>NZ_JAFFSU010000024.1 GCF_017948455.1 Streptomyces sp. GESEQ-4
GGGGGGGGGGGGGGGGGGGCGGGGGGGGGGGGGGGGGGGGGGGGGGGGGGGGGGGGGGGGGGGGGGGGGGGGGGGGGGGGGGGGGCGGGAGGGGGGCGGGGGGGGGGGGCGGGGGCGGGCGTGGCCGCGGCGGGGGTGGCGGGCTGCTGCACCGCCGCGGCACGGGCGGCGGCGGCCTTTCCGGCGCCGAAGCCGGAGCTTCCGGGGGTGCCGGAGGCAGGCTCGGCGGCGGGAGCGGAGGAGGCCGGAGTCGCGGAGCCGGTCTGCTGGGGGGTGCGCGGGGAGAGCGCGCGGAACTTCATCGTGCCGTCGGGGGCCTCGTCGGTGCCGGGGCTCGCGGACGCGGGCGTCGCGCCGGGGCCGGGTGTCGGCCGGCGGAAGACGAAGGTGTTGCCGGAGGCGACGCCGTCCGACTCGGCGGGCGGGATGGTCGCCTCGCCCTCCGTGCGGGCGGTGGCCTGGCCGTCCGGCTGGGCCTGGGGGTCGGCGGGCACCCTCGGGTCGGCGTCCTGCCCGGCGCCCCAGGAGACGCGGCGGTCCTGGTCGCCGCCGAAGCCGGTCTGCCGGGAACGGTCGGCGCCCCACGCGGACGCCGGCTCGGGCCGGCTGCCGTACTGGGCGTCGCCCGGACTGGGAGCGCCCGACGCACCCGCCGGTTCCTCGTCGAAGAAGTGCGGGCCCGTCTCCTCGACCTGCGCCGGAGCCGGGTCTTCGCCGGTCGGCGGGGCGAGCGGCTCGCCGTCCGTGGGGGCCGGACGGCTGGTGCCCGGAACCCAGGAGGTGCCGTTCCAGTACCGGACATATCCGGGAATGGAGGGGTCCGGGTAGTAGCCCTCGCGGGGCCTGTCGTCACCTGGGGCCGGGGTTGGGGCGCTCATGTCCGTCGTCCCGTATCTGCTCGGGGGTCATCTGGGGGCCTCCAACATCTACCAGACCGGCGCAACAACCACCGCCCGTCCCGTAGGACCCACCCCTTTCCGGGCAACCTCGTACACGTACTTCACACGACCCGGAGCCAAGCGACGCCGCTCGGAGAAAAAAGTTACGGGAACCCGCGTAATGGTTCCGGCTCTCCCCTCTCTCCACTCGTACGGGCCCACGCCAGGGCCCATCGAGAGCGACATGAGAAGCGACACGAGAGAGGAAACACGCCTTATGTACAGCGTGGTAGAGCGGGAGCTGGAGCTGAGGCTCATCCTGTCGCCGGAGCGGAGCATCCCGGTCCCGGCCCGGCTGAGCTTCCGCAGCGACGACCCGTACGCCGTCCGCATCTCCTTCCACATCACCTCCGATGCCCCCGTGCACTGGACCTTCGCCCGTGAGCTGCTCGTCGAGGGCGTGTTCCGGCCCTGCGGCTACGGGGACGTACGGGTGTGGCCCACGAAGGCCGAGGGCCGCAGCGTCGTCCTGATGGCGCTGAGTTCACCCGACGGGGACGCCCTGCTGCAGGCGCCCGCCGCCCAGGTCTCGGCCTGGCTCGAGCGCACGCTGCGGGTGGTGCCCCCGGGGACTGAGGGCGAGCAGCTGGGAATCGACGACGCGCTCGACCAGCTGCTCGCCCAGTGACCGTAGGAGAACTCGTAGGTCAGAAGAGCTTGCCCGGATTCAGGATGCCCAGCGGGTCGAAGACGGACTTCACGGCCCGCTGCATCTCCACCCCCACCGGGCCGATCTCTCGGGCCAGCCACTCCTTCTTCAGCACGCCCACTCCGTGTTCGCCGGTGATCGTGCCGCCGAGTTCCAGGCCGAGGGCCATGATCTCGTCGAAGGACTCGCGGGCCCGGCGGGACTCGTCGGGGTCCTGGGCGTCGAAGCAGACGGTCGGGTGCGTGTTGCCGTCGCCGGCGTGGGCGACGACGCCGATGGTGAGCTGGTACTTCTCGGCGATCCGCTCGGTCCCTTCGAGCATGTCGCCGAGGCGCGAACGGGGCACGCACACGTCGTCGATCATCGTCGTGCCCTTGACCGCCTCCAGCGCGGTGAGCGACAACCGCCGTGCCTGGAGGAGGAGTTCCGACTCGGCCAGGTCGTCCGCCGGTACGACCTGGGTGGCGCCGGCCGCCTCACAGAGCGCGCCGAGGGCGGCGAGGTCGGCGGCCGGGTCCGGGGTGTCGAAGGCGGCCAGCAGCAGCGCCTCCGTCGACTCGGGCAGTCCCATGTGCGCCAGGTCGTTGACGGCCTTCACCGTCGTACGGTCCATCAGTTCGAGGAGGGACGGCACATGCCCGCCCGCCATGATCCGGCACACGGCGTCGCACGCGGCGGCCCCGGACGCGAACTCGGCCGCCAGCACCAACTGCTGCGGCGGCTGCGGCCTCAGCCCCAGGATCGCCCGTACGACGATGCCGAGCGAGCCCTCCGAGCCCACGAACAGGCGGGTCAGGTCGTACCCGGCGACGCCCTTCGCCGTGCGGCGGCCGGTGGTCATGAGCCGCCCGTCGGCCAGGACGACGTCCAGGCCGAGGACGTACTCGGCGGTGACCCCGTACTTCACACAGCACAGGCCGCCCGACGCCGTGCCGATGTTGCCGCCGATCGTGCACATCTCCCAGCTGGAGGGGTCCGGCGGGTAGTACAGGCCGTGTTCGCCGACCGCGCGGGACAGGGCGGCGTTGATGACGCCGGGTTCGACGACGGCGATACGGTCCACCGGGTTGATCTCGAGGATGCGGTCCATCTTGATGAGGGACAGCACGATGCAGCCGTCGGAGGCGTTCGCCGCGCCCGACAGGCCGGTGCGGGCGCCCTGCGGGACGACCGGGACGCGCAGCTCGGTGGCGACGCGCATGACGTGCTGCACCTCTTCGACCGTGCGCGGCAGTACGACCACGGCGGGGGCGCCGGCCGGGCAGAAGCTGGCCATGTCGTTGGCGTAGGCGGCCGTGACGTCGGGGTCGGTGAGAACGGCCTCGGCGGGCAGGCCGCTGAGCAGGCGGTCGAGAAGGTTGCCAGTCGCTTCGTCGCTAGGCGCTTCGATACGGCTCATGATCACAGGTTCGCACCCGGGGCCATCGGTGTGAACCCCGTCCGCACAAGGCTTCGGGTGCGGGGATGCGGTCGTCGTATTGACGCACAGTGAGCGCCATGGGGAACCAAGAGGAAGCGCCGGCCGAGGTGCGCCCGCCTGTTGCCCGCTGGGTGCCGCTCGCGGCCGTCGCCGCGTGCGCCGTACTCGGTGTGGTGCTGATGCTGCTGCCCGGGGAACGGCCCACATCGCGGGTTCCGGCTCCGGCGCCGGGGGCCCAGGCGCTGACGGCGGTCGGTTCCGGGGTGCCGGCCGCGCTGCCCGGCCTGGCGGCGCTGATCGGCGAGCGCGAGGCACGGGTGCGGGCGCATCCCGAGGACGCGCGGTCCTGGGCGGTGCTCGGGACGGCGTACGTCGAACAGGGGCGGCGGATCGCGGAGCCGTCCTACTTCCCGCGGGCCGAGCAGGCGCTGCGGACCTCGCTGCGGACGCGGGTGGAGGGGAATGTGGAAGCGCTGACCGGGATGGCGGCGCTGGCGAACGCGCGGCGTGACTTTCCGGCGGCGCGGAAGTGGGGGCAGGCCGCGCTGGAGCTGGACACGAAGCGCTGGACGACGTATCCCGTGCTCATCGACGCCTGTACGGGGCTGGGCGATCACAAGGCGGCCGAGCGGACGCTGGACCGGATGCTGGAGCTGCACTCCGGGCCCGCCGCCCTCGCGTGGGCCGGTGCCGTCTACCGCGACCACGGCCGGCGCGAGGACGCCGCCGCCGCGCTGGCCGACGCGGCGGCCGGAGCAGAGGCGCCCGCCGAGAAGGCCGCGTATCTGGAGCGGGGCGGGCAGCTGGCGTTCGAGCGCGGGGACGTGGAGGTCGCGCTGCGGCACTTCCAGGAGGCGGTCCGTATCGACCCCGACCAGCGGGCCGCGCAGGCCGGGCAAGGGCGGGCGCTGGCGGCGCTGGGGCGGACGCCGGAGGCGCTGAACGCGTACCAGATGGCCCTCGCCAAGCAGCCGCTGCCGCAATACGCCCTGGAACTGGGCGAGTTGTACGAGTCGCTGGGGCTCGATCAGGCGGCGCGTGTGCAGTACGACCTGCTGCGGGAGCGGGTGCGGAGCGCGGCGGCGGGCGGGGCCGACGAGGAGCTGGTCCTCGGGCAGTTCGAGGCGGACCACGGGGACCCGGAGGCGGCGGTACGGCGACTGCGCGCCGAGTGGCAGCGCCAGCCCGGGATCGCCGTGGCCGACGCGCTGGGGTGGGCGCTGCACCGGGCCGGGCAGCACGAGGAGGCGCTGAAGTTCGCGGTGCGGGCGACGGACGAGAAGCACGGGGGTGGGGTGCGCAGCGCCCTGTACGCGTATCACCGGGGCATGATCGAGGGCGAGTTGGAGCTGTACGGGCCGGCCCGGCGGCACCTTCAGGAGGCCCTGCGGATCAACCCGCACTTCTCACCGTGGCGCGCTCCCACGGCACGGGAGGCGTTGCGAGGGCTCGGCGACCTGCCGGCCGACGAGCCCCTGCCTACATAGTTCTCCTGGCTACAGGTTGCCCCGCTTCTCCTGCTCCCGCTCGATCGCCTCGAACAGGGCCTTGAAGTTGCCCTTGCCGAAGCCCATCGAGCCGTGGCGTTCGATCAGCTCGAAGAAGACGGTCGGGCGGTCCTGGACCGGCTTGGTGAAGATCTGCAGCAGGTAGCCGTCCTCGTCGCGGTCGGCGAGGATCTTCAGCTCGCGCAGGGTCTCGACGGGCACGCGGGTGTCGCCGACCCACTCGCCGAGGGTGTCGTAGTACGAGTCGGGGGTGTCGAGGAACTGCACGCCGGCCGCCCGCATCGTCCGTACCGTCTGGACGATGTCGTTGGTGTTGAGCGCGATGTGCTGGACGCCCGCGCCGCCGTAGAACTCCAGGTACTCGTCGATCTGGGACTTCTTCTTGGCGAGGGCGGGCTCGTTGATCGGGAACTTGACCTTGAGGGTGCCGTCCGCGACCACCTTGGACATGAGCGCGCTGTACTCGGTGGCGATGTCGTCGCCCACGAACTCCTTCATGTTCGTGAAGCCCATGACCTTGTTGTAGAAGCCGACCCATTCGTTCATGCGGCCGAGTTCGACGTTGCCGACGCAGTGGTCGACGGCCTGGAAGGTGCGCTGCGTGGGCGGCTGGACGAGCGGGGTGGCGGCGGTGAAGCCGGGGAGGTACGGGCCGTCGTAGCCGCCGCGTTCGACGAGGGTGTGGCGGGTCTGGCCGTACGTGGCGATCGCGGCGAGGACGACCGTGCCGTGCTCGTCCTTCAGCTCGTACGGCTCGGTGACCGAGCGCGCGCCGTGCTCGACGGCGTACGCGTACGCGGCGCGGGCGTCCGGGACCTCGATGGCGAGGTCGATGACGCCGTCGCCGTGCTCGGCCACGTGCTCGGCGAGGAAGTGGCCCCAGGTGGTCGCGGGCTTGATCACCGAGGTGAGGACGAAGCGGGCGGAGCCGTTGGTGAGGACGTAGCTCGCGGTCTCGCGGCTGCCGGTCTCCGGTCCGGAGTAGGCGACGAGCCGCATGCCGAAGGCGGTGGAGTAGTAGTGCGCCGCCTGCTTGGCGTTGCCCACGGCGAAGACGACCGCGTCCATTCCCTTGACCGGGAAGGGGTCGGCCTGCCGGGCGGTGTCGGGAGTGTGGTGTGTGGTCTGCGTCATAGCGGAAGCCTCGCGCCGGTTCGCAAGGTGCGCAATAGTTTGCGGAATTGCTGGGCAATGTGACCAGTGCAGCGCCCGTTTCTGCGGGCTTCCTGTACAGGATGACCACCCCTGGAGGGCCCGTATGGCGATCGATCGACTGGACGGGCGGATCATCGGGCTGCTGGCCCGGGAGCCACGGATCGGGGTGCTGGAGATGTCCCGGCGGCTGGGGGTGGCCCGGGGGACGGTGCAGGCGCGGCTCGACCGGCTTCAGTCGAATGGCGTCATCCGGGGGTTCGGGCCCGAAGTGGATCCGGCGGCGCTCGGCTATCCGGTCACGGCGTTCGCGACGCTGCAGATCCGGCAGGGGCAAGGGGCCGACGTACGGGCGCACTTGGCGACCGTGCCGGAGGTGCTGGAGCTGCACACCACCACCGGCACCGGGGACATGCTGTGCCGGCTCGTGGCCCGCTCGAATGCCGATCTTCAGCGGGTGATCGACCTGGTTGTCGGTTTTGATGGCATCGTCCGGGCCTCCACCGCGATCGTCATGGAGAACCCTGTTCCGCTGCGGATCATCCCGCTGGTGGAGCAGGCGGCGGAGGACCTGGGCAGCGGACGGGAGTGATACCGAGCCTCTGAGGTGACCGCGGGTGAACTTCTGGGAGTACCTGGGCAACCGGCATCAGCAGTTGCTCGCGGATGCCGGGCAACACGCCAGCGCGGTCTTCCAGTGCATGGTCGTGGCGACCGTGCTGGGCGTCCTCATCGGGATCGTGACCTACCGGAGCGAGTGGGCCGGAAGCCTCGCCACGACGACCACCTCGACGATTCTGACCATCCCGTCGCTCGCCATGATCGGTCTGCTCATCCCGATCGTCGGGCTGGGAGTGCCGCCCACGGTGATCGCGCTGACCCTGTACGGGCTGCTGCCGATCGTGCGCAACGCGATCGTCGGACTGCGCGGGGTCGATCCGACGCTGGTGGACGCGGCGAAGGGCATCGGGATGTCTCGCGTGGCCCGGCTGGCGCGGATCGAGCTGCCGCTGGCCTGGCCGCCGATCCTGACCGGGATCCGGGTCTCCACGCAGATGCTGATGGGCATCGCGGCGATCGCGGCGTACGCCTCCGGGCCCGGCCTCGGCAATGTGATCTTCCGTGGGCTGGCCTCGCTGGGCAGCAAGAACGCGATCAACCAGGTGCTCGCGGGAACGCTCGGGATCATCATCCTGGCGCTGTTGTTCGATGCCGCGTACGTCCTCATCGGACGGCTGACCATCCCCAGGGGGATCCGTGCCTGAGACCTCCGTGGCCTCCGCAGCTGAGACCTCCGAAGCCGAGAAGGCGACCTCGACCTCCGGTGCCTCCATCGAGCTGGAGAACCTCACCAAGCGGTATCCGGGGGCCCCGCAGCCGGCCGTCGACAGCGTGAACATGGAGATCAAGGCGGGCGAGATCGTCATCTTCGTCGGGCCGTCCGGCTGCGGGAAGTCCACGACGCTCAAGATGATCAACCGGCTGATCGAACCGACCGGCGGACGCATCCGCATCAACGGCGAGGACGTCACCGACATGGACCCGGTGAAGCTGCGCCGCAACGTCGGGTACGCCATCCAGGCGTCCGGCCTCTTCCCGCACATGACGGTCGCCCAGAACATCGCGCTGGTGCCGAAGATGATCGGCTGGCCGAAGGCGCGGATCAGAGCGCGGGTGGAGGAGATGCTGGACCTCGTCGGGCTCGACCCGGGCGAGTTCCACGGCCGCTATCCGCGCCAGCTCTCCGGCGGTCAGCAGCAACGCGTGGGCGTGGCACGGGCGTTGGCGGCGGATCCGCCGGTGCTGTTGATGGACGAGCCGTTCGGCGCGGTCGATCCGATCACCCGCGATCACCTCCAGGACGAGCTGATCAGGTTGCAGCACGAACTGCACAAGACGATCGTCTTCGTCACCCATGACTTCGACGAGGCGATCAAGCTCGGTGATCGCATCGCCGTGCTGCGCGAACGGTCCCACATCGCCCAGTTCGACACCCCGGAGGCGATCCTCACCAACCCCTCCGACGACTTCGTATCGGGGTTCGTCGGCGCCGGGGCGGCGCTGAAGCGGCTGAATCTCACCCGCGTACGGGATGTGGAGATCACCGACTATCCGACGGCGACCGTCGACGATCCGCTCCAGCAGATCTTCAACCGGCTGCGGACGAGCGGCACGAACGAGGTCCTGCTGCTCGACAAGCGCGGGCGGCCGTACAAGTGGCTGCGGCGCGGCGACATGATGCGGGCCAAGGGTTCGCTGGCGCGGGCGGGCACGCTCGTGCACGACACGGTGACCAGGGACGCGACCCTGCGGGACGCGCTGGAGGCGGTGCTGACGGACAGCGCGGGCCGGGTGGCCGTGACCGGGCGGCGCGGCGAGTACACGGGCGTCGTCGACATGGAGACGCTGATGAACTCCGTGCACGAGCTGCTGGACGCCGACCGGCTGGACGCCATGGAGCACCAGCACGAACTGGAGGAGATCCGGGCCCAGCAGACGCACGCCGAGCAGGAGGGCGTCGGAGGGGAGAAGAAGGCGTGAGAGGAGAAGGCGTGGCCGCCTCCGCCGACCGGCGTCCCGAGGGCGAGCACGAGGTCGAGGGCCACGCCTTCCGGGACGAGGGCGAGGCCCCCGGCGACCAGGAACCGCCGCCGCCACGGGCGGTGACGCGGCGCCGGATCGGCTGGCGCAAGCTCACCTTCCTGCCGGTCGTCCTCATCGCCGTGCTGCTGGCGACCTGGCTGTGGTTCGAGCAGGCCGACCTGGACCCCCTCTCCGAGAACGCGCTGTCGGACGGCCAGGTGTCCAAGGCCCTGTGGCAGCACATCCAACTCACGGTGATCTCCACGTTCTTCGTGCTGATCATCGCGATCCCGCTGGGCATCCTGCTCACCCGCAAGGCGTTCCGGAAGGCGACCCCGGTGGCGATGGCGTTCGCCAACATGGGCCAGGCGACGCCCGCGATCGGCCTGCTCGCCCTGCTGGTGATCTGGCTGGGCATCGGCCGGAGAGCGGCTCTGATCGGCATGATCATCTACGCCGTCCTGCCCGTGCTGTCGAACACGATCGCCGGCCTGAAGGCCAACGACCCGAGCCTGCTGGAGGCCGCCCGCGGCATCGGCATGTCCCCGCTCGGCGTGCTCTCCCGCGTCGAACTGCCGCTGGCGGTCCCGCTGATCCTGGCGGGCGTGCGGACGGCGCTCGTCCTGAACGTCGGTACGGCGACGCTGGCGACGTTCGGCGGGGGCGGCGGGCTGGGCGTACTGATCACGACCGGTATCACCAACCAGCGGATGCCCGTGCTGATGCTGGGTTCGATCCTCACGGTCGTACTCGCCCTGCTGGTGGACTGGCTGGCCTCACTGGCCGAACTGCTGCTGCGGCCACGGGGGTTGGAGGTGGGGACATGAGGCGGCGGCTGTGCGCGGTGCTGGCTGTGGCCGTCTTGGTGAGTGGCTGCGGGCTGACCAGCGGATCGCCGATGGTGGACGACGTGCGCCCGGGTTCGATCGGACAGGGCGAGCCGCTCAAGGGCGCCGACCTCACCGTCACCTCCAAGGAGTTCACCGAGCAGCTGATCCTCGGCGCGATCATGGGCATCGCCTTCCAGGCGGCCGGCGCGGACGTGCTCGACCGCACCGGCATCCAGGGCTCCGTCGGCGCCCGCGAGGCCGTCAAGAGCGGCGACGCGGACGGGATGTACGAGTACACGGGCACCGCCTGGATCACCTACCTCGGCAACAGCGAACCCATCGCCGACCCGCACAAGCAGTGGGAGGCGGTGCGGGACGCGGACGCGAATAACGGGCTGACCTGGCTGCCGCCGGCCTCACTCAACAACACGTACGCCCTCGCCATGAACCAGGCCAACTTCAAGAAGTACGGCACCAAGACCCTCTCCGACGTGGCCGCCCTGTCGAAGTCCGACCCGGGCGCGGTGACGCTCTGCGTGGAGGGCGAGTTCGCGAACCGGGCGGACGGGTTGCCGGGGATGCAGAAGGCCTACGGCATGGACGTACCGGCGGGCAACATCACGCAGATGGACACCGGGATCATCTACACCCAGGCGGCGAAGGGCAGTTGCACCTTCGGGGAGGTCTTCACCACCGACGGGCGCATCAAGTCCATGAACCTGGTGGTGATGCGGGACGACAAGAAGTTCTTCCCCAACTACAACGCGGCCCCCTCGATCAACTCCAGGACGCTGAAGGAGTATCCGGCGATCGCGGATGTCCTCGACCCGATCACCAGGCGGTTGGACAACGCGGTGGCGCAGGAGCTGAACGCGAAGGTGGATGTGGCGGGGGAGGATCCGCATCAGGTGGCGTTGGAGTGGATGGTGGAGGAGGGGTTTGTCAGGGAGGGGTGAGGAGGGGCGGAGGGGCGGAGTTCCAAAGGTTTCGCTGCAAAGAATCCGTTGCAAAGGACTCTTTGCAACGCTACCTTTGTACGCGTGACCGAGCCCGAAGAAGCCAAAGTGCGCGACCTTGATGCCCGTTCGCTGCGCGGGCTCGCGCATCCCCTGCGCATACAGCTGCTGATCGCACTGCGGCGCCATGGACCGGCCACCGCGTCGATGCTCGCCGAGCGGCTGGGCGAGTCGAGCGGCGCCACCAGCTACCACCTGCGCCAGCTCGCCGCGCACGGCTTCATCGCGGACGCGCCGGAGCAGGGCAAGGGACGGGAACGGTGGTGGCAGGCGGCCGACGGTGGCCTGCGGTTGGACGAGAAGCTGCGCAGGGACCCGGATCCCAGTGTGCGCGGTGCGGCCGCGCTGTTCATGCACGAACTGGCGAACGTCCACACCCGGGAGGTCTCGACCTGGGTCGGCACCCAAGGCAGCTGGTCCGTCGAGTGGAACCGCGCGAGCGACATCAGCGACTTCACCCTGCGACTCACTCCCGAGCTCGCCGAGGAACTCGTCAAGAAGATGCACGACCTGGTGGACAGCTACGCATCCCTGCCGTCTCTGCCCGAGGACACCCCGGACGTGGAGACGGTACGCGTCCACACGCACATCTTTCCCAGCCCGCCGCAGTGAGAGGCGACCGCCCGATGCACCCCGAGATCCATATCGCCCTGCACCACGCCCGCGCCGCCGAGTTACGAGCCGAGGCAGCGGCCCATCGCCTCGCGGGCGCCACCGCGAAGCCCGGCCGCCCCCTGCGGACCCGCGTCGGCTGGACCCTCGTAGAAGTGGGCCTGCGTCTGGCCACCCCCAGGCCCTCGGCCCCCGCTCCCAGCCCTAGCAGCTAGGCACGGAACCCTTCCCGCTCTCCAACGCCACCAGCGCACTGACCGCACCCTTGAGGGTGGTCACCGGAATCAGCCGCAGCCCCTTCGGCAGCTCGGACTCCGCGTCGCCGCACTCGTCCTTCGGGACCAGGAACA
The DNA here is from genome assembly GCF_017948455.1 of Streptomyces sp. GESEQ-4. Classification (GTDB taxonomy): domain Bacteria; phylum Actinomycetota; class Actinomycetes; order Streptomycetales; family Streptomycetaceae; genus Streptomyces. The sequence goes on from NZ_JAFFSU010000024.1 coordinate 11,059, forward strand.
CGGTCGCCCCGTCGCGCCGCGCGGCCTGCGTCTTCAGGGCGACGCCGCCGACCGCGCCGACCGTTCCGTCGGCATCGATCGTCCCCGTGCCGGCGACGCTGCGACCGCCGGTGAGGTCGCCGCCGCTGCCGTTTCCGTCGATCTTGTCGATGATGCCGAGGGAGAAGAGGAGCCCGGCGCTGGGGCCGCCGACGTCGGCGAGCCTCAGGGTGACCTTGACGTTCTTGTCGCTGAGGTCGAGATAGTTCAGCGCGGCCTCGGTCGCCGCGTCCTGCGACGCGCGCATCTGCTCCGTGTTGTGCCGCTCGATCTCCTTGACGCTCTTACCGCTCGGATAGACCGAGTCGCGCGGCATGACCGCCCGGTCCGTACGGAACCACGAGTCGATCACGTCCCCGAGCGAGACGTTCGTATCCGGGTTCGTCGCCTCGATCGTCGTCATCCGCAGCTGCCCGCTCGTGTCCCGAGCCGGCGCCCCGGAGATCGTGATCACCGGCGTCCCCCGGTTCTCCCCCAGCACATCCGCGGTCAGCCCCGGCTGCGTCAACGAAAACGGCAGCGGCGCGAACACCGCCGCTCCGACCAGACCGACGACAGGCAGAGCACAGACCACCAGGGCCTGCGGGCGCGTGAGACGAGAGAGAAACACGGGATCAATCTAACGGGCGGGGTTCGGGATGGTGACCGAGGGCAGGCATGCACGCGGCTGCTGCCGTAGCTGCGGGCAGCCGTCCCGCTCAGCTGCGGGCAGTCGTGCCGCCTGGGGCGGCACGGGTGGGCGCAGGCGGCACCCCGTCAGCGCCGGGCTGCGCGACCCACCCCCACCTCAGCCACCGTGCCGGCGCGCGCCCCACCCCACGGCACCCAGCCCCACCGCACCTCGTTGAAACGCCGGTCAGCGCAACGCCTCCGCAACCTCCCGCGCCGCATCCACCACCCGCGGCCCCACCCGCTCCGGCACCGCATCCGCCAGCATCACGACCCCCACACTCCCCTCGACCCCGGTCACCCCGATCAACGGCGCCGCGGCCCCACTCGCCCCCGCCTCCAACTCCCCGTGCGTCAGCGTGTACCCCGGCTCCGCCACCGCCCGCTGCCGCGCGGCAAGGATCGCCTTGCCCGCGGCCCCCCGGTCCAACGGATGCCGGAACCCCGCCCGATACGCCACGTGATAGTCGGTCCACGTCGGCTCGACGACCGCGACGGCCAACGCCTCCGCCCCGTCCACCAGCGTGAGATGCGCGGTCGCACCTATGTCCTCGGCCAGCGACCGCAGAGCGGGCAACGCCGCCTCCCGCACCAACGGATGCACCTGACGCCCCAGCCGCAGCACCCCGAGCCCCACCCGTGCACGTCCGCCCAGGTCACGTCGTACAAGTGCATGCTGCTCAAGCGTGGCGAGCAACCGGTACACCACGGTCCGGTTCACGCCCAGTTTGTGGGAAAGCTCGGTGACGGTCAGCCCGTGGTCCGTGTCGGCCAGCAGCTTGAGGACACGCAGTCCCCGGTCGAGCGTCTGGGAGGTCTCCGCGGTCACGACGCCCACTCCTTAGTGGTGAGGTCGACGGCCCCCTCGCGGCAGATGCGTCACCGAGTCCCGTCGGTGACGCGCTTCAGAGGCCGCCGATCGGTCGGCGGCCCGGACCGACTGTCCGAACCGCGTCGCTTCACGGCTGCGCTCCGCGGCGGCGCTGCCACGGGGCGTGTGCGTAGCGGGACAGTAGCGAAGGGAGTCCGCTGAGCGGAAGGCTCCGTCCAGAATCCGGTCACGTGCCGGTACGGACTAGCGCTCTTTGCCGGACGATGTACAACCGTTTACCCCAATTTGTACGATGCCCTACGGGCCCCACCTCACCGCATGCGGGTGGCCCACTCCTGCACCTTGGCGATCCGCTGCCGCAGCTGCCCCGCCGTGGCCTCCGCGCTCGGCGGCCCACCGCACACGCGCCGCAGCTCCGTATGAATCACCCCGTGCGGCTTGCCGCTCTGGTGGACGTACGCGCTCACCATGGTGTTGAGCTGCTTGCGCAGCTCCATCATCTCCTTGTGGCTGACCACCGGCCGCCGCTCGGCGGGCAGTTCGAGCAGGTCGGCCTCGGAGTCCGGCTTCTTGCGGCTGTGCGCGATCTGCCGGGCCTGCCGCTTCTGCAGCAGCATTTGCACCTGATCGGGCTCCAACAGCCCAGGAATACCGAGGTAGTCCTGCTCCTCCTCGCTGCCGGGGTGGGCCTGCATGCCGAACTCGGCGCCGTCGTACAGCACTCGGTCGAAGACGGCGTCGGACTCCAGCGCCTCGAAGGGGAGTTGGTCCTGCTCGCCGGTGTCCTCGTCCTGCTGCTGCTCGGCCTCCTGGAGAAGCTTCTCCTCCTCGGCGTACGGGTCCTCCTCGCCCTCCTTCTTGGGCTTGTCGAGGGCGTGGTCGCGCTCGACCTCCATCTCGTTGGCGAAGGTGAGGAGGTCAGGGATCGTGGGGAGGAAGACCGAGGCCGTCTCGCCGCGCCGCCGGGACCGTACGAAACGGCCGACGGCCTGGGCGAAGAACAGCGGCGTGGAGATGGTCGTGGCGTACACCCCGACCGCGAGCCGCGGCACGTCGACGCCTTCCGACACCATCCGGACCGCGACCATCCACCGGTCGTTGCTGCCGCTGAACTCGTCGATCCGGCCGGACGCGCCGGCGTCGTCGGACAGGACGAGCGTCGCCTTCGTGCCCGTGATCTCGCGGATGAGCTTGGCGTACGCACGCGCCGAGTCCTGGTCGGACGCGATGACGAGCGCGCCCGCGTCCGGGACGGCCTTGCGGACCTCGGTCAGCCGCTGGTCGGCGGCGCGCAGCACGCTCGGCATCCACTCGCCGCGCGGATCGAGGGCGGTGCGCCAGGCCTGGCTGACCGCGTCCTTGGTCATGGGCTCGCCGAGCCGGGCGGCGACCTCGTCACCGGCCTTCGTACGCCACCGCATGTTCCCGCTGTAGGAGAGGAAGATGACGGGCCGGACGACGCCGTCGGAGAGGGCGGAGCCGTAGCCGTACGTGTAGTCGGCGGCGGAGCGCCGGATTCCGTCGTTGCCCTCCTCGTAGGCCACGAAGGGGATGGGGTTGGTGTCGGACCGGAACGGCGTACCGGTGAGCGCGAGACGGCGCGTGGCCGGTTCGAAGGCCTCCAGGCAGGCCTCTCCCCAGGACTTGGAGTCACCGGCGTGATGGATCTCGTCGAGGATGACGAGGGTCTTGCGCTGCTCGACGCGGTTGCGGTGCAGCATGGGCCGCACGCCGACACCGGCGTACGTGACCGCGACACCCTGATAGTCCTTGCCGAGCGGCCCCGCGCTGTACTCCGGGTCTAGCTTGATCCCGATACGCGCCGCGGCCTCCGCCCACTGCTTCTTCAGATGCTCGGTCGGCGCGACGACGGTCACCTGCTGCACGACGTGATGGTGCAGCAGCCAGGACGCCAGCGTCAGCGCGAACGTCGTCTTTCCGGCACCGGGCGTCGCCACGGCCAGAAAGTCACGCGGCTGCTCCTGGATGTACTTCTCCATCGCCCCTTGCTGCCAGGCACGCAGCTTGCTGGCGGTACCCCAGGGGGCGCGGCCGGGGAACGCGGGTGACAGGTGATGCGACGACGAGGAGCTGGCGGCGGTGGTAGTCACGGTCTCCGGTGAAGGGGTCGGGCGGCTCGGCTGGGCTGGGTATGACAACCGGGCCACCCTACCGGCGCCGGGTTTCCGTCAGCGGGCGGACTGTGCCGGGTGTGGCTTGGATGGGACTGAGGTCACATGGCTTCGTGCAGCGCCCTCAAGCGGAGGGCGATCAGCCCCACGTCCTCCAGGCCGCCGGATGCCACCTCGATGACAAGCTTGTACGCCTCGTCCTGATCGACTTCGAGCATCTCAGTCCCGTTGAAGTCGAGGAAGACGACGGTGCTCATCCACGCCATACGCTTGTTGCCGTCCACCAGAGGATGGTTCACGGCAAGCGACTGAAGCAGCGCCGCAGCCTTCTCGAAGAGGTCCGTGTACGCCTCGACGCCGAACATCTGCGACTGGGGGCGGTGGACGGCCGAGCTGAGCAGACCCAGGTCACGCACGGCAACCTGTGTCTGCTCCCCGCACGCCAGCTCCGCCAGGTCCAGGACCTCCTGGACCGTGAGGTACTTCATCTACTCCCCCAGCCTCCGCAGCAGGTCGGCATGGCCCGCTGCGTACTTCGCCCCCAGGCGACGGACCGTGGCCCGGTCGGTCTCTTGCTCCAGATACCGGTCGATCGCCTGAAGCACTATGGCGTGCATGCTGCGTCCCTCCTCCTCGGCACGCAGCTTGAGCGCCTCCTGCTGGTCGTCGCGCAGACGAAGGTTCATAGCCATACCACGACGGTACCACCCTTGGGGTCACTGTGGTACTGGAATCAGGTCGCCCGAAGTCGCGTAGTCACCCACGCCCCTACCAGCGCCACCCCCGCCATCGGCAGGAACACCGCGGCGAACGCGGCCGGATGCGAACCCGAGCCCGTCGCCTCCGTCGCCGCATGCGACACCGTGCCGCCACCCAGCGCCGCGAAAGCCGCGCCGCCCGCCGCGAGGAGGAGGACGTTGGAGAGGCCGTCGGATATCTGGAGGGCGGCGGAGTTGGTGCCGGACTCCTCGGGGGCGGAGAGCTTCAGCAGCAGCACACTCGTGGAGGAGATCACCAGCCCCATGCCGAAGCAGCCCACCGCCCAGGCGACGGCAACGGTCCAGGCCGGCACCGACTCGATCAGCACGCTCGGCGCGGCGGCGATCGCGGCCGCCACCAGCACCATCCCGAGCGTCATCAGCCGTTCCCGGTACGGCGCCACCCGCGCCCGCGACTGCACCCACGACCCCAGCGCCCACGTCCCGCCTCCCGCGGCGAGCGAGAACCCGGCCAGCGTCGGCGACAGCCCCCGCTGAGTGACCAGCATCAACGGCACGAACGACTCGGCGGCGATGAAGGAGCCCGCGGCCACCCCGCGCAACAACACGACGGACGGCAGCCCACGGGCCGCCCGGTACGTACCACGCGGCAACAGCCCCAGAGCAGCCGGCACCAGCAGCGCGGCACCCACCACACCGGGCACCACCGACAGCCACCGCAGATCCTGCGCGGCGTACTGCAACAGCCCCGCACCGAGCGAGATCCCGAGTGCGAGCCGGATACGACGCCGATCAAAGGAGGCCCGGCGCACCTGCGCAGGCCCGTCGGACACCGAACCGTCCACCGGCCCCGCCGCCCTCCGCCGTATCTGCGGCAGCGCAAGAGCCAGAGGAAAGACGACGAGCACCGGGATGCCGACGAACACCCAGCGCCAGCCGAGATGTTCGGTCACCGCGCCCGACGCGAGCGGGCCGACAATGGACGGCACGACCCAGCTCGCCGCGAACGCCGCCATGATCGCGGGCTGCAGCCGCCCTGGATAAGCGCGGCCCACGACGACGTACAGCGCGACGATCACCAGCCCGCCGCCGAACCCCTGCACGGCCCGCCCCAGGATGAACAGCCACATCGCGCCCGCCGTGCCGGACAGCAGCAGACCGGCCGCGAAGGAGGCGATGCCTGTCGTCAACGCCCCGAGCGGTCCGCGCCGGTCCGACCACTGACCGGCGAGCACCATGCCGAACAGGCTCGTCGTGAAGTATCCCGAGAACGCGAACGCGTACAGCGACACCCCGTCCAACTCCCGCGCCGCCACCGGCATCGCCGTCCCGACAGCGGTCGCCTCGAAGGCGATCAGCAGCACGACGGAGACGATCCCGACACTGAGCGCACGATGGGAACGGCTCAGAACGGTCTCGTCGCGCTCGGCGCCCGAGTAGGAGCCGTCGGGATCAGCAACGTCGGGGTCGCTCGGTTCGAGGGCGGTCATGGTCGCCAGCGTAAGGGCCACAACCCACGTTGACCCCTGTCGAGAGAACGGCCCCGCCTCAGCCCTTGGTCGTACGACCGCCCCCCACGCCCCGTTTCATGAACGCGGTATGGCAGTCCCGTTGCACGACCCCCGCTTCCCTTGAGCCCCTCCCCCACAGCGCCCTACGGTCGACACGAAGCAAGGCCGTGTGCCCGAGTGGTTGAGGGGCTCGCCTGCAAAGCGAGTTACGTGGGTTCGAATCCCGCCACGGCCTCCAGGAAAGTCCGGCTCAGTTCCCGTCTAGGTTCTCTTCGCGCCGCAGCAGCCACAAGGTGAACGCCAGTGTGGAGAGGTCCGTGTTGAGTGGGTGGGGCAGGGCGTCCCGTTCGCTCCAGTACAGGACCGTCCCTGTCGTGCCGTCGATCACGAGGCTGGTGTCGTCCGCGATGTGGCCGAGGCGTATCAGGTGGGCCGTGCCGGGCGGGAGTACGAGGTCGCCGTCACGCTCGTCCGTGGCGTACTCGGCGAGGGTCCGTGGGGGGACGTCCGTGTCCAGGGTGAACCGGGTGGCCTCTTCGGGGAGGCCCACGTCGCGGAGGAAGCGGCGGGTGGGTTCGTGGGTGAGGGTCGCGGGGAAGTCGACGTCCTCGTAGCGGACGATCGATGCGGTGCCGAACTCCTCGTCCAGCAGCCGTGGCGGTAGGTCGAGGGCGAGGCCGCTGCCGGGCTCGGCGATCCAGGCGAGTGGGCGGATCAGGGCGCCCATGCTGCGGAACGCCGGCATCGCGGTGCCCGTCCCTTCCTCCCAGACCGCCAGCAGTCGGCGGGATGCCTCCGCCACCGCACCCGGCCCGAAGCGTCCCGCGTAGGCCGCGAACTCGTGGCGCAGTCGGGCCAGTTCATCGGCCGCCGACGCGAACCGCACCAGTGTGCGCAGCCGGCCCTCCTGGCGCAGCTCGGCGAGCGACAGCAGCTCATCGCCACCCGGCTGCCGGAGGCACGGCTCCGGCTCCGCTTCACGCCAGACCCCATGGCCCGCCGGTGCTTCCACCCCGAACGGATCCGGCTCGCCCTCGGTCAGGCCGGTCACCGCGATACAACTCACGCTGGTCGTGCTCATGGAATCCCCCGTGCATGAAAGGTCGTTCAGTCCCCGAGCGGGGCGCGGATCGGCAGCACAGACCGCAGCCGTCGTACCAGCGCGGTCACAACCCCCGCCGTCCCCACATCCAGAACACTACGCCGCACCACTGACAACGCCCCGCAGCCCGGCAACGCCAAGGCTGTTGCGTCGCACACAGCCGGTCGGGAGAACCGGTCAGGCGAAGTAGATACCGCCCAGCACTACCACCACCGCCGCGAACACGAACACCAGCGCCCACACCAGCAACTTCCCTGCGCTGGGCGGTGGTTCGTAGCGCGGTGGACCGGGGTCGGGGGCCGTCACTGGCCGGTCACCACCGCGGCCTGCGGGCGGATCGGGAGGCGGTTGACGGGGCGGCCCGTCGCGGCGCGGACGGCGGAGGCGATGGCCGCCGGGGACGTCACCACCGGTACCGCGCTGGCGGCCTTCGCGCCGAAGGGGGCGACCACGTCGCGCTCCTCGACCAGTTTCACGATACGGATGTCGGGCGCGTCCAAGGCCGTGGGCAAGGCGTAGCCCGTGAGGTCGGGGTGGCGGATCAGGCCGCGTGCCGTGCGCAGGTTCTCCGTCAGCGCGATGCCCACGCCCTGCGTGACACCGGCCTCGATTCGGGCCGTCAGCTGGGCGGGGTTCAGGACGCGCCCCACGTCCTGGGCTACGGCCAGTTCGACGACCCGTACCGAGCCGAGTTCGATGTCGACGTCCACGACCGCGCGGATCGCGCAGAAGGCGAGGCCCACGAAGGCGTCGCCCTGTCCGGCTTCGTTCAGGGGCTCCGTCGGGTGCGGGCGGCACTGGGCGGTGGCCCACAGTTCCTTGCCGTCCATCGCCTCGGTGACGGTGGTCGACAGGACTCCGTCGTACGACGTGATCTTGCCGTCGGTGATCTGCAGCAGCTCCGTGGACATGCCGAACTTGTGCGCCAGGGGCTGGAGGAGTTGCGTGCGGACCATCTTCGCCGCGCGCTCCACCGCGCCGCCGGACACCCAGGTGTGGCGGCCCCGGCAGCCCGCGCCCGCCGGTGGCTGGTCGGTGTCGACGGGGGCGACGTGCACCTCGTCGATGCCGAGTGTCTCCTGGACGATCTGCCGGGCGAGGGTGGTGAAGCCCTGGCCGGTCTCGACGGCCGCGCACAGGACGGTGGCGATTCCGTCATGGACCTTGACGGTCGCCGTGGAGACCTCGTCCGCGCCCTCCGCGCCGAGCATGTGGACCATGCCGAGGCCGTAGCCGACTCCCCGGCGCACCGCGCCCGGTTCGCCCGCGCCCTCGGGGCCGCCGGGCAGCAGCCAGTCCTCCTCGGGCGTGTCCTTGGGGAGCGCCGGAAGGGGGAAGTCCCGTACGGCCTGCAGCAACTCCGCCACTGGTGCGGGGCAGGTCACGGTCTGGCCGGTCGGCAGGACGTCGCCCGTGGCGAGCGCGTTGCGCAGGCGCAGCTCCGCCGGGTCGACGCCGAGCTTCTTCGCCAGCTTGTCCATTTGGGCCTCGTACGCGGCGGCGACCTGCATGGCGCCCTCTCCGCGTACGTGGCCGGAGGGCGGGTTGTTGGTGCGTACGGCCCAGCCCTCGATGAACGCGTTCGGGACGACGTACGGGCCGCAGGCGAAAGACACCGCGGCGGCCAGCGCCTCCGAGGAGGTGTCCGCGTAGGCGCCCGCGTCCAGCAGGACCTGCGCCTCGACCTTGACCAACTTGCCCTCGGCGTCCGCGTGGTGGCGGTATCGCAGCAGGGTCGGATGGCGGTGGGTGTGGCCCAGGAAGGACTCTTCGCGCGTGGCGGTCAGTTTGACCGGGCAGCCGGTCTTCAACGCCAGCAGGCCCAGCGGGAGTTGGAAGCCCTGGTCCTCTCGGTCGGCGGTCGCGCCGGGCACGCCGGTGACGACGACCTTCACGCGGTCGGGCTCCAGGCCGTAGCAGGCGGCGGCCGTGTCGCGGTCGCTGTGCGGGTCCGTGGACGCCAGATACAGCTCGACGCCGCCGTCCGGACGCGGCACCGCGAGACCCGCCTCGGCTCCTATGGGCGCGGGGTCCTGGCGGCCGATGCGGTACTGGCCCTCGACGACGATGTCGCCGGCCGCGTCCGGGTCGCCGTGGCGCAGCGGGATGTGGCGGATCAGGTTGCCGTCGGGGTGCAGCGCCTCGGCTTCGAAGGCCTGTTCCGGGTCGGTCACCGGGTCGAGTACTTCGTACTCGACGGTGACGGCCGCGGCGGCCATCCGCGCGGTGTCGGGGTGGTCGGCGGCGACGGCGGCGATGGGTTCGCCGTGGTGGCGTACGACCTCGGAGGCGAACACCGGGCGGTCGGCGCTGCCCCGGCCGTACCGGGGGGCGCCGGGCACGTCCTCGTGGGTGACGACGGCGCGGACGCCGGGCATCTCGCGCGCGTGGGACGTGTCGATCGACACAATGCGCGCGTGCGGGTGCGGTGAGCGTAGGACGGCAGCCCAGAGCAGGCCCTCGGCCCACAGGTCGGCCGCGTACGGGAACGTGCCCTCGGTCTTGGCGCCCGCGTCGGCGGGGTGCAAGGACACGCCGAGGCCGTGCGGGATCTCCTCGGGGGCGGGGGCTGCCTCCGCGGCCGTGGTCGCGGTGGCGGCTTCGTTGCTCACGCCGGGCCTCCGTCCTGTCCGTACGCCTGGTCGTGCGGCTCGAACGCCGACGGGTTGACGCCGCCGGCTCCCGGGCCCGCCTGGTGCGGGATACGTGCCTCGTTCGCGTCCGTCTCAGCGTCGGCCGCGCGGTGCGCCTCGCGTTCGGCCACGACTTCCTTGACGGCGTCCAGGACGCCGCGGTAGCCGGAGCAGCGGCACAGGTTGCCGCACAGCGCCTGGCGGGCCTCGAGTTCGGTCGGCGCCGGATTGCCCTCCAGCAGGTCGTGCACGGTCATCGCCATGCCCGGCACGCAGAAGCCGCACTGCACCGCGCCGCACCGGGCGAGCGCCCGCTGCACGTCGGAGGGGTGTCCCTCCTCCGCGAGGCCCTCGACCGTACGGACCTCGCTGCCGGCCGCGGTGACCCCGGGCACCAGGCAGGAGGCGACGAGCCGGCCGTCGACCTGGACGTTGCACGCGCCGCACTCGCCCTGCGAGCAGCCGTCCTTGGCACCGGCGAGGCCGAGCCGTTCGCGCAGGACGTAGAGCAGCGATTCGCCGATCCAGGCGTCGGTGACGGGCCGGTCGACGCCGTTGACGCGCAGGACGTACGAGGCGAGCGGGTGCTCCTCGCCGGGCGGCGGGGGCGCCTCGTCCTGGGCCTCGGCCCCGGCGGACTCCTCACCGGCCTCCGCATCGGCACGCGACTCCGGCTCCGAGCCCCGCTCCGGCTCCGGCTCCCCGGAACGCTCCACGGCCCTCTCAGCGGCCTCTGCGGCCTCTGCGGCCTCCTGAGCATCCTCGGCCGCCTCGGCTGCCTCACGGGCCCTCTGGGCGGCCTGCGCGGCGGCTACGGCCCTTTCGTGCACGCTCGGTGAGTCCGCTACGGAGGTTCCGTCCGCGGGCTGTTGGTCGTAGGCCCCGTCGGGTACGGGTCGGGAGGGTGCCTCGTCGTGCTGCGGGGCGTGGGCCTGCGCGTGCTGCGCTGCGGCCTCCCCGTGAGCGTCCGCGTGCGGCTGGGCGGGCGCGCCCGGATGCTGCGGCGGGCGGTCCTCCGGGTGCTGCGAGGCGTGGAGTTCAGGGTGCTGCTGGGCGTGCGCGTCCGCGTGCTGCTGTGTCGCGCGTTCCCCGTACTCCTCCGCGTGCGGCTGAGCCGCACGGTCTCCGTGCCCCTCCGCGTGCGGCCGGGCGGGAGCGCCCCCGTGCTGCTGCGCCGGAGTCTCCGGGCGTGGCCTGGTGTACGCCTGCGCGGACACCTCGCCGTGGGTCTGGCCGGGTGCGTCCACCGCGGCGTCGGCGGGAGGCGCGGTGTTCGCCGCGTCCTGCGCCCACGGCTGCCCGGCGGCCTCTGTCGCCCAGGGAGCGGCCGCGCCGCCGGGGAGTGTGGCCGGCGGTGTGCCACCCCACTGCTCGACCAGGGACGACGTGGTGAACTCGCCCGATTCGTCCGGAAGCTCGCCTCCGGCGACGGGGATCGACCACTGCCCGGTCACATCGTGGCCCGGCGCCGCTGCCGTGTGCTCCGCCGATCCCGCCGATCCATCGACGGTCCCGAAGTTCCACTGCCCGGTCGCCCCCGGGTTGTACGAGAACCGGTCGCTCCCGGTGTCCTGGGGCACCGCGTTCGGGTCGGGCCACTGCACCGGTTCGGCGGGCGCCGGCCAGCCGCCGGGGGCCGAGGGGTCGGTCCCGGCGGGGTCGGCCGTTATCTGCGGCGGCACATAGCCATGGCCGGGCGCGGCCAGCGGGCTGTCGGCGGAGGCCAGGAGGGCGTCGATGCCCCCTTCGGGGAGTTTGACGAAGGCGGTGGCGCCGTCGTCGTAGTCGCCCTGGGGCAGCGGGTCCCAGCGGCTGCCGCTCTGGGGCGTGCCCTCTCCGTGCTGGTCGTCGGTCACGACAGCGCCCTCCCCAGTGCTCGTCGGGCCAGCGCGGCGACGGTGCGCCGCAGGTGCAGTACGGCGGGCGGAAGCTGTTGTACGGAGCCGTCCTCGGCCGGGACCGGATCGGGGATGCAGGCCGCGGCGACGTACTCCCCGAAGGCGGCCAGCGCTTCGGGGACGATCGCGCGGCTGTTGTCCCAGTCGATCAGCCGGGCGACCCACTGCTCGGCGTCCAGGGGCCTGAGCGGCATCGGCGCTATGGCACCGACGGCGCACCGCACTCCGCGCCGGGCGGGGTCGAGGACCAGCGCGACCGACGCGACCGCGCGGCCGGGGCCGGTGCGGCCGGTGGCCTTGAGGAAGACCTGCGGGGCGTGCAGCAGGGGCACGCGCACGTACCCGATGAGTTCGCCGCCGCGCAGCATCTCCACACCGGCCAGCAGGTGCGACACCGGGATCTCCCGGCGGGCTCCGCCCGGGCCTGCGATGATCAGCGTCGCCTCAAGGGCGGCCAGTACGGGAAGCGCGTCCCCGGTGGGGGCGGCCGTCGCGATGTTGCCGCCCAGGGTGCCCGCGTTGCGGATCTGCGGCGGGCCCGCCGCGCGTGCCGCGGCGGCGAGCGCCGGGATCAGGGCGGCGAAGTCGGGGCGGCCCATGCGCGCATGGGTGAGACCCGCGCCGAGCAGCGCATGCCCGTCCAGGTACTGCCAGCCGCGGATCTCGCTGATCTTGCCGAGGCCCACCAGTGCGGCGGGCCTGAGCTGTCCGGAGTTGACGGCGGTCATGAGGTCGGTGCCGCCGGCCACGGGAACGGCGGCGGGCATGGCCGTGAGGGCCGCCACGGCCTCGTCCAGCGTCGTAGGCAGCGTGACGGCCTGCGCCGCCTGCGGTGCGCTCGTGGTCAAACCGGCTGCCCCTTCCCGCTGCCCCACCTGGTCCCACCTGTGTTGCCGTACGGTACGTGCTGACAGGGCGGACGTGGCAACTCTGGCACATCTTCGCAGGGCCCGAACGCGGGGGTCCGCTAGGAGGCATTCGCCCCCCTCACCAGCGAGATGGTCCGTTTTCGCACGACATCAACCGTGCGCGCGAATTGCCACTCTTCGGTGACACTTGAGGGCTTTTCCCTGACCTGTTCCCATGCGTGTTCCCATGCGTGCTCCCCTACCTGTCCGGCTACCTGTTCGGCGGCGCCCCCTCGATGGGACGGCCCAGCACGCCCGGCCGCCGCTGCCACGGCAACGGTCCGGCAGGCGGTCGGTAGGCGACTCCCAGGGCGTCAAGTCGCCGGTAGTGGACGGCCATCCGCCGCTCGAAATCGGCGAAGTCCCGTTCCTCGGGGGCGGGCAGTCCGACGCTCCAGGCCACCTCGGCGAAGGCCGCGAGCCTGGGGAACGCCTGGTAGTCCACGCGCGCGTGGTCCTCCATCACCTCGGTCCACACGTTGGCCTGCGTCCCGAGGACGTGCCGGGCCTGTTCCGCCGTCAGCTCGGGTGGAACGGGTTCGAACCGGTAGACGTCCTCCAGGGTGCGGACGTAGCCGATGGGGACCGGCTCGTCCGCACCCCCGTCCTGGCGGTGGTCCAAGTACACCTGCTGTTCAGGGCACATGACGACGTCGTGACCTGCCCGGGCGGCGGCGATTCCGCCCGCGTACCCGCGCCAGGACGACACCGCGGCGCCCGGCGCCAGGCCGCCCTCCAGGATCTCGTCCCAGCCGATGAGCCTGCGCCCGCGCGCGGAGAGCCACCGGTCGAAGTGTCCGATGAACCACGACTGCAGTCCGTCCTCGTCCGCGAGCCCGAGTTCCTTGATACGGGACTGGACGAAGGGCGACTCCCGCCACTGCTCCTTGGCGCATTCGTCGCCGCCGATGTGAATGAACTCGGAAGGGAACAGCTCCAGCAGTTCCTCGAACACCCCCTCGTAGAAGCGAAGGGTGTTGTCAGAGGGTGCGAGTACGTTCAGAGAGACGCCCCAGTTGTCCCAGACCGTGAGGGAGGTCGTGTCGATGACGTCGGTGTTGCCGAGTTCCGGGTACGCGGCGATGGCGGCCTGCGAGTGTCCAGGTACGTCGATTTCGGGGACGACGGTGATATGCCGCTCGGCGGCGTACGCGACGATCTCGCGGATGTCGTCCTGGGTGTAGAAGCCCCCGTGCGGCTTCTCCTCCCACAGCGGTGAGGCCCGGTGGCCGAATTTCGTGCGGGCGCGCCAGGAGCCGACCTCCGTCAGCCGGGGGTACTTCCTGATCTCGATGCGCCAGCCCTGGTCGTCCGTCAGATGGAAGTGGAAGACGTTGAGTTTGTGGGCGGCCATCAGATCCAGGTAGCGCAGGACACCGTCCTTGGGCATGAAGTGCCGGGCCACGTCGAGCATGAGGCCGCGCCAGCGGAAACGGGGGGCGTCGCGGATCTCCGTCAGGGGCAGCCGCCAGGTACGGCCGGGAAGGGGTGCGCGCCGGAAGGCGTCCGGGCCGAGAAGCTGGCGCAGCGTCTGGGCACCCCAGAAGACACCGGCGGGCGAGCCGCCCTGGATGTGGACGCCATGGGGGGCGACGACGAGGCGGTAGGCCTCGGCGTCGAGCCCGGGCCGGACGGACAGATGGAGGACGTCGTACTGGCCCCCCTCCTTGGGCGGCAGCGCGAGCCCGGTCGCCGCGCCGAGCGTCGCGCGCAGCCATCGCGCGGTGTCCTCGGTGCCCGGGCCGGCCTCGATCCCGAAGCCGTCGCCGAGTTCGTAGAAGCGCTCGGTCCGCTCCATCTGGTGAGGTGCCGGAATCAGTTCAGTCACGCCAGTCTCAGTCACGTCAGTCCTTTACCGCTCCGCCCAGCCCCGACACCAGCCGTCGCTGCACGAGCACGAAGAAGATCAGTACCGGAATCGTCATCACCGTGGACGCCGCCATCACACCGCCCCAGTCCGGCTCGTCCGGCTTGTAGAAGACCAGCAGGGCCATCGGCAGGGTCGACTGGGAGGTGTCGCTGATGATGAACGACTTGGCGAACAGGAAGTCGTTCCAGGCCGAGATGAAGGAAAACACGCTGGTGGCCACCAACCCCGGGAAGACCAGCGGGAAAAGGATCTGCCACAGGAATCGCGCCCGGCTCGCCCCGTCGATGTACGCGGCCTCCTCCAGCGCCTCCGGAACGGCTTTCACGAACCCCCGCAGCATCCAGATCGCGAAGGGCAGCGAGAAGGCGATGTGGGGCAGGATCAGCGCGCCCAGCGTGTTCAGCTGGCCGAAGTCCCGCATGAGGAAGAACAGCGGGATCGTCAGCGCCTCCACAGGCACCATCTGGGCCACCAGAAACATGATCAGCAGGGTGGTCCGGAAACGGAAGCGGAATCGTGTCACCGCGGTCGCGGCGAGAAACGCGATGAGCGCCGAGGCGACCACGACGGTGCAGGCCACCAGAAGGCTGTTGACGAAGTAACGGCCGAATTCCTGCTGTCCGAAGACCCGCCGGAACGAATCCAGCGAGGGCGCCAGCGTCCATGGCCGCGGCTCGGTCGACTCGATCTCTCCGGCCGGTTTGAAGGCGCTGAGCACCATCCAGTAGAGGGGAAACGCGACGACGGCCGCGATCAGCAGCGCCGACATCTCGGCGGCCAGCCGCCAGGGACGCCGTACCAGACCACGTACGAGATTCACAGCTCCTCCCCCTGTCTGCGCAACAACCGCAAGTACACGAGCGTGACCGCCAGCAGGATCAGCAGCATCACCACTCCGATCGCCGAGCCGAGGCTGTACTGCGAGGACGCGAAGGCCTTTTGATACGCGTACACGTTCAGCACGAGGTTCTGGCCCGCGATGCCGCCGCCGTTCGTCATGACGTAGATCTGGGTGAAGACCTTGAAGTCCCAGATCACCGACTGAATGGTGACGACCACGAGGATCGGCCGGAGCATGGGCGCCAGCACCGAGCGCCAGATACGCCACTGCGAGGCCCCGTCCAGAGCGGCCGCCTCCAGCACCTCACCGGGCACCGCCTGAATCCCGGCGTACACCGTCACCATCACGAACGGGAAGGAGCACCACACCACTTCGAGCAGGACGAGAAAGAACGCACTGACGCGTTCGTACGTCCATGAGTAGTCCCCGAGCCCCAACACCCGGTTCACCGGCCCGAAGTCCGGGTCGAACAGCAACAGCCACACCGTCGACCCCGTGATCGCCGGCGTGGCCCAAGCCCCCAACGCCGCCAGCATCAACACCAGCCGAGGCACGGCCCGCACCCGAGTGAGCAACACGGCAAGCGCACAGCCCACAGCCAGCGTCGACACCACACAAGCCGCCGCGAACACCACGGTAGCCAGCAACACCTGCCAGAACTGCGAGTCGGAGAACAGCTCCGCGTAGTTCCCGAACCCCTCGAAGGTGGTCGGCTCCCCACCACTGACCTGCGCCTGCGTGTACTGAAAGAACGAGATCAGCCCGAGCTGGTAGATGGGATAGACAAGCAACCCACCGAGTACGACGAGAGCAGGGGCGAGATAGAGCCACGGCGCCTTCTGACTCGGCCGAGGTGAACGCCGTGAGGGGCGCGGGGAACTGCGCGACAAGCCACCCACGGCCCGCACCCGCAAACGATCCGCGCCCCTCGAGCTAGTGGGCGCCGTCACCCCACAGACCCAAACGCATCGTCCATCTTCTTCGCCGCATCCCCAGCAGCCGCGGCAACGCCCTTCTTACCGCTCACGACCTCCTGGAACATCGTCGGCAACACCAGCGCCGAATCGATCTCCGCCCACGCAGGCGACGCGGGAACGAACTTCGTCCCCGCAGCCAGCGTCTGCGCGAACGGCTTCACATACGGCTCCTCCGCGGCAACCTGCTTCCGCACGTCCGCGAAGGTCGGCAAAAACCCCATCGCATCGAACATCGACGCCTGCGTCTTCTTGGAAGCAAGCTGTTCCATCAGCTCGACGGCCAGCGTCCGATGCGACGTGGACTTCAGCACACCGATGTTGTTGCCGCCGGCGAACGCCGGCGCGATCGACCCGGCCTCGACACCCGGCAGCGGCACCACCGCGTACTTGCCCTTCACCTTGCCCGCCTCGACGGCCGTGTGGCTGAAGTCGCCGCCGATCGCCATGCCCGCCTTGCCGGCCGCGAACGCGGTGATCGTGTCGTTGCCGCCGAAGCCGGCGCACTTGGCGGCGGGGCAGTTGTCGTCGCCGAAGAGGGACGTGTAGGCCTTGATGCCCTTCTGGGCGGCCGCGCTGTCGATGGCGGAGGCATACGATCCGCCCTTGCCGGTGGCGAGTTCACCGCCGTTGGCCCAGATGAACGGCATCGCGCCGTACGTGTAGGCGCCGCCGACGACCAGGCCGTACAGCTCGGGCTTCGCGGCGCGGATCTCACGGGCCGTAGAGGCCAACTCGGCCATGGTCTTGGGGACTTCCAGGCCCAGCTCGTCGAAGACGTCCGTGCGGTAGTACAGGGCGCGGACGCCGACGTAGAAGGGAGCGCCGTAGACCTTGCCGTCCACCGTGACCGACTGCTTCGCCGTGGGGTCGGTGTCCTTCGCCTCGGTCCAGTCGCCGAACTCCTTCGTGACGTCGAGGAGTCCGCCGTCCTTCACATAGCCGGCCGTGTCGGTGTTGCCGTACTCCATGACGTCGGGAGCGGACTTGGGGTCGTTGAAGGCGGCCTTGACACGCTGGGCGCGGGTTTCGATCGGGATGTACTCGATCTCGACCTTCGCGCCTTCGTGCTCCTTCTCGAAGGCAGTGACGACGGAGTCGACGACCTTCTCCTTCGGCTGGTTGCCGACCTCTTGGAAGAGCCAGACCCGCAGCGTGCCGGTCTTCTCGTCCTTGTCGGATGAGGAGTTGTCGGACGTCTGGGGTGCGCAGGCCGTGACGACGAGGCCGGCGAGGAGGAGCGCGGGGAGTCTGCGGGAGAGCTTCATGGAGTGATCCTCCGGGGTGCGTTGCAACATACGCAATGGTGGTTTCGCTCTGCACAACACACCGGAGGCTAGGGACTGCATGAACACGACCACAAGAGGTCTCAACCACTCTGTGACCAGCAGACGCACCCTGCGCAACGCGCGGACAGCGCAAAGGCCCCCAAGGCACGCAAAACGTGCACTGGGGGCCTTACCTGTGTACGACCGTCCGGAGAGCTACTTGTCGCCCTTGCCGCCCTTGCCCTTGTCGTCGCCGCCGGCGCCCATGGACTCGTAGATCTCCTTGCACATGGGACACACCGGGTACTTCTTCGGGTCGCGGCCCGGTACCCAGACCTTGCCGCACAGCGCCACGACGGGGGTGCCGTCGAGGGCGCTCGCCATGATCTTGTCCTTCTGGACGTAGTGGGCGAAGCGCTCGTGGTCGCCGTCGCCGTGGGACACCTGTGGCGTCGGCTCTACGAGGGTCCCCGTACCAGTCCCGCGCTGCGGCTGGGTCTCAGGCTCAAGAGTGCTCATAGGCCCAAGGGTACTGAAGCTCACATGTCTCAGTTGAGCGATGGGTCGTCCGGATAGGTGGCGACCATCGCGAGCTCGTTGCGCTGGCGGCGCAGGACCTCGCGCCAGAGTCTTTCCGGGGACGGGGAGGACACGTCGCCGGGCTCCGACTCCACCACGTACCAGGCGCCCTCCACCAACTCGTCCTCCAGCTGGCCGGGGCCCCAGCCGGCGTAACCGGCGAAGATACGCAGGGAGCCGAGGGCCGAGGCGAGCAGTTCCGGCGGGGCCTCCAGGTCCACGAGCCCGATCGCGCCGTGCACGCGGCGCCAGCCCAGCGGCACGTACCCGGCCGCGGGCTCGCCCGGGATGACCGCCACGCCGAGCGCCGAGTCCAGTGAAACCGGCCCGCCCTGGAAGACGACACCGGGCTCCCCGGTGAGATCCGCCCAGCCCTCCAGGATGTCGCCCACGTCCACCGGGGTGGGGCGGTTGAGGACGACACCGAGCGAGCCCTTCTCGTCGTGGTCGAGAAGGAGCACCACCGCGCGGTCGAAGTTCGGGTCCGCCAGGGCGGGGGTTGCCACGAGCAACCGCCCTGTGAGCGAGGACACCTCGGTCATGGCAGACATGATCCCGCATCTTCCCTTCGCGCGGGGAGGCAATGGGGGTTCGGGAGTGAATGCAGCTCAGGGCTCACAGGTGCGTCCCGGGCGCACGACTCGGCCGGTGACCCCATGTGCCCGTTTGCGAACGGTTCGTGTTGTGACAGAGCTATGACGGTGCTGGGTGGTACTTGGGCTTACGGAAGGGGGGTCGGCGGCGATTACTCTGTCTGTCCGGCCCTGCCCAACTCATCGGAACGCGAGATACATGACCGTCAACGACGATGTCCTGCTTGTCCACGGCGGAACTCCGCTGGAGGGCGAGATTCGTGTCCGCGGTGCGAAGAACCTCGTACCGAAGGCGATGGTCGCCGCCCTGCTGGGCAGCGCGCCGAGTCGACTGCGCAACGTTCCGGACATCCGTGACGTGCGTGTCGTACGCGGCCTGCTGCAACTGCACGGGGTGACGGTCCGTCCGGGAGAGGAGCCGGGCGAACTGGTCCTTGACCCGTCGCACGTGGAGAGCGCGAATGTCGCCGACATCGATGCCCACGCGGGTTCTTCGCGCATCCCCATCCTGTTCTGCGGCCCGCTGCTGCACCGCCTCGGGCATGCGTTCATCCCCGGTCTCGGCGGCTGCGACATCGGCGGCCGGCCCATCGACTTCCACTTCGAGGTGCTGCGGCAGTTCGGCGCGAAGATCGAGAAGCGGGCGGACGGGCAGTACCTGGAGGCTCCGCAGCGGCTGCGCGGCACCAAGATCCAGCTGCCGTACCCGTCCGTCGGCGCGACCGAGCAGGTGCTGCTGACGGCGGTGCTCGCGGAGGGCGTCACGGAACTCGCCAACGCCGCGGTGGAACCGGAGATCGAGGACCTGATCTGCGTCCTGCAGAAAATGGGCGCCATCATCGCGATGGACACCGACCGCACCATCCGCGTCACCGGCGTCGACAGCCTCGGCGGCTACACCCACGCGGCCCTCCCGGACCGCCTGGAGGCCGCCTCGTGGGCGTCCGCGGCGCTGGCGACCGAGGGCAACATCTACGTCCGCGGCGCCCAGCAGCGCTCGATGATGACGTTCCTCAACACCTACCGGAAGGTGGGCGGTGCCTTCGAGATCGACGACGAGGGCATCCGCTTCTGGCACCCCGGCGGCCAGTTGAAGTCCATCGCGCTCGAAACGGACGTCCACCCGGGCTTCCAGACGGACTGGCAGCAGCCGCTCGTCGTGGCGCTGACGCAGGCGACGGGCCTCTCGATCATCCACGAGACGGTCTACGAGTCACGCCTGGGCTTCACCTCCGCGCTCAACCAGATGGGCGCCCACATCCAGCTCTACCGCGAGTGCCTCGGCGGCTCGAACTGCCGCTTCGGCCAGCGCAACTTCCTCCACTCGGCAGTCGTCAGCGGCCCCGCCAAGCTCCAGGGCGCCGACCTGGTCATCCCCGACCTCCGCGGCGGCTTCTCCTACCTCATCGCGGCACTGGCAGCCCAGGGCACATCCCGCGTCCACGGCATCGACCTCATCAACCGCGGCTACGAGAACTTCATGGAGAAGCTGAGCGAGCTGGGCGCGAAGGTGGAGCTGCCGGGTAAGGCGCTCGGATAACCGCAGCGGCTTCGTCACCCCAGCCGGGGCGCCGCCGGTCTCGGCTGGGGGTCCGGGGCTGGGCGCGAAGGTGGAACTGCCGGGTAAGGCGCTCGGGTAGCGGTAATTCGGTTCGTACGACGATGGGGCGGTCCCTGGTGGAGGGGCCGCCCCATTGGCGTTACTCAGGTGCCGTACACCGCCGTTCGTGGTGTACGGGCGAGGTCACTACTGGCCCTTGGCCGCTTCCTTGAGCTTGGAGCCCGCGGAGACCTTCACGCTGTAGCCGGCCGGGATCTGGATGGGGTCGCCGGTCTGCGGGTTGCGCGCGGTGCGAGCGGCACGGTGGGTGCGCTCGAAGGTCAGGAAGCCGGGGATGGTGACCTTCTCGTCGCCCTTGGCGACGATCTCGCCGACGGTCTCGGCGAACGCGGCCAGAACGGCGTCGGCGTCCTTGCGGGTCACCTCGGCGCGGTCGGCCAGCGCGGCCACCAGCTCACTGCGGTTCATGTTGTTACTCCCGTGTTCTTCTTGCCGTATGAGGCGTGCCACGCGGCGGAGCCGCATATCGGGCACTGCGAAGTCGATGCTGCCAGGGCCCTCGGACATTCCCCGGACCCGGGTCCGTCATCGGACCCCCGCGCCCAGGGAGGCATCCTGCCCCTACCTGCGGCGGGAAAGCCAATCCGGCACCCGTAGGAGTCGTGAGAACACCCTTGGGAGTCACACGAAAAGAGGGCTGAGCCTGGCCGCAACGATAAACGGCGGCCAAAGGCCCTGCGTTCCGCGACGCGCCGGGGCCCGTCGTGGCGATCCTCACAGCAGGCCACACACCGACGAGCCTACGACGCCGTCGCGCCCGCCGCCTTGGCGGCCTCCCGTACGGCCCCCGCCACCGCGCCCGCGACCTTGTCGTTGAAGACGCTGGGCACGATGTAGTTCGGGTTGAGCTCGTCCTCGGTCACCACGTCCGCCAGGGCCTTCGCCGCCGCGAGCATCATCTCGGTGTTGACCGTGCGGGACTGGGCGTCGAGGAGGCCGCGGAAGACGCCCGGGAAGACCAGCACGTTGTTGATCTGGTTCGGGAAGTCGGAGCGGCCGGTGGCCACAACAGCCGCCGTCTGACGGGCGATTGCCGGGTCGACCTCGGGGTCGGGGTTCGCGAGCGCGAACACGATGGCACCGTCGGCCATGGCGGCCACGTCGTCGGCGTCGAGGACGTTCGGGGCCGAGACGCCGATGAAGACGTCGGAGCCGCGCACGGCCTCCTTGAGGGTGCCGGTGACGCCCTCGGGGTTGGTGTTGTCGGCGATCCAGCGCAGCGGCGAGTCGGGGGCGGCGGCCACCAGGTCCTCACGGCCGGCGTGCACGACACCGTGGATGTCGGCGACCACGGCGTGCTTGACGCCGGCGGCGATGAGCAGCTTCAGGATCGCCGTACCGGCCGCGCCTGCGCCCGACATGACGACGCGTACGTTCTCAACTCCCTTGCCGACCACGCGAAGTGCGTTGGTGAGCGCGGCCAGCACGACGATCGCGGTGCCGTGCTGGTCGTCGTGGAAGACGGGGATGTCGAGGGCCTCGCGCAGCCGTGCCTCGATCTCGAAGCAGCGGGGTGCGGAGATGTCCTCGAGGTTGATGCCGGCGAACCCGGGGGCGATCGCCTTGACGATCTCGACGATCGCGTCGGTGTCCTGGGTGTCGAGGCACAGCGGCCAGGCGTCGATGCCGGCGAAGCGTTTGAAGAGGGCCGCCTTGCCCTCCATGACGGGCAGCGCGGCCTTCGGGCCGATGTTGCCGAGGCCCAGCACCGCCGAGCCGTCCGTCACGACCGCAACGGAGTTGCGCTTGATGGTGAGGCGGCGGGCGTCCTCGGGGTTCTCGGCGATCGCCATGCAGACGCGGGCCACACCCGGCGTGTAGATCATCGAGAGGTCGTCACGGTTGCGGATCGGGTGCTTGGACTGCATCTCGATCTTGCCGCCGAGGTGCATCAGGAACGTACGGTCGGAGACCTTGCCGAGCGTGACGCCCTCGATGGTGCGCAGCTGCTCGACGATCTCGTCGGCGTGTGTCGTGGAGGTCGCCGCGATGGTGACGTCGATGCGGAGCTTCTCATGGCCGGAAGCCGTCACGTCGAGGCCGGTCACCGAGCCTCCGTGGGACTCGACGGCCGTGGTGAGCTGGGAGACCGCGGTACCGCTCGCGGGCACCTCCAGCCGGACCGTCATCGAGTAGGAGACGCTGGGCGCCGTTGCCATGGCCGACTTCCTCTGCTTTCACCGTGTGACGCTGGATGCCGTCCGATCGTCGCACCTACTGCCGGGTAGCTGGTAGCCGCCCCGGATTGCGGACTTTGTGTTCACAGCGGTTCACAGCGAAAGAGGCTCACGTCACAGGGTGACGTGAGCCTCTCGCACATTCAGTGACACCGACCCGCCATGCTCGCCTCGCGGCAAGTGGTCGCTCGTAGCGACGAAGGTTGGGCCCGGGGGCTTGGATCGGGCCGGTGCCACACCCAGGCTAACAAACAGATCCCGTAAGCCCATTCCCGTCGCTCGAGTCCACCTGGATCAATCTGGATCAATCCTGGAGGAGGTCCGGGACCCCGTTCGCGTCCGGCTCGTCCCGCTCCCCCGACACCACCGTCAGCTGCTGGGTGGCCCGGGTCAGTGCGACGTACAGCACACGCAGGCCCGCCGGGCTCTCGTCGGCGATCTCCGCGGGCGAGACGACGATCGTCGCGTCGTACTCCAGGCCCTTCGCCTCCAGGCTGCCGAGCGCCACGACCCGGTCGCCGAGGCCGGTGAGCCAGCGGCGGGCCTCCTCGCGCCGGTTCATGGCGACGACGACGCCGACCGTGCCGTCGACGCGGTCGAGCAGCCGGGCGGCCTCCTCGCGGACGGTGCGGCTCAGGGAGTCGCGGACGGCGGTGAAGCGGGGCTCGACGCCGGTGGAGCGGACCGCCCTCGGTGACTGGGAGCCGGGCATGGCCAGCGCCAGGACCTTCGCCGCCAGCTCGGCGATCTCGGCCGGGTTGCGGTAGTTCACGGTGAGCTGGAAGCGGCGGCGCGGACGGGAGCCGAGGGCCTCGTCGCGGGCCTGGGCCGCCTCCTCGGGGTCGGACCAGGAGGACTGGGCGGGGTCGCCGACGACCGTCCAGGTGGCGTGCCGGCCGCGGCGGCCGACCATGCGCCACTGCATGGGCGTGAGGTCCTGCGCCTCGTCGACGATGACGTGTGCGTACTCGACGCGTTCCTGCGCCAGCCGCTCGGCCCGCTCGCGCTGCGTCTCCTCGCGTACGGGCATCAGCTCGTCGAGCCCGGTGAGCTGGTCGAGCGGGTCCAGCTCGCGCTTCCTGCGGGGGCGGGCAGGGGTGCCGAGGATCGCCTGGAGCTCGTCGAGCATGGCGATGTCGTGCACGCTGTGGCCGTTCCGCTTGAGCGAGCGGGCCACCTTGCGGATCTCGCCGGGGTTGAGGATCCGCCGGGCCCAACGGCCGAGGCGGCGTTCGTCGGCCATGGCGGCCAGGACGTGCTTCGGCGTGAGCTCCGGCCACCAGGCGTCGAGGAAGGCGATGAAGGCGTCCTCGGACGTGATGTCCTCGTCGAACGACGACCGCAGCTCGGCGGCCAGCTCCGGGTCGGTGTGCCGGGTCCCGGCGCCGGACTGCTCCCACAGCGCGTCGAGCAGCAGCTTGCGGGCGCGCGGGCGCAGCAGGTTCACGGGCGCGGTGCCGCTGAGGACGGCGTGGCGGATACGTTCCAGCTCCGCCGCCTCCAGTTCGAGCCGACGCCCGAAGGCGACGACGCGCAGCCGGGTGGGCGGCGCGGCGGGTGACCCGTTCTGCACGGGCGTGGCGTCGTCGCTTCCGTCGCTCTCCTCGCCGAAGGCGAGCTGGCCGGAGACGGGACGACCGGAGCCGTGACCGGCGGCGCCGTGACGGCCGGCGGCGGCATCCCGCCCCAGCTCCAGCGCTCCCCGCGCCGCCTTCCGCAGCACCTTCAGCATGCGGTACGAGCCCTTGGCGCGGGCCACCGACGGGGAGTCGTACAGCGTGGCCTCGGTGCCGTCGACGAGGGAGCCGATGGCGCGGATGGCGACCTGGCCCTCCTCGCCGAGGGAGGGGAGGACGCCCTCGGTGTACGCGACGAGCAGCGGGGTCGGCGAGACGATGAGGATGCCGCCCGCGTACCGGCGCCGGTCCTGGTAGAGCAGATACGCCGCCCGGTGCAGCGCCACCGCGGTCTTGCCGGTGCCGGGGCCGCCCTCGACGTACGTCACGGAGGCGGCGGGGGCGCGGATGACCAGGTCCTGCTCGGCCTGGATGGAGGCGACGATGTCGCGCATGGTGTGGCTGCGGGCCTGTCCGAGCGCGGCCATCAGGGCACCGTCGCCGATCACCGGGAGCTCATGGCCGTCAAGCGTGGCCTTCAGCTCGGGGCGCATCAGGTCGTCCTCGACGCCGAGGACACGGCGGCCCTTGGAGCGGATCACCCGGCGGCGGACCACCCGGCCCGGATCGACCGGCGTGGAGCGGTAGAAGGGCGCGGCGGCCGGAGCGCGCCAGTCGATGACCAGCGGTGCGTAGTCCTGGTCGAGGACACCGATCCGGCCGATGTGCAGGGTCTCGGCGATGTCGGCCGTGCCGTCGTCGCGCACGGCGCCGTCGGCGGGCTCGACCGCGGTGTACGCGCCGTCGGGCCCCTTCTTGCCGTCCTTGCCGGGCAGCAGGTCGATACGGCCGAAGAGGAAGTCCTCGAACTCGTTGTTCAGGCGGCTGAGGTGGATACCCGCCCGGAAGACCTGCGCATCACGCTCGGCGAGTGCGCCGGGCGTGCCGACCTGGCCGCGCTTGGCGGCGTCGTTCATGAGGAACTCGGCCTCGTGGATCTTCTCCTCGAGCCGCTGGTACACCCGGTCCAGGTGTTCCTGTTCGACGCCGATCTCCCGGTCGCGCACGGAGTCGTCGCGTACGGAATCCTGGGCGGAGGAGTCGAGCGCGGTTTCCTGCTGAGCCTGAGCGGCCACCGGGCCCCCTTCTGACGTGCTGGGCAGCCGTCAAAGGTACGCGAAGGGGGCCCCGGAAAGCTACGCGTCTACCTCGACAAGCCGCTTGCCTTCGAAGGTCATGACCTCGAAGTGGTCGATCTCGTTCGGTGCGAAGGCGGCGCCGCCGTGGACGTAGAGCGGGTTTCGGGCCTGCTCGGTCTTGGCGTTCTCGATGCCGTAGCCCCAGTTCGGGACCGACCATGAGGTGATCGTCTCACGTTCGCCGTTCTTGCCGACGGCGATGAGCGAGCACTTCAGAGGGCCTTTGACGTTCTTGAGCTCGAGGACCGCGTGGGTCCCCCAGGCCTTCGGCTCCAGGCCGACGCTGGCGCTGACCTTGGTGGTCGGGTCGGTCGCCGAGATCTTGTCGGACATGTGGTCGAAGGCTTCCTTGGCGGGGCTGGCCGCCAAGGTCTCGTTGCCGCCGCTCGTGCCCTCGTCGCCGGCCGTGGTCGCCACCGCGGCGACCGGACCGCCGATGATCAGCGCCGCCGCTGCCGCCACCATGTAGAAGGAGCGTCGACGGGTCATGGCGCGTCGCTCGGCGACTTCGTTGACCAGCTTGTCCGCGAGCCGCGGGGAGGGCTTGGCCGACAGCGACTCACCGATGGCGGGCGTACCGGTGCCGGGCAGGTCCGCGAGGGCGGCCAGCATCGGCTCCATCCCGGCGAGTTCGTCGAGCTGCTGGGCGCACCACTCGCAGCCGGCGAGATGTGCCTCGAAAGCGGTTGCCTCTACGTCGTCGAGAATCCCGAGAGCGTAGGCGCCGACGGTCTCGTGCTCGTTCGGGCCCGGAGATCCCTGCATAGGGCCAGACATACCCGGACCACCCGAGCCGAATCCCTGATGTCCCCCGTACACACTCATCACGCCGTCACCCCCCGCTCCTCCAGTGCCAGCTTCATCGATCGCAGGGCATAGAACACCCGTGAGCGCACCGTGCCACTCGGTATACCCAGCGTCTCGGCCGCCTCATTGACCGTACGCCCCTTGAAGTACGTCTCTACGAGGACCTCCCGGTGGGCCGGGGTCAGGTCGTCGAGCGCGTCCGACAGCGTCATCAACCACAGCGCCTTGTCGATCTCGTCCTCCGCGGGGATGACCTCCAGCGGCGACGGATCGACCTCCTGCGGCCGGGCCTGCCGGCTGCGATGGCCGTCGATGACGATGCGGCGAGCGACCGTCACCAGCCAGGGGCGTACAGATCCGGTCGCTCGATTGAGCTGACCGGCGTTCTTCCAGGCACGGATGAGTGTCTCCTGCACGACGTCCTCGGCGCGCTGCCGGTCTCCGGCGACCAGCCGAAGGACATAAGCGAGCAGAGGTCCGGCGTGCTCTCGGTACAGCGCACGCATCAGCTCCTCATCTGGTTCCGAGGGCTGGGACATGCGATGTCGGGCCCTCGATGCACGTTCATTGGCCACGACGGAATCCTTGCGCACGCCCACCTCCGATGTCCGGGGGTTCCCCCAGTCGGTCGCTCCACAACCGGTACGGAAGCCAACAGCGGTGTGTTCAACGTGACGTGACAGTTTTCTCAGTGGTGACGTGACGAGGGGGGACATGGCCGCACATACCCCCCGCTTTGTCTTTACATTCCCGCCACATTGGCAAGATCGACGCCTTTGCCGGTGGCATGCGGCAGGGTCACTGAGTGTTGTCGAAATCACGTCGAAATTGCTACGACAGCCGTTTCACATACGGAACTTATCGGACGCTAGGCGCGGGCGAGTGCCGCGCGGCGGCGGTGCCGGGCCACCCGTTCACGGTTTCCGCAGACCTCACTGGAGCACCAGCGCCTCCTGCGGCCACGGGAGGAGTCGACGTACACAATGGGGCAGTTGTCCCCTTCGCACTGCCTGAGACTCGCTCGCGCGACGGGGTCGGTGAGCAGTTCGACGGTGTCCCGGGCGATCGCGCCGAGCAGCGCCGGGTACTCCGGCGGGTCCAACTCGCGCACCAGCGTGCCGTCTTCGCGACGCAGGGCGCGGGGGGCCGGGGGCGCGGTGCGGGCGAGTTCGTTGACGCGGGCGAGCGAGCGGTCGTACGGCGGTGTCGTGGGCGACAGCCTGTCGTGCACCAACCGGCCGATGTGGCCGCGCAGTTCACGGAAGCCGACCAGCCAGGAGGCGTCGGCGTGGGTGAGCGGGGTGCCCGGTGGGACGAGTCCGGAGCCGGTGATCCAGGCGTGCAGCACCTCGACGGAGTCGAGCTTTTCGCCGGGGTGCGTGGTCGCGGTCGCGAGGAGATCCAGGCAGATGCGTCCGGCGTCGAAGCGGAGCTCGTACGCGGACGTGTCTGTGACCGTACGACCCATTGCCATGTGCCTGTCACCCACCTGTGCGGTTCGTTTGGCTGCGGCGCCGTTGTGGCTGGTCGCGCAGTTCCCCGCGCCCCTTTGGGGCGTTCGAGGAACCGTTCCTTTAACAGTGCCTTCCCTCTCACGCCGCCGGAACCCCTCGTACCGGGTCGGCGTGGACGTCTGCGTATGCCGATGCGCGTCTGGGCCATGTTCCGTCCACGGTGGGGGCCGTTGACTGAGAGGCATGACGCATAACAGCACTGGCACTGGCACTGAACTCGTACTGGGGGCGGCCACGGTCGCTATGGGGCTGATCGCCGGGGCCTTCTATGTCTTCGCTTGCGGTGTGATGCCGGGGCTGGCCCGCAGTGACGACCGGGCGTATGTCGAGGTCATGCGGAACATGAACGAGGCGATCCAGAACCCCGTGTTCTTCCTGAGCTTCATGGGGGCGCTGCTGCTGGCGGCGGTGTCGGCGTGGCAGTTGCGCGCGGCGTCCTGCCGGGCGTGGGTGTGGGCGGGCCTCGCGGCGTACGTCCTCACCTTCCTCGTCACGGTCGTGGTGAACATCCCGCTGAACAACGGCCTCGCAGAGACCGGCAGTTCGGCGTCGGTCGCGCGGGAGGAGTTCGAGGACATGTGGGTGGCCTGGAACGTCGTACGGGCGGTGTTGTCTACGCTCGCGCTGGCGTTCCTGGCCCTGGCCCTGATCGGGTACGGGCGCGGCCGTCAGGCGTCGGCGTACTTGGCGTCGGCGGCCGGGTCGAGGGCGAGCCGGTAGCCGCGTTTGACGACGGTCTGGATGAGTTTGGGCGCCCCGAGTGCCGTACGCAGCCGGGCCATCGCGGTCTCGACGGCGTGCTCGTCGCGGCCGGCGCCGGGCAGCGCACGCAGCAGTTCGGCGCGGGCGACGACCCAGCCGGGCCGTCGGGACAGGGCCCGCAGCAGGGACATCCCGGCGGGCGGTACGGGTTTCAGCTCGCCGTCGACCAGGACCGCGTGGCCCCGGATCTCCACCCGGTGCCCGGCGATGGGCAGGGCCCGCGCCCGGGCCGGCAGCTCCTGGCAGAGCAGCTGGACGAGCGGGCCGAGCCGGAAACGTTCCGGCGAGACCGTGTCCACGCCACGGGCCTGGAGCGGCAGCGCGGTGACCGGGCCGACGCAGGCGGGCAGGACGTCGTGGTGCAGGGCGGCAAGCAGTTCGGCCAGCAGTCCGCGCTCCTCGGCGCGGGACAGCAGGGACGCGGCGGCGGGCGCGCTGGTGAAGGTGAGCGCGTCCAGGCCGCGCGAGACGGCGGCGTCGAGCAGTCGGTCGACCGGCCCGATGTCCTCCGGCGGCATCCACCGGTAGACCGGCACCCCGACGACCTCCGCGCCGGCCGCCCGCAGCGACTCGACGAAGCCCGGCAGCGGCTCGCCGTGCAGCTGAATGGCGATACGACGCCCCTCGACCCCTTCCTCCAGGAGCCGGTCGAGCACCTCGGCCATGGACTCGCTGGACGGTGACCAGTGCTCGGTCAGCCCGGCGGCCCGTATCGCGCCCTTGACCTTGGGTCCGCGCGCGAGCAGCTCCACGCCGCGCAGCCGGTCCAGCAGATCCTCGCCGAGGCCCCACCCGTCGGCGGCC
Organism: Streptomyces sp. GESEQ-4; assembly: GCF_017948455.1. Classification (GTDB taxonomy): domain Bacteria; phylum Actinomycetota; class Actinomycetes; order Streptomycetales; family Streptomycetaceae; genus Streptomyces. Next base: position 40,127 of record NZ_JAFFSU010000024.1, read on the forward strand.
TCGATCCAGCCCCGGAAGCCGATCGCGGTCGTCGCGACCGCGATGTCCGGCACGTTCTCGACGATGTCCTTGGTGGCGGCGAGCAGCTCACCGTCGTCGGAGAGCGGCACGATCCGCAGGGCGGGGGCGTGCAGAACGGCGGCACCGCGCCGCTGGAGCAGTGCCCCGAGTTCATCGGCCCGGCGCGCGGCGGTGACACCCACGGTGAACCCGGCAAGGGGTCCGTGTTCCGGTCGCTGCTGTTCCTCGTACATAAACTCTCGTCCCGCACTCGAGTCGTCACACCGTATGACCCAGGTGAGGCCACAGGCCCTGCATGAGGCACTGCCCCACATCAGGCACTACCTCAGATCAGGCGCTGCCTCACATGAGGCATTTCGGCTCTTCTGCCTGCATGCCGACCGAGCCTGTCAACGGTGCGTGACAGGCTCGGTTCGACTGGATGTCGCTGGTGTTACGTCACACCTCGGCGTAGCTGAGCTGCGATTTCGCCTCCGATGCGGTGGCGGTGGCCGGAGCCTGCGCGGCCGGGCGGCGAAGGTATACGGCCCAGGTGACCACGAAGCAGACGCCGTAGAAGGCGAGGAAGGCGACGAAGGCGCCGGTGCCGGAGCCCACGCTCAGGAACGACTGCCGGAAGGCGAGGTTGATGCCGAGCCCGCCGAGCGCGCCCACCGCGCCGATGAGTCCCATGGAGGCGCCGGAGAGCCGGCGGCCGTAGGAGGCGGCTTCTTCACCGGTCAGGCCCTTGGCGGCGGCCTTGGCCTGGAAGATGCCGGGGATCATCTTGTACGTCGAGCCGTTGCCGAGCCCCGTCAGGATGAACAGCGCGATGAACGCGGTGGTGAACAGGGCCAGCGACTTCGACATCGAGGCGGAGATGATGACCGTGGTCGCGGCGGCCATGCCGACGAAGTTCCACAGGGTGATGCGCGCCCCACCGTACTTGTCGGCGAGCCAGCCGCCGAAGGGCCGGATCAGCGAGCCGAGCAGCGGGCCGATGAAGGTGACGTACGCGGACTCCAGCGGCGTACGCCCGAACTGCGTCTGCAGGACGAGGCCGAAGGCGAAGCTGTAGCCGATGAACGAGCCGAAGGTGCCGATGTAGAGGAAGGACATGATCCAGGTGTGGGGGTCCTTCGCGGCCTCCTTGGCGGCGCCGGTGTCGTTCTTCACGGACGAGATGTTGTCCATGTACATCGCGGCGAGGACCGCGGCGACGACGATGCAGGGGATGTAGATCCCGAGCAGTACGCGCGGGCCGCCGCTGGCGCCGATGACCGCGAGGCCGACCAGCTGCACGACCGGGACACCGATGTTGCCGCCGCCGGCGTTCAGGCCGAGCGCCCATCCCTTCTTCCTGAGCGGGAAGAAGGCGTTGATGTTGGTCATGCTGGACGCGAAGTTTCCGCCACCGATGCCGGCGAGCATCGCGCACAGCAGGAAGGTGGTGAACGAGGTCCCCGGCTCCATCACGATGAAGGCGGCGATGGTGGGGAGCAGCAGCAGCGAGGCCGAGACGATGGTCCAGTTCCGGCCACCGAAGACCGCGACCGCGAAGGTGTAGGGGACCCGGACGAGCGCGCCGACCAGCGTCGCCATCGACACGATGACGAACTTGTCGGCCGGGGTCAGCCCGTACTCGGGGCCCATGAACAGCACCATCACGGACCACAGGGTCCAGATCGAGAACCCGATGTGCTCGGAGAGCACGGAGAAGACGAGGTTGCGGCGGGCCACCTTCTCTCCGGTCTCGTTCCAGAAGGTCTCGTCCTCGGGATCCCAGTGATCGATCCAACGGCCTCCCCTGCTCTGGGCGGGGGCCTGGCTAGGGGCTGTCATGACGCCTCCACGGTGCTCCGGGGCTCGGGCGGTTCTTTGCGGTGCTGAGCGGTATGAGTCCTGAAGGTAGGGAGGGCGCGTTTCCTGTCTGTGGCGTCGAGTGACCGGAAAGGAACTTTGCTCTCACCCCGGCGAAGGGGCGGATGAGAGGTTGTACGGCGAAACGAACGCGGACGGCGCCGCCGGTACGCCCCTGAGCTCCCTCGCGTCGTGTCATGGAGCCGCAGCCTCATTCGCCGTAGAGGTTCCCCATACGATGGCGTGGTAGGTGGCGCGGTCGCTTGTCCGCGGATCCTCGGCCAGCAGGTACTCGGGCTCGGTGAAGAGAATGTGGGAGGGGTTGAACACACGAACGGCTCGATCCGCATGTCCAGCACCGCTCGGCCGCGCAGCGCCTGGTCTCCGGCGAGGAGGGGCGACATGGTCGAGATCGCGGAGCCGCACAGGATGATCCGAAGCGGCGGCTTGCCGGTGGACGGACCGCGCTGGTCATAGAGGGCCTGGCTGCTCGCTCACCGCTCGGCGAAGAGTTCGGCGTATCAGTTCGTCCACGCCATGCCGTGGTACGAGTCCGTCGCCGGCGGCTCGCAGGCCCGTGTAGACGGTGCTCCAGATCATCAGCTGTATCCACCTCGCGGGAACTGCCGAGTCGAGCGCCCCGTCACGCCGGCCTCGTTCGATCTCGGCCAGGATCAGCTCGTCGACCTCTCGTGCGATGCCGGCGTCAGCCTCAGAAGGCGTGCCCTCGGTGGCGGTGAACAAGAAGCTGATCCGATCACCGGCGTGCACCATCGCGGTGACGATCCGCTGGATCACCTCGAGCGCCGAGTCCGTGGCGGGGCCGGCCTGCTCGATCGCCGCTCGTAGCGTCGTCCACGAGTCGGTGATGAGTGCAGCGTGAAGGACCTGACGGTCGGCGAAGTACCGGTGAATGGTCGCTCGCCCCACGCCGGCGGCAGCGGCGATGTCTCCCAGGCCGACGGTGGGATCACGAGCCCACTGCGCTGCTGCGGCGTCGAGGATCGCCTGACGGGTCCGTGCACGTTGAGGGGAGAGATCCATTGCAGCATGATACGTCGGCGTCTTACAGTGAGAAACTATGTCTCATTTAAAGAAGATCTCTCCCATTGTTGTCACCGGGGCCACCGGGGCGATCGGCGGCCTGGTCGTCGCAGGACTGCTTGACGCCGGTCACCCGGTGCGCGGAATGTCGCGGCGCCCGCAACGCGCCTCACTCCCGGATGGTGCGGACGTGGTCTTCGGCGACCTGGAGGACCCGTCCACACTCAGGTACGCATTCGACGGTGCCGCCCAACTCGTCCTGATCGCGGTCCCTGAGACCGTTGCGGCCGTCGTCTCTCGCGCACAGCAGGCGGGTATCGAGCACGTGGTCGTGGTCTCCTCCGCCGCCGTGACGGCCGGCTACGACACCACGTACAACGCGGTCGTCGAACAGGCCGTCATGGACTCGGGACTGGATTGGAGCATCTTGCGTCCCGGTGAGTTCGCGACGAACTCACTCCTCATATGGGGGCCGGCGATCAGGACAGATCGCCGGGCCGTGGAGCCCTTTCCCGATCAGCTCGGGCATCCCGTCCATGAGGCCGACATTGCCGACGTCGTCCTGGCCGACCTGCTCGACCCACGCCGCCGCGGACGGATCGACACGGTCATCGGACCGGACAGTGTCACCAAACGCGAACAGGTTGCCGTGATCGCAGAAGCGATCGGAGAACAGATCACGCTCGATGAAGTCTCCGCCGAACAAGCCCTCGCCTTCTACCGAGCCCAGGGCGGCTTCGCGGCCGCGAACGCAGACTTCCTGTTCGGCTTCGAAAGCTACGACGGCGTCGAAGGCATCACAGATGAACCCCATGACACGAGCGCCCGGGACGACGATGCCTGCCTCACACTCGACCGGATAACGGGAACACCGGCTCGCACCTTCCGCCAATGGGCGCACGATCACGCCCCTGACTTCATGTGAGTCGTTGCTGTTCGTATCTCTGTCACGCGCATGTGACGGATCTGTGATTCCAGCGCATCGCATGTTTTGCGTCAGGCACCTTAGGTTCAGACTGGTCGGCATCCGTGATCTGTCTGAGGGAGGACATGTGGCCGAGAGTCCGGATTCGGGCAGGCAATTCGACGACTCCGAACTTCTGGAGATGTCTCAAGGAGACCCGGCGCAGGCGAGACTGCTGCGCAAGTCCCTGGAGACCCTCGCCGCCGGGCACGGCGGCGATGCCCTGAAGGAGATGGCACAGGAGGTCCTCTCCGGGCGGGCGAGCCTGCGGGACGCCGCGAACGTGTCCGCGTACGCCGACCAGCTGATCGAGCAGGCGGCGCCCATGGCGGAGAAGTGGGCCTCACTCTCCGAGGCGGAGCGCGAGGAACTGGCCGCAGAGGGCAGGCGCGCGATCGCGGCGGAGCAGGAGCAGATCGACGAAGAACGACGCGCGGCGCCCGACGAGCGCGCCGACAAGAAGTCCCGGCATGACGGCCGTGGCTGGTCACTGTACTGACGGGGGCGGGAGCAGACCGTGGGTTTTCGAGTAGAGCCGGACGCGATCCAGGGGTTCTCCACGCTCGTGGGGCGCGGCGCCGAGGGCGCCACGAAGGCCGTCGAGTACACGAGCAACAACGCGAAGATCGACACGATGGTCGGAGGGCAGCTCTGGGATCTTGTCGCGGGCGATCACGACAGTTACGTGGAAGCCGCCAAGAAGGCCCTGGGCAAGGTGCAGAGCGTCCTCACCGCGTCGCAGAAGGAACTGTCCCAATCCGCCAAGTACTACCGCGAGACGGACACGGACGAAGCCGCGAAGATGGACGCCACCTACCCGGGCTCCAAGGGCGGCGGAGGCGCACCGTCCGGCGGCGGCAGCGGAAGCGACTTCGCCGACGCGCAGGACGCCGCGGCCACCCTGAAGGCACCAGCGGGCGACAGCGACAACCCCCTGGTCAAGTACGCCCAGGGGCACGCCGACGAATACACCATGAACCCGGTGCAGAAGACCCTCGGCACCGTCCTCGACCTGGGCAGCCCCTCCACCGTGGCCGTGGAGGCGGTGAAGCTGCTCTTCGGCATCGACATCTTCGGCGAGATCAACAACTGGGTTCTGGGCGACTGGAACAAGTACAAGGACTGCGCCGAAGTCTGGGGAAACCTCGGCTCGTTCTGCGACTCGGTGGCCGCGAACCTGAAGAAGGGCACCACGAACGTCGGCGTGACCTGGGAGGGCAACGCCTACGACGCCGCGAAGGTCTACTTCGACGAGTTCAGCAAGAAACTCGCCGACTTCAAGGAGAGCTTCGACTCCCTGAAGACCTGCTACGACCAGGCGGCACAGATGGTGTTCCAGCTCGCCGAGGTCCTCAAGGCCGGGGTCGTCTTCCTCGCCGACATGGCGATCATCTGGATGGCCAACATGGCCGCGGCCACGGCCGTCAACGCCATCCCGGTCGGCGGGCAGGTGGCGTCCGCCGCCATGTTCGCCCTGGCCGCCGCGCAGGCCGTCATGATCATCGAGAGGTACGCCGCTCTGGTGAAGGCATTCGACGCGACCATGATGGCCATCACCGGGCTCGGGGCGGTACTGACCACGGCGATCAACGGCTTCTCGTCGGCCGACGGCTTCCCCGAGGCCAGCTCCGCCGGCTACGACAACCGAGTGGTCGCCTGAGATGCCCTACCCCTCCTCAAGCGAAACCATGGAGCTGTTCCTCACCCGCGCCCGGATGATGTCCGCGGCGTCGGTCCCCGTCTACCTGGTCCTCCTGCTCTTTCTCATCCAGGAGGAGGGCTGGCAGTGGAGCTTCCTGGTGCTGTGCGTCCTGCCCCCCGTCGCCGCGGTGGCGGGTTTCGTGGGGAAGCGGGACATCCGGCCGGGGCTGGCGGTGGCGGCGCTGGTCCTGGCGATCGCGCCACTGCCGCTGATCGGCGGGCTCGAGGCGTTGTTCTAGTACCGCGAGGTGTCGTGGGCCCGGTGGTTGAGGGCGTAGCCGCCGGGCCGACCACGCGAAACGCTCGGCTGGGAAACCCCAGCCGAGCGCCTGTGCGGGCGTCAGAAGGCCAGTGCCCAGCCGTTGAGGGTGCCGGTAGACCCCTCCGAGACGTCGTGGACGAGGAGTTTCCAGGTGCCGGCCGCGGGGGAAGCACTGGCGTCGACGAGGTAGACGCGCTGGAGCGTTCCGCCCGCTTCCGTGGCGGAAGCCTGCTTCAGCTGGTGCACGGTTCCGTTCGGGGCGGTCAGCTCGAGCGCCATGTCGCCGAGCCAGTCGTGTGTGGCGTCCACGTACACCCTGAGCTTGCCCGGTGCGCTTCCGGTGATTGAGCCGACGGTGATCGACGAGGTCAGGCCGGCGGCGTCAGGGATGGCGAGGCCCACCTGGTTCTCATAGGAGGGGAAGGTCAGTGCCCAGCCCTTCAGGATTCCGGTGGCGCCCTGGGAGGAGTCCTGGACGCGGAGCCTCCAGGTTCCGGCGGCAGGCGATGCCGAGGCGTCGACCGTGTAGGCGTCCGGGAGCGGGGTGTCCGTCGCGGAAGTGGACTTGAGGGGGTACCACGTGCCGTCCGGGCTCAGCAGATCGATCTTCACGTCGCCGAGCCATTCGTGCGTGAGGTCCACCTCGACCTGCAGTGCTCCGGACGCGTTGCCCGTGAGTCCGTCCACCGCTATGTCCGAGTTGAGGGTTCCCGCGTCCGGGATAGTGACCGAGCCGGTCTTCTCGAACGGTGTCGGGATGACCAGCGACCAGTCCTGGAGGGTGCCGACGGCGCCCGCGGACCTGTCTTCGACCTGGAGGTTCCAGGTACCGGCGGCCGGGGAGCTGCCGGCGTCGACCGTGTAGGTGGTGTTGATGGTTCCGCCGTTCTGCGTCCAGTCCGTCGTCTTGAGCGGGTAGACCTTTCCATCAGGGGCGATCAGGTCGATCTTGACCTCGCCGCGCCATTCATGGGTGAGGTTCACCCGGGCCTGCAGCGCCTTCGGCGCATTGCCGGGGATGTCGGTGACCGTGATCGGCGACCGTACCGTTCCCGGATCCGGAATCGGGACGGCCGTGGCGTTGACGATGCTGGTGGAGCGGGGCTTGGCGTCCGGTTCGGGGGCCGGGGTCGGTTCCGTTCCGCCGAGCGCCTTGCCGATGTCGACGCGCGGCACGCCGGCACCCTCTTCGGGGATGACCCGGCCCGTGGACTTCAGCAGCGCCTCGAGCTCCGTGATGTCCTTGTCGGGATGGGCCTGCCGCAGCACCGCGAAGGCGCCCGCCACGTGCGGCGTCGCCATGGAAGTGCCGCTCTTGGGTTCGAAGGCGCCGCCGAAGACCGCCGAGTCGATGTCGTCACCGGGTGCGAACACATCAAGGAGCGCGCCGTGGTTGGAGAACTCCGACACCTCGTCCTCAACGGTGCTGGAACCGACCGCGATGGCGGACGAGACACACGCGGGAGAGTTGACCGCCTCCGCGTACTTGTTGTTGCCTGCCGCCACCACGGTGGCGACACCGGCGCTGAGCAGGCTGTCGATCGCCGGCTTGCGCGCGTCGTTGTCGCACGCGACCGTGTGCGCTCCACCGCCGAAGCTGAGATTGGCCGCGATGACCGGTGTTCCGGACCGCCGCATCTCCGCCACCTTCTCCAGCGCCGCGATCTGGGCACTGGTGAAGCTCCGTACGCACGGGGTGCCGCCGACGCCGCACCACTTCTCGGAGTCGAACTTGCTGAAGATCTGGACGGCGATCAGGTCGGCGCCGGGGGCGACGCCCGACGCCGGGGCTCCGTCGATGCCGGCACCGTTACCCGCGGCGATACCGGCCACATGGGTCCCGTGCTCGCATGCGTCGATGGTGGCGCACGGCCCGCCTTCGGAGTCGGCCGCTCCGGTGCCATGCTGTTCCGGGGAGCCGTCGGGGCACAGGCTGGAAGCGCCGTAGGCGGCATCCACCGGCGAGAAGCACGACTCGGCGACGACCCGCCCTGCGAAGAAGGGGTGCCGGGTGGCGACACCGGTGTCCAGGACGGCGATCGCGCTGCCCTCTCCGGTCACGCCCTCCTTGATCGCCTGATCGCCACCGATCAGGGGGACGCTGGTGTCGAGCGACGGCGCCACCGGGATGTCCTCGGTCACGCTGACCACACCCGGTTGAGCCGCCAGCTCCGCCAAGCCGCTCCTGTCGACCTTGAGCGTGATGACCGGAACTCGGTTGAACTCCTGCACTGTGTCACCAGCGGTCGCCGCGGCGGCCAGGTCGTCCCGACTCTCGGTGACCACATTGACGCGGACCGTTCCCCCGCCCGAGGTCTCGTCGAACAGCGGCGGGTCGACCGGATCGCCCTCCGCCTGGGCCACCACAGCGGCACTGGGCGACGCGGCATGAGCCGGCACCGCGCCGAGCGCCATGGCGGCCACAGCGACCACCGCGGCTGTCCATATCGGTCTCTTCATTTCACCTCGATAAAAAGCGGGCACGCAAAAGCCCGAGAAGGCGTGTGGGAAAGATCTCTGGTACGTGCCGCGTTCAGGTGGCGTAGTGCGACCTGCGCGAATGAACCACGTACGTGAGAGTCAGAACGACCGCCGCGCCGACTGTCAGCAGGAGGGCGGCAACGAGTTCGGGCACCGGGTGGGGAGCAGAGGGAACGAATCCGCCGACGAATTCCACATGCGGGTATGCGATGGCCATGAGGAGGTTTCGGGGGTCGAACCGGCCCAGAACCGGAACGAGGAAGAAACCGACCAGGAACACCGGCACCACATACAGCGGACGCCTAAGGAGCAGTGCTGCGGCCATGCCGAGGAAGCCGAAGAACAGGCCAGTGGCGATCATCATCGCGAAACTGGGCAGCGAGCCCGTGATCGCGAGATCTTCAGGCACGTCGAGGTTCGTCGTGTCGAAGCGGCCCTTCACTGCCAGATACAGGCCGGTGCTGATCAGCAGTGAGACAGCGAATGCGGCCGTGGTCAGCGCGGTGACCGCGACGGCCAAGGAGCTGATCTGGGAGGCGAACAGCCGCCGAGGGCCCTCGCGTACCGCCCGGAACTTCAATGTCCTGAACTGCGCGTCACGAGTTGCCGCGATCGCCCCATAGGTGAAGAAGAGCAGCGGCGCGATGACGAAGCACATGACCTGAAGGAGGTTCGTGGTGCCCTGGAGGGGGTGGAGGTTGGCAACGGCCTGGGAAGCGTGTTCCCACGTGCCCTTCAGCGGAGCGTCCGTGGGATCGCTGCCGGTGCCGATCGCGCGCTCGAAGGTGTAGCCGCCTTCAGTGTGCAGGTATGCGAACTCGCGTCGCAGACTGTCGATCGCGCTGCGTGCGCTGGAGTACGCGCCGACAGCGAAAACCGAGGCGAACACGGTGAGACTGGCGAACGCGTAGAGGAAGTGCCGCGATGCCCACTGATAACGAAGGTCAGTACGAACGCTTTCCACGAGAGGCGAGATAGAGATCTTCGAGCCGGTCGCCCTCGGCATTGTTGTAGTCAAGGTTGCGCAACCCGTTCTCGAATACGGCGAACACGTCGTCCGCCACACGGTCGTAGAAGTCGAATTGGTGGCCGGCGGTGACCACCACACTGTCCTGCTTGAGTTGCTCGATCGCTTCACGCAGCCATTGCAGGCTGTCGTAATCGAGACCGTTGGCCAGCTCGTCGAGGATGACGTAGGAGGGACGGGCCAGGAGCAGCCCCACGGTGTACAGCTTCTTGCGCTGCCCATAGGACAGCGCACGAGCCGGCTTGTGCGCTGTCGTGCGGTCGAGCACGTCGTCCGCGACCGTGCGGACGTCCTCCCAGGAGACCTGTCGACCGAGCAGCAGGCGCAGATTCTCCAGACCGGAAAGGTGGGGATACAAGGCGCAGTCGTCGAACACCGGAAAGACGCATCCGCGCACCTCCGCCAGCGGACGACCGCCGAACTCCACGGTTCCCGCATGGGACTCAAGGCCGGTCAGGCACTTGAACAGGGTTGTCTTGCCGACCCCGTTCTGCCCCAGGAGATAGGTCACTCTGCCCGGAAGGAAGTCGGCGGACACGTTCTCGAGAACGGTGTGCGCGCCGTAGGACTTGGTGAGGGATCGGACGGTAATCATCGAAGTCATTTCAGTCGGCCAGCCGCAAGGCGGGTGACGGATCGGCTGCGGGCGTTGCGTCACCCGCCTTGCGGTGTCAGGACGTCGTGCCCAGTGCCCCGGCAGGCAACGTTTGCCCGTCAAGGAGCGGCGTCCGGTGCGTGCTCTCGGCGTGCCGGCCGGAAGCCCTCGTACTGGATGTACTTGGGCTTTCGGCCGGTGCGGTGAGTGGGGGTCCCCCCGGCCGAAGGCTGGGGGAGCGTGCCGGGCGTCGCGACGGGGCGAACGTTTCCTGTTGGGGCACTAGCGGCGCCAGCTCCACGCGCCGGACTTGCTGCCCGAGAACCAGTGCGTGAAGTCGTGCTCGTAGACCGTCACAGCGCCCCAGGGCGTGGCGACACCGGCCCCGATAGTGTTCTTCGCCCGGAACTTGTGGGTCCCCGTGGAGGCGTAGTAGCGCGAGATGCCGGAGTTCTTGGCGACGTTCGGGAAGATGTATCCCTTCGACTGCCAGCCCTTCGACGAGGTGATCTTGCTCCCGTTGTGACCGAAGTACACGGTGTCGCGCGTCCACATCAGCGCGCTGCCGCGCTTGTACGACGCGTTCTTGTACCTGGTCGCGTACGAGGGGGCCGCTACGTCGTCCGTCCCGTCCGAAGCATCCGGAATACCGGTTTCCTCGGTGTCGATTCCGGCCGCGGCAGCCTCCTCGGCCGTCATGTCGAAGCCTTCCGCCACCGGCTCGTCGGTCAGCGCCGACAGTTGGTCGGCGGACAGGTCGGCGGGGTCGACCGGCACACCCTCCTCGCTCACCGCGATGGGCTCCTCGTCGGCGATCGCGAGTGCCGCGGGCGACATGACGGCCACGATCACGCCGCAGGACACGGCCATGGTCTTGAAGTGCTTGCGCACCTGGTCTCCATTCAGCTTTCGCGGTCCCCCCGCGACTCCCCTTGAGTCGCAAAAAATGACCGCTCGTTGACGGAGATCCCCTCAGGTCCGCCGCACAGGCAGGCATGACGGAGGGTCAAACTCCCCCGGATCTCCGTCAGTTGGTCACACAATATGCACACTGTGGAGATCTTGAACAGACCTGATCATGCGGCGGATTGGTAACCGCAGGTCAGGGCCCAGCCACCAGGAGTGGCTGGGCCCGATCGGATCAGGTGCGGTAGGCGTAGTACAGGGCGTTCGGGTGCGACGCGATGACGCTCGACACCGACCTGCTGTAGGTGTTGGTGGAGTGATACGTCAGATACGGCACGCCCCGAACGCGGGACGTGACGATCATGGTGTGGTCCTTCGAGCCGTCCTTGTCGAAGTCGAGCTGGAGCACATCGCCGACGTCCATCTGGTAGACGTTTGCGAGGCTGGTCGTGCGCTTCGAATTCTGGGCGAACCAGGACCATTCATTGACGCCGATGAACGAGTGCGACTGGATCTCGGCGTTGCCGAACCACTTGGTGTAGTCGTACACATAGCCCGGGACGTGCTTCCAGCCGCCCGCCTTCAGGGCCTGGCTGACGAAGTTGGTGCAGTCGCCGCCCGCGCCCTGCCCGTTGAAGTTCGGGTAGGCCGGGTTGTAGTTGGACCAGTACTGCTTCGCGTAGGCGGCCATCGCCGCGTAGTCCAAGCCGCTGGCGGTGAAGTTCTTCGGGTTGGCCGGGCCGGGATATGCGGTCGATGCCTTGGGCGCCGAGGGTGTGGTGCTGCCTGCCTTCGCGGCCATGGGCCCGACGGCCGGCTTGGCCGTCTGGTTCACCCCGAGGTATCCCGCGTCGGTCGCGCGGACTCCGGTCAGCCGCCAGTCGCCCTGCCGGTCGGCGCTGAACGTGAGCTCGTGGTGGGCCTGGAACCCGGTGGTCCTCGGCTCGCCGCCGCGGGCCTCGTCGTAGGCAAGGGTCGTGGTCTCGGTGACTGCGGCCTTCGCCTTGCGGCCCTTCACGCTCGTGGCGTCCAGGGTGACGGTCGTGCTGCCCTTGCTGTACGTCTCGCCCAGCTCCGCAAGCCTGTCCCCGCGCTGATCCAGTGCGGCCAGCGCGGCGTCCTCGCTGCGGGCCAGGCCGGACGACAGCCGTACATCCCCGGAGAAGCCCGCGGTCAGCGGCTCCTCCCGGTGCCCCTGCGCGCCCTCGACCAGGGCGTTCGTACGGTCGGTGAAGACCGCGTCCGCCAGCCGCTGGAAGGTGGCCCTGGTCCTGGCGTCCACCGTGGGACCGTCGGCGACCGCGGCGCCCGCGCTCCAGCCGGGCAGCAGCGCCGCTCCGGCGACGACCGAGGTGGCGGCCGCCGCGAGTACGGTGGCGCGGCGCCGCTTACGGCTCAATTTCCTTGACTTCACTGTCAGTTCCCCTCCACGCCCGGCGGACGGAGTGCCGGGCAGCAGCGCATCTTTGCATGACTTGTGTGGCTCTTGTGAAGAGGGGTGCGCCTGTAAAGCAAGGGTGTTAGGTGAACATCACTGCACGACGGTCGACCAGTCCGGCGCCTGGGCCGGGTCCAGGGTGCGCAGCTGCTTCAGGGTCTCCGGCTTCTGCACGTCGAGCCAGTCCGCCAGTTCGCGGAAGGACACACAGCGCACGTCCTTCTTCGTGCACACGTTCTTGACCACCTCGTCGACGGCCCGCATGTAGATCCCGCCGTTCCACTGCTCGAAGTGGTTGCCGACGAACATCGGTGCCCGGCTGCCGTAGTACACGCGGTTGAATCCGTTCATGTACGACTGGACGGTCTCCTGCTGCCACTGGGGGTACATCGCCGGGTCGCCCTCGGTCTCACCGCCGGACTGGTTGTAGAGGAAGTTGAAGTCCATCGACACACCCTGGTAGTCGCCGCCCTCGTACGGGAGCAACTGCAGCGGGAAATCCCAGATGCCGTCCTTCTTGGTGGGCCATATCTGGAAGTCGCCGGCGGAGCTCGCGTCATAGCGCCAGCCGTAGCTCTTGGCAGCCTTGATCAGGTTCTTCTGCCCTTCCAGACAGGGCGCGCGGCCGCCCGTGATCTCGCGCTCGGCGTCGAAGGGCAGGGGAGGCATGTCCTTGTAGCCGGTATTGGTCTTCCAGTTCTGCAGGAACGAGTAGAACTGGTCGATCTCGCTCTTCCACTCGTCGACGCTCCAGTAGCCGCCACCACGGACACCGCAGAAGTGGCCGTTGAAGTGCGAGCCGATCTCGTGCCCCTCCTGCCACGCCTTGCCGAGCTGCTCCAGCGTGGTGCCGACGTGCTCGTCGGTGGGGTAGCTGATGTCGGCGGCGCCCACGTCGTGCTGCGGGGGAGCGTAGAGCTTCGCCTTGTCCTTGGGCAGCAGGTAGATGCCGGTGAGGAAGAACGTCATGTGGGCGTCGTACTTCTCGGCCAGCTCCCGGTAGTGCGCGAAGAGCTGGTCGTCGCCCGCCAGGGCACCGTCCCAGGAGAAGACGACGAACTGGGGCGGTTTCTCACCCGTTTTGAGAGGCTTAGGCTTGAATGTCCCCTTCTGGGGCCCGGTGTGCGACGTCGAGCCGTCGCCGAGCACCTCCGTCTTCCCGTCCCACTCGGGCTCCTCGGGCGGCCTGGAGGGTCCGTCGCCGGCGTCGGAGCCGTCCCGGTCCTCGGCGGACGCGGTCGGCGTGGTGCCGTCCGAGCCGGTCAGGCTCTGGTAGGCCACGGGTATCACCAAGGCGAAGAGCAGGGCCGCCACCATCAGTGCTCCCACGCGGACGGAAACCTCGGGTCGCCCTGCCCGGTGTCGGGACGCGGGGGCTCTGCGGCGGCGGCCGGTTGCCGGCTTCGGCTTCATGTGCGGCTCATTCTGCGAGGGGGTGGCGGTGATGCGGGCCTGCGGGCCGGAGCGCTCGGAGGTCAGCCGAGGGGGCTCATGGCACCGGACCAGATGCCGTAGGGAACGCTGTCGTCGGCAGTGCCGGCGATGCCCTTCAAGGGCAGTGGTTCGAGGCTCTTGGCGAGGTCGATGCGGTAGACGACGACCGCCGTGGAGACGGACTTGTGCGTGCCGACGTACCAGGCGGCGGTGTCCTTCTGCGTCGTCCCGGTCTTCCCGGCCACCTGCGCGGTGGCGGAGGCGTCGTCGGGGTGGGCGGCGCGGAAGGCGTCCGTGAGCGAGGCGGTCACCTCCTCCGCCACGTCGGCGCCGACCGCCCTGCGCGGGTTCGGCAGGTCCAGGGGGACTTTGGTGCCGTTGTGGGTGATCCGGCGCACCGAGTACGGCTCGGTGTGCTTGCCGGCCGCGGCGAACGTGGAGTAGCCGCCGGCCATGCGGATGGCGCTGGGCGTGGAGCTGCCCATCGACAGGGCGGGCACCCGCGCGCCGATGCTGGAGGGCAGCAGGCCCGAGGCCACGGCGGTGGCGCGCACCTTGTCCAGGCCGGTGTCCATGCCGAGCTGCATGAACGGCGTGTTCACCGACAGCGCCATCGCCCGGTGCAGGGAGATCTGCCCGTAGGACCTGTCCCCGTCGTTGCCGGCGGCCACCTTGCGGCCACTGCGGTCCCAGTACGGCCCCTCCGGCGTGGTCACCGGCACGTCGTCGTCGCCGTTGTAAAGGGACTCCCCGGTGACCGGGGTCGCCGCTCCGTCGCGGGTCTTGCGGACACCGTGCTCCAGGCCGGCCGCGTAGACGAACGGTGTGAAGGCCGTACCGGCCGGGACGGTGGTGGCATTGGACTCGTTGTAGCCCTGTTTACGGTGGTCGGGGCCGCCGTAGACGGCGACGATCCGGCCGTCGGCGGCCACGGAGGCCGCGCCGTAGTGCGCGGTCTTCGCGGTCTTCGGGTGGTCCTTCAGCGCTTCCTTGCGCGCCTTGGTGACGGCGTCGGTGAGCTGGTCCTGCCTTTTCTTGTCGAAGGTCGTGTAGATCTGGTAGCCGCCGAGGTCGAATTCCTTGTCGGAGATCTTCGCGGCCTTCTTGGCGTACTGCGAGGCGAGTTCGACCAGGTAGTCGCTCTGCTCACCGGTGTCGTAGAGCGGATTGCGCTTCAGCGGCTCGGGGAACTTCTTGTACGTCGCCCGCTCGGCCTTGGAGAGCTTGCCGATGTCGACCATCCGGTCGAGGGTCCAGGACCAGCGCTCCACGGCCCGGGCCCGGTTGGCGCTGCTCAGGGTCGGGTCGTACAGGCCGGCGCCCTTGAGCAGGGCGGCCAGGAACGCGGCCTCGCCGGCGTCGAGGTCGCTGACGTCCTTGCCGTAGTAGGCCTGGGCGGCGCGCTGGATGCCGTACGTGCCCCGGCCGAACCAGCTGGTGTTGAGGTAGCTCTCGAGGATCTGGTCCTTGCTCATCCGGTTGTCGAGCTTGAGGGCCATCATCGCCTCGGTGAGCTTGCGGCTGAGCGTCTGGTCCTGGTTCAGGTAGACGTTCTTGACGTACTGCTGGGTGATGGTCGAGCCACCCTGGGTGTCACCCTGGCCGAGGGTGCGGAAGAGGGCACGCGTGATGCCCTTGAAGGAGATACCGGGGTCGCTGTAGAAGCTCGCGTTCTCCGCGGCGAGGACCGCCCACCGGACGTCCTCGGGGATGCCCTCGAGCGGCATCGCCTGCCGCTGCACCCAGCCGGTACGGGACATGGGCGTCCCGTCGGCCCAGAAGTACACGTTGTCCTGCTGGGTGGCGTACGAGTTGAGGTTGTCCGGTATGTCGGTGGCCGCGTAGGCGACGGTGAGGAAGAGGGCGCTGAGGCTCACTCCGGCGAGCGAGGCGCCGAGCCACTGCCGCCAGGAGGGCAGCCATCGGCGCAGGCCGGTGCGTCCGGGGCGGGGGTACTGCGGCCTCATACGGCGGACGTAGGGCGTGAGGCGAGCGACCAGCGCGGCGAGGACGCTCAGCAGGGGCGCCAGGTGGAGAGCGGCGGTCAGGCGGGAAGGGAGGGACGGCCGGGGGGCCTTGCGAGGGTTCCGATTTCTGCGGCGATTCGGTTGATCGACTGCGTCGTGGTCGCGTATTCGGTTCGATGAGTCCACCTGCTGCGGCACCCGAAGTTGAACGGTCTCGTCCGCCTTGAATGAGCTTGGCACCGCCAACTGCATGGTGACGTCCCGCTCTTGAGGCTCCTCCCCCTGCCCCATCAGCACCACAGCGCCCCCCTTCCCCTTTAGCCGTCTACAATTTACCAGTCGCCTTCACATCCCCTCCACACATGAAGGCCTATATAGCAGGCCATAGTTTCCTATATGGGACATATCGGCGACGTCGTGTCAATCACACACGTTCGCGGCGGCCGAATCGATAGCCGGAATCCATCCCCCGACGGGCCTCCGCAGCCACCCCTCCTCCGCGGCGAGCTGAGCCGCGGCCCGTCGAAGTGCGTCGAATCCGGGATGCACCAGCCCCTTTCGCCACACCAAACTGACGAGCGAGAGGGGAACAGGGTCCACAAGGGGCCGTACCACCGTCGAAGGCATGGCCGGAAAATCCACCACGGCGAGGATCGGGTTACGCATCTTGGCCATGATCCGCTGGAACTCCTCGTCACCCACCGCAAGCGGAGCGGGCGCGGCGACCTGGATACCGCGCCCCTCGAACAGCCGGCGGGCAAGATCGGTCCACTCCGGTGTCCGTGGATTTCCGGCGCCCGCGTACACGGTCTCGCCCGCAAGCGCTTCGAGTGGCACTGCCTCATTTCCGGCCAACCGGTGGTCCTCGGGCAGAACGACCGCCATCGGCTCGTACCGCACCGGCTGGTGGTCGAGCTGGGCCCGCAGCGCCGGGTCCAGCCCCGCGTACCGCCCGAACGACGCGTCCAGCCGCCCCGCGATCAGCTCCCCCGCCGCGCCGGTCAGCCCGCTCTCGAAGCGGGCCATCAGCTCCTGCTCGGGGGCGAGTTCCCGCGCCCGGTGCAGCACCCGGCGGCCGGTGACGAGACCCGGCGAGTTCAGGTCCACCAGCAATGGCCTTGCCTGCCCGAACGCTGACAGCAGCGCCTCCTGTGCCACCAGCACCCGGCGCGCGTACGGCACCAGCCGCTCACCGTCGGCCGTCAGCGTCACCTGGCGCGTGGTCCGTACGAACAGTTCGGCGCCCAACTCCCGTTCCAGGCGCCGTACATCACGGCTGAGCGCCTGCTGGGCGACGTAGAGCCGGGCCGCGGCGCGCGTGAAGTGCAGCTCCTCGGCGACGGTGAGGAAAGCGCGCAGTAAGCGGGGGTCGAGGTGAGCGGGCATGACGGGAACTTACAACGCAGGTGCGTGAATCGGCCCGCAGAAGGTGTTGGACCCCTTGATCGCATACGGGCGACGGTTGCTCCATGCCCAGCCGCTACCGCCGTTCCATGTCCAGCCCCTACCGCCACCTCTTCACCCTCCCCGGCACCCGAGCCTTCACGATCGGGAACATCGTCGCCCGGCTTCCCATGGGCATGTTCAGCGTGAGCGCGATCCTGATGATCGCCGGTTCGCGTGGCTCGTACGCCCTCGCCGGCGCCGTCACCGCCACCGGCCTCGCGGCGACCGCCGTGACCGCCCCCTGGATCGCCCGGCTCGTCGACCGGCACGGGCAGGCCCGGGTCGCCGTACCCGCCACCACCCTCGCCGCGCTGGGGAGCCTCGCGCTGCTGCTGTGCGTGCGCCACGAGGCCCCGGACTGGACCCTGTTCGCCGCGTACGCCGCGACCGCCACCACCCCCAACCTCGGCGGCATGTCCCGCGCCCGCTGGGCCCACCTCCTCAAAGACGACACCACCGCCCTGCACACCGCGAACTCCTTCGAACAGGCCGCGGACGAGCTGTGCTTCATGCTGGGCCCGGTCCTCGCGGCCTTCCTCTGCGGCACGTTCTTCCCGGAGGCGGGCACGCTGACCGGCGCCGTCCTCCTGCTCACCGGCATGCTGCTGTTCACCGCCCAACGCGCCACCGAGCCGCCGGTACAGCGGCGGAAACCGGCGAAAGCACCCCTCCGCACCCCCGGCATGCCCCCGCTCCTCGTCGCGTGTCTCGCCCTGGGCGCGGTCTTCGGCTCGATGGAGGTCGTGACGCTCGCGTTCGCGGACGCACAGGGCCACAAGTCGGCGGCGGGCGCGATCCTCGGTCTGCAGGCAGCCGGTTCCTGCGCGGCCGGCCTGCTGTACGGCGCGACGAAGCCGACCGGACCGGCGGAGCGCCGTTACCCGTACTGCATAGCCGCCATGACCGCCCTCATGACCCTCCCCCTGCTCGCCGCGGCCCTCACCGGCTCGCTCCTCGTCCTGGCCGGCGCCCTGCTCGTCGCCGGTATGGCCACGGCTCCGACCATGGTCACCAACATGACCCTGATCCAGCGGCACACCCCGGACGGCCGCCTCAACGAGGGCATGACGCTCGCGGTGACCGCACTGCTCGGCGGTATCGCGTGCGGCAGCGCGCTGGGCGGCTGGACGACGGAACACCTCTCGGCGACGGCCGGCTTCTGGATACCCGTGGCCGCCGCGGCGGCGGCGCTGGTGATCGCGCTCGCCAGAGCACTTCCCGGAACACTCCGCCGAACCAATTCGCGTCCAGCCCATTGACGCCCTCACAGCCCCCACATACCTTCGCCCGTCGAAGCGCTTCGACGTCCTGCATCGAATCGATTCGACGAACGCGACCCATCCAGATCCATCCGGCTCCGACTTCCCTGGAGGCACGGGCATGTTGACGGCACGAAGGCGTGTGGTGGCGACGGCGGTGATACTCGCCGGGTCACTGCTCCTGACCTCTTGCGGAGACTCCGACAGTGGGTCCTCAGGAGACGGCAAGACGCTCAAGCTCTGGCACTACGAGGCCCCGAACAGCGCGATGGGACTGGCCTGGAACGAGGCGATCAAGGAGTTCAAGGCCAAGCATCCGGGCGTGAAGGTGGAGTTCGAGGAGAAGGGCTTCGAGCAGATCCAGAAGACCGCCCCGATGGTCCTCAACTCCTCCGACGCCCCCGACGTCATGGAGTACAACAAGGGCAACGCGACCGCGGGCCTGCTGTCCAAGCAGGGTCTGCTCACCGACCTGTCCGCGGAGGCCACCAAGCGCGGCTGGGACAAGAAGCTCAGCGCGAGCGTCCGCACCACCAGCGTGTACGACGCGAACGGCGTGATGGGCTCCGGCAAGTGGTTCGGCGTGCCCAACTACGCCGAGTACACGATGGTCTTCTACAACAAGGACCTCTTCGCCAAGTACAAGATCCCCGAGCCGAAGACGTTCGCCGAACTGACCGCCGCGATGGACACGTTCGTCAAGAACAAGGTGACCCCGCTCGCCAACGGCGGCGCCGAGTACATCGCCCACCAGTACCTGTACCAGCTGGCCCTGTCGAAGGCCGACCGCGCCTGGGTGGACTCGTACGAGCTGTACAAGGGCAAGACCGACTTCCACGACGCGGCCTGGACGTATGCCGCCGAGACCTTCGCCGACTGGGTGAAGAAGGGCTACATCGGCAAGACGTCCAGCAATGTGAAGGCCGAGGAGACCGGGGTCTCCTTCATCCAGGGCAAGGCGCCGATCCTGTTCTCCGGCAGCTGGTGGTACGGCCGTTTCGTGGACGAGGCGAAGTTCGACTGGGGCACCTTCCTGTGGCCCGACTCCAACCTCACGCTCGGCTCCGGCGGCAACCTGTGGGTGGTCCCCAAGGGCGCCAAGAACAAGGAACTCGCCTACGACTTCATCGACATCACCATGTCGGAGAAGATCCAGAACCTGCTCGGCAACAAGGGCGGCGTCCCGGTCGCGGCCGACGCGAGCGCCATCACCGACCCGAAGTCCAAGTCCCTCATCGACAACTTCAACACCCTCTCCGAGCGCGACGGCCTGGCCTTCTACCCCGACTGGCCGGTCCCCGGCTTCTACGACGTCCTCGTCTCCGAGACCCAGAAGCTGATCACCGGCAGCGAGCAGCCGGACGGCTATCTCGACGCCCTCCAGGAGGCGTACGACAAGGGCGTGCCGCAGCAATGACGGTGACCGTCGAGCGGCGGGTGACCGGCAAACAGACCCACGCCGGTCACCCGCGCCGCCCCCGTGACTCGTACGCCCTCTTCCTGCTGCCCGGTGTCCTCGCCTTCCTGACCGTGATCATCGTCCCGTTCCTGATGAACACGGGCGTGAGCTTCACCGACTGGCAGGGCGTGGGGTCCCCTCAGTGGTCCGGGCTCGCCAACTACCGGGAGCTGCTGGACGATTCCGAGTTCTGGGCGTCGTTCCGGCACAGCCTGTTCATGGTCGTCGCCATGGCGGCCGTACCGACGGCGGTCGGACTGGTGCTGGCCGCCGCGCTGTTCGACTACGTCGGCAAGCACTTCGGATCGAAGACGGTCGCCGTCCTGCGCGCCTGCTTCTACCTGCCGCAGGTGCTGCCGATCGCGGTCGCGGGCATCGTCTGGAGCTGGATCCTCGCCCCGGACAGCGGCTCCCTCAACGAAGTGCTCAAGGCGATCGGCCTGTCGAGCTGGCAGCAGGACTGGCTCGGCGATCCCGACATCGCGCTCTACAGCGTGATGGGCGTGATGGTCTGGGTGCAGCTCGGCTTCCCGCTGGTCATCTTCATGGCGGGCCTCCAGCGCGTCGATCCGCAGCTGTACGAGGCGGCCGAGCTGGACGGCGCCGGCTGGTGGCGCCGGTTCTGGCACATCACGCTGCCGCAGATCCGCCCGGAGATATACGTCGTCCTGACGTGGTGCACGATCGCCGCGCTCAAGGTCTTCGGCGCGGTGTACGTCCTGACGAAGGGCGGGCCGGGTGGCGCCACCAACGTCCCGTCCTACTTCTCCTTCACCACGTTCTTCGAGAAGACGCAGGTCGGGTATGGCGCCGCGATCTCGACGGTGCTGACGGTGATGATCCTGCTGCTGTCGCTGATCGGCCTGAAGCTCCAGACCCGCGCGGAGGAAAGGGAGGGATCATGACCAGCGCCCTGCGTCGCTACCCGGTGCTGATCGCCCTGTGCATCGCCGCCCTCTTCATGATCGTGCCGTTTCTCATCGTCACGCTCAACGCGTTCAAGTCACCCGCCGAATACTCCCAGAACGGCCCGCTGAGCCTCCCCGACGGCCTCTACCTGGACGGTCTGAAGGACTTCTGGGAACGCGTCGACTACACCCAGAAGCTCGTCAACTCCTTGCTCATCAGCGGCGGGGTGGCGGTCTTCGCGGTGATCCTGTCGATCCTCAACGCGTACGCGATCGGTATCGGCCGCATCAAGGGCCGCACCTGGGTGCTGGCCTTCTTCGTCCTCGCGAACATGCTGCCGCAGGAGGCGCTGGTCTACCCGATCTACTACCTGAGCAAGGAGGCGGGGCTCTACGACACCCGGCTCAGCGTGATCATCGTGTTCACGGTGATCCAGGCGGCGTTCGGCACCTATCTCCTCTCCTCCGTCCTCGGCCAGTTCCCCCGCGAGATCATCGAGGCCGCCCGGATCGACGGCGCGAACAAGTGGCAGATCCTGTGGCGGATCGTCGTCCCCGTCAGCCGCCCCACCATCGGCGTGCTGCTGGTGTTCTTCTTCATCTGGACCTGGAACGAGTTCCTGCTCCCCCTGGTCATGCTGATCTCCAACGACAACCAGACGGTGTCGGTGGCGCTCGGCGTCCTCCAGGGCCAGCGTCTGATGGACGCCACCATGACCAACGCGGCCGCCCTCCTCGGCGTGCTCCCCGCCCTCGTCTTCTTCCTCGTCTTCCAGCGAACGCTCACCCGCGGCATCGCCGTGGGAGCCGTGAAGTAAGGGACCCCCACGTGAAGTTCACCGACGGCTACTGGCTGCTCCGCGAAGGAGTCACCGCGGCCCACCCGGTCGAGGTGCTCGACGTCACCGCGACGGACGGCGCACTGGAGATCCACGCGCCGACCAAGCCCATCCGGCACCGCGGCGACCTGCTGAAGGGACCGGTCGTGACGATCAGCGCCCATACGCCGATGCCCGACGTCATCGGCCTCACCTTCACCCACTTCGAGGGCGAGCAGCCGCGCGGCCCTCAGTTCGACCTCGCGAAGGAGGAGACCGCCGCCCACACGGAGTACGACGAGGAGAACGCGACCCTCACCTCCGGCGCGCTGTCGGTCCGGGTGTCCCGCACCGGCCCCTGGCACGTCGACTTCCTCGCCCACGGCCGCACCCTCACCTCCAGCGGCCCCAAGGGCATGGGCATCATGCGGGACGGGGAAGGCTCGCACTACCTGCGGGAACAGCTGAACCTCAAGGTCGGCACCTCCGTCTACGGCCTCGGCGAACGCTTCGGCCCGCTCGTCAAGAACGGCCAGGTCGTCGACATCTGGAACGCCGACGGCGGCACGGCCACCGAACAGGCCTACAAGAACGCCCCGTTCTATCTGACGGACGCCGGCTACGGCGTCTTCGTCGACCACCCGGGCAAGGTCTCCTTCGAGGTGGGCTCGGAGACCGTGTCGAGGGTCCAGTTCAGCGCGGAGACGCAGCAGTTGACGTACTACGTCATCTACGGCCCCTCCCCCAAGGACATCCTCCGCAAGTACACGGCCCTCACCGGCCGCCCGGCGCTCCCGCCCGCCTGGTCGTTCGGGCTGTGGCTGTCGACGTCCTTCACGACGTCGTACGACGAGGAGACGGTGACGTCGTTCATCGAGGGCATGCGGGAGCGCGAACTCCCGCTGTCCGTCTTCCACTTCGACTGCTTCTGGATGCGCGAATTCAACTGGTGCGACTTCCAGTGGGATCCGCGGGTCTTCCCTGATCCGCAGGGCATGCTGTCCCGGCTGCACGCGCGGGGCCTGCGCGTCAGCGTCTGGATCAACCCGTACATCGCCCAGCGCTCCCCGCTGTTCGCGGAGGGCAAGGCGCTGGGGCATCTGCTGAAGCGGCCGGACGGCAGCGTGTGGCAGTGGGACCTGTGGCAGCCGGGCATGGCCCTGGTCGACTTCACCTCCCCCGCCGCCCGCGACTGGTACGCGGCCAAGCTGGAGGCGCTGCTCGCGCAGGGCGTGGACTGCTTCAAGACGGACTTCGGCGAGCGGGTACCGGTGGACGTGGCCTGGTCCGACGGCTCCGACCCGGAGCGGATGCACAACTACTACACGTACCTCTACAACCGCACGGTCTTCGACGTCCTGCGCAAGCACCGCGGTGAGGAGGAGGCGGTCGTCTTCGCCCGGTCGGCGACGGCGGGCAGCCAGAAGTTCCCCGTGCACTGGGGCGGCGACTGCGAGGCGACGTACGAGTCGATGGCCGAGTCACTGCGCGGCGGGCTCTCGCTGGGGCTCTCGGGCTTCGGGTTCTGGAGCCATGACATCGGCGGCTTCGAGGGCACGCCGACGCCGTCGCTGTTCAAGCGGTGGCTGGCGTTCGGGCTGCTGTCGTCGCACAGCCGACTGCACGGCAGCTCGTCCTACCGGGTGCCGTGGCTGTTCGACGAGGAGTCGGTGGACGTGCTGCGGCACTTCACCCGGCTGAAGCTCAGCCTGATGCCGTATCTGTACGAGGCCGCCCGCACCGCCCAGGCCGAGGGGACGCCGGTCATGCGGGCCATGGTGCTGGAGTTCCCGGACGATCCCGGGTGCGCGCATCTGGAGCGGCAGTACATGCTCGGGCCGGATCTGCTGGTGGCGCCGGTCTTCGACGACGAGGGACAGGTGACCTACTACTGTCCCGAGGGCACCTGGACCCACTTCGTCAGCGGGCAGACGGTCACCGGCCCGCGCTGGGTGCGCGAGAAGCACGGCTTCATGAGCGTGCCGCTGCTGGTCAGGCCGGGTTCGGTGATCCCGGTCGGCGCGGTGGCCGACCGGCCCGACTACGACCACGCCGACGGGGTGACGCTGCGGGCCTACGGGCTGGAGCGGGGCGCCCAGGTGACGGTGCGGGTCGGGGAGGTGTCCTTCACCGTCGTACGCGAAGGGGACACGCTGCGGGCGTCGTGCAGTGATCCTTCGGCGCCGTGGGCGCTGGCCGCGGGCGAGCGGGTGGTGCGGGCGCCGGCCGGGACCGGCTTCCTGACGGTGGAGCTGGGCTGATGGTGAAGATCACTGACGTGGCCCGGCACGCCGGCGTCTCCCCCAGCACCGTCTCCTACGCGCTCAGCGGCAAGCGCCCGATCTCCGAGGAGACCCGGCAGCGCGTCGAGGCCTCCATCCGCGAACTGGGCTACCGCCCGCACGCGGGCGCCCGGGCGCTGGCCAGCAGCCGCTCCAACGTGCTGGCACTGGTGGTGCCTTTACGGGCCGGCATCCACGTCCCGGTCGTCATGCAGTTCGCGGTGTCGGTTGTGACGACGGCACGGCGGTACGACCATGACGTGCTGCTGCTGACGCAGGAGGAGGGCGAGGAGGGGCTGCGTCGGGTCGCCGACACGGCGCTCGTCGACGCGCTCGTGGTCATGGACGTCCAGCTCGACGATCCCCGGCTGCCGCTGCTGCGCTCACTGGACCGGCCGTCGGTGATGATCGGGTTCCCTGCCTCCTCGGAGGGCCTGACCTGCATCGACCTCGACTTCAAGGCCGCCGGCGAAGCATGCGTGGAACATCTGGCGCGGCTCGGCCACCGAGTGGTGGCGCTGATCGGGTCGCCGCCGGAGGTCTACGTCCGCCAGACCGCGTTCGCCCAGCGCGTGGTCCAGGGCTTCACCGCCGCCGCCGACCGGGGCCGGCTCTCCTCCTCCGTCCACCCGTGCGAGGCCACGCCCGCAGCCGCCCGCGCGGTCGCCGAGCAACTGCTGCGCGAGCAGCCCGCGTTGACCGGGGTCGTCGTGCACAACGAGGCGATCCTGGAGCCGCTGATCGACGCCTTCGGCCGGCTCGGTCTGCGCGTCCCCGCCGATCTGTCCGTCACCGCCATCTGCCCCGACGAACTCGCCGACTCCCTCCGCATCCCGGTCACCTCGGTCGCCCTGCCCTCCGCCGAGGTGGGCGCACAGGCCGTGGAGCTGCTGATGAACAAGCTCGGCGGCAAGACGGTGCCCGAGGCCACGCTACTGCCGCCCCGGATGACGGAACGCGCGAGCACGGCGCCGCGCAACACGCCCTGACCCCCGTATGTGCAAGGCCCTATGTGAAGGAGCCGTGGCATGAGAGGCAAGACAAGACGCAGATCCACGCTCGTGGTGGCGCTGGCCCTGGTCGCAGGGCTCGGCGCCACCGTCCCCGCCCACGCCGAAGACCCGGCCCACCCCTTCCGCAACCCCGCGCTCCCCGTCGAGAAGCGCGTCGACGACCTGCTCGGCAGACTCACCCTGGCGGAGAAGATCTCCCTCCTCCACCAGTACCAGCCCGCCATCCCCCGCCTCGGCATCCAGTCCTTCCGCACCGGCGCCGAGGCCCTGCACGGCGTCGCCTGGCTCGGCGAGACCACCGTCTTCCCGCAGGCCATCGGACTGGCCTCGACCTGGGACCCGGCCCTGATGGAACAGGTCGGCTCGGCGGTCGGCGACGAGGCCCGCGGCTTCCAGCAGGAACGCCCGGCCGGCTGGGGCCTCAACCTCTGGGCCCCCGTGGTCAACCTCCTCCGCGACCCGCGCTGGGGCCGCAACGAGGAGGGCTACAGCGAGGACCCCGAGCTGACGGGCGCCCTGTCGACGGCGTACGGCACGGGTCTGACGGGCGGCGACCCCGACCACCTCAAGACGGCTCCGACGATCAAGCACTACCTCGCGAACAACAACGAATGGAACCGCACCACCACCTCCTCCGACCTGCGCCCGCGCGTCGCGAAGGAGTACGACGAGGCCGCCTTCAAACCGGCGATAGAGGCGAACGCGGCGACGGGCGTGATGTCCTCGTACAACCTGGTCAACGGCCGCCCGGCCACGGTGAATCCGGACCTGAACGACGTCGTACGGAAGTGGACCTCGTACGACCTCCTGAACGTCACCGACGCCTTCGCGCCCGGCAACATCCCCGGCTCCCAGCAGTACTACCCGACCCTCGCGGAGGGCGACGCGGCGACGCTCAAGGCCGGCAACGACAGCTTCACGGACAACGACACGAACTCGGGCGTGACGATCGCGGCGATCAACTCGGCCTTGGAGCAGGGCCTGTTGGAGGAGTCGGACGTCGACGAGGCCGCGTCCCACATCCTGTCCGTGCGGGTCCGGCTCGGCGAGTTCGACCCGGGCGGCGGCAAGTACGGCTCGATCGACAAGTCGGTGATCAACAGCCCGGCCCACCAGAAGCTGGCGCGCAAGGCGGCGACCGAGGGCGCGGTGCTGCTGAAGAACGACGCGGCTCTGCCCCTGAAGAAGTCCGAGAAGGACGTCGCCGTCGTCGGCCCGCTCGCCGACACCCTCTACACCGACTGGTATTCCGGCACCCTCCCCTACGCGGTCACGCCTGCCGACGGCATCGCCGCGAAGCTGTCCACCGAGGTGGCCGGCAGCGAGGGCGTCGACCGGATCGCGCTGAAGAACGCGGCGACGGGGAAGTACATCACCGCGGGCACGGACGCGGACGGCGAGGCGCTGAAGGAGACCGAAGCCTCGGGTACGGCCGGACAGTTCGACGTCTTCGACTGGGGCGGCGGCGTGGTGACCCTGCGCTCCGCGGCCAACGGCAAGTACGTCGGCTACAACTGGTCGAACTTCGTCAACGACCAGACGCAGCCGAACGGTTGGTACGTGCAGCAGCAGTTCAAGCTGGAGGAGCAGACCGACGGCACGTACCTGCTCCGCTACGCCGGCTACGAGACCGAGGAGTCCTGGTGGACCAACCCGGTCTACCTCGGCCCGATCGGCGATGACGGCACACTCGGCCTGGTGGCGAAGGACGCCGCCGCGCACTACACCAAGGACGTCGTCCGCAGCGGCGTCGACGAGGCCGTGGCCGCGGTGAAGGGCAAGGACACGGCGGTGGTGGTGGTCGGCTCCAACCCGTCGATCAACGGCCGCGAGGCCCACGACCGCACCGACATGGGTCTCGCCCCGGCTCAGGAAGCCCTGGTCAGGGCCGTTCACAAGGCCAACCCGAACACCGTCGTGGTCGTCGAGAACAGCTACCCGACCACCCTCGGCGCCCTCCAGAAGGAGGTCCCGGCCGTGCTGTGGACGTCCCACGCGGGCCAGGAGACGGGCAACGCGCTGGCCGACCTCCTGTACGGCGACGCGAACCCGTCGGGCCGCCTCACCCAGACCTGGTACCGCTCCGAGGCGGACCTCCCGTCGATCCTCGACTACGACATCATCAAGTCCAACCGCACCTACCAGTACTTCAAGGGCCGGGCCCTCTACCCCTTCGGCCACGGCCTCTCCTACACGAACTTCCGCTACGGCGCCCTGAAGAAGACCGACGGCGGCTACGCCCTGACCGTCACCAACACCGGCCGCCGCGCCGGCGACGAGGTCGTCCAGCTCTACGTCCACCAGCGCGTCTCCCGCGACAAGCAGCCGCTGAAGCAGCTGAAGGCGTTCCAGCGGGTGTCGCTGAAGCCCGGCGAGACCAAGACGGTCAAGCTGAAGGTGACCCCCAAGGACCTCGCGCACTGGGACGTCACCCGCTCCAAGTGGGTGGTGGAGAAGGGCACGTACGACGTCCTGGCCGGCGCCTCCTCCGCGGACATCCGCGCCCGTACGACATGGCAGGTGTCCGGCGAGACCATCCCGGCGCGTGATCTGTCCCGTACGACCCGCGCCGAGAACTTCGACGACTACGACGGCACGCGTCTCGTCGACGAGTCGAAGGCGCGCGGCACGGCGGTAGGCACGGCGGCCGACCGGGCGTGGCTGAAGTTCGGGGACGCCCAACTGCGGTCGGGCGCAACCAAGTTCACCGCACGCGTGGCGGGCCCGGCAGGCACGGTCGAGATCAGGCTGGGCTCCCCGACCGGCCGACTCGTCGGTACGGCGGTGACGGACGGGACGCCTTCGCCGTACGACTACGAGACGGTGACCGCCGATCTCGCGCGCGCGGCGAAGGGCCGTACGGACGTGTATCTCGTGCTGAAGGGAGCGGGCCTGCGCCTGGCGACGTTCAGTCTGCGCTGACGGGCACCCGGCGCAGGCCCACCCTCAGCAGCGGGCGGGCTTGCGCCACGCGCACTCGACGTCGGTGCCCCGGGTCGCCTTCGGCTGCACCGCCGTCGCGGCCTCTTCCGTCGACTTCGCGAGCGTGACCACGATGGCGTCCTCCAACGGCTTCACGGAGGACGCCAGATAATTGTTGAGGACGATGCTGAAGACCAGCTCACGTCCACCGGCGTCCGTGACATACCCGGACAGGGCCGAGGCTCCCGTCAACGACCCCGTCTTGGCGCGGGCGTTGAGCGCGGCGGCCGTTCCGCACATCCGGGAGCGCAGGGTGCCGCCGACGAACCGGTCGGGGTCGCAGGCGACCGGCAGCGAGCGCAGCCAGTCGGCGTACCAGGGCTCGGCACGTACGGCGAGGAGGAGCTCGGCGAGCTGGGCCGCGGGGAAGTTGTCCATCCGCGACAGCCCCGACCCGTCGACCTGGCGGACCTTGCCGGTGTCGACGCCGATGCCTTTGAGATACCCGCTGACGGCGGCCAGCCCGGCACTCCAGCTCCCCTGCCTCGACACCTCGTACCCCATGGCCTTGGTGAGGATCTCGGCGTGCATGTTGTTGGAGAGCTTCATGAACGGGACGAGCAGGTCCTTGAGGGCCATGGAGTCGTGCGAGGCCAACTCGCGTGCGGATGCGGGTGTTTGACGCCCCAGCCGGGTCGGCCCGACCACCTTGACCCCGTGATCCGCGAGTGCGTCCCGGAAGACGGCGGCGGAGTGTCCGGTGGGCTCCCACACGGTGATCCACTCCTTGGCACCGGAGCCGCCCACGGGGGTCGTACCGCTGACGACGATGTCGTTGGTGCCGTGCTCCCGCTCGACGGTCAGGTCGTTCGGGCCCCCGGCGGCGGCGGTGGTGGCGCGCACGTCGATGTCGACATAGTCCGTGTCGGGTGTGACGGCGACGACGGGCTCGTCTCCGGCCTTCGCACCCGGCGTCACCGTGACGATCACGCTCCCGGTGTCGTAGTCGGTGTCCGGCGCCACGCTCAGCGCGCTGATCTGCGCGGAGTAGTACGAGGACTCGTCGTCGGCGGCCCAGGAACGGCCGAGCCGCTGGGCGTCGAACCGGGTGTCGTCGGCGATCAGCCGTCCGTCGACGCGCTTGACCCCGGCCGCGGCGACCTGGGCGGCGAGGCGGTCGTAGTCGGCGGCGAGCAGGGTCGGGTCGCCGGTGCCGCGCAGATACAGATCGCCGCGGAGCACGGACCCGGACCGCCGTCCGGCCGCCAGGACATCCGTGGTGAACCGGTACCCGGGGCCGAGGATCTCCATCGCGGCGGCCGAGGTGGGCAGCTTGGTGTTGGAGGCCGGCATCAGCCGGGTGCTGGGCAGATGCTGGTACAGCGGCTCACCGGTCACGGCATCGGCGATCACGACACTCGCCACCCCGCCCTCCATCCGGGCGTCGCCCAGGATGGTGTCGACGGCCTCCGGCAGTCCGGTGCGATCGGAATCCGCACCGGCCTGCGCGCCGGGCCCCAGGACGGCGGCGAGCGCCGCCACCAGGGCCCAGATCCATACGCTTCTACGGGAGTTGAGACGTCTCCCGGACCATCTCACGGGTGTGCTCATGCCAAGGGAGCATTCCCGATACCGGAGCCGGGCAACAGACCGCCTCAGCCGCCGAGCCCCCAGGCCCGCCCCATCCGGTACGCGGCGCACAGGTCGACGTCGAGGATGTACGCCCCGGCACTCCCGCACTGCTCGGCCCCGCTGCCGGGGTCGACGGGCTGTCCGTGGCCCATGCCGGTGATGCTGTAGGTCTCTACGGCGGTGTTCCCGCCCGAGTCCCGGAAGACCTGGTGCGGATATCCGGCGACGGTGTCGCTGACGTCGGCGGACTGATCGGTCCCATGGACGTCGGTCCACTGCTTCACCAGGTCGGTCATGTTGACGGGCTTCACGGTGTAGTCGGCGGTGCCCTGGAAGGCGACCAGGGTGGGCCAGGGCCCGGTGTACCCGGGGCGGGCGGCGCGGACGCGGTCGCCCCACTGGCCCGGGGTCTGGGTGGCGCCGACGTACATGCAGACGTACGGCGATCCGGCGGCCTGCGCGCAGCCGTACGGCAGCCCGGCGACGATCCCGCCCGCCTTGAACTTCTCCGGGTACGCCGCCATCATCACGGCGGTCATCGCGCCCCCGGCGGAGAGCCCGGTGACATACACCCGCGAGCCGTCCCCACCGATGTCGGCGAGCTGCCGGTCGACCATCTGCGCGACGGACGCGGCCTCGCCCTGGCCTCGCGCCATGTCGCCGCTCTGGAACCAGTTGAAGCAGGACGAGCCGTTGTTCGCGCTCTGCTGCTGCGGCAGCACCACCGAGAAGCCCCACCGGTCGGCGAGCTGCGTCCACCCGCTGCCGGTGCCGTACCCGGACGCGTTCTGCGTACACCCGTGCATCGCGACGACGACCGGCCGCCCGGCGGGCAGCCCGTCAGGGACATACCGGAACATCCTCAGCGCACCCGGATTCGACCCGAACCCGGTCACCTCCTGGAGAGAGGCGGCAGCGGCTCTGCCCGGAGTCAGCAAACCGGCGAGAAGGGCGACCAGCAGGGTCGCCAGGACAGTGATACGACGTGCGGCTCTGGTCTGTGTCATGCAGCGGGACGGTAGAACCGCGAACCACCGGCCGATATGTCGCCGGACAACACAACGAGGGCCCGGCGGATGTGTGACCGCCGGGCCCTCGTGTACATGGGAATCGTGGAGATGGCGGGAATCGAACCCGCGTCCAACGGTGCAGAATCAGGGCTTCTCCGTGTGCAGTTCGCTGCGATTTTCTCGGCCCCGGCGATCACGCGAACAAGTCGCCGACGGGCCCAGTCACTGTTTGATTTCCCATCGAACCCCGTGACCGGGCTCGATGGTTTAGTTCCCTAGATTATGCCAGGATCCGGGCCGGGAACACTCCCGGGCTGACACCCTTTATGGGCCTTCACTCACTGCTTATTAGGCAGCGAGGGCGAAGGCGCGGGAATCGCTCTTGGTATTGGCGATTATTGGTTGCGACATATGGTTTACGAGATCATTGCCGCTTCCTCGACACGCTTCCCCTGCTTCGACAGCCGCTGTCGAAACCGATCATCCCCATGTTGATTTTTCAAGGTGCGCCCCGTTACCAGCGGGGCTGTGCCCATCGTACGTGACCAACGCACGTCGATGCCACCGTATTCCCGCCCCGTCAGGCGCTCCGCTGCCGTCGCTTCACCGCCGCGATCGCCCGCTCCGACTCCCGCCGGTCCTGCTTCTCCCGCAGGGTCTGGCGCTTGTCGTACTCCTTCTTGCCTCGCGCGAGGGCGATCTCGGCCTTCGCCCGGCCGTCCTTGAAGTACAGGGCGAGGGGCACGATGGTGTGACCCGTCTCCTGGGACTTCGCCTCCAGCTTGTCGATCTCCTCGCGGTGCAGCAGGAGCTTGCGCTTGCGGCGCGCGGAGTGGTTGGTCCAGCTGCCCTGGTGATACTCGGGGATGTGGGCGTTGTGCAGCCACGCCTCGCCCTGGTCGATCTGGACGAAGCCGTCGGTCAGCGACGTCCGCCCCTCACGCAGCGACTTGACCTCGGTCCCCATGAGGACGAGACCGGCCTCGAAGGTGTCGATGATCGCGTAGTCGTGGCGGGCCTTCTTGTTCTGGGCGACGATCTTGCGCTTGCCGCCCTTCTCGCCGTCCCTGGCCTTCGCGGCGGCGGTGCCGCCCTGCTTGGGCTGGGACTCCTTGGGTACGTACATTCCCTTGCTCATAGTGCTGGCCATTTTCGCACTACAAGGGGGTCCGAGGGAAAGGCGATTACGAAGCGTCCCCGAGCCCGCTCAGCACCGTCTCCGCCTGCTTCAGCGCCCCGGTGTCGGCCTCGAGGTCGGGCGTGATGCCCTTGCCGTCTACGCCGCGGCCGGACGGCGTGCGGTAGTGCCCGACGGTCAGCTCGGCGACGGAGCCGTCGGGCAGCCGGGTCGGCATCTGCACGGACCCCTTGCCGAAGGTGCGGGAGCCCACGACGACCGCGCGACCGCGGTCCTGGAGGGCGCCGGTGAGCAGCTCGGCCGCGCTCATCGTGCCGCCGTCGACGAGCGCGACCAGGGGTCTGGTGGTGTCGCCGCCGGCCTCGGCGTGCAGGGCGTGCTCGGTGCCGTCGACGTCGTACGTGGCGACGAGGCCGCCGTCGAGGAAGGCGGAGGCGGCGGTGACGGCCTCGGTGACGAATCCGCCGGAGTTGCCGCGCAGGTCGAGGACGATCCCGGCGCCGGCGGGGGCCTGCCGTACGGCGTCGCGGACCACGTCGCCCGAGCCCTTGGTGAACGCGTCGATGGTGATGACGGTGACCCGGTCGGCGAGATTCCGGACGGTGACCGAGTCCGTGGACAGCCGGGCCCGGCGCAGAGTGAGGCTCCACGCGTGCGTGCCGCGTTCCAGGCCGAGCCGGACGGTCGTACCGGCGGCGGCGTCGGTCGCGTCACCGCGCAGTAAGGAGACCACCTCGGTGACGGGCCGCCCCTCGACGCGCGCGCCGTCGACGGAGCGCAGCCGGTCACCGGCACGGATCCCGGCGGTGGCCGCGGGCGACCCGGCGCTCACCTTGGTCACCTCGATACGGCCGTCCCGCTCGCCGCGCGTCCACAGCCCGACGCCGGTGTACTCGCCGTCGAGGGACTCCTCGAACTCCTCGAACTCGCCCGGGGAGTAGACGGCGTCCCAGCGGTCGCCGCTGCGGCTCACCGCTCGTTCGGCTGCCTCCATCGGGGACTTGCCGACGGCCATCGCCTCGGCGGCGGCCTCGGTGACCTCCTGCTGGGGCCGGGCGGCGGAGGCGGTCGAACGGGGCGTGCCCTGCGTGGTCTTCCGGTCGGGTCCGGGCAGGGAGCCGGTCGCGGCACCGGCGACCAGCACACTCGCGAACACCAATGTCAGGGCGGCCCCGCGGCCGAAGCGGCGGGGCTGACAGAACAGGTCACGGCCTGACATGCCGGTGAGTCTAGGACAACGCGAAGGGCCGCACGGCCGGTTGACCGTACGGCCCTCTTGGCGTGCGTCACACCTTCAGGTACTTGCGCAGCGCGAAGAACGCGGCCAACGC
Organism: Streptomyces sp. GESEQ-4; assembly: GCF_017948455.1. Classification (GTDB taxonomy): domain Bacteria; phylum Actinomycetota; class Actinomycetes; order Streptomycetales; family Streptomycetaceae; genus Streptomyces. Next base: position 73,024 of record NZ_JAFFSU010000024.1, read on the forward strand.
GGGCATCAGCAGGCTTGTCGCGAGGATGAGCGGCAGCTTCGTCAGGACGGCGTCCCAGCCGATGAAGTTGATCAGATTCAGCTTCTCGGACAGGGCGAGGCCGTGGTCGATGATGAAGTACCGCGCGACCACCAGGAACCCGCACGCGACCCCGCCGCCGATCAGCCCGGCGACGGCGGCCTCCATGATGAACGGCGCCTGGATGTAGAAGCCGGAGGCGCCGACGAGCCGCATGATGCCGGTCTCGCGGCGCCGGCTGAACGCCGAGACGCGCACGGTGTTGACGATCAGCATCAGCGCGACGACCAGCATCAGCGCCATCACGGCCCGCGCCGCCCAGTTCATGCCGTTGAGCAGCCCGAAGAGGTTGTCCAGGATCCCCTTCTGGTCCTGCACGGACTGCACGCCGTCCCGCCCGTCGAAGGCGGTCGCGATGACCTGGTACTTCTCCGGGTCCTTCAGCTTGATCCGGTACGACTCCTGCATCTGGTCCGGCGTGAGCGAGCTGGCCAGCGGGGAGTCGCCGAACTGCTCCTTGTAGTGCTTGTACGCCGCGTCCTGCGACTCGTAGTTGACCGTGTCGACCACGGACATCTTCTTCAGATCGCCGAGGATCTGGTCCTTCTGGTCCTTGGTGACCGCGCCCTTGGCGCAGTTGGGGTCGGACTCGGCGTCGCTCTTGTTGCAGAGGAAGACCGAGACGTTGACCTTGTCGTACCAGTAGCCCTTCATCGTGTTGACCTGATCGCTCATCAGCAGCGACCCGCCGAACAGGGCGAGGGACAGGGCGACGGAGACGATGACAGCGAAGGTCATCGTCAGATTGCGGCGGAGACCGACACCGATCTCGGACAGAACGAACTGGGCGCGCATGGCGTCTCTTTCAGGCCTTTCCGTGGACGGGGGTGCGGGTCAGTGCTGGTAGCCGTAGACGCCGCGTGCCTGGTCGCGGACGAGGCGGCCCTTCTCCAGCTCGATGACGCGCTTGCGCATCTGGTCCACGATGTTCTGGTCGTGCGTCGCCATCACCACGGTCGTACCGGTCCGGTTGATCCGGTCGAGCAGCTTCATGATGCCGACGGAGGTCTGCGGGTCGAGGTTGCCGGTGGGTTCGTCCGCGATCAGCAGCTTGGGCCGGTTGACGAAGGCCCGCGCGATCGCCACGCGCTGCTGCTCACCACCGGACAGCTCACCGGGCATCCGGTCCTCTTTGCCACCCAGGCCGACCAGGTCGAGCACCTGCGGCACGGACTTGCGGATCTCACCGCGGGACTTGCCGATCACTTCCTGCGCGAAGGCCACGTTCTCGGCGACCGTCTTGTTGGGCAGGAGGCGGAAGTCCTGGAACACCGTCCCCAACTGGCGGCGCATCTGCGGCACCTTCCAGTTGGAGAGGCGCGCGAGGTCCTTGCCCAGGACGTGCACCTGACCGTGGCTGCACCGCTCCTCGCGGAGGATCAGCCGCAGGAAGGTGGACTTTCCGGAGCCGGAGGACCCCACCAGGAACACGAACTCGCCCTTCTCCACTTCCAGGGACACATCCCTGAGTGCGGGGCGGGTCTGCTTGGGGTAGACCTTGGAGACGTTGTCGAATCGGATCACGGATGCACCACGGTTAGCCGGGGGTAGATGAGCGTGACCATACGCGAACGGGGAGCATGAGCGCAGTCACGGGAGGGGATGCGCGAGGCTTGTGCGGTTTTGTGAGCGCCCCAAAGGGGCGCGGGGAACTGCGCGACAAGCCACACACAACCCGCAGCCGCGAGATAATGGCCAACCACCCCTCTGAGAGCGACCCGCGCACCTTCCGGAGGAACCTGGCATGGTGGAGAGGGGAACGTTCTCGTACGTGAGGGCGTTCTAGGGGTGGAACCGCTGGCGAGGAGGCGAGGCGCATGACGTACGACCGGCTGGTGTGCGCGAACTGCGCGGCGCCCGTGAACGAGGGCCGCTGCCCGGTCTGCCGGGCGAACCGCCAGCGACTGCAGCAGGAGAACCCCTTCGCGGGGCTCAACCCGATGACGCTGATCGCCCTGCTGGCGATACTGATCGCGGCCGTGGCACTGCTGGCGCACCAGACCGCCTAGAGCGGCCTCGGCCCGCACCCCACAAGACACACAAGGCATGTGAAGGGCCCGGAGCGAACCGCTCCGGGCCCTTCATCACTCACAGCGCATACGTTCCGTATGCCCGCGGCTACCGTCAGGCAGCCGCACCGCCACGGCCGCCCATGAGGCGCGGCAGGACGCGGAAGCCGATGCCACCGGCGATCATCGTCGCGGCACCGATCAGCAGGAACGTGGTCTGAGCGGCACCGGTCTCGGCGAGCTCGTCACCGTTGCCCTGGGCGTTGGTGTCGGTCGCGGCGGCCTCAGAGCCGGTGTCGGTGAGGGAGGACGAGCCCTCCTGCTGCGCCGAGGAGCCACCGTCGGGGTCGGCGTTGTTGCCGCCACCGCCGGCGTTCCCGTTGCCATTCCCGTTGCCGTTCCCGTTGCCCGGGTCGGACGGCTCGTCGGTGGCGGGCGGCTCGGTGGGCTCGGGCTCCTCCGTCGGCTCGGTCGGCTCCTCGGTCGGGTCCGTGGGGTCCGTCGGAAGGCCGGTGGGCCCATCGGTCGGCAGGCCCGTCGGGACCGGCGGCTCCGGCGCGGGCGACTCGTCGCCGCCGCACAGGATGCCGAGGATGCAGTCGTCCCCGGGCTCCTCCGCAGCCGAAGCGGCGCCCGCGGCGGTCAGCGAGGCACCGGCGGCGATCACGGTCGCGGCTGCGAGGCGCGCGACGCGGATGCGCGTCTTGTTGGTCATCTGGTTGCTACCCCCAGTAGCTGATCGTCATTGAGGCGGCGCTCGGGGCTGTGATCGACGGGATAGCTGAACTCACGGCCCCCCGGTTCACATGCGCCCCAGAGACACGCATGCCACGCTTTACCCTTCCCATTTTTCAGAGCAACGTCAAGGCCGTTTACAGGCGCGATGTCCAATTACGGCGACTATGCGATGGGTTGGAGTCTGTGAGTGTGATGTAAAACCCGGACATGCAGGCACGCAAAAGGCAACTACCGCCGAGGTGGCGGCAGTTGCCTTGTCGACAAAGTTACTTCTCTTGCTGCTTGCGCCAGCGAATTCCGGCCTCGAGGAACCCGTCGATCTCGCCGTTGAACACGGCCTCGGGGTTGCCGACTTCGAACTCGGTGCGCAGGTCCTTGACCATCTGGTACGGGTGCAGGACGTACGAACGCATCTGGTTGCCCCAGGAGTTGCCGCCGTCGCCCTTGAGCGCGTCCATCGCGGCCTGTTCCTCCTGGCGGCGCCGCTCCAGCAGCTTGGCCTGGAGCACGTTCATGGCGCTCGCCTTGTTCTGGATCTGCGACCGCTCGTTCTGACAGGAGACGACGATCCCGGTGGGAAGGTGGGTGAGCCGCACCGCGGAGTCAGTGGTGTTGACGCCCTGGCCACCGGGCCCGGACGACCGGTACACGTCCACGCGCAGCTCGGACTCGTCGATCTCGATGTGGTCGGTCTGCTCGACCACGGGGAGGATCTCCACGCCCGCGAAGGAGGTCTGCCGGCGCCCCTGGTTGTCGTAGGGCGAGATCCGCACCAGCCGGTGCGTGCCCTGCTCGACGGAGAGGGTCCCGTAGGCGTACGGCGACTGCACGGCGAAGGTGGTCGACTTGATGCCGGCCTCTTCGGCGTACGACGTCTCGTACACCTCGGTCTTGTAGCCGTGCTGCTCGGCCCACCGCAGGTACATGCGCTGGAGCTTCTCGGCGAAGTCGGCGGCGTCGACGCCACCGGCCTCGGCGCGGATGTTGACGAGCGCTTCCCGGGAGTCGTACTCGCCGCTGAGGAGCGTCCGCACTTCCATCTCGTCGAGGGCCTTCTTGACGGCGATGAGCTCGGCGTCGGCCTCGGCGCGGGTGTCCGGGTCGTCCTCCTCCTCGGCCATCTCGAACAGCACGGCAAGATCGTCGATCCGCGAGCGCAGGGCCTCGGCCTTCCTCACCTCCGCCTGGAGGTGGGAGAGCTTGCTGGTGATCTTCTGCGCCTCGTCCGGGTTGTCCCACAGGGACGGCGCGGCCGCCTGCTCCTCGAGCACGGCGATGTCTGCCCTCAGCTTGTCGAGGTCCAGAACGGCCTCGATCGACTCCATGGTCGAGGAGAGGGACTTGAGCTCTTCGGATACATCGACGACTGCCACACCCCCAGCGTAACGGCTCCGCCAACCGAGGAACGCCGGGTGAGCGTCGCTTGCTGTCCAGCCCGTCCGGCGTTTGAGGACGAGGCCGAAGGCCGATCGGGGTGCAGGGGCGAAGCCCCGCGGGGTTCCAGGGCGAAGCCCCGGTGGGGTGCAGGGGCGAAGCCCCGGTGGGGTGCAGGGGCGAAGCCCCGGTGGGGTGCAGGGGCGAAGCCCCGGTGGGGTGCAGGGGCGAAGCCCCGGTGGGGTGCAGGGGCGAAGCCCCGCGGGGTTCCAGGGCGCAGCCCTGGCGGGGTCGAAGGGGCGGAGCCCCTTCAGGATGGGACGGGTAGGGGCGGCGGGGGCGAAGAACACTCAGGGCGTGGCCGGCGCCGAGTTGTTCGTGTCCTGGGGAGTCGCGTCCGCATCGTCCCCCGACGTAGCCAGCCACGTCCCCACCCCCGCAGCCACCACCAACACCACCGCAGCCACCCCCACCGCCGCCCTCCGCCGCCGAGTGACCGCCCGATGCCGCGCGGACCCCGGCCGAGGCGCCCCCGCCGCCCGCGGCACCCGCGCCGTCCCCCGCGCACCCCCGGCCAGCTCATCCGGCCCCGGCACCCTCATCGACGTATGCGTGTCCCGATTGGAATCGGCCGGCTTAGCCCCCGGCACCAGCGGCACCGCCCCCCGCCGCCGCACCCGCTCCCCCCGCTCAGCGCCCGCCGCACCAGTCCCGACGGCCTCCTCCGCTTCCTCCGCCGCCTCGGCATCCGCATCCGGCTCGTCCACATCCAGCGGCGGCATCCCAGCCATCAGAGGCAACAGCTCCCGCAGCCGCGCCCCCATCTCGGAGGCCCGCAGCCGCGAGGCCGGCGCCTTGGCAAGGCACTGGACGAGCAACTGCCACAGTTCGTCGGGAATGCCGGGGAGAGGGACCACCGTCTCCGTGACGTGGCGGCGCAGCACCGCGCCCGGATGCCCGCCCCCGAAGGGCGTGAAGCCGGCCAGCAACTCGTACAGCACGGTCGCCAGCGCGTAGATGTCGACCGACGCCCGCGGCGGCAGTCCCTCGACGATCTCCGGCGCGAGGTAGTCCGGCGTGCCGATGATCTTCGTCGCCTTGGTCCGCCGCGGCGAGTCGATGAGTTTCGCCACACCGAAGTCGGTCAGCAGCGCCCGGTGCGAACTCCCGGGCCCGAGCTGGCCCTGCATGTCGAGCAGCACGTTCTCCGGCTTGACGTCCCGGTGCACGACCCCGGCGGCATGCGCGGCCGCCAGCCCGTCCGCCACGTCCGCGACGATCGCGACGGCCGCCTCCGGGGCCAGCCGCCGGTCGCGGTCCAGCCGGGTGCGCAGATCGGTGCCTCGTACGAGATCCATGACCAGCGCGAGATCGTTTCCGTCGACCACCAGGTCACGCACGGACACGACGTTCGGGTGCTCGAGGCCCAGCAGTGCCGTGCGCTCCTGCACGAAGCGTCCGACGAGCTCCTGGTCGGACGCGAGGTCCTCGCGCAGCAGCTTGATGGCGACGGGCCCGTCCGGCCCCTCGCCCAGCCACACCGTGCCGGCGCTGCCCCGCCCGAGGATCTGGTGGGCGGTGTACCGGCTGCCGATCTTCCGTGCCAAGGCTGCTCCTACGGACGCGTGTTAGTCGCTAAAACTACGCGTCCGACGAGCCAACCTTCACCGCGGAGGCGGAAATCACCCGCCAGGTGTCGACAAATCACCAACCCCGCCGCCACGAACACCGCGAAGGCGACGTCAGTTGGAGCCGGAACTCCCGCCGCTCAGGTCCTCGACCCACCCGCTGACCGTGCTGAACATGTCGCCGATCTGGTCCCAGTAGCTCTTGCCCGTGCCGATCCACTCCTGCAGCGGGCTCAGCTCCCAGACCAGCCACCCCGCGACGAACAGGATGACGATCGAGAACAGGCACCCCTTCAGACAGCCGAGCCCCGGGATCTTCATCCGGTTGGCACTGCGCTGCCGCGGCTGCCGGGGCTCGCGCTGGGGCTGCTGCGGCTGCTGGGGCGGCGCGTACCGCTGAGGCTGCTGGGGCTGCTGGGGCTGTTGCGGGGCGTACTGCTGCGGCTGTTGCTGCGGCGGATAGCCGTAACCCTGCTGCGGCTGCTGCTGCCGCCGCTGCTGTCGGCGTGGCGGCTGTTGCTGCTGAGGTTGCGGCGGCGGCTGCTGCGGCCGGGCGACCTGCCGCTGGGGCCGGCGGCGCAGCGGGTCCTGGTTGGGGTCGAGGTGCTGGACCTGCGTCTGCTCGTTGCGGTCGCGGGCAGCCCGCATCTGGTTCTGCCAGGGGTGCGGGTCGTCGGGGCGCCCGGGCTGCCCGCCCGGCTGTCCCTGCGGCACCGGCGGCATGACGGCGGTCGGATCGGCCGCGCCGGCCGGGCCGCTGGTGTGCGGCATGACGCTGGTCGCGGCGTTCGGGTCGTAGTTCCCGGCGCCGTGCGGCAGCACCTGCGTGGGGTCGGCGGAACCGGGGATGCCCGATCCGGGGACGGTCGCGGGCGCCGGGTCGGGTGCGAGGAGCGCACCGACGTTCTCGGCGGCGGCGATCTGCGCGGAGTTCGCGTGCACCCCGATGCCCTCGGCGACGACACGCAGGCCGCGGGCGAGGTTCTCGGCGCTGGGCCGCTCGTCCGGGTTCTTGCGCATACAGCGCTCGATGACCGTCCACAGCGCGTCGGGGACGGTGGAGGGGCGGCGCGGTTCGGCGCTCAGATGCTGGTGCAGGACTTCGAGCGCCGAGCTGCCGGCGAACGGCGGACGGCCGGTGACCAGCTCGTACAGCAGGATTCCGGCGCCGTAGATGTCGACGGCGGAGGTCTGCGGGCGGCCCTCGGCGGACTCGGGCGCGACATACGCGGGCGTGCCGACGAACTCCTGGGTGCGGGTCAGGCCCGGGGAGTCGGCGAGGCGTGCGATGCCGAAGTCGGTCAGCATCGGGTGCATCTGGCCGCCCTGCTGGGCGAGCAGGACGTTGGCCGGTTTGAGGTCGCGGTGGACGACGCCGTCGGCGTGGCTGGCGGCGAGCGCGTCGGCGATCTGTGCGGTGAGCAGGGAGGCGCCGACGGGCGTGAGGGGGCCGCTCTCGCGCAGGTAGCGATGGAGGTCGGGGCCGTCGATCAGGTCCATGACCAGGGCCAGCAGATCGCCCTCGACGACCAGGTCACGGACCCGCACGATGTTCGGGTGGGTGAGCCGGAGCAGGACGGACCGCTCTCTCAGGAAGCGCATCACGATGTCGGGATCGCTTGCGAGCTCTTCCTTGAGGACCTTGATCGCGACGGTCTCGCCGGGCTGGCCTGCCACGGCCGCCTCGGCGCCCGCGGTCTCCCGCTGACGGGCTCGCCAGACGGTGCCCGTGGCGCCGCGTCCGAGCGGCTCCTCGAGCAGGTACTTGCTGCCTACCGGCCGCACGTCATGTGCTCCCTGCTGCTTGCCTGCGTTTCCGACCCACTGTAGTGCCGCCGCACCCGGCACCGGGCTGCCGTCTTCCTGTGCTCGCTCAGTTCTGCTTTCCGTTCCGTTTACGTACGCCTTCCCGAACCTGTTCGAAGGAAAGACGCTCGACCCGGTCCGCCGGTTGCCGGACCCGGACGTGACCGATCTCAATCCGCTCCCGAACGATCAACGGTGGGGTATTGGTCAGGCACTTTTGCGGGCAGAGCCGACCAATCAAGATCACTTGGCACCTGGCGGGGGGCGCGTTGTCAGTGGCGGGTGCGAGGATGCTTCCAGTACTGGCCGACGTGCTTGTGTGGGGTGGGGAAGCCCGCGCCGCGCCCGTGCAGAAGGGACCGCTGACGGCGATGCAGATCAGGCTGACCGTCGTAGACCCCCTGGGGGCGCCCGCGCCCGGCCGTGCCGCGAGCTGCGACGTACTGATCACGGCCCCCGCGGGCACAGCTCTGTCGGCGGTCGCGTCGGCCCTCGCCTCCGCGGTCTCCGGCAGCGATGGCCCGGCCGTGCTGTTCGCCGGCGCGGAGCGGCTCGACGACCGGCGCAGCACCCTGGGCGAGCCTCCGCTGATCGACGGCGCCGTGCTGTCCCTGGGCGCCCCTGCCGAGCCCGAACCGCACCCCGAGGTCGACGACGCCCCGACCCGCCTGGACATCGTCGCGGGCCCGGACGCGGGCGGCGTCCACCTCCTCCACGGCGGCCAGATCCACATCGGCCGCTCCGCCGACGCCGACGTCGCCCTGGACGACCCGGACGTCTCCCGCCTCCACTGCGCGGTCACCGTCGCCGCCGACGGCCGCGTCACGGTCGCCGACCTCGGCTCCACCAACGGCACGACGCTGGACGGCACCCGCGTGACCACCCGCCCGGTCCGCTTCACCCCGGGCGCCCTCCTCCGCATCGGCGAGTCAGCCCTCCGCCTCGCCCCGGCCGGCGGCCCCGGCCCCCGCCTCCCAACGGCACCCGACGGGGAAGGCCACGTCCGGGTGCCCACCGAGGACGCCGATGACCCGCACGCGGGGCGCGCGTCAGGGGCCACGTCTCACGCGTACGGCGCGGGGACTTGGGTGGCACAGGGGCAGAGTCGGCAGAGCCCCGGTGGTGAAGCGGCGGCGGTGGTGCCAGAGCAGGGCGGGGCACCGCACATCGAGCGCCGGGGGACGGCCTCGGACGCGGACACGGACACGGCAGGTGGCTCGGGTGCGCGGGGGCGGGGGCGCGAGGGTGGGGGCGAGACCCATGGCGGCCGGTTCGGGGTGGGCGGGGCGGGCGGGGCGGGCGTGATGTCCGGCGGTACGTCGGCGGATGGTGGCGACTTCGGGGCGGCTGGGGGTGGGGGGCGCGGGGGTGGCGGGCGCGAGAGCGGCTCCTTCCGTACGGCGGCCAGTGGTGGGCCCGTCGACGGGGTCCCCGGCGCCGCAGCTCACGGGGCGCAACCGGACCGGGGTTCCGGCGCGGGTGCCGGAGGCATTCTCGGCAGCACCGCTTCCGGTGCGGCGGCGGGCGACGACACGTTCGGCGGCTCCCACTCCGGTGCGGCGGGGCGCTCGCCGGGCAGCCCGGATTTCGGTACGCCGAATGGCGGCCGGCACAGCGACGCGGGCTCCGGTGCGACAGCAGGGCGCTCACACGGCGGTCCCGATGCCCGTACGACGACCGGCGGCACGCACGGCGACGCAGGCCCGGGCGCGACGGCCGGACGCTCACTCGACAACCCCGATCCCCTGACGACGACCGGCGACACCGCCTCCCGCACGACGGGCGGGCGTTCGCCGGGCACCCCCGATCCCCGTACGGATGCCGCCGGCGTGGGCGTTGGTGGGGCAGTGCACGACCGGCTCGGTGATCGGGCCTCTGATGCGGAGGCGTCGGCTCACCCTGCCGACGGGAGGAGCCGGCGGAAGGGGACTCCCCTCCGTGGGACCGATGTGCCGCAGGGCGTGCGGAAGCGCGCAGGGCTGACGGCGTGGGCGCGGCGGCTGGCCGGGGGTCGCACCGAGCAGGGGACGGCGGCCGGGCGCGGGACGTACGACCCGGCGGACGTAGCCGATGTGACGGCGGAGCCCCAGGTGCCAGTACCCCAGCTGCCGGAGACCTGGCCGGACCCGGCGGCGCTGCTGCTGACGGCGCTGGGCCCCGGCCCCCGGCTGTGGGAGCGCGGCCCGGGTCACCCGGAGGCGCTCACCGTCCGACTGGGCACGGCAGACCGGGCGGCACCCGACGGCTCCGGCCTGCTGCCCGCCGTACCCGTGACCACCGATCTGCGTGAGGTCGGGGCGCTGGGGCTGGCCGGCCCCCGCGCGCGGCTCGCCGGGCTGGCCCGCGCGGTCGTGGCCCAGCTCACCGCGCTGCACTCCCCCTCCACCCTGGAAGTCGTCCTGATCAGCGCGGACCGCTCCCGCCCGCTTCAGGAGCGCACCGCCGAGTGGTCCTGGCTGGGCTGGCTCCCCCACCTCCGCCCGGGCCACGGCCAGGACTGCCGGCTCCTTCTCGCCTACGACCGCGAACAGGCCACCGCCCGCATGGACGAACTCCTCCGCCGCATGGAGGACCACCTGGCGGAGCTGCACAGCGGCCCGGGGGCCACGGCCACCTTGCCAGGCACGTCCACCTCCGGCACCGGCCCGACGCACCAGACGCACCCTGACAACCCCACCCCCACAGCCTCCTACGACACCCCCGCGCCCCACCCGGACCACGCCACCGACCCCACCACCCCCCAGGAACCGATCCGCGGCGCCGCCCACCGGCCCTCCTGGGCCGCGGCCGCCGACGAAGCCGTACCCGACAAGGGCGGATTCCCGGGGCCGTACACCGTGGTCCTCGTGGACGGAGACCCCGGTGGCGCCGACGTGCGGGACGCGGTGGCGCGGCTGGCGTCGGAGGGGCCGCGGGTCGGCATCCATGTGGTGTGCCTGGCCGAGACGGCGCCTGCCTCGCCCGCGTCGCCGGTGACGGAGACGTACGAGGCGGCGTGCGCGGCGTCCCCGGCGTTCCGGGAGTGCGGGGCCGTCGCGCTGCTCAGCGGTGATGTGGCGACGGCGCTGCGGCTGTTGCGGGTCGCGGGGGCGGGCGCCACGCGGCCCGGCCCCGTCGGACACGGCACGGTCGCCGCGGTGGACGCCGTCTCGCTCGCCTGGGCGGAGCGGTTCGCGCGGGCGCTGGCGCCGCTCAGGACGGACGGTGCCGGGGGTGAGCGGCAGGGCAGGGTGTCGGCGCCGTTGCCCCAAGTGGCCCGGCTGCTGGACGAGTTGGGGCTGGCCCGGGCCACTCCGGCGTCGCTGATGGCGCGGTGGGCGGACGCGGCCGACGACGCGGAGGCGCTCGGCGGGCGGGCGCTTGCCGTGCTCGGGGCCGGGCCGCGCGGGCCGGTGTGCGCGGACCTCGTCGCCGAGGGACCGCATCTGCTGATCGAGGGACCGCACGGCAGCGGGCGTACGGAGCTGCTGCGGGCCGTGGTCGCGTCGCTGGCCGCCGCCGAGCGGCCGGACCGGCTGAGCGTCGTGCTGATCGACGGCCGGGACAGCGTGACCGCGGGCAACGGTCACGGCGAGGGCTTGCGGGTCTGTACGGACGTACCGCATGTGACCACCCATCTCGCCGCCAACGACCCAGTCCGCATGCGGGAGTTCGCGCAGTCGCTGAGCGCCGAGCTGAAGCGGCGGGCCGAGTTGCTGGGGCGGGCGGACTTCGCCGACTGGCACCGGGGGCGGGAGGTGTCCGGCCGGATGGTCGCCCAGCGCTCGGCAGGAGCGGGCATAGAGGCAGCCGGTGCCGGGGATCTCGACGCGCCGTCCAGTTCGACGCTGCGATTGCGGCCGGGGGCGGCGCGTCAGCGGGCGGAGGCGATATCGCCGTTGCCGCGGCTCGTCGTGGTCGTCGACGACCTGGACGCCCTGGTGTCGCCCGCGCTCGGTTCACCCGGCCGGCCCGCCGCCGGGTCCGTGATGCGGGCGCTGGAGGCCGTGGCCCGGGAGGGCGAGCGGCTGGGCGTGCACCTGGTCGCCGCGGCGGGTATCGGCGGCCGTACGGCCCAGACGGAACCGGCACAACGGGCGACTCTGCGGGTCACCCTCGACCCACCGGCGCCGGGACCGGACGAGCCGGCACCGGGGCGCGGGCGTTTGACCTGCGACGACGGCCGGGTGACGCCCTTCCAGGGCGGACGGGTCACAGGCCGCATCCCCCGTACGGCGACCCTGCGGCCGACCGTCATACCCCTGGAGTGGGAGCGCATGGGCGACCCTCCGACCCGGCGCCCCGTACGGGAACTGGGAAACGGCCCGACGGACCTGGCGCTACTGGCAAGCGCACTGGAACGGGCGGCCCGGGAGGTATCAGCGGTGGCGGTGCCGTCGCTGTTGTAGGGAGGGGCAACTGGTCCGACCCAAGGGGCGCGGGGAACTGCGCGACCAGCCCCCACGGCGCCGCACCCGTCAAACCACCGCCTCCTCCACCACTCTTGGTCACGACGCGGTCACGATCACCCACTTGACACCGAACGCGCTCTTGCCGACCCCCACCACCCGGCGTAGACCAGACCGCACGGGACAGCGTTCGGACGTTCGACGAGGAACGAAGAACGGGGCAGTCATGCGCAGCACGCACAGCACCATCCGGAAACACACGGCCGTGAAAACCGCAGCCACCGTCCTCGCGGGAGCACTCGCACTCACGCTCACCGCCTGTGGTGGAGACGACGACAACGGAAACGAGCAGGCCGGCGGCGGCAAGGAGACGGGCACCACCGTGACCCTCCCCAAGCTGAACGGCGAAAGCCTCGAGGTCGCCGCCGTCTGGAGCGGCGCGGAGCAGGACAACTTCAAGAAGGTTCTCGCGGAGTTCGAGAAGCGCACCGGCGCCAAGGTCTCCTTCGTGCCCGCGCAGGACCCGATCGTCAACTTCCTGGGCTCGAAGATCGCGGGCGGCCAGCCGCCGGACATCGCGCTGCTCCCGCAGCCCGGCGCGATCAAGCAGGCCGTGGACAAGAAGTGGGCCAAGCCGCTGGGCGCCGAGGCGAAGGCCGAGCTGGCCAAGAACTACTCGCAGGGCTGGCAGGACATCGGCAAGGTCGGAGGCGAGCAGTACGGCGTCTACTACAAGGCCGCCAACAAGTCCCTGATCTGGTACAACACGCAGGTCTTCGACAACGCGGGGGCCACGGAACCGAAGACCTGGGACGAACTGCTCACCACCGCCCAGACGGTCTACGACTCCGGTGTCACTCCGTTCTCCGTCGGCGGCGCCGAGGGCTGGACCCTCACCGACTGGTTCGAGAACATCTATCTCTCCCAGGCGGGCCCGGAGAAGTACGACCAGCTCGCGCAGCACGAGATCAAGTGGACGGACCCGTCCGTGAAGGACGCGCTGACCACGCTGGCCCAGGTCTGGGGCAAGAAGGACTATGTCGCCGGCGGTGCGAAGGGCGCGCTGCAGACGGACTTCCCGGCCTCGGTGACGCAGACCTTCACCGGCGGTGCCCAGCCCAAGGCGGGCATGGTCTACGAGGGCGACTTCGCGCAGGTCAACATCGGCACGGCGGGCGCGAAGGTCGGCACGGACGCGAAGGTGTTCCCCTTCCCGGCCGTGGGCGACACCGCACCCGTGGTCTCCGGCGGCGACGCGGCGGTGATCCTCAAGGACTCGAAGGCGGCGCAGGCGCTGGCCACCTTCCTGGCCTCCCCGGACGCGGCGACGATCCAGGCCAAGCTGGGCGGCTATCTCTCGCCGAACAAGAACGTGGACAACTCGGCGTATCCGAACCCGGTGCAGCAGAAGATCGCCAAGGCCCTCATCGACTCGGGCGACGACTTCCGCTTCGACATGTCCGACCAGGCCCCGCAGGCCTTCGGCGGCACGCCCGGCAAGGGCGAGTGGAAGGCGCTGCAGGACTTCCTGAGCAACCCGAAGGACGTCGCGGGCGCGCAGGCGAAGCTGGAGGCGGACGCGGCGGCCGCCTACGGAGGCTGACGCGATGACGTCGGCCACGGCGGCAGGGGTCCCTCCGACCCCTGCCGCACCCAAGTCGCGCAAGAGTGTGACCGGCACCCGCAAGACCGTGGCAGCGCTGTTCCTGCTGCCCGCTCTCGTGCTGCTGGGCGCGCTCGTGGTCTACCCGATCGGGTACTCGGTCGTCCGCAGTTTCTACGACCAGTCCGGCTCGTTCACCGGCTTCGACAACTACGAGTTCCTGTTCACCGACGACGGCATCCGCACCGCCCTGAAGAACAACATCATCTGGGTGGTGTTCGCACCGACGGTCGCCACCGCGCTCGGTCTGATCTTCGCGGTGCTGACCGAACGGGTCAGCTGGGGCACGGCGTTCAAGCTGGTCGTCTTCATGCCGATGGCGATCTCGATGCTGGCCGCCGGCATCATCTTCCGCCTCGTCTACGACCAGGACCCGGAGAAGGGCGTCGCGAACGCGGTGTGGGTGGGCATCCACGACACGTTCGCCGAGTCGTCGGCCTTCCCGAAGGCGCATCCGGGCCGTGAGTCACCCCTTGTCGCGCAGGGCGGCGCCTTCATCACCAAGGCTACGGTCCACACCGGCGACACGGTCACCCTGCCCCTCGTGGGCGTCGCCCCCGACCAGATGCCCGGCGACGCCAAGCGGGCCGTCGCCCCGCAGGCCGACCCGGGCAGGATCACCGGCACGACCTGGCAGGACTTCACCCGCGGCAAGGGCGTCGGCACGCTCGGCGCACCCGACGCGACCGAACTCGGCTACCCCGGCATGAAGATCGAGGCGGTCAAGGACGGCAAGGTCGTGGAGATGGCGAGGGCAGGCGACGACGGCACGTTCTCCCTGTCGGAGAAGGCCGACGGTGCCCAACTCCGTCTCCCGGCGAGCAACTTCAAGGAGCCGTACAACGGCCTGGACTGGCTCGGCCCGTCGTTGGTCACGCCGTCGATCATCGGGGCGTACATCTGGATGTGGGCCGGTTTCGCGATGGTGCTGATCGCGGCCGGGCTCGCGGGCATCCCACGCGAACTGCTGGAGGCGGCCCGCGTCGACGGCGCGAGTGAGTGGCAGGTGTTCCGCAGGGTCACGGTCCCCCTGCTGGCGCCGGTCCTCGCGGTCGTCATCGTCACCCTGATGATCAACGTCCTGAAGATCTTCGACCTGGTCTTCATCATCGCCCCGGGCTCCGCACAGGACGACGCGAACGTCCTCGCGCTGGAGCTGTACCGCAAGGGCTTCTCCGAGGACCAACCCGGCATCGCCAGCGCGATCTCGGTGTTCCTGCTCCTGCTGGTCATCCCGGTGATGTGGTTCAACATCCGCAGGCTCAGGCGGGAGGTGCGGCGATGACCACGCATGCCGACAGGCTCACCAAGCCCGAACCGGTCACTCCGGTCAAGGCGAAGCAGTCCCTCGGCTCACGCCTCGCGGAAGGTGTCAGCGGCGGCGCGGTCCGGGTCTTCCTGATCGTCGTCGGCCTGTTCTGGCTGGTCCCGACGATCGGTCTGCTCCTGTCCTCGCTGCGTCCTCCGGAAGAGATGACGATCAGCGGCTGGTGGGACGTCTTCACCAAGCCGTCCCAGCTCACCATCGAGAGCTACGACAAGCTGCTGCAGAACGACGACATCACCGAGTCGCTCGTCAACACCCTGCTGATCACGGTCCCGGCGACGCTCCTCGTCGTCATCATCGGCGCGCTCGCGGGCTACGCGTTCGCGTGGATGGAGTTCCCGGGCCGCGACTGGTGGTTCCTCGGCGTGGTCGGCCTGCTGGTGGTGCCGGTGCAGGTGGCGCTGATCCCGGTCGCCGAACTCTTCGGCAAGATCGGCCTGTTCGGCAACATCATGGGCGTGGTCCTCTTCCACACGGGCTTCGGCCTGCCCTTCGCGGTGTTCCTGCTGCGGAACTTCTTCGCGGAGATCCCGAAGGAACTGCTGGAGGCGGCCCGGCTCGACGGTGCGGGTGAACTGCGCCTGTTCGCCCGGGTCGTACTGCCGCTGGGCGGGCCCGCGATCGCGAGCCTGGGCATCTTCCAGTTCCTGTGGGTGTGGAACGACATGCTGATCGCGCTGGTGTTCTCCGACACCGACAGCCAGCCGATCACGGTCGCGCTGCAGACACAGATGCGCGCGTTCGCCGACAACGTCGACATCCTGGCGCCGGGCGCGTTCATCTCCATGGTGATCCCGCTGGTCGTGTTCTTCGCGTTCCAGCGGCAGTTCGTGTCCGGGGTGATGGCGGGCGCGGTGAAGTAGCGCGTACGACGGCCTGATTGAAGCCTGACGGAAGCCTGATTGATGGCGTACGACCGGGGCGAGCCGGTAACCGGCTCGCCCCTCCGCCTGCCGGCGTCCAGCGGGACGGCCCGGCCCAGCGACAAGTTGATGCTCCGCACCCACCTGCGTGGATTACTCGACGACGAGGTCGACCTCGATGTTGCCGCGGGTGGCGTTGGAGTACGGGCAGACCTGGTGGGCGGTCTCGATGAGCTTGCGGCCGGTCGCCTCGTCCAGGCCGTCGGGGAGCTCGACGCGGAGGGTGACCTTCAGGCCGAAGCCCTCGCCCTGCTTGCCTATGCCGACCTCGGCGGTGACGGCGGCCTCGCTGACGTCGACCTTCGCCTGGCGGCCGACGAGACCGAGGGCGCTGCCGAAGCAGGCGGCGTAACCGGCGGCGAACAGCTGCTCCGGGTTGGTGCCCTC
This sequence comes from Streptomyces sp. GESEQ-4, assembly GCF_017948455.1. Taxonomy (GTDB): domain Bacteria; phylum Actinomycetota; class Actinomycetes; order Streptomycetales; family Streptomycetaceae; genus Streptomyces. The sequence continues at coordinate 89,345 of NZ_JAFFSU010000024.1, forward strand.
GCCGTTGCCGCCCAGCTCCACCGGCGGGGCGAGCTTGAGGTCGATCTTGCCGTCGGAGGAGACGGCACGGCCGTCCCGGCCGTGGGTGGCGGTGGCGACAGCGGTGTAGAGCGCGTCCATGGAAAATCCATCCCTCTCAAGTCACGGTCGGCGGTCCTGTGCGGCCGCCTCTCGACGACCACAAGTAGAGCACACAATTCAATTGCACACAACTAAATGGCGAACAAGCGCTACCCTGGACGCATGACCACCACGCCCACCGCGGACTGGCTCCGCCTCGACCAGCAGATCTGCTTCTCCCTGAACGCCGCGTCGCGCGCCTTCGGCGGCCTCTACCGCGTCCTCCTCAAGGACCTCGGCCTGACCTACCCGCAGTACCTCGTGATGCTGGTGCTGTGGGAACACGGCGACCTGCCCGTCAAGAAGCTGGGCGAACACCTCCGCCTCGACTCCGGCACGCTCTCCCCGCTGCTCAAGCGGCTGGAGACGGCCGGCCTGGTACGCCGGGAGCGCAGCGCCCGCGACGAGCGCTCGGTGGAGGTCCGGCTCACCGAGGACGGCACGGCGCTGCGCGAGCGTGCGCTGGAGGTACCGCGCCGGATCGGCGCCGCGACCGGATTCGATCTCGACGAGATCCGTGAGCTGCGGGAACGCCTGGACCGCCTCACCACGGAGTTGGACAGGGCGGTGGAGCAGGCGAGTGAGTGACGCCTTCTCCACTGCACCTGATTCACTGCACTGATTCACTTTGACCGACCAGCAGCACCAAGCACACGGGCCAACTGACGAGGGGACGGCCGCACATGACCTGGCTGATCACCGGCGGCGCCGGTTACATCGGGGCGCACGTCGTACGCGCCATGACCGAGGCGGGCGAGCGGACGGTCGTGTACGACGACCTGTCCACCGGCATCGCCGAGCGCGTCCCGGACGGCGTCCCCCTGGTGGTCGGCTCGACCCTCGACGGCGACCGCGTGACCCGCGCGCTCACCGACCACGCCATCACCGGTGTCGTACACCTGGCGGCGAAGAAGCAGGTGGGCGAGTCGGTGTCCCGGCCGCTGGAGTACTACCGGGAGAACGTCGAGGGCCTGCGCGTCCTCCTGGAGGCCGTGACACAGGCAGAGGTCCCCTCCTTCGTCTTCTCCTCCTCCGCCGCGGTGTACGGCATGCCCGATGTGGAGCTGGTGACGGAGGAGACGCCGTGCGTGCCGATGTCGCCGTACGGCGAGACGAAACTGGCCGGCGAATGGCTGGTCCGCGCGACAGGCAAGGCGACGGGCCTCGCCACCGCCTCCCTCCGCTACTTCAACGTGGCGGGCGCGGCCACCCCCGAGCTGGCGGACACCGGCGTCTTCAACATCGTCCCCATGGTCTTCGAGCGCCTCACGGAGAACGCACCCCCGCGCATCTTCGGCGACGACTACGCCACCCCGGACGGCACCTGCATCCGTGACTACATCCACGTGACGGACCTGGCCGAGGCCCACGTCGCCACAGCCCGCGCCCTCCAGTCCTCCCCCGGCCGCGACCTCACCCTCAACATCGGCCGCGGCGAAGGCGTCTCCGTCCGCGAGATGATCGACCACATCAACGCCGCCACCGGCTACAACCTCCCCCCCACCGTCACCCCCCGCCGCCCCGGCGACCCCGCCCGCGTCGTCGCCTCCGCCGACCGCATCACAACGGAGCTGGGCTGGAAGGCGAAGCACGACGTCCACGACATGGTGACGTCGGCATGGGAGGGGTGGGTGCGGTTGCATCCGGAGGCGGCGCGGAGGTAAGGCCGCCGATCACTCAGAGCGCCTTGAGCGCCGCCGCCGTAGCCCGAGTCAACGCCTCCAGATACCCCTTCGGCAGCTTCGGGCTGCGGATCACCACCGAGCGCCAGTACAGCGGCCCGGAGATGAGATCCAAAGCCAAATCGGCGTCGATCCCCTCCCGCACCTCACCCCGCCGCTGAGCCGCCGCCACGATCCCGCTCGCCACCCCGTCCTGTCCCTCGCGCACGGCCTTCTGCATGGCCTCGGCGATCTCGGGGTTGCGGGCGGCCTCGGCCTGGAGGTCCGGGATGATCTGTGAGGCGACGGGGTGCCTCAGCGCCCGGGACGTCACCTCGTACAGCAGGCGCAGGTCGCTCTCGAGGGAGCCGGTGTCCGGGGCGGGCAGGCCCTGGACGGCGATGGCGGAGACCAGGTCGAGGACCAGGTGCAGTTTGGAGCGCCAGCGGCGGTAGACCGCTGTCTTGCCTACGCCCGCGCGGCGCGCGATGCCCTCGATGGACATCCGCGCGTAGCCGACGGCCGCGAGTTCCTCGAAGACGGCGCCCCGGATCGCCTCCGTCACATCCGCCCGGAGTACGGCCGCACCGGCCGGGGGCCTGCGGCGCCGGCGTTCGGCCACCTGGGCCCTTGGCTCGTCGGCGTTCGTCGTCATGCGCACCAGCATAGGACGTTACGACGACACGGTTGCGTTCCGACGTTAAATCGGAATACTCTCGCGTTGCGACGATACGGTCCCGTCCCGACGTAAGAGAACGTGAAGAAACACGTAAGGAAACAGCAGGGGATCAAGGACCGCGCCGTGTGCACCCCCACCCCTCGAGCGAAAGCAGCGGATGTGAGCCAGGTCCTCGACGCACCGCCCCTCACCGCGACCACCCCGGCTGACGACGGCGACCTCGCGGCGCTCGCCGCCCGCCACGGCCTCACGGTCAGCGGCGCCCGCCCGTCCCTGCCCGAGTACATCCGCCAGCTGTGGGACCGACGGCACTTCATCACGGCCTTCTCGACCGCCCGGCTCACCTCCCAGTACAGCCAGGCGAAGCTGGGCCAGGTCTGGCAGGTGATGACCCCGCTGCTGAACGCGGCGGTCTACTTCCTCATCTTCGGCGTGCTGATGGGCACCAAGAAGGGCGTGCCGGACTACGTCCCGTTCCTGGTCACGGGCGTGTTCGTGTGGACCTTCACGCAGAGCTCGATCCTGTCGGGCACCCGCGCGATCTCCGGCAACCAGGGCCTCGTACGGGCCCTGCACTTCCCGCGCGCCGCGCTGCCGATCTCCATGTGCCTCCAGCAGCTCCAGCAGCTGCTGTTCTCGATGGCGGCCCTCGTCGTCATCCTGCTCGTCTTCGGCGTCCCGGTCGCCTTCTCCTGGGTGCTGGCGATCCCCGCCCTGCTGCTGCAGTTCACGTTCAACGCGGGCGTGTCGATGATCATGGCCCGAGTCGGGGCGAAGACGCCGGACATCGCACAGCTGATGCCGTTCGTGCTGCGCACCTGGATGTACACCTCGGGTGTGATGTGGAGCATCGAGCACCTGCTCAGCAAGCACCACGACTGGCCGTCCTGGGTCGGCCCGGTCCTCAAGGCCAACCCGGCCGCCGTCTACATCGACCTGATGCGCTTCGCGCTCATCGACAGCTTCCACGCGAACCAGCTGCCCCCGCACGTGTGGGCCATCGCGACGGGCTGGGCCCTGCTCGCCGGAGTCGGCGGCTTCATCTACTTCTGGAAGGCTGAGGAGACGTACGGCCGTGGCTGATCACACCTCTGAGAACGTCCCCCCCGTCCCCACCGTCATCGCCGACGGCGTCGACATCGTCTACCGCGTCAACGGCACCGGAGCCGGCCGCGGCTCCGCCACCGCCGCCCTCAACCGCATGCTGCGCCGCAAGCAGACCGAGAAGGCGGCCGGCGTCCGCACGGTGCACGCCGTGCGGAACGTGTCCTTCGTCGCGTACAAGGGCGAGGCGATCGGCCTCATCGGCACCAACGGCTCCGGCAAGTCGACCCTGCTCAAGGCGGTCGCGGGCCTCCTCCCGGTGGAGAACGGCGCCATCTACACCGACGGCCAGCCCTCCCTCCTCGGCGTCAACGCCGCCCTGATGAACGACCTCACCGGCGAGCGCAACGTCCACCTCGGCGGCCTCGCCATGGGCATGTCCCGCGAGCAGATCAAGGAGCGCTACGAGGAGATCGTCGACTTCTCCGGCATCAACGACAAGGGCGACTTCATCACCCTCCCCATGCGGACGTACTCCTCCGGCATGGCCGCCCGCCTGCGCTTCTCCATCGCCGCCGCCAAGGACCACGACGTTCTGCTCATCGACGAGGCCCTCGCCACCGGCGACGCCAACTTCCGCAAGCGCTCCGAGGCCCGGATCCGCGAACTGCGCAAGAGCGCCGGCACGGTGTTCCTGGTCAGCCACAACAACAAGTCCATCCGCGACACCTGCGACCGCGTGCTGTGGCTGGAGCGTGGCGAACTGCGCATGGACGGGCCGACCGAGGACGTCCTCAAGGAGTACGAGGCGTTCACCGGCGACAAGGCCCCCAACAAGCCGAAGCCCAAGCCGAAGGCGGCGGCACCGAAGGTTCCGCAACCTTCCTGAGTCTCCGCTCGCACGGAGTTTCTTCTTCTACGACGATCAGGGCGCCCCGAGCTGTAGCAGCTCGGGGCGCCCTGATCGTCGTATCGCCGCCTACGAATGCGTCCGCAGCAGCGTCCGCATCGTCCGCATCGCCACCGACAGGTTGGCCAGGTCGAACGCGTCCGAGTTCTGGATCTCCTCCAGCGTGGCGCGGGCGCGGGCGAGGATCGCCGCGTTCTTCTGCTCCCAGAGCTTGAACCGCTGCTCGGGCGTATCCGTGCCGTTGCCGACCGCGAGGACGTCCGCCGTCACCGCCGAGTGGGCGGCGTAGAGGTCCTCGCGGATGGCGGCGCGGGCCATGGACTGCCAGCGGTCGGCGCGGGGCAGCTCGATGATGCGGTCCATGAGCTGGGTGATGCCGAGCCGGTCGGCGAGGTCGTAGTAGACCTCGGCGACGTCCAGCGGCTCCTTGCTCATGCGGTCGGCCACCGAGACGATGTCCAGCGTCGGGAAGGCGGAGGAGAACCCGGCCACCCGGGTGGCGAGTTCGTCCGGGACGCCGACGCCGGTCAGCTCGTCGTGGATCTGCTGGTACCAGTCGAGGTCGGCGCCGCGCAGCAGCTTCGGCAGCTGCGACCAGACCTGCTCGACGCGGTCGCCGAAGAACTCGACGGTCTCGGCGAGTTCCAGCGGCTGCGGCCGGTTGTTGAGCAGCCAGCGCGTGCCGCGCTCGCACAGCCGGCGCGAGTGCAGTCGGATACGGGTCTGGACGGCCGCCTCGACCTTGTTGTCGAGCAACTCCACGGCGTCCCACACCGCGGCCGCGTGGAAGATCGTCCGGGCCGCGGTCTGCGCCCGCACGATCTCCTCGAGGGAGGCCCCGGTCTCCTCGCGCAGCCGGTGCAGGAAGCTCGTACCGCCCGTGTTGACCGTGTCGTTGACCAGGACGGTCGTCACGATCTCGCGGTGCAGCGGGTGGCTGTCGATGTGCTCGGGGAACTTCTCGCGCAGCGGGGCCGGGAAGTACGCGTAGAGCAGACCGCGCAGATAGGGGTCGTCGGGCAGTGAGGTGTGCAGCAGCTCGTCGGCGACCGTGATCTTCGTGTACGCCAGCAGGACCGCCGTCTCCGGACCGGTCAACCCCTGTCCCGCGCCGAGGCGTTCGCGGATCTGACGGTCGGTGGGCAGGAATTCGATGGCCCGGTCGAGGTGGCCCTCGCGGACCAGGTGGCGCATGAAGCGCTGCTGGGCGTGGAGCATGTCCTTGGACTGGGCCAGCGCGTTGGAGATCGCGGTGTTCTGCGCGTAGTTGTTGCGCAGGACCAGCCGGCCGACCTCGTCGGTCATCTCGGCGAGCAGCTTGTTGCGCTGCTTGACGGTCATGTCGCCGTCCGTGACCAGGCTGTTGAGCAGGATCTTGATGTTCACCTCGTGGTCGGAGGTGTCCACGCCGGCGCTGTTGTCGATCGCGTCCGTGTTGATCTTGCCGCCGTGCCGGGCGAACTCGATCCGGCCGAGCTGGGTCAGGCCCAGGTTGCCGCCCTCGCCGACGACCTTGACGCGCAGGTCGGCGCCGTCGACCCGGATCGAATCGTTCGCCTTGTCGCCGACGTCCGCGTGGGACTCGGTGGACGCCTTGACGTACGTACCGATGCCGCCGTTCCACAGCAGGTCGACCGGCGACTTGAGGATCGCCTTCATCAGGTCGGCCGGGGTCATCTTGGCGACCTTGCCCTCGATACCGAGGGCCTCCCGGATGTGGCCGTTGATCGGGATCGACTTGGCGCTGCGGGGGAACACACCGCCGCCCGCCGACAGCAGCTCGGTGTTGTAGTCGGCCCAGCTGGAGCGCGGCAGCTCGAAGACCCGGCGGCGCTCGGCGTACCCGGTGGCCGCGTCCGGGTTCGGGTCGATGAAGATGTGCCGGTGGTCGAAGGCGGCGACCAGCCGGATGTGCTCGCTGAGCAGCATGCCGTTGCCGAACACGTCACCGGACATGTCGCCGATGCCGACGACCGTGAAGTCCTCGGACTGGGTGTCGACGCCCAGCTCCCTGAAGTGCCGCTTCACGGACTCCCAGGCGCCGCGCGCGGTGATGCCCATGCCCTTGTGGTCGTACCCGGCGCTGCCGCCGGAGGCGAAGGCGTCGCCGAGCCAGAAGTTGTAGCTGCCAGCGACCTCGTTGGCGATGTCCGAGAACGTCGCCGTGCCCTTGTCGGCCGCGACCACGAGGTAGGTGTCGTCCTCGTCGTGCCGGACCACGTCGGCGGGCGGGACGACCTCGCCGGCCACCATGTTGTCGGTGATGTCGAGCAGCGCCGAGATGAAGGTCTTGTAGCTGCCGATGCCCTCGGCCAGCCACGCGTCGCGGTCCACGGACGGATCCGGCAGCTGCTTGGCGACGAACCCGCCCTTGGCGCCGACCGGCACGATGACGGTGTTCTTCACCATCTGCGCCTTGACCAGGCCGAGGATCTCGGTCCGGAAGTCCTCCTTGCGGTCGGACCAGCGCAGCCCACCGCGTGCGACCTTGCCGAACCTGAGGTGCACACCCTCCACCCGCGGCGAGTACACCCAGATCTCGTACGCCGGACGCGGCGCCGGCAGATCGGGGATCGCCTGCGGGTCGAACTTCATGGAGACGTAGTCGTGCGGCCGGCCGCCCACGGCCTCCTGGAAGAAGTTCGTCCGCAGGGTCGCCTTGATGACGGTGAGGAAGGACCGCAGGATCCGGTCCTCGTCGAGCGACGCGACCTGGTCGAGCGCCGCGTCGACCTCTTCGAGGAGGGCGTCCACGATCTCCCGGCCCGCCCGCTGCCGGTCCGGTGACATCCGCGCCTCGAAGAGCGAGACGAGGAGCCGGGTGGTGTGGACGTTGTTGCGGAGGGTGTCCTCCATGTAGTCCTGGCTGAAGGTGGAGCCGGCCTGGCGCAGGTACTTCGCGTACGCCCGCAGCACCATCGCCTGCCGCCAGTTGAGACCGGCGCTCAGCACCAGGGAGTTGAAGCCGTCGTTCTCCGCCTTGCCGGTCCAGGTGGCGGCGAAGGCCTCCTGGAACCGCTCGCGCCCGTCGTCGCCCAGGTAGTCACCGGCGGCACCGGCCAGCTTGGGCATGCGCAGGCCGAAGTCGTAGATCCAGCCGGTCGTACGGTCCGAGCAGCGCAGTTCGTACGGCCGCTCGTCGATGACCTCGACGCCGAGCCGGTTGAGGACCGGCAGGACCGCGGACAGGGAGACGGGGGCACCCTTGCGGTAGATCTTGAAGCGGCGCTCCTCGGGCGCGGCGCCCACCGGTTCGTACAGGCTCAGCTCGAAGTTCTGCTCTTCGGTGAGCTGTTCCAGGTGGACCAGGTCGGCGACCGCGGCGCGCGGGGAGTGGTCGGCCTTGTAGCCCTCGGTGAAGGCGTTGCCGTACTTGCGCAGCAGCCCGGCCGCCCGCTCCTCGCCGAGCTCGGCGTTGAGCGCCTCACCGAACCCGTCCGCCCAGGAACGGGCGGCCTCCACCAGCCGTGCCTCGATGCGCTCCTTGTCGCTGTCGCTCAGCTCCGACAGCTCGGTGCCCTGCGGGACCCGGACGACGAAGTGCAGCCGGGAGAGGATCGACTCGGTGTTCCAGGCCGTGAAGTCGACGCTGGTACCGCCGAGTTCCTCCTTGAGGATGTCGATGATCCGCAGCCGTACGCCCGTGGTGTACCGGTCGCGCGGGAGGTAGACGAGGGCCGAGTAGTAGCGCCCGTACTCGTCCTGGCGGAGGTAGAGCCGCAGCCGCCGTCGCTCCTGCAGATAGAGGACGGAGGTGACGATGGACCGCAGTTCGTCGACCGGCGTCTGGAACAGCTCGTCGCGCGGGTACGTCTCCAGGATCTGCAGCAGATCGCGCCCGTCGTGGCTGTTGGGCGAGAACCCGGCCCCCTCCAGCACCTCGGCCACCTTGCGCCGGATGACGGGCACCCGGCGGACGGACTCGGTGTACGCGGCGGACGAGAAGAGCCCGAGGAACCGCCGCTCACCGACGACTTCCCCGTTCTCGTCGAACTTCTTGACGCCCACATAGTCGAGATACGACGGCCGGTGCACGGTCGACCGGCTGTTGGCCTTGGTGAGGATGAGGAGCTTGTGCTCACGGGCCTTGGCCCGGGCATCGGCGGGCAGCCGCTCGAAGGAGGGGCTGACGGGATGGCTCTCTTCAGTGGCGTGATGCGGATCGGACCGCAGAATGCCGAGCCCGGTACCGGGCACAGCCGCGAGGGAATCGTCGTCCCGCAGCTCGTACTCCCGGTATCCCAGGAACGTGAAGTGGTCGGCGGCCAGCCAGCGCAGCAGCTCCCTGGCCTCCTCGACCTCCTGCTCCCGCAGGTCGGACGTGGGCTCCCTGGGCAGCTCCTCGGCCATCCGCAGCGCCGCGTCCCGCATCTTCTCCCAGTCCTCGACGGCCTCCCGGGCATCGGAGAGGACACGCAGCAGATCGGTGGTGATCTGCTTGAGGTCGGAGCGGTCGGTCTCACGGTCGATCTCTACGTGGATCCAGGACTCGGTGTGCGCGTCGTGCGGACGCTCGCCGGCCGGCGGGTCGCTGAGCACCTCGATGAGCTTGCCGGTGACATCCCGACGGACGATCACCTGCGGGTGGATGACGACGTGGATGCCGCGTCCCTGCCGAGTCAGCTCATTGGTGACGGAGTCGACGAGAAACGGCATGTCATCGGTGACGACCTCGACGACCGAGTGGCTGCAGGTCCACCCGTTCTCTTCCACGGTGGGCGTGTGAACCCGCACATTGGCCGTACCCTGCGGTCGGTTCTCGGCCAGCCGGTAGTGGGAGAAGGCGGCGCCGAAGATGTCGACCGGGTCGCGGTCGGTGAGGTCCTCCGGTGCGGTGTGCAGGTAGTAGCGCTGGAGGAACGCGAGCACGATGTCGTGGTCCGGGGTGCCGGAAGTGCCCTCGTCCGTCGTCCCAGTCGGTAGATACCCCCCGACCGGGCTGTTCTCAGCTACCCGGGCGGCCCTGTCGAGCAACTCGGCTTTGGCTTCGTCCAGCTTGGTCTGCATTGTCCTCTGGCTCCTGTCGCGCGCCATTGCGTGACGTAGAAGGAAGTACGGTCTCTTCCCCTCCGACGTAACGTCTCGACGCGGGGTGTCCGGTCTGCTTCGACGCTATGCCGCAAGGTGAGATGAGCGGGGGGTTATCAGCCATTCTCGACGCGCCCGAGGGGTGTGACGCTGCTCTCTGCGCCGCAGGCACCCCGGGTGCACTGGCCGTCCTGGGAGCCTCACCGGCCCCCTCCCACCCGCGAAGACCAGCGACCACCGCCCGGCCACGGCTGTCAGCCGTGAACCCCGGGCGCACAACGGAGACACCAAGGCCCCCGCGATCTATCGCGCTGATCACGCCACCAGGCTATCGCTCCGGCCGGGGCCCCCGTCATGAGCCGTATGTGTACAAAACCGGGGGCTGAAGTTTGCCGTTCTGCACAGTGCGGGGACCGCGCCTAGGCTGGGAATGGGTTCCGGCCCAGTGCGAGCATCCGCCCCGCCAAGCTGCGGGCACCCGCCCCGCCAAGCTGCCGGCACCCGCCCGGCCAAGCTGCGGACATCCGCCCGCCAAGCGGCCGTCCCGCTCCGCCAAGCTGCGGGCATTCGTGCCGCCTAGGGCGGCACGGGTGGGCGCAGGCGGCACCCCGTCAGCGCCGGGCTGCGCGACCCACCCCCGCCCAGCCTCAACCCGCGGCACCCGCCCCAGTGCCGGGTCGCACGACCCACCTCACCCCGCACCAACCCCATGCACCGCACAAACTCCGGCACCTCAACACCCCCCACCGCCGTCCCCCTTGGCAAGACCCCCACCCCGAGGCACGTTGCCCATAGCACCCGCACCCGCACCCTCGAGGGGAGCGCAGCCCATGTCGGCCAAGATCCTCATCGTCACCGGCGACGCAGCCGAGTCCCTGGAAGTCCTGTACCCCTACCAACGCCTCCGCGAAGAGGGCTACGACGTCCACATCGCCGCCCCCACCCGCAAAAAGCTCCAGTTCGTCGTCCACGACTTCGAACCCGGCTTCGACACCTACACCGAAAAGCCCGGCTACACCTGGCCCGCAGACCTGGCCTTCGCCGACGTCGACCCCGGCCAGTACGCCGCCCTCGTCATCCCCGGCGGCCGAGCCCCGGAGTACCTCCGCAACGACCCCGAACTCCGCAAGATCCTCAAGTCCTTCTTCGACGCCGACAAACCCGTCGCCCAGATCTGCCACGGCCCCCTCCTCACCGCCGCGACAGACAGCCTCCGAGGCCGCCGCGTCACCGCGTACCCGGCGCTGGAGCCGGACATGCAGGCCGCCGGCGCCACCTTCCAGGACACCGAGGCTGTGGTGGACGGCACCCTCGTCTCCTCCCGCGCCTGGCCCGACCACCCCAGCTGGATGCGAGAGTTCCTCACCGTCCTCCGCGCGAAGGCCCCAGCAACCTGAGCCACCGACCCGAGCACCCCACCTAAGCGCCCACCTCCACCCGCACGCCCGCCGCAGGCGTCACGCGGCCAACCGCTCCGCCACCGCGACCGCCTCCCCCAACGTGTCCACCACCGGCACTCCCGTCTCCTCAAGACTCGCCCGGCTGTGCGACCCCCCTGTGTACAGCACGGCCCGCGCCCCCACATGACGCGCCGCCAGCGCGTCATCCGCGGCATCCCCGATCACCACCGTACGAGCGGGGTCCACACCGGCGAGCGCCGCGACGTGCCGCTCCATGTGCTCGGCCTTGCTGCCCCCGGACGGCCCGGTCCGCCCGTCGACCCGTATGAAGTGCGGCTCGATCCCGAACCCCCGCACCAGCGGGACGAGTTCGTCATGGACGTACATGCTGAGCAGTGACTGGCTGCGCCCCGCCGACCGCCAGCTCTCCAGCAGCTCGGCGACACCCTCGGTGAGCCCGCACGTCACCCGGTGCTCGGTGTAGTACCGATGGAAGGTCTCGTCCATGACCAACCACTCGTCCTCGGTCGGCAGCCGCCCCAGCAGCCGCTCGTAGAACTTCGGCACCGGCACGCAGTACAGCGACCGGTACTCCTCCATCGTGATCGGGTCGAGCCCCAGCTCGGTGAAAGCCGCGTTCGTCGCCCCGATGATCGCTTCGTTGTCGTGGAACAGCGTCCCGTTCCAGTCCCAGACAATGTGCGCGTCCGTCTGCATCCCCATGCCAAAAACCGTACCCGCCACCACTGACAATCAAGAGAACCAGCAGGTCAAAGCCAGATCCCTCGATCCCAGGAGACGGTCCGGGCGGGCCGGCGTCAGTCTCCCAGCCCCACCAGATTCGCAATCTCCTGCCTGGCGAACCACAGCAGCTCGTGATCCTCGGCCCCGTCCACGACGAACTGAGCGTCGTCGTCACCGGCGTCCGCAGCCTCGAGCGCCTCCGCCGCGGCGGCCACATCCGCCTCCGCGTCGCCGGCGTCGGCATGCACCGACGCGGCCTTGGCCAGCGATACGGCCCCGCCGATCCGCACCTCCCCCAGCGCCGAGGGATCGAGCCCCCGGTCGGGGTCGGCGACCGCGGCGCCCTCGGGCACGTCGACGGCGACCACGACCCGGCGCCGTACCGCCCCGGGGTCGGCCGCCAGCAGCCGCAGCGAGGCCAGCGCGGCCCGGCTGAGCGCCGCGTACTCGAGCTCCTCGATGTCGTCGGAGAGGTACCACTCGCGCAACCCGGGCGTGACGGCGTAGGCGACGAACGGCCCGTCTCCCAACTCACCCGTCTTGTACGCCTCGGCGAGACCGGAGAGGGTCAGAGGGACGTAGACGCGCATGGCTGGCCGCTTTCGTGGTCGAGGGCTCCGCAGTGATCCCGGGAAGAGCGAGTCCCGCGTCTCCCGGGGGCCTTCAGGATACGTGCGGGCGTCCCCTTTCGAGTTCCTGCCCTTGCCTCGGGAGGCGTCCACCTCGGGCTCGGAACTCACCCGGTGCGCCCGCGAGATCACGGGCCTGGACAGTCCTGGATCACCCGGATAAGTGAACCGTGCGACCACCTCGGCGCGGACCACGTCCGCCTTGCCCCCGCCGTCCGCGGCCCCGTACAAGATCCCCACCAGCAAGTTACTGCCCGGTACTTCCGGGCCCACCGAGCGGGGACACTCATGAACAAGGTCATGACCAGGGCGAACCACGACGCGGGCACTCGCCCTCCCGGCCGCCGTGACACCCGCCGCCCCGGCGGCACCCCGCCCCGCACATCAAGGGGCACGGCATCGCGCACCAGGACGCGCACCGAGGCGCGTACGGCCTCCGCCACCGCGTCTCCCGCCGTACCGCCTCAGCCCCTGCCCAGGCCCGCCCCGCGCCCCCGTCCCACCGACGTCTTCGCCGACCGCCTGCTGCTCGTCCTGAGCGGCCAGCGCCCGGTCCACTGGATGCTGGGCCACACCGCGGGCCGCGCCTACGACGAACTTGCCCGGCTCGCGGAACACGGTCTCCTGCGCACCCGCGGCACGCGCCCCGTCGTCCGCGACATCGGCTACTACATCGTCCACGCCGGCGCCGTCGAGGCCTTCGCCCGCATCGGCGCCGGTGACGAACTGCGCGCCATGGCCTTCCGCCTGGAGAAGGGCCCGGACCTGCGCTGGCGCTGCACCGCGCTGGAACTCGACGGCCCGCGCACACCGGAGCCCGACGACGACTGAAGCGCGCCCCGCCCGCAACGAGGGCTGCGGGCACCCTCAGGATGCCCCGCCCATAACGAGGGGCCGGGACCCTCGAGATGCCCGCCCACAACGAGAGGCCGGGCACCCTCAGGATGCCCGGCCCCTCACCACTCGGCCTCGCTCATGGAGCAGCCATCACGACCGCTGCCACTCTCGCGAAGCGCCCGTCACTTCTTGCGGCGCCGCCCGCCGCGCGCCTGCTTGCGGCGCTCCGCGCGGGTGAGACCGTCGGACTCGGAACGCGCCCCGGCGGTCTCCTCCTCGCTGGCGAACTCGCCCTCCACGGTGCCGCCTTCGCCGTCCACGGTCGGCGCGGTGAAGTGCAGGTTGCGCCGCTGCGGAGCCTCCAGGCCCTTGGCGCGGATCTCGGGGCGGGACCCCGCCTGCGCCGGTACCGCGTCCTGCTTCTGCAGGCTCGGCTGCTTGGCGTCCTCGACCGGGACCTCCTCGACCTGCTGCTCGACCTGGACCTCCAGGTTGAACAGGTAGCCGACGGACTCCTCCTTGATGCCCTCCATCATGGCGGTGAACATGTCGAAGCCCTCGCGCTGGTACTCGACCAGGGGATCCTTCTGCGCCATCGCGCGCAGGCCGATGCCCTCCTGGAGGTAGTCCATCTCGTAGAGGTGCTCGCGCCACTTGCGGTCCAGGACCGACAGCACGACCCGGCGCTCCAGCTCACGCATGATCTCGGAGCCGAGCTGCGCCTCACGCGATTCGTACTGCTCGCGGATGTCGTCCTTGATGGAGTCGGCGAGGAACTCGGCGGTGAGGCCGGCCCGGTCGCCGGCCGCCTCCTCCAGCTCCTCGACGGTGACCTTCACCGGGTAGAGCTGCTTGAAGGCGCCCCACAGCCGGTCCAGGTCCCACTCCTCCGCGAAGCCCTCGGCGGTCTCGGCCTGGACGTACGCGTCGATCGTGTCGTCCATGAAGTGCTGGATCTGCTCGTGCAGGTCCTCGCCCTCCAGAACGCGGCGGCGCTCGCCGTAGATGACCTCGCGCTGCCGGTTGAGAACCTCGTCGTACTTCAGAACGTTCTTACGGGTCTCGAAGTTCTGCTGCTCGACCTGCGACTGGGCCGACGCGATCGCGCGCGTGACCATCTTGTTCTCGATCGGCACATCGTCCGGGACGTTGGCCATCGACATCACGCGCTCGACCATCTGGGCCTTGAACAGGCGCATCAGGTCGTCGCCGAGCGACAGGTAGAAGCGGGACTCACCGGGGTCGCCCTGACGACCGGAACGACCGCGCAGCTGGTTGTCGATCCGACGCGACTCATGCCGCTCGGTGCCCAGGACGTAGAGCCCGCCGAGGTCCTTGACCTCCTCGAACTCGGCCCGCACCGCCTTCTCGGCCCGCTCCAGGGCGGCGGGCAGCGCGGCGGCCCACTCCTCGATGTGCTCCTCGGGGTCGAGGCCGCGCTGGCGCAGCTCGGCCTCGGCGAGGTCGTCGGGGTTGCCGCCGAGCTTGATGTCCGTACCACGGCCGGCCATGTTGGTGGCGACCGTCACGGCGCCCCTGCGGCCGGCCTGGGCGACGATCGACGCCTCGCGGTCGTGCTGCTTGGCGTTCAGCACTTCGTGCTGGATGCCGCGCTTGGAGAGCTGCTGCGAGAGGTATTCGGACTTCTCGACCGACGTCGTACCGACGAGGATCGGCTGGCCCTTCTCGTGCTTCTCGGCGATGTCGTCGACGACCGCGTCGAACTTCGCGACCTCGGTGCGGTAGATCAGGTCCGACTGGTCCGCGCGGACCATCGGCCGGTTGGTCGGGATGGGGACCACGCCGAGCTTGTAGATCTGGTGGAACTCGGCGGCCTCGGTCATCGCCGTACCGGTCATGCCGGAGAGCTTGTCGTAGAGACGGAAGAAGTTCTGCAGGGTGATCGTGGCGAGCGTCTGGTTCTCGTCCTTGATGTCCACCCCTTCCTTCGCCTCGATCGCCTGGTGCATGCCCTCGTTGTAACGGCGGCCGGCGAGGATACGGCCGGTGTGCTCGTCGACGATCATGACCTCGCCGTCGATGACGACGTAGTCCTTGTCCTTCTTGAAGAGCTCCTTCGCCTTGATGGCGTTGTTCAGGTAGCCCACCAGCGGCGTGTTCACCGACTCGTAGAGGTTGTCGATGCCCAGCCAGTCCTCGACCTTGCTGACACCGGACTCGTGGATGGCGACCGTGCGCTTCTTCTCGTCGACGTCGTAGTCGCCGGTCTCCTCGATGCCCTTGAGGGGGTTGCCCGCCTCGCCGCGCTTGAGGCGCGTGACCAGCTTGGCGAAGTCGCCGTACCACTTGGTGGCCTGGTCGGCCGGGCCGGAGATGATCAGCGGCGTACGGGCCTCGTCGATGAGGATGGAGTCGACCTCGTCGACGATGGCGAAGTTGTGGCCGCGCTGGACGAGTTCGTCCTTGGACCACGCCATGTTGTCGCGCAGGTAGTCGAAGCCGAACTCGTTGTTCGTGCCGTACGTGATGTCGCAGCCGTACTGCTCGCGGCGCTGGGCCGGCGTCATGTTGGCGAGGATGCAGCCGACGGACAGGCCCAGGAACCGGTGGATGCGGCCCATCATCTCGGAGTCGCGCTCGGCCAGGTAGTCGTTGACCGTGATGATGTGGACGCCGTCTCCGGAGAGGGCGTTCAGATACGCGGGCAGGGTGCCGACCAGGGTCTTGCCCTCGCCGGTCTTCATCTCGGCCACGTAGCCCCAGTGCAGGGCCGCGCCGCCCATCATCTGCACGTCGTAGTGGCGCTGGCCGAGGACGCGCTTGGCGGCCTCCCGTACGGTGGCGAACGCCTCGGGCAACAGGTCGTCCAGGCTCTCACCATCGGCATACCGCTGCTTGTACTCATCGGTGAGGGCCCGCAGCTCGGCGTCGGAGAGGTCGACGAAGTCCTCTTCGATGGAGTTGACCTGGTCCGCGATGCGGTGCAGCTTGCGCAGGATTTTGCCTTCGCCTGCACGCATGATCTTCGAGAGGACGGACACGGGGGTTGGTCTCCTTGCCGGTCGGGCCTGGGACGGTCGGTTTCATTTGACTTGACTGAGCAACGGCCATCGTATGCGAGGACCCCGGCACGCCGGGAGGCCTGCCGTGACTGCGACTGTCCGCTGCTGCACAACTCTTCAATACTCTTCATTAGGGGACAACGGCCGGGGCCCACGGATGGTGCCGCGTCGCGCCGACGAATTGCGCGAACTGTGATCGCCCGCTCACGCACCGCAAAAAGATGGCGTCTTCATCGAGACCCCGACCAGAATCACCGGATGGAACCCGCCACGCTGACCACCGGCCGTCTCGTCCTGCGCACGGTCGGTCCGCAGGACACGGACGCCGTGTACGCCGCCGCCCAGGACCCCGAGATCCAGCGCTGGACCACGATCCCCTCGCCCTACCTCCCCGAACACGCCGAGAGCTTCACGGAACACCTGGCTCCGGACGGCTGGGCGAACGGTTCCATGTTCACCTTCGGCGTCTTCCTCCCCGAAGGGGAGTTGGTCGGCATGCTCAGCATCACCATCCGCTCCCTGGGCGTGGCCGAGGTCGGTTACTGGTCCGCAAAGCACCACCGTGGCAACGGCTACATCACCGAGGCCACCTTCACCGCCGCCCGCTGGGCCTTCACCCACGTCTCCGTCGACCGCATCGAATGGCGAGCCGAAGTAGGCAACACAGCCTCCCGCGCCGTCGCCGAACGCGCCGGCTTCACCATCGAAGGCACCCTCCGCTCCGCCCTCAACAACAAGGGCGTACGCCGAGACTGCTGGATCGGCTCCCTACTCCCCTCAGACCTGGGCCTCCCCTCAACAGCCCCCTACCTACCAACACCCCCCACCCCACCCACCCACTGACGACGACACCACCCACTGGTGGCGGCTGGCTCCTCGACGCCGGTGCGCGCATTCCAGCCCGTCCGGCGTTTGAGGACGAGGCCGTTCAGGCCGAAGCGGGGGTCTGGGAGCGGCAGCCCCCAGGGATGGGACGGGTAGGGGCGGCGGGGGCGAAACACCGCGAGGCCCGCACCCACGCCGGGCACCCACACAACGAACCCGCAGCTCACCCCCCACTGTCAGACCCACCCCCTATCGTGCGGAACCATGACGACCCTCCCGCGCCCGAGCACGGAGCTCTCCGCAGACGACGCCCGCCGCCTCGCCCTCCGCGCCCAGGGCTTCATCGGCGCCCCCGACCGCCGCTCCGGCGTCCGCGGCCTCCTCCGCCACCTCGGCGCGGTCCAACTCGACACCATCTCGGTCCTGGCCCGCTCCCACGAACTCATCCCGTACGCCCGCCTGGGCGCGGTGAGCCGCAAAACCATCGAGAGCGCCTACTGGACGCCCGCATCCGAGGCCACCCCTCCGGCACAACCGCACGCCTTCGAATACTGGTCCCACGCTGCCTGCATACTCCCCATCGAGGAATGGCCCCACTTCGCCTTCCGCCGCCGCGCCTACCGCAACCGCCCGCACTGGAACCACGACCTCCCGGACGGCACCTACGACCAGGTGATCAAGCGGCTGCAAGCGGAAGGCCCCCTCACCGCCACGGAGTTGGGCGGCGCGAAGAGAACCAGCGAGTGGTGGGACTGGTCCGGCGCAAAGGTCGCCGTCGAGCGCGCCCTGATGCACGGCGAGGTGGTCTGCGTGTCACGCCGCGGCTGGAAGCGTGTCTACGACCTGGCAGAACGCGCGATCCCGGACACCCTCCTGCACGACGACCTCGACGACACCGAGTGCCTCCGCAGACTGGTCCGCCTCGCCGGCCAGTCCCTAGGCGTCGGCACTCGCGCGGACATCGCCGACTACCACCGCCTCAAGGGCGACCAGGTCGACGCGGTGATCGCCGAGTCGGGCCTGGTCCCGGTCACGGTCGAGGGCTGGGGCAAACCGGCCTGGGCCGACCCGGCGGCCCTGGAGACCCCTCCACGTGGCCGCCACCGCACCACGCTGCTGTCCCCGTTCGACTCGTTGATCTGGGAACGGGCGCGCACCGAGCGGATCTTCGGCTTCACCCACCGCCTGGAGGCCTACGTCCCCAAGCCAAAGCGTGTGTACGGCTATTTCGCGATGCCGGTCCTGGCAGGGGGCCGCCTCGTCGGCCGCGTCGACCCGGCCCGCGACGGCCGCACCCTGGTGGCCAAGCAGGTCACCCTGGACGGCCCCAAGGCAGTCCCGGCCGTCGCCCAGGCCCTGGCCGAAGCGGCAAGCTGGGTCGACTGCACGGACGTACGCGTGGAGCGTGTGGACGCCCCGGAACTGCGCGAGCCCCTCACGAGGGAACTCACCCGCATACTGGCGTGATCGTCAGCGGATCTCGAGGATCTTCTCCCGCATCGCATACACGACCGCCTCCATCCTGGAGTGCAGCTGCAGCTTCTCCAGGATGTTGCGCACATGGTTCTTCACGGTGTTCTCGGAGATGAACAACTCCTTGGCGATATCGCGGTTGTTCATCCCCGTGGCGACGAGCTTGAGCACTTCCAGCTCGCGGTCCGTAAGCCGCGGCGCAGGCACCAGCCGTCGCTCGTCGGTCCGCTGGATCATCGACTTGAACTCGGTCAGCAGCTTCGACGCCATGGAAGGGCTGATCTGCGACTGGCCGTCGGCCACCGCGCGAATGGCGGTGGCCACCTCGTCCGTCGAGATCTCCTTGAGGAGATAACCGGTCGCGCCCGCCTTGATGGCCTCGTAGAGGTCGGCTTCCTCGTCGCTGATGGTCAGCATGATGATTTTGGCACTGGGGGCCACTTCCTTGATCGAGGTGCACGCCTCGATCCCGCCCCGCTTGGGCATCCGTACGTCCATCAGGACGATGTCCGGCAGCAGATCGGCTGCCTTGTCGACGGCCTCCGCGCCGTCGCCCGCCTCCCCGACGACCTGGATGTCCTCCTCGGCCGCGAGCACGATCTCCAGACCACGACGGAAGAGGGCGTGGTCGTCCACGACCAGGACGCGGATCGGCTCCTTACGTGGTGAGCCCGTGTCCGGGCCCATGCCGGCGACGCCGTCGTCGGCGTCTCCGTCATGCATCGGTCCGAAGCTGTCCGCCATCGTTCCTCCCCCTGAAGGCTGTGGCTGGTCCTGTGCCATCGCCAACCCAAGGCAACGGCCCACCGGTTGGGCCGGTCCGGCCATGATTCCATGCCCGGACGACACTGAGGTGACAGAGCGGGGCGCGAAGTGGTCGCACACGGGTGCCCCTGGGGGCGCATACGCGCTCCAGGGGCACCGTCAGATGTGCCGCCGGCCGGATGGGTCAGCCACCCAGCGTGCCGCCTGCCGCGGGGGACTGCGCCTGGGCCACCATCGGGTCGGTGTTGAGGTGGATGACGCCGTAGTCGTATGCGTGCCGCCGGTAGACGACGCTCGGCTCCTTCGTCTCGGAGTCGACGAACAGATAGAAGTCGTGCCCGACCAGCTCCATCTCGTAGAGAGCCTGGTCGAGGGTCATCGGAGAGGCGACGTGGGTCTTCTCGCGGACTACGAGGGGGCCTTCACCCTTCACTTCCAGCGAGCCGATCTTCTTGACGGGCACGCCGTCCGAGTCTTCGTCGTGGACGGTGTGGCCGTTCCCGTTGAGCGTCGCCGCGCCCGGAACGTGGTCGGGGACCTCGGCTGCCGTGAGCCGTCGCGCGCCCCGGCGTGTGTGGCGCTTGTCGTGCTGCTTGCGCAGCCGGGCATCCAGCTTCTCCGCCGCCAGGTCGAGTGCCGCATACGGATCGCTGGCCGCCGCCTCCGCCCGGATCACCGGACCGCGGGAGCGGAGCGTGATCTCCACTCGATCCGATCGGTCGGCCTGTCGCGGGTTCGGCTCCTTGGACACCTCGACGTCGAGGCTGATCACCTTGCCATCGAGCTTCTGGATCTTCTCCAGCTTCAGCTTCTCGGCCACGTGCTTGCGGAACCGCTCGGGCACCTCGGTCTTGCGGCCCTTGACGACGATGTCCACGCAGAACTCCGTTCCCGGATCGCTCCGCTTCAGTGGCGGAGCATCTCCCTTTTGCATCAGGCTCCGGTGAGGCCGGAACCTCGGACTCGGTGACGTTCACCTCCTCCTCCCCCGCGGGCAAGATCTCCACCCCGCCGGCCCGGTGATTGCGCAAAACCCGCGGCACGGCATTCGATATGCGAGGTATGGCCTGGGCCTTTCCCTCACAACCGAACATATCTCGCCTGGACGGATGTCGTCACCCTCTACCGCGGCGTACCTCCACTCAGGTGAATTGCTCCTCTCATAACCTGCAACGATGCGCGTTCACAGTCAGTTCCGGTTTATTTCGAAAGAATCCGGCGAGGCCGCGACCACAGCTGCGCAGACCTTGTCACCGGCCCGGCGCGGGCCCGCCATTCCTGGCACTCCGTGCCTTCGGTCCACTGCCTCGTCCATTGATCCAGTCCTTCGTTCCTCTGTCCTTTCCCGAGGCGCCGCGGCATACACCGCCGTAGCCCTTCTTGCGTACGTTTCCGGCCCCTCTGCCCCGCGGTACCCAGCCGTCCCGTCCGTACGTCCGCATGCGGCCACTGCCGCGGTCGCCGCCCGCACGGCTCGCGCCGCCTCCGTCAGGGAGGCGCCCGTCGTCATCAGGTCGTCGACGAGCACGACCGGGCCCGCGGTGAGCAAACCTGCCCCTGCGGACGCCACCGCCAGCGCGCCCGCGAGATTGTCCAGCCGCTGCCGGGAGTTGAGCCCCGCCTGGTCGGCCACGGCCCTTCGCTGCCGCAGCACGGCGACCACCCGCGCCGGCACCCCGCCCCGCCGCAACTCCCCCGCGGCGGCGAGCGCGATGCGCCGAGCCGGATCATGCCCCCGAGCCCGCACCGCCCCACGCGCGGAGGGCACGGGAACGAGCAGCACAGGCCGGCCGTCCGGTGCCTGTTCGCTGGTCAGCCCCGCCCTCACAGCCCCTGCCAAGGCCGTGCCCAACGGTGCCGCGAGCGCCAGCGCGCCCCGTTCCTTGTGAGCGAGCAGCACCGCACGCACCTCGTCCGCGTACCGGGCGGCCGCGTGCACGGTCGGCAGCCCGGGCGGCTCCGGCACCGGCCGCACCCGGCGCGGTACGGCCCCGCTCAGCGCCGTACGGCACTCCGGGCAGAGCACCGTACGAGGCCGACCGCAGCCTCCGCACTCGGCCGGCAGCACCAGGTCGGTGAGGTCCTGCCACCACCCCCGCATGCCCACCACTGTGCCAACACCCGCGCCACGCGGCCACCCCTGTGGATAACGCGCTGTGGATAACTGCGGACGCCGACTGGACGGCCGTATCGCGGAACCGTGCGCAGCACCGGAGCACGCGGCCGCCGCGTCGGAGAGCGCGCGGAGGGAGAACCGCAGCGCCCCGAAGCCTCACCCGGGATAAACCGGCGCCGAGCCCTCCGCGATCACCTTCTGCCACTGGGCCCCGGTCGGCAGGCGCACGATCCCGTCCTCCGAGTACGCCACGAGCGGCAGCCGCTCGTCCTCGGCCGCGGCGATCTCCTTCACGCCGGTCAGAGCGGCGGGCGCCGGCCCTTCAGGTGTGGAGCCGTCGACGGCGGCATACCGCATCTGCTGCACGCCGCCCTCCTCGCGCCCGACGACCACCAGTCGGCTGTCGCCGGCCCACGACATGGCGCTGACCTCTTCCAACTCCGGTGCCGCGGAATGCAGTCCGGAGACCGAGACGGCCTGGCTCTCGCCCACCTTCCCGCTCCGCTCGATCCGCCCGATGAGCAGGGACTGCTTACCGCCCTTGTCGACGACGAGCGCGATCCGTACCCCGTCGGAGGCCACCCGGACGGATGCGATACGGCCGCCCAGCTCCGGCGTGTCCACGACGATCGGCTCGCCCGCGCCGTCCTCCAGCATCAGCAGCCTGGAGTTGTCGGGATCCTGGTCGGCCACCCACAGATCGCCCTGGCTGTCCCAGCTGGGCGTCGTCAAGCGGTCCTCCACCGAGCCGCCCGCGCTGCGCAGCACGGCCTCCCCGAGGGAACCGCTCGCCACCATCGATCCGACGTACAGGGACTTGCCGTCCGCGGATACGGCAGCCGCCCTGCTCTCGTCGCGCGAGACCGCCACCGACCGCAACTCGACGTCACCCTCGCCCAGCGCGCCCGGCACCGCTTCGGATTGCTTGTCGCTGCTGTCGGCCGCCATCCGCACGAGCCGCTTCTTGCCGTCGACGAAGTACAGGTACTCGGTACGCCTCGCCTCACCGCGCGCGGCGACCCCGTCGGCGCTGTCCTTGGTGAGCGTGCACAGCTGGGTGTCGCCCGACTTCAGCTCGACCTCGTCGACGACGGGAGTGAGGTTCTGCAGGGTGAAGAGGATCTGGGCCGCCATCTCGTTGCACTTGCTCGTCCCGACCCGTGCGGCCTTCTCGTTCAACGGCACGGTCAGCTTGTTCTGGTCGTCGGGCGTCAACGAGGTGACGCCCTTCTTCAGCGCCGTACCGGTCGGGAAGCTGGACCTGACGACCGACTTGAGCCAGGCGGTGGGCCCGTTGAGCAGGGAGCGCACCATCTGCGTCATCGGGTCGACATGCCGTCGTACGTACACCGGATCGGCGACCGCCGCACGCTGCTGCACGACCGTCCCGGCCGCGGTGTTCGAGGCGAGGAAGTACTTGTCCACGGACATGTAGTTGCGCTGGAAGTCCGACCTGCCCATGACGACGCCCGGCGGCAGGCCGTCGATGCGCCACTGCTTGGTCTTCTCCTCCCGCACGAGGTACACCGTCTGGCTGTAGTTCCCGCGCGCGGGCTCATACGCCTGCTGCCTGTCCACCGCGGCGACCTTGGTACCGGCGAGCGTGAAGGAGAAGTAGTCACTGTCCTCGCGGGGCCCCGGGTCGGGCGTGGTGTCGGGCGCGCTCGCGAGCACCGTCGTGGACATCTCCGGCTGCCACGTCTTGGCGGCCCTTGCGGTCAGGTACTTGCGCGCCGTCTCATAGCGCGGATCGTCGCTGGTCAGCGCCTCCAGGAAGCCGTCCACGATCTGCTGGGGCTGAGCACCCTCGGAGGGCGGCATCGCGAAGACCCGCACCTGTGAGTCCTGGCGGGGTGTGGATTCGACGCCGCGCAGATCCCCGCTGTCGGGCATCGAGGCGCATCCGGCCAGCAGTACGCCGCCGCAGACGGCGTACGCCACCGCGCGCACCGGTCGACGTCGCGCGCCCCCCTCGCGGTCAGCGCCCACGAAATGCCTCCCCTTGCTGTTCCACGTCCTGCGACGCGGCGTCCGCACGGTCCGAGGACACGCCACGCGGCCCGTCCGCAGCCGGCGTGTCGTCCTGTCGTCGGGTGCCTGAAGTCGGCCGGGGCACCACGCGCGCGCCGTTGCCGGGCAGCGCCGTCGGGTCCGCCGTCGGCGCCACGGAGGCCATCCGCGGTGTGATCGACATTGACGCCCCCTGCTCGCCCGCCGGCTGCGCCGGCACGGTCGCGCTCTTCTCGGCACCGCCGTGCGGCAGTCCGGCGTCGTCAAGTCCGCGATTGCGTCGCGAGTCCTTCGGCTCCAGCGGTATCGGGGAGCCCCGAAGCGGCTCGTCCGCGGTCCTCGGCAGCGTCAGCCGGAACTGCGAGCCGCCGCCCGGCTCACCCCATGCCTGCAACCAGCCCCCGTGCAGCCGCGCGTCCTCCAGAGCGATCGACAGCCCCAACCCCGTACCACCGGTGGTACGCGCGCGTGCCGGGTCGGCCCGCCAGAACCGGCTGAACACACGAGTCGCCTCGCCGGGCTTGAGCCCGACTCCGTAGTCACGCACCGCGACAGCGACCGCCCCGCCCGCCGCGGCGAGCTTGACGACGACGTCCTTGCCCTCGCCGTGCTCCACGGCGTTGACGATGAGGTTGCGCAGGACACGCTCCACCCGCCTCGCGTCCGCCTCCGCGACGACGGGCTGCTGGTCGCCGACGACCCGTATGTGCGTGCCCTTGCGCTCGGCGAGCGGCTCGGCACCGCTGACGACCCGCCGTACGACCTCCCTGAGGTCTATCGGCTCGGCCTCCAGCGCCGCCGCGCCCGCGTCGAAGCGGCTGATCTCCAGCAGATCCGCGAGCAGCGACTCGAACCGGTCCAACTGGTCGGCCAGCAGCTCCGCCGACCGCGCGGTCACGGGATCGAAGTCCTCCCGCGCCTCGTGGATCACGTCGGCGGCCATCCGTACGGTCGTCAGCGGCGTCCGCAGCTCGTGCGAGACATCGGACACGAACCGCCGCTGCATCCGCGACAGGTCCTCCAGCTGCTGGATCTTCAGCTGCAGATTCTGCGCCATCTTGTTGAAGGCCTCGCCGAGCCGCGCGATGTCGTCCTCGCCGGTGACCTTCATACGTTCCTGCAGGCGCCCCGCGGACAGCCGCTCGGCGATGCCCGCGGCCATCCGAACGGGGGTGACGACCTGGCGCACCACAAGCCAGGCAATGGCCCCGAGGAGAACGACCACGAACAGCCCGGCCGTCGCCAGCGTCCCCTTGACCAAGCTCAGCGACTTCTCCTCCTGCGTCAGCGGGAAGAGGTAGTACAGCTGGTATGGGTCACGGTTCGGGTCGTCGACCTGCTTGCCGATGACCAGGGCCGGCTGGGACTCCTTGTCGGTGTTGTAGATGATGCGGGTGTAGCTCTGGACCGCCGCGGGGCTGGTGTCGACACGTTCACGCAGTTCCTCGGGCACGCTGGCGAACGGGTCGACGTAACCCGAGGCGCGCGGACCGCGCCCACCGCCGGTCTCGTCGCCCGCGGGGAGCGTGACGACGTCGAAGGCGCCCTGGCCGCCGCTGGACAGCGAGGAGACCAGATCGCTCATCCATTCGATGACGTTCTGCGCGGGACGGCCGTCCGCCGTGGTGGCGTCGTCCACGGTGCCGCTGGCCGTCTCCTCGGCGTTCTGCTTGGCAACCGCGAACCCACCGGTGGCCTGGCTCTGCGAGGCCTTCACCTTGGCGTCCAGCAGGCCGTTGCGCACCTGCCCGATGACGACGAAGCCGAGCAGCAGGACCACGCCCAACGACATCAGCAGCGTCGTGACGACGACCTTGAGCTGGATGTTGCGCCGCCACAGCCGCATGACGGGCAGCAGCGGCCGTCGTACCCAGCGCATGAACAGGCGCAGCACCGGGCTGCCCTGGACTCCACCCTGCAGCAGCCCGCCCTCGAGGAAACGCCCCCAGCGGGAGCCCGCAGCCTTCCGGCCGACAGGCCGCCCCGCGCGGCCCCCGGGCTTGCCGGGCGCCGAAGCGGCACTGTCCCCGGACATGTCAGTTCGGCCCGGCCTTGTAACCGACACCACGGACAGTCACCACGATCTCCGGCCGCTCCGGGTCCTTCTCGACCTTGGACCGCAGCCGCTGCACATGCACGTTGACAAGGCGCGTGTCGGCCGCGTGCCGGTAGCCCCACACCTGCTCGAGCAGAACCTCACGAGTGAACACCTGCCACGGCTTACGGGCCAGCGCCACCAGCAGATCGAACTCCAGCGGCGTCAGCGCGATCGACTGCCCGTCCCGCTTCACGGAGTGACCGGCCACATCGATGACCAGGTCACCGATGGCAAGCTGCTCGGGCGCCGGCTCTTCCGACCTCCGCAGCCGCGCCCGGATCCGCGCGACCAGCTCCTTCGGCTTGAACGGCTTCACGATGTAGTCGTCCGCGCCCGACTCCAGGCCCACGACGACATCGACCGTGTCGCTCTTCGCCGTCAGCATCACGATCGGCACACCCGACTCCGCCCTGATCAGGCGGCACACCTCGATGCCGTCCCGACCGGGCAGCATCAGGTCGAGCAGCACCAGGTCGGGCTTGGTCTCACGGAAAGCAGCCAGCGCCTTGTCGCCGTCGGCCACAAAAGACGGCTCAAAACCTTCACCACGCAGCACAATGCCGAGCATCTCGGCAAGTGCGGTGTCGTCGTCGACGACAAGGACTCGTCCCTTCATAAACGACATCATCCCATTCTCGTAACATTGGCGAAGGTACTGGTGAGGCACGTCACTGGCCCGTGACGATAGTCGTATCCAACCGTCACTGTCTGCCCTGGGCCAGCGGCCCCCTTCAAGACCCGAACGTGAACGGGATCCAGACCGCTCTTCCTCACAGGATCGCAGAACATCCCGTCAACTGAGCGTGACCTCTCGAGACCTGGCACACAGCTCTGCCAGGGCCTCAGCCGTCACAGGGGAAACGGCGCCCTCCTCAGTGACGATCGCCGTCACCAGCTCGGGCGGAGTCACATCGAACGCCGGGTTGTACGCCTGTGTCCCCAGCGGCGCCACCGGAATCCCGCCTCCCGCCTCCGCTCCGGCCACCGGCACATGGGGAGCCGTCACCTCGGTCACCTCATGGCCGGCCCGCTGCTCGACCTCGATCGACGCCCCGTCCGGCGTGTCCGGATCCACCGTCGTCAACGGCGCCACCACGATGAACGGCACATGGTGGTAGCGCGCCAGCACCGCGAGCGGATAGCTCCCCACCTTGTTCGCCACCGAACCGTCGGCCGCGATACGGTCCGCCCCGATCAGCACCGCGTCCACCTCCCCGGCCGCGAACAGCGACCCCGCCGCGTTGTCGGTCAGCAAGGTGTACGCCATGCCGCTGCGCGCCGCCTCGTACGCCGTCAGCCGAGCGCCCTGCAGCAGCGGGCGCGTCTCGTCCACCCACAGCCGCCGCAGCCGGCCCGACCTATGCGCCGCGAGCGCCACCGCGAACGCCGTCCCCTCACCACCCGACACCAACCGCCCGGTGTTGCAGTGTGTGAGGATCCTGTGCCCACCGCCGGGCAGCAGCTCGTCCAGCAGCGCCAGCCCCTTCTCGGCCATCCGCGCACTGGCTTCGGCGTCCTCCTGGTGCAGCGCACGCGCCGCGGCCAGCGCCGCCCGGGCGGACTGCTCCGGGTCACCACTCCTGCCGAGCTCCGCCCGGTACGCGGCCTCGGCCCGGCGCACTCCGACGGCGAGGTTCACCGCGGTGGGCCGGGCGCTCGCCAGCGCGCTCGCGGCGTCGGCCACGTCGAACCCGCGCGCGGCGGCGAGCGCGACCCCGTACGCCCCCGCGATACCCAGCAGTGGCGCCCCGCGCACGGCGAGCGAACGGATCGCCTCCACCAGCGCGGGTGCGTCCGTACACACCAGTTCGACCTCCTCGACCGGCAGCCTCGTCTGGTCGAGAAGGATCACCACCGGGCCCTCGGGTGGCTCCTCCCACCGGATCGCCGGTATCTCGGTCGACTGGTTGTCCTCGCCGGATTGCGCGTGCTGATCAGCCATGCGGTCAGTCTGCCCCTTACCCGGCGGACAATTGAAGGTGTCCACCCCAGACCGCGGCCGGTCACTCGTCGACCACCCCATGGCACGATGGCTGCCAACCTGCCGCCGCGACCGCGGAATGGGCACCGTGAAGGAGCGACGATGAACGACACTCCGGGCTGGGCCTCGCCCGGATCTGCCCCGTCCGACGGACAGCAGCCCGGTCCATCGGGCCCTGCCGAGCCCGCCGACCGGCCCGGCCCCGAACAGCCCGCGGCCCAGCCGGGCCAGGATGCGACAGGCCCCGGCTCGAAGTGGTCCAAGGAACAGCCGCCACCTGCCCAGTGGTCGGCACCCACCGGACCGGCGACCGGCCCCGGCCAGGCCCCACCACCGCCTCCGCCGGGCCCTGGCTGGGGCAACCGACCTCCCGCCGGCCCTGGCGGCTACGGAGGCCCTGGCGCTCCCGGCGGATACAGCGGCTGGGGCGGCGGCTGGGGCGGTCCCCCGCCCGCGGCCAAGCCCGGTGTGATCCCGCTCCGCCCGCTCGGCGTCGGCGAGATCCTCGACGGCGCTGTCTCCACCATGCGCACCTACTGGCGCACGGTTCTGGGCATCGCGCTGACCGTCGCCGTCCTCACTGAGATCATCGTCATCCTGCTCCAGGGCTTCGTCCTGAACGACCGCGCCAGCACCGAGGCCCTCAACGATCCGAGTGCCAGCCTCGACGAGCTGACCCCCGCCCTGGGCGACACCATGATCAGCACGAGCGTCGTCTTCCTGATCTCCCTGATCGGCACCATCGCCGCGACCGCCCTGCTCACGACCGTCACCAGCCGGGCAGTGCTCGGCAAGTCCGTGACCACCGGCGAGGCCTGGCGCGACGCCCGCCCGCAGATGCCAAAGCTGTTCGGCCTGATCTTCCTGCTGCTGCTCATCGCCTTCGGCGTGATCCTCGGCGGCGCGACGCCCGGCATCATCGTGGCCGCGGCTGGTGCCGGTGCCGCCGGTGCCGCCCTCGCCATCCTGGGCAGCCTCGCCGCGGGCGTGGTCGCCCTGTGGCTGATGATCCGCTTCTCCCTCGCCTCGCCGGCGCTGATGCTGGAGAAGCAGAGCATCGTGAAGTCGATGAGCCGCTCCGCGAAACTGGTCCGCGGCTCCTGGTGGCGCGTCTTCGGCATCCAGCTGCTCGCCACGATCATCGCGAACATCGTCGCGTCGATCGTCGTCATCCCCTTCACCTTCCTGGGGGCGGCGGTCAGCGGAGGCGGCATGAGCAACTTCCTCGACACCGGCGGCAGCGACCTCGGCTGGACCTTCCTCATCGTCAGCGGGATCGGGGCGGTGATCGGCTCCATGATCACTTTCCCGATCACAGCCGGCGTCGCCGTGCTCCTCTACATCGACCAGCGCATCCGCCGAGAGGCGCTCGACCTCGAGCTGGCCCGCGCGGCCGGCGTGCAGGACTACGGCACAGGCGCCCCTGGCCCCACTCCGGGGAGCTGATGCGGTGAGCTTGGCGGGGGGAGTCCTCACGGCCGTACCGGAGCGCGTCGCCGACATGGCGGCACGGGCGCTGCTGCGCGCCGGTGAAGCGTCGGCGCTGTCGCGCTCCGACGACGAGCCGCCGTTGACCATCCCGCGCGACCCGGCGCGGGAGGCGGCTCGGCGCGAGCTGTCCAAAGGCATGTACCACGAGAACGACCCCAGCCTGTTCGAGCGGGCGCTGAACGCATTCTGGGACTGGGTCGGCAAGCTGTTCGGCGCCGCCGCTGCCGCCACTCCTGGGGGGACGCTCGGCCTGGTCGTCGTCATCCTGGTCGTCCTCGCCGCCCTGGGTGCCCTGTGGTGGCGCCTGGGCACCCCGCGTCGGGCACCGGTCTCCTCCGCCGCCCTGTTCGACGACCGCCCCCGCAGCGCCGCCGAGCATCGCGCCGCCGCCGAGGCACAGGCAGCCCAGGGCCACTGGAACCAGGCCGTCCAAGGACGCATGCGGGCCATCGTCCGCTCCCTGGAGGAACGCGCCCTCCTCGACGTCCGCCCCGGCCGCACCGCCGACGAGGCCGCCGCGGAAGCGGGCCGCGCCCTGCCTTCCGCTGCGGACCGGCTGAGCGCAGCCGCCCGGGACTTCGACGACGTGACATACGGGGGACGCGCGGCGACCGAGCAGTCGTACCACCGCATCGCCGAACTCGACCGCGACCTCGAGCGCACCAAACCGGTGCTCACCAGCAGCGCCCACAGCGCGGCCCAGAACGCCCGCCAGGGAGCCGCCGAATGACCGCTGAGGCCACGTTCCCGTCCACCTCGGCCTCTCCTACCACCCGCCAGGTGTGGACCCGTACGCGAGGCATCCTGCTCGCCCTCGTGCTGCTCCTGGTCGGAGCCATCTCGATCGCCGTGATCCAGTCCGACGCCCGGCACGGCCGACTCGACCCACGCTCCGCCGACCCCTACGGCAGCCGCGCCGTCGCCGAACTGCTCACCGACCGCGGCGTGTCCACACGCGTGGTCACCACCCTGGACGAGGCCCGCACCGCCGCCGGCCCGGACACCACCCTCCTCGTGGCCGACCCCGATCTGCTGACAGCAGGTCAACAGACCCGTCTGCACGCCGCGACCGATGCCTCCGGCGGACGCAGCATCCTGATCGCGCCCGGCAGCTGGTCCGTCGAACGGCTCGCTCCCGGCGTCATCGCCGACCCTGCCACCAGCCTCGACTCGAGCCTGTCCCCCGACTGCAATCTGCCGGCGGCCCGCCGCGCAGGTAGCGCCGACACCGGCGGCATCCGCTACACGGCCCTCCAGGTCGACGCCGACGAGTGCTACCCCAGCGAGCGCCTGGCCACCCTCGTACGCGTCCCGGCGGCATCCGGGGGCGGCGACACCGTCGTCATCGGTGCGCCCGACATCCTCTTCAACGACCGTCTCGACGAGCAGGGCAACGCCTCGCTCGCCCTCCAACTCCTCGGCTCCCGCCCTCATCTGGTCTGGTACCTCCCCTCGCTCTCCGACTCCACCGCCGCCGACGCCGAGGGCGAGCAAGGCTTCTTCGACCTGCTCCCCTCGGGCTGGCTCTGGGGCACACTTCAGCTCTTCATCGCGGCAGCCCTCGCCGCTCTCTGGCGGGCACGCCGGCTCGGCCCTCTCGTGCCCGAAAATCTCCCCGTGGCGATCCGCGCCTCCGAAACCGTCGAAGGCCGCGCCCGCCTCTACCGCAAGGCCAACGCCCGCGACCGCGCGGCCGCCGCTCTCCGCTCCACCACCCGCACCCGCCTCGCCCCCCTCGTAGGCGTCCCCGTCGCCCAGGCACACGCGCCCGAAGCCCTGCTCCCCGCGCTGTCCGCCCACCTCCACGGCGACGGACAGTCCCTGCACACCCTCCTCTTCGGCCCGCCGCCCAGCGACGACGCCGCGCTCATCGCCCTCGCCGACCAACTCGACGCCCTCGAAAGAGAGGTACGCCGTCCATGATGGACCCGACCACTGACAACGCCGGGCCGACCGAGGACGCGGGCAACGCCCGAGCCGCCCTGGAGGCCCTGCGCGCCGAGATCGCCAAGGCCGTGGTCGGCCAGGATCCCGCCGTGACCGGCCTCGTCGTCGCCCTCCTCTGCCGCGGACACGTTCTCCTTGAAGGAGTTCCTGGGGTCGCCAAAACGTTGCTCGTCCGCGCCCTCGCGTCCGCACTCGAACTCGACACCAAGCGCGTCCAGTTCACCCCGGACCTGATGCCGAGCGATGTGACCGGCTCCCTCGTCTACGACACCCGCACCGCGGAGTTCTCCTTCCAGCCCGGCCCAGTCTTCACCAACCTCCTCCTCGCGGACGAGATCAACCGAACGCCCCCCAAGACCCAGTCATCTCTCCTGGAAGCCATGGAAGAACGCCAGGTCACGGTCGACGGCACCCCCCGCCCGCTCCCCGAGCCCTTCCTGGTCGCGGCGACCCAGAACCCGGTCGAGTACGAGGGCACCTATCCCCTCCCCGAGGCCCAACTGGACCGTTTCCTCCTCAAACTCACGATCCCCCTCCCCTCCCGCCAGGACGAGATCGCCGTCCTCACCCGCCACGCCGATGGCTTCAACCCGCGCG
Source organism: Streptomyces sp. GESEQ-4 (assembly GCF_017948455.1). GTDB lineage: Bacteria > Actinomycetota > Actinomycetes > Streptomycetales > Streptomycetaceae > Streptomyces. The sequence goes on from NZ_JAFFSU010000024.1 coordinate 120,723, forward strand.
ACCTGCGCGCCGCCGGCCTGCGCCCCGTCGCCGGCCCCGCGGCTCTCGAAGCCGCGCGCGCCGCGGTCGCCAAGACCGCCGTCTCCCCTGAAATCACCGGCTACGTCGTGGACATCTGCCGCGCGACCCGCGAATCTCCGTCCCTCACCCTCGGCGTCTCCCCACGCGGCGCCACCGCCCTCCTGGCCACCTCGCGCGCCTGGGCCTGGCTGACCGGCCGCGACTACGTCATCCCCGACGACGTCAAGGCCCTCGCCCTCCCCACGCTCCGCCACCGCGTACAACTCCGCCCGGAAGCCGAGATGGAGGGCGTGACGGCGGACTCCGTCATCAACGCGATCCTCACCCAGGTCCCGGTCCCCCGCTGATGGCCCTCACCGGACGCACAGCACTCCTCGCAGCCCTCGGCTCCCTCCCCGTAGGCATCTGGGAGCCCGGCCTCACAGGCCTCCTCGCCGTGAACGCCCCCTTGGCGCTGGCCTGCGCGTGCGACTTCGCCCTGGCCGCGCCGGTACGACATCTGCGCCTGACCCGCTCCGGCGACACCTCCGCACGCCTGGGCGAGCTGGCCGACGTCACCCTCACGGTCACCAACCCGTCACGCCGCCTGCTCAGGGCCCGCATCCGCGACGCCTGGCCCCCCAGCAGCTGGCAACCCGGCACGGAAATCGCCGCCTCCCGCCATCGCCTCACGGTCCCCGCCGGCGAACGCCGCCGCATCACGACCCGTCTACGCCCCACCCGCCGCGGCGACCGCCAGGCAGACCGCGTCACGATCCGCTCGTACGGCCCTCTCGGCCTCTTCGCCCGCCAGGGCACCCACAAAGTCCCCTGGACAGTCCGCGTCCTGCCCCCCTTCACCAGCCGCAAGCACCTCCCGTCGAAGCTCGCCCGCCTGCGCGAACTCGACGGCCGCACCAGCGTCCTCACCCGCGGAGAAGGCACAGAATTCGACAGCCTGCGCGAGTACGTCCCCGGCGACGACACCCGCTCCATCGACTGGCGCGCCACAGCTCGCCAGACCACGGTCGCCGTACGCACCTGGCGCCCCGAACGCGACCGGCACATCCTCCTGGTCCTCGACACCGGCCGCACCTCGGCCGGCCGCGTCGGCGATGCCCCACGCCTGGACGCCTCAATGGACGCCGCCCTGCTCCTGGCCGCCCTGGCATCCCGCGCCGGCGACCGCGTCGACCTACTCGCATACGACCGCCGGGTACGCGCCCTGGTCCAGGGCCGAGCAGCAGGCGACGTCCTCCCGTCCCTGGTCAACGCGATGGCAACACTCGAACCCGAGCTCGTCGAAACCGATTCCCGAGGTCTTACGGCCACTGCGCTCAGGACGGCCCCCCGCCGCTCCCTGATCGTGCTCCTGACAACTCTGGACGCGGCCCCCGTCGAAGAGGGCTTGCTGCCCGTCCTCGCCCGCCTCACCCAGCGTCACACGGTCCTACTGGCATCCGTCGCAGACCCGAACATCGCCCACATGGCTACGGCACGCGGCAACACAGAAGCCATTTACGAATCCGCAGCCGCCGCCCAGGCCCAAAGCGAACGCCATCGCACAGCGGAACAACTCCGACGTCATGGAGTCACGGTCGTGGACGCGACACCTGATGAGCTGGCTCCAACACTGGCCGATGCATATCTGGCGCTAAAGGCAGCTGGACGCCTTTAGCGAAGCGGGCAGGACCCGGCTGCCAACCCAGAACGCAATTAGGGCCCACACCAAAAGGTGTGGGCCCTAATT
>NZ_JAFFSU010000025.1 GCF_017948455.1 Streptomyces sp. GESEQ-4
CGGGCTCGTCACCCCCGGCGGATAGCGGCCGGGTGCGCCGGCCGCCCCATGCGCCCGGAGGCTCCGTTCGGCCTCGCTGCGGCGGCACGGACCAGCCATCACCGTTTGTCATGTAGGCATCAGGCACAGCTTCTCAGAGGGCCTTGACGAGGAACACGCAGGCGTCGGCCTGCTCCTGCCGTACACCGTCGGCGTCCAGGCCACGCTCCCGTGCCAGCCGCTCGGCGGTGCGCACCAGCGTGGTTCCGATGCCCTGTGAGCGAAGCGGCTCGGGCCACACCAAGAGGCCGTTGATCTCCGGGCATCCCGGCAGGGCGGCCCGCACCTCCGGCGACTCGCATCCGGTCCAGCGCACCTCCGCGTGGCCCACGGGCCTGCCGTCCAGCCACGGGATCAGATAGGTGCTGCCGCCCCCGCCTCCTGCCGCGCGAACCGGGCCCCGTGGTGGCCGTCGACGCTGTTCGACGGCATGAAGCGCTCCAGCACTTCGACGTCCTCGGCCCTGCAGGCGGCGATCTCCATGCCCCGACCGTAGGACGCGCGCACGCGCACGGCCCTCGATTTTCTCCCGCCGGGCGAGCGGAGGTCGGTAGGGGCCCGGACATGCGCTCGGCCCCCGGTTTTCCCGCCGGTGCGGGACAACGGGGGCCGTGCGCAAGGGACTTGGCTCAGTTCCAGCTGGCGTGCAGCGGCTTGCCCTCCGCGTAGCCCGCCGCGCTCTGGATGCCGAGGACGGCCTTCTCGGCGAACTCCTCCAGGGAGGCGGCGCCCGCGTAGGTGCAGGACGACCGCACACCCGCGATGATCGAGTCGATCAGGTCCTCGACGCCCGGGCGGGCCGGGTCGAGGAACATGCGGGAGGTGGAGATGCCCTCCTCGAACAGCGCCTTGCGGGCCCGGTCGTACGCCGATTCGTCGGACGTACGGTTGGCCACGGCCCGCGCGGACGCCATGCCGAACGACTCCTTGTAGAGACGGCCGTCGGCATCCTGCTGAAGGTCGCCCGGCGACTCGTACGTGCCCGCGAACCAGGACCCGACCATCACGTTGGACGCACCGGCGGCGAGCGCCATGGCGACATCGCGAGGGTGCCGGACACCGCCGTCGGCCCAGACGTGCTTGCCGTGCTTCTTCGCCTCCGCCGCGCACTCCAGGACCGCGGAGAACTGCGGCCGGCCGACCCCGGTCATCATGCGGGTGGTGCACATCGCACCCGGTCCGACACCGACCTTGACGATGTCGGCGCCGGCCTCGACGAGGTCCCTCACACCGTCCGCGGACACGACGTTGCCCGCGACGATCGGGACCTGTGGGTCGAGGGCGCGGACCAGCCTGAGCGCGCTGATCATCGACTCCTGGTGGCCGTGCGCCGTGTCGATGACGAGCGTGTCGACGCCCGCGTCGAGCAGCTGCTTGGCCTTGCCCGCGACATCGCCGTTGATCCCGACGGCGGCGGCGATCCGCAGCCTGCCCTGCGCGTCGACGGCCGGCGTGTAGAGCGTGGCGCGCAGGGCGCCCTTGCGGGTGAGGATGCCGGCGAGCCGGCCGTCGCTGTCGACCGCGGGGGCGTACCGCCGGTTGTGGTGGTCGAGGGTGTTGAAGGCCTCGCGCGGGTCCATGTCGGCGTCGAGCAGCAGCAGGTCCCGGGACATGACGATCTCGAGCTGCGTGAAGCGGTCCACTCCGGACAGGTCCGCGTCGGTGACCACACCGACCGGCCGCTGCTCCTCGTCCACGACGACACCGGCGTTGTGCGCCCGCTTCTGCAGCAGGGCCAGCGCGTCGGCGACGGTCTGGTGCGGGGCCAGCACGATCGGGGTGTCGAGGACGAGATGGCGGCTCTTCACCCAGGAGACGACCTCGGTGACCACGTCGATCGGGATGTCCTGCGGGATGACCACGAGGCCGCCGCGCCGGGCCATCGTCTCGGCCATCCGGCGCCCCGCGATCGCGGTCATGTTGGCGACGACCAGCGGGATCGTGGTGCCGGTGCCGTCCGGGGAGCTGAGGTCCACATCCTGCCGCGAACCGACCGCGCTGCGGTTCGGCACCATGAAAACGTCGTCGTACGTCAGGTCGTAGGGAACCGGAGCTGACTCCACGGGCCGACCCGTACCGGGCTCAAGGAAACGCATAAGTCTCACATTTTCACGCGAAACGGCGCAGGTCACTCCCACAAGGACACAGCAAAACGCCCCCGCGTTCGTGTGATCCTCCATGAGGTACGGGGGCTCCGGTGTCAGGCAGTGGAACCTGCCTTACCCCGAGAGCTTACCCGAACGCGCAGACGACGCCTTGGTGCTGTTCGGACCGTTGACGACCCCCCAGCCCCATGGCAACGTTTCCATCACCCAGCCCCGGCATCGAATGGAGACGTTTCCATGCGCAGGTATCCCTCCCGCCGGACGCTGGTCGGCTCCGGCCTGACGGCCGTGGCCGCGATGGCGGCCGGACCCACCGCGAGCGCGGCCGCCGCCGACGGCGACAAGGCGGCGGGCGACGCCGAGCACCGGTCCCGTGCGCTGTCCCGCGCCAGAGCCGCCTATGCCGCTCTGGAGAGACACTTCGACACGAAGGACGGCTCCGGACTGGTGCGTGAGCAGTATCCGGCGGCCTCGGGCGACCACCCGTACTCCTACGAATGGCCCTTCTCCCAGGTGCACATCGCCGCCTTGGACCTCGCGGCGGTGGACCCGGCGTACGAGTCGGAACTGACCGTCCGCGCGAAGGCCCAGGAGCACTACTGGAACGCCGGCGGAGGCACGACCGGGCTGCCCGGATACGACTCCTACCCCCGCGCCCCGTACGGCTCGGGCGGCGACTTCTTCTACGACGACAACGAATGGGTCGGCCTGGCGAAGATCCAGCGCCACCTGCAGACCGGTGACACCGCCGCGCTGACCCGCGCGAAGGAGATCTTCGCGCTCGTCAGGTCCGGCTGGGACACCGACACCTCCCACGCCGCACCCGGCGGCGTCTTCTGGACCCAGGCGACCTGGAGCCACGACCGCAACACCGTCTCCAACATGCCGGGCGCCCAGCTCGCCCTGCGCCTCCACCTGATCACCGGGGAGCGGGGCTACCTGGACTGGGCGCGGCGGTTCTACGACTGGACGAACACGCATCTCCAGAGCCCCGGCGGGCTGTACTGGGACCACCTCGACCTCAAGGGCACGATCGAGAAGACGGTCTGGTCGTACAACCAGGGCGTACCGATCGGCGTCAACGTCCTGCTCCACCGGGCGACCCGCGACCGCGTCTACCTGCGCCGGGCCGAGCGGATCGCCGAAGCCGCGTACGCCTACTACGTCACGCAGGGACGGCTGTTCAGTCAGCCGGTGTTCTTCAATTCGATCTTCTTCAAGAACCTGCTGCTCCTGGAGTCGGTGTCCGGGGACGGCAGATACCACCGCGCGATGGCCGACTACGCCGACCAGGTGTGGTCCACAATGCGCGATCCCGCGACCGGGCTGGTGCACTTCAACTCGTCCGGCGGCACCGAGGCGATCCAGCAGGCGGCCTTCGCGCAGCTGTACGCGGTGCTCGCGTGGCCCCGCGCCCTCTGGCCGACGCTCTACTGAGACTGAGACTGAGACTGAGACTGCGACCGGGACCGGGGCGGGGGGCCCAACTCCCCCGTGCCGCGGGCGATGAGCCGTACCGGCAGCACGGTCCTGCGGTAGGGGGTACCCACGCCGTTGATGCGGTCGATGAGCAGATGGGCGGCGTGGCGGCCGAGTTCCTCGGTGTCGGAGGTCACCACGGTGACCGGGGTCGGGAGCATGTCGGCGAGCTTGAAGTCGTCGAACCCGACCACCGCGACGGGCGCCCGCAGTCGCTGGCTCGCCCGCAGGACACCCTCGGTGAGGAAGCCCGTGGTCGAGAAGATCGCCGTCGGCGGTCGCTCCGACGTCAGCAGGGCGTGGGTGGCGGCGGAGGCGTCGTCCGTGGTGCCGCGCCGCAGGGTGACGACCAGGTCTTCGTCGACGGGGATGCCGCTGCGCCGCAGAGCCTTGCGGTAGCCGCGCAGTCGGCGCCCGGTCGTGTAGTACGAGGGCGCGACAAGGATCGCGATCCGGCGGTGGCCGTGGTCGATGAGGTGCTGGGTCGCCGCCGCTCCCCCGCCTTCGTTGTCGACCACGACGACGTCGGCCTCGGCGCCGGTGGCGGGCCGGTCGACGAAGACGATGGGCACCTGGTCGTGCGCGTTGACCTCGTCGAGAAAGGCGTGGTCGCCCTGGTCCGGCACGATGATGAGCCCGGCGACCCGCCGTCCGATGAGCTCGCCCACCGCGCGGCGCTCGACCTCCGGATCCTCGTCGGCGGTGCTGAGCAGCACCGCGTACCCGGCCCGGTTCGCCACGTCGACGGCCGCCTTGGCCAGGGACGCGTAGAACGGGTTGGTCAGGTCACCGAGCAGCAGTCCGACGGTCATGGAGGTCTGGCCGGGGCGGAGCGACCGCGCGATCTCGTTGCGCTGGTACCCGATGGCGTTGATGGCCGCGTTGACCCGCTCGGCCGTCTCCTCACGGACCGTTCCGATGCCGTTGACGACGCGCGACACGGTGACGACGGCGACTCCGGCCCGCTCCGCGACATCGCGCATCGTCGGCCGGGTGTTCTGGCGCTGCGTGGAACGACTGCTCACGTGGGGCGGAGACCAACTTTCATCGCCGGGGCGGCCGGGGAACGGCCCTCAGGATACGTTTCCGGGCCCGGGCGCATGCCCCGGTCAGCAGGGACGACCGGGGCTTTGCGTCCGCACGGGCAGGGCGCTAGTGCCCCAACAGGCAACGTTCGCCCCGTCGCGACGCCCGGCACGCTCCCCCAGCCTTCGGCCGGGGGGACCCCCACTCGCCGCACCGGCCGAAAGCCCAAGTACATCCGGTCCATCGACGGGGCCTTCCGGCCGGCACGCCGAGAGCACGCACCGGACGCCGCTCCTTGACGGGCAAACGTTGCCTGCCGGGGCGCTAGCCGTTGTTCTTGATCACATCATTGATCTTGTCGGTCATGGTCTGCAGTTCGGACAGCGGCTTCTTGCCCTGGACGATGTCCGGCCAGTACGCCGTGATCACGTCGCCGGCCTGGCTGGCCCACGGTGTGGTGAAGCGCACGCCCATGGTCAACGGGGCCTCCAGGTCTGTCTTGACGGTGGACGCCACGGTCGTCAGCCCGGCCTTGTCCAGGGCGTCGAAGTAGGCGTCCTGGGCGCCGGTGTAGGCGGGCACGGCCACGGGCGAGTCCGGGAGCACCTTGGTCCACACGGTGGAGTTGAGGTACGAGAGGACCTTGAAGGTGGCGTCCGCGTTCTTGGTGTACGACGGGGTGCAGATGCCCACCGCGTCGTAGAGGGTGGCCGCCTTGTCGACCTGGGGCAGGGGCGCGAAGCCGTACTTGATCTTCGGCTTGTCGGTGAGGAACCCGGCGCCCAGCCACTGACCGCTCCACAGCATCGGGATCTCTCCCGAGGCGAAAAGGGACTGCTGGCTGGAGGTGTCGTAGCCGGGAGGCGCCACGGCACCGCTCTTGATACCCGCGGCGAGTTTGCCGACGCCCTCGGTGAAGGTCGCGTCGGCGGTCACCTTCGTGGGCTGGTGGACGCTGTCGGTGAAGGGCGCGCCACCGGCGGACATGGAGTAGAGGCTGAGGCTGAAGGGCGCGTCCAGAGCCGTCATCGCGTCGGCGACCAGGCCGTACTTGGCACCCTGCTTGTGCAGCTTGTCGGCGGCCGCGTACATGTCGTCCCAGGTCCAGCCGGCGGCCGGCAGGGGTACCCCGGCTGCCTTGAACGCGTCGATGTCGTACCAGATGCCGTAGGTGTTCATCAGGGAGGGGACTCCGCCGATCTTTCCGTCGGCGGTCTTCCAGTTCTTCATCGCGGTGGGGTCGAAGCTGCCGGCCGTGAAGTCACCGGAGCCGGACAGCTTGGACGACCAGTCGGTGAGCAGACCCTGGCCGGTGTACTGCAGTTCGGTGTCGTTGCCGCACCAGAACAGATCGGGCAGCTTCTGGGCCTGGGTGAGGGAGGCGAGCTTGTCCCCGTAGTTGCCGTTGGGGGTGTCGATGCGCTTGACCGTGATGTCGGGGTCCTTGAAGCCGGCCAGGGCTTTGTCGATGAGCTTGTTGGTCGCGTTCGACTCCCAGGTCATCACGGTGACCGTGGTCTTCCCCCCGGACTCGCTTCCCGAGGAGCCGCCGCAGGCGGACGTGGCCAGCAGTCCGCCCGCCACCAGCAGGGTTCCGGCGATGTGCGCTGTTCGTTTCAACATGGCCTCCGGGTACGTGGTTCGGGTCGGCCGACCTCGGTGGGGGTCAGCGCTGGTTGACGGTGCCCAGTGCGCTCAGGCCTTGGATGAAGTAGCGCTGGGCCACGAAGAACACGGCCAGTGGGGGGAGCATGTAGAGCAGGTTCGCGGCCATGTAGAGGTTCCAGTCGGGGGTCTGGCCGGCGAACTGGCCGACGAAGGAGGCCATACCGACGCTCAGCGGCCACTTCTCGGACGAGTACAGGTAGATGAGCGGGTTCAGGTAGTCGTTCCACGAGAACTGGAAGGCCAGGATGGCCATGGTGATCCAGGCCGGCCGGGTGATGGGCAGCATGACGCTGAAGAAGATCCGGATGTGCCCCGCGCCGTCGACCTTGGCGGCCTCGTCGATGGAGTGGGGCACGGACAGGAAGTACTGGCGAGCGAGGAAGATGAACAGCGGATTGCCGCCGAGGAAGGCCGGCACGATCAGCGGCAGCCAGGTGTCGTACCAGCCGATGTCCTTGAAGAGCTGGAACAGCGGGATGATGCCCACCACCGGGGGCAGCATCATGCTGCCGACGAAGGCGTAGAACCAGAGCCTGCGGCCCGGGAAGCGGAGCCGGGCCAGGGCGTATCCCGCCATCATCGAGGTCATGACGCCACCGAGCACCGACAAGCCGGTGATGACAAGGGAGTTGAGCAGCAGGCGGGGGAAGTGGATCGCCTTCGGTCCCTCGATGAAGTTCTCGAAGTGGAACTCGTCGGGCAGCAGCCGGGGCGGGACCTGGAAGACCGCCGACTGGCCCTTCAACGCGATGGTGAGCATCCACAGGATGGGCAGGACCATCACCGACGAGATCAGCAGCGCGACGGCGTACCAGGCCGCGGTCCGTACGGTCTTCCGGGGCGGCCGGGGCGCGTCGGCGGCGGGGGTCGGTCGCGGGGACGGCGCCGGCTCCGACGCCGTCGCGACATCAGGAGTCGTGGTCACTGTAGGTCCAAATCGACGAGAAGCGGGCGGTGGCGGCGATCACGACGACGATGGCCAGGAAGAGCACCCAGACCTGGGCGGAGGCGTAGCCGAAGTCGGCGACCCGGCCGAGCGTGGGGAAGCCGTTGTTGTAGATCGACAGCATCAGGACCCTGGTGCTGAAGCCGGGCCCGCCGAGGCCGTCCGGCGAGAGGATCTTCGGCTGGTTGAAGGTCTGCAGGGCTGTCACCATCTGCAGCACGACCTGCAGCACCATGATCGGGCTGATCAGCGGCAGGGTGATCCGGAAGAACACGGTCCAGGGCCCGGCGCCGTCGAGGCGGGCCGCCTCATAGAGCTCGGTGGGCACCGCCTGGAGCGCGGCAAGGAAGATGATCATCGTGGAGCCGACACTCCAGAGCATGACGATCACGATCGACGGGATCGCCGAGCCCGTACCGGACAGCCACTCGCTGGTCGGGAGATGAAGCCACGTCAGCACCTGGTTGGCCAGGCCGACCTGCGGATTGAAGACGAACTTCCACAGCGTGATCGTGGCGACCACCGGCAGCACCACCGGAAGGTAGACCAGGGTGCGCAGGAGGCGGACGCCCCGGATACGCCGGTTGCAGAACACCGCCAGCGCCAGCCCGATGGCCAGGGACAGCGGCACGTACAGGACGACCAGCAGCAGGGTGGCCCGCACCGACGGCCAGAACGACGGGTCCGTGGTGAACATCCGGCGGAAGTTGTCGAGGCCGACGAAGGTCGGGGCGGTCAGGCCGTTGTACCGCGTCAGCGCGAAGTAGGCCGACCGGATCAGCGGGTAGACGACGAAGACCGTGAAGCCGATGAGAGCCGGCGCCATGAACGCGTAGGCGGCCCGGGTGTCCGACCCGAGTTTCCCTCGCCGGCGCCACGGGCTGCGCGGTGACGGACGCGGGGGTGGGTGCGGCTGCCGGTCCGGGATGGCTGTCACACGCGCTCACCTTCTCCTCATCTTCTCCGAGGAGTTGACGAGAACGCAGACCGGGGCGGACCCGACCGTCTGGCGGTCTCCAGCTCCTTCAAGGTAACGTTTCCATTTCCTGTTGATCACACGGTGGCGCACGTCACAGAGGGAGTCAAGAGGCGCGATGGTAACGTTTCCCGGATCAACATCCGGAACACTGTGGGCGGTTCCGGAGTCGCTGAGGACGCTCGGACGACGGCTGGCCACCGAACTGCGGGGCAGCCCGGCGGCGGACATCGTCGAGAGTTGCCTGACCAACACATGGACCACATCGATGAGTTGGGGCACTGAGCCATCTCAAGGCCCGGAGGTCTTCGTCAGAACCGGAGACATCCCGGCGATGTGGCTGCGCGACAGCACGGCCCAGGTCCGCCCCTACCTCGCCCTGGCCACGGATCCGGCGGTCGGCGACGTGCTGGCCGGCGTGTCCCGCCGCCAGATCCGCTGCGTCCTGCAGGACCCGTACGCCAACGCCTTCAACGACGGACCCACCGGCGCGCACGGCGAGCCCGGTGACCGGCCCGCACCGGGAGACTGGGTGTGGGAGCGCAAGTACGAACTCGACTCCCTCTGCGCGCCGTTGCAGCTGGCGTACGCGATCCGGCGGGCGAGCGGTCGTGAGGACCACCTCGACGACGCCTTTCACCGCGCCGCCTGGACGATCGTACGGATGTGGCGGGCGGAGCAGTCCCACGCGGATTCGCCCTACCGGTTCATCCGGCCGTCCGGTCCCTTCGCCGGTGACAGCCTTCCCCAGGGTGGCCGCGGAGACGGCGTCCGGCGGAACGGCATGACCTGGTCGGGCTTCAGGCCGAGCGACGATCGCTGCCGGCACGGCTACCTCGTCCCGGCCAACGCGCTGGCGTCCGCGACCCTGCACGGGCTGGCCGAACTGGCCTCATCCGCCCTCCGTGACACGGAACTGGCCCAGGAATCCCGCAGGCTGGCCGCCGAGATCGACGCCGGAATCCTGTCGGACGCGGTGGTCGAGGCAGGCGGCACAACCGTCCTCGCCTACGAGGTGGACGGCCTCGGCGCGGTACTGCTCGGCGACGACGCCAACCTCCCCAGTCTGCTGAGCCTCCCCCTGAGCGGCTGGTGCACCCCGGAGGACCCGCTCTATCAGGCCACCCGCACTCTGGTGCTCTCCCCGTCGAACCCGTCCTTCTTCAGCGGCCGTCACGCGTCAGGCGTCGGCAGTGCGCACACTCCGGACGGTCACGTCTGGCCGCTGGCGCTCGCCACGGCGGGCCTGACCGGCGACGAGAACGCCGCGGCACAGGCCCTGGAGACACTGGCGGCCACGACGGCCGGCACCGGCCTGATGCACGAGAGCTTCCATGTCGACGACCCCGGCCGCTACACCCGGGACTGGTTCGGCTGGGCCAACGCCATGTTCTGCGAACTCGCCCTCGACCTGTGCGGGGGCGGCGTACGGGAACTGTTCCCCGTCCACCCCCGGACGCTGCCCGCCGCGCCCACCGCGGCCGACAGGCCCGCCTGACCGGCGCCGTCGCCGTCCCCCCCACCGAGGAGCCCGCCGTGCTGCGCCTGCCCGACGCCGTCCACGTCATGACCGACGACACCCGTCCGCACACGGCGATGTCGGCCACCGAAGGCGTCTGGACGGTGCGCGGCACCCGAGTCACCGCCGAGGGGGCGGCCGGCGGACTGCGGGTGCGCGCCCGCGCGGGCGCCGAGGGCCTGTCGCGGATCGTGCTGCGCTGGCGGCACCGCACACCCGAAGACGCGCGGATCCTGGGAGACGCCTGGGAACGCGGCTACGGCGATCTTCAGTGGCGCACTCTGCAGCCGGAGCGCGCGCTGCCCTGGTACGTCCTGATCACCGGCGCATCCGGAGAGACGACGACCGGGTGGGGCGTGCGGACCGGAGCCGGTGCCCTGTGCTCCTGGACGGTCGACGAGGGTGGCGTCACCCTCTGGTCGGATGTCCGCAGCGGCGGCCTGCCGGTCCTGCCGGGTGAGCGTGTGCTGGACGTGGCCACCGTGGTGACCGCCGCGGCCCCGACACCGTTCGCCGCGCACGAGGCGCTCTGCACCGTCATGAGCCCGGACCCACTGCCCTCCACCGGCCCCGTCGTCGGCAGCAACAACTGGTACTACGCCTACGGACGTGGCTTCGGCCCGGACGCGGTGCTGCGCGACGCCCGGACGGTCGTGGAGTACGCCGACGGGCATGCCGTCCGTCCGTACTGCGTGATCGACGACGGCTGGACCGAGGGCGGCGGATCCGCGCCCGGCGGCCCCTGGGACACCGGGCTGCCGGGCGTGTTCGACGACATGGCGGACATGGCCGCCCGGATCACCGAGACCGGCGCCCGGCCCGGCCTGTGGTTCCGGCCGCTGCTCTCCCGGACCGAGAACGCCGCCGTCCGGCCCTGCATGCTGAGGGACGCCGGTTTCCCCCTCGACCCTTCCCTGGACGTCGCGCTGGAGACGGTCGCCGAGGACGTGACCCGGTTCCGGCGCTGGGGGTACGAACTGATCAAGCACGACTTCTCGACGTACGACGTGTTCGGCCGGTTCGCCGCCGGCTCCCCCGCCGAACTCGCCTCGCCGGGCTGGTCGTTGGCCGACCGGTCCGTCACGAGCGCCGAGATCCTGGTCCGCCTGTATCGCACGATCAACGAGGCCGCGGGGGACACGGTGGTGATCGGCTGCAACACGATCGGCCATCTGTCCGCGGGTCTGGTGCGGGTACATCGATCCGGCGACGACACGTCGGGCCGCAGCTGGGAGCGGACCCGGCGCATGGGCGTGAACACCCTTGCCTTCCGGCTGGCCCAGCACAACAGGTTCTTCACGGTGGACGCGGACTGCGTGCCCTGCACTCCGCGGACGGACTGGAGTCTCAACCGGCAGTTCCTCGACCTGGTGGCGCGTTCCGGCACGGCTCTGTTCGTCTCCGTGGACCCCGCCGCCCGCACCGACCGCACGGACACCGACCTGGCCGCGGCCATCAGGCTCGCACTGGACGGCGGGACACCGGGTGGCGTGGAACCGCTCGACTGGCTGTCCACCACGGCTCCTCGCCGCTGGCGGTCCGGCGCGAAGACCCTCGTCTACGACTGGGCCGAACCCTGGGGAGCGACACCTCTGGCGGTCTGAGGGGTGACCGTCCGGAACCCACGCCGGCTCAGGAGGACCCGCCGAGAGCCAGCGCCACGGTCAGTGCCGGAGCCGTGTCGGCCGCCTGTCCGAACACCTCCCGCGCGGTCTTCCACTCGCCCGGGCGCGCGACGGCGTACGGCTGCCAGTTCCGTACGACGACGAGCAGCCCCTGTTCCGCGGCGCCGTCGGGCCAGACGGTGTGGTCGGAGAGCGAGTCGGCCAGCGCGTCCCAGTTGCGGCCGAACCAGTCGGGCAACGACAGGGCACGGGCGCAGCGGTCCATCAGGCCGCCCTTGTCCGTGACCCCGTCGAGGTCCAGCGTGACCACGACTTCCGTCATCTCAGTACCGCCCTGAACGTTCGTAGTGATCACCGGTGTGATGGTCATTGTGCCGCAGGCCCGGTCCCGCGCCTCAGCGCACCGCCTTCTGCACGAGTGCGGCGATCGTCTTCTCGTGGGCGGGGGTCAGTTCCGTCACGGCGAAGGCGGTCGGCCACATCGTGCCGTCGTCGAGCGTGGCCGAGTCGTCGAAGCCGAGCGTCAGATAGCGGGACTTGAACTTGGCCGCGGCCTGCACGAAGCAGACCACCTTGCCGTTCTTGGCGTACGCGGGCATCCCGTACCAGAGCTTCGGCGCCAGCTCGGGCGCGTTCTCCTTGATGAGGGCGTGCAGCCGCTCGGCGATCACGCGGTCCGCTTCCGGCATCTCGGCGATCTTCTCGAGCACGGCGGCTTCCGCGTCGGCCTTGGTCTTGCGCTTCCCGCCGCGCACGGCCTTGAGCTCCTGAGCATGCTCCTTCATCGCGGCCCGCTCTTCGTCCGTGAAGCCGTCGTACGACGTGGCGGCCGTGCTCTTGGCGGACTTCTCTGCGTTCGGCATGACGGGCATCCTTCTGCGCGATCGGCTGGGAACACCCTCGATGCTAGGAAGCCGCGGCGGCATCGGCTTCTTGAAAACTGACCGATGCTGCCACGGCTCTCCCGTCACACCCTGCTCTGAAGGGCCGTCAGGGCCCGTCGGGGTCCGCCCGGTTGAGCGCGGGCCGCGGTGTCGAGCCCGTCGTCATCAGGTGGTCGGCCGCGGACGTGTCCGTCACCAGGCTCGTGACGAGCCCCGACCGCAGCACCGCGTCGATCGCGCCCGCCTTCCGCGCTCCGCCGGCGATCGCGACGACTTCGGGGATACGGCGGAGCTGGTCGGCCTTGACCGTGATGCACCGCTCGCCCAGGTCCCGTCCGACCCGGCGGCCCTCGGAGTCGAAGAGGTGCGCGGACGTCTCGGCGGCGACACCGAGGGACGAGTAGTGCGCCCGCTCCTCGTCGCTGAGCATGTCGTACACCGTCGAGATGCCCGGCTCCCAGGAGCCGATGGAGACACAGGCGACCGTGACCTTGTCGAAGTACTCGAAGGCCCGCGCGATCCCGGTCTGGTTGCGCAGGGCGGCCGCGGTGGCCACGTCCGGCAGCAGCATGGGCGCGTAGATGGGGTGGGCGTCGCCGCCGGACACCTGGGCGGCCCGCCGCACGGCCTCCACCGAACCGCGCTCCGCGGTCCCGGCGTCGTACACGCCCGTCAACTGCACCACCGTGCACGGCGGCAGCCGGTCGAGGGCCGCGGCCATGTGGATGGTGGAGCGGCCCCAGGCCAGACCGAGCACATCGCCCTCGTTGACGAGTTCGCCGAGCAGGTCGGCGGCCACCTCACCGAGGTTCTCGGGGTCGGGCGAGTCCTCGGCCTCGGCCGGGGACTCGACCACGACGGCATGCCTGAGGCCGTAGCGGGCGCGCAGCGCGTCGGAGCGCTCGGCGTCCAGTTCGGCCGGGACGCGGATCTCGATCCGTACGAGATCCCGTTCGAGAGCGGTCTCCAGGACCCGGGCCACCTTGAAGCGGCTGACGCCGAACTCCTCGGCGATCTGGATCTTGGATTTGCCCTCGAGGTAGAAGCGGCGGGCCATGGCCGCCGCCTGCACCAGCTCAGCGGGTCCCATCCGCATGGCTGACCGGCCCGCCGACATTGCCGACACGGCGCTCTCCTCACTGCTGTTCACACTCTGGATTCGCTGTTCATCCTTGCAGATCCGGCCCACTTGATCCGCCCGGAAGGGCGCCGTTCACGTTCCCTTGGCTCAGTGGTCGCACGCCCAGGACGCGACGGCCGTGGCCGCCTGAGCCTGGGTGCGCAGTGCACGTACCGCGTCGGCCGGATCGGCGGCCCCGTACACCGCCGAGCCCGCCACGAAGACATCTGCTCCGGCCTCCGCGCACCGCTCGATCGTGGCCGCCGAGACTCCACCGTCGACCTGGAGCCACAGCTCCAGGCCGTGCTTGCTGATCAACTCGCGGGTGCGGCGAATCTTCGGAAGCATGATGTCGAGGAACGCCTGGCCACCGAAGCCCGGCTCGACCGTCATGATCAGCAGCATGTCGAGCTCGGGGAGCAGATCCTCGTACGGCTCGATGGGCGTCGCCGGCTTGAGCGCCATGGAGGCACGGGCACCCTTGGCCCGGATCTCCCGGGCCAGCCGCACCGGAGCGGAGGCCGCCTCGATATGGAACGTGACGGAACCGGCACCCGCTTCGACGTACTGAGGCGCCCACCGATCAGGGTCCTCGATCATCAGATGGCAGTCCAGCGGGGTGTCCGTCGCACGGGCCAACGACTCTACGACCGGCACGCCGAGCGTGAGGTTCGGAACGAAATGGTTGTCCATGACGTCGACGTGGAGCCAGTCGGCCCCGTCGACCGCCTTCGACTCCTCGGCGAGCCGGGCGAAGTCGGCGGACAGGATGCTGGGGTTGATCTGCACGGCCATGACCCAAGCCTCCCATGTCCGGGCACGAATGTTCGCCTCGGTCCGTACCTAAGACGTTCATCGGATGTTCCGCGAGGGCCGGGCGTGCCATGCTGGGCCGCCCACCGGCTCCACGGGCGGCTGCGGGGGTGGCCATGACGGGGACCAGTTCCGAGACGAAGTCCGAGATCACGACGGGCACCAAGGGCATCGCACACCTGGTGTGCGGCCGCCGCGCCAAGTGGGTCGTGCTGGTGCTGTGGCTGGCGGTGCTCTTTCTGGCGGCGCCCTTCGCGCAGAAGCTCACCGACGCCCAGGACAACGACGCGGCCTCCTGGCTGCCCGGGTCCGCCGAATCGACCCAAGTCCTGGAGATCTCTGAGGACTTCAGGCCCGAGACGATCCCGGCGATCGTCATCTACGCCCGCGAGAGCGGCCTGACCGCGCAGGACCGGGCGCAGATCACCGAGGACGTGCGGCAGCTCAAGCAGCTCACCGACCACGGCATCCGAGGCGCCGAGACCCGCGGCCCGACCTTCGACCGCGAGACCGACCCCAGGGCCGCCCAGGTCTACGTCCCGATCACCATGGACGAGAAGGGCTGGGAGCGCATCGCGCCCGCGGTCGACGCGATCCGGGACGAGGTCGGGGAGGGCGGCGACGGGCTCGCCGTGCACATCACCGGCCCGGGCGGCACGTCCGCCGACTTCTCCGAGGCCTTCGAGGGCATCGACTCGACGCTGCTGGTGTCCGCGATGGGCGTCGTCATCATCATGCTGCTGCTGACGTACCGCAGCCCCTCGCTTCTGCTGATCCCGCTGCTCTCCGTGATCGCCGCCCTGTTCACGGCACAGGCCCTGATCTACTTCCTCGCCGAGAACGCGGGCCTGACGGTGAACGGCCAAAGTGCGGGCATCCTCACCGTGCTCGTCTTCGGCGCGGGGACGGACTATGCCCTGCTGCTGGTCGCCCGCTACCGGGAAGAGCTGCGCCGCCATGAGGACCGGCACGAGGCGATGGCCCTGGCTCTGCACCGCGCCGGGCCCGCGGTGATCGCGTCCGGCGCCACGGTCGTACTGAGCATGCTGGTGCTGCTGGCCGCCGAGATGAACTCGACCCGCGGCCTCGGCCCGGTCGCCGCGATCGGCGTCGCCGTGGCGCTGCTGGCGATGATGTCGCTGTTCCCGGCCCTGCTGGTGATCTTCGGCCGCTGGATCTTCTGGCCGGTGATCCCGCACCACGGCTCCCCCGACCCGACCGAGCGGGGCGTCTGGGCCCGCATGGGACGCCGTATGGCCCACCGTCCACGCATGATCTGGGGCGTGACCGCGCTGATCCTGGCGGTCTGCTCGCTCGGCCTGATCCAGCTGCGCGCCGAGGGCATCAGCAACGCGGACGCGTTCACCGGCACCCCGGACTCGATCACCGGCCAGGAGGTCTCGGAGCGCTACTTCCCGGCGGGCAGCGGCGATCCGCTCGTCATCGTCAGCAACCAGGCGCAGGCCCAGCAGGTGGGCCAGGCGGTCGCCGCGACCGAGGGCGTCGTCCCCGAGTCGCTGGGCCTGCCACCGGGCACGAAACCGTCGTTCGAGGGCAAGGTCCTCTTCGAGGCCACGATGACCGACGCGGCCGACAGCGAGGCCGCGAAACAGACGGTCGAGCGGGTCCGCGACGCCGTGCACGCGGTGCCGGACGCCGACGCCCAGGTGGGCGGCGGTACGGCGGCCCTGCTGGACATGGACGAGGCGACCACGCACGACAACATCCTGATCATCCCGCTGGTGCTGGTGGTCGTGCTGCTGATCCTCTGTGTCCTGCTGCGCGCCCTGATCGCCCCGCTGCTGCTGATCGGGACGGTGATCCTGTCGTTCGCGGCGGCCCTCGGCATCAGCGCCCTGGCCTTCCGGTACGTCTTCGACTACGCGGGCGAGTCGACGGACTTCCCGCTGTTCGTCTTCGTCTTCCTGGTGGCCCTGGGCATCGACTACAACATCTTCCTGACCACCCGCATCCGCGAGGAGGCGGCCCGCCAGGGCACCCGACCAGGCGTGATCACGGGCCTCGCGGCGACTGGCGCGGTCATCACCTCCGCCGGCCTGGTCCTGGCCGGCACCTTCGCCGCCCTCGGCACGCTCCCGATGGTCGCCTTCGCGGAGATCGGCTTCACGGTCGCCCTCGGTGTCCTGCTGGACACCTTCATCGTCCGCTCGATCCTGGTCACGTCCCTCTTCCTGGACGTGGGCCCGAAGGTCTGGTGGCCGCACCGGCTGGCGAAGGAGGACGGACAGGCCATGGCCCGCGATCCCGCTGTAGGATCTGATTCGGAACAGCCAATTCCGCGGGGGTGACCTGGGCTTTTGCCGGTTGTCTCACTTAGTGGTGATCGTGCCGATCGCCCGCGAGATGGCCGAGATGGACTACCAGTCGTACGCGCCGTTCCACATGGACGCGACGGAGACAGCTGACACCTTCCGCCTGACCCCACCGACCTCGACTCCGCCGTCCGCAACGAGGTCGGCTGAACTCCCACCGCCTCGGCACGGCAGGCACTTGAACCGCGGCGGCGTCGGGACAGAACATGTACGCCACAAGAAGGCGTCGAAATATCGGACACGAGGTGGATCACCGGAGATGAACAGCACTGGATCGGTGACCGACCTGGCGCCCGGGGCGTTCGCCGTCGATTCCAGGGTCCCGGTTGCCGCACCGCGAGGATTCGATGCCTTCCGTCGTGAATGGCAGACGCAGATCGGCGATGTCTTCCCCCTGCCGGCCTTCAGCCCGGCCACGATCGCCGACTTCCGGCTCAAGGGATCCGTCGCCCGGGTGCGCGATGTGGTGATCGCTGATCTCCACATGGCGTCGGCCACCCGGATCGCGGACCCCGCGGGCGGCGATCGGGACCTGGTGGAGATCCACGTACTGCGGCGCGGCGCATGGACGTTGGGCGGCCTGCCCGATCGCGACGAGCACACCGTATCGACCGGGCAGTTCCTGTTCCGGCACTTCGGGCGGCAGATGCCCTTCGAGACGGCGCCGCACACCACGGCGCAGTTCCTTTTCCTGCCCTCCGCGACGCTCAGATCCCTGCTCGGGAACCGGACTGTCATCGGGCCGGCGGACTCGGCCGAGATGCGCCTGCTGACGGCCCACACGAACATGATCCTGAAGACGGCCACCGACCTCGGCCCAGCCGGTGTGTACGCCGCGCACAGCACCCTGATCGAACTGGCCAAGGCGGTGGCGGTGGGTCGCTTCGACGACGTGGAACCACAGTTGGCTCCCGCACTCACCCGGGCCGCGAAGGACCTCGCCAACAGCCATCTCGCCCATCCCGAGCTGTCCCCGACGATGCTGGCACGCGAGCTCAACGTCTCTGTACGCACCCTGCAGCGGGCATTCGCCACGGTAGGAGAGTCGGTGATCGCCTACATCCGCCACCGGCGGCTGGAAGAAGCCCGGCTCGCCCTCACATCGCCGTCCGGCCGGTGGAGCATCTCGGAACTCGCCGCCCACTGGCACTTCGCCGACAGCAGCCACTTCATCCGCGCCTTCAAGAAACACTACGGTCAAACGCCCGCCGAATATGCCCGCTCGACCGGTCGGCCGCACGCTGAAACGGACCTGAAGCAGGGCCCGACGCATGAACTGACCGCTCGGCCGAGCTCTGGAGAACTCACGGGATATCGCGCTTAGGCGCTTGAGTCTCCAGCCGCCGGAGGGTTCAGGATCTTACTCATGGACGACGAACGCCCCCACTTGCTCACCATTGGCCGGCTCGCGCACCGCACCGGACTTCCGGTGCGTACCCTGCGCTTCTGGTCGGACGAGGGGGCGGTGCCGCCTGTGGCCCGCTCCGCGGGCCGCTACCGGTTGTACGACGCCGAGTCCGTGGCCCGCGTCGAGCTGGTCCGCACCCTGCGGGAGCTGGGCCTCGGGCTCGACGACGTGTGCCGCGTCCTGAGCGGCAGCACCACGGTCGCCGAGGTCGCCGACGCGCATGTGGCCGCGCTCGACGCGCAGATCCGCTCACTCAAGGTGAGCCGGGCCGTCCTGTCCACCGTGGCGAAACGGGGTTCGACCGTTGAGGAGACAGCACTGATGAACCGGTTGGCGCGGCTTTCCGCCGCCGAGCGCAAACAGATCATCGACGAGTTCAAGGAGGAGGTGTTCGGCGGCCTCGACGACCCCCGCCTGCGCGACCGCATGCGCACCTTCAGCATCGAATTGCCCGACGATCCCACACCTGAGCAGGTCGACGCCTGGATCGAACTGGCCGAACTGGTGCGGGACCCCGACTTCCGCGCCAGGTTGCGCACATGGATGGAGCTCAACACGCCCGTACCGGGGCAGAGCCGTCCCCCCGGGGCGTCCATCTGGTGGGCCAGGCAGATCGTGCAGACCGTCGCGGAGGTCAGAAAAGGCGGAGTCGCTCCCGAGGGGCCGGCAGCAGCCGAGGTGCTGTCCGAGCTGTTCGGTGACGCCGATCGGGCCGCCGTGCTGCGCAGCCTGGAAGCCGGGATCGAGGCAGGAGCGGAGCACTACCGCAGGCTCGTCGCCCGTGTGCGCGGGCAGGATTCGTCGCCCGACGCGACCGAGGAGCTGGAATGGCTGGCGCGGGCCCTGCGCGCCGCGGATCAGACCTGACCTGGTGCTCGCCCTCGGCACGGGGCAGGCCGCCGACCTCGCGGTGCCGCTCGACCGGGACGAGCTGATCGCCTACGGGCCGCGGCCGTCCGACAACGGCGCCGCCCGGCTGGGGACGGCGGCGTTGGTCCGAAGCCCGGACCCGGCCACGGCACGCGCCATCCCGACCCCGGACCGGTACGCCGACCCTGGGTGCACAACTGGCAGTTCGGCAGGCGGTGGTGATGATTCAAGCGGCTGATCACCGCGCACGAGCATCTGCTGGCCGTGCTGCTGACGCTGAAGCTGTGTCAGCGCATGGGGTACTTCCCGACGCTGGAGGACGTGCCGGAGCAGGTGGTGGCCAAGCGGCGTGGATCCGTCGGGAAGCTCACCGTCACGGACTCAACTGACGCCGCTCGTCGTCCAGCGCCCGCCCCACCCCGGGGCGGGCGTCTGCGTGTTCAGTTGACACTCCCATGACCAAGCACGCAGGTACCTGATCACCTCGAAGAATCTACCGGCTGAGTACGCCGAGTGGCTTGGGGCGGCGAATCTCGGCGGAAGGGCTTCGGTCCGTCACGGTGCCCCGTGCCGGATCACACCCGGCACGGGGTCGCGGCCGTGAACGTCGCCACGCACCGCAGCCGTCGCGGCGAGGGCGTGCCTGGCTGCCACGACGCGTGGCGAACCGGCCCGTTCCGGCCCTCCCCCAGGGGTGTCCGTGGTGGGGTGTCAGGGTGTGCCGAGGTACGTGGTGGCCTGGACGTCGTGCAGGTGTATGAGGATGTCGTGGGCCTTGCCGAATGCGGCCGTGTATTCCACGGGGTCGGGCCATCCGGCGCCGATGTTCCAGGTGCCACGCTCCTTGTCCAGCCACTCGCGCACCGGCTCGGGGGCCTTGCGCATGTCGAGGATGTAGTCGTCCCGGCGGGCCTTGTCCAGGGTCCGTTCGTTGGAGCCCGGCTTCGCGCCGTCCACGTGGTAGCTGCGCATCACGTTGTCGTCGGTGCCGAACGCGATGAAGGAACCCTCGTAGAACGAGAAGCCGATACTGGCGTAGCGGCTGCCCAGTGCGTCGCGGAGAAAGGAGCCCTGAGTCTTGGGGTACCGCGTGTCGAACGAGTCGTAGGACACGTGGGTGTTGTGGGCCGACAGCAGAATCTTGTTCCCGGTGTACTGGTGCCACCACTCCACGTTCTCGGCCATCACCTGGTCGCGGAGCTTCATCATCTGGGCGATTTGATCCTCGTCGCCGATGTCGAAGGACAGGCCCCTGGCCATCTGGTGGATGGCCAGGGCGTGCTGTGTCATCCACAGATGGTTCTGCTTGTCACCGGGGCCGGGGCGCTGTGCGCGCAGGAGGTCGTAGACCTTCCGGGTCCGCTCCGCCCGCTCCTGGCGCTCGGCGAGCGGCAGCTTGTAGTACTCCTCGGCGAAGGTGCCGGCGTCGGTTGTCGGGGCCAGACCGCGGTACAACTCGGTCGCCTGCTTCAGCAGTTGCGGGTACTCGTGGGATACGTAGTCGATGACCCGTGCGTACAGTTCCGGGCCGGCGTAGCCCATGTCGTTGCCCATGAAACGCACCGGGTCGCCGGGGTGGTGGAGGTTGTAGTCCCGCATCCACCTGATGAGGTCGATGTAGTCCTGGTTGTTCCAGATCCGGTAGGAACCCTGGAACTCCTCACGGGCGATGTCCTTGAGGTTGCCCTTGCCCTGCACCACGTACTCGTCGATCCGCACACCGCTGCTCCAGGGGAGTTCCAGGCTGAAGGTCCGGAAGCCTTTCTCCTCGACCAGATAGCGGAAGACCCGGTGCTTCATGCGGAAGAAGTCCCGCGAACCGTGGGTGGCCTCGCCCAGTCCCACCACCTCGGTGCCCTTGAGCATGCGGCCCAGCGCGTCGAGGTCCCGCAGACTGCCCGTGGGGTTCGTGGTCCGCAGGGGGTGGGAGCTGCGGTCGATGCCGGCCACCACACTCTCGCCGCTCTGCCAGGAGGCAGATGCCCTCGATGCCGGGGCCGGTGAACCGTGCGCCGTGGCGCCCATGGCAGGCGTGGCGACCGTCAGCGCGCTGAGGGAGAGGAGGACCGAGGGGATGATTACTGCCTTGCGTCGCGTCATGCGTACAGATTTCCGCGCGCACAGGGTCCGTCACCAACCCGTTTGCTGCCCATCTCCAAGTACCGCAGGCACTACCCCGGGACTCGGGCGAAGAGCAGATACAGGGGACGACGAGATGCACCACGTTGCGCCGGCGAGTCCCGCCAGCCTGTCAGGTGCGCCCGGCGGGTCGGGGCGGGGCAGACAGGAAAGGGAGCAGCTCGCGGGCGAAGGCATCGGGTCGTTCCTCGGGCACGAAGTGGCCACTGCCCTCAATCACCGCGCCGGTCAGGTGCGGCGCGGCTTTGTCCAGGCTGTCGGCGAGTCGGGCGCCTGAGCTGTGCTCGCCGCCGACGGCGAGTACGGGAATGGGAAGGGTTCCTCCGGTTTCGTGCCAGGCCCGGTTGACGCGGCCGTCGTCAAGGAGGGTGCGGTAGTGCGCGAAGCCGGCGCGCAGTGCCTCGTTTCCGCGGTAGGAGGAGGCGATGGTGTCGACCTCTTCCGGCGGGAAGGTTCCGGGTACCGCGGACAACCAGTCGAACCACCACGTGAGGAAGTCGCTTTCCCGGCCTTCGAGGAGCAGCTCGGGCAGTTCTTCGGTCATGAAGAGGCCGAAGTGGAACAGGCCGCCGGAGGCCACGTCCATCGCCTGCTCCAAGCCGAAGCCGGGGAGGGCGAGTTCGACGAGGACGAGGCGTTCGACTTCCTCGGGGTGGCGGCGGGCGTAGGCGAAGGCGACCATGCCGCCGATGTCGTGGCCGACGACGCTTACGCCGCCGTGGATGCCGAGCTGTGCGAGGAGTTCGCGCATGTCCTCTGCTTGTGTGTCCTTGTCGTATCCGCTCGGGGGACGGTCAGAGGCACCCATGCCGCGCAGGTCGGGTACGACGACGCGGTAACCGTGCGCGGCGAGGGCCGGCATGAGGTGTCGCCAGGCTCGCCACGTCTGGGGCCAGCCGTGCAGAAGGAGTACGGGTGCACCGGACCCGCCGACCACGGCATGCAGCCGGGTGCCGTTCGCCGTGACGGTGATGCTCTCGAATCCGTCGGGGAGGGGTGTTTCGTCGCTCATTATTGGATCACCTGGGGTCGGAGAGGAAGACCAGCATTTTCTGGTCGCGGGGGCCGGTGAAGTCGGCGGACGGCCCGGCCGGTTGAGGCTGGCATCGTCGGGTGGGGCGTTCTCGAAGCCGATGCCGTGCGGGACGCCGACCCTCGTGTGGGTCCGTGCTCCTTCAGGCCTGCAGTGCGAGGGCTTCGCGGACTGCGGGTACGACTTCGGCGGCGAACGCGCGGATCTGCTGGCCGTGGTCTCGTTCGGGCCAGATGACGAAACCGTTCATGCCGACGGTGCGCACGAGCGTGACAAGGTGCTCGGTCCACTGGGCGGCGGGCCCCTGGAACGGGCCGGCCGACTCCGGTTGGATGACACCGGCGATGTTGTAGACCCGGCGGATCGTGTCCGGATCGCGGCCCGCCGCCAGAGCTGCGTCGTCGATGCGGCGGACAGCCGTGGGCAGTGCGTCAAGTCCGAGGTAGGCATGCGACGGAAGCCAGCCCTCCGCCTTTGCACCGGTCAGAGCCAGCATGCGGGGCCCGTACGAGTCTGGTGGGCGATCTGCGGCCCACCTCGCTCTCGCGCGAGGATCGACACTGCTGCGGCCATGCCGCCGCCGGCGCTGTCGCCCATGACCCCGATCCGGCCGGGGTCGACGTCGAGTTCTACGGCGTGCTCGTGCAGCCAGTTCAGCGCTGCATAGCCGTCTTCGACCGGGGTGGGAAAGGGGAATTCGGGGGCGCGGCGGTATTCGACGGAGAGCATGGGTACGCCGCTGGCGGAGACGTAGCGGGCGACGGGACCGTCGAAGTGGTCGATGTGGCCGAAAAATAGCCACCGCCGTGGAAGTACACCACTGCGGGACCCGGTGTGATGCCCTTCTTGGTGTACCAGCGCATCTGGATCTGTGTGCCGTCGTCTGCGGTGACGTAGCTGTCGCGCGTCTGGACTTCTTCAGGGAAGGGCTGGGCGGCGCTGGAGGCTGCGAGGATCGGCTCCCAGAAGGCTCGACGACCTTCGACGTCGTCGCGCGAAGGCTGGAATGCTTCGGTCCCGCCCAACTGAGCCAGGACCTCGGCTACTTCGGGGTCCAAATTGAGTGTCATGATCTCGGTCTTTCGCTGCGTGGTGTGAGTGGTGGAACGAGTTGAGTGACGTCGATGGCGAGACCGTCGGGGTCGATACAGGTGAACACGCTCGGCGTAGGTTCAGATCGACTTGAGGACTCGGACCCGATCGGCGATGGCGCGTCGCGCGACGTCGGTGTCGAAGGCGATGGAGTCGAACTCGTGCGGGGCGCCGGGGTGGAGGTGGAACTCCACCGGCACGCCGGCGCGGCTGAGTTTGGTCGCGTAGGCGGTGTCCTCGTCGCGGAAGACGTCGAGTTGGCCGACCTCGATGTAGGCCGGCGGCAGGCCGGTCGCATCCTCGAGACGGGCGGGAGCTGCCGTGGGCGGGACATCGGGGCCGCCGGCGGCCTCGCCGAGCAGGGCGGGCCATGCGGTGAGGCTGTCGTCGTAGGACCACAGAGCGTAGGGCTCGATGTGGGGGTCGGGGGTGGTGGTGCGGTCGTCGAGCATGGGCATGAGCAGGATCTGCCGGGCGATCCGCGGGCCGCCGCGCTCGCGGGCGAGGATGGTCAGGGCGGCTGCCATGCCGCCTCCGGCGCTGTCGCCCATCACGCCGATGCGGTTGGCGTCGACGTCCAGTTCGGCGGCGTGTTCGTGCAGCCAGCGCAGTGCGGCGTAGGCGTCTTCGAGCGGTGTCGGGAAGGGGTGCTCGGGGGCGCGGCGGTACTCGACCGACAGCATCGGCACGCCGCTGGAGGACACGTAGCGGGAGACCGGTCCGTCGAACAGGTCGATGTGGCCCAAGATGTATCCGCCGCCGTGGAAGAACAGCACGGCCGGGCCGGGCTCGGCGCCGTCCTTGACGTACCAGCGCATTTTGATCTGTGTGCCGTCGTCCGCGGTCGCGTAGTGCTCGTGGGTCCTCACGTCGGCCGGGATCGGCTGCGCGGCTCCCGCGGCGCCGATGATCGGTTCCCACATGGCGCGGCGGCCCGCGATGTCGCCCACAGCCGGCGGCTTGGCCTCGGCCATCGCGCCGGCCATCGGGGCCAGCGCCTCGGCGATCTCGGGATCCAGGGACAGTGTCATGGTCGTTTCCTTTCGAGGCTGGTCGGTCGGTGTCAGGCGGCGGGCGCGACGATGACGACCTTGCCGTGCAGCTCGCCCGTGGCGGCCTGGGCGTGGACCGCCGGCAGCTCCGCCAGCGGCACCCGCTGCGCGACGTCGACGCGCAGCTCGCCGGAGTCGATCAGTGCCACCAGCCGCGCCAGCTGGTCGGCGTCGCTGCGGACGAACAGGTCGATGCCCCGCACGCCGCGCTCCTCGTCGCTGGGTGCGGGCATCCACACCGTGGTGTTCACCAGCACCCCGCCCGGACGGATCAGCGTGACGAGCGCGGCGAGTTCGGCCGGGTCGACCGGTGCAAGGTTGAGCACGACATCGACCGGTTCGGTCACCGCCTCGGTCACGCTGGTGGTGGTGTGGTCGATGACCTCATTGGCGCCGGCCGATGTGACCGCCTCGCTGCTGCGCCCGCTGGCCGTGGCGATCACGTATGCGCCGGCGTTCTTGGCCAGCTGCACGGCGTAGCCGCCGACCGCTCCGCCCGCGC
Organism: Streptomyces sp. GESEQ-4; assembly: GCF_017948455.1. Taxonomy (GTDB): domain Bacteria; phylum Actinomycetota; class Actinomycetes; order Streptomycetales; family Streptomycetaceae; genus Streptomyces. The sequence goes on from NZ_JAFFSU010000025.1 coordinate 24,630, forward strand.
CGTTGATCAGCACGCGCTGACCCGCCGTCAGCTTGGCGTGATCGAACAGCGCCTGGTACGCGGTCAGGCCCGCCACCGGCAGCGCTGCGGCGTCGGCCGGCGGGACGCTCTTCGGCGCCGCCGCGAGGATCTCGGCCGGGGCGATGACGTACTGCGCTGCGGCGCCGGGCTTGCCCATCGGCAGGAAGCCGACAACCCGGTCGCCGACCGTGATGCCGTCGACGCCCTCGCCCAGCGCGTCGATGGTGCCGGCGACGTCGAGGCCGGGAGTGTGCGGCAGCACCACCGGGATGGGGCCTTGCATGAAACCGCCGCGGATGTTGCCGTCGACGCCGTTGAACGACGTCGCGGCGACCCGGATCCGGACCTCACCGGCCCCGGGGACGGGCTGCTCCACGTCCTCGTAGCGCAGGACGCTCGGGTCGCCGTACTCGTGGAAACGCACTGCCTTCATGTCGGTTCTCGCCTTCACTGCGATCGATGTTACTTCGAATTCGAAGCAACTGTTGATGACGGTACATCTACTTCGAATTCGAAGCAAGTGCTTGTCGGTCACTGCCGGTGCGAGCTCATCGCCACGGCGAGTTCGGCGGCGGCCTGGTCGATGCACGCGCGCAGCCGCGCCGCGTCGCTGCGCGCCGCGGCCTGCCAGTCGGCGGGATCGGCGACGACGATCGTGGGCACGGGTTCGGTGTGCACATCGGTCAGGCGTCTGCGCATCACCTGCGTAAGGTCGGGCGGCTGCCGGCGGGAGCCACTGTTGAGCGCCAGCAGCACCGGCATGCCGGAGAGGATTCCGTCCCCGAGGACGGCGAAGAACGAGTCGAACACCTCGCTCGGGGACGCGGCGAGCACCGGAGTCGCCACCACGAGCCCGTCGGCCGCCACGACCGCCGCGATCGCCTCCCGCAGGTCGAGGCTGGCGCGGCGCTGGGCAAAATGCTGAGCGAGGTCGGGCGCCAGCCGGTGCAGCTCCAGCACCTCCACCTCGGCGCGCGCACCTCCGGCCGCCAGTGACCGGCACACAGCCTCCGCCACCCAGTCCGCAAGCCGGCGAGTCGGACGCGGATAGCCGGCACCGGCGCTCACCACAGCCAAGGACACCGGACTCCACTCGGCGGCGCTCATCTCGGCATCGTGTTCTCGGCTTCTTCCCCACGGCCGGACTGTGATGCCGTCACCGGGGAGAGCCAAGCGCGACGGTGCCGGACAGTTCCGCGGCATCGGCAAGCAGCTGAGCGGGGATCTCGAAGCCCTCCAGGCGGCTCACGAAGGTGACGGCCCACGTGGCGGAACATCCCGCCCTCCAGCAGCTCGTGCTCCTCCGCGCCGGCCCACACCAGCGCCGAACCGGACAGCAGCAGGTGGAACGGCGGCGCCTCGGCGTCGAGCAGGACGCTGAAGACACTCCCGCCGATCCACTCGAGCTGCTGGTCCTCCCGTTGCGCGGGACTGGAGATACTCATGGCCGGTCCTCGGGATCCGTGGGCGGCGGCGCCGTCCTCGTGCTCCTAACCCTGTGCCGCACCACTGCCCGATCTCCATGTTCTGCGGTGCTCACTCGGGCCCAACACTGCCCATACCGTGCGCTCACGAGGCCACCGCCGAGGTGGCTGGAACGGCGACACTCCACACTCTTCGAATTCGAAGCAGTAGACTCCGGACATGCCTGATTCACCGCCGTCGCTCGACCGTGTGCAACTCGGCGCCTACTTCGACCTCGTCGAGGTGACCAGCCTGCTCCGGCATGCGGTCGAGCAGCAGCTGCGCGAGACCGGTGATCTCAGCTATGTGCAGTTCCAGCTGCTGGCCCGCCTCGGAGACTCGCCGACGGGCAGCCACCGAATGACCGACCTCGCCGACGGCGTCGTCTACAGCCGCAGCGGCCTGACGTACCAGGTAGGTCTACTCGAAAAGGAGGGCCTGGTCGTCCGCGCTCCCTCGCTGGACGACGAGCGGAGCATCACCGTCACCATCACCGATGCCGGGCGTGAGCTGCTTGCGAAGGTGCTGCCGGGGCATGTCGAGGTGGTCAGCGACCTGTTGTTCGAGCCGCTTTCGCGCGACGACGTCAAGGCTCTCGCGAGCCTGCTGGCGCCGGTACGCGACCATATGCGCTCGACACCGCCCCGCTCGGCCACGCCTCGCCGCCGCAAAGGCGGAGCATAAGGACTCGACAGGCGTCGGAGCCCCGCAGGCCGCAGCGGAACAGGACGCGGCGAGACGCCGGGCCGGCCGCGGCAGTCGCCGGTCAACCGGGACGGGGGAAGCCGAGGCGTCAGGTTGGTCGGCGGGCGAACTGGGCGGGTGTTTCTTGAATGCGCGGATGAAGTGGCTGCTGTCGGTGAAGTGCCGGCGCGCGGCGGCTTCGGAGACAGCCAAGCGAAGAGCCCAGAGCTCGTTGGCAGCGGTGTGCTGCGGGGTCACCCAGCGCATTGAACGTGCCCGTCCTGCCGCCCGGGCCGAGGAAACGCCCCCTGCTGCTCATGTGTCCTCCGCGCTGACGAAGATGTCGCCGCAATCCCATCCGGTGTCGCAGACGTACACGCCTACTACGCATAGCCGTTCCTACTGTTGGCTGCACTTCAACCGTCAACAACCAATCGCCCGCGGGTGCACCCACCTGAACCATGGGCCTTGCACGCCGACACCGCGGGCGCTCTGCCCAGCGGCAAGGTCGTCGTCGCGCCAGGCGACCGACTCCCCCTTGACCGACATCTGAGGAGACGACCGCGATGATCCCCGACGACGACCCGTCCCGCTCGCTGACCGTCGCGAACCCCGACGACCCCGGCACGACGTACATCTCGCTGGTGGGCAACACGTACGGCATGCTGGTCACCGGCGAGCAGACCAACGGCCGATACTGCCTGATCGACATGCGCATCCCCGACGGCGGCGGCCCACCGCCGCACCGGCACGACTTCGAGGAGATGTTCACGATCCTCGAAGGCGAGATCGAGTTCACCTTCCGCGGCGAGAAGCACACCGTGGGGGCCGGGTCCACGATCAACATCCCGGCCAACGCGCCGCACAACTTCCGCAACGCCTCGGGTGCGCCGGCCCGCATGCTGTGCATGTGCACCCCCGCCGGCCAGGACGAGTACTTCCTGCGCATCGGCGATGTCGTCGCGGGCAAGGACGCACCGCCGCCGCAGCTGTCGGAGGACGAGCTCGCGGAGCGCCGCCGTCGCGCGGCCGAGCTGGCCTCGACCTACCGAAGCGAGTTCCTGTAGCCCGCAGGGGCCGACAAGCCCGGCCGTCGGCCGAAGCTCACCGAGCCTGGGCGGCCTTCGACAGCTCGACGTCATCCAGGACTCGGCCAGGCCCGGTCCCGCTCCGGTCACGGACGTAACCGGACCTTGATCATCCATCTCCTGTCCGACCGTGGAGGCATGACGGAAACCAGAGAGGGGCTTGGATTGGGAGCAGTGGGCCTGGCGGGCCGGCTGGCGCAGGCTCGAGCCGGTGCGCTGGTGGGCAGGGAGCCGGAGCGGGCGGTGCTCGACCGGATGCTGTCGGGCGCGGCGGACGCTCCACTCGTGGCGTACATGCACGGTCCCGGCGGCATCGGCAAGTCCTCGCTGGTGCGCTACGCCGCCCGGCAGGCCGAGCTCACCGGCCGCCGCGTGGTGCACGTGGACGGACGGTTCCTCGACGCTGATCCGCGCCGGCTCGAGGAGACTGCGGCCCCGGCGTGTGCCGAACCCGGTGCGGTGCTGCTCATCGACACCTTCGAGCAGTGTCAGCCACTCGAGGCATGGCTGCGCGAGACCTTTCTGCTGCGGCTCGCCGACCACGCGATCGTGGTGGTGGCCAGCAGGGTCGCCCCCGACGCCGAATGGTCGCTGGACCCTGGATGGGCGCAGTTGTTCACCGCACTGGCCGTGCGGCCGCTCGACGCCGCTCAGTCCCACGCCCTGCTCGCTGCCCGGGGTGTCCCCGCAGAGCAGCGCGGCGCCTTCGTCGCCTTCGCCGGAGGCAGCCCGCTCGCCCTCTCGCTGGCCGCCTCCGTCCCGGCCGCACCCGGCGCACCGTGGGAGCCGACCGGCGACGTCCTGCGGACCCTGGTCGAGCGGCTGGTGGGCGACCTGCCCGGCGCCGTCCACCGGCGCGCCCTCGAGGTGGTCGCGCAGGCCTACGTCACCCGCGAGCCCCTGCTGCGCGCAGTGCTGGGTGACGAGGAAACCGACAAGGTGTTCTCCTGGCTGCGCCAGCTGCCCTACATCGAGGCCACGCCGGAAGGGCTGCACCCGCACGACGCGGTGCGGGCGACCCTCGAGGCCGACCTGCGCTGGCGGGACCCCGAGCGCTACGACGACGTCCGCGCCCGCATATCGCTCGCGGGCCTGCAGGCCGTGCGCGGCGCCGCCGAGGACGACGTGCTGCTGCGGGTCGCGGAGTGGATGTTCCTCTTCCGCAACCAGAGCGGACCGGATGATCTGTACAACTACCGAACGCACCCGCACATCGAAGACACTCCGCTCCAGGCCGAAGACGTCCCCGGTGTGCTGCGCATGGCCGAGGAGGCCGAGGGCCCGGCATCAGCGGCAGCGGTCGCACACTGGCTTCGCCGCCAACCGGAGGCCTTCCGCGTCCACCGCTACGCGGGCTCCTCCGCACCAGCGTCATTCATGGCCATTCTGCGGCTGGACGCGCCACTGCCCGAGGACCGCGCTGAGGATCCGGTAATCGCGGCAGTCTGGGACCTCGTGGAGGCGGCCGCTCCCCTGGGACCGGGCGAGCACTTGGGCATCCGCCGCTTCGCGGTGCAACCCGGCGGGCACCAGAGGCCCTCGCCCCTGATGGAGCTCACCAGCCGGCGCACCATCGGCGAGGAGATGCGGACCCACAAACGCGCGGTGACCTTCACCGTCTTCGAAGACGCCGACCTGTGGGGGCACTACCTCGCCGAGGCCGGGATGCCGGAGGTCGCGGCCGTGGACGTCGGCGGCCTGCGACAGCACGTCTTCGGCCGGGACTGGCGACGGCAAACAGTGGAACAGTGGGTGCAACACCGGGCTCGCACCGCGGTCACGCCCGTAGCAACATGGCCCGCGACTGTCGCCGCGAGTGACCCGGGCGACCGGCCGGCGCGCGCCGCGTTCGCGGAAGGCGTGCTCGAGGCACTGCGCACCTGGCACACCCCCCGCGAATTCGCCACCAGCGTCCTGCTGTACTCCCATCTCGTGCCGCCGGGCTCACCCGACCCGGCCGCGGACCTGCGCGGCGCCATCCTCACCGCCCTCGACGCGCTGCAGATCGATCCCGCGGGCGTCAAAGCGCACGAGGCTCTCACCGCCACCTACATCACGGCCTCCCGCACCCACAAGGCCGCCGCCCGGCGACTCGGGGTTCCCTACGGCACCTACCGTCGCCGCCTCGCCCTGGCCAAGCAACGCCTGATCGAACAACTGCTGCGCAACCAACCACGACAATCCCCCCGCCCCCGCCACACTCGCGAAAGCTCCGCCACATCAGCCCGTGTGGGGTCTGTCCAGTGAACTTTGCGCTCTCCCCTTCGAGCGGCGGCTACACGCCTCGTACACAGCGGCCGGGCCAGGTGCGCGGAGCGCGACTCGGCGCTGGCATGGAGGAAAACCCCTCCATCGACTTCCCGCTCCGCGACCTCACGATCCCCGTCTGGTCAGGCAACAAAGTCCGTCAAGCAAAGGGACGTTATGGACGACCGTATTGATCTCGCCGAGCTGCTGAGCCGGTATGCAGATATTGCGGATATGAAGGAGTTCACCCACCTGCCCAGTCGCATTTGCACCGATCCCCTGACGGTGGATTTCGAAGCAGTTACCGGCATGCCGGCGATAACTGCTTCGCTGCATGACTGCGTCGAGCTCCTCCGCACAACCTTGGCGCCCTTCGCTGCGACCCACCACGCGATCACCGGCCACGTCGTCACCATCGACGGCGACAGTGCGACGATTCACGCGCACGTGCGTGCCGAGCACTGGCTTCCGGTGGAACTCGTCGGTGACGGACCCGACCGCTGGCTGGTGGTGGGTTTCTACGATACGGAGGCGGTCCGTACGCCGAAGGGATGGCGCATCAGCCGATTCAAACTCACCGTGACCCACCAGGAAAATCCACAGCTGGCGAGCCTCGCTCAAGCCGCTGAGCAGGCGCGCCGACCCCAGGCCTGAGGGGGAGCCGTATCTCAACCGATCTTGGAACCTGCAAGTCGAACGGCGTTCCTGGTCGGGCGATCTTCCGCCGGTATCCGTCGGACATGACGGACGCGTAGTGGGCGGAGGTCCGGCCTTTGCTGCCGGTGCCGGCCTGGCTCCAGGGCAGAGGCGGGCAGCCCGAGAGCTATTGCCACCCCCAGATGCTGGACGCGATCCGCCGACCGGCTGCGCGGGACGGTCCGTGAACGCGAGGGCCGTGAGGCCGAGCCCGCGGCGGGGATCACCGACGCGCAGTCGGTGCGGGCCGCCGCGACAGTCCCGGCCTCCTCACGCGGCTACGACGGCGAATTGGTCACTCATTTTGAGCGCCTACACGCGAAGAGCGTCACCCAGTCCGGCGGATGAGTGCCAGATACATCGCGTCCGTCCCGTGCCGGTGCGGCCACAGTTGTACGTCGGGACCGTCGCCGAGGTCCGGTACGCCCGGCAGCATCGGGCGGGCGTCGAGGAGTTCGGCGTGCGGATCGTGCTTGAGCACGTCGTCGACGACGGCCCGGGTCTCGGCGAGGTGCGGCGAGCAGGTGGCGTAGCCGACGACTCCGCCGACCCGCACCGACTCGAGCGCGGTGCGCAGCAGGGCGCGCTGCAGCGGAGCGAACCCCTCGAGATCGTCGGGCCGCCGCCGCCAGCGCGCCTCGGGCCGCCGCCGCAGCGCCCCCAGCCCGGTGCACGGCACGTCCATCAGCACCCGGTCGAAGGAGCCGGGCAGCCACGGCGGCCGGGTCCCGTCGCCGGCGATGACCTGATACGGACCGGGGTTCCCCTGGAGCGCCTTCGCGACCAGCGCCGCCCGGTGCGGCTGCTTCTCGGAGGCGACGAGCATCGCGCCCCGCTCGGCGGCGAGGGCCGCAAGCAGCGCGGCCTTGCCGCCGGGCCCGGCACACCCGTCGAGCCACTTCTCGTCGGAGCCGTCGATGGGCGCGTTGGCCAGAGCGAGCGCGACGAGCTGACTGCCCTCGTCCTGCACACCGGCCCGCCCCTCCCGCACGGCCTCGATCGCACCGGGCTCTCCGCCCTCGGTGAGCCGTACGGCGTACGGTGACCAGCGCCCCGCCACCGCGGCCTCCTCGCCGAGCAGTTCCTCGGCGGTGGCCCGCCCGGGCCGGGCGACCAGGGTGACCTCGGGCCGCTCGTTGTCGGCCTCCAGCAGCTCCTCGATCCCGGCGCGGCCGCCGCCGAGGGAGTCCCACAGCGCGGAGACGACCCAGCGGGGGTGGGAGTGGACGACGGCGAGATGCTCCTCGGGATCGTCGTCGTAGGGCGGAGCGACCTTGGCGAGCCACCCGTCGAGGTCGTCCTGGGCAACCTTCCTGAGGACGGCGTTGACGAACTTGGCCCGCCCGTCGCCGAGCACGACCCGGGCCAGCTCGACGGAGGCGGACACCGCGGCGTGCGTGGGGATCCGCGTCCCGAGCAGCTGATGCACGCCGAGGCTCAGCACATCGAGCACGGGCGGGTCGACCTCACGCAGGGGCCGGTCCACACAGGCGGCGATGACGGCGTCGTACGTCCCCTGCCGCCGCAGCGTCCCGTACACCAGCTCGGTCGCGAGCGCGGCGTCCCGCCCGTCGAAGTCGCCCTTCTCCCGCGCCTTCCTGAGCAGCGGCGGCAGGACGAGGTTGGCGTACGCGTCTCGCTCGTCCACCGCCCTGAGCGCCTCGAAGGCGAGGAAGCGGACGGGATCCTTCTTGGGCCGACGGTAGGGCTTGCGGGGCCGGCGGGACTGCTCACTCACGTAAAAGGTGCTCCGGATGAAAGATGAAAGGGGGAGAGATGTGCCCCAGCGTACGTCGCTGCCGGGGACCGCCGCGTCACACGCCCAGCGTCTCGCCGTCCGCGTCCCGCACGCCACGCGCCCAGTCGGCCGCCCGCATTGGCTTCTTGCCCTGGGCCTGGACCCAGAGCAGCTCGACGGCGTACGAGCCCGTACCGACGTACACATGGTTCTTGCCGACGGAGAGGACACCTGGGGCGAGCTCGTCGCGGTCGGGCAGGGTGGCGACCTGGATGAGCTTGAGCCGCTCACCGTGGAAGGTGGTCCAGGCGCCGGGGGCCGGCGTGCATCCGCGGACGACGCGGTCGACTCGCAGTGCGGGCGCCGACCAGTCGACGCGGGCGTCCTCGACGGTGATCTTCGGGGCCAAGGTGATGCCTTCGGCCGGCTGCGGTACGGCCTTCAGGGTGCCGTCCTCGATGCCGTCCATGGTCGCGGCGAGCAGCCCGGCGCCGGCGAAGGCGAGCCGGGTGAGCAGGTCGCCGCTGGTGTCGGTGGGCCGGATCGTCTCGGTCACGGTGCCGTAGACGGGCCCGGAGTCGAGCCCCTCTTCGATGAGGAAGGTCGAGGCGCCCGTGATCTCGTCGCCGGCCATGATGGCGTGCTGCACGGGTGCCGCTCCCCGCCAGGCGGGCAGCAGCGAGAAGTGCAGATTGACCCAGCCGTGGGCGGGGACGTCGAGGGCCACACGGGGCAGCAGGGCGCCGTACGCCACGACCGGACAGCAGTCCGGCCCGATCTCCTCGAGCCGCTCCAGGAAGGCGGGGTCCCGCGGCTTGGCAGGCTTCAGCACCTCGAGTCCGGCCTCCACCGCCCGCTCGGCGACCGGACTCGCGACCAGCCTGCGTCCCCGCCCGGCCGGCGCATCGGGCCGCGTGACGACAGCGGCCACCTCGTGCCGCCCGGAGGCGATCAGAGCGTCCAGTGCGGGAACGGCGACCTCGGGGGTGCCGGCGAAGACGAGCTTCATGGGTGGGTACGGGCCTCTCGGGCGGGGGTTGGACGGGCGACGCACCAGTCTATGGGGGGCAGGCGGGGCATGGCCTCCGGACCGGCAGCGGTGTGCTGCTGCCGCCTGTCGAGCGCTGAGCGGGTCTGGCAGCGCCCCGAAGGGGCGCGGGGAACTGCGCGACCAGCCACGACGGACCCGCAGCCGACACACCGCGCTTCCAGCGGAGCGCCAGCGCACGCCCGAGTGACAAGGGCGCACGCATATGCCCATACGCCCCCTCTGCGTGACCCGCGGAGCGAATCCGCGTTGGTCAAGAAAGAGTTGACCACAACGGGCCGCACATCGCGCGGCCCGATCCTTTTCAACGCCGGTTCGAGAGGCTTGTTCATGGCCGACCACGCAACCCACGACGCCCAGGCTCGGGCCAGCCTGCACTTGCTGGTGCGGGACATCGAGCGGGTCCGCCGGCAGGTGGACGCACTGCGCACCCTCACCGCCCAGTTGGGCAACGTCTACCGCCCGCGCCGCTCCGGCCCGTCCACGGGCTTCGTCGTCTACGGACGCGCCCCCGCCCCGACGGTCCGCCTCGCGCAAGAACTGCGCGACAGTGTCGAGACCCTGGTCACGGCCGCCGTGGATTTCGACCGCTCACTCGGCTTCTCCTGGGACGCGGTGGGCTCCGCACTCGGCGTCACCAAGCAGGCCGTCCACCGCCGTTACGGATCACGCCGTGCCGCGACGCAGACGGCCACCGAGGCCGAGCACCCCGCGGAGCCGAAGAGCGCCCGCACGGTCAACGTCAACACCGGCTTCCCCACGATGCCGACGGTCCCCGCCGCCCGCTCCATGCCGACCCAGCCGACGGCAGGCAGCCCGGCCCTCCGCGACGAGGCCAGGCCGACGGCCTTCCCGGGCCCGCGCAACGGCTGACGACACCCGCACTGCCCTCCCGGAACGGAACCGGGAGGGCAGAAGCATGCGGCGGCCCGAGTGAAGTCGGCTACGGTTCGGCAGCGCCCCGAAGGGGCGCGGGGCTGTATCAATGTGCGGCTCCACCTCGTGGGCGCGACCAGCCCCCACCGGCCCGCAGAGAATGCCCCCGCCCAAGTCGCGGTCGCTGCCCTGCCCCCGCCGGAGTCGCCCCTCACCCAATGTCCGGCGGATCAACCCGAACCCGAACCGCCTCCCCGCCCCCCTTGGCCATCCGCGCAGCCTGCGCGGCCTTCAACGCGGCGGCCAGCGCAGCCCCCCGCCCCGGCGGCACCCGGATCAAGGCCCGGTCCCAGTGCTCCCCGGGCGGCGGCGCCCCCACGCGCCGCGGTCCCCCCGCGGCGGTGACCGGCACCGGCACGGGCCCCAACACCTGGGCTTCCCGCGGCAGTTCCACCGCCTCCAGGAACTCCGCGACCGCCTCCCCCGGCCCGGTCACGGCAGCCATCCGCGACACCGGCGGGAACCCCAGCTCGGCGCGCTCACCGAGCTCCCGTACCGCATGGCCGACAGGATCCCACCGCACCAGCGCCTGCACGGGCCGCAACGTGGGTTCGGCGACGACCACCACGGTGCCGCCGTCCCCCTGCGGCCGTACGAGCGCGGACGCGGCGATCCACCGCCGCAACGCGTCCTCGCCGGCGCGCAGATCGGGCCGTCCGAGCATGGCCCAGCCGTCCAGCAGCAGAGCGGCCGCGTATCCGCCTTCGGCAACCGGCTCGGCCCCCGGCGTACTCACGACCAGCGCCGGAGCCCCCGGCACGGTGTCCAGCACATGCTCACGCCCCGACGTGCGTACCGGAACGGCCGGGAAGGCACGCCCCAGTTCCTCCGCGGTCCGCCGCGCCCCCACGACCTGCGCCCGCAGCCGGAACGACCCGCACTCCGGACAGTGCCAGGCAGCCTCCTCGCGCCCGCACCAACCGCACCGCAACGCCCCGGCGTCCTGCCCCTCCATCGGCCCGACGCAATGCCGGCACCGCGCCGGCGCCCGGCACTGCGCGCAGGCCATCCGCGGTACGTACCCCCGCCGCGGCACCTGCACGAGCACCGGCCCGGTGCGCAAGGCATCCCTGGCGACCTGCCAGGCAAGGCTCGGCAGCCGTGCCGCCCGCGCGGCCTCGTCCCGCGCGAGATCCCCGTCCCCCACGGTCCGTACGAGCGGCGCGGCGCCCCGCACCTGCTCGCGTGCCGCCACCAGTGGCCTCGCCCATCCGCTCTCCACGAGCTGCGCGGCCTCCACCGTGCAGCTCCAACTGCCCAGCAGAAAGGCGCACTTGTCCTGGGCCGCCCGGAGCAGCAGCACCTCACGCGCATGCGGCTGCGGCGCATGCAGCTCGCTGTGGCTGTCGTCGCCGTCGTCCCAGATGGCGACGAGCCCGAGATCCCGCACCGGTGCGAACATCGCAGCCCGCGTCCCCACTACGGCTCGCACGGACCCCCGCCGCACCGCCAGCCACTCCCGATACCGCTTCTCGGGCCCGGCATCGGCGGTGAGCACCGCATGCCGCCCCTCCCCCAGCAGCGTCGTCAACGCGGCATCGACCCGCGCAACGGCCCGTCCGTCCGGCAACACGACCAGCGCCCCGCGTCCGGAGGCGAGCGTCGCCGCAACGGCCCGGGCCAGCTCCTCGCTCCACGCATCGGCACCGGGCAGCGCGTTCCACACAGCACGCGGCGCACCCCCGGAGGCCAGCGCCTCAAGAAACGCGCCCCCTCGCTCGTACCGCGCCCATGACCCCGCATCCGGCACCCCGGGCGCGGACAACGGCTCGGGCGACGGCCGTTGCTCGGCCCGCGCGCTGCGTGGCGGCACCGCGAGCTGCAACACATCGGCGAGACTCCCGGCGTACCGATCGGCGACCGCGCGAGCCAATCCGAGCAGTTCCTCGCTCAACACGGGCTCGGGCGACACCACTTGGGCCAGCGCGGCCAACGGCCCCGCATAGTCGGACTCGGCCCGCCGCTCGACAAGGAACCCGTCGATCAGCCCGCCGCCCTCACGCCGCCCGTCCCGCACCCGATGCCGCCCGGCCCCGAACCGCACCCGCACCCGCACCCCGGGCTGCGCCTCGGCGTCGAGCTCCTCGGGCACCGCGTAGTCGAAGTACCGATCAAGATGCAGCACCCCCTTGTCCACCAGCACCCGCGCGACAGGCAGCTCCTTCGCGAGCGCGGCCCCCCGCCACGTCCGCGGCTTGGCCCGCGGCGCCTTCGCCTGACGCACACTCTCCCGAATGAGCGCGAGCTGCTCAGGCGGCGCACCCTCCGCGCCGCCCTCCCCCTGCCCGTTCTCGCTGCTCACCCTTGCATTCTGCCAAACGCCACTGACAACCAGCGGCGTCCGAGCCCCGGGGGCCGCCGGAACGCACCGAGGCCCGGCGCCCCCAAGGGCACCGGGCCTCGCAGAAAGCCGTGGGACCTACAGCCCTACAGCCCCGCCGCCTGCCGCAGTGCGTCCACGCGGTCCGTGCGCTCCCAGGTGAACTCGGGGAGCTCACGGCCGAAGTGGCCGTACGCGGCGGTCTGGGAGTAGATCGGGCGGAGGAGGTCGAGGTCGCGGATGATGGCGGCCGGACGGAGGTCGAAGACCTCGTCGATCGCCTTCTCGATCTTCTCGTGGTCGATCTTGGCGGTGCCGAAGGTCTCGACGAAGAGACCGACCGGCTCGGCCTTGCCGATCGCGTAGGCGACCTGGACCTCGCAGCGCGTGGCGAGGCCCGCGGCCACGACGTTCTTGGCGACCCAGCGCATCGCGTACGCGGCCGAACGGTCCACCTTGGACGGGTCCTTGCCGGAGAACGCGCCGCCGCCGTGGCGGGCCATGCCGCCGTACGTGTCGATGATGATCTTGCGGCCGGTGAGGCCGGCGTCGCCCATCGGGCCGCCGATCTCGAAGCGGCCGGTGGGGTTGACCAGCAGGCGGTAGTTCTCGGTGTCGAGCTTGATGCCCTCGTCCAGGAGCGCCTTCAGCTCCGCCTCCACGACGAACTCGCGGATGTCGGGGGCGAGCAGGGACTCCAGGTCGATGTCGCTCGCGTGCTGCGAGGAGACCACGACCGTGTCGAGGCGGACGGCCTTGTCGCCGTCGTACTCGATGGTGACCTGGGTCTTGCCGTCGGGGCGCAGGTACGGGATGGTGCCGTTCTTGCGGACCTCGGACAGGCGCTTCGACAGACGGTGCGCCAGGAAGATCGGCAGCGGCATCAGCGTCGGCGTCTCGTCCGTCGCGTAGCCGAACATCAGGCCCTGGTCGCCCGCGCCCTGCTTGTCCAGCTCGTCCTCGTCGCCCTCGACGCGGTTCTCGTACGCCGTGTCGACGCCCTGCGCGATGTCCGGGGACTGCGCGCCGATGGACACCGACACACCGCAGGAGGCGCCGTCGAAGCCCTTCTTCGAGGAGTCGTAGCCGATCTCGAGGACCTTGTTGCGGACAAGCGTCGCGATGTCCGCGTACGTCTTGGTGGTGACCTCGCCGGCCACATGCACCTGGCCGGTCGTGATCAGCGTCTCGACGGCGACCCGGGACGTCGGGTCCTCGCGCAGAAGCGCGTCGAGAATGGTGTCGCTGATCTGGTCAGCGATCTTGTCGGGGTGGCCCTCGGTCACAGACTCCGAGGTGAACAGGCGACGGGACACAACGCTCCCTGGGGTTGCAGCGGCTGCTGGCTGATCATGGTCGGACGGGCTCGGGGGCTGCGCCCGGCTCCGTCCGAGAACAGTTTATCGGTCGGCTCGGCCGTCGGTCTTCCTGTCTCGCCACTCGGGAGCACGGTGACCTGCGGCACGGGCATTCTGCCTAATCCACGGTGACCTTGGCCAGGGGTGCCACGCCTCTATGTCCGAGGCGTGGGAGAGCCGTGAAACGAATGAAACGTTCACAGCAGCCGCTGGGCCACCAGGTCCCACACTGTTTCGGCCAGGGCTTCCTTCGGGCCGTGCGGGACGGGGGTCTCGGTGCCGTCGGCGCCCAGCACCACCGCCTCGTTCTCCTCGGCGCCGAACGTCTTGCGCTCCCCCACCTCGTTCACCACCAGCAGGTCGCAGCCCTTGCGTGCCAGCTTCTTGCGTCCGTTGGCCAGGACGTCGTCCGTCTCGGCGGCGAAGCCGACGATCACCTGTCCGGGGCGGGCGCGGTCGGCCGATATCTCCGCGAGGATGTCCGGATTCCGTACCAGCACGATGGGGTCCGGGTCCTGGCCGTCTCTCTTTTTGATCTTTCCGGCCGCGTAGGTCGCCGGGCGGAAGTCGGCGACCGCGGCGGCCATGACGACCGCGTCGGCGTCCGCGGCCGCCTTCAGCACCGCCTCACGCAGCTGTACGGCCGTCCCGACCGGCACGACATCCACACCCGCCGGGTCGGGCAGGGCCGCGTTCGCGGAGATCAGCGTCACACGGGCGCCGCGCGCCGCGGCGGTGCGGGCGAGGGCGTAGCCCTGCTTGCCGGAGGAGCGGTTACCGAGGAAGCGGACCGGGTCGAGGGGCTCGCGGGTGCCCCCCGCACTGACGACGACGTACCGGCCGGCCAGGTCGGGTTCCGTCACTCCCCGGGCCAGGACGCGACGGCAGACCTCGAAGATCTCGGCCGGATCGGGGAGCCGGCCCTTGCCGGTGTCGACGCCGGTGAGGCGGCCCACGGCCGGTTCGATGACGACCGCACCGCGGCGGCGCAGCGTCGCCACGTTCTCCTGGGTGGCCGGGTGCTCCCACATCTCCGTGTGCATGGCAGGGGCGAAGACGACCGGACAGCGGGCGGTGAGGAGAGTGTTGGTGAGCAGGTCGTCGGCGAGGCCGTGGGCCGCCTTCGCGAGCATGTCGGCGGTCGCCGGGGCGACGACCACCAGATCGGCGTGTTGGCCGATACGGACGTGCGGGACCTCGTGGACGTCGTCCCAGACCTCCGTCGCGACCGGGTGGCCGGAGAGCGCGGACCAGGTGGCGGCACCGACGAAGTGCAGGGCGGAGGCGGTCGGCACGACTCGCACGTCATGGCCGGTCTCAGTGAGCCTGCGCAGCAGCTCACAGGCCTTGTACGCGGCGATGCCTCCGCTGACCCCCAGAACGACCTTGGGCTTGTCCACCGTCTCTCCCCGGACTCGGCAAACGTACGACTCCACTACACACCACAGGCCCGGCAGTCGCGCTGCCGGGCCTGTGGAAAAGTCAGCTGCAAGCTGTAAATACTACTGCGCCGGACCCTCAACGGCCTCGGACGTCAGCAGACCCGCGTTGATCTCACGCAGGGCGATCGAGAGCGGCTTCTCGTGGACGTGGGTGTCGACGAGCGGACCGACGTACTCAAGGAGACCCTCGCCGAGCTGCGAGTAGTACGCGTTGATCTGGCGGGCACGCTTGGCCGCGTAGATCACCAGGCTGTACTTCGAGTCAGTGGCCTCAAGCAACTCGTCGATCGGCGGGTTGATGATGCCCTCGGGCGCGGTGATGGAAGAGGACACGCTCTACCTTCCGACAGATGGGATGAGATCGAAAACGATCACACAACGTCCACCAAGGCTAGCAGCTCGCGCGCCACGTCCTCGACGGAGGTGTTGACCAAGGTCACATCGAACTCCGGCTCGGCCTCCAGCTCGACCCTCGCGGCGTCCAGACGCCGCTCGATCACCTCGGGCGGCTCGGTACCGCGTCCGGTGAGTCTGCGTACCAGCTCCTCCCAGGAGGGAGGAGCCAGGAACACCAGCTGGGCCTCCGGCATGGACTCGCGGACCTGCCGGGCACCCTGGAGGTCGATCTCCAGAAGGACGGGCTCACCCGCCTCCAGGCGCTCCAGCACGGCCCTGCGGGGTGTGCCGTAGCGGTTGCCGGCGAATTCCGCCCACTCCAGCAGCTCGCCATTGGCGATCAGCTTGTCCATCTCCTCGTCGGTGACGAAGAAGTAGTGGACCCCATGCCGCTCGCCGGGGCGGGGCTTACGGGTCGTCGCCGACACCGAGAGCCAGACCTCGGGGTGTTCCTTGCGCATATGGGCGACGACCGTGCTCTTGCCGACCCCGGAGGGGCCGGAGAGCACGGTCAGCCGCGGACGTTCACTCATGCAGCGATTATTCCAGCTATCCCGGCATGCCCGGGACTCCCTGCCCGCATGACGGGCTCAGGAGCCGGTGCTGCCGAACTCACGCTCCAGGGAAGCGATCTGGTTCGAGCCGAGGCCGCGCACACGACGGCTCTCGGAGATGCCGAGTCGCTCCATGATCTGCTTGGCGCGGACCTTGCCCACGCCCGGCAGGGACTCGAGGAGGGCGGAGACCTTCATCTTGCCGATGACGTCGTTCTCCTGGCCCTGCTTGATGACCTCGTGAAGGGAGGCGCCGGAGTGCTTGAGTCGATTCTTGACCTCGGCCCGCTCCCGGCGAGCCGCGGCGGCCTTTTCGAGCGCGGCTGCGCGCTGTTCAGGGGTAAGGGGCGGAAGAGCCACGCCTACGTCACCTCGGATGTTGAACTGTCGGATACGGACCGGTGAGGAACCTAGTCGCCCCACACCTGGGGAGCCACGAGCAACACGCTTGCCCGTTCACTCTGCTCGGAGACTAGCGGCCAAGTCCGCCAGAGTCAGCGAGAACAGCGGAAAAGTCCTGGTCAGCCTCCCTGGAGACGGACATTTGCGACATATTGCCCCGGATTTGAGAATGTATTCAGGCTCAAGTCGGTCCCGAGCCACTCATCGGAGGACTGGTGCGACCCGTTTCGAACGCCTCAAGCGGTGGTCACGGCCGCCCGGATCTCCTCCGCGAACCGCTCGGCGGCACCCCGCAGCGCGCCGGCGTCGGGCCCGTGCCGCAGCACTCCCCGGCTGACGTTCGGCACGACATTGCGCACCGCGGCGCCGAAGACCCCGGGAAGGTCGGCCGGGGTGGCCCCTTGGGCGCCGATCCCGGGTGCGAGGAGCGGACCGTTGATGTCGAGGTCGTACGACGACAGATCGCCGAGTGTGGCGCCGACGACCGCCCCGAAGGAGCCCAGCGGCTCCTCCCCCGCGTTCTCGGCGGCCAGGTGCGCCAGCATCGTCGCTCCGACGGTCCGCCCGTCGGCGCGGACGGCGTGCTGGACCTCGCGGCCCTCGGGGTTCGAGGTGAGCGCCAGCACGAACAGGCCCGTGCCGCTCTCCCGGGCCAGCGCGACGGCCGGGCTGAGCGAGCCGTAGCCCAGATACGGCGAGACGGTCAGCGCGTCCGAGAAGAGCGGGGAGTCCTTCCGGAGGAAGGACTCGGCGTACGCGGCCATGGTCGAGCCGATGTCGCCGCGCTTGGCGTCCATCACGACGAGCGCACCTGCGGCGCGGGCCTGTGCGACCGTCTTCTCCAGGACGGCGACACCGCGCGATCCGAAACGCTCGAAGAACGCGCTCTGCGGCTTGAGGACCGCGATCCGGTCGGCCAGCGCCTCGACGACCGTGTGGCTGAACCGCTCCAGGCCCGCGATGTCGTCGTTCAGGCCCCACTCACTGAGCAGGGAGGCGTGCGGGTCGATGCCGACGCACAGCGGGCCGCGCTCGTCCATGGCGCGGCGCAGGCGGGCACCGAAGGGTTCCTGGCTCATGCGGCCTTCCTTACGTCGGCGCCGACCGCGTCGGCGAGGGTGGCGTACGGGCTGGTCCTCAGGCGGGCGGCGAGGCCCTTGTGAATGGCGCGGGCGTAGAAGGGGCCCTCGTAAATGAAGGCGCTGTAGCCCTGGACGAGGGTGGCGCCGGCGAGGATGCGCTGCCAGGCGTCCTCGGCGTCCTCGATGCCGCCGACGCCCACCAGGGTGATCCGATCCCCCACGCGCGCGTAGAGGCGGCGCAGCACCTCCAGGGAGCGCGCCTTGAGGGGGGCGCCGGAGAGTCCGCCGGTCTCCTCGATCAGCGAGGGTTCGGATGTCAAACCGAGGCCCCCGCGCGCGATGGTGGTGTTCGTGGCGATGATCCCGTCCAGACCGAGCTCGACGGCCAGGTCGGCGACCGCGTCGACGTCCTCGTCGGCGAGGTCCGGCGCGATCTTCACCAGCAGCGGGACACGGCGGTCGGTGACCGTACGGTCGGCGGCCTCACGGACGGCGCTCAAGAGGGGACGCAGGTGATCCACGGCCTGCAGATTGCGCAGGCCGGGCGTGTTCGGCGAGGAGACGTTCACGACCAGGTAGTCGGCGTACGGCGCGAGGCGCTCCGTCGACTTCACATAGTCCCCGGCCGCCTCTTCCTCCGGGACGACCTTGGTCTTGCCGATGTTGACGCCCACGACGGTCTTGAAGACCGGCGTACGGGAGGCCAGCCGGGCGGCGACGACCAGTGAGCCCTCGTTGTTGAAGCCCATGCGGTTGATCAGCGCCCGGTCCGGCACCAGCCGGAACAGCCGCTTCTTCGGATTGCCCGGCTGCGCCTCCCCGGTGACCGTGCCGATCTCGACATGGTCGAAGCCCAGCATCGACATGCCGTCGATGGCGATCGCGTTCTTGTCGAAGCCGGCGGCGAGCCCGAAGGGGCCGTGCATACGCAGCCCGAACGCCTCGGTGCGCAGCTCCTTGTAGCGGGGCGCGAGCACGGCCGCAACGAACGTGCGCAGCACCGGGATGCGGACGGCGAGGCGGATCCAGCGGAACGCCAGATGGTGGGCCTGCTCCGGGTCCATCCGCTGGAACGCCAGACGGAAGAAAAGCTTGTACATCACTGTGTCCTCACGAAGAGGGGGACACCGTTTCCGATGTCCCCCTCAGGGCTGCTAGTCGCGGGCCGCGGTCATGAACCGCGCATGTTCCTGGAGCGAACGCACGCCCACATCACCGTGGTTGAGGGCGTCGATGCCCTGGACGGCGGCGGCGAGCGCCTGAACCGTCGTCAGGCACGGCACGGACCGCGCCACGGCCGCCGTGCGGATGTCGTAGCCGTCGAGGCGGCCGCCGGTGCCGTACGGGGTGTTGACGATGAGGTCGACCTCGCCGTCGTGGATGAGCTGGACGATGGTCCGCTCGCCGTTCGGCCCGGTGCCCTCGGACTGCTTGCGGACGACGGTGGCGTGGATGCCGTTGCGCTTGAGGACCTCGGCCGTGCCGGACGTGGCGAGCAACTCGAAGCCGTGGGCGACGAGTTCCCGCGCCGGGAAGATCATCGAGCGCTTGTCGCGGTTGGCGACGGAGATGAAGGCGCGGCCCTTCGTCGGCAGCGGACCGTAGGCGCCCGCCTGCGACTTGGCGTACGCCGTGCCGAAGACGGAGTCGATGCCCATGACCTCGCCGGTGGAGCGCATCTCCGGGCCGAGGACCGTGTCGACGCCCCGTCCGTGGATGTCACGGAAGCGCGACCACGGCATGACCGCTTCCTTGACGGAGATCGGCGCGTCGAGCGGGAGTTCACCGCCGTCGCCGGTCGCCGGAAGCAGGCCCTCCGCGCGGAGTTCGGCGATGGTCGCGCCCAGCGAGATCCGGGCCGCGGCCTTCGCCAGCGGCACCGCGGTCGCCTTCGAGGTGAAGGGCACGGTGCGCGAGGCACGCGGGTTGGCTTCGAGGACGTACAGGATGTCGCCCGCCATCGCGAACTGGATGTTGATCAGGCCGCGGACGCCGACGCCCTTCGCGATGGCCTCCGTCGACGCGCGCAGCCGCTTGATGTCGAAGCCGCCGAGCGTGATCGGGGGCAGCGCGCACGCCGAGTCGCCGGAGTGGATGCCGGCTTCCTCGATGTGTTCCATCACGCCGCCGAGGTAGAGCTCCTGGCCGTCGTAGAGCGCGTCGACGTCGATCTCGATGGCGTCGTCGAGGAAGCGGTCGACCAGCACCGGCCGGGTGGGGCTGATCTCGGTCGACTCGGCGATGTAAGCGGACAGCCGGGTCTCGTCGTACACGATCTCCATGCCGCGCCCGCCGAGCACATACGACGGCCTGACCAGGACCGGGTAGCCGATCTCGTCGGCGATGGCCTTGGCCTCGGCGAAGGTGGTGGCGGTGCCGTGCTTGGGCGCCGGGAGACCGGCCTCCTTGAGGACACGGCCGAAGGCGCCGCGGTCCTCGGCGGCGTGGATGGCCTCCGGCGGCGTGCCGACGACCGGTACGCCGTTGTCCTTGAGCGCCTGCGCCAGGCCCAGCGGCGTCTGGCCGCCCAGTTGGACGACGACACCGGCGATCGGCCCGGCGAGGGACTCCGCGTGGACGATCTCCAGCACGTCTTCCAGCGTCAGCGGCTCGAAGTACAGGCGGTCGGAGGTGTCGTAGTCCGTGGAGACCGTCTCAGGGTTGCAGTTGACCATCACGGTCTCGTACCCGGCGTCGCTCAGCGCGAAGGAGGCGTGGACGCAGGAGTAGTCGAACTCGATGCCCTGGCCGATGCGGTTGGGACCGGAGCCCAGGATGATGACGGCCGGCTTCTCGCGCGAAGCGACCTCCGTCTCCTCGTCGTAGCAGGAATAGAAGTACGGCGTCTTCGCGGCGAACTCGGCGGCGCAGGTGTCGACCGTCTTGTAGACGGGGCGGATGCCGAGGGCGTGCCTCACCTCGCGGACGACGTCCTCGCGCAGGCCGCGGATCTCGCCGATCTGCTGGTCGGAGAAGCCGTGCCGCTTGGCCTCGGCGAGCAGGTCCGGGGTCAGCTCCGGCGCCGCGGCGAGTTCGTCGGCGATCTCCTTGATGAGGAAGAGCTGGTCGACGAACCACGGGTCGATCTTCGTGTACTCGAAGACCTCCTCGGGCGTGGCGCCCGCGCGGATGGCCTGCATGACGGCGTTGATACGGCCGTCCGTGGGCCGTACGGCCTCGCGCAGCAGCTCGCCCTTGGCGCCGGGCTCACCGACGAACGTAAACTGGCTGCCCTTCTTCTCCAGCGAGCGCAGCGCCTTCTGGAAGGCCTCGGTGAAGTTGCGGCCGATGGCCATGGCCTCGCCGACCGACTTCATGGTGGTGGTCAGCGTGGAGTCGGCCTGCGGGAACTTCTCGAAGGCGAACCGCGGGGCCTTGACGACCACGTAGTCGAGGGTCGGCTCGAAGGAGGCCGGGGTCTCCTGCGTGATGTCGTTCGGGATCTCGTCGAGCGTGTAGCCGACGGCGAGCTTCGCGGCGATCTTGGCGATCGGGAAGCCGGTCGCCTTGGAGGCGAGGGCCGAGGAACGCGACACGCGCGGGTTCATCTCGATGACGATGACCCGGCCGTCCTCGGGGTTCACCGCGAACTGGATGTTGCAGCCGCCGGTGTCCACGCCGACCTCGCGGATGACGGCGATGCCGATGTCCCGGAGGGTCTGGTACTCGCGGTCGGTCAGCGTCATCGCGGGCGCGACGGTGATCGAGTCTCCGGTGTGCACACCCATGGGGTCGAAGTTCTCGATGGAGCACACGACCACGACGTTGTCGTGCTTGTCCCGCATCAGCTCCAGCTCGTACTCCTTCCAGCCCAGGATGGACTCCTCCAGGAGCACCTCGGTGGTGGGAGACAGGGTGAGGCCCTGGCCGGCGATGCGGCGCAGTTCCTCCTCGTCGTGCGCGAAGCCGGAGCCGGCGCCGCCCATGGTGAAGGACGGGCGCACGACGACCGGGTAGCCGCCGAGGGTCTCGACGCCCCCCAGGACGTCGTCCATGGAGTGGCAGATGACCGAGCGGGCGGACTCGCCGTGGCCGATCTTGGCGCGGACGGCTTCGACGACCACCTTGAACTGGTCGCGGTCCTCGCCCTTGTGGATCGCTTCGACGTTGGCGCCGATCAGCTCGACGCCGTACTTCGCCAGTACGCCGTTCTCGTGCAGCGAGATCGCCGTGTTGAGCGCCGTCTGGCCGCCCAGGGTGGGCAGCAGGGCGTCCGGCTGCTCCTTGGCGATGATCTTCTCGACGAACTCCGGGGTGATCGGCTCGACGTAGGTAGCGTCGGCGATCTCCGGGTCGGTCATGATCGTCGCGGGGTTGGAGTTGACGAGGATGACACGCAGGCCTTCGGCCTTGAGCACCCGGCACGCCTGCGTGCCGGAGTAGTCGAACTCGGCGGCCTGGCCGATGACGATCGGGCCGGAGCCGATGACCAGGACGGACTGGATATCGGTGCGCTTAGGCACGCTGGCCCTCCATCAGGACTGTGTCCATCAAAGACGTGAAGCGGTCGAACAGGTAGGCGGCGTCATGCGGGCCCGCTGCCGCTTCGGGGTGGTACTGGACGCTGAAGGCCGGCCGGTCGAGGAGCTGCAGCCCCTCCACCACGTTGTCGTTGAGGCACACGTGGGAGACCTCGGCGCGGCCGTAGGGGGTGTCGGACACCTTGTCGAGCGGCGCGTCGACGGCGAAGCCGTGGTTGTGCGCGGTGACCTCGACCTTGCCGGTCGTACGGTCCTGCACCGGCTGGTTGATGCCACGGTGGCCGTACTTCAGCTTGTACGTGCCGAAGCCGAGCGCGCGCCCCAGGATCTGGTTGCCGAAGCAGATGCCGAACAGCGGGATGCCGCGCTCGAGCACGGCCTGCATGACGGAGACCGGGTGGTCAGCCGTGGCCGGGTCACCGGGGCCGTTGGAGAAGAACACGCCGTCCGGCTCGACGGCGAACACGTCCTCGGCCGTCGCCGTCGCGGGCAGCACATGCACCTCGATGCCGCGCTCGGCCATCCGGTGCGGGGTCATGCCCTTGATGCCGAGGTCCACGGCGGCGACGGTGAACTTCTTCTCACCGATCGCGGGGACGACGTACGCCTCCTTGGTGGCGACCTCGGCCGAGAGGTTCGCCCCCTTCATCTCGGGGGCCTGGCGCACCTCGGCGAGCATGGTGCCCTCGTCGGGCAGCGCGTTGCCGGAGAAGATGCCGACGCGCATGGCGCCGCGCTCACGCAGATGACGCGTCAACGCGCGCGTGTCGATGCCGGAGATGCCGACGACGCCCTGATCGCGCAGCTCGTCGTCCAGCGAGCGCCGGGAGCGCCAGTTGGAGGGCACGCGCGCGGGGTCGCGTACGACATAGCCCGCGACCCAGATCTGCTTGCTCTCGGGGTCCTCGTCGTTGACGCCGGTGTTGCCGACGTGCGGGGCGGTCATCACCACGACCTGGCGGTGGTACGACGGGTCGGTGAGGGTCTCCTGGTAGCCGGTCATGCCGGTGGAGAACACGGCCTCGCCGAAGGTGACCCCCACGGCCCCGTAGGCACGGCCTCGGAACGTCCGGCCGTCCTCCAGGACGAGGACGGCGGGAACCGCCTTGTGCCTCTTCGAGGCGGTTCCCTGGATGGAGGTCGTCATCGTTCGGCGCCTTCCGTGCTGTTGGTGTTGATCATGGAGTTAATGACGTCGACCCACTCGTTGTGCTCGGCGGCCGTGTCGGAGCGGATCCCGGAGTCGATCAGCCGCTCTCCGTGCGCCCAGGTCACCACGAGCAGTCCGCCCTCGGTGAGCACCTTGCCGGCGATGCCCTTGTCGAGCCGCGCCTCACGCAGGGACGCCCGGGGGACGAAGAAGTCGGTCGCGCCGGGGCGTACGACGTCCAGTCCTTCGTCCGTCAGCGTGAGCTCGACCCGACTGCGGGTGCCCAGGCCGTGCGCCACGATGCGGTCGAGCCACTGCCCGGCGGTGGTGGAGCCGTGGTAGCGGCCGCTCATCGTCAGTCTCGCCGCACCGGGCTCGTCCGGCGCGCTGGGCAGCTCGGGCAGGTCGCCCTGGAGCGTGCCGCGCCACTTCCAGCCCTCGCGCATCAGCCAGTAGATGAGCGCGACGAAGAGAGCGAGGCCGACGAGCCAGCCGATGCGGGCCGCCCAGTCGGTCACCTCCGCCGACTTCTGATCGGCGGCCAGGTGCGTCAGATGCAGAGGTGTCACGTGAGCTTCCCGTCGACGAGCGTGGCCTTGCCCCGGAGCCACGTGTGCGTCACACGGCCCGGCAGCTCACGCCCCTGGTACGGAGTGTTGCGGCTGCGCGAGGCGAAGCCCTTGGGGTCCACGGACCCACGGTATGCCGTGTCGACGAGCGTGAGGTTGGCGGGCTCACCAGCCGAGACGGGGCGGCCGTGCCCGCCCGCCTGCCCGATCCGGGCGGGCTTGAAGGACATGCGGTCGGCTACCCCGGCCCAGGTGAGGAGCCCGGTGTCCACCATCGTCTCCTGGACCACTGACAACGCGGTCTCCAGGCCGACCATGCCCATGGCGGCCGCGGCCCACTCGCAGTCCTTGTCCTCGTGCGGGTGCGGGGCGTGGTCGGTGGCGACGATGTCGATCGTGCCGTCGGCGAGCGCCTCGCGCAGGGCGAGCACATCGCGCTCGGTGCGCAGCGGCGGGTTGACCTTGTAGACCGGGTTGTACGTCCGGACCAGCTCGTCGGTGAGGAGGAGGTGGTGCGGGGTGACCTCGGCGGTGACGTCGATGCCGCGGGACTTGGCCCAGCGGATGATCTCGACGGACCCGGCGGTCGACAGATGGCAGATGTGGACGCGGGAGCCGACGTGCTCGGCGAGCAGGACATCCCGGGCGATGATCGATTCTTCGGCCACCGCCGGCCAGCCGCCCAGACCCAGCTCGGCGGAGACGACGCCCTCGTTCATCTGGGCGCCCTCGGTCAGCCGCGGCTCCTGCGCGTGCTGGGCGACGACGCCGCCGAAGGCCTTCACGTACTCCAGCGCACGGCGCATGATCACGGCGTCGTCGACGCACTTGCCGTCGTCGGAGAAGACGGTGACCCCGGCCGCCGACTCGTGCATGGCGCCCAGCTCGGCCAGTTTCTTGCCGTCCAGGCCGACGGTGACGGCGCCGATGGGCTGCACATCGCAGTAGCCGTGCTCCTGGCCGAGCCGGTACACCTGCTCGACGACACCGGCGGTGTCGGCGACCGGGAAGGTGTTGGCCATGGCGAACACGGCCGTGTAGCCACCGCTCGCCGCCGCGCGGGTACCGGTCAGCACGGTCTCGGAGTCCTCGCGCCCCGGCTCGCGCAGATGGGTGTGCAGATCGACGAGGCCCGGCAGCAGCACCTTGCCGCCCGCCTCGACGACCTGGGCGCCCTCGTCCGGCAGACCGGTGCCCACGGCCGCGATCTGCGCGCCCTCGATCAGGACGTCCTGCGGCTCCCCGCCGAGCACCTTCGCACCACGGATCAGGATCTTGCTCATCTGTCTTACTTCTCCTCGGTACGGGGGTGGCTGACGGCCGGCTCGCTGCCGCCCAGCAGCAGGTACAGGACGGCCATCCGGATGGAGACTCCGTTTGCGACCTGCTCGATGGCGGTGCAGCGCTCGGAGTCGGCGACCTCGGCGGTGATCTCCATGCCGCGGACCATCGGCCCGGGGTGCATCACGATGGAGTGCTCGGGCATCTTCGCCATCCGGTCGCCGTCGAGGCCGTAGCGCCGCGAGTACTCGCGCTCGGTCGGGAAGAAGGCGGCGTTCATCCGCTCGCGCTGGACGCGCAGCATCATCACCGCGTCGGACTTGGGCAACGTGCTGTCCAGGTCGTACGCCACCTCGCACGGCCAGGTCTCGATGCCGACCGGCACCAGGGTGGGCGGGGCGACGAGCGTGACGTCCGCGCCGAGGGTGTGCAGCAGATCGACGTTGGAGCGGGCGACGCGGCTGTGCAGGATGTCGCCGACGATCGTGATGCGCTTGCCCTCGAGGTCCTGCCCTATCCCGGCGTCCCGCCCGACCAGGCGCCGCCGCATGGTGAAGGCGTCCAACAGGGCCTGCGTGGGGTGCTGGTGGGTGCCGTCGCCGGCATTGATGACGGCGGCGTCGATCCAGCCGGAGTTGGCCAGGGTGTACGGCGCTCCGGAGGCGCCGTGCCGGATGACGACGGCGTCGACCCCCATGGCCTCGAGGGTCTGGGCGGTGTCCTTCAGGGACTCGCCCTTCGACACCGAGGACCCCTTGGCCGAGAAGTTGATGACATCGGCGGACAGGCGCTTCTCCGCCGCTTCGAAGGAGATCCGGGTCCGCGTCGAGTCCTCGAAGAAGAGGTTGACGACGGTACGGCCGCGCAAGGTCGGCAGTTTCTTGATCGGCCGGTCGGCGACCCGGGCCATCTCCTCGGCGGTGTCGAGGATCTGGACGGCGTCGTCGCGGGTGAGGTCGGCGGCCGAGATGAGATGACGCTGCATCTTTCAGGCTCCGTAAGGCAGTTCAGTTTTGGGAGATTCTGGGCAAGCAGGCTTGCGCCGGGGCATACCGGGGCGCACGCCGGGTGCTTGCTACTGGGTCGGCTTCACACCGAGCAGCACGGTGTCGCGACCGTCCTCCTCGGCGAGCTGGACCTTGACCGTCTCCCGCAACGACGTGGGGAGGTTCTTGCCGACATAGTCGGCGCGGATGGGCAGTTCACGGTGGCCGCGGTCGACGAGGACCGCGAGCTGCACGGCGCGCGGACGGCCGATGTCGTTCAGCGCGTCGAGCGCGGCGCGGATGGTGCGGCCGGAGAAGAGCACGTCGTCGACGAGGACGACGAGGCGGCCGTCGACGCCGTCACCGGGGATGTCCGTACGGGCCAGCGCACGCGGCGGATGCATGCGCAGGTCGTCGCGGTACATGGTGATGTCGAGCGAACCGACCGGGATCTTGCGATCGGTGATCTCCTCGAGCTTGCGGCCGAGCCGCTGGGCGAGGAAGACGCCTCGGGTGGGGATACCGAGGAGCACCACGTCGTCGGCACCCTTGGCGCGCTCGACGATCTCGTGGGCGATGCGGGTCAACACCCGCGCGATGTCAGGGCCTTCGAGAACGGGCCGGGCCTCGGACCGCTCTGGGTCCTGCTGGATGTTCTGCTGCTTGTCCATATGAAACGGAGCTCCTTCTCCGCCTCACGGGACGGACCTTAAAGGACGCCGGAATTGCGCCATCCACGGTAGCAGGCCGGGACGACTGCCCTGATCACCCCCTTGGCGTAATCGGATGCTGATACCACGGAAGAGTCGGTGTGGACCATTCGGCTTGACGCAGAAGAGTCACGCTGCGTAACCTCACAGTGAGTTACCAGCCGCGCGGCCTGGAACCACACCAGCTGCGTCGACACAGTGCCGGGGAGCTATATGTCCAGCGAATACGCCAAACAGCTCGGGGCCAAGCTCCGGGCCATCCGCACCCAGCAGGGCCTTTCCCTCCACGGTGTCGAGGAGAAGTCCCAGGGACGCTGGAAGGCGGTGGTGGTCGGATCGTACGAGCGCGGCGACCGTGCCGTGACCGTACAGCGCCTTGCCGAGCTGGCGGATTTCTACGGCGTTCCGGTGCAGGAGCTGCTGCCGGGCACCACGCCGGGCGGTGCCGCCGAGCCGCCGCCGAAGCTGGTCCTGGACCTGGAGCGGCTGGCCCATGTGCCGGCCGAGAAGGCGGGTCCCCTGCAGCGGTATGCGGCCACGATCCAGTCGCAGCGCGGTGATTACAACGGCAAGGTGCTCTCGATCCGCCAGGACGACCTGCGCACACTCGCCGTCATCTACGACCAGTCGCCCTCGGTCCTGACCGAGCAGCTGATCAGCTGGGGCGTCCTGGACGCGGACGCGCGCCGCGCGGTCTCCCACGCCGAGGAGAGCTGAGCGCGGGGCCGCTTCAGCAGAAACGTGCCGCCGGGGTGGCCGGAACTCCATGGTTCCGGCCACCCCGGCGGCTTTCTGCGCCCCTGCCGACGCTCCCGTGGGCCCGGATGCCGGAGGGCCCGCAGCGGTCTCGCTGCGGGCCCTCCGGCACATCCGTACCTCTTGTCGCCTTGTCGCTTTATGCCTTGTCGTCCCGGCGCAGCGACGGCTTGAGGTCCTTCAGACGGCCGAGCAGGCCGTTGACGAACGAGGGCGACTCGTCCGTGGAGAACTCCTTCGCCAGCTGCACCATCTCGTCGAGCACGACGGCGTCCGGGGTCTCGTCGACCCAGATCAGCTCGTACGCACCGAGGCGCAGGATGTTGCGGTCCACGACCGGCATCCGGTCGAGGGTCCAGCCGACCGAGTACTGCGCGATCAGCTCGTCGATCCGCTTCGCGCGCTGCGCATAGCCCTCGACCAGCTGCATCGTGTACTCGCTCACCGGCGGCTGCCGGGTGTCGTCCCGGGAGAGCCGGATCCAGTCGGCGAGGACCGTGAGGACGTCGGCGCCGCGCTGGTCGCCCTCGAAGAGGATCTGGAAGGCGCGCTTGCGGGCCGTGTTGCGGGCAGCCAATTTAGCTGTTCACCCGGCCGAGGTAGTCGCTCGTGCGGGTGTCGACCTTGATCTTCTCACCGGTGGTGATGAAGAGCGGGACCTGGATCTGGTGACCGGTCTCCAGGGTGGCGGGCTTGGTGCCGCCGGTGGAGCGGTCGCCCTGGACGCCCGGCTCGGTCTCCTGGATGGTCAGCTCGACGGCGGCCGGCAGCTCGACGAAGAGCACCTCGCCCTCGTGCTGGGCGACGGTGGCCATGAAGCCCTCGACCAGGAAGTTGGCGGCGTCGCCGACGGCCTTGCGGTCGACCATCAGCTGGTCGTAGGTCTCCATGTCCATGAAGACGAAGTAGTCGCCGTCCATGTAGGAGAACTGCATGTCCCGCTTGTCGACGGTGGCCGTCTCGACCTTCACGCCGGCGTTGAAGGTCTTGTCGACGACCTTCCCGGAGAGCACGTTCTTGAGCTTGGTGCGCACGAAGGCCGGGCCCTTGCCGGGCTTGACGTGCTGGAACTCGACGACGGACCAGAGCTGGCCGCCATCGAGCTTGAGCACCATGCCGTTCTTGAGGTCGTTCGTGGAAGCCACGGTTGCGGAATCTCCTGGACTGACGTGGACGACCCCGGCGCAGGCGCACAGCTCAATCGCTAGAGCGCGAGCAGCTCCTTGGTCGTGATGGTGAGTAGCTCGGGTCCGCCGTCCGCCTCGGGGCGTACGACGAGCGTGTCATTGATCCGGACACCGCCCCGGCCCGGGAAGTGGACCCCCGGTTCGACGGTGACCGGCACGCAAGCGTCCAGTTTACCCATGGCCGCGGGGGCAAGCTGCGGGTCCTCGTCGATTTCGAGCCCGACGCCGTGACCGGTGAGCGGGGCGAGCCCCTCCGTACAGCCCGCGGAGTCCAGCACCTGGCGTGCGGCGCGGTCCACGTCACGGTAGGCGGCGCCGGGTACGAGGCTCTCCCTTCCGGCGCGCTGAGCGGCGAAGACGAGGTCGTAGAGCTCGATCTGCCAGTCCGCGGGAGATGTGCCGATCACGAAGGTGCGGCCGATCTCGCAGCGATATCCGCGGTACGTCGCTCCCAGGCAGACGGAGAGGAAATCGCCCTCTTCCACCCGCCGGTCCGTCGGCCGGTGGGCCCGGCGGCCGGAGTTGGGGCCGGTGGCGACGGAGGTGGGGAAGGCGGGGCCGTCGGCGCCGTGGTCGATGAGCCGTCGCTCCAGTTCGAGGGCGAGGTGCCGTTCGGTGCGGCCGACGAGGATGGATTCCAGGAGTTCACCGAGGGCCTGGTCGGCGATCTCGGCGCCGATGCGGAGGCAGGAGATCTCCTCCTCGTCCTTCACGATCCTGAGCTGCTCCACGGCTCCGCCGAGGTCGGTGAGACGGAGGCGCGGGGCGACCGAGCGGATGGCTCGGTGACGGGCCACGGTGAGGTGATGTTCCTCCACGGCGAGGGAGTCGCCGCCTCCCTGGGCTGCCGCGAGGCCGGCCGCGGCGACCGCGGCGTCGCCTCCGGCGCCGGGGAGGGGGTGGATCCGCAGCGCCTCGTCGAGGCGGCCCTCGGTGGGGCGGCGGTCGGGCGGGTCGGCGCACACGAGCACGTCTTCGGTCTTGCCGAGGAGCAGCACGGCGCCGTGGGGGTCGGTGCCCGCTAGGTAGCGGACGTTGGCGGGGCGCGAGATCAGCGCGGATTGGCTGCCGCCGGCTTGGCAGTGGTCCCTGAGCCGGGTTCGGCGGGCTGCGTACACCTCTGACATGACACGAGCGTAGGAGGGTCGTCTGGTTTGTGCCGGTTGGGAGGGAGCCGTTCGGAGGAGGGGGTGCCGCTGGAGGTTGTGTGCCGGGTGCGGGTGGGTGGGGGTTGCTCGCGCAGTTCCCCGCGCCCCTTCGGGGCGGCTACCACTGGGGTGGGCTGGCAATGGAACGTGCCAGTACGTCGTCCAGTACCCGGGCTGTCTGGGGGACGTCCATCTGGGAGTTGTCGATGATGGGGAGGCCGGAGCCGTACCAGCCGGCCATGCGGCCGTGGATGCGGGCTACCTCTTCGTCGGTGAGGCGGCGGTTGCCTGTGCGGTGGGCGTTGCGTTCCAGGACGATGTCGAGGCCCGGGAGGAGGACGACGGGGAGGAGGCCGGGGCCGACGTGGCGCTTCCAGCCGCCTAGGCCCACGACGGGGCGGTCGGGGAAGACGGCGTCGTCGAGGATGCAGGAGATGCCGTTGGCGAGGAAGTTGCGGGCGGCGAAGCCGCAGGTGCGGCGGGCCAGGCGGTACTGGGCCTCCGAGTGGTCGTTCCACCCGGACTGCGGGTCGGCGAAACCGGAGCGGACCCATTCGCGTACGTCGTCGAGGCTGATGTGGGCCGTGGGGACCCGGCGGTGGTCCGCCCAGTACTTGGCGACGCTGGTCTTGCCGGCGCCCGCCGGGCCGATGAGGAGCACCGCGAGGGTGGTGTTCGTGGGGTCGGGGGCCGCGGTGGCGGGCGGGGTGGTCGGCACGGCGACCGGGCCGCCGGGGGGCAGGGGCACATGGCCGGTGGTCTCCGGCGTGGGTGGAGCCGACGTGTGCTGCTGGACGGTGTGGTGCGGCGGGGGCGGGGCTGTGAAGCCCGGCGCCGGAGGCGGCGGGGACACGGGACCTGGAGCCGGTGGAGGCGGGGACACCGGGGCGGGCCCCTGGTGCGGGCCCGGCTGCTGCGCGGCCGGCGACCAGCCGTCGGCCGGTCCGTGCCCCGGCTGGTGGGGCGGCGGCAGCGGAGAACCCACTGCGTGCTGCATCCGGTGCCACTCCATCTCGTACAGGCAATGGGCGCTGGCAGCGGGGCCCGAACCCCACTCCCTACCGAACGGTACCGTCCCCGGCCGCCGTTTGGTGAACGGCCGGTGGCGGTCCGAAGTGCCCATGCCCACAGGCATATAGGGCGTACGACGCCCGGGAGGACTTACTCCCCCACTTCGCCGTACGCGGCGAGCAGGACGGCGGGGTCCGGTCCCTCCAGGACGGTCGGCTTGGCCAGTCCGTCGAGGACGATGAAACGGAGCACGTCGCCGCGGGACTTCTTGTCGACCTTCATCGTCTCCAGCAGCTTGGGCCACTGGTCGTGGCGGTAGTGCAGCGGAAGGCCGACGGATTCCAGGACGGTGCGGTGGCGGTCCGCCGTCGCGTCGTCCAAACGGCCCGCCAGACGGCCCAGTTCGGCGGCGAAGTGCATGCCCACGGCCACCGCGGCGCCGTGCCGCCACTTGTAGCGCTCGTTCTTCTCGATGGCGTGCGCGAGCGTATGGCCGTAATTGAGGATCTCCCGCAGGCCCGACTCCTTCAGGTCGGAGGAGACGACCTCGGCCTTGACCTTGATGGAGCGCTCGATGAGCTCGGCGGTGTGCGGGCCGGCCGGGGTGCGCGCGGCCTCGGGGTCGGACTCGATGAGTTCCAGGATCGTCGGGTCGGCGATGAAGCCGGCCTTGATGATCTCGGCGAGTCCGGAGACATAGTCGTTGACCGGGAGGGAGTCGAGTGCGGCCAGGTCGCACAGGACCCCGGCGGGCGGGTGGAAGGCGCCGACGAGGTTCTTGCCCTCAGCGGTGTTGATGCCCGTCTTGCCGCCGACGGCCGCGTCCACCATGGCCAGCACCGTGGTGGGGACCGCGATCCAGCGGACCCCGCGCAGCCAGGTCGCCGCGACGAAACCGGCCAGGTCGGTGGTCGCGCCGCCGCCGACGCCGACGATGACATCGGTGCGGGTGAACCCGGACTGGCCCAGCGCCTTCCAGCAGTACGCGGCGACCTCGGCGGTCTTGGCCTCCTCCGCGTTCGGCACCTGGATGGCGACGGCCTCGTAGCCCTGCTCGCCGAGGTCGGCGCAGAGTGCCTCGCCGGTCTCCGCGAGCGCCTCGGGGTGGATGACGCCGACCCGCTTGACCCGGTCGCCGATCAACCCGCCGAGTTCACCGAGGAGTTGACGGCCCACCAGGACCTCGTACGGATCGCTGCCCGCCGTGCCGCCGACCTGGATCCTGGTCACTGCCTCGCTCATGCTTCCTTCAACTCCAGTGCGTCCAGGACGGCTTGGGTGACTTCTTCGGGTGTACGGTCATCGGTCGCCACGACCGCCGCGGCGACCTCGGCGTACAGGTGCCGGCGTGCCTCCATCAACTCCCGCCACTGCTTGCGCGGGTTGATGGCGAGCAGGGGGCGGGCCGTGTTCAGGCCGGTGCGCTTGACCGCTTCCTCGACGTCCATCGAGAGGTAGACGACCCGATGCCCGGACAGCAGTTCACGGGTGTCCGGGTCCAGGATCGCGCCGCCGCCCAGGGCGAGGACGCCGTCGTGCTCGGCCAGCGCGCGCCGCACCGCCCGCTTCTCGATCCCCCGGAAGACCGGCTCGCCCTCGTCGACGAAGATCTCCGCGATGGTGCGGCCCTCGGCGGCCACGATGTCGTCGTCGGTGTCCCGGTAGCCGACGCCGAGCCGCTCGGCGAGCAGTTGCCCGACCGTCGACTTGCCGACACCCATCGGCCCGACCAGCACGATCGCAGGCACCGCAGTCACCGGATCGCCAGGTTGTCGAGGTAGGACCGCACGTTGCGACGGGTTTCGACCACGTTGTCGCCACCGAACTTCTCCGCCACCGCATCCGCCAGGACCAGGGCGACCATCGCCTCCGCGACGATGCCGGCCGCCGGGACCGCGGAGACGTCGGAGCGCTGGTGGTGCGCCTGGGTGGCCTCACCGGTGGTCACGTCCACCGTCTGCAGGGCGCGCGGCACGGTCGCGATCGGCTTCATCGCCGCCCGCACCCGCAGCAGCTCCCCCGTGGTCAGGCCGCCCTCGGTGCCGCCGGAGCGGCCGGAGACCCGCCGGATGCCCTCGGGGGTGTTCACGATCTCGTCGTGCGCCTTCGAGCCCGGCACCCGGGCCAGCTCGAAACCGTCACCGAGCTCCACACCCTTGATCGCCTGGATGCCCATCAGCGCACCCGCCAGGCGGGCGTCCAGCTTGCGGTCCCAGTGCACATGCGAGCCCAGGCCGACGGGCACCCCGTACGCCAGGATCTCCACCACGCCACCGAGGGTGTCGCCGTCCTTGTGGGCCTGGTCGACCTCGGCGACCATCGCCTTGGAGGTGTCCGCGTCCAGGCAGCGCAGCGGGTCGGCGTCCAGCTTCTCCACGTCGGCCGGCGTGGGGTACACACCCTGCGGCGCCTTCACCGAGCACAGCTCGACGACATGGCTGACGATCTCGATCCCGGCCGTCTCCTTCAGGTACGACCGGGCCACCGCGCCCAGCGCCACCCGGGCCGCGGTCTCCCGGGCGGAGGCGCGCTCCAGGATCGGACGGGCCTCGTCGAAGCCGTACTTCTGCATCCCCGCGAGGTCGGCGTGGCCGGGGCGCGGGCGGGTCAGCGGGGCGTTGCGCGCGAGCCCGGCCAGGATCTCGGGGTCGATGGGGTCGGCCGCCATGACCTGCTCCCACTTGGGCCACTCGGTGTTGCCCACCATGATCGCGACCGGGGAGCCGAGGGTCAGGCCGTGCCGGACGCCGCCGAGGAAGGTGACCTGGTCCTGCTCGAACTTCATCCGGGCACCGCGCCCATAGCCGAGCCGCCGCCTGGCCAGGTGGTCCGCCACCATCTCCGTGGTGATCGGCACGCCGGCGGGAAGGCCCTCCAGCGTCGCGACGAGTGCGGGGCCGTGCGACTCCCCCGCGGTCAGCCAGCGCAACCTGCTCAACGGTGCTCCTCGATGCTCGCGCCCTCGTACTGCCCTGCGTACGCGCGTCCTCGCATACGGCAACGGCGTGACCAAGTGCGCGGCCCTGGCCCGCCACCTCCGATCCTCCCACGTCCGGGGCGCTGATCAGGCCGCCGGTCCATCAGGCGGACGGGAAGTGGCCAGGAGCGGGTCACACGGAGCCGTTCCCCTGACGCTGCTGCGGGGCGTAGGCACCCAGGAAATCGGCACCGCTCTCCTGCTGACCAGAACCGCCGGCCGGCGTCTGCTGTGGCGCGTAGGCGCCCAGGTAGTCAGCCCCGCGCCCCTGTCCGTACTGCGCCGCCGCGTGCACGGCCACACCCTGCCGCACCGCACGCCGATGGGCGAGCTTGCGCTTCAGCTTGACGACCCAGGACCCGACGACGGCCAGCACGACGAGTGCGAGCACGGTGATCTGCACCCAGTCCGGCAAGAAGTGCAGCACGGCCTCGAAGATCTCGCCCTTCACGGACGCCAGCGGCATGCCTGTGGCCATGGATGTCTCTCCCCCTCCGGTGGTCCGCCCCCTGCGGAACCGGAAGGGATCCTAGCGGGCGTCGAGCATGTGTTCGCCCGCTTTTCGCATGGCGTCCAGCGGCGCCGGGGTCAGCCCTGTCATCTGCTCCACCTGGAGCACCGCCTGGTGCAGCAACAGGTCGAGTCCACTGACGACGGCCCCGCCGTACGCCGACCAGCGCGCCGCCAGCGCGGTCGGCCACGGGTCGTAGAGGACGTCGAACAGGGTGGCGGGCCGTTCGGGCACGGCGGAGGCGAGGGCGTCGGTCGTACCGGCCGGGGTGGTGGCGATGACCAGCGGGCGGCGCAGCGCCTCTGCGGCGTCCGCCCAGTCCGCCGTACGCACCTCGATGTCGAGCCGCGCACCCCACTGCCGCATCTCGGCGGCACGTTCCTTGCTGCGGACGTAGGCGACGACCTCACCGGTGCAGATCCTGGCCAGCGCCGCCAGCGCGGAGGAGGCGGTCGCGCCGGCGCCGAGGATCGCGGCGGAGTCGACCTGCTCGATCCCGCGCTCGCGCAGGGCGCCGATCATGCCCGGGATGTCGGTGTTGTCGCCGACACGGCGGCCGTCCTCGGTGAACACGACCGTGTTGACCGCCTCGACCGAGGCAGCCGTCTCGCTGATCTCGTCGAGCAGCGGGATGACGGCCCTCTTCAGCGGCATGGTCAGCGACAGCCCCGCCCACTCCGGCCCGAGCCCCTTGACGAATCCGGGCAGCGTCGACTCGTCGACCTCGAACCGGTCGTACGACCAGCCGGTCAGCCCCAGTGCCTCATAGGCGGCGCGGTGCAGCACCGGGGACAGGGAGTGGGCGATGGGCGAACCGAGCACGGCGGCCCGGCGGGCGTCAGTTGCCCGAGCTGTCATTGAGTTCAGTCTCCGCTCCTCGACGCGTTGAACTGGTCGACCAGCTTCTCGTGCTCCGCGAGCGTCTTGGTGAACTTGCTGGTCTTGCCGTCCAGCGAGATGAAGTAGTACCAGCCCTCGTCCGTCGGATTGAGCGCACCCTTGAGCGCTTCAGCGCCGGGGTTGTCGATGGGGCCGGGGGGCAGCCCCTTGACGTAGTACGTGTTGTACGGGTTGTTGTACTGCCTCAGCTCGGCGATCGACAGGTCGATCTTGCTCTGGTTCTTGATGTAGTTGTACGAGGAGTCGAACTCCAGCGATCCGTAGGTCTCGGGGTTCCCGGGCTTGAGTCGGTTGTAGACGACCTCGGCCATCTTGCGGAAGTCGTCATGGCTCGTGCCCTCGGCCTGCGCGAGGCTCGCCACGGTGAGCAGCTGCCAGGGGCCGTCGAGCCCAAGGCTCTCGGCCTTCTTCTCCAGGCCGAGCTCTTCGTACGTGTCGCTGGCCCGGGTGACCATCTCCTTAAGGATGGTCTCCGGCTTCTGCCCCTTGCTGACCCCGTAGCTGGAGGGGTAGAGGAATCCTTCCAGCGGGTCCTTCACGTTCGGGTTGTTCAACGCCCAGTCGGGCAGCCCGAGGTCCTTGTACTTCGCCTTCGCGGCCTTCGCCGTGGTGCCCGCCGACAGTTCGAGGCGCTCGTCGATCGCCTTGTAGACCGACGTGTTCCGCTCGCCCTCGCGGACGATCAGATTGTTCTGGCTCTTGGGGTCGAGCATCAGCTCGACGGCGCTGGCGGCGGACATCTCCTTCTTCATGAGATAGACGCCGGCCTGGATCTTGTTGCCGTCGGGATTCTGCGACTGGGCGGACACGAACGCGTCGACGCTCTTGACGACGCCAAGCTTCTTCAGCTCCTGACCGATGGCGTATCCGCCGGCGCCCTTGGGGATGGTGACGCTCACCGACTCGCTCGTACCGTCACCCGCGAAGTCGGGCGCCGCGCCGAAACGATCCTGATAGAACTGGTAGCCGAAGTACCCGACACCGGCCAGGCCGCCGCCGAAGACCAGGACGACCACCAGGCAGGCGCACCCACTGCGGCGCTTCTTGGGCTTGCCGCCCTTGCTGCGCCGGTCGCTACGCCCGCCGCCGTCCCCGGGCTCGTCGGAGTCGTCGTCATCGTCCCCGCCCGCGAAGAAGGCGTGCTCGCCCTGGTCGGGGCCGGGGTCCCAGTCGGGCCGCTGTTCCGGCTCCTCCCGCCGTCGGCTCGGTGGCTCCGGCGGCGGGTAGGCATCGGGTGTGCCGTAGTAGTCGGGCTGCTGCCCGTCGTAGCCCACGGCCTGCTGGCCGTACGGGTCCGTCGGGTCGGGGTACGGGGTCTGCGCGTGCGTGCCGGTGGGCCAGCCGTTCTCGTCGTACTGCTGGTGTCCCTGGCCGCCGTACTGCTGCGGGTCGTACTGCTGCTGGTACTGCTGCTGCGACTGGTCGTATCCGGACTGCTCGCCGGTGCCCCAGTCGCCGTACTGAGGCTGCTGCGGCTGCTGCGGATAGTGCTGCTGCTGGCCGCCGTAGGCAGGCTGCTGAGCCGCGTGGCCCTGCTGCTGCCCTTCCCATCCGCCGTCCCCGAACAACGGGTCCTCCGGATGCCACGGTTCGGAGCCTTGGCCCCGGCCATACTCAGTCATCGATCCCCTAGAGCCGCGAGGCGGCGGTCGCGCGGCTTTCGGCTCGGCTTCCGTCCCGCCTCTCTTTGTGCGGCAGCTGTTCGAACACCGCCGCATCGCGCGGAACGTTACCGTATCGCGATCAGATGACCACTTCGACGCCCTCGCCCGGGGCTTTACCTGACACCCGTTCGGATTCGAGCGCCTGCTGCAAGATGATCACAGCGGCTACCTGGTCGATGACGGACCGGCCCTTCTTCGACGACACGCCCGAGGCGCGCAGTCCCTGACTGGCCGTCACCGTGGTCATGCGTTCGTCCACGAGTCTGACAGACACCGGCGCGATGCCTTTGGCCAGCTCCTGGGCGAAGGCGCGAACCTTGACGGCAGCCGGGCCCTCGCCCCCCTTGAGGGAGCGAGGAAGGCCGACGACGACTTCGATCGGCTCGTACTCCTCGACGAGTTGCCTGAGCCGACGGTGGGCGGCCGGGATGTCACGTCCCGGGACCGTCTCCACCGGTGTGGCGAGGATCCCGTCGGGGTCGCACGAGGCGACCCCGATGCGGGCGTCCCCGACGTCGATCGCGAGGCGACGGCCGCGGCGCATCACGTGTTCGGCGCCGCTCACTTGGCCGTTTCCGCCACGAGGCGCTCGACGGCGTCGACGGCGTCGCCGAC
This sequence comes from Streptomyces sp. GESEQ-4, assembly GCF_017948455.1. Taxonomy (GTDB): domain Bacteria; phylum Actinomycetota; class Actinomycetes; order Streptomycetales; family Streptomycetaceae; genus Streptomyces. Next base: position 62,052 of record NZ_JAFFSU010000025.1, read on the forward strand.
GGCGGCCGGGTTCTGGCCGCCGCCCTGGGCGAGGTCCGGCTTGCCGCCACCGCCGCCGCCGAGAGTCTTGGCGGCGGCACGGACCAGGTCGCCGGCCTTCAGACCGCGCTCGCGGGCGGCGTCGTTGGTGGCGATGACCGTCAGCGGCTTGCCGCCCGCCACGGTGAACAGGGCGACCACGGCGGCCCGTCCGCCCTGGATACGGCCGCGTACGTCGAGGACCAGCTTGCGCAGGTCGTCGGCGGTGGTGCCGTCCGGGACCTGGCCGGTGACGAGAGCGACGCCGCGTACGTCCTTGGCGGACTCGACGAGACCGGCGGCGGCCTGCAGAACCTTCTCGGCGCGGAACTTCTCGATCTCCTTCTCGGCGTCCTTCAGCTTGCCGAGCATGGCGGAGACCTTCTCCGGGAGCTCCTCCGGACGGCCCTTGATCAGCTCCTGGAGCTGGGCGACGACCGTGTGCTCGCGGGCGAGGAAGTTGTAGGCGTCCACGCCGACCAGAGCCTCGATACGACGGACACCCGAGCCGATGGACGACTCGCCCAGCAGCTTCACCAGGCCCAGCTGGGCGGTGTTGTGCACGTGCGTGCCGCCGCACAGCTCCTTGGAGAAGTCGCCGATGGTGACGACGCGGACCCGGTCGCCGTACTTCTCGCCGAACTCGGCGATGGCGCCCTGCTTCTTGGCCTCGTCGATGCCCATGACGTCGGCGCGGACGTCCAGGTCGCGGGCGAGCACTTCGTTGATCTTCTGCTCGACGTCGGTCATCACGGCCGTGGGAACGGCGGACGGGGAACCGAAGTCGAAGCGGAAGCGGCCGGGCTGGTTCTCGGAACCGGCCTGGGCGGCCGTCGGGCCGAGGGCGTCGCGCAGGGCCTGGTGGGTGAGGTGCGTGGCCGAGTGGGCGCGGGCGATGGCCGTGCGGCGCCGGTCGTCGATGGCGGCGTGGGCCTTGGCGCCGACGGTGACCTCGCCGACCTGGACGACGCCCTTGTGGACGTACACACCCGGGACCGGCTTCTGGCAGTCGCGGACCTCGATCACGGCGCCCGTGTCGACCTTGATACGGCCGGTGTCGCCGATCTGGCCGCCGCCCTCGGCGTAGAACGGCGTGCGGTCGAGGACGATCTCGACCTCGTCGCCCTCGGTGGCGGCCGGCGAGGAGACGCCGTCGACGAGGATGCCGACGATCGTGGACTCGCCCTCGGTGTCGGTGTAGCCGATGAACTCGGTCTCACCGGCGCTGTCGGCGATCGCACGGTAGGCGCCGGTACCGGCGTGACCGGTCTTCTTGGACTGGGCGTCGGCTTTGGCGCGCTCCCGCTGCTCCTTCATCAGGCGGCGGAAACCGTCCTCGTCCACGGAGAGGCCCTGCTCGGCGGCCATCTCCAGGGTGAGGTCGATCGGGAAGCCCCAGGTGTCGTGGAGCAGGAAGGCCTTGTCGCCGGCGAGAACGGTGCCACCGGCCTGCTTGGTCTCGCTGACGGCCGTGTCGAGGATGTTGGTGCCGGCCTTCAGCGTCTTGAGGAAGGCGTTCTCCTCGGCGAGGGCGACCTTCTCGATGCGCTCCCGGTCGGTGATGAGCTCGGGGTACTGCTGGCCCATCATCTCGATGACCGTGTCGATCAGTTCCTTGACGACCGGGCCGGTGGCGCCGAGCAGGCGCATGTTGCGGATGGCCCGGCGCATGATGCGGCGCAGGACGTAGCCACGGCCCTCGTTGCCGGGGGTGACGCCGTCGCCGATGAGCATCACGGACGTGCGCATGTGGTCGGTGACGACGCGGAGGGACACGTCCGACTCGTGGGCGGCGCCGTAGTGCACGCCGGTCAGCTCGGTGGCCTTCCTGATGACGGCCATGGAGGTGTCGATCTCGTACATGTTCTGCACGCCCTGCAGAATCATGGCGAGGCGCTCCATGCCGAGGCCCGTGTCGATGTTCTTGCTCGGGAGGTCGCCCAGGATCTCGAAGTTGTCCTTGCCGATGCCCTCGCCGCGCTCGTACTGCATGAAGACGAGGTTCCAGATCTCCACGTACCGCTCGTCGTTGACGGCGGGACCGCCCTCGACGCCGAACTCGGGGCCGCGGTCGTAGTTGATCTCGGAACAGGGGCCGCACGGGCCGGGGACGCCCATGGACCAGTAGTTGTCCTTCATGCCCAGGCGCTGGATGCGCTCCTTGGGCACGCCGACGATCTCGTGCCAGATGCGCTCGGCCTCGTCGTCGTCCTTGTAGACGGTGATCCACAGACGCTCGGGGTCCAGGCCGTAACCACCCTTGTCCTGAGGGCTGGTGAGCAGCTCCCAGGCGTACTTGATGGCGCCTTCCTTGAAGTAGTCGCCGAAGGAGAAGTTGCCGCACATCTGGAAGAACGTGCCGTGCCGGGTGGTCTTGCCGACCTCTTCGATGTCCGGCGTGCGCACGCACTTCTGCACGCTGGTGGCGCGGGCGTACGGCGGCTTGACCTCGCCCAGGAAGTAGGGCTTGAAGGGCACCATGCCGGCCGGGACGAGGAGCAGAGTCGGGTCGTCCGCGATGAGCGACGCCGAAGGGACGACGGTGTGCCCGCGCTCCTCGAAGAAGCTCAGCCAGCGGCGGCGGATCTCAGCCGACTCCATCAGTGGTCCTCATTCCGGTTGTACGAATACGTCGTCCTGTCGCTGTCGACGGACTTCGGGATGTTGCGGTTCTCGATGGCGGCGAAGCGCCGGGAGGCGGGGAGTTCGGGGTTCTCGTTGATCCCCAGTGCCTCCCCCAGCTCGGCCTCCCGTTGGGCCATGCCGTCGCGGACGTCGAGCGCGAAGCCCACCGCACGGTCCTTGAGCCGGTGACCGGCCTCGAGCGCCTTGTTGGCCGCGGTCGCGGCGAGGTTCTCGGGCGTCAGCTGCTTCAGCTTGCGGTTGACCTTGGTGGTGGCCCACACCCCGGCGGCGACGCCCGTGGTGAACCAGAACGTACGGCGGAACATCGGTTCGCTCAGTCCTTCTTCCGCTTCGTCCGCCGTGCGGCCGGGACGGTGCGGCCCACGATCACGGTACGTCGGGACGGCTTCGCGGGCGCGTCGTCCTTGCGGCCGCCGATGGCGCGGCGCACGCCATAACCGAAGGCCGCGACCTTGACCAGGGGCCCGCCGAAGGTGGAGGCGACGGTGGTCGAGAGCGCGGACGCGTTCGACGTGACCTCCTGGACGTCCGACGCGATCGAGTCGACCCGGTCGATCTGGGTCTGCGCGGAACGCACCGCCGCGGAGGCGTCTGCCAGGAGAGGGACGGCCTGGTCGGTCACGTCCGCGACGAGCTTGGTGGTCGCCTTGAGCGTCTGGGCCAGCCTCACCAGTGCGACGGCGAGGAAGGAGACCAGGATCGCCCAGAAGACGGCCACCAGGATCCCGGCCACCTCTCCACCGGACACTGTGTGCACCCGCTCCCTGAAACGTGCCTCTACATCGAAAAGTCGTGGGTCGAGCCTATCGCGCCGGGCATGCCGCTCCGTACCGGATTACGGCCCGCGCACACATGAGTTGCCGTACGGGAAGGGGCCCGGCACGGGCGGATCGGCTCGGACATGCGCGAGCCCGCCGCCTCGCCCACCCGGAAGGGTGGGGAGACGGCGGGCTGAGGTGCTACGGCCTGCCTGCGATCAGCGGGCGTAGTACTCGACGACGAGCTGCTCGTCGCAGATCACCGGGATCTCCTTGCGGTTCGGCTCACGGTCCAGGCGGAAGGCCAGGGCGCGGAGGTTCACCTGGAGGTAGCGCGGGGTCTCGCCGTCGGGGGCGAAGCCGCCCTCACGGGCGATGGAGAAGAGGGTCTTCTCACGGCTGCGCTCACGGACCATCACGACGTCGTCGGGCTTGACGCGGAAGGACGGCTTGTCGACCTTCTGGCCGTTGACCTCGATGTGGCCGTGGACGACCATCTGGCGGGCCTGGTAGATCGTGCGGGCGATGCCCGAACGCAGGACCAGCGCGTCGAGACGACGCTCCAGCTCGATGATCAGGGCCTCACCGGTCTTGCCCTGAACCTTGGAGGCACGCTCGTAGGCGCGGACGAGCTGGCGCTCGGACACGTCGTACTGCGCACGCAGACGCTGCTTCTCCAGCAGACGGACCTTGTAGTCCGAGTTCTGCTTGCGGCCACGGCCGTGCTCACCCGGCGGGTAGGGACGGGCCTCGAAGTACTTGACGGCCTTCGGGGTCAGCGCGATGCCGAGGGCACGCGACTTCTTGACCTTGGGGCGGGGCTGGTTCGCCACTGCTTCTTCTTTCCTGGTTATCGGCTTGTCAGGGTTGAGGGAGGTCGCATCCGCAGCCGGGGAAACCCTGCTGGTCCGGTCGGTCGGACCTGCTGGGCAGCCGCTCCCTGGTCTGGGCACATACGTGCAGCACGCGAGTGGCCCACCGACCGGTCTCGTCGTACGACGAGTGGTGGTGGGCTGCCCGCGACACCATTCGAACGGTGCGCGACGCTCCTGGAGCCGGTCCGTGAGGACCGGGTCTCCGGCTGACCGTCCTGTTCTGACTGCACAGGACACAGCACTTCGAGCGATTCTACAGGGTGCTCAGGACCGCTTGCGACCGAGGTGCTTGCGGGTCCACTCCACCGCGTCCGCGTACCGCGCCTCGGCGCCGTGCCGCGTCGGCGTGTAGTACTCCCGGTCCTTGAGGGCGTCCGGGGCGTACTGCTGCTCGGCGATGCCCTCGGCCAGGTCGTGCGGATACACATACCCCTGCGCGTGACCGAGCTTGGCCGCGCCCTTGTAGTGCCCGTCGCGCAGGTGCGGGGGGACCGAGCCCGCCAGGCCCTTGCGTACGTCCTCCATGGCGGCGCCGATGGCGGTCGTCGCGGAGTTGGACTTGGGGGCGAGGGCCAGGGCGATGGTGGCGTGGCTGAGGGTGAGGGCGGCCTCGGGGAAGCCGATCATGGCGACGGCCTGGGCGGCGGCCACGGCTATCGGCAGCGCGTTCGGATCGGCGAGGCCGATGTCCTCGCTGGCGGAGATCATCAGGCGGCGGGCGATGAAGCGCGGGTCCTCGCCTGCCTCGATCATGCGGGCCAGGTAGTGCAGGGCCGCGTCGACGTCGGAACCGCGGATGGACTTGATGAGGGCGCTGGCCACGTCGTAGTGCTGGTCACCGTCGCGGTCGTACTTCACCGCCGCGCGGTCGACCGTCTCCTCCAAGGTCTGGAGGCCGAGCTCCGTCTCGCCCTTGTCGAGCGCGGCGCCGGCGGCGGCCTCCAGGGCGGTCAGGGCGCGGCGGGCGTCGCCGCCGGCGATGCGCAGGAGGTGGGCCTCGGTGTCCTCGGGGAGGGTGAGCGCGTCCTTGAGGCCCCGCTCGTCGGACAGGGCCCGCTTGATGAGGCTCCTGATGTCGTCGTCCGTGAGGGGTTCGAGGGTGAGCAGGAGGGAGCGGGACAGCAGCGGGGAGATGATCGAGAAGTACGGGTTCTCCGTCGTCGCCGCGATCAGGGTGACCCAGCGGTTCTCGACGGCCGGGAGCAGGGAGTCCTGCTGGGCCTTGCTGAAGCGGTGGATCTCGTCGAGGAAGAGGACGGTCTCCTTGCCGAAGCCGCCGGTGGCACGGCGGGCGCCGTCGATGACCGCGCGGACCTCCTTGACGCCCGCGGTGATCGCCGACAGCTCCACGAAGCGTGCGTTGGTGGCCTTCGACACGACGTACGCCAGGGTCGTCTTGCCGGTGCCCGGCGGGCCCCAGAGGATCACCGAGGAGGGCCCGGCCGGGCCGGAGGCGCCCTCGCCGACCAGTCTGCGCAGGGGTGAGCCCGGCTTCAGCAGGTGCTGCTGGCCCACGACCTCGTCGAGGGTGCGCGGGCGCATCCGAACGGCCAGGGGGCTGCTGGACGGGTCCTTCTCCTGGCGTTCTTCTGCTGCGGCGGTGAACAGGTCGGGCTCCACGCTGAAGACCCTAGTTCACCGCACTGACAATGCCGGACGGCCCCGGAATTCCGGGGCCGTCCGGCATTGCTCGGGCCAGTGGGTCAGCTGGTCCAGAAGTCCCACCAGCGGGTCAGGATCAGCATGCCGATGATGCCGATGTGCAGGACGGGCAGGACCCAGGTGAACTCGCCGAAGAAGCCCTTGAGCCAGTTCGGCGCGGGCAGGAAGCCCTTGCGGATGTTGAACGAGGTCACGTACCAGAACATGATGATCGTCGCGACCCAGGCCAGGCAGCACCACAGGCACAGCGCGTTGATCCGGTACAGGGACTGGAACGTCAGCCAGGCGCAGAAGCCGACACCGAAGAGCGTGCCGGCGTTGAAGGTCAGCCAGTACCAGCGCGGGAAGCGGGCACCGGCGAGCAGGCTCATACCGACGCAGATGACGATGCCGTACGTCACGAGGCCGAGCATCGGGTTGGGGAACCCGAAGGCCGAGGCCTGGTCGCTCTCCATGACGCTGCCGCAGGAGACGACGGGGTTCAGGCTGCAACCGGGAGTGAAGGTCTTGCCCTCGACCTTGGCCTCGAGCAGCTTGAACTTGTCCAGCGTGATGACCCACGCGGCGAGCAGTCCGGCCGCACCGGTGATCACCAGCAGCAGGGCGAGTGCACGACTGCCACCCTCCGCGCGCGGCGAGGGCGCGGCACGCTCCGGCTCGTGGTCGGTGGAGACGTCCTTGACTGTCGTCTTGCTCATTCCGCCGATTCCGTCGCTTGAGAACTGGACCTTCTTCCGGCAGGGCCATTGTGCCGCACGCGTGCGTGTATCCACCGTTCGATGGACATAAGGCGGTACGCATGGTCGTCCCGGACCGTTCGGTTCCGGACGACGCTCGTTCCCATGACCACACACGCGAACGGACTCGCGGTGGACGTACGGGGGCTGCGCAAGCAGTACGGGGACGTGACCGCGGTAGACGGCATCGACCTGGGCATTCGCCAGGGCGAGGTGTTCGGCCTGCTGGGGCCCAACGGGGCCGGCAAGAGCACCACGGTGGAGATTCTTCAGGGCAATCGCACCCGGGACGCGGGCGAGGTCCAGGTGCTCGGGGCGGATCCGGCGACGGGCACGCGCGCGTGGCGCGCGCGTGTCGGAATCGTCTGGCAGGACGAATCGGCGCCCGCCGAGTTGACGGTCCGCGAGACCGTACGGCATTTCGCGCGCTACTACCCGAGGCCCCGGGACCCCGAGGAGGTCATCGGCCTGGTGGGTCTGGAGGCCAAGGCGGGCAGCCGGATCAAGGCGCTGTCGGGCGGGCAGCGGAGGCGGCTTGACGTGGCGCTCGGCGTGATCGGCGGGCCCGAGCTGCTGCTTCTGGACGAGCCGACGACCGGGTTCGACCCGGCTGCCCGGCGGCAGTTCTGGGAGCTGATCCGCAAGCTCGCGGACGAGGGCACGACGATCCTGCTGACCACGCACTATCTGGAGGAGGCGGAGGCGCTCGCCCACCGGCTGGCGATCATCTCGCAGGGCCGGGTGGTCGCCGAGGGGGAGCCCGGTGTGCTGCGGGAGCGCCACGGCACCGAGGCCACCGTCGCGTGGACGGAGACCGACGGCACCCCGCGCACCATGCGGACGGTCACGCCCACCAAGACCGTCGCCGAGCTCATGCACCGCTTCGACGGTGAGATCCCGGGGCTGCGAGTGAGCCGCCCCACGCTGGAGGATGTCTATCTCCGGCTGACCGGACAGGAGGACGCGCGATGACCACGACCGCCGTACGAGCCGGGGCCGGGACGCGTCCGCAGCGGCTGCCCGGCGCCTGGGGGCTCGGTCTGCAGCGGGGCGGGCTGGAGATCAAGCAGTTCTTCCGGCAGCGCGACCAGGTGGTGTTCACCTTCGCCTTCCCGGTGGTGTTCCTCTTCCTGTTCGCGTCGATCTTCAAGGACGACGTCGAAGGCGCGGGCGTCACCGCCTCGCAGCTGTACGTCCCGGCGATGATGGCCGCCGGCATCATGTCGACGAGTTTCCAGTCGCTCGGCATCTCGATCGCCATCGAGCGGGACGAGAAGGTACTGCGCCGGCTGCGCGGCACGCCGATGCCGTCGGCCGCGTACTTCCTCGGCAAGATCTGGCTGGTTCTCGTCACCGGTCTCATGGAGACGGCGATTCTGCTGCTCGTCGGGACGACCCTGTACGACGTCGACCTGCCGTCGGACGTGCGTACGTGGTTCGACTTCGCGTGGATCTTCGTGCTGGGTCTCACGGCGTGCGCGCTGCTCGGCATCGCGATCAGCTCGGTCCCCAAGTCCGGCAAGAGCGCGACCTCCGTGGTCGTCCTTCCGTTCCTGGTGCTGCAGTTCATCTCCGGGGTGTACATCGCCATCGACACCATCCCGGACTGGATGCTGAACATCGGGGCGCTGTTCCCGCTGAAGTGGATGTGCCAGGGACTGCGCGCGGTGTTCCTGCCGGAGTCGGCGCAGGTGCTGGAGCAGGCCGGGAGCTGGGAACTGGGCAGGGTCGCGCTGGTGCTCGGGGCGTGGTGCGTCGGAGGATTGGTGCTGTGCCTGCTGACCTTCCGGTGGAAGAACCGGCGCGACGGATGAACGGTCCGGCGGGACCCGGGGGCGCGTACACCTGGGCCCGCTCGTTCCGGCTCTGGGACACGTACTTCGCGCTGATCTGGCTGGCCACCCTGGTCTACGTGCTCGGCGCGGGGTTCCCGGGGTGGCCGGTCCGTGCCGTCGCGGCCGCGCTGCTGATACCGCTGGCTCCCCTGTACGTATGGGTGGGGCGCCCCATCCTGTGCGGTGACCCGCCCGACGAGCGGCAGGCGGTGCGTTTCCTGGCGGTGGCACTGACGCTGTTCCTGCCGTCGGCCGTGCTCGTCGGGGAGACGCGGGTGCTGACCTTCGCGCTCGTGCCTCCGTGCTTCATGGCGTTGCGGATGCGGTGGGCGCTGACGGCCGTGGCGGTCATCAATCTCGTGCCCGTGGCGGGCTGGGCGCTGCTGTGGCGGCCCGGCGCCCAGGACGTCTTCTTCAACGCGGTGTTCGCCGTGGTCACCTTCGTCTTCTCGGTGGCGCTGGGCAGTTGGATCATCCGGATCATCGAGCAGAGCCAGGAGCGGGCCGAGCTGATCGCGGAGCTGGACGCGAGCCGGCATGAGGTCTCCCGGCTCTCGTCGGCGCACGGCGCGCTTGCGGAGCGGGAACGGATGGCCCGGGAGATCCACGACACCCTCGCCCAGGGCTTCACCAGCCTGCTGATGCTGATCCAGGCCGTCGAGGCCGAGCTCGACCACGACCCGGCACAGGCCCGCCGTCACCTGGCCCTGATGGACGAGACGGCCCGGCAGAACCTCGCCGAGGCCCGCGCCCTGGTCGCCGGGGGCACCCCCGCCGACCTCGACGGCGCCTCGCTCCCGGACGCGGTCGGCAGACTCGCGGCACGCCATGCCGCGAAGCTGGAGGTGACGGGTCCGGTGCGCGCGCTGCCCGCCGGTCCCGAGGTGGTCGCCCTGCGCTCCTGCCAGGAGGCCCTGGCCAACGCCCGCAAGCACGCCGGGAGTTCTGTGGCCGTGGGCATCAGGCTGGCGTACGCCGACGAGACGCTCACCTTGTCCGTACGGGACGACGGCTGCGGCTTCGATCCCGGTGCCGTCCATGACGGGTACGGTCTGGCGGGGCTGCGCGCCCGGGCCGCCGAGGTGGGCGGAACCGCACAGGTCGACAGCGCGCCGGGCGAGGGCACCACGGTGACCGTCCGGCTGCCCCTACCCGACGTGAGGAGTGAGGTGCCGTGATCCGGATCATCCTGGCCGACGACCATCCCGTCGTACGGGAGGGGCTGCGGGCGATGCTCAGCGCGGAACCGGACCTCGAGGTGGTCGCCGACGCGTCCAGCGGACCGCAGGCGGAGGCGCTGGCGGCCGAGTTGCGGCCCGACATCGTGCTGATGGATCTGCGGATGCCGGACGGCGGGGGTGTCGACTCGATCGTGCGGATGGCGGAGGCGGGGCTGGGTTGCCGGGTCATCGTCCTCACGACGTACGAGACGGACCGGGACATCCTGAGGGCGGTGGAGGCGGGGGCGGCGGGGTACCTCCTCAAGGATCTCCCCCGAGGTGAACTCGCCGAGGCCGTACGGTCCGCGGCGCGTGGCGAGACGGTGCTGGCGCCGTCGGTGGCGGCGCGACTCGTGGACCAACTCCGGACGAAGCCGGAGCGGCCGCGGTTGTCGGTGCGGGAGACGGCCGTGCTGCGGCTTGTGGCCGAGGGCTGTACCAACGCCGAGATCGGGCGCCGGTTGTTCATCGGCGAGTCGACCGTGAAGACCCATCTGCTGCGCGTCTTCGGCAAGTTGGGCGTGGACGACCGGACAGCGGCGGTGACGAGCGCGATGCGGCACGGCTTGCTGGACTGAGGTTTTTCGCCCCCGCCGCCCCTACCCGTCCCATCCTCCAGGGGCTCCGCCCCTTCGACCCCGTTTCGGGGGCCAGCCCCCGGACCCCCGCTCCTCAAACGCCGGAGGGGCTGACTTTTAGCCCGTCCGGCGTTTGAGGACGAGGCCGTTCAGGCCGAAGCGGGGGTCTGGGGGCGGCAGCCCCCAGGGATGGGACGGGTAGGGGCGGCGGGGGCGAAAACCGCTGGGCCGCGCCGCCCACCGGGCTCAGCCCAGCCTCGCCTCCAGCTCGGCCACGATCTCGTTGACGCCGATCGGGGTCTGCTCGCCGGACTCCATGTCCTTGAGCTGGACGACGCCCTCGGCAAGGTCGCGTTCGCCGGCGACGACGGTGTAGCGGGCGCCGCTGCGGTTGGCGTTCTTCATGGCGCCCTTGAGCCCCTTGGCGCCGTAGGAGAAGTCGGCGGCGATGCCCGCCTTGCGCAGGTCGGTGACCTTGGCGAACAGGACACGGCGGGCCTCGTCACCCAGCGGAACCGCGAACACGCTGGTGGCCGCCGGGAGTTCGAGCTCGACGCCCTCCGCCTCCAGAGCCAGGACCGTGCGGTCGACGCCCAGCGCCCAGCCCACCGACGGCAGCGCGGGACCGCCGATCATCTCGGAGAGGCCGTCGTAGCGGCCGCCGCCGCCCACCGCGGACTGCGAGCCCAGACCGTCGTGGACGAACTCGAAGGTGGTGCGCGTGTAGTAGTCCAGGCCGCGCACCAGCTTCGGGTCGTCCTCGAAGGCGACGCCCGCCGCGGTGATCAGTTCACGGACCTCCTCGTGGTACGCCTTGCAGGCGTCGCAGAGGTAGTCACGCAGCAGCGGCGCACCCGTCAGCTGCTTCTGGACCGACTCGCGCTTGTCGTCGAGGACGCGCAGCGGGTTGATCTCCGACCGGCGCAGTGTGTCCTCGTCGAGGTCCAGGCCGCGCAGGAAGTCCTGGAGGGCCGCGCGGTAGACCGGACGGCACTCCTTGTCGCCCAGGCTGTTGAGCAGGATGCGGAAGTTACTCAGGCCCAGCGAGCGGTACGCCTGGTCCGCCAGGATGATCAACTCGGCGTCCAGCGCCGGGTCCTCCGCGCCGATCGCCTCGGCGCCGACCTGGGAGAAGTGGCGGTAACGGCCCTTCTGCGGGCGCTCGTAGCGGTAGTACGAGCCCGAGTACCAGAGCTTGACCGGGAGGTTGCCCGCCTTGTGCAGGTTGGCCTCGAGGGCGGCGCGCAGGACGGAGGCCGTCCCCTCGGGGCGCAGGGCGAGCCGGTCGCCGCCCTTGGTCTCGAAGGCGTACATCTCCTTGGTCACGATGTCGGTGGACTCACCGACACCGCGCGCGAACAGCTCGACGTTCTCGAAGCCGGGCGTCTCGATGTAGCCGTAGCCGGAGTTGCGCAGCGGAGCCGCGATCGCCTCACGGACGGCCAGGTAGACGGCGCTGTCCGGCGGGATCAGGTCGTACGTGCCCTTGGGGGCCTTGAAGGTGCTCACGGAACTCTCTCGTCACATTCCTCGTCGGGGAGCGGCGTTCGGATCCGTTCCCTGGCCGGCGGCCACCTGCCGCAGATAAGGGTTGGTGGCGCGCTCCTGGCCGATGGTCGTCTGGGGGCCGTGGCCGGACAGCACCACGGTCGAGTCGTCGAGCGGCAGGCACACACGGGCCAGCGAGTCGAGCATCTCGGCCATGTCACCGCCGGGCAGGTCGGTGCGTCCGATGGAGCCGGCGAACAGCAGATCCCCGGAGAAGAACACCGACGGGATGTCGGCGGTCTCGGGCATCCGGAAGGTCACCGACCCCTTGGTATGGCCCGGCGCGTGGGCGACGGAGAGCTCCAGACCCGCCAGCTCCAGTCGCGCGCCATCGGTCAACTCCTTGACGTCGTCCGGCTCCCCGATGGTCAGCTCGCCCAACAGCGGCATCCCGATGGAACGTCCGAGCGCCTTCTCGGGGTCGTTCATCATGTACCGGTCCTCGGGGTGGATCCAGGCCGGCACGTCGTGCGCGCCGCACACCGGGACGACCGAGGCCACGTGGTCGAGGTGGCCGTGGGTGAGGACGACCGCCACGGGCTTGAGCCGATGCTTCTTCAGTGCTTCCTCGACTCCTGGGGCCGCTTCATGGCCCGGGTCGATGATCACGCACTCCTCACCGGCGGCGGGGGCGACGAGATAACAGTTCGTCCCCCAGGCCCCGGCGGGGAACCCGGCAATGAGCACGATCGTCCTTCGTTGTGTCGATTCGGGTGGCTTGCGCATGGGCAGCGCCTGAGGTCAGAGCCTACCGGCGCTGCCGATTCCTCAGCGAACCCATATACGGTACGGGGCACACGCGGGTGGTCGATTCGAACGACGCACGCGTACCGGTCGACGTACGAGACGTATGAGGAGAACCCGGTGGTCAGCCAAGAACAGCGGAAGCGTCAGCTCGCGCGGGAGAAGTTCTTGCGCCAGCAGCAGCGGCGCACCGAGGCACGGCGCAAGGCGCGTACGCGCAACGCCGCGATCGCGTCCACGGTCGGCGTGATCATGATCGCCGGCCTGACGCTGTACACGACCGGGGTCCTCAAGGACGACGACAAGACCAACGCGAGCGCGGACGTCACGCCGAGCGCGTCGGCGCCCAGCAAGGCTGAGGACCCGTGCGAGAAGCCGGCCGCGGGCAAGGCCAAGACGGCGACCTGGAAGAAGGAGCCGGCGATGACCATCGACGAGTCGGCGAAGTACACGATGAAGCTGGCCACGACCTGCGGTGACATAGACATCGACCTGAAGGCGTCGGCCGCGCCGCACACCGTGAATTCCTTCAACTTCCTCGCGGGCAAGGGGTTCTTCGACCACACCAAGTGCCACCGGCTCGTCCCCAGCGGCATCTTCGTGCTGCAGTGCGGCGACCCGAAGGGCACCGGCATGGGCGGACCCGGCTACACGATCCCGGACGAGAACCTCAAGGACAAGAGCCTCAAGGGCGGGGTGTACCCGGCGGGCACGGTCGCGATGGCCAACCAGTACAACGCCCAGACGAAGCAAGGGCGCAACTCCGGAGGAAGCCAGTTCTTCCTCGTCTACCAGGACAGTCAGCTGCCGCCCGACTACACACCGTTCGGAACGGTGTCCGAAGCGGGCATGAAGGTCCTGAAGAAGATCGCGGACGCTGGAGCGCAGGCCGCGGACCCCGCGACGGGGAACACGGCACCCAACGCGACGGTCGTGATCAACAAGGCAACTGTCACGAAATCCTGACCGTCAACTGCGAAATTTCGGTCGCGCGGGATGCGGACAGGCAACCCGCCGGTCGCCTATGTTGGCCGTGACGAAACTGTGGACGATGCCCGGGGGTGCGGAAGCCCTACGCAGGCATCATGTGGAGGAGGCGCTGTGAGCAGCGACCCGTGGGGCCGCGTCGACGAGACGGGGACCGTGTACGTGCGTACGGCCGACGGCGAGCAGGTCGTCGGTTCCTGGCAGGCCGGCTCCCCCGAGGAAGCGTTGGCCTACTTCGAGCGCAAGTACGAGGGCCTGGTTGTCGAGATCGGCCTCCTCGAGAAGCGAGTGAAGACCACCGACCTCTCCGCGAAGGACGCCCAGGTCGCCATCGACCACATCCGTGAGCAGGTCGACGCGCATCACGCCGTCGGTGATCTGGACGCGCTGCGCAAGCGGCTGGACAAGCTCGTGGAGACCGTCGAGGCACGCCGCGAGGAGCGCAAGCAGCAGCGCGCGCGGCAGTCCGACGAGGCCCGCAAGGCCAAGGACGCGCTGGTCACCGAGGCGGAGCAGCTGGCCCAGTCCGACCAGTGGCGGGCGGCCGGTGAGCGGCTGCGGGCGCTGGTGGACACCTGGAAGGGTCTGCCGCGGCTGGACCGCAAGTCGGACGACGAGCTGTGGCACCGCTTCTCGCACGCCCGGTCGGCGTTCTCCAAGCGCCGCAAGGCACACTTCGCGTCGCTGGACGCCCAGCGCGAGGAGGCCCGCAAGACCAAGGAGCGGCTGGTCGCCGAGGCCGAGGCACTGTCGGGCTCGACGGACTGGGGTCCGACGGCCGCGCGTTACCGCGAGCTGATGTCGGAGTGGAAAGCCGCGGGCCGCGCCCAGCGCGAGCACGAGGACGACTTGTGGAACCGCTTCCGCGGTGCGCAGGACGTGTTCTTCGCCGCCCGCAGCTCGGTCTTCGCCGAGCGGGACGCGGAGCAGTCGGAGAACCTGAAGCTCAAGGAGGAACTGGCCGAGGAGGCCGAGAAGATCCTCCCGGTCACGGACCTCAAGGCCGCCCGTGCCGCGTTCCGCTCGATCAACGAGCGCTGGGAGGCCATCGGCCATGTGCCGCGCGACGCGCGTCCGAAGGTCGAGGGCCGGATGCACGCGGTGGAGCGGGCCATCCAGGAGGCCGAGGAGGCCGAATGGCGCCGGTCCAACCCGGAGGCACGCGCGCGTGCCGAGGGTCTGACCGGCCAGCTCCAGGCCGCCGTGGAGAAGCTCCAGAAGCAGATCGAGCAGGCGCGCGCCCAGGGCAACAACTCCAAGGCCGACAAGCTGGAGCGGGAGCTGGAGGGCCGCCAGGCCCTGCTGGACCAGGCGCTGAAGGGTCTGCAGGAGTTCGGCGGCTGACACACCTCAGGTACACACACCTCAGGTACATGGAAAGGGGCTCCCCGAGGGGGAGCCCCTTTTCGTGCTCGTACGGCGGTTACGCTCGGCTGCGCGCCGACGTCACCCGGTACACGTCGTACACGCCCTCCACTCCCCTGACCGCCTTCAGGACGTGGCCGAGATGCTTCGGGTCGCCCATCTCGAAGGTGAAGCGGGAGGTGGCGACGCGGTCGCGGGAGGTCTGGACGGCCGCGGAGAGAATGTTGACGTGCTGGTCGGACAGGACCCGGGTGACGTCCGACAGCAGCCGGGAGCGGTCGAGGGCCTCGACCTGGATGGCGACCAGGAAGACCGAGGACTGCGTGGGCGCCCACTCGACGTCGAGGATGCGCTCGGGCTCGCGGGACAGCGAGTCGACGTTCACGCAGTCGGTGCGGTGAACCGATACTCCACTGCCGCGCGTGACGAAGCCCATGATGGGGTCACCGGGGACCGGCGTACAACAGCGGGCGAGCTTGACCCAGACGTCGTCGACGCCCTTGACCACCACACCGGGGTCCTGGCTGCTGCGCCGCTTGCGGCCTCGGCCGCGGGGGGACGGTACCGCCTCGTCCATCTCCTCGGTGGCGGCTTCCTCACCGCCGAGGGCCTGAACGAGCTTCTGTACGACGTTCTGCGCGGCGACATGTCCCTCGCCGATCGCCGCGTACAGCGAGGAGATGTCGGGGTAGCGCATCTCGTGCGCCAGGGTGACGAGGGAGTCGCCCGTGAGGATGCGCTGGATCGGCAGGTTCTGTTTGCGCATCGCGCGTGCGATGGCGTCCTTGCCCTGCTCGATGGCCTCGTCCCGGCGTTCCTTGGAGAACCAGGCCCGGATCTTGTTGCGCGCGCGCGGCGACTTGACGAAGCCGAGCCAGTCGCGGGACGGTCCGGCGCCGGCCGCCTTGGAGGTGAAGACCTCCACCAAGTCGCCGTTGTCCAGGGTGGATTCGAGCGGCACGAGACGGCCGTTGACCCGTGCTCCTATGGTGCGGTGGCCGACTTCGGTGTGGACCGCGTACGCGAAGTCGACGGGCGTCGCACCGGCCGGGAGCGCTATGACGTCGCCCTTCGGCGTGAAGACGAAGACCTCGTTGCGGGACAGGTCGAAGCGCAGCGACTCCAGGAACTCGCCCGGGTCCTCGGTCTCCTTCTGCCAGTCGAGCAGTTGGCGCAGCCACGCCATGTCGTTGAGGTGGTCGTCCTTGCCCTTGCCGGACGACTTCGGCACATCGGTACGGATCTTGGAGGCGCCCGCGACGGCCTCCTGCTTGTACTTCCAGTGCGCGGCGATGCCGTACTCGGCGCGACGGTGCATGTCGAACGTACGGATCTGGAGTTCGACCGGCTTGCCGTTGGGCCCGATCACCGTCGTGTGCAGCGACTGGTACATGTTGAACTTGGGCATCGCGATGTAGTCCTTGAACCGGCCGGGGACCGGGTTCCATCGCGCGTGCACGGTGCCGAGGGCGGCGTAGCAGTCGCGGACGGTGTCCACGAGGACGCGGATGCCCACCAGGTCGTAGATCTCCGCGAAGTCACGGCCGCGGACGATCATCTTCTGGTAGACGCTGTAGTAGTGCTTCGGGCGTCCGGTGACGGTCGCCTTGATACGGGCCGCGCGCAGGTCCTGCTGGACCTCGTCGGTCACTATGGCCAGATACTCGTCACGCTTCGGTGCCCGCTCGGCCACCAGCCGTACGATCTCGTCGTACATCTTGGGGTAGAGGATCGCGAAGGCGAGGTCCTCCAGTTCCCACTTGATGGTGTTCATGCCGAGGCGATGGGCGAGCGGCGCGTAGATCTCGAGGGTCTCGCGCGCCTTCTTCTCCTGCTTCTCGCGCTTGAGATAGCGCATGGTGCGCATGTTGTGCAGGCGGTCGGCGAGCTTGATGACCAGGACGCGGGGGTCCTTGGCCATGGCCACGACCATCTTGCGCACGGTCTCGGCCTGCGCGGCCTCGCCGAACTTGACCTTGTCCAGCTTGGTGACGCCGTCGACGAGCAACGCGACGGAGTCGCCGAAGTCGCGGCGGAGCTGGTCGAGGCCGTACTCGGTGTCCTCGACGGTGTCGTGCAGCAGGCCTGCCATCAGCGTGGCCGGATCCATACCCAGCTCGGCGAGGATCGTGGTGACGGCGAGAGGGTGCGTGATGTACGGGTCGCCGCTCTTGCGCTTCTGGCCGCGGTGCCAGCGCTCGGCGACCTGGTAGGCCTTCTCGATCTGGCGGAGGGTGGCCGTCTCGATCTTCGGGTCGTTGCTGCGGACTATGCGCAGCAGCGGTTCCAGGACCGGGTTGTACGGGTTGGAGCGCTGGACGCCGAGGCGGGCGAGGCGGGCGCGGACGCGGTTGGAGGAGCCGGAGCGGGCCGGCTGGCCGGTGTTCGGGCGGACCGCGGGCGTGGCCAGGCTCTCGGACGGGGCCGGCTTGGGGCGCGACTGCTCGGCCGACTTGTCGACGGGCGCGGACTGGGCATGCTCGACCGGCCCGCGGGTGTCGTTCTTCGCGCTCGACTCGGTCGGCGCGGGCGGCTTCGCCGCGGGCGCCGAGGCGGGCTCGGGCTTGGCGGCGGTGAGTGGCTGGGCCTCGTCTGGCAAGAGGGCTCCTCGTGCGCGATCCGGGTCCCCCGGTCAGGCTCCGGAGATCCCATGGTAGCGATCCTCAGCGGCGGGATCGCCTTTCGGCCGATGTGAGGACCGTCTATCGGGGGCTGCGGTGAGTGATTTCGGGGCCTGTGCGGGGGTGGCAGGTGGATTGCCGACTGCCGGTCCGTTGTGGTTGATCGCGCAGTTCCCCGCGCCCCTAACGGGGCGCGAAACGGCCGGCCCGGATGTAACCGGGCCGGCCGTTTTTGTAGGGCATGGATCTGCTGTCAGTCTCAGACCACCAGGAGCGCTTCCAGCGGGGCGCCCTCCAAGGCCGGTTCCAGGCGGGCTCGGCCGCCCAGGAAGCCGAGTTCCATGAGGACCGCGACGCCCGCGACCTCGGCGCCCGCGTGGCGGATCAGCTTCAGGGAGGCCTCGGCGGTGCCGCCGGTGGCGAGGACGTCGTCGACGATCAGCACGCGGTCGTCGGCGGCCAGGTCCTCGGCGTGGACCTCGATCTCGGCCGAGCCGTACTCCAGGTCGTACGCCTGGCTGAGAGTGGCTCCGGGGAGCTTGCCCGCCTTGCGTACGGGGATGAAGCCGAGGCCGGCACGGACGGCGACCGGGGCGCCGAGGATGAAGCCGCGGGCCTCCAGTCCGACGACCTTCGTCGCGTTCGTCCGCTCGGCGACCTGGGCGAGGGCGTCGGTGAGGGCGGTGAACGCCGCCGGGTCCGCCAGGAGCGGGGTGATGTCCTTGAACATCACACCCGGCTCCGGGTAGTCGGCCACGTCACGGATGCGGCTGAGCAGCAGCGCGCTGATGTCGGTGAGCTCGGTCATCGGCGCTTCCCCGACGGTCGGCCCCGGCCGCGGCCGCGGGAGGCGGGCTGGCTGCGGACCGCCTGGCCCTGCGGGCCGACGACCGCGGGAGCGGCATCCGCGGGCTCGACGCCGAGCGGCTCCTCGACGGCCTGGTCCTCCGCGGCCTCGCCCTGTGCGCCTGCCTGCGCCCGCTTGGCGAGGACGCGCTTCCTGAGCGCCTTCATCTGCGGCTCGCGCTCCTTGAGGTCGGCGACGAGCGGGGTGGCGATGAAGATCGAGGAGTACGCACCGGCCGCGAGGCCGACGAACAGCGACAGCGAGATGTCGTTCAGCATGCCGGCGCCGAGGAAACCGCCGCCGATGAACAGCAGGCCGGCGACCGGGAGCAGCGCGACCACCGTGGTGTTGATGGAACGCATCAGGGTGCTGTTGATGGAGTTGTTGGCGACGTCGCTGTACGTCAGGCGGGTCTGTTTGGTGATGTCCTTCGCCTGCTCCTTGAGGCTGTCGAAGACGACGACAGTGTCGTAGAGCGAGTAACCGAGGATGGTCAGCAGACCGATCACCGTGCCCGGTGTCACCTCGAAGCCGACGAGGGCGTAGATGCCGACGGTGATGGTGATGTCGTGGATCAGGGCGACCAATGCGGCCGCGGCCATGCGCCATTCGAACGCGATCGCCAGATAGATCACGACGAGCACCATGAAGATCGCCAGACCCTGCCAGGCCTTGTTGGCGATCTGTTCACCCCAACTGGGGCCGACGAGCTCGGCGTTGATCTTCTCCGAGTCGACGCTCAGGTCCTTGGAGAGATCGGCCTTGATCTGGTCGGCCTTGGCGGTGTCGATACCGGCGATCTGGATGCGCAGGCCGCCGCTGCCGAGCTCCTGGACGATCGCGTCGTGGCCGGACGCGGTTTCCGCGTACTCCTCGGCCTGGGAGACCGAGACGCTGGACTTCGGGGTGGTGAAGACCGCGCCGCCCTGGAACTCGATGCCCATGTTCAGGCCGCGCACCGCCAGGCCGGCGATGGCCACGATGGTGATCAGGATCGAGACGCCGTACCAGATCTTGCGGTTGCGGACGAAGTCGTAGCCGACCTCGCCACGGTGCAGTCGGGCGCCGAGGTTGCCGAGCTTCGACATCTCACGCCTCCTTCGGGTCGACAGGGCCGGCGGTGGGGCGGACGGGACGGCGGGTACGGCGCAGCGGAGGTTTGGCTCCCAGGCCCTTCGGGTCGAGGCCGGACCACTTGTGGCCGTTCGCGAAGAACTTCTTGCGGGCGAGGATCGTCATCAGCGGCTTGGTGAAGAAGAAGACGACGACCACGTCGAGCACGGTCGTCAGACCGAGGGTGAACGCGAAGCCCTGGACCTTGCCGACGGTGACGATGAACAGGACCGCGGCGGCGAGGAACGACACGAAGTCGGAGACCAGGATGGTGCGCCGGGCGCGCGGCCAGCCCCGCTCCACGGCGGGGCGCAGCGTGCGGCCCTCGCGGATCTCGTCCCGGATCCGTTCGAAGAACACGATGAACGAGTCCGCTGTGATGCCGATCGCGACGATGGCACCGCACACGGCCGGCAGGTTCAGCGCGAAGCCGATGGTCGGGCCGAGCAGCGACATGATCACGTAGGTGAGGATCGCGGAGACCAGCAGCGAGGGGATGGCGATGATCGACAGGCCGCGGTAGAAGGCCAACAGGTAGATGATGACCAGGGCGAGACCGATCGCGCCCGCGATCAGGCCGGCCTGCAGCTGCTCACCGCCGAGGGCCGCGGTCACCGTGGTGACGCTGTCCTCCTTGAAGGTCAGCGGCAGGGCGCCGTACGACAGCATGTTGGAGAGGCTCTGGGCCGACTCCTGGTTGAAGTTGCCGGAGATCTCGGCGTTGCCGCCGGTCAGCGCCTGGCGGACGTACGGGTCGGAGACGACCTCGCCGTCTAGGACGATGGCGAACTGGTTCTGCGGGGACTGGTTCTGGGCCAGCTTGCCGGTGATCGCGGCGAACTTCTTGGTGCCGGCGGACGTGAAGTCCATCGTGACGGTCCAGCCCGCGCCGGTCTGGGTGTTGAAGACGGCCTGGGCCTTGTCGACGTCGGTGCCGTCGACCTCGGCGGGGCCGAGGATGTACTTCTGCCACTGACCCTGCGCGTTCTGGCCGCAGGCGACCGTCGGCGCGGTGGGCTTGGAGCCCTCGCCGGCCGTGGCGCGGACCGCCTTCTTGGTGCAGTCGAGCGCGGCGTACTGCGCCTGGAGCTTGCTGGTGGCGTCGTCCGGGGCGCTGCCGCTCGGAGAGGGGGAGGCGCTGGCGGAGGGCGAGGCGGAGCCGCTCGGGGTGGCGTCGGCCTTGAGCGCGTCGGTGACCGCGCGTCCCTGCGTGGTGGGCGTCGCCGAGGGGGTGCCGGACGGGGACGAGGACGAGGTCGCCTTGTCCTTGTCGGCGTCGCCCGAGGCGCTGCTGGAGGCGCTGGGCGACGGGGTGGCCCCGGCTCCGGCGCCGGCGACCTCGGTGGTGAGGACGGGACGGAAGTAGAGCTTGGCGGTGGTGCCGACCTGCTTCCGGGCCTCCTCGGAGTTCGTGCCCTTGGGGATGTTGACGATGATGTTGCGATCGCCCTGGGTCTGGACCTCCGCCTCGGAGACACCGAGACCGTTGACACGGCGGTTCATGATGTCGACCGCGGTGTCCATGTTCTTCTTGTTGATCGCGGACTGGTCACCGTCCTCGGGCTCCGCGCGGAGCGTGATGCTCGTACCGCCCGCCAGGTCGATGCCGAGACGCGGAGTGGTGTGTCCGGAGGCGAACATTCCCCCGGTGAGCGCCACGATGGCGATCAGGATCAGGACCAGCGAGCGCCCTGGCTTGCTCTGGGCGCTCGCGCTCCGGCCCTTCTTAGGTGCTGCCACCTTCTCGTACTCCCTCTCGGGCCGCCTCGCGCCCGTGCGGCGGGCGGGCGGCCATGACATGGTGTCGGGATCCCCGTCGAGCTTCGCATGTCCCGGGGCGCGCGGGAGCGGCCCGCGCACCCGGGTGCATGACTACTTCGCGTCGGAGTCGCCGTCGGTCTTCTTCGGCTCGTCGTCAGCCTTCGCCTCGGCGGCCGCGGGCTCGTCGGCCGGCTCCTCGTCGGCGTCCTTCTTGCCCAGGTCGACCGGCGTGTCGTCGGAGGCGGCGGTCTCACCGGACTCCGACTCGGTGAGGGAGGAGGCGTCGTCCGGGACGACGTCGCTCTTCAGGTCGTGCTCGACGCCGTGGACGATGCGGTTGTACTCGTCGTCGGTCAGGACGGCACCGATCGCGTTCTTGGCGAAGAGGAGGTCGACACCCGGGCCTGCGTCGAGGAGGACCGTGTCCTCGTTGACCTCTTTGACCGTGGCATACATGCCCCCGATCGTGCGGACGCCGCTGCCGGGCTGCATTTCGTTCCGCATGTTCGCGGCCTGCTGCTGCTTCTTCTTGGCCGAGCGGGTCATCAGGAACATGGCCCCGATGAGCACGATGAACGGGAGGAGGGTCACGAGACTCACGGGTCGGTACTTCCTTCACGCGACCGCGATGGTGAGCGGCCTGATGGTTGGGGGTATGTGTGCCGCCGACAAAGGCGGCATCGGCGGAGTCTAAGCGAGTCCGCGCGCAAGGAACAACGCTCAGCATGGCACCGGGGTTCCTGGTCCGGCCAATGCCCTCGCCGTCGGGCCTCCGTCACGTCCCGAACAGGTCCTGTTGTCCGTTTCCGGCACCGGACGAGCGGGGCGGGGTGAGGCCGAGATGTGCCCATGCGGCAGGCGTGGCCACCCGGCCGCGCGGGGTGCGGGCCAGCAGCCCCTCCCGTACGAGGAACGGCTCGGCGACCTCTTCCACGGTCTCGCGCTCCTCCCCCACCGCGACGGCGAGCGTCGACAGTCCGACCGGGCCGCCGCCGAAGAGCTTGAGCAGGGCTTCGAGGACGCCCCGGTCGAGCCGGTCGAGCCCGCGGGCGTCGACTTCGTACACCTTCAGTGCCGCGGACGCGATGTCGCGCGTGATGATCCCGTCGGCCTTGACCTGCGCGTAGTCGCGGACGCGGCGCAGCAGGCGGTTGGCGATACGGGGTGTGCCGCGGGAGCGGCCGGCGATCTCGGCGGCGCCGTCGGCCCCGATCTCGACGTCGAGGAGGTGCGCGGAGCGGTGGATGACGCGCTCCAGTTCGGCAGGCTCGTAGAACTCCATGTGCGCGGTGAAGCCGAAGCGGTCGCGCAGCGGGGGCGGCAGCAGGCCCGCGCGCGTGGTGGCGCCGACCAGGGTGAAGGGGGGCAGTTCGAGCGGGATGGCGGTGGCGCCCGGGCCCTTGCCGACGATGACGTCGACGCGGTAGTCCTCCATCGCCATGTAGAGCATCTCCTCGGCGGGCCGGGACATGCGGTGGATCTCGTCGAGGAAGAGGACCTCGCCCTCCTGGAGCGAGGACAGGATCGCGGCGAGGTCGCCGGCGTGCTGGATGGCGGGGCCGCTGGTGATGCGGATCGGGGCGCCCATCTCGGCCGCGATGATCATCGAGAGGGTGGTCTTGCCGAGGCCGGGGGCGCCGGAGAGCAGCACATGGTCGGCGGTGGCGCCACGCGCGCGTGCGGCCCGCAGGACGAGGTCGAGTTGCTCGCGGACCTTCTCCTGGCCGATGAACTCGTCCAGATCCTTGGGGCGCAGGGCGGCCTCGACGGCCTGGTCCTCACGGTCGGCGACCGACCCCACCAGCCGCTCGGCGGCGGGGGTGTCGGTCGGGTCGTCCCAGTTCATTGCGTATGCCTCGGGGTCGGGGGTCAGCGGGCGCGGTTGAGGGTCTGGAGAGCGGCCTTCAGCAGCTGGCCCACCGGCGGGGTGCCCTCTGCCGCCTCGGCCTGCGGGGCCACGGCGGCCACGGCCTCTTCGGCCTCCCGGGTCGCGTAGCCCAGTCCGATCAGCGCGGCGTGCAGTTGGTCTCGCCAGCCGCTGCTGATCGCTGTACCCATCGCGGGGGCACCGATCGGCTCGCCGAGCCGGTCCTTCAGCTCCAGCAGCAGCTTCTGGGCGCCCTTCTTGCCGATGCCGGGGACGGCGGTGAGCGCCTTCTCGTCGGCTGTCGTGACGGCTCGGCGCAGGGCGTCCGGGCTGTGTACGGCGAGCATGGCCTGGGCCAGGCGGGGGCCGACTCCGCTGGCGGTCTGGAGCAGTTCGAAGGTCTGCCGTTCGTCGTCGTCCGTGAAGCCGTACAGGGTGAGCGAGTCCTCTCGGACCACGAGCGAGGTGTGCAGCTTGGCGGGCTGACCGAGCCGGAGCGTGGACAGGGTGTTCGGCGTGCACTGGACGGCCATGCCGACACCGCCGACCTCGACCACCGCGGCGTCGGGGGCGAGGGCGGCGACCGTGCCGCTGACGAAGGCGATCATGCCGGGCGACCTTTCGATGCGGTTGTCTTTGCCGCCTGCAGGGCGACGGCCTGCTGGAGGCGGTTCTGGGCGGGGGCCCGCCAGATGTGGCAGATGGCGAGCGCGAGCGCGTCGGCGGCGTCGGCGGGCTTGGGTGGCGCGTCGAGCCGCAGCAGTCGGGTGACCATCGCGCCGACCTGCGCCTTGTCCGCGCGTCCGCTGCCGGTGACGGCGGCCTTGACCTCGCTGGGGGTGTGCAGGGCGACGGGGATGCCGCGGCGGGCGGCGCAGAGCATGGCCACGGCGCTGGCCTGGGCCGTGCCCATCACCGTCCGCACGTTGTGCTGGCTGAACACCCGCTCCACGGCGAGGAATTCGGGCCGGTGTTCGTCCAGCCACTGCTCGATGCCCTGCTCGATGGCGACGAGCCGGTGCCCCAGGTCCGCGTCCGCGGGCGTACGGACGACGCCGACGCCGAGCATGGTGAGCGGCCGGCCCGCGACACCTTCGACCACACCGACACCGCACCGCGTCAGCCCCGGGTCCACCCCCAGCACACGCACCCCCGCACCATCCCTTCGATCGCCTGTTTGTGCAGGCTATCGGGTACCACTGACAACAACGGCGGGCCGGGGGGGGGGGGGGCCGCCCCCCCCCCCCCCCCCCCCCCCCCCGCCCCACCCGCCCCCCCCCCCCCCCCGCCGCCCGCCCCGACGCCACAG
This sequence comes from Streptomyces sp. GESEQ-4, assembly GCF_017948455.1. GTDB lineage: Bacteria > Actinomycetota > Actinomycetes > Streptomycetales > Streptomycetaceae > Streptomyces. The sequence continues at coordinate 86,543 of NZ_JAFFSU010000025.1, forward strand.
TCGTCCGCCACGAGGGCACCGTCGCCAAGGCACACGCCCCCGACGCCACCCCCACCGACCTCACCCCCCGCCTCACTGTCGCCACCCACCTCCCGGATGTCCTCCTCTCCCCTCTCACACCGACCCCGGTCACGCTCCACGGCCGTATCGTGACGTTCTGGCCGTACGGCACCCCCGTCGATCCGGAGAACCCCGACACCGCCCCCTGGGAAGCCGCCGCCACCCTCCTCGCCCGCCTCCACAGGACCCCAGCGCCCCACGCACTGTCCCCTATGCGCGGCCCCGCCAAGGCAGCCCACGCCGTCGCCCGCCTCCGCGCCCTCGCCCCGCACCCGGCCGTCTCCCCGGTCCTCCGCGCGTGGACCGCCCTCCCCGCCTGGGCCCGCGCCGAGACCCCCATGCCGGACACCACCACCCTCTGCCACGGCGACTTCCACCTCGGCCAACTCGTCCGCCACCCCGCCCCGGACGGCCCGTGGCGACTCATCGACGTCGACGACCTCGGCACCGGCACCCCCGCCTGGGACCTCGCCCGCCCCGCGTCCTGGTACGCCTGCGGCCTGCTCACACCCGACGAATGGACCCGCTTCCTGTCCGCCTACCGCGCAGCCGGCGGCCCCGCCGTCCCCGCCGAAGGCGACCCCTGGCCGGCCCTGGACGTCCCCGCCCGCGCCCTCACCGTCCAGACCGCCGCCCGCGCGATCACCAAGGCGGCGGCCGCGGACCGCCCGCTGGACGAGGTCGAGCAGTCCCTCGTGGACGCCTGCGACCGAATGAGTTCCGCCCCACCGGAGTTCAGCCCACACCCGGCGAAGTAGTGTGCAACCGACCGCAGCCGGACAGAGTCTGTCCTGGCGAAACGCGAAGCAGGACCGACCGGCGAGGAGTTGAGCCGACCATGCAGTGTCCGAAGTGCCATGCGCCCATGCACACGTACAACCGCAACGGCGTCCAGATCGAGCAGTGCAGCGGTTGCCGCGGGATCTTTCTCGACTACGGCGAGTTGGAGGCGCTGTCTCGCGTCGAGTCCCAGTGGGCCCAGCCCGCCCCGCCACCCCCGGCCGCCCCGCAGGCGTACCCCGCCCCGCAGGCACCCGCCTGGGGCGCCCCGCACGGCGGCGGCCACCACGGCGGCCACGGCGGTCACTACGGCAACAAGCGGCACAAGAGCTTCGGCCACATGCTGTTCTCCAGCTGACCGGACCACCACGAAGCCCCCGGCCGTACGAGACGGCCGGGGGCTTCGGTGTGTGGACGATACTGGGATTGAACCAGTGACCTCTTCCGTGTCAGGGAAGCGCTCTCCCGCTGAGCTAATCGTCCTCGGGACCGTGACCCGAGGGCCACGAGCTGTGCGTGCGCGATACTGGGATTGAACCAGTGACCTCTTCCGTGTCAGGGAAGCGCTCTCCCGCTGAGCTAATCGCGCGAGTCGGATCTTGCCGACGGAGCAGCAGATCCAGTGGACGATACTGGGATTGAACCAGTGACCTCTTCCGTGTCAGGGAAGCGCTCTCCCGCTGAGCTAATCGTCCTTGGAGGTGGAGACGGGATTTGAACCCGTGTAGACGGCTTTGCAGGCCGTTGCCTCGCCTCTCGGCCACTCCACCAGGAGTGTAGGGGATCCGGGTGGACCCCCTGCTTCCTTCGAGCGGACGACGAGGTTCGAACTCGCGACCTCAACCTTGGCAAGGTTGCGCTCTACCAACTGAGCTACGTCCGCTTGTCGTTTCGTACCGCTCCCGCGGCCCGGCGACGAGTTGAACTCTAGCGGATTCTAGGGCCAGTACAAAAACGCGTTTGTGCAGCGTGCTGCGCTGCACCCGGTTGCCGACCCGGCCGGGGCGGCCGAGGCGACATGGCCAGGTCACCTGCGTGACACCCGCCATAGACTCGACTGCGTGTCCGACCTGCCTCCTCTCGCGCGTTTCGGTGACCGCGTCGCCACCGGTCTCCTCGATGTCACCAGCGACCCCGCGGCCCTCGACTCCACCGGTTTCTGGGCCGTTTGCGCGGACTTCGAGGGCCGGCTGACCTGCGCCCGCTTCGCCGACGTACGACAGGAGCCCGTGCCCGCACCGGTGCCGGGCCGGTGGCGCGGACCGGCGACCGGTGACTGGACGTCGTCCCTCGATCGCGCCGCGTACATGGCGGGCGTACGGCGTGTCCGTGAGCACATCGCGGCCGGCGAGGTCTATCAGGCGAACCTGTGCCGGGTGCTCTCCGCACCGATTCCGCCCGACGCCGACGTGGACGCGCTCACCGCGCTGCTGGCCCGCGGCAACCCGGCACCGTACGCGGGGACGATCCGGCTGCCCGGCCACGGGGTGGAAACAGCCACGGCCTCGCCGGAGCTCTTCCTGCGCCGGGACGGCCGGGTCGTCGAGTCCGGGCCGATCAAGGGCACCGGACGCACCGAGGCGGACCTGCTGGAGAAGGACTACGCCGAGAACGTGATGATCGTGGATCTGGTGCGCAACGACCTCGGGCGTGTCTGCGGCACCGGCAGCGTGACCGTCCCCGATCTGTGCGCCGTCGAGAAGCACCCCGGCCTGGTCCATCTCGTCTCCACCGTCCGCGGCGAGCTGCGTACCGGCGCCGGGTGGCCGGAGCTGCTCGCCGCCGCGTTCCCGCCCGGGTCGGTCACGGGAGCGCCCAAGTCGAGTGCCCTGAGGATCATCGAAGCGCTGGAGACGGCGCCCAGGGGGCCGTACTGCGGCGGCATCGGCTGGGTCGACGCCGACCGGGGGACCGGCGAGCTGGCCGTCGGTATCCGTACCTTCTGGATCGACCGGACGGAGGGCGTCCTGCGCTTCGGCACGGGCGCCGGCATCACCTGGGGGTCCGACCCGGAGGGGGAGTGGCGGGAGACCGAGCTGAAGGCGTCCCGGCTGCTCGCGGTAGCGTCGGGAACGTACGAGGACAGTGGAGCGGGAGTCTGACGCGCCGGGCCCGGCCGACCAGACACGTGCGCAGGGTTGCGAGGTAGAACCAGTGAAGCTTTGGCTCGACGGCGGGCTGCAGGACATCGAGGCCGCCCGTGTCTCCGTCTTCGACCACGGGCTGACCGTGGGAGACGGCATCTTCGAGACGGTGAAGGCGGCCGACGGGAAGCCGTTCGCGCTCACCCGCCATCTCGACCGGCTGACCCGCTCCGCCCGCGGCCTGGGTCTGCCCGACCCGGACCACGACGAGGTACGACGCGCCTGCGCCGCCGTCCTCGAGGCCAACCCGATGCCGCTCGGCCGGCTGCGCATCACCTACACCGGCGGTCACGGCCCGCTCGGCTCCGACCGCGGTGAGCACGGCCCGACCCTGGTGGTCGCCCTCGGGGAGACCAGCCGCCGCCCCGACTCCACGGCGGTCGTCACCGTGCCGTGGACCCGCAACGAGCGCGGCGCACTCACCGGCCTGAAGACGACCTCGTACGCCGAGAACGTCGTCGCCCTCGCGCGCGCACGCCAACAGGACGCCTCCGAGGCGCTGTTCGCCAACACGGTCGGCCAACTCTGCGAAGGCACCGGGTCGAACGTCTTCGTGGTCCTGGACGGCGAGATCCACACGCCGCCGCTCGCCTCCGGCTGCCTCGCGGGCATCACGCGCGCGTTGACGATCGAGTGGACCGGGGCGAAGGAGACCGACCTGCCGCTGGACGTCCTTCAGCGGGCCGACGAGGTCTTCCTGACGTCCACGCTGCGGGACGTCCAGGCCGTGCACCGGGTCGACGACCGTCTCCTGCCGGGCGCGCCCGGTCCGGTGACCGCGAAGGCGATGCGGATCTTCGACGAGCGGTCCCGGGCCGACGTCGATCCGCTCGGAAATTGAGAGCGCCCGGTCCGCCCCGACGGGTAGAACTGCCCTGATGACCACGACTCTGCGGCCGACCGAGCCGCTTCAGCACCAGGCGGACGGGACGCGCTCACGCCGCTACCAGGTGTGCGTGAACAGCCGTCCCGTGGGCCGGATACACCTCGGCACCTCTCCCTCCTTCGGCGCCACGGTGGCCCGCATCCTGGACCTGCGCATCGAGGAGCCGGACCGGCGCCGCGGCCGGGCGACGGTGGCCGCCCTCGCCGCGGAGGAGGTGGCGCGCGGCTGGGGCTGCCGGCAGATCGAGGTGGGCGTTCCCGCCGAGGCCGGGGCGGCGCTGCGGCTCTTCCAGGCGCTCGGTTACGTCCTGCGCAACCGCGGCATGGAGAAGCGGCTCGGCGACACACCACCCGAACTGCCCGCCGGCAGCCGGGGGCGGTCCATGACGGAGGCCGAGTTCGCGTCGTGGCACGAGTACGAGGCCGAGCAGTACGCGCGTATGTGGATCGAGCGGGGCGTGCCCGAGGCCGAGGCGTACGCCAAGTCGCGGCGCGATCACGAGACCCTCCTGCCCCAGGGTCTGACCACCGAGAACATGCTGTTCAGCGTGTTGGAGGACAAGGGTGTGCGCGTGGGCACCCTGTGGCTGGCCCTTCGGGACGACAAAGCGTTCGTCTTCGACGTCGAGGCCGACGCGGCCCATCGCGGACGCGGACACGGCCGTACGCTGATGCTGCTGGCGGAGAGCCAGGCGATCGCCGCCGGTCGACGTGCCCTCGAGCTCAACGTGCACGCGGGCAACACCCCGGCGGAGCGGTTGTACGAGTCACTCGGCTACGAGGCGACGCAGTACAGCCTCTACAAGGACCTGCTCTGAGGCTCATTCACTGTCGGCGAGCAGCCGGTCCGCGATCTCCTCGATGCGCTCGCGCAGCCCTTCCTGGCTCTTGCCGCCGTCCAGCCGCTCGCCGCCGATGACATACGTCGGCGTGCCGGTCACGCCGATCGCCTTGCCCTCGGCCTGGTCGGCGTCGACGATCAGGATGTGCCGGCCGTCGATCAGAGCGGTGTCGAACTCCTCGGCGTCGAGACCGAGTTCGCGCGCGACCTCGACCAGGAAGGGTTCTCCCTTACGGTCCAGCTCCTCGACCTTGGCCAGAACCGCCTCGACGTACGGCCAGCCCTGCCCCTGCCCCTGCTCCAGCGCCTCCTCGGCGGCCTGCGCGGCGGCGAAGGCGTGCTTGTGCTTCTCCAGCGGGAAGTGCCGCAACCGCAGCTCCAGCCGGTCGCCGTAGCGGGCCCGCAGGGCGCGGAGATCGTCCAGCGCGCCACGGCAGTCCGGGCACTGCAGCTCGCACCACACGTCGAGAACGGGTGTGGCGGGGGAGGAGGAGTCGCTCATGGTCACAGTCTCCCAGCCCCGGCCCGGACGACCCAATCGGCACCCGGGCCGTACGCCACCGTTCGGCACCTGTCGTACGTCACCGTCCGGCACCTTCGGAGGAGGCGACCCGGAGATGTCCCTGATGTCCGCCAGGACCATGGCCCGCCGGGGGTCGGACGGTGCAGGATGGAAGGGACGAAGTGCCCGACCGAGGCCTGCCTGGAGGACCGGATGATTGCCGAGACCGTCTGTTCCGCCGCAGCCGCGGCAGGCCTGGGCATCGCGGCGGTCACGGCGTACCGCAAGCGTTTCCTCACGGCCGCCCGTATCGCGGCCTACTCCCTCGTCCCGCTGGGCCTGGTGATGACCGGGGTCGTCGACTGGGTCGCCGACACCGCGTTCAGCCCGGTGGCCTGGGCGGGCTTCGGCGTGCTCGGCGCGTCCTGGCTGCTGTTCGCGGGCACGCGCGCGGTGGAGCGCCGGCGCGGTGGCACCCGCAAGGAGCGCAAGGCCGCCGCCCGGTCCGCACAGACCGAGGCGGTGGCGCCGGCGGCCTCGGCGCCCTCCCTGGGCCCGGCCTCCCGCTCGAAGACGCCCTCCGCGACCGCACCCCGTGCCGACAAGGCGGACGACTTCAGCGACATCGAGGCCATCCTCAAGAAGCACGGCATATGACGGCGGCCTGCCGACTGAAACGACACAGTCGACCGGCGCGCAGCCAGAAATGATCACGGCCTGAACCCGCCGTCACGGAATTCGGCGAACTCCCGTACATTGCGGGCGTGTTGATCGCGCCAGGGCCCTAACCTGCGACATCATCGCCGCGAGATGCTGGACACGACACAGAGCGAGGCCGCGCCGCCGCAGGAAGAGCCGCGCGGATGCCTCTTCGCCCTTTCCCAGCCACCGCTGATGATCTTCCTTGCGGTGATCGGGTGTCTACTGCTCATGGCCGCGTTGCACGACCTGCTGTTGCTGTGAGCCGTACCCGTGGTCCCCGGCGCCACCCGCCGGGGCCACGTCGGCATCCTCGTCCCGCCCTCAGCCCGCCGCCTCTTTCCGTCGCGCCCGGTACGCGGCGACATGCAGACGGTTCCCGCAGGTGCGGCTGTCGCAGTACCGGCGCGAGCGGTTCCGGGACAGGTCGACGAAGGCGTGCCGGCAGTCGGGCGCCTCGCACCGCCGCAGCCGCTCCTGCTCCCCGGCCACCACGAAGAACGCCAGCGCCATCCCGCAGTCCGCCGCCAGGTGATCGGCGACGGAGGCACCGGGCGCGAAGTAGTGCACGTGCCAGTCGTAGCCGTCGTGGTCGGTGAGCCGGGGCGTCGTGCCCGCGGCGGCGACCAGATCATTGATCAGCGTGGCCGCGGCCCGGGCGTCCGGTGCGGCGAAGATCCCCGCGAACCGGCTGCGGATCTTCCGCACCGCCGAGAGGTCGAACTCCGAGAGCACCCCGACGTCACTGATTTCGTGGTTTCGTACGAAATCCTCGAGAGCCGCGACATCCGCCAGCCCGTCCGGGGTCGCATCGTCCTCCGGTGCGGTGTTCACCAGATCCACCACGGTGTCCAGCGCACACCGGGTGTCGTGGGTGATCAGCACGTTTCGCTCCCTGGCCTGGGGGGTCGGGCCGGTGCCCGCCGATGCTGGCCGATGGTAATGGCTGACCGGCCCTCGCCGAAGCGGCGTGCGGGGCTCCGGAGCCCTGGACGACACAGCGGCACCGCCCGGACAGGCCGGGCGGTGCCGCTGTGTGCGATATGCGATTGTCTTGGCCCGAGCCGTCACCCCGAGTCGACGGCGCCGGGCGGCTTGGTGAGAGCCTCGCCCTAGCTTTCCGCCAGGATGTGTGAGAGCTCCTGATCCAGATCGAAGTGACGATGCTCGGTGCCCGGTGGCACCGCCGCGTCCGTGCGCTTCAGAAAGGACTCCAGAGCCCTTGCCGGGGCCTCCAGCAGGGCCTCGCCCTCCGGAGAGCTCAGGGCGATGCAGACGACCCCCTGGCCGTGACTGCGCGACGGCCAGACGCGGACGTCGCCGGTGCCCGTGGGCCGGTGGAGGCCCTCCGCGAGCAGGTCGCGGGCGAACACCCACTCGACGGTCTCTTCGGCACCGGTGTGGAAGGTGGCGTGCACGGCGTAGGGGTCGGCCGTGTCATACCGCAGGCCTGCGGGGACAGGCAGGGAGGACTCGCTCGACACAACGAGGCGCAGGTGCAGCTCGCAGCTGACCGTGGTGTTCATAAGCGCCAGGGCCTTTCGCTCAGTGTGCGCTCGGGGATTCGCACGTCGGCGAAATCGACATGCCACCTACGGTGCCGTTGTAAACCCCTCTGAGTGTTTTGCGTGTCTTTACGTAACTCTTCCGGCCGAGAACCAGTTCGCGAGGTACCTCCATTCCGGTGACCGGTTTCTCTCCGGTAGGGTTTGGCCGTATGAATACGGGGAGTGACGAGCCTGGCGAGGTCGCCATGGCTGCGGACGAGACGAAGGCGGACGGGGCGAAGAGCGAGCAGGCGCTCGGCTCGAGAGCACCGGAGTTCATCAAGGCGCGCCGGGTGCTGCACCTGAGCTGGCAGGTCGGCATCTTCGCCGTGGGCCTCGCGGTCGTGGTCGTGGGCATCATCCTGCTGCCCCTGCCCGGACCGGGCTGGGTGGTCATCTTCGGCGGCATGGCGATCTGGGCGACCGAGTTCGTCTGGGCCCAGCTGGTGCTGCGCTGGACCAAGCGCAAGGTCACCGAGGCGGCACAGCGCGCGCTCGATCCCAAGGTGCGGCGCCGCAACATCATCCTGACGACGATCGGCCTGGTGATCATCGGGGCTCTCCTCGGGATCTACCTCTGGAAGTTCGGCGTCGTGATGCCCTGGAAGATCAAGGACCAGTGAGCCGCGCGGGGGTGCCTGTGACCGGTTGCCTTCGGTGACAGGTATGCCCTGACATGGGGTAATGTTCTCCGTGCACCCGGGCGATTAGCTCAGTGGGAGAGCGCTTCGTTCACACCGAAGAGGTCACTGGTTCGAACCCAGTATCGCCCACCCGGGAACGGCGGCCCGTCTGCGAGAGAGCAGGCGGGCCGCCGTCGTGTGTGTGCCTCCGGCCCGCTGCTGCGAGCGTGACGACCCGTCTCTGCGCCCGCTCCCAACTCCCGGCCTCACGCGGCGACTTTCGGCCGCCCGCCGTACCCGTGCGACAGGCCACTTCCCGTTCGGCCGGCCGACCCCGCGCCTCTCACCTGCGCCGTCGCCTCGCCCGCCGCGACAGCCCTCGTCCGAACGCCGCCCGATCGCCGGTCCGGGCCGCAAGAAATTCCTGTCCGAATCATTGACGCACCCTCAACCCCTTCGTACCTTGTGCCAGCAAGCGCTTACTTGAAACGATTCATGCAGGCGGCAACGACGCTGCGGGGAGGGGCCCGACTGTGGGAACCAGCAGGAATGTTGAGAGACGAACGATCCTGAAGGCGGCCGGAGCCACGGCGGCCACGCTCGGGCTGGCCGCGACAACGGGGTGCGGCGGCGACGGAGGCACCTCCTCCGATGGGACGGTGACGATCCGTTACGCGTGGTGGGGTGCCGAGGACCGCGCCCAGCGCATCAACAAGACCATCGCGCTCTTCGAGAAGAAGTACCCGAAGATCAAGGTGAAAACGGACTTCCAGCCGTACACCGACTTCTGGAAGAAGTTCAACACCCAGGCCTCGGGCGGAAATCCGCCGGACGTCTTCCAGAATGCCGTTGGATTCCTGCGGAAATACGACGCGAAGAATGTGCTCCTCGACCTCAAGGCCCAGGTCGACGCGGGCAACCTCTCCATGGACGGCTTCCGGGCCGGACTGGACAAGTTCGGCGAGATAGACGGAAAGCTCCTCGGGGTCCCGGTCGGCTCCAACTCGATGGCCCTGGTCATCGACAAGCCCGTTTACACCAAGGCGGGCGTGAAGCCGGAACAGGGCTGGACCTGGGACGACTTCGACGCGGCGATGAAGAAGATCCGCGACAGGACAGGACGCGCAGGCGACAGCGGCATGTACGGCGTCATGTACCTCTACGACCTGTACCTGCGCCAGAACGGCAAGGCATTCTTCACCGAGGACGGACTCGGCTTCACCGAGGCGGATCTGACCCAGTGGTGGACGAAGGCCAAGAAGGGCGTCGAAGAGGGCGTCTACGCGGACGCCAAGAAGGTCGCCCAGGTCAAGCCCAAGTCGGCCGTCTCCGCTGAGATCGCCGCCGGTGAGTTCACCTGGGACAACTTCACCGTTCGCTACACCTCCGAAGGCAAGAGCGAGTACGGCCTGGCGCCCATTCCGACGACCGACGGAAAGAAGACCGGCCAGTACCTCGGCTCCCTGATGCTGAGCGCCTCCAAGCGCACCCAGCACCCCAAGGAAGTGGCGCAGTTCATCGACTTCATGGTGCACGACCCCGAGGTCGCCAAGATCATGGGCTATGACCGCGGTGTGCCCGCGACACAGGCGCAGTACGACGCGTTCAAGCCGACCGACGAGGTGAACAAGGGGATCGCCGCCTACGAGGAGTCCCTCGTCGAGTCCGGCGTCCTGGAGCCGATCACCCCGCACCCGAACGGCGCGGACATCTGCGAGGCCGCGTTCCTGCGCATCGCCGAGGAACTCGCCCTGGGCACCCGCTCGGTGGACGAGGCCGTCAAGCAGTTCTTCACCGAGTCGAAGACGGCTCTCGTCGCCTGATGGGAACCACCGTGACACACGCCCCTGCGATGGAGGGCCTGACCAAGGACTCCGAGCCGCGGCACGGTCCGGTGAAGCCCGCGCGCCCCGCCGCCCTCAAGCGGCGGCGGCGCCGGGAGAACCTGGCCGGCTATCTCTTCATGTCTCCCTGGATCGCCGGGTTCCTGCTGCTCACGGCAGGCCCGATGATCGCCTCGCTCTACTTCGCCTTCACCGACTACAACCTCTTCGACTCACCGAAGTGGATCGGCCTCGACAACTTCTCCGAGATGTTCGGCGACCCCCGTTGGCGCCACTCGGTGCAGGTGACGATGTGGTACGTCGTCGTCGGCACGCCGCTCAAGCTGCTCGCCGCCCTCGGTGTGGCGCTGCTGCTCGCGCAGAAGCGGCGCGGACAGGCCTTCTACCGGGCCGCCTTCTACGCGCCGTCGCTGATCGGGGCGAGCGTCTCCGTCGCCATCGTCTGGAAGGCGATCTTCTCGGACGACGCGATCGTCGACCGTACGCAGAAGATCTTCGGGATCGACGTCGGCGGCTGGACCGGCGACCCGGAGCTGATCATCTACAGCCTGGTGGCGCTCACCGTCTGGCAGTTCGGCGCCCCCATGGTCATCTTCCTCGCGGGCCTCAAGCAGGTCCCGCGGGAGCTGTACGAGGCGGCCGAGGTCGACGGGGCGGGCAAGCTGCGGCGGTTCTGGAACATCACGCTGCCGATGATTTCCCCGGTCCTCTTCTTCAACGTCCTGCTGGAGACCATCCACTCCTTCCAGATCTTCAGCTCGGCATACATCGTCGGCGGCGGAGCCGGAGCCAACGCCTGTGGACCCGCGGACGGTTCGATGGTCTACACCTGCTACCTCTACGTCCAGGGCTTCGAGAACAGCCGGATGGGCCTGGCCTCCGCCATGGCCTGGATGCTGCTGGTCGCAGTCGCCTTGGTGACTGCGGTGCTGTTCTGGTCCCAGAAGCGCTGGGTGCACTACGAGGAGGGCGCCCGATGAGCGCACAGGCCACCGACATCACGCCGGGCGCCTCCACGAAGGCCGGGGCTCTGCGCCGTAGGCTGCCGGGCTCTCTCGCGTGGCACGTGGGGTCCCTTCTGATTCTCGCGGTGATCCTCTATCCGGTGATCTGGGTCATCGGCGGCTCGTTCAAGAAGAGCGAGGACATCGTCGGCAGTCTGGATCTCTTCCCGACCGATCCGATCACCGACAACTACACACGGCTGTCCGACGGCATCGCGGACATCTCGATCTCGACGTTCTTCGTCAACTCGCTGACGCTCGCGATCGGTTCCGTGGTCGGGATCCTCGTGTCCTGCTCGCTGACGGCGTACGCCTTCGCGAGGATCCGGTTCGCGGGCCGCAATCTGCTGTTCACGCTGATGATCGGCACCCTCCTGCTGCCGTATCACGTGCTGTTGATCCCGCAGTACGTGCTCTTCCGCAACATGGGGATGATCAACACGTACACCCCCCTGCTGCTGGGGAAGTACCTGGCGATAGAGGCGTTCTTCGTCTTCCTGATGATGCAGTTCATGCGCAATCTGCCCAAGGAACTCGACGAGGCGGCCCGTCTCGACGGCTGCGGGCATCTGCGCATCTACTGGTCGATCGTGCTCCCGCTGTGCCGCCCGGCCCTGATCACCAGCGCGATCTTCACCTTCATCAACTCCTGGAACGACTTCATGGGGCCGCTGATCTATCTGAACGAGCCCGACAAGTACACGGTCTCGCTCGGCCTGAAGATGTTCGTGGACCAGGAGGGCGTGGCCAACTACGGCGGCATGATCGCGATGTCGCTCGTCGCCCTGCTGCCGGTGCTCGCCTTCTTCCTGGCCTTCCAGCGCTATCTGATCGACGGCATGGCGACGTCCGGACTGAAGGGCTGAGGCGGTCACGATGGCCCAGGTACGGGTGAAGCCGCGCAGGGAGTCGGTGTTCGCCGAGCGGTTCGCCGTCTTCGCCGAGTGTCTCCTCGCCGGCGTGTGGATCACGGTCGCCTCGCTCGGCGTCGTCACCTACCCCGCCGCCTTCGCCGCCGGTGCCCGGCATCTGCGGCGCCTCACAGCACACGAGAGCGGCGGATGGCGGGAGTTCGTCACGGACTTCCGGGCGGCGGTGCGGCGCGGGTGGGCCGTCGGGCTCGCCGGGTGGCTCGCGGCGGCGGCTGTCTGGGTGGACGTCCAGGCCGTGCGCGCCGGGATTCCCGGGGGGCCGCTGGTGGGGGCCGTCGGGGTGTTCGCGCTGATCGGGCTCACCGTCGCCGGGCTGCGTGCGGCGGCCCTCTGGACGCCGGGCGCCCGCTGGCGGGAACTGCTGGCCGCCGCCGGACGCCGGACCGTCCTCGACCCCGCCGGCTCCTTCCTCATCATCGCCGGACTGGCGGTCGTGGCCCTGTCCGCCTGGTTCATCGCACCGTTGGCGGTCCCCGTGCTGGGGGCCGTCGCGGCGGCGGCCATCGCCGTGGAGGAGCGGTATCGGCACCGCTGACACGCGGTGCCCGCACACGGGTCGGCGCCCTGGGCGTCGTACCTCTCTCTGTCATGCCCCTGACCACCCTGCACCCGCACGGAAAGGAAAGGCGGAAACTCTCATGTCTCCCATCCCTCGCAGGTCCCTCCTCAAGGCTGCCGCCGTCGCCGGAGCCGCCGCCCAGTTCAGCTGGGCACTCGGCACGAACGCGGCGGCGGCCCCCAGAGCCGAGGCCGCCGACGCGGACCCGGTGACCCTGGACTGGCTGGAGGACGGCGGCCTCGGCGCCGCACCCGGCTCCACGGTCGGCGTCCCCTGGCCGAAGGGCGCCCACCCGGCGGACCAGACCTTCGCGCTGGCCGACGCCGACGGCAAGGCCGTACCCCTCCAGTCCTGGCCGATCGCCTACTGGCCCGACGGCTCCCTCAAGTGGTCCGCGCACGCAGTGAGTTCGGGCACCGGCAAGCTCACCCTCACCGCCGGCGAACCCACCGCCCCCGACCACAAGGTCACCGTCGCCAAGCGCGGCGGCACCATCGACATATCGACCGGCGTCATCACCGCGAAGATCGGCACGTCGGGCGCCACGCTGGTCAAGTCCGTCACCCGGGGAGCGACGGAGATCGCGCGCAACGGCCGGCTCGTGCTGCTCCGCCAGCCGGAGATCGAGGACGGCGACCAGGGCACGGTGAAGTACGAGCGGTTCGAGGGCGCCATCGGGGAGGTGACCGTCGAGCAGGAGGGCCCGGTCCGCGCGGTCGTCCGCATCGACGGCAAGCACCGCAAGGGGAAGCGCGGTTGGCTGCCGTTCTCCATCCGTCTGTACTTCTACGCCGGCGCCGACTCCTTCCGCATGGTGCACACGATCACCTACGACGGGACGCAGGAGCCGGGCAAGGCAAGCGGCGACTTCATCCGCGGCATCGGCGTGCGCTTCTCCGTGCCGATGCGCGACGAGTCGTACGACCGCCACATCCGCATCGGCGGCGAGGGCACCGGTCTGCTGCGCGAGGCGGTCAAGGGCATCACCGGGCTGCGGCGAGACCCGGGGGCGGCCGTGCGGACGGCCCAGTTCGAGGGCAAGAAGCTGCCCGACCCGTCCACCTGGGACCAGCGGGTGACCACTCGGCTGCAATACATCCCCGAGTGGGGCGACTACACCCTCTCGCAACTCTCGGCCGACGGCTTCGGCGTCCGCAAGCGCACCAAGAAGGGCCACGGCTGGATCCCCGCAGGCGGCGGCCGGCGGGCGAGCGGCTTCGGGTACGTAGGAGGCGCCTCCGGCGGATTCGCCTTCGGACTGCGGGACTTCTGGGAGAAGTTCCCCGCCCAGCTCGACATCCGCAATGCCCAGACCGACGAGGCCGAGGTCACGCTCTGGCTCTGGTCGCCCGAGGCGCAGCCCATGGACCTGCGCTTCTACCACGACGGCATGGGCCAGGACACGTACCCCGAACAGCTCGAAGGCCTCAACATCACCTACGAGGACTACGAGCCCGGCTTCGGCACCCCCTACGGCATCGCCCGCACCAGTGAACTCCTCTTCTGGGCCCACGACTCCACGCCGAGCGCCGAGGCGATGGCAGAGCAGGTGAAGGCCGTCAGGACACTCCCGCAGCTCGCCGCCCCGCCCCAGCAGCTCATCAAGGCGGGCGTCTTCGGCAAGCTGTTCGCCGAGCCCGACCGCTCCACGGCCGCCAAGGCGAAGATCGAGGACCACCTCGACTTCCTCTTCACCTACTACAAGGACCAGGTGGAGATGCGCCGTTGGTACGGCTTCTGGGACTACGGCGACATCATGCACAGCTACGACTCCAGCCGCCACCAGTGGTGCTACGACGTCGGCGGCTACGCCTGGGACAACTCCGAGCTCTCGCCCGACCTTTGGCTCTGGTTCGCGTACATGCGCTCCGGCCGCGCCGACATCTTCCGCTTCGCCGAGGCGATGACGCGGCACACCGGCGAGGTCGACGTGTACCACCTGGGCAAGTGGGCCGGCCTCGGCACCCGCCACGGCGTCCAGCACTACGCCGACAGCGCCAAGCAGCAGCGCATCGCCAACACCACCTACCGGCGCTACTACTACTTCCTCACCGCGGACGAACGCGTCGGCGACCTCATGCACGCCAACGTCGACTCCGACGAAACCTTCCTCGTCCTCGACCCCATCCGTAAGATCCGCACCGAGCCGTACACGCCCGACCGGAACGCGCTCTCGATCGGTTTCGGCACGGACTGGTCGGGGCTGGTGTCGGCCTGGCTGACCGAGTGGGAGCGGCGCGGCCCCAAGTGGGAGAAGGCCAAGGCGCGGGTCCTGTCCACCATGGAGACCATCGCCGCCCAGCCCAACGGCTTCGTCCAGGGCAGCGCGCTGTACGACCTGGACACGGGCAGGTTCGCCGTCGCGGCGGAGCCCAAGGTCGGGGTGTCGCACCTCTCGGCGATGTTCGGCCTGGTCGAGCTCTGTGCCGAGCTGATCGACCAGATCGAGATGCCGAAGTTCAAGGAGGCGTGGCTCGACTACTGCCGGTACTTCAACGCCACCAAGGCCGAGCAGCGGGCACGGTACGGCTCCGATTTCGGCTCCCTGTTGCTCTTCCAGGGGCATTCGCGGCAGGACGCGTACGCGGCCGTTCAGACCGGCGACGACAAGTTGGCGGCGCGGGCGTGGCGGCAGTTCTACAGCAGTGCGGATGTCTGGGACTACAAGGAGTCCACGGACTGGTCCACGAAGAAGATCGAGGGGCCGACTGGGTTGGTGCCCGGTAGTGAGGCGGCGTGGGTGTCTACCAACTCCACGGCGTTGTATGGGCTGGCGGCTATTCAGAATCTGGCGCTGGTGGGCAACAAGATGCCGTAGCGCTCCGCTGGTTGAGCGGTTCGTTGGCTGCGGGTCGGTGGGGGCTGGTCGCGCAGTTCCCCGCGCCCCTATCGGGGCGATGTACCTCGCCCTAGTTCATTCTTCCCAGGACCTCCCGCACTCGCCTGACATCCCGGATTCGTTGCTCGTACGTCGCACCTAGGGCGAGGAGCAGGAGGCCGGCGAGGGCGGGAGGGGCCCAGCGGGGGAGGGCGGTGGTCATCTCGACTACGTATGGGGCCAGTTCGTGGAGGGCGTCCAGGGTGAGGATCGAGCCGCCCAGGAGTAGGGGGGCTTGGAGGTGGTTGCGGGCGCCCAGGAGCGTGATGAGGAGCGCCGCTGTGCCCAGGAGGAGTGGGCGCGGGCCGTGTTGGCCGGCCCAGACCGCGAAGAGGCTCGGCACGAGGGTGGCGGTGAGTCCGGGGGCGTACGCAGTCCAGGATGAGGTCTGTGGGTCGCGTTGCCTGCGCAGGGCGCCGATGAGCAGTGCGGGGACGGTGACAGGCAGTGTGTAGGCCTCGGGGGTGGTGATGTCCCAGGACGCCAGCCGTACCCAGGTGGCCAGGACGAAGAGGGCGGCGGCGACGTAGCCTGCGGCGCGGCGGTCGGGGCGGAGTGCCGTGGCGGCCGCGATTACGCCTGTCAGGGCAAGTACCAGGGCGAGCATCGGCGGTTCGTCGGCCGCCAGAGCGACGGCGATGAGGCCTGCGACCGCGCCGGTCACCTCCACGGACGTCGTCGTCTTCTCGTCGACGTGCGCCGCCAGCAGTGCGGCTGCCGCCGTGACCAGGAGCACGAGCAGCGCGGTGTGCTCCGGCCGCAGCTCCAGTGCCGCCCCCGACGCGACGGCGAGCGCGGTGGCGTACGTGAGCGTTGCGGCGGCGGGGAGTGGCTTGCGTACGGCCGTCGCGAAGAGCGCCGTCAGGGACGCGAGCGTCGCGAGGGTTACCGGTTCGGAGGCGAGGGCGAGGAAGGTGAGGCTCAGGGAGGTGACGAGGGCGAGGACGGTGGCCGTGGGCCGCCGGAGGAGCAGGAGGGCGGCGGTGAGGGCGCCGTAGATCAACAGGGTTGCGGTGTACGGCAGTTGCAGTGTGGCGGGGAGGACGAGCGCGCTCGCCCACGCCAGGGTCAGGGACGCGTCCAGCGCTCGTGACCGCCAGGAGGCCTTCCTGACCGCCAGTGCCAGTACCCCGGCGACCGCTGCGAGGACGAGGGGCGCGGTGGCTGTGTCCGGGGGCCACGGCGTCTCGACCGTGACGGCGTCCCGTGCCGAGTCCGGCGCACCCGACCACACCTGCTCCGCCCAGCCGACCGGCCCCAGCAGGGCGACGGCCACGACGGGCAGCGCCCACAGCACGGCAAGGGACTGTACGGCGGCGGAGGCCCACGCCATGCCCCGCCGGACGGCCTCCGGGAGCCGGCCCGCCGTCGTGGCCGCCAACAGGGCGACCCCGCACGCGAGATGGACCGGCACCGTCCACGCGTCCGGCAGCGCGGGGCGCAGTGCGCCGCCGACCGCGGCGACGACGAGCAGCCCCGAAGCGGCCGCGAGTCCCTTCGCCTGCTTCTCGCTCGGCGCCTGCCAGGCCGCGCCGAGTGCGAGGGCCGCGGCCAGGAGGAGGAGCGCCGCCGCACGGGCGGCGGCGCTCGGGCCGGTGGCCGTCCAGCACAGCCAGCCGGCCGTCATGACGCTCCAGCCGCCGAGGCCGTACGCGCCGCCGAGGGCGACGAGACGTACGGGCCTGGCGCTCGCCCGGAGCGCGACAACCGTGTCGGACCCGGCCGTCGCGAGAAGCGCGGCCGTGATCGTGAACCAACTCGCGTCGACCGCGATGGTCCAGAGGAGCAGGGGGAGTTGAGCAGCCGCCAGCGCGGCGGGAAGGGGCAGACGCAGCTCACGCGTGCGCGGCAGGAACCCGTACGCCGCCCAGAGGCCCGCCAGCAGCGCCGCCGACGCCGCCGCGAACCGCGTGCCGTCGGCACCCGCGAAGGCGACCTCGTGCAGCGCGTAGGCGTCCAGCATCGTCAGCGCCAGTCCCAGCCCCGCCACCGACTCGGCCGTGGAGCGCAGCCCGCGCTTCAGCAGGGGCAGCGGCGCGGCGAGGACGGCTGTCGTGACCGCGGCGAGCACCAGTGCCCGCCCGGTGACTCCCAGGTGCCGCCAGCTGACCAGCGTGAACGCCGTCGCGGCGAGGGTGAGGAGGATGCCGCCGAGCAGCAGGAGGACGTTCTGGACCCGCGGGGCGGTGGCCTCGGGGCGCGGCGGCGCGGCGGGCGGCTGCTGCTGCCGGTTAGGGTGCAGCGTGGCGACCAGCCAGGCCCTGCGAGCCAGCAACTGTGCCCGGCGGGCGTCCAGTTGCCATAGCTCCCAGTCGAGGAGCCGCAGCTCCTCGGCCGGCGGTGGGATGTGCGTCATGCCTTGGAGTGTGGTCCGCGTCACGTCGTACGGCATGAGTGCGGATACTCAGAACGTACTCAGATGTGTGCTCCTCGTGCCCGTGGCCGGGGCAGACTCGGAGTATGGACTGGTCCCATTACCGCTTCCGCAGCGTGTGGGTCCTGCACGCGCCGCCCGCCGCCGTGTACACCGCGCTGGAGCGGGCCGAGGACTACCCCGACTGGTGGCCGCAGGTCCGGCAGGTCGACGCGATCGACGACGTCAGCGGCATCGTCAGGGTGCGATCCGTGCTGCCGTACGAGCTGACCTTCACCGCGCGTGAGGTGGTGCGGGACCGTGCGGCCGGGGTGCTGGAGATCGAGATGTCCGGTGACCTGGACGGCTGGGCGCGCTGGACGGTCCGTGCGCACGGCGCGGGTACCCTCGCCTGCTACGACCAGGTCGTCGATGTGAGCAAGCCGCTGCTCAGACGCTTCGCCGTGCCGGGGCGGCCGGTCTTCCGGGCCAACCATCGGCTGATGATGCGGGCCGGACGGCGGGGGCTGGCCGCCTACTTGGAAGCAGTTTGATGGAAACCCGCGGGGACCTGTATTGTTCAGTCCGTTCCCGGGCGATTAGCTCAGTGGGAGAGCGCTTCGTTCACACCGAAGAGGTCACTGGTTCGAACCCAGTATCGCCCACGTTCGCGAGAGCGACGTGTGTCCGCAAACAGCGCGGACACACGTCGCTCTCTCTGTGTTGTGCGCGGCTTCGCCGCGCGGAGTGGGGGCTCCGCCACCCACACCCCCGGACTCGGCGTTGCTGTCGGGCGGGGTCGTAAGGCTCAGGCCGCCGCAGGCAGGTCCGGACGCAGGGGCCACGCCGGGTCCACCGCCTCCTCGGTGCCGCTGCGGGCGAACCATGCCTGCAGGCCGCGTGCCTGTGCGGCGTGCCACACGGCCTGCAGGGTGTGCAGTTGGGCGGGGGAGAGACGCTCCAGCCGGGCGGCGAAACGGCGCCCCACCGCCCGTACGACATCCAGGGCGGCCACCGCATCGGCCGACGCGTCGTGCGCGCCGTCCAGGACGACGCCATAGTGCGCGCACAGGTCGGTGAGCGTGCGGCGGCCCTTGCGGTAGCGGTCGAGATGCTTGTCGAGGACCCGGGGGTCGAGCACCAGCAGCGGCGACGTCTCGAACCAGTGGTCCAGGGACGAGGCCCGATGGCGCCGCAACTCGCGGTCCAGGATGGTCAGATCGAAGGGTGCGTTCATCACCACGAGCGGACGGCCCGCGGCCGCCTGCTCGGCCAGTTCACTGGCTATCTCATGCATCACCGGCGCAGGCCAGCGGCCGTTGCGCTGCAGATGCTCGTCCGTCAGTCCGTGTACCGCCGTCGCCCCCTCGGGCACCGGCACACCCGGGTTGACCAGCCACCGGCTCACCCGCGGCCGGGCACCCGGGGCATCCTGGACGACGACGGCGGCCGACACGATCCGGTCGGTCTCGACGTCCACGCCCGTGGTCTCCGTGTCGAACGCGGCCAAAGGGCCCTCGTACCAGCACGTCATACCTACACAACTCCTCGTTCACCCACGGCAGCTGACGTACCGTCTTCTGCCCGTTTGGTGATACCCGGGCTGTTTGCGGCGTACGCGGGCCGGACACAACAGGAGTGCGGGTCTTTGCAGTTCAGCGGGCCCGTCGCGGGGATTCACTTGCTCGGAAGGCTGTTGGTCATGGCGATAGCGCAGCCCGAACGGGGCGGGCTGCTGCCCGCTCGGACGGGCCCCCATCGCGGTTCACTCGCCACCACCGCCTGCATGGAGACACTGCAGGTGGGCTATCTGCACGCCGTCGCCGCCGCGGCGGGCTGTTCGCTGTCCCAGCCCTTTCCGGACAACGGCATCGACTGGCACGTCAGCCACAGCGCCGCCGGGCACACCGTCGACGACGAAGTCACCATCAAGGTGCAGCTCAAGGCGACGTACCAAGTCCCGCCGAACCCTCCCGGGCGCTTCTTCTCCTTCACGCTCGACAACGACCACCTGGCGAAGCTCGCCCGCACGCCGGTGTCCGTGCACAAGATCCTGGTCGTGATGCTCGTCCCGCGGTCCCAGGACGACTGGCTGCGCGCCAGCCACGACCGGCTCGACCTCAGGCACTGCTGCTACTGGGTCAACCTGGCCGGCCACGCCATCACCGGTCGGCGCCGGACCACCGTGCGGATTCCGACCTCACGCATCTTCGACGACCGGGCGCTCTGCGAGATCATGACGCGGGTCGGGACGGGAGGCAGGCCATGACACACCGTTCGCTGGAGGAGCCGGTACGACCAGGGCGGCCGCATCCCGTGGACGCGCAGTGGAACCGGCCGCCCGAGCCCGGCGAGGTCGACCCCGCCGTGCTCAGCGCCCTGCTGCACCGCCACGGCTGGCAGCGCCGCGGCGGAGCCGCCGGACGCTACGGCCGCTGGACCCCGCCGGGGCCCGGCGGCGCCGGCACGAGCCTGCTCGTGCCGGAGAACCGAGCCTTCCCCGACAGCGACGACCTGCTCGGCGAAGCCCTCGTCGCACTGTCCCGCAGCGGCTCGCCCTCCGCGCGCGAGGTCCTGGTCGGCCTCACCGTGCCCAGCGACGAGATCCGCTGGTGGCGCGACGTACCGACCGGGCCGGCCGGCGCCGCGCCATGGATGGCCGAGGAACAACTGCGCACCGCCGCCCGCCAGATGCTTCTGGCGGGCGCTCTCGCCACACGCGCGCGGGCCGGCTATTACGGCGCCCGGCACCGCCGCCCCGCCGCCGCGTCCCTGGAGAACGTCCTCGTCGGCGCCGCGACCGGCGGCCGTCAGCTGACCGCGTTCGTGCCCGTCGACACCGGACGCCTGCTCGCCGTACGCCTGCACCAGGCCCTGTACGCCGCCCGCGAGGCCATCGACTATCAGCGGGCCACCGGCGGCATGGACGCCTTCGACGGTGCCATCGAGGCGGGCGTCAGCCGGGAACTGACCGAGGCGCTCGTCACCCTGGTCCGTGGCACCGAGGGCGCCCGCGTCGCCGTCGAGTGGGCGCCCGGCGCCGGGGTCCCCGAGGGGTGTGCCGCGGGTGCCGAGGCCGTCGAGTTCTCGCCCGGCGACCTGCCCGTGCTGCGCGAGGCCGGGGCCCGCTATCTGCGCGAGGAGCCGTCCATGGCGGTGCGGATCACCGGGACGGTGACCCGGATGCGCCGGTCGGGGCCGCGCGGCGAGGGCGCCGTACGGCTGCGGGTGATCGCGGGCGCCGAGGTGCCGCACATCCGGCTGACCCTGGACGAGGAGGCGTACCGCATCGCCGGGCACGCCCACCTCGTCGGACTGCCGGTGCGGGTGCACGGCCGGCTGGAGAGCCGGGGCGGCTTTCGCAGGCTCACCGGAGCCTCCGGCGTCGTACCGGTGCAGGTGGACGATGCCGAGCGGGACCGGATGATGAAGTCGATTCAAGAGACCGTAGAGATCACAGCCTTCTTCGAGGATGCCTGCGGAAGCGACGATCACGACGCGGGCCTGGACGCCGGCTTCGGGGAATGATTTCGCGGTGGGACGTCCGGGGTCGGTACGATCCGGTATTGCGCGCGCTCCAGGTACGGCGCCCGCACCCACCTTCAGTCAGGAGAGACCGGTGTCAGACGTCCGTGTGATCATCCAACGCGATTCCGAGCGGGAAGAGCGCACGGTGACGACGGGCACTACGGCCGCGGAGCTCTTCGCCGGCGAGCGCTCGATCATCGCCGCGCGCGTGGGCGGCGAGCTCAGGGACCTGTCGTACGTGCTCTCCGACGGGGAAGAGGTCGAGGGCGTCGAGATCTCCTCCGAGGACGGCCTGAACATCCTGCGCCACTCCACCGCGCATGTGATGGCGCAGGCCGTGCAGGAGCTTTTCCCCGAGGCCAAGCTGGGCATCGGCCCGCCCGTCAAGGACGGCTTCTACTACGACTTCGACGTCGAGAAGCCGTTCACGCCCGAGGATCTCAAGGCCATCGAGAAGAAGATGCAGGAGATCCAGAAGCGCGGGCAGCGTTTCTCGCGGCGTGTGGTGACCGACGAGGCCGCGCGCGAGGAGCTGGCTTCGGAGCCGTACAAGCTGGAGCTGATCGGGCTCAAGGGCGCGGCCTCCTCCGACGACGGCGCGGACGTCGAGGTCGGCGCGGGCGAGCTGACGATCTACGACAACCTGGACGCCAAGACCGGCGATCTGTGCTGGAAGGACCTCTGCCGCGGTCCCCACCTGCCCACCACCCGGAACATCCCGGCGTTCAAGCTGATGCGCAACGCGGCCGCCTACTGGCGCGGCAGCGAGAAGAACCCGATGCTCCAGCGCATCTACGGCACCGCCTGGCCCACCAAGGACGAGCTGAAGGCACACCTCGACTTCCTCGCCGAGGCCGAGAAGCGCGACCACCGCAAGCTGGGCAACGAGCTGGACCTCTTCTCCATCCCGGAGCAGATCGGCTCCGGCCTCGCCGTCTTCCACCCCAAGGGCGGCATCATCCGCCGGGTGATGGAGGACTACTCGCGCCGCCGGCACGAGGAAGAGGGCTACGAGTTCGTCTACACCCCGCACGCCACCAAGGGGAAGCTCTTCGAGACGTCGGGCCACCTGGACTGGTACGCCGAGGGCATGTACCCGCCCATGCAGCTCGACGAGGGTGTGGACTACTACCTCAAGCCCATGAACTGCCCGATGCACAACCTGATCTTCGACGCTCGCGGGCGTTCCTACCGTGAACTGCCGTTGCGCCTCTTCGAGTTCGGGACCGTGTACCGGTACGAGAAGTCGGGCGTCGTGCACGGCCTGACGCGCGCGCGGGGCTTCACGCAGGACGACGCGCACATCTACTGCACGCGTGAGCAGATGTCGGAGGAGCTCGACAAGACGCTCACCTTCGTCCTCGGTCTGCTGCGCGACTACGGTCTGACCGACTTCTACCTGGAGCTGTCCACCAAGGACCCGGAGAAGTTCGTCGGCTCCGACGAGGTCTGGGAGGAGGCGACCGAGACGCTGCGCGAGGTGGCCGAGAAGCAGGGCCTGCCCCTGGTCCCCGACCCGGGCGGCGCCGCCTTCTACGGCCCGAAGATCTCCGTGCAGACCAAGGACGCCATCGGCCGCACCTGGCAGATGTCGACGATCCAGCTCGACTTCAACCTGCCGGAGCGGTTCAACCTGGAGTACACCTCGCCCGACGGCTCCAAGCAGCGCCCGGTCATGATCCACAGGGCGTTGTTCGGCAGCATCGAGCGGTTCTTCGCTGTGTTGCTCGAGCACTACGCGGGTGCGTTCCCGGCGTGGCTGGCGCCGGTGCAGGCGACCGGTATCCCGATCGGCGACGCGCACGTCGAGTACCTGGAGAAGTTCGCCGCGGCGGCGAAGAAGCAGGGGCTGCGGGTCGAGGTCGACTCGTCCTCCGACCGGATGCAGAAGAAGATCCGCAACGCCCAGAAGCAGAAGGTGCCCTTCATGGTCATCGCGGGCGACGAGGACATGGCGAACGGTTCGGTCTCCTTCCGCTACCGCGACGGTTCGCAGGAGAACGGCATCCCCTTCGACGAGGCCCTCGCGAAGATCGCGAAGGTGGTCGAGGAGCGGGCGCAGGTCTGACGCGCATGTGAGAAGGCCCCCGGGGGAGTTCAGCTCTCCGGGGGCCTTTCCTTGTCCCCGTCCTCGTACGCGAAAACCTGCAACAGCCACGCCGAGAACGACCCGGTGACCGCGCCGAGCAGTGCCAGCCCGCAGGCCATCATCCCGACCGCGATGAGCCGCCCGACCGGTGTGACGGGCGTGATGTCGCCGTACCCGACCGTGGAGAGCGTCGCGCAGGTCCACCAGACCGCGTCGCCGAAGGTCTGCATGGTCGCGTCCGGCGCCGCGTGCTCCTGCTGGTAGACGGCGAGGGCTCCGGCGAATCCGAGCAGCACGGTCGACAGTCCGGCGTAGGTGATCACCCGCGCGTGCAGCGCCAGCCGTGGCCGACCGTGCCGACGTTGCACGGCCTCATACAGCCGCACCACCCGCAACGGACGCAACAGGGGCAGCACCAGCACCACGGTGTCCAGCAGGTGCGACCGTACGAAGCCCAGCCGCCGCCCGCTCAGCCGCCACCGCACCCCATAGTCGACGGCGAACAGGGCCCAGGTGCCGGCCAGCACGGCGAGGCAGACGTCCCGCCAGACGCCCGGCAGACCATGGGCCAGGACGAGCACCGCATACGCGGCGAGATAGACCAGCGACGCGATCGCGAGAGGCACCTCGGCGCGCTGCTCCCAGCGGCCCTGGGGACTGTCGGCATCCACCGGCTCAGCTTCGCCCGGGACGTCGGCCGCGCAACCCCGCCGACACGCCGCGAACGGGCGAAGTCATATGCTTCCTTGCATGACGAGTGAGCCGGAGCAGCAGTGGGGAGTGGGGACGCAGGACGCGTTCCAGCGCCTGTGGACGCCTCATCGGATGGCCTACATCCAGGGTGAGGGCAAGCCGACCGGCCCCGGTGCCGAGGACGGCTGTCCCTTCTGCTCCATCCCGGC
Organism: Streptomyces sp. GESEQ-4; assembly: GCF_017948455.1. Taxonomy (GTDB): domain Bacteria; phylum Actinomycetota; class Actinomycetes; order Streptomycetales; family Streptomycetaceae; genus Streptomyces. The sequence continues at coordinate 110,713 of NZ_JAFFSU010000025.1, forward strand.
CAAGTCGGACGAGGACGGTCTGGTCGTCAGGCGCGGCGAGCAGGTCTACGTCGTGCTCAATCTGTACCCGTACAACGGCGGGCACCTGATGGTCGTGCCCTACCGCCATGTCGCCGACTACACGGACCTCACCGGTCCGGAGACCGTCGAGCTGGCCGCGCTGACCAAGCAGGCGATGACGGCACTGCGGACCGCCTCCGGCGCGCACGGCTTCAACATCGGCATGAACCAGGGCTCCGTGGCCGGCGCGGGCATCGCCGCCCATCTGCACCAGCACATCGTCCCGCGCTGGGGCGGCGACACGAACTTCATGCCGGTCGTCGGCCACACCCGCGTCCTGCCCCAGCTCCTCGCCGACACCCGCAAGATGCTGGCGGAGGCCTGGCCGGCGGCCTGACCCGCGCCCTGAAGGGGCGCGGGGCTGTATCAATATGCGGCTCCGCCGCGTGGGCGCGACCAGCCACGAATGGACCCGCGGCCGAAACACCGGCCTTCCAGCGGAGCGTTTACGCGTCGTAGAGGTCCGCCTTCCTCGGCATCGGATCCTGCACCGCCGTGCTGAGGAACGCCGACCTGTTGCCGAACTTCTCCGTGTCCACGCCGTTCTCCTCCAGCACCTTGATCGCCGCCGAGTGCACGACGCGCAGCACCGGTGTGGCGGCGCGCAGCGCGTCGTCGGCCATGAAGCGGTGGCGCCACGGCTGATCCGCCCACGCGTGCCGCAGGCCGAAGGGCTCGGGGAGGGTGAGGGTGCCGCCGAGCCAGTTCAGCAGGGGCGGGTACCAGGAGATCGGGGCCCGCACCGCCAGCCGTACCACCTCGTCGCTGTCGACCAGGGGAAGCTTCACCTTGCGGGTCTCCCACGGCTTGAACGACTTGGCGACTTCCTTGGTCGGCGCCTCTGGTTTGCTGGTGAACAGCCCGTTCACCGGGCCGAGGGCGTGGCCGGTGACCTCGATGCGCAGCGTCTGGTGCAGCACCGTCACCGTGATCAGCATGGTGATGACCAACTGCCCGTCCCAGAGCACCCATTGGACACCCAGGTAGTGCCGGTCACCGCTGCCGAACTGCTGCTTGTTGCAGATGTCCTGTATCGCGTGGGACTTGATCTGGTAGGCGTCCACGTCGGTGCCCTCGGGACGGGACACCGCCTTGGCGTTCTCCGCGATGGGCGTGACGATCCAGTGGCGTATGGACGCCTTGGGGAAGCCGCCGGTGTTCAGCGTGTTCCGCTCCAGCATGCGCAACTGGTCGTGGATGGACCGGATGACGTCCCAGCTGCGGAACGGGTGGATCTCCCGGTCCGCGTCGGCGGGAACCAGATCCTCGGCGAGCTGCCAGGCGCCCCAGCGCGTTCCCATGCCGAGTATGCCCTTGGGCCCGGCGTAGAACACGGAGTTGGACTGCTGCTCGGCGCTGAGCTGGGCCAGGGACTGGCGCAGCTGCTCGGCCGCGGTCTCGCCGGGGCTGCTCGGCACCGCTTCCGGCACCTTCGCGCCGACGCTGCTGCCGGCCAGCAGACTGTCCCACCGCCCCCGCAGGTCCTTCGCCGTGCCCTCGCAGATCTGCTTGGCCCAGAACCAGCCGACCACCGGCATGACCACACAGGCCCGCGCATACCAGAGCCAGAAGCCGGAGAACGGCGTACGGATCAGGAAGATCACGGCGAGGGCGCCCGCCGCGACGAGCAGCCCGGTGGCGAACGCGCCGGCCTGTTTGTCGTCCCGCTTGGCGATGATGGTGCGGAGCGTGAAGATCAGCAGCCAGACCAGGAGCCCGGGCAGGAACAGCACACCGCACACCACCATGACCAGGCTCAGCAGTCTGTCGCGGTCCTTGCGGATGTTGTTCGCGGCCAGGCAGTGCTCGACGACGACCTGCGGTTCGCTGCCGAAGGACTGGATGAGCGGCTTGCGGCCGGGGCCCAGCATGCGGTCCACCACGGCCCGCGAGAAGGCCTCACCCAGGTTGGGCCGGAAGATCTTCGCCCACTTGAGGCCTTCCTTGACGGTGGTCTGGTGCCATTCGTTGTCGGCCTTCTTGATGTCGCCGACCAGATTGTCCCGATAGGCCGCCGAGGCCAGCGCGAACGTCGCCGTCTGGTCCCCGTCGCCCGTGCGCGGCACCTGCGGACCGAAGATGTCCGCGTAGCCGCTGTCAAAGCTCATTCCCGCCCCCGATCGCCGCGATTCTCGCTTCTGCGGCCTTCCCGACTTCCTTGCCCTGCACACCTGTTGATCAGGTCTTCAGCGTATCCGCAGGCACTGACACCCGTCGGCGGACGGTCGAAAGCACCTCTTTTAGGCTCGTTCGCCTCCGGGGCGCTCCAGCCGGTGTCGAGAGTCCGACCGTGCTCAGCGCTTCGCGCCTCCGCGCGCTCGGACTCTCGACACCGGCACGCCCCTGCGGCTCACTCGCGTCGCCGACGCGGAGGGGAGCGTTCCGCACAGCCTGCCGATGTCTCCAACTATGAGGCGGCGCGCTCCTGTTCACGGATCCTTTCGGAGATCTGCGGCGGCATCGGCTCGTGCCGCGCGTACCGACGGTTGAAGCGCGCTGTGCCGTGCGACAGGGACCGCAGGTCGACGGCGTACCGGCCGATCTCGATCTCGGGCACCTCGGCCCGTACGAGGGTCCGCGCGCCGGTCGTCTGCTCGGTGCCCAGCACCCGGCCGCGCCGCCCCGACAGGTCGCTCATCACGGCCCCCACATAGTCGTCGCCGACCAGGACGGTCACCTCGGCCACCGGCTCCAGCAGATGGATCTTCGCGTCGGCCGCGGCCTCCCGCAGCGCCAGCGCGCCCGCCGTCTGGAACGCGGCGTCGGAGGAGTCCACGGAGTGCGCCTTGCCGTCGAGGAGCGTCACCCGGATGTCGACGAGCGGGTGTCCGGCCGCAACTCCCTTGGCGGCCTGGGCCCTTACGCCCTTCTCGACCGACGGGATGAACTGCCGCGGCACCGCACCGCCGACCACCTTGTCCACGAACTCGATGCCCGAGCCGCCCGGCAGCGGCTCCACCTCGATCTCGCAGATCGCGTACTGCCCGTGCCCGCCGGACTGCTTCACATGCCGGCCGCGTCCGGCGGACTTGTCCGCGAACGTCTCCCGTAGGGAGACCTTGTGCCCGATCACGTCGACCTGGACGCCGTACCGGCTGCGCAGCCGCTCCAGCGCGACGTCCGCGTGCGCCTCGCCCAGGCACCACAGCACCACCTGGTGGGTGTCCTGGTTCTGCTCGAGCCGCATCGTCGGATCTTCGGCGACCAGCCGGGACAGGCCCTGCGAGAGCTTGTCCTCGTCGGCCTTGCTGTGCGCCTGGATGGCCAGCGGCAGCAGCGGGTCGGGCATCTGCCAGGGCTCCATCAGGAGCGGGTCGTCCTTGGCCGAGAGCGTGTCGCCGGTCTCCGCGCGGCTCAGCTTCGCCACGGACGCCAGGTCCCCGGCGATGCAGTGGGTGAGCGTGCGCTGCTGCTTGCCGAACGGTGCGGACAGGGCGCCGATCCGTTCGTCGACGTCGTGGTCCTCATGTCCGCGGTCGGCGAGTCCGTGCCCGGAGACATGCACGGTCGCGTCGGGGCGCAGGGTGCCGGAGAAGACGCGCACCAGGGAGACCCGGCCGACGTACGGGTCGGAGGCCGTCTTCACGACCTCCGCTACCAGCGGCCCGTCCGGGTCGCAGAGCTTGAGCTCGCGCGGCTTGCCGTCGACGGTGGTGACCCGGGGTGCCTCGCGCTCCAGGGGGGTCGGGAAGCCGCGTGTGACCAGTTCCAGCAGCTCGACCGTGCCGAGTCCCTGCCGGGCGCCGTCGGCCGCGGGGGCGGCGGCCAGGACGGGGAAGAAGACCCCGCGCGCGACGGCCCGCTCCAGGTCGTCGATCAGCGTCTTGACGTCGATGCTCTCGCCGCCGAGATACCGGTCCATGAGGGTCTCGTCCTCGCTCTCCGAGATGATCCCCTCGATCAGCCGGTTGCGGGCCTCCTCGATCAGCGGCAGCCGCTCCGGATCCGGATCCGACTCCTTGCGCTCGCCGGTCGAGTAGTCGAACAGCTTCTGCGACAGCAGCCCGATCAGCCCGGTCACGGGCGCGTGCCCGTCGGGCGCCTGCGGACCGTGCAGCGGCAGATACAGCGGCAGTACGGCGTCGGGGTCGTCCCCGCCGAAGGCCTCCGCGCAGATCCGCGTCATCTCCTCGTAGTCGGCGCGCGCGGCCTCCAGGTGCGTGACGACGATCGCGCGGGGCATGCCGACGGCTGCGCACTCCTCCCACACCATGCGGGTCGAGCCGTCCACCCCGTCCGACGCGGAGACGACGAAAAGGGCCGCGTCCGCCGCTCGCAGACCGGCCCTCAGCTCTCCGACGAAGTCGGCGTATCCGGGGGTGTCGAGGATGTTGACCTTGATGCCGTCCCATTCGACGGGTACCAGGGAGAGCTGCACCGAACGCTGCTGCCGGTGCTCGATCTCGTCGTAGTCCGAAACGGTGCCGCCGTCCTCCACACGGCCCGCCCGGTTCACTGCCCCCGCTGTGAGTGCGAGGGCTTCCACCAACGTGGTCTTGCCCGATCCGCTGTGGCCGACCAGCACCACATTCCGTACGGACGCGGGGTGGTCGGCCGCTGTTGCCCTGCCGGCGGCTCCGGGGTGTGCGTTCGCCTTGTCGCCCATGGCCTTGCCTCCCGTGCACGGTGAGGTCTCTGTGGGCGCGGACACGCGGCTCCGCGTGCGGTGGCGGCTCCGGCGACGCCCGCGGTCCTTCGAGCTTTCCACTCCCGTCACGGTGCGTCCATACGAGGGACGCGATCTGGTCGCCCGCCGTCTGTTGCGGACGGTGGCCGGTGGCGGGTGCCCGGACGTCGCCGACACGCGCGCGTGGCTACGATGGGCCAGCCGGTGGCCAGCAGGGGCCGTCCGGCGACACCGAGCCCTCGGGAAGGCCATGCTGAACAAGTACGCGCGTGCATTCTTCACGCGTGTCCTCACACCGTTCGCCGCGTTTCTCATCCGCCGCGGGGTCAGCCCCGACACGGTGACGCTCCTCGGCACCGCCGGAGTGGTCGCGGGAGCGCTGGTCTTCTACCCGATGGGCGAGTTCTTCTGGGGCACGGTCGTGATCACGCTGTTCGTGTTCTCCGACCTCGTCGACGGCAACATGGCCCGCCAGCTCGGCCGCACCAGCCGCTGGGGCGCCTTCCTGGACTCCACGCTCGACCGGGTCGCCGACGGCGCGATCTTCGGCGGCTTCATCCTCTGGTACGCGGGGGGCGGCGACGACCTCGTCCTGTGCGCCGTCTCGATCTTCTGCCTGGCCAGCGGCCAGGTGGTGTCGTACACCAAGGCCCGCGGCGAGTCGATCGGCCTGCCGGTCGCGGTCAACGGGCTGGTCGAGCGTGCCGAGCGGCTGGTGATCTCCCTGGTCGCCGCCGGTCTCGCGGGCCTGCACGACTTCGGTGTGCCCGGCATCCAGTACCTGCTGCCGGTCGCCCTGTGGGTCGTCGCCGTCGGCAGCCTGGTCACGCTGATCCAGCGGGTCGTCACGGTCCGCCGGGAGTCGGCCGAGGCGGACGAGGCCGCCGCGCGGGAAAATGCCTCCCAAGGTAGTGAGGCGGCGAAGTGAGCGCCCAGGATCGGCTGACGGACGCGCTGTACGGGATCGGCTGGGGCACGGTCAAGAAGCTCCCCGAGCCGGTCGCCGTACGACTGGGGAACACGATCGCCGACGCCGCCTGGAAGCGGCGCGGCAAGGGCGTACGGCGGCTGGAGAGCAACTACGCGCGCGTGGTGCCCGGCGCGAGCCCGGAGCGCCTCGCCGAGCTCTCGCGCGCGGGCATGCGCTCGTATCTGCGCTACTGGATGGAGTCGTTCCGGCTGCCGGCCTGGAGCGCCGAGCGCATCAGGAACGGCTTCGAGGTCAAGGGCATCCACCACCTCACGGACGGCCTCGCCGCCGGCCGCGGCGTCGTCCTGGCCCTGCCCCACCTGGGCAACTGGGACCTGGCGGGCGCCTGGGTCACCACCCAGCTGAAGACGCCCTTCACCACGGTGGCCGAGCGCCTGAAGCCCGAGACGCTGTACGACCGTTTCGTCGCCTACCGCGAAGGCCTCGGCATGGAGGTCCTACCCCACAGCGGCGGCTCCGCCTTCGGCACGCTGGCCCGGCGGCTGCGTGACGGCGGGCTGGTCTGCCTGGTCGCCGACCGTGACCTGTCCGCCTCCGGCGTCGAGGTCGAGTTCTTCGGCGACACGGCCCGGATGCCCGCCGGACCCGCACTGCTCGCCCAGCAGACGGGCGCGCTTCTGCTGCCGGTGACGCTCTGGTACGACGGCTCGCCCGTCATGCGGGGCCGCGTGCACCCGCCGATCGAGGTACCCGAGGCAGGTACGAAGGCCGAGAAGACGTCTGTCATGACACAGGCGTTGGCGGATGCCTTCGCCGGCGGGATCGCCGACCATCCGGAGGACTGGCACATGCTGCAGCGACTGTGGCTCGCCGACCTGGAACCCCGACCGTCCGACGGGGAGCGGCCGTGAGAATCGGCATCGTCTGCCCGTACTCCTGGGACGTGCCGGGCGGCGTCCAGTTCCATATCCGCGACCTCGCCGAGTACTTCATCCGGCTCGGCCACGAAGTCTCCGTCCTCGCACCCGCCGACGACGACACCCCGCTCCCGCCGTACGTCGTCTCGGCGGGCCGCGCGGTCCCGGTGCCGTACAACGGCTCGGTGGCCCGGCTGAACTTCGGCTTCCTGTCGGCCGCGCGGGTACGGCGCTGGCTGCACGACGGCGCCTTCGACGTGGTTCACATCCACGAGCCGTCCTCGCCCTCGCTCGGCCTGCTCACCTGCTGGGCGGCGCAGGGCCCGATCGTCGCGACCTTCCACACCTCCAACCCGCGCTCCCGGGCGATGCTCGCCGCGTACGCGATCCTCCAGGCCGCGCTGGAGAAGATCAGCGCGCGGATCGCCGTGAGCGAGTACGCCCGCCGCACCCTCGTGGAACACCTCGGCGGCGACGCGGTGGTGATCCCGAACGGCGTGGACGTCGACTTCTTCGCCAAGGCCGAGCCCAAGCCCGAGTGGCAATCAGAAGAGGCGCGAAGCTCGGTTGAGGGTGGTGGTGGGAGACGGGCGGGCGGCACGATCGGCTTCATAGGGCGCATCGACGAGCCCCGCAAGGGCCTGCCGGTGCTGATCAAGGCGCTGCCGAAGATCCTCGCCGCCCGTCCGCAGACCCGGCTGCTGGTCGCGGGGCGCGGCGACGAGGAGGAGGCCGTGGAGAAGCTGCCCAAGGAGATGCGCTCCCGGGTCGAGTTCCTCGGCATGGTCAGCGACGAGGACAAGGCCCGTCTGCTGCGCAGCGTCGACCTGTACGTCGCCCCCAACACCGGCGGCGAGAGCTTCGGGATCATCCTGGTCGAGGCCATGTCGGCGGGAGCGCCGGTGCTCGCCTCGGACCTGGACGCCTTCGCGCAGGTACTCGACCAGGGCGCCGCGGGCGAGCTGTTCGCCAACGAGGACGCGAACGCCCTCGCCGAGCGCGCCGTACGCCTCCTCGAGGACCCCGAGCGCCGGGCCGAGCTGCGGGCACGCGGCAGCGCCCACGTCCGGAGGTTCGACTGGTCCACGGTCGGCGCGGACATCCTGTCGGTCTACGAGACGGTGACGGACGGGACGACGGCGGTGGCGGCCGCCGACGAGCGCTCGCCGGGGTTGCGGGCGCGGCTCGGGCTGGCGCGCGACTGACCCGGCACGCGCGCGTGGGCCTGCCGGTCGGACGCTGACCACAGGTGCTCCACACAGCCCGGCTAACCTTGCCGCCCGTGACCCCAACCCTCATCTGGATCCTCGTCGCCCTCGTGGTGATCGGCCTCTACCTGAGCTGGACCGCAGGCAGGCTCGACCGGCTGCACGCCCGCATCGACGCCACCCGCGCCGCGCTCGACGCCCAGCTGCTGCGCCGCGCCTCGGTGGCCCAGGAACTGGCGACCTCCGGCGTGCTCGATCCGGCCGCCTCGATCGTCCTGTACGAGGCCGCGCATGCCGCGCGGCAGGCCGAGGAGGAGCAACGCGAGGTCGCCGAGAGCGAGTTGAGCCAGGCGCTCAGGGCCGTGTTCGCCGAGGCGCAGCAGGTGGAGGCGGTACGGGAGGCGCCCGGGGGAGAGGCGGCCACACATGAACTCACCGAGGCGGTACGCCGGGTGCCGATGGCCCGCCGCTTCCACAACGACGCCGTGGGAGCGGCCCGCAGGCTCCGGGAGCACCGCAAGGTGCGCTGGTTCCGGCTGGCCGGTCACGCGCCGTTCCCGCTGGCCTTCGAGATGGACGACGAGCCCCCGGCGGCCCTGATGGTGCGGGCCGCTTAGCCGCGCCCGCACCCAAAACGATCCACCGGCTCCTCATTGGCCCTTGCTGTGGCCTGGTCCCCTCGCGTTTCCTCGGTATTCGCAGAAACCCTCTTTCACCGAGCGAGGTCACACGTGTCCAGCACGCTTCCCCACTCCGTCCAGACGCCCGAGACCGGCACCGCTCGCGTGAAGCGCGGCATGGCCGAGCAGCTCAAGGGCGGCGTGATCATGGACGTCGTCACGCCGGAACAGGCGAAGATCGCCGAGGACGCCGGCGCCGTGGCCGTCATGGCGCTGGAGCGGGTCCCGGCCGACATCCGCAAGGACGGCGGCGTGGCCCGTATGTCCGACCCGGACATGATCGAGGGCATCATCGAAGCCGTCTCCATCCCGGTCATGGCCAAGTCCCGCATCGGCCACTTCGTCGAGGCCCAGGTGCTGCAGTCCCTCGACGTCGACTACATCGACGAGTCCGAGGTGCTCACCCCGGCCGACGAGGTCAACCACTCCGACAAGTGGGCCTTCACGACCCCCTTCGTCTGCGGTGCCACCAACCTGGGCGAGGCCCTGCGCCGGATCGCCGAGGGCGCGGCCATGATCCGCTCCAAGGGCGAGGCCGGCACCGGCAACGTCGTCGAGGCCGTCCGCCACCTGCGCCAGATCAAGAACGAGATCGCCCGTCTGCGCGGCTACGACAACAACGAGCTGTACGCCGCCGCCAAGGAGCTGCGCGCCCCGTACGAGCTGGTCAAGGAGGTCTCGGAGCTGGGCAAGCTGCCGGTGGTCCTCTTCTCCGCCGGTGGTGTCGCCACCCCGGCCGACGCCGCGCTGATGCGCCAGCTCGGCGCCGAGGGCGTCTTCGTCGGCTCCGGCATCTTCAAGTCCGGCGACCCGGCCAAGCGTGCCGCCGCCATCGTGAAGGCGACCACCTTCTACGACGACCCCAAGATCATCGCGGACGCCTCCCGCAACCTCGGCGAGGCCATGGTCGGCATCAACTGCGACACCCTCCCCGAGGCCGAGCGCTACGCGAACCGGGGCTGGTGATGACCGCTCCCGTAGTCGGAGTGCTCGCGCTCCAGGGCGACGTACGGGAGCACCTCGTCGCCCTGGCCGCGGCCGGTGCCGTGGCCAGGCCGGTGCGGCGCCCCGAAGAGCTCGCCGGGATCGACGGCCTGGTTCTGCCCGGCGGTGAGTCCACCACCATCTCCAAGCTGGCGGTCCTCTTCGGCGTGATGGATCCCCTGCGCGCGCGCGTGCGGGACGGTATGCCCGTCTACGGCACCTGCGCGGGCATGATCATGCTCGCCGACAAGATCCTCGACCCGCGCTCGGGCCAGGAGACGATCGGCGGCATCGACATGATCGTGCGCCGCAACGCCTTCGGACGGCAGAACGAGTCCTTCGAAGCGGCCGTCGAAGTGCGGGGCATCGCGGGCGATCCTGTGGAGGGCGTCTTCATCCGCGCCCCCTGGGTGGAGTCCGTCGGCGCCGCGGCCGAGGTGCTCGCCGAGCACGACGGCCACATCGTCGCGGTTCGCCAGGGCAACGCGCTGGCCACGTCGTTCCACCCGGAACTGACCGGCGACCACCGCGTGCACGGCCTGTTCGTCGACATGGTGCGCGCATGCCGGACGACGGAGTCCTTGTAGGATCTGGAGGTCTCCCAGGCCCTTAAGATCTGGGGGAGTTCGTTCGGAGATGGGTTACGCGAAGGAGACAGGCAGATGTCCGGCCACTCTAAATGGGCCACGACGAAGCACAAGAAGGCCGTGATCGATGCCAAGCGCGGCAAGCTCTTCGCGAAGCTGATCAAGAACATCGAGGTCGCGGCCCGCACCGGCGGCGCCGACCCCGATGGCAACCCGACGCTGTACGACGCCATCCAGAAGGCGAAGAAGTCGTCGGTCCCGAACAAGAACATCGACTCCGCGGTCAAGCGCGGCGCCGGCCTGGAGGCCGGTGGCGCCGACTACGAGACGATCATGTACGAGGGCTACGGCCCGAACGGCGTCGCCGTGCTCATCGAGTGCCTCACCGACAACCGCAACCGCGCCGCCTCGGACGTCCGCGTCGCCATGACCCGCAACGGCGGCTCCATGGCCGACCCCGGCTCCGTGTCGTACCTCTTCAACCGCAAGGGCGTCGTGATCGTCCCCAAGGGCGAGCTGACCGAGGACGACGTCCTCGGTGCGGTGCTCGACGCGGGCGCCGAGGAGGTCAACGACCTCGGCGAGAACTTCGAGGTCATCAGCGAGGCCACCGACCTGGTCGCCGTCCGCACGGCCCTCCAGGACGCCGGCATCGACTACGAGTCCGCCGACGCGAACTTCGTCCCGACCATGCAGGTCGAACTGGACGAGGAGGGCGCCAAGAAGATCTTCAAGCTGATCGACGCGCTCGAGGACAGCGACGACGTCCAGAACGTCTTCGCCAACTTCGATGTCAGCGACGAGATCATGGAGAAGGTCGACGCGTAACGCTGCCGCGAGCCGAGCGGATTCGGCGGGGGGGGGGGGGGGCGGGCCCCCCCCCCACCCCCCGCCGCGCTCGGTGCGGCGTCGCCCGCCCCACACAGCCCCCCCCCGGGGGGGGGGGGGGGGGGGGGGGGGGGGGGGGGGGGGGGGGGGGGGGGGGGGGG
>NZ_JAFFSU010000026.1 GCF_017948455.1 Streptomyces sp. GESEQ-4
GGGGTCGGGGACGCGGGCGTGGGTGGTCGCCCGGCGGGGGGGGGGGCGGGGCGGGGCGGGCGGGGGGGGGGTGGGGGGCGGGGGGGTCGGTCGGCGGTGAGTCCGGTCCGGCGGGCGCTGTCATGGGGGGTGCATGCTGGGTCCGGGGGCGCGGCGGCGCTGCGGAACCGTTCACCCTCACCGAGGGTGACATCCCCTTGTCGGCGCACGTCACCGGGCTGATACCGTCCCCGCCAACGGCCGATTTCTCTCCTGGTCCGCCAATTTTGTTCCGTCGCTGAGAGGTTGGAGCATGCCGGACGACGTCGCAGCACGAGCCGCCGCCGAAGAGGAGTCGGCCTTCTCGCACCCGCCCGTCGACCCCGACGCCACCGCGGCCTACGGCGACCACCCCGACCAGGTGATCGACTTCTACGCCCCGCGCACACCCGAACCGGCCATCCCGGGCGTCCTCGCGCCGCTGATCGTCATCCTGCACGGCGGCGCCTGGCGGGCACCCTACGACCGCCGCCACATGACCCCGTTCGCGGACTTCCTGACCCACCGGGGCTTCGCCGTGGCCAATGTCGAGTACCGGCGCGGAGGGCGGGAGACGGAGGGGGGCGCCGATGCGGGCGCGGGCGTGCAGGGCGGTCAGGTCGCGGGGGAGCCGGGGGGCCCCGTCGCGGGTCGCTGGCCGGAGACCTTCGACGACGTGGCGGCCGCGGTGGACGCGCTCCCCGCGCTCGTACGGGAGATCCTCCCGCAGGCCGACGCGCGCCGCATGGTCGTCACGGGTCATTCCGCGGGCGGTCACCTGGCCCTGTGGGTGGCGGCCCGTCACCTCCTGCCGACTGACGCCCCCTGGTACACGGCCCGCCCCGCGCCGCTGCGCGGTGTCGTCGCCCTCGCCCCGATCGCCGACTTCGCGGTCGCCGAGAAGCTGGACGTCTGCGGTGGGGCGGTACGTCAACTCCTGGGCGACGAGGAAGAGTTCGCGACCCGCCAGCCATACGCCGACCCGGCGCTCCTCCTCCCCACCGGCATCGCCACCACCCTCGTCCAGGGCCGTACCGACATCGACGTCCCGCAGGCGGTCGCCGAGTCCTACGCGGACGCGGCGGCGAAGGCGGGCGAGGTGGTGGGCCTGACGCTCCTCGAGGACGTCGGCCACTTCCCCCTGATCGACCCGGCGGCGGACGCGTGCGCGGTGGTGGCGGAGGAGATCGCGCAACTGGCCTGGTGACACCAGCCTTTCGGGGCCGCGGAAGTCCGAGTCTGAGCGAGCACTGCGTGCCTACGGTGCCTACGGTGCCTACGGCACCCACGCGAAGCGCCGCGTGGCCGGCGGCCCCTTCATACCCGTAATACCTGAGAGCTACGTCGCAGGTGAGCTCCCTGGTGTGACGCGGACGACAACCTCTGATCCGTAACTTCCCATCCAGACAGGCCCGATGGCCGGGCGGAACTGGAAGGGGAGTCGACCATGGGGCGGGACGAGAGGGCGGCGACGGAGAGCGGCCGCAGCGGTTCAGGGGACCGGCGGCCCCGCACTCGGCGGCACCTCGTCCTCAGATGGCGTCGCGCCGTCCTGGCCGCTCTCATCACCGCCGCCGTGGTCTTCCCCCTCTCCGGCGCCGCGCAACCCGAGATCCCCGCGCCGCGGCCCGCGGCCATCGCCTCGGTGACCGCGGGCACGCTGGGCGAGGTGTACGGGGCGAACCGGGCGAACGCGGTGGAGGCGTCCCGGATGGCGGCCGCCCACGGGGACACCGGTCGCGCCGCGGCGGACCGCTCCCTCGCCGCCCCCTCCCGCCACCTCCTCGCCTTCGACGGCCGTGGGGCGGGCCGGGCGACGGAGGTCTTCGGCGACCTGGCCCACGCCGACCGCATAGCGGTGCTGGTCCCGGGCTCGGACACCTCCCTCGACACTTACGGCCGCTTCCGCGCGACGGCCCTCGCGCTGCGGCACCGACTCGCCCAGGACGCCCCGACCGGCCCCCGCACCGCGGTCGTGGCCTGGCTCGGCTACGAGACGCCCGGCACGGTGAGCGCGACGGTCGCCACGACCGGCCGAGCCGAGGAAGCGGCCCCGGAACTGCGGGAGTTCATACGGCAGTTGCGCGGCGTCGTCGGTCGTGACGCGCAGGTGTCCCTGGTCTGCCACTCGTACGGCTCCGTGGTCTGCGGCCGGGCCGCCGCCGGCCTGGACGTCGACGACATCGCCCTCGTCGGCAGCCCGGGTACGGGCGCCGGCACCGCCGCCGACCTGCGCACACGCGCCCGTGTGTGGGCGGCGCGCGGCGCGGACGACTGGGTGGCGAACGTTCCGCACGTCAGCACTGACCTGTTCGGCACCACCGTCGGCTTCGGCACCGACCCGGTGTCCCCGGCCTTCGGCGCCCGTGTCTTCGCGGCGGGCGACGGCGGCCACAGCGACTACTTCGCACCGGGCTCGGCCTCCCTGGCCAACCTGGCCCGGATCGTCCTCGGAGAGGCTTCGGAGGTGACCCGTGCGTGAGCTGAAGCTGCGCGGCCCGGGCGAGCGCATACGCAAGGACATCGAGCGCATACGCGCGGATATAGGGACGAACATACGCACGGATAAAGGGACGGACGGAGGCACGGACATACGCACGGCCATAGGGACGGACATGTGGAAGGAGATGCACAAGGGCGCCGCCCAAGTCGACGCCGCGACCCCCGCGGACCGGGACCGCGCGGTCGACGCCCTGCGCGCCTTCGCGATCCTCGGCATAGTGCTCGGCCACTGGCTGGTGACGGCCCTGGTCGCGCACGACGGCTCGCTGCGCGCCGCCAGCCCGCTGCAGCACATGCCCTGGCTGGCCCCGATCTCCTGGGCCTTCCAGACGCTCGCCGTGTTCTTCCTGGTCGGCGGTCATGTGGCGACCCGTGGCTACGCCTCGGCACGCGCCCGCGGTACGACCTACGGACAGTGGCTGAGCGCCCGACTGTCCCGGCTGTTCAAACCGGTGGCGGCCGTCCTCACCCTGTGGACGGTGGCCGCGGTCGCCCTCCTCCTGACGGGCGCGGAGTTCGGGACGGTCCGCACGCTGGTCAAGTTGGCGCTGTCCCCGCTGTGGTTCCTGGTGGTCTTCGCGGTGCTGACTGCGGCGACACCTCTGCTGACGCGGCTCAACCCGCTCTGGCCGCTGGCCGTCGTCCTCCATGTGGACCTACTGCGCTTCGGCCTCGGCGGCCCGTCCTGGCTCGGCTGGGTGAACGTGGCGGCGGGCTGGCTCGTCCCGTACACCCTGGGCGCCGCCTGGACCCGAGGCGAGCTGGACCGTCGCCGGGCCGGCTGGATCCTCCTCACCGGCGGCGCGGCGGCGACGGCGGCGCTCATCGCCTGGGCGGGCTACCCGGCGTCGATGGTGGGCGTGCCGGGAGCCGGCATCTCGAACCTCAACCCGCCCACCCTGGCCGCCGTCACCTTCGGCCTGGCCCAGTGCGGCCTGGCCCTGCTCCTGCGCGACCCGCTGCGCCGCACGATGCGCCGCCCCCTGACCTGGGCAGCCGTGGCCCTGGTCAACCTCTCCGCCATGACGATCTTCCTCTGGCACCAGACGGCCCTCATGGCGACCACTGCCACGACCCTCCTGGCCGGCCACCTCCCCGGCCTCCACACCCGCCCCGACAACCTGACCTGGATCGCCTACCGTTGCGCCTGGCTCCCCGTCTTCGCCCTGGCCCTGACCGCTTGCTGGACGGCCTTCCGCGCGTACGAACAGCCCTCGGGCCGCCGACGCCGCCCCCGACCCCGCCCGTCCCGAGTGATCCGTTCCCACCGCCACTCCCGGACCCCGCAAACAAAGGCCCCTCACCGTGCCTAGGGTTGACGACGTGAACGGCGAGGAGAACGACCCACTGACAAAGGAGCCACAGCACTCACCCGAACCCGTCCCCGCACCCACCCGCGTGCACCGCCTCCGCAAAGCCCTAGGCACGTCCCCCTCCCGGACTTCCCCCCACCTGCCCAAGTACCGCTGGCTGCGCTGGCTCACCTACCTCCTCGTCTTCTGGATCGCTCTGGGTATCTCCCTGGCCGGCGGCGCCGATATCAGCGACAACTACGGCCTGTCCACGGGACAGGGACTGGTGCTCGGCCTCACGCAAGGCGCGGCAGTCGTACTGGCCTTGTGGCGCCCGACGCCCGCCTGGGCCCTGTCCCTCGCCGCCACCGTCACCACCGCCCTGACCGTCGGCCCGCACCTGGCCGATGCCAAAGGCCCTGACCCCAGCTGGCCGTGGAGCACCCCCGCTGTCCTCGCCCACTCCCTCGTGTTCCTCCTGCTCGCTCTGCGCGTACCCGCGCGCAAGGTGATCGCGGCCCTGGTGGTGACGGGCCTGGCCACCGTGGTTCTCCAGCTGGGCGTGTGGCGCGTCGACGCGACCGCCGGGTACTCCAGCACGGGCACGGTGGCGATCGCGCTCTTCGCCGTGGCCGTCGTGGTCGGCATGGCGCTGCGCGGCAGGCGCGAGGCCCGCACCCGACTCGTGGAGCAGGAGACGAGAACCGCGGAGGAGCGGGCCCGCCGCACGCTGCTGGAGGAGCGCAGCCGTATCGCCCGTGAACTGCACGACGTGGTCGCGCACCACATGTCGGTGATCTCCATCCAGGCCCAGGTCGCCCCGCACCTCGTCGAGAACCCGTCCGAGGAGCTGAAGGAGAACCTCGACGGCATCCGGCACAACGCCCTGGAGGCCCTCACCGAACTCCGCCGAGTCCTGGGCGTCCTGCGCTCCGAGAACCCCGACGACCCCTACGGCCTGGGCGAACCCGGCACCGGCTCGGCCCCGCAGTCCCCGCAGCCCACGCTCGACCGCCTGGACGCCCTGATCGAGAACACACGTGCCGCCGGGCTGAGGGTCGCCACCGACATCAGGGGCACGGCACCTCCGTATCCGCCCGGCGTGGAGCTGTCGGCGTACCGGATCATCCAGGAGGCGCTGAGCAACGCGTTGCGGCACGCCCCGGGCTCGGCGGTGCGCGTCGAGATCACCCACTTCCCCCGCGGCCTGTACCTCGGTGTGATCAACTCCCGTCCGGAGCACCCGGTCCCGCCCTCACCGGGCACGGGCCACGGCTTGCTCGGCATGCGTGAGCGCGCCACGATGCTCGGCGGCCACGTCACCGCCACCCCGACCCTGCACGGCGGTTTCTCGGTCTCGGCGTTCCTCCCGAGAGACGGCACCGCGGACCCCGACGACAGGGAGCCCGTCGAGCCGGACGGCTCCGTCACGCCTGTGTTCGGCCCCGGCGTCTTCGAGACCGAGGCACCCAGACCCACGACCGGAGAAGAGAACCCATGACGAGCGGCACCATCCGCGTACTCATCGCCGACGACCAGCAGATGGTCCGGCAGGGCTTCACCGTGCTGCTCAACACCCAGCCCGACATCGACGTCATCGGGCAGGCGGTGGACGGCATGGACGCGGTCGCCAAGGTCGCCGAACTCGCCCCGGACGTCGTCCTCATGGACATCCGCATGCCCGAACTGAGCGGCATCGAGGCCACCCGCCGCATCGTCGGCGTGACCCCGCACATCAAGGTGCTCGTGCTGACCACCTTCGACCTGGACGAGTACGTGTACGAGGCGCTGCGTGCCGGCGCGTCCGGGTTCCTGCTGAAGGACGCCTCCGCCGACAAGCTCGCCGAGGCGATCCGGGTGGTGGCGGCCGGCGACGCGCTGCTCGCGCCCGGTATCACCCGGCGGCTGATCGCCGAGTTCTCCCGTCTCGGCGACAAGCCGCGCGCCCCGCTCAAGACCCGCGTCGGCGAGCTGACCGAGCGGGAGACGGAAGTGCTGGCGCTGATCGCGCAGGGTCTGTCGAACGCGGAGATCGCCGAGCGCCTGGTCGTCGCCGAGCAGACCGTGAAGACCCACGTTGGCCGCATCCTGGTGAAGCTGGGACTGCGCGACCGTACGCAGGCGGCCGTGTTCGCGTACGAGTCGGGGCTGGTGAGGCCCTCGGGGTACTGACCGACGTCCGCCGGCCGCTACACCCCCCGGAACTGGGCGTACCCGTAATACCTGAGATGGACGCCGAAGGACCCCTCTCACTGGTGACGCCCGAGACCCCCGTTGACCTCTACCGTCTTATACGTGACCGAGACGACCCAGACACCGACGCCGCCGGGCGGCGAGTTCGATGCGTACAAGGCCCGCAGCCCGGAGTTCCGACTGGCCGTGGACGCCCTGCGCGGGCTGCGCCAGGATCTGATTCACGACGCGTTCGCCTACCGCCCACTGCCCCGCAGGAGCGAGGGCGGCCCGATCGTCCGGCGACTGCCCGGCCGTATGCGGGAGTACGCGGGCTGGCTGCCGCACGCCCTGATCACCGGCGCCGGGCTGATAGCAATGCTCGTCGGCACGGCCGACAGCAACCCGCTCGTGGGCCTGTGCGTGCTGGCCCCGGTCCTGCTGACCATGGCCCGGCCGGTCGGCGCGTTCTGGCTGTCCATGGCCGTGACCCCGGTCACCGCCGTGCTCGGCCAGACCGGGGACGGCTGGCCGTGGCAGCCCGGCAGCTTCATCTGCCATGTCGTGGTGCTGTACGTCGTCGCGTTGCGCACCCGGCCGCGTACGGCCGCCTGGATGTGGCTGCTGACCGCCCTGTACGGGCTGATGGCGGAGAGCGTCGGCGGCGGGCCATACGGATACAGCGGCTCGGACCTCATGCCGATGCTGTTCTTCACCGCCCTGCTCCTGCTGGGCGTCACCGTCTGGCACATCCGCCGTGAGGCCCGTCAGGAGGTGACCGCCCAGCAGACGGTGACCGCGCACGAGCGCTCCAAGCGCA
Source organism: Streptomyces sp. GESEQ-4 (assembly GCF_017948455.1). GTDB lineage: Bacteria > Actinomycetota > Actinomycetes > Streptomycetales > Streptomycetaceae > Streptomyces. The sequence goes on from NZ_JAFFSU010000026.1 coordinate 6,805, forward strand.
CGCTGCTGGAGGAGCGCACGACGATCGCCCGCGAGCTGCACGACGTGGTCGCCCACCACATGTCCGTCGTCGCCATCCAGGCGGAGGCCGCCCCCTACCGGGTGGAGAACCCGCCGCCGGAGCTGGAGCGCGCCTTCGCCACCATCAGGGAGAACGCGGTGGCGGCCCTCACCGAACTCCGCCGCGTCCTGGGCGTCGTCCGGGCGGAGGGCTACGAGGCCCCGGACGCCCCGCAGCCCACCCTCGGCGACCTCGACGCACTGCTGGCGAACGTGCGGGACACGGGCCTGAGCGTGGAGAAGACGGTGATCGGCGCGGTGCGCGAACTCCCGCAGGGCGTCGAGTTGTCGGCGTACCGAATAGTCCAGGAGGCGCTGAGCAACTCACTCAGACACGCCCCCGGCGCGAGCGCCCGCGTAGAGATCGCCTACGTCCTCGGTGGCCTGGGCCTGCGCATAGTCAACGGTCCCCCGCCGGCCCCCGCCCTCGTCAAGCCCTCACCCGGCGCCGGCCACGGCATCACCGGGATGCGGGAGCGCGTCTCCATGCTGAACGGCGAGATGACGGCGAGCAGCACGGACGACGGCGGCTATGAGGTGTCGGTGTTCCTGCCGGTCACCGCGGTGATCGAAGGTGACGCATGACCATCCGCGTGCTGATCGCGGACGACCAGATGATGGTCCGCGAGGGCTTCTCGGTCCTGCTGAACGCGATGCCGGACATCGAGGTCGTCGGCGAGGCCGTCAACGGCAGGGAGGCGGTGGACCGCGTCCGCGAACTGTCCCCGGACGTCGTGCTGATGGACATCCGCATGCCCGAGCTGAACGGCATCGAGGCGACCCGGGAGATCGTCGCGGCGGACGACGCGGCCAAGGTCCTGGTGCTGACCACCTTCGACCTGGACGAATACGTCTACCAGGCGCTGCGCGCAGGAGCCTCCGGCTTCCTCCTCAAGGACGCCTCGGCCCGCCAACTCGCCGATGGCGTACGGGTGGTGGCGTCCGGTGAGGCGCTCCTCGCCCCCTCCGTCACCAAGCGCCTGATCACCGAGTTCTCGAAGCTGTCGGAGGCCCCGCGCGCCATGTCCACCGCCCACGCGGCGTACGGCGAACTGACCGAACGGGAGACGGAGGTCCTGGTCCTGATCGCACAGGGCCTGTCCAACGCGGAGATCGCCGAGCGCCTGGTGGTGGCTGAGTCGACCATAAAGACCCACGTCAGCCGAATCCTGGTGAAGCTCGGCCTCAGGGACCGCACACAGGCAGCGGTGTTCGCGTACGAGGCACGCCTGGTGACGCCGGGCTAGGCAGCGCGCCCCGAAGGGGCGCGGGGCTGTATCGATATGCGGCTCCGCCGCGTGGGCGCGACCAGCCACGACGAAGCCGCACACGAACGACGGCCCATCCCGGCACTTCAAGCGGCGGAGCGCCCCGCGTCAGCCCGTGTACTGATACGCCGGGTAGGTCAGGTAACCCGAGTCACCACCCTGGTAGAACGTGCCTTCGTCGACGGGGGCGATCGGGAGCCCCGTGCGGAGGCGTTCGACCAGGTCGGGGTTGGCGATGAAAGCGCGGCCGAAGCTGATGAGTTCGGCTCCCAGCCCGAGCCAGCGGTCGGCCTCGGCCCGGCCGGTCTGCTTCGGTCCCATCGGAAGCACCGGATTCATGATGAGGGTGCCGGGCCACGCGCGGCGCAGTGCGACCAGTACGTCTTCATCGGCGGTGGCCTCGAGATGGATGTAGGCCAGCTCCAGGCGGGCCAGCTCGGGCAGCAACTCGGCGTAGAGATCGGCGACATCGGTCTCCTCGACTCCCCAGAAGGTCCCGCCCGGGGAGAGACGGATGCCGGTCCTGGCCGCGCCGACGGCCTCGACGGTCGCCGATACCGCCTCGACGGCGAACCGGATCCGGTTGGCAGTCGAGCCTCCGTAGCGGTCCGTGCGCAGGTTGGCGTTGGTGGAGAGGAACTGCGAGATCAGGTAGCCGTTGGCGCCGTGCAGCTCGACGCCGTCGAAGCCGGCGTCGATGGCGCGGCGAGCGGCCTGGGCGTACGACTGGGCGTGCTCGGGCACCTCGGCGGTCGTCAAGGCACGCGGTATCGGCGCGGGCTGGGGCCCGGTCGGGGTGAACACGTCGCCGACGGCGGGGACGGCCGAGGGCCCGACGGGCTGCATCCCGGTGGTGTCGGGATGGGAGACCCGTCCGCCGTGCATGAGCTGGGCGAAGAGCCGTCCGCCGTTGGCATGCACGGCGGCGGTCACCTGGCGCCACGCGGTGACCTGTTCATCGGTGTGCAGTCCCGGGGTGCCCGGATTGGACTGTCCGATCAGGCTCGGCTGCACGCCCTCGGTCACGATCAGTCCGGCCGTCGCACGCTGGGCGTAGTAGGACGCCATCGAGGGCGTCGCCAGACCGTCGGCAGCGGCGCGGACCCGCGTCATCGGGGCCATCACCACCCGGTTGGGCAGCGTCAGGTCACCGAGCTGATGGCTGTCGAAAAGGGTCGTCACGTCGGGACTCCATCGTGATCTGCGGTACCCGGGTCTCGGGCACGGCAGTTACGCTAAAACCTCACATCCATGTGAGAGGCAAGGGCTGTGTCGCAGGTCACAGCGGGGAGGGCGGCATGCGCATCGGTGAGCTCGCGTCACGGGCCGGAGTCAGCGTCCGGTCCCTGCGGTACTACGAAGAACAGGGACTGCTCGCCAGCGTCCGCAGCCCCAGCGGGCAGCGGCACTACACCGAGGATCACGTCGATCGGGTCATGTTCATCCAGCGGTTGTACGCCGCGGGCCTGTCCAGCCGCACCATCGCGGAACTGCTGCCGTGCCGCTATGCGCCCAGCGAGAAGAACTCCGACGCCGCACTGGAGCGGATGGCCCAGGAGCGCGACCGGCTCTCCGAGCACATCGCCGACCTCGTCCGCACCCGGGACGCACTGGACGGGCTGATCGTCACCGCCCGAGCGCATCGAGAGAGACTGCGGGCACCCTTGGCCGGCTGAACGTACCGTGAGGGCATGGAACAGCGCATCACGTTGATCACGCTGGGTGTTTCCGATCTCCCACGGGCCAAGGCCTTCTACGAGGCGCTGGGCTGGCGGGGCCAAGAGGTCGAGGAGACGGTCTTCTTCCAGGCCGGCGGCCTCGGGCTGGTCCTGTGGGACCGGGACAAACTGGCGCGGGACTGCGGGTTGGAGCCGGGACCGAGCACCGGATTCGGCGGCATCGCGCTCGCGCACAACGTCCGCTCCGACGCGGAGGTCGACACGCTGCTCGGACTCGTGGAGCGATCCGGCGGCACGATCACCAAGCCCGCCGCCATGAACCCCATCGGCTTCTACTCCGGCGCCTTCACCGACCCGGACGGCCACGCCTGGGAAGTAGCCCACAACCCCGCGTTCCCCTTGGCCGAGGACGGCTCGCTCACCATCCCGGACTTCGGCGGTAAGTGAGAGCGCCCCAAAGGGGCGCGGGGAACTGCGCGACCAGCCACAACGCACCCGCAGACAAAACACGACCTGTTGCGGCCCGCCCCGCAGAGCGCTTAGCGTCCGCTCATGCCAGCTGCCTCCGACCTCCCCTTCGACCCATGGGACCCGGCGTTCCTAGCCGACCCGTACCCCGCCTACGCCGACCTGCGTGCGCGGGGCCGGGTGGTCCGTTACGAGCCCACCGACCAGTGGCTGGTCCCGCACCACGCGGACGTCAGCGCGCTGCTGCGGGACCGGCGGCTGGGCCGCACGTACCAGCACCGCTTCACGCACGAGGACTTCGGGCGGACGGCACCGCCGCCGGAGCACGAGCCGTTCCATGTGCTGAACGACCACGGGATGCTGGACCTCGAACCCCCGGACCACACCCGGATCCGGCGCCTGGTGTCGAAGGCGTTCACACCACGTACGGTCGAGCAGCTCAAGCCGTATGTGGCCAACCTCGCCGGGGAGTTGGTCGACGCGCTGGTGGAGCGCGGCGGCGGTGATCTGCTCGCGGATGTGGCCGAGCCGCTCCCCGTGGCCGTCATCGCCGAGATGCTGGGCATCCCGGAGCCGGACCGCGCCCCGCTGCGCCCCTGGTCGGCGGACATCTGCGGGATGTACGAGCTGAACCCGTCCCAGGAGACGGCGGCGAAGGCGGTCCGGGCGTCGGTCGAGTTCACGGAGTACCTGCGCGAACTGATCGCGGCCCGCCGCAAGGAGCCCCGCGACGACCTCATCTCCGGCCTCATCGAAGCCCACGACGAGGGCGACCGGCTCACCGAACAGGAGATGATCTCGACCGCCGTCCTCCTCCTGAACGCCGGCCACGAGGCGACGGTGAACGCCACGGTCAACGGCTGGTGGGCCCTGTTCCGCAACCCCGGCCAGCTGGCGGCCCTCCGAGCCGACCACTCCCTCGTCCCGACGGCCGTCGAAGAACTGATGCGCTACGACACCCCGCTCCAGCTCTTCGAACGCTGGGTCCTGGACGAGATCGAGATCGACGGCACGACGATCCCCAGGGGCGCGGAGATCGCCATGCTCTTCGGCTCCGCCAACCACGACCCCGAGGTGTTCGCGGACCCCGACCGCCTGGACCTCACCCGCAAGGACAACCCCCACATCTCCTTCAGCGCCGGCATCCACTACTGCATCGGCGCGCCCCTGGCCCGTATCGAACTGGCCGCATCCATGACGGCACTGCTGGAGAAGGCCCCGACGCTGCGTCTCGCGGCGGAGCCGGAGCGGAAGCCGAACTTTGTGATCCGGGGGTTGGAGGGGCTGAGCGTGGAGGTGGGCTGATCACCCGTTCGGATGATCATCGAGTGAAGCCCGTCGGTGGTCGCGAGCCAGCGGTCACGCTGGTGTCTGCCTGCGAAGGGAGGCACCATGACGGTTATGGCAGAGCGCGCGTTGCAGACGCCCCAGATGTCGGTGGAAGAGTTCGAGAGGATCGCCGCGTTCGCGGCCAAGGAGACCGACGACACCGTCAGGTTGGAGTTCATCAACGGACGGATCGGGGTCAAGATGTCGGGCGATGGCGATCACAACAGCGTTGTCGCGTGGCTGAGCAAGCGCTGCATGCGGGCGAGGCCTGATCTGGATGTGTACCAAGGGCAAGGGCTGATCGTGGAGCAGTACCGCGAGGGCCGGGCCATTCCCGATGCGGTGATCGCGCCCGAGGGCCACTTCGCCGGGCATGGTCAGTGGGCCGATGTGAGCGGTGTGCTCCTGGTACTGGAGGTCACGTCCTACGACTCCGACACCGACCGGCGCGACCGCCAGGAGAAGCCCGATGCGTACGGTGCCGCAGGCATCCCGTTCTACCTGTTGATCGACCGGGACGCGGGCACGGTCAAACTCTTCAGCGATCCGGAACAGGTCGGGTACGGCAACTGCCGCAGAGTACATTTCGGGAACCCGCTTGTACTCCCCGAGCCCCTCGGCATCGAACTCGACACCGAGAAGCTCAAGCAGTACGTCGACTGACTCCCACCGTCACGTACTCATGTCCCGCCTCCGCAACCCCACCAGCCCCGCGACCACCAGCACCCCCGCGACCCCCGCAAGAACCCCCACCGGCCCCCAGGCCATCTCCCCACCCGGCAACTTCGGTAGATGTCCGAACGGTGACACGTCCAGCACGGCCTGCGGGAGGTCGAGCGCAGGGCCGATCCACCCCAGGAAGAGCACGACCCCCGCCGCACCCCACGCGGCCGGAGCGACCTGCGGGGACAGCCCGTACAGCAGGACCGTCAGTCCGCCCAGTGCCCAGACGGCCGGTACCTGGACCAGACAGGCTCCGAGGATCGGGCCGAAGTCGGCGCCGTAGCCGAGGGCCAGGCCCACCGCCGCCAGGAGCATCAGCAGCACCGTCCCGCCGAACGCGACCACCAGGTGCCCGGCGGCCCACCGCAGCCGTCCGACCGCGCCCGCCAGCACCGGCTCGGCCCGCTGGGAGGTCTCCTCGCCGTGCAGGCGTAGCACGGAGGAGACGATGTACAGCGCGGCGACCAGGCCGAACATGCCGACCATGGTGGACAGGAACGCGTCCGTGATGCCGGACTGGCCGCCCATCCGCTCGATGATCTCGCGGGTGTTGTCGTTGTCGCCGACCAGGTCCGCCGCTCCCTTGGTGACCCCGCCGAACGCGGCCCCGCCCGCGAGGAACCCGAGCCCCCAGCCGAGCACGCTGCCCCGCTGCAGCCGCCAGGCCAGCGCGCCCGCCGTGCCCAGCCGCCCCTCGGCCGGCCCGGGCCGGGTCGGTACGAAGCCGCTGCCGACGTCACGCCGCCCGGCGAGCTCGTAGGCCACGGCCCCCTGGATCACCGTCGCGGCGGCGAACAGGAGCAGCACCCACCACCGTTCGTCGGCGAAGGCCCGCAGGTTCTCCAGCCAGCCGATCGGGGAGATCCAGGTGAGCGCCGAAGACCCGTCCGTGGTGGCCGAGTCGCCCGCCGCCCGCAGCACGAACGCCGCCCCGATCAGCCCGCCGGTCAGCCCCTTCGCGAGCCGCCCGCTCTCGGTGAGCTGCGCGACGATCGCGGCCATCGTGGCGAACACCATCCCGACGCCCGCGATACCGAGCCCGAACGCCAGCGCCCCGGATGCGCCCTGTCCGGCGAGGCCGCCCGCGACCAGCAGCGCGACCACGCCGTTGGCGACGAGGGCCGTCAGCAGGGCCGCCGTCAGCGGGGCACGCCGGCCCACCATCGCCGACGAGACGATCTCCTGACGCCCGCTCTCCTCCTCGTCACGGGTGTGCCGTACGACGATGATCAGGCTCATGATCCCGGCGAGTACGGCTGCGTAGACGCCGATGCGCCAGGCGGTGAGGCCGCCGAGCGAGTCGTCGAAGAGCGGGCCGTACATCGCGCGCAGCGAGTTGTTCGTCAGCAACTGCTGGGCGATGTCGGCGCGTTCGGCGGGCGTGGAGTAGACGGCCTTGAGCGAGTTCGGCATGGAGACGACCATCAACGCCGTCACGGCCACCCAGAGCGGGACGGTGACGCGGTCGCGCCGCAGGTTGAAGCGCAACAGGGCGCCGGTGCCCGCCAGTTGACGTTTTCCGCCGACCCGCGGCGCGAAGCGGCGGCGGTCGGCCACGAGCGTGGTCATCGGGCCACCGCCTCCTCACCTGCGAGGTCCTCCTGGTAGTGGCGGAGGAACAGCTCCTCCAGCGTGGGCGGTGTCGAGGTCAGGGACCGTACGCCCGACTCGCTCAGCGAGCGCAGTACGGCGTCCAGCTTGTCGGTGTCGACCTGGAGCCTGACCCGCCGTCCCTGTACGTCGAGGTCGTGGACGCCGGGGAGGTGGGACAACCCGTTGGGGGCGTCCGCGAGTTCGGCCGTCACGCTCGTCCGTGTCAGATGCCGCAGATCGGCGAGCGAGCCGCTCTCCACGGTCTGTCCCTTGCGGATGATGCTCACCCGGTCACACAGCTCCTCGACCTCGCTCAGGATGTGCGAGGACAGCAGGACGGTCCGGCCGCGCTCCCGCTCCTCCTCCACACACCGCTGGAAGACCTCCTCCATCAGCGGGTCCAGTCCGGAGGTCGGCTCGTCCAGGATCAGGAGGTCCACGTCGGAAGCGAACGCGGCGACCAGGGCGACCTTCTGCCGATTGCCCTTCGAGTACGTCCGTCCCTTCTTCGTCGGATCCAGTTCGAACCGTTCGATCAGGTCGGCGCGGCGCTTCTTGTCGAGGCCTCCGCGGAGCTTGCCGTAGAGGTCGATGACCTCGCCGCCGGAGAGGTTGCGCCACAGGGTCACGTCGCCGGGGACGTACGCGATCCGGCCGTGCACCTCGACCGCGTCCGTCCACGGATCGCGGCCGAGCACCTGCGCGGCGCCCGCTTCGGCGCGCAGCAGGCCGAGCAGGACGCGGATGGTGGTGGACTTGCCGGCGCCGTTGGGGCCGAGGAAGCCGTGGACCTCACCGGTCTCGACGTCCAGGTCGAGACCGTCGAGCGCATGGGTCTTGCCGAACGACTTGTGCAGTCCGGAGACGGTGATTGCCTTCGTCATGCTTCAGAACGTACGCTTTCTTCAGAAATTTGTGAAGTTAAGGAAGCGTCAAAACCGCCTCCGATAGGATGTTGACCATGACGGAATCAACGGAACCAGTGGAGGGTGGTCGCGACGCGGAAGCCGTGTCGAAGTTCGTCGAGTCCTTCGCGGCGCAGCTCGTCGAGGCCGGGATGCAGCGCATGGCCGCCCGGGTCTTCGCGGCGCTGCTCTCCTCCGACTCCGGGGTGATGACCTCCGCCGAACTGAGCGAGCAGCTGCAGATCAGCCCCGCCGCGGTCTCCGGCGCGGTGCGCTACCTGGCCCAGACGCACATGGTGTCGCGCGAGCGGGAGCCCGGTTCGCGCCGGGAGCGCTACCGGGTGCACGGCGACCAGTGGTACGAGGCCCTCACCAACCGCGAGGCCATCATCAAGCGCTGGGAAGGCGCCCTCCGCGAAGGCGTCGACAGCCTCGGCGCCGACACCCCGGCCGGCCGCCGCATGGCCGAGACGCTGGCCTTCTTCGAGTTCATCGAGGGCGAGATCCTGAGCATGATGGAACGCTGGCGGGAGCACCGCGAGAAGACGTTCGGCCCGGGGTGACACACGGCGCGCGCCGAGGTTCGGGGAGCGCGCGCATCGCCTCTGTTCCCCGCGAGCAGACCCCTCGTACACTCGGAGTGCGTGCTCAACTCCGTTGCGGGACAGGGGGATTCGTGCCGGACAGCAGTGCGGGGCCCATCGCGGCGACCACCTCGGCCGACGCGCGGCTGGCAGCCCTGTGTGCCGAGGTGGACAAGGTCATCAGCGAGGCGCAGATCGGGGCCCGGCGCGCGCAGCGCCGCGCCAAGCTGTGGCATGCGACGTACCTCGGCCTCGGCTTTCCCGGAGCCGTGCTGGCCGGCATCTCGGGCTCCGTCGGGCTCGCCTCCGCCGGCGCGCGCGTGCCGGCGGCGGTCCTCGCCCTGCTGGCGGCCGGTTTCTCGGCGGGTTCGACGTTCCTGCGCGCCGACGCACGGCACTCGACGAACCTGCGCAGGCGGTACGCCTGGCAGAACCTCGAGTGGCGAGCGCGGCTGGTCAAGGCGTACGACGCGCACGAGAGCGCGGAGCGCCTGTATGCCGCGATCCTGGAGCTCTACGAACTCCGGGCGGCCGTACCCTCCAGCGCGCTGGTCCTGGTGGAGTCACAGCCGTCGCCCGCCTTCCAGCCGCCGGTCCCCCCGGCGGGCCAGCCGCCCATGATCCAGCCCGCACCGGCTCCCGCCGATCCCGGCGCCTGACCCGAAGCGGTGCCGCTCCGCCGGATCCGCGGTTCGTTCGCTGCGGGCCGGTGGGGGCTGGTCGCGCCCACGCGGCGGCAGCCGCAAATCGACACAGCCCCGCGCCCCTTTGGGGCTGCCGTTACCGCTCCTTTGTCTCCTCCAGCACCGTCCGCCCGAGAAGCGCGTACCGCGCGGGATCCCGCCGCTTGAGGTACTGCGCGTACCCGATGCCCGCCGCCGCGATCAGCGCGACGATCCACGGGGTCCCCTTCAGCACCAGCGAACCGGACTCGGTGCCGGCCGCCACGCCCATGTTGGACACCAGCAGGACGACCACCGCGAGCATGGCCAGCCCACCGACCAGCGGGGCGGTGAAGGTCTTGAACCAGTGCCGGCTCTCGGGGTGGTGGGTGCGGAAGTAGGCCAGCACCGCGAACGAACACACGGCCTGGACGACGAGGATCGACATCGTGCCGAGGATGGCGAGAAGGACGTACAGACCGGCGTACGGGTCCTTGCCCGCGATCCAGAACGCGGCGATCAGCACCGCGCTGACGATGGTCTGGACGAGGCCCGCGATGTGCGGGGAGCCGTGCCGCTCGTGGGTGCGGCCGACCGTGTTCTTCAGGGACGGCAGGACGCCCTCGCGGCCGAGCGCGTACATGTAACGGGCGGCGCAGTTGTGGAAGGCCATGCCGCAGGCGAGCGAGCCGGTGATCATCAGCCACTGCATGACCACGACCGCCCAGTGGCCGACGTACTGCTCGGTGGGGTTGAAGAACAGGGCGAGGGGGTTCGCGGAGGAGGCCGCCGCCACGGCTTCCTTCTCGCCGTTGCCGGTGATGGCCATCCAGGAGACGAAGACGTAGAAGACGCCGACGCCGAGGACCGAGATCATCGTCGCCTTGGGGATGATCTTCTTCGGGTCGCGGGACTCCTCGCCGTACATCGCGGTCGACTCGAAGCCGACCCACGACCAGAAGGCGAAGAAGAGACCGAGCCCGGCGCTGGTGCCCTGGAAGGCGTTGACCGGGTTGACCGGGCCGAAGGTGAAGCCGTCGGGGCCGCCGCCGTGCAGGGCGACCGAGATCGCCATCGCGGCGAGGATCGTCACCTCGGTGGCCAGGAGGACCACGAGCAGCTTCTCGGCGACCGACACACCGAACCAGGTGCCCATCGCGTTGACGGCGAGCATCAGGACCGCGAAGCCCCACCACGGGATGTGAAGTCCCGTCTGGTCCTCGAGAGTTGTCGTCGCGAAGACCGAGAAGATGCCGATGAGGGCCGGCTCGAAGACGACGTACGCGAAGGTGGCGAGGAGCCCGGAGGCGAGGCCGACCGAGCGTCCGAGGCCGTACGAGATGAAGCCGTAGAAGGCGCCGGTGGACGTGATGTGCTTCGCCATCGACGTGAAGCCGACGGAAAAGATTGCCAGTACGACCATTGCGACGAGGTAGCTCGCCGGGGCGCCGATGCCATTGCCGGACGACACCATGAAGGGCACGTTGCCCGTCATCGCGGTGATCGGCGCGGCGGTCGCGACGGCCATGAAGACCACGCCGAGCAGGCCGATGGCGTTGGGCTTCAGCCGGTGAACCGTGCCGTCTTCGCTTGCTTTCGCCGCTGGGGCGACTCCCTCGTCCACTGCCATCGGGCTGGCCCCTCTCCTGCTGTTCGGCTGGTGCGCTGGACCGGAACTCTGCAGCTCGAATGAGTCGGGCAAGGATGTCGGGATGTTAAATACTTGTCAATCAGACCTTTAGAAATCTGGCGGCAACAAGTGGCTCGTACGGTCGACCGCCATGAGCGCCTACACCTCCACCCGCAGCGGCGAGCGCTACCGCTTCGACTCCCTCGCCCGCCTCCTCGCCGCCGCGAGCCCCGAGCGCTCCGGCGACCGGCTGGCCGGTCTCGCCGCCCGGAGCGCCCAGGAGCGGGTGGCGGCGCGCTGGGCGCTGGCGGATGTGCCGCTCGCGGAGTTTCTCGCCGAGCCGGTGATTCCGTACGAGACCGATGACGTCACCCGGCTGATCATGGACGGCCACGACGCCGCGGCCTTCGCGCCGGTGGCCGGCCTGACGGTCGGCGAGTTCCGGGAGTGGCTGCTGTCCCAGGCGGCGGACGCGGGGACGCTGGCCGCGCTGGCGCCCGGGCTGACACCGGAGATGGTCGCGGCCGTGTCCAAGCTCATGGGCAACGCCGACCTGGTCGCGGTGGCCAGGAAGGTGCGGGTGGTGACGGCGTTCCGGTCGACGATCGGGCTGCCGGGACGCCTGGCGACCCGTCTCCAGCCCAACCACCCCACCGACGACCCGGCCGGTGTCGCCGCCGCCCTCCTCGACGGCCTGCTCCTCGGCTCCGGCGACGCGGTGATCGGCATCAACCCCGCGACGGACAGCCCGAAGGCGGTACGGGACCTGCTGGAGCTGCTCGACTCAGTGATCGGCCGGTACGCCATCCCCACCCAGTCGTGCGTGCTCTGCCACGTCACCACCAGCGTGGACCTGATGGAGCGCGGCGCCCCGGTCGACCTGGTCTTCCAGTCCATCGCGGGGACACAGGCGGCGAACGCGTCCTTCGGTGTGACGCTCGGCCTGCTGGACGAGGCGCATGAGGCGGCGCGGGCACTGGACCGGGGCACGGTCGGCCGGAACGTCATGTACTTCGAGACGGGCCAGGGCAGCGCCCTCTCCGCAGACGCGCACCACGGTGTCGACCAGCAGACGGTGGAGGCCAGGGCCTACGCGGTGGCCCGCCGCTACGACCCGCTCCTGGTGAACACGGTGGTCGGCTTCATCGGCCCGGAGTACCTGTACGACGGCCGGCAGATCCTCCGTGCCGCCCTGGAGGACCACTTCTGCGGCAAGCTGCTCGGCCTGCCGATGGGTCTGGACATCTGCTACACGAACCACGCGGACGCGGACGACGACGATGTGGCGACCATGCTCACGATGCTGGGCGTGGCCGGGGCGTCCTTCGTGATCTGCACGCCCGGCGGCGACGACATCATGCTCAACTACCAATCGGCCTCGTACCACGACGCGTTGTACCTGCGCGAGGTGCTGGGACTGCGCCCGGCGCCGGAGTTCGAGGCCTGGCTCGGATCGATCGGTCTGCTGGACGAACGCGGCGCGATCCGGGACGTGTCCGGTACGGGACACCCGCTGACGGCCATCGGAAGGGAACTGGCGGCATGACGGACGGTCAGATACAGCCGCCGACAGGCGACTTGGCCTTGTGGTCGGCGCTACGACGCCACACCCAGGCCCGCATCGGCCTCGGCCGCTCGGGCTCCGCACTGCCGACCCGCCACCGCCTGGAACTCCAGTCCGCGCACGCGGCGGCCCGGGACGCGGTGCACTCGCCGTTCGACCCGGGGGCGGTGGCGGCACAGCTGCTGGGCATGGAGACGGTACGGGTGCGCAGCGCGGCCCCCGACCGGCTGACGTACCTCCAGCGACCGGACCTGGGACGACAGCTGGACGCGACGGACCGGGCGCACCTTCCGGTGGGGGAGTGGGACGTGGTGTTCGTCGTGGCGGACGGGCTGTCCAGCCGGGCGGTGCACGAGCATGCGGCGGCGGTGGTGCGGGAGACGGTGGTGCGTGTGCCCACCTTCCGGATCGCTCCCGTCATCCTCGCCGAACAGGCTCGTGTCGCCCTGGGCGACGACATCGCGGCGGCCATCGGCGCGTCGATGGTGGTCGTCCTGGTGGGAGAACGCCCGGGGATGTCGGCCGCCGATTCCCTCGGCGCGTACCTGACGTACCGCCCCAAGCCGGGCGTCACGACAGACGCCGACCGCAACTGCCTCTCCAACATCCGGCCACCGCTGGGGCAGACGTACGAGGGAGCGGCGGGGAAGCTGGCGGGACTGATGGGGAGGGCGCGGGAGCTGGGGCTGACGGGGGTGGGGCTGAAGGACGAGTCGGACGCGTTGCCCAGGTAGGGATCAGCGGGCCATGGCTCGCTCCAGCTCCCGGGCCCGTACGCGAGCCGCTCCCGCCCAGTCCTGCTGCGGGGGCGCCGGCACCTGGATGTCCGTCCGGCCCTCGAGGCCGACGCGGGGTTCCGGCCACGGCCGGTGGCAGATTAGCCGCGGCGTCGAGGGGCAGGCACCCGGATTATCCGCGGCACTCGGATTACCCGCGACCCGTCCCCCTCCCCGTCACCGGCAGCGTCAGCCCCCAAGCCCCCTCCAGCACCGTCCACGTCCGTGTCCGTACCGGGCCGCTCACCACCGCGTCCGCCCGGTAGCGGAAATCCGGCCCGGACACGGTCACCGCGCGCCCGGCCGCACGCAACGGTGACGCCTCCGCGCCCACCGAGGCGGGACGTACCTCCACCTCGGCCGAACCCGCGCGGCCCGGCATGACGGAGACGGCCTCCACCGGCTGGTCGAGATCGACCAGCGTGACCCCGTCGACCTCCACGCGCAGCCGCGCGGGCCCGGCGGTGGGGGCGGACGGGATCGTCCGGCCCGGGCGGGTGGCCAGGGTCCGTACGAAGGACTGGCAGGTCCGCAGCCAGGGATGCGCGGAGGACACGGCGGACGCCCCCGTCGAATGCTCCCGGGGATCGCGGGGCTCCCGCAGGGCCAGCGGCGGGATCCGCAGCGTGCCGAGCACCACCCCGTCGCTGTCGTCGACGAGCAGATCCAGCCGCCGCTCCGCCCCGTCCAGCACGGCCCGCGCCGCCGCCACCGCCCCCGTGGGCACTCCGAGCGACCGGGCCAGCGACAGCCCACCGCCCACCGGAACCACCGACAGCGCACATCCGCCCAGCTCCCGCTGCCGGTGCAGCAGGGACACCGTCCGCAGCAGCGCCCGGTCGTCCCCGACGACCACGAGCCGCCGCGACCCCCGCCGCGCCATCGCCCGGGCGAATTCCTCCGGCCCCTCCGGCAGACACACCTTGGTCGTGGCACCCGCGCTGAGCACGTCTTTCGCGATCCGTACGGACTCTCCGTCCGTCCGACGGGCGATCGGGTCGACCACCACCAGCAGCTGTGCGGACGTCGGAGAAGTCGCCACCTCGGTCATGCCTCGCTTCCTCGGGTAGCATCTTTGTGCAAGAGCCCCTTGCGCTATTGCGCCAGGGGCTTCGTCTATTCCGGGGCATCCGGTCCGACGGGTCGCGGCCAACGAAGGCCGCCGGTGTACGAAACAGGCTGTGCGACGCACAGTCAATGTCGCGTACGCCTCTGACCTTGGACATGCCCCGCCCGGAAGGGGTGTACGCGCGTGCCCGCACTTGTGCTGCTCGGTGCTCAGTGGGGTGACGAAGGCAAGGGAAAGGCGACGGACCTGCTAGGCGGGTCGGTCGACTACGTAGTGCGCTACCAAGGCGGCAACAACGCCGGCCACACGGTAGTCGTGGGCGACCAGAAGTACGCCCTGCACCTCCTACCTTCCGGAATCCTGTCCCCGGGGTGCACCCCGGTCATCGGCAACGGCGTCGTCGTCGACCCGTCGGTCCTGCTCTCCGAGCTGAGCGGGCTGAACGAGCGAGGCGTCGACACGTCCAAGCTCCTGCTCAGCGGCAACGCTCACATCATCACGCCGTACAACGTCACCGTCGACAAGGTGACGGAACGCTTCCTCGGCAAGCGGAAGATCGGCACCACCGGCCGCGGCATCGGCCCCACCTACGCCGACAAGATCAACCGCGTCGGCATCCGCGTCCAGGACCTCTACGACGAGTCGATCCTCACCCAGAAGGTCGAAGCGGCCCTCGACGTCAAGAACCAGATCCTCACCAAGCTGTACAACCGGCGCGCGATCGCCGTCGACCAGGTGGTCGAGGAGCTGCTGACCTACGCCGACAAGCTCGCGCCGTACGTCACCGACACGGTCCTGGTCCTCAACCAGGCCCTTGAGGACGACAAGGTCGTCCTCTTCGAGGGCGGCCAGGGCACGCTGCTGGACATCGACCACGGCACGTACCCCTTCGTCACCTCGTCCAACCCGACCGCGGGCGGCGCCTGCACGGGCGCCGGCGTCGGCCCGACGAAGATCAGCCGCGTCATCGGCATCCTGAAGGCGTACACGACCCGCGTCGGCGCGGGCCCGTTCCCGACCGAGCTCTTCGACGAGGACGGCGAGGCGCTGCGCCGCATCGGCGGCGAGCGGGGCGTCACGACCGGCCGTGACCGCCGCTGCGGCTGGTTCGACGCGGTGATCGCCCGCTACGCCACCCGCGTCAACGGCCTGACGGACTTCTTCCTCACCAAGCTGGACGTCCTCACCGGCTGGGAGCAGATCCCCGTCTGCGTGGCGTACGAGATCGACGGCCGCCGCGTCGAGGAACTCCCGTACTCCCAGTCCGACTTCCACCACGCCAAACCCGTCTACGAAATGCTGCCCGGCTGGTCGGAGGACATCTCCAAGGCCAAGACCTTCGCCGACCTCCCGAAGAACGCGCAGGACTACGTCAAGGCCCTGGAGGAGATGTCCGGCGCCCCGATCTCCGCGATCGGCGTGGGCCCGGGCCGCGACGAGACGATCGAGATCAACTCGTTCCTGTAGACCGGCCCTTCCCTACCCGTGAGCCCCGGCCCGACGGCGGCTCACGGGTAGCAGTCGCCTGTCTGCCCGACATCGGAGGAAGTCCGTGGACCCGATTGCACCTGCACTACTGATGGCCCTCGCGGGGGGTACCGCAGGGGCGGCGGGACAGCAGATCTGGGTGTCCCTGAGGGAGTTGGTCGGACGTCGGCCACAGGGTGAAGCACCAGTCGGCGAAGGCGAGTTGACAGCCCTGGCCGAAGCGTCGGACGACGAGCGCCGGGCCAGAGAACTGGCCGAGGCATTCGTGCTGCGCGCCCGCCAGGACCCGGCGTTCGCGCAAGCGCTTGAGTCCTGGCGGCGGAAGGCCGAGGCGCTGGACCGCACACCAACCGGCTCGGGTGACGTCCACAACGAGATCTCAGGTGGGACGGTCCACGGCAACGTCGTCCAGGCGCGGGACATCCACGGGTCCATCCACTTCGGGAATTAGGGATCCCCCATGATTCAGGCGACCGTTCGCGAATGGGACGACGAACAGGGCCGCATTACTCCGCCGTGGAGATGCCGGGGGCCGATGCGGTATACCGCAGGTATACTGCCGTCATGGCTGACACCACCGTCAAGGTCGACCCCGCTGTCCGCGACCGCCTCATGGTGCTCGCCCGCGAGCGGGGGATGACCATGCGTGATCTGATCGCCGAGCTGGCGGGGGCCACCCCCACCAAGGAGGAGCTGCGCAAGCGGTACGAGGAGACGAAGGCGTACTGCGAGACGCATTTCGGCGTGACGTTTACTGACGAGGATCACGACCGGGTCGAGAAGGTCTGGCGGGACCTCGAGGCCGGCCGACCGGTGGAGAGCCTGTGAGCGCCATGGCGGCCGGTTCCACCGGCGTCGTCTTCGATGAGTCGGCCTTGCTCGCGCTGGGTTCGGGGAACTCGCTCGCCTCGCAGTTCGTGGCGAACACCGAGCACGGGCCGACGCGGCATGTGTACGTTCCCGCGCTCTGCCTGGCCGCCGCCGACGGTATGCGCAAGGGGCTCGCCGAGCACGTCGGCGCCCTCCCTGCCGTCGAGATCGTCGAGTTGGACTTCCCGGGTGCGTGCAGTGTGGGCTCGCTGCTGCGTGACGGGGTGGAATGGCGGCTCGGTCAGGCCGTTCATCTGTCCAGGCCGACGCCCGACTGGCCGGACGGTCGCCACGTCGTGACCGTAGACCCGGACCTGTACGCGGACATGCCTCTCGTCCGCACGATCAGGCTGCCGCGTCAGCGCTGATGCTCTCCGGCCGGGGTCGGTACGAACAACTGCCGCCCCGGCCGATCCGCCCCAGCCGATCCACCCGGCAGCCCGGAATGCGGCATATAGGCATATTCTGAGGCGGGGGCCGTTCAGAAGAAGGTGAGTGCGATGCGCGTTCTGTTCAAGGCACGACTCGACACGGAGCGGTCGAACGAGGCCATCCGGAACGGGACCCTGTCGAAGCTGGTCCAGTCGTCGATGGAGCAGGTCAAGCCGGAGGCGGCCTACTTCACCACGGACAACGGCCACCGCACCTGCTACATGGTGTTCGACATGAAGGACAGCTCGGAGATGCCGTCGATCGCCGAGCCGTTCTTCCTGGAGCTCGGTGCCGACGTCACGTACACGCCGGTGATGAACCCCGAGGACCTGCAGAAGGGGCTGTCCGCGCTGGGGCGCTGACGCCGGCGCTCAGCTGAAGACGATCATCGAGCCCTGCGCCAGACTCCGTGTCGCCGCCGCGTGCAGGCCGAGCCAGACGTGCCGCTCGCGGGCGAAGGGGCTGGGGTCGTAGGGGGCGGGGACCGCGGGTTCCTCCAGCTCGGTGGGGGCCAGTGGGGGCTGAGGTGGTGCCGGGGGGTTGGCCGGGTCGATGCCGATCACCGGCGCTACGAGTTCCAGCTCGCGCAGAAGGGCCTGCGAGGAGCCCAACGGGCCGCCTCCGGCGAGGAGTTCGTCGTTGGCGAGGGGGTGCGGGAAGTCCACTGGGACGTATGCGCCCGCATGGTCGTAGTGCCAGACCAGGTGTGACTGCTGGGCCGTCGTCTCGAACATCTCCAGGAGTTGTTCGTAGTCGCCGCCGAGTGCGTCGACCGGCGTCACCGGCAGACCGCAGACCTGGAGCAGGTACGCGCGGCGCAGGAAGTGCAGCGCGTCGTAGTCGAAGCCGGCCACCGGGGCCACGTCGCCGGACAGGCCCGGCATGTACTGGTACACCGGCACCGGGGGCAGCCCGGCCTCGGCCAGCACCTTGTTGTATTGCGCGAGTTCCTCGGCGAACGGGTTGTCGGGCGTGTGGCACAACACGTCGACGAGCGGTACCAGCCACAGGTCACAGGCCAAAAGAGGTCTCCTCGTCACGACTAGAAACGACCAGAACTGAGTAACTAGCGACTTCTGAAACGACTAGGACAGTAGTCGGTGTGGTGCCCATCAGCTCCCCGCGTGCAGATCCCATACCCACACCCCGCCGGTCCATTTACCAGGGCTGCCCACCAGCTTCTCCACCGTCTCGCGCAGCTTGTCGTCGTTCTGCTGCGGCGCCAGGACCAGCACACCCGCCTTCCAGAAGGCGAGGTCGTGCCGGGCCAGCGTCCGCCAGTTCGCACCGATCTCCGGAATCTTGCCCGTATAGCGCACCTCCCGCAGGAGGTTGGAGGTGTCGCGGGGGGAGGCGCCGTAGATGCCGACGCGCTCCTCGCCGTAGGGGCCGTTGAAGTAGCCGCCGGGGAGCTTGAAGCCCATGCCGGCCTCCGTCTGCCAGTGCAGGGCCTCCGCGTCGCCGGGGTCCGGCAGCGGGACCGGGACGAGCGACTCGCCCTTTCCGACGTACGACTTCCAGCTCCCGTCCGCGATGAACGCGGGTACCTCCGCGCGGTCCACCGCCTTCAGCGGGGCGGGGACGAGGGGGAGCAGGGCGA
Organism: Streptomyces sp. GESEQ-4; assembly: GCF_017948455.1. Taxonomy (GTDB): domain Bacteria; phylum Actinomycetota; class Actinomycetes; order Streptomycetales; family Streptomycetaceae; genus Streptomyces. The sequence goes on from NZ_JAFFSU010000026.1 coordinate 25,504, forward strand.
GGCAGATGCCGAGGAAGCCGGCGAACTGCGTGCCCACGGAGCGGGTGGCGGCCAGCCGGTCCACCGCCAGCGCCACCAGCATGCCCAGCGCCGGTGCGCACACCATCGCCACGCGGCTCTCGATGACCGACTCGAACAACGGCTTCTCGGCGAGCAGCGCCCAGGGGCCGGGGAGGACGACATCCGTCAGCGGGATGCGGAACTCCGGGCCCAGGGAGAGGAAGGCCGCCGCGACCGCCGTGAACGCCAGCGCCTTGACCAGGGCGTGCTCCCACAGCCGTATGACGATCGCGAAGGCGAGGGCGACCAGGGGCCAGCCGTAGAAGGCGTTCTGTTCGGTGGGGTTGAGGGAGAGGGCGTTCGCGGTGTCCGCGTCGCCCGCGATGAGTGAGCGTTCGGCGAAGGAGAGCAGGGCCAGCGGGCTGTTGCCGGCGTTGTCGCCGTGCAGGACGCTGTGGTAGCTCTGCGGGCCGTAGAACTGCCAGGCCAGGGCGTAGACGACCAGGGGGAGGCAGGTCGCGGCGCCGATCAGCACGCCCTTGCCGAGCGGGCGCCAGGACGCCTTCGCCACATCCCGTCGTACGACTCCATAGGCGGCGGCGAACAGCAGCATCCCCATCGCCGCGAGGAGGAGAGGCTCCTCGCCGAGGTAGATCTGGTACGCCGCCATCAGGCCCAGCACGATGCCGTCCCGGGTGACCCGGGTGCCGGCGCAGAGCCGCAGCGCGCGGTCGATGATCAGCGGGATCATGAACAGGATGATGAAGTTCGGGTGCGCGTGGGCGTGGCTGACCATCGGCGGGGCGAAGGCCGCGAGGGACGCGCCGACGAAGGCCGCGGCGCGCTGCCGTACGACCCGTTTCACGATCAGCCAGTACCAGGCGGCGGCGGTGGCCGCGAGGCCCAGCGTCATGACGACGCTCAGGGAGATCGCCGGGCCCGCGAGCAGGGTCAGCGGCGTGAAGGGGACGGACAGGCCGAGCATGACCGTGTTGGCCATGAGGTTCACGCCGTCGGGGAAGCCCTGGAGGTCGGTGAAGAGGGGGTTGCGGAGGTGGGCGACGTTGTCGGCCGTCACCGCGAAGAACCACTCCCACTGGTTCTGGTCCCGGAGCGAATCCGGCAGATAGCGGTTGCTCGGGTCGATCAGGCGGCCCGAGTAGAGGGCGACCGACATGAGGAGGAAGAGGGCGACGGCCAGGAGGTCCGCCGGGCGCAGCGCGCGGGCCTTGAGGCGGGCGAGTTCGGCGAGGACGCGGCCGTAGTCGAGGGGGCCGACCTTCGAGCCGCTCTGGTGCGACCAGCGGACCGGGACCTCGGCGAGCGGCCAGTCGGCGCGGCGGAAGTGCTGGAGGACCTCGACGTCGATGCCCCAGCCGTCGAGGCGGGAGTCGGCGAAGGCCTCGCGGGCGCGGTCGCCGTCGAAGAGCTTGAAGCCGCACTGGGTGTCGCGGATGCCGGGGACAGCGGTCCTGCGTATGAGGACGTTGCCCGCGCGGCCGAGCAGTTCGCGTACCGGGTGCTGGCGGTCGCCGATCGTCGCGCCGGGCACGGAACGGGAGCCGATCGCGGCGGCATATCCCTCGCTGAGCGCCTTGTCGAGCCGCTCCAACTCCTCGATGGGCGCGGCCAGATCGGCGTCGGTGACCAGCACCCGGCGGCCACGGGTGGCGGCGACGCCGAGGCGGAGGGCGGCGCCCTTGCCGCGGTTGCGGTCGGCGGTGACGAGGCGGATGCGGGTGTCGCGCGCGTCGGTCCCCGCGGTCTTCTCGGTCTTTTCGGCGCCCGCGGTCTTTTCGGCGCGCTCGGTCCGTTCGGTGACGAGGTCGCGGGTGCCGTCGGTGGAGCCGTCGTCGGCGACGATTATCTCCCAGTCGCCCCAGCGGCCCTCGTCCTCGCCGAGATAGTCGGCGATGGCGTCGAGGGTGGGGCCGAGACGCCCTTCTTCGTTGTAGGCGGGGATGACGACGGAGAGGTCCACGGCCGTTTCAGGGCCCTTCATCCGGCCGCCAGGCGTTCGATGAGGGCCAGGGAGTCAGCGTTGTACGAGGCGACGATCGCGCGTGCCTCCGTCGTGTCGCGTCGGGCCAGTGCGTCGACCAACTCGGTGTGGCAGGACCAGAGGTGGCCGCGCAGGTCGGTCACCCGGCGCAGGTGCTGGACCGCGCAGACCCAGGACTGGACGCGCAGCCGGTGCAGGAAGTCGGCGAGGTAGGGGTTGCCGAAGAGGTTGCCGAGTTCCTTCCAGAAGCGCAGGTCGTAGCCGATCAGGACGGTGAGGTCGCCCGCGGCTGCCGCGCGCTGTGCCTCCTCGCCGCGGCGGCGCACTCCGGCGAGGCCGGCGGCGAAACGGGCGTCCGTGGGGTTCTGGTAGCCGCGGTGATTGCCGTCCAGTGCCTGGAACATGCCCGCGATGACCAGGCTGCGGGCCTCCAGGATGCGGCGGTAGTCCGCTACGGAGTACTCGTGGACGTGGAAGCCGCGGTGCTGGTCGGCGTCGAGGAGGCCCTGCGCGGAGAGATCGACCAGGGCCTCGCGTACGGGGGTGGCGGAGACGCCGTACTGCTCGGCGATCTCCTTCACCGTGAACTCCTGACCCGGCTGCAGCCGTCCCGCCAGCACCTCGTCGCGAAGCGCTTCGGCGATCTGCTGCCGCAGGGTGCTGCGGGTCACGGCGCCGTTGCCGCTGGTGCCGGGCATGGTCGGGGCGTCTCCCTACGTCGCGATGGGGTGGCGTGCTCGCATATGTCTACGAGCACGCCACCTTACGCGTTCGGCTTGCAGGGGTCGCCGTCCCGGCGGGGGAGCGGGAAGGCGGTTGTTCTCGCCCCCGCCGCCCCTACCCGTCCCATCCTGAAGGGGCTCCGCCCCTTCGACCCCGTTCCGGGGGCCAGCCCCCGGACCCCCGCTCCTCAAACGCCGGAGGGGCTGAATTGTGCGGACCGGCGCCGTAGCCTGCGGGCATGCGTGCCGCCTGGGGCGGCACGGGTGGGCGCAGGCGGCACCCCGCCAGCGCCGGGCTGCGCGGCCAACCCCCCCCCCGCAGCTACTCCGCGAACTCGTCAGCCACGGTCAGCGCGGCGTCCAATGCCGCGAGCCCCTCCTTCAGTTCCGCCTCCGTGACGTTGCACGGCGGGACGACATGTGTCCGGTTCATGTTGATGAACGGCCAGATGCCGTTGGCCTTCGCGGCGGAGCCGAGCGCGGTCATGGGGGCGTTCGCAGGGCCGGACGCGTTGTACGGGACCAGCGGCTCGCGGGTCTCCTTGTTCTTGACCAGCTCGAGCGCCCAGAACATGCCGACGCCCCGCACCTCGCCGACGCACGCGTGCCGCTCGGCCAGCTCTCGCAGCGCCGGTTCCACCACCTCCGCGCCGAGCCTCGCCGCGTTCTCGACGATGCCCTCCTCGGCCATGACGTTGATCGTCGCGACGGCGGCGGCGCAGGCCAGGGGATGGCCGGAGTAGGTCAGTCCGCCCGGATAGGCCCGCTGAGCGAACGTCTCCGCGATCGCCCCGGAGATCGCGACCCCGCCCAGCGGCACATACCCGGAGTTCACGCCCTTCGCGAAGGTCAGCAGGTCCGGTACGACGCCGAACAGGTCCGCCGCGAACCACTCGCCCGTCCGCCCGAACCCGGCCATGACCTCGTCCAGCACGAAGACGATCCCGTACTTGTCGCAGATCTCACGGACGCCCGCCAGATAGCCCGGCGGCGGCACCATGATCCCCGCGGTCCCCGGAATCGTCTCGAGAACGATCGCGGCGACGGTCGACGGCCCCTCGAAGGCGATCGTCGTCTCCAGGTGCTCGAGAGCCCGCGCACACTCCTGCTCCTCCGTCTCCGCGTAGAAGCGGGAGCGGTAGAGGAAGGGTGCCCAGAAGTGCACCACACCGGCGGAACCGCTGTCCGATGCCCAGCGGCGCGGGTCACCCGTGATGTTCACCGCCTGCTGCGTACCACCGTGGTAGGAGCGGTACGCCGACAGCACCTTCGGCCGGCCCGTGTGCAGCCGCGCCATCCGCGCCGCGTGCTCGACCGCGTCCGCCCCGCCGTTGGTGAAGAAGATCTTGTCCAGGTCACCCGGCGTCCGCTCGGCGATCAGCCGCGCCGCCTCCGACCGCGCCTCGATCGCGAACGCGGGCGCGAAGGTCGTCATCCTCCCGGCCTGCTCCTGGATCGCGGCGACGACCTTCGGGTGCTGGTAGCCGATGTTCGTGTAGACGAGCCCGCTGGTGAAGTCGAGGTAGCGCTTGCCGTCGTAGTCCCAGAAGTACGACCCCTCCGCGCCGGCGACGGCGAGCGGGTCGATGAGCTCCTGCGCGGACCAGGAGTGGAACACATGCGCACGGTCCGCGGCCTTCACGGCGGCGCCGACCTCGGGATCTGGCTGAGGGGTCATGCGGGCGAGCGTAAGTGTCCGCGATACGGAAGCGGTATCGGCGTCCTGTCTGTGGGACGACGCTTTCCGCGACAGGTTGTCGACAGCCAGGGATCCCGCTCTGATCCCGCCCAAGATATTGACAGCATGCTGTCGTGAATGACAGGATGCTGTCATCGCTTCGAAGGGTCCAGGAGGAGCCAGCCATGAACCACAAGCCCGTACACCTCGCCGTCTACAACACCCTCGCCGACTGGGAGACCGGTCACGCGACCGCCCATCTCGCCCGCGCCGGGTACCCGATCCGCACCGCCGGCCCCACCCGCGACCCCGTCACCAGCATCGGCGGGCTCCGCATCCAGCCCGACCTCGCCCTGGACGACGTACGCCCCGAAGACAGCTCGCTGCTGATCCTGCCGGGCGCCGACCTGTGGGACACGAGCGACGATCTCGCGCCGTTCGCCCGCAAGGCGCGGGAGTTCCTCGACGTCGGCGTCCCCGTCGCCGCGATCTGCGGAGCCACCGCGGGACTCGCCCGCGAGGGACTGCTCGACGACCGCGACCACACCAGCGCCGTCTCCTTCTATCTCGCGGCCACCGGATACAAGGGCGGTGACCGGTACGTCGACGCGGACGCCGTGACCGACGGCAACCTCGTCACCGCCGGCCCCACCGAGCCCGTCGCCTTCGCGCGGGAGATCTTCCGGCTGCTCGGGGTGTACGAGGGCGAGGTGCTCGACGCCTGGTACCGGCTGTTCCACGACTCGGACGCGGAGGCGTACGCCGTCCTTCAGGGGGCGGCCAAGTGAGCGGGGAGCGTCAGGATCTGCTCAGCCGCAGCGCCCTCGGAGTCTTCCGGCTGAACGGCCAATTCCTCGCCGTGGCAGAGGAGTTGGCGCGGCCTGCCGGACTCACCGCCGCCTGGTGGCAGGTGCTCGGCGCCGTGCTGCGGGAGCCGTTGCCGGTCTCCGGGATCGCGCGGGAGATGGGCATCACGCGGCAGAGCGTCCAGCGGATCGCCGATCTGCTGGTGGAGCGCGGACTCGCCGAGTACCGCCCCAACCCCGCCCACCGCCGCGCCAAACTCCTCGCACCGACGGAGGAGGGGCTCGCGGCGGTCCGCCGGATCAATCCCGGGCACACCGTCTTCGCGGACCGGCTCGCGGAGGCCTTCGGGGAGGACGAACTCGCGGACGCCGTGCGGCTCCTGGAACGGCTGTCGAAGGTACTCGAGCAAGTGGGCCCACCTGTTACGGAACCTTGAAGTGCTCTGTCAGGGATCGTCGGGGCTGCTCGCGAGGGATCCGCCTATCCAGAAGGGCAGTGCCTTTTGGTCTTTGCTCAGTGACCGTCGTATGGCGTTGACCAACTGCATCTGCGCTTGGGCGGGTGCTCTACTGGCCTGGGCGAACTCCTCCGCGCTCAACGGATTGTGCAACGGGTCGCGTGCCGGGTCACGCGCGACCTGGTCCAGGAACACGCCGATGGCCTTACCGAAGTTGTCGATCTCCGCCGCGACGGCGGCGGGGGCGACCAGACTGGCACGGGTCAGGGCCGCGCTCCACTCGCTCCAGTCGTAGTCCCATCCCTGTCGGCCGGCATGGGCACGGCTGATGGTCATCGTGAACTTGGCGTAGTGGCTGATCAGTTCCTGGTAGGCGATCAGTTGCTTGTCCCGCAGCCACTGACGGTCCTGGGCACGGTGGGTGACGATGCCCCCGACCAGGACCCCGATCGTGGCGGCCAGCGCCCCCGCGGCCGTTGTCACCAGTGTGTCCAGCAGTGCCACCCGAGGCCCCGCATCCCCTGTCGCTCGAACGCCAGCGGCTCGAACCTACTGGTGACCAGCCTCCGGTGACAATGCTCAACTGCCGTGGCACAGGCAGCCGTCGCGGCGCGCCTTTTGATCTTTTGGGGACGGGCTCGTGTCCGATGCACCGGAGTTCGGATCTCCGGTTCGGGGCCACCGCGCTCACCTCCCCCTTCCCCGCCGTATCCTCGATCCATTGCACAGCGCGTATCGGGGGAGGGCGGCGCGGCGATGGAGAAACTGGGGGCCGGGGATCCACCGCGGATCGGGGCGTATCGGCTGCTGGCGCGGCTGGGTGCGGGTGGGATGGGGCAGGTGTTCGTGGCCCGGTCCGACCGGGGGCGGACCGTCGCGGTCAAGCTGGTGCGGGAGGAGCTGGCCGCGCAGGAGGAGTTCCGGGCGCGGTTCCGGCAGGAGGTGCAGGCCGCACGGCAGGTCGGCGGGGACTGGACCGCGCCGGTGCTGGACGCCGACACCGAGGCCGCCGTGCCCTGGGTCGCCACCGGGTATGTCGCCGGGCCCAGCCTGCAGCAGGTCGTCGGCCGTGATCACGGGGCGTTGCCCGAGCGGTCGGTGCGCATTCTCGCGGCCGGGCTCGCGTATGCGCTGAAGGACATTCACGCGGCCGGGATCATCCACCGGGATCTGAAGCCGTCCAATGTGCTGGTCACCATCGACGGGCCCCGGGTCATCGACTTCGGGATCGCCCGTGCCCTGGAGACCGTGACCGACGGCGGGCTCACCCGCACCGGCGCGCTGGTCGGCTCGCCCGGCTTCATGGCGCCCGAGCAGGTGCGCGGCGACCGGATCACCCCGGCGTGCGACGTCTTCTGCCTCGGCTCCGTCCTCGCCTACGCCGCCACCGGCAACCTCCCCTTCGGCGCGACCAACAGCGGGGTCCACGCCCTGATGTTCCGCATCGCCCAGGAGGAACCCGACCTGGAGGGCGTGCCGGAGGGGGTCGCCGACCTCGTACGGCACTGTCTGCGCAAGGACCCGGCGGCGCGGCCGACGCTCGACGAGATCCTGGAGCGTACGGGCGCCGACGCGACCGTCTCGGACGGGCGCTCCCGGGATCCGTGGCTGCCCGGCACGCTGGTGGCCCAACTCGGGCGGCACGCCGTGCAGTTGCTGGAGACGGAAGACCCTGAGGACGCAGCGGCCGTCGAGGCGTCCCCGGAGCATGCGCCGGTCGCGGACGACGACGCTCCTACGGCCGTACAGGCGCCGGTGCCTCCTCCGCCCGGACAGCCGGGTGGCGGCGCCCCCTTGAACCATCTGCCCACCATGATCTCGGGCCAAGGCCCCCAGGCCCCGCCGCCCGCCCCGGCGCCGCACCCGGCGTACGGCTATCCCCAGCAGCACCCGCAGCCCGCGGGGTACGGGTACCCGCAGCAGCCGGGTGCAGGGGCGCCGCCGCCGTACGGCCAGCCGTACAACCCGAACCCGTACGGCAGCCTCGGTGCGACCCCGCCGTACGGGCCCGGCGCTCCCCAGGAGCCGCCGCGCCAGAGCGGCCGTTCCACGGTGCTGCTCGTCGTGATCGCGCTGGTCGTGGCGCTGGCCGCCGGCGGTTCGGTGTACGCGCTCATGAACGGCTCGGGGGACGAGAAGAACGACGGCAAGGGTGACGGCACGTCCACCGCGTCGCCGAGCGCGAGCGCCCCCGCCACGTCCGGGCCGACGACGGCGCCGGAGTCGTCCCCGGCCACCTCGGCGCCCGCCGGCGGTGCCATTCCGACGTCGTTCCTGGGCACGTGGTCCGCGACCATCTCCAACGACGCCGGGAGCCACAGCCGTCGACTCACCCTCCAGCAGGGCGAGGTGGGTGACACGGTGCTCTCGCTCGTGGCCGACGGCCCGGACTACCACTGTGTGTTCCAGGCGCAGCTGGCCGAAGAGCCGGGCACGGAGGGCCCGTTGAAGATCGGCCCGTCTACCGTGACCGTAGGCGAGCCGGCCTCCTCCTGTACGCCGGGCGCCGCCACCGAGCTGACACTGCTGCCGGACGGCAGTCTGGAGCGGGTGAACGCGAGCAGCGGGGAGAAGCTGGCCTACACCCGGCAGTGACCAAGTCCCCCTGTGTGCACGCCGGTTGAAGACCCCGCGCGGCAGTTGAATCTCAAGCGAACATCTGCGGACGGAAACGGAGTATCACAGCCCGCGACCCTAAAGTGACCGGACACTATCGGGTTCTGGGAGTTGCGGGGGCACCCAGTGGAGTGGCTGAGCGCTGAGAACGTCATCGCCGTCGCGACGGCGTCCATCGGCATCGCGGCCTCGGTCGCCATGGTGTGGTACGAGCGCCACATTCCGCGGCGTAAGCGGATCGGTTACCGCGTCCAGATGGACAACCCGATAGGAGACGACGTCCAGTCGGGCCGCCCGAACGTCCGGCTCGGTTCGTTCGACGCGCCCAACATGGCCAACGGGACGCTCGTCCTGCTGCGCATCGAGAACGACGGCTCGGAGAGCATCGGCCTCGACGACTACACGAGCCGTGAACTCAACGGTCTCACCGTGGAGTTCACCGACCGGACCATCCACGGTGTGTCGGTCACCCAGCCGCAAGGCACCGACCACCTGATGAGCCACTTCACCCCGCACTCGGGCTTCGGCTACGACGACGACGGCAACAAGCTGCGCCTCCCGCGCGTCCCGCTCAACCGCGGTGAGTACTTCAAGCTGCTGGTGCTGCTGTCCGGCGGTGACGTGGGCCGTGAGATCAAGCTCGTCGGCGGCATCCGGGACGGCGTGGTGCGTCCCAACCGCGGCGCGCTGCCGGACGACAAGCCGCCGCTGTTCAGCCGGGCGGCCCGGGTGATCACCATCGTGCTCACCGCCTCCGTCCTCACCCTCGCCACCATCATCATCGCCCGCGACGACAATCCGCCCCCGCTGGGCTGCGAGAAGGGCAAGCTCACGGTCACCGGCTCCACCGCCTTCGCGCCCGTGGTGCGGGACCTGGCGAAGGAGTACGAGAAGGACTGCGAGGGCTCCGACATCGTGGTGGACGCCCGGGGCAGTACGGCGGGTGTCGGCGAACTGGCCGATCTGAAGGGCGAGTCGGCGAAGTCCAGGGCGTCCATGATCGCCTTCTCCGACGGCCGCAGCACCCGCGCCGACGCCGCACTGGAGGCCGAGTCCGTCGCCCTGTCCGTCTTCACGCTGGTCGCCAACAGCGGCCTCGACCTCCCGCAGGGCCTGACCCTCACCCAGGTCCGCCGCCTCTACTCCGGGGAGATCGGGCACTGGGACGAGCTCGACCCGTCCCTCCCGCACCGGCGGGTCGTCCTGGTCAGCCGGGACGCCGACTCCGGTACCCGGCAGGTCTTCCAGGACCGGGTGCTCGACGGGAGGTGGGAGGGCGTGCCCAGCACCTCACTGGACTGCGATCTCGCGGTCGACAGGTCCGCCCCGGTGCGCTGCGAGCTCAACTCCACGGAGGACGTGCTGAAGAAGGTCGCCTCGACCCCGGGCGCCATCGGCTTCAGCGAACTCAACCAGGCGAACGGCGAGAAGGGCGTCAAGCTCGTCGCCCTCAACGGCGACATCGCCGACGTCGACGCCATCGAGAACGACGGCAACCCCTACCCGTACCGCGGCGTGGAGTACGCCTACACCTACGGCGCCCCGCCCGCCGGCTCCCTCGCCGGGAGCTTCCTCGACTACATCCGGAACAACGGCCAGAACGTCATCCGCAGCCACGGCCATGTGCCGTGCTCGACGGAGGCGGGGGGCCAGCTCTGCCGCGACGACGACTGAAGCGCTCTCAACTCCACGTATCGCAGGACCCCTTGCGCTGATCTTGACGCGTCCACAACCATGGGTGACGGTTCGTTCGAATCGGCCACGGGAGACGACATGCGCCCCAGCCCCTCCAGAAGAACGGTCCTCACCGCTACGGCGGCGAGCGCGGCGGTGGTGGGGACGGGGGCCGGAGCGGACGCGGCGACGACAGGGGAAGAGCGCGGCCCGGCGACGGCCCAGCGCCCGAGCCGCGAACTGCGTGCCCTGCTACGGGAGATATCCGAGTCCCGCATCGAGGCGACGGTCCGCAAACTGGTGTCCTTCGGCACCCGCCACACCCTCTCCACCCAGGACGACCCGAATCGCGGCATCGGCGCCGCCCGGGACTGGATCGCGGCTCAGCTGCGCACGTACGCCGAGACGTCGGGCGGCCGTATGACCGTGGAGCTGCAGTCGTACGTCCAGGAACCGGCATCCCGCATCCCGGTCGCGACCCGCATCACCAACGTGGTGGCGACGCTGCGCGGCTCGGTGACGCCGGAGCGCGTGTACGTCGTCTCCGGCCACTACGACTCCCGCGTCACGGACGTCATGGACGCCACCTCGGACTCGCCGGGCGCGGACGACGACGCGTCGGGTGTCGCGGTGGCGATGGAACTGGCCCGGGTGATGGCGAAGCGCAGGCCCGCCGCGACGATCGCGTTCGCCGCGGTGGCGGGGGAGGAGCAGGGGCTGTACGGGGCGGCGCACATGGCGCAGCGGTACCGGGCGGCCGGGACGGATGTGCAGGGCATGTTCACCAACGACATCGTCGGCAGCCCCAAGGCGGACGACGGCACGGTGGACCCGTACACCATCCGCCTCTTCGCGGAGGGCGTGCCGTCCTCGGAGACGCCGGAACAGGCGGCGACACGGCGCTCGGTGGGCGGCGAGAACGACTCCGCGACCCGTCAGCTGGCCCGCTTCGTGCGGGACGTGGCGCAGAACGACGCGACGGGCATGCGGGTCCGCGTCATCTACCGCCGGGACCGCTACCGCCGCGGCGGCGACCACATCCCCTTCCTCGAACGCGCCTATCCCGCCGCCCGCTTCACCGAACCGACCGAGGACTACGCCCATCAGCACCAGGACGTACGCATCGACGAAACAGGCAAGCAGTACGGCGACCTGCCCGAGTTCTGCGACTTCCCCTTCATCACGAGGGTGGCCAAGGTGAACGCGGCGACCCTCTGGACCCTGGCCCAGGCCCCGGGCACCCCCCGAGACGCCAAGATCATCACCTCCACCCTGACCAACTCGACCGAGCTTGTGTGGACGAAGGGCCCAGAACCCGACCTCGCCGGCTACGAGATCGTCTGGCGCGAGACGACCTCCCCGGAGTGGACCCACGTGATCCCGGTCGGCGACGTGACGACCTACGAGGTCGACCTGTCGAAGGACAACGTGTTCTTCGGGGTGAGAGCGGTGAACAGAGCGGGGCTCCGGAGCCCGGTGGCATTCCCGGCCCCGCAGGCCTAGCCGCTCAGCTGCGGGCATGCGTGCCGCGAGGGCGGCGCCCACCCAGCAGGCGGCGGCCACCGTCCCGCCCAAGCTGCGGGCATGCGTGCCGCCTGGGGCGGCACGGGTGGGCGCAGGCGGCACCCCGTCAGCGCCGGGCTGCGCGACCCACCCCACCCCAGCCCCAATCCCGGGTCACCTTGGCTCCGGCGGCCGCTGCCGAGGCATGTTCGGCCGCGCACCACCAGCCCCCGGCGACATAGGAAACCGCCCCTGCACCACAGCCCCCTCCCCCCGCGTCCCTCCAGCAACAGCCGACTGAATCCCCATCGGCGCGGACCCCGTCCGGAACTCCACCATCCAGTCCGCCGTCTCCGCCCGCACCAACTCCGTCACGTCCTCGGAGAACCTCCGCAGCACCCCCAGACACCGCTCCGCAGCCTCACTCGCCGTCCCCTCCGCAGGACCCAGCACCTCCCGCACACTCTCCGAGGCCCAGTCGAACTGCAGCACCTGAAGCCGCCGCTGCACAGCCTGCGCGGTCGCGACGTCCCTTATCCACCCGGACGTCACCCCGAAGCACCGGTCGACCGCCACACACGCCGCCCCGAGCAACAGCGCCAGATACCCCCACGCGGCCGCCCCGACCAGCACCCCCGTCAGATCCAGCAACGGCAGCGCACCCCCCGCCCCCGCCCCCCCCGCCGCCCCCGCCCCCCGCCCCCCCCCCCCCCGCCGCTTCCACACCCGGTCGGCGAGATACCAGGACGCGGTGTCCAGCGCCCCGCGCTCCACCCACCGGTACAGCTCGTTCAGCCGCTCCGCCGGCTCCGCCCAGTCCCCGAGCGGAAACGTCCGCCCGGCCAGATCGCCCGGCCGCAGCCCGGCGGCCTCCTTGCCGCGCCCGTCCTGAGGCCGACCCTCGGGCTGCATCTCCGGCTGACCCACCCGGCACTCCCTACTGATCACGGTGCGTGACGCCTGCCTGGCGCTCACGTGAGACCTGATGCTGACGCGCCGCATCCTTCCTACCGCCCAATGGGTGGCGAAGACCCGGTTTTCGTCTCTTTTCCGCCCGGAAGTGGGCCTTGATCAGGTATAGGACTCACGACCGCCTCACTCGAAAGAGTGCTGGGGCGACGGCTGCGCGGACCACGTAGGCTCGTGCCGAGCGGGAAAAACGAGCGGGAGAAACCCGTACCCGAAGAGGAGCTGATCGTGATCCCCGGTGGTGGCCAGCCCAATATGCAGCAGCTGCTGCAGCAGGCCCAGAAGATGCAGCAGGACCTGGCGCAGGCGCAGGAAGAACTGGCGCAGACGGAGGTCGACGGCCAGGCCGGCGGCGGCCTGGTGACGGCCACTGTCACCGGCGCCGGTGAGCTGCGCGCCCTCAAGATCGACCCGAAGGCGGTGGACCCCGAAGACACCGAGACGCTCGCCGACCTGGTCATCGCGGCCGTCCACGCGGCCAACGAGAACGCGCAGACGCTCCAGCAGCAGAAGCTGGGTCCGCTGGCGCAGGGTCTGGGCGGCGGCAGCGGTATCCCCGGCCTGCCGTTCTGACACCTGTTCTGTGACCGGCCCTGTCTTACTGCGGCGGGCGTCCGGCAACTACCGTACGAAACGAGAGAACACCAGGAAGGCGGGCAGTCCGTGTACGAAGGCGTGGTCCAGGACCTCATCGACGAACTGGGGCGGCTCCCCGGCGTCGGTCCCAAGAGCGCGCAGCGGATCGCCTTCCACATCCTCCAGGCCGAACCGACCGATGTCCGGCGCCTTGCGCAGGCCCTCATGGAGGTCAAGGCCAAGGTCCGCTTCTGCGCGATCTGCGGGAACGTCGCGCAGGAGGAGAACTGCAACATCTGCCGCGACACCCGCCGCGACCCCGCCGTCATCTGCGTGGTCGAGGAGCCGAAGGACGTCGTCGCGATCGAGCGCACGCGCGAGTTCCGCGGCCGCTACCACGTCCTCGGCGGCGCGATCAGCCCGATCGAGGGTGTCGGTCCGGACGACCTGCGTATACGAGAACTTCTCGCGCGGTTGGCCGACGGGTCGGTGACGGAACTGATCCTGGCCACGGACCCGAATCTGGAAGGCGAGGCCACGGCCACGTACCTCGCCCGCATGATCAAGCCCATGGGCCTCAAGGTCACCCGCCTGGCCAGCGGCCTCCCGGTGGGTGGCGACCTGGAATACGCGGACGAGGTGACCCTCGGCCGCGCCTTCGAGGGGAGACGACTCCTAGATGTCTGACGCCACGCTGCACGCGACCACACAGGACCCGGACGACTTCGCGGTCCAGATCGCGGACCAGGTAGAGAGCTTCCTCGTTGCGGTCACCGAGGTGGCGAAGGGCGACGAGCCGGAATCGGCGATCCCCTTCCTCCTGCTGGAGGTCTCCCAGCTGCTGCTCGCCGGGGGCCGCCTCGGCGCGCACGAGGACCTGGTGCCCGAGGATCGCTACGAGCCCGACCCCGGCCCCGAGCCGGACGTGGACGACCTTCGCGAGAACCTCGCCCGGCTTCTCGAACCGGTCGACGTCTACTCGGAGGTCTTCGACCCGTACGAGCCCCGCAAGGCGCCGGTGCCCGCGCGTATCTCCGACGACCTCACCGACGTCATCACCGACCTCCGCCACGGCATGGCCCACTACCGCGCGGGCCGCACCACCGAGGCCATGTGGTGGTGGCAGTTCTCCTACTTCTCCAACTGGGGCGCCACGGCTTCGGCGACCCTGCGGGCCCTGCAGTCCGTCCTGGCACACGTGCGCTTGAACCAGCCCCTCGAGGAACTCGACGGCCTCGACACGGACCAGGCCATGGGCGACGAAACGCTCGAGTTCGAGGCCGGGAAGGTCATGGCGGAGGAGATCGCGGGCCCGCTGGGCCTGAGTTCGACCAAGGCCAAGTCCGAGTCGAACTCCCAGTAGCGGGCCTCACCTCACTGCTGGGCGGGGATGCGTACGGCGGCACCGGTGACGCCGATGCCGCTGCCGGGGGCGTCCGGCACCGACACCCAGATCGTGCTCGGCCGCCCCATGTCCACACCCTGGTGGATCGTCAAGGCGGCCGGTACGGCGATGAGTTGCAGCTCCCTGAGATACCCGCCGAACGCGGCAGCGGCCGCCCCGGTGGCGGGGTCCTCGACGACACCGCCCGGCGGGAAGGGATTGCGGGCGTGGAACACCGTGGGCGACTCGCGCCAGACCAGGTCCACGGTGGTCCAGTCCTTCCGGCGCATGAGCGCGCCGAGCGCGGACATGTCGTAGTCCAGCTCGGCCAGCCGGCTCCGGGCACCGGCCGCGATCACCGGATGCCAGGCCCCGGCATAGGCCACCCGCGGCGGCAGCGCCGGATCGAGATCCTCGGCCGACCAGCGCAGGGCGTCGAGCAGTTCGGCCCGATCGGCGTCGGACAAGTCCGCCGTACGAGGCGCAACACTGGTCAGCGAGGCGACGACAGAACCGGCTTCCCCCCGTTCCGCCGTGACAGGCACCGCCCCCGCCTTGGTGCGCAACACCAAGGACCCCGGCCCATGCCGCTCCGCATACGCGACCGCCGTCGCGATCGTCGCATGCCCGCAGAACGGCACCTCGGCGAGCGGACTGAAGTACCGCACATCCAGCCCACCATCGCCGTCCGGCACCACGAACGCCGTCTCCGAATACCCCACTTCAGCCGCCACCGCCAGCATCGTCGCGTCGTCGACCCCGGTGGCATCGAGGACGACACCGGCGGGGTTGCCGCCGGTCGGGTCGGTGGTGAACGCGGTATAACGCAAGATCTCCATTTGGCCGACCGTAACGAGACGCGCTACCGAAGGCCACCCCCGAGTACGCTGCGGCACGACGTGTGTGCAGGGATGAGGGGGTGCGTGCCCGGTGGCGGACGAGGCATGGGTGGGGCTGGCCGAGGCGATCGGAGCGATCCGGGCGGAGCTTCAGCAGGCGATGCGGGACGGAGCGGGACAGGAGATCCAGTTCCGGACGGGTGCGGTCGAGGTCGAGTTCTCCGTGGACGTGAGGAAGGACGGAGAGGCGCGGGCGAAAGTGCTGGTGCTGCCGTTCAGTGCCGAGGCGAAGGCCGCCCGGTCCAAGGGCACGACGAACCGCGTGACGATCACGCTCCAGCCGGTCGACGCCGAGGGCACGGATCTGCGTATCACGGATGAGTCCGGCGAACGTCCCAAGTAACTGGGAGCACGGGGGTGTTGGCCTGTGGATGTGCGGCGGGTCGTCGAGGTGTGGAACCCGGTCGGGAAGTGTTCCGGCACCGGATATCTGGTCGCGGAGCGACTGGTCCTGACGGCACTTCACAATGTCCTGGGCTGTGGCGGGTTGGAAGTCCGGCAGCTCGGTGCGCAGCAGCCGAAGTGGATCGCCGCCGAGGTGCTGTGGCCGCAGGTGCCGCCCGATCTGGAGCGGGAGCCGCAGGCGGACGGCGCGTTGGTCAGGATCACGGATCCCGGCTGGGTGCCGCCGACGGGCGCCGAACCCGTCCGATGGGGCCGGATCGACGCGCCGGTGGTCCGGGAGGAGCGGCTCGGGTGCGTGGCGGTCGGGTTTCCCCGGTCGGAGGTGCGCGACGGCGGCCGCGACACGAAGGAGATCCGCGGCCACATCGAGACGCTGACCGGGCTCAGGTCCCAGGGACTGATCACGGCGTACGTCGACCAGGTCGCCGTTCCCAGCAAGCCGGACGAGAAGTCGCGGTGGGCGGGGGCGTCGGGGGCGGCGTTGTTCGTACGGGGGCGGCTGGTCGGGGTCGTGACGACGGACCGGCAACGGGATTACCACGGGGATCAGTTGACGGCGGTCTCGGTGGTATCGCTGGCGGCGCGTCCCGGGTTCGCCACCGCCGTAGGGGAGCTGGTCCCGGAGGACGTCACGGCCGCTGACCGTGGAGGGGTGCCGAGTACGGCGTACGACGTCGAAGTGCCGCCGGGCATGAACAACTTGCCGGAGCTGCCGTCGCCGATCTTCGTCGGCAGGACGGAGGTGATGGCCGAGCTGGAGCGGGCCCTCTCGGCGGAGTCCCAGACGATCACGCAGACGCTGCACGGGCTGGGCGGTGTCGGGAAGACGACGCTGGCCCTGCACTACGCGCATGACCATGCCAGGGCGTACCGGCTGGTGTGGTGGATCCGCTCGGACACCCCTGAGCTGATCGAGGCGGGCTTAGCGGCCCTCACCGTCCGCCTGCGGGGCGAAGAGGCATCCGGCCTCACCACCGCTCAGGCCGCCGAGTGGGCAGTGGGGTGGTTGCAGACGCACCCCGGGTGGCTCCTCGTCTTCGACAACGCGGAGAAGCCGGAGGACGTACATGCCTGGACGGGCCAACTCCGCTCGTCCGGACGCCTCTTGATCACCAGCCGCTACCGGCGCGGCTGGATCTGCGACCCGATCGCGCTGCCCGTACTGGACGACGACGCCTCGCTGGCCCTGCTGTCGAGCCTTGTCGGTGACGGCGACGCGGCCGAGGCCCACGCACTGGCGGACGACCTCGGCCATCTGCCTCTCGCCCTGGAACAGGCGGGGGCCTTCATCGCGCAGACCGGGATCACGATCGCCGAGTACCAGGCCTTGTGGCGGCAGTATCCGGAACGCGCCACGGATGCGGCGCCGGGTGGTTCGGACCCCACACGGACGGTCGCGCGGATCTGGCGCATCACGCTGGACGCCCTCCAGGAGCGGGATCCCAGGGCTGTGGACCTCCTGCGGATCGCCGCCTGGTACGCCCCGACGGGCATCCCACGCTCCCTGTTCGCGCCGCTGGCCGACGATCCGGTCGACCTTGCCCAGCTCTTGGGTCTTCTGGCCGACTACAACATGATCACGCTCGACCGGGAGGGGATCGGCGTCCACCGTCTGGTGCAGAGGGTGGCACGTACGCCGTCGGCGGAGGACCCGCATCGCGATCAGGCGCGTGTCGGGGAGGCGCGTGACCGTGCTGTGAAGTTGATGCTCGACGAGCTTCCCGCTAGGCCTATTGAGAACGTTGCGGGCTGGCCCACGTGGAGAGTTCTGATCCCACACGTCGAAGCCCTCCGCAGGGCGTGCGATCCGGTTGAGCACACCGCTGACTTCAGCCGGGTCCTCAATATGGCAGGGCAGTTCTTGGAAGAGCAAGGACAGCTGAGTCAGGCCACCGGTTACTTCGAGCACTGTCTCGCAAGGGATGTCCGGCTGTTCGGCGAGGATCATCCGTACACGCTGGCGACGTGGAACAACCTGGCTCACGTGTACAAGTCGGCGGGGGATCTGGAGCGGGCGATCCCGTTGTACGAGCGGGCGTTGGAAGGTCGTGTGCGGGTGTCGGGTGAGGACCACCCGTCAACGCTGACGGCGCGGAACAACCTGGCTCGCGGGTATGACTCGGCGGGAGATCTGGAGCGGGCGATCCCGTTGTACGAGCGGACGTTGGAGGATCGTGTGCGGGTGTTGGGTGAGGATCACCCGCACACGCTGGTGTCGCGGAACAACCTGGCTCACGCGTACAGGGCGGCCGGGGATTTCGGGCGGGCGATCCCGTTGTACGAGCGGACGTTGGAGGATCGCGTGCGGGTGTTGGGTGAGGACCACCCGAACACGCTGTTGTCGAGAAACAACCTGGCTGCCGTGTACGAGCGGGCGGGAGATTCTGGGCGGGCGGTCCCGTTGTTCGAGCGGGCGTTGGAGGATCGTGTGCGTGTGTTGGGTGAGGATCACCCGGACACGCTGATGTCGCGGAACAACCTGGCTTGCGCGTACGGGTCTGCGGGGGATTTGGAGCGGGCAGTCCCGTTGTACGAGCAGGCGCTGTCCGGTCTCCGTCGGGTACTGGGCGAGGACCACCCGACGACAAAGCTCGTCCGCGGGAACCTGTCCGCCGCCCGTGCCCAAGAGCCCCGACCTACACCCCCGCCACCAACCGCCCCGCCTCCACAAACGGCGCCGTAGCCGTCGGCTCGCTGTACCAGCGCAGTGGCCAGGTGTTCCCGTCCAGTGCCGGGATGCCGATGTACGTGATGGCGAGCGTGCTCTTCCCGCCGAACTGCTGCACGCCGAGCGGCCAGTCGTGCTTGCGGACCTCGCCGGGGGCCAGCAGGAAGTACATCCACCGGAAGCCGATGGCCTCGCACACGATGGGCCCCGCGTCCCCGTCCGTGGCCTCGATGAGCTGCGTGGCGACGACCTCCCCACGGCCTCCTTCGATGCGTACGACGTCGAAGTGCACGCCGGCCACCCGGAGTTGATTTCCCGAGGCCGGGATCCAGTCGGGGCGGTGAATTGCGTTCGTCATGGTCACACAGTGGCTCCCACCCGGCTACGCTCGGTAGTGACTGAGGTGATACACGCCGGGCTGTATCCATCGGAGGTGCGCGCTGTGTCGGGCCAGTACAACTCCAACTCCCAGCCCCCTGTGGCCTGGCGTTACAGCGGCAACCAGATGAAGCGCTGGCGCACAAAGGCGAACGTCAGTCGCGAGGAGCTCGCCGCCGCCTCCAACTACTCGCCTGACACGATCAAGTCCATGGAGCAGGGCGTACGGATGCCGACGCCGCGTGCGCTCGATGTGGCGGACGAGTTGTGCCGGGCGGAGGGGTTGCTGAGCGCGGCCAAGGAGTACTTGCGGCGGGAGAAGTTTCCTGCGCGGGCGCAGGACTTCATGGAGCGGGAGAGGGAGGCGATCAGCCACCTGTCGTACGAAGTCACGTTGATCCCCGGGCTGTTGCAGACGAAGCAGTACGCACGGCAGCTGATCGAGAACCGCGTTCCGCCCCTGGATGAGGAGACGGTGGAGGAGCGGATCGCGGCACGTATGGAACGGCAGGCCATTCTCACGGACCGCAAGCCGCCGGTGGCCTTGAGCTTCGTGCTCCACGAGGCGGCGTTGCGCAGCCCTCAGGTGGACGCTGAGCAGTTGCACCGGTTGCTGGAGGTGTCCCGCCTGCGGAACGTCACGCTGCAAGTACTCCCTTTCGAACGGGCCATCCCCGCTGCACTCATGGGGCCGATGGTGCTGTTGGAGACGCGCGATCACGAGCGGCTCGCTTTCACGGAAGGGCCGTTCGCGAGCGAGCTGTCGGCCGGTCCGGAGGTTGTCAGCCGCGTGACCGAGCGGCTTAGCTTGATCCGTGCGCAGGCGCTCAGCCCTGCCGAGTCGGCCCGTTTCATCGAGCGGATGGTGGATCAGCCATGAGCGACCAGCTGAAGTGGTTCAAGTCGAGTTACAGCGACGACGAGGGCGGCAACTGCGTCGAAGTAGCCCTCTCCACCACCATCCACATCCGCGATTCCAAGGTCCCCGCCAGCCCCCACCTCCACCTCACCGCCCCCGCCTGGACGGCATTTCTCTCCGCCGTTTCCGCGGAAAGGTAGGCGTGACCGGGCGGTGACCCTGCGTAGGTTGCACGGGTCTTGGTCGTCCCCTGTACGTCGGCTGCATGGGTGCTAACCGGCGGAAAGCGAGTCTGGAGTCACTTCCACCGCGGCGAACGCGGAGGGAGGCACAAGGCCCCTGACACGCACTGGAGTTGCGATGACCCGCAAGACCCGTATACGCGCCGCCGTCGTCACTGCCGCCGCTGTCGTCGCCGCAGGCACCTTCGCCGCCGGCGCCGCGACGGCCGGGCCCGCGCAGGCCGGCAAGCCCAGCAAGGCGCAGGTCGCCTCGCTGTTCGACACGTGGAACGCCGCGCTGCAGACCGGTGACGCGCAGAAGGTCGCCGACCTGTACGCCGAGGACGCCGTCCTGCTCCCCACCGTCTCCAACAAGATCCGTATCGACCGGGAAGGCCGCGTCGACTACTTCGAGCACTTCCTGGAGAACAAGCCGGTCGGCACGAAGATCCAGACCGTGGTCAACGTCCTCGACGCCAACTCGGCGATTGACACCGGGACTTACAAGTTCGACCTGACCGACCCCGAGACCGGTGAGAAGCGTGTCGTCGAGGCCCGCTACACGTACGAGTACGAGAAGCGCAACGGCGAGTGGAAGATCGTCAACCACCACTCTTCTGCGATGCCCGAAGGCTGATCTCGACGCTCAGCCCGCCCCCGGGCGCGTCCTTCAGGGTCACCGTGCCGCCGTCGTCCGTCACCAGTTGTTTGACGACGGCGAGGCCGAGGCCCGACCCCGCGCGCCCGGTGAGGCCCTGGCCCCGCCAGAAGCGGTCGAAGGCGCGGGACTTCTCCGCGTCCGACATGCCGGGGCCCTCGTCCGACACGGACAGCACCACTTCGTCGCCCCGCTGCTCCACCCGTACGGTGATCGTGCCGCCGTCCGGTGAGACCTCCAGGGCGTTCGAGAGCACGTTGTCCAGGACCTGGTCCAGATGGCCGGGACTGGACAGGACGAGCAGCCGGTCGTCGGCACTCCCCCTGAGCGCGATGGTGACTCCGCGCTCGTCGGCGGCCGGCCTCCACACCGAGAGGCGTTCCCGGACGATGTCCCACAGGGGCAGCGGTTCGGCCGCCGACACCTTCGCCTCAGCCCGGGCCAGGACCAGCAGGCCGTTCACCAGGCGGCTCATGCGGACGACTTCGGCGGTGGCCTGCTCCACGTCCTCCCTTACGAAGTCGTCGTCCACGCCGTCCGCGATGTTGTCCAGGGACAGGCGCAAGGCCGTGAGGGGGGTGCGGAGTTGGTGGGAGGCGTCGGCCACGAAGATGCGTTGCGAGGCGATGAGGGTGTCGAGGCGCTCACCTGCCTGATTGAGGGTGCGCGCCAGTGTCTGTGTCTCCGACGGGCCCGTCACCGTCGACCGCGCCGTCAGGTCGCCGTCGCTGAACTTGCGCGCCATGTCGTTGAGTTGGCGCAGGGGGCGGGTGATGCGCCGTGCCGCCGCGGCGCCGATCACGGCCGCCACGACGAGGACGGCGACCGCGAGGCCCGCGCGGAAGCCCCAGATCTGCCACAGGCGACTGGTCAGGGAGTCGGTCTGGTACACGATGCGTACGGCGCCGATGACCTCGCCCCTGTTGCGCCCGTCACCGGGCACCGCGCTCTCCTGCGCGGGCACCGTGATCACCAGCTCCGGGCCCCAGATGAAGGAGGAGCCCCAGTTGGTCGCGGGCTCGCCCGTCTTCAGGACCTTGGCCAGGTTCGCGTCCCGGGCCGGTTTCGGCAGACCCGTCTCGGCGCAGCTCCCGGTCACCTCGACCTCGCCGTCGGTCTGGCCGGCGTACGCCGCCGCCATCTCGCCCAGTGCCGCGCACGACGGGGCGTCTCCGTTGCCGAGCAGCAGGGCCATGGTGTCGGCCTCACGCCGGACCGAGTCGGCGGTGTCGCCCCGCAGCTGGTCCGTGAGCGTGAAGGCCACCGGCACGGTGAACAGGGCGATGGCGACGGCGGTGAGACCGACGTAACTGCGGATGAGCTGACGGATCATGGTGCGCTGGTACCGCCGTCCACGATCTCCAGCCGGAAGCCGACGCCCCGTACCGCCTCGATCGTGATCGCGCCCGCGAGTTTCCGCCGCAGCGCCGCCACATGCACGTCGAGTGTCTTGGTCGGGCCGAACCAGTTCGCGTCCCAGACGGCCTCCATGATCTGCTCGCGCGACATCAGCGCGCCCGGTTCTTCGGTGAGAAAGGCCAGCAGGTCGTACTCCTTGGGGGCGAGGGGCACCTCCTCGCCGTCCAGCCGGACGCGGGCGGCCTTGCGGTCGATCGTCAGGCGCGGGCCGTAGCGGTCGGGGCCGGACTCCGCGGCCGTACGGGGCTGGAAGCGCCGCATGACCGCTCGTATCCGCGCGATGACCTCCCGTACCCCGAACGGCTTGGACACATAGTCGTCGGCGCCCAGTTCCAGGCCGACCACGCGGTCCGTCTCGTCGCTGCGTGCGCTGATCACGATGATCGGCACGTCGCCGCGCTCGCGGAGCGCCTTGCAGACGTCGAGGCCGTCGGTGTCGGGCAGACCGAGGTCGAGGAGGACGACGTCGTACGGCCCCTCGTACGCGAGTGCCGCGCCGCCCGTGGTCACCCACTCCACTTCGAAGCCGTAGCGGATCAGGCCGCGCCGGAGGGACTCGGCCACCGGCTCATCGTCTTCCACCAGAAGTACGTGCACAGGCGGAACCTTAGTGCTTGAAAATTGATGCACAGCGGTCGCTGAGCGGTCGCTTGTGACCCGTGGCACTTTTCCGCGTGCGTGCGCCGTATGCAGGGCATGTGCAGTCCGAGAAGGAGCGCCCGGAGATCTCACCATGCGGTATTCCGGAGGGGAAATTCGGACGCTCGGTAAACTGAGCCGACACACACGGACTGAGCGAGGAGCGCACGTGGGCCTTGTCGTGCAGAAGTACGGAGGCTCCTCCGTAGCCGATGCCGAGGGCATCAAGCGCGTCGCCAAGCGGATCGTGGAAGCGAAGAAGAACGGCCACCAGGTGGTCGTCGTCGTTTCCGCGATGGGCGACACGACGGACGAGCTGATCGATCTCGCCGGAGAGGTATCACCGATGCCTGCCGGGCGTGAGTTCGACATGCTGCTGACCGCCGGAGAGCGGATCTCCATGGCACTGCTGGCCATGGCGATCAAAAACCTGGGGCACGAGGCCCAGTCGTTCACCGGCAGCCAGGCAGGCGTCATCACCGACTCGGTCCACAACAAAGCCCGGATCATCGACGTCACGCCGGGCCGTATCCGGACCGCGCTGGACGAGGGCAACATCGCCATCGTGGCCGGGTTCCAGGGTGTCTCCCAGGACAAGAAGGACATCACCACGCTGGGCCGCGGTGGGTCCGACACGACGGCCGTCGCCCTCGCCGCCGCCCTCGACGCCGAGGTGTGCGAGATCTACACCGACGTCGACGGCGTGTTCACCGCCGACCCGCGCGTGGTGAAGAAGGCGAAGAAGATCGACTGGATCTCCTTCGAGGACATGCTGGAGCTGGCCGCGTCCGGCTCGAAGGTGCTGCTCCACCGCTGTGTGGAGTACGCCCGCCGCTACAACATCCCGATCCATGTCCGGTCCAGCTTCAGCGGACTGCAGGGCACGTGGGTCAGCAGCGAGCCGATCAATCAAGGGGACAAAAAGGTGGAGCAGGCCATCATCTCCGGTGTCGCACACGACACCTCCGAGGCCAAGATCACGGTGGTCGGCGTGCCGGACAAGCCGGGTGAGGCCGCCGCGATCTTCCGCACGATCTCGGACGCCGAGATCAACATCGACATGATCGTGCAGAACGTGTCCGCGGCCTCCACCGGCCTGACGGACATCTCGTTCACGCTCCCCAAGACCGACGGCCGCAAGGCCATCGACGCCCTGGAGAAGAACAAGCACGGCATCGGCTACGAATCGCTGCGCTACGACGACCAGATCGGCAAGATCTCGCTCGTCGGCGCCGGCATGAAGACCAACCCGGGCGTCACGGCCGACTTCTTCACCGCCCTGTCCGACGCCGGCGTGAACATCGAGCTGATCTCGACCTCCGAGATCCGTATCTCGGTGGTCACCCGCGCCGACGACGTCAAGGAGGCCGTGACCGCCGTGCACACCGCCTTCGGGCTCGACTCCGACAGCGACGAGGCCGTCGTCTACGGAGGCACCGGCCGATGACCGTACGACCGACGCTCGCGGTCGTGGGTGCGACCGGAGCCGTCGGCACGGTCATGCTCAAGATCCTGTCCCAGCACGCGGACATCTGGGGCGAGATCCGTCTGATCGCCTCGCCGCGCTCGGCCGGCCGCAAGCTGGCCGTGCGCGGCGAGGAGGTCGAGGTGGTGGCGCTCACCGAGGAGGCCTTCGACGGCGTCGACGTCGCCATGTTCGATGTACCGGACGAGGTCGCGGCGCAGTGGGCTCCCGTCGCCGCCGCCAAGGGCGCCGTGGTGGTGGACAATTCGGGCGCCTTCCGGATGGACCCCGATGTGCCGCTCGTCGTGCCCGAGGTCAATCCGCACGCGGCGCGGGTCCGGCCGCGCGGGATCATCGCCAACCCGAACTGCACGACGCTGTCGATGATCGTGGCCCTGGGCGCGCTGCATGCCGAGTACGGGCTGCGCGAGCTGGTGGTGTCGTCGTACCAGGCCGTCAGCGGGGCCGGGCGGACCGGCGTCGAGACGCTGCGCCGGCAGCTGTCCCTGGTGGCGGGTACGGAGCTGGGGACCAGCCCCGGTGATGTACGGCGGGCCGTCGGCGACGACACCGGGCCGTTCCCGGAGCCGGTCGCGCTGAACGTCGTACCGTGGGCCGGGTCGCTGCGTGAGGACGGCTGGTCGTCGGAGGAGATGAAGGTGCGGGACGAGTCCCGCAAGATCCTCGGACTGCCGCGGCTGCCCGTCGCCGTGACCTGCGTCCGGGTGCCGGTGATCACCACGCACGCCCTGACCGTGCACGCCCGCTTCGAGGGCGAGGTCACCGTCGAGGGCGTCCGCGAGCTTCTGGCCACGGCGCCCGGTGTCGTGCTCTTCGACAACCCGGCCGCGGGGGAGTTCCCCACGCCCGCCGATGTGGTCGGCACCGATCCGACCTGGGTGGGGCGGGTGCGGCGGGCGCTGGACGATCCCACGGCGCTCGAACTCTTCGTGTGCGGGGACAATCTGCGCAAGGGTGCCGCGCTGAACACCGCGCAGATCGCCGAGCTGGTGGCGGCGGAGTTGCGCTGAGTTCTTCCGCTCACAGGAAAAAGCTCCGGCATAGTAGAAAGCGTTTGTAGAATCTATGTACGACATGTGAGCTGGATGATGGTCCGGACCACTTGTACCGGGCCTCTTCGGCGTTCGAAGATTTCCTCCCCGCCCTCCGCAACCGTGCGGAGGGCGGGGAGCGTCTTTGCGGTCGCCCTCCCTTGGGGCGTGGAGACGCGATGTGGTCGGCGTGGGGACGCCGTGAGCCGAGCGTGGGGACGTTCGGTTCATATGGGACATAGGGGAAGAGCGGGACGCATGAGGGCTTGTGAGGCACCTTCAGCAGGGCTGCCCGAGGAGAGAACGGCGCCGGGCGGGAACGTGACGCCCGGCACGTACAACCCTCATGGGGGGACGCGTGTCCAACTGGCGTGGCAGAGGTACTCGATTTCACCGCGACGACGCACGGCACAGTCCTGCGTCCCCGCCGACCCCGCATGCCCGGCACGCCCGGCGGCATGCCGGTGATCGCGCCCATGCCCGCAGCGCGGCCCGCCCGCATACCCAGCCCGCGTGACGGGGACGAAGTCGACACAGTGGCCGCCGGTACCACCGTCGACCACCTCACCGAGACCTACCGCGCCCACTACCGCTCCCTGCTGGGCCTCGCGGCGCTCCTCCTCGACGACACCGCCTCCTGCGAGGACGTCGTCCAGGAGGCCTTCATCCGCGTCCACTCGGCACGCAAACGCGTCCGCGACCCGGAGAAGACCCTCGCCTATCTGCGGCAGACGGTCGTCAACCTCTCGCGCTCCGCCCTGCGCCGCCGCATCCTCGGCCTGAAGCTGCTGTCGAAGCCGATGCCCGACATGGCGAGCGCCGAAGAGGGCGCGTACGACCAGCTGGAGCGGGACTCGCTGATCAAGGCGATGAAGGGCCTCCAGCGCCGGCAGCGCGAGGTCCTCGTCCTGCGCTACTTCGCCGACATGACCGAGGCGCAGGTCGCCGCGACGCTCGGCATATCGCTGGGCTCCGTGAAGGCCTACGGCTCGCGCGGCATCGCGGCGCTGCGCATCGCCATGGAGGCGCCCGCATGACGGACGGAAAACCGCACGAGCCCTATGAGTGGCACGAGCCGACAGAGTCGGCCGACCCGCACGACCCGAAGCAATCGCACGCTGGGAACGGAACTGTGAACCACGGCCCCGACGACCAGAGCCTCCCCGGGCTCGACTCGGACGAGCTGGCACTGCGCAGGATGCTGCACGACGCGGTCCAGGAGATGGAGCCGCGCGACGGCACGCTGGACCACCTGCGGCGGGCGGTGCCCGCACGGCGGGTCCGCAAGCGCCAGGCCCTTGTCGGGATGGCCGCGGCCGCCCTGTTCATCGGCACCGCGGTCCCCGCCGCCCTGCACGTCTCCAACGCCACCGGCTCCGCCACCAACACCTCCAACGCCGGTCACGCGTCCCAGGCTCAGGGCGGCGCGGGACAGGACAAGGGCCCGGACGCCGGTCCGGGCACCTCCGGCGGCACCGGCGGCCAGTCCGCGGAACAGGGCGAGGGCGACACGAAGGAGGGCGAGAAGGGCAACAGCACCGGGCCCGGCTCCACCGGCGCCACCGCAGGCGCCGACCCCACGGCCACGACCTCGGTGGGCGCCCCCCTGTGCACCGCCGCGCAGCTCGGCGCCGACACCCCGATCACCGCCGCCGCCGACACCGTCGGCGCGGTCTACGGCAGCTTCCGCGTCACCAACGTCTCCACCACCGACTGCACGGTCACCAGCCCCGGCACGGTCGGCACGACCCCGCAGGGCGCCGCCGACGCCACCAAGATATCCATCCTGCGGCACGTCGCCGGGGACGAGGCGGCCTCCCTGCCCGACCCGTCCCTCGAGGCCCCCGAGCTGCTGCTGAAGCCGGGCGCGGCCTACGAGGTCAAGTTCGCCTGGGTGCCCTCGGAAACCTGCCCGCCCGCCGGCGACAGCAGCGGCGGCAACACGGGCGAACCGACGCCCGACCCGACGAACTCCGCGGACACCAGCGGTTCGACCACGGGAACCACCGGCACCGACTCCGGCACGTCGACCCAGCTGATGACGGAGGACGGCACGGCGGACGGCAGCGTGGTCGTGTCCTACACGGCAGAGCCTGCGGCACCCACGGCGTCTGCGACCGTGTCGGGCGCGTGTGCGGGGAAGGTGTACTGGACGGGGTTGCTGGCGGCGTCGTAGCCGCTGAACTCTTCAGGGCCAGGCTTCAGAGGGCTCGGGGCTACACGGATACGGGGTCGCGGTCTTCCGCGTCCACCAGCCCCAGCTGCGCGTCCCGTATGGACTCCACCTCGCGGCGCAGCAGCCGGAACCACATGAAGACCACGAACCCGGCGAAGACGAACCACTCGCCGGTGTAGCCGAGGTTCTGGAAGGCCTTCAGGTCCAGCCCGGTGTCCTGCGGGGCGGTCGCCGGCACCGTCTTCATCCCGGCGTCACCGGAGTTGAGGGTGACCCAGGCGTCGTACACGTCGTACGACACGAGGTTGATCAGCGAGGCCGCACTGATCGCCGCGGTCTGCCCGGCCGGCAGCCCGCCCCGCGCACTGACCCCGTTGTCCCCGGGCGTCTCGGACGCCTGGAGCGCACCGGTGACGGTGACCTCGCCGGAGGGCGCGGCGGGCGCCTTCGCGGCGTCGGCTTCGCCCGGCAGCCAGCCCCGCACGACGGGCAGGGCCTTGCCGTCGTCGGTGCGCAGCAGCGTCAGCACATAGAAGCCGCGCTTGCCGTCCAGCTCACGGTCCGGCACCAGCAGTTGCTTGCCGTACCGCCCGGTCGCGGTGGCCTGCTCGCCGGAGGTCTCCTTGTTCACGGGCAGCAACTCGGTCAGCGGCCGGGCCGCCTGCTGCTTGTCCGAGGCCGCCTTGTTCTCCGCGACCTGGTGGCTGTCCACCCGCTCCTCGAACCGGCTCAGCTGCCAGGACCCCATGTAGATGCAGAAGGGGATGGCGAGCAGCACGAAGACGTTGATTCCCCACCAGCGGGGGGTCAGCAGGAACCGGTACACGCCCTCAACGGTACGGGGCGGGCGCGGCGGGCAGGGGCGCGGGGTCAGTACCTCCGGTGGAGCGATGGTGGAGTTATCCACAGGCTGGGGAGCTGGCCAGCGGATTGTCACAGGGAGCGGGCAGTATGGAGCCATGACTGAGAGCAACGGGTCCGACTCTCCGGAGCGGAAAGAAGAGATGCCGGACTGGGAGAAGCGCTTCCGGGCGCCCCGGGTGTCGCTGCCCGACTGGGCGGAGGACGCACCGGACCGTTCCCTGTTCGTGTCGAACGCGACGGGGACGTACGAGTTGTACGCCTGGGACCGTGCGACGGGCGAGCAGCGCCAGGTCACCGACCGGCCGAACGGCACGACGGACGGTGTGCTCTCCCCGGACGGCGCGTGGATCTGGTGGTTCGACGACAAGGACGGCGACGAGTTCGGCGTCTGGCGCCGCCAGCCGTTCAGCGGCGGAGCGGACGAGACCGCCGTCCCCGGCCTGGAGCCGTCCTACCCGTCGGGCCTCGCCCTCGGCCGGGACGGGCGTACGGCGGTCGTGGGCCGCTCCACCGACGAGGACGGTACGACGATCCATCTCGCGCGCGCGGGCGAGGACCCGGTGGAGATCTACCGGCACCGCGAGTCGGCGGGCGTCGGCGACCTCTCCCACGACGGCTCACTGATCGCCGTCGAGCACACCGAGCACGGCGACGCGATGCACTCGGCGCTGCGTGTGGTGCGCCCGGACGGCACGGCGGTCGCCGAGCTCGACGACACCAAGGGCGGCACCGTCGAACTGGGCCTGGAGGTACTGGGCTTCGCGCCGGTCGAGGGTGACACGCGGCTGCTCATCGGGCATCAGCGGCGCGGTCGCTGGGAGCCGCTGGTGTGGGACGTCGCGAGCGGTATCGAGTCCGATCTGGCGCTCGACCTGCCCGGTGACGTGAGCGCCGAGTGGTATCCGGACGGCTCCGCGCTGCTCATCGTGCACAGCTTCGAGGCCCGCAGCGAGCTGTTCCGCTACGACCTCGCCTCCCGCGCGCTGCAGCAGCTCCCCACCCCGGCGGGCTCCGTCTCCGGCGCGACCGCCCGCCCGGACGGCACCGTGGAGTTCCTGTGGTCGTCGGCCGCCGAGCCGTCCACCGTCCGCTCCACGACGGGCGGCGTCGTCCTGGACCCGCCCGGCATGCGGTCCCCGGGATCAGTGCCAGTGGAGGACGTGTGGGTGGACGGTCCGGGCGGCCGTATCCACGCCCTGATCCAGAAGCCGGCGGGTGTCTCCGGCCCCCTCCCCACCGTCTTCGACATCCACGGCGGCCCGACCTGGCACGACAGCGACTCCTTCGCCGCCGGCCCGGCCGCCTGGGTCGACCACGGATACGCGGTCGTCCGCGTCAACTACCGCGGCTCCACCGGCTACGGGCGCGCATGGACCGACGCCCTCAAGCACCGGATCGGTCTCATCGAGCTGGAGGACATCGCGGCGGTCCGCGAATGGGCGGTCGCCTCCGGGCTCGCCGACCCCGACCGGCTGATCCTCACCGGCGGCTCCTGGGGCGGCTACCTCACCCTCCTCGGCCTCGGCACCCAGCCCGAAGCCTGGACGATGGGCCTCGCCGCGGTGCCGGTCGCCGACTACGTCACGGCGTACCACGACGAGATGGAAGCCCTGAAGGCCATGGACCGCACCCTCCTAGGCGGCACCCCCGAAGAGGTCCCCGAACGCTTCGAAGCATCCTCACCCATCACCTACGTCGACCAGGTCAAGGCCCCCGTCTACATCTCCGCAGGCGTCAACGACCCCCGCTGCCCCATCCGCCAGATCGACAACTACGTCAAACGCCTCGAAACCCGCGGCGCCGTCCACGAGGTCTACCGCTACGACGCGGGCCACGGCTCCCTGGTCGTGGACGAACGGATCAAACAGGTCCGGCTGGAACTGGACTTCGCGCGGCGGCACTTGGGGGGCTGAGGGGGGAGGGAGACGGCGGCCCGCGCCCCTAAGGGGCGCGGGGCTGTATCGATATGCGGCTCCGCCGCGTGGGCGCGACCAGCCACGATGGCGCCGCAGCGAATCGACGGGCCCAGCGGAACGCTACGGCGATGGGAGCCGTACGACCGCGACCCCGCCGTCCAGATCCACCCGCGTCCGGTTCGGCGGCGCCCCGTCCTCCTCGTCGTCCCGCATCACCAGCGACGACTGCCGTTGCTTCAACTCGTGCTGCTTGCCGGGGGAGAGCGCCCCGTGCAACTGCTCGAAGCCGGTCGCGGAGACCTGCCCGACCCGCGCGCTGTTCCGCCAGGGCAGCAGCCCGGCTCGCCCCATACGCAGCAGGAACTGGTCGACGAAGGCGATCACGGTGAGCAGGATCACCAGGCCGGGAAGGGTCACGAAGACGGCGAACTCCATGCGGCCAGTGTCGCCCGACACCCACCGGAACCGATACCCCCGTTCCACGTCTCGTCCCTCCGCCATGTCGCGATATAGCGTTGGCCTTCCACTCGCGCCGCTGCCGCTGCCTGCATAGCGCGGAGACGTTCGACAGGACCAGGACGGAAGCATGTCGGGAGAGATATCGCCCACCGGGAAGCACTCCGGCCCCGGCTCGTCGCCCGAGCTGCGCGCCTCGCATGCGGACCGGGACCGGGTCGTGGATGTGCTGCGTATCGCGGCGGGGGAAGGCCTGCTGAACGCGGACGAGTTGGACGAGCGCCTGGAAGCCGCCCTCTCCGCACGGACCCTGAGCGAACTGGCCGCCCTCACCGCTGACCTGCCGCCCGTATCGGCCACGGCCGGCGCGATCGTCGCAGAGGTCAAGGACGTGGTCCGGATCGAGCAGGTCTTCAGCGGCACGATCGAGCGCGTGGGCCGCTGGGTGGTACCGCGCAGACTCGAGCTCGCGGTGACGTACTGCGATGTGACGCTCGACTTCACCGACGCGGTGATCACGCACGACACCCTGCAGATCGACGTGGCCATGGCGGGCAAGACCCTGAAGCTGATCACGCGACCGGGCATCGAGATCGACACCGACGCTCTGCAACTGGTGCACTGCAAGCTCAAGAACCGTCGCAGTCCGACCACTCCCGATACGCCGGTCACCCTGCGAGTGGAGCTGGTCGGCCAGAAGGCCCACGGCCGCGTGGTGGTACGGCCCCCGCGCCGGACGTTCACGCAGTGGCTGCTGCGCAGGCCCAGGTCGCGCTGAGCTCTTGATGCTCTTCGAGCAGGCTCAAGCGTCCAGCCGCGCGCGAATCAGCGTGTCGAGTCGCTGCCACGCCGGGGACGAGGCGTTGACGGTGCTCTGGATGAGGGCGGGGATCTCGGAGGCCGCGTCCAACTCGGGCCGTGCGTCAGGTCCGTAGCGGTGCCGGGTCGCCTCGACGATGCGGTCGGCGAGGGTGTCGATGCGGGGATCGTCGGGAGCGAGGTCGTGGGCGTGGTCGTAGTCGAGGAAGAGCTGCCGTAGCGCCGGGTCGGCCAGGATGTCGGCCTGGTCGCGGAACAGGGTGAGCGCGCGGTCCGGGTGGGTGGCGAACACGAGGATCCACAGGTCGCGTTGGAGGTCCACCCAGCGAGGGGTGAACCCCCAGCCGGCCAGGTGCTCCAGATGGTCACCGACCTCGCTGGGCAGCGGTGCCAGATCCCCGTCGGCGAGCCGGCGCAGGCGGCTCTGCGTCGCCCGCAGGCCACGGATACGGGCGGTGAGCTCGTCGTCGATCTCGTGCAGCGCCTGCCGGAAGTCCTCGTCGGCCGCGGATCTCAGGTCCCGGATACGCGCCAGCGGAACGCCGGCTTCGGCGAGGGTACGGATCTTGATCAGTTCGATGGCGTCGTTCGCGCTGTACCGCCGGTAGCCCGACGCATCGCGGTCGGGCTCCGGGAGCAGGCCCTTGTCGTGGTAGACGCGAATGGTCTTGGTCGACACTCCGATGTACGCCGCCAGCTGCCCGATCGTGATCACTCGGCCATCGTCGCACTTGACCTTTCCCCAGGGGCAGGGCCGCACCATGGCGTCATGGCGAAAACGAACATCGATCAGGAGACCCTGCGCGCGCTGGCCGACGAGGGCAACGAGACAGCTCTGGACCTGCTGGCCGACCTCGCCGACGAAGCGGGCGCCCTCAGTGAACTGAGCGAGCTGCTGGACGAGGGATCCATGCGTGCCGGGTTCCTGCTGACTCGACGCGCGGCAGGAACCGGCGACCTGCGCGATCTGCAACGGATCTCCGACGCGGGATACGAGGAGGCGGGGAAGGAGCTGGACCGGCTGCTGAAGGCAGCGGTCGGCGAGCAGGGCGACTGATCACGCCGGTCTGCTCAGCGCCCCGAAGGGGCGCGGGGCTGTGTCTATATGCGGCTCCGCCGCGTGGGCGCGACAAGCCCCCACCGGCCCGCAGAGTAAGTACCGCACTACCCGCGGAGCGCTACGTCCCCGCCGCCTCCCGCCGCCTCCGCCCCAACAGCTCCGCCAGCCCCCTGCGAGTCGCCGCCAGCACCACCCGGTCTCCGGCCTGGAGCACGTACCCCTCGTGCAGGTCCCAGACGAGCCCTGACGGCCGTACGTCCCCGTTGTCGTTGTCCGGCGACGGCGGGAGGGCGAGGTCGGGCTGGCGTTCGTCGGGGGTGGCCGTGTCCAGGGCCAGCACCCGCCACGCCCCCGGCCGGAACGCCTCGGCGACCGTCTTGCCCTCCAGGCGCGGATGCCCGGCCACGTCGACGGCGGCGAACAGCAGTACGCGCCGCTCGACAGGGATGGCGCCCAGGATCTGGCGGCCCATCATCGCGCCGGCGAAGGAGGGCGCGGCCAGGTGCGTCACGCTGCGGCTGCGGGTGGAGGCGCCCGGGTGGGCGGCGCGCAGGGTGCGGTAGACGGCGGTCGCGAAGTCGTCGTCGTACAGGCGCAGGACGACGCGCAGGTCGGGCCGTACGGAACGGGCGTACAGCGCGGCTTCCAGGTTGGTCGTGTCCGCGCTGGTCACCGCGAGGAGCGCGTTCGCGCGGTGGATCTTGGCGGACTCCAGGACGCCCTCCTGGGTGACGTCCCCGAGGATCACCGGCACCCGCAGCCGCCGCGCGGTCGCGACGCCGCGCGCCTCCGGGTCGGCCTCGACGCACACCACCGGGATCTTCAGCTCGTGCAGCCGGGTCAGCACGCGGGTGCCGATCTTGCCGAGGCCGAGCAGGACGACGTGCCCGCCGAGCCCGCGCGATGGCTTGCGCAGGGCGGAGGCGCTGCGGAAGGTGCCCAGCGCCTCCAGTACGGCGGCCAGCAGGACGGGCAGCAGCAGCAACCCCAGCAGCCCGGACAGGAGTTGGAGGATCTGTCGGCCGAGCGGCTGGTGGAGGGCGGGCTCGTTGATGGCGAAGAGATCGAGCAGGGTCTCGTACGTCGCGTACAGCGGATGGTCCCCGGTGACCACCGTCAGCGCGACCGCGAGCGCCAGCACACACCCGACCAGACCCGCGAGCGACCACCGCAGCCGCCGCGAGAACAGCGACGCGAAGGCCGGTGCGACGCCGACCGCGCGCCCGGCCGGCAGCGAAGGACCCGAGTACGAGACCTGTTCCAGGACGACCGCCCCGCGCCCGGTGGCTGCCCGTACCGCGGCGTCGTCGGGCAGGAGCTGCGGTCCTTGCTCGTCGGTGTCCGTCGAGTCGTTGTTCGTGGGGGACAGCAGGGCCAGCGTGGCCAGCCCCGGATCGGGGATCCGGCCCCGCCACGGCTGCCGCTCGACCGCCCGCAGCAGCAGCCCGTCCGTCTGTACGACCTTGCTGGTCCCGGCGAGCGCGGTTGCGGCCAGCGCCGGTGCGGCCGTGTCGGCGTCGGACAGCACGGTCGTGGACGCGTCGGCGCCGATGTCGTCGATCCCGGTCGCCAACGCGGCCGCCTGGTCGAGGAGTTCCTCGATGTGCTGCCCCAGCCGCCGGTTGTAGAGCCGCAGGACGAGCCGCAGCCGGGGGTTGATCCGGCGGGCGGTGAGGGCGGCGCGGATGTTGGTCTCGTCGTCGTCGTACACGAGCGCCAGCGCGGCGGCCCGGTCCACACCGGCATCGGCCAGCACGGCCTCGGTGATCTCGGGCGCCTCCACGACCCGCCCGTTCCCGGCCGGCTCCCCATTGGCCCGGCTGACCCACCGGTCCAGCAGCGCCACCGAGACCGCCCGCGCCCGCCCGACCACCGGTGGCCGCGCGGTGGTCACCGAGGGCGGCACGACAAGCGTGACCTGCTCCCCGTACACCCCCCGCAGCTCGGCGGCGAGCCGGTGCGCGAGACCGTCGTCCCCGCACACCACCATGTGCGCCGACGACGTACCGCCCGGCTGACCCTGATTCGGAACGCTGCTGCCCACGAGGGGACAGACTGCCTCAAGGAGACGCGTGGTTCCAACAACGGGTTGAACGCCCGACCCTGTTCGCCCGTACTGAAGGGGAGGGGGTCCAGAGCGCCCCGTAAGGGGCGCGGGGCTGTATCGATATGCGGCTCCGCCGCCCCGCACCCGACGAAACCGCGGAGGTACCCCACCCGTGGCCATCACCAAGCCACCCCCGGCCACGCCCGTGGAAACCCCGGAGGAACCACAGGGCAGGCACCTCAATTCCCCCCTCGTCCTGACCATGGTGCTGGTCCTCGCCGTACTCGCCCAGGGCCCCATCCGCCGCATGCTCGCCGTACCGGTGATGCAGAGCTGGATGACGGTGTTCGTCGCCGTCCTCGTACAGGCCCTGCCGTTTCTCGTGCTCGGCGTACTGCTGTCCGCGGCGATCGCGGTGTTCGTGCCGCCGTCGTTCTTCGCCCGCGCCCTGCCGAAGCGCCCCGCGCTAGCCGTGCCGGTGGCCGGAGCGGCGGGGGCCGTGCTGCCGGGGTGCGAGTGCGCGTCCGTGCCGGTCGCGGGCGCGCTCGTGCGCCGGGGGGTGACTCCGGCCGCGGCGCTGGCGTTTCTGCTCTCCGCCCCGGCGATCAACCCGATCGTCCTGACCGCGACGGCCGTGGCCTTCCCCGGCAACCCCGAGATGGTCCTCGCCCGTCTCGTCGCGAGCCTGCTGGTGGCGTGTGCGATGGGCTGGTTGTGGCTGCGGCTCGGCCGCGCCGACTGGCTGCGCCCGCCGGCCCGTTCGTCGTACGACGGTCAGAGCAAGGGCGCGGCGTTCTGGGGGTCGGTCCGGCACGACGTCATGCACGCGGGGGGTTTCCTGGTCCTCGGCGCGATGGCCGCCGCCACGCTGAAGGCGGTGGTGCCGGAGACCTGGCTGCGTGCGGCGGCCGACAACCCGGTGATCGCCGTGCTGGCCCTCGCCGCACTCGCCGTCCTGCTGTCGATCTGCTCGGAGGCGGACGCGTTCGTGGCGGCCTCGCTGACGCAGTTCTCGCTCACGGCCCGGCTGGCGTTCCTGGTCGTCGGGCCGATGGTCGACCTGAAGCTGTTCGCGATGCAGGCGGGCACCTTCGGCCGCGACTTCGCCCTGCGCTTCGCGCCCGCGACCTTCGTGCTGGCGGTACTGGTGTCGGTGCTGACCGGGGCGGTGCTGCTGTGAACCGGCAAGCTCAGGCGGCCGTACTCTTCCTGCTCGGCGCGAGCCTGCTGCACGCGAGCCTGACCGATCTGTACCTGCGGTACGTCAAGGAGGGCCTGCGCCCGCTGGTGCTGCTGTCCGGCGCGGTGCTGATCGCGGCGGCGCTGGCGACGGTCTGGTACGAGCGGCGCAGGTCCGACGGACACGCCGGGCATCACGAACCCCGCGTCTCCTGGCTGCTCGCCCTCCCCGTCCTCGCCCTGATCCTGGTCGCGCCGCCGGCCCTCGGCTCGTACAGCGCCGTACGCACGGGGACGGCCCTGCAAGAGCCGTACGGATTCTCGAAGCTGCCGGAGAGCGGCCCCCTGCGCCTGGCCCTCGCCGACTACGCGGGCCGCGCGGTCTACGACGACGGCCGCTCCCTCCGCGACCGCCAACTGAAGATCACCGGCTTCCTCGCCCTGGACCGCGACGGCACGCCCTACCTCGTCCGCATGACCCTCAACTGCTGTGCGGCAGACGCCCAGCCGGTCAAGGTCGGCCTGACCGGACACATCCCGCCGGTGCTGCAACCGGACACCTGGCTGGAGGTCACCGGCACCTACACCGACCACCGGACCCACGACCCGGTCAACGACGGCCCCATCCCGTTCATCGAGGTCAGCGAGGCCCGGCCGGTGGCTCAGCCGCGGGACCCGTACGACGAGACATGGAACTCCTGAGAGGCCGTCCCAACCGGACGGGAACCCCGGGTGAGTAGAGGACGCTGATGGGAGCGCCGACCGGGGTAGGCAGCCCGGCGGCGGCGACCAGGTCCTCCTGGCAGTGGATCAGCTCGGCGCGGTGGAGCGGCCAACGGGGGTGGTCGTTGGGGAGGTAGGCGGCGCCCGCGGAGAACTGGTTGTGCATGCCCCAGCGGGCGGTGAGGAAGTACTCCAACTCGCTTGGCTGCTCTATGGGTTCACCGGCCCGCACGACGATACGGCTGTAGGCGCCGCGCGGCCCGGGCCAGCGGCGGACACTCTCGTACGAGACGGTGTCGCCGTCCGTGCCGTCCGTGCGCACGCTCATCCGGGACCAGAGATACGGCAGCCGGAAGCCGAGGCGCCCCATCACCACCGGCAGCAGCCGCGAGGCGTCCATCGACCGGAACACCACACCGCGCCGCCCGTCCGCGCCGACCGAGTACAGCCGCACGTTCGTCTCCGGGAACGACCCGAAGTACGGCACCCCCGGCAGCCGCAGCCACCCCACCTTGTCCATCCGGAACGCGACCAGCCCGACGTACGTCATCCCGTCGTAAGTGTCGGGCACGGTCCCTGTCGGCAACAGCGGTGCGACCACGTCCGGTTCGACGGCCCAGTGGATGAAACAGAGGTCGAGCCAGTGCTGGGTGAGCAGGGGGTCGGGTATCGGGACGGGGGCGTCGGGGGTGACGGGGGTGGGATTCGGCACGGAGCAAGGATGTCAGGGGGTTGGCGGACGTGTTGAGTAGGAGTACTCATGTGCGCCGGGACACGCGCTGGCACGCTTCGGGCATGACGCGTGGCAGAGGGACGCTGACGGCTCTGCATCTCCTCCTGGTCTGGGCGACGATGGCGGCCGCGGTGCCGGTGCTCGGCTTCGGGGTGGTGGTGACGGGCTGGAGCGGTGGGGCCGGTGCGACTGTGTTGCTCTTCTTGTTGGCTGTGCCGCTGACGGTGGGTTTGCTGGCCACGGCGGGCATACCGGCCCGGACTGTGGTGCCGCTGTGCGACTCCGCGCCCCGGCGGCTCGGCTGGGCGGTCCTGGTCTTCGCCCTCGGGACGCTCGGCGTCCTGGCGGGCGTGGGTGCCTACGGTGGGGACGTCGACCTGGGGAGCGCCGGTACGCGAGTCGCGCTGACGGGGGTGCCGTACGCCGTGGTGGCGGCGTTCTTCGTGCCGGGCCGGTGGGTGCGGGTGGGGGCGGTGGCCGCGCTGGCGGCCGGTGTGGTCTATGGGGGCTTCGTCGGCCCGGCGCAGGCGCAGCAGCGCCGGCACGCGGCGGAGGTGGCGCGGTACCGGGAGCATCCGGAGCTGCTGTACGTGATCGCTACGCCGTCCGGCATGCGAGTAGCCCGTGCCGTGGTCGGCCCTGCCTCCTTCAGCATTGAGTACCACTCCGTTCAGCAGGACGGGTATGTGGCCCTCACGGTGCGCCGGCCGCTCACGCCGACACCGCGGTGCCCCGAGTTCTTGGGGAAGGACGCGACCTGCACGGTGGACACGGACGGCGATATGCGCGTGATCGACGGCATCCCCGGCGGCACCCGCGACATCACCCTCACCCGCCGCCACCGCGACGCGGAGGTCCAGGTCTCCAGCAAGTCCCTCGACGAACCCGGCCTGCGCCGTCTGCTGGACACCCTCCACCCGCTGTCGGACAAGGAGTTGGAGGGGCTGATGCGGGAAAAGGTGATCGACGAGGGCTTCTGAGCTGTCGGATCGCTGCGAAAGTCTGTTGAGTTGCTGCCGTACGTTGGGGAGGGTCTGGGGCATGGAGTACTTCTGCTACCACCGCGACCGGCCCGGATCTGCCACGCTGCGCCACGCGTTGCTGGAAGAGCACTGGTCGTACATGGACCGGTATGCGAAGCAACTGATCGCGCGCGGCCCGACCTTCGCCGACGACGGCGAAACGCCCACCGGCAGCGTGCACATCGTCGACCTGCCGGATGCCGCTGCCGCCCGCGCGTTCGCCTTCGACGAGCCCAACTACCAGGCCGGCGCGTACCGGGACGTGTTGCTGCGCCGGTGGCGCAACCTGTTGGGGCGCACCATGTGGGACTTCACCGGTGACCCGAGCGACGGCAATCGGTACCTGGTGCTCGGCTTGGGCTCAGGGCCGGCCGCCGATGTCGCCCTACCGCCCGACCGGGACGAGCTGATCGCGTACGGGCCACTGCTCTCCGACGACGGCGCGACCTGGCTGGGTACGGCCGTGCTGCTCAGGGCACCGGACCCGGCCGCGGCACGGGCCGTCCTGACGGCGGAACGGTATGCCGACGTCGAGGTGCACGACTGGGTATTCGGCGGGCGGCGATGAACGCTCATCGCAGGAAGGGCAGTACGACGTCGGCCATCTCGGCGGGTACCTCTTCGGCGAGGTCGTGTCCGGCGTTGAAGACGTGGCCGGTGACGTCGTGGGCGAACTGGCGCAGCTGGGACTCGTTGCGGTCGCCGATGAAGGCGGAGCCGCCGAGGGCGAGTACGGGGATGTCCAGCTTCTTCCGGGCGGCTTGCCGGTTCTGCTCGGCGTCGACGAGCATCGCCCGGTAGATCGACAGCATCGCGCGGATGCCGCCGGGCATGGAGTAGCAGCGGACGTACTCGTCGATCGCGTCGGGGGTCGCGGTGTCCGGGTGGCTGCGCTCGTTTTTGATCATGTAGGTGATCAGCTCGCGTTCGTGTCCGGCGATGAGCATCTCGGGCACGTCCGGCTGGAAGTAGAAGCCCAGGTGCCACAGGTGCATGCCGCTCGCGACGTTGTCGTGGGTGAGCGCGGTGTGGTCCTCGAAGCCGAACCCGGGGAACAGGGCCTCGGCGAAGACCAGGGCGCTCACGTGATCGCGGTGCCGGGCGGCGAGCTGGTAGCCGATCACCGCTCCCCAGTCCTCGCCGATCACGCTGTAGGTGTCGTGCCCGAGGTGGTGCATCAGCGCGGCGATGTCGTCGCTCATCGTGGCGGAGTCGTAGCCGTCGGCGGGGCGTGCGGAGTCGCCGAGGCCACGGAGGTCGGGCGCTACGACGGTGTGGTGCGGCGTCAGCTTCGGGACGAGGTGCCGCCAGTGGTAGCTGGTCTTCGGCACGCCGTGCAGGAGCACCACTGCCGGGCCGGACCCGGCTGTCCGGTAGTGGAGGCTCGTGCCGTTGACGTTGGCGCGGCCTGTGCGGACGGGGTCGTCGTGATGGTCGAGGAGCATGCGTTCACCTCACTGTGTGGATCGCTTATCTGGATCGCCTTATCTGGATCGTCCGATACAGATTCAGGCAATGAAAAGTCAGTCGAGTAGGGCATGAAAAGTCAGTCGAGCGTGGTCAGCGCGACCTCCACGAGGGGTTCGAGGGCGCGCGCGTCCGGCGTGATCTTCGAGGCCACCAGGAGGCCGTTGAGGAAGGTGACGAGGAAGGCGGCGAGGGTGTGCGGGTCGTGCCGCGCCGAGATCTCGCCGCGCTCGGACGCCGCGCGCAGCAGGTCGGTGAGCGCGTCCTGGTTGGCGCCCAGCACGTCCCGCACGGTGCGCCGGGTCGGCTGGTCCTCCGGCAGGCGCTCGGTGGCGGCATTGACCAACAGGCAGCCCCTGCCGCCGTGTTCGACGGCGATCCGGATCCGCTCGACCAGCAGCGCACGGATCGCCGACCGGGCGTCCGTCCCCTCGTCGAGACTGCGCAGGGCCGCCGCCGCGAACGTGGTGCGGTAGTGCTCCAGCGCGGCCCGGTACAGGCCGTCCTTGCCGCCGAACGCGGCATACAGCGACCCCTGCCCGATCCCGAGATGCTGAGTCAGATCGCGCACCGACGTCGCCTCGTACCCGTGCGCCCAGAACAGCTCCATCGCACGGCTCACCGCCGCCTCGGTGTCGAACTCCCGGGTCCTCGCCATGCGCTCACCGTAACTTATCTGGATCGCTCGCTCAAGAATGGGACCTACAGAGCCGACCGAGCGACTGAACCCACGAGCTGAGCGGCGTGTCCGGGCGGGCGGGGCTTGCGGCCCGGAGCAGGGTGGTCGGCACTGTCATCGCCGAGGAGGAATCGTGAAGCGTCGTGTCCGCGCCGTCCTGGCCGTTGCCCTCGCCGGGCTGATGCTGCTCGCGGTTCCGGCCGCGGCCAAAGACGGCTACGGCAACGTCGAGAGAAACGAATGGAACGTCCCCCTCATCGGCGTCCGCCTGCTGTAGCGCCGCGACCGTACGGCCTGGGATAACGTCCCTCTCCGGACAGGTGAGAGGAACGGTGTGCGGGTTCAGGTACGGGGGCGGGGTGCTCGCCGGTGGATCGCGTTCGGGGTGATCGCGTTCGGGTCGCTGTTCTTGGTCGTCGGGTTGATCCTCGCGGGGGTGTCGGTCTCGTTCCTGGCGGATGCCGAGCGTGCCCGGGGCACGGTGGTGGCGCTGGAGTGGCGGAACGACCACAGCGGCGCGACCCGCAAGCAGCGGCAGAACGACCAGCCCACGGCCTACCCGGTGGTGGAGTTCACGTCGGCGGACGGCACGCCGAGGACGTTCCGGGAATCCACGGGTTCCAACCCGCCCTCGTACGAGGAGGGTGAGCGGGTCGAGGTGCTGTACCGCGCCGATGCCCCCGAGGATGCGCGGATCAACGGGTTCGCCTCGCTGTGGCTGCTGCCGCTGATCTTCGGTGGGATCGGGCTGGTGATCGTGGGGATCGGGACGGCCGTCGCGATGGTGGGGTGCAGGCGTTCCTAGGTCGCGTGGGCGATGTCCTTCGATGTCCTTACGGCTACGACCTATCCGAAGAGCCCCAGCGCCGCGTCCACCGACCACGACTGCCACCCCATCGCGAACAGGGTGACCAGTGAGATCAGCGCCATCATGAGGTTCTGCCCCTGCTCGGCCCAGTCGTGGATCATCAGGACGAGATAGATCAGGTTGAGCAGGAGGCCGGCGACCAGGGCGATCGGCGTGAGGAAGCCGACGACGAGCCCGAGGCCGAGCGCGAGTTCCGCGTACGCGACGACGTACGCCATGAGGCGCGGGCGGGGTTTGACGATGCGGTCGAAGCCCTGCCGGACGAAGCCCCAGCGGTGTTCCGCCGCGATGCCGGCCGCCCACTTGATGCCGCCGCCGGCGAACCAGTCCCGCTTGTCCTTGTGCCGCCAGCTCTCCAGCCACCACAGGCCGAGGCCGACTCGGAGGACGGCGAGCCACTCGGCGCCGCTCAGCCAGATGCTCTGCATATGGACCTCCCCGGGGTCGGGCGCCGGTTCCCGTGCCGCCATTCCCTTGCTGCCGTGAGAAGGCTGCCCTAACCTCTGAATCTGATGGATCGTCAGATTAGGGGTACAGCGTGAGCGATACCAGGGATCTGCCCAAGGTCATCAGCGTGGACGATCACGTGATCGAGCCGGCGCACCTCTTCGAGACGTGGCTCCCGGCCAAGTACCGGGACAAGGGGCCGCAGCCCTTCACCGCCGGCATCGGCGAACTCGCCTACGTCGGCGGGAAGTACCGGTTCACCACGGATCCGGACGGCCAGATCACCGACTGGTGGGAGTACGAGGGCGAGCTGTTCCCGTACAAGCGCATCATCGCGGCCGTCGGCTTCTCCCGGGACGAGATGACGCTCGACGGGATCACCCGGGAGCAGATGCGGCGCGGCTGCTGGGATCCGAAGGCGCGGCTGGAGGACATGGACATCAACCATGTCGAAGCCTCGCTCTGCTTCCCGACCTTCCCCCGCTTCTGCGGGCAGACCTTCGCCGAGGCCAAGGACAAGGAGGTCGGCCTCGCGTGCGTGCGCGCCTACAACGACTGGATGGTCGAGGAGTGGTGCGGGGACAGCGGCGGCCGGCTGATCCCGCTGTGCCTGATCCCCCTGTGGGACATCGAGCTGGCCGTCGCGGAGATCCACCGCAACGCCGCCCGGGGCGTCCGCGCCGTCACCTTCAGCGAGATCCCGACCTATCTCGGGCTGCCCTCCATCCACTCCGGCTACTGGGACCCCTTCTTCGCGGCCTGCGAGGAGACCGGGACGGT
Organism: Streptomyces sp. GESEQ-4; assembly: GCF_017948455.1. Classification (GTDB taxonomy): domain Bacteria; phylum Actinomycetota; class Actinomycetes; order Streptomycetales; family Streptomycetaceae; genus Streptomyces. The sequence continues at coordinate 67,791 of NZ_JAFFSU010000026.1, forward strand.
GGTCAACATGCACATCGGGTCGTCCTCGCAGATGCCGGCCGCCTCTCCCGACGCTCCCCCCGCCGTCCAGGCCTCCCTCAGCTTCAACAACGCCATGGCGTCGATGATGGACTTCCTGTTCAGCGGCGTGCTGGTGAAGTTCCCCCGGCTCAAACTCGCGTACAGCGAAGGGCAGATGGGCTGGATCCCGTACGCCCTCGAGCGCGCGGACGACGTGTGGGAGGAGCACCGGGCGTGGGGCGGCGTCAAGGATCTGATTCCGGAGCCGCCGTCGACGTACTACTACCGGCAGATCTTCTGCTGCTTCTTCCGTGACCGGCACGGCATCGAGGCCATCGAGACCGTCGGCGTGGACAACGCGACCTTCGAGACGGACTACCCGCACGTCGACTCGACCTGGCCGGAGACGAAGAAGGTGGCGGCCGAGCATATGGCCGGTCTCTCCGACGAGGTGACGTACAAGCTGCTGCGGGGGAACGCCATCCGGATGCTGGAGCTGCCCTTCGACCGGTAGCGGCGGGCTCGATTCACGGGGTCGTCCGGCGGGAACGGGAAGGGACATGAAGGTCTCCGTCGACCCCGACCGCTGTTACGGCTCCGGCGATTGCGTGTACCGGGTGCCGTCCGTCTTCACCGCGGAGGGCGGCTTCGGTGCGGTGATACCGGGCCGTGAGGACACCGGCGACGATCCGCGGGTGCGGGAAGCGGCGGAGAGGTGTCCTTCGCAGGCCATCACGATCGCGGACTAACCGGACAGTTCCTCGGCATCCATGCGGGAGAAGACCAGCTCGGTCTCACCGACGATCGGTCCCCGCCACCGCACCGGTGGCGACGGGCTACGCAGGGCGTGGGGGTAGCTCTCCGGTTTGTAGCTGTTGGGGAGGCGGTAGGTGTGGAAGCCGTGGGCGCGCATGGTCTCCAGCAACTCCTCCACTGAATCGCCTAGTTGGGCCATTCGGTCCGGCGTGACCTCTACGGCGATCTCCACGTCGTCCCTGAGCCGGTCGAGGACGGGGGCCAGACCTCGTACGACGCTGCCCTCCGCTCCCTCCACGTCGATCTTGATCACGCGGGCGCGGGCGAGGTCGGCCGGGTCGAGGAGTTCGGCGAGCGGCTGGGCCTCGGCCTCGAAGGTGGACTCGGCCGGGCCGTCGTACGGGACGATGGAGTTCGCGCCCATGTTGCGGGAGCTGGCCAGGACGAAGGTGAGCGTCTTGTGGCCGTCGGAGACCGCGGCGTTCACGGTGCGGACGTTGGTGCAGTTGTTGAGGGTGAGCTGCCGGCGCATCCGGTCGTGGAAGGCGGGGGACGCCTCCACGGCCACGACCCGGCCCGTGTCGCCGACGAGCCGGGAGCCGAGGACCGCGAAGTAGCCCACGTTGGCGCCGACGTCGACGAAGGTGTCGCCGGGGCGCAGCCGGCCGCGGAGCCAGGCCGTCATGTGGGGCTCCCAGACGCCGAACAGATAGACGTAGCGCTGGATGAGGTCCTGTGTGTCGACCGCGAACCGGGCGCCGAACCGGGTCTCCACGACCCGCCGCCTCGGATGCTCCCGCAGATGGGAGTTGAGGTAACGCGCGGCCAGTGGTGCCTTGCCGAGCGGCACCGGGGCGTCGCGCACGTACCGGCGGCCCAGGGTGATCAGGGCCTCGGTGATGCCGGTACTCATCGCGCGCCTCCGGTGCGGCTCTCGACATGATCGACAAGTCTCAGTGAGTGATCAACGGGTGATCAACTGCTGGGCATTGTTGTACATGATGTCTTCCTGGACGGACGCATCCAGCCCTTCCATCAGCTTCCAGTATTCCGCCGGCGCCGCGACGCCCTCCGCGTGCGGGTAGTCCGAGCCCATGACCAGCGACTCGTGGTAGCCGAGGCGTGCGACCAGACTCGGGATGTCGTCCTCCGGATAGGGCACCACGCGGACGTGCTTGCGGAAGACCTTGCTGGGGCGCTCCTCGAGCTTTCCGCCGATCCAGGGACCGTTGCGGCCCATGCCCCGGCTCTTGTCCATGTGCCGGACGAAGTGCGGCACCCACTCCGCGCCGAACTCCGACACCAGGATGTTGATGTCGGGGAAGCGGCCGAAGAGGTTGTCGAAGATGAGCGCGGAGAGCGTCTCCTCGATCGGGCGCTGACCGTACGTGTTCATCCACTGCCACGCCGACATCCGGAAGTGGATCGGGTTCGGCTCGAAGCCCCAGGCGGGCGCCACCTGCGAGTTGTAGTAGAACTCGCTGATGTGGTAGCAGACGCTCGCCTTGGCCTCGTTGACCAGTTTCCAGAACGGGTCGAAGTACGGGTCGCCCGGCGAGCGGCCGTACACCGGCCCGGTGGGCAGCAGGATGAAGCGGGCGCCCTGCTCCAGGACGTACTCCAGCTCCTTGACCGCGCTGTCGAGGTCACGCAGTGACAGCAGGGCGGGGGCGTAGATACGGCCCTTGTGGTCGAAGCCCCAGACCTCGTTCATGTACCGGTTGAACGAGTGGACGTTGGCGTACAGCGCCTCGGACGATTTCACGTACTCCTCGGCGACCAGCGCCCAGCCGCCCGGATACATGATCGTCTGGTCGACGCCCTGCTCGTCCATGAGCGTCAGCCGGGCGTCGCGGTTCTGGTAGGCCTCGTGCATCGGCTCGAACTGGTACGTCTCCTCGGGGTTGCCCGAGGCCATCGCCTTGAGCATCTCCTTGAGCGAGCCGGGCCGGTAGACCTGGCCGAACTCCGGCTCCAGGCATACGACGATCCGGTCGCCGGCGAGGATCACCTCACGGCCGTCCGGCAGGGTGATCGGGGCGACCGCCGTGCCGAGGAACTCCTTGGGGAGGTAGCGGGTGAAGGAGTCCCGCTCCTCGTACATGTGCTGGTCGCAGTCGAAGATCCGCTTGCGCTGATCGGTCATCGCCATCGCCTCCCGGCGCGTTGGGTTACGGGGTGGAGATCAGGAGTTGGTGTGCCGGCGGGCGAGCCGCAGCCCTTCTTCGCGGCTGGGGGCGACGACCTCCCAGCGCTCGCAGGAACAGGCGCAGATGTAGCTGCCGTCGTCCCGCGGGATCACCGACTGGGCCATACAGCGGTTGCCGGAGCTGGCGACCTCGTGCAGGAACTCGGTCGGCGAGTCGTACATGACGTTGTCGGACATGGCGGCCTCAGGCGGCGTTCGCGCCGGCGGGCAGCGGCGGCACCTCGGGGAAGAGTTCGGCGAAGGCGCCCACCGTGATGCGCTCGCGCAGGGCCGGGTCCACTCCGTCGAAGAGACCGTGCAGGGTCTCCTGGGTGTGGCCGAAGGTGCCCTCCATGTGCGGGTAGTCGCTGCCCCACATGACGTTGCGGTAGCCCATCGAGGAGGCGGCGGCCACCGCGGTGGCGTCGTGCTGGAAGGACGCGTACACCTGGGAGTAGATGATCTCGCGGGGTGAGCGCTTGAGCTTGGGGCGGACCATCTGGTGGTGCTGCCGGTAGCCCTCCTCGATCCGGTCGGCGATGAACGGCACCCAGGTCGCGCCGCCCTCGGCGACCAGGACCTTCAGGTCCGGGTGCCGGTCCAGTGCGCCGGAGGCGACCATCTTGGTCACCGCGCGCTGGCCGCCGTACGTCGTCTCGGTGTAGTTGAGCACCGCGCCGCCGGGGCCGCGGAAGACGACGCCGATCTGGCCGCCGGTGGTCAGATCGACCGGGTCGGTGCCGATGTGGAAGGCGAGCACGACGTTCGCCTCCTCGGCGAGCGCCCAGAAGGGCTCCCACACGTCGTGGTTGTAGTCCTTCTGCTTGGGGTGCGGGGCGGTCGGCAGGAAGACCGCGCGGTAGCCCATGGCGGCGACCCGCTCCAGCTCGTGCACGGCGTCGTCGACGTCCAGGGTGGACACCTGTGCGGCCGGTACGAGACGGGGAGTGGCCTGCGCGATGGTCTCCCAGGCCCAGTCGTTGCTGACGCGCAGCGCCTCGCGGAGGGCCTCGGGGGTGCGGAAGGACGAGGACCACATGCCCAGCGACGGGAAGACCAGCTCACCCCAGACGCCCTCGTTGTCGAGGTCCTTCATCCGCAGGCCGATGTCCCGGGCGCCCGGCGCGCGATGCGTGGCCTCCATGAACTCCTGAACCTTGACCGGGGGCGTTGCACGGCGGAACGACATCCCGTCGATGTGGACCGTCTCCCACGCGCCGTCGGGGTCTTTCTCCGAGCGCGGCATCAGCTCGGCCAAGTGCTTGGGCAGGTTGCTGACCCATAGGTCGTCCGGCTCCAGGAAGTGTGAGTCGGCCGAGTTGGCCCAGATCTTCTCCATCGTCGTTCTCCTTCGATCGACACGCCTGGAGGTGGTGAGGTGGTGCGGGGTGATGAGGTGGTGAGGCAGGTGAAAATGGCGTTTTCATAGTTGGCTCGGCTGGGAACGCATGTCAATAGGTGCGCGGGTTAGAACGGGGGAGAACCGGGAAGCGCATCCATCGCTAGACTGGTGGCGCACGAGATCGTGATTTTCGTTCTTCGGCAGAGAGTGGGGCGATGGCGGAGCAGGATCAGCGCGCGGAGCGGGCGCGCATCATCGAGGCGGCGCATCGCTGCCTGGCCTCGACGGGCGGGGCATCCGTCTCGGTGAGCGACATCCTCGCGGAGACCGGCCTGGGCACCCGTGCCTTCTACCGGCACTTCGACTCCAAGGACGACCTGCTGCTCGCGATGTTCCGCCGCGACCACGACCGGGTCACCGCGGAGCTGCAGACGGCCATCGCGTCGGCACAGGGCCCCGAGGACGCGCTACGGCGCTATGTGCAGAGCCGGATGCGTCTGGTCTCGGAGAAGCGCCGACGGCAGCGCGTCCTCGTGCTGACCTCGGAGGAGGTGCGCCGGGCCCGCGGCTACGACGCCGAGCTGAACCGTGCGGCGGAGGGGGCGGAGGCCATCCTCGCCCTCATCGTGGAGCAGGGGCGCGACAGCGGGGACTTTCCCCTGGTCAACGACGTCCGGGCGGACGCGCGAGCGATCGCGGCGGTGCTGCAACGCGCCTTCGACGAACAGATCCTCCGGCCCAGCGCCCAGAGCGCCGAAGAGGCGAGCGAGCAGGTCATCGACTTCGCGCTGCGTGCACTCGGGGCGCCGACGAGAGGCACCTCCACCTCCGGCGGAACGGGCCGGAGGGGAGCGGCGGTGGGTGAGCGGCGGGGGTGAGTGGGGGCGGCGGGGGAGTCGCTGGCCCCGCCCCATCTGCGGGCAGTCGTGCCGCCTGGGGCGGCATGGGTGGGCGCAGGCCGCACCCCGCAAGCGCCGGGCTGCGCGGTGGGCGGCGGGCGGCGACGGGGGCGGGATCTCTCGCGGTGCCTGCATCACGGTGGAGCAGCGGTGGGTGATCGGCGGGGGTGAGTGGGGAGATGGGGGTGCCTTCGCGCGAGCGGGTCCGAGTGCGTGGGGGACGGTGACGGCGGGGTGGGTGGCGGTGCAGGCCCTGCGTTTGCGGCATATCCACTGACAGGCGCCGGGTGGCGGGGTGCGGCGGGGACGGAGGCTCTCGCGGAGCCCGAATCGCCGTGAAGTGGGAAAATTGTCCGGAGCCCTGTGGTGTCGAGGGGGCTCCTGACGGAACTGTGGTGTCGAGAGGCCCCCAATGGATCTGGACGCTGTCGCCGACGAGCTGTACGGACTGCGGCCGGAGGACTTCACCGCCGTCCGCGCCGCCCGTGTCGCGGCTGCCCGTACGGCTGGGGACCGCGCCCTCGCCGAGCGGATCGGCAAGCTGCGCCGCCCGAGCCTGTCGGCGTGGGCCAGCAACCTCCTCGTACGCGAACAGCCCGAGCAGATCGAGCCGCTGCTCACGCTGGGGGAAGCCCTACGGCAGGCGCACCAGGATCTGGACGGGGCGCAGTTGAGGGCCCGCAGCCGGCAGCAGCGGCGCCTGATCAGCGCGTTGTCGCGGCAGGCGGGGCAGTTGGCCGCGAACGCCGGTCACCCCCTCAGCGAGGGCGCGCAGCGCGAGATCGAAAGCACCCTGCACACGGTCCTCGCCGATCCGGAGGCCGCCCGCGAATGGGCCACCGGCCGACTGGCCAAACCCCTCACCGCCACGGTCGGTTTCCCCGCGGCCGCCCTCCCGGTCAAGCCGCGCGCCGCCCCTGCCGGCAGGCCGCGTGCCGCCCCCGCCGCCGAGCCGCGCCCCGCCCGCAGCGCCAAGCCACGCACCGCCCCCGCCAATCCGCCGCCCACCAGAGCCGACAAGCAGCGTCGCGAACGCCTGGACCGAGCCCGGCAGGAAGCCGACGAAGCCGACGCCGAACTGCGCGCCCGCCGGAAGGAGGCCGCAAACGCCACCCGCGACGTCGACCAGGCGCGGAAACTGGCGGAGCAGCTCCGGCGGCACATGGACGAACTCTCCGCCGAGCTGAAACGCACCGAGGGCGAGTACGAGGAGGCACGGGCCGCCGAGCGCAAGGCGCACGAGGATCTACGACGCACCGAGCGCCGCATCCGCGAGGCCAGACGCCGGGCCGAGACCGCCGCCGCGAAGGTGGAACGGCTGGCTCAGTCGGCGCCCGGATAGGACCCCGCAGTCCTGCCAACGCCCGCACCCGCGGCGAACGGCTAGCTCCACCCCAGTTCCGTTCCGCCAACGCCCGCCCCCGCGGTGGAACAGCCGGCTCAGCCAGCGCCCGGATAGCTCCATCCCAACCCCACCAACGCCCGTGCCCGCGCCTCCACCACCGCCATCCGTGCCTCCCGTTCGCCGGGATCGACATGGGATGCCTGGCCGGTGACCTGCCCCTCCCACTTGCGGTACAGCAGCCCCACCTCCGCCGAGAACCAGCCGCGGCTCACGGAGTTGAGGGCGAGCAGCAGGCCGGTGTCCTCGGAGGCGGGGAGGGCCATCCAGCCGCCGAGCGCCAGCAGCAGGTCCCGGCGTACGCACAGCGTGGCCGGGTGGACCTGGGCGCGGAAGTCGTTGGCCTTCCAGAAGTTCAGTACGGTCCCGCGCTCTACGGGGCCGTTTCCGGGATCGCCGGGGAAGCCGATCGTCGAGCCGTCCGGCAACAGGTCCAGCGCCCGCGACGTCGCCCAGCCGATCGTCGGGTCGGCCTCAAGTGCCGCCAGGTCGCGGGCGAGTGCGCCGCGGGTGAGCTGGTCGTCGGCGTCGAGGATCTTCACGTAGTCGCCGTCGGCGTGCGCGAGGGCGATCGTGCGGGCGACACCGGGGCCGCCCGGGCGCCCCTGACGGAAGGTCACGCGGTCGTCGTCGGGGACGTACGGAGCGACGGCATCGGTCGTGCCGTCCTCCTGGATCAGCCAGCGCCACTCCCAGCCGGCGGGCAACTCCTGTGCGCACAGCGACTTGTGGGCGTCCGCCAGGAACGCGGCCGAGGGCGCGTGCACGGCGGTGACGACGACGACGCGCCCGCTCACGGCAGCGCTCACCACCTTTCCAGGGTCGTGGTGAAGACGAGTTCCGTACGGTCGCCGGGCAGCGTGACGTGGGAGATGTCGACGACGCGGTCATGGATGTCGTACGACGTCTTGCGCAGCAGGATCACCGCCGTACCGGCCGGCAGCTCCAGCTCTCGCGCCTCCTGAGGCGTCGGTGGACGGGCGGTGAAGCGTTCCTCGACGCGGTCCACCTCGATGCCGACCGTGGAGAGCTGGTGCTGGGTGCCGCCGGGCCAGGGTTCCTTGCTGTCGTCCAGGACGTCGGGGTTGGCCGCGATCATGTCGTGGACCAGGTAGGAGGTGACCAGGCTGAAGGGGGCCGTCCCGGTCGCGCAGCGGGTGCGGTACGTCCGCTCCAGGAGCAGCGTTCCCGCCGGGACGCCGAACGCGTCTGCGAGGGCCTTCGGCGCCTCGATCGTGCGGTACTCGGCGTAGAAGACGAGGTCGTCGCGGTGCAGTCCGGTCTCGTGTTCCGTGGCGCCGGTCCCGGCCCGCGTGCGCAGCGGACGGCGGGCGCGGTCCTTCTCCCACTGGTGCCGCGCGTTGTCGCGGACGGCGCGGGGGCGCGGATGGCGGAGGTCGTCCTCGATCTCTTCGTACGCTTTCGGCACAGCCTCAGCCTAAGACGAAAGCCTGAGACGAAAGGCTAAGACAAAAGACCCGATCGCTGGCGACGGGGGATGCACCAGCGATCGGGCTATGGCCAAGGCTAACAAGGCCGCGAGTGCTGTGGGAGGCGACTGCTCAGCCACATCATCGCGTTGTGATCGGGATCACTGACGGCACGGCGGCTCGTACGACAAACGGGGCAGGTACTCCTGCCATTGCTCCCGCGTCAGTACGCCGTGCGTGGCCGCGCAGATCCGGCTGATCGCCTGGTCGACGTCGAGGTTCCACAGCCGTACGGTGTCGGAGCCGCTGGACACCCCGAGCATGTGGCCCGTGGGGCTGAACGACAGGAAGTTGCCCGTCTTGGCGTTGGGGCTCATCGACTGGCCGATGGGGCCGGCGTCGGCGGGGTCGGCGACGTCCCACAGGCGGACCGTGTTGTCGTTGCCGCCGCTGGCCAGGGTGCGGCCGTCGTGGCTGAAGGTGAGCGACACCAGCGCCTCGGTGTGGCCGGTGAGGGGACGGCCCAGGAGGGTCGCTCCGGCGGGGTCGGTGACGTTCCACAGGCGGACCGTGTTGTCGTCGCTGCCGCTGGCCAGGGTGCGGCCGTCCGGGGTGTAGGCGAGGGCGTTGATGGGGCCGAGGTGCCCGGTGAGGGGCTTGCCGAGCGGGGTCGCGTGGCGCAGGTCGGCGACGTTCCAGAGCCGGATCGTGAGGTCGGCGCTGCCGCTGGCGAGGGTGCGGCCGTCGGGGCTGAAGGCGAGGGCGTTGACGTAGCCCTTGTGACCGGTGAGCGGCTTGCCGAGCGGGACGAGGCGGGCCGGGTCGGCGGCGTTCCACAGCTGGATGGTGCGATCGTCGTAGGCGCTGGCGAGGGTGCGGCCGTCAGGGCTGAAGGCGAGGGAGTCGGGGCCCGAATACCGCGTGTCCAGCAGGACCGGTTTGCCGTACGCGACGGGGTGGGCGGGGTCGGAGATGTTCCACAGCTGCACCGTGTTGCGGATGCCGGTGAGGATGGCGAGGGTGCGGCCGTCCGGCGAGAACGCCAGCAGCCGGATGTCCCGTTCCCCGGTCGTGAACGGCTTGCCCAGCGCCACGGGCCGGCCGGGACTGGCCACGTTCCACAGCCGGATCTTGCTGTCGCCGCTGCCCGTGGCGAGGATCTTCCCGTCCCGGCGGAACGCCCCGATCCGGCCGATCATGTCCGACCTCGGGATCGACCAGAGCCGGGCCTTGCCGTCACCGGTGCCGGTGGCGAGGGTGCGGCCGTCGGGGCTGAAGCCGATGGCGTACATCTCCCCGCTGCTGCCCGAGAGCGGCATGCCGACCTGCGAGGGGTAGGCCGGATTGCGGACGTTCCACAGACTCGCCGTACTGTCCGCGCTGCCCGCGGCGAGCATGCTGCCGTCCGGGCTGAAGGCCACGGACCAGATGGGGCCGGTGTGCCCGGTCAGCGGCGCGCCGAGCGCGGTCGGGCGGCCGCGGTCGGTGACGTCCCACAGCCGGATGGTGTTGTCCGAGCTGCCGCTGGCGAGCGTGCGGCCGTCGGGGCTGAAGGCCACGGAGTGCACGGTGTCGGTGTGGCCGGTCAGCGGCGTACCGATCCGATCCGGACGGCGCGGATCGTCCATGTCCCACAGCGTGACCGTGTTGTCGTCGCCGCCCGCCGCCAGTGTCTGCCCGTCGGGGCTGAACGCCACCGAGCGCACGGGTGCGGTGTGGCCGGTCAGCGTCTCGAGCGTCCTCGGCCGCCGCACGTCGCGCACATCCCAGAGACGTACGTTCCGTTTCTCGTCGGCGGTGGCCAGCGTGTGCCCGTCCGGGCTGAAGGCGACCAGGTAGATCGTGCCGTCGTGCCCGGTCAGCGGCGGGCCGAGCGACCGCGGACGGCTCGGATCGCGTACGTCCCACAGCCGGAGCGTGCCGTCGTCCCCCGCGCTGGCCAGGGTCTTCCCGTCGGGGCTGAAGACCGCGCTGCTCACCCAACTGGTGTGCCCGGTCAGGGGTTTGCCGACGGCCTTGGGCCGGGTCGGGTCCGATACGTCCCACAGGCGTACGGTCCGGTCGTAGCTGGCGGTGGCCAGCAGCCGGCCGTCCGGGCTGAACGTGGTGAGGTAGACGGCGCCGGTGTGGCCGAGCAGGGGTGTGGCCAGCGGGGCGTTGACGATCGAGATCAGCCGGTTGTTGGCGTCCGCGTCGTCCGGCCGCAGCCGATGCGCCACCAGGCCGAGCTGCGCGGACAGCGACGGATCCGTGGACTGCACGCGATCGGACTCGGCGAGCACCTGCGCGAACACCGCGTCGTCCCGCTGCTGCATCGCGACCACCGCCGCACCGACGGCCACGACCGCCAGGACCATCAGCGCCGCGACCGCGCTCCGGCTGATCCAGACCACGCGCCGGCGCAAGCGCACCGACGCGGCCAGGAACTCCACCGCGCTGCGGGTCAGGAAGGTGTCCCCGGCGGACTTGGCCCAGTTGTGGGCCTGTTCCAGCCGGGAACCCCGGTACAGCAGCGCCGTATCGCGGTTCGAGGTCTCCCAGGACCTGCTGTCCTCCTCCAGCCGCTGGCGCAGCAGATGGTCGCTGCGGCCCTCGTCGATCCAGTCGCGCAGCCGCGGCCAGGCGTGCAGCAGCGCCTCATGGGTGATCTCCACGCTCTCCGCGTCGAGCGTCACCAACCGGGCCCTGACCAGCGCCTCCAGCGACTCCTCCGTCTTGCCGGGGTCGGTGGACTCCTCCGCGAGCTGCCGCCGGGTCCCGCGCCGCCGCGTGGCCTGGGTGTCCTCGCCCAGCCGGACCAGCCTGAGCAGCAGCAGCCGCGCGGCCGTACGCGCCGCCGGGTCGAGGCCGGACCAGGCCCGCTCCGCGGTCGCCGCCACCGCGCCCTGGATGCCGCCCGCCGCCCGGAAACCGGCCAGCGTCAGCCGGCCCGCCTTGCGGCGCTGCCAGGTGGCGAGCAGGGCGTGGGAGAGCAGCGGCAGCACACCGGCGTCGTGCGCCCCGCGCGGGCTGTCGGCGCTCACCTCACGGACGATCAGTTCCGCGAGACCCGGCTCCAGTTCGAGGCCCACGGCTTTGGCGGGACCGGTCACCGCCTCGCGCAACTCGGCCGTGGTCAGCGGCCCGAGCACCATGTGCCGGTGCTGCAGCGCGTCGGCCAGCTCGGGATGGGCGAGGCACTGCTCGTAGAAGTCGGCGCGTATGCCAAGGACCACGAGGACGGGGGCGGGGCCGTCGGATGCGGGGGCGCACGCGGCGTGCAGGAGCTGGATGAACGTACGCCGGTCCGCCTCGTCGGTGCAGAGGGTGAAGGCCTCTTCGAACTGGTCGACGATGAGGACGGGGCGGGCGGGGGAGGAGGGCCGCGCCCAGGTGGCGACGGCTTCCCGCGCCGCGCTCGTGTCCACATCCGAGGTGTCGACCAGGGGCGCGAGCTCGGGGATCCGTTCGGTCAGCTCGGCGAGCGGACGGGCGCCCGGCACGAGCTGCACCACCTCCCGCGCGTCCTGCTCAAGGGCGGGCACCAGACCGGCGTTGAGCAGGGAGGACTTGCCCGCACCCGAGGCGCCCACGAGCATGACCAGGCCGCCGGTCTTCTCCGCCGCGCGGAGCTGCGTCATGAGGGCGTCGGTGCTCCGCTCCCGGCCGAAGAACCACCGCGCGTCCTGCTGCCGATAGGAGGCGAGCCCCCGGTACGGACACACACCACCGGGTACGGCCGGAGCGTCGCCCGCGGACCGCGCCCCCTCTTCCCCTTCTCCTTCCCCGGAGACGGCGGCACGCTCCCCGATGGGATCGGCCACTGCCTGCTCCCAGATGCGCTGCCACTGAGCCAGGTCGTACAGGCCGGCCGACACCGGCGTGGGCCGCGCGCGCCGCGCCTGCGGGATCAGGATGTGCAGCACCGCCGCGAGGGCGGTGAACTGTGCCGGTACGTTCTTCGCCCGCCGCCAGTCGCTGATCCGCTGCGCGGACACTCGTACGGGCCGCCCCCGCTCGTCGACCCGCTGCAGCTGTACGACCGCCTCGGCCACGCGCTTGAGGGGAGGGTTGCCGGCCTCCCGGTACAGCAGCGCGAGGCGCTCCGCGAAGGCTGTGCGCGCCCCTGAGTCGGAACTCAAGGCCTCCACCCCTTTACTTCCCTCGCAGCTGGCATCCGGACCGGAAAACTCACCTTATACGGCTGACCTGCGAGGAAGGGCTGGACCGGATACCGGAACCTCCTCGTTGTGGCCCTCAGATGGCAGGATCACGATGCAGTAGCGAACCGACTGCACGCCGTTATGACAGGCCACCAGCCCAGTGCTCGGAGACGCAGCCTATGACGCCGTTCGTTCTCGGCCAGCTTCCGCCTCAGTCACCTCAGCTGCCGGACGGTGGTGACGCACCCGTCCAGAGGGCCTGAGAGATCCGTGGAGACGGTCCCATCCGGACCGCTCGACGCCGACCACGGATCGCGCCCCGCCACGGTCCGCGCCGTATCAGCGCGAACCGAGGCTACGCGCGTCGTACGGAACCGGTCCCCACGTGGGGAGGGACCGGTTCCGCACGACGCTGCGAAGGCGAGGGCGCGCGAAGTCGATCGTTCGGACGCGAACCAGCCTCTGGGCGGCGGGCGACTCAACGGGAGTCTCCGTAGCGGGCGGCCAGCGTGGCGGCGCGGTCGCGCAGGGACGTGCGCAACGACTGCGGGGACAGGGCTTCCGCGTCCGTGCCGAGCTGCCACAGCGCCCATTCGGCGTGGCGTGAATCCTGGAAGGTCACTTCCAGCCGCAACCGGCCGTCCGCGTCGGGTTCTTCCGCACGGACGGCCAGCACGGTGTCCAGCAGTTCCTCCCGCCGCGCCGGGTTCACCTGTAGCAGCACGGTGATGTGGTCGCCGTCGGAGAGAAACCGCGCGGAGCGTTCCCGCCAGATCCGGTCCAGATCGACCCGGTTCGGTCGCTCCGCCGCTTCCGGCAGCTCCTCGGCCGCCAGCACCCGCGACAGCCGGTAAGTGCGGTCCGCGCCGGATCGCCTGGCCAGCAAGTAGCCCCGGTCGCGCACGGTGACCAGGCCGATCGGGTCCACCGTGCGCCACCGCGGTGCCTGGCCCGTGGCCGCGTAGTGGATACGCAGCTTGTGTCCGGCGAGCACCGCGCGCCGGACCTCGACCATGACGGCGCCGGCCACCTCCTCGGTGACCGGCCGACGCGAGAGCAGGTCGGTCTCCGGCTCGACGAGAATGCGCTGCGCCGCGTCGCTCGCCGTGACCCGGTGCCCTTCGGGCAGCGCGTCGACCACCTTCCGCATCGCCGAAGCCAGCGCCGAGCCGAGCCCGAACACCTGCTCGCCGCGCCCCGATCCGGCAGCCAGCAGAGCAAGGGCCTCGTCGTGGTTCAGACCCGTGAGCTCGGTCCGGAAACCGGGCGACAACACGAAACCACCGTGCCGCCCGCGTTCGGCGTAGACCGGGACCCCGGCCGCGGACAGCGCCTCGATGTCACGCAGCACGGTACGGGTGGACACCTCCAGCTCCCGGGCCAGCGTGTCCGCGGTCAGCCGACCGCGCTGACGCAACAGCAGCACGAGCGAGACCAAGCGATCGGCGCGCATAAGAGAACTCTACGGAGATACATGACTGAGGGTGTCATGTATTGCTGCGAGGCTCGTCGCGGGACGTCAAAGCCGGCCCCCTGAATTGAATGGAGCTGACGTGGCAATGGAACGAACGGCGGTCAACCCGGTGACGTGGTCGGCGGAGTTGGGCTTCAACCAGGGCGAGGTCGTCTCCGGACACACCCGGACCCTCTACATCTCGGGGCAGACCGCGATGAACGCCGACGGCAAGCCCCAGCATGACGGCGACATGGCAGCCCAGTTGGCGCTGACCCTCGACAACCTGGAGGCCGTTCTCGCCGAGGCCGGCATGTCCCTGGCCCACCTCATCCGGCTCAACGTCTACACCACCGACGTCGATCTCCTCTTCCAGCACTACGGCGTGCTGGCGGCGAGGCTGGGCGCCGCCGGGGTGGCACCGACCACCACGATGCTCGGGGTGACGCGGCTGGCGATCCCCGGCCAGCTGGTCGAGCTGGAGGGGACCGCGGTCGCGTGACGGGACGCCGCCGGCTCTGCGACTAGGCGCCGGGCAGGGCGCGGCGGGGCGGGAGGGGTCCCGTTCGTGGCGCGCTTCAATGGCGACCATGATGCGTAGAACGCCATCCACCGCCGCTGTCGCCGTCGTTGCGGCTGCCATGTTCGCCGCTCTCACGTCGTGTTCTTCGGATTCTTCGGATTCCTCGGATTCTTCGGACGGGTCCCCCGCCGAGAGCCGGCCCAGCGGATCCCGCTCCGGGACACCGGCGTCCGACCCCACAAAGACACCCACGCCCCCGCCGTCACCCTCGCCGACCGGGCCCTGCGCCGACGGGACGTGCGAGATCAAGGTCGCCGTGGGGGACGTCATCACCGTGCCGGAGACGTACGGCCTCGGGCCCATCGAGGTGAAGGCGATCAACGGCAACGAGGTCGAGCTCGTCGCCCCGCTGACAGGATCGGGCTACAGCGTCTCAGGCTGCTCCGGTGGCGGCAGCGTGTCATCGAACGGCACCGGCGGCGTCGGCCTCACCTGCACCGAGGGCCCCGCCGCGACCCTCAACGACGTCATGAGCCTGAAGGTCGTAAAGACCCTCGACTCCACGGCTGTCCTCCGCATCGAACCCACCGGGTGACGTGCGGGCGCTCCAAAAGCCCCAGAGTGATGAGAGCCCGGTCAGGTAGGGCGGTCGACGCGTCTGTCCTGGCGAGGACCCGTGGTCACACCTTCTTGACGACGATCGTGTCCGGGGCCAGCCTCTCCAGGTCGTCGACGTCCGAGGTGAAGACGGTGACCTGTCCCTTCTGCTGTCGCGCGATCACGGCCAGCACGGCGTCGATCGCGTACTTGTGGCCGTGCAACTCGGCGTCGGCCAGGAGCCGGCGTGCCTGGCGGGCCTCGTCCTTCCCGATGTCGGCGACCTGGAGCCGGGACAGTACCCAGTCCCAGCGCTGTCCGGTCGTTCTGCCGTCGTACGCCTCGACCAGAGTCATCGGCGACGTCACCACTTCGGCCTCCCCGCCCGCCGCGAGGTCGAGCCAGGCGATCATCCTCCGATCACCGCGCACGGCCAGGGAGAGAGCTTCACAGTCCAGGACGAAGACACGGAGCGGCCTCTGCCCGTGCTCACCGACGCTCGTCCTCAGTCACGGGGCCATGTTCTTCCTGCAGCCAGTCGACCAGTTCCAGGAGCTGGTCCCGGTCTCGCTTGAACCGCAGCGCCTCGGTGAGGTACGCCGACAGGCCCCGCTCTGTCGCGTCCGCGCGGATCTCGTCCAGGAGATCCGCGGGAATCGTCACGGTTACCTTCTTCGTCGCCATACAAGAGGCCATGCTCTTGGTGTCACGCGCCTTACCAGTGGGGTCCGGTCAACGATTCGACGGTCAGGCGGCCGTGGCAGGGCGTGGGCTGCCGTGGAAGACCTGGCTGGTGTGCCAGGAGCGGTGGTTCGCGGCAACGGGGTGGGCGCCCGGTTGAGGCCCGATGAGCGGGCGGCCGGCCAGCGCTATGACGTGCTCGCGAGAGGAGGCGCTGTGGCCGACGAAGCGCTGGGAGACCAGGATTCGATGGCCCTCGCCGACACCGAGGACGCCCTTGTCGAAGAGCTTGTGGTGCAGCGAGCACAGGCACAGTCCGTTGTCGACGTCGTCCGGTCCGTCGAACGCCCACCAGCGCACATGCGCCGCCTCCAGTCCGACCGGCACCGCGCCGATCCTGCCGTCGTAGCCGCAGAAGGCGCACCGGTACTCGTACGCCGTCAGGACCCGCTCGCGCATACGCGGATCACGCCGCCTCCGCACGGCGGCCGAGAGCTCTCCGGTCTCCGCCGGCTCCAGCTCCAGGCCGACAGATTCGCACAGGTCGCCGTGGAGCGAAGGCGGGAAGTGCAGGTCGAGCAGGACCCGTGCCATCCGGCCGAGTAGCTCCGGCTCGCGCCGCAGCGCCGCCCGCAGTTCCGGCGCCAGCCGCCCTGCGGCCCCCGCGGCCCGCAACTCCCGCACTCCACTGCCGGGGCTGCCCGGTCCGCGATCGGTACGCACCTCCCACACGCCGTCGCTCACCAGGTGGTGGAACGGGTAGGCCGGAGTCGTCCTGTTCGGCGGACCGTACTCGGTCAGCAGCCGCTGCAGATCCTCCTCCACCGCGCTGTACCGCAGTTCGCCGGAGGCATCCTGCTGGAACCGACCGAGGGCGTACAGCAACAACAACGGCTTGTGCGGAGCGCGGCTCCCGCTTCTGCTCCACTGCCTCAGTTTCGCGGTGCGCTCCAGCCAGTCCATGACCGGCGATCGTAGCCGCGCCTCGTTGACCAGCGATCTGCGCATGCGCGGAAGCCCAACGAGTCGTGGCGAGGTGATGGCGACGTGTCGTAAACAGGGGGCGCCACGGTTCGCGGGTCTGTGGTGCTCCGTCGATCCACCGTGCTCGCTCGGTGCACTCGGGAAGCGGAAGACCGGCCATGAAGTGTGCGACGTCGACGTAGTAGGCGTACTCACCGCTCTGCGTGAGTTCGCGCAGGCGGGTGATCGCGGTGACGAGGTCGTACTGGGCGTCGAGGACGGCGTGGTGGAAGCACAGTGTCATCGAAGGTGCCCAGCAGGATCACGGGTAGTGGGCCCTTGTCGGCCGGGAGTTGGGCCAGGTCCCAGGCGAGGAGGTCCGGGTAGAGATTTCTCCAGGAGAGCCCCGCACAACGAATCAGGGCCACGTCCTCACGTGAGGATGTGGCCCTGACCTAGTGTTTCAGCTGTCGGGGTGGCGGGATTTGAACCCACGACCTCTTCGTCCCGAATAAGGTCAGGGCATGATCTGTAACTGATGCGCGACGGACATGAGCAGGTCAGAGCCTTGGCCTGAGTTGGCCTGACGTGGCACGGGGAGGGCGTCGGGAGAAGATCTTCTCCCAGGTTTCTCCCAGCCGCTCGTGATCTTGGCGGGCTCAGGTAGTGAATGGGCTAGCCACAGCCCGTCAGGTCATCGTAAAAGACTTCCATCTTGCCGCCCTGCTGGGTGTTCAGGATGTTGGTGCCAGGGGGGTTATGGAAGGCCTCATCCGCGGCGTTCGGATTTGGATGCCTCTTTGCCACCCGGTCCCGGTCAGTCTCCCACCAGTCTCCCGAGACGCGGAGGGTGAGGGTGTAGTTCTCTGGGTGCACGTAGAGGTCATGCGTGGTGTCGGGCAGCTGAACCCTTACCCGCGAGCAGGGCATCAAGGTGTGGATCACGTAGTGAGTACCCTTGCCGTGCAATATCGTCTTGTAGCCGGAAAATAGACTATGGTTCTCGACCCTCAGCTCCGGCTTCCCTTTCTTGATCTTGTACGGGAACCAGGAGATCTTGTCCACCGTGGCGAGACGGTAGGACTCGTCCTCAGCGCTGACCGCCTTGTTGCAACTCACGATCGAGATGGCGAGGCCCGAGACGGCGGCGAGCGCCACCGCCAATTCCAACCAGAATTTGGGCTCCCGCCGCTGCGGCACGCTCCATCTCATGATCACTCCCTCCGCGCACAGAGAGTTCCATATCCAGCTCCAGCCGCGAGCGCACGCCAGCTGCCGTC
This sequence comes from Streptomyces sp. GESEQ-4, assembly GCF_017948455.1. Taxonomy (GTDB): domain Bacteria; phylum Actinomycetota; class Actinomycetes; order Streptomycetales; family Streptomycetaceae; genus Streptomyces. Next base: position 85,447 of record NZ_JAFFSU010000026.1, read on the forward strand.
TTTCCACCTATCAGGCAGCACTTCTGTGCTCGCATGGAGCCGCCGCGGATGGTCGCCTGCGTCGTTTCGGCTCGCTGTCGCCTCGAGTCTGTAGCCGAGAGCCCACCAGGAATGCGTCAGCGCTGCACAACCTCTTCGTCCCGAACGCGATCAGACCCCTTGGGGCCTGTACCCGAGGTCGCTGATCTGCTGGTTCGACTCCGATGTAGTCCATTACCGTCCAAGACTGTCTGTGCGCGGCTGGTTCGTTTGGCCCCCTGTTTTGGGCTCGGTTAGCCGCCTGCCCGATGCGGATTCGAGCAGGTCACGACTGTGGTAGCGGCTGGGGCAGCCGTGGTCGACATGCGCTGCTGTGCGCATGGCGACTGCCTCCCGCGCTCGCGCGGCATGTGCGGGCTGTGCCTCATCACCGAAGAACAGCGCGCCGCCTGACCGCTACCAGATGTCCAGGAATTCCGAGACAGCCTCCACGATTCGGTTCCTGCGGCGGTGTGCTTTGCTGCAAAAACGCCGCCTTCGCCAGCGGCTCTCCGGCTGCTGCACCGGCTTGCCGCACCAATTGCACGGCCGCGTCCGAAACTCAGATTCCCCCATGCCACCCCCCGTAGCACCGCCGTGCGGGGTCCGTCCGCCCACCTCCTACAGCGACGGCCGGACCCCGCCCTGCCTCCCATTGGAAGGAACTTCTCAAGTGAAGCACCCCGACGACAGCAACGAGCTGTTCAACCGACTCGAAGCGGAGATGTCCGCCGACTCCGCTGGCGAGGTGGTCGACATCGACAAGGCACGGTCGGCCCGTGCTGAGTCGGCTGACTCCGACCCGGTCCAGTCGGCCGACGGCACGATCTATGTGACCGACTCGCAGGGCTCGCGCGACCTCGAAGCGTTCCGCGACCAGTCGGGCGACCCGACCGTACGCGTGATGGTCGACCAGCTGACCCCGACCGCGCTCGGTCCGGGCTACCTGGGTCGGCTGCGCGGTGCCCGCCGCCGTGCGGTCGTTCAGGTCTGGTTGAAGTCCGTGGCGGAGCTGCGGACCGCCGCGGCGTGGGTGGCCCGCCACTACGCGCATGCGGTCGGCTATCACGCGCTGCGTGCTCCGGTCTACGCCGGACGCCTCACCCTGCAAGCCCCGACCGGCGCCGCCCGGTTCGTCGGCCGAGTCATGCGGTGGGTGGCCGACCGCGGCGAGCCGGTCCGCCTCGCCGCGGTCCGCCGCGAGGACGCAGTCGAGTACCTGAAGCTGTCGCGGCAGCGCGACGGACGGGTCCGGCTGCGCACCCTCGTCGCCGTGCTCGCGATGTTCGTCGGCCTCGGTGCCGCGCTCGCCATGTACGTGCTCGCCCCCGGCTGGCTTCAGGGTGTGTCGGTGAGCGCGGTCATGATGGCGTGTCCAACGTCCTCAATCGACCGGATGCCGTAGCCGAAGCAACCAGGGCCCGCGTACGGGAAGCCATCGACGCTCTCGGCTTCACCCGCGGCGGAGGTGCTGTCGACCAAGCCGAGCACTGGCGGCGGAACGGGTTCGCCACGTGCCTCTTCACACCGGCTGTTTCTGGCTGGTACCCGAAGAAGGCGCCGCAGGAAGCGCGTCCGGTGCCCGTGCTCGCCGAGCCCTGGCCCGGTGTGCCGGCGCGGAGGAGGGGTGCACAGGCGAGGGCGGATAACTGCTGGGTGCCGATCGCGAAGGGGCTCACGCCCCACGGGTTGCGCCACACCCACAAGACGCGCATGGAGGGGTTCCGCACTCCACCCAAGCTCATGGATGAGCGCATGGGGCACATTGACGGCTCGGTGCAGGCGCGCTACACGCACATCACCCGAGAGATGCGTCAGGAGCTGTTGGCGAACCTCACTGCGGAGTGGGAGGCCTCCCTCGACTTCTGGCTCGCGATGTGCCACACGTCGCCGGTCGCCGTGCTCAACGAGCTCTTGCGGGAGCGTCTGAGAGCGCGTCGGTAGGTGCCGTCTGGGAGACGAAATTCCAAGATCTTCTCCCAGGGAGGCCCCACACAACGAATCAGAGGCACCTACCAAAGTTGGTATGTGCCTCTGACCCGGTGTTTCAGCTGTCGGGGTGGCGGGATTTGAACCCACGACCTCTTCGTCCCGAACGAAGCGCGCTGCCAAGCTGCGCTACACCCCGATCGTCGCTGCTCGTGGCGGCGACGTCGTTTACTTTAGCCCACTGGTGGCTGGAGACGAAATCCGGTTTTCGTGCGGTGACGGGGGCGATGGCGGAGGGGGTTCGGGCGGATGTGGTCGAGGGCTGTCAGGAGGACGGCCAGGGCGTAGATGGCGAGGCCGAGGAGGAGGGCGTTGCCGAGGACGCTCTTGTAGCCGTGGTGGTCGACGTCGAGGAAGGGGTAGAGGTAGCGGGCCGGCATGCCGGGCAGGATCAGCTCGCCCCGGGTGAGGGAGAACGCCAGGTAGGCGAGGGGGTAGAGGAGCCACGTCGCCGCCTGGCGCAGGTGCAGGTGGCCGGGTGCCGTCAGCAGCAGCCAGTCCAGGACCGCCGCGATCGGCGTCACCGTGTGCAGGACCTGGTTGGTGATCGCCTGTATGCCCGTCGGCGTTGCCATCTCGTCGGTCATCGAGAACGGGCTCGCGGCGTTCACCAGCAGCAGGTGGTGGACGAGGCCGGTGACCGCGACGTAGAGGAGTGTCGCGCCGGTCAGGGCCGACGGCAGCGGGCGGCGGGCGGTCCAGGAGCGGCGGGCCGCGAGGGTGAGGACCAGGGCCAGCAGGATGTTGCTCTGGATCGTGAAGTAGCTCAGGACCCGGACCGGGCTGCCCAGGGACAGGTCGACAGCCACGGCTCCGGCCGCAGTCAGGGCGACCAGCAGCCGGAACACGGCGGCCACCGGGCGCCGTACGGGAGGCACCACCGCTGTCGCGGGGACGTGCGAGGGCAGCAGCGCGGGTGCTCCGGGAATCGCGGGCAGGTCCGGGATGTCCCTGGGTATCGGGGCGGTCATGCCCTCACGCTAAGGAGCGTGGACAAAACGGGCGATGCGGGTGGGCTGTGTGGGTTACCCGGCCATCGCCGCCGTCACCGCTGCTGCTCCCGTCCTACTCCTGCCTCCTGCTCCCGGTCCTGATCCCGTCCTGCTCCCGCCTCCTGCCCCGCCCTACTCCCGCCCCACCAGCGTCAACAACGTCGCCTCCGGCGGGCACGCGAACCGTACCGGCGCGTACCTGCTCGTCCCGCACCCCGCCGACACATGCAGATACGCGGTACGGCCCTCCGCCTGATGCGTGGACAGCCCCTTCACGCGCTCCGTGTCCAGGTCGCAGTTGGTGACCAGGGCGCCGTAGAAGGGGATGCACAGCTGGCCGCCGTGTGTGTGGCCCGCGAGGATCAGGGGGTAGCCGTCCGCCGCGAACGCGTCCAGCGTGCGCAGATACGGTGCGTGTACCACGCCCATCGAGAAGTCGGCGTCGCCGGAAGGGCCGCCGGCCACCCGCTCGTACCGGTCCCGCTTGATGTGCGGGTCGTCCAGTCCCGTCAGCTCGACCGCCGCGCCCTCGATCTTCAGCGTGCCGCGCGTGTTCGTCAGGTTCAGCCAGCCGGCCGCGTCGAAGCCGTCCCGGATGTCCTCCCACGGGTTGTGGACGGCGCCCACGACCGGCGGGTTGCCGTTGAGGCCGTGCTTGCCCCGGAGCTTCTCGGTCAAGTACCGGCCGGGGTTGCGGAGTGTGGGGCCGTAGTAGTCGTTGGAGCCGAAGACGTACGCACCCGGGAACTCCATCAGCGGGCCCAGCGCGTCCAGCACCTCGGGGACGCCCTCCGGGTCGGACAGGTTGTCACCCGTGTTGAGGACGAAGTCGGGGCGCAGACCGGCCAGCGAGCGCAGCCAGCGCTGCTTCTTGCGCTGGCCCCTCACCATGTGGATGTCGGAGACCTGGAGCATGCGCAGCGGCCGCATCCCGGCAGGCAGGACCGGGACGGTCACCCGCCTCAGGCGGAAGGAGCGGGTCTCGACACCCGCCGCATAGACCAGACCGGCGGCACCAGCCGCCGCGATTCCCAAGGGGACTCCGTATCGCGCGCGCATACAACCATCGTGTCAGACCACGGCGGTTCCCTGCGCCGGGCCCTCGGCCGCCCGCGCCCGCCCTCCCGCTAAATCGACGGGCGTCGGTCGTCCCGTACCTGCGACAATCAAACGCATGACCAACCTCAAGTCGAAGCTCCAGGACGACCTCAACACCGCGATCAAGGCGCGCGACGAGCTCCGCTCCTCGACGCTCCGGCTGACGCTCTCCGCGATCACCAAGGAGGAGGTCGCGGGCAAGGAGAAGCGCGAGCTCTCCGACGACGAGGTGCAGAAGGTGATCACCCGCGAGGCGAAGAAGCGGCGCGAGGCCGCCGACGCCTTCGCACAGGGCGGTCGCCCCGAGCAGGCCGAGCGGGAGAAGGCGGAGGGCGAGGTGCTCGCTGCGTACCTGCCCAAGCAGCTCGGCGACGCGGAGCTGGAGCAGATCGTCGCGCAGGCCGTCGAGGAGGCCAGGGCGGCGGGCGCCGAGGGGCCGCGTGCCATGGGCGCCGTGATGAAGATCGTGAACCCGAAGGTCGCTGGGCAGGCGGAGGGCGGCCGGGTCGCCGCCGCGGTCAAGAAGCTGCTCGCGGGCTGACAGCGGCCGCTCCTGCGGCGACAGGTCGACAGCCGTCCCGGCGGCCTTACGACAGTGGGGGCGCCCCTTCGAAAAGGGGCGCCCCCACTGTCGTAAGGGAACTTCCGGAACCACCGACCCGTCAGGGCCAGTTCCCCCCGTTGCCGTTCCCGTTGTTCCCGCCGTCCTGCCCCTCGAAGAAGTTCTCCGGGATGGAGAAGGAGGGCGTCGGTTCGGCGTTGCCGCCGCCGTCGCCGCCGCCGTTGCCGCCACCGATCAGACCGCCGATGAGGCCGCCGTTCTCGTCGCCGTTGTCACCGTCTTCGTTGCCGTTCCCATCGCCGTTTCCGTCGCCGTCGCCGTCCCCGCGGCCCGTGTCGGCCTCAGGGATGTCGACGAGGTTGAACGGGGGCGCTTCCTTGTCCGCCAGCGCGCCGGTCATCATGTCGCGCCAGATGGGGCCGGGTACCTGACCACCGAACACCTTGTCGTGCTTGACGCCGCCGATGCTGATGTCGGTCATCCGCCGGTCGTGCGCGGGGTCGCCGACCCAGACGGCACCGGCCATGTTGGGCGTGTAGCCCACGAACCAGGCGGCGTAACGCTCGTCCGTCGTACCGGTCTTGCCGGCGCTCGGGCGGCTGCCGAGTCCGGCCTGGGTACCCGTACCGTCCTCGACCACGCCTTTCAGCAGCGTGTTGATGGTGTCGGCCGTGTTCTCGGACATGGCGCGCGAGCAGGTCGACTTCGGGACGTCGAGCGACTTGGTCTTTCCGCCGATCCGCTGGCTGATGGACTCGATGGCGACCGGCGTGCAGTACATCCCGCGCGAGGCGAAGGTCGCGTAACCGGCGGCCATGGTCAGCGGGGACATCTCCTGGGTGCCCAGCGCGATCGCCGGACCCTGGTCCATCTTCGAGCCGTCCGCCCGCTGGACGCCCATCTTCTTGGCCATCTCGACCACCGGGCAGGTGCCGATGTCGGCGATCATCTCCACGTAGTAGGTGTTGACGGACTTCGCCGTCGCCTCCTCCATGGAGTACGGGCCCACCTCGGTCTCGTTCTCGTTGGTGAGCTTGACCGGGTCGGGCCCGTCGTTGCGGTAGACCTTGCCGTCGCACTGCTGGATCGGGCTCGGGTAGCTCATCTCGTACGGCGACGCATACGTCTTGTTCGCCGGCATACCGCCCTCCAGCGCGGCCGCCGCCACGATCGGCTTGAACGTCGAACCGGGCTGATAGCCCGCGCCGCCGCCCATCCCCCGGTTCACGGAGAGGTTGATCTGCGTCTCGTTCTTGCCGAAGCCGTACGGACGCGACTGGCCCATCGCCAGGATCTTGCCGGTGCCCGGCTCGACGATGGTGGCGGCGGTCGCCACTTCGTCGGTCTTGTACACGTGATCCTTGATCGACTGCTGGGTCGACTCCTGGGCCTGCGGGTCGAGCGTCGTGCGGATCGTCAGACCGCCCTGGTTCCAGACCTTCGCCCGGGCCTCCTTGGTCTTGCCGAAGGTCTTCTCGCTCAGGAACACCTCGCGCACGTAGTCGCAGAAGAAGCCGGCGCCCTTGACCGCCGTGATGCACCCGTTCTTCGGCTTGCTGACCTTCAGCCCCAGCGGTGCCTCCTTGGCCTTGTCGGCCTCCGCCTGGGAGACGTCGCCGACGTCGGCCATGCGCTGCAGCACCGTGTTGCGCCGCTTGGTGGCCTCGGCCTCGTCGTTGACCGGGTCGTACCGGCTGGGGGACTGGACGATGCCGGCGAGGAGGGCCGACTCCTGGAGGTTGAGGTCCTTGGCGGACTTGGAGAAGTACCGCCGGGCGGCCGCCTCGACGCCGTACGCCTGCTGGCCGAAGAACGTGATGTTCAGGTAGTTCTCGAGGATCTTCTTCTTGCCTAGCTCCTCCTCGACCTGGATCGCGTACTGCAGCTCCTTGATCTTGCGGCCGAGGGTCTGCTGGGTGGCCTGGGCGACCTTCGTCGGGTCGTCGCCGGCCTCCTCCACGAAGACGTTCTTCACATACTGCTGGGTGAGCGTGGACGCGCCCTCGGCGACGCCGCCGCTCTGTGCGTTCCGGTTCAGCGCGCGCAGGACGCCCTTGAGGTCGACCGCGCCGTGCTTGTAGAAGCGCGAGTCCTCGATCGCGACGATCGCCTTCTGCATGTACGGCGAGATGCCCTTGAGGTCGACCACCGTGCGGTCACGGGAGTAGACCGTGGCCATCTGGTCGCCGTTGGCGTCGAGGATGGTGGTGCGCTGGCTCAGCGGTGGCTGCTTGAGGTTGGCCGGGATCTTGTCGAACCCCTCGACCGATTCCTTCGCGGCCAGTCCCAGCGCGCCGAACGCCGGCAGCGCGATGCCGGCCAGCACGGCTCCCGCGAGCACACTGACACCGAGGAACTTCGCGGCCTCCTGCGTGGGCGACAGCCCACCACCCGAGCGCTTCTTTCGCATGAGGGCAGCCTAATCCGTACTTGAGTCCGATCCGAGGGACCGGTGGGTCCAGGGAGGTTCGAACCCGTCACATACAGGAGGACACAGGTGTCCCGAGCCCGTCCGGATCACGGCATGGCAACGCCGACCGCCTACCTTCTCATTCGCCGGACACACCGACAGGCCTTGGCCTAAGCTGCTCTCAACTGTCACAGCAGTGAGGTCACGTATCAATACGTCCGGCGACCCCGAATCGTTCCGGAAGTAGCCCAACTTTTTTGTAGGCGCGTGCCCGAATCCGCCTTGTGTGTCACTCGGCGTCCGTTGTGACTCAGGAGAACTGTCCCGGTTTGCCGGGATGGTCACGCATGTCGCCACCTCACTCCCCCGGGTGATCTGCCGCTTACCCATAGTCCGTTCGGGCCATTCAAGATTGGGCCCGCTGGGGGTGTTGCGCTGTGCCCACCTTCCGTAACGTCCTCAACTGGCGGCGGTGAATATGCCGCTGCCGCCGTGGGGGAGCCTCGATTCGGGAGAGGACGGCGCCGGTATGGGCTGGGTAACCGACTGGAGTGCGCAGGCGGCCTGTCGCACTACCGATCCGGACGAACTGTTCGTTCAAGGAGCAGCGCAGAACAGGGCCAAGGCGGTGTGCACCGGATGTCCGGTGCGGACCGAGTGCCTGGCTGACGCGCTGGACAACCGCGTCGAGTTCGGCGTGTGGGGAGGAATGACCGAGCGGGAGCGCCGCGCGCTGCTGCGCAGGCGGCCCACCGTGACCTCCTGGCGCCGACTGCTGGAGACAGCGCGGACGGAGTACGAGCGGGGGGCCGGCATCCTGCCCCTCGACGACGACGAGGTGTACGAGAACTACGCGGCCGTGAGCTGAGGTCTCCCCCTTCAGGGGGTTCCCTCAGTCACTCACTGCTCGGCAGCTCCGGCCGGTTGGCCGCGAGCCGGTTCCCGATGTCCCGCAGCCCCGCGAGGTCGTGTACGTCGCCGGGCAGCGCGGCCACTTCGGCCATCGCCACCTCGGGGTGGAGTGCGGTGAAGCGATCACGCGTGCGCTGCTCGCGGGAGAGCAGCCGCATACGCTCGGCGTGCAGCCTCAACAGGCCTGCGGTGAGCTGGTCGACGGAGCGCTCCGGGTCCTGGTCGGCGGTGTCGGCGGGGGAGCCTTCGGCCGGCGCTGGTGTTGCGGGAGCGGGAGATTCTGAACTGCCGTACGTGTCGGGAGAGTTACGAAGTCCAGCTTTCCCGTCCTCCTGATCGACAATGCGGGGCTCTTCAAGATTTTCCGCGGCGGGGTCACCCACGGGCTCGCCCACGAGATCGAGATTTTCCGCGGCGGCGAGCGCCCGCTCGGCCGACAGCCGGGTGGCGCCGCTGCCGTGGACCCGGTTGAGCACCAGACCCGCCAGCGGCATGTCCTCCGCGGCCAGCCGCTCCACGAAGTACGCCGCCTCCCGCAGCGCGTCCCGCTCCGGCGCCGCGACCACCAGGAACGCCGTCCCAGGCGCCTGCAGCAGCTTGAACGTCGCGTCCGCGCGCGTACGGAAGCCGCCGAAGGTCGTGTCCATCGCGGCCACGAACGTCTGTACGTCCTTCAGCAGTTGACCGCCGAGCAGCTTGCCGAGAGTGCCGGTCATCATCGACATGCCGACGTTCAGGAACTTCATCCCGGCGCGCCCGCCCAGCTTCGCCGGCGCCGTCAGCAGCCGGATCAGCCGGCCGTCCAGGAAGGAGCCGAGCCGCTTGGGCGCGTCCAGGAAGTCCAGCGCGGAACGGGACGGGGGCGTGTCGACGACGATCAGGTCCCACTCGTCCTTCGCCCGCAGCTGCCCCAGCTTCTCCATCGCCATGTACTCCTGCGTGCCCGCGAAGCCCGCCGAGAGCGACTGGTAGAAGGGGTTGCCCAGAATCGCGGCCGCCCGCTCGGGATCCGCGTGCGCCTCGACGATCTCGTCGAAGGTGCGCTTCATGTCGAGCATCATGGCGTGCAGTTCACCCTCGCCGTCCACGCCCTTCACCCGGCGCGGGACGTTGTCGAGGGAGTCGATGCCCATGGACTGGGCGAGCCGGCGGGCCGGGTCGATGGTGAGGACGACCACCTTCCGGCCGCGCTCGGCGGCACGCAGCCCCAGCGCCGCCGCCGTGGTCGTCTTGCCGACCCCGCCCGCGCCGCAGCACACCACGATGCGGGTCTTCGGATCGTCGATCAGCGGATCGACGTCGAGCATGCGCGCGGGGGAGAGGTGGTGGCGGGCGGTGTCGTGCGTGTGGGCCGAGTGGTCCGGACTCATGACATCCCCTGTTCCCGCAACTCGGTGGCCAGTTCGTACAGGCCCGCCAGGTCCATGCCCTCGGCGAGCAGCGGCAGTTCGTGCAGCGGCAGGCCCAGTTCGCTCAGGACGGCCCGCTGTTCGTGCTCCAGCGTGTACCGCTCGGCGTACTCCTCGGCCTGCGTCAGCAGCGGATCGACCAGCTTCTCGGCGTTCCCGCCGCGTCGCGCGCCGCCGAGTCCGGCCGCGGACAGCGACCTGGCGACCGAGGTCCGCGGCACGGCTCGTACGAGATCCAGGTCGGTCGCGTCCAGTACCTCGGGCCGCACCATGTTGACCATGATGCGCCCCACCGGCAGCCGCGCTCCCCGCAGCTCGGAGATCCCGTCCACGGTCTCCTGTACGGGCATCTCCTCGAGCAGCGTCACCAGGTGGACCGCCGTCTCCTTGGACTTCAGCACCCGCATCACGGCCTGCGCCTGATTGTGTATCGGGCCGATCTTCGCGAGCCCGGCCACCTCGTCGTTGACGTTCAGGAAGCGGGTGATGCGCCCGGTGGGCGGCGCGTCCATGACGACGTAGTCGTAGACGAACCGTCCGGCCTTGTCCTTCCTGCGCACGGCCTCGCACGCCTTGCCGGTCAGGAGTACGTCCCTCAGGCCCGGTGCGATGGTGGTGGCGAAGTCGATGGCGCCGAGCTTCTTCAGGGCCCGGCCCGCGCCGCCCAGCTTGTAGAACATCTGGAGGTAGTCCAGCAGGGCCAGTTCGGGGTCGATGGCGAGTGCGTACACCTCCCCGCCCCCGGGAGCGACGGCGATCTTGCGCTCCTCGTACGGGAGCGCCTCCGCCTCGAAGAGCTGTGCGATGCCCTGCCGACCCTCGACCTCGACGAGAAGCGTGCGCTTCCCCTCGGTGGCGAGGGCCAACGCGAGTGCGGCGGCCACCGTGGTCTTACCGGTTCCGCCCTTGCCGCTGACGACCTGGAGCCTGCTCACATATTCGAGCCTAACCAAACGGCCACCGGAACGCCGGAGGCTGTGGACAACGTGCGCGCGAGGCCTCGCGCGGCAGCGGATACAGTCGGCCCCATGACCAAGTGGGAATACGCAACCGTGCCACTGCTCGTCCACGCCACGAAGCAGATTCTGGACACCTGGGGCGAGGACGGCTGGGAGCTCGTCCAGGTCGTGCCCGGGCCGAACAACCCCGAGCAGCTGGTGGCCTACCTGAAGCGGGAGAAGCAGTGAGCGAGGTCGAGACGAAGCTGGCCGAGCTCGGCCTGAGCCTGCCGGAGGTCGTCCCGCCGCTCGCCGCGTACCAGCCGGCCGTGCTCAGCGGTGTGTACGTCTACACCGCCGGCCAGCTCCCGATGGTGGACGGCAAGCTTCCGGTCACCGGCAAGGTGGGTGCGGAGGTCACGCCCGAGGAGGCCAAGGAGCTCGCCCGCACCTGTGCGCTGAACGCCCTCGCGGCGGTCAAGTCCGTCGTGGGTGACCTGGACCGCATCGCGCGTGTGGTGAAGGTCGTCGGCTTCGTCGCCTCGGCCTCGGACTTCACCGGCCAGCCGGGCGTCCTCAACGGCGCGAGCGAACTCCTGGGCGCGGTCCTGGGCGACAAGGGCGTGCACGCGCGCAGCGCGGTGGGCGTGGCGGTGCTGCCGCTGGACGCGCCGGTGGAGGTCGAGGTCCAGGTGGAGCTGGTGCCGTAACGGCACCGGGTACATCTCGAACATCAGCCCACCCCGGGATACCCTCCGCCCATGGCAAACGGGCAGTGGTATCCCCAGGAGTGGCCGGCCCTGATCCGCGCCCTCGCGGAAGGAACCCTCACCCCGGTCACCCCGAGGCGCGCGGCCACCGTCATGCTCCTGAAGGACACCGACGCCGGCCCTGTCGTCCACATGCTGCGCAGACGCGCCTCCATGGCCTTCGCCGGGGGCGCGTACGCCTATCCGGGCGGCGGTGTCGACCCGCGCGACGACGACCACCACATCCGCTGGGCGGGCCCCACGCGCGCGTGGTGGGCGGACAGACTCGGTGTCGACGAGACGACGGCGGCCCAGGCGATCGTCTGCGCGGCGGTACGGGAGACGTACGAGGAGGCAGGCGTCCTTCTCGCGGGCCCCACGCCCGACTCGGTCGTCGGTGACACCACCGGCGACGACTGGGAGGCGGACCGTGCCGCCCTGGTCGCCCGGGACCTGTCCTTCGCGGAGTTTCTGGAGCGCCGTGGCCTGGTCCTGCGCTCGGATCTGCTGGGCGCCTGGACCCGCTGGATCACCCCGGAGTTCGAACCCCGCCGCTATGACACCTGGTTCTTCGTGGCGGCCCTCCCCGAGGGCCAGCGCACCCGGAACGTCTCCACGGAGGCCGACCGCACGGTGTGGACGTCACCGGCCGACGCCGCCGCGTCGTACGACAAGGGCGAGCTGCTGATGATGCCGCCCACCATCGCGACCCTGCGTCAGCTGTCCCCGTACGCCACGGCCGCCGCGGCGCTCGCCGCCGCCCCCGGCCGCGACATGACCCCTGTCCTGGCCGAGGCCCGCCTCGAGGACGACGAGATCGTGCTGTCCTGGCCGGGCCACGACGAGTTCACGAAGCACATCCCCACGGGCGGGGCCTGAAGCATGACCCACGCCGCAGCCCCACCCCCGAACCGGACCGCCGCCCCGTACGCCCCGGAGGATCCCCTCGCATGACGGACGCAGCCGCCCTCCCCGGCCAGCCGAGGGGTGGGGACCCCATTCCTCGTGCGCCCCTCGCACTGCTCCGCAGGCTTCGGGACGCTGCGCCGGCCTCCGACCGGCGACCTGACGTGCTGCCCAGCCTGACGGGAGGAACCTCCGCATGACCGACGCAGCCGCCCTCCCCGGCCAGCCGAGGGGTGGGGTTCCTTCGGGGCCCGCCACCCCGCGGGCCGTCAACGTCCTTGCGCCCAACGCCTCGGCGATGACCCTGGACGGCACCAACACGTGGGTCCTGTCGGAGCCCGATTCCGAGCTGGCCGTGGTGGTCGACCCGGGGCCACTGGACGAGAGCCACCTGCGCGCCGTCGTCGACGCCGCCGAGAAGGCCGGCAAGCGCATCGCGCTGACGCTGCTGACGCACGGTCACCCCGATCATGCCGAAGGCGCCGCCCGCTTCGCCGAGCTGACGGGCACGAAGGTGCGGGCTCTGGACCCGGCGCTGCGGCTGGGCGACGAGGGGCTGGCGGCCGGGGACGCGGTGACGGTCGGCGGCCTGGAGCTGAGGGTCGTACCTACGCCCGGGCACACCTCGGACTCCCTGTGCTTCCATCTCCCGGCCGACCGGGCGGTCGTGACCGGCGACACGATCCTGGGCCGCGGTACGACGGTCGTGGCGCACCCCGACGGCCGTCTGGGCGACTATCTGGACTCCCTGCGGCGGCTCAGGTCCCTCACCGTCGACGACGGCGTCCACACCGTCCTGCCGGGCCATGGACCGGTCCTGGAGGACGCCCAGGGCGCCGTGGAGTTCTATCTCGCCCACCGGGCCCACCGTCTCGCCCAGATCGAGACGGCCGTGGAGAACGGCTACCGCACGCCGTCGGAGGTCGTCGCCCATGTGTACGCGGACGTGGACCGGTCGCTGTGGCCCGCGGCGGAGCTGTCGGTACGGGCCCAGTTGGACTACCTGGAGGAGCACGGCCTCATCTAGGAGTTGGGGCGGGGCGCTTTGACGCCGTGCACGCGCGCGTACTCCTCGGCGAGCCACGGCCCGAGGTCGTCGACGTACGACGTGAGGATGTCCGGGTCGCCGGTCGGCTCGCAGCCGAGGACGGCGGCGGCCCGCATCTGCTCCCCGCGCGCGGGGTAGTACGCGGCGAACGCCTCGGCCATGTCGGCCAGATCACTCGTCCAGCCGTTCCAGCGCGGCATCACGAGCGTGCTGTGCTTTCTGGGGGACACCCCCAGACCCCCGGCGGTGCGGACGAGGCGGCGGGACATGAAGCGTACGAGGGGCCGCCGGGCCTCGTCGGCGGAGTCGACCGCGGTGATCCGCTCGCGCCAGCGGGGGAGGAGCAGGGCGAGGTCGCCATTGGTCTCGCGGGCGAGCAGCGAGTCGGGCCGGTAGCGCGGCAGGTACTCGGCGAGATCCTCACCGAGCAGCGGCGTGCACAGGCACGCGACGAACCACCCCAGGTCGTACCGCTCCGGCTCGCTCAGTACCTGTGCCCGGCTGACCAGCAGGATCCCGACCCCGTCGACCTGCCCAAACTCCTTGTCGACCGCCTCACCCAGCGCCCGCGCGCCCTCCCGGTCCGCCACGCCGGGCTCCTCGCGCAGCACGGCGAGCAGATCCAGGTCGCTGCGCCTCACGCGCGCGGTGCCGCGCGGAATCGACCCGTAGAGGTACGCGCTGTCCAGCCGCGCGCCGAAGAGATCGAGCACGCGGTCCCGGGTGACGGCGACGACGGGACGGAAGGCGGGCGGGACCTGCCCGAGAGAGCCCTCACGCTCGATGAAGCCGAGGGAGTCAAGCCCTCTTGACGCCGTCAACGAGGTGGCTACCGCGAGCGCTTGGCGAGCCGCTCCACGTCCAGCAGGATCACCGCGCGTGCCTCGAGACGGAGCCATCCGCGCTGGGCGAAGTCGGCGAGCGCCTTGTTGACCGTCTCCCGGGAGGCGCCGACCAGCTGGGCCAGCTCCTCCTGCGTGAGGTCGTGGACGACGTGGATGCCCTCCTCGGACTGCACGCCGAAGCGGCGGGAGAGGTCCAGCAGGGCGCGCGCGACACGGCCGGGGACGTCGGAGAAGACCAGGTCGGACATCTGGTCGTTGGTCTTGCGCAGCCGGCGGGCGACGGCGCGCAGCAGCGCGGTGGCCACCTCAGGGCGGGCGTTCAGCCAGGGCTGGAGGTCGCCGTGGCCCAGGCCCAGCAGCTTGACCTCGGTCAGCGCGGTGGCGGTCGCCGTGCGCGGGCCCGGGTCGAAGAGCGACAGTTCGCCGATGAGCTCGCCGGGACCGACGACGGCCAGCATGTTCTCGCGGCCGTCGGGCGAGGTGCGGTGGAGCTTGACCTTGCCCTCGGTGACGACGTAGAGCCGGTCGCCCGGGTCGCCCTCGTGGAACAGGGAGTCGCCACGTGCGAGGGTCGCCTCACTCATGGAGGCGCGCAGCTCCGCGGACTGCTCGTCATCGAGCGCCGCGAAGAGCGGATTGCGCCGCAGAACGTCGTCCACGAGTTCTCTCCTTGTCGACCTGCTCAGGGGATCACTCCCCCACGTACCAGGGGACCGTGCTCCCCATTTTGCCGGACGGTCCAAACAGTGTGATCTGTCACAAGGATGCCGCACAGGTCTGCGGAGGTACGCGGCAGGGGTCCAATCGGGGGCCGATCTCCCGGGTCCGGGGCGGATGTCAGTGCCGGGCTTTAGGCTGGCCGGGTGTCCAAATCGCCGGTGAGAGCACAGGCCAAGGGGGCTGGACGGGTGGTTGCACGTCGGGATTCTGCTGTGGGCGAACAGATCCCCACCGGCGGAAAGAAAGCGGCAAAAGTGACGAAGGAGCCTGTGAGGAAGCCTGTGAAAAACACGGCCGCGGTGAAGAAGGCGGCTTCTAAGCCTCCGAAGGACGAGTCCCGCACCGCTCTCGTCCGCCGGGCCCGCCGGATCAACCGCGAGCTCGCCGAGGTCTATCCGTACGCCCACCCGGAGCTGGACTTCGAGAACCCCTTCCAACTGCTGGTGGCCACCGTGCTGTCCGCCCAGACCACCGACCTCCGCGTCAACCAGACCACCCCGGCGCTCTTCACCAAGTACCCGACGCCCGAGGACCTGGCCGCCGCCGACCCCGAGGAGGTCGAGGAGATCCTCCGCCCGACCGGCTTCTTCCGGGCCAAGACCAAGTCGGTGATGGGGCTGTCGAAGGCCCTCGTGGCGGACTTCGGCGGCGAGGTCCCCGGCAGGCTCGAAGACCTCGTCAAGCTCCCCGGCGTGGGCCGCAAGACCGCGTTCGTCGTGCTGGGCAACGCCTTCGGCCGCCCCGGCCTCACCGTGGACACGCACTTCCAGCGGCTGGTGCGGCGCTGGCGGTGGACCGACGCGACCGAGCCGGACAAGATCGAGGCCGCTGTCGCCGCGCTCTTCCCCAAGAGCGACTGGACGATGCTCTCGCACCATGTGATCTTCCACGGCCGCCGCATCTGCCACGCCCGCAAGCCCGCCTGCGGCGCCTGCCCCATCGCCCCGCTCTGCCCGGCGTACGGCGAGGGCGAGACGGACCCGGAGAAGGCGAAGAAGCTGCTCAAGTACGAGAAGGGCGGCTTCCCGGGACAGCGCCTGAAGCCTCCGCAGGCCTATCTGGACGCGGGCGGCAAGCCGGCGCCGCCGCTGGGGGCCGGATGAGCCCTCAGGAACGATCTCGGTGCCGTCCCGCGTTGGGCAGTGCAGGACGACGGGGGTGGCGATGACGCGCGCAAGCGATACACAGGGCGGCCCGGTGGCGCTCAGCAAGGAGGGCCTGCCCGGCTGGCTCGATCCGGTGGTGCACGCGGTGGAGACGGTGCAGCCGCTCCAGCTGAGCCGCTTCCTGCCGCCGGAGAACGGCGCGGGGCGGCAGTCCGCCGTACTGATCCTGTTCGGTGAGGGCGAGCGCGGTCCCGAGCTGCTGCTGATGGAGCGGGCGAGTTCGCTGCGCTCGCACGCCGGGCAGCCGTCCTTCCCGGGCGGTGCCCTCGACCCCGAGGACGGCGACCCGAAGGCCGACGGGCCGTTGCGGGCCGCTCTCCGTGAGGCCGAGGAGGAGACCGGCCTCGACCCGGCCGGTGTCCAGCTCTTCGGCGTGCTGCCCAAGCTGTACATCCCGGTCAGCAGCTTCGTCGTCACCCCGGTGCTGGGCTGGTGGCGCGAGCCGACCCCGGTCGGGGTGGTCGATCCGAACGAGACCGCGCGCGTCTTCACCGTTCCCGTGGCGGATCTCACGGATCCCGCCCACCGCGCCACCACCGTTCACCCCAGCGGCCACCGAGGTCCGGCATTTCTGGTCCAATCGGCCCTGGTGTGGGGGTTCACGGCGGGGATCATCGACCGCCTGCTGCACTACGCGGGCTGGGAGCGGCCATGGGACCGCGAGAAGCAGGTCCCGCTCGACTGGCGCTCATGACAAGGTGGGCGCCGTGTTGTGTCTACCCGGGGGGAACGCTGTGTTCGATCGCCGCTGCGCGGCAGGGTGGACCCCCGAGGCCGACTGTGGGGACCGCGAAGTGACGAGGCGAGGCTAGAAGCGGTGAACGTGCTGGACATCCTGTTGCTGGTCGCCGCCGTGTGGTTCGCGATCGTCGGCTATCGCCAGGGCTTCGTCGTCGGCATCCTGTCGGTGATCGGCTTCCTGGGCGGCGGTCTCGTCGCGGTCTATGTGCTGCCCGTCATCTGGGACGCGCTGACCGACAACTCCGAGGTCGGCACCGCCGCCGCCGTCGTCGCGGTCGTCGTCGTCATCGTCTGCGCCTCCGTCGGCCAGGCGCTCACCACCCACCTCGGCAGCAAGCTGCGCCGGTACATCACCTGGTCCCCGGCCCGCGCCCTGGACGCGACCGGCGGCGCGCTCGTCAACGTCGTGGCGATGCTCCTGGTCGCGTGGCTCATCGGCTCCGCCCTCGCGCAGACCACGCTGCCCACGCTGGGCAAGGAGGTCCGCAACTCCAAGGTGCTGCTGGGGGTGTCGGAGGCGCTGCCCACCCAGGCCGACACCTGGTTCGAGGACTTCACCTCGGTCCTCGCGCAGAACGGCTTCCCGCAGGTCTTCAGCCCGTTCTCGAACGAGCCGATCAAGGAGGTCGCGCCTCCGGACCCGGCCCTCGCGGGCAGCGCCGTCGCCGAGCGGGCCCAGCGCTCCATCGTCAAGGTCACGGGCACCGCCGAGAGTTGCGGCAAGGTCCTCGAAGGCACCGGCTTCGTGTTCTCCGACCGCCGGGTCATGACCAACGCGCATGTCGTCGGCGGCGTCGACGAGCCCACCATCCAGATAGGCGGCGAGGGCAGGAAGTACGACGCGACGGTCGTCCTCTACGACTGGGAGCGCGACATCGCCGTACTCGACGTACCCGATCTGGACGCTCCGGCGCTCCAGTTCACCACCGAGGACGCCGGCACCGGGGACAGCGCGATCGTCGCCGGCTTCCCGGAGAACGGGGCGTACGACGTGCGGTCCGCGCGGGTCCGCGGGCGCATCACGGCCAGCGGGGCGGACATCTACCACCGCGGCACCGTCAACCGCGACGTCTACTCCCTGTACGCGACCGTCCGCCAGGGCAACTCCGGCGGCCCGCTGCTCACGCCTGAAGGCCAGGTGTACGGCGTGGTCTTCGCCAAGTCCCTCGACGACGCCGAGACGGGGTACGCGCTCACCGCGGACGAGATCCAGCAGGACATCGCCAAGGGGCGCACCGCGAACCAGCGGGTGGACAGCGACGAGTGCGCTCTGTAGACCGTACGGAGCTCAGTCGCGCGTATGACGCAGCCGGACGGAGACCCAGCGGGCCCGGCGGCGCAGGATGTGCGGGATGCCCACGCGAAGGTCGGTGCCCGGCAGCTGCGGGGTGCCTCGCTGGTGAGAGCTCAAGGCGTTGCCCGAGCGTCGATTGCGTGCTGCGTCACTGTAGTCGTGCGTCCAGCCCATACCCGGACGTGTGCCCCTGCCCCAAGGTCGATAACCGCCCCCACGCCCCCCAATTGGCCTATGCGCCAGGCATTTGGCTGTTCGTAGGACGGTTGTTCCGAACGAGCGACACGGCACGCGTCGACCCCGTCACCGGTCGGGTTCGGGATCCTTCAGCCAGTTGACCAGCTCTGCCGAAAACGCGACCGGATCCTCCTCGTGCGGGCTGTGTCTTCCCGGGGGATAACCCCCGGACCCCCAGCCGGGCGCAGCTGAGGCACGCTTCATCGGTCCGGCTCGGGATCCTTCAGCCAGTTGACCAGCTCTGCCGAAAACGCGACCGGATCCTCCTCGTGCGGGAAGTGGCCGAGACCGTCGAACAGGCGCCAGCGGTACGGTGCTTCGACGTATTCTCCGGAGCCGGCGGCGCTGCGGGTTCGCATCACCGGGTCCAGGGAGCCGTGGAGATGGAGGGTCGGTACCCGCACGGGTCGCTTCATCCGCCGGTTGAACTGGACGCCGTCCAGGCGGGCGAGGGACCGCACCATCCACCGGTACGGCTCGATCGAGCAGTGCGCGGTCGACGGGATGCACATGGCGCGCTGGTACGTGTCCACCGCCTTGTCGTCCGGCAGGCTCGGCCCGGACCAGTCCCGCATCAGCCGGGCGACGAGCGCCCCGTCGTCCGCGATGAGCTGCCGCTCCGGGATCCAGGGCCGCTGGAACCCCCAGATGTAGGAGCCCGCGGCCGTCTGCCTGACGTCGGAGAGCATCGCGGCCCGCCAGCGCCGCGGATGGGGCATCGAGGTGACCGCGAGCCGCCGTACGAGCTTGGGGCGCATCACGGCCGCCGTCCACGCGATATAGCCGCCCAGGTCGTGCCCGACGAGCGCGGCGTCCGGCTCGCCGAGCGACCGTACGACGCCCGTGACGTCGAGGGCGAGGTTGCCGGGGTCGTACCCCCGGGGCGTACGGTCGCTGCCGCCGACGCCCCGCAGGTCCATCGCGACGGCCCGGAACCCGGCGTCGGCGAGGGCGACCAGCTGGTGCCGCCAGGTCCACCAGAACTGCGGGAAGCCGTGCAGCAACAGCACCAGCGGCCCGTCGCCCATCTCGGCGATGTGGAAGCGCGCGCCATTGGCGGCCACTTCCCTGTGTGTCCAGGGACCGTCCGGCCGTACGACAGAGGCGGGCTGCGCCGAAGGGTCGGTCATGACGACGAGCGTGCCACAGCTTCGATGGCCTCCGGGACCCGGTCCTGCGGCAGTTCTTCCGCACGCGGGTGCGGCTTGGCCTTCTGCAGGACGACCGCCGTCTCCTTCACGGAGGCCGCGACCTTCTGCGGGCCCTTGCCCTTCTTGGCCTTCTTCGCGAACACGACGCCGATGAGGGCCAGCACGAGCGCGATCAGCACGTTCGCCGCGAAGGACAGCAGGAAGCAGATCGCGAGATTCCAGTCGCTCCAGGTCCGGATGCCGTACGCCAGCGCGAAGTTCAGCATCGGCAGCGAGAACACCAGCACGCCGGCGGCCACCGAGAACGCGCCGCCGCTCATCGCCCCGCGCTTGACGTCCTGCTTGAGCTGCGCCTTGGCCAGCGCGATCTCGTCGTGCACCAGCGCGGACATCTCGGTGGTCGCCGAGGCGAACAGCTGGCCGATGCTGCGTTCGGTACCGACCGGGCTGCCGTCGGGTGCGCTCATCGCGGTCTCCCTCTCCTGCCTGACTTCTTTTCGACGGTCATTTTGTACCGTCCCGTCAGATCATGCCGGACCGTCGTCCCCGTCGCCTGCCCCGGTGGTCACTTCGGCATGCCCGTGCCGTTATCCGCGGTCATCAACTCGGCGATCCGGCGGTGCTCGGCGGCCTTACGCTCGTAGATGCCGGCCATCCGCAGGTGGTACGCCGGGTCGTCCTCCTCGTAGATGTCCGGGATGCCGTCGAGGTCGTCGTCGCGCTCCTCGTCCGCGCACATCTTGCGGTACTTGGCGTTCCGTACCTTCAGCAGGGCGGTCGCCAGAGCCGCCGAGATGAGCGAGCCCATCAGCACCGCGGCCTTGATCTCGCCGGTCAGCGCCGCGTCGCCGTCGAAGGCGAGCTCGCCGATCAGCAGCGAGACGGTGAACCCGATCCCGGCGAGCGACGCCACCGCGAACACGTCAGGCCAGGCGAGGTCGTCGCTGAGCGACGCCCTGGTGAAACGTGCCGTCAGCCACGTACCCCCGAAGATGCCGACCGCCTTGCCGACGACCAGACCCAGCACCACGCCGAGCGTCTCCGGCTGGCTGAATACGTCGCCCAGGGCGCCCCCCGAAAGGGAGACACCGGCGCTGAACAGCGCGAACAGCGGCACAGCGAGGCCCGCCGACAGCGGCCGTACGAGATGCTCGATGCGCTCGCCGGGGGAGTGGTCCTCGCCCTCGTGGCGGTGGCAGCGCAGCATCAGGCCCATCGCGACGCCTGCGATGGTGGCGTGGATGCCGCTGTTGTACATCAGCCCCCAGATGACGAGGGCGAGCGGGACGTAGAGGTACCAGCCGCGGACGCCCTTGCGCAGCAGCAGCCAGAAGACGAGCAGGCCGACGACGGCGCCGCCGAGCGCGGCGAAGTCGATGGTGTCGGTGAAGAAGACCGCGATGATCAGGATCGCGAACAGGTCGTCGACGACGGCGAGGGTGAGCAGGAAGGCGCGCAGGGCGCTCGGCAGGGACGTACCGATGACCGCGAGCACCGCCAGCGCGAAGGCGATGTCGGTGGCGGTGGGCACGGCCCAGCCGGCCAGTGAGCCGCCGCCGGTGACGTTGGTGAGGGTGTAGACGAGCGCCGGTACGGCCATCCCGCACAGGGCCGCGACGACGGGCAGCACGGCGGCCTTGGGGTCGCGCAGGTCACCGGCGACCAGCTCACGCTTGAGTTCGATGCCGGCGACGAAGAAGAAGATCGCGAGCAGTCCGTCGGCCGCCCAGTGCTCGATCGACAGGTTCAGGCCGAGCGCCTCGGGGCCGAGGTGGTAGTGGCTGACGCTCTCGTAGCTGTCGTGCAGCGCGGGGATGTTCGCCCAGATCAGCGCGGCGATCGCGGCGAGGAGCAGCAGGACACCGCCGACCGTCTCGGCGCGCAGCGCGTCCGCCACGAAGGTTCGCTCGGGCAGGGACAGGCGTCCGAAAACCTTGCGGGTGCTGGCGTTTTCCCTGTTGCGGGCGGGCGCGGCCACGAGGAGACCTCCGGTCGGTGGGCAGGACGGAACACATGCCGACCAGACTTCCCGGCGCACCTTGATTCGTTGTTACGTTCTTGACGGTTTGCTTAGCTTACCTAAGATGCGGCCGGGCTCGTCGGGGGGATCTTCACGCTAAACGCAAAAGGGGCACCCGGCGCGCTTGTCGCCGGGTGCCCCTGAGGGCCTTGCTCAGTCCTCAGTCCTCGCTCGGCGCCGCCGGAAGCTTCGCCTGGATGAGGTCCATGACCGTCGAGTCGGTCAGCGTGGTGACATCGCCGAGCTGACGGTTCTCCGCCACGTCCCGCAGCAGGCGGCGCATGATCTTGCCGGAGCGGGTCTTCGGCAGCTCCGCGACCGGCAGGATCCGCTTCGGCTTGGCGATGGGGCCGAGGGCGGCGCTGACGTGGCCCTGCAGGTCGGCGACGAGGTGCTCGGTCTCGGACGCCGTGCCACGCAGGATCACGAACGCGACGATGGCCTGGCCGGTCGTCTCGTCGGCCGCACCGACGACGGCCGCCTCGGCGACCGACGGGTGCGAGACGAGCGCCGACTCCACCTCGGTCGTGGAGATGTTGTGCCCGGACACGAGCATGACGTCGTCCACCCGGCCGAGCAGCCAGATGTCACCGTCGTCGTCCTTCTTCGCCCCGTCACCGGCGAAGTACTTGCCCTCGAACCGCGACCAGTACGTGTCGAGGAACCTCTGGTCGTCCCCCCAGATGGTGCGCAGCATCGACGGCCACGGCTCGGTGAGCACCAGATAGCCACCGCCGCCGTTGGGCACCTCCCGCGCCTCGTCGTCGACGACGGTCGCGGAGATACCGGGCAGCGGGACCTGAGCGGAACCCGGCTTGGTCTCCGTGACGCCCGGCAGCGGCGAGATCATCATCGCGCCGGTCTCGGTCTGCCACCAGGTGTCCACGATCGGCGTCCGGTCGGCCCCGATGTGCTTGCGGTACCAGATCCAGGCCTCGGGGTTGATGGGCTCACCGACCGAGCCGAGGACACGGAGGGAGGAGAGATCGAACTTCGCGGGGATGTCGTCGCCCCACTTCATGAACGTACGGATCGCGGTCGGCGCCGTGTACAGGATCGTCACCCCGTACTTCTGCACGATCTCCCAGAACCGCCCCTGGTGCGGGGTGTCCGGCGTGCCCTCGTACATCACCTGCGTCGCGCCGTTGGCCAGCGGCCCGTAGACGATGTACGAGTGCCCGGTGACCCAGCCGACGTCGGCCGTGCACCAGTACACGTCCGTCTCCGGCTTGAGGTCGAAGACGGCGTGGTGGGTGTACGCGGCCTGGGTGAGATAGCCGCCCGAGGTGTGCAGGATGCCCTTCGGCTTACCCGTCGTCCCGGACGTGTAGAGGATGAACAGCGGCTGCTCGGCCTCGAAGGGTTCCGGTGTGTGCTCGGCGGACTGCCGGTCGACGATCTCGTGCCACCACACGTCCAACTCGTCGTTCCAGGCGACCTCCTGGCCGGTGCGGCGGACCACGAGGACATGCTCGACGTTGCCCGCCTTGGTGACCGCCTCGTCGACGGCCGGCTTCAGCGCGGACGGCTTGCCGCGCCGGTAGCCGCCGTCGGACGTGATGACGACCTTGGCGTCCGCGTCCTGGATACGGGTCGCGAGCGCGTCCGCCGAGAAGCCACCGAAGACCACGGAGTGCGCGGCGCCGATCCGGGCGCACGCCAGCATCGCGATCGCGGTCTCAGGGATCATCGGCATATAGACGGCGACCCGGTCGCCCTTGCGCACACCCAGCTCCAGCAGGGCGCCCGCGGCCTTGGAGACCTCGTCCTTCAGCTCGGCGTAGGTGATGGTGCGGCTGTCGCCGGGCTCCCCCTCGAAGTGGATGGCGACCCGGTCGCCGTGCCCCGCCTCGACATGCCGGTCGACGCAGTTGTACGCGACGTTCAGCTCGCCGTCCTTGAACCACTTGGCGAACGGCGGGTTCGACCAGTCCAGTGTCTCGGTCGGCTCCTTGGCCCAGGTCAGCCGCCGGGCCTGCGTGGCCCAGAAGCCGAGCCGGTCAGCCTTGGCCTGTTCGTACGCCTCCGCCGTGACATTGGCGTTCGCGGCCAGGTCAGCGGGCGGCGCGAAGCGTCGCTCCTCTTTCAAGAGGTTGGCCAGGCTTTCGTTGCTCACGACATCTCCCTTTCCCAGGGTGTCCGTTGTGTCCCAGGCCACAGCTCATCAGACCGGGGGGCCGGATGACAAGGGTCGACCGGAAATTGGTGTAGACCTATCAGCCCGGTCCCGTAGCGGCTTTCCGATGGCCGGGTTCATCCCTTCCCACGGACGGCGGAGCCGGCGAGTTCAGATGGTGTAACGCCTCTCACATCCCTGGTCACGCCGGTACGTCCGCCGCCCCCACCCAGTCGAACACCTCGCCCCCGTCCGCCTCGGAGAGCAGGTACGCCTGCGCCTCGCCCACGTGGAAGTACATCCCGTGCAACTCCAGCGAGCCCTCGCGCAGCGCGCGGCTCACCGACTCGTGGGCGCGCAGGTGCTCCAGCTGCTGGACCACATTGGTCAGGCAGAGCTGCTCGACCGCGTCGGCGGGCCGGCGTCCAGCCAGCCGGGCCCGGGGGCGGCTGTCGTCGGCCATCCGCTCCAGGCTGGGTACCCCGTGCCGCAGCCACCGCTTGAGCGGCGTCTGGACGGCACCGGCCTCGGAGGAGAGCAGCGCCTGCATGGCTCCGCACCCGGAGTGCCCGCACACCGTGATGGACCGCACTTTCAGCACCTCCACCGCGTACTCGATCGCCGCGGCCACCGAGTCGTCCCCGCTCTCCTCACCGGGGGGCGGCACGAGGTTGCCCACATTGCGCACCACGAACAGATCGCCCGGACCACTGGAGGTGATCATCGACGTGACCAGCCGTGAGTCGGCGCAGGTGAGGAAGAGCTGAACTGGCTGCTGTCCCTCGCGCGCCAGCCGGGCCAGCTCGCCCCGCACCAGGGGCGCGGTGTTGCGGTGGAACGCGTCGATGCCACGGGCCAGTTCATGGCCGCTGGGCCCGATCTCGACCGTTTCGGCGAGGCCGGTCGGCTGCCCGTCGGGCGTCGCCTTGGATCGCGGGGGTTCGCACTGGTGGTTGCGCCACGGTGTCCAGGGACGGCAACGGCAGCCGGCGTGCTCACCGCTGCCGACGGGCTCGGCGATCCGGACCCCGGTGCGACGGCCGGTCACCTCGACGGTGCCGCCGTGCGCGGTGTGCGCGTTCTGCCAGTCCTGCAGGGACTCGTACGCCGCATGGTCCATGAAGGAGCCGTTCAACTCGACGACGGCATGGACCCCTTCGGGCACGAGATGCAGGGCGCGGCTGAGCCGCGGCACCGCGAGGAACGTCAACTGCCCTCGAACATGGACGTGATGGACTCCTTCCTTCTCTTCGTGCGTGATGCGTGTGCGGGTGAGGCGGTGCAGGGCGACGGCGACGGCCATGGCGATCCCCAGTGCCACGCCCTCCAGGACGCCGAGGAGCACCACGCCGAGTGTGGTGACGGCGTACACCAGCACTTCTCGGTGGCGGGTCACCGTGCGGATGTGGTGCAGGGACACCATCTGGATGCCGACGGCCATCACCAGGGCGGCGAGCGAGGCGAGCGGGATGAGCTCCAGGATCGGGACCATCAGCAGCGCGGCGACTACTACGTAAACGCCGTGCAGCAGCGTGGAGTTCCGGCTCACGGCACCGGATCGGACATTCGCCGTGCTGCGCACCGCGACTCCGGTGACCGGCAGTCCGCCGAGCGCGCCGGAGACGATATTGGCGGCGCCCTGGCCGCGCAGCTCCCGGTCGAGGTCGGCGCGCGGCACGGGCGGTGACTGAGTCCGGGCTGCGGCCAGCTTGTCCACGGCCACCGCGGACAGCAGCGACTCCACTCCGCCGACCAGGGTGATGGTCAGGACGGCGGCGACGATCCCGAGCACCGGGCCTTCCGACAGCCCGGCCAGGGCGTGACTGCTCCACGAGGGCAGGTCGACCCGGGGCAGCCGCAACCCGGCGAGAGCGGCCACCGCCGTCGCCGTCGCCACCGCGGCCAGGGGCGCCGGCAGCAGTCGTACGACTCGGCCCGCCCGGCCCGGAATCCGCGGCCAGATCAGCAGCACGGCCAGGGTCACGGCGCTCATGGACAGGGCGCTGGGATGCGGGTCGGCCAGTTGGGAGGGCAGTTCGCGCACGTTGTCGACGACCGAGCTGTGCGGGCTCCCGCCGAGGACGATGTGCAGTTGGGCGACGGCGATGGTGGCGCCGATGCCGGCGAGCATGCCGTGCACGATGGCGGGGCTCACGGCGAGCGCGGAGCGCGCCACGCGCAGGAAGCCCAGGCCGAGTTGGGCGAGACCGGCGAGCACGGTGATGGCGCAGGTCGTACGCCAGCCGTAGCGCTGGATGAGATCGGCGGTGACCACCGTCAGACCGGCCGCGGGGCCGCTGACCATGAGTGGGGCGCCACCGAGGCGTCCGGCGACGAGCCCGCCCACGGCGGCGGCGACCAGTCCGGCCTGGAGGGGCGCGCCGGTGGCAAGGGCGATGCCGAGGGACAGGGGCAGAGCGATCAGGAAGACCGCGATCGAGGCCGACACATCGGCGCCCGCGATACGGAAGCGGCGCCGGGGCGGCGGAGGGCTGTGGGGCTCGTGCTCGGGTCGGGGGGAATCGGATGGGCGGGTGGGGACGCAGGCTGACATGGTTCCCGTCTCCTCCGGGGCAGCGCGGTCGCGGATCTGGTGGTCCTCCGCTCGGTGGCGGGGGGTCGGGTCGCGGCCGTGGGTCACGGCGTGCAGCGGCGGGATGAAATCAACGCTCGGTAAATGGATCGTAATGGAGAGTAAAGGGCGAGCATAGTTTTTTCGAGCAAATGGGCTAATGCATAACTCTCATGAGGGAAGCAGGCTTTTTATCGGCTTGTCGTATTAATTCCTTCTCTGCCTCGTGCGACCTTGGCGCCACTGTCGGCCCTTCCCGGCACATCACCCGAGTTCGGTTCATCAGCGTTGGCCTGAGAGAAGGAAAGGTGGGCGGAGTATGGCCGCCACCCAGAGGATCGCCGCCGGCGCCGTGGCCGCCGCGGCCTGTGCCGCGTCCCTCGCCGGTTGCACGGCGGGGGACACAGGTTCCCAGGGCCCGGAACAAGGAGCCCCCGGCCCGCAGAAGCCGGCGGCGGCGCCCAAGAGCGTGGTCCGTCTGATCGGTGACGGCTCCACCGCGTACACCGGAGCCCAGCCGCATCTGCCCAGGCCCGAACGGCTGAAGTCCGGTCAGAAACCCCCGCAGTTCGTGGTGTTCTCCTGGGACGGCGCCGGAGAGGACAGCCAGAGGCTGTTCTCCCACTTCCGCCAGGTCGCCAAGAGGAACAACGCGACGATGACGTACTTCCTGAGCGGCGTGTACATGCTGCCCGAGGGAAAGCGCGACCTCTACCGACCGCCGCAGCACGCGCCCGGCCGCTCCGACATCGGCTTCAACGACGACCGCGGCATCGCCGACACCGCCAAGCAGCTGCGCCTGGCATGGCTGGAGGGCAATGAGGTCGGCACCCACTTCAACGGCCATTTCTGCGGCCGCGGCGGGGTCGGCGAGTGGTCGGTCGAGGAGTGGAAGGACGAGATCGCCCAGGCGAAACGATTCGTGAAGTCCTGGAAGACCAACACCGGCATGAGAAAGGCGGCCCCGCTGCCCTTCGACTACGACAAGGAACTCATCGGCGCCCGCACGCCCTGTCTGGAAGGCCAGGAGAACTTCATGAAGGCGGCCCGCGACCTGGGCTTCCGCTATGACACCAGCGGCGTCAACGACCAGGTCTGGCCGAAGAAGAAGCTGGGCCTGTGGGATCTGTCGATGCAGCTCGTGCCGTTCCCCGGGCACACCTACGAGCAGCTCACCATGGACTACAACTTCATGGTCAACCAGTCCGGCACCACCACCCAGGGCGACCCGGGCAAGTACGACCACTGGGGCGACCAGATGCGGGACGGCCTGCTCAAGGGCTTCTATCGGGCCTACGACGGCAACCGCGCGCCCCTGATCATCGGCAACCACTTCGAGTCCTGGAACGGCGGCACCTATATGCGGGCCGTCGAGGAGGTCATCGAGGAGGTGTGCACCAAGCCCGAGGTGCGCTGTGTCTCCTTCCGGCAACTGGCCGACTGGCTGGACGCCCAGGACCCCACGACGCTGCGCAAGCTGCGCACCCTGAAGGTCGGCGAGGCCCCGAAGCAGGGCTGGGCGTCCTTCCTGTCCGCCCACCCGGCCCCGGCCCCGAAGGGCGCGCCCGGGGCACCGGCGGGCCGGCGGTAGGAGCCGTCACACGGGGGTGCCGAGGCCCTCGCCGAGCACGAATCCGGGGTCGATCTGCGCGGCCAGGTCGACCCCGAGGCGTTCATTGCCCCAGGACTCGGCGTTCTTCAGATGGAAGTGCACCATCTGACGCGTATAGCGCTCCCAGTCGCGCAGTTCGTACGTCGCGTCGGCGGCCGTCCGCAGCAGGCGCAGGGCGCGGCGGCTCGCGTCCTCCAGGAACTCGAACCGTGGTGGCCGGCCCTTCTCCATGGCCCGCACCCAGTCCGAGTACCCCACCGACACCAGCAGGTCGTCCCCGACCTCGGCGCGCAGGAAGTCGAGGTCCTCCCGGCCGTGCACCTTGTTGCCGACGACCGCCAGGGCGACCCCGAAGTCGGCGGCGTACTCCTTGTACTGGCGATAGACGGAGACCCCCCTCCGGGTCGGTTCGGCGACGAGGAACGTGATGTCGAAGCGGGTGAACAGCCCGGAGGCGAAGGAGTCCGAGCCCGCCGTCATGTCGACCACGACATACTCGTCGCGGCCGTCCACCAGGTGGTTCAGGCACAGCTCCACCGCTCCGGTCTTGGAGTGGTAGCAGGCGACCCCCAGGTCGGAGTCCGTGAAAGGGCCCGTGACCATCAAACGGACGGCGCCGCCGTCGAGTTCCACCGGCCGGGCGCAGGCGTCGTACACCGGATTGTTCTCACGGACCCGCAGCAGCCGTGAGTCCTCCCCGGGCGGCGTCGTCTTGGTCATCGTCCGGGCGGAGGTGATGCGGGGGTTGGTGCCGCGCAGATAGTCCTTGATCATCGGCAGCCGGTCGCCCATCGCGGGCAGTTCGCCCGCCTCCGTCTCGTCCAGGCCGAGCGCGACTCCGAGGTGCTGGTTGATGTCCGCGTCGATCGCGACGACCGGTGCGCCGTCGGCCGCGAGATGCCGGATGAACAGGGAGGACAGCGTGGTCTTGCCACTGCCGCCCTTCCCGACGAAAGCAATTTTCATGTTCACGAAGGGTAGTGCGGCGATAGCTGTAGGTGGCAGACGGGCGTGAAGAAGACCACTCCATCGTGGGGTGTGCGCCCGGTGTGGCTAGTGTCGTACTCATGAGTACGACAGGTGCGGCCGCCGATCCGCTCGCGGCCCTGGGCTCGCTGCCCACAGTGGCCGAGTCCGTGGAGTCCGTGCGCAAGGCCGTGGACCGGGTCTACGGCCACCGGATCATGCGGCGTCGCAGCAACGAGATCACGTCCGAGGCGGCGCTGCGCGGCGCCCGCGGCTCCGGGGCGCTGTCCGGTGCCGACTGGGCCCTCGAAGAGGTGCGTCGGCGCACCGACTTCAGCGGCGACGACGAGGCTCGCACGATGGGTGCGGCCCTCAGGCTGACCGCGGAGGCGGGCCAACTCCTGTCCATCTGGCGGCAGTCACCCCTGCGTGTGCTGGCCCGGCTGCATCTGGTGGCGGCGGCGAGCGACTCCGACGAGGTCGGGAGGCCCCGCCAGGAGGGCGAGCCGGTCGACGAGCCGCTGGTCGAACTGGAGCTGTCGAGCGCGGCCGAAGTGTCGGGGCGGCTGGACGGCCTGTCCGAGCTGATCATCGCGGGGAGTTCAGCACCCGCACTGGTCACGGCCGCGGTGGTGCACGGGGAACTCCTCGCGCTGCGGCCCTTCGTCTCCCACAACGGCCTGGTCGCGCGCACGGCCGCGCGCATCGTCCTGGTCGGCAGCGGCCTCGACCCGAAGTCGGTCTGTCCGGCGGAGGTCGGCCACGCGGAGCTGGGCCGCGCCGCCTATCTGGCGGCGCTCGACGGCTACGTCTCGGGCACTCCGGAGGGCATGGCAGCCTGGATCGCCCACTGCGGCAAGGCGGTCGAGTTGGGGGCGCGCGAGTCGGTGGCTGTGTGCGAGGCGCTGCAGCGCGGGGCGGCGTAACAGGCGAGTCGCCGGGCCGGCGCAGTAGGAACGCAGCAAGAAGCAGTAAGAAAAGGCGCATGAAAAAGCCCCCCGAAGGGGGCTTGAAAGGTTGCGGCGGTACGAATCCTCGTACCGCCGCTGGCATGTCCACCGGGGTACCAAGCGTCCTCGAGATAGTGCCCATCAGGTCGGGACTTCGCCCGTCACCTGGTGCGGCTGGCCCGTAATCGACGGGTCGACGTCGCGTGGGTGCCCGGTGTCCATGCTCGGTCCGTGGGGCCAAATGCGTTATTAAGGTGATCCTCTCGGATGTCCTTGGTCTCGCGGGCCGTTGTGTCCTTTCTACTCCAGGTCCAGGGCAAGCGGAAGTGGTGGCTGCACTTCTTTACTTTTATGTTCAAAGGCGTACTAAACGGTCGTCGATATGTCGAGCACGCGCGCGTGGCGGCGACGGAGCAGGTCAGGCAGCTGTGGCCCGACGCCGACTGGCGTACCAGACGAGGCCCGCGGTGGCCGCCGCGGCCCCTATGGCGGCTGCCGCGACGAGCGCCGGACGCGACGGTACGGAGAGGGTGGGCATCCGCTGCTTGAGCCGTACCGGGCGGTGGAAATCCAGGATCGGCCACCCGCGCGCGAGTGCTTCACGGCGCAGGGTGCGGTCGGGGTTCACGGCGTGGGGGTGGCCGACCGCCTGAAGCATCGGCAGGTCGGTCGCCGAGTCGCTGTAGGCGAAGCAGCGCGCGAGGTCGTACCCCTCGGATTCGGCCAGCTCCCTGACCGCATCGGCCTTCGTCGGACCGTAGGCGTAGTACTCCACCTCCCCGGTGAAGCAGCCGTCGTCGCCCACGACCATGCGGGTGGCGACCACCCGGTCCGCGCCGAGCAGTTCACCGATGGGCTCGACCACCTCGGCACCCGACGTGGACACGATCACGACGTCCCGTCCTGCGGTGTGGTGCTCCTCGATGAGGGAGGCGGCCTCGTCGTAGATGATCGGGTCGATCAGGTCGTGAAGGGTCTCGGCCACGATCTCCTTCACCTGCTGGACGTTCCAGCCGCGGCACATCGCGGACAGGTACTTCCGCATCCGCTCCATCTGGTCGTGGTCGGCGCCGCCCGCGAGGAAGACGAACTGGGCATATGCGGTGCGCAAGGCGGCCCTGCGGTTGATCAGCCCGCCTTGGTAGAAGGACTTGCTGAAGGTGAGCGTGCTCGACTTCGCAATGACCGTCTTGTCCAGGTCAAAGAAGGCCGCTGTGCGGGGCAAGGAGTGGTTTTCCACAACCATGAGCATAGGGGGAGCCCATTCGGCGTAAGGTGGGCGCGTGGGTTTGCCTGAGAGGGCTCTCGGGTACACCATGGAAGTCACGGATCGTTCGCGACCGTGCTAACCCGGTCCGGCTCCTCCCCCCCCGAGTCGGCCGTGGAGACGACCCCCGCTCTCCCCCCCGGCGGGGGTCGTCGCATGTCCGGATGCGTTTTCCTTCCTCTGTTCACGGCTGTAGGGCCGTCGTGAGGCAGTCGTTGCGAGTTCTTGGCATGTCCATGATATGTGACTGAGTGTAGTCGTTGGGCTGCTCTGTGGAAGTCGCACAGCGAGCAGTACAGGGGTCACCGGTATGGGTGACGGCGATATTCACAACCGTCGAGTTGTCCACAGTTATCGACCAAGATCCACACGATTTCCCGGTTCGCTGCACCGTGATTCCAGCGCGCCCCGACCGGGCCGACTTCATGGCCGGTTCCGGTTTGTCGGGCGTGTTTGGCCGGTTCCTATCGGCCGTTCATATGGAGGGCCGGATGCCGGTTCTTCACACGTTTGGGAATCGCGGGGCCTCAGGGGCTGCGCGAGAGGTGTGTCGCGGGTCCTGTGTGGGCCCGCGCGAAGGGGGATGGACATCGTGGCCGCAGCCGTCACTCACGATCCGCAGCCCACCGCCGGTGGGCGACAGGGCGGACCGCTGATCGTCACGGAAGACGCCGATCTGCTCGACGACCTGCTGCGCCTGTGCGCGGCGGCCGGTGCCACACCCGAGGTGCATCACGGGGTGCCGGAGCCAAGAGGCCGCTGGGAGGCGGCGCCGCTGGTCCTCGTCGGGGACGACGCGGTGCGGCGGGTGCGCGGGGTCGCGCGCAGAAGGAGCGTCGTGCTCGTCGGCCGGGACCAGGACGACCCCGGCGTCTGGAAACGGGCGGTCGAGATCGGCGCCGACCATGTGCTGATGCTGCCCGACGGCGAGCAGTGGCTGGTGGACCGTATCGCCGATGTGGCGGAGGGCGTGGGGCGGCCCGCGCTCACCGTGGGCGTCATCGGCGGCCGTGGCGGGGCCGGCGCGTCCACGCTCGCGTGCGCTCTCGCCGTCACCTCCGCGCGGGAGGGGCTGCGCACACTCCTCGTCGACGCCGATCCGCTGGGCGGCGGACTCGACGTCCTCCTCGGTGGCGAGACCGCCGAGGGCCTGCGCTGGCCCGCCTTCGCCGCCTCGCGCGGGCGGGTCGGCGGGGGCGCCCTGGAGGAGTCGCTGCCGCGGCTGCACTCGCTGCGGGTGCTCAGCTGGGATCGCGGCGACCGTATCGCCGTCCCGCCGCAGGCCGTACGCGCGGTGCTCGCCGCCGCCCGACGCCGGGGCGGCACGGTCGTGGTCGATCTGCCCCGCCGTATCGACGACGGCGTCGCCGAGGTACTCGCGCAGCTCGATGTCGGGCTGCTCGTGGTGCCCGCCGAGCTGCGCGCGGTCGCCGCCGCCGGGCGGGTGGCCTCCGCCGTCGGCATGGTCCTGCGTGACCTGCGGGTGGCGGTGCGCGGACCGTACGCGCCCGGCCTCGACGACCGCGAGGTGGCCCGGCTGCTCGGGCTGCCGCTGGCCGGCGAAGTGCCCGTGGAATCCGGGCTGCTGCGTCCGCACGAGAGCAAGTCGCCACCCGGGGCCTCCGGACGCGGACCGCTGGCGCGGTTCTGCAAGGGGTTCTGGGAGCGGGCGCTGATGGAGGCGAACGCCGCATGAACACCTTCTCCGGGCCACTGCTGGACGGCGTACGGCAGTGGCTGGCCGAAAGCGGTGCCGAGCCGACACCCGCGCGCGTGGCACAGGCGCTGCGGGAGCAGGGGCGGGTGCTGGGGGACGCCGAAGTTCTCGGCGCGGCCCGGCAGTTGCGGTCCGAGCTGGTCGGCAGCGGCCCGCTGGAACCGCTGCTCGCCGACCCCTCGGTGACCGACGTCCTGGTGTCCGCCCCCGACCGGGTCTGGGTCGACCGGGGCGGCGGACTGGAGCTGACGGCGGTCTCCTTCACGGACGCGTCGGCCGTACGACGTCTTGCGCAGCGTCTGGCCGCGGTGGCCGGGCGGCGGCTGGATGACGCCCGGCCGTGGGTGGACGCCAGGCTGCCCGACGGGACACGGCTGCACGCCGTGCTGCCTCCGGTCGCCGTGGGCTGTGCGTGCCTGGCTCTTCGAGTCGTATGGCCCCGGGCCTTCACGCTCGATGAGCTGGTGACGGCGGGCACGGTGCCGCCCGGCGGGGACCGGGTGCTGCGGGCGCTGCTGGAGGCCCGGCTGTCCTTCCTGATCAGCGGCGGTACCGGCAGCGGCAAGACGACGCTGTTGAGCGCGCTGCTGGGGCTCGTCGGCTCCGGCGAGCGGATCGTGCTCGCCGAGGACTCGGCG
The DNA here is from genome assembly GCF_017948455.1 of Streptomyces sp. GESEQ-4. Taxonomy (GTDB): domain Bacteria; phylum Actinomycetota; class Actinomycetes; order Streptomycetales; family Streptomycetaceae; genus Streptomyces. Next base: position 118,490 of record NZ_JAFFSU010000026.1, read on the forward strand.
GAGCTGCGGCCCGACCATCCGCACGTAGTGCGGTTGGAGACACGGCCCGCCAATCAGGAGGGCGCGGGCCTGGTCACCCTCGAGGACCTCGTACGGCAGGCACTGCGGATGCGACCCGACCGGCTCGTCGTGGGGGAGGTGCGAGGACGTGAAGTGGTCGATCTGCTGGCCGCGTTGAACACCGGGCACGAGGGCGGCTGCGGGACCGTCCACGCCAACGCGGCAGCGGACGTGCCTGCCCGGCTGGAGGCGCTCGGCACTGCGGCCGGGCTGGACCGGGCCGCCCTGCACAGCCAGTTGGCGGCTGCCCTGGCGGTCGTACTGCATCTCGTGCGCGACCGGGCCGGGCAGCGGCGGATCGCCGAGGTTCATGTGCTGGAGCGGGACCCGTCAGGGCTGGTGCGGACGGTGCCGGCGCTGCGGTGGGGCGAGGAGGCCTTTGTGCGGGAGCGGGGGTGGGGGCGGCTGCGGGAGCTGCTGGGGGATTCGGCGGACGAGTGCGGTGCCGGGGAGCGGAGGAGTGGTCGGGATGGGTGAGCTGTCGTCGGGGGCTGCTGTGGCGTGTGCCGGGGCCGTGGTCTGGCTGATGGGTGGCTGGCACTCCGGGGCGCGGCGGGCGGAGTTGCTGCTCGCGGGCGGCGGGGCGGTGGGGACCGGTCCGCCCGCGTGGCGGGATGCGATCGGTCGGGTGCGGCGGCTCCGCGGTCGGCTGCGGGTCGAGTGGTGGGCGCCGGCCGCCGGGTTGGTGCTGGCGGTGCTGGGTGCGTCGGTGCTGCCGATCGTCGCGGGGACGGCTGGAGTGCCCTTGCTGCGGCGGCTGCGGCTGGCCGCGGAGGCGCGGCGGGCGCGGGAGCGGCGCGCGGACGGGGTGATCGCGTTGTGCGCGGCACTCGCCGGGGAGGTGCGGGCCGGGCGGCAGCCGGGTGAGGCACTCCTGTGTGCGGCACGCGACTCCGGCGGGCTCGGGGGCGCGCAGGCGGCGGTGCTGGCTGCGGCGAGGTTCGGCGGGGACGTGCCGGGTGCGCTGGCGGGCGCGGCGCGACAGCCGGGGGCCGAGGGGCTGCTGGGGCTTGCGGCCTGCTGGCGGGTGGCCGTGGACCAGGGGGCGGGGCTTGCGGCGGGGCTCGACCGGCTCGAGGCGGCGTTGCGTGCGGAGCGGGACCAACGGGCCGATTTGCGAGCCCAGTTGGCCGGCGCCCGTTCCACGGCGGTGATGCTCGCGGCGCTGCCGGCCTTCGGGCTCACCCTCGGGACGGCTCTTGGTGCGGACCCGCTGCATGTCCTGCTGCATACCGGGGCGGGGTTCGGGTGCCTGGTGGTCGGGGGGCTGCTGGAGGTGGTGGGGGTGTGGCGGGTTGGGGGGGTGGGGGGAGGGGCGGGGGGGGGGCGCGGGCGGGGCGGGCGGGGGGGCGCGCGGGCGGCGGGGGCGGCCGGCGTGTGGGGGGGGGGGCGGGGGGCCGGGGGGGGCGGGGCGGGGGGGGGGTGGCGCGGGGGGGGGGGGGGGGGGGGGGGGGGGGGGGGGGGGGGGGGGGGGGGGGGGGGGGGGGGGGGGGGGGGGGGGGGAGCGCGGGGGCGGTGGGGGAGGGCGG
>NZ_JAFFSU010000027.1 GCF_017948455.1 Streptomyces sp. GESEQ-4
AGGGGACGGGGGGGGGGTGGAGACCGGGGGGGCCCAGAGGGGAGCGGGGAGTGGGGGGTTTCTTTCAAGGAAGGGCAGCGGGGGGGCGGATTCCCCACGGGGGGGGGGGGTGGCCGCGGAGGAGGAGGCGTCGGTGCCCACCGCCTCGCTGTGAGGGCTGAGCCGGGGGTCAGCTCAGGCCGGCCGTCTTCAGCCAGGTCTTGGCGACGTCCAGCGGGTCCTTGTTCTCGAGCTGGACCTGGGAGTCCAGCTCCAGCAGGGTCTTGGTGTCCAGCTTGGCGGAGACCGCGTTGAGGGCGGCGACGCCCTCCTCGGGGAGGCCGGACTTGTAGACGAGCGGCGTCACGTTGGCGAAGCCGAAGAGGTTCTTCGGGTCCTGGAGGACGACGAACTTCTCCTTCTTGATGTTCGGGTCGGTGGTGAAGATGTCCGCGGCCTGCACGGTGTTCTTCTTCAGCGCCGCCGTGGTCAGCGGGCCGCCCGCGTCGAGCGCCTTGAAGGACTTGAACTCCAGACCGTATACGTCCTTCAGGCCGAGCAGGCCCTGCTGGCGGGTCTGGAACTCGGGCGAGCCGCCGATCACCATCTCGGGAGCGATGCCCTTGAGGTCGTCGAGGGTGGACGACGCAGTGAGGTTGTACTTCTTGGCGGTCTCCGCGTTCACCGACACGGAGTCCTTGTCCTCGGCGGGCGAGGGCTCGAGGAGCGTCAGCTTGGAGTCGAGCTTGGCCTTCACCGCCGAGCCGACGGCCTCGATGGACTTCTGCTCCGCCTTCGGGTCCAGGTACGCCAGCAGGGAGCCGTTGTACTCGGGCAGGACGGTGATGGAACCGTTCTTGAGCAGGCCGTACGTCGTCTCACGGCTGCCGATGTTCGGCTTGTACTCGACCTTGATGCCCTTGGCCTTGAGGGCCTCGCCGTAGATGTCGGCGAGCAGGATGCTCTCGGCGAAGTTGTTCGAACCGACGACGACCGTGTTGCCGTCCGCCTTTTCTTCCGCCAGCGGGTTGTCCGAATTGTCGGCGGAGTCGGAGCCGCATCCGGCAACGAGCGCCGCCACTGCTGCGAGGGCGACCGCGGCCGCGCGGGGGTGTCGCATGCTGGACCAGCTGCTCTTCACGGTAGAAGTCACGATTCCCGTTCCGGGGCTCAGAGAGTGAATGACCTTCATCTGATCCAATCCAGCCGCTTCTCGGTCAGTCAAGGGCAGCCGGGTCACCAATTGGCTTCGATGCGTACCCGATCGTGAAGATACCGAGGAGGATCCGGCAGGGAGACGCACTCAGGTTGTAACGGATTCTTGACTCAGGGTGCGGAGCAACCGCTTCCGAAGAGCCTGTAGTCTCGCCGCAGTTGGCGAAGCACAGTGATGTGCAGGCGCCGCTCCGCTCACATCCCAAACCCAGCCAGAGTCGATCAGAGACGGTCACGTGCGTTCCCGCGCCGTGCGACACCCCACGAAGGAGGCCTGGTGTCCACGAACGAGGTGGGCCTAAGGCGCTTCGCCGACCGCTGGCCGTTCAGGCGCAAGCTCAACGTGCTGGTCGGCGTCCCGCTCGCCGTGGTCGCCGTGCTGCTGGCGTATCTCTTCACCGACCAGGTCGGCCAGGCCCGGGACGCGGCCGCCGCGGCCCGGCTGGTGCGGGACAGCGCCCAGGTCGCGGAGCTGGCCGACCGGGTGAACGCCGAGCACCAGCAGGCGATCCTGCTGTCCGTGCGGTTCGAGGCCACCGAGTCCGGCGCCCGGCCCGGCATCACCGCCTACCGCAAGGCGCAGGCTGCGGTGGACCAGCAGGTCGAGACGGTGCGCGACACCTTCGGCGACCGGCTGCCGGACACCGAGGCGCAGGCCCTGAAGGAGATCAACGGCCTGTCCAGCCTGCGAGCGACGATCGAGCAGGGCTATCTGCCCGCCGACAACATCGACCCCGCCTACACCAACGCCGCCAAGGCCGTGATCGACGGCTTGGAACTCGACCGCAACCCGTCCCTCGCCGCCACCTTCACCGGCAATCTGCTGGACTCCCTGCTGCGCGCCGACGCCGCCCACAGCGCCTTCGAGACCAGCGTGTTCTCGGCGCGGACCGGTGACTCCAACGCGCTCATCGAGTTCATCGCGGCGGTCGGCAACTACGAGCTGTACCAGCACCAGGCCGAGCGCTTCGCCCGGTTCGCCACCGAGGCGCAGGCCGACGAACTGAGCGGTATCGAGCACAACACGGCCCAGGCCGAGATCCTCCGGCACTACGCCGAGCTGCAGATCGACCCCAGTGGACTGCAGGCCAGTTCGCCGGCGGAGATCCGCGCCGCGTTCGCCCAGGCCCTCGACGGCTACCCCGACTACCGCGCGCAGTCCCAGACCCGGCTGAAGATCACCTCCTCGCTGATCGGCCAGATCGCCGACCGCGCCGACAACGCCTCCAACGACGCCTGGTGGAACGCCGCCTGGCTGCTGAGCCTCGCGCTGCTCGGTTTCGCGCTCTGGCTGGCCCTCTCCGTGGCGGTGCGCCGCTCGGTGGTCCGGCCGGTGCAGGCCCTCACCGGCGCCGCGCAGGAGGTCGCCGAGGTCGCCGGGCGCGAACTCGCCCGGGTCGCCGACGACGACACCGAGGACGACGGCCCGCCCCTGCTGCGGGACATCCCGGTCACCGCACGCGACGAGATCGGCGACCTCGCCGAGGCCTTCAACCACGTACAGACCACCGCCGCCGCGCTGCTGGAGCGCCAGGTGCTCAGCCGCCGCAACACCGCCGAGATGTTCGGCAACGTCGGCCGCCGGGTCAGCAACCTCACCACCCGCCAGCTGGCGCTCATCGACGCCGTCGAACGCGGCGAGACCGACCCGGCGCTGCTCGAACGCCTCTACTCCATCGACCACATCGCGGTCCGGCTGCGCCGCAACGCGGACAGCCTGATGCTGCTGGCCGGCATCCGCGAGACCGTCCTCGACGCGGGCCCCACCACGCTCACCACCGTCGTACGGGCCGCGCTCGGCCAGATCGAGGGCTTCCAGCGGGTACGGCTCGACGCACACACCGACGTGATGGTGGAGCCCGACATCATCGGCGACCTCACGCTGATGGTGGCCGAACTCCTGGAGAACGCCGTGTCGTTCTCGCCGGCGGGCAGCCCGGTCGAGGTGACCCTGCACACCGGCGACGACGGCGGCGCGTCGATCGTGATCGCCGACCACGGCCTGGGCATGAGCGCCGAGCGGCTGGCCGAGGAGAACGCCCGGCTGATCCGCCGCGAGCGGCTCGACCTCGTCCCGACGAAGGTGCTCGGCCTGTTCGTGGTCGGAACGCTGGCCCGCCGCTGGTCGGTCGGCATCACGCTGACCCGGACGCCGGGCGGCGGCGTGACCGCCGAGGTGGCCATCCCGGCGTCGCTGCTGCTCTCGATGAGCCGGGTGGCTCCGGCGCCCGCGACGCCCGCCGTGCAGGCGGCGTCCGGCCCGCGCCCGTCCACCGCGGCGGCACCGGGCGACGCCGCCCCGCTCCCCCGCCGGGTGCCCAAGCGGGCGGCGGCTGCGACAGCCGGCACCGAGGACGACAAGCCCGTGATCCCCAAGCCACGCGACGAGGACGCGGCCGACGACGCCCAGGCCTCCCGCCCGCTCCGCCGCCGCGTCCGCGGCGCGACGCTCCGTACGACCGTCGGCGACACCACCGCCGAGACCGCCCGCCCCGCCGCACCCCCCGCCGACGCGGACGCCGTCCGCAGCGCGCTGGAGGAGTTCGAGGCGGCCGTGGAGCAGGCCAACCGGGACAGCGCGAGCGGACCGGATCCGAAGACTTCGCAGGACCAGAACCACCTCCCGGAAGGAGCGGAGCAGTGAGCACGCCGACAGGTGACACTCCCACGGGAGGGGCCACGCCCGACGAACTGCGGGCCGCAGCAGCCGACTTCACCTGGCTGCTCAATCGTTTCGCCACCGAGACCGCCGGTGTCGTCGACGCGATCGCGGTCTCCTCCGACGGTCTGCTGATCGCGGTGGCCCAACTACGGGAGCGGGCGCACTCCGAGCGGCTGGCCGCGATCGTCTCCGGCCTCACCAGCCTGGCCGCCGGTGCCTCCGGCAACTACGGCCTGGGCGCCCTCAACAAGGTCATCATCGACCTGGAGGGCGGCCATGTCCTGGTCTCCGCGATCGGCAGCGGCGCCGTGCTCGGCGTTGTCGCCGACAAGGAGGCCAAGCTGGGCAACATCGCGTACGAGATGACGCTGTTCGCCAACCGGGCCGGTGGCGCGCTCAGCCCTCAGCTCGTGCTGGAACTGAAGAACACCGTCGGCGTTCCGTCGACGGGTTGACCGGGCACCGCCCGGCCGAGGAACAAGAGGACACAGACCCATGGCGGACGGCCGTACGCCGAACGGTGGCGACGAGGGCGGCTCCCCGGACCGGGTGGGCCCCGCCCCCGCGGTACGGCCGTTCCTGGTCACCGCCGGCCGGGTGGCGCCGACCTCGTCCGGGCGGACGATGCCCGTCGAGACCCAGGTGGTGGCCACCGCCGAAGGTCTCGACGCGCTCGACCGGCTCTCCTTCGAACAGCACGACATCATCGCCGCCTGCCGGCAGCCGCAGTCCATCGCGGAGATCGCGGCCCGGCTGCGGCTGCACCTCAACGTGGTCCGTATCCTCTCCGAGGACCTGCGGGCGGCGGGGCAGTTGACGGTGTACGTGCCCAACACCGACGCCACCCATGACTCATCCGTCCTGCGCAGGGTTATCGATGGCCTCCGTGCCATCCCCGACTCCCGGGGGGTACTCCGTGACACCGACTGAACCGGTCGCCGGCGGCGCAGCTGCGCAGACCGCCGTACGACCGCCGCTGCCGGTGAAGATGGTGATCGCGGGCGGATTCGGCGTGGGCAAGACCACCGCGGTCGGCTCGATCTCCGAGATCGAGCCGCTGACCACCGAGGCGGCGATCACCGAGGTCGCCGCGGGCGTGGACGACCTCTCCCACACGCCCCGCAAGACCACGACCACGGTCGCCATGGACTTCGGGTGCATCACCATCGACCCGACCCTGAAGCTGTATCTCTTCGGCACGCCCGGGCAGGACCGGTTCGGGTTCATGTGGGACGACATCGTCGAGGGCGCGGTGGGTGGTCTCGTCATCGTCGACACGCGTCGCCTCGACGACTGCTACGCCGCGGTCGACTACTTCGAGCACAAGCAGATCCCGTTCGCGGTCGCCGTGAACGCGTTCGACGGGAAGGTCGAGCACGAGTTGGACGAGGTCCGCTGGGCTCTGGATGTCTCCGACCGTGTTCCTGTGGTCGTCTTCGACGCGCGGGAGCGGGGTTCGGTACGGGACTCTCTGCTGGTTGTACTGGAACTGGCACTGGCGCGTAGCGAGGGGTGAGCAGGGTTTCGTGGGTGGCTGCGGGCCGGTGGGGGCTGGTCGCGCAGTTCCCCGCGCCCCTATCGGGGCGCCCCGATAGGGGCGCGGGGCTGTGTCAATTTGCGGCTCCGCCGCGTGGGCGCGACCAGCCACGACGGCGCCGCACCTCCAGCGGAGCTACGCGCGGCGGACTCCTCGTGACACCGAGAAGCGGCCCGCCGCCCAGAACACGCCCAGCGTGACCAGAGCCAGCGCAGCGACCAGCGTCGCGCCGCCCACGACCTTCTCGTAGTCGCGCTGGTAGAGACCGTCGACGATGTAACGCCCGAGCCCGCCGAAACTGACGTACGCGGCGATCGTGGCCGTGGAGACGATCTGGATGGCCGCGGAGCGCAGCCCGCTGAGGATGAGGGGGAGGGCGACCGGCACTTCGACCCGGAAGAGGATCTCGGTCTCGGCCATGCCCATGCCGCGGGCGGCGTCCACCGGCGCGGGGTCGACGGAGCGCATCGCCTCGTACGTGGTGACGAGGATGGGCGGGATCGCGAGCACGACCAGCGGGATCATGACGGGCGCGAGGCCCAGGCCCAGCAGCACGAACATCAGCACCATCAGGCCGAAGCTGGGCAGTGCGCGCCCCGCCGTGGCGATGAGGGCGAGCGTGTTGCCGCCGCGTCCGGTGTGGCCGGTGAGCAGGCCGACCGGCAGTCCGACGGCCGCGGCGATGGCGAGGGCCTCCAGCGTGTACTGGACGTGCTCGGCGACGCGGGTCGGGATGCCGTCGTAGCCCTGCCAGTGGGCGCTGTCGCTGAAGAAGGCGTCGATGTAGTTCAGGACGTTCACCGGGCGGCCGCCTTCGCGAGCGTACGGGTGTTCTTGCGGGTGCCGCGCGGCATCCAGGGCGTGAGGAGGATGCGGACGCCGATCAGCGCGGCGTCGACGAGGATGGCGAGGACGGCCGTGCCCACCACGGAGAGCCAGATCAGCCGGGGCTGGTTGTAGATCATGCCGCTGTTGAGCAGGTTGCCGAGGGCTCCCTGGTTGCCGATCAGCATGCCGACGCTGACGAGGGAGACGCTGGACACGGACGCCACCCGCAGCCCGGCGATGATCGCGGGCGCGGCGATCGGCAGCTGCACCTGGAGATAACGTCGTATGGGCCCGAAGCCCATCGCGGTGGCCGCGGCGAGGGTCTCCTGCGGCACCGATCGCACACCGTCGACGATCGCCGGGACCAGCACGACCAGGCTGTAGACGGCGAGCGGGATCATCACGGTGAGCTCGCTCAGCCCGGTGTAGTCGATGAGGATGACGAAGAACGCGAGCGACGGGATCGCGTAGAGCACCGTCGTGACCCACAGCACCGGCGGGTACAGCCAGCGCACCCGCACGCACAACTGGGCCAGGGGCAGCGCCACCAGGAGCCCGAACAGCACCGGCAGCAGCGCCTCGCGCAGATGCAGCGTGACCAGGCCGAGGTAGCTGTGCTGGAGGTCGCTGGGCAGGTCGAAGAGTTCGCTCATCGCGCGGCCTTCTCCGTCGTGCCGTCGGTCTTGGTGCCCGCCTTGCCGTCCGCGCGCCGCTCCGCGTGGGCGCCGCGGATCGCCTCGCCGATGGTCTGCTGGGAGACGACTCCGGCGGCCCGGCCCTCGCCGTCCACGGCGACGGCCCACCCGGTGGGCGAGAGCACGGCACAGTCCAGCGCGGCCCGCAGCGAGTCCGTACCGGCGCTGAACGGCCGTCCGTAGGAGAGGAGTTGGTCCTGCCGGATCTCCCCCGCGGTCAGCTCCCCCGGTTCGGCCCAGCCGAGCGGCTTGCCGTCCAGATCCGTTACGAGGAGGTAGGGCGCGTCCGTGGTGTCGCGGGCGGCGATCTGCTCGGCGGTCGCGTCGACGGCGATGATCGGCGCGGTCAGCAGGGCTAGGTCCGTGGACGGGAAGAACGACAGCCGGCGGATGCCCCGGTCGGCGCCGAGGAAGTCCTCCACGAAGGCGTCCGCGGGGTCGGTGAGCAGTTCGGCGGGCGGCGCGAACTGGGCGAGATGGCCGCCGGTGCGCATCACGGCGACCATGGTGCCGAGCTTGACGGCCTCGTCGATGTCGTGCGTGACGAAGACGATCGTCTTGCCCAACTCCGCCTGGATCCGCAGGAGTTCGTCCTGCAGGCCCTTGCGGACGATCGGGTCGACGGCCGAGAACGGCTCGTCCATCAGCAGCACCGGCGGGTCCGCTGCGAGCGCCCGTGCCACGCCGACGCGCTGCTGCTGGCCGCCGGACAGCTGGTAGGGGTAGCGCTTGGCGAGGGCGGCGTCGAGTCCGACCCGCTCCATCAGCTCCCTGGCCCGCGCCCGCGCCTTGTCCTTCCCCCAGCCGAGCATGCGGGGCACGGTGGCGATGTTGTCGACGATCGTGCGGTGCTGGAAGAGTCCGGCGTTCTGGATGACGTAACCCATGGACCGGCGCAGCGTGTTGACCGGCTGCTTCATGATGTCGACGCCGTCGAGGGTGATGGTCCCCTCGCTCGGCTCCACCATCCGGTTGATCATGCGCAGGGTCGTCGTCTTCCCGCAGCCCGAGGGGCCGACGAGGACGGTGATCGAGCGGTCGGGTATCTCCAGGGAGAGCCGGTCGACCGCCACCGTGCCGTCCGGGTACCGCTTGGTGACTGAATCTATCCGTATCAAAACGCGGAATACCCTTCGGGTCTGGCAGAAGTTGCCCGCTTTCGGCCATGGCGCGGGCCGTTGCGGGGAGAGTCTAGACCGCCTGTGTTGCGGTTTCTTTGACGGGCGAGACAGAGCTCCCTGGGCTCCTCACCAGATCAGCAGGCCCCCGCCCCGCCTCTGCGCGTACCGCGTGCTCGCCTCGATGCAGTCAAGGCGCCTGGAGATGTGGTCGGCGTGGTCCTCGACGGTCCGGTCGGGCGAGCAGGTCTCGGTGGCCAGCTGCGTCACATGCGCGCGGACCAGGGCGATTTCACGCAGGAAGGCGGGAATCTCGTCGGGGGCGACGACGTCCGCGTTGTCGACGCTCACCAGGGCCGGGAAGAACCGGGCGCCGATCCGGCGTATCGCCTGCGACCCCCACACCTTGGTGCGCCAGGACTCCGGTCCTGCCAGATCCAGTCCATCGTCGCGCCCGTCGTCCGGTCCGGCCAGGATGTCGATGCCACCATCCGCCCGCACCAGGAAGACCTCGCTCGTCAGACTCACACCCGCAGTGGATCACGCCCGCTCCGCACCGGTCGACGGGATTTCGGCGGCCGCCGGCCGGCGCACCGGACGACCCGCGCCGGGCCCGCCCCGCGCTCTGGTCAGGCAGCCTGCGTTGGGGTGGAACCTGGAGCAGGTCCCACGGCGAGAGTCGTCACGCCGCCCAGCCACGCATCTGCCTGAACGAGCGACCTGGCGAAGGGCGGCCCTCAGCGTCGTTTTCCGCGCGGCCTGCCCTTGGCCCGATCACGCCGCCCCTATCTCCGCGCGAGCCACCGGACAGCCCTCCGTACGCAGCACCCGTCGCTCCGCATCCACCGCGAACACCTCGCACCCCTCCCGCCCGGCCGCCCACGCGACACCCTCCGCGCCCATCGCGAACGCCGCCGTGGCCGCGGTGTCCGCCTCCGTGAGCGTGGACGCGACGACGGTGACCGCGAGAAGACCGGTCGCCGGACGCCCGGTGCGCCCGTCGATGATGTGGTCGCCGCGCTCGTAGCGCCCGGACGTCGCGACCGCGCCGTCGGTGATCTCCAGCACCGTGCACAGCTGATCGGCGTGTTCGGGGTGCCGTATGCCCACGCGCCAGGGACCGCCGGCCGCGACGACATCGCCGCCGGCATTGAGGCAGAACCTGCGCACCCCGGCGGCGGTCAGCAGGTCCGCCGCCCGCTGCACCGACCAGCCCTTGACGACCGCGCACGGGTCGAGGCCCTCGCCGGGCCGGCGGGCGTCGAAGGCGCCGCCGGTGGCGAGGCGGTACTGCTCGCACAGGTCGAGCACCTCGGCGAGGTCGGCGCTGACCTCGCCCAGGGCGATGTCGCCGCGGTCGAGCCGGGACACCTCGCTGTCGGGCTTGAACGGGCTGAACCGTTCGTCGACCTCGCGCAGCCAGGCGAAGACCTCGTCCGTGAGCGCGGCGGGGACCTCCTCGTCGTCGATGCGCAGGGAGACGGGGAAGCCCATGACGTGCTCGACCCGGTGCATGTGTCAGGCGCCCTTCGCGTCGATGGCGGCCTGGAGGGACTCCATGTAGCCGTCGCTGGTGATCGTGGCACCGGACACCGTGTCGATGTCCGCGCTCTGCGCCTGAAGGGTCGCCGCGATCAGCTTCGGCACCGCGGCCGTGGTCTGCGGGTGGTTGGGCTGCTGGAGCATCCGCACGGACTTGATGGTGTCGCCCTCGAAGGTGACCTCGACCTGCACCGGACCCTTCTCGGTGGCGAGTGTCGAGCCCGCGACCACCTCACTGGTTGCGTTACTGGTCGCCTTACTGGTTGCGTTCTTGTCGATCGCCGCCTGGAGGGACTCCTTGTAGCCCTCGGTGGTGATCGTGGCCCCGGACACGGTGTCGACGTCCGCGCTCTGCGCCTCCAGGGTCGACGCGATCAGCTTCGGCACCGCGGCCGTCGTCTGCGGATGGTTCGGCTGCTGAAGCATCCGCACAGCGGTGATCTTGTCGCCGTCGAAGGTGACCTCGACCTGCACCGGACCCTTCTCGGTCTGGATGGTCGAGCCCGTGACGACGGTGGAACCCGAGGAAGCCGACGGCGTGGACGCGGGCGCAGCCACTTCCGTGGACGTGCCGGTGTCGACGGACGGTTCGTAGCGCCAGACGGTGACCAGACCGGCGGCGGACAGGACAAGGGCGGGAATGACTCGCTTCACGGTGTCCCTCTCATCCAGCCAGGCTGAAACGCTCGAAGTGGATCTGCGGCTTGGGCACGCCCAGCTCGCGCAGGGTGCCGAGCACCGCGTTCATCATGGGCGGCGGCCCGCACAGGAAGACGTCCCGGTCGGCGATGTCCGGCACGAGCCGGCCGAGTTCCGGCGCCGCGAGCCGGTCCGGGACGGGCGATCCGGTCACCAGGTGCAGCTCGGCGCCCTTCATGGCGGCGAGGTCGCGCAGCTCGTCGTAGAGGACGGCGTCCCGGTCGCTGCTCACGCGGTAGATGACGACGGCGTGACCCTCCAGCTCCTCCAGCAGGGCGCGGATCGGGGTGACCCCGACGCCGCCCGCGATGAGGAGTGACTCGGGCCGGGTGCGGTGCATCGCGGTGAACGCGCCGTAGGGGCCCTCGGCGAAGACGCGCGTGCCGACCTTCATGTGCCGCAGGGCCGCGCTGCCGTCACCGGCCGCCTTGGCGGTGAGCCTGAGGCTGCGGCCGTCGGGAGCAGCGGACAGCGAGAAGGGGTTGGCCTGCCACCAGCGGTCGCGGGTCATGAAACGCCACAGGAAGAACTGGCCGGCCCGTGCGCCCATCTGGTCCAGGTCGCGGCCGGTGATGTAGACGGAGACGACATTGTCGGACTCGGGGACGACGGCCGAGACGCGCAGCTGGTGGCGCCAGTTCCGCCACAGCGGCAGCACGGCCCGGCCCAGGACCACCGCGCCGAGCGCGAAGCCCCACAGGGTCCACCAGTAGGCGGTGGCCAGGGACGACGCGACGAACGTCGTACCGACGGCCACCTCGTGCGTGAACGCCAGCACCACGGCGGCGTAGGTGTACAGGTGGATGAAGTGCCAGGTCTCGTACGCCAGTCGGCGCCGGGCCCAGCGGGCCGAGAGGGCGCCGATGAAGATGATCAGCACCCAGGCGACGAGCGCGCGCAGCACGCCCTCGGTGGTCTCCGCGAGGTCGACCAGCTGGTTGACCGGGTCGAGGCCGGAGGACTCGCCGTAGCCGAAGGTGATGAAGACCACGTGGCCGACGAGCGTCCACAGCAGCGAGAAGCCGATCCAGCGGTGCCAGAGGGTCATCCGGTCCATGCCGATGCGGCGGTCGAACCAGGGCAGCCGGGCGACCAGCAGCAGCTGGAACGCCATCAGGAGTCCGCCGAGCAGGCCGCACAGCCGGCCCAGCACGATCAGGGTGTTGGAGGCGAACCCGGCCTGGACGAAGAAGTAGGCCACCACGGCAACGTTCACGGCCAGCACGGCGTACAGGCCCGTGCGGGCGGCCACCCTGGGGCGTATCGCCGTGGGGGGCGCAGGGGGCGATTGGACGGTTGTCACGGTCGGCAGCTCCTCGGTCAGGGGTCCTGGTGCACTGAGCTTCGCTGGCGGGAGCTGTCGAAGACCTGTCGTTGTTCTTTCAAGTACTTATCGATGTGGTCCAGGCCTCGACCGGGCCCATGGAGATCACGGGCGCGTGCCGCACTATGAGGGGGTGGAAAAAGTACGACTGCTCGTCGTGGACGACGACCCGCCGATCGCCGACCTCGTCGCGACGGTCGCGCGTTACGAAGGCTGGGACGCGGTCACGGCGAACTCCGGTGAGGAGGCGCTGCGCGCCGCCGCCGAGTTCCACCCGGACATCGTGGTGCTCGACCTGATGCTGCCGGACCTGGACGGCTTCGGCGTGCTCGACCGGCTGCGCCGCTCCGGGACGATGGTGCCGGTGGTGTTCCTCACCGCGCGGGACGCGGTCGCCGACCGGGTGGCGGGGCTAACGCGGGGCGGCGACGACTACCTGGTCAAGCCGTTCGCGGTGGAGGAGCTGATGGCCCGGCTGCGCACGGTGCTGCGGCGCAGCGCCGGGCCCGGCTTCCAGCGGTCCGTCCTCCAGGTCGCCGACCTCACGATGGACGAGGACACCCGCGAGGTGCGGCGCGGTGACCGGCTCATCACCCTCACACCCACCGAGTACGAGGTGCTGCGCTACCTGATGCGCAAGTCGCCGACCGTGCTCACCAAGGCGCAGATCCTCGACCATGTGTGGGAGTACGGCTTCGGCGGCCGCTCGAACGTCGTCGAGCTGGTCGTCAGCCGGCTGCGCCGCAAGCTCGACGAGACCGACGACGGCACGGCCCCGCTGATCCACACCGTCCGGGGCTTCGGATATGTGATCCGGCAGGCCGCCGAGTGATCCGGCGGCTCAGACACACCTACCGCAGACTGCGCCTCGGCACCCGGCTCGCGCTGGGCCTCGGCGTGCTGTCCCTCGTCGTGTTCGCGGTCGTCGGCACGGCGCTGACGACGTACATGCGGGACTACCTGTCGAAGCAGCTCGACGAACAGCTGGCGCAGGGCCAGATCGCCCAGTCCAAGTCCATCGCGGACTACGGCACGCTCTCCGGGAAGAAGTACTACAGCTGGTACTACGCCGTGTACGACGTGCGGGACGGCACGCCCGTGCTCCGCAAGCCCGAGGACCCCGCCGACCTGCCGGAGGACGTCGACGACTTCACCGCCGTGGCGCGGGCGCAGACCACCTCGCCCACGGAAGTCCTGCGCACCGACCACCTCAAGGGCAAGGGCGACTACCGGTTGCGCGCCTGCGAGGTCGAGTCCGGTCTGATCCTGGTCAGCGCCGCGCCGATGGCCGACATCGACGACACCGTGGGCCAGTTGATCACGATCCAGGCCGTCACGTTCGGGCTCGCGCTGCTCGCCCTGGTGGTGGCCGGCCGGGGGATGCTGCGGCGCGGTCTGAAACCGCTGAGCGACATGGCGCACACGGCGCGCGGCATCACCTCGCACGATCTGACCGACTCGGCGCGGCTGCCGGTACGGCACGACGGGCGCAGCGGCGGCCCCGAGGTGGAGGAGCTGCGCACCGCGTTCAACACGATGCTGGAGCACATCGACGACTCCCTCGCGGTCCGCACGGAGGCCGAGCAGCGGTTGCGCCGGTTCGTCGCGGACGCCTCGCACGAGCTGCGCACACCGCTGATGTCCGTACGCGGCTATGCCGACCTCTTCCAGTACGCCGCCGCCAACGCCCCCGAGGAACGCGACAAGCACCTGGCCCGGCTGCGCGCCGAGGCCGCCCGGATGGGCTTCCTCCTGGACGACCTGCTGCTGCTCGCCCGGCTTGACGCCGCCGAGGTCGAGGCGCCGCTGCGGGTCCAGGAGGCGGACCTGGTGGAGCTGGTCGAGAACGCCGCGGACGCCTTCCGCGCGGCCCACACGGACCACCCGCTGACGGTGGCCACCGGCCCCTCCCGGCTGACGATGCGGCTGGATCCGCAACGCGTCCGGCAGGTCCTGGACAACCTCCTCACCAACGCGGCCGTGCACACCCCGGAGGGCACGGAGGTGTCCCTGTCGGTGTCGGTCACGGCCGGCCGGGCCGTCGTCCGGGTCGCCGACGCGGGCCCCGGCATCCCGCCCGACGACCGGAAACGGATCTTCGACCGCTTCTACCGCGTCGACAAGGCCCGCAGCCGCGACCGCGGCGGCAGCGGACTGGGCCTCGCGGTGGCGCACTCGCTGGTGAGCGCGCACGCCGGCACGATCGACGTCACCAGCGAACCGGGCGCCACGGTGTTCACCGTCTCACTGCCCCTCCCGAAAGGTCTTACAGACCGGTGACATGACGGGCGCGGCCCGTCCGTAAGGGCAGGTCGCAGCCCTACGTTGAGGGCATGCGCGTACTGGTCACCGGCGGTGCCGGCTTCATCGGGTCCCATGTCGTCGAGTCCCTGCGGGCCCACGGCCACGAGCCCGTCGTCTACGACATCAGCGACGCCCCGGCGTCGGACGTAAGGGACCCCGACGCCATCCGCGCCGCCCTGCCCGGCGTGGACGCGGTCTGCCACCAGGCGGCGATGGTCGGCCTGGGCGTCGACTTCTCGGACGCGGCCGATTACGTCTCCCACAACGACCTGGGGACCGCGGTGCTGCTCACCGCCATGGCGGAGGCGGGCGTACGACGTCTGGTGCTGGCCGGGTCGATGGTGGTGTACGGCGAGGGACGGTACTCGTGCGAGTGGCACGGCGTGGTGCGACCGGGCCCCCGTTCGATCACCGACCTCGAGTCGGCCCGCTTCGAACCGCCCTGCCCCGTCTGCGGCGAGGACCTGTCCCCCGGCCTGGTCGCCGAGGACGCCCCCGTCGACCCACGCAACGTGTACGCGACGACCAAGCTCACCCAGGAGCACCTGGCGGCGGCCTGGGCACGCACGACAGGCGGCTCGGCGATCTCACTGCGCTACCACAACGTCTACGGCCCCCACATGCCCCGCGACACCCCCTACGCCGGCGTCGCCTCCTTCTTCCGCTCCGCCCTCGCCCGCGGCGAATCCCCCCGCGTCTACGAAGACGGCCGCCAGCGCCGCGACTTCGTCCACGTACGAGACGTGGCCTCGGCCAACGTGGCAGCCCTGGAGGCGAATCCCGCACCGGGCACCCTCACCGCGTACAACACCGGCAGCGGCGACCCCCACACGGTCGGCGAAATGGCCCGAGCACTGGCAACGGCATGCGCCGGCCCGGACCCGGTGATCACCGGCGAGTTCCGCCTGGGGGACGTCCGCCACATCACGGCCGACTCGTCGCGGCTGCGGGCGGAGCTGGGGTGGAAGGCGGAGGTGGGCTTCGAGGAGGGGATGAGGGAGTTCGCGCAGGCGGAGATGCGGTCCTGAACAGCAAGCGCAGGCACGTCCTGGACATCCTGGAGGGACTGGACGAGGAGGCGCTGCGGCGCCCGGTTCTACCGTCTGGCTGGACATGCCTTGGGCTGGTGCACCATCTCGCCCTGGACGACGAGAAGTTCTGGTTCCGCGCGGTCGCCGCGGGGGAGCAAGCGGCGATCGAAGAGATCCTCGGCGCCGGGGCGAACGCGTGGCAGCCCGCCCCGGAGAAAACAGCCGAGGAGATCTTCGCTCTCTACCGGAAGGAAGGGGAGCTCGCCGACACCTTCCACTGGCACCTGGACGTCGTGCGCGAACTCATCGAGGCAACATCAGCCCCTCCGGCGTTTGAGGAGCGGGGTCTGGGGCCGGAGCCCCAGGGTGGGACGGGTAGGGGCGGCGGGGGCGAAAGACCGCCCGTCACACCCCAGCCATCGGCAACGTCACCTCGAACCGACAGCCGCCCGGCACATTGTGGACCGCCGCCCGCCCCTGATGCGCCTCCACGATCCCCCGCACAATCGCCAGCCCCAGCCCCGCCCCCGCCGGAGGCGTCCGCGCGTCGTTCCCCCGCCACCCGGTGTCGAACACCCGCGGCAGATCCTCGTCAGGAATCCCCCCACAACCGTCCGTCACGGACAACACCACACCATCGGCCGACCGTTCGGCGGCCACAGCGACCGTCCCGTCCGTCGGCGTACGCCGAATCGCGTTGACGAGCAGATTGCCGAGAACCCGGCTCATCTCCTTCCCGTCCACCTCCACCGGCACCGGCTCCACCCGATCCCCGACCAGCCGCACACCGTGCTCACGCGCCAGCGGATCCGCCCCCGCGAGGGCGTCCCCGACAAGGTCGTACAGCGAGATCCGGCTGGGGCTCAGCGCCAGCGTTCCCGCATGGATGCGGGAGAGTTCGAAGAGGTCACCCACCATGTCGTTGAGGTGTTCCACCTCGGTGCGGATCTGACGCAGATAGCGGTCGGGATCGGCGGCGACACCGTCCTCCAGCGCCTCGGCCATCGCACGCAGCCCGGCGAGTGGGGTACGCAGGTCGTGCGAGATCCAGGCGACGAGTTCGCGCCGCGAGGATTCCAGGGCCCGCTCGCGGGTCCGGGACTCGGCGAGTCTGACGCTGGTCGCCTCCAACTCCCGGCTCAGCGCGGCGAGTTCGGCGGTGGCGGGTCCGTCGGGTGAGGTGAAGTTCCCGCCGTCGCCGAAGGAGCGCGCGGCGAGCGCGAGGGCGCGGCTGCGGGCGACGACCCAGCGGCCGAGCAGCGTCGCGGTGACGAGAGAGACCACGGCGGCCATGGCGACGACCAGCGTGACGACCTTCAGATCGTGCTCGGACAGGAACATCGCCCGCGCGACCGCGAGGGTGCCCGCGAGCATCGCGGTGACGCCGACGGCGGCGACCACCGCGAGGTGCACGGCGAGCGAGCGGCGCCGGATGAGCCGCAGGACACCCGCGCCGAGCACGCCGGCCGCGGCGGCGCCGAGGAAGGCGAAGAGGGCGATGAGAAGCATGTCGCGCATGATCACGCCTCCCCGTTGCCGAAACCGCTGCCGGAATCGGCGTCGAACCCGGAGCCGGTGCCGGAGCCGGTGTCGAAACCGCTGCCGGCGCCAGAGCCGGTGTCGAAGCGATAGCCGACCCCCCACACCGTCTGAATCAGCCCCGGCCGCGCCGGATCGTCCTCGACCTTGCCGCGCAGTCTGCGGACATGGACGGTGACGGTCGACAGGTCGCCGAAGTCCCAGCCCCACACCTCACGCATCAGGTCCTCCCGGCTGAACACCCGGCCGGGGTGCCGGAGGAAGAACGCGAGGAGGTCGAACTCGCGGACGGTGAGGGCGAGTTCGGTGCCGTTCTTGGCGGCGCGGCGGGCCGCCGGGTCGACGGTGAGCCCGGCCGCGTGGAGGCTGGCGGACGGCTGGGCGGGGCGGGCGCGGCGCAGCACGGACTCGACGCGCAGGACGAGTTCGCGGGGGCTGAAGGGTTTGGTGACGTAGTCGTCGGCGCCGACCTCAAGGCCCAGGATCCGGTCGTCCTCGTCGCCGCGCGCGGTGAGCATGATGACCGGCACGGGCCCGCGCACCCGCATCTGCCGGCACACTTCCAGGCCGTCCATGCCGGGCAGCATCAGGTCCAGCACGACGAGGTCGGGCCAGTGCGCGGCGGCCCGCTCCAGCGCGTCGGGTCCGTCCCCGGCGCGGTCGACGACGTATCCGGCCCGGTCGAGGTATCCGGACACCACTTCGGCGACGGTCGGATCGTCGTCGACGACGAGGACCCGGGCCCCGGGCCCCGCGTGCTGCTGCTGTTCCATGCCGCCAGCGTCGCACCACCCGCCCACGGATGGCGCCCACCCCCGCTGACGTCCTTGTTTCGTAAGGAGCCGCAGTCCGGTATGCCCGTTTCGCGCTCGTAGGGTGAAAGCCGTGACGACCTCATCTCCGACGGACCACAGCACGGACCACGGAACGGACCAGGAAGTCGACGTGGTCCTCCCCTGTCTCAACGAGGCCGAGGCGCTGCCCTGGGTCCTGGAGCGCATCCCGCCCGGCTGGCGCGCGCTCGTCGTGGACAACGGGTCCACCGACGGCTCCGCCGACATCGCCCGCGCCCTCGGCGCGACCGTCGTACGCGAAGAGCGGCGCGGCTTCGGTGCCGCCTGCCACGCGGGCCTGACGGCGGCCACCGCCGACATCGTGTGCTTCTGCGACTGCGACGCCTCCCTGGACCCGGGCGACCTCATGCCCTTCGTACGGGAAGTGGCGGGCGGCGCGGCCGACCTGGTGCTCGGCAGGCGGCGCCCGCAGAGCCGGGGCGCCTGGCCCGCGCACGCTCGCGCGGGCAATCTGGCGCTGGCCCGGATGCTGCGCCGCCGCACCGGACTGCGCCTGCACGACCTGGGCCCGCTGCGGGCCGCCCGGCGTGAGCCGCTGCTCGCCCTCGGGCTCAGCGACCGGCGCAGCGGCTATCCGCTGCAGATGGTGGTGCGCGCCGCCGACGCGGGCTGGCGCATCGCCGAGCACGACGTGCCGTACTTCCCGCGCACCGGCGCCTCCAAGGTCACCGGGACCTGGCGCGGGACCTGGCAGGCGGTGCGGGACATGAGCCGCGTACTGACCGAGACCGCCGCCGAGCAGGGAGTTCGCCCGTGACCACGCTGCTCGTCATCGCCAAGGAGCCCCGGCCGGGCCGGGTCAAGACCCGGCTGACGCCGCCGTTCACGCCCGAGGAGGCGGCGGCCCTCGCCGAAGCCTCGCTCGCGGACACCCTGGACGTGGTGGCGCGGACACCGGCCACGCGCCGGGTCCTGGTCCTCGACGGCAGACCGGGGCGCTGGCTGCCGCCCGGCTTCGAGGTCGTACCGCAGTGTGCGGGCGGCCTCGACGAACGTCTCGCCGCCGCCTTCGCGGGCTGCACCGGCCCGTCCCTGCTCATCGGCATGGACACCCCGCAGGTGACGCCGGAGCTGCTGACGGTGGACTTCGCCGACTGCGACGCGTACTTCGGTCCCGCCGAGGACGGCGGCTTCTGGGCGTTGGGCCTGGCCGCACCGGACCCCGCCCTGCTGCGGGGCGTCCCGATGTCGACGCCGCACACCGGCGCCGTACAACGCGACCGCCTCGCGGGACTGCGGGTGCGGGACCTGCCGCGCCTGCGCGACGTCGACACGGCGTACGACGCGGAGGTCGTCGCCAAGGCGGCGCCGGGCGGGCGTTTCGCGGCGGCGCTGGAGCGGCTGACGACGAAGGCGCGGTGAGTGCGGTGCGGAGCGCCCAGCAACTGGTGCCGATCGTCCGGCAACCGACCCCCGACGGCCGCCCCTGGACCGTCGACCTCTACAGCGACGCCCTGCGCACCGGACGCGGGCCGCTCTTCCTGCGCCGTACGGACGGCTGGCTGCTGCCGCTGGACGTGGAGCGCTGGTGTGCGCGGGCCGACGCGGTGGACCTGGAGGTGCTGGCCCGGTGCGAGGGCGCCGTGCTGGACGTGGGCTGCGGTCCCGGCCGGCTGGTCGCCGAACTCGCGGCCCGGGGCCGGCGCGCGCTCGGCATCGACGTCAGCGAGGCGGCTGTCGCGCACACCGTGCGGCTCGGCGGACAGGCGCTGCACCGCTCGGTGTTCGAGCCGGTGCCGGGAGAGGGCCGCTGGGGCACCGTCCTGCTCGCGGACGGCAATGTCGGCATCGGCGGCGACCCCGTCGCCCTGCTCGACCGGCTGGCCCAACTGCTGGCTCCCGGCGGGCTGTTGGTCGCCGAGACGGCCCCGGTCGACGTGGACGAGCGTGTCCATGTGCACGTGACCGACGGCCGGGGCGCGGTCGGCGCCCCGTTCCCCTGGGCCCGCCTCGGCACTCCCGCCCTGCTGCGGCACGCACACCGCGCGGGCTGGAGTGCCGTCGATCAGTGGACCTCCGGCGGCCGTTCCTTCGCCGCCCTGCGCAGCCGCCGTACGAAAAGGATCGCGGAGCCCGCGAACAGTGCGGCGGTGATCAGCAGCCAGCGGGCGAGGTAGCTGTCCGCGGACAGGCCGGTGGAGCCGGCGTAGCGGTCCGCCACCCGCCCGCTGATCAGCGGGAACCACACGAGCAGCAGCAACAGCGACAGGGCGGCCGGCACACGGACGTAGCCGGCCGCCCACCGCCGCCCGGCCGCGCCGCACGCCGCCACCAGCGCACGGTCGGCCGCCGCGTACAGCGGCACCAGGACCAGGTCGTGGACCAAGGCGGCGCCCACGAACCACAGCGCGACCTCGAACCAGTCGCCGTCGAGCAGCCGCACCCCCGCGTATCCGGCGAGCGCGAACGACGCGGCGAGCAGGAGGAGTTGGAACGAGCTGCCGACGGCGACACGCGCGCGCATCAAAGATCGCATCTCAGGTCGCATCACAGATCTCCGAACGTCATCCGGGCCACCCACTTGGTGTTGAGCACGCCGGGTGCCGCGGGCACGATGACCCGGGCCGGGTAGCCGTGGTCGGGGGACAGGTCCTCGCCGTTGACGGTCAGGGCGAGCAGGGAGCGTTCGTCGGCGACTTGGTTCGCCCGCAGGGCGGCGCGGCGGAAGGCGCCGGCGCGTTGCAGCGACTCCACGAAGACGTCGGTCGGATCGTCGTGGCCGACGAGCGCGGCCAGATCCCGCAGCCGTACACCGCGCCACCACTGGTCGGAGGTCGACCAGCCCTCGACGCAGGCGATGGGCAACGAGGCGGAGTGCAAGGGGAGTTGGAGCAGGTCGGCGCGGCTGAGGCGGACGGTTCCGGTGCGGCCGATGACGACCAGCCGCCACGCCTCAGCGCCGGTCTCCGCGGGAGTGATCCCCACCTTCGCGGCCGTCTTGTTGATCTGGAAGCCGTTCGGTCCCGAGCCCGGTTCGCCGCCGCCGTGCGGGGCGAGCAGGGCGGTACGGCGCAGAAAGCCGTCGAAGCTCTGCCCGACGGTCGTGGCGAACAGCAGCAGCGAGCCGCCCCCGACGAACCACAGGGCACCGCGCCGGGACACGGTCGGCTCGGCGGGCTCCGGGGCCACCAAGTCGTCCTGCTCGTCCCTTTCCTCCCCCTCCTCCCGCAGTTGCCGCAGATTGCGCAGCGCCTTCGGTGTCTTCAGCGCGGCATGGGCGACGAACGCGGCGAAGAACACCCATGCCCCGTAGAAGTGCAGGGCGTAGAACGAGCCGGGGAAGATGTAGTCGAGCTGGACGTTCAGCACACCGGTGACGAACTCGAAGAGCGCCCCGCCGACCAGCAGGAGCAGCGAGATCCGCTCCGCCGCGTGCGCGAGCGAGCGGGCCGGCGGCAGCGTGAACAGCCGGGGCACGACCGACCACAGCTTGGCCAGCAGCACGGGGATGAGGGCGATCCCTAGCGTGACGTGGATGCCCTGGTTGAGCCGGTACAGCCAGTGCGGGTCGGTCGGCCAGGAGAAGAGGTAGAAGCCGAGGATCCCCTTGTCCGGGGTCTTGTCGTTCACCGGATCCAGGTCCGGGTTGTAGGCGGCGTACGACACCAGCCCCGTCAGGAACAGCAGCGTGATCCCGCCGAGCAGCACGACGCCGAGCACCGAGGTGAGCCAGGGCCCGCGCAGCGGGCTGCGCCAGAATCCGGGCGAGAACGGAGTGAGAGGTGTGCGTCGCATGCCCCGACCGTAGGCCGGGATCACCGCAGGACAGGGTCCGCGAACCATGACGAATCTCTGACGTCCGCGCCCGTCACGCGTCCGGCGCACGCCGGGCGTCCTAGCGTTCGGACGTGACCCACGATCTTCTGCCAGGCACCCGCCCCGACGCGCTCCCCGACGCCCGCCGGGACCTCCGCCACGACCTGTACACGGCGACGGCCGCCACCCTCCTCGTCGTGACCGCCGCGCTGGTCGGCCGCGCGATCGAGCGCCGCGACGACACGCTCTTCGTCCGCTGGCCCCCGCTGCTGGCACTCTGGCACCCGCACATCGGCCCCGGCACCCCGGCCGCGCTCACCGTCGCGCTCGCGGTCATCGCGTACGGCCCCGTCCTGGCCGTACGCCTGCCCTGGCGCTCCCTGCTGCTCTGGGTCTGGGGGGCAGGCATGGCCTGGACATGGTCGCTGGCGCTCATCGACGGCTGGAACCGCGGCATCGCCCGGCGGCTGACGACACGCGCCGAATACCTCCAGGTCATCGACAGTTTCGGGGACATCCCGGCCACCCTGCGGGACTTCACCCAGCACATCCTGATCGACTCACCCGACAACTGGCCCGCGCATGTCGCCGGGCATCCCCCCGCGGCCACCCTCACCTTCGTCTACCTGGACCGCATCGGCCTCGGCGGCGGCGCCTGGGCCGGTGTCTGGTGCATCACCGTCGGCACCACCGCCGCCCTCGCCATCCTCATCACCGTCCGCCTCCTCACCGACGAGCACCTGGCCCGCCGCGCCGCACCCTTCCTGGTCCTGGCACCGGGGGCGGTATGGATGGGCACCTCCGCCGACGCCTACTTCGCCGCGGTCGCGGCCTGGGCGGTCGCGTTCCTGGCACTGGCGGTCACAGGCCACCGCCCACCCTGGACCGGCCTGACGTCCGGCCTCCTGTTCGGCCTGACGCTCTACCTGTCGTACGGCCTCACGCTCTTCGCGCTGATCGCGGCGGCCGTCCTGCTGCTAGCGCCCCGAAGGGGCGCGGGGAACTGCGCGACCAGCCACGACGGCGCCGCAGACAAAAGACGACCCATCACGGCACCCCCAGCGGAGCGCTACCGCATCAGACCCCTCCCCTTCGTGCTCGCCGGATTCGTGGTCGTCCCCGTCGTGTTCACCGCGCTGGGCTTCTACTGGTGGGAGGCGTACGACCTGCTGGTCACCCGCTACCACGAGGGCGTGGGCGGTGTCCGGCCGTACGGCTACTGGGTGTGGGCCAACTTCGCGTGCACGGTGCTGGTGGTGGGCCTCGCGACAGCGGCCGGGCTGCGGCGGACCGGGGTGGCGCTGCTCCGCCGGGACGACCGGGCCGCTGTACGCCTCGGCGTTCTGGTGCTGGCGGCGCTGGTCGCGATGGTCGTCGCCGATCTGTCCGGGATGAGCAAGGCGGAGACGGAACGGATCTGGCTGCCGTTCGCGCTGTGGCTGCTGCCGGCGTGCGCGTTTCTGAGGGGCGCGCGGGGGTGGCTGGCGGCGCAGGCGATCGTCGCGCTTCTCGTCAACCACCTCTTGCTCACGGGCTGGTGACTCCGGCCACACCGTGACCGCGTTGCCCGTCCGCCCTCGCCTTGTCGGTTCCCGGCAACCGTCCCGTCATGCGGAAAGGGAACGCTCCCGGCGTCCCCCTTTGCTCGCCTCCGCGTACCCGTCGGTCCCGCCACAGTGTCGGGCACGACGTGGAAGGACGACGTGCGCCGTGTCCCCGCTCCAAGTCGACGAGCTCCCCAAGCCGTCGCTCACCCCCGTCCCCATCCCCGCTCCCCCCTCGGTCAGTGCCCCCACACCGACCGCTCCCCCGCCGACCACGACGCGCCGGCGCCGGCTGCGCTGGGCGCTGAGTCTGCTGCCGCTCCTGCTGATCGGCGGGTACGCGGCGTTCGACTGGCCCACCGTCCATGACAGCGCCGTCCGGCTGGCCGGCGCCGATCCCTGGTGGCTGCTGGCCGGAACCGTGTTCAACGTCCTGTGCTGGGTGGCCGCGTCCGTGACCCGGCAGGGCGCCCTGCCGGAACGGCTCCCGCCGGGTCCGCTGCTGGCCTCGCAGTTCGCCGCGGGCGCCGCGAATCATGTGCTGCCGGCGGGGCTGGGAGCGCACGCCGTGACCCTGCGGTTCCTGCAGAACCAGGGGATATCGATCCCCCGGGCGACGGCGTCCCTGGCGCTGTATTCGCTGGTCAAGCCGATCGTGAAGACGCTGCTCATCCTCGCGTTCCTCGCCGCCTTCCCCGGCACGCTGCGCGTCGGCCAGCTCGTCCCGGACGCGTCGACGCTGGCCGTGGCCGGCCTCGGCATCGCCTGCGTGCTCGGCGCGGCGACCTTGCTGGTGACGGCCGTACGACCGCTGCGGCGACCGCTGCTCGGCTGTCTGAACTCCGCCCTGACCGACGCGCGGCTGCTGCACACCCGTCCGGTCCGGGTGCTTCAGCTGTGGGGCGGGGCGGCGGCGTTTCCGCTGCTGCAGGCCTGCGTGCTGGCCTCGGTCGGGTCGGCGCTCGGGCTGCAACTGCCCTGGGTGCATGTGATCTTCGCGTACCTCGCGGCCAGCGCCGCGGTGGGGGCCGTGCCGGCGCCTGGTGGCATCGGCCCCGTGGACGCGGCGCTGGTGTTCACTCTCGTCGTGTTCGGGGCGCCCATGGTTCTGGCCACCGGCACGGTGATCGGCTTTCGCGTGATCACCGTGTGGTTGCCGTTGCTGCCGGGGGCGTTGGTGTTGTCGGGGATGGTGCGGCGGAAGATGCTGTGAGCTTCCGCATGGAGTCCCCCGCCCCCTTTCGGGGCGCTCAGCCCTCGTCGGGCGCCAACCGCACCGCGATGCTGTTGATGCAGTACCGCTGGTCGGTGGGCGTGGGATAGCCCTCGCCCTCGAACAGATGCCCAAGGTGCGAACCGCACCGGGCGCACCGCACCTCCGTCCGCACCATCCCGTGCGAACGGTCCTCGATCAGCTCGACCGCGTCGGAGTCGCGGGCGTCGAAGAAGCTCGGCCAGCCGCAGTGGGACTCGAACTTGGCGTCCGAGGTGAAGAGGTCGGCGCCGCAGGCGCGGCAGGAGTAGATGCCCTTGGTCTTGGTGTCGGTGTACTCACCGGTGAAGGCGGGCTCCGTGGCGGCCTGGCGCAGCACCGCGTACTCGCCCGGCGTCAGCTCCGCGCGCCACTGCTCATCCGGCTTCTCGACGTCGTACGACATGGGTGTCAGCCCCTCACTGCGACAGGCGGTCCAGGATCAGCGGGCCCAGGTCGGTCACATCGCCCGCGCCCATGGTGAGAACGAGATCGCCTGCCTTGGCCATTCCCGCGATCACCGACGGCACCTCGGCCTTGTCGTGGACCGCGGTGACGTCCGCGCCCGCCACCCGCGCGGCCTCGATGATCAGCTCGCTGGTGACGCCCGGAACCGGGTCCTCGCGGGCCGGGTAGATGTCCAGGACGACGGAGGCGTCCGCGAGGGACAGCGACTGGCCCATCTCCTTGCCCAGCTCCTGGGTGCGGGAGAACAGGTGCGGCTGGAAGACCACCAGGATCCGCGCGTCACCGGCCGCCGAGCGCATGGCCTCCAGGTCGGCGGTCATCTCCGTCGGGTGGTGGGCGTAGGAGTCGATGACCTGGACGCCCGCCGCCTCGCCCTTGAGCTGGAGGCGGCGCTTGACGCCGGTGTACGCGGCCAGCGCGGGCGCCAGCTCCGCGGCGGGGACGCCCAGTGCCACGCCGGCGGCGAGCGCGGCGACGGCGTTGTGGGCGTAGTGCCGGCCGGGGACGGAGACCGTGAAGGTGAGCTCCGTGCCGTCCAGCAGGACCGTGACCTCGCTCTTCAGCCCCTGGGCCCGCACCGACAGGATCCGTACGTCCGCGTCCGGCGATTCGCCGTACGTCACCACGCGGACGCCCTCGATCCGCCGGGCCAGCTCGCGGGCGCCGTCCTGGTCCGCGGCGATCACCAGCGTGCCGCCGGGCACGATCCGGCCCGCGAAGGTCTCGAAGGACTCGTAGATCTCGTCCATCGACGCGTAGTTGGCGTGGTGGTCGAGCTCCACGTTGAGGACGATGGCGACTTCGGGCGCGTACTTGTGGAAGCTGCGGTCGCTTTCATCCGCCTCGGCGACGAAGATCTCTCCGTCGCCGTGCAGGGCGTTGGAGCCGGGGGCGTCCAGGTCGCCGCCGATGGCGTACGAGGGGTTCAGGCCCAGCTCGGACAGCGAGACGGCCAGCATCGACGTGGTCGTGGTCTTGCCGTGGGTGCCCGCGACGGCGATCGGACGCAGGCCCTCCATCAGGGCCGCGAGGGCGTCGGAGCGGTGCACCACTGGGATGCCCAGCTCGGCCGCGCGGGCCAGCTCCGGATTGTCCTCGCGGATCGCCGACGACACCACGACACAGCTGGCGTCGTCGGCGAGGTGCTCCGTGGCGTGCCCGATGTGCACGGTCACGCCCAGCGCGCGCAGCGCCTCGGCGGTGGCGGAGTCCTTCGCGTCACTGCCCGCCACCTTCGCGCCCCGCTGCGCCAGGATCTTCGCGATCCCCGACATCCCGGCCCCGCCGATGCCGATGAAGTGCGGGCGGTCCATGGCGGTAGGAAGGCCGGGTGCCATGAGTGCTTCTCCCCAAGTGATGCGACACGTATCGAGGGGTCAGCCTATGCCTTGCTGTGGGAGAACAGCTTCAGCACCGGCACCCCCACCTTGTGCCGGGCCCGCGAGGCCCAGTCCCGGTGGAAGAACTCCTCCACGTAGTGGGGGTCGGTCAGCACGATGACCTCGTCCGCCCCGGTCTCCTCGACCAGGGCCTTGAGCGCATCCAGCGCGTGGCCCTCGATGAGCCGGCCCTCCGCCTCGCTGCCGGAGCCGCGCAGAGCCGCGAGGGACACCTCCAGGGCCTGCTCGCCGAGGGCGGCGGCGTCCTTGCCCTCGGGGCTCTCCAGCTCGCGAGCCGCCTCGTCGATCTCGCCGAGTGCGATGTCGTCGATGGCCCGCAGCAGCCGGTCGGCCTGGTCGCCGCGCGGTTGGAGCAGGACGTGGAAGGAGACCTGCTCGTCCCCGTGCAAGGTGGTGACGAACTCCACGTCGGCGGATGTCAGGGCCTTCTCGATCATCAATACGCTTGTGAACACGTCAGGCGTCCTTCTCCTCCGTGGGCCTTGGCCGGGCCCCTGCGGAAACCATCCTGCCCCGCGATCGCACGGGGACTGCGTTGATTCAGTGTGCCCGCCGGGGGCTAAACGGAACGGTAGATTCCGTCCATTACCCGACCAGCGCACTCAAGCCCGCCGGTACCTGCTGAAGAGGAACCCTTCCTCCTCCAGCAGAGACACCAGTGCGAATCGGCGCGGCACCGCGACCGTCGGCCCGCCCGCGATCCGCTGCGCGTCTCCCGCGGTGAGCATCGGAGAGACGGTCAGACACAGTTCGTCCAGCACCTCGGCCGCCACCAGCTGGCCGAGCAGGCGCGGGCCGCCCTCGGTCAGCAGCCGGGTGTGCCCGAGGTCGCCGAGGGCCCGTACGGCACGGGCCGGGTCGACCCCGATCCCGTCCCCGGCGATCACCACCCGGGCGCCCGCCTTCTCCGCGGTCGCGATCCGGTCGGGGGCCGCGGCGGCACCCGTCAGGATCAGGGTCGGCACCGTGGGCGAGGTGAACAGCGGCAACGAGAAGTCCAGGTCCATGCTCGCGGTGACCACCGCGATCGCCGGCGCGGGCGCCTGTCCGGCCTCCGTACGCCGCCGAGCGAACTCCTCACGCGCGCGTGCCGGACGGTACCCCTCCAGGCGTACCGTTTCCGCCCCGACCACCACCACATCCGCCAGCGCCCGCAGCGTGCCGAAGATCCGCATGTCCGTCGCACTGGAAATGGGCTGCGACCGGCCACCGTGCTGAGCGGCACCGTCGAGCGTCCCCACCATGTTGGCCCGCAGCCACGGCTCCCGCCCACCGGGACCCGGCTCCGGGTAGGCGTACGCGTCGGCCAGCTCGTCGAGGCTCCATTCACGGGCGTCCGGGGCTGTTTCGTAGGTCACAGGGAACAGACGTCGCATGTCGAGCAGTCTGGCACGGTGCCAAGCAGGTCCGGGGAGGTCAGGCGCCCCAAAGGGGCGCGGGGAACTGCGCGACCAGCCACAACGGACCAGCAGACGAAGTACCGCCCCACCGCGGACCGCCTAAAGTAGAGAACCGTGCCTACCTCCACCGCCGCCTCCGGGACCGGTCCGATAGCAGACGCGGCCCCTGTGTCACTGTGCGCCCGCGAGCCCCACGTCCCCGCGGAGCGCCTCGTCGGCGAGATGGTGCCCCCACCCCGCTTCGACTCGGTCCGCTTCAGCACGTACATCCCGGACCCGAACCAGCCCAGCCAGACCGAGGCCGTCCAGGTCCTGGAGGCCTTCGCGGGCGGACTCGGCGCCGCGCACCCCACCGCCACCGCCAAGCGCAGCTTCCTCGGCTTCGGCAGGGCGAAGGCACCGAAGACCCCGGCGGGCCCCCGCGGCGTCTACCTCGACGGCGGCTACGGCGTCGGCAAGACCCACCTGCTCGCCTCCCTGTGGCACGCCACCCCAGCCGAGCCCGCGCTCAAGGCGTTCGGCACGTTCGTGGAGCTGACGAACCTGGTCGGCGCCCTCGGCTTCCAGAAGACCGTCCAGACCCTGTCCGGGCACCGCCTGCTGTGCATCGACGAGTTCGAACTGGACGACCCCGGCGACACCGTCCTGGTCTCGACGCTGCTCGGCAAGCTGGTGGACGCGGGCGTCGCGCTCGCCGCCACCTCGAACACGCTGCCGGGCAAGCTCGGTGAGGGCCGGTTCGCGGCGGCCGACTTCCTGCGCGAGATCCAGGGCCTGTCCGCGCACTTCCGCTCCCTGCGCATCGACGGCGAGGACTACCGCCACCGCGGGCTGCCCGAGGCACCGGCGCCGTTCTCCGACGAGCAGGTCACCAAGTCCGCGTACGCCACGCCGGGCGCCTCGCTCGACGACTTCCCGCATCTGCTGGAGCACCTCGCCCGCGTCCACCCCAGCCGGTACGGCGCGCTGACCGACGGAATCCGGGCGGTGTGCCTCACCGACGTCCAGCCGATCCCGGACCAGTCGACCGCGCTGCGGCTCGTCGTCCTCGCGGACCGGCTGTACGACCGCGAGGTGCCCGTGCTCGCCTCGGGGCTCCCCTTCGACCGGCTGTTCAGCGAGGAGATGCTGAACGGCGGCTACCGCAAGAAGTACTTCCGGGCGATCTCCCGGCTCACCGCGCTGGCCCGGGACGCCAAGGGACTCGTCGACGCCGACTAGTCCGGCAACTCCCGCAGGTCAAGAGGCATTTCAAGCCAAGCGGCATCGCCTTTCAGGCTCTCTTCAGCCTGAAACGTTAAGTTAACCCTGCAAACAACTTTGCAGGGTTAACGTGTTTCTTGACCAGCCATTGACCAAGAGTTGGCGTGTCCATAAGTCGTGAACTGCCTGGAGAGGGGCGGATGTTGCGAGGTACGACGACCAGGACCGTAGTTGCGGCCCTAGCCGCCGTCCTGCTCGCCCTGCAGTTCTTCGCTCCCTCCGCGTCGTTCGCATCCGCGCACACGGTTGGTCATGTCGAGGCCAAGGCTCAGCCCGGATCCAAGCTGTCTCCCAAGGCACCGCGCGACGGAATCCTCGCGCTCCGTGACGTGAGCTGCTCCGGGGACCCGACCGGTCCCCAGCACACCCGGGAGCGGAACCGCTCCTCGGTCGCCTGGCCCGGGGCGCAGGAGCGCCCGCTCGTGGCCCCGGGCGCGACAGCCGCGCACCCGACGGTGCCGCGTGCCGTGCAATGTCGCACGGCGAGATCCTCGACGACCCACTCTCCGGCGGCACTTCAGGTCTTCCGCTGCTGAGAGAGAGCAGAGCAGTCATCACCACTCTGTCTTGCACGTCCGACGCGCCTTTGGCGCGCCAGGAGGAGTCACCACATCATGCAGCCCCTCATCGACAACGCCCGCACGTTCGGACAACGCCCTGAGGAGTTCGCCAGACTGGCCGAAGGCCAGTCACCCGAGGTCCTGTTCATCACCTGTTCCGACTCCAGGGTCGTACCGGCCCTGATCACCGGCGCCCGCCCCGGCCAGCTCTTCGAGCTGCGCACCGCGGGCAACATCGTCCCGCCGTACGCCTCCGAGCACCCCACCAGCGAGGCGGCCACCATCGAGTACGCGGTCGAGGTGCTCGGCGTACGCGACATAGTCGTCTGCGGCCACTCCCACTGCGGAGCGGTCGGCGCACTGGTGCGCGGCGACGACCTGGACGCCGTACCCGCCGTCCGCGACTGGCTCGCCGCCGCGACGCCGCGTCCGCAGGGGGCGGCCGGCGATCCCACCGTGGCCGAGGGAGTGCAGAGCCATGCCCTGGCGCAGTTGCTGCGGCTGCGCTCCTACCCCTGTATCGACCAGAAGCTGGCCCAGGGCCAACTCGCCCTGCACGCCTGGTACTACGAGGTGCACACCGGCGCCGTACTGGCGCACAGCCCGCAGACCGACACCTTCAAGGCCCTGTGAGCGCCGCCATGAATCCCTCCACCCTCACCAAGTTCCCTCATCTGCGGCAGGACTTCGCCGCGTCTCTCGTCGTCTTCCTGGTCGCGCTCCCGCTGTGCGTGGGCGTGGCCGTCGCCTCCGGCGTGCCGGCCGAGCTCGGGCTCATCACCGGCATCGTGGGCGGCATCGTGACCGGGCTGATGCGCGGCAGCAGCCTTCAGGTGTCCGGCCCGGCCGCCGGGCTCACCGTGCTGGTCTTCGAGGCGGTGCGCGAGTTCGGGCTGCCGGCGCTCGGTGTGATCGTGCTCGCCACCGGCCTGCTCCAGATGCTGATGGGCGCCCTGAAACTGGGGCGCTGGTTCCGGGCCATCTCGGTCGCCGTGGTCGAGGGCATGCTGGCCGGAATCGGGCTGGTCCTGATCGCCGGGCAGCTGTACTCGCTCGCGGACACCGAGGCGCCCGCCTCCGGGCTCGCGAAGATCACGGGGCTGCCCGGGGCGCTCGCGGACGCCGTCCAGGACACCGGGGCGCTGGCCTCGCTGGCTCTCGGCGCGGGCACGATCGCCGTGCTGATGCTGTGGAAGCGGATGCCGCGCCAGGTGCGCACGGTGCCCGGTCAGCTGGCCGCGGTGGGCCTGGCGACGCTGGTCGCCGTGGCCTTCAGCCTGCCGGTGGCCACCGTCGAGGTGCAGGGGCTGCTGGGCTCCATCCAGCCGCCGTCCCTGGACGCCTTCGGTGAGCTCGCCGATGTCGGCCTGCTCGCCACCGTCGCCGCCTTCACGCTGATCGCGTCCGCGGAGTCGCTGTTCAGCGCGGCGGCGGTGGACCGGATGCACGACGGTCCGCGCACCGAGTACGACAAGGAGCTGCTCGCCCAGGGCGCGGGCAACACCGTCTGCGGTGCGCTGGGCGCGCTGCCGATGACCGCGGTGATCGTACGCAGCGCGGCGAACGTCCAGTCGGGCGCGCGGACGAAGGCGTCCCGGGTGCTGCACGGCGTATGGCTGCTGCTGTTCGCGGCCCTGCTGCCGGCCGTCCTCGCCTACATCCCGATCCCGGCCCTGGCGGCCATCCTGGTGCACGCCGGCGCCAAGCTCATCCCGGTACGGCAGATCGTGGCGCTGTGGCGCGAGCATCGCGGTGAGGCGCTGATCCTGGTGGTCACGGCGGTGTCGATCGTCGCGGTCAGCATGTTCGAGGGCGTCCTCATCGGCCTCGCGCTGGCCGTCGCCAAGACCGCCTGGGAGGCCTCGCACATCAAGCTCGAGGTCATAGACAAGGGAGCCGGGCCCGTCCAGGCCTACCTGTCGGGCAACGCGACCTTCCTGCGGCTGCCGAAGATACTCGACAGCCTGGAGTCCCTGCCCCAGGACCGTCCGGTCGAGCTGAACCTGTCCGGGCTGCACCATCTGGACCACGCCTGCCGTACGGCGCTGGAGAACTGGGCCGAGCGGCACAGTGCGGCCGGCACCGATCCGGTACGGCTCGACGGTGCCGTGGCGGCACCCGAGGCCCGGAGGTAGCACTCCCCGACGTCCGGCGATGCCCGGCTGAAGCCCCGAACCGGGGCTTCAGCCGGGCTTACCGTTGCCCTATTCGGGCATATCGTGGGAAGAGGTTGCCAATACCGCTTTTAACAGGTGCAGGTTTTTAACAGGTGCAGGGTGCAGGGACGGCTGAACAGGGGTCGTCATCATGCTGGAAGAGTTGCTGACCGCGGCCATCGCCACCGGGACCGCGGGGGTGGTGTATCTCGCCGCGGCTGCGCGGGTCGTCAAGCAGTACGAGCGCGGGGTGGTCCTCCGGCTCGGGCGCCTGCGGGGCGCCGTACGGCCACCGGGCTTCACCCTGATCGTCCCCGCCGTGGACCGGCTGTACAAAGTGAACCTGCAGATAGTGACGATGCCCGTGCCCGCCCAGGAGGGCATCACACGGGACAACGTGACCGTGCGGGTCGACGCGGTCGTCTACTTCAAGGTCGTGGACGCGGCGGCGGCGATCATCAACGTCGAGGACTATCGCTTCGCGGTCTCCCAGATGGCACAGACCTCGCTGCGTTCGATCATCGGCAAGAGCGACCTGGACGACCTGCTCTCCAACCGCGAGAAGCTCAACCAGGGCCTGGAGCTGATGATCGACAGCCCGGCGATCGGCTGGGGCGTCCAGATCGACCGCGTCGAGATCAAGGACGTGTCCCTGCCGGACACCATGAAGCGCTCCATGGCCCGGCAGGCGGAGGCGGACCGCGAGCGGCGGGCCCGGGTCATCAACGCCGACGCCGAGCTCCAGGCCTCCAAGAAGCTCGCCGAGGCCGCGCAGCAGATGGCCGACACGCCCTCCGCGCTCCAGTTGCGACTGCTCCAGACGGTGATGGCGGTGGCGGCGGAGAAGAACTCCACGCTGGTGCTGCCCATCCCGGTGGAGCTGCTGCGGTTCCTGGAGAAGGGGGCGGAGACGCACCCGGAACACCACGGCCGCCCCGCGCCGGACAGCTCGGGCCTCGACCAGCTCCCGCACGAGCACCCCGACGAGATCCCGCCCGCCCCCGCCGACCGGCAGCCGTCCCCCGACCGCTCGCTGGAGCAATGACAGGTTCTACGCGCGTGGTTCACGCGGCCGTGACCAAGTGATAGACACGGCGGCATCACAGTCCTGTCCGCCAGCAGGAAGGTTGCCCCATGTCCGAAAACGGCCGCACGACACGCCGTCAGATACTCGCCCGCACCGGCGCGTCGGTCGCCGCGATCGCCTTCGCCGGAAACCTCACCGAACTCTTCGCGGGCACCGCCTCCGCGCAGGTGAACCTGGGCCACACCGGTTACGGCCCGCTCGTCCCCGACCCGAAGGGCCTGCTCGATCTCCCGAAGGGCTTCCGCTACCGCGTCCTGTCCCGCGAGGGCGCCCCACTGCGCTCCGGCGAGGGCGAAGTGCCCTCCCACCCGGACGGCATGGCGGCCTTCGCGGGCCGGCACGGTCGCGTCCACCTCGTCCGCAACCACGAGAACAGGGCCGACGCCGAGATCCCCGTCCCGACGGTCGAGGGCCTCACCTACGATCTGGCGGGCAAGGGCGGCTGTACGGCCCTGACGCTGGACAGCGCCGGCCGGGTCCGGTCCGAGCAGGTCGCGATCGCCGGTACGGCCGTCAACTGCGCGGGCGGGCCCACCCCTTGGGGCACCTGGCTGACCTGCGAGGAGACCGAGGACAAGGCAAGCACCGGCGGCTACGCCAAGGACCACGGCTTCGTCTTCGAGGTCGACCCGGCCGACCCCCGCCGCAGCGGGGCCGTACCGCTCACCGCGATGGGCCGCTTCCAGCACGAGGCGGTCGCCGTCGATCCCCGTCGCGGTATCGTCTACGAGACCGAGGACGCCTTCGAGCGGCCCTTCGGCCTGTTCTACCGCTTCCTGCCCGACAAGCCGCTCGGCGGCCCCGGTTCGCTCCGCGCGGGCGGCCGCCTCCAGGCGATGCGCGTGCCCGGCGTCCCCGACCTCTCCTCGGTCCAGGAGCCCGGCGCCCGCTTCGACGGCGTCGAGTGGGCCGACGTACCGGACCCGCTCGCGGCCCGAACCCCCGTCCGCCTCCAGGACTTCGGCCCGCGGGGCATCACGCACGCGCAGAAGCTGGAGGGCTGCTACTGGGGCGGGCGGTCCGTGTACTTCGTGTCGTCGTACGCGCGAAGTGCCGAGGGCTCGGCGGCCGACCACTACGGGCAGATCTGGCGGTACGACCCGTCGGCACGGCGTCTCACCCTGGTGGTCGTCTTCGGCCCCGACACGGACCTCCAGCTGCCCGGCGAGTCACCGGACAACATCTGTCTCGCACCGAGCGGCGGGCTCATGGTCTGCGAGGACGGCGGCGGCGCCCAGCACGTGTACGGGGTCACGCGGCGGGGTGAGGTGTACGCGGTGGCCCGCAACCGACAGAACATCGGCACCGACGAGGAACCGGAGTGGGGCGAGTTCGCGGGCGTCACCTTCTCGCCTGACGGCGGGACGATGTACGTCAACTGCTATTCGCCGGGAACGACGTTCGCGGTGACGGTCGCTCCGCGGGTTGTGCCGCGATAGGTCGTCGCTCGCCCGCGGGGCGGTGGGGGCTGGTCGCGCAGTTCCCCGCGCCCCTTAAGGGGCGCTGTGCAGCCCGGCTTCATCATCGGCGGGCGGGTGAAATCGGCGAGAGACACCCGGTAAGCAGCCGCCAATGACAAAAGGCGCATTACTCGCATAGCTACGTTCGTGCGGTGATCACACTTACACGACGTGTAGCCATCGCCTGCGCCCTGAGCGCCGCCCTCATCTCCTGCGGGACGGCCGAAGAACCGCACCGCTCCCCCGCCCCCTCGAAACGGACCGTCGCCCCCTCCCGGCCCCCGACCCTCGCCCCCGGCCCCGCGGGCCTGACCCCTGTCTTCGAGAACGGTCCGCGGACCGGGGCCAGGACCGTCGCCCTCACTTTCGACGCCGACATGACCGCGGACCAGGGGCCGAGGGCGGCGGCGGGGGAACGGTTCGACAATCCTCGGCTCATCGCGGCGCTGAAGGCGCTGAGGGTGCCGGCCACCGTGTTCATGACGGGCCGCTGGGCCGAGGAGTACCCGGTCCAGGCCCGCGCCATCGGCCAGGACCCGCTCTTCGAGGTCGCGAACCACTCGTACAGCCACTACGCCTTCACCGACGACTGCTACGGCCTGCCGACCGTCTCCGAGGACCGGATGCGGACGGACGTGGAGCAGGCGTACGCCGCCTTCCGCAAGGCCGGGGTGCGGGACCCGATGCCGTACTTCCGCTTCCCGGGCGGCTGTTACGACGGCCGGGCCCTGAAGGCGCTGAGCGCGACCGGCGTCACCGCCGTGCAGTGGGACGTGGTCGGCGGGGACGCCTTCGCCACCGACGCGGACGCGGTGGCCCGGCAGGTGCTCGACGGCGTACGGCCGGGCTCGGTGGTCGTGCTGCACTGCACGAACAGCGCCGCCCCGACGACCGAACGCGCCCTCCGTACGATCGTCCCCGAGCTGCGCCGCAAGGGCTTCCGGTTCGTGAAGGTGTCCGAGCTGATCGGAGCCGCGGGCGGGCGCGCTGAGGCTCGTACGACGGACAGTTGACCCTCGTACGCTGGATGTATGAGCGAGGACGACTACTGCCTCATCGACGCGACCAGGCCGCCCAAGGCGGATGGGCCGCCGTACGCGGAGTGCGTGCTGTGCCGGGAGCCGACGGAGTACCCGGAGTCGTACAAGGGCATCACCCTCTGCCCCGTCTGCGAGTGGCAGGAGGCCCAGCGCACGGCCTGCTCAGGGTGACCGGCGCGAGGTGAGGGCGCAGGCCACGGCGATCGCCACCGCGGTCAGCAGGGCGGCGGCGCCGAGCGGGAGCAGGGGGAGCTGGACCTGGCCCGACTGCGATCCCGTCACCAGTCCGCTGACCGCCGCCTGCGCCGGGGAGCCCGTGACGACCACGGACAGCAGGGCCGCGAGCAGCATCGCCGGGACCGCCCGGCCGGGCGAGCGCAGCAGCGGCCAGGAGGTGAGCGCGCCGACGGCCGTGCCGAGCAGGGCGCAGGCCAGCGCGGCGAGCAGCCCGGCCGCGCCCGCCGGGAGGGGCGCCACGCGGGTCTGGTGGTCGGAGGTCACCGGATCGCTGATCAGCGTCACGACGAGGGTCGCGACGGTGCCGAGCGCGGCGGCCGACGCCAGCGCGACCAGCAGACAGGCCAGGTGCGCCCGTCCGGGTCCGGCCGCCGCGGCCACCGGGGCGCGGGCGGCGGGCGGCTCGTTGCCGACGCAGATCCGCACCAGCCAGGCGGCGACGGGCAGCAGCGCCGCCGCGGCATAGCCCAGCGAGTCGAGCACCGGCTGCCCGCCCTGCACACCGACGCCCAGGAACACGGCGTACAGGATGAACGGCGGCAGCCAGCGCTGCGAACGCAGCAGCAGGGCGGCTTGATAGCGCAGGAGCGCGGTCATCGGACCTCCTCGGCGTCCTCATGGGCGACGCTCACCACATGCCAGGGCGGGCGGGCTGTCAGCAGGGAGCGCAGGACGACGTCCGAGTGGGACGCGGGGACGGTGAGCCGGTGCGTGCCGGGCGCGGTCTCCTCGGCGGAGGCGAGCTTCGGGGTGGCGGGCAGTGGTCCGCCGGGTGGGCCCTGGACGACGATGACGACGTACGGTCCGGAGGGCGAAGTCCCTTGCTCCGTACGGTGGTTGAGGGCGCCGTCGAGCACGGTGTACGTCGCGTCGGGCGCCCCCGCCAGGCGGTGCGGGTCGTGGTCGACGAAGACGACGGCTCCGCCCGCCGCCGTCCGCTCGGCGACCGCCCGTTCCAGCTCGGCGCGGGCGGACTCGTCCAGTCCGGTCCAGGCCTCGTCGAGGACGAGCAGGTCCGGCTCGGCGAGCAGGGCCTGGGCGACGGCGACCTTCTGGCTGCTGCCCTTCGACAGCCGCGCCATCGGCGTACAGGCGTGGGCGGCGGCGCCGAAGCGCTCCAGCCACTGGTCGGCGGCGCGGGCCGCCGCCGTACGGGACAGTCCGTGCACCGCGCCGAGGTGGGTGAGGTAGCCGACCGGGGTGAAGGGCAGCGCCGACGGGAAGCGCTCGGGGACGTAGGCCGTGCGCGGACGGCCGCTGATCCGGCCCTCCGTCGGGGCGTCGATCCCGGCGAGCAGCCGGAGGAGGGTGGACTTGCCGGTGCCGTTCGCGCCCTCGATACGCAGGAGAGTGCCGGGGGGCACGGCCAGGTCGATCCCGCGCAGCACCCAGGGTCCGCGCAGGCCGTAGCGGCGGCCGACGCGTTCCAGCCGTAATGCACGTTGCATGCGGTCATCCTCTCGCGGCCGGAGGAACCGATCTTCCGCCTGGCAGACTGGAGGACGTGACCAGTGATCCATCCGTTCCCAGCGTTCCCGACGATCTCGGCGTTCCCCGGGAGAGCCCTTTCCGTTCCGAGCCCTCCGTGCGCGACGAGGCGCCGCAGTTCGTGCTGCCGTTGGTCGTACGGATCGAGCGGGCGGCTCCCCCGACCCGTACGGACGCGCTGGAGACCGCGGCCCGCGCGGTGCTGGTGCTGCTCAGCGACGAGCGTGCGCTGGGGGACGGCGAGTGGGCGCAGGCCGTGCGGGACTGGCAGGACGCGCGGATCCGCAAGGTGGTGCGGCGGGCGCGGGGCGCCGAGTGGCGGCGGGCCGAGGCACTGCCCGGCATCACGGTCACGGGCAAGTCCGCGGAGGTACGGGTCTTCCCGCCCGTCCCGCTGGACGGCTGGCCCAAGGACCTCGCCCGGCTCCAGGTCTCCGGGACGGACCTCGACGACCCGGAGCCGCCGGCCAGGGCCGACCCGGGTGTGCCGGTGCTGTGGCTCAGCCCCGACCTGGACATGACGGCCGGCAAGGCGATGGCGCAGGTCGGCCATGGCGCCCAGCTCGCCTGGTGGGAGCTGTCGGACGAGGACCGCGCCGCCTGGCGCGACGCCGGCTTTCCCCTGGCCGTCCGCACCGCCCCCGCCGGCCGCTGGGCCGAGCTCACCACCAGCGGTCTGCCGGTGGTCCGCGACGCGGGCTTCACGGAGATCGCGCCCGGGGAAACGGTCGCCGTCGAGGGAGGCAGCCGCTACTGCCCGCTCATGTCCTTGGGCAGGTAGGGCGGCCGGGAACCTTCCCGGCACTCGGGACGTTCAGTGAGTGGTTGTAGTTGAAGTTTGCGACGTGGAAGCGCCCGCGGAGTTCTGACAGCGGGCGCATTGTCGTGTCGGGGGTTTTCTTCGACGGCTGGCGACCAGCAGCCCGGGGACGCGCGAGCGCGCGTTCTCCGCATCTACTCGCCATCTTCGCCATCTCGAAGGAGACCTCGCTCTGAGGACACCCGTTTCGAGGCGGGCCCGCGCCGCGGGCCTGCTTCGCGCTGCTTCCCCACGGGCCTTTCCGCAACCGGCGCCCTGCCCCCGCGCCGTCGAAAGCCGGCCCGCACCCACCCCGAGAGGAAAAACGTGACCACTGAGATCATCAACCGGGGCACCGAGCCGCCGCCGGACCACGTCGCGACGACCAAGCCCCCGTCCGCCGGCCGAGGCAGCGACTACGCCGCACTGTCCCGCGAGGTGAAGCAGAGCGGGCTGCTGAAGCGGCGGCCGGGCTACTACTCCGTCAAGGTCGGCGCGAACCTGCTTCTGATGGCCGCCGGCTGGACCGCGTTCGCCCTGATCGGGCAGTCGTGGTGGCAGCTGGTGACCGCCGCCTTCCTCGCGGTGATGTTCACCCAGACCGGGTTCATCGGGCACGACGCCGGACACCAGCAGATCGCCCGCTCCAAGCGCGTCAACAACCTGCTCGGCCGCGTGCACGCCGACCTGCTGATCGGCCTCAGCTACGGCTGGTGGATCGCCAAGCACAACCGGCACCACTCCCACCCCAACCACGTCGACCGCGACCCCGACATCGCCGACGGCGCGATCGCCTTCACCGAGGACCACGCCCGGGTCCGCCGCGGCCCCTATGCCTGGCTGGCCCGCCACCAGGCCTGGCTCTTCT
Organism: Streptomyces sp. GESEQ-4; assembly: GCF_017948455.1. Taxonomy (GTDB): domain Bacteria; phylum Actinomycetota; class Actinomycetes; order Streptomycetales; family Streptomycetaceae; genus Streptomyces. The sequence goes on from NZ_JAFFSU010000027.1 coordinate 38,106, forward strand.
TCCCGATGCTGCTCCTTGAAGGACTCGCCCTGCACGTGGCCGGCGTACGGGCGCAGTTCGAGCGCGACGGCACCACGGGCTCCCGGGCGGCCAAACTGGCCGGGGCGGGAATGCTGACCGCGCATCTCGTCGGCTATGTCGCCGCCCTGTTCCTGGTCCTGACCCCCCTCCAGGCCGTGGCCTTCCTCGCCGTGCACCAGGGGCTCTTCGGGCTGTACATGGGCTGCTCGTTCGCCCCCAACCACAAGGGCATGCCCATCTTCGGCAAGGACGACAAGATCGACTTCCTGCGCCGGCAGGTCCTGACCTCACGCAACATCCGTGGCGGCCGGTTCACCGACTTCGCCCTCGGCGGGCTGAACTACCAGATCGAACACCACCTGTTCCCCTCCATGCCGCGGCCCGGCCTGCGCCACGCCCAGAAACTCGTACGCGCCTTCTGCGCCCGGCACGGCGTCGCCTACCACGAGACCGGGCTCGTCAACTCCTACGCCCAGGTCCTGCGGCACCTGCACGCGGTCGGCGGCCCCCTCCGCCCCGAACTGGAGTACTGATGCCGGAGCGGGGCGCCGGTCGCCCCGCACAGATCATCCGGCTACGGTGAGACCCGCGCCGCTGGGAGCGCGCAACGCCGAGGGAATGTCCGGGAGTTGTCATGTCAGTCGACCGTCCGCTGATCAACAGCAAGGTGCCGCACTCCGCTCGCATCTGGAACTACTGGCTGGGCGGCAAGGACTGCTACGAGATCGACCGGCAGGTCGGCGACCAGATGCGTGAGCTCAACCCCGAGATCGTCGACATCGCGCGCGCCCAGCGAGGGTTCCTCAAGCGCGCGGTCACCTATCTGGCCGCGGAGGCCGGGATCCGGCAGTTCCTCGACGTCGGCACCGGCCTGCCCACCCTCGACAACACCCACGAGGTCGCCCAGGGCATCGCCCCCGAGGCACGGATCGTGTACGTCGATCACGACCCCGTCGTGCTGACCCACGCCCACGCGCTGCTCACCAGCACCCCCGAAGGCGCCACCGACTACATCGACGCCGATCTGCGCGACCCGGCGTCCATCCTGCGGGGCGCCGAGCGCACGCTCGACTTCAGCCGGCCCGTCGCGCTCATGCTGCTCGGCATCGTCGCGCACGTCCCGGACGACACCGCCTACCCGATCGTGGAGCAGCTCAAGGACGCCCTCCCCGCCGGGAGCCACCTGGTGTTCTGCGACAGCACCGAGGTGTTCCACGCGGACGAGATGCGGGCGATGGTCGAGCGCTGGAACGAGGCGAGCGACAACCCGCGGATCAACCGGGCCCCCGAGCAGCTGGCCCGTTTCTTCGACGGCTTCGACCTGCTGGAACCCGGTCTGGTCCCGGTGGCGGAGTGGCGCTCCGGGCCGGTCGGCACGTCCGGCACTGACGGCACGGACGAACGGCGGGACGTGGACAGCTTCGGGGGCGTGGCCGTAAAGCGCTGAACTGTCCGCCCCCGGCATTGAACACGGGCCGCCTCCCGCGCGTATCCCCCTCCGTCGGCGGCCTCCCGTCCACGTCCGCTTCCTCCCCGAACCTCAAATGTTGCTCTGAAGGCGCCCGGAGCGCGGTTCGGGTCGGCGCGCCGGGGCCATACCCCCGTCACACAGCGGCGGAACGTCGAAGGAGACGACGCGGCACGGCCAGGTGACATCGGGTGGAGGAGGGGACGATGGAGCGACTGGGGACGGGAATCGGGTGGCGGCCGGAGATCGCGGACGCCGTGGAGCGGATGCCGGGTATCGACTGGGTCGAGGCCGTGGCGGAGAACGTGTGCCCCGGCCATCTCCCCGAGTCGCTGCGGCGGCTGCGTGAGCGCGGCGTGACCGTGATCCCGCACGGCGTCTCCCTCGGCCTCGGCGGAGCCGACCGCCCCGACGAGACCCGCCTGGCGGCGCTCGCCGAGCGGGCCGAGGCGCTGGGCTCTCCGCTGGTCACCGAGCACATCGCTTTCGTACGGGCGGGCGGGCTCCTCACCGCGTCCCCGCGCCTGGAAGCGGGCCACCTGCTGCCGGTACCCCGCACCCGGGACGCCCTCGACGTCCTCTGCGAGAACATCCGCATCGCCCAGGACGCCCTGCCCGTGCCGCTCGCGGTGGAGAACATAGCGGCGCTCATCGCGTGGCCCGGCGAGGAGATGACCGAGGGCCAGTTCCTGTACGACCTCGCCGACCGCACCGGCGTCCGGCTCCTGATCGACGTGGCCAACCTGCACACCAACCACGTCAACCGCGCCGAGGACCCGGCCAAGGCCCTCGCCGAACTCCCCCTCGAAGCCATCGCCTACGTCCATGTCGCCGGCGGCTTCGAACGCGACGGCGTCTGGCACGACAGCCACGCCCACCCGGTCCCCGAAGCGGTCCTCGACATCCTGACCGACCTCGCCTCCCGGGTCTCACCCCCCGGAGTCCTCCTGGAACGCGACGAGAACTTCCCGGAACCGGCCGAGCTGGAGCGGGAGTTGGGGGCGATCCGGGGGGCACTGGAGAAGGGACGGACGAGGCGGGAGTCACCGACAGGCCGCCCAGCGACGGCATTGCAGGACTCCACGGAACCGGATGCCTCCGAGGCACCGCAGAGCTCGACCGTCGTCGAGCCTCCCGCCGACACGACCGCCGCCCGCCAGCGCCTCGCCCTCGCGCAGACGGCGCTCCTCTCCGCCCTGGTGGCCGGCACGCCCGTACCCGAGGGCTTCGACCGGGTCCGGCTGGGCGTACAGGCCCGTGCCCTGGCCGGAAAGCGTGCGGACGTCGTGGCCAAGGTCGCCCCCGAACTCCCGCACATCCTGGGCCAGTCCTACCGCCCCGCTTTCCTCGCCTACGCCCAGCGCCACCCGATGACCGGCGGCTACCGCCAGGACGCACTGGACTTCGCAGGCCACCTCCTGTCCACGGGCCACCCCGAGAACCCAACAGCCCGCCGCCACCTCCACACCTGGCACCGGGACCGCTCCTCCCCCACCCCCCCCCCCCCCCGCCCCACAACCCGCCTGGCCCGAGCAACCCGCAAGGTATTGCTACGCCGCTGAGCAGGAGCACCACGTGCAGCTCCGGCGACAGCGCGGCGACGGGGCCCGGGCGGCGCACCGGCGGCCAGGGCCGCTGCAATGCTGCGGGCATTCGTGCCGCCTGGCGCAGCACCCACCCAGCAGGTGGCGGACTGCTGTCCCGCCAAGCTGCGGGCATGCGTACGGTCTGAGGCGGCGCCCACCCAGCAGCCGGTCCCCGCGACGCCGCAGCCTGCGGGCAGTCGTGCCGCCCGGGGCGGCGCCCACCCAGCAGGCGGCGGACTGCCCTCCCGCCAGCCTGCGGCCGCCGTCCCGCCCAGCTGCGGGCATTCGTGCCGCCTAGGGCGGCACGGGTGGGCGCAGGCGGCGCCCCGTCAGCGCCGGGCCGCGCGACCCACCCCCGGGCGGCACCGACCCGCGGCCCCCCTCAGCGCCGGGCCGCGCACCCCCCCCCGCCCCTAGACGCACCGCACGCCACAAATGTGCGGGACATAACACGCCACCCCCACCTCACCCCCAGAACTCCACCCTTGCCCCCTTTACCCCCATATGCCCACCACCCAAATCCCCCATACGGCCCCCATAACCCCACCCCAACCCTGCCTCCCCATACCGAAGTTGGCGTAGACCGCGAAGTAATATGCCAACGCCGCACCAACCGCGCACTAACGTGCGGTGCCGCAAGCAGGAGGCACCATGCGACCCCGACCCCGACCCCACCCCCCGATCAACGGCCGAGGCATCTTCACCGGCACCGGCCTGATCATCACCGGCCTGGCAGCGACCCTCGCCGCGCTGATCTTCCCGATCTGGTCGTACACGGACCGATCAGGAACCGGCGTCGACGTACTCAACGCCGAGACGGTGTCGACGAGGTTCGGACCGCTGTCGGGACTGGACCGCGACTTCGTCACGAAGGTCCGGCTCGCGGGCCTGTGGGAGCTACCGGCGGGCCGGCTGGCACAGCAGAAGGGCACCACCCCGGCCGTACGCACAGCGGGCCGGCACCTGATCGAGGGCCACGTCTTCCTGGACGAACGGACCCGCGACGCCGCCTCCCGGCTCGGCCTCGCCCTGCCCAACGAGCCCACCGACCAGCAGAAGGAATGGCTCGCCACCCTCAACGCGGCGCAGGGAGTGACGTACGACCGCGAGTTCGCGAACATCCTGCGCCTGGCGCACGGCAAGGTCTTCTCCGTAGTCGCCCAGGTCCGCGCAAGCACCCGCAACTCCCTGGTCCGCGCACTCGCCGACGACGCGAACACCACCGTGCTGGACCACATCAAGGTCCTGGAAGCCACGGGCTACGTCGACTTCGACGCCCTGGCCCACGACATGGCCGCCGGCAACGCTCCCCCACTCACCCCCGCCCCGACCCCGCCCGGCCCCACCACCGCCCCGGGCCCGGTCGTCCCGCTGACCCCGCCACCGTCACCGACGTACCCGCTCCCGCCACCGACCACCAGCCCACCACCGAATATTCCCGGCAATAGCAACCAAGTCCGCGATGGCGGCGGCGGTTCGGCCGCACAATAGGCCCATGTTCTGGGTGCTGCTCCTGCTGCTCGCCTGGGCCGCCGCCGGCACATCGTGCACACGGTTGTGCCTGGCCGCCGTACGTACGGCCGCCGCGGGCCGCAGACACGACCTGACGCTGTACGAAGCGGCGTTCCTGTCCGGCGGCCCCCGCCGGGTCGCCGATCTCACGCTGGTGTCGATGGCCCGCCAGCACCGGCTGCTCCTCGCGCACACGGGCTGGGCGACGGTCGTCGACCCGCGCGGGCGGGACGAGATGGAGCGCTCGGTGATCGGGGCCATCGGACCGGAGGGGCAGTCGCCGATCGCCCCGGTGCGGGACGCCGCAGCCGCCGCCGACGCGGTCGGCAGCCTCGCCGACCGGCTGGTCACCGCGGGCCTCGCCGTACCCCTCGGCTCCCGTACGTCCGTCGGGGCCGCGGTCCGCCAGGTGCGGCTCGCCGCGGTGGCCGTTCTCGCGCTGGGCGCCGCCGCGCTGTTGACGCCCGCCCCGTCGGAGCTGCCGCCCAATCTGGTCGCCCTCTGGTTCGCGCTCCCCCTCACCCTCACCCTGAGCTGCCTGGCGAGCGCGCGGATCGAGGTGCACCCGTACTCGCACTGGGCCTCCCCGGCCGGGCAGCGCCTGCTGGGCGTCCTGGCCCTGCACGCCGGCTCGGCCGACGACCGTACGTCCCTCACGTCCGTCGCCGTCCGCGGGGTACGCGCGATCGGCGAACCGGACCTGCGCGCGGCCTTCGGGCGCCACGACCCGTACTGGCGTCACTGACACGTCAGGGGGCGCATAGGGCGCAATGGCGCCGACACCGGCGGGCGGTGCTTGCCTTCGCCGACGGCCGACCGAAACATCCCTTCTGTTGCTGACGTGCACCGAAGGGATACCTGATGAGAGCCCCCGCCCTGTACTCGGCCGCCGGGTCCTTGCTCCTGACAGCCCTTGCCGGTGTCACCGCCCCGTCGGCCGGCGGCACCGAGGCCGCGACAGGCATCCCCGAACTGCACGGCACCGCGATCGCCGCCGCGCGCGCCGAGGCGGCCGGGATCGACTTCGGCAAGTGCGCCCTGGGACAGGACATGCCGGGCCGCATGCAGTGCGGCACGGTGACCGTCCCCCTCGACTACGCCCAGCCGAACGGCAAGCAGATCAAACTCACCGTCAGCCGCGTGCGGGCGACCCGCAAGGACCCGCACAACAGCAAGCACGAGGTGCCCCGGCAGGGCGCCCTGGTCTACAACCCGGGCGGGCCGGGCGCCTCTGGCATGTACTTCCCGCTGGTCGGCCTGCTCCCCGAGTGGAAGCGCATCGCCGGGGCGTACGACCTCGTCGGCTACGCCCCGCGCGGCGTCGGCCGCTCCGCGCCGCTGTCCTGCCAGGACCCGAAGCAGTTCTTCAAGGCGCCCTCGCAGTCGCCGACGTACCCCTCTGAGGCCTACAAGAAGGAGCGCATCGCGCAGGCCAAGGCGTATGCGCGCGGCTGCGCCAAGCGGTCGGGCAGCGCCCTGAAGCACTACCACTCCCTCAACAACGCCCGCGACCTGGACGTCCTGCGGGCCGCGCTGGGCGAGGAGAAACTGACGTTCATGGGCGCCTCGTACGGGACCTACTTCGGTGCGCTGTACGCGACGCTGTTCCCCACGCACGTGCGGCGGATGGTGTTCGACGGTCCGGTGAACCCGGACCCGGAGCAGATCTGGTACGGCAACAACCTCGCCCAGTCGGCCGCGTTCGAGGGGCGCTGGGCGGACCTGCGGAAGTGGATCGCCAAGCACGATCGCGTGTACGGCCTCGGCGACACCCCGCAGGAGGTGCTGCGCAACTACGAGAAGGCGCGGGCACGGCTGGCCGACAAGCCGGCGGGCGGCAAGGTGGGGCCGGGGCAGTTGCAGGACGTGTTTCTCACGGCCGGGTACTACGACGACTACTGGCCGGGGCGCGCGCAGGCCCTCTCGGCGTATCTGAAGGGCGATCCGCAACCGCTGATCGACATCGCCGGACCGCAGACCGAGGCGGCGGCCGAGGAGGAGAACTCGGGCGCCGTCTACACGGCCGTCGAGTGCAACGACGCGCCCTGGCCGACGGACTGGGCGGTGTGGGACCGGGACAACACCCGGCTCGCGCGCGTGGCGCCCTTCGAGACCTGGGACAACGTGTGGCTCAACCTGCCGTGCGCCTACTGGCCGGCGCCCCGGCAGCAGCCCCTCGACATGCGCACCGCGCCCGGCGCGCTGCCGCCGACGCTCATCCTGGCCGCCGAGCGGGACGCGGCCACGCCCTACGACGGCGCCCGCGAAATGCATCGGCGGCTGTCGGGCTCGGTACTGGTGACCGAGCGGGACTCCGGCACGCACGGCATCGCGGGCGGGCCGAACGCCTGCGTCAACGGGCACCTGGACGCGTATCTGCTGGAGGGCCGCCTGCCGCTGTGGCGCGCGGACTGCAAGGCACATCCGGAACCCAAGCCCGGCGCTCCGCGGTCACGCAGTCATGCATCTGCCGGCGGTCGAGGGCTGGGCGCGCCACGCGGCGGAGCCGCATATTGATGCAGCCCCCGCGCCCCTTGCGGGGCGCGGAACCGCACCGGACGTCAACAAGTCCGCCTAGGCCAGCCCGGCCACCAGCTCGGTCACCGACTTGCGGCGGCCCGTGTAGAACGGCACTTCCTCGCGGACGTGCATCCGGGCCTCGGAGGCGCGGAGGTGACGCATGAGGTCGACGATGCGGTACAGCTCGTCGGCCTCGAAGGCGAGGATCCACTCGTAGTCGCCCAGCGAGAACGAGGCGACCGTGTTGGCGCGCACGTCCGGGTAGCCGCGGGCCATCTTGCCGTGGTCGGCGAGCATGCGGCGGCGGTCCTCGTCGGGCAGCAGGTACCAGTCGTAGGAGCGCACGAACGGGTAGACGCTGATGTAGTTGCGCGGCGTCTCGTCGGCGAGGAACGCCGGGATGTGCGAGCGGTTGAACTCGGCGGGGCGGTGCAGCGCCATGTTCGACCAGACCGGCTCGAGCGCGCGGCCCAGCTTGGTGCGGCGGAAGAGGTTGTACGCCTCCTGGAGCTGGTCGCTGGTCTCCGCGTGCCACCAGATCATGAGGTCGGCGTCGGCGCGCAGCCCGGACACGTCGTAGGTGCCGCGGATCGTCACGTCCTTCGCGGCGAGCTGGTCGAACAGCTCCTGGACCTCGTCGGCGTAGCCCGCGCGGTCCTCGGGGAGGACGTCCTTCAGCTTGAAGACGGACCACAGCGTGTAGCGGATGACCTCGTTGAGGTCCTTGGCCAGCTTGCCCTTGTTCGGGACCCTGGCGGACTCGGTGGTGGGGGCGTCGTCACTCATGCCCTCATTCTCCCGCTCCGCCGTGCAGGCTCTGCACCGGGTGGGCGGTGAGGTCCTGCACAGCGCGCAGGTCACCGTGGATCTGGTCCGCCGCCGCGTACGCGCTGGCGATGCACGCCGGGATGCCGACGCCGTCGTACTGGGCGCCGCACACCGCTAGGCCCGGCAGCTTGGCCACGTGCTCGCGGATGCGGGCCACGCGCGCGTGGTGGCCGACGGGGTACTGGGGCAGGCCGTCGTCCCAGCGGGTGACCCGGGTCTCGACGGGGGTCGCGTCGAGACCGGTCGCCGCCTTGAGGTCGTGCCGGGACACGTCCACCAGCTCGTCGTCCGCCCGCTGGAGGATCTCGGTCTCCGCGTACCGCCCGACGGAGGTGCGCAGCACGACGAGGTCCGGGTTCCGGTCGGCGATCCAGCCCCACTTCTGCGAGGCGAAGGTGGACGCCTTGATGGTGCGCCCGTCGACCGGCGGCACGAGGAACCCGCTGCCTTCGGGAAGTGCGGTCTCGGCGCGGCGGTAGGCGAGGGTGACCAGCGCCATGGAGGCATACTCGACGGCGGAGAGCTCGGCCGCGGCGGCGGGGGCCTCGGCGCGCAGCAGGTCGGCGGCGGCAGGGGCCGGTACGGCGACGACCACCGCGTCGGCGTGCAGGACCCGGTCGCCGGTGACGACCCGCCACCCACCGGAGGACTCCCGGCGCAGCTCCGTGACGGCCGCCCCGGTGACGATCTCGCCGCCCCGCTCCCGCACCGACTCCGCCACAGCGAGCGGCAGGCTGCCCACCCCGCCCTCGATGCCCATGAAGACGGGTCCGGTCTGCTGGGCGGCGGCCGCCTTCGCCTGGATCTCGCGGACGCCCTCCGTGAGCGAGTGGTGCGTCCGGGCCGCCTGGAAGAGCTGGGGGACCGCGGAGCGCATCGAGATGCGGTAGGCGTCGCCCGCGTAGACACCGCCCAGCAGGGGCTCCACCAGGCGGTCGACGACCTCACGGCCCAGCCGCTCGGCCACATACGCCCCGACGGCCACGTCCTCCCCCACCTCGGTGCGCGGCAGGTCGGCGTCGCGCTCGATGCGGCGCAGGCCCTCGTCGGAGAGGACGCCGGTCAGGGCGGAGGCCGTGCCGGGGACGCCCATGACGTGGCCCTTGGGCATCGGGCGCAGGGCGCCGCGGGTCCAGATCGCGGCGGACGCGGTGGCAGGCGGCTGGAGGCGGTCGGTGAGCCCCACCTCGCGGGCGAGGGCCACCGCCTCGGGGCGGCGCGCGAGCATCGACTCGGCGCCGAAGTCCACCCGCGCGCCCGCGATCTCGCCGGGCAGCAGCTTGCCGCCGACCCGGTCCGACGCCTCCAGGACGGTCACGCGCGCCCCCCGCCGCACCAGCCGGTGGGCGGCGGCCAGCCCGGCGACGCCGCCCCCGATGACGACGACCTGCCCCGCACCCGTACGACTCTCCGTTTCGCGCATGTCCCCAGCCTCTCAGACCCCACTGACAGTTCCCCGCGCCCCTTTTAGGGGCGCGGGGAACTGCGCGACCAGCCCCCACGGCGCCGCAGACAAACAACCGCAGCGCCCCAGGGTGTCCGGCACGAGTCCCGACCGTGACCTCTTCGGGACCGTTACCGGCCAACGTCCCGGCCCGCCCGGGCGTCGAAGTGATGTCAGTCGTCACCGACCCTCGGGGGGTAACCGCACATGCGCACACGACGTTCCGTACGACCAGTCACGGCGCTGGCCGGCATCCTGCTGGCCGCCGCCCTCACGCTCACGGGCTGCACCGGCGCGGACGACAGCGCCGGCAGCAGCGACAGCGGCGCCGGCGCGGCCGCCGCGGCACCGGAAGGACGCGCGGAGGGCGCCACGGGCAGCGATAGCGACGCGAGCGGCGCCAAGGCCGATGCCCCGCCCAAACTGTCCGCGAGCCACATCATCCGCACGGCCTCGCTGACCGTGCAGGTCAAGGACGTCCCGAAGGCCCTGGACGAGGCCCGTACGACCGCCGAGAACGCGGGCGGCTACGTCGGCAACGAGACCACCACCCGCGACGAGCAGGGCAACGAGCGCACCCGCGTGATCCTGCGCGTGCCCGTCGACCGATACGCGGAGGTCCTCACCGATCTGGAGGGCGCGGGCAAGCTCCTCGACCGCACGGCGAAGGCGCAGGACGTCACCGAGCAGGTCGTCGACGTGGAGAGCCGCATCAAGTCGCAGCGCGCCAGCGTCGCCCGGATCCGCGAGCTGATGGACCAGGCGACCAGGCTCAGCGATGTGGTCACCCTGGAGGGCGAGTTGAGCACCCGCCAGGCCGACCTGGAGTCCCTCCTCGCCCAACAGACGTCCCTGAAGGACCGCACGACTCTGGCCACCATCACGCTCTCCCTCTCGGAGACGCCCGTGAAGAAGGAGGCCGCCAAGGACGACGACCCCGGGTTCGTGGACGCGCTCACCGGCGGCTGGGACGCGTTCGTGTCGGTGCTGCGCTGGATCGGCGTGGTGATCGCGGCGGTGCTGCCGTTCGCCGCGGCGGCGGCCCTGCTTGTCCTGCTCTGGCTGCGCCTGATCCGCCCCCGGCTGCCGCGCCGCCCGGCCCCCGCGCCCGCGATGAGCGCGCTGGGCCCGATCCCGACGGCGCACCCGGCACCGGAGCGCCCCCGCGGAGAGGACGAGGACTGAGGGTACGGGCTTGAAATGCCCGGCCCACGTAGCGTGTTCGCATGAACATGAGCGCTGCAGGGAGTGCACGGGAACGACTGGTCGTGATCGGCGGCGACGCCGCGGGAATGTCCGCGGCGTCGCAGGCCCGCCGCCTCAAAGGCCCGGACGAGCTGGAGATCGTGGCCTTCGAACGCGGCCACTTCACCTCGTACTCGGCGTGCGGCATCCCCTACTGGGTCGGCGGCGACGTCCCCGACCGGGACCAGTTGATCGCCCGCACCCCCGAGGAGCACCGCGCCCGCGGCATCGACCTGCGCCTGCGCACCGAGGTCACGGAGATCGACGTCGACCGACAGCGCGTACGCGCGCGTGACGTCGATTCCGGCGCCGAGTCCTGGACGTCGTACGACAAACTCGTGATCGCCACCGGTGCCCGCCCGATCCGCCCCGACATGCCGGGCGCCGACGCCCCCGGCGTCCACGGAGTCCAGACCCTCGACGACGGCCAGGCCCTCATCGACACGCTGGCACGCACGCGTGGCCGACGCGCCGTGGTCGTCGGCGCGGGCTACATCGGCGTCGAGATGGCCGAGGCCCTCATCAACCGCGGCTACGAGGTGGCGGTCGTCAACCGCGGCAGCGAGCCCATGTCCACCCTCGACCCGGACATGGGACGCCTGGTGCACGAGGCCATGGAGGGCCTCGGCATCACCATGGTCAACGACGCGGCCGTCACCAAGATCCTCACCGGCGAGGACGGCCACGTGCGCGCGGTGGCCACGGACGCCGCCGAATACCCGGCGGACGTGGTCGTCCTGGGCATCGGCGTCCGCCCGGAGACCACCCTCGCCGCCCAGGCAGGCCTCCCCCTCGGCGCCCACGGAGGCCTGCTGACCGACCTCTCGATGCGCGTACGCGGCCACACCGACATCTGGGCCGGCGGCGACTGCGTAGAAGTCCTCGACCTGGTCTCCGGCCAGGAACGCCACATCGCGCTGGGCACCCACGCCAACAAACACGGCCAGATCATCGGCACCAACATCGGCGGCGGCTACGCCACCTTCCCCGGCGTCGTCGGCACAGCCGTCAGCAAGGTCTGCGACCTGGAAATCGCCCGCACCGGCCTCCGCGAAAAGGACGCCCGCCGAGCAGGCCTCCAATTCACCTCGGCAACCATCGAATCCACCAGCCGCGCCGGCTACTACCCCGACTCCAACCCCATGACAGTCAAAATGCTCGCCGAACGCCGCACCGGCCGCCTCCTGGGCGTCCAGATCGTAGGCAGAGAGGGCGCAGGCAAGAGGGTCGACATCGCAGCAGTAGCCCTCACAGCACGCATGACGGTAGAGCAAATGACGGCCTTGGACCTCGGCTACGCGCCCCCGTTCTCCCCAGTCTGGGACCCGGTACTGGTAGCAGCCAGAAAGGCGACAACGGCGGTACAGCAACGCCCCTAAAGGGGCGCGGGGAACTGCGCGACAAGCCACAACGAACCCGCAGCCCGCAAGCAACCCACACCCCTACGGCGCACCCCGAAAATCAACCAGTCCCGTTGATCCGATCAATAGCCTGACGCGCCTGCTCCGCCGGAGGCCGCGCCGGCAACGACGAAACCGACCCCGTAGAAACCGCGGCCGGCTGCTCCCCGGAGGGCCTCGCATGCGCAGCATTCCGCGCGGACCGCAACCGATGACTGACAGCCTCGTCCAACGTCACCGGCCGCTGCATCTGCGCGGCAAGCCGCCCCGCCTCCTGGCCGAGCCGGGCAATGTCCTCCCAGGGCAGATGCAGCACCAGGGAAACTTCGGCCTCGCCGTCGGGCAAGGCATGAATGGGAGGAGTAACTCGGTCGTTCATCGCCTGTTCCTCACGTCATCCCCGCGGAAGCGCCATTCCGCGGTCGGTTGAGGAGACATACGCACGCGCCCACGGCACCGTTCACCGATTCGCCGCCCTCATCGGGGGCACTACTTCCTTGTGGTCATCCCCGTCCATGACGTGAACCCGACGCGCCGCACGCCTTGGGTGACGTACGCCCTGATCGCGACGAACGTGGTCGTCTTCCTGTCCATGCCGGGCATAGCCGGCTCAGTGGCGGGAGAGAGCAGCCTGGCCCAGCTCTGCCACCTCCAGGCCTTCCTGGACCAGTACGCGGCGGTGCCAAGGGAGTTGATCCACCACCAGCTGCCCCAGCTGGTGCCCACCGGTGACGTCGCCGTCGGCCGGCAGGGACCCGGCTGCGTCGTCGGCCCGCCGTCCTACGACAAGTCGCCGGAACTGAGCGTCCTCACGGCGATGTTCCTGCACGGCAGCTGGCTGCACCTGCTCGGCAACATGCTCTTCCTGCTGATCTTCGGCAACAACGTCGAGGACCGCATGGGGCATGTGCGGTTCACGCTCTTCTACGGCGTCTGCGGCTACGCGGCGTCGTACGGCTTCGCGCTCCTCAACGCCGACTCCGGCGAACCGCTGATCGGCGCGTCCGGGGCGATCGCCGGGGTGCTGGGCGCCTATCTGGTGCTGTATCCGAAGGCCCGCGTCTGGGTCCTCGTGCCCTTCCTGATCTTCCTGCCGCTCAGGCTGCCCGCCTGGCTGGTGCTGGGCTTCTGGTTCGTGCTCCAGGCCGTGTACTCGTCCGGCGAGGGCATCTCCGACGCGGGCACGGTGGCGTACGCGGCGCACATCGTCGGCTTCCTCGTCGGCATGCTGCTCGCGTGGCCGCTCAAGCAGGGCACCCCACCGCCACCGGAGCCGCGCGGCCTGCTGTTCGGCAGGCGGGCCCGGCCCCGGCACACGTGGTGAGTCAGCGGGCGGTGTGGGTGTGGACGTACTCCACGAGGCGGGTCAGCGCGTCCGGGTCGGTGTTCGGCATGACGCCGTGGCCGAGGTTGAAGACATGCCCCTCCAGGCCGGCCGCCGCGTCGAGGACCTCGCGGGTCTTGGTCTCGACGGCTGCGGTGGAGGCGAACAGGACGGTCGGGTCGAGGTTGCCCTGGAGCGCCTTGCCGGGGCCGACGCGGCGGGCGGCCTCGTCCAGCGGGACGCGCCAGTCGACGCCCACGACGTCCGCGCCGGCCTCACCCATCAGGTTCAGCAGCTCGCCGGTGCCGACACCGAAGTGGATGCGCGGCACGCCGTACCCGGCGACCGCCTCGAACACCTTCGCCGAGGCGGGCATGACCGAGCGCCGGTAGTCGGCGGGGGCGAGCGCGCCGACCCAGGAGTCGAACAGCTGGACCGCCGAGGCGCCCGCCTCGATCTGCACCTTCAGGAAGGCGGCCGTGATGTCCGCGAGGCGGTCGAGCAGGTCGGCCCACAGCTCGGGGTCGCCGTACATCATCGCCTTGGCGTTCTCGTACGTCCGGGACGGGCCGCCCTCGACGAGGTAGCTCGCGAGGGTGAACGGCGCCCCGGCGAAACCGATGAGGGGAGTCGAGCCGAGCTCGCGCGTCAGCAGGCCGATGGCCTCGGTGACGTAACTGACGTCCTCCGGGGTCAGGTCCCGCAGCCGGGCCAGGTCGGCGCGAGTGCGGATCGGCTGCTCAACGACCGGGCCGACGCCGGGCTTGATGTCGAGGTCGAGGCCGATCGCCTTGAGCGGGACGACGATGTCACTGAAGTAGATCGCCGCGTCCACGTTGTGCCGACGCACCGGCTGCAGCGTGATCTCGGTGACCAGCTCCGGCCGCATACAGGACTCGAGCATCGGAATGCCCTCGCGCACCTTGCGGTACTCCGGCAGCGAGCGCCCGGCCTGCCGCATGAACCACACCGGCGTATGCGGCACGCTCTCCCGCCTGCACGCCTTCATGAAGGCGGAGTCATACGTCACCGTCGGCTGCTTGCCCGCAGGGCTGTCATTGACGCTCACGCCGGAAAGTCTCGCACGCCGCACTGACAAGCCAAGCTCAGGGGCAGCTGGCCTAGGGGCGCGGGGAACTGCGCGACAAGCCACAACGAACCCGCACCCGCCCCACAACAGCAACCACCCCTCCCCGTAGGCGACCAAACCACCAGCGGCAAGGGTGTCTACCCTGCACCCAGCCCCCGTTCCGCTTAATCTGCACCGCATGGCTGCGGCTCAGGGACAACTCTCGGAAGGCGCTGACGGAATGGACGACGCGAAGGAGGGCGCTGCGCATGAACCCACCGCTCCGCCACCCTTCCGCGCCGCCGTCGACGCGCTGCGCACCGCCCGGCTGCGGCCGCAGGTCGAGGTCGAGCCGACGCGCGCGCCCCAGCGCCTGGCCCCCTTCGCCCACGCACTGGAGGCCACGGTCGTCGACGGCGACCAGGATCTGGCCGACGGCCGCCTGGTACTGCTGCACGACCCGGCCGGACACGACGCCTGGCGCGGCACCTTCCGGCTGGTGACGCTGGTGCGCGCGGAGCTGGAACAGGAGATGGCCGCCGACCCGCTGCTGCCCGAGGTGTGCTGGTCGTGGCTGACCGGTGCGCTGCAGGCGCGCGGACTGACCTACGGCGAGCCGAGCGGCACCGTCACGCGCGCGAGTTCGCACTACTTCGGCGGCCTCGCCGAGCGCCCGGCGGCCTCGCAGATCGAGATCCGCGCCTCCTGGACGCCGCGTGAGGGCCTGGGCGGCGTCCCGGACGCGGCGGCTCACCTGGCGTCCTGGTGCGATCTGCTCGCCCAGGTCGCGGGCCTGCCGCCGGCCGGTCCGGGCGACGCTTCGGTGGTGACGCTGCCGCAGCGACGGGGACCGCAGTCACGCTGACGGCCACCCCAACGGCCGACGCCTGCCTCTCGCTTTGTCGATACGGCCACTTTCAGTCATGAACGAGCCCTCGAACGAACCGATTCGTTCATCGAGCGATCGACAGCCTGTCCGAATTGCCCTGATTGTTACTCACTAGATCGTGATCTTTCTCTAAAGAAACAGAGGTTTGGTGCCGAAGACGACTGTGACCTAGAAGTCGTCCCCGCACCCCAGGAGGCCTGGTGTCCGTTCTCCTCGAGCAGCCCGCAAGCCTGGTCGCCTACCGCCCGAACAAGCCGACCGCCATGGTGGTCGTGGCCGACCCCCGCGTCCGCTCCACCGTCACCCGCCATTTGTGGGCGCTCGGTGTGCGCGACGTCATCGAGGCCTCGTCCATCGCGGAGGCTCGTCCCCGCATCGGCAACCCCCGCGACATCTGTGTCGCCGACGTCCATCTGCCCGACGGTTCCGGCCTCACCCTCCTGTCGGAGACGCGCGCCGCGGGCTGGCCCAACGGCCTCGCCCTCTCCGCCGCCGACGACATCGGCGCCGTACGCAATGCCCTCGCCGGCGGCGTCAAGGGCTACGTCGTCACCGGCACCCGTACGACCGTCGGGCTCCCCACCCGACCGGGCGCCGCCCCCATCGGCGCCGCCGCCGCCCGTATGCACCGCCGCCCCCCGGGTGCCCCGAGCCACCCGGGCGGCTACCGAGAGCTGTCCGGCCGTGAGGTCGAGGTGCTGCGACTGGTGGCGGAGGGCCAGTCGAACAAGGCGATCGGTGTCTCGATGGGCCTGTCCGCCCTGACCGTCAAGAGCCACCTCGCCCGCATCGCCCGCAAGCTCGGCACGGGCGACCGCGCCGGCATGGTGGCGGTGGCCCTGCGCACCGGAATCATCCACTGAGCCCGAACCGAGCCGCCGTATTCGCCTTCGTGAAGCCGTATTCACCTTCCTGAACTCATGAACGGGACCGGCCGGTGGTCCCGCCTCACCAACCCCAAGCGTCGTGAACCGGATCATTCACCGACCTGACTGGTTTACGACCCTCAAGCGCCCGTCGACGGAACGTTCCGTCGACGGGCGCTGTCCATACACAGATACCCTTGACATGTGACCGACGCCCAAGAGACCGCAGCAGACAGCTCACTGCGAACCACCGGAGGCGCCCCTCCGGACGACGGCGGAACTTCTGTTACGGGGGCGCCGAACCCTGAACCGATCCCTTTGCTCGAGCCGCGTGACGGTATTCCGCCGGTCGTCGCCGACGACGCCGCGCTCGCCGAGGTGATCGCCGCCTTCGCCGCCGGCTCCGGCCCCGTCGCCGTCGACGCCGAGCGCGCCTCCGGCTACCGCTACGGACAGCGCGCCTATCTCGTCCAGTTGCGCCGCGAGGGCGCGGGCACCGCGCTGATCGACCCGGTGGACTGCCCCGACCTCTCCGGCCTCGGCGAGGCGCTGTCCGGCGTCGAGTGGGTGCTGCACGCCGCCACCCAGGATCTGCCGTGCCTCAGGGAAATAGGCATGGTGCCCACGCGGCTGTTCGACACCGAGCTGGCCGGGCGGCTCGCCGGGTTCCCGCGGGTCGGGCTCGGCGCGATGGTCGAGGGCGTTCTCGGCTTCGTCCTGGAGAAGGGGCACTCGGCCGTCGACTGGTCCACCCGCCCGCTGCCCGAACCGTGGCTGCGGTACGCCGCGCTGGATGTGGAGCTCCTCGTCGACCTGCGGGACGCGCTGGAGAAGGAGCTGGACCGGCAGGGCAAGCTGGAGTGGGCCCACCAGGAGTTCGCGGCGATCGCGGCGGCGCCGCCCGCCGAGCCGCGCAAGGATCCCTGGCGTCGTACGTCCGGGATGCACAAGGTGCGGCGCCGTCGGCAGCTGGGCGTCGTGCGCGAGCTGTGGCAGATGCGGGACCGGATCGCGCAGCGGCGGGATGTGTCGCCGGGCAAGGTGCTGAGTGACGCGGCCATCGTGGAGGCCGCGCTGGCTCTTCCGGCCAATGTGCAGGCGCTCGCCGCTTTGAACGGGTTCGGGCATCGGATGGGGCGGCGGCAGCTGGAGCAGTGGCAGGCGGCGGTGGATCGTGCGAAGGCGATGGCCGACGCGCAGTTGCCGCAGCCGGGTCAGGCCGTCACCGGGCCTCCGCCGCCGCGGGCCTGGGCCGACAAGGATCCGGCCGCGGCCGCGCGGTTGTCCGCGGCCCGGGCCGGGGTTTCCGCGTTGGCCGAGGAACTGAACATGCCTCAGGAGAACCTGATCACGCCGGACACGGTGCGGAGGGTCTGCTGGGAGCCGCCGGTGCCGGTTGACGCCGAGGCGGTGGGGACGGCACTGGCCGGGTTCGGGGCTCGGGCGTGGCAGGTTGAGCTGGTGACTCCGGTGCTGGTGGAGGCTTTGTCCGCGGAGGCGCCGTAGGCGGCGGAGCCGCACATCGATACAGCCATTTCGATGTGACCTTCGCCGCTCCCCCTGCCAGGGGTGTGCAGCTACGTTACCCACAAGTAGCATGGGCCTGAGCGCGCGCTCAGCGCTTGCAACGCAGCAGTGCAGATCCCGCACCTCTGGAGGAGAGCCATCGTGCCTCGTACCGTCAGGGATGTCGTCTTCGTCGACGGCGTCCGCACCCCGTTCGGCAAGGCGGGCCCGAAGGGCATCTACCACGAGACCCGCGCCGACGACCTTGTCGTGAAGGCGATCCGGGAGCTGCTGCGCCGCAACCCCGGTCTCGACCCGAAGAAGATCGACGAGGTCGCCATCGCCGCGACCACGCAGATCGGCGACCAGGGCCTGACCCTCGGCCGGACGGCGGGCATTCTCGCCGGTCTGCCGCAGTCGGTGCCCGGCTACTCGATCGACCGCATGTGCGCCGGTGCGCTGACCGCCGTCACCACCACCGCGGGCTCCATCGCCTTCGGTGCGTACGACGCCGTCATCGCCGGTGGTGTCGAGCACATGGGCCGGCACCCTATGGGCGAGGGCGTGGACCCGAACCCGCGGTTCGTCAGCGAGAAGCTGGTCGACGAGTCCGCCCTGTTCATGGGCATGACCGCCGAGAACCTGCACGACCGCTACCCGACCATCACCAAGCAGCGCGCCGACGAATACGCCGTGCGCTCGCAGGAGAAGGCCGCGAAGGCGTACGCCAACGGCAAGATCCAGCAGGACCTGGTGCCGATCTCGGTGCGCCGGAGCAACCCGGAGGCCGGTGAGACCGGCTGGGGCCTGGTCACCGCCGACGAGCCGATGCGCCCGGGGACCACCCTGGAGAACCTCGCCGGTCTCAAGACCCCGTTCCGCGTGCACGGCCGGGTCACCGCGGGTAACGCGGCCGGTCTGAACGACGGCGCCACCGCGTCGGTCATCGCGAGCGAGGACTTCGCCCGCGAGCACAACCTGCCGGTCAAGATGCGCCTGGTTTCCTACGCCTTCGCGGGCGTCGAGCCGGAGGTCATGGGCTACGGCCCGATCCCGGCGACCGAGAAGGCGCTGGCCCAGGCCGGTCTGTCGATCGAGGACATCAACCTCTTCGAGATCAACGAGGCCTTCGCCGTCCAGGTCCTGGCCTTCCTCGAGCACTACGGCATCGCCGACGACGACGCGCGCGTCAACCAGTACGGCGGCGCCATCGCCTACGGTCACCCGCTCGCCTCCTCCGGCGTCCGCCTGATGACGCAGCTGGCCCGCCAGTTCGAGGAGCAGCCGGAGGTCCGTTACGGCCTCACCACCATGTGCGTCGGCTTCGGCATGGGCGCCACGGTGATCTGGGAGAACCCGCACCACAAGGACGCCGGAGGCAACAAGTGAGCACCGCTGAACTCCTGAAGGGCGCGGCCGAGCTGTTCCCGGACGAGGTCGTCACCCAGGCGCACGTACGCCACCTCGACCTGCCGTACGGCGCCGGGCGCTTCGCGCTGATCACGCTCGACAACGGCTTCGACCACACCAAGCCGACCACCTTCGGCCCGGCCTCGCTGGCGAACCTCAACACCGCCATCGACCAGGTCGAGCAGGAGGCCGCGGCCGGCGAGATCGTCGGTGTCGGTGTCACCGGCAAGCCGTTCATCTTCGCCGTCGGCGCCGACCTCAAGGGCGTCGAGCTGCTGAAGAACCACGACGACGCGCTCGCCATCGGCAAGGGCGGCCATGAGGTCTTCAAGCGCCTCGCGGGCCTCGCGGTGCCGACCTTCGCGTACTACAACGGCGCGGCCATGGGCGGTGGCGTCGAGGTCGGTCTGCACTGCGAGTACCGGACCGTCTCCAAGGCGCTGCCCGCCTTCTCGCTCCCCGAGGTCTTCCTTGGCCTGGTCCCCGGCTGGGGCGGCTGCACGCTGCTGCCGAACCTGATCGGCGCCGACAAGGCCGTCTCGGTGATCATCGAGAACAGCCTCAACCAGAACAAGCAGCTCAAGGGCCAGCAGGTCTACGACCTCGGTATCGCCGACGCCATCTTCGAGGGCGCCGACTTCCTGGAGCAGTCGCTGATCTGGACCGCCCAGGTACTCAAGGGCGACGTCGAGGTCGAGCGTCCGGTGATCGACCGCGGTGAGGCCTGGGACCAGGCTGTCGCCAAGGGCCGTTTCATCGCGGACGGCAAGGTGCACGGGGCCGCTCCGGCCGCCTACCGCGCCCTCGACATCATCGCCGCCGCCAAGAACGGCGACCTTCAGCAGGGGTACGACGCCGAAGACAAGGCGCTCGCCGACCTGATCATGGGTGGCGAACTGCGCGCCGGTATCTACGCGTT
Organism: Streptomyces sp. GESEQ-4; assembly: GCF_017948455.1. Lineage (GTDB taxonomy): Bacteria > Actinomycetota > Actinomycetes > Streptomycetales > Streptomycetaceae > Streptomyces. The sequence continues at coordinate 58,113 of NZ_JAFFSU010000027.1, forward strand.
CAACCTGGTGCAGAAGCGCGGCAAGCGCCCGGCGGGTGCGCCGGACAAGAACCTGGCGCGTCCGGTCACCAAGGTGGGCGTGGTCGGCGCGGGCCTGATGGCATCGCAGCTGGCTCTCCTCTTCCTGCGTCGCCTGGAGGTGCCGGTCGTGCTGACCGACATCGACCAGGAGCGCGTCGACAAGGGTGTGGGCTACGTCCACGCCGAGATCGAGAAGCTGCTCGGCAAGGGCCGTATCAACCAGGACAAGGCCAACCGTCTGAAGGCTCTGGTCAGCGGTGTCCTGGACAAGGCCGAGGGCTTCTCTGACGCCGACTTCGTCATCGAGGCCGTGTTCGAGGAGATCGGCGTCAAGCAGCAGGTGTTCGCGGAGGTCGAGGCGGTCGCTCCGGCGCACGCGATCTTCGCGACGAACACCTCGTCGCTCTCGGTGTCCGAGATGGCGTCGAAGCTCAAGAACCCCGAGCGGGTCGTCGGTTTCCACTTCTTCAACCCGGTCGCCGTCCTGCCGCTCCTTGAGATCGTCCGCGGCGAGCAGACCGACGACGCCTCGCTGGCCACGGCGTTCGCCGTCGCCAAGAAGCTGAAGAAGACGGCGGTTCTGGTGAAGGACGCCCCGGCGTTCGTCGTGAACCGCATCCTCACCCGCTTCATGGGCGAGATCCAGAACGTCATCGACGAGGGCACGCCGGTCGAGGTGGCGGAGAAGGCGGTGGAGCCCCTGGGCCTGCCGATGTCTCCTCTCGTCCTCCTGGAGCTGGTCGGTCCCGCGATCGGTCTGCACGTCTCGGAGACCCTCAACCGGGCCTTCCCGGACCGCTTCACGGTCTCCCCGAACCTCGCGGCCGTCGTCAAGGCGGGCAAGCGCGGCTTCTACGTGTACGACTCCGGGAAGCCGGAGCTCGACCCCGAGGTTGCCGCGCTGCTCAAGCAGGGCGATGTCGTCCTGACCGAGGAGCAGGTGCGGGCGCGCGTCCTGGACGCGGTGGCACAGGAGATCGGGCTCATGCTCGACGAGGGTGTCGTCGCCGAGGCCCAGGACATCGACCTCTGCCTGATCACCGGCGCCGGCTGGCCCTTCCACCTGGGCGGCATCACGCCGTACCTGGACCGCGAGGGCGTGTCGGAGCGCGTGAACGGGAAGCGGTTCCTGGAGGCGGGCGTGGCCAGCGTCCCCGTATAACCGCTGATGATGTACGTCGGTGCCCCGCACGCCAACCGGTGTGCGGGGCACCGGCGTTGTCGTCGCTAGAGGTCTTCCTGCCAGGCGGCGAGTGCGAGGCCGGGCTCGTCCTTCTGGCGGGCGAGGCGCAGGACGCCGTCCGGGGTCATGCTGGCGGCCACGACGCGTCCCTCGGCGTCCTCCGCCAGGGCGACCCGGGTGCCTGACGGGAGCTGCGGGCCGGACTCGGTCCACCACAGGCCCGCCGACTCCAGTTCGGTCGGGTAGGCGGCGAAGGCGACACGGCCGGAGGCCGAGCGCTGTGCGAGCAGGGTGCAGTCGTGGCCGTCCAGGACACAGCGGGCGGTGGCCACCGGGCCGGGGCCCACGGCGGCGATGAGCGCGACCGGATCGCCGCCCGGCCGCCACGCGTACAGCATGCCCTCGGGGTCCGCGAAGAACAGCGTCGTCTGCTCCTTCGAGGTCGGCAGCGCGCTCAGCGTGCCCGGCTCGATGCGGACGGGCAGGGGATCGGCCGCGATCGGGCGGGCGCCGGCTTCCTGCTGATGCCAGCTCAGGATCCCGTCGGGGTTGGTGGCGTACACCTCGACGAGGCCCGACTCCCCGGTGACGGCGACGAGTTCCTCGTGCACCCTGGAGCCTCTGAGGTTGTGCCAGGCGTTCCAGCCGCCGCGTTCCTTCTGGTTGATGGTGTGGACGCCCTTGCTGCGGTTGCGCACGAAGAGGTACGCCCGGCCCTCGGCGTCGACGGCGACGGCGGGCGTGCCGCTCCGCTCGCCGTTCTTCTGGGGATGGCCGATCGGGATCCAGTCCAGGGGCGCGAGCAGGGGCCGGAAGTGTGTGGAGTGCACCAGGCCCGACTCGCCCCGCACCGTGGGCCGCCAGGCGACCAGATGGGCGTAGCCGTCGGCACCTTGGCCGACCGCGAACCCTGCCTGCACACTCTGCTCGCCGCCCACGCGGCGCGGGGCGTCCCACGGGCCGCCGGGGACGCGTTCCGCCCGGCACAGGACGGCGTCGTCCGACAGCCAGTAGACGCCGAGGCGGCCGTCGCGGCCGCGGATGAGCCAGTCGCCGTTCACCGCCTCACTCTATTCGGGCCGAACCGCGGACCGGGGATCGGCCCCCGCCTGGTCACAGCCGTTCGGGGCCGACACTTCTCCCGCGCGGCCGGACGGCCGCGCCCGCGTCTTCCGGCGCCGAAACCGGGCAGGCATTCCTCTACGTTGGACAGACGTGGCACGCGCGCACACCCGCGACACAGAAAGTTGACGCAGATGACCGACCAGCTGACCGTGAGCGTCCTGGGCACCGGGATCATGGGGGCCGCGATGGCCCGTAACCTCGCGAAGTCCGGCCTCGCCGTGCGGGCCTGGAACCGCACCCGCGCCAAGGCGGAGCCCCTCGCCGCCGACGGCGCGTACATCGCAGACACGCCCGCCGACGCCGTCCGGGGTGCCGATGTCGTACTGACCATGCTGTACGACGGTCCCGCCGCGCTGGACGTCATGGACGAGGCCGCGTCCGGCCTGCGTCCCGGTGCCGTCTGGGTGCAGTCCACCACCGCCGGTCTCGACTCGATCGCCGATCTGGCCGCCTTCGCCGAGGGACACGACCTGGTGTTCTACGACGCGCCCGTCCTGGGCACCCGGCAGCCCGCCGAGGCCGGGCAGCTCACCGTGCTCGCCGCCGGGCCGGAGCGGGGGCGGGAGACCGTGACGCCGGTGTTCGACGCGGTCGGTGCGCGCACCGTGTGGACCGGGGAGGACGGGGCGGCGGGTACCGCGACGCGGCTGAAGCTGGTCGCCAACAGTTGGGTGATCGCCGCGACCAACGCCACCGGTGAGGTGCTGGCGCTGGCCAAGGCGCTCGAGGTGGATCCGCAGGGGTTCTTCGACCTCATCGCGGGCGGGCCGCTCGACATGGGCTACCTGCGGGCGAAGGCCGGGCTCGTGCTGGAGAACCGCCTGACGCCCCCTCAGTTCGCCGTGACGACCGCCGCGAAGGACGCGCGGCTTATCGTCGAGGCGGCTGAGCGGCGGGGGGTACGGCTGGATGTCGCGGCTGCCGGTGCGGAGCGGTTGGAGCGGGCTGTTGTGCAGGGGCATGGGGGCGAGGACATGGTGGCAGCGTATTTCGCCAGCTTTGACGAGAAGTCGGAGGACTGAGCGGCGGGGTGGGGCTGGGCGGAGGTGGGTCGCGCGGCCCGGCGGGGTGGCTGAGGCGGGTGGGTCACGCAGCCCGGCGCGAGGGCTGAGGCGGGGGTGGGTCGCGCAGCCCGGCGCTGACGGGGTGCCGCCTGCGCCCACCCGTGCCGCCCCAGGCGGCACGCATGCCCGCAGCTGGGCGGTACGGGGGTCGCAGCTTGAGGCGACGGCAACCCACCGCCTGCAGGGTGGAGCGCCGACCCAGACCGCACGCATGCCCGCAGCTGGGCGGTACGGGGGTCGCAGCTTGGCGGGACGGCAGCCCGTCGGCTGCTGGGTGGGCGCCGATCCAGGCCGCACGGCTGCCCGCAGCTGAGCGGGACGGGGGGCGCAGCTTGGCGGGACGGCAGCCCGTCGGCTGCTGGGTGGGCGCCGATCCAGGCCGCACGGCTGCCCGCAGCTGAGCGGGACGGGGGTCCGCAGCTTGGCGGGCGCCGCGTGCGACCCTAGGCCCATGGGTGATGAATCTCCGCTGCTTGTCATCGTCGACGCGGCGAATGTCGTCGGGTCGGTTCCCGATGGGTGGTGGCGGGATCGGCGGGGGGCCGCGGAGCGGTTGCGGGATGTGCTGGCTGCTGATGGGGTGCCGGGGCATCTCGGGCCCGTGGAGATCGTGCTCGTCGTGGAGGGGGCCGCTCGGGGGGTCGCGTCCGTGCCCGGCGTGCGGGTCGAGGGGGCGAGTGGGAGCGGGGACGATCACATGGTCGAGTTGGTCGCGCGGGCGAGCGGTCGGGACTGTCTCGTCGTCACGGCCGACCGTGAACTGCGGCGCCGGGTGACGGAGTTGGGCGCGGAGGTCACCGGCCCCCGGTCGGTCCGCCGCCGGTGATCTCGTACCCGGCGAGCGACAGCCGCATCCCGCACTGGTCCTCGGCCTCCACCGTCACCCGCTGCCCCCAGTGGGCGGTGAGGCGCTGGGCCACGTCGACCAGGCGGCGGCGCTCCTGCGGGGTGTAGGCGGGGAAGCGGGTCCAGCCGCGTTCGGCGATCTGGTTGCCCAGTTCGTGGAACAGGGCCGACCTGGTGCGCTGTTCCTCCTCGTCGCTGAGCGGGGTGGACTCTTCGCCTCCCGTGTACCGCACGTTGTACAGGTCTCGGATCACTGATGGCTCGCCGTTCCGGTCGGGTATGTGTCCGGTGAGCCTACCGACCCGCCTACCGACCCCGCAGTCTCCGCCGGAGCGGGCCGCGGGGCCGGATCGGTGGCTGGGCCCGCTACTGGGCGTCTCCGGGCTTCGGCGGCTTCACCACGTCGCTGACCTTCGTCTCCGCGTGCCGTCCGAGACGGCTGTGGGAGCGGCCGTAGACGAAGTACACGACGAAGCCGGCGGCCATCCAGACGGCGAAGCGGACCCAGGTCTCGGCGGGCAGGTTGAGCATCAGCCACAGCGAGGCGCACACCGACAGGATCGGGATGAACGGCACCCACGGGGTGCGGAAGGCCCGGTGCAGGTCGGGGCGGCTACGCCGCAGGATGATCACGCCGATCGCGACGACCACGAAGGCGAACAACGTGCCGATGTTCACCAGCTCCGCCAGCTCGCTGAGCGGGGTGAAGCCGGCGAGGATCGCGATGAGCACGCCGAGCAGGATGGTCGGCCGGTGCGGGGTCTTGAACCGCGGATGGACGTGGGAGAAGAAGCGCGGCAGCAGTCCGTCACGGCTCATCGCGAAGAAGACCCGGGTCTGGCCGAGCAGCAGGATCATGCAGACCGTCGTCAGGCCGACCGCGGCGCCGAAGCTGATGAAGCCCGCGAACCAGGGATGCCCGGTGGCCTTGAAGGCGTCCGCGAGCGGGGCGGTGATGGACAGATCGGTGTAGTGCTGCATGCCGGTCACGACGATCGACACGGCGACATACAGGGCCGTGCAGATGACGAGCGAGCCGAGGATGCCGCGGGGCATGTCGCGCTGTGGGTTCTTGGTCTCCTCGGCGGCCGTGGCGACGACGTCGAAGCCGATGAAGGCGAAGAAGACGACGGAGGCGGCGGTGAAGATGCCCATCACGCCGAAGTTGGAGGGCGCCCAGCCGAACATCAACTGGATGAGCGGGGATTGCAGGCTCTCCCCCGCATCCACGGCCTGCGCCTTCGGGATGAACGGGTCGTAGTTGTCGCCGTCGATGAAGAAGGCGCCCGCGATGATCACGGTCAGCACCACCGTCACCTTGATGGCGACGACGAGCGAGGTGACCCGCGCGGAGAGCTTGGTGCCGACCACGAGGATGGCGGTGAGCAGCAGGACGAGCGCGGCGGCGAGGATGTCGAAGCCGAAGCCGTCGGCGCCGTCTCTGGTGCCGAGCGCCTCGGGCAGCTCCCAGCCCGCGTTGTCCATCAGCGAGGCGATGTAGCCGGACCAGCCGACGGCCACCACCGCCGTGCCGAGCGCGAACTCCAGGACCAGGTCCCAGCCGATGGTCCAGGCCGGCAGTTCGCCGAGAGAGGCGTACGAGAACGTGTACGCGGAGCCCGCCACCGGGACCGTGGAGGCGAACTCGGCGTAGCAGAGCGCGGCGAGCGCGCAGACGACGCCGGCCGCGACGAAGGCCAGCGCGACGGAGGGACCGGCGTTGTTCTTGGCGACCGTGCCGGTGAGGACGAAGATGCCGGTGCCGATGATGACGCCGACGCCGAACACCGTCAGATCGAGCGCGGACAAGGATTTCTTGAGCGCGTGCTCGGGTTCCTCGGTATCGAGGATGGACTGCTCGACCTTCTTCGTCCTGAAGAGGGTGCTGCTCACGGGCGTACCTCCCACGCTGTGTCGTCCTCGACATGATCGAGAGGGGGCGTGGTGCGTATGCCCCGGCGCGGTTCGTTTCACACGGATGGGCCGGTTTCACCACCCTTCGCGGTGGTGGAACCGGCCCATCCGGACGCGGGGTGAGGTGCTAGTCGCGCGCGGGCTCCACGGTGGCCTCCGGACGGTCGAAACGGCCGTCCAGCTTGGAGACCAGTCCGGTGACCTGGCGGGCGATGTCGGGGGCGGTCAGCCCGATCTCGGCCATGACCTCCTTGCGGGAGGCGTGGTCGAGGAAGCGCGGCGGGATGCCGAAGTCACGCAGCGGGACGTCGACGCCGGCGTCGCGCAGGGCCTGGGCGATCGTCGAACCGACACCGCCGACGCGGGAGTTGTCCTCGACGGTGACGACCACGCGGTGCCGCTCGGCGAGGGGCGCCATGGCCTCGTCGACGGGCTTGACCCAGCGCGGGTCGACGACGGTCGTGGAGATGCCCTGCTTGTCGAGCAGGGAGGCGATCTCCAGGCACATCGGCGCCAGGGCGCCCACCGAGACCAGGAGCACGTCCGGCGTCTCCGTCCCCGGCTCGCGCAGTACGTCCATGCCGCCGACGCGGCCCACGGCGGGTACGGCGGGGCCGACGGCGCCCTTCGAGAAGCGGACCACGGTCGGCGCGTCGGTCACGTCGACGGCCTCGCGCAGCTGGGCACGGACCTGGTCGGCGTCGCGCGGGGCGGCCAGCCGCAGCCCGGGGACGACCTGGAGGATCGACATGTCCCACATGCCGTTGTGGGAGGCGCCGTCGGTGCCGGTGACGCCGGCCCGGTCCAGTACGAACGTCACACCACACTTGTGGAGGGCGACATCCATCAGGACCTGGTCGAAGGCACGGTTGAGGAATGTGGCGTACACCGCGAACACCGGATGCAGACCGCCCGTGGCCAGGCCCGCCGCGGAGACGGCGCCGTGCTGCTCGGCGATCCCGACGTCGTAGACCCGCTCCGGGAAGGCCTTGGCGAACTTCTCGAGGCCGACCGGCTGGAGCATGGCCGCGGTGATGGCGACGATGTCCTCGCGCTCCTTGCCGAGCTTGACCATCTCCTCGCCGAAGACGGAGGTCCAGTCGGCGCCGGAGGAGGCGATCGGCAGGCCCGTGTCGGGGTGGATCTTGCCGACGGCGTGGAAGCGGTCGGCCTCGTCCTGGAGGGCGGGCTGGTAGCCGCGGCCCTTCTCGGTGAGGCAGTGCACGATGACGGGCCCGCCGAAGCGCTTCGCCCGCGCCAGCGCGGACTCCAGGGCCTCGATGTCATGGCCGTCGATCGGGCCGACGTACTTCAGGCCGAGGTCCTCGAACATGCCCTGGGGTGCGATGAAGTCCTTCAGGCCCTTCTTGGCGCCGTGGAGGGTCTCGTAGAGCGGCCTGCCGACGACCGGCGTGCGGTCGAGGATCTCCTTCGTCCGGGTGAGGAAGCGCTCGTACCCGTCGGTCGTCCGCAGCGTGGCCAGGTGGTTGGCGAGACCGCCGATGGTGGGCGCATACGACCGCTCGTTGTCGTTGACGACGATGACCAGCGGGCGGTCCTTGGCCTCGGCGATGTTGTTGAGGGCTTCCCAGGCCATGCCGCCGGTCAGGGCGCCGTCACCGATCACGGCGACCACGTGGTCGTCGCGTTTACGGATCTCGTTCGCTTTCGCGAGGCCGTCGGCCCAGCCGAGGACCGTGGAGGCGTGCGAGTTCTCGATGACGTCGTGCTCGGACTCGGCCTGCGAGGGGTAGCCGGACAGACCGCCCTTCATCTTCAGCCTGCTGAAGTCCTGGCGGCCGGTGAGCAGCTTGTGCACATAGGACTGGTGGCCGGTGTCCCAGAGCACCTTGTCCTTGGGTGACTCGAAGACCCGGTGCAGCGCGATGGTGAGCTCGACCACGCCGAGGTTCGGGCCGAGGTGGCCGCCGGTCTTGGAGACGGCTTCGACCAGGAAGCTCCGGATCTCCTCCGCCAGCAGGGCCAGCTCCTCCAGGCTGAGCCGGTCAAGATCACGCGGTCCCCTGATGCGGGTCAGCAGCGGCACCCGTGCCTCCTTGCAGTAGAGCTGATCGAGCTGTTGCCGGGCCTGTCGAGTCTAATGTTCCGCCTGAGCGGGCGATGCCCGGGCGGTGCGTCATAGGTCACGCGATCGGCTGTACCCAAGTTGTGGCATTCCTACGACATGCCTGTTGCCCGGCACCTGAAGATGCCGGGCAACAGTCGCGCCCCGTCAGGGGCGCGGGGAACTGCGCGACCAGCCACAACCGGCCGGCAGCCCGCGAACGACCTGTCTAGGCACGACCTGCCGTCTTCTGCGTCTTACGGGTGATCGAGTCAATGACCACCGTCGTCAGCAGAACACCCGCAGTGATCATGTACTTCACCGGCTCCGCGATGGACTCCAACTGAAGCCCGTACTGGATCGACACGATCACCAGCACACCCAGCAGCGCGTTCCACGTACGCCCACGCCCACCGAACAGCGACGTACCACCGATGACCGCCGCGGCGATCGCGTTCATCAGCAGGTCACCCGTACCGGCGCTCTGGTTGGCGGACGCGATCTTCGAGGCCAGGAACAGACCGCCGATCGCCGCGAAACCACCCGAGATCGCGAACACCGAGATCCGGATCGCGGTGACGTTGATACCCGCACGGCGGGACGCCTCCACGCTGCCGCCGAGGGCGAAGATCTTGCGGCCGTACGAGGTACGCCGCAGCACGAAGTCGGTCAGGAACAGGAAGCCCAGGAAGATCACCGTGGCCAGCGGCAGGCCCTTGTACTGGTTGTACATGGCCGCCGCGGCGAAGGAGACGATGGCCAGCAGCACCGTGCGCATGAGCGTGTCGCTGAGCGGCCGGGACGGAACGCCCGCCGCCTCGCGGCGCCGGTTGCCCAGGAACGACGTGATGAAGAAGACGGCGACCATCACGATCGCGAGACCGTACGCGGCGGCCACGTCGCTGAAGAAGTACGTGGTCAGATTGCCGATGAAGCCGTCGCTGTCGAGGTTGATCGTGCCGTTCTCGCCGAGCGTCTGGAGCATGAAGCCCAGCCAGAACAGCAGACCCGCCAGGGTCACGGCGAAGGCGGGAGCGCCGAGCACCGCGAAGAAGAAGCCGTGTGCCGCGCCGATGGCCGCACCCGCGGCGACGGCGAAGAGCACCGCCATCCACTCGGGCCAGCCCTGGTTGACGGCGAGGACGGCCGCGATGGCGCTGGCCGCGCCGCTGACCGAGCCGACCGACAGGTCGATCTCGCCGAGCAGCAGCACGAAGACGATGCCGACGGAGATCATGCCCGTACCGACCATCGTGACGGTGATGTCACTGATGTTCTGCGCGGACAGGAACTGCGAGTTGAGGGACTGGAAGACGACGCAGATGACGACCAGGCCGACGATCACCGGCAGGGAGCCCAGCTCGCCCGCCTTGATCTTCCGCTTGAACTCGCCGAGGTAGCCGGCCAGGCCCCGCTCGCGCACCAGGAGCCGTGGGTCGACCGCGGTCACCGCGGCCGCGGCGGCCTCGGGGTTCTCGACGGCGTGCGCGTCCTGCGGGGACGCGGAGGTCTTGTCGATGCTCACTGCTGAACCTCCCCGGTCGTGCGCGCCGCACGGCGGGTCACGGCATTGTCGGTGGCGCCGGTGATGGCGGAGATGATCTCCTCCTGCGAGGTCGTCTTGACCTCGAAGACGCCGTTGTTCTGGCCCAGTCGCAACACGGCGACCTTGTCGGCCACGGCCTTCACATCGGCCATGTTGTGGCTGATGAGGATGACCGCGTGGCCGCGCTCACGCAGCCGCTCCACCAGGTCGAGGACCTGGGCGGTCTGCTCGACACCGAGGGCCGCGGTGGGCTCGTCGAGAATGACCAGCTTGGGCTCTCCGAGCATCGACCGGGCGATGGCCACGGTCTGGCGCTGACCGCCGGAGAGCGAGGCGATCGGGATACGGACGCTGGGGATGCGGATGGAAAGCGTCTTCAGCAACTCCTGAGAGCGGCGCTCCATCTCCACCTCGTTGAGGACGCCCCACTTCTTCAGCTCACGGCCGAGGAAGAGGTTGCCGACGACATCGATGTTGTCGCACAGCGCGAGGTCCTGGTAGACCGTCGCGATGCCCAGGGCCTGGGCGTCGTGCGGCCGGTTGATCGAAACGGCCTTGCCGTCCCATTCGATGACGCCCTCATCGATGGGATGTACGCCGGCGATCGTCTTCACCAGCGTGGACTTTCCGGCGCCGTTGTCGCCGACGAGGGCGATCACCTCGCCGGCGTGGACCTCAAGCTCTACGTCGGTGAGCGCCTGAACGGCACCGAACCGCTTGGAGACCCCGCGCAACGCCAGCACGGGCGTAGCGGACACGTGAACCATCTCCTTCGCCGCCTGACCCGGCGGGAGGTTGTGCAGAAAGATTGGGGGATGTTCCGTCCGGCGCCCCGCAACGAGCTTGCGGGGCTGTGTGTATGCGGGGCGCCGGAGGAGCCTGGAGAGCTGCGGTCCCGGTACGGGAGTTCGGACAATGCTTCCCGAATTCCCGTACGTTCACAGGGACTTGCGGCTGTTTACTTCAGACCGATCTTGTCGCAGGCCGACTTGTACTTGGCCGTGCAGATCTCGTCGATCGTGTAGACGCCGTCCTTGATGACGGTGTCGTTGATGTTGTCCTGGGTCATCGAGGTGACCGGGACCAGGACCGACGGAACGCCCTTGGCGCTGCCGCTGTCGACCTTGTCCTTGGCGATGGAGTCCAGGGACTCACCCTTGGCGAGCGCGACGGCCATCTCGGCGGCGGCGTTGGCCTCGGGGGCGTACGGCTTGTAGACGCTCATGAACTGGTCGCCGGTGACGATGCGCTGCACGGCGGCGAGTTCGGCGTCCTGGCCGGTGACCGGCGCGTCGATGCCGGCCGACTTCAGGGCCGTGATGATGCCGCCCGCCATGCCGTCGTTGGCGGAGTAGACACCGATGATCTTGTCCTTGCCGAGCGCCGAGATCGCCGACTCCATGTTGGCGTTGGCGGCCTCCGGCGCCCACTCCTTGGTGTCGTACTCCTTGCCGACGTTCACCTTGCCGTCGAGGACGGAGTGCGCGCCCTCCTTGAACTGGGCGGCGTTCGGGTCGGTGACGGAGCCGTTCATCATGACGATCTGGCCGTCCTTGGCCTTGGCGCCCAGCGCCTTGAGCAGGGCCTCGCCCTGGGTCTTGCCGACCTGCACGTTGTCGAACGAGGTGTAGGCGCTGATCGGGCCCTCGGCGAGGCGGTCGTAGGCGACGACCTTGATGCCGGCGTCCACGGCCTTCTGCACGGAGTTCTGGATGGCCTTGGCGTCCACGGCGTCCAGGATCAGCACGTCCACCTTGTTGGTGATCATCGTGTCGACCTGCTGGGCCTGGAGGTTGGCGTCCTGGCGGGCGTTGTTGTACTGGATCTCCGCCTTGTTGTTCGTCAGCTCCCCGATCTTCTTCTCGATCAAGGGGCGGTCGAACTTCTCGTACCGCGCGGTCTTGTTCTCCGGGAGCAGGAGTCCGACCTTGATGTTGTCACCCTTGGCGGCGGTACCAGCGGTCTCGCTGCCGCCGTCGGCTTCCTCAGCGCTGCCACAGGCGGCGAGGGAAACGGCCATCGCACCTGCGGCAATGGCAACGGCGGCACGACGCATACGCGTGTTCACTTCAGAAACCTCCCTGACGAGGCCGCGTCGTTGCGGCCGAGGTGGCTGGAAGTCAACTCGGCCACACGTGCGACGTCAAGAAGTAAATCCTTAACGGGTTGGCAACGGTGCCATCCGTTCTCTAAGTGAAGACAGGGGCAGCGGCCGTCAACGACCCGTCCAAAAGGGTCGAATCACCCATCTCACTGAGCGCCAGCGCGAGGGCCCCGAGGACCTCCGCGCGGCCGCCAAGTGCCCCTGGCAACACCGAGAGCTGACGTGCGGCACTGGGGATCGCGTACCGGCCGACCGACTCCCTGATGGGCCCGAGCACCAGCTCACCGGCCTCGGCGAGATCACCGCCGAGGACCACTCGGCTCGGGTTGAGCAAATTGCAGAGATTGGCGACTCCACTGCCGATGTGACGGCCGACGTCGGCGATCACCCGACGGCAGCCCGGGTCTCCGTCCCGTGCCAGCCGCACGACGCCTTCCATGGTCAGATCGGTGCCGTGGCTGGACTGGAGGAGCGGGAGCACATAGCGCGCGGCCGTGAAGGTCTCCAGGCAGCCCCGGTTGCCGCAGCGGCAGACGGGACCGGACTCATCAAGAGTAATATGCCCGATTTCTCCCGCTGTGCCACCCGGGCCGCGGTAGATCTTGCCGTTGATGACCAGGCCGGCCCCGACACCACTGGCGACCTTGATGTACGCCAGGTCCCTCGCACCCCGGCCGCTGCCCCAGACCATCTCGCCGAGCGCGGCCAGGTTGGCGTCGTTGTCGACATGGACGGGCACGCCGAGCCGCCCCCGCAGCTCCTCGGCGGGCTTGGTGCCGGTCCAGCCCGGCAGGATCGCGGTGGAGCCCAGGGTGCCCGACTCGACGTCGATCGGTCCCGGCACGCCCAGGCCCACGCCCGCGACCTTGGAACGGTCCACTCCGGTCGCCGCGATCAGCCGGTTGACCAGCTCTTCCGCCCGATCGAAGCTCTGCGTGGCGGAGGCGTCCACATCGAGCGGCTCGGCCTCCTCGGCCAGCACCTGATGGGCGAGATTCCCGACCGCGACGCGCAAATGCGTATGCCCGAAGTCCACACCGATCACGATCCCGGCGTCCCCGCTCAGCGAGACGCTCCGGGCCCTGCGGCCGCCCGCCGACGTGGGCGTGACCTCGACCGTTCCGCCGTCCTTGAGCTCCCGGACGATGTTGGAGACCGTCGCCGCGGACAGTCCGGTCGTCCTCGCGATCTCCGCCTGCGTGAGCGAGCCCGCCAGCCGTACGGCCCGGACGACCCGCTCGAGGTTGGCTCGGTGCAGCGACGACTGCGACCCCGGAGTCTCCATTGACCCACACCCTCGTCCCGTTGACTGGGGAGCCCCTTCGCCCCCCTGTGGTCCACGTCACACGCGGAGAGTGACCGGACCTTGTACAAGTTATGAACCCCAAACTCCGCTGAAGGCACCTATGCCGTCAACCCCTTGACAGAAATCGGTCCCTGCCGCCGTACACAGGGGTCGGGCCCGGAGAGTTGTCTCTCCGGGCCCGACCCCTGTGCGCAACGGGTGAAGCAGCGGTTACGTGATGGCGCCGGCCGCCGGACCGGCGAAGCGACCCGGCCGGCCGTACGGTGCGACGGTGAGCGTCAGCGGAAGGTGCCCTGCGACACCGAACCGGCGATCCGGCGCTGGAAGATGATGTACACGATCAGTACGGGCACCACCGTGACCACGATCGCCGCGAACAGCGCACCGTAGTCGATGTCGTAGACCTGCGAGGACGCGTAGGCAGCCATCCCCTGGGTCAGGACCCACTTGTCCTGGTCGGTGTTGAGCGCCACGGGCAGCAGGAACTGGTTCCAAAGACCCAGGAAGTTGAAGATCGCCACCGCCGCCATGCCCGGACGGGCCATCGGCAGCATCACCTGGAAGAACGCCCGCCAGTCACCGGCGCCGTCGATCAACGCGGCCTCGTAGACGTCATGCGGCAGCGACCGGAAGAACGAATAGAGGAAGAACATCGTGAACGGCAGCGCGAACGCGACGTAGGTGAGGACGAGTCCCGGACGCGTGTTCAGGAGCCCGAAGTTCTGCAGCTGGAAGAAGAGCGGCACGATCGCCAGGAAGACGGGGAAGGTCAGCCCGGCGAGCATCACGTAGTAGATCAGCCGGCGTCCGGGGAACTCGAACCGGGCCAGGATGTAGGCGCACATCGCGCCCAGCAGCATCACCAGGAACAGCGCGGAGACAACGACGATCACCGAATTCAGGAAGTACTTCCCGATGTTCGCGTCGGTCCACGCGTGCTCGTAGTTCTCGAACCTCCAGCGATCCGGCAGCGCGAATGGCGACGACAAGATCTCGCTGGTCGACTTGAACGACGACACCAGCACCCACAGCATGGGCACAATCACGATCACGGACCACAGGATCAGCAGGGCGTGCGCGATCGTCGCGAACCTGCGGTCGCTGCTCGCGACGCCTCTCGTCAGCTTCCGGTCACTCGCCGGTTTCCGGTCGCTCGTCGTCTTCCGGTCGGCGGCTATGGCGCTCACTGGGCACCTCCCTTGGCTGCAGCACGCCGAGCCCTGAACCCAGGCGCTTTCTTCTTGCCCTCACTCTCGCCGCCGCCCGTCAGGCGGTTGACGGTGAACACCAGCGCCGCGAACACCAGGGTGACGACGGCGAGGACGACCCCCATCGCGGTGGCATAGCCGAACTGCTGCTTGGCGAAAGCGACGTTGAACAGCCGCTGACTGATCGTCAGGGTCGAGTTGTTCGGTCCACCGTTCGGCAACATCGCCTGTACGTAGACGAACGCGTCGAGGGCGGCGATGCCCAGGTAGATGTACGCCGTCTGCACACTGTCCCGGATCGCCGGCAGGGTGACCGAGATCGTCATCCGGAACCGGCCGGCTCCGTCGATCCTGGCCGCCTCGTACAGCTCGGCGGGAACTCCCTTGATCGCGGCGATGAAGAGCACCGCGTAGAACCCGACGAGCCCCCAGACGATGACGAACATCAGGGCCGGCATGGCGCTCGACGTCTCGCCCAGCCAGGCGAACGTGTCGAACTGGTCGAGGCCGAGCGCGGTGAGGACGCCGTTGACCAGGCCGGCGTTCGGGTCGTACATCTGCGCCCAGATCAGGCCGACGATGATCGCCGGCACGACGTAGGGGAAGAACGAGATGATCCGGTAGAACGACGCTCCCCGGATCCCTCGGACGGGGCCCTTGCTGGGCCCGCCCAGGGTGATGGCCACCGCGACCCCGAGGGAGAGCGTCAACGTCACCAACGGCACGAAGACCGCCAGCAACGCGACGTTGCGCAACGCCTTCAGGAAGATGTCGTCCTGGAACATCTTGGTGAAGTTGTCGAAGCCGACGAAGTTGTAGTCCGGGCTGAAGCCGCGCCAGTCGGTCATCCCCCAGTAGATCGCCTGGACGAAGGGGATCAGGACGAAGGTCACGAAGATGGCCAGCGGGACACCGAGGAACGCGAGGAAGAACGTCACCCGGTCGAAGGTGAGCTTGCGGCGTCGGGGCCGCCCGCCGCGAGCCGCCGGCGTCGGCCGACCGCTCGCGGTGTCGGAAATGGTGGTCGTGTCTTTCATCGCGGTGCTAGCTGACCTTGATCTTGTCGACGGAGTCGTCTTCGCGGATCTTGTCGGAGATCTTCTGCAGAGCCGAGGTCAGGCCCTTGGCGTCGAGGTCACCGGAGAGGAACGAGTTCCACGGCACCAGCTGGTCGGTGTTCATGCCGTAGGCCTCGACGAAGTTGTAGGTGAAGATGTTGGTGCCGGCGGCCTCGAGCATCTTCGTCTGCGAGACGAGGGCCGACGACCCGTAACCGTCGGCGGGCACGGTGCCCTTGACGATCGTCGGGGCCAGCTTCGTCTTGGAGAAGTTGGCGGCCGCCTTCTCCGACAGCATCGCCCGCAGCACTTCCTTGCCGCCGGCCGGGTTCTTGCCCTGCTTGGGCACGATGAACGGCTCGCCGGCGGCCGCGCGGAGCGCCTCGTAGGGCAGCTTCGGCTTGTCGGTGAGCGTCATCGACGGGAATCCGGTCATCTGGAAGTCCGCCTTGGTGGCCTTCTTCATCTCGTTCTCGATCCAGCCACCGGACGGGTAGAGCAGCGCCTTCTGGTCGTTGCTCCAGATCGCCTGCGCCTTCTGGAACTGGGTGCCGGAGCCACCGGGGACGAACATCTTCTCCTTGACCATGGTCTCCATGACCTTGATGACGCCCTGGATGGCCGGGTGCGACCAGCAGCCCTTCTCCAGGTTCTCCAGCGCGAGCCGGACCTCGTCGCCGCCCTCCTTGATCGCCGAGTCGATCAGGAGCGTGCGGTAGTAGGTCGCCGCCTCCTTGCCGTGGACGAAGAGGTACTTGCCCTTCTTCTTCGCCTTCTGGCCGAGGTCGAGCGCCTCATCCCACGTCTTCGGCGGGGTCCAGTTGTTCTCCTCGAAGAGCGTCTTCGAGTACCAGACGCCGTACACGGTCATCACGTAGTTGAGCGCGACGAACTTATCCTTGAACGTACCGGGGTCCTTGACGCCGGGGTAGACCGTGTCGGCGATCTTCTTGCCCTCGTAGTTGTTCGCCTCGAAGACGTCGTCGAGCTCCTCGAGCTGGTCGAGAATGCCGAGGAAGCCGATCTGGTCCTCACCGGAGTTGTCGATGAGGTCCGGCGGATTGCCGCCGACGAACCGGGGCTGGAGCTCGGGAGCGATGTCGACGACCGGCTTGACCTGGACCTTGACGCCCTTGACCTGCTGGCCCATGACCGTGTTGGCGTAGTCGACATAGTCGGTGCCGTAACCGCCGTCGAAGATGGCCGCCTCGACCTTGGAGTTCTCGGCGACACCGAACGGGTTCTTGGCCCCCTTCTTGCCCTTCGCGCCGCCGCCACCGTTGTCGTTGCTGGAGGGAGAGCCACACGCAACCGCGAACGAACCCATGGCCGCAGTTGCGATCGCCCCACGCAGGAGCGTGCGCCTGTCAAGAGAGCCGGCACGAATGGTCATCTCTGCATCCTCACTGATCGATTGGATCTGTACGGGTTTGCTGCGTATGCGGCTGCCGGGCCAGGTTGGCCATGCGCTTGCCGCACTTCTCTTTGAGCGCGTCCTGGTGTGGGTTTCCGCCTGAGATGTCGGCGGAGATACACATCGGGGCGTTTCGCCGTCGTCTCGGAGCCGCTCGGCGGCACCGATGGTGATCAGCTGAGTGATGCCGGAAAAGCAGTCGCCGGGGCCAGAGCGACGGTCGCGCTCCACCTGATCAGATCGCGATGGCCTACGCCGGAAGTGGATCCCATGCTAAGTCCTCGCCTTCTCCAGGACTCAGGCGGTGAACCGGATCCTCCCGGCACCGCGGTCAGGTCAAGCAGGGTGGTGCAGGACGTTCGGATCGAGTGAATTGCCGACAGGTATAGTCCACTTCCCGCCAACGGAGCAAGATCGAATGCAAGGTTGGCTGTTGGTCTTTTCCGAGTTGAGACCTCGCGGAAATATGAGCGGCCTGCACCCTCCTTGCCGGATAAATCCTCGGGATTGCCCCCGAATGCCCCACCCAACACCCTTGACAGGCTTGGCCACTTGCGCCACTACTGGTCCTTGCACACCGAGATTGACAACGTTGTCCAGGGTGCAGGGAGGGTGCTTGCTCATGCAGCGCAGAAGTCGGCACAGATGGGGTTCGGCGGTCGTCGTGACGACCGCCTTTGCTTTGGCCGTCAGCTCGCAGGGGGTGGCGGTGGCGCTGCCCGGCGAGGCAGCAGCGGCCGACCGGGAGTTCGCCTCCTCGTTCGAGGCGGGCGATCCGGCGCCCGACTGGCTGAACACCGTCGACACCGCACCGGACGGCAGCAAGCGCGCCTCCGGTGTCGACGGCGGGTACAGCAGCGGCATTCCGGGCAATGTGACCGACCATGTCACGGACGTCCGGGCCAGCGGGGAGAACACCGGCGCCGGCGAGGTGAAGGAGAACCTCGTCGACGGCGAGCCGAGCAGCAAGTGGCTGACCTTCGCGCCCACCGGCTGGGCGGAGTTCGATCTGGACGCGCCGGTCAAGGTGGTCACCTACGCGCTGACGTCGGCCAACGACCACGACGAGCGCGACCCGGTGGACTGGACCCTCAAGGGCTCCACGGACGGCACGAACTGGACCACCCTGGACACCCGCACCGGCGAATCCTTCGCCGAGCGGTTCCAGACGAAGACGTACGACATCCCGGCAGCCAGTGTCGCCGAGTACCGGCACTTCCGGCTCGACGTGACCAAGAACAACGGCGCCTCGGACGCCCTCCAGCTCGCCGATGTCCAGTTCTCCACGGGCGGCGGTGGCGACCCGATCCCGCAGGACATGCTCTCGCTGGTCGACCGCGGCCCGAGCGGCTCGCCGACCGCGAAGTCGGGCGCGGGCTTCACCGGCAAGCGGGCGCTGCGCTACGCCGGGCGGCACACCGCCGACGGGCAGGCGTACTCGTACAACAAGGTCTTCGACGTCGATGTGGCCGTCGGGCGCGATACGCAGCTGTCGTACCGGATCTTCCCCTCCATGGCGGACGGTGACCGGGACTACGACGCCACCAACGTCTCCGTCGATCTCGCGTTCACGGACGGGACGTATCTGAGCGACCTCAAGGCCACCGACCAGCACGGGTTCGCGCTGACGCCGCAGGGGCAGGGCGCGGCGAAGATCCTCTACGTGAACCAGTGGAACAACGTGGCCTCGCGGATCGGGTCGGTCGCGGCCGGGAAGACCGTGGACCGGATCCTGGTGGCGTACGACTCCCCCAAGGGGCCGGCGAAGTTCCGGGGCTGGCTCGATGACGTGGCGCTGAAGGCCGTACCGCGGGAGAAGCCGAAGGCGCATCTGTCGGACTACGCGGTGACGACCCGCGGCACCAACTCCAGCGGTGGCTTCTCGCGCGGCAACAACTTCCCCGCGACGGCCGTTCCGCACGGGTTCAACTTCTGGACGCCGGTGACGAACGCGGGTTCGCTGAGCTGGCTCTACGACTACGCACGCGGGAACAACGCCGACAACCTGCCGACGATCCAGGCGTTCAGCGCGAGCCATGAGCCCAGCCCCTGGATGGGCGACCGGCAGACCTTCCAGGTGATGCCGTCCGCCGCGTCGGGTACGCCCGACAACGGCCGTGAGGCACGGGAGCTGGCCTTCCGGCACGAGAACGAGACCGCGCGGCCGTACTACTACGGGGTGCGTTTCGAGAACGGTCTCAAGACGGAGATGGCGCCGACCGACCATGCGGCGGTCATGCGCTTCACCTATCCCGGCGACGACGCGAGCGTCTTGTTCGACAACGTCACCGACCAGGCGGGCCTGACGCTCGACAAGGAGACCGGCACCTTCACCGGTTACTCCGACGTGAAGTCGGGGCTGTCGACGGGCGCGACCCGGCTGTTCGTCTACGGGGTGTTCGACGCGCCGGTGACGGAGGGGACGTCGAGCGGGGTCAAGGGCTATCTGCGGTTCCAGCCCGGCGACGACCGGACCGTGACCCTGCGGATCGCCACCTCCCTGATCAGTGTCGATCAGGCGAAGGACAACCTGCGGCAGGAGATCCCGGACGGCACGTCCTTCGACGCCGTGAAGTCGAAGGCCCAGCGGCAGTGGGACAGGATCCTCGGCAAGGTGGAGGTCGAGGGCGCGACGCCGGACCAGCTGACCACGCTGTACTCCAGCCTGTACCGGCTGTACCTGTACCCCAACTCCGGCTTCGAGAAGGTCGGTTCGAAGTACCAGTACGCCTCCCCGTTCTCGCCGATGCCGGGCCCGGACACCCCCACGCACACCGGCGCGAAGATCGTGGACGGCAAGGTGTACGTCAACAACGGTTTCTGGGACACGTATCGGACGACCTGGCCGGCCTACTCGCTGCTGACGCCCGGTCAGGCGGGTGAGATGGTCGACGGGTTCGTGCAGCAGTACAAGGACGGCGGCTGGACCTCCCGCTGGTCCTCGCCCGGGTACGCGGACCTGATGACCGGCACCTCGTCGGACGTGGCCTTCGCGGACGCGTACGTCAAGGGCGTCGGCTTCGACGCGAAGTCGGCGTACGACGCGGCCGTCAAGAACGCCACGGTGGTGCCGCCCTCGTCCGGCGTGGGCCGCAAGGGCATGACCACCTCGCCGTTCCTCGGCTACACGAGCACCGAGACGCACGAGGGCCTGTCGTGGGCGCTGGAGGGCTATCTCAACGACTACGGCATCGCTCGGATGGGCCGGAAGCTGTACGAGAAAACGGGCGAGAAGCGGTACAAGGAGGAGTCGGAGTACTTCCTCGACCGCGCCCAGGACTACGTGAACCTCTTCGATTCCGAGGCCGGTTTCTTCCAGGGCCGCGACGCCAAGGGTGACTGGCGGGTCGAGTCGTCGAAGTACGACCCGAGGGTGTGGGGCTACGACTACACCGAGACCAACGGCTGGGGCTACGCGTTCACGGCCCCGCAGGACTCCCGCGGCCTCGCCAACCTCTACGGCGGGCGCGGCGGCCTCGGCGACAAGCTCGACGAGTATCTCGCCACCCCCGAGACGGCCTCGCCCGAGTTCGTCGGCTCCTACGGCGGAGTCATCCACGAGATGACGGAGGCACGGGACGTCCGGATGGGCATGTACGGGCACTCCAACCAGGTCGCCCACCACGCCCTCTACATGTACGACGCGGCCGGGCAGCCGTGGAAGACGCAGAAGAACGTCCGTGACGTGCTGTCCCGCCTCTACGTCGGCAGCGAGATCGGGCAGGGCTACCACGGCGACGAGGACAACGGCGAGCAGTCGGCCTGGTTCCTGTTCTCCGCGCTCGGCTTCTACCCGCTGGTGATGGGCAGCGGCGAATACGCCGTCGGCTCCCCGCTGTTCACCAAGGCGACGGTCCATCTGGAGAACGGCCGGGACCTGGTCGTCAAGGCGCCGAAGAACAACGCGAAGAACGTGTACGTGCAAGGGCTGAAGGTCAACGGGCGTCCCTGGACGTCGACTTCGCTGCCGCACTCGCTGATCGCGAAGGGCGGAGTCCTGGAGTTCGACATGGGGCCGCGGCCCTCGCGATGGGGTACCGGGAAGAACGCGGCGCCCCCGTCGATCACCCAGGACGACGAGGTGCCGACGCCGCGTGCGGACGTGCTGAAGGGTGAGGGCGCCCTGTTCGACAACACGTCGGCCACGGAGGCGACGGTGACGTCGGTGGATCTGCCGGTCACCGCGGGCGCGAAGGCCGTCCAGTACACGCTGACCTCCTCGGACCGGACGAAGGCGCCGACCGGCTGGACGCTCCAGGGCTCCTCGGACGGGACGAAGTGGCGCACGCTCGACCAGCGGTCGGGTGAGTCCTTCACGTGGGACAAGCAGACGCGCGCGTTCTCCGTGGGGCGGCCGGGTACGTACGAGAAGTACCGCCTGGTGCTGAACGGCGTGGCGACCGTCTCGGAGGTCGAACTGCTCGCCTGAGCCGAGCAGTTGAGGAATCGAGGAGTTGAGGTCTCGTGCCGCTTCCCGTGCCCGTCCTCGCCGAGGGCGTCGACCCGGCCTGGCTGCCACCGGCCGCCTTCCGGCCGCTCGGCACCCGGCGGACCCTGATCCGCGGATCGGGTCTCCTGGTGGAGACGGTGCACGGTGAAGTGGCGGACGCCTGCGCCCGGTTCGGAGGTCGCGTGGACCGCGATCCCGGGCCGGGCGCGGGTGTGTCTTACGACCTGGTGCTCGAGTTGGAGCCGGGGCGCGGGGACCTCGGGGACGAGGAGTTCGTGTGCGGGCGTGAGAACGGTTGTACGACCGTCTCCGCGTCCGGGCAGTCCGGGTTGCTGTACGGCCTCTTCCACGTCGTCAGGCTCGGCGAGGACGCCTTCAGCGGCGACCGCGCCCGCGAGGTGCACCGCCCGGCCCTCGCGCTGCGCATGCTGGACCACTGGGACAACGTGGCCGTGCACCCGGTGATGGGGCAGGTGGAACGCGGTTACTCCGGCGGTTCGCTGTTCTGGGAGGACGGACGGGCGCGCGGAGATCTGGAGCGCGTGCGGGCGTACGGCAGGCTGCTCGCGGCCTGTGGGATCAACGCCGTGGCCGTGAACAACGTCAATGTGCACAGGACCGAGGCGCGTCTGCTGACCGACCGGATCAGTGAAGTCGCCGCTCTGGCCGACGCGTTGCGGCCGTACGGGATCAGGACGCATCTGTCGGTGACGTTCGCCGCGCCGATCGTGCTCGGGGGTCTGGAGACGGCCGATCCGCTGGACGCGCGGGTTCGGGAGTGGTGGGCGCGGGCGACCGCCGAGGTGTACGCGGCGATACCGGACTTCGGCGGGTACGTGGTGAAGGCCGACTCGGAGGGGCAGCCGGGCCCGTTCGCGTACGGCCGCAGTCACGCGGACGGCGCGAACATGCTGGCCGCCGCGCTGGCTCCGCACGGCGGCACGGTGCACTGGCGGGCGTTCGTCTACAACCACCGCCAGGACTGGCGGGACCGTACGACGGACCGGGCGCGGGCGGCGTACGACCATTTCGTGCCGCTGGACGGGGAGTTCGCGGACAACGCGGTGCTCCAGGTGAAGCACGGGCCGATGGACTTCCAGGTGCGGGAACCGGTGTCGCCGGTGCTGGGCGCGATGCCGGGGACGCGGCTGGCGGTGGAGGTGCAGGCGACGCAGGAGTACACCGGTCAGCAGCGGCATGTGTGCTGGCTGGGGCCGATGTGGAGCGAGGTGCTGCGGTTCCGGCCGGAGGGTGGAACGAGCGGGGCGGGCAGGGCGGGTGGAGCGACCGTGGGGGACCTGGCCGGTGGTCTGGTCGCGGTATCCAACGTCGGCGACGATCCCTTCTGGACCGGGCATCCGCTCGCCCAGGCGAACCTCTACACGGTCGGCAGGCTCGCCTGGCAGCCGGACGCGGACCCGCACCGGCTGCTGGACGAGTGGATCGCGCTGACGTTCCCCGCCGCTCCCCCGCGGCTGGTCGCCGGGCTGCACAAGGTGCTCAAGGGCTCCTGGCGAACGTACGAGAAGTACACCGCGCCGCTCGGCGTGGGCTTCATGGTGCAGCCCGGGCATCACTACGGCCCCAGCGTGGACGGCTACGAGTACAGCCCGTGGGGCACCTATCACTTCGCCGACCGGGACGGCATCGGCGTGGACCGCAGCGCGGCGACCGGCACCGGGTATGCGGCGCAGTACGCCAAGCCGTGGTCCGAGGTGTACGAGTCGCCGGACACCTGCCCCGACGAGCTGCTGCTGTTCTTCCACCACATGTCGTACGGGCACATACTGCGCAGCGGCAAGACGGTGATCCAGCACATCTACGACACGCATTTCGAGGGCGTGGCCGAGGTGGAGGAGGCCCGGGAGACCTGGGCCTCGCTCGTGGACCTGGTCGATCCGGCACGCCATGCGCGGGTCGCCGAGCGCTACGAGGAGCAGTTGCGCTCGGCCCGGGAGTGGCGGGATCAGGTGAACAGCTACTTCTTCCGCAAGTCCGGTGTGGCCGACGCACATGGGCGCCGCATCTAGTCAACTACCCAGCGCTAAAACGCTGGGCTTGCACAACGGGTATCACTGGGTGTGATGCTGCGTTTGCGTCCAGCCCCGCCCCGAGGTGTTCGGGGTGGGGCAGGGGCCGTTGACTGGGCCCCGCGTCGCCACAACTCCCACGCGCGGGCGCGGATGTTGCGGGAGCTGTTCCGGTCTGCGTGATCAACGAATCCGCAGGACCGGCACGCGAACCAGGCCTGGCTCACCCGGTTCGCCTTGTCGATGTGCCCGCACTCGGCGCAGGTGCGGGAGGTGTACGCCGGATCGACGTACACCACCGGCACACCCGCCCGGCGGGCCTTGTACGCGATGAAGCTGCCGAGCTGGGCAAACGACCAGCTGGCGTGGGTGGCCCGTTGGGGCTTGCGAAGCCGTACCCGCTCGCGGATGCCTGTCAGGTCTTCCAGGGCGATTCCGCGACCGGTGCGTTCTGCCTCGGCCACCACATGTTTCGCGATCTTGTGGTTGATGTCTTTAGCCCTGCGGGCCTCCTTGCGCCGCCGCTTCTTCAGCCGGCGCTTCGCGGACGGGGTGTTCTTCTTCTGCAGTTTGGTGCGCAGCGTCCGTTCGCGGACCCGGATGCGGTTGAGCGCGCGTCCTGCCATGATCTCGCCGTCCGAGGTGGTGGCGATGTTGACGATGCCCAGGTCGATGCCGAGGAAGTCCACCGGCTCGGTGTTCAGCGGCACTTCGGGGACTTCGCAGGTGGCGCTCAGGAACCACATGCCGTCCCGCTCCAGTAGGTCGGACTCGCCCTTGCGGTACAGGGCGAGGGTGGCCAGCTGCTCCGGGGAGGCGGTGAACGCCACGTTCTTGACCCGCCCGCCGGTGGTCCAGATCGACACCGTGCGGCCGGGGATCTGCCAGGACAGCATGCGGTTGTCGTAGGGCTGCGCGCCCTGGGGGCGGAAGGCGATCGGCTTCTTGGTGGCCCGGCGGAAGCGCTTGGAGCCGGGCCGTCCCAGGTTTCCGGCCTTCAGGTTCGCCCGCAGCGTGGTGTACGCGTCGCAGGTCTTCTTGATGACGTGCTGAGCAGCCTGCGCCCCCAGCCCCCAGCGGGACTTGGCGGTGTCGTAGGCATGCTTGCGCAAGGCGAAGTTCTTGAACTCCCCGCGCTCGAAGGCCACCTCGCTCACCCAGGTGGCGGCCTCGTTGCAGGCGTGCAGGGTTGCCTCAAGTGCCGCCGCCTGCTCGGGCGTCGGCAGCAGCTTGACTGCACCACCAGCTTCACGATCACGAACGTACACACCTGCGCGAAACAGCACCGCATGTTCGAAGTCGATCACCTGAACGAGTGACACCCACGGTTGTGTGTCGGCGCCAAGGGAGTCGTGAACGCCCAGGGTTCCTCGCAAGAAACAAGCTGAAGGCGCCAGTCTTCGGCGGCGGCGCGGTCGAGGATGCGGTCGAGAACGGTCAAGTCGTAGGTGTCTTCGGTGGGTTGGGTCAGGGACCAGGAGAAGACGCCCACGGTGAGCGTGTCGATGCCGGCCCGGTCGAACAGGCGGTGGTCCTCGTCCCACACCTCCTGCGGCCACTGTTCCGGGTTGTAGTCGCCGCCGTAGGGGATCTTCGGGGTACGGGGCGCGGCGGTCATGCGGTGAAGTCCTCCTCGGTCTCGGCGATCACCGGGCGGCTGCTGTGCAGCAGGGACAGCAGCAGCGGGGCGGCCAGGAGGGCGGGCAGGGCCTCGGTCAGCAGGGCGGTCGACGCGGCCGTCAGCACCAGCAGGGAGGCGGCGGCGAGGGTGGCGCGGGCGTGCCGTACGAGGAAGTACGCCGCGAGGCGGGCCGTGTCGCGGGTGCGGAAGGCGAACAGGGAGGTGAGGACCAGCGCGTGCGCTCCCCACAGCAGCGAGCCGGCGCCGATCGCCCCAAGCAGCACCGCCCACCAGCCGGGCAGGCCGGTCGCGGAGAAGTGGGTCAGCGTGAAGGCGATGACGGTCAGCCAGGCGAGCAGGGGCGCCCAGAGCTTCAGCGCCGGGAGGGCGTTGAGCCGCCAGCCGCGTGCGTAGGTGCGGGCCGGGTGCAGGTCGGTGAGGTCGCCGGAGCGGTGGTGCAGGGAGTACAGGGCGGCGGACAGGGCGGGGCCCAGGGGGAGCAGGCATACGGCGGCGAGGGGCAGGTTGCCCGGGTCGGGGCCGAGGAGCAGCAGACCGGCGAGGCCGGGTGCGGCGGCGAGGAGCAGCAGGGCCTCCACGGTGACCAGGGTGTGGATCAGTGCGGCGGCGCGGGAGAGGACGCCGGTGCCGAAGCCGTCCGCGCGTAGGCCGGCGCCGCTCACCCGTTCTCCTTCTTGAAGCGTTCGTACGCCTTGTTGTGCAGGTCGACGAACTGCTGCATGTTCTTCGCCTTCAACTCGGAGACGTAGTCGTCCCATTCGGACAGCGAGCGCTTGCCGAGGACGAACTGGAGGGTGTTCTGGGTGACGTGGTCCCTGAGCGGCGTCTCCCACAGGGAGGCCTGTTCCTGCTCGAAAGACTGCAGTGGGTGGGCGGGGCCGATGGGCGTCTGCTGGCGCTGGGACATGGCGTCCTGGAACTTCTTCTCGTCGGGGCTGAACATGGAGGAGACGAGTTCCCAGCTGCCGCCGTAGGCGAAGACGCCGTTGTAGAAGCCGTAGTCCTTCTGCATGTCCTTCGGGGCGTCCGGGTCGGAGCCCATGAGGCTGATGCCGTCCTTGGTCTTGTACTGGCCGCCGGAGCGGGTGTACGTGACGCCCTCGACGCCCCACCGCGCGAACCGCTGGCCCTCGTCCGAGTACCACAGCCAGTCCACGAACTGCATCATCGCGACGAAGCTGTCGCTCTTGAGCGCCTTGCTGGAGATCATGACGCCGTTCTCCAGCCGGACGCCGCCCAGCACGATCGGGCCGGCCGGGCCGAGCGGCACCGGAATCATCTCGATCTTCGCGCCCTTGACCTGCTTTTGCAGGTTGTACCGGTATTCCTGCACCAGTACCTGCGGGTTGGCGCTGATCGCGAAGCACTTCTCGCCCAGGAGTTTCTGCGCGGCCTCGTCGTCGGTCTGGGTGAAGCTCTCCGGATCCACCAGCTTCTCGGTGACCAGCTTGCGCACGTACTCGATCATCTGCCGGAAGGTGTCGGTCGCTCCGGTGAAGACGTACTTCTGCGCGTTCGCGTCCCAGCTGATGTTGTCGTACGTCCAGCCGGCCCGGACGCCGTACGCCTGGCCGAGGTAGCTGAACAGGGCGGCGGCCGGGTAGGGCGTGTTCTTGCTCCAGCGGTCGGAGAACGGATAGCGGTCGGGGTACTCCGCCTTGATCGCCTTGAAGACCTCGTACACCTCGTCCCAGGTGCCGGGCAGGCTCAGCCCGAGCCGGTCGAGGACGTCCGTGCGCAGCGCCATCGAGTAGCCGGATCTGGCCTTCTCGTGCAGACCGGGCAGCACATACAGCTTGCCGTCGGCCTGCCGGTAGGAGTCGATCTCCGGCTCCAGCTTCCAGCGCTTGACCTTGTCCCGGAAGTTCGGCATCAGGTGCAGGTAGTCGCTGACCGGCAGGATCGCGCCCGACGAAACGAACGCGACCTCCGAGGGGTGGTACGTCTTGGGGATCAGGAAGGGGGCGTCGCCCGAGCCGATGAGGACGCTGCGCTTCTTCTCGTAGTCGACCAGGGGGACGGCGACAGGATCGAAGGTGACGCCGGTGCGCTTGGCGAGCTCCTTCCAGAACAGCCAGCTGTCCTTCATCGGGTAGACCGGGTTGTTGTTGTGCAGGATCGAGAACGACAGCGGCTTGGTCGCCTTGAACTGCTGGCCGACGCGGTACTCCTTCATCGCGCCGTTCTGTTTTTTCGACAGGTCCTTGGAGTCCCCTCCGTCGTCGCCGCTGCCGCAGCCGGTGAGGGTGGCGAGGCCGATGAATCCAGCGGCGGCGAGCATCTGACGCCGCGACAGCTGTCCTGCGTTGTTCACGGATGACATGGGCACTCCTTTGTCAGCCCTTGACCGCGCCGAGCATCACGCCCGAGACGAAGTAGCGCTGGACGAACGGATAGACACAGAGGATGGGCAGTGAGGTCAGCACGATCGTGACCGCCTGGATGTTCGCCCCCACCTGGCTGAGCTGTGCGTCGGCGGCACCGGCGTTGCCGCCCGTGGTGGCGCCGGAGATGAGGTTGCGCAGATAGACGGTGACCGGCATGAGCTCGGACTTGTCCAGATAGAGAAAGGCGCTGAACCAGGAGTTCCAGAAGGCCACCGAGTAGAACAGCACCATCGTCGCGACGACCGCCTTCGACAGCGGCAGCACGATCCGCAGCAGAATGCCGTACGTACTCAGGCCGTCGATCTGCGCGGCCTCCTCCAGATCGGTGGGCAGGCTCTCGAAGAAGGCCTTCATCACCAGCAGGTTGAACACGCTGATCGCGTTGGGGAGCGCGATGGCCCAGATGCTGTTCTTCAGGCCGAGGCTGGTGATCAGGACGTAGTTGGGGATCAGGCCGCCGGTGAAGAACATGGTGAAGACGGCGACGCCGACGAGGAAGCCGCGCCCCTTGAGATGCTTCTTCGACAGGACGTAGGCGTAGCTGGTGGTCAGGATCATGGCGATGGCGGTGGCGACCACCGTGTAGAGGACGGTGTTGCCGTAGTTCCGCCAGAACATCGAGTCCTGGAACACGATCTTGTACGTGGTGAGGTTGAACCCCTCGGGCCACAGCGTCACTTCACCGGCGCGGATCTTTTGCTCGGAACTGAACGAGCGGGCGATGATGTTGACGAACGGGTACAGGGTGACGATCACGACGACGGTGAGGATGAACCCGTTGACTCCCTGGAACACGCGGTAGGAACGACTCGGCTTCACCACAGGCTCGTCCCCACTGTGCGGCGCGAGAGCTGGTTGGCGGAGATGATCAGAAACAGGCCGATGATCGCCTCGAACAGGCCGATCGCGGCGGCATAGCTGAAGCTGTTGGACTCCACACCGGTCCGGTAGACATACGTGGAGATCACGTCCGCCGTCGGATACGTCAGCGGGTTGTACAGCAGCAGGACCTTCTCGAAGCCGACCGCCATGAACGTGCCGATGTTGAGGATCAGCAGCGTGATCATGGTGGGCCGGATGCCGGGCAGGGTGACGTGCCAGATCTGCTGCCAGCGGTTGGCGCCGTCGATCCTCGCGGCCTCGTACAGGTTGTCGTCGATCGTGGTGAGCGCGGCGAGGTAGAGGATCGTGCCCCAGCCGGCGGTCTGCCAGATCTCCGAGCCGACGTAGATCGTGCGGAACCACTCGGGTTCCTGGATGAAGCGGATCGGGTCCTGGCCGAACCAGCCGAGCATGTGGTTGACCGGGCCGTCCGTGGCGAGCATCTGCATGGTGATGCCCGCCACGATGACGATCGACAGGAAGTGCGGCAGATACGAGACCGACTGCACGAACCGTTTCAGCGCCCGTCTGCGCACCTCGTTGAGCAGCAGCGCGAGAACGATGGGGATCGGAAAGCAGAACACCAGCGTGAGTCCGCCGAGCCACAGGGTGTTGCGGAACACCTGCCAGAACGTGGGGTCGGTGAGGAACATCTCCACATAGCGCAGGCCCACCCACTCCTCGCCCAGGATCGACCCGCCCGGCTCGAAGCGCCGGAAGGCGATCACATTGCCGATCATCGGCAGATACCGGAAGACCAGGAAGAACAGCAGCGGCAGCACGACCAGTGAGTACAGCTGCCAGTCCCGGCGCACCGCCCGCCGCCAACTGCGGTGCGACGGGCGGGAAGCGGAGGAGGACGCGGACTTCGGTCGGGGCGGGTCCTGGGTGCCGGGCGGTGGCGTCGATCTGGTGGAGGTGCTCATGCTCGGTCCTCCCGGACGGATTCGCGGAACCGAAACTTTCGAGCTCTTACCGGTAACTCGCGGCAACTTAAAGCTCCTAGAAAGC
Source organism: Streptomyces sp. GESEQ-4 (assembly GCF_017948455.1). Lineage (GTDB taxonomy): Bacteria > Actinomycetota > Actinomycetes > Streptomycetales > Streptomycetaceae > Streptomyces. Next base: position 87,369 of record NZ_JAFFSU010000027.1, read on the forward strand.
GCTGTCAATGGGGGCCGCAACGGTCAGTTGAGACGAGAGGAAGCGTTATAAACCCGCCGCCGTATGGGTAAGGCACAGAGACTTGACCGCTCAGTCCATCGCAAGTTTCAGTATGAGGACCGACTCCTGCGAGGTGCCGACGTGCCAGTGTTCGACCTGCCCCTGCCGGAACTGGAGCACCGCCGCCCGGCACTCGACGAGCCCGCCGACTTCGACGCGTTCTGGCGGGACACCCTGAGGGAGTCCGAGCGGCCCGAACCCCTGCTGTCCGTCCACCCGGTGGAGACCGGGCTGCGGCTGACCCGGACCTGGGACGTGACCTTCCGGGGCTTCGCGGGCGAACCGGTGCGCGCCTGGTTCAGCAGACCCGCCGACAGACCCGAACCGCTGCCCGCGATCGTCGAGTTCGCGGGGTACGGGCGCGGGCGCGGCCTCCCGCACGAGCGGCTGACCTGGGTGAACGCCGGTTACGCACATCTGCTCATGGACAACAGGGGCCAGGGCGACCAGTACGGCAACGGCGGCCACACCCCCGACCCGCACGCCAACGCACCGGGCGGCCCCGGCCCCGCCGTACGGGGCCTGCTCGACCCGCGCGACTACCACTACCGGCGTCTCATCACCGACGCCGTACGTGCCGTCGCCGCCGTCCGCGCCCTGCCCGGCGTGGACGCCTCACGAATCACGGCCGTCGGCAACAGCCAGGGCGGCGGCCTCGCCCTCGCCGTCGCCGGACTCGTCCCGGACCTGGCGGCGGCCCTGATCACCGCACCCCTCCTGTGCGGCATCCGGCGCGCACTGGACCTCACGGACGCGGGCCCGTACGGCGAGATCGTCGCGTACCTCACCGTCCATCGCGGCGCCGAACAGGCGGCGTACCGCACGCTCTCCTACATGGAGGGCATCTCCTTCGCCCGCCGCGCCCACGCCGCGACCCACTTCGGGGTCGGCCTGCGCGACACGGTGTGTCCGCCGAGCGGTGCGTACGCCGCCTGGAACAGTTATGCGGAGCTGAGCGGCGCGGACCCGCGCAAGGAGATCCACGCCTATCCGTTCAACGGCCACGAGGGCGGCGACGCGTTTCACGTACGGGGACAACTGGCGTGGCTCCGGGACCTGTTGGGCTGACCCCGTGTGCCAAGCGTTTACAAGTGGGCAACACAGCGCTAACTTGCCCCACAGCGGGGGGTGGGAGCGCTCCCACAATCGGTGGACCGGAACCCGCCCAGGAGTGCTCCCATCCCCCGCATCCATGCGCGCACGTTCCTCACGACCGCCGAGCGAAGGGACGTAGAACTGTCATGCCCGCGACAACATCTGCGCCACCTCCCCGCCCCAGACCCCGATTACCGCTCCCGACCCGCCGCGGAGCCCTTCTCCTCGTCCTGCTGTCCCTGCTCACGACAATCCCGGCCCTCGGTCTGATCGTCACGGCCGGCGGCGAGGCGGAGGCCCACGGCACCCCGATGAAGCCCGGCAGCCGCACCTTCCTGTGCTGGCAGGACGGGCTCACCGACACCGGTGAGATCAAGCCCGTGAACCCGGCCTGCAAGACGGCCCAACAGGTCAGTGGCACCACGCCGTTCTACAACTGGTTCTCCGTGCTGCGCTCGGACGGCGCCGGCCGCACCCGCGGCTTCGTGCCGGACGGTGAGCTGTGCAGCGGCGGAAACACCAACTTCACCGGTTTCAACACCCCCAGTGCCGACTGGCCGTTGACCCATCTGACCTCGGGCGCGACCGTCGACTTCTCGTACAACGCCTGGGCCGCGCACCCGGGTTGGTTCTACGTCTACATCACCAAGGACGGCTTCGATCCGACCTCCGCGCTCACCTGGGACGACATGGAGGAGCGGCCGTTCCTGAGCGTCGACCACCCGCCGCTGAACGGTTCGCCGGGCACGGTCGAGGCCAACTACTCCTGGTCCGGGCAGCTCCCCGAGGGCAAGTCGGGGCGGCACATCATCTACATGGTGTGGCAGCGCTCGGACAGCGCGGAGACCTTCTACTCCTGCTCCGACGTCGTCTTCGACGGCGGCAACGGCGAGGTCACCGGTATCAAGCAGCCCGGCAACCCGACCGATCCGGTGCCGGGCACCTGCACGGCCACCCGGAAGACGACCGGCAGCTGGAGCGGTGGCTACCAGTCCGAGGTGACCGTCACCAACTCCGGCGACGTCCCGATGCTCGGCTGGATGGTCGACTGGACGCTGCCGGGCGGCCAGAAGGTCGACAGTCTGTGGAGCGGCGCCCCGACGTACAACGGGCAGGCCGTGATGGTCCACAACGCCGGCTGGAACGGATCACTGGATCCGGGCGAGAGCACGACGTTCGGCTACGTCGTCACCGGTTCCGGCGGTGATACGGCGACGAGTTTGCCCTGCCGGGTCGGCTGAACGAAGAAGCCGAGAGGAGCCGAGAAGAGGGTCTCCCGCGTTGTCCACGCGGGAGGCCCTCCCGCCGATGTCACAAACGCTCCGGCTGTCTCGTCCCAAGTAGAGAGACAGACCTCGGCGCGGGAAGGTGATGATCATGCGGGTGTTCGTGGCGGGCGGGAGCGGGGCCTTGGGGCGGCGGCTGGTGCCGCAGCTGGTGGCCCGGGGCCACCAGGTGACGGCCACGACGACGAGCGCGGCCAAGCTGGGCATGCTGGCGGAGCTGGGCGCTCAGGGCGTCGTGATGGACGGGCTGGACGGGGTGTCGGTCCGGGAGGCGGTGGACCGGGCCCAGCCGGACGCGATCGTGCACCAGATGACCGGGCTCGGCACGGGCAAGCCCGACATGCGCCACCCGGACCGCTTCTTCGCCCCGACCAACCGGCTGCGCATCGAGGGCACGGACCATCTGCTGGCCGCCGCCGAGGCGACCGGCGTGCCCCATGTGTTCGTGCAGAGCTTCGCGCAGAGTTTTGGGCCCCGTGCGAGGCTGCTGACCGAGGAGGATCCGATCGACCCGGGCACGGCGGCGACCGTGCGCAGGCTCTCGGCGGGTGTGCTGCACATCCAGGACGTGGTGCCCAAGGCCGGCGGCACGGTCCTGCGCTACGGCGGGTTCTACGGGCCGGGCGCGAGCGACGACGTGGTCGAGATGGTGCGCAAGCGGAAGTTCCCGCTCGTGGGGGACGGCAGTGGCTGGAACTCCTGGGTACATCTCGACGACGCGGCCAGTGCCACCGTCCTGGCCATCGAGCAGCGGGCGAAGGGCGTGTTCAACATCGTCGACGACGAGCCCGCCCAGGTCCGGGACTGGCTGCCGTACCTGGCCGCGTGTGCGGGGGCGAAGCGGCCGATGCGGGTGCCCAAGTGGCTCGCCAGGCTGCTGGCCGGGGAGTTCGCGGTGACTCTGATGACCGAGAGCCACGGCTTCTCCAACGCCAGGGCCAGGCGGGAGCTCGGCTGGGAGCCGCGCTATCCGTCGTGGCGGGTGGGCTTCAAGGAGGAGTCGGCCTGAGCCGGGCCGAGCCGCCATCGCCTACCGGATCCTCGGCAGCGTGAGTGAGCCGAGGACGCGGTCCAGGAGACCTGGTTGCGACAGGCCGTCGATGGCCTGCGGCACCACCAACTCTTCTGGCCGAAGGGTGCATTGGCACCCCTCGGCCACAGCAATCCCTTGAGTCGCTTTGCGTGTGGCGCCCACCCTGATCACTGGCTTCCGCCCACCAGGCAGGAAGCGTCGTCAGCGTTCAGGGGAGGACGCCACCCATGCGAAGACTCCACGCCCTCTGGGCTGTGGCAGGAGCGGCAGGATTGCTCACGGGCGCGATCATGCCCGCGGCGGCCGGTTCCGGATTACCGGTCAGCGCACCGGACACCACGCCCGTGCAGAGCGGCGCCAAGACCGGCGCCCCGTACCAGCAGACCGTGACCCTCGTCACCGGCGACACCGTGTCGCTCACGACCAGCCCGGACGGCAAGTACGCCGTCGACGTACAGCGTGGCAAGGGCCGTGAGGCCGCCACCTTCCTGTCCAGCGAACGCGACGGCGAGATCAGCGTCTTGCCCTCCGACGCGCTCCCGCTGATCCAGGCGGGCCGCCTCGACCCCGCCCTGTTCAACATCACCCAGCTGGTGAAGCAGGGCTACACCGACGCCCAAGCCGGGGCCACCCCGGTCATCGCGACCTACACCAAGGGCAGTGCGACCCCCGACGGCGCGCGTCGCACGCTCGCGCTCCCTGGGATCGACGGCGCCGCACTGAGCGCCGAGAAGTCCACCGCGTTCTGGGCGGACATCGCCCCCGCGCTCGGCACCGAACCGACCTCGAAGGCCGCACGCCTGCTCGGTGAGGGCATCGAGAAGATCTGGCTGGACGCCAAGGTGGAGGCGTCCCTCGAGGGAAGCGTTCCGCAGATCGGCGCGCCCGAGGTGTGGCAGTCCGGCTACGACGGCAAGGGCGTCAAGGTCGCCGTCCTGGACACCGGCGTGGACGCCGGGCACCCGGACCTCGCGGGCAGGATCGCCGAGTCGCGTACCTTCGTGCCCGACCAGGCCGTGCAGGACGGTCACGGCCACGGCACCCACGTGGCGTCCACGATCGTCGGCTCGGGCGCGGCCTCGGACGGCAAGCTCAAGGGCGCGGCGCCCGGTGCGGAGCTGCTGGTCGGCAAGGTGCTGGGCAACGACGGCCGCGGCCAGACCTCCTGGATCCTCGAAGGCATGCAGTGGGCGGCGAACTCGGGAGCGAAGATCGTCTCGATGTCGCTGGGTGGTACCGCGTCAGGCCCCTCCGACGTGCTGAGCGAGACCGTGGACGAGCTGTCCGAGTCGACAGGCACCCTCTTCGTGGTCGCCGCCGGCAACACCGGCCCGGTGGAGGGGACCATCGGCACGCCCGGCATCGCCGACTCCGCGCTGACGGTGGGCGCGGTCGACAAGTCCGACAAGCTGGCCTCCTTCTCCAGCCGGGGCCCGCGCCTCGGTGACTCCGCGATCAAGCCGGAGATCACCGCGCCGGGCGTGGGCGTCGTCGCCGCCCGTGCCGCAGGTACCAGCATGGGCACGCCCGTCGACGACAACTACACGTCGTCGAACGGCACTTCGATGGCGACTCCGCATGTCTCGGGCGTCGCCGCGCTGGTCGCCCAGGCCCATCCGGACTGGACGGGCCAGCAGATCAAACAGGCCCTCGCCAGCACCGCGAAGACCAGCCCGGACACCACCGTGTTCGAGCAGGGCGACGGCCGGGTGGACGCCGTGCAGGCCGTCGAGCAGGGCGTCTTCGCGACCCCGGCGCTCAGCTTCGGCACGTACAAGGACAGCGACACCGAGACCGACAGCAAGGACATCACGTACACCAACACCACTGACGAAGCAGTGGAGTTGAAGCTCTCCTCGTCCCTCACGGCGGCCACCCCGGCCACGGGCCTCGTGACCGTCCCGGCGAACGGCACCACCACCGTCGCGGTCACGGTCGCCCCCGCCGACCAGGCCGAGGGCCGGTACACGGGCCACATCACCGCGAGCGCCGACGGCGTCCGGGTCACCACGGCCGTCGGCTTCGAGAAGCAGCCGAAGACCTACCGCCTGAAGGTGTCGGTGGTGAACCGCGGCGGCAAGCCGTCCACCTCGCCATCGATCTTCATGTTGCAGGAGCTGAACGGCGCGTACCCGGCAACGACCGGTTACATCGGCAGCGGCTACACCCTCAACGTGCCGGCCGGCACGTACTCCACGGCGGCCTGGATCCCGGAGCGGGACGCGGGTGCACTGGAGGTCGCCACCTCGGTCGTCGGTGATCCCGAGATCAAGGTCGACAAGGACACCGAGGTCGTCCTCGACGCCCGCAAGGCCGTCGAGATCAAGCCGAAGACCAGGGAGGACTCCGAGTTCCAGGGGTTCACCACCAGCTGGCACCGGGAAGGTCCGGGTTCCGCCCTCAGGGTGACGTACCTTCAGAACTGGTGGACCGACCGCGTCTACGTCACTCCGACCGAGAAGGTCACGGAGGGCATGTTCGAGTTCGTCTCCAAGTTCCGGCTGGCCGCCAAGGAGTTGACGGCGAGCGTCACCAGTCCCGAGACGTACGAACTTCCCCTCGACTACGTACAGACGCGGAACGGCCTCCCGGCGGGGTTCAGCGGTGAGCGGAAGGTGCGGGCGGTGGCCGCCGGCAGCGGCAGCGCGGCCGACTTCGAAGGGCTCGACGTCAAGGGCAAGGTGGCGGTCGTCCGGGTGCCGGCCGGGAAGACGGCGGACGAGGCGCTGGCCAACGCGACCAAGGCCGGGGCCGGTTACGTGATCGCGTACCGCGAGACGCCCGGGTACTGGATCTCCTGGGTGGACAGCGCGACGATCCCGCTGATGGTCGCCACCGGCGAGGACGGCGCGAAACTCGGGGCGCTGCTCGAGAGCGGGAAGAAGGTCACGCTGAAGCTGGACGGCACCGCGGTCAGCCCGTACGTCTACAACGTGATGTTCCCGCAGACCGGCGCCGTCGCGGAGAACCAGACGTACTCCCTGAACAGCTCCAACACCGTGCGGCACACGGTCCGTTACCACGGGGGCAAGGCCGGCCAGGTCGGCAAGGACGCCGTCTACCGGTACCGCCCCGCGCAGTCCGCCGCCGTCGAGGCCAGCTACAAGACGCCACTCGGTACGGAGCGCACCGAGTACTACAACGTCTCCCCCGACACCCGTGTCTGGCACGCCGTCTACCCCGACGGGAATGCGGCCCTGCCCCAGTGGAACACGCTGCGGACCTTCGACAAGGCGGGCCGGGTACCCACCGAGGACTGGCTGCGCCAGGTCGTGCGCCCGGCGTCCAGTGAGCAGTACGGCGTCTCCCAGCGCACCGGCGACAAACTCACCCTCAAGGTCCCGGAGTTGAGCGATGCGGCACCGGGTCACTACGGGTACGTGGACAATGCCCAGGACACCGCGAAGGGCGCGCTGTACGCGGACGGGAAGCTGATCGGCGACTCCGTTCGCGGCTCAGGAACCTTCGACGTCCCGGCGGCGAAGACCGCATACCGCTTCGTTCTCGACGCCCGGCGCACGGCCGACTGGGCGACGTACTCCACGAGCACCCACACCGAATGGTCCTTCACCTCGGCGCGCACGGAACAGCAGACGGCGCTGCCGCTGCTCTCCGTCGATTACGACGTGGACGGGCTGGACCTCCTGAACCGGGTCGAGTCCAAGGGGAGGTCGGAGCTCGGGCTCTCCGTCCGGGACCAGCACAAGAGCATCACGACCGGTCAACTGAAGGCCTGGGTCTCCTACGACGACGGCACCACCTGGAAGGAGGTGAAGGTCCGGCACGGCAAGGCGGAGCTCAAGCACCCGAAGAAGGGCGCCGAGTTCGTGTCGCTGCGTGTGCGGGCCGCCGACCGGAACGGCAACGCGGTCGACCAGACCGTGGTGCGGGCGTTCGGCCTGAAGTAGAAGGCTTGAAGTAGGAGGCCTGAAACAGACGGCATCCCAGGCCGGTACTGACAGCCTTAACAAACATTGCCTACCGTGCCGAGCCATGGCGAACACGGCATATGACACGGCAGACCAGACCCCTGCCGCGAGCCCCTGGGCCGCGGTGGGGGTCTCCGCCTTCGACGAGCTGGTATACCGGGCGATCCTCCACCAGCCCGATGCCGGCGCGGCCGGCTGGGCGCTCCTGACCGGCGCCTCCCCGGCCCGGGTGCGCGAATCCTGCAACCAGCTGCTCGCGGTCGGGCTGCTCCAGCCGCCGGATTCCATGGGGGGATTACGCGCGATCGACCCGAGAGTGGCGGTCCGCGGGCTGATCAGACGGCGCGAGACGGTGTCCGAACTGCTCGCCGCCACCGCCGAGGAGATGGCTACCGCGTACGAGGCCGGGCTGCTGCGTGAGGAGCCGTCCCGGCTGATCGAGGTCGCTTCCGGCGAGGGTGCCATCGCCGCTCGCCTGGAGGAGATGTACGCGCGCGCCGAGCACGAGGTGTGCCTCTTCGACACGCCTCCATATCTCGCACCGCCCACACGACAGTTGGATCTCCAGACCGATCTGCTCAGACGCGGGATCGTCTCCCGCGGGATCTACGCGGCGCCCGCCCTGGAAGATCCGAACGTCCTCTCCCGCACTTGGAGGATGGTCGAACTCGGCGAGCAGGCCCGGGTGTTGCCCTCCGTGCCGGTCAAACTGCTGGTGGTCGACGGGTGTCGGGCGATGCTCCCGCTGACCTCCTCCGCGGCGGGCGGCTACTGCGCCGTCGTGGTGTGGCACTCGGCGGTGACCGAAGCCCTGCAGAGGCTTTTCGAGATGGCCTGGCAGCAGGCGACACCGCTCGGCCGGCCGGTCGGCGACAGCGAACTCCCCGAGGGTGAACGGACGTTGATCAGGTTGCTGGCGGCCGGCTTGAAGGACGAGGCGGTGGCCCGTCATCTGGGTGTGAGCCTGCGGACCCTGCGGCGGCGGGTGAGTGAGCTGCAGGAGCGGCTGGGGGCGACGAGCCGGTTCCAGCTGGGGGTGCGGGCCTCGCAACGCGGCTGGCTCTGATCGCGAGGGGCCGCACCGCGTACGGGGTGCGGCCCGACTTCCGTACAAGGGATCCTACTTGCAGATCAATTGCGGATCAGGCCGACCGTCAACAGCCTTGGCCGAAGGGGGCATTGGCACGCCCCGGCCACAGGAATCCCTTGAGCCGCATTCCCCGCGGCGCCCACCCTGATCACTGGCTTCCGGCTCACCAGGCCGGAAGCGACTTCAGTGTTCAGGGGAGGAAGTCCACACATGCGAAGACTCCACGCCCTCTGGGCCGTGGCAGGAGCGGCCGGACTGCTCGCGGGGGCCATCACCCCCGCGACGGCCGGCTCCAAGTCACCGGTCACCGAGCCGGGCGCCACGCCCTTGCCGAGCGCCACCGCGCCAGGCACCACCAGCACCCAGACCGTCACTCTCATCACCGGCGACACGGTCACCCTCACCACCGCCGCCGACGGCAAGTCCGCCGTCGACGTCCGACGCGGCAAGGGCCGCGAGTTCGCCACCTTCCTGTCGAGCGAGCAGAAGGGCGAGGTCAGCGTCGTACCGGACGACGCGATCCCGCTGCTTCAGGCGGGCCGTCTCGACCCGGCCCTGTTCAACGTCACCCAGCTCGTCAAGCAGGGGTACGCGGACTCGAAGACCGGCGCCATCCCGCTGATCGCCACCTACCGCCAGGGGAACACCATCCCCGAGGGCGCGCGCAGGACGCTGTCCCTGCCCGGCATCGACGGCGCCGCGCTCACCGCGAAGAAGTCCACCGCCGAGAAGTTCTGGGCGGACGTCGCCCCCGACGCCGAGAACACGGCCGCCGCCGAGCCCACGACCAAGGCGGCAAGGCAGCTCGACGGCGGCCTCGACAAGCTCTGGCTGGACGCCAAGGTCAAGGTGTCCCTCGACGTCAGCGTCCCGCAGATCGGCGCCCCGGAGATGTGGCAGGCGGGCTACGACGGCAAGGGCGTCAAGATCGCCGTCCTGGACACGGGCGCGGACACCGGACACCCGGACCTCGCGGGCAAGATCACGGACTCGAAGACGTTCGTGCCCGATCAGGAGGTACAGGACGGTCACGGCCACGGCACCCATGTCGCGTCCACGATCGCCGGCTCGGGCGCTGCCTCCGACGGCAAGCTCAAGGGTGTGGCGCCGGGCGCGGAGCTGATGGTCGGCAAGGTCCTCAACAACGCGGGCTCCGGCCAGACGTCGTGGATCATCGCCGGCATGCAGTGGGCGGCGGACTCCGGCGCGGACATCGTCTCCATGTCCCTCGGCGGTACGGCCTCCGGCCCCTCGGACCCGATGAGCGAGACGGTGGACGAGCTGTCCGCGTCGACCGGCACCCTCTTCGTGATCGCCTCGGGCAACTCGGGCCCGCGGGCGCAGACCGTCGGTACGCCGGGCATCGCCGACTCGGCGCTCACGGTCGGCGCCGTCGACAAGTCCGACAAGCTCGCCTCGTTCTCCAGCCGTGGCCCGCGCCTCGGCGACTTCGCGGTCAAGCCGGAGATCACGGCGCCCGGCGTGGGCATCACAGCGGCCCGCGCCTCCGGTACCGCCATGGGCACGCCGCTCGACGACAACTACACGGCGGCCAACGGCACGTCGATGGCGACTCCGCACGTGGCGGGCGCGGCGGCGCTGGTCGCGCAGGCCCATCCGGACTGGACGGGCGAGCAGATCAAGCAGGCCCTGGCCAGTACCGCGAAGACGAACGCCGACAACTCCGTGTTCGAGCAGGGAGACGGCCGCGTCGACGCCGTGCGGGCGGTCACTCAGAACGTCTTCGCGACCTCGGCGCTGAGCTTCGGCAAGTACGAGGACGGCGACACGGAGGTCGGCAGCAAGGACATCACCTACACCAACACCACTGACACACCGGTGGAGTTGAAGCTCTCGTCGAGCCTCGCCGACGTCACCCTGGGGGCCGGCACCGTGACCGTGCCCGCGAAGAGCACCGCCACGGTCCCGGTCGGCGTCGACCCGGCGCAGGCAGCCCAGGGCCGGTACGCGGGCCACATCACCGCGACCGCCGACGGCATCCTGGTCACGACGGGTGTCGGCTTCGAGAAGGCGCCGAAGACGTACGACCTGAAGGTCTCCCTCGTGGGCCGCGACGGCAAGCCGACCACTGGGGGGTCTCTCTACACGTTGCAGGAGCTGAACGGCGCCTACGCCAACGCCTACGGCTCCCTGGGCGCCACCGGGACCTGGGAGGTCCCGGCCGGTACGTACTCCATCGCCACCTGGATCCCTGACAAGGACGCGGGCGGCGTGGCCGTCGGCACGTCGGTCGTCGGCAACCCCGAGATCAAGGTCGACGGGGACACCGAGGTCACGCTCGACGCCCGCAAGGCGGTGGAGATCAAGCCGAAGACCAAGGAGGACGCCGAGCACCAGGGCTTCAGTACCTCCTGGCACCGCGAAGGGCCCGGCAGCTCCTGGGGGTTGACGTACAGCCAGGGCCCTTGGACCGAGCACATCTATGTGGCGCCGACCGAGAAGGTCACCGAGGGATCTCTCGAGTTCTACGCCAAGTTCCGTCTGTACGCCAAGGAGTTGACGGCGAGCGTCACCAGCCCCGAGAAGTACGCGCTGCCGCTCGAATACGCCAACACGTACAACGGCTTCCCGGTGAAGATCACCGGTGACCGCAAGGTGCAGGCGGTGGACGCGGGCGCCGGCACGGCGGCCGACTTCGAAGGGCTCGACGTCAAGGGCAAGGCTGTGGTGGTCGGGGTCCCCGCCGACACGTGGGGGCCGGACGAGGCGATGGCCAACGCGGCTGAGGCGGGCGCGAGTTATCTGATCGCGTATCGCAAGAAGGCCGGCCATTGGCTCACGGCCGTGGACAAGGCGACGATGCCGGTGATGATCGCCACCGGCGAGGACGGCGAGAAGCTCACCACCCTGCTGAAGAGCGGCAAGAAGGTCACGCTCAAGCTGGGCGGAACAGAGGTCAGCCCGTACGTGTACAACGTGACCCTCCCGCAGTCCGGAGCGATCTCGCCGGACCAGACGTACACTCTGGACCGCTCCACCACGGCGAAGGTGAAGAGCCGGTACTACGCGGGCAGGGCGGGCGAACTGGGGGCGGACACCGTCTACACGTTCCGCCCCTGGCAGCTCGTCGGGGTCGAGTCCAGTGACTACATGCAACTCGGCCGGGAACGCACCGAGTATTTCAACGTGAGCCCCGATACCCGCGTCTGGCACGCCGTCTACCCGTCCTGGGAGTCGTTCGGTGGCCAGTGGAACACCTTGCGGACCTACGGCAAGGCGGGCACCCAGCCGAGCGAGGACTGGCTGCGCCAGGTGGTACGTCCGGCGACGAGCACCGAGTACGGCCTCTCGGAGCGCACCGGCGACAAACTCACCCTTCAGGTGGCGGAGTTCAGCGACGCGACGCCCGGTCACTACGGGTACGTCAGAGACGCCGGCGACACCGCGCAGGGCAAGCTCTACGCGGACGGGCGGCTGATCGGCGACTCGACGGTCGGCGGATACGGCGTCTTCGACGTCCCGGCGGCCAAGGCCTCGTACCGCTTCGTGCTCGACACGCAGCGCAAGGCCGGCTGGACGCCGTACTCGACGAGCACCCACACCGAATGGTCCTTCACCTCGGCGCGCACCGAGGAGGAGACGGCGTTGCCCCTGCTCTCCGTCGACTATGACCTGGACGGGCTCGACCTCCTCAACCGTGCCGAATCCAAGCGGAAGCTGGAGCTCGGGCTCTCCGTCCGGGATCAGGAGGGGAGCGTCAAGGCCAAGTCCCTCAAGGCCTGGGTCTCGTACGACGACGGAACGTCCTGGAAGGAGGCGAAGGTCCGGAAGGGCAAGGCCGAGATCAAACACCCGAAGGGCGCGAAGTTCGTGTCGCTGCGCGTGCAGGCCTCCGACGGTGCCGGAGACCAGGTCGATCAGACCGTCCTGCGGGCGTATGGCCTGAAGTAGGAGCGCCGCCAAAAGCCGTGCGACAGCTTTAACACAGATCGTCTACCGTGCCGGGCCATGGTGAACACGGCATACGACTCGGCACTCAGACAGAGCCCTGCACCAAGACGGCCCCCCGCCGCGAGCCCCTGGGCCGCGGTGGGGGTCTCTGCCTTCGACGAGCTGCTGTACCAGGCGATTCTCCATCAGCCCGATGCGGGCACGGCCGGCTGGGCACGGCTCACCGATGCGTCTCCGGGCCGGGTGCGCGAGGCCTGCGACCGGCTTCTCGCACTCGGTCTTCTTCAGCCGCCCGATTCCACCGGCGGGTTACGGGCCGTCGATCCGCGCGTGGCGATCCGCGCCCTGATCCGGCGACGCGAGACCGAGTCCGAGCTGCTCGCCGCCACCGCCGACGAGATGGCGACGGCGTACGAGGCGGGGCTGCTGCGCGAGGAACCGTCGCGCCTGGTCGACGTCGTGGCGGGCGAGGGCGCCAACGCCGCGCGTCTGGAGGAGCTTTACGCGCGCGCCGAGCACGAGGTGTGCGTCTTCGACACTCCCCCATATCTCGCCCCGCGCACCCCGCAGTTGGACCTCCAGGCGGATCTGCTCAGCCGTGGCATCGTCTATCGCACGGTGTACGCGGCCACCGCCCTGGAGGACCCGGACGTGCTGTACCACGCCTGGAAGATGGTCGAACTCGGCGAGCAGGCCCGGGTGTTGCCCACCGTGCCGGTCAAACTGCTGGTGGTCGACGGCAGCAGGGCGATGCTGCCACTGACCGCCTCCGCCGCGGGCGGCTACTGCGCGGCGGTGGTACGGCACTCGGCGGTGACCGAAGCGCTGCAGAAGCTCTTCGAGCTGGCCTGGCAGCAGGCGACGCCGCTCGGTCAGCCGGTCGCCGACGGCGAACTCACCGAGGGTGAGCGGGCGTTGACGAGGCTTCTCGCCGCGGGGATGAAGGACGAGGCGGTGGCCCGGCACCTGGGGGTGAGCCTGCGGACGCTGCGTCGGCGGGTGAGCGAACTGCAGGAGCGGCTGGGCGCGGCGAGCCGTTTCCAGCTGGGGTTACGGGCGGCGCAGCGCGGCTGGGTGTGACGGTATGACGCGAGGGGCCGCACCCCTGTCCAGCCAGGGATGCGGCCCCTCAACTGCCGTACCGGATCGTCTACTTGCGGATCAGGCTGCGCAGCACGTACTGCATGATGCCGCCGTTGCGGTAGTAGTCGGCCTCACCGGGGGTGTCGATGCGGACGACCGCGTCGAACTCGACACCGGTGTCGGTGGTGACCTTGACCGTACGCGGGGTGGTGCCGTTGTTGAGCTCCTCGACGCCGGTGAAGTCGAAGGTCTCCTCGCCGGTCAGACCGAGGGCCTCGGCGGACGCGCCCTCCGGGAACTGCAGCGGGAGCACGCCCATGCCGATGAGGTTGGAGCGGTGGATGCGCTCGTACGACTCGGCGATGACGGCCTTCACGCCGAGCAGCGCGGTGCCCTTGGCGGCCCAGTCACGGGACGAGCCGGAACCGTACTCCTTGCCGGCCAGGACGACCAGCGGGATGCCCTGCTCGATGTAGTGGCGCGAGGCGTCGTAGATGAACGACACCGGGGCGCCCTCGACGGTGAAGTCGCGGGTGTAGCCGCCTTCCGTCCCCGGCGCGATCTGGTTGCGCAGGCGGATGTTGGCGAACGTGCCGCGGATCATGACCTCGTGGTTGCCTCGGCGGGAGCCGTAGCTGTTGAAGTCACGACGCTCCACACCGTGCTCGGTGAGGTACTTGCCGGCCGGGGTGTCGGCCTTGATGGCACCGGCGGGCGAGATGTGGTCGGTGGTGACCGAGTCACCCAGCTTGGCCAGGACGCGGGCGCCGGTGATGTCGGAGACCGGGGTGGTCTCCATCGTCATGCCCTCGAAGTACGGGGGCTTGCGGACGTACGTCGACTGCGGGTCCCACTCGAAGGTGTTGCCGGTCGGGATCGGCAGCGCCTGCCACTGGGCGTCGCCCGCGAAGACGTCCTGGTAGGACTTGTTGAACATGTCCTCGCCGATGGCGTTCGCCACGACGTCGTTGACCTCGGCCTCGGAGGGCCAGATGTCCTTCAGGTAGACCGGGTTGCCGTCCTGGTCGATGCCCAGGGCCTCACGCGTGATGTCCACCTTCATGGAGCCGGCGAGGGCGTACGCGACGACCAGCGGCGGGGACGCCAGGTAGTTCATCTTGACGTCGGGGTTGATACGGCCCTCGAAGTTCCGGTTGCCGGAGAGCACCGAAGTCACGGCCAGGTCATGGTCGTTGACGGCCTTGGAGACCTCCTCCGGCAGCGGGCCGGAGTTGCCGATGCAGGTGGTGCAGCCGTAGCCGACGAGGTTGAAGCCGACCTTGTCGAGGTAGGGGGTGAGCCCCGCCTTGTCGAAGTAGTCGGTGACGACCTTCGAACCCGGGGCGAGGGTGGTCTTGACCCACGGCTTGCGGGTCAGGCCCTTCTCCACGGCCTTCTTCGCGACGAGCGCGGCGGCGACCATGACGTACGGGTTGGAGGTGTTTGTGCAGGAGGTGATCGCGGCGACGGTCACGGCACCGTGGTCGATCTCGTACGTCGAGCCGTCGGGGGCGGTGACGGTGACCGGGTTGGACGGCACGCCGTTGGGCGCGACGGCCGGGGAGTCGGAGGCCGGGAAGGACTCCTTGCCCGACTCGTCCACGGTGTCGACGTAGTTGAGGACGTCCGACTTGAACTGCTCGGCGGCGTTGGCGAGGACGATACGGTCCTGCGGGCGCTTCGGGCCGGCGATGGAGGGGACGACCGTGGAGAGGTCGAGCTCCAGCTTCTCGGAGAAGTCCGGCTCGGCCTTCGGGTCCAGCCAGAGGCCCTGCTCCTTGGCGTACGCCTCGACGAGGGCGAGCTGCTGCTGCGGGCGGCCGGTCAGCTTCAGGTACTTGATGGTCTCGTCGTCGATCGGGAAGATCGCGGCGGTGGAGCCGAACTCCGGCGACATGTTGCCGATGGTGGCGCGGTTCGCGAGGGAGGTGGCGGCGACGCCCTCTCCGTAGAACTCGACGAACTTGCCGACGACGCCGTGCTTGCGGAGCATCTCGGTGATGGTCAGCACGAGGTCGGTGGCGGTGGTGCCGGGCTTGAGCTCACCGGTCAGCTTGAAGCCGACGACGCGCGGGATGAGCATCGAGACGGGCTGGCCGAGCATGGCGGCCTCGGCCTCGATACCGCCGACGCCCCAGCCAAGGACGCCGAGGCCGTTGACCATGGTGGTGTGGGAGTCGGTGCCGACGAGGGTGTCGGGGTAGGCCTGGCCGTTACGCACCATGACGGTCCGAGCGAGGTGCTCGATGTTGACCTGGTGGACGATGCCGGTGCCGGGCGGGACGACCTTGAAGTCGTCGAAGGCGGTCTGGCCCCAGCGCAGGAACTGGTAGCGCTCGCGGTTGCGGCCGTACTCCAGCTCGACGTTCTGCGCGAAGGCCTCGTTCGTGCCGAACTTGTCGGCGATGACCGAGTGGTCGATGACCAGCTCGGCCGGGGAGAGGGGGTTGACCTTCGCCGGGTCGCCGCCGAGCGCCTTGACGGCCTCACGCATGGTGGCGAGGTCCACGACACAGGGCACACCCGTGAAGTCCTGCATGATCACGCGGGCCGGCGTGAACTGGATCTCCTGCGACGGCTGGGCCTGCGAGTCCCAGCCGCCGAGGGCGCGGATGTGGTCGGCGGTGATGTTCGCGCCGTCCTCGGTGCGGAGGAGGTTCTCCAGCAGCACCTTCAGGCTGTACGGAAGGCGGGCCGAGCCTTCCACCTTGTCCAGCCGGAAGATCTCGTACGACTCGTCGCCCACCTGCAGCGTGCTGCGGGCGTCGAAGCTGTTCGCCGACACGACAGTCTCCTTCTTTGATGTGCGCGTTCCCACCGCATCCTGCCGCCACGACGTCTTGGCCGATCCGCTAAGGTAAGGCTAAGTTAGGTAACCCTTAGTGCAAGACCGAAGAGCGCGTGCGGCTGCGGTACGCCTCGGCAGATATCTCGATGTCGAGATAACTCTAGTACATGAGGGCGGAATGGTCATGCCCAGGCCTCCTGCGCTGTCTCGGTGAACCCTGGCAAACGATGTCGTGTCTCATGGCTGCTCAGTTCAGGATCTTCCGCAGTACGTCCCACTGCAACGGGCCGAATCGGTAGTACGACCCGACGTTGAACCACTCGCCGTCGGGCGACCACTTGACGATCGAGATGCTGAAGCGATCGCCTTCGTACGTGTACGGAGTGCCGGTTACGAACCGCACGATCTCCGGCTCCACCCGGGGCTGGACGACTGCCAGATCGAGGCTGCGGGCGAAGCTGATCCGCTCGATCCGTGCGGAGTCCCAGCCCAGCGTGACGTAGGCCCGGAACGTCTTCCGTGCGGATTCCACGAGTTCTTCGTCGGGTTCCGGCAGCCCGAGGTCGCGAAGGATCGACGAGACGGTCGCCGCCTCCAGGCCGGCCGGAAACGTGAAGTATGCGTTCACGGTCCGGTTCGTGTAGTCGATCGAGATCATCGCGACGTCGTCCAGGCCGTGCCGGGCGAAGAAGTCGGCGTTCTCACCCAGCGCACGGGGCATGGAGGAGATGGCGGCGAGCTGGGACACTCCCTGCACGTCGCGGGGGAAGTGCACATAGATCTTGTGGAAGCCGCCCAGAACCGCGAAGTCGATGAGGAACTCGTCGACGGAGCAGTGCTTGCGGAGGTCCGAGAGCAGTGCGCCCACGGGATGGTCGGTCGGCGGCACGAGTCCGTGCGCCAGCGCATGGGCGTAGGGATCGTCGATCGCTCGGGGCACCTGGATGGTGAGATCGAGATCTCCCGCGTGTCCTTCGCCGGCCGAGGCGCTGAAGATGATCCCGCCCTCGAACGGCTCGAACGCGTTCAGGATCGGCCGGACCGTGTCCGGCGAGCAGCGCAGATCGAGCAGGCCGGCGGCTTCCTCGATGGCCGAGTACACCGTTTCCACATCGACTTCCCCATTGACCGGTCCGGACATTCCGTTCTCCCAAGCGTCGTTGTTCATCGTGTGAAAATCCCGGCGACCGCTGTCTCGCAGCCGCCGGGATTTCCAGGGGGGAACCGTTCTGCTCGAAGTTGCCGTCGCGCGTCAGGCAGCGGCGCCCTTCTGGGTCAGCAGATCGGCGGCCTTGGCGGCGGTCCCGGCGGTGGCCAGTTCGTCTCCGGCCACCTGGACGCCGTACCGCTTCGTCAGGATGACGCTCAACTCGATCAGGACCAGGGAGTCCAGGTCGAGACTGTGGAACTGCGTGTCGGCAGTCGTTTCGGCGGGGACGTCGAAGTGCGTCCTGAGAAGGTCGAGCACTGCTTCGGGCTCGAGGGAGATACGGCTCGTCATGGCGTTTCCTTTCGGGGTACGGCGGCTGTCAGGTGAGGGTGATCTCCGGCCAGGTGAGCGCCGCGGAACCCCACGTCAGACCGGCCCCGAACGAGGTCAGCAGCAGCCGGTCACGGGGCTGGAACCGGCCCTGGGCGGCAGCGTCGGCCAGGGCCAGCGGGATGGAGGCGGCCGAGGTGTTGCCCACCTGCTCGATATGGGTGACCACGCGCGATCTGTCCACGCCCAACTGCCGGGCCAGCGCATCCAGGATGCGCAGATTCGCCTGGTGGCCCACCACATGGTCGACCTGATCGACGCTCCAGCCCGCCCGGGCGAGCGCGACCGCCGAGGACTGTGCCATCCGGCGGACCGCGTGCACGAAGACCTCCTTGCCGTTCATACGGATGTACTGGTCGTCCGGGTGCGGCGCACGGTCGGTGGAGCGGTGCCGGGAACCGTTCCCCGGAAGGGCGACCAGGTCCTTGAAGGCGCCGTCCGAGCCCAGGTCCACGCTCTGGACCGCACCGGCCTCGTCGCTGGTTCCGCGGCGCAGCACCGCGGCACCGGCACCGTCGCCGAAGATCACCGCCGTACTGCGGTCGGCGGGGTTGAGGAAGGGGCGGAACGTCTCCGCACCGATGACGAGAACACGCTCGGCGTACCCGGCCACCAGGGCGGCGGACGCGGTGGCGAGCGCGTACACGAACCCCGAGCAGCCGGCCGCCACGTCCAGGGCGGCGACCGGGCCGAGGCCCAGGCGGGCGGCCACGTCCGGTGCGGTGGCGGGGATCTGCTGGTCGGGAGTGGCAGTGGCCACGACCACCATGCCGATGTCGTCGGGTGCAGCGGCCCCGGCCGACTTCAGTGCCCGGTGGCCCGCCTCGACGGCGAGGTCGCTGGTGGCCACGCCGGGATCGGCCCAGTGCCGCTTCCGGATACCGGTGCGCCGGACGATCCATGCGTCGCTGGTGTCCATCCGGCGGGAGAGTTCCTCGTTGGTCACGGTGCGCGGCGGCACATAGCCGCCCAGTCCGGCGAGGACGGCAGCGGGCGCGCTCACCGCCTCTCATCTCCCCGGCTGCCGTTCCGCGCGGGCGAGTTGAGAAGATGCGCGACGCCGACCCGGGTCCGTACGCCGTGCAGGGCTCCGACCACCTCGGCCGACCGCCATGTTCCGGACGGGGCGGGCAGCAACCGGGCCTGCTCCAGACGGGCCGTCACCTCGCCGTCGGACCGGGCCGGTGCGGTGCCGCCGGCCGTGATGCGGGCCCGTCGCATCCAGAGGTTGTTGCTGTGTACACGCTCGACGCCGTCGAGCGTGTAGAGCAGGACCTGACCGAGCTGCATGGCGGTGACCAAAGCATCGATCATGGTGGCCGGGGCGTCGTCCTGGGCGGCCTCCGCCCCGTCCGGGACCAGCGCGACCCGGGCGGTCGCCCGCAGGTCGTCCTCGTTGTCGCCCGTCACGTTCACGCCGGTGAGCAACTGTTGCCGCGCACCATGCCGAACGCCGTAGGGCGCGTCGTTCCAGGGGCCGGGCAGTTCCTCCGCCAGGTAGTAGGTCCGGCGGGTGCCGATCGGGTGAGAGCCCGCGGCGTGCCGGGCGTGCACGCGAGCCGACAGCGAGCCGACACGGCAGTCCAGGGTGGTCGACCACTCCTCGCCGCGCGTCTCGGCGGCGACCAGCCGACCGCTCACCGGCAGCTCCGCCAAGCCCTCCTCGTCCGGGCCGGAGCCGGCCTTCATATCGACCGACCGCACCTCGAACCGGGCGTCGGGGGCGAGGCCGTACGTGTGGGCCGCGTACAGACCGGTGAGCCGGGCGGCGAAGAGCATCACATCGATGGAGCTGAGATGAGGTTTCTGGTTCTGGTCGCCTTTGCGGGACCACAGGCCCGGAATGGCGACATGGGCCGTGGCCTCGATACCCGAAGCGTCGTCGGCTCCCGGCGATATCGTGAGATCGGTCAGCGAGTGTTCGACCCGTTTGAATCCCTCGCCGAGGAATCTGCTCTCTCGTGGGCCGAGGAAATCGTCGATGGACGCGAGTTCCAGGGATGGCACAGGGTACTCCTGTTCCCGCCGATGAACCGCCTCCGAGTTCAGCTGGAGGAGCGCTCGGCGCGCTCGCCGCTGAATGGGATGAAGGCTTCGGCGATCGCGTAGCTGTCTTCGTACGTGTGGTATCGGGTGATCTGCCCGTCCACCACGGAGAAGTGCAGCGCGTAGGCGTTGGCGAACGTCTTTCCGGTGGCCAGGACGCCGAAGACGGACTCGGCCGTGACCACCGCGTGCTGTCCGTCGACCATGCGGGCGTGCAGCGTGAAACTCTGCGGCGCGGTCAGCACTTTGGGGAAGGTCTCGAAGAATTCGGCGATCTCCCGCCGGGTGGACCTGGTGCCGGTCCAGGGCACGTGCGGGCTTCCGGCCACCCGGAAGTCCACGCGGTCGGCGAACAGCTCGAGCAGGCCGGGCAGATCGCCGGAGGCGTACCTCTCGAAGAACGCGTCCACGATCGCCCCGGTGGTGGTCGGCTGCGCTGTCGTCATGTCGACTCGCTCCGTCTGTCGGTTACTTGGCGGGAAGGGCGCTACTCGGCGGACAGGGCGGCACGCCCCGCGAGGTGGATCGCCGTCAACTGGGCGACGCGCTCGCCGAGGTGCTCGGCGGTGGCGATGTCGGCCTTGTGCACGGCGTCGGCGGGGAGGTCGCCCGGGGTGGTGGCGGCGGCGCCGTTGAAGTAGCCGAGCCGGTTCAGGTCGCTCTCGCTCTCGTGGCTGAGGTGCCAGCCGGGGAGCAGGCCGAGGCTGACCCAGATCATCCCGTGCTGGGCGCCGAGGGTTGCGAAATAGCCGAGGGTGGAGTCCTTGTCGCCCGCCTTGCAGGCGCCGATGGTGAACCCCGACCCGAGCTTGTCCTTCCAGGCCTGCCGTGCCCAGCGCTTGTTGGTCGACTCCGCGAAGGTGTGGAACTTTCCCGACGCCGATCCCATGTAGGTGGGCGCCCCGAAGACGATCGCGTCGGCGTTGTCGAGGGTCTCCCACTTGGCGTCATCCATGGCGTCGACGGTCACCATGGTCACTCCGGCGCCCACGGCCTCGGCACCGACTCGGACGGACTGCGCCAGTACATCGGTGTGGCCCCTGCCGGAGTGGTAGGCGACGGCGATGGTCGGCGGCTTTTCCATCGGGTGTTCTCCTTTGGTCGTGAGGGCAGTTCACGCGCGTGCCGGCACCCGCTCGTGCTCCATTCGGAAGTCCTGCCGGCCGTAGTCGTGTCGGGCCCGCTCGATGGCCTCTGCGGTGCTCATGACGGGCGTCCAGTCGAAGATCCGGGCTATGGTCTCGATGCGTTCCGCCATGGAGCCGCTGACCACGTGGCAGGGAATCTCCAGCTCGTCCAGCGTGGCGAGCAGCATCTTGTCGACGGTCGCGCGGAAGTCGTTGTTCATCGGCCGGTGGCCGTCCGCGGCGATCGGCAGTTCGTGGCGCAGGTGGACATAGGCGTCGTAGGTGGCCTTGACGTGTTGCTTGAAGGCGTGCCCGTACTGCTCGACGACCTTGCCGAAGAAGGCCATCTCCTCCGGCGTCGCCGTCGCCGGGCCGCCCTCGTTCCCGGCGTCGGCGTTGGGGTTCATGCCGTACCGGAGCCGGGCCGCGCCGTAGAGCCATTCCTGGAGGGAGGACCCGTCGGAGATGAAGTGGTCCCCGAGCAGGGCTTCCTGTACGGCGCGGCCGGTGTGGCGGCGCATGGTGAGCTGGAGGAACTGCGCCGGCGTCACGTCCGCGAGCTTCACGCCCGGCAGAGCCTCCGGCATGATCTCCCTGATCGTCCGGGCGAGCGAGCGGGGTACACCGGTGTAGTACGACAGTGCCATCACCGTCGACGTCTTGCCTGAGGAGTAGGTTCCGGACACGGATATCTTCACGGGCATCTCCACTTCCCGGCAGCGCGTTGCAGGTCGCACGGCACTGCCGCATACGGCGAGAGATCGGGAAAAGGGATATCGCAAAAGCTGGATGAGGCAATTCCGCCGGAAAGCCGGACGGCGAGAAATCAGTGAGCAGGCCCGCATCACATGTCACGGCCATGGCCGGAGTCGGCGAGCGCTCAGAAGATCACAATCCGCTGCCACGGGACTGTTTTTGGGCAGGGAAGGTGTCCAAAAAGAGTGACACGGATGGCAACTCCGCACCAAGAGTAGCCAGAAGTGATGTGAGTCACACCAACTGCCGCCGTGTCCACCGGAGTTCACACCGGACAGCCGCGCAACCGCACCGTACGGGCCGGTCCCGTGACAGCGACCGGCTTCGAGGAACCGGTCGAGTTCGCCCATCAGTGCGCGAAGTCGGGGTATCCGAGGTGAACCGGGACCACCCGGCCTTTCCCGAAGGGAGACGCTGATGCCGCTCACATTCCGCAAGAGTTTCCGGATCCTGCCGGGGGTGCGACTGAACATCAACCGGCGCTCGTGGTCCATCACGACCGGTGGCGGGCGCGGCCCCCGGCACACACGCAGCAGCACAGGACGTCGTACGACATCAGTGGATTTGCCCGGACCTTTCGGGTGGCGTCGTACCCGTACCACTCGGCGGCGTTGACGAGCCGTCACCCGAATGGCCCCCTCAACGGGCGCCATCTCATATCTGAGATAACCTCAACCTCATGGCAGACGACTACCTCGTACGCATCGGCAAGCTCATCCGTGACGCCCGGCAACATCGGGGCTGGACGCAGTCACAACTCGCCGAGGCGCTCGGCACCAGTCAGAGTGCGGTGAATCGCATCGAGCGGGGCAACCAGAACATCAGCCTTGAGATGATTGCCCGCATCGGTGAGGCGCTGGACAGCGAAATCGTGTCTCTGGGTTACGCGGGCCCGATGCATCTGCGGGTGGTCGGCGGTCGTCGGCTGTCCGGCTCCATCGACGTGAAGACCAGCAAGAACGCGTGCGTGGCACTGCTGTGCGCCTCGCTGCTCAACAGCGGGCGCACGGTGCTGCGTCGGGTGGCGCGCATCGAGGAGGTGTACCGCCTGCTGGAGGTGCTGGGCTCGATCGGGGTGCGCACCCGCTGGATCAACGACGGGGTCGACCTGGAGATCGTGCCGCCGGCCGAGCTGGAGCTGGAGGCGATCGACGCCGAGGCGGCCCGCCGCACCCGCTCGATCATCATGTTCCTCGGTCCGCTGCTGCACCGTATGGACCGTTTCAAGCTGCCGTACGCGGGCGGTTGTGATCTGGGCACCCGGACCATCGAGCCGCACATGATCGCCCTGCGGCGCTTCGGGCTCGACATCGCCGCCACCGAGGGGCTGTACCACGCCCAGGTGGACCGGTCCGTCTCCCCCGTGCGGCCGATCGTGCTGACCGAACGCGGGGACACGGTGACCGAGAACGCGCTGCTGGCCGCCGCGCGGCACGACGGCGTCACCGTCATCCGCAACGCGTCGTCCAACTACATGGTCCAGGACCTCTGTTTCTTCCTGGAGGCGCTCGGCGTCAAGGTCGAGGGCATCGGCACCACCACGCTCACCGTGCACGGCATGCCGACCATCGACGTCGATGTCGACTACTCCCCCTCCGAGGACCCGGTCGAGGCGATGAGCCTGCTGGCCGCCGCCGTGGTGACGGAGTCGGAACTGACGGTGCGCCGGGTGCCGATCGAGTTCCTGGAGATCGAGCTAGCGGTGCTCGAGGAGATGGGCCTCGACCACGACCGGTCGGCGGAGTACGTCGCCGACAACGGCCGTACCCGGCTGGTGGACCTCACCGTCCGGCCCTCCAAGCTGGAGGCGCCGATCGACAAGATCCACCCGATGCCGTTCCCTGGCCTCAACATCGACAACGTCCCGTTCTTCGCGGCCATCGCCGCCGTCGCACAGGGCAAGACCCTCATCCACGACTGGGTCTACGACAACCGGGCCATCTATCTGACGGACCTCAACCGCCTCGGCGGCAGGCTCCAGTTGCTCGACCCCCACCGCGTCCTGGTCGAGGGCCCCACCCGCTGGCGCGCCGCCGAGATGATGTGCCCGCCGGCCCTGCGCCCCGCCGTCGTCGTCCTGCTGGCGATGATGGCGGCGGAGGGCACGTCCGTGCTGCGAAACGTGTACGTCATCAACCGGGGGTACGAGGATCTGGCGGAGCGGCTCAACTCGGTGGGGGCGCAGATCGAGATCTTCCGGGACATCTGAACGGACGCCGTCGTCCGCCGCGGATCAGAGCAGCTTGTCCTTCGCCTTGTAGTAGGCCCCGCCGAACGGCAGGAACCAGGGGGTGCCGTTGTAGAAGGGGACGGGGACCTTGGGGAAGCCGAGGCCGCGTAGGGGGTTGGCGTCGGGCTTGCCGTCCATCATTTCGGCGACGGCGCGGCCCATGTACGTGGCCATCTGGACGCCGTGGCCGCAGTAACCCATGGAGTAGTAGAGGCCGTTGACGTCGCCCGCGTGCGGGATGCGGTCCCAGGAGAAGCCGACCGTGCCGCCCCAGACGTAGTCGATGCGTGCCCCCGCCAGCTGCGGGAAGATCTCGGTCATCTCGCGCTTGAGGATGTCGCCGCTCTTGACGTCGGAGGCGGGGTTGGAGGGGGCGAAGCGGGCCCGGCCGCCGAAGGCGAGGCGGTTGTCGGGGGTGAGGCGGACGTAGTGGCCGACGTTCTTGTGGGCGACCAGCAGGCGGCCGTTGGGGATGAGTTCCTTGGCGCGTGCCTCCCCCAGCGGCTCGGTGACGATGATGAAGCTGCCGACGTTGATCAGCCGCTTGCGGAACCACGGCATCGACTTGTCGGTATAGGCGTCCGTCGCCGCCATGACCTGCTTGGCACGGATGGTGCCGTGCAGGGTTTCCACCACGAAGCCTCCGCCGGGGAGGCGTGTGAGGCCGGTGGCGGCGTTGCGCTCGTGGATCTCGGCGCCGGCCCGCTCGGCGGCGTCCGCCAGGCCGCCGACGAACTTGCCCACGTGCAGGCCCGCGCTGTCCGGGTCGAGCAGGGCGCCGTGGTAGTAGTCGGTGCCTAGCTCGGCCCGCAGTTCGCTCTTGCTCAGGACGATCGTCTCGTGGCCGAAGTTGTCGGCCAGGTCGCGCTGCTTGGCCCGCAGGCCTTCGAAGTGCCCGGGCTTGCAGACCGCGCCGAGGCGCCCTGAGCGGTGGAAGTCGCAGTCGATCTGCTCCCTGACCGTGAGCTCCTCGACCACGTCCACCGCCTCGCGGAACGCGTCGTACAGCTCGCGGGCCCGCTCCTGGCCGTAGCGCTTGCGGGCCTCGGCGGGGGCGATGGTGATGCCCTGGGTGCACATGCTGCCGTTGCGGCCGGAGGCGCCCGAGCCGACCTTGTCCTTCTCGACGAGGACGACCCTGGCGCCCTTGCGGGCGGCGTGGTAGGCGGTGGACAGCCCGGTGAGACCGCCGCCGATCACCACCACGTCCGCCTCGTCGGGCAGGTCCTTGCCGGAACGGTCGGGCAGGGCGGGGGCTGTGTCCAGCCAGTAAGGGATCTGCTTCATGGCGTGCGTCCTCACATACGTCGCTTGGGTCCGGGAGTGTCAGCAGCCGAGCAGCTTCGGCAGGCCCGACAGGTCGGGCAGCTCGTCGTACGGCTGGTAGTCGGCGCTGCCGAGGCGGCCGTAGCGGTTGATCCACACCCGGCGCTTCAGGCCGAGGTCGCGGGTCGGGATGTGGTCGTACTCCCAGCCCTGGGCGGTGTGGATGACCTGGGACGGCTCGACGCCCATGGTCTTGAAGGCGTACTCGAAGGTCTGCCGGTCCGGCTTGTAGGCGCGGGCCTGCTGGGCGGTGATGACGTAGTCGAACTCGACGCCGATGTTCTGCACGTTGCGCGCGATCAGGTTGTCGTCCGTGTTGGAGATGATCGCGATCTCGTACTTGGTCTTCAGGGCGCGCAGCGCGTCCGGGACCTCCGGCCAGGGGCCGAAGGTGGGGACGGCCTCGACGAGGGCGTCGCCGTCGGACTCGCGGTACTCCAGGCCGTGCAGGCGCATGGCGTTGCGCAGGCTGGAGTGCAGGATCTCGTGGTAGGGGCGGTAGGCCTCGAGGACGGCCTGGAAGCGCATGACGCGGAAGTCGTCGAGGAACTCGTCGACGTCCAGGTTGTCCAGGTCCAGCCGGTCCTCGAGGACCTTCAGGGTGGTGGGGGCGAGTTCGAAGTTGATCAGGGTCGCATAGGCGTCGAAGGTGACGATCTCTCGCATGGTGTTCGCCTCAGTCTCGGGGGTTCCGGATTTCCATGGGGTGGGGCTTCAGACGACGCGTTCGCCGGGGGTGACGATCGCGTCGAGTGCGGCCAGGTCGGCCGGGCTCGGTATCCAGTCGGCCGCCGCCGCGTTGGCGGTGACCTGGTCGGGGGTCATGGCGCCGCAGATGACGGAGCCGACGGCTGGGAGGGCGGCCAGTGCGCCGACGGCTACCTGGAGGAGGGTCAGGCCGCGTTCGGCGCCGTACGCCGTGAGCGCCTCGGCCTTGTCGAGGGCCGCGTCGGTGAGCCAGCCCTGCCGCCAGGACAGGCGGCTGCCGGGCGGGGGCTCCTCGCCGCGCCGGTACTTGCCGCTGAGCAGGCCGTTGGCCAGCGGATAGTACGGCAGCAGGCCGACGCCGTGGCGCAGGCAGGCCGGGATCAGGTCCCGCTCCACGCCTCGGTCGAGCAGGTGGTAGCGGGCCTGGGCCGACACGAAGGCGTCGGTGAGGTCTTCGGCGGGGAGGTTGGAGCAGCCGAGGTGGCCGACCTTGCCCTCGTCCACCAGCTCTCGGAGCGCGGCGACCGTCTCCTCCAGCGGGGTGACGCCGTCCGGCTCGTGGTACTGGTACAGGTCGATCCGGTCGGTGCCCAGGCGGCGCAGGGACGCCTCGACGGCGTACCGGATGTAGGGGCGGGAGCCGCGCGGGCCGTATCGGTCCGCCTCCGCTCCCATCTCCATGCCGAACTTGGTGGCCAGAACTACCTCGTCGCGGTGGCCTTTCAACGCCGCACCCAGGAGCCGTTCGCCGTCACCGCGACCGCCGTACATGTCGGCGGTGTCGAAGAGGGTGATCCCGGCATCAAGTGCCGCGTGTACGACGGCCGTTGTGCCCTCCTCGTCGAGGCGGGAGCCGAAGTTGTTGCCGCCGACGCCCACCACGGAGACGGCCGGGCCGCGTTCACCGAGCGTGCGGTATCTCATGACCGGTTCCCGAAGCCGATGCAGACGTTCTTGGTCTGCGTGTAGCTGTCGAGTGCCGCGAGGCCCTTCTCGCGGCCCCAGCCGCTGTGCTTGTAGCCGCCGAAGGGGAGTTCCACGCCGGTGCCGACGCCGGTGGCGTTGACGTAGACCTGGCCGGCCCGGATGCCCTCGGCGAGCCGCATCGCCCTGTCGATGTCGCGGGTCCAGACGTACGAAGCCAGGCCGTACGGGCTGTCGTTCGCGATGTCCAGGGCCTCGTCGGCGTCGTCGAACTCGATGACGGTGATGACGGGGCCGAAGATCTCCTCGCGAGCGCACCGGGCCTGGTTGTCCAGTCCGGTCAGGACCGTCGGCTCCACGAAGTAGCCGTCGGCCAGCTCGGGGTCCGAGGGAGCGCCTCCGCCGGCCCGTGCCACGGCGCCCTCCTCGCGGGCCAGGTCCAGGTAGCCGAGGACCCGGTCGCGCTGCCGGGCGGCGACCAGCGGGCCGATGTCCGGGTCGGTGAGCCCCGGGCCGACGCGCAGGTCGGCGGCGTACGCGACCAGCTTGTCGAGGAACTCCTCCGCGCCGCGCTGGAGCAGCAGCCGGGTGCCGGCCGAGCAGGTCTGGCCGGCGTTGCCGAAGGCCGAGGCCGCGACGGCGGTCAGCGCGAGGTCGAAGTCGGCGTCGGCGAAGACGACGACCGGGGACTTGCCGCCCAACTCGGTGACGGAGGGCACCACGTTGGCCGCGGCGGCCTGGGCCACCTTGATGCCGGTCGGCACCGAGCCCGTGAAGGTGACCTGGTTGATGTCCGGGTGGCCGGCCAGGGCGGCACCCGTCTCGCCGTCGCCGGGGACCACGTTCAGGACGCCCGGCGGAAGACCGCACTCCAGGGCGATCCTGCCGATCTCCAGCGGGGTGAGCGGGGCTTCGGGCGAGGGCTTGAGCACCACCGTGCAGCCCGCGGCCAGTGCCGGGGCGGACCCGCGAGCGGTGTTCTGGAGCGGGTAGTTGAACGGGATGATCTGGCCGGAGACGCCGATCGGCTCGCGGACGGTGTAGTCGATCAGGCCCGGGCCGAGAGGGATCGTCGTGCCGCCGAGCTTGTCGGCGACGCCCGCGTAGAACTCGAAGTAGCGGGCCGCCGCCTCGACATCAGCCTTGGCCTGGCGGAGCGGCTTGCCGACGTCCTGGCTCTCCAGGCGGGCCAGCCGTTCGCCCTGGTAGCGGATGGCCTCGGCGATCCGGTAGAGGATCCGGCCCCGGTCGGCGGCCCGCATGCGGGCCCACTCGGGGGAGATCAGGGCCGAGCGCGCCGCCGCCACCGCCTGGTCCACGTCCGCCTTGCCCGCCAGCGCCACCTGGGCGATGGTCGTCCCGTCGGACGGGTCGAGGACCGCGAAGGAGCGACCGTCGGCGGCAGGCACCTGCTTGCCGTCGATCAGCAGCTCGGTCAGCCGCAGTTCGCCGGTCATGGCCGCATCTCCCCCAGGACCTCACCGAAGATGACGACCTCGTCGCCCGGGCGGACCGTACGGATCCGGCGGACCCAGAGCACGATGCCCTCCTGCGGGGCCGTCACCTCCTCCAGGATGTTGCCGTAGTGGTCGGTGATGGTGGCGATCAGGTCGCCTTCCTTGCAGGTCTCCCCCGGCTCGGCGCGGGCGACGAAGAAGCCGCCGGAGGCGGAGCGGGCGAACGTGCCGGAGACGGTGGTGTAGGTGTCCCGGAACTCCGCCTCGCCGTCGGTCATGCCGAGGCTGCGCAGGATGTTGCGGATCGAGTTCATGTGGTGCTCGACGTTGGTCTCGCGGTAGGTGGCGCCACCGCACTCGATGGTGATGGCCGGCTTGCCGGCCGCGAGGACGGGGTGGCGGACCGTGCCGCCCCACTTGCCGCCCTTCCACACCAGCTCGTGCCCGGCGGCGAGGGCGAGGTCCGTCGCCAGGTCCTCGTAGCCGCCCTGGAGGATGACCAGCGGGGCGATCTCGCCGTAGGCGCCACCGGTGTGCAGGTCGACCACGGCGTCGACGGCGGGGACGACCTGCTCGACGAAGGTGGCGGCCAGACGCTGCGAGTACGAGCCCTCGGCGTCGCCCGGGAAGATGCGGTTGAGGTTGAGGTGGTCGATGCCGCTGGCGCGGGCGGCCGCCTCGAAGGCAGGGGTGTTCATGCAGGGGATACCGACGACGGTGCCGCGCAGGGTGGCCGGGTCGATCTCGGCCAAGGCTCGCCGGATGGCTTCCTGGCCGTCGTACTCGTCGCCGTGCACGCCCGCGTCCACGCACAGGACCGGGCCGTCCTGGACGCCGTTGACGACGATCAGCGGGATGCCCAACTCCACGCCGTAGCTGCTGGTACCGACCGGGATGAGGCCCTGGGCTCGCTCGCCGGGGGCGACGGTCAGTGGACCGATGGAGTACATGTCGTTCCTTTCCGAAACGTGGATCAGATGCGGGCGGACGCCTCGGCGAGGGTCTGCGCGAGGATGTCGGCGATTGCATCGAGAAGGGCGCGGTCGCTGATCAGCGGGGGCGCGATCTGGACCAGTGGCGCGGACCGGTTGTAGACGCGGGCGAGGAGGCCGGCCTCGCGCAGCCGGCGCGGAATCAGGTCGGCGATCAGGTCGGCGCGGGCGGTGTCGCTGAAGCCGCCGTCGTCGAGGTCGCCGACGAGTTCGCAGGAGTAGAAGAACCCGGTGCCTCGGACGTCGCCGACGATCGGCAGGTCCACGAGCGTGTTCATGCGCGCCGCGAGATGGTTCTGGAGGCCGCGGACGTTCTCCAGGATCCGGTCCCGCTCCATGATCTCGAGGTTGCGCAGGGCGATGGCCGTGCTCAGCGGGTGCCCGGCGAAGGTGTAGCCGTGGTTGAGGAGGGCGCCTGGCCGGTTGATGACCTCGGTGACCTTGGTGCCGATCAGGGTCGCGCCCAGGGGGGCGTATCCCGCGGTGATGCCCTTGGCGACGGTGACCATGTCCGGGCGGGCGCCGTAGCGGTCCCCGCCGAACCACTCGCCGATCCGGCCGAAGCCGGTGATCACCTCGTCGGCGACGAGCAGGAAGCCGTACCGGTCGGCCAGCGCCCGCAGCCCCTGCCAGTAGCCCTGGGGCGGGGTGATGCAGCCGCCCCGGTTCTGCACCGGCTCGGCGATCAGCATGGCGATCGTCTCCGGGCCCTCGGCCAGGATCGTGGCCTCCAGCTCGGCGAGCAGGTGCGCCGTGTACACACCGTCGTTCGCGAACTCCGGATCGAGACCGAACCGGTTGGTGTTGGACACGAACCGGGTGTCGATCGCCGGCGGGCCGTACGGCTCCGTCAGCCCGGGGTCGTCGTTGAACGACAGCGTGCCGACGGTCAGCCCGTGGTAGGCGCCATGCCGGGCGATCGCCTTCACCCGGCCCGGCTCCCCACGCAGGGCGTGGTAGCTGCGGGCGATCTTCCACGCGGTCTCGACGGCTTCGGCGCCGCCGCTGGAGAAGAAGGTGTGCTCGATGTCGACGGGGGCGATCCGGGAGAGCCGTTCGGCGAGTTCGATGGCCGAGGGGTGCGCGGAGCCGGTCCACAGCGGGCTGAAGCACAGCTCGCGCAGCTGCTTCTCCGCCGCCTCGGCGAACTCGGGGCCGTAGGAGTAGCCGAGCTGGCAGCAGTACAGCCCCGACATGCCGTCGATGTAGCGGTTGCCCTCCGCGTCGTCGACGTACGGTCCTTCACCGCGGCTGACGACGAAGAGTTCCTGGCCCGGCATCGCGAGCGATCCGTTGGCGGTCATGTTCAGCAGCAGGTGCCGCTGGGCGGTGGCGATCACAGGGCTTCACCTCCCGGGGCGGCGACCCCGGTCGTGTTCTCGACCGACAGCAGGGAT
>NZ_JAFFSU010000028.1 GCF_017948455.1 Streptomyces sp. GESEQ-4
AGGCGGCGGGGGGGGCGGGGGGGGGTGGGGGGGGGGGCGCGGGGGTGGGGCGGGGGGGGGGGGGGGGGGGGCGGGTTTCGGGGGAGGGGGGGGGGGGGGGGTGCCTAGTAGCTCGGGGGCTTCTGTGGTTTGGCGGGTGCGGGTTTTATGTGGTTGATCGCGCAGTTCCCCGCGCCCCTGAAGGGGCGCTGTGCCCCCCTTGGAGAGGATGCGCCGCGTGTTGAGTCACGAAGAAGCTCTGGTGCTCTCGGAGATCGATGAGGCCGCCGTTGCTCGGACGTTGCTTGAGTTGATCGCTGTTCCGAGTGTTACCGGGAGTGCGGCTGAATCGGAGCTTCAGCATCAGCTTGCGCGGCGGTTGGAGCGGCTCGGGCTGGATGTCGACCTGTGGCCGTTGGATCTGGGCGCGCTGCTGGCGCATCCCGGGTTTCCGGGGGCGGAGGCTGCGCGTGAGGAGGCGTGGGGGCTGGTCGGGCGGACTGCGGACGGGGGTGACGGGCCGGTCTTCGTGTTGCAGGGGCATGTTGATGTCGTGCCTGCGGGGGATCCGGCCGCGTGGGAGGGGGATCCCTTCGTGCCGCGGGTCACCGGTGATCTGGTGCACGGGCGCGGGGCCTGTGACATGAAGGCCGGGCTGGCGGCGCACCTTGCTGTGCTGGGGGCGATACGGGCCAGCGGGGTGCGGTTGTGCGGGCAGGTCGCCGCGCACTTCGTGGTGGGGGAGGAGGACGGTGGGCTCGGTGCGTTCGGGACGTTGCAGCGGGGGCATCGCGGGGACGTCTGCGTCATCGGTGAGCCGACCGCCGGGACCCTGGTCACCGCCAACGCGGGTGCGTTGACGTTCCGTATCGCCGTGCCCGGCTTGGCGGCGCACGCGAGTTCGCGGGAGCGGGGCGTCAGCGCGATCGACGCGTACGTGACCTTGCACAGGGCGCTGGCCGAGCTGGAGGCCGGCCGCAACACCGGCCCTGACCCGCTCATGGCCGAGTACCCCATCCCGTACGCCCTGTCCGTCGGCACCGTCCACGCCGGCGACTGGGCGAGCAGCGTGCCCGATCTGCTCGTCGCCGAGGGGCGGTTGGGGGTGCGGCTGGGGGAGGATCCGGCTGACGCGAGGGCCTCTCTGGAACGCCGCGTCGCCGAGGTGTGCGCCGCCGACCCGTGGCTGCGGGACCATCCGGCGACGGTGACGTGGCCGGGCGGGCAGTTCGCGAGCGGGCGGCTGGCGCCGGGGCATCCCCTTCCGGATGTGATCCGGGCGGCCTACGCCGACTCGGTCGGCGGTGACTCGGGGATGCGGGAGCGCGGGGCGCCGTACGGCAGCGATCTGCGGCTGTATGCCGGGGCCGGGGTGCCGACCTTGCAGTACGGGCCGGGGGACATCGCGGTGGCGCACAGTGCGGGGGAGCATGTGTCGGTGCGTGAAGTGGTGGAGGTGGCGCGGGCGTTGGCGGTGACGGTGTTGCGGACGGTGGGGGTGAAGTGACGGGACGGGAATCGTCCTGGCGGCAGGGTGAGGTTGCTCGATACCGGTTCGCCCTCTCCGTAGATCACTCGTGAGATCACTCGTGACGCCTTCCGGACAGCCGGCGTCCCCCTGGAAGCCAACTTCCCCGCCCACCATCGGCATGTCCTTGACACCCCTGACGTAAGGAAGCGCCCGTGAGAACGACGCCCCGCGCCGCACGCAGAGCCGCCGCCCTCGCCGCCGGTACCGCACTGGCCACCCTCCTCGCGGCGTCCCCCGCGGGGGCGGACGCCGAGTTGCCGGTGGTGACCGCGCGCAGCGAGTCCGCGCCGCTCTTCGATGACGAGGCCGGCCAGAACGCCGACGCGGACGACCCGGCGATCTGGCGGAACCCCGCCGACCCCGGGCGCAGCCTCGTCATGGCGACCGCCAAGGAGGGCGGGCTGCGGGTCTACGACCTGGGCGCGCGCCTGGTGCAGTCGATCGCCGCGCCGAAGCCGCCGTCGGCGGACGACGCGCCCGGCCGGTACAACAACGTCGACCTCGTCAACGGCCTGCGCACCTCGTCCGGCCGGGCCGATGTCGCGGTGGTCAGCGACCGCGGCAACGACCGGCTGCGGATCTACCGCATCGACGCCTCCCGCCCCGGCGCCCCGCTGACCGACATCACCGACCCGGCCGCCGTCCCGGTCTTCTCCGCCGACCAGAGCGAGATCAACGACCAGCGCACCGCGTACGGTCTCGGCACCTGGAAGGACAAGGCCAGCGGCCGTACGTACGCCCTGGTCAGCCAGCGTGAGCGCACCCGCCTCGCCCTCCTCGAACTCGTCCCGGCCGCGAACGGCAAGGTCGGCTACCGCAAGGTCCGCACCCTCGACCTCCCCTCCTCCTTCCGCCTCCCGAACGGCACCACCTGGGCCCCCTGCCTGGAGCCCGGCGAACTCCCGCAGGTCGAGGGCATGGTCGTCGACCCGGCCACCGGCACGCTCTACGCCGGCCAGGAGGACATCGGCATCTGGCGGCTGCGCGCCGACCTCACCGGCACGCCCGTCCTGATCGACAGGACCAAGGAGTACGGCGTCCCGGGCACCTACGACGAGGAGACCGAGGAGTGCACGCCGGGCGCCGACCCCGGCTTCGGCGGCCAGCACCTGTCGGCCGACGTCGAGGGCCTGACGCTGTTCGAGGAGCGGGACGGCGACGGCTACCTCCTCGCGTCCAGCCAGGGCGACAACACCTTCGCCCTGTACGACCGTGAGGTCGGCGACGCCAACGAGTACGAGGGCGGGTTCAGGGTCGGCGCCGCGTCCTCGACGCTGGACAGCGTGGAGGAGTGCGACGGCGCCGCCATCCTCAACGCCCCGCTGGGCAGCCGCTATCCGCGCGGCCTGCTCGTCGTCCAGGACGGCGAGGAGACGCCGGGCGTGGAGGACCGCACGGCCACCGGCTTCAAGTTCGTCGATCTGGGGGCGGTGGTGGACGCGGCGGACATGTAGGTCGCGGGTCGTGAGGTCGCGTACGGCCGCCGGTACCTGACCTTCACTTCGATCTGCAGTCCGCCCGTGATGCCCTGCTCTGGAAGCTCGAAAAACACGTGGCCACGGTGGAACTCGGGTATCTCGGCGACACGTTCGGACGGCCCTCCGGTGAGGCGCTGCCGTGGGTCGAGGAGGGTGCCGAGGCGAACGCGGACATGTGGGCCACCGCCGACGAGTCACGCGAGCAGATCGTGGGCCTGTATCGCCGGGCGTGGGCACACGCGGACGCGACGATCGACGCGCTGCCGCTGGACACGGTCGGCAAGGTGCCGTGGTGGCCCAGCGGCAGGGACGAGGTGACGCTGCACCACGCCGTGGTGCGCGTCATCGCCGACACCCACCGGCATGCCGGGCACGCCGACATCATCCGGGAACTCACGGACGGTGCCGTCGGCATGAACAAGGGCAACGACGGCATGCCGCCGGGTGATTCGGCCTGGTGGGAGAAGCACCGGAGCCGACTGGAGCGGGCGGCGCGGGATGCCGAGCGGGATCGGGGCGGGAGGGGTCCCGCGCGCTTCCGGTAGACATCTGGCGTGAGCAGCCTCCCGACCGTCCGCCGGACCCCCGGAGCCGTGATGCGGAAGCAAGCCCCCTTGTTCGTCGTCGGCGTCCTCGCCCTCACCGCGCTGACCGCGTGCGGCACCGAGAGCGGCACAGAGGGCCGCACCGAGACCGGGCCGGAAGCGGTGAGCAGCGCGCCCTCCACCCCCACCTCCACCCCGTCGGCTCACTCCTCCTCCCCGGCCGACTCGCAGGCAGACATCCGCCCGACGACCTCCGCACGCGAGGGCGACTGCGTCGGCGCCGAAGGTCCCGGGCAGGGCGGGGAGGTCTGGGTGGTCGACTGCGCCCACCGCAACGCGGTCGCCCGGGTGACCCGGCTGGTGCCGCACGGCAAGTCGGACCTCTGTATCAAGGACGACTACACCGGCTTCGACTTCCGCAACGACAAGCCCAGCCTGTGCCTGATGATCTACGGCAAGGAGGGCGACTGCTACAGCGGCTTCGACGTCCGTACGCCCGTCGGACCCCGGGTGCCGTGCACCGACCCGAAAGCCCTGCTGCGCCTCGAGCGGATCGTCAAGGGCGACGGCCGCGACACCTGCCGCCAGATCACTCCGTACGGCGATCCGAACGCGGCCGCCCTCTTCTACAGCGACGCCCCTGACTTCGCCGCGGGGCCCGGAACGTTCCGCGACCTCACGTACTGTCTGACGTCGCCGGACTCGTAGGCGGAGCTCAGCGGACCAGTTCGGCGGGCTTGGTGGCCTTGCCTCGGCTGATGGCTGGCACTCACAGCAGTGCCGGTGCGTGGAATTCGCCGAGTCCGGAGGTCAGGTCCCGGTCCAGCCAGTAGCGGCGCGGCTCGGCGAGCATGACGTCGACGCTGACGGTGAGGATGCCGGGGATCCTGGCCAGCTCGTGGTCGATGAAGTGCGCCACGGCGGAGCGGTCGGTGACCAGGCCGGTGGCGAGTACGGACATGTCGCTGGCGACGTGGGCGGCGAGCCGGGTCTGGGGGAGCTGGTCGATGCGGCGCATGACGTCGGGAGTCTCGCCGGGGGCCACTCGCAGGCGGAGCACGAACGGGGTCTGGAAGCCGAGCCATTCCGACACGATCTCCAGGCGCGGTTTGACCCATCCCTCGTCGAGGACCCGGCGTACGACGCGGTGCGCGGTGGAGGTGGCCAGGCCGGCGGCCCGGGCGATGCTCGCGGCGGATGCGCGGCTGTCCTGGATCAGCTGGGCGACGACGGTGCGTTCGGCCTCGCTGAGCGGTTTGGCGGGGGGTGTAGCGGTCGCGGTGCCCTCAGGGCGGGCGCCGGTGAGTTTCAGCAGGTCGGCGCGTTCGGTGTCGGTGAGGAACTGGGGGTCCCAGGTGTGGCCCCGGCGCAGGGTGCTGAGCGCGGGCAGGGCTTTGACGCGGCGTACGCCGGGGACGGAGAACATCCGGTCGATCGCCTCGCTGGTGGCCGCCTCGGAGGGGGCGTGGACGACGGCGTAGAGGGGGTGGTCACCGGAGATCTGCGCCAGGAGCTGGAGGTGGGGCAGGCCTTGGAGCCGGCGGAGGACGGCGAGCGGGGTTTCGCCGGTGATGTCCAGGAAGACGTGGACCGGCATCGCCGTGGAGTGCATGCCCCAGGCGGCCTGCCCGATCACGCGGACCATCCCGGCCTCGTACAGGCGGTCGTAACGGCGCTTCAGTGTGCTGGCGTCGGCGGACAGGATCCCGCCGATGTCGTCCCAGGTGGCCCGGGGTGCCAGGTGCAGCGCACCGATGAGGCGCCGGTCGAGATCGTCGAGGAGGGGGCGGGTCATAGTGCCTCACCTTAGACTGCCGAAGCTTGCCGGTTAATCCCGCTGTTACATCTAGGGGCTAGAGAATCTCTCATTCGACTGCCATTGTTCGCAGGAACATCCCTCAAGCGCACTAAGAGGTACCGATGAGTGCCACCGCGATCCCGCCCCGGCCGACCGAGCCACAGTCGAGAGTCCTGCGCGCCGCGTTCCGCGCGTTCGCGGCGATCGAGAAGGTCGGCAACAAACTCCCCAACCCGTTCTGGCTGTTCTGGATCCTCGCGGGGGTCGTCGCCGTCCTCAGCGCCGTGCTGGCGGCGGTCGGCGTCAGTGCCGTGCACCCCGGCACGGACGAGACCATCAAGGTGGAGAACCTGCTCAGCAGGGACGGCATCACCATGGCCGTCGAGGGAGCCGTCGAAAACTTCGCGGCCTTCCCGCCGCTGGCCACCATCCTCACCGTGATGTTCGGCATCGCCGTCGCCGAGAAGAGCGGGTTGTTCTCCGCCCTGCTGCGCCGGATGGTCGCGCGGGTGCCGGGCAGGTACCTCACCTTCGTGCTGTCGATGACGGCCATGGTCAGCCATGTCGCCGGCGACGCCGCCTACGTCACCCTCATCCCGCTCGGCGCACTCGTCTTCCGCGCGGCCGGACGCAGCCCGGTGCTCGGCTGCATCGTCGCCTACGTCTCGATCTCCGCCGGCTACGACGCCTCGCCGTCCCTCACCACCACCGACGTACTGCTGTCCGGGATCTCCACCGCCGCAGCCCACACCATCGACGCGGACTACGTGGTCACCCCGGTGGCCAACTACTTCTTCGGGCTCGCCTCGTCGGTCTTCGTGGCCCTGGTGATCACGCTCGTCGTCGACAAGGTCCTCGCCCGCCGTACGGACCTGGAGCCCGACGAGCCGGTCGCCGCACTGAACGCCGACGAGCGGGAGGCGATCGAGGTCACCGGGCAGCAGCGCCGTGCGCTGCGCGTGACCGGGCTGGTCGCCCTGGGCTTCGTCGCGTTCCTGGTGGTGGCGATGATCCCTTCGTCCTCACCGCTGCGCGGCGAGCACGGCGGCATCGTCGACTCCTCGCTGATCGGCGGGATGGCGCTCGTCCTGGGCCTGTTCTTCGCCGTGCTCGGCACCGTCTACGGCCGGATGACCGGCACCTTCTCCGCCTCCCGCGACATCCTCGCCGCGATGGCCGACGGCACCCGCTCGATGGCCCCGATCCTCGTCCTATTCTTCGCGATCTCGCAGTTCCTCGCCTACTTCAAGTGGACGAACATCGGCGACATCCTCGCCGTCAAGGGCGCCGAGACGCTGCGTGACCTGGACATGAGCGGCTGGACCGTGCTGGTCGGCGTCGCCGTGCTGATCACGTTCATGAACCTCGTCATCACCAGCGGTTCCGCGCTGTGGGCGCTGGCCGCCCCCGTCCTCGTACCCATGCTGATGCTCGTCGGCATCGAGCCCGAGACCACCCAGGCCGTCTACCGCGTCGCCGACTCGGTCACCAACTGCGTCACCCCGATGAGCCCGTACTTCGTGATGGCTCTCGGCTTCATCCAGCAGCACAAGAAGTCCGCCGGCATCGGCACCCTCGCCTCCTTCACGATCCCCATCGCCGCCGTCGTCTGGGTCGTCTGGGTCGCGTTCTTCGTGGCCTGGTACCTGCTGGGCATCCCCTTCGGCGTCAGCTGACCCCGCATCGTCCGCAAGCCCCCCACACCGTCGTACGAGAAAGCAGATCATGACCGCATCGCCCGCCGCCGCCCTCACCACCCGTGCCCAGGAGGTCTCGTCGGAGATCGTCACCGACATCCTCACCCTGGTCCGCCACGAGACCAGCAGCTACGACCTGCCCGCCCTCGCCGCGGGCCTGGACCTCCTGCGCGAACTGGCCGTCCACCGGCTCGGCCGGCCCGACCACGAACAGCGCCACCCCGGCGGCGAGTGCGGCGACACCCTCACCCTCACGTACACCGGCACCGGCCCCGGGCACGTCGCGCTCGTCGGCCACTACGACACCGTATGGCCGACCGGCACCCTCGCCGGATGGGAACAGCCGTCGGTCGAGTCCGGCGGCCGGGCGAGGCTCAGCGGGCCGGGCATCTTCGACATGAAAACCGGCCTGGCACAGGGCATCTGGGCCCTGAAGCTCGCCCGCGAGAGCGGCGCCCCGCTCCCCACCGTCACCTTCCTCTTCAACGGCGACGAGGAGATCGGCTCCCTCTCCTCCCGTCCGGTCATCGAGGCGGTCGCCCAGAAGGTCGACGTCACGCTGGTGCTGGAGCCGACCGCGCACGGTGCGGTCAAGACCGCCCGCAAGGGCTCCGGGATCTTCCAGGTCACCGCCACCGGCGTCGAGGCGCACGCCGGGCTCGCGCCGCAGGACGGGGCGAGCGCGATCACCGCGCTGTCCGAGTTCGTCCTCGCCGCCGCGGCCGTCGCCGCTCCCGAGAGGGGTACGACGATCAACACCGGGCTCATCAGCGGTGGTTCGGCCGTCAACGTCGTCGCCGGACAGGCCACCGCGAGCATCGACATCCGGGTCAGCAGCGAGGCCGAACAGGACCGCGTCGACGCCGAGTTCGACGCCATCAAGGTCAGCGACCCCCGCGTCCGCATCGACATCGACCACGCCTGGAACCGCCCGCCGATGACCCTCAACGCCGCCTCCGCCCCCCTCCTCGACCTCGCCCGCGACGTCGCCCGCGCCCAGGGCCGCGACCACTTGCCCGACGCCGCCGTCGGCGGCGCCAGCGACGCCAACTTCGTCGCCGCCCTCGGCCTGCCGGTCCTGTGCGGCCTGGGCGCGATCGGCGACGGCGCCCACGCCCAGGGCGAGTTCATCCACCCCGACACCGTCCCCACCCAGACCGCCCTGGTCGCGGGCCTGCTGGGACGACTGGCGGATCCCCTGCTTGGCTGAGCGCCCCTTTCCATGCCGGCCGACGGCGGCCGGCCGAGCTCAGCGGCGCCCACGGAGCGGTGTCCCGGATCGCTCCTCAGCTGATCCGCCACGGACGGAGCTTCTCGGGGTTTCTCACCGCCCAGATATGCCTGATCCGGTCGCCAGCGACCTCGAACGCGAACACGGTCGAGAGGTTGCCGTCCTGCTGGGCCACCAAGCCGGGCAGGCCGTTGACCGTGCACTCCAGGAACGTGGTGCGGGCGCCCGACACACGGGCGATCTCGGCGTAGGCGTGTGCGATCTGCTCGCTGCCCACGATCGGGTGCAGGTGGGTGACGGCCAGCCCGCCGCCGTCGGCGGTCGCGACGGCGTCGGGGTCGAGCAGGCTGATCAGGGCGTCGATGTCCTTGGCCTCCCACGCCGTTCTGAACTGCCTGACGATGCCGGCCTGCCCGGCACTCGGGCCCGCCGGGCTCTGCGCGGTGCGGATGCGCCGACGGGCGGACGAGGCCAGTTGGCGGCATGCCGCCGGAGTGCGGCCGACGATCTCGGCCACTTCACCGAAGGGGTAACGGAAGACGTCGTGCAGGACGAACGCGACGCGCTCCGCCGGGGTCATCGCATCGAGGACGACCAGGAAGGCCATCGTCACCGACTCGTCGAGGGTGACCCGGTCGGCCGGGTCGGTCCCGCCGGCGCCGGAGTGCCCGGTGATCCACTCCGTGGGTTCGGGCAGCGGTTCCGGGATCCAGTCGCCCACATACGTCTCCCGCCTGGCCCGCGCCGAGCCGAGCAGGTTCAGGCAGATGCGGCTGGCGACCGTCATCAGCCAGGCGCCGGGCGACTCGATGGCCTGCTGCTCCCGTGCGGACATGGCATACCAGCGGGCGTAGGTCTCCTGCACGACGTCCTCGGCGTCGGCAAGGGACCCGAGGAGTCGATAGCCGAGGTTGATCAGCCGACGCCGCTCACTCATGATCGCGCTGAGGCCCGGATCGCTCTGGTCGTCTCCGGGCTCGGCTCTGGTGGTCATGGTCTGCCCGTCTCCCTCGCTCGCTTCTTCGGTGCCGCTACCCGTTACGACAAGTCAGGCCACCGGAATGTGAGGCCGACGCGCCGCCTCACATTCCGAGGGGCTGCGTTGTCGTAACGGTGTCGCACCGGTGAGGGCGACAGCGAGACGGAGAACGGAGAGGGGACTTTGATGAACGACCTCCAGACCATCGCGGACCGCGTCGAGATCGAGGCACTGCGCGCCGAGTTCACCGACGCGGTGATGATGCGCGACCGACCCCGCCTGGCGGCGCTGTTCACACCGGACGGTGCCCTGCGCATGCCCAACATTCCTGTCGAGCAGATCGGCCGCGAGGAGATCCTTGCCGGGGGCGAGCGGCTGCAGAGCCAGTGGGACTTCTTCGTACAGAACACACACCCCGGCACGATCCAGCTCGACGGCGACACCGCGACCGGCCGCGCCTACATCCAGGAACTCGTGCGCACCCTCGACGGACGCCAGGGCCTGAACTACGCCGTCTACCACGACCGTTACCAGCGCACCGCGGAGGGCTGGAGGTTCGCCGAGCGGGTGTACGAGGTCCGCTACCTCGACACCTCCCCGCTGGCGGGCACGGCGCCCCACACGGCGCAGGGCTCCGGGACCGACCCGGCCCACGCCACGGCCACCCCGGCTCCGCCCCCGTCCTTCACCGACCCGGCAACGGCCGAACAACTGGAGCGGGTAGCCGCCGCGCTGCGTGCGGGCGGCTTCGCCGCCGAGATACTCGACGACGCCGCAGAAGCGCGCGCCCGCATCAAGGACCTGGTCCCCGCGGGCGCCAGCGTGCTCACCGGAGCCAGCGAGACCCTCCGACTGTCCGGCATCGACGAGGACATCAACGCCAGCGGCCAGTACGACGCCATCAGGCCCCGCACGCTGGCCATCGACCGTGCCACCGGCGCCGACGAGATCCGAAGGCTGGTCGCCGGCCCCGAATTCGTCATCAACAGCGTCGCCGCGGTCACCGAGACCGGCTCGCTCGTCCTTGCCTCGGGCAGCGGCAGCCAACTCCCCGCCAACGCGGGCGGCGCCGCCCACGCGATCTGGATCGTCGGCGCGCAGAAGGTGGTGCCCGACCTGAGCACAGCCCTGCGCCGCATCGAGGAGCACGCCCTCCCGCTGGAGAACGCCCGCGCCCAAGCGGTGTACGGGATGCCCAGCGCCGTCAACCGCCTACTCATCCTCAACGCGGAACCACGCCCAGGGCGCGGCACCGTGCTGCTTCTCCGAGAGGCCATCGGATACTGACCCGGCGGCACCGGTCCGGCTAGTTGCTCGTACGCCGCCCACAGGCGCCCATCAATGAAAGAAACCCGAGGTCAGGGCCACACCAAGCAATACGGCTGATGCCCCGCCTCGTGCAGCCTGTGGCTGAAGTCCTGCCACTCATGCAGCAGCTGATACACATTGAACGCGTCCCGCGGTCCACCCCGGTCCGGCACAGTCGACCAGATGAACGCGGCCGCGCCGACCGCCTCCTCGCCGATTCCGCGGAGGGGGTCGACGACGGTCATGGGGAGTTTGACGACGGCGTAGTCGGGGTGGAGGACGACCAGTTCCAGGGGCGGCACCTTGTTCAGGGGGACGCCCTCGATGCCGGTGAGGACCATCGCGGCCATCGTCTCGGGCTTGATCTTGGTGAACATGCCGTTCATGCCGAGCTCGTCGCCGCCGAGTTCCTCGGGGCGCATCGAGATCGGGACGCGGGCCGCGGTCGCGCCGTCAGGTGCGCCGAAGTACTTGTACGTCACCCCCACCCGACCACCATTCCTGCTCCCCGCCCGCAGCCGCTCGACCCGCTGGTCGAGCCGCTCGGGTTCCTGTCCACCCTGTGCCTGCCGTGATTCAGCCGCTTCCTCCGCCGCGCGCCGGTGCCTGCCCCCTCGGGCACGTCGAGGGCCCAGGTCGTCAGTCCCCTCGCCCAGTCCGCCACCGCGATGCATATCTCCACCCGACTGCTTTTCTAGGACGCGTGGCCCCAGCCGCGCAACCCGATCATCGTGTCAGTGACCTCCCCCACGGCCGCCCGCCGAAACGTGCGTTGAAACACCTGTCCGCAGGATCTTCGCAGCCCCTGAACAAGCCTCGCCACAGCTTGGCCGGTGAGGGCTCCCCTATGACATACGTACGGGATCCCCGTTTGAGCTGTGTGTATCAGGTCTCAGTTTCGCAGACGGGGAGACGGGTGGGGGACCACGTCCGGTTCCGCCGCCGCCTACCCTGAGGAGGTCACCAGGAGAAGCCCACGAAATCGGAGAAGGTCGGAGAAGTCGCCGGACATGAGTGAACTGCCTTATTCATACGATGCGCCTGTCTCGCAGGCTCTGTTCGACCGTGCGGCCGCCGTCACCCCCGGCGGCGTGAACTCGCCGGTACGCGCCTTCCGGGCGGTGGGCGGGACACCCCGGTTCATGGTGTCCGGCCACGGGCCCTATCTCACCGACGCCGACGGGCGCGACTACGTCGACCTGGTCTGTTCCTGGGGCCCCATGATCCTCGGGCACTCCCACCCTGAGGTCATCGCCGCCGTCCAGGACGCCGTATCCCGCGGTACGTCCTTCGGCACACCCGGCGAGGGCGAGGTCGCGCTCGCCGAGGAGATGGTCGCCCGGATCGAGCCGCTGGAGCAGGTGCGGCTCGTCTCCAGTGGCACCGAGGCCACCATGTCCGCCATCCGGCTCGCCCGCGGGTTCACCCGGCGCACCAAGGTGATCAAGTTCGCCGGGTGTTACCACGGTCACGTCGACTCGCTCCTCGCCGCCGCGGGGAGCGGGGTGGCCACCTTCGCCCTGCCCGACACCCCCGGCGTCACCGGCGCCCAGGCCGGCGACACCATCGTGCTGCCGTACAACGACCTCGAAGCCGTGCAGGAGGCCTTCCACCGGCACCCCGGCGAGATCGCCTGCGTGATCACCGAGGCCTCGCCCGGCAACATGGGCGTGGTGCCTCCGGGGCCCGGGTTCAACCAGGGGCTGAAGGACGCCTGCCGGGAGAACGGCGCCCTCTACATCTCCGACGAGGTCATGACCGGCTTCAGGACCAGCAAGGCCGGCTGGTACGGCATCGACGGCGTCCGGCCCGACCTGATGACCTTCGGCAAGGTCATGGGCGGTGGCTTCCCCGCCGCCGCCTTCGGGGGACGTGAGGACGTCATGGCGCACCTCGCGCCCGTCGGCCCCGTCTACCAGGCCGGCACCCTCTCCGGGAACCCGGTCGCCACCGCCGCCGGCCTCGCCCAGCTGCGCCTCCTCGACGACGCCGCGTACGACACCGTCAACGCCGTCTCCGCACAGATCCAGGCCCTGGTCACCGAGGCGCTCACCAAGGAAGGCGTCGCGCACCGGCTGCAGACCGCCTCCAACATGTTCTCCGTCTTCTTCACGGACCGCGCGGTGCGTGACTACGAGGACGCCAGGAAGCAGGAGTCCTTCCGCTTCACCGCGTTCTTCCACGCGATGCTGGCGAACGGCGTCTATCTGCCGCCGTCGTCTTTCGAGTCCTGGTTCGTGTCCACGGCCCACGACGAGCGTGCCGTGCAGCGGATCGCCGACGCCCTCCCGGCGGCGGCCCGAGCGGCGGCGGAGGCCCAGGCATGAGCAACCCCGACATCACCGTCGTACACGTCATGCGGCACGGCGAGGTCGCCAACCCGGACGGTGTGCTGTACGGGCGGCTGCCCGGGTACCACCTGTCGGAGCTGGGGCGGCGGATGGCCGACCGGGTCGCCGAGCACCTCGCGCCCCGCGACATCACGTACGTCTGCTCGTCCCCGCTGGAGCGCGCGCAGGAGACGGCCACGCCGATCGCCAAGGCGCACGGGCTGGATCTCGCGACCGACGAGCGGCTCATCGAGGCCGACAACGTCTTCCAGGGCAAGACCTTCGGTGTGGGCGACGGGGCGCTGCGGCGGCCCGAGAACTGGAAGCACCTCGTCAACCCGTTCAGGCCGTCCTGGGGTGAGCCCTACGTCGACCAGGTCGTACGGATGATGGGGGCGCTGGACGCCGCGAAGGACGCGGCCCGTGGGCATGAGGCGGTGCTGGTCAGTCATCAGCTGCCGATCTGGATCGTGCGGTCGTATGTCGAGCGGCGGCGGCTGTGGCACGACCCGCGCAAGCGGCAGTGCACGCTCGCGTCCCTGACGTCGTTCACGTATCAGGGGAACCAGGTCGTGTCCGTGGGGTACTCGGAGCCGGCTCGGGATCTTGTGCCGGCGCATCTGCTGGCGGGGGCCAAGCCGGTGAAGGGGAAGGACAAGGCCTTCGGGGCGTAGGTAGTTCTTCGGCTGCCTCGCCGGTGGGGGCTTGTCGCGCCCACGCGGCGGAGCCGCAAATCGATACAGCCCCGCGCCCCTTAAAAGCCTTTTGTTGCACCCTTGTTGCATTTGTTTCGGAATGCTTGCGAACTTCCGGAACCTCCCTGTTCCTCGTGTCCTCTGACTGGGTGACCACCAGAGAACGTGACGATCGGGGACGTAATGCGCACACTCACGCGAAGGGGAGCAATCGGTCTTGGGGCCGGGGCCGCTGCTGCTGCCGGGCTGGCCGGATGTGGCACCTTCTCCCCGTCGGAGGGGTCGTCGGGGGTGGGGGGTTCCGGGAAGGGGCCCTCCGCCAAGCCGACGGCCACGGCGCGGCCGATCGGTGACGGGTCGACGTCGTTCACCGGGAAGCAGCCGCATCAGCCGTCGAAGCCCGTGCCGCTGGAGCCCGGTCAGACGCCGCCG
This sequence comes from Streptomyces sp. GESEQ-4, assembly GCF_017948455.1. GTDB lineage: Bacteria > Actinomycetota > Actinomycetes > Streptomycetales > Streptomycetaceae > Streptomyces. Next base: position 14,004 of record NZ_JAFFSU010000028.1, read on the forward strand.
CAGTTCGTCATCTTCTCCTGGGACGGGGCGGGCGAGGTCGGCAACGGTCTCTTTCCGCGCTTCCTGGAACTCGCCAAGCAGCACGACGCGCACATGACCTTCTTCCTCTCCGGGCTGTATCTGCTGCCCGAGAGCAAGAAGCGGCTGTACGACCCCCCGAACAACCCGCGTGGCGCCTCCGACATCGGCTACCTCACCGACGAGCACGTCAAGGCGACGCTGACGAACGTCCGGCAGGCGTGGCTCGACGGACACGAGATCGGCACCCACTTCAACGGGCACTTCTGCGCCGGCACGGGCAGCGTCGGCAACTGGACGCCGCAGCAGTGGAAGAGCGAGATCCAGCAGGCGAAGGGGTTCGTGAAGGAGTGGCGGACCAACACCGGGTGGACCGACATGCCCGCCCTGCCCTTCGACTACGAGAAGGAACTCGTCGGCGGCCGCACGCCCTGCCTGCTCGGCCAGGACAACCTGCTGCCCGTCGCCCGTGAGCTGGGCTGGCGCTACGACGCCTCCTCGCCCGGCGGCCGCCAGGTCTGGCCCACCAAGAAGAACGGCATCTGGGATCTGCCGCTTCAGCAGATACCTTTCCCCGGACGTTCGTTCGAGGTCCTGTCCATGGACTACAACATGCTCGCCAACCAGTCGCTCAACACGACCAAGGCGCCCGCCTACAACTACCCGGGCTGGCGGAAGCAGTCCTCGGAGGCGTACATAGCGGGATTCCAGCGGGCATACGAGACAAACCGCGCCCCCTTCTTCATCGGCAACCACTTCGAGCAGTGGAACGGCGGGATCTACATGGACGCCGTGGAAGCCGCGCTGAAGCACATCGCGCGGGAGAAGGAGAAGGGCGAGGACATCCGCCTCGTCTCCTTCCGGCAGTTCGTGGACTGGATGGACGTACAGAAGCCGGCGGTCCTCGAGAAGCTGCGCACCCTCGACGTCGGGCAGGCGCCCGCAGCGGGGTGGAAGAGCCTCTGAAATGGGAGTTTCCGCCCGGAAGGGGGGTGCGCAAGATCCTCGGAACGGACATGCGAAACTTTTCACATGAGTGCCGCCAGCCGCGCCCCCCTGACCCTCACCGGTGCCGCAGTCGCCGCGTTGCTGCTGTCCGCCTGCACCTCCGGAGGGACCTCCGGCGGAGGCGGTGACACCAACTTCGTCATGGGCGAGGACGGCATCTCGACCGTCGAGCAGGGCGAACGGGTCGCCGCCCCCGACCTGTCCGGTGACACCATCGACGGCAAGCAGCTGGACGTCGCCTCGTACAAGGGCAAGGTCGTCGTACTGAACGTCTGGGGCTCCTGGTGCGCGCCGTGCCGCGCCGAGGCGCCCGGCTTCGAGAAGGTCTACAAGGACCTCAAGGGCCAGGGCGTGCAGTTCGTCGGCATCAACACCCGTGACACCAGCACCAAGAACGCCCTCGCCTTCGAGAAGCAGCAGGGCGTCACCTATCCCAGCCTGTACGACCCCACCGGCAAGCTGATGCTCCGCTTCGAGAAGGGCACGCTCAACCCGCAGGCGATCCCCTCCACGCTCGTCCTCGACCGGGACGGCAAGATCGCGGCGCGTTCGCTGGCCGCGCTCAGCGAGGAGAAGCTGCGCAAGATGCTCAACCCGGTCCTCACGGAGAAGTGACGTGACCGGAGTGTCCACGCTGGCCGCCACCGGCTACAACGGCACCGTGCTCAACGGCGCCCTGCTGGTCGCCCTGCCGATCGCGCTGCTCGGCGGCCTCGTCTCCTTCTTCTCGCCGTGCGTCCTGCCGCTCGTCCCCGGCTATCTGTCCTACGTCACCGGAGTAGCCGGCACCGATCTGGCCGAGGCCCGGCGCGGGCGGATGGTCGCGGGCGCCTCGCTGTTCGTGCTGGGCTTCACCGCCGTGTTCGTCTCCAGCGGCGCGCTGTTCGGATACTTCGGCTCCAGCCTCCAGGAACAGCACGGCGTGCTGAACAAGGTGCTCGGCGTCCTCATGATCGCCATGGGCGTCTTCTTCATGGGCCTGATGCCCTGGCTCACCCAGCGCGAGTTCCGCTTCCACAAGCGACCGGTGACCGGGCTCGTCGGTGCCCCCTTCCTCGGCGCCCTGTTCGGCATCGGCTGGACGCCTTGCATCGGCCCCACCCTCGCCTCCGTGATCGCGCTCTCCTCGCAGCAGGGCAGCGCGGGCCGCGGGGCCATACTGACCGTCGCGTACTGCCTCGGCCTCGGCGCGCCGTTCGTGCTCGCGGCGATCGCCTTCCGTAAGGCGCTCGGTGCCTTCGGCTGGGTCAAGCGCCACTATGTCTGGGTGATGCGGATCGGCGGCACCATGATGATCGCGACCGGTCTGCTGCTGCTGACCGGCGCCTGGGACAGTCTCGTGTCGGAGATGCAGAACTGGTCCAACGGCTTCACTGTGGGGATCTGATCGATGAGCAAGACGACCGCCTCCGACGCGACTTCGGCCGCCGCCGAGGACCAGGACCTGGGCGCCGCCGGCTCCCAGCTCTCCACCGCTCCCAAGGAGGAGCTGCCGGGCCTGCCCTCCATGGGCGTCGTCGGCTGGGCCCGCTGGTTCTGGCGTCAGCTCACCTCGATGCGGGTCGCCCTGCTGCTCCTCCTGCTGCTGGCGCTCGGCGCGATCCCCGGCTCGCTGATCCCGCAGTCCGGAACCGACGCCACCAAGGTCGCCGACTTCCGCGACAAGCACGACATCCTCGCGCCGATCTACGACAAGCTCGGCCTCTTCCACGTCTACAGCTCGGTGTGGTTCTCCGCGATCTACATCCTGCTGTTCGTCTCCCTCATCGGCTGCATCGTGCCCCGCACCTGGCAGTTCGTCGGCCAGCTGCGCAGCCGTCCGCCGGGCGCGCCCAAGCGGCTGACCCGGCTGCCCGCGTACACGACCTGGCGCACCGAGGCGGAGCCGGAGCAGGTCCGCGAGGCCGCGCTGACCCTGCTGAAGAAGCGGCGCTTCCGTGCCCATCTCTCCGGTGACGCCGTCGCCGCCGAGAAGGGCTATCTGCGTGAGGTCGGCAACCTCGCCTTCCATATCGCGCTGATCGTGATGCTGATCGCCTTCGCCGCAGGCCAGCTGTTCAAGATGGAGGGCAACAAGCTGGTCCTCGAGGGCGACGGCTTCTCCAACACCCTCACCCAGTACGACGACTTCAAGTCCGGCACCCTCTTCGACACCGACGACCTGGCGCCGTTCAGCTTCAACCTGAACAACTTCATCGGCACGTACGCGACCTCCGGCCCCAACAAGGGCACGCCGCGCACCTACCAGGCCGAGATCACCTACGCCGAGGGTGCCTACGGCAAGGACAAGAAGACCGTCGTCCAGGTCAACAAGCCCCTGGAGATCGGCGACTCGAAGGTCTACCTCACCGCCCACGGCTACGCGCCCCTCGTCACCGTCCGGGACGGCAAGGGCAACGTCGTCTACAGCGACGCGGTCCCGCTGCTGCCGCTCGACTCCAACTCCACCTCCTCCGGCGTGATCAAGGTCTACGACGGCTACAAGAACGCCAAGGGCGTGAGTGAACAGCTCGGCTTCAAGGCCTTCTTCCTGCCGAGCTATGTGAAGGGCAACGAGATCTCCTCCGCCTTCCCGGCGCTGCTGAACCCGGTCCTGAACCTGGAGCCCTACCACGGCGACCTCGGCGTCGACTCGGGCATCCCGCAGAGCGTGTACCAGCTCGACAAGTCGCACATGAAGGACTTCAAGGACTCCAAGGGCCAGCAGCTGAGGGAGAACCTCAAGCCCGGCGAGACCATGAAGCTCCCCGGCGGCGCCGGCACGGTCACCTACGAGGGCACCAAGGAGTGGGCCAACTTCCAGGTCACCGAGCAGCCCGCCAGCGGCTGGGCACTCGGCGGTGCCGTCACCGCCATCTTCGGTCTCGCCGCCTCCCTGTTCATCCAGCGCCGCCGGGTGTGGGTGCGGGCTACGCCCGGCGCCGATGGGGTGACGGTCGTTGAGATGGCCGGCCTGGGCCGCAGCGAGTCCGCGAAGGTGCCCGAGGAACTCGGTGACCTCGCCGGGACTCTGTACGACCAGGCACCGGGCGCCCCCGACCCGGACGCAGACCCAGACGCCGACTCCGACGACTCCTCCACCTCCCCCGACCCCCAAGCCGTACCTGCCGAAAGGCTTGAGAAATGACTCTCGCCGCCGCAACCGATCTCGCCGCCGCGACCAACGAAAACCTCGCGAGCCTCAGCAACACGCTGATCTACTCGTCGATGGCCGTCTACACGCTGGCCTTCTTCGCCTATATCGCCGAATGGCTTCTCGGCAGCCGCAGCAAGGTCGGCCGGACGGCCGCCGCGCTGACCACGCAGAAGAAGTCCGCGGCGAAAGCGCCGGCCGTCGCGGTGCGGACGGCGGGCGGTGCCGCCGTACTGGAGCGGCCGAAGGTCGTCGTGCGGGCCGCGGCGGGTGCGCGGGATGTGCCCGACGGGCCGGGGGCGCACGGCGGGGACGAACAGGGCGACCTCTACGGGCGTATCGCCATCTCCCTCACCGTCCTCGCGTTTCTGATCGAGTTCGGCGGTGTGCTCGCTCGGGCCCTGTCGGTGCAGCGGGCGCCGTGGGGCAACATGTACGAGTTCAACATCACCTTCTCGACGGTCGCCGTCGGTGTGTACCTCGCACTGCTCGCGCTGAAGAAGAACATCCGCTGGCTCGGACTCTTCCTGATCACCACGGTCCTCCTCGATCTCGGCCTGGCCGTCACTGTCTTGTACACCGCCAGCGACCAGTTGGTTCCCGCCCTTCACTCGTACTGGCTGTACATCCACGTCTCGACGGCGATCTTCTGCGGCGCGGTCTTCTACGTCGGCGCGGTCTCCACGATCCTGTACCTCTTCAAGGACAGTTACGAGAACAAGCTCGCCACCGGCGGCACGCCCGGCCGCTTCGCGAACTCCGTCCTCGACCGCCTGCCCGCCTCGGCCTCCCTCGACAAGTTCTCGTACCGCGTCAACGCGGCCGTCTTCCCGCTGTGGACGTTCACGATCATCGCGGGCGCGATCTGGGCGGGCGACGCGTGGGGCCGCTACTGGGGCTGGGACCCCAAGGAGACGTGGTCCTTCATCACCTGGGTCGCCTACGCCTGCTACCTGCACGCCCGCGCCACCGCCGGCTGGAAGGGCCGCAAGGCCGCCTACCTGGCTCTGCTCGCCTTCGGCTGCTGGCTGTTCAACTACTACGGCGTCAACATCTTCGTCTCGGGCAAGCACTCGTACGCCGGTGTGTAAGCCCGCTGGTGTGTAAGTCCCTTGCAGTGAAGGCCGGTTCCTGTGACCTGAGTCACGGAACCGGCCTTCGTCGTACGGACAGGTAAAGAGGCGTGGATACGAATCTGCGCAAACGGATCCGCGCGGGGGACCACAGCGCCTTCGGCGACCTCTTCGACGCGTACGCACGCTCCGTGTACAACCATGCCTTCCGGCTCACGGGGGAGTGGAGCACGGCCGAGGACGTCGTCTCGCTGACCTTCCTGGACGCCTGGCGGCTGCGTGAGCGGCTCGACGAGGAGGGCGGCTCGCTGCGGCCGTGGCTGCTCGGCATCGCCACCAACGTCACCCGCAACACCCGCCGCACCGCCCGAAGACACGCTGCGGCCGTCGCCCGTCTGCCACCCGCCGAGGACGTACGGGACTTCGCCGACGACGTCGCCGGCCGGCTGGACGACGCGGCGCAACTGGCCGCCGTACGGACCGCGTTGGCGAAGCTGCGGCGGGCCGAGCGGGAAGTGCTGGCGCTGTGTGTGTGGTCGGGGCTGGGCTACGAGGCGGCGGCCGAGGCGCTGGGGGTGCCCGTCGGGACCGTACGATCGCGGCTTTCGCGGGCGCGGACAAAACTCGCGAAACATATGGAACCGGCTTCTCTGGACGGACAGATGAGAGGTGACCGCACCACCGCGGTCTGGCCCATCAGGGAGGGAAACCGATGAACCAGCTTCCCGAACGCGACCTTCCGCCGGGCCGTCACCGACTCCTCAAGGAGCATCTGATGACCGAGATCCGGCAGGAACCCGTACGACGGACCCGCATGTGGCTGCGGCCCGCGCTCGTGGCGGGCGCCGTCGCGGCCGTGACCGCCGTGACCCTGACCCTCGCCGCGCCGTCCGGCGAGCAGTCGACGCGGGCCGCCTCGAAGGAGGCCGTGGCGCTGCTGGAGGACATCGCGCTGGCCGCCGAGCAGGCGGACACGCTGAAGATCCGTGACGACCAGTTCGTGTACATCAAGAGCAAGGTCGGCTGGAGCGTGCACGAGGAGGGCAAGCCCGCGTTCCTCGAACCGATCCACCAGCGCGAGGTGTGGCTCTCGGTGGACGGCAGCGAGCAGGACATGCTGCACGACCCCGTCGTCCGCGCCGACCACGAGCTGCTGGAGAAGGAGACTCCCGGGATCCCGTCCAACACCAACTACCGGCACCTCCAGACCCTGCCCACCGATCCGGACCGGATGTTCGACTGGCTGAACAGTGTGAGCGAGGGCAGCGACAGCAAGGACGAGGCCAATTTCGTCCTCGTCGGCGACCTCGCCCGCGAGTCCCTGATGCCGCCGGCCCAGGCGGCGGCCCTCTACCGGGCGGCCGGGAAGATCTCCGGCGTCTTCGTGATCGACGACGCCGTCGACGCGGCCGGGCGGCACGGCGTGGCGGTCGCCCGGGTGGACGACGGGGAGCGGGTCGAGCTGATCTTCGACAAGAAGACCATGAAGTTCCTCGGCGAGCGGGAAGTGGCCGTCGAGGACCTCCAGTCGGGCTTCGAGAAGGGCGACGTGATGGGGCGCACCGCGATCCTGGAGCGGACGCTGGTGGACAAGCGGGGTGAGCGTCCCTAACGCGTGCGCGACCCGGCGTCACGGGTCAGGCTGGTGTCATGACCGGTTCCATCGAGCAGGGCGCCAGCCGGATCCACGGGAGCACGCACCTACTGCACTTCCTGGTGCGGCTCCCGAGGCCCATGGAGACGGTCTGGCCCGCCCTCGCCACCGCGGAAGGCCTCGCCGCCTGGTTCACCCCGGCCGATGTCCTCGAACCCCGCCTCGGCGGCGCGGTCACCCTGCGTGACGTCGGCTCCGGGAGAGTCACCGCCTGGGACGTGGAACGGATCGCCGAGTACACGGTGGAGGGCGGCGGCCGACTCCGCTTCCACCTGGAGCGCGCCGGTGACGAGGGCAGCACGCTCCGTTTCACCCATGAGTTCCGGGGTGGGCGGGAGTCGGAGCAGCGGTGGCGGGCGCGGTTCGAGCGGCTGATCGAGCACATCAGTCGACGGTGATTCAGTCGACGGTGATCGAGTCCAGCTTCCCCCGCAGATACACATGCGAGTCGACCGGCTCGTACGCCACCCGCCCCACCGGTGCCGGCACGGACTCCACGAGCGTGCCCGGGGTGCACTCGCCGAAGTAGACGAGGGACATCAGCTCCTCGGTGGGTGCGTCGGCGGGCGGCGGGAGGACGCGATGGCGGCCGGAGCGCCAGCGGTCGCCGGTCCAACGGGCCATCAGGTCACCGATGTTGATGGTGAAGGCCGCCGGGTCGTACGGCGCGTCCTCCCAGCCGCCCTCGTCCGTGAAGACCTGGAGACCCCCCTTGCCGGCCTGCCGGTCGAGGATCGTCACCGTGCCGAAGTCGGTGTGCGGGCCGATGCGGAACTGGCCCGGCGCGGGTGCGCCGATGACGTCCGTGCCCGGGTACCAGTTGATGTTGAAGCCGTACGTCGGATGGTCCATGTGCCGGGAGAAGAAGCCGGGTTCGAGCCCGAGGGCCTCACCGAGGAGGGAGAGGAGCGTCTTCTCCAGGTCGGCCATTCGCGCCAGATACTCCTCGCAGAGCCGCTGAAGCTCCGGCACCTCCGCTGGCCAGACGTTCGGCGCGTACCACTCCGCGTTGATCTCCGGGTCCTCGAACGGCTCGTGCGTCGCGAAGGTCAGCGACTCCTTCAGGTCCGGCGGGGTCTCGGTCCCCTCCGAGTACCCGTTGGCCTCCGCCCCCGGCCCGAGCCAGCCCCGCCCGCCGACCTTCGCGGCGTAGGCCTGCTTGACGTCGACGGGCAGCGCGAAGAACGCCTTCGCGGCCTCGCGGATCCGGGAGCGCAGCGAAGGGTCCACACCGTGCCCGGTGACGAGCAGGAAACCGGCCGTCTGCAGCGCCTCGTCGACGGTACGGGCGATCCGCGCCCGCACCTCCGGGTCGCCGTCGAACCAGGGCTTCAGGTCGATCGTGGGGATACGGGGCTCAGTCACCGATGTCCTCATTCCACAGGGCCGGATTGTTCTTGATGAAGTCGCGCATCATGCCGACGCACTCGGGATCGTCCAGGAGCACGATCTTGACACCGTGCTCGGCGAGCCAGTCGTGGCCGCCGCGGAAGGTGGCCGCCTCGCCGATCAGTACCCGGGAGATGCCGAACTGGCGGACCAGTCCCGAGCAGTACCAGCAGGGCGAGAGGGTCGTCACCATCGTCGTCCCGCGATACGACCGCTGCCGTCCCGCGGCACGGAACGCCGCCGTCTCCGCGTGCATGGACGGGTCGCCGTCCTGGACCCGCCGGTTGTGGCCGCGGCCGAGGAGCGTGCCGTCGGCGCCGTAGAGCGCGGCGCCGATCGGGATGCCGCCCTCGGCGAGCCCGGCGCGGGCCTCTTCGATCGCGGTGGTGAGCCAGGTGTGTGCCTGTGCCTGATCCATACGTCCACTCTGCTGGCGCGGAAACACCGGGGCAACGTGCGGAAAGTACTCTCCGGGCAGCCCGTAGCCGGACGGAATGTCAGCGCCCTGGAGGCTCCTGTGCCCGCACTCACCCTCCGTGAAGTCCTGGCCCTCGACCCGGTGCGCGCGGCCGAGCCCGAGCTGCTGGCCGGTGCGGGCGCACTGGACCGCCCGGTGCGCTGGGTGCACTCCAGCGAGGTCTACGAGGGCGCGAATTTCCTGGACGGCGGCGAGCTGCTGCTGACCAACGGCTTCGGACTCACGGACGCGGACGAGGAGGTCCGCCGGCGGTACGTCCGCGAACTGGCGGCCCGGGACGCGACCGGTCTCGCGGTGGAGGTGGGCCGCTCGCTGCCCAGCATGCCCCCCGAGGTCATCGACGAGGCGGGCCGCGTGGGGCTGCCGCTGCTGGCCCTGCACCGGGTGGTGCCCTTCGTACGGATCACGGAGGCCGCGAACCGGGCGATCGTCGCGCGAGGTCTGTCCGACCGGCATGCACTGGTACGACCGTGGGGTGACGACCACACGGCCGCGCTGCTGGCGGATCTGGCGAACCGGGCGGCGCTGAACCAGCCGGAGGTGGAGGCGCGGGCCGCCCTCGCGGGATTCCACCCGGGCCACGGGTCACGCCTGATCGGCGTCTCGCTGCACGGCACACGCGAGGTGGGCGCCGTGGACCGGGCGGCACGGCTGCTGGGCGGGGCGGGCGTGCTGCGGGCCGCCTTCCCGGGTGACGTACTGGCTCTCCTGGCGCTGCCCGCGCAGTCTCGCCCGGGCAGCGGACGGGACCCGGTGCGGGCGGTCCAGGAGGCGTTCCGTACGGCCGCCGCCCCGGGGTTCACCGTGGCAATCGGGCCCGCGGTCGACGCCGGCGGCTGGCTGCGCTGGAGCGACACGCTGCGGGCGGCCCGTACGACACTGGAACTCGCGCTGACGGTGCCGCCCCCGGAACCCGGGGCACCGGACGGTCCTCTCGTCACCTCCTCCCGCGCCCTCGCCCTGGAACGGGAGTTGACGAGGGGCGGCGTGGACGCCAACCGGGAACGGCTCACCGGCATGGTCCAGCACGCGCTCGGCCCCCTGCTCGCCTGGGAAGCGGCCCACCCGAGCGACCTCGTCCGCACCCTGGAGGTCCACCTGCGGCACGGCTGCTCACCGACCCGGACAGCGGCGCTGCTGCACATCGGCCGACAGTCGCTGTACCAGCGGCTGGAGCGGATCGAGTCCCTGCTGGGCCTGGAGATCGACGACCCTGATCTGCTGGGGGAACTGCTGGCGGCTGCCTGCGCGCACCGGGTGGTGCGGGGGATGGGGGCGGCTGTGGGGGGTGGGTTGCGGACCGTGGCGTGAGGCCTGGGGCATGGGCGCATGGTGCTGAGATCCGCCCGAACGCTTCCGCCTGTTCCCCCGTCTCAGTACCGACTGAGAGGGACGGAGGGGGACATGCAGCACCGTACGTGGATCGCGGCCGCCATCGGTACCGCCGCTGTGACCCTGGCCGCCGGTCTGTGGATCGACGCGCTGGAGACCGGGCACACCGACGGGGGGCTCAAGGACGGGGGTCTCAAGGCGGATCCCGCCGGGGTCAAGGACACGTCGCCGTCCGGTGGGGTGACCGAGTGTGTCGGGACTCAGCCCACCGGCAGTCTGCCCGGCCTCCCTGGCACACCCAAGGGCGCCGGCGACACCGCGCTGGACCGGACGCTCGCCTACATCGACCTCGCCCAGCGGCGTCACGCCGCCGTCTTCACCGGGCTGGCCGTCGACCAGCGCCACCAGACGGCCAAGGTCTGGCGCATTCCGTCCGCCGCGCTCGACGCCGACCTCTGCGGGGCCGCCGAGAAGGGCGTGACGATCCGGCTGCACGACACCGACGTCAACCGCACGACCCTGGACGCGCTCGCCGGGCGGATCAGTGAGGACATGCAGCGTTGGGAGGGCACGTTTCAGATGCGTGCGGTCGGGGTCGACTCGGAGGGCTTCGTGAGCGTGGGCGTCGACGATCCCGCGAAGGCCGAGCCGATCCTGAAGGAGACGTTCGGGGAGAAGTACATCGAGGTGGAGCGCATGGGTCAGATCGAAGCGGACGTCGGCTGATCCTTCCGATGCAGCGCCCAGTACAACCCCGCGCTCACCGCGAACCCGACCAGGCACGTGATGTCGCCGAAGGACGGCCACTGCTCGGGCACCCAGCCGACGTACTTCTCCTGGTTGGAGAAGAACGGCACGGACACCGCGATGCCGGTCAACAGGGCGGCGAAACCGGGCCAGTTGGTGAAGGTGCGGTCGCCGAGTCGTGGCGCCAGTTCCTCGGCCGGCGTCCGCGCCCGGAGCCACCGCTCGACCAGGACGACCCCGAGCCACGGGCCCACCCAGTACGCGATCACCAGCAGGAACGCCTCGTACGCGTGCCCCGCGTCCGCGAGTGACGCCCACGCCGCCGCCGTACCCGCGAGACCGCACAGCACGACGATCGCGCCGCGCCCGAGCCACACGGGGAGGTTGAGGCCGAGGGAGGTGACCGACATGGCGGAGGAGTAGACGTTCAGGGCGTTCGCGGAGACCGCGCCGAGGATGATGGCGAGTAGGACCAAGTTGCTGAGCCAGCCCGGGAGATGGCCCGTGAAGGCGCCGGTCGGGGTGGCGCCCTCGGGGGCGACGATCGTCGCCGACGCCGCGCCGATCACGGAGACCACCGCCACGGAGACGAAGAGGCCGACGGCCGGGTACAGGGCCGTCCGGAAGCGGTTCGCCGTGCGTGGGAGATAGCGGGAGTAGTCGGAGGCGCCCGGGTTCCAGCCCGCCGTGTAGCCCCAGGCCGCGCTGAAGGCGAGCAGGAAGCCGCCGATGCCGCCGCCCGCGCCGGGGGCGGCGAGGTCCGCCTCCTTGAAGGTCCACACCCCGGCCAGCAGGAAGATCACCGCGAGGGCCGGGAACGCGTACTTCTCGAAGGCGTGGACGAAGTTGTGGCCGATGAAGCCGATCACGATCTCGGCCGCCACCACCAACAGCAGGGAGGGGAGCGGACGTAGACCGGTCAGGGTGTTGAGCGCGAAGGCGGCGCTCACACTGTTCACGGCGAACCAGCCGACCCCGGCGACCAGCGCGTTCACCCCGGAGGGCAGCAGATTCCCCTTGAACCCGAAGGAGAAGCGCCCGATCGCCATCTGCGGGACCCCGAACCGCGGGCCGTCCAGCGACAGGATCCCGTGCGTCAGCGCGCCGAGCGCCGTGCCCAGCAGCAGCGCCGCGGTCGCCTGCCAGAAGGTCAGCCCGAAGAAGAGGACCGAGATCACGCCGATGTAGACGGTCGCGAACTCGATGTTCGGAGACGCCCACGTCCACAGCAACTGCAGGGGACCGCCGTGCCGTTCGGCGTCGGGGATGGGTTCCGAGCCCGCCGTCTCGACGGCGATGACCTTGTCGCCGTACTCGGGGGCGATCGTGCCGGAGGAGTCGGCGGGAGCTGTCGTCATGCGAGACAAGTGTCCGGCCCGCACATGCCCCGGCCCAGGGGCGCATTGCCCGCTTCGGAGGGCTCCGCGGCGTACAGCTTGTCAGCCGTCCTCAGTCTTCCTTGGGGTCGTCGCCGCGCTTCTTGTCCTCCTCGTCCTCGAGGGACTTGAGGAATTCGGGGTTGTCGTCGGGCGCGACGAATTTCGTACGGCGGCCCGGGGAGAAGGGGGTGATGCCGCTCGCCGGGGTCTTGCGGACCTTGCCCGCCACGAACCAGGCGACCGGGCCGACCAGCACCTGGCCGAAGAGCAGGATGATGAACACCCACGCCACCTTCGGCAGCCCCTTCACCTCGTTCTCCGGGGTGTTCAGGCAGTCGATGAAGGCGTAGATCCACAGGGCGAGGACCAGCAGGAGGGGCAGATACCTGAGCATGAAGGCGGTGAACCCCCAGAAGACGGAGAGGGGCTTGGGACGGCCCCGGTGACGGGGCCAGGGTAGCCCTTGGCCGATACTGGACACATGGCTTACGACGATCTTCGCTCCCTGCTCAGGGCGCTGGAGCGCGAGGGTGACCTCAAGCGCATCAAGGCCGAGGTAGACCCGTATCTGGAGGTCGGGGAGATCGTCGACCGGGTCCAGAAGGCGGGCGGCCCGGCACTGCTCTTCGAGAGCGTGCGCGGCTCCAGCATGCCGCTCGCCATGAACGTCTTCGGGACCGACCGGCGCCTGCTGAAGGCGCTGGGCCTGAAGTCGTACGCCGAGATCTCCGAGAAGATCGGCGGCCTGCTCCGCCCCGAGCTGCCGCACGGCTTCGTCGGCGTACGCGAGGCCTTCGGGAAACTCGGCGCGATGACGCACGTACCGCCGAAGAAGGTGAAGTCCGACAGCGCGCCCGTGCAGGACGTCGTTCTGTACGGCGACGAGGTCGACCTCGACGACCTGCCGGCCCTGTTCACCTGGCCCCAGGACGGCGGCTCCTTCTTCAACCTGGGGCTCACCCACACCAAGGACCCCGAGTCCGGCATCCGCAACCTCGGGCTGTACCGCCTCCAGCGCCACGACAAGCGCACCATCGGCATGCACTGGCAGATTCACAAGGACAGCCGGAACCACTACCAGGTCGCCGCCCGGCGCGGTGAGCGGCTGCCGGTCGCCATCGCTTTCGGATGCCCGCCGGCCGTGACCTACGCCTCGACCGCGCCGCTCCCCGGTGACATCGACGAGTACCTGTTCGCCGGGTTCATCGCGGGCAAGCGGATCGAGATGGTCGACTGCAAGACCGTGCCGCTGCAAGTGCCGGCGCAGGCGGAGGTCGTCCTGGAGGGCTGGCTGGAGCCCGGCGAGATGATGCCCGAGGGGCCCTTCGGTGACCACACCGGCTTCTACACCCCGCAGGAGCCCTTCCCCGCCCTGAAGATCGACTGCGTGACGATGCGGAAGCGGCCGCTCCTGCAGTCGATCGTCGTAGGCCGCCCCCCGACGGAGGACGGACCGCTGGGCCGTGCGACGGAGCGCTTCTTCCTCCCGCTGCTGAAGGTCATCGTCCCGGACATCGTGGACTACCACCTGCCGGAGGCCGGGGGTTTCCACAACTGTGCGATCGTCTCGATCGACAAGAAGTACCCCAAGCACGCCCAAAAGGTGATGCACGCCGTATGGGGTGCGCACATGATGTCCCTCACCAAGCTGATCGTCGTCGTCGACGCCGACTGCGACGTCCACGATCTGCACGAGGTCGCCTGGCGGGCCCTCGGCAACACGGACTACGCCCGCGACCTCTCGGTCGTGGAGGGTCCGGTCGACCATCTCGACCACGCCTCCTATCAGCAGTTCTGGGGCGGCAAGGCGGGCATCGACGCGACGAAGAAGTGGCCCGAGGAGGGCTATACGCGGGACGGCGGGTGGCCCGAGATGGTGCTGTCCGACCCGGAGACGGCGGCGAAGGTCGACCGCCGGTGGAAGGAGTACGGCCTTTGAGTTCCGCATCCGCCGCGATCCCGCAGCCGGGACGCACCAAGGCGTTTCTGCGTCTGGTGATGATCGAGCACTCGGTCTTCGCGCTTCCCTTCGCTTACATCGCCGCGCTCACCGCGATGTTCCAGTGGGACCGGAACATTCACTGGGGCCGGCTGCTGCTGGTGACGATCTGCATGGTCGGGCTGCGCACCTTCGCGATGGCCGTGAACCGGATCATCGACCGTGAGATCGATGCCCGTAATCCCCGGACGGCGCAGCGTGAGCTGGTCACCGGTGCGATGTCGGTGAAGCACGCCTGGACCGGTGCGTTGATCGCCGTGGTGGTCTTTCTGGGCTCGGCGGCGCTGCTCAATCCGCTGTGTCTGGCCCTCGCGCCCGTCGCGGTGATTCCGATGGTGGTGTACCCCTACGGCAAGCGGTTCACGAACTTTCCGCAGGCCATCCTTGGTCTGGCTCAGGCGATGGGGCCGGTCGGCGGGTGGCTGGCGATCACCGGTGAGTGGTCCTGGGACGCGGTAATCCTGGGGCTCGCCGTCGGTATCTGGATCGGTGGGTTCGATCTGATCTACGCCTGCCAGGATGTCGAGACCGATCGTGAGATCGGGGTGATGTCGGTTCCGGCCCGCTTCGGGATTCCGGCGGCGGTGTGGGGGGCGCGGGTCTGCCATGCGGTGACGACGGCCCTGTTCGTCTGGTACGCGGTGGTGACGGATGCGGGCTTCTTTTTCTGGTTCGGTCTGCTGATTGTCGCGAGTGCGTTCATTTACGAGCACTCGATTGTGCGGCCGCGTGATCTGTCGCGGCTGAACAGGGCGTTCTTCAGTGTGAACGGGTTTATTGGGATCGCGTTGTTCGTGTGTGCGTTGCTGGATCTGATGGTGCGGGGGTTGACGGTCTAGGGGTCTAGGGGCGGTCTGTCGTTGGTTGTCTGCGGGCCGGTGGGGGCTTGTCGCGCAGTTCCCCGCGCCCCTATCGGGGCGCTGCAGAGCCGTGGGTGACTTTGCCTGGGTCGCCTTAGGCTCCGCGCGTGGGTATCGCGGGGCGGCGGAACAGGTAGGCCGCTACGACTCCTGACACCAGGCCGATCAGATGGCCCTGCCAACTGACGCTGGTCTGGGTGGGGGCCAGGCCGGACAGGATGGAGCCGCCCCAGACCGCGGCTATCAGGAGGCCGACGAGGATGCCGAGTGGGCGGCGTTCCACGAAGCCGGTCACCAGGAGGAAGCCGAAGAGGCCGAAGATCAGGCCGGAGGCGCCCGCGGTGTTGCTGTGCGCCGGGGATATGAGCCATACACCCAGTCCGTCCGCGACGATGATCAGCGCGCAGACGAGGGCGAACCGGCGCAGGCCGCCGAGGGCCGCGAGGAAGCCGAGGACCAGCAGCGGCACGCTGTTGGCGGCGACATGGGCGAAGCCGAAGTGGAGGAACGCGGCGGGCACGATGTCGATCAGCTCGGACGGTTCGCGCGGGGTGATGCCGAGGCCGTCCAGCGCATGGCCGCTGATCACGTCGACCACTTCCAGCAGCCACAGCAGGGCCACCCAGCCCACCACCACCTTGGCCGCGGTCCTCGCCCGATCACCCCGCGTCAACGCAAGGCCCGCACCGGATCCGGCGGCACCCCTCGCCGCGCCAGATCGCCAGCTGGAGCCTGCGCCGAACCGCCCACCCGAGCCACCGGAGCCCGCCCCGAACCGCGAACCAGAGCCCGGGCCGGACGGCCCACCGGAGCCCGCGCCAGTCCGCCACTTTGAGCCCGGCCGCTCACCGGAGCCTGCCCCGAACCGCCACCCGGAGCCCGCGCCAGACCGCCACCCGGAGCCGCCACCCGGCCGCCCACCGGAGTCTCCACCTGCCCCGGCACCAGACCCCGCACCCATACCCGCCATGGCATCCCCCAGCCCTAGCCCGTCACTCATAGCAACGGCCCGCACCCCTCGGCCGGTTCCCGGGGTGGGGAGCCGGATAGGCTCGGTGTCGTGAACCGAGTCAAGCCAGGAGAGACGGCGCGTACGCCTTGGATCGTAGGGGTGTCCGGCGCCTCCGGCACCCCGTATGCCGCCGCCGTGCTGCGCGCGCTGCTGGTCGCGGGCGAGAGTGTCGACCTGGTCGTCAGCCGGGCCTCCCGGCTCACCCTGCTCGATGAGACCGGCATCGCCTTCCGGGACGCCCACTGGCGAGACGACCTGCGGGAATGGCTGGCGCGAGGAGCCGACGGCAAGCCGGAGGCCTTCGCCGTGGACCTCGCCGGCGTACGGCACTGGAGCGCCGGTGACCTGGCCGCGGGCCCGTCCTCGGGGTCGTACCCCGCCAAGGGGATGCTGATCGTGCCCGCCTCCACCGCCTGCGTCGCGGGCGTCGCGCTCGGGCTGTCGAAGGACCTGCTCCAGCGTGCGGCGAGCGTGACCCTGAAAGAGGGCCGCAAGCTCGTCGTCGCCGTACGCGAGGCACCGCTCAACGGGCAGACCCTGCGCCACCTGGTGACACTGGACGACGCGGGCGCGACCGTCGTGCCCACCTCGCCCGCCTTCTACCAGGGGGCCACACACATCCAGGACCTGGTGGACTTCGTGGCCGGCCGGATCCTGGACGCGGCCGGTGTCGAGCACGATCTCTACCGCCGCTGGAAGGGCGAACTCGGCGGCGGGTCCGGCGCAACCTGAACCACCGACCCTCTGAGTCACTGAGTGACTGGGCAACGCCCGAAGACTCGTCACCTCTATATCTCTCTTCGACCTATATCTCTATCGACCTAATCAGCGGAAGGCTTCGAATCGCATGGACGCGGTGGACAGGCAGCTCATCCAGGCCCTGAGAGAGAACGGCCGGGCCTCGTACGCGGAGCTGGGGCGCCTCGTCGGCCTGTCGGGACCCAGCGTCACCGACCGCATCAACCGGCTGGAGGCGGCCGGCGTCATCACCGGCTACCGCGCCACCGTCGACGCCGCCTCGCTCGGCCTCGGCGTCACCGCGCTGATCGGCATCTCGCTCTCCGACGCCACCGACCACGAGGACGTGGCCCGGCGACTGAGGGATCTCTCCGAGATCGAGGACTGCTGGTTCATCGCCGGCGAGGACTCCTACATGCTCAAGGTGCGCGCCGCCGACGTGGACGGCCTGGAGAAGATCATCCGCCGGCTCAGTGGCACCAAGGGCGTCTCCCGGACCCGTACCACGATCGTGCTCTCCACGAAGTGGGAGAACCGGGTCGGAGAACTCCCCGAAGAAGCGTAGGCGTACGGTTGTCGAGGCTGTCTGAGAAAGGTGTGACCCCCATGGACGTCGGGCTCAAGCGCGAGCTGGAGCAGAAGGTCAGGGCCGGTGAGCGGCTGACCCGTGAGGACGGCATCGCGCTCTACGAGTCGGACGACCTGGCCTGGCTGGGCGGGCTGGCGCACGAGGTGCGGACGCGCAAGAACGGCGACGTCGTGCACTTCAACGTCAACCGGCACCTCAACATGACCAACGTGTGCACGGCCTCCTGCGCCTACTGCTCGTTCCAGCGCAAGCCGGGCGAGAAGGACGCGTACACGATGCGCATCGAGGAGGCCGTGAAGCTCGCCAAGTCGATGGAGGGCGAGAACCTCACCGAGCTGCACATCGTCAACGGGCTGCACCCCAATCTTCCGTGGCGGTACTACCCCCGCTCCCTGCGCGAGCTGAAGGCGGCCCTCCCGGACGTATCGCTCAAGGCGTTCACGGCGACGGAGATCCACCACTTCGAGACGATCTCCGGGCTGAGCGCGTCCGAGATCCTCGACGAGCTGATCGACGCCGGTCTTGAGTCCCTCACCGGCGGCGGCGCGGAGATCTTCGACTGGGAGGTGCGGCAGCACATCGTGGACCACCGCACCCACTGGGAGGACTGGTCCCGCATCCACCGGCTGGCGCACGAGAAGGGTCTGAAGACCCCCTGCACCATGCTGTACGGCCACATCGAGGAGCCGCGGCACCGCGTCGACCACGTGCTCCGGCTCCGTGAGCTGCAGGACGAGACGAACGGCTTCCAGGTCTTCATCCCGCTGCGCTACCAGCACGACTTCGTCGACATGAAGGACGGCAAGGTACGCAACCGCCTCCAGGCGCGCACGCAGATGGCGACGGGTGCGGAGGCCCTGAAGACCTTCGCCGTCTCCCGTCTCCTCTTCGACAACGTCCCGCACGTCAAGGTCTTCTGGGTCATGCACGGCGTCCAGACCGCGCAGCTGGCCCTCCAGCACGGCGCCGACGACATGGACGGGTCGGTCGTCGAGTACAAGATCACGCACGACGCGGACGACTTCGGTACGCCGAACAAGCTCACCCGTGAGGATCTGCTGGACCTGATCCGGGATGCGGGGTTCCGGCCGGTGGAGCGGAACACGCGGTACGAGATCATTCGGGAGTACGAGGGTCCGGACCCGGAGCGCCGGGAGTCGCCGCAGCCGATGCGGGTGTGATTTCGCTTTACATCACCGCAGTTCAGGGCTGATACAGGGCTTGGGTGGTCCCGGCGAGGGCCCGGGCAAGATCCCGCACCAGGTGCTCGGGGATGTGGTCGGGTTCATGTATGGAGGGCCCGCCACCACCTCCATGACCGGCGAGTGGTTCGCCGCGGCCGAGGCAGGCAAACCCGTCTTCTACGGCGACACCACCAAGCGCTGGAGCTGGGTCCACGTCGACGACCTCGCCGACGCCTACGTCCGCATCCTCGACAACCCGACCGCCGTGGACGGCGAGGTGTTCGTCGTCGCCGACGACCAGCGCCTGCCCGCCCTGGACATGCAGCGCGTCGCCGTGCGCGCGGCCGGATACACCGGCGAGATCATCCTGGAGACCGCGGAGGCCGGCGGGATGATGCAGATGACCGCCGACCAGGACGAACTCGTCACGAGCGCGAAGGCGCACCGCCTGCTCGGCTGGCGCCCCCGCCACGCCTCGTTCACCGACAACCCCGAGCAGCACTACCGCGCGTGGAAGGCCGGCCGGTCGAGCACCGACTGAACACGCGGCGGGGCGGAGGCGCGAGACCGCGCTGACAGGGCCGAGGTGGGTACTCGGGCCGCATGACTGACACCAAGGCTCCTGAGGACGCCTATACCGCTGAGCCCTTCCTTCCCGACCGCGGTGGTCTTCCCGCCCTGCGTCGCGCCGCCGCCGACTGCCGCGGCTGCCCCCTGCACCGGGACGCCACCCAGACCGTCTTCGGTGCCGGGAACTCGGACGCTCGCGTCATGCTCGTCGGTGAGCAGCCCGGCGATCAGGAGGACCGTCAGGGCAAGCCCTTCGTCGGGCCCGCCGGGCGGCTCCTGGACCGTGCGCTGGAGGAGGCCGGCATCGACCCGGCGGACGCCTATGTCACCAATGCCGTCAAGCACTTCAAGTTCACGCAGGCCGAGCCTCGCAAGCGCCGTATCCACAAGGCGCCGACGCTGCGTGAGATGACGGCGTGCGGGCCGTGGCTCGCGGCCGAGCTGGCGGTCGTGGAGCCGGAGTTGATCATCGTGCTCGGCGCCACCGCGGGCAAGGCGCTGCTCGGGTCGTCGTTCCGGGTGACGCAGGTGCGCGGGGCGGTCCTGGAGGAGGAGATCCATGGACGCCGGGAGCGGCTGGTGCCGACCGTGCACCCGTCGTCGGTGCTGCGGGCGCAGGACGACAAGGACCGGAGGGCGGCGTACGAGGGGCTGGTCTCGGATCTGAAGGTGGCGGCGCGCGCACTGTCGTAATGGCTACGATGCTTGCGTGTCCCTTACTTTCACCCTGGACCCCGCCGTCGATCCCGCCCTCCGCGACGGCATTCTCGACCTGTGGACCGACGTCTCCAACGCGGGCGGCTCCGTCGGTTTCGTGCCGCCGGTGACGCGGGAGGCGATACGCCCGGAGCTGGTGAAGCACTTCGCGGCGATGGCGGACGGCCGCACGCGGCTGCTCGTCGGGCATGACGAGGCCGGGCAGGTCGCGGCGACCGCCTTCTTCACCTTCAACACGCACCGGCTGATGACGCACTGGCTGTGGCTGTACACGGTGATGGTGCACCCGCGGCACCAGGGCCGGGGCTACGGCCGTGACCTGCTGTCCGCCGCCGAGGACGCGGCCCGCGGCTTCGACGGCATCGAGGCGATCCGGCTCACCTGCCGGGGTGGCAACGGCCTGGAGCGGTTCTACGGCTCCTGCGGCTACAAGGAGGTTGGGCGGGTCCCCGGCGCGATCCGCGTCGCTCCCGGGGACGACCGGGACGACGTGCACATGCTGCTGACGCTGAGCTGACCGTCGTACACCCCCCTCCAAGATCGGGAGGTGCGCGTGCTTCACTTGATGACGGACCTTTTTGGAATCGGAAGAGTGGATTGAGATGCTCCGCTACACACTGATGCGCCTCGGGATCTTCGCGGGCTGCCTCGTGGTCGTCTGGGGCCTCGTCTACTCCGGCCTGGCCCCGCGCGGTCTCGGCGAGTCCAACGGCATGTGGGTCGTCCTGCTCGCTCTGGTGATCTCCGCCCCGATCAGCTTCGTGGCGTTGCGCAAGGAGCGGGACCGGGCGTCGGTGCGGATCGTCCAGAAAGTGGACCGGGTGAAGGCCAACCTGGACGCCAACCGGTCCCAGGAGGACGTGGCGGACGACGCCTCCCGTGCGCAGGGGCATGCCTCTTAAGGCTCTGCCGCGGCCTGCGAACCGTAGGCTGACCCCATGGGTGCCGTGAAGACCAAGCGGATGCCGCGTGCCGTCCGTGAGCAGCAGATGCTCGACGCCGCCGTGCTGACCTTCGGCCAGCGGGGATACATGGCCGCGTCGATGGACGAGATAGCCGAACTGGCGGGCGTCTCCAAGCCGTTGGTCTATCTGTACCTCAACTCGAAGGAAGACCTCTTCACGGCGTGCATCCGCCGGGAGGCGGCCGCGCTCACCGAAGCGGTCCGCAAGGGCGTCGACCCGGGGCTGCCCGCCGACCGCCAACTCTGGGCGGGGCTGCGGGCGTTCTTCACGCACACCTCGCAGAACCCGGACGCCTGGTCGGTGCTGCATCTCCAGGCCCGCACGCACGGCGAGCCGTTCGCTTCCGAGGTCGCCGGGATGCGCGAGGAGATCGTCGCGTTCGTGACGCAGTTGATCCTGGCCGGCGCCCGCGAGGCACACCACGACCCGGACCTCCCGGAGCGCGAGGTCGCCGGTCTCGCCGAGGCCCTGGTCGGCGCCGCCGAGTCCCTCGCCGCCTGGGCCAACACAACGCCGGGCGTGACCGCCCGCCAGGCCGCCGCGACCCTCATGAACTTCGCCTGGGCAGGCCTCGGCGGCCTGATGGCGGGCCACCCCTGGCCCCCACCGGAGGAGCCGGAGCCGGCTCAGGCCGGGTAGGCGGCGCCAGCCACTAAGCCGAGCTGGTGAATGCCGCTGCGCCACAGCGCCCCTCCAGGGGCGCGGGGAACTGCGCGACCAGCCCCCACCGGCCCGCAGCCGGCACTCAGGCCGGATAGACCGCGCCGCTCACGTGTGTCCGGTCGCTGCCCCGTAGCTCGAAGCGTTCGCCGTCCGCCGCATACGTCACCGTGCCCGGCAGCAGCACCGGTGCCTTGAAGTGGGCCCGTACCAGCGCCCGTTCCGGGACGCCGTGTGCCGCCAGGCATCGGGCCACGGTCCACATCCCGTGGGCGATGGCTCGGCGGAAGCCGAAGAGGCGGGCCGTGAAGGCGTAGAGGTGGATCGGGTTGCGGTCTCCGGACGCGGACGCGTAGCGCCGGCCGATGTCTGCGGCCAGGCGCCACTCGGCGATGACGGGCAACGGCTCCGGCTCTTTCTTCGGATCCATCGGAGTCGGAGACTGTGGTGGGGTACGGGCGTCCGTCCGATGCCGGGCCAGATACGTACTGCGCGACTCCCATACGACGTCCCCCGCGGCCCGCACCTCCGTGACGACCGCGGCCTCCGTGCCCCGCCGATGGGGCGCCAGTCCCTCGACGTGGACGCCGACTTCGTACTCCCCGGTCGCCGCGAGCGCGCGCCGCTGGGTGATCTCGATCGACGTATGGACGAGTCCCAGCAGCGGCAGCGGAAAGCCCCGGCCGCTCATCAGCCGCATGGCCAGCGGAAAGCCCAGCACATGCGGATAGGTCACGGGCAGCGCGTCGTCGCCGGTGGCGAAGCCGCAGACGCGTTCGTAGGCGGCCAGCCGGGCGAGGTCGATGCGGACGCCGGGCAGGACGAGCCGGGTGCGGGGGAAGTCGGCGTCCGGGCGGGGCCGTTTGAAGGGGGAGAGGAGGGCGCCGCGGGCGAGCAGGGGCGTGAGCGCGGGCGCGTCGGTCAGGTCGGCCATGGTCATCTCCCCACGCGGGAACTATGCTTACTCTGGAGTAACGTTACCTCAGGTAAGGCCAGGTCGGGAGGTGAACATTCCTCACCTTAGGGGGTTCCAACGCGCCGGTGGAGCAGAGAAGTTGACGTCCGCCCGGCCGGTTCCTGTGTGATCGCCGAGGTTGCACATCCCCGGCCCCTTACCGCCCCGTAACCCGCACCAACTCCACACCTGGGCGCCGTACGATCTCCCACCTAACCAGCGGTAACACGCGTGGCCGCACACCGCCGGTGAACGCCGCAGTACACGCCGCGCGTACTTCATGCAGCAGAGCGGTACGAGCTGCACGCCCCAGGAGCTGCCCATGTCGATCCCGCAAGCGTCCCCGTCCGGCTCCACCCCCGACTTCGGCATCGACCTCGACTACGACGGCGAGCCGATCCTCATGGCGCCGGAGATCCGTCGGCTGGACGGAGTGGTGCGGGAGGTGTCCATCCCGCCGCTGGTCGCATCGGCCGTGCACGGCTCGCTCGCCGACCTGCCGTTCGACCGCGCGGAGACGCAGCCGGAACATGTCGTCCTCAGCCGCAAGACGGAGGACGGCGACTGGATCGATGTGACGGCGGCCGAGTTCGCGGCGCAGGTGCACGCGGTGGCCAAAGGGCTGATAGCCGAGGGGCTGGTCCCCGGCGACCGGGTCGCCGTCATGGCGCGTACGAGGTACGAGTGGACGCTCCTCGACTTCGCCGCCTGGGCCGCCGGCCTGGTGACCGTCCCCGTCTACCCCACCTCCTCCGTCTTCCAGGTCCGCTGGATCCTCCAGGACTCCGGCGCGGTCGCCCTGGTCACCGAGACCGCCGCCCAGGCCGCCGCCATCGGCCCCGAGCGCGAACGCCTGCCCGACCTGCGCCATATGTGGGTCATCGAGAAGGGTCATGTGGACCGGCTGGCGGAGCTGGGCGAGCAGGTGCCGGACCAGGAGGTGGACGTACGCCGCGGGATGCTGGTCCCCGACACCATCGCCACCCTCGTCTACACCTCGGGCACGACCGGCCGCCCCAAGGGCTGCGCGCTCAGCCATGGCAACTTCTTCGCCGAGGTCGACAACGCGATCGAACTCCTGTACCCGATCTTCAAGGCGCGGACGAGCGAAGAGGCGTCGGTGCTGCTGTTCCTGCCGATGTCCCATGTCTTCGGCCGGATGGTGGCGATCGCGTGCGTCCGGGCGGGAGTACGGCTGGGTCATGCGCCGAGCCTGAAACCGGACGACCTGCTGCCGGACCTGGCGAGCTTCAGACCGACGTGTCTGCTGGCCATCCCGTACATGCTGGAGAAGATTTTCAACAGCGCGCGGGCCCGTGCGGAGTCGAGCGGCCGGGTCTCGGCGTTCGACCGTGCGACGAACGTTGCCATCAAGTACGGCGAGGCGATGGAGGCGAAACAGACGGGGACGGGCTCGGGCCCGGGCCGGGCGCTGAAAGCCGCGCGCACCTTCTACGACCCGCTGGTCTACCGCCGTATCCGCAACGCGATGGGCGGACGCGTACGGTACGCGATCTGCGGCGGCTCACCGCTGGGCAGGCGGCTGGCCGCGTTCTACGCCGGGGCGGGCATCGAGATCTACGAGGGCTACGGCCTGACCGAGGTCACTGCCGCGGCGACCATCACACCCCCGCTCAAACCCCGTCTGGGCACGGTCGGTTGGCCGCTCCCCGGCACGAGGGTCCGCATCGCCGCGGACGGCGAGATCCTGCTGGCCGGCGGTCAGGTACTGCGCGGCTACTGGGACCCGCAGGCCGGCGGAGTGGTCCCGGCGGCCCCCGACGGCTGGCTGGCGACGGGGGACATCGGCGCGCTGGACGACGAGGGCTACCTGACGATCACCGGCCGCAAGAAGGAACTCCTGATCACAGCGGGCGGCAAGAGCGTGGCCCCGGCCCCGCTGGAGAACTGGCTCCGCTCCCACCCGCTGATCTCCCAGGCGATCGTCGTCGGCGACGGCCGCCCCTACGTCTCCGCGCTGATCACCCTCGACATGGACGGCATCACCCACTGGCGCCGCATGAACGGCAAACACCCCGTCCCCGCCGAACTCCTGGTCAACGACGAGGAGTTGACCGCCATCCTGCAACGCGCCGTGGACGACGCGAACAAGCTCGTCTCCCGCCCCGAGTCGATCCGCCGCTTCGCGATCCTGCCGCAGGACTTCACGGAGTTCTCCGGCCATCTGACGCCCTCCATGAAACTGCGCCGCGAGGCGGTCATGCGGGACTTCGCGGCGGATGTGGAGCGACTGTACGAACGTTAGAGGCGCGGCGGGTGGGCTTGTTCCCTGGGCGCGCTGCGCGGAAAACGGTTGCCGTCCTGTGACGACAACCGCTTGACGTGACATGCCGCCGGGGCATTGGCTACCGCCACCCGGGTAGCAACGCCGCTCATCCGCTCGGAAGGCTCCAGCAGTGAACCCTCTTTCCCCCCACACATCAGCCCTACGCCGTATCTGCATAGCTCTCGCCGCCTCCGTCTCGGCCCTGTCGATCACCGCGTGCGGTGTCGTCGACGGAATCGGGGACAGCGACAGCTCCGCGACCCCGGAGAAGGGCGACGACATCACGGTGGGTCTCCTCCTGCCGGACAAAGACACGGCCCGTTACGCGAAGTTCGACGAACCGCTGATCAAGAAGGAAGTCGCCACCCTCACCAACAACAAAGGCAAGGTCGTCTACGCCAACGCCGAGGCGAGCGTGGCCGAGCAGAGCCGGCAGTTCCAGAAGATGATCGCCGACAAGGTGGATGTCATCCTCGTCGACGCGCTGGATGCCAAGGCCATCGCCGCGGACGTGCAGAAGGCCAAGGACGCGAACATTCCGGTCATCGCCTACGACCGGCTCGCGCAGGGGCCCATCGACGCGTATGTCTCCCACGACAACGAGCTGGTCGGCGAGGTGCAGGGCCGCGCCATCATGGGCGAACTCGGCTCGCGGGCCGAGTCCTCCAAGGTCGTCATGATGAACGGCGACCCCGGCGACCCGAACACGGCACTGTTCAAGAAGGGCGCGCTCGACGAGCTCGAGGGCAAGGTCGACATCGTCGAGCAGTACGACACGGACAAGTGGTCGCCCGTAGTCGCCGAAGCGAACATGGGTAAGGCGATCGAGGCCGTCGGGGTGGACGACATCGCCGCCGTGTACGCGGCGAGCGACGGACTCGCGGGCCCCGTGATCACGGCGCTGAAGGCGGCGGGCGCGAGCAGGATTCCGCCGGTGACCGGGCAGGACGCGAATCTGGACGCGGTGCAGCGGATCGTCGCGGGCGACCAGTACATGACCGTGTACAAGCCGTTCGCCGAGGAGGCGACCCAGGCCGCGAGGATGGCCGTGTTCAAGGTCCAGGGGCGCTCGATCGAGTTCGACGCACTGACCCAGGACAAGGTCGACAGCCCGACGCAGGACGACATTCCCGCACAGTTGGTACCGGTGATCGCCGTCACCCAGGACAACATCGAGGAGACGCTGATCCAGGACGACGTCTACACCGTCAAGGAGATCTGCACCGCGGAGTACGCGGCGGACTGCGCGGCGATCGGCCTGAAGTAAGCCCGGAGTGGAGTGGAGTGGAGGAGCGCGGAGCGGTCAGGGCCGCGCGCCGTCCCTTCGATAGCTCTCCACCAGGTCGGCGAACGCCCTGGTCGGCGGGCTGAGCGCATCCCAGCGGCGCACGGCCCAGCCGACGGGCAGCGGGCAGAGGCTGGGGAGCGGGATCAGGCGGAGGGCTCCGTCGCCGGGGACGGGCAGCCCGGGCAACGCGGGCACGACCGCCCGCCCGACCCCCAGCTCGGCCAGGAGCAGCGCCGTGTCCCAGTCGGCCACGCTGGTGTCGAAGCTGAAACGGACGCCCAAGTCGGCGCAGGCGGCGTCCAGGGACGCGCGGTCGGCCAGCGGGTCGCCGGCCCGCACCGCCAGCACCCACGGCAACTCCACCACCGGCCGCTGCTCGATGCCCCGCACCGGCCGGCCCAGCGTGATCCACGCCAGGTCCAGGTCGCTGTCGGCCAGCGCGTCGAAACACGCCCGGCTCGAACTCTTCGTGCGGAACTCCAGGTTGACCTTGGGATGCCGCTGCCGGAACGTCACCACCGCGTCCGACATGAAGTGCCGTACGGTCGTCGCGCCGGTCGCCACCCGTACCGTGCCGCTCTCCCCGTCGGCCAGGTCCCGCAGCCGCCGCAGCGCCAGCTCCAGCCCGACGAGCCCTTCGGACGCGGCCGCCTCCAGCACGCGGCCGGCATGTGTCGGTACGACACCTCGCGGCTGCCGCTCCAGCCGCTTCACGTGCTGGGTCACCGCGGACTGGGTGCACGAGAGATCGCGTGCCACCGCACTGAGGCTCCCGGCCCGGCACACCGCCACGAATACTCGCAGGTCGTCGAGGGTCACAACACGACCGTCTGGGGCGCGCTCGAGCTTCGATCGCCAGGCCATGTGTCCGTTGCTTTCCGACCGGGCGCCGCGTTTCCTGAGCAGCTGCGGGTTCGTTGTGGCTGGTCGCGCAGTTCCCCGCGCCCCCTACGGGGCGCTGATGCTAGGTGGGTTTGCGGGCGATCAGGGACGCCTGCTGAGTTGTTTCGTTCGGGGCCGGCTCTCGCACCATCCGCATGACGGGCGCGAACCCTGCCGCCCGGAGCAGGCCGTCGATCTGGTCCGGCCGGCGGCGTTGGAAGTCCAGCGTCACCTCGTGGCCCCAGGGCCGTTCGTGGCGGCGGGGCTCGTCGCCGATCTGGAAGGCGATCAGGAGGTGGCCGCCGGGTGCGAGGACGCGGCGGAACTCGGCGAAGAGGGAGGGGAGTTCGTTCACGGGGGTGTGGATCGACGAGTACCAGGACACGGCGGCCGCGAGCGAACCGTCGGGAAGGTCCAGCTCCAGCATCGAGCCCTGCTCGAACCGCAGCCCCGGATTCTCCCGCCGGGCGATCGCGAGCATCGACTCCGACAGGTCGAGCCCGAAGACGGACAGTCCGAGGGAGGCGAGGTGGGCCGTCACCCGCCCCGGCCCGCAGCCCAGGTCGGCCACGCGACCGCCCGCCCCCACCAGTTCCGCGAACCCGGCGAACACCGCCCGGTCCAGCGGCGTGGCGAACGCGGTACGGAAGAGGTCGGCGTAGTCCTCGGCGATGGCGTCGTAGAAGGTGCGGGTGGCGGTGAGGAAATCGGCTTCGGTCATGGCCGCGGACCCTACCGACCCCCACTGACGGGGCAAAAGGCAGGAGCCCCGTCGCCTTGCGGCGTGGGGCTCCTTGGGTACTGCTATTCGTTCCGGATCAAAGCACCAGGCTCCGAGGCCGAAGACTCAGACGGGGGTGACGTTCTCCGCCTGCGGGCCCTTCGGGCCCTGAGTGACGTCGAAGGAGACCTGCTGGTTCTCCTCCAGCGAGCGGAAGCCGCTCGCATTGATCGCGGAGTAGTGAACGAAGACGTCGGGGCCGCCGCCTTCTTGGGCGATGAAACCAAAGCCCTTTTCGGCGTTGAACCACTTCACGGTTCCGGTAGCCATAAGCCCTCCTTGGGCCCAAAGGGTTGCCCTGCTCCAGAACCTGCAAGTGTGAAAACAGTGCCGCACAACTGCATACGTCTGAAAACGACGAGAGCCCGCGGTTACATGCTCCGCAGGCTCTGTACTGCAAGGGAAACCAAACTGCAACTTGCGGCGAGCCTAGCATGCAGGCAGCCGAAAGCAATAGAGGCCAAGATCACGTCACTCGGAAGTTTGAAGATCCAGGCGGGGGGCTGACGGGGCCTATGAGGCGGTTCGCGGCACCCTGAAGAGTGCACCGTACCCCACGGGGTCTAGTCTCGCGATGTGGACATTTCTCGCACCCGGCCGCGCGTCGGCCACATTCAGTTCCTCAACTGCCTGCCCCTGTACTGGGGGCTCGCGAGAACCGGCACCCTCCTCGACTTCGAGCTGACCAAGGACACCCCGGAGAAGCTCAGCGAGCAGCTGGTCAAGGGTGACCTGGACATCGGGCCCATCACGCTCGTGGAGTTCCTGCGCAACGCCGACGACCTGGTCGCCTTCCCGGACATCGCCGTCGGCTGCGACGGACCGGTGATGTCCTGCGTGATCGTCTCGCAGGTCCCGCTGGACCGGCTGGACGGCGCCCGGGTCGCCCTCGGCTCGACCTCGCGCACCTCCGTCCGCCTGGCCCAGCTGCTGCTGGCCGACCGCTACGGCGTGCGGCCCGACTACTACACGTGCCCGCCCGACCTGAGCCTGATGATGCAGGAGGCCGAGGCGGCCGTACTGATCGGGGACGCCGCGCTGCGCGCCAACCTGCTCGACGGCCCGCGCTTCGGCCTCGAGGTGCACGACCTCGGCGCGCTGTGGAAGGAGTGGACCGGCCTGCCCTTCGTCTTCGCCGTCTGGGCCGCCCGCCGCGACTACCTGGAGCGCGAGCCCGTCATCACCCGCGCCGTGCACGAGGCCTTCCTCGCCTCCCGCAACCTCTCCCTCGACGAGGTCGGCAAGGTCGCCGAGCAGGCGGCCCGCTGGGAGGCCTTCGACGAACAGGTCCTGGAGCGGTACTTCACGACCCTCGACTTCCGCTTCGGGGCACCCCAGTTGGAGGCGGTCGCCGAGTTCGCCCGCCGCGTCGGTCCGACGACCGGCTTCCCGGCCGACGTGAAGGTGGATCTGCTCCAGCCGTAGGAGCGTCTGTACCCATAGGCTGCCGGGAGTGCAGGCGTACGCGCAGGAGACTGGCGTGCGCGGGGGAGAGGGGGGCGCGCCATGCAACCGCTCGACGTCGACGAACCCACCACCGTGGGTCCCTACCGGCTGCTCGGCCGGCTCGGCTCCGGCGGCATGGGGCGGGTCTATCTGGGCCGCAGCTCCGGTGGCCGCACGGTCGCGGTGAAGATCGTGCACCCGCACTTCGCCCTCGACGAGGAGTTCCGCGCCCGCTTCCGGCGCGAGGTCGACGCCGCGCGCCGGGTGGGCGGCGCCTGGACCGCGCCGGTGCTGGACGCCGACCCCGACGCGCGGGTGCCCTGGGTGGCCACCGCGTATGCGGCGGGCCCCTCGCTGAGCGCGGCGGTCGCGGACCGGGGTCCGCTGCCGCTCCATTCAGTACGGGCCTTGGGTGCGGGTCTGGCCGAGGCGCTGGCGGCCGTGCACGAACTGGGGCTGGTCCACCGGGATGTGAAGCCCTCGAACGTGCTGCTCACCCTCGACGGGCCGCTGCTGATCGACTTCGGGATCGCCCGCGCCACGGACGGCACGGCGTCCCTCACCTCCACCGGCGTCTCGATCGGCTCGCCCGGCTATATGTCGCCCGAGCAGATCCTCGGCAAGGGCGTCACGGGTGCGGCGGACGTCTTCTCGCTGGGGGCGGTGCTGGCGTACGCGGCGACGGGGGAGCCGCCGTTCCGCGGTGACTCGTCGGCGGCGCTGCTCTACAAGGTCGTCCACGAAGAGCCCGAACTCGGGTCCCTGACCGGTGACTTGCGGGAGCTGGCGGCGGCCTGTCTCGGAAAGGACCCGGAGGCTCGGCCCTCGCCGGGTGAGGTGGCCCGGCTGCTGGCTCCGGAGGGCGCGGCCCGGCTGGTCTCGGGCGGGTGGCTGCCGGGGGCGCTGGTGGAGCAGGTGAGCCGGGGTGCCGTACAGCTGCTGAATCTTGAGGCGGCGGGGGAGGTGGCGTCGGGGCCGGTGGGGTTCAGCAATCCGTCGGTGGGGGAGTTCGGGCCGCCGCCGGTCATGCCGTCCGTCGCGCCGTCGGGTTCCGTGCCGTCGGCTTCCGTGCCGTCGGGTTCCACGCCCTCGGGTTCCGTGCCCGAGCCGCGTGACGCCGCGCCGACGGTGTCTCCGCAGCAGCCCGGCAAGCTCTCCGTTTCCGTGGCGGCGACCGCGGCGCCGGGTGACGGGGGGCGGGGTCGGAGGGTGAGCTGCACGGTGGCTCTCGCGGTCGCGGGGGCGCTGGCGGCGGTGACGGTGGGGTCGGTGTTCGTGTTCGACCTGCTGCCGGGAGACAGCAACGCGTCAGACTCGGCGGGCGGTTCACCGTCCAGCTCGGCGTCCGGCTCGTCGTCCAGTGAGGCGCCGGGTGACAGCAATCCGACCGCCGTACCCGCCGCCTACCTCGGCACCTGGGAAGGCCAGGGCACCGGACTCGGCGGCAGCCTCCCCATGGGTACCTTCCGGGTCACCCTCCACAAGGCGGACGTGGGCGAGGAGTTGGGGACGGTTCGGCAGACCGATCCGGTCGGCTTCGTCTGCAATGACGTACTGACCCTGAAGAGTGTGTCCGCGAAGCAGATCGTGGCGACGTCCGTGGGGGCCAAGGGCAATCACGCGGGGTGCAGTCAGGCCGCCGCGACGGTGCGGATCACTCCGGTCGGGGACGATCTGACCTACCGGTCGGACAGCGCGGAGTCGGGGAATCCGACGGCCCGGATGTCGAAGATCGATTAGCGGGTCCCGCTTCAGGACATCCTGTGTCCACTTTTTGTTAATGCCCTGTTTGGGAAACTCCGGTGCACGTAGCCGGAATTGTTCCCCACGGTTCCTGATGTCACACAACCATTCCTGAGCGGCGCTCATCTAAGACGGAGAATCACCCGCGATTCTCCGGAGGCTTGCCGAGAATGGTCAGTCCGAGCCCGCCCTTAACGGAACAGGCGACCCCGGCAACGCCGTTGCCGGGGGCCACGCACGGAACCCGGACCCGGCTCCGCCTCCGTCTGCCCCGCCGCCCCGCCGGCCCGGCAGGCACCGCCGCGCTGCTGGCCGCGGCCCTCACCCTCGCCGTCCTGTGCGCCGGCGACATCATCGCCCGCAGCTACCCCTTCGGCTCCCGCACCCGCAGCGTCAACGACCTCGGCAACCAGTACGTCCCCTTCCACGCCCACCTGTGGGACCTGCTGCACGGACGGGCCGACGGCGGCCTCCTCGTCAACTGGCAGTCCGGGTACGGCTCCAGCTTCCTGCCCGACCTCGGTACGTACGTCAGCAGCCCGTTCGCCCTGCTCGTAGGGGTGTTCCCGCGGGACGAGATCGACCTCGCGGTGTATGTGATCACCCTGCTGAAGGTGGCGTCGGCGGGGGCCGCGATGGCGTGGCTGCTGCTCCGGATGCGCCCCGGCCGCTGGTGGGCCGCGGGGCTGCTCGGAGCGTCGTACGCCCTGTGCGGCTGGACGTTGGCCTCCGCCATCTACAACGTGATGTGGCTCGACGGCCTGCTCGCCCTGCCGCTGCTGTGCCTGGTCGGCGAGTGGGCGCTGAACGACCGGCGTCGGGTGCTCGGCGTGATCATCGTGGCGCTCGTCTGGATCGCCAACTTCTACACGGCGTACATGGCCACGCTCGCCGCCGGTCTGGTGGTGTTACTGCGGCTCTGGCTCGCGGACCTCGACCGGCGGCAGCGCCTCGCGGCGGCGGGCCGCGCGGTCCTGACCATGGCGCTCGGCGTCGGACTGGCGGCTCCGCTGGTCGTCGTCGTGTACTTCGGCACCAAGCACGCCTACCCCGGCGTGGTCCGGACGTTCGTCCCCTCGTCGACCGAGGACATGGTGGCCCGGCTGCTGCCGACGACGTACAACTTCGGTACGCCCGCCATCTACGTCGGCACCACAGCGCTGCTGCTCGCCCTCGCCCTGCCCTTCCACCGGAAGGTCCCGCGCCCGGTCCGCTACGGCTGGACGCTGCTCGCCGTCGCCGTCGCGCTGTCGTTCCAGTGGGGCCCGACCCACCTTCTCTGGCACGCCTTCACCACCCCGAACGGCAGCTCGTACCGGCAGACCTTCGTGCTCTGCGGGCTGCTGGTGATCGCCGCGTGGCATGCGCTGGCGTACGGCCCTCCCGGCCGGCGCGCGTTGGGTGCGGCGGGCGGACTGCTGGCGCTGATCATCGCCGTCGCGAGCCGCAGCGCGCTGACGGACCGCTCCTTCGTCCTGCCGCTCACCCTGCTCGCCGCCGCGGGCGCCCTGTGCGGGCTGGCCCTGCTCGCCCGCCACCACAGCGGGCGGCGTAAGACGGTCCTCGCCGGACTGGCCGTCACGCTGCTCATCGGCACGCAGGTCGCCGAGGCCACCGCCACCTCCGCCGTCGCCACCCGGCTGCGCTTCGGGCACCTGGACGACTACGCGCCCTGGGGGCCGCGGCAGCAGCAACAGGCGGACGCGATCGCCGAGGCCGACGGCTGGCCCCGCTATCGGACCGACCCGGGCCGGGAGCAGACCGTCGGCAACGACCCGCTGATGGTGGGCGGTCAGGGCGCCCAGTACTACAGCAGCCTGACCGCCGACGTCCTCAGCCGCACGCTCATCGCCCTCGGCGGCGGCTACACCTCGCGCGGCCGCAACATCCAGAGCCTGGACAACGCCGTCACGGACGCGATCTTCTCCGTCGGCGCGCGGGTGCACTCACCGCCGGACCCGCACCAGGGCTGGTTCCCGCAGGACGGCACCAAGGCGACCGTGACCCGCCAGGACGTGCCGCCCCTGGTCACGGTGCGGCCGACCGCCGGCGCGAACGTCTCCGCCTTCGGGCCGTCGCCGTACCGCAACCAGGAACTGCTGCTGGGCGCCCGCGTCTACACCGTGCCGCCCATCACCGTCCGCACCCCCTCCGGGAAGCAGCCGCAGCGCAGCGCCGGCAGCCGGCCCGGGCTACGGGTCAACGGACCCGGCACGTCGACGATCACCGCTACCTGCCGGGCCGGCAGTGAGGCGTACCTCTGGGCCCCGCGCTTCTCGGGCACCGCGAGCATCGCCGGGGCGCAGAGTCCCGGGCGGTTCCGGTCCGACCCCGGGACCAAGATCGCCGCGATAGAGCCCCTCGGCACGGTCCCGGCGTCCGGGCGGCTCCGCATCGAGCTGTCCCCGAACCGGCCGGGCGTCGTCCCCGAGGGCGCGGTCGGCTGCCTCGACACCGGGCGCCTGCGCGCCGCCGTCGACCAGTTGAAGACCACCGGCGCCACGAAGGTGTCCGTCTCCGACGGCACGATCCGCGCCGAACTGCCGCCCGGCAGCAAGGGAACCGCGGTCGTCGCGGCCCCGCGCATCGCCGGCTGGCGCTGTGCGACCGGTGCCGCCGACGCCGTACCCGCGAAGCAGTACTACGGCCTGATCGCCGTCCCCCTGGACGGCTCCTCGACCAGTCTCACCTGCACGTTCCACCCACCGGGCCTGCGCCTGGGCGGAGCCGTCGGCGCCGCCTCCCTGCTGACCCTCATCGCCCTCAGCGTCCTCGCCGCGGTCAGACGACGGCGCGCACACCACCATCCGAGCGCCTGACCACCGCTCGCCGACCGGACCTCACGGGGAGAACCCGAACCATGCTCATCTCGATCGTCGCACCCTGCTTCAACGAAGAAGACGTCATAGCCCGGTTCCACGACGCGGTCCAGAAGATCGCGGAGGAACTCCTGCCGCTCGGCCACGACATGGAGTTCGTCTACGTCGACGACGGCAGCCGCGACCGGACTCTCGAGGAGTTGCAGCGGCTGGCCGAACTCGACGCGCGCGTGCGCTACGTCTCCTTCAGCCGGAACTTCGGCAAGGAGGCAGCCCTGCTCGCCGGTCTGCGCCACGCCTCGGGTGACGCCGTGATCGTCATGGACGCGGACCTCCAGCACCCGCCGGAGCTGATCCACCGCATGGTGGAACTGCACGACCAGGGCTACGACCAGGTCATCGCCAAGCGCACCAGGACCGGCGACCGCCTCACCCGCACGGTCACCGCCCGCCTCTACTACCGCCTCATCAACCGGCTCGTCGACGTCGAACTCGTCGACGGCGTGGGCGACTTCCGGCTGCTCTCCCGGCGTGTGGTGGACGCGATCGTGGACCTCACCGAGTACAACCGCTTCTCCAAGGGCCTGTTCGCCTGGGTCGGCTTCCCCAGCACCACCTTCGAGTACGAGAACGCCACCCGCGCCCACGGCAGCAGCTCCTGGAGCTTCCGCAGCCTGCTCAACTACGGCCTCGACGGCCTGCTCTCCTTCAACAACCGCCCGCTGCGCGCCGCCCTCTACCTCGGCATGGCACTGCTGTTGTGCACGGGCCTCTACACGGCGTGGATTGTGGGCGCCGCGCTCATCAACGGCGTGGAGACCCCGGGCTATGTCACGATTATCACGGCCGTCACCGCCGCGGCGGCCATGCAAATGATCATGCTGGGGATCATCGGCGAGTACACCGGGCGGATCTACTACGAGGTCAAGGGCCGCCCGCACTTCCTGGTGAAGGCGACGAACGTGGACCGAGCCCCGGACCCGGCACGGTGCGGCGGTCACCCGACCAAGGATCTCATTCCCTGATGAGCAATTCCCTGACGAGCACGCGAACCGGAACCGAGTCGGAGCCCCGCCCGATATCGGGCCAGATCGTCGTCTTCGCCGTCGTCGGTGTCATCAACACCGGCACGTACTACGGCCTTTACCTGCTGCTCCTGCCGCACCTTCCGTACATGGCCGCGCACCTCGTCGCCTCCGGCCTCAGCATGATCGGGTCCTTCTTCCTCAACACCCGGTTCACTTACCGGACGAGACCGACCTGGCGGAAATTCCTGCTGTTCCCCCTGACGAACGCGACGAGCTTCGTCGTCACCACGGCAGGGGTGTACGTCATCGTCGACATCCTGCACGCCGGAAGCCGCTTCGCTCCGCTGCTCGCGTCGATGGTGGCGATCCCGGCGACGTTCGTGGTGTCACGGACGATCATGCTGCCGAAGGCCGGCAGAAGCCCTCGGTAAAAAGGGTCGGCAGAACTGCCGCTGCGATACTGACTCCTTGTGACTGGCCTCCTCGTGACCGTCGCCGCGTTGTGGGGCGCGATGGCGGGTGCGCTGCTGCCCCGCGCGGCCTACCGCTTCGCCGTCCCGTCCGGGGAGGAGTGGCGCGAGCAGTGCCCCGGCGGGCATCCGATCCGGGGATGGGCCGGGCGGGCGCGATGCGCCAAGTGCCCGGACCCGTCGTACGGCCCCGCCACCACCCCCCTCCTCCCCCTGACCACCGCCCTCGTCTGCGCCGCCCTCGCCGCCGCCACCGACACCCGCCCCGAAATCGCCGTCTGGCTCCTCCTCGCCCCCGTCGGCGTGCTCCTCGCGGTCGTCGACTTCCGGGTGCGGCGCCTGCCGGACGCGCTGACCCTCCCGCTCGCGGCGGCGGTCCTGGTCCTCCTCGGGCTGGTCGCGCTCGTTCCCGAGCACACCGGGGACTGGCTCACCGCCCTGTTCGGCGCGCTGACCCTCGGCTGCGGCTACCTCGTCCTGTTCCTGATCAACCCCGGCGGCATGGGCTTCGGCGACGTCAAGCTGGCCCTCGGCATGGGCGCCGCGCTCGGCTGGTACGGCTGGCCGACGGTGATGCTCGGCACGCTCGCGGGGTTCGTGCTGGGGGCGCTCTACGGCGGTGCGCTCGTCGTCGCGCGGAAGGCGGGCCGGAAGACGGCGATCCCGTTCGGGCCGTTCCTGATCGCGGGGGCGTATGCCGGATTGCTGATCGGGGCGTACACGGCCTGAGGTCGGCTCGGTAAAAGGCCTGGCGTAGGCTGGCTTGGTCCGTCCACAACCCTTGACGAAAGGGACGCTCCGGTGACCGAGAAGGCCGACCTGCAGTCCGTCCTCGACCGTGCCGCCGAGGGTGGGCGGATCACCCCGGAGGAGGCGCTCGACCTCTACCGCGACGCCCCGCTGCACGCGCTCGGCGCCGCCGCCGACGCCGTACGCAAGCGCAGGTACGCCGGGACCGAGCACATCGCGACGTACATCATCGAGCGCAACATCAACTACACGAACGTCTGCGTCACGGCCTGCAAGTTCTGCGCCTTCTACGCGCCCCCCAAGGACACGGCCAAGGGCTGGACCCGTGACCTCGACGACATCCTGCGGCGGTGTGCCGAGACGGTCGAGCTCGGCGGCACGCAGATCATGTTCCAGGGCGGCCACCACCCGGACTTCGGCGTCGAGTACTACGAGCAGCACTTCTCGGCGATCAAACAGGCCTTCCCGCAGCTCGTCATCCACAGCCTGGGGGCGAGCGAGGTCGAGCACATGGCCCGGATCTCCAAGGTGAGCGTCGAGGAGGCGATCCAGCGCATTCACGCCGCCGGCCTCGACTCCTTCGCCGGCGCCGGCGCGGAACTCCTTCCCGCGCGCCCCCGCAAGGCCATCGCGCCCCTCAAGGAGTCCGGCGAGCGCTGGCTGGAGATCATGGAGGCCGCGCACAAACTGGGCGTGGAGTCGACGTCCACGATGCTCATGGGCACGGGCGAGACCAACGCCGAGCGCATCGAGCATCTGCGGATGATCCGAGAGGTACAGGACCGCACGGGCGGCTTCCGGGCCTTCATCCCGTACACCTACCAGCCCGAGAACAACCACCTGAAGGGCCGCACGCAGGCCACGCTCTTCGAGTACCTGCGGATGATCGCCATCGCACGCCTCTTCATGGACAACATCGCCCACATCCAGGGCTCTTGGCTGACCACGGGCAAGGAGGTCGGCCAGCTCTCCCTCCACTACGGCGCCGACGACCTCGGCTCGATCATGCTGGAGGAGAACGTCGTCTCCAGCGCGGGCGCCAAGCACCGCTCCAACCGCCTCGAGATCATCGACCTCATCCGCAAGGCGGGACGCGTCCCGGCCCAGCGCTCGACCACGTACGAGCACCTCGTCGTCCACGACGACCCGGCGAACGACCCGGTCGACGAGCGCGTCATGTCCCACATCTCGTCCACCGCGATCGAGGGCGGCACGGCACACCCCGAGCTGAAGCTCCTCGCTTCCAACTGACGTACACGTGCTGACGATTCACGCGGCGGACGAGGGCGGCGCCGTCGCGGTGGCGGGGACGCGAGTCGCCGCGGTGGGGTCGCTCACCGAGCTGACGGAGCGGTTCCCGGACGCGCGGGTGCGGCAGTGGCCCGGCGGCGTCCTCGGACCCGCGCGCGTGCACGACGGCCCCCTCCCGGACGCACCGACACCGCGCGAACGGATCCACGCGGTGCTGAAGGAGGGGGCGGTGGCGGTACTGGAGGAGTACGCCAACACCGCTGAACTGCGGGCGGCGGCGGCACGGAACGACGTGGCCGTGCTGCCGCGCACGCGCCCGATGACGATCACTGAGAACGGCCGTGCGGATCTGGCGGTGTTCGACGAGAAGGGCGAGTGCGTGGCGACGGTGTGTGCGGGCCGCTTGGTACATAGACGCCGGTGAGATCAGCGCCCCGTCAGGGGCGCGGGGAACTGCGCGACCAGCCCTCCACGACCCGCACTCGCCGACGCACCCTCACCCGGCAGACGCTTCCGCAAACGCCCCCGCCTCCCGGTCAACCCCACTGCAATTCGTAGCCGTGTCCCCCTCCGCACACTCCTGATCCCGGAACGTCGACCACATAGACACCCACGCGACCTCGTTCTGCTCCGCAAAACTCCGCACTTCCGCCGCATCGGACAGCCCGAAAACATCGGCCAGTTGATCGTGCGCGGCCTTCGCCGCGGTGATCGCATAACCCCCATGTCCCCGTCGTACGACCCGCCGTAATTCATGGTCATGAGGTTGACCGTGGAGACCTGCACGGAGTGGTCGTTGGCCGACTCCAGAAGCGTCAGGCTGTCGTCGTCCAGCCCCGACGGCATGACCGGCAGCGTGAACGACACGTTCAGGTCAGGCGCCCTTGGTCGCCGTCGCTCCTCCCGCCGCCGATGCCCTCCCGGCGCCGGCACCCACCCGGGACCGCTACTTCGACACCCTGCGGGCCCTCGCCCTCATCCGCGTGGTCGCGTACCACACCTTCGGGTGGGCCTGGGCCGGCCTGGTGTTCCCCTCCATGGGCATCATGTTCGGCCTGGCCGGCTCCCTGATGGCGAAGTCCCTGGACCGCCCGGCGTTCACGGTGGTGCGGAGCCGGATGCGCCGGCTGCTGCCGCCGTTCTGGTTCTGGGGCTTCTTCGTGGTTCTCGCGATGCTGATCCACGGCTGGATGCCGGGCTGGCAGATCGTCTTCTGGGTCGTGCCGCTCGGTGACCCGCCGGGCAATCAGTGGGGCGAACAGGCCTGGGAGATCCTCTGGTACCTGCGGACGTACCTCTGGTTCGTCCTGCTCTCCCCGCTCCTGCTGAAGGTCTTCCGACTCGCCCCCGTCCCGGTGCTCCTGCTGTCCCTCTGCCCGGTCCTGGTCCTGACCTTCCTCTGGTCGGGCCCGGACGACCGGTTCGGCAGCGCGCTGTGGGACCTGTCGACGTACCTCTTCTGCTGGATGCTCGGCTTCGCCCATCGCGACGACGTGCTCCAGCGGATGCGACCCGCCGTCGTCGTCCTGCTGTCGCTCGCCGCGATGGGGTACGGCGGCTGGTACGCCGTCGGCCACCAGGCCGAGTTCGGCACCTACGACCTCGACGAGATCCCCCTCGCTCAGGCCTTCTGGTCGGCCGGTTTCGTGCTGCTCCTGATGTGGGCCAAGGCCCGCTTCCGGATCGACTTCGCAGGGCTCATCCGCTTCCGGCCGCTGGACAGGATCGTGACGGTCTTCAACGCGCGCGCGGTCACGATCTACCTCTGGCACGAGATCGCGCTGATCCTGGCCGTCCCGCTGATCGACCGGTTCTGGAAGGTGCCGGCCTTCGAGAAGTGGCTGCCGCTGGAGAGCCAGTGGTTCATGTTCGGGATCGGGTGGCTCCTGATCGCCGTGTTCGTGCTGCTGTGCGGCTGGGTGGAGGACGTGGCGGGGAAGAAGAAGCCGCGGCTTCTGCCGTGAACGGGTCCTGCAAGAATGGGCCCGTGACCCGCGCCTCCCTGAACAAGCAGCCGCACGAAGTCGCCTCGATGTTCGACGACGTCGCGGAACGGTACGACCTGACGAACGACGTGCTGTCGCTCGGCCAGGACCGGGTGTGGCGCAAGGAGGTCGCCAGGGCCGTCGACGCCCGCCCCGCGCAGAAGGTCCTGGACCTGGCGGCCGGTACGGCGACGTCCTCGCTGCCCTTCGCCCGCACCGGCGCCTATGTCGTCCCCTGCGACTTCTCGCTCGGCATGCTCCAGGTCGGCAAGCGGAACCACCCGTGGCTGCCGCTGACCGCGGGCGACGCGACGAAGCTGCCCTTCAGGGACGACGTGTTCGACGCCGTCACGATCTCCTTCGGGCTGCGCAACGTCCAGGACACGGATGGCGCGCTGCGCGAGATGTACCGGGTGACCAAGCCGGGCGGACGGGTCGTGATCTGCGAGTTCTCGCACCCGACCTGGGCGCCCTTCCGCACGGTCTACACCGAGTACCTGATGCGCGCCCTGCCGCCGATCGCCCGCGCGGTCTCCTCCAACCCCGACGCGTACGTCTACCTCGC
This sequence comes from Streptomyces sp. GESEQ-4, assembly GCF_017948455.1. Lineage (GTDB taxonomy): Bacteria > Actinomycetota > Actinomycetes > Streptomycetales > Streptomycetaceae > Streptomyces. The sequence continues at coordinate 53,759 of NZ_JAFFSU010000028.1, forward strand.
CGAGTCCATCCGCGCCTGGCCCGACCAGCCCGCGCTGGCCGAGCGGCTGCGCAAGGCCGGCTGGTCGAGGGTGGCCTGGCGGAACCTGACCGGCGGGATCGTCGCTCTGCACCGGGGCTTCAAGGAGGGCTGAGCTTCTTCAGTTCGGCGGGGCGCCTGTCACCGGCGGAGCATCTCGAAGGCGTCCCCGGGCGCGTCCAGTTCGCGCTGCAGTCCGCCCGTCGGCGGATTCGGGATCCGCGGCTCACGCACGCCCGCACCTCCGCCGCCCTCGCCCTCACCCAGTTCGAACCACACGGTGACCACGGCCCCGTGGGGCACCTCGACGCCGGGCGGCGGGTATTGCCGTACGACATAGTCGACGACCGTGAGATGGAAGTCGGGGCGGTCGGGTGCGGCCAGCAGCACGCCGTGTGCCTCTGCCGCCTCGCGCGCGTCCATGGCCATCAGACCGACCAGCTTCGGTACGCGCACTTCGGGCGTCTTGGGTGTTATGCGCACAGATGTCACCCCCAGCGGTACAGGCAGGGTAACCGCCGGGGGGTGTCATCCGGAAGCGTCAAGTGGCTTTCTGTAGCAGCCAGTTACTGAGAGTCACAGGTCGAGTCGGTAGCGGTGGCCGCGCTGCTTCGACTCCGGTGTCGTGTAGACCTCGGCGAGCCGCATGCCGAGCCGCTGCGTCACCGCGATCGAGCGCGCGTTGTCGGCGTGCACCATCGCCACGACGCTCGGTACTCCGGCCGTCCGCACCCGCTCCAGCGTCATCTGCGCGGCGGCGGTGACGTAACCCTTGCCCCAGTACGCCCGCCCGAGCCGCCAGCCGATCTCGATCTCGCCCGTGGGACCCCACTCCCGCTCCCACGGCTGGGCGCCGGTGAAGCCGATGACCTCGCCGGACTCGTCGAGCATGGACCACAGGCAGAAGCCGCGTTCGGCGTCGTGTCTGCGCTGGCGGGCGGTGAGTTCCTCGTACACCGACAGCTCGGCCGGCTTGCCGCCGTGGAACTCCATGACGTCCGGGTCGTCGAAGATCCGGTGCCAGGCGGGGGCGTCCTCGTCGGTGGGGACACGGAGCCGTACCACGGGGAGTGCTCGGTTCACGGGGCAGCCCTTCAGCCGGGTGATCAGTAACGCTGAATAGACTGCCCATGTCCAGTGCCCGTCGGCACGTAGATTGCGAACTTGGGGAGATCCCGCCGTGACCGAGCCCCTCTCCGAAAACACCGCCGATGTGATCGTCGTCGGCGCGGGGCCAGCCGGCTCCACGACCGCGTACTACCTGGCGAAGGCCGGACTCGACGTACTGCTGCTGGAGAAGACCAGCTTCCCCCGCGAAAAGGTGTGCGGCGACGGACTGACCCCGCGCGCCACCAAGCAGCTCGTCTCGATGGGCATCGACATCTCGGAAGAGGCCGGCTGGCTCCGCAACAAGGGGCTCCGGATCATCGGCGGAGGTGTGCGACTGCAGCTGGACTGGCCGGATCTCGCCTCCTTCCCCGACTACGGCCTCGTCCGCAAGCGCGACGACTTCGACGAGCAGCTCGCCCGCCAGGCCCAGAAGGCGGGCGCCCGGCTGTACGAGCGCTGCAACGTCGGCGCCCCGATCATCGACGACCGCACGGGCCGGATCACGGGCGTGCACGCCAAGCTGGGGGAGGAAAAGCGGGAGGTGACCTTCCACGCACCGCTCGTGGTGGCCGCCGACGGCAACTCCACCCGTCTCTCCCTGGCGATGGGGCTGCACCGCCGCGAGGACCGTCCGATGGGCGTCGCGGTCCGCACGTACTTCGAGAGCCCCCGTCACGAGGACGACTACCTGGAGTCCTGGCTGGAGCTGTGGGACCGCCGCGGCCCGGGCGAGGACCGGCTGCTGCCGGGCTACGGCTGGATCTTCGGCATGGGCGACGGCACGTCCAACGTCGGCCTGGGCGTCCTCAACACCTCCGACTCCTTCAAGGAACTGGACTGGCGCGAGGTGCTGAAGGCCTGGTGCGCGTCCATGCCGGAGGACTGGGGCTACACACCGGAGAACATGACCGGGCCGATTCGCGGGGCCGCGCTGCCGATGGCCTTCAACCGCCAGCCCCACTACACGCGCGGGCTGCTGCTCGTCGGCGACGCCGGCGGTCTGGTGAACCCCTTCAACGGCGAGGGCATCGCCTACGCCATGGAGTCCGGCCAAATCGCCGCCGACGTCATCGTGCAGGCACACGCGCGCGCCACCCCGGCCCAGCGGGAGATCGCCCTCCAGCGCTACCCGCGTGTCCTCAAGGACACCTACGGCGGCTACTACACGCTGGGCCGCGCCTTCGTGAAGCTCATCGGCAACCCGAAGGTCATGAAGATCGCGAGCCAGCGCGGCCTGACCCACCCGCTCCTGATGAAGTTCACCCTGAAGATGCTGGCCAACCTCACCGATCCGACCGGCGGCGACGCGATGGACCGGATCATCAACGGGCTGAGCAAGGTGGCGCCGAAGGCCTGATCCGGCAACGTCGAACTCCCCTTCGTACGCTGCCTGTTGTGAGGATGCTGTGGGTGGCCGGGATTCGGGGTTCCGGCCTCCGGCACCCCTCCCTACCCTCCCGTATTCATGACAACAGAACACACGCAGCAGCCCGAGCAGCAGTCCGGCCACACCCGCAGACGCTTCCTCGCCGGCGCGAGCGCGGGCGTTGCCGGGGGAGTCGCCCTCACCTTAGGAACCGCCGGGGGCGCGTCCGCCGCCGCGCCCGGCAAGCGCGTGGCCGTCCTCGGCGGCGGGGTCTCCGGACTCAGCGCCGCCCACGAACTCGCCGAGCGCGGCTACGCGGTGACCGTCTACGAGTACTACGACGCCCTCGGCGGCAAGGCCCGCTCGATGCCGTTCCCCGGCACGGCGGCCGGAGGGCGGCAGGATCTCCCCGCCGAACACGGCTTCCGCTTCTTCCCCGGCTTCTACCGCAACCTGCCGGACACGATGCGCCGCATCCCCTTCCCCGGCAACGCGAACGGCGTCCACGACAACCTCCGCAGCGGCACCGAGGCCCTCTTCGCCCGCGCGGATGGCCGTCCCGACCTGCACTTCCCGCTGCGTCGCCTCACCACCCCGCCCGCCCCCGGCGACATCACGCCGACCTGGCTCCGGGACCAGATCCTCTCCGTCCTCGACCTCGGCACCCGCCTGCCCGCCCACGAGGCCGCGTATTTTGCCAACCGGCTCCTCGTCCACCTCACCAGCTGCGAGGCCCGCCGCCAGGACCAGTGGGAGAAGACCTCCTGGTGGGACTTCATCCGCGCGGAGGAGATGAGCGAGGAGTACCAGACCGTCCTCGGCGTCGGCCAGACCCGCAACCTGGTCGCCACGCGCGCGGAGGTCGCCTCCACCCGCACCGTCGGCCGCATCATCATCGAGGCCCTGCTGCTGTGGGGCCTCCTCGGCCGCGGCATGGACGGCGACGCTGACGTCGACCGCGTCCTCAACGCCCCCACCAGCGAGGCCTGGATCGACCCCTGGGAGACATATCTGCGATCCCTGGGCGTCGAGTTCGTGCTGGGGACACAGGTCGAGGAGATCGTGTACGAGGGGGGCCGGGTGACCGGCGTACGGGTCTCCGCGCGCGACGGCGGCCAGGCCCGTACCGTCACCGCCGACCACTACATCTGCGCCCTGCCCGTCGAGCACGCCCGCCGCACCTGGGGCTCCGCCCTGCGCGCGGCCGACCCGCAGCTCGCGCGCTGCGACGCGCTGGAGACGGACTGGATGGTCGGCGTGATGTTCTATCTGCGCACCCCGACGCCGGTCGTCAACGGGCACATCAACTGCCTCGACTCACCCTGGTCGGTGACGGCCGTCGGCCAGGCCCAGTTCTGGGACGGACGGGACTTTTCGGCCGACTACGGAGACGGCCGCGCGCACGACTGCCTGTCGGCCATCATCTCCGAGTGGGACAAGCCGGGCATCCTGTACGGCAAGACGGCCCGCGAGTGCACGCGCGAGGAGGTCGTCGCCGAGCTCTGGGCCCAACTGAAGGACGGCCTGAACGACTCCGGCAAGACGACGCTCACCGACGCGGACCGCCTCGGCTGGTTCATGGACCCGGCGGTGACGGGCCTGGGCGGCGGGAACCCGCAGAACCGCGAGCAACTCCTCATCCACCCCACGGGCACCCTCTACAACCGCCCCACGGCCCAGACCAAGGTGCCCGGCCTCTATCTCGCCGGCGACTACGTCCGTACCGATGTGGACCTGGCGACCATGGAAGGCGCCAACGAGTCAGCGCGGCTGGCCGTCAACGCGCTTCTTGACGCGGACAATTCGGACGCCGAGCGCTGTGAGATCCAGGAGCTGTTCCGCCCGCCGGAGATGGAACCGCTCAAACGCGTCGACGAGGTCCGCTACCGGCTGGGCCTGCCCAACACCTTCGACCTCGGCTGAACGGGCCGCAGAACGCCACCAGGAGGGCCGCTGCCCCCGAGCGGCTGCGGCCCTTCCGGTCCTGCGTTTCGCTGTACGCGCCTCAGAGCACGCGCACCGCACCCGACGCCGGGTACCCGGACAGGTCCTGGATCACCACACCCTTGGAGGGGTTGGCCGCGTCCAGGTACTGGCCGTTTCCGATGTAGACGCCCGTGTGGTACGCGGAACCCTTGCCGCCCCAGTACAGGATGTCGCCCACCTGAACGTTGGACAGGGAGACCTCGGTACCGGCCATCGACTGGTCCTGCGACACCCGCGGAAGGTCCACGCCGACCTGCTTGAACGCGGCCTGCACCAGGCTGGAGCAGTCCCAGGCGTCGGGGCCCGTGGCGCCCATGACGTAGGCGTCGCCCACCTGTGCCTGGAGGAACGAGATGACCGTCGCGACGCTGCCGCTGGCCGGAGCGGACACCGAGGCGGAGGCCTCCGTGCCGGCGTCGGCGGAGAGCGTGGTCCGCTCGGCGGCGCGGGAGGTGGCGGCCTCGGCGGCGGCCCTGCGGGCCTCCTCCGCCTTCTCCTTGGCCTCGGCCTTCTTCTTCGCCTCGGCGAGGTCCTTCTTGGCCTCCTTGGCGGCATCGGCGGCGGCCGCGTCGCGCTCGGCCTGCAGCTCATAGGTGGCCGCGGCCAGCTGGGTGGCCTGTGCGGACTGCTCGACCTGAGCGGTCAGGTCGGCGGTGAGCGTGGGCAGTTCGAGCGTCTGTGTCACCGGCTCGGCCGCGTTCGCCGAAGCGGACGCGCCGGCCACTGCCACGGTGCTGAGGATGCCACCGGCAACTCCGGCTCGCATCGCGACTGTCGACGTCGCGGTGCGGCGGGGTTTCCGGTGGCTGCGTATGTGAGCGGTGTGGGACATGGGACTAACCGGTATCAGGGGCTCCTCCATACCTTCAAGAAACGTGTGCTGCGCCACAGTTGTTCAATCGGCGCCCTGAATCCCGGGCGCGTCACTCCTTATTGACGCCGTAACGGACATTGCGGACGGCCGCCATTCGGCCGGTGATCACGGCCTTTCTTCGTTACGCCCGAATTGCCCCCCGCTTACCACTGGTTGGGACAGGTGGCCAACCCCGGTTCTCCTCCGCCCCTCACGGGTGTGGCGGAGGTCACGCAACGGTTACGGACCCGGGTGCGTCCTGCGTGCACACCTCCACCGAATCCGCTCGTGAATGCGCGCACGCGTCCACACCCCACACCGCCCCTCCCTCCGATGTGTGAACGCGGCCCTCTATCAAGGCCCCGCGTCCAGTGCGAATTTGCATGCAAGGGAAGTCTCTTGATATGGAGACGCCGCCTCTCAACTGCGTCGACGAGCGGAAATATCACCTCTGGTGATCACTCGGACGCTTCTCGTGTGAAGATCACCGCTCATCCGACTTCATGATCCTTCGTCAGGTGGTGGAGATCACAAAGCTTGTGCAATACCCCGTGTCGCAGATCACAGAGCGCCGGGCATAAGATGCGAGGCAGTTGGGCTTGTGACCTGCTTCACATGTTCTCGATCTTCGCCGGGACGGGCGGGGTTCGTGGGACAGGTGAGGCGGGTGCGACCCCGGCCAACCGCCAGCAGTCAGTGCCGACTGAGAGGAGCGAGGAGCGGTGAACGCGTATGCGCCCATCCTCGTACTGGGAGCCCTCGGGGCAGGCTTTGCGATCTTCTCCGTGGTCATGGCCACGCTGATCGGTCCGAAGCGTTACAACCGGGCCAAGCTCGAGGCCTACGAGTGCGGCATCGAGCCGACCCCCACGCCGGCCGGCGGCGGGCGTTTCCCGATCAAGTACTACCTGACGGCGATGCTCTTCATCATCTTCGATATCGAGATCGTCTTCCTCTACCCCTGGGCCGTCACCTTCGACGCCCTGGGTGTTTTCGGGCTCGTGGAGATGCTGCTCTTCGTGCTCACCGTCTTCGTGGCCTACGCGTACGTATGGCGACGCGGCGGCCTGGAATGGGACTGAGGGGCCTTAACTCATGGGACTCGAAGAAAAGCTGCCGAGCGGCTTCCTGCTGACCACCGTCGAGCAGGCCGCGGGCTGGGTGCGCAAGTCGTCCGTCTTCCCTGCCACCTTCGGCCTTGCGTGCTGCGCCATCGAGATGATGACCACCGGCGCCGGCCGCTACGACCTGGCGCGCTTCGGCATGGAGGTCTTCCGCGGCTCACCGCGCCAGGCGGACCTGATGATCGTCGCGGGCCGGGTCAGCCAGAAGATGGCGCCGGTGCTCCGGCAGGTCTATGACCAGATGCCGAACCCCAAGTGGGTGATCTCCATGGGGGTGTGCGCCTCCTCCGGCGGCATGTTCAACAACTACGCCATCGTCCAGGGCGTCGACCACATCGTCCCGGTCGACATCTATCTGCCCGGCTGCCCGCCACGGCCGGAGATGCTGATGGACGCGATCCTCAAGCTCCACCAGAAGATCCAGACCTCCAAGCTCGGTGTGAACGCCGAGGAGGCGGCTCGTGAAGCGGAGGAAGCGGCCCTCAAGGCCCTGCCGACGATCGAGATGAAGGGGCTGCTGCGATGAGCGACGCCAACGGCACCAACGGGGCGTCGAACGGGGTGAACCCCGAGAAGGACCTCGGTGCGGACAACCTCCCCGGCCAGCGCGGTGAGGGCGGTGAGGAGATCCGCGTCCAGCGCGGCATGTTCGGCGCCAACAACGGCGGCGACACTTCCGGCTACGGCGGCCTGGTCCGCTCGGTCCGACTCCCGGGACCGGCGAGCCGCCCCTACGGCGGGTGGTTCGACGAGGTCGCCGACGAACTCGAGGGCGCGCTGGAGGAACAGGGCCTCCTCCCCGAGAACGCGATCGAGAAGACGATCGTCGACCGCGGCGAACTCACCTTCCACATCGAACGCGAGCACCTGCTCCGCGTCGCCCGCACCCTGCGCGACGACCCCGCCCTGCGCTTCGAGCTCTGCACCGGCGTGAGCGGTGTCCACTATCTCCACGACAAGGGCCGCGAGCTGCACGCCGTCTACCACCTGCGCTCGATCACCCACAACCGGCTGATCCGCCTGGAAGTCAGCGCCCCGGACGCCGACCCGCACATCCCGTCCCTGGTCTCCGTCTATCCGACCAACGACTGGCACGAGCGCGAGACCTACGACTTCTACGGCATCGTCTTCGACGGTCACCCGGCCCTGACGCGGATCATGATGCCGGACGACTGGCAGGGCCACCCGCAGCGCAAGGACTACCCCCTCGGCGGCATCCCCGTCGAGTACAAGGGCGCCCAGATCCCGGCTCCGGACCAGCGGAGGTCGTACTCATGAGCACGCAGCACGCAACTCCGCGGGAGACCACCGAGGGCACCGTATATACGGTCACCGGTGGCGACTGGGACGAGGTCGTCCAGTCCGCGGCCCGCGCCGACGACGAACGCATCGTCGTCAACATGGGCCCCCAGCACCCCTCCACCCACGGAGTGCTCCGTCTGATCCTGGAGATCGACGGCGAAACGGTCACCGAGGCCCGCTGCGGCATCGGCTACCTCCACACCGGCATCGAGAAGAACCTCGAGTTCCGCACGTGGACGCAGGGCACCACCTTCGTCACGCGCATGGATTACCTGACGTCCTTCTTCAACGAGACCGCCTACTGTCTCGCCGTCGAGAAACTCCTCGGCATCGAGGACCAGATCCCCGACCGGGCCACGATCATCCGGGTGCTCCTGATGGAGCTGAACCGCCTCTCCTCGCACCTGGTCTGCATCGCCACCGGCGGCATGGAACTCGGCGCCACCACGATCATGATCTACGGATTCCGTGATCGTGAAATGATTCTCGACATCTACGAGCTCATCACGGGCCTGAGGATGAACCACGCGTACATCCGCCCCGGCGGACTCGCGCAGGACCTGCCGCCCGGCGCGGTGGACCACATCCGCGAGTTCGTGAAGAAGATGAAGAAGAACCTCCCCGAGTACGACAAGCTCGCCACCGGGAACCCCATCTTCAAGGCCCGTATGCAGGACGTCGGCTATCTCGACCTGTCCGGCTGCATGGCCCTCGGCGCCACCGGCCCGATCCTGCGCTCCACCGGCCTGCCGCACGACCTGCGCAAGTCGCAGCCCTACTGCGGCTACGAGACCTACGACTTCGACGTCCCGACCACCGACACCTGCGACTCCTACGGCCGCTTCCTGATCCGTCTGGAAGAGATGCGCCAGTCGCTCAGGATCGTCGAGCAGTGCCTGGACCGGCTGCAGCCCGGCCCGGTCATGGTCGCCGACAAGAAGATCGCCTGGCCGGCCCAGCTCGCCCTGGGACCGGACGGGCTCGGCAACTCGCTCGACCACATCAAGAAGATCATGGGCACCTCCATGGAGGCCCTGATCCACCACTTCAAGCTGGTGACCGAGGGCTTCCGCGTCCCGCCGGGACAGGCGTACGCGGCAGTCGAGTCACCCAAGGGCGAGCTCGGGGTGCACGCCGTCTCCGACGGAGGCACCCGCCCCTACCGGGTCCACTTCCGCGACCCGTCCTTCACCAACCTGCAAGCCATGGCGGCGATGTGCGAAGGCGGCCAGGTCGCCGACGTCATCGTCGCCGTCGCGTCCATTGACCCCGTGATGGGAGGCGTCGACCGGTGACCACCTCTTCTTCGGAGCGGGGCGTCAGCCTGGGCATGCCCGAACTGCCCGCGCCCGGCTACCCGGACGACGTTCGAGCCCGGCTGGAGACCGACGCGCGCGAGATCATCGCCCGCTACCCGGACTCCCGGTCCGCGCTGCTGCCGTTGCTGCACCTCGTCCAGTCGGAGGAGGGCCATGTCACGCGCACCGGGATGCGGTTCTGCGCGGACATGCTCGACCTGACCACGGCCGAGGTCACCGCGGTCGCCACCTTCTACACCATGTACCGGCGCAGGCCGAGCGGTGACTACCAGGTCGGCGTCTGCACCAACACGCTCTGCGCGGTGATGGGCGGGGACGCGATCTTCGAGGAGCTCCAGGAGCACCTCGGCGTCGGCAACGGCGAGACCACCGACGACGGCAAGGTCACCCTGGAGCACATCGAGTGCAACGCGGCCTGCGACTTCGCGCCGGTCGTGATGGTCAACTGGGAGTTCTTCGACAACCAGACCCCGGCCACCGCCAAGCGTCTCGTCGACGACCTGCGCGCGGGACGTCCGGTCGAGCCCACGCGCGGGGCGCCGCTGTGCACCTTCAAGGAGACCGCCCGGATCCTCGCCGGCTTCCCCGACGAGCGGCCAGGGGCCGTCGAGGCAAGCGGCGGAGCGGGACCCGCCTCGCTGGTGGGCCTCCGCCTGGCCAGGGGAGAGGCCGCACCCGCGCGTGTGGTCCATCCGCGGGAGGGCGGCCCGCACACCGAGCCGCAGGACAGGGCCGTACACGAGCCGTCACCCACAGAACACCTGAGCTCGCACGACGCGCCGCAGGACACATCGGCATCCGACCCTGCCCACCCGGCAGGGCCTACCGCCGAGGAGGGGGAGTGATGACCTTGGCAGCCGAGATCAAGGACACGAGTCCTGAAAAGCTGCTCGCACCCGTGCTGTCGGCCTTCTGGGACGAGGACAGGTCCTGGACGCTGGACGTCTACCGAAGGCACGAAGGATACGAGGGGCTGCGCAAGGCACTCGCCATGTCGCCGGACGACCTCATCGCGTATGTGAAGGAGTCCGGGCTGCGGGGCCGCGGCGGCGCGGGATTCCCGACGGGAATGAAATGGCAGTTCATTCCCCAGGGTGATGGAAAACCGCACTATCTAGTTGTCAACGCCGACGAGTCGGAGCCCGGAACGTGCAAGGACATTCCGCTCCTCTTCGCGAACCCGCATAGCCTCATCGAGGGCATTGTGATCGCGTGTTATGCCATCAGGTCGTCGCATGCCTTCATCTATCTGCGTGGTGAAGTCGTCCCTGTTCTGCGGCGGTTGCACGAGGCCGTGCGCGAGGCCTACGAGGCCGGCTTCCTCGGCGAGAACATCCTGGGCAGTGGCCTCGATCTCCAACTCACCGTGCACGCGGGCGCGGGCGCGTACATCTGCGGTGAAGAGACCGCACTGCTCGACTCGCTCGAAGGCCGCCGGGGTCAACCGCGGCTCCGTCCCCCCTTCCCTGCCGTCGCGGGCCTCTATGCGTGCCCGACTGTGGTGAATAACGTCGAGTCGATCGCGTCGGTTCCCGCCATCCTGAAAAACGGCAAGGACTGGTTCAGGTCGATGGGCAGCGAGAAGTCCCCGGGCTTCACGCTCTACTCGCTCAGCGGTCATGTCGCCAATCCCGGCCAGTTCGAGGCGCCGCTCGGCATCACGCTCCGCCAGCTCCTCGAAATGAGTGGCGGCATGCGGCCGGGACACCGCCTCAAGTTCTGGACGCCCGGCGGGTCCTCGACACCGATGTTCACCGACGAGCACCTCGACGTCCCTCTCGACTACGAGGGAGTGGGCGCCGCCGGTTCCATGCTCGGCACCAAAGCCCTGCAGTGCTTCGACGAGACGACCTGCGTGGTGCGGGCCGTCACCCGCTGGACCGAGTTCTACGCCCATGAGTCCTGCGGCAAGTGCACGCCCTGCCGCGAAGGGACGTACTGGCTCGTGCAGTTGCTGCGCGACATCGAAGCCGGCAAGGGCGTGATGAGCGACCTCGACAAGCTGAACGACATCGCCGACAACATCAACGGCAAGTCCTTCTGCGCCCTCGGCGACGGTGCCGCCTCGCCGATCTTCTCCTCGCTGAAGTACTTCCGTGAGGAGTACGAGCAGCACATCACGGGCCGCGGCTGCCCCTTCGACCCGGCCAAGTCGACGGCCTGGGCCGACCGCACGGAGGTGAACGCATGACCGTGACCACCAACGCTCCCTCCGGAGGGGGAGAGGCGGCGGTCCCGCCGGAGGATCTCGTCTCGCTGACGATCGACGGCGTCGAGATCAGCGTGCCCAAGGGCACCCTGGTCATCCGGGCCGCCGAACAACTCGGCATCGAGATCCCCCGGTTCTGCGACCATCCCCTCCTCGACCCGGCTGGCGCCTGCCGCCAGTGCATCGTCGAGGTCGAGGGCCAGCGCAAGCCGATGGCGTCCTGCACGATCACCTGCACCGACGGGATGGTGGTCAAGACCCATCTCACCTCGCCGGTCGCCGAGAAGGCCCAGCACGGTGTGATGGAGCTGCTGCTCATCAACCACCCGCTGGACTGCCCGGTCTGCGACAAGGGCGGCGAGTGCCCGCTGCAGAACCAGGCGATGTCGCACGGCAACGCGGAGTCCCGCTTCGAGGGAAAGAAGCGGACCTTCGAGAAGCCCGTCCCGATCTCCAAGCAGGTGCTGCTGGACCGGGAGCGGTGCGTGCTGTGCGCCCGCTGTACCCGGTTCTCCAACCAGATCGCGGGCGACCCGATGATCGAGCTGCTGGAGCGGGGCGCGCTGCAGCAGGTCGGTACTGGCGAGGGCGACCCCTTCGAGTCGTACTTCTCCGGCAACACCATCCAGATCTGCCCGGTCGGCGCGCTCACCTCGGCGGCGTACCGCTTCCGCTCCCGCCCGTTCGACCTCGTCTCCTCGCCGAGCGTGTGCGAGCACTGCTCCGGCGGCTGCGCGACCCGCACCGACCACCGGCGCGGCAAGGTCATGCGGCGCCTCGCCGCCAACGACCCCCAGGTCAACGAGGAGTGGATCTGCGACAAGGGGCGCTTCGCCTTCCGGTACGCACAACAGCGGGACCGGATCGACACGCCGCTGGTGCGCAACGCCGAAGGGGACCTGGTCCCCGCGTCGTGGCCGGAGGCCCTGCAGATCGCGGCTCAGGGGCTGCTCGCCTCGCGCGGGCGCACCGGAGTCCTGACCGGCGGGCGCCTGACCGTCGAGGACGCCTACGCCTACAGCAAGTTCGCGCGCGTGGCACTCGACACGAACGACATCGACTTCCGCGCGCGCGTGCACAGCGGCGAGGAGGCCGACTTCCTGGCCGCCCAGGTCGCCGGGCGCGGACGGGATCTCGACGGTACGGGCGTCACGTACACCTCTCTGGAGAAGGCACCCGCGGTCCTGCTGGTCGGGTTCGAGGCCGAGGAGGAGGCGCCCGGCGTCTTCCTGCGGCTGCGCAAGGCCTGGCGAGGACACGGGCAGAAGGTGTTCGCGCTGGCCACGCACGCCACGCGCGGCCTGGAGAAGGCGGGCGGCACGCTGCTGCCCGCCGCTCCCGGCACCGAGACCGAGTGGCTGGACGCGCTCGCGAGCGGGGTCGGCCTGGAGGGCGACGGTGCCAAGGCCGCCGAGGCGCTGCGCACCGAGGGCGCGGTGATCGTCGTCGGCGAGCGGCTGGCCGCCGTGGCGGGCGGACTCACCGCCGCCGCACGGTTCGCCACCGCGACCGGCGCCCACCTCGTGTGGATTCCGCGCCGGGCCGGTGAGCGGGGCGCGATCGAGGCGGGCGCGCTGCCGTCGCTGCTGCCGGGCGGGCGTCCGGCCACCGACCCGCGCGCGCGTGAGGAGGTCGCCGCGGCCTGGGGCGTCGCCGAACTCCCGCTCCGCTACGGCCGGGACACCGGACAGATCGTCGAGGACGCCGCCACAGGCGAACTCCAGGCGCTGCTCGTCGCCGGCGTCGAGATCGCCGACCTGCCCGACCCGGCACGCGCGCGTGAAGCACTTCACGAGGTGGGCTTCGTGGTGTCACTGGAGCTTCGGCCCAGCGAGATCACCGAGCTCGCCGACGTCGTGCTCCCCGTCGCGGCGGTGGCCGAGAAGGCGGGCACCTTCCTCAACTGGGAAGGCCGGGCTCGCATGTTCGAGGCCGCGCTCAAGCCCGACCATATGACCCGCACCCTCGCGCCGACCGACGCGCGTGCGCTGCAGATGCTGGCCGACGCCATGGACGTACATCTGGGGCTGCCGGATCTGCGCACCGCGCGCGCGGAGCTGGACCGGCTCGGGGCCTGGGACGGGCCGCGGGCCGGCGAGCCGCTGGCGATCGCGGGCGTGTTGCCGCGGCCGGCCGCCGGGGAGGCCGTGCTCGCCGGGCACCGGCTGCTGCTCGACCAGGGCCGTCTGCAGGAGGGCGACGAGGCACTCGCCGGGACCCGGCACGCCGCCCACGCGCGCGTGTCGGCCGCCACGGCTGCCGAGGCGGGCGTCAAGGAAGGCGACCTCCTCGCCGTGACCGGCACCGCCGGAACGGTCGAACTCCCTCTCAGGGTCACCGAGATGCCCGACCGCGTGGTCTGGCTCCCGCTGAACTCCACCGGCGGGGGCGTCGCCTCCGACACCGGGGCGCTGCCCGGCTCCCTGGTCCGCATCGGCCCGGCGACGCAACCGACCGAGGCCCCCAAGGAGGTGGAGGCATGAGCCGGTACCTCGCCGCTGAAGACCTCTCGATGTTCGGCCTCGACCCCTGGTGGCTGGTCGTCATCAAGGCGGTGTTCTGCTTCGCCTTCCTGATGGTGACCGTGCTCTTCTCCATCGTCTGGGAGCGCAAGGTCGTCGCCTGGATGCAGCTGCGCATCGGCCCCAACCGGCACGGCCCCTGGGGCATGCTCCAGTCGCTCGCCGACGGCATCAAGCTGATGCTGAAGGAAGACCTCGTCGTCAAGCGCGCGGACAAGGCGGTCTACATCCTCGCGCCGATCGTCGCGGCCATCCCGGCCTTCATGGCGATCGCGGTGATTCCCTTCGGACCGGCCGGCAACGAGATCTCGATCTTCGGCCACCGCACCACGATGCAGCTCACCGACCTGCCCATCGCGATGCTCTACATCCTCGCGGTCGCCTCGGTCGGCATCTACGGCATCGTCCTCGCGGGTTGGAGTTCTGGATCCACCTATCCGCTGCTCGGCGGCCTGCGCTCCTGCGCGCAGATGATCTCGTACGAGATCGCCATGGGCGCCGCCTTCGCCTCCGTCTTCCTCTACTCGGGGTCGATGTCGACGTCGGCGATCGTCGAGGCGCAGCAGGACCGCTGGTACATCATCCTGCTGCCGGTGTCCTTCGTGATCTACATCATCACGATGGTCGGCGAGACCAACCGCGCCCCCTTCGACATGCCGGAGTCCGAGGGCGACCTGGTCGGCGGCTTCAACACCGAGTACTCGTCGATCAAGTTCGCGATGTTCATGCTCGCCGAGTACGTGAACATGGTGACGGTCTCGGCCGTGTCGGTGACGCTCTTCCTGGGCGGCTGGCGGGCCCCCTGGCCGGTCTCCACCTTCTGGGAGGGCGCGAACCACGGCTGGTGGCCGATGCTCTGGTTCGTCGTCAAGGTCCAGTTGCTGCTGTTCTTCTTCATCTGGCTGCGCGGCACGCTGCCGCGGGTCCGCTACGACCAGCTGATGAAGCTCGGCTGGAAGGTCCTCATTCCGGTCTCCGTGGTCTGGCTGATGCTCGTCGCCACGGTGCGGACGCTGCGGAACGAGAACTACGACTTCGCCGACATCGCTTTGTACGTCGGTGGCGGTGTCCTCGGCCTCCTGCTGCTCTCCTTCGTCGTCGACATGTTCCGCGAGAGGGCGAAGGCGGCCGAGCGGCCCACCGAAGAGCCACCGGGCTTCGACCCGATGGCGGGCGGATTCCCCGTGCCGCCACTGCCGGGACAGGAGCTGCCGCCGGTGCCCCGGCGCCGTTCGCGCCGCGAGCGGGAGTTGATTGTCAGTGGTGGGCCGGATACTGCCAGTGACGGATCTCTGGATGGAAAGGAGGCGTCCGATGGCTGAGGAGCCCAAGGAGACCAAACCCGGTTTCCAGAACCCGGTGGCCGGCTTCGGCGTGACCTTCAAGGCCATGTTCAAGAAGCGGCTGACCGAGCAGTACCCGGAGCAGCAGAAGACCACCGCCCCCCGGTTCCACGGACGGCACCAGCTCAACCGCCATCCGGACGGCCTGGAGAAGTGCGTCGGCTGCGAGCTGTGCGCCTGGGCCTGCCCCGCCGACGCGATCTACGTCGAGGGCGCGGACAACACGGACGAGGAGCGCTACTCGCCGGGCGAGCGGTACGGCCGCGTCTACCAGATCAACTACGCCCGCTGCATCCTGTGCGGCCTGTGCATCGAGGCGTGCCCCACGCGCGCGCTCACGATGACGAACGAGTTCGAGCTCGCCGACTCCAGCCGCGCCAACCTGATCTACACCAAGGAACAGCTGCTGGCCGGCCTCGACGACGCCATGGTCGACACCCCGCACGCCATCTACCCGGGGATGGACGAGCAGGACTACTACCGGGGCCTGGTGACGGAGGCCGCGCCCGGCACGGAGCAGCAAGTGGCGGTCTCCAAGGGAGAGAAGCCCGAGGACGAGGGGGTGGACGCGTGAACGCGCAGCTCGCCGCCTACTCCACCTCCACCGGAGAGGCCTTCCAGTTCTGGGTCCTCGGCACCGTCGCGGTGATCGGCGCCCTGTGCACCGTCTTCATGAAGAAGGCCGTGCACAGTGCGCTCTGCCTCGCCGGGACCATGATCATTCTGGCGGTGTTCTACCTCGCCAACGGCGCCTACTTCCTGGGCGTCGTGCAGATCGTCGTCTACACCGGCGCGATCATGATGCTGTTCCTGTTCGTGGTGATGCTCGTCGGCGTGACGGCGGCGGACTCCCTGAAGGAGACCATCAAGGGCCAGCGCTGGCTGGCCCTTCTCTGCGGGCTCGGCTTCGGCATCCTGCTGGTCGCGGGTATCGGGAACGCCTCCCTGACGGAGTTCACCGGCCTGGCCCAGGCCAACGCGAACGGCAATGTAGAGGGCCTCGCGGCCCTTCTCTTCACCAAGTACGTCTTCGCCTTCGAAATCACCGGCGCCCTGCTGATCACGGCCGCCGTCGGCGCCATGGTGCTCACCCACCGCGAGCGCACCGAACGGGCCAAGACCCAGCGCGAGCTGGCCGAGCAGCGTGTGCGCGAGGGCAAGCATCTGCCGCCGCTGCCCGCGCCCGGTGTCTACGCCCGGCACAACGCGGTGGACATCGCGGGCCTGCTGCCCGACGGCACGCCGTCCGAGCTCACCGTCAGCAAGACGCTGCGCGAACGCGGCCAGATCCGTGATGTGTCCACCGAGGCGATCAACGACCTCAAGGCCCTGGAGCAGCGCGCCGAGGACCGCCTGGAGCGTACGAAGAGCGGGGAGGCGTCGAAGTGAACCCGGTCAACTACATCTACCTCGCCGCCCTGTTGTTCACGATCGGCGCCACCGGAGTACTGATCCGGCGGAACGCGATCGTGGTCTTCATGTGCATCGAGCTGATGCTCAACGCCTGCAACCTTTCGCTCGTCGCCTTCTCCCGGATGCACGGCAATCTCGACGGCCAGATCATCGCGTTCTTCACGATGGTCGTCGCCGCCGCGGAGGTCGTGGTCGGGCTCGCGATCATCGTGTCGCTGTTCCGTTCCCGCCACTCGGCCTCGGTCGACGACGCCAGCCTGATGAAGCTCTAAGGGGTCGCTGAATCGTGGAGAACCTGATTGCGCTGCTGGTGGCGGCGCCTCTGCTCGGAGCGGCCGTACTGCTGTGCGGCGGCCGGCGGCTGGATGCCGTCGGCCACTGGATCGGGACGGTCCTCGCGGCCGTCTCCTTCGTGATCGGCGTGGTCCTCTTCGTCGACATGCTGGGGAAGGGCGCCGAGGAACGCGAACTCGGCCAGCACCTGTTCAGCTGGGTGCCGGTCGAGGGCTTCCAGGCCGATGTCGCCTTCCAGCTCGACCAGTTGTCGATGACGTTCGTCCTGCTGATCAGCGGCGTCGGCTCGCTGATCCACGTGTACTCGATCGGGTACATGGAGCACGACGAGCGGCGCCGCCGCTTCTTCGGTTATCTGAACCTGTTTCTCGCGGCGATGCTGCTGCTCGTCCTCGCCGACAACTACCTGCTGCTGTACGTCGGCTGGGAAGGCGTCGGTCTGGCGTCCTACCTGCTGATCGGCTTCTGGCAGCACAAGCCCAGCGCGGCGACCGCCGCGAAGAAGGCCTTCCTGGTCAACCGGGTCGGCGACATGGGCCTGGGCATCGCCATCATGCTGATGTTCACCACCTTCGGGACCTTCGCCTTCGGCCCGGTGCTCGGCGGCCACGAAGAGGAGAGCCTCGTCGGCGGTACCAGCGAGGCCACCCTCACCGGCATCGGGCTGATGCTGCTCCTGGCCGCCTGCGGCAAGTCCGCGCAGGTGCCGCTGCAGTCCTGGCTCGGGGACGCGATGGAGGGCCCGACCCCGGTCTCGGCCCTCATCCACGCCGCGACGATGGTGACCGCGGGCGTCTATCTGATCGTCCGCTCCGGAGCGATCTTCAACGCCGCGCCGGACGCGCAGTTGGCGGTCACCGTGGTCGGTGCCGTCACGCTCCTCTTCGGTGCGATCGTCGGTTGCGCGAAGGACGACATCAAGAAGGCGCTGGCCGGCTCGACCATGTCGCAGATCGGCTACATGATCCTCGCCGCGGGCCTCGGCCCCATCGGCTACGTCTTCGCGATCATGCACCTGGTGACGCACGGCTTCTTCAAGGCCGGGCTGTTCCTCGGCGCCGGTTCGGTCATGCACGGCATGAACGACGAGGTCGACATGAGGAAGTACGGCGGCCTCAGGAAGTACATGCCGGTCACCTTCGTCACGTTCGGCCTCGGCTACCTCGCCATCATCGGCTTCCCGGGCCTGTCCGGCTTCTTCTCCAAGGACAAGATCATCGAGGCGGCGTTCGCCAAGGGCGGCACCGAGGGCTGGATCCTCGGCGGCGCGGCCCTGCTCGGCGCGGCCATCACGGCGTTCTACATGACGCGCGTGATGCTGATGACGTTCTTCGGAGAGAAACGCTGGCAGCCCGATGCGAACGGCAATGAACCGCACCCGCACGAGTCGCCGAGGTCCATGACGATCCCGATGATCGTGCTGGCCTTCGGATCGGTCTTCGCCGGCGGGTTCTTCAGCATCGGCGACCGCTTCATTCACTGGCTGGAGCCCATCACCGGGCACGACCACGGCGACTCACCGCTCAGCGCGGCAGCGGTCACGGGAGCGACCGTGGCGTGCATGGTCATCGGCGTCGCCCTCGCCTACGCGCAGTACGGCCGCCGCCCGGTCCCGGTCGCCGCCCCGCGCGGATCGCTGCTCACCCGGGCCGCCCGGCGCGATCTGCTCCAGGACGACTTCAACCACGTCGTCCTGGTCCGCGGCGGCGAGCACCTGACGCGGTCCCTGGTGTACGTCGACCACACCCTGGTCGACGGAGTCGTCAACGGCACGGCGGCCTCGGTCGGCGGCCTCTCCGGACGGATGCGCAGGCTGCAGAACGGCTTCGCGCGGTCGTACGCGGTCTCGATGTTCGGCGGCGCGGCGATCCTCGTCGCCGCGACCCTGCTGATGAGGGCGGTCTGATACCGATGTCCTTTCCACTGCTGACAGCGACGGCGGCGCTCCCCGCGATCGGGGCGATCGCCACGGCCGCCGTACCGGCCGCCCAGCGCACCGCCGCCAAGTGGCTGGCGCTGCTGGTCTCGTTGGCCACCCTCGGGCTGGCCATCACCACCCTGGTGCGCTTCGATCCCGACGGTGACCGCTACCAGCTCACCGAATCCCACCCCTGGATCGCGGAGTTCGGGGTCCGGTACGAGCTGGGTGTGGACGGCATCGCGGTGGCGCTGATCGCGCTGACCGCACTGCTGATCCCGTTCATCATCCTCGCGGGCTGGCACGACGCCGATCCGCTGGAGACCGGAAGCAGGCGCTGGCGGCCGACGCAGGGCTTCTTCGCCCTGATCCTGGCCGTCGAGGCGATGGTGATCCTCTCCTTCGAGGCCACCGACGTCTTCCTCTTCTACATCTTCTTCGAAGCCATGCTGATCCCGATGTACTTCCTCATCGGCGGCTTCGGTGACCGTGCCCACGAGCACGGCGAGAAGGTGGCGTCGACGCAACGGTCGTACGCGGCCGTGAAGTTCCTGCTCTACAACCTGGTCGGCGGTCTGATCATGCTGGCCGCCGTGATCGGCCTGTATGTGGTCGCCGGGAACTTCTCGCTCCAGGAGATCGCCGAGGCGCGGGCCAACGGCTCGCTCGACATGGCGACCAACACCGAACGCTGGCTGTTCCTGGGCTTCTTCTTCGCCTTCGCGGTGAAGGCGCCGCTGTGGCCGCTGCACACCTGGCTGCCCAACGCGATGGGGGAGGCCACCGCTCCGGTCGCCGTCCTCATCACGGCGGTCGTCGACAAGGTGGGCACCTTCGCGATGCTCCGCTTCTGCCTCCAGCTGTTCCCGGAGGCGTCGAAGTGGGCGACGCCCGTCATCCTCGTACTGGCGCTGATCAGCATCATCTACGGGGCGCTGCTCGCCGTCGGGCAGCGGGACATCAAGCGGCTGGTGGCGTACGCGTCGATCTCGCACTTCGGGTTCATCATCATGGGCATCTTCGCGATGACCAGCCAGGGCCAGTCGGGCGCGACGCTGTACATGGTCAACCACGGGATCTCGACGGCCGCGTTGATGCTGGTGGCCGGCTTCCTGATCTCGCGGCGCGGCTCGCGGCTCATCGCGGACTACGGAGGGGTGCAGAAGGTCGCTCCGGTGCTCGCGGGCACGTTCCTGATCGGTAGCCTGGCGACCCTGTCGCTGCCCGGACTCGCCCCCTTTGTCAGTGAATTCCTGGTCCTGGTCGGCACGTTCGCGCGCTACCCGGTCATCGGGATCATCGCCACGTTCGGCATCGTGCTCGCCGCGCTCTACACCCTGGTCCTCTATCAGAGGACGATGACAGGCCCGGTGAAGGCGGAGGTCGCGGCGATGCCGGATCTCCGGGTGCGTGAACTCGTGGTCGTGGCCCCGCTGGTCGCGCTGCTGATCTTCCTGGGTGTCTACCCGAAGCCCGTCACGGACATCGTGAACCCGGCGGTCAAGCAGACCATGTCCGACGTAGAGCAGAAGGATCCTCAGCCCGAGGTGGAGGCGGCCAAGTGAGTACAGCAGTCGTCCACAGCCTGTGGACAACCGCGGCCGATCCGATCTCGAAGATCGAGTCGCCGAAGATCGAATACGGACAATTGTCGCCGACCTTGATCGTCGTCGGGGCGGCGGTGGTCGGGGTGCTGGTCGAGGCGCTGGTGCCGCGCAAGGCCCGCTACTACGTGCAGGTGTTCGTCTCCGTCGTGGCGCTGGTCGCCGCCTTCGCGGCGGTCGTCGCGCTCGCGGCGGACGGATACGGCACGACCCGCGCGGGCATCGCGGCGATGGGCGCCATCGCCGTCGACGGGCCGGCCCTGTTCCTGCAGGGCACGATCCTGCTCGCCGGTCTGGTGGGCCTGTTCACCTTCGCCGAACGGCGGCTGGACCCGGCGGCGCACGGCAACCGGGTCGACTCGTTCGCCGCGCAGGCCGCCTCCGTGCCGGGCAGCGACAGTGAAAAGGCCGCGGTCAAGGCGGGGTTCACCACCACCGAGGTGTTCCCGCTGCTGCTGTTCGCGATCGCGGGCATGCTGATCTTCCCGGCGGCCAACGACCTGCTGACGCTGTTCATTGCCCTGGAAGTCTTCTCCCTCCCGCTGTACCTGCTGTGCGCGATCGCCCGCCGCAAGCGGCTGATGTCGCAGGAGGCCGCGGTCAAGTACTTCCTGCTCGGCGCGTTCGCCTCCGCGTTCACGCTGTTCGGCATCGCGCTGCTGTACGGCTACGCGGGCTCGGTGTCGTACGCGACGATCGCGCAGGTCGTCGACGGCACGGTCACGAACGTCACCCCGGCGCTCGCGGACACCATGGGCAACGACGCGCTGCTGCTCATCGGCGCCGCGATGCTCGTGATGGGCCTGCTGTTCAAGGTCGGCGCCGTCCCGTTCCACATGTGGACGCCGGACGTCTACCAGGGCGCACCGACCCCGGTCACCGGATTCATGGCGGCGGCGACCAAGGTGGCCGCGTTCGGCGCGCTGCTCAGGATCCTGTACGTCGTGCTGCCCGGCCTGCGCTGGGACTGGCGGCCGGTCATGTGGGCGGTCGCGATCGTCACCATGCTCGGCGGTGCGATCGTCGCGATCACGCAGACCGACATCAAGCGGCTGCTGGCGTACTCGTCGATCGCGCACGCGGGCTTCATCCTCGCGGGTGTCATCGCGACCACGCCGGACGGAGTGTCGTCCGTGCTCTTCTATCTGGGCGCCTACTCGTTCGTGACGATCGGCGCGTTCGCGGTGGTCACGCTGGTACGGGATGCCGGTGGTGAGGCGACGCACCTGTCCAAGTGGGCCGGTCTCGGGCGCCGTTCGCCGCTCGTGGCGGCCGTGTTCGCGGTGTTCCTGCTGGCCTTCGCGGGCATTCCGCTGACCTCCGGCTTCGCCGGGAAGTTCGCCGTGTTCAAGGCGGCGGCGGAGGGTGGCGCGGGACCGCTGGTCGTGGTCGGTGTGATCTCGTCGGCGATCGCCGCGTTCTTCTACATCCGCGTCATCGTGCTGATGTTCTTCAGCGAGCCGGCGCCCGAGGGCCCGACGGTCGCCGTGCCGTCGGCGCTGACGACGACGGCGATCGGCGTGGGTGTGGCGGTCACGCTGGTGCTCGGTGTGGCGCCGCAGTACTTCCTGGACCTGGCGAGCCAGGCGGGAGTGTTCGTGCGCTGAACCGATCCGGACGCATACGGCCGCCCGGCACCCCTTGCTCTGGGGTGCCGGGCGGCTGTGCGTGAGGGGCTGTTGTTCCGTGAGCCTCGGGGCGGGTGAAGCCTGTGGATAACTCCGACGGTGTCAGAGCGGACCCCTATCGTGGAGGCAGTGGTCGAGGTACGGCGTACGGGGGCACAGCGATGGGTGGGACGGGCGGGATCGGCGGGATGACAGCGGTAGCCGGGAGCGAGGCGCTAGCCACGCTCCACAGGGTTTTCGGGTACGACAGTTTCCGCGGCGAGCAGGAAGCCGTCATCGAGCATGTCGTGGCCGGCGAGGACGCCGTCGTGCTCATGCCGACCGGGGGCGGCAAGTCACTGTGCTACCAGATCCCGTCCCTGGTCAGACCCGGTACGGGCGTGGTCGTCTCACCGCTGATTGCGCTGATGCAGGACCAGGTGGACGCGCTGCGGGCACTCGGTGTGCGGGCCGGGTTCATGAACTCCACGCAGGACTTCGACGAGCGCCGGGTGGTGGAGGCCGAGTTCCTGGCGGGCGAGCTGGACCTGCTGTATCTGGCGCCGGAGCGCCTGCGGCTGGACGCCACCCTCGATCTGCTCTCGCGCGGCAAGATCGCCGTCTTCGCGATCGACGAGGCGCACTGCGTGTCCCAGTGGGGCCACGACTTCCGCCCCGACTATCTGGCCCTCTCCCTGCTCGGGGAGCGCTGGCCCGACGTTCCGCGGATTGCGCTCACGGCGACGGCCACCCACGCGACGCACCAGGAGATCACCCAGCGGCTGAACATGCCGACGGCCCGCCACTTCGTGGCGAGCTTCGACCGGCCCAACATCCAGTACCGGATCGTGCCGAAGGCCGACCCCAAGAAACAGCTGCTGAGCTTCCTGCGCGAGGAGCACGCGGGCGACGCGGGCATCGTGTACTGCCTGTCCCGCAAGTCGGTGGACTCGACGGCCGAGTTCCTGAGCCGCAACGGCATCGAGGCGGTGCCGTATCACGCCGGTCTGGACGCGGGCACGCGCGCGGCGCACCAGTCCCGGTTCCTGCGGGAGGACGGCCTGGTCGTGGTGGCGACCATCGCCTTCGGGATGGGCATCGACAAACCGGACGTACGGTTCGTCGCGCATCTGGATCTGCCGAAGTCGGTGGAGGGGTACTACCAGGAGACGGGGCGTGCGGGGCGGGACGGGCTGCCGTCCACGGCCTGGATGGCGTACGGGCTCAACGACGTCATACAGCAGCGCAAGCTGATCCAGTCCGGCGAGGGGGACGAGGCGTTCCGGCGACGGGCCGCCGCCCACCTGGACTCGATGCTGGCGCTGTGCGAGACGGCGCAGTGCCGCAGGGGCCAGCTGCTCGCCTACTTCGGTCAGGATCCCGATCCGGCCGGCTGCGGCAACTGCGACACCTGTCTGACCCCGCCGGAGACGTGGGACGGCACCGTCGCCGCGCAGAAGGTGCTGTCGACGGTGGTGCGGCTGCAGCGGGAGCGCGGGCAGAAGTTCGGCGCGGTGCAGATCGTCGACATCCTGCTGGGCAAGCGCACCGGCAAGGTGATCCAGTTCGACCACGACCAGCTGTCCGTGTTCGGCATCGGCGAGGAGCTGTCCGAGGGCGAATGGCGGGGCGTCGTACGGCAGTTGCTGGCGCAGGGGCTACTCGCGGTCGAGGGGGAGTACGGCACGCTGGTGCTGACCGAGGCGAGCGGGGAGGTGCTGCGGCGGGAGCGGGAGGTGCCGCTGCGCAAGGAACCGAAGAAGCCGGCGTCCGCCCGCGCGACGTCGTCCTCCTCCGGCCGGGGCGACCGCAAGCCCAAGGCGGCGGTGGCCGAACTGCCCGAGGAGCTGCTGCCCGCCTTCGAGGCGCTGCGCGCGTGGCGTGCCGAGCAGGCCCGTGAACAGGGCGTCCCGGCGTATGTGATCTTCCATGACGCCACCCTCCGGGAGATCGTCACGGTGTGGCCGACGTCGGTGCGAGAACTCGGCGGTGTCAGCGGGGTGGGGGAGAAGAAGCTCGTGACGTACGGGGAGGGCGTCATCGGGGTGCTGGCCTCGCTGGAGGGCGGGGCGCCGGGCGCTGCTCCCGCTCCTGCTCCCGCGGGCGCCGGTGCGACGGGCGATGACGATCACTGGCCCGAGATGGAGGCGGAACCGGGGCCGGAGCCGGACGACTGGGGATAGGCGGTTCCTGTGATGCCGTGATGGCGCCACATGGCGCCAGGTGGTGTCATCCAGTTCTGCGTGGTGCCGCAATCGCCCCAGGTGGGCGCCAATCCGTTCTCGCAGGTCAGGGTGGGGTCGGCGGGGTGTCGCGCCTGGGGTGTCGCATGACCGCTTGCGTGTGGCGCCATCGTGGTGCCATGATGGCGTCATGGACCTCACGCCGTATGTCGACACCCTCCGCCGTGAACTCGCGGTGGCCGCCGAAGCCGGCGGTGACGAAGCCCGCGAGCTGGCCGAGCGGCTCACGGCTCCTCTGGAGTCGGCGACCCGTCTGACCCTGCTCAATGTGCTCTCCGCCGCGATGGACGAGATCACCCGGGAACTCGCCCCCGGCTCGGTCGACGTACGGCTGCGTGGGCTCGACCCCGACTTCGTGGTGACACTGCCGCCGACCGACGACGGCGCCCCCGCGGAGCCTGTCGCGCCCGTCGAGCACCTCAGGGCCTCGGCTCCCGCCGACGGTGACGAGGGCGGCACCGCTCGCGTCAATCTGCGGCTGCCGGCGCACCTCAAGGCGCGTGCCGAGGAGGCCGCGAGCCGTGAGGGGTTGTCGGTCAACGCGTGGCTGGTGCGGGCCGTGTCGGCCGCGGTCGACGGTGGCGCCCGGCCGCGTCCGGCGGAGAAGACCCGGACCGTCGGACAGAGCTTCACGGGCTGGGTGCGCTAGCCGCGCCCGCGCCCGCCCCACGTCATCCACATCACGTCCCCACCAGCGGGGACGCCCCGAAGACCCAAGAGGACGGGACAGCCATGCCTACTTTCGACACCCGCGAAGCGATCTCGGTCAACGCCCATGTGGGCGCCGGTTCTGTCCAGTTCACCGCGAGCGACCGCCCCGACACCGTCGTCGAGGTGGAGCCCGCCAACCCGCAGCGAGGCAAGGACGTGCGGGCCGCCGAGCAGACCGAGGTCTCGTACGCGAGCGGCGTCCTCACGCTCAGGACGGCCGAGCGCCGCATGATCGGCCCCAGCGGCCTCGTGCACGTGACGGTCGAGCTGCCCGTCGGCTCGTCCCTCGACGTGACCGGCTCCTGGACCCAGGTACTCGGCGAGGGTCGGCTCGGGAAGGTGCGGGTGAAGACGTCGGGCGGCGACGTCCGGCTCGACACCACGGGGCCGCTGCACGTCAAGGCCTCGCACGGCTCGATCCGCGTGGACCGCGTAGAGGGCATGGCAGAGATCACCACCAGCTCCGGCAGCCTGCGGATCGGACTCGTCGACGGTCACGCCGTCCTGAAGAACTCGCACGGCACCACGATCGTCGACGCCGTGACCGGTGAGCTGCGCGTGAGTGGCGCGCACGGCGACATCGAGATCGGGCGCGCCGAGGCCTCGGTCTCCGCCACCACCGCCCATGGCGCCCTGCGCGTGACCGACATTGCCCGCGGCACCGTCCAACTGGAGACCAGCTACGGCGCCATCGAGGTCGGCATCCGCGAAGGCAGCGCCGCCTGGCTCGACGCCAACTCCGAGAACGGCCAGGTCCGCAACGCGCTCACCCCGTCCGAGGCCCCGGAGCAGACCGAAAACATTGTCAAGGTTCGCGCGCGGACCAACTGGGGCAACATCGACATCCGCCGCGCCAAGTCCTGAGCGCGCCCCATCCGCAACACGCCTCATCCCCACCCCGCTTCAGCCTTCAAAGGGAGGGCTCCATGCCTTCATCTGTCATGCTCACGTCCAGGCGTGGCGGCGACGGTCCACAGTCGCCCGCCGCCGTCTCCACCGTCGGTCTGCGCAAGTCCTACGGCGACAAGACCGTCCTCAACGGCATCGACCTGCGCATCCCGGCCGGTTCCGTGTTCGCGCTGCTCGGGCCGAACGGCGCCGGGAAGACCACCGCCGTGAAGATCCTCTCCACGCTCATCACCGCCGACGGCGGGCAGGCCCAGGTCGCGGGCCACGACATCGCCGCCGATCCGCAGGCCGTACGCGAGGCGATCGGTGTCACGGGGCAGTTCTCGGCCGTGGACGGGCTGATCACCGGTGAGGAGAACATGCTCCTCATGGCGGACCTGCACCACCTGTCCAGGTCCGAGGGGCGGCGGGTCGCCGCCGAACTCCTCGAACGCTTCGATCTCGTCGAGGCGGCGAAGAAGCCCGCCTCCACCTACTCCGGCGGTATGAAGCGGCGGCTCGACATCGCCATGACGCTGGTCGGGAGTCCGCGGATCATCTTTCTCGACGAGCCGACCACCGGCCTCGACCCGCGCTCCCGCCACAACATGTGGGGCATCATCCGCGGGCTGGTCTCCGACGGGGTCACGGTCTTCCTCACCACCCAGTACCTGGAGGAGGCCGACGAACTCGCCGACCGCATCGCGGTGCTGAACGACGGCAAGATCGCCGCCGAAGGCACCGCCGACGAGCTCAAGCGCCTCATCCCCGGCGGACATGTCCGCCTGCGCTTCACCGACCCGGCCGCCTACCAGTCCGCCGCCACAGCACTGCGCGAGGTCACCCGGGACAACGAATCCCTCGCCCTGCACATCCCCAGCGACGGCAGCCAGCGTGAACTGCGCTCCCTCCTCGACTGGCTGGACTCCGCCGGCATCGAGGCCGACGAGCTGACCGTGCACACCCCCGACCTCGACGACGTCTTCTTCGCCCTCACCGGCAGCGGCGCCGACGTCACCGACCAGCCCAAGGAGAACGTCCGATGAGCTCCCTCTCCCTCACTGTGCGCGACTCCTCCACGATGCTGCGGCGCAATCTCCTCCACGCCCGCCGCTACCCGTCGCTCACCCTGAACCTGCTGCTCACGCCGGTCATGCTCCTGCTGCTCTTCGTCTACATCTTCGGCGACACGATGAGCGCGGGCATCGGAGGCGGCGGGGCGGACAGGTCCGAGTACATCGCCTATCTCGTGCCCGGTGTCCTGATGATGACCACCGGTTCCACCGCGGTCGGCACCGCCGTGTCCGTCGCCATGGACATGAACGAGGGCATCATCGCCCGCTTCCGCACGATGGCGATCCACCGCGGCTCCGTGCTCATCGGGCACGTTCTCGGCAGCGTGCTCCAGGCGATCATGAGCGTGGTCTTCGTCGGCGCCATCGGCGTGGCCATCGGCTTCCGCTCCACGGACGCCACGGCCCTGGAGTGGCTCGCGGCATTGGCCCTGCTCACCCTGTTCACCCTGGCGCTCATCTGGCTCGCGGTCGGCATGGGACTGGTCAGCCCGAACGCCGAGGCGGCCAGCAACAACGCCCTGCCGCTGGTCTTCCTCCCGCTCATCTCCAGCGCCTTCGTCCCGCTCGACGCGATGCCGGGCTGGTTCCAGCCGATCGCCGAGTACCAGCCGTTCACCCCGGCCATCGAGACCCTGCGCGGTCTGCTGCTCGGCACCGAGATAGGCAACAACGGATGGATCGCCGTCGCCTGGTGCCTCGCCCTCACCGCACTCGGCTACTTCTGGTCCAAGTCGGTGTTCAACCGCGACCCGAAGTAGCGAGGCTGTCCCCCCTGCCCCCTTACGCCAACGCCGTCAACCCCGGCCCGAAAAGGATGAGCAAGGGCAGCAACGGCACCAGCCCGGCCGTCGTCGTAGCGATGATCCTGCGGCGGCGGCCCAGCCGTGGGCGGGGCTCAAGGAGCCGGTCCACGCGCTCGCCGAGCAGGCGGTGGCTGGATGCGCAGGAGAGGACGCCCCGGTGCTGGTTGAGCTCGATCAACGCCAGCGCGGTGGTCAGGTGGCCGCACCGGCGGGACGCCGTGTCGTCGGCGGCGAGTTCGACCAGGCGGTGGGTCTGGTCGCAGAAGTGGGCGAAGAGCGGGATGCGGGGGAAACCGGTGGCGAGGGCGGTGGACAGGTGCAGCAGCCAGTCGTGGTGGGCGCGTGCGTGGTCGCGTTCGTGGGTGAGTACGGCATCGAGCTGGTGGTCGGTCAGCCGGTGCAGGGCGCCGGTGGTGACGACCAGTTGGGGCGGGTTGCCGGGCATCCACCAGGCGTCGGGGTACTCGTCCTCGAGGACCAGGAGCGGACCGCGCGCGGCGGCACCCAGCCCGGCCGGCAGTTCGGGGGCGCGTTCGAGCAGATGCGCTCGGGTCTGGCCGCGGCGCCTGCGCGCCTCCACCAGCTCACGGGCGAGCATCGCCGTCGTCCAGGCGGCCCCGCAGGCCAGCAGCAGGGTGAGGGCGGCGGCCCAGGCCGGGGCCGTGGACAGGTCGTACGCGGCGGTCACCGACGGCGGCGCCGGGGCGAAGACCCGGTCGCGGACGGTGTGGAAGACGGCGGCCGTGCCCAGCACGAGCGCCGTCAGACAGCACAGCAGCACCGTGGCGACCAGGCACTGCCACACCCACAGCCCGACCACGGGTTCCCGCTCCGGCCACACCGCCCGGGTCAGCGCACGCGGGACCGGCACGGCGGCCGTGAGGGCGACGACGCTCAGCAGGAGCAGGCAGACGGTCATGCCAGGGTCTCCGGATCCTGGTCGGGAAGGCTGCGCTTCAGGAGGAGGTGCGGCTACGGGGCATCCCGCCCGCCGTAAGTATGACGGCGATGGCCGCCCGAGTCATGGGACAAGCACGACCCGATACCCCCTCCGCGCCAGCCCTCCCACTCAGCTCCCCGCCACGACCCGCCCCACAACCTCCCCCACCCCGACCCGCACCCCGTCCGCCCCCGGCGCCCAGGCCGACAGCGTCACCACGTCCCCGTCCTCCAGGAACGTCCGCTTGCCGTCGGGGAGTTCCAGGGCGTCGCGGCCGTTCCAGGTCAGTTCCAGGAGGGACCCGCGTTCGTGTTCGGCCGGGCCGCTGACCGTGCCGGAGCCGTAGAGGTCGCCGGTGCGCAGGGAGGCGCCGTTGACGGTCATGTGGGCCAGTTGCTGGGCGGCCGTCCAGTACATGGTGGAAAAGGGCGGCTCGGAGATCACATGGCCGTTGATGGCGACCGAGATGCGCAGGTCGTAGCCGCCGGGCTCCACGTCGGACGCGGTGTCGTCCAGATAGGGGAGCAACGCATGCGTCCGCTCCGGCGGCGCCACCCGCGCCCCCTCCAGCGCGTCCAGCGGCGTGATCCACGCCGACACCGACGTGGCGAAGGACTTGCCGAGGAACGGGCCGAGGGGGACGTACTCCCAGGCCTGGATGTCGCGTGCGGACCAGTCGTTGAGGAGGCAGAGGCCGAAGACGTGGTCCCGGAAGTCGCCGAGCCCCACCGGCCGGCCCATCGGTGACGGCGTGCCCACCACGAAGCCGACCTCCGCCTCGATGTCCAGGCGGACGGAGGGGCCGAAGACGGGCGCCGGGTCGGCGGGGGACTTGCGCTGCCCTGACGGTCGTACGACATCCGTGCCCGACACGACCACCGTGCCGGAGCGGCCGTGGTAACCGATCGGCAGATGCTTCCAGTTGGGGGTCAGGGAGTCGGGGGCGTCGGGGCGGAAGATGCGGCCGACGTTCCGGGCGTGATTCTCGGAGGCGTAGAAGTCGACGTAGTCCGCGACCTCGAAGGGGAGGTGCAGGGTCACCGAGGACAGCGGGTGGAACAGCGGCGCGACGGTCTCCCGGTGGGACGGCACCGTCAGCCATGCCGTGAGCGCGCGCCGTACGTCCGACCAGGTGGTGCGGCCCGCGGCCAGCAGCGGATTGAGGGTGGGCCGGGCGAGCAGGGGGGCGTACGGCGAGCCGAGCGCGTGCGCCGCCGCGCCCGCGTCGAGGACGTGGTCGCCGAGCCGGACCCCGACCCTCCGCTCCGTGGAACCGGCGGGGGAGAAGACACCGTACGGAAGGTTGTGCGGGCCGAAGGGGTCGCCCTCGGGGACATCGAAGGGGGGCATGGGTGCTGCCTCGCTCTCGTGCGGTCCGTATGCCAGGTGTGTCATGTGGTCGCGGCACACGTTACGGGGGTGAGGCATGGTGCGGCAGCCGCAGGTCAGCGACGTCACCGAAGCCGATCCGGACGGCAGCGGGGGCCTTAGGGAGGCGCGTGTGGGAACGAGACGTCACGGCGGCACGGTGGCAGGCGGTCCGTGGGTGTCCCGAGGGAGTGAAACGAGGGCTCTGCGGCCCAAGTCGCCGTAGGAGGCGTCCTGTTCGCGTCGAGTCGGTCGGGCTTTCTGTCCGTATTCTCTGATCATGGCCGCACCCATCGCATATTCACTCATCGCCACTGATCTGGACGGCACCCTGCTCCGGGGCGACGACACGCTCTCCGACCGGTCGCTCGCCGCGCTTGCGCAGGTGACGGCGTCCGGCGCCCGGCACTTGGTGGTGACGGGGCGGCCGGCCCCGAGGGTGCGGCCGTTGCTCGACATCCTCGGCAGCGGGGGGCTCGCGGTGTGCGGACAGGGCGCGCAGGTGTACGACGCCGGCGCGGACCGTCTGCTGTGGTCCGTCACGCTGGACCGGGAGCTGGCCGAGACCGCGCTCGGCAAGATCGAGGCGGAGATCGGGCAGGTGTACGCCGCCGTCGACCAGGACGGCGTCGACGGACTCACGCTCATCGAACCGGGGTATCTGATGCCCCACCCGACCCTGCCCGCCGTACGCGTGGGGCGCCGCGACGACCTGTGGTGTGCGCCCATCAGCAAGGTGCTGCTGCGTCATCCCGCCCTGTCCGACGATGAGTTGGCGTCGACGGCGCGCGCGGTGGTGGGTTCACTCGCGACGGTCACCATGTCGGGGCCCGGGACCGTCGAACTCCAGCCATGCGGGGTGACCAAGGCGACCGGTCTCGCGCTGGCCGCCGAGCATCTCGGGCTGGGGCCCGGGCAGACCGTCGCCTTCGGGGACATGCCCAACGACATCCCCATGTTCGACTGGGCGGCGCACGGCGTCGCCATGGCCAACGCCCATCCCGAACTCAAGGCGGTGGCCGACGAGATCACCTTGTCGAACGAGGACGACGGCATCGCCGTCGTCCTCGAACGTCTCTTCGCGGAACGTCTCTACCCGACGGGGTAGTTCAACGTCTCTACCTGACCGGGTAGTTCTCAGTACGCGCCGAAGACGTTGTCGATCGAGCCGTACCGCTGGGCCGCGTAGTTGCAGGCGGCGGTGATGTTCGCGACCGGGTCGTACGGGTCGTATGCCGTGCCGGCCACGTGGTACGCCTGGAAGGTCGGGTCGATGACCTGGAGCAGGCCCTTCGACGGGGTGCCCGCGGCGGCGTTGGAGTCCCAGTTGTTGATGGCGGCCGGGTTGCCCGAGGACTCCCGAATGATGTTGCGGTAGATGCCGTCGTACGACCCGGGGATGCCGTTCTGCGCCATCACCTGGAGGGACGCCCGGATCCAGCCGTCGAGGGTGTCGGAGTAGCCCAGCGAGGTGGCGGTGGCCACGGTCGGGGTGGCCGCCGAGGCGCTGGTCGCGCCGATCACCGGCAGCGCGAGGACGGCGACGCCGGTGCCGGCGACGGCGATGGCGCGGGTGATGCGAGCGGTTCTGGTACTGCGGTGCTTACCGGCTGCAGCCATGGCGAAGTTCCTCTCCGGCGCCTGCGAGGTGAGCTGTCGGGTTCGGGCTGGGAGGTGCCCGGCCACACCCTGATGGCATGGCTTCACCCCGAGCCGTCCCGGCGCGGTGTCCGGTCCGGCGGCTTACCTGGGTCCCCCGCTCCTGCCGTGCGGTGAGTCGGTCAATGGGTCGTCCGGGCGGTGGCAGGATTCGGCGTCCGCCCGACAGGCCGGGAACGTATGCGAGAGCACATGTCCGAAACAAGTACCGGATTCACACATCGCACCTATTGACCTTGGTGTGGGGCGAATGTGCCGCTTGATCCTTTGCACTCGCCAAGCCCAACTGGCCATGACGGAAGGCGGATCGACGGGTGCCTGTGTGTTTTCTGTGCAGGCCGGGACGTGAGTCACATCACGCGTGATCGCAAGCGTAGCAAAACGGGCAATAGGCCCAAGAGGGCTTTATTAACCGGCCGTTCGCGGGATGCGCTTCTCCCAGGTCCGATGGAAGAGGACTTGGCCGCCCTCCGTGCAGATCACCTCGTCGGAGGTGGTGAAGTGGTCCCCGTCGCAGCTGATCTCCGAGCGCGTGCGGACCGTGGTGTCCCAGCCCTGTTCCGGGCGGTGCAGCCGGATCGACCAGTCCGAGTGCGTGCGGGCCGACAGCGGGTCCGCCTCGTCGATCGCGTACGTCTCCAGCGCGTCCTCGGTGCACTCCAGTCCGTCGGGGTAGACGCGCGTGCCGCCGTACCTTGGGTCCACCTCAAGGCGCCACGCGCCCCGCGCGACGTCCCGCACCATCAGGCGCTCGGGGCGCGGCTCGTCGAGCGTGGCGGGGAAGTTGACGCCCAGCGGCTCTGCCTGCTCGGGCTCCTCGAAACGGATATTACGGTCGAATTCGCGCTTCCGTACGGGCAGTTCCAGGAAGCTGCCCGCCGGGTCCAGGGTGAAGCCCGCCGCCGAGTCGGGCTGCGGCCAGATCCACGGCCAGTACGCGGAGGAGACGGCGAGCCGGATGCGGTGGCCGGGCGGGAAGGCATGGCCGATGGCATTCAGCTCGAAGGCCACCTCTTCGGTGGTGCCCGGCGTCCACGGCACGGTCCGGTCGCGGCCCGCTCGTGCCGAGAGGTTCAATGCTCCGCGCGTGACCAGGGTCGACGAGCCGTCCGGTGCTATGTCACATACCCTCGCCACGATCTGCCCCCGCGGCGCCTGAGCAGTCACCCGCAGCCCCACCCGCGCCCGCCCCAGCACCCACGTCTCCTCGGCCACCGGAAACTCGAAGCACACCGACCGCGCGTCCTCCTCCCGCTGGTCCGGCGGCAGGTCGGCGTCGTTGCCGATGGGCAGGAAGCGGCCGGCGTCGATCCCGGTGTGCATCGGCGACCGTACGAGGACGGGGGCGCCCTGGCAGGCGTACGTCACCGTCGTCACGTTCGGGGAGGGCCACGCGGGCTCGCCGACCCAGCGGCCGGGCAGGGTGCCGTACACCGTGGCGGGGTGGTGGGAGTCGGTGACGTAGGCGCGCAGCAGGGGCTCGGGGAGCGCGCCCTTGCCCTTGAGCCAGTGGTCCCACCAGCGCAGCGTCTCCTGGAGGAAGCCGATCGCCGGGCCGGGTGGCAGGCCGCGGTCGGGGTACTGGTGCGACCAGGGGCCGATCAGTCCCTGTACGCGATCGGGCGGGAGGTGCTCGACGAGCCGCAGCACGGTGTCGCGGTACGGGTCGTGCCAGCCGCCCACCGCGAGGACCGCCGCCTTGATCGCGCCGTAGTCCTCGCAGACGCTGCCCTGGCGCCAATAACGGTCCCGGGTCTGGTGGGCGAGCCAGGTGTGGATGAAGGGCTGGACACCCTCCAGGCGCTCGATCCACATCTCGCGCCAGGCCTCGCCGGCGTACCGCGGATCGGGCGGCCGGGAGGCGAAGGCGAGCAGGGTGGCGGCCCGGGCGTGCATGTCCACCGCGAGGACGGAACCTCCCATGTAGTGCACGTCGTTGTCATAGCGATCGTCCGTCGCGCAGACGGTCACGATCGCCTTGAGCGGCTCGGGCGCGAGGGCCGCGATCTGGAGGGAGTTGGAGCCGCCCCAGGAGATGCCGAACATGCCCACCTTGCCGTCGCACCAGGGCTGCGCCGCCAGCCAGTTGACCACCTCGACCCCGTCGGCCAGCTCCGTCACCGCGTACTCGTCGCCCGGCACGCCCTCGCTGTTGCCGTGCCCGCGCACGTCGACCCGGACGGAGGCGTAGCCGTGGCCCGCGTACCAGGGGTGGCGCTGGAAGTCGCGCGGGGCGGTCCAGTCGGTCAGGCGGTGCGGGAGGTATTCGAGGAGCGCCGGCACGGGCTCGTCGGTGAGCGGGCGCCACACGCGCGCGTAGAGCAGGGTCCCGTCCGACAGAGGGATACGGAGGTCCTCGTGGGTCGTCTCGTAGGGGAAGGACGTGCGGATGTTCATGGACACACCTCCCTACTTCCGGGTAAGTCGATAGATATCCATTCTTTTCAGATGATCGAAAACATACCGGTCGTGATCCGATACCGCCCGTGGTGCACGGGTGGGTGGGCATCGGTGATCGAAAGGTGACCGGATACGCTGACTTGAGTGATGGCAGCGACCTATCGACAAACCGTGTAAACGCCAGTGGACACCAGCAGACAGGAGACCCCTCGTGACCGTCGTCGGGCCGTTCGGGCTGAGCGTGCGGGACCAGGCTCTGGAAGCCGATGTCCAGGCCGGATTGGCGGCTGTCGAGGAAGGGTTGCTCGAAGCCACCAAGAGTGAGGTCCCGTTCATCACCGAGGCCGCGCAGCATCTGGTGCGGGCCGGCGGCAAGCGCTTCCGGCCACTGCTCGTGATGCTCTCCGCGCAGTTCGGGGACCCGTACGCACCGGGGGTCGTGCCGTCCGCCGTGGTCGTCGAGCTGACGCACCTCGCGACGCTGTACCACGACGACGTGATGGACGAGGCGGGCGTACGGCGCGGGGGGCCCAGCGCGAACGTCCGCTGGGGCAACTCGGTCGCCGTGCTCACCGGTGACTTCCTCTTCGCGCGCGCCTCGCACACCCTCGCCGACCTCGGTCCGGAGGCGGTGCGGGTGCAGGCGGAGGCGTTCGAGCGGCTGGTGACCGGGCAGATCCTGGAGACGGCAGGACCGACGGACGGCCGGGATCCGGTCGAGCACTACCTGGACGTGCTGAGCGGGAAGACCGGGTCGCTGGTCGCGGTGTCGTGCCGGTTCGGGGCGATGATGTCCGGCGCCGACGAGACGGTGATCGACGTGCTGACGCAGTACGGGGAGCGGCTCGGGGTCGCCTTCCAGCTCGCCGACGACGTACTGGACATCGCGTCCGACTCGCACGAGTCCGGGAAGACGCCGGGGACTGATCTGCGCGAGGGGATTCCGACGCTTCCGGTGCTGCTGCTGCGGGAGCGGGCGGCCCGTCTGGGGCTGGCCGACGATGTCGCGCTGTGCGAGCTGCTGGACTCCGACCTGAGTGACGACGCGCGGCTCGCGGAGGCGCTCGCGGGCTTGCGCGGGCATCCCGCGCTGGAGCAGGCGCGGCGGGACACGGTGCGGTACGCGGAGGATGCGCGGGCCGCGCTGGCTCCGCTGCCGGAGTGCGATGCGAAGGCGGCGCTGCTGGAGTTGTGCGACGCCGTGGTGCATCGGGCGGGCTAGTTCCGGCGCTGAGCAGCGGAGACCTGTGATGTGACGCAGGTCACATAGCTGGACTGAGTCCAGACTGAGATCGCCTCCGTATTCATGCCCAGAAGCTGACGCAGGGGGCGTCGGCTGCATTACGGGGAGACAAAAGAATTATGGGTATGAACGCGACGTTCTCACTGCGCCGTAAGAGCCTGATCGTCACCGCTGTCGCGGTGGCCGCCGCCGGTGGTGTCGCCGCCGCGGTGATTCCCGCCTTCGCCGCCGGAGGCAACCGCGCCGACCACGCGGGGCACACCGGAGGCGCAGGCATCGTGAGCCAGAGCGGCACCGTGGCGGGCGGCAAGGGCGGGACCATCCTCGCCGCCAGTCTGCGGGGAGCCAACGAGGTGCCCGTGGCGGGCGGCCCGGCCGTCGGGGACAAGGACGGCGCCGCGCTCCAGTTCGTGAAGGTGAAGGGTGACAAGGTGTCCGTCGCCGTGAAGTGGCGCGGCACGGACAAGCCGACCCTGCTCCACATCCACCAGGGCGCCAAGGGCACGAACGGCGGCGTCAAGGTCGACTTCACCAAGCTGCTCGCGGGCGCCAAGGGCAAGACCGTCACCGGCACCGTCAAGGTCGGCGACGCCGACCTGCTCAACTCGCTGAAGTCCGACCCGGGTTCGTTCTACGCCAACCTGCACACGGCCGAGTTCCCGGGCGGAGCCGTCCGCGGTCAGCTGCACAAGGTGACCACGGCCTTCGACTTCCGCGACGCGCTCGACAACTTCCAGGCATCCGTCCTCAAGGGCAAGCAGATCTACGAGTGCAAGCCGGCCGAGGGCGGCGGATACGCCTTCGCCCAACGGGACGTCAGCGCCCTCCTGGCTGGCCCGATCGCGCACTCCTTCGTCGAGCCCAACTCCGGTACGCCGCAGTGGATCGCGCCCGACCACAGCGCCGTCACCGGATCGGTCATCAGCAAGACACCCAACGGCGACAAGAACATCCCGGAGCTGGACCTCAAGGCCACCCAGTCCGGCAAGCACCGCGGGCTCCTCGCCGACACCGCGGAGATCCTGCGGCTGAACACCGTCGGCGGCGTCGCCCCGGCCGGCTCCTGCGCGCCGGGTGCCATCATGGGCGTGCCCTACCAGGCGGACTACGTGTTCGTTCAGCGCTGACCCAGGGCGGCTCTGATCCACTCCGACGGGCGGCGTCTTCCCCGCACGACCCCTACGGGTCGGGGGAGGCGCCGCCCTTCCGTGTCATACCGCAGCAGTACGCGGAGTTGGCTCCGCAGGTTGACGTATACCTCGGGCGGATTTGGTCAACTGGAGACCACGGAAAACACCACTCCTCACCGATTCGGGTGAGAATGGCGGCTCGGGGTGATGGGGGCCCCTCCCGGCTCGAGCGAAGTCAAGAGCTGGGGGAGAGTGCGATCAAGCGACAGCCGCCGCTACGACGGAGGTAAGGCACACATGGCACCGTACGAATCCGACGACAGCACGACCGCCGGCGAGGTCGACGACCTTCGCGCCGGACGCCGTAAGGCCGCGCGGTACGTCGTTCCCGTCGCGGTGGTGGGCGTGGCGGCGGCGACCATCGGGCTCGTCCCGGCGATCGCCGACTCCGGCGACCCCGACCTGCCCAAGATCAGCGCGCAGCAACTCATCGAGAAGATCGCCGCATCGGACGTGGAGCGGCTGTCCGGGACGGTGAAGATCAGCACGGACCTGGGGCTGCCGGACCTCGGCGGCCTGGAGAGCAGCCTGATGTCCGGGGCCACGCAGTCGGGCGAGGGCTCGTCCGCCGACCCGAGCTCCAAGCTCATGGAGCTGGCGTCCGGCACGCACACCGTGCGCGTCGCCGCCGACGGCCCGGACAAGCAGAAGCTCTCGCTGCTGCAGAACGCCGCCGAGTACAGCCTGATCCACAACGGCAAGGACGTCTGGGGCTACGACAGCGCGTCCAACGAGGTCTACCACGGCACCGCCTCCGAGAGCGCCGACGGGAAGACGAAGGAAGACGTTCCGACCACGCCCCAGGAGCTCGCCGAGGAGGCGCTGAAGTCGGTCGACGACACGACGTCCGTGACCGTCGACGGAACCGCGCAGATCGCGGGCCGGGACGCCTACCGGCTGCTCATCAAGCCGAAGGACTCCGGCTCCACGGTCGGTGCGATCACCGTCGGCGTGGACGCCAAGACCGGTCTGCCGCTGAAGTTCACGCTGACCCCGGCGAGCGGCGGCTCCGCCGTGGTGGACGCGGGCTTCACCCAGGTCACCTTCGCCAAGCCGGCCGCCTCGACCTTCGACTTCACCCCGCCCAAGGGTGCGAAGGTCACGGAGGAGGGCGACGTCGCGGCCGGGGAGCACGGCCGGGCTCCGGGCGGCTTCGGGGCCCCGGAGGACTTCAAGGCTCCGGACGAGAAGTCGGCGCCCGAGGGCGAGCCGAAGACCATAGGCGAGGGCTGGAACTCCATCGCGGTCATCGAGACCGGCGGCGAGGGCATGCCCTCCGGCTCCGAGGCCGGCGGCGAGTTCGGCGGCTTCCTCGACTCCCTCGGCGACAAGGTGACCGGCAAGTTCGGCGAGGGCACGGTCTTCAAGACCCGCCTGGTCAACGCGCTGATGACCGACGACGGCAAGGTCTACGTCGGCGCGGTCACGAAGGACGCCCTGGTGAAGGCGGCCGACGCGGCCAAGTAACAGCCGTACGCGGAACACTCGTACGCGAAGTCACGCGAAGTACCGTACGCGTACGACGAATCGAGGGAGCCGATGGACGAGCCGCCCGCGACGGAGCCGGACACGGAGGGTGTGGGTGACGAGGTCATTCGCACCCGTGCGCTCACCAAGCGCTTCCGTGGAGGGCAGCTCGCCGTCGACGGTCTGGATCTGACCGTCCCGGCGGGCAGCGTCTTCGGCTTCCTCGGTCCGAACGGCTCCGGCAAGACCACCACCATCCGCATGCTGATGGGCCTCATCGAGCCGACCTCCGGCACGGCACGCGTGCTCGGACAGCCCATGCCCCGGGGTACGCGCGCCGTACTGCCGCACGTCGGCGCGCTGATCGAGGGGCCCGCGCTGTACGGCTTCCTCTCCGGCCGCGACAACCTCATCCGGTACGACGCCGCCGACCCGACCGCCGACCCGCGCACCCGGCGTGCACGCGTCGCGGCGGCGCTGGACCGGGTGGGCCTGACGGCAGCGGGGGGCAAGAAGGCGAAGGCGTACTCGCTCGGCATGAAGCAGCGGCTGGGTCTCGCCGCCGCCCTGCTCCAGCCCCGCCGTCTCCTCGTCCTCGACGAGCCGACGAACGGGCTCGATCCGCAGGGCATGCGTGAGATCCGTTCCCTGATCAGGGAGTTGGCCTCCGACGGCACGACAGTCTTCCTCTCCTCCCATCTGCTGGACGAGATCGAGCAGGTCTGCAGCCATGCCGCCGTGATGGCGCAGGGGCGGCTGATCACACAGGGCGCGGTGGCGGACCTGGCGGCCGGGATGCGGGGCCGGCTGGTCGTCACCACCCCGGACGCGGGCGACGCGGCCCGGGTGCTCAAGGAGCAGGGCGCCTCGGACGTCACCGTCGAGGACGACCGGGTGACCGCGGAACCGCCCGAGCGTGATCTCGCCGAGGTGAACGCCGCGTTGGTGACGGCGGGGGTCCGGGTCCGCGGCTTCGGGGTCGAACGGGCTTCGCTGGAGGACGCGTTCGTGGCGCTGACGGGGGAGGGCTTCGATGTCGCGGGCTGAGGTGGTGGGGTCGAGCGAGGTCCAAGTGCCCCGGAAACAGAGCCCGTTGTGGACCCTCGGTCTCCTCCGCAGCGAACTGGTGACGACGTTCCGGCGCTGGCGCACGCTCGCGCTTCTCGGTGTGCTGGCGGCCGTACCCGTCCTGGTCGGCATCGCCGTCAAGATCGAGACGAGCGACGGCTCGGGGGTCGGCGGAGGCGGCGGCGGTGGTGAGGGGCCGGCCTTCATCTCGCAGATCACCAACAACGGCCTCTTCCTCGTCTTCACCGCGCTGGCCGCGACGCTCCCCTTCTTCCTGCCCATGGCCATCGGCGTCATCGCGGGCGACGCGATCGCCGGCGAGGCCAACGCGGGAACGCTGCGCTATCTGCTCGTCGCCCCGGCCGGCCGCACCCGCCTGCTGCTCACCAAGTACGCGACCACGATGGCGTTCTGCCTGGTGGCCACGCTGGTCGTCGCGGTCTCGGCGCTCACGGTCGGCGCGCTGCTCTTCCCGCTCGGCGACCTCACGACGATCTCCGGAACCCAGATCGGCTTCACCGAGGGCCTGGGCCGAGCCCTGCTGATCGCGCTGGTCGTCGCCGCGTCACTGACGGGCGTGGCGGCCCTCGGCCTGTTCGTCTCCACGCTCACCAACAGCGGCATCGCGGCGATGGCGACGACGGTCGGTCTGCTGATCACCGTCCAGATCCTCGACCAGATACCGCAACTGCACGCACTCCAGCCGTACTTCTTCTCCCACTACTGGCTGTCGTTCGCCGACCTCATGCGGGACCCGATCTACTGGGACGACCTGGTGAAGAACCTCGGCCTGCAAGGCCTGTACGCCGCGGTGTTCGGGGCGGCCGCCTGGGCGCGGTTCACGACGAAGGACGTCACGGCGTAGAAGTCGGCTGTAGAAGTCAGCTGTCGTACGGGAAGCGCGCGAGCGGTGCCTCCCGCGCGAAGAACGTCTTGGCGTGGGCGAGCGCCTCGGTGTCCTTCAGTACGTCACCGGGCTTGCTGCCGTTGCCGAGCAGGACGCCGCCGAAGCGCATCCCCATGTAGGCGGCCGAGTTGTTGAGGGTGCCGATCAGCGGGTCGGCGACCTCCCGCTCCTCGTGTGCGAGCGCGGTGACGCCCCAGAGGGCGCGCCCGGCCAGCGTCGCCTTGAAGTCGAGGCCGGGGGTGCGGAGCCAGCCCGCCCAGTAGTCGAGGTAGCGCTTGGTGGGGGCGGACACCGAGTACCAGTACAGCGGCGAGGCGATCACGATGTCCGTCGCCGAGAGCGTCGCGTCCAGCAGGAACCCCGTGTTGCCCTCCGTGGGGCGCACATGGTCGCTGTCGTGCCGCAGATCCTCGTAGTCGGGCAGCGGACGAGCGGCGAGGTCGATCCACTCCTGCTCGACGTCCGCGGGCAACTGCTCGGCGGCTATGCGGGCCAGCAACTCGGTGTTGCCCTCACTGCGGCTGCTGCCCAGCAGGAACAGGAAACGGCGGCTCATGACATCCCCTACTTGGTCGGCGTGCGACGGCTACTTGCGTACGCAGTATATGCGCACACATCTAAATGTCCATGGGTCCATGGGTCCATGAGTCCGTGGGTCCATGGGGCCATGTGTCACTTGTACGGTGCCGACCGCGCCCGCAATCCAGCTCGCCCCTCCGCCTCCCGCGCCACCCTCAGCAGCAACGCCTCCCGGCCGCGCGCCGCCACCAGCTGAAGCCCGACCGGGCAGCCGTCGGCGCCGAAACCGGCCGGGAGGCTGAGTGCCGGGTGGCCGCTGAGGTTGAACGCCCAGGTGAGCGCCGTGGAGTAGCGGTCGCCCGGGCCTTCGTGGCCATGCGGCGGGTTCGGGGTGGTCGGGGTGAGTAGCAGGTCCGCGTCCGCGAAGAGGGCGTCGAGGCGGCGGTCGTTCTCCGCGCGGAGGCGGTGGGCGGCGGTGAGGTCGGCGCCGGGGTTGCGGAGGGCGAGCCAGGCGGGGGCCGGGTCTTCGAGACGGAGGGTGGTTCGGACGGGGCGTACGACTCCGGTGTCCGCGAGGTGCTGGGCTGCCTTGCGGGCGATGGCGACGAGGTCCGGATCAGGGGCCGCGAAGCCGAGGTCGGGGGACCAGACGGCGTTCGGTGATGGCGGTGCTTCGGAATCCGATGGCTGGTCCCCGGCCATGATCCGCCAGTACGCCGCCGCATCCTCCGCGCACCGCGCCAGCACCCCGGCCGCCGTGAGCCCCGTACGGTCGGTGTTCGTCGTCTTCAAGCCGACGACCCCGCACCAGGCGGCGGGGATCCGCACCGACCCCGCCCCGTCGCTGCCGGTCGCCAGCGGCACCAGACCCGCGGCCACCGCGGCGGCGGAACCGGCGGAGGATCCGCCGGGGGTGCGGTCGGAGCGCCAGGGATTGACGGTACGGCCGTATGCACCAAGTCCCCAGGTCTGCCAGGGAGTTCCGGGCCCGGGAACGGACGTGGCGCCCACGGGGACACACCCGGCCTCGACCAGCGGAGCCGCCGTGCGCAGCCCGTGCCGCCGCCCCTTCACGCCGATCGGCACCCCGGCCAGCGGCAGCCGCTCGCCCGCGGCGACCCGTACGTCCACCTCGCCCGCCCGCCGCAGCGCCTCCTCGCCCCACACCTCGACGAAGGCGCACAGCTCGGGCTCGGTCTGCCGGATCCGTTCCAGCGACTCCGCTACGACATCGACGGCGCGCAGCGTCCCCGACCGTACGGCGGCGGCGATCTCGGTGGCGGTCAGCGAGTCCTTACCTCCGTGAGCCGCGCCAGGGCCGCGGTCTCGCGCGGCGGCGTGCCGCTCAGGTCGCCCAGGCGCCAGCTCTGCACCCACGGCACGCGGTACACGTCGATCACCGACTCGATCACCTTGACCTGCCGGGCGAGCGGGCGGGGCAGCCGGCCGGGGGCGTCCGCGACGAGGACGACGGCGTCGAGGTCGAGTCCCTGCGGGGCCTCCCCGCGCCGGAAGACCTCCACGGCGTGCTGGGCGGACGCCAGGCCGGTCGCGTGGGTGCGGGCGACGAGCAGCACCGACCGCGGATCATCGGGGCCGGGCCAGTCACGTCCGCAGTCCTGGCCGCCGTAGACGCCGGCCAGCGTGGTGACGCCCGCCCCGCCGTGCGTGCCGACCCAGGAGAAGCGCCGGGCCGTGGCACCGGGATGCGCGGGGCCCTCCGGCTCCGTCACGGCCACCGGGCCGCGGAGCCAGATCTCCGGCCCCTGCTGCACATCCGTCCGCATGCCCCACTCCGTCCTCCCGAGCCGCCGATCACCCCGCCTGCGCCGGCTCCACGAAGGGGCGCGAGCTCTGGGACGAGGCTGTGACGCCCTGGTGACGTGGGAACCGGAGGCGAGCGGAGAGACTACTCAACAGTACGTGTACGACCGGATCTTGCTGTCGGGGGGCACGGAAGCGGAGACCACGGGGCGGGGGGCACCATGGAAACCGAACCCGTAGCCGAACGCCCCGTCCGCGGACGACCCGACACATCCGAGTGAGGGAACGATGTCTCGACTCAGCCGCGACAAGAAGCGGGAACAGA
The DNA here is from genome assembly GCF_017948455.1 of Streptomyces sp. GESEQ-4. Taxonomy (GTDB): domain Bacteria; phylum Actinomycetota; class Actinomycetes; order Streptomycetales; family Streptomycetaceae; genus Streptomyces. Next base: position 96,318 of record NZ_JAFFSU010000028.1, read on the forward strand.
AGCACGCCGCCCAGCCGGCGGGCCCCGCGGTGGCCCCCATCGACGTCCACGTCCCCGTGGCGGGGCCGGGCGCGGGCACCGCATCGGTCGGCGGCGTCCCCGTCGTCCCCGCTCCCGGCGAGGAGCTCCAGCACACCGTCCTGAACCAACTCCATCGCATCGCCCTCGCCACCGGCCACCCCGTCCACGCCACCATCCACGACGAGCGCATCGGCTACGTCGTCCCGCTCCTGATGAACGGCGACGGCTCCACGCAGTTCACGGCGGAGCCGGTGCGGGTGGGAGTGGGGGCGGTGTCGGGTTCGCGTCCGGGGACGGGGACGGCAGTGGGTTCGGGGAGGACGGTGGGGGAGTCGCAGCCCATGCGGGAGGGCGTATCCACGGGGGACGCCGCGCGAGGGCCGGCGCAGGGGGTCGTAGCCCCAGGAGGCGCACCCGCAGGGGACGTACCCGCAGTGGATGCCGTACGAGACGCCGTACCGCCGCCGCCTCCCCCTCCCGGTCCGCCCGCGCCGCCCCGCGACAGGTCCACGCACGTGCTGCGCGCCCTACCGGAATCGCAGCCGCAGCCGCAGGCGCAGGCGCCCCGCGACGCCGCCCCCACTTTCCGCCTGCGCGCCCTACCGGAATCGGTGCAGGACACCCCGCCCGGCACAGTCGCACCACCGATGGGTGAATTCGGCCCGCCGCCCGCGATGGACGCGCCCCCGACCCCACCACCGACCCCGGACGCCCAGCCCCTCCCTCCTCAGGACGCCCAGCCCCTCCCTCCCCAAGACGCCCAGCCCCTCCCGCCCCCAGCCCTCAAGGACCCCACCCCCCTCCCTACCCCGACCTCCCCAACCCTCCCGCCCCACCACCACAAACCGCAGCCACCCGTCGACGCGCCCTCGCCCTACACCTCCGCCCCCGACCTCGACCCTGAGGCCAAGCCGACCCCGCCCCGCGGGTTCGACGCGGTGGCTGAAGCGGTGCTGGGGGACGACCCGCTGGCCGGGGCGCATGGGGACGAGGGGGCTCAGCTCGCGGAGCCGGTCGCGCGGATCGGGGAGGCGGTCAAGGAAGGGCGGATCGAGTCGGCCGCGGAGTTGGCCGCGGAGACGGTGGCGGAGGCGTCGGGGACGCTGGGGCCGGACCACCCGGAAGTGCTGCGGCTGCGTGAACTCACCGCCTACATCGCGTACTTGGCGGGCGACCCGGTCCACGCCTTCGGTCTCTCCCTCGACCTGGCCAGGATCCGCAGCCGGGCCCACGACGCGGAGGCCGCGTACGGCAACGTGCAGAGCGCGGCGACCGCCTGGCGGGCGGTACGCGACCCGGAGCAGGGCCTGCTGCTGGGCCGGGACCTGATCGGCCTGTGGAGCGAACTCACCGCGGAGGACGGGCCCGCGGCCGAGGACATCGAGCAACTCGAGTCGGCCCGGGCGCGGATGGACCGGCTGGCCGAGCGCGCCCGGACCCTGAACTCCTGACCGGACCTTGGACTCCTAATTGGACTTCTAAGAGGACAGCTCCCACACCGCGTGCGCGATGGCGTCGCTGTTCCGGTTCAGCGCGGTGTCGTCGATGTTGGACGTCGTGTCGCAGGAGGAGTGGTAGCAGCGGTCGAACGCCTGCCCCGACGTACCGCCCCACTTGGCCGCCTGCGCCGCCGTCTTGGCTCGGCTCGCGCCCGTGAACAGCCCGCCCACCGGCACGCCCGCGCTCTTGAACGGCGCGTGGTCGGAGCGGCCGTCGCCCTCGGTCTCTATCTCCGTGGGGACGCCGAGGCCGGTGAAGTAGTCCTTGAAGGTCTTCTCGATCGCCGGATCGTCGTCGTAGACGAAGTAGCCGGGGTTGGGCGAGCCGATCATGTCGAAGTTGAGATAGCCGCTGATCTTCGCCCGGTTCGCCGAGGACAGGTTGTTGACGTAGTGGCGGGAGCCGACAAGGCCCAGCTCCTCCGCGCCCCACCAGGCGAACCGCAGATGCTTTGTGGGCTGATGGTTCGCGCGGGACACGGCCAGCGCGGTCTCCAGTACCGCCGCCGAGCCCGATCCGTTGTCGTTGATGCCGGCCCCTGAGGTGACGCTGTCGAGGTGCGAGCCGGCCATGACGACCTGGTTGGTGTCGCCGCCGGGCCAGTCCGCGATCAGGTTGTAGCCGGTGCGGCCGGAGGACGTGAACTGCTGGACGGTCGTGGTGTAACCGGCCGCGTCCAGCTTGGCCTTCACATAGTCGAGCGAGGCCTTGTAACCGGCCCGGCCGTGCGCACGGTTGCCGCCGTTGGCGGTGGCGATGGACTGGAGTTGGGCGAGGTGTGCCTTGACGTCGGCCACGGGGATGTCGGGGGCGGCGGCCACCGCGGGTGCGGGTGCCGCCCCGGCTATGGATCCGCCGACCAGGAGCGATGCGGCCGCGACGACGGCGGTGGCCGTGACGCGTCCGGGAACCGAGAGCTTCATGTGGGGGGCTCCGAATTCCTTGGGAATCACAGGGGATTCCACAGTGAATGGGGTGCCTGGATGGTGAAGCTCTGGCTGACGCTCCGTCAAGAGCGCTATCAGGACAAGTGTGTTCGCATATCGGGCGGCGGCGGGCGGATCACTGCACGCAGAACTCGTTCCCCTCCGGATCGGTCATCACGACCCACTCCCCGCCGGGCTCCTTCACCTCCCGCTGCACGCTCGCGCCCAGCTCCCGCAGCCGCTCGACCTCCTCCGCGCGCCGCCCCTTGCCGGGGTGCAGATCGAGGTGGAGCCGGTTCTTGACGGACTTGGCTTCGGGCACGCGCTGGAACAGCAGCCGGCGCCCCAGCCCGGCGCCGTTGTCCTCGTCGTACGGATCGTCCGGATGCCGTACGCCGACCAGGTCCCGGAAGGCCAGCCGGGCGTGGAACTCGACGGTCGCCTCGCGCGGCAGGACGCCGAGTTCGAGGAGGCGGTCGATGAAGGCGTTGTTGTCCTCGACCTCGTAGTGCAGCGCGGCGGCCCAGAAGTCGGCCTGGGACTGCGGGTTGGCGCAGTCGATGACGAGCTTCCAGTGGACGGGTGTGGGAGTGCTCTCAGTCATGAGTCCACTTATAGCCGCGCTTCCGGTCAGCGGCTGTCCTGAACGGCCTCGTCCTTCTGCCGGTCGTACGCCGCCCGCGCCGCCGCGATCTCCTGCTGATGCCGTTCCGTCCACGTCACCAGCGACCGGATCGTGGAGTGCAGCGTTCCGCCCAGCGGAGTGAGTTCGTACTCCACCCGTGGCGGGACGACCGGATGCACCGTCCGCTTCACCAGCCCGTCCCGCTCCAGCTGGCGCAGGGTCACGGTCAGCATGCGCTGGCTGACGCCGTCGATCTCGCGGCGCAGCTCGGTGAAGCGCAGCCGCCGGTTCTCCAGCAGGGCGATGACGAGCAGCGACCACTTGTCGGCGACCCGGTCGAGGATCTGCCGAACCTCGCAGCCCTCCCGGGTGTCCCACTGGAAGGGGTCGGCGTCGCCGTAGTCCACGGTGCTCTCGCAGTTACTCGGTGACTTCGAAGTGCCTTCTTCCATGTCTTGTGATGCTGCCGCAGGCTGGAGGCGGTTACAAGAGGGAACTGACCCTCAGTCGCGTAACCGGAACCCGTGCCTTCGCCTACCCGAGGAGTCCCCATGGGCACCCGTGCCTGGGCCCTGCTCTTCGTCCTCTGCGGAACGATCTTCCTGGAGGGCATCGACGTCGCCATGATGGCCGTCGCGATCCCGTCGATCCGATCCGATCTCGGCCTGTCCACGGGCACCGCGGCCTGGGTGATGAGCGGTTACGTGCTCGGCTACGCGGGCTTCACCCTGCTCGGCGGACGGGCCGCCGACCTGCTCGGGCGGCGCCGGATGTTCCTGCTCTGGCTGACCGTCTTCCTGGTCTTCTCGGGCCTCGGCGGGTTCGCGACCGAGGGCTGGATGCTGGTCGTCGCCCGGTTCGTCACCGGGGTGTCGGCCGCGTTCATGACCCCGGCGGCGCTGTCGCTGATCACGACGTCGTACGCGGAGGGCCCGCAGCGCAACAAGGCCCTGCTGGTCTTCGCCGGGACGGCCGCCGGCGGCTTCTCGCTCGGCCTCGTCATCGGCGGCCTGCTCACCCAGCTCGGCTGGCGCTGGGTGTTCTTCGCGCCGGTGCTGCTGGCGGGGGCGCTGCTGGTCCCGGCGGTACGGCTGATTCCGCGGCAGGAGACGTCCCAGCAGGAGACGGTGAAGCAGGGCGCATCGCGTCAGGACACGTCGCCGCAAGACCCGACGCCGAAGACCCGCCGCGGCTTCGACCTGCCCGGCGCGCTCACCGCCGCCGGCGCGATGCTGCTGGCCGCCTACACCGTCGTACGACTGGAGCACGGTCCGCACGGCTGGCCGTTGACCGCCGTGTCCGGTGCCGCCGCGCTGCTGCTGGCCGCTGCTTTCGTCGCCGTCGAACGGCGCAGTCCGGATCCGCTGGTGCGGCTCGGCATCCTGCGCAGCGGGGCGCTCGTCCGGGCCGACCTGGGGGCGCTGTTGTTCGTCGGCGCCTTCTTCGGCTTCCAGTTCGTGGTGACGCTGTACATGCAGGAGCTGCGGGGGTGGTCGTCGCTGCAGACCGCGATCGCCCTGGTGATCATGGGATGTGACATGGTGCTGGCCCCGACGCTCACCCCGAAGCTGGTCGCCCGCTACGGCAACGCCCGCGTGATCGTCGCCGGTTTCGCGCTCGCGGTCGTCTCGTACGGGCTGTTCCTGCCGGTCGGCATGGACTGGTCGTACGCCGCGATGTTCCCGACGCTGATCATCTCGGGCACGGCGTTCGCGCTGGCGTACGGGCCGTTGACGATCGCGGCGACGGACGGGGTCGCCGAGGAGGAGCAGGGGCTGGCGAGCGGGCTGCTGAACACCGCGACGCAGTTCGGCTCGGCGATCGGGATCTCGGCGGTGACCGCGGTCTACGGCTTGGCGTCGACCGGGTCAGGGCCGGAAGCCACGCTGTCCGCCTTTCGTACGGCGCTCTGGGTGCCCGTCGTGATGGTGGTGCTGGGCTTGTTGATCTCGGCCCTGACTCTGCGCGCCGACCGCCAGGCGTCGGCGGTGAGCAGCGTCAGCGCCAGCCAGACCAGCGCGAACCCGGCCCAGCGCTCGGGCGGCATGGCCTCACGGAAGTAGGCGACGCCGAGCAGGAACTGGAAGACGGGGGCCAGGTACTGCAGCAGGCCCAGCGTCGACAGGGGCACGCGGATCGCCGCCGCGCCGAAGCAGACCAGCGGCAGCGCGGTGACCACGCCGGTCGCGGCGAGCAGCGCCGCGTGCCCCGCACCCTCGGTGGTGAACGTCGAGTCGCCCTGCGCGCTCAGCCACAGCAGATAGCCGAGGGCGGGCAGGAACTGGATCGCGGTCTCGGCGGTCAGCGACTCCAGGCCGCTGAGGTTGACCTTCTTCTTCACCAGGCCGTAGGTGGCGAAGGAGAAGGCGAGGATCAGGGAGATCCACGGCGGCTGCCCGTATCCGACGGTCAGGACGAGGACGGCGGCGAATCCGATGCCGACCGCCGCCCACTGCACGGGCCGCAGCCGTTCTTTCAGGAGCAGCACGCCCATCGCGATGGTGACCAGCGGGTTGATGAAGTATCCGAGGGAGGCCTCGACGACCCGGTCGTTGTTCACGGCCCAGATGTAGACGCCCCAGTTGACGGCGATGACGGCCGCGGCGACCGAGACGAGTGCGAGCCGCCGCGGCTGCCTCAGCAGCTCTCCGGCCCACTTCCAGCGTCGTACGACGAGAAGCACCGCGGCGACGACGACGAAGGACCACGCCATCCGATGGGCGAGGACCTCGGACGGATCGGCCGGCTTGAGCAGGGGGAAGTAGAGGGGAAACAGCCCCCACATCCCGTAGGCCGCGAAGCCGTTCAGCAGTCCTATGCGCCGCTCACTCTTCGGCTCCCCGGTCACCGGCTCCTCCTTCATGCGTGGCTCGCCCGCACGAAGGTAGCGCCGAACGCCCCCGCGTGTCATGCCCGTATCGCTATACGGTCATGACACGCGGGGGCGCGACAGGCTCAGCCCTTGAGTGCGGCGGCGATCGCCTCGGACAGCGGGGCGGTCGGGCGGCCGGCCAGGCGGGACAGCTCGCCGTTGACGAAGGCCAGCTCGCCCTTCTCGATGGACTGGTCCACGCCGGCCAGGATCGCGGCGAGCGGCTCGGGCAGCCCGGCGCCGGTCAGGATCCCGACGAGAGTGTCGGCGGGGACGGAGCTGTACGCGATCTCCTTGCCGGTCTGCGTGCTCAGCTCGGCCGCGTACTCGGCGAAGCTCCAGGCAGCGTCGCCGCTCAGCTCGTACGTCTTGTTCTCGTGCCCCTCGCCGGTCAGTACCCCGACGGCGGCGGCCGCGTAGTCGGCGCGCGCGGCGGAGGCGACCTTGCCGTCGCCGGCGGCGGCGACGACCGCGTTGTGCTCCAGCACCGGGGCGAGGTTCTCGGTGTAGTTCTCGTGGTACCAGCCGTTGCGCAGCAGCGTGTAGGGCAGGCCGGAGGCGAGGAGTACCTCCTCGGTGGCGCGGTGGTCGTCGCCGAGCGCGGCGGTCAGGCTGCCGGGGGCGCTGGTGTAGGCGAGCAGCGCGACACCGGCGGCCTTGGCGGCGTCGATGACGACCTGGTGCTGGCCGACGCGGCCCTTGTCGAACTCGTTGCCCGAGATGAGCAGCACCTTGTCGCCGGCCGCGAACAGGCCGTCGAAGGTCTCCGGAGCGTTGTAGTCGGCGACCGCGATCTTCACGCCGCGGGCCGCGAAGTCGGCGGCCTTCTCCGGGGTGCGGACGACGGCGGTGATCTGATCGGCCGGGACCTTCTCCAGCAGCTGCTCGACGACGTGGCGGCCGAGGTGTCCGGTGGCTCCGGTGACAACGATGCTCATGATGAGGAACTCCTTGTGGGGTGCGTTGGCACTAACCCTAGGGCCTGCACTAACTCTGCGAAAGTACCCACTTTGAAGTAAGGTACTGTCATGGCAGTAAGCGAATGGCATGCTGACGGCGAGACGATGTGCCCGTACCGCCTGGTCCTGGAGCACGTCACCAGCAAGTGGGGCGTCATGATCCTCATCCAGCTCCTCGACGGCCCGCACCGCTTCAGCGAACTGCGCCGCTCGATCAGCCTGGTCCGCCAGGTCAGCGAGAAAATGCTCACGCAGACCCTGCAGACCCTGGAGCGCGACGGCATGGTCCACCGCGAGGCCCATCCGGTGATCCCCCCACGCGTCGACTACTCCCTCACCGACCTCGGCCGCGAGGCCGCGGAACAGGTGCGCGACCTCGCGCTGTGGACAGCGAAGCGGATGGACGCGGTGCAGGAGGCGCGGGATGCGTACGACGCGGCGAAAAGGCAGGCCTGAGCAGGGATGACGCATACGGTCCCGGCCGGCTGACGCGCATGCGGGCGGCGCTCGAAGGGCACACATATGTCGGGGCGTTGGTCGACATGCGAGACACGTCCTTCGATGCGCCCCCTCTCCGCCTCCCGCGCTTGCTTGTGCCGCCGGGCACGCTGGGAAGGGGTGTCACGCCCACTGTGTGCCGACCCGCGTCGCACCCGTCGGTGCACGGACACCAGATCCAGAGGGATGTCTTGACATGGCCACACAGATACCGGTCGCGGTAGGGCGAAGTATCGGTTCTGCAGTAGCTGCGGGGTTCGGCCTCTTACGGGAATCGCTCACCCGTGGGGCCCGCCGCCGACGCCAGGAGGAAATCCTGCTGGACTTGCTCCGGCAGCTCGCGTTGATGACCGAGGAGGTCCATCGGGCGAACCTGATCCAGGAACACCGCATCACCATGGAGCAGATGAACCGGACCATCGACGATCCCTCCCTGGCCGACGCCCGCTCCACGCTGGCCGGGGTCTCCGAGGCCAAACGCCGGCAGATGATCTTCGCCAACGGGCAGTACGCGTCGCTCCTGCTGGCCTATCGCGTCGGAACGTTCGAATGGACCGAACTCCTGGGCCACCTGCGGATTCTGTGCCGCAACGACATCTTCGCCGAATACTGGGACCGAACCGCCGAGCATCGGCGCAGCCTGCCCGGCGACTCCCTGGAGCGGCGGCTGGGCAAGGTGATCGACGGGATGCTGGAGGAGCTGGCGGATGATCCGGACCGGTGGTGGGTCGTCGGGTCGGTCGATGCGGCACCTGAGTGACAATGCGGCATTCGAGTGACAAGTGGTCAACTCCGGTAATCTTCGGACCACTTATGGGTGTGAAAATTGGCCCGTGGGGATGAAGTTGTGAATGTGGCGAGTTTCCTGACCCGGCCGCCTACTCTTAACCGGACGTCCTTACGTCCGGATCATGAAGAGGCCTCCGAGTGTTCAGCGAAACCCCTGCCGTCACCGTCGTCCGTCGCCTCGGAGACTCCCCCCGCGCCAGGGGAAGCCACACCAACGAAACCTGTCCCGACCTCTTCGAACTGAGTGACGGCAACTTCGCGGTGATCGGCACGGAGGCCACCGCCGATCTCGACCCGCACCTTCCCGCGGATGCCGCCCGAGCCGACTACGAGCGCATCGTCGTGATCGACCGGGACACCCTGATCCGCGCCAAGAAAGACATCCCCGACGAGTAGTGCACCCGTGCGCCCCCTGTACGCCTCCCGCGCGGACTTGCGGTCGAACGCCGAACGACGACGAGGGCCCGGGTGCTGTGTCGCACCCGGGCCCTGTATGCCGTACAGCTGGACAGCTGTCAGCCGACTACGGTCCAGGTGTCGCCGCCGGCCAGCAGTGCCGCCAGGTCGCCCTTGCCGTTCTGTTCGATCGCCGCGTCGAGCTGGTCGGCCATCTGCGTGTCGTAGACGGGCCGGTCGACGGAGCGCAGGACGCCGATGGGGGTGTGGTGCAGGGTGTCCGGGTCGGCGAGGCGGGACAGTGCGAACGCCGTGGTCGGTGAGGACGCGTGGGCGTCGTGGACCAGGACCTGCGCCTCGTTCTCCGGCGTGACGGTGACGACCTTGAGGTCGCCGGTCTGTTCGTCGCGTACGACACCCTTCGAGCTGTCGGCGCCGAAGCGGATCGGCTCCCCGTGCTCCAGCCGGATCACCGCCTCCTCGGCCTGCTGCTTGTCCTTGATCGCGTCGAAGGCGCCGTCGTTGAAGATGTTGCAGTTCTGGTAGATCTCGATCAGTGCCGTGCCCGGGTGGGCGGCGGCCTGGCGCAGGACTTCGGTGAGGTGCTTGCGGTCGGAGTCCACCGTGCGGGCCACGAAGGACGCCTCGGCGCCGATCGCCAGCGAGACCGGGTTGAAGGGCGCGTCCAGGGAGCCCATCGGCGTCGACTTGGTGATCTTGCCGACTTCCGAGGTCGGGCTGTACTGGCCCTTCGTGAGGCCGTAGATCCGGTTGTTGAAGAGCAGGATCTTCAGGTTCACATTGCGGCGCAGGGCGTGGATGAGGTGGTTGCCGCCGATGGACAGCGCGTCGCCGTCGCCGGTGACGACCCACACGCTCAGGTCGCGGCGGGAGGCTGCCAGGCCGGTCGCGATGGCGGGGGCGCGGCCGTGGATGGAGTGCATGCCGTACGTGTTCATGTAGTACGGGAAGCGGGACGAGCAGCCGATGCCCGAGACGAAGACGATGTTCTCCTTGGCCAGGCCCAGCTCCGGCATGAAGCCCTGTACGGCCGCGAGGATCGCGTAGTCACCGCAGCCGGGGCACCAGCGCACTTCCTGGTCGGACTTGAAGTCCTTCATGGACTGGCGGGCCTCGGCCTTGGGGACGAGCGAAAGCGACTCGATCGTGCCCGTGCCTTCCGTGGACGTCTCAGCCATCGAGGGCCTCCTTGAGAACCGTGGCGAGCTGTTCGGCCTTGAACGGCATGCCGTTGACCTGGTTGTAGCTGTGCGCGTCGACCAGGTACTTCGCCCGGATCAGCGTGGCGAGCTGACCGAGGTTCATCTCGGGCACTACCACCTTCTCGTAACGCTCCAGCACCGTGCCGAGATTCCGCGGGAAGGGGTTGAGGTGGCGCAGATGGGCCTGTGCGATGGACTCCCCGGCCCGGCGCAGCCGCCGTACCGCCGCCGTGATCGGCCCGTACGTCGAGCCCCAGCCCAGGACCAGCGTCCGCGCGCCGTCCGGGTCGTCGACCTCCAGCTCCGGCACGTCGATGCCGTCGATCTTCGCCTGCCGGGTGCGGACCATGAAGTCGTGGTTGGCGGGATCGTAGGAGATGTTGCCCGAGCCGTCCTGCTTCTCGATGCCGCCGATGCGGTGTTCGAGGCCCGGTGTGCCCGGGATCGCCCAGGGGCGGGCGAGGGTCTGCGGGTCGCGCTTGTACGGCCAGAAGACCTCGCTGCCGTCCTCCAGGGTGTGGTTCGGGCCCTGTGCGAACTGCACCCGCAGGTCCGGGAGGTCGTCGATGTCGGGGATGCGCCAGGGCTCCGAGCCGTTGGCCAGGTAGCCGTCGGACAGCAGCATCACCGGCGTGCGGTACGTCAGCGCGATACGCGCCGCCTCCAGCGCGGCGTCGAAGCAGTCGGCCGGCGTCTGCGGGGCGATGATCGGGACCGGGGCCTCGCCGTTGCGGCCGAACATGGCCTGGAGGAGGTCCGCCTGCTCGGTCTTGGTGGGCAGGCCGGTGGACGGCCCGCCGCGCTGGATGTCGATCACCAGCAGCGGCAGCTCCAGGGAGACCGCGAGCCCGATGGTCTCCGACTTCAGCGCCACACCGGGACCGGACGTGGTGGTGACGGCCAGCGAGCCGCCGAAGGCCGCGCCCAGGGCGGCGCCGATGCCGGCGATCTCGTCCTCGGCCTGGAAGGTCCGTACCCCGAAGTTCTTGTGCTTGCTCAGCTCGTGCAGGATGTCCGAGGCCGGGGTGATCGGGTACGAGCCCAGGAACAGCGGCAGGTCCGCCTGGCGGGACGCGGCGACCAGTCCGTAGGACAGGGCCAGGTTCCCGGAGATGTTGCGGTAGGTGCCGACCGGGAAGGCCTTCGCGGCCGGGGCCACCTCGTAGGAGACGGCGAAGTCCTCGGTCGTCTCGCCGAAGTTCCAGCCCGCCCGGAACGCGGCGATGTTGGCGGCCGCGATATCGGGCTTCTTGGCGAATTTGGCGGTGAGGAACTTCTCGGTGCCCTCGGTGGGCCGGTGATACATCCAGCTCAGCAGGCCGAGCGCGAACATGTTCTTGCTGCGCTCGGCCTCCTTGCGGGTGAGGTCGAACTCCTTGAGCGCCTCGACGGTGAGCGTCGTCAGCGGCACCGGATGGAGGCTGTAGCCGTCGAGCGAACCGTCCTCCAGCGGGCTCGCCGCATAGCCGACCTTCTGCATCGCCCGTTTGGTGAACTCGTCCGTGTTGACGATGATCTCCGCGCCGCGCGGCACATCGGCGATGTTCGCCTTCAGGGCGGCCGGGTTCATCGCGACCAGCACGTTCGGCGCGTCGCCCGGGGTCAGGATGTCGTGGTCGGCGAAATGGAGCTGGAAAGACGAAACGCCCGGCAGGGTTCCTGCGGGCGCGCGGATCTCGGCGGGGAAGTTCGGCAGCGTCGACAGATCGTTGCCGAAGGACGCCGTCTCCGAGGTGAAGCGATCTCCGGTGAGCTGCATGCCGTCACCCGAGTCCCCCGCGAACCGAATGATCACTCTGTCCAGCCGGCGGACGTCCTTCTCTCCTGCCGGTTTGCGCTGCTCTCCCACGACGGCTTCGTCGGCCTGCTCCGCTGGGCTGCTGACCTGGCTGGTCACTGAACTGGACCTCCCTCGAGGCGGCTGTCCGGGAACGGCCTTCCCGCAGGCCCTCCCAGGATCAACCCTACGTCCGTAAGGGGCGCCCTCCCGCGGCCATTCGCATGATGGACACCGCTTTGAGACGGTTCGCCGCCCTGACTTGTCATGATTTCCCGACCCCCGGCGCTTCCCTCAAAGACGCTTCCCGTGCAGGTTTCGGTTCTAGCCTCGTTCCTTGCTCTCGCGCCACGCTTGTGTCTGGCTTACCGGCCCTTCCTCGCCGCCGATTTCCTCGCCCCCCGACTGACTGACACGGTGTCAGGCCCTCAGGAGTTCAAGTACGTCAGAACAGCGAGTACCCGCCGATGGTCCCCGTCGCTCTGGGACAGGCCGAGCTTCAGGAAGATATTGCTGACGTGCTTCTCGACGGCGCCGTCGCTCACCACGAGCTGCCGGGCGATCGCGGAGTTGGTCCGCCCCTCGGCCATCAGGCCCAGGACCTCCCGCTCCCGTGGGGTGAGTCGCGCGAGCACATCCTGCTTACGGGAGCGGCCGAGCAGCTGCGCGACGACCTCCGGGTCCAGGGCGGTGCCGCCCTCGGCCACCCGGACCACCGCGTCCACGAATTCACGCACCTCGGCTACCCGGTCCTTGAGCAGATACCCGACCCCGTGGCTGGAACCTGCCAGCAGTTCGGTGGCGTACCGCTCCTCCACATACTGTGACAACACGAGCACGCCCAGTCCGGGATGCGCCTTGCGCAATTGCACGGCCGCGCGAACGCCTTCGTCGGTGTGCGTCGGCGGCATCCGTACGTCGGCCACGACCACGTCGGGCAGCGATCCGGCCGCGTCCAGCTCGCCGATGGTCTTGATCAGCGCGTCCCCGTCACCCACCCCGGCCACGACGTCATGACCCCGGTCGGTCAACAGCCGAGTCAGCCCCTCCCGGAGCAGCACCGAATCCTCGGCGATGACCACACGCACCCTGTCCTCCACGATCTTCGGCCCCCCACAGCCCAACAGCACCCACCAAGACCCCCAGCATCCCAGCATTCGGTCCGGACTGCGCCAGGGCTGCGGAAATGGGGGCGGGAATGGGGGGCGGCCGGGGGGAGGGGGCAGTATTTCGGCCGCCCGCGGCTGCGGACGGCCCGTCGAACGGAGAGGGGCGGCGCCCACCCAGCAGGCGGTGCGCCGGTTGGGCCCGCTCAGCTGCGGGCAGTCGTGTCGCGGGGGCGGCGCCCACCCGGCAGGCGGCGGGCCGCTGTCCCGCCCAAGCTGCGGGCACGCGTGCCGCCTGGGGCGGGCGCGCACCCAGCAAACAGCTCCCGTCGCACTCAAGCTGCGGGCAGTCGTGCCGCCTGGGGCGGCACGGGTGGGCGCAGGCGGCACCCCGTCAGCGCCCGGCCGCGCGACCCCCCCCCCCCCCCCCCCCGCCCCCCCGCCCCCGCCCCCGCCCCGCCCCCGCCCCCCCCCCCCCCTCCCC
>NZ_JAFFSU010000029.1 GCF_017948455.1 Streptomyces sp. GESEQ-4
CGGGGGGGGGGGGGGGGGGGGGGGGGGGGGGGGGGGGGGGGGGGGGGGGAGGGGGCAGCGTGTCATCCGCTCAGGCTGCAGCGGTTTTCGTCCGGCCGTCCGCATTCTGCTGGCGTCCCCGTCCGCGTAAAGGCAAGGAGAGGTGTTCAGATGTCTGCTGAGCTCGCGGACAAGACCGCGCACACGGTGCACGTGTCCGCACCCGCCGGTGTGGTCTACGCGCTGGTGGCCGACGCGGTGAAGTGGCCGCTGTATTTCTCCCCGGTCATCCATGTGGAGCAGCTGGAGTTCGACGGCGAACGGGGGTGGCTGCGGATGTGGTCCCTCATGGACGGCCGGCTGACGTCATGGACCTCGTGGCGGCACCTGGACCCGGTGAAGCGCCGCGTGGACTTCGGGCAGGAACTGCCCGTGTCGCCGTTCAACTCGATGGGCGGCACCTTGAACGTGCGGTCCACGGGGGCGCACCGCAGCGAGCTGGAGCTGCTGTACGACTTCAGCATCACCCAGGGCCGGCCCGATGACGTGGCGTGGGCGCAGCGCGCCACCGGCGGCCACAGCCGCGCCCAGCTCGCCGAGGTGAAGGCCTTCGCCGAGCGGTGGACGCGCCTGGACGAACTGGTCCTGTCCTTCGAGGACTCGGTGCGCGTCCACGGTCCGGCCGAGCTGGTCTACGACTTCCTCTACCGGGCCGGGGCCTGGCCCCAGCTGGTCGAGCACGTCACCGGGGTCGACCTCACCGAGGACGCGCCCGGGGTGCAGCGCATGAGAGTGCAGACGCTGACCGAGTCCGGTGCGCACAGCGCCGAGTCGGTGCGGATCTGCTTCCCGCACGCGGGCCGCATCGTCTACAAGGAGACCGCGACCTCCCCCCTGCTCACGGCCCACACCGGCGAATGGTCCGTCGTCCCGGACGAGACGGGGGTGACCGTCCTCGCGCAGCACAGCGTCGTGCTGCGCGAGGAGAACATCGCCGCCGTGCTGGGCGAGCGGGCGGGCCTGGCACACGCCCGCTGGCATGTGCGCCAGGCGCTGCGCCAGGAGGGCCTGGCCCTGCTGGCCCGGGCCAAGCAGCATGCGGAAAGCGCCGTCCGCATGCTGTGACGGCGGCCGGGCGCGGGCGGCTGCGCCCCCAAGCAGCCTTGCGGACGGGAAACGACAGCGATGTGCTGCGGGAATCCTCGGGAAGGAGTCGAGCCGCGGCACACCAAAAGCAGTGCCTGGCCGGTTACCCCCTACCGTGGTTTTCTGCCCGGACACGGCGAGGAGCTGCAATGTTCAATGACATAGGCGCGCTTGAGCTGGTGATGCTCGCGATTGTTGCCGTGCTCGTCTTCGGCCCGGACAAGCTGCCGAAGGTGATCCAGGACGCGGCCAGGATCATCCGGAAGGTCCGGGCCTTCTCGGACCAGGCCCAGCAGGACATCCGCGAGGAACTCGGCCCCGAGTTCAAGGACGTCACCTTCGAGGACCTGAATCCCAAGACGTTCCTCCGCAAGCAGCTGGCCAGCGACGAACTGGGCCTGGGGGAGATCCGCGACAGCTTCGACCTGCGCAAGGAAGCGGCAGACGTCGCCGACGCGGTGAACGGCCCCCAGAGCGAGCCGGCCCGCAGGCCCGCACCCCCCACGTCGCCGTAGCCGCTGACCGTCCCTCCCCGCCCCGGCGCGCCCCGCCCCGGCCTGCCCGGTCGGGTGTGGTCACGGGCCCGGCCCGCTGGGACACCGCTCGGCCCCCGCTGCACACCCGCTTGGGAAAACGGACGCCGGGGCGGTACGGCAACTAGCGTGCTGAGCCCGACCGTTGTGGACGTCAGGCAGGCCAGGAGGCCGTCATGAGGGACAGGCACGACAGCCCGGCCCGGCCCGCCCGTACGCCGCCCGGCGCCGCCCGCGCCGCATCCACCCGTGCCGCCCCCGCCCTCCCGGGCCGGTGCGTGACCTTGTGCCGTGCCGCCGCCGCGGCCGGCTGCGGCGCGCGGGGACGTGATCCGGCCGGGGCGCCGCCCCCGGGCACGGCGGTGATGTCGTTGTAGGAGCCTGCCTGCCCGTTCAGCGCCCGCAGAAAGGAGAGAAGGGTATCCGGCCCCGCGACGGACCGCACACCCCGGCCACCATGACTGTTCACCGTTGTCCACACGCGCCGATCTCCGTGCTCGTCGACCCCGGGCCCGCCCCGCATGCGAGCCGGTGGGACCTCGAGCTGCGCGGGCCGCTCGACCGTGCCGCCCTGGACCACATCCTGGGCGAGCTCACCGCCGAGGGCCCAGGCAGGCCCGTGCCGCAGCACCAGCTGCTGCGGCACGGGCCCGACCACCACACGCTGCGGTTGTGGGCGGCGGAGGCAGGGCCCGCCGCCTTCGTCTCGGGCCGCATCGCCGACCGGCTCACCGAGCCGCCGCCCGCCGCCGACCACCCGCTGACCACCGCCCAGCGCGCCCTCCTCGCATCCGGCCGAGCGCACCGGTATGAGGCGGTGCTGCTCGAAACGGACACTGCGCCGGGCGCGGGCGCGCTGCGCGAGGCCCTGGGCGCCGTCCTGGCCGCCCACCCTCAGCTGCGCTCGCGCCTTGCCGCGGACGGCTGGCTCACCACCCAGGCCGGCGACGGGCCGGCCGGACGGCCGGATCCGCTGGTGGAGAGGGAGTTCACCGACGAGGCCGGCTTCGGCGCGGCGGTGGACCTCACCGGCCGCACGCTCGATGTGCGCGCCGGCCTCCAGCTGCGGGCGCTGCTCGCCCGGGACCGCCGTCCGGCCGGACCGCGTGCCGACCGGCTTGCCGTACTCGTGCATGAGCTCGCCGTGGACGCCGCGTCCTGGCCCGTCCTGCTCGACGACCTGAGCGCCGCCCTCGACGCGGTGGCCGCCGGACGTCCGGCCCGGCCCCGGCGCCGGCCCGACCACCTGGCCGACTGGGTCGGCGAACTGCGGGAGCTGGCCCATAACCCCGCCGAGGCGCGGCACTGGAGCCTGGTCGCCGGGCGCAGGCTGCGGGCGGGCGACTCCCACCGGCCCGCCCCGCCGGCCGGGCCGGGCGCCGGGCCCGGCCAGGTCCGCCACACCGGGTTCGTCCTGGACGAGGACCGCACCGAGCGGATCGTCCAGATCCTGGCCCGGCGCCTCGCGCTGACCCCCGCACAGGTGCTGACCGGCGTGTTCGCGCTCGCCCTGGCCCGCTGGCAGGGATCCGACGAGGTCAGCTTCGACGTGCGCGGCGACCCCCGCAGCGGCCGGCCCGGCCTGCGCGAGCACGTGGGCCGGCTCACCGACCCCTACCCGGTCCATCTCACACCGGACCCCGGCCTCGATGCCCTGGGCCAGCTCACCGCGCTGGCCGGCCCCCTGGCCGACTGCGCGGGCGGCGCCCCGGGCGGCGCCGGCTTCGGAGCCTGCCGCGAGTGGGCCCCCGATCCGCTGCTGCGGCGCCGGCTGCGTGAACTGCCGCCCGCCCCCACGTGTCTGAGCGTGCCCGGCCCCGGCGAACTGCTGCCCGGCTTCGCCCGGCCCGCGCACGGCAGCACACCGGGCCGGCCCGCCCACCGCATCGAGGTCAGGGCCCAGGCCGCCCACGGCCGGCTGCACATCGGCCTCGACTGGACCACCGCCCCCGCGGACGGCGTCACCGACACGTCGGTGGCCGCCCTGAAGGACCTGCTGCGGGATCTGCTGGAGGAGCTCGCCGACGCGCCCGCCGCGCCGGCTCCGCTCGTCCTGCGGGCCACCCCCCAGCAGTCGGCGCTGTACACCGGCGGCGAGGGACGGCCCGGCACCGGACGCCATGTCGAACAGCTCGTATGGCTCTGGCACGGCCCGCTCGACGCCGCCCGCTTCGCCGCGGCCTGGCAGTCGGTGTTCGACTGCGAGACGGTGCTGCGCACCGCGTTCACCGGCGGCGGCGAACCGCTGCTCGTGGTCCACGACCGGGTCGTGCCCGAGATCACCCGCCGGGCCGTCAGCGACGACGACTGGCAGCCCTTCCTCGAGCGGGACCGGCTGCGCGGCTTCGACCTGCACTGCCCCGCACTGCTGCGCCTGACCCTGCTGGACGCGCAGCACACCCCGCCCGACACCGCCCTCGCCCCCACCCGGATCCTGGTCAGCTACCACCGGGCCCTGCTCGACACCTGGAGCGCGCACCTGTTGCTGCGCGAGTTCTACCGCGCCTATCTCGCCGGCGGCACCCTGCCCGGCGGTGAGCGCCGCCCCGACCTGCGCGACTACACGGCCTGGGTCGCGGCCCAGAATCCGGAGCCCGCCCGCGGGTTCTGGGCGCGCAGCGCGCCCCCCGACGGCGCGGCCTCACGGCCCGGCCGGCCCGCCGCCACCGGCCTGACCGGCGCCGGCCGTGCCCGGCTGCGCCTGGACCCCGCCGACACCGCCCGCCTCGCCCGCTGGGCCGGCACCTGGGGCACCGCCGAGAGCAGCGTGCTGCAGGCCGTCTGGGCCATGCTGATCTACTGGGCCTCCGGCGCCACCCAAGCGGCCCCCGTCTGTTTCGCGGTGACCGTGTCGGGGCGCGGCATAGCGCTGGACGGCGCGGCCCGGATACCGGGGCCGCTGCGCAACCCGCTGCCCATGACCGTCGAGGTGGACCCGGCGGGCCCGGTGCCGCATCTGCTGCGGCAGCTGCGCGACCGCGCCCTGGAGATGTCCGCATACGAATGGGTACCCGCCGACTGGATCCGCGCCTGGAGCCACAGCAGCGCCCACGCCGACACCGTCATCGCCTTCGAGGACCCGCCGCATCCGGTGCAGGGCCTGGAGGCCGAACTCGCCGCCCACGGCCTGGGGGCCGAGTTCCCGGGCATCCTGCCCGCCCACTCCGTGCTCCCCGTCGGGCTGCTGGCCCACCACGACAGCGCGGGCGGCCTGGTCCTCACGGAGGTCCACGACCGGGCCCAGCTCGGGGAGGAGGCGGCCGGCGAACTGCTGGCGCACAGCGTCCTGCTGCTGCGTGAACTTCCCCTGTGGGCGGATGAGTCCACCACCGTCGACGAAGCCCTGCAGCTCCTTGAGGACAGCACCGCCCCCCTCATGGCCGACGCCCTTCACGACGGCCAGGACACCCCCTGGGTCACCCTGCGCGCCGCGCGCCAGGACCAGGCGGGGACGATCTGCCTGATACCGCCGCCGGGCGCCCCCCTCACCTGCTACGACCTGCTGGCCCACGCCTATGAGGGCCCCCAGGAACTGCTGGTGCTCCCCACCGAGGCCGGCCCGGGCGGCGCACCGCCCGCCCTCACCGCGCTCGGCCAGGGCCGCTTTCTGCTGCTCGGCGGATTCTCCGGAGCCGGTGCCCGCGCCTGTGACATCGCCCGGCGCATCGCGGCGGACGGCCACCGCCCGCCGCGGGTGGTACTCGCCGGTGCGACGGCAGACGAGTGGGAGCGGGCCCGCGAGCTGGCCGCAGCCCTGAACGCCGCCACCGGCCGGCCCTCGGACACCGACGGCGCATAGCACACCCCGCCGGAGGGCCGGCCCCGCGCAGCGCGCGCCCTGCGCCCGCGGGCACCGCCCCGGCGGTGCCCGCCCGCCGTTTCCCCACCGTTCCTCGAGCGTTTCTCGTGCGGCGTTGTGCAGGGTGGCTGATGCATGGGCGGCCCCGCCGGGAGTCTGAGGCACTGCCCCGCAGGCACTGCCCACCGCTGCCCCCACAGGTGCGGCCCCCGGGGCCCACCCGGCCGCGGCGTACGCCCGGTGCGCGCCCCGCCGCCGGGCCCCACAGCAGGCCTGCCGCGCCGGCGTCACGGCCGACGGCCCGACAGGCCCGGCCGCTGCCCCCCCGTGAGCCGGCCGGACAGGAGGATCAGATGTACGACACCGAAGAGGAGGGCGGCAGGATGCCCCACGAGCGCAGGGATCTTTCCCTGCCGCACGTGCCGCCGCTCCTGCTGGCCGGAATCGACGAGGACGACACCTGGGAGCCCCACGTCGTGCGCGGCATCGACTGACTGCCGGGACGGCCCGCGCGGCGAGGCGGGCCGCTGCCGCCACAGCCCATCCTCGACCCAGGTGCGAGCGGACCTTGACAGCCTGCAAAGACAGCCGCGAGCGAAGGTACAGGGAGCGGTCATGAAACGGTTGTTGCGTCGCGGCCGGCAGGCGGTGGTGGACCATTGCCTGCGCCCGCTGTGGCGGGCCCTGGTGGCCTTCGGGTCCCTCTACACCAGCCCCGAGGCCTATCACGCGGCCTGCGAATACTCCTCGGTCGCGTGCACGCACGATCCCTTCGCACACGCCCGGCACGGGCCGCCGCCCGCCCACCCCGAGCGGGTGCGCGCGGACCTGCCGCTGTCTGCGACGGAGCGGCAGCTCGCCCGTGAGCTGTGGCCGGCGTACCACGCCGAAGGGCGTGTCCCCGGCACCTGACCACCGCCCGGGGCCGGCCGGTCAGACGGTGGTGATGACCTCGCCGATGTCCAGCCGCGGGGAGCGCGGCGCCCAGGCGTCCGGGCCCGGCCTGCCGATGTTGACGATCATCAGCGGGCCGTGGTCGTCGTCCAGGAAGTCCTTTTGGACACCGGCGAAGTCGAAACCGGTCATCGGGCCGGCGGCCAGGCCGGCGGCGCGGACGCCCATGATGAAGTACGCGGCCTGCAGGGCGCCGTTGACCAGGGCGGACCGCTCGCGGACCGGGCGCTCGGCGTAGAGCAGGTCCTTGATCTGCGGCAGGCGGGGGAGCAGCTTGGGCAGTTCCTCGTGGAACTCGTTGTCCACGGCCAGGATCGCGACCAGCGGGGCGGTGGCGGTCTTGGCGCGGTTGGCCTTGGCCATGTGCTCCACCAGGCGGCCGCGGGCCTCGGCGGAGCGGACCAGGGTGATGCGCAGCGGGGCCTGGTTGAAGGCGGTCGGACCGTACTTGACCAGGTCGTAGATCGCCTGGATCTGCTGCTCGGTCACCGGCTCGTCGGTGAACGTGTTCGCGGTCCGGGCCTCGCGGAACAGGAGGTTCTGGGCGGTGGTGTCAAGGACAAGCGACATGGCTGCAACCTTTGTGTCAGGGGCGGTGGACCGGCGTGCGCGCACGGCGCACAGCACGCTTGGACTCTCCGGGGAACCGGCCGGGCGTCATCGCTCTCACCGCGCGGCCCCCGTTTCTCCGTCCCGCCCGCAGCCGCCTGGCCCAGCGGCCGAGGCGGCCGAAGCGGCCTTCACGGGCTTCGTGCCCGTGAGGCCTGCGTGCCCGTGCAGGCCGCGGTCTTCGCCCGGCCGCGAAGACCACGGGACCCAGCCCGGCGAACCCGGCAGTACAGGTCGTGACAGGGCGGCCCGGGGCGGACGGCGTGACCCCCCGGACCGCCCGGGCCCTCGGCCCCCAGGCCCTCGGCCCTCGGCTCCCGGCTCCCGGCCCCGGCCCCGGGCCTCGGCTCCCGGCCTCGGCCCCCGGGCCTCGGCCCCCGGCCTCGGCCCCCGGGCCCCGGCCCCCGGGCCCCGGCCCCCGGGCCCCGGCCCCCGGGGGCCGGGGCCCGGGCGGCCCGTCTGCGCTGCGCGCTGCTCGGCACCGCTGCGGCCCGTCAGGTGATGTCGCCGTGAGCGGTCAGCCGCCCCCGGTCCGGGCCGGGTCCCTGGTCCGGGCCGGCCTGCGCGGTGGCGTGCGGTGCGGCGCGGACCGGCTCGGCCGCGCCCACGTCCTGCGGGCCCGGGCCGAGGGGGGACGCTTCGTCGTCGCCGAGGCCGGCGTCGGGGTCGGCCCGGGCGCGGCGTCTGTCGTTGAGCAGGCAGATGACCAGCGCGATGACGCACAGGAGCGCGATCGGGGCGGCCAGCGACAGCATGGTCAGCGGGTCACCGGTCGGCGTGGCGATGGCGGAGAACAGGGCGATGCCCATGAGCATGCCGCGCCACCAGCCGGCCAGCCGCTTCCCGCTCAGCGCTCCGGTGATGTTGAGCAGCACGAGCAGCAGCGGCAGCTCGAAGGCGAGCCCGAAGACGATCACCATGCGGGTGATCAGGTCGAGGTAGTCGTCGACCGGGAGGAGATTGGTGGTGTCCTGGGGGGTGAAGCCCAAAAGGACGGTCGCGGTCTGCGGAAGAATCACGTAGGCGAGCACGGCACCGCCGAGGAACAGCGGCACACCGGCGCCGACGAAGGCCAGCGCGTACGTCCTCTCACGGGTGTGCAGGCCGGGAGCCATAAAGGCCCACAGCTGGTACAGCCAGATCGGTGAGGCCAGGACCACGCCGGACATGAGGGAGACCTTGAGCGCGATCGAGAAGGGCGCGATGAGGCCGTTGACGGTCATGTCGGCGCACGGCTCGCCGTTCGCCTGCCGCAGCGAGCCGTCCACGCAGCCCACGGAGTCAAGGATCGGCCTCAGCAGGAAGTCGATCAGTTCCTGGTAGAAGACGGCGGCGACGACCGTGACGGCCAGGACCGCCAGAACTGACGTCAGCAGCCGGTTGCGCAGCTCACGCAGGTGCTCCGCGAGGGGCATCCGCCCCCCGGTGTTCTTCTTCTGCTTGCGGGCAGTGGTGAGCACCCCGCTCTCCTCCGTCTCGTGCGGCGGTGGCCGGCGGCCGGCGTCAGCTGTGGACGGTGCGGTGCGGCTCGCTCACCGCAACCGAGCCGGTCACGTCCGGTGGCGCGGCCTCCAGGGTGCGGGGCACGGCCTGCCCGGCGGCCTGTGCGGGGTGGTGCGGGGCCGCGGTGGCCTCGTCGTCCTTTTTCATCGCTTTGGCCTCGCTTTTGAGAATGCGAGCGGACTTGCCGAGCGAGCGGGCCATTTCCGGGAGCTTCTTCGCGCCGAAAAGCAGCGCGACGAGAGCAATGATCAGAACGATCTCCAGGGGCTTCAGATTGCCTATCATGTGCCACTTCCTTCATGCCGAAGCAGGGATCTGTTGCGCATGTGGAGGTGCCGGCCCAAGGGGGGGCACGACGAGAGGAGAATAGGACGCAACAAAGGCCGCCGTGTGGCCGTGCAACTGTCTCTTGAGCCGTTTTCCAGGCCCCTTTCACCATTCGACCAGCGCGAAACTCGCCGCCATGCCGCCGCCGAAGCCGGCCAGGAGGATCAGCTCGCCCGGACGGAAGGCGCCGGCGCGGGCGGCCGCGTCCAGGGTGATCGGGATGGAGGCGGCTCCCGTGTTGCCGTAGTGCGTCAGCGTGCGGTGCATGGTGGCGCGGGGCAGGCCCAGGTCCTTGACGACTTCGTCGAGCATGACGCCGTTGGCCTGGTGCGGGATGAAGTGGCTGATGTCGGCGGGCTCGACACCGGCCTCGTGGAGGAATCCCTTGACCAGCTGCGGCAGCTGCTCCACGACGAAGCGGCGCACTTCGCGCCCGTCCATCGCGAAGTACTGCGCTCCCGCGTCGAGGCCGGCCCCATCCAGGGGCAGCCGGCTGCCGCCCGCGGGCACCTGGATCAGGCCCGTGAGGTCACCGAACGTGTGCAGTGCGACATGCCGGACGAGCGGGCCCGTGTCTGTCGTGCCGAGGATCATCGCGCCGGCGCCGTCCCCGAACAGCACGACCGTCCTGCGGTCGGCCGGGTTCAGGATGCGCGAGTACACGTCCGCGCCGATGACCAGCGCATAGCCGCCCCGCCGCAGGATCGTGCTGCCGACCGCGGAGAGCGCGAACACGGTGCCCGAACACACCGCGTTGACGTCGAACGCCGCGGTGCCGGCCGCGCCGAGGTTTTGCTGGACGTAGGCCGCCGTGGGCGGCTGGGGCCGGTCCGGTGTGGACGTGGCGACCGCGATCACGGACAGCTGCTCGGCGGTGATGCCGGCCGATTCCATCGCGGCACGCGCCGCGGCCGTCGCCAGATCCGACGTGGCCTGCCCGCCGGCGGCCCAGCGCCGCTCGCGGATCGCGGTCTTACGGGTGATCCAGGCGTCGTCCACCCCGGCCGGCGCACCGACTTCGTCGTTGGAGACGATCCTTTCCGGCACGTAGGCGCCCGTACCGACAATCCTGACATCGATGGTGCCGACGATCCTGTCCGGCCCGTCGGCACCCGGACCGAGGTTCTTGACATCCCTCATGCGCGTGCCCTCCCCTCCATGGGTCTGTGAACACAAGGTGTGAAAGGCCGGCGGGTAGGCGGCCATGGCTGAGCTGGTGCGCGGGCAGCCCGCGACAGGCCGCCCACGCAGCGCAGGCGGTGCTGAAGGGTGGTGCTAGCGCCTCTCGTAGAGGCGCTTGTGGCCGCTGAGCCCGGCCAGCCGGAAGGGCCCGGTGCTCTGGGCCTCGGTGGCGTGGTGGCCGCCGTCGGTCGGGAAGGACCGCTCGTGCAGCGCGCGGTAGCCGGCGTAGTCGACGGGCCTGCGCCGTGCGATCGCCTGATGGTTCTGCTCGGTGCGCAGGTGCTCGCGGTAGCCGGCGACCACGGTGGCGGCGAAGAACTCGGCGACGCTGCCGGAGCCGTAGCTGAACAGGCCGATGGGCCGGCCGCTCAGGTCGCCGGCCTGGTCGAGCAGCGCGGCCAGCGCGAGGTACACCGATGCGGTGTAGCTGTTGCCGACCACGGTGTTGTAGGCCGTGGTCTGTGCGACGGCGCGCGCGATGTGGTCCTTGTCGGTGTCGTGGCCGCAGTAGTTCAGCAGGTGGCGGTGGGCCTTGTAGGCCATCTTGGTGAACGGCTGGTGGTAGCAGAACGCGGCGAACTCCTCCAGGGTGCGGCCGCCCTGCTCCGTGTAGTCCTTCCAGGTGCCCTCCACCGCCTGCAGATACGCGTTGATGGACTCGTGCCCGTCGACCAGGGCCGCATCGCGGTAGTTGGGCCGCCAGAAGTCCATGACGTCGGCGGTGAACAGGCCCGAGGGGTCCTCGATGCGTACCAGGGCGGGATCCACGCCGACCAGCATGGCCACCGCCGCCGCGCCCTGGGTGGCCTCGCCGGGGCTGTCCAGCTCGTACTTGGAGACGTCGCTGGCGATCACGAGGACCTGCTGGGCGGGATCACGCCGGACCAGGCCGATGGCGAACTGCAGGGCCGCCGTCGCCCCGTAGCAGGCCTGCTTCAGCTCGACGACGCGGGTGGCTGAGGGCAGCTGGAGCAGGGAATGGACGTACACCCCGGCCGACTTGGCCTGGTCGATGGAGGACTCGGTGGCGAACACGACCGTGCGGATCCGGTCGCTGCCGTGCCGGGCGATGATGGGCGCGGCGGCCGCCGCGCCCATGGTCACGATGTCCTCGTCGGCGGCCGGAATGCTCATCGACTCCTGGCCGATGCCCACATGGTATTTGCCGATCTCGGTGCCGTTGTAGGCGGCCAGTGCGGTGTGCGGCAGGACGAACTCGGCTGTCGCGAACGACAGGTCGTGTATTCCGATGGAGAGGGACATGCCTATGCACCTACCTTTACGGTCGTGTTGTCGCGTTCCAGCGCCACGTGCGCGCGCATGAGTTCACCGGGGTTCGTCTGGGCCGCGAGCAGCGAGAGTTCACCGCACAGCACGGTGGCCGCGGCGAGGACGGCGAGCCGGCGGGCGTTCTCGCCGGGCGCGGCGTCGGCCCGGCAGCCGAGCCGGGTCAGGTTCGTCTCCACGAAGCCCAGGCCCTTGCCGTTGCCGACCGTGCCGACGATCA
Organism: Streptomyces sp. GESEQ-4; assembly: GCF_017948455.1. Classification (GTDB taxonomy): domain Bacteria; phylum Actinomycetota; class Actinomycetes; order Streptomycetales; family Streptomycetaceae; genus Streptomyces. The sequence continues at coordinate 11,540 of NZ_JAFFSU010000029.1, forward strand.
GGTTGGGCAGGGTGCAGGCGAAGTAGAGGTCGCCGTCGCGGTCCTCGGCCATGACGACGCCCTGGGAGCCTTCGATGATGTTGGCCGCGTCCTGGCCGGTCGCCAGGTAGAACGCGAGTAGCATGTTCGCGTAGTGGGCGTTCGCCGAGCGGATACCGCCGGCGAGCAGGGTTCCCAGCAGGTTCTTGCGGATGTTCAGCTCGACGATCTTCGCGGCACTCGTGTGCAGGACGCCGGCCACCACCTGTCGCGGTACGAGCAGTTCGGTGACCACGTTCTTGCCGCGGCCGAGGATGCCGTTGATCGCGGTGGCTTTCTTGTCCGTGCAGTAGTTGCCGGAGATCGATCCGTAGGAGATGCCCGGGACGGTCTGCAGCAGGTGCGCCAGCAGCGCGTCGGAGGCGAGGGTGGCCATGTTGTGCCCGGAGGCGTCGCCGGTGGAGAACTCGAACCGGATGAACAGCAGGTTGGCGTTGATCTCGTGCCGGATGCCGATCAGCTGGGCGAACCGGCTGCACCCGCGCACCACGTCGCGCAGCTCGTCGATGCGGGCCTCGATCATCCGCGCGGCCGTCAGCGCGGTCTGCGCGTCACGCGCCTCGACCAGCACCGAACGCGTCATCCGCTCATCCACGAGGGTGGCGACGATGCCCTTCTCGGCCAGCCGGGACACCTTCGCCCCCCGGCCCACCGACGGCCACAGCGGCGACTCGTAGGTGGCCAGCGGAACCTGGATCTCGGTGTCGGCGACGTTGCCCGAGACGCGAAGGGGCCCCACCCACCGCATCGGGACCCCGGCGATCGCGTGTGCTTCAGTCATGGTGTGCTTCCCGTCATCTCGGTAAGGGCGTCGATGGAGCTGGAACGCTGGGCGAGCCGCCGGGTGTCGATGCCCCGGTCGAGGCAGAAGTTCCTCAGCTCGCCGCCCACCAGCAGATCGCAGCGGGACAGGTCGGCCGGCGTGCGCGCGCCGAGCATGGTCTGCAGGGCGGCGAGCTGGTCGAGCCAGGTCGAGATCTGCGTGACGAGCGCGGCGACGTCGCCGTCGATCAGGGTGCGCAGGAATCCGCCGGAGGAGCCGACGGCGCGGGCGCCCAGGGCCAGGGCGCGGGCCACGTCGAGCGGGTTGCGGACCCCGCCGGAGGCCAGCACGGGGATACCGGCGTCCTGCGCGTCCAGCAGACAGGCGACGGTGGACTGCCCCCAGTCGTGCAGGTAGGCGTAGTCGGCGAGTGCGCGCCGGCCGTTCTCGATGCGGGCGAAGTCCGTGCCGCCGCGGCCGCTGACGTCCGCGACCCGCACGCCCAGGCCCGGCAGCGCGAGGACCGTCTCGCGGCTCAGGCCGTTGCCGACCTCCTTGACGATCACGGGGACATCGACGTGTCCGGCGATCTTCTCGATCTGCGCCGCCCAGGACCCGAACGACCGGTCCCCTTCCGGCATCGGTGTCTCCTGGGCGGTGTTGAGGTGGATCTGCAGGGCGTTCGCCTCGATCAGGTCGATGGCGCGCTGTGCGTTGTCGACCGAGCAGGTGGCGTTGACGTTGGCGATGACGAACCCGTGCGGGTTCTGTGTGCGCAGCACCCGGAAGGTGTCCGCGCAGGAGGGGTCCTTGAAGTAGGCGTGCATGGAACCGGACGCGATGGCCACGCCGGTCTCGCGGGCGGCGGTGGCCAGGTCCCGGTTGATGGCGCCGGTCTTGGCGCTGCCGCCGGTCATCGCGTTGATGTAGAGCGGCGCCTGCCAGGTGAGGCCGGCGAAGGTCGTCGCCAACGACACGTCCGGCCGGTCGATGCCGGCCAGGGCGTGGTGGACGAACGACACCTCGTCGAACTGGTTGCGTCCGCTGTGCGCGTGCTGCTGCTCCATGGCGAGCCGGACGTGGTCGTCCTTGCGCGAAGCGCTCATTCCTCGTTCCCTTCCAGGGCGGGACGCACCGGCAGGGGCAGCACCCCGGCCGCGGCCCACCGCCTGTGTACGTGCGCGATGTCGTGGGGGGCGCCGGCGTCCAGCAGGGCGATGCCGCAGTCGCCGCCGCCTGCCCCCGAGGGCTTGGCCGCACCGCCGACGCCCTCGACGGCGTCGCACAGTGCCGTCAGCTCGGTGGTGAAGATGCCGAGGCCGACCTCGTCGTCGAGGCGGGCCAGCTCGTGGCGGGCCCGCCGGATCTGGTGCAGCAGGCCCGGGCCGTCGCCGGCCTCGAGCGCGCCGATCGCGGCGCGCACCAGGTCGGTGGTGGTCTTCATGAACGTGTGGTGCGAGGCGCTGCCCCGCCAGGTCCGCTGGTGCAGGCCGGACACCAGGGATGCGGTGGAGGCCGGTTTTCCGCTCCAGCCGACCTCCAGGCACAGGTTGTTGGGGGGCGGCAGCCGGCGGACGGCGAAATGCGGCCAGGGGGCGGCGAGCGCTTCCTCGATGCCCCGGCGGCGGGCCAGGTCGAGCACCGCGTCCCGGTCGGGTGCCTGATACGCGATCCAGCCGCCCCAGGTGCCGGCGGCGAGATCACCGCCGGAGCCCTTCGGGTCGAGGCGGGCCGTGGCGAGCAGGGCCAGCTTGAACCGGGCCTCGCGGGAGAGGGCAAGACCGCAGTACGACGCCACGGCCGCCACACTCGCCACGGTCACCGCGCCGCTCGAGCCCAGGCCGTACTTCCGTCCCGCCTCGTGCAGCGCGCTGTGGACCGAGACGCTCAACGCGGGCATGGGCAGGCCGCGTTCGGCCAGCAGCGCGCCCACGGTCTCGATCGCGGACACCACATGGGCCAGCCGGCTGTGCTCACGCCGGGCGTCGTCTTCGTCTTCGCCGTCCATGTCGAGCCGGCCGTCGCGCCACTGCCAGCGCACCTCGCGCGGGCCGAGGTCGGAGGAGATCACGACGCCGGATCCGGCCCGGCCGGACACGGTGACACTCAGGTAGCGGTCGACCGCCACCAGGATCGCCGGGTTGCCGGGCTCCACCACCGCGTACTCGCCCGCGACGAACAGCTTGCCCGGCGCGCGCCGCACGACCGGTCGCCGGCCCGTCATCATCCGCCCTCGTTCAGCAGGCGGGCACCGGGCCCCGGCCCGGCGATGTGCACCGAACCTTGCGGGGCGGCGCCGCGCACCACCGCGGCCACCTTCTCCGCATCCGCGCGCCGGCACAGCACCTTGACGTTCGGCCCGGCGTCCATCGTCGCGTAGGCCGCGATACCGTCCCGCCTGAGCTGCCCCACGCTGTCCAGCACGGTGAGCGTGGCAGGCGACAGGTAGCGCACCGCCGGGCGCGCCGCCAGCATGGTCGCGTGCATACCGAGCGCGTTGCGCTCCGCGATCTCCCCGACCGCCTCCAGGTCGCCGCGGATCAGCGCCGCCCGCATGTCGGCCAGGTCACCGGTGCTGGAGCGGGCCCACGGCTCGTACAGCGGGGAGGTGTCGACGGTCTGGCGCATCGCCGCACGGCTGGAGATGGCCTTGGGGCCGGCGTTGACCACCGCGATGACCAGCGCCGGGTCGAGGCCGGCGGCAGGCACCGGTTCGGCGTACGAGCTCACGTCCGCCTGCGCGGCCGTGCCGGTGGTCGTCCCGGCGTGCCAGACGGCGAAGTCGCCGAAGATGGACCGCGAGGCCGACCCGGACCCGCGCCGGGCCAGGCGCGAGAGCGCGGTGGCGTCGAGAGTGAGCCCGTACGCGGCGGCGGCGGCGACGGCCAGAGCGGCGAACCCGCTGGCCGAGGAGGCGAGCCCGGCCCCGGTGGGGACGGTGTTCTCGGTGTCGACGACGGCCCGCTCACTGAGCCCGGCGCGCTCGCGCACCAGGTCCAGGAACGCGACGATGCGCCGCTGGGCCTCACCCGTCGCGGGCAGCCCGCCGAGGGTGACCGCGTCCTGCTCCGCCTCGGGGGCGAGCCGGACGCGGGTGGTCGTCGGGAAGATGTCCAACGTCATCGACAGGCTGTCGGTCCGGGGCAGGAACAGCTGCTCGTCGCGCTTGCCCCAGTACTTGATCAGCGCGATGTTCGGGTGCGCGACGGCCGTGGCCGCCGGTCGGGCACCGGGTTCCTGCGGCGGCTTCAGCGTGGCCGGCTGGTCAGCGCGCATGGTCGGCGAGCCTCCTCAGCGGCACGACCCACGTCTGGACGGCGCCGGCTTCGTGCAGCTGCCGGGCGACCTGCCTGGCCTGCTCCGGCTGGGTCAGGGCCAGGACGCAGCCGCCCAGCCCGCCCCCGGTGATCTTGGCGCCGAGGCTGCCCGCCGCGAGCGCGGCCTTGACCATCGCGTCGATCCGGCCGGTACTGAGGCCGGCCGCCCGCAGCAGCTCGTGGTAGCCGGTGAGCCGCAGGCCCAGTTCGGCCGCCTCGCCCGCGGCGAGAGCCTGCTCGGCCTCCTCGACGAGCTGCGCGGCAAAGCGCAGGAACCGCTCCCGCGCCCCTGCCCGGCGCTCGAATCCCGCCCGCAGCAGCTCGACCGCTTCCTTGGTGCTGCCCGCGGTGCCGCTGTCGGCGATGATGAACAGGCCGTCGCAGCCGATGCTCAACTCCCGTGCCCGGCCCGCCTGGAACCGCAGCGGGGCCGCGGCGCCGACGGTCATGGCATCGACGCCGCTGGCCCGGCCGTGCGTCACGTTCTCGGCCGTCTGCACCAGGTCGAACGCCGCGCTCTCGCTCACGCCCTGGCCGAAGAGATCGGCCAGGGCCAGGACGATCGCCCGCGAGTTCGCGGCGCTGGAGCCCAGCCCGCGGCCGGGCGGGATGGAGCCGTCGAGGATCACATCGAGGTGGGGCCGGCCCGCCACGCCCATACGGGCGGTGAAGGCGGCGGCCAGCCGCCGCAGCCCGTCGGAGGCCTGCGTCACCACCGCCCTTGAGGCGGAGCCGGTCATCGTGAACGACAACCCGTCCCCCTCGCCGCAGGCATGGGACGACCAGCCGGCGCTCGCCGTGGCCGTGAGCTGCGGAACCGGCAGAGCGAGCGCCGCACTCCCGTACACCACCGCGTGCTCACCCAAAAGGACGGCCTTGGCGTGGGCGCGGCCGGTACCGACGGAGCGAGCCCGATGGTTTCCCGAAACCCCCTCCACTGAGGTCGGTAGAGTCAACGCACTCAGCTCCCCTTGTTGTTTCTGCATTGAGATCGCATCGTCCAGATTTCTCGGAAGGAATGCAGCCAGGCGTCATTCCTTGCATCAGGAGTTGCAGGGATCAGCACGCTCACCGGGCCGCACGCGGCAACAACCACGGCGCGTAGCACGGAACGCGGTGAGGTGAGGAGGCATCGACGGCCTTTTTGGAAGAAAGCCGGTGCCGTACGCTCAGGGGCCCGGTCCATCTGGCGCCAACGCGCGGACACGGCACCCAATCCACTGCCCCGTAACAGTTTTCGGGCAGGGGGGATGTGCGTCGATAGTGACACGGGGCCGCCCGCCCGCCAAGAGTGCCAGAAAGTGACGTGGGTCACTTCGGGCGGGGTGGAGCCGCATGCGTTGATTTCGCCGCGCCGAGCCGAAAAGAAATCACTGCCCCGGCGATGCCTTCGGTGATGCCGGCTCCGGTCCATGCCCCGGCCCTCTTTCGTTCGGATCGATACCGCACAAAGCGGGTGTGTTTTCGGCAGGTGCCGGCATCCGGCGGCCCGAATACGCGGCCGCCCCGGCCCGGCGCCGTGACGGGCCCGGGGCGTTTCAGTGCCGGGCCGTCACCGGGCGGCGCGCCGGCGCCGTGACGGGCCCGGGGCGGCGCCGCTGGGCGATCTGGGTGAGCTCCTCGATGTCGAACTCCGAGGGGCAGTGCGGTGCGCCGTAGCGAGTGATCTTCCCGCGGCTCACCCACTTCCGGATGGTCGCCTCGGACACCCCCACGGCGAGCGCGGCCACATTCGTGGGAACGAGCCTGTGACGTGGCGGTTTCATCATGCGTCGACACCCTTTCGCTGCTGCTCCATGAGCTGCCTCAAGTTCAGCCATTCATGCATTTCCCATGAATGCCCGGCGGAGCACTCTATGCTTCTCCGTGTATTTACGCTGCTCTTCGGAAAGGCGCTGATCGTCCCGCCGCAGTTGTCCATCACGCACTTGAGGATCAGTGTGTGGAGGCTGCCGGTGTCGGGATCCATCGCACTGCTCAATTCAGTGACGAGGCCCTCGATCTCGTCTGCGAAGTCGGCCGCGGGAGGCTGGGACGCGAGCCACTGAAGGTGCCGTGCAAGAAACCGGGCCAGCTGCGGCACGGAACGCTCCGGAGCGGCAGTCGAGAGCTTTTCGACGACCATTTCCGACCAGGACTCGAGCGTGGCGAGGATGTTGTACCGGGCGTCGAGCACCGAGAAGTTCAAATGATCCCGCCTGCGGCTGCCCGACACTTTCGTGGGGTTGACCCGCCGGGATGTCGTCGATACCTGGTGCAGGCACTCCTGGTGGAGCCCGGGAATGGTACGCAGATTGCGTTCCGTCTGGCTGATGCACGGCACGCAGAGAAAGTACCCGGTGGCGGCGCTGCTTTCATGGGTGTGTTTTCTGAGGCACGGGTGAACCATTGAATCTCCTTCAGGGGGCGGCTCGCCCTCCGTTTTCCGCCCCGCCGGAACGGCCGTCGGCAATTCCGGCGTGTGTCTGTTCCGCATGCGCAGCCGATCGCGGCAGCAGGGGAACTCAAGGTCCCTTTCCACGTCCCGATCACGTCGGCGTGATCGTGGCCCGGGAAAGGTCCGGTGACGCTTTTCGACGAACGTACGGACCCGTGCTGGAGTCCCGATACAGCCCCGTTCGCGGCCCGGCGGAGATGGATTCGCGGACGCCCCGAGTACGCCGGCCCCGCTCCTCGAGCCGGTCTCCATCCAGGTCCGAGCCCTGATTGAGCGCCTGCCCCCACGGTGGCGGAGGAAGGAGGCACTGTGGACGGTACGCATGGAGGCGAACGCGCAGTCAGCGTCGGAGGCACCTCAGGGCCGCCCGTGACGGCGGCCGGTCAGTATGCCCCGCACGATCCGATATCGGCGCACTTGGAGGTCTGCCTCGTCGGCGCAGGACCGCGGGGCCTTTCCGTCCTGGAACGGCTCTGCGCGCAAGAACGCAAGTCGCCCCGCTGGGACACCGTCACCGTGCACGTCGTCGACCCGGACCCCCCGGGCTCGGGACGGGTGTGGCGCCCTACCCAGTCCCGGCACCTGCTGATGAACACCGTGTCCTGCCAGGTCACGGTCTACACCGACGCCAGCGTCCGCATCGACGGCCCGCTGGCCGAGGGGCCGAGCCTGTACGAGTGGGCCAAGGCCCTGGTCTCGCACACCCTCGAGGCCACCCCGCAGGCCGGCTACGACGACGGCGTCCTGGCCGAGGCGCGCCGGCTGGGCCCCGACACCTACCCCACCCGCGCCCTGTACGGCTGCTATCTGACGTGGGCGTTCCAGCAGGTCGTCGCGGACGCCGCCGCGCACGTGAGGGTGCGCACGCACCCGGTGCGCGCCGTCGCCCTCGAGGACGACGGCGCCGGCGCCGGGGGCGGGCAGGCGGGGCCGCAGACCGTCGTACTCGAGGACGGCACCCGGCTGGCCGGCCTGTCCGCGGTCGTCCTGGCCCAGGGCCACGTACCGGTGCAGCCCTCGGACACCGAGCGGGAGCTGACCCGATACGCCGAAGCGAGCGGGCTGACCTACCTGGCCCCGTCCAACCCGGCCGACGTAGACCTGTCGGGCATCCGGCCCGGCGAGCCGGTGCTGCTGCGCGGACTGGGGCTCAACTTCTTCGACTACCTGGCCCTGTTCACCCACGGCCGGGGCGGCGTCTTCACCCGCACCGGCGGCCGGCTGGTCTACCGGCCCTCGGGCCGCGAGCCGCGCCTGTACGCGGGTTCGAGGCGCGGTGTGCCCTACCAGGCGCGCGGCGAGAACGAGAAGGGCGCCCACGGCCGCTACTACCCGCGGCTGCTGACCGCCGACTACATCAAGGCGCTGCGCGCCCGGACCCCCGACAGCGCGGCCATCGACTTCGCCGCCGACCTGTGGCCGCTCATCTCCAAGGAGGTGTGCGGTGTCTACTACGCGGCCCTGCTCGCGGCCCGCGGCGAACTGCCCGACCTCATCGACGACTTCACCGAGGACTACCTGGAGGCCGAACCGGGCCGGGAGGAGGACGCGCTCCTGGACGCGGCCGGGATCAAGGCCGCCGACCGCTGGGACTGGCAGCGCATCGCACGCCCCTACGGCAGCCGCGTCTTTTGCGACCAGGCCGCCTTCCGCGGCTGGCTGCGCGGCCATCTCGACGACGATGTCCGCCTGGCCCGCCAGGGCAACGTCAGCGGACCGGTCAAGGCCGCCCTCGACGTCCTGCGGGACCTGCGCAACGAGCTGCGGCTCGCCATCGACCACGCCGGCCTGACCGCCGCCTCCCACCGCGACGACCTCGACGGCTGGTACACACCGCTCAACGCCTATCTGTCCATCGGCCCCCCGGCCTCCCGCATCGAGGAGATGGCCGCGCTCATGGACGCCGGCATCCTCGACGTGACCGGCCCCGGCCTGCGCGTCACCGCCGACCCGCACGACCCGCTCGGCCCCTGCTTCACCGGGACGTCGAGCGAGATACCGGACGTGGCCGTGCGGGCCACCGTCCTCATCGAGGCCCGCCTGCCCGAGATCGACCTGAGGCGCACCGCGGACCCGCTGATGAGCGAGCTGCTGCGCACCGGGCAGTGCCGCCCGTACCGCATTCCCGGCGGCGCGGACGGCACGGACTACGAGACCGGTGGCCTGGCCGTGTCCGAGCGGCCCTACCACCTGATCGACGCCCGCGGCGTCCCGCATCCGCGGCGCTTCGCCTACGGGGTGCCCACCGAGTCCGTGCACTGGGTGACCGCCGCGGGGATCAGGCCCGGCGTCGGCTCGGTCACCCTCGAGGACTCCGACGCCATCGCCGCGGCGGTCCTCGCCGTGGACCAACTGCCCGCTCCTTGCGGGCAGTTGGACACTCTGGCGGCGGAGCGCACAGCCGTGGCCGCCGTCGCGGCGCCGAGCGTGAAGGCAGGCGCATGAGCGTGGTGCACGCATCCGCGCCCACGGGAAACCTGTCCGCCCATCTGGACGCCGGGCTGCTCTCACCGGTGCGGGCGGGCACCCCCGTCGAGGCGGCCGTGGGCGACAGCGCCTGGCTGCAGGCGATGCTCGACGCGGAGGCGGCCCTGGCCCGCGCCCAGGCCCGCTGCGGCACGGTGCCCGCGCACGCGGCCCGCGTCATCACGGCCGCCGCCCGCGCCGAGCTGCTGGACGTCCGTGAACTGGCGCTGGCCGCGCGGGAGACCGCGAACCCGGTGGTGGGCCTGGTCAAGGCGCTGACCGCGGTGGTCGCCGAGCGGTCCGAGCAGGCCGCCGAGTATGTGCACCGCGGCTCGACCAGCCAGGACGTCTTCGACACCGGGGCGATGCTGGTGGCCGCGCGGGCGCTGCGTCTGATCGTCGCGGACCTGCGGGCCGTGGCCGCCGCGCTGGCCGGCCTCGCGGCCGCGCACCGGGACACCGTGATGGCGGGCCGCACCCTGGCCCTGCACGCCGTGCCCACCACCTTCGGCCTCAAGGCGGCCGGGTGGCACCGGCTGGTCCTGGACGCCGCCGAGCGCCTCGAACGCATCGCCCACGGCGGGCTTCCGGTGTCGCTCGGCGGCGCGGCCGGAACCCTGGCCGGCTATCTGCAGTACGCGGGACCGGACGCGGACCCCGCGGCCGTCCTGGACGACCTGGGCGCCGCCTTCGCCGACGAGACGGGCCTGGCCGCCCCCCTCCTGCCCTGGCACGCCCTGCGCACCCCCGTCGCCGACCTGGGGGCCGCACTCGCCCACACGGCCGGGGCCCTTGGCAAGTTCGCCGCGGATGTGCTGGTGCTCACCCGTACCGAGGTCGGTGAAGTGGCCGAGCCCGCCGTCGCCGGACGGGGCGCCTCGTCGGCGATGCCGCACAAGCGCAACCCCGTGCTCGCGACCCTGATCCGCTCGGCCGGCCTGCAAGTGCCCGCCCTGGCCACCGTACTGATGCAGTGTCTGCCCACCGAGGACGAGCGCTCGGCGGGGATGTGGCACGCGGAGTGGCAGCCGCTGCGCGAGGCCCTGCGGCTGACCGGCGGCGCCGCGCACACGGCCGTCGAACTCGCCCGAGGGCTCACCGTCCACCCGCAGCGGATGCGCGCCAACCTCGCGGCGACCGGCGGGCAGCTCGTCTCCGAGCGCGTCTCGGCCGTCCTGGCGCCGCGCCTGGGCAAGACGGCCGCCAGGGAACTGCTCACCCAGGCCTCGGTGCTCGCCTCCCGCACCGGCCTGCCGCTGGCCGACGTGCTGGCCGGCCTGCCGCAGCTGGCCGGGGTGCTCAGCCGCGAGGAGGCGGCCGCCCTGCTCGACCCGGCCGGCTACACCGGCGCCGCCGGCGAGCTGGTGGACCGCGCACTGGGCGCACCGGGCACGGCCCGGCCCCCGGCGCCCTGACCGGCGGCCGGCCCGCAGGCGTCCGGCGCGCACCGGCCGGCCCGGTGCCTGCCCGACGTGCAGCACCGCCCGGCGCGGTGCCCGCCGTATGCCTCGGGGCGGGCGGGCTGTGAGGGCCCGTCCGCGCCGGTGTGCCGACCGCTCCGGCCGGTGCCCACGGCGGCCGGCGTCGTACGCACCGGCCGGCCCGGTGCGTGGGCGAACCTGCTCCACGGGCGGGCACCTGCGCGCTCGTGCGCGGGCCGCGGCGCGGCGACCGCGGCGGCCGGTGTCCACAGCGGCCGGCGTCGTCGGCACCGGCCGGCCCGGTGCGTGGGCGAGCCTGCTCCACGGCACGGGCATCCGCGGGCCCGTCCGCGCTGGTCCGGCCGCCCCGGACCGCCCGCCCGTGCGGCACCTTGCCCGGCGCCCCCGCTCGAGTCCTCCTCGCGGCTGCCTCGAAGGCCGCTCGAGGCGCCGCCGAACCCGGCCGCGCGGGCCGCCGCGCGCCGCATGATGCAACCACAACGCACAGGGGAGGCGGCCGAGTTGGAACGGGACGCACGTGTTGTCGAGGGGGGCGGCGGCCACGGCCACGCCGTGGTGATCGGCTCGAGCCTGGCGGGGCTCACCGCGGCGCGGGCCCTGGCCAACTTCATGGACCACGTCACCGTGATCGAGCGCGACTGGCTGCCCACCGGAGCGGGCCGCCGCCGCGGCGTACCCCAGGCACGGCACACCCACAGCCTCATGACCGCCGCCCACCAGGGCCTGGAGGAACTGTTCCCCGGCATCCGCGGTGACCTCACCCGCGCCGGAGCCGTCCACGTCCGCATCCCCAAGGACATGCTGCTGCTCGGCCCGGCCGGCTGGCTGCCCCGCTTCGACGCGGGCCTGTCGATGTACAGCGCCGGCCGCGACCTCATCGACGCGGCCATACGCGCCCGGCTGCGCGCCGACCCCAGGGTGACCTTCCTGCCGCAGCACGAGGTCGTCGCCCTGCAGGGCGGCCGCCAGGACACCGTCACCGGCGTGTGGGCACGCGGCCGGGACCGCACGGCCCCGGGCGGCTGGACGCCCCGGCGCCTGCTGCCGGCCGAGTTCGTGGTGGACGCCTCCGGACACGGCTCCCGCGCCCCGCAATGGCTCGCCGAGCTCGGCTACGACCCGCCTACCGAATCCGTGGCCGGCGCCAAGACCGCGTACGCCACCACCCTGTTCGCGCCGCCGGTCGGCCACGTCGCCGACTTCACGAGCCTGCTGCTCATGGCCGCGCCCGGCGACCCGCGCCAGGGCATGCTGCACCCCGTCGAAGGCGGCCGCTGGTCGGTGTCGCTGAGCACCGGCGACGGCACACCGCCGCCCACCAGCCACGCGGCACTGGTGCGCGCCGCAGGCAACCTGCGCCACCCGCTGCTGCGCGACCTCATCGAGGCGGCCACCCCGCTCGGCCCCGTCTACGGCTGCAGCCGCACCGGGCAGCGCTGGCGCCACTACGAGAAGCTGCGCCGCTGGCCCGACCAGTTCCTCGTGGTCGGCGACGCCCTCGCCACCCTCGACCCGGCCCACGGCCACGGCATGACCCTCGCCGTGCAGGGCGCTCTCGTCCTGGACCACCTGCTCGCCGCGCACGGCACCGCGGTCGGCATCAGCCACCGCCTGCGCCGGGCCCTGGCCCACCGCCTCGCCCCCGCCTGGCAGTCAAGCGCCCGCACCCTGGGCCCGGCGGACCCCGGCCAGGACCCGCCGGCCCACCTGCGCGCCCGGCTCGGCCGGCGCTACGCCTCCCGGCTCGCCGCCGCCGCGACCACCGACCAGCACGCGGCGGCCCTGCTGCTCCACCTGCACCAGAGCCTCGCCCCGCCCGCCGCCCTGCGCCCGCGCGCGCTGCGGGCGGCGCTGCGCCCCCGCGGCGAGGTGCCGCCCGCGACGCCGCCCAGCGTCACCCACGGCCCCCAGGCACGCCCGCGCCGTCCCGCCACCCCGGCCACACCCGCCCCCGCCGCCGGGAGGCCGGCAGCGGCCGTGAGCACGCCGCGCGTACGCCGCTTTTGAGCCGTCTGGCGCGTCGGCGCCGTCGCGGGCCGACAAAGCACGGTCATACGCTCGCCGCATGGCAGAGGTGAAGCAACTATCCGGCATGGAAGCTCACTTGAGCGACCACGAGCGATCGCCCACCACCCAACGGACTGAAAAACCGGGCCTGTTGCACACCGGGAAGGCCGGCCCGTCCCCGCACCCCCCACAACTCGCTCAAGAAGCAGTTGAGTTGCCACTTGAGTATGACTTGAGCGCGGTTGTTCGGCCCGGTCGCCCGTGGATAGCGTTTCACCCGCTCCAGGGCACGGGCCCGCTGACGCCGCGCAGGCCGCCCCCGCCCCCGGCCGTTCACCGGCCGGACGGGGTGTGCCTGTGACGGCCGAGCGGCGGGGGGAGGGCGCGCGGGTATGAGCACGACCGAAAGGGCGCCGCACACGGGGCGCACCACACCGCCGGCAGGCGAGCGCATCGCCGACTGGACGGACTCGCGGCTCGGGATCTACAACTTCCGGTTCCTGATCCGCAAGGTCTTTCCCGACCACTGGTCGTTCATGTTCGGCGAGATAGCGCTCTACAGCTTCATCATCCTGATCCTCACCGGTACCTGGCTCACCATGTTCTTCGACCCGAGCATGACCGAGACCGTCTACCACGGATCACACGAAGCGCTGCACGGCATCCCGATGTCCCAGGCCTACGCCTCCACCCTGCGCATCAGCTTCGACGTGCGCGGCGGCCTGTTCATCCGCCAGCTGCACCACTGGTCGGCGCTGATCATGATCGGTGCGCTCTGTCTGCACACGCTGCGGCACTTTTTGACCGGATCGTTCCGCAAGCCGCGCGAGGCCAACTGGCTGATCGGCTTCACGCTGCTCGTGCTGGTCACCCTGGAGGGCTTCGTCGGGTACTCGCTCCCCGACGACCTGCTCTCCGGCACCGGCCTGCGCATCGCCGAAGGCGTCACGCTCGCCATCCCGGTGGTCGGGACCTATCTGACGCTGTTCCTGTTCGGCGGCGAATACCCGGGACACGACATCATCCCCCGGCTCTACAGCTTCCACATCCTGCTGATCCCGGGCATCATCGTCGCCCTGGTCACCGTCCACCTGATCTACGTCTTCTACCACAAGCACACCCAGTTCCGGGGACCGGGCCGCACCGAGAAGAACGTCGTCGGCGCGCCCCTGGTGCCGGTGTACACGGCCAAGGCCGGCGGGTTCTTCTTCCTCGTCTCCGGCGCGCTCGCGCTGATGGCCGGCATCGCCCAGATCAACCCCGTGTGGACCTACGGCCCCTACCGCGCCGACCAGATCTCCCAGGGCTCCCAGCCCGACTGGTACATGGGCTTCCTCGAGGGCGCCCTGCGGGCCATGCCCGCCTGGGAGTTCGTCATCCCGGGCGGCTACACCGTCAACATGGGCGTCCTGCTGCCGGCCGTCATCCTGCCCACCGTCATGATGGCGGTGATCGCCCTGTGGCCGTTCCTGGAAGCCTGGGTCACCGGCGACAGACGCGAACACCACCTGTTGGACCGCCCCCGCGACCACCCCACCCGCACCGCGTTCGGCTGCGCCTTCGTCGCCCTCTACCTGGTGCTGTTCTTCGGCGGCGCCAACGACGTCCTGGCCGAAACCTTCCAGCTGTCCCTGAACCAGATCACCTGGGCGGTACGGATCGGATTCTTCGTCGTCCCGGCACTGACGTACGTCCTCACCCGGCGGATCTGCCTCGGCCTGCAACGCCGCGACCGCGACAAGCTCCTGCACGGCCGCGAGACCGGAAAGATCAGAAGGCTGCCGCACGGCGAGTTCGTCGAGGTCCACGCCCCCCTCGACCGCCCGCATGCCTACACCCTGCTGTCCAAGGAGGTGCGCGAGATCGCGCCGGCCCCCGCACCGGAGAACGGCGGCGTGCCCAACCCCAAGGCCCGCAAGGAGATGCTGCGCCACCGGCTCAGCCGCTGGCTGTACGGCAACCAGATCCCGCAGCCGACACCGCAGGAAATGCGGCACGCCCTGGAACACTCCGGCCACTCGCCCGGCGGACACGCCTCGTCCAACGGACACGGCTCGTCCAACGGACACGGCCCGTCGGCAGGCGGGCCCCTTCAAACCGGCAGGCAGGCCGCCGGCGAGGAGCGGGAGGCGGACCAGGAACCGCACTGACCCGGTCTGCGACGCACAGGACCGGGCCGATACGGCGGCGCGGGTGATCAGGGGACGGTCACCCGCGCCGCCGTCGTTTCACCGCCGGCCCTGCCGCCGGTTGCCCTCGTCCCGGCGGCCCATGCCCCAGCATCCACGGAGGCCCGATGAGCCCCACCCCATGGCGCCGGGACGGACCCCGCGCCGCATCCATCACCCGGGCACGCACCGGCCTGACGCAGGATCTGCGCGTGCGCCAGCGCCGCTACATCGTGGCGATGCTGGTGCGCACCGCCTGTGTGGTCGTGATGGCCCTCACCTGGAACCGCTGGCCCGCCGTCGGCGTCTGCGCCCTCGTCGGCGGGGTCGTCATCCCCTACGTCGCCGTGGTGGCCGCCCAGGCCGGGTGGCGCCAGCAGCGCGGCGTGAGGCCCGCGCTGACGCCGGCCGGCGACGAGCCCCACGCCCGCGTCGTCCTGGAACCCACCCTGATCCTGCCGCCGGAACGCAACACGGCGGGCTGAGCGGGCACGCGCCGGGGCGCCGGAAGGGGCTGGGGCGTCGGGGGTGGTGCCGGGGGCTTGCGGCGGCGGATCCGGTGCCGTCCGACCCTCCACCGCACCCGGCTGCCACCGCAGCGCCCCGTGCGGGGCCGGCCGCACCGTCCCGCCCAGCTGCGGGCATTCGTGCCGCCTGGGGCGATGGGGAGGGTGGGCGCAGGCGGCACCCCGTCAGCGCCGGGCTGCGCGACCCACCCGGGCAGCCACCCCACGCACGGCTACACCCCGTCCAGCGCAGCCAACGCCCGCCGGCCTCGGCGACGCCGCCGTCCGGGCGCACCCGCCGTCCCGCACCGCCGCCCAACGTCACCGGGGCCGCGGCATCCGCGGGCACCGTGCCTGGTCCGTCAAAAACCGCCTGCCGGAGCACTGGTGCTCCGGCAGGCGGTGCAGGTCCACGCGCAGCGGCGGTCAGTGCGGTGCCTTCACCGCGGCCCGGTTGTGCCAGGGGCGGCACACCGCCAGGAAACAGACCAACGCGGCCAGTGCGCTGCCCAGTTGGACCGAGGCCATCGGCACCGCCGTCTGCTTGCCCGCGATCCCGACGAGCGAGGAGGCGACCGCTCCCATGAAGAAGCACGACGTGCCGACCAGCGCGGAGGCGGAACCCGCGGCGTGCGGGGTGCGCATCAGCGCGAGCGCGTTGGTGTTGGGCAGGA
The DNA here is from genome assembly GCF_017948455.1 of Streptomyces sp. GESEQ-4. GTDB lineage: Bacteria > Actinomycetota > Actinomycetes > Streptomycetales > Streptomycetaceae > Streptomyces. The sequence goes on from NZ_JAFFSU010000029.1 coordinate 27,359, forward strand.
TCAGGCCCAGCGAGGAGATCATGACGAAGAGGCAGGCGGCGATCGGCACCGTACCCGCGTCGCCGAAGGCGCCCTGCGTCACCAGCAGCAGCGCCGCCCCGGCCAGGGCGAGCACCGCCAGTCCGCACCCGAGCGTCTTGTCCAGGCGGACCCGGCCGACGAGGATCTTGCCGTTGATCTGGCCGACGATCATCAGGCCGAGCGAGTTGAGGCCGAAGAGCAGGGAGAAGGTCTGCGGGGACGCCCCGTAGATGTCCTGGATCACGAACGGTGAGGCGGCGATGTAGGAGAACAGCGCTCCGTAGGCGAAGCCGTTGGTCAGCAGGTACCCGGTGAAGATCCGGTCGGCGCACAGCCCGTGCATGATCCACAGGGCCGCGCGCACCCCGCCGCTCTGCCGCCGCTCCGCAGGCAGGGTCTCCGGCAGCCGGCGCCAGACCAGCAGGGTGAGCGCGATGCCGATCACGGCGAGGACGAGGAAGATGCCGCGCCAGTTGGTGACGTGCAGGACCTGTCCGCCGAGGACGGGCGCGACGATCGGGGCGATGCTGGATATCAGCAGCAGCGTGGAGAAGAACCGGGCCATGGCCAGGCCGTCGTAGAGGTCGCGCACGACGGCCCGGGCGATGACGATCCCGGCCGCCCCCGCCAGGCCCTGCAGCAGCCTGAAGACGATGAGCACCTCGGCGGTGGGCGCGAAGGCGCACATCGTGGCGGCGACGATATAGACGAGCAGCCCGGCCAGCAAAGGCCTGCGCCGTCCCCACCTATCGCTCATCGGGCCGACCACGAGCTGCCCGAGCGCCATGCCGACCAGGCACGCGGTGAGGGTCAGCTGGACGGTCGTGGCGGTCGAGCCCAGCGTGCGGGTGACCTCCGGCAGGGCCGGGAGGTACATGTCCATCGACATCGGCGGCACGGCGGCGAGGGCGCCGAGGATGAACGTGACCAGGAGACCGGTCCGGCGCAGCGCCGGGCCCCCGTCGGCCGTATCGCGTCCCTTCGCCGGGGACGGCGCCCCGTGGGATCGCTTACGTCCGGCGGTGGCTTCCTCGGCTTGCTGGGACATGCGCCCTCCGCGTCCAGTCGTTGCATGGATAGGGCCGATGCTCTCAACAGGGCGCTACAGAACCGGCAGGGCAGCGGTGGCGCAGGGGAAATCGACTCGGGCGCCACTTGAGCCCAACTCGGCGTGACCCACGTCACTTTGGGGCGGTCTTGGCGCGGAGCGTGCGCCCGTGTCACTATTTCAGCACGCCCTCCCTGCCCAAAAACTGTTCTGGGGCAGTGGATTGAGCATCGTATCCACCGTTCTGCACGGGTGAGACCGACGTCCGTGCCAGGTGGCGGCACAGGTTCCCTCTCGCATCAAATCCCCACGCGCTGTGGCGCTTTGCGTCCTCCGGCTTGCCTGAGTGCGCAAGCGCCGCCGGCGCTGGTCCGGCATGCCCTGGGCCGCGCCTGCTGCCCAAGTGATCGCGGTGGTCGGCACGTTCTGTGCGGTGCGGCCTGCCCGCGGCCGCCCGCACCCCACCTCCGCCGTAACGACCTGACGAGAACCGCTTCGGAAGCTGTGCGCGGATTGTGCACGCACAGAAGGCAGACTCTCGAGAAATGAGACCCCAGATATGCCAAGGCTATGCAAGCCCGCGGTGAGCGCGCCGGAACACGTCATCACGATGGAAGAGACGCTGGAGTTCGCCCAACAAGCTCATGCAGGAAAGCCGCAGCTTCCTCTGGCGCTCCGGCTGATCCGGAACACGGGGGTGCTGAAGCGGCATATCGTGCAGCCCATCGAGCAGACACTGCGCCACCCGGGGCTGACCGAACGCAACCGCATCTACGAGGCCGAATCCAAGAAGTGGTGCCCCCCGGTCATCGAAGACGCCCTCAAGAACGCCGACGTGGCGGCCCGTGACATCGACGCCATCATCTACGTGTCGTGCACCGGGTTCCTGATGCCGTCGCTGACCGCATGGCTGATCAACAGGATGGGATTCCGCTCCGACACCCGGCAGATACCCATCGCCCAGCTGGGGTGCGCGGCGGGCGGCGCGGCGGTCAACCGCGCCCACGACTTCTGCGCGGCCCACCCGGGAAGCAACGTCCTGATCGTCAGTTGCGAGCTGTGCTCGCTGTGCTACCAGCCCGACGCCGACGACATCGGCTCGCTGCTGTCCGACGGCCTGTTCGGCGACGCGGTCGCGGCCGCCGTGGTGCGCGGCAGCGGCGGCGTCGGCATCGAACTGGAGCGCAACGCCTCCTACCTCATTCCGCACACCGAGGACTGGATCTCCTACGCGGTGCGCGACACCGGCTTCCACTTCCAGCTGGACCGGCGGGTGCCCGGCACGATGGAGCCGCTGGCCCCGGTGCTGCGGGAGTTCGCCAAGGACCACAGCTGGGACGCCGGCAACCTCGACTTCTACATCGTCCACGCCGGCGGCCCGCGGATCCTGGACGACCTCGCCAAGTTCCTCGAGGTCGACCGCACGGTGTTCCGCCACAGCTGGTCGACCCTGACCGAATACGGCAACATCGCCAGCGCGGTCGTCTTCGACGCGGCACGCCGCCTGTTCGAAGAGGACCCCCCGGCCCCCGACGCCACCGGCCTGATCGCGGGTTTCGGTCCCGGCATCACCGCCGAGATGGCGCTGGGCCGCTGGAGCGTCGACGCACCGGGCGAATTGGACTGAGCCCTGTATGACTGGTCTCATTCTCCCGCCCGGTCAGGGGCGAAAGCTGATCACCAAGGCGCAGGAAGTGACCTTCAAGGCCACCGAGGCGCACGGCTCCTCCATATCGATCTTCGAGGTGGTGGTGCCGCCCGGGTTCGATGTCGGGGCCCATGTCCACAGCGATGCGCAGGAGTTCTTCTACGTCCTTGAGGGGGAGCTGCAGCTGCTGGCCTTCGAGCCCATCACGCGCACGCAGGAGAACTGGCACGAGTGGGAGTCGCCCGAGGGGGACCGGGTCGTCCGGGCCACCGAGGGGGCCAGCATGTTCGTTCCCCCGGGGACTCCGCACGCGTTCAGGAACGCCTCTCATCAGCCGGCGCGCATGCTGTTCCAGTGTTTCCCCTCACCCATTCACGAGCTCTACTTCGACGAGATCGCCCAGATCTGGTCGGCCGGCGGGCCGCCGGACGCAGAGGCCATCGAGGAGATGCGCCGGCGCTATGACGTCAGTCAGATCACGCCGCTGCGCTTCGACCCGCCCCCTCTTCTCGATTCCCCGTCGGCAACGGAGCGCGCAGCGCAACGGAGATGAGCGACATGGACAAGATTTCCCTGGTGCACGCAAGCCTGGGGGAGCAGGAACTGGCCGCCGTCGCCGAGGTGTTCGCCTCCGGCTGGCCGGCCGGCCAGGGCCCCAAGGGCAAGGCCCTCGAGGCCCGGCTGAAGGAACGTTACGGTGCCGGTGACGCGGTCGCGGTCAGCAACTGCGGCGCCGCACTGCACCTGGCGATGCTCGCGTTCGGCGTCAAGCCGGGCGACGAAGTGATCGTCGCCGACTACACGTTCCCGGCACCCGCCCATGCGGTGCGGTACGTGGGCGCCACGCCGGTCTTCGCCGACGTACGCGCCGACACCGGCACCGTTGACCCCGAGGCGGTCGCGGACCTGGTCTCGGCGCGCACGGTGGGCATCATCGCCGTCGACACGGTCGGACTGCCCGCGGACTACACGCAGCTGCAGGCGATCGCCGACCGCCACGGGCTGTTCCTCGTCGAGGACGCCGCCTGCGCGGTGGGCGCCACCTACCAGGGGCGTGAGGCGGGCGCGCTGGCCGAGGTGGCCACTTTGTCCTTCCACGGACGCAAGGGAGCCACCAGCGGGGAGGGCGGCGCCCTGATCGCCACCGACCCGGCCATCGGGGCACACGCGCGGCAGCTCTCCTCCTTCGGCATCGGCAGCATCTACGACCAGGCGCAGGTCATCGACATGCCGATCCCTCAGTTCACCGAGATCGGCTACAACTTCAAGCTGTCCGACATCGCCGCGGCGATCCTTGAAGTGCAGCTCGGCCGGATCGAGGAACTGCTGGAGCGCCGGCGCGCCGTCGCCGCGCGCTACGCCGAACTCTTCGCCGGCGAGGAACTCCTGACGGTGCCGCACGTACCGGCGGACCGGACCCACGCCTGGCAGTCCTACCTGGTGACGCTGGATCCGGGCGTGGACCGCGCGGCGGTCGCCACCGACCTGCGTGCCCAGGGAATCGGCTGCCTGCACGGCACCTGGGCCAGCCACCTGCAGCCCGCGTTCGGGGCCAAGCAGGTGTGCCCGGTCTCGGCGGACCTCTTCCGGCGCAATCTCGGCATACCCATGCACGCCGAGCTGACCATGGACCAGGTCGAACGGGTCGTGGACGTGCTGCGTACCGCGGTGCGCACCCACCAACGGCCCGTCGGCCGCGCCGCCTAGGCCCCTGCGGCACAGGGGCGGGCCGTTGTTTCAGGCAGTTTTGACGAGCCGTCCGTACGCCCCCCCGGGGGGCCGGGCCTGTGGCCACCACAGGCCCGGCCCCCCCTTGCCCCGCATCGAGCACCGTGCGCCGTTGACCTCGCGACGTGCCCCCGAAGGAGACAGTCCCCATGAAGGGCTCCACAGCCTACAAATCGATACAGAAGCGCGGTCTGCACATCGGCCTGCTGCCGGAGATGGCCGCGGCCGTGAACCCGTCGACACCTATCAGCCTCGACCACGACCTGGACGTCCTGCCCGAGGTGGGGCGGCGCCTGACGGTGGCTCAGTACGCCGAGCACGTGGACGACCTGGCGGCCCGCCTGTGGGCGGCCGGTGTCCGGCCCGACGAGCGCGTCGTGCTCTACAAGAGGGCCAATGCCGACCACTGGATGCTCGCCGCCGCGGTGTCCCGCATCGGCGCGGTCGTGGTGAACCTGTCGCCGGCCCTGGACGCCGCGACCGTCGCCGTCCTGCTCAAGCGGGTCGGCCGGCCGACCCTGCTCACCGACGCGGCCAAGCTCGACGTCCTCGCCGAGGTGCCGCTGGAGGAGATCACCCAGCGGGTGATCTCCTCCAGCGGTCACCGGCCGGGGGCACTGCCGCTCGCCGAGCTCGCCGGGGCGCCGCGGGTCAGGCCGGTCGTCCGGCCGATCGACGAGGCCGCCGTGATCACCCACACCTCCGGCACCACCGGGATTCCCAAACTCGTGGTGCACACGCCCCGCACGCAGGGCATCCGCCTGGTACCGCAGTGGCGGCTGCTGTCCCTGATGCGGAAGAAGGAGACCGTCGCGATCCACGTGCCCTTCGTGCACTCGCGGATGGTCGCGGCGATGTCCCTGGCCCTGCTCAAGCAGTACCCGGTCCTGCTCATGCGGGAGTCGGACCCCGCCGACGTCGCCGAGCAGCTCATCGAGCACCGGCCGGCCTTCATCGAGGCGCTGCCCAACTCGCTGATGGAGTGGGAGGGGCTGGCCGAGGACCCGCGAGCGCCGTTCGGGTCGGTGAAGGTCTTCAGCAGCACCTTCGACGCGATCCACCCCGGGACGATGAGCCGGCTGCTGAAGGCCTCCGACCGGCGCGGGGCGCTGTTCTTCCAGATCTACGGGCAGAGCGAGGTCGGTCCGGCCGTCGGCCGCGCCTACTTCCGCCACTCCGCCCACAAGGCCAACGGGCGCTGCGTCGGCTGGGCCATGCCGCACGGCGCCGCGAGGATCCGCGTGGTGAGCCGGGACGGCAGGGCGCCGTCCGAGCAGAGCCCCGGCTTCATCGAGGTCGCCTGGGACGGCATCGCCAAGACCTACTTCGCCGAGCAGGACCGCTACGACACCAACCGCAACGGCCAGTGGTGGCGCACCGGCGACGTCGGCTACCGCACCCGGTTCGGCTGCCTGCACATGCTCGACCGGGAGGTCGACATGATCCCCGGGGTGCGCAGCTCCCTGGAGATCGAGGACGTCGTGCTGGGCGAGCTGAGCGAGCTGAGCGAACTGGTCGTGGTGCAGGGCCCGGACGGCGAGGCGGTCCCGGTGATCTGCACCGTCGACGACCAGCCGCTGGATGCGGGCCGCTGGCGCGCGGCCGTCGCCGGCTTCCCCCAGCTGGCCGACCCCGTCCAGATCCCGCAGGCCGAACTGCCGCGGACCGCCACCTTGAAGGTGCAGCGGCTGGCCCTGGCCCGCCGGCTCGAACAGGAGCGGGAGCGGCGGGCGTGACCCGCCACGCAGCCACCTGACTGTCCGAGGCGGCGTAGGCGGACACCCAAGGACGCCGCCGGATTCTGCTGCCGGACCGGCTGCCGCTGCCAGGGGGGAGGACCCGGTGCAACGACGGTGTGCAAAGGGCGCGGAACCGGGCCCGCGCGGGTGCGCACCCGCGCGACCCGTGCGGCGACCCCGCCGGCCGCGGCGGCGTCGCGGACACGGCGGAGCCGGCCGGCCGGTGCGTCACTGCCGGCTCGCTGCCGGTTGTCGCTCACGCCACTGAAACCGACGTGAACCGGGCGGGTTGCAGAGCCCGGGGGCCTGCCCGCGGCCTGCACGTCCTGCCCGGCCGGGCTCGCTCGTCTGCCGTTCACCGCGCCCCGCCGCACGTGCTCGACGGGCGGTCGTCGCGCTGTCCGATCCGGTCGCCTCGGGCGGCAGGCGCGTCCGGCGGGCTGTGCATCACCGGCCAACACGTGAGCCTGCACCATATGCCGAGATCGTCGCTTGGAGGAAGAATGTCGGGAACCGCTCAGCTGGCAGATCTTTATTCGGACGTCGAAGAATCGGCCCGACTCCTCGACGTGACGTGCTCGCGTGACAAGATCTGGCCCGTTCTGACCGCGTACGAGGACGTACTCCCGCAGGCTCTGATTGCTTTCCGGGTGGCGACCAACAAGCGCCATGAAGGAGAGTTCGACTGCCGTTTCACGGTTCCCACGCACGTCGATCCGTATGTCCGCGCCCGGTCCGCCGGCCTCATCACCGAGACCGGGCATCCCGTGGAACTGCTGCTCTCGGACATCGAGCAGCGATGCCCCGTCGACCTCTATGGCGTTGATTTCGGGGTCGTGGGCGGATTCAGGAAAACCTGGGTGTACTTCCCGGAGAGCGAGTATCAGAGCCTTTCGAAGCTCTGCGGCATTCCGTCGATGCCCCGCAGCCTGGCCTCAAACGCCAGTTTCTTCGCCGACCGCGGCCTGGACGACAGAGTTGACGTGATAGGGATCGACCACCACAGCAGGACGGTCAATCTGTACTTCACCGAGTTCCCGGCCGAACTCCGCGAACCGCAGGCCCTCCTGACGATGCACCGTGACATAGGAATCCCGGACCCGAGCGAACAGATGCTCAGGTTCTGCGAGAAGGCGTTCGGGTTCTACGCCACTTTGAACTGGGACACTGCGAAGATCGAGCGGATCGCCTTCAGCGTGAAGACCCAGGATCCGCTGTCGCTGCCCGCCCGGCTCGGCCCGAAGATCGAACGATTCGTCAGGAGCGTCCCGTACGGCGTAGACGACCCCAAGATGGTCTACGCGGCCATGACGAAGTCCGGCGAGGAGTACTACAAGCTCCAGTCGTACTACCGGTTCCGGCCGCGCAGCCGACTGGATCTGATGCCGTCGGCCGACGCTGCCGCAGATGCCGCGTAGCCCGGGCCGTCCCATGGAATCGGCAGTCTTTCAGTTCAGCCGGCTGGAGAATCTCCTGCGGGGCCACTCGATCCGCACGGTGACGGTGGACGGCGTCCGTGCGGAATTCGTCATGGATCCGGCCCTGGTCCACCGCATACTGGTCAAGGACAGCAAGAACTACGGAAAGGGCGAACTCTTCCAGAAGGCCAGGAACCTCAGCAGAGCGGGGCTCCTCGCGCAGGACGAGTCCGTGCACCGGCACTACCGGCGACTGGCCCATCCGCACCTGCGTACCGCGGTGGTCGCCGACTACGCCCCGGTCATGCGTGAGATCGCCCGTGCCGCGGTGACCTCGTGGCGCCCCGGGCAGGCCGTGAACATCCAGACCGAGATGTGCCGGGTCTCCGCCAAAATCGCCCTGAGTACCATGTTCCATACTCTGCCGCCGGACATGTCGGCGATCCTCGGTGAACGCCTCGCCGTGCTGTCCTGGGAAATGATCAGAAAGCCGCTCCATGGAAAAGCGGCCGCGCGATCACAGCGGCAGAGGTCGTCCGAGCGGCTCTGGCGGGCATATGAGGACTTCCGCACGCTGCTCGCCGCCTGCATAGCCGGCCAGTTGCGCTCGCCGGGCCCCGGAGGGGACTATCTGTCGGCGCTTCTGTCGGATTCCGGAAAGGACGGCACTCCCGTTCTGACGGCGGAGCAGGTCTGCGCCGAGGCGGTCATGCTGCTGACTGCGGCCACGGTCACCACGGCATCCGTGATGTCCTGGGCTCTGTATGTGATGTCCGAGGAACCCCTGATCGAAGAAAAGGTCCTCAAGGATATGGCGCAGCAGGCAGGCGGAAGCATCGCACCGGCTCACGGGCAGGGGCCGGCCAGCTATACCCTCCGGTTCCTGATGGAGATCCTGCGGCTCTACCCGCCGGTGTGGATCACGTGCCGGCAGGCCCTTACGGATGTCGTGCTGGGTGAGCGTTCATTCCCTGAGGGCACCCACATGCTGTTCAGTTCGTATCTCCTGCACAGAGATCCCGGCCGTTACCCCCACCCGCACCGGTTCGATCCGGACCGGTGGCTCTCGATCCGGCCGGCCGCGGGCGAAGCCTCATACATTCCTTTCGGGACGGGCGCGAAAGGGTGCATCGGGGAATCGTTCGCCTGGAAAGAGCTCGAAATCCTCCTGGGCGCAGTGGTACAGGAATGGCAGCTGACCGTCGAGGCCGGCAGCCGGATCCGTAAAGCGGCGGAGACCACGCTTCATCCCCGCCGCCTTCTCATGGTCCCTCAGCCGCGGTAGTTCTCCAGGCGGGGCGCACCGGAAGCAACAACCGTACGGACAAGCCGAGGAGTGTTGTCATGCCGACGCCCACCACGACGCCCACGACGCCCGCCCGGAAGGCCGAGATCGCCTCCCGGGCCTGGGCCGAGGCCTGCTCCATGGCGGGCGCGGACCCGGGCCGCGGCCACCGCCCGCCCGGTGCTCTGGCAGCAGCCGCGCTGCGGGCGCACGGCACGCTTTCGGCCGGACTGGGGCAGGGCGTCCCGCTCACCGCGCCGGGGCCGGCAGGCGGCGGGGTACGGGGGCTTGCCGCCTTCCTCGCGGTGTATGCCGCCCAGCAGGAGCTGGACGGATTGCCGCTGGAGGTGAACTCGACGCTGCTCGCGCATGAGGCAACGCACGCTTTGGTGCTCCGGACGCGAGAGGGCCACCGTGCCGCGTACGCCTGGACTGTCCCAACTACCCACGGGTGGCAGGGAAATGAGCGCCCCCGGCCGTAGCACGGGGTCACAGCCGGCCGATACCGCGTGCGGCGGCGCCTGCCGCGGGTCGCTGACCGGCCCGACGAACCAGTCAGCACGGACCGTTCGCCCACCGGCCGTCGACGGCCGGCGACGCAGCCTCACCCCGGACCGGCCCGGACGGGCCCGGTCGGCGCGGTCGGACAAGCGCGGGGCACGGCAGAGCGGCAGGACGGGCGGTCGAGCAAGACGCCACACACACCACGGCACAGCCACGGTCCGCGGCGAAGGCCCCGGGAGACGAGCCGGGCCCGGTGATCTGCGCCGTCGACGACCAGCCGCTGGATGCGGGCCGCTGGATGCGGGCCGCCGGCCCGCCACCGCCCGGTTGCCCCGGCTCGCCGCGCCCGTCCAGATCCCGCGGGCCGCGAGCTGCCCCGGACCGCCACGCTGAAGGCGCAACGCCGCGCGCCGGCCCGGCAGTTCGGGGAGCAGGTGCCGGCGTGAGCCGCGTATCGGCGCCCTGAGCGGGGGATGCCCCGGGCCGGCACGGCGCCTTCTCGGCCCGTTCGGCGGCGGGCTGTCGCTGAGCGCTCAAGGCGTACCCGACCGCTCGCCCCTTGAATGGCGGCAGACATCCCGCCGGACCCGCCGGCCCTCCGGGTCCGGGCCCGGCCGTGCCTGCACCACCCCCGCCTCACGTGCTCATTCGTCCCTTCCAAGGAGACAGGCAGTGACTACCGACGTGACCTCCAGGCCCGCCACCGGCCAGGAGACGACCGCCTCCGTGCGCCGTATCACTGATGACCTGCTCCAGCGGGTGGAGCACCGGCTGGGCTCCTTCCTCGCGGCCGAACGCGAGCGCTTCGCCGGGGTCGATGAACGGGCGGCCCTCGTCCTCGACACGCTGTCCGAGCTGGTCACGTCGGGCGGCAAGCGGATTAGGCCCGCCTTCTGCATCACCGGCTACCTCGCCGCCGGCGGTGATCCGGGCGATCCCGGGATCGTGGCGGCGGCCGCGGGCCTGGAGATGCTGCACGTGTCCGCCCTCATCCACGACGACGTCCTGGACAACTCCGCCCAGCGGCGCGGAAAGCCGACCATGCACACGGCCTTCTCCGCACTCCACCAGGACCGCGGCTGGCGCGGCGAGGCCCGCCGCTACGGCGAGGGCATGGCCATCCTCATCGGTGACCTGGCACTCGTCTACTCGGACGAGCTGATGTCCCAGGCGCCGCCGGGGGTGCGCGCGGAGTGGCACGGCCTGCGCTCCGAAGTACACGTCGGCCAGTGCCTGGACGTCACCGCGGCCGCCGAGTTCTCGGTCGACCCCCGCCTCTCCCGCCTGATCGCCCTGATCAAGTCCGGCCGTTACACCATTCACCGGCCGCTGGTCATGGGCGCGGGCGGGGCGGACCGGGCCGACCTTGCCGCCGCCTTCATGGAGTACGGCGAGGCGGTCGGCGAGGCGTTCCAGCTCCGTGACGACCTGCTGGACGCGTTCGGGGACTCCGCCGAGACCGGCAAGCCCGCAGGCCTCGACTTCAGCCAGCACAAGATGACGCTGCTGCTCGGCTGGGCGATGCAGCGCGACGAGCGCATCCGCGTGCTGATGACGGAGCCCGGGCACACCCCCGACGAGGTGCGCCGCCGGCTCCTGGACACCGGGGTTCCCGAAGACGTCGAGCAGCACATCGCCGACCTTGTCGAGCGGGGCCGCAAGGCCATCGCCGACGCGCCCGTCGCCCCGGTGTGGCGCAACGAACTGGCGGACATGGCCGTGCGCGTCACCTACCGCAACAACTAAAACCCGCCTGCGCTTTCCGGTCGGGCCGTGGCTGCCCGGCAGCCTCTTCGAGAACTCCGGCGGCAGTACTGGACGAATGACCGCGACCAGGAGCGCCCTTCATGGAGCATGTGGTACAGCACGCCGTCACCCTCATCCGCGAACGCTACGGCGAGCCCCTCACCCTCGATGACCTCGCGCAGAGCGTCATGGTCAGCAAGTACCACTTCCTGAGGGTGTTCAGCCGGGTCACCGGTGTCACTCCCGGGCGGTTTCTGACCGCGGTACGGCTACAGGAGGCCAAGCGCCTGTTGCTGAGCACCGACCTCAATGTCGCCGACGTCGCCGCGCGGGTCGGATACAGCAGCACGGGGAGTTTCACCCGCCGTTTCACCGAGTCGGTCGGGCTTTCCCCCACGCAGTACCGCAAGCTGTCGCTCGCAGCCGTGGGCGACCCGTGCGAGCCGGCGGTGCCCGACGCGGCGCCGACCGCGACGCGGTCGGTCCGGCCCACCGGCTCGGTGACGGGGGTCTTGCGCACCGCCGGCGCCGGCTTGTCGACCGTCCGCGTCGGAGCCTTCGACGGCGCCATCCTGCAAGGCGTCCCCGTGTCCTTCAGCAACGCGTTCGCGCCGGGACGCTTCACACTGGCCCGGATCCCCGAGGGCACCTGGTACATCCATGCCGTGACCGCCGGCGGCGACGGCGCCGCCGGTGCGGAGGGCGCCGTGCTGACGGCCACCGTGGGCCCGGTGCGGGTGGCGGGCGGTGCGGGGCACCCCCTCGACATCACCCTGTCCCCGATGGACTGGACCCGCCCGCCGATCCTCTCCGCCCTGATGGGCATCGCCCCGCAGCCGCTGGCGGCCTGACCCCGGGGCCGGGCCCGCCCCGGCCCCACACCCGTCAGCGCCCGGCCGTCCCTGCCCCCACCACCTCACGCCGCCCTGCCTTGCCTGCCCGCCCGCGCCACTGGCCCGGGCCGTGCAGCACACCCCGGCTTACGGAGACAGCACGGATGAACACGCATCAGACCACGTCACTTCTCCTCGGCCTCGCCGCCATCGTCATTCTGGCCCGCCTGCTCGGCGTCCTGGCCCGACGGCTGGGCCAGCCGGCGGTGATAGGCGAAGTCCTGGCCGGCATCGCGCTGGGACCGACCTTCCTCGACGGGGCACTCTCCGACACCCTGTTCCCGGCCGACATCAGGCCGCTGCTCAGCGCACTGGCCGCGGTCGGCGTCGCGGTCTTCATGTTCATCGTCGGCCTCGAGGTGGACGCCGCGATGCTCCGCGGCAACACAGGCCTCGCCACCACCGTCTCGATCAGCTCCATCCTGGTGCCCTTCGGCCTCGGCATGCTCCTGGCGCTCCACCTGGCGGACGACTACGGCACCGGCGACAGGACGGCATTCATGCTCTTCATGGGCATCGCCATGTCGATCACGGCGTTCCCGGTGCTGGCCCGCATCCTCACCGACCGGCAGATGACGCACACCCCGCTGGGCGCGATGGCAGTGGCCTGCGCCGCCATCGGCGACGTCCTCGCCTGGACCCTGCTCGCCGCCGTGATCGCCGTCAGCGGCTCGGGCGGCGCGGACCAGTGGCGCGTGCTGCTCGCCGTCCCGTACCTGCTGGGCATGCTCTTCGTGGTACGCCCCCTGCTGCACCGCTACGCCGTCCGCAGGCCCGGACTGCGGCTCACCCCGGCGGTGTTCGCGTACGTCCTGGCGGGCCTGCTGCTGTCCGCCGCCGCCACCGAGTGGGTGGGGCTGCACTACATATTCGGCGCCTTCCTCTTCGGCGCGATCCTCCCGCGCACCGGCACCGAACGGCTGCGCACCCAGGTGCACGACCGCCTCGGGCAGATGACCGCCACCCTGCTGCTGCCGGTGTTCTTCCTGGTCTCCGGTCTCCAGGTCGACCTCTCGCAGCTGGGCCTGGGCGGCCTGGGAGCCCTGGCGCTGATCCTGATCGTCGCCGTCGGCGGCAAGTTCATCGGCGCGTTCGCCGCCGCCCGGCTGAACCGGATGCCGCCGCGGCAGTCCGCCGCGCTCGCCACGTTGATGAACACCCGCGGCCTGACCGAACTCATCGTCCTGAACGCGGGCCTGCAACTGGGCTTCCTCGGACCGGACCTGTACTCGCTCATGGTCGTCATGGCCGTGGTCACGACAGCGATGACCGGCCCGCTGCTCAACTGGATCCTCGGCCGCCCCACGGCAGGCGCCGCCCAGGCGCCGCCCGGCGTCTCCGAACGCACGGCAGGCACGGTCGGCACAGCCGCCTAGCCGCCGGCCCGCGCACGACGCGCCGGCCGCACCGATCCGTGCTCCCGCACGTTTTCCGCACCTTCAGACGAAACCTTCAGACGAAAGGAGCCGCCATGACCGCGGATGCCCCGGCGACAGTGGGTCCGCAAGAATTCCTCGACCAGAGGCCGATGAGCCGCGGGCAGCGGCTCATCGTGGCGGTGGGCCTGCTCACCATGGTGGCCGAAGGGCTGGACACCTCCGTCGTCGCCTTCGTCTACCCCCGGCTCAAGGAAGACTGGGCCATCAGCGGCGACACCGTGACGGCGACCGTGACGCTGGGCGTTCTGGCGATGATCGCCGGGGGTGTGGCCGCCGGCCCGCTCGCCGACCGGTACGGGCGCAAGGGCGTCACCGTCGTGGGCACCGCCGCCTTCGGCCTGGGCACGGCCGCCATGGGACTCGCGGACGGTATCGGCCTGTTCGCCGCGCTGCGCGTCGTGGCCTGCCTGGGCCTCGGTGCGGTGCTGCCGACCATGATGGCTCTGGTCGCGGACTGGATGCCCGCCAGGCGCAGGGTCCAGATGGTCGCACTCGCCTTCGCCGGAGTGACGGCCGGCACCACCCTGGGCGGCATCCTCTCCGCGGTCATCACGCCCGCCTTCGGCTGGCCCGCCCTGCTGGTGGTGAGCGGGATCGCCCCGCTGCTGCTGCTCCCGGCGCTCGTCCGGTTGGTTCCGGAGTCCGTGAGCGTGCTCGCCGCCCGCAGGCGGCCGCCGGCACGGCTGCGCACCGCCCTCGCCGCCGTCGCTCCGGGCGAGGACCTGTCCCGCATCGACTGGAACCGAAGCGCGGCGGACAAGGGCGCCAAGCCCGCCCCCCGGGTCATCCTGTCCCGGGGCCTTGCCCGCACCACCCTCCTGCTGTGGCTGTGCTTCTTCCTCGGCCAGGGCGCCGCGTTCGTGATCATCACCTATCTGCCCGAACTGGCCGAGCGCGGGGGCCTGTCGGAGTCGAAGGCCGCGATGTCCGTCGCGGCGTTCGGGTGGGGCGGCCTGATCGGGCAGCTCTCGGTGTCCTTCGTTCTCAAGCGGTTCGACCGGTTCCGGGTGCTGGCGGCCCTGTGGGCGATGACCGCACTCGGCCTCGGGGCGGCTGCCCTGTGGGCCGGCCACTTCGCCTGGCTGCTCGCCACGGCGTTCCTCCTCGGGCTCTGCCTCCCGGCGGCCACCTCCGTGCTGCAGGCGGTCACCGCGGTCACCTACCCGCCGTTCGCCCGCGCCACCGGAGTGAGCTGGGCCAACAGCGCGGGAAAGCTGGGCCCGCTGGCCGGCGGTCTGCTCGGCGGCATCATGGTCGACGCGGGCTGGCCGCTGGCCAAGGTCCTCCTCGTCCTCGCCGTGCCCGTCGCGATCGGCCTCCTGGCCACGCTGATGCTGCAGACCCGCAGCCGGCAGCAGCGGGCTGAGCCGCACGCCGGGTCCCGGCCGCTCGCGGACCTCGTTTCCAAGGGGCCGTGACCGGCCTGGAGCCAGGCAACCGGACCCGACGTTCCTCGGCACGTACGGGATCCGCCCAGAAGTTCGAAGAGCCGGGGCCGCTGCTGTGCGCGATCGCCCACCGGATCGTGGGCAGCGCGGGCGACGCTCAGTACGCGGCCGAGGCGACCTGGCCGCGCTGGGCGGCAGGCGCACGGGGCAACCAGGACACCCCACACCGGCCGGGGTGTCCGCAGCGACCAGGAATGGGTCCAGGACCCGCTCCTGCTCACTGATGAGGAACGGTCCACCAAAGCTCCACCGGCTCTCAAGTGGCAGCTGCCACCATTTACCCATGGCTGTCAAAAAGTACAGGTCGGCGCATCCCCCACCCTGGCCGCCGACACCGGCGCCGTTACCGGTGAGCTGCGGCGGAACCCCGATTCCGGCGCCGCCGCGACGCTCTCCGCGGGCTTCGGTGCAGGACGTCATGAACAGCGATTCCGGCGCCGGCGCACGGGTGTGCCAGGCCGTGGCCCGCCGCATCCGCGCCATCGCCCCCCGGATACCGGCCCGCGCCAAGGGCCTGCAGCCGCCGGTGCAGGAGCTGCCCGGCCACGCCACCGACCCGACCGCCCGGCCCGGCGCCGCCGCCGGCGCCCTGGCCGTCTCCCGCATCGACGCCCCGCCGGCCCCCGCTGACACCGGCGCGGCCCGCGCCGCGGCACAGGGAGCCACCACCTGACCTCCGGGCCCGCGACCCACCTGCCCCTGCCCCGGCGACCGGTCCTGCTCCGGCGCCGATGCCGCATGCCCTTTTCGGAGAGGAATCCATGAGTACGAACCCCGCACAGGTGGCACCCGCCGACGGGAGCGGCGGCGGCGCGCTGGACGCGCGTCAGCTGCGCGCGATCCTGATCACCGTCTCGGTGGCGCTGATGGCCGTCATGGCGTCGGTGTCCGGGCTGAACGTCGCCCAGACGGAGATGGCCGTCGACTTCGACACCTCGCAGAACACGGTCCTGTGGATCATCAACATCTACACCCTGGCCCTGGCCGCCCTGCTGCTGCCGCTCGGCGCGATCGGTGACCGCCTGGGCCGCAAGCCCATGCTGATCGCCGGGCTGGTCGTCTTCGGCGTCGCGAGCGTGGTGGCGGCCCTGGCCCCCAATGCCGAGGTGATGCTCGCCGCGCGCGTGGCCGGCGGCATCGGCGCCGCGGTGATCATGCCGATCACCCTGGCCGTCATCACCTCCACCTTCCCCGAGGAGCAGCGCGGCAAGGCGATCGGCGTGTGGACCGGCG
The DNA here is from genome assembly GCF_017948455.1 of Streptomyces sp. GESEQ-4. Lineage (GTDB taxonomy): Bacteria > Actinomycetota > Actinomycetes > Streptomycetales > Streptomycetaceae > Streptomyces. Next base: position 43,509 of record NZ_JAFFSU010000029.1, read on the forward strand.
TCGCCGGAGGCGGCGGCATCCTGGGCATGTTCCTCTCCGCCCTCCTCGTCGACGCCGCCGACTGGCGCTGGCTGTTCGCCCTGCCCGTGGCCCTGGTCGTCATCGCCCTGGCCATGACGCTGAAGTCGGTTCCCAACTCCCACGAGCGGTCCCCCCACGCCTTCGACACCGTCGGCGCGCTGGTGTCCGTCGTCGCCGTGGCCGCCCTCACCTTCGTCCTGCAGGAGGGACCGGAGCGCGGCTGGACCGACCCCGTGACGCTGGTCAGCCTCGCCGTCGGCCTCATCGCCACGGCCGGCTTCGTGGCCTGGGAGCTGCGCCTGCGGGAGGCATCCCTGCTGGATGTACGCCTGTTCCGGGAGCGCGGCCTGGCCGGCGGATCGATCACGCTGGTGGTGGTCTTCGGTGTCCAGGCGGGCATCGCCGTGGTCCTCTTCCCGTTCCTGCAGGCCGTGCTCGGCTGGTCGGGCCTGCTGTCCGCGGCGGCGCTGATGCCCCTGGCCGTCGCCATGATGGCGGCCTCCGGCCTGGCCCCCAGGCTGGCCGCGCAGATCGGCCCCCGCCCGACCATGAGCCTGGGAATCGCGCTGATCGGTGTCAGCCTGGCGCTCATGGCCCTGTTCGTCTCCGTCGACGGCGGCTACCTGTCGATCCTGCCCGGCATCATCGTCATGGGCCTGGGCCTGGCCTTCTCCATGGTGCCCTCCACCGAGGCCATCACCCGTTCCCTGCCGCGTGAGAAGCAGGGCGTCGCCTCCGCCCTCAACGACGTCACCCGCGAATTCGGCACCGCGCTCGGCGTCGCCATGCTCGGCGCCATCCTGACGGCCGGCTACCGCAACGCCATCGACGACCGGCTGCAGGGCATCCCCGAGGAGACCGCGGGCACCGCACGGGAAGGCATCGCCAACGCCATCGAGGCCTCGGGCGGCGCAGGCTCACACGCGCAGGCCCTGGCCGACGCCGCAAAGCAGTCCTACGTCGACGGATGGCAGCAGTCCATGTGGGCGGGCGTCGCCGTCATGGGCGTGCTGCTCATCTACATCGCCCTGCGCGGCCCGAAGAAGACCACCGCCGAGGCCGCGCCGGACGAGGCAGCGGACACCGAGACCGTCGCCCTCGCCCGGTGACCGCACAAGAACGGGTCGCCCTCACCCGGTGACCGCACAAGAACGCAAGGAACGGTACGCGCACCGGTCGTGACCGCACTGAACCGGACGCGTGCCGAACAGTGGCCTCCGCTTGATCCTGTGCTCCGCCACGCGGACACGGGACCAGGCGGAGGCCACGGTCGTGCGCGGCTCCACCGGAACTCAATCCACTCTCAAGTGACAGTGGCCATCTTTTACCTATGGCTGTCAAAAATCGCTGGTTGGCGCTGATCGGCCTGACCATCAGCGTCCTCGTCATCGGATTCGACACGACGATCCTGAACGTCGCCCTGCCCACCCTCGCCGCCGAAACCGGCGCCTCCCAGGGTGAGCTGCAGTGGATCGTCGACTCCTACGCCGTCGTCTACGCCGCCGCGATGCTTCCCGCGGGCTTCCTCGGTGACCGCTTCGGCCGGCGCAAACTGCTGCTCACCGGGCTCGTGATCTTCCTCGGCGGCTCCGTCATCGGAATGCTGGTGGACACCCCGGGCGCGCTCATCGGGGCCCGTACGGTCATGGGCCTGGGCGCCGCGCTGATCATGCCGCTCACGCTGTCCACCATCCCGACCCTCTTCAAGGGCGAGGAGCAGACCAAGGCGATCGCGATCATCACCGTGGGTGTCTCGATCGGCCTGCCGCTCGGACCCCTGATCAGCGGCTGGCTGCTCGATCACTTCTGGTGGGGATCTGTCTTCGTCATCAACATCCCGCTGGTCGCCATCGGCATCATCGCCTGCGCCCTGCTGATCCCCGAGACCAAGGACCCCACGGCCCCCCGGGTCGACATGATCAGCACGGTGCTGGGCATCCTCGGTCTCAGCGCCTTCGTCTACGGCGTCATCGAAGGGCCCGCCCAGGGGTGGGGCGACCCGGTCATCCTCGGCTCGATGATCGGCGGTGTGCTGATGGTCGTCGGCCTCGTGCTGCGCGAGCAGCGCCTGCCCCGCCCGATGGTGGACCTGGAGCTGCTGCGCAACCCGACCTTCCGCTGGAACACGGTCTTCCTCATCCTCGGCACGTTCGTGTTCATGGGCCTGATGTTCGTGCTGCCGCAGTACCTCCAGGTCATCCAGGGCCACGACGCCTTCGGCACCGGCGTGCGCATGATGCCGCTGGTGGCCGGCATGATCGTCGTCGCCAAGATCGTGCCGCCGCTGACCCTCAAGCTCGGCACCCGGCCGCTGGTGGTCGCGGGCCTGCTCATCATGTCCCTGGCGATGTTCCTCGGCAGCACCACGGACACCGCCACCGGCTACGGCTTCACCGTGGTGTGGATGGTCCTCACCGGCCTGGGCGTGAGCCTGGTGATGGTGCCGGCCCTGGACACCGCCCTGGGGGTGCTGCCCAAGGGCAAGGAGGGCACCGGCAGCGGCCTGAACACCACGCTGCGCCAGGTCGGCGGCGCCATCGGCATCGCCCTGCTGGGCAGTGTCCTCAACGCCGTGTTCACCGGCCGGCTCGACACCGGCGGGGTGCCGCCCGAGGCGGCCGGGGCCGCCGAGGAGTCCGTGGTGGCCGCGCAGACGGTCGCCGGACAGCTCGACCTGCCCGCTCTGGCCGCCTCCGCCGAGTCCGCCTTCGTCCACGGCATGGGCACGGTGCTGCTGCTCTGCGGCATCGCCGGCATCGTCGCGGCCGTCCTCGCCGCCGTCAAGCTGCCGGACAGCCGGGAGACCGGCAAGACCGCGCAGGAGGCAGCGGAGGCAGAGGTGCGGCCGCTGCCCGAGGCGCTGCCCGGCCTGGCGGACGGCGCGCGGCCATGAGCCGTATGCCCTCGGCGACGGCCGGCGCACCGGGGCCGTCGATCGCCGTCGCCGAAGCCGGCCTCGGCCTGCGCGAACGCAAGAAGCTGCGCACCCGCCAGGCGATCCGTGAGGCGGCCCGCCGGCTGATCGATGAGCGGGGATACGACAGCACCACCGTCGAGCAGATCGCCGCGGCGGCCGAGGTGTCGCCGAGCACGGTCTTCCGCTACTTCCCCAGCAAGGAGCACATCGTCCTGGCGGACGACTACGCCCAGTTCAGTATGGCTTTCCTGCGCGAGCGCCCTGCCCACGAGCCACCGCTGGCCGCCCTGCGGGCGGTGGTGACCGAGATGGTGCGCAGACTCGCCGAGGACTTCAGCGAGGAGTACCGGTGGCGGCGGCAGCTCGTGCGCCGGGTGCCCGCGATACGGGCCCTGGTGGGCGAGGAACAGGACCGGTGGGTCGAGTCCGTGAGCAGGGTGTGCGCCGAACGCCTGGGCCTGCCCGCGGACAACCTCGAACTCTGCGTCCTGGTCGGCGCCGTGACGGGCGCCTTCCACCAGGTGCTGTGGGCGGACCACGGCGAGGACACCGACCTGGTCCAGATGATCGAACGGGCCCTGGCGGTGCTGGAGCATCCCGGCGCCGTCGGGCGCCGGGCCGCCGCACCAGACGTCGCGTGACGTTTCCCCCGGCGACACGCGACAGGGCCTCCCGGCACTCGCAAACCGAGTGCCGGGAGGCCCCCTTGCTCGTCAGGACCGTCGGGCCCTTTCTGAGGAACGGGATGCCGCGGCGGGCGGGGGTCAGTTCTTGACGTCGCCCTTGACCTGCCGCTGCACGAACTCGTGGGCCATGTCGCCGAACTTCCTGCCGAAGTCCAGGGACCGCTCGACCGTCTTGCCGAAGTGGACGCCACCCCACACCCGGCTGCGGGCACACGCCTTGTCGAGCTCGGTGAAGGTGGGCAGGAAGATCTTGAGGTCCTTGGCGGGGGCGGCTCCCGGCTCCACCAGCATCGAGCCGGCCGGGAAGTCGATCGTCCAGTCCAGGTCGTCGGAGCCGAAGAAGCGCCGCGCCGTCTGCGACCCGGCGGCGCAGATCGACGTGGAGCCCGAGGGGTACTCCGGGTGGTCGCTCACGGGCAGGTAGCTGGCCCACTCGGAGGCGCGGATGTCGTCGACCGTGCCCAGGCCGGGACCGCCCCAGGCGGTGATCTTGCTGCGGCCGTACACGTGCCGGACCGCGCTGATGGGGCGGCAGGCGTCGTACTTGAACTTCTGGTGCCAGGCGGCGATCAGCGTGTCGAACGTCGCCAGGATGCTCTGCAGCGTCCACTGGGCCCAGCCGTGCACGCCCAGCGTGTCGTCCTTGTCGTGGTTGCGGGCGACGACGATGGACGAGAAGCCGATGCCCCACAGCTTGTTGTCCATGATCTCGGCGAGTGCCTTGCGCTCGTCGGTGAGCGTGGCCGACGCCTCGATGATCTCGTCCACCGAGCGCTTGAACTCCCGCGGCCGGGTGTGGTCGATGTGCGTGGGCGCGGCGAGCTGGTAGCGGGAGGGGTCGGTGAAGATGTGGGCCTTGGTCCGGCCGATCTGCGGGGTCACGAAGTGCTGGGCGACGTAGATGCCCATGTCGCCCGGGCCGCCGCCGACCCGGCGGCCGTTGTGCGGGCCCAGCTGCGGCTGCCAGCGCGAGGGGTTGACCAGCTTGTAGGGCGTGTTCACGGGCTCGTAGCCGGTGTAGTCCGCCCAGGGCTGGCGGTTGTACCTGCGGCCGCCCTCGTCGCCGAGGACGTTCATGCCGTCCCGGCTCAGGGCCGCCCAGGCCTTCTTGGCGGCCACGTTGCCGATGCCGACCGGGCTGGTCAGGTTCTCCGACGTGTCGTCGGGGTCGAGGCCGAACGCGGTCATCAGCTGCCGCAGGCGGCCCACGTTGCGCGGCAGCAGACGCTTCCAGATGCCGAGCTGGGCGTAGATGGTGGCGATGTTCATGTTGCGGTTGGTGGCGGACTCGGCGGCGGGGCGGCGCGGGATCTGCGAGTAGATGCCGACCGCGCTCTCGTGGTACGGCGCCAGCGCGTCGAACACCGCCAGGATCGCCGCGCGGTTCGTCCACAGGAAGACGGTCGCGTCCATCGGCCCGATGAACTCCAGGCTGGGCGAGTACTTGCCGCCCTGGTCGTCGGTGGGCTGGGCCCACTTGACGTAGTTGTCCTTGTCCAGGTCGAAGTCGATCTGGGGCGGCTCATCGCTCGTTGCGGCACCGGCCGTGCGGGAGAAGGCCAGCGTCGACAGCGCCATCGCCGAGGCACTGCCGACCAGCAGTGTTCTGCGGCCCAGCGAGGAGCCTGAGACAGAAGTGTGTCCGGACGTCGTCATGATCGTCTTCCTTCTTCTTGGCAGGGAAGGGCCTGGTGCGGGCGCACCTGCACCAGGGGCTCTTCATGAGGAACGGGATGTCGTGGCCGCGCCGTGGCCTTCTGGCCTTGTGGCCCCGCCGGCGCGGGCAGAGCGCGGCGGCAGGCGGATGAGGCCCGCCGCCGCGGTGGCAGGCGGTCAGTCCTTGACGTCGCCCTTGACCTGCCGCTGGACGAACTCGTGGGCCAGGTCGCCGAACTGCTCACCGAACGCGAGCGACCGGTCGACGGTCTTTTGGAAGTGGACGCCGCCCCACACCCGGCTGTCGGCGCAGGCGCGGCTGAACTCGGTCCACGTGGCGAAGTGGATCGACAGGTCCTTGCCGGGGGTCTGTCCCGGCTCCACCAGCGTCGACCCCGCCGGGTAGTCGATCGTCCAGTCCAGGTCGTCGGAGCCGAAGAAGCGCCGCGCGGTCTGCGAGGTGGCCGAGCACAGCGTCGTGGAACCCGACGGGTATTCCGGGTGGTCACCCACCGTCAGGTAGCTGCGCCACTCGGAGGCGCGGATGTCGTCGACCGTGCCCTTGCCGGGTCCGCCCCAGGCGGTGATCTTGCGGTTGCCGTACACGTGCCGGACCGCGGTGACCGGACGGCAGGCGTCGTAGCGGGCCTTCTGGTACCAGGCGGCGATCAGCGGGTCGAACGTCGCCAGGAGGTGCTGGAGGATCCACTGGGCCCAGCCGTGCACGCCCATGTGGTCGTCCTGGTCGTACTTGCGGGCGATGACGATCGACGAGTAGCCGATGCCCCACAGCTTGTTCTCCATGATCTCCGCGAGCGCCTTGCGCTCGTCGTTGAGATCGGCCGACGCCTCGACGATCTCGTCCACCGAGCGCTTGAAGGCGCGGGCGTCGGTGTGGTCGCTGTGCGCGGGCGGGGCCAGGCGGAACTGGGCCGGGTCCTTGAACAGGAGCGACTTGGTCCGGCCGGCCTGCGGGGTGATGAAGTGCTGGGCGACGTAGATGCCCATGTCGCCCGGGCCGCCGCCGGCCCGGCGGCCGTTGTGCGGGATCAGCTGCGGCTGCCAGCGCGAGGGGTTGCTCACCTCGAAGGCGGTGTTGACGGGCCGGTAGCCGGTGTAGTCCGCCCAGGGGCGGGGGTTGTACGTGCGGCCCTCGTAGCCCAGGACGTTCATGCCGTCGTTCTTCAGGGCGTTCCAGGCGTGCTTGGCGGCCACGTTGCCGATGCCGACCGGGCTGGTCAGGTCCTCCGAGGTGTCGTCCGGGTCCAGGCCGAACGCGGCCATCAGCTGCCGTATGCCCGCCGTGTCGTGCGGCAGCATGCGCTTCCAGATGCCCATCTGGGCGTAGATGGTGGCGATGTTCATGTTGCGGTTGGTGGCGGACTCGGCGGCGGGGCGGCGCGGGATCTGCGAGTAGATGCCGGCCGCGCTCTCGTGGTACGGCGCCAGCGCGTCGAACACCGCCAGCATCGCCGTGCGGCTCGTCCACAGGAAGACGGTCACGTCCATCGGCCCGATGAACGCCAGCCTGCCCTCCAGACCGGCCTGCGCGTCCTGGGGCTGGGCCCACTTGATGTAGTTGCCCTTGTCCAGATCGAAGTCGATCTTGATCGGTTCGTCGCTCGTGGCGGCACCGGCCACGCGGGGGAAGGCCAGCGTGGACAGGACCGCGGCCGAGGCACCGCCGAGCAGCAGCGATCTGCGGCCCACAGCGGAGCCGGGGACAGTGTGTCCGGACGTCGTCATGACTGTTCCTTGTCCTTTGAAGAGGAGGCTGCGCGGGTGGAGGGAAGGCATCAGCCCTTGACGGTGCCCTTGACGTACTTCTGGACGAACTCGTGGGCCAGGTCGCCGAACTGCTCACCGAGCTGAAGGGACCGCTCGACCGTCTTGCTGAAGTGGACGCCGCCCCACACCCGGCTGTCGGCACAGATCCGCGCGAACTCGCTCCAGGTGCGGATGTGCACCGGCAGGTCGCCGTGCGGGGTGGTCCCCGGCTCCACCAGCGACGCGCCGGCGGCGATCGTGAACTTCCAGTCCAGGGTGTCGGTGCCGAAATAGCGGCGCGCGGACTGCGCGGAGGAGGCGGCGATCGTCGTGGAGCCCGACGGGTACTCCGGGTGGTCGCTGACGCCCAGGTAGCTGGCCCACTCGGAGGCGCGGACGTCGTCGACCGTGCCCTTGCCGGGTCCGCCCCAGGCCCTCACCTTGCGGTTGCCGTACACGTGCTTGACGGCGGTGAACGGCCGCGCGGCGTCGTAGACGACCTTGTGGTGCCAGGCGACGATCGTCGGCTCGAACGTGGCCAGGATGTGCTCCAGCATGTAGTGGATCCACCCGTGCATGCCCAGCTCGCCGGTGTGCTTGCGGGCCATGACGATCGCCGAGTGGCCGATGCCCCAGACCTTGTTGTCCATGACCTCGGCGAGCATCTTCTGCCGGTCGGTCAGGTGCGCCGACGCCGCGAGGATCTCGTCCACCGAGCGCCGGTAGTCCCGCGGCCGGGTGTGGTCGACGTGCACGGGCGGGGCGAGACGGAACCGGGAGGGGTCGGTGAAGATGTGGGCCTTCACCTTGCGCAGGTGCGGGGTGACCATGTGCTGGGCGACGTAGATGCCCATGTCGCCGTTGCCGCCGCCCAGCCGGCGCCCGTTGTGCGGGCCCAGCTGCGGCTGCCAGCGCGAGGGGTCGGACACCTCGAAGGCGGTGTTCACGGGCCGGTAGCCGGTGTAGTCCGCCCAGGGGCGGGGGTTGTACGTGCGGCCTCCCTCGTAGCCGAGGAAGTTCATGCCGTCGTTCTTCAGGCCCTCCCACACGGCCTTGGCGGCCACGTTGGCGATGCCGACCGGGCTGGTCAGGTTCTCCGAGGTGTCGTCGGGGTCCAGGCCCATCCCGGTCATCATGGCCCGCGTGTTCGCCATCTTCGACGGCAGGACCCGCTTCCAGATCTGGTACGTGGCATGGACGGCGGCGGTGTTCATGTTCCGGTTGGTGGCCGACTCCCCGGAAGGGCGGCGCGGGATGCGCGAGTAGATGCCGACCGCGCTCTCGTGGTACGGCGCCAGCGCGTCGAACACCGCGAGCGCCGTGAGGCGGTTGATCCACAGGAAGACGGTCACGTCCATCGGCCCGAACAGGTCCCCGTTGGGCGACTTGCCGGCCATGTCGTCGCTGGGCTGCGCCCACTCGATGAAGTTGTCGGTGTCGAGGTCGAAATCGACCGCGGCCGGCGCGGCGCTCTGGGCCGCGGCGGCCGGGCCGGAAGCCAGCCCGCTCACCGTCAGGGTCGCGGCGGCGCCGAGCCCGCCGAACAGCAGAGATCTGCGGCCCAGGCCGAAACCGGGGACGGGAGAACGTCCGGACGTCGTCATGAGTCAATGTCCTTTACGAGGGGGAAGACAGATCGGTCGCGCGAGAGCCGTGCCGTGTTCGTGGGCCTCGCCGGTGTGCCCGCCGCCGCGAGGGCGAAAGCGGAAAAGAAGGGTCAGTCCTTTACGTCGCCTACGTCGCCGTCGATGTGGCGCCGGACGAACTCGTGGGCCAGGTGCCCGAACTGCGTGCCGAACGCGAGGGACGCCTCGACGGTCTCCTTGAAGTGCGCACCGGCCCACACCCGGCTGTTGGCGCAGTCCTTCTCGAAGTCGCTCCAGGTCGGCCAGCTCAGCTCGAGATCGGCGGCCGGGACGGCCCCCGGCTCCTTCTGCGCCGAGCCGGCCGGGAAGGTGTGCGTCCAGTCGAGGACGTCGTCACCGAGGAAGCTGCGGGCCGCCTGCGCCTGGGCGGCGCACAGCGCGGTGAAGCCGGAGGGGTACTCGGGGTGGTTGCCCACCGGCAGGTAGCCGGTCCACTCGTCGGCTGGGATGTCGTCGACCGTGCCCTTGCCGGGCCCGCCCCACGCCGTCACCGGGTCGCTGCCGTACACGTGCCCAACGGCGCTGAACGGCCGTACGCCGTCGTGCTTGCGCTTGTGGTGCCAGGCGGCGATCAGACTGTCGAACCGCGCGACCGAGGTCACCAGGAACAACTGCACCCAGCCGTCCAGGTCCAGGTCGTGCGCCATCGCGGCGGCACGCGGCGACAGGGTCACCGACAGCGGCGTGTGCTCGAAGAACTCCGCCTTCACCTTCTGCTCGTCGGTGAGGTGCGCCGACGCCGCCAGGACCTCGTCGACGGCGGCCTTGTACGCCTTCGCGTCGGTGTGGTCCAGGTGTCCGGGCGCGGCGAGGTCGAAGGCGCCCGGGTCCTTGTACGTCTGCGGCGTGACCAGGGCGAGCTGCGGCGTGGCGAACCGCTGGGCGGTGAAGACTCCCTTGTCGCCCGGCCCGCCGTCGATGCGGCGGCGGTGCGGCTCGGTGGCCGGCTGCCAGCGCGAGGGGTCGGCCAGCTCGTCGGCCGTGTTGACGGGCCGGTAGCCGGTGTAGTCCTCATACGGCAGGCCGTTGTACGCGCGGCCCCGGTCACCGAGGACGTTCATGCCGTCGTGCGCACGGGCCGCGACGACCGACCTGCCGGCCGTGTTGCCGATGCCGACCGCGCAGGTCAGGTCCGTCGACTCGTCGTCGGGGTCCAGGCCGAGCGCGGTCAGCGCCTGCCGCAGCACCGGCGTCCGCTCCTCGAACACCGCCTGCACGACCTGGAACAGGGCATGCAGGCCGGCGATGTTCTTGTTCCGGTTGGTCGCGGACTCCTCGGCCGGACGGCGGGGGATCCGCGAGCAGATGCCGACCGCGCTCGGGTGGTACGGGGCCAGCGCGTCGAACCACGAGGTCTGCAGCAGATGAGTGAGCCAGGTGTAGGTGGCCACGTCCCCCGGGGCCATGGCGTCCGCCGGGGGATAGCCCCCTTTGCCGTGGGTGGTGATCAGGTCCCGGATGAAGTTGCCGTTGTCGAAATCGAAGGGTATCTGTTGGGCGCGACCGGAAGTCGTCACGGGGTGAGGCCTTTCTTGAGGAAGAGGGCGCCGCGTTCCAAGGCGGGCGCGCCCTTTATTCCTGTGCTTCGATTGCCTTCAGGTGCAAGGGGGAGACCTGGTAGTACGACGCGAGGTCGAAGAATTCCTTTTCGCGTGACCACTTGGCGGCCGTGGCGTTGATCAGGGCACCGGCGTACTTGTGCGGGGTTGCCTGCATGAACTCGGCGATCCGCGGCACCAGCCGGGCGGGCAGATCTGCCAGGTCGACACCGCGGCGCGGCTGCGGCGCGAACGAGATCCGAAGGATCTCCGAGTAGTCCCAGCTGAGGGTGACATACACCCGGTACGCCCGGCCGGCGTACGCCAGCATCTGATCGCTCGGCTCGCTCATCCCGGTTTCGTGAAGCATTTCCCGGACGGTCTTCGGCTCCAGGTTTCCGGCGACGTGGGCGGGGAGCTGGAAATACAGGTTCACCGTGCGGTTCTTGCAGTCGGCTCCGACCAGCGCCACGTCTTCAAGACCGTAGCGGGCGAAGAACTCCAGGTTCTCGCCCACCGCCCGCGGCATCGCGGGAACCTCGGCCAGCGCCGACACCTTCTGCGGGGCGTGCGGGAAGTTGGCGTAGATCTTCTTGAAACCGCCGACGATCCCGCAGTCGATGTAGTGCTCGCTCGTGGGGACCAGCTCCACGACCTGTGAGAGCAGGGCGCGGACGGGGTGGTCCGTCTCCGTGAAGAAGCCGTTCGCCAGAGCGTGGGCATAGGGGTCCTCGATCCCCGGTGAAACCTGGATCGAGTACTCGACCTCCGCCACCTCCTCACCGGCCTGGAGAGAGAAAATTACCCCGCCGTCCTGAGAGAATCCCCCCTCGAATGCCGTGAGGATCGGCCAGACCTTGTCACGTGAGAAAGGTGCGTCGACCAGTCGAGCCGATTCCTCGATGGCCGAGTACAGCTCTTCCGCCGAAACGACTGGGGACATCAGTACTCCAAGCAGTCGATGCCGGTCATTGAATGCACATGAAATCCTGCGCCGCCACGCTACCAGCCGCCGCTAGAAGGTCACTTGAAATACACTAAGAATATGGATCACCTTGACACGCCCAGCCCCCGGCATTGAAACTTCCCGGGGTGACGAAAATGGGGCGTGTCGTGCCCGCCGGGCCCTGATCTTCAGCAATAGGGCCGCCGGCCGCAGGCACAACACATACCCGGCCGGCCGCCTGATTAACAAGACGCCGCTCAGCCCATAAGGAAACTGGAGGACGAATGACCAGCACAGGAATGGAAGGTCTTTACGGCGCCATCGAGGAAACGGCCGGACTGCTGGACATATCCCCCTCGCGTGAGAAGGTCGAGCCCATCCTGTCCGCGTACGACCTGGACAAGGTCGTGGTCGCCTTCCGGGTGACCACGCGCGGCTCAAAGGACCTCGACTGCCGCTTCACGGCACTGCCCGGGGACGTCAACCCCTACCTGTACGCGGTGTCGCAGGGCATCGCCGAGGCGACGGACCACCCCGTGGGCACGCTGCTCGAGGACGTCCAGGAACACCTCCCGGTGACCGCCCACGGCGTCGACTTCGGAGTCGTCGCCGGCTTCAAGAAGACCTGGACGTTCCTGCCGGCCGACAACCTGCAGAAGCTCTCCAAGGTCGCCGCCCTGCCGTCCATGCCGCGCAGCCTGTCCCAGAACCTCGACTTCTACGCCCGCTACGGCCTGGACGACAAGAACAGCATGATCGGGATCGACTACCCGAGCCGCACGGTCAACGTCTACTTCCTCCAGTTCCCCGCCGAGTGCCGCGAGCCCGAGACCGTTCGCGCGATGCTGCGCGATCTGGGCCTGCCCGAGCCGAGTCCGCGCATGCTCCACCTCGCCCGGCAGGCGGTCGGCATCTACACCACCCTGAACTGGGAGTCCTCGAAGATCCGGCGGATCACCTTCGCCACCATGGTCCCCGACGCGCGGGCACTTGCCGACCGCGTCGCCGTCGAGCCGGGCATCGAGAAGTTCGCCCAGAACGTCTCCCACACCTACCCCGGCGCCGTCCAGGGCCTTTACAACGTCGCGTCCCACACCGGCGGGGAGTACTTCAAGCTCCAGACGTACTACCAGCTGTCCGAGGGCTCCCTGGAGGCGAGGATCCTGCTCGGCTCCGCGCCCGCCGGCACCTGACGGCTTTCTCCGGTGGCCCGATAGTTTCGCTCTGCCGCTTCTCCACCGATCCTTGTGCGGATCCTGACAGCCTCGTGAGTAATTCAGTCAGAAGTGAGAAAATGCGGGGAGTCAAGGCCCATGCGCATCTATGGACGAATTGCTCGTTTCATCGAGGGTCTCGGTGCCTCATTCGGGATCACGGCACTCCGGATCTCCATAGGAATCATCTTCCTGTGGTTCGGAGTGCCGAAGTTCTTTCCGGGGGTGAGTCCGGCGGAATCGCTGGCCGCCGAAACCGTGGAGCGATTGACGTTCGGCATCATCGAGGGAACGCCCGCGACGGTCGTGACCGGTGCGCTGGAGACGGTGATCGGACTGCTTCTCGTCAGCGGGCGGCTGCCCGCTCTGACGACGATGGTCCTCCTCGGGCACATGGCGGGCACGTTCACCCCCCTTTTCATGTTTCCGAAGGAGACCTGGGAATCCTTCTTCATCGGCACCCTTGAGGGCCAGTACATCCTCAAGAACCTGGTGATCGTGTCGGCTGCTGTGGTCATCGCCGGCCATTCCGGGAAGCGGCAGCGGCCCGCGCCGGCCGAACCGGTCGCCGGCACACCGGCCCTGACCGTCCTGGAGACCCGGCGCCAGCGGACGCAGTCCGCGGCCGGCTCCAGGCTCGTGACGGCGCCCGACCGGGCCAGCTGAACCGCCGCACACCGGCGGCCGGGCGGCCGGGCGGGCATGACAGGGCTCCTGGTGCGGAGGATCCTCCGCACCAGGAGCCCTGTCATGCCCGCCCGGCCCGGTGTCAGCCGCCGGCGGTCTCGATGAGGTCGTCGACGTTCAGCTCGAACAGGCCGCCCTGGCGCCCGCTGAGCCCGGAGATCAGCTTGACGAAGTCGACCTCGGCGTCGTTCTTCTTGTCGGGGTCAACCATGTCCTGGGCCATGTTGAAGTAGAAGCCCTTGGTCTTGGAGCGGTCGTAGAACCCCTCGACGAACCGGCGGATGTCGTGGAAGAAGTCCTGGTACGCCGTGGAGTACCGGTCCAGTGCCTTCTCCTCGATCTCCGGGTGGTTCAGTATCTGGTCGACGACCTTGGACAGCGTGCTGCCCGCCAGGGTCGCGAGCGCGACACCGGTGGAGAACAGCGGGTCGACGAAGGCGGCGGCGTCGCCGACCAGGACCCAGCCGTTGCCGTGGAAGTGCTCGTTGGTGTACGACCAGTCGCGCGCGGAGCGGTAGCCCGCGGCCTGCGTGGCGTCCCGCAGGAGGTCCTTCAGCTTGGTGGTCTGGGCGATCTCCGACTCGAAGAGGTCCTCGAGGGATTTGTCGGACTCGGTCGCGAGCGCGGAACGCGTCACGTAGCCGACGCTGAAGACGCCCTTGTCGATCGGAATGCCCCAGAACCAGCCGTCCCGGGTGCCCTCGATGAGGATGTTGCTCCACTCGTCGCCCGGCAGGCGGTGGCAGTTGTCGAAGTACGTCCACACGGCGACGTTGCGCAGCTGGTCGTTCCAGTTGACCTCGGAGTACTTGCGGCCGAGCACGCGGGCCTGCCCGGAGGCGTCGATGACCAGGCGGGCCCGGGCCTCGTGGGTGCCGTTCAGGCCGCGCAGGGCGTAGCGGACGCCGACGACGCGGCCGTCCTCCTCGATGGCCTCCTTCACCGTCGCGTCCTCCACGACGAAGGCGCCCAGTTCGCGGGCCCGGTCCAGGATCAGCGCGTCCAGGTCGGCGCGGCGGGTGTGGAAGGCGTACGGGATACGGCCGCCGGTGGTGAACGAGAAGTTCCACGGGACCTCGTTGTTGCCCCAGACCAGAGTGCCGCCGTATTTACGCTCGAATCCCTTGGCCTCCATGCGTTCGGTGAGGCCGAGTTCTTCCATGGGAACCATCACGCCGGGGATGAGGGACTCCCCGACGTGATACCGGGGGAACCGCTCACGGTCGAGCACGAGAACACGGTGCCCGCGTTTGGCGAGCAGTGCCGCCGTGGTCGCGCCGGCGGGCCCGCCGCCGATGACGACGACGTCGAAATCGCCAGAAAACCCGAAGAGATTGGACGACATATGAGACCTTCCCGTTCCGATGCAGCTGCACCAGCGATTCGCGTGAAGAACTCCTCCACGCACGCAGAACACGCTTCAAAGACCAGAATGCGGGGGCGTTTTCCCCGATGTCATCGCCCAGATTGCTCAGTGGAAAATCCACTGAAACAGGTTCGGGAGAGCGGCAGGATCCCGGTGCGGCGGCGCGGCCTGGAATCGTGCTGCAGCTGAACTCGACATTCCGCAGGGCGGGCGAGGGTTTCTGATCAGCTGCTCCTAGGGTGGATTCCGCAATTCCAACGGCGCACCCATCACCACTGCCCAAAGCAAGCAAAACCCCGGGGGAGCTTGGCCGCCCGTCGCCGCAGGGGAAGCGTCCGGCAGCAGCCCCGTCGACCAGGCCGGCGACACACCTCCTGCGGCTGCGACGCCGGTGGCCGGTGGCCGCAGCAGGACCCACACCCCAACCGGCTCGTCAGGGCCGCCCATTGGAGGAACGATGCTGAGTAGACGATCCCTTCTTCGCGGTGGTGGCAGCGTGGCGCTCGCGGCTGCCACTGTCGGGTCGTCGGTGAGGCCGGTATACGGAAGCGAAGGCACGTGGGGGCAGCTGCGCAGGCATCTGACGGGGGATGTGGTGCTGCCCTGGGACCAGGCCTACGCCTCCTCCAAGCAAGGCGTTCTGGTGGAGCTCGACGCCGTCACACCGCAGGCGATCGTCTACTGCGCCACTCCCCGGGACGTGAGCCGGGCCATCACGTTCGCCCGTGACCACGACATCGCGGTACACACCCGCAGCGGCGGCCACAGTCTGGCCGGCTGGTCCACCGGCCAGGGCATGGTCCTCGACGTGTCCCGGCTGAACCGTGTCTCGGTCGGCCACCACACGGTGCGGCTCGGCCCCGGGGTGCAGAACATCGACGCGCTGGCCGCGCTCAAGCCCTACAACAGGCAGATCGTCACGGGCACCTGCGCCACGATCCGCCAGGGCGGCTATCTCTCGGGCGGGGGCATCGGCTTTCAGGCACGGAAGTTCGGGATCGGCAGTGACCGCCTCGTCTCGGCCCGGATGGTCCTCTCGGACGGCTCCATCGTGCGCGCCTGCGAGGAGGTCAACCCCGACCTCTTCTGGGCCATACGCGGTGGCGGCGGCGGCAACTTCGGCGTGGCCGTCGACTTCGAGGTACGTCCGATACCGTCCCCCCGCATGGTGTACTTCGACACCCTGTGGCCGTGGGACAAGGCCCAGGAGGTCATCACGGCCTGGCAGCAGTGGTGCTCCAGCGGCTCGAACAACCTGGGTTCGACCCTGAACGTGCTCCTGCGCGACGGCGCCCCGGGCAATGTGCCGATCATCAAGATCAACGGCGGCTACCACGGGCCGCCATCCCAGATCGAGCAGGCCCTGAACGAACTGGCCGCCGAGGCGGGTGCCACCCCCACTCTCCGTACGGTCCAGGACCTCCCGTACGACGTGGCGATGAAGGCCGCCTACATCTGCGAGCAGTACACGGTGCAGGAGTGCCACCGCGTCGGCACGAACCCGGACGCCAAGATCCAGCGCACTCCCTTCCTGCGGGAGCGGACCCGGCTGCTCGACCGTCCCACCGGCAGCTCCGGGGTGGCCGACCTGCTCGCCGCCTTCGAAGCCAGCCGCCGGCCGGGCCACACCACCTACCTGTACTTCACGGCACTGGGCGGAGTCGCCAACGAGGTCCCCCGCGCACAGACCGCGTATGTGCACCGCGGCGCGGAGTTCTTCGTGGCCTGCGCGACCCTGCTGCCCACCGGGCAGCCCCCCGCGGAGGAGGCCGAGGCCGCCATGGTGTGGCCCACCCGCGCCTTCCGTGTCATCGACCCGCTCTCCAGCGGCGAGTCGTACCTCAACTTCCCCAACCCGGACCTGGGGGACTGGCGGCAGGCCTACTACGCCGAGAACTACTCCCGGCTGGTCTCGGTCAAACGCCGCTACGACGCGCCGGACTTCTTCCGGCACCCGCAGAGCATCGGCAGCTGAGCCCGGCCCGGGACGGCTTCTCTCCGGCGCCGGAGAGAAGCAGCCGGCCGCCTGCCGGCGGGCGACGGGCGGCCAGGACGAGCGGCATGATCAGCACGGCGCCGGGCCCCGCGGGCGTGCGGGCCGGGACGCCGCCGCCCGGGAAGACGTAGCCCTCCGGCCGCACCGGCACTCGCCGGCCGACCGCACCAGCCGATCCCCGCGGACCGCCCGCCGAGAGCTGCCGGGCGCCGGCGCGCCCCCGGCCACCGCACCGGCCAGTGACCCACCTCACACCCGGCTCCTGTCAGGAATCGCTGCGCTGTCCCGCTCAAGGGGCAAGCGATTCAGACAGGAGCCTCACCATGAAGCACCGCATCCTCGTCCTCGGCGCCGGCTACGCCGGGGCTTTCGCCGCCGGGAGCCTGGCCCGCCGCCTCTCGCCCGCCGACACCGAGATCACCGTCGTCAACGCCGAGCCGGTCTTCGTCGAGCGGATGCGCCTGCACCAGCTCGCGGCCGGCCGCCAGCCGGCGACCGTGCCGCTCGCCGACGTGTTCGCGGGCACCGGGGTACGGCTGCGCGTGGCGCGCGTCAGCGCGGTGGACCCGCAGCGCAGGACCGTCGCCGTGACCGGCGAGGACGGTGACGGCGAGCTCGGGTACGACACGCTGCTGTACACGCTCGGCAGCCGGGTCGCCGACCACGGTGTCCCCGGGGTGGCCGAGCACGCCTTCGACGTCGCGGGACGGGCCTCCGCGCTGCGGCTGCGCGCCCGCCTGGACAGCCTGGGCCCCGGCGCCACCGTGCTGGTCGTCGGCGAGGGCCTGACTGGCATCGAGACCGCCACCGAGATCGCCGAGTCGCGTCCCGGTCTGTGCGTGGCGCTCGCCGCCCGTGGCGAGCTGGGAGCCTGGCTCTGCCCGGGGGCCCGGCGCCACCTGCGAGAAGCCTTCGACCGCCTGGGCATCACCGTCCACGAGCACACCACCATCGAAGCCGTCCAGGCGCGGTACGCGGTCGGCGGCGACGGCACCTCCATCCCGGCCGACGCGACCGTGTGGACGGGCGGGTTCGCCGTCGACCCCATCGCGGCCGCCGCCGGTCTCGAGGTCACCGAGGACGGCCGGATCGTCGTCGACGACACCATGCGCTCGCTGTCGCACCCGGACATCTACGCCGCGGGCGACAGCGCGTACGCGATCGGCGCGAACGGCCGGCCGCTGCCGATGTCCTGCGCCTCGGCGGGACACACCAACATGCAGGCGACGGACGCGATCGTGGCACGGCTGACCGGACGCCGGGTCCCCAGCGTCAAGAAGACCTACATCGGCAACCACATCAGCCTCGGCTGGCACGACGCGATCTTCCAGATGGTCGACGGCGACGCAGAGGCGAAGTCCTGGTTCGTGGGCGGCCGCAAGGCCGCGCGGCTGAAGGCGGGCGTCCTCAAGGCCAGCCTGTGGGGCGTCTCGCATCCGACCTTCGGCATGCCCAAGCGCAAGCGCCGCCTGACCGCCGCCACGACGGCCGCCGCCGCCACGACCGCTGCCGCCGCGCCCGGGAACGCCGCCGCATAAGGCCGCCTGCATGGACAGCGCCGTCGCTGACCGCTTCGAGGCCGGCCGGGCGCGGCCGGCCTCGCTCGCGTACCGTCTGCTCGGCTCGGCGGCCGACGCCGAGGACATCGTGCAGGACGCGTACCTGCGCCGGCACGCCGCCGACCGGGAACGGATCGAGGTGCCTCAAGCGTGGCTGACCAAAGTCGTCACCAACCTGTGCCTGGACCGGCTCCGCTCGGCGCCGGTGCGCCGGGAACGCGCGGCCGGCGTCTGGATGCCCGAGCCGCTTCTCGACGGCGATCCGATGCTCGGCCCCCCGTTCCACCGGGGAGAGCCGCTCCATCAGGGTCTGCGCGAGGCGTTCTCCTACCGTTCCTCATCAGTGAGCAGGAGTGGGTCTTAGATCCATTCCTGCTCACTGCGGACGCCCCGAACGG
The DNA here is from genome assembly GCF_017948455.1 of Streptomyces sp. GESEQ-4. GTDB lineage: Bacteria > Actinomycetota > Actinomycetes > Streptomycetales > Streptomycetaceae > Streptomyces. Next base: position 61,906 of record NZ_JAFFSU010000029.1, read on the forward strand.
TGTTGGGTGTCCTGGTTGCCCGCGTACTCGCCGCGTCCGGCGGCACGGATCGTGTCCGTGGTCCGGGGATGCGGGGGCGGGGTCCCTCACGCCCGGGGACACGCCGGTCGGCCTGGACGGTCCGATGCCCGTACACATCGCTCTGGTGTGCACGGGGCGGTGTCGTCCGTCGCCGGATCGGGTGTCCCTGAGCGCGTCGTCCGATCGCGATGCTGGCCGCATCGTGCCGGGTGGTCTTACGGGTGGGGCCGGTCATCGGCTTTTGCCAGTGCTGGGCGCCCCACTTGCTGGTGTAGGCCGGGTCCACGGCGATGATCGCGATACCTGTGGCGTCGGCCATGGAGGTCAGCCGGGCGCGGAGCTTGCCGGTCGGCATGCCGGAGATGAGATGCCGGAATCGGCGCTTGCGTCCGTGCTTCTCTCTGGTTTTCTCGGCCTGGAAGTCGAGGTCTTCGACCGCGATGGCTTTGACGCCGCAGGTTTTGGCCCAGTTCAGCAGCCGCGTGAGGGCGTGCCGGACCTGGGCGTCGCGGTGCTGCGCGCTACCCGTGAGGTCGAACAAGAACCGGCGCGGCTTCCCGGTCGGGTTGCCGTGGGCGTCGAGGCGCCAGGCCGCGAGGTGATTGGCGTTCATGTCGACGCCGATCACACCGTGTGCGAGGGCGGCGGTCATCGGAATGGTCCGGGAGACCGGGATCTGCCAGGAGGCCGTCACATACCAGCGGCCCCGTCCCGTGTCGTAGTGGATGCGGTAGGCCACGGCCCGGTTCGCCTCCGCCCGGTCCGCCCACTCCTGTCCCCGGTGAGGGAACCGCACCTGCGCGGCGAGTACGTACCGGCCGTGCTTGGCGTTCGCCAGGTCTGCGAGCGGAGCCGGGAGCTTGATCGACACTCCGCCCTCGGGCGTGATGCGAATCGTCTCGTTGCCGAACCTCTTCCCCGACTCGCCGTCCGCCTGGAGGAACCAGCGCCCGGCTTCCCACCGCTCACGCCAATCGGCCTCGGTGAGCGGCGCCTTGTCGAGGTGGTGACGGGCGCCCAGCAAATGCTTACCGCCCCGCACAACATGCACCCGGCCCGCTTCCCGGTCGGCCCGGACCTGCTCGAACCGGTCCTCCAGCACATGCAGGCGGCGTGCTTTGTTAAACCACTCGTGCGCGGAGCGGTAGCCTCCCGGAGCCCGCTTGGTGCCCTTCTGACCGACCGGCAGCGACAGCCGGTGCCGGATCGTCGTGATACCCGCTTCGAGGGACTGCACGTGCGCGGCCTGGCCGCGCCGGGCGAGCGCCCACTGGTCATGCGTGGCCCTCGTGATCGACCCGGCCCACCTGGACGACGACTGGGCCGTCAGGTCCCCCTTGCGAGCCGCCCATGACTCGGTGGAGTGCTCCAATCCGTCAGCGCAACGCGCTTTGAGGTCCTTCGAGGCGAGCGAGCCCAAGTGCGCACCCACCCAGCGCAAAACCGTCTCGTCCTCAGGCGTGAGGTCCTTGAGCCGGGTACGTACCGCCACACCGGAGGGGCCGGGAGCGACGAACGGCGCGGCGATCCGGCGGAGGTCAGCCATGTGCGGCGGCTTCCAGTGCCTTGCGGGCGCGGTTCTTCGCCGACCTGCGCCCGTACAGGCGGGCGCACAACGACGTCAGCACCTCCACCATGTCCGGCACCAGGTCGTCTTCGACCTCGCCGTCGTCCAGCACCAGCAGGCGACGGCCCGTCGCGGACAAGGCGGCCTCGACAAGCTCGACGTTCATCCGGCCGAGCCGGTCCTTGTGCTCCACCACCACGCAGGTCACGTTCGGGTCGGCCAGCAGACGCCGGGCCCTGGAACGGCAGCCGTTCATCCCGGAAGCGACCTCCGCCTCCACACGGACGACCCGGTGACCGGCCTTCACCGCCCACGCCGACAATCGTGCGACCTGGTGTTCCAGATCGCTCTTCTGATCGTGCGAGGACACGCGGGCATACAGGCCCACACCGCCGATGGCCTCAGGCGTGGTGTTCGCGTCGATGTTCACCAGGATCGTGCGTGGCCCGACCCGCTGAGCCGGTACCGGCAACGTCCCCTCACGGAACCAGCGATACGCGGTCTGCGGATGCACGCCCTGCGTCTTCGCCCATTCCGTCAGATTCACGCTCTGACAACGACACTCACTCATACATGGTTACGCTCACTTACCCGACATCGAGGACCAGCAGGTGGAGACCCCCACTGCGAGATCGCCCAGATCCTCGACATCTCGCAGTCCGCGAGCCAGCAGTACGTCCACCGGGCCCGGCGCCGGATCGCCGCCGCGCGCCGCGGCGGCGGTGAGGTGGACCCGGCGTCCGCGCGCAAGGTCCTCGAGGAGTTCCTTGCCGCCGCGTCCTCGGGGCGTGCCGAACGTCTGGTGGCGCTCCTCACCGACGACGCGACCGCCCTCTCCGACGGCGCGGGCCTGTCCAGGACGCTGTGGCGCTACGAGAGCCCCGCGCGGGTCGCCACCGTGATGCGGTCCGCCTTCAGGCCCACTCCCGCGAAGCGGCGCCTGGCCGGCGGCTCGCCCGCGATCCACCTCGGGCAGGTCAACGGCTGGCCCGCCGTGCTCGTCGTGCTCGGCGACCGGATCGTGGGCGCCACGGCGTTCGAGATCAGCGACGGCAAGGTGGCGGCGCTGCACGGCTTCGCCGCCACGCAGCGGCTCGCCCGCCTCACCGGGATGTGGCGGCAGCACGAGGCAGACCCGGCGGCCGTCGGCCAGTGGTGAGAGGGGTCCCGGCCGCCTCTGCGCAGGCGCAGAGGCGCCTCTGTGCGCAGGCGTTGGGGCCGTGGCCGGCTGCGTGCTCGATGATCCGGCCGGGCGCGGCCGGGCCGGGATCGACGCGGTCCGGGGCACGTGGATGTTTCCCGAGGCCGTTTCATGGCGGTTCGCCCGGGGGCGAGCGCGTGCTGCCACGGCACGGCCGGGCGTGGTGGAGACGAACGCCTTGGCACGGGCAGCCGGATGCCCAGGACATCGCTGCGGCGGCGTGCGCTTGAGTTCCGCTCCTACGGAGCTCGAGGTTCCGTAGACGCTGCGGGACGTGGTGGGGTGCCGCCCCTAGGTTGGTTCTGCCTGGTGTTGCGTCCGCTCGCCTCCGCACCCCCTCCGGGAGACGGGCGGGCGCCGTTTTCTGCCCGTGCCGGCTTCCTGCCCCCGCCCTCCCGCCCGCTGTACGCCGGCCGCCGGCCGGCACACAGCCGGCGGGAGGCCCAGGGGGAGTGGTGGCCGGGGCGGGATACCCCGCAGCCGGCCGGACAGGCCGTGGCGCGGGGACGGGACGACCGGGGGGCGGGGCAGCCTGCACGGCGGAGGAAAGCACGGCCGGGACATACAGGGTCCGCCCAGGCGGCCTGGATTCAAGGAGGGGCGTGGGTGAGCCGGAACGAGGAGTTCAAGGAGCTGCGGCCCCTGCTGTTCTCGATCGCCCACCGGATCCTGGGCAGCCGGCCCGCGGCCGAGGACGCGGTGCACGAGGCCTGGCTGCGCTACGAGGCCGCCCTCACGCTGCCCATGCCGGGCAGGGCGTTCCTGCCGGCCACCGTGACCCGGATCTCGGTCGGCTTGCGGCGTTCGGCCCGCGTCCAGCGGGACAAGCCCGCCGGGCCGTGGTCTTCCGAGCCGCTGATGAGCGACGCCGGCCAGGACCGGGAGCAGCCGGTGGAGCCTGCCGAGTCGTTGTCGACGGCGGCCGTGCTGCTGCTGGAGCGTCTGTCCCCGCTCGAGCGCGCGGTTTTCGTGCTGCGGGAGGTCTTCGGGTGCGGCCTGTCGCAGATCGCATCGGCCGTGGGGTCCTCCGAGGCGGCCTGTGACCAGCTCGCCGCCGCTGTGTCGCAAGCGGACCACGGAGGCATGGCTCTGCGCTGGCCGAGGCTCATCGTCGGCGCGGAGCATGTGGCCCGGGTGCTGGCCGCGATGGTCCCCGCGCTGGTCCGCATCGGCGTCACCATGGAGCCGCAGCAGGTGCACCACGGCCCCGGCGCAGTCTTCCGCGACCGCCACGGCACGATCCTCAGCGCCCTGGCGTTCGACATCCTCGACGGCCAGATCCAGACCATCCGCTGGGTGATCCACCCCAGTGCTTCCCGCGGTCCGGCAGCACACGCCCCCGGCGCCACCTGACCCCGCGCTGAGGGCCCCGGATCCTGCCGCATCAACGACGAGGAAGACGAGGCAGCATGACGAGCAGTGCCCCTGCGGCCAAGAGCTGCGCCCGCCGGCGACAGGCCCACCCGGCCGCCCACGCGCAGACGGCGATCAGCCGGCTCCGCCGTCAACACCGCCGGCCGCGCGTCGAGGCGATCGCCGCACGGGCTGCGGGCACCGCGGTCCTGTGCGTGGACAGCGGCCCGCGCGCACGGGTGACGGACGCCGGCCGCCGTTGCCGCCGTCACGGCGGTCAAGAGCAGCGGCACGTCCTGCTCGAAGCGACGGGGCGCGAGCAAAAGGCCGGGCAGGAAGCCAGGGGCACCCGGCACGGCCTCGAGCAGCGGCCCAGGACAGCCCGCCGTGGCCTTCGGTGTGCGGGCGAGCGCATCACCGGCTGCGGGGCCGTGTTCCGAGCCCGGCCGGCCCCGCACCGCGCGGCATGATCCGCATCCTGCTCGCCGACGGTCAGCCGCTGCTGCGCAGCGGACTGGGCGCGCTCCTGGACGCCGAGGACGACATCGAGGTGGTGGCCGAGGCCGCCCACGGGCAGCAGACCCTGGAACTCGCACGCAAGCACCTGCCCGACATCGTCCTCACCGACATCCAGATGCCCGTCCTCGACGGCATCGAGGCGACCCGCCGCATCGCCGCCGACCCGGCCCTGGCCCGGGTCCGTGTCGTCATCCTGACCAGCTACGGCCCCGACGACGACGTCTTCGACGCGCTGAGCGCCGGCGCCGCCGGATTCCTCGTCAAGGACATCGCGCCCGACGACCTCGTGCACGCCGTACGCGTCATCGCGCGCGGCGACGCCCTGCTCGCCCCCTGCGTCACCCGCACCGTGCTCAGCCGGCTCTTCGCCCAGCCGCACCGCATCCCCGCCGCGGCCGGCCTGGCAGAGCTGACCGGGCGGGAACGCGAGGCCGTCACCTTGGTCGCGCAGGGGCTTTCCACCCGCCAGATCGCCGACCGTATGGTGATCAGCCCGCTGACCGCGAAGTCCTATATCGAGCGGGCCAAGTCCAAACTCCGCGCCCGCGGCCGCACCCAACTCGTGGCCCACGCCTACGCATCCGGACTGGTCGCCCCCCATGAGCACTGACCTGGCACCGAGCCGGCCCGGCAGGCCCGCCCATCGGGCTCACTCAGCCGCCCATCCGTGTGCCGCAGGCGCGGGGCACGGCGCATACGGTCGCACCCCGTGCACCAGGCGGACCATACGGCCGGGCACGGCAGACGAGCCCCACCACGGTCGCCGCCTCGTGAGGGCGGCAGACGCCGCCGGGGCCGCGCCGCCCGCGCCGCGCCGTGCGTTCCATGTCCCCCGCCATGTCACCGACGGGGCGGGGGCCTCGTCCCAGATGCCGACGGCAGCCGCAAGCGGGGCCTCGGCCGACCCCTGCGCTGCCCGCCGTGGCGGCAGGGCTTGACGGAGGAGCCGGCATGAGGCGGACCAAGGAGTTCGAGGAACTGCGGCCGCTGCTGTCCTCGATCGCCTACCGGATCCTGGGCAGCGTGAGCGAGGCCGAGGACGCGGTCCAGGAGACCTGGCTGCGCTTCGACGCCTCCCCGACCCAGCCCCGGTCGGCCAAGGCCTTCCTCTCGGCCACCGTGACCCGGATCTCGATCGACGTCCTGCGCTCGGCGCGCGTGCGACGCGAGCAGTACGTCGGGCAGTGGCTGCCCGAACCCCTGCTCACCGACCCCTACGAGGACCCGGCCCGGTCCGCGGAGCTGGCCGACTCGCTGTCGATGGCCGCTCTGCTGCTGCTGGAACGGCTCAGCCCGCCGGAGCGCGCGGTCTTCGTCCTGCGGGACGTGTTCTCCTTCGGCTTCCCGGAGATCGCCTCCGCACTGGGACGCTCGCAGTCCGCGTGCCGCCAGCTCGCGGTGCGCGCACGCCGCCACATGGACGCCGGACGCCCGCGTTTCGTGGCCGACCGCCGCCAGCGCGAGGAGCTCGCCGAGCGGTTCTTCGCCGCTCTGAGGGAAGGCGACGTCGACTGCCTGCTCGACCTGCTCGCCGCCGACATCCAGGTGATCGGGGACGGCGGCGGGAAGGCACCGCAACTGGCCAGGACCATCGCCGGCGCCGGCAACGCGGCCCGGCTGCTCGCCCTGTTCGTCGACGCGCTCATGCGGGTGGACGTGACGGTGCAGCCGCACGAGGTGAACGGCCAGCCCGGCGCGATCTTCCGCGACCGGGACGGCAAGGTCCTCACCATCTGGACACTCGACATACGCGACGGGCAGATCCAGACGATCCACTCGGTCATCAACCCGGACAAGCTCGCCCACCTGGGCCCGGTCGCGGACGCCTGGGCACTCGACCGCGAAGTACGACAGGCACGCCGCTGCACCAACTGACCACCCCAGCCCCCACGCCGCCGGGCGCGGACGGTGTCCGGACGCTGCCCCGGCGTCCAGGGACGCGATGGCCGACCGGGGGGATACCGGTTCGCAAGGGTGCTGCCGGAGCAGGACGCCGCGGACGGGGAACGTGACGCCGCGCACGGGTCTGTGCGTGCGGGACTGGCGGCGTGGTGCGTCCGGCGGCCGCACCAGGAGCCGGATGAGGCGGGCACCGGCCTGCGGGCCGAACCGCTGCGGCGCCGCGGTCCGCAGGAGACGTCCCGACTGCCCGCAGGCGCGGACCGGCCGGACCTAACAGGCCGGGCGCGAGCAGCGTCCCGCCGTGCCTGCCGGGGCCGGCCCCCCTTGTGCCCCGCTGACGCTGCACGCCCGCAGCCGAAGACACCTGGCTGAACCGCATTACGAGCCGCGGCCGCGTGCAGCCCTCCCTCGTCCGCGAGCGGTCATCGGGTTCCTCCGCGGACACTGCGCGCCCCAGGCACGGCAGGCGGCCGCTGGGTCTGGAACCGTGCCGCAACTGAGCTCGAAGTTCCGCAGCACGTACGGGACTTGCCGGCCTGCCGCTCCTAGGGTGGAGCCCGCAAGTCCCCCCTGGGCGTGCCCGCCGCTCTCATCCCCCGACGGCGGGCACGCCCGCCTTGAGCACCGGGGGGCGAGGGCCGTCCACGATCCGTTTCCCGACTGCCTGCGCACCGCGTGGGACAGCCGTCCGGACCGCCTGCCCGGGGCGGGCGCGATGCCCGGGCGACGGCGGAGCCCCTTCCGCGCGGCCGGCATACCTCGGATGACCGCGGCCACCAGCGGCGGCCGGGAGCGAGCGGGAGCCCGCAGGAATTTCTAGGAGGAGCCGGTGAGACGGACCGAGGAGTTCGAGGAGCTGCGGCCGCTGCTGTTCGCGATCGCCCACCGGATCCTGGGCAGCGCGAGCGAGGCGGACGACGCCGTCCAGGCGACCTGGCTGCGCTGGGCGGCCACCCCGACGCGGCCCGCGTCGACCGAGGGCCATCTCGCGGCCGAGGTCACCCGGATCAGTACCGATGCCCTGCGGTCGGCCCACCTGCGCCGGGAGGGGCCTGGCGGGCCCTGGCCCGCCGAGCCGCTGCTGGGTGGCTTCCGTCAGGACCCCGAGCGGCCGGTGGAGCTGGCCGACTCGCTGCTGACGGCGGCCCTGCTGGTGCTCGAGCGGCTCTCCCCGCTCGAGCGCGCGGTCTTCGTGCTGCGGGAGGCGTTCGGGTGCAGCATCCGCGAGATCGCATCGGCCATAGGGTGCTCGCAGGCCGCCTGCCGCCAGCTCGTCGCCGCGATCGCCCTGGCCAGCGACGGTGGCCGCGAGCCCCTGCCCTGGCCCTCCTACATAGCCGGCGCCCACAACGTGGCCCGGCTGCTCGCGGCGATCGTCCCTGCGCTGCTGCACGTCGGCGTCACGCTGGAAGAGCGCCTGGTCAACGGCCGGCCCGGTTCGGTCTTCCGCGACCGCAACGGCAAGATCCTCAACGCCCTGGCACTCGACGTCTTCGAAGGACGGATCAAAGAGATCCACTTCGTCGTCAACCCCGACGAGCCCGGGCGCCCGGATCCCGTGGCCGAGGCCTACGCGATCATCCGCGAGGCGAACCGGGCCCGCTGAGCCGCCACACCTCCCCACACGCCCACACGTGCGCTGGGGACACCGAAAATCCAGCCGGCGGCTCCTGACGCCCGCTTCGAACGCGGACCGCTCGCCGGGCGAAGCGAGGGGCGCCGGTGGACGCGGCGTCAGGCTGCGGGCCGCCTGCTGGCGGGGAAGCTAGTGCCCGCGGCTCGTGGCGGAGGCGAAGCCCAGCCAGGTGTGGCGGTTGCCCCACCAGCACCAGCCGACCTTCGGGGCGTTGCGCCGCTTCGAGCCGTCCCGCCCTGTGCCGTTGCTGATCCAGATCGCCGGGGTGCGGGCGTCCAGGGTGCCGTTCGCCTTGCGCAGCCGGGAGCCGATGGTCATGAAGCAGCGGTTGCGTTCGAGGACGGCCGGCTGCTGGAGCACCCAGTGGATGCCCTCGGTGAGCAGCAGCGGGGTGCGGTCCTCCTTGGACAGGGCGGGCAGGGCCTCGTTGGGGCTCCAGTTGGCCAGGTGGTCGCCGCGGTCGAGGCCGGCGACGAGGTAGAGGGGAGCGTCAGGCAGCTCGACGGCGTGGGGGGCGAAGCGGTCGACGTCGGGCATGTCGGTGACGACGAAGCCGGGCTTGCCCTCGTGGCGGAGCAGCGGTGCGAGGACGGAGGCGGGGGCGCGGTCCGGGTGGACGGCGAGCAGGGCATCGCCGCCGGCACTGCCGGCGTCCTCGGCGAACGTACGCAGCGCGTCGGCGGGTATCCCCGCGAGCTCATGCACCCCAAGCTCGATCAGGTGCTCTGCCTGGGCGGTGAGCTGCGGGAGAGGGGAGGACGCGGCGGCGGATGACGTGTCGGGCAAGGCACTCCTCGGTTCGCGGGGCGGATTCAACCGGTCTTCAGCAGTGGGACTTGAGATCAACGACTCTGGCCTGACGGCATGTTCCCAGCGCGGTGTGACGTCGCGCCAGACGCGGCTTTCAGCCGTCGGCGATGCCTGTACGGCCGGTGAGCCGGGGCCGGTGGCCCGGTTCCCGAGGGCAGCCCATGGCCCGGAACGGCGCGCGGCTGCGGCCGCTCTCCCGGACTGCGGACCCGCCTCTCACGCAACCGGTGAGCCGGGTGAACTCACGCGGTGCGACCCGTGGTTGCCTCCCGCACAGATCCCGCTCGGCTCCGCGCGGACGGCGAGAGGGCCAGCACCGGCGGCTGGCGGCCGGCCACACGCGCGGGACCACGGCCAGGACCGCCAGCGTTCTCAACTCGCTGCAGCGGGCGGTTCGATCGGCCTGGCGACGTGTGTCACCGTCTCGTCGCACACCGGGGGGATGACCTATGCCGCGAGGACGGACGCGGCCACCGGCCCCTGCTGTGTCAGGGGCCGGTGGGCCCGGCCGCGGCGGGCGGCGAAGACGTACAGACGCAGGACGACGAAGCGGGCCGTACCGGCCAGACCGCAGGCGCCGAGGTAGACGATCTGCTCGGCCGGCAGGCCGGGGGAGGGCTGCACCAGATGCAGGACGTACACGGCCATGCTGGTCGCCAGATAGGCGGCGACGGCCGAGCCCGCCGACTGCCCGTGCTCCCGCCAGCTAGCGCCGCGCCCTGTGGCGAAGGTGTAGCGGGCGTGGAGCTCGGTGCACAGCAGGGTGGAGGCGGCGGTGATGACCGCGTTCGAGACCGCCCAGGGCATGGCCAGAGCCAGCAGCGGCACGGCGAAGCTGGACAGGACTCCGATGCCGCCTCCGAAGAGCACGAACCGCAGGAACGAGGCGAGGGGTCCGGGGCCGGCCGGCGTCGCCGGCCCGGGCCGGCACGCGCGTGGCGACGTCATGGGCGTGCTCCTTTCTGGCGGGGCGTCAGGGGCGTTGGGGGCCTTACAGGCTGCGGGCCGTGATGTCGCCGTGCTGGGTGGTGGCGTAGAGGGTGAAGCCGGCGCCGCGGAACTCGGCGTCGGCCGCCTTCGCCTCGACGCGGGAGCCGGCGGGCAGGACCTCGACGGTGGTGTCGGTGCGGTCGGCGGGGATGCCGAGGACGACGGAGACGGGGGCGGAGGTGGCGTACTGCTTCATGGGGTGATCCTTCGACTCGTCGTTTCTGATGACAGAAACGCTACGTTGCATTCAATGATCCGGCAACAGAATCGTTGCGCACATTCATCATAAACGCAGGTTAAAGCCGAGAAATCGTTGCAACGACTCTGGATGTAATGCAACAGTGTCTGCTTCGTTCATTGCAATGAATGGAGGTGAACGCTATGCCGGGCCCCGGGGTCGACCCGGCAGCACGGGCGTCCCGCCGGGACGCGGGCGAGGGAGCGGACGCACTGAGCTCTTTCAGCGTGCAGACCGGCGGATACGTCACTCAATCCGCACACGGGCGGCGCCTCCGCGCCAAGAACACCTGAAAGTGGCCTGGGTCACTCTCTGGTGGTGGCGCGCTGGGCGGAGCCCCCGACGGGCGCGCGGACGGCGCCGTGGTGGGCCCGGAAGAGGCGGGCATCCTTCGGTGAGCGGGCGTGAGGGCCGCCACGGGAGGGGGGAGATGGTCAACGCCAGCCTGTATCAGGCCCGGTGGGCCGGCGGTGGCGCTGCCTGCCGCACGGCCTCCGCCCTGCACCGCCGTCCACTACTACGGCAAGTGGCGTGACGACGGCACCGACCAGGCCGTGGGTGCCTTGCTCAACGCGCTCCAGGAGAAGACCGGACTGGATCCGGGCAAGAAGAGCCGGGGCTGCAAGCGGGGCATCGTCACTGACGCGCCGGACTGCTCATCGCCGTGATCGTGGTCGCCGGATCCGTCCACGACAACGCCACCGGCATCACACTGCTCAACAAGGTGGCTGCCGGCAGCACGGGCGTGACCCAGGGCTGGGTGGACGCCGGGTTCAAGAACGCCGTCACTGCCCATGGCCGCACCCCGGGCGTCGACGTCGAGGTCGGGCAACGCACGCCGCAGACAAGCGGGTTCGCGCCGGACTCGAAGCCGAAACGCCGGGTCACCCGCGTCATTCCGGCTCAGCCGACCGGTGCGCGAGGCGGGTTGGTCGGCCGTGGTCATGCTCGGCGCGGGCTTGCTCATCAAGGAGGCCGAGCTACGCCGCGCGTAAGCCGGCCGGGTCTTCGCGATCAGGGCCGATCGACGTTGCCTTAAGAGTCAACCCGAGCGCTGCTCGCGAGGGTCGTCCGGGCCTTTGGCCAATCAATGTCATCGACCTTGTTGAGCGTCATGGCCGAAGCGGCGGAGCCCTGGCTTACAGCAGAAGTGAGGTCGAGGTGTGAGCGCATGTCATCTCCAGACGGACGGGACTGGTGGTGAGAAGCGATGTGAAGAACTGCTGAACGGGCAGGTCATGCCCGGCTTGAGCATCATGGCCCGGTAGTGGGCGGCCTCATTGCGGTGTGGGGTGGTATTGGTATTGCCAACATTGTTAAAGTCAAAGGCAACATCGAGTTGCACATTTTGCGTCTCTAATCTCCATCCTGGCAATCGATCTTGTCATCAGTTGTTCGAGCGGTTACTCTGAGGCACGGTGGGCATGGGGTATCCCATCCCGGAATGGAATGCGGGACTCAACATGACTCAAGAGTCATCCTTCGGGTTGCGCCTGCGGGCCCTGAGGCAGCAACAAGGACTCTCTCAGGCCGCGTTGGCCGGTGGGGAAATCTCGACGGGGTACCTATCACGTCTCGAGTCGGGCTCCAGGCAGCCGACCGAGCGGGTGATCGTCTACCTGGCCGAGCGACTGGGAGTCGACCGATCGGCCTTTGACATCCTGCCGCGCAGCAGCTCGCTGACGCAGGCCCTGAGCATCGCGGCCACCACGGACAATGACGCGGCCGTCGAGGACCTCATCGAAGTGCTGGGCACGGCACAGGACGAGGACCCGCTGTTGCGCTGGCAGGCCATGTGGCTGATCGCCGGGTACTGGCGGCGGCGTGGTGACCGTGCGGCGGAGGAGAACTGCCTGGCGGACACCGCGAAGATCGCGGACGAGCTGGAGATCCCCGCACTGCAGTGCAGGTCCAGGACCCAGCTGGCGCGCTGTCTGCGGTCCACCGGACAGGCCGCGCGGGCCCTCGAGCTCGCGGTGGCCGCCTACGAGGGAGCCAAGCGCGCCGAACTGCCCGTGTCCGACACGGGAGACGCGCTGCTGGCGCTCGTCTCGGCCGAAGCCGAGGCCGGCAGGCTGCCCGATGCCCAGGCGCATGTGCAGGAACTGGTCGAGCTCGTCGCGGACGGTTCGTCCACGATGCGTGCCGAGGCCTTGTGGGCGGCGGCCACGGTCTCCTCCCGCCGCGGGGACGACGAGGCCGCGCGCGAGTACCTCCAGAAGGCGATGCAAACGCTGGACAGCCGCGTCGATCTCGTCCTGTGGGCGAGGCTCAGGCTGGCCGCCGCGTCGCTGTATCTGCAGTCCAGTCCGGCGCTCACCGTTCGCGCCCGTGAATGCCTGGAGGAAGCGGAGAAGGCCCTCTCGCTGGTCGGCACACCGGTCCAGGCGCAGGAACTGCTGGCGCTGCAGGCACATCTCGCGTTCGAGGAAGGTCGTTTCGCGGATGCCCGGGAGGCGCACGACCGGCTGGACTTCGACAAGTTGATGCTGGCCTATCGGGACCGCATCCGGTTGCGGACGCTCGACAGTCTGCTGCTGATCGTGGAGGGCCGCCAGGAGGAAGGGCTTGGCCGGCTCAAGCAGTTGGGCGAGGACGCTCGTCGTAACTCGAATCTGGACCTGGCTGCCGAGATCTGGCGTGTCCTGGCCGAGACGCTGGAGAAGAACGAGCGGCACAAGACAGAGAAGAACGAGCGGCCGAGGGCGGCGAGGAGCGAGCGGCCCAGGGCGGCGAAGAAGCGCTGACCGGCCGGGCCGCACGGGACCCGGGACCTGGTGAAGCATGACCGCACCCGTCATCGGCGCATGCCGCGTCGATGACGGGTGCGGTTCGCGTCCGGCCCTGGCCGGTCACCCGGCGACGTCCGCCAGTGCTTGTTCGAGGCGGGCGACGATCAGGTCCACTCCCTCGATGTCGATGGTCAGCGGCGGCGCGATCAGCACGCAGTGTCCCTGCGGGCCCTGCCTGCGGAGCAACAGTCCCCGTTCCTGGGCGCGGTCCAGCACCTGTTGGGCTTTCTCGGCGGATGTCATCTCCACGATCACGGCGAGACCGAGACCGCGTACGTCCGCCACCTCTTCGGTGTTGGCCAGCGGGGCCAGCCGGGTGCGCAGGCGGTCGCCGAAGTAGTCGGCATGGGCCACCAGGTTGTCCCGCTCCAGGACGTCCAGCGTGGCCAGCGCGGCGGCGCACCCCACCGCGTGCCCGGAGTTGGTGTGGCCGTAGCGGATGCCGCCGATCACGGGGTCACGGCCGAAGCTCTCATAGATGCGCTGCTGGACGGTCACCGCCGCCAGCGGTACGTAACCGCTGGTGAGCCCCTTGCTGGTGATGAGGATGTCGGGTTCGACATCCTCGCGCTGACAGGCGAACATGCGCCCACTGCGGCCGTACGCCGTAAAGACCTCGTCCAGTACGAGCAGTATCCCCGCCGCGTCGCAGCGTTCGCGCAGCCCGCTCAGGAACCCGGGCGGGAGGACGATGCCCCCGCCGACGTTGAGGAAGGGCTCGACCACCACGGCGGCGGGCAGGTCGGCCGGATCGTCGCCGATGGCCCGGTCGAAGGCGTCCAGCAGGAGCGGAAGCGCGGCCGGGGCGCGTGCTTCACGCGGCGCCACGGGCAGTTCCACGCGGGTGACGGGCAAGGGGGCGCGGAACGGGTGCGCCACGCGTGGCAGCGCGGACAGACCGCGGCTCAGCAGCGTCGAACCGTGGTAACCGAGGGCGAAGGTGACCATCCGTGAGCGGGACATGCCCAGGTGGGACCAGTAGCTGGTGGCGATCAGCATCGCGGCGTCGAAGCCCTCGGAACCACTGTTGACGAACAGCGTCCGTGACAGATCGGGTGGCAGGTACGAGGCCAGGCGCTCGGCGAGCAGCCCGGCCGGCTCATTGCTGCCCCGGGACAGATCGAAGTGGTGCAGCCGGCCGAGCTGGCGGGCGATGGCCGCGGTCACCTCGGGGTGGGCATAACCGCAGACGGCGCTCAGTGCCGAACTGGTGCCGTCGATGTACTCCTTGCCGTCGGCGTCCCAGACCCGGTAGCCCGCGCCATGGTGGAGCATCAGCTCGGACCGGTCGACCGTCAGTGGTGTCCAGGTGTGCCACAGATGACTGCGGTCCCGTGCCCGTACGGCCTCGATGGACTCGATCGTGTCGCTCTCGGTTTGCATGGCGTGCCTGCCTCCGCAGATTCGTCGTATCGGGCGGGTGGTTGCGACAACCGCGCGGGCGGCGACTGGGCACCCACCGACCTCATGGGCGGGCTTTCACACCGGCGTTACGACACGGCGTGCGACGCGCTCCGCCTCGCGCAGCACGGTCTCCCGGTACGGGGCGCCGAGCCGCAGCACGGGCGGCAGGAGTAGGCACTCGCTCACGCTGTGCTCGTCGAAGGGCAGCGCGAGTCCGACGAGCGGGAGCACCACGTCCGGGGCGCCTGCGTCGAACAGCGCATCGTGCTCGCCGTCGTGGATCCGTCCCTGCTCGTCGAGCACGGCACCGATGAGGAGGGTGTCGGCACCGTCGACGGTGCCGCGCGCGACCCCGAGCCGGAGACTGCTGTCGCCGGTGGCAGAGGCCACTTCGCTGCGAGCCTCGTCGTACCGGCGGTTGGCCTCCCAGCACTCGTATGCTCGATACAACTCGACTTCGAGCACAGGCCACTTGGCCAGGAAGTAGTCCTTGTTGACGCCGCAGGTGCGGAAGTTCGCCGCGACGTTGCGGGCGTGGGGCAGGTGCAGTCCGTACACGTCCTCGCCGCGCACGATCGGGGTGCCCGAGGCGCCGACGCGGTAGCCCCACTCCAGGTCCTCGCCGCCCCAGCCCCAGAAGTTCTCGTCGAAGTACAGATCATGGCGCCGGACCGCCGCGGCGGGCAGGGCGACGAAGCCGGTCCACACGATGGTCCAGGGCAGCACCACCGGGTCGAAGCGCCACCGCTTGTCACCACGGAGTCCGGATGCCGCGTCCAGTTCGGCGAGCCGCTCCCGGTGGTGCGTCTGCTCCGGAAGGTCTGCTTCCGCGACGTCCGTGAGGCCGTCGTGACCGATGAGCTGGCCGAGCACGCACACGTTCTGGCCGGTGGCATAGTAGCGGTCGTACAGCGACTCGAGGCACCGTTTTGGCAGCGCCACGTCGGCGTCCAGGAGCACGACCACCTCGCCGGCGGCCTGACGCAGCGCCATGTTCCTGGCTCGGCTGCAGTTCCACTCGCCGTCGGCCATCACCGTGACCAGGTTCAGCCGTCCGGCGAACTCCCGGCACAGCTCGAGGTATTCCTCGGCATACTCCATCGCGCCGACGACCACCTCGAAGCGCGAGCCGGGCAGTGTCTGCTCCGCGAGTGAGGAGAGCACGATCCGCAAGTTGCGCAGTCGCTGCTTGTAAGGGATCACAACGCTGAACGCAAACTCGCCCATGCCTTCTGCTCCTTGTCCCGCGACCGGTCCGGCTCACCTGACACACGATTATGTTGCCTAAGGTTGCCCAAATTGGCAAGACTTGGCAGTATGGCGAGTTGCCAGGTTCGGCTCTCAGGAAGGACCGCGTCATGCCCCAGGAATCGATCGGCGTCGTCACGGTGACGCGAGGCAGGCCGCACATCCTGCGGCGGGCCATGCTCTCCGTATACCGCCAGGACTACGCCGGACCCGTCGAACACGTGATCGTCGTCGACGACGACGCGGAGACGGTCGCCGCCGCATCCGCCGCACTGTCCCGGCCCGGACTGGGGGTTGTCGTCCAGCAGGTGCCGCGCCCGGCCGCCGAGGTCAACGAGCCGCCGGGGGACCAGCGCCGGATCTACCCGCGGCTGTCCCGGCTCTTCAATGCCGGTGTGCGGGCCTCGTCGGCCGACTGGATCGCCTTCCTCGACGACGACAACGAGTACGAGCCCAACCATCTGAGCAGCCTGATGGAGTGCGCCCGGGCGAACGGCGTCCAGGTGGCCCACTCCGGCCGGACCATGTGGCGCCCGGACGGCACCCCCTACCTCGACGAGGCCTGGCACACCGTCCGCGACCCGCAGGAGGCCTCCCGGATCTACCGGGTGATGTGCGACAAGGGTGTCCGCGTGCACGGCACCAACATCCTGCTGGACCGTGCCGATCCGGCGCGGCCGGGTGCGAAGTTCAGTACCAGCAGTGTGATGCAGGCCGACGACCCGGTCTCCCTCGTGGACCAGAGCGTGTGGCTGGTGCGCCGCGAGGTGCTGCTGCGGCTGCCGATCCCGGAGACCTTCACCGAGGAGGAGCACGCGGCGAACACCGGGCCGGACGACAAGCTCCTCAAGACCTTGATGGACAACGGCGTACCCATGGTTTCCAGTCGCCTGCCCACCGTTCGCTACTACCTCGGCGGCGTGTCCAACAGTCACCGCACCTACGAGACGGTCCGCGCCTGATCCGGATGGGGCGCGGCCGGTGCACACTGCCTCACGATTGTCATTTGGTTGCCTAATTTGGCAAGGTTCTGTCGTCCCGCGCAGTGCTGGGGCCGCCGGTGGAACGGACGAGTGGAGGCGGACTGCCATGAACGCGCTTCCCGAGCTGCGGGAGCAGGGCCGGCTGGGTACCGAGCGTCTGTCCTCGCCGCTGGTGGTCGACTTGGACCCGACGACGGTGTGCGATCTGGCCTGCCCGGAGTGCATCAGCGCCGATGTGCTCCACAACGGGCAGCTCGGCCGCGACCGCATCGTCCGGCTCGCCGAGGAGTTGGCCGGGTCCGAGGTGCGCGCGGTGATCCTGATCGGCGGCGGCGAACCCCTGCTGCACCGCTCCATCGGTGAGGTCATGGAGGTGCTGCACGGCGCCGGCATCGACATCGGCCTGGTCACCAACGGGACGCAGATCCGCCGTCACCTGGACCGGCTGGCCGAGACGGTGTCGTGGGTGCGGGTTTCCATGGACGCGGGCACCGAGGCGACGTACGGCCGCTTCCGGCCCGGGCGGGGCAAGCGGAACCACTTCTCCCAGGTGATCGAGAACATGCGGCTCCTCGCCGAACGCAAGTCCGGCCGCATCGGCTACTCGTTCCTGCTCATGCAGCGGTTCGACGCGGAAGGCCAGGTCGTCGACTCCAACTTCAAGGCCATGCTCGACGACGACCACTTCATGGTCAATCAGCGCGCCGAGGACATCGCCCTGGTCGAGGAACAACTCGACCGGCTCCGCGAGTTGGAGGACCCCGGCTTCCATCTGCTGAGCTCCTCCAACTGGGAGGCCGTGCGGGTGGGCGCCGACTCCGTTCAGGACAAGGACTGCCATCGTTGCCACGTCGCCGAGCTGCGCACCACGGTGACACCGAGCGGGGTCTACGTCTGCCCGTACCACCGGGGAAACGAAGGCAGCCGGATCGGCGACATCTCCAACGCCTCGTTCGCCGAGACCTGGGCCGCTGCCGACACCACCGCGATCGACCCGAACCGGGACTGCCGGTTCGGGTGCGCGCGGAACGCCACCAACCTCACCGTCGCCGGGCTGCGGGACCGGACAGGGACGGCTCGCCTTGCCGACGACTTCGACCCGTTCATCTGAAGGCAGGCACCCGTGACCGCGCCCCTGTGCTGCTCCGTGATCGTGCCCACATACAACCGGGTGGAGCGGCTGCGGCACACCCTCGACTCGCTGGTCCGTCAGGACCTGCCCCGCGACGCCTACGAGGTACTCGCGATCATCAACACCCCGGTCGACACCGAGGCGTTCGGCACCGCCTGCCCCTACTTCGAGGCGATAGCGTCCTGGGCGTTGCGGGTGTTCACCGGGCAGGCGGCCTTGCCGGACCGGGACACCAGGGCCCAGTGGTGCCGCACCCACATGGACCGGCTCGACGACCGGCGATACCACGACTGCTGGCTCGAGACGATTCGGATCGGCCTGCCGGCCGGCACGCTGCCCGATCCGGAGCAGCGCTTCGACGACTACTGGCGCCTCGCCGCCGGCCAGGTCGACCCGGCGCACCTGCGCCCCGGTCATACCGGCTCCCGCCCGGCTGCCTACGACGACGTCCTCTTCGACCTGGCGGAACTCAAGCACCGTGTGCTGGCTGCCCTGCCCGGTCGAGCGCGGGCGGACCTGCCGGTCTCGGGCCGGATCACCGCGGCCGACGACGCGGATGCTCGCGGCGCGGCCCCCGGGCGGCAGATCGCGCCCTGGTTGCCGTACCGCACCCGGACCGCGACAACGGAGGCCGCCCAGTGACGACGTCGCCCCGTGCCCCCGAGGCGCAGCGCCCGGCACGCGCCCGCCTCGGCCGCACCGCTGAGCTGATGCGGGACGGTGCCCTTGGCGGTCTGGTCGGCAGCACCGGTCTGATGGGCATCGCCGGAGCGATGATGGCCACTTCCGTCAGCCTGTTCCTGGCTGACGAGATCGGCGCCACCCCGCTGATGATCGGTCTCTTCGCCATGGGCCGAGGTGCGCTCGACATCTTCTTCGGGCTCACCCTCGGCGCACTGTCCGACCGGAGAGGCAACCGGCGTCAGCTGCTCGCCCTGTGCACGTTCCTGTCGGCGGCCGGCGCTCTGTCGTACATGGTGCTGCGCAACTACTACCTCCTGCTCGGCATCGGTGCGGTGCTGTTCGGCGTCGGCAGCGCGTGCTTCTCCCAACTCCTCGCCTACACACGGAACGTCGCGGAGGACCGGGAGCTGAACGTCACCTTCTTCAACTCGGTGCTGCGCTCCGTCATCTCGTTCACCTGGATCGTCGGTCCGCCGCTGGGCTTCATGCTGATCGCCGCCCAGGGGTTCGGCGTCCTGTACTTCACCGCGGGCGTGCTCTATCTGGCCTCCGGGGTCATGACGCTGTGGCTGCTGCCGAACCTGAATACGGTCACCACCCGTGAGACCAAACGCAAACGCAGCAGCCCGCTCTCCGATGTCAGCCGGGGGATCTGGCGGCTGCTCTGCGCGATCGTGCTGCTCATGGCGGTCAACGCCGCCTATCAGATCGACATCGCGCTGTTCATCACGCGAGATCTCGGGTTCGACGCGGGCTTCACCGGACTGCTGCTCGGGCTTGGCGCCGCCCTCGAAGTGCCGATCATGCTGCTGGTGGGGTCCCACGCGGACCGCATCGGCAAGTGGCGGCTGCTGGTGTTCGCCGCGGTCTGCGCCGCGGCGTTCTTCTGCGCGCTTCCTCTGGTCCACTCCAAGACCGCCCTGCTGCTGCTCCAGATACCCAACGCGCTGTGGACCGCGATTGTGCTGAGCATCCCGGTGACGATCCTGCAGGACGCCATGTCCGACCGCGTCGGCGCGGCCTCCTCGCTCTACACCAGTTCGTTCAACATTGGTGTGCTGCTCGGCGGCGCCACCACGGGGGTGGTGACCCAGTGGGTCGGGTTCACCGACGTCTTTTGGGTGTGCGCGATGCTCTCGGCCGTCGCCGCCCTGCTGCTTGCCCTTGGGAGGGGCAACGACACCGTCCACAGCTCAGTGCAGCGTGATCGTCCCGACGTACAACCGGCAACGTCTGCTCAGGCTGACGCTGGAGTCGCTGACCCGGCAGAGTCTGCCGACTGACCGCTTCGAAGTCCTCGTCGCGGACGACGGTTCGTCGGACGGCACCAGGGGGAGCGCTCCGCAGGCTCCGCGTGTAGTGGTGCCGGCAATGTCCTCTTGACGAGCCGTGGGCCCAACGACCAGCGGACTCGCCATGGACAGGCGATAACTTGCCAACTGAATTCCCAGTATTGCCAACTATTTGACAGTTAGGCAATACTGGGGGTGGCGTCCGACCGTCATGCCCGGTCCGCAGCCGGGCCGAACAGCCGACCAGCCGACCAGGAGGACAACGTGCGCGTCATTGTCACCGGAGGGGCCGGCTTCCTCGGGTCGCACCTGTGCGACGCCCTGCTGGAGCGGGGCGACAGCGTCGTATGCGTGGACGACCTGTCGACGGGACGACGGGACAACCTGCGGCACCTGGCGGACCACCCCGCCTTCCGGTTCGTGGAACACGACGTCACTCAGGGGCTCTACGTCCCCGGACCGGTCGACGCCGTCGCCCACCTGGCGAGTCCGGCCTCCCCGCCGGACTACCTGCAGCGCCCCCTGCAGACGCCGGCGGCCGGCAGCCACGGCACCGAGCACGCGCTGCGGCTGGCGCGGCGCCACGGCGCCCGCTTTCTGCTCGCCTCGACGAGCGAGGTCTACGGAAGCCCCAGCGTGCACCCCCAGCCGGAGGAGTACTGGGGCCACGTCAACCCGATCGGTCCGCGCAGCGTCCACGACGAGGCGAAGCGCTTCGCGGAGGCCCTGACCATGGCGCACGCGCGGAGCCTGGACACCAACGCCGGCATCGTCCGCATCTTCGACACGTACGGGCCCCGCATGAGCGCACACGACGGTCGGGTGGTCACCAATTTCATCACCCAGGCCCTCGACGGCGTACCGCTGACCGTCTACGGCGGTACACAGACCCGAAGTTTCTGCTACGTCGACGATCTCGTCCGCGGCCTCGTCGCCATGCTGGACTCCACCGAGACCGGCCCCGTGAACCTGGGCAATCCGCAGGAGCGGACGGTCCTGGAACTCGCCGAACTCATCCGCGGGCTGACCGGGTCGCGCTCGCCGCTCCACCACCGGCCGGTCCCGCAGGACGACCCGCCCCGGCACCGCCCCGTCATCGACCGCGCCGCGCGGACACTGGGCTGGAGCCCCACGGTCGGCCTTGAGGAAGGCCTGCGCCGCACACTCGCCTGGTTCGCGGGCCGGCCAGAAAAACCGCGCGACGTCGCTCTGGCGTCGATCGAACGATGAGCAGCGCCGCCATGACGACCACGGGCGTGGCCCTGGTGACCGGAGCGAACAAGGGCCTGGGCAGGGAGACCGCACGGCAGTTGGCACACCGCGGCCTGACAGTGCTGCTGGGCAGTCGCGACCGCGCACGCGGCGCCGAGGCAGCGCGCGCCCTGGCCGCCGACGGCGTCACGGTCACCCCGGTCGGGCTCGACGTCACCGACCCGCCCGACGTCCGGGCACTGGCGGCCCGGGTGCGTGAGGAGTACGGGCGACTGGACGTCCTGGTCAACAACGCCGGTACGTTCGTGGGGAGCCTGGCCCATGAGACGACCGCGGCCGAGATGCGGGACATCTTCGAGGTCAACGTCTTCGGTGTGGTCACCGTGACCCATGCCTTCCTGCCCCTGCTGAGCCGTTCCACCGCGCCGCGCATCGTCAACGTCTCCAGCACCACGGCCTCGCTCACGCTGACCAGTGACGGCGCCGACCTCCCCGGAAACGCGGAGGTGCGCATGGCGTACACGAGCTCCAAGGCCGCGCTCAACATGCTGACCGTGCAGTACGCCCGCGCCTTCGCGCGGGACCCGGAGCGTGCCCATATCAAGGTCAACTCGGCGACGCCCGGCTATACCGCGACCGACATGAACGACCACCGGGGCAGCCGCCACGTCAGCGAGGCGGCGCGCGCCGTCGTCGAACTGGCCACGCTGCCGGACGACGGACCCACGGGAGCGTTCCTCGGTGATGACGGCGTGGTGAGCTGGTAGCGGTCCGGCGGTCCTCGGCCTGGCGGACCGTCAGACGCCCATGCCTCCGAAAGGCCATCAGATCGGAAGCGAAGAAGGTCCGTCAGTACGTTGCGGTATCCGTCCAGACGGTCGACCGCGGCCGCGTGACTCAGGAAATCGGCGACGCGCGGATAGTCCTCCGGCTCTGCGGGTCGTTTCGGTCCGGCGCTGCCCTGCGCCGGACCGAAACCGTCCAGAGGATACGGAACAGCGTCGGCTCGGCATGGGCGGCTGTGGGTACACATCTGGCGCGGTGGCCGGTTCCTGACGGCCTGGTGCTCAAGGCGCTGGTCCGCGGGATACCCGCCGTCCGCTCCCGGCGCATACCGCGCGACGCCGCCCCGTCGAACTCCACGCCGACAAGGCGTACTTCTCCGCCGAGCGCCTTGCCTGGCTGCGGGACCGGGGCCTCGTCCCGCGCATCGCCCGGCGGGCATCGAAGAACTGCAGACATCCGGACTGTCACCGCATCCTCGCTGTCTTCCACGAGGTGGCCGGCCCGCTGCGGGCCAGGGACGTCTGCCGAGCCCTCGGCCACGAACCACTGCCGGGGCATGTCGCAGGCACCCGAGCCAAGCTGAAACGACTGGTCAGACTCGGCCTCCTCGCCGAAGCCGACATCAACTCACGAGCCGTCCTCTCAGAAGGTTGACTCGAGCCCGCCCATGGGGCGAGGGGGTCAGCTGACGTCCCAGTCGGCGAGTGCCGCCAGAATCTGACGGGACGTCACAGCGGCGATCCGTGGCGAGGTGGCCGCGTAGGAGGTATACGCGTTCAGGCCGGTAGTCAGGGCCCAGCCGCGACCCCGGGCCCAGGTGGCGTCGTCCACGTCGAGCGCCGCCCGGAAGATGGCCCGGCTCGTCGGGGTCATCAGTGTGTAGGCGATCATCATGTCGCAGGCCGGATCCCCGACTCCCATACCGCCGAAGTCGATCACCGCGCTGAGGCGACCGCCGGCCGTCAGCAGATTGCCCGTGTGGAAGTCACCGTGGAACCAGACGGGCTCACGGCTCCAGGAGGCGGCCGTGAGGGCCGCCTCCCACACCGCGGTCAGCGCGGCGGCGTCGAAGGTGTCCGCGACCTGCGCGATCGCCTCGCGGGTCGAACGGTCGCGTTCGGCCAAGGACTCTTGGGCGAGCTCCGCGAGGGCCGGCGCCGTAGCACCCGCCTGGCCGAACTTCTGCAAGGCGACGAGGAAGTCCGCGAGTTTCAGTGCCACGGAGGGGGAGTCGCCCAGGGTGTCGACCGAGGCCGCCTCACCGTCCAGCCAGCGGAACACCGACCACGGCCAGGGGTAGCCGAAGCCGGGCCTACCCTTGGCCACCGGGACGGGAATGGCCAACGGGAGATGGGGAGCCAGCTGCGGGAGCCACTCGAATTCCTTGGCGATGTGCCCGATGGGCCCCGAGTGGCAGGGCAGGCGTACCGCGAGCTCGGTGCCGAGCCGGTAGATGACATGGTCCGAGCCCGCCGGATCCAAGCGTCTCAGGGGAAGCTCGGCCCATTGGGGAAACTGGGCGGAGACGAGCCGCTTGGCAAGGGTGCTGTCGATGACGGGGCGCTCGCTCGTGCCTGTCCCGACTGTCAAGAGCTCCTCCTGGGCTGGGCTTCGATGTGCTCGACACGCCTGTGATCCACTGCAACTGCCGAGTCAGTGGACGATAACGCTCTTGGCATCGAAGGTGAACGAAGCGTTGAGGCCGTTGCCGCTCAGGGGAAGCGGGCTGCCGGTGCAGTCGCTTCCGGCAAACAGGACGGGCGTCTGCGGTGCGTTGTTCACCGCCGAGCGGGCCCTCGTGCCGCCCCAGCCGTGCTCGACAAGGTCGACGCAGACACCTGTGGGGGGATTCAGGGACTGCGCGGTGAACCGGGCCCCGTTGTAGTCAGGCTGGTCGAAGAGGCACAGGGTGCGACTGAAGGGGCATGCCGTAGCGGGGTCGGCCGTGGTGTCTGCCTGGGCCGTTCCGCTTCCCGTCGACAGCAGCAGGCCGATCGAGGCCGCAAGCGGCACTGCCACTCGAAGGGGACGTACACGTGCACTGATTGCGGACATTCTCATGGTGATTCCTCTCAACGTGGAAGCGCTGCACGGGCCGCGCGGCGTTCCTGGTTGCTTCGAAGCCGGAGCTCGTCCTGGGCTGCTGAGCGACGCGGGAGCGTCTTGCTGACATTGCTTGCGTGCGCCTCACGCAGTCACGGAGATTGTGCCACATGAGGCACGTGCCTGGTAATATATTTGCCACACATAGGCAACTCATGCCCGTCGCAGCACCGCATGGCACCTGTGGCCGCACGTGCGGAGAGGGAAGGGTCATGTCCAAGTTCGACGATCCGGCATTTTTCGGGCACCTTTGGGCGGACACCTACGACCAGAGCACCGACCTCGACCCGGCGCCGGCGGTGGACTTCCTCGCCCCGCTCGCCGGGGGCGGCGAGGCTCTGGAACTGGCCGTCGGCACCGGCAGGGTGGCGCTCCCGCTCGCCCACCGCGGCATCAAGGTTCAGGGTGTCGATGCCTCGCGCGAGATGATCGACAAAATGCTCGCCAAGCCGGACGGCGACCAAGTGGCGGCCACAGTCGGCGACTTCGCGGATGTCCCGGTCAGCGGCCCCTTCCGGCTGGTGTACCTGGTGTACAACACCCTGTTCAATCTCCGGGACGCCGACCGGCAGGCCGCCTGTTTCCGTAACGTTGCCGAGGTGCTGGAACCCGGTGGCGCGTTCGTGATCGAGTGCTACGTCCCCGATCCGCCGTCCTACGAACGCACCAAGCAGCTGTCGGTGAACGAGGTGACGGAGGACTCCGCGACGATCGCCGTCCACTCCCACGACCGCAACGCCCAGACGTTCCTGCGCCAGCGGATCACTTTCGATGCCCGGGGAGTGCATCTGCGACCCCACTCCGAGCGGTACTGCTGGCCGAATGAACTCGACCTGATGGCCTCGCTGGCCGGGCTGAAGCTCACCGAGCGCTACGCCGACTGGAACCGGGAGCCGTTCGGACCGGCCAGCCGCAGTCATGTCTCGGTGTACCGCTCACCGGCCACGGCCGCCCCGTGAACCGGTCGTCCGTGAACCGGTCCGTATCGGAGCGACGCAGGAAGCGGCGGCTTTACATGACTTGACATTTGCTTGCCTCACGTGACAATATTATTGTCAACTTGCGCCCCGACTTCTAGGGTTGTGCTATGGCCAATCCGAAGCTCAGCATCGTGATCCCGTACAAACAACGCCTGGACAACATCCGGGCGGTCTTCTTGTCCCTCGCGGAGCAGACCCTGCATCCGGCAGAGTTCGAAGTGGTCGTCGGCGTCATGGAATACGACCCTCACTATGTCGAGCTCTGCCGGGAGTTCACCGATCGGCTGCGTATCGTCTCGGTGCTCGTCGCTGACGAGTGGAACACCAGCCAGGCGCGCAATCTGGGCATCCGGCACGCCACCGGGCAGGTCCTCGTGGTCCTCGATGCCGATGTGATCCTGGCCCCCACCGCCCTGCTGAACCTCTGGGAGCAGTACTTTCGGCACGGACAGAACATCTGCGTCCAGGGCCAGGTCTTCGGCTACGACGACGTCCTCGACGACACCGTCGAAGCGGTGGACGTCCAGCCGTACAGCGTCTACCGGAAGACCTTCGCCGAGCTCGCGAGCACGGACTGCCCTCGTCTCGACCCTCGCTGGTCACCCGAGGCCGCCCCCGCCTTCGCCCGGTTCCCCTGGGCCTTCGTCCGCACCGGTTTCATGGCCCTGCCCACCGACACCGTCCGGCGGCACGGGCTGACGCTCGACGAGGGCTTCACCGGCTGGGGCGCCGAGGACCAGGAATGGGGCCTGCGTATCTCCCTGACCGGGACGCCTATCGTGCTCGGTCAGAACGTCTACGGCATCCATCTGCCACACCGGCGCGACTTCGCTGCGCAGGACCGCTCGGCGACCTTGACCAACCGCTACTACCTCGCCAAGTGGCCTCGCCTGGAACTGGAGTTGGCGCTCGCCTTCGGTGGCTGGCCGACGGCCGAACAGCTCTATGCCGAGGCCGAGGAACAACTGGCCGAGGCCGGATCGGGGCGCCGCCTGGGCACGGTGCTCGGCACCGTGGGCGGCGCCCGCGTGCTTGCCGTCGGGGCCCTGCTCGCCCCCGCACCGGCCGACGGACGCTATGACGTCGCCGACCCCGAGGTCGAGGCGCTGTTCGGGCCGGGGCCGTGGGCGTACGACGAGGTGGCCCCGCTGGCCGGGTTCGCGCTGCCCCACGCCGACGCGAGCATCGACGAGTGCCACCTCCTGCCGCCGGTGGACCGGCTCGGCGAGCGCTACCGCGAGGCGGTCCGGCGCGAAGCGGAGCGGGTAGCACTCATGGTCATGACGTCGCCGACGCCGGTTCGATGACCGTACGCGAACCGCACGCCCACCGTCCCCCTTCTTCTGTGGAGCTTACGTTGACCACCGCACCCATACGGCTTTCGGCCGCTGTGATGAGCCATCCCAAGCGCGCCGCGGCTGCCCATGCCCTCGCCGCCCGCTTCCCCGAGCTGAACGTCCAGGTCGCTCTCGATCCCGAACCGGACGGCCCGCCCAGTGCGCTGCGCAGCGCCCGCCTCGCCTGGGCGGCGGTCGCCCCCGACGCCACGCATCACCTCGTCCTGCAGGACGACGCGCTGCCGGCCGACAACTTCCTGGAGCGACTGCACGCTCTCATCGTGGCCCAACCCGAGGCCGCTCTCAGCCTGTTCGCCGAGTGGTGCTCGCGCACCTCGTACGCGGTGCGCATCGCGGCGATGCACGGTCACCACCTGGCCCCGGTCATCGACAGCTACGTTCCGTGTCAGGCACTGGTCCTGCCGGCGGAGACGGCTCGCGGATTCGATGCGTACGTCGAGGCGAAGGTGGACAAGTCCACCGAGGACGACGTGGCGCTGCTGCACTACCTGGCCGACCGCGGCATCAGCAGGCTGATCCCGGTGGCCAACCTCGCCGACCACGACACTGATGTCAGCCTTGTCGGCAACAACGTCCACGGGCTGCGTACCTCCGCCTGTCTGGTACCGGCGCACCTCGCGCCTCTGCCCGCCGTTCCCTCCGTCCTGACCGGGCTCGGCACCGTTCCGTGCTACGACTTCTGGGGCCAGTACGCCGACGCATGCATCATCGACCCGGCCTCGGTGGACGGCCGTGTGCGCAGCTCGGCGCGGGTCTTCCTGCTCGAACAGGGCATCACCGAGGGGGAGATGGCGACCGAACTGCAGGCGGCACTCGGCCGGTTGCCCGGGCGCGCCTTCCTCACCGACCGGGTCAGTGACATTGTCCTGACCGAGGTGTGGATCGTGTCGTACCTGCTCGGCTTCCTCGCTGCCGACCTCGATGGACGGGGTGGTGCCTCGCTGGACCTCACGGGGCCGGTGGCGAGTGCCGCCCTCGCCAGCCTTGCGCCCGGTGCGATCCGCCGGATCGTTCCCGTCCGCTGGCTCCCGGCCGTGGGGGAACTGCTCACGCTTTTGGTCCTGGACGGTGTGCGCGCAGGGATGGCTCGGGTGCCCGTGCGGGGCTGAGCATACGAAGGGAGCCCTTCCGCCGGTCGGTACCGGCGGAAGGGCTCCCTTCGTATGACGGATGAATCGAGCTGTGAGGACAGCGGTCAGCGATAACTGCGGGCCTGCAGCGAGAACAGGTCCGCGTACAGGCCGTCCCGGGCGAGCAGTTCGGCATGCCCACCGGTCTCGGCCACGGTGCCGCCCTCCAGCACCACGATCTGGTCGGCCATCAGTACCGTGGAGAAGCGGTGCGACACGAACAGCGTGACGCCGCCGCGGCTGCCCACCTCGCCCGCCGATCCCGCGTACCGTTCGAAGACGGCATGCTCCGCCGTGGCGTCGAGGGCGGACGCCGGTTCGTCGAGCACCAGCAGCAGCGGCTCCTCGCGCAGGGCCGCGCGGGCCAGGCCGAGTGACTGCCATTGCCCGCCCGAGAGTTCCGCCCCGTCGGTGTAGCCCCGGCCGAGAGCTCCGTCGAGCCCGTCCGGTACCCGCCGCAGAACGTGCTCGGCGCCTGCCGTGCGCACGGCCGCCAGGATCGCCTCGTCGTCGCCGAGCCGCCGCAGCTCGCCCAGGCCGACGTTCTCGCGCAGCGTGAGTTCGAATCGGGCGAAGTCCTGGAACAGCGTGGACACCCGGCTCTTCCACTCCTGGGCAGGCAGGGTGCTCAGGTCGACGCCGTCGACCAGGATCCGCCCTGCCGTCGGCTGGTAGAGCCCGCACAACAGTTTGACCAGGGTGGTCTTGCCCGCCCCGTTCTCACCGACCAGGGCGATGGTGCGTCCGGCGGGCAGGTCGAGGGTGACATCGCTGAGCACCGGACGGTCGGTGCCCGGGTAGGTGAAGCCGACGCCTTCGAGCCGGATGCCACGGTGCAGCCGTTCGGGCGCGGAGCCGGTGGCGGGGCTCGCCGCCGGTGGGCGCGTGGGCCAGGTCCGCAGCCGCTCCAGTCGGCGTGCGGTGTGCCCGGCGGACTGCAGCGTGCCCAGCAAGCCCAGAGCAGCCGCGACCTGCACATTGATCTGCACGGCGACAGTGATGACCATGACGACCTCACCCATGGTGATGCCTCCGTCGACCGCTCGGCGCAGCACGACGTACAGGGCCGTGAAACAGGCCAGGGCGAAGGCGAGCTGGCCCAGGGCACGGAGCCCCGCCCCGGTGAGCTGGCCACGCCTGATATGCGCGGACGCTGTGCCCCAGCTCTGATCGTGCAGCCGCACCAGCGCCTCGTCGGAGCCGAAGAGGCGAGCCTCCTTCGCGGATTGGGACGAGGTGGCGACGTGCAGCAGATGGCGGGATCGCCGGTTGTGCTCGGCCGCCGCGGCCTTGCCCGCATCGACGCGGCGCTGGGCGATCCGGCCCATGACGACGGGCGGCAGCGCACCCAGCGGGAGCAGGAGCAGCCACGGCTCGAGGTTGCCGAGGATCGCCGTGGTCAGCGCGAGCTGCGCCGACAGTGCGGAGATCTGCAGTAGGGACTCGATGTAGACGCGCATCTTCTGGATCTCATGGCGGACCAGGACCATGGTGTCGGCGAACTCGGAGCTGTCCAGGTGCTCCACGCCGTCGGTCCCGTTGGTGTGGTGGATCAGCTCGGAGTTGATCCGCCACTCGGCCTCTTCGCCCAGCTCGAAGTAGTAGAGGTGGGCGAAGTGGCCCAGCATCAGTTCGGCGATGAGGGCGAGCGCGATGACGCCGCCCAGGATGAGGGCGACACGCAGGTCGTCGGCGAGCAGCCGGTCGGTGAATTCGCTCAGGGCGAGTGCGACGGCCGGGGTCGCGAGATAGCCGACGAACAGCAGGACGGCCGCCTTGAGGAACCGGCCGCGGTCCGTGGTCCACGCGAGCTTCAGCAGCCAGCGCGCGGTGTGGGTGAGGTTCCTCATGAGGTCA
Source organism: Streptomyces sp. GESEQ-4 (assembly GCF_017948455.1). Taxonomy (GTDB): domain Bacteria; phylum Actinomycetota; class Actinomycetes; order Streptomycetales; family Streptomycetaceae; genus Streptomyces. Next base: position 91,104 of record NZ_JAFFSU010000029.1, read on the forward strand.
CGTCCGTCATCGTCTCCGAAGCCAACTCACCTGTATGCAGGACCTGTTGAGGCGTGGAATGCTCACTCTCCCCGCCGGTGTGGGGCCGGCGGGTGTCGACGGCGTCGTACGACGCTGCCTGCGCGACGTCGTAGGAGTCCTCGTGCTGCTGGGTGAACCGCTCGGCCTGCAGGCGGAACAGCGCGGCGTACCGCCCGTCCGCTGCCATGAGTTCGTCATGGGTGCCGCGCTCGGCGACCCGCCCCTGTTCGAGGACGACGATCTGGTCCGCCCGGCGCACGGTGGAGAAGCGGTGCGAGATGATCACCGAGGTGAGGCCGCGGGTGAGGTCGAGGAAGCGGTCGAAGAACTCGGCTTCGGCACGCACGTCGAGTTGTGCGGTGGGCTCGTCGAGCACCATCACCGAGGCCCCCGCACCCACGGCGTACAGGGCCCGAGCCAGCCCGATGCGCTGCCACTGTCCGCCCGACAGATCGCGCCCTCCCTGGTACTGGCGCGACAGCACGGTGCGCAGTCCGTCGGGGAGCCGGTCGAGTACGTCCTCGGCACCGGCGCGCCGGGCGGCGTCGCGCAGCGCCTCGTCGGTCGCCGGTACATGGGGTGCGCCGAGGGCGATGTTGTCGGCGGCGCTGAGTTCGTAGCGTACGTAATCCTGGAAGATCACCCCGAAGCGGCCGTGCCAGTCGCGGGCGTCGATGTCCGTCAAGGCGTGGCCGTCGACGGTGATGCGGCCCTCGGTGGGGTCGTAGAGCCGGGTGAGCAGTTTGACCAGGGTGGTCTTGCCCGCGCCGTTGAGACCTACGACGGCCGTGGACATGCCTGCGGGCAGTTCCAGGTCGAGTCCGTCGATGACCGCGGGGCCGTCGTCGTGGTAGCGGAAGCCGACGCTCTCGAACCTGATGGACTGCCCCGGCAGACCCTGCGCCGGTACGGAACGGCTCGGGGCCAGGGCCGGCAGAGCGCGGGAGCCGTCGCGGAAGGCCCTCATCGCGTCGAGGGCGATGAGCCCGTACTGGGTCTGCACATCGCACTCGGGGAAGTACACGCCGAAGCGCAGCAGGATCAGGATGGCCTGCAGTGCGAGCCCCAGATGCAGCAGATTCAGCCCGTCGTGCACGCCGGCGAGGGCGAGTTGGGTGACGGCAACGGTACCGCCGGCCAGGCCGACCAGCGCGAGCGCGAGGAAGGGACGGCCGAGGATGCGCCGTCTGCCCTGCCACATCGTGGACAGATACGCCATGGTCTCGCTGCGATGGCGGGCCCGCAGCCAGTCGACGAGGCCGAGCAGCCTGATCTCCTTGGCCGCGTGGGTACCGGTCGCCAGCTGCTTCACATAGGTCGCCCGGCGCTTCTCGGCGGTGAGCCCGTCGTAGAAGTCGCCGAACGCGCCGAGTGAACCGCGCTGCCCGAACCGGATGGTCATGGCCGTCGCGCCGATGACCACAGCGGCGAGCGGGTTGAGGGCGTATCCCACCAAGGCGATGGCGCCGACGAGTTGGGTGTACCGGGCGACGAGCGCCAGCACCCCGGCAGCGGCGTCGCCGGGTGAGGCGGCGGCACCGTCGAAGGCCTCGCGCGCCACATCGAGCCGGTCGAGCAACCGCTGGTCGTCGAGGGCCATGGCGGGCGCGTCGGCGAGCGCGGCGCGCATCAGCTCGCCCCGGCAGCGCTGGTCGACATGGCGGATGACGAGCTCACCGGCGGCCGCCTGGAAAGGCGCCAGGGCCTGTTGCGTGGCGAAAGCGGCACCCGCGATGCCCAGGACGATCAGCAGGGTGGCCCAGTTGTCGCCCCCTGTGCTGCCGATGGCGTCGGGAATGCGCTGCAGCAGCACGCTCATGGCGGTGACGAATACGAGAGGCAGCAGCCCGAGAGTTACGTTGAGCAGCAGTGTCAACATCCTGGTGCCGAGCGGCACATGGCGGAGCAGGGCAAGAATGTCGATCCAGCGCCGCGCACGGCGGTGGATCCTGGCGGTCGGCTTCGTCACAGGGACGTCTCCCTCGCGGGTGAGTGGGCAGGGCCGGTGTACGGTGCCGGGCAGCGGCTCGGCGCCCCTTCGGGGCCCGCGTCACCGCAGGACGGGCGACTCCCGGTTCCCCTCGTTCCTCCGGTGCGGCCGGTCACCGACTTCATGCTGTGAGTACGCGCCGCAGCCAGGCCACACGTGCCTGGTGCGCGGCCTGGGAGACGACCGCGTCGGGAACCCATTCGTCGAAGCTGTGGAAGGCGCCCGCCCAGACGTGCAGTTCGGCCTGGCCCCCGGCCTGCCAGATCCGTGACGCATAGGCGAGGCCCTCGTCGCGCAGTGCCTCGACGGATCCCACCTCGATGTAGGCCGGTGGCAGGCCCGAGAGGTCTTCGGCCCGGGCCGGCGCGGCGTAGCCCGACACGTCCGGGGTGCCACGCCGTTCACCGAGCAGGGCGGTCCAGCCGGTCCGGTTGGACAGGCCGTCCCACAGGCCCACGTGCTCCATCTGTCCTGCCGAGAACGTGTCGCAGCGGTCGTCGAGCATCGGGAACTGGAGCAGCTGGCCGCGGGGTGCGGGGCCCGAGCGGTCCCGCGTCAGGAGCGAGAGTCCGGCGGCGAGCGCGCCGCCGGCACTGTTGCCGCTGAGGATGATGCGGTCCGGATCGAGGCCCAGGTCCGGGGCGTGATCGGCGAGCCAGCACAGACCGGCGTAGCAGTCCTCCACCGGAGCCGGATCGGGATGCTCGGGAGCCAGCCGGTATTCCACGGCCACCACCGCCAGTTGCAGCTCCTGAGCGCGGTTCAGCTCGCCGACCAGCTCCGTACTGCGATGGCTGCCCGCCACCATGCCGCCGCCGTGCGTGTGGTAGATGACCGGCAGGGGTCCGGTGGCGGCAGTCGGCCGGCAGATCAGCAAGGTGATCTCGGGAGCACCGGCCGGCCCCGGCACGTTTCGTTCCTCGATCTCGAAGGCCGAACCGCGGCGGATGTCCTCGTCGCGGAGGCGGCCGGCGAGAGAACGCCGGCGCCGGTCCTCGATCAGCTGCGGTGTCAAAGGCATCGGCAGCTCCCGCAGGATCTTGCGCAGGGGGGCTGCCAGCTCGGCGTCGAAGGGCGGGGGCGGCGCTTGCGTGCCGTCCTGGTGGCGGGTGAGCTGGGCGGAGGTCACGGTGCTCCTCACAGGGCGGTCAGCATGGCGAATGCGTCGACTTCGAGCAGCAGGTCGGGTCGGTAGAGCGCGGCGATCTGCACCACGGTGCTCGCGGGCGGCCGGCTCGTGTCGATGAACTCGTCCCGGACCGCCAGGATCTGGGGTACGAAGGCGATGTCGGTGACGTAGTAGGTGAGCTTGACGACATCGTCGAAAGTGGCGCCGGAGGCCGCGAGACAGCGGTCCATGTTGGTGAAGACCTGGCGCGCCTGCGCCACCGGGTCGTTCGCCCCGACCAGTTCACCCTGGGTGTCGAACGCCATCTGCCCGGCGATCGCGGCCATCCGTCCGGGCCCGCTCACCACATGGGTGTATCCATCGCTCGGGAAGACCCCCGCAGGGGCGGACAGCCGGGTGAGCGCACGCTGCTCGCGGGCCGCGTCCGCGGCCCCGCCGGCGTCCTGGCGGGCGGTCGACTGCGCCCGGAACCACTCGGTGAGCTGCCACATGCGGGTGATGAGCTGCTGCTCGTCCTGGCCCTCCACAACGGCCACGGCGGCAGGAGCGGCTTTCGCGTCGGTGAGTGCGGCGTTGGCGTCGGCGGGCGTGGCGGGCACCTCGGCCGGACCGGTGGGTGCCGCTCCCCGGCCTGCCCCGGTCACCACCCGACGGACACCTTCCTGCCGGGCCAGATCGTCCTCGTCCGGGCCGGAGCCGAGGATGCCGTCCACGGTGAAGAGGGACACCCAGCCGATGGACGTCGGGTCGACCACGGGTGCCGGCACGGACTCCAGACCGAGTACGGCCCGTGCCCACTCCTCGTCCAGGTCCACCCCGTGCTGCAGGCGGATCATCGAGGCGGTCGCACCACCGGGTGTGCGCACCGCGTACTCACCGAAGACGAGTCGGTCCTCCTGCTCGACGACCTCCATGCAGAAGACGCCGTCCTGGTGCCCGAGGGACTTCGCCGCCCGCTGTGCGATGCCCTGAGCCTGGACATGGACTGTCTCGTTGGTGCGGGGATGCAGCACATACGCGGCTTTGATCCCGCCGGTGCCGCTCGCGCGAAGGCTCCGCAGAGCGCAGCTGACCGAGACGAACCGGACCTCTGCGCCGCGGACCACCCCGTGGAGGTGCAGCTCCCGTCCGTCCACCCGTTGCTCGGCGAGCCAGGGGCCCTGGGGGCCCTCGTCGGTGAGCCGGTGAGCGAGGGCGATGCGCTCGTCCTCGCCGGTCCAGGTCCGCACCCCGGTGGCCGTGCCGTCGAGCGGCTTGAGCACTCCTCGCTGGTGGGGAAACGTCTCGAGCTCGAGGGCGCGCACGATGAGCCGGGAGTGCGCTACGGGGATTCCGGCCTCGCGTATGCACCTCTTCTGCAGGTCCCTGTCGCGGAGCAGCAGCGTGTCCTTGATGGTCCGTCCGCCCGAACTGCCCGCCAGGACAGCCGCATTGACGAGGGCCGGTTCGCCGGGCGAGCAGATCACGTCGAAGTCCGTGGCGGCCATGCCGTGGCGCGTGAGGCCGGCCAGCACTGATCCGGTGTCGGCCGGATCCTGGACGGGGACCGTGTGAGCAGCGTCGAGCAGGCCGGCCCTTCGCTCGTCGTCCGGGGCGGTGAACGCACAGGTGACGTCGGCTCCGAGGCTGCGCAGAGCGGCCACGGACTCGGGCCGCCAGCCGAGCAGCAGCACTTTCTTGTCCGCCATGTCCGTACTCCTAAGCGAGGGGTGCGAGGTGGGATGGTGAAGTGGCCCCTGCATCAGTGCGCGGTGATCCGTACCGGCAGGCTCTCCGGTCCGTTGACGGCGATGGACCGGAGGCGCCGGACCGGCCCGTTCTGGTCGATCCGGCGCACGGAGTCGAGCAACTCCGTGAACAGGACGTGCATTTCGGCCCTGGCGAGCGTGCTCCCGATGCAGAAGTGCTCCCCGGAGGCGAGGGCGATATGGCGGTTCGGAGTGCGTGCGATGTCGAATCGGTACGGGTCGTGGAACACCTCTTCGTCGCGGTTCGCCGAGGGCAGCCACAGCACGACCCGGTCCCCGGGGCCGATTCGCGTGCCGCGGATGTCGCACGGCCGGGTGGCGACGCGCATGCTGTGTGTCGCGCTGGACGTCCAGCGCAGGATCTCCTCGATGGCGCCGGGAAGCAGCCGCCGGTCCTCGCCCAGCCTCGCCCACTGATCAGGGTGCTCGAGGAAGGCCTGCATGCCCCCGATCAGTGCGAGGCGCCCATTCTCCGTGGCACCGATCAGGTTCTCGCAGTTGAGGACGGCCTCCTCCTCGGTCAGCAGCTCACCGTCCACCGTGCCGTTGACGAGAGCGCTCACCAGGTCGTCGGTCGGCTGCTCCATCCGCAGATAGAGCATCTCCGTGAAGTACTCCATGAGCTGCGGATGCGACACCAGTGAGATATGGGCATCGAAGGCCTGGTTCGTCCACCGGTACAGGTCCTCGTGGTCCCGGTCCGGAACGCCCAGGATGTGGCAGATGACGGAGAGCGAAAGCCGCCCGGCCACGTCGTGGGCGAAGTCGCACTCACCGAGGTCGACGGCGCGGGCGAGTACGGTCCGGGTCGCCGCGCGGACGTAGCCCTCCAGGCCGCGTACGGCACGGGTGTTGAACCACTCCGCCATGAGCCCGCGCAGCTGCTTGTGGCGTGGTGCGTCGGTGAGCGCGAGCGTCAGACCGCCGCCGGGATCGTCGCCGAGGTGGGCCGGGCGCAGCAGCACGCCCCGCGTCGAGGTGAACGTGGCGGCATCCCGGTACACCGTGCGGATGTCCTCGTAGCGGGTCAGCGACCAGAACTCGGGTAGCTCCGCGGCCGGTTGGCGGTGCACCGGCGCGTTCGCGCGCATCCACTGCCACAGGGCGTGCGCGTCGTCGGTGGTGTGCAGCTCGGGGTCGGTGAGCTGAGCGGGGGACACGAGGGCTGTCGTCATGACGAGGCTCCTGACGAGGTGGTGTGCACGCGCTCCGTGAAGAGCTTGGCGGCATCCCTGGCGGTGCTTTCGGTGACGGAGTCGGGGCGGAACGCGACGTCCAGCCGCAGCCCGCCGTGCTCGTCCGGCCAGAGTTCGGCGTGCAGCTCCAGAGGGAGCTCCAGATAGGGGCTCCGCACCAAGGAGGTTGTGGTGCCGTGCAGGGCGAGCTCGGGCGGGGTGTTGTCCTGATACGCGAACAGGGTCTGGTAGAGCGGTGGCCGGTCGTCGCGCCGGCGGTCGAGCAGGGCCAGCACGTCGGGGAACGCCACGTCCTGAGCGCCGAACGCACGCGAGGCGATCTCCGCGACCCGTGCGACGGCGGCCGTGTCGCCGTCCAGTGCGGTGTCGCGCAGCCGCAGGCACACCATGTTGATGTGACATCCGACGGCCTGCTGCAGCGCGATGCCGTCGCGCTGGGCGACGGGGACACCGACCGTGAAGTCCCGCTGGCCGGTTGTCTCCGAGAGACTCGCGGCCCACAGCGACAGCAGTACGGCGAAGCGGGTGACGCCCGCCTCCTGGGCGATGCGGTCGACACCTGCGAGCGCCGAGGCCGGCAGCACCACCTCGGTCCGGTCGGCAGAGCCCGGCTTCGGCGGCACCGGACCGCTCGGCCAGCGCATGACCGGTGCGTCCGTCAACTCGGAGCGGAAATAGTCACGTTGGGCGTCGGACACGGTCTCCTGCCTCCGTGCGGCGCACTCCAGGAACACCGCTGCGAGGGTGGGCCCCGCGGGGAGCGCGGCGGACCCGGAGCGCAGCGCACTGCGGTAGGCGGCGCTGAGGTCACCGGCGAGGACTCCTTCCGACCAGCCGTCGAAGGCAACGTGGTGGACCACGCAGCCGAAGACCGCGGTGGCCCGTCCCGGCGCCGCTCCCGCCACGGGGACCAGGACGGTGCGCCACACTTCGCCCTCGTCCAGGGCGAGTTCACCGGCGAGCTCGCCGCGCGCCGCGCACAGCGCCGCGTCGACGTCATCCTCATCGGGCAGCACCTCGAGAGGGGGAGGCGGCATGTCCACGACCCGCACGGCGGGCCGGGGGTCGAGCAGATAGGCGGCACGCAGGGCTTCATGCCGCTCGTGCACCGCGCTGATGGCCTCCTCCAGGGCGTCTGGGTCGAGGTCGCCCTCGATGACCCAGGTGAGCAGGCAGTGCCCCGTACGGTCGGCGGGGTCGATCAACTGCTTCGTCACGTACACCAATTGCATCGGCGACAGCGGTATGTCCGCCGGGTGGGCGTCGGCGGAGGGCGCGGGCAGGGGGACGGGCGCGTCGCGCAGCCGGCCGGCGAGGGCGTGGACCGTCGGATGCCGGTAGAGCCAGGAGACGGCCACCGGTCGGTTGAGCCGGGCCGACAGCCGTGCGCACAGCCGCCCCGCCCCGAGAGAGGTGCCGCCGAGCGCGACGAACGGCACGTCCAGGGGGAGCACTTCGCGGTCCAGAGCCGTGGCGAAGGCCTCCGCCACGGCGCGCACCACCGGATCCCGGAGGTCGGCGGGGCGGACATCCGCGCAGGAGGAGGGCGAGGCCGCTTCCTCGGCTGCCGATGCGACCGCCGGCGCGGCCGCCGGTGCCAGGGCGAGCAGCGCCCGTTCGTCCAGCTTGCCCTGCGCGGTCACGGGGAAGGCATCGACGCTCACCACCACGGCGGGCCGCTGGTACGGAACCAGGGCGTCGTGCAGCACGGCCGGTGCCGAGTCAAGCGGGTCGCCGGCGCGGACCGGCACACAGAACGCGACCAGCTCGCGCTCGCCGAGACTGGCATCGCCACGGGCCAGCACCCGGCAGTGGCGCACCTCCGGCACCAGCTGCTCCACCTGGCGCTCGACCTCGGCGGGCTCGACACGGTGCCCGCGGATCTTCAACTGCCGGTCGGCACGCCCCTGATAGTGGAGCAGGCCGTCCTCGTCCCAGTAACCGAGGTCCCCGGTGCGATAGATCCGCACGTCGTGGCCGTCGATGCGCACGCACGTGAACTTCGCGTCGGTGAGAGCGGTGTCGCCCAGGTATCCCAGCGCGAGCCCGTCACCCGCGAGACAGATCTCGCCCGTCTCCCGCACCGCGCACGGACGGGCACCGTCCAGCACATGGATCTGCGTTCCGGGCACCGGACGGCCCAGCGGAATGCCGCCGGGCCGGTCACAGTCCGCCTCCGTGATGCGATGGGTGGTGGCGAACACCGTGCACTCGACCGGCCCGTATCCATTGAGGAGTACGACGTCCGGGTGGTCACGCAGGAAGCGGCGGACGTGGGCGGCCGAAAGCCGCTCACCGCCGATCGCGAGCTGTCGTATCCCCCTGAAGGCGTCGGGTGCCTCGTCCACGATCATGTTGAAGAGACTGCTGGTGAGCCAGGCGGTGTCCGCTCCGTGCCGGGCGACGGCGTCGGCCAGCGCCACGGGGGAGAGGTAGGGGTCCGTCACGACCAGTGAGGTGCCGCCGTTGAGCAGCACCGACCACAGCTCCAGGGAGAACGCGTCCCAGGGGATGGCCGCGGCCAGCGGCATCACCGTGGAGTCGGTGAACCGGGCGATGCCGCCCTGCTGGAAGAGCCGGGCGGTCGCCCGGTGCGGGCTGAGCACGCCCTTGGGGCGGCCGGTGGTGCCCGAGGTGAAGAAGACGCAGCACGGATCGCCCGCGTCGACGCTCGCGGGCCGGAAGTCCGGCGGTGCCGCGGCCTGCCCGTCGGGCGGCGACCACACGCGTACCGGGGAGTCCTCTGGTGCGGTCCGGCCTGCGGCGGCGATCAGGAGCGGCGGGCCGAGCTCCTGGAGCACGTCCTTGATCCGCGGCTCCGGCCAGTCGGGGGACAACAGGGCGTATGCGGCACCGGTCTTGAGGACCGCGAGGAGCGCGGTGACGAGTTCCGTGCTCCTGGGCAGCAGAACGGGCACCAGTGAGCCGGCACTCACTCCAGCGGCCGTGAGCTGCGCGGCCCAGGCGTCGGCGTCGGCGTTCAGTGCGGCGTAGGTCGTGGTGCGTTCCGACTCGATGAGAGCGACCGCATGAGGGCGGGCGAGCGCCCTGCGGGCGAACGTCTCGTGCAGCCCCTCGTCGGGGGCGGTGTTCGGTGGGCCGGCGGTCCACTCCGGGTCTGGTCGCAAGCCGTCCCTCTCCCCTCGGGTTCTGCGCGGCGACGAGCAGGGCAGTGCCACTGCCCAAGACAGTGTTGACAAAGACATTGCCACCAAGTTGCCTATCAAGGCAACCTTGTGGATCGGGCTGGCGACTTCTGGGCACTGGCCGGTCTCGCGCCCTGCGGCCCGAGGCGGGGGCGGCCCAGCGTTGAACGAAGGTGGATTCCATGGCACGCGACCGCTCCCTCGACATCGCCGTAACCGGGATATCCGGCCGATTCCCCGGATCGCCCGACCTGGCCGAGTGGTGGGCCTCCCTCACCGCCGGACGGGTCCTCACCACGCGCCGCGACAAGGACCGGCTGCGTGCGGACGGGGTGGCGGACGACCTGCTCGAGGATCCCGACTTCGTGCCGGTGCACGGCCACTTGCCCGATGCCGACCGCTTCGAGAACACGCTGTTCCGGATGAGCCCGCGCGAAGCCGAGATGATGGATCCCCAGCACCGGCTGATGCTGGAGTGCGCATGGGCGGCCCTCGAGGACGCCGCCGTGAGCCCTCTCGGCTCCGGTCTCTCCACCGGCGTGTACGCCTCCGCGAGCGGCAGCGGCTATCTGCACAGCATGCTGGCGGGGGGCGCGCTGACGCCGCATTCCCTGGAAGACGCCGTGCACGGCAACGAGCCGGACTTCCTGGCCAGCCTCATCTCGTACAAGCTCAACCTGGACGGCCCCGCGCTCGCCGTGCAGACGGCCTGCTCCTCCTCCCTGGTCGCCGTCCATCTAGCGGTCCAGGCCCTGCTGAACGGCGAGTGCGAGCAGGCGCTCGTCGTGGCCGCCGGTGTGGCCTTCCCGCAGGCCGGGCATCTGCACGTGCCCGGTGGCATCCACTCCGCCGCGGGTCGGTGCCGCCCCTTCGACGAGAACGCCGACGGCGTGGTGGCCGGCTCCGGCGTGGCCTGTGTCGTACTGCGCCGGCTGTCCGACGCGCTCGAGGACGACTTGGAGCCGTACGGGGTTCTGCTCGGCACGGCGGTCAACAACGACGGGGCGGCCAAGGCCGGTTACTACGCCCCGTCCGTCGGCGGACAGGAGGCCGTGATCCGCGCCGCACTGGAGGCGGCGGACGTGGACGGCGCAGGCATCGGCTACCTGGAGACGCATGGCACCGGCACCCGGGTCGGCGACCCGATCGAGTGGTCGGCGGCCTCGTCTGCCTTGCGCGCGGCGGGAGCACGTTCCGGGCAGGTGGCGGTCGGCGCGCTCAAGGCGAACACGGGCCACCTGGACAACGCGGCCGGACTGGCCGGGCTGATCAAGGCCCTCTTCGTGGTGCGGGAGGGCGTGATCCCGCCCGTGGCGGGCTTCACCGGGCTCAACCCGCTGCTGGAGACGGACGGTTCGCCGCTGTACGTGCCCACCGAGGCGACGCCCTGGTCCGGCCCTGAGCCGCGCCGCGCCGGAGTCAGTTCCTTCGGAGTGGGCGGCACCAATGCGCACGTCGTCATCGAGCGATCCCCCGTGCCCGCGCCCCGGCCGGAGTCCGAGGGCGCGCCCGCAGCCGGTCACCTCGTGCTGCTGTCCGCCGCCGACGGCGCGGCGCTGACCCGGTCCGCCGACCGTCTCGGCCGTCATCTCATCGATCACGGACCGCAGTTGGCCGACGTGTCCCGCACCCTCGCCACCGGCCGCGCCGCCCTGCCCGAACGCCTCGCCGTGGTCGGACATACCGCCGCGGACGCCGCCGCACGCCTCCGCACGGGCGTCGGCGTCGCCACGGTGCGCGGCACTTGTCCCGCACAGGGCCCGGCCCCCGTGGTCCTGGCCTTCCCCGGCCAGGGCTCCCAGCACCCGGGTATGGCCCTGCCGTTCGACCGGGCACTGCCCGGCTTCGCGGCGGCCCTGGCCGAGTGCCTGGGCGCATTCGAACCCGAACTGGCGAGGCTGCTGACGCGAGCGCTGACCGATCCGGACTTCCCCGCAGGCGAACTCGCGAGGACGCAGCTGGCCCAGCCCGCTCTGTTCGCCGTCGAGTACGCCATCGCCGCCGCACTGCGCGGACTCGGCGTCGTACCGGCCGCAGTGGTGGGACACAGCCTCGGCGAGATCAGCGCGGCCTGCGCGGCGGGAGTCCTCGAACTCCGTGACGCCGCCCGGTTCGTGACCCTGCGCGGGCAGGCCATGCAGGCCTGCCCCGAGGGTGCCATGCTCGCCATCGGCTGCGGTGAGAGCGCGACCCTGGAGCTGTTGACCGCATCCGGCCTCGGCCTGGAGCTGGCCGCGGTCAACTCGCCGCAGGGCAGCGTGGTGGCCGGTACCGCGACGGCCGTCGAGGCGTTCGACGCCTGGCTCGACGGGCGCGTCCCCTCCCACCGGCTGCGCGGCACCCGGGCCTTCCACTCTTCCCTCATCGAGCCCGCGGTCGTGCCGCTCGCCGCGGAACTGTCCCGGGTCGTCACGCATCCGTCGCAGCTGATCTGGGCCACCAACAGCGGCGACCTGGTCCGCCCTGGCGGAACAGTCCCCGCGGGTGCCTTCGCCGAACAGGCCCGCGACACCGTGCGGTTCGCGCGAGCGCTGGACGCCCTCGCCGAGCACCTTCCCGGTGCGGTGCTGGTGGAGGCGGGGCCGGGCCGGGCACTGTCGGCCATGTCCGAAGCCGTGGGCCTGACCGCTGTGCCCCTCACCTCGGGGCGTATACCACGGGCCTCTCAGGTTCTCGCCGCACTGGGTGCCCTGTGGACCATGGGGCAGTCGCTCGACACCGAGGCGTTGTGCGGTCGTGGCCGGCGGATCCATCTGCCCGGCTACCCCTTCGCCGGGCCCCGGCGGCTCGCGCCGGAGGCCACCGCCCGCCGCACCGCGGCACCCCTGGCCGCGGAGGGGGAGCCCGGCCGGGCCGGGGCACCCGTGAGCCACGTGGGCAAGGGGGAGGAGCCGGTGCCCGCCGGGCCGGCCGGCCCGGCGAGGCCGGATGCCGATATGGCTGCCCTGCTCGCTCGGACCTGGACGGAGTTGCTCGGCCATGAGGACATCACCGAGGAATCGGACTTCTTCCTGCTGGGCGGGGACTCCCTGCTGATCACCCATCTCGCCCGCAGGCTGGGCAAGGAGCTCGGCGTACGGATTCCGATACGCGACCTGCTGGTCGCCCGGACCCTGGGCGGGCAGTGCGCGACTGTCCGTGAGCTGCTGGAGCCGGCGCGCGTCGGGGTCGCGGCAGGCTGACCGGCATCGGCGCGCCTGGTATTGGCGGATCACCTAAGACCTGAGGCAAATTGTTGCCATTACTGTGCCAAGGCTGGCAATATCTGGGCTCATGATGCTCCTGAAGAAGTCAGAGGTGACTTCGGAACCAGTCCGGCGGCGGCCCACCGTGACGCTGTGGCTGGAGTCGCTCATGGGGGCGCACTGGGCCTGTACAGCGTCAGCCCCGCCCTCGATGGATTCACCAGTCGTGCTGCGGCAGACCCTCATCACCCTCCCGGTGGGCAGTCTGGTGCGGGCCGGCGCCTTCCCGCTCACCGTCCTTTCTCGCACCGGCGCGGGGATCGCCGTATCCACCATTCGATGATCAGTGGAGGAACTCTGATGGCAACAGCGATGCAGACGGACACGCCGGCCGGACGGCTCGGCGTACCACAACAGAGCGGAATCGGCGCCCAGTTGCCTGCCGGTCCGCTGGCCCCTGTGCACGAGCTGGTGACCGGATTCGCCAGGGTGAGCCCGGCGCGCACCGCCGTGCACAGCGGGGAGAGCCACATCGGCTACGGGGACCTGGACGCCTGGGCAGGCCGGCTCGCCGCACGGCTCGCCGCTGCGGGCGTGGGGCAGGGCAGTCGGGTCGGCGTACTCGTCGAACCCTCCATCGCGATGGTCGCCGTCGTGCTCGGCGTGCTGCGGTGCGGCGCTGCCTACGTTCCCGTGGACCTGTCCCACCCCGACCGGCGCATCGCCGACATCCTGAGCGATGCGCAGGTGGGCGCTGTCGTCGTCGGCGACTCGGCCCGCGGACGCCTGGCGGGTCTCGAACTACCGCTGGTCGGTGCGGAGTACGGGAGCTCGGATGAGGGTCCCGAAACGATGCCGGGCCCGGACCTCGAGGCCAAGCCGCCGGCCGTCCCGGTGACCGCGGACGACGCCGCGTACCTCATCTATACCTCCGGCAGTACAGGGGAGCCGAAGGGCGTCGTGGTCGAGCACGGCCAGCTGGCTGCCTCCACCCTGGCGCGCCGCACCGTCTATCCGGGCGCGCCGGTGTTCCTGCTCGTCTCGCCCCTCGCCTTCGACTCCTCCGTGGCGGGGCTCTGGGGGACGCTCACCGCGGGCGGCCGGCTGATCGTGGCCACCCCGGACGAGGTCCGCGACCCCGAGCGGCTCGTCGAACTCATCGAGTGCCATCGGGTGACCCACATGCTGTGCGTGCCCTCCCTCTACAGCGTCGTGCTCGATGCCGCCGCCCGCCTGGGCCCGTCCCGGCTCGCCTCGCTGGACAGCGTGATCGTGGCCGGAGAACCGCTGCCACCGGAACTGCTGGCGCGCCACTTCGACCAGCGCATGGGCGCCACCGCCCTGATCAACGAGTACGGCCCCACCGAAGCGACGGTCTGGGCCAGCTTCCACCGCTTCGAGGCTCCCGGCCCCGTCACCATCGGACGGCCGGTGCCCGGAGCACGGTTGTATGTGCTCGACGCCGAACTGCGCCCGGTGCCGCAGGGCACCGAGGGGGACCTGTTCATCGGCGGCGCCGGTGTGTCCCGCGGCTACTACGGACGGCCCGACGCCACGGCACGTGCCTTCGTACCGGACCCCTTCGCGGATGAGACGCAAGCTCGCATGTACCGCACGGGCGATCGCGCCCGCTGGAACCCGGACGGCACTTTGGACTTCCTCGGCCGTCGTGACCACCAGGTCAAGATTCGCGGCCACCGAGTCGAACTCTCTGCGGTCGAAGCCCAGTTGAGTGTGCTGCCCGGCGTCCGGGACGCGGTCGTGGTCCCGGACGGCGCCGGCGCCTCGCTCGTCGGCTTCGTGCTCGCTCCGCAAGGCCGGGCCCCGGCTCCCGAGTTGCTACGGGAGCAGCTGGCCGCGACCCTTCCCGCCGCCATGGTGCCCGCCCGGATCAAGGTGCTCGACACGTTCCCCCGTACCGTGAACGGCAAGACGGACCGCGCGGAGCTGCGGGCACGCGCCGACGAGCGACCGCCCGCGGTGGCCGACCGCCAGGCCGGCGCCGCGGACGGCGGCCGGAGCGAACTCACCGCCAAGGTCGCCGCGGCGTGGGCCGAGGTGCTCCAGAGGCCGCACGTGCCCGTGGACGTCAACTTCTTCGACCTGGGCGGCCATTCGCTGGCAATGCTCCGGCTCCGCGAGGCCCTGGAGCGGCACACCGGTGAACGGCCCCCGGTGGTCGCCTTGTTCACCCACACCACCGTGTCGGCGCAGGCCGCGATGCTCAGTGGCGGAGCGGGACGGACCGAGGGCACGGGCGGCCCCGAGCCCGGCGCGCGGCAGGCCGCCGCGAGGCGGGCGCGCGCACTGCGGGCCCGGCGCCAGGGTGCGGCCCGGGGGGTGACGCGGTGACCACCGAGACCGACATCTGGCTGCACCGTACGATCGCCGTTCCCGACCCCGCCGTACGCCTCATCTGCTTTCCGCACGCCGGAGGAGCCGCGTCCTTCTTCCGCGACTGGGGCGGCCGGCTCCACGGAATCGAGGTGTACGCCGTCCGCTACCCGGGGCGCGGCGAACGGATCGCCGAGCCGGTGCCAACGGATCTGCGGCAGCTCGCCGCATCGGTTGCCGACGCGGCGATGGCCCTGACCGACCGCCCGCTCGCCCTGTTCGGGCACAGCATGGGGGCGCCGATCGCCTTCGAGACGGCCCTAGCCCTGGAAGCCCGCGGCATCGACCCGGTCCGCATCTTGGCGTCCGGCTCCCGCGATGCCCCGTATCCGCCGGCCGAGGACTGGCAGTCCCCGCCCGACGAGGACGATGCGACCGTCGTCGAGCAGCTGCTCACCCTGGGGGGTACGGACCCCGAGCTGGCCGCCGACCCCGAGTTCCAGGAACTGGTGTTGCCCTACATCCGAGCAGACGGACGGATGTTCCACGCCTATCAGCCCCGCCCCGGACGTGCCGTGCGATGCCCGGTGACGACGATCACCGGAGACGTCGACGCCGACGCCGACTGCCGCCCGTGGAGCGAGCTGACCCGGGGCGGCGTCCGCGAACAAGTGGTCCCGGGCGGGCATTTCTACCTGGTCGACAACCCTCCCTACGCCCTGATCCAAGAGTCCCTGCCGGCCCGGGCCGGGGAGGGCATCGCCCGCTGAACGGTGGAAATCCGCTCGAGCCCCATCCGGCCATGGGGCTCCTCGGCGGATACTCCGGCGGTGCGCGCAAGGGCATGACCATCGACGAGATCGGATGATCGGGCACCACATGGCCAAGATGCATGCGGACGAAGCGGATATCGACGTGGACCTCGTCCAACGGCTGCTGCGCACCCAGTTCCCCCAGTGGGCAGATCTGCCCCTGCGGCGTCTGGCGTCCGGTGGCACGGTCAACGCGATCTACCGGATCGGCTCCGAACTGACCGTCCGGCTGCCGCTCAACGCGGGTGGCGTCGCAGCGCTGGACCTCGAGGCGCGGTGGCTGGCGAAGCTGGCGCCCCTGGTTCCCGTCGACATCCCGACGGTCGTCGCCCTGGGGAAGCCCGCCGAGGGCTATCCGTGGCCGTGGGCCGTGCACCGCTGGATCGAGGGAGACGTCCTGGTCGAGGGCCAGGTGGCCGAGCCCGAGTCGCTGGCCCGCGACCTCGCGGCCTTCGTCCTGGCGATGCGCAAGGCCGACCTGGACGGCGGACCCCCGGCACACCGAGGCGCACCGCTGGCGACCTGCGATGCCGAGACCCGGGCCGCGATCGAGGCCCTGCGGCACACGGACGAGCCCTTCGACGCCGAAGGGGCCCTCGCCGCCTGGGAGTCGGCGCTCGCCGCCCCCCTCTGGCCGGCAGCGCCGTGCTGGACGCACTCCGACCTCATGCCGAGCAACCTGCTGGTCACCGCCGGCCGTCTGGCTGCCGTGCTCGACTTCGGCACCGCGGGCATCGGTGACCCCGCGGCCGACCTCATCCCGGCGTGGAACCTGCTGCCGGCCTCGGCACGGCAGGTCTTCCGCGACGGCCTGGACGTCGATGACGCCACCTGGGCGCGCGGCCGCGGCTGGGCCCTGTCCATGGCGGTCGTTCAGCTGCCGTACTACCGGAACACCAACCCGGTCATCTCCGCCAACGCCCGCTACGTGATCAACCAGGTCTTTTCGGACTGAGGAACAGGCGCTCCCGGACCGAGGAACGCCCGCCGCGGACCAGCGCCGCGGACCGGCTCCGCCGAGAAGAAGGGGCGGGCGCCGCCCCCCCGGCCGCCCCCCCCCCCCCCCCCCCTTTCCCCCCCCCCCCCCCCCCCCCCCCCCACCCCCCCCGCCCCCCCCCCCCCCCCCCCCCCCCCCCCCCCACCCCGCCCCCCCCCCCCCCCCCCCCCCCCCCCCCCC
>NZ_JAFFSU010000003.1 GCF_017948455.1 Streptomyces sp. GESEQ-4
CCCCCCCCCCCCCCCCCCCCCCCCCCCCCCCCCCCCCCCCCCCCCCCCCCCCCCCCCCCCCCCCCCCCCCCCCCCCCCCCCCCCCCCCCCCCCCCCCGCCCCCCCCCCCGCCCCCCCCCCCCCCCCACCCCCCCACCTCGACTACGTCGGTACCGGACCCCCCACCTACGACGCCGAACCCACCGCGCTACCCCCCGCCGACCCGGATGATCTCGACGACCTCGTCGCCGACACCGTGCTCGACGGTGCCCAATACGGGACGTGCTCGTTGCGGGCTGTTTCGGTGCGGGGGGACTCCGCGCGGTACCGGGGTGAGCCGCGTCGGGACTCGTTGCTCACCGCGCGCTTCGGCAGTGGTGAGGAGGCGTTGATCCTCGTGGCGATGGCGACCGGGGCACGGGCGACACCGGGCGCGCACCGCGCGGCGGCCGAGGCCTGTCACTGGATCGGGCGGGCCGTGGGCCGCAGTCACGCGCGGCTCAGCGAGGACATCCGGGCGGCCCGGCGAGGCGATCTGAAGTCGGGGCTGCACCGGCTCACCGACCGCAGTCTCGGCAAACTCCGCGCGAGCGCGGCCGAGCAGGGCATCGACCCGGAGGAGTACGCGGCCACCCTGCGCTGTCTGCTGCTGCCCGCCGACCCCGAGTGCCGTACCCGTGTGTTCTTCGGCGTCGGCGCGGGCGGACTGTTCCGGCTCAGGGACGGCGAGTGGCACGACATCGAGCCGTCGGTCGGCGACATCACAGGCGAACCCGTCGTCGGCTTCGGCTCCCTCCCGCACGAGACGCCCGAGGGCGACCGGCTCACCATGGACCTGGGCATCCCGACGCCCCCGAGCCCGTACGAGCCCGCCCCCGAGCCGCCCCGCGAACCCTTCCGCTTCCGCGCCTCCGTCGCCCGCCCGGGTGACACGCTCCTGATGTGCACCGGCGGCCTGGCCGAACCCCTGCGCGGCGAACCCGAGTTGTGCAAGTACCTGACCGGCCGATGGTCGGGCCCCACCCCGCCCGGCCTCGCCGCGTTCCTCGCCGACACCCAGACCCGGGTCAAGGGCTACGCCGACGACCGTACGGCCGCCGCGGTTTGGGAGGCGTGAGTCAACCTGCCGCGGCCGTAACGGCGTTGCTCACTCGGTCCAGGGGCTCCACTGGAGCTGGTGGTACGAGTACCGGGACAGGCCCTCGATGCTGCTCGTGCGGAACGGGCGGCCGTGGTCGTCGATGCGGACTGTTCCGGAGCGCCCTTGGGAGGACCAGTCGAGCTCCAGGAACCAGCGGCAGTCGCAGGTCTCAGTCGTCGCGGTGACGAGCAGCACCTCCGGGTCCTCGGAGGAGACCCGGTAGGGCATGCGTACCGCCGGGATCGGGCCGTTTTCGTCGCCGCCGTCGACCGGGCGGGCGATGGGCCGGTTGATGTCCAGGTCGACGGCGAAGTAGCGCGGCGACAGTGATCCGCCGCAGCCCTGGTCCATCGAGTACGCCTTTCCGGCGACCGGCTCGCCGCGGCCCACCACCCGGACGCGGAGCGCCTCCAGCACCACGGCGGTCTTGGAGCGCCCCTGCACGGAGATCTCCACCAACTGCTCCCGCCCGTGCACCGCTCCCAGCGCCCTGGCCCAGTTCGCGGCGTCCTGCGGGGGAGGTGGCGGAGGCACCTGCTGCGGCGGCTTGTTGATCACGTAGTCATGACTGCAGCCGAGCGCCCACTCGTGCGAGTCGGCCGTCCAGGTGAGCGGCACGTCGGCAGTCCCGCTCGGCGTCTCCTCACCGCCGGAGGAGCCGCCCCCCGACGGGCCGTTGCCGGAGGCCGCGCCACCGCCGCCGGTGGGCGGCGCCGACGTGGCCGCCTTGCCGCTGACCGACGGTGACGGTGTGGCGGAACCGGAAGAGGAGGAAGGGCTGGGCGACTTGGGGGAGGGGCTCTTCGGTGCGCCGGACGTCGTTGTGGGGGTGGGATCGGCGAGCCGGCCATCGGCCTCCACCGAGGAACTCCCGTCCGGTAGCGCGGACAGGGTGCCCAGCGTGGCCAGCAGCACGGCGGCCACGGCAGCCGTGGTGACGGTGAGGCGGCGTCGGCGGTACCAGGGGGTGGCGCGGGGAGCGGGGGCGGCACCCGAAGCACCGGCCGATACCGCTCCCACAGCGCCGGGCGCCGCATCTCCCGTAGCGCCGGGCGCCGCAGCTCCCGCAGCCTCAGCCGCCCCGGCTCCCGCAGCGCCAGGCGCCCCGGCTCCTGAAACCCCGGCCGCCGCGGCACCCGTAGCCCCAGCCACCCCGGCACCCGTAGCCCCAGCCGCCTCCTGCGCCATCTCCGGCTTCCCCACCGGCCGTTGTCGCGCCGCCACCGCCGCCAGCCACAGTCGGTGCAGCTCCAACCGCTCCTCCGCGGTGGCCCCGCACAGCGCGGCGAAGCGTTCCACGGGGGCGAAGTCGACCGGGACCGCTTCGCCCGCGCAGTAGCGGTGCAAGGTCGAGGTGTTCATGTGCAGGCGGCGGGCCAGCGCCCCGTAACTGCGGTCCGTACGGTCCTTCAACTGCCTCAGCAGCGCCGCGAACCGCGCGACGTCGTCCTCTTCCGGCACCATTCCCCCGTATCCCCTCCCGGGACGCCATCCCAGGCACCCCCTGTATCTGCACGTCGGACGGGCTGGGACGGTTCCACCGTCGCCGACGGTGCGCCGGAGGTTGCGCCCGCCCGCCGTGACCGCTGATGCTCTTGGTGCCGCACCGACCAGGACCGGGCCGACCACCCGGAGTCGCGGCGGCTCCTGTCGTTCACACACTCACCACGGGGACACCCATGCTCAAGAAGACCCGCGCAGGCGCGCTCACCCTACTCGCCCTCACGGGCCTCACGCTCGGTTCCGTACTGACCGCACCGGCCGGCGCGACACCCCGCACGGGGTTCCTCTCGGCCGCCGACCTGCCGCCGCACCCGTCGTCCCCCTGGACCGCGGGCGCCATCACCGACGGTGTCCCGGAGGAACTGCTGCTGTGCCTGGCGGACGCGCTGCCGGGCTACGACTCCCGCTACCGTGCCTTCCACACCGAACTGGACGCGAGCGCCCGGCAGTTGAACATCGTCACGGGCACGCCCGCCAAGGCCAAGGCCCTCGCCACCCGCCTCAACAAGGAGATACGGACCTGCCCCGCCCGCATCGAGCGGGACCCGGAGATCGAGGCCACGCACAAGGACTACGGCACTCTGCCCGTCGAGGAGGGCGCCCGCGTGCACGGCCTGCACACCGCCGCCTCCTGGGGTGCGACGGACATCCATCTCCTGTCGGTCGGCCGGGACGGACGCACCGTCACGGTCGTGGAGTGGTCGCAGCTCGGCGACTTCGACGACGCGCCGGTGAGGGCCTTCAAGAAGACGACGACCACGGCTGTCGCCAAGCTCCACTGAACCTCCACTGAGCTGAGCCTGAAAGCGGCGATTTCCGGCCAGCTTCACGGGCCGGGGGAACCGGTCGGACCCAACTGCCCCCCGGCTTCGTCGCGTACGGCGGGATCGGCGGCGCGCCATGGGCAGTTGGGCCGATACCCCGCAGCCTGGGGCCGCCTCCACCAGGGTTCGTCGACAGTGCGGCGGCTGTCGTACGCATGGCCCGAACAGCCGGTCGTCGACGACCCCACATGACTGTCGAGTGAGCCAACGGGCATGGATCCCCGTGAACGTGTTCGAGGCAGAGGGGAACCCGACATCGGCACGCAGGCGGGGGTCATGAAAAGGCAGGTACGAGGGGGCGGTCCCACGGCGATCGGGGCCTTCTCGGCTCACATGATGGAGGAAGAGGCCGACAGCGTCACGGCGCGGCCGCAGCTGCGGCGCAGACTCGGACGCGCGGACCTCGCGGCGGTCCCGGAGGCACGCAGGGCACTGCGCGAGCTGTTACGGCACTGGGGCAAGCCCGGGCGGTCCGAGATAGCGGAACTGCTCACCAGCGAACTCGTCACCAACGCCATCGTCCACACCGACAACGACGCGGTCCTGACGGCCGTCGTAGGACCCCGTGGACTGCGGGTGGAGGTACGGGACTTCGTCGCCCGCAGGCCCCGGCTGCGCGTACCGAACGCCGACGACGGTACGCACGGCAGGGGTCTCGCCCTGGTGCAGTCCCTCGCGGACGCCTGGGGCGTACGGCCGCACGGGGTGGGGAAGGCGGTGTGGTTCGAACTCGACGCGGGGGCAGCACGACCAGCGAAAGGGGGTACGGCCCCGGGCCGTACCCCCTGACGTCGTCGACTGCGTCCGTTCCCGGTCTTCCTAGCCGAACTGCTGCTCCAGATCCTTGAGCTTGCGCTCCAGGGAGTCGAGGCGCGGCAGCGCCATCGTGTCGTCCTCCGCGGTGAGGTCCACGGTGATCGGGTCAGAGCTCTGGCGGACGGGCTGAAGGGAGGGCCGTGAGCGTACGGGCAGGGGCTCCGAGGTGGATATGGCAGGCTCCGCGGTGACTCGGTCGGAGTCGCGCTCCAGGGCCGGCATCTCCATCGGCCGCCCGGGGCCGGGGCCGCGTCCGACGAAGCCGCGGTGACCCCGGCTGATCGCCTTGAGCTGGGCCCGCTCGACCCGGTCCTGCTCGCGCCGGCGCAGTCGGGCCGTTTCCTTCTGCCGCTTGTCCTCGCGCACCTCGTCGACGGCCTCGTCCAGGCTGCGTACGCCTTCGAGGAGCATCAGCGACCAGGCCTTGTAGGTCTCGCGGGGCGCCCGCAGCCAGCGGACGACACGGATCTGCGGCAGCGGGCGCGGCACCAGGCCCTGCTCGCGCAGCGCGGCCTTGCGGGTCTGCTTCAGCGCCCGGTCGAAGAGGACGGCCGCCGACAGGGACATGCCCGCGAAGAACTGGGGGGCGCCGTCATGGCCCAGACCCCTGGGCGCGTGCACCCAGTTGAACCAGGCCGCGGCGCCGGCGAACGTCCACACGAGTATCCGGGAGCCGAGCGCGGCCTCACCATGGCTGGCCTCGCGCACGGCGAGCACCGAGCAGAACATGGCCGCGCCGTCGAGGCCGAACGGGACCAGGTACTCCCAGCCGCCGGACAGGTTGAGGTTCTGCCGGCCGAAGCCGACCAGGCCGTGGAAGGAGAGCGCGGCCGCCACCGCCGCACAGCAGAACAGCAGCACGTAGGAGGCGGTGCCGTATATGGCCTCCTTGCGCCTGCGGCGCTCCTCGCTGCGCTCCCACGAGTCGTCCGCGCTCGCGTCCTTCCCCGAGGTGCGCTTGCCACGCGCGAGCACCGCCACCGCCGCCAGCATGCCCAGGAGCAGTACGGCGCCCGGAAGCAGCCAGTTCAGCGATATGTCGGTCAATCTCATCTGGGGTCCCTTGCATTGGGATAGGGCGTGTAACGCCCGCCATGGTGGCCCAATTCCACCGCCCCTCAGGGGGTTTCGGGGCAAGAGGCCGCCAAGGAGGTGCAAGGGGATGCCCAAGGCGGCGTTCTGCTCGAACTGCCGCGTGAGGGGCGAGAGTTGAGTTCGAATAAGACTACCCGTACGGATGGTTCGACGGAAAGTTCCCGCGAGAAGTGAGGAAACTGTGAATCGCCTGTAACCGTGGGGCTGCCCAGTCCGCAGCTGATCCTCAACCGGCCGCTTCGGCCAGGAGTTTGACGACGCGGTCCGCGTCGCACGTGCGCGGGCAGGTGGCGCAGGCGTCGTCGGGGTCCAGCGTGTAGAACATGCAGCAGCTCGCCCGGTCCCGGGTGGGCAGCGGCTCGCCGTCCGGTCCGGTCAGTTCGCGGAAGGCGGCGGAGCCGACGTACGGCTTGGTCGCCCCCGGCAGCAGCAGCTCCAGCTCCCGCCTCGCCCGCTCCTGCTCGCCGATCACTTCGGCGACGTACCAGAGCCCCTCGACGACCTCGTCGGTCGCCATGCCCCACAGCGCCCGCCCGCGCCGCCGCATCCGCGGACCGAAGGCCGCGAGCACGGGTTCCAGGTGCTCGGCGACGGCCTCCCGCACCTCGCCGCGCAGCGCCTCCTCGTCGGCGACGACACGGGCGCCGGGCAGGGCGGCGGCGGGGTCACCGGGCAGACAGGCGAAGCTGTGGGCGCGGACGGCGAGGCGGCCGATGTCCAGGTCCGGGACCGTCCGGTCGTACGAGACGTCCGTCACGTGGAAGCGGGGCACCCGCCGGCTCAGGAACCACGGCACGGTGATCAGCAGACAGGCCGGCCAGGCGTACCGGTGCAGGCCGAAGCTGGCGACGACATCCGGTCGCGCGCGCTGTCCGTGGTCACGCTCGACCTGTGCGTCGTCCCAGGCCAGGAACGCGTCCAGCCCGGCTCCGCCCTCCGCGAGCGCGTCGGCGGCGATCCAGCCGCCGTCCCGGGGGACCTGCTCCCCGGCGTCGAGCTGGGTGATCGGCAGCCCCGGGAGGACCTCGGCCAGACGCGTGTAGGCGTCCGCGAGGGCCGAGCGGGGCACGGGCATACGGGACCGCCGATCTGGTGTCATTCGGGGCTGGCTGGAGGTAAGCCTTACCTTACCCAACATCATCGAGATGTGAACCGGCCGCTTCTGGCCCTATGGTGCTTGACGGACGAGTAACAACCCGCCGTAATGACCCCAAGTACCGACAAGGCCGGAGGAGGACGACCCCGTGAGGCAGGGCACGCAGGGCTCCACGGAGACGGGGCATCCGGAGCGGGCACGGATGCCGGCCGGCGGACCGCGGGTGCCGTCCCAGCCGCGGGCGGCCGACGTGGACCGGGGGCGGGACGCGGCAGCCGCGCCCGGGCCCGATGCCGGCGGTGTCCGGGGTGAGCACACCCACAGCGAGACGCCGATTCCGCGTCCCCGTGCCACCGTCCAGCGGTCCTCCGTGCGCGGGCAGATCCTCGACGCCCTGCGCACCGCCCTGGTCTCGGGTGAACTGTCCCCGGGCGAGCTGTACTCGGCGCCCGCGCTCGGCGACCGCTTCGGGGTCTCGGCGACGCCCGTGCGCGAGGCGATGCAGCAACTGGCCCTGGAGGGCGCCGTCGAGGTCGTGCCGAACCGTGGCTTCCGCGTCATCGAGCGCGGCGCCCGCGAGCTGGCCGAGCTGGCCGAGGTCCGCTCCCTGATCGAGGTTCCGGTGATGCTGCGCCTCGCGCGGACGGTGCCGGTCGAACGCTGGGCGGATCTGCGTCCCCTCGCCGAGGCGACGGTACGGGCGGCCGGCACCGGCTGCCGGGTGACGTACGCCGACTCGGACCGGGCCTTTCACCGCGGGCTGCTCGCCCTGTCCGGCAACGAGCAGCTCGTGCACCTCGCCGAGGACCTCCACCGCCGCGCCCAGTGGCCCCTGGTGGACGGCCCCGCCGGACGCGGGCGCGCGGAACTGCTCGCGGACGCGGCACAGCACACGGCGCTGCTGGACGCGTTGATCTCGCGGGACCTGGACGGGGTGCGGGCGCTGGTGGGGGAGCACTTCGCGGGAGCGAGCTGAGCGCACGCGGAGCGCGCGCGGGCGGCCGGCCCCGCTCAGGCGTGTGCCCCGCTCAGGCCGTCGCCGCCGGTGGTGCAGGCGGCGCCAACTCCCGGGCCAGCCACGTCGGTACGCCCCCCAGTAGCCGGAACAGCCGGCGGGCCTCCTCCCGCAGGCGTGATGCCTCCGGCTCCACCTCCGCGTCGGCCAGGGACACCAGCGCCGGCGCCGTGCCCACGAGGTAGCCCAACTCCTCCCGGATGCGCAGGGATTCGGTGAAGCCGTGCCGCGCCTCCGCCAACTCGCCGTCCCGCAGGGCGAGTCCGGCCAGATGGCGCCAGGTGAACGACAGCAGGAGCGGGTCGGAGTGGGCCGTGGCGCCCGCGTGGGCCCGGCGGTACGCGGCGCGCGCCGCCTGCGGGGAGAGCGTCAGGTTCTCGGCCAGCAGGCCCCGGCGGAAGTCCAGCAGCGCGCGGCCCGGCGCCCCCGGCGGGATCAGCGCCGCCGCCCGGCCCAGCGCGGCCCGCGCCTCGTCCGCCCGGTCCCGGACCGTGTGCAGCGTGGCCGCATAGGCAAGTTGCCCGCGTTCACAAGCGGCCGCGCCCCGCTCCTCGTCGGTGTGGGCCAGCGCCTCGGCCGTACGCAGCCCGTCCTCGGCCTCCTCCCAGCCCTGCTCGGTGTAGAGACACCGTTCGACCAGCAGCGCGGCCCGCTGCAACGCGGACGCCGGGGTGTCGGGCCGGAGCAGGGCCGCCGCGTCCGCCCAGCACGCGCGGGAGCGCAGCCGCCATACCGCGGTCTGGAGGGGATCGTCACCAGGGGTCGTTCCGAAACCAGACATGGCGGGATGCGCCACGTTGCCCTCCCCGAGCGCGCCGTCGAGCTATGAGTGGTGGCGGCATCTCAGCACGAATCGTCGGCCCTGGCCAAGAGGGAGTGTGAAAGTTTTCACTTGCGTTGATCTCGCGCGGCCGATCCGCTCACCTCAACTCATCCGCAACGCCAGGAAGAAATCGAGCTTGTCCTCCAGGCGGGACAGGTCACGGCTCGTCAACTGCTCGATCCTGCCGACGCGGTAGCGCAGCGTGTTGACGTGCAGGTGGAGGCGGGTGGCGCAGCGCGTCCAGGAGCCGTCGCAGTCGAGGAACGCCTCCAGGGTGGGGATCAGTTCGGCGCGGTGCCGGCGGTCGTAGTCGCGGAGGGGGTCGAGGAGCCGCGCCGTGAAGGCACGTCGTACGTCGTCCGGGACGAAGGGCAGCAGCAGGACGTGCGAGGCCAGCTCCTGGTGGCCGGCCGCGCACACCCGGCCGGGCCGGGCCGCCGCCACCCGCCGTGCGTGCCGCGCCTCCTCCAGCGCCCCGCGCAGCCCCTCCGCCGAGTGCACGGCCGCGCTGACGCCGAGCGTGACCCGCCCGTCCTCGTCGAGACCGGCCGCCAGGGGATCCCGTACGGACTCCAGGAGCGCGTCGGCGTGGATCCCCGTCTCTGAGCCGTCGTGCTCGGTCGACACCGCCGGGAGGGGGACGAGGGCGATCGCCTCGTCGCCGGTGTGGGCGACGGCGATACGGTCGGAGGGCTCCGGTCCCGTCGACAGCGGGTCGACGAGGATCTCCTCCAGCAGCGACTGGGCGACCGGCCCGCCCTCGATGTCCCCGCCGTCCCACTCGACGCGGGCCACGACCACCTGCCAGTGCGGCGCGGCGCCGAGCCCGGGCAGCAGCACCGGCGCGGCCACCCGCAGCCGGGCGGCGATCTCGGCGGGCGCGGCACCGGTCTGCACCAGCTCCAGCACCTCCTGCGCGAGCCGCCTGCGCACCGTACGGGCGGCGTCCCGCCGGTCCCGCTCCACCGCGATCAGCTGGGTGACGCCCTGGAGCAGGTCGAGCCGTTCCTCCGGCCAGTCCCCGGCGTCCGCCGCGACGGCCAGCAGCCAGTCCGACAGCACCGTCTCCCGCACGTCCCGGGCGCCCTGCGGGGAGCGCCCTTCCCCAGCCACCCCCGGGAGGTGCCCCCAGCTGCGGATCGGGAACAGCGCGTACGGCGTGGCGCCCAGCGTCACCCGGCGCGGGCCCCGCCGTCCGGTGCGGGCGGCCGCCAGATGCTCGGCCGCCAGCCGCGCACACAGGTCGGCGGGCAGCTCGGGCCCGCCCACCTTCGGGCCCGCGATGAGCCGCCCGGTCGGCGACAGCACCCACGCGCTCAGGTCCAGGTCGGAGCCGAGGAGGTCGAGGACCACGTCGGGACCGCCGCCCGCGGGGCCCGAGGTCATCATCCGCCGGTGCCGGTCGACCACCGCCGCGAGATCGCCTGCGCGCTCGCCCGAGACCTGCCGTACGACATGCTCGGTGATCGTCGCGAACGCCACCGACTCGTGCACCGCGAACAGCGGAAGCCGGTGCTTGGCGCAGGCGACCACCAGATCGTCCGGGACGTCCCCGAGCTCGGCCTCACCGGCGGCGAGCGCGGCCACGCCGGCCGCCACCAGGATCCGTACGAACGGCTCGGAGTCCTCGGCGTCCCGGCGCCAGGCCAGGCCCGTGAGCACCAGCTCCCCGCCCGAGAGATAGCGGCTGGGGTCCCTGAGGTCGGTGGTCATCACGCCGCGGACGGTGCGGTCCAGCTCGTCCTCGCCGCCGAGCAGCCTGAGGCCCAGCGCGTCGGTGTCCAGCAGTGCGCGCAGCCGCATTCTCGTCGCCGCCGTTCTCTGTCTCGAAATCTACGATGAATCCTGATGGGGCATGGTGGCCGCGGCCGGTTCGAGGTGTCCCAGGTCACCAGGGTTGTGACTGACGTTTCCACGGAAAAACGAGGAGGTTACCGGTGACCTCCATTCATACGAATCTACAAGATGACCTCGCTGGCCAGCCAACTCCTTCATGGTTTCCGTGACTGACCGAGGAGACGCACCGCGCTGTGTACTGACGTCGATCCGCGTTAACAGAACATGAACAAGCCAGTCCCGCCGCACCCGATCTGGCTTGATCAGTACGACCCACGAGACGAAGAAGAGAGCCGGTCATGGACTTCCTTCGCCCCGCCAGCTGGGAGGAGGCGCTCGCCGCGAAGGCCGAGCACCCCACCGCTGTGCCGATTGCGGGCGGCACCGATGTGATGGTCGAGATCAACTTCGACCACCGCCGGCCCGAGTACCTGCTCGACCTGAACCGCATCGGCGAGCTCTCCGAGTGGGAGGCCGGCGAGGACACCGTGCGGCTCGGTGCCTCCGTCCCGTACACCACGATCATGGAGCAGCTGCGTCCCGAGTTGCCGGGCCTGGCCCTCGCCTCGCACACGGTCGCCTCCCCGCAGATCCGCAACCGCGGCGGCGTCGGCGGCAACCTCGGCACCGCCTCCCCGGCCGGTGACGCCCACCCCGCCCTCCTCGCGGCCGGCGCCGAGGTCGAGGTCGAGTCGGTGCGCGGCTCCCGTCTCATCCCGATCGACGAGTTCTACACCGGCGTGAAGCGCAACGCGCTCGCCGCCGACGAGCTGATCAGGGCCGTACACATCAAGAAGGCCGACGGGCCGCAGCAGTTCTCCAAGGTCGGCACCCGCAACGCCATGGTGATCGCGGTGTGCGCCTTCGGTCTGGCGCTGCACCCCGAGACGCGGACTGTCCGCACCGGCATCGGCTCGGCCGCCCCCACCCCGGTCCGCGCGAAGGCGGCGGAGGAGTTCCTGAACGCGGCGCTCGAAGAGGGCGGTTTCTGGGACAACGGCAAGATCATCACCCCGTCGGTCGCCAAGCAGTTCGCGGAGCTGTGCTCGGGCGCCTGCAACCCGATCGACGACGTCCGGGGCACCGCGAGCTACCGCCGGCACGCGGTCGGCGTCATGGCCCGCCGCACGCTGACCTGGACCTGGGAGTCGTACCGCGGCGCCCGCCGCATCACCGAGGGAGCTGCGTAATGCGTGTGAACTTCACGGTCAACGGCCGTCCCCAGGAAGCCGACGACGTGTGGGAGGGCGAGTCCCTGCTGTACGTGCTGCGTGAGCGGCTCGGTCTGCCGGGTTCGAAGAACGCCTGCGAGCAAGGTGAGTGCGGCTCGTGCACGGTCCGGCTCGACGGTGTGCCGGTGTGCTCGTGCCTGGTCGCCGCCGGTCAGGTGGAGGGCCGCGAGGTCGTCACGGTCGAGGGCCTGGCGGACTACGCCAAGCAGCGCTCCTGCGGCGACACTTGTGGAACGTCGCTCGACGAGGCCAAGGGATGGCAGGCCAAGGGCACCGACTCGCAGACCGGCGAGGGCACGGAGCTCTCCCCGATCCAGCAGGCGTTCATCGACGCAGGCGCCGTCCAGTGCGGCTTCTGCACGCCGGGGCTGCTGGTCGCCGCCGACGAGATGCTGGAGAGCAACCCGAACCCGACCGACGCGGACATCCGCGAGGCGCTGTCGGGCAACCTGTGCCGCTGCACCGGCTACGAGAAGATCATGGACGCGGTCCGGCTCGCGGCCGCCCGGCAGGGAGAGGCGGTCTGACACCATGCGAACCAACGGCGCTCCCATCGGCGCTCCCACCAAGGTCACCCAGGGCTCCCAGACCAAGGGCGGCATCGGCGAGTCCACCCTCCGCCCGGACGGCACGCTCAAGGTCACCGGTGAGTTCGCGTACTCGTCCGACATGTGGCACGAGGACATGCTCTGGGGCCAGATCCTGCGCTCCACGGTCGCGCACGCCGAGATCGTGTCCATCGACACGGGCGAGGCCCTCGCGACGCCCGGCGTCTACGCCGTCATGACCTACGACGACCTGCCGACCGACGTGAAGAACTACGGCCTGGAGATCCAGGACACCCCGGTCCTCGCGCACGGCAAGGTCCGCCACCACGGCGAGCCCGTCGCGATCGTCGCCGCCGACCACCCGGAGACCGCGCGCCGCGCCGCCGCCAAGATCAAGGTGGAGTACCGGGAACTGCCGGTCATCACGGACGAGGCCTCCGCGACCGCGCCGGACGCGATCCTCGTCCACGAGGGCCGCGACGACCACCACTTCGGCCATGTCCCGCATCCGAACATCGTGCACCGCCAGCCGATCGTACGAGGCGACGTCTCCGCGGCCCGTGAGCGTGCCGATGTCGTCGTCGAGGGTGAGTACACCTTCGGCATGCAGGACCAGGCCTTCCTCGGCCCCGAGTCGGGCCTCGCGGTCCCGGACGAGGACGGCGGCGTCCACCTCTACATCGCCACCCAGTGGCTGCACAGCGACCTGCGGCAGATCGCCCCGGTCCTCGGCCTGCCCGAGAGCAAGGTCCGTATGACGCTGTCCGGCGTCGGCGGCGCGTTCGGCGGCCGTGAGGACCTGTCGATGCAGATCCACGCCTGTCTGCTCGCCCTGCGCACCGGCAAGCCCGTCAAGATCGTCTACAACCGCTTCGAGTCCTTCTTCGGACACGTCCACCGCCACCCCGCGAAGCTGTACTACGAGCACGGCGCCACCAAGGACGGCAGGCTCACCCACCTGAAGTGCCGGATCGTCCTGGACGGCGGCGCCTACGCGTCGGCCTCCCCGGCGGTCGTCGGCAACGCCGCGTCGCTGAGCGTCGGCCCGTACGTGGTCGACGACGTGGACATCGAGGCGATCGCCCTCTACACCAACAACCCGCCCTGCGGCGCCATGCGCGGCTTCGGCGCGGTCCAGGCGTGCTTCGCCTACGAGGCGCAGATGGACAAGCTGGCGGCGAAACTCGGCATGGACCCGGTGGAGTTCCGCCGGCTCAACGCCATGGAGCAGGGCACGATCATGCCGACCGGCCAGCCGGTCGACTCCCCGGCCCCGGTCGCCGAACTCCTGCGCCGCGTCAAGGCGATGCCGATGCCGCCGGAGCGCCAGTGGGAGAGCAGCGAGGGCGCGGACGTACGGCAGCTGCCCGGCGGTCTGTCCAACACCACGCACGGTGAAGGCGTCGTACGCGGAGTCGGCTACGCCGTCGGCATCAAGAACGTCGGCTTCTCCGAAGGCTTCGACGACTACTCGACTGCCCGCGTCCGCATGGAGGTTGTCGGCGGCCAGCCCGTCGCCACCGTGCACACCGCGATGGCGGAGGTCGGCCAGGGCGGCGTCACCGTCCACGCGCAGATCGCCCGCACCGAGCTGGGCGTCACGCAGGTGACCATCCGCCCGGCGGACACGCAGGTCGGCTCGGCGGGTTCGACGTCGGCCTCGCGCCAGACCTATGTCACGGGCGGCGCGGTGAAGAACGCGTGCGAGCTGGTCCGGGAGCGAGTGCTGGAGATCGGCCGCCGCAAGTTCGGTACGTACCACCCGGCCTGGGCGACGGCGGAGCTGCTCCTGGAGGGCGGCAAGGTCGTCACCGACGGCGGCGAGGTCCTTGCCGACCTGGTGGACGTCCTCGAAGACGAGACCGTCGAGGTCGAGGAGGAGTGGCGGCACCGGCCCACCGAGGCCTTCGACCTGCGCACCGGCCAGGGCAACGGCCACGTCCAGTACAGCTTCGCCGCGCATCGCGCCGTCGTCGAGGTCGACACCGAGCTGGGCCTGGTCAAGGTCATCGAGCTGGCCTGCGCCCAGGACGTCGGCAAGGCCCTCAACCCGCTGTCCGTCATCGGCCAGATCCAGGGCGGCACGGTACAGGGCCTGGGCGTCGCGGTGATGGAAGAGATCATCGTCGACCCCAAGACGGCCAAGGTCAGGAACCCCTCCTTCACGGACTACCTGATCCCCACCATCCTCGACACCCCGACCATCCCGGTCGACGTCCTCGAACTCGCCGACAACCACGCCCCCTACGGCCTCCGCGGCGTCGGCGAAGCCCCAACCCTCTCCTCAACTCCAGCCGTCCTCGCGGCAATCCGCAACGCGACGGGCCTGGAGCTGAACAGAACGCCGGTACGTCCCGAGCACCTCACGGGCACGGCGTAAGCGGCAACGTCGTAACGCCGCTGCCGTCGCGCCGCACCGGGCGCGTGCGGCAACGGCAACGTCGCTACGTCCGCCGCCGCATGCGGCAACGTCGTAACGCCGCTGCCGTCGCGGGCAGTCGTGCCGCAGGGCGGCACGGGTGGGCGCGACGGCACCCCGACGCCGGGCAACAGCTCACCCACGCCCACCCCGACGCCGGTCAAGTCCAGCACCACGCACACGCATCGTTCGTCTCGGGCCGTCCCCCGGGTCGTGCGGCCGAAGCACCTTCCCAAATCCCGTAGCCGCCACCCCGGCGGTTCCCCATACGGGTGTCCCTATGAACCTTGGGAGCAGGCCCACATGACCCAGCAGTCACTTGAGCCGAGGACCACCGCCGAAGACGCGGGCGAAGGCACCCGCATCCCGGCCGGCAGGTCCTGGCTCGACCGGTACTTCCACATATCCCGGCGAGGATCCACCGTCGCCCGCGAGGTCCGCGGCGGCGTCACCACCTTCATGGCGATGGCGTACATCCTCCTCCTCAACCCCCTGATCCTGTCCGGCAAGGACGCCGCAGGGGACACGCTCGCCCAGAAGGCCCTGATCACCGCGACCGCGTTCGCCGCGGCCCTCACCACACTGCTGATGGGCTTCTTCGGCAAGGTGCCGCTCGCCCTCGCCGCCGGCCTCTCCGTCTCCGGCGTCCTCGCCTCACAGGTCGCCCCGCAGATGACCTGGCCGCAGGCCATGGGCATGTGCGTGATGTACGGCGTGGTCATCATGCTGCTGGTCGTCACCGGCCTCCGCGAGATGATCATGAACGCGATCCCGCTGGCGCTGAAGCACGCGATCACCATGGGCATCGGCCTGTTCGTCGCCCTGATCGGCTTCTTCAAGGCCGGTTTCGTGCACCAGGGCGAGGGGACCCCGGTCACCCTCGGCCCGGCCGGCGAACTGGCGGGCTGGCCCGTCCTGCTCTTCGCGGTCACCCTCCTCGCCATCTTCATGCTCCAGGCGCGCGGCATCCCCGGCGCGATCCTGATCGGCATCGTCGGCGGCACCGTACTAGCCGTGATCCTGAACGCACTTGACGTCATCGACCCCAAGCAGTGGGCGAGCGGCGCACCCGAACTGCACGGCAGCGCGGTCTCCATGCCCGACTTCTCGATCTTCGGCCATGTCGAGTTCGGCGGATGGGGGCAGGTCGGCGCGATGACGGTCGGCATGATCGTGTTCACGCTCGTGCTCGCCGGGTTCTTCGACGCGATGGCGACGATCATCGGCGTCGGCACCGAGGCCAAGCTGGCCGACGACAAGGGCCGGATGCCGGGCCTGTCCAAGGCGCTGTTCATCGACGGCGCGGGCGGCGCGATCGGCGGTGTGTCCGGTGCCTCGGGCCAGACCGTGTTCGTCGAGTCGGCGACGGGGGTGGGCGAGGGTGCTCGTACGGGCCTGTCCTCGGTCGTCACCGGCCTGTTCTTCGCGGCCTGCCTCTTCTTCACCCCGCTCACGGCGATCGTGCCGGGCGAGGTCGCGGCGGCGGCCCTCGTGGTCATCGGCGCCATGATGATGATGAACGCGCGGCATGTGGACTGGGCGGACCGGGCCACCGCGATCCCGGTCTTCCTGACCGTCGTCATCATGCCGTTCACGTACTCGATCACGGCGGGTGTCGCCGCCGGCGTCATCTCGTACGTCGCCATCAAGATCGCTCAGGGCAAGGCACGGGAGATCGGGGCATTCATGTGGGCCCTCACAGGCATCTTCCTGGTCTTCTTCGCCCTCAATCCCATAGAGACCTGGATGGGCGTGCACTAGGCACTCCGCCGAACACCCCTCCGCACAACCGCCGTCAAGGAGACCGAAGATGCTGGACATCGCCGAAGAGCTGCACCGGTGGGTCGAGCAGGGACGCGACTTCGCCGTGGCCACCGTGGTGGCCGTCGGCGGCAGCGCGCCCCGCCAGCCCGGCGCCGCCCTCGCGGTGGACGCCGACGGCACGGCGATCGGCTCGGTCTCCGGCGGCTGTGTGGAGGGCGCGGTGTACGAACTGTGCCGGCAGGCGCTCCAGGACGGGGAGTCGGTCCTGGAACGCTTCGGCTACAGCGACGAGGACGCCTTCGCCGTAGGCCTGACCTGCGGCGGCATCATCGACATCCTCGTCACCCCGGTCCGGGCGGGCGACCCCGTCCGCCCGGTGCTCGCGTCCGCGCTCTCCGCCGCCGCGCGCGGGGAGGCGGCGGCGGTGGCCCGGATCGTCTCCGGCCCGCCGGAGCTGATGGGCCGGGCTCTGCTGATCCACCCCGAGGGCCCGTACGACGGCGGTTTCGGCGCCCATCCCGAGCTGGACCGCACGGTCGCCGAGGAGGCCCGTGCCTTCCTGGACGCGGGCCGCACCGGCACCCTGGAGATCGGCGCACAGGGTTCGCGCTGCGGAGCCCCCCTCACCATCCTCGTAGAGTCCTCGGTCCCACCGCCCAGGATGATCGTCTTCGGCGCGATCGACTTCGCGTCGGCGCTGGTCCGCATCGGCAAGTTCCTGGGCTACCACGTGACGGTGTGCGACGCCCGCCCCGTCTTCGCCACGCGGGCCCGCTTCCCCGAGGCCGACGAGATCGTCGTCGAGTGGCCGCACACGTACCTGGAGGGCACGCAGGTCGACGGCCGTACGGTCCTGTGCGTCCTGACCCACGACGCCAAGTTCGACGTACCCCTGCTGAAGCTCGCGCTCCGGCTCCCGGTCGCCTACGTCGGCGCGATGGGCTCCCGCCGCACCCACCTCGACCGCAACGAACGCCTCCGCGAAGTCGGCGTGACCGAGCTGGAATTGGCGCGCTTGCGCTCCCCGATCGGGCTCGACCTCGGCGCCCGTACCCCCGAGGAGACGGCCCTGTCGATCGCCTCCGAGATCGTCGCGGCCCGCCGCGGCGGCAGCGGCGTCTCCCTCACCGGCGCCCACACACCGATCCACCACGACGTGACGCCGGCGCCGGAACCGGCGGGGCGGATCGGGTCGGTAGCCTGACCGCATGCCCGTCATCGACGCATGGATGCAGCACCCCACACTCCGGCACTCGAACCACGAGATGTTCGAGTCCCTGCGCCGCTGGACGGGCATGGAGCGGCTCGAGGAGCCACTGCCCGTCAAGGCGACGGTGGCCGCGCTGGCCGCCGCCGATGTCGAGATCGGCCTGTCCGCGGCCTGGTACGGGCCGCAGGGACCGCTGATCAGCAACGACGAGGTGGCCGAGTTCGTCGACCGGTCGGACGGCAGACTGCGCGGCGTGGCGGGCGCCGACCTCACCCGCCCGGTTCCGGCCGTACGCGAACTGCGCCGAGCCGTGACGGAACTCGGCTTCGTCGCCCTGCGGATCGTCCCCTGGCTCTGGCAACTCCCGCCCACCGACCGGCTGTACTACCCGCTCTACGCCGCCTGCGTCGACCTCGGCATCCCCTTCTGCACGCAGGTCGGCCACACCGGCCCACTGCGCCCCTCCGAGACGGGCCGCCCCATTCCGTACGTCGACCAGGTCGCGCTCGACTTCCCCGAACTGACCATCGTGTGCGGGCACATCGGCTATCCCTGGACCACGGAGATGATCGCGGTCGCCGACAAACACGCCAACGTCTACATCGACACCAGCGCCTACACCGCCCACCGCTACCCGCCCGAACTGGTCGCCTACCTGCGCGGCCGGGGCCGCGGAAAGGTCCTCTTCGGCTCCAACTACCCGATGATCACGCCGAGTCGGGCACTGGAACACCTCCCCGAACTGGGCTTGGACGACGAGACCACCGAACTGTTCCTGTCGGGCAACGCGCGTCGGGTCTTCAGTCTCTGAGAACTGCGCTCGGGGGCCGCAGGGCCGCAGGGGCCCTTTCACGGCCGCCTGAGCAACCGATTCACCGCCCGCCCGAACACATACCGCGCCGCCCGCTCCACCACCGGATCGAAGACCCCGGGCAGCAGCCGCACCCCCAGTTCCTCGCGCCAGACAACGCGCGCCCGGCCCCCCGGCCCCAGTCGCACTTCGAGCTCCGCCCAGCCGGTGATCACGCGGCCCCGCTTCTCCAGGCGGCACAGGCCCGGTGTCTCGTCGCCCGGTGGGTGCCACACGGTGACCTCCATGCGGTCGTCGAAAGCAAGGGGGCCGAGCCCGGAGCGGGCGACGAACACCGTGCCCTCCCCCGTGGGGGGTGGGGTGACGACGGTGACCCGGGTCAGCGCGACGACCTGGCCATGGCGGGACCACTCGGTGAGCCGGCGCCAGGCCTCGGGGAGGGGGAGGGGCGCGGTGCGTTCAAGGAGGAAGTCGACCACGCAATGATCGTAGGGAAGCTCGTTGTGAATTCCCGTCCCAACTTCCCGCACGGACCGGTGTTGTGGAGCGGCGGTCGGCTAAGCGGTACTGTCGAAGTCCGGTGCGGAATCGCGCCCCGTAAGGGGCGCGGGGCTGTATAGATGTGCGGCTCCGCCGCGATGGGGGTCCCTCCGCTCGAGCGAATTCGAGAGTGGGGGAGCGACCAGCCACGACGGTGCCGCAGGCGACCGACGGCATAGCGCGGCCCGCGCGGCGGAGCCGCATATCGACACAGCCAGCGGAGCGCTTAGCGTGACAGTGCACGATCGATGCGTTCGAGCGCCTCAGTCAGCACCTTCCGGGGGCAGCCGACGTTGAGCCGGACGTATCCCTCTCCTCCGGGGCCGTAGACCCGGCCGTCGTAGAGATTGACAGCCGCACGGTCGACAAGGAACTGGTGCAGCCCGCCCACACGAGCGTCAAGCTCACGAGCCTCCAGCCAGACCAGGAACGACGCGTCCGGCGGCATCGGCGTGATCTCGGGCAGCCGCTCTTGGACGAACTCCTGCACGAAGGCCACGTTGCCCTTGAGATAGCCGGTCAGCCGGTCGAGCCACGGACCGCCCGTGGTGTAGGCGGTCTCCAAGGCGAGACGGCCGAAGTAGTGTGCGTTGATCATGAACGATGCCCGCATGGCGTTCAGCAGTTCCGAGCGCAGGGACGGATCGGCAACCGAGAGTGTGGCCGTTGGCAGGCCGGCAAGGTTGAAGGTCTTCGTGGGGGCGGTGCAGATGAATGCGCGGCGGGCGGCGTCGCTGCTGATCGAGGCGTAGACCACGTGGGGCCGACTGTTCAGTCGGATGTCGCAGTGAATCTCGTCGGAAATCACCAGCAGGTCGTAGCGCGCACAGATGTCGTTCACGGCGAGCAACTCGGCGGCCGTCCAGCTCCGCCCCGAGGGATTGTGGGGGTTGCAGAGCAAGAGCACCTTCGCGCCGGACGCGGCCAGCTCGGCCAGGTTGTCGAGGTCGAACTCATAGCGGTTGTCAATGAGCCGTAGCCGGTTCACGAGCAGCCGCCGGTGGTTACCGGTAATGGCCTCGAAGTTCGGCGAGTAGACCGGTGATTGGACGATCACCCCGTCTCCAGGGGCGGTGAAGGTGCGCAGGATCGCTGCGACCGAGGACATGATCGCAGGGGCTGGGAGGAGCGTTTCCAGCGGTGGTGTCCAGCCGTGCCTGACGGTGAACCAGTCCTGCACGATCCGGAAGTGTTCCGGGTCTCGCAGGGTGTAGCCGTAGATACCGTGGTCCGCGGCGGCGCGCAGGCGCTCGATGACGGTCGTCGGCGCCCGGAAGTCCATGTCGGCCGTCCAAAGCGACAGCAGATCCTCGCCCTGGACACGCGGGGAGAATTCGTCCCATTGGTTGGCCCATTTCGCCGATCCGAAAGTGGCACGGTCGTACACCGTGTCGAAGTCGGGGTCGGCGCCGTACCCCGCGGTGGCGGGCCTGGCTTTCGTCGGTCTCGTGGTCATGCGAAAAACTTCTCCACTCCACGGGCGATTCGGCAGTGTGGGTGGTCGTGGCTGCGGGGCGGATCCGCAGCCACGACCGTCGGCCAGGTACGGGCTCAGCCGTTCTGGCCGATGCCGGCCTTGATGAGTTCCGGGACGATCTTCTTGGTCTCGTCGAACGAGATGAGCACGATGGCGTCCGGGTTCTGGGCCTTCACCTTCTCCACCTCGGCCGTGTAGTTGGCTGCGGTCGCGTCGTAGAGGACGTAGGAGACGACTTTGCCGCCGGACTCCTCGTAGAAGGAGCGGACGTTCTTCGCCAGTGCCTCGCCGTAGGCGTCCTGTCGGGCGAGGACTGCGATATTGCTGTGACCGTCCTCGGTGATGGTCTGGGCCATCACCTGCCCCTGCAGGACGTCGGAGGGGGCCGTGCGGAAGTACATGCCGTGGTCGGGGTAGGTGTCGAATGCGGTCGAGGTGTTTCCGGCCGATATCTGGACGGCGCCGGCCCCGGTGATCTTGTCGATGACCGACAGCGACACCGACGAGGAAGCGGCGCCGACGATGACGTCGGCGCCACCGCGGAGCAGTTTGTCGGTCTCGGACGGCGCGATGTTCGGCGACCCGTCACCGGAGTCGCCCTTCAGCTGCTTCACGTCCTTGCCGAGCACACCCCCGGCCTTGTTGATTTCGTCCACGGCCAGGTCCACGCCGGCGAATTGCGGGGCGCCGAGGAAGGAACTGTCCCCGGTGGCAGGGAGCAGGGTGCCGAACGTAAGGACGCCGTCCCCCTTGGGGATGGGGCCGCTGACCTTCTGGTCGGCTTGGACGGCGGCCTGGTCCGGGGTGGTGCCGCTGACGTAGCGGACATTCTTGTAGTTGTTGTCCTGCCCGAATTGGTAGATGCCGACGGTCGCCGCGGACGGGCTTCCTGTCGAGTTCAACTGGATCGGGCCCGAGGCACCGTCGTAGTCGATGTCCGTTCCGTCAGCGAGCAGGTCGGCGCACTGCTTGAAGCTGGTGCATTT
Organism: Streptomyces sp. GESEQ-4; assembly: GCF_017948455.1. GTDB lineage: Bacteria > Actinomycetota > Actinomycetes > Streptomycetales > Streptomycetaceae > Streptomyces. The sequence goes on from NZ_JAFFSU010000003.1 coordinate 21,116, forward strand.
TGTCCCGTCCCTGGTGATGCCGATCTCCTTCTCGGCGATCGCCTTGCCGGAGTCGTTCTTGGCGGCGATCGCAGCCAGGGCGGAGAGGATCGTGGCGTCGTAGGCCTCGGGAGCGTAGGTGAAGTCCTTCACCTTGCTGTTGATCTTGAGGATCCGCTGCCGGAACTCGTCGCCGATCTTGCCGCCGGGCAGGGTGGCGCGCACACCGTTGAGAGTGCCCGGCTCGAAATCACCGGAGTAGTCGGCGGTGTTGCCGTCCACGAAGTAGAGCTGGGTGCCCGCCTTGGCCGACGGCTCGTTGCCGGCTTGGGAGGGGCTGTCGTTGGAGCCGCAAGCGGCGGTTGCCAGCGCGGCGGAGGCCGAAACGGCTATGCAGATGATGCGTCGCGGGAGCGACATGGGATCTCCAAGGGTGGGTGAGGACCGTTGCGCTCTTGGCGTGGTGCATGACCGTGCCGTGGCGGGGGTCAGGAAGGTGTGCCTTCTGCCTGGGCGGCCTTGGCCAAGGTGCCGAGATACAGCTCGATCACCCGGGGGTCACGGGCCAGCGACTGTCCGGGCCCGGTGTGGGCGTTGCGTCCCTGGTCGAGGACGTACCCGCGGTCGCAGATCTGCAGGCAGCGGCGTGCGTTCTGCTCGACCATGACGACCGATACACCGGTGCGGTTGATGGCTCGGGTCTGGACGAACACCTCGTCCTGCATCACCGGGGAGAGGCCCGCTGAGGGTTCGTCGAGCAACAACACGGAGGGTTCCATCATCAGAGCCCGGCCCATCGCCACCATCTGCCGCTCACCGCCTGACAGTTGTCCGGCCCGCTGCCTGCGGCGCCGCCCCAGCGCAGGAAACAGATCGGTCACGAACGCAAACCGGGGCGCGAACTTCTTGGGGGACTGATAGCACCCCATCTGCAGGTTTTCCTCGATGGTGAGCGAGGGGAAAATGTTGTTGGTTTGCGGTACGAAGCCGATTCCTTGGGATACCAGTGCGTCGGCGCGCTGGTTCGTGACCTCCTCGCCCCGCAGGCGGACCGTGCCGGTGGTGACCTTGACCAGCCCGAAGAGTGCTTTGAGCAGTGTCGACTTGCCGGCGCCGTTGGGTCCGATGATGCCGACCAGCTCGCCGGGCAGGCAGTACAGATCGGCGCCGTTCAAGATGTTGACTCCGGGGAGGTACCCGGCGATCAGATCGTCGGCGCGAAGGATTGCGCCCTCGGCCGCCTGCAAGTGCCGTGTCCGAGAGGTGATCTGGGAGTCCGATGGGCCGTGGTGGGCAGACGTCATCTCGGGACCTCCCGGTCGGCCCTCTGCTCGGCGTGGTCGTGTGTGTGCTCGACCTGGATGACGCTTTCGAGCTCGCTGATGTCGGTGTCGTGGTGAGCTCCGAGGTAGGCGTCGATGACACGTTCGTCGGACATGATGGAGGTGGGGGGTCCCTCGGCGATCACCTTGCCCTGGGCCATGACGACCACCCAGTCGGAGATCTCTCGCACCATGTCCATGTCGTGTTCGACGAACAGGACGCTCATTCCCTGGTCCCGCAGCGACTTCACATGCCCGAGCAGGGACTGCTTCAGCGCTGGGTTGACGCCGGCCATGGGCTCGTCGAGCATGACCAGCTTCGGTTCGACCATGAGTGCTCGCGCCATCTCGAGCAGCTTTCGCTGGCCGCCTGACAGGGATCCGGCGAAGTCCTCCTCCTTGGCGTCGAGCTTGAACCGCTTGAGCAGGTCCCGGGCCCGGTCGGTGATGTCCCGTTCCTGCGCCCGCCACAGGGCGGGGAGTGCGGCGGCCCACAAGCGTTCGCCACGCTGACCTGCGGCGCCCATCCGCATGTTCTCCAGCACTGTCAGTTTCGAGAGCACCTTGGTCAGCTGGAAGGTCCGGACCATGCCGAGGCGTGCCACTTTGTAGGCCGCCTTGCCTTTGAGCGGCGTCCCGTCGAAGGACCAGGAACCGGCGTCAGGTTGATCGAAGCCGGTGAGCAGGTTGAAGAACGTGGTTTTGCCCGCACCGTTGGGTCCGATCAGGGCGGTGATGACCCCACGTTGGATTTCGAGATGCTCCACGTCGACCGCGGTGAGACCGCCGAAGGTGCGGCGGATTCCGTTCACGACCACAACGGGGTCGGGTTTGGCGGCGCCGGGCTCACGCGGCACCGACTGCAAAGCAGTGCCCGAGGTGAGGTGGTCAGTGGGGAAGTTGTCAGTGGGCATCGAGCGCGAGCTCCCTTCGGTCACCGAAGATGCCTTGCGGCCGGTAGATCATCAGCAGCATCAGCGCCAATCCGACCAACATCAGCCGGATGGTTGACGCTTGGTCGGCGTTCATGAACCGCGCCACGACCGGGTAGCTCGCCAACTGCGTCAAGATCGATCCGAGGAATGACAGGATCGCCCAGAACATCACCGCGCCGACGATCGGACCAAGGATCCGAGCGGCGCCGCCGAGGATGAGCATGGTCAAGGCGATGAAGGTGAAGTCCAGGTTGAACGTGTCGGCCTGGACCGAAGCTGCCCCGAACGCGCCCACGAAGCCTCCGGCGCATCCGACCACTCCACCGAGGATGAGGGCCTGGATCTTGTAGCCGTAGACGTTCTTGCCCAGAGACCGCATCGCATCCTCGTCTTCGCGGATGCCCCGAAGAACCCTTCCCCACGGTGACCGCATCAGGGCCCAGGTGAGCAGACTGATCATGATGACCAGACCCCAGCCGACCATGATGGTCCACAGCTCCTCCCGGCTGTAGGTGAGGAAGAAGCCGTCATAGTTCGGCAGCGGGTTGAGGCTCCGGAACCCGGCGGTAAAGCCGGTCACACCGTCCTTGCCGTGAAAGTACGTCCGGAACGACGTCCCGAACACAAGCCGTAGGATCTCTGCCGCCGCGATGGTGACGATCGCCAGGTAATCCGCCCGAAGACGCAGGGTGGGGATGCCCAATATCAACGCCAGCGCCACGGTGCAGGCGATCGCGAGCAGGATCGCGAGGACGGTGGGAATCCCGCTTGTGGCGATCGCCGCGCCCATGATGTAGCCGCCCACCGACAAGAAGGCGGCCTGACCGAAGTTGACCAGCCCGGCGTAGCCGAACTGAATGTTCAAACCGATCGCAGCCAGGCAGAACGAGACGGCCAGATAGCCGAAGCCGTCGTGCAGTGCCCCCGTGACGGCGCCGATGATGTCCATGTCCTCACCCGACCCTCTCGGCGCGGCCGAGCAGGCCTTGTGGTCGGACGAGCAGGACCAGCACCAGCAGGACCATCGCGCCCGCGAACTTGAGTTCCGACGGGATGACCAAGGTTGAGGTCTCGACGAACAGCCCGATGATGACCGAGCCGATCATCGCGCCCCACACTGATCCCAGACCTCCGACGCAGGTGGCGGCGAAGATCAACAGCAGTATCTGCGCTCCCAGTTGGTAGCTCACTGACTGGGAGAATCCCAAGAACGCCCCGCTCAGTCCCGCCAGCGCGGTGCCCACGATCCACACCGTGGCTATGACACTGCCGACGTTGATCCCCGTCGCGGCGGCCAGGGCCGGATTGTCCGACACCGCGCGCGTGGCGCGACCGAGCCGGGTGTACTGCAGAGCAAAAGTGACCGCGACGAGCGCAAGCCCACTGACGGAGATGATGACGACGTCTCGCATGGTGTAGGTGAACAGGCCGAAGGCGTCCCGGCCGGCGGGCGTGACGTATTCGCGGTAGGTCAAGGCGCGGCCACCTGTGAAGTACTGGTAGAAGTTCCGGAGAAAGAACTGCAGACCGATCGAGACGATCATCATGGCGATCAGTCCCGTTCCGCGGCGTCTGAGTGGACGCCACAAACCCTTTTCGTTCAGGTAGCCGAACAGGGCCGACAGCCCTACCGCCATCGCCACCGCCACGACGATGGGCAGCCCCACGACCCGGTTGCCGAGATAGGTGGCGAATGCCCCGAAGGTCACCAGCTCGCCGTGGGAGAAGTTCGACAGCCCCGTCGTGCCGAAGACCATGGACAGGCCAAGCGCCCCCAATGCCAGCACCAGGCCGAACTGCAGGCCGTTGTAGAGCAGTTGGGGGACCCGGTCCCACACTGTCGACACTTGACGGGTATCGGGACCGAGGGGGAAGTTCACGGTGATCGTGCTCAAGCTGCCCGTCGGCCGCAGGGTGTTCGACGCTCCGTCGCGGATCCGCACAGCATCGGGCAGCGTTTTGGTGTCCAGGGTGACGGCCACAGTGCCCGAGTCGCTGCCGGGCACAGTGATCGCGAACCGGCCCTGGTCGTTGCTGGCGCCCGTGTAGGTCTTCCCCGTACTGGTCCGGACACTGATCTTCACCCCGGCGACCGGTGCATTGCCGTCGGCAGAGTTGCGCAACGTTCCCCGCACGGTCCGATCATCAGCCGCGTACGTCGGAGCGCCCACTGCCACGACGCCGAGCAGGGCGATCGCGAGCATGACCGCTCCCCGCAGTAGTGACAGGCGAGCGGGATCGCGGCGTACGCGCCAACGTGCACGGGGTGGGGTCATGGCCTCTCCGAATTCGCACGGCGGGACATCTGATCGGCCTGCGGCGGGGGGACGGGCCGGCAGGCAGCGACGACAGCGTGGGGAGAACTGATGACCCATCCCCATGCGCTGCGGGCTGCTTCGGCCGTAGCGCGGATCTCGGGGTGGCCGAATCTCGCGGTTCTGGAATGCTAGGCGCCCACCAATGTCCGGTCCAGTCGTCGTTATCGATGCGCACTCGTCGGTTTTTTCGACCAATCAAGCCGACCTGGACCTGGCCTCTCGGCGGCTCAATGCGGGTCGGCGAATGTTTTCCCGTACGATCGGTTGTCTCGAGCGACGAATCGGTTGGTCGCGAGCGGCGATTGGTACGTGATGTACGACCTTCACCGGCTTCGGTTGCTGCGCGAACTCAAGCACCGCGGCACCCTTGCAGCTGTGGCTTCGGCCCTCTCGTACAGTCCTTCGACCATCTCGTCGCAGCTTTCGCAGCTGGAGGCCGAGGTGGGCGTCCCGCTCCTGGAACCTATGGGACGTCGGGTCCGTCTGACGCCCGCGGCGGAGATGCTGGTCGTGCATATCGAGGCGATCTTGGACCGGCTCGAGCAGGCCGAGGCGGATATCGCGCGGACGAAAACTGTGCTCGAGGGGGACTTGCGGGTCGCAACCTTCCAGACTGCTGCCAAGACCCTGGTCCTACCTGCCGTGGAGCTGCTTCAGCGCGAGCATCCGCGGCTTCGCGTCCACGTGCATCAGGAGAACGAACGCACACCGCTGCGGGCACTTGTCGCGCACGAATTCGACCTGGTCCTCGCCGAGGAGTACCCGGGAGAACCGCCGTGGGCTCTGACCGGCCTGCACACTCAGCTTCTGCTCGAGGATCCTCTTCTTCTGGCCACCGCACCGGATGGCGAGCCGCCGCAACTCGCGGCTCTCGCGCACCTGCCTTGGGTCATGGAGCCCGAGGGCAATGCCGCCAGGCGCTGGGCCGACGCCGTCTGTCGCCAGGCCGGCTTTGAACCCCACGTTCGCTACCAGTCGACCGACCTCACCTTCCATGTGCGATTGATCGAAGCCGGGCAGGCGGTCGGATTCCTGCCCCAACTTGCCTTGGGCGTCCACGCTCCTACGGTGACACTCACCGAGCTGACGCCGCCGAACGCTCGGCGCGTCCTCATCGCCACCCGAACGGGCAGCCACGATCACCCGGCCGTCGTTGCCGCCCGCGTCGCGCTCGACCGAATCAGCCGCACCGCGCGGGATCTGACCCGGAGTTGACCCCTGCTCCGCCGCGACCCTGATGTCCAGGGTCGCGGCGGCAGGCATGCGGCCTCAGCAGTCGCGGAACTCCGGCGACTGGTTCAGGATCTGGGCGCGCAGAGAAGTGAAGCGGGTGTACGTCTCACCGCCGCGCGCCTGCGGCGGGAACACGGCGACGCGGTGGCAGTTCTGGAAGGCGAGGGCGACGCCGAAGTGCCGCTCCAGGCTGCCGCGGATCGCGTCGCTGGACAGCGCCCGCAGCAGCTGACCGCGCTCCTTCTCGGAGGGCGGCGGGGTCTGGTTGTCGGCGAACTCGGCCTGACCGGCACCCAGTTCGCCGACCAGACGGGCGATCAGATCGTAGGCGTACGGCAGGGACGTACGGACCGTATCCACGAAGTCCTCTTCCCGCACCTGTCCGTTCTCGGCTTCGGCGAGCAGCTGCGGGGAGACGTCGAGCGACATGAAGGGGGTGTCCTGTCTGTTGTGCTGGTGGTGGAACGCAGGGGGTGCGGTGGGGTCAGGCGAAGGCCGCGAGCGCCGCGGGGCCGTGCTCGAAATCGGGGTCGACCTGGTCGGCGAGGTCCCGGCCGGTGGCCTCGTTGGCCCAGGCCGTGGCGTTGCGGAGGTGGAACTCGACGGCGTGCCGCTGGAAGGCCGCCCAGTCCTTCGTACGGGCGTCGACGGCGGCCTGCAGCCGCTGCAGGGCCTCGGCGTTGGCGGGCTCCAGCTCGCCCTGGTCGCGGCCCTGTTCCTGGGCGCGGACGAAGGCGGACTGCTCGCAGTGGGCGAGGAGGTCGTCGCCGACGTGCCGGCGCAGGAAGTCGAGGTCGTCCGCGCCGGTGACCTTGTTGCCGACCACGGCGACCGGGATGCCGAACTCGGCCGCGTGGTCGCGGTACTGGCGGTAGACCGAGACGCTCTTCCGGGTCGGCTCGACGACCAGGAACGTCATGTCGAACCGGGTGAACAGCCCCGAGGCGAAGGCGTCCGCGCCGGCCGTCATGTCGACGACGACGTACTCGCCGGGGCCGTCGACCAGATGGTTGAGGTACAGCTCGACCGCGCCCAGCTTGGAGTGGTAGCAGGCCACCCCGAGATCGCTCTCGTCGAAGGCGCCGGTGACCATCAGGGACACCTCGCCGACCCGCTGGACGTGGAGCGAGTGGATCTCGTCGTCGCCGAGCAGCCGGAGCAGCCGCGAGCCGCGCCCGGGCGGCGTGGTCTTCACCATCGCCTCACGGGACGGGATCCGCGGGTTCGTGCCCCGCAGATAGTCCTTGATCTCACCGGTCCGCGCACTGAGCGGCGGCGCGGCGAAGACCTCGTCCTCGTCGAGCCCGAGGGCGTAGGCCAGGTGCTGGTTGATGTCGCCGTCCATGGCGACGACGGGCGCGCCCGAGCGCGCGAGATGACGGGCGAAGAGTGCGGACAGGGTCGTCTTGCCGCTGCCGCCTTTACCCACGAAGGCCACGCGCATGCCTAACCGCCCCTATTGGAAATGAATGTCATGAACGTAGATTGGTGATCGCAGGGGCCCGGTGTCAAATCCGCGGACACTCAACTGGGCGGCAGGCACGGCAAGTTGAAAATTCGGTAGTAATGCGGGAGGCGCCCGTCAGGGGAGTCGTACAAGATTGAGCCGGTAGTCCTCGACCTGCGGCAGCTTCATCGCGGCGAGGCCGGTGAGCATCTCCTGGTGGCCGCGCGGCAGTTCGTCGTACATCGCGGACGGCAGGGTGGCCAGCGTGTGCGAGGCGAGGACCTGGACCCCGGGGCGCCACTCGGCGAGCCGGGCCGGGTCCGTGCAGTTCCACGTCAGCCGTGCGTCGACCTTGCTGAGTGCATCGTGCTCGTCCTGGGTGTCGACCATGCCGGGGCCCGTCGTGTCGAAGGCCAGCAGCGAGCCCGGGAAGCGGTCGGCGAGGAGATCGACGACACTGCGGACGTCCTTCTCCTCGAGGTACGGCAGGACGGCCTCGGCGGCGAGGAAGTACGGGCCGTCCGTGGGCAGCGATTCGGCCCATGACGCGTCCGTCACCGATGCCGGGATCATCGTCCGGCGCGGGGTGTCCTTGAAGAAGGTCCGGCGCAGGTCGACCACGTCGGGCAGATCGAGGTCGAACCAGCGCACCCGGCCGTTGTCGACGCGCTCGTACCGGGTGTTGAGGCCGGTGCCGATCTCGACGACCGTGCCCTCGGGGTGTTCGGCGAGGAAGTCCCGCACCCAGTGGTCGAACAGACTCGTGCGCAGCACCGAGCCGAGCAGACTCGGCCCGTCGTCGAAACGGGCGAAGTCGTAGTCGATCGAGGCGACGATCTCCTCGGCCCGCGCGTCGCGCAGGGCTGCTTCCGGCTTGCGGTTCTCCACCGCGCGGCCGTAGAGCGGGATGAGCAGGGTCTCCTGGACCGTGCCCAGACGTACGGTGTGCTGAGTCATGGCAGCCTCCCGGTTCGGTGTCCGTGCCGGGCCGGGCGGTGCCGTGGCTGCGTCCACCGCCCGGCCCGGAGTCAGTGGGCCCCCGCGACCAGCTCGGGGTGCTCTTCGTGCTCGCAGGCGTCGTCGATGCCGTACGTCTCCCAGGCCGGGAAGGGGTCGGTGGCGGGCGGCGCTTCACCGGCCCGCATCAGACAGGCGGACAGCGCGGCGCGCAGCGGTTCGGTCTGCAACTCGGTGCCGATGAAGACCAGTTCCTGCGCGTACGGCGCCTCCTCGTCCCGCGCCGTGGACGGCTCGAAGCGGGCCACCGCACCGGCCTGCGACCACAGCCCCGTCACCTGCGGGCGGCTGGCCAGGGTGAAGAAGCCCTTGGAGCGCAGGACCTCCCCGAAGACCCCGCTGTCCAGCTGCTCGCTCACGAACGTCCACAACCGGCCGGGGTGGAAGGGCAGTTCGGCGCGGAAGACGGTGGAGGAGATGCCGTACTCCTCGGTCTCCGGGACATGGTCGCCATTCAGCTCCCGGACCCAGCCCGGCGCCTGCTGGGCGCGCTCCAGGTCGAACCGACCGGTGCCCAGCACCTCGCGGACGTCGACCCGGCCGTGCTCGGCGGGGACGATCCGGGCGGCCGGGTTGAGGCGGGCGAGCGTCGCGCGCAGCCGGTCGGCCGTCGCGGTGTCGACGAGGTCGAGCTTGTTGACGACGATCACGTCGGCGAACTCGACCTGGTCCATCAGCAGATCGCTGACGGTGCGCTCGTCGTCCTCGTACTGGTCGAGCCCTCGCTCCACCAGCTCGTCGCCGCCCGCCAGTTCGCGCACGAAGTTCGCGGCGTCCACGACCGTGACCATGGTGTCCAGCCGGGCCAGGTCGCCGAGGGTGGCGCCGTCGTCGCGGGCGAAGGCGAAGGTGGCCGCGACCGGCATCGGCTCCGAGATGCCGGACGACTCGATGAGGAGGTAGTCGAAGCGGCCCTCGCGGGCCAGCCGGTCGACCTCCTCCAGCAGATCGTCCCGCAGCGTGCAGCAGATGCACCCGTTGGTCATCTCGACCAGGCGCTCCTCGGTCCGCGACAGAGCGGCCTCGCCGCCGCGCACCAGCGCGGCGTCGATGTTGATCTCGCTCATGTCATTGACGATGACCGCGACCCGCAGGCCCTCACGGTTGCCGAGGACATGGTTGAGCAACGTCGTCTTGCCCGCTCCCAGGAACCCGGACAGCACGGTGACGGGCAGACGGTCGGACGGGTCGGGGGAAGGCATGGCGGTTCTCCTGGGTGGGCGAGAGCACCATCACGCTACATGAAAATGGATCCCATTACTACGGGCGATTGGACCGCGCCTCCAGTCGTCAGCCGGTGGCGGCGATGTGCTGGAACGCGGTGGCCAGCCCGGCCAGGTCCACGCCTTCGAGGTGGTCGAACAAGTGGCGACGGACGCTCACGACATGGAACGGGCGTCCTGTTCCGACTGCTCGCGCGCCACCAGGCCTTCGGTCCGCCGAGTCGGAGGTGCTCGACCACATCGCTGACGCCGACGTCGAGGCGGCGCTGCGTGCCATCCCGGAGGACTTCCGGATCGCCGGGCACCTCGCCTAGGTGGAGGGCTTCGCCGTCCGGGAGATCGCCGACATCATGGGGACGCCCGTCGGCACGGTGCTGTCGCGGCTGTACCGGGGGCGTAGGCGCCTGCGTGCACTGCTGGGGGGGTACGCCCGCGAGCACCGGCTCGCGGGCGAGGAGCCGGTCATGTCCCGGCCTCCCGGGCTACGGCCGTCCCTGCCCGGAGTGCGGCGATGGGATCGGGAGCCTCGTCCAGTTCGATGAGGATGGTGCCGGCGCCGGGAGTGCGGGACATAGCGTCGGCCCATCCTCTCCAGTCCACGATGCCGGTGCCCAATTCGGCCATGTAGGGCTGCTGTTGGGCGAAGACCGTTTCGTCGATGGTCAGGTGGACGTCGATCGGCCTGACCGCGTCCTTCCAGTGCGCCAGCGCGATGCGCTGCGCGTGGCGATGTGCGACGGCTACGGGGTCGCCTCCGCTGAGCGCGATGTGGCAGGAGTCGGGGCACAGCCACACGTACCGTGGATCGGTCAGAGCCATGAACAGGTCGATGTCGCGCTCGTACCAGAGCGTGCTGTTCGACTCCGTGTGGAAGGCGAGCTTCACCCCGTGCCGGGCGACGGCCTCGCCGACCACGTGGGCGATGTCGGCCATCCGCGTCATGTAGTCGGCGTCGACGAAGAAGGGCGGGCGCGTGCCGAACGTCGTTCGCATGGGCAGTCCGGCGACGAGGAGTTCGGCTCCCATGTCGGCGAGGAAGGCGGCGCGTCGCTCGGCGTCGGCGACGATCCCGGGCAGGTTCTCGCTGTCCCGCCAGTCGGGGGCGTCGCTCCCGGCGATGAACGCGCTCACGACGGACAGGCCCCGGGCATCGAGTGCGCGGCGGAACGCCCGTGTGCTGCCGAAGGCACGCAACGCCGAGTCGATGTCGCCGGGCGCGAAGGTCAACTCGATGCCGGTGACGCCGGCCTCGGTCAGCGCGTCCATCACCCGTTGCCAGAAGCTCTCAGGGTTCGCCGAGGCCCAGTCGCGCACGGCGTCCGCGGATTCGAGGCCCCAGAAATCCGGGTGGTAGAAGGTGATGATGTCGGTTGCGAACCGCGGTGTCATACGGCACCTCCGCGCGCGTTGTAGACGACGACGCCATCGGCGTCGACCGCATCCCGATAGTTCCGGAACACGGCTAGCGCTTCGTCCCGGAGCACATCCCGTACGACTTCGATGCCGCGGGCCTCGAACTGCTCCGCCCAGTCCGCGCCGAGCGGGCCTTCGTCGAACGTGGTGATCTCCTCCAGCTCCGGGCCCTCGCCGGCGACCACGAGGTCGCGCACCCCGGACCACATCGTCGCGCCGTAACACTGCACGCACGGACGCCAGTTCACGACCAGCTCGTGCGTCGGCATGCCCGGGCCGCCGAGGTCCCAGCCGCCGGTCGCCCGCTGGGCGAGACCCAGCGCTACGACTTCGGCGTGCGCGCTCGACACCCCGGAGGCGAGCACGACGTTCACACCCACGGAGACGATCCGGCCGGTGTCCCGCTCGGCGACGACTGCCGCGAACGGGCCGCCGTTGCCCTCGCGCCAGTTGCGCTCGGCGAGGCGGTGCACGAGGCGCATCCGGTCGTCGCGGCCCGGGATGACGGAGGGCACGTCGGCCAGCTCGTCGTCGATCCAAGCCGGCAGGGCCACACGGTATTCCTTCGCGATGTCGATCATGATCCAACTCCCATCAGTGCAAGACGCTCGGCCACGGCGTGGGCGGCCCGCACCGCGGTCACCGTGCCTGTCAGCGTGACGTTGGCGGCCATCGCCGTCGGGATCACCCCGTTGCCGGCGAGGTACAGGTTGTCGAAGCCCCACACCCTGCCGTCCGGGTCGCACACGCTGGTGCCGTCGTCGGCGGTGCCGGACCGGACGGTGCCCGTCAGGTGCAGGGAGGAGCCCGGCGGGAGCAGCGCGCGTTCGGTGTGCGGATCGAACGGGCCGAACTCCTCGGCGAGCGCCCCGACTTCGGCCAGTGCCCGTCGTATCAGCGCACGGTCGGAGTCGGAGTAGCCGAACTCGATGCCGATCCGCGGCATACCGGCGAGGTCGGTCTCGGTGTCGGAGAACACCAGCCGGTTCTCGGGGCGGGACTCGACGGGGACGTAGAGCGAGAGGCCTACGGAATGCGCGAGAGGGCGGCCGTCGTCGTCGACGTACGTCCGGTTCATGATCTGTCCGTGGAAGGGCTGTGCCGCGCCGGTCTGCGGCAGCCAGAGGGAGTCCGTGCAGAACTCGCCGGTGCGCGGCAGGGGCAGGGCGTCCAGGTCGAGGCCGAACCGGTCGAGGTCGAGCAGCACGCGGGCGGTGACGAAGGCGTGCTCGTTGAGGTGGCGGGCGAGGGCGTCGGGCCGTATGCCCGAGGCGAACAGCAGCTGCGGGGTGCGCAGCGCGTCGGCGCACACCACCACGGCGTCCGCGCGGAGTTCGGACTCGGCGCCGTCGGCGACCCGACGCAGCCGGGCGCCGGTGACCCGGCCGTCCGACATGACGAGGGACGTCACGAGGGTGCGGGTGACCAGGGTGAAGGCCGGGTCGCCGCCGGTCGCGAGCGGTGGGAAGACCGTCCCTGGAGCGGTGCGCGGCAGGGGGCCCGATGCGGACGCGGTGACGGCCATGGGCATCGGCTGCGGGCCGCGGTCGTCCGGTCCCGTCCCGTCGTAGCGTCGACGCAGTACGTCGAGTACCAGTCGGCCGACCTCCGTCGGACCGATAGGGGAGGGGGTCACCGCGAGCACCCGGCGCGCGGTGTCCAGATCCGCCGCCCAGCGTGCCGGGTCGCCGAAGTCGAACACCTCGTCTCCCGCGGGCCACGGTGTCGCGGCGGTCCAGTGCACGCCCATGCCGCCCGCGTTCCAGGCGAGCGCCGTCGCGGGCATCGCCTCGGCGTCCTCGCCGAAGGCGAGCGCGTGGAACATGCCGGGCGGCAGCTCGGTGAGGCTGCCGGCCACGTCGCGCACCACTTCGGCGCCCGTGTACATGCCCTGGATGCCGGTGGTGACCTGTTCGTTGTAGCGCGACCACAGCACCGGGTCGTCCACGTCGTGCAGATGACGGCCGGGGACCTCGCCGATCGCAGTACCGCCGTCGACCATCGTGATGCGCAGCGCCGGATCGGTGTCGCGCAGCAGTCGGGCCACGACGGATCCCATGATGCCGCTGCCGACGACGAGGACGTCGGTGCGCGGGGTGTCGGTCAAGGAATGCTCCTGTCTCGCACAAGGGGCTGTGGGGGGCGTACGCGATCACGCACGGGGGATCAGCGGGCCGAACAGCTCGGTGTCCATGCGGTCGAGCGCCAGCTTGACGGCGCCGATCAGCGGGGCGTCGCGGCCCAGGCCGGTGGCGCGCAGCTCGACCGCGGGTGTGCGGGCACGGCGCAGCGCCTCGCGCACCCGGGGCAGCAGCACATCGGCCGCGTCCTCCAGACCCCCGCCGAGCACGATCAGCGAGGGTGCGATCGTCCACGACAGGGTGGTGAGGATCGAGGCGATGTTCCTCACGAGCTCGTCGACCTCCGCGAGCGCGGTCGCGTCGCCGGAGCGAGCCGCTTCGAACCGGCGGAGTGCGACGCCGCGTTGGGCCGCCTCCGGTGAGGTCAGCCCGGCGACGGGGTGGTTCTCGACCGAGCCGGTCGGCATCGACCCCGCTTCGACGATTTCACCGGCGGCGCCGTCGAGACCGCGGTGTACGGCCCCCCGGATGAGGATGCCGAGACCGGTGCGGTTCCCGAGCACCGCCCAGACGACGTTGTCGTGGTCGTCGGCCACACCGCGCCAACGCTCCGCGAGGGCACCGAGGTTGGAGTCGTTGTCGGCGAACCAGGGCACAGGGATGCGGCGCGCGAGTTCATCGGGCAGGTGCACGCCTTCCCAGCGCGTCGTGTGCACCAGGCGCCGTACGACTCCGTCGTCGTCAATGGCACCGCCGGCCGCGACCGCACCGGCCCGCAGCCGGTCCGCCGAGCCGCCCGCGTCGTCGAGCGCCGCCCGCACCAGCGCCGCGACGTCGTCGAGGGTGACCTGCGGATCCTGGTAGGCGCGCAGCGGCCGGTGCGCGCGGCCGAGGACACGGCCGCGTACATCGGCGACGGCCGCCGACGCGTCCGAGGTGGTGATGCGCACCGCAGCCAACAGGGCCTGCTCGGCCCGCAGTTCGTACCGCCGGGCGGGTCGACCGGCACCGCCGCTCGTCGGAACCCGGTCCAGCTCGGTCACCCAGCCCGCCTCGACGAGCGAGTCGAGGATCAGCTCGATGGTGCGGCGGGAGAGCCCGGCGTGCTCGGCGAGCGCGGTCAATGTCGTCGGCTCGGCCGACACCGCCAACGCGCGCAGGATGACGGAGGTGTTGACCCGTCGTACCGCGCTCTGGTTCAGGCCGTTCATGCCGGTCGTCGGCGCGGCCCGCGTCACCGCATGCCCGTTCCGGAGATGCCCTGCACGAAGTAACGCTGCAGGAACAGGAAGAGGACGAGCACGGGCAGCATCACGACGATCGCGCCGGCCAGCATCAGGCCGTAGTCGGTGACGTGTGCCGCGGCCTGACTGGTGGCGGCGAGGCCCACCGGCAGCGTGTAACTGGACATGCTCTGGGCGACGATGAGCGGCCAGATGAAGTTGTTCCACGAGGTGAGGAACGACATGATCGTGATCGTCGCGACCGCGGGTCCGGCCAGCGGCAGGAAGATCCGGAAGAAGATCCGGAACTCGCCCGCGCCGTCGATCCGCGCCGCTTCGAGGAGCTCGTCGGGAACCGACATCGCGTACTGCCGCATGATGAACACCGACAGCGGCAGCGCCATGCCGGGCAGGGCGATACCGGCGAGGGTGTCCGCCAGGCCCAGGTCGACGGTGATCACGAACTGCGGGACGAACACCGCGGTGAGCGGCACCATCAGCGCCGCCATGACCGCGCCGAACGCGATCCGCTTGCCCGCGAAGTCGAGCTTGGCGAGCGCGTAGCCGGCAGCCGAGGCCGTCACGATGTTGCCGGCCACCACGAGGGCCGCGACCACGATGCTGTTGACCATGAACCGGCCGAAGCCTTCGGTGCTGAACAGCCGTACGAAGTTGTCGAAGGTGACGTCGGTGGGGAGCCAGGCGCCGGGGTCGGAGCGGATCTCGTCGAGGCTGCGCAGCGAGCCGCTGATCACCCAGAGGAACGGCAGCATCGTGAGCAGCGCGCACAGCACCAGCGCGCCGTACAGCAGCGGCCGGGAGACGGACCGGCGGCGCACGGCGATCCGGCCGGTGGTCAGGTGGGCGTCTTCGAACGCGGCGACGGCGGTCATGTGCGGGACCTCAGCAGTCGGAACTGGACGAGACTCACCACGGCCACGAGCACGAGCATCACGAAGGACGCGGCGGATGACATCCCCAACTCGCCCGCTCCGAACTGGTGGTAGGTGTACAGCGCCACGGACTCGGTGGAACCGAGCGGGCCGCCGTCCGTGAGCAGATACGGCTCGTCGAACACCTGGAGAAAGAAGACGGTCAGCAGCACCGAGACCAGAAGGATGGTGGGCAGCAGCAGTGGCAGGGTGATGTGCCTCAACTGCCGCCACCGGCCCGCCCCGTCGAGGGCGGCGGCCTCGTACACGTCTCGGGGAATCGCCTGCAGACCGGCGAGGAACAGCACCATCGCGATGCCGAAGTTGCGCCAGATGCCCAGCAGGATGACCACGGGCATGGCCAGGTTCGGGTCGTCCAGCCAGTTCGGTCCGGCGAAGCCGACAGCGCCGAGCACCTTGTTGACGGTGCCGCCGTCGTTGAAGGCGTACTGCCAGATCAGGGCGACCGCCACGACGTTGGTGACGACCGGTGCGAAGAAGACCGTGCGGAACATCCCGCGCAGTCGCCGGATGCCGGAATTCAGCGCCAGGGCCAGCGCGAACCCGGTCCCCATGGTCAGCGGCACGCCGACGGCCACGAAGACGGCGGTGTTCACGAGGTCCCGCAGGAAACTCTGGTCCCGGAACAGCCGGAGATAGTTCTCGAGGCCCGTGAAGTCGACCGCGAACGGATGCCGCAGATCCGTGCCCCGCAGATCGGTGAGGCTGAACCCGAGCGCGGCGACGGTGGGGATCGCCGTGTAGAGCAGGAACACGACGGTGAACGGTGCCAGGAACAGCCAGGCGACAGCCGTTCGCCGGGCGCCGCCGCCCCGGCGGCGGCGCACGTTGACGATGCCGGTGGTCATCTTGACGTTGTTGGTCGTCATCCGCGGATCACTCCGCACCGGTGCCGACGCTCTCGGCGTACGCCTGGACGTTCGCTGCGGCCTTCTCCGCGCTCTCCGTGCCCTTGGCCACGGCCTCGATCTCCTTGCCCAGCCGGGTCGCGACCTGCTGCCAGGTGGTCACCTGGGGGAACGCCCGGGTGTTCTTCATCTGCGTCAAGAAGGCGTCCAGCAGCGGCTGGTCCGCGATGGCCGGGTCGTCCCAGGCGGAGATGACGGCCGGCAGCGAGCTGTATGCCTTGTACTGCGCGACCTGGGTGCTCGGCTCCGCGAGGTGGCGGACGAACTTCCAGGACGCGTCCGCGTTGTCGCTGTCGGCGAGTACGCCCCAACTGCCTCCGGCGGAGAAGGAGGCGCCGCTGGAGTCCCCGGCCGGCAGGGGCGCGGTGGCGACGTGGGAGGTGGTCCAGCCGTCCTTGCCCGCGGCCTTGTCGAGCTGGCCGATGACCCAAGGGCCCGTGATCATCGAAGCGGTCTTGCCAGAGGTGAAGTACGGCTGAGCGTCCAGGAAGGTGGGCGTGCTGGTGTCGGCGGCGCCCGAGGTGAAGAATGACGCGTTGTACTTGATCGCCTCGGCCATCTCCGGCGTGTCCAGGGTCCACTTGCCGTCGGAGGAGAACAGCGAGCCGCCGGCCTGCCAGGCGTACATCGCGACGTCTTGGCCGTTGAAGATGTCCCAGCCGATGTCGGCTGCGAGGCCACGTCCGGCGCCGGCGTCCTGCATCGCCTTCAGGAAGGGAACCGTGTCCTTCCACGTCGTCGGCGCCTTCACGCCCGCCTTGTCGGCGAGGTCGGAGCGGTAGACGAGCGCGTAGGTGTAGGCGTACCAGGGGACCGTATAGGCCACGTTCTTGACCACACCCGCGTCCCAGAGACTCTTGAAGAAGCTGCCCTTGTCGACGAGGCCGTCCGGCACGGGCTGCAGGATCGACGGATCGAGGAACTGCGCCTGCGACTCGGGGAAGAACTGGGCGACATCGGGTCCCTTGCCCGCCGCGACGGCCGACTGGAGCTTGGTGTAGTACTCGCCGTTCGGGATCAGCGTGAAATTGACCTTGACGTCGGGGTTGTCGGCCTTGAAGGGCTCGATGACCTTCTCGAGCACATCGGCGTCGCCCTGGGCGGCCCAGACATCGACGCTGCCGGTGGCCGGAGAGTCGTCGACGGGCTCGGCGGTGCCCGTCGCGGCGGTGTCACCGCCGCGCCCGCAGCCCGCAAGGGCGAAGGTGCAGATGAGCGCTATACCGGCGGTCAGCCGTAGGGCGCCGCGGCGCAGGGAATGTGGCACGCGGGGGCTCCTGTCTCCTGAAGGCACTGAGGGCAGAGGTGCGATTCCAGGAAGGTATGGAGCGCGCATTTCGGCCAAGTGGCGCACCCGTCACGAATAATTTCGGAACTTGTAGCGAAATCCATTCGTCCCGATATGTGCAATCACCTGTGCTGCGGGGTCGTGTGCTGAACCCGGCCGGGGCGTACGGGGCGCCCCGGCCGGTGGGAGGCAGGTGGTCAGGGTGTGGGCAGTTCGGCGCGGACCGTGTGGGCCGCGGTGACCAGGTTCTCCAATGAGGAACGGGTCTCCGGCCAGGCGCGGGTCTTCAGGCCGCAGTCGGGGTTGACCCACAGCCGGTCGGCGGGGATCGCCTTCAGGGCGGTGCGCAGGAGTTCGGCCGCCTCCTCGGCGCTCGGCACGCGCGGGGAGTGGATGTCGTACACGCCGGGTCCGGCCTCGCGCGGATAGCCGTGCCCGGCGAGTTCACGGGCGACCTGCATATGGGAGCGGGCCGCCTCCAGGCTGATGACGTCCGCGTCGAGGTCGTCGATGGCCTGGACGATGTCGCCGAACTCCGCGTAGCACATGTGGGTGTGGATCTGCGTGTCCGGGCGCACGCCGCTCGTCGTCAGACGGAACGCCTCCGTGGCCCAGGCCAGGTAGGCGGGGTGGTCGGCGGCGCGCAGCGGCAGCGTCTCGCGCAGGGCCGGTTCGTCGACCTGGATCACCGAAGTCCCGACCGCCTCGAGGTCGTTCACCTCGTCCCGGAGTGCCAGCGCGACCTGCCGGGCCGTCTCGCCGAGCGGCTGGTCGTCGCGGACGAAGGACCAGGCGAGCATGGTGACCGGGCCGGTGAGCATGCCCTTGACGGGGCGTGCGGTGAGGGACTGGGCATACGTCGTCCAGCGCACCGTCATCGGCTCGGGGCGGGAGATGTCGCCGGCCAGGATCGGCGGGCGGACGTGGCGGGTGCCGTAGGACTGGACCCAGCCGTGCTGGGTGGCGAGGTAGCCGGTGAGCTGCTCGGCGAAGTACTGGACCATGTCGCCCCGTTCGGGCTCGCCGTGCACCAGGACGTCCAGGCCGGTCTTCTCCTGGAAGGAGATCACCTCCTGGATCTCCGCCCTGATCCGCTCCTCGTAGCCGGCCGTGTCGATCCGGCCCGCCTTCAAGTCCGCGCGTGCCGAACGCAGTTCGCCGGTCTGCGGGAACGAGCCGATGGTGGTGGTCGGCAGCGGCGGCAGGCCGAGGTGGGCGCGCTGGGCGGCGGCCCGCTCGGCGTACGGCTGGGAGCGGTGGGCGTCGGCCGCGGTGACGGCCGTGGCGCGGGCCCGTACGGCCGGGTCGCGGGTGATGGGGGAGTTGGCGCGGGAGGCCAGGTCGGCGCGGTTGGCGGCGAGTTCGGCGGTGATCGCGTCGGTGCCGCGTGCGAGGCCCTTGGCGAGGGTGACGATCTCGGCGGTCTTCTGCCGGGCGAAGGCGAGCCAGCGCAGGATCTGCGGCTCTATGTCCCGCTCGGCCGCCGTGTCGAGGGGGACGTGCAGCAGGGAGCAGGAGGCCGCGACGTCGACCCGCTCGGCCAGGCCAAGCAGGGTGCCGAGCGTGGCGAGCGACGCCGACAGGTCGTTGACCCAGATGTTGCGGCCGTTGACAACGCCGGCGATCAGCCGCTTGCCGGGCAGCCCGCCGACCGCGGCGAGGGCGTCCAGGTTGGCGGCGGCGGCCTCGGTGAAGTCCAGCGCGAGTCCGTCGACCGGGGCCTTGGCCAGCACCGGCAGCGCGTCGCCGAGCCGGTCGAAGTACGAGGCGACCAGCAGCCTCGGCCGGTCGGTGAGGGCGCCGAGTTCCCGGTACGCCCGGTCGGCGGCGTTCAGTTCGGCCGGGGTGCGGTCCTGGACGAGGGCGGGCTCGTCCAGCTGCACCCATTCGGCGCCGGCGGCGCGCAGGTCGGCGAGGACCTCGGCGTACACCGGCAGCAGCCGGTCGAGGAGGGTGATCGGGTCGAAGTCGGCGGGCACGCCGGGGGCGGGCTTGGCGAGCAGGAGGTAGGTGACGGGGCCGACCAGGACCGGACGCGCCGTCAGACCCAGGGCGTGGGCTTCCTTCAGCTCGGTGACCTGCTTGGCGGAGTCCGCCGTGAACACGGTGTCCGGCCCCAACTCTGGGACCAGATAGTGGTAGTTGGTGTCGAACCACTTCGTCATCTCCAGCGGCGCCACGTCCTGGGTGCCGCGTGCCATCGCGAAGTAGCCGTCCAGGGCGTCCGCTTCGACGGCGGCGCGGTGCCGCTCGGGGATCGCGCCGACCATGACGGTGGTGTCGAGGACGTGGTCGTAGTACGAGAAGTCACCGGTCGGCACCTCGTGGATGCCGGCGCCGGACAGTTGCCGCCAGTTGCTGCGGCGCAGTTCGGCGGCGGTGGCGCGGAGGGCGTCGGCGGTGACGCGGCCCTTCCAGTAGCCCTCGATCGCCTTCTTCAGTTCCCGGTGCGGGCCCTGGCGGGGGTAGCCGTACACGGTGGCCCGTGCTGCCGCGGCTGCGGGCTTGCTTGTCACGGAGATCTCCTTCGCGAGATGAATCCCTGAGATCCCGGAGACGGGACGAGAACGCGAAGGGTGACCAACCGGACGGCAACGGCCACTGGCCGTCCGCTCGGTGGTACGCCGACCCGCCCTCGAGGTCACCGGGAAGTCCGCGCACGAGTGGTTCGCACACGGGCAGTTGGCAGGTCTTCGGACTCACGGGCACGTCTCGTCGTCGTACGAGGAGACATCTACTGGCCGTCGCTTCCCAGGCCCGCTTCATGGACCCAGTGCGTATGACGGCGGTCGTTCCCGTTCACCGCTGCGGGGCAGTCCCGGAATTCCACCGGGTTCCCTCTTACGACGCATCCCGCCTGGCGGACGGGGCGAACCAGCTGCGTCGGCCAGCTTAACCTCGATCTTTCGTGACAGTCCATCAGTTCAACTGGTGAGCAGTTTCGGTTTGTTGGGTTGATTGCGGGCAGGGTGGTGGCCCGGCTGTCGCGTCGGGTGGGAACAGGCGAAGCCGCAGGCGACGGGGCTCCCAGAGCCGGGCGGCGCAGTTCAGGGCGAGCATGGGCATCCAAGCGAGCAGGTCGAGGGCGATCTGGATGATCTCCAGCCAGATCTGGTTCTGCGCGGTGTCGTGGAGGGGCAGGTTGCGCAGGCCGGTGGCGCGGGCGTTTCGGATACGGTCCTCGGCTCTTGCCCGTTGGCGGTGGCGCAGTTCCAGGGCGGCGATCGGAACACTCGTGGTGTTGGTGGCGAACACGGTGAGGCGCAGGCCGTCGGCGTCGGTGAGGCGCAACTGGGCGCCGGGGTGCGGTCGTTCCTTGCGCGCGATCAGCCGCATCCCCCGCGGCCAACCCTTGAGGACGACGCCGTTGTCGGAGTCGACGGTGAAGACCCACCTCGGGCGGGTCCTCGCCAAGATCGGCGCACGGGACCGGATCCAGGCGTCATCCTCGCCTACGACCTGAGACTCACCCGGCCGATTCAGCGCTTCATCTCGCGCGTCCGCCGGGGGCGCGACCGTAGTTCCCAGCCGCACCGCTCCGGGCCGATCCGCTCCGCGTGATCGACCGCTCCGCTGCCGGGTTCGCCTGCAGCCGCCCACGTCACCGCCCGTCCGTCACGACGCCGCACGGGTGTGAGTTCAGTGCGGACGTGTGTGAGCTCAGAGCTGTTTTTCGGCTTGTTGACTCAGTGAGCTCACACACGTTCGACGCCTCGTCAGGACTTGCGGGGGGAGACCGCCATGATGCCAATGCACATCTCGTCGCTGGTGCCGTCGCCCCACACCACGTGGCGCGGCGGCAGCTTGCTCAGCTGCGGCAGGCGTTTGCGCAGCCCCGCGTCGTGCGTGCACGTCACCCGCAGGGTGTCTCCCGGGCCGATCTCCACCGGCGACGGCAGCTTCATCAGCCGCTGGTTGTCGAAGTCGAACTGCGGCACGTCCAGCACGACCTTGGCCTTCGGCGTGCCCGGGTTGAGTTCGACCTTTATGGCCCGCCCGAGCATGTGCATGTGGCCGAAACCGGCGAACAGTGTCATCGGCGCCTCCACCTTGTGGTCGCAGGACTGGGTGTCACCGGGCTTCGGCGCCCCGCCCTGGTTGCACTCCTCCACCTGTTCGTCCGCCATCCCGCCGACATCCGCCCCGAACCGCTTCCTCACGTCCGCGATCGAGGCCGCCCGGTCACAGAGCGGACCCGACTCGTCGGCGGTGCAGGGCAGGTCGGTCGGCGCGTCGAGCGACCACGTCTCGAGTTCCCGGGTCTTCGGCGTGCCGTCCGTCAGCCGCAGCCGCACCGCCGAGCGGTCCGACCCGGTCGACTTGCCGTCGGTCGCGAGCAGGTTGTAGTGGATCTGGAGGACGAGCAGGCCGCCCGGCTCCAGCTTGTAGCCGGCGTCCTGGTCGAGCAGCGTCTCCTTGGCGCCCGGCGCCCAGGTGTCCACCCACGCCGCGTCCCCCTCTTCCACCTCGGCGCCGGCCACGCCGGTCCCGCCGAAACACTGCCAGCCGAGGCCGGGGGTCTTCGCGTCCTGCTCGCGCACCGCGGCAGCGCCGCCCGGCGGCACCGCGTACACGATGGCGTGGTGTGCGATGGCGACGTTCTCCGGCGTGAACTGGGTCCCGGTCAGGAACGCCGTCTCGGTCAGGCCCGGATCGATCACCTGGCACCGGTACTCGTCCGTGCCGCCCTCCGGCGGCGCGGGCGTGTATGCCTCGGCCATCTTCAGGTCGACGAACCGCTCGCCGGCGCGCAGTGGCAGCGGTGGAGCCGACGACCCGCTCGCGTGCGCGCCGTGCGATCCGGTCGCGGCGGGCGCCGCACTGTTGTCGGCGTCCGACCCGCAGGCGGCGACAGCGAACGCCGTCGCCAGCGCCATGATGGCCGCCCCTAACCTCAACCGCCCGGGCGGCGCTTTCCCCGTCGGCGCTGCGTCGACTGCCATCACTAGCCTCCTACATACGGGTTGCATCGCTTATCTGGATGCCTACTTCCTACCGAGCGCACCTGAGACGAACGTTAGAGAGCTGGGGCTGCGCCCGGACGCCGCCATCAGCCCCGACAGGTTGTTCTGTCACGTCTACGGCCGCGGCAAGAACCAGGCCCAGCTGATGCGCGTATCGGACCGGTCGATGCTGAAGTTTTGTCGTCGTAACCCTTCCGGTCGGTGGGCGGCAGGCAACGAGCCTGCTCAAGTGACCTGCCGCCGCGGGCCCTGATGCGACCCGACCCGCAGACCAGGGCGCTGTGGGAGATGTTCTCCGACCTGACGGACCTCGACGACGACCAGTTGACGCTGGAGCGGCCCGGCCCGGACGTCGTCACCGCGGTGACCCGGTCGGCGGACCTGCTGCGTGAGAGACGTGGGCTCCTGCTCGACCTCGTCGACCGCGCGGAGGCCCGCGACGCCGCGGCCGCGTGGACCGGACGGGTCAACACCGTCACCGCCCGCACGGACCGGGTGGACCTCGACGCCACCACGCTGGTGCGTGCGCTGGGCACATGGTTCGCTCAGTAGGAAGTCGGCGTCAGACAAGCGATGCAACCCGTATGTAGGAGGCCAGTGATGGCAGTCAACGCAGCGCCGTCCGGGGAAGCGCCGGCCGGTCGGTTGGCAGGCCGGTGGGTGCCGTGGTTGGTGATTGGCTTATGGCTGGTGCTGGCGGCGGGCATGGTGCCGCTGAGCGGAAAGTTGAGCTCGGTCACCACCGACAGCGCCGTGGACACCCTCCCGGCCAGTGCCGAGTCCACCAAGGTGGCGGCGCTGGACGACAGTCTCCCCGGCGGTGAGGACAGCACGTTCGTCTTCGTGTACCACCGGGCCGACGGCATGACCGCCGCCGATCGCGCGGCGGTCGAGCGCCACTACGACACCCTTGCCAAGCGGTACCCGCCGAAGGCGACGGCGGCCGGCGACGACGACGAGGGCTCACCGACGAGCCCCTCCACCGACCGCAAGGCGATGATGTTCACCCTCGAGGTGAGCACGGCCTACGGCGGACCGGAGGACATCGTCGGTCCGTTGCGGGACGCCGCGAAGGACCGCCCCTCCGGCCTGGAACTCGACGTGACCGGCCCGGGCGCGATCGACGGCGACATGGATGCCGTCTTCGACGGCATCGACGTGCAGGTCCTCCTCACCACCATCATCGTCGTCACGCTCCTGCTCATCCTCACCTACCGCAGCCCGGTGTTGTGGATCATCCCGCTGGTGGCCGTCGGCGCGGCCGCACTGACCTCGATGGGGACCGTCTACCTGCTCGTCAAGGGCTTCGGCATCGTGGTCAACGACCAGAACTCGGCGCTGCTGACGATCCTGGTATTCGGCGTCGGCACGGACTACGCGCTGTTGCTCATCGCTCGATATCGAGAGGCACTGCACCACCATGAGAACGTCCGGGTCGCGATGGTCCACGCGCTACGCGGCGCGGCGCCGGCCATCGTCGCGTCCGCGGCCACCGTGGTCGCCGGCCTGCTCTGCCTGCTCATCGCGGACCTGAACAGCACCAGCGGGTTGGGCCCGATCGGTGCGGCCGGCATCCTGTGCGCGCTGGTGGCCATGCTGACGCTGTTCCCGGCGGTGCTCGTGGTGCTCGGCAGGCGGATCTTCTGGCCGGCCGTCCCGCGGTTCAGCACGGCCGTGGAGGAGAAGCCGGGGCTGTGGGGACGGCTCGGCTCCGCCATCAGCCGCCGCCGGTGGGTGGCGACGCTCGGCTCGCTCGGAGTTCTCGGCGTGCTCGCCCTCGGGCTGGCGGGCAACACCGGCGCCCTGCGAGAGCAGGACCAGTTCCTGTCCGCGCCGGAGTCGGTCACCGGCTTCACCGTTCTCCGCCAGAACTTCCCGGAGCTCGGCGGCCAGCCGATGACGGTCTTCACGCGGCCCGCGCACCAGGAGCAGGTGCTCGACATCGTGAAGGGCACTCGCGGTGTGGCCCTGGCCGTCCCGGAGCAGACCAGCGGTGGCTGGGCCAACATCTCCGTGTTCCCGAAGGACGCGCCGGACACCGTCGCGGAGTACGACACGATCAAGCGGGTGCGCACCGCCGTGCACGCGGTGAGCGGGGCGGAGGCGATCGTCGGCGGGCCGAGCGCGGAGAACCTCGACACCGAGGTGACCACCAAGCGCGACGAGAAGCTGGTGATCCCGCTGGTGCTCGCCGTCGTCCTGATCGTCCTCGGGCTGTTGCTGCGCGCGATCCTGGCCCCGCTGGTCCTGATGGCCACCGTGATCGTCTCATTCGCCGCAGCCTTCGGCGGCAGCGTGTTCGTCTTCGACACGATCCTCGGGTTCAAGGGGATCGACTACTCGGTGCCGCTGCTGGCATTCCTGTTCCTGGTGGCGCTCGGCGTCGACTACAACATCTTCCTGGCCAGCCGGGCCCGGGAGGAGACCGTGCGTCTCGGCACCAGAGAGGGCATGCTCAAAGCCCTCTCCGCCACCGGTGGCGTCATCACCTCGGCAGGCCTGGTCCTGGCGGCTACATTCGCGGTCCTCGCCACGCTCCCGCTGGTGATGCTGATCGAGGTCGGGTTCCTGGTCGCCTTCGGCGTGCTGCTCGACGCCCTGCTGGTGCGGTCGGTCCTGGTGCCCGCCCTCACCCTGCTGATCGACCGGCGGATCTGGTGGCCGAGCCGGCTGTCCCGTCCAGCGGCGGAGCTGCCGGACTGTCAACAGCCGCTCGCCGACGACGAGGAGCCCGCGCTGCAACGGTGAGCGCGGCGGCACGGACGAGATCCGGGACGGTGCCCCAGGCCCGTCCCGGATTTTTTTCATGGATTCGACGGTCGCCACCCTTTGGTCCTGCGCCACGTGCCGGGGCTGGGGTCGGCGCATTGCGGTGTCCTGCCCCGACGGTGAGCCGCGCGGGCCATTGCCCGACGGTCGCCACCCCTTGGTCCTGCGCCACGCGCCGGGGCGGGTCAGTGCACCCCGGTGTCCTCCCCGGCGGTCAGCCGCGCGATCGGGGCGGGTGGGGACGCGGCCGGAAGGTCGACCCGAAGCAGCGCGCCACCGCGTGCGGAGCGGGCGACGGTGGCCCGGCCGCCGTGGGCGTCGACGACCCGCTGCACGATCGACAGCCCCAGACCGGATCCCGGCAACGCCCGGGCGCTGTCGGCACGGTAGAACCGGTCGAACACCCGCGGCACGTCGGCGGCGTCGATGCCCGGCCCGGCGTCGTCGACCTCGAGCACCGCCGAGGCGCCCTCGGCACGGAGCCGGACCTGGACCGGCTGGTCCGCGGGAGACCACTTGCCGGCATTGTCGATGAGGTTGAGCACCGCCCGCTCGAGCGCAGCGGGACGCCCGCTCACCCACACAGAGGACACGTCGAGCGCGACCTCGATGTCGGGCACACGGGAACGCGCCCGGGTCGCGGCGGCCACCACCACGTCGGCGAGGTCGAGCACCTCGGTGCTCTCGTCGCTGACGTCACCGCGCGCCAGGTCGGTCAGCTCGGCGACAAGGGTGCTCAACTCGGCCGCCTGGGCGCCGAGATCGTTGAGCAGCCGGGTCCGGCTCTCCGCCGGCAGTGCGCTGTCCAGGGTGCCGCGCCGATCGAGCCGGATCAGCAGCTCGACGTTGAGGCGCAGGCTGGTGAGCGGGGTCTTGAGCTCGTGAGCGGCGTCCTCGGCGAGCAGCCGCTGGGCCAGACGGGAGTCCCGGAGCGCGGCGAGCATGTCGTTGATCGACTGGATGAGCCGCCGGATCTCTCCACCGCCCTCATCCGGGATGTCGGCGTTGAGATCCTGGGTGTGCGCGACACGTACCGCGGCGGCGGTCAGCCGGTCGATCGGTGCCAGCCCGGTCCGTGCCACGGTCCGCCCGACAAGGGCGCCGCCGACCACGCAGAGCAGCCCGATCAGCAGCATGCCGAACCCGAACTGGTTGATCGGGCTGTCGTCGGCGACGCGGGCCACCTGGACCGCGCCGTCGCCCGCCCGCAGCGTGTAGATGAGGTAGCCGTCCTCGTCGCTGTCGCCCGACTCCATCAGGTCGGCCGACGCGCCCTGCGCCACGCGCCCGGCGTCCTCGCTGACCGGGGGCAGCGCGGGTTGGCCGGCCGGCGTCCGGATCGAGCCGTCGGGCAGGATGACCCGCACCAGCTGACCGGATCCGGGATACGGCGGTAGCTGGACCTGCGCCAGACCGGCGCGCTCCGCGTTCGTCGCCAGGACGCGTGAGTCGGCGCGCAGCTGATTCTTGGCGCTGTCCTGCAGCTCCCAGCCCAGTAGTTCGCTGGCCACCTGAAAGGCTACGAACACGCTGACCGCGGTGGCCGTCGCCGCGATCACCGTCAGCCTGCTCCGCAAGGACCGCCGGCGCCACCATCGGGCCAGCCGGCGCGGTTCCCGGCCGGCGGGCCTGCTCACGGAGGAGTCTCCCGCAACGTGTATCCCAGGCCGCGCAGCGTGTAGATCAATCGCGGCTCACCCTCGGCCTCCATCTTGCGGCGCAGGTAGCTCACGTACACCTGGAGGTTGTTGGCGGTGGCGCTCATGTCGAAGCCCCAGATCGCCTCGAACAGCGCGTCGCGGGTCAAGATCCGGGTCGCGTTGCTCATGAGGACCTGCAGGAGGGAGAACTCGGTGCGGGTCAGGCGCAGCGGCCGCCCGCCCCGCCACGCCTCGAACCTGTCGGGATCGAGCCGGACGTCGGCGAACGACAGGATCTGCGACTCCTCGTCGTTCGGCGTGCGCCGGCGCAGCAGGGCCCGCACCCGGGCCAGTAACTCCTCGGTGGCGAACGGCTTGGGCAGGTAGTCGTCGGCGCCCGCGTCCAGCCCCGTGACCCGGTCGGAGACCTGGTCACGGGCGGTCAGCATCAGCACCGGCAGATCCCGACCCGCGGCCCGCAACCGCCGGCAGGTCTCCAACCCGCCGAGGCGGGGCATCATCACGTCGAGGATCAGCAGATCCAGCGTGTCGCCGTCGGCCCCAACGACCCCGTCGAGCACGGCGAAACCGTTGGCGACGGTGCTGGTGTCGTAACCCTCGACCTGGAGCACCCGCTCCAGCGACTCACGGATGGCCGCCTCATCATCCGCGATCATGATCCGCACGCCGGCCCGCCCCCTTCCAGTCGATGCTTTTGCCGCTCATTGTCCCCGGTCAACCTGAGGCCAGGATTAGAGCGTCGCCGCTGTGGTGCCCGCGGGCCGTGCTCTTACGGATGCCTGAGTGGTCCGCGCCGTTAATTCGCCGAGGGTAGGGACCAGCCGGCGGGGTCGTGGAGGTAGAGGCCGCAGACGCAGTCGAGGGCTTCTTCGGGGCTGCCGGCGGGTAGGCCGCTGGGCAGGATGTTGTCTTCGTATCCGTCGCGGCTGGCCAGGTAGATCGCGAAGCCCCAGATGCTCGCAGGTGCCGGTCGATATAGGCGAGCACGCCTCGGTAGCGCACGCTGACAGCGGCCAGGACGGGCCAGCGGGCCTGGGTGTGCTGGGTCAGGCGTCGCCGCAGGCTGATCTTGGTCGGCGCGAGGTTAACCCCCAGGAGGAAGTGGCTGCTCGAACCACACGACCTTGCCCGTGCTCACCCGAGTCGCCCCCCAGCGCTCTGACAGCCGGTCGACTAGGAACAGCCCGCGTCCGCCCTCGTCGGTCAGGCGGGCGTGGCGCATTCTCGGTACGACGGGGGAGTCGTCGCCGACTTCGCAGCGCAGGACGTCCGTGCAGAGGAGCCGCAGGGTGATCGGGCGGGTGGCGAAGCGCACGGCGTTGGCGACCACCTCGCTGACCATCAGCTCGGTTGACTCCAGGAGGTCGTCGAGGCCCCAGCCGTGGAGGGTCCTGCGGGTCAGCCGGCGGGCCTGGCGCGCGGTCTGCGGGCGCGGAGCCATGTACCAGTAGGCGACGGTCTCCGGCAGGATGCCCTCGAACCGGGCCGCGAGCAGCGCGATGTCGTCGTCGCGGTCACCGGCGCCCAGGGTGCCGAGCGCCTGGTCGCACAGGCCTTCCAGGGTCAGCGGCGTCGGCGGCGCGGCTCCCGGGGCGGTCGCGCGCAGCCGGGCGCAGAGCCGCTCCACGCCGGTCATGACGTCCGAGTCGCGGGATTCGACCAGGCCGTCGGTGTACAGCAGCAGCGTCGCCCCGGTGGGCGCGTGTGTCTCGACGGACTCGAATCCGCCGCTGCCGACACCGATCGGCGCTCCGGGCGGGACGTCCAGCACCTCCACGCCGCCGTCGGGACGCAGCAGCACCGGCGGCAGATGGCCGGCGCTGGAGACGATCAGCCGGTGCAGTACGGGGTCGTACAACGCGTACAGGCAGGTCGCGGTGTGCTCGCTGCCCAGGCGTCCCGCCTGCTCGTCGAGGTGGTGCAGCACCTCGTCCGGGGGCAGATCGAGCCCGGCCAGGGTCTGCACGCTGGTCCGCAGCTGGCCCATGATCGCGGCCGAGGTCATGGAGTGGCCCATCACATCGCCGATCACCAGAGCCACGCGGTTGCCGGGCAGCGGGATCGCGTCGTACCAGTCCCCGCCGACCTGCGCGGTCCGCGAGGCCGGCAGATAGCGGCTGGCCAGCCGGACCCCGGGCGGCTTCGGCAGCGACGGCGGGAGCATCGTGCGCTGCAAGGTGTCCGCGACGGATGCCTCACGCTCGTACAGCATCGCCTTGTCCAGCCCGAGGGCGGTGTGGGTGGCGAGCTGGGAGGCCACCAGCAGATCGTCGCCGGTGAAGTCGGGCCGGTCGGGACCGCGGATCAGGACGACGCTGCCCAGGGCGTGGTTGCGGCCGTGCAGCGGGGCGATGATCAGCCGCCGCCCGGGCGGTGCCGACCGGGGGCATGTGCACCCTCCCGAGCAGCTCGGCCGCCGCGGAGCCGACGACCGGGTCGTCGCCGAACACCGGCCGGCCCTCCTGGAGCAGCTTGGCGAGCAGTCCGGTGGCGGCCGGGTGGACGACCTCGGCCGCCTGGAGGGGGTGCGCGCTCGGCGCGGGTGATGCGGAGCCCTGGCCGGCGGGGGTCCGGAGGGACGCGTGGTCCACGGTGTGCAGCCGCAGGATCTCCGGGCCGGCGCCGATGTCGTCGCCTATCGGCAGGGGAGCGTACAGGTGGACGAACGCCGTGTCGGCGAAGGCCGGGACGGCCGCGCGGCACAGTTCGTACAGCGTCTCGTCGAGGTTCATGCCGCGGGCGATCTGCCGGGTCGCGGCGTCGAGATAGCGGAGCCGGTCGGTTTGCGGCGGGGGGACTTCCGGTCCGTCGCCCGGTGGATGTCCGGCGGGGGCCTCCGCGGTCGGCAGGCGTACGGTCACCCCGCGCTTCTCGGAGCCGGACGGCAGCGTCCGACGCATGAGAGCGGCGGATTCCCGCGCACCGGGCGCTGGACCCCCGGTGTCGTCACCGATGCCGAGCTGCTTCGTCATGCGGGTCCTTCCGGGCGTGCGGCCCGCGTCCCGGCGAGCGGTTCAGGAGCTGTCGGGCGTGCGCCGGCAGTGCAGGAAGATCTGTACCTCGGGCTGGATGTCGGCGGCCGCCGGAGCGTAGGTGTACGAGGACTCGTCGCCGATCTCGAAGCCCGCCGTCTCGACGACCTCGAGCAGCTCGTCCCTCAGGTAGCCGGAGACGTGGATGCTCCTTCCGATGAAGGGGATCGAGAAGTCGTCCACATCGGCCTCCACCATCGACAGGGCCAACAGGCCGCCCGGACGCAGCAGATGACGGACGGTGCGCAGGGCGAGGGGGATCTCCGCGCGCGGGAGCATGAGCAGGGAGAAGAACGCGGCCACGCCGTCGAAGCGGCCGAGGTCCAAGGGGCCGCCGGGCCGCAGGTCCGCGATGTCCGCCTGATGGAACTCCCCGGTGGGCACATGCTTGCGGGCCAGCGCGACCATCCCGTCCGACAGGTCCACCCCGACCACGTCGAGGCCCGCCTCCGCCAGCTGGCGCGCGGTCGGGAGCCCGGTGCCGCACCCCAGGTCCAGCACCCGGGCCCCGGCCGGCAGGGAGCCGATGAGCCATGCGGCCGCCGCGACCTGCCCTTCCTTGTGCGGGAAGGCCTCGTCGTAGCGATTGCCGATGGCGTCGAACGCCTCGGCCTGACCGGTGCGGTCCGGCCGTAGCGCTTCGTAGTCGAGCCTGTCGCCAGGGTTGCTCACCGGGTCTCCTCGGGTGCCTTATGCGGCAGTTTTTCACATTTACCTGGTTATGCGCATGCTTCGCTGTGATCCAGATCACCGGCTGTGAATGCAGCGTGAAGGGGCTGTCAGTGCCTTCTTCCTTGTGTAGGCGAGCCGGCGAGAACTGGGGACAGCGCGGATGGAACAAGATCGGGCCGGTGAGTTCGACGAGTTCGTGGCCGCCCGCTGGTCGGGGCTGTTCCATCTGGCGCGTCTGCTCACCGGAGGCGATCGGCACCGGGCCGAGGACCTGTTGCAGGAGTCCCTGGTCAAGCTGTGGTTCGTCTGGCCGAAGATCGCCGACGAGGCACCGGAGGCCTACGTGCGCAAGGTGCTGTCGCGAGCGGCGGCTCGCTCGGCCCGGCGGCGCTGGTGGGGCGAGCGCCCCGTGGAGGAGTTGCCCGAGGTGGCGGTGACGGGCGATGTGTCCGCGACCGTGGCGGAGCGGTCCCGGCTGGAGGCCGCGCTGGCCCAACTGCCGTCCCGGCAGCGGGCCGCGGTGGTGCTGCGCTACTACCAGGACCTGCCCGAGGCGCACGTCGCCCAGGTGCTGGGCTGCCCGGTCGGCACGGCCCGGTCGCACGCCTCGCGTGGAGTGGCGCGGCTGCGCCGGCTGTTGGCCGATGTCATCGAGCCGGTGGGGTGAGGGAGAAGTCATGGATCACTTCGAGCGGCAGTTGGCGCAGCTGATGCGCGACACCCAGGAGCACACCCCCTACGAACCGAAGTATCAGGACCGTCTGCGGGCGGGCGTACGAGCACGGCGCCGGGCCCGCGCGGCACAGGCGGCCGTCGGCTCCGTACTGGCGGTCGCCGGACTCGGCATCGGGCTGTTCCTGCTGCCCGACGGCCAGGTCAGGGACGAGCCCAGCGCTCCCCACCCGCGGCCCGCCGTCAGTCCGTCGTCCCCGGCGAGCGAGACGTCGCCGCCGGGCCCGTCGCCGACCGCGAGCTCGTCCCCGTCCGCGACCTCGACCGGCTCGGCGGACCCGTACGCGCCCACCACCGCACCCCCCGCGTCGACGGGGAGCGCGACCTCGGACTCCGGGGATCCGTCCGTGGGCGCCACGGACAACGGCGCCACGGGCGAGAGCAGTCCGCCACCCACGTCGACACAGGGCGTGACGGAGACAGGGGAGCCGTCGGCCCCCGAGTCGTCCTTCCTCGGTTCGGCCGACTAGAACCCCACTCGACCACCCCAGCGATCACCCCGCGCCGCGTGTGCCTTCCGCACGCCCTGCGCCGGAGTACAGACAAGGACGAACCATGACAAACGCAGGGACGATCGCCTTCATGGGAAGGGACCGGCTGCCCCGCCCCGCCCCGCTCCCCGCGCACCATCCGGAGCCCGTCCTGGACGTGGTCGTGCCCGTGTTCAACGAGGAGGCCGATCTGGAGCGGAGCGTGCGGCGGCTGCACGCGCACCTGCGGGAGACGTTCCCGTACCCGTTCCGGATCACCGTCGCCGACAACGCCAGCACCGACGCCACTCCACGGATCGCCGCCCGGCTGGCCGGTGAGCTGGCGGAGACGGACTGGATACGGCTGGAGGAGAAGGGGCGGGGCCGCGCGCTGCGGGCGGCCTGGTCGCGGTCCCGGGCCCCGGTGCTCGCGTATGTGGACGTGGACCTGTCGACCGGACTGGCCGCGCTGCTCCCGCTGGTGGCCCCGCTGATCTCCGGGCACTCCGACATCGCCATCGGCACCCGGCTGGCCCACGGCTCCCGGGTGGTGCGCGGCCCCAAGCGGGAGATCATCTCCCGCTGCTACAACGTGCTGCTGCGCTCCACGCTCGCCGTGGGCTTCTCCGACGCGCAGTGCGGTTTCAAGGCGGTGCGGCGCGAGGTGGCGGAGCAACTGCTGCCCCTGGTCGAGGACTCCGCGTGGTTCTTCGACACCGAGTTACTGGTGATCGCCGAGCGGGCGGGGCTGCGGATCCACGAAGTGCCGGTGGACTGGGTGGACGACCCCGACAGCCGGGTCGACATCCTCGCCACCGCGCTGGCCGACCTGCGGGGCATCGCCCGGATCGGCCGCGCACTGGCCCGCGGCACCCTGCCGTCGGCGGAACCGTCGGGGGGAGCCGAGGCCCCGGCGCCCGGACTGTTCACGCAACTGGTGCGCTTCGCGGCCGTAGGAGCGGTGAGCACCCTCTGCTATCTGATCCTGTACGCGGCGCTGCGTCCCCCGCTGGGACCCCAGGCCGCCAACGCGGTGGCGCTGCTGGTCTGCGCCGTAGCCAACACGGCGGCGAACCGGCGGCTCACCTTCGGGCTGCGTGGCCGCGGCGGCGTCCTGCGTCACCAGGCCCGCGGCCTCGTCACCTTCTGCGTCGGCCTGGCGCTCACCAGCGGATCGCTCGCGGCCCTGCACCACATCGCCCCCACCGCCGATCACCGAATCGAACTCGCCGTCCTGGTGGCCGCCAACCTCGCCGCGACCCTGCTGCGGTTCCTGCTCTTCCGGGCCTGGGTCTTCAGCACCCGTGCCACCCATTCCGCTCGTGCCCTGGAACGGACCGCCCGATGAACACGACGCTCACGGTCGTTCCCGACCACACCGCATCCCCGCACCCCGTCGTGCCCGACCGCCGGCAGCGGCTGCACCGCCTCGCCGTGCGCTACGGTCCGCCGCTGGCGCTCTACGGCGTACTGAAGCTCATCGGCTTCTCCGTCTTCATGTACCTGCTGGACTCCGCCGGTGACTTCAGGAAGAAGAACCCCCGCTTCGGCGGCGGCGCCCACACCTGGGACGTCCTGGGCACCTGGGACGGCTGGTGGTACCAGCAGATCGCCGCGCACGGCTACCACCCCGAACTCCGGCCGATCCCCGGAGCCACCGGACTGATCACCCTCGAAGGGAACTCGGCGGCGTTCTTCCCGCTCTACCCGGCCCTGATGCGGCTCGTCTCCGAGGTGACCGGCCTGGGCACCTTCGGCGCCGGACTGCTCGTCTCGGTCGTCGCCTCCTTCGCCGCCGCCCTGGGGATCTACGCCGTCACCGCGCACCTCGGCGGCCCGCGCGCCGGGCTGACCGCGGCCGGGCTGTTCGCTGTCTGGCCCGGCTCCGGCGTGGAGTGGGCGGTCTACTCCGACTCCCTCTACGTCGCCCTGGCCGCCTGGGCCTGCTACGCGGTCATGCGCCGGAACTGGCTCACCGCCGGCCTCCTCACCTGCGCGGCCGGCCTCAACCGCCCCACCGCCGGCGCCCTGATCGCCGCCCTCGCCGTCGCCGCACTGATCGCCATCCACCGGCACCGGCGCCACGAAGGCATCCTGCGCCCACTCGTGGCGGTGGCCGTCGCCCCGCTCGGCCTCTTCGGCTACCTGCTCTGGGTCGGCCATCGCATGGGCGACTACGGCGGCTACTTCAAGCTCCAATCCGGCGCCTGGGCCCACGAGTTCGACTACGGCAAATACACCCTCGACGTCCTCACCTCCGTCCCGGTCGGCCACAACGACTACCTCTTCGCCTGGCCCTACGCGGACATCGTCGCCGTCTGCGTGGTGCTGCTGGCGGCCGTGTTCCTCCCGTTGCTGATCCGGCTGCGCCCGCCTGCCGTCCTGGTCGTCTACACCGCCGTCACCCTCGCCCTGGTCCTGGGCAGCCAGCAGATCTTCGGCAACGTCTCCCGCTATCTGCTCCCGGCGTTCCCGCTGTTCATCCCGCTCGCCCTGGCGCTGCGCCGACTGAGCCTGCGCCTCCAGCTCACGGTGCTGTCCATAGCCGCGGTGGCCTCCGGTTCCTACGCGGGCTACGTCCTCTTCGAACTCGGCGTCCCGTAACCCGGCGGACCCAGGAATGGATGCACGATGACCGCGACCCTGCCCGAACGGAACGTCGCAACTCCCGTAAGGAAAAGGCCTCGTGCCGCCCCGCCACGGCGGCGACTGCTCGACCGGCTGACCCCCGCGGACCGCCGGGTGCTGCGGCTCTACGGACTCACCCGCCTCGGACTGTGGCTCCTCACCTACTGCACCGCGTGGCTGTTCCCCGCCGACGGGAACGCCAAGTCACCGGCTCCATGGCTGTCCCACTGGAAGCGGTGGGACTGGGCCCACTACCAACACATAGCCGAATACGGGTACTTCGGCTCCTTCCCGGGGATGGACCCCGCCTCCGACAACCGGGTGGCCTTCTTCCCGGGCTTCCCGTTCACCCTCCGCGCCGTACACACCGTCATCCCCGACTGGACCGTGGCCGGGCTGCTGATCTCCCTGGTCAGCGGTGCCGTGGCGGTGGTGGCGCTGGCCCGGATCGCCGGGCTCGGCCACCCGGACGGTGCCCGGGCGGGCCAACGGGCCGTCACCTTCCTGCTGTTGTCGCCGACGGCGGTGTTCCTGGCCGCCGGATACACCGAAGCGCTCTTCCTCGCATTCGCGCTGCCGGCCTGGCTCGCGGCGAAGAACCGCAACTGGCCCCTCGCCGGCCTGCTCGGCGCCGCGGCCACCACCACCCGGGTCAGCGGGCTGTTCCTGGCCGCCGCGATCCTCGTCGAGTTCCTGCTGGCCCGGGACGACCGCCGCGGCGAGCGCCGGATGCGTGCGCTGCCCTGGTGCGCGCTGCCCGTCCTGCCCGCCGCGGTCTACACGGTCTACCTGTATGCGCGGACCAGCGACTGGATGGCCTGGAAGCACGCCCAGGAACGCGGCTGGTACCGGGACTTCCACACCCCCGCCGAAGCTTTCCGGCACACCCGGGACAACGCCTTCGACCACCTCCTGACCACCGGCTACGCCTGGGAGTTCCAGCTGGAGCTGGCCGCGATGGCGACCGGGCTCGTGCTGCTGGCCCTGCTGCTGTACCGCCGCCGCTGGCCGGAGGCCGTCTTGATCGCGCTCAACCTCTGGGCCCTCGGCACCTCGTACTGGTACCTGTCCGTTCCCCGCGCCACCCTGCTCTGGTGGCCCCTGTGGACGGGCCTGGCCCACTGGAGCCTGCGGCGCGGCTGGGTGAAGGAGGCGTACCTCGTCGTGGTGGCGCCGCTGATGGTGATCCTCGCGGTGACGTTCACTTCGGGCCGCTGGGCGGGCTGAACCCGGCCTCCCCGTGACCGGGCGCACGCGCGGCGCTCAGCGCCAGTCCGGTGCCCCCGGGGCACGCGGCAGATGGGCCTCGATCTTCGCCCGTATCTCCCGCATCACGGCGACGATTCGGGCCTCGTGGTCCGGGGTGAGCCGGGCCACCGGGACCGAGCAGCTGATGGCGTCGGTCGCCGGGGTGTCGTACCGCAGGGCGAAGCCGAAGCCCGCGATGCCGGTCACCGTCTCCTGGCGGTCGACGGAGTAGCCGCGCTCGCGTACCCCGGCCAGGTCGGCCAGCAGGGCGGCGCGGGTCGTGTGCGTGTTCTCCGTGAGGGCGGTCAACGGGCCGTCGGGGAGCGGGAGTTCGCTGTCGGGGCGTTCGGCGAGCAGGGCCTTGCCGAGGGCGCCGGCGTGGGCCGGGACGCGGCGGCCGACCCGGCTGATGGTGCGCAGATACTCGTGGGACTCCCGGGTCGCGAGATAGACGACGTCGCCGCCGTCGAGCCGCGCCAGGTGGATCGTCTCGCCGAGCGCGTCCGACGCCTCGTCCAGGTACGGGCGGACCGCACGGATGCGCCGGTCGCCGTCGAGATAGCTGGTGCCGGTGAGGAGCGCCCGGATCCCGATGCCGTACAGCGAGCCGGTGGCGTCGGTGCGGACCCAGCCGCAGTCGACCAACGTCCGCAACAGCTGGTACATGCTGCTGCGCGGCACGCCCAGTTCCTCGGCGAGCTGATCCAGGCGCGAGGGCTCCTCGCCCCGGGCGGCGAGCAGTTCCAGCAGCGCGACCGTCCGGGACGCCGACTTCACGCCGCGGACACCTCTCCCGTCCGACATGGGGACATCGTAAATCTGCGGCCGTCCGCACCCTGCCACCCATTGACCCAGCCCGTTCACCCACCTAGCCTCCATCTGCATACGTAGACGCCATCTGCATATAGGGATGAGATTCGTGGCAGAGATCAGTGCGGAAGCCGGACGGGTCGTCCAACGGCTCCGGGACGGAATGGCGGGCGGGGTGCTGTCCTTCCCGCTCACGAGCTTCCGGGACGACGGCCGGCTCGACCTCGGCGCCTACCGGGAGTACCTGGCCGGCCGGCTGGCCACGGCGCCGGGGGCGGTGTTCCCGGCCTGCGGGACCGGCGAGTTCTTCTCGCTGGACGAGGACGAGTACCGCGCGGTCGTCGAGGCCACGGTCGAGGTCGCCGACGGCCGGCTTCCGGTGGTCGCGGGCACCGGCTACGGCTGGGCGCAGGCGCTGCGGTTCGCCCGTATCGCCGAGGAGGCCGGCGCCGACGCCCTGCTGGTCCTGCCCCACTACCTGGTCGGGGCGCCGCAGGACGGCCTGGTGGCACAACTGCGCCGGATCGCCGACGGCACCCGGCTGCCGCTCATCGCCTACCAGCGGGGCCAAGTCGCGTTCGGGGCGGACGCGTTGCGGCGGATCGCACAGATCCCCGGCGTCATCGGCCTCAAGGACGGCCACAGCGACCTCGACCGCCTCCAGCGCCTCACCCTCGCGGCCCCGGAGGGCTTCCTCTTCTTCAACGGCGCCGCCACCGCCGAGATCCAGGCCCGCGCCTACGCCACCGTCGGCGTCCCCGCCTACTCCTCCGCCGTCCACGCCTTCGCACCCGAGATCGCGAACGCCTTCTTCACCGCCCTGCAAAGCGGCGACGACGCCTCCGTGACCAGGCTCCTGCGCGAGTTCTACGTCCCACTGGTCGAGCTGCGCGACCGGGTACCGGGCTACGCCGTCTCCCTGGTCAAGGCCGCCGCCCGGTTGCGGGGCCTCCCGGTCGGCCCGGTCCGCGCCCCGCTGACCGACCCCGGCGCGGACGATCTCGCCGACCTGGAGAAGGTGCTCGACCACGGCCTGAGCCTGGTCGACGCCGTACGGCGACCCGCCTGACACACCCGGCCGGCGCCGCACGCGTCACCACCACCCGCC
Source organism: Streptomyces sp. GESEQ-4 (assembly GCF_017948455.1). GTDB lineage: Bacteria > Actinomycetota > Actinomycetes > Streptomycetales > Streptomycetaceae > Streptomyces. The sequence goes on from NZ_JAFFSU010000003.1 coordinate 58,550, forward strand.
GCCCCGCGCCGGCGGAGCCTTCGACTGCCCAGTGAACAGTTCAAAGGGGAACTGCTTTGCCTCTCCTCGTAGTCGGGATCAGCGTCGTGATCCTGCTCCTCCTCATGACCAGGCTCAGGCTCAACGGCTTCGCCGCGCTGCTGCTCGTGGCGGTCGGCGTCGCGCTGGTCCAGGGCATACCGGTGGCGACCATCCCGGACGTCCTCTCCGAGGGCATCGGGGACCAGATCGGCGACACCATGCTCACCATCGGGCTCGGCGCCATGGTCGGCCGGGTCATGGGGGACTCCGGCGCCGCGCAGCGCATCGCCGGCAAGATCCTCGACGCGTTCGGGCCGCGCTGGGTCCAGGTGGCCATGGTGGTCACGTCCATGCTGATCGGCGTGACCATGTTCTACGAGGTCGCGTTCATCATCATCGTGCCCATCGCCTTCACCCTGGTCAGGGTGACCGGAGCGAGGCTGCTGTGGGTCGGGCTGCCGATGTCCATCGCGCTGTCCACGATGCACAGCTTCCTGCCGCCGCACCCCGGCCCCACCGCCGTCGCCGCGACCTTCCACGCCTCCGTCGGACTGACCCTGTTCTACGGCCTGTTCATCGCCGTCCCGGCCGGTGCGCTCATCGCGCTGGTGTGGCCGCGTCTGCCGTTCGTCAGGGCGATGAACCCCGCCATCCCCAAGGGCCTGGTCAGCGACCGGGAGTTCACCGACGAGGAGATGCCGGGGCTGGGCTGGTCGCTGTTCGTGGCGCTCTTCCCCGTAGTGCTGATCGTGGCCGCCGCGGTCACCGACATGGCCACCTCCGGCGAGAGCCCGCTGCTGAACACCGTCGCCTTCCTCGGCTCGGCACCGATCGCGCTGCTGCTGACCCTGTGCCTGGCGATCTGGGCGTTCGGCCCGCGGATCGGCCGCAGCCTGGCCGAGGTCGGCGCCTCCTGCAGCTCGGCGGCCCAGGCGATGGCGATGATCCTCCTGGTGATCGGCGCCGGCGGGGCCTTCAAGAACGTCCTCGTCGAAGGCGGGATCTCCGACTACATCAAGGACGCCACGGACGACTGGGCCATCTCGGCGATCGTCCTCGCCTGGCTTGTCGCCGTCATCCTCCGCGTGGCGCTCGGCTCGGCGACGGTCGCCGTCGTCACCGCCTCCGGCGTGGTCCTGCCGCTGCTCGCGGGCAGCGGGGTCCACCCCGAGATGATGGTGCTCGCGGTCGCCTGCGGCTCGATCGCCTGCTCCCACGTCAACGACCCCGGATTCTGGCTGTTCAAGGAGTACTTCAACCTCTCCGTCATCGAGGCGATCAAGGTGCGGACCTCCTACACGACGGTGCTCGCCGTCCTCGGCCTGGGCGGCGTTCTGCTGGGCGAATGGGTCCTCGACGTCCTCAGCCTCTGAAGAGTCTCTGAAGCCTCCGCAGCCTCCGCCCACGGCCCCTTCACCCTCGTATCCAAGGATCTTGATGAGCATGAGCCAGCCGACCGTCACCGCCTTCTCCGTCTATCCCGTCGCCGGCCGGGACTGCATGGAGCTGAACCTCTCCGGCGCCCACGGCCCCTACTTCACCCGCAACGTCGTCGTCCTCACCGACTCCGAGGGCCGCACCGGGCTGGGGGAGGTGCCCGGCGGGGAGAAGATCACGCGGACGCTGCGGGACGCCGAGTCACTGGTCGTCGGGGCGAAGGTGGGCGACTACAAGCGTGTCCTGCGGGAGATCGGCGGCCGCTTCGCCGACCGCGACGCCGGCGGTCGCGGCGCCCAGACCTTCGACCTGCGCACCACCGTCCACGCGGTCACCGCCGTCGAGTCGGCGCTGCTCGACCTCCTCGGCCAGCACCTCGACGTCCCCGTCGCCGCCCTCCTCGGCGACGGCCAACAGCGGGATTCCGTACGGGTGTTGGGTTACCTCTTCTACGTCGGCGACCCCGGCCGCACGGACCTGGAGTACGTTCGTGAACCGGACGCGTCGGTCGACTGGTACCGGATCCGCCACGAGGAGGCCCTGACGCCGCAGGCGATCGTCCGCCAGGCGGAGGCGGCCTACGACCTGTACGGCTTCCGGGACTTCAAGCTCAAGGGCGGTGTCCTGGAGGGCGCGGAGGAGGTCAGGGCCGTACGGGCGCTGAAGGACCGCTTCCCCGAGGCGCGCATCACCCTCGACCCGAACGGTGCGTGGTCCCTGCGCGAGGCCGTCGAACTGTGCGGTCCCCTCGTCGGCACGCTCGCCTACGCCGAGGACCCCTGCGGAGCCGAAGACGGCTACTCCGGGCGGGAGATCCTCGCCGAGTTCCGCCGCGCCACCGGTCTCCCCACCGCCACCAACATGATCGCCACCGACTGGCGTCAGCTCACCCACGCCCTCGCCCTCCAGTCGGTCTCCATCCCCCTGGCCGACCCGCACTTCTGGACCATGCAGGGCTCGGTACGCGTGGCCCAGCTGTGCAACGCGATGGGCCTGACCTGGGGTTGCCACTCCAACAACCACTTCGACATCTCCCTGGCCATGGTCACCCACTGCGGCGCGGCGGCACCCGGCGAGTACAACGCCCTCGACACGCACTGGATCTGGCAGGAAGGCCTGGAACGGCTCACCACCGCCCCGCCCCGCATCATCGACGGCGAGATCGCGGTCCCCGCCGCCCCCGGACTGGGCATCCACCTCGACATGGACCGCCTCCTCGCCGCGCACGACCTCTACCGGACAAAGGCCCTGGGCGCCCGCGACGACGCCCTCGCCATGCAATACCTCATCCCCGGCTGGGAGTTCAGCAACAAACGCCCGTGCCTGGTGCGGTAGCCGGTATCGGCGCGGTACGTGTTGCCCCAGTGATATCTTCGCCTCGTCCTGAAAGTCAGTTCGAATATGGGTGGGGTTCACTTCCATGGGCAGTGTCCGAAGAAATCTCCTGATGACGGCCGGCGTGATCGCGGCCAGCGGCGCAGTGGTTGCGATGGCGGCGACCCCAGCGTCCGCCATTCTGTACGGCGCGGGGAGCGCCGGCCTGGACTCGTTCACGTACTTCGAGAGCGACGGCGAGATCCTCACCTCCGAGGACAACCATGCCGACGGCCACGGCGCCACAGCCCAGTGGCGTTACCAGGGCTCGTCCACCATCAACTCGTACTACAACCCCAATGGCGCGCACAACACGAAGACCTGGAACCTCTCCCTGCCCGAGAACAGGCTCATCGATATCCGCGCCTGCCTCCAGGACGGCGCCGGAGGCACTCCGTGGAGCTGCGGCCCGTGGCAGGATGCCTCCACCGGCTGACCCGCCTCCCGATACCTGAGGTCGCTCGCCTGGCGCTGGAAGCAGTGGTCCGTGCCGTGGACGACGCGATCTTCGACTACGCCACCGCCAACCGTGTCGGCATGCGCGGACACCTCGCGGCCGAGGGCCGGCCAACGGTTGGCGGTGAGCGAGTCGTACCCTCCTCACCTCCCGCGGGCACTCCAGTCGGCCTTGCCCTCAGGCGGAGTTGAACTCATCGGTCATGCCGCGCGCTGTTGATCCCACAACGCGGCGACGGTATCGAGTTCCGCGCGGAACCGGTCGGCACCGGTGAAGCCACGCTCGTCGAGGAACAGCAGGGTCTTGCGTCGGCGCCGCTGACCGACGGCGACGCGCACCACGAAGCGCGAGGTGACCTGGAAGCCGTACGCCACGTGGACGACCTGCCGGTCGATCACCTCAAGCTCGTGGATGTCCGACCATGGGTGGTGCCGGTCGGCAAGAAAACCTCGGCGGGTGACGCCGTCCGCGGCCACGACCGTACCCAGCCGCAGAATCCGGACGACCACGATGAGGATGGCCACCAGACCCGCGACCGTGATCCCGGTCCTTGTCGAGCTTGGCAGGCCCATGCCCCAGGGGACCAGGTAGATCACCCCAGAGGTCACGGCCGCTGCGAAGATCGTGTACCTGATCATGCTCGTCGGAATCCGGTACTTCCTCGGAAGCGTCGACAAAGCAGGCCCCCCTCCTGTTCCTGAGGGAGTATCAGGCCACGCCGCAGCCGCCAACGTCAATGCGCGGCTGGCACCCTTGCAGATCAGGGCAGACCTGGTTCGCCGCTCCCGGGCACGGAAGGACTCCGGGCGCCCGGCCTCGGTCGCGTGTCGCTGACGCTGTCCTCGCGGCGGTGGGACCGGCCAACCGCCGCCAGAACGAAGGTGATGCTGATCAGCAGGGCCCAGGCGCCGAACTTGTCCACTGCGACCGGCTGCCAGCCATCAAGCTGATACGGGTAGCGCCAGGCGCCCACGTAGGTGGCCAGGTTCTCCGCCACCCACAGGAAGAAGCCGATCAGCACGAACGACAACGCCAGCGGCATCCGCCGGCGTACACCGCGCACCGTGTAACGCACCGAGGTTCCCGCCGTGACCGCCAGGAGCAGTCCGGCCAGCAGCCAGCGCACATCGGGCAGCCAGTGGTGGCTGAAGAAGTTGACGTAAATCGCCGCGGCCACGACTGCTGTCGCCCGCGGGCGATAGCGGACCAGTTCCAGGTCGAACAGGTGCCAGGCACGGCACACGTAGCTGCCAACAGCCGCGTAGAGGAAACCTCCGTACAGCGGGACGCCCGCGAACTTCAGCACGGCAGGCTCCGGATAGCTCCAGGAGCCGAGGGACACCTTCACCAGCTCGAAAGCCAGGCCGATGACGTGGCAGACGGCGATGACAGCGATATCCCGGCCGTTTTCCCAGCCACGCAGCCAAAAAAGCAGGGTGAGCAGGGCGCCGTAGGCAACGAGCAGGTCATAACGCGCCACGGGCAGATGGGGCAGCACGGTGGACGCTGCGACCCCGGACAGTAGCGCGATGGCGAAAGAGCAGGCCCGGATGTGTATCCAGGCGAAATCACGCAGCTGACGAACCGATACAGCCAGGGGGCCGTTGATGCTATTGGTGAACATGGTGCCCTGCAGGACGAACTCTCGCCCGTCCAGGTTGCCGCATCGAGGACCGGACCGGCGGGGCGGGCTCCTCACCCGAGCCAGTCAGATCCTCGAACTGGGGTCGTTCAGCGGCCGCCGGAGCCGGGGCCGTAGAGCGCAGCGATGTCTTTGGAGGTCGCCCACCAGCTGTAGGTGGGCGACTGGGGCCAGCCCTCGGGCGAGTCCTGCCATTCCTCTTGCCGTCCGTACGGCAGGACGTCGATCAGCGGGAAGGTGTGGCTGAGCTGTTCGGTGCCACGGCCGTTGGTGTGCCAGGTGCGATAGACGGTGTCGCCGTCGCGCAGGAACACGTTGACCGCGAATCCGGCGTCGGGCGGTGCGCCGACGTCGGCCCCGAAGGAGCTGTTGGCGGTCGAGTACCACGTCATCCGGTTGCCGACGCGGTTGTAGACGATCAGTTGCCTCTTGCCTTCGAAGACGTCTGCCAGCCGAACGGGACCGTCCTCGCCCTCGAGGGTGTAGTCGGGCATCTCGACCATCGGCAGGCGACGACGCTCGGCGGCGATGGCGTCAAGCTCCCGCGTCGCGGCCTTCTCCCGGGCTCGCAGCGCCTCGAGTTGGCGCTCCCAGGTTGCGGCGTCGACGACGGGTGGTAGTGCACATCGGTCGCTGCGATCGCGTGAAGGGAGCGTGCGCTTACAACCGGGCGACTCCGCAGTTCCAGCCGGTTCAGCAATGCTGTCAACCGACGTCGAAGAGATTCGGCAGTCGGAGGAGGTAGCGGGTGCGGTCGTGGCGTTTGAGCGCCTCGAACTCGGGGGCCCGGTACAGCGGGGTGACGGTGCATCGCTCGGCGGTCGAACCGATCCCGTCCAGCAGGGCGTTGACGGCCTGCCGGGCCGAGGTGTTGGCGCCTTCCATGGTGGCCAGATCGATGGGCACGGCTACATAGTCGCCGGACAGGAAGAAATTGGGGATCTTCGTGGCCGACCGCGGGCGGTGGTGGAAGGTCCCCGTCGGATGGATGAGCAGCTGTTCCTCGTTGACCGGGTCCGGGGTGCCGAGTCCGTCCACGGCCGGATCGAGGAACCAGGAGTGCAGCACGGAGTCCTTCAGGACCGTACGGCCGCTGTCGTTGAGCGCGGCCTTCAACTGCGCCCACACCTCGCGGGCGACTTCGATGCGGGTGCACTGCTTGGCCGTCTTGCCGTACAGGATGCCCGGCTGGTCCCACTCGGAGACGTCCACGGACAGACAGTCCGCGACCGTGCCGTCCCCGAAGTCGGCGGGGAAGTCGTGGCCCGGCCAGTGCTGGGCCTGGGCTATCGCGGTCAGCGACCAGGGGGAGTCGATGAGGTCGAGGTGGCCGTGCAGGATCGGCGTACGTTCGGTCAGATAGAACTGGATGCCGGTCATCCAGTCCGTCTCCAGCCGGTCGCATTCGGCCAGTTGGGGGTCGGCGGCGCGCACGGCGGAGTTCCAGGTGCGGCGGGCGTGCTCGACCGGCATAGCGGAGATGTAGTGGTCGGCGGTGACCGTCCGGCGGGCACCTTTCGGGTCCTCCATGACGGCCCCGGCGATCCGGCCCGCGTCCAGGGTCAGGTCCCGTACGGTCCAGCCGACGTGGAACTCGACCCCGAGTGACTTCAGATATGTCACCCAGGGATCGATCCAGGCCTCGTTGGTGGGCGCGTTGAGGATCCGGTCCAGCGGTCCGTCCGCGCCCCGCCCGAGGAGGTTGAAGGCGAAGGCCTCCAGCAAGGTGGCGACCGTACGGGTGCTGGCTTCCTCCGCCTTGGTGGCCACGATGTTGCGGGTGATGCCGACGGCGAGGATCCGCTGGTAGTCGTACGACATCCGTCCGGCCCGTACGAACTCCCACCACGGCGTCTGCTCCCAGGCTTCGTCGCGGCGCTCGTCGCAACTGGTGAGGAAGACGAGGAATCGGTTGGCGAAGTAGAGGGCCTCGTGAAGGGGGAGGTTGAAGGCGGTGTCCAGAAGCGAGGTGAGGGCGCGGCGGATCTCGTCGGGCGTGAGTTCGGCCGGGGTGTTGCCGGGCCAGAGAAGCGGGATCCGGATGTCCTCGCGGCCGCCCGACCGGGCGAACAGCATCTCCTTGGGGGCGACAAGATTGTCGTGGACACCGTTGGCGTTGCCGGGGAAGGGGATGCGTCGCATGGTGTCGGGCAGGTTGTGGTAGATGCCGGGGATGAAGCGGAAGCCGTGCTCCCCGGGCAGTGGTCCGCGGCCGCCTGTGCCGGTGCCCGGTACGTCCATACTGCGGGCCTTGCCGCCCAGCGCCTTGCGTTCGTAGACCGTGACCCGGAAGCCGCGTTCGGCGAGTTCGTGCGCGGCCGTGAGCCCGGCGACGCCCCCGCCCAGTACGGCCACGGTCTGTGGGACGGCGCCGCTCCGGGCCGCGGCCCGCTGGGGGGTTCCGAGGGCGACCCCGCCGCCGGCGGCCGCAGCTGTGCCCAGGAACCCTCTGCGTGTGGCGCCGCCCATTGCTACCCCTTACCGTCGGTAACTGTTGGCGCACGAGGATATGAGCGACGCGCCGATCACGGAAGGCGACCAACCGAGCTTGTGGCACTTTGGCTTGATGCCGTATCACCTCTGCGGCACCTGGTTCGCGTCCGCGGCCTGACCGAGCGGTGACACTGCTGGTCTCCGCAGGCGGCGACACGCCTGCGGGCGCGGTGATCGACCGGCGCGCATATATCAACGCTCCAACGACGAACCGTTTCGTTGCCCATTCCGTCTCCATGGTCGATGCGGTACCTCGACGGGAGATGCGTCGGGGTGCCATCGAGGCGTATCTGTGTCTAGGGGAAGGACTGCCGGAACGGTGTTAGTGAGCCATAGGAAGAGGGCCGTGGGCTGGATCGCCGTGGGCGCGCCAGCGGCGATGGTCGCGGGTCTCACGGGATGCTCGAGCGATACGGGCTCCGCCGCGGACAAGGAGCCCGCCGCAAGCAGCTCGGCCCCGGCCGACTCGGAGAAGGCGAACAAGGAGAAGCAGCAGGATGGTTCGGCGGCGACGCAGCCGTCAGCCGTCCGCCAGTCCACAGCCGAGGGCGCGGTTGCCGCGTGGGTCACCGCGGTCATCAAGGGTCAGCCGAAGCAGGCGTGCCTGCTGATGGGCGAACCCGCCGCCGATTCGTCGCCCGCGCGAGCCGGCACCCCGTCGAGGTGCAACAGCAATGCGCCTGAGGTGCGGCAAATGCAGAAGAACATCGGGAAGTTCCGTACGTCGTTCATGCCCGAGCCGCCCACGAACAACCCGAAGGTGGAAGTCGCCACCGTCCCGGTCACCGGCGACAAGGCGATGGTCCCCGCCGACAAGGTCACCGTCGACGGACAGCCTCTCGACAAGATCATCCTGTCTCACTCCACCGGGTTGGAGTCAGGGCAGCTGGACGTCAAGATGGAGTCCACCAAGATCGCCGACGCCTGGTACGTGACCAATCTCGATTTCAACATCGGCTGATGCTGTGACCGGGAACGTTGCCCGGTCGGGTGGTCAGGCCGCGGTTCGTAGTGGCCTGACCCACCAGGTGGCCCATGGATGTCACTGTCCAAGACCTGGTCAGGGGAGCAGCGCGAGTGGCTTGAGGAGCGATTGCCTGACTCTAGAGCCAGTCCCGTCGCTTGAAAATCACGTACAGACTGACGCAAACGATCCCCATCAGCCCGATCGCGAAGGGGTAGCCGAACACCCAGTGCAGCTCCGGCATGTGCTCGAAGTTCATGCCGTAGATCGTCCCAACCAGCGTCGGGGCGAACAGGATCGCCGCCCACGACGAGATCTTCTTGATCTCCTCGTTCTGCTCGAACCCCGCCTCCGCCAACGCCCGCATTTCCGCGTTCTGTTGCTGGGTGACCAGGGTCGTGTTGACGGTGAGGATCTCCGTGAGGGCCTGGCGGAAGCCGTCGACGCGTTCGCTGGTGTGGGTGACGTGGTCGGCGACGTCGCGGAGGTAGCGCTGGAGTTCCTCGTCCGTGCCGTATTTGGCGAAGCCGGCCATCAGGCCGTGCAGCATGCCGACGAGGGGGCGGGTGGCGCGCTGGAACTCGACCATTTCGCGGGAGAGTTCGTAGATGCGGCGGGAGACTTCGGGGTCGCCGCCGAAGACTTCCGTCTCGATCTCGTCGATGTCGTTCTGGACGCCGGAGACGACGGGCACATAGCCGTCGACCACCGCGTCCAGGATGGCGTAGAGCACCGCCTCCGGGCCCAGTTTCAGCAGGTCCGGTGACTCCTCCATGCGCCGGCGGACCGCCGACAGGTCCGGTGCCGCGCCATGGCGGACCGTGATCACGAAGTCGGGGCCGACGAACACATGCAGCTCGCCGAAGTCGACCTCCTCCGGCGCGTCGAGATATCTGGCCGCCCGCAGCACGACGAAGAGCGTCTCGCCGTAACGCTCAAGCTTCGGGCGCTGATGGGCCTCCATCGCGTCCTCGACCGCGAGGGGGTGGAGGTCGAACTCGGCGGCGAGGGAGAGGAGTTCGCTCTCGGTGGGGCGGGCGAGGCCGATCCATGCCATGCCGGCCGGCTTCTCACGCAGCTCGCGGTAGGTCTCGGCGAGGGTGGCGGGGGAGGAGACGCGGATGCCGTCCTGGTAGAGGACGGCCTGGACGACGCTGCCCGGTTCGGGGGTGTCCGCCGACGCCGGAGAGGACGGGCCGGGCTCGGGCTCTGTCTCCGGTGACGGCGACTGGTGGTTCAGGGCGCGGCGCCAGACGGACTTCCTGGAGTTCTTCGCGGCGATGGCGGCACCTCCCTGCTGGTCCCCTGCTGATCCCTATTGGTCTCTGCCAGTCCCTGCCGGTCCTGCTCCAGCGGATCGGTTGATCACGGAGCAGGATATACGGGGCATACGACATCGGGGCGGGCGGGTGGTAGGGGACCGGGTGAGCGTTGCGGACAGAAGGTGTCCGCAAGCGGCGCTAGCGTGCGGAGCATGACGAAGACGAGCTCCGCGACCGCCCCTGTGCTCGGCACCCGCGCCCTCAACCGCGCGACCCTCGACCGGCAGCTGCTGCTGCGCCGCTCGCCGCTGACCGCGCGGGCGGCCGTGGAGCATTTTGTCGGCCTCCAGGCCCAGGAGGTCAAGCCGCCGTACTACGCGCTCGCCGCCAGGCTCGAGGGCTTCACGCCCGAGGAGCTGTCCGGGCTGCTGGAGCGCCGTGAGGTGGTGCGTATCGTCACCATGCGCTCGACGATCCATCTGCACACCGCCGACGACAGCCTCACCCTGCGCCCGCTGGTGCAGCCCGCCCGGGACCGGGAGATCAACTACTTCCGCAAGGGCCTCGTCGGTGTCGACCTGGACCGGCTCGCCGTACTCGCCCGCGAACTCGTGGAGGACGAGCCGCGCACGATGAAACAGCTGCGTGAGGCGCTGAGCGTCGAGTGGCCGGGCGCCGACCCGCAGTCCCTGGCCGTCGCCGCCCGCTGCAAGCTGCCCCTCGTGCAGGTCACCCCGCGCGGACTGTGGGGCAGGAGCGGCCAGGTCTCCCTCACCACCGTCGAGCACTGGCTGGACCGCCCCGCCGAGCCCGCCGCCTCCGCCGACGCCACGGTCCTGCGCTATCTCGCCGCCTTCGGGCCGGCCTCCGTGAAGGACATGCAGACCTGGTGCGGCCTGACCCGGATGCGCCCCGCCTTCGAACGCCTCCGCCCTCAGCTGGCCACCTTCCGGGACGACAACGGCGTCGAACTCTTCGACCTCCCCGACGCCCCCCGCCCCGACCCCGACACCCCGGCCCCGCCCCGCTTCCTGCCCGAGTTCGACAACCTGCTCCTCTCCCACGCCGACCGCACCCGCGTGGTGCCGCCGCCGAACCGGGGCCGTACCTGGCAGGTGAACACGGTCTACTGCCCGTTCCTCGTCGACGGCTTCCTCGCGGGCGTGTGGCGGATCCTCGACGGCGCCCTCGTCATCGAGCCCTTCGGCAAGCTCACCAAGGCCCAGCGGGGCGAGGTGACGGAGGAGGGAGCGCGGATGCTCCGGACGATGCATCAGGACACGGCGTACGACATCCGCTTCGGGACCGTGATCCCGCAGCCGTGAGTCAGGAACCGTGACATGGGCAGGGGGCGTTGCGGGCTGCTCGTGGAAGCCCGCAACGCCCCCTGGTCTTTCACCTGAGGGGTGGCTCAGGAGAACTGCCGGGTCACGATCCGATCTGCTCCGTGACCTCGTCCGAGAACGTGGTCAGCCGGGTGTAGACACCCGGGTAACCGGCCGCCGCGCAGCCCTCGCCCCAGGAAGTGATGCCTGCCAGGACGCCCCCGATGAGCAGGGGACCGCCGCTGTCGCCCTGGCAGGTGTCGACGCCGCCGGCTTCATGACCGGCGCAAACCATGTCGGACTGGACGAAGTCCGAACCGTAGGAACTGCCGCAGCTGGAGTCGGACACGAGCGGCACCGTGGCCGTCCGCAGCTGGTTGGAGGAGCTGCCGCCCGCTGAGGTGGTGCCCCAGCCGAGGATGCGGGCCGTGGCGCCCGTCGCGTACACGTCGGTGTCGTCGGCGGAGACATACGGGGCGGTCGTGTACGGCATCGAGGTGGCCAGGGTCAGCACCGCCACGTCGTCGCCGTTGGTGGCGTCGGTGTAGTCGGGGCTGACCCAGATGTCGGTGACCTCGCTGACCGTGCCGTTCGTGCCGTTGAGGTAGGTGCGGCCGCCGACGACTCTGACGTCGTCGGCGCTCTCGCCGGCCATGCAGTGCGCGGCGGTGACGACCTTGGTGGCCGAGACGAGCGTGCCGCCGCAGAACTGGTCTTCCGAGGCGTCCGTGATCTGCATCGTGAACGGGTACGCCGTCGTCGTGGTCGTCGTACCGCCCACGATGGGCTGCGGGGCGGCGACCGCGGCGGGGGCCGCCAGCAGCGCTGTTGCGGCGGCGGCAGCGGTCGCCGTGACGACGGCGGCGGTCTTCGTGGCACGGGTGAGCCCGAACATGAGTCTCCTCAAGAGGTTGCCGGTGGGGGGTCGCACGGGTGTGGGGGGTTGCACGGGGGTCTCGGGACCGACCTCCGTATGCCCGGGCGAGCGGCATGGCCATACGCTAGGGGGGCGCACAGGCTCCTCCCAATGAGGGAACCCCCTAAGGGAGTTGGGGAGGGAAAACCCTCGGTCGCGCCCAGTAAACCCGCACCGGTCTCACTTCGCGCGGCGTCCTGCCGCCAGTCGGACGATATCCACGCGCGAACGGATCCCCAGCTTGCGGTAGACCCGGGTCAGGGTCGCCTCGACCGTCTTGACGCTGATGAACAGACGCCCGGCGATCTCCCGGTTCGTCGCGCCCTCCATGACGAGCGCGGCGACCTGACGCTCCATCGACGCGAGGCCCTCCAGCCCGTCGAGCGCGACCGGCGGCTGTACGACGGGCTCCGGCGGGCTCGCGTCCGCCGCCGCGTCCACCTGCCGCAGCCACGGCAGCGCCCGGCACCGGCGGAACAGCCGAGCCGCCTCGTCGTACGACGACGTGTCTTTTCGGTCCGCCTGCGGGGCGCCGAAGCCTGTATCGAGAGCCCGACCGTGCTCAGCCCTTCGGGCCTCCGCGCGCTCGGGCTCTCGATACAGGCGCGCCCCTTCGGCTTGGCCGGGCCGCCCGGTGCGCAGCGAGGCCAGTACGAACGCGGTCCGGGCCTCCTCCAGGCCGTAGCCCAGCTTGGCGAGCCGGTCCTGGACCGACGTCAACTGGGCGACGGCGGCGTCGTGTTCACCGCGTGACGCCCGCACCAGCGCCTCCGCGCGGTCCAGTACGGCGAGCACGCTCTCGCGGCCGAGCCGCATCGCCTGTTCGCGGGTGACGTCGATGAGTTCCTGCGCCTCGGCCGGCTCGCCGATCCGCACCAGCGCCTCGGCGAGGTCGCCGTGCCAGCGGCCGCGCGCCGGGTCGGTGATGCCGAGCCCCTGCTCCAGTTCCCGCACCCGCCGCAGTGAGCGGACCGCGGCCGGCGCGTCCCCGGCGACCAACTGCGCGTACCCGAGGGCGGCCAGGGCCCGGGAGATGTACACCTGGTCGCCGCCCTCCTCGGCGTGCTCGACCGCCTCCCTGGCCAGTGCCAGCGCGCGGTCCACCTCGCCGCCCGAGGCCTCCGCGATCGAGGTGAGGACGGCGGAGGCCACCTCGCCGATCCCGCTGTCCCGGGCCAGCCGCAGACCCTCCCGGGCCAGGTCCAGCGCACGGCCGCAGTGCCCGGACCGCAGTTCGGTCTCGGCCACGCCGCGCAGGAAGTGCACCTCGCTCTCGACGGAGCCGCGCCGCCGCACCTCGCGCAGCAGCGCGGTGACCGTCGCCCGGGCCTCGGCCAGCTGATCGCTCATGATCAGCCAGCGGAACCGGGAGTAGCCGGCCCCGTTGTGATGGCATGCCACCCGCGGGTCCTGAGGTTCCGTCAGCGCGCGCCGGATGGTCGCGGGGGCGTTCGTGTGGCCCATGAGGGTCTCGATCTGGGCCTGGAAGGAGAGCGCCATCAGCTCCGTGTACCGGTCGCCGGCCCGCTCGGCCAGCTCCGCCGAGTACGCCGCCGCCCGGCGGGCCTCGTCGAAGTCGCCCTCCACCAGCAGGCCCCGCCAGGCGAGCTGGTAGTGGATCAGGGCGAGCAGCTTCGGGTCGTCGCCCGCGTCGGCGAGGGCCTGCGGGAAGACCGAGTCGACCTCGGTCATGGCGTGGCCCGCCGTGTCGATCACGATGATCCAGGCCCGTACCCGGTCCTCGGGCACGGTCGTCCGGCTGAGCACCTCCCGGGCGATGTCCCGGGCGAGGTCCAGATCCCCGGCGGTGATCGCGTCCTCGGCGGCCTGCAGGCGCAGCACCTCAGAGGTCGGCTCGCCGTCCGCCGGGGTGTGCCGGGCCGCGAGCAGTCCGAGGGAGGCGGCCACGGACGGTGCGCCCCGGTCCCGGGCCAGGGTCGCGGCCTCCGCGAGCCGGGCCGCCACCTCCGGGTCGGTGCCGGTCGTCGCCAGGGCCAGATGCCGGGCCCGCTCGATCGGGTCGGAGGCCGCGGTGGACAGCGCGACATGCGCGGCCCGCCGCTCCTGCGCGGCGGCCTCCGCATACAGCGCGGCCGAGATCAGCGGATGCGCGAACCGTACGGCCGGACCCTCGGACTCGGTCGCCAGCAGGCCCAGCGTCGCCGCCTGGGCGGTCTCGGCCTCGGCGTTCTCACGGCCGGCCGCGTGCAGCAGGGCCAGCGTGGGGCGGGCGCCCGCGCTGGCCACGAGCAGGGTGTGGCGGACCTCGTCGGAGAGGTTCTCCAGGCGGCTGAGGACGAGGGCCCGCAGCGAGGTCGGCACCGGCAGCGGCTCGCCGGGCCGGGGGCGGGCGGGGCTCTCGGCGAGCGCGCGGCCCAGTTCGAGGGCGAACAGCGGGTTGCCGCCGCTGGTGCGGTGGATCTCGCGGACCGTGGACCGGGACAGGCCGGTGTAGCCGCGGTGGTCGAGGAGGTCGGAGACCTGGGTGCGGGAGAGCGGGTTGAGGCGGACCGCGAGGGTGTCCGGTGGGGACGCGCGTAGATGACGGTCGTACTCCTGGCCCTCCGTCCGTACCGCGCACAGCATCCGCACCGGGGTGTCGCCGAGGCGGCGGGCGGCGAAGCCGAGGAGTTCGGCGCTGGCCGGGTCCAGCCACTGCAGGTCGTCGGCGACGATCAGGACGGGGCCCGCGGCGGCGAGAGCGCGCAGCGCGGACAGCACCGCCAGACGCAGCGCGAGTCCGTCGCGCTGGAGGGTGGACTCGCCGCGGCCGGTGAGCGCCGACTCCAGGGCGGTGCGCTGGGCGGCGGGCAGCTGCTCGGACACCTCGTCCAGGGCCAGTCCGAGCAGGTCGGCCAGGGCGAGGAAGGGGAGATGGGATTCGGACTCGGTGGCCGAGCAGCGCAACACGGTCCGTGCCGCTTCGGCATATTGCGCGGCCAGTGCCCGCAGGAGGGTCGACTTTCCTATTCCGGCGGGACCGTGGAGCAGCACGCTGCCGCCCCGGCCGAGCTGCTCACGTGCCTGAGCGACCTGCTCCTCCCGGCCGATGACCAGGTCGGGGCGGCATCTGGCAGGCTCCTTGAAGTCCCGTCGCACGGTCACCGCTCCCCTCCGTGTGTCGTGTCCGGGCCAATATTAGGCAACGGGTCTTTGAAATTCGGACGTGCGACGAGGTGAGGGAAATAACAAGGGTGAGCAGCGGGGGTGGAGCATAGGGAAATTCAAAGCACGAGTGAATGAATAGTGGTCGTCGCGGCGGGCTCGGTCCAGGCGCGTGACAGCGGCGTACCGGCGGGGGTAGGGAGACCTGGAGCAGGTCGGGGAGCCGCCCGGCCAGGTGCCGGTCATGAGGAGGACGGATGACGACGCCGACGGAGGAGTTCCGCAGGGCGCGGGACTTCCTGCTGGAGCACCGCGAAGACTACGCCGCCGCGTACGAGGGGTTCACCTGGCCCCGGCCGGATCACTTCAACTGGGCGCTCGACTGGTTCGACGTCATCGCGCACGGCAACGGCCGGACCGCGCTGCATATCGTCGAGGAGGACGGCGGCGAGGTCCGGATGTCCTTCGGTGAGATGTCCGTGCGCTCCGACCAGTTCGCCAACTGGCTGCGCGGGCGGGGCGTCCGTGCCGGGGACCGGATCCTCGTCATGCTCGGCAACCAGGCGGAGCTGTGGATCACCGCCCTGGCCGCGATGAAGCTGCGGGCCGTCGTCACCCCGGCCACCCCGCTCCTCGGCCCCGCCGACCTGCGGGACCGGGTCGAGCGCGGCCGGGTCCGGCAGGTGATCGTGCGCCCCGAGGACACCGCCAAGTTCGCCGAGGTGCCCGGCGACTACACCCGCATCACGGCCGGCGACGCGCCCGCGGGCTGGCTGTCGTACGAGGAGGCCTACGAAGCCCCCGCCGACTTCACACCCGACGGCCCGACCCGCGCCGACGACCCGCTGATGCTCTACTTCACCTCCGGTACGACGGCCCGCCCCAAGCTCGTCGAGCACACCCACGCCTCGTACCCGATCGGGCACCTCGCCACCATGTACTGGATCGGCCTCAAACCCGGCGACGTGCACCTCAACATCTCCTCCCCGGGCTGGGCCAAGCACGCCTGGTCCAATCTGTTCGCGCCGTGGAACGCGGAGGCGACCGTCTTCCTGCACAACTACACCCGCTTCGACGCGGCCCGGCTGATGGCGGAGATGGACCGGGCGGGCGTGACCACGTTCTGCGCCCCGCCGACCGTGTGGCGCATGCTCATCCAGGCCGACCTGACCCAGCTGCGCACCCCGCCGCGCGAGGCCGTGGCGGCGGGGGAGCCCCTGAACCCCGAGGTCATCGAGCAGGTCCGCCGGGCCTGGGGCGTGACCATTCGCGACGGCTTCGGCCAGACCGAGACAGCCGTCCAGGTCTCCAACAGCCCCGGCCAGCCCCTGAAGACCGGCTCCATGGGCCGCCCCAGCCCCGGCTTCCGCGTCGACCTCCTCGACCCGGCCTCCGGCGCACCCGGCGCCACGGAGGGCGAGATCGCCCTCGACCTCTCGGCCCGCCCGGTCGGCCTGATGACCGGCTACCACGGCGACCCGGAGCGTACGGCGGAGGCGATGGCCGACGGCTACTACCGCACCGGAGACATCGGCTCCCGGGACGCCGACGGGTACATCACCTACGTCGGCCGGGCGGACGACGTGTTCAAGGCCAGCGACTACAAGATCTCCCCGTTCGAGCTGGAGAGCGCCCTGCTGGAGCACGAGGCGGTCGCCGAGGCCGCCGTCGTGCCCGCACCGGACGAGCTGCGACTCGCGGTGCCGAAGGCGTACGTCGTCCTGGCGGCGGACTGGGAGCCGGGTCCTGACACGGCGAAGGTGCTGTTCGAGCACTCCCGGGAGACGCTCGCCCCCTACAAGCGCATCCGCCGCCTGGAGTTCGCCCCGCTGCCCAAGACCGTCTCCGGCAAGATCCGCCGCATCGAACTGCGCGAGGCCACCGCCGCCGGTTCGGACGCCGAGTACCGCGAGGAGGACTTCCGGTGAGTTCATCGAGTTCGTTGAGTTCGTACACCCACGGGACCGGCGACACCCCGCTGCTCGGCGACACGATCGGCGCCAGCCTGGCCCGCGCGGTCGCCACATGGCCGGACCGGGAGGTGCTCGTCGACGTGCCGTCCGGGCGGCGCTGGACGTACGCCCAATTCGCCGCTGACGTCGACGAGTTGGCGTACGCGCTGCTCGCGAGCGGGGTCGCCAAGGGTGACCGGGTCGGGATCTGGGCGATCAACTGTCCCGAATGGGTCCTCGTCCAGTACGCCACCGCCCGCATCGGCGCGATCATGGTGAACATCAACCCGGCCTACCGCACCCACGAGGTCGAGTACGTCCTCAAGCAGGCCGGCATCTCCCTGCTCTTCGCCTCCCTCCGTCACAAGACGAGCGACTACCGGGCGATGGTCGAGCAAGTGCGGGGCACGTGCCCGCAGTTGAGGGAGACCGTGTTCATCGGGGACCCGAGCTGGGACGCGCTGATCGCGCGGGGAACGCCTGCCGCGTTCGAGGAGCTGTCCTGCGACGACCCCATCAACATCCAGTACACCTCGGGCACGACGGGCTTCCCGAAGGGGGCCACGCTGTCCCACCACAACATCCTCAACAACGGCTATTTCGTCGGTGAGTCGATCGCGTACACCGAGCAGGACCGGATCTGCGTCCCCGTGCCGTTTTATCACTGTTTCGGCATGGTCATGGGGAATCTGGCGGCCACCACGCACGGCGCGTGCATCGTCGTCCCCGCCCCGTCCTTCGACCCGAAGGCCACCCTGGAGGCGGTGCAGCAGGAGCGGTGCACCTCGCTGTACGGCGTACCGACCATGTTCATCGCGGAGTTGAACCACCCGGACTTCGCCACGTACGACCTCTCGTCGCTGCGCACCGGGATCATGGCGGGCTCGCCCTGCCCGGTGGAGGTGATGAAGCGGGTGGTCGCGGAGATGCACATGGCGGAGGTCTCCATCTGCTACGGCATGACCGAGACCTCCCCGGTCTCCCTCCAGACCCGGATCGACGACGACCTGGAGCACCGCACCGGCACGGTGGGCCGCGTCCTCCCGCACATCGAGGTGAAGATCGTCGACCCCGCGAACGGCACGACCCAACCGCGTGGCGTCCCGGGCGAGTTGTGCACCCGCGGCTACAGCGTGATGCTCGGCTACTGGAACGAACCCGAGAAGACCGCCGAGTCCATCGACGCCGCCCGCTGGATGCACACCGGCGACCTCGCCGTGATGCGCGAGGACGGCTACGTCGAGATCGTCGGCCGCATCAAGGACATGATCATCCGGGGCGGCGAGAACATCTACCCGCGCGAGATCGAGGAGTTCCTCTACGCCCATCCCAAGATCGCGGACGTCCAGGTGGTCGGCGTACCGCACGAGCGCTACGGCGAGGAGGTCCTCGCCTGCGTCATCCCACGCGACCCGGCCGACCCACCGACGCTGGAGGACGTCCGGGCCTTCTGCGAGGGGCGGTTGGCCCACTACAAGATCCCGGCCGGGGTGCGGGTCCTCGACTCCTTCCCGATGACGGTGTCCGGAAAGGTACGCAAGATCGAGCTGCGGGAGCGGTACGCCGACTGATCCCGGCCGGGGTGTATCACAGCGGGGCGTGGCCCTCAGAGCCTGTCCGGCCGGGGTGGGGCAGGCTCTAAGATCAGGTGCCCTGGGGGTGGTTATGGGCAGGCAGCGCCCTGGGTCGCCGACGCTGGAGGAGGTCGCGGCCCTCGCCGGTGTCGGGCGCGGCACCGTCTCGCGGGTCATCAACAACGCGGCGGGCGTGAAGGAGTCGACGCGCCGTACCGTCGAGCGGGCCATCGCCGAGCTGGGCTATGTGCCCAATCTGGCGGCCCGTTCGCTGGCCGGGCGGCGCGCGGACGCCGTGGCGCTGGCGATGACGGAGCGGGACTGGCGGCTGTTCGGGGAGCCGTTCTTCTCGGAGATCGTCCAGTCGGTCGGCGACGCCCTCGCCGACACCTCGGTGCAGTTGCTGCTCACCCTGGTCCGCACGGACGCCGAGCGGCGGCGCTTCGTCGAGTACGCGCGCGGCGGGCGGGTGGACGGCGTCCTGCTGATGTCCGTGCGCGCCGAGGACCGGCTGCCCGACATGCTCGCCGAGGCCGGACTGCCCACCGTGCTGCTCGGGCGCCGCTCGGGCGACGAGCACATCACCTACGTGGACGCGGACAACGTCGGCGGCGCCCGCGGCGCGGTCGTGCACCTGCTGCGCGGTGGCCGCAGGAGGATCGCCGCCGTCACCGGGCCGCTCGACATGTACGTCACCCAGTGCCGGCTGCGCGGCTACCGGGAAGCGCTGGCCGCCGCGGGCCTCGATCCCCTGCCCTCGCTGGTCGTCGAGGGTGACTTCACCGAGGCCAGTGGGCGCCGGGCGACGGCCGAACTCCTCGAGAAGCACCCGGACATGGACGCCGTCTTCGCCGCCTCGGACACCATGGCCGCCGGGGCGCTGGGCGTGCTGCGTGCCGCCGGCCGCCGGGTGCCCGAGGACGTCGCGGTGATCGGGTTCGACGACTTCCCGCTCGGCCAGCACACCGAACCCCCGCTGACAACGGTCCGCCAGCCGCTGGAGGAGATCGGCGAGACCATGGTGCGGCTGCTGATGGAGGAGCTGCAGGAGACGGGGCAGCCCGAGGTGGCCTGGCGCCATGTCATCCTGCGCACCCGGCTGGTGGTCCGCGACTCGGCCTGAGACCGACCCTGAACGCTTCGAATGTTTCGGGAGCGCTCCCAACTCTCGTGACCTCGCGCAGGCGTTGTTCCTTGGCCTCGCTTGACCTGCGACTTCGAAATCCTTTCGACACATTCGCGCGCGCAGGGTTGTCAGGAACATGGACGGACTCCTAAAGTCCGGACCCACCGGTGAGGTGGGAGCGCTCCCATCCGTGGGGAGGTGGGAGCGCTCCCGAACCGGCCCGACGAACCCGGCGCCACCTCCGAGAGAGGCACCCGCATGCGACTGTTACCGCACCGTCCCCGCCCCGCGCGCGGCCTGCTCGCCGCGCTGCTCTCCGCTCTCGCCGCCGTCGCGGCACTCCTCGTCGCGACACCGCCGGCCCAGGCCGACACCACGATCTGCGAACAGTACGGCTCTGCCGTCATCCAGGACCGCTACGTCGTCCAGAACAACCGCTGGGGCACCAGCGCCACCCAGTGCGTCACCGCCACCGACACCGGCTTCAGAGTCACCCAGGCCGACGGCTCGGTACCCACCAACGGCGCCCCGAAGTCGTACCCGTCGGTCTTCAACGGCTGCCACTACACGAACTGTTCGCCGGGCACCAAGCTCCCGGCGCAGGTCAGCGCCATCTCCAGCGCGCCCAGCAGCATCTCCTACGGCTATGTCTCGGGCGCCGTGTACAACGCCTCGTACGACATCTGGCTGGACCCGACGCCGCGCACCGACGGCGTCAACCAGACCGAGATCATGATCTGGTTCAACCGGGTGGGCCCGGTCCAGCCGATCGGCTCACCGGTGGGCAACGCCACCGTCGGCGGCCGCAGTTGGGAGGTGTGGACCGGCAGCAACGGCTCCAACGACGTGATCTCCTTCGTCGCTCCCTCGGCGATCAGCAGCTGGAACTTCGACGTCATGGACTTCGTCGACCAGGCCGTCGCGCGAGGCCTGGCGCAGAACAACTGGTACCTGACGAGCATCCAGGCTGGGTTCGAGCCGTGGCAGAACGGCGCCGGGCTCGCGGTGAACTCCTTCTCCTCCACCGTCAACACCGGCGGCGGCGACCCGGGCGGCCCCGGTGACCCGGCGACGGCGTGCCAGGTGACGTACGCGACCAACGTCTGGCAGGGCGGCTTCACCGCCGACGTCACGGTCAAGAACACCGGCTCCCGCGCCGTCGACAACTGGAAGCTCGGCCTCACCCTGCCCTCCGGGCAGCGCGTCACCAACTCCTGGAACACCACCCTGTCCGGCTCGACGGGCGCGGTCACGGCGAGCCCCGTGGCGCACAACGCGCAGATCGCCTCCGGCGGCAGCCAGAGCTTCGGATTCCAGGGCACCTACAGCGGCACGTTCGCGCAGCCGACCGGGTTCAGCCTGAACGGAACCGCCTGCACCAGCGCGTGACCCGGCCGGTGCCCCGCACCGGCCCCCCGTGGGCCCGCCCCGCTTCCCGCACCGACGGGGCGGGCCCCTTCCTCGCCCCTCCGGCCCGCACCCGGAAAGGCCCGTGATGAGTCCGAGCCGCACGCTGTCCACCCGCCGCCCCACGATCGTCGCCGCGCTGTGCGCCGCAGCCGTCGCCCTGACCGGCCTGGCCGCCACCCCGCCCGCCGCCGCCCGGCCCACCGAGGTCCCGACAGCCACCGCGGCCCTCCCGTACCAGGACCCGTCCTTGCCGGTGCCCGAGCGGGTCGACGACCTGCTCTCCCGGATGACGCTCGACGACAAGCTCGGGCAGATGACGCAGATCGAGAAGGACGCGCTCGTCCCGCAGTCCGACCTGGCCACCTATCGGATCGGCTCGGTGCTCTCCGGCGGCGACTCGACGGTCAGCCCCAACAACGCCCAGACCTGGGCCGACACCTACGACTCCCTCCAGCGCGCCGCCCTCGGCACCCCGCTCGGCATCCCGATGATCTACGGCATCGACGCGGTGCACGGCCACAACGCGGTGCGCGGTGCCACGCTCTTCCCGCACAACATCGGCCTCGGCGCCACCCGCGACCCGGCGCTGGTCCAGCGCGTCGGACGCGCGGTCGCCGAGGAGGTAGCCGGCACCGGCATCGACTGGTCGTTCGCGCCCTGTCTGTGCGTGGCCCGCAACGACCGGTGGGGCCGCACCTACGAGTCGTTCGGGGAGAAGCCCGAACTGGCCACGTCCATGGCGACGTTCGTCACCGGCATGCAGGGCGCGAGCCCGGGCGGCGACCCGGCCTCGGTGCTCGCCACCGCCAAGCACTACCTCGGCGACGGCGGCACCACAGGGGGCGTCGACCAGGGCAACACGGAGCTGTCCGAGGCCGAGCTGCGCGCGATCCACCTGCCGCCCTTCCAGGAGGCGGTACGGCGGGGCGTGGGCTCGGTGATGCTCTCGTACAGCAGCTGGAACGGTGTGAAATCGCACGCCCACAAGTACCTGGTCACCGACGTGCTCAAGGGCGAGCTGGGCTTCTCCGGCTTCGTCGTCTCCGACTGGGCCGCGGTCGACCAGCTCGACGGGCAGAGCGGCTTCACCGGCGCCGAGATCAGCACGGCCGTCAACGCCGGCGTCGACATGGTGATGGTGCCGCACGACTACAAGAAGTTCCTCGGCCTGCTGCGCGGCGAGGTGACCGCCGGGCGGATCGCCCAGGAGCGGATCGACGACGCCAACCGCCGCATCCTCACCAAGAAGTTCCAACTAGGCCTGTTCGAACGGCCGTTGACCGACCGCTCGTACACCTCGTCGGTGGGATCCGCCGAACACCGGGCGCTCGCCCGGCAGGCGGTACGGCAGTCGCAGGTGCTGCTGAAGAACGACGGCGGCGTGCTGCCGCTGGCCAAGAACGCCAAGCTGTTCGTCGCCGGCAAGTCCGCCGACGACATCGGCAACCAGAGTGGCGGCTGGACCCTGGGCTGGCAGGGCCGCAGCGGGCCGGTCACCGAGGGCACCACCATCCTCCAGGGCCTGCGCACCGCCGCGACCGACCCGTCCCGGATCACGTACGACCGCTACGGCAACGGCATCGACGGCAGCTACACGGCCGCCGTGGCGGTCGTCGGGGAGACGCCGTACGCCGAGATGCACGGCGACCGGCCCGGGAGCATGGGGCTCGACCAGGAGGACCTCCAGACCCTTGCCCGACTGAAGGCGAGCGGGGTGCCCGTCGTGGTGGTCCTGGTCTCCGGGCGGCCGCTCGACGTCGCCGCCCAACTGCCTGACTGGAAGGCCCTGTTGGCCGCCTGGCTGCCCGGCACCGAGGGCAACGGCGTGTCGGACGTGCTCTTCGGCGACCACGCCCCCACCGGCAAGCTCCCCATGACGTGGATGCGCGGCGCGTCCCAGCAGCCCATCAACGACGGCGACGGCAAGAGTCCGCTCTTCCCGTACGGGCACGGGCTGACGTACGGCACGAACCCCGACCCGGACCCGGATCCGGACCCCGAGCCCGAACCCAAGGCCTGCACCGCCCAGTTCAAGGTCGCCTCGTCCTGGTCCGGCGGCTACCAGGGCGAGATGACCGTCAAGAACAGCGGCACCGGCCCGCTCACCGGCTGGTCCGTCGCCTGGGACCTGAACGGCTCCACCGTCACCAGCCTCTGGAACGGCTCCCAGACCGTGGCCCAGGGCCGCGCGACCGTCCGCAACGCCGCCCACAACGGCGCCCTGTCACCCGGCGCCACCACCTCGTTCGGCTTCACCGCCAACGGCGGCGCGGGCACGCCCGCTCCGCAGTGCACCGGCTCCTGACGTACGACCGGCACATCCGCACGTACCACCGAGGAGGGCACGATGACCAACCCGACCAGAGCCGACGGCGCCTCGCTGCCGCGCACGCGCCGACGACGGTCGGCGGCCCTGGCCACCGCCCTGGCCACCCTGATGCTCGGGGTGGCCGGCCAGATCGCGGGACAGCCCGCGGCAGCGGCGGAAGCACACGTCGACAACCCCTTCGCGGGGGCGACCTTCTACCTGAACCCCGACTACGCGGAGCACGTCGACACCTCCATCGCGCAGACGTCCGACGCCACGCTCAAGGCGAAGATGGAGAAGATCAAGAGCTATCCGACCGCCGTCTGGCTGGACCGGATCGCGGCCATCCACGGCGGCGAGGCCAACGCGGGACGCAAGAGCCTGGCCGACCACCTCGACCTGGCGCTCGCCCAGAAGAAGCCCGGACAGCCGATCACCGCGACCTTCGTGGTGTACGACCTGCCCGGCCGGGACTGCGCCGCCCTCGCCTCCAGCGGCGAACTCCCGCTCACCCAGGCGGGTCTGGACCGCTACAAGAGCGAGTACATCGACGTCATCGCGAGCGTCTTCAAGAACCCCAAGTACCAGGACATCCGCATCACCACCGTCGTCGAGCCCGACAGCCTGCCCAACCTGGTCACCAACGCCTCCGACCCCGAATGCGCCCAGGCCAAGAGCAGTGGCGTGTACGTCAACGGCATCCAGTACGCCCTGGACAAGCTGCACGCCATCCCGAACGTGTACACGTACCTGGACTACGCGCACTCCGGCTGGCTCGGCTGGGACAACAACCTCACCCAGACCGTGCAGCAGTACACCGAGGTGGCCAGGGGCACCGCGGCCGGGCTGAACAGCGTCGACGGGCTGATCACCAACGTCGCCAACTACACGCCGCTGGAGGAGCCGTTCCTCACCGACCCGAACAAGACCGTCGGTGGCAACATGGTCAGGTCGGGCAAGTACTACGAGTGGAACCCGAACTTCGACGAGTCGGACTTCACCAAGAACGTTCACCGGGCGCTGGTCTCGGCGGGCTGGCCCGCCTCCACCGGCATGGTGGTCGACACCTCCCGCAACGGCTGGGGCGGCTCGGGCCGGCCCACCGCCGAGAGCACCAGCACCACCCTCGACACCTACGTGACCGAGTCCAAGGTCGACCGCCGCACCCACCGCGGACTGTGGTGCAACGCGAGCGGAGCCGGGATCGGACAGCCGCCGCAGGCCGCGCCCTCCGGCCACCCCGACTCGCACCTCGACGCCTTCCTGTGGGTCAAGCCGCCGGGGGAGTCCGACGGGGCCAGTGAGGACATCCCCAACGAGGAGGGCAAGCGCGCGGACCCGATGTGCGACCCGGACTACACCGCGCCGAACGCCGGCGGCAACAAGACCGGGGCGCTGCCCGACGCACCGCTCGCCGGTCACTGGTTCCACAACCAGTTCTCCATGCTGGTGCGCAACGCGTACCCGGCCGTTCCCACGGGCGGCACCGGCCCGGGCGACACCACGGCCCCGACCGCGCCGACCGGGCTGCGCGCCACGGCGAAGACCGCGAGCAGCGTCTCCCTGGCCTGGACCGCGGCCACCGACGACGTGGGCGTGACCGGGTACGACGTGTACCGCGACGGCACCCGGGTCGGCTCGGCGCCGGCCGCCGGCACCGCCTTCACGGACAGCGGACTGAGCGCCGCGACGGCCTACAGCTACACCGTCCGCGCCCGGGACGCCGCCGGGAACGTCTCCGCCGCCTCCACCGCGCTGAGCGTCACCACCGAGACGGGCGGCGGCGGCCCCGACCCCACGGGCGGTCTCAAGGTCGCCTACAAGAACAACGACTCCTCGGCCACCGACAACGCCATCCGTCCCGGCCTCAGGATCACCAACACCGGCAGCGCCGCCCTCGACCTGACCGGGGTGACCGCCCGCTACTACTTCACCCGGGACGGCGGCTCGCCCACCGTCAGCGCCTGGTGCGACTACGCCGCGGTCGGCTGCTCCAACGTCAAGCTGCGGGTCGTCCCGCTGAGTACGCCGGTGGCGGGCGCCGACGCCTACCTGGAGGTCGGCTTCTCGGCGGGCTCGCTGGCCGCCGGCCGGGACACCGGTGACATCCAGCTCCGGATGGCCAAGT
Organism: Streptomyces sp. GESEQ-4; assembly: GCF_017948455.1. Classification (GTDB taxonomy): domain Bacteria; phylum Actinomycetota; class Actinomycetes; order Streptomycetales; family Streptomycetaceae; genus Streptomyces. The sequence goes on from NZ_JAFFSU010000003.1 coordinate 84,044, forward strand.
CCGACTGGTCCGCGTTCAACGAGGCCGACGACCACAGCCGCACCACCGCCACGTCGTACAGCGACGCCCCGGCGATGCCCGGCTACCTCGGCACCACCCTGGCCTGGGGCGCGCCGCCCGCCTGATCCGCGTGCCTCCCCACACTCCCTCGCCCGCCCGGAGCGACTTCTTCCCCGGGCGGGCGGGGGCTCCACAGCGGACGGCTACGACGAACGACAGGAGGCACCATGGTTCGACGCAGAAACCGGCTTCTCTCCTGGGCGGCGGTGTTGGCCACCCTGCTCAGCGGGCTCGGCCTGGCCTTGCTCGGCCAGGGCAGCGCGCAGGCGCACGGCGTGGCGATGATGCCCGGATCGCGGACCTATCTCTGCTATCTGGACGCCAAGACCGGCACCGGCGCACTGGACCCGACGAACCCGGCGTGCAAGGCCGCGCTCGCCGAGAGCGGAGCAACGGCGCTGTACAACTGGTTCGCCGTGCTCGACTCCAACGCGGGTGGGCGCGGCCCCGGCTATGTACCGGACGGCAAGCTGTGCAGCGCCGGTGACCGCTCCCCGTACAACTTCACCGGCTACAACGCCACCCGCGCCGACTGGCCCCGCACGCATCTGACCTCCGGGAAGAGCATGCGCGTCCGGTACAGCAACTGGGCGGCGCACCCGGGCGACTTCCGGGTCTACCTGTCCAAGCCCGGTTACTCGCCCACCACCGCGCTGGGCTGGGACGACCTGGAGCTCATCCAGACCGTCACCAACCCGTCCCAGTCGGGCTCGCCGGGGAGCGAGTCCGGGCACTACTTCTGGGACCTGAACCTGCCCTCGGGCCGCTCGGGTGACGCGGTGCTGTTCATCCAGTGGGTGCGGTCGGACAGCCAGGAGAACTTCTTCTCCTGCTCCGACATCGTCTTCGACGGCGGCAACGGCGAGGTGACGGGCATCCGTGACCCGGGCGGCAACCCCACCCCGACGCCCACGCCGACTCCCACCCCGACCCCGACCGAACCGCATACCGGCTGTATGGCCGTGTACTCGGTGACGAACTCCTGGAACGGCGGCTTCCAGGGTTCCGTCGAGGTCATGAACCACAACACGGCAGCGCAGAACGGCTGGGCCGTGCGCTGGCAGCCGGGCCCCGGCACCCGGATCAGCAGTGTCTGGAACGGTGCGCTCAGTACCGGATCCGACGGCACGGTCACGGTCAGGAACATGGACTACAACCGGACCGTCGCCCCGGACGGCAGCGTCACCTTCGGCTTCACCGCCACGTCCACGGGCAACGACCTGCCGGTCGGCTCGATCGGCTGCGTCACCCCGTAACGGGCCCTCGTGTCCCGGCAGCGCCGGCTCCCGTACCGCGGGGGCCGGCGCTGCCGTGTCAGCCCGCGGGGGAGTCGAGCGCGTCGGCGTGGCCGTTGACCGGCTGCGGGGTGCCCGTGAGGTCGAGGACGAAGAGCGGGACGCCCAGGTCGTCGGCGCGGGTGCGGGCGTCCGTGGCGTAACCGGCGAGGGAGAAGTAGACGCAGCCGGCGGACTCCGTCATAGCCGTCAGCCACAGGCACTCCACGTCCCGCAGTGAGGCCGGGCGTACGGTCGGATCGACCTGGGCCAGCAGGCCGCGGGCGGCGAGGCCGATGCCGGACGGGGGCCGCTGGTCCGCGCGGCGGATGTCCTGGTAGCCGAGCCAGCGCAGATACAGGGCCGCGGCGGTGACCGCGTCGCGGGCCGTGCGGATGGTCACCGGGGTGAAAGCGCGGCGGGGGACGGGCGGCGCGGGCTCGGCCGGCGTTCCCTCGGCATCCGTCCGCGCCACCGGGACCCGCAGCAGCGTCCCGCAGGGACAGCCCAGCTCCGGACGCGGCCACTGGTCGCTGCGGCCGCACGCGGCGCAGCGCACGGTGACCCACTGCTCGTCCCAGACCTGGTGGGTGACGGCCGTCGCGGTCCCCGCCGGATCGAGCGGCGGGAGCACCGGCGCCCCGCACGCGCACGGATAGGACGGCGCCGAGTAGAGCTGCTCGCGCCGACAGGCGGGGCAGCGTACCGACACGCTCTCGGACATGGCCCACTCCAGGACGAGATCACGACCGCACACCGGGACAGCGAGGCCATCGTCCTCCAGAAACGCCTGCTTGTCCGTCTCTTGACTGCCCTTCCCCGCCCCACCTACATTGATTCCAGATAGTAGAAAACTAATTCCACTATACGGAATCCACTATACGGAAACTGAACGGAAGTACTCACCGCGGGGCGCGACGGGAGTGCGAACCGACAGCCGAAGCAGGAGTACTCCATGGCTCGTATGACCGCTGCCCGCGCGGCAGTCGAGATCCTCAAGCGCGAGGGCGTCAGCAACGCGTTCGGTGTCCCCGGCGCGGCGATCAACCCGTTCTACGCGGCGCTCAAGGCCTCCGGCGGTGTCCAGCACACCCTCGCCCGGCATGTCGAGGGCGCCTCGCACATGGCGGAGGGCTACACCCGGACCCACCCCGGCAACATCGGTGTCTGCGTCGGTACGTCCGGCCCCGCCGGCACCGACATGATCACCGGCCTGTACTCCGCCATCGGTGACTCCATCCCGATCCTGTGCATCACGGGCCAGGCCCCGACCGCCGTGATCCACAAGGAGGACTTCCAGGCCGTCGACATCGCTTCGATCGCCAAGCCGGTCACGAAAATGGCCGTCACCGTCCTGGAGGCCGCGCAGGTCCCCGGCGTCTTCCAGCAGGCCTTCCACCTGATGCGGTCCGGCCGCCCCGGCCCCGTCCTCATCGACCTGCCGATCGACGTCCAGCTGACGGAGATCGAGTTCGACCCGGAGACGTACGAGCCCCTCCCGGTCTACAAGCCCGCCGCCTCCCGCGCCCAGATCGAGAAGGCGATCGGACTGCTGAACGCGGCCGAGCGCCCGCTGATCGTGGCCGGCGGCGGAGTCATCAACGCCGACGCCGCCGAACTCCTCGTCGAGTTCGCCGAGTTGACCGGCGTTCCGGTCGTCCCCACGCTCATGGGCTGGGGCGTCCTGCCCGACGACCACGAGCTGAACGCCGGCATGGTCGGCCTGCAGACCTCGCACCGCTACGGCAACGCGACCTTCCTGGAGTCCGACTTCGTCCTCGGCATCGGCAACCGCTGGGCCAACCGCCACACGGGCCGTATCGACGTCTACACCGAGGGCCGTAAGTTCGTCCACGTCGACATCGAGCCCACCCAGATCGGCAAGATCTTCGCGCCGGACTACGGCATCGCGTCGGACGCGAAGGCCGCGCTGGAGCTGTTCGTGTCCGTGGCACGGGAGTTGAAGGCGGCCGGGATGCTGCCCGACCGTTCGGCGTGGGCGGCCTCGGCGCAGGAGCGGAAGGCCACCCTCCAGCGCCGTACGCACTTCGACGACATCCCGATCAAGCCGCAGCGTGTCTACGAGGAGATGAACAAGGCCTTCGGCCCGGAGACCCGTTACGTCTCCACGATCGGCCTCTCCCAGATCGCCGGCGCCCAGATGCTGCACGTCTACCGCCCGCGGCACTGGATCAACTGCGGTCAGGCGGGCCCCCTCGGCTGGACCGTCCCGGCCGCGCTCGGCGTCGCCAAGGCCGACCCGGAGGCACAGGTCGTGGCGCTCTCCGGCGACTACGACTTCCAGTTCATGCTCGAGGAGCTGGCCGTCGGGGCGCAGCACAAGATCCCGTACGTCCATGTCCTGGTCAACAACTCCTACCTGGGCCTGATCCGTCAGGCGCAGCGGGCGTTCGAGATCGACTTCCAGGTCAACCTGGAGTTTGAGAACATCAACTCGCCCGAGATCGGCGTCTACGGCGTCGACCACGTCAAGGTCGCCGAGGGCCTGGGCTGCAAGGCGATCCGGGTGACCGACCCGAACGAACTGGGCGCGGCCCTGGAGAAGGCCAAGAAGCTCGCCGCCGAGTTCCAGGTGCCGGTGGTCGTCGAGGCGATCCTGGAGCGGGTCACCAACATCTCCATGTCGACGACCAACGACATCGGCAACGTCGTCGAGTTCGAGGAGCTGGCGACCGAGCCGGGCCATGCGCCGACGTCGATCAAGACGCTGAAGGTCTGACTCGGCGGCGAAGGTCCGGCGTTCAAGTCGTGTTCGTCATGCTCCAGTTGCCGCCCCGAACGCCCGATCGACCGGGTGTGACGATCTGAGCACTCGGTGTCGCCGAACCCTGCCCGCGCAGCACTCGCGTGTGGCAGGGTTCTTCCATGGCAGGTGTGTTGGTGCCGACCCGGGTGGGCGGCGTCGAGGTGCTGGTGGAGACCGTGCCGGTGCCGGGCTCGGAGCGGACGTCGGGTCGCCTGGAAGAGGCGGGGCAACGGGTCGTCGAGGCGTTCGACCGGGCGCAGGAGACGATCACGGCGCTCGCCTCCCAACTGGCGGGCACCTTGGCCGCCATGGGGGAGCGGGCGGTGCGGCCCGACCACGTGGAGGTGCAGTTCGGGCTGTCGTTCACCGCACAGGGCGGCATCGTGGTGGCGGGTGTCGGCTCCCAGGCGTCCCTGCAGGTGACGCTGTCGTACGACCGACCCGGGACAGAGCCGTCGGCCAGCCCCTTACGGCCGGGGCCCGGTGCCTCCCCGCGACCGGAGCCGTCGGAATAGGGCGCGGCAAGGATGTCGGGGGAGGGGCGCGTACCGGCCTACCTGGGCCGTGTGCTGACGGCTGACGGAAAGCCCGCGGGAACCTGCTTCCAGGTGTCCCCCGGTGTGCTAGCCACCGCCTGGCACGTGCTGGACGACGTCGGTGCCGGCCGGTTGGGCGACACGGTCGCCGTGGACGGGCTTCCCGCGGGCGGCCAGGCCCCGGCGCTCGCTGAGGTGTTCCGGATCGACCCGGAGCACGATCTCGCCGTGTTGCGCCGGGAGCTGCCCCTGCCTGCCTCGATCGGGTGGCTGCGGTTCAGCGACGAGCAGCAGACGGGCACCCTGGTGGTCGTGACCGGGCACGCCGTGGTGCCGGATACGGCACGCAGCCAGCGTTACGTGGACGCCCCCGGCACCTGGGCCGGCGGTGCCCTGCGCGATGACACCATCGCCCTCGGCCGAGTCTCCTCCAAAGACCTGATGCGCGGCATGAGCGGGGCTCCCGTCCGCAGGCAGTACGACGACGCCGTGGTCGGTGTGGTCTCCGAGCGCTACAACAGCCCCGACTGGCTGCGCGACTCCGTCTGGGTGGCCCGCACGGAGGACCTCGTACCGCTTCTGCCCCCCGGCGGCCTGCCCGCGCACAGCGGCCCGCCGCCGTGGGTGCGGGACAAGCCCACACCCACGATCCCGGACGGCCGAACCCGACCGCTGGAGTTCCGGGACACTCCGGGTGGTGGGTCGCCGGTGACGTCGGCCGAGCTGCGCGTCACCTGGGACCAGCCGCCGCGCTCGGGTCGGCCGCTCGCGCTCGTCACGGACTTCCCCCAGGACGCCCAACGTGCCCTCGCCACGCTGGCCGCCGATGACCGCCCCGTGCACTGGATCGACGGTCAGAGCTTGCTCGACCCCGAACCGCCGGCGCGCGACGGCTCCGGTACCGCTGGCCCCACCGATCTCGGCAGCCTGCGATCCGGGTTGCTCCTGGTCGACTTCTCCGCGGTGCATCCCGTCGGGCTCGGCCAGGTCGACACGGCTCGTACCTCCGCCCTGCTTCGGGAGCTGCTGCGCTGGGCCGCGCAGCGAGGACACCGTGTCGCCCTGGGACTGCCCCAGTACGTCATGCCCCTACTGGACCTCGACGCCTGCGAGGTGCACCGCTCCGAGCAGCTGTTCTCGCCCGCCTACGCCTACCGCGTGCGGGAGTGCGAGCAACTCCTCGGCGGGCCGCTGCCTGCCCAGGACATCCTGCGGCCGCTGCTGCACGCCAACAGCGTGGTCCTGCCGTCGGTCCTCGCCGGTCTCCTGGCCGGCCGGGCGACGGATGCGGCCCGCCGGCGGACGTGGACCGAGCCGGAGCTCATCGCCCTGGCCCGCGGCCTCACCGAGGCGGGCTTCTACGAGATTGCCTACCGGTTGGAGGCGCACTGCCGTACCGCGCCCGGTCAGCAACTCCTCGTGTCGCTCGCCGCCGACGTCTGGCCCCACCCGGGCGTCGCCGAACAGGACACCGTCGTCGGATTCGCCCCCTCGACAACGGACCTTCCCGCCCTGCTGTCCCGTGGGGTCCTAACCGGCCCGGCCGGCTCGGGCAAGTCCACGGCCCTCACCGACATCGAACACCGCTGGTCCATCCCCCACTTCACCCAGGACGCGACCCACACCGTCACCTACGTGCCCCTCTTTGTCTCGCTGGACGCCTCACCGGAGCACGACGGAAACGAGGAGCAGGAAGAAGAGAGCGAGGAAGGCGAGCCCGAGGCCCGCGCCGCCCAGCCAGCTCACGTCCTCGCCCTCCACCGTCGCATCGACCGGTACCTGGCCCGCGAGGAGTTCAGTTGGTTCGAGCACGGCGACGTCCGCGGCAAGCTCGCCTGTCACGCCCTCCTGAGCCGGCTCGGCTCCGTCGACAGGCTGCGCGACCTCTTCGGCTCACCCGTCCTGCTGCTCCTCGACGACGCCGATCGGCTCCCCACCGCTGTACACGACCGTCTGGCCCAGGAGGTGACCGCGCTCGGGCGGGACGCCGCGAACGCCGGGATTCTGCTGGCCGCGCGGGGCGAGCGGCTCGCGCGGAGGCTGAAGTGGGCACAGGCACGGCTGCGCGATCTGGACGAACGGCAGGTCGAGCTGTTCGTGAAGCGACGCCGAGGCCACCCGTCGCTGCCTGAGCTGCTCACGGCGTTCGACCGCCCCGTCTCCGGCCACATCCGCAACCCCCATCTGCTGGAACTGCTCTGCGACGCGGCGCCCGTCGGGGACGAGCTGCGGGACGCCAACCTCAGGACGATCGTGGAAGGCCATCTGGAACTCCGGGCCCGCCGCGCGTCCCGGAACGGACGCCCGGCGCGGGCCACGACCGAAGACGGCGTCCGGTGGGCGGTCGGCGAGCAGCCCGCCGAACTCGCCCTCTGGCTGCCCGAGACGGCGTGCGAGCTGCTGGTGTCGCGCAGACGCCGACGGAGGGTCCGCACGCAGCGCGAGCACGATCTCGCCGCCGATGCGCGTCTGCTCGGCCTGCTGTGCCCGCATCCGACGGGCGACGTCGTCGAGTTCACCTCCGCCACCCTCCGGGACTACTTCGCGGCCGTTCATCTCGCCGCGCGGATCCGCGAGTCCAGGCGCGTGGAGCCGTTGCTCTGGGAGTACCTGCGCCGGCTCGACGAGGACGACTGGGCGGCGGGGGAGTGGCGTGGCGTCTGCCTGTTCCTCGCCGCGCTCCTGCCCGAACGGGAGGCGCGGCGGGTGGTCGGCGTGCTCATCGAGCACGGGCAACCGCGCCTGGCCCACGAATGCGCCCTTGAACTGCTCCACGCGCCCGGCATCGGCGCGTTCACCGCGCGTGCGCTCGGCGAACGAGTCAAGGCGTCCGCCCGGAACTCCAAGACCCTCGCCGCCCGCATCGAGGACACCCGGGCCCTGGGCCGCCACGACCCCCGGATCACAGTCGACCGCCCCCTCGACGGCATGGTCGAGATCCCCGCCACGGAGCGAACGGACGCCTTCCGCATCGGGCGGCACCCAGTGACGGTGATGGAGTTCGCCGAGTTCGTCAACGATGGCGGCTACCGCAAACCGGACTGGTGGAGCAAGAACGGCCTGGACTGGCGGGAGCGGGAGGGCATCCACCACCCCCGGTACTGGCGCAACCCCGTGGTGAACCGCCCCAACCACCCTGTCACCGGCGTCAACTTCTTCGAGGCGTCCGCCTACTGTGCCTGGCTCACCCACCGGTACCCCGGGCACGTCTTCCGCCTGCCGTCTGCACTCGAGTGGGACCGTGCGGCGCACGGGGACGACCGGGTCCTGGAGCTGATGGCGACCATGGCCGGCCTGGCACGGCGCCCCCGCGATCCGGCCCCCGCGGAACTCGTCGAGATCATCGAGCGGACGAAGGAACTCGCCGCGGACGTGCGCGGCCTGCTGGCTGCCTACGACGAGATCCCCGCGCCCGTCGGCATGCTTGCCCCGACCCGGTTCGGCGTCCACGACCTGCTTGGAGTGCTGTGGCAGTGGTGCGGCACCTCGATCGACCTGTTGTCGGCGACCGAGCTGGAGTTCCGCGACCTGCCCGCGGCGCCGGTTGCCGACCCGGCCGCCGAGCGCGGCCAAGCGCTCAGGGCACGCCGCCGTGCCCGGGCCGGCGCGGAGCCGGATGTGGACCGGGGCACCCGGGTCGTCGTCAAGGGCGGCGGACCCACCGGCACGCTCAGCCCCACCTCGCTGCTGACCGGTGGGTGGTTCGATCCGCAGGTCCGGTTCCACCACCTGGGTTTCCGCGTGACCTGTCGGCCGGCCGCCGACTGACACTGACCGCCGGCCGGACCGGCGCCGAGCGAAGGAACGACGAATGCCCCGAGAAGTGGAGATCGACGGGAGCAGGGTCCTGCTGGCCGAACCCTACGACGTGCCCCGCCGGCCGTTCATCGGCCGTGACGAGGAGCTGGAGATGTGCCGTATCGCCTGGGGCGTCAGCCTCGACGGCGAACAGCTCCTGGCGGATGCCCGCCCGCCCCTCAACTTTCGCCTGGAGGGCGCCCCAGGCATGGGCAAGAATGAACTTGTCTACGAGATCGCCCGTGGCCTCGGCCTGCCCCTGTACATCGTCCAGGGCCACGAGGAGCTCACCCCCGAGGATCTGGCGGTCCTGCTCACCCCGGACCCCCAGGCCCTGTTGGACACCGGAGTCCCTCTCGTCCTGCGGGCCAGCCCCCTTGCCACGGCCCTGTACGAGGGTGCGCTGTTCTTCTTCGACGAGATAAACCGGGTCCCGGACCGCGCGCTCAGCCCATTGGCGTCGGTGCTCGACGGCAGGCAGTCCATCTACTCCGCCATGACAGGACTGCACATCGGCCCGCCCGACGACGAGGCCAGAGCCCGCTTCCGCTTCTGTTGCGCGCTCAACCCCTCCTTGAGCAACGCCGGGCACGTCCTGCCGGAGTACATCGAGCAGCGCACCCTCCCGGTGATCGAGGTCAAGCCCCCGACCTTCGACGAACTCCGCACCATCCTGAGCGCGCGCCTCAACCTCTCCCCTGAGTTCATCATCGCCTTCGAGCAGTGGTACGCGGAGGAACGGTACGAGGTGTCGGTCCGCCAGGCGCTGGCCTTGATGACGTACGCGGTCAACTACGAGGAGCAGGTCGGCGGCGAGAAGATCGGCATCCTGCGCAAACTCGCCGCCCGCGTGCTCGGCCGCGGACGCTGACCCGGGCCGCCACCAATGTCCAAGCCCTTTCTGCGCCAGGGTCCGGTGCACTTCGTGCCGGTGGTTCGCCACCACCTCGGTTTCGCCGTCCAAGTCCAACGGGCCGCCCACGAGATGGGCCTGGGCGAGAACGACGCGGTCGCCGTCGCGCTGCCCGACTCTGCGCGGCCACGCGTTCTGGAGGCTGTCGCCGCGCTGCCCACGGTCTCGCTGGTCATCTCTTCGGTCAGCGACACCGACCGCCGTGAGGTCTTCCCGGTCACCCCGGCCGACGGCATGGTGGAGGCCATCCGCATCGCACTCGAGCGCGACCTGCCGCTGTGGTGCGTCGACCAGGAGGTCGCTCCCGGCCATCTCGTGGACCGCTTCTGCCTCAACGACGAGGAATGGCCCGACGACGGCTACGCCCTGCACCATGGAGCCGAGGCATATCTGGAACTGGTCGCCGACCAACTCCTGCGCCCACCCGCCCGCTTCGAGCCCGTCGACAGCTGGCGGGAACTGCATATGGCCGCCCGGCTGCAGGAACTCGCCGGACGCCACGAGCGCATCCTGTTCGTCTGTGACGCGACCCATGTACAGCCGCTCCGGCGACTGTTGCGTCGGCCCGTGCCACCGGTCGAGGTCGGACAGAGCGCGCCCCAGCACCCCCGCTACACCGTCGTCCCACCGAGCCTGCCCGTACTGATGCGCTACCTCGACCACATCCCGCGCCTGGTCGAGGTCTACGAACGCCTGCGGGCTCAGGGGCAGGCTCACACCTTCGACAAGCTCGACGCCCTGCTCGGTATCTACGACGAGCTCAGCACCGGCGCGCGGGACCTGCGCCTGTCCATCCGGCACTACCAGGCCTTCGTCGGCGTGCTGACCCGTCTGATGGAGATCGACCGGCTGCTGTCCCCCCGCTTCGACGTGGTGCTGCTGGCCGCCGCCGGCTGCTTCCCCGCAGTCTTCCACGAGCGTGCCTTCCGTCATCTCCTCGGCTACTACGACCAGGTCCGGGTGGAGCGCATCGGCCGGGTGCGGGGCACCAAGGAGGCCGTCTTCGATGTGGAGTCCGTGGCACCCCGCCGCAACCCGGGTTTGTACGTGGCCCGCAACTGCACGCACATGGAGCAGTCCTACGTGATCGTGCGACGGCCGGTCGACGAAGGCCCGGGCGGGCAGGACGGGCCCGAGGAGGCGGTGGGCATGCCGCCGGCGATCACGGTCGATCTGGACACCCCGCCGGCCCCGCCGAGGAGCGTGCGCTCCGGCACGCGCGAGTACACAGAGGCGTGGCCAGTCATGAGTCTGTTCATCAACGAGATGCGTGCCAAGGCGCACTCGCTGGCCCGGCTGCCTGCGGACAACGACGCGAAGAGCCTCGAGTTCACCGGTTCATTGGCCAACGGCGTCGACGTGCGCCGTACACTGCGCAGCCATCTGGGACCTCGGCCACGCCTGTACGTCCGCCGTGAACGCGTCGGCCGGCCACAGCCCGTCGACTTCGACGAGCCGATCGTGTGGATCGGCGACGGCTATGACACGGTCCGTCCGGCTGACCCCGGAAAGAGAATGGAGCTGCTGTGGTGCGGTTCCGAGCAGCGGCCACTCACGGTCGAGTGGCATCTCTACGAGTCCGGCGGCCCGCGGGTGTCGGCGGTGGGCCGACGTGGATCGGCACTGGAGCTCGACTGGTTCCGCTTGCACGGACGGGTGCAGTTCCTCGACTACCGCCTCACCCAGGCGGATGTGGAACGGCGGCTGGGCGACGAACTGTACGTCCGGGTCCCCCAGATCGACGTGTTCGGCAGCGCAGATCTGTTCCTCGAGGAGATGTCTGACCTCTACCGGCTGGACCTGAGCTTCGCCCGCTGGTGGGAGGTGATGCTCGTCGCCGCGCTGCACTACGCCAAGCGGTCCGTCGTGCTGGTGGCGCCGCCCACGCTGCTCGTGCCGGAGGCCATCCCCCGGCGGTTCGCCGGCCGGCACAAGCGGATCGTACGGGTGTCCCCGGCCCGCTTCACCACGGAGGAGCGGCGCAAGCTCGGACTGCTGTACATGATCACGCACCAACACCGGTCCCGCGGCGACATACTGGACCCCGAGTATCTGGACTTCCTCGTCGACGAGTTCGGCGACGCGATGAAGAGCTACTGGACCTGAGCCCGCGTGCCGTCCGGTGGCGTGAACCAGATCGGGTCGGTCATGGCGAGGGCGAACGTGCCGAACTGCGGCACCCAGTGGGCGAACGCGTCGTAGTTGTCCCGCCACAGGGCGGGCTGCGCGAAGTGTGTGGTCAGCAGGCGGACGTAGGTGGCGCGGTGCGTCGACCGCCCGGTCATGAGCCAGGCGGCGTAACACCCCCAGGAACGGGAGAAGTTGAGACCGCCCTCGTGCGGTGTGCGGATCCGGGCCCTGGGCAGGGGCAAGGTGCGCTCGACGGGGCGTGCGTACGGTTCAGCGTCCGTGCCGTGCAGGCCGCACTGCAGCGCCAGCATCGCTGTCAGGTGCGCCGGGGAGAAGAAGCCAGGCGTCCGTCCGTCGCCCGGGGGCGTGCCGCCAGGACCCGTCGCGCGGACTCCTGCGCCGTGGCGAGCCGGGGGCCTCGTTCACACCGGGACGCCCAGGCCAACAGTGCCGAGGTGGCCCAGACCGCACTGCTATAGGCGGGGGAGCGGAGGGCGGGAGCGCCGGGGGCGATACCGCGCAAATGGTCCGCGACGAGGGCGGCGGCGACGTCCGCCAGCTCGTTGAAGACCGAGATCCCGGCCCGGCGGGCCTCCAGGTCGAGGTGGAGGGCCCACGCCGCGCCGTACGGCACCTCGTGGGCGAGGTCGCCGGCGCGAAGAACAGCGGTGTCGGCATCGATGTCGCGCAGTCCGCCCGTGGCGTGAAGGGCGTGGTCCTGGTGGGTGGCGTCCCCTGTGAGCCGGGATACCGCGAACAGTGCGTAGGTGCCGTGAACCGCACTGTGCCAGTCGATGCAGCCGTGGAACGCCCGGTGCTCGGTGTCCTTGCGCAACAGCGCTGCCGCGACGACGGTCGCGAAGGCCGACAGCATCGAGGCACGATCGGCGCAGAGGCTCGACCAGCCGTCGTCGGTGACTGCGGCGCTGTTGTCGGGCATGGCAACTGCCTTCCGCCAGCTGGTGGTTGAAGCCTCCCGCTGCCTCACGATACAAGCGTCGCGACGAGCCTGCCATGCGCGCGGGGTGTATGCGGGCGTGCGAAGGGCACCGGCCTGCGCCCGCGGGACGCCGATCAACTCGCCCGAGATCGGCCTCTACCGCGAAGGGCGGTCCAGCCGGAAGGCTGGACCGCCCTTCGCGCTTCCCCCGTAGCAGAGGCCCGCCGCCCCCGTGCCGGCGGGCCCGGCATGACATCAATGTGCCTCTTCGAGAGGGTGGTTGATACCTTGCGGCACGCTGTTCAGAGGTTGATTTGAGGGTTCCGCAGACCGCGTACGACCGGTGGCGTACGTGGCTCAGTGCTCGTGGTGCCGATGGTGCTCGTGGTGTTCCGACAGGCCCGGCCAGTCGTCGGGGCCGCCGCCCTGCCACTCGATGAAGTCGCTCTCCGCGAGGTCCGTGACATACAGGTCGGCCAGCCGCAGGATCTCGCTCACGTCGTCCTCGTGCGTGGCGATCCCCAGTGTCTCGTCGCCCGAGGTGACCCGCCGGGAGCCGTCCAGAGCCGGCGGATGCACCACGATGTGCGGGTGCTCCGTTGGATGTGCCATGCCTTCAGGCTGCTGCGGACGCGACGGTTCCGCACCCCGGGAACACCGAAGAGCGCCGGATACGGGACCGTCCGTATCCGGTGCTCTTCAGCCCGGTGAGGGTGTGGCCATCCGGCGGTGCGAGGCTGGGCGCGACAGGACGTTCGCGCCGCCGGACGGAGTCTGTGTGGCTGGGACCGCGGCGGATGCGACGGAGCCTGGAACGCCTTCCCTCAGGTCGAGAAGGGGAACTCGGGTCCTTCACCACCGCACTGGCTCGCACGCCGCCGCGGTCCCCGGCCTGCCCGCGCCCTGCCTCCGGCCACCCCTCATCCGGGCCGTTCGGCTGTCGCGGGCCGTCTTGGTCGGTCCTCTCAGTCCTCGCGCAGGGCGTGGACTGCCTCCTCCACCCGCTTGCCGTACTCCGGGTCGGCGGCGTGGAAGTGGGCCAGGTTCTTCTCGATCACGTCGTCGCGGGAGACCTGGGAGAGGCCGCCGGCGATGTTCGCGATCAGGCGGGACTTCTCCTCGGCCGACATCAGCCGGTACAGCTCGCCCGCCTGGAAGAAATCGTCGTCCTTGGTGTGCAGCGGGGCCTCGTGCGTGCCCGTGTGGCCGCTCACCGCCAGCGGGGCCGACAGCGGGCGGCCGGTCTCTGCCGGGCCGTCGTACGAGTTGGGCTCGTAGTTCTTGGCGTGGCGGCCCTGGGAGTTGGACGCCATGAAGCCGTCGCGACCGTAGTTCTGCGCGGTCGTCGCCTTCGGAGCGTTCACGGCGAGCTGGGTGTGGTTGACGCCCAGACGGTAGCGGTGGGCGTCCGCGTAGGCGAACAGGCGGCCCTGGAGCATCTTGTCGGGGGACGGCCCGATGCCCGGAACGAAGTTGTTCGGGGAGAACGCGGCCTGCTCGACCTCGGCGAAGACGTTGTCCGGGTTGCGGTCCAGCACCAGCCGGCCCACACGCCGCAGCGGGTAGTCCTTGTGCGGCCAGACCTTGGTCAGGTCGAAGGGGTAGAAGCGGTAGTCCGCCGCCTCGGCCGCCGGCATGACCTGGACGTGCAGGGTCCAGGACGGGTTGACGCCCCGCTCGATCGCCTGAAGCAGGTCCGTCTGATGGGAGTTGGGGTTCTTGCCCGCGATCTCCGCGGCCTGCTCGCTGCTCAGGCAGCGGATGCCCTGGTTGGTCTTGAAGTGGTACTTGACGAAGAAGACCTCGCCGTCGGCGTTCGTCCACTGGTAAGTGTGCGAGCCGTAGCCGTTCATGTGGCGGTACGACGCCGGGATGCCGCGGTCGCCCATCAGCCAGGTCACCTGGTGCGTGGCCTCGGGGGCGTGCGCCCAGAAGTCCCAGACGTTGTCCGGCTCCTGCCTGCCGGTGAACGGGTCGCGCTTCTGCGAGTGGATGAAGTCAGGGAACTTGATCGGGTCCTTGATGAAGAAGACCGGGGTGTTGTTCCCGACGAGGTCGTAATTGCCGTCTTCCGTATAGAACTTGACCGCGAAACCGCGCGGGTCGCGGACCGCGTCCGCACCGCCCAGGTTGTCGGCGACGGTCGAGAAGCGCAGGAAGACCTCGGTGCGCTTGCCGACCGTGCTCAGGAATTCGGCGTGGGTGAAGCCGGTGACGTCGTCGGTCACCTCGAAATAGCCGTACGCACCAGAGCCGCGGGCGTGCACCACACGCTCCGGGATCCGCTCCCGGTTGAAGCGCGCCAGCTTCTCCAGGAGGTGCTGGTCCTGGAGCAGGAGGGGGCCGCCGATGCCGGCGGAGGCGGAGTTCTGGTTGTCGGCGACCGGGGCGCCGGACTCGGTGGTGAGCACGCGCTTCGACATCGTGGACCTTCCGTGCGGGTGCCAGCGGAAAGTTTCGGAAAAGAACTTCCGCTTTGTGGAGCCTAGGAGTGGGGCGAAGTGGGCGTCAACAGTTTGTTGAAGTTGATTCCGGGCCGCGGCGGCGCCTGGGCGCGACAGGACAGTTGTCAGCGCCGCCGCGGCCCGGAAGTCTCTGGGCCGCTCGTCAGAGCCGGGCGCCGGAGAGGCGCTCGACGGCACGCAGCAGTGCGCTGTGGTCCAGGCCGCCGTCGCCCTGCGCGCGCAGGGACGCGACCAGTTGGGCGACCACCGCGCCGACGGGCAGGGCCGCGCCGACGTTGCGGGCGGCGTCCGTGACGATGCCCATGTCCTTGTGGTGCAGGTCGATCCGGAAGCCCGGCTTGAAGTCCCGGTTCAGGAAGTTGTCCTTCTTGCGGGTCAGCACGGTGGAGCCGGCCAGCCCGCCGTTGAGGACGTCCAGCGCGGCCGTCAGGTCCACGCCCGACTTCTCCAGGAAGACCACGGCCTCGGCGCACGCCTGGATGTTCACGGCGACGATCAGCTGGTTGGCGGCCTTCACGGTCTGACCCGAGCCGTGCGGACCGCACAGCACGATGGTCTTGCCGAGGCCGTCGAAGATCGGCTTGGCCTGGTCGAAGTCGGCCTGCTCACCGCCGACCATGATCGACAGCACCGCCTCGATCGCGCCGGCCTCACCGCCGGACACCGGCGCGTCCAGCACGCGGATGCCCTTGTCCTTCGCCGCCTTCGCCAGGTCGACCGAGGTCTGCGGGGTGATCGAGGACATGTCGATCAGCAGCGCGCCGGACTTCGCGTTCTCCAGGATGCCGTCCGGGCCGTACGCGATGGCCTCGACCTGCGGGGAGGCGGGCACCATCGTGACGACCACGTCGGCGTCCTTGACGGCCTCGGCGATCGAGCCGGCGGCGGTGCCACTGGCGGCGGCGAGCCGGTCCAGCTTGTCCTGCTCCAGGGTGAAGCCGGTGACGTCGTAACCCGCCTTGATCAGGTTCTCGGACATGGGGGAGCCCATGATGCCGAGGCCGATCCAGGCGATCTTGGGGAGTGCGTTGCTCATGATGGGGGTGCCTTTCGGTGCGGGGGTCAGCGGGGCAGCCAGTCGAAGGCCTCGGCGCTCGGGCGGTCGCCCGGCTTGTACTCGAGGCCGATCCAGCCGTCGTAACCCGCCTTCTTCAGCTGGTCGAGGAGGTCTTCCAGGGGCAGCGAGCCCGTGCCCGGGGCGCCGCGGCCCGGGTTGTCGGCGATCTGTACGTGGCCGGTCTTGGCCGTGTGCCGCTCGATCACCTGCGGCAGGTCCTCGTCGTTCATGGACAGGTGGTAGAGGTCCATGAGGAAGCGCGCGTTGCCGAGCCCCGTCGCCGCGTTGACCTTGTCGACGATGCCGACGGCGGCGGGGGCCGACACCAGTGGGTACCGCGGCGACTCGGGCTGGTTCAGGGCCTCGATCAGCAGGATCGCGCCGATCCGGTCGGCCGCCCGCGCCGCGAGGAC
This sequence comes from Streptomyces sp. GESEQ-4, assembly GCF_017948455.1. Classification (GTDB taxonomy): domain Bacteria; phylum Actinomycetota; class Actinomycetes; order Streptomycetales; family Streptomycetaceae; genus Streptomyces. Next base: position 100,397 of record NZ_JAFFSU010000003.1, read on the forward strand.
GAGGTTCTCCAGCGCCAGCGCGTCCTGCTCGGCCGGGTCCACGCCGTCGACGCGGTTGCCGTACAGGGCGTTGAGCGCCTTGCAGCCGAGGGACTGTGCGAAGTCGGCGGCCACGTCGACGTTGGCGCGGAACTTCTCCGACTCCTCGCCGGGGATCGACAGGGCGCCGCGGTCCGGGCCCGGGAGCTGTCCGGCGTAGAAGTTCAGGCCCGTGAGCTGGACGCCCGCGTCCTTGATCGCCTTCTTGAGGGCGTCGAGCTCGGACTGCTCAGGGGTGGGGGAGTCGACCCAGGGCCACCACAGCTCGACCGCGGTGAAGCCGGCCGCGGCGGCCGCCGCGGGGCGCTCCAGGAGCGGGAGTTCCGTGAAGAGGATCGACAGGTTGACGTTGAAGCGCTGCTCTGCGGCTGTGCCCCATTCAGAACCTGGCATGTGGGCCGGCGCTCCCTTCCGTGTTCGCATTTCCGTATTGCGGAAGTTAGTTTCTGCTTAACGGAAGACTGCCTGGGGTCGGGGAGAAGTGTCAAGAGCGCACACGCAAAAAAGCCCCCGCGCAAGGGCACGGGGGCAGGGCGAACGGGACTGATCACAGCGCGTCCACGGCACTCACCTTCCAACCCTCTGACGTGCGGGTCATCGTCATCCGCACCCGGTTCAGATCCACCCGGGAACCCGAGACCTGGGTGCTCTCGGTGACCTGGTTGACGAAGAGCAGGGTCATGACCTCGTCCGGGGACGCCGACACGACGGAGGCCGTGGCGACCGTCGCCTTCACCACCCCGTCGTACTTCTTCGCCGTCGGCCCGACCACGGTCTGCGTGGTCTTCCGGTACTCGTCGCGGAACGTCCCGGTCAGCCGGTCGCCCGCCGCGGCGAAGTCCCGGTCCAGCCGCCGGTGGTCGTACGACAGCACGACGGGCGCCGCCTTCCGCGCGGCGTCGAGCGCCTGCACGCCTGCCTGCTCGGCCCGCTCGCCCTCCCGGTACCGCTGTCCGAGTACGGCGACGGCGACCAGGCCCGCCAGGAGCAGGACGGCCACGAGCGCGGTGAGCAGTCCTCGCCGGGAGCGCCGCGGACCGGAACCGGAGTCGTCCTCCGCGAAGTCGTCCGGTGTCGGCTCCGGCGGGTCGTCCCAGCCGTCCGGCGGCTCGATGACCACGGTGCGCCCGGCGGGCGGAGGTGCCTCGGCCACCGCGGTCGCCGGGCCGGCGTCGTGGTGGCCGCGTTCCGCGCGCCTGGCCGCGGCGCGGGCCGCCGCCGTCATCGTGTGCCGGGTCGGGGAACCGGCGCCGCGGCCTCGGGTGGTGGGTTTCGCCACGGTCTTGCTCCTCACTGGGTGATACGGCGGTGATACGGCGGTCGGTCGGCGGTGGTCAGCCCACGAACTCGACGTCGGAGGTCAGCCAGCGGCCGTCCTCGTGGACGAGGTCGAGCTGCAGCCGGTACGTGCGTGCCTCCCCCTTGGGCACGGCGGTGTTGGTCACCTTGCTGTCGGCGACCACGAGGACGCGGGCCGTGCGCTCGTCGGAGCGGACGATGCCCGCGTCGAGGACCTGGCCCTCGGACACGGACTTGTTCCGTGCGACGAGCTCGGTCAACTCCTCGGTCTGCGCGGCGAATTCCTTCTTGAAGTCGCCGGTCGCGCTCTTGAGCACATTGCCGCTGTCCCGGTCGTAGCGCCGGTAGTCGAGGGAGGTGAAGTTCAGCGCCGACTGCCGGGCCGCCGTCAGGATGTCCTGTCGGCGCTGCTCGGCCTGGCGCTGGTCGTAGAGCAGGCTGCTCAGCCAGAGCGCGGTCGCGGTGGTGAGGACGGTCGCCACGACGAGCCCCACGGACAGGGCTCGGGAGCGTCCGGCTCTTCCGGCTCGGGTGATCAGGCTCCGGGTCGCTTGGAACACGAGCCCGCTCATGCCATCGGTCCGACGAGCAGCCATTGCCACGACTCCTTTCCGAAGACGGTCTGCTGGCCGCCCGTCGAGCCGATCTCGACGGGCGTTCCGTCCGGGCCGGTGAAAGTGCCGGTCTCCGGGTCGTACGGCGTGACGTACGCCGCCTGGTCGGCCCCGCCGCGCGATGTCGCGCCGGGGGCGTTCTGCGCGCCGCGCACCGAGGTGGCGCTGCCGCGTGGGGCCGTGCAGCGCGCGTCGGTGTTCGCCTCGCGCGTGCTGGTGTCCGCCGGGTCGCGCCGGGCGGTGCCGTAGCCCTGGGTGCAGGGCGGCGGGTCGTCGGCGTTCACCACCAGGCCGAAGTGGGTGGTGCCGTCGCCGGGGACGACGGTGTGGCTGCCCGCGACCACGACCGGGAAGGTGACCAGGGCCTGCTCCACGCCGGGCAGCCGCGCGAGCGTGACCTGCCCGCCGCTGATCAGGTTGGCCAGCAGCACCGACAGCCGCGGCTCGACCGACTTCAGCAGCGAGTTGAGCTCGACGGCCGCCGGTGTCGCGTTGCCGATCAGCTTGCGCAGGTCCCCGTCGCTCGACTTCAACTCCGCGGTGAGCAGGGCGAGATCGCGTGAGAACGCCTTGATGGACGAGCCCTGGTCGGCCTGCGTCTTGAGCACCTTCCGGGAGTCCTCGATCAGCGAGATCGTCTCGGGCAGCGACTCGGACGCCGACTCGACGAGCGCGTTGCCCGAGTCGACCAGCCTGCTCAGATGCGGGCCGGTGCCGGAGAAGGCCTTGCCCAACTCGTCGACGGTGACGCGCAGATCGTCCTTGCCGACCGAGTTGACCAGCCGGTCGAGGCTGAGCACCAGGTCCGTCGTGGGCAGCGGCACGCGCGTGCGGCCGCGGGGGATCGTGCTGCCCTGGAGCAGATACGGCCCACCGGCCGTGCGTGGCTGGAGGTCGACGTACTGCTCGCCCACCGCCGAACGGTTCGCCACCACGGCAAGCGTGTCCGCCGGGATGCGCGGCGCCCCGTCCTCGATGTCGAGGGAGACCGAGACCCCGCTCGCGCCGGTCAGCTTCAACGCGCCGACCCGGCCCACCGGCACCCCGCGGTAGGTGGCCTCGGCGCCCTCGAAGATGCCCCCGGAGTCGGGGAAGTCGGCGCGCACGGTGTAGCCGCGGCCGAGGAGGCTGTCCACGAGGCCCGTGTACTCGGCGCCGACGTAGGACACGCCGACGGCGGTGACGGTGGCGAAGGCGAGCAGTTGGGCCTTGACCGTACGTGTGATCACGGCTGTATCCCCTTCAGCATCAGCTCCGCGAGCGCGAGGTCGATCCCCGGCGGCAACTCCCGGTCGGTGCCGGTGCCGGTGCCGTAGGCGGCGGTGCACACCGGTGGGCAGAGCGGGCCGCCGTCGGACGGCGCGGAAGGGGCCGTCGGTGCGTCGGGCAGGCCGGGTGCGGGCGTCGGCACGCTCGGCAGGTCGGGTAGATCGGGTAGTTCGGGTACGTCGGGGAGTTCTGGGGTGTCCGGCAGGTCCGGCGCCTCGGGGGTACCGCCCTCGTCACCCGGCTTCTCCGTCAGGTTGCCGTAGATGCTCGCGAGATCGAGGTCCGCGGTGATGGCGAGGTTCACGTAGTCGCCCTTGATGGCGTCGACCGCGTTGCGCGGGAAGGGGTAAGTGGTCAGCAGTTCAAGGGAGTTGGGGAGATCGGCGCCCGCCTTGTCGAGCTGCTCCAGGATGGGCCGCAGCTGCTTGAGGTTGGCGACCGTGTCGTCCCGGGAGGCCTTGACCACCTTGGTGCCGGTCGTGCCCAGCTTCGACAGGGCGGTGAGCATCTTGGTCAGGTCGCGCCGCTGGTCGGCGAGCACCTTGAGCGCGGGTGGCATGGTGTCGACGGCCTGGGCGATCGTCTTCTTCTCCTTCCCGAGCCGCCCCGCGAGCCGGTCGACGGCCTCGAGCGCCCGGATGATGTCCTCGCGCTGGTCGTCCAGGCCGCCGAGGAACGTGTTCAGCTCCTTGAGCAGGGACCTGACCCGGTTCTCGCGTCCCGCCAGGGCCTTGTTCAGCTCCACGGTGATCGTCTTGAGCTGGGCCACCCCGCCGCCGTTGAGCAGCGCTGAGAGCGCGGACAGCACCTCCTCGATCTCCGGGTTGCGACCGCTGCGGCTGAGCGGGACGCGGTCGCCGTCGCGGAGTCGGCCCACGGGATCGGAGCCTGGCGGGGCGGACAGTGCCACGTACTTCTCGCCGAGCATGCTGGTCTGCCTCAGCTCGGCGACCGCGTTGGCGGGCAGCTTCACCGAGTCGGCGACCCGCAGCCGTACACGCGCGTGCCAGCCGTCCAGCTCGACCTTCTCCACCGCGCCCACGGTCACGTTGTCGACCTTCACGGCGGACTGCGGCACCAGATCGAGGACGTCGCGGAACTCGACGGTGACGCGGTACGCGCGGCCGTCCGAGGCCGCGCCGCCCGGCAGCTCGACGTCGTACCAGCCGTTGAACTCGCAGCCGGACAGCAGCAGCGAACCGATCGCCGCCCAGGCGAGCGTGCCTGTCTTGCGCCTCATGCGCGGCCCCCCAGGATTCCGCCGAGGGTCCGGTCGACCGTGCTCGTACTCGGCACGGCGGGAGCCTTCGGCACCTCGGGCAGGGAGCCGAAGAGCTTCTTCAGCTCCGCACAGTCCGGGTTCTCGCCGCCCTCGTCACCGGTGGTCCGCAGGACGGAGCACAGCAGCGCGGCCGGATCCTGCGACATCTGCGCGTTGTTGCGGGTGTCGAGCGTCCCGGAGGACGCGTTGTAGGCGTTCTGGAGATTCGACAGGCCCGTGGGGGCGACCTCCAACAGCTCCTCCAGCGCGGCCCGTTGGTCGACGAGCACCTTGGTCACCTTGCTGAGACCCTTCACGTTCGAGGTCAGCGACTTCTTGTTGGCCTTCACGAACGCGGACACGTCGCCGAGCGCGGTGCCGAGGTTGCGCAGCGCCGCCGCGAGGTCTTTGCGCTCACCGGCCAGCTGCTCCGCCACCTCGGCGAGGCTGGTGTTGAACGACCGCACGCTCTTGTCGTCGGCCGCCAGCGCCGCCGTGAACACCTGGAGGTTCCGCACGGTGCCGAACAGGTCCCCCCGGCCGTCGGACAGCGTGGTGACCGCCTCCGAGAGGTCCTGCACGGTCCGGTGGATGTTCCCGCCCTGGCCCTGAAGGTTGTCCGCGCTCACCCCGAGCAGCCGCGCCAGGGAGCCGTCCTTGTTGGCGCCCTCGGGGCCGAGCGCCTCGGCCGTGGTGTGCAGGCTGTCGAAGATCCGGTCCAGCTCGACCGGTACGGCCGTGCGCGCCTCGGGGATGACGGCGCCGTCCCGCAGCGCCGGACCCTCGCGGTACACCGGCAGCAGCTGCACATAACGATCGCTGACCACCGAGGAGTTGATGATCGCGACCCGCGCGTCGTCCGGCACCTTGCGCCCCTCGTCGTACTCCAGCTCCACCCGCACCCGGCCGCCCTCCGGCGTGATCGCCTTCACCTCGCCGATGCGGACGCCGAGGACGCGGACGTCCGAGCCGGGGTAGATGCCGACGGTGCGCGGGAAGTACGCGGTGACGCGCACCTTCCCGGGGCGCGGCCACAGCACGAACGCGGCCGCGGCGACCAGGGTCAGGGCGAGGAGCAGTGCCAGGCGCCGCTTCATCGTGAGCCTCCCGTGCTCGGCACCACCGGGGCGGCGACCAGGTTCTGGACGTAGGAGTCGAACCAGCGGCCGTTGCCGAGGGTGTTGGAGAAGACCCGGACGTAGGGCGCGAGCAGCCGGACGCTGCGGTCCAGGCTCGACTGGTTGCGTTCGAGCATCTCGACCACCTGGTTCAGGCCCTTGAGTGCAGGGCCGAACTCCTTGGCGTTGTCCTCGACCAGGCCGGAGAGTTCGACGCCGAGCGCGGCGGAGGTCTTCAGCAGCTTGTGAATGGCCTGGCGCCGCTTGCTGATCTCCTTGAACAGCGCGTCGCCGTCCTTGACCAGGGCGGTGAAGTCATCGGTGCGCTGGGCCAGTACGCCCGTAACGCCGTTGGCATGGTCGAGGAGTTCGCCCAGCGCCTTGTCGCGCGAGGCGACCGTACGGGAGATCTTCGACAGGCCCTTGATGGACGCCCGTACCTCGGCGGGCGAGTCCTGGAAGGTGGTGGAGATGGTGTCCAGGGCCGTCGCCAGCCGGTCGGTGTCCACCTCTTCCGTGGTGGTGGTCAGATCGCTGAAGGCCTGTACGACGTCGTACGCGGGGACGGTCCGTGTCATCGGGATCTCCGTGCCGGGCTTCAACTGCCCCCGGCCCTTGGGATGCAGGGCCAGATACTTGGCGCCGAGGATCGTCTTGACCCGGATCGAGGCCCCGGTCGCGGTGCCGAACCCGGGGTCATCCTTGATCTTGAAGGTGACCTTGACGTGGTCGCCGTCCAGATCGACCTCCTCCACCTTGCCGACCTTGACCCCGGCGATCCGTACCTCGTCGCCGGGCTTGAGGCCGCCCGCCTCCGCGAAGGCCGCGCTGTACGTCTCGCCGTCGCCGATCACCGGCAGGCTGTCGGCGTTGAACGCGGCCACGGCCAGCAGCGCGAGCGTGGTCAGGCCGACGGCGCCGATCACCACCGGGTTCTGCTCGCGGAAGGGCGGCAGGTGCGGAAGCCGGACACGCGGCAGCCTCGGCGGCTCGACGCGCACCTTGAACAGCGGCTGGGGCTTGCGTTTCCTTCGGACCCGGATGCTCATCCCGCGCACCTCGCCCTCGCCACGTGCAGCTCGGGAGTGAGCACCTGCTTCGTCTTCGGCAGCACGATCCGGCCGTCGAAGTCGCAGAGGTAGAAGTTGAACCACGAGCCGTAGGACGCCGTCCCCGTCAGCTCGCCCAGCTTGTTCGGCAGCCGCTTCAGCACGCCCTCCACGGTCTTCTCGTTGTCATTGAGCGTCCCGGTGAGATCGGTCAGCTCGGCGATGTCGTCCTTCAGGGGCGGACGCGCGTCCCGCAAGAGCCCCGACGTCGCCTCCGTCAGGTCGCCGATGCTCACCAGCGACGCACCGATCGGCTCACGGTCGGCGGACAGCCCCGAGATCACCCGGCGCAGCTGCTTGAGCAGCCCGGAGAAACGGGCGCCGCGCTGGTCGAGCGTCCCCAGCACGGTGTTGAGGTTGTCGATCACGGAGCCGATCAGCTTGTCCCGCCCGGCGAGCGTCGTGGTGAGCGAAGCCGTGTGCGCGAGCAGGCTGTCGACCGTGCCGCCCTCGCCCTGGAGGGTCTTGATGATCTCGGTGGCGAGCTGGTTGACGTCCTTCGGGCTGAGCGCGGCGAACAGCGGCTTGAAGCCGTTCAGCAGGGCGTTGAGGTCCAGCGCGGGCTGCGTCCGCGACAGCGGGATCGTCGCGCCGGGCCGCAGCCGAGTGCCGTCGCCCGCGCCCTCGGTCAGGGCGACGTACCGCTGCCCGACGAGGTTCCGGTAGCGGACGACCGCGCCCGTGCTCGTGAGCAGCGGACGCTCCTCGCTGACCGTGAACGTGACCTCGGCGCGGGTCCGGTCCTTGATCCGGATGCCCTCGACCTCGCCGACCCGCACCCCGGCCGCCCGGATGTCGTCGCCCTCCTCCAGGCCGGTGACGTCGCTGAACACGGCGCGGTAGGTGTCGGTGGGGGTGAAGGAGATGTTCACGATGGTGGCGGCGAGCAGGGCCGTCGCCACCATCGTCACCAGTGCGAAGAGGCTGAACTTGATCAGCGGACCGGCGGTCCGGCGTGCCTTCGTCGTGCTCATGCGACGCTCACCGCCGTCCCGCGCGCCATCGGCCCGAACAGCAGCGTCGCGACCGGCGGCACCTCGTCGGCGGGCACGCCCAGGACGGGGGCCACGAGCGAGCCGACGGCGCGCTGTTCGGCGCGGGTGCCGGACACCTCCGACGTACCGTCATCGAGCTTGGTGTGCGGCGCGGGCACGCGCGGATGCGGCAGACCCCGGCAGTCGGGCCCCGACCGCTCCCCGTACCGGGGCTCCTCACCGGGTTCGTACGCCGGCCGCTGCCGTACGACTTCCAGGGTGATCCGCATCCTCCCCCCGCGGAACGCCTCCTCCGAGGCCTCCTCCTGCCGGACCAGGCCGTCGAGCAGGCACGGGTACTCGGGCGAGTAGCGGGCGAAGAGATCGAGCGTCGGACGGGACACCCGGCCCAGGGTGATCAGCCGGTCACCGGTCCGGTCGAGGAAGCCGTCCGCCGTGCCGGCGGCGGTCGTGGTCGAGGCGAGCGCGGCGGCGAGCTGATCCTTCTTCTCCACCAGCGTGCGGCTGGTGGTCACCGTGTTGCGCAGGATCCGCATCAGGTCGGGCGCCGCGTCGCCGTACACCTCGGCGACGTCGGCGAACCGCGCGATGTCCTCCTTCAGGGACGGCAGATGCGGGTTGAACTTCCGCAAGTACGCCTCCACGCGCGTGAGGTTGGCGCCGATCCGGTCGCCGCGCCCTTCGAGGGCCGTGGCGAACGCGGACAGCGTGGCGTTGAGCTCGCCGGGTCGGACGGTCCGCAGCAGCGGCAGCAGGTCGTTCAGCAGCTGCTGGAGCTCGATGCCGACTCGGGTACGGTCCTGGGTGATCACGTCCCCGGCGCGGATCGACCGCGCGGACGAGCCGGCGGGGACGACCAGATCGACGTACTTCTCGCCGAACAGCGTCTTGGGCAGCAGCCGCGCGTGCACATCGGCCGGGATGTACGACACATGCTCCGGCTTGAGCGCGATGTCGAGCGTCGCCTTCGTCCCGTCGGCCCGCACCGCGCGCACCTCGCCGACCAGCAGCCCGCGCAGCTTGACGTCGGCACGCCGGTCCAGCTGGTTGCCCAGGCTGTCGGCCTCCAGCGTGATCCGCACCACCGGCGTGAACGCCTGCCGGTAGACGGCGACGGACAGCGACAGCAGCAGGGCGAGTACGGCGATGAAGACGACGCCGTACAACCGCAGCCTCAGTACCCTCATCCGGCGGCTCACCCCGCGATCCGTACGGTCGTGTTGGCGCCCCAGATCGCCAACGACAGGAAGAAGTCAAGGACGTTGATCGCCACGATCGACGTCCGCACGGCCCGCCCCACCGCGACGCCGACGCCAGCCGGACCGCCGCTCGCGTAGTAGCCGTAGAAGCAGTGCACGAGGATGATCACGACGGCGAAGACCAGCACCTTGCCGAAGGACCACAGCACGTCGACCGGGGGCAGGTACTGCTGGAAGTAGTGGTCGTACGTGCCCGCCGACTGCCCGTAGTAGCCGGTCGTGATGGTGCGGGCGGCGAAGTACGAGGACAGCAGCCCGACCACGTACAGCGGGATCACGGCCACGAAACCGGCGATCATCCGCGTGGTCACCAGGAACGGCAGCGAGGGCACGCCCATGACCTCCAGGGCGTCGGTCTCCTCGCTGATCCGCATCGCGCCGAGCTGCGCGGTGAACCCGGCGCCGACCGTCGCGGACAGCGCGAGCCCGGCCACCAGCGGGGCGATCTCCCGGGTGTTGAAGTACGCCGACAGGAACGCCACGAAGTTGGACGTGCCGAGCTGGTTGAGCGCGGCGTACCCCTGGAGCCCCACCTCCGTGCCGGTGAAGAACGACAGGAAGGCGATCACGCCGACCGTGCCGCCCACGACCGCGAGCGCGCCCCGGCCGAAGCTGACCTCGGCGAGCAGCCGCAGGATCTCCTTCTTGTAGCGGCGCAGGGTGCGGCCGGTCCAGGCCAGCGAGCGGCCGTAGAAGGTGAGTTGAGCGCCCAGGTCCTCGAGGGACTTCAGGGGGCGGTCGAGAAGTCTCATCGCTCAGCCCCTCTGCGGAACGACCTGGAAGTACACCGCGGTCATCACGAAGTTGGTCACGAACAGCAACATGAAGGTGATCACCACCGACTGGTTCACCGCGTCGCCCACACCCTTCGGGCCGCCCTTCGCGGTGAGTCCCTTGTACGAGGCGACGATCGCGGCGATCGCGCCGAACACGAGCGCCTTGAACTCGGCCGCCCACAGGTCGGACAGCTGGGCGAGCGTGGTGAACGAGGCCAGATACGCGCCTGGCGTGCCGTCCTGGAGAACGACGTTGAAGAAGTAGCCGCCCGCCACACCGACCACCGACACCAGCCCGTTGAGCAGCACCGCCACCACCATCGAGGCCAGCACGCGCGGCACGACCAGCCGGTGGATCGGGTCGATGCCCAGCACCTGCATCGCGTCGATCTCCTCGCGGATCTTCCGCGCCCCGAGGTCCGCGCAGATCGCCGTACCACCGGCGCCCGCGATCAACAGCGCGGTCACGATCGGCGAGGCCTCACGCAGCACCGCGAGCACGGAGGCCGCACCGGAGAAGGACTGGGCGCCGAGCTGTCGGGTGAGGCTGCCGATCTGGAGGGCGATGACCGCGCCGAAGGGGATGGAGACGAGGGCGGTCGGCAGGATCGTGACGCTCGCGATGAACCAGGCCTGCTGAATGAACTCCCGCACCTGGAACGGCCGTTTGGGGACGGTCCGTACGACATCCAGGGCCATCGCGAAGAGACTGCCGGAGTGACGTAGCGCGCCGACGGGGTTGAGGCTCATGCGTGCGCCACCTCCTCCTCACGGCGCGCGATGGCCTGCCAGCGGGGCGGCCGGGGGATGCCGGGGCTGGGCAGCAGCCGGGGTGTGAGGTGCTCGGGGTCGGTGACCTCGCCTATCGCGGCGAGTTCCTGCTCGACCTGCGCGGCGTCCTTCTCCTCCGCCATGCCGATCGGCCCCTGCATCCGGCCGTTGAGGAACTGCCGTACGACGGGTTCGTCGCTGGTCAGGAGACGATCACGCGGCCCGAACATCACCAGCTCGCGGCGGAACAGCAGCCCGATGTTGTCCGGGACCTGGCGGGCCGAGGCGATGTCGTGCGTGACGATGAGGAAGGTCGCGTCGATCTGGGCGTTGAGGTCGACGATCAGCTGGTTGAGATAGGCGACGCGGACGGGATCCAGCCCCGAGTCCGGCTCGTCGAACAGAATGATCTCCGGGTCCAGGACCAGCGCGCGGGCCAGCCCCGCCCGTTTACGCATACCGCCGGAGATCTCCCCGGGCAGCTTCTCCTCGGCGCCGATCAGACCGACCATGTCCATCTTCTCGAGCACGATCCGCCGGACCTCGCTCTCCGGCTTACGGGTGTGCTCGCGCAACGGGAAGGCGATGTTGTCGTACAGGTTCATCGACCCGAACAGCGCGCCGTCCTGGAACAGCACGCCGAAGAGCTTCCGCACCTCGTACAGGTCGTGCTCACGCAGTTTGGTGATGTCCCGGCCTTGAACCGTGATCGACCCGTGCTCCGGCTTGAGCAGTCCCACGAGCGTCTTGAGAAACACCGACTTGCCCGTGCCCGACGGGCCGAGCATGACCGAGACCTCCCCGGCGGGCAGCGTCAGCGAGACGTCCTGCCAGATGACCTGGTGACCGAAGGACTTCGTCAGCCCTTCCACACAGATCTCGACACCCATCCGGTTCACCCTTCAGCCGTGGAGCAGCCCTGACATCTGCTCTACGGGGAGGGGCGGGGTGTCCGTCGCGGCGGAGGGGGATTTTTTTGGGATGGGGTTGGGGGAGGGGGGCGCGGATCTTCTTTCGGGCGGGTTGAGCGGGGCTGTGGCGGCGCGTCGATCCGCGTGGTGGGAGCGGCGGACGCGAATTGTTTGGAACGGGGAAGGTTATTGCAGCGCGTCGACCGGGGTGGGGGCGGAGGGCGTGGTGGGGGCGTCCGGAGCCTTGGGGGTGGCGGGGAGGGCGGGGGCGCTGGGCACGGGGCGTGGGAGGTCGTGCGCGTCCGGGACGTTCGGGGCGTCCGAGATGGTCGGGAGTTCTGGCACGTGGGGCGCATCGGGCACGTCGGGCATGTCAGGCAGCTCGGGAGCGGTCAGGTCCGGGGCGGCGGTGAGCTTCGGCAGGGGCGGCACGGACAGCGGCAGCAGTGACCGGGCGTCCGGGGTTCGCCTTGTCTCCGGGGCGGCGGCGGTCGAGGCGTCCGGGGCCGCCCGCCCGCCCGGAGCCGTTGCCCGGCCGTCCTCTTCCGGCTGTTGCCACGCCTCCGGCTGCGGGGATACGGCGACCCGAGGCGCTGCGCCCTGTCCGTTCCAGTCGTCGGCGTACGGCAGCACGAAGCCGGCCACGGCCAGCGTCGCCGCCGTCGAGGCCACCGCCAGGGCCTGCGCATGACTCACCCGCGGCCTCCCCCGGCCGCACAGGAACAGCGCGAGACCGAGCGTGCCGGCCAGCGAGTTGCGCAGTGTCCGGCGGGCCCGGGCCAGCAGCGACTCGACCGTCCGGTAGCTCAGCCCCATCCGCACGGCGACCTGGCTCACATCCAGGTCCTCCGACTTCAGCCGGATCGCCTCCGCCTGGCGCGCGGGCAGCTCCCCGCTGCGCACGGCCAGCCATCTGGCCTCGGCCCGGTCGCACACCGCCTCCTCGACCGGCACAGGACCGGGAGCGATCAGCGTCGGGCTTTTGCGTACCTCGGCCTCCCGGCTGACCTGCCGGTAACGATCGACGCACAGCCGAATCGTCACCGTGGTCAGCCAGGCGGCGAGCCGCTCGTCGTCCAGGTCGGGGCGTTCCGCCGCGCGCAGCATCGCCTCGTGCACGGCGTCCTCGGCGTCCTCCAGGGACATCGACCTGCGGCGGGCCACCTTGAGCAAGTGCTCACGGTGCGTCCACATGCGCTCCCACCGGTCGTGGGCCGCCTGTATCTCCGCCGGCATGTCCATCGCCATGAGGGCCCCTTCGCGCTAACCCGCCGGCCACGTGCGTCCGGCGGGGCGCGACATTACCGTCCGGTAGCGGCGGTTGTGGAGGGGGTGGCGTCCAACGAGTTCGCATCGTTGCCGGGCAGCGAAGCCGCGCCGGGCAGCACGTCTCACCGGGCGATCATGACGTGGGTCCCGCAGGATGGTGCCGGTTGCCCAGTGTTGGGGGTGGTGAGGCAGCCGCTTGTCGTGTGCGGCGAAGCGCCGCCTCACTCCTTCGCTCAGGGAGCACCTCATGGCAGCTGCGACGGAAGAACTGATACCGGCATTGGAGGATGCCCGCCTGGCGCACACCGCGGTCCTCGACCGGTTCCGGGCGGATGCGAGGGTCACACCGCCGGGCCCGCACCGGCAGATGCTGGAGAACCGGACCGTCGAGGTCCAGTACAGCGTTCAACGCATCCGACACCAGGTGCGCGAACTGCAGCCCCGCGGCGCGATCGGCACGGCGACCGGTCTGACCCGTTCCGTCGCCTCCGGTGCGGTGCGCACGGCGATGCTGCCGTTCACGATCGGGACGGCGGTCGTGAGGAGGGTCCTGCCCGGCGGCGGGCCGGCCGACGCGCGGCAGCAGCTGAGAAACGCGGAGGACGAGTACGCCGCCGCGGCCCGGGCACTGGCGGCCTCCCGCGCCGGTGAAGTTCTCGCGGAACACGTCGATGACCAGCCGACCGCCGACCTGCTCGGCTCGCTGCGCCGCCAGGACGAGGAACTGCTCCAGTCCCTGGAGAGCAGTGTCGCCGAACACGCCCGCGCCGTGGCGGCGTCCACCAACGGCTCACGCACCAGCGAGGACCGAAGCGGCGGTCTGGCCGACAGCGCCGCCCAGACGATATGGACCGCTCTCGGCCAAGCCCGTGACCTCGTGCAGCGCGGCGGCCGACAGGTGAAGGGTGTGGCCGAAGGCGTGCGGAGGGAGACGCCGCGGCCCGGTCCGATGAGCGAGGAGTTCCTGGGAGCGGTCAAGCGGGAGGAGGACCTGCCGATCACCGGGTTCAGCCAGCTCAGCACGGACCAGATCCGGCAGCGGCTGCGCACTCTGTCCCAGGCGGACCTGACGGTGATCGAGGTCTACGAGCGCGAACATGCCCACCGGAAGGGCGTGCTGGAAGCCATAGAGCAGCTGCGCGGGGCCGAGCCGTGGGCCCGCTACGACGCCATGGACCCGAGTGAGATCACCGCGCGACTCCAGAACGCCCCCTCCGGCGAAGCCCGTCAGGTGCGGCAGTACGAACAGCGCCATATGCAGCGCCAGGAGATCATCTCCGCCGCCGAGGCCCGGCTCACCGACTGATCAGGTCCCTGGGTGGCTAGTCGAATACAGCGCAACCGCGGTGGACGGTGCCGTTGGCGTCCACCCACTCTTCCGCGCCGTCCGGGTCGAGATTCACCTCGACTCCCGCAGGTTCGAGAGTCTCGCGTATGCGCTGCCGCGTGGGCTCGCTCAGAAAGTTGTGGTGGAGGTCCAGCTTGCTGAGGTGGGTCAGCGGTTGGCCACTGAGGAGGGCGGCGCCGCCGTCGTCGGAGAGTTCACCCAAGGACAGGTCGATCACGTCGAGTTGAGGAACGATCGAGGCTGTCGCCAGGGCAGCGGCTACGTCGTCCTCGATCTCACTGTTGCGCAGAGCCAGATGCCGTAGTCGGGGCAACCGGGTGCCGGACAGGATCGGCTCCAGATCGACGATCTTGGAATCGCCGCCGTAACACTCCATGCCCAGCCACAGTTCAAGGTGCTCCAGCGCGGGCAGTTCACTCGCCCCCAGCCCGCGGACCATGTCCCCACGCAGCCCAGCGCTCTGTACCCACAGCCTGCGCAGTCCGTCATGGCGTAACGCGGAGAATTCCAGCCGGAAGTGATCCGCCGTGTCTTCCCCCGACCCATAGCCGTGTCCTTCTCCCGCACGCACTCCGAGTTCTTCCAGTGCGGGAAAGCCGGCCAGCAATGGCGCGACATCGGTCTGGGAGATCGACTGGATCTGGCAATCCTCTGTCGTGATGTCCCCCACGAAAATCGCCCGCAGGGCGGGGAACCGGTCACGCACAGCCAGGAGCAGTCCGATGGCCTCGGACGGATCCGTGTCGTCCGCGTCGCCCCAGTCTCCGATGATCAGCGCACGGACCCGTGTGGTGTCGACCGACGAGCAGAAGCGGATGAAAGAGGTCTCCCACAGATCTTCGATGCGGCTGAGGCCGTAAGCGGGTGGGTCCCAACAGCTGGTGATCCGCCAGGCCACGGCATCGGGTTCGGGCAGCGTCACCGTCTCGTCGGCATGCGGAAAGGTGAACGCGGGGAGGCCGTGCAGCGCCGTGAGTGGGGCAGTTATTCCCATTCGTGCCGCTCCCATCCTGTGAAGTACGAAGGCTGATATGGGCAGTTCTATCAGCCGACCGCCGGTGTCACCCGTATGGCCGCCGCAAGGCGTCGGCCTGGCGCGTCCGTGTTCATATGGGAGCGGACCTCCATTCCCGCGGAGGAGATGACAATGCACGAGATGTGGTGCGGCACGGACACCTCGGGAGAACCGATGTGGCACGTGCTGACGGCTGACAAGGATCTGACGCTGTGCGGGGTGGAGAAGCGTGAGGAGCCCGGCGGGCGTGAGAAGGCAGACAGGCATTGCCTGCCTTGCATGAAGGCGTTTCAGGCCGCTATGGCATCCATGAAGTCCTGAACCCGACAGACCGAACGGCTTGGCCCCATGGAGGGCGGAGGGAGGCCGTGGTCCGTTAGTGTCGCCCCGGGGCGGACGAAGCGACTCCGTCCCCGTGAAACCGATTGGCCTGGGGTGCGTCGCGGCTGTGCAGCGGTCGACTGACGCGTCCGTAAACGTGCAGGTCAGAGGCGTAACCTGGGGGCACAATGCGATTGAGAGTGGAGTTCACGACCGAGCCCTTCGACCTGGACGAGGTACCCGCGCACGCGCTGGTGGCCCGCGAGGTCATCGAGGCCGGGGAACTGGACGCGGTGGACGTCGGGCCGTTCGGCAACACGGCGGAAGGCACCGCCGATGCCGTGCTCACCGCCGTGGACGCGCTGCTGCGCAAGACCCTGGAGTCGGGTGCCACCCGGGTCTCGCTCCAGGTCAGCGTGATCGGGGAGGGCGAGCGGTGAGTGAGGACGAGCCCTTCATCACGGCCGTGAAGCCGCTGGTCGACGCCATGGGCGGCATGATGCTCCCGCCCGACGAGGCCGGCCCCGACGACGTCGTGCTCTCCTGGGACGGCGCCGACGTCGTCGCCGTACGGCTGCCGCAGCTGGCCGACTCCCTCGATCACATCCTGGCCTCCATGGAGCGCAAGCAGGGCAAGCCGCTGGCCGACCTGGACCGCAAGGCGAAGCAGGAGGTCGTACGGATACTTGAGGCGCGCGGCGCCTTCTCCGTACGGCACGGTGTCGAGACCGTGGCGGGTGCGCTCGGTGTCAGCCGGTTCACCGTCTACAACTACATCAACTACACCAGCGAGCAGCGGGCCAAGGCGCGTAAGGGCGACGAGTAGTCGCAGTAGGAGGACTGAGCCGGCGCGGTACGGCTCAGGTAGGCGCTCACCGCGCTGACGGGACCGCTCAGCCGGTGGTGGCGATGCGGTCCAGCCACTCGGTGAGAAGGGCGCCTTCGGCGTCCGTCAGGGCAGTGGTCTGCGGGAGGGCGGCGCGCAGGGCGATCGCGTGGCCGACCGGGCCGCCGTTCGGGATTACGTGCTGCGGGGGGTCGGTGGTGACCGTGGCGATGACCGACTCCCGGGCGATGGTCGACAGGGACACGTCGCGTTCGTTCTCGGGCTGGGAGATCAGGGTGAGGGTCACGCCGCGGCCGGTGGAGTGGATGAGGAAGGCGGCGCGGTCTTCGCTCATCCGCAGGCGTCCCGCCTCGGCGATGCGGCGGACCATGCCGGCCAGGATGACGGATGCCTCACGCGCGGCCGGGGGTTCGGCGCCCGGCCGCTGGTCGCCGTAGATCAGCGCGTAGAACGCGGGGTTGGCGAGGCCGAAGCCGATGTGGAGATCCCACCCACGGCGCAGGTCCGCCACCGGGTCGTCGGTCGGCCGGTTGGCGGTCTTGCTGCGCAGGTAGGTCGCGAAGCCGTGGCTGGCGACGGCGTCCAGCAGGCCTTGCTTGTCCCCGAAGATGCGGTAGATCGCCGGCGCCTGCACACCGGCCGCCGCGCTGACCGCACGGGTCGACACGGCATCCCGGCCGCCCTCGGTGAGGAGGGCGGCGGCCGCCTCGATGATCCGGTCCCGGTTGTTCTTCGCGTTCACGTTTCCAACGTTAACAGATTCTAGATATCGGTTGCGCAATCAGATCAGCTTGTCCGGAGTGATGGGCAGGTCGCGGATCCGGCGCCCGGTGGCGTGGTAGATCGCGTTGCCGATCGCCGCCGTCATGCCGGTGCCCGGGGTCTCGCCGAAGCCGCGGGCGTTGAGTGCCTCGCTGGTCGGGTCGGGTTCGTCGATGAAGATGGTCTGGACGTGTGGGATGTCGGCGTTGACGGGCAGCAGATAGCCGGAGAGGTTCGGGTTCACGATCCGGGCCTGGTGAGGGTCGACCAGGGTGTGCTCGGTGAGGGCGAATCCGACCGCGCAGACGACGCCGCCGATGGCCTGGCTGCGGATGGTTCTGCGGTTGAGGACCCGGCCGGCGTCGTACGCACCGAGCATGCGCGTCACCCGGACCCGGCCGACCCGGGGGTCGACGCGTACCTCGGCGAATTCCGCGCCGACGGAGTAGCCGTGCGGGATGGGTACGGGATCGGTGGTGGCCTCGACCGGCTCGGCGTGCCGGGTGAGGACCGTACGGATGTCCTCGCGGCGCCGGGGCCTGCCGGTCTCGTACAGGATTCCGTCCTCTACGGTGATCCGCTCGGCCGGAACCCCGTGCAAGGGGGAGCGTGGGTCGGCGACCGCGATGTCGACCACCGCCCGGCGGGCCGCGGTGCAGGCCCGGTTCACCGCGGCGCCGACGCCGGGAACGGTGGCGGACGCGACGGACATGAAGGCGAACGGATAGTCGGTGTCGCCGAGTTGGAAGTCGACGTCGGCCAGGTCCAGGCCCAGGGTCTGCGCGGCGATCTGGGACATCACCGTGTACGTGCCGGTGCCGATGTCATGGGTGCCGACCTGGACCACCGCCCGGCCCTCGGTGGAGATCACCACGCGGGCGCCCGCACCCGGCCTGCCGCCCGCCGTGTGCGCCGCGGTGGCCATGCCCCAGCCGATCAGGGTGTCGCCGTCGCGCATCGACCTCGGCCGTGGATCGCGTTCGCTCCACCGGAACTTGGCGGCGCCCCGGCGGTAGCACTCGATCAGGTGCTTGCTGCCGAACGGTGCGCCGGTGGGCTCGGGGTTGACGGCGGTGTGGTTGCGCAGCCGGAGTTCGACGGGGTCGATGTCCAGTGCGTAGCTCAGCTCGTCGAGGGCCGACTCCAGGCCGAAGGAACCGACGGACTCCGGTGGCCTCATGAAGCTCGGGGAGGGCAGATCGAGCCGTACCGCCCGCTGGGCCACGTGCACGTTGGGGCAGGCGTACAGCATGCGGGTGGAGTGACTGCCCGAGAACACGACCTGTTCGGTGCGGGTGACCTGGTGGGTGCTGACATGGTCGATGGCTGTGAGGGTGCCGTCCCGCCCGGCCCCGATCCGCAGGCGCTGGTGTGCTTCGCCGCGGTGCCCGTTGGACGTGAAGGTGTGGGCGCGGGAGAGCACCAGCTTGACCGGACGCCTCAACTCCCGGGCCACGGCGGCGGTGAGCAGGGTGTGCGGCCACACCGGGCCCTTGGCTCCGAAGCCTCCGCCCAGGAACGGCGACAGCACACGCACGTTGCCGAGGGGGACGCCGAGTGCCTGGGAGACGCAGATCCTGGTGGCGTGGCCGCCCTGGGCGGATTCGTACACCGTCACCCGCTCGGCGCCGTCCCACTCGGCGGTCGTCGTGGACGGCTCGATGGGATTGTGGTGGTGCATGGGAGTGGTGTACGTGACGTCGATGCGGACGTCGGCCTGCGCCAGCCCCGCCGCCACGTCCCCGCGGGTGAACTCGTTGGGGCCCGACAGGCCCGGCGGAGGCACGTAGGCCTCGTCCATCGCGTCGGCGACCGCGGATCGAGGCCGGCGCGCTTCGTACGAGACGTCGACGAGCGTCGCCGCGTGCTGGGCCTGCTCCAGCGTCTCGGCGACCACGTAGGCCACGGGCTGGCCACTGTGGTGGATGTCCGGGTTCTGCAGGGGGATGTAGCCCTTGAGGAAGCTGATGTACTCGGGCCGCGCCAGGCGCGGCATGTTCCGGTGGGTGAAGACGCCGATGACTCCGGCCGAGCGCTCGGCGTCGCGGGTGTCGATGCCGGTGATGCGCCCGGAGGCGACGGTGCTCATCACCAGGAAGCCGTGCAGCGTCCCGTGGACCTCGGCGTCCGCGGCGTAGGTGGCCGCACCGGTGACCTTGGCGCGACCGTCAATCCGCGGAACGGGGCTGCCTACGATCGGGCTCATCGGTTGCCCTCCAGGTTGTTTCGGTTGCCTTCCAGGTCGTTGAGGATGTCGGCGAGGGCGCGCTGCACCAGCTCGACCTTGAACGCGTTGTGCTCGCGCGGCTTCGCGTCGCGCACGAGAGCCCGGCCCGCCGCGGCGACGGTGGCGTCTTTCAGCGGCCGTCCGCGCAGGGCGTCCTCGGCCGCGTACGAGCGCCACGGCCGGGGCGCGATGCCGCCGAAGGCCAGCCGGATGTCGGTCACCATCCGCCCGCGCAGGGTCAGGGCGGCGGCCACGGAGACGACGGCGAACTCGAACGAGGCCCGGTCGCGCAGCTTCAGATACCGGGAGGTGGGGGCGACCGGGGACTCGGGAACCTCGACCCCGGTGATCATCTCGCCGTGCCGCAGCGCGGTCTCCCGGTGCGGGGTGGCGCCGGGCAGGAGGTGGAAGTCCTTGAGCGCGATCGAGCGCCGGCCGTCCGGTCCGAGGGTGAGCACGACGGCGTCCAGGGCGCTCAGCGCGACCGCCAGATCGGAAGGGTGCACGGCGATGCAGTGGTCGCTGCCGCCCAGGATCGCGTGCCGGCGGTTCTGCCCGCCGATGGCCGCGCAGCCGCTGCCGGGCTCGCGCAGGTTGCACGGGCTGCCGACGTCGCGGTAGTACCCGCAGCGGGTGCGCTGCATGAGGTTGCCGCCGATCGTGGCCCGGTTGCGCACTTGCGGGGACGCCGACGCCAGCAGGGCCTCGGAGATCGCCGGGAACCGCTCGCGGACCACCGGGTGATCGGCCACCTCCCGCATCCGGGCCGTGGCCCCGACGCGCAGCCGGCCATCGCGCAACTCGATGCCGGAAAGGGGGAGTTCGCCCACGTCCACGACCAGGCTGGGGGCGAGCACGCCGTCCTTCATCAGGTTCGTCAGCTCGGTCCCGCCGGCGATGAACGCGGCTTCGTCACGGGATCGGGACGCGACCAGACCGACGGCCTCGGACGGACGTATGGTGCGCGCGTAGTCGAACGGTTTCATCGACCGGCTCCCTTCGCCGCGTCCCGCACCGCGTCGACGATGTTCGGGTAACAGCCGCAACGGCAGAGGTTGCCGCTCATCCACTCGCGGATCTCCTCGTCCGAGCGGGTGTGGCCCTCGTCGATGCAGGCGACGGCGGACATGATCTGCCCGGAGGTGCAGAACCCGCACTGGAAGGCGTCCCGGCGGATGAACGCGTCCTGCACGGGGTGCAGGTCGTCGCCGCGCGCCAGGCCCTCCACCGTGGTGATCTCCCGGCCGTCCTCCATGACCGCCAGAGTCATGCACGACTTCACGCGCTCGCCCTCGATGAGCACCGTGCAGGCACCGCACTCGCCGCGGTCGCAGCCCTTCTTGGTGCCGGTCAGACCGAGACGCTCGCGCAGCGCGTCCAGCAGGGTGACCCGGGCCTCGATCGTGAGCGGATGCCGCCGGCCGTTGATACGGAGTGTCACCTCGGCCGTCGATGCCGGGGACGGGGATGCCACGCCGTCCGCGGCGGCGGGACGGACCGCGGCCGCCGCCACCCCGTCCATCGTGACCAGTACGGCGGTGGTGACCCCACCGGCTTTGAGCACGCTGCGGCGGCTGTGCCCGCCCGCTGAGACTTGCTCGTTCTCCGACATGCGTCGCTGTCTCCCTCTCATCAAGGCTGGGTAGCGACGTCAACGGAAGCATGTTAGCGGCGATAGTGCAAGCACTGGAAACAGAACCTTGTTATCGTCGATAACTTCGCGCCGCAGGTCCCGCGGGCTTTGTTACCCGGAATTTTCAACAAAGTGTTGACGCCGTCTGTCGGAGGGCGTTAGCTAGCGGCAGCCCGCTCAAGCACGCACGGCCGGTTACGGCCACGGAGGCTCCCGTGACTTCGACTTCCACGCCCCCGGGTCTGGCCCGGTTCAACGTCCTGGAGGAGCACGCGGCGTTCGCCGCACTGTACGAGGTCTGCGCCGCCACCGCCTGGGCCCGGCGACTGCTCGCCGCCCGTCCGTACGCCACCCCCGCGGACCTCTACGCCGCCAGCGATGCCGCGATGGCCGAGCTGACCGCCGTAGACCTTGAAGAGGCGATGGCGGGGCACCCGCCGATCGGGCGCCCCAGGCCGGGCGATCCGACCTCGGCGCGGGAGCAGCGCGGCATGGCCGGTGCCTCCGAAGGGCTCAAGGCGGAGATGCTGGAACTGAACCTGGCCTACCAGGAGAAGTTCGGCCATGTCTTTCTGATCTGCGCGACCGGCCGGACCGGCGAGCAGATGCGGGACGCGGTCAAGCAGCGGATCGGGAACTCGCCGGAGCAGGAGCGGGAGATCGTCCGCACCGAGCTGGGGAAGATCAACCGGATCCGGCTCGCCCGACTCGTAGAAGAAGACTGAAGAGGAAGTCTGACGCCATGAGCACCAGCACCACCGCCTCCGTGTCCACGCACATCCTGGACACCAGCGCCGGCCGCCCCGCCGAGGGCGTCGCCGTCCAGCTCGCGACCCGGTCGGGGCGTGACGCGGACTGGCGGGCGCTCGGCGGATCCGCGACCGACGCGGACGGCCGGTGCAAGGACCTCCCGGCGCTGCCGGAGGGGACCACACACGTACGGCTCGACTTCGCGGTGGAGCCGTATTTCGAGAAGAAGCAAGCCGATGCGCAGCAGGACGCCCCCGCGAATCGGGACAGCGGTGCCGTGTTCTTCCCCGAGGTGGCGATCACCTTCGCCGTGCGGCCCGGGGAGCACTATCACGTGCCGCTGCTGCTCAACCCGTTCGGCTACTCCGTTTACCGAGGGAGCTAGCAGAAGATGCCCACGATTCTCGGCCAGAACCAGTACGGGAAGGCAGAGAACCGCGTCGTAAAGATCACGCGGGACGGCGCCACCCACCACATCAAGGACCTGAATGTATCCGTGGCGCTCTCCGGCGACATGGACGAGGTCCACTACTCCGGCTCCAACGCCAATGTCCTGCCGACCGACACCACCAAGAACACGGTGTACGCGTTCGCCAAGGAGCATGGCATCGAATCCGCCGAGCAGTTCGGCATTCACCTCGCCCGGCACTTCGTCACCTCGCAGGAGCCGATCCACCGCGCCCGGATCCGTATCGAGGAATACGCGTGGGAGCGGATCGAGAGCTCCGACGCCAACTCCCAGTTCATCGGCGCCGACGAGGTCAAGCACTCGTTCGTACGGAAGGGCCAGGAGACCCGGCTGACCCAGATCACATACGACGGCTCGCAGTGGGAGGTGGTCTCCGGCCTCAAGGACCTCGTCGTGATGAACTCGACGAACTCCGAATTCTGGGGCTACGTCAAGGACAAGTACACGACGCTCCCGGAGGCGTACGACCGCATCCTGGCCACGCAGGTCTCCGCCCGCTGGCGGTTCAACTGGTCCGACGACGAGCAGAAGATGCCCGACTGGGAGAAGTCCTACGAGCAGACCAAGAAGCACATGCTCCAGGCCTTCGCCGAGACCTACTCGCTCTCGCTCCAGCAGACCATGTACCAAATGGGTGCGCGGATCATCAATAACCGCAGTGAGATCGACGAGGTCCGTTTCTCGCTCCCGAACAAGCACCACTTCCTGGTGGACCTGGAGCCGTTCGGGCTGAAGAACGACAATGAGGTGTACTTCGCCGCCGACCGCCCGTACGGCCTGATCGAGGCCACCATCCTGCGGGACGGCTGCGAGGCGAGGATCCCGGTCGATCTCAGCAACCTCTGATCAACTCCATATCCTCGGCACCCGCGGCCGGTGAGTTCCCTTGCCGGCCGCGGCACTCAAATTCCCCAGGGTCCTGCCGTGCCCTCTTACTGTGAGTCCACTGAGCGAAAAGGACGCATCATGGCAGCAGCCCAGCGCATCGTCATCGAGAACTGTTCGATCGCGACGGTCGACGCCACCGACACCGAGTACGCCACGGGGTATCTCGTCGTCGCCGGCAATCGCATCGAGGCGCTCGGCCCGGGCAGGGCCCCCGAGGGCCTGGAGAACGTCGTACGCCGCATCGACGCCACCGGCCACCTGGTGACCCCCGGTCTGGTCAACACCCACCACCACTTCTACCAGTGGATCACCCGGGGCCTGGCCACCGACCACAACCTCTTCAACTGGCTCGTCGCCCTGTACCCGACCTGGGCGCGCATCGACGAGCCGATGGTGTACTCGGCCGCGCAGGGGTCCCTGGCGATGATGGCCCGCGGCGGTGTCACCACCGCCATGGACCACCACTACGTCTTCCCGAAGGGCTCCGGCGACCTGTCCGGCGCGATCATCCGCGCCGCCCGCGAGACGGGTGTCCGGTTCACCCTCGCCCGCGGCTCCATGGACCGCAGCGAGAAGGACGGCGGGCTGCCGCCGGACTTCGCCGTGGAGACCCTGGACGGTGCGCTCGCCGCGACCGAGGCGACCGTGAAGGAGCACCACGACGCGTCCTTCGACGCGATGACCCAGGTGGCTGTGGCTCCTTGCTCGCCCTTCTCGGTCTCGACCGAACTACTCCGCGACGGCGCCCAGTTGGCCCGTCGGCTCGGCGTACGGCTGCACACGCACGGCTCGGAGACGGTCGAGGAGGAGCAGTTCTGCAAGGAACTGTTCGGCATGGGCCCGACCGACTACTTCGAGTCCACGGGCTGGCTCGGTGAGGACGTGTGGATGGCGCACTGCGTCCACATGAACGACTCCGACATCGCCGCGTTCGCCCGCACGAAGACCGGTGTCGCCCACTGTCCCTCGTCCAACGCCCGGCTCGCGGCCGGTATCGCCCGCGTCCCCGACATGCTCGCCGCCGGCGTCCCGGTCGGCCTCGGCGTCGACGGCACCGCGTCCAACGAGTCCGGCGAACTCCACACCGAACTGCGCAACGCGCTCCTCATCAACCGGCTCGGCGCGCACCGGGAAGCGGCGCTGAACGCACGGCAGGCGCTGCGCCTCGGCACGTACGGCGGTGCTCAAGTCCTCGGTCGCAGCGCGGAGATCGGCTCGCTGGAGCCGGGGAAGCTGGCCGACCTGGTGCTGTGGAAGCTGGACACGCTGGCCCATGCTTCGATCGCCGATCCGGTGACGGCGCTGGTCTTCGGGGCGGCTGCTCCGGTCACCGCGTCGTTCGTGAATGGGCGTCAGATTGTGGAGGACGGGCGGCTGTTGTACGTCGACGAGGACGCCGTTGCCCGGTCGACGCGGCAGGAGGCGCAGCGGTTGGCGCGGATCGCTCCGCGGGATGTGCCGCGGTAGGTCGTAGCTCGTCTGCGGCGCCGTCGTGGCTGGTCGCGCAGTTCCCCGCGCTCCTCACGAGGGGCGCTTTGGCCGTAAGGCAACTTGATCTCCGGTCGGGAGGGACGGCTCCCGGTCGGTGGCCGTGGGCCCCAACAGGGGCCCGCGGCGGCCGTCGCCGGGGTGCGCATGGACGTGCGCGCCCCGGAACGGTCCCGTCCCCCTCCCCAAACGGTCCCGCACGACCGCGCATCACCTCCTTGAAACCCACGTCAGAGCCGACGTGCTGTCAACCGACCGGAGGAGCCGCCCGTGTCCGCCCACCCCGTCGACGAAAAACTCCCCGCCGCCAAGATGGCGACGACCGGCCTGCAACATGTGGCCGCGATGTACGCGGGAGTCGTCGCCCCACCTCTGATCATCGGCGCGGCCATCGGCCTCTCCGGCACCGAACTGACCTTCCTCACCGGCGCCTGTCTGTTCACCGCGGGCCTCGCCACGTTCCTCCAGACCATCGGCGTCTGGAAGATCGGCGCCCGGCTGCCGTTCGTCAACGGCGTCACCTTCGCCGGTGTCGCCCCCATGACCGCGATCGTCGCCTCCACCGAGGACAAGTCCGACGCGCTGCCGGTCATCTTCGGCGCGGTGATCGTGGCGGGGCTGCTCGGCTTCATCGCGGCCCCCTTCTTCAGCAAGGCGGTCCGCTTCTTCCCGCCGGTCGTCACGGGGACGGTGATCACGCTCATCGGTGTGTCACTGCTGCCGGTCGCCTTCGGCTGGGCGCAGGGCCCCGACCCCGCCGCGGACGACTACGGCTCGACGACCTACCTGAGCCTGGCGGCGGCGACGCTGGTGATCGTGCTGCTTCTGCGCCGCTTCACCCGCGGCTTCGTCAAGCAGATCGCCGTCCTGCTCGGCCTGGTCGTGGGCACGCTCGTCGCGATCCCGTTCGGGGCCACGGACTTCGGTCCGGTCGCGGACGCGGCCGTCATCGGCTTCCCGACGCCGTTCCACTTCGGCGCCCCACAGTTCCAGGTCGCCGCGATCGTGTCGATGTGCGTCGTGATGGTGGTCTCGATGACCGAATCGACCGCCGACATGCTGGCGTTGGGCGAGATCGTCGAGCGCCCAGCCGACGAGAGGACCATCGCGGCCGGCCTGCGCGCCGACACCCTCGGCTCGGCGATCAGCCCGCTCTTCAACGGCTTCATGTGCAGCGCCTTCGCTCAGAACATCGGCCTGGTCGCGATGACGAAGATCCGCAGCAGGTACGTGGTCGCCACCGGCGGCGGATTCCTGGTGCTGATGGGCCTGTGCCCGGTGGCCGCCTCGCTGATCGCCGTCGTACCGCGCCCGGTGCTCGGCGGCGCGGGCGTCGTCCTGTTCGGATCGGTGGCCGCGAGCGGCATCCAGACCCTGGTGAAGGCGGGCCTGGAGAAGGACAACAACGTCCTGATCGTGGCCGTCTCCCTGGCCGTCGGCATCATCCCGATCACCGCGCCGGAGTTCTACCACGCCTTCCCGGAGACGGCGAAGATCGTCCTGGACTCGGGCATCTCCACGGGCTGTGTGGCCGCGGTCGTCCTGAACCTCCTCTTCAACCACCTGGGCAATCGGCGCGACGCCCAGGACGTCACCCATCCCATGGAGGCCGGCGAACACATCGCCGCCGCCCCCTGAACCCGGGGCGCGCGTCGGGGAACTCACCGTGCGCCGGGACCGGTCCACGCCATCAGGTTTGCGAACAGCTCGGCCTGTTCGATCGCGTCGTCCAGCGCATGGTGCGTGTGCCGGCGTCGCGACAGCAGCTCACGCGGCATGGTCCCCTTGGCCACCGCCCTGAGCGGCAGCCCGGCCTTCGTCGCGTACAGCGTCTTCATGTCCAGGCAGCCGGAGTGCCCGAAGGGGCTCGCGCCGGTGAAGCGGATCAGGTACCAGTACAGGAACGTCCAGTCGTACGACGCCGGGTACCCGCACATCACCGGCTGCGCCCCGACGCTGACCTCGCGCACCCAGTCGCTGAACTCGGCGAGGGCGGTGGCCGGTTCACCGCCCTCCCGCTCGAGGCGCTCCCGGTCCAGCCCGCTCACGGCCAGCGCCTCAGGCACGAACTCCGCACTGATCGGGCGCAGCTCCCGATAGAAGGTCCGCTCCACCGGATCGGCGGGCGTGAACCCGTCGGCGTCCTGCACTCCGGCCACCGCCGCGCCGAAGCTGAGCATGGAGTACGGACCGGGGATCGGGCCGTCCGCTTCGATGTCGACGGAGATGTAGAGGCTGGGTCTGGAACGTCGTGCACTCATGGAGTGGGAGCTTCCCAGGTGGCCGGGGATCCCGCATCCGGATTCCGCCGTTCTTGCCGCCGTCCGGGCAGTCACGGGAGTTTGCTGCCCTGCCGCGTGCGCAGCACGGCCGCCGCCAGTACCAACGCCCCCACCGCGATCACCGCCGCCACCTGGAACGCCAGCTGATACCCCTCCGCCGTGGCCGTCACCGAGTCCGCGCCCCCGGCGAGCAGTCCGTCCGTCCGGCTCGCCGCCAGTGTGGAGAGCACCGCGAGCCCCAGTGAACCTCCCACCACCTGCGTGGTGTTGAACAACCCGGAGGCCAGGCCGGCGTCCTCCTCGTGGGCTCCGGACATGGCGAGCCCGGTCAGCGCGGGCATCGCGGCGGCGAAGCCGGTGGCGAGCAGGAGGAGCGGCGGGAGTACGTCCGTGAAGTACGAGCCGTCCACGGGGGCGCGGCTGAGCAGGGCCATGCCCGCGACGATGAACGCCAGCCCGGTCAACAGGACCCGGTACGCGCCGTAGCGGCCGATGGTCCGCGCGGACAGGCCCAGCA
The DNA here is from genome assembly GCF_017948455.1 of Streptomyces sp. GESEQ-4. Taxonomy (GTDB): domain Bacteria; phylum Actinomycetota; class Actinomycetes; order Streptomycetales; family Streptomycetaceae; genus Streptomyces. Next base: position 127,634 of record NZ_JAFFSU010000003.1, read on the forward strand.
TCAGTACGCCGATCGCGACCGGCGCCGGCAAGAAGGCCGTGCCGGTGGCCAACTCGCCGTAGCCGAGAACCCGTTGGAGGTAGAGGGTGCCGATGAACTGGAAGCCGTACATGGTCGCGATCATCAGGATCTGGACGGCGTTCGCGCCGGTCAGCAGGCGGGAGGAGAAGAGGCGCAGCCGGAGCAGGGGGCGGGCGGCGCGGGCCTGGCGGAGCGTGAACGCCACGAACAGGGTGAGGGCGAGCGCGGCCAGGAGCAGGGTGGCGGTCAGGTCGCGGTCGCCGGAGCCGACGATGACGTACACCGTGAGCATCAGCGCGCCGGTGACCAGCGCCGCTCCCGGATAGTCGGCTCCCCGGCCCAGCCCCTCGCCCCGGTCCGGCGCCAGGACGCGCAGCGCCGCCAGCCATGCGGCCACGCCGATCGGCAGGTTGATCAGGAAGATCCAGTGCCAGCCGAGGGCCTGCGTCAGCGCCCCGCCGAGAAACGTGCCGAGCGCCCCGCCCGCCGCGCCGACCGCGCTGAACACCGCGATCGCGCGGGCCTGTTCACGCGGCTGCGGGAACAGCGCGACCAGCATGCCGAGGACGACGGCCGAGGTCATGGCCCCGCCCACCCCTTGCAGGGCACGCGCCGCGATCAACGCGCCCTGGCTGGTGGCGACCCCGCACAGCACGGAGGCCGCCGTGAAGACCGCGAGCCCCGCGGCGAACATCCGCTTGCGCCCCATCAGGTCACCGAGCCGGCCGGCCAGCAACAGCAGGCCGCCGAACGGAATCAGATAGGCGTTGACGACCCAGGCCAGGCCCGGACCGCTGTAACCCAGGTCGCTCTGGATCGCCGGCATGGCGACCGTGACGATATTGCCGTCGAGGATCGTCATCAGCGTCCCCGCACACAGCACGACGAGGGACGCCCAGCGGGAGTACGTTCGGGGTGGCGCGTGGGTGGGGCGCTCGGTCAGGGACGACATGGCGGTCCGGCCTCCGTATTCTCCGTGAGTCTCCGTGGGACCCATAGGTGCACGACTTGTAACGGGGGACATCGTGGGTGACCATGGAGGTGGGGGTAAGGAGGCAGTTCGATGTCCCAGAGGAACACCGGTGTTACCGTCCAGGTCGTGAACGCGCACGCGTGCCCGGTCCGCGAAGTTCTTGACAGGGTGGCGGGCAAATGGAGCGTCCAGATCCTGGTCGCCGCGGCGCACGGGCCGATCCGCTTCACCGAGTTGGAGCGCAGCATCGAGGGCATCAGCCGCCGCATGCTGACCCTGACGCTGCGCAACCTGGAGCGCGACGGCCTCGTCACCCGCACGGTCCACCCGACGGTGCCGCCCAAGGTGGAGTACGAACTCACGCAGGTCGCCCGCGAGTTGCACGAGACGCTGCAGAGCCTGACGGACTGGGCGGAGCGTAATCGCGTCTATATCGCAGAGTCCCGCGCGGCCTACGACACCGAGCACCGGCCGGAGTTGACGGACGCCTGAGGCCGACGGGGAGTGCGGCGCGGCTGTGGGCGGCGGTGGGACGCGACCGCCGCCGGCCACCGCAGCGGCTCGGTCAGAGACCGAACAGGCTCGGATCGGAGGCCAGTTCCTTGAACCGCTCCTGCGGTGCGGCGATCAGCTTGCGGGCCGTGAGGTCCAGCAGTCCGCCGACCGCCGTGATCTCGGCGGCCACCGTGCCGTCGGTCTTGCGGATGGTCTGTTCGATGCGGAAGGTCTTCCCCTCGCCCCAGACGAAGGCGCAGGTCACCTCGACCTCGTCGCCCGCGACCAGCTCCCGCCGGTAACGGATGGTGGTCTCCAGCGCGACAGGACCCACGCCCTGGGCGATGAGGCCGGACTGAGTGATTCCGGCCTCCTTGAGCAGCGACCAGCGGGCGTGCTCCGCGTAGTTGACGTACACGGCCTGATTGAGGTGACCCTGCACGTCGGTCTCGTACCCGCGGACGGTCACCCGGACGGAAAACGGCTCGCTCACGGTTTTCCCTTCACGTACTCGGCATCACGGCATCGTCGATGTTCTGATCGATCTTGGCATGCCCATACTCCTCTTCACGCCCGGCGCGGGGACGCCAGCAGATACCGGACCCTCGTGCGCGGCTCGGTGTACTCGCCGGCCTGCCAGCCCGCCTTCTCCAACGTCGCCGCGCAGGCGCGCAGCGCGTCGACGTCCGGTTCGTAGACGGCGACGGCCTCCGGCTGCGGGGTCGCGATCACGCGGTAACCGGGGGAGTCCAGCCCGGCGGGGCGATGCCCGGCCGCTTCCAGGGCGAGGGCGGCGGCCTGCACCAGATGGCCGCGTTCCCAGCCGCACGGCCGGTCGGTGGCGCCGTCCGGGTTGGTCATCCGGCGCAGCTCGAGCAGCCCCGTCCAGGCGCTGTGCACTTCACGGACGCGGGAGGGGTCCGTTTCCGGCACGTCCTCCTCGCCGCCGACGCGGGCGGCGAAGACCCCGGTCGCCGGCGGGGGTGTCCGGACGGTCGGCTCCGGAGCGGCCTCGGGCTCCTCCTCCCGTATCCGATGCCCCGCCGGTGTCAGAAAGTGATCGTGCGGAGGCCGCGGATGCCGGAAGGCCAGCCCCCGCTTCACCAGCGCCGCCAGCTGCGCCTCCGTGCCCCTGAGCCGCCCGGTCACCGGATCGGCGCCGTCGATGACACGCCGCTGCGCGGCGGTCGGCGGTCGTGTCATGACGTACTCCTCCCCGGTCCTCTCCTCAGTCTCCGACCTCTCGGTCGGCCCATTCGAAGACTACGACCCGGGTCTGACACTCAGGCAGTGCCGGACCAGCAGAAGATCACCCAGGCCTCACAGGCCATGGGCCCACCGTTCCAGCCGCGCGAACTCGGCCTCCCGAAGTCCCCGGCGCGGGTCGATCCGCAGCAGTAGCGCGGGCCCGTCGTGGTGCTCGGCGACATGCCGTACGTCCAGTTCGGTGACCATGTCGTCGACCCAGACGAACGGCCGCCCGGCCGCCCACTCCACGACCCGCCGCGTCTTCCAGTACAGCCCGTCGGGGTCCTTGGCGAACAGGTCCGTGAACTCGATGACCGGCAGATCCCCCGGCAGCCCGATCACCGGCGCGATCATCTCGTTGGCCTCGTGCATCCAGGTCGTCGCCCAGGCCAGCTCGTACGGCAGAGCCAGCAGCCGCGCCCCGTGCCCGGGATGCAGCCGCACCCGAAGCCCCCGCCGCAGCCGCCACGACCCCGGCACCTGCCGGGCCGACCAGTTCGCGGGACGCAGGCGACGTGTCACGTAGCCCCGGTGCCGGGTGAACACGGCGCGGTACGGGTTGAGGGGGCCGTCGACGTCGAGAAGGAGCAGGGGGCGGTCGCTCATGGGAGGCGACCTACCCGGCCGCTACTGCCGATACCCGCTGAGAAACCGCCCGATCCGCCCGATCGCCGCCTCCAGGTCCTCCGCGTGCGGGAGGGTGAGGATGCGGAAGTGGTCGGGGGTGGGCCAGTTGAAGCCGGTGCCCTGGACCACCTGGATCTTCTCCCGGAGCAGCAGGTCGAGGACGAACTTCTCGTCGTCGTGGATCTTGTGGACGGACGGGTCCAGGCGGGGGAAGGCGTACAGCGCGCCCTTCGGCTTCACGCACGACACACCCGGGATCTCGTTGAGCTTCTCCCAGGCCACGTCGCGCTGTTCGCGCAGGCGCCCGCCCGGCGTGGTGAGATCGCGGATGGACTGCCGGCCGCCGAGCGCCGCCTGAATCGCGTACTGGGCGGGCGCGTTGGCGCACAGCCGCATGGAGGCCAGCATGGTCAGGCCCTCCAGGTAATCGCGCGCGTGCTGCCTCGGGCCCGTCACCACCAGCCAGCCGGAGCGGAAGCCCGCCACGCGGTACGTCTTCGACAGGCCGCAGAACGTCAGGACCACCAGGTCGGGCGCGAGCGCCGCGGTCGAGTGGTGCACGGCGTCGTCGTACAGGATCTGGTCGTAGATCTCGTCGGCGAAGACCATCAGGCCGTGCCGGCGAGCGAGGTCGAGGATGCCCTCGATGATCTCCTTGGGGTACACCGCGCCGGTGGGGTTGTTCGGGTTGATGATGACGACGGCCTTGGTGCGGTCGGTGATCTTCGCCGCCATGTCGTCCAGGTCCGGGTACCAGTCGGCCTGTTCGTCGCAGAGGTAGTGAACCGCCTTGCCTCCGGCGAGCGTTGTGACCGCCGTCCAGAGGGGGAAGTCGGGCGCGGGGATGAGGACCTCGTCGCCGTCCTCCACCAGTGCCTGTACGGCCATCGAGACCAGCTCGGACACGCCGTTGCCGAGGAAGACGTCGTCGACGCCGACCTCCAGGCCGAGGGTCTGATAGCGCCCCGCCACGGCCCGGCGGGCGGACAGGATGCCGCGTGAGTCCGTGTAGCCGTGCGCCTGCGGGAGCATCCGGATCATGTCCTGGAGGATCTCCTCGGGCGCCTCGAAGCCGAAGAGCGCGGGGTTGCCGGTGTTCAGGCGCAGCACGCTGTGGCCGGCCTCCTCCAGCGCGTTGGCGTGTTCGATCACCGGGCCGCGGATCTCGTAACAGACCTCGCTGAGCTTGCTCGACTGCCGGAACTCCATGCGCCCCTCCGGTATCTGGTGTTGCTTGGTTTTACCAAGTGTGAGCTTGGAAAGTCCAATGACACGTCTAGACTGCGTCGCATGTCACCTCGCCGAAGCTACGACCAGTACTGTTCCGCCGCCCGGGCGCTCGACCTCGTCGGCGACCGCTGGACCCTGCTGATCGTCCGGGAGCTGCTGGCCGGTCCCCGCCGCTACACCGACCTGCACGCGGATCTGCCGGGCGTCAGCACGGACGTACTCGCCTCGCGGCTGAAGGACATGGAGCGCGACGGGCTGACGACGCGCCGGCGCCTGCCCCCGCCGGGTGCCGCGTATGTGTACGAACTCACTGGACGGGGGAGGGAGTTGCTGCCGGTCCTCCAGGCTCTGGGCACCTGGGGACAGGCCGAGCTGGGCGAGCGGCGGCCCACCGACGCCGTACGGGCGCACTGGTTCGCGCTGCCCCTGCTGCGGTCCCTCGAAGGCCAGGGAGTGGTCGAAGTCCGGTTGGAGGAAGGCGAGTTCCATGTGTACGTCGGGGCCGAGGAGGGGCCCGTGTACGGCGAAGGACCCGCGCCCGTGGAACCCGACGCCCGGATGGTCCTCGACGCCGGTACGTGGGAGGCGGTCGGGCGGGGCGAGTCGAGCCTGGCGGACGCGGTACGCGACGGCCGTATCACCGTGACCGGCGAGGGGACGCTGGCCAAGGCGCTGCGGGAGGCATGAGGGGCGCAGGGGGCCGCCGCTAGCTGACGGTCTCCCACCGCAAGGGGTTCGGGAGCCCGGCCCACTGATCACCGGGCGTCCCCGGCGACAGCCGCATCAGCGTCAGCGCCTTCGTGGGCAGCGGTTCCTCGAGCAGTGCGACGAGATCCGGGGTGCGCGGCAGATCCCGTACGGCCGTCTCCAGCGCCGCGCGCAACGCCGGACCCGAACCCGCCGTGCCGGCCAGCGCCCCGGCCACCAGCGAGCCGAACAGCTTGCGCCGCAGCGTCGTCTCGTCGTCCGTGACGACCCGTCCGGTCAGCTCCGGTAGCGGGATGCCGTGCCGGGCCAGCCGGGCGGGGCTGACGCGGATGTCGGCGAGGTCGCGGTAGACCAGCCGCAGCGGTGCGCCCGTCGGGGACAGCACCACGAGGAGGTTCTGGCCGTGCGCCTCGAGGGCCACACCCAGCTCCAGCAGGCGCAGGCCCACGGTGAGCGCCAGCCGTGCGAAGTCGGCCAGCCAGGCGGGGGAGCGGGGCAGTTCGGTGGTGGCGAGCGCGGCCACCGGTACGACCCGCTCGCCGCGCTCCTGGTCGCCGTACACCTGGGGTGACTCCCGCACCACGGCGGCCAGGTCGGGGGAGTGGGCGGTGATCGCGCCGATCGTGCGGGTGGTGTGCAGCAGACCGTCCGTGTGCGCCGCCATCCGCTCGGCGAACGCCGACAGGATCGCCGACGTCGAGATCGACCACTGCGAGATGTCCCGCACCGAGGACGTCAGCCGGGTGCTCAGCGCCGTCTTGACGTGCGGGCCGCCGACGCCGGGCAGGGCGAGGGTGCGCAGGGACATCAGCGGATGCGCGACGGCGTCCAGGTCGAGGGGGCGCTTGAGGACGTGCTCCGCCTGCCAGGGATGCACCGGGATCAGCAGCCGCTCCCCGTCCCGCATACGGTCCGGCCACTCGCCCGTCACCAGGCACTCCCGCGCCCCGACCGGAATCAGCCCCAGCCGTACATGAGAGCTGTGCTCGGGGCCGTACGCCAGCTGCTCCTCCACCGAAAAGCCGGGCCGGGAACGGCAGTTGGGGTGGAACGGATGCCCGTCGACCACCCGCCGCTGCTCCCACTCCCAGTCACTGTCGGGCCACTCCTTCGGGCGGCCCTTCTGCCCGGCCCGGGACAGCGCCAACGACGCCGCGCTGTGCGCGAGCTCGGAGGCGAAGTACGCCCCGTGCGGTACCGCGAGCCCCGTCATCAGCCGGGCCGGATCGTCGTACGACACCCCGTCGAGCCGTACGGCGGTGACGTACGCGGAAGTGGCGTACGGGTCGGCGACCGGGCCGTGCAGCCGCCGCCCGTCGGACAGCCGCAGCACACCCGGCCCGCGCTCGGCGATCCACGGCAGCGGCTCATGGGCCAGCGCCCGCCACAGCCGGGTCAGCACGGCCGCCCGCGCGCCGGGCAGCTCGGCCGTGTACCGCGACACGAGATCGGGGCGTACGACGGCCAGCTCGTCGGCGACCTCGGCCTCGACGGTGGGGGGACGATGCACAGGCGGGCTCCTAAGCTTGCGGGCAGGGCGTCACGACGGGGGCGTGACGACAGACATACTGATCGTCTCCCGCCCGAACGGACCGTAGGGAACAAGTGGACCGCCTGGACCCCATGCCCCCGCCCGCCGCCGACGACCCGTCGGCACGCGCTGACGCGTATGCGGCGGCCCCGCTGCTGAACTGCCTGCTGCGCGAGGTGGCCGGGCGGGTACCCGGCGAGCGGCGGGTGTACCGGCTGCCCGGTCTGGACCGCCTGCTGCGGGTGCGGGGCGAACGCCGCCCCACAGAGCCCGAGTTGTACGTCGGCGGCACCTGGCAGCGACTCGGCCACCCCGAGCTGGTGAAGCTCGTCGCCGAGGAGCTCACCCGGCACACGGGCCTGTCCAACCACGAACTCCCCGCCGAGATGACCGACAGCCGTGACGCCGTGGCCGCCCTGCTCACCGCGCGGGCCCGCGCGACCGCGCCCGACGACCCGTATCTGCGCTCCGAGCAGTCCCTGATCACCGGCCACCCCTATCACCCCGCCCCCAAGGCACGCGGCGGCGGCCCGGCCACCGGCTGGCTGCCGTACGCCCCCGAAGCCCACGCCGCCTTCCCGCTGGTGCTGCTCGGCGTACGCGAGGACTCGGTCGTCGAGGAGGGCGACACCACCGCCCTCGACACCCTGGGCGAGGCGCCGCCCGGCTACCGGCTGCTGCCCGCCCACCCCTGGCAGCTCGACCTCGTCGGCCACGACCTCGCCCCGGCCTTCGCGGACGGCCGGCTGATCCGGCTGGGCACGACCACATTCCCGGCCTGCCCCACAGCCGCGATCCGCACGGTCTACGCCCCCGACCGCGACCTCTTCCTGAAGTTCAGCCTCGATGTGCGCATCACCAACGACGTACGCCGGCTCTGGCGCCACGACCTGCTGAAACTGCGCCGCACCGACACGGCCGTGACGCAGGCCTTCGCCGCGATCGACGGCCCCGCGGCCTGGCTGGCCGACCGCGGCTACCGCACCGCCGGCTTCGCCTTCGAGGAACTCGCCATCCTGGTCCGCGATGGACTGCGTGCGCACGTGGTGCCCGGAGCGACCCCGCTGCTCGCCTCCGGACTCGTCGAGGGCTTCGCGGGCAGCCCGCTCGACGGCAGCGACGATCCGGCGGGCTGGTGGGAGGCCTATCTGCGCCAGGTGGTCCCACCGGTGCTGGCCGCCTTCGCCGACCACGGCGTCGTACTCGAGGCGCATCTGCAGAACACGCTGGTCGCCGTCGACGCCGACGGCACACCCGTGCAGGCGCTGTTCCGGGACGCCGAGGGCGTGAAGCTGCTGGCGGACGTATCGCGGGCTGCCGGGTGGGAGCGGCTGGTGTACTGCCTGGTCGTCAATCACCTGTGCGAGATCGCCGCGGCCCTCGCGGAACGCCACCCCGGCCTCGACCCCTGGCCCGCCGTACGCACCGAACTGTCCCGGCACGACCTCCCCGAGACCGCCGCCCTGCTCACCGCCCCCACCCTTCCCGGCAAGACGAACCTGCTCCTGCGCTGGACGGGCGCGGACGGGGCGGACGCCCGCTACCTGCCCCTGCCGAACCCGCTGGCCGTCTCGGCGCGTCGTGGATCACAACGGAAGGGATGAGTCGGAGGCCAGGGTCATCTCCGTACCCTCTCGTGTGACTGTCGGGTGGTGTTCTCGCACGATCAGGGCCGCCGTGTTCGCGGCCGTCTGCGTGCTGCTCATCGCCCTGGGGCACGTCATGATGTCGGGGACCGGGGTGCCCTGGTGGGCGATCGTCGCGGGTGCGGCGGTGACCGGCGGCACGGCCTGGCGGCTGGCAGGCCGGGAACGCGGGCCGGTCCCGGTCGGCGCCTTCACTGTCGGCGCCCAGGTCGTACTCCACGTGTCGTTCTCGCTCGCCCAGGCTTCCCATGGGGTCGATGGAGTCGATGGACCACGCGGGGGCCGCGCATTCCCTGGATCACGGCATCGGTGGCATGTACTCCACCAGCATGTCCTCCACCGGCATGCTCGCCGCCCACCTGCTGGCCGCGCTGCTGTGCGGCCTGTGGCTCGCGCACGGCGAACGCGCCGCCTTCCGCGTCCTGCGGGCGCTCGCCGGCCGGCTCGTCGCCCCGCTGCGTCTGATCCTCCGGCCGCCCGCGCCACCGCACCGCCCACGCATCCGGTCCCGCCGGGCCCGTACGGGCCACGGGCTGCGGCAACTCCTTCTCACCCACGCGATCACGACTCGGGGACCGCCCGCGGGGACCGCTGTCGCCTGACGACAGCAGGTATGCAGAGGCCCGTCCACACGGACGTCGAGCCGTCGGCTCCCCGCATCGGAACTACTAGGGAGTTCTCAGCGCATCGCCCCACCCTGGGACGCAGCCTGCGCCGCACCGGCGCCCTCACCGCGTTCGCGTTTACGACGACGGCCGGGTCGACCGCTGGATAGAGCTGGAGGAACCTGCCGACGGTCACAGCCACGATGACGGGCATCCCGCGCCCCGCCTGGAACTGAAGCCGGCCGCACCCGGCGCGAAGCTCGTCAGCCCCAGCCCCACGGAGGAGCCCACAACCGCCGCGGGCGAGTCGACGACCGGGACTTCGGCGCCGTCGGCGGAGCCCGCGGCGAACAGCACGGACGGGGACGACGGCATGTCGATCGCCGTACCCATCGGCATCGGGGCAGCTGTCCTCCTGCTCGGCGGCGGCGCGTGGTGGCTTCGGAGCCGTAGCCGTCGGAGGGCACGCATTGCCGAGTGCAGGTGGACGGGCGCCGGGTACTCCCGCTGGCGTATGCGCCCGGGTGGTCGCGCTCATACGGTGTGGAGGTGACGACCTTCGACCGTCTGCCCGCGCGGCTGCGGGCCCTGCCGCCGGTTGCCGTGGACGTGCTCGTGGTGGGCGTGGTCGGGATGTTCACCGGGCCGGACGCGGCGGTGAACGAGCCGGAGTACCGGCAGGCGGACTGGCTGACCTGGCTGCTGCTGGCCGTCTCGTTGCTGGCGCTGCTGTGGCGGCGGCGGTGGCCCGTGCCGGTCGCCGTGGTCACCGGGGCGGCGTGTGCCGGCTGGGCGCTGCACGGGCACATCGGGGAGCTGCTGAATCTGCCGACGATCGTGGCGCTGTACACGGTCGCCGTGCAGGGCGACCGGCGGCGCACCCTGTGGACCGGGCTGGCCGCCGCGCTCACGTCGGGTGTGGTCGCGCTGTGGGTCGGCAAGGACGTGGTGAACCCGCAGGGGCTGCCGGTGCTGGAGATGCTCTGGCCGCTGGTGCCGCTGTTGCTCGGCGAAGTGGTCCGCACGCGGCGGCAGTTGCTCGACGAGTACGCCGCCCGCGCCGCCCGCGCCGAAGCGGACCGCGAGCGGGAGGCGGCCCGCCGGGTCCGGGAGGAGCGGGTGCGGATCGCGCGCGAGCTGCACGACATCGTCGCGCACACGGTCACCGCGATGACCGTCCAGGCGGGCGTGGCCCTGGAGACCTTCGACGTGCGGCCGGACATGGCCCGCCAGGCGATGCGGCAGGTCCGGGACTCGGGCAAGGGGGCGGTACGGGAGCTGCGGGCCACCGTCACCGTGCTGCGGGAACCGGAGGGCGAGGACGACCCGGTGGAGCCGGCGCCGGGCATCGAACGGCTCGGCGAGCTGGTCGACCGGTTCGCGGGCGGCGGCATCGAGCTCACGCTCCGCGAGGAAGGGGCGTCGGACGGTGTGCCGTCGGTGGTGGGGCTGGCCGCGTACCGCATCGTCCAGGAGGCTCTGACGAACGTCGTCAAGCACTCCCGTGCCCGGCACGCGGCGGTCTCCGTCGTCCGGCAGGACGGCAGGCTCGCGGTGGAAGTCATCGACGACGGACTGCCGTCACCGCCACCGGAAGAGGGCGGTTTCGGTCTGGTCGGTATGCGGGAGCGCGCGGTGGCGGCCGGGGGCACGATCGACTACGGGCCGGTATCCGGCGGGGGGTTCCGCGTCCGAGCGGTCCTTCCGACCGGCGAGAACGGAGAAGGACGATGACCGTACGCGTGGTGCTCGCGGACGACCAGACCGTCGTCCGCGCCGGTTTCCGCGCTCTGCTGGATCTCACCGCCGACCTGGTCGTGGTCGCCGAGGCGGCCGACGGCGCCCAGGCCGTCGAAGCCGTACGGCTGACCCGGCCGGACGTCGTCCTGATGGACATCCGCATGCCCGGCGTCGACGGCATCGAGGCCACCCGCCGTATCGCGGCCGACGCCGCGCTGGACGGCGTACGCGTGGTCATGCTCACCACGTACCAGGTCGACGCCTATGTCTTCGAGGCGCTTCGGCACGGCGCGGCCGGTTTCCTGCTGAAGGACATCGAGCCGGACGAACTCCGGGCGGCGATCCGCACGGTCGCCGCCGGGCAGAGCCTCCTCGCGCCCGCCGTCACGCGCGCGGTGGTGGAGGAGTTCGCCCGGCTCAAGGGCCCGGAGGCGGCCGGCGCCGAACGCCTCGCCGTGCTAACCGAGCGGGAACGGGAGGTCATGGCGCTGGTCGCGACCGGGCTGAGCAACGAGGAGATCGGCAGGCGGCTGCTGATGAGCCCGCTCACCGCCAAGACCCACGTGAGCCGCGCGATGACCAAGCTGAGGGCACGGGACCGCGCCCAACTGGTGGTGCTGGCCTACGAGACGGGGCTGGTCAGGGCCGGAGAGCGGTGACCCTGCTCCGCCGGGAGTAGCTGCCGACTCCCGGCAGCGGATGCCAGCAACGCCCCCGCTTCCTACCGTCGCTCTTGCTCGCGGCCGGAACGCCGCGCAAGCGAGACGTATGACGACGGCGCACGTACACACCCTTGTACGAAAGGAGACTTCGCCATGTCGTGGAGCCCCGCCCGTTTACGCCTGCTCCTCGCCTTCGTCATCGCCGACCTGCTGCTGTTGCTGGTGGTGTCCGAAGCCGACGCGGCCCCCGCACCGCACGGCGCGCGAGTCGTCGCCGAGAAGCAGGCGGGCAACCGCCTCGTCGACCTCACGATCGACTCCCCCGCACTCGGCCGCACCGCCAAGGTCCGTCTGCTGACACCGGACGGCTGGGAGCAGCGCCGCCACGGGGCGAGCTGGCCGACGCTGTATCTCCTGGTCGGCGGCGACGGCAACTACCGAGCCTGGACCGAGGACTACCACTCCGGCATCCAGGACGTACCCGAACTGCGCGACGTCCTTGTCGTCATGCCCGAGATGCCGCTCTTCGGCTTCTACAGCGACTGGTTCAACGCCGGTGCGGGCGGTCCGCCCGCCGTGGAGACCTTCCACCTGGAGGAGGTGCGCCCGCTGCTGGAGCGCCACTACGGCGCGGGTACCCGTCGTGCGGCCGCCGGGGAGTCGCAGGGCGGGTTCGGCGCCCTCTCGTACGCCGCCCGGCACCCGGGGCTGTTCCGGGCGGTGGCCAGCTACAGCGGCTTCGTCCACCCCCTCCAGCACCCGCACGCCATCCGGGCCGCCATGGCGTACCTGGGCCTGGACTGGAAGGCCCTGTGGGGCGACCCGGTCGCCCAGCGCACCAACTGGCAGGCGCACGACCCCTATTACCTGGCCCACCGACTGCGCACCACACCCGTCCACCTCTCCAGCGGCGACGGCACGGCAGGCGCACTCGACCCGCCGGGCACGGAGCCCGACCCGGAGATCCCCGGACTGGAGGACCCGGCCGACCCGTTCCCCGAGGAGGCGATCTCCCCGACGGAGACACTCATGTACCGCGAGTCCCGGGCCTTGGCCGACCGCCTGTCCGCCCTCGGAGCCCCGGTGACGACGCACTTCTACGCCGGCACACACTCCCCGCCGTACTGGGTGCGCGAGTTCCACCGTTCGCTGCCGATGCTGCTGGGGGCCCTGCGTGAATGCTCAGGAGAATCTCATCCGCTCCCCATGGTGAAACCAGGGAGTGGCCACAGTATGGTCAAGCCTTCAACAGGAGGGTGAGGTTCCGCGCGGCCGGGGGGTCAAGGAGGCACGGCAATGGTCATGGTCGGATCGGTCGGTCCGGGAGTGCGCCGGGTGGCGCGCGGCGTGAGACGGCGCATACGCAGACTGGGCGAGCCTCCTGTGCCGCAGTCGGCGTATCGGCTCGTACCGGACCCGGTGTTCGTCCTGTCCTCCGTGCGCTCCGGCTCCACCCTGCTGCGGGTCCTGCTCAACAGCCATCCGCAGATCCGCGCCCCGCACGAGATGCACCTGCGCACGCTCTCCGTCGACCTGAACAAGCCGTACACCAAGAAGGCGATGTCCGAACTCGACCTGGACCAGCGTGAGCTGGAGTACCTGCTGTGGGACCGGGTGCTGCACCGCGAACTCGTGCGCAGCGGCAAGCAGGTCATCGTCGACAAGACACCCGGCAACGCGGGCGTCTGGGAGCGGCTGCACGAGGGCTGGCCCAAGGCCCGGTACATTTTCCTGCTGCGCCATCCCGCGTCGATGGTCAACTCACTGATCACCAACCGCCCCGACCGTGATCCGGACGCGACCGTGCGGGAAGTGCGCGGCTACGTCGAGGCGGTCGAGGCGGCCCGCACCGCGCTGCCCGGTCTCACCGTCCGCTACGAGGATCTGACCGAGCGGCCCGAGGCGGTCACCCGGGAGATCTGCGCCTACCTCGGCGTTCCGTGGGCGCCGAGGATGCTCGACTACCGCAAGGGTGATCACGGCCCGTTCGTGCCGTACATCGGCGACTGGAGCGAGAACATCAAGTCCGGGAAGATCCAGAAAGCGCGAGCGCTGCCGGACGCGGCAGACGTACCGGCGCCGCTGCGCGACATCACGCGTGCCTGGGGGTATCCGTGTTGAGCGACATGTCCGACGTGAAGTGCCGATGTACCTGCCCGGGAGCGACGGTGTGGGTCACCGGGCCGACGGCCGCCGACCGGCGCGGTGCCGCCTACGCGCTCGCCGAACGGCTGCTGGCCGGACAGCGCCGGGTCGAGGTCCTCGACCGCCTCAACGACCATGACACGGACCCCGAACGCATCGGCCTGATGGCCGAGGTACTGGCCCGCAACGGCATCGTGGCGATCGTGCCGTGCGCCGAGGACGGCGTGACGGCGGTGCGTGAACGCCACGCGGCGAGCGGCACACGGTACGTCGAGGTGTGCGCCTCCGCGCCGGAGTGCGCGCAGAGCGCGGAGGCGGTCCACGACCTGCTGACCGGGCGACGCTGAGAATAATTCCGACACCGGCTGTCACGCTCGGTTACTATGCTCACTTCATGCCGGAGGCCGGAAGGACGTTTCGTTGAGAACGGTCACTGCGACCCGCTACGTCGAACCCCTCCGGTCCGGCGGCTCCGTCCCCGGCATCGTCGAGGCCGACGACCTGGGGACGTACGTCGTCAAGTTCACCGGCTCCGCGCAGGGCAAGAAGGCGCTGGTCGCCGAGGTGATCGTGGGTGAGCTGGCGCGGGCGCTCGGGCTGCGGTTCCCCGAGCTGGTGCTCGTGCGCTTCGACCCGGAGATCGCCGACGAAGAGCCCCATCAGGAGGTGCGGGAGCTGCACAGCGCCAGCGCCGGGATCAACCTCGGCATGGACTTCCTGCCGGGCGCGAAGGACTTCACGCCCGAGGTCGCCGAGACGTTCCGCGTGGACCCGCTGGAGGCGGGCCGGATCGTCTGGCTGGACGCACTGACTGTCAACGTCGACCGTACGGTCCACAGCTCGAACCTCATGATCTGGCCCACGCTCGGTGTCGCACCCCCGCGCCTGTGGCTGATCGACCACGGCGCCGCCCTCGTCTTCCACCACCGCTGGGACGCGACGGAACCGGAGAAGGCGTACGACTTCCGGCATCACGCGCTCGGGCACTACACGCCGGACGTGCGCGCGGCCGACGCCGAGCTGGCGCCGAAGGTGACGCGGGAGCTGTTGCGGGCGATCGCGGCCGAGGTCCCGGACGCCTGGCTGGCCGGAGAGGAGGGGTTCGCGACGCCGGACGACATCCGGACGGCGTACGTGGACTACCTCCACGCGCGCGGGGAAGCCTCCACTGCCTGGCTCCCCACGGACTTCCCCACCCGGGAGGAAGTCGCCGCCGAGCAGGCCCTGCGCGCGGCGAAGACACAGCGAGGCCGTCCGAAGTGGCTCAAGCAGGTCCCGGACCTGCACGGCAGACCGGCGGTGGAACAGGACGGGGCGGTACACATCCGATGACCCAGCGCGTACAGATCGAGTACTGCACCCAGTGCCGGTGGCTGCCCCGTGCGGCCTGGCTGGCGCAGGAGCTGCTGACGACCTTCGAGACCGAGCTGACCGAGCTGTCGCTCAAGCCCGGCACCGGCGGCGTCTTCGTCGTCCGCGTGAACGACGAGGTGGTCTGGGACCGCCGTGAGCAGGGCTTTCCCGAGCCGACGGCGGTCAAGCAGGCCGTACGCGACCGAGTGGCCCCGGACAAGCCCCTGGGCCACTCGGACAAACCTGCTTCCTGAGAGTCAGCCCTTGAGCCGCTCGTACGCGGGCAGCGTCAGGAAGTCCGCGTAGTCCTCGTCGAGGGCGACGGTGAGCAGCAGGTCGTGGGCCTGCTGCCAGTGCCCGGCCGCGAAGGCCTCCTCACCGATCTCGGCGCGGATGTTCGCCAGTTCCTCGGCGGCGACCTTGCGGGCCAGCTCCGGGGTGGCCTTCTCGCCGTTCTCGAACTCGACGCCGGCGTTGATCCACTGCCAGATCTGCGAGCGGGAGATCTCGGCGGTGGCCGCGTCCTCCATCAGATTGAAGATGGCGACCGCGCCGAGGCCGCGCAGCCAGGCCTCGATGTAACGGATGCCGACCTGGACGGCGTTGACCAGACCGTCGTACGTCGGCTTCGCCTTGAGCGAGTCGACCGCGATCAGGTCGGCCGCTTGGACGTCGACGTCCTCGCGCAGCCGGTCCTTCTGGTTCGGCTTGTCGCCGAGGACGGCGTCGAAGGAGGCCATGGCGATCGGGACGAGGTCGGGGTGGGCGACCCAGGAGCCGTCGAAGCCGTCGTTCGCCTCGCGGTCCTTGTCCGCCTTCACCTTCTCGAAGGCGACCTTGTTGACCTCCTCGTCGCGGCGGGACGGGATGAACGCCGCCATGCCGCCGATCGCGTGCGCGCCACGCTTGTGGCAGGTGCGGACGAGGAGTTCGGTGTACGCGCGCATGAACGGGGCGGTCATGGTGACCGCGTTGCGGTCCGGGAGGACGAACTTGGCGCCGCCGTCACGGAAGTTCTTCACGATGGAGAACAGGTAGTCCCAGCGGCCCGCGTTCAACCCCGAGGCGTGGTCGCGCAGTTCATAGAGGATCTCCTCCATCTCGTACGCGGCCGTGATCGTCTCGATCAGGACGGTCGCGCGGATGGTGCCCTGGGGGATGCCGACGTAGTTCTGAGCGAAGACGAACACGTCGTTCCAGAGGCGGGCCTCCAGGTGCGACTCCGTCTTGGGGAGGTAGAAGTACGGGCCCTTGCCGAGGTCGAGCAGACGCTGGGCGTTGTGGAAGAAGTAGAGACCGAAGTCGACGAGGGCGCCGGGGACTTGGCTGCCGTCCGGGGCGGTGAGGTGACGCTCGTTCAGATGCCAGCCGCGCGGGCGCATGACGACGGTCGCGAGCTCGTCCTCGGCCTTCAGGGCGTACGACTTGCCGGAGTTCGGGTCGGTGAAGTCGATGTTCCGGGTGTAGGCGTCGATCAGGTTGAGCTGGCCGAGGACCACGTTCTCCCAGGTCGGCGCGGAGGCGTCCTCGAAGTCGGCGAGCCAGACCCTGGCGCCCGAGTTGAGGGCGTTGATGGTCATCTTGCGGTCGGTGGGGCCGGTGATCTCCACGCGGCGGTCGTTCAGGGCCGCGGGGGAGGGGGCCACCTTCCACGAGTCGTCCGCGCGGATCGCGGCCGTCTCGGGGAGGAAGTCGAGCGTGGAGGTGCGGGCGATCTCGGCGCGGCGCTCCGCGCGGCGGGCGAGGAGCTCGTCACGCCGGGGCGTGAACCTCCGGTGCAGCTCGGCCACGAAGGCGAGGGCCGCTTCGGTGAGGACCTCCTCCTGCCGGGGCAGGGGCTCGGCGTCGACGATGGCCAGCGGGGACGGCGCTGGTGCGGACATGAGCTGTCACTTCCTTCAGCGGGCTGCTACGTGTGGCACGGGGTGCCAGGTTCCTCGGGTGCGGCTGACAGCGCCCGCGGGACGCCGGGGCGCTTCTGATCAGTGGATACTAGTTTCCTCATGGTGGAAGTTCAATGGTTTGTTGATGTCGAGATTCTCTGAATCGAGGCATGGTGGCGCTCGGTGCCACCATGCTCACTCAAGGTGGCTCAGGTCGCCTTCCGTGTCGATGTCGTACGCCTCCGCCACATCCCCGCACTCGACGAGCGTGATCTCCTCCTCGTGCGCCTTCAGGTAGGCGCGCGCCCCGCGGTCCCCGGTCGCCGTGGCCGCGATGTCGGCCCAGTGGGCGGCGCCGAACAGGACCGGATGTCCGCGTACCCCGTCGTAGGCGGCCGAGACCAGCGACTCCTCGTCCGTGTAGGCGGCGAGCACCCGGGCGACCGCCTCCGGTCCGATGCCGGGCTGGTCGACGAGTGAGACGAGCGCGGCCGTCGCGGGGGTCCCGGCGAGCGAGTCGAGTCCGGCGCGCAGCGAGGAACCCATGCCCTGCTCCCACTCCGGGTTGTCCACGAGCACGCACCCCTCCAGACGCGCCCGTTCCCGTACGACCGCTGCCCGCGCCCCGAGCACCACATGGACGCGGGTGCACCCGGCCGCCCGCAGGACGCCGACCGCGTGTTCGACGAGGGGCCGGCCGCGGTGTTCGAGCAGTGCCTTGGGGCGTCCGCCGAGCCGTCGTCCGCCTCCCGCGGCGAGCAGCAGTCCGGTCACGGTGTCTTGCTTGTCCGTCATGCGTCCTGCATACCTGAGACAGGGGCGCGCGACGGCGTTCCGGAGACTGAATTTCGGTCCACGCGGTGGCGCGTCCCGCACCGGGTGGCGTTTACTGACCCGCGTCCCCCGGCGCCCGACAACCTTCCGGGGGTCCGGGCGCGATCACGACGTACAGGCGCACAACGGCGTGCGCGGGGGGAGAGCTGTGTTGCGGAGCTTGGGGCAGAGGCGGCAAGTGACCGGCAGCGACGAGGACCCGAGGGTGGCGGAACTGCGGACCGCGGTGTCCCGGCTGCGCCGCGAACTCGCCGCGCACCCCGCGGAGTTCCCTGACCGCGGCATCGCCGAGGACGAACTCGCTGCGCTCGCCGCGATGACGGTCAGCGGCAGCCCCGAAATCCCCCGCCTGCGCCGCTCGTTGCTGCTGATCGCCGGGGCGATCGGCTCCGTGAGCGCGCTGTCACCGGGGCTCACGCAGGTGCGCGACGCGGTGGATCTGTTCGGGGAACAGCGGCGGGGCCAGGGCTAGTTCACCGGCGGGTACGGGAACGGCCCCCGGTAACCCCCGGTGGCCCGGTGCTCGAACTGGTCGCAGAGCCAGGTCTCCTGGACGAACTCGGTGAGATCGCCCCAGATCGCGAAGATGCCCCGGGGGCCGTGCTTGCCCTCGACCAGGCGGTAGCGCTCCTTGACGTCACGGAAGCAGGCCAGGCCGGCCATGAGGCTGTGGCCCACCGGGGAGTAGTCGGACCAGGCGCAGGAGACGCAGGCCTTCAGCCGGGCCGCGCGCGGCAGCTTGCGCTGGATCTCGTGCAGCGCGTCCTCGAAGTCGTCCTGGCCGGCCGCGTTGCGGAACTCGTACCCGTCGAGGTGCAGGGTGGTGGTCAGCGCCTCTTCGTCCAGTCCGCGTCGCGGGCCCGCCGGATCCCCGAGCCGCAGGGCGCACCGCAGCAGTCCCGGGCGTACGCCGCTGCCCCTGACCTCCACGGGTATCGGCACCTCCCACTCCAGGAGGCAGGAGCACAGTGCCCCGTCGAAGAACGAGAAGGGCTGCTCGGGCGGCTCACCGCTCAGCGCGCCCAGATCGTCCATCGTGTCGCCCTCGAAGCGGACGCCCCTGATCGTCGTACGGATCAGTTCCCGGCCGTCGGTCTCGAAGACGATCTCCTCCGACCCGTGCCGGTCGGTGTACCGGCCGGGCAGGCGCTGCATTACGAGGCGTGGTTCTGGCTGGTGGCCAGTGCCTCGGACAGTTCGCCGGCGATCTGCTGGAGCACGGGTACGATCCGCTCCGTCGCCGTCTCGGTGACCCGCCCCGCCGGGCCGGAGATGGAAAGGGCCGCCGCGGTGGGGGAGTTGGGGACCGAGACCGCGAGGCAGCGCACGCCGATCTCCTGCTCGTTGTCGTCGACCGCGTAGCCGAGCCGTCGTACGTCGTCCAGGGCCGCGAGGAAGCCCTCCGGCGTGGTGATCGTCTTCTCCGTGGCGGCGGGCATGCCGGTGCGGGCGAGCAGGGCGCGCACCTCGTCGTCCGGCGTGTTCGCCAGCAGGGCCTTGCCCACGCCCGTGGAGTGCGGCAGCACGCGCCGGCCGACCTCGGTGAACATGCGCATCGAGTGCTTCGACGGCACCTGCGCCACGTACACGATCTCGTCGCCGTCGAGCAGCGCCATGTTCGCCGTCTCGCCGGTCTCCTCGACCAGGCGGGCGAGATAGGGGCGGGCCCAGGTGCCGAGCAGCCGGGAGGCGGACTCGCCGAGCCGGATCAGGCGGGGGCCCAGCGCATAGCGGCGGTTGGCCTGCTGGCGTACGTAACCGCAGGCCACCAGCGTGCGCATGAGGCGGTGGATGGTCGGCAGCGGCAGCCCGCTGCTGGCGGACAGCTCGCTCAGCCCGACCTCGCCGCCCGCGTCCGCCATGCGCTCGAGCAGATCGAAGGCGCGCTCGAGGGACTGGACCCCGCCCGTAGTGGACTTGGCGGAGTCGGTGGTGCTGGCGCTGGACGTCGGCACGGCGCGTTCCTTTCGGGACTGGCGGCCTTTTCGGGACAGGCAGGAAGAGCAGAAGCCTACCCGTCGGTCGGTTGACTCCCCGCTTGTGCGTAGCTACGTTCTGCTTGCCGGAACTGTAATTCCACTTTGTGGAAACGTCCAGAGTACGGCCGTGGGGTGCACTGTGGAGAAGTGTGCCCTTGACGGCGCGGGAGCGGGAGACGAGACTCCTTCAACAGAAAGTTGAATTCCGTTACGCGGAAGTAAACGGCGGCAGAGAGGGGTCCGGGTGTCCGACGCTGAACTGGTGCTGCGCTCGACGCGCGTCATCACCCGGGAGGGGACGCGGGCCGCCTCGGTCGCGGTCGCCGCCGGCAAGATCACGGCCGTACTCCCGTACGACGCCGAAGTCCCGTCCGGCGCCCGCCTTGAGGACTTCGGCGACGACGTCCTGCTGCCCGGCCTGGTCGACACCCACGTGCACGTCAACGACCCCGGCCGCACCGAGTGGGAGGGCTTCTGGACCGCCACGCGCGCCGCGGCCGCCGGCGGCATCACCACCCTCGTCGACATGCCGCTCAACTCCCTGCCGCCGACCACGACGGTCGAGAACCTCCGTACGAAGCAGAAGGTGGCCGCCGACAAGGCGCACATCGACGTCGGCTTCTGGGGCGGCGCCCTGCCCGACAACGTCACGGACCTGCGCCCGCTGCACGACACCGGGGTCTTCGGCTTCAAGGCGTTCCTGTCCCCGTCCGGCGTGGACGAGTTCCCGCACCTCGACCAGGAGCAACTCGCCCGGTCCCTGGCCGAGATCGCCTCCTTCGGCGGCCTGCTGATCGTGCACGCCGAGGACCCGCACCACCTCTCCGCGGCCCCGCAGCACGGCGGCCCGAAGTACGCGCACTTCCTCGCCTCACGCCCGCGCGACGCCGAGGACACGGCGATCGCCCAGCTGATCGCCCAGGCCAAGCGCCTGGACGCGCGCGTGCATGTGCTGCACCTGTCGTCGAGCGACGCGCTGCCGCTGATCGCCGAGGCCAAGGCGGAGGGCGTCCGTCTCACCGTGGAGACCTGCCCGCACTATCTGACGTTGACCGCCGAGGAAGTCCCGGACGGGGCCAGCGAGTTCAAGTGCTGCCCGCCCATCCGTGAGGCCGCCAACCAGGACCTGTTGTGGCAGGCGCTGGCCGACGGCACGATCGACTGCGTGGTCACCGACCACTCGCCGTCCACGGCCGACCTGAAGACCGACGACTTCGCGACGGCGTGGGGCGGCATCTCGGGCCTGCAGCTGAGCCTGGCGGCGGTGTGGACGGAGGCACGCAGGCGCGGTCACGGCCTGGAGGACGTCGTCCGCTGGATGTCCGAGCGGACTGCTCAGCTCGTCGGCCTCGGCCAGAAGGGCGCCATCGAGGCCGGCCGCGACGCCGACTTCGCGGTCCTCGCACCCGACGCGACGTTCACCGTGGACCCGGCGGCCCTCCAGCACCGCAACCGCGTCACGGCGTACGCGGGCAAGACCCTGTACGGCGTCGTCAGGTCCACCTGGCTGCGCGGCGAACGCATCGTGGCCGACGGCGAGTTCACGGACCCGAAGGGTCAACTCCTCACCCGCACCCCCTGATCGACCCCGCACCCGCAGCGGCCGACTCCCGAAAGGCAGACCTTGTGACGGCGACCCCGAGTTTCACCGGCGACGCGAACCCGTACGGAGGCGGTGACCCGTACGCGGACTACCGCACCGCCGACTTCCCCTTCACCCAGTACGCCAACCTCGCCGACCGGCAGCTCGGCGCCGGTGTCATCGCCGCCAACGACGAGTTCTTCGCCCAGCGCGAGAACCTGCTGGTGCCCGGGCGCGCCGAGTTCGACCCGGAGCACTTCGGGCACAAGGGCAAGATCATGGACGGCTGGGAGACGCGCCGCCGCCGCGGTGCCTCGGCCGACCATCCGTGGCCGACGGCCGAGGACCACGACTGGGCGCTGGTCCGCCTCGGCGCGCCCGGCGTGATCCGCGGGATCGTCGTCGACACGGCCCACTTCCGCGGCAACTACCCGCAGGCCGTGTCGATCGAGGGCACGGCGGTGGCGGGCTTCCCGTCCCCCGAGGAGCTGCTGGGCGACGACGTGAAGTGGACGACGCTGGTCCCGCGCACCGCGGTGGGCGGCCACGCGGCGAACGGCTTCGAGGTCTCCGTGGAACAGCGCTTCACGCACCTCCGCGTCAACCAGCACCCCGACGGCGGCATCGCCCGCCTGCGTGTGTACGGCGAGGTCGTCCCGGACCCGGCCTGGCTCGCCGTCCTGGGCACCTTCGACGTGGTCGCCCTGGAGAACGGCGGCCAGGCCGAGGACGCCTCCAACCTCTTCTACTCGCCCGCCACCAACACCATCCAGCCGGGCCGCTCCCGCAAGATGGACGACGGCTGGGAGACCCGCCGCCGCCGCGACCAGGGCAACGACTGGATCAGGTACCGGCTGGTGGCCCAGTCCCAGATCCGCGCGATCGAGATCGACACGGCGTATCTGAAGGGCAACAGCGCGGGCTGGGCGTCAGTATCGGTGAAGGACGGCGAGGAGGGCGAGTGGACGGAAGTCCTCCCGCGGACCCGCCTCCAACCCGACACCAACCACCGCTTCGTCCTGTCCGCCTCCGCCGTCGGCACGCACGCGCGCGTGGACATCTACCCCGACGGCGGCATCTCCCGCCTGCGGCTGCACGGCTCGCTGACGCAGCAGGGCGCTGCGGGGCTGGCGGCGCGACACCAGGAACTGGGCGGCTGAACTCCGCTACCGTGAACACCCCTTCTGCGGCAGGGGTGTTCACGGGGAGGCGTGATGGCGGTTCTGCTCTACTACCCGTTGGTGAAGCCACCGACGGAGGTCCTGCACCAGGCGCTGCTGTACTGGGACGGGATCGCCTCGGTCGTACCGCGGGAACGCGAGGTCTACGAGGCCGCGGTCTCGGCGGAGCTTAAGGAGCTGCGGGACCGGTCCCTGTACCGGCCGCTCCACTTCGACGAACGCTCGATGGACCTGCTGTACGACCAGAGCTACGTGCGCCCCGACGGCGGCGGCGACCTCGCTGCCGAGGTGCTGCGCCAGGAACTGCGCCGCATGGCGGACAGCTCTGACCGGCCCTCGCTGCCGTCGCCGCCGGAGGCCTACATCTACCGGTCGAAGCTCGGTCACCGGATGGAACGGGAGCTGCTGCGCCTCGGCCTCGCCGAGCGAGGGGAGGACCAGTGGTGGAGGCTCGCCGTACCGAAGCAGGTCCTGGAACTGATCATCGGAGTGCTGGCGCGCGAACTGGCCCTGGAGGGACCGGTCTCGTACGTCCCGTACACCGACCGCCGGGACGCGTACGACTGCTCGCTGCGCGACCCGGCCGAGCAAGGCCTGCGCGCGTACGAGACGGAACTAGGCGGGCTGCTCCCGGTCCCGGCCCCTGGCACTCCCACCGCCGACGTCCTCGCCTTCCGTGACCGGTACGCCGACGAGCGGCAGCGCCTGATGCGCGCCCTGCACCGACTGCTCGGCGATCTGCGGCGCGACTACGAACACCCCGCGGACGTCCTCTCCGAGCTGCGTCGCGAGATCGACCAGTCCGTGCAGGACTACCGCGGGGCCGCGAAGAGCAGCCGTATGGCCTGGGTGGAGCGGTCGGTGATGGTGACCGTCGCCCTGGGCGCGGCCGCCGGGAGCATGGTGGAACCCGGCCTGACCTGGGTCCTGGGCGCGGTCGGCGGCTACGCGCTGAACGTGGCCACCCGCGAGATCCGCCCGTTGACGAGAACCCGTGACGGCCACGACTTCAGCTACCTGCACCGGGTCAAGGAGACGCTGACGTGACGGTCACGCCGCGTGTCCGCCGTCCACCGCGAACTCGGCGCCCGTGACATAGTCGGCCCCCGCCAGGTACGCGACCATCGACGCCACCTCCTCGGACGTGCCGAAACGCCCCAGCGCCGTCATCTCCGCCTGGCCGGGCGCGTACGGGCCGTCCCCCGGGTTCATGTCCGTGTCGATGGGCCCGGGGTGGACGATGTTCGCCGTGATCCCGCGCGCACCCAGCTCCCGCGCGAGCGCCTTCGTCAGCCCGATCAGCGCAGACTTGCTCATGGCGTACAGCGTTCCGCCCGGCCCCGGCACCCGCTGGGTCATGCAGGTACCGATCGTGATGATCCGGCCGCCCTCCGGCATCCGCGCGGCGGCTGCCTGGGAGGCCAGGAACACCCCGCGCACGTTCACGGCGAGCAGCCGGTCGACATCGCTGACCGACAGGCTCTCCAGCGGCCCGAGCAGGCCGACGCCCACGTTGTTCACCAGGACGTCCAGCCCGCCCAGCGCCTCCGCCGTACGCGTCACCGCCCCGGCCGCCTCCCGCGCGTCCGCGGAGTCCGCGCGCAGGGCCACCGCCCGCCGCCCGAGCGCCTCGACGGCCCGTACGACGTCCTCGGCCGCGTCCTTGCCGTTCACATAGGTGACGGCCACGTCCGCGCCCTCCCGGGCCAGCCGCAGTGCCGTCGCCGCGCCGATACCGCGGCTGCCGCCGGTCACCAGGGCCACCTTGCCGTTGAGAGTTCCGTAAGAAGTCATGCATCCATCCCAGCGGCGGGGGCCGCGCGGTGCTGGCGGCGAACGGACGTCGAGGTCGCCCGGAACGCCCTGCAGAGACCCACGGGCGGGCTCTTCTCGACTCACGCGGGCTGAACCGATGAGTTGCGGGTGCGGGTGGGGTCTGAGGTGATGACAGCAGACCCCACCACAGAGAGAAGGCACCCGCCATGGGCAAGCTCGTCTCCCAGATCTTCGTCAGCCTCGACGGCGTCTACCAGGCACCGGGCGGCCCGCAGGAGGACACCCGGGGCGGCTTCGAGCAGGGCGGCTGGACCGTTCCCTACGCCGAGGAGGACTTCGGCGCGTTCGTCACCGAGGTCTTCGGCAGCGTCGACGCGTTTCTCCTCGGCCGCCGGACCTACGACATCTTCGCCGGGTACTGGCCGAAGGTGACCGACCCGGCCGACCCCGTCGCCTCCAAGCTCAACGCCCTGCCCAAGTACGTCGCCTCGTCCACCCTCACCGACCCCGAGTGGTCCGGCACCACCGTGCTCGGCGGCGACCTGGCCAAGGAGGTCACCGCCCTCAAGGAGCGCACCGACGGCGAGATCCAGGTCCACGGCAGCGGCGCGCTCCTGCAGTCCCTGTTCGCCCTCGACCTCGTCGACACCGTGCACCTGCTGACCTTCCCGGTCGTGCTGGGCGCCGGCTTCCGGCTCTTCCCGGAGGGCTCGGTGCCGACCGCCTTCCGGCACAGCGGCGGACGGATCACCTCGACAGGCGTCTCCATCCAGTCGTACGACCTCGCGGGCCGCCCGGAGTACGGCTCATACGAGCTGCCCGAGAACGCCTGACCAGCTGCCGCCCGGCCTGCGTGAAGACGCCGGGCGGCAGGTTAATTTCCCGAAAACTCATCGGACTTGACGGGAAATTCTCCGGAGTTGACATTGACATGCCACTGTCTACGCGCGTCATCATGGGGGGCATGAGATTCCCCCCACGGATCACTCGCATCGGCGCCGCAGCCGCCGTCCTGTCCGCCCTTCTCATCGGCGGCACCGTCACCGCCACCCCGGCGGCCGCCGCCGTCGGCAGCATCTGCTACACCGACCTGCCCTCCCAGGCGCACGACACGCTCGACCTGATCGAGCAGGGCGGCCCGTACCCGTACGAGCAGGACGGGACGGTCTTCCAGAACCGCGAAGGCATCCTGCCCTCCCAGTCGACCGGGTACTACCACGAGTACACGGTGATCACGCCGGGTTCGTCCACGCGCGGAGCTCGCCGGATCGTCACCGGTGAGGAGAACCAGGAGGACTACTACACCGCGGACCACTACGAGTCGTTCGACCTGGTCGACTACGGCTGCTGAGCCTCAGCCGGACTTCCGGCTCTCGGCGGCGGCGAACAACGCGAACCCCAGCACCAGGAACGCGACGCTCGCGTAGATCTCGTAGCCGTCGAGAAAGTCGATCCTCTGTACGAGGCCGATCTTCCAGTCGGTGAACTCGTGGACGAGGCCCATCGCGCCCTGCGCCAGGGCGATGAATCCGAGTAGCTCCAGCAATTCCTTCATGGTGAGGACACTCGCCCCGCGGACCCCCCACAGTCATCGGCCGCGGGGCGAGGCCATTTCGACGGAAGTCCATGATCCGTCCGCGCCCCCGCGCCGAAAGTCTGCGGCGGTGCGACTTTGGTCGTCGATCATGCGTACGGGGAGGTGGGGCGGGCCCGCACTGCGTAGATTTGTCGACCGTGAGTGGTGACAAGGCGGAGCAGGCTGTGTCGGCGTTCCAGGGGCGCCGGTGGCTGTTCCCGTCCGCCGTGGTCCATGAGCTCGACCCCGATGCCGGAGCGTCCGGGCGGCGACCGCGGCGCACCGCACGCGACTGGGTCGTCGACTTCTCCTGCTTCGTGCTGGCCGTCCTGATCGGCCTGGCGGGCGCGGAGACCGTGAACGGAGACCCGAACACACCGGACTCGCTCGCCGCCCTCGACCAGTTGCTCGGCGCCGTCGCCTGCGCCTCCGTCTGGCTGCGCCGCCGCTGGCCGGTCGAGCTCGCCGTCGCGATGGCTCTCCTCGGCTTCGTGTCGAACTCCGCGGGTGGCGCCGCCACGATCGTCTTTTTCTCGCTCGCCGTGCACCGGCCCTTCAGGTACGTGGCCTGGGTCGGCGGCATCGTCCTCGCGGGGATCCCGCTCTACTTCTGGTGGCGTCCGGAGCCCGGTCTGCCGTTCGTGCCGGCGGTCCTGCTCGCCTCGCTGCTCACCGTCTCGGCCATCGCCTGCGGCCTGCTCGTACGGTCGAAGCGGCAGCTCATGCTGAGCCTGCGCGACCGCGCCCTGCGCGCCGAGACGGAGGCGAAGCTGCGCGCCGAGCAGGCGCAGCGGCTGGCCCGCGAGGCCATCGCCCGGGAGATGCACGACGTGCTCGCGCACCGGCTGACGCTGCTGAGCGTGCACGCCGGTGCGCTGGAGTTCCGGCCCGACGCACCGCAGGCGGAGGTCGCGCGGGCCGCGGGCGTCATCCGGGAGAGCGCGCACGAGGCGCTGCAGGACCTGCGCGAGATCATCGGCGTGCTGCGGGCCGGCGAACCCGACGAGGCCGGCCGTCCGCAGCCGACGCTCGCCGCGCTGGACGCCCTGGTCGCCGAGTCCCGCGAGGCCGGCATGAAGGTCACCCTCGACAACCGCGTCACCGACCCCGCCGCCGTCCCGGCCTCCGTCGGCCGCACCGCCTACCGCATCGCCCAGGAGGGCCTGACCAACGCCCGCAAGCACGCCCCCGGCACCGAGGTCACCGTGTCCGTCACGGGCGGCCCGGGGGAGGGCCTGACCGTGGACGTACGGAACCCGGCACCCGAGGGCGAGGTTCCACCCGTACCCGGCTCCGGGCAGGGCCTGATCGGACTGACGGAACGGGCCACGCTGGCCGGGGGGCGGCTCGCGTACGGGCCGGAGGGGGACGGAGGGTTCGGGGTGCGGGGCTGGCTGCCGTGGGGGTGAGCGACTCCGGCCAACTCACCGGCCGCGACCGTGATTACGTAGGGTCCATGACTGCGATCAGAGTGCTCCTCGTCGACGACGACCCCCTCGTACGAGCCGGGCTGTCCTTCATGATGGGCGGGGCCGACGACATCGAGATCGTCGGGGAGGCGGCCGACGGCCGCGAGGTCGAGGCGCTCGTCGACCGCACCGGCCCGGACGTCGTCCTGATGGACATCCGGATGCCGTCGATGGACGGGCTGACGGCCACCGAGCGGCTGCGCGGCCGCAAGGACGCCCCGCAGGTCGTGGTCCTGACCACCTTCCACGCCGACGAGCAGGTGCTGCGGGCGCTGCGCGCCGGCGCCGCCGGATTCGTCCTGAAGGACACCCCGCCCGCCGAGATCGTCGACGCGGTGCGCCGGGTCGCGGCAGGCGACCCCGTCCTGTCGCCCTCCGTCACCCGCCGGCTGATGGAGCACGCGGCCGGTGCCGCGGCCGACACCCGGCGGGCACGCGCGCGTGCCCGCATCGAGGCCCTCAACGACCGTGAACGCGAGGTCGCCGTCGCGGTCGGCCGGGGGCTGTCCAACGCCGAGATCGCCGCCACCCTCTTCATGAGCGTGGCCACCGTCAAGACCCATGTCTCCCGCATCCTGGCCAAACTCGACCTCAACAACCGTGTGCAGATCGCCCTGTTGGCGTACGACGCGGGACTTCTGGAGGAATCCGAGGAGGACGGGCACTGATCGCGGGTGCCGGGCGTTGTCTGTGTGTCGCGGCTGTTGTGCGGGGGCTGTTGTGCGGGGGATGGTGTGCGAGGGGGAGGGCCATGACGGACGTCATCGACATGGGGGAGTTCGGCGAGGGGTTCCGCGTGAACCCGCATCCGGCGTACGCACGCCTGCGCGCCGAAGGCCCCGTCCACCGGGTCCGGCTGCCTGAGTGGCACTCCGAGGTGTGGCTCGTCGTCGGGCATGAGGAGGCGCGTACGGCACTCGCCGAGCCGCGGCTGTCCAAGGACGGCGCCAAGATCGGCCTGAAGCCCCTCGACGAGGAGCTGATCGGGAAGAACCTGCTGGTCACCGATCCACCCCAGCACACCCGGCTGCGCGGCCTGATTGCCCGCGCTTTCACCATGCGCCGCGTGGAGGCACTGCGCCCGAGGATCCAGCAGCTCACGGACGAACTGCTCGACGCGATGCTGCCGCGGGGCCGTGCCGACCTGGTGGAGGCCCTGTCCTATCCGCTGCCGATCACCGTCATCTGCGAACTGCTCGGCGTGCCCGAGATGGACCGCGCGGAGTTCCGCAAGATGTCCACGGAGGCGGTCGCACCGAGCAGCCCGGGCAGCGAGCACGACGCCTACGTCCGCCTCGGCGCGTACTTCACCGACCTGATCGAGGACAAGCGCGCCGCCGGGCCGAGCGGCGACCTGCTGAGCGACCTGATCCGCACCACCGCCGAGGACGGCGACCGGCTCTCCCCGGACGAACTGCGGGGCATGGCCTTCATCCTGCTCATCGCGGGCCACGAGACCACGGTCAACCTCATCACCAGCGGCGTCCACTCCCTGCTCACCCACCCCGACCAACTCGCCGCGCTGCGCGCCGACATGAGCCTCCTCGACGGCGCCGTCGAGGAGATGCTGCGCCATGAGGGCCCGGTGGAGACGGCGACGTTCCGGTATGCCGCGGAGCCCCTGGAGCTGGGCGGCGTCCGGATCGACAAGGGCGAGTCGGTGATGATCGGCCTCACCGCTGCCAACCGCGACGCGAGCCGCTATCCCGCTCCCGACACCTTCGACATCCGCCGTGACGCCCGCGGCCATGTCGCCTTCGGCCATGGCATCCACTTCTGCCTGGGCGCCCCGCTGGCCCGCCTCGAAGCGCGTACGGCGATACGGTCCCTGCTCGACCGCGCCCCCGACCTCGCCCTCGACGGCCCACCCGGCGAGTGGCTCCCGGGCATGCTGATGCGCGGCATGCGCAGCCTGTCGGTGCGCTGGTGAGCGGCAGAGCGGGGGGAGCGGGGGGAGCTGCAGCCGACGGGGCGGTGGGCGCCGTGGCTGACGGTGCCGCGCGAGCCCTGGTTGACGGTGAGCTGAGAGCCGTCGCTGCCCCTGCCCCGCACGTCGTGGACGACGCTGTCCTGAAGGCCGTAGATGTTACGGACCGCTGAGGCGGCGCGGCGCTGCCGCCATCCCGCTGTCGTCCGTCACTCCGCTGTTGTCCGTTACCTCGCTGTCGTCCGTCCCGTCGATGTCCGATTACACCGTCGTGGACGCGGAGCCGCCCGGGATCTCCGCGAGTCGTACCGGTCTTCGCTCGCGCCGGGACACGTCGCAGGCCTCGGCGATCCGCAGGGACTGCAGGGCCTCGCGGCCGTCGCAGGGGTTGGCGCGCTCGCCCCGCACCACCTCGATGAACGCGGCCAGTTCGGCCTCGTAGGCGGGCCCGAAGCGCTCCAGGAAGCCGGTCCACGGCTTGTCCGCGGCCGGTGGCCCGTGGGGCTCGGTGGACGCGATGGGCGTACGGTCGTCCAGGCCGACCACGACCTGGTCCAGCTCCCCGGCGAGCTCCATGCGGACGTCGTATCCCGCTCCGTTCAACCGCGTCGCCGTGGCCGTGGCGAGCGTGCCGTCGTCGAGGGTCAGGACGGCCGCGGCCGTGTCGATGTCACCGGCCTGCCGGAACATCGCGGGACCGGCGTCGGACCCGGCGGCGTAGACGTCGACCACCTCGTGCCCCGTCACCCAGCGCAGCACGTCGAAGTCGTGGATCAGGGTGTCCCGGTACAGCCCGCCGGACTGCGGCAGATACGCGGCCGGCGGCGGCGTCTGGTCCGAGGTCAGCGCCCGCACGGTGTGCAGCCGCCCCAGCCGTCCGGAGCGCACCGCCTCCCGGGCCCCCGCGTAGCCGGCGTCGAAGCGGCGCTGGAACCCCATCTGGAGAACCGTCCCCGCGGTCTCCACCTCGGTGATCGCCTGCACGGTGCCAGGCACGTCGAGGGCGATCGGCTTCTCGCAGAACACCGGCAGCCCCGAGCGTGCCGCCCGGCCGATCAGTTCGGCGTGGGCCGATGTCGCCGTCGTGATCACCACGGCGTCCACGCCCCAACGGAAGATCTCGTCCACCCCTGGCGCGGCCGTCTCCCCCAGCCGCTGTGCCAGATCCTGTGCCCTCTCCCGGTTCGCGTCCGTGAGGATGAGGGACCCGACCTCCCGATGGCGACTGAGCGTGTTCGCGTGAATGGCGCCGATTCGCCCCGTACCGATGACCCCGATGCGCATAAAAACAAACCTGCGGCCCAGGCCCTTACCCTGTCAATGCGTATGTCCGGACAATCGAACTACACAACTTCCCGTCAACCGCCCACGGGGCTACGCTCGGCCCGTGCCGAAACCAGAAGTGGACCCGACCGTGCAGCTGGACCTCAGTGTGGACCGAAGCAGTCCGGTGCCGTTGTACTTCCAGCTGTCCCAGCAGCTCGAAGCGGCGATCGAGCACGGAACGCTCACCCCCGGCAGCCTGCTGGGCAATGAGATCGAGCTCGCCGCACGTCTCGGACTGTCCCGGCCCACCGTCCGCCAGGCCATCCAGTCCCTGGTCGACAAGGGCCTGCTGGTCCGCCGCCGAGGCGTCGGCACCCAGGTCGTGCACAGCCAGGTCAAACGCCCGCTGGAGCTCAGCAGCCTCTACGACGACCTGGAGGCGGCCGGCCAGCGCCCCGCGACCCGGGTCCTCGTCAACACGGTCGTCCCCGCGTCCGCCGAGGTCGCGGCCGCCCTCGCCGTCGGTGAGGACAGCGAGGTCCACCGCGTGGAACGGCTGCGGCTGGCGCACGGCGAGCCGATGGCGTACCTCTGCAACTTCCTGCCGCCCGGGCTGCTCGACCTGGACACCGCGCAGCTGGAGGCCACCGGCCTGTACCGGCTGATGCGGGCCGCCGGGATCACCCTGCACAGCGCCCGTCAGTCCATCGGCGCCCGCGCCGCCGGCGCCGCCGAGGCCGAACGGCTCGGCGAGCCCGAGGGTGCCCCGCTGCTCACCATGCAGCGCACCACCTTCGACGACACCGGCCGCGCGGTCGAGTTCGGCACCCACACCTACCGGCCGACGCGCTACTCCTTCGAGTTCCAGCTCCTCGTACGACCGTAGGAGCCGTAACCGGAATCCGTCCGCGAGCCCGCTATTCGTCTCAATGTCAGGACAAAAGGACGTCTAACGCGCCCCTTCAGGGGCGCGGGGCTTGCATCCCCGTACCGCACCTGTGGTCACCGTGAGGCAGAATCTGCGGTGATGAGCAACTACCGCGACCTACCGTTCCCGAGAGCACTGAGCAACGTCGGTGTGCCAGGCGCCCCCATCGGTTCCCGCCGCGCGCCCACGCTCCGCACAGTCGGTACGAGGGAACGCCGCTCCCACCTCACCGCCCCCCGCGTGCCCACCGTCGGCATCGACATCGGCGGCACCAAGGTGATGGCGGGCGTCGTGGACGCCGACGGGAACATCCTGGAGAAGCTCCGCACGGAGACCCCGGACAAGTCCAAGAGCCCGAAGGTCGTCGAGGACACCATCGTCGAACTGGTCCTTGACCTGTCCGACCGGCACGACGTGCACGCCGTCGGCATCGGCGCGGCCGGCTGGGTCGACGCCGACCGCAACCGCGTACTGTTCGCGCCTCACCTGTCCTGGCGCAACGAACCGCTGCGCGACCGCATCGCCGGCCGCCTCGCGGTCCCGGTCCTGGTGGACAACGACGCCAACACCGCCGCGTGGGCGGAGTGGCGCTTCGGCGCCGGCCGCGGCGAGGACCACCTCGTCATGATCACGCTCGGCACCGGCATCGGCGGCGCGATCCTGGAGGACGGGCAGGTCAAGCGCGGCAAGTACGGCGTCGCCGGCGAGTTCGGCCATATGCAGGTCGTCCCCGGCGGCCACCGCTGCCCCTGCGGCAACCGCGGCTGCTGGGAGCAGTACAGCTCCGGGAACGCGCTGGTCAGAGAGGCGCGTGAGCTGGCGGCGGCCGACTCCCCGGTGGCGTACGGGATCATCGAGCACGTCAAGGGCAACATCGCCGACATCACCGGCCCGATGATCACCGAGCTGGCCCGCGAGGGCGACGCCATGTGCATCGAGCTGCTCCAGGACATCGGCCAGTGGCTCGGCGTCGGCATCGCCAACCTCGCGGCGGCGCTCGACCCCTCCTGCTTCGTGATCGGCGGCGGCGTGTCCGCGGCCGACGACCTGCTGATCGGCCCCGCGCGGGACGCCTTCAAGCGGCAGCTCACCGGCCGCGGCTACCGACCCGAGGCCCGCATCGCCCGCGCCCAGCTCGGCCCCGAGGCCGGCATGGTCGGCGCCGCCGACCTCGCCCGCCTGGTCGCCCGCCGCTTCCGCCGCGCCAAACGCCGCCGCGTCGAGCGGTACGAACGTTATGAGCGGTACGCGGAGGCTCGCCGCGAAGCCCGGGAGGCGCTGTGACGGCCCAACTGCCCCATCAGGCCCCGCCCGCGGACGAGCAGCCCGGGCAGAGCGAGGCCCGCGGCCGGGTGATCCGCCGCCGGGCGCTCACCCTGCTCATCATCGTGCTGCTCATCGGCGTACCGGCCGGCTATCTCGTGATCTCCGCCGCGCAGAGCCGGGACAGCGGCCGCGACAAGGAGGAGAAGTACTCGGCGCGGGGCCTCACCCCCGTCTGGCCGTCGAGGGTCCAACGCCGCCTTTACCAGGTGCCGATGCCCCACCCGTCGGGCAAGGTCGCCTACTACGAGACGAACAACTGGAAGACCAGCCGGCTCTACGTCCAGTTCCAGACCCCCAACGCGAACCTGGACGTCTTCCTCAAGGACATGGGCACCAGCCGGTCCGAGCTGAAGCGGAACAAGATCACCATCGGGAAGCGCGACCAGAAGGTCACCGGCTGGGACTTCTCGAGCCCCGGCCCTTGGTACGGCCTGGTCCACGAGCAGCGCGACCCGCGGCCCACCCAGCAGGTCATGGTGAGCCTGGGCGATCCGAACAACCCGTTCATCTACGTCGTCTCGCGCGTCATCCCCTGAGGCTCCGCGCCCGCCCGGGCCGGTGGCCGGGGCCGATTGTCAGACCCCGCCCGTAGAGTCGAAGACGTCTGATCCGACACACGGGCGGGAGGTGACAGGACGTATGACCGAGGCGACCGCGGTGGCCGACCGGGCGGGGGAGTCCGTACCCCTGCGACTCGCGGCCGTCTTCCTGCCCGCACCAGTCCCGCGCGAGAGCCGGATCGCCTTCTGGGATCCCGAGGGCGACATCGGCGGCGACTTCCCGAGCGGCGACGGCATCGGTCGTACGGAGCTGACAGTCGTACGACGTCATGGCACCGGAGTGCGCCGCAGGCCCGCTCCCGCGCTGTCGCTGCCGGTCGGCGAGGCGCTGCCGCTGCTGGTGCGGGCGCGGCGCGACCCCGCCGCACACCCGGCCACCGCGTGCTGGGGCGCCGCCGCGCTGCACGCGCTGCGGCTCGCGGCCCGTGGACGCCTGCTGCCCGGACTGACCCCGTCCGGGCACGACGCCTGGCGGGCCGGACCCCTCGAACCGGACGACATCGCGCACCTGCGCGCGGTCGCGGCGGCGCTCCCGCCCGAGGGGCATGCCGTGCCCCTGCCCGGTCCCGGACCGCTTCGGCTGCCCGAACCGGAAGCGCTGATGCGCGCCTTCCTCGACGCGGTCGCGGACACCCTGCCCCGCACCCCCGCCGCGCCGTACGTCTCCGGCAGGCCCTTCGCGGATACCCGCCCGCAGCATCTGCCGGATGCCCACGACTGGGCCGCGGAGGTCGCCGCCGGCATGGACGCGGGCGTGCGGATCTCGCTCCGGCTGGACCTGTCGGCGTACGACCTGTTCGACGGGGGCGAGCGGGTCCGCAGCGCCGGCGCGGCGATCGTCCAGGTGCACAGCCTCGCCGACCCCACGCTCGTCGTGGACGCGGCGGCCCTGTGGGCGGGTGAGGCGGACGCGGCGTTCGGGCCGCGCGCGCACGTGGACGCCGCCCTCGCCGTGCGCCGCGCGGCCCGCGTCTGGCCGCCGCTGGACCGGCTCGCCGAACAGGACGTGCCAGATGTACTGGCCCTGACCGAGGGGGAGCTGGGCGAGCTGCTCGGTGCCGCGGCCACCCGGCTCGCCGCCGCCGGGGTCGCCGTGCACTGGCCGCGGGACCTGGCGCAGGACCTCACCGCGGCAGCGGTCGTACGGCCCGCGCCGGGCTCGGCGACCGACGGCACCGGCTTCTTCGAGAGCGAAGAACTCCTCCAGTTCCGCTGGCAGTTGGCGCTCGGCGGCGACCCGCTCACCGAGGCCGAGATGGACGCGCTCGCCGAGGCGCACCGACCCGTCGTACGCCTCAGGGACCAGTGGGTCCTCGTCGATCCGGCACTCGTGCGCAAGGCACGCAAGCGCGAACTGGGGCTGCTCGACCCGGTGGACGCGCTGTCCGTCGCGCTGACCGGGAGCGCGGAGGTCGACGGCGAGACCGTGGACGCGGTGCCGACCGGCGCGCTGGCCGCCCTGCGCGACCGGCTGACGGCGGGGGTGCGGCCCGTCGAGCCGCCGCCGGGGCTGCGCGCCCGGCTGCGGGACTACCAACTCCGGGGCCTGGCCTGGCTCGACCTCATGACCTCGCTCGGCCTCGGCGGCTGCCTCGCCGACGACATGGGCCTCGGCAAGACGATCACGCTCATCGCGCTGCACCTGAAGCGGGCCCGCAGCGAGCCCACCCTGGTGATCTGCCCGGCCTCCCTGCTCGGCAACTGGCAGCGGGAGATCACCCGTTTCGCGCCCGGCGTCCCCGTCCGCCGCTTCCACGGCCCCGACCGCACCCTGGACGACCTGGACGGCGGCTTCGTCCTCACGACGTACGGCACGATGCGCTCGGCGGCGCCGGCGCTGGCCCAGCAGGCGTGGGGCATGGTCGTCGCGGACGAGGCCCAGCACGTCAAGAACCCGTACTCGGCGACCGCGAAGGCGCTGCGCACGATCCCGACGCCGGCGCGGGTGGCCCTGACCGGCACGCCGGTGGAGAACAACCTCTCCGAGCTGTGGGCGCTGCTGGACTGGACGACACCGGGACTGCTCGGCCCGCTGAAGTCCTTCCGCTCCCGGCACGCGCGCGCCGTGGAGAACGGCGAGGACGAGGAGGCGGTGGAGCGGCTGGCCCGTCTGGTCCGCCCCTTCCTGCTGCGCCGCAAGAAGTCCGACCCGGGCATCGTTCCGGAGCTGCCGCCCAAGACGGAGACGGACCACCCCGTTCCGCTCACCCGGGAACAGGCCTCGCTCTACGAGGCGGTGGTGCGCGAGTCGATGCTGGCCATCGAGACCGCGGAGGGGATCGGACGCCGTGGCCTGGTACTGAAGCTGCTGACCTCGCTGAAGCAGATCTGCAACCATCCCGCGCTGTACCTCAAGGAGGAGATCCGCGGCGACGGCCACGCCGCCCGCTCCGGCAAACTGGCCCTGCTGGACGAGCTGTTGGACACCCTGCTCGCCGAGGACGGCTCGGCGTTGGTCTTCACACAGTACGTCGGGATGGCTCGCCTGATCACCTCTCACCTGGCCACCCGGGCGGTCCCCGTGGACCTGCTGCACGGCGGCACACCCGTACCCGAGCGGGAGCGGATGGTGGACCGCTTCCAGAGTGGCGCGACGCCGGTCCTGGTGCTGTCGTTGAAGGCGGCCGGCACCGGTCTGAACCTCACTCGCGCGGGCCATGTCGTCCACTTCGACCGCTGGTGGAACCCCGCCGTCGAGGAACAGGCCACCGACCGCGCCTATCGCATCGGCCAGACCCAGCCGGTCCAGGTCCACCGCCTCATCACCGAGGGCACCGTCGAGGACCGCATCGCCGAAATGCTCGAATCCAAGCGCGCCCTCGCCGACGCGATCCTCGGCTCCGGCGAGTCCGCCCTCACGGAACTGACGGACCGCGACCTGTCCGACCTCGTCTCACTACGGAGGCAACCATGACCTCCCGCCCCGCCGACGAGGCCCGCCGAGCCCTCCGGGAGGCCCGGGAGCGTGCGAGCCGACCTGAGTCTGGCTCCGGCGAACAGCGGCCGGGGGCGCACGCGGAGCGCGGCGCGGACGTAACGGCTCCCGAGGAGACGGTGGGCACTGGTCGGCTTGCGACTGGGGCGGCGCGGGTTGGGGGCGGCGGGGCTGCGGGTGGGGCGGCGCGGGTTGGGGATGGCGGGGCTGCGGGTGGGATGGCGCGAGCTGAGGGCGACGGGGTTCCGGGTGGGGCGGCGCGAGTTGGGGACGGCGGGGCTGCCGGCGACGACGTACGGCCGACGACTGGGGACACCTCAGGAGGTGCGACCCGGCCGGGTGACGCGGCCCGGGCGGCGCTGCGCGATGCCGTCACTGGCAGGCGTGCCGTCACCGTGGACAAGGCTGGGGGTGCCTCGGTCGCCGACGGGTCGGGCGGTGCCGCCTTGGGGGAGACCTCCGGCGAGGAGGGGAGCCGGGTTCGGGACGAGGGGGCCGAGGGCGTGGCCCGCGACCGGGCCGTGAGCGGGCAGCGACTGGGCCGTGGGGCGGCGACAGACTCCCGCAAGGCTCCGGAGGGCTCGGGCGACGCTCGGGCGGCGCGTCCCGCCGATGTCGCACGGCAGGCGTTGCGTGCCGCTCGTGGTGAGGGGCGGGAAGAGGGGGCGGACCGTGCGGACGGGGGAGTCGAGCCTTCGCCCAGGCCGAGTCCCCGGGCTCGGACCGCGCCTGCGGAAGAGCGGGGCGGGCACACCCGCGCCGCCCAGGGCCGAGCTCGTGCCCTATCCGACCGGGGCGGGCAGCCCCGCGCCGCCCAGGGACGAGCCAGCGCCCTGTCGGACCTCGTCGCCGACGCCTTTCGGATGCCGACCGCGGACGACCTGCCTGAGGAGGAGCCTGCCGAGACCCCGACTTCCCCCCGCCACCCAGGCTCGCCGAACGCCCTCGCCCGCCCCGACTCTCGCGTACCCACCCACTCCCGACCTCCATCGAGCGCGGGAACCCTGCGCGCCGGGACCGCCCTCACCGAACTGCGCCGCACCTTCCCCGCGTTCGGGCCGCTCCCCTCGGAAGGTGATGGATTCGCGGCGACCTGGTGGGGCAACGCATGGGTCGCGGCGCTGGAAGAAGGGGCCCTGGATGCCAAGCGGTTGGCCCGGGGACGTGGATATGCGCAGCAGGGGAATGTGGAGGCCATCACCGTCACGCCCGGTCTCGTCCTCGCGTATGTGCAGGGCAGTCGGCCCCGGCCCTACCGTGTGCAGCTGCGCCTGCGCACATTGGAGGACGCCGACTGGGAGCGGTTCCTGGACACCGCCGCCGAGCGACCTGGGCATATCGCCGCGCTGCTGGACAAGGAGTTGCCGCAGTCCCTGGCGGATTGCGGAGTCCCGTTGCTGCCCGGCCCCGGTGACCTTGCCCCGCAGTGCAGTTGCCCCGACCACGGCCACCCCTGCAAGCACGCCGCCGCACTCTGCTACCAGACGGCACGGCTGCTGGACGCCGACCCCTTCGTCCTGCTTCTGCTGCGCGGTCGCGGAGAGCGGGAACTGCTCGATGCCCTCTCCCGTCGCAACGCCGCCCGCGCGGCCCGCGCCGCACAGGAGCGGGAACCGGCGCCGCTGCCGGGGGTACGGGCCACTGAGGCGCTCGCGCCGCGTCAACTCCCGCCGCTCCCCGCCCCGCCACCCGCACCCCCGCACCCCGGGCAACCCCCGGTCTACCCGGCCGCGCCGGGCGGCCCGGACCCCTTCGCGCTGGACCAGTTGGCGACCGACGCGGCCCTCCGCGCCCATACGCTGCTCGCCACCGGCCGTGACCCGGTCGCCGAACTGACGCTGTGGCAGGACGCGGTGCGGCTCGCCGCGGCCCGCCCGGGTTCCGGACTCACCGCCGGTACCCGTGCCCTGTACTCATCGCTCGCCTCCGCCGCCGGCCGCACCCCTGCCGAACTGGCCCGTGCGGTAGCGGCCTGGCGCCAGGGCGGCCTGGAGGGCCTCGCCGTCCTCGAAGAACCCTGGGACCCACCCGCCGGCCGCTTCGACCGGGCACGTCCCCTCCTCCTCGCCGCCGACCTCCCCGCCTTCCGCCCCTGGCGCAACCGCCTCACCCACCCCCGCGGCCACGTCCAGCTCCGCCTGGGCCGAGACGGCATCTGGTACCCGTACGAATCGGAACCCGGCCACGACGACTGGTGGCCCCGCGGCACCCCCGACCTGGACCCGGTCGGCGCACTGACGGGCTTGGGCACGTCGCCGGGGGACTGAGGACCCCGCACCGCCGGGACGTGCGATACCTGGCATCACCCATAGCGGCGGTCTGCCGCGCCCGCGCCGGACATGATCTCTCTGGCCTCCGCGGGGATGTTGTCGCTGGTGAAGAGGGTGTTGTCCCGTACGACGTTGCCGCGTTGGCCGTCGACGAGGCCGGTGATGCCGGGATTGGTCGCGTAGTTTCCGGTCAGGGTCTGGTCGCCGGTGAGGTTGTTGTTCTGGTTGTTGGCGTGCGCCCACTGGGCGGCGGTGTCGAGGAAGACGTTGCGCTTCGCGGTGATGTAGCGGGAGCCCTCGTCGAAGTACAGGCCGAGTTGCCCGCTCTTCTCGCAGAAGTTCTCCTCGATGGTGGCGCCCGGGTTGGCGGAGAGCGTGTAGATGCAGCCGGCGTCGAACATCGTGTGCACGACGTCGCTCACGTGGTTACCGACCACGCGGAGGTCCTTCTGCGTCGTGGGCGTGTCATAGATCGGCTGGAAGTCGTACAGGCCGCGGTTGATGTACTCGGGGCTGCCGCCCTTGTCGTTGGCGCCCCACCCGAATCCGACCCCGATGCCGGTGTACGGCATGTCGGTGACGTCGTTGTGCTCGATGGTCAGCCGGGTCGCGTAGCTGGCGAAGATGCCGTCCTGGTCCAGGTACTCCAGCGCCGTGGAGAAGACGCGGTTGTCGCCGATCAGGATGTCGCTGTTGGTCATGCGCTCGTCGGACGGGTGGTGCGCGTCGGGACGGACCCCGCCGACCACGATGCCGCCGCCGGCGCTCGCGGTGAACGTGTTGCCGGTGACGGAGATGTTCCGCGCGCCCAGTCCGACGCCGGTGGCGTGGGCGTTGGCGTCGTTGCCGATGCCGAGCCCGACGGAGCCGAGGTTCACGAAGCGGTTGCCGGCGAAGGAGATGCCGTGCGCCGCCGAGACCTGCACGGCCGCGGGCGCCTGTGCCCAGCCGTTACGGGCTCCTTCGAAGCCCTTGCAGCCGACCTCGCACGACGTGAAGGCGTCCGCGGGCCGCTCGGGCTGGACGCCGGTGATGAACGTGCCCGTCTGCTGGTTGGCGTATCCGTTGGGCGAGCTGGGGTGCAGCCACGTGGTGCCGGTGAAGGTCAGTCCCTGGAAACGCAGGTCGTGGGCCGGCTCGTCGTAGGTGCCGCCGACCTCGAGCAGCGTCTCCATGCGCGGCAGTTCGACCCGTGCGCGGTGAATGTCCTGCCCCTCGAGCGGCTTGTAGTAGAGCGAGCCGGCCGTCTTGTCCAGGTACCACTCGCCGGGCCGGTCGAGGAAGCTCTTGGAGTTCAGCAGCCAGAACTGCGGTGTCCTGAACGGGGACTGGATGGTGTCGTATCCGTACGTGTTGTTGTCCCAGGCGGGCTGCTGCATCGTGACGGTGGAGCCGGAGATGCTCTCGACGGGCGCGAAGCGGTTGGTGAAGGACAGCTTCGCCTGGAGTTCGATGCGCTTCTGGTCGGGCAGCGCGGCCAGGTGGTCCAGATCCGGGTTGTTGAGGGTGAAGCCGGTCGGGGTGAGGGTGATGTCGGACCGGTTCAGCTCGAGGCGCGCCCGCTGTGCCGGTACGCCGTCGACGTAGAGCTGCCGGGTGTCGAAGCCGGTGCCGACGTCCGCCTTGTAGATGCCCTTCTCCGGGTCGTCCAGCTCCCAGCCCGTGACCGGGTCCG
This sequence comes from Streptomyces sp. GESEQ-4, assembly GCF_017948455.1. Taxonomy (GTDB): domain Bacteria; phylum Actinomycetota; class Actinomycetes; order Streptomycetales; family Streptomycetaceae; genus Streptomyces. The sequence goes on from NZ_JAFFSU010000003.1 coordinate 167,785, forward strand.
TGCCGCTCACCACGGGTTTCGCTCCGGGCGCGGCCTTCCAGGTCACCGTGTGCCCGTCGCGGCCGGAGTCGGCCGCTCCGAAGCGCAGCGGCGAGGTGAGCCGGTGGGTCCCGCCGAGGAGGTTCACGGTGACGTCGCCGTCGCCTCGGGCAGCGAGGGCCCGTGCCCGGCGTTGCGCCTCCGCCAGGGTCTTCAACGGCCGTTTGACCGTGCCTGGCCCGTGGTCGCTGGCGCGCGGAGCGCCGGTGGGAGCGACGACGAGTCTGTGTTCCTTGGGAGCGGCGTGTGCGTCGGAGGGCAGGGCGGCGAGCAGTCCGGCGGCCAGGATCGCGGCGGTCGCCATGACGGACGTTCTTGTGTGCCGTGCGAGGAGCGAGGGCATGGCTGTGTCCCTTCTTCGCGGTCGGGGTGCTCCGGGCCGTTCAGGGCCCAGCGGTGTGCGGCACTTCGCTGACGGGATGCGGTACGAGGAACTGGGGAGGACCGGGGTCGTGCTGCTGCGTGCCGGCGCGGTGATCGGCTGCCGTGAGCAGTCGTCGGCCCGCGTGCTCGGGCCGGATGCCGGGACCTCCGGGTGCGGCGGTGTGCTGTCGCCCTGACGCCGTTATCGCTGCCTCGTCGACCTCGATGCCCAGGCCCGGCGCGTGACCGAGGACGAAGGCACCGTCCTCGACGTGCAGGTCGAGGGAGAGGCCGAGGGGCGGCTGGAGGTCCTGCAGCTCGGCGGCGATGAGGTTGGGCACGGACGTCGCGGCGTGCAGGAGCGCCACGGGAGTGTCGCCGATCGGGCTGACGGGCAGATCGTGGGCGTGAGCCAGGGCGGCGACCCGCAGAAAGTGGGTCACGCCCCAGACCGCCGCCGTCTGGACGATGTCCACCGCGTCCCGGGCCAGCAGCGGCCGGTACTGCTCGAGGCCGCTGAGGTTCTCCCCGCTGGCGACCGAAGCCCGGATCCCCCGTCCGACGGCAGCCATTCCTTCGGCGTCCCAGCGCCGGACAGGTTCCTCGACCCAGGTGAGGTCGAGCGTCCGTTCCAGTTCCCCGACGTGACGGACCGCCTGCTTGCGGGTCCAGGTCTCGTTCGCGTCCAGCATCAGGGCCGGCCGCGCCCCCCGTCCGGCCTCGGTCAGGACCTCCCGTACGAGGGTCAGCCGGTCGCGGTCCCGCTCGACGTCCAGGCCACCCTTGAGCTTGGCCGCCCGCAGGCCGTGCTCGGCGTAGGTCTGGTAGACGTGGGCCAGTTCGTCGTCGCTCAGGGCGATGTCGACGGCCGATGCGTAGGCGGGAACCCTTCGGTCGCCTCCCCCCAGAAGGCGCCACAGCGGTTCACCCGCCGCCTTTGCCTTGATGTCCCACAGGGCGGTGTCGAGAGCACCGATGGTCCCGAAGAGGGCTCCGGCGTGGCCTGCCTTGAAGGTGTGCCGCAACATGCGGTCGTAGAGCGCGGTCACGCATCGCGGGTCCTCGCCGTCGATGGCGGAGAAGACGGCGTCCACTGCTATGTGAGGTCCCAGACCGACGCCGGTGATCCCCGCGTCGGTGTCCACCAGGACGATCGGCACCGGAGTGATCCCGTCGGCGTAGACGCCGTTGGCGTCACCGATGGGACGGCCCCATTCGTGGACGGTCGTGAGGGTGCGAAACCCGGTTATCCGCATGTCAGCCCTTCGTGGCACCGGCGGTGATCCCGTCGGCGATCTGGCGCTGGAAGAAGAGGTAGAGCACGAGGACCGGCAGTGCGGCGATCAGCACCCCGGAGGCGAAGGTGGGGATGTCGTCGGAGTACTGACCGCGCAGTGACGTGACTCCGACCATGAGGGTGCGGTGTTCGGGGGACGGCATCATCAGCAGGGAGATGAGCACGTCGTTCCAGCAGAACAGGGCGTTGAGGATGCCGACCGACAGCAGGGCCGGGCGGCCGATCGGCAGCATGATCCGCCGGTAGACGCCGTACGTCGTGTTCCCGTCGATCCTGGCCGCGTCCATGATCTCGCCCGGGATCCCGGAGTAGTAGCTCGTCATCAGGAAGATCGTGAACGGGAGGAACTGCGCGACGTAGGCGAGGATCAGCCCGGGGTAGGTGTCCATGAGGCCGGTGTCCGCCATGACGCGCGCGAGCGGGACCATGATCACCTGGAACGGGATGAACAGCGCCGCAAGAAAGCACAGGAACAGGGCCCGTGAGCCCCGGAACCGCAGGTGGCTCAGCGCGAAGCCGGCCATCGAGCCGATCAGCAGCAGGAGGGCGACCGCGGACGCCACGACGATGACGGAGTTGGCGAAGTACCGTCCCAGGCCCACACTCGTCCATGCCGTGGCGATGTTTTCCCAGGACAGGGAACTCGTCAGGGAGAACCGGTCGAGGATGTACTCGTGCCGGGTCTTCATGGCGACGTTGGCGGTGAACACCAGAGGGTAGATCGTCGCCACTGCCAGGGCGGCCATTGGGACGGCGACCACCCACACACGCAGGCGCGCGCGGCGCATCAGTGCTCCCTCCCCGCGCGGCGGAGCAGCGCGATCTGCGCGAGCCCCACCACGAGCATCAGGAGAAAGAGAACCGTCGAGGCGGCCGAGGCGAGCGCCGGCCGGTTCATCTCCCCCTGCTGGACCCAGATGTAGTACTCGGGCAGATAGGTGGCCCCCTCCGGGCCGCCGCTGGTCATCACGTAGAGCAGGCCGAACATGGACGTCAGCATCCCGATCATGGTCGTGACGAAGACAAACTGAATGGTGCGGGACAGGCCAGGGACGATCACGTGCCAGATGACCTGCGGCAGCGACGCGCCGTCGACCCGGGCGGCGTCGAGGAGTGTGGCGTCCAGGGTGGAGAACCCGGCGAGGAAGACCACCAGGGCCATCCCGAACGTCGCCCAGACGTGCACGCCGACAACCGTGAACATGGCGATGTCCGGATCGCCGAGCCAGTCGACGGGGTCGATGCCGCTGTTCCCGAGAGCCGCGTTGAGCGGGCCGTCGAAGGCCAGCAGCAGGTTGAAGATCGCGCCGACGATCACCGGAGAGAGCACGGCCGGAAAGAAGTAGACGCTGCGGTAGATCCGGTGCCCGGGGACGCGCAGATAGATGAACGTCGCGAGCAGGCCGGGAATCGCCACCGCCACGGGAAGCAGCAGCACGAGCAGTCCGACGTTCTCCAGGGCTGTGTGAAAGAGCGGGTCCCGGAACAGTTCCGCGTAGTTGTCCAGGCCGACCGCGGTCCCGTCGCGCTCGCCGTCGCCGGTGAAGGAGAAGTTGACGCCCATGAGCAGCGGGACCAGGCGGAACGCCACCACGATCGCAATGGCCGGGGCCAGCAGGACGTAGGGCGCGAGGCGTTCGGCACGCTGCCCACTGATGCGCCGCGGGGAACGCACCCCGGGATCCGTACGGCGCGTGCGCTGCCCGGCCTGTGTCTCGTCGGTCCGCCCGGTATCGGCCGGGCGGACCGACGAGGGCGAACCCCTGAGCGGCACGGGTTCAGCCCTTCTGGTCGGAGTCGGCCAGCTTCTGCAAGGCGTCGTCGACGCTGGTCGATCCGCTCAGGATCTGCTGGGACAGCCTCCCCATCAGGTCCAGCGTCTTCGAGGACAGCGCGACATGCAGTGCGGGCTTGCCGGTCTTGATCTCCGACACGATCGTGGTGAGGGCCTGACCGCCGCCCGACACGTCGAGGGTGCTGTCGGACGCGACCGCGCCGGCGTCGGCGTAGAACGCCTTGAGAGCGTCCTTCGACGTCAGGGAGCGCACCAGGTCCGCGGCCAGTTTCGGCTTCTTCGTCCACTCGGCGACCCCGTAGCCGATACCGCCGTCGTACGGAAGGCCGGGAACGGCTTCGGAGTTGACGAGCGGAGCCCGCATCACGCCGATGTCGTCCGGGTCCAGGAACTCGCTGAAGTCCTTCCAGTGGCCCACGTCCGACATCAGCCCCACGATGTGGGCGGCCTCACCGGACTGGAAGCGGGCGAAGGCGTCGTTGAACAGCGCGGTCGAGTTGGCCCCTTCGTTGTTCAGGCCGGCGTCCTCGGCCTCCTTCCAGAGCTCGAAGATCTGCCGCACATGGGGTGAGTTCCAGTCCCGCTTCCCGGCGATCCAGTCGTCGTACTCCTGCGGTGTGAGGACGCCCGGCCCCAGTGCCGAGAGGAAGAACTGGATGCCGATGCCCTCCTTGTTCCCGAGGGAGAGGCAACTGGCCTTGGTCTTCTCGGCGATGGCCTTGCAGTCGTCGAGGAACTCCCGCCACGTCGTCGCCGGGCGTTCGGGGTCGAGACCGGCGTCCTTGTAGAGGGCCTTGTTGTAGTAGACCGGATGCCCCTGCAACGTCACCGGCGCTGCATAGATCTTGCCCTGCGCGGTGAAGGCCTCCCAACCCGCAAGCCGTTTCCTGTCCTCGGCCACGTAGTCGTCCAGGGGCAGGAGGGCGTCCGTACGGTCGCGTATCTCGCCGCCGCCGTTGAAGAGCATGACGTCGGGGCCCTTGCCTGACTGAATGGCCGTGCCCAGCAACGTGTAGTACTGGTCGAACGGCTGGGCGACGAACTCCACCTTCACATCGGGGTGCTTCTCGGCGAAGTCGGCTTTCGCCTGCTTGATGTAGGAGGCGGCCGACTCCTCGCCGGACTTCCAGTCCCAGACCACGAGCTTGTCGTCCGCGTTGTCGGAAGAGGAGCCGGATCCCGCGCTGCCGCAGCCGGACAGCGTCATCGCCGCGACCAGGACGGCCGACCACAGTGCTCGCCGCTTCATGCCGATCACTCTCCGTTGCCTTGCGGGGACTCTCCGCCCGCCGATGACCCGGAAACGTAACTCGTATGACGTATGACGTCAATGGCTGTCACGTATGATGGCTGCTCAAGTCGCCCGCGTGGTCGCGGGACCACCGGAGGAACCATGACGGCAACGCAGCCAGCAGCTGACAGCAGTTCGGCGCCTCCCGCCTGGGCACGACGGCCGACCAACCTCGCGAAGGCGGTCACAGCCGAGCTGGTGGGGCGCATCGTTCGCGGGGAGCACCCGCCGGGGACGCCGCTGCCGCCCGAGCCCGCTCTCTGCGAGGCCTTCGCGGTGAGCCGGACCGTCATCCGGGAAGCCGTGAAGATCCTTCAGGAGAAGGGACTGGTACAGGTCCGCCAGGGGGCCGGCACCATGGTGACCGCCCCGGCGAAGTGGAACATGCTCGACGAGCACGTCCTGGCGGCGAGCATCGACCAGGACGAGAGTCTGCAGCTCCTCGACGACCTCGTGGTCACACGGCGGCTGCTGGAGTCCGACATGGCGCACGTCGCCGCCCGGCTGGCCACTCAGGACGTCGTGGATCACCTGCGCACACTGGTGGACCGCATGGACGAACTCGTTGACGACCACGCCACGTACGCGGAGCACGACCGCGCCTTCCACGACGTCATCATGCAGGCGTCGGGAAACCGCATCGCCCGTGGGGTGATACGCGCACTGGAGAGCCAGGTCGTCAACACCGCGCGGTACATGGGCCGGCCCGAGCGCGCCATGTGCGTCGCGTCCAACCACGGCCATCGCCGCGTGTACGAGCGCATCGCCGCCCACGACCCGAGCGGTGCGGCCGAGGCGATGTTCACCCACATCACCGAAGCCTGGCTGGTCCGCCGCAGCGCGCCGGGCGACCCGGTGCGGCTGGACCGCTAGCGAGCGGCCTCGCCGGCGAGGCAGGTGACGGCGGCGCTCGACTCAACTGCCGTCGGAGGCCCGCCGGTTACGCCCCGCCGACACCCACCGCGGCACCGCTGGTACTCCGGTCGCGTTCATGACGCGTGTCCGCGTCGCTGGTAGTGGTGCTTCCGTTCGCGGCCGAGCGCGGTGGCTGCCGTGCCTGGTTCCGGAACTGTGCGGGCGACGATCCGACCACGCGGCGGAACGCGGTGCTGAACGCGCTCTCGGACTGGTAGCCCGTGGCCTGTGCGAGCTCGGAGATCGACATGGTGTCGCGGGTGAGGGCGTCGCGCGCGAGGCTCATGCGCCACTGGATCAGGTACTCCAACGGCGGGACCCCGACGTGGCTCTTGAAGGCCTGGGCGAACGCGGAACGCGACATGTGGCTGATCTCGGCGAGCTCCTTGAGGCTCCAGGAGTGGGCCACGTCCGCGTGCACGGCGCGCAGGGCGGCACCGATGCCGTCCTCGTTCAGGGCGCCCAGCCAGCCGGTGGGCCGGTCTGTCTGACCGGCGTGAGCACGCAGCATGTGCACGAGCAGGATCTGTGCGAGATGGTTCTGCACCAGCGGGCCGCCCGCGGCGCTGACCCCGACCTCGGTGGCCAGGAGATCGATCAGCTGCGCGAGCCGCCCGCCATGAGGATCGCCGACGCGGACGATCACGAGCGGCGGCAGAAGATCGGTCAGGAGGGCCGCGTTGCTGTCGTCGAACGCGATGTGCCCGACGCAGAGGTAGAGGTCCTCCTCGGACTCCGGGCCGATCCGCACGAACCCGTCTTCGGCACTCGCCCACACCGGCTCCGCAGGGCGCGGGCTTGCGTCGAGCGTGCTGGCCAGCACGTAAGGCGGCGGGTTGCCCAGCATGAAGGTGTCACCCTCCCGCAGCAGCACCGGCTCGTGCCCTTCGAGGATCAACCAGCACGTGCCGCGTACGAGGCCCCCGATCCGCACGTGCAAGAACGTGTCGAAGCGCAACGCCCACTCTCCCGCGGCCCGGAGGTTGGGCCCGATCACCGTGCGGGGCCGGAGCAGGCCGATCGCGTCAGCCACTGGATCCCGAAATCCGAGCACCGACGACACCTCCTGGACGATACGTAAAGAACGCCGGACTCTGCATTATGGATAGTATCCCCGACCTCCCGCAGTATCGATGTCGAACGGATCGGCATCGAGAGAGTGATGGAGACACCCGCATGGGACAGCTGGAAGGCAAGACGTCGGTGGTCACCGGGGGCAGCACCGGTATCGGTCTGGCCACCGCCGTACGGCTGGCGGACGAGGGCGCGTACGTGTTCGTCACCGGCCGACGCCAGGCCGAACTGGAGGCTGCCGTCAAGACCATCGGAGCGGACCGGGCCACCGCGGTCGTCGGCGACATCTCGAAGCCGGAGGACCTGGACCGGCTCTACGAGGCGGTCCGGGCGCGAGGCAAGGGTTTGGACGTGCTCGTGGCGAACGCGGCGATCGGTGCGTTCGTGACGCTGGAACAGACCACCGAGGAGCACTTCGACCAGACCTTCGCGGTCAACGTCCGAGGCACGCTGTTCGCCGTGCAGAAGGCGTTGCCGTTGCTCAATGAAGGAGCCTCGATCGTCCTGGTCGGTTCGACGGCCGGCGACCGTGGAGTAGAGGCGTTCGGCGCGTACGCGGCGTCGAAGGCGGCCGTCCGGTCCTTCGCGCGGACGTGGTCCAACGAGCTCAAGGCCCGTGGCGTCCGGGTCAACGTGGTCTCGCCGGCATGGATCGAGACTCCCGGGGGCACTGCCGCCTTCGGCGACGAGGAGACCCTCCGGGCCGTCAAGGAGAATGTTGCCGCGACCGTGCCCAAGGGCCGCATGGGGCAGCCCGAGGAGGCCGCCGCAGTCGTGGCCTTCCTGGCCTCGGAACAGAGCAGCTACGTCGTCGGCGCGAACATCTACGTCGACGGGGGCACGAACCAGATCTGAGCAGGCGCCACGCGGTGGGTGGCAGCTGAAGCGTTCCAGGTCCTGAACCGCTACTGCTGAGCCGCTACTACTGAACGCCCAGGAAACCGAGGCTAGTTGACGCGTCAAGAAACGGCCTCTAGCGTAGATGACGCGTCAACCAAATGGTTGGGGGCCGCCGGGCCGGTCAGCCCGTACGCAATGTTCCAGAAGGGGAATCTCGTGACTACTGAGAACAAGGCCGGAGTCGGCGCGCTGCTGACGCCCGAGGAGAGCGTGCTCGTCCTCATCGACCACCAGCCGTTCCAGGTCGCCAACCTGCACAGCCACGAGCCGACAATGGTCATCAACAACGCCGTCGGGCTCGCCAAGGCCGCCAAGGTGTTCGACGTGCCGACCGTTCTGACCACCGTCCTGGAGGAGCGTGGCGGCCTTCTTCTCCAGGGCCTGCAGGACGTGTTCCCGGAGCAGAAGCCGATCAACAGGACCTTCATCAACACCTGGCAGGACGAGCGTGTCGTCGATGCCGTCAAGGCGACAGGACGCAAGAAGCTGGTCATCGCCGGCCTCTGGACGGAGATCTGTGTGGCCATGCCGGCGATCCAGGCGGCGGGCGAGGGCTTCGATGTCTTCGCCGTCACCGACGCGTCGGGCGGTGTCTCGAAGGAAGCCCACGACATGGCGGTGCAGCGCATGATCCAGGCGGGCGTGGTCCCGATCACCTGGATGGCCGTGCTGGGCGAGTGGCAGCGCGACTGGGCCCGCGAGAAGACCGTCCAGGGCGTCACCGAGATCCAGGCGCAGCACGGCGGTGCCAGCGGTGTCGCCTTCGCCTGGGAGATGCAACTCCTGGCCACGCCCACCGGCGGCGAGGCATGACACCGCTGTCCGGCCGGAACCGCGTGTGCCGTATGCGGAAGCTCTCACCGCCGAGTGGCGGGGGCCATTAACAGCCTTTCAAGAACGGGCCGCCGGAGATTCCGGCGGCCCGTTCGTCGGCCCAGGGGCCGGTCGTCTGGAATACCGTGCGGAGCGAGACCGCTGATCGCTTGGGTACCGGTCGCGCGACGGTGCCGGAGATTCGCATCGGCCCGTGTGCGATGAGGCGCTCCAACAGAGGGTGACGGAGTCTCGGACAGATCGCGGGGAGCACCGTCTGCACGCCACGCGGTTTGTCCGACACCTCCCGCGTTCGAGGGGCGTATATGGCGCCTCAGACTCAGTACCAGCTCGGCGTCATGTACGCCCCTCTTCGACGGGAAGCCGTCAGGGGAGACGCACGTCATCCACCGTCACTTCGCGAGGAAGTCGCGGAGCGCGGTGTTGACCTCGTCGGCGTGGGTCCAGAGCAGGCCGTGCGGCGCTCCTTCGACCTCGACGTAGTCGGCATCGGGGAGCGCCTTGTGGAATCGGCGCCCAGTGGCGTCGATCGGGAGGATGTTGTCCTTTGTTCCGTGCAGGATCAGTGCGGGCTTGCCGCTCGCGCGGACCGCCTCGACGTCGGCGCGGAAGTCCTCGATCCATGCCGATACCACAGCGTAAGCGGCCACCGGAGCGCTGCGGATCGCGACGTTCCAGCTGGCGGTCACGACCTCCTCGCTGATACGCGTGCCGAGGTTCTCGTCGAGGTTGTAGAAGCCCGCGTAGAACTGTGTGTACCAGGCGTACCGATCCGCCTTTGCGGTCGCGTAGATGCCGTCGAAGACCTCCTGCGGCACCCCGTCGGGGTTGTCGTCGCGGGCGACGAGAAACGGCTCGAGCGAGGCGAGGAAGGCGAGCTTCGCGACACGCTCATGACCGTAGCGACTCACGTAGCGGGCGAGTTCCCCGGTGCCCATCGAGAAGCCGACGAGGACGACATCCTGCAGGTCGAGTGTCTCAAGGACCGTGTTCAGGTCGGCGGCGAAGGTGTCGTAGTCGTAACCGGAGTTCACCTTCGACGACTGGCCGAAGCCCCGACGGTCATAGGTGATGACCCGGTAGCCCTGGGCCAGCAGCTCGCGCGTCTGGCGTTCCCAGCTGTGCCCGTTCAGAGGGTAGCCGTGGATCAGGACGACCGGCTGCCCAGAACCCTGATCCTCGTAGTAGAGCTCGATCGGCGTGCTGTTCTCCGTGCCGACGGTGATGTAACCCATGATTGCTTTCCCTTCCGGCCGACGAAACGAACACCGGCCCATATCTGTGTGTGAGAAATTTGCGCTATCGGAGGCGGGTCGGAAATACAGCTTGATCCACGTTGTCCACGACTGCGACTCGGCCTCCATCGCCGGGATCGGGATCGGGCATGATCGATTCCGGATCGACGAGGTAGACCTCGTGACCATTCAGCGTCAGCCGGCGTGCGACCTCCAGCAGCACGCGTCGTGCCACGTCGTCGATCGAAAAGACCCTTGTCAGGTCCAAAGCCACCCTGACATCCGAAGGTGAGATGCCCATGGCTTTCTGGACAACTCTCTCGGCTCCGGCGAAGCCGATGACACCTTGCAGTCGCAGGACCCGGAGCGCGCTCGATCCGCTGCCGACGACATGGTTGGACCGCACGATCGCACGCGAGGCGGCGGGGACCTCCATCACATGCAGACCCATGTCCGAAGAGAATCGCTCGAACAGTGCCACCCCGCGAACGCTGTTCCCGTGACCATCCAGTCGTGGTGAGAACGTGGCGATGCCGATCTGTCCGGGGAGCGCGCCGATCAGGCCCCCGGCCACCCCGCTCTTTGCCGGAATACCGACCTGGGTCGCCCAGTCGCCGGCAGCGTCGTACATTCCACAGCGGAACATGACGCTCAGCACCTGACGCACCACCGGTTCCGGCACCACCTGCTCACCCGAGAGAGGGTTCACCCCACGGTTGGCCAACGTCGCGGCCATCATGGCCAGATCGCGCGTGGTGACGAGCACGGAACACTGGCGGGTGTAGCCGTCCACGACGGCCCTGGGATCCTCGGTGAGGACGTCGTGACTGCGGAGCATGTGGGCAATGGCGAGGTTGCGGTGCGCGTGCTCCATCTCTGACGCACATACCGTCTCATCCGCCTTCAGTCGACGACCGGCGAACGCCGAGAGGCCATGGAGCACGCGTTCCACGCGCTCCGCCGGATTCAGGTCCTCCGCGCCGGCCAGTGAGTGCACGGTGATGGCGCCGGCGTTGATCATGGGATTGAGAGGGCGCCCGGTATCGCTTTCGAGGGAGATCTCGTTGAACGCTTCTCCGGAGGGCTCGACACCGACTTTGGCGAGCACAGGGTGGAATCCGCGATCAGCCAGGGCCAACGCGTATATGAACGGCTTGGAGATCGATTGGATGGTGAACTCGATATCGATGTCACCGGCACCATAGACCTCTCCGTCAATCATGGCAAAGGCCGCACCGAGGCGCTCCGGGTCCGCTGCCGCTAGCTCAGGGATGTATCCCGCCGGCTCTCCGGACGTATCCGGTTCCACATCTCTCAGTACCTCGTCCAGATAGTCGGGAATGATGGGCCGCATTCGTCCTCCATGCACGGCGCTTCACGGCGTCACATCGTCGATGAGACCAGGGACATGACCTCACGCTTCGCCGAGCGTGGCGCGCGTGATCACCCCTATGTCGTCAGGTATCGGCTGGCGGAACACGCCGCCATTCGCGATGAATTCGTCGCCGTTCACTCGCAGGTGCCGAGCGAACATTGGGCACAACGGCACGACGGCAACGCTTTCGCGAATGCTGTCTGTGAGTGCCGTACTCACCAGCAGCGCAACCAGAGCACGTTCACCGAAATCCTGGCACACCTCGGTATGGAAGAATATTCGTTCTTCGCTTGTGCCGGATACGGCGACGAAGTCGGTCGTGCCGACGGGTGTTCCGTCGGCACGAAAAACTGTGTAAGAGCTGATCGGGCTTGCGAGATCGAGCCCGACCGTCATGGATGCACCGGTCTTGTCAGTCAATCCTTGAGTCATGTGGCTGTCTTTCTGCAGAGAGCGTCACGACGTGGCCACAGTGCTCAGAGAGTCTTGCGGAGCAGGGGCGGCGATAAGCGTGCGGAGCTGGTCGGCGTCGACATTGGCTCCGAAGGCGGGGGTTCCGGGTTCGAGCCGGATGCCCGCCGCGAGGTCGCCGATGGTGAGGGGGTCGAATCCGAGGGTGTCGATCAGCGCGGACACGACGGCGAGATCCTCGGGCGAGTCACCGGCGATCGCGATGGCCTTGCGTCCGAGGTCGCCGGCTGGACGTGCCTCGTCTTCGAGGTCGTGGTAGCCCATGTGGTTGAGGGCTTTCACGACCCGTGCGTCCGGCAGGAACCGCTGGACGGCTTCGCTCGATGAGGTGTCGGGCGGGAGGATCGCGGCGCGGGGACCGTCGACCTCCCACCAGTGGTTCATCGCGTCGATGACCAGCTTTCCCTCCAGCTTCGGGACGGGGAGGTCGCGGTGCTTGCCGAGCGGGAGAGCCAGGACCACCACGTCGGCGGCATCCGCGGCCTGGGCCGGCCATACGGCGGTCGCTCCGGGGGTGAGGATTTTGGCGGTAAGCGCGATCTTGGAGGGGTCACCGGACCCGGAGAGCAGGACTCGATAGCCGGCGGCGACCGCCAGGCGCGCCAGGACGGTGCCGACTTTCCCGGCTCCCAGGATCCCGATCGTGGTGACGGGGTCGGTCATCGTGTCGCTTCCGCCGTGGCGGCGGGCTGCTCGGCCAGAAGCTCGCGGACCCGAGGGATGACCTGGGTGCCGTACAACTCGACCGAACGTAGACGTGCGGAGGCTGACACGGTGCCGGCGGCGGAGTAGATCATGTCGAACCGGCCCGCGTCCAGTACCCGGATGGCATGGGCGATCTTGGTCGCGACCGTCTCGACCGAGCCGACATACAGCGATCCGCGGTCCACCTCGGCGTCGAATTCCTCCCGGCGGAGCGGCGGCCAGCCGCGCTGTGCCCCGATCCGGTCGCGGATCTCCTTGTACCCGGGGTGGAAGAGCTCCTTGGCCTCTTCGTCGGTGGAGGCCACGAAGCCGGGCGAATGCGTGCCGACAGGCTGCGCGGTCGTACCGAACTCGTCGCTGGCACGCCGGTACAGATCCACGTAAGGAGCGAACCGATCGGGGGCGCCGCCGATGATGGCGAGCATCAGCCCGAAGCCGTACTGGGCGGTGCGGAGCACGGACTGCGGTGTCCCGCCCACCCCTACCCAGGTGTTGAGGCGCCCCGAATCGGTCTTCGGGTACACGTCCGCATTCTGCAGAGCGGCGCGCGTGGTGCCTTCCCAGGTGACCGGGCCCTCGTCCAGGAGACGGTGGAAAAGGTCGATCTTCTCCTCGAACAACACCTCGTAGTCCTTCAGGTCGTACCCGAACAGGGGGAACGACTCGGTGAAGGAACCGCGTCCGAGGATCACCTCGGCGCGGCCGTTGGAGAGCGCGTCGACCGTGGCGAACCGCTGGAACACTCGCACCGGATCGTCCGAGGACAGCACTGTCACCCCCGAGGCGAGCCGAATGCGCTCCGTGGCCGTCGCGATGCCCGCCAGCACCGTCTCAGGGCTCGAGATCGCGTACTCGGGCCGGTGGTGCTCGCCCAACGCAACAACGTCGATTCCGACCTGGTCGGCAAGGACCGCTTCGGTCACCGCGGCACGGATCGCCTGCGCGTGCGAGACGATCACGCCCTGGTCGTTTCGGGGCCGGTCTCCGAAGCTGTCGATGCCGAACTCGATTTGCGAAACATCCATCGTGTTCACGTCGCTCAACGCTTTCGTTGTGTCGGGCTGTGGCGGTGCGTGGTTCCTGACGACCCGGCGGGACGTCCGTCCCGGGCGACCTGCGCGAGTTCCCCGCCGGCCAGGTCCCGCGCCCACACCGCCTCCCTCGATCTAGTTGACATGTAAACCATGACATCGCTGTGGTTTACATGTCAACTAGGTCGTGTCACGGTGGGTGCGGCCGCACGCCGCGGGCCGGGTCGGTGTGGTGCGCCGTTGACTCCACCGAGGTGCCGATGAACTGGGCGTGTAGGCGGGGGTGTTGGGGGAGCGGTGAGAAGCGCCGTACGAGAAATTCCGCGCCTTCGCCGGTATGTCATGGTCCGCGGCGCGGGACTCGCCGCGGGCGCCGGCATCCCTACCTGTATGCGGGCTCGATGGGGGAGCCGCTCCGGGCCTCCGTGGTTTCCGTACCGAGGAACGCCTCAACATGACGAGAAGAGCGTGACGACCATCATGACCACGACCTCCACCGCGCTGGACCGTTACATGGGGCTGTCCGACCTGGCGGTCCATGACGAAGCGGCTCTGGACGAAGCGCTGGCGCTCTTCGCGGCGGACGCGACCGTCGAGATCGGCCCGGAGCCGGCGCACGGCAGTGAGGCCATCGCCGCCTTCTACCGTGCCCACTTCGCCGCCCATGCCGAGATGAAGCACTTCTGGAACACCACGGTCCTTGATGACGGCACCCTCAGGGCCGAGTGGGTCTGCGCGGCACGCAAGACGGACGGCAGTCTCATCACCGTCGCCGGGGTGGAACACGCCACGCTCGACGCGCAGGGGCTTATCAGCCACCTTCGCAACGAGTTCACCCGCCTCCCCGGCTGAGCCGGTGCCGCCCGACGACCCCGCAGTGCCGCCCGACGTCTGCCTTGCCGCCGCCAAGTACGGGCGACGTACGGCTACTTGTGCCCTGACCTCGGAGGTTGACGAGTCAACCATGCTGCCTTAGGGTTCCACGTGAAAACTCAGCTGGCCCCGCGCCCTTGGGGAAACCCCAGTCGCGTCCTCTCGCCCGGTCAGTCCGGCTGCTTCTCCATGTGGTCCAGGATGCGCTTGGAGATCCGGCCGAGTGTGGCGAGCTGGTTCGGGGTCAGGGCGTCGATGAAGAGGCGGCGCACGTCCTCGACGTGCTGGGGCGCGGCCTCCTCGATCGCCTTGTAGCCGGCCGGGGTGGCGACGATGAACGCTCCGCGGCCGTCATCGGGGCACTCCTCCTTGGCCACGAGCCCGCGTTTCGCCATCCGCGTGACCTGGTGGGACATCCGGCTCTTCTCCCACTCCACGCGCTTGGCCAGATCCAGGAAGCGCATCCGCCCGTTGCCCCTTTCGGTGAGGCTGACGAGCACCACGTAGTCGGCTGCTGACATTCCGGAGTCGGCCTGGATGCGTCGGGACAGTCGCCCGATGAGCGTCTCCTGCATGCGGATGAAGTTGTCCCAGGCGACCTTCTGTTCCGGGTCGAGCCAGCGCGGCTGTGTGTCCATGAAGGCAGTCTAACGAAATCGTTGACAGCTCATCTACTGGCGGTGGCGGCGAGCGGATGCCCTCGTCGAGAGGTAAGTTGATGCGTCAACCTAGCGGGGTTAGGCTGAAGTCCTGGCTGACGGAATTCTGCCGAGTTGAGCGGGATCAGGCCCACAAGGAGGACACATGACGGTCGAAGTGAGCGACGTGCCCGAGGCGAAGCGCTACGAAGCCCGTGTCGATGGAGAGTCCAAGGTGGCGGGCGTCGCGGAATACATCCGTACGACGGAACTCGTGGCGTTCGTGCACACCGAGGTCGAGCCGGAGTACGAGGGCAGGGGAGTCGGGTCCGCGTTGGCCCGTACGGCCCTTGACGAGGCGCGCGCCGCCCACCTGCGGGTTCTGGCCACCTGCCCCTTCTTCGCGGGCTGGATCAGCCGGCACCCCGAATACCAGGACCTGCTGTACCAGTCCCGCAGCAAGGTCAGTGACTGAGAAGCCGAGCGCGGCGGTAGGCGGTAGTGGAGGCGGGTATGAGCGGTGAATCCGAGCGGAAGACGTACCAGGCGGAGTCGATCACGGTGACCTTCGAGGCCAGGCGCTGCCTCCATGCCGCCGAATGCGTCCATGGCCTGCCCGAGGTGTTCGACCCGACGAAGCGGCCGTGGATCCAGCCGGACAGGACTACGGCCGAGCGTCTGGCGGAGGTCGTGCGGCGCTGTCCCTCGGGCGCGCTCCAGTACGAACTCGTGGAGGGCGAGGCGGAGGCGCCCGACCGGCCCACCACGATCACCCGCGGTGCCACCGGGCAGCTGACGGTGCGCGGGGAGTTGAGTGTGGACACGCCGCAAGGTGCGCGCGCCGAGACCAGGGCCATGCTGTGCGGCTGCGGGCAGAGCCGCCTCCAGCCGTACTGCGACCACGCGGGGCCCTGCGGCCAGTGACGCGCCCGTGCCCGCTTCCCGCATGTGGCCCGGGCGTGCGCAGTCAGCTCCGCCCGGTCGGTGGGTGAGTGCGGCTCCTGAAGGAGGCGCTGCAGCTCGGTGCGGTCCTGCGGGTTGATCCTCGCCTGCCCGAGGTCGTGCTCCGCCGCCAGGGCTGCGAGTGCACGTCTCCACGCCCGGCAGCAGCGTGAAGCAGCGGATCGGTGCGAACTATGGCGTCCCACCTCGCCGCCCGCGACTTCGAAGCCGCAGCGAATCGGTGTCCTCGGCATCTGCGCCGGCGGCGTACGACCCTCATCGGACGGCCCGGCCCATCGCCACTACTTCTCCTGGCGCGTCGGTACGGGGTGCTTGCTCATGATCGACACGCGGTTGAACGCGTTGATGGTGACCGCCACCCAGATCGCGGCTGAGATCTGGTCTGCGGAGAGCACCTGTCGGGCGTCCTCATAGGCGGATGCCTGGGTCGTGGCGTTCGCCGGATCGGTTGTGGCCTCGGCCAGCGCCAGGGCGGCGCGCTCCGAGGGGGAGAACAGGTCGGTGTCCCGCCATGCGCTCAGGATTCCGAGTCTCTGTGGTGATTCACCGGTCCGCAGGGCCGCCCTGGTGTGCGCATCGAGGCAGTAGGCGCAGCCGTTGAGTTGTGACACGCGGAGGTTGATCAGTTCCACGGTGATGCGGTCGAGCCCGGCCTCGGAGGCTGTCGCCCGGACCGCCTCGGAGACCTGCACCAGGGCGTGGAAGGCCTTGGGGCTCTGTTTGTCGATGAAGATTCTGCGGGGTGGGGAGCTGGGGGTCTGGTTGCTCACGTGGGGTCTCCTTCGGGTCACGCTCTCAGTGGCCCGCGTCCGTGCGGGTGCTGTGGCCATCGGTCTGCCTCCGTGGCATCATAGTTGACGTAACAACTAGGCTGATGATGACTGTCGAGGAGGTGCTCTCGGTGAGCAATCCGGAAGGCGATGCCGAGGCTCTACGCTGCGGTGCGCTCGTCGAAGGCGACCGGCCGGCCGGAACCCTCCGGGTCGACGTCCTGTCGGCGCGTGAAGTCCCCCTCGGCGGTCCGCGTGCGATGCGCGTGCGGCGGACCCTGCCCCAGCGGGCGCGCACCCTCATCGGTGCCTGGTGCTTCGCCGACCATTACGGCCCGCACCAGGTCGCCGAGTTGGGCGGCATGGACATGCCCCCGCATCCGCACACCGGACTCCAGACGGTGACCTGGCTGTTCAGCGGAGAGGTCGAGCATCGCGACACCCTGGGTACCCACTCCCTGGTCCGGCCCGGCGAGATGAACCTCATGACCGGCGGATACGGCATCGCCCACTCGGAAATCTCCACGCCGGACACCACGGTCATCCACGGCGTCCAGCTGTGGGTCGCGCTGCCCGAGGAACACCGCGACACCGCCCGGGACTTCCAGCACTACGTGCCCGAGCTCGCGCAGACCGACGGGGCCGAGATCCGGGTCTTTCTGGGCTCGCTCGCCGGCCGGACCTCCCCGGTCCGGGCGTTCACGCCGCTGCTCGGCGCCGAGATCGTCATCGAACCCCACGCGGCGCTCTCTCTCGCTGTGGACGCGGCCTTCGAGCACGGCCTCCTCGTGGACAGCGGGGACATCCGCCTGATCGACACGGTGCTGCGGCCCGCCGAACTCGGCTACGTCCCTCGCGGCGCGGACACCCTGACGATGGTGAATGAGACCGACGCCCCGGCGCGGGCCATTCTCCTCGGAGGACCGCCCTTCGGGGAGGAGATCGTCATGTGGTGGAACTTCATCGGCCGCAGCCACGAGGACATCGTGAAGGCCCGCGAGGACTGGGAAGCGTCCTCCGAACGCTTCGGCGTCATCGAGGACTCTCCCAGCGGCCGCCTTCCCGCACCGGCCCTGCCGAATGCCGTCATCACACCGCGCCGGAACCCACCGACCCGCTGAACTCCCTTACGAAAGGCACACCATGAGCGAGTCCTCCACCATCACGGTCGTCGAGCGTGCGGACGCCGATCGACGGTACGAGATCCTGGTCGACGGCCGACGTGCCGGTCTGACCGCCTACCGTGACCTGGGCGTGCAGCGTGTCTTCTTCCACACGGAGATCGACGGGGCCTTCGCCGGCCAGGGCCTGGGCTCGCGGCTGGTCCAGCAGGCACTCGCCGACGTGCGCGCATCCGGAATGCGGATCGTCCCGGTCTGCCCCTACGTCGCCAAGTTCCTCAAGCGGCACGACGAGTTCGCGGACATCACCGACCCGGTCACTCCTGATGTTCTGCGGTGGCTGAAGGCTCAGCTCGACTGATGCTTCTAAAGTAGATGCATCAACTATATTGAGACCTGAGGGGAGAAGTCCGGCGATGCGGAATCTGACCGTGGCCCAGCAGCTGGTGGACGTTCTGCGCCAGGCGGGCGTGGAGCGGATCTACGGGGTGGTGGGTGACAGCCTGAACTCGGTGGTCGACGCGGTGCGCCGTACCGACGGCATCGAGTGGGTGCATGTACGGAACGAGGAGGCCGCCGCCTTCGCCGCGGCAGCGGAGGCGCAGCTGACCGGCAGGCTCGCGGTGTGTGCCGGAAGCTGTGGCCCCGGAAACACCCATCTGATCCAGGGGCTGTACGACGCGCACCGCTCCGGTGCGCCCGTGCTGGCACTCGCCTCGCACATCCCGTCCCACCAGATCGGCACCGGATTCTTCCAGGAGACGCACCCGGAAAGGCTGTTCACCGACTGCAGCGACTACTGCGAGATGATCGGCACCCCCGAGCAGATGCCCCGGGTTCTGCGGATCGCCATGCAGCGGGCTCTCGGCAACAGCGCGGTGTCGGTCCTGGTGATACCGGGCGATGTCGCGCACGCCGAGGCGACTCACCCGACGGGGAGCAGCGATCTGGTCACCGAACGCGGCCGGGTCGTCGCGCCGGACACACAGGTCCGGGCGCTGGCCGAGAAGGTGAACGCGGCACGGAAGGTGATGCTGTTCTGCGGTGCGGGAGTGCGGGACGCGCACGCCGAGGTCATGGCGCTCGCCCAGAAGACCGCCGCCCCCGTCGGGCACACCCTGCGGGGCAAGGAGTGGATCCAGTTCGACAACCCGTACGACGTGGGCATGAGCGGTCTGCTGGGCTACGGTGCCTGCTTCGACGCGATGCACGAGGCCGACCTGGTCGTGCTGCTCGGCACCGATTTCCCGTACAACGACTTCCTGCCGCAGGCGCGGACCGTACAGATCGACCACGATGCGGGCCGCCTCGGCCGTCGCACGGTGCTGGAACTCGGGGTCCACGGCGATGTCCGGGAGACACTGCGGGCCGTGCTGCCGCTGGTCCGGGCGAAGGAGGATCGTGCCTTTCTGGACCGGATGCTGCGCAAGCACGCCAGGTCGCTGGAGAAGGTGGTCTCGGCCTACACCCACGACGCCGAGCGGCAGATCCCGATCCACCCCGAGTACGCGGCCTCGGTTCTGGACGAACTCGCCGCCGACGACGCGGTGTTCACCGTGGACACCGGCATGTCCAACGTGTGGGCGGCGCGTTATCTGACCCCAAACGGACGGCGCCGGGTGATCGGTTCGTTCCTGCACGGCACGATGGCCAACGCGCTGCCGCATGCCATCGGCGCGCAGTTCGCCTACCCCGGCCGCCAGGTGATCTCGATGTCCGGCGACGGCGGACTGGGCATGCTGATGGGCGAGTTGCTCACGGTGAAGCTGCACGATCTGCCGGTGAAGACGATCGTCTTCAACAACTCCTCCCTGGGCATGGTGAAGTTGGAGATGCTGGTCGAGGGGCTGCCCGAGCACGAGACCGACCACGAGCCGGTGGACTACGCGGCGATCGCCCGCGGCGCGGGCATCGAGGCGATCCGCATCGAGCGCCCCGGGGATGTCGTCGACGGACTCAAGCAGGCACTCGCCCACGACGGACCGTTCCTGGTCGACCTGGTGACCGACCCCAACGCGCTGTCGATCCCGCCGCACATCTCGGCCGCCCAGGTCAAGGGATTCGCCTTCGCCGCCGGCCGGACAGTGCTCGACGGCGGCGTCGGCAAGATGCTCGACCTGGCCCGCGCCAACCTGCGAAACGTTCCCCGCCTCTGAGATGTCCGGAAGGGAATCGCCATCCATGAGCGAGGAAACACCGGCCTCTGACCTCCGTCACGGTCCGATCCGGAGAATTGCTGATCTGCTGAGCGCACATCACGAACGGGCGAAGCGACAGCACCAGGAGGCGGACATGGCCGATGCGATCGCCGCTGCCGCTTTCGACCTGGGAGCCGACATCGCACGCCCAGCCGCTCCACCGCACGAGCGCGTCGGGTTCGACGCCGTAAGCGATCTTGGGATCGGCCGGCAGTCACCGGAGTAGCGCCTCGGGCGGCCAGGTTCTCACCCGTCTGTACGATGCTCGGGCGTCTCGCCTCACGTACTCGCCGACAACGATGTGCCATATCACCTGCTCACCAGGTGGACCGGGCACACGAACGTGAAGACGACGAAGAAGTGGTACCTGAAGCGGGACGTGGCGGACCTGCTTCCAGCAGCGGAGGCATGTGGAGGTCTCGCAGGGAACGTGTGACAGATCGTGACAGATGAAGGTGTGAACCCGTGACCGAAGGCAAGACAGAGACGCTGCAGTACCGCTTTGACGGGCCAGAACACCTACCAGTCCTGATCCTGGGTCCCTCACTGGGCACCACCTGGCACATGTGGGACCGGCAGGTCCCCGAGCTGACGAAGCAGTGGCGCGTCTTCCGGTTCGATCTGCCGGGGCACGGTGGCGCACCGGCGTACCCGGCGGGCTCGGTCGCCGAGGTGGCCGACCGGCTGCTCGCCACGCTCGACGGGCTCGGCGTGCAGCGCTTCGGCTACGCGGGCTGCGCGCTCGGCGGCGCCGTCGGTGTGGAGCTGGCGCTGCGGCACCCGGAGCGCCTCGCCTCGCTCGCGCTGATCGCCGCCTCGCCCCGCTTCGGCACGGCCGACGAGTTCCGGCAGCGGGGGGTGATCGTGCGCACGAACGGGCTCGACCCCATCGCCCGTAGCTCCCCGGACCGCTGGTTCACCGGCGGGTTCGCCGCCGCGCAGCCCGCGATCACCGAGTGGGCGGTGCAGATGGTGCGCACCACCGACCCCGGCTGCTACATAGCCGCCTGCGAGGCGCTCGCCTCCTTCGACGTCCGGCCGGAACTCGGCCGCGTCGGCGTCCCCACCCTCGTGCTCGTCGGCTCGGAGGACCAGGTCACCGGCCCCGCCGAGGCCCGCACCCTGGTCGCCGGAATACCGGACGCGCGGCTCGCGGTGGTCCCCGGCGCCTCCCACCTGGTGCCCGTCGAACAGCCCGCCGCCGTCACCGACCTGCTCGTCCGGCACTTCTCCACCGCCTGGCAGCCCGCCTACGACACCTCCACCGGCCAGGTCGCCATCCAGGCCACCCCGGTCAAGCCGGTCCTGGCCGCACCGCCGCAGCCCGCGCCCATCGCCGAGATTGCCGCGGCCGTCGTACCGCCGCAGCCCACGGGGCGACCGGATCCGTACGACGCCGGGCTCAAGGTGCGCCGCGAGGTGCTCGGCGACGCGCACGTCGACCGGGCGCTGGCGCAGGCCGACGAATTCTCCGGGGATTTCCAGGAGTTCATCACCCGGTATGCGTGGGGCGAGATCTGGGACCGGCCGGGCCTCGACCGACGGGCCCGCAGCTGCGTCACCCTCACCGCCCTCGTCGCGGGCGGCCACCTGGACGAGCTCGCCTTCCACACCCGGGCGGCCCTGCGCAACGGCCTCACCCCCCTCGAGATCAAGGAAGTGCTGCTGCAGGCGGCCGTCTACTGCGGCGTACCGGCGGCGAACAGCGCGTTCAAGGTGGCTCAGCAGGTCATCCGCGAGGAGACCACGCCCACGGAGTGAGCCCGCGGCGCCCCGGAGGCAGGATGGTGTCATGAAGCTGACGAAGAAGTCGCACTCCTGTATCCGCCTCGAGAAGGACGGGCGGACGCTCGTCCTCGACCCCGGGGGGTTCAGCGAGGAGGACGCCGCGGTCGGCGCGGACGCGATCCTCGTCACCCACGAGCACCCCGACCACTTCAACGAGGAGCGGCTGCGGTCGGCCATGGAGGCCAACCCGGCCGCCGAGATCTGGACCCTCAAGTCCGTCGCGGACAAGATCTCGGCCGCCTTCCCCGGCCGCGTGCATACCGTCGGCCACGGCGACACCTTCACCGCCGCGGGCTTCGACATCCAGGTCCACGGCGAACTGCACGCCGTGATCCACCCGGACATCCCCCGCATCACCAACGTCGGCTACCTCGTCGACGGCGGCCGCGTCTTCCACCCCGGCGACGCCCTCACCGTCCCCGACCGTGCCGTGGACACGCTGATGCTCCCGGTCATGGCCCCCTGGAGCAAGATCTCCGAGGTCATCGACTACGTCCGCGAGGTCAAGCCGCGGCGCGCGTACGACATCCACGACGCCCTGCTCACCGACCTGGCCCGTCCGATCTACGACAACCAGATCGGCGCCCTCGGCGGCGCGGAGCACCTGCGGCTGACGCCGGGAGCGTCGGCGGAGGTCTGAGAACCCCGGGCCGCGTTGTCAGACCCGCCCGGTAGGTTGTGGGACATGCGCATCGCGACCTGGAACGTGAACTCGATCACCGCCCGCCTGCCGAGGCTCCTGGCCTGGCTGGAGAGCAGCGGCACCGACGTGCTCTGCCTCCAGGAGGCCAAGGTCGCCGAGGACCAGTTCCCGTCCGCCCAACTGCGCGAGCTCGGCTACGAGTCGGCGGTCCACGCGACCGGCCGGTGGAACGGCGTGGCGGTGCTCTCCCGCATAGGCCTAGAGGATGTCGTCAAGGGCCTGCCCGGCGACCCCGGCTTCGACGGCGTGGTCGAGCCCCGCGCCATCTCCGCCACCTGCGGCCCGGTCCGCGTCTGGTCGGTGTACGTGCCGAACGGCCGTGAGGTGGATCACCCCCACTACGCCTACAAGCTCCAGTGGTTCGAGGCCCTCAAGGCGACCGTCGCCGGCGACGCGTCCGGCAGCCGCCCGTTCGCGGTGATGGGCGACTACAACGTGGCCCCGACTGACGACGACGTCTACGACGTGTCCGCCTTCGAAGGCTCCACCCACGTCACCCCCGCCGAGCGCGCGGCCCTCGCCTCCCTGCGCGAGGCAGGCCTGTCGGACGTCGTCCCCCGCCCCCTCAAGTACGACCACCCCTTCACGTACTGGGACTACCGCCAGCTCTGCTTCCCCAAGAACCGCGGCATGCGCATCGACCTCGTCTACGGCAACGAGCCGTTCACCAAGGCGGTCAAGGACTCCTACGTGGACCGAGAGGAACGCAAGGGGAAGGGTGCGTCGGACCACGCGCCGGTGGTAGTGGACCTGGATGTGTAAGTAGCGTGTGCTGCCGCGCCCCAAAGGGGCGCGGGGAACTGCGCGACCAGCCCCCACCGACCCGCAGGTAAATCACCTCCGCGCCTGTGGTGCGCACGGCGGTGCGAATGACAGGCTGGGGGTATGAAGATCCCTTTTCTGGGCGACCGGAGCAAGAAGCCCGGGTTCCCCGACGCCGAGGGCATCGCCGAACTCCTCTCCGAGTGTGAACTGCTGCGCTCCCAGGCGTCCGAGGAGGGCGTCCGACTGGACGACTCCGCCGCCTCGTTGGAGGAACTCGACCAGTTGGTCCCGCGATGGCGGGACGACGAGGAGATCCTGCCCTGGCTGGGCAACGACGCCGGGCTGTATCTGGGCACCGTGATCGTGCGTACCGTGCCGGGCGCCGCGTGGGAGATCTGGCCCAACGGCCAGCCGGTGATCCGGCTCGCTTCGGGCCGCGAGTTCGATGTCGTCGCCTCCGGTCAGGAATGGGCGTCCAGCGGCGTGCCCGAGCTGTCGCAGCTGTACGCGGAGGTCGCGGAGGCGTGACCCTCAAGTTCCCTTGATCTGGCAATTCGCGGTAAATACGGCTAATGCCCGAAAGGTGCGTGTCGTGTACTTACGCCCCTCTTATCCGGATAGTTTGCGGCAACCACGACACAGTTGAGAGCGGGGTAGGGGGCAGCAGTCACAGCGCCAGGCCCGCCCGGCGGCAGCCGGAGATCACTGCTCGCACTGCGGAGGCGAGGAGAAGGTCAGCTGCACGCCGGGTGGGACTCAGGAGGCGCGGTGGGAATTGCGCGGAGCCGCCGGCGCCGGCAGCGGCGTCTGCGCGGTCCGGGTGACATCGCCGACGAGTTCGACCACGTCCGGTCCGTAGGCCTGGGAGTTGATGACCTTCAGCAGCAGGACGAAGGAGTTGCTGCCGTGCTTGCGCGCCAGGCGCTCGTGGTTGCGGGCCAGATAGCGGGTCGCGGCCTGATTGGTGATGGCACGCTGGCCGCAGAAGAGGAAGACCGGACGGCTCTGCTTCGGGTCGCCCGCGGTGAGCCGGGCCAGCAGCACGTACTCGGCGACGCCCGCCTCCATGCGGTAGCGCTCGCTGCCGATCTGGAAGGCGCCCCGGTCCGGGCCGGGTTCGGGGTCGATGTTGATCCGTATCCCGGGCAGCATCGCGGACATATGGGCCAGCATGCGCCGGTTCGACCCCGGCCCGCCCACACAGAACTCCGTGCGCTCGCCGAAACCCTGATGGGCCGCGTCCTGCGTGATCACCTGGGTGTGCGCACCGCAGTCCTTGATCAGCGCGGACAGCTCCAGCAGGGCGAACACGTCGAAGCGGTGCACCGCCGGTTCGGAGGTGGCCGGGTCGCGGTTGACGACGAGCAGTGACTCCGAGTTTTCCGGCAGCCCGAAGAAGGCCTGCTTGCGGCGGAGTTTCCGCTTCCACACATAGGTCCGGGCCAGCCAGCCGAGCGCGGCACTGATGCCCGCGGCCACCACGCCGAGGACGATGTTGCGTACGTCGTCATTCATGGGCGCGCATGGTAGCGGGTGCTCCTGACGGGGGCATGTCGATCCATTAGGCTGCGCGAACGGTCCCTGACTGGAGGTGCGGATGCGTCGTTCCGTCGCACGCAAGCTGTCGGTCCTGGCGGTCTCGGTCGCCATGGTGTCGGTGGGGGCGGCGGCGCCTCCCACCGCTTCCCGTCCGGCCGTCGAGAAGGTCCCCGTCGCTGTCGGCTACGGCGGTGCCGTCGCCAGCGTCGACGCGGACGCCTCCGCCGCCGGTATCGAGGTCCTGAAGCGGGGCGGCAACGCCGTCGACGCGGCCGTGGCCACGGCCGCCGCGCTCGGCGTCACCGAGCCCTACTCCTCCGGCATCGGCGGAGGCGGCTACTTCGTCTACTACGACGCCAAGTCCCGTACGGTGCACACGATCGACGGCCGTGAGACCGCGCCCCTGACCGCCGACTCGCAGCTCTTCGTGGAGAACGGCACGGCGATCCCCTTCGCCGAGGCCGTCAGCAGCGGCCTGAGCGTCGGAACCCCGGGCACGCCTGCCACCTGGCAGAAGGCGCTGGACAAGTGGGGGAGCAGGGGGCTGGGCACCCTGCTGAGGCCGGCGGAGCGACTCGCGCGTGACGGCTTCGTCGTCGACGACACCTTCCGCACGCAGACCGCCGCCAACGAGACCAGGTTCCGCTACTTCCCGGACACGGCCGAGCTGTTCCTGCCGAACGGCGCGCTTCCGGTCGTCGGCTCCACCTTCAAGAACCCCGATCTCGCCCGCACCTACGCGGAGTTGGCGAAGAAGGGTGTCGGCGCGCTCTACCGGGGCGACTTGGCCGAGGACATCGTCGACACGGTCAACAACCCGCCCGTGGAGCCGAGTTCCGGCTGGAACGCCCGCCCGGGCGACCTGTCCGCCAAGGATCTCGCCACCTATCGCACCAAGCTCCAGGCCCCGACCAAGTCCTCGTACCGCGGTCTCGGCGTCTACTCCATGGCGCCGTCGTCCTCCGGCGGCACGACGGTCGGTGAGGCCCTCAACATCCTGGAGAACACGGACCTGTCGAAGGCGAGCGAGGCGCAGTACCTGCACCGCTACATCGAGGCGAGCCGGATCGCGTTCGCGGACCGGGGGCGCTGGGTCGGCGACCCCGCCTTCGAGGACGTACCGACGAAGGAACTGCTGTCCCAGCGGTACGCCGATTCGCGGGAGTGCCTCATCAGGGACGACGCGGTGCTGACGAGTCCGGTAGCGCCGGGCGACCCGCGCGATCCGGCGGCCTGCGACACGGGAGGCACGGCGGCTCCGACCACGTACGAGGGCGACAGCACGACCCATCTCACGGTGGCCGACAAGTGGGGCAACGTCGTCTCGTACACGCTGACCATCGAGCAGACCGGCGGCAGCGGCATCACGGTCCCGGGCCGGGGCTTCATTCTCAACAACGAGCTGACGGACTTCTCCTTCACCCCGGCCAATCCGGCCGTCCACGACCCGAACCTGCCGGGCCCGGGCAAGCGCCCGCGCTCCTCCATGTCCCCGACGATCGTCCTCGACCAGCACGGTAAGCCGGTCGTGGCGCTCGGGTCGCCCGGTGGGGCCACCATCATCACGACCGTGCTGCAGACGCTGACGGGGTTCTTGGATCGGGGGTTGCCGCTCGTCGACGCGATTGCTGCGCCGCGGGCGAGCCAGCGGAACGCTGCGCAGACGGAATTGGAACCAGGGCTCTACAACAGTGACTTGAGGACACAGTTGGAGGGCATCGGGCACGCGTTCAGGCTCAACCCGGAGATCGGGGCGGCGGCCGGTGTGCAGCGGTTGCCGGGCGGGAAGTGGCTGGCTGCTGCTGAGAAGGTGCGGCGGGGTGGTGGGTCCGCGCGAGTGGTGTACCCCGCGCCGTAGGGGTCTGCGGGTGTGTGGGGGCTGGTCGCGCCCGCGCGGCGGAGCCGCATATCGATACAGCCCCGCGCCCCTATCGGGGCGCCTCAGCTTGGGTCGGCTGGAAGGTCAGGCCGCCTGCTTGGTTATCGACCGTTACCCGGTCGCCCTCCTTCACGCGGCCGTCCAGGAGTAGGCGGGACAGTTCGTTGTCTACCTCCCGCTGGATCGTGCGGCGCAGTGGCCTTGCGCCGTATTCCGGCTGGTAGCCGCGTTTCGCGAGCCAGTCGACGGCTGTGTCGGTGAAGTCGACCGTGACGCCCTGGGCGTGCAGGAGGCGACGTGTTCGTTCCAGCAGCAGGGTGGTGATCTGGCGTAGTTGGTCGCCTGTCAGCTGGCGGAAGAACACGATCTCGTCGATGCGGTTGAGGAACTCCGGTCGGAAGTGCTCGCGCAGCGGACGCAGGATCTGTTCGCGCCGTGCCTCCTCGTCGGCCTCGGTGCCGCCCGCTCCGAAGCCGATGCCCGCGCCGCGTCGGGTGATGGCCTCGGAGCCGAGGTTGCTGGTCATCACGATGACCGTGTTGGTGAAGTCCACGGTGCGGCCCTGGGCGTCGGTCAGCCGTCCGTCGTCCAGGACCTGGAGGAGGATGTTGAAGACGTCCGGGTGCGCCTTCTCCACCTCGTCGAGGAGGAGGAGGGAGTACGGGTGGCGGCGGACCACCTCGGTGAGCTGGCCGGCCTCTTCGTGGCCGACGTAGCCGGGCGGGGCGCCGACCAGGCGGCTGACGGTGTGCCGTTCCTGGTACTCGCTCATGTCGAGGCGGACCATGCGCTCCTCGCTGGCGAACAGGGCCTCGGCGAGCGCGCGGGCCAGTTCGGTCTTGCCGACGCCGGTCGGGCCGAGGAAGAGGAAGCTGCCGATCGGCCGGTCCGGGCTGGCGAGTCCGGCACGGGAGCGCAGTACCGCGTCGGCGACCACGCGGACCGCCTCGTCCTGGCCGACGACCCGCTGGTGCAGATGCTCCTCCAGGCCGAGCAGCCGGTCCTTCTCCTCCTCGGTGAGGCTGCTCACCGGGATGCCGGTCTGCCGGGACACCACTTCGGCGATCGCTTCCGCGGTGACCTCCAGGTCCTGTCCCTCGTCGGCCTTTCCGTCCCCGGTGTCGGCGATCCGCCGCTTCAGTTCGCCGATCCGGTCGCGCAGCTGCATGGCCGTCTCGTACTGCTCGTCCGCGACCGCCTGGTCCTTGTCCCGGGTGAGTTGCTCGACCTCGCGCTCCAGGACCCGTACGTCCGTGCCCTTCGTCCGGGCGCGCAGCCGCACCCGCGCGCCCGCCTGGTCGATCAGGTCGATCGCCTTGTCCGGCAGCCGCCGGTCGGTGAGATAGCGGTCGGACAGCTCCACGGCGGCCACCAGGGCCTCGTCGGCGTAGCGGACCTGGTGGTGGGCCTCGTAGCGGTCGCGCAGGCCGCGCAGGATCTCGATCGCGTCCGCGGCGGTCGGCTCGGGCACCAGGATCGGCTGGAAGCGGCGGGAGAGCGCGGCGTCCTTTTCGATCCTGCGATACTCCTCCAGCGTGGTGGCGCCCACGATGTGCAGCTCGCCGCGGGCCAGCGCGGGCTTGAGGATGTTGCCCGCGTCCATGGACCCGCCGCCCTCGCCGCCTCCGCCGGCGCCGACCACGGTGTGCAACTCGTCGATGAAGACGATCAGTTGGTCGGAGTGGGAGCCGATCTCACCCACGATGTTGTGCATCCGCTCCTCGAAGTCGCCCCGGTAGCGAGTACCCGCGACCACGCCCGTCAGGTCCAGCGCCACGACCCTGCGTCCGCTGAGTACGTCCGGCACGTCACCGTCGGCGATGCGCTGGGCCAGGCCCTCGACGACCGCCGTCTTGCCGACGCCGGCGTCGCCGATCAGCACGGGGTTGTTCTTGCCGCGCCGGGAGAGGACCTCGATGGTCTGCTCGATCTCCTCCTCCCGTCCGATCACCGGGTCGATCCGGCCCTGGCGGGCCAGGTCGGTGAGATCACGGCCGTACTTGTCCAGCGTCGGTGTCCCGGTGACGCGCGGCCGTTCGGCGTGGGGCGGGGTGGCGTCCGGGGGCTCCGGCGGCAGGCCGGAGGGGGCGTAGCGGGCCGCGTTGAGGATGTGCCCGGCGGCCGAGTCGGGGTTCGCCGCCAGCGCGCTGAGTACGTGCTCCGGGCCGATGTAGCCGGTGCCGCGCGTACGGGCCAGCTCGTGCGCGTCCAGCAGGGCACGCTTGACCGCGGGGGTCAGGGAGAGCGCGGTGGGCGGCGGGGCCTCCTCCGGTGCGTGCTGGACCGGGCCCGAGCGCTCGTCGATCTCCGAGGCGAGGGAGTCGGGGTCCGCGCCGGCCCGGGCGAGCAGGGTCCGCGTGGGCTCGGTCGCGAGCGCGGCACGCAGCAGGTGCTGGGTGTCCAGATCGCGGCTGCCGTGCTCGGCGGCGTACTGGGCGGCGCCGCGGACCAGCTCGCGGGCGGGTTGGCTGAGCAGGCGGCCGATGTCGATCTGACGGGGGGCGGGGCGGGGGCCGCCGAAGAAGCGGGCGAGGAATTCGCTGAGGGGGTCGGAGTCGAAGCCGCTGGTCATCGCATGTCCGTTCCGCTGATCGACGTGCTGGTGCGGACGAGTGCCCAATGCCGGGCCCGGCTACACGTGGGCTCCCTCAACACCTTGGCACGGTCGATAGGCGGCGGCATGTTGGGCGCCTACTGATCCGGGGGATGATCTTGGTTTGCGGCTGCGGGTTGTTCGTGGCTGGTCGCGCAGTTCCCCGCGCCCCTTTACGGCGTTGTTCTACCGTTCGGTCAAGATGCGCGGGCCCGTCTCCGTGATTGCCACCGTGTGTTCTGCGTGGGCTGCCCTGGATCCGTCGTTCGTCCTGAGGGTCCAGCCGTCTCCTGCTTCGTGGTAGCCGTCCTTGCCGCCGGCCAGGAGCATGGGTTCGATGGCGATGGCCATGCCGTGGCGGAGGGGGAGGCCGCGGCCGGGGCGGCCCTCGTTCGGGATGGAGGGGTCCTCGTGCATGCGGCGGCCGATGCCGTGGCCGCCGAAGCCCTGGGGGATGCCGTAGCCGGCGGCGCGGCAGACGGTGCCGATGGCGTGGGCGATGTCGCCGATGCGGTTGCCGACCACGGCCGCCTCGATGCCGGCGGCGAGGGCGCGCTCGGCGGTCTCGATCAGGCGGAGGTCGGCGGGGCGAGGCTTGCCGACGATGAAGCTGATCGCCGAGTCGCCGACCCAGCCGTCGAGTTCGGCGCCGCAGTCGATGGAGACGAGGTCGCCGTCGCGCAGCCGGTAGCGGGTCGGGATGCCGTGCACGATCGCGTCGTTGACGGAGGTGCAGATGACGGCGGGGAAGGGTACGGGGGCGAAGGAGGGGCGATAGCCGAGGAACGGTGATGTCGCGCCCGCCCCGCGCAGCACCTCACGCGCCACCTCATCCAGCTCCAGCAGGGAAACGCCCACGTCAGCGGCTTTTCGTACGGCTGTGAGGGCCTGGCCGACGACCTGGCCGGCCGTGTACATCGCATCGATCGAAGTGTTCGTCTTCAGTTCCACCATGCCAATTACTATACCGGTATTAGAATGGTGGCATGGTACGCACCCCACTGACTCCACAAGAGCGTGAACGCGGCGAGCGGCTCGGCCGGCTGCTGCGTGAGGCGCGCGGCGGCCGCAGCATGGCCGACGTCGCGGCGAGCGCCGGGATCTCCGCCGAGACGCTGCGCAAGATCGAGACCGGACGGGCCCCGACGCCGGCCTTCTTCACCGTGGCGGCGCTGGCCGGGGCGCTCGGTCTGTCGATGGACGAGCTGGCGGGGGGTTGCGTACTCGCGGCGGCGGCGTGATGGGCCGCGTTCGCAGGGCGGTGACCGGATTCGGTCACCGCCACAACTCCTGTACAAGGAGACTCCTGCTCACCCGCGGAAAACACCCTGTAGCGTTCCCGTAACACGGCTGGTGTTGCCTACGGACCGGAGTGTTCCGGTCTGGCAGGAGTTGAGCGATGACTGTGGATCAACTCCCGGGGCGGATGCGGGAGTTCGCGAACTACCTGGACGGTCTGCTGGCACGCCTGGATCAGGGCGCCGGCTGGTGCGCGGTGTTCTGGCAACGCGACCCCGACGGTATGCGGGCCTGTCTCGACGGACGCGAAATCCCGCCCTGGGACGTGATGGAGGCGCTCCTGCAGGACCTCGCCGCCGACTACGGCCCCGATGTCGCCGCCCCCGAAAAGGACCAGGCCCGCTCCCTGCACGCCGCCGCGCTCAACGCCCATGACGCCCGCCCCGGCGCCCGTGACGCCCTCGGGGACCGCCTGGACGTGATGCTCCGCGAACAGCGCTATGCCGCCGAACGGCAGGCAGAGCTAGGCCGATTGCTCGCCTCCGCCACCACCCGCGAACAGGCCGACGCCGTCCGCCTCGACCTCGCCTGGGCCCGCGACGACCACGACCGCGCGACCGCCCGATGCGCCGAACTCCGGTCCCGCATCGCGGAGTTGGACCGCAGATCGGTCGGCGGCCAGGCGGCGGCGATCCGCCGTGGTGCGTACGACGGTGGCGGAAGGGGTGTCTACGACGGCGGCGGCAGCGGTGCCTACGACGACGTGTTCCCGCAGCCCAGCGATTCCCGCGGCGCCCCGCAGCACACGGGAGCGCACCGGATGCCGCAGCAGCGCACCGCACAGTCCCCAGGCCCCGCATACGGTCCGCAGAACCCCGAGGGTCGGCACGCCGCCGGCCCCGAACACGCGTCGGGTCCTGTCCAGCACGTGAATCCGGTGCACGGCGTAAACCGGGGCCCTGGAGGCCCCGCCTCGCAGGAAGCCGAGGACGCGGGGCACGGTCGAGGCCCGACCCACGTGAATCCGATGTACGGCGAGACCCGAGGCGCAGGAGATCCAGCCCCCCAGGAAGCCGAAGACACGGGACGCGATCGGAGCCGGACCGCGAGTCCCGACCCCGCCCCGGAACAGCCCGCGCAGCCACCCGCACAGCCCGCCCCCAAGCAACGCAAGCGGCGCTGGGGCGGTGCGCGGTATGCCGGGATGGTCGAGGAAGAGGCCGTCCCCGTCGTCGTAGCGCCGGACGCTGTCGTGCCGGTGCTGCCCGAGCCGCCGCCCGCCGCGGGCAGGCGTACGCCGCGTGGGGCCCGGTTCGCCGGGGTCGCCGCGGCGGAGCAGGCGCCGGCGCCGGAACCGCGGGTCGAGCCGGTGGGCTCGGAGGCGCGGCGGCAGGTCACCGGGACGGTGGAGACGCTGGCGCGGCTGCGGGCCGAGGGGCGTAGCGGCGAGGCGCATGTGCTGCTCGTCGAAGCCGCCTACTGGCCCGCCGACCACTTTCCGCTGCTCGCGGCGGAGATGCAGCGGGCCGGGTTCGGTGCCGACTGGGCGACCCTGCTGTGGGAGGCGGCCTCGCTGCCTGCCGAGCGGCTGGTCGCCGCCGCCGACGCACTGGCCGCGGCGGGGCGCACGGCGGACGGGGAGCAGATCCTGCGGCAGGGCGTGGCGCGGCCCGCCACCGAGATCGGGCAGGCCGTGCTCGGGCTGGCCCGTGAGGGGCGGGAACGCGAGGTCCGGGCGCTGCTGGACGCCTACGTCCGGGTCCGCACCCCGGAGGAGGCCGCGCGCAGCGCCGAGCCCGAGCCGCAGACGCTCGTACCGCTGCTGCTGGAGGCCGCACAGGGCGTCTCGGAGGAGCGCCACTGGGACCTCGTCCACGCTCTCCGGGTGGCCGGATTCGCCGCCTGACATGTACATCAGTACGGATGGGGGAGGGCATCCGACTCACCCGCGGGAGTGTGAAACGTGATCGACTCAGCGGGTTAACGACGATGGTCTTGGCAAGGCTGTCCGCGAGGCTTACTTTCGACCCTCTACGGCACTGTCTACGTGCGTAGAGGCTCTGACGTCCCGTCGAAGGAGCAGCTCATGGCCAACGTCGTTCGTGCCGCTCTGGTCCAGGCCACCTGGACCGGCGACACCGAGTCCATGGTGGCGAAACACGAGGAGTACGCCCGGGAGGCGGCTCGCCGGGGCGCCAAGATCATCGGTTTCCAGGAAGTATTCAACGCGCCCTACTTCTGCCAGGTCCAGGAGCCCGAGCACTACCGCTGGGCCGAGCCGGTGCCCGACGGGCCGACCGTGCGTCGTATGCGGGATCTCGCGCGCGAGACCGGCATGGTGATCGTCGTGCCGGTCTTCGAGGTCGAGCAGTCCGGTTTCTACTACAACACCGCGGCCGTGATCGACGCCGACGGCACCTTCCTCGGCAAGTACCGCAAGCATCACATCCCGCAGGTCAAGGGCTTCTGGGAGAAGTACTACTTCAAGCCCGGCAACGTCGGCTGGCCCGTCTTCGACACCGCCGTCGGGAAGGTGGGCGTCTATATCTGCTACGACCGCCACTTCCCGGAGGGCTGGCGGCAACTCGGTCTGAACGGCGCCCAGTTGGTCTACAACCCGTCGGCCACCTCGCGCGGTCTGTCCGCCCACCTGTGGCAGCTGGAGCAGCCCGCCGCGGCCGTCGCCAACGAGTACTTCGTCGCCGCGATCAACCGGGTCGGGCAGGAGGAGTACGGCGACAACGACTTCTACGGGACGTCGTACTTCGTCGACCCGCGCGGGCAGTTCGTGGGGGAGACCGCGAGCGACAAGGGCGAGGAACTCGTCGTCCGGGACCTCGACTTCGACCTCATCGAAGAGGTACGGCAGCAGTGGGCCTTCTACCGCGACCGACGGCCCGACGCGTACGAGGGGCTGGTGCAGCCGTGACCAAGGACCTGCTGGGACGCCACCGTGCCGTCCTGCCCGACTGGCTCGCCCTCTACTACGAGGACCCGCTGGAGCTCACCCACGGCGAGGGGCGCTACGTCTGGGACTCCCAGGGCAACAAGTACCTCGACTTCTTCGGCGGCATCCTCACGACGATGACCGCGCACGCGCTGCCCGAGGTGACGAAGGCGGTGAGCGAGCAGGCCGGCCGGATCATCCATTCGTCCACGCTCTACCTCAACCGGCCGATGGTCGAACTGGCCGAGCGGATCGCCCAGTTGTCCGGCATCCCGGACGCCCGCGTCTTCTTCACCACCTCCGGCACGGAGGCCAACGACACGGCCCTGCTGCTCGCCACGACATACCGCCGCAGCAACACGATCCTGGCCATGCGCAACAGCTACCACGGCCGCTCCTTCAGCGCCGTCGGCATCACCGGCAACCGGGGCTGGTCCCCGACCTCGCTGTCCCCGCTGCAGACGCTGTACGTCCATGGCGGCGTCCGCACCCGCGGCCCGTACGCCTCCCTGAGCGACGCCGAGTTCATCGCGGCCTGCGTCGAGGACCTGACGGACCTCCTCGGCCACACCCGCCCGCCCGCCGCGCTGATCGCCGAGCCGATCCAGGGCGTCGGAGGCTTCACCTCGCCACCTGACGGGCTGTACGCCGCCTTCCGTGAGGTGCTCGGCGAGCGCGGCATCCTGTGGATCGCCGACGAGGTACAGACAGGGTGGGGCCGCACCGGCGAGCACTTCTGGGGCTGGCAGGCACATGGCCAGAGCGGTCCGCCCGACATCCTCACCTTCGCCAAGGGCATCGGCAACGGCATGTCCATCGGCGGGGTCGTCGCCCGCGGCGAGATCATGAACTGCCTGGACGCCAACTCCATTTCGACGTTCGGCGGCACCCAGATCACCATGGCGGCGGGGCTCGCGAACCTGACGTATCTGCTGGAGCACGACCTCCAGGGCAACGCCCGGCGCGTCGGCGGGCTGCTCATCGAGCGGCTGCGGGCCGTCACGGCGCAGATTCCCGGCGTACGGGAGG
This sequence comes from Streptomyces sp. GESEQ-4, assembly GCF_017948455.1. Lineage (GTDB taxonomy): Bacteria > Actinomycetota > Actinomycetes > Streptomycetales > Streptomycetaceae > Streptomyces. The sequence goes on from NZ_JAFFSU010000003.1 coordinate 202,155, forward strand.
TGCGCGGGCGCGGGCTGATGATCGGCGTGGAGCTGGTCAAGCCCGGCACGGACCAGGCCGATCCGGAGGCCGCGAGTGCCGTGCTGGAGGCGGCCCGCGAGGGCGGGCTGCTGCTCGGCAAGGGCGGCGGCCACAACACCAGCGGCCTGCGGATCGCCCCGCCGCTGTCCCTGACCGTCGCGGAGGCCGAGGAGGGCGCCGCGATCCTCGAACACGCTCTGAGGAGCACCCAGTAGCAGAACCTGAGCAAGGGATCACGCCATGACCACCATCGCCTTCGAGACCTTGGCGACCCTGGAACCCGCTCTGTCGGTGCGCCAGGTGCTCACCCTGGAACGGGTGCTCGCCGGGGAGCCCGAGGTGGTGGCCGGCGCGAGCCAGCTCGACCGGCCCGTGCGCTGGGTCCATGTCGCCGAGGCCGCCGACGTGGGCGTGATGCTCAGCGGCGGCGAGATGGTGCTGACCACGGGCGTGCTGCTGGCCGGGGACGAGGACAAGCAGGCCGAGTACATCCGGTCCCTGCACCGCGCGGAGGCCGCGGCCGTGGTCCTCGGACTCGGCCGCGCCTTCCCGGCCCCGCCGGACGTGATGCGCCGGGCGGCCGAGCGGTGCGGGCTGCCCATGGTCGTGCTCCATCGCCCGTTCCCCTTCGCCGAGTTGACGGAGGAGGTCCAGTCCCGGCTGGTGCGGCGGAAGTTCGCCGCGGTCAGCCTCTCCGAGGCCGTACGGACCGCGCTCACCGGACTCATCACCGCGGGCGCCCCGCTGCAACGCCTGCTCGACGAGGTCGCCCACCACAGCGCCTGCCCCGTCGTCGTCACCAACCTCGCCCACCGCGTCCTCGCCACGGCGGGGGAGCGGCCCGCGGTGGACGACGTGCTGCGCGACTGGGAGCGGATCGCCCGGCAGGCGGGCGGCAGCGAGGGGGACGGCTGGATCCGCGCCGAGCTGGGCGGGCGCGGGGAGCGGTGGGGGCAGATCATGCTCTGCGGGTACCGCGGCGACACGGCCGCCGGACGGCTGCTCGCCGACCGGGCCGCCGAGGCGCTCGTGCTGCACCGCATGCTCGGCGGCGGCACCGCGCACTCCTGGGAGGAGGAGTCGGCGCAGGGACTGCTCACCGACCTGGTGAGCGGTGTCGTACCGGCCAGGCAGCTGCTGCCCCGGGCACGGGCGGCCGGGCTCCCGGTCAACCGGCGGACCTTCGTGCCGCTCGTCGTCCGTGACGGCGACCCGTCCCAACTCGACCGTATGCTCCGCCTGTTGGGGCTGTCCGGCCTGGTCGCCGAACTCGCCGACGGCGCCACCGCCGTCCTGCTCAGCCTCGCCCGGGACCAGGACGCCGAGGCGATGACGGCGCACTTCGCGGCGCGGCTGCGGACCGAGTCCGGGTCGGGGGAGTCCGTGGTCGCCGCGGCCGGTCCGCGGATCGCCTGGGACGACGTACCGGCCGGACTGCGCGAGGCACAGCACGTCGCCGACGCCGTGGCGGACTCCTCGGCGGTCCTGGACCTTCCGGCCGTCGTACGCCTGAAGGACGTACACCTGCGGGGCCTGATCCGGCTGTTGCGCGACGACCCGCATGTGCAGTCCTTCGCGGAGCGGGAGCTGGACGGGCTGCTGTGCGAGCCGGAGGAGGACCTGTTGGCCGTCCTGCGGACGTACCTCGCCTCCGGCCGCAACAAGTCCCGCACCGCTCAGCTCCACCACGTCTCACGGCCCGCGCTGTACCGCCGGCTCGAGGCGATACAGGGGCGGCTCGGCGTCGACCTCGACGACTTCGAGCAGGCCGCCTCGGTGCACATCGCACTCCTCGCGCACGACGCGCAACAGAGCTGAAACATGCGACGACCTGGGAAAACGGCGGTGAAACATGGGCCCACGACAGGGTGACACCGTGACACGCCGCACCCCCGCAGACGTGACACCGTGCAACTCAAACCGGCTCTTCGGACTTCCTAGGCTCCTCGCACACCGAGCGACCGGAGGTCCCGATGAGCAGAGTGATTCGCGCCGCCCTCTTCCAGACCGCGTGGACGGGCGACAAGGAGTCGATGATCCAGGTACACGAGCAGGCGGTCCGGGACGCGGCCGCGCAGGGTGCTCAAGTCCTGTGCTTCCAGGAGCTGTTCTACGGGCCCTACTTCTGCCAGGTCCAGGACAAGGCCTTCTACGAGTACGCGGAAGCGGTCCCGGAGGGCCCGATCGTCCGGCGCTTCCAGGCACTCGCCGAGGAACACGGCATCGTGCTCATCCTGCCGATGTACGAGGAGGAGCAGCCCGGCGTCCTCTACAACACGGCCGCCGTGATCGACGCGGACGGCTCGTACCTCGGCAAGTACCGCAAGCATCACATCCCTCAAGTACCGGGATTCTGGGAGAAGTTCTACTTCCGCCCGGGGAACGTCGGCTGGCCCGTCTTCGAGACGGCCGTAGGGAAGGTCGGCGTCTACATCTGCTACGACCGGCACTTCCCGGAGGGCTGGCGCGCACTGGGTCTCGCCGGCGCCGAGATCGTCTTCAATCCGTCGGCCACCTCGCGCGGCCTGTCCGCCTACCTGTGGCAACTGGAGCAGCCCGCTGCCGCCGTCGCCAACGAGTACTTCGTCGGTGCGATCAACCGGGTCGGTGTCGAGGAGTACGGCGACAACGACTTCTACGGCACGACGTACTTCGTCGACCCGGAGGCGCAGTTCGTGGGGGAGGTGGCGAGCGACAAGGAGACCGAACTGGTCGTCCGCGACCTCGACATGGCCAAGCTCCGCGAGGTCCGCGACCGCTGGCAGTTCTACCGCGACCGCCGCCCGGAGGCGTACGGCCCACTGACAGCACCGTAAACGCCCTAAGGGGCGCGGGGCAGCGTCCATTAGCGGCTTCGCCGCGGGGCGCGACCAGCCACACACGACCCGCACTCGACCACAAACCCAGCGGAGTCAGCCCATGAACACCCGTACCGTCATCCGCGGCGGCCTCGTCATCACCGCATCCGACGAGATCCACGCCGACGTCCTGATCGAGGACGGCCGCATCGCCGCCCTCGCCACCTCCGGCACCCCCGCCGCCGAGGCCTGGACGGCCGAGCGGGTCATCGACGCCACCGGGAAGTACGTGATCCCGGGCGGGGTCGACGCCCACACCCACATGGAGCTGCCGTTCGGCGGCACCTTCGCCTCCGACACCTTCGAGACCGGCACCCGGGCCGCAGCCTGGGGCGGTACGACGACGATCGTGGACTTCGCCGTGCAGAGCGTGGGCCACAGCCTGCGCGAAGGCCTCGACACCTGGCACGCCAAGGCCGAGGGCAACTGCGCGATCGACTACGCCTTCCACATGATCGTCTCCGATGTGAACGAGGAGACGCTGAAGGAGATGGACCTGCTGGTGGAGGAGGGGGTGACCTCCTTCAAGCAGTTCATGGCGTATCCGGGCGTCTTCTACTCGGACGACGGCCAGATCCTGCGCGCCATGCAGCGCTCCGCCGAGAACGGCGGGCTGATCATGATGCACGCAGAGAACGGCATCGCGATCGATGTCCTGGTCGAGCAGGCGCTGGCCCGGGGCGAGACCGACCCGCGCTATCACGGCGAGGTCCGCAAGGCCCTCCTCGAAGCCGAGGCCACCCATCGCGCCATCAAGCTCGCGCAGGTCGCCGGTGCGCCCCTGTACGTCGTACACGTCTCGGCGATGGAGGCAGTCGCCGAGCTGGCCCGGGCGCGTGACGAGGGGCTGCCCGTCTTCGGGGAGACCTGCCCGCAGTATCTGTTCCTGTCGACCGACAACCTCGCCGAGCCTGACTTCGAGGGCTCGAAGTACGTGTGCTCCACGCCCCTGCGGCCCAAGGAGCACCAGGCCCACCTCTGGAAGGGGCTGCGCACGAACGATCTCCAGGTGGTCTCCACCGACCACTGCCCCTTCTGCTTCGTAGGTCAGAAGGAGCTGGGCCGGGGCGACTTCTCCAAGATCCCCAACGGTCTGCCGGGCGTCGAGAACCGGATGGACCTGCTCCACCAGGCCGTCGTCGACGGGCACATCAGCCGCCGGCGCTGGATCGAGATCGCCTGCGCCACCCCGGCCCGGATGTTCGGCATGTACCCGAAGAAGGGCACCATCGCGCCGGGCGCCGACGCCGACGTGGTCATCTACGACCCGCACGCCGAGCAGGTCATGTCCGCCGAGACGCACCACATGAACGTCGACTACTCGGCGTACGAGGGCAAGCGCACCACCGGCCGTGTCGAGACGGTGCTGTCGCGGGGCGACGTCGTCATCAGCGAGCGGGAGTACACCGGACGCGCGGGTCACGGCGTCTACACCCCGCGCTCCACCTGTCAGTACCTCAACTAGGAGTGGCGCCCATGGACTTCGGACTCGTCCTGCAGACCGATCCGCCGGCCTCGAAGGTCATCAGCCTGATGAAGCGGGCCGAACGCAACGGCTTCACGTACGGCTGGACCTTCGACTCCGCCGTGCTCTGGCAGGAGCCGTTCGTGATCTACAGCCAGATCCTCGCGAACACCACGAAGCTGACGGTCGGCCCGATGGTCACCAACCCGGGCACCCGCACCTGGGAGGTCACCGCCTCCACCTTCGCCACCCTCAACGACATGTTCGGCAACCGCACCGTGTGCGGCATCGGCCGCGGCGACTCCGCGATGCGCGTCGCGGGTCGCGCCCCGAACACGCTGGCCCGGATCAGCGAGGCCATGAAGGTCATCAGGGCCCTCGGCTCCGGTCAGGAGGCGGACCTCGGGGGCACGGTCGTCAAGTTCCCCTGGATCAAGGAGGACGCCCGACTCCCCGTCTGGATGGCCGCGTACGGGCCGAAGGCGCTGAAGATGACCGGCGAGGAGGCCGACGGGTTCATTCTCCAGCTCGCCGACCTGTATCTGACCGAGTACATGGTGAAGGCGGTCAAGGACGCGGCGGCCGCGGCAGGACGTGACCCGTCCGACGTGAAGATCTGCGTCGCCGCCCCCGCCTACGTCACGGAGGACGACTCGCCCGAAGCGCTCGCCCACGCCCGCGAACAGTGCCGCTGGTTCGGCGGGATGGTCGGCAACCATGTCGCCGACCTGGTGTCGAAGTACGGCGAGCACTCCGCCGCCGTACCCGACGAACTCACCGCCTACATCAAGGCGCGTGAGGGGTACGACTACTCCCACCACGGACGCGCCGACAACCCCGACACCGCGTTCGTGCCCGACGAGATCGTCGACCGGTTCTGCGTCATCGGACCGGTCGAGAAGCACATCGAGAAGCTGAACGCGCTGCGCGAGCTGGGCGTCGACCAGTTCGCGGTGTACGACATGCACGACGCTCAGGAAGCCACGATCGACGCCTACGGGTCGCAGGTGATCCCGGCCGTCAACGGCTGACCCACGGCATCCCCGCTCAACTCCCCATCCCCCCACTCCAGTTCTCCCCTCCCCTCCCGTCCGGGGGGAGGGGGCAGGAGCCCGCACGGCCTTTCCCCGTCCCGACCTCCCCTGATTGGCCTGCCCATGACCGACACCGCTCCCACGGCCATACCGCCGTCCACCCAAGTCACCCTCGCCGACGGCCGGGTGGAGATCGCTCCGGACGCCCCCGCTCCGGGCGGTGCCTACGCCAACGAGGACCTGCTGCCGGTTCCCGTCGAGAAGCGCACCTGGACCACGTACAACTTCTCCGCCCTGTGGGTCGGTATGGCCCACAACACGGCCTCCTGGACCCTGGCCTCCGGTCTGATCGCCGTCGGCATGGACTGGAAGCAGGCGGTGCTCACCATCGCCCTGGCCAATGTGATCGTGCTGGTCCCGATGTTGCTCACTGGGCACGCGGGACCGAAGTACGGCATCCCGTTCCCGGTGTTCGCGCGGGCCTCCTTCGGCATACGCGGCGCCAACCTCCCCGCTGTCGTACGGGCGTTGGTGGCCTGCGGCTGGTTCGGCATCCAGACCTGGATCGGCGGTGAGGCGATCTACTTCCTCGCCGGAAAGCTCATCGGCAACGGCTGGAGCGACGCCGGGCAGATCGGCGGGTACCCCTGGACGATGTGGCTGTCGTTCGCGATCTTCTGGGCTCTGCAGGTCGCGATCATCTACCGGGGCATGGAGACGATCCGCCGCTTCGAGAACTGGGCGGCGCCGTTCGTGATCGTCGGCGCGCTCGTCATGCTCGTCTGGATGAGCAACAAGGCCGGCGGCTTCGGCCCGCTCCTCGACCAGCCCTCCAAGCTGGGCTGGGGCGGCGACTTCTGGAAGCTGTTCTGGCCCTCCCTCATGGGCATGATCGGCTTCTGGTCCACCCTGTCGCTGAACATCCCGGACTTCACCCGCTACGGCAAGAGCCAGAAGGCGCAGATGTGGGGCCAGGCGCTCGGCCTGCCCACGACGATGACGCTGTTCGCGTTCCTGTCGGTGATGGTGACGTCCGGCTCGCAGGCGGTGTACGGCGAGCCGATCTGGAACCCGGTCGAGCTGGCCGCCAAGACGGACAACGTGGTGGGTCTGCTGTTCGCGCTGGTGACCGTGCTGGTGGCGACGCTGTCCGTGAACGTCGCGGCCAACCTGGTCTCCCCGGCCTTCGACTTCTCCAACATCGCGCCCCGGAAGATCACTTTCCGGGCCGGTGCCCTCGCCACCTGTGTCATCGGCGTGCTGATCTTCCCGTGGAAGCTGTATTCCGACCCACAGGGCTACATCTTCACCTGGCTCGGCCTGGTCGGCGGTCTGCTCGGGACGGTCGCCGGCATCCTCATCGCCGACTACTGGATCCTGCGCCGCGCCAAGCTCGACCTCGTCGACCTGTACCGCGCGGGCGGGCAGTACTGGTACGAGGGCGGCTGGAACTGGCGGGCGGTCGTCGCCTTCGTGGTCGGCGGCGTGCTGGCCATCGGCGGCGCCAGCTTCGACCCGCTGATCGACGGCCGGCCCATCCCGGCGCTGTCGTCGCTGGCCGACTACGGCTGGGCGGTGGGCCTGGGCACGTCGATGGTGCTGTACCTGGGTCTGATGTTGCTGCGCGGCCGGGGGAAGACCACGGTCTGACCTGGAGCGGGAGGACGGTCAGCTCTTCTGCTGGCCGTCCTCCAGCGTCGCCATGGCGTCCTTGGCGGCCTTGATGGCGCCCTTGTTGATCTCGTCCGTGCTGGGCGCCTTCTTGGACTCGAAGTCGCTGCCGTTGTAGGTGATGACCACCAGCGCGTTGGACGAGCGGACCACCACCACGCCCTCGCGGGTCTGCTGCTTGTCCTGGGTGGTGAGGTTCACCACCGAGTAGCCCGCGTCGCCCAGGCCGGGCACGGCACCGCCGCCGCTGTCGTTGGAGACGCGCTGCTTGTACGACTTCTCCGCCGCCTCCTCCGAGTCCATGACCTCGAAGGACACGTCGAGCCAGCGGTAGTCGTAGCCCTTGAGCGCGTTCCAGGAGCAGGTGCGGCGCACCTTGGAGTCCGTGGACGCGATCTCCTTGCCGGCCGTCTTGGCGCCGGGGACCAGCGACTTGACCGTCTTCACGGGAACGCTGGTGCACGGGGCGGGGGCGGCGTCGTACGCCTTCGACGCAGCCGCGGTGGCGGGTGCGGTCGGCGACTGGGACGCGGTGTCCTGGCCGGCCTTGTTCTCGGCGGCCGGCGTGGAGGGGTCGGACGACAGGGCCCAGCCCGACACGGCGAGCACGGCGACCGGGGCCAGACGCGCGGAGAGGGTGAGCGGCAGGGGTAGCGAACGCACGGCGCACTTCTCGTGGGGGACGGTGCGGACGGGGTCCGCACTGCGGACGGGACGCCAGTGTCACACGACTCCCTGTGGGTTGAAAGTGCAACTTCGCTCCGTGCTTGGGCCGTGACTGCGCCTCGTGCGATTGGGGTAACTATGGGCGTTTTACTGCACTTTGATTACCGCACTTCTGGTTGCCAGATCTGGGCGAGCGTCAGGCGGTGAGGAACTGCTCGGGGTGTCCGTGTCCCGCCAGGTGACCGTCGCGGAGCAGGAGGCAGGCGTCCGTCGAGCGTGCGGCGTCCAGGTCGTGGGTGGCCTGGACGACGGTCACCCCGTCGGTGACCAGCTCCGTCAGCAGCGCGGCGATCCGGTCCCTTGCCTCGGGGTCGAGTCCCGTGGTCGGCTCGTCCAGGAGGAGCAGGTCCGACTGCTGGGCGAGCCCTTGGGCGATCAGGGCGCGTTGCCGCTGTCCGCCGGACAGTTCTCCGAGTTGGCGGGTGGCGAGGTCGGTGATGCCGAGTCGCTCCATGGCCTGGTCCACGGTGGCGTGGTCCTGCCGGGTCAGCCGGCGCCATGGCCCGCGTTCGCCCCAACGCCCCATCGCCACCGTCTGCCTGACCGTCAACGGCAGCGCGTCACCGACGGCGCCGCGCTGCGGGACGAACGCCGGCGGCCGGCTGCCCTCGTGGTGGAGCTCGCCGGATGTGGGTTGGATCACTCCGGCCAGGACTCCGAGCAGGGTGGACTTCCCGCTGCCGTTCGGACCGACGAGCGACGTGATGGCCAACGCGGGTATGTCGGCGTCGAGTTGATGCAGAACGGGGCGGCCGGGATATCCGGCTGAGAGCCCCGTGAAGCGGACTCGGGGTGTCCTGTTCTCGGCGAGCGCGGGAGACGGCCCCTGTGTTTTGAACATGGTTTTCATTATAGTCAGCTTTATGGAATGGTTGACGGGCCCCTTCGAGGTGACCTTTGTGCAAAGGGCGCTGTGGGGCGGGATGTTGGTGTCGGCGATCTGCGCCCTGGCCGGCACGTGGGTGGTGCTCAGGGGGATGGCCTTCCTCGGCGACGCCATGTCGCACGGGCTGCTGCCCGGAGTCGCGCTCGCCGCTCTGTTCGGCGGCAACCTGCTGGTAGGGGCGCTGCTGAGCGCGGCCGTCATGACGGCAGGCGTCACCGCCCTCGGCCGTACCCCGAGGCTGTCCCAGGACACCGGTATCGGCCTGCTGTTCGTGGGGATGCTGTCGCTCGGCGTCATCATCGTCTCGCGCTCGCAGTCCTTCGCGGTCGACCTGACCGGGTTTCTCTTCGGTGACGTCCTCGCCGTTCGTGCACAGGACCTGGTGCTGCTGGGCGTGGCGCTGCTGCTGGCGCTGGCCGTCTCGTTTCTCGGTCACCGGGCCTTCCTCGCCCTGGCCTTCGACTCGCGTAAGGCGCAGACGCTCGGCCTGCGCCCCCGCCTGGCTCACGCCGTGCTGCTCGGCCTGCTGGCGCTGGCCATCGTCGCCTCCTTCCACATCGTCGGCACGCTGCTGGTCCTTGGCCTGCTCATCGCTCCGCCGGCCGCCGCGCTGCCCTGGGCGCGCAGTGTGCGAGGCGTCATGGCCCTGGCGGCGCTGGTCGGCATCACCGCGACCTTCTGCGGCCTGCTGCTGTCCTGGCACTTGAGCACCGCGGCCGGTGCGACCATCTCGGGCCTCGCGGTGAGCCTGTTCTTCCTCTCCCATCTGGCATCCGGTCTCCGCCACCGACGCCGTGCGCGCCCCCTCGGTGTGCTCGGCGCGGCAACCGACTGAAAGAACCCGAGGCGATCCCCTTGCTCGTCCGACGAAACCTCACGACGTGGGCCCCTGCCGCGCTCGTGGCCGCTTCCCTGCTCACCACGAGTTGCGCGGGAGGCGGCGACACCGACTCCGCCCGGAAGACCAGACCCTCGGCCTCCGCTTCACACGGGTACGTCGAAGGGGCCCAGGAGAAGGCCGAGCAGCAGTCGCGGCTGCTGCTGAACGACCCGAGGAGCGGCAACACCCGGGTACTCGATCTGATCACCGGGGAGACGCACGAGGTGTCCCGGACGACGGGCACCACCGGACTCACCACGGACGGCCGGTTCGGCTACCTGCACACCGCGGGCGGCACACACGTCCTCGACGGCGGCGCCTGGATGGTCGACCACGGCGACCACGTGCACTACTACCGCGCGGCGATACGTGACGTGGGCCGGCTGCCCGGAGGTCCGGGCACCCGCGTCCGCAGCGACGCCGCCGTGACCGCGGTGACCGACGAGGACGGCCGGGCCAGGATCTACCGCCGGGCGGAACTGGAGAAGGGCAAGGTCGGTTCGCCCCACGCGGTTCCCGGGACACACGCGGGAGTGGTCGTGCCGTACGCGGAGCACCTGCTCAGCCTCACGGACGACGTGCAGGACTCCGCGAAGCTCGCGGTGTACGACCGCGAGGGCCGACGCGTCGCGGCGCCGGACGCACGGTGCGAGGACCCGCGGGGCGACGCCGTCACCCGGCGCGGCGTCGTCCTCGGCTGCGCCGACGGCGCCCTGCTCGTCCGCGAGGCCGGCGGCACGTTCACGGTCCAGAAGATCCCGTACGGCAGGGACGTACCCGAGGAAGAACGGGTCACGGCCTTCCGGCACCGGCCCGGCAGCGACACGCTCACGGCGCCGGCCGGTGACCGGGCCGTGTGGGTCCTGGACGTCACCGAGCGCACGTGGACACGGGTGAAGACCGGTCCCGTCGTCTCCGTCAACACCGCGGGAGAGGGCTCCGTCCTGATCGCCCTGGAGACCGACGGTTCGCTTCACGGCTACGACATCGCCACCGGCAAGCAGGTCGCCGAGACGAAGCCGCTCCTGACGGGCGCCCCCGAGGCCGGCACCGAAGGGAATGCGGTGCCGGTCATCGAAGTCGACCGCAGCCGCGCCTACCTCAACGACCCCAAAGGAAAACGCGTGTACGAGATCGACTACAACGACAACCTGCGCATCGCGCGCACCTTCGACCTGGACATCGAGCCGGCCCTGATGGTGGAGACCGGACGATGACGAGACGGACGCGAGAGCCGCGGCGGCGGCTGCGCACCCTCCTGCCGGTCCTGCTCACCCTCGCGCTGGCCGGTGCCGGCACCGGCTGTACGAGCGGCGACGACCAGCCCCGGGTCGTGGTGACGACCAACATCCTGGGCGACATCACACAGGAGATCGTCGGCGACGAAGCCGATGTCACCGTACTGATGAAGCCGAACGCCGACCCGCACTCCTTCGGCCTGTCGGCCGTGCAGGCCGCCGAGTTGGAGCGCGCCGACCTCGTGGTCTTCAACGGGCTCGGGCTGGAGGAGAACGTACTGCGGCACGTGGAGGCCGCCCGCGAGCACGGGGTGGCCACCTTCGAGGCCGGCAAGGCGGTGAACCCGCTCACCTTCCAGGCACACGACGACGGAGGACCCGAGGAGGAGGCCGGGCAGCCCGACCCGCACTTCTGGACCGACCCCGACCGCGTACGCAAGGCCGCCGGCCTGATCGCCGACCAGGTCGTAGACAACGTGGACGGCGTGGACGGCGTGGCGATCCGCACCAACGCCGACCGCTACGACGACCAACTCGCCGACCTCACCGCCTGGATGGAGAAGTCCTTCGACCGCGTACCCGAGCAGCGGCGCGCGCTGGTGACCAACCACCACGTCTTCGGCTATCTCGCCGAACGCTTCGGCTTCCGGGTGATCGGTGCCGTGCTCCCCAGCGGTACGACGCTGGCCTCGCCCAGCTCCTCCGACCTGCGCTCACTCACCCAGGCCATGCGGAAAGCAGGCGTACACACCGTCTTCGCCGACTCCTCCCAGCCCAAACGGCTGGCCGAGGTCCTGCGCACGGAGATGGGCGGCCAGGTGAGCGTCATCGAGCTCTACTCCGAATCGCTGACCGAGAAGGGCAAGGGCGCCGGCACCTATCTGCAGATGATGCGCGCCAACACCACCGCCATGACCGACGGCCTGACCGGCGCCTGAACCGGTCCCCTCATACGGACACCGGCCGACCGGCCGACAGACACCCGCACCCGACACCGCGCACGCGCGGGCCGGAAAGGAACACACCAGTGAACAAGTCGATACGCAACAGAGCCTTCACCGGCACGGCCCTCGCCCTCGCGGCTTCCGCGGTCCTGACCGCCTGCGGAGGGGACGACGGCTCCTCGGCCGACGCGAAGGCCGAGAACGCCCCGAGCACCAAGGCCGTAGCGGTCAAGGACCCGCTGGTCGCCACCTTCGACGGCGGCCTCTACGTCCTGGACGGCGAGAGCCTCAAGCTGGCCGACACGATCGAGCTGCCCGGCTTCAACCGCGTCAACCCGGCCGGCGACGACTCCCATGTCGTCGTCTCCACCGACGCCGGCTTCCGCGTCCTGAACGCCGCCGAGCAGACCTTCACCGGCGTCGAGTACAAGGGCGCCAAGCCCGGGCACGTCGTACGGCACGCCGACAAGACAGTGCTCTTCACCGACGGCACCGGCGAGGTCACCGTCTTCGACCCCGACGACCTCGCCGGCGGCGAGAAGCCGCAAGGCCGCACCTACACCTCCGCCGAGCCGCACCACGGCGTCGCCATCGAACTGAGCAACGGCGAACTCCTCAGCACCCTCGGCACCGAGGAGAAGCGCACCGGCGCCCTCGTCCTGGACAAGAACAACAAGGAGCTCCAACGCAACGAGAAGTGCCCCGGTGTCCACGGCGAGGCCGCGGCCAAGGGCGAGGCCGTCGGCATCGGCTGCGAGGACGGCATCCTGATCTACAAGGACGGCAAGTTCACCAAGATCGACGCCCCCGACGACTACGGCCGCATCGGCAACCAGAGTGGCAGCGACGTATCGCCCATCCTCCTGGGCGACTACAAGACCGACCCGGAGGCCGAACTGGAGCGGCCGACCCGTATCTCCCTCATCAACACCGAGACCGCGAAACTGCGCCTGGTCGACCTGGGCACCAGCTACTCCTTCCGCTCGCTCGGCCGCGGACCCCGGGGCGAGGCACTCGTGCTCGGCACGAACGGCACGCTTCACGTCATCGACCCGGAGACGGGCAAGGTGGACAAGAAGATCCCCGTCGTGGGCGAGTGGCAGGAGCCGCTGGACTGGCAGCAGGCCCGACCCACGCTCTTCGTGCGCGACAACACCGCGTACGTCTCCGAGCCGGGCACGCGCAAGCTGCACGCCGTCGACATCGAATCGGGCGAGAAGGTCACGTCCGTGACCCTCCCGAAGAGCACGAACGAACTGTCCGGCGTCGTCGCCGACCACTGACCGTCCGACCTCGGCGAGGCCGCCCCGCATGCCGCCGCGGCCTCGCCGACGTTCGTCCGAAGCGGGGTTTGGCGGCTCGGCTTCGGCAACCGTGGCGTCATCGCCGACAACGACCCCGTCGAGCAGGAGAAGTCGATGAAATAACTGCGGACCCGAATTCGGCGTCTCACCGTCAGCGATGCTCGGCCTCTTACCCGGCATGGCCGTAATCGGGGAGGACCAGGCCGGTGTTGGCGGCGCGGTCGGCTCCGGTCAGGGCGGCCGGGTTGCGCAGGGCGTCGTTGCGCGCGTCGAGTATTTCCTGGGTGCGTGGGGCGAGGACGGTGCCGCCGGTGGTGGCCAGTGCCTGGTTCTTCTCCACGAACTCCCGGGTCCTGCGCTCGTATGCCGCGAACGCGGCAGTGTGGTCGGCATGGCCGGCCAGTTCGCCGGCCAAGACGTAGGCGCTGACGAGAGAGACGCTGGAGCCCTGGCCGGACATGAACGATGTCGCGTGGGCGGCATCGCCCACCAGAGCGACGCGTCCCTTGGACCACGTGGGCATGTGGATCTGGCTGACGACGTCGAAGAACAGGTCGTCGGCGGTGCGCATGGCGGCCACCAGGCCGGGAATCTGCCAGGTCTGCTCGGGGAACTTGGAGGCGACGAGGTCCCGCTGCGCCTCGGGGTTGCGGAAGGCGTCGAAAGGCGGCTCGTCCTGGGCGAAGATGAGGAAGCCGTGCAGACGATCGCTGGGCTCGTGAGCGAAGAGGACCGCAGCTCGCCCCGGAGTGTTCCAGTTCATCGCCTCGTGTTCGAGGCCGAGGTCGTTGGACAGGGTGAAGCCTGCGAAGGTGTAGCCGAGGTAGCGGTGGAACTTCGCCTCGGGGCCGAAGACCAGGCTACGCGTGTTGGAGTGCAGCCCGTCGGCGCCGATCACCAGGTCGAAGGTGCGGTGGGAGCCGCCGTTGAAGGCGACGTCGACGCGATCCCCGCGATCCTCAAGGGTGGCGATGGAATCGTTGAACAGGAACTCGACCGTGTCGCGGACCGGCGCGTAGAGCGCGTCCGCCAGGTCACCGCGGCGCACTTCGAGATCCAGGCCCTCCTGCCCGCCGGTGACGGCCTCGGGGCGGATGGCGGCGATCAGGGCGCCCGCGGGGTCCACGAAGGAGATCTTCCGGGTGTCGACGTGGGCCTTGCGCAGTTGCGGGAGCAGCCCCATACGGTCCACGACGTCGCGAGCCGTGCCGCGGATGTCGATGGCGTAGCCGCCGCCGCGGATTTCAGCTGCTTTCTCGACCACCGTGACCTCGAAGCCGTACCGGGTGAGCCAGTAGGCCAGGGCCGGGCCGGCGATGCTGGCACCGGAGATGAGGACCTTGCGGTTCGCGGAGTAGTTCATGGATGGGTTCCTCTCAGGTCGGCCACGCCAAGAAGCGCGTGCCCCGTGATGTCGATGGCGGCCGCCGGTGTCGGCCGGTCAGTCGGGCCGTTCGGCTGACCGCACGCCGCCCAGGACGACATCGACGATCCACTCGGCGTCCCTGCGGGTGAAGGGCTCCTTGCGGCCGGAGGCCAGGCGGTAGTGCACCGCTCCGGAAAGCAGTTCATTGAGGGAACGTGCATCCACTACCGGCAACTGCCCTAGCTGGGTGGCCTTGTCCAAACGGTCGCGGAGGATCACCAAACGCCGGGTGACCACCTGGTCCGTGAAGGTCTGCACCCGGGGAAAGTCGGGTCCTGGCCGGTGCATCGCCCGCATGATGACCTGCCCCATCGGACTGTTCAGGGTCGCCTCCAGCGAAAGCAACACCTCAACGAGATCGGCCCGGATGTCGCCCGTGTCGGCGATCGGGTTCATCTGCTCGGCATACCCGGCCACGGCGTCGTAGACGAGTTCATCGACGGAGGGCCAGTTGCGGTACACGCTGGCCCGGTGCACCCCGGCACGCTCGGCAATCTGGTCATAGCGGACGCCGTTCAGACCGTGTTCAGCGACCAGTTCCAGGACCGCCTCCAGTACCCGGGCACGCACGGCGTTACGTCCGCCTCGCCTGGTCTTGACGGCCTGCTGCTGCCTCGCCTGTTCGCGTGCCACGTCACTCCTCGCGGATTTCCGCATCGGACGAGCAGCACCGTAGCACTGCTGCGACAATTTGTCGCATCAAAAGAAACCACTACGCCCACTTCATGCAGGAGGCGGGGAAGAAGGGGCGCAGGGCGATCGGTAGCCTTCGGCTCTATGTTCACCACCCGCCCCACTCTCCAGGGCACCTTCGGCATGGTGTCCTCCACGCACTGGCTGGCCTCGCAGTCCGCGATGGCCGTGCTGGAGGACGGCGGCAACGCATATGACGCCGCTGTCGCGGGCGCCTTCGTGCTGCACGTCGTGGAGCCGCATCTCAACGGGCCCGCCGGCGAGGTGCCGATCCTGCTCGCGCCCGCGGACGGTGAGGTAAGGGTGCTGTGCGGGCAGGGCGTCGCCCCCGCCGGCGCGACGGTCGCGCACTACAAGGGGCTCGGCCTGGATCTCGTACCCGGCACGGGACCGCTGGCCGCCGCGGTGCCGGGCGCCTTCGACGCCTGGATGCTGCTGCTGCGCGACCACGGCACCAAGTCCCTGGACGACGTCCTGAAGTACGCCATCGGGTACGCCGAACACGGGCACGCGCCCGTGGAGAACGTCGGCGCCACCGTCGAGACCGTACGGCAGCTCTTTGAGACGGAGTGGACCTCGTCGGCGGAGCTGTACTTGCCGGGCGGGAAGGCGCCCCGGCCCGGCGCACTGCTGCGCAATCCCGCTCTCGCGGCCACCTGGAAGCGGTTGCTCGCCGAGATCGCCGGGGCCGGGGACCGGGACGCGCGGATCGAGGCGGCGCGTGAGGTGTGGCGCGGCGGGTTCATCGCCGAGGCGCTGGTACGGCAGTCCGCGCGCCCCACCATGGACACCAGCGGCGAACGGCACACCGGCACGCTCACCGCCGCCGACCTCGCCGGGTGGTCCGCGACATACGAGGCGCCGGCGACGTACGACTGGAACGGCTGGACCGTCTGCAAGGCCGGACCCTGGAGTCAAGGACCGGTCCTGCTCCAGCAGTTGGCGCTGCTCCCCGACGAACTGCCGCCCTACGGATCCGCCGACTACGTCCATCTGCTCATCGAGGGCTGCAAGCTCGCCATGGCCGACCGGGAGGCCTGGTACGGCGACGCGGCCGACGTGCCGCTCGACGAGCTGCTGTCGGCGGACTACAACACGGCCCGGCGTGCGCTCGTCGGGGACGAGGCCTCGCACGAGCTGCGGCCCGGCAGTCCGGGTGGGCGTACTCCGCGACTCGGTGCGCACGCGCGCGTGGTCGCCCCCGACGCTGCGGGCTTCGACCCGATGGGCGCCGGTGAACCGACCGTCCAGAAGCTCGCGGGCCTGCCCGATATCGCCGCCGACGGGCACACGCGCGGCGACACCTGCCACCTCGACGTCGTCGACCGCTGGGGCAACATGGTCGCCGCCACGCCCAGCGGCGGCTGGCTGCAGTCCAACCCCGTCGTGCCCGAACTGGGCTTCCCGCTCGGTACCCGGCTGCAGATGACCTGGCTCGAGGAGGGCCTGCCCGGCTCGCTCACCCCGGGCCGCCGGCCGCGCACCACGCTCACGCCGTCGATCGCGCTGCGCGACGGGGTGCCGGTCATGGCGTTCGGGACGCCCGGCGGGGACCAGCAGGACCAGTGGCAGCTGCACTTCTTCCTGGCGGTCGCCCTACGCGCCCGGGTCCGCGGCGGCCTCGACCTCCAGGGCGCGATCGACGCCCCGAACTGGCACAACGACAGCTTCCCCAGCTCCTTCTACCCGCGCGGCATGCGCCCGGGCAGCGTCACCGTGGAGTCCCGGGCGGACACGGAGGTCGTCGAGGAGCTGCGGCGGCGCGGGCACGACGTGACCGTGGGCGAGCCGTGGTCGGAGGGGCGGCTGTGCGCGGTCGCACGGGATCCGGAGAGCGGAATTCTGTCGGCGGCGGCGAACCCGCGGGGGATGCAGGGGTACGCGGTGGGGCGCTGAACGCCCGAAGAGGGGTGTTCATCCCGATTCCACCCGCGGTACAGGGGGCGGGCGGGGATTGTCAGTGGTGCGTGCTCTCATGGAGGCATGATCGAGCACACCGAAACCATCGACGAGTTTCTCACGCATCACTCCGCCGACGTGGAAGCCGCGGTCCGCGAGGCGGCCGCCGCCGAGATCATGCCGCGCTTCCGCCGGCTGGCCGCGCACGAGGTCGACCAGAAGAGCGGCCCGCACGACCTGGTCACGGACGCCGACCGCAAGGCCGAGCAGTACCTCACCGAGGCACTCGGCAAGCTGCTGCCCGGCTCCGTCGTGGTCGGCGAGGAAGCGGTGCACGCCAACCCGGCGACGTACGAGGCGATACAGGACGACGCCCCGGTCTGGATCGTCGACCCCGTCGACGGCACACGGCAGTTCGTGCACGGCGACTCCGGCTTCTGCACCCTGGTCGCGCTCGCCCGGCGCGGAGTGGTGCTCGCCTCCTGGACCTACGCGCCGGCGCGCGACCAACTGGCCACGGCCGTACGGGGCGGCGGCGCCTTCCTCGACGGCGAGCGGCTGCACGCCGGTCCTCCCGCCGCAGGCCGGGACCTCCGCATCGCCACCTCCCACCCGGACTACACGACGGACGACCAGAAGCGCGCGCTGCTCAGCCTGTGGACGGACGGCGTCGCCCCGCGCGCCTGCGGCTCGGCGGGACTGGAGTATCTCGCCGTCGCCCGCGGCGAGTCGGACGCGGTCGCCTTCTCCTGGGAGGCCGCCTGGGATCACGCGGCGGGCCTGCTGCTGGTCGAGGAGGCGGGCGGCGCCCACCTGACGCTCTCGGGGAAGCCGTTCCGCGTCACGGGCGGCAACGCGCTGCCCTTCACCGCGGCGCGCGACGAGGCCACGGCCCGCCGGATCGTGGAGCTGCTGTCCGAGCCGTACCCGTGGATCCGATGACGGCGCCCTGACCCAGCTCCGCTCCCGCCGACGCCCGCCCGGCCCCACCGCGGCGCGAGGACTGTCAGTGCCCCGGCATATCCTGATCCTTCAGTGGCCATCGGCTGACAAAGGAGTCCGAAGGTGCCGTCGATGCTCGATGCCGTCGTGGTGGGTGCGGGGCCGAACGGGCTGACGGCCGCCGTGGAGCTGGCCCGGCGCGGTTTCTCCGTGGCCGTCTTCGAGGCCCGCGACACCGTGGGCGGAGGCGCCCGCACCGAGGAGCTGACCCTCCCCGGCTTCCGCCACGACCCGTGCTCCGCCGCGCACCCCCTCGGCATCAACTCACCGGCGTTCCGGGCCATGCCCCTGGAGCGGCACGGCCTGGAGTGGCTGCACGCCGAGCTGCCCATGGCGCACCCCTTCACCGACGGCACCGCCGCCGTGCTGTCCCGGTCGGTCGCCGAGACGGCCGCGTCGTTCGGGCCACGCGACGCGGGCACCTACCGCAGGCTGGTCGAGCCCTTCCTGCCCAGGTGGGACACGCTCGCCCATGACTTCATGTCCCTGCCGCTCACCTCGCTGCCCCGGGACCCGGTGACCCTCGCCCGCTTCGGACTCGTCGGCCTGCCCCCGTCGACCTGGCTGACCCGCCGCTTCCGCGACGAACGCGCGAAGACGCTGTTCGCCGGACTCGTGGCCCACGTCATGGCCCCGCTGAACGGCATTCTGACCGGCGGCATCGGCCTGGTCTTCGCCCTCGCCGCGCACGCCCGCGGCTGGCCGGTGGCCCGCGGCGGCTCCCAATCGATCTCCGACGCGCTCACCTCGTATCTGAAGGACCTCGGCGGCACCGTCCACACCGACTACGAGGTCAAGCGCCTCGACGACCTGCCGCCCGCGCGCGCCTACGTCTTCGACACCTCACCCACCGCCCTGGCCCGTATCGCCGGCTTCGGGGGGTACTACGAGGGCTTTCGCTACGGCCCCGGAGTCTTCAAGGTCGACTACGCGCTGGACGGGCCGGTGCCGTGGACCGCGCCTGAGGCCCGTGCCGCCGGGACCGTGCAGATCGGCGCGGACAGCGCGGAGATCGGCGCCGCCCTGCACGCCGCGTCCCGGGAGGGCCGGGCACCCGACAAACCGTTCATGATCACCGTCCAGCCCAGTGTCGTCGACCCCACCCGTGCCCCCGCCGGGAAGCAGGTCTTCTGGGCGTACGGCCATGTCCCCAGCGGCTGGACCGGCGACCTCACCGACGCCATCGAGCGCCAACTGGAGCGCTTCGCACCGGGATTCCGCGACCGGGTCCTCGCCCGCGCGACCGCCGGCCCGCCCGAGCTGGCCGCCCGCAACGCCAACTACGTCGGCGGCGACATCGCCTCCGGCGCCGTCTCCGGACTCCAGACCCTGCTGCGGCCCAAGCTGTCCCTGTTCCCGTACAGCACGCCCCACCCGGCCGTCTTCATCTGCTCCTCGGCCACCCCGCCCGGACCCGGAGTCCACGGCATGTCGGGGCACAACGCGGCGAAGGCGGTCTGGAGGAAGCTGAGGCAGACATGACCACCATCACCCTCGTCCAGGGCGACATCACCCGACAGACAGCCGAGGCGATCGTCAACGCGGCGAACTCCTCCCTGCTCGGCGGAGGCGGCGTGGACGGCGCCATCCACCGCCGCGGCGGCCCCGCCATCCTCGAGGAATGCCGGGCGCTGCGCGCGGCCCAGTACGGCAAGGGTCTGCCCACCGGGCAGGCGGTCGCCACGACGGCGGGCGAACTGGACGCCCGCTGGGTGATCCACACCGTTGGTCCCGTCTTCAGCCAGACCGAGGACCGTTCCGCCCTCCTCGCCTCCTGCTACCGCGAATCCCTGCGGGTGGCCGACGAGTTGAGTGCCCGCACCGTCGCGTTCCCGGCCATCTCCACGGGCGTGTACCGCTGGCCGATGGAGGACGCGGCCCGGATCGCGCTGGAGACGGTAAGGGCAACGAACACGCAGGTCGAGGAGGTCAGATTCGTCCTCTTCGACGACCGGGCATACCAGGCATTCGCAACACAGGCCGCCTGAACGCGCCCCGATAGGGGCGCGGGGAACTGCGCGACCAGCCCCCACCAACCCGCAGAGCACTACCTTCCGAAGGCCTTGAGAATCCGCTCCGCCGCCAGCGTCGCAGTCAACTCCCCATCCCGCACCTGCTGTTCAAGCCCAGGCGCAACCGACCGCACCGCCGGATCCGCATGCAGCCGACCGAGCAACTCATCACGCACCATGCCCCACGTCCAGTCGACCTGCTGATCACGCCGCTTGGCGGCAAGGCGGCCGGTGGAATCCAACAACGCACGGTGCTGCTCAAGGCGTTCCCAGACCGTGTCCAGGCCGGTCGACTCACGCGCGCTGCAGTGCAAGACGGGCGGCGTCCAGGCCACGTCCTTCCCATGCATCAACCGCAACGCCCCCGACAGTTCCCGCGCCGCCGCCCGCGCATCGCGCTCGTGCGGCCCGTCCGCCTTGTTCACGGCGATGACGTCGGCCAGCTCCAGCACACCCTTCTTGATGCCCTGCAACTGGTCGCCGGTGCGGGCCAGCGTGAGCAGGAGGAAGGAGTCGACCATGCCCGCCACCGCGGTCTCCGACTGGCCGACACCGACCGTCTCGACCAGCACCACGTCGTAGCCCGCGGCCTCCATCACCACCATCGACTCGCGCGTGGCCTTGGCGACCCCGCCGAGCGTGCCCGCGCTGGGGGAGGGGCGGACGAAGGCCGCCGGGTCCACGGCCAGCCGTTCCATTCGCGTCTTGTCGCCGAGGATCGAGCCGCCCGTACGCGTGGACGACGGGTCGACGGCGAGCACCGCGACCCGGTGCCCGAGGGACGTCAGCATCGTGCCGAACGCGTCGATGAACGTCGACTTCCCCACACCCGGCACCCCGCTGATCCCGATCCGCCGGGCCCGGCCGCTGTGCGGAAGCAGCTCGGTCAGCAACTCCTGCGCCAGCGCCCGGTGTTGAGGGCGTGTCGACTCGACGAGCGTGATGGCGCGTGCGACGAGTGCCCGCTTCCCGTCGAGCACGCCCTTCACATACGTGTCGAGATCGATCACTGCGGGTGCCCGAGGTCGGCCGAGAGCCGCTTCACGAGGTCGTAGGCCGCGTCCGGGATCACCGTCCCGGGCGGGAACACGGCCGTCGCGCCCATCTCCAGCAGGGTCGGCACGTCCTGCGGCGGGATCACCCCGCCGACGACGATCATGATGTCCTCCCGGCCCTCCGCCGCCAGCTCCTCGCGCAGCGCCGGTACGAGGGTGAGGTGCCCGGCGGCCAGCGACGAGACGCCCACGATGTGCACGTCCGCCTCCACCGCCTGGCGGGCCACCTCGCCGGGCGTCTGGAACAGCGGGCCGACGTCGACGTCGAAGCCGAGGTCGGCGAAGGCGGTCGCGATCACTTTCTGGCCGCGGTCGTGGCCGTCCTGGCCCATCTTGGCGACCAGGATGCGCGGGCGGCGGCCCTCGGCCTCCTCGAAGGAGTCGACGAGGGTGCGGGTGCGGTCGACGGACGGGGAGGAGCCGGCTTCGTTGCGGTACACGCCGGAGATCGTACGGATCTGGCTCGCGTGCCGCCCGTACACCTTCTCCAGGGCGTCGGAGATCTCCCCGACGGTCGCCATCGCGCGGGCCGCGTTCACCGCCAGCTCCAGCAGGTTGCCCTCGCCCGCCGCCGCCCGGGTCAGCGCGTCCAGCGCGTCCTGGCAGGCGATGTCATCACGCTCCGACCGCAGTCGGCGCAGCTTCTCGATCTGCTGGGTGCGCACGGAGGAGTTGTCGACCTTGAGCACGTCGATCTGCTCGTCGGTGTCCACCCGGTACTTGTTCACGCCGATGACCGGCTGCCGCCCCGAGTCGATGCGGGCCTGCGTCCGCGCCGCCGCCTCCTCCACGCGCAGCTTGGGGATGCCCGCGTCGATGGCCTGCGCCATGCCGCCCGCCTGCTCGACCTCCTGGATGTGCTGCCAGGCACGGCGGGCCAGGTCGTACGTCAGCTTCTCGACGTAGGCGCTGCCGCCCCAGGGGTCGATCACCCGCGTCGTGCCGGACTCCTGCTGGATCAGCAGCTGTGTGTTGCGGGCGATGCGCGCCGAGAAGTCGGTGGGCAGCGCGAGCGCCTCGTCGAGGGCGTTGGTGTGCAGCGACTGCGTGTGGCCCTGCGTCGCCGCCATCGCCTCCACGCACGTACGCGTGACGTTGTTGAACACGTCCTGCGCCGTCAGCGACCAGCCCGAGGTCTGCGAATGGGTGCGCAGGGAAAGGGACTTGGAGTTCTTCGGCTCGAACTGGGACACCAGCTTCGCCCACAGCAGCCGCGCCGCCCGCAGCTTGGCGACCTCCATGAAGAAGTTCATGCCGATCGCCCAGAAGAAGGAGAGCCGCGGCGCGAACGCGTCGACGTCCAGCCCTGCTTCCCGGCCCGCCCGGATGTACTCGACGCCGTCCGCGAGCGTGTACGCCAGCTCCAGGTCGGCCGTCGCACCCGCCTCCTGGATGTGGTAGCCGGAGATGGAGATCGAGTTGTAGCGGGGCATCCGCTGCGAGGTGAAGGCGAAGATGTCGGAGATGATCCGCATCGACGGCTTCGGCGGATAGATATAGGTGTTGCGGACCATGAACTCCTTGAGGATGTCGTTCTGAATGGTCCCGGCCAGCTTCTCGGGCGGTACGCCCTGTTCCTCCGCCGCCACGATGTACAGCGCGAGGATCGGCAGCACGGCGCCGTTCATCGTCATCGACACGGTCATCTTGTCCAGCGGGATGCCGTCGAAGAGCTGCCGCATGTCGTAGATGGAGTCGATGGCCACGCCCGCCATGCCGACGTCGCCGGTCACCCGCGGGTGGTCGCTGTCGTAGCCGCGGTGCGTCGGCAGGTCGAAGGCGACCGACAGACCCTTCTGCCCGGCGGAGAGGTTGCGCCGGTAGAAGGCGTTCGACTCCTCGGCGGTGGAGAAGCCCGCGTACTGACGGATCGTCCAGGGCTGGTTGACGTACATCGTCGGGTACGGCCCGCGCAGATACGGCGCCATGCCCGGGTACGTCCGCAGGAAGTCGAGGCCCTCCAGGTCACGGCCGGTGTAGAGCGGCTTGACCGCGATGCCCTCCGGGGTCTCCCAGAACGCGTCGTCGCTCCCCGCGGCCTTGCGCCACTCGTCGGCGCCGACGTCGGTCCTCGGCTCCCCGAGTTCGATCCCGGTGAAGTCGGGGATTCCCATCAGGACACTCCCATGCGGTCGAGGGTGGCGGAGAGTACGGCTACGGCGTCGCAGCCCGCGAAGACGTAGCCGTCGACGGGGTGCTGCCCGGGCTTGCCCGCGAGGAACACATGCGTGGCGCCCGCTGCCCTCAGAGCCTGTGCGGTGTCCGCCGCCTGCTCCTCGTACAGCGTGTCGCTGGAGCAGAGGCAGGCCTCAGAGGCGCCGCTCTCCTCGAACGTGCCCTCCGTGACGGGTTCGATGCCGCCCGCCTGGAAGAGGTTCGCGGCGAAGGTGAGCCGTGCGGTGTGGGCGGCGGCGGGGCCGAGCGCGACGAGGAAGATCCGCGGCCGGGTGCCGGTCGCCGCGAGGTGGGCGTCGGAGCGGGCGCGCAGCGCCTCGTACGCCTCGTCGCGGTGGACGCGGGGCAGGCCGCCGGAGGGCGGCTCGGGCGCGGACGCGCGCTGCACCGGCTTCTCGGCGAGGTTCGGGAACTCGCTGACGCCGGTGATGGGTTCGCGCCGCTTGGCGAGCTTCGTGCTGCGCGCCTCCCAGGTCTGAGCCAGCTTCTCGCCGAGCCGGCCCGAGCGCAGGGCGGCCGCCTGGCCGCCGATCTGCTCCAGCCACTGGAAGAACTCCCAGCCCGCGTGGGCGAGTTCGTCGGTGAGCCGCTCCACGTACCAGGAGCCGCCCGCCGGGTCGATCACCCGGGCCAGGTGCGACTCCTCGATGAGGATCGTCGAGGTGTTGCGGGCGATGCGCCGCGCGAACGCGTCCGGCAGGCCGAGCGTGTGGTCGAAGGGCAGCACGGTGACGGAGTCGGCGCCGCCGACCCCGGCGGCCAGCGTGGCGACCGTGGTGCGCAGCATGTTCACCCACGGGTCCCGGCGCGACATCATCACCGGCGAGGTCACCACGTGCTGCACCTGCCTGCCGGTCCCTCCGCTCACCTCGGCGACCCGCGCCCACAGCCGGCGCGCCGCGCGCAGCTTGGCGATGGTCAGGAACTGGTCGGCGGTGGCCGCGTAGCGGAATTCCAGCTGTGCGCAGGCCTGTTCGACGGTGAGCCCGGCCGCGGTCAGCTCCCGCAGGTAGGCGACACCGGTCGCGAGCGAGGCGCCCAGCTCCTGCGCCGCCGACCCGCCGGCCTCGTGGTACGGCAGCGCGTCCACGGTCAGCGCCCGCAGTTCCGGATACTCCTCGGCGCACCGCCGGGCCAGTCCGGCCGTTGGCGCGAAGTCGAGCTGCTGCCCGCTCCGGGCCTCGTACCCGAGCGGGTCGGCACCCAGATTGCCGCGTGCTTCGTTGTGCGCGACGCCGCGCTCCTCGTACAGCCGAAGCAGTTCGCCTGCGGCCTCCTCGGTGTCCCTGCCTGCGTCCAGGACGACGGGCGCGAGGTCCAGGTACACGCCTTCGAGCACCTGGGGGAGGGACGAGACCGGGAAACCGCCTTCACCGACGACCAGCCAGAGGGAGGTGACACCGTTTTCGAGGTCGGCGAGGACGAGGTCGCCGGAGGCTGTCGCGTGCCGCTGCCGTACGTCCCAGCCGCCCTTGGTGTTCCCCTCCGGGCGACCACCCCGGACGAACGGGGCGAAACCCGGGAAACCGGTGTCGGGAGCGGTGTCGAGCGCGGTGTACAGGGGCCGGGTGCGCAGCCCGTCCTCCAGCGCGGTGGAGAGGGCGTCCTCGGCGGCGGCACCCGTGACGTCCCGGCCAGACTTGCGCAGGACGCCCTCCACGAGGCGTTGCCACTGCTCATGGGTCGCGGCGGGGAACTCGGCGGCCGTCGAGAGCCCGTCATTGGGCAGGACTGTCATGCTCGGGATGCTAGGCGAGAGCCCTTGAGCAGGTGCAGAGCCACAGGCTGTGACCTTGCCCTCGCCGCTGCTGTGACCGGTTCCTCATATGCGGTTCCGCCGCGGGGGTGCGGGTCGTCGGGCGTGTGCGGGTCTGTGGGGGCTGGTCGCGCCCACGCGGCGGAGCCGCACATCGATACAGCCCCGCGCCCCTTCGGGGCGCTGCTGTCCCGCATCTGGCTTCGCCGGGTCCGCTTGGACCTCCCCGCGGGCCGTCGGTCGCGTGCGGGTCTGTGGGGGCTGGTCGCGCCCACGCGGCGGAGCCGCACATCGATACAGCCCCGCGCCCCTTCGGGGCGCTCGCCGGGTGCGGTTAGACCACCACCATCGCGGCTAGTTCCTCGGGGGTGCGCGGGCCCGTTGCCGTCGTGGCCAACAGGCCGTGCGCGCAGAGTACTTGGGCCGCCGCGACACCCCACGGCAGCCGTAGCCCGGCCTGCTGGAGGAGGTCGGTGCGGGACAGTATCTCGGCGGCCGGACCGGTGCGTACTCCGGACGGGGTGAGCAGCGCCGTGTCGTCGGCCCAGCGCAGGGCGAGATCGACGTCGTGCGTCGCCATCACCACCGTGGTGCCGCTCGCGCGCAGGGCGCCGAGGGTGGCGAGCAGCCGCTCCTGGCCGTCGGGGTCGAGCCCCGCGGTCGGCTCGTCCAGGATCAGCACCCGGGGCCGCATCGCGACCGCGCCCGCGATCGCCGTCCGCTTGCGCTGCCCGTAGGACAGCAGATGCGTGGGCCGGTCGGCCAGGGCGGTGATGTCCAGCGCGGCCAGCGCCTCGTCCACTCGCGCCCGCACGTCCGGGTCGGGCAGCCCGAGGTTCAGCGGCCCGAACGACACGTCCTGCGCGACGGACGCGGCGAACAGCTGGTCGTCCGGGTCCTGCACCACCAGCTGCACGGTGGTCCGCAGCCGCGTCAGTCCTTTCCGGTCGTACGACACCCGCTTCCCGTCGAGCGTCAACTCCCCGCTGTGCGGCCGCAGCCCCCCGCTCAGCAGCCGCATCAACGTCGTCTTGCCGGTGCCGTTGCGCCCGAGCAGCGCGAGCGCACGCCCCTCACGTACCTCGAAGTCGAGCCCGTCGAGCACGTCCGGACCGTCCTCGTAGGCGAAGGACGCGCCCCGCAGGGCGACGAGGGCGGCGTCGCTCATGTCAGCGGCCTTTCCAGTACGAGGGTGAGGGCGGCCAGTGTCGCGAGCAGCGCCAGGCTCACGGCCGTGAAGCGGACGGAGATGCGGGCCTCGGGCACCAGGACGCGCAGCGTGCCGTCGTAACCGCGCCCGGCGAGCCCGGCCTGCAACCGCGTCGCCCGGTCGAAGGCCCGCACGAACGCGGTCGCGCCGAGCCCGGCCAGCGAACGCCAGGCGGCGGCCCGCGTGGTGTGCCCGAGCCGCGCGGCCTGCGCTTCCCGGATGCGGCGCATCGAGTCCAGCAGCAGGAAGCTCATGCGGTACGTCACCAGCGCGACGTCGACGACCGGCGCGGGAATCCCCGCCTTCACCAGGCGGGGCAGCAGATCGGACATGGGTGTGGTGAACGCGAACAGCAGCACGCCGAGCGAGGCGGCCGAGGTACGCAGCAGCAGTTCCCCGGCGCGCACAGGTCCCTCGTCGGCCAGGGTCAGGAACCCGTCCGGGCCGCCGACCTGCACCAGCAAGGTGGCCGCGCCGGTCACGCAGAAGCCCAGCGGGACACGGTAGGCCCGCCACAACTTGCGGCCGGGCACGCCCGCCGGGCCCAGCAGCACGGCGAGCGCGGTCAGCAGCACCAGGGCCGCGCCCGGCCACGGCGGCAGCGAGATCGCCAGCACGGTGAGGCCGAGCCCGAGCACGGCCTTGTCCACAGGGTGACGGCGGCGCCAGCGGCTGCTGTGCGCCGCCGCGTCGATGGGCAGCACGCGCGTCAGCCCTGCCCGGCGCCGCGCGCGCCTCCGGGCTGGTGCGCGGACTTGCCGTGGCGCGCGGCGGCCCTGTCGGGCTGGTGCGCGGACTTGTCGTGGTGCACGGCGTCCACGTCGGGTTCGTGCGTGGCTTGGTCACGGCGCGCGGCTTCCCCGTCGGGTGCGGTCTTGTCGCCGGTCGCGGCCTCGACATCGCGTGCGGCATGGTCGTCGGAGGTGGCGTCCACGTCGCGTACGGCTTGGTCGCAGGGCTCGGCCGCGGAGCCCACGGTGCGTGCGGCCTGGTCGTCGGGCTCGGCCGCGGAGCCCACGTCGCGTGCGGTCCGTTCGGCCGCCGCGGCCTCCGTGCCCTGCCGTGCCAGCGCCCGCTGCTCACCCTGCCGCCGCCCGCGCCGCACACCGAAGTAGTAGGCGAGGGCGCCGGCGCCGATCGCCGCCTGGAGGGCGAACAGCCCCGACTCGATCTCGGCGGAGGGGGGCTCGTACAGTGGCGAGAACCAGGGCTCGTAGTCCGGCTCGATCTCGGTGATCGCCGTCTCCGCCTCACCGTCGGAGCCCGTGAACGGCTCCTCCTTGTCGTCGCCGAGGCCCAGCGCCAGCGGCAGCACCGCGAGGGCGACGACGGCGAGCAGCAGCAGAAGATTGATCTTCGTGTTCCGCTTCATCGGGCCACCGCCTCGGTGCTCGCCTTCTTGGTGAGCAGCACGCCGAGCCGGGTCAGTTCACCCTTGCTCGACTGCACGAGCAGCCGCATCACCAGCACCGTGAGCAGCCCCTCGCTCACCGCGAGCGGGATCTGCGTCACGGCGAAGATGGACCCGAACTTGCCCAGCGCGCCCAGGAATCCACTGCTCGGGTCGGGAAACGCGAGCGCCAGCTGGACGCTGGTGACGCAGTAGGTGGACAGGTCGGCGACGAACGCGCCGAAGAAGACGGCGACCATCAGCGCCACGTCGTACCGCCGGAGCAACCGGTAGATCCCGTATCCGGCCCAGGGTCCGACGATCGCCATGGAGAACACGTTGGCGCCGAGCGTGGTGAGGCCGCCGTGGGCGAGCAGCAGCGCCTGGAAGAGCAGGGTGATGGTGCCCAGTACCGCCATCACCGGCGGCCGGAACAGGATGGCGCCCAGTCCGGTGCCGGTGGGGTGGGAGCAACTCCCGGTCACCGACGGCAGTTTGAGGGCCGACAGGACGAATGTGAAGGCCCCGGAGGCACCGAGGAGCAGGGTGCTCTCCGGGTGCTCCCTGACTTCACGGGTGAGTGACCGGGCTCCGTGGACGACGAACGGCGCGGACGCGACGCCCCAGGCGACCGCGTGCGCCGGAGGAAGAAAACCCTCGGCAATGTGCATGGCTCAGCAGACCCTCTCCAGCACCTCGTGGATGGTTGACGCGCCTTGGCCGGTCTCCTGGCTGACGGGTACCACCGCCCGTGCTCCGCCTTCCCGGGTCCCGGAGGACCCAGTGGCTGCCCGTGAGGGCCGGAGCCGGACTTCCCGATTCACAGTGGCGAGGGCCGCACCGGTATCGCACCGATTTCCCGTTCACCAAGGCGTGGTGACAGTAGTGCGCAGTCCGGTGTGGTGACAAGCCGTGCACGGGGGCGTGCGGACGGTTGAACAGGGCCACCCGATCAGGACTCAACAAAGTCCGACAGGAATGTTGCTTCTGAGGCGTTCGGAGCCTAGTGATATGGACAGGATCCGACGCAAGCACCCAGTAGGTGCAGCGCACTGTCGTTCTGAGGAAGGTCTCGGTCATGCCGCACCCGCACGCGCACCAGCACTCCTCTCCCGCCCAACGGCCGGTCATCAGCCGCCGCCGTCTCCTCGAGTCGTCCGCCGCCGTCCTCGGCGCCCTCGCCCTGTCGTCCGTGCCGGCCCAGGCGTCAACCCGGCGTGCCGCGCCGGACGCCACTCCCGAGTGGAACGGCAACATCGCCCTCTTCCAGGTCGGCACCGAGCCGCCGCACACCACCCTCATGCCGTACGCGGACGTGAGACAGGCCCTGGCCGCCGACCGCACCCGCTCGCCGTACCGGCAGAGCCTCGACGGCACCTGGAAGTTCGCCTACGCCGACCGCCCCGACGACCGGAACGCCGACTTCTACCGCACGGACGTCGACGACAAGGACTGGGACACCCTCCCCGTCCCGTCAGTCTGGCAGCTGCACGGCTACGACTTCCCGATCTACGTCAACATCACCTACCCCTGGTGGGGCCCCAACGGCCTGGGGGAGGAGCCCCAGCCCCCGGCCGCCCCGACCCGCTACAACCCGGTCGGCCAGTACCGGCGCACCTTCACGGTCCCGAAGGACTGGGCGGGCCGGCGGACCTTCCTGCACTTCGAGGGCGTCAAGTCGGCCCACTACGTGTGGATCAACGGCGAACTGGTCGGCTACCACGAGGACTCCTACACCCCCGCCGAGTACGACATCACCGAGCACCTCAAGCCCGGCACCAACCAGATCGCCGTGGAGGTGTACCGCTACTCCGACGGTGACTGGCTGGAGGACCAGGACATGATCCGGCTGAGCGGCATCTTCCGCTCGGTCTACCTGTACTCCACCCCGGCCGTGCACCTGCGCGACTTCAAGCTGGACACCCCGCTGAGCGACGACTACACGGCCGCCGAGCTGTCGGTGACGGCGAGCGTGCGGGCGTACGGCACCGCGGGCGGCGGCCGGTACACCGTCGAGACGCAGCTGTACGACGACCGGGGCCACGCCGTCTGGTCCCGGCCCCTCCAGCAGACCGCCGATGTCGGAGCGGCGGGGGAGGACGCGACCGTACAGGCTCAAAAGGCCGTACCGGCGCCGCAGTTGTGGTCGGCGGAGCACCCGAACCTCTACACCGCCGTCCTGCGGCTGCGCGACCCCGCCGGAAAGGTGATCGAAACCCTTTCCCACCGCGTCGGCTTCCGCGAGTTCGCGCTCAAGGACGGGCTGATGCGCATCAACGGCAAGCCCGTCTCCTTCCGCGGCACCAACCGGCACGAGATGCACCCGGCCCGCGGCACCGCGCTCACCCGCGCGGACATGGTGCTGGACATCGAGGTCATCAAGCGGATGAACATGAACACCGTCCGGACCTCGCACTACCCGGACAACCCGCTCTGGCTCGAACTCGCCGACGAATACGGCCTGTACATCGTCGACGAGGCCAACGTCGAAACCCACGGCGTCCGCGACGAATACCCGGGCGACCACGCCGACTGGAGCGAGGCCTGCGTGGCCCGTGCCCAGAACATGGTCCATCGGGACAAGAACCACGCGTCGGTCGTCATCTGGTCGCTCGGCAACGAGGCGGGCGCCGGCAGCACCTTCGTCAACATGTACAACTGGATCCGCTCGTACGACACGACCCGCGTCATCCAGTACGAGGGCGACGACCGCCCCGGCGTCAGCGACATCCGCTCCGAGATGTACGAAAGTCCCGCGCGCGTGGAGGCCCGCGCGAAGGACACCGCCGACACGCGGCCGTACGTCATGATCGAGTACTCGCACGCGATGGGGAACTCGAACGGCAACTTCAAGAAGTACTGGGACATCATCCGGCGCTACGACGTCCTCCAGGGCGGCTGGATCTGGGACTTCATGGACCAGTCCGTGTCCTGGCCCACCCCGACGCGCAAGCTGTTCACCGACTCCGGGCCGAAGAAGCTGAAGGGCGAGATCCTCGCGCCCAGCGGCACCTTCGACCGTGACAAGGGTGTCTCCGGCGGAACCGTCTTCGCCCGCGACGCCTCCCTCGACCTCACCGGCTCGCTCACCCTGGAAGCGTGGATCACCCCGCACGTGACCGGTTACCACCAGCCGATCCTCGCCAAGGGCGACACGCAGTACGCGCTCAAGCAGACCAACAAGAACATCGAGTTCTTCATCCACGGCGGCGGCCAGTGGATCACGGCCAGTTGGCCGGTCCCGGCGGACTGGACTGGCAAGGAGCATCACGTCGCCGGCGTTTTCGACGCCGACGCGGGCACGCTGACCCTCTACGTGGACGGCGAGGTACGGGCCACCCGCACCACCACCCGCAAGCCCGGCAGCAACACCGCGCCGCTCTCGCTCGCCACCGACGTCGACAACTGGACCCGCGAGTTCAGCGGCACCATCCGCCGCGCCCGCGTCTACGCCCGCGCCCTCACCGCCGCCGAACTCGCCTCCGGCAGCCGTGGACCCGGTGACGAGGGCGTGCGGTTCTGGTTCGACGCGGCCACGGTCGGCTTCGCCGAGAAGCGGTCGCCGGAGAAGACCTTCTTCGCGTACGGCGGCGACTGGGGCGACAACCCCAACGACGGGAACTTCGTCGCGGACGGCATCGTCACCGCCGACCGCGGCCACACCGGCAAGGCCGCCGAGGTGAAGCACGCCTACCAGGCGATCAACGTCACCGCGAGCGGCGGCCCGGGAGCGGTGACGCTCATCAACGAGAACCTCTTCACCAACCTCCGTGAATTCGACGGCACTTGGACGCTCGTCGGCGACGGCAAGGTGGTCCAGCGGGGGAAGCTGACCCGCGCGCAGCTCGACGTACCGCCGCTGTCGGAGAAGAAGATCACCGTGCCCGTACGGCTGCCGGCGAACCCGGCGCCGGGCGCGGAGTACTTCCTGCAGCTGTCCTTCACCACCAAGGAAGCCACGAAGTGGGCCAAGGCCGGCTTCGAGGTGGCCAAGCAGCAACTGCCCCTGGACGCGGGCAGTCCGGCCGTGAAACCGGTGCCGCTGGCGGGCGTGCCCGAGCTGCGTCACCAGGACGGAACCGCGTCCGTAAAGGTGACCGGCAAGGGCTTCTCGGTCGCCGTCGACAAGGGCAACGGCCTCATCACCTCGTACGAGGCCCGGGGGACCCGGCTCATCAGCTCCGGGCCCGTGCCGAACTTCTGGCGGGCGCCGACCGACAACGACAAGGGCAACGGCCAGCACACCCGCAACCAGACCTGGCGGGACGCGGGTGCCGGTCGCAAGGTCACGGGCGTCAGTGTGCGGGAACTCCAGGGCAGGGCCGTCGAGATCAAGGTCAGCGGCACCCTGCCGACGTCGGTCGAGTCGACGTACACCACCACGTACACCGTGTTCGGAAACGGTGAGATCAAGGTGGACAACACCCTCCATCCGGGCGCGTCGAGCCTGCCGTACATCCCGGAGGTCGGCACCATGCTGTTCCTGCCGGGGCGGCTGGACCGTGTGCACTACTACGGGCGCGGTCCCGAGGAGAACCACTGGGACCGCAACAACGGCACCGACGTGGGCCTGTACTCCGGGACCGTCGACGGGCAGTGGACCCCGTACATCCGGCCGCAGGAGAACGGCAACAAGACCGACGTCCGCTGGTTCGCGCTGACCGACCGGCGCGGCAACGGGCTCCTCGTCAGCGGCGAACCCCTCCTGGAGGTCAGCGCGTCGCACTTCACCCCGGAGGACCTGTCGGTCGGCGCGCGCCACGACTACCAGCTCACCCCGCGTGACGAGGTCGTCCTGCGCGTGAACCACCGGCAGATGGGTGTGGGCGGCGACAACAGCTGGGGCGCGCACACGCACGACGAGTACAAGCTGTTCGCCGACCGGGACTACGCGTACACGTATCGGCTGCGGCCGATCAGCGACGTGGGTGGGGCGACGGCGGCGTCGCGTCGGCCGACGGGGACGTGAGCGCGTAAGAGCTCCGCTGGGTGGGCGGCTTGTTCGGCTGCGGGTCGGTGGGGGCTTGTCGCGCAGTTCCCCGCGCCCCTTTGGGGCGCGGTAGTTGCCCTACAGCCGGATGCGGGCGGCGATCGGCACGTGGTCGCTGTCCGTGTCCGGCAGTGTCCAGATGCGGGTGACTGTCGCGTCTCTGGCCAGGATCTGGTCGATCCTGGCCAGGGGGAAGGACGCGGGCCAGCTGAAGGCGAGGCCTCGGCTCGGTGCGTTCACGTGGGCGCGCACCGGGTCCAGGCCGCGGTCGTCGACCGTGCTGTTGAGGTCGCCGAGCAGGAGCAGGTCCGGCAGTGGTTCCGCGTCCAGTGCGCGGGCGAGCAGGGCCGCGCTCTCGTCCCGGAGGGCGGTGTCGAAGCCGGCGCCGAGGCGGACGGAGGGGAGGTGGGCGACGTACACCGCGACCTCGCCCGACGGGGTGGCCGCGGTGGCCCGTAGTCCGCGGTTCCAGTCCGTCCCGACGCCCGTCGGTCTGATGTCGACGGCACGGACGTCGGTGAGCGGGTACCTGGACCACAGGCCGACCGTGCCCACCACGGCGTGGTGCGGGTAGTCGAGGGCCGCCGTGAACTCCCTTGCGTGGGACGGCGTCACCTCTTCGAGGGCGATCAGGTCGGCGTCCGCCCGCAGCAGGGTGCGGGCGGTTCCGGCGGGGTCCGGGTTGACGTCGCTGACGTTGTGCTGCACCGCCGTGAGGTCGTACGCCCCGTCCGATCGCGGGAGCAGCAGCCCGCCGAAGAGAGCCAGCCAGGCCGCCAGCGGCGGCAACACCGCCGCGAGCGCGACAGGTGACCGCCGCAGCAGCGCCACGCCCGCCAGGACCGGGACGGCCAGACCGAGCCAGGGCAGGAAGGTCTCGAGCAGACTGCCCAGCCGGCCGACCCGGTTCGGCACGACGGCGTGAAGGGTCAGCATGCAGGCGATGAGCACACTCGCGATCCACGCGCCGCGCGGGCGGAACCAGGTGCTCAGGGCCTGTCTCGCAGGACTCACGGGACTCACGGCACTCTCAGGGCTCATAGGTCTCGTACGACGCCCACCCCGGCGATCTCAGTTCCCGAGCACAAGCCGTGCCGTGATCCGCCCGGCCCCAGGGCACGCGAGGTCCATGTCGGATTCTCGCCAGCCACGGGGTCGGGCGGTGACCCATGCTTGGAGGCATGCAGAACGCGATGCACACCGACTGGGAGCGGTGCGTGCGCGCCGTCCAGTCCAAGGACGCGCGTTTCGACGGCTGGTTCTTCACGGCCGTCGTCACCACCCGTATCTACTGCCGGCCCAGCTGCCCCGTCGTGCCGCCCAAGCCGGAGAACATGACCTTCTACCCCAGCGCCGCCGCCTGCCAGCAGGCCGGCTTCCGGGCCTGCAAGCGCTGCCGCCCCGACACCAGCCCCGGCTCCCCGGAGTGGAACCAGCGCGCCGACCTCGTGGCCCGCGCGATGCGGCTGATCGCCGACGGTGTGGTGGACCGCGAGGGCGTCCCAGGCCTCGCCGCCCGCCTCGGCTACAGCACCCGCCAGGTCGAACGCCAGCTCCTGGCCGAACTGGGCGCCGGCCCGCTCGCCCTGGCCCGCGCCCAACGCGCCCAGACGGCGAGGCTGTTGATCGAGACGACCTCGCTGCCGATGGCGGAGATCGCCTTCGCGGCAGGCTTCTCCTCGATCCGTACCTTCAACGACACCGTGCGCGAGGTCTTCGCCCTCTCCCCGAGCGAGCTGCGCACCCGCGTGCCCCTGTCCCGGGGCGCTCAGGGCACGCCGGGCGTGCTGACCCTCCGCCTGCCCTTCCGAGCCCCCCTCAACCCCGACAACCTCTTCGGCCACCTCGCGGCCACCGCCGTACCCGGGGTGGAGGAGTGGCGGGACGGCGCGTACCGCCGGACGCTCAGACTGCCGTACGGCCATGGCATCGTCTCCCTGACGCCCGAGCCGGACCACATCGCCTGCCGTCTCACCCTCAGCGACCTGCGTGACCTGCCCGTCGCGATCAGCCGCTGCCGCCGCATGCTGGACCTGGACGCGGACCCGGTCGCGGTGGACGAGCAGCTCCGCGCGGACCCGGTCCTGACGCCCCTCGTCGACAAGGCGCCCGGCCGCCGTGTCCCGCGCACCGTGGACGAGGCCGAGTTCGCGATCCGCGCGGTCCTCGGCCAACAGGTCTCCACGGCGGCGGCCCGCACGCACGCGGCCCGCATCGTCACCGCCCACGGCGAGCCGGTGGACGACCCGGAGGGCGGCCTGACGCACCTGTTCCCGTCGCCTCAGGCACTGGCCGCGCTGGACCCTCAGTCGCTGGCGATGCCGCGCACCCGCCGTGCGACCTTCACGACGCTGGTCCGTGAACTCGCCGACGGCAATTTGCACTTGGGCGTGGACAACGACTGGACGGAAACTCGTTCCCGCCTGCTGTCCCTGCCGGGCTTCGGCCCCTGGACGGTCGACGTCATCGCCATGCGCGCCCTCGGCGACCCCGACGCGTTTCTGCCCACGGACCTCGGAATCCGCCGCGCGGCCCAGGAGTTGGGCTTGCCTTCCACCCCCGCGGCCCTCACGACGCGGGCGGTGGCATGGGCGCCGTGGCGGGCGTACGCGGTCCAGTACCTGTGGGCGACCGACAGCCACCCGATCAACTTCCTTCCTGTCTAAGGGACTTTCCTGTTTGGGGACTTCGCAGTGAAACAGCACACCGTGATCGACAGCCCGTACGGCCCCCTGACCCTCGTCGCCGACGACGGCGCCCTGTGCGGCCTCTACATGACGGAACAGCGCCACCGTCCACCGGAGGAGTCCTTCGGCCCACGAGAAGACACCCTGTTCTCCGAGGCCGAGGACCAACTGGAGGCGTATTTCGCAGGCGAGCTGAAGGAGTTCACGCTTGAACTCCGCCTGGACGGCACGCCGTTCCAACGCACCGTCTGGGACCAGCTCCGCAAGATCCCCTACGGCGAGACCCGCTCCTACGGCGACCTCGCCGACGCCCTCGGCAACCCCGGCGCCTCCCGCGCCGTCGGCCTCGCCAACGGCAAGAACCCCATCGGCATCATCGTCCCCTGCCACCGCGTCGTAGGCGCGGGCGGCAGCCTCACCGGCTACGGAGGCGGATTGGAACGCAAGCGGCGACTGCTGGAGTTCGAGGGCGGGGCGGCGCTGTTCTAGCCGCCGATGGTGCGCAGCAGCTCAGGCAGCGCGGTGCCGATCGGCTCGCGGATGACGTCGTCGGCGCGTTCGTCGTACGGCGTCGGCTCGGCGTTGACGATGACGAGCCGTGCGCCGTGATCGGCGGCGACGCCGGCGAGTCCGGCCGCGGGCTGGACCTGGAGGCTGGTGCCGACGGCGATGAAGACCTGGCAGGCCTTGGTGATGGCGAGGGCCTCGCCGAGGACGACCGGGTCGAGCCGCTCGCCGAACATGACGGTGGCCGACTTGAGGATGGAGCCGCACTCCAGGCACGGCGGGTCATCTTCGCCGGCCTCGACACGGGCGATCGCGTCCTCCATCGGGCCCCTGGCATGGCACCCCGTGCACACGAAACCGCGTGCGCTGCCATGGAGTTCGAGCACCTTGCGGGCGGGCATTCCGGCGAGCTGGTGGAGCCCGTCGACGTTCTGCGTGATGACCCTGACCGGCACGCCGGACTTCTCCAGCTCGGCCACCGCCCGGTGCGCCGCGTTGGGCTCGGCCTTCAGCGTCCGGTTCTTGCGCCGCATCTGCCACGAGCGGCGCCGGATCTCCGGGTCGCCCATGTAGTACTCGTACGTCACGAGCTTCTCGGCCTCCGGATCCCGCCGCCACAGCCCGTTGGGGCCGCGATAGTCAGGGATTCCCGAGTCGGTGGAGATACCGGCGCCACTGAGGATGGCGACGAGGGGCTTGGTCATGTCACCGAGCGTAGGACGGGGGTGCCGGTGACGGCGACCGGGTATTCGGGGGCCCGCGTATGGCCGAGGTGCCCGTCTCGCTCGATGCCGGGCTCGTCGTCGAAGGGATGGTGCTCGCGGGGATCGGTGATCCGCGGGCCGCCGTCGAGCTTGTGGTGCGTGACTGCATCGAGCGCGGGTCGCCGAGGGCTGAGCGCCGGGATCGGCCGGTTCCGTCAGCTCACACGGTGGCCGTTCTCCAGTTCCGCCGGGCCCGAGCCGTCCGCCAGGACGTCCAGAGCGGTCAGGACGCGGTGGCCCAGGGCGCCCGGCAGGTGGGCGGGGAGTTCCTCGCGGGGCACGAGGCGCCAGGACAGGAGTTCCTCTTCTTGCAGGCGGATGGCCTTGAGGTCGTCCTCGCCGAGGACGCCGCCGTCGTAGAGGTAGGCCACGATCGGCGGGCGGTCCGTGCCGTGCACCCAGTCCACCGCGAGCAGGCGGCCGAGTTCGACGTCGAGGCCGATCTCCTCGGCGGTCTCGCGGCGCGCGCCCTGCCGTGGGGTCTCCCCGTCGTCGGACTCGACCGTGCCGCCCGGAAGTGCCCAGCCCTCACGGTAGTTCGGCTCGACGAGCAGCACCCGGCCCTCGGCGTCACGGAAGAGAGCGGCGGCCCCGGCGAGGACACGGGGCAGGCCCGCGATGTACGTGGCGAAGTCTGGAGTGGTCACGCAGGAAGGGTAACCAGCCGCCCAGCCGGTGATCCTCACTCGCCGTCGGCCAACCGCACGGTCCGCTCCGCCAGTTCACTGATCCGTACCCCGTCGAAGCCGAACACCGCGCTGCGGACCGTGTCCTCCAGCGGGTCCTTCCACTGCTCCGGAATCGCGTCCGCCCCGGTCAGCACACCGGCCACCGAGCCGGCGGTCGCGCCGTTGGAATCGGTGTCCAGGCCGCCGCGGACGGTGAGGGTGATGGTGCGGGTGCCCGTTTCGACCGGCATGTCGCAGTGCGCGACGGCGCCTTGCAGGGTGAGTGACGGCGCGGCCCGGTGGACGTGGGCCGGGAACGCGGCGGCGCCCTCGTCGGAGAAGAAGCCGAAGTGGTAGTCGCGGTGCACGCGTTGGGCAGGCGCGCCCGGGTTGACGACGTTGACCTGCGAGGTGAGCTGGTAACGCCTCCGGGTCGTGCAGCGCCAGCTTCTCGACCGCGTTCCACACCCGGTCGTTGGTGCCTGGCCTGGCGTAGTGGTCACCCCTGGCCGAGCCCGCCGCACGCTGGTCCGCGATCAGCTCCTCAAACGCCTCGGTGACCCGGTCCACGACTGACGGATCGGGATAGGCGCGCTTGCAGGCGACGATGCCCGGCCCGTCCAGCAGCACGCGGACCAGCTCGGCCTGGATCTCGCGTCGCCCCGTCGGCGTACCCCCCCGTCGGCGCGGCAGTTCACCGTCGTACAGCGGGATGCCGTGGACGACGTCCGTGGCGGAAGGGACCTCCGCCGGATTCGTGGTGCGCTCCACATGGGCGCGGAAGTCGGCCAGATCGCAGTCGGACGGATTGAGCCAGGTCCGTGGACGGTCATGGATGGTGGGCATGGTGTTCCTCTCAGGGCATGACACCGGTCGTGGTGGCCGCCGGCACGGGAACCGGCCTGGTGAACGTGCGGTCGCAATAGGCAAGAGGGGGACGGTCACCGATGTGGGTGTCCTCCACGAGCCCGACGATGATGCTGTGGTCCCCGCCGGCGAGGATGTCGTATGTGCTGCAGGCGACTCGGGCCGCCGCCTCGTGCAGCCCCGGCAGCCCCTTCTCGCGCGGCTCGAACTCGCTGGTGGCCACTCTCTCGCCGCCCCGCGTGACGAAGTGCCGCGCCAGATGGGCGTGTTCGGCGGCCAGGACGTTGACCAGAAAGACGCCGGCCTGGGTGAAGGCCGTGTGCGACCCGGCGTCCCTGGCCAGGCACAGCAGGACGAGCGGGGGTCCTGCTCATGGTCTCTGTGAACATCCGGGCGGATACGGCATCTCACACGGTCCTTCCCCGGCTTCGGCTCATCGGCCGAGCCCGTATCGGGACAGGTCCAGCCGCTCGTTCAGCGGTGGCACCCGGACCACCTCGTCCTCGTATCGGCGGCCGGTGCGGTCGGCGTCGGAGAGGACCACGATCACCGAGTCCTCGAGGAAGACGGTGCAGTGAGCCCGGCCTCTCGGACTGACCACGGCGTCCTGGGCACCCATCTCCAGAGTGAACAGCTCGCCGTTCTCGTCCTCCTCGATGTACAACATCCGTCCGGACGCCACGTACATGAGATGGCTCTCGTTCGCGTGCCAGTGATTGCCGCGCACGGCCGTCCGGCGGGAATTGATCACCAGCACCCCGACCGTCGGGAAAGGCGGCAGGTTGATGATCTCGCCCCGGGCGTCCCGATACACGCCCTCCGGCGGCAGGATGCCCTCCTGGCCGGTGAAGAGGGAGCCGTTGTGCTGCTGCGATGCCATGGTTACCTCCGATTGCCCGTCAGGTTTCAGACGCGTA
Source organism: Streptomyces sp. GESEQ-4 (assembly GCF_017948455.1). GTDB lineage: Bacteria > Actinomycetota > Actinomycetes > Streptomycetales > Streptomycetaceae > Streptomyces. Next base: position 241,200 of record NZ_JAFFSU010000003.1, read on the forward strand.
CGCCGCGAGCGGCCTCGGTCGGCGTCCAGCGGAAGGACTGCGACATGGTCCCCTCACCGCACAGCCGTTGCAGCCACCGGCTCCGGTCGCTGCGCCCCCACCCGTCCCGCCACTCGTGCTGGCCGTCCACCTGGACGGCGTCCAGGGCGTCCTCCAGCTCCGTGATGCCGACCGGAACCGTCATCGACGGCCGCCACCCGGGGAAGGCCTGCCGGAAGGCGTCGAAACGTACGCGGTAGCTGCGGCGGTCGTCGTTCGTTCCGACGGCGCGCACCCGCGCCGTCGGGCGCCGCTGCCGCACAAGTTCCGCCACTTCACGGACCTCGTAGTTCTCATCCTCCCGGCCCACGTTGAACGCCTTGCCCTGCACGGTCGCCCCGTCCGCCGCGAGACACTCGGCGATGGCGGTCGCCGCGTCCCGCACGTGCAGCAGCGGGCGAGCGGCCCGGCCCTCCCCGTGGACGGAGACGGTGTCCCACCGCCAGGCGCAGCTCACCATGCGGTTGACCAGCAGGTCGCTGCGGAAAGAGGAACTGAGGCCGTAGAGCGTGGCGAAGCGCAGCGCCGTCGGACAGAAGGTCCCGCCGGACAGGCTGCGGATCGCCGCCTCGGCGTCGACCTTGCTGCGTGCATAGGCGGTGAGCGGATTGACGGCGGCGTTCTCGTCCAAGCCGTCGGCCGCCGCCGCTCCGTAGATGCTGCACGATGAGGCCAGCACCAGCCGCTCCACGCCCGTGCACCTGGCGACACGGGCCAGGTTTCCCGCCGCCCGCCCGTTGATCTCGTGCGTCGCACCTGCGTCGAGCGCGCCGCAGGCGTCGTTGCACAGCGCCGCCAGGTGGACGACCGCGTCGAAGCCCAGCAGGTCGTCGGGCCTGATGTCCCGGATGTCCCGCACGGCCGCGCCGCGTCCGACCGGGTCGAAGTACCCCGCGTCCCAGCCGGTGACCGAGTGGCCGCGGGCGCGCAGGACATTGGACAGGACCGAACCCAGGTAGCCCCGGCTTCCGGTTACCAGTACGCGCATGCCGTGGTCCTTCCGTGGTCCTTCCTTTGGGGGTGTCACGTGATGGTCAGCTCGGGCAGGGGCGCGACGAAGGCCCCGCCGAACCGGGCTTGCCGGCGCCGGATGTCGGAGGCGTAGTTCCAGGCGAAGAGCACGCAGTAGTCGACGTCCTCCTCCCGCAGCCGGGCGGTGTCACGGACCTCGATGCCGTCCCCCGGCGTGTAGAGACCGACCTTGCGCGCGTTGTCGTCCACGATCCATGGGATGTGCTCGCCGGCCCCCGACTGCGCCAGCAGGGTCACGGCGCGCGCCGAGGCGCCATACCCGCAGACCCGGCGGCCGAGGCGGGTGAGTCCGCCGATGACGTCGTTCAGACGGCTCGCCACCCTCTCAACCCGCGAGGGGAAGTCGGCCAGGAAGCTGCCGTCCGGTACACCGGCCGACGCCTCCTCGGTCAGCAGGTGTTCCACGGCGGCCGTCCGGGCGGGACGCGGCTGCCCGTCGCTGCGGCGCAGCCAGCAGCGCAGCGACCCGCCCTGTGTGGGGATCCGCTGCACGTCCACGACCGTCAGTCCGTGCTCCTCGGCCACCCGGGACAGCGCGTGCAGGGAGAAGTAGGACAGGTGCTCGTGGTAGACGAACTCGAACGCGCCCTGGCCGGCCATCGGCAGCACGTGCGCCACCTCGACCACGGCGTGACCGCCGGGCTCCAAAAGGATGCGGATTCCGTCCAGCACCCCGCGGACGTCGTCGACATGGGCGAGGACGTTATTGGCGACGACCACGTCCGCGCCGCCATGTTCCTGCCGCACCTTCTCGGCGACGGAGGCGTCGAAGAAGGCGGTCAGGCTCGGCAGCCCCCGGCGGGACGCCTCTTCGGTGAGGTCCGCGGCCGGATCGATGCCCAGCACGCGCATTCCCCTGTCCCGGAAGCAGCGCAGCAGCGTACCGTCGTTCGAGCCGATCTCGACCACGCGGTCGCCGGGTGCCAGACGACAGCGCCGGACGACGTCTGCGGCGAGTGCGGCGCAGTGGTCGAGGAGGGCGGGGACCGCTCCCGTCGCGTACCGGTACGCGGAGAACAGCTCCGCACGCGGTACCTCGTCGGCGAGCTGCACGTGGCCGCATCCCGCGCAGCGCGCGAGATCGAGTGGATATCGCTGCAACTCGCGGGCGTCCCGCGCGGAGCCGGTCAGGGCGTTCGCCGGCGGAGTGGGCCGGAAGGAGAAAACGGTTTCGAGTGAGGTGGCATCGCAGGTCAAGCAGCCGTTGCTCATGAGTCACCATCCGCGCCGTTCGGAGTGAAGGCTGGCCGTGGCAACACTGGTCGTAGCCGATATAGGCGGGCTACGGGATCCGTACACGCCGCCGAACACCAGGTCACAGCCCGCCGAGAGAGCGATTTCACGATGCACGGGCATGACACGTGTGAGGCTGGGTAGCCGGTGCAGCTGTACCCCTGCTCTACCTGTGCCCCTGCTCTACCTGTACCCCTGCTCTACCTGTCCCTGGCGGTTGCCCGTGGCAACCCCATCGCGCAGTGCGCGGGCCGGTGCCACGGCTCCGCCGATGGTTGTACGGCTACACAGGGAGAATGAGTGGATTTCCGACTGCTGGGCCCATTGGACGTTCAGAGCGCCGGTCGTTCGCTGCGACTGGGCGGCAGACGATCGCGGGCCCTCCTGGCTGTCCTGCTGCTACACCACGGCCGCACTGTTCCCCTCGACACGATCACCGGCGCGATCTGGCCGGGCGAGCCGCCCAACTCGGCGGTGGCCAACATTCGCACCTATGTGCACGAGTTACGTCGCCAACTGCACCGACTGGACGACGGCGCACAGCGTCTGACCAGCCATCCGGGCGGCTACCGATTACAGGTCCGGCCCGGCGAACTGGATGTGCTGAACTTCCGGGCGCTCGTCGGCGCGGGCGAACGAGCGGTCCGCAACGCCGATCACGACGGCGCGGCCGAGTGCTTCGGCCGGGCCCTGCGCATGTGGCGGGGAAGTCCCGCGGAGGGACTGGACGTGGGGCAGGCCCTCATGGCGAAGCTGACCGTCCTGGAGGAGGAACGGTGGTCTGCGGCCTCCGCCCTGGTCGACGCGCAACTCGCCCTGGGCCGCCATGAGCAGGTCATCCCTCGGCTGCGGGAGATACTCGTCGAGCGGCCGCTGTGCGAACGAACCTGGGGTCGCCTGATGATGGCGCTCAGCGGCGCCGGGCGCGCGGCCGAGGCTCTGGAGGTCTACCAGCAGGCCCGTCGCCGTCTGCTGGAGGAGCTGGCTGTGGAACCTGGCGGCGAGTTGCGCAGTGTGCACTCGGCCATCCTCAACGGCTCGGCCGGCCCGCTGCCTCTGTACGCTCCCGCCCCGGGCGCGGCACCGGCCCGCGCCATGGCTCCCGGCCCCTGCGACCTGCCCACCCGGCCCCCCGGCTTCGTCGGCCGCGAGAACGTTCTCGGGGAACTGCGCAGGATCGCGGCGTCCCAGAGCCACGCGGTCGCCGAGCGGGCCAACGCCACCGTTGTCTCCGTCTTCGGTCCCGCCGGGGTCGGCAAGACAGCCACCGTGGTGAACGCCGCCTACCAGATGCGTCACCTGTTCCCCGACGGCCAGCTCTTCGTGTCGTTCCGCAGCCCCAGCGGCGCTCCCCGCGCCACCAGCGAGGTCATGCTGGGACTCCTCGCCGCCCTCGGGATGCCGCAGTCGGCGATCCCGGTCGACGAGTACCAGCAGGCAGCGGTGTACCGGGCGATGGTCGCCGAGCGCGCCATGCTCATCGTGCTGGACGACGTGGTCGACGCGGTGCAGATCCGTCCCTTTCTTCCGGGTGCCGGACGCAGCATCGCCCTCATCACGAGTCGGCCACCGCTCGTGGAGCTCGACGTCCACGAGCGGTTCGCCCTGCCTCCGCTCAGCGACACCGAGTCCCTCCAGCTCCTCGCGGCGCTGGCCGGTCGGGGACAGGTCGACGCCGAACCCGAGGAGGCGGTCAGAGTCGTCGAGGCATGCGACCGGCTGCCGCTTGCCCTACGCATCATCGGCGCCCGGCTGACCGCGGGGACGCCAGCATCGTTGTCAGCGATGGCGCACCGCCTGGCGGACCACAGCCGACGGCTGGACGAGCTCGTCGTCGGCGACCTGTCCGTCCGCACCCGGCTCACAGAGAGTTACCGCACACTCGATCCGGTGGCCCGGTCAGCCTTCGAACGGCTCGCCTCGTCCGGCACCTCCCGCTTTTCGTCCAGCACACTCAGGACGGAGCTGGGTATTCCGGAGAGGACCGCCGATCGTGTCCTGGAGGAGCTGGTCCACCACCACTTCCTCGTTCCCGCGGACACCCCCGGCCTCGGACGGATCCACCGGATCCCGGAGCTGCTCCGCGCCTACGGCCTTGCCCTGCGGCGGCGGGAGACGGCGGCGGTCCCGGTCCGCGAGGCCGCGGACACAGCCCTGCTTGTGTGAGTCGGTCCGTCCCGGCCCTGGGGCCCGTCGTCCAGAGGAGCTGAGCCACGTGAACGAAACCAGTGCCAACTCCGCGCGGTGTCGTGCACCGGCCCCCTCCCGCGAGGCCGTGCGGGCCCGGGCCTCGGTCTGCCTGGTTTTCATGATCACGGGATCGGCCGTCGGAGGGTGGTCGGCGCGCGTCCCCGAGGTCCGGCATGCCGTCGGCATGGGGGAGGCCGCCTGGGGGCTGGCCAACACCGCTTCCACGGGCGGGTGATCTGGTCGCCCTGGCCCTGGTCACCGTACTGATCGGGCAGACGGGTATCCGCCGGATGAGCTGGGCGGGGGCCGCCCTCCTGCTGGTCAACGCCCCTCTGATGGCGTCGGCTTCCACTCCGGTGGCGCTGATCGCGGGCCTGGCGACCTGGGGGTTCGCCGCGAGCCTGCTGTCTGTCCCCATGAACGCCCAGGCGGTTGAGGTCGAACGGAGCTACGGCCGCCCCCTGCTGTCCGGCTTCCACGCCAGTTTCAGCATCGCCGTGCTGTGCGGAGGGCTGCTGGGCACCCTGGCCACCGCGCTGGGCGTCACCCCCGCGACGCAGATGGCCGTGACCAGTCTGGTGCTCGGCGCGTCTCTGGTGGTGACGGGCCGCTGGTTGCCCGATCAGCGGCCGGCCCCTCGCGACCGGGGCGCGGAAGGGCCGATGCCGCGCATCCGCCGACGGGTCACCCCGCGCCTGCTGCTGCTTGCCTTCATCGCCTTCCAGGCATCCTTCATCGAGGGGGCGGTGACACAGTGGAGCGCCATCTACGCCGCCGACTCCCTGGGACTCGCCTCCGCGTCGGCGGCCGCCGTGTACACCACATACGCCGTGGCCGTGGCGGTGATACGGCTGCGGGGCGACTGGCTGACCGAACGGCTCGGGCGGCGCAGGATGCTGCGCCTGTGCTCACTTGCGGCCGGGCTCGGTGCGGTGGCCGTCGTCGCCTGGCCGCACCCGGCCACAGCGTTCGGCGGGTTCGCGCTGCTGGGGCCGGGCATCGCCTGCGTCACCCCTACGGCCTTCGCGGTGGCAGGGAACCAGCCCGGGCTGACTGCGGGGGGAGGGAGTCTCGGTGGCGGTCGTCGGGCAGTGGCCCGGCTTTCTCCTTGCGCCCCCTGTGATCGGCGCGCCGGCCGGCAAGTGGAGTCTGCGCGCGGCCCTGGCGACGCTGCTCGTCGCGGTCCTGTGCGTGGCGCTCGCCGCCCGCGCGGTGCCGCAGTGAGCAGGGCTCAGGCCGTGGGTTCGGCAGGTGCGTGAGGCCGGAAGCGCCCGTAAGGCCGGTGCGGTCGGCAGGGTCCGCAGGGTTGGCTCCGTCAGGTCGGTGGGTGAACGGCGCACGTGGACCGGTGCGCCGTGGCCCTCACCTCCCGGCCGCCGTGGACGACCTGGTCCAGCTCATGGGCATGTTCCACGGCTATCTGCGCGACTCGCCCCTGGCGCTGGAACGTACGCTGCGGGATCTGCGTTCCGCTCCGCTGAACTACAGCAACGACCGGCTGCACGCGGCGGACGTGGCGCTGGTGCTGATGGACCAGGAAGTGCGCCACGTCGTGTCATCGCGACTCACGTGAGCACACCCGCATCACTTTTCCCAGAGGCTCCCTGAGGACGGCCGCTGTCCGGACACGGTGACCTGCCAGACAGTTTCGGTCGAGGCGCTGTCGTAGCCACGCCCTCACCGGCACGGTCCGAACCACGATAATCAGGAGGTCGTCCGGTGTCGTCCACTCTCGAAAGGCTGGACAGTTGCCCGAGCGGAACTGGCGGTTATCCATCGCGGTCATGACCCACGAGCGGCGGCGGGGCATGGCCGAGCGGCTGCGGGACGTTCACCCGCACCTCGACATCCGTGTCGTCTGCGACAGCGGTCCGCAGGGTGAGCGTGGCTCACTGCGGTCCGCCCGCAGGGCGTGGGCCGTGGCGGCGCCCTGGGCGACCCATCATCTGGTGCTGCAGGACGATGTCCGGTTGACCGGCAACTTCCTCGACGTCGTGGGCGAGTTGATCGAGCACCGCCCGGACGGTGTGTCCTCCCTCTTCGTCGAGTGGGGGTCCTGGACCGCCTCCGTGGCGCGCGTCGCGGCGCTCTGCGGGGCAGGCTGGGCCGAGGTCGTCGACAACTACGTGCCGACGCAGGCCGTCGTGATGCCGGTGGCCCTCGCGAAGGACGTCAGCGCCTGGTTCGAGGAGGCGCTGGGCAGGGGGGAGCCCGACGACGTCACGCTGCGCCGCTACCTGCGTTCGGCCGGCCTGACCCCGCAGGTCGCCGTGCCCAACGCGGTCGAGCACCGGGACGCCGCCAGCCTGACCGGCAACAGTCGTCACGGCATGCGCTGTGCCACCTGCTGGACCGCGGGAGCCACCTCCCTGTCCGGGGTCGACCTGCGGCGGTCGGTCACGGGCGTCGACGCGGTTCCCGTGCTGGCTTGGTGGGGCGAGCCGGGCGCCTACTTCCGGTTCCGCGACCCGACGGCGGACGAGGGCTGGCGCAAGGTGCCGGCCCTGGCGGCGCTCGCGGATCTCGGCTTCGACCCGGACCGCGTCCTGAGGCTCGCCGACGACGCCCTGAGCCGGGAGCCCCATGCGGAGCGCGCTCGGCGGCTGATCGGTGGACATCTGCTGGCGGAGCTGTGGCTCGCGGCGTACGGACTCGGCGTCTGTGCCGCCGCCGGGGCATCCCCGGCGGCGGAAGGCATGGAGACCCGGGTGGGGCGCCGCGCGATGGGCACCATGGCGCTGGGCGCGCTGCGCAACCGCGTACCGCGCCCCCTGTTCGCCACGGCCGCCGCGGTCCTGACGCCGGTGGTGCGCGGCGCCGTCCGCGTAGGGCTGGCCGCCTGACGGCTCACGCACCGTCCGGCGGCGGCCAGTCGCGGTCGTCGTCCGGGTCGGGCAGGGGCACGAGCTCCCGCCCACCCCCGGTGCCGAACCTCAGTCGGCTGCGGTATCCGGCGGCCCGGGCGTAGCGGACGAGAGTGCGGAACCGGTCCGCGGCCTGGTCCGGGTAGTGGGCGTCGCTGGCCAAGGTGATCGGCACGCCGCTCTGGTGGCACATCCGCAAAAGGGTCGGCGCCGGATACGGCTCCATCGCCTCGTACCGCAGACCCGCGCTGGAGACCTCGAACGCCACGCCCCCACGCCGCGCGGCGTCGACCACGCGGCGGTACAGGTCGACGGGCTCCTCCTCGCAGCGGTGACCGAACTTCTTCACCACATCGGGGTGGGCCAGCACCTGGACGATGCCGGACTCGGCGAGGTCCGCGACCAGCCGGAAGTAGTCCTCGTACGAACGCCGCACCCCGCGGCGCTCGAACTCGTCCGTCATCCCGTCGTGGTCCACGGCCCAGGAGCCGATCCAGTGCACGGACCCGATGAGATAGTCGAACGGGTACGAGGCAAGGATGTCGAGGATCTTCTCCATCCGGCCGGGCAGGAAGTCGACCTCGAGCCCGAGCAGCACCGGAAGCCCCCGGTCCCGGGCGCCCAGGACGGCTTCGGTGTAGCGGTCCAGCCGGAGATTCAGCTCGTCGTAGTAGTAGCGGCGGGACCGTTCGGAGAGATCGGCCGACTCGCCTGTGTTCCAGAACCCGGCGGCGACGTGCTCCAGGTCCACGAAGCGGTGCATGTGCTCGGTGAAGCCCACTTCGGTCGCGCCGCGCGACAGGGCCCGGTCCACGTACGCGTCGACGTGCCCCTTCGGATACACCCCCGGCGGCGGACTGTCCGGACGGGGCGTGTGCGGATGGAGATGGACGTGGTAGTCACCCATGCCGCTCGGCCGTCCTCCCGGCGAACCGCGCCTCGTACCGGTCGAGCGTCGCGGCGAACTCGGCGCCCGCGTCCAGCCCGGCCGCGTCCGCGAAGCCGAGCAGCGCGAACAGGACGTCGCCGAACTCCGACCGCACCTGGTCCGAGGGCGGGGCGCCGGCGGCTGAGGGCGCGTAACCGCAGTTCTTCAGATACGCGCCGGTCAACTCTCCCAGCTCGGCGCACGCGTCGAGCAGGGCGACGTCCGCGGTGATCGGCATGTTCGCGCGCCGGCGGAACGCACCGGTCAGCTCCTGGCACTCGGTGAGGGTCGCGCCGGCTGGCCCGCCGGCGGGAGACGCGTCGCTGATCATCGGTGGTGACCTCGCCTTCGGACGGGAAGGACATGGCGGAACACGCCGTTCGGCGGCCCGTACATCAGTACCACGTGGGCCCGGACGCGGTGATCCGAATATGCGAACCGGCTGATCGAAGGGCCCGGTGACTCGGCGTAGGGCCGGGGGAGAAGGGGCATGGATCGGTGCGGGATGTTGCTGGCGATAACGGAGTGACATGAGACTGTTGATGATCGCTTCCAGCTTCCACCCCACTATCGGGGGTGCGGAGACCTATGCGCACGTGATCTCGGAGGGGCTCGCCGATCGCGGTCACGACGTCATGCTGGTGACCGACGCGCCGCGGGAGGACCCGGCCGGGCGGGCAGTCGAGGGGGATCCGCGGGGGGTGACGGTCCGCCGGCTCACCGCGTACCGGGAACTGCTCGCGGACCCCAGCAAGGTGCTGTGGGAGCAGATGGCCTTCTCGCTGGCACCGGAACTGGCCGCCTGCGCCGAGGAGTTGCGGCCGGATCTGGTCTTCACCAACACGCTCGACGCCGCCCTGGCCGGCAAGTGGATCGCGGTGGACCGGGACATACCCTGGGTGGCGACCTTCCATGAGCACGAGCCGGAGGCGCAGCCCCTGGGCAGCGCCCGGCTGCGGGTCGTCCACGAGATACTTCGCCCCTCGCTCGTGCTGGCCTGCGCGGAGAACTACGCCGACCGCGCCCGCCGGCACGGATCGGCCGCTGTCACCCGGCTGATACCGCATGGGGTGGACACGGACAGATTCCGCCCCGACCGGGACACGGGCCAGATCCGCCGGCACTACGGTTACGGCCCGGACGACCTCGTCGTCGTCTGCGCCGCACAGCTCAAGCCGCGCAAGGGAATCCTGGAGCTCGTCCGGGCCTTCTCGCCGGTGCACGCCCGGCTGTCCCGCACCCGGCTGCTGATCGCGGGCGCCGTCAGTTCCTCCTCGGGCGACTATCCGGGAAAGCTGCGGGAGGAGATCGACCGGCTCGGGCTCGGTGAGGTGGTGCGCATCGACAGCGACGTGACGTACCACCGGATGCCGGACGTGCTGGCCCTGGCCGACGTCGTCGCCCAGCCCAGCACCGGGGAAGGGCTGAGCCTGGCCATGCTCGAGGCCATGAGCTCCGGACGGCCGCTGGTCACCTGTGACTTCCCGGGCATCGGCGAACTGGTACGGGACCGGCGGTCGGCCTTCCTCGTGCCGTCCCCGGATCCCGCCCACCTCGCCGAGGCCCTCGTCGAGCTGCTCTCCGACGAGTCGCTGCGCGGCCGCACCGGCGAGCTGGCCCGCGAGCAGGTGCTGACGCACTTCACGCTCCAGCGGATGGCCGAACAGACAGAGGAGGCTCTGCTCGCAGCCCTCGACCGGTAGGTGCCTCAGCCCCGCAGCCGGGCGGGCACCTCGCTCAGCCGCCTCAGCGCTTCGGCGCCGTCGACGGCCGCCACCTGCAGGGCCAGTACGTCGGGGGCGATCCCGTCGATGATGCCCCGGCACAGCTCCACCACCCGGGAGACGTCGTCGTAGCGGGGGAACCGCTGGAGGACGGCCTCGCGGCCCATCGCGTCGGCGTCCTCGCGCAGCCGGCGCGGGCTGCCCTCCCGGAGCCGGCGCGGGGTGCGCATACCGCGCCAGGGCCGCAGGGCCTCCCATGCCTCCGCGTCGTTGCGGGCGAAGACGAGGAAGCAGGTGAGGACGGTCCGCGGCGGCCGGCGGCCGACCGCCGCGGCGGCCTTCCGCGCCACGTCGACCACAGTCCGCCGCGTATGGCCGACGTCCTTCACCGACGAGATCACGCCGTCCGCCAGCCGCCCGGCGGCCTCGGCCGACCTCGGCCCCGACGCGGCCAGCAGCACGGGGACCGGCCCGGGGGGCGGACTGTGCAGCCTCATCGGCGACACGGTGTAGTACGGCCCGTCGGAGCTCACCTCGTCGCCCGCCAGCAGCGAATCCATCAGCCGCAGGGCCTCCTCGGTCCGCGCGAGCCGCTCGCGATACGGCGGCAGGGGCCCCCTCAGCGGCTGCTCGTTGACGGCTTGTCCCATACCGACGCCCAGCTCGAACCGGCCGCCGCAGATCCGCCCGACCGTCGCCGCCGCCTGCGCCGTGAGCACCGGATGCATCCGGAACAGCGGGCACACGGCCGCCGTCATCAGCGTCGCCGTCCGCGTGGACGCGGCCAGCGCGCCCAGGGTGACCCAGCTGAACCCAGCCGCTCCGCCGGAGTCCGTCCAGGGCTGGAGATGATCGGACACCAGGAGTGCGTCGAAGCCGGCCGATTCGGCGAGTATTCCCTGCTGTATCAGCGCTTCGGGCTGCCATTCCTCGTGCGCCAGAAACCATCCCATTCTGGTATTCGAGCTCATGCATCTCCTCACCGCACGGGCCGTCGCGGCGTACGGCACCACCTTGACAGAATGCCCGGACCGCCCGGAAAGTAATGGGTGTGACTTTACGCTTCGTTTCCGTTGTGGGTGGCGACATGTCTTTGCTGCCTTATTCATTGGGCCATTACCGGGAGCTGGGAGTCGAAAGCTTCCATGTGATACGCCACGTCGAAAGCCGTGCGGACCCGACGCTGGATCCTTCCGTGGAAGTGATGCGGGAGGCCGGGTACTGCTTCGCCGATGTCTGCGTGGCCCCGTGGCACGAGGATCTCAACGCCGCGCTCATCCGGAAACAGATGAGCGCCTGGCCGGACGACTGGTGGATCGTCGCCGACCTCGACGAATTCCATGTCTACGACAGATCGCTCGCCGAGGTCGCCGCCTACTGCGAGGAGCACGGATTCGACTTCGTGGAAGGCGCCTTTCTCGACCGGGTCAGCGCCGACGGCCGGCTCGCCGGGCCGCTGCCGTACGGCCGGGAGCCGCTGTGGCGCCAGTATCCGCTGGCCGGCCAGCTCACCGTCGGGCTGCTGGACGGCAGGCCGACCAAGGTGACGCTCGCCCGGGGCACCGTGGAACTCGATCTGGGCCAGCACTGCGCCTGGACGGGCAGGGGTGTTCCCGCCGAGGAGATCTACGCCCAGGTTCACCACTTCAAGTGGACCGCCTCCGCACGGCCCCGCCTGACCAGGCGGGTGGCGGCCTACTTGTCGGGGGAGTGGCGCCTGCTGCACCGGTCGATCGTCGGGGAGTCGCAGCGGTTCCTCGACCATCTCGAGAAGAACGGCGGCAGGATCGACGTGGGCGACCCCGGTTTCCGCTTCGCGCGCTGTTCCCTCGACTACGCGGACTACCCCGGCTGGGAGGGTACGGGGCCCGCGCTGCGCCGCCGTTTCCGCGCGTACGACGCCGCCCGCCGGGAGAAACGGCGTATCGCCGGGGCCCTGGAATAGGGCAGCGACCCGGTGCCGCCGGGCTTCCCTCGGCACGGAGTCCGGCGGCGGCACGCCGGTCACACCGTCGCCCGGCCACCGTCCCGCCGGAACGGGGCGATGATCTTCCGTACGGCTTCCGCGGCCCCCCAGTCGTCGTCGTCATGGGCGATGACGCTCAGGAGTTCCCGGAGATGGAACAGGTCCATCCGGTCCCGCCAGTCGCCGTCGATCCCGGTGATCTCCTCGTACACGGCGAAGAAGCGGTCCGAGGCGGGCGGGCGCGGGGAGCACCACAGCATGCTGAGGTCGATTTCCGGCCAGTTGTAGGACACGGCGGGGTCGATGAGCACGGGCGCGCCGTCGGCGGTGGCGACGATGTTCTCCTGCCACAGATCGCCGTGGGTCAGGCACGGGGGCCGGTCCGGCACGAGTTCGGGAAGGGTGGCGCAGAGCCGTTCCAGGGCCTGCCGCTCCGTGGCGTCGAAGGCCGCCTCGACCAGAGGTTCCGACAGCCAGCGCAGGATGCGCCGCTCCGCGAGGAACGCGTGACCGTCGCTGTCCCACGTGTTGTCCTGGCGCAGCCGGCCCAGCCAGCCCGGACGGTGCCAGCCGAACCGCTCGGCGGTCGTGGAGGTGTGCAGGGCGGCGATCGTGTGGGCGAGCCGTTCCCAGAAGCGCTCGTCGTCACGGCGTGGCTGCATCTTCTCCAGCACGAGCAGCCGGGGCGAGGCGCACAGCACCTCCGGCGTGATCGCCCCGCCGGTTTCGCGGAGCTCCGTCAGGCCGGCGGATTCGACGGGGAAAATGTCCCGGTCCGGCCCGAGAAGCGTTTTCGCGAATATCTGGGAATCGTCCTGGAGGGTTACCAGACCAGCAATTGCGACCACTCCACCGGTGGCTTTCTCCACCTCTCTGGCTGCGTATCCCGCTTCCTGGAGACGCTTGATGAGTATCTCTTCGTCAGACACCCGGACATCACATCATGTTTTTCCCGGACACACCAGGTTCCCGTTCGGCCACATTCATCGGTAGCCGCGGGCCTGAAGCGTGTACAGCTCCGCGTAGAGACCGCCGCGTCGCAGCAGTGCGGCGTGGTCCCCGGCTTCCGCTATCCGGCCGCCCTCGACCACGACGATGAGGTCGGCCATTCCCACCGTGGAGAAACGGTGGGAAACCAGCAGCGTGATCCCGCCGTCGGCCGCTGACCTTTCGGCCTGCGCGGCATACCGCCGGAAAAGGGCGTGTTCCGCCTCGGCGTCGAGGGCGGCGGCCGGTTCGTCCAGAACCAGCAGAAGCGGCCGGTCCCGCATGAACGCGCGCCCGAGCGCCAGTTTCTGCCACTGGCCGCCGGAGAGTTCCGCCCCGTCGGTGTAACTCCTGCCGAGCCGGGTGGCCAGACCCTCCGGCAACGCGTCGAGCACACCGGCCGCCCGCGCGCGTGCCAGAGCCGTCCGCACGGCCTTCTCGGAGCCGGCGCGATGCAGATCGCCCACGCCGACGGCCTGCCGGACCGTGAACTCGTACCGGACGAAATCCTGGAACGCGGCCGCCGTGCGGGCCCGCCACGCCTCGGGCGGTATCCGCCGGAGATCGACGCCGTCCACGAGGATGCTGCCGGCGGTCGGCCGGTAGAGCCCGCACAGCAGCTTGACGAGCGTCGACTTGCCCGCCCCGTTCTCGCCGACGACCGCGACCACGGATCCGGCCGGTAGGTGCAGGTCCGCGTCCCGCAGTGACGGCCTCGTGGCACCCGGGTACGCGAACGACAGCCCGCTCAGCGTGATGCCGTGCCGCAGCCGTCGCGGCACCGCCGCCGGGGCCGCGGCGGGCGGCGGCTCCGGTTCGGGTGCCTGCCGCAGCTCCCGCATCCGCCGGTCCACCCCTGTCAGCCGCTGCAGTTCGGGCACCAGCGCCACGGTCTGCGCCACCTGCGTGTTGGCCTGCGCGGCGAGTAGGACAACCAGCACCACATCGCCCACCGACTGCCGGCCGGCGACCGCCTGCCGCAGCATCAGCAGCACCGCCCCCACATAGCAGGCGGCGAACACCAGCTGGCCAAGGCCCCGCCATGCGGCGGCCCGGCGCTCCGCCCGCCACAGGATGCCGTCGGCCCGCCCCCACAGTTCCGCGTGGCTGCCGCGCACCTCCTGGTCCAGCCGGTAGGCGAGGAGTTCCTTGGCGGAGGAGGCGTCGGTCGCCAGGCGGACCAGATTGAGGGCGCGCCGGGTTGGTTCGGCAGCCCTGCCCCTGGCGTCGTCCATGAGCCGTTCGGCGCGCCGCCCCGCCAGCAGCGGCGGTACGGCGGCCAGCGGGAGCAGGAGCAGCAGCGGGTGCAGCAGGGCCAGCACGACGACCGTGAGCAGCAGCCCGCAGCCGAGACCGGCCAGGGACAGCAGCGCCTGCAGCGTGTTGCGGGTCTGCCCGACCTCGCGTTCCAGCACCCCGAACAGGTCGGCGCGGCGCGGGGTCTCGTGGCTGTCCAGGCCGGCGGTTCCGTTGGCGAGGACGATCAGCTCGTCGCTGTAGTGCAGCATGTTCAGCTCGGCGAGCTCGAAGTACGCGAGGTGTGCGAAGTGTCCGCAGGTGAGCGCGGCGATGAGCAGAACGGCGACCAGCACCCCCAGCGCCGTCGCCCGCCCCGCCGCGCCCTCCTGGGCCGCGTCGAACAGCCCGCGCAGCCCCAGCCCCGCCAGGGGCATCGCGACGCCGCCGGCCAGCATCAGCCCGAGCGCCGTCAGAGTCCTGGCACGGCTGTGCCGCCAGCACATCCTCAGCAGGTCCGCGCACGCCCGGTACAAACCGCCGCTCATCAGCGTGCTCCCGGCAGGGCCGACGGGGGGCGCTCCTCGGTGAACCGGTATGCCTGGAGCCGGAACAGCCGCGCGTACTCGCCGTCCGCGCGCATCAGTTCGCCGTGCGAGCCCTGCTCGCTCACCCTGCCGCCCGACAGGACAACGATGTGGTCGGCGTGCCGCACGGTGGCGAAGCGGTGGGAGATCAGCACCGTGGTCACCCCGGGGCGGACGAACTCCTGGTAGAACCTGGCTTCGGCGCGCACGTCCAGACTGGCGGTGGGCTCGTCGAGGACGAGGACCCCGGCGCCGTGCCGCAGCCGGAACAGGGCCCGGGCCAGCGCCAACCGTTGCCACTGCCCGCCGGACAGCTCGGTGCCGCCGGTCAGATGCCCGGCCAGCGGGGTGCCGAAGCCGCCGGGCAGCGCCTCCAGTACGTCCGCCACACCCGCTTCGGCCGCCGCGGTACGGACCTCCCTCCGCGCCCCGGCGGCGTCCTTGCGGTGGACGGCGCCGTAGCCCACGTTGTCGAAGGCGTCGGCCTCGTACCGGTTGAAGTCCTGGAAGACGACCGCGATCCGGGACCGCCAGAGCTCTGCCGGACAGTGCCCGAGCGGCGTGCCGTCCACGGTGATCCGGCCCTCGTCGGGCTCGTACAGCCGGGTGAGCAGCTTGATCAGCGTGGTCTTCCCGGCACCGTTGGCGCCGACGATCGCCGTGCACTTCCCGGCCTCGATCCTCAAGTCGAGGCCCTCGAAGACGCGCCGCTCCCGGCCGGGGTAGCCGAAGGAGACCTTGGAGAAGGCGATCTCCCGCCGGGGGGCGGGCGCCGGCGTCCGCGGCGTCTCCGGGGTGTCCGGCTGTGCCGGGTGACGGGCCACGCCCTCCTCGAACGCGGTCAGCGCGTCATGGGCGTTCATCCCGAGGATCGTCTGCATGTCGGACTCCGGATAGAACTCACCGAGCCGGACGCCGATCAGCACGGCCTGTGTCGCCAGCGCCAGCCCGGTGAGCGTGGCCCCGCCCGCTCCGGCTGCCGCGACCGCCGCCAGCACCGCTGCCGTGATCACCAGGCCGACGACGGTGTACCGCAGATGGGGCCACAGCAGCAGCCGGCGGCGCTCCGCCCAGGCCGGTGCCATCCACTCCAGGGCCACCACCCGGTGCCGGTCGCGCAGCCAGCCGGCCAGCCCGAAGACCCGGATCTCCTTGCCCGCCGCGGCGCGCGTGGCCAGATCCCGCAGATAACGTTCTTCCCGCCGGCGCCCCACGAGTGACGACCAACTCGCCATGTGGCCCCGCAGGCCGCGGCGGAGCGAGCGGCGCATCGCCAGCACGGCAACGCAGACCGCGAGCCCGGCAAGCCAGGAGAAGCAGAACCCGATGACCCCCACGCAGCCCGCCAGCTGCACCCACCGCGCCAGCAGATGCAGCAGACCGGCGCACGCCTTCCCGGGGCTGTCCACGCCGGTCTCCAGCTCCCGCCGCGCCTCGCTGAGCCGCTCCAGCAGCCGGGGATCCTCCAGCGGACCGATGCCCGGTCCGCGCAGTGAGGCCGCGATGAGCCGGTCGAAGAGCGCCCCGTCCACCCGTCTTGCGACGAGCTCACCCAGCGCCCCCTGCAACGGGGCGAGCACCTGCTGCGCGGTGAACGCGGCGGACGCCACCACGAACGCCGTCAGCACTCCCGACCACCGTGCCGAGCCGGTGCCCGCCGCCAGCGCGCCGGGCACCCGGCCCACCATCACACTGCTGCTGACCACGAACACCACGGGCAGTACGCCCAGCAGCACGTCGCAGGCGATCGTCGACGCCACCGGACCGCGTCCGGCCGCGGGCAGCAGCCCGGCGGTCTGCCGCAGCCCGGTCCGCTGCGCGGGGGACGCCGCCCGGCCGGAGCCGGTCAGGCGTTGCCCCATCGGGCACCTCCGCACATCTCAGGCCGCTCCCGGCTCGAAGACCCGCTGTACGGTCGCCGGCGCGTCGACCGCCGTGTCACCGAGCCGGAACGCCGACTCCACCAGTGACCGGGCGGCGGCGATGTCACCGCCGTCGTAGCACAGCTCCGCCAGGACATCGCCCTGGTCGACGCGGTCCCCGACCCGGCGTCGCAGCAGCACACCGGCGCCGTGGTCCAGGGGCGCGTCGTACGTCAGCCGCCCCGCTCCGAGCAGCAGGCTCGCGTTGCCCACGGACCGGGGCTCGATCGCGGTGACCCAGCCGGATTCGGGCGCCGTGACCGTCAGCCGCCGCCCGGCGGACGGCAGCCGCTCCGCCTCCAGCGCGGCGGCGTCCGCCCCCTGCGCGACCGCCCACCGAACGAACGTCTCGTACGCCGTCCCCTCGTCGAGGACCCGGTCGATCCTGGCCATGGCCTGCTTGTCGGTGAGCGCGGCGTCGACGCTCTGCAGCATCAGCCGGCAGACCGCCGCGCACAGGTCCCACAGTCCGGGGACGCGCTCCCCGCGGAGTACGGCCAGAGCCTGGCGGATCTCCAGCGCGTTGCCCACCGCAGGCCCGAGCGGCTGGCTCATGTCGCTGAGCACGGCCCGCGCGTTCAGTCCGAACTCGGCGGCCAGGCCGAGCATCGTTCGGACCAGCTCGGTCGCACGGTCCTGTTCCCGGATCAGCGCTCCGGCGCCCGTCTTGACGTCGAGGACCAGCCCGTCGGCCCCCACGGCGGACTTCTTGCTGATAATGCTGGCCGCTATCAGCGGAATGCTCTCCACGGTGCCGGTGACATCGCGCAGCGCGTACGTGGCGCCGTCGCCCGGTGTCAGATCGGCACTCTGGCCGGTGAGGACCATGCCGACGGAGGTGAGCATCGGCACGATCTCCTCGATCGGGATCGTGGTCCGAAGCCCCTTGATCGACTCCAGTTTGTCGAGCGTGCCCCCGGTGAAGCCGAGGGCCCGGCCGGTCATCTTCGCCACCGGGACCCCGCACGCCGCGACCACCGGCACCACGATCAGCGTGGTGGTGTCTCCCACGCCGCCCGTACTGTGCTTGTCCACGACCGGGCCGTCCACCCGGCTCAGGTCCAGTCGGCCGCCGCCGATGGTGTGGGCCCGCGTCAGGGCCACCAGTTCCGCCGTGGACAGCCCGCGGCAGGCGACCGTCGCGAGCCAGGCCGCCATCTGGTAATCCGGGATCCGGCCGTGGACATAGTCCGTGACGATGCCCTCGATCTCCCCGGAGTCCAGGACCGCTCCGGCGCGTTTGCGGGTGGTCGACCCGATGACCCGGGCGGATGCCCCGGTGTCGCCGAGGCCACCGGTCGGCGGGACGGGACTCATCCGGACTCCTTGCGCGCTCCGGACGCCAGATGGGCGGCGACCTTGCCGGCGACGGCCCGTACGGCGGCCAGATACCGCTCGTCCTCCTCCTCGAAGCCCGCCGGCGCACAGGGAACCGAGATCTTGAAGGTGCGTGCCGCGAGGCGCTCGGCCACCGGGAACTCCGTCCGCACACAGGCCCGGTCGTACGTGGTCACCGGCGACATCGGATGCCGGAACAGATGCAGCGTGTGCAGCGGCGACGTCGCCTTCGGGATGTCGACGTCGTCCAGCCCCTCGGCGTTGCACGCCGCCACCAGCCGGTCGCGGCCGCCCGGAACCCGGTCCGGATCGACGTCGAAGAGCAGCGCGTAGTGGGCCGAGGTCCGCTCCGGCGTCGACAGCGTCAGCGGCGTGACCCCCTCGATCCGCGTGAAAAGCCCCGCGATCTCCTCCGCGAACGCCTGCTTTCCCTTGATCCAGGACGGCAGTTCGGCGATCTGGCCCACGGCGAAGGCGACGCCCAGCGGATGCGCCCGGTACTTCAGGCCCAGACCGGTCACGGAGTACGGATAGAGCGGCCCCTGGGGGTCCATCTCCTGCATCGCCCGTTTGTTGAAGTGCCCCAGCAGCTGCGCCCGGTCGTACACCGCCCGGCTGCGGGTGGCCAGTACGCCGCCCTCGCCGGCGGCGACGAGCTTCTGGGTCTGCAGACTCCAGGCCGCGGCCGCGCCGAAGGTGCCCACCGGGCGCCCGCGGTAGGTCGCGCCGTGCGCGTGGGAGCAGTCCTCGACCAGCGCCAGCCCGTGCTCCTCGGCGAAGGCCACAATGGCGTCCATGTCACACGGCAGACCCCACATGTGCGTGATGACGACCGCTTTCGTGCGCTCGGTCACCAGCCCCGCCGCAGCCTCTGGGTCGAACGAGCCGTCGGGCCGGCAGTCGGCCAGCACCGGCAGCGCGCCCAGCTGGAACAACGGCGCGGAGGTGGCGAAGAAGGTGTACGACGGGCAGAGAACCTCGTCGCCGGGGCCGAGACCGATGCCGTAGAACGCCGAATGCAGCGCGGCGGTACCGGAGTTGGTCACCAGACTGTACGGAAGGTCATGAGCGGCCGACCAGGCGTCCTCGAACTCCGCCACCACACCGGAGCGGTCGTACAGCGACAGCCTGCCGCTCTCCAACTGCTTCAGAACGCGCTCAGACCACTCCGATCGCCGCTTCGGCCATGGATACGCCGTCGGTCGGCTCAGTACCGGCTGTCCCCCGTCGATGGCCAGATCCGAAACGGGCATCCTGGGTCTCCTCGTGCAGCGGTCGTACAGAGGTCTGTCGGGAAATGGAGCGGTAGAGCGACTCGATGGTGGCGGTGACGCGTACACCGTCCTGCACCTCGCGTTCGGTGACGTCCGGGTCGGCGAGATGGTCCAGCGTGTTCACCAGCACGCCGGACGCCGAATCCCAGGAACGTTCGCCGGCCACCCGCTCGACCGGACGGTTCGAGCGATCGAACCGCTCGAGACGGTCCCGGGTGAGCTCGATGTGCCCGCCGGAACCGTAGACGCGTATCAACTCGCTCTTCTCGGACTCACAGAGCGACAGGCGGAGCACTCCGGTGACACCGTTCGGATAGGTCAGTGTCGACAGTGTGGTTTCTTCGACGTCGTAGGCGGCGTCCGGATTCAGCTTGGGCGCCGCACTCGCGTAGACGAGTGACGGCATTCCGAAGAACCAGTGGAGCAGATCGATAATGTGGTAGCCCATGTCGATGATGGCCCCGCCGCCGGAGGTTCTCGTCTCGGCCCGCCAGCCCGCCTGGTAGGCATCGGTACTGAGCTGGTAGGTGGCGTCGAAGTGCCTGATGGCACCGATCCGCCCCAGCGCGTCCTTCGCCCGCAGGTACAGCGGGTGATGGCGCCGCTGGACACAGAGCCTCAGGTGGCCGTCGTGTTCCCGGACGGCCGCGGCGATGTCGTGGGCCTCCGCCGGCGACAGCGCGAAGGGTTTCTCCTTCAGCACGGGGATGCCGCGGCGGCACAGCTCCAGAGCGATGTCGTGGTGGGTGTGGTGTGGCGTGGCGACGATGACGAGGCCGGGGTCCACGGCGTCCAGCAGGGATGCGTGATCGGGGAAGAACCGCGGACGGGGGACGTGTCCGTTCCTGGCGAGTGCCAGGATCAGACGCGCTTCCGCTGCCGGGTCCACATCGCATGCCGCGACCAGCTCGATGCGCGACGACAGGCCGACGAGGGCGGGTACGTAGTCGTCCAGGGTCCTGCGGCCGACACCGATGACCGCACAGCGAATGACAGGTAAGTCAGGCAAGTTGACCGACCCTTTCCAGCGGCTCCTACGGATTTACGGGGACTCTCAAACCGGTGAGCCGGAGAGGACGGGGCGGTCGGGCCCTGGCCCGCTTCGGTCAGCCGGAGGCGGCGACGGTGGAGAGGACGGCGATGCTGTCGTGGAGACGGGCGGCCTCCTTCCTCGCCGATCCGGTGGGAGAGGAGAAGGCCGGAGAGGCCGGGCTCGTCGCCGAACGCCCTGACGGGGGCGCCCGATGTCCGGCCCACCCGGGCCCGCCCCTCCTCGTGGGCCGCCCTCACGGCCGCATGACGGTGGCAGTGGCCTCCGGTTCGTCCGCACGCGCGACCGGCATCGTCACCGTGGTGCGGATGGCTGACGAAGGCCGGTCCCGGGCGCTTTTCGCCGTGTGCGTGACCTGGGTCATCACTGGTTCCCTTCTCACGGAACGGTGTCGCGTACATCTCGTGCGTGAGTGAACTCATGCCGGGCAGGCGGCAGCCGCACCGCGTCCGGTCCGTCACGGCGGTCACCGGGTGGAGGTGCAGGTGAGTGCGAGACGGCAGGAGCAGCCGTGCGCCGATGGCACGGGCATACCCGGCCCCGAGGCGAACTGCGCCATCGGCCGGTCCGGTGCCGACGCGTCAGGGTGACGGTCAGGGACAACGGGCGGACGCGCCTCTGAGGCGTGGCATCGCTCGGGTGACAACCGGCGTCAGGGGAGACCGGGTCCGTGCCCGGTGTGTACGGAAACCCACGGTAAGGAGGTGATCGGGATGTTCTGGTACGGCCATCACAGCGCTCAATTCCCCGTAGACAACACCAGGGCGGCGATACGTCAGTACGCCGACCTCGATACGGACGCAGAACATGCTGCTCCCCGCCATCTCCGGCCCGGAAGCGCTCCCATGAGCCTGACATGGTCATGTTTCCGCGTCAACAGATCATGGGCAAACCTCTGCCCGGCCACCCCGGTGGGCGAAGCCCTCGAATCCGGAACATCCCCGGTCGGAGACCTTCGCACGGCACCCCGCAAATATCGGCGGAGCGCGACGAGAGACTGCGGCCCGCCAGGGCACCGACTTCCCGGAACAGTCCTTTCAGCGCAGATGTGATGTGTCGTCCGAAACGCGCTTGGACGCCCTCGCTCCGGTGTAGAGACGCCTGAGAAGCACACCGGGGCCAGCTCCATGGCAAACAGAGGCTCCGAGCCTGTGTCACACCTTGATCGGCGTGACGTGGCTGACGGCAAGGATCGTCCGACCTTGGTACCGGGAGAGCAGGTCGTCGCTGACCTGGGCCGTCCGCCGTGCCATGCCGGCGAAACTCTCTGCGCTCCCGGTGGACGCCGTCCGGGTCGACGCGTATCACGACCACGCAGCCCGGTCCTCGGGGAACCGGTGCGACGACCGGGCCGGCGAGACGGCCGTCGGCCGTGACGTGATCGAGGAGGGAGCCCTCGACGTAGTCGTACCCGTGGCGCTCGCAGTATGCGACGACCTCGGTCGGCGGCCGGTTGTGGACGTGGAACTCGTCCAGATCGGCGATGCCCCACCAGTCGTCGGGGCGGGTGGCCATCACCTTCCGGACGAGCGCGGCGCAACGCCTCTTCAAGCGCTCGGTACTCGGCCAACGGCATGACGGAATTTCCGAAGTAGTCGCGTCCCACCTCCAGGTATGGGTGAGAGACCGGCGGTGGAACTAGGCGCTGAACCGCCCAGTGTTGGCCGGAGACTCTAGATCTTGGTTGTGACCTGGGGTTCTTTGGCTGTCAGGTAGGTGTGCGCAGGCAACCAGCCCTTCACCCCCTTCATGCCTCGTTTCGCTGCCGCACGCCGGATGCATCGTCGGCCGACGCATCAGGAGGGCAGCGACGACCGCGAGGACAGCTGCGGCTGCCGAGAGAAGGAAGACCTGGGCTGTCGCGTCGCCGTAGGCGACGCGCACGATCTCGCGCACCACACCCGGTTGCTGACGAGTGTCGGCGACAGCGCTACCTGTGCAGGGCAGGCCGGCTGCGGCGAGGCCGCGCGTCATCTGATCCTGGACCTGCCGTGCCAGTACCGCGCCGAGCACGGAGACACCGTTCGTGCCGCCCATTGAACGGAAGAAGGACACCGTCGAACTTGCCGTCCCCCACGTCTCTCAGCGGCACGGTGTTCTGCACGCTAAAACCCGGTTCTTGGAGCTTGTCGGTCAGAACCCTGATTCGGGACCGCAGGGGCGGTCCTGCTGGCTCCGCCCGTGTCCACACCGCCCGGGCCCTTCGCACTGGAAGAGCCCGAGGTCGACCTGTACCGCATGGCCCAGGAGATCACCGCTGAACTGGGCGCCGCCCTGGCCGAGTTCGCAGCGGAGGAAGCCCGGCTGCGTCGACATGATCCGGGCGTTCTCCTGGTACACCTCGGCGAAGTAGTCGGCCTCGTCCGCGGGCACGGTGTAGCTCTTGATGACAGTGACCGGGCCGGCGACGCCGGTCTTCGAATCCAGGGAATGACTCATGCCACCCTGCCCGGCGACGAGTCGACGGTGTGACGAGCCGCCGGGCCTTTTTGCCGGTCTTGGCGAATGACCAGTGGGTTCAGCCGACTCGGATAATATGCATGGACAAAGACATGGCGGAGCGATACTTGCGGCAAAGGCGGACATTGTGCCTGATATCGCGCCGTTGCGGGGGCGACGGGACGAGCTGGCGGAACTGGAAGCTCTGGTGCGCCGTGCCCGCGTCGGCCACAGTGGGGCACTGGTCGTCTGCGGCGAGGCCGGTGTCGGCAAGACGGCGCTCCTGGACCAAGTCATCGCGAGGGCCGAGGCAACCGTCCGCACCGAGCGCATCGTGGCCTCGCAGTCCGAGATGGAACTCGCCTACGCCGGCCTCCAGCAGCTCTGCGGGCACATGACGGGTTCGGCCGCCCGGCTGCCGGCCCCGCAGCAGGAGGCCATCGAAGCGGCGTTCGGGCTGCGCAGCACCGCCGCGCCGAGCCCGTTCCTCGTCGGGCTGGCGTTGCTGGGGCTGCTCACCGAGGCCGCGGAGGACCGCGGACTGCTGTGCGTCGTCGACGACGCACAGTGGCTCGACCACGCCTCGGCGCGTGCCCTCGCGTTCGCCGCCCGCCGGCTGGACGCGGAAGGCATCGCCCTGGTGCTCGTCGTGCGCCAGCCCGACGAGGTGTTCGCGGGCCTGGCGCACATGGTCGTGGAAGGGCTGGGCCACGAGGACGCGCGCGAAATCCTGCGCCTGGCGGTGCCCGGCGGTCTCGACCAGCGGGTCCGCGACCAGCTCATCGCGGAGGCTCGCGGCAACCCGCTCGCGCTGCGGGAGCTGCCCCGGGCCCTGAACCCCGCCCAGATCGCCAGCGGCCTCACCCTGAGCAGCACCCTGCCGCTGGAGAACCGCATCGAGCAGAGTCTGGTCGTTCAGCTCGCCTCGCTGCCCGCACCGGCACGCCTCCTACTGCTGCTGGCGGCCGCCGAGCCCACCGGTGACCCCGGACT
Organism: Streptomyces sp. GESEQ-4; assembly: GCF_017948455.1. Taxonomy (GTDB): domain Bacteria; phylum Actinomycetota; class Actinomycetes; order Streptomycetales; family Streptomycetaceae; genus Streptomyces. The sequence goes on from NZ_JAFFSU010000003.1 coordinate 265,003, forward strand.
GCTGTGGCGGGCGAGCGCGGTACTGGGACTGGGACCGGACGCTTTCGACGCGGCCAAGGACGCCGAGGCGCTCGTCGTCGGCACCCGCGTCGGCATCCGTCATCCGCTGGTGCGGTCGGCCGCGTACCGGGCGGCGTCACCGGCGGACCGGCGCCGCGTCCACGCCGCCCTGGCGGACGTCACCAGCGCCGAGCACGACCCGGACCGCCGGGCCTGGCACCGGGCCATCGCCACCCTGTACCCGGACGAGGAGGTCGCCGCCGATCTCGAGCGGTCCGCGGCGCGTGCGCGCACACGCGGCGGCCCGGCTGCGGCGGGCGCGTTCCTGGAGAGGGCGGCGGAACTCACCCCCTCGCCTTTCCACCGCGGACAGCGGCTGATCGCGGCCGCCGAGGCCAAGCACGACGCGGGCACGCCGGGCGCCGCCCTCCGTCTGCTCGAGTCCGCCCGCGCCCTCCCGCTCACCACGTTGCAGGAGGCGCTCGTCGCGCGGCTGCACGCTCGGGCCGAATACGCGCTACGGCGTGATCGCAGCGGGGTGCAGCACCTGCTCGCCGCGGCGCAGGGACTCGAAGGGCTCGACCCGGTACTCGCCCGCGACACCTATATCGAGGCGCTGGCAGCCGCGACCTACGGCGGCAGGCTCGGCGACGCCGAACAGGTGACCGCCGTCGCGAACGCGATCCTCGCGGCGACGCCCGCCGCCGAGGAGTCCGACCGGGCGGGCGACCTCATTCTGCGCGGCCAGGCGCTGCTCGCCGCCGAGGGGCAGGAAGCCGCGATCGCCACCCTGCGACGGGCCCAGCGCGCCTTCCTCGAACAGGCACCGGATTTCCTCGAACTGCACTGGATGTGGTTCGCCTCCCGCGCCGCCCAGGACCTGTGGGACCCGGCTGGACTTCGCGCCCTCGCCGACCGGCAGGTCGAGCTGGCCCGTGCCGAAGGCGTCGTCACCGTGCTGCCGATCGCCCTGAGCCTGCTGCTGCTGGTGCAGATGATCGACGGCGACCTGGACAGGGCCGAAGCCTCCTGCGACGAGATCGACGCCATCAAGGAAGCCACCGGCAATCCGCTCCCGCGGTACGGGCGGCTCCTCCTCGCGTCGTACCGAGGACAGGCTGACGACGTGGAACGCTGGGCGGAGCGCATCCGGGCCGACGGACAGGCGCGCGGCGAGGGATACGCGCTGAGCGCGGCCAACTTCTCCCAGGCGGTCCTCTACAACGGCCTCGGCCGCTTCGCCGAGGCGGTCGCCTGCAGCCGCCGAGAACTGCCGTACACCCATGAACTGAACCTCGCCATGCGCACGCTGGTCGAACTGGTGGAAGCGGCCACGCACACCGGTGAGTACGCGCTCGCCGAGACGGCGCTCAGGCAGTTGGCCGGCGTCACACGGCCGGTGGGCACCTCCTACGCGCTGGCCGTGCTGGCGATGGCGGAGGCGCAGCTGCGTGAGGGTGAGGAGGCGGAGAACCTGTACCGGGACGCGATCAAGCGCTTCGAGCACGAGCGGATCCCGATCTGGGTGGGGCGTTGCCGACTGCTGTACGGCGAGGCGCTCAACCGCCAGGGCCGGCACGTCGACGCGCGCGAGCAACTGCGTGCCGCGCACGAGATGCTGACGGCCTGTGGCCTGAACGGCTTCGCCCAGCGCGCCGCGGACGAGTTGCGCGCGAGCGGTGAAACCCTGCGGGTGCGCGAACGGGGATCGGCGGCGCAGCTCACCGAGCAGGAACTCAACGTGGCCCGCCTGGCGCGCGAAGGACTGACGAACCGGGAGATCGGCGCCCGCCTGTTCATCAGTGCTCACACTGTCGAGTACCACCTGCGCAAGGTCTTCGCGAAGCTCGGTATCAAGCGGCGGACCGAGCTGAAGCCCGCCCTCGCCGAACTCACCCTGACGTCGGCGGGGCCCTGAACGGCAACGGCCTGTCGACGGAGCATCGTGACGGGCGTGGGACCTGGGACAACACTGTGGTTGTCAGAGCGTGTGAAAAGTGCGGTAAGATAAACACAGTGTTCCGGGTGCCGGGTTGTGCGTCCCACGCAAGGCGTCCGGAGTGCCACCCGCTACCTAGAGCCAGCGGGTGCGGTGTGCCCCGGACGTCGATCGCCCCCCGAGACCGGCGTCCGGGGCCACCCGTCGTGTGCCGACGGAAGAGCTGTTCGGGAACAGGGTCACAATGCGCGATAGAGACCGCGACCGGTGCGCCGGATACGAGAGGCGCCGACGAGCCGATCGAGTGTGCTGCGAATGGCGTTGATACTGCCACTGTCGGTGGCACGGCTCAACGCCACCGCCACGTCGCGGGCGCGCACATCGGTGTCGCCGACCTTCGCGAAGTAGTCCAGGATCTGTTCGGTCAGCCTGCCGTACGTCCGCTCCGGGGCGCCCTTCGGCCGGGCTGCCCGCCGCGCCGGTTCCTTCTCGCGCCCGGTCCCGCGTTCCGTGCGAGCGATGTCGGCCGAGGTGGTGGGGGAGGCAGGGGAGGCGGTCGGGAGCGTGTCCGCGGGTGCCCCAGCTTGCGGTGCGGCCGCCAGCATGACCTCAAGGGCTCCCAGCGCCCGTTGAACGGTGTCGAGATGAGCGACGACCGCAGCGAGTTCTCGCTCCAGCGCCTGCTTCTGCAGTTCCAGACGGCTGAGATCCTCCTGGAGGCTCTCAGCCGTGACCTCGATGTTGTGTGCCGTACGAGATGCCGGAACCATGTCTTCCTCTCATCCTCAACCCTCACCCATTGTTGCCACTGACACACGCAGGACGCAACGGCCGAAGCACACCCTTCAGACGTCCCGTGGTCCGTGTGCGTCGGAACCGCCGGAAGGAAGGTGCGGGCGGTTCCAACTGCGCAGCTTGTCAGGGTTCAGGACGGCCCAGACGTGGGTGACGTGATGGTCGGCGATGTCGAAGCTGATGACGGCGGCGACCTGGTCGTTGTGGCGGACGACGATCGCGGTGCGGCCGTTGGCGGAATTGAGATGCAGGGCGGTGTGGGGGCGGGGGGCAAGGAGAGTGAGGAGGGTGCGGGCGACGTACCGGTCGCCGTGAACCGGCCTGGTCAGGGCACGGATTTTGCCGCCGCCGTCGAAGAACGCGGTCACGTGGGGAGACAGTAGGGACCCCAAGTGCGTGGTGTCGGTCGTGACGCAGGCTTGCCGCACGGCGCGAACGATCTTGTCGTGTTCTCGGGGTGTCGTGGGATGCGCGCGGCTGGTGCGCAGGCTGCGGCGGGCACGGTCGGCGAGTTCGGCGCATTCGTGTGGTGTCCGGCCCACGATGTCGGCGACCGTCTGAGGCGGCATCGCGAAGACGTCGTTGAGGACGAACGCCGCCCGTTCGGTGGGGGAGAGGGCGTCCAGGGCGTTGAGCAGGACGTTGCTGATCTCCTCCGTCAGGGTCGGGTCGAATTCCGTGCCGGCGTCCGGGCCCTTCCCCTCGGGGTTCGGGAGCGGGCGCTCGGGCACGGACAGGCGTGCCAGGCAGATGGTGCCCGTGCTCTTGGTCAGCCAGATGCGCGGGTCGGTGATCCCTGTGCGCTGCTTGTCCGTCAGCGTGTACCACCGTCTGTAGGTTTCGGTGACGGCGTCCTCGGCCGCTCGCCCGTTCCCCAGCATCCAGCGGGCCACGTTGAGCAGGTGCTGTCGCTCGTCCAGCAGCTCCGCGATCGGTGCCGTGTCACCGGTCTGGCCCATGAGGCGTCCTTCCTCTCACCCGGCACGCCACTCAACCGTCGCAGTCGGATCGCAGCGCCCTCCTGCAGTTCAGACTGTCCAAGCACGGATCATGTGACAGTGGGTCACCGTCGAGTGCAGCCACAGGATACTGGGACACAGCGAGGCAATAACAGTGTGACAACATGAGATGTCATTTCATGCACGAGACGGCATCCACTCATGAAGGGGTTCACCCATGCCCGCGATTCTCGTCCACGGCGTTCCTGACACCCAGCACGTATGGGATGGTGTGCGCCGACACCTGACCAGGTCCGACGTGGAAGCCTGGAACCTGCCCGGCTTCGGGACCGAACGACCGGCCGGTTTCGGTTCCACCAAGGAGGAGTACGCGGACTGGCTCATCGGGCGACTGGAGCGGATCGGCGAGCCGGTGGACCTGGTCGGTCACGACTGGGGATGCATACTCACCCTCCGCGTGGCCTCCCTGCGCCCCGACCTCGTCCGTACCTGGGCAGGAGGCAACGGGCCGATCAGCGCGGAGTACGTCTGGCACCCGCTGGCCAAGATCTGGCAGGACCAGGTCGAGGGCGACCGCTACATGTCCGAACTGCGCGCGGAGCCGTTCGCGGAGGAGGTGTCGGTCGGCTTCGACGTGCCGCTCCCGCTGGCCAGGGAGATGGCGAGCCGGGTGGACGACACGATGAAGGACGCGGTCCTCAAGCTGTACCGCTCGGCGGTCACCATGGGCGCGGAGTGGGAGCCGGCGCTGGCCGACGTGACCGCGCCGTGCACGGTCTTCTGGGGAGCGCAGGACCCCGCCTGCCAGATCGAGTTCGGGCGCAGGCTCGGTGACTCCCTGCGCGCTTCCGAAGTGATCGAGATGGACTGCAATCACTGGCCGCTGCTCCAGCGGCCCGCGGAGGTCGCCGAGATCCTGGAGAAGCACTGGAGCGCGCACTCCGGCGCCTGAGGCTTCTGTCACACGGGGCGGCGACGACCGGTCTAAGAGTCGAAGCCGAGGAGAAACAGAGGACACCGTGCGTGAGATCTTGATCGTGGGCGGCGGCTACGCGGGTTTCTACACCGCGTGGGGTCTTGAGAAGAAGCTGCGACGCGGTGAGGCACGGGTCACCGTGGTCGACCCGCGTCCCTACATGACGTATCAGCCGTTCCTGCCCGAGGTGGTCGCGGGGTCGGTGGAGGCGCGTCATGCCGCGGTGTCGCTCCGGCGGCATCTGCACCGGACCCGTCTGATCGCGGGCTCGGTGACGGAGATCCGCAACGCCGCGCACACCGTGACGATCCGGCCGCAGTCCGGGCCGGAGTTCGACCTGCACTACGACACGCTGGTGGTGACGGCGGGAGCCGTCACCCGCACCTTCCCGATCCCGGGGCTGCGCGAGCAGGCGTACGGACTCAAGCACGTCGAGGAGGCCGTGGCGATCCGCGACCGGCTGCTCACGTCGTTCGACCGTGCGGCGACGCTGCCGGACGGGCCGGAACGGCGCAGGCTGCTCACCGTCACCGTCGTCGGTGGCGGCTTCTCCGGGGTGGAGGGCTTCGGTGAACTGCTGGGCCTGGCGTCCGCGCTGCTCAAGCACTATCCGGAGATCAAGGTGGATGAACTCGCCTTCCACCTGGTCGAGGCGCGGGGCCGCATACTGCCCGAGGTCACCGACCGGCCCGGTGAGTGGGTGGTGCGCTCCCTGGAGAAGCGGGGTGCGCGCGTCCATCTGAACACTCAGCTCCTCTCCGCCGAGAACGGACGCGTCGTGCTGTCGGACGGAACGGAGTACGACTCGGGTCTGCTCGTGTGGACGGCGGGCAACGCCTCCAACCCGATCGTGCACAATCACACCGACCTCCCGGTCGACGAGCGCGGCCTGTTGAGGGTGCGCGCGGATCTCCGGGTGGGTACGGAGACCGAGGTCGTGCCGGACGTCTGGGCGGCCGGTGACGACGCCTCGGTGCCCGATCTCGCCGTAGGCCGACCGGACGCCCGCACGGTGCCCAACGCCCAGCACGCGGTGCGTCGGGGCAAGCGCCTCGCGAAGAACATCCTGGCGTCCCTGCGCGGCCGGCCGACCAAGAACTACGTGCACCACAGCCTCGGGGTGGTGGCCACGCTCGGCCTGGGCCGTGGCATCTTCCAGTACCGACGCCTGGTCATCAAGGGTTTCCCGGCCTGGCTGATGCACCGCGGCTACCACGTCCTGGCCGTGCCGAGCTGGGAGCGCAAAGCGAGGGTGTTCGCCGTGTGGGCGACCGCCGCCCTCTACAGCCGTGACATCGTCTCTCTCGCCTCGGTCCAGCACCCGAGGGACGCCTTTGTCTCCAGCGGTGAGCCTCGGCGGCAGGAGTCACACTGAGCGCGTCCGCCGCCGGTAACTGCCAGGCGTTGCTCAGGGCTTGGTCGCGCGGTACAGACCGCGGCCGACCCGGCGTACGCGCGAGGAGCCGACGAGACGGTCGAGCGTGCTCCGGATGGCATTGATGCTGCCACTGTCGGTGGCACGGCCGAGGGCGGCGGCCACATCCCGGGCCCGGACGTCGACATCGCCGGCTTGCGCGAAGTAGGCCAGGATCTGTTCGGTGAGTTTGCCGTACGTCCTCACACCGTCGGTGTCACTGTCGGCGCGGTCGGCCGTCGCCCGGCTCGCGGCACCCTCCTCGGCCGGGTCCGCGACCGGCGCGGGCTGCGTGGGCACCGATGCCACCGTCACCGGCGCCTCCGCATCCGCGGCCACGGAACGGTGTGCCGTGGACGACGCAGCGGCCCCCGGCATGAGGGCCTGAAGGGCGCCGAGGGCCCGCTGTACGGAGCCGAAGTGCGCGGTGACCGCCGCCAGTTCCCTCTCCAGCGCCTGCTTCTGCATCTCCAGGCGGACCAGGTCCTCCTGGAGGCCCTCGGCGGTGATCTCGATGTTGCGGGCCGTGGGGGTCACGGAGACCATGCGTTCCTCTCGTCCTCACCCCTTGTTCCGGAGGGGCCGCCCGATGTGCGGGCTCCGTCACCCGGCCCGGCATCGGGGGCATGATACCGGGCATCGATCAAGACCCCCGCCGACCGGAGAGCGCGGCCGGTGGGAACGGCGGCCCGCACCGCGTCCACCGCGACGGTCCACGCTCTCCGTCAGACACGGCCCGGCGTCGAATGGTGGAGGCGGGCGCCGCCTTCCCGGCCCGCGGGCGCCTCGTTGTCGTGGGGCCCTGCGACGGAGAGCTTCAGCCGCCGCAGAGTCTCGGAGACCGCGTGGATACGGGCGTCCACTGTTTCGATCGCCTCTCGGAGCAGGCTCAGCCGTCCTTCGAGCAAAGCGGCCTCCGCCGCCAGGGCCGCGGCGGCGGCAGCGGGATCGGGCATCCGATGCGTGCGAGCCACCACCGTTTCTGGGAAGCCTGTTTCACGAGCTTCACGCACGTCCATGTTCCTGCTCCTCCACTGCGGGACTCGGGCGGACATCGACGCAAGCCGTCGACACCGCATTGACCGGACAGTGAGGAGCGCTGTGACAACCGGGGCGAACTCAGACCTCGCTGACGACAGCGCGGTGGACACGGGAACGGGAGTCCAGGAACGCGGCGATCTTGGCCGGGTTGAAGACCCACATCACCTGGTGGATGCCACGGTGTGTGGCGGCGATCGTCATGAAGGTAGCGGGCCGGCCGTCCCTGTGGAGCAGGATGCCGCTGCGTCCGTTGGCCTCTACCGGTTCGGCCTCGACCGTCGGCCAGAAGCGTCGGTTCGCGGTGGACAGATTCGCCACGCGGGAACGGCCCAGGACGGGGATCCGAGCCGCTCCCCGGATGCCATTCCCGTCGGACAGGCTGACCGCGTTCGGCGTCAGCAGCTCCTCCAGCGTGCCGACGTCGCCCCGCTGGGCGGCGCCGACGAAGGCTTCGAGCAGCCTGCGGTGCTCGCCGGCGTCGACGCTGTCCCGCTGGTCGTCGGTGAGGTGCTTGCGCGCCCGGCTCACGATCTTCCGCACGTTGACGGGGCTGAGCCCCAGGATGCGCGCGATCTCGGGATAGTCGTAGTCGAAGGCTTCTCTCAGCACGTACGCGGCGCGCTCGGTCGGCGGGAGTTTCTCCAGCACCAGCAGCAGGGCGAGTTCGAGTGCTTCGGCCCGTTCGGCGCCGACCTCCGGGTCGTTGCTGGTGTCGACGGGCTCGGGCAGCCACGGACCGATGTAGCTCTCGCGGCGCAGCCGGGCCGACTGAGCCACGTTGAGGGCCAGCCGTGTGGTGGTGGTGGACAGGAACGCGACGGGGCTGACCACGATCGCGCGGTCGGTGCGCTGCCAACGCAGCCACACCTCCTGGACGACGTCCTCGGCCTCCACCGCACTGCCCAGCAAGCGATAGGCGATGCCGAAGAGGCGTGGCCGGAGTTCCACGAAGACAGAAACGGCTTCGCTCAGGTCACTGTCCGCGGGGGGTGCCTCTGGATGCATGATCCTTCAGTCTCCGTTTCTGTGTCACGGGTGTGTCGGCGAAGGCGATCGGCCTCTCTGTCGAGGACCGCCGCGGTGGCGGCCCGGCGTACTGAGGGATCTGGCAGGGCACTGCGCTCGCCTCCGCCCGAAGTGACCGCGGGCGCGGATGCTTCGTGACACTTTCGCGGCGAGTTTTTTCGGAGCGGGCCTTGCGGTGGCGGGCGCCGTTACGGGCCGGATGTCACACACGCGCCGACAGTTCGGTCTTTCAAGTGGAAAGCGGTAATGCGCGGCACGCGCTTTTCGCCGTTCCCCGCACAGGAGGCATTCCATGGATTGGCGCGTAAGGGGACTCTGCCTGAGCGAGGACCCTGACCTCTTCTTCCCCATCGGCAGTATCAACAGCGGTCCGGCGACGCTGCAGGCGGACGAGGCCAAATCCGTCTGCCGCCATTGCCCCGTAACGCGGCAGTGTCTGGCCTGGGCCGTCGAGATGGGCCCGGTCGAGGGGATCTGGGGAGGAACCACGGAAGGGGAGCGCCGTGCCATGCGACGGCGGCCGGTGCGCGAGCAGGCCGTGAAGAGGGCCGCCTGAAAGCAGGGCCCATGACGGATGTGGGTGGGCGGGGTCAGGGTCACCTTGTCACCGACGAGGACGCCTGGTTGCGGAAGGCGTCGCTGCCGGCCCCACCGAAGGTGATGTCGACGGTCAGAGGCAGTTCGACGTCCTTGATGCGGAGCCTCCCCAGGAGCGGTTGCTGTCTGTGCCGGAGGTGCAGAGGGGCCCGTCGTGCCGCGGTGCGGACGACAGGCCCCATCCATCTGGCCGGCGGGCCCTTGAGGGGCCCGCCACACGCCGACTCAGCTCTGCTGGGCGAGCCAGTCGGCGAACCGGGTCGCGCCGATGTTCGCGCCCGGACCGGGGAGCAGCGTGGTCTCCTTCAGCTCCGCACCGAAGTACGGGGCGTGCACGTCGGCCACGACCTTGCGAGGGTCCTTCTTGGCGGCCAGGCCCTTGCGGATCAGCTCGTCGAGCTGGAACTCGTCGGGGCCGGCGATCTCCACGACCCCGTTGACGGGGCCGCCGACCGCGGTGCGGCCGACCGCGGCGGCCACGTCGTCGGAGAAGACGGGACGGATCTTGACCGGGGCCAGCCGGACGGTGTCACCCTCGGTCGCCGCCTCGGCGATGCCCTTCATGAACTCGAAGAACTGTGTGGCGTGAACGATGGAGTAGGGGACGCCGGACTCCTTGATCAGGGTCTCCTGCGCCTGCTTGGCGCGGAAGTAGCCGCTCTCCTGCAGCCGCTCCGTGCCGACCACGGAGAGCGCCACGTGGTGGGTCACGCCCGCGTCCGCCTCCGCCTTGAGGAGATTGGTGGTCGAGGTCCGGAAGAACTCCATCACGGCGTCGTCCTCGAAGGACGGCGAGTTGGAGACGTCGATCACGACCGACGCACCGGTCAGGACCTCGGCAAGGCCCTCGCCCGTGAGCGTGTTGACGCCGGTGTTCGGGGCGGCCGGTACCGCCTCGTGACCGTGCTCATTGAGCTTGGCCACCAGCTTCGAGCCGATCAGTCCGGTACCGCCGATGACTACAACCTTCATGGTGACGATCCTTTCGAGATGTGCGGTGTCGTCCGCACTGGGAATGACCGAGTGCGAACGTTTTCTGTGACACGGGAGCTGTGCGTGAAGCGTTTCTCTCCGCCGGAGAGCCGCTATTCGACGAGCTTTCCGTCGGTGGAGACTTCCGCCATGAGGGACGCGATCTCGTCCGGAATGGCGGGGATGCTCTCGCGGGTGATCCCCGTCGTCGGGGACCAGACGAGGTTCACGCGGAGGGCGGGGTCCATGTCTGGGAAGTCACTGCGGTTGTGACACCCGCGGGTCTCCCGGCGTTCCAGCGCCGCTTCGAGGGTGGCGCGGGCCGCGAGGGCGGCCGACTTCAGGTCGAAGGCGTGGGCGAGGTCCTGGAAGCCGGCGATGTCGGGGTGCACCCCTACGTTCTGCATGCGTTTCTCGATGGCGTCCAGTTCCGCCAGCCCGCTGCGCAGACCCTCTTCGTCGCGGACGACGCCGGCGTGCTCGGTCATCGTGTTGCGGATCGCGCGCTGGAGCGCGCGGACGTTCTCGGGTCCGTCGGCGGCGAGCAGTTCCTCGACTTCGGCGCGCGCCTGGGCCACGGCGGTCGCGGACCGGGGCTGCGCGGTGAGCGACTCGGAGTAGGCGGCGGCCGCCCGACCGGTGATACGGCCGTAGACGAGGAGTTCGATCAGGCTGTTGCCCCCCAGCCGGTTGGCGCCGTGCAGTCCGCTGGCCGCCTCGCCGATGGCGTACAGACCGCGCACGTCGGTGCTGTGGTCCTCCGGACGGACCCAGACGCCCCCCATCGAGTAGTGCGCCGTGGGGGCGACCTCGATGGGTTCACGGGTGATGTCGAGCATCTGTAGTTCGAGGAGCGTCTGGTAGACCCGGGGCAGCCGGTTCATGATCGTCTGACGGGGCAGATGGGAGACGTCGAGCCAGACCCCGCCGTTGGGGGTGCCGCGGCCTTCCTTGATCTCGGTGTAGGAGGCGAGGGCCACGCGGTCGCGGGTGGACAGTTCCATGCGCTCGGGGTCGTAGCGGTTCATGTACCGCTCGCCGAGGGCGTTGCGCAGGATGCCGCCCTCGCCGCGGGCGGCCTCGCTGACCAGGGTGCCGGCGGCGTTCTCCGGTTCGATGATCCCGGACGGGTGGAACTGCACCAGCTCGGGGTCGCGCAGGCGGGCCCCGGCCTCGACCGCCAGGCGGAAGGAGTCGCCGGTGTTCTCGTCCCGCCGGGAGGAGGTACGGCGCCAGATGCGCGTGTGCCCGCCGGCCGCGAGGATGACGGCGTCCGCGTGGACGAGGTAGCCGGTGCCGTTGTTCAGGTCGAAGCCGTAGGCCCCGAAGACGGCACCTTCGTGGACCAGCAGCCGTGTGATGTACACGGTGTCGAGCATGGGTATGTCGAGCTGGCTCGCCCGCCGGATGAGGGTGCGCTGGATCTCCAGGCCGGTGTAGTCACCGGCGAACGCGGTGCGGCGGAACTTGTGGGCGCCGAAGAAGCGCTGGGAGATACGGCCGTCCCCCTCGCGGGCGAACTCCATGCCGTACCGCTCCAGGTCGTCGATGCCCAGGGCCGCCCCCTGGGTGACGATCTCGGCCGTACGGGGGTCGCCGAGGAGGTAACTCTCCTTGAGCGTGTCCGCGGCATGCTGCTGCCAGGAGTCCTCGGGATCCATCGTGGCCAGAGCCGCGTTGATGCCCCCGGCGGCCAGGGACGTGTGGGTGTCCTCCTTGGGACGCTTGCCGACGGCGACGACGTCGACACCGGCCTCGGCCAGTTCGATCGCGGCCCGAAGGCCGGCACCGCCGGTACCGATCACCAGCACCGTGGTGGAAATTTGTCGTTCGGTGATAGGCACGATTGCTCCCGTCGCAATGGGTGGTCACTGACTAGGACCAGGTCAGGCCGCGGTTTGTGACAGCGGCAGAACGCGTGTCACAACGTGACGGTGTCCCTGGTCAGACAGACCAGCCGGACGTGTTCGACGTTCGAGGAGGAGGGATGGCGTACGTCATCGCGCACGCTCTACATCAACCCCGAGGAGTGCGTCGACTGCCACGCGTGCGAACCCGTCTGCCCCGTGGAGGCCATCTTCTACGAGGACGACCTGCCGCCGGACTGGGACGCACTACCTTGCCGTCAACGCCGAGTACTTCACCGCGGCGGCTCCGGAGCCCCGCCGACCGCGTGACACGGTGGGCGATCACCCTCTCGTCGCGGCACTGCCGCCGCAGAGTACGAGCAAGAAGGAGATCTCCGTCTTCACCGCCCGCAAGGAAGAAGCCGCCGACGCGAACCTGTGGTTCCCGTCCTGACCGCGAGGTCCGCCGGGCGTGCCGGTCAGGGGGCCAGCGTGATGGTGGTCGGCGTTCCCCGCCAGGCCATGCGCGCGTACGGACACAACGCGTCGGCCTTCTGTATCAGGCCGTCGGCCGTCTCGGGAGCGACTCCGGGCCACCGCACCACCAGGTCGACGTGCAGCAGATAGCCGCCGTCCTCCGGGTCACGCCCGAAGGCGACGGTCGCCTCGACGGAGATCGCCGCGGGATCGAGGCCTTCCTGACGTGCCAGCAGGCTCAGCGCGCCGTGGAAGCATGCCGCGAAACCCGCCGCGAAGAGCTGCTCGGGGTTGGTTCCCCGGCCGTCACCGCCCAGCTCGGCCGGCATCCGCAGGTCGAGGTCGAGGGCGCCGTCGGACGAGCGGGCCCGGCCGGAGGCCCGTCCATGTGAGGCCACACCGCCGTGGACGGTCACGGTGGTCGTGTAGATGGGCGAGAACTCCTCTCCGTCGTAGTCCTTCTCGGCCGACAGGGTGGGCAAGGGGATCCGCTCGGTCACGGCATGACTCCGTTGTCGTCGAAGTGCGCAGTCCCGGCAGAGGTCCGGGACTACTGAATGACCGACAAGCAGCCGTAACTGTGACGCCCGGTCAGTCCCGCAGCGAGGCCACGAACGGCTTCAGCTTGTCCGGGTTCATCACCCACATGATCCGCTCGATGCCGTTCGCCGAGATGTCGGCGGTCAGCAGGGCGACCGCCTCCCCGCCGGACGAGACCAGCACGGCCGACCGGCCGTTCGCCTCGACCCACCGGATCTCGGACTGCGGCCAGAAACGCGGAGCGAAGGCCACGAGGTACCGAGAGACATGGGCCCGTCCGACGACCGGGACCTTGGACGCGCTGCGGATTCCGTTGCCGTCCGAGTAGCTGACGACATCGGCGGTGAGCACGTCCTCCAGTACCGACAGGTCGCCCGTCCGCGCCGCGGAGAGGAAGACCTCCAGCAGCCGCCGATGGGCCGCCGGAGTGACGCGCTCCTTGCGCTCGGCAGCCAGGTGCTTGCGCCCGCGGCTCACGAGCTGACGGGCGTTGGCCTCGGTGATCTCCAGGATCTCGGCGACCCGTCCGTAGGGGTAGTCGAATGCCTCCCGGAGCACATAGGCGGTTCGCTCCAGGGGATTCAGCCTCTCCAGCAGGAGCAGCACCGCCATTTCCAGGGCTTCGGCCCGCTCCGCACCCAACTGCGGATCCTGCGCCGTGTCGACGGGCTCCGGAAGCCAGGGCCCGACGTAGGACTCCCGGCGTACCCGCGCGGACTGGGCCAGGTTGATCGCCAGCCTCGTGGCGACCGTGGTCAGGAAGGCGAGCGGCTCATTGACCTTCGCACGGTCGGTGTTCTGCCATCGAAGCCAGGTCTCCTGCACGATGTCCTCGGCCTCCACCGCGCTGCCCAGGACTCGGTACGCGATGCCGAAAAGCCGTGAGCGCGCCGAAAGGAAGTCCTTCGTCGCTTGGTCCAGGGTGCCGGGTTGGGCGCCAGCGTCCATGGGTCATCCCTTCTGGCCTCGTGCGCCCCATGCTATAAGCGGCCGGGGACGGACACGACGGCGGATGGTCGTCCCACCGTCCCACCACCCCACAGCCGCCACATTGGCACACCGTGTCGCCCTGTCACTCCCGGACAACCGTCGTCGCTGTCACGGATCGATCGCACACCTGGTCAGGACTGAGAACGTCATGGACCAGGAGGCGCACCCAGTGCCGGACAAGACGCCAGCACTCCACATCGTGCACTGCATGCTGACGCTGCTCTTCGTTCTCGTGGCCCTGCATGTGCTGCGGCGCGGGGTCCGGGCACCGGGAGCGGACAGCCTCGACCGGGTGGATCACCTGCTGCACTTCGCCATGGCGGCGGCCATGGCGATCATGCCCTGGAGCCTCGGCCGGTCGCTGACCGGCCGGACCACGGTGGTGCTCTGTGCGGCGGCGACGCTGTGGTTCCCGCTGACCGCGCTGTACCGCCGTGCGACGGGCACGGTGGCGGCGATCGCCGGGCGGCTGCCTCCGGCCGCGGGCATGGCGGCGATGGCCTGGATGTCGCGGACGCCCCACGGCCCCGCGGCCGGCGCGTCGATGACGGCCGCCCTGGTCACCACCGCTCTGACGGTCTGTCTCCTCGGCTTCGCCGTACGGTCGTTGATGCGCCCCATGCCCGCGCTGCGGACCGCCGCGGGCACCGCGCACCGCGCCGCCGCGGCGGACCCGTACGGGCACGTCCGCGACGGGGCGATGGCGTTGGGGACGGCCGTGATGCTGGTCCTGCCCCACTGACCGCCGTTCACTCGAAGCCGACGACGGCCTTGCTGCGCATCAGGAAGTCCGACAGGTAACTGTCGTGCGGCACGCCCGGAGCCATCCAATGGGTCGGCCGGTCACCGGCGTACACATTGGCGATGGTGGGTTCCGCCAGCAGGGTGGCCAGCAGGGCGTGGTCGCGCGAGAGGACCGAGAGGACGAGGGTCTCGCGCAGCGGAGCGATTCCGTCCGAGCGGTTCCACGGCGCGATCCACACGCAGGGAAAGGGGAGTTCGGCCCGCAGTTGCGGGGCTCCCGCGTGGTCGACCTGGTGGACTGCCGGACGCAGTACGGCACTTCCATCCCCGAGGTCGTCGACGACGCCGTCACCGCCGAGCCAGGCGCGGGTCCCCGCCGCCACCTTCTGGAGATAGGAGTCGAGGGCGCGGGCCCGGTCCAGCGGGTACACCGGGAGTACCGCCCGGGTGTCCTGGGGCGGCAGACCGGGCAGCCGGGACAGGCGGTCCGCGACGGCCTCGGCGAGCAGCGCCGGATCGCCTTCGACGAGGACGGCGGTGGCGTTGACGCACGCGGTACCGCCCTCGTCGGCGACGGAATCGACGATGGTGTCGAGGTACTCCCGCCAGTCCGTGTCCGCGGTGACGAGGATCTTGGTCCGGCCAGGCCCCTGCGGCAGCACGCGGGCATCGTGCGCGTACCGGGCGACCACGTCGTCACCGCCGTACACCACCGCGCGGTCGGCACCTCGGATCAACGCCCCGGCGGCCTGATGGTCCGTGGGCAGCAGCACGAGCTGGTCCTCCCGGACGCCCGCCCGGTGCAGGGCTCCGACCAGGCGGTGCGGAGTGAACGGCTCCCGCCGGGACGGACGTACGGCGACGCGGTAGCCCAGCGTCAGCGCCTCCAGCCACAACCGGTGGACACCGGGATGGTTGCCGGAGGCGTTGACAGCGAACACCTCGCCCCTGCGGGCCCATACGGCGTGCCCGGAGCCGAGGGCCGGATCCCTACTGTCCCGGGCCGCCCCGCGCGGCCTGCCCCGGTCGGCCGACGAACGGGCCAGGCTGACGAATCTCGCGGTGTCCCGTGTCGCGGTGCGCACCACCGTCAGCGGGCTGCCGGAGGTGCGGCTCACCAGGTGCTCGTACTCGCGGACGCCCAGCCCGCCGATGGTGCCGGTGGCGAACTCCTCGGCGGCCGCCTCCAGGAGGGTGTCCATGCCGGCCGTCGGTACGGCCTCGGCCTTGCGCAGCGCGGCCAGGGCCCGGTCGACGTAGACCGGCGGTACCAGGCTCAGTCGCGCCACCTCGGTACCGGACACGTCCGTCACGCTGCTCGGCACGCGCGTCCGGTAAGGGCAGCCCGGGCCCAGCGCGTCCAGGTACACCGGCTCGTCGGACTTCTCGACCGTCTCGGCCTTCACGACCGTCATCAGTACACGCCCTCGATCACGGTCTCGCCCTTCACCGTGGCCACGGGCGCCACGTCCGCGACGGCGTCGCCCGCGTGGTCGCCGGCCGGCCGCACACGGACCGCCGTGTCGCGTTCCGCGTTGTTGGGGATGAGCATGGACTTGCTGACGTGACTGACGATCACCTGGCCGCGCTCACCCACCTCGACGCGTTCCCCGGTGGCGGGGTCGACGACCGACAGGAACACGTACGGCGACACCGGGTCGAAGACGCAGGGCTGCGAGGCGTCGAGTCCGGGGCGTTCGAGCAGTGCGGTGAGCATCATGGTGTTGCCGTACATGCCGATGAGCGGTACATCGGGAAAGACCTCCGTTGCCAGCAGGTGCCGGGTGTCGGGGTCCATGTGGGTGCCGCCCCAGAGGATCGCCCGGACGGAACCGTTGATCCGCTCCAGGAGGTCGTCCTCGCGGGCGAAGCGTTCCAGCAGCGCAGTGGTGGCGGCCAGTACCCCGACGTCCTGGGTCAGCAGGATCCGGCGGCACTGTTCGACGAGATGGTCGGTGTAGGACTCGACCTCGTCGCTGCGGCCCGCGGCGATCAGCTTCTTCACCCAGCGGGGGTCCATGTCGATGCTCAGGCCCGGGCCGCCGAGCGACGCCGCCGCCCGTTGCAGTACGTCGCCCACCAGGTGCGGACCGGTCGGCGCCACGGTCAGCCACTGGGCGCCGAGCGGGAGGCCGTGCTCTCGCAGACGCCGGTCGACCTGCTCAGTGCTGTGCCGCATCCAGTCGTCGAGCTGGACGACCCGCTTGGGCGCCCCGGTCGTCCCGCCGCTGTCGAAGACGTTGATCAGCCGGGCGTCGCTGCCGTAGCCCCGGGGGATCAGGTCCGCCACCGGTACGTGCCGCAGCTCGTCGGTAAGGTCCGGGAAGAGCGACAAGTCGGCCACGCTCTTGACGTCCCGTCGCGGATCGAAGGCGAGCCGCTCGGCCCGGTCGAGCCAGTAGCGGGAGCCGGTCGCCGGGTCGAAGTGCCAGCGCATGGCCGCTCGTACGAACTCGTCCGGATCGACGCCGTCGGACGGCCCGGCGTCCAGAACGGCGGGGAACTCGTACGTCATCAGTGGTCCCTTCTCGGTGCGGCCCCGTGCGGATGACGGGGCTGCCGTGTGAGGCACGGGTTGGCGGGCGTCCGTCATCGGCTGAACAGTTCGAAGGCGACGGCGCGACCGCCGGTGAACCGCGCGCTGTGGAGGCCGGTGCTGTCGGCCAGGAAGCGGCGCACATACGTCTCGGGTTCCTCGTCGGTCAGGGCTTTGAGGTAGGCCCGGTGCCGCAGCATGGACTGCACCGCCTGTTCGAAGCCGGCCTCGGCGGACACGGCGTGGGACGGGGCCGGCGAGTTGGCGACGGCCACCCACCGGACGCCGTTCCAGGGCCGGAGCCCTTGTTCGGCGAGTTCCGGGAAGATCCAGCGGTTGCCGGCGTCCGCCGCCGCGTCCAGTGCTCGACGCGCAGGTGCCGGCCGAGCCGCGGGTGGTAGGCGTTGGCGACGTCACCGGCGGCGTGGATGCCGGCCGCGGAGGTCCGCAGCCGCTCGTCCGTCACGATGCCGTCGCGCACCTCGAGGCCCGCCTGCTCGGCGAGGCGGACGTTGGGGGTGATGCCCACGCCCACCACGACGGCGTCCGCGGGCAGGTGAACCCCGTCGGCGAGTTGCACGCCGTCGACGCGGCCCCCGGTTCCGGTGATCCGCTCGACACGGGCGTGGGGACGCAGGTCCACCCCGTGGTCCTGGTGCAGACGGGCGAAGACCTCGGCCGCTTCCCGGCCCAGCACCTTCAGCAACGGCAGTTCGCCACGTTCGAGAACGGTCACGTCCGCTCCCGCGGCCCGGGCCGCGGCGGCAGTCTCCAGACCGATCCAGCCCCCGCCGACCACCACAATCCGGGCACCCTCGGTGAACGCGGCCTTCAGCCGCTCACTGTCACCGACGCGCCGCAGATACAGCACGTTCTCCAGGTCCGCGCCGGGTACCGCCAGACGGCGCGGGGCGGAACCCGTCGCCAGGAGCAGCTTGGCGTAGGGCACACGACGGCCGTCGTCCAGCGTGACCTCCGCGGCATGCGCGTCGACGGAGGTCACGGTGGTGCCCAGGAGCAGCTCGACGTCGTGTTCGCGGTACCAGCCCTCGGGGTGCACGTGAAGGGACTCGCGGTCCTCCTTGCCCAGCAGATAGCCCTTGGACAGCGGCGGTCGAATGTAGGGCCGTTCCCGCTCGTCACCGATGACGAGGAGCGGCCCGTCGTGGCCGTGCTTGCGCAGTTCCTCCGCGGTCTTGCCCGCGGCCAGGCCGCCCCCGACGATGACGAACGTATTCCCAGGCGACATGAGATCCCGTCCCAGTTTGTGAGGCGCACACACCGAGTCGTGTGGTCCGGTCATCCATCAGACCGGTCGGCGACACTGTTTGTGACATCGCTGTGCGGGCGTGCCGGGGCGGTCACAGTGGCGTCTCCGGCCCGTTCCGGCGGCCGGTTCAGGTGTGGTTCGGCCGCGTAACGGCCAGGACGCGGGGATCGTCGTGGCCCGGCAGCGGGACGAACCCGTGCCGTTCGAGGTCGGCGATGAGGCGAGCGCGCGAGGCGGGCCACATCCAGAACGTCTCCGTGTGCTGCTGCAGCACACCTTGGGCACCGCGCACCCAGTATTCGACGCGGTTGCGGATGCGATATCCGGTGGTCGACATCGTCATGCGCCCCCCGTACACATGCCCGCCCACCCGCTTCTCCGGCAGGAGGCGTACGACGTCACGGGCGGGCAGCACGGCGGGCGGGAGCTGCAGGAACAGCGCACCCCCGGGGACCAGGGCCGCCCGGACCGCGGGCCAGAGCACGTCCCGCGCGGCCGGGGGGAGAGAGGCGACCGTGTTGTGGCACACGGCCACGTCCGCGACCGCGTACAGACCCGCCCGGTCCAGCGTGTACGGGTGCACGGTCACCCGCTCCCGCTGGGGCGCGGGCAGGACGGCGAGGCGGGTCAGCAGCGATGTGCGCATGGCCCGTGCGGGCTCGACCGCGTGCAGCTCGACCCGGGACTCGGCCAGGCTCATCAGGGTGACCCGCCCGGTCCCGGCACCGATGTCCAGCACCCCGAGACGGGCCTTCGCGACCTCACCGCCGTAGAGATGACGGACGCGGGTCTCGTCCTGGTCGGCCTGCAAGATGTCGTAGAACTCGGCGGTGACGGCATAGGAGTCCTGGTACGGCCGGGTGGGCGGTGCTTCAGTGCTGACAACAGGGTGCATGTCAGCAAGACAGTGTGTGGGCCGAGCGTGTGACAGGCGGGTCGCCTGCGACGACCGGCCGGTGTCTCGCGGAAGTGACCGCTGTCACGGGCGTGTGCTGTCACAGATGAATGACATGTGCAGTCAGTTCTCTTGGTCCGGCCTCGGAGCCGGACCGGCCGTGCGCCGGCCTGGGTGCCGGGTGTTTCCGGCCCACGAACCCGGAGTGAAAGCAGAGCCCCGTCGACATGAGCGCGAACTCCCCCCAGGTATGGCTGCCCGCCCACTTCGCCGATCTGGCCGACCTGCCGCCCGGACTCGACTACGCCCGCTGGGACGGCCGTTCGGACTTCCCCTCGGACCCCGCGAAGGTCGAGTTCTACGCCCCGCCGCTGACCCAGGACATCGACATCATCAGCCGGCCGCTGAACCGGATGACACGTCTGCGCGTGGTCCAGGCACTCAGCTCGGGGACCGACGAACTGCGGGCGGCTCTGGACCGGCTCCCTCGCCCGGTGACGCTCTGCAACGCGCGAGGAGTCCCCGCGCCGAGCACGGCGGAGCTCGCCCTGACCCTGATCCTCGCCTCGCTGCGGGGCATACCGGAGGCACTCCGCGCCCAGGACCGCGGGGCGTGGAGCCCGCAGTTCGCCCCCTCCCTGTACGGCCGGTCCGTGCTCATCGTCGGCTATGGCGCCGTCGGGTCCGCGGTGGAGGACCTCCTGGCGCCCTTCGGTTGCGCGGTGATCCGCGTCGCGAGTGAGGAACGGGACTCGCGCCGGGGGCCGGTGCACTCCGTGACCCGGCTGCCCGACCTCCTCGCGGACGCGGACGTCGTCGTGCTGTCCATCCCGCTCACCCCGCAGACCCGTCAGCTCTTCGACGCGGGCCTGCTGGCCCGCATGAAGGACGGTGCCCTGCTCGTCAACGTGTCCCGAGGAGCCGTCGTCGACACCGACGCCCTGCTGAAGGAGGCACACACCGGTCGGTTGCGGGCCGCGCTCGACGTGACCGACCCTGAGCCGCTGCCGCAGGCACATCCGCTCTGGACGACACCGGGCGTGCTCATCACCCCGCACGTCGGAGCATTCACCCCCTCCCTGTGGCCGCGCCTCGAAGCGCTCATCCGACGCCAGTTGGCCCGATTCGTCGCCGGCGAGGAGCTCGAGAACATCGTGACCCGCTGATCCTGCTGATCCCACTGATCCCGCTGACCTCGGGCCGGGCCGCCGGTGTCACACCCCAGCCGTCTCACCGGTCAAGGTGTCGACAGAAGTTCACGAATCATGCCCGAACGGCACAGTCGTGGACGAGTCGGCCTGACCGCGCCGTATGCACGCCGAACGGGCCTCGCGGCCGGGACTGCGGCGCGGGCGTGCGGTGAGCGTCGGGTGACGCAGAGATGAGTGGTGAAGAGATGAGCAACGACAGCCGGCCGGCCGAGCCGGAGCAGGGGCGCACGGGGGAGAGGGTGGCCCAATGGGCGGAGGGCAGACTCGGCTGCCGCCGTGTCCTCCGTTCCGCACGGCGCCTGGTCTTCCCTGAACACTGGTCGTTCCTGCTTGGCGAGATCGCGCTCTACACCTTCGTCATCCTGCTCGTCACCGGCGTCTATCTGAGCTTCTACTTCCACCCCTCCTCCGAACTCGTGGTCTACCAGGGCGGCTATGCCCCGTTGCGGGGGCAGTTGGTGTCGGAGGCATTCGACTCGACCCTGCACATCTCCTTCGACGTCCGCGGCGGTCTGCTCATCCGCCAGGCGCACCACTGGGCAGCCCTGGTCTTCGTGGCCGCCGTGTTCGCGCACATGATGCGGGTCTTCTTCACGGGCGCGTTCCGCAAACCGCGGGAGCTGAACTGGATATTCGGTTTCCTGCTGCTCACCTTGGCGATATTCGCGGGACTGACCGGCTACGACCTTCCCGACGACCTGTTGTCCGGAACCGGGCTGCAGGTCGTGAACGGCACCCTTCTGTCCATCCCGGTCGTCGGAACCTATCTGTCCTTCTTCCTCTTCGGCGGCGAGTTCCCCGGCAACGACCTGATCGCCCGCTTCAACGTCCTGCACGTCCTCGTCATCCCCGCGCTGATGGTCGCGTTGATCGTCGGCCACGTGGCCCTGGCCGTACGCCAGCGGCACACCCAGTACCCCGGCCCCGGCCGCACCAACAGCAATGTCGTCGGCCTCCCGCTCAAGGTGTACGCCGTCAAGGCCACCGCCTACTTCTGCTTCGTGTCCGGCGTGATCTTCTTCATGGCCGCCGTCGCGCAGATCAATCCCGTGTGGAAGTACGGCCCCTTCCGCCCCGACCAGGTCTCCGCCGGATCCCAGCCCGACTGGTACATGGGCGTCGCCGACGGCCTGCTGCGCGTCATGCCGGGCTGGGAGATCGACTTCTGGGGTCACACCCTGGCCCTGGACAACTTCCTGCCCCTGCTGGTCGGCGTGCTGCTCTTCCTGGCGATGGGCGCCTATCCGTTCCTGGAGGCCTGGGTCACGGACGACGACCGCGATCACCACCTGCTGGACCGTCCGCGCAACCGCCCGGTGCGGACCGCCCTGGGCGTGGCCTGGCTCAGCGTGTACGCCGTGGCTCTCGTGGGAGCCGCCAACGACATCATCGCCACCCGGCTGGACCTGTCCGTCAACGCGGTGACCTGGACCGTGCGCATCGGCCTGTTCGCCGTCCCGGTCATGGCCTTCGTCGTCACCAAACGGTTGGCACTGGGCCTGCAATGCCGGGACCGCGACAAGGTGTTGCACGGCCGTGAGAGCGGTGTCATCAAACGCCTTCCGGACGGCGGCTACGTGGAGATCCATGAGCCCCTCGCCCCGGCTCGACTGCACACGCTGACCGCTCATGAGCAGTACCGGCCCCTGACAGCCGTAGCAGTGCGGAACACGGACGGTGCCGTGCCGACCCGTACCCAGCGGCTGCGCGCCGGGCTCAGCCGTGCCCTCTACGGCACCGGCACACAGGTCTCCAAGCCCACGCGGGCCGAGTACAAGGAGATCACCGGCCGACACCGGTCCTGACCGGTGCACGCCTGGCGGAACCTGACATCGCGACATGTCACACCTTCCGCAGTTCCCCGGTCTTAAGGAACGAAAGGCGACACAACGTGTGGCCGGTGCGACCGGCACCGCCCACATCGCCTCACCCCGTGCACCCGCGGTTCACCGCTTTCAGCGCGCACCTTCACCGCCCGAAAGGCACTCGACATGATCCGTAATCCCCGTACCAGCAGGGCCCGCAGTGCGCTCACCGCGCTGGCCGGCGCCGGCATCGCCGCCGGTCTGCTCGCCACCAC
The DNA here is from genome assembly GCF_017948455.1 of Streptomyces sp. GESEQ-4. GTDB lineage: Bacteria > Actinomycetota > Actinomycetes > Streptomycetales > Streptomycetaceae > Streptomyces. The sequence continues at coordinate 287,312 of NZ_JAFFSU010000003.1, forward strand.
GATCGCCCCGGCCTCCGCCGACAAGGGGACTCCCGACCAGGAGCCCAAGCCCACCGTCGTCCTGGTCCACGGTGCGTTCGCCGACTCCACGAGCTGGAACGGCGTCATCAGCAGGCTCCGGCACGACGGCTATCCGGTCGTCGCCGTCGCCAACCCGCTGCGCTCCCTGAGCGGCGACTCGGCCTACCTCGAGAACACCCTGGCCGACATCGACGGGCCCATCGTGCTGGCGGGTCACTCCTACGGCGGTTCGGTGATCAGCAACGCCGCCACCGGCAACGAGAACGTCAAGGCGCTGGTCTACCTCGCCGCCTTCCTCCCGGAGCAGGGTGAGAGCGCCGGCGACCTGGCGGGAAAGTTCCCCGGCAGCACCCTGGGGGCCGCGCTGCGCCCTGTGCCGATCACGAACGCCGACGGTTCGCAAGGCACCGACCTCTACATCCAGAACGACAAGTTCCGCCCTCAGTTCGCGGCCGATGTGCCTCGCAACAAGACCGAGTTGATGGCCATTACGCAGCGACCGATCACCGAGGCGGCGCTCGCCGAGGGCGCGGCCGAACCGGCCTGGAAGACCATCCCGTCCTGGGTGCTCGTGGCCACGGGTGACCGCAACATCCCGCCCGCCGTTCAGGAGTTCATGGCGGAGCGAGCCGGCGCCCACACCACGGAGGTCCGCGCCTCCCACGCGGTGAGCGTCTCGCGGCCCGGCACGGTGACCGAGGTCATCGAGGAAGCCGCTCGCTCGGTGCGCTGACCCCGCACCCAGAGATCGAGGGCCGGCGGTGTACCGCCGGCCCTCGACCGGCATCCGGGAGGGCACACCCGACCGGTCCGGCCGGTCAACGGAACCGACCCCGCTCAACCGACCGCCGGACCGCCCGCGCACGGACACGTACCGGCCCCGGCCCGGCCGCGCAAGGACGTACTCATGCGCCGCGAACCGCGCATCACCCCGACAGGACTCGGCGACCTCGCCCAGCACGTGGCGATGCACCGCCGCTGCTCACCGCAGTCCGTGTGGAGCCGCTACCACCGGGCCATGGCCGACCCCCGGACCTACCTGCCCACTCTGCTGTCCCGCCCCGGCTCGGTGCATCTGGCCGCGCGGGACACCATCGGTCGTGTCGTCGCCGTCGGCCACTTGCTGCCGGACCGTACGGGCGTGGAGGCAGCACTCCTCGTCGAGGACTCCTGGCAGGGCCGCGGACTCGGTACCCGCCTACTGCGCCACTTGGGGCACCACGCGCTGACCGGCGGCTGGGAGACGCTCTACGGGTTCTTCCTCGCCGGCGACGAACGGATCGACGCCATCCTGCGCCACGTACCCGCCCCTGTGGGGCGGAGGGAGGACGGCGGCGCCGTCACCGTCTCGATACAGGTCCACGATCTGGCGGGCAGGCTGTCGGTCCGTCGACCCTGACGCCCGGCCGTGCCGCGGGCGGAGACGACGAAGGGCCGGTGCGAGCGTCCGCTCGCACCGGCCCTTTTCCGCGCCCAGACGCGGGAACTACACAGCGTCCTCGAAGGACCCGGACTCCAGGATCGCCCTGACCGCGGTCAGATAACGGGCCGCGTCGGCCCCGTCCACCAGCCTGTGGTCGTAGGACAGCGACAGGTGCACCAGGTCCCGGATGCCGATGACCTCGTCGTCGCCGTCGCGCACTATTGCGGGCCGCCTGACCGTGGCCCCTACGCCCAGGATCGCGGCCTGGTTCGGGGGCACGATGACGGTGTCGAACAGGGCACCGCGCGAACCGGTGTTGGAGATCGTGAACGTCGCGCCCGACACGTCGTCGGGGGTGAGGTGACCACCGCGGGCCCGCTCGGCCAGGTCGTGGACGGCCCGGGCGAGCCCGGCGACCGTCAGGTCACCGGCGTTCTTGATGACCGGGGTCATCAGGCCGTTCTCCGTGTCGACCGCGATACCGATGTTCTCGGTGTCGAAGTAGGTGATGGTCCCCTCGGCCTCGTTGATCCTGGAGTTGACGACCGGGTGGGCCTTCAGCGCCTGGGCGGCGGCCATGATGAAGAAGGGCAGGGGGGAGAGCTTCAGGCCCTCGCGGGCCAGGAAACCGTCCTTGGCCCGATTCCGCAGCCGCATCAGCCACGTGACGTCGGCCTCGACCGTGCTCGTCAGTTGCGCCTGCTCCTGCAGGGCCTTCTTCAGGTTGTTCCCGATGGCCTTGCGGATGCGAGTCATCGGGACCGTCCGACCGCGAAGGGTGGATGCGGCAGCCGCCGGTGCAGGCGCAGGCGCCGGTGCGGGCATAGGTGCGGGGGCCGGTGCGGCGGGTGCCGGGACTGCGGGCGCGGGCGTAGGTGCGGGTGCAGGCGTGGGTGCCGGGGCGGGCGTTGGCGCCATGGCCGCCGGGGCCGGTGCCGGAGCAGGCGTCGGTGTCGGTGTGGCCGCCGGGACGGCGTCCGGCGTGCCGATGACGCCGAGGCGGGCGCCGATCTCGACGGTCTCGTCCTCGGCGACGGTGATCTCCAGCAGGACGCCGGCCGCGGGGGAGGGGATCTCGGTGTCGACCTTGTCGGTGGAGACCTCCAACAAGGGCTCGTCGGCCTCGACTCGTTCGCCGACCTGCTTCAGCCAGCGGGTCACGATGCCCTCGGTGACTGACTCGCCGAGGGCCGGCAGGGTCACGGAAACCGTCATGATGTCGTTCAACTCCTCATGGATCGGCAGGGCGTGAGTGCCCCCCGAACCTGTTGTCCACGGATTGCGGCATGCGGCCCGGAGCATGCGGGGTCGGTCGCGGCACGCCGGCACTCATCGGTCGAGGCCGTAATGTGCGCGGGCCCGAGCGACGGTCGCCGGCGGGATCTGCCCGGCTCGGGCCAGCCGGTCCAGCGCGGTCACCACGATCGACTCGGCGTCCACCCGGAAGTGCCGGCGCACGTCCTCACGGGTGTCGGACAGCCCGAAACCGTCAGTGCCCAGGGAGTAGTAGTCCTGTTCGACCCACTGGCTGATCTGGTCGGGTACCTGCCGCATCCAGTCGCTGACGGCCAGCACCGGCCCCGGCGCTCCGGCGAGGGCCCGGGTGACGAACGGTGTGCCTTCCTCGCCCCGCATCCGGGCGTCGTCGGCACGCATCGCGTCCCGGCGCAGCTCCGTCCAGGACGTCACCGACCACACGTCGGCGTACACCTGCCAGTCGGAGGCGAGCAGTTCCTGTGCCCTCAGCGCCCAGTGGACGGCCGTACCGGAGGACAGCAGTTGCAGCCGGGGACCGTCGGTGACGGGATCGGCGGGCCGGAACCGGTAGATGCCCCGGAGGATGCCCTCCTCGATGCCGGGGACCGCCGGCATGGCGGGCTGGACCTTGGGCTCGTTGTAGACGGTCAGGTAGTAGAAGACGTTCTCGGGCCGCTCGCCGTACATCCGGCGCAGACCGTCGCGGACGATCACCGCGATCTCGTAGGCGAACGCTGGGTCGTAGCTGATCGCCGCGGGGTTGGTGGAGGCGAGCAGGTGCGAGTGGCCGTCCCCGTGCTGCAGGCCCTCACCGGTCATCGTCGTACGCCCGGCCGTGCCGCCGACCACGAAGCCGCGGCCCATCTGGTCGGCGAGCGCCCAGAACTGGTCGCCGGTGCGCTGGAAACCGAACATGGCGTAGAAGATGTAGAACGGGATCATCGGCTCGCCGTGTGTGGCGTACGAGGTCGCCGCGGCGGTGAACTCGGCGACCGAACCGGCCTCCGTGATGCCCTCGATGAGCAGTTGCCCGGTGGCGCTCTCCTTGTAGTGGAGCAACTGGTCCGCGTCGACCGGGTCGTAGTTCTGGCCCTGCGGCGAGTAGATGCCGGCCGTGGGAAACATCGACTCCATGCCGAAGGTGCGGGCCTCGTCGGGGATGATCGGCACCCAGCGGGCCCCGCTGTGCGGGTCGCGCATCAGGTCCTTGACCAGCCGGACCAGCGCCATCGTGGTGGCGACCTCCTGGTGGCCGGACCCCCTCTCCAACTCCTCGAAGGGCTTGGCGGGCGGCTCCGGCAGCGGCTTGGCGGTCACCCGGCGCAGCGGCACGGGACCGCCCAGCGCCGCTCGGCGTTCGCGCAGGTATCGCGCCTCGGGCGAGTTCTCCCCGGGATGCCAGAACGGGACCTGGTCCCCGGCGAGCGCCGCGTCGGGGATGGGCAGCTCCAACAGGTCGCGCATCGCCCGGAACTGATCCATCGTGAGCTTCTTCATCTGGTGGTTGGCGTTGCGCGACTCGAACGCTGAGCCCAGCGTGTGCCCCTTCACCGTCTGGGCGAGGACCACCGTCGGCGCGTCCCGGTGCTCCACGGCGGCCCGGTAGGCGGAGTACACCTTCAACGGCTCGTGTCCGCCCCGCGAGTTCTCGAACAGCTCGACCACCTGCGCATCGCTCAGGGAGGCGGAGAGCGCGGACAGGGCGTCACCCTGGAAGAAGTTCTTGCGTATGTAGGCGGCGTCCCGCACGGCGAGCGTCTGCATCTGCGCGTCGGGCACCTCGCCCAGCCGGCGCACCAGGTCGCCGGTGGTGTCCTGGCTCAGCAGTGGGTCCCAGGCTTCCCCCCACAGGGTCTTGACCACGTTCCAGCCCGCGCCGCGGAACCGTGCCTCCAGCTCCTGGACGATCTTCGAGTTGGACCGTACCGGCCCGTCCAGGCGCTGCAGATTGCAGTTGACGACGAACGTCAGGTTGTCCAGGCCCTCGCGGGAGGCCAGCGTCAGGGCCGCCATCGACTCCGGCTCGTCCATCTCCCCGTCGCCCAGGAACGCCCACACTCGTGAGGCCGAGGTGTCCTTGATACCGCGGGCGTGCAGATAGCGGTTGAAGCGGGCCTGGTAGATGGCGCCGAGCGGGCCGAGCCCCATGGACACCGTCGGGAACTCCCACAGCCACGGCAGCCGTCGGGGGTGCGGGTAGGACGGCAGGCCCTGACCGCCCGCCTCCCGCCGGAAGGCGTCCAGTTGCGCCTCGCTCAGGCGTCCTTCGAGGAAGACCCGGGCGTAGATGCCGGGGGAGGCGTGCCCTTGCAGGAAGAGCTGGTCCCCCGAGCCGTCCCCGTCCTTGCCCTGGAAGAAGTGGTTGAACCCGATCTCGTAGAGCCAGGCGGCCGAGGCGTACGTGGAGATGTGGCCGCCCAGTCCCAGCCGGGAACCGCGGGTGACCATCGCCGCGGCGTTCCACCGGTTGAGCGCCGTGATCCTGGACTCCAACTCCAGATCCCCGTCGAACTCCGGCTGCGCCGCGGCCGGGACGGTGTTGACGTAGTCCGAGAACAGCAGCGCCGGCAGCGACGTTGCCGTCCGCGCGGCGAACTCGTGCACGCGCCGCATCAGATACACAGCCCGTTCCGGCCCGGCGTTGCGCACTACCGCGTCGAGGGACGCCTGCCACTCGGCGGTCTCCTCGCGGTCCCGGTCGGGTAGCTGGTCGAGCTCACTGATCCCAGGGGTCTCAGTGGGCCGGGACGGTTCATTCATGGCAGCCTTCCTGTCACGGCGTGAGCGCCGGCGATGTCGGACGCGGACACGGTGGGTGTCGTGGGCAGCCGACCTGGTGGGTTGCGCGGGCGACGAGGCGGCGCCCCCCGGTCACCTCACCGACTCTTGAGCCACTGGGCGAACGTGTGGTGGCCCAGGTGGGCGTCCGGCCCGGGGAGGAGGGCCCGCTCCTCGACCACGGCGCCGAAGAACGGGGCACGCGCGTCGGCCACGACCGGGCCGGGCCGGGCCATGGCGCCCAGCAGCGCGGCCGTGGCCTCGTCCAGGCGCACCTCCTCGGGACCGGCTGCCTCGACCACGCCGAACTCCGGCAGCCCCACGGAGACATGGGCGACCGTCGTGGCGACGTCGTCCGCCGCGACCGGCCGCAGCAGCAGGGGCGGCACGTGCACACCGTCGGACCGGGTGCCGGCCACGGCGGCGGCCGCCACCGACTCGTGGAACGGCGTGGCACGGACCATGGAAAACGGGATGGTGGTGTTCCTGACCAGGTCCTCCTGCGCGGCCTTGGCCCGGAACCAGCCCGAGCCGACCCGGTCGGCGCCCACCACCGACAGCGCCACGTAGTGCTCCACGCCTGCCGCGGCGGCGGCCTTGAGGAGGTTGGTCGTCGATGTGGTGAAGAAGTCCATGCTGACCTGTTGGTCCCGGGAGGGCGCGTCGGTGACGTCCACGAGCACCTCGGCGGTGCGCAGCGCCCGGGCGAGACCTTCCCCGGTGCTGACGTCGACTCCTTCGCCGCGTGAGATCGGCACGACCTCCACTCCGTGGTCTCGGAGCCTGACGACGGTCCGGGAACCGATCAGGCCGGTGGCACCTGCGACGACGACTTTCATCTGGGCCTCTTCCGTCAGGGGGCGCATGAACCCGCTGGATGTCGGTGGCAGACAGTGGCGGACGTTGTCGTGTGCCACCGTGCTCATCAGACCTAGACAGCGCGCATGCGGTTCTTGTGACACCGCGCCCCGCCTCCCGGGGGCGCCGGACGCGACCGACCGTCGTCCCTTGTCACAGATCCGGCCGACACCTGGTCAGAAGGATCGAGCGGTCTTACGACCGGACATGAACCGTGTCAGCGGACGATGTGTCGCCCGTGCACGGTGGAACCACGGAAGGTGTGACCCAGTGTCGGAGAACTCAGAGCACGACCACCACGGCCACGGTCACGGAGACGGCGGCGCGGACGGCCCCAGCTGGACCCGCGCGGCGACGATGCTCCAGGACGCCTCGCCGATCACCGTTCCCGAGGGCGCCTCGGCGATGACCATCCACGTCCAGTGGGAGCCCGGTGACCCCGGCACCCCGCCGCACCGTCACTCCGGCCCGGCGTTCGGCTATGTCGTCAAGGGCGCCGTTCGCTTCGAGCTGGAGGGCGAGCCCGAACGCATCATCGAGGCCGGCGGCACTTTCTGGGAGCCGGGCGGCCACGCCATCCACTACCAGGACGGCAACGCACTGGCCGACGAGCGGACCGAGTTCGTCGTCACCATGATGTGCGCCCCCGGCAAGCCCATGCTGGAGCTGGTCGACGAGGCGGAACTGAAGGAGCGCGTCCACCTGCGCGCCCCGCGGCCCACCGCCTGACCTCACGGTCGGACGCTCACAGCGGGGCCCCGTACCCGTGACACCGGTCATCGCCGGGAGGTCACGGATACGGGGCCCTTCCGTTGGTGACGGCCGCTCCTACTCCACGAAGTACGAGTCGTGCCTGTCGAAGAACGCGGCACGCTCCTCCTCGGAGGCGTGCGCCAGTTGGGAGACCTGCTCGAAGTACTCCTCGCGCGGGGCGCCCGGGGTGAACAGCAGCAGCATGTCGGCCGGGGCGTCGGAGTCGTTGCGGAAAGCGTGCAGCCCGCCCTGGGGCACGTGCAGGAAATCCCCCTTGCGGGCGTCGACCCACCGCACGCCGTCGAACACCCGCACCGTGCCGTCAAGGATGTAGAACGACTCCGAGATCCGCTTGTGGTAGTGGGTCTTGGGGCCGCCTGCCCTGGGCCGCATCTCCACGCGGTACAGCCCGAACTCACCCCGTGTGGTGCCGGTGGTCGCCAGATAGTGGAGGGCGTCCTTCCCGGTGCCGCTCTCACCGATGTCCGGCGGTGTGGTGGCCGGCCGGAAGACGGCGCTGACCTCACCGTCCTCTCCCCAGTACTTCTGTTCCGGGTACGGGTACGACATGTCTGATCCCTTTCCTGCGGTCGGCGCGCTGTGACGCGCCGGTCGTGTCATTCGACGGCTTGGTGACGGATGAAGCGGGACACCAACGGCGGTTCCATCAGCCACCCGTGCGTCCGCCCGTGCGGCGGATGCGGGGCGGTGGTGGTCTGCCGCAGTGTGCCGAAGGAGACCGCAGCGCCGACGGCCAGCAGGGCCGCGCACAGGGGCATGGCCCGGGTGAACGCCGCGTCGAAGGCCGCGTCCGACCGGAATGCCTCGGGGCCCATCCCGACCAGCAGCGGCAGCGCCGCCACGGACACCAGACCGGCCGCCCGGGCGGCGGCGTTGTTGATGCCGCTGGCCAATCCGGCGTTCGAGGCGTCCACCGAGGCCAGCAGGGTCACCGTCAGCGGAGCGACCATGATGACCATGCCGCTGCCCATCACCAGCAGGGCGGGGAGGATGTCGTAGACGTAGGACGCGCCTGCCCCGACCCGCAGCATCATCACCATTCCCGCTCCGCACACCAACGGTCCGACGGTGAGCGGCAGCCGCGGCCCCAGCCGCTGGGCGAGCATCCCGGAGTAGGACGAGAACAGCAGCATCAGCACGGTGTTGGGCAGCATGGCCGCACCGGCGGCCAGCGCCGAGTAGCCGACGACGATCTGCAGGTGCAGGGCCGTCAGAAAGAAGAAGCCCCCGGTACCGGCGTACACGCAGAGGGTGATCACATTGACGGCGGTGAACTGCCGGGAGGCGAAGATCGTCGGCGGCATCATCGGGTCACCGCTGTGTCGCTCCACGCGGAGGAACGCGGCCCCCGCCAGCACGCCGCAGACGGCCGCGGCGACGGCCACCGGACCTCCGTCGCGCGCCTCGGTCAGCGCGTAGGTGACGAGAGCGAGCGCCAGGGCGCCCAGGGCCGCACCGGGGATGTCGAAACCGGCCCGCCACCACCCTCCCGCGCGGGCCGCCTCCTTGTGCGGTGCGCCCACGGACTCCGGGACATAACGCAGCGCCACGGGCACGCACACCAGCGCCGGGACGATGCTCAGCAGGAAGGTCCAGCGCCAACCGGGGCCGTCGACCAGCCACCCGCCCAGGAACGGTCCGAGGGCGGCGCCGATGCCGCCGAACCCTGACCACAGGCCGATCGCGCGCGGCCTGTCGTCCGGGTGGAACGCGGCCTCGATGATCGCCAGTGAGCCGGGGGTGAGCAGCGCTCCGCCGACGCCCTGGAGTGCCCGGGCGGCGATCAGCGTGTTGGTGTCCGGAGCCAGGCCGCACAGCAACGAGGCCACCGCGAACCACACGATGCCCAGGACGAAGACGCGGCGCCGCCCGAAGCGGTCTCCCAGGGAGCCGCCCAGCAGGATGAGTCCCGCCAGGGTCAGCATGTAGGCGTTGACCGTCCACTGGAGCACGGCGAGGTCGGCGTCGAAGTCCTCGCCGATGTGGGGGAGCGCGACATTGGTGACCGTCGAGCCGAGCAGCACGACGCCGGAACCCAGGACGGTGGCAAGCAAGGTCCACCGGCCCCGTGCACTGGCGATGCGGAGAAGGGCGGTGCCCTCCGGCGTGGGGGCCTGGTTCATGGCGCGTCCTGGCTTCCCCGGGCGAAGGGTTCGTGGCCGGCCTGCTCCTGCCGCAGGCGGCGCACGTCGCGTACGGCCGCCGCGAACGCCTCGGGGCGCTCCTGCGGAAGGTTGTGGCCGGCGTCCGCCACATGGCGGTGGAGCCGGGGGCCGGTGAAGTGACGCGCGGACGAAGAGCCGTCCGTGGCCGGGAAGTTGCCGTCGGCCAGACCGTCCAGGGTGATGGTGGGCACCGTGATCGCCGGCAGCCCGGCCAGACGCGCTTCCAACTCCGCGTACTGCTCGGCGCCCGGCGCGAAACCGAGCCGGTGCCGGTACGAATGGAGCACTACGTCGGTGTAGTCGGGGTTGGTGAAGGACTCCGCCGCCCGATCCAGATCACTCTCGCGGAACGGCCACTTCGGGGAGTTCCGCTTCCAGATGACCCGTGCGATCTCCCGGGGGTCGTTCGCCAGTCCGGCCCGTCCCCGCTCGGTGAGGAAGTAGTAGAAGTACCAGAAGCCCGCCTCCCGTTCGGGTGCGAGAGGGATCGCCGCCGCGCTGATGTCCTGGATCAAATAGCTGTTGACCGAGACCAGGCCGAGGACGCGCTCGGGCCACAGGGCGGCGGCGACATTGGCCGCGCGTCCGCCCCAGTCGTATCCGGCGAGGTAGGCGCGCTCCACGCCCAGGGCGTCCATGAAAGCGACGACGTCCGCGCCGAGGGCGGCCTGCTGACCGGAGCGCGGAGTCGATCCGAGGAGGAATCTGGTGGGGCCGTGCCCTCGCAGATACGGAACGACGACCCGGAACCCGCTGTCCGCGAGCAGTGGGGCCACGTCCACGTAGCTGTGGATGTCGTAGGGGAAACCGTGCAGGAGGAGCACGGCGTCCCCGTCCGCTGAACCCGTCTGGTAGTAGGCGACTTCCAACACGTCCGTGCTGACCCGTCGCAGAGGGGCGAGTGCGTGGCGTTCTGACATGAAGGTCCTTGGGATGCGTGGCCCGCCGCGGATGGTACGGCCCGCCGGGCGGGCATCCGTCGACCGGCTGGGGCGGGCTTGGCCCGTCGCCTGGTCGGTGGTCGGGGCGACCAGGCGACGGCGGTTCGTGTCCGGCCGGGCCGGAGCGGCTGACTCAGCCGAACATGCCGGGCTTGTAGCCGCCGGCCGGCTGCTGGTTGATGACGTTGATGCGGTTGTAGGCGTTGATGACGGCGATCAGCGAGATCAGCGCGGCGAGCTGGTCCTCGTCGTAGTGCTTCGCGGCGTTCGCCCACGCCTCGTCAGACACACCGCCCGAGGCGTCCGCGATGCGCGTGCCCTGCTCGGTCAGTTCCAACGCGGCGCGCTCGGCGTCCGAGAAGACCGTGGCCTCGCGCCACACGGCCACCAGGTTCAGACGCTGCTGGTCCTCACCTGCCGCGGCGGCGTCCTTGGTGTGCATGTCGGTGCAGAAGCCGCAGCCGTTGATCTGGCTGGCGCGGATCTTCACCAGCTCCTGAGTGGTGACCGGGATGGCCGCATGCACTGCCGCTCCGGCCGAGTTGAGGTGCTTCATGACCTTTCCGGCGAGGGCGTTGCCGAAGTAGTTGATGCGCGCGTCCACGATGTATCTCCTCAAGTGGGAACAGTGACAGCTCATTGACCGTGAGCCCTCGCGTTTTGTGACAACGCCTCGTTCACAACACTGTGCGAGTGCGCACTGTGTGCGTGGCCCACCTCCGGGGACACCGTCGGGCGCCGATACCATCGAACGAGTGACCTCCGAACACAAGGTGAACACCATGGCATCCGAAAGTGTCCTGCACCCGAGTCTCATCGTCCCGATCGGGCACGTCGAGCCCGTTCCCCGCCGGATCCGCGGGATGATCGGCGGCCGGGTCGCCTTCGACACCCGCCGCGCGCTGTACGTCTGGGAGTGGCAGGCATATCCGCAGTTCAGCACTCCGATCGAGGACCTGGTGGAGGGTGTGCTCCACGACGACAAGCACACCGAGCAGCTCGGTGCCGGATCCGCGCACCGTCACACCCTGCACGTCGGCCCGGAAGTCCGTGCGGGGGCGGCGTGGGTCTGGGGGGAGGGTGCCCCGCGAGCCCTGCGTGACACCGTGCGTTTCGAGTGGGAGGCGCTGGACTCCTGGTTCGAGGAGGAGGAGCCGGTCTTCGTCCATCCGCGCAGTCCGTACTCCCGTGTGGACGCTCTGCGTTCCAGCAGCTCGGTCCGAGTGGAGCTGGACGGCGTCGTGCTGGCGGAAGCGGCCGACTGCGTGAAGCTGTTCGAGACCGGCCTGCCGACCCGCTACTACCTCGATCGCACGAACATCGACTGGACGCGGCTGCGGCACTCGGACACGGTGACCCGATGCCCCTACAAGGGGACGACGAGCAGCTACTGGTCCTTCGACAGCGAAACCGCCTCCCACGAGGACATCGCCTGGACCTACGACTTCCCGACCATCCACGCCAACCGCATCGCCGGGCTCACCGCGTTCTACAACGAGCACGTCGATCTGTACATCGACGGCACGTTGCTGCCGAGGCCCGTGGACCCCACCCGAACATAAATGTCGTGCCGTTTCCCGCACGCGTCACACTGTGGCTCCCGGCACGGTCTCTTGAGGTGGAAAGCCTTCCCATATCCACCTCTCTCAAGGAGCAAAACCGTGAGTGACATCATCCTCGAGCCCGCGGCGCAGGAATTCGCCGACGCGACCGCCAAGCCGCCGCTGCTGTACGAACTCGGTGTCGAGGGCGCCCGCAAGCTGCTCGACGACGTACAGTCCGGGCCGGTCGAGAAGCTCGACGTGGACGAGAAGTGGATGACCGTACCCGCCCAGGTCGGCGACGTACGGGTGCGCATCGTCAAGCCCGTCGGCAGCACCGGCGTCCTGCCCGTCATCCTCTACGTGCACGGCGGCGGCTGGATCCTCGGGAACGCCGGCACCCACGACCGGCTGGTGCGCGAGCTGGCCGTGGGCGCCGAGGCGGCCGTGGTCTTCGTCGAATACGACCGCTCGCCCGAGGCCAAGTACCCCGTCGCCATCGAGCAGGCGTACGCCACCGCCCAGTGGATCACCACCAAGGGCACGCAGGAGGGATTGGACGCCTCCCGGCTGGTCGTCGCCGGTGACTCCGTCGGCGGCAACATGAGCGCCGCCCTCACCCACATGGCCAAGCGGCGCGGCGACGTCACCTTCCTGCACCAGTCGCTGTACTACCCCGTCACCGATGCCGCGCAGGACACCGAGAGCTACCGGGTCTTCGCCCACGGACCGCACCTGACCGCCAAGGCCATGGAGTGGTTCTGGGACGCCTACACCACCGACCCGGCGGAGCGGAACCAGATCACGGCCTCCCCGCTGCGCGCCACCCCGGAGGACCTCCAGGGACTTCCCCCGGCGTACGTCGTCGTCGACGAGAACGACGTGCTGCGCGACGAGGGCGAGGCGTACGCCCGCAAGCTGATCCAGGCCGGCGTGCCGACCACGAGCGTCCGCTACAACGCCAGCCTGCACGACTTCATGATGCTGAACACGGTCCGCGGAACTCAGGCTTCCACCGCGGCGATCGAGCAGGCCATTCACGTCCTGCGCAAGGCCCTCGGCACCGACTGATCCATTCCGCGCGGCAATTCCGTGGGAATTTCCGCACAGCCGAGCCCGATGACGCGCGCAATTCGCCGGTTGACTGAAAGGCCCACTTCCATGAATGCACAGAAACCCACCGTCGTCCTCGTGCACGGCGCGTTCGCGGACTCGTCGAGCTGGAACGGCGTCGTCGACAAGCTCCAGTCGCACGGCTATCCCGTGGTGGCCGCGAGCAATCCGCTGCGCGGGCTGACCGGGGACAGCGAATACGTCAGGCAACTCCTGGTGTCCATCGCCGGACCCGTCGTCCTGGTCGGCCACTCCTACGGCGGCTCGGTCATCAGCAACGCCGCCAAGGGACTCGACCACGTCAGGGCTCTCGTCTTCGTCGCGGCCTTCCTGCCGGAGCAGGGCGAGAGCGCGGCCGACCTGTCCGGCAAGTTCCCGGGCAGCACGCTCGGGGAGGCGCTCCACCCGGTGCCGCTCACGCTCCCCGACGGGAGCCAGGTCGCGGATCTCTACATCGAGAAGAGCAAGTTCCACCAGCAGTTCGCCGCCGACGTCCACGCGGAGACCGCGGCGATCATGGCGGCCACGCAGCGGCCCGTGGTCGATGCCGCGCTGGCGGAGGGCGCCTCCGCCCCGGCGTGGCGGGACATCCCGTCCTGGGTGCTCATCGCCTCCGAGGACCGGAACATACCGGCGAGCGTCCAGGCATTCATGGCCGAGCGCGCCGAGGCCACGGTGGTCGAGGTCGCGGCCTCCCACGCGGTCAGTGTCTCGCGTCCCGGTGAGGTCGCGCGACTGATCAACGAGGCGGCGCAGGCGACCGGTTGAGTGTGCGGTGGGTCGCGGCCGTCCGAGGCCGGCGGCGACCCACCGCCACCACCGGCCGCACTCCGACCGGGCACCTCCGACACTGGGAGCACATCATGAACACGAGCAAACAGGCCGCTCGTGGGCTGGCCGACCTTCAGGCGTACCTGTACCGCGAGGCGCATCTCGGCGCCGCTCGCCGGCGTGTGTCCGCCTTCACCGAGAGGACGGCCGGGCTGACCCACGGGCAGAAGCGGGATATCGAGCAGTGGTATCTCGAGGAGCAGAAGTACGTGGCCCGCATGGTGACCGAGCACATCGCCGACAGCGTCGGCGCGGCCGAGGCGGCGCATCGCCTCCGGTTCGGACGCTGGCTGCGCGGGACGATGCTCGCGATGGCCGTGATCAGCCTGGTGACGTTCGTGTGCACGGCCGTCGTCGTGGCATCGGTGGCCTGACCCGCGGACGCGTCCCCCGGCCCCCTGGAGAGATACGGGCCGTGAGTGACTGAAACTGATCGGTTGTGCGACGCCGGGGTATGGTGGCGGCCGGGAGGCCGCCATGGCGAGGGACGGAGCACGGACCGAACTCATCGGGCGGCAGGACGAGTGTCAGCTCCTCGAAGGTCTCCTCGCGCAGGTCAGGGCCGGTCAGAGCGGGGTTGTGGTGCTGCGCGGCGAAGCGGGGATCGGCAAGACCGAACTGCTGAACCATCTACTCGACCGGGCCACCGGATGCCGTGTCGTCCGGGCGGCCGGCGTGCAGTCTGAAATGGAACTCTCCTACGCCGGACTGCACCAGCTCTGCGCCCCGCTGTTGTCCCACCTCGACGGTCTCCCCGAGCCGCAGCGCGACGCACTGCGCACGGCCTTCGGCATGCAGGTCGGCGCCGCTCCCGACCGCTTCCTGGTCGGTCTGGCCACGCTGAGCCTGCTCGCCGCGGCCGTCGCAGACCAGCCACTGCTGTGCGTGGTCGACGACGCCCAGTGGCTGGACCGGGTGTCCGCCCAGACCCTGGAGTTCGTCGCGCGACGGCTGCTCGCCGAACCCGTCCTGCTCGTCCTGGCCGTCCGCGAGTCCGGCTCCCGTGAGGTCCTCGCGGACCTGCCCGAGCTTCCTGTGCGCGGACTGAACGAGCGTGATTCCGGCGAGCTTCTCGACTCGGTCGTCACCGGCCCGCTCGACCAGCGGGTTCGGGACCGCATCGTCGCCGAGACGCGCGGCAACCCGCTGGCCCTGCTGGAGCTGCCACGCGGCCTGACCCTCCTGGAGATGGCCGGCGGCTTCGGAGGACTGGAGACCCGCCCCCTGTCCGGCCAGATCGAGGCGGGCTTCCTCCGCCGTATCCGAGCCCTGCCCACGCAGACCCAGCAACTGCTGCTGATCGCGGCCACCGAGCCGGTCGGTGACGTGTCGCTGCTGCGGCACGCCGCCGAGCGCCTGGGCATCGACGTGGAGGCCGCCGCGACCGAGGCCGAGGCCGCGGGACTGATGACACTCGGCACCTGGGTGCGTTTCCGCCATCCACTGGTGCGCTCCGCTGCGTTCCGCGTCGTCGGCTTCGAGGAGCGCCGGCGCGTGCACCGAGCGCTGGCCGAGTCGATCGACCCGACGCTCTACCCAGAACGCCGTGTCTGGCACCTGGCGAGCGCCACGACGGGACCGGACGAGGCGGTGGCCGCCGAACTGGAGGAAACCGCCGGGAGGGCGCACGCGCGCGGTGGTGTCGCGGCGGCGGCGGCCTTTCTGCACCGGGCCACCGAACTCACGCCCGATCCCGTGCGCCGCGGAACCAGGGCACTCGCCGCGGCGCGGGCGAAGTACCAGGCAGGTGCCTTCGACACCGCGCGGGAACTGGTCGACGCGGCGGAACTGAGCCCCTTGGACGGGCTCGGAGCCGGCCGGGCGACCCTGCTGCGAGGGCAGATCATGTCCGCGGGCAAGAGCGCCAGCGCCGGACTGCCACTGCTGCTCGAAGCGGCCAAGCGGCTCCAGCCGTACGACTCCGCACTCGCCGGTCAGACGTACCGGGACGCGATCTACGCGGCCCTGACCGCCGGCCGGCTGGCCACGGGCGGGGTCCGCGACGTCGCCGAGGCGGTGCTGGCGACACCGGAACACGTCGACAGCGCGAGCCGCGAGGACCGCCTGCTGACCGGCCTCGCACGGGTCATCGTCGAGGGCTACTCCGTAGGCACGCCGATCCTCATGGACGCCGTCGCGGAGTTCCGGTCGGAAAAGCTCTCACGGGAGTACGGCCTGGGATGGCTTCCGCTCGCGTGCCGTACGGCGCACAACACCTGGGACTTCGCCGCCTGGTCCGAGCTGTCGGCGGAGCTGGTCGACCTCGCCCGCGACAACGGAGCGCTCGCCGTGCTGCCGTCGGCGCTCCTGCTGCGCCTGTCGAACCGCGTGTTCGCCGGCGACCTGCGCGGCGCCGCCTCCCTCGTCGTCGAGGCGGACGCGATCGGTGAGTCCATCGGCAGCAGCTTTTTCGCGCACTACGGCGCACTCGTCGTGGAGCCCTACCGGGGACGGGAGTCGACGACCCGGCGCGCGATCGAGACCGTCACCCACGACCGTCTCCTGCGCGGTGAGGGCAAGGTGACGACGGCCACCCAGTGGGCGACCGCGGTCCTGTGCAACGGTCTCGGCCGGTACGACGAGGCATACGTCGCGGCCGAGCGTGGCTGCGAGAACCCGCAGGAACTCGGGCTGTCCCTGCAGTCCCGGGTGGAACTCGTCGAAGCGGCCGTCCGACTGGGCCGTACCGAACGTGCGGCCGAGGCCGTGCGAACCATCGACGAGATGGCGCAGGTCAGTGGCACTCCCTGGGCGCTCGGCACCTCAGCCGCCACGCGGGCCCTGGTGAGCGAGGGGGAGGCCGCCGACGTCCTGCACCGGGAGGCGATCGAGCGGCTGGACACGGCCGAGACCCGGATGGACAGCGCCCGGGCACGACTCCGTTACGGCGAGTGGCTGCGCCTGCAACAGCGGCGGGCGGAGGCCCGTACCCGGCTCGGCGAGGCACACGAGATGCTCAGCGAAGCCGGAGCGGACGCGTTCGCCGAGCGCGCGCGACGGGAGTTGCAGGCCGTGGGCGTCAAGGTGAGCGTCCGCGCCTCCACGGCGTCGGCCGCCCTCACCGCAAAGGAGGTCGAGATCGCCCGGCTGGCCCAGGGAGGCTTCACCAACCCGCAGATCGGCGCCCGGCTGTTCCTCAGCCCGCACACGGTCGAATGGCATTTGCGCAAGGTCTTCGCGAAGTTGGGCATCTCCTCCCGCAAGGAGATCGGCTCGGTGCACCTGGACGCGTTGGCGACCACATCCTGACCGCCGACGTGCCGACGGGGCCTAGACGGGCGACGCGTCCGGTTCCGCCAGCAGAGCGGGTACGGTGACGATCTTCGCCTCCCGGGTCAGCAGCCGGTGAATGGGACAGCGTCCGGCCGCCGCCAGCAACTGCTCCCGCTGAGCCGGGTCCAGGTCGCCGGTCAGCCCGACGTTCTTGACGATGTCCTTCTGCTCTCCGAACCGGACGGCGACGTCGACCCGTTCCAGTGGCCAGTCGTGCCGGTCCGCCATGGCCCGCACCGCCATGGAGGTGCAGGACCCCAGCGCGGCCAGCAGCAGCTCTCCCGGGGTGGGACCCGAGTCGTCGCTCATGGGCTCGGGCTCGTCGGCCGTCAGGTGGTGAGGGCCGATCGTGACGGATCGGGTGAGCCGCCCACCTTCGGCGACGGTCACGATGCGCGTGGTCATGGGTCTTCCTCTCGGCCGAGACGCGGGGACCATGGTGTGGCTCATCCCTCTGCCTCAGAGACCGAGCGGCGTACGGCCATGTGACAGGTCGGCCCGGAAAAGATCGAGTGTCCTGGCCGGTCCCGGGTCGCGGAGCGCGACCACGGTCCCACCACGGCCTGACTACGGCACCACCACGCAGCTCCCACGGACCGTCAATGGCGCGGTGCCGGCGCCGCCGCGCGAGGTTGGGACCAGCGGTGTTCCGAAGCCGCTGACCCATCCCGGCGGAGGAGTCGACCGTGGAGACATATCTGTGGGAAGCCAGGCGCACGCCGGTCCTGGGCGGTCGCCCGGCGGCCTCGACCATCGACGACTTGGAGGACGCGGCAGCCGTCTACTGGCGGATCCGGCCCTCACTCATCACGATCGCCCATCGCATCGTCGGCAACGCGACCGAGGCCGAGGACGTGCTGCAGGAAGTGTGGCTGCGGCTGCACCGCACGGACCGCCATGCCGTGCACAGCCCGTCGGCGCTGCTCCGGACGATCACCGTCCGGGTGGCGATCAACGTCCTTCACTCGGCCCGCAGACGGCGCGAGTACTGCGCCACCCCCTGGCTTCCGGAGCCGCCCGACCCCGACGCCACACCGGAGGCCGTGGCCGAGCGACAGGACGCGGTGGAAGGAGCGGTCGGCCTGCTGCTGGAGACGCTGACACCCCGGCAGCGCGCCGCGTTCGTCCTTCGGGAGGGGTTCGGATATCCGTACGATCGAATCGCCGCGCTGCTCGACATCAGCGTCGTCAACGCGCGACAGCAGGTCGCCCGTGCCCAGCGGCGCCTCCTCGGACACGGCCGGCGGCGCTCGGTGGACGCCGTCACGCACCGCCGCCTCGTGCAGGCGTTCTTCGCGGCCGCTCAGGCAGGTGACATGGCCCGGTTGGAGCAGGTCCTCCTGAACGACGTCGGACGGCCCGAGGGCGCGTCGGCGGCTCGGACTGCGGACGGTTGACCCTGGCCGTGTGCTGTCACAGACGTGGCGCCTGTCCTGTCTGTAGGACGGAGCTGACAACCAGGTCGGTGGAAAGAGGGATCACATGCAGGTGGCCGTGGCCGGAGGTACCGGTCTGGTGGGAAGACACGTCGTCGCGGAGCTGCGAGCCGCCGGACACTCGCCGGTGATCCTCGCTCGTTCGCACGGCGTGGACCTGACCACCGGCGCAGGCCTGGCGGAGAAGCTGGCCGGCAGCGATGCGGTGATCGACGTGGCGAACGTCGTCACCACGCGGAAGAAGGTCGCCGTCGACTTCTTCTCCCGAGCGACCGGCCACCTGATCTCCGCGGCGCGCTCGCACGGAATCGGTCATCTGGTCACCCTGTCGATCGTCGGCAGCGACGAGGTCGACTTCGGCTACTACTTCGGCAAGCGCGTGCAGGAGGAACTGGTCCGCGACGGAGGAGTGCCGTGGACGGTGCTGCGCGCCACCCAGTTCTTCGAGTTCCCCGAGCCCCTGCTGGCCGCGAGATTCCCCGTGGTCATGATGCCGAGAATGCTCACCCAGCCCGTCGCCGCGCAGGACGTCGCGGAGACGCTCGTCGAGCACGCGGTACGCGGCCCGGCCGGGATGGCACCGCAGATCGCGGGGCCCGACCAACTGGACATGGTGGACATGGCGCGTCGCATCGTGCGCTCCCAGGGCCGGCGCCGCCTCGTCGTGCCGGTGACGCTTCCTGGCAAGGTCGGCAGAGCGTTGACCACGGGCGGCCTGCTGCCGCGTGGAGAGTACGTCCGGGGGCGCCGGACCTTCGACGCCCATCTCACGCCCCGCGGGGCGTCCTGAGATGCCACGTCCGCGAAGCGCCGCTCACAAGGCAGTGCGCAGCAGCCGCCGGGACGTGATGCCGAGCTTGGCGTACACCTTCCGCAGATGCCATTCCACGGTGTGCGGGCTCAAGAACAGCTGGGCGCCGATCTCGGAGTTGGTGAGCCCGTCCCGGGCCAGACGTGCGATCTGGGCCTCCTGAGCGGTGAGCGCCGTCGCGGCGGTGCCGTCGCGACGGGCCACCGACTCACCGGTGGCCCGCAATTCACGTACGGCGCGCTCCGCGAAGGCGCCCGCACCGAACTGCGCGAACAGGGCGTGCGCCCTCCGCAACTGCGCACGGGCGTCAGCGGTGCGGCCCTCGCGCCGCAACCACTCCCCGTACAGCAGATGCGACCGGGCCGTCTCCATGGCGACGCGGGTGCGTCCGAGCCGCTCGATCGCCTCCCGGTACAACTCCTCGGCCGCACTGCCCTGACTGAGCAGCGCCCGGGAACGCGCCTGGACGCCCAACGCCCAGTCCGTGGCGGCGGCGTCCGTGATCTGGATCAGCCGGACCAGCGCTTCCTCCGCCGCGTCGGGGCGGCCGCTGCGCACCCCGGCCTCCACCTGCTCGACCAGTCCCCAGTTGGCCGCGACCAGGTCCTGCGGATGGGCACTCGCCAGCCGGGCGGCCTCCCATGCCTCCTCGTACTTGCCCAGACCGTTGTGGAGCAGAGCTCCGGCCCGGCGTGCGACGGCCACGCCGAGGCCCTCACCTCGCTGGACGGCCTCCTCCATCCTGGCCCCGATCAACGCGGCGGCTTCGCTCGCGTGCCCCTGCCAGGCGGCGAGCGTCATCGTGCCGTACGGCGCGAAGCCGCTGCCGACCGCCTCCTGGACCCGGTCGATCTCCGCGACGAGCAGCGCCGCCGCGTCCAGTTCACCGGCGCATGCGTGGATGACGACCCGTGAGTTGAGCGCGAGCGGCAGCTCGGTCAGCGCGCCGACGGCGCGGGCGGTCCGCACATGGCGTGCGGTCAGCTCCGTCCAGCCCTCGAAGTCCCACATCTCGGCCGCCAGCGTCGAGGCCAGCCACGACCAGCGCAGCACCTTGTCGGGCTCGGCCTCCCGGCGGAACGCGCTCACCGCGGCGCGCGAGACGGCGACAGCGTCGCGGAACCCGGCGGTGAAGCGGGTGGCGAGGGCCTCCAGGAGCAGATCGGCGCTGGTCGGCGGTCCCGTGTACGGCGGGGACGTCTGCTGCGCCGCCGCCGCCACCTCGCGTACGCCCGCCTCGGACGCGAGGCGCCCGGCGAAGATGGCGGCCGACAGGGTGTCCAGGAAGGTTTCGCGAGCCAGCCCGACATCGAGCGGCACCATGTGCCGCGCGGTGACCAGCAGTTGGGGGAGCGCTTCGGCGATGCGACTGGAGGCGAGCGACAGCCGGGCCTCGACGAGGTCCGCGCGGGCGCGACCGAGTTCGTCGAGAACTCCGGCCCGCGCCAGGGCCAGCAGATCGCGAGCCGCGGCGGGCGCACCGGCCCGGAGCTTCGCCTGAGCCGCGGCGAGGGCGCGCTCGGCCTTGCGCCGTGGGTCGGGCGTCAGCACGGCCGCGTGGGCGAGGAACGCGGCCGCCGCCGCCGTGCCGCCCCGGGCCACCGCCCGCCCGGCCGACGACTCGAGTTCGGCGGCGATGGTCTCGTCCGGCCTGACCGTCGCCCGCGCGAGGTGCCAGGCGCGGCGGTCGGGGTCGAGGACAGGGTCGGTCACCTCCGCCAGGGCCCGGTGGACCTCTCGCAGCTCCGCGAGTCCGGCCGACCGGTAGACGGCGGAGCGCAGCACCGGATGCCTGAAACGCACCAGGGCCCCGACTTCGAGCAGCCCCGCCGTCACGGCCGGGCCGGCCGCGTCCGGGCTGATGCCCAGGAGCTCGACGGCGCTTCTGAGCAGCGTCATGTCACCGATCGGCTCGGCGGCGGCGGTCAGCAGCAGTCGCTGCGTCGCGGTCGGCAGCGAGCGCACCCGTGCCAGGTAGTTCCGCTCGATCCGGCCGGTCACCCGCCCGAGGCCGGGAGGAGCGGATCCCCCCACCGGTTCCGCGTCGATGCGGCCGTGGGGGAGTTCCAGCAACGCGAGGGGGTTGCCGCGTGCCTCGGCTAGGACGCGGTCGCGGATCCGCTCGTCCATCGGGCCGACGATCGCCGTGTCCAGCAGAGCGCGGGCGTCGGCGTCGTCCAGGCCGTGCAGCGTCAGCTCGGGCAGGCCGGCCAGGTCGTCGTGTCCGCGCTGCTCACGGGAGGCGAAGACCAGAGCCAGCGGTTCGGCGAGCATCCGTCGCGCCACGAAGGCCAGGGTTTGGGCGGAGACCCGGTCGAGCCACTGCGCGTCGTCCACGAGACAGAACAGCGGTTGCCGGGCAGCCACGTCGGTGAGCAGCCCGAGCACGGCCAGGCCGACCAGGAACCGGTCCGGAGGCGGCCCCGCGCTCACCCCGAACGCCGTGGCCAGGGCTTCTTGCTGAGGCGGCGGAAGGGAATCGACGTGCCCGAGGAAGGGAGCGCAGAGCTGATGCAGTCCCGCGAAGGGGATCTCCATCTCCGACTCGGCGCCCGCCGCACGGGCGACGCGGTGCACCGCGACGCGTGCCGCGAGGTGATCCAGGAGAACGGACTTCCCGATTCCGGCGTCTCCGCGCAGGACCAGGACCGCGCTGCGTCCGGCCTCGACCTCGGAGACCAGCTCTTCGAGCGCTCCGTACTCGTGGCGCCGACCGCGCAGTCGCTCCGCGCCGCCCCCGTTCACGCCCGCCCCCGCACGCGGCGAGCATAACAACACCGCTGGCTGCCGAGGCCGTTGTGAGGGTGCCTCCGCAGCGCTGAGATCCACTGCCGCGTGACCTGGATCATGGGCATGAGAGGGCATGGATGTCCCGCGACGAGCGATGTTCCCTTGGCGACATGAACGAAAGCGTCAAGACTCCTTTCCCAGCCCCGTCCCACTGGATCGACGGCCGCTCCGTCCGCGGTTCCGGGCCGTTGATCGACGTGGTGAACCCCGCCGACGAATCGGTCGTCACCCAGGTGCACGAGGGCACGGAAGAGGACGTGAACGCGGCGGTGGAAGCCGCGCTCGCCGCCCAGCCCGGATGGGCGGCGACGTCCCCGCAGCACCGTGCGGACGCCATGCGGCGCCTGGCCGAGGGCCTGCAGGCACGCAGCGAGGAACTGGCGGCCACCATCACCCTGGAGATGGGCGCCCCGATCGCTTTCTCGCGGCAGGCGCAGGTCGGATTCCCGGTCGCGTCGACCCTGGCCGCGGTCGCCTCGGCCGAACAGATCGAGTGGACGGAAGTGATCGAGAACTCGCTCGTCGTCCGCGAGCCCATCGGTGTGGTGGGGGCGATCACCCCGTGCAACTTCCCGCTGCAGCAGTTGGTGACCAAGGTGGTCCCCGCGATGCTCGCGGGCAACACTGTCGTCCTCAAGCCCTCGGAGACCTCTCCCCTCAGTGCCCGCATGTTCGCGGAGATCGCCACCGTGGCGGGCGTCCCGAACGGTGTGTTCAATGTGGTGCAGGGCACCGGCCCGGTCGTCGGTGAGGCCCTCTCCCGGCATCCGAAGATCGACATGATCTCCTTCACCGGGTCCACCCGCGCCGGCCGGAGCGTCTCCGTCGCCGCCTCCGGCACGGTGAAGCGCGTCGCGCTCGAACTGGGAGGCAAGGCGGCCCACATCGTCCTGCCCGAGGCCGACCTCGACTCCGCCGTCACTCGCGGACTGGCCTTCGCCTGGGCCAACGGCGGTCAGGCATGCGGCGCCTACGTACGCATGCTCGTGCCCGAGAACCTCCAGGAGACGGTGGTCGACAAGCTGCGGAAAGCGGCCGAGGAGTACGTGGTCGGCGACCCCGCCGACGAGGCCACGCGGATCGGCCCGCTCGCCTCGGAGACCCAGCGCCGACGCGTCGACGACTACATCCGGCGCGGCATCGCCGACGGCGCCACGCTGGTGGTGGGCGGCCCCGGCCGCCCGGAGGGCTTCAAGACCGGCGCCTACGTCCAGCCCACGATCTTCTCCGACGTCGACCCCGAGTCGGTCATCGCCCAGGAGGAGATCTTCGGCCCCGTCCTCGTCGTCATCCCCTACGCCGACGACGATGACGCCGTCGCGATAGCCAACGGCACGATGTACGGGCTCAACGCCGCGGTGACCGGTGACGAGGACCATGCCCTGGCCATCGCCCGGCGGCTGCGCGTCGGTCAGGTCGACATCAACGGTGCACAGCACAACTTCCAGGCCCCGTTCGGCGGGTACAAGCAGTCCGGCAACGGCCGGGAGATGGGCCGAGCCGGCCTTGAGGAGTTCCTCGAGACCAAGGCGATCACCCGCTGACGCGACGCCGTCAGGACCGGAGAACACACTGTTTGATGGAATGCGGGAGCTGGTCGGACTGTTCACACAGTGTTGACAGACCAAGCGGCTCCCGCAGTCGCGTGCGAACCAACTGTTTCCCGCGTCGCGTGCGAGCCGACTGTTTCCCGCGTCGCGTGCGAAAGGACAACCATGGCAGACCGGGCAGCGCTCGCCGCCTTCCTGCGAGCCCGCCGCGAGGCCCTTCAACCCGAGGACGTCGGGTTGCCCCGCGGTCGCCGCAGGCGCACCGGAGGGCTGCGCCGCGAGGAGGTCGCGGCGCTGTGCGACATGTCGGTCGACTACTACAGCCGGCTCGAGCAGCCGCGCGGCCCCAATCCCTCGGAGCAGATGCTCGCCGCGATCGCCCGAGGACTGCACCTGTCGCTGGAAGAACGAGACCTCCTCTTCCAACTCGCCGGTAACGCCCTGCCGCGCCGTGCGCCGGGCGGCGACCACATCGCCCCCGGGATGATGCGCATCCTGGACCGGCTGGAGGACACGCCCGCCCAGGTGATGAACCACCTGGGCGAGACACTGAGGCAGACGCGCCCCGCCGTGGCGCTGCTGGGTGACCAGACGGCCCACACCGGACTGGCGCGCAGCTCCCACTACCGGTGGTTCACGGACCCCGGCGCCCGCCTCGTCCATCCCGAGCAGGACCACGCCGAGCAGAGCCGCCTGATGGTGGCGGACCTCCACAGCGCCTACTCCCGCGACGGACGCGACTCGCGCGCCGCCGGGCTCGTGGACGCACTGAACAGGGAGTGCCCCGAGTTCGCCGCCATCTGGCGGGAGCGCCCCGTGCTGAGGCCGTACTGCGCCCCGAAACGCTTCCACCACCCGCAGGTCGGGGCGCTCGAACTGCACTGCCAGACGCTGGTCGACCCCGACCAGTCCCAGCGGCTCGTGGTGTACACCGCGGCACCGGGAACCGAGAGCCACACCAACCTCCGGCTGCTGTCCCTCCTGCCGGTCAGGTAGGGGCACGGCCCCGGACCGACCGGCAGGAGGGACCGGCGCCCCCTGGCGTCAGGCCCAGTCGAGGGCGTGCTCGTGGTCCAGCCGCGGCATGCGGTCGAACGCCGGGGGTCCGGCCGGGTGGCCGATGTTGACGACGAGGATGGACGTCCAGTCGCCGTCGGCGAAGAACTCCTTGTCGATCCCGGCGGTGTCGAAGCCGCCCATCGGACCCGCGGCCAGGCCGAGGGCGCGGACGGCGAGGATGAAGTAGCCGGCCTGCAGCGGACCGTTGAACGCGGTGACGGCCTCACGCTGGGCGGGCTCGCTCTCGAAGTGCTCCTTCATCTCCGGGCGGATCGGCAGGATCTGCGGGATGTGCTCGTGGAAGCGGCGGTCCACGGCGAGCACCGCGACGACGGGCGCGGAGGCCGACTTCGGCCGGTTCCCCTCGTCCAGGTGCGGCAGCAGCCGCTCCTTGCCTTCGGGCGTATGGACGTACAGCACCCGCAGCGGCTGGGTGTTCGCGGCGGTCGGGGCCCAGCGGGCGAGCTCCCATATGGCGGTGAGCGTCTCGTCGTCGACCGGCGTTTCCGCGAAGGAGTACGCGGTGCGTGCGTCGGTGAAGAGCGCGGCGCGGGCCTCGGCGTCGATGCGGGGGAGGGCTCCTGGGACGGACATGCGGGATCTCCTGGCTCGTCTGAGTGAAGTAACTAGTAAAAGAACTGCTGCTATGAAAAACAGAGCAGCGGCCGGCAGGCTAGCACCCGGATACCCTGAGGTCATGGAGCAGGCGAAGGAGACTCAGTCGGCCGAGGCGAGCGGCGCGGATGTCGGGCAGCACCATCCGGCGGCCTGTGACTCCGCGCTGACCAGGGCGTTCAGCTTTCTCGGCAAGCGGTGGAACGGTGTCATCCTGGCCACCTTGCAGCACGGGCCCCTGGGCTACGCCGAATTGCGGCGCGCGGTCGAGGGCATCAGCGACTCGGTGCTCTCGGAGCGGCTCTCGGAACTGTCCGCCGCCGGTCTCACGCTCCGGGACGTGGAGCCCGGCCCGCCCGTCACGGTGCGCTATCGCCTCACCGCGGACGGAAGAGCTTTGATGCCCATCCTCGGTGAACTGGCCGGATGGGCCTCCCAGCACCTGCCGGAATCACGGACCTCGCGGGGCGGGCGGACCCCGTGAGCAGGCCGGCGGAACCACTGGGCCGGCCCGCGGATCAGAGGACATGGCCGTAGTGGAACGCGTCGGCCGAGACGTCGTGCATGAATTCGGCGAGGTGGGCGGGGAGGGAGGGGGCGGGCTCATGACGCACCCCGGTCGTCGGGGACCAGACCAGGTTGACGCCCGGATCGGGGTCGACATCGGGGTGGTCCGACCGGTGGTGACCGACCCGGGTCTCCCGCCGCTCCCTCGCACACTCCAGCGTGGCGCGCGCGGCGAGTACCGCGGACCTCAGATCGTAGGCGTGCGCGAGGTCCTGGTGACCGCCGATGTCGATGTGCACGGCGATGTGCCGCATGCGGTCCTCGATCTCGTCGAGGCCGGCGAGCCCGGCGGCCAGCCCGCTCCCGTCCCGTACGACACCGGCATACTCCGTCATCAGGTGGCGCACCGTCCGTAGCAGTGCGCGGGCGTTCTCGTGGCCGTCGCAGGCCAGCAGCCGGTTCACGTCCGACGCCGCGGCGCGCACCGCAGCAGGGGACCGGTGCTGGGCGGCGAGTCCGGCCGAGTAGTCCGCCGCGGCCCGGCCCGCGATACGGCCGTACACGAGGAGTTCGCTCAGCGAGTGCTCCTCGAACCGGTTCCCGCCGTGCGGCACGCCGGCCGCCTCCCCGACGACGTAGAGCCCGCCGACGTCGGTGCCGTGGTCCTCGGGCCGGACCCGGACGCCTCCCAGGGAGTACTGGGCCGTCGGCGCGACTTCGACCGGGTCGTGGGTGATGTCGAGCATCTGGAGGCGCAACAAGGACCGGTGAAGCTGCGGCAGACGCGTCAGGACGGTCTCACGCGGCAGGTGGGACAGGTCGAGCCACACACCGCCGGCCCGCGTGCCCCGGCCCTCCCTGATCTCCGTGCAGGACGCCAGGGCGACCCGGTCACGGCTGACGAGTTCCATGCGCTCGGCGTCGTAGCGTGCCATGAACCGCTCGCCGAGGTTGTTCAGCAGGATTCCGCCCTCATCGCGTGCCGCGTCACCGAGGAGTACGCCCGCCGCGGGCTCGGGCGCGATCAGGCCGAGGGGGTGGAAGCGCACCAGCTCGGGGTTGCGCAGCCGGGCGCCGGCCTCGACAGCCAGGCGGAAGGCGTCACCGGTGCTCTTGTGGCGACGTGACGACGTACGCCGCCAGATGCGCGTGTGACCTCCGGTCGCGAGGATCACGGAGTCGGCGTGCA
The DNA here is from genome assembly GCF_017948455.1 of Streptomyces sp. GESEQ-4. Classification (GTDB taxonomy): domain Bacteria; phylum Actinomycetota; class Actinomycetes; order Streptomycetales; family Streptomycetaceae; genus Streptomyces. The sequence goes on from NZ_JAFFSU010000003.1 coordinate 314,244, forward strand.
CGAGGTAGCGCGCGCCGTCGGCCAGGTCGAAGCCGTAGGCACCGAAAACCGTGCCGTCGTCGACCAGCAGCCTGGTGACGTAGACGCCGGACAGGACGGGAATGCCGAGTCGTTCCGTGTGTTCGCGCAGAACCCGCCGGCGGAGGACCGGTCCCTCGTCCTGCCGTTCGACGTTGTGATCGTCGTCAGCCGTGTGTTTCGCCACCACCATGACCGCGACGCCCGCCTCGGCGACCTCGACGGCGGCTCGAAGGCCCTCCTCACCGGCTCCGATCACGAGAACGGATGTGGCTAGCTGATGCCCGAGTGACAACATGGGACCTTCCTGCTGCAGTGGACGAGCGAGATCGTAGGCAGTGGTCGACCGGATGATGAACGCGGGTGTGACAGCTTCGCGGGGTTTGCTCACGTGGAATGTGTCACAAGGTTTGCACATAAGGTGTGGACACTCTTCCAGGTATCGTGACAAGGACCCTTCCTCCCACCATTGCGGGAACTCCCATCCCGGTCCGCCGAAGGAGCCACGTCTCATGATCGCCAGCCCGCTTCCGGACCTGGTCGGCCGGCACCGCGAGTGCGCGGCACTCGACGACCTGCTGGTCGACCTCCGCGAAGTCGGGTCCCGAGTACTGGTGATCCGGGGCGAAGCCGGCATCGGGAAGTCCGTGCTGCTGCAGTACCTGGCCGAGCAGGCGTCCCGGGTGAAGGTGACCTGGGCGCACGGCATCGAGGCCGATATGGAGCTGCCCTACGCGAGCCTGCACCAACTGTGCGCACCGTTCCTGAACGAGCTCGACGCGCTGCCGGAACCGCAACGCGACGCCCTGCGCGTGGCGTTCGGCATGGCAGCCGGCGATCCGCCCGACCGCTTCCTCGTCGGCCTCGCCGTACTGACCCTGCTCACCCGCGCCTCGGAGACCCGACCGGTGCTCGTGCTGATCGACGACGCCCAGTGGCTGGACCGGGTCTCCCTGCAGACCCTGGAATTCGTGGCGCGAAGGCTGCTCGCCGAGGCGGTCGCGATGGCCTTCGCGGTCCGCGACCCCGAAGGGCAGGCCGCACTCAACGACCTGCCGGCGCTGCGAATCGGCGGCCTCGACACCACCGCCGCCGGAGAACTCCTCGAAACCGCCGTCGGCGGACAACTGGAGAAGCGGCTCCGGGACCGGTTCGTGGCCGAGATGGACGGCAACCCCCTCGCGCTGCTGGAGTTCTCCCGAGGCCGCAGCGCCGCCGAACTGGCCTATGGCCTGGACTCGTCCGGTCATCCGACCGTTCACGGGCCGGTCGCCAGTCGTGTGGAACGGGACTTCGCCGGCCGGCTCACGTCCCTGCCTGAGGCGACCCGGACGCTGCTGCTGATCGCGGCGGCCGAACCGGTCGGTGACGCACGCCTGTTGGTCCGTGCGGCCGCCTCGCTCAAGATCACGCCCCATGCGGCTCCGGCCAAGGCCGCCGGCCTCATCGAGTTCGGTGAGTCCGTGCGCTTCCGGCATCCGCTGGTCCGTTCGGCGGTCTACCACGGGGCCGCACCCGCAGAACGCCGAGCGGTGCACCGGGCGCTCGCCGAGGCCACCGACCCGGTCCTGGACCCCGACCGCCGTGCCTGGCACGCCGCCCAGGCCGCGGACGGACCGGACGAGGAGGTGGCCGCGGGCCTGGAACAAGCGGCCGACCGCGCGCGGCAACGCGGCGGCATAGCGGCCGAGGCGGTACTCCTCGAACGCGCCGCTGAAGTGACGCCGGACCGTGGGCAGCGAGGACGCCGCGCCCTGGCGGCAGCGGAGGCGCACTTCTCGGCCGCGGCGCCGGACCGCGCCACGGAGCTCGCGACGGTGGCCGAACTGTGCCCCCTGAGCGCCCTGGACCGCGCCCGCCTGGCACGGCTGCGGGCCAGGATCCTCTTCGCCCGCAGCCGCAGCGACGAAGCGGCGCCCCTGCTCCTCGACGCCGCCGCGCAATTCACCGCCGCCGGATCGCCGCTGGCGCGGGAGACCTACCTTGAGGCGATCAGCGCGATCATCTTCGCGGGCCGCGTGCACGGCCCCACGGGCGCCCGCGCCGCCGCGATCGCGGCCCGTGGGTCGGGCGCTCCCACTTCCGGCTCCGAGGCCGCCGACCTGCTTCTGGACGGTGTGTCCGCGCTCATCGCGGACGGATACGAGACCGGTGTCCCGGCGCTGCGCGGCGCCCTGGAACTGCTGGCCCACGAAGAGCTCCGCACCCGGGAAGCGACCGTACGCTGGCTGCTGTTGGCACCGGTCGCGCTGGAGGCGTTCATCCACTACGCCTGGGACCTGCACGCCTGGGACACGCTGTCGAGCCGCGCGGTGCGCCTCGCCCGCGACATAGGAGCGCTCGGCGCGCTGCCACCGGCTCTCATCTACGCCGGCGGGGTGCACATCCACTACGGCGACTTCGCCCAAGCCGCCAGAATGATCGACGAAGCCGACGCGCTCGCCGCCGCGACCGGCCACGCGCCGCACAAGTACGCGACCCTGGTGCTGGCGGCGTGGCGGGGCGAGGCGGATGTCGTCGCCGGCGTCGTCGAGGAAGCCAGGCAGCGCGCCGACCAGCGGGGCGAGGTGTCCCTGCTGGGCGCCATGGGCTACGTCCAGGGCGTGCTCTACAACGGCCTGGCACGCTACGAGGAGGCACTGCAGGCCGCTCGCGCCGGCATCGACCACGACGGGTTCAACTTCACCGGCCTCTCCCTGGTCGAACACGTCGAAGCCGCCACCCGCTGCGGTGAACTCGACCAGGCCAGGGACTCGTTGGAGCGGTTGGTGGAACTCACCCGCGCCGCCGACTCCGGCTGGGCCCGTGGCGCCGGCGCCCGCAGCCAGGCACTGCTCGCCGACGGTGACGAGGCGGACCGTCTGTACCGGACCGCGATCAAGGAGTTCGGGCGGGGCGGCGTGGCCGTCGAGGTGGCGCGCACCCACCTGCTGTACGGGGAGTGGCTGCGCCGCACCAACCGCCGATCGCTGGCCCGCGAGCACCTGCGCACGGCCCACGAGATGTTCGACGGGATGCCGGCGCAGGCATTCGCCGAACGGGCCCGCCGCGAACTGCTCGCCACCGGCGCGGAGGTCAGGGCACGGGAGACCAAGCCGGCGAGCGCACTCACCCCCCAGGAGTCCCAGGTCGCCGCGCTCGCCGCCGCCGGCATGACGAACGTGAAGATCGGCGCGGAGCTGTTCATCAGCCCGCACACCGTCGAGTGGCACCTGCGGAAGGTGTACACGAAGCTCGGGATCAACTCCCGTCGCGCGCTGCCCGGCGCCCTCAAGAGCACGCTGGCCGGGGGCGCCGATGACGAGGGCATGATGCGCGCGGGCTGAGCGCCCGTAGGGGAAATCCCGGGGGCCCACGGACCGGACTACGGACACTAAGGGCGCGGCGGGGGATGCCGCGGACGGAGGGTGGAACCAACGCCCTCAAGGGCGCCGTTCGTGAAAGAGGAGCCCCGATGTCCGCGCCCAGTCCAGACATGAAGTCGCCCGATGTTTTGCCGGCCGACCGGCCCGCCGGGGACGACCTGGACATCGCCCTCGACCACTTCCTGGCTTATCGCAAACGACTGTTCCGCATCGCCTACCGGATCGTCGGCGACGTCTCCCGAGCCGAGGACGTGATCCAGGAGGTGTGGGTGCGCTGGCAGCTCACCCACCGCGCGGAGATCAAGAAACCGGGCGCGTTCCTGACCACGGCCACCACCCGTCTGGCCATCAACGTCATCCAGTCCGGGAGGCACCGTCACGAGACGCCGGCCGATCCGCAGTTGGCCGAACTCGGTGACGACTCCGCCCACGACCCTCTGCTGCACGCCGAGCGAACCTCGGCGCTCGAGGCGGCCCTGGCCCTGCTCATGGCCAGGCTGACACCGGACCGGCTGGCCGCCTACGTGCTGCGCAAGGGCTTCGGTTACCCCTACTCCGATCTCGCGAAGCTGCTGCGGATCAGTGCCCCGAACGCCCGGGCGGTGGTCCACCGCGCCCAGGCCCGCCTCGACAGCGACCGCGAGCGGCCGGTCCCCGTCGAGTCGCACCGTCGTCTCGTCGCCGCGTTCCGGGCAGCTGCCAGCACCGGCGACCTGGAACGCCTCGTGCGGCTCCTCGTCCCCGAGGACCGTGTCCGTCGTTCGGCGCCGTCACTCCGTCGGCCGCCCGGCCCGGCGCAACTTCCCGCTCGCCATGCCGCGTGACAGCAGGCGGCGGAGTGGAAGCCCTGCTTCGATTGAGACGCGACGAGTCCCTCTGTCTGGGGGCCGACGTCGATCATGTCCCTTCGGGTGCAGGCAAGCGCCGCGGCCCACCTGCCGGGACCCGTCCCGGCATCGAGCAGTTGGACGCCGTGGACAGCAGAGAGGTCACCGCCCATGAACGACGATGCCACGTTGATCACGCAGTGGAACAGTCTGACTCGTGTCCATCGTCGGATCGAGGCTTCCATAGAGCGACACCTTCACCGGCAACTGGGCTTGGGCGTCAGCGAGTTCTACGCCCTCCGAACCTTGAGTGAGGGGGTGCGGGCCGGTGCGGGGCTGCTGTACCTGAACGACTTGGCCAACGGGGTAGGGCTGAGCCAGTCCGCTACCAGTCGCCTGGTGACACGCCTGCAGGACCGCGGTCTGATCACCACGCACACCTCGGTGGTCGACCGTCGGAGCGTCGAGATCGAGCTGACCGCCGTCGCGCACCACGTACTACGGCTGGGTTCGCCCATTCTGCGTCAGGCGGTCGAGGAGGTCGTGCGGCAACTCGGCAACGAGGAGACAGACAGCGACCTGCTGCGCTACCTCTGTGGAAACGCGGGTGACAGCGTGATCGCCCATGCCCAACCGGACGACTCCGTCGCCGCTCACTGAGAGGCATCAGCCCACTCTTGTGCCGCGGCGCTGCACGCTGGTGTGACCCCGAGGGCTGCCGACAGTGTGTACGCCTGTGAAGGCGACCGCATCCCGACCCACCACATCGCGAGCGCGGACGAGCTAGCTCACTGCATTCTCCGTTCGCCCGACCCGGCCGGGCGCCATGCGACCGGTCACGTGATCACCGTCGACGGCGGGCGGGAACTCATCTGATCCGACTTCCCAAAGCCGTGTCCATGGCGGTTCCGGAGGAGCTGGTCCCAGTGCGTCGGCACCTCCTGCTCGCCGTACGGCGGTGGCCCTGGCGGACGAGGGGAGCGGACTCTGCCGAGGAGGCGCGACGCGGTGTCACAAACGAGCGACCTGTTCGGTCAGCACTGTGTCCTGGAGCAGCCGTACGGATGCTGGAAGTACCGTTCGCTCTCACAGGAGTCTCGTATGCCCCAATTTGCACCCACTGCTTAAGGAAGATGCGACATGAAGATCGCAGTCATCGGCGGAACCGGGCTGATCGGCTCGCAGGTCGTCCAGATCCTGAACGACTCCGGACACGAGGCGGTACCGCACTCCCAGTCCACCGGAGTCGACGTCATCAGCGGCCAGGGCGTCGAGCAGGCCGTCACCGGTGCCGACGTCGTCGTCAACCTGACCAACTCGCCGACCTTCGACGAGGCCTCGCCGGGCTTCTTCCAGGCGTCGATGGACAACCTGCTGGCAGCCTCCCACAAGGGTGGGGTCGGTCACTTCGTCATCCTGTCGATCGTCGGGGTCGATCAGGTACCGCAGCTGGATTACTACCGCGCCAAGGTCTTGCAGGAAGACCTCCTCAAGGCAGGCCCCGTCCCTTACTCGATCGTCCGGGCGACGCAATTCATGGAGTTCATGGACTCCGTTCTCTCCTGGACAGCCGACGCGGAGACCGTCCGTCTGCCCGCTACACCGATCCAGCCGATCGCCGCCAAGGATGTGGCCGACGCGGTGGCGCAGGTCGCCGTCGGCGCCCCCCTGAACGGCATCCGCAACATCGGAGGCCCGGAGATCTTCAAGCTCGACGAGCTGGGACGGATCATTCTGTCCCGCAAGGGCGACGCTCGATCTGTGGTCACCGACCCCACCGCCGGCATGTTCGCGGTCGTCGAGGGAGACGTCCTCACCGACAGGAACGCTCACCTCGCCGCCACCCGCTACACCGACTGGCTGGCTTGACCGTATAGCGTCGGGCGAGTTGAAGGTTGTGGTTCCGTTCCCGTCGCGGTGCTCCGTGACGGGGACCTTCTGTGAGTCCTCAGCGCAGCTTGAGGCCTTACTGTCCCCAACAAAGCCGTTGGACGTGGCGGTGGGTGATCAGGCAGACGGCGAGTCCGAGGAACGCTTCGGGGATGTCGTCGCGTCGTTCCCAGCGAATGCGCAGGCGGCGGAAGCCGTGGAGCCAGGCGATCGTGCGCTCGACGACGTAGCGGAAGATGCCCAGTTCGGTGCCACGGGGCTGGCCCCGTTTCGCGATCACGGGGCGGATCCCGCGTTGCCAGAGCAGGCGCCGGTACGTGTCGTGGTCGTAGCCGCGGTCGGCTAGCGATGTGTCCGGCCGTCGGCACGGTCTGCCGTCCCGGCCCGCAACGGCCGGGATCTTGTCCAGCAGAGGCAGAAGCTGGGTCACGTCGTTGCGGTTCCCGCCGGTCAGCGACACGGCGAGCGGGATGCCCTGCCCGTCGACGATGAGGTGATGCTTGCTGCCCGGAGGTGCTCGGTCGACCGGGCTGGGACCGCTTTCGGGCCCCGCCGGGCCGTGCGGACGTGCGAGGAGTCGATCACCGCCCGGGACCAGTCCAGCTGGTTCTTGGACCGCAGCTTCTCCAGCAGCAGCACGTGGAGTTGGTCCCAGGCGCCGCCAGCAGGTCATGCCTGAACCGACGCCCAGCTCCTGGGGCAGGTACTCCAACTGGATGTCCGTGTGCAAGACGAACAGGATCCCGCACAGAGCCTGCCGGTCCGGCACTCGAGGCCTGCCCTCGACCAATTTCGGCGCCGGCTCGAGCAGCAACGGCTCGATGAGTGACCACAGTTCATCCGACACGATCCACGGCCGAGACTGACGGTTCCCCATGACCAGACCAACGAGCCGACAACTCGAAACTCACATGATCAACAGCTTTTGTTAGAGCCAGTTAGCGCACCGAGGCGACCGTCAGAGACTTGACGGGGCCGGCGCCGCGCAGGGTGAGGTCGAACAACAGATGTCCCGGCCCAGGGCGAACGGCTACTGTGTGACGGGGGTTGATCTCCTGTTCCGGGCCCTGCTGACGCACGCCCTGTCGAGCGCCGTGGATGGCGGTGACGTACACAGGGGCCGGTCCAGTGTTGCGTACCAGCACCTGCGTGGTCGTCGAGCAGCGCCACGGCTCGCCGGGCGTTGGGCAGAGGTAACGCAAGTCCCTGAAACCGTAGGTGCCGCAGGAGAGCTCTTGTTTGTCCGGTCCCTCGTCGAGGACCGACTGCCCAGCGATCCGGGCCAGTTCGGCGAATCGGTAACCTTCGTCCGGCTCACCTTCTTTGCCATCGTTACACACCGTGTGCGTTATGGTTCTGGCCAGCACCCTCCGGCCCCACGACTGTCCTCAGGACTGGGGATCAGCGACTCCTGTCATGGACAGACGCGGCCCGGAGATGCTGTTCAGCGTCTTCACGAGAGAGAATCGGATGCGCATCAAGAACGTGAGCGTCGCGCTCGCAGGCACCGCCGTCATGACGGCCTTGGCCGTTACTCCGACCAGTGCCGCCACCACCAACCTTCCCGGCCCGTCGATCACGGGTGTACTCGCCGTGCAGAAGCAGGCGATGGCCAACGGGGCGCCCGGCGCGCTCACCCGCATCGACTTCGGTGCCTCCAGCTACCGGATCGCCTCGGGCAAGGCCGACACCGCGGCCGGTACCGCGATGGACGCGGACCGCAGGTTCCGCGTCGGCAGCGTCAGCAAGAGCTTCACCACCGTCGTACTGATGCAGCTCGTCGCCGAGGGCCGCGTCGACCTGGACGCGCCGGCGAACGACTACCTCCCCAAGCCGCTGCCGGACGACCGCATCACCGTGCGGCACCTGCTGAGCCATCGCAGCGGTCTCTGGGACTTCACGAACGACATGTTCTACCACACCGTTCCGGGCTTCGAGGCAGTCCGGAACAAGGTGTTCTCCTTCCAAGAGCTCATCGACCTCTCGACCGCGCACCAGCCGACGGTCGTTCCGGGGGCCGCCTACAGCTACTCCAACACCAACTTCGTGGTGCTGGGCCAACTGATCGAGCACATCACGGGTGTGCCGATGACCACTCACTACGAGCAGCGGATCTTCCAGCCGCTGGACTTGCGGAACACCTCGTACGTGCACCCGCGGACGACCATCACCGGGTCCCACGCACGGGGTTACCTGCGCGACGACGACACGACGCTGCCGCTGGTGGACTCCACCGAGCAGACCGTTTCCTGGGCTCAGTCCGCCGGAGCCGTGATCTCCAACTCGGCGGACCTGAACCGGTTCTTCGCCGCTGTCGTCTCCGGCAAGCTGGTCCCCCAGCCGCAGTTGCAGGAGATGCTGAGCATGGTCCCGGTGAACGCGGACGGCACCCAGTTCTACGGCCTCGGCCTTCGGGGCAGGGTGCTTTCCTGCGGCGTGAAGGTCTACGGCCACACCGGCACCATGCAGGGCTACTACACGTACGCCTTCACCTCGGCCGACGGCAAGCGCAGCATGACGTCGATGGCCAACACGTCGAACAACGGCACGGTCAACGCCGCCCTCGCGGGCACGCTGGAAGCGGCCTTCTGCGGCGTCGACCCCACCAAGAACACCAAGGTCGCCCGATCCGGTGGTGAGGCATTCACCGAGGACATCGCCCCCAACGTTGTGCGCGACTGAGAGTGTGACATGTCCGTGAGGTGACTCGGTCACCACGGGCGGGTCGAGGCGCAGGTCAGAAGGGCCGGCGCCTCGACCCGGCAAGCCGAAACGGCCTGCGGAATCGTCCGTCGGTCAAGAACCGTGGGTTCGAAAGCGTCACATGAGCCGGGCGAAAGCTGTCTTCCAGTACATCCAGCAACGTCCCGGCACAGCTGCCGTGGCCCGAGGAGTACATGTGACCAGCACAGCGCAGGCATCCCAGTCAGGAGCCGGAGCGGCTCAGCCCGATCATCTTGGGCACGTCATCTTCATTACGGCGGCGGCCGCGATGGGCGGTTTCCTCTTCGGCTACGACAGTGCCGTCATCAACGGCGCCGTCGAGGCCATCAGGGACCGCTACGACATCGGCTCCGCGGCCCTGGCCCAGGTCATCGCCATCGCGCTCATCGGCTGTGCCGTCGGCGCCGCCACCGCGGGCCGCATCGCCGACCGTATCGGCCGTATCCGCTGCATGCAGATATCCGCCGCCCTGTTCACCGTCAGCGCGATCGGCTCCGCGCTGCCGTTCACGCTGTGGGACCTAGCCTTCTGGCGGGTCGTCGGCGGCTTCGCCATCGGCATGGCCTCCGTGATCGGCCCCGCCTACATCGCCGAGGTCGCCCCGCCCGCCTACCGTGGCCGGCTCGGCTCCTTCCAGCAGGCCGCGATCGTCATAGGCATCGCCGTGTCCCAGCTCGTCAACTGGGGCCTGCTGAACGCCGCCGACGGCGATCAGCGCGGCAAGATCCTGGGCCTGGAGGCATGGCAGGTCATGCTCGGCGTCATGGTCGTGCCGGCCGTCCTGTACGGCCTGCTGTCCTTCGCCATCCCCGAGTCGCCGCGCTTCCTGATCTCCGTCGGCAAACACGCCCGCGCCCGCCGGATCCTCGAAGAGGTCGAGGGCAAGGGCGTGGACCTCGACGCCCGCGTCATCGAGATCGAGACCGCGATGCACAGCGAGGAGAAGTCCAGGTTCAAGGACCTGCTCGGCGGCAGTTTCTTCTTCAAGCCGATCGTCTGGATCGGTATCGGCCTGTCGGTCTTCCAGCAGTTCGTCGGCATCAACGTCGCGTTCTACTACTCCTCGACCCTGTGGCAGTCGGTCGGCGTCGACCCGACGGACTCGTTCCTCTACTCCTTCACGACGTCGATCATCAACATCGTCGGCACCGTGATCGCGATCATCTTCGTGGACCGCGTCGGCCGCAAACCGCTCGCCCTGATCGGTTCGGTCGGCATGGTGATCGGCCTGGCGCTGGAGGCGTGGGCGTTCTCCTTCGACCTGGTCGACGGCAAGCTGCCGCAGACGCAGGGCTGGGTCGCCCTGATCGCCGCCCACGTGTTCGTCCTGTTCTTCGCCCTGTCCTGGGGTGTGGTCGTCTGGGTCTTCCTCGGCGAGATGTTCCCCAGCCGGTTCCGCGCCGCCGCGCTGGGCGTGGCCGCCGCCGCACAGTGGATCGCCAACTGGGCGATCACCGCGAGCTTCCCGTCGCTGGCCGAGTGGAACCTCGCCGGCACGTACGTGATCTACACGCTCTTCGCCGCGCTCTCCATCCCGTTCGTCCTCAAGTACGTGAAGGAGACGAAGGGCAAGGCGCTGGAGGAGATGGGCTGACCGGCCCAGCACCGACGCTGACCCTCCCCGTTGGGGGAGCACCCAGACCGGGGGAGGAGCCAAGTCCCCGCTGCCCTTCCCCGACCGTGCTGCCTCCGTCCGGACCGAACCGGGCGGAGGCAGCACTCCAGATCGCGGGGCCCGTCAGCCACCGGCCGACCGAGGACTCACGCCTCTTCGTCGACCCAACTCATGAGCTTGCGCAGCTCCTTGCCGGTGGCCTCCAGCAGGGACTCGGCGTCCTGCTGCTTGTACTCGTTGTACTTCTTCAGACCGCCGTGGTACTCGTCCATCCAGTTCTTGGCGAACGTGCCGTCCTGGATCTCCGCGAGGACCTTCTTCATCTCGGCCTTGGTGGCGTCGGTGATGATCCGCGGGCCGGTGACGTAGTCGCCCCACTCGGCGGTCTCGGAGATCGACCAGCGCATCTTCTCCAGGCCGCCCTCGTACATGAGGTCGACGATCAGCTTCAGCTCGTGCAGGCACTCGAAGTACGCGATCTCCGGCTGGTAGCCGGCCTCGGTCAGCGTCTCGAAGCCCGCCTTCACCAAGGCACTGACACCTCCGGCGAGGACCGCCTGCTCACCGAACAGGTCGGTCTCGGTCTCCTCGGTGAACGTCGTCCTGATGATGCCGGCGCGGGCGCCGCCGATGCCCTTGGCGTACGACAGTGCCAGCGCGAAGGCGTTGCCGGTCGCGTCCTGCTCGACGGCCACGAGACAGGGAACGCCGCGGCCCTCCTCGTACTGACGGCGGACCAGGTGACCCGGGCCCTTCGGGGCGACCATGCAGACGTCAACACCGGCCGGCGGCTTGATGAAGCCGTAACGGATGTTGAAGCCGTGGCCGAAGAACAGCGCGTCGCCGTCCTTCAGGTTCGGGGCGATGGAGTCCTCGTAGACCTGGGCCTGGATCGGGTCCGGAACCAGGATCATGACGACGTCGGCCTCGGCGGTGGCCTCCGCCGGGCTCAGCACGCGCAGGCCCTGCTCCTCGGCCTTCGCCTTGGACTTGGAGCCCTCGTGCAGACCGACCCGGACGTCGACACCCGAGTCACGGAGCGACAGCGCGTGGGCGTGGCCCTGGCTGCCGTAACCGATGACCGCGACCTTGCGGCCCTGGATGATGGACAGGTCGGCGTCGGCGTCGTAGAACAGCTCGGCCATGCAACTCACCTTTCATGGGCAACTCCCCGGGGCGACAGGAATGTCGAGGGCGCTCGCGAGTGAGTGGAGCGCCTCCGAAGAGTGTGGAGGGTGGAAACCTGGGCCAGGAGGGTGGGCGCCCACGCTGCTGCGCGCGAGCCGGAAGAGTGTTGCCTCGCCCACTCCGGCCCGATGGAAAAACTATCTCACACCTACTGTGCGTCGCCGCCGGTGTGCGGAGGGGCGCCGGAGGTCACAGGCGGAGGGGCCCTGGATGTCACAGATACTTTGCCTGCCCTGTCAGTGAGTTGACTGCAAGGAGCCCTGCCCATCCTCCCGGCGGCGTGAGACGGCTCCGGACCCTCCGCCCTTGCGACGACGACTCGAAAGTGAGCCCCTGACCATGTCCCAGGCCCGGCCCGACAACTTTGACACCGTTTCAGCGACAGGCATCGCAACGTTGCAGGACCTGCGTATGCACCTGCAGTGGGCCATCGAAGTTGAGCACGCCACCCTTCCGCCCTACCTCACCACCCTGTACTCCCTCGACGCCGAGCGGAACCCGGACGCCGCCCAACTCATCAGCGGTGTCTTCGTCGAGGAGATGATCCACCTCGCGCTGGTGGCGAATCTGCTCAACGCCGTCGGTGGACAGCCCCGACTCGACGCACCGCACCTGCTGCCGCCGCACCCGCGGACCATGCCGCATGCCGATCCGTCCATCGAGCTGGCCCTGCTGCCCTTTGGCAAGGAGGCCCTCGACATGTTCCTCCGACTCGAACAGCCGGCGCATTCCGGCGATCCGGCCGAGGACGACAACTACGAGACCATCGGACAGTTCTACGACGCGATCGAGAAGGGGCTGCGCCACCTGTGCGCCGAACTCGGTGAGAACCAGGTCTTCACCGGGGACCCCGCCCGCCAGGTCGCCGGCGGCCCGTTCGCCCACACCGCGGGCCACCTCAGCCCGGTCACGGACCTCGACTCGGCGCTCGCGGCGCTGAAGGAGATCGTCGAGCAGGGTGAGGGCGCGGCCCGAGCCGAGGTCTGGGACGGGGACATGGACCTGTTCCACCCCGAGACGAAGGCGGTGTCCCACTACTACCGGTTCCAGGAACTGGCCCTGGGCCGGCGTTATCAGCCTGGTGACACGCCCGAGTCCGGGCCCACCGGGGAAGCAGTCACCGTCGACCCGGCGGGAGTTCGCCCGTTGCGCCCCAACCCTCGGCTGGAGGATCACCCCGAGGGCAGTGCGATCCGCAGCGCACAGGAGGCGTTCAACAAGACGTACTGCAAGATGCTGGAACAACTGGAGCAGGCGTTCAACGGCAACCCGGCGATGCTGGGCATCTCGGTGGGCACGATGTATGCGATCAAGGGACAGGCGCAGAGCCTGATGGCCATGCAGGACGAGGACGGACAGTTCGTGGGCCCGACCTTCGACTATGTCGCGCCGGAGGACCGCGCCTGACGGCCGCGCCCCGCCGAGGCGGGGCGCGAACGCTCAGTACGTGAACGTTCAGCGTGCGAACGTTCAGCGTTCGACGGCTTCGCGTCGTGCGGCGACGAGGTGCGTCCCGATCAGCAGGGACGCGATGACGCCGGTGAGCAGCACGGCGTACGCCGCCGTGAACGTGGTGGCGAGTACGGCGAGCGCCGCGACAGGGGGCAGCACGTTGGCCCTGCCGGACGGCTGCGCGGCCCGTCGGTGCAGCAGCCACACACATGTGATGAACAGGGCGACGGGCAGCGTGTACGTGGCTGCGGCTTGGACGTCGGTGAGAGCGTGCTGGTGGGTGACGTGGGCAACGTTGACTGCCAGCCCCGCACCCACGGCAGCCGCGGCCGCGAACACCACGTAGTGCCCGTACCCCCACAACATGGCCGTGGACTGGGTTCTGAGCCGGCGCGGCGCATCCTGGGCGAAGTACAGCCACCAGAGCGCGAAGACGGTCAGCACCCCACCCAGTGCGATGACCAGGACGGAGCCGAGCTCCTTGTGGGTGTCCAGGGCGGCGCGGACGGCCAGACCGGCGGCCATGACGGACTCGCCGAGCACGATCAGGGTGAACAGGCCGTAGCGCTCCGCTATGTGCTGCGGGTGCCAGGTGGTGCCTATCGCACGCTCGGCCCAGACCGGCACCGCGAGTTCACCGATCGCGAGGACGACGAAAGAGACGGTGCCACCGTCGTGCGGGAGGAGCAGCCGGACCAGCCAGCCGATCTGGAGAACGAGGATTCCCACCGCGTACCGCAGCGCGGACCGTCGGCGCTTTCGGTCCGTGTACGCGGCGCGCAGCCACTGACTGACCATGGCCAGCCGCATCACGACATAACCCCAGGTGACGACCGTGAAGTCGCCGTGCTCCAGAGCCTGGGTGGTGCCTGCCGCCATGAACAGGGCGCCCGTGATCTGGACCAGCGTCAGGAGGCGGTACGGCACGTCGTCCGTGTCGTAGGCGGAGGCGAACCAGGTGAAGTTCATCCAGGCCCACCAGATCGCGAAGAACACGAGAGCGTAGCCGAGCAGGCCGTGCAGCGTACGGCCCGCGACGATCTCGTGCTCGAACGCCGAGGACGCCTGCGCCACGGCGGCGACGAAACAAAGGTCGAAGAACAACTCCAGCGCACTGGCCGTGCGGTGATCCTCGCCGGCATGACGGGCGAGCATCGGCCGGTACCAAGCGCTGGACGCGTGGGATGACTGACTCATGAAGTCCTGATCTCAAAGGGGGAACGGTGCCGGAGCCGGCAACACCAGTGCCGTGCATGACTACGACCGGATGCGGTGCGGATCGGTGACAACCCGTAGGGCACGGCGGCGGCGACCTGACCGCGCGCGCTGCGGTTCACCTGATGCGACCCACATCCTCACCACCCCCGCCATAGGGGCTGTGTGAGAGCGGCACTCGATGAGAAGCCCGCGGGTGCGGCCTGGCGGGGCTTCCGAACAGGTGGGTTGGCGCAAAGTCCAGCGTCTCCTGATGCGGCTCACGAGGCCGGCCTGAAGTCGTCCTGCACAGGCTGGCCCTCGCTGCGGCAGTGACTTGGTCGATCGGGGCCCGAGCAGCCGACCCGCCGCGCGGCGGCACGCCCCGGTGCGAGAGACTCTCCCGATGAGTTCACGCACTTCCCCGATCAGCCAGCCGATCACCATACGGAGGGCCGTTGCGCGGGATGCCAAACGGCTCACGCGGCTCGTGCGTGGCTCAGGCGCCTACGCGGGTAAGTACGCAGCCGCAGTCGCGGGCTACCGGGTCGGGCCTGATTACATCGAGGCCCACCGCGCCTTCGTGGCCGTCGGCGCCGACGAGCATGGAGGCCGGGTCCTCGGGTTCTACTCGCTCGTCCTCGCTCCGCCGGAGCTCGACCTGCTGTTCGTCGCCGACGAAGCGCAAGGACGGGGTATCGGACGGCTGCTCGTCGCGCACATGCAGTCCGAGGCCCGTGCCGCCGGGCTCGACCGTGTCAAGGTCGTGTCGCATCTTCCCGCCGCGGACTTCTACCACCGCGCAGGTGCAGTGCGGATCGGGACCGCGCTCGCGAACCCGCCCGCCGTGCCGTGGGACCGTCCCGAATTCGAGTTTCGCGTGTCTTCGGAATGACCTGATTTGCCGGTTTGCGGGGCACCCGGCTTCGCTTGCACGGCGGCCGGCCCCGCCCGCACCACGACTGGTGCAGGTGGGCGGCGCCCGCCTCGCGCCGGAGGTCGCGCGCCGCGCCGAACCTGTGCTCGGCGGCACACTCCAGCAGGTGTTCGGCATGGCGGAGGGGCTGCTGAACTACACGCGCCCCGACGACCCCGACGACATCAAGATCGAGACGCAGGGGCGTCCCATGCGCCCGGACGACGAGATCCTCGTCGTCGACGCCTCCGACAACCCGGCCCCGCCCGGCGAGATGGGCGCCCTGCTCACCCGCGGCCCGTACGCCCCACGTGGCTACTACCGGGCCGCTGAGCACAACGCCCGTGCGTTCACCCCCGACGGCTGGTACCGCACCGGTGACGTCGTCCGGCTCCATCCGTCGGGCAATCTCGTCGTCGAAGGACGAGACAAGGACCTCATCAACCGGGGCGGCGAGAAGATCTCCGCCGAGGAGGTCGAGAACCTCATCTACCGCCTGCCGGGTGTCGCCCGGGTCGCGTCCGTCGCAAAGGCCGACCCCGACCTGGGGGAGCGGGTGTGCGCGATGGTGGTCGTGGAGCCGGGGGCCCACCTGAGCCTTGAATCGGTCCGCGCCGCACTTACCGCGATGCAGGTGGCCCGCTACAAGCTCCCCGAAGACCAAGTCGTAGGTGGGCGGCCCGGCGGTGATCGGGTCGCTCGATTCGGCGCCCTCGAATCCGGCGGTCACCCTGTCGTGAATTTCATCGACTAAGGGCTGGCCCGCAAAGATCGGTTTGAGTGGCCCGGGGCGCTTTGTCCCGGGCTTGCGGTCCATCAGGCGACTGCCCCACCCGCGTTCCGGATCAGCTGCTGGAGCACCTTCACCGTGGTGACGTAGTCCGCGTCGTCGATGCCCTCATGGAGGGCGGCGCGGATCGCGGGGGCATTGCGGGCCAGATCGACGCGGGCCTGTTCCCCTTCCGGGGTGAGCCACAGCCGGCCCTCGGCGTCCTGGGTCAGCCAGCCGCGTTCAAGGAGCCCCTCTGCTTCGGCCGCCAGGTCGTCCTCTGGACGGATGTAGGAGGCCATTGCCTCCCGCAGCTCGGACAGGGTCATCCCCTCACCGTCGGGCGAGATGTCGTTCACCGACAGGTTGCGCAGCAGCCAGAACTGGGGCTGGGTGTACCCCTTTTCGGCCTGCCGGGCGCGGGTGTACGCGATGAGAGCCTCGTAGGCGACGCCGGTCCAGTACGCGGCGGGCTGTCCGGCGAGTTCGGCGTCGGAGACCTGCTGTGTCGTCATGGGGTATCCCCTCCGTGTACTTCAGTGTGGAGCCCGCGCACCGTGCAGGTCATGGAGAGACCGTATGACCTCAAGTTCGGTTGAGGACAAGCAGGTGATCTTCCGGGCGACTGTGGTTGCTGCGGGAAGGAGGAACCCTGCCTCTGGTCGGCAACTACGGGGTACTTGAGGCATCGTCCCCCGTCACGGCCCGATCAGGAGCCGCCCGAGGCTTTCCTGTAGCGCCTGGTCGCGGTGGGATGATCTTGCGATGGCTGGCGTGATCACGGCATCGGAACCGTCCTGGATAGCCCCGTTCGCCGGGCTGAGCCCCCGCTGCTTCGGCAAGTTGGTGGTCGCCCCCGTGCGGCCGGCAAGCTGGCCCGCTTCAGCCCTCCGCCTGCGCCAACCGCACCGTCCGCTCCGCCAACTCGCTGATCCGTACTCCGTCGAAGCCGAACACCGCACTGCGCACCGTGTCCTCCAGCGGGTCCTTCCACTGCGCGGGGATGGCGTCCGCGCCGGTCAGGACGCCGGCCACCGAGCCCGCGGTCGCGCCGTTGGAGTCGGTGTCCAGGCCGCCGCGGACGGTGAGGGTGACGGTGCGGGTGAAGTCGCCGTCGCCATACAGCAGCCCGGCCGTCAGTACGGCGGCGTTCGGGATGGTGTGGATCCAGCCGAGCCCGGCGGTCTCCCCGGCCACCGTGGTGAGCGTGTCCTCCCAGGTCATCCGCGTGTCGTGGAGGGAGACGACCCGGCGTACCGTACGGGCGAGCCGGCAGCTCGCCGGAATCACGGCGAGCGCCTCGTCGACGGCGTGCCGCACGGTCGGCGCCGTGAACGCCGCCGAGATCAGGGCCGCCGCCCAGAGCGCCCCGTACACGCCGTTGCCGGTGTGCGACAGCACCGCGTCCCGGCGGGCGAGGGAGGCGGCGCGGCGGGGGACGCCGGGGCAGGTCCAGCCGTAGATGTCGGCGCGGATGAGGGCGCCGATCCACTCCTGGTACGGATTGTCGACGGTGGCGGTCACGGGCGGCTTCAGCCCGTTGGCGAGGTTCCGGTACGCCGCCCGCTCGGCCGTGAACGTCTGCAGATACGGCATGCGCAGCAGCCACAGGTCGCCGACCTGCTCGGTGCTGAAGCCGAATCCGTGGGTCTCCAGGAGGTCGAGGCCGAGGATCGCGTAGTCGACGTCGTCGTCACGGCAGCTGCCGTGGATACGGCCCCGGACGCACTGGCGCCACTCGGGCCGCAGCTCGAAGCCGTCGCTCTCGTCGACCGGCTCGGGCAGATAGTCGGTGAGGGGCAGGGCGGCGGCCTGCCGCAGATATCGGTCGATACGGTCCCGCGTCCACAGATCGCCCTGCTCGACCGGCTTGCCGAGCATGTTGCCCGCGATCCGGCCCAGCCAGCCCCCGAGGATGCGGTCCGCGAGCTCGTGCTCAGTGCCCACAGGGGTCATAGGACCGGTCTACCCGATTCCGGGCGCGGCCGCTCGGGGCATGACTGCCGGGGGGTCCTCCGGTTAAGGTCACAGCGGCGCGACTGGCCTCGACATGTGCGGGGCCCGTAGAGCAAGGGGATGCAAAGTGGCGAACGCTGCAGGCAGGGGGGCCCAGAGGGTCCTCATCGCCGCGGACAAGTTCAAGGGGTCACTGACGGCCGTCCAGGTCGCCGAGCGGGTGACGGCCGGGCTGCGCACGGTCGTGCCGGGCCTTGAGGTCGAGGCGCTGCCGGTCGCCGACGGCGGCGACGGAACGGTCGAAGCGGCGGTCGCGGCCGGGTTCGAGCGACGTGAGGTACGGGTCGCGGGCCCTCTCGGGAACGAGGTGACGGCCGCGTTCGCGCTGCGCGGTGACACCGCGGTCGTGGAGATGGCGGAGGCCAGCGGGCTGCAGCGGCTGCCGGCCGGAGTCTTCGCGCCGCTCACGGCATCGACGTACGGCTCCGGCGAGCTGCTGCGGGCCGCGCTGGACGCGGGCGCCCGCACGATCGTGTTCGGCGTCGGCGGCAGCGCGACCACCGACGGGGGCGCCGGCATGCTGTCCGCACTCGGCGCGCGCTTCCTGGACGCGGACGGGGAGCCGGTGTCCCCGGGCGGCGGCGGACTGGCCGGCCTGGCGTCGGCCGACCTGTCCGACCTGGACCCGCGGCTCGGCGAGGTCGAGCTGGTGCTCGCCAGCGACGTCGACAACCCGCTGACCGGGCCGAAGGGGGCCCCGGCGGTGTACGGCCCGCAGAAGGGCGCCTCCCCGGACGACGTACAGACGCTGGACGAGGCCCTCGCGCACTACGCCAAGACCCTGGAGGCGGCGATCGGCCCGAAGGCGGCGGAGTACGCCGCGTCGCCCGGTGCGGGGGCGGCCGGCGGCATCGGCTACGGCGCGCTGATCGTCGGCGCGGTATTTCGTCCCGGCATCGAGGTGATGCTGGACGTTCTCGGTTTTGCACCGGCGTTGGAGCGCGCCGATCTGGTGATCACCGGCGAAGGTTCTCTCGATGAGCAGACGCTGCACGGCAAGGCCCCGGCGGGGGTCGCTGCGGCGGCCCGGGCTCAGGGCAAGGAGGTCGTCGCGGTGTGTGGGCGTCTCGCGCTGCCGCCGGAGGCGCTGGGGCGGGCGGGGATCCGGCGGGCGTATCCGCTGACGGAGGTCGAGCCGGACGTGGCGAAGTGCATCGCGGATGCGGGGGCGATTCTGGAGCGGGTCGCCGAGAACATCGGCCGGGATTTCCTGAGCTAGGTGGGTTGTCGGTCGGCTGCGGCGCCGTTGGGGCTGGTCGCGCAGTTCCCCGCGCCCCTTCGGGGCGCGTCCTGCTCAGGTCAGTCGGTACGCGTCCAGCGCCAGCGTCAGTTCGATCAGGTCTCTCGGGCGGGCCAGTGATCTGGACGTCAGTTGTTCCAGGCGGCGCAAGCGGTTGAAGACCGTGTTGCGGTGGCAGTACAGGCGGCCGGCGGCGCGGCCTGCCGAGCCCTCGCAGGCCAGCCATGCGTCCAGGGTCTCCAGCAGGACCGCGCGGTCGGGGGGTTCCAGGCCGATGAGCGCGCCGAAGACGTCCGCGACCAGACGGGCCGCGAGTTCGGGCTGGCTCACGACGAGGGCGGTGGGCATGCGCTGGTCGAGGCGTACGACCTCGTGGGCGTCCGGTGGACAGGTGCGCAGCGCCAGCTCGGCGAGGCGTCGTGCCCGGCCCAGCTCGGCCAGACCCGGTACGACGGGACTGATCCCGCCGGGGCCCGAGCACCGCCCGCTCAGCAGCCGCGCCACCGTGTCCAGGTCCTGGCCGGGGCCCAGCAGCACCACGCCCACCTCGCGGTCGGCCCGCATCCGCCAGAGGAAGCGGTACCCGGCGGCCGGCAGTGGCCGAT
The DNA here is from genome assembly GCF_017948455.1 of Streptomyces sp. GESEQ-4. Lineage (GTDB taxonomy): Bacteria > Actinomycetota > Actinomycetes > Streptomycetales > Streptomycetaceae > Streptomyces. The sequence continues at coordinate 334,063 of NZ_JAFFSU010000003.1, forward strand.
GGAAGGCCTCCCGTGCGTCCCGGCGCTCGGTCCGCAGCACCACCACGGCGTACGCGCCCCGCTCCGGCAGATCGAGCCCTGCCGCGGCCCTGGCGGCGAGGCCCGGCGTCTCCTGACCCTCCAGGAGGGCGTCCAGCAGCGCGTGCAGCTGTTCGTCGGTCCGGCGGCGCAGTTCCATCTCGGTCGCCCGGTACGCCTCCGATGCCACGGCCGTCTGGGCGTCTATCGCCGCCCACACGAGCGTCGCCGAGCGCATCAGCACCCCGAGCCGCTCGGGCTCCTGACCCCCGGCGCCCTCCAAGAGGGCGTCCCAGACCAGATAGCCGGCGCTCCGGTACGCGTGCACCAGCAGTTCCAGGGGCAGCCCCTGCTGGGCACGGCGCTGCCCCGCCTCCTCCGCGTACGCCAGGTCGCGGCGCGGTGCGTCGCGGGGTGCGGAGATGGTCTCGATGCCGATGCGCATCGCTTCCTCCGCCTCCCGCCACTGCTGGTCGTACGGCAGGACCTGGTCGTAGACGGGGGAGTGCTCCGCCAGCAGCCGCAGATGCTCGTCAACCAGCTCCGGCAGCCGCTCCAGGAGCGCCGTGCAGGACTCCGCGAGCACTTTCCAGTCGTGACCGGTACGCCTTCTGCGCGCTCCCATGGCCGGAGGATGCCACCCGCCGCCCGGCTTGGGCAGGCCCCTGACACGCAGTGTTGTGCGCGTGCACAACGGGCGGCCGTATTCGCTGGTCACCAGCAGCGTTTCGGCCGCGACCCGTGGACGGACACCCCACCCGGTGCTGGGGTGAGCGCCACACAGGGCGGAGGAAGGGGGCGGTGCCATGGGGGGCTCCGATCTGGTCGTGCGGGATCTGTCGGTGGGGTACGGCCCGGTGCGCGCACTGCGCCGGGTGTCGCTGGAGGTGCCGGAGGCGGCCGTGGTGACGGTCCTCGGCGGGAACGGCGCCGGCAAGTCGACGCTGTTGCGGGCGGTCAGCCGCACGCTCGCCTTCCACGGCGGGGCGACGACCGGCGGCACCGTGACGCTCGGCGGACGCCGTATCGACGGGCTCGCCCCCGACCGGGTGGTGGCCGCCGGGGTGTCCCAAGTGCCGGAGGGACGGCGGGTGTTCGCCCGGATGACCGTCGCGGACAACCTGCGGGCCGGGGCGCTCGGCGCGGCCGGCGGTCGCACGGACCGGGCCGCCGCCCTGCGCCGCGTCCACGAACTGTTCCCCGTCCTCGCCGAGCGGGCCCAGCAGCGGGCCGGGCTGCTGTCGGGCGGTGAGCAGCAGATGCTCGCCGTCGCCCGCGCCCTGATGGCCGTACCGAAAGTGCTGCTGCTCGACGAGCCGTCGCTGGGCCTGGCCCCGCTGATGGCCGCGCGGATCGCCGAGACCGTGCGCGAGATCAACGAACAGGGCACCTCCGTCCTGCTGGTCGAGCAGAACGCGGCGCTCGCCCTGCGCCTCGCCACCCATGCCCACGTCCTGGAGGTCGGCGAGGTCACGCTCTCCGGTCCGACCGCCGAACTGGCCGCCTCCGACGAGGTGCGCCGCCGCTATCTGGGCGTGGTCGACGAGGACGCGGCCGCCGACGCGGCGGGCGCCACGCGATCCCACCCGGCGCTGCCCCGATGGGAGGGCTGACATGGAGACCCTGTACGTCGACCACCTCACCGTCCGTTTCGCGGGCCTCCTCGCCCTGGACGACGTCACCTTCACCGTGCGCCCCGGCACCGTCCACGCCCTGATCGGACCCAACGGGGCAGGCAAGTCGACCTGCTTCAACGTCCTGTCCGGGGTCTACCGGGCCACCTCCGGCAGCGTCCGCTTCGGCGGCCACGAGCTGACCGGCATGCCCGCGCACCGCATCGCCGCGCTCGGCGTCGCCCGCATCTTCCAGAACCTCGCCCTGCCGCCGCACGCGACCGTCGAGGACAGCCTGCTGCTGGGCCGGCACCGGCTGACCAGGACCGGCTTCGTCGCCGCCGGGCTGCGGTTGCCGTCGGCGGGGCGCGAGGAACGCCGGCACCGGGCACGCGTCCGGGAGATCGCCGCGTTCGTGGGCCTCGAGGACCACCTCGGCCGGCCGGCGGGCTCCCTGCCGTACGGGCAGCAGAAGCTCGCCGAGCTGGCCCGCGCGCTGTGCATGGAGCCCCGGCTGCTGCTCCTCGACGAACCGGTTGCCGGCATGACGGCCGACGAGCGGCGCCGGGTCGCGGGCGTCATCGCCGGGGTCCGCGACAGCCTCGGGATCTCCATCGTCCTGGTCGAGCACGACATGGGGGTGGTGATGAGGCTCGCGGACACGGTGACCGTCCTCGACTTCGGGCGGCTGATCGCGGACGGGGCACCGGCCGACGTACAGAACGACCCGGCCGTCGTGCGTGCCTACCTCGGTGAGGAGGCCGCGTCGTGAGCACCTTCGCCGAACTCTTCCTCAACGGCGTCTCGTTGGGCTCCGTCTACGCGCTGATCGCCCTGGGGTTCGTGGTGATCTTCCGGGCCACGGAGGTCGTCAACTTCGCGCACGCCTCACTGCTGCTGGCCGGCGGATACGTCACCGCGGTCCTGCACGACGACATCGGGTTCTGGCCCGCGCTGCTGGCCGGCATCGCGGGCGCCGCGCTGGTCGGAGCGGCCGTCGAGTTCCTGGTGATGCGCCGCTACCGGGGCAGCGACCAGAGCGTGCTGGCCATCGTGACCATCGGCGTCGACATCCTGCTCACCACCGAACTCACCCGGCGCATCGGCACGGACGTCCTGACGCTGGGGGACCCCTGGGGCGACGCCGTCCTCACCCTCGGCCCGATCTCCCTCGCCCACACCCGGATCGCCGCCTTCGTCGCCGCGGCCCTGCTCATCACCGCGTTCCTGCTCGCCTTCCGCTACACCACCTGGGGCGTGGCGATGCGCGCGGCGGCCGAGAGCCCGGAGACCGCCGCCCTCATGGGAGTCAGGCTCGGCCGGGTGTCCCTCGGCGCCTGGGCCGTCGCGGGCGGACTCGCCGCCGTGGCCGCCCTCTTCCTCACCGTCTTCCCGACGCCCGGCCTGGAACGGGCCACTTCCCTCGCCGCCCTCAAGGCCTTCCCGGCGGCGATCCTCGGCGGCCTCGACTCGACGACGGGCGCCCTGGTCGGCGGACTGATCATCGGCGTGACCGAGTCCCTCGCCACCGGCTACCAGAGCGACCTGACCTTCCTTGGCCGGGGCCTCGGCGACCTGGCGCCCTACCTCGTCATGCTCGCGATCCTGCTCATCCGGCCCGCCGGGCTGTTCGGCACGAAGGAGCTCGCCCGTGTCTGAAGCCATCGCGGGCGGCACCCGGCCGATGTGGTTCACCCGCACCCGTACCTATGTCTGGGCCGGCGGCACCGTCCTGCTGCTCGCCCTGCCCTTCTACCTGGACCGCTTCTGGCTCCAGGCGGGCCTGTTCGCCATGGCCGCCGCGATCGGCGCCATCGGCATCAACCTGCTCACCGGCGCCACCGGCCAGCTCTCCATGGGCCACGCCTTCTTCCTGGCTGTCGGCGCCTACGGCTACTGCGTGTTCGCCGGCGACGGGCGCGACGGCCTGACCGGACTCGGGCTGCCGACCTGGCTCGCCGCCGTGCTCGCCACCCTGGTCGCCGGAGCCGCCGGAGGCCTCTTCAGTCCCATCGCGGGCCGGCTGCGCGGCGCCTACCTCGGCATCGCGACCCTCGCGCTGATCTTCATCGGCCAGCACGTGCTGTTCAACTCTCGCGACCTCACCGGGGGCTTCAACGGCCGCGACGTACCCGCCCTCAACCTCTTCGGCCTCACCTTCGACGACCGTGAACTCCTCGTCGCCAACGTGCCGTTCGGCTCCGCCGAGAAGCTCTGGTACGCCGGACTCGTCGTCCTGCTCGGCTGCGCGCTGTTCGCCCGCGGAGTGCTGCGCGGCAGGCCGGGCCGGGCCATGAACGCGATCCGCGACCACCGCATCGCGGCCGGGGTGATCGGTGTGCCCGTCGCCCGCTACCGGGCCGCCGTCTTCGTCCTGTCCTCGATGTACGCGGGCCTCGCCGGAGTGCTGCTCGCGCTGGTCTTCCAGCGGACCGTGCCCGACTACTTCGGGATCACGCTCTCGCTGGAGTACCTCGCCATGATCGTCATCGGCGGGCTCGGCTCGGTCCGGGGAGCGGTGCTCGGGGCGGCGTTCGTCTCGCTGCTGCCCCAGCTGCTGACCCGCTACAGCGACGCGCTCCCGCTGGTCTCCGACCCGGGCACCGGCGGGATCGCACCGGGCGAGGCGTCCCGGTACCTGTACGGCGCCGCCGTCGTGGCGGTGGTGCTCTTTCTGCCGGGCGGCCTGGTCAGGCTCGCCGCCCGGAATCGCGTCCCACGCAAACCAGGGGAGGAACGATGACCACGACGTATGCGGCCAGGGTCGCCGCGGGCGCGCTCGCCGCGCTGCTCGTGCTGGCCGGCTGCAGCTCCAAGGCCAAGGACGACGGCAAGGACGAGGGCGCCGCGGGCGGTGTGAAGACCGGCGAGGGGATCTCCGGCAAGACGATCACGCTCGGGGTGCTCACCGACATGACCGGCGTCTACGCGACCCTCGGCAAGAGCGTCACCCAGGCGCAGCAGCTGTATGTGAAGCAGCTGAACGCCAAGGGCGGCGTCTGCGGCTACCAGGTGTCCCTCTCCGTCCGCGACCACGGCTACGACCCGCAGAAGGCCGTGTCCGGGTACACGGAGCTGGCGCCGAAGGTGCTGGGCTTCACCCAGTTCATCGGCTCGCCGTTCGTCGCCGCGGTCAAGCAGCGCGTGGACGGCCAGGACAAGGGCCTGGTGCTGCCGCAGGCATGGGCGCACTCGCTGCTCGGCAGCCCGTACATCCGTGTCATCGGATCGACGTACGACATCGAGACGATCAACGCCGTCGACTTCCTGATGAAGGAGAAGGGGATCAAGAAGGGCGACAAGATCGGGCACGTCTACTTCGAGGGTGACTACGGGGAGAGCGCCCTGGTCGGTGCGAAGCACATGGCGCAGGAATCCGGGCTGACGGTCGTCGAGCAGAAGATCAAGCCGACGGACAACGACATGACCGCCCAGGTGGCCGCCCTGAAGAAGGCGGGCGTCAAGGCGGTCGTGATCAGCGCGGGGCCGCGCCAGGCGGCCTCCCTCGTCGGCGTCGCGGCGGCGAGCGGCTTCAATGTCCCGGTCATCGGCAACAACTCCGCCTTCGCCCCACAGCTGCTCGCCACCCAGGCGGGTCCCGCCCTGTCGAAGAACTACTGGGTGGCCTCCCCGTCGCTGCCCATCGGCGCCGACACCCCGGAGGCGAAGCAGCTCGTCGCGGACTACCGGGCGGCCTATCCGAAGGACGCGCTGGACAACGGCGTGGTGGCCGGCTGGACGGCGGTCTCCGTCTTCGGCGAGGCCCTGAAGAAGGCCTGCGCGAGCAAGGACCTCACGCGCGCGGGCGTCGACAAGGCGCTGCTGACGATCGACGCGTTCGACGTCGGCTTCGGCATCCCGCAGGACTTCACCGACCCGAAGGCCCCGTCGTCCCGGCAGAGCGTGATCCTGCAGCCGGACAAGGGCGTGACGGGCGGCATGAAGGTCGTACGGGAGGCGGAGGCGTCGTCGGTCGCCGAGGCGTACACGCCGGGTGCCTGAACGAGTGCAGCAACACGTAGGGCCCGAACCAGATGGTTCGGGCCCTACGTGTTGCTGACCAGTGTTTACGGCAGCTGCGCCGCCCGTGCCTCACGCCGGTTGTCGCGGAAGTTGTTCACCCGGCGGGCCGTGGCGAACAGGGGGATCACCGCGCCCATGACCAGCTGCAGAGCACAGCCTGTCTGGAGGAGGAGCTGTCCGCCGGGAGCGCCGAACGCCCAGGCCGCGAGGAGGCCCATCCCCAGGACGATCCAGGTGAGCATCGCGACCGCGAGACGGCCCCGCGGCTTCGGGTACTCGACTCGGCTCACCATCAGCCAGGCCGTACCGAGGATCGCCAGGAGCGTCGCCACGAAGGGCAGCTCCAGAAGCACGATCGAGACCACCGTCAGCGCCCCGAAGGGGCTCGGCATGCCCTGGAACATGCCGTTCGGCGGTGTCACGCACGAGAAGCGGGCAAGCCGCAGCACCACCGCCAGAAGCACCACGACCGCTCCGACCGCGGCCACCTTCTGGTACGCGTCGTCCGCGACCATGCCGTAGACCAGGACGAAGTACGCCGGGGCCAGACCGAAGCTGACCAGGTCCGAGAGGTTGTCCAGCTCGGCGCCCATGGGGGAGGAGCGCAGCTTGCGCGCCACCAGGCCGTCGAACAGGTCGAAGACCGCCGCGCAGAGCATCAGGATGACCGCCGTGGCCGCGCTGTTGCGGGCCATGCCGGTTTCCTGGCTGTCGGTGAGGTGCGGGATCAGGATGCCGGTGGTGGTGAAGTACACCGCCATGAAGCCGCACGTGGCGTTGCCGAGGGTGAGGGTGTCCGCTATCGAGAGGCGGAGAGAAAGAGGCATCTCCTCCTCTTCGTCCACCACCTCGTCGGCCTCCGGCACCCAGCCCGCCTGAGTCTCAGGATCAGTCACGGTCAATGCGAGTCACCCCAGCCACGGTCTTCTGCCCGACCTCGACCGCGACCTCCACGCCCTCGGGCAGGTAGATGTCGACACGCGAGCCGAAGCGGATCAGACCGATCCGGTCACCCTGCTCGACCTTCGTGCCCTGCGGTACGTACGGCACGATGCGACGGGCGACCGCGCCGGCGATCTGGATCATCTCGATGTCGCCGAGTTCGGTGTCGAAATGCCAGACTACGCGCTCGTTGTTCTCGCTCTCCTTGTTGAACGCCGGAACGAACCCGCCGGGGATGTGCTCGACCGACGCCACGGTACCGGCGAGCGGAGCACGGTTGACGTGGACGTTGAGCGGGCTCATGAAGATCGCGACGCGGGTACGTCCGTCCTTCCACGGCATGATGCTCTGCACCACACCGTCGGCCGGCGAGATGACCCGGCCCGTGGCGATCTCGCGCTCGGGGTCGCGGAAGAACCACAGCATGCCCGCCGCGAGCGCGGTGGCGGGTACGGCCACGGCTCTGGCGGCGCCGGAGCGGCGCGCGCGGACCAGGCTGAGGGCTGCGGTGGCGACGGTCGGGAGAAGCCACGGCGATGCTCCGCGCGCCAGGCGTACGCCTGCCAGGCTGTCGCGTGGTGCAGAGGTTTGGCTGTGGGGCATGGATGACCTTCGTAGCGGATGATGCCGCGCTGCGTGAGGGGGACGGCGGCTTTCACGCGATCGTACCGGTCGCGGGCTACAACTGGGCAAGCCAGGAAGCCGAGTCGGCAGCGGAAGAGTGTTGACGGGGTGTGATCTTCTTCGCGAAGAAAACACCCCCAACCCGGACATCTAGCCCTGGAGTCGATACTCTTCGAGCAGCCTGCGACCGATGATCATTTTCTGGATCTCGGCGGTACCTTCACCGATCAGCAGCATCGGAGCCTCTCGGTAGAGGCGCTCGATCTCGTACTCCTTGGAGAAGCCGTAGCCGCCGTGGATCCGGAAAGAGTCCTCGACGACCTCCTTGCAGTACTCGGAGGCGAGGTACTTCGCCATCCCAGCCTCAAGGTCGTTTCGTTCTCCGGAGTCCTTTTTGCGTGCCGCGTTCACCATCATCGCATGCGCGGCTTCGACCTTGGTAGCCATCTCGGCCAGCTTGAACTGGATCGCCTGGTGCTGGGCGATCGGTTTGCCGAACGTGTGACGCTGCTGGGCGTACTGGACGCCGAGCTCGAAGGCACGCTGCGCGACACCGCAACCACGCGCCGCCACGTTGACGCGGCCGACTTCCACGCCGTCCATCATCTGGTAGAAACCCCGGCCGGTCCGGCCGCCGAGCACGCGGTCGGCCGGAATGCGCAGGCCATCCATGATGAGCTCGGTGGTGTCGACGCCCTTGTACCCCATTTTGTCGATCTTCCCGGGGATGGTGAGGCCCGGACGGACCTCTCCGAAGCCGGGCTCCTTCTCGACGAGGAAGGTCGTCATCGACTTGTGGGGGGCGGTGCCCTCGGGGTGTCCTTCGTCACTCTTCACAAGGACGGCGACCAGAGTCGACGTACCGCCGTTCGTCAGCCACATCTTCTGGCCGTTCAGGACGTACTCGTCGCCGTCCTTGACCGCCTTCGACGTGATGGCCGACACATCGGAACCCAGCGCCGGCTCCGACATCGAGAAGGCGCCCCGGATGTCACCGGCCGCCATCTTCGGCAGGAAGTAGTCCCTCTGCTCCTCGGTGCCGTGCTGCTTGAGCATGTACGCCACGATGAAGTGCGTGTTGATGATGCCGGACACCGACATCCAGCCGCGGGCGATCTCCTCGACACACAGGGCGTACGTCAGAAGGGACTCGCCCAGGCCGCCGTACTCCTCCGGAATCATCAGGCCGAACAGGCCCAACTCCTTGAGGCCGTCGACGATCTGCTGCGGGTACTCGTCGCGGTGCTCCAGCTCGGTCGCGACCGGGATGATCTCCTTGTCCACGAAGTCGCGGACCGTGGACAGGATCTCCTGCTGGATGTCCGTCAGACCGGCGGTCTGGGCGAGTCGCGCCATGGCTACTTCTCCTGCTCCTTGAGCTGGGGCCGGCCGGGCTGCTCGCCGCCGCGCTCCTTGATGTACGTCTCGGTCGGCACCATGACCTTGCGGCGGAACACGCAGACCAGCGTGCCGTCCTGCTTGTAGCCCTTGGTCTCGACGTGGACGATGCCGCGGTCGTTCTTCGACTTGGACGGCCACTTGTCGAGCACGGTCGTCTGGCCGTAGATCGTGTCGCCGTGGAAGGTCGGCGCCACGTGCTTGAGCGACTCGATCTCCAGGTTGGCGATCGCCTTGCCGGAGATGTCCGGCACGGACATGCCCAGCAGGAGGGAGTAGATGTAGTTCCCGACCACCACGTTCTTGCCGAAGTCCGTCGTGTTCTCGGCGTAGTTGGCGTCCATGTGGAGCGGGTGGTGGTTCATGGTGAGGAGACAGAACAGGTGGTCGTCGTACTCCGTGACCGTCTTGCCCGGCCAGTGCTTGTACGTCGCCCCGACCTCGAACTCCTCGTAGGTGCGTCCGAACTGCATCGCGCTCAGGCCTCCTTAGTTGTCGGGGGTCTCGAACTTCGACGTGCGCTGCATGCCGGCCGCACGGCCCTTGCCGGAGATGACCAGCGCCATCTTGCGGCTGGCCTCGTCGATCATCTCGTCGCCGAGCATCGCGGAGCCCTTCTTGCCGCCCGCCTCGGACGTGTAGTAGTCGTACGCGTCCAGGATCAGCTCGGCGTGGTCGTAGTCCTCCTGTGAGGGCGAGAAGATCTCGTTGGACGCCTCGACCTGGCCCGGGTGCAGCACCCACTTGCCGTCGAAGCCGAGGGCTGCGGCGCGCTGGGCGACCTCGCGGTAGCCGTCGATGTTGCGGATCTGGAGGTAGGGGCCGTCGATCGCCTGGAGGTTGTTGGCGCGGGCGGCCATCAGGATCTTCATCAGGATGTAGTGGTAGGCGTCCGCCGGGTAGCCGGGCGGCTGCTCGCCCACGACCAGCGACTTCATGTTGATCGACGCCATGAAGTCGGCCGGGCCGAAGATGATCGTCTCGACGCGCGGGGAGGCCTGGGCGATCTCGTTGACGTTGTTCAGACCCTGGGCGTTCTCGATCTGCGCCTCGATACCGATCTTGCCGACCTCGAAGCCCATCGTCTTCTCGATCTGGGTGAGGAGGAGGTCCAGGGCCACCACCTGCTGGGCGTCCTGGACCTTCGGCAGCATGATGCAGTCCAGATTCGGGCCGGCGCCCTCGACCACCGTCACGACATCGCGGTACGTCCACTCGGTCGTCCAGTCGTTGACACGCACGACCCTCGTCTTGCCCGTCCAGTCGCCCTCGTTGAGGAACTTGACGATGGTGTGCCGCGCCTCGGGCTTGGCCAGCGGCGCGCACGCGTCCTCGAGGTCGAGGAAGACCTGGTCGGCGGGGAGGCCCTGCGCCTTCTCCAGGAAGCGCGGGTTCGAGCCCGGTACGGCCAGGCAGGAGCGCCGCGGGCGAAGGCGGTTGACGGTCGTCATGCGGGGACCTCCAGGGGGTCGAGCTTGTTCGCTTTCCGGATCTCGTCGACGATGCGGCCGATGATTCCGGTGATGTCGAAGTCCTTCGGGGTGAAGACGGCGGCCACACCCGCGGCCCTCAGCTGCTCGGCGTCGCCATTGGGGATGATCCCACCGGCGATGACAGGTATCTCTGTGGCACCGGCCACATGGAGGCGTTCCAGCACGTCCGGCACCAGCTGTGCGTGCGACCCGGAGAGGATCGACAGGCCCACCGCGTGCACGTCCTCGGCGATGGCCGCGTCCACGATCTGCTCCGGGGTGAGCCGGATGCCCTGGTAGACCACCTCGAAGCCGGCGTCACGCGCGCGTACGGCGATCTGCTCGGCCCCGTTGGAGTGCCCGTCCAGGCCCGGCTTGCCCACCAGGAAGCGGAGCTTGCCGACGCCGAGGTCACGGGCGGTCTCGTCCACCCGGCGGCGGACGAGCGCCATCGCGGTGCCCTCCTCGGCGGTCACCGCGACCGGCGCCGAGGACACGCCCGTCGGCGCCCGGAACTCGCCGAACACCTCCCGCAGGGCCCCGGCCCACTCGCCGGTCGTGACCCCGGCGCGGGCGCACTCCAGGGTGGCCTCCATGAGGTTGGCGGTGCCCTTCGCGGCCTCCTTCAGCCTCTCCAGCGCCTTGCAGGGGCGCGGGTGGTTGAACGGCGGCTGGTAGCGCGTCTCACGCCAGCGCTCCAGGGCGTGCACGACGCGCGCCTCGACCGCGGGGTCGACCGTCTGGATCGCGGCGTCCAGGTCGGCCGTGAGCGGGTTCGGCTCGGTCGACTCGTAGATGTTGACGCCGACGATCTTCTCCTGGCCGGACTCGATCCGCGCGCGGCGCTCGGCGTGGGACGCCACGAGCTGCGACTTGAGATAGCCCGACTCGACAGCGGCCATCGCGCCGCCCATCTCCTGGATCCGCTCGATCTCCGCGAGGGACTCCTCGACGAGCTGCGCGACCTTCGCCTCGATGACGTGCGAGCCCTCGAAGATGTCCGCGTACTCCAGCAGGTCGCTCTCATGGGCGAGCACCTGCTGGATGCGCAGCGACCACTGCTGGTCCCAGGGGCGGGGGAGCCCCAACGCCTCGTTCCAGGCGGGAAGTTGGACGGCACGCGCGCGTGCGTCCTTCGAGAGGGTCACCGCCAGCATCTCCAGCACGATCCGCTGGACGTTGTTCTCCGGCTGCGCCTCGGTCAGGCCGAGGGAGTTGACCTGGACGCCGTACCGGAAACGGCGCTGCTTGGGGTTCTCGATGCCGTACCGCTCGCGCGTGATCTCGTCCCAGATCCGGCCGAACGCCCGCATCTTGCACATCTCCTCGATGAAGCGGACGCCCGCGTTCACGAAGAAGGAGATACGGGCGACGACATCGCCCATGCGTTCCTGCGGCACCTGGCCGCTGTCGCGCACGGCGTCGAGCACGGCGATGGCGGTGGACATCGCGTACGCGATCTCCTGCACCGGCGTGGCGCCCGCCTCCTGCAGGTGGTAGCTGCAGATGTTGATCGGGTTCCACTTGGGCATGTGGGAGACCGTGTACGCGATCATGTCCGTCGTCAGGCGGAGCGACGGCCCCGGCGGGAACACATGCGTCCCCCGCGACAGGTACTCCTTGACGATGTCGTTCTGGGTCGTCCCCTGGAGCTGGGTGATGTCGGCGCCGTGCTCCTCCGCGACGACCTGATAGAGCGCCAGCAGCCACATGGCCGTGGCGTTGATCGTCATCGAGGTGTTCATCTGCTCCAGGGGGATGTCCTGGAACAGCCGGCGCATGTCACCGACGTGCGACACCGGGACGCCGACCCGGCCGACCTCGCCGCGGGCGAGGATGTGGTCCGGGTCGTAGCCGGTCTGCGTCGGCAGGTCGAACGCCACCGACAGCCCCGTCTGGCCCTTGGCGAGGTTGCGCCGGTACAGCTCGTTGGACGCCTCGGCCGTGGAGTGACCGGCGTACGTGCGCATGAGCCACGGCCGGTCCTTCTGACGCTCAGTCATGTGCCGACCTCAGATGTTGCGGAAGCGGTTGATGGCGTCGACGTGCTTCGCGCGCTTCTCCGCGTCGCGCACGCCGAGACCCTCCTCGGGCGCCAGGCACAGCACACCGACCTTGCCCTGGTGGAGGTTGCGGTGCACGTCGTAGGCGGCCTGCCCGGTGTCCTCCAGGGAGTACACCTTGGACAGCGTCGGGTGGATCTTGCCCTTCGCGATGAGCCGGTTGGCCTCCCAGGCCTCGCGGTAGTTGGCGAAGTGCGAGCCGATGATGCGCTTCAGCGACATCCACAGGTAGCGGTTGTCGTACTCGTGGTTGTAGCCGGAGGTCGAGGCGCAGGTGACGATCGTGCCGCCCTTGCGGGTCACGTACACGCTCGCACCGAAGGTCTCGCGGCCCGGGTGCTCGAAGACGATGTCGACGTCCTCGCCGCCGGTGAGTTCACGGATGCGCTTGCCGAAGCGCTTCCACTCGCGCGGGTCCTGGTTGTGCTCGTCCTTCCAGAACTTGTAGTCCTCGGCGGTGCGGTCGATGATCGCCTCGGCTCCCATGGCCCGGCAGATGTCCGCCTTCTGTTCGCTGCTGACGACACAGATGGGGTTGGCGCCGCCAGCCAGCGCGAACTGCGTGGCGTACGAGCCGAGTCCGCCGCTCGCACCCCAGATCAGGACGTTGTCGCCCTGCTTCATGCCGGCGCCGTTGCGGGAGACGAGCTGCCGGTAGGCGGTGGAGTTGACCAGGCCGGGGGCCGCCGCCTCCTCCCAGCTCAGGTGGTCAGGCTTCGGCATGAGCTGGTTGGACTTGACCAGCGCGATCTCGGCGAGGCCGCCGAAGTTGGTCTCGAAGCCCCAGATGCGCTGCTCGGGGTCGAGCATCGTGTCGTTGTGGCCGTCGGACGACTCCAGTTCGACGGACAGGCAGTGCGCGACGACCTCGTCACCGGGCTGCCAGGCGTTGACGCCGGGGCCGGTGCGCAGGACGACGCCCGCGAGGTCGGAGCCGATGATGTGGTACGGCAGGTCGTGGCGCTTGGTGAGCTCGCTGAGCCGGCCGTAGCGCTCCAGGAACCCGAAGGTCGACAGGGGCTCGAAGATCGAGGTCCACACCGAGTTGTAGTTGACCGAGGAGGCCATCACGGCCACCAGGGCCTCACCCGGGCCGAGTTCCGGCACCGGGACGTCGTCCAGGTGGATCGACTTGCGGGGGTCCTTGTCGCGGGTGGTGAGCCCGGCGAACATCTCCGTCTCGTCCTTGTGCACGGTGATCGCGCGGTACGACTCGGGGAGCGGCAGGGCGGCGAAGTCGGCGGGGGTCGAGTCCGGCGACTGGATCGCTTCCAGGATGTCCTTCACGGTCACGGTTTGCCTCCGGCGGTACGCGTCCTGAGGGAGGGACGCTGAGGGTTACGTCGGTGCTGCTGAGGGTTTTGTTCGGTGCCGTCGGTTCGGCGGTGGTGCTTCGGCAGCGCTTTGTGGCGCGGGAGGTTGCCTGTGACGCAGGCGTCCGGGCGCGCAGGCCGGAGGGGCTTGCGGGGACAGCCGACGTACGAATGGTCTCTGCACGCCGGCCGCCCGGACAACTTCAACGTATGACACCGCGTGTCACCCCGCAAGGCACTGAGTGCCAGAAGTTGCTCTCAGGTGAAATCTTTACGTAACAAATGAGCGATGATCGATCGAACGGCCCCTGAAATCTGCTCGAAAAGGGGCTCTGACATGCCAAAACGGCCACCCCGTGGGGTGGCCGTCGTCACGCTTGCGAAGAGGCTCAGCGCTCCTTGAGGGCCTGCTCGATGGTGCGCATGACCTCGTCCAGCGGTGCGTCCGTGCGGGCTACCGTCACCAGCACCTCGCCCTGTGTGGACACCGTCGCGGCGGCGGGCTTCGGGGTGGCGGTGCGTCCGGCGCCGATGCCCGTGCCGAACGTCCTGCGTACGATCGCGAAGGCGTGGTCCAGCTGTGCCTCGACGTCGCCCTGGCCCCCGGCCCGCAGCCAGCGCCGCAGCACATGGTTGTGGGCGGTGACGACGGCGGACGCGGCGACCTCCGCGAGCAGCGGATCATCGTTGGCGTCGTCGTCGTGGGCGTGCTCGTCGAAGTGGCCCAGGAGATAGCGGGTGAACAGACGCTCGTAGCGGGCCACCGAGGCGATCTCCGCCTCACGCAGGGTGGGCACCTCGCGCGTGAGCTTGTAGCGGGCGACCGAGATCTCCGGCCGGGCCGCGTACATCCGCATGACTTCCTTGATGCCGTTGCACACCGTGTCCAGCGGGTGCTCGTGCGCCGGCGCGGCATTGAGGACCGCCTCGGCACGGATCAGCGTGTCGTCGTGGTCCGGGAAGATCGCCTCTTCCTTGGAGCGGAAGTGCCGGAAGAACGTACGGCGGGCGACCCCGGCCCGGGCCGCGATCTCGTCGACGGTGGTCGCCTCGTACCCCTTGGTCGCGAACAACTCCATCGCCGCGGCCGCCAGTTCCCGGCGCATCTTGAGCCGCTGGGCCGCGGCACGGCTGCCCGCGGCACTCTCCGGCGCGTCGGACGGCGTGGCTGGTGTACGTGAGGACTTGGCGGGCTGGGGCATGACCCGAACGTACTGCATGTGCGCAGCTTGATGCGCATGTCCCTGGCTTCTCCCGCCCGCCCCGTCCGGGTTTCTCCCGCCCGCCCGGCCCTGCGGCCCCCCGCCCTGGAGGAGCGGGGGAACCGCGGTCGGATCGAGCAGGCCGCCCCAGTCCTCGGCGTCCCTGAACCAGTCGCCGGGACGATCAGCGCCGGGCATATTCGCGGAAGCCGCGGCCCGTCTTGCGGCCGAGGCAGCCCGCGGCCACCAGGTGCTCCAGGAGCGGCGCCGGAGCGAGGCCCGGGTCGCGGAACTCGCGGTGCAGGACCTTCTCGATGGCCAGCGAGACATCGAGGCCGACGACGTCCAGCAGCTCGAAGGGGCCCATCGGGTAGCCGCCGCCCAGCTTCATCGCCGCGTCGATGTCGTCCAGCGACGCGTAGTGCTCCTGCACCATCTTGATCGCGTTGTTGAGGTACGGGAAAAGCAACGCGTTGACGATGAACCCGGCCCGGTCGCCGCAGTCCACCGCGTGCTTCTTGATCTTGACGCAGACCTCGTGAACCGTCGAGTGGACGTCCTCGGCCGTGAGCACCGTACGGACCACCTCGACCAGCTTCATCGCCGGTGCCGGGTTGAAGAAATGCATGCCGATCACGTCCTGCGGGCGCGAGGTCGCGCGGGCGCAGGCGACGACCGGCAGCGAGGAGGTCGTCGTCGCGAGGACCGCGCCCGGCTTGCAGACCTTGTCCAGCGTCGCGAACAGCTGCTGCTTGATCTCCAGGTCCTCGGCGACCGCCTCCACGGCCAGATCGACCTCGGCGAAGGAGTCGTACGAGCCCGCCGGGGCGATCCGGTCCAGGGTCTGTGCGGCGGCCTCCGCGGTCATCCGGCCCTTGTCGACAGAGCGCGAAAGAGACTTGCCGATACGGGCCTTGGCGGCCTGCGCCTTCTCCTCGCTGCGCGCGGCGAGGACGACCTCGTACCCGGCCTTGGCGAAGACCTCGGCGATACCGGATGCCATGGTGCCGGAACCGGCGACACCGACGGAGCGGACGGGGCGGCCGGGGGTGTCCAGGCCGCCGGCCAGCGGGGTGAGCGCGTCCCGCACGACGGTCGCGCTGCCCGGAGCCTCGTAGGTGTAGAAGCCGCGGCCCGACTTGCGGCCGGTCAGGCCCGCCTCGCTGAGCTGCCTGAGGATCGGGGCGGGGGCGTGCAGGCGGTCGTGGGAGGCGGCGTACATGGCCTCCAGGACCGTACGGGCCGTGTCGACGCCGATCAGGTCCAGCAGCGCGAGCGGGCCCATCGGCAGTCCGCAGCCGAGCTTCATCGCGGCGTCGATGTCCTCGCGGGAGGCGTACTTGGCCTCGTACATCGCGGCGGCCTGGTTGAGATAGCCGAACAGCAGCCCGTCCGCGACGAATCCGGGACGGTCGCCGACCGCGACGGGCTCCTTGCCGAGGTCCAGGGCGAGGTTGGTGACCGCGTCGACGGCGGTGGGCGCGGTCAGCACGGACGAGACGACCTCGACCAGGCGCATCGCCGGGGCCGGGTTGAAGAAGTGCAGGCCCAGCACGCGCTCCGGGTGGGCCGAGTCGGCGGCCAGCCGGGTGACGGAGAGGGCGTTGGTGCCGGTCGCCAGGATCGTCTCGGGCCGGACGATCCCGTCGAGCTCACGGAAGATCTGCTGCTTGATCTCGTACGACTCCGGAGCCACCTCGATGACCAGCTCCGCGTCGGCCGCGGACCGCAGGTCGGTGGAAGTGCGGACGCGGGCGAGGATGTCCGCGCGCTCCTGCTCGGTCAGCCGGCCGCGCTCAACCGCGCGGGCGGTCGAGGACTCCAGGGCGGCGACGGACCGGGCGGCCGCGGCCTCGCTGATGTCGATGCCGACGACCTCGCGGCCGGCTTTGGCGAGGACCTCGGCGATGCCGGTGCCCATCGTGCCGAGGCCGACGACGGCAATGGTCTTGAGCGGGGACAGAGGGGTGTGGGACTGGGGAGTGGCCATCGCGGGACTCCTGGTGAGGGTGACGACTGGGAGCGCGACCGGGTGCGCCAAGAGGCGCACGCCGGTTGCCTGTTGAGGAGTGCGGGTGTTGCCGGGCTGCGAGCGCACACGCCCGGTGCCGGCACCGCGGGCGTGCACACGCCCGGGGAGCGGCGGATCGACCGGCCCTGTCCCGGAGCCGGGTCCTGCTGAGGTACGCGATGTACCGAACCGACCAGCACTCACGACGGCTGCGTCACCAGGCCGTCATAAGCAAATCCGCGAGTGGGTAACTCGCTCGTCTGAGCTTAACCCGCGGGTAACGAGCGCGCCAGCCCCCGAGTTTGTGATGTAGGTCCCGACGCGACGGCGGCGCGTCTACGCTCGCCCTCATGGACGAAGAGTTGCGATCAGTCACGGAGCGTTTACGTCAGGAGTCGGCGGCATCGGCGACGTACGAGCACCTCGTCGCCACCGACGACCACGACGAACTGGCCGATGTGCTCACCGCGCCCGGACAGCCGCTGTGGGCCAGGGAGTTGGCCGCCTTCCGGCTGGGCCTGGCCGGCGACCGCCGCGCCTTCGAGGCTCTCGTCCTCCTCCTCAACCACCGCGACCCGCAGCGCTGCGCCTCCGCCGCCCACGCCCTGGCCCGCCTCGGCGACCCCCGCACCGCCCGGGCGGCAGCCGCCCTCGCCACCAACGAACTCCGCGTCGCCTACGCCCTCCACCCGGTACGCCTCCTCACCCACCTCGCCGCCCCCGAATCCGTCCCCGCCCTCATCACCACCCTGGAACGCCGCCTCCGCCCCCACGACCCCTACCGCAAAGTCGCCCTCGCCTGCGTGGACGGCCTCGGCACCCTGGGCGACCCCCGTGCAAGACCCGTCCTCAAAGAAGCCCTCGCCCACCCCGCCCTCGCGGAGGCAGCGGTACGCGCTCTGGCACGGATTCCGGAGGAGGGGTGAGCCGTCAGCCCGCGAGCTCCTTCATATAGCCGCCCGCTCGTAGAAGCGCCGCGCGCGGGCGTTGCCCTTGTGCCCATGGTGGGCCATGGGTCTGACAACGCCCGCCCCCGACGGTCCGCTCAGCCGCGGAAGCCGAGCATGCCGTGCAGTGTCGCGCCGCGGGACGCGGTCGACTCCGAGTTCAGCGGTTGAGGATCGGGCAGCGCGGCGCACACCGCGTCGGCCTCACCGCCTCCGCGCGGCACCGTGCCGTCGGTCAGATACGCCGCCAGGTGCTTGTCCAGACAGGCGTTGCCGCTCAGCGAGATGCCGTGGTTTCCGCCGCCCTGCTCGACCACCAGGCTGGAGCCGCGCAGCAACCGGTGGAGCGTCACGCCGCCTTCGTACGGAGTGGCCGCGTCGTCGGTCGCCTGGAACAGCAGCGCCGGCGGCAGCTTGCCGTTGGCGACGTTCACCGGGTCCAGCGAGTCCGTCGGCCAGAACGCGCACGGCGCGTTGTACCAGGCGTTGTTCCAGGTCATGAACGGTGCCTTCGCGTACACCGCCCAGTTGTCCTTGCGCCACTGGTGCCAGTCGCGTGGCCAGTCCGCGTCACGGCACTGCACCGACGCGTAGATGCTGTACCCGTTGTCGCCCGCGGGGTCGATGGCCGCGAAGTTCTCGTACGACTCGACCAACGGGTCGGCGTTCTTGTCGTTCACATAGGCCGCGAACGCCTCGGCGAGGTAGGGCCAGTAGCCGTTGTAGTAACCGCCCGGGAGGAAGGTGTCCTCCAGCTCGGTGGCGCCCACCTTCCCGCCGGCCGGCTTCTTGGCCAGCGCCGCCCGCATCGCGTACCACTTGGCCTCGATCCTGGCCGGGTCGGTGCCGAGCTGGTACGTCGAGTCGTGCTTGGCGACCCACGCCATGAAGGCGCGGTGACGGTCGTTGAAGGCGTAGTCCTGGTCGAGGTTGTTCTCGTACCAGACCCCCGTGGGGTCGACGATCGAGTCCAGGACCAGACGTCGTACGCGCTCCGGGTAGAGCTTCCCGTAGACCGCGCCCAGATAAGTCCCGTACGAGTAGCCGAAGTAGTTGATCTTCTTCGCGCCCAGGGCCTTCCGGATCGCGTCCATGTCTCGCACGGCGCTGACCGTGTTGATGTACGGCAGCACATCCGCGTACTTCTGGCCGCAGGCCTTGGCGAAGGACTTGGCGCGGACGAGGTTGGCCTTCTCGATCGCCGGTGTGCTGGGTACGGAGTCCGGTCGCACCGGGTTGAAGTAGCCGGGCGAGCAGTCGAGGGCGGGCTTGCTCGCGCCCACCCCGCGCGGGTCGAAGCCTATGACGTCGTACTGGGCCGCGACCGCCTTGGGCAGTGTGGAGGCGACGAATCCGGCGAGCCCCAGACCGCTGCCGCCGGGGCCGCCGGGGTTGACCAGCAGCGGGCCCTGGTACGTCTTCGCGGTGTGCGGGACGCGGGACAGAGCGAGGGTGATCTGCCGCCCGTGCGGCTTCGCATGGTCGAGCGGCACCTTGAGGGACGCGCACTGGAGCGTCGGATAGTCGGTGGTGCCGCATTTCTTCCAGCTGAGTTTCGCGGCGAGTGCGGTGTCCGTGGCCTGCGGGGCGCTGGCGTCGGCGGGGACGGCCGTGACGGTCCCGGCCAGCACGACGGCGGCGCCGCAGAGCAAGGCTGCGCGTTTTCTCATGGAGTCCTCCCAGGACGGAGGGGTTTCGGACCGCGAGGGTCACGGTCCACGCCGCATCGTCCCGGAAAGCGCCCCCGGAAGAGCATGTTCTGGCAAGACTTGACCCAATCGGGTCGCGAGATGCGCCAGAACGCTCCTAAATGAGCGAAAGTTGGGTCGGTTCGGTCAGATCCGGTCCTACGGGGTCAGGTTCCCGGACCCGTCGCGGCATGCCCCCGTCCGCGGGGCCGATGCCGTACTCCTGGGCCAGTTCATGGACCTGACGGGTGATCCGGCGCTGGTACCACTTCGGCGCGTACGCACCGGCCGCGTACAGCCGCTCGTAACGACGCACCAGATACGGGTGGTGCTGGCCCAGCCAGGCCATGAACCACTCGCGTGCGCCGGGGCGCAGATGCAGCACCAGCGGCGTGACCGAGGTGGCCCCGGCGGCCGCGATCGCCCGCACGGTCGCCCGGAGCCGGTCCGGATGGTCGCTCAGGAACGGCAGCACCGGCGCCATCAGAACCCCGCACCCGATGCCGTGCTCGCCCAGGGTCCGTACGACGTCCAGCCGGCGCTCCGGCGCGGGCGTGCCCGGCTCGACGGTGCGCCACAGCTCGGGGTCGGTGAAGCCGACCGAGACGGAGATGCCGACGTCCGTCATCCGGGAGGCCTGCTTGAGCAGTTCGAGGTCGCGCAGGATCAGTGTGCCCTTGGTCAGGATCGAGAAGGGGTTCGCGTGGTCGCGCAGGGCGGTGAGGATGCCCGGCATCAGGGCATACCGTCCCTCGGCACGCTGATAGCAGTCGACGTTCGTGCCCATCGCGATGTGCTCGCCCTGCCAGCGGCGTGAGCCGAGCTGACGGCGCAGCAGCTCCGGGGCGTTCACCTTGACCACGATCTGGGAGTCGAAGTCGATCCCGGTGTCGAGGTCGAGATAGGTGTGCGTCTTGCGGGCGAAGCAGTAGACGCACGCGTGCGTGCAGCCCCGATAGGGGTTGACCGTCCAGTCGAAGGACATGCGGGAGACCCCCGGCACCCGGTTGATGATCGAGCGGGCTCGCACCTCGTGGAAGGTGATCCCGCGGAACTCGGGCGTGTCGAAGGTGCGGGTGACCACAGAGTCCGCGCCGAACAGCGCGGCATCGGTCTGGCTGCCGCCGGACTTCACTGTGAGGTTCTCCCAGCGCATGACGCCTCCTCGGTAGCGGTGCGTCCCGATTGAAACACGTGTTCGAATTATCGGGCAAGGGCAGTTTCTGATCGCTTCGGACGCCCGGGGGCACCCCGATTTGGGCCGCCGGGGAGCGGGGTGGTTGGCTTGCCCCCGCCCCCGAAAAACCAGGTCCTGGAGGAAGTCAATGGCGCAGGTCGAGGCCACTACGGAGCGGGTCGTCGCGGCGGACGCGGAGAAGGTGTTCGACGCCCTCGCCGACTACAGCGGCACCCGCGCGAAGCTGCTGCCCGAGCACTTCAGCGAGTACGAGGTGCGCGAGGGCGGCGACGGCGAGGGCACCCTCGTGCACTGGAAGCTCCAGGCCACCAGCAAGCGCGTGCGCGACTGCCTCCTGGAGGTCAGCGAGCCCACCGACGGCGAACTCGTCGAGAAGGACCGCAACTCCACCATGGTCACCACCTGGCGGGTCACCCCGGCCGGCGAGGGCAACTCGCGGGTCGTCGTGCACACCACCTGGAAGGGTGCCGGCGGTATCGGCGGCTTCTTCGAGAAGACCTTCGCGCCCAAGGGGCTCGGCCGGATCTACGACGCGGTGCTCGCCAAGCTCGCCGCCGAGGTCGAGAAGTAGCTCAAGGTGCCTGTTTCTCAAGGCCGTTGGCGTCTCACCGGTTCGAGTGGAACTCCTGGCCGACCGGCATGATGCCGTAACTCGTCGCGCTTGCTCGTAGTTGTCGCTTTTACGCGGGAATTGTGCGGCAGCGCGACGAGGGGAGCGGTACGTGGGTGGGACGACTCCGGTGCAGGACGAACCGGCACTGGCACCCCCGCGAACCCCCGCACCGCCACCGCCCCAGCCGGTCGAACTCAGCCCCCGCCGGGTGCGGTTGGTCTTCCTCGCGCTGCTGCTGGCCCTGCTGCTGGCCGCCCTGGAGCAGATGATCGTCGCCACCGCGCTCCCGAAGATCGTCGGTGAGCTGCACGGCCTGGACAGGATGTCCTGGGCGATCACCGCCTATCTGCTCACCTCCACCATCGGACTGCCGATCTACGGCAAGCTCGGCGACCTGCTCGGCCGCAAGAGCGTCTTCCAGTTCGCGATCGTCGTCTTCGTCGTCGGCTCCGCGCTCGCTGGCCGGGCCCAGACCATGGACCAGCTGATCGCCTACCGCGCCGTCCAGGGCGTCGGCGCGGGCGGGCTCATGATCGGCGTCCAGGCGATCATCGCCGACATCGTGCCGCCCCGGCAGCGCGGCCGCTTCATGGGCCTGATCGGCGCCGCGTTCGGCCTCGCCTCCGTCGCCGGGCCGCTGCTGGGCGGCTACTTCACCGACCATCTCTCCTGGCGCTGGTGCTTCTACATCAACGTGCCCTTCGGACTGGTCACGCTGGCCGTCGTCGCGGTCGTACTGAAACTGCCGAAGCCCCAGGCCAAGCCCCGGCTCGACATCCTCGGTTCGCTGCTGCTCGCCGCCGCCTCCACCTGCCTTGTGCTGCTGACCAGTTGGGGCGGCACCGAGTACGCCTGGGACTCCCGGGTCATCCTCGGCCTGGGTGCGGGCGCCGCGGTCGCCTCCCTGCTCTTCCTGGTCGCCGAGCACTTCACGCCCGAACCCCTCATCCCGCTGCGGTTGTTCAAGGACTCCGTCTTCAACATCACCGGCCTGGTAGGCCTCGTGATCGGAGTCGCGCTGTTCGGCGCCGCCAGCTATCTGCCGACCTTCCTGCAGATGGTCGACGGAGCGAGCGCCACCGAGTCCGGGCTGCTGATGCTGCCCATGATGGGCGGCATCGTCATCGCCTCGATCGTCTCCGGACAACTCATCAGCCACACCGGCCGCTACAAGATCCACCCGATCCTCGGCGGCGCCCTCTCCGTCGTCGGCATGTGGCTGCTGTCCCGGCTCGACATCGACACACCCCGACTGCACTACAGCATCTGGATGGCCGTCCTCGGCGCCGGCATCGGCATGGTGATGCCCGTGCTGATCCTCGCCGTGCAGAACTCCGTGCGCCCCGCCGACCTGGGCACCGCCACCAGCGCCCACAACTACTTCCGGCAGATCGGCGGCAGCGTCGGCGCCGCCGTCTTCGGCACGCTCTTCGCCGACCGGCTCACCGACGCCCTCGCCGACCGCCTCCCCGCACCCGCGGGCGCCGGTCTGCCCGACCCCGAGTCGATCACCCCGCAGCTCGTCCACGCGCTGCCGCCGGAGCTGCGTGACGCGTACATCCGGGCCTACGCCGACGCCATGCCGCGGATCTTCCTCCATCTGGTGCCGGTGCTCGTTCTGGGCCTGCTCATCGCCCTCTTTCTCAAGGAGAAACCCCTGGTGTCCCACAACGCACCCGCCACCGAGACGGAGCCCCCGTACGTGCACGCCCCCATCCCGCAGGCCCGATCCCCGTACGCCGCCGGAATCCCGGTCTGCGGCACGGTGCAGCACCCCGACGGGACCGTCGTCCCGCGCGCGGCGCTCACGCTCATCGATGTCGGCGGACAGCAGATCGGGCGGGGCGCGAGCGGGGAGGACGGGCGGTACGCGCTGTCCACGCCCGGGCCGGGGTCGTACGTCCTGATCGCGGCGGCGGGCGGGCATCAGCCGCAGGCCGTCTCCGTGACCGTCGGCGAACGCCCCGTCGACCTGGACGTAGTCCTCGGCGGCGCCGGACGGCTCGCCGGGAGCGTGCTCACCGCCGACGGCACACCGGTGCGGGAGGCCACCGTCACGCTCACCAACGTGCACGGCGAGGTGGTCGCCAGCACCCGCAGCGGACGCGAGGGCGGCTACGTCATCGGCGAACTGGTCGCCGGGGAGTACACCCTCGCCGCCAGCGCGCCCGCCTTCCGGCCCACCGCGCTGCCCGTCACCGTCCAGGCCGCCCGCGAGACCCGGCAGGACATCGAACTCGCCGGCGGTGCGGTGCTGCGCGGCACCGTGCGCGCGAGCGGTGGACGTCCCGTCGACGACGCGCGCGTGACGCTGCTCGACGCGGCGGGCAACGTCGTGGACACGCTGACGACCGGAACGGACGGAACGTTCCGGTTCGTGGATCTGTCGAGCGGCGAGTACACCGTCATCGCCGCCGGTTATCCGCCCGTGGCCACCGTGCTCCAAGTGGCGGGCGGGGGACGGACGGAGCGGGACCTCCAGCTGGGGCACGAGGACTGAAACGCCCCACGGGCGCGGGCCCGTGC
Source organism: Streptomyces sp. GESEQ-4 (assembly GCF_017948455.1). Lineage (GTDB taxonomy): Bacteria > Actinomycetota > Actinomycetes > Streptomycetales > Streptomycetaceae > Streptomyces. Next base: position 357,714 of record NZ_JAFFSU010000003.1, read on the forward strand.
GCCGGGGCGCTCCGGTTGCGTCAATTCCCGTGTTGCGGCACATCGTGAGCGGTCACCGCCGTACCGTGGTGACGGCGGCACAGATCTTGCGGAGCCGTGGGGAGAGAGGGCCGGGGACATGGACCGTGGCACCGAGAGGGACGTACCTCCCAGCCGCGGAGCTGAGGACGGCACGGCGGAGCCCGCCGCTGTCGGACGTATCCCCCTGGCCGTGGTCGTCGTGGACCGCGACGGTCTGGTGTCGCACTGGAGCACGGGCGCACGGCGGCTGTTCGGCGCCGCCAAGGAGGACGCGATCGGCCGTCCCGCCCTCGACCTGCTCCCCGTCTCCGGCGCCCTCCCCGAGGAGGACGACGTCACCTTGTACGGGACTTATGCGGCGGCCTACGACGGACTCGGACCCGACCTCGAATCCTCCCTCGGCGGGCGGTTGTCCTACCCCGCCGCGGGCCGCGCCCGCCTCGCGGTGGCCACGGACGAGCGGGCGGACGTCCTGTGGTGGGCGTACCCGCTGGTGGGCCCGGGACGGGAGAAGCTGCTGGTGCTGGCGGCCGACGCGGCGGGATTGCGCCACGACGACGAGGACGCGGTCTTCGAGCGGATAGCCCCCGGCTTCGCCCTGCACACCGACTTCCCCGGCGCCGAGGAACTCGCCCGCCGCCTCCCCGAGATCCTGCCGAGCATGAGCGTCGGCGAGGGCGCCCGGATCGTCGCGCAGATCCTCGAACTGGGCTATCCCGTCCTGGAGTTCAGCCAGAACGACCGCGTTCCCGTCACCCCCGACTGGGGTGTGCCCCGGCGGGCCGAGCGCAAGGCGCGTCGCGAGCGGGCGGCACGGGCGCGGGCCGAAGGGCTGCCGGTGGCGCAGGAGTTCGCCGACGAGGGCGAGGATCTCGAGTACACCGCCGTACGCGAGCGGCTGGAGTTCCTCAACGAGGTCAGCGGCCGCATCGGCACCTCGCTCGACCTGGCGAAGACCATCGTCGAGGTCAGCCGGGCCGTGGTGCCGCGCTTCACCGACGTCGCCGGCACCTATCTGCGCGAACAGGTCGTCGCAGGCGAGGGGTTCCCGGACGGCGTGCCCGACACGACGACCATGTGGCACCGGGTCGCCGTCGAGCACACCGACGAACCCGGCCGCTGGGACGACGTCGTGCCGGTCGGCGAGGCGATGCCGTTCCCGGCGCACACGCCGTTCTTCCAGTGCATGACCACGGGTGAGCCCGTCCTCGTGCCGCGCATCAGCGAGCAGATGGGGCACGCCATCGCCTCGCAGTTCGAGAAGCGCGACATCAGGCCGCTGATCACCGGCCGCTCCATGCTGGTCGTGCCGCTGAAGGCACGCAATGTGGTCCTCGGCTTCATGATCCTGCTGCGCCACCCCGAGCGCGTCGAGTTCAACGACATGGACCGGGTCACCGGCGCCGAACTCGCCGCCCGCGCGGGCCTCGTGCTCGACAACGCGCGCATGTACACGTACCAGGAGAGCGTCGCCGAGACCCTCCAGGACAGCATGCTGCCGCACATCCCGCCGCGCATGGCGGGCTGCGACATCGCCACCCGCTATCTGCCGGGCACCCTGCTCGGCAGAGTCGGCGGCGACTGGTTCGACTCCGTGAAACTGCCCGGCGCCCGCACCGCCCTCGTCGTCGGCGACGTCATGGGCCACGGCCTCAACTCGGCCGCGATGATGGGCCAGTTGCGTACGGCCGTCCAGACCATGGCCGCGTTGGACCTGCCGCCGGCCCAGCTGTTGCGCAACTTGGACGACCTCGCCCAGCGGCTGGGTGACACCTACCTCGCGACGTGTCTTTACGCGGTCTACGATCCGATCGCGAGCGAGCTTCACATCGCCAACGCCGGGCACATCCCGCCGGTGATCGTGCGCGCCGAGGGCGGCCACAGCGAACTGCTCGACCTGCCGACCGGTGCGCCGATCGGCGTCGGCGGGGTGCCCTTCGAGGCGGTACGCGTGCGCGTGGAGCCCGGCGACCGGCTGGTGATGTGCACCGACGGCCTGGTCGAGGTGCGCGGCGAGGACATCGGCGTGGGACTCGCGACCCTGTGCGAGTCGGCCGCCCACCCGGCCGCGTCCATGGACGACGCCTGCGACACCATCATCCGCGCCCTCAACACGCGCGGTGGCCGCAAGGACGACGTGGCCCTGCTGATGGCCCGTCTGAACGGCATCGAGCCCGACGACGTGGCCGAATGGCGGCTCCCCCTCGACTCGCTCGAGGTCCGCCGGGCGCGTGCCGCGGTCCGCGAACAGCTCCACGACTGGGGGCTCGCCAAGCTCGCCGACGGTGCGGCGCTGATGGTCAGTGAGCTGGTCACCAATGCCGTACGGCACTCCCACAGCCGCCCGATCGAGCTGCGGCTGGTGCGCGGGGACACGCTGCTGTGCGAGGTGGACGACGACGACCACGAACTGCCGACGCTGCTGAGCACGGGTCCCGGCGACGAGTTCGGGCGCGGTCTGCGGGTGGTCAGCATGCTGGCCCGGGAGTGGGGCACGAGTCGGACGAAGGCGGGCAAGACGGTCTGGTTCGAACTGACGTTGCCGCGCGCTCCGCTGGGGGCGCGGTAATTCACCTGCGGGCCGGTGGGGGCTGGTCGCGCAGTTCCCCGCGCCCCTTTGGGGCGCGCCGGTGCGCGCCGGTGCACGATAGACCGTAGTCGCCCGTCACTCGCGATGGGTGGCCGTCGCACCTGGGGAGTTGGGCATGAGCGTGACGAGTCGGTATCGGGAGGCCTGGGAGGGCTTCTGGCGGGAAGCTTCTGAGGAGCAGGGCGCTGTGTTCTGGGATGCGGAGCCCACGCTGACGGTGGGGGTGCATCTGGCGATCTTCGAGCCGCAGTTGCCCGACCCCAACCTGCCGATGGTGGACCTCGGTTGTGGCAACGGCAGCCAGACCCGTTTCCTCGCCGACCGCTTCCCGCACGTCATCGGCGCCGACCTGTCCGAGGCGGCCATCGACCACGCCCGCCGGGCCGACCCCGCCGGGCAGGCGACCTACCGGGTGCTGGACGCGTGCGAGAAGACCGAGGCTCAGGCGCTGCACGCGGAACTCGGCGACACCAACGTCTACCTGCGCGGCGTGCTCCACCAGGCCGAACCCGAGGACCGGCAGACGCTCGTCGACGGTATCGCCGCGCTCGTCGGGGAGCGCGGCCGGGCCTTCCTCGTCGAACTCTCCGAGACCGCGCGGCCCGTCCTGATGGGCCTCGCCCAGAGCCCCGCGGGCCCGCCGCCCAAGCTGGCCCCGGTCTTCCGGCACGGCATCGCGCCCGGCGAGGTCGCCGACGAAGCGGTGCCCGTGTATCTGAACGCGGCCGGGCTCACGGTCCTGGCCAGTGGTGAACTGCCGCTGATCACCACGGAGTTCGCCTCCGACGGCACCCGGATCGAACTGCCGTCGAGGTGGCTGCTGGCGGGGCGCACCGCCTGACGGATGGTCAGCCGTCCTGCCCGGCACCCGGACTGATCAGTCCCGTCTCATAGGCGGCGATCACCGCCTGGGCGCGGTCGCGGAGCCGGAGTTTGGAGAGGATGCGGGCCACGTGTGTCTTCACCGTGGCCTCGCTCAGCTGGAAGCGTCCGGCCAGTTCCGCGTTGCTGTGTCCGCGGGCCAGCGCTTCGAGCACCTGGAGCTCGCGCGGCGTGAGCGCGGACAGATCCCGGTGCAGGGACGCCGTACGGGTGTCGGCGGTCGCGAAGCGCTCCACCAGGCGGCGGGTGATGGCGGGGGCCAGCAGGGCGTCGCCGGAGCGGACCAGGCGTACGGCGGCGGCGAGATGCTCCGGGGTGACGTCCTTGAGCAGGAAGCCGCTCGCGCCCGCGGTCAGTGCGGCGTAGACGTACTGGTCGAGGTCGTAGGTGGTGAGGATGATGACGCGGGGCGGCGGGCTCTGGGCGCCGTCGAGGATCCGGCGCGTCGCCTCCAGGCCGTCGGTGCCCGGCATCCGGACGTCCATCAGGACGACGTCCGGGAGGGTGCGCCGTACCGCCGCGACCGCCTCGTCACCGTCGGCGGCCTCCCCGACCACGTCGATGCCGTCGGCGGCGAGGATCATCCGGAAGCCGGTGCGGACCAGGGCCTGATCGTCGACGATCACCACCCGCGGCGCCTCGGTCACATCGCCTCCACCGGGATCACGGCCCGGATCCGGTAACCCCCGCGCGGGCGCCTGCCGTTGTGGAGCGTACCGCCGTACACGGCGAGCCGTTCCCGCAGCCCGATGAGGCCGCGGCCGTTGCCCTCGGCGGGCGTCGGCACACCGCCGGAGTCCTGGACGTCCACCCGCAGTTCGCCGGGCGCGTATGCGACGGTGACGGTCACGCTCGCCCCCGAGGCGTGCTTCACGGCGTTCGTCAGCCCCTCCTGCACGACACGGTAGGCGGCCAGGTCCACGCCGGCGGGCAGCTCGCGCGGGGTGCCCGTGACGGTCAGCTCGACCGGAACTCCCGTACCGCGGACCCGGTCCACCAGCTCCGCCAGCCGGTCCAGGCCGGGCTGCGGTGCCAGGTCCAGGTTCTCCGGTGAGCCGTCCGCGGCCATCGTGAGCAGGCCCATCACCTGACGCAGCTCCGACATCGCGGTGCGGCCGGCCGCCTCCACCGCCAGCATCGCCTCGCGGGCCTGGTCCGCGGAGACGTCCAGCACCTTGCGGGCAGCGCCGGCCTGGATCGTCATCATGCTCACGTTGTGGGTGACCACGTCGTGCAACTCGCGCGCGATGCGTCGCCGCTCCTCGTCCACCGCGCGGCGGGTCGCCGCCTCCTGCTCGGCCCGCAGGGTCCGGACCCGGTGCCGCCAGGCGTGCAGGCCGTTGGCGGCCAGCGCGACCGGCGCCAGCACCAGCAGCGGGATCAGCGTGCGGTCGACGTCCGGGACCAGATTTCCGACCGCGAGCAGCACCGCGCCCGCCGCCAGGCTCGCCCCGGCCGCCTTGCGGTGCGGGCTGTACATGGCCGCGCTGTACGCCGCGATCAGCACGGACGCGAACGTGGCCACCGTGGCGTCCCGGTTGACCTCGCTCAGATGGAACAGCGCCGTGGCCGCGAGCACCGCCCAGAACGCGGCCAGCGGACGGTGCCTGCGCCAGGCCAGCGGGACGGCGGTGAGGACCGCCAGCACCACCGCCCACCAGGGGAGGGGACCCAGAGTGTGCTCGACGACCGGGAAGATGGTGCCCGGTGGGGTCGGCGGGACGGGCGCCAGTCCCCGGTCCGGCAAGGGCCCTTCGTGCCTGAGCATCTCCCCGGACGCGTCCTCCACATAGGACCGGTCCAGATCGGCACTGACGGTCCCCACCGCCAGCACCAGGGCGAGCACCGCGTCCGCCGCCCACGCCCAACGGGACAGCCGCGGGGGCACACCGGCGACACCCCGGGCCGCCGCACGCAGCCACGAGGCCGGTTTTCTCAGCGGTATCGCCGCGGCACCGTCCACCGGGCAAGTGTGTCAAGCCGGCCGGGCCGGCGGGATCCGTCGTACGACTCAGGTGCGTACGCCTGGGGTGTACATCGCGGGGATGACCCGGCCCCGGCTCCACCGAGCACGGTACGGGCCTTCCCCATCGCGGCCGACGTGCCCGCCTGAAGTTCGCACCTAGCTTCGGGCCGGACCACACCGATCCATGAAGGGGCGAGCCATGACCGATCCGCTGATCGACGTGCGTGACGTGCGCAAGGAGTACGACCAGGGCCCGCCCGCGCTGGCCGGGCTGACGCTTCAGGTGCGGGCCGGGGAGGCGCTCGCGGTGCTGGGGCCGTCCGGCAGCGGCAAGTCCACGCTGCTCAATCTGATCGCCGGGCTCGACCGGCCGAGCGCGGGCGGTGTCACCGTCGACGGGCTCAGGATCGACAAGTTGAGCGAGAGCGCGTCCGCCCGCTACCGGCGCGCACGCATCGGCATGGTGTTCCAGTTCTTCAATCTCCTCGACGATCTGACGGTCGCCGACAACGTGCTGCTGCCGGCCCAGCTCTCCGGCGTGCCCCGCGCGAAGGCCGCCGCCCGGGCCGCCGAACTCCTCACCTACCTCGGCATCGACCGGCACGCCCGCGCCTACCCCGGGCGGCTCTCCGGCGGCGAACGGCAACGGGTCGCCGTGGCCCGGGCGTTGATGAACCGCCCGCCGCTGCTGCTCGCCGACGAGCCGACCGGCGCGCTGGACACCGCCTCGGGCGCCGAGGTGCGGGAGCTGCTGCGTGAACTCAACGGGGACGGGCAGACGATCGTCCTCGTCACCCACGACCTGGCGCTGGCCGAGTCGTGCGCGACGCGGACGATCGAGCTGGTCGACGGCAGGATCGCGAGCGATGTGCCGGCGGTGGCGTCATGAGCGGGGCGATGGGGAGAGTCGTGCGGGCCGGTGTCGGCAGGCGCCGGGTGCAGACCGCGGTGATCGTGCTGACGACGCTGCTGTCGGTGGCCGCGTCCGTGCTGGCGGTGGGGCTGCTGGTGGCGTCGCAGGCACCGTTCGACCGGGCCTTCGCGCGGCAGCACGGGGCGCATCTGACGGCGGAGTTCGCCTCAGTGGCGCCGGGGAAACTCGCAGCGACCGCTTCCGCCGACGGCGTCGAGGCCGCCGCGGGCCCGTTCGCCGTGACCTCCGTCCGTGTCAGCCCCGCCCACGGGGGCCCGCCCGGCTTCACCCCGCCGCCCCTCACCGTGGCCGGACGGGCCTCGGCCGACGCCGCCGTGGACGACCTCGGCCTGGTCTCGGGCCGATGGGCGAGGAAGCCCGGCGAGATCGTGCTGGAGGCGGGATCCGGCAACCCCGGCATGCAGCCCGACAGCAAGATCTACGCTGGGGACGCGGAGCTGACCGTGGTCGGCATCGCCGAGTCCGTGGGCGAGAGCGCCGACGCGTGGGTCGTACCGGCGCAGTTGACGGCATTGGACGCGCAGCCGTCGTACCAGATGCTCTACCGCTTCACCGACGCGGACAGCCGCGCCGACATCGCCGCCGGACGGGACGCGATCGCCGCCGCCGCGCCCGCCCGCACGCTCACCGGCACGCAGTCCTATCTGGACGTCAGGCAGGCCGCCGAGGCCACCACGGCCGCGTACATCCCCTTCGTGACCGCCTTCGCCCTGCTGGGCCTGGCCATGTCGGTGCTGGTGATCGGCATCGTGGTGAGCGGCGCGGTGAGTGCCGCGACCCGGCGCATCGGCATCCTGAAGTCCCTCGGGCTCACCCCGCTCCAGGTGGGGCGGGCCTATGTGGCGCAGGCGTTGATCCCGGCGGTGGTGGGCGCCGCGCTGGGTGTGGCACTGGGCGGTCTGCTCGCCGTGCCGCTGATGGCGGAGCTGGCGGCGGCCTACGGGACGGGCACGCTGCTGATCCCGCTGTGGGTGAACCTGGTGGTGCCGGCCGGCGTCCTCGCGGTGGTCGCCCTCACCGCGTTCGGCCCGGCACTGCGGGCGGCCCGGCTGCGCACCGCCTCGGTGCTCGGGGTCGGTCGCGCCGCAACCGACGCCCGGGGACGCGGAGTTCGGCAGCTGCTGGGCCGGCTGCCGCTGCCGCGCCCGGTGACCCTGGGCCTCGCGGGTCCGTTCGCCCGGCCCGCCCGCTCGGGCACGATGGCCGCGGCGGTGGCGTTCGGGGCGCTGGCGGTGACGTTCGCGGTCGGGCTGGGCAGCACGCTCTTCGCGATCCAGCGGGACGGCGAACCCGACCAGGCGGCGGGCGAGGTGACCGTACGCACGATGTCGCCGCCGCAACCCGGGGCGGCGCCCGGCGGCCCGGTGGATCCGGACGTGGTGGCCGCCGCGATCAAGTCCCGTCCGGAGACGGCCTCGTCCTACCGCACCGCCCGGTCCGAGGTGCGTGTGGCGGGCCTGAAGGGCGGGGTGCCGGTGGTGGCGTACGACGGGGACGCGGCGCACAGCCGGCACAGCATGGTGTCCGGCCGCTGGTTCGACACGAGCGGCGAGGCTGTCGCCGGCTCGCGCTTCCTGACGGTGACGGGTGTGAAGGTCGGGGACACGGTGACATTGAGCGAGCAGGGCCGGACCGTCCGGTTGCGGATCGTGGGGGAGGTCTTCGACCTGAACGAGGAGGGGATGACCGTCCGCACCTCGTTCTCGGCACTGGCGCCGCTCGACATCGGCTACCTGCCGAGCGAGTTCAGCGTGCGGCTCAAGTCCGGTGCCGATGCGCGGAGTTACGTCGACTCCTTGAACGCGGATCTGGAGGCGACCGGCGGGGAGGCGGCCCTCACCGAGCAGGGCGAGTCGACCGTGATCCGGGCCATGCAGGCGCTGATCGCGATGCTCACCGCCATGCTGGTGACGGTCGCCTGCCTCGGCGTCCTCAACACGGTCGTGCTCGACACCCGCGACCGGACCCGCGACCTCGGCATCTTCAAGGCCCTCGGCATGACACCGCGCCAGACCGTCGCCCAGGTCCTCACCGCCGTGGCCGGCATCGGTCTGGCCGCCGGGGCGATCGGCGTCCCGCTCGGGGTGGCGCTGCACGGGTACGTCATGCCGGAGATGGGGCGGGCCGTGGGGGTGCGCTTCCCGTCGGAACTCATCGATGTGTACGACGTCCCCGATCTGACCCTGCTGGCGCTCTCCGGCGTGCTGATCGCCGTCGCCGGGGCACTGCTGCCGGCGGGGTGGGCGGCGCGGACGCGGGTGGCGGGGGCGTTGCGGGCGGAGTGACGTGCGGCCGGCTCAGCCGCTTGAGCCGGCGGCCATGTCCTGGGCGCCGATGACGGACAGCAGCTCAAGCCGGGCGGCGCCCTCGGTGCCGGGCGGGGCCGAGAACCACAGCAGACGCTGGTGGCCGTCCTCGCTGAACAGGCTGTGGCAGTCCAGCTCGATGACGCCGAGGGCGGGGTGGACGATGCGCTTGTGGTCGCCCCTGCGCAGGGCGACGTCATGGGTGTCCCACAAGGCGGCGAACTCCGCGCTGTGCCGCCGCAGCGCGGCCACCATCCGCTGCACCTCGCCGTCCCGGCCCCGCCGGGCCGCCACCGCCTGGAGGTCGGCCACGAAGACGCGGGAGTGGTGCGCGTGGTCCTCGACCGGATAGATCTTGCGGGTGTCCGGGTCGGTGAACCAGCGGTACACGAGACTCGCCCGCGGACCGCGCACCTCGGCGGCCCGACCGACCAGGGCGACGGCCAGGTCGTTCTGTACGAGGGTCTCGTGCAGGTCGGTGATGATCTGGGCCGGTGTGGTGGTGAGCCGGTCCAGCAGACCGAGCAGGGCGGGCTGGACGTGCGCGGTCGGGCCGTGCGCCGCCGGGGGCACCGGGCGGTCGGCGAGGTGGAACAGGTGGTCGCGCTCGTCGTCGTTCAGCCTGAGGGCGCGGGCGAGGGCGGCCACGACCTGGGCCGAGGGCTGGGCACCCCGGCCCCGCTCCAACTCCGTGTAGTAGTCGGCCGACAGGCCCGCGAGCTGCGCGACCTCCTCCCGGCGCAGACCGGGCACCCGCCGCCGGGGCCCGGCGGTCAGGCCCACATCGGCAGGCCGGACGCGATCACGGCGGGACTTCAGGAACGCGGAGAGTTCGGGACGGGGCACGCTCCCATCCTCACCCGTGCGCACGTCCGTATCCAGGGGGCGCCGACCCCAGGGTGGGCGCAGCCCTGGGTGTCGTCGCCGTTCCGGCCCAGGGTGGAGGGGACAGCACCCCGTCACACGACCGACCGGAGCGTGAATCACCATGCCGTTCGCCAACTTCAAGGTCCCCGCCGGCACTCTCGACGAGAAGCAGAAGGAGCAGATCGTCACCCGCGTCACCGAGTTGTACGTCGAGATCTACGGTGAGCGTGCCCGCGCCGCCACCCTGGTCCTGGTCGAGGAGGTCCCCGACGGCGGCTGGGGCATCGGCGGCCACGTCCTGACCCTGGCAGAGCTCCAGGAATCGGCACCGGAAGCGCCCGATGTGGCATGATCCGCTGCCATGTCGTCGATACGCGCACATGCGTGGTGGTCAAGTGCCGCTCGCCGTCTGCTAGTTGCCCCGCTTGCCTTGATCGTGGCAGCGGGCGCCACCGGGGCCGGTGCCGTCGCGGCACCGGCACCCAAGGAGGCGACGCCCGATCGGCTTCGCTACGACGTGTCCCTGCGCAGTGACGCCGACGGCTCCCACTGGACGGGCCGGCAGTGGGTGTCGTTCCGCAATGCCTCCGCGCGACCCTTGCGTGAGGTGTACGTACGTCTGTGGGGCAACGGCGAGGACAAGTGCGGAACGCCGGGCAAGCCGTCCCCCGTGAAGATGTCCAAGGTGCGCGGTGGCACCCCGGGCCGCCTCACCGTGAACTGCACCGCGCTGCGCATCACCCTGCCGAAGCCCCTCGCGCGCGGCGAGCGGACGGCCGTCTCCTTCGACGTGTCCATCACCGTGCCCCAGCGCAACAACCGCTTCGGCCGCGAGGGCGCGTTCCGCTTCCTGGGCAACGCGCTGCCGGTGCTCGCCGTGCACGACGCGAAGGGCTGGCACCTCGATCCGTATGTGTCGACCGGCGAGAGCTTCTACAGCCTGGCGAGCGACTTCCGGGTGCGCATCGACCACCCGTCGACCCTCAAGGTCCCCGCGACCGGCCGCACGTGGACCCGGCACGGCACGTCCGGGCGCACGGTCACGCACAGCGTCGCGCACCGGGTGCGGGACTTCGCGTGGGCGGCGGGCCCGTTCCGCGTGGCGAGCGAGACCTCGCCCGGTGGTGTGCGGGTGAAGTCGTACTGGGCGCCGAACACGCCCGCGGCGGGTGTGCGCCTCAACCGCGAGGACGGCGTCGCCGCCGTCGACCGGTTCGGCAAGGAGTTCGGCCGTTATCCGTACGGCGAGATCGACCTGGTGATGACCAAGGACTTCGGCGGCGGTATGGAGTACCCCGGCCTGGTCATCCTCGGCACCGCCGAGGACGGCAGCGCCGTCGTCCACGAGGTGGCCCACCAGTGGTGGTACGGCATCGTGGGCAACGACGAATACGGCGCCCCCTGGCTGGACGAGAGCTTCGCCCAGTACGCCAACGCGCGCTTCTACGGCTGGGACACCCGCGACTGCTGGTCGGACGAGGACTGGCCGAGCGACGAGACCGCGCTCACGAACTCGATGGCCTACTGGGCCGAGCACCGCGACGAGTACCACGTCATCTACACGGCCGGCTCCTGCGCCCTGGCGAACCTGGAGCGCACCCTCGGCGCCGACACGATGGCGAGACTGCTCGAGCGATACGCCCGCGACCACTGGTACGGCGTCTCCACCACCGAGGACTTCAAGAAGGCCGCACAGTCCGTGACGGACACCGACCTGGACCCCTTCTGGAAGAAGCACCGCATCCGGTGAAACCCCGGTCGCCGCCTCCGGTGCGAGGCAGGCCTCGTAGGAAGTCGCCTCGCCGACGCGTAACGTGAGGCGGTATGAAGATCCTCATCAGCGCCGACATGGAGGGCGCGACGGGCGTCACCTGGCCGGCCGACGTGCTGCCGGGGACGCCGCAGTGGGAGCGCTGCCGGTCGATGTTCACCTCGGATGTGAACGCCGCCGTGCTGGGCTTCCTCGACGGCGGCGCGGACGACGTGCTCATCAACGAAGCGCACTGGACGATGCGCAATCTGCTCCTCGAACAGCTCGACGAGCGGGCCCAGATGCTCACCGGGCGGCACAAGTCCCTCTCCATGGTGGAGGGCGTGCAGCACGGCGACGTGGACGGCATCGCGTTCGTCGGCTATCACGCGGGCGCCGGCATGGAGGGCGTCCTCGCCCACACCTACCTCGCCAACTCCATCACCGGGGTGTGGGTCGACGACGTACGGGCGAGCGAGGGGCTGCTCAACGCCCACGTGGTCGCCGAGTACGGGGTGCCCGTCGTCCTCGTCACCGGTGACGACGTGGCCTGCGAGGACGCGCTCGGGTACGCGCCCGAGGCGCTGAAGGTCGCCGTCAAGGACCATGTGTCGCGGTACGCGGCCGTGTGCCGTACGCCGGTCAGGACCGCCTCCGACATCCGGGCCGCGGCCAAGGAGGCGGCGGCGCTGGCGGTGCGGCACGAGCCCGTCGCCGGGGGACCGTTCACCGTCGCCCTGGAGTTTGACGCCGAGCATCTGGCGCTGGCCGCCACCGTTGTGCCGGGGGTGGAGCGGACCGGGGAGCGGAAGGTGGCGTACACCAGCGACACCATGTATCAGGGGATCCGTACCTTCAAGGCGGTCACCACGATCGTCTCGGCCGCGGTGGAGGAGCAGTATGGCTGACCAGCAGGCGCTGGACGAGGTCGTCCGGTTCACGTCCGACCTCATCCGCGTCGACACCACCAACCGCGGGGGCGGCGACTGCCGGGAGCGGCCCGCCGCCGAGTACGCGGCGGAGCAACTGGCCGGGGCGGGCCTGGAGCCGACGCTGCTGGAGCGCACCCGGGGCCGTACGAACGTGGTCGCCCGGATCGAGGGCACGGACCCGTCCGCGGACGCGCTCCTCGTCCACGGCCATCTGGACGTCGTACCCGCCGAAGCCGCCGACTGGAGCGTGCACCCGTTCTCCGGGGAGATCCGCGACGGCGTCGTCTGGGGGCGCGGCGCGGTCGACATGAAGAACATGGACGCGATGATCCTCGCGGTCGTGCGCGCCTGGGCGCGGGAGGGCGTACGGCCCCGACGGGACCTCGTCATCGCGTTCACCGCCGACGAGGAGGCGAGCGCGGAGGACGGGTCCGGGTTCCTCGCCGACCAGCACCCGGGGCTCTTCGAGGGCTGCACCGAGGGCGTCAGCGAGTCGGGGGCGTTCACCTTCCACGACGGCGGCGGACGCCAGATCTACCCCATCGCCGCGGGCGAGCGCGGTACCGGCTGGCTGAAGCTCACCGCGCGCGGGCGGGCCGGACACGGCTCCAAGGTGAACCGGGAGAACGCGGTGACCCGCCTCGCCGCCGCCATCGCCCGGATCGGCGACCACGAGTGGCCGCTGAGGCTGACGCCGACGGTCAGCGCCGCCCTCACCGAACTCGCCGCGCTCTACGGCATCGAGGCCGACCTCGACGACGTGGACGGTCTGCTGCAGAAGCTCGGCCCGACGGCCAAGCTGGTCGAGGCCACCGTACGCAACAGCGCCAACCCGACGATGCTGGACGCCGGTTACAAGGTCAATGTCATCCCGGGGGAGGCCGTCGCATACGTGGACGGGCGGTATCTCTTCGGCGCCGAGGACGAGTTCCGCGCGACGCTGGACCGGCTCACCGGGCCTGACGTGGACTGGGAGTTCCACCATCGCGAGGTGGGCCTCCAGGCGCCGGTGGACTCGCCGACGTACGCGCGGATGCGTGCCGCGGTCGAGGAGTTCGCGCCCGAGGGGCATGTGGTGCCGTACTGCATGTCCGGCGGCACGGACGCCAAGCAGTTCTCCCGGCTCGGCATCACCGGCTACGGCTTCACCCCGCTGAAGCTCCCCGAGGGCTTCGACTACCAGGCCCTCTTCCACGGAGTCGACGAGCGGGTCCCCGTCGAGGCGCTGCACTTCGGCGTCCAGGTCCTGGACCGCTTCCTGCGGACGGCCTAGCGCCATGGAGCTGGCCTTCGGCTCGTGGCCGTCCCCGATCGACGCGGCCCTCGCCGCCGCGCACGACGGGCATCCCGAGTACGTCGGTTTCGTCGGCGACGAGGCCTGGTGGATCGAGCCCCGGCCCACGGAGGGCGGTCGGCGCACGCTCGTGAGGCGTCGTACCGACGGCATCGAGGAGTCGATGCTGCCCGCGCCGTGGAACGTGCGCAGTCGCGTCATCGAGTACGGCGGACAGCCCTGGGCCGGTGTCGCCGGACCGCTCGTCGTGTTCGTGAACTTCGCCGACCAGCGGCTGTACCGGTACGAGCCGGGCAGCGAACCGCGTCCGCTGACGCCGGCCGGACCGCGCTGGGCCGAGCCGCAGGTGCGCCTGGACGTCGGTGAAGTGTGGTGCGTGATGGAGGAGTTCACCGGCGACGCGCCCACCGACGTACGCCGGGTGCTCGCCGCGGTGCCGCTGGACGGCTCGGCGGCCGAGGACCGGGACGCCGTACGCGAACTGACCGACGACCGGCACCGGTTCGTGACCGGGCCACGGATCTCGCCCGACGGGCGGCGTGCGGCCTGGCTCGCCTGGGACCATCCGCGGATGCCGTGGGACGGCACGGAACTCGTCGTCGCCGACGTGGACGGTGTCTTCCGTGCGGCGCGCACCGTCGCCGGCGGGCCCGGGGAGTCCATCGCGCAGGTGGACTGGGCGCCCGACGGCTCCCTGCTGTACGCGAGCGACCGCTCCGGCTGGTGGAACCTCTACCGCGACGGCGTGCCCCTCTGTCCGCGCGAGGAGGAGTTCGGCGGGCCCCTGTGGAAGCTCGGCCACCGCTGGTTCGCCCCGTTGGAGAGCGGACTGATCGCCGTCGTGCACGGCCGCGGCGCCACCGCGCTCGGCATCCTCGACCCGGAGACGGGCGAGGTCGTCGACGCGGCGGGTCCCTGGACCGAGTTCGCGCCCACGCTCGCGGCGCACGGCGAGCGCATCGTCGCCGTCGGGGCGAGCCCGCGCACCGCGTACGAGGTGGTGGAACTGGACGCCCGTACGGGCCGCGCCCGGGTGATCGGCGCAGCGCACCAGGACGCGGTCGACCCCGCCCACTACCCCGAACCGCACATCCGCACCTTCACCGGCCCGGCCGGACGCGAGATCCACGCGCACATCTACCCGCCCCACCACCCCCGCTGCGTCGCGCCCGGCGACGAGCTGCCGCCGTACATCGTCTGGGCGCACGGCGGGCCCACCAGCAGGGCACCGCTCGTGCTCGACCTGGCGATCGCCTACTTCACCTCGCGCGGCATCGGAGTCGCCGAGGTCAACTACGGCGGCTCGACCGGATACGGACGGGCGTACCGGGACCGGCTGCGTGAGCAGTGGGGCGTGGTCGACGTCGAGGACTGCGCGGCCGTCGCGCTGGCCCTCGCCGACGAGGGCACCGCGGACCGGGACCGGCTCGCCGTGCGGGGCGGCAGCGCGGGCGGGTGGACGGCGGCGGCGTCGCTGGCCACGACCGATGTCTACGCCTGCGGCACGATCATCTACCCGATCCTCGACCTGACCGGCTGGGGATCGGGGGAGACCCACGACTTCGAGTCCCAGTACCTGGAGTCGCTGGTCGGGCCGCTCGCCGAGGTGCCCGCGCGGTACGTGGAGCGCTCGCCCGCCGAGCACGCCGACCGGATCACCGCTCCCTTCCTGCTGTTGCAGGGCCTGGACGACGTGATCTGCCCGCCCGCACAGTGCGAACGCTTCCTGGCCCGCATGAAAGGCCGACGCGTGCCGCACGCGTACATCACCTTCGAAGGGGAGGGACACGGATTCCGCCGGGCCGACACCATGATCCGCGCCCTGGAGGCCGAACTCTCCTTGTACGCACAGGTCTTCGGACTGCACCCGCCCGGCCTCGACACCCTGGAGCTGACCAAGTGAAGCAGTTGGTACGTCCGTCCCGGCTGGCACCCGGCGCCCGCGTGGCCGTCGTCGCGCCCAGCGGACCCGTGGCCGAGGAACGACTGCAGGCCGGACTCGACGTGTTGCGCGGCTGGGACCTCGAACCGGTCGTCGCACCCCATGTCCTCGGCCGGCACGGCGAGTTGGACTACCTCGCGGGCACCGACGCGCAGCGGGCCGCCGATCTGCAGAACGCCTGGTGCGATCCGTCCGTCGACGCCGTGCTGTGCGCCCGCGGCGGCTACGGCGCGCTGCGGATGGTCAACCTGCTGGACTGGGACGCGATGCGCGCGGCCGGGCCGAAGGTGTTCGTGGGCTTCAGCGACATCACCGCGCTGCACGAGGCGTTCGCCGTGCGGCTGGGGCTGGTCACGCTGTACGGGCCGACGGCCGCGGGCGCCGACTTCACCAAGAACGCCCGGGCCCAGGAGCACCTGAGGGCGACCCTCCTCGCCCCCGAGACGGTCCGCATCATCGAGTCGCGGGGCAGCGCTCTGGTCCCCGGGCGGGCGCGTGGCGTCACCTACGGAGGCTGTCTCTGCCTCCTCGTGTCCGACCTCGGCTCACCCCACGCCCGCACCGACGCTCGCGGCGGACTGCTGATGATCGAGGACGTCGGCGAGCAGCCGTACCGGATCGACCGGATGCTGACCCAACTCCTGCGCGCGGAACGGCTCGACGGCGTCACCGGGATCGCGCTCGGCTCGTGGAACGAATGCGGTGCCTACGACGCACTGCGCGCCGTGTTCGCCGACCGGCTCGGCGGACTGGGCATCCCGGTCATGGAGGAGTTCGGGTTCGGCCACTGTGACGGGGCGTTGACCATCCCCTTCGGACTGGAGGCCGAACTCGATGCCGACACCGGCACGTTGACGCTCGACGAACCCGCGCTGCGCTGAGCCGCCGCTACTGAATCTCCGTCAAGAATCACCCTTCACAGCGATTGACCTGCGCCTGACACGTGTCACACCATGATTACCGACCAGTACCTACTGGTCGGTATCCCGGGTTGTCCTCAGTGTGGAGGTCTCCGTGTCCCGACGTGTGCCCAGATCCCGCGTCCCGCTCGTCCTCGCTCTCGGCGCCGCCCTCACCGCACCCCTTGCACTCACCTCACCCGCCACCGCGACCGGCCGATACGGCCAGTACACCGTCACCGCACTGAAGTTCACCGTCCAGGCCGGTGGCCGCGCCTGCACCGTCGACGCCGATCTCTACCGTCCCGCCGGCGTGGACGCCGCCCACCCCGCACCCGCCGTGCTCGCCACCAACGGCTTCGGCGGCAGCAAGAACGACGGCTCGACCGACGCCATCGGCAAGGCGTTCGCCGAGCGCGGCTATGTCTCCCTGGTCTACTCGGGGCTCGGCTTCGGCCGGAGCGGCTGCCTCATCTCGCTGGACGACCCGGCCATCGACGGCGAGGCGGCCTCGCAGCTCGTCGACTTCCTGGCCGGGAAGCGGGCCGCCGACGACGGCACGAACGCCGACTTCGTGACCCAGGACGGCCCCGGCGATCCCCGGGTCGGCATGATCGGCGGCTCCTACGGCGGCGCCATCCAGCTGGCGACGGCCGCCGTGGACCACCGGGTCGACGCACTCGTCCCGATGATCACCTGGAACGACCTCGCCTACTCCCTCGACCCGAACAACGCCGTCGGCAGCGGCAGCGTCCCCGGCGTCTTCAAATGGCAGTGGACCAACGGCTTCTACCTCATAGGAGAGGGCCAGCCCCTGCTGGAGCCCAGCCTCGACCCGTCCCGGATCAACTCCCTCGCCTGTCTGCACTTCGTCACCAAGGCCTGCGACACCGTCCGCACCCTCAACTCCGGCAGCTACCCGGCCGACAAGACCGCCGACATGCTCGCCTACGCGCGCAGCGTGTCCCCGGTGTCGTACCTCAGCCGCGTCGAGGCGCCCACGCTGTTGGTCCAGGGGCAGGCCGACAGCCTCTTCAACCTCAACGAGGCGACGGCGACGTACAAGACGCTCAAAGCGCAGGGCACGTCCACCAAGATGATCTGGCAGTCCTGGGGGCACAGCGGCGGCCTCACCGATCCGGCGTCCGGCGAACTCAACCTGAGCCAGGGCAACCTGGACTCCTCCTACGTCGGCAAGCGGATCCTCGCCTGGTTCGACCGCTACCTCCACAAGCGGCGCGACGTCGACACGGGCCCGGCGTTCGCCTACTACCGCGACTGGATCACCGACCCCGGCCGTACGTACGCCACGGCGGCCCAAGTGCCCGCGCTGGGCCGGAAGATGTACCTCTCCGGCGACGGCAAGCTCGTCGACAACCGGAAGAAGGTGGCGCGCGGCAGCCGTACGTACACCAACTGGCTGATCTCCACGAGCCATTCGGAGAGCTCGCTGACCGGGATCATCGGGCTGCCCGATCCGGCGCCGTACGACACACCGGGCACCTACCTGGGGTGGACCAGCGAGCCGCTGACCCGGACGGTCGATGTCGTGGGCGCGCCGAGGGCCACGCTCAAGGTGGTCTCCCCGAAGGCCGAGCGGACGCAGGATTCGGGCAACGCCGCCGACAAGCTCGTCCTGTTCGCCAAGCTGTACGACGTCGCGCCCGACGGCACCAAGACGCTGGTGCACCGGCTGGTCGCGCCGGTCCGTGTTCCCGACGTCACCAAGAGTTTCACCGTGACGCTGCCGGGGATCGTGCACCGGTACGAGAAGGGGCACCGGCTGCGGTTCGTGATCGCGGCGAGCGACGACGCGTACTTCGGGAACCGGGGGATCAAGCCGGTGACCGTGGTCAGCGCGCCTCACGACACGGGGGTGCTGGAGCTGCCGGTGGCGAGCGGCTGAGCGGATGCGGGGCCCGTCATAGGGTGGCGGGATGCCGCACACCGCATCCCGCTATCTCGCCGAAGGCCCTCGTGTGGGCATACGCCACTTCACCTACGACGACGCCGCCGAGTTCAGCGCCCGCGCGCGGGAGAGCAAGGACCTGCACCATCCGTGGCTCTTCCCGCCGGACAGCCCACAGGCGTACACCGCCTACGCGGGCCGGCTGATCGAGGACCCCACCAAGGCGGGCTTCCTGGTCTGCGAGAGGGACGGCGGAGCCATCGCCGGATTCATCAACATCAACAACATCGTCCAGGGCGCCTTCCTGAGCGGCGACCTCGGCTACGGCGCCTTCGCGCACGCGGCCGGGCGCGGGCTCATGCGCGAAGGCCTCGACCTCGTCGTCGGCCACGCCTTCGGCCCGATGCGGCTGCACCGGCTCGAGATCAACGTCCAGCCCGCCAACACCGCGTCCATCGCGCTGGCCCGCGCCTGCGGCTTCCGCCGGGAGGGCTTCTCGCCGGACTTCCTCTACATCGACGGCGCCTGGCGGGACCACGAGCGCTGGGCCATCACCGCCGAGATGCGGGCATCCGGCTGACCATCGGCAGCGTGCGGTATCAGGCGCGGCGGTCCACGTACTCGTAGATCGCGCCGTCCGGATGCATGACGATCATGTTGCGGCCCACCGGTGTCGTCACCGGGCCGGCGACGATGTGGGCGCCCAGGTCGGTGAGGACCTTGTGGGCCTCGTCGACGTCCGTGACGGCGATCGTCGCGGCGACCTTGCGCAGCACCTCCAGCTCCGACTCAGGCCCGCTCATCAGCAGGAAGCAGCCGACGGCGGCCACCTGGACGCCGGCGCGCTCGAAACGGAGGGCTCTGCCGCCCGCGAGGCGTTCGTAGAAGGGGACCGCGGTCTCCAGGTCGTCGACGCAGACGCGCAGCGTGGCTCCCAGAATGTCCATGCGTACGAGCCTAGTTGGCACGGCCGGGGCAGGGAGATCGTTTCGCTCGATCTCCCCGCCCCGGCCACCAAGTCAGCCCATGGCCTTGCGTACGGCCCCCCGGGCGTTACGCGCACGGGCCCGCGGGTACCCGGCGGCCATGGACCGCTTGGATCATCTGGAGCATTTGGACAAGGCGCTGGTCGACGAACTGGCGCAGGTGGCGCGCGAGACCGTACGCGACGAACTGCGTCAGCAGACCCGCAAGCAGCGCCGCACGGCCGTCCTGTACGCCGCGTCCGGCGCCGTCGCCCTCTACGCGGGCGCGGCCCTCGCGCTCGCGGTGGGCCTGGCCCTCGCCATCGGACTGCCCGACTGGGCCGCCGCGCTGATCACCGCGGTGATCCTGGGCGTCGTGGCCTATGTGCTGCGTGGCTCCGCCCGGCCGTCCGCGACCCGGCCGACGCCGGAGCGCGAGGCCGAACTCGTCGCGGAACGTGAACGCGCCCTCGGCGGCGTGCCGCCGGGCACCGCGGGCGCGCCGCCCTATCCGCCGGTGCCGCCCACCACGCCGGGCGGGCTCGGCGGGGCGGTCGGCGCACCGGCGACCGGCGTGCCGGGGGCCGGCATACCGCCCGCCGCGCCGCGCCCCGAGGACATCGACCCCGAGCAGCCGCACCACCGGGCGTGATGCGCGGTGCGTACGCCGTCGCGGATGCCGCTGTCGAAGGGCGGCAGGGCCGTCGTGGTCACCGGGGCCAGCGGCGGCGTGGGCCGGGCCACGGCTCTGGCCTTCGCCGCGCGGGGCGACCGGGTCGCCCTGCTGGCCCGGGGACGCGAGGGCCTGGCCGCGGCGGCCGATGAGGTGCAGCGCGCCGGGGGCCAGGCCCTCGTCGTCCCCGTCGACATGGCCGACCCCAAGGCCGTGGAGGACGCCGCCCAGCAGGTCGTCGACGCCTTCGGGCGCATCGACGTATGGGTCAACAACGCCTTCGCCGGCGTCTTCGCGCCGTTCACGGAGATCACCGCGGACGAGTTCCGGCGGGTGACCGAAGTGACGTATCTGGGCTGTGTGTTCGGCACACGGGCGGCGCTGCGGCACATGCTGCCGCAAAACCGGGGGACCATCGTGCAGGTCGGTTCCGCGCTCGCCTACCGGGGGATTCCGCTGCAGTCCGCGTACTGCGGCGCGAAGCACGCGATTCAGGGGTTCAACGAGTCGCTGCGGTGCGAGCTGCTGCACGAGCGGAGCCGGGTCCGTACCACGATGGTGCAGCTGCCCGCCGTCAACACCCCGCAGTTCGACTGGGTGTTGAGCCGGATGCCGGGGCGGGCGCGGCCCGTGCCGCCCGTGTATCAGCCGGAGGTGGCGGCGCGGGCGATCGTGCACGCGGCGGGGCACGGGCGTCGGCGGGAGTACTGGGTGGGGGGCTCCACGGTGGCCACGCTGGTCGCCAACGCGGTGGCGCCGGGGCTGCTGGACCGGTATCTGGCGCGGAGCGGGTTCGAGGCGCAGCGGGACGAGGGCGAGCACCGCGACCCCGGCAACCTGTGGACCCCGGCCGACGGGCCGCACGGGCGGGACTTCGGGGCGCACGGGCGGTTCGACGCGGAGTCCCACGGGGACAGCCCGCAGGAATGGCTCTCCAGGCGTCGCGGCCGTATCGGTACGGCGCTCACCGCTGGCGCCGGGATCCTGGCGGCCCGCAAAGTGGCCCGCCTTGTCGCCGTCAGGCGACCCTGAACTCCGCCACCTCGTCCGTCCGCAGCGTCAAGCCGTGACCCACCCCGCGCAGCGGTCGTACGGAGCCGCCCGTCGGGTCCAGCGCGCCGTCGAAGAACATGTCCTCGATGCGGACGTGGTCGTGGAACCACTCGATGTGGCGGAGGTTGGGGATCGCGGCGGCCGCGGCGGCGTGGGCGTGCGGGGCGCAGTGGGTGGAGACCTCCAGACCGTGGGCGTGGGCCAGGGCGGCGGCGCGAAGGAATTCCGTGAGGCCGCCGCAGCGGGTCGCGTCGACCTGGAGGCAGTCGACCGCGCCGGCCGCGATCATGCGGGCGAAGTACGGTAGGTCGTAACCGTATTCGCCGGCGGTCACGTCACTCACCAGCGCGTCGCGGACCAGGCGCAGACCGGTCAGGTCGTCGGAGGAGACGGGTTCCTCGAACCAGCCGACGCCGTGCTCGGCGAGCGCGTGGCCGACCCGGATCGCCTGCTTGCGGGTGTAGGCGCCGTTCGCGTCGACGTACAACTCGGCTTCCGGGCCGATCACTTGGCGGGCGGCGTGGACGCGGGCCAGGTCGCGGGTGACCGCCCGGCCCCAGCTCTCGCCGATCTTGATCTTGACCCGCGGGATGTGCTGCCCATGCACCCAGCCGTTCAACTGGGCGGCCAGATGGGTGTCGTGGTACGTCGTGAAGCCGCCGCTGCCGTAGACCGGAACTCGCTCACGGGCGACGCCGAGGAGCCGGGCCAGCGGGAGTTCCAGGAGCCGGGCCTTGAGGTCCCACAGGGCGATGTCGACCGCGGAGATCGCGCACGCGGCGATGCCGGGGCGTCCGGCGTTGCGCACGGAGCAGCACATCGCGGTGTGCACGGCGGGGATGTCCAGGGCGCTGCGGCCCTCGACCAGCGGAGCGAGGTGCCTGGTCAGGAAGGAGCCGACGGCCGCCGGTCCGTAGGTCCAGCCCGTGCCGGTCGCGTCGTCGGTCGTCACCTCGGCGATCACCACGGTCGTCGAGTCCCACGCCAGCGTGCCGTCGGCCTCGGGTCCGTCCGTCGGCACCGTGTACACCGACACCACGGGCCGGTGGAGTTTCATCACTGACTCGCCCCCGTACGGATCAGTGGCCGGCCTGCTGGAGCTGCGGCAGCACCTTGGTGCGGTAGAAGTCGAAGAAGCCGCGCTGGTCGGGCCCGATCTGGTTGACGTAGATCCGGTCGAAGCCGGCCTCGTCGAACGCGGCGAGCGCGGCGACGTGTTCGTCGACGTCGTCCCCGCACACCGACTTCTCGCTCACCATCTCCTCGGTGATCAACGGCTCCAGCTGCTCGAAGTGCTTGGGCGAGGGCAGGATCTGGCCCATCTCGCCGGGCAGCAGCTGGTTGGCCCACAGCCGGTGGACGGTGCGTACGGCCTCGTCGCGGTCGGTGCCGTAGCAGACCTTCACGCCGCCGCTCACCGGCTTGGTGCCGCCGCCGCCCTTGCGGAAGTTCTCGACGAGTGCCTCGTCCGGCATCATCGTGATGTAGCCGTCGCCGACGCGGGCCGCGAGCGCGGTCGCCGCCGGTCCGAAGCCGGAGATGTCGATGGGTATGGGCTCGTCGGGGACGGTGTACAGGCGGGCGTTCTCGACCTTGTAGTGGGTGCCGTAGTGGCTGACCTCCTCGCCCGTGAACAGCCGGCGCATCACCTGGATCGCCTCTTCCAGCATCTCCATCCGGACACCGGCCGGCGGCCAGGTGTGGCCGACGATGTGCTCGTTCAGGGCCTCACCGGTGCCGACGCCGAGCCGGAAGCGGCCGTTCGTCATCACCGCGCTGGTCGCCGCGGCCTGGGCCACCACCGCCGGGTGGATCCGCACGGTCGGGCAGGTGACGGCCGTCTCGATGGGCAGCGACACGGCCTCGGAGATCGCGCCGATCACCGACCAGACGAACGGGCTCTGGCCCTGGGCGTCGTTCCACGGGTGGTAGTGGTCCGAGATCCACAGCGACTGGAATCCGGCCTGCTCCGCCATCCTCGCCTGCTCGACGAGGTCCGCGGGACCGAACTCCTCGGTCGCGAGGAAGTAGCCGTACTCGGGCATGGGGGGACACCTCCGGGGCGGGGGCGGGTCCGGTCACCGGCCGGGTATCCCTGGCCATGGGGGCGAAACGCCCGCGCGGGCCGCGTTTGGGGCCACTGACCAGGGGGACGCGGAAAACCTCGTACGAGCGAAAGCGCCGGAGGCGAACCGTGAGTCGACCCCGCATCGTGATCGTCGGTGCCGGTTTCGCTGGGTATCAGGCGGCCCGCACGCTGTCCCGGCTGACCCGGCACCGCGCCGAGATCACCCTGCTGAACCCGACCGACTACTTCCTGTATCTGCCCCTGCTGCCCCAGGTCGCCGCCGGCATCCTGGAACCGCGCCGGGTCACCGTCTCCCTCTCGGGCACCCTGCCCCGGGTGCGGCTGGTGCTCGGCGAGGCGGACGGCGTCGACCTGGACGCGCGCACCGTGCACTACTCCGACCCGGAGGGCGGCGCCGGCACGCTGGAGTACGACCGGCTGGTGCTGGCCGTCGGCAGCGTGAACAAGCTGCTGCCGATCCCCGGTGTCGCCGAGCACGCGCACGGCTTCCGCGGGCTGCCCGAGGCGCTGTATCTGCGGGACCACGTGACCCGGCAGGTGGAGCTCGCGGCCGGCGCGGACGACCCCAAGAGCTGCGCTGCCCGGTGCACCTTCGTCGTCGTGGGCGCCGGATACACCGGCACCGAGGTCGCCGCGCAGGGGCAGCGGTACACGGACGCCCAGGTGCGCGGGCATCCGCTGCGGGGCGGAATGCGCCCGCGCTGGCTGCTGCTCGACATCGCGCCGCGGGTCCTGCCCGAGCTGGACGAGCATCTGTCGCGCACCGCCGACCGGGTGCTGCGCCGGCGGGGCGTCGACGTCCGCATGGGCACCTCGGTGAAGGAGGCCACGCATGACGGAGTCCTGCTGACCGACGGGGAGTTCGTCGAGACGCGGACGCTGGTGTGGTGCGTGGGCGTGCGGCCCGATCCGCTCGTCGAGGGCATCGGACAGCCCCTGGAGCGCGGGCGGCTGATCGTCGACCCGTACCTGCAAGTGCCGGGCCGGCCCGAGGTGTTCGCCTGCGGTGACGCGGCCGCCGTGCCCGACCTGAACAAGCCCGGCTCCTTCACACCGATGACCGCACAGCACGCCTGGCGGCACGGCAAGGCCGTCGGCCACAACGTCGCCGCCTCCCTCGGCATCGGCGAGCGGCGCGTCTACCGCCACCGGGACCTGGGGTTCGTCGTGGACCTGGGCGGCGCGCAGGCCGCCGCCAACCCGCTCGGCGTGCCGCTGGCCGGCCCGCTCGCCGGAGCGGTCACCCGCGGCTACCACCTCGCGGCGATGCCCGGCAACCGCGTCCGGGTGGCCGCCGACTGGCTGCTCGACGCCGTACTGCCGCGCCAGGCCGTCCAGTTGGGGCTCGTACGCTCCTGGTCGGTGCCCCTGGACACGGCCTCACCGGAACTGGCGCGGGTGCCGGGGCCGCCCGAGAAGCAGGAGAAGGCCGAGGGCGCGATCGAGGCACCGCACAGCTCCGAGCACCCCGAACCACCCGGCCCCGTCAAGCGTTCCGACGACCCCGCGGAAGGAGCCTCATGAACACCGGTGAACTCCAGGAATTCGCCCAGCAGTTGCGCGTGGACAGCGTCCGTGCCGCGGCCGCCGCGGGCTCCGGGCACCCCACGTCCTCGATGTCCGCCGCGGACCTGATGGCGGTCCTGCTCGCCCACCACTTCCGCTACGACTTCGACCGCCCCGCCCACCCCGCCGCCGACCGCTTCGTGCTCTCCAAGGGACACGCCTCGCCCCTGCTGTACGCCATGTACAAGGCGGCCGGCGCCCTCGACGACGACGCGCTGCTCACCTTCCGCAAGCTGGGCAGCCGGCTCGAAGGACACCCGACGCCCCGGCGTCTTCCCTGGGTCGAGACGGCCACCGGCTCGCTCGGTCAGGGACTGGCCGTCGGCGCCGGCATCGCGCTGGCCGGCAAGCGGCTGGACCGCACCGGATACCGGGTGTGGGTGCTGTGCGGCGACAGCGAGCTCGCCGAGGGATCCGTGTGGGAGGCCGCCGAGCAGGCGGCGTACGAGCATCTGGACAACCTCACCGCGATCGTCGACGTCAACCGGCTGGGCCAGCGCGGCCCCACCCGGCACGGCCACGACCTCGACGCCTACGCCCGCCGCTTCCAGGCCTTCGACTGGCACACCGTGGAGATCGACGGACACGACGTCGACGCGATCGACCGCGCCTACGGCGAGGCACTGTCGACCAGCGGCCAGCCGACCGTGATCCTCGCCCGCACCCTCAAGGGCAAGGGCGTCGAGGCCGTCCAGGACCGCGAGGGACTGCACGGCAAGCCGTTGCCGGAGGCCGACGAGGCCATCGCCGAACTCGGCGGACGACGCGACCTGCGCGTCCACGTCCAGGAGCCGCCCGCCGCCCGGATGCTGCACTCCGTGGGCACCGCGCAGCTCGAACTGCCCCGGTGGGACAAGGGCGACGAGGTCGCGACCCGGGACGCCTACGGTCAGGCGCTCACCGCGCTCGGCACCGCGCGCGAGGACGTCGTCGCCCTCGACGGCGAGGTCAGCGACTCCACGCGGGCCGAGTTCTTCGCCAAGGAACACCCCGACCGGTTCTTCGAGTGCTACATCGCCGAGCAGCAGATGGTCGCCGCCGCGGTCGGGATCGCGGCGCGCGGCTGGGTGCCGTACGCGTCCACGTTCGCCGCGTTCCTCACCCGCGCCTACGACTTCGTTCGCATGGCCTCCGTCAGCGGTGCCGGCATCAACCTCGTCGGCTCGCACGCCGGTGTCGCGATCGGGCAGGACGGGCCCTCGCAGATGGGCCTGGAGGACCTGGCGATGATGCGGGCGGTGCACGACTCGACCGTGCTGTACCCCTGCGACGCCAACCAGGCCGCCCACCTCGTCGCCGCCATGGCGGGCTGCGACGGCATCCGCTATCTGCGCACTTCACGCGGCAAGAGCCCGGTGATCTACGGTCCCGACGAGGAGTTCCCCGTCGGCGGCAGCAAGGTGCTGCGCTCCTCGGACCAGGACCGGCTGACGCTCGTCGCGGCCGGTGTCACCGTGCACGAGGCGCTGGCCGCCGCCGACGCGCTGAAGGGGGAGGGCATCGCCGTCCGGGTGATCGACCTCTACTCGGTCAAGCCCGCCGACCTGCCCACCCTGCGCAAGGCTGCCGAGGACACCGGCTGTCTGCTCACCGTGGAGGACCACCACGAGGAGGGCGGCATCGGCGACGCCGTCCTCACCGCGTTCCTCGACGGCCGGCCCGTGCCGCGGCTGGTGCGGCTCGCCGTGCGGTCGATGCCGGGCTCCGCGTCGCCGGAGGAGCAGCTGCACGCCGCGGGCATCGACGCCGAGTCGATCGCGGCGGCGGGGCGGCTGCTGGTGGAGGAGGCGGTCGTGCGATGAGCGGCGGCGATGTACGGACGGTGCGCGCGGGCCGCCGTACGGTCGAGGTGCACCGCCCCGGCAAGGTGCTCTTCCCCGGCGGCGGGGACGCGAAGGAGTACACCAAGGGCGATCTCGTCGACTACTACCGGGACATCGCCCCGTTCATGCTGCCCCATCTGCGCGGGCGCCCGCTCATGCTCCAGCGGCAGCCGGACGGGCTCGACGGTCCACAGTTCATGCAGAAGAACACCCCGGACCACTACCCGGAGTGGATCACCCGGGTCGAGGTGCCCAAGGAAGGCGGCACCGTCCGCCACACCGTCTGCGACGACACCGCGACCCTGCTGTACCTCGCCGACCAGGCCTGTCTCACCCTGCACCGCTGGCTCTCGCGCACCGACAGCCTCGACCGGCCCGACCGGATGGTCTTCGACCTCGACCCGGCCGAGGACGACTTCGAGAAGGTGCGGGAGGCCGCCCGGCTGCTCGGCGGACTGCTCGACGAACTGAAGCTGCCCTCTGCCCTGATGACCACCGGCTCCCGCGGACTCCATGTGATCGTGCCGCTGAACGGACAGCACGACTTCGACGAGGTACGGGAGTTCGCCCGCGACCTCGCCGACACCCTCGCCGCCGCCCACCCCGACCGGCTCACCACCGCCGCCCGCAAGAAGGACCGCGGCGACCGGCTGTACCTGGACGTCCAGCGCAACGCCTACGCCCAGACCGCCGCCGCGCCCTACACGGTCCGCGCCAAACCCGGCGCACCCGTCGCCACGCCCCTCACCTGGACCCAGCTGGACGACCCGGACCTCGACGCCCGCCACTGGACGATCGCCGACGCCATCGAGCAGGCCCGCACCGACCCCTGGAGCGGAGCGATGAAGAAGGGCCGCGCCCTGGGACCGGCCCGGCGCAGGCTCGACGCACTGCGGAACTGAAAGAGGCGACGCCGTGGGTTTGGCGAACGCGTCTTTGGCCACTCGCCGTTCGAGGCGCCCATGACTAATTCACAGAACGAACCCAAACCATCCAGAAAACAGGGCGGGACGGACGACCGGCCGACCCCCATGGAAGTGCTGCGCCAGGCACGCACCCAGCTCGCCGAACTCACCGGCATGACCGCGGAGACGGTGTCGTCCTTCGAACAGACCGAGGACGGCTGGACGTTGGAGATCGAGGTCCTGGAACTGGCCCGCGTCCCCGACACGATGAGCCTGCTCGCGAGCTACCAGGTCGATCTCGACCCGCACGGACAGCTCACCGGCTACCGGCGCGTTCGCCGTTATGAACGCGGGCGGTCCGACGCACACAGGCCCGGCGGCCGCTAGGCCGCCCGCCCACCACATCCCCAGACAAGGAGGAGCGGTCGGCATGACCGTTGTCCCGGCACAGCAAGCCGGCTCAGGAGGCGGCAGCAGCGGCCTCTACGACGTCCTGGAACTCGTCCTCGACAGGGGGCTCGTCATCGACGCGTTCGTCCGGGTCTCCCTCGTCGGCATCGAGATCCTGAAGATCGACGTCCGCGTGGTCGTCGCCAGCGTCGACACCTATCTGCGCTTCGCCGAGGCGTGCAACCGGCTCGACCTGGAGGCCGGGCCGCGCAAGAGCCCCGGCCTGCCCGACGTCGTCGGCCAGATCACCGAGTCCGGCGCGCACGGCAAGTCAAAGGGGGCGCTGTCCGGCGCCGCCGAGACCGTCTCCGACGCCTTCAAGCAGGCACGCCAGGAACGCCATGAAGGAGAGGCCGAGCCCAGGCCGCGCGCCCGCAAGTCGACCGCCGCACGCCGGAAGGAGGAACAGGAGTGAGCACGTACGTGTACGGCATCGCCGCCGCCTCCCATCCGTCGCTGCCCAAGCAGCTGTCCGGCGTCGGCGACCCGCCGCGCCCCGTGCGTGTCCTGACCGCGGGGGACCTCGCGGCCCTCGTCAGCGACGCGCCCGAGGGGCTGCGCCCCAAGCGCCGTGACCTGCTGGCGCATCAGGCCGTGCTCGCCGAGGCCGGCGCCGCCGGGTGTGTGCTGCCCATGCGCTTCGGCAGTGTCGCCCCCGACGACGACACCGTCACCGGCGTGCTCGCCGAGCGCGCCGATCACTACAAGGAGCGGCTGACGGCGCTGGACGGCAAGGTCGAGTACAACGTCAAGGCGGTGCACGACGAGGAGGCCGTCCTGCACCGGCTGCTCTCCGAGAACCCGGAGATCCGGGCCATGACCGAGGCCAACCGGCAGGCGGGCGGCGGCAGTTACGAAGAGCGGCTGCGGCTCGGCGAGTCGGTGGTCGCCGCGGTCAAGGCCCGCGAGGCCGAGGACGCGACCGAGGTGCGCGCCGCCCTGGAATCGGTCGCGGCAGCCGTGAGCGTGGGCCCCGAGTCCACCGGCTGGCTGGCCAATCTGTCGTTCCTGGTGGAGCGGGAGACGGCCGAGAGGTTCATGGCCGCGGTGGAGGAGACCCGTAAGGCCTTCCCCCACCTCGAACTCCGGCTCAACGGCCCGCTGCCGCCGTACAGCTTCGTCGAGCCCGGCCCGGCCAAGCCGGCGGGCGGCGTCCTCGGCGCCGAAGCCGCCGAGGAGTGAGCCGTGGGACTGGTCGGAGAGATCCTGCTGCTGCCGTTCGCCCCGGTGCGCGGCAGCGCGTGGGTCATGAGACAGGTACTGAGCGAGGCGGAGCGGATCTACTACGACCCGGCCACCGTCCGGGCCGAACTGGCCCGCCTCGAAGACCAGTTGGAGGCAGGTGAGATCAGCGAGGAGGAGTTCGACCGCCGGGAGGACGAACTCCTCGACCGGCTGGAGACAGGCATGCGCGGCAGCGCGGGCACGGGCAACGGGACGGCACGATGAACCGAGTGGGACTGGGCCTCGCGATCGGGGCCGGATACGTCCTCGGACGTACGAAGAAGATGAAACTGGCGTTCGCCGTCGGCACCTTGGTGGCCGGCAAGCGGATGCAACTCGGCCCGCGGGCGCTCGCGGACCTGGTGACCCGGCAACTGGCGGACAACCCGCAGTTCAAGGAGATCGGGGACCAGCTTCGCGAGGACCTGCGAGGCGTCGGCAAGGCGGCATCGGGCGCCATGGTGGAGCGACAGCTCGACGCCTTCGCGGACCGGCTGCACGGACGTACCGAACAGGTCCGTGACCAGCTCGCGGGCGTGGTACCCGACACACCCGACCTCGGCTTCCGGAGGAAGGGGGAGGACGAGGACCGTGGGGAGCCCGAGGAGGCCGAAGAGGCGGAGGGATACGAGGAGTTCGACGACGTAGACGATGAAGAGGACGTAGAGGGCGCCGGGGATTCCGAGGGTGCTGAGGACTACGACGAAGAAGAGCCGGAGCCGCGGCGGAACGAAGCGGCGATGAAGGCACCGGCCAAGAAGGCGGCCGAGAAGCGGCCCGCGAAGAAGGCCACCGCGAAGAAGACGGCGGCCGAGAAGGCCCCGGCCCGGAAGAAGGCCGGCACGAAGACCGCGCCGGCCAAGAAGACGACAGGGAAGAAGGCGGCGGCGAAGAAGACCGCGGGCGCCGGGCGGAAGAGCACCACCGGAGCCAGGAGCGCCGCCCGCGGTGCCCGGTCCCGGCTGCCGAAGGGGGGCGGTGAGTGATGACCGAGACTCTCGGATCCGCACGTTCCGCCACGCGCGGAGCGACCCCGAGCCCGCTCGGCGACGTCGCCCACAGCGAAGCCGCCGACCGGCTCAAGGCCGAACTGCAGGAGTACCTCGCCGCCCAGGCCCAGCGCCTGCTGGTCGGCTTCGGCCGCAAACTCGGCGAGACCACCCTCAAGCTGAACGACGTCGCCGAGGGCAAGAGCCCCGGCTTCGCCAAGCTCGCCCTGGACGGTGGCCGCAAGCTCGCCGAGGGCAAGGGGCCGCTGCGCAGCGCCCTGGAGCTCGGCGCCTCCCGGGCGAAGGACAACGTCGTCGGCGCTCTGAAGAACCTCGGCGGCAGCAAGGGCAAGCGCAAGGGCGGCGCGGGCAAGAAGCCCACCGTCATCATCGAGTACATCGACGTCGGCGTACCGCTGCGCACCGCCTACGACCAGTGGACCCGCTACCAGGAGTTCAGCACCTTCGCCAAGGGCGTCAAGAACGCGAGCCGCGCCGACGACACCCACTCCGACTGGCAGCTCAAGGTCTTCTGGTCCAACCGCAGTTGGAAGGCCCACACGACCGAGCAGCTCCCCGACGACCGCATCGCGTGGACGTCGGAGGGCGCGAAGGGCACGACGAAGGGCGTCGTCTCCTTCCACCCCCTCGCGGACAACCTCACGCGCGTCCTGCTGGTGATCGAGTACTACCCCAAGGGCCTCTTCGAGAAGACCGGCAACCTCTGGCGTGCCCAGGGCCGCCGGGCCCGCCTCGACCTCAAGAACTACGTCCGCTACATCACCCTCAAGGGAGAGGCGGAGGAGGGCTGGCGCGGCGAGATCCGCGACGGCGAGGTCGTCCGCGGCCACGAGGACGCGCTGGCGGAGGAGAACGAGCCGGAGGAGAACGAGCCGGAGGCGTACGAGGACGAGTACGAAGAGGCCGACGAGGCAGAACCCGACGAGGCAGAACCCGAAGAGGCAGAGGCCGAAGAGTACGAGTACGCCGACAGCGGGAGCCGCCGATGACGACGCCCAGCCGGGTTCCCGAGCCCTATGGCTCGAACGGCGGCGCCAACCTCGCAGACATCCTGGAGCGCGTGCTCGACAAGGGTGTCGTGATCGCCGGCGACATCCGGATCAACCTGCTCGACATCGAGCTGCTCACCGTCAAGCTCCGGCTGATCGTCGCTTCCGTCGACAAGGCACGGGAAATGGGTATCGACTGGTGGGAGGACGACCCGTCGCTGTCCTCACGTGCCCGGCGCGACGAGCTCGCCCGTGAGAACGCCGAGCTGCGGGAGCGGCTGGCCGCTCTGGAGCCCGGCCGAGGGCAGGAGGAGATCCCATGACCGGCCTGCGTTACGTCTACGCCGTGTGCCGTCCCTTCCGGTCCGCGCTCCAGGCCCAGCTCAAGGGCGTCGCGGGCGAGCCGCCGAAACAGCTGACGCACCACGGCCTGGTCGCCGTCCTCAGCACGGTGCCGGAGCGCGACTTCGCCGAAGAGCCGCTCCGGGCCCATCTGGAGGACCTGGACTGGCTCACCGAGACCGCCCGCGCCCACCAGAGCGTGATCGACGCGCTCACCGCGGTCACCACGCCCCTGCCGCTCCGGCTCGCCACCGTCTTCCGGGACGACAGCGGCGTACGGATCATGATGGAGGCGCGCGAGGACGAGTTCCGCCGCACCCTGGACCGGCTGGAGGGGCGGGTGGAATGGGGTGTGAAGGTGTACGTCGACGTGGAGCCCGATCAGACCGGCCCGCCCGCCGGGACGGGGACGGCCGCGTCGGGCCGAGACTATCTGCGGCAACGGCGTTCGCGGGTCCGTGCGCACGAGGACAGGTGGCAGCAGGCGGAGAGGTTCGCGAGCGGGCTGCACGCGACGCTTTCCGCCCGCGCCGAGGATTCCCGGCTGCACGCCCCGCAGAACAGCTCCCTTTCCGGGGCCTCCGGACGGAATGTGCTCAACGCCGCCTATCTCGTGCCGCGTGAGCATTCCGAGAGCTTCGTGGAAATCGTGGACCGCACGAAGGACGAGGAAGCGGGAATTCGCGTCGAACTCACCGGGCCCTGGGCGGCCTATTCCTTCGTCGGGTTCGCCGGGGAGGAGGAGGGCCCGTGACCGTCATCGAACGCCGTGAGGTCGCCCTCGTGGATCTGCTCGACCGGCTGCTGGCCGGCGGCGTCGTCATCACGGGGGACATCACCCTGCGCATCGCGGACGTCGACCTCGTTCGCATCGACCTGAACGCGCTGATCAGCTCCGTGAACGCACAGGTTCCCTCGCCCTTTCAGGACTCTCAGGAGCTGACATGACCCCGCGCAACCGGCTCGACCTGGAGCCCGACACCGTCGAACGCGACCTCGTCAAGCTCGTCCTGACCGTCGTGGAGCTGCTGCGCCAGCTCATGGAGCGACAGGCGCTGCGCCGCTTCGACGAGGGCGATCTGAGCGAGGAGCAGGAGGAGCGGATCGGGCTCACGCTGATGCTGCTCGACGACCGGATGACCGAACTCCGTGAACGCTACGGACTGCGGCCCGAGGACCTCAATCTGGACCTCGGGCCGCTCGGACCGTTGCTCCCCAGGGACTGACCTGCTGACCTGGGGCCAGGAATTCACCGGGGGAGCAGATTCACCACCTGTACCAGCGGCCCCTGCCCCCGGCTGTCGTCGTGCCTCGCATGAAGAATCCCAGCAGCCACAGCACCAGCACCGCCAGCGCGATCCACCACAGCAGCTTTACGGCGAATCCGGCACCGAAAAGAACCAGCGCCAGAAGTAGTACCAGCAGAATGGGAACCATAATTCGACCTCCTGCTGACCGGGTTTCCAAGAATCCGGATTTCAGGCTTTCCTGCTCAGGATTTCTTCGGCTTTCTTCCGGCAGAGGATCTCCCCGTGCAGCACGCTGAACCAGCCGTCCTCCCGCGCCCCCCAGTCCCGCCAGGCGTCCGCCACGGCCCGCAGCCGCTCGGGGGTGGCGTGACCGCCGGCCGTGGCGCGCTCGGCGTACGCCGACGCCAGGGTGCGGTCCGCCCACAGGCCGCTCCACCAGGCCCGCTCGTCCGGCGTCGCGTAGGTCCAGGTGCCGGAGGTGGCGGTGATGTCGGTGAGGCCCGCCGCCAGCGCCCAGGACTTCAGCCGGCGTCCCGCGTCCGGCTCGCCGCCGTTGGCGCGGGCCACCCGCCGGTACAGGTCCAGCCAGTCGTCCAGGCCCGATGACGCGGGGTACCAGGTCATCGCCGCGTAGTCCGCGTCGCGGACCGCGATGAACCCGCCCGGCTTCGTCACCCGGGCCATCTCCCGCAGCGCCCGCACCGGATCGCCGACGTGCTGGAGCACCTGGTGGGCGTGGACCACGCAGAACATGTCGTCCGGGAAGTCCAGGGCGTGGACGTCGGCCGCCGCGAAGTCGGTGTTCGTCAGACCCCGCTCGGCGGCGGTGTCCCGGGCCCGGTCCAGGATCTCCGGCGCCCGGTCGACGCCGGTGACGTGCCCCTCGGGGACCAGCGCCGCCAGGTCGGCGGTGATGGTGCCCGGGCCGCAGCCGATGTCCAGGATCCTCATCCGCGGTGTGAGTGAACCGAGCAGGTAGGCGGCGGAGTTGGCGGCGGTCCGCCAGGTGTGCGAGCGCAGCACGGACTCGTGGTGGCCGTGGGTGTAGACGGCGGTTTCCCGGGCTTTCCCCTGCGGTTTCGACATGCCGACACCGTACGTCGCCATGTCGAATGTTGAGACCCGCGTTTTACTATATGGACAGCTATACGAGCTTCCCGTTCAGCGGGCGGTACACCGTGAGCGCCTCCGGCAGCTTCTCCACCGTCACCTCACCCGCCACCTCCGTGACTTCGCCGTCGTGGGCGAGCAGGGTCCCCGGCGCGACGCCTGCCACCCGCAGCCGGCTCACCTGGACCGCCGCGTGGGCCGGGGAGCGGGTGAGCGGGCCCGCGAAGGCCGCCGCGAGCAGCCGCAGCGCCGGTTTGCGGCCGCCGTGCACCACCCGTACGTCGAACCGTCCGTCCGCCAGATCCGCGCGCCGGCCCGGCACCAGGCCCATCCGGTGGTAAGTGCCGTTCCCGACGAACAGCAGCCACAGCGGCCGTGCCCGGCCACCGAGTTCGGCCTCCAGCGGATGCCGGTCGGCGTTCAGCACCCGCAGGGCCGCGAGCACGCCCGCCGGCCAGTCGCCGATCCGGTGCGACCAGCGGTCCCGCTCGCGCACCAGCTCCGGGTAGACGCCCAGGCTGCAGGTGTTGAGGAAGATGCCGTTGCGCTCGCCGCAGGCGAACCGGCCCACGTCCACCCGCACGGCCTCGCCGCCGCGGACGGCCCGGCTCAGATCGCGGACATCCTCCACGCCCAGGTCGTGGGCGAAGTGGTTCAGCGTGCCGCCGGGCAGCACCGCCAGCGGCAGGCCGTGGCGCATCGCGATCCCGGCGGCGGTGTTCACCGTGCCGTCACCGCCGCACACGCCGAGCACCCGGGCGCGGGCCGCCGCCTTCGCCAACTCGTCGTGGACCTCCGTCGCGGAGCACTGCACGATCTCCGCCTGCGGCAGCGTCTGGGCCAGCGCGTGCACACGCTCGGCGGTGCCCGCGGCCGTGTTGGCCACGACGACCAGGCCCGCGCCGTCCGGCAGGGCGGGGACGTCCGCACGGGGCCGGGCCGGCGTGCCCTGGGGGCGGGTCGGCACCAGACCCTGCACGGCGTACGCGGCACCCACGCCCAGGGCGGCGCCCGCGAACACATCGCTCGGGAAGTGCACGCCGGTGTAGACGCGGGACAGGGCGACCGACCACGCCACCGGTGCCACCGCCGCGCCCCAGGCGGGCGACTCCAGCGCGACACCGGTCGCGAAGGCCGCCGCGGACGCGGAGTGACCGGACGGGAACGACGTGGTGATCGGCTGCCGCTTCAGCTGCCGGACCAGCGGCACCGGGTCGAGGACGGGGCGCGGGCGGCGCACACTGCGCTTGCCGAACGTGTTGATGGTGGCCGAGGCCAGGCTCAGGGAGGCGACACCGCGGGCCGCGGCACGGCGGCCCCGGGGCGTCCGGCTCGCCGCGATGACGGCCGCCGTGGCGAACCACAGCACACCGTGGTTCGCGCTCCGGCTCAGCTTCGGCAGCACGCGCTCGGCGCCGGGCCAGTGGCGCTCGGCCGCGAACTCGAACAGCCGGTTGTCCAGCGCGAGCAGCCAGTCACGCAGCACATGGTGGCCGGGTTTCGGGACGGTGAGATCGACGTCTGGGCTCATGGCGTGACGGGTACCCTGAAGTGCCCGTTTCTTGTGCGGCGGGACGCGAACGACACCCGGAGGACCCCGTACATGCGCCTGCTCCTCATACGCCACGGCCAGACCCCCTCGAACGTGGACACTCTGCTGGACACGGCCGTTCCCGGCCCGGGGCTGACCGCGCTCGGCGAGCGGCAGGCGGCCCTGCTGCCCGAGGCACTCGCCGACGAGGACATCGAGGCCCTGTACATCTCCACCCTGATCCGCACCCGCCTCACCGCCGCCCCGCTCGCCGCCGCCCGCGGCCTGGACATGATCGTCCGCGACGGCATCCGGGAGCTGACGGCCGGCGACCTGGAGATGCTGCCCGGCGACGGTGAGCACGGCCGCACCTACATGGAGACCGTGTTCGCCTGGGCGGCGGGCGACGTGGAGCTGCGGATGCCGGGCGGCGAGAGCGGCACCGAGGCGCTCGCCCGGTTCGACGCCGTGGTCGCCGAGGCCGCGGACAGCGGGGCCGGAACCGTCGCCATGGTCAGCCACGGCGCGGCGATCCGCATGTGGACCGCGGCCCGCGCGGACAACGTCGACGTCCCCTTCGCCGCCGCCCACCCGCTCGACAACACCGGCGTGGTCGTCCTGGAGGGCTCCCCGGCCGACGGCTGGAAGGCGCTGTCGTGGGCGGGCGCCGTCGTGGAGGCCACCGGACCCGGCACGGAGAGCGGCCCGACCGGTCAACCCCTGTAGGCGGCCGGTCACGGCCCGATAAGCGTTTGCCCGGACTCCTTGGCGGCCCGCAGAATGCGTCCTCATGGGACATCTGGAAGCCGCACATCTCGAGTACTACCTCCCCGACGGGAGGGCGCTGCTCGGCGATGTGTCCTTCCGGGTCGGCGAAGGCGCCGTCGTGGCCCTGGTCGGCCCGAACGGCGCGGGCAAGACGACCCTGCTGCGGCTGATCTCCGGCGAGCTGAAGCCGCACGGCGGCACGGTCACCGTGAGCGGCGGCCTCGGCGTGATGCGCCAGTTCGTGGGCTCCGTACGGGACGAGACGACCGTACGGGATCTGCTGGTGTCGGTCGCGTCGCCCCGTATCCAGGCGGCGGCGAAGGCCGTCGACAGGGCCGAGCACGCGATCATGACCGTCGACGACGAGGCCGCGCAGATGCAGTACGCGCAGGCCCTCTCCGACTGGGCCGAGGCCCACGGGTACGAGGCCGAGACGCTGTGGGACATGTGCACCACGGCCGCGCTGGGCGTGCCGTACGACAAGGCGCAGTTCCGTGAGGTGCGCACCCTGTCCGGCGGCGAGCAGAAGCGGCTGGTCCTTGAGGCGCTGCTGCGCGGCACGGACGAGGTGCTGCTGCTCGACGAGCCCGACAACTACCTCGACGTGCCCGGCAAGCGGTGGCTGGAGGAGCGGCTGAAGGAGACCCGCAAGACTGTCCTCTTCGTCTCCCACGACCGGGAACTGCTCGCCCGCGCCGCCGAGAAGATCGTGAGCGTGGATCCGGGACCGGCGGGCGCGGACGCGTGGGTGCACGGTGGCGGTTTCGCGACGTACCACGAGGCGCGGCGTGAACGCTTCGCGCGCTTCGAGGAGTTGCGCAGGCGCTGGGACGAGAAGCACGTCCAGCTGAAGCAGCTCGTCTACACGCTCAGGAACAAGGCCGCGTACAACGACGGGCTGGCCTCCCGTTATCAGGCCGCGCAGACCCGACTGCGCAAGTTCGAGGAGGCCGGCCCACCACAGGAGCCGCCCCGCGAGCAGGACATCACGATGCGCCTGCACGGCGGACGTACCGGCGTAAGGGCCGTCACCTGCAAGCAACTTGAGCTGTCCGGCCTGATGAAACCCTTCGACCTGGAGGTCTTCTACGGCGAACGGGTCGCCGTCCTCGGCTCCAACGGCTCCGGCAAGTCGCACTTCCTGCGGCTGCTGGCCGGGGAGACCGTCGCGCACACGGGGGAGTGGAAGCTCGGCGCGAGGGTCGTCCCGGGCCACTTCGCCCAGACGCACGCGCACCCCGAGCTGACCGGGCGCAAGCTGCTCGACATCCTGTGGACCGAGCACTCCCAGGACCGCGGCGCCGCCATGTCCCGGCTGCGCCGCTACGAGCTGACGAACCAGGCCGAGCAGAGCTTCGACCGGCTCTCCGGCGGCCAGCAGGCCCGCTTCCAGATCCTTCTGCTGGAACTGGAAGGTGTGACGGCCCTGCTGCTCGACGAGCCGACCGACAACCTCGACCTGGAGTCCGCCGAGGCGCTCCAGGAGGGCCTCGAGGCCTTCGACGGCACGGTCCTCGCGGTCACCCACGACCGCTGGTTCGCCCGCTCCTTCGACCGCTACCTGGTCTTCGGCAGCGACGGCCGGGTCCGCGAGACGGCGGAGCCGGTGTGGGACGAACGGCGGGTGGAACGGGCGCGCTGACCCGTGGAGTGTTCGTACAGTGGATGCTGAAAGCGAGATCCGGCGGGTACTCGAACCGTATGGACGACCACGACGAGCGGGGCACCACCATGACCGGAGTCGACCCGGACCGGCTGGACGATCAGCAGCTCATGAAGGAGCTGGAGACCATCCACCGCACACGCCACGACACGCTGCTGCACGGCTCGAACGACGCGCTGCGCGCCCATAACGACCGGATGGCGCAGCTGGAGGGCGAGTATCTGCGCCGCAACCCGCGGCGTCCGGTGGCCGCGGGTCGCACACGCGAAGGGGCCCGGGAACGGGGCTGCGCGGATTCGTAGGCCCCCGCGCAGGTCAGTCAGACCGCAGTCAGACCGTCTGCCGGGCGAACACCTCCAGGAAGGCCTCGTTGAACGCCTTCAGGTCGTCCGGCTTGCGGCTGGTGATCAGCGGGTTCGGGCCCTGGTCGTCGATGTGCACCTGCTCGTCGACCCAGGTGCCGCCCGCGTTGCGGATGTCCGTCCGCAGGCTGGGCCACGACGTGAGCGTCCGGCCGCGTACGACATCCGCCTCGACCAGCGTCCACGGGGCGTGGCAGATCGCGGCGACCGGCTTTCCCCGCTCGAAGAACGCCTGGACGAACGTCACCGCGCGCTCGTCCATCCGCAGGAAGTCCGGATTGGCCACGCCACCGGGCAGCACCAGAGCGCCGAACGACTCGGCCGGCACCTCGCCGACCACCTCGTCCACGGCGAAGGTGTCCGCCTTGTCGAGGTGGTCGAAGGCCTGCACCTGACCGGGCTTCGTCGACACCAGCACCGGCTCGTGCCCCGCCTCGACCGCCGCCCGCCACGGGTCGGCCAGCTCGATCTGCTCCACGCCCTCGGGCGCCGTCAGAAACGCGATGCGCATCGTCCTTCACCGTCCTTTCTCGGCACGCCAGCGGGCCTCGTCACCCTTGGCGCGCTTCTTGTTCCGTCGGGCCGCGCGTCGGCAGCGCAGCAGTTCCTCGGCGTACGGCAGCACCACACAGGTGCCGATGGCGGCGGCGATCCCCGCGAGATAGGTGCCGGACAGCGGCCGCCGGCGCCGCACCAGACGCCATGCGTCCGGATCGCCGCGACCGCCGCGCAGCAGTGCCTTCACCTGGTCGGCGTGCAGACACATCATCGACGCCAGCGCACCGAACGGCAGCGACTCCAGGAAGCTGTGGATGTGCTGCTCCAGCGGCTTGACCTCACGGTCGCTGCGTACGGCCGTGCGTACGTCCCACAGGGCGGTCGCCTCGTGCACCGCGGCCCCGGCGGACTGCACGGTCAGCAGCAGCGGGTTGACCTCGTAGCGCAGGGTCAGCGCGATGGGGATGCCGACCTCGGCCATCATCAGGGAGTGGATCAGTGACTCCTTGGTGCCGGCGGTGTCCTCGATGCGGGTGCGCCGGTGCATCACCCAGTCGGCGAGACCGGGCACGAACCAGCCCGGCAGGAGTCCGTACAGCAGATAGCGGATGGTGACATCACCGACGTCCACGGAGACGCCGGTGGCGCGGATCTCGGCGGCCTGGTCCCGGCTCACCCGGATACCTCGCGGTCCGGTGCGGCGCGGCTGATGTCGGCCAGCGCCGAATCGGGGTCCTCCTCCTCGGCCAGGTCGCCGAGGGTGACGATGCCGACCGGCAGACCGCTCTCGACGACCGGCAGCCGGCGCACCGCGTGCTCACGCATCAGGGTGATCGCGTCGGACACCGGGTCGTCGGGGGCGACCATGACCGGATCGGGAGTGCACACGGTCTGCGCGCTCACCGTCAGCGGATCGGCGCCCTCCGCGACCGCGCGCACCGCGATGTCACGGTCGGTGAGCATCCCGACGACCCGCGAACCGTCGGCCACCACCACATCGCCGATGTCCTGCGCGCGCATCAGCTGCGCCGCTTCGACGAGCGAGGCGTCCGGGCGGACCGCGACCACGCCCGGCGTCATGACATCCCTCACGAACTCAGCCATCACTGTGGCCCTTTCCTCCGTTCCCCGGCCGACGGCAACACCGCGACCGGGCCGTATGGCGCCGTCCGCAGTACCCCCGGGCCGGGGTGGCTATGCGTACTTTGCGGCTCTAACGGGCCTTGGTGAAGCGCCCCGTCAGGGGCGCGGGGCTGTGTCGATGTGCGGCTACCGCCGCGTGGGCGCGACCAGCCCTCACCGGCCCGCAGGCGATCACCGCGCTTCCAGCGGAGCGCTCAGCTGCGGGTCAGGGCCTCGGCGAGTTCCTGGACGTTGGTGTAGCGCGCCGAACGCGGCAGGCGTTCCACCGCCTCGGCGAGGGCGTCCGGCGCGTACCGCCGACGCAGCTCGCCGGCCAGTTCGCGCGGGCTCGCCGGGAAGGCGCCACGGCCGAGCACCTTGGCCAGCTCCAGCCGGACCGCGGCCAGGGAGGCCCGGGTGCGCCCCGGCGTCACCGGCCCGCCCGCGACCTCCGGGTCGTCCTCGGCGCTCGGCTCGGGGTCGTGCCACTCCTCGGTCCTCGTGGGGTGCCCCGACCTCAGCAGACCCTGCAGTTCATGCTTCATCTCGTCGTCACGATGGACGCTCAGCCGGTCACTGCCTCGCTGCATGACTCCCTCCAGATCTTCGGGGGTGAGGCTCCGCGTACCCGAAGAGCGGCGGGCGACACTCGGCTACTTCTTGTCCCGCCCCGGCAGGAATTCCTGCACCTTCGCCTTGAAGCCCTGCTTGATCATCGAGCCCCGGTCCGCGTCGCCCTTCAGGATCGACGCGGCCGTCGCCTCCATCTGGTCCCAGGTGGCGTGCGGCGGGATCGGCGGCACGGCCGGGTCGGTCAGGAACTCGATCACCGCGGGCCCGTCCGCCTCCAGCCCGGCCCGCCAGCCCGCCTCGACGTCCTCCGGCTTCTCGACCCGGATACCCGTCAGGCCCAGAGAACGGGCGAAGGCGGCGTACTGCACGTCCGGGATCTCCTGCGAGGGCAGGAAGGACGGCGCTCCCTCCATGGCCCGCATCTCCCAGGTGACCTGGTTGAGGTCATGGTTGTTCCAGACGCCGACGACCAGCCGCTTGTCCTCCCAGCGGTCGGCGTACTTCGCCGCCGTGATCAGCTCCGCAAGACCGTTCATCTGCATCGCCCCGTCCCCGACCAGCGCGATCGCGGGCCGGTCCGGGTGGGCGAACTTCGCGCCGATCGCATACGGCACCCCGCAGCCCATCGTCGCGAGCGTGCCGGACAGCGAGGAGCGCATCCCGGGCCGCATCGTGATGTGCCGCGCGTACCAGTTGGCCGCCGAGCCCGAGTCGGAGCTGATGATCGCGTTGCCCGGCAGCAGTGGGTCCAGCGCCCGCGCCACGTACTCCGGGTTGATCGGGTCGGCCGACAGCCCGGCCCGCCGCTCCATCACGTCCCGCCAGCGCGTCACGTTCGCGCACACCGTGTCGTACCACTCCCGCCCGCGCTCCTCCGTCCCCAGCAGCGGGATCAGCTGCTGAAGGGTCGCCTTCGCGTCGCCGACGAGATTCACCTCGTACGGATAGCGCATCCCGACCATGTGCGGATCGATGTCGATCTGCACACCGCGTGCCTTGCCGAAGTCCGGCAGGAACTGCGTGTACGGGAAGGACGACCCGATGGTCAGCAGGGTGTCGCAGTCCCGCATCAGCTCGTACGAGGGCCGGGTGCCCAGCAGCCCGATCGCGCCGGTGACATACGGGAGTTCATCGCTGAGCGCGTCCTTGCCGAGCAGCGCCTTGGCCACGCCGGCGCCGAGCAGTTCGGCGATGCGCTCCACCTCGCGCTGGGCGCCGGACGCGCCCTGGCCGACCAGGATCGCCACCTTGTCACCGGAGTTGAGGATCTCGGCGGCCCGCGTGAGGGACTCCTCGGAGGGGATCGCCGTCCAGGAACTGCGGTCCAGGCTGGAGGGCACCATCTTGAACTCGTGCGTGGGCGGCGAGTAGTCGAGCTCCTGCACATCGCCGGGGATGATGATCGCCGTGGGGGAGCGGCGCGCGTACGCGGTGCGGATCGCCCGGTCCAGGACGTTCGGCAGCTGCTCGGGGACGGTGACCGTCTCCACGAAGTCGGAGGCGACGTCCTTGAAGAGCGTGTGCAGGTCCACCTCCTGCTGGTACGAGCCGCCCATCGCCGTGCGGTGCGTCTGGCCGACGATCGCCAGCACCGGGACGTGGTCGAGCTTGGCGTCGTACAGGCCGTTGAGCAGGTGGATCGCGCCGGGGCCCGAGGTGGCCGCGCACACGCCGACCCGGCCGCTGAACTTCGCGTAGCCGACCGCCTGGAACGCGGACATCTCCTCGTGCCGGGACTGGATGAAACGGGGCCGGTCCTCGGCGCGGCCCCAGGCGGCGAGCAGCCCGTTGATGCCGTCGCCGGGATAGCCGAAGACGTGCTCCACACCCCATTCGCGCAGGCGCGCGAGGACGTGGTCGGAGACCTTGGTGCTCATACGGACCTCCCGGACTCGGGATCGACAGCAGCAGCACCGCCCGAGTCACCCTCCGCGTCCGCGGAAAACCTGCCCCGTGTTTGCGGCCCGGACAGAAGGGCAGGCGAAATACCAGTGCTTCGGACAGGAGGCACGTCCGTGGGAGCGGCGCTCTCGCCGCCACGGCCGCGCTGTCCGAGTGCGGTCGCGCTCCCCCGGTTACCGTCCAAGCCAGAGCGCAACCAAGGGAGTTGTGGCGCATCATGCCCACTCAAGTGAGCGCGAAGCACCACCCGCACGACGACGCCCCCGACACGGCGGAGGCCTTCCGCAAGCTGACCACGCTGCCGCCGGGACCGCAGCGCGACACGCTCCGTGACGAGATCGTCGAGGCGTGGCTGCCCATGGCCGACCGGCTCGCCGGACGCTTCCGCAGCCGCGGCGAGAGTTTCGACGACCTGCGTCAGGTCGCGGCCCTCGGCCTGGTCAAGGCCGTCGACCGGTACGACCCCGCACGCGGCAACGCCTTCGAGAGCTATGCCGTACCGACCATCACCGGCGAGATCAAGCGGCACTTCCGCGACCACATGTGGACGCTGCACGTGCCGCGCCGGGTCCAGGATCTGCGCAACCGGGTCCGGTTCGCCGTCCAGGACCTGTCGCAGACCGTGTCCGGCCAGCGGCCCACCGTGGCCGAGATCGCCGAGCACGCGAACATGAGCGAAGAGGACGTGCTGGTGGGCCTGGAGGCCCTGGAGAGCTTCACGGCCCTGTCCCTGGACGCCGAGCTGCCAGGCAGCGAGGACGGGTACTCCCTGAGCGACGCTCTCGGCACGTCCGACCCCGCGCTGGACACGGTCGTGGACCGTGAGGCCGTACGGCATCGGCTGGCGGCGCTGCCGGAGCGGGAGCGGGCGATTCTGTACATGCGGTTCTTCGGGGACATGACGCAGAGCCGGATCGCTGAGCGGCTCGGTATTTCGCAGATGCATGTGTCTCGGCTGATCAGCCGGTGTTGCACGCGGGTGCGGGATCAGGTGCTCCAGGATGCCGCGTAGGTTCGGTTTCGCCGTGGGGGTGCGGTGATCTGCGGTCTTGCTGCTTCGTTGTGGCTGGTCGCGCAGTTCCCCGCGCCCCTTAGGGCGTTCTCGTGAGCCTCAGTGTTATGTGGCGGGACATCATGTCCATCGCTTGTGCTTCTGCCATTGAGAAGGCCAGGCGGGCTCCGCAGCGTAGGAGGGTGAGGACGCCGTGGACCTTGCCGTCGGTGGTCAGGGGGACGCAGAGGAGTGAGGTGACGTTCGCCTGGGCTAGGACCGGGGCGCCGGAGGGGTCCCGGCCCAGGGCGTCCGGATCCTCGGGGCGTACCTGGAGTGACGGGGCGCCGCCCCGCGCCGCCTCGGCGACCAGGGGAGAATCGGCCGGATCCAATGCCATCAGCGCGTCCGCCTCCTTCTCCGACGGTGCGAACACCGCCGTACGGGACAGGCCGGCGGCCCCCGCGTCGGCTATCACCCAGTCGGCGAAACGTCCGTGGAGTACTTGGGCGGCCCGGTGAAGGGTCTGTTCGGGCGGGGACGTGAGCAAGGCCGTCGTCATGGCGTCCAGCAGATCCATCAGGGACGCGTGCCGGGTGGCTTCGGCGAGGTCGGGGACTTGGCCCGTGGTGGTCGTGTCCGGTACTGGTGAGGCGGGCACACCATGTCCGTCGGGCTGTAGGAGGACCAGCACCGTGGGGCGTGGCTCGCCCGTCGGTCGTACGGCGGTCAGGGTCGCGTGCACCGGCTCGGCCGGGCGCCGTT
Source organism: Streptomyces sp. GESEQ-4 (assembly GCF_017948455.1). Taxonomy (GTDB): domain Bacteria; phylum Actinomycetota; class Actinomycetes; order Streptomycetales; family Streptomycetaceae; genus Streptomyces. The sequence goes on from NZ_JAFFSU010000003.1 coordinate 401,630, forward strand.
GGAGGTGGACGGTGAGGCTGCGGTCGCCTTCGCCGCGGGCCACGGCCGCCGCCTGAGAGCGGAACGCCGCCCGGTCGGCGTGGACCAGGAAGCCCGTCAGGGGCCGGCCCGTCGCGAAGCCGGCGCGGACGCCGGTGAAGGCGGTCGCCGCGAAGTTCATCCGGCGCACCACGGTCTCCCGGTCCACCAGCGCGACCGGCAGCGGCAGGCGCTGGAACACCGTCCGCAGCAGCTGCTGTTCCTGGCGGTCGGCGGCGGCCGGGCGGGAGCCGTCGACGGTGGACAGCCGCTGATACCACGGCCACAACTGGTCGGCCACATGGTCGAGTTCGAAGATCGCCGCATCCAGTACGGTGGGCAGGTCGCCGCCCGAAGCCGACCGCGCCGCCTTCAGCTCTGCGACGCGGCGCACGAAATCCGCGAGTTCTTCACCGAACTCCTCCGTCTGGGTCATGCGACGAACCTAGCGCGCGGTACGGCGCCCCGGGCCACAGGAGTCCGACGAGCGACTCGCTCCGGCTCTCGCCCGCTGTTTCCCGGCCAACTCGACGGGGCAGCCGAGGGGAAGAGGAGGACTGCACAATGCCGGACACCCAGGACACCGGCCGCTGGGGCGCGGAGTCCGCAGAGTCCACGCTACCCGGCCGACGGCTGTCCGAACTGGTCGAGCAGGCCGCCCGCTGCACCGCCGACTGCTGCGGAGCGAGCAGCAGCGTCATCGAGGGCGGCCCCGAACGGCCGGCGGCGGTCACCCATCCCGACCTGGCCGCGCTCGTCGCGGTGCAGATGCGCTCCGGGGAGGGGCCCATCCCCGCCGCCCTCGAACGCGGGGCGCCCGTCGACTCGACGGATCTGCTGCGCGAGGAGCGATGGCCGCAGTACCGCGCCCTGGCGCTGGACTCGGGGGTCCGATCCAGCGTGACGCTCCCCATCCGCCGAGCCGGGCTGACGGTGACCCTGAGCCTCTACAGCTTCCGTCCGGGCACCCTCGAGGACGCCCCGCGCGGGCCCGCCCGGGCGCTCGGTGACTTCGCCGCGGCGTGCCTGGTTCGCGACCAGTCCTACCGGGCCGCGCTCACCGAGCTCGACCAACTCGGCGCGGCGCTGCGGTCCCGGCCCGTCGTCGATCAGGCGTGCGGCATCATCATGCATGTCCTGGGGTGCGACGCGGACGCCGCGTTCGGCATCCTGCGGCGTATCTCGCAGACCACGAACCGGAAGCTCGTCGACGTCGCGTCGGCGGTTGTGGAGCGGCGGGGGCGGGGGTTGGAGGGGGATCTGGCGGCGCTGCTGAACTAGAGCGCTACGCCGGGGGCTCGAACGGCCGTCTGTCGTCTGCGGGTCGGTGGGGGCTGGTCGCGCAGTTCCCCGCGCCCCTTCGGGGCGCTGACACGGCGCCCAACGCCAAACCTCTCATCACCCGGTCGGGCTAGCTCGTCCCGCGAATGGGGTCCTGCCGCGCGCGGTGTGTGGGTCGGCGGGCTGTGATGGCGGTGGGGGCACGAGCATCGCGCCCCCGCAGCCGTCGGCCGAAGGAGTGCACCCCATGCGCCGCACCGTCCGTGCCCTGTCCGTCGCCGCTCTGGCCGGGTTCCTCCCGGTCATCGCCGCCGCGGCCGCCTTCGCGGATCCGGTCGCGGAGGTCAGCCCGGGGCAGGTGGCGCCGGGCGGCAGCATCACCGTGTCGGTCTCCTGCGACCCCGTCGAGGGTCCCGCACCCGCCGCCGTCGAGGCCACGTCGCTCGCCTTCGACGAGGGCACCGTCCAGTTGCGCAGGGTCGTCGGCAACGAGGACGAGGTGTCCGGGGCCGCGTACTCCGGCACCGCCCGTATCGCTCCGGCCGAGGACCTGGAGGAGGACGAGGGTGTCGGCCCCGACACCGCGTGGACGGTCGACGGCACCTGCCCGGCCGCTCCCGGTGCGGAGGGCACGCCGTGGAGCGCAACGTTCACGGTGGCCCGCGGCGGCAGCAACGGCCCGTGCGCCGACCCGCTCGACCCGACCTGCGCCACCAGCAAGCCCTGCGTCGATCCGCTGGACACGTCGTGCGCCACCAGCACGCCGTGCCCGGTGCCGACCGCCACCCCCTGCCCCACGAGTAAGCCGACCACGAGCAAGCCCTGCCCGGCGCCGACCGCCACCCCCTGCCACACCAGCAAGCCTTGCCCCGAGCCGACCCCCACCGCCTGCCACACCGGTCAGCCGTGTCCCTCGCCGTCGGACCTTTCGTGCCACACGAGCAAGCCCTGTCCCGACACGCACGACACGTCCTGCGGCGGTGCGGTGATCGAGCACGGTGTGCATGCCGGTGACGGCGGCGCCTTCAACGACTCGGTGCCCGCGTTGGTGGCCGGCGGTGTGCTGATCGTGGGCGCGTTCGGCGGTGCCGCGTACCGGTTGTGGCGCAAGGCGCCCGCCGAGGACGGCTGACGCGCCTCACCACCCACCTGTGACCGGCACAACTCGAGCGATCCCCCATGGCTCACTGGCACCCTGGGTACGGAGAGCCCAGGGACGACAACCGCACCTGCCCATGGACGACGGGCGAACCAGGGACATCGAACCGGACGGGAGGGACCATGCCGCGGACCGACCCGGAAGGTCACGGCCCCGTCCGCTACGGGCCGCCGATCCCCGACGACGGGCTGCCTGTGCTGCCCGAACTCTCCGACGTACTCGCCGAGGCCGCGACCCGCGCCGTCAGCGAACCGATCGGCGGCGGCCCCGCGCTGCTGGACGCCGCGTGCGGCTACTGGGAGCGGCGGGGCCTTGCCGCCGGTCCGGAGCGGGCCGTCGCCGCGCCGGGCGCCCCCGCGCTGCTGCTCGCGCTGACCTTCGCCATCGGTGGCGACGTGCTGGTGCCGCGGCCGTGCGCGGCCTGGTGGGCGCCGTACGCACGGCTGTTGGGCAGACCCGTCTTCCATGTGGCGACACCGGCCGAGTCCGGCGGTGTCCCGGATCCGTACGCCCTCCTGGAGACCGTGCGCCGGGTCCGTGCCGAGGGAGGCGACCCGCGGCTGCTCGTGCTGTCGGTCGCAGACGACCCCACGGCCACCGTCGCGCCGCCCGAGGCGCTGCACGAGACCGTCGAGGCGGCCCAGGGCGAGGGGCTGCACCTGGTCAGCGACGAGACCTGGCGCGACACCCTGCACGCCCCGCACGACACCGTGCTGCTCAGCCCCGCCGAGATGCTGCCCGAGCGGGTCACCGTCGTCACCGACCTGGCCGGCGCGCTGCTGCCGCCCGGCTGGCCCGCCGCCGTCGCCCGCTTCCCGGCCGGCGAGACGGGCGACGGCCTCCACGCGCGCGTGCTCGACGTGCTCACCGCCCTCGGCGCCCGCGTCGCCGGACCGGTCGCCGCCGCGGCCACGTACGCGCTCACGGAACCCCGGCCGGTGTCCCAACGGCTGTCCGCCGCCGTACGCCTGCACGCGCGCGTGGCCGCCGCCGCGCACGCCGCCGTCGTCGCGGCCGGCGCCCTCGCCCGCCCGCCGCACGCAGGCCGCCATCTCTACGTCGACCTGGGTCCGTTGCGCCCCGCGCTCACCGCACACGGAGTCGGCGACGCCCAGGAACTGGAGGACTTTCTCGCCGCCCGGCTCGGCATGCCCGCACCCGGCGGCCACCGCTTCGGCGACGAACTGGGGGCGCTGCGCGTACGGCTGTCCACGGGGCCGTTGCTCGGCGGAACGGACACCGAGCGCGCGGAATGCCTCAGTTCACCCTCGCCGTTGGAACTGCCACATGTGCACCGTGCGTTGATCCACTTGAAGTCGGTCTTCGACGAACTCCGCGACGACGCTCAGCGAGGGGAGCCTCCGCGATGACGCAGCAGTCCGAGTCACCCACGTCGACCACCACGAGTCCGCCCACCCGGGACGCAAGCGTTCCGGCGTCCCCGTCCCCCTTCGCACCCCCGTTCCCGCCCCTCGCCGAACCCCGCCCGCTGGGCGAACGCCGAGTCTGGCCGCGGACGTTCCACGACCGGCTGACCGCCCCGCTGCCCGGCCTCAAGTCCGTCGCCCGCTTCGCCCGGGAGGGCGCCGTCCGCCCGGACAAGGAGGGCCTCGCCGACATCCCGCGCCTGCCCTTCGAGCCCGCCCCGCTGCCCCGGGCCGACGCGCGCACGGTCGCCGTCTCCTGGGCGGGACACGCCAGTTGGGTCGTCCGGATCGGCGGACTCACGGTCCTCACCGACCCGGTCTGGTCCCGCCGCATCCTCGGCACCCCCGCCCGCATCACCCCGGTGGGCATCGACTGGGACGCGCTGGGCCGGGTGGACGCGGTCGTCATCAGCCACAACCACTACGACCACCTGGACGCCCCCACCCTGAGCCGCCTCCCGCGCGACACCCCGATGTTCGTACCCGCCGGCCTCGGCCGCTGGTTCCACCGCCGCCGCTTCACCTGCGTCACCGAGCTCGACTGGTGGGAGGCCGCCGAACTCCAGGGCACCCGCTTCGACTTCGTGCCCGCCCACCACTGGTCCAAGCGCACCCTCACCGACACCTGCCGCTCCCTCTGGGGCGGCTGGGTCCTCACCGCCCCCGACGGCCACCGCATCCACTTCGCCGGCGACACCGGCTACGGCCACTGGTTCACCCGCATCGGCCACCGCTACCCCGGAATCGACCTCACCCTCATGCCCATCGGCGCCTACGACCCCCGCTGGTGGCTCAGCGACGTCCACTGCGACCCCGAGGAGGCGGTCCGGGCAACCCAGGATCTGGGAGCGCGCCGGATGGCCCCCATGCACTGGGGCACGTTCGTACTCTCGGCGGAACCGGTACTGGAGCCGCTGACGCGGGTGAGGGCGGCGTGGGAAAGGGCGAGACTCACGCGCGAGGATCTGTGGGACCTCCCCATTGGGGGATCGCGGGTTCTCGACAACTAGGAGCGCAGGAAGCCCCGTCGGGGCAGGGTGACCACATGGGTCCCCTGGCCCGACGGAGCTCGGTCGGCCGGACGGAACGGCGGGTTACCGGCGCTCAGCCGAAGTTCACGTCGCTGCACCACATGTAGGCCTGGTCGAGGTGCGAGGCCTGCCAGATCACGAACAGGATGTGGTGTCCGGTGTAGCCGGAGGTCTGGACGGGGAACGTGATGTCCTGCGCCGGGGCGAAGCGGCCGGTCTGCGTGATGAAGTCGAGGTTGCCCCAGCCCAGGGTCTGGGTCTTGGGGTCGAAGCCCTGCTTGCTCACGTAGACCTTGAAGTAGTCGGCACCGTGGGACGCCTGGTCGTACAGGTGGACCGAGAAGTTGTTGCCGACGGTGGTGGTCTTCCACTGCCCGGGCCTGTTCAGGCTGTTGTTCCTCGAGAGGTTGTTGCTGCAGAGCGTCCCGTCGGGGGTCCGCGCCTCGAACTGGCCACCGAGGCCGTCGCGGAGCGCACTCATCCAGTTCCACATGGTGTCTGGGTTGGCCTGGAAGGCCTGCCAACACATGGGGTCTTCGGTCTGCATGGCCGGGTCCATGTGGTGGCTGCCCCACGTCTTCCAGCACTGGTACGCGCGGGAGGCGGGGTCGACGATGGTGCCGTGAGCCTGGGCGGGGGCCGACCAGGTGAGTGCGCCGACAACCACGGCGAAGAGCATGACGAGCGCCTGGAGAGGCCGGCGGAGGAACGACCGCGAACGCCCGGTTAACGGACTCTGGTTGCGCATGTGGGGGGACTCCTTCCAGTTTGCAAGGCTGTCATGGGAGCGCTCCCAACGGTAGGTATTCTGAGTGAGATGTCAATGAAACGAACGGAGTTGATTACAGAGGTGGACGGCGAGCAGGGAACTGGTGTGCCCGCCGTTCCTGTGTCAGGAGGACATGTGCAACGTGGCGAAGTCTGGTGGGTGGAGTTCGACGAGCGGCGGCCGGTCGTGCTGCTGTCGGGAGACGACGCGTCCGGGATCCGGGTGATGCAGGTCGTCGCTCCAGCGGGTGTCGACATCACCGGTCTGGGCGTCGAAGTGGCAGTAGGCGCCGTGGACGGACTGCCCTTTGAAGGCGTGCTTCGGTTCGCGTTCCCGCGTCCGGGCTTCACCCCTTGCACGTGGCTGACCACCGTGTCCCGGGACGACCCCCGCAACGAAACATCACCTGGCAGCCCGAACCCGCCTCCACACCCCCGGCGCCACACTGATGACCAAGGTCAACGCAACCGCCGCCACCACACCCTCCCAAGGCTCCTTGAACAGCGACCCACCCAGAATCCCGATCAACTGATACGTCACCGCCCACGCCAGGCACGCCGGAAAGTTCCCGCGAGCAAACCGCCGCATCGGCCACTTCGCCACCAGGCAAGCCAACATCACCGGGATACGCCCCGCTGGCATCAACCGCGACAGCACAAGCACCGCGACCCCATGCTCAGCCAGCCGCTCCTGCGCCTGCGCAAGCCGTTCCTCCGGCGCACGCGAGCGAATCGCCTCCAACCACCGCGACCCGTTCTTCGACCTCATCCCCCGCCGCCCCAGCCAGTACAGGGCGATGTCCCCGAGAAACGCGGCCAGCGACGCCGTGACGAACACCAGCGCCAACGCGAACGGGGCCGTCTGATGAAACGCCACCACAGCCGCCGAACTCACCAACGCCCCCGTCGGCACAACCGGCACCAACGCCCCGATCAGCACCAGCAGAAACAGCGACGGATACCCGATCGCCTGCTGCGTGGACTCCGCCGGCGGAGGCGTCGCCGCCGCGGCGAGCCACATCACCGCGCCACCTTCAGCCGCACACTCTCGCCGTGTCCGAGCAGATGCACCGCCACCTCGGGCGCGACGCCGGCGGCCAACCGCACGAACTCCGAGCCCGGCGCGTGGAATTCATGCGGGCGCACCGCGTCCATCCCGATCGGCCAGTACGTTCCGTAGTGCACCGGCACCGCACTGCGCGGCGCCAGCCGGACCAGCGCCTCAGCCGCCCGCCCCGCGTCCAGATGCCCCTCACCGAGATACGGCCCCCAGCCACCCACCGGCAGCAGCGCCACGTCGACCGGCCCGACCTCCTCGGCCATCGAGTCGAACAGCCCCGTGTCCCCGGCGAAGTACGTACGCGCCTCGCCCTCGACGACATAGCCGAGCGCGGGGGAGCGGTGCGGCCCGACCGGCAGCCGCCGCCCGTCGTGCCACGCGGACACGGCCCGTACGACCAGGCCGCCGATCACCGTCTCGTCGCCGGGCGCCACTTCACGGACCTCCAGATGCGCGAGCCGGCGCAGTCCCGGCACCGCCCTGGACGCGCCCCGGGGCAGGAGCAGTCGGGTGCCGGGGGCGAGCGAGGCGAGCGAGGGAACGTGCAGGTGGTCGGCGTGCAGATGGGAGACGAGCGCCACGTCCGCGTGCCGGGCCCGCGGCGGCGGCACCGCACCCCGGCGACGGCGCAGATGTGCGAGCCGGCGTGCGAACAGGGGATCGGTGAGCACGCGTACGCCCGAGTCCGCGACCGTGCAGGTGGCGTGACCCCACCAGGTGATCTCCACCGGCACCTCTTTGCCTCCTTCGCGCGACTCCCCCGAAGCCTACGACCAGGAGTAGTCTCGGCGCCTGAAAGCCGGAGGTGAGGGGGACGCCATGGGACCGGTACGGGTCACCACCATCGCGAGTCTGACGCCGCTGGAAGAGCTGGACGACGACCCCTTCCTGGTGGACTCCCGCAGCCAGCACGCCATGTGCGCCCGCTGGGCGGCGGAGCGGGGCTACACCGTCAGCCGCGAACTGCTGGTCCGTGGACTGCGCCCCGACCACTGCGTGCTCTGGGACGGCGTCCGCCCCGGCATCGACCTCTTCGTCGCCCCCAGCCGCCGGGTCCTGGAGAGCGCCCTCTCCTCCGTCGACGAGTTCACCGCCGAGTGCGCCCGGCGCGGGGTGAGGGTGGAGACGGTAGGAGTAGCGGAGCCTGCCTACGACTCCCAGATGAAGGCCAGAGTCCACCGACGCCTCTCAATGCCAACAGCAGGCTACGACGGCCGCTGAACGCCCGGGCCTACCCGCGACGGATCGACAACGCCGTTAAGGGGCGCGGGGAACTGCGCGACCAGCCACGACGGACCCGCAGACGACCGACAACGCCCCCTCGCCCGAAACCCGGTATGCCACGCTGGAAGCGTGCATCGTGGGCGTTGGCGGCGGGTCATCAGTCAGAGCGGCCGGAGTATCGCCGTATGGGCGGTCTCCACGGTCACCATGCTCGTACTCGCCGGCCTCCTCCCCGACTTCCAGCTGCGGTCCGCCGACGGTGACAGCGCCACCGACATAGCGGTGACCGCCGCGTTCGGCGCCGGCGCCTTCGGCGTGCTGTCGGCCGTGGTGTGGCCGCTGCTCGTCCGGCTCCTGCTGCTGGTGCCCGCGCTGGTCCTGGGCCTGCTGGTGTTCTTCCTCAACGGGGGGCTGCTGCTGGTGGCACTGCGCCTCAACCCCACCGAGCGCGGCGCCGTCGCCTGGGAGACCGGCGTCGTGGTCGCCGCCGTGATGTCCGCCGTCGCCTCCGCCACCGGCGGTGCCCTGGCCGTGCGCGACGACGACGCGTACCGGCGCCGCCTGTACCGTCTCGCCGACCGCCGCCGAGGCTCCGGGCCGCCCTGCCCCGCCACCCACGGCACCGTCTTCCTGCAACTCGACGGCGTCGGCCACGACGTCCTGCTGGACGCGGTCGGCAAGGGCCTCATGCCGACCGTCGCCCGCTGGCTGGGCACCGGCGACCGGGCCAGACCCACCCACCGGCTCACCCCGTGGCGCACCGACTGGTCCAGCCAGACCGGCGCCAGCCAGCTCGGCATCCTGCACGGCAGCAACTACGACATCCCCGCCTTCCGCTGGTACGAGAAGGACCGCCGGGAGGTGATGGTGAGCAACCGCCCGACCAGCGCCGCCGAACTCCAGCGCCGCGCCGTCGAGCGCACCGGCGACGCCGGACTGCTCTCCGCCGACGGCGCCAGCCGCGGCAACCTGTTCAGCGGAGGCGCCGACGAACAGGCCCTCGTGCTGTCCATCGCCACCAGGCGGCGAGGCCGGGAGAACCGCTCCCGGGCGGGCTACTTCGCCTACTTCTCCGACCCGGCGAACGCCGTGCGCACCGCGCTGTCCTTCGTCGCCGAGGTCGGCCGCGAGATCGGCCAGTCCACCCGGGCCCGCTTCCGCAAGGTCCGCCCGCGCGTCAAACGCGGCGGCCTCTACCCCTTCATCCGCGCCTTCGCGACCGTCGTCGAACGGGACGTCGTGGTCGCCGCGGTGATGGGCGACATGCTCGCCGGGCGCACCGCCGTCTACGCGGACCTGGTGGCGTACGACGAAGTGGCGCACCACTCCGGGCCGATGAGCCGCGACGCCGAGAAGGTCCTCGAACGTCTCGACCGGGCGCTCGCGCTGATCGAGAAGGTCGCCGAGCACGCACCGAGGCCGTACAGGATCGTCGTGCTGTCGGACCACGGGCAGAGCCCCGGCGAGACCTTCCGGGCCCGCTACGGCCTCTCTCTCGGCGACCTGGTGCGGGCCGGCTGCGGGCTGCCCGTGCCGCGCAAGGCGCAGCGCACCCACAGCGGCGCCGAGGCCCGCGCCGCGGTACGTGCCGCGCTGCGCCGGCCGGTCGAGGAGGGTGGCGAGCAGTACCGTCCGTCGCGCCGCTCGGAGCCGCTGGTGCTGGCCTCCGGCAATCTCGGCCTCGTCTCCTTCCCGGACGTCCCGCACCGGATGAGCAAGGAGGAGATCGACGCCCGCCACCCCGCCCTGCTGACCACGCTCGCCAACCACCCCGGCATCGGCTTCGTCCTGGTCCGCAGCGAACAGCACGGCGGCGTCGTACTCGGTCCGTACGGCACCGAGATCCCGCTGGACCGACTCGACGAGGACCCGGGCCCCCTCAAGGACTTCGGCCCGGGCGCCGCGGACGCGGTCCGCCGCACCCACTCCTTCCCGCACGCCGCCGACATCATGGTCAACTCCTGGTACGACCCCGCCGACGGCGAAGTCCTCGCCTTCGAGGAGCAGATCGGCTCACACGGCGGCCTCGGCGGCGCCCAGGCGAAGGCTTTTCTATTGTCGCCCGTCGCCCTGTCCGCCCCCGTCGACGGCGCGGGGGACCTCGCCGGCGCCGAGCACATCCACCACGTCCTGCGCCGCTGGCTGCGCGAGTCGGGCGGGCCACAGGTACCGCTGGAGACGGAGCAGGAGGAGCGGGCCGCCTGAAAACCGGGTGCGCCAAAACGGTCGTACGCACACACTGTTCACAGTCGAACCTGCTCGAACAGACTTGAGGAGCCACCTGCTTTGCAGGCTGCCGTCACCGTTACCCCTGCCCGTATCCCGGAACTTCTGCTCGGTCTCGCGACCGTCCGCCCGGTCTTCCTCTGGGGCGCCCCCGGCATCGGAAAGTCCTCCCTGGTAAGGGAGTTCGCCGAATCCCTGGGACTCGAGTGCGTCAGTCTGCTCGGCACCCAGCTCGCCCCCGAGGACCTCATCGGCGTGCCGCAGATCCGTGACGGGCGGTCGGTGTTCTGCCCGCCGGAGGCGATCGCCCGCGACGAGCCGTACTGCCTGTTCCTGGACGAGCTGAACGCGGCGACGCCCGATGTGCAGAAGGCGTTCTACTCGCTGATCCTGGACCGCCGTATCGGCAACTACGAGCTGCCGAAGGGCTCGATCGTCATCGGCGCCGGAAACCGCGCCACGGACAACGCGCTGGCCCGCCCGATCGCCTCCGCCCTGATCAACCGCCTCGCCCACGTCCACCTGGAGGCCTCCGCGAAGGACTGGCTCGCCTGGGCCGCGGGCAACGGCATCCACCCCTGGATCCTGGACCACCTCACGGACCGGCCCGACCACCTGTGGTCCAAGCCGCCCAAGACCGAGGAGCCGTTCTCCACGCCCCGGTCCTGGCACATGCTCTCCGACGCGATGCACTCCTTCGGCGCGGAACTCGACGAGGAGACCCTGAAGATCGTCGCGCACGGCACGCTGACGCCCGCGCACGCCGTGGCCTTCTGCGGCTACGTCAAGATCGTGCGCAGCCAGTACGGCATCGAGGCGATCATCAAGGGCGACGCACGCTGGCCGCACCGGATGCAGGACCGCGACCTGCTCTACTACCTCGCCGAGTCGTTCCGCGGGCGGCTGGTCAAGGAGCTGCCGGCCAGCAAGGAGCACCTGTCGGCGAGCGGGCAGCAGATGGCGTACCGCGCCAAGTCGCTGCTCGTGCAGCTCGCCGAGATCTCGGTGGAGGTCGCGCAGAGCGTCATCGCCCCGGACACCGACGGCAACCCCCTCCTGCCGGCCTGGTTCCTGGTCGAGGCGGCCCGCGACATGCCCCGCCTGGTGGAGGCGCGGCAGTGAGCGGAACGTGCGGCGTCAGGGGGCGAGAGACGGGTGGCCGCGGGGTGGGCCGGCCCTGTGCCGCGTCGCCGCGTAAGCAGCCGTCGCGCAAGCAGCAGCTGCGCGAGGAGCCGCTGCGGAAGGGACCGCCGCGGTGAGCCGTACCCGCGGTGCCAAGCAGGCCAAGAAGGACCTCGCGGCCGAGGCGTTCGCGGAGGGCATGCGGCTGGTGCGGGCCAATCGGGCGCTGGCCGCGGTCGGGTTCAGTACCTGCCGCAAGGAGGACTGCCCGCTCTCGCCCGCCTCCGGGCTCGTCCGTGTCGACTCCGACGGCATCCTGCACGCCCACCCCACCCGCCGCGCCGACCCCGCCGACTGGGCCTGGGCGATCGCTCACGGCATCATCCACCTCGGTTTCGGCCACGTCCCGGCGAAGGAGGGCCGCCGTACCCAGCCTGACCGGTACGACCTCGCCGCTCGCTGTGCCGTCGTCAACCGTTTCCTGCTCGGCTTCTCCATCGGCCGCACCCCCGACGCCCTGCCGCCCGCCTACCCCGACGGCGACGAGGAGCAGCTCGCCGCCCGCTGGCGCCGCGACGGCATCCCGGGCGCTTACGAGCACTGCGGCACCGCCGGCGGCGACCCGGACCAGCTCCTGGTGCCGTGGGACACCTGGATGGGCGGCACTCCGAAGAACTGGCAGCTGGACTTCGCGCACGCCCTCACCCGCACCGTGGCCACCGCCATGGACGTGGCCGGCGGCCGCCGCGACTCGATGCGCGGCGGCCCCACCCGGCTCCAGCCCTGGGAGCGGGCCCTGAGCTGGTTCGTCTCCTCCTACCCGCTGCTCGGCGGCATCGCGGCAGGGATCACCCTGGTCGCCGACGCCGAACTCGCCCGCGCCCACGGCATCTCCGTCGCCGCCGTCGACGCGGAGGCGGCCGAGATCTACATCAATCCCCTGCGCGAACTCGACGACGAGGAATGGCGGTTCGTCCTCGCCCACGAGATGCTGCACGCCGCCCTGCGCCACGGCGACCGCTGCGGCCCCCGCGACCCGTATCTGTTCAACGTCGCCTGCGACTACGTCATCAACGGCTGGCTGACCGAGATGCAGATCGGCACCATGCCCGACGGACTGCTCCACGACCCCGGCCTCAAGGGCCTCTCCGCCGAGGAGGTCTACGACCGTATCGCCGGCGACCTGCGCCGGATGCGCCGTCTGTCCACCCTGCGCGGCAAGGGCGTGGGCGACATCCTCGGCGGACCGCTCGGCAGCCCGCGCGACTACGTCGACCTGGACGAGTTCTACCGCCGGGGCCTGTGCCAGGGCCTCGACCTGCACCAGCAGCAGGAGCGCGGCTTCCTGCCCGGCGGCCTGGTCGAGGAGATCCGCGCACTGAGCCATCCGCCGCTGCCCTGGGACGCCCAACTGGCCCGCTGGTTCGACGAGTTCGTGCCACGCCCGGAGCCGGTACGGTCGTACGCCCGCCCCTCGCGCCGCCAGTCCTCCACGCCCGACATCCCGCGCGCGGGCCGCTACTTCCCGCCCGAGGAGATCGCCCGCTGCACCTTCGGTGTCGTCCTCGACACCTCCGGCTCCATGGACCGCACGCTGCTCGGCAAGGCGCTCGGTGCCATCGCCTCGTACGCCGAGGCCCGCGACGTACCGGCCGCACGCGTCGTCTTCTGCGACGCGGCCCCGCACGACGCCGGATTCCTGCCGGTCACCGAGATCGCCGGACGCGTGCGGGTGCGCGGCCGCGGCGGTACGGTCCTCCAGCCCGGCATCGACCTGCTGCACCGTGCGGACGACTTTCCGCCGGGCGCCCCCATGCTGGTGATCACGGACGGCGACTGCGACACGCTCCGGGTGCGGCGCGAGCACGCCTATCTGATTCCCCAGGGCGCCCGACTGCCGTTCACCGCACGTGGGCCGGTGTTTCGCGTGCGGTGAGCCGGAATGTGATCGGATGGGGGCCAGGTAACCCCACAACGGGACCACACGTGAAAGGAAGAACCGTGGCAACCACGCGCTCTGCACACACCGTCTGGGAAGGCGACCTTCTTGAGGGCAATGGGGTCGTCACCTTCGACTCCTCTGGTGCCATCGGCCAGCAGCCGGTCACGTGGGCTTCGCGCGCCCAGGACGCGAACGGCAAGACCAGCCCCGAGGAGCTGATCGCCGCCGCCCACTCCAGCTGCTTCTCCATGGCCTTCTCGAACATGCTCGCCAAGGCCGGTACGCCGCCGACCAAGCTCGTCACCTCGGCGGACGTGACCTTCCAGCCGGGTGAGGGGATCACCGGGATCCACCTCACCGTCGAGGGCACGGTTCCGGGCATCGACAACGACACGTTCGTCGCCACGGCGGAGGAGGCGAAGGTGGGGTGCCCGGTGAGTCAGGCGCTCACGGGGACGACGATTACGCTGACGGCCAAGCTCGCCTGACGGTCGCCTGGGGGGCGGGGACGGTTCGTTGTCGGCTGCGGCGCCGTCGTGGCTGGTCGCGCAGTTCCCCGCGCCCCTGAGCGGCGTTGCTGTGCCCCTCTCTGGGTACCCGTCCCATTGACAACAGCGCACTCAAGTTTTGTGCTGGAGTTCGGGAGCGGCCCTGGCGGAAGGGGACAGCGATGGCACGTGCGGTCGGAATCGATCTCGGGACCACGAACTCGGTGGTCGCCGTCCTGGAGGGCGGCGAACCCAGCGTCGTCGCCAATGCGGAGGGGGCCAGGACCACACCGTCGGTCGTGGCCTTCGCGAAGAACGGCGAGGTGCTCGTCGGTGAGGTGGCCAAACGGCAGGCCGTGACGAACGTGGAGCGCACCGCTCGCTCCGTGAAACGGCACATGGGCGACGGGAGCTGGCGGTTCCCGGACCAGGGCGACATCGACGGCACCCGCTACCGGGCCCAGGAGCTGTCCGCCCGTGTCCTGCAGAAGCTGAAGCGGGACGCGGAGTCCTATCTCGGCGAGGACGTCACCGACGCGGTGATCACCGTACCGGCGTACTTCGACGACGCCCAGCGGCAGGCGACCAAGGAGGCCGGGGAGATCGCGGGCCTGAAGGTGCTGCGGATCATCAACGAGCCGACGGCCGCCGCGCTCGCCTACGGCCTCGACCGCGGCGAGGAGCAGACCGTGCTGGTCTTCGACCTCGGCGGCGGCACCTTCGACGTGTCGCTGCTGGAGATCGGCGACGGCGTCATCGAGGTCAAGGCGACCAACGGTGACACGCACCTCGGCGGCGACGACTGGGACCAGCGGGTCGTGGAGTACCTGGTCAAGCGGTTCAAGGGGTCGTACGGCATCGACCTCGGCAACGACAAGATGGCGCTGCAGCGGCTGCGCGAGGGTGCCGAGAAGGCCAAGATCGAGCTGTCGTCGTCCACCGAGACCACGATCAACCTCCCCTACATCACCGCCTCCGCCGAGGGGCCGCTCCACCTCGACGAGAAGCTGACCCGCGCCCAGTTCCAGGAGCTGACCGCCGATCTCCTCGACCGCTGCAAGACCCCCTTCCACCAGGCGGTCAAGGACGCCGGCATCAAGCTCTCCGCGGTCGACCATGTGATCCTCGTCGGCGGCTCGACCCGGATGCCCGCGGTCACCGAACTGGTCAAGGAACTCACCGGCAAGGACCCGCACAAGGGCGTCAACCCGGACGAGGTCGTCGCGGTCGGCGCCGCCCTCCAGGCCGGTGTCATCCGCGGCGACGTCAAGGACGTCCTGCTGCTCGACGTCACCCCGCTGTCCCTGGGCATCGAGACCAAGGGCGGCATCATGACCAAGCTCATCGAGCGCAACACGACCATCCCGACCCGGCGTTCGGAGATCTTCACCACCGCCACCGACAACCAGCCCTCGGTCGGCATCCAGGTCTACCAGGGCGAACGCGAGATCGCCGCCTACAACAAGAAGCTCGGCGTCTTCGACCTCACCGGACTGCCGCCCGCGCCGCGCGGGGTCCCGCAGATCGAGGTCGCGTTCGACATCGACGCCAACGGGATCATGCACGTCTCCGCCAAGGACCTCGCCACCGGCCGCGAGCAGAAGATGACCGTCACCGGCGGCTCGGCCCTCCCCAAGGACGACATCGACCGCATGATGCGGGAGGCCGAGCAGTACGCGGAGGAGGACCGCAACCGCCGCGAGGCCGCGGAGACCCGCAACCAGGCCGAGCAACTCGTCTACCAGACCGAGAAGTTCCTGCGGGAGAACGAGGACAAGGTCCCCGCCGACACGAAGTCGGAGGTCGAGTCCGCGATCGCCGAACTCAAGGAACTCCTCGAGCGCGACGCCGAGACCAGCGAACTGCGCACCGGCGTCGAGAAGCTCGCCTCCGTCAGCCAGAAGATGGGCCAGGCGATGTACGCCCAGGCCCAGCAGACACCGACGGAGGACGCCGGGCAGCAGACCTCGCCGCAGGACGAGGAGGGTGTGGTGGACGCGGAGATCGTCGACGACGAACGGGACCAGAAGGGTGGCGCGGCGTAAGCGTTCCGCGGAAGGCCGTCGATCGTCTGCGGCGCCGTTGTGGCTGGTCGCGCAGTTCCCCGCGCCCCTTCGGGGCGCTCAGTCCAGGGTCGCGCACACCGCGTCCAGCACGCACGCGTACGGGGTGCCGAAGTCGGTGAGGCGGGAGCGGAGTTGTTCCAGGCCGGCGTGGTGGTGGGTGAGGAGGTCGGTGTTGCCGGTGCGGGAGGCGAACTCCAGGACCGCGGGCAGGAAGTCCGGCAGTTCCTCGCCGGTGAACTCCAGGCCGTGGGCGCGGTAGAGCTCCTTGAAGCGGGGCAGGGACATGCCCCGGCGCCGGGTGTCGCCGTCGTGCCACCAGCTCAGGTACAGGCTGTGGCGGTCGTCGAAGTCGAAGACCTGGACGTAGTGCGCGGCCAGCTGCTGTGGGTCGGTCACCGCCGCGTGGTCGGTGAACTCCCGCAGCTGCGGGGCGGCTTCGCGCAGCAGCGGCAGCCGGGCGCGGAACTCGTCGTCGGGATAGGTGAGACAGAGCGCCGCCGCCTGGTAGAGCACCTCGAACGTGGGCATCAGGTCTCCTCCTCCTTTTCCACGGACACGAGCGGCAGATGGATACGGCCCCCGGAGTCCCGGCCGAAGGGCCCGTCGCCGCCCATGCCGGGGCCGCCCTCGTGGTCGAGGCTGCACCCGCCCGGGAGCGCCGACTCCTCCAGCCGCCGCGCGTCGCCGATCCCCGCCGTCGGGATCACATACCGGTCCTCGTGCTCGGCGATCGCCAGCAGCCGGTACAGCTCCTCGATCTCGTCGGCCCGCATGCCGACGGCGCGCGCGACCGACGGATCGGGCTCCTCGCCGAGGTTGATGGCGCGCATGTGGGAGCGCATCGCGGCGAGCTTCTCCAACGACGCCCGGACCGGCGCGACATCGCCCGCGGTGAAGAGCTCCGCCAGATACTCCAGGGGGATGCGCAGGGTGTCGATCGCGCCGAACAGGTTCCGCGCGTCCTCGCCGTCGTGCCCGGTCTCCGTCAGCGCCTCGACGACCGGCGACAGCGGCGGGATGTACCAGACCATCGGCATGGTGCGGTACTCGGGATGCAGCGGCAGCGCCACCCGGTACCTGCTGATCAGCGCGTGCACGGGCGACCGCCGGGCCGCCTCCACCCAGTCGTACGGGATCCCCGCCCCCGCACAGGCCCGCCGCACCCCCGGATCCTCCGGGTCGAGAAAGACACCCAACTGCGCCGCGTACAGCTCCTGTTCATCGGGCACGGAAGCCGCGGCCGTCACCCTGTCCGCGTCGTACAGCACCACCCCGAGATAGCGCAGCCGCCCCACGCACGTCTCCGAGCAGACCGTCGGCAGCCCCACCTCGAGGCGCGGAGCGCACAGCGTGCACTTCTCGGCCTTGCCGGTGCGTTGGTTGAAGTAGACCTTCTTGTACGGGCATCCCGTCACGCACATCCGCCGGCCCCGGCAGCGGTCCTGGTCGACGAGGACGATGCCGTCCTGAGCCCGCTTGTACATCGCGCCGGACGGACAGGCGGCCACACAGGACGGGTTGAGGCAGTGCTCGCAGATGCGCGGCAGATAGAACATGAAGGTCTGCTCGAACTCGAACCGCACCTTGTCGGCGGCCTGTTGGCGGACCCGCTCGACCATCGGGTCGTTCTCGTAGTCGTAGGTCCAGGGCTCGTCGTAGTCCTTGATCTCCGGGAGTCTCGGCTGGGAGAGGCTGGCCGCGAGCCTCTTGAAACGGCCGCCCGCCTTCAGTTTCAGCGCACCGCGCCGGTTCAGCCGCCAGCCGCCCTGCCACGTCTCCTGGTCCTCGTAGCGGCGCGGGTAGCCCTGGCCGGGGCGGGTCTCGACGTTGTTGAACCAGATGTGCTCCATGCCCTGGCGGTCGGTCCACGCCTGTTTGCAGGCCACCGAGCAGGTGTGGCAGCCGATGCACTTGTCGAGGTTCATCACCATCGCGATCTGGGCCATGGGGCGCATCAGGACTCGACCCCCTGGCTGCGGCGGCGGAGCACCGTCACCTCGTCGCGCCGGCTGCCCGTGGGGCCCAGGTGGTCGAACGCCCAGGAGAGCTGGGCGTAGCCGCCGACCAGGTGGGACGGCTTGAGGAGCAGCCGGGTCGTCGTCTCCGTCTTCGGTACGCGCACCGTGCGTTCCTGCGCGTGATGCATGTAGACGGTGCCGTACGGGATGCGGTGAGAGACGACGGCGCGGGCGACGACCACGCCGTCGCTGTCGACCGTCTCGATCCAGTCGTCGTCCTTGACGCCGATCGCGTCCGCGTCCTGCGGGGACATCCAGATGTGCCGGTCGCCGTGGGAGAGCGCCAGCATGAAGAGGTGGTCCTGGTACTCGGAGTGGAGGGACCACTTGTCGTGCGGGGTGAGGTAACGGACCGTCACTTCGCGTTGGCCGTCCGGCCCGACGCGGGGTTCGCCGATGAGCCGGTTCAAGTCCAGGGGCGGCCGGTACACCGGGAGCGCCTCGCCCAGCTCGTGGATCCAGTCGTGGTCCAGGAAGAAGTGCTGGCGCCCGGTGAGCGTGTGCCAGGGCTTGAGGTGCTCGGTGTGCTTGGCGGGCAGGCCCGGTTGCTCAACGAGCGGACCGAGGGCGGTGAACTTCTCGCCGATCGCCGTGTAGTCACGCTCCACCACGGTCAGGTGGGGCATCGTCCTCCCGGGCACGGGGTCGCACTCCCCGCGCTTCCAGTCCCTCACCACCCCGCCCGGCTGGGCGATCTCGCCCGGCGTGTCGTGCTGGAGCGGCGACGCGACCAGGTCCTTGCGCACTCCGAGATGGCCGACGGCCAGCTCGCTGACCCTCTCGGCCAGTGCCTTGAACGTGTCGAAGTCCTTCTCGTGCCAGGTCGCGGCCGGTAGGACGACGTCCGACAGCGGCGTCGACGAGGTCTGCCAGGAGTCCAGTGACAGCAGCAGATCGAGCTTGCCCTCGGGTGCCTCGTGCCGCCAGGTCACATCCTGGGGGCGTTCGCCGGGCTCGGCCTCCCGCGCGCTCAGCGACGACTGCGTGCCCAGCAGATGCTTGGTGAAGTACGCGGCGCCCGTCGCCGACATGCCCGGCGGATCGGTCCGCCACAGCGTCAGCACGCGTGGCCAGGCCTCCGGCGCGTCCGGGTCCTCGCAAGCGAACTTCAGGGTCCCGGCGCGCAGTTCGGCCACCACCCGCGACACCGGATCGCCGAACGCCCCGCCCAGCTCCAGCGGATTGCGGTCGAAGGTCGGATACGACGGCATCCACCCCGAACGCGCCGCCAGGGCAAGGCAGTCCGCGCCGGTCAGCCCCGCGAACCGGCCCTCACCCAGCGGCGAGGCGAGCACGTCGGCGGTGAACCGGTCGTAGCGCCACTGGTCGGTGTGGAGGAACCAGTACGCGGTGCCGCTCATCTGACGCGGCGGACGCGACCAGTCGGAGGCGGCGGCCGGCGTCGCGCAGCCGGTCACCGGACGGCACTTCTCCTGGCCCGCGTAGTGCGCCCAGCCGCCGCCGCCCCGGCCCTGGCAGCCGGTGATCTTGAGCAGGGCGAGGAACGCGCGGTGGATGGTCTCGGAGTGGAACCAGTGGTTCGTCCCCGCGCCCGTCAGGATCATGCAGCGGCCCTTGGACCGCTCGGCCGTCCGCGCGAACTCCCGGGCGATCTTCACGCACTTGGCCGCCGGGACGGATGTGTGCGCCTCCTGCCAGGCGGGCGTGCAGGGCGTGCCGGCGTCCTTGTAGGAGGCGGGCCAGCGGCCGGGCAGGCCGTGGCGGAAGATGCCGTACTGGGCGAGAAGCAGGTCGAAGACCGTGGTGACCAGGTGGCCTTCAGCGCCGCCGAGCCGGCTCGCCGGGACTCCCCGCCGCAGGACGTCCCCGCGCCCCCGATCGTCGTCGCCCTCCGTGTCGAAGCGCGGGAGCAGCACCGCCACGCCTCCGGCCGCCTGATGGCCGTACAGGCTCAACTGCGGCTCGATCGCGCCGAGTTCGAGGTTCCAACGGCCCTTGCCCGAGTCGGTCCAGCGGAAGCCGAGCGAGCCGTTCGGGACGACGGCCCGCCCGCTCGCCGCGTCCAGCACGACCGTCTTCCACTGCGCACCCTCGCCCTCGTGCCCCAGATCGGTGGCGCGCAGGAACTTCCCGGGGACGTAGGCGCCGTCCCGTTCGGTCAGGGTCACCAGGAAGGGCAGGTCCGTGAACTTCCGTACGTAGTCCGCGAAGAACGGCGTCTCGCGGTCGACGAAGAACTCCCTGAGGATGACATGGGCCATCGCGAGCGCGAGGGCGCCGTCCGTGCCGGGGTGCGGATGCAGCCACTCGTCGGCGAACCTCGCGTCGTCCGCGTTGTTCGCGTCGTCGGGGGCGACGGCCACGACCTTCTGGCCGCGGTAGCGGGCCTCCGCCATCCGGTGCGCGTCGGGCGTGCGGGTCACCGGGACGTCGGAGCCCCACATCATCAGATACGCGGCGTCCCACCAGTCGCCCGACTCCGGTACGTCCGTCCGGTCGCCGAAGACCTGCGGCGAGGCGTTGGGCACGTCCGCGTACGACAGCATCGGTGCGCCGATCAGCGCGTGGAAGCGGGCGCCCGCCGCGTGCGACACCATCGACATCGCCGGGTCGGGCGAGAAGCCGGCGATGCGGTCGGGGCCGTACGCCTTGATGGTGTGGACATGCGCGGCGGCGACGATCTCGACCGCCTCGTCCCAGCCGGCGCGGACCAGGCCGCCCTTGCCGCGGGCCCGCTGGTAGCGGCGGCGGCGCGATGGGTCCCGCTGGATGTCGGCCCAGGCGAGGACGGGGTCCCGCAGGCGTTCCTTCGCCTCCCGGTACATCCGCAGGAGCACAGCGCGGACGTATGGGTAGCGCACACGGGTGGGGGAGTAGGTGGACCGGGAGAAGGCGGCACCCCGCGGGCAGCCGCAGGGCTCGACGGCGTCCGCATCCCGGTCGCCGGTCGGGCCGACGCCGTCCGGATCGGGGGAGGGCGTGCCGGAGCGGAAGAACCGGCCGGTGCGCAGCAGGAACGCGGCCGGCTCGGCGGGCGGCATCTGCGTGTCGGTCACATGCGCTCCCTTGCTTGCCCCGCCATCAAACCTAGGGGCG
Source organism: Streptomyces sp. GESEQ-4 (assembly GCF_017948455.1). Lineage (GTDB taxonomy): Bacteria > Actinomycetota > Actinomycetes > Streptomycetales > Streptomycetaceae > Streptomyces. Next base: position 422,517 of record NZ_JAFFSU010000003.1, read on the forward strand.
AGCAGGGGAGCGCACCTGTTCACGGCGCCCGTACGGGTCAGGCCTTACGGGCGACTCCCGCGTACACCGGCACGATGCCCTCGGCCTGGACCGCCACGTCCTCCGGCTCCGGCCGCCAGCCCGTCACCGGGATCACACCGGGGCCCAGCAGCTCCAGGCCGTCGAAGAAGCGCGAGAACTCGGCGAGCGAACGGGGGAAGAACGGGGTGCCGCTGCGCCGGAAGTTCTCCGCCGCCTTCCCGATCGCCTCCGGGCTGAGGTCGGGGGTCACCTGGGACAGGACCAGGTAGCTGCCCGGGGCCAGCGCGGCGACGTACTTCCGCAGCAGGCCGTACACGTCGTCGCCGTCGGGGTCGTCGCCCAGGTAGTGCGTCAGCGCGACCAGCGACAGCGCCACCGGCGCACCGAGGTCCAGGGACTCCCCGGCCCGGCTCAGCAGGGTGTCGATGTCACGGACGTCGGCGTGCACGTACTCGGTCGCGCCCTGGGCCGAGCCGTGCAGCAGGGCCTCCGCGTGCCGCAGAACGATCGGGTCGTTGTCGGCGTACACCACCTTCGACTCCGGCGCGACCTGCTGGGCCACCTGGTGCAGATTGGGCTCGGTGGGGATGCCCGTGCCGATGTCCAGGAACTGGCGGATCCCCGCCTGCGCCACCGTCCGCGTCGCCCGGTGCATGAAGCGGCGGTTGGCGCGCGCCCCGCGCAGCACAGTGTTGTCGACGGCCAGGATCCTGCGGGCCAGCTCCTCGTCCACCGGGTAGTTGTCCTTGCCGCCCAGCCACCAGTCGTAGACCCGGGCGGGATGCGGACGGCTGGTGTCGATGCGGGCGAACTCGGCCTCGGAACCGGTCATGCGGTGTCTACTCCTACGACTTCGGGTCGGGGGTGGCTCAGCAGTGCCCGCGGTGGTCCCGCAGGATCTTCTTGGTCTGCTCGGCGGACGCGGCACGCGCCGTCATGTGGTCCAGCACCTCCAGGTGCGTGGAGACCTCCGTGCGGGAGTCGAGATACAGCGCGCCGGTCAGATACTCGGTGAAGACCATGTCGGGAAGCTCGGGCTCGCCGAACCGGAACAGCGTGAACGGCGCGTACGTCCCCGGGTGCGGGCCCGCCCTGAACTCGGCGACCTGGAGGGTGACGTGGTCGCGCTCGGCGAACTCCAGCAGCTTGTCGATCTGCTCGCGCAGCACGGAGCCGTCGTCGCTCACGGGACGGAGCAGGACCGTTTCGTCCATGATCACCCAGAGGTGGGGGTGGTCGTCGCGCTCCAGGAGCTGCTGCCGGGCCATGCGCAGCGACACATGCCGCTCGATGGCCTCAGGACCGGTCTGCCCGATCGTCCCGGCCTCCAGCACGGCCCGCGCATACGCCTCCGTCTGCAGCAGACCGGGCACGAAGTGCGGCTCGTAGGAGCGGATGATCCCGGCGGCGCCCTCCAGGCTCACATACATGCTGAACCAGTCCGGCAGCACATCGTGGAACCGCTGCCACCAGCCCGGCTGGTTGGCCTCCTCGGCGAGCGAGACGAACGCCGCAGCCTCCTCCTCGGACACGCCATACGTCTCCAGCAGCAGCTGGACGTACGGGATCTTCAGCGCGACATCGGCCATCTCCATGCGCCGCACGGTCGCGGGAGCCACCCGCAGGACCTTCGCGGCCTCCTCGCGCTTGAGGCCGGCCGCCTCGCGCAGCTCCTGCAGCCGCTTGCCGAGGACCACCTGACCGACGGTGGGCGCGGGTCGCCGCTCGCTCACGCCACGCCTCCCCTACGTGCCGAAGTTCGGGAGCAGTGTGTCATGTTCGGGCGGGTGTCGGACAGAAACGGTGGTGAGTCGTACCACGCCTCATTACCTCGCGGGTAATCGACCGCGCCGGGCGCGCGAAGGATCGTAGGGGCACCGGGTTCCGGGCCGGCGCACTCCGCTCCGGAATCCGGGTCCCGCTGCCGCACCTCGATGGAGGGTGATTCGTCATGTCCGCGACCCAGCTCGCCACGCTCGCCCGGACTTCCGACCCGCACGCCATGCTGCGTCGCTTCCTCGCCCTCGACGCGGTGGTCACCGGCGCGAACGGCCTCGCCTACCTCGCCGCCTCGGGGCCGCTCGGCAGCTTCCTCGGGGTCGACGCCACGCTGCTGCTCGGACTCGGCGTGCTGCTCGCGGTGTACGGGGCCGCCGTCGGTTTCCTCGCCACCCGCGCCCATCCGGCGGCGCTGCCCGTCAGGGCCGTGATCGAGGTCAACCTCGCCTGGGCGGCGCTGAGTCTCGCCGCCCTGGGCCTGTGGCTGTCGCCGACCACGGCGGGCGCGGTGTGGACGGTGCTTCAGGCGATCTCCGTCGCCGGGTTCGGGCTGGTCCAGTACATGGCGCTGAGGGCGCGTCAGGGCATCCGCAGCTCCTGAGTCGGTGGGTGCGGGCCCGGCCGGCCCGCACCCACCGTCGTTCACGGGGTGTAGACGGTCGGCCTGGGGGCCGTCGCCATGCCGCCGCCGATGTGGAAGCTCGGGTGCGGGGGCTGGTTGTAAGCCGTGTTCTGCCAGGCCAGGGCGGTGCGGTACATCGTGTCATGGAGCAGGGTGGTGATCTTCGTGCCGGTCTCGTGCGGAGTGGAGTAGATCCGCAGGGCCGTGTTGTTCGACGTCGGCCAGACGACCTCCTCGCGCCAGTCACCGAAGATGTCCCCGGACAACGACGGGGTGGCCTTGGTGCCGTTGTTGGAGTGGACCGAGGCGCCGGTCAGCAGCCGCGTGTCGGACGACGTGCCGTACTTGTCGATGCGGGTGCCGTCGAGGAGTTCGCGGATGGTGTCGCCGTCCCACCAGTTCACGAAGTTGATGCTGGACGGCTCGCGACCCAGCGAGGCTCCGGTCGGGGAGCGCAGGGTGGTGTCGGAGGCGGACCAGGACTCGGCGCCCGCGGACCCCGCGTGGATGTCGGCGGACACCCCGCGCCCGTTGTCGGCACCGGAGGCCGTCTGCCACAGGAGCGCACCTGTGCGGGCGTCGGCCATCCAGGAGCCGGGCTTGGAAGTGTCCTCCGATACCTTGAAGTACTCCAGGCCCGAGCGGGCGGGGTTGAGGTCGCCCACATGTCCCGCGTCGCCGTGGCCCAGCTTCGTCGTCCACAGCCCATGGCCGTTGTCGTCCACGGTCATGGCGCCGTACACGATCTCGTCCTTGCCGTCGGCGTCCACGTCCGCGATGGACAGACTGTGGTTGCCCTGACCGTCGTACCCCTTCCCCGCGTTGGTGGAGGAGTTGGTGTCGAACGTCCAGCGGGGGGGGGAGGTGCCGCCCCGCCAGTCCGGGGGGGGGGGCCGGGGGGCGGGGGGGGGGCGGCGGGGCGGGGCGGGCGGGGGGGGGGGGGGGGGCCGGGGGGGGGGCGGGGGGGGGGGGGCGGGGGGGCGCGCGGGGGGGGGGGGGGCGGGGGCGGGGGCGGCGGTGGGGGGGGGGGGGGGGCGGGGGCGGGGGGGGGGGGCGGGCGGGGGGTGGGGGGGGGGGGGGGGCGGGGGGTGGGGGGCGGGGGGGGGGGGGGGGGGGCGCGGTGGGGG
>NZ_JAFFSU010000030.1 GCF_017948455.1 Streptomyces sp. GESEQ-4
ACGTCGAGCGGGTTCTGCCCCTGGCGCGCGGCCTCCGGCCCCAGCAGCAGGGCGACACTGGTCAGCGCCGCCGCGATCAGCGCGTCGACGGCGAGGGGGCGGATCCGCATCGCAGCAGCGTAAGGCCGGTTCCGGTGGATGGGCGTCAAACTCCTGCGGTACCGCGAAAGTTGCAGGAACCGGGCGGCTACCGCGCTGGTCTGCGCCGGAGTTCAACCCCGCGTGGGACGCGGATCGTACGCGGCGGACCGTACGTTCGGGGATCACAAGGGTGCCGGACGACCACCGACACTTGGCCCGCTGACGGGGAGATTGGGTTGAAGAAAACATTCGCAACGATGGCCGCAGGTGCAGCTCTGGTCCTGGGGATCGCGACCGCGCCGCAAGCCTCTGCCGCCGGGAACGACGCGTGCACAAAGTTCGGCTGTTACACGGGGGACCCGAAGGGTTCGGGGTTCGCCCGATGGGTCGGCGACGGTGACAAGATGTGGGTGTGTGACCGGTCCGCGGACGGGAAATCCATCGTGGTTTTCGCGTACCTTGGGAGCGATTATCGCGCGTTGCCGGCCAAGTGGCATACCACTGGCGCCGGTGGCTGCACTGAGCGGTCGTACGGGAATCTCGCCGAGGGGCAGCAGATAGCGTTCTTTGCATGCCTCGGCGACTACAGTCAGAACACCGTTGACGATTCTACCTGCGGCTATGCGCGGCTGGGTACGACCTGATTGGGGCGACCGCGACCATCCTGGCGTCCGGTGCTGCCCTGATCGCACTACTGGGCGCCGCCACGGGACTGACATTGCTGTGGGTGGCGGTTGGGCTGCTCACGGGCGCCGTGCTGGTGGTGCGCACGCCGGCTCTCGTATCGGCCCCGCTGAGCTTCTTCTTCACCTTCCGTCCGCGGCGTAGGCGCGGACGGAAGGTTCCAGACGGCATCAGACCGACTGACGATCTTTCGGAGTTCGCGGGCGCTTCGTGATGACATGGCTTGCATCACGATGTCGAGGAGGGCCCGGGCTCCGAGTGGGCTGCCGCAGCCGAACCATTGACGGCTCGTCCGGCTGCGTCTGCGCGGCAGCCGCTGCCCCTGGCCGGTCCGCGTGATCATCGATGCCCAGTCCGTCAAGGGCGCGGAAACCGTATCGAACGCCACCAGGGGATGGGATCAAGGGAAGATGATCAACGGCCGGAAGCGACATCCTGCTCACCCGGCTCCATGCCGAGCACCCCGAAATCGTCCTGGTCTGGGCCGACAACGCCTACGGGGGCGAGGAGTTCACCGCCTGGGCCCAGAACACCCTCGGCATCACCATCAAGGTCGTTCCCCGTCCCGAGGACGCCAAGGGCTTTGTCGTGCTGCCCAAGAGGTGGGTGGTGGAGCGGAGCAATTCGTGGACCATGCGGGCGAGGCGCAACGCGAGGGACTACGAACGACTGATGTCCCACGCCGAAGCTCACATCCAGTGGGCGTTCATCACCCTCATGTCCCGCCGTCTGGCCCGGCAGCTCCGCCGCACCGAGGCGGTCCCGGACACCCTCGCGACAGCCGCCTGACGATCCCTCCACTGCCGTTCGGCTGCCCGCCCACTCGACGCCCACCCGAACGGGAAACCGAGGTATCACCATGCCTCATGGCGCCGGGACCTGCGGAAAGGAGATGTGACACAGCTTCTGAGGGCCCCGCACGCAACGCTCGAAAGTCGCCGTGCAACGAACGCTCACCCATCCACGATCGACGCAATGATCTTGCGGGCATGCGCAAGGTTGCTGCATTACAACGGCAACGACATTCCTCGTAGGCTGTCGCCTCGTACGTGGCGTGGCAGGGACCCCGCTCGGTGGGTCCCTGCCCGAAGGGGTGCCGCCGGTCCCTGTCGCCCCTGACCGGCAGCGATGAAGGAGCCAGCGCGTGCTCGACCAAGGCGCACCCCCGCACGACCGCAGTCAGAACGTCCCCCCTTCCTCGGGCGTCGGCGCGCGCCTGTTGCGTCGCAAGCCCGTGGAACACCTGGTCGCGGAGGGTGGCCAGGGTGAGGGAGGGTCGCTGCGCCGCTCTCTCGGACTGTGGCAGCTGACCATGATCAGCATCGGTGCCACGCTCGGCACCGGCATCTTCGTCGTGCTCGGCGACGCCGTCCCCGAGGCGGGCCCCGCGGTCACCCTCGCCTTCGTCATCGCCGGTCTCACGGCCCTGTTCTCGGCGCTGTCGTACGCGGAACTCGCGGGCAGCATCCCGGTCGCGGGCTCCTCGTACTCGTATGCGTACGCAACGATGGGCGAACTCGTCGCCTGGGTCTGCGGCTGGTGCCTGGTGCTGGAGTACGGCGTGTCCGTGGCCGCCGTCGCGGTCGGCTGGGGGGAGTACCTCAACGAGCTGCTCGACGGGACGATAGGGATCACCATCCCGGCGACGCTGTCGTCCGCGCCCGGTGAGGGCGGGATCATCAACCTGCCCGCGCTGATCGTCGTCCTGCTCGCGATGGTGTTCCTGCTCGGCGGCGTCCGGGAGTCCGCCCGCGCCAACACGATCATGGTCGCGGTGAAGATCGCCGCGCTGGTGCTGTTCTGCGCGGTCGGCTTCATGGGCTTCAAGTCCGGCAACTACGAGGACTTCATGCCGCTCGGCATGGCGGGCGTGAGTGCGGCGGGCGCCACGCTCTTCTTCTCCTACATCGGCTTCGACGCCGCCTCCACCGCCGGTGAGGAGGCGAAGAACCCCAAGAAGGACCTGCCGCGGGCGATCATGCTCTCGCTGATCATCGTCACCGCGCTGTACGTGCTCGTCGCGGCGGTCGCCGTCGGCGCCTGGAACTGGACCAAGTTCGAGGGCTCCGAGGCCTCCCTCGCCGCGATCATGAACGACGTCAGCGGCCAGAGCTACTGGGGCACCCTGCTGGCGCTCGGCGCCGTGATCTCCATCGCGAGCGTGGTCCTCACCGTGCTCTACGGCCAGACCCGCATCCTCTTCGCCATGTCCCGCGACGGCCTGGTGCCCAAGGCGCTCGGCAAGGTCCACGCCAAGACCGGCGCGCCCCGCCTCAACACGGTGATCGTCTCCCTGTTCTGCGGCGCGCTCGCCGCCCTGATCCCGCTGGGCAAGCTCGTCGACGCCACCAGCATCGGCACGCTGTTCGCCTTCGCGCTGGTCAACATCGCGGTGATCGTGCTGCGGTACAAGCGACCCGAGCTGGAGCGGACGTTCAAGGTCCCCTTCGGGCCGGTACTGCCCGTGCTGGGCTTCGGCTTCTGCGCGTACAACATGTTCAGCCTGGACTCCGTGACCTGGGTCGTCTTCGGGTGCTGGATGGCCGCCGGTCTCGTGTTCTACTTCGTGTACGGCTATCGCCGGTCCCGCCTTGCAACACCAGAAGTGAAGTGACCTTCCCGCAGTGCTGAACGATCTCGACGAACGCATCGTGCACGCCCTCGCCGAGGACGCCCGCCGCTCCTACGCCGACATCGGGCAACTGGTCGGCCTGTCCGCGCCCGCCGTGAAGCGGCGCGTGGACCGGCTGCGCGCCACCGGCGCCATCACCGGATTCACCGTACGGGTGGACCCGTCGGCGCTCGGCTGGGAGACCGAGGGGTTCGTCGAGATCTACTGCCGGCACAACACCTCGCCGGAGACCATCCGGCGGGGCCTGGAGCGCTATCAGGAGGTCGTGGCCGCGTCCACCGTCACCGGTGACGCGGACGCGGTCGTCCAGGTCTTCGCCTCCGACATGCGTCACTTCGAGCGGGTGCTGGAGCGGATCGCGGGCGAGCCGTTCGTGGAGCGGACGAAGTCGGTGCTGGTGCTGTCGCCGCTGCTGCGCCGCTTCTCGTCGGGATCGCCCACGTAACTCCGGCGTAATTCCGGGCACGCATGTGCTCGGCCGGTCTACCATCGGTGTCATGACCTGGCGACATTGATCCTCACCAGAGCCTGGCGTCCGACGGCTGACCGTGACGCTGTACGGCTATTCGTTCCTGGACGAGTTCGTCCTGCTCTACCCGGTGTACGCGCTGCTGTTCAGCGACACCGGGCTGTCGGTCTGGCAGATCTCCTCCCTCTTCGCCCTGTGGTCGATCACCGGCGTCCTGCTGGAGGTCCCCTCCGGCGCCTGGGCCGACGCCGTCTCCCGCCGGCTGCTGCTGTGGCTCGGCCCACTGCTGACCGCCGCCGGCTTCGCGCTGTGGGTGATCGTCCCGTCGTACTGGGCCTTCGCGGCCGGCTTCGTCCTGTGGGGCGCGGGTGGAGCGCTCGGCTCCGGTGCGCTGGAGGCCCTGGTCCACGATGAGCTGGGCCGGCTCGGCGTGGCCGACCGGTACGCCCGAGTCATGGGCCGGGCGCGGGCGGCGGGGCTGATCGCCGTCATGGCGGCGATGGGGATCGCCGGGCCGGTGTTCGCTTGGGGCGGTTACCCGGCCGTCGGGACGGCGAGCGTTGTGGCCTGTCTGCTCGCCGCGGCGACCGCCAGCCGGTTCCCGGAGCACCGGACGCCCCCGGAGGACGACGACAACTGGTGCGCGACTCTGCGGGCGGGGCTCGCCGAAGCCCGCGCCGACCGGTCGGTGGTCGGGGCGCTGCTGCTCGTTCCGGCCGTCACCGCGGTGTGGGGCGCGCTCGACGAGTACACGGCGCTCCTGGTGCGGGACATCGGCGTGGCGGACGAGAGCGTTCCGTACCTGCTTCTGCTGATCTGGGCGGGCGCCACGGCCGGGAGCCTGCTGGCCGGTACCGCAGAACGCCTCGGCACGGCAGGGTTCGCAGGGCTCCTCGCGGGCGCCGCGCTCGCCCTCGCCGTCGGTGCCACGGCGTCGTCCGTGGCCGGGGTCGGCCTCGTGGCCCTCGCCTTCGGCGGCTTCCAGCTGGCGACCGTGCTCGTCGACGCCCGCCTCCAGGACCGTATCGACGACAGCCGCCGGGCCACCCTGACCTCGCTCGCGGGACTCGGCACCGAGCTGGCCACGGTCGCCACGTACGGCGCGTACGCGACGATCGGCGCGACGGCCGCTCACAGCACCGCCTTCTCCGTGTTCGCGGTGCCGTACCTGGTGACAGCGGCCCTGCTGGCGGCCGGTAGAGCGGCGACGCGGTGAGGTGACGGGGCACGCCGGGCGACCACGCGGCGGGCGTTCCTGTTACTCCCGGCAACCGTTGCGTTCCCCGAGCGGCATCCCGTAAGTTGCAGGCGCCCGCATGCTACCGGCGGGTAACACCTGCGGGTAACCCTGAGGAGACCATGCGCCGGCTCATCGGCCGTCCCACCACGGTCCGCGCCCGCATCGTGGCGCTCGCACTCGCCCCGGTGGTCGCACTGATGGCGCTGTGGAGCTTCGCCATGGTGTCGGTCACCGGGGAACTGCGCGCTCTCGCCCGGGTCGAGGGGGTGTACGACGACTTCGGCACCCCCGTCGACACGGCGATCGGGCAGATCCAGATCGAACGACGGCTCGCCGCTGCCTACTTGGGCGCCGGCCACCGCACGCCGGCCGCCCTGGACCTCATGGAACAGCAGCGTCGCACCGATCACGCGGTGATCGCGCTGCGCGAGGCGGTCCGGGACGGGGACCGCGACCGGCTCTCCGACCGGCAGCGGCGGGCCCTCGACACCATGCTCGGCACCGTGGACGGACTCGACGGGCTGCGCGAGCGCGTGCTGACCCGCGAGATCTCCTGGGACCGTGCCGTCACCGAGTACGGCGCCCTCGTGGAGCCCGGGTTCGACGTTCAGTCCACGCTCACCGCGCTGCAGGCCGGGCAGCTGGCGCGGGAGGCGCAGGTCGTCATCGAGCTCGTCCGGGTACGGGAGTTCGTCTCCCGCGAGGACGCTCTTGTCGCCGGTGCGCGGGCGGCCGGCACCCTCAGCGACCGGCAGTACGACACGCTCACGGCGACCATCGAGGACCGGCGGGTCTTCCAGCGGACGTATGTGCCCGATCTGCCGTCCGACTCGCGGGCGCTCTTCGAGGAGTTCCGGCGCGGGGAGGTGCACCGTGCGCTGACCGCCGGTGAGGACGCGCTGCTGCGGGCCGGCGCCGACGGGGCGGGGCAGGCCGTCGCGGCCGACTCATGGCGGACGACGACCGACCGTGCGGTCAAGCGGTACATGGAGTTGTGCTCCGAGGCGGCGCGGAACTCCGCTGAGCGCGGGCGGGCGTTCGCCTACCGTGAGCTGGCCAAGGCCGCGGTGGTGGGTGTCGTGGGGCTGGCGGCCGTAGGGCTGTCGCTGTGGTTCGCGGTGCGCGGTGCGCGTCGGATCTCGCGTCGGCTGGAGGATCTGCGGGACGCGGCCGATCTGCTCACGACGCGTCAACTCCCGGATGTCATGGAGCGGTTGAGTGCGGACGACGAGGTGGACGCGCTCGCCGAGGCGCCGCCGCTGGCCGACGGGGAGGCGGGCGCCGACGAGATCGGTCAGGTCGGCCGGTCCTTCAACGCGGCCCGGCACGCCGCGATCGAGGCGGCCGTGCGGCAAGCCACCCTTCGCCGGGGCCAGTTCTCGGTGCTGCTCACCATCGCCCGGCGCAACCAGGCACTGGTGCACCGTCAGCTGAAACTCGTCGACACGCTGGAGCGGCGGACGAACGACCCCGACATCCTCGACCAGTTGTTCCGCATCGACCATCTGACCACCCGGATGCGGCGCCACGCGGAGGGCCTGATCATCCTCTCCGGCGCGGCGCCCGGCCGCAGATGGCGGCGTCCGGTGCCGATCGCCGACGTCGTCTCCTCCGCGGTGGGCGAGATCGAGGACTACGCGCGCGTGGAGGTGCCGCCGATGCCGCGGGTGGGCGTCTCGGCCGACGCGGTCGCCGACGTCGTCCATCTCATCGCCGAACTCGTCGAGAACGCCACGGTGTTCTCGCCGCCGCACACCCGGGTGACCATGCGCACCGGGCAGGCCCGCGGCGGCTTCGTCCTGGAGATCGACGACCGGGGTCTCGGCCTCGACCCCGACCAGCTCGACGAGGCCCGGCGCACGCTCACCGACCCGCACCACTTCGACCCGACCCGGCACGACCGACTGGGCCTGTACGTCGTGGGCCGGCTCGCGGCACGGCACGGCATCGAGGTCACGCTGTGCGGGTCGCCGTACGGCGGGACGACGGCGGTGGTGCTGCTGCCGGAGGGGGTGCTCGCCGAGGTGGACGGGCGGATGCCGGAGGCGGCGGAGGGCGGGACGTCGAGGGAGTCGGGGAGCGGGAGGTCGGGGGCGTCCGCGGTGCGGAGTGCGGGGCCGTCGGGGGCGCCGGCGTTGCGGAAGGCGCCGGGGGAGTCGGGGAGCGGGAGGTCGGCGGCGTCCGCGGTGCGGAGTGCGGGGCCGTCGGGGGCGCCGGCGTCGCGGAAGGCGCGGGGCGAGTCGGGGAGCGGGAGGTCAGGGGCGTCTGAGGTGCGGAGTGCGGGGCCGTCGGGGGCGCCGGCGTCGCGGAAGGCGCGGGAGGAGTCCGGGAGCGGGGCGGACGTGCTCGCCCTGCGGGGGCGCGACCAGGCCGGGCCCGCGCTGCCCACCCGCGTCCAGGCCACGCCCGCTCTCCCCACCCGCGTCCGTCAGGCCTCGCTCGCCGAGGGCCTGCGCGACGAAGGGCCGGCCAGGACGCGCCGGGCACCGACGTCACGCCCGACGAGATGCGGGCGATCTTCGGTGCTTTCCAGCGCGGCACCGACCGCGGACGCAAGGGCATGCCCGCCGACACCACGCAGCGAACCGACACCGAGGGGACGGACGCCGACAATGGGCCCTGACCAGAACTCCGTTCCAGAACGCGCCGGCACCGACCTCGGCTGGCTCCTCGACGACCTCGTCGCCCGGACCGATCACGTCCGCCAGGCCGTACTCCTCACCGCAGACGGCCTCCCGCTGAGCATGTCGGAGGGCATGGCGGCGAGGGACATCGAGCACCTCGCCGCCGTCTGTTCCGGCTTCCACGGGCTCGCCCGCTCGGCGGGGGAGCGGTTCGACGCGGGGCAGGTACGGCAGACGATGGTGATGCTCGACGACGCCTACCTCTTCATCACCCCGGCCGGTGACGGCACCCGGCTCGCCGTGCTCAGCGGGACACAGACCGACGTCGGACAGCTCGCCCACGAGATGGCCCTGCTCGTCCGCCGAGTCGGCCGGCATCTGGCCACCGGCGCACGGTCGGCCGCCGCCGACCCGGCAGACCCCTGATCCGCCCGTGACCGACGACGAGCACTGGTACGAGGACGAGACCGGGGCGATGGTGCGCCCCTACACCGTCACGCACGGCCGCACCCGGCCCGCGGACCACATCGACATGTTGGCGCAGGTCACGGCCCTGCAACCGGACGGCGGACCGCCAGGCGTCGACCACGCGCGAGCCTCCCTGCTCGCCCTGGCGCACCACGGCCCCCGCCCGGTCGTCGAGCTCGCCGCGGACGCCGACCTGCCGCTGACCGTCGTACGCGTACTGCTCGGGGATCTGGCCGAGGCCGGACTCGTACGCATCGACGAACCGCGGCGGGCGGGGCCGGACGGTCCCGCCGCCGACCCCGAGCTGCTGCGGGTGATCGTCGCGCGGCTGCGCGAGATCTAGACGAGATCTAGAAACGCGGCTGCCAGGGCACGACCCTGAAGTCGCCCGTGCCCTTCTTCACCCGCTCGAACGGCGCCGAGCTCACGCACTTGGGCAGGTCCTTCGGACCCAGGTCCTCGGTCGTCGCCCAGCTGTAGCCGAGCCGGTCGGTGCCGCCGGTGTCGTGGACGGTGATGCCCACGCGGGTGCCCTTCGCGCCGTCGAGGTCGGTGTCCGTGACGATTCCGGACACGACGGCCACCTTGCCGCCGGTGACCAGGCAGTCGACCTTCGCCTTCGCCCAGGCACCCTTCCCGTCGATGTAGTGGCTCCACTCGAAGGTGCCGGTCGCCTTCATCGGGTTGTCGTTGTCCTTCGCCGCCAGATGCGCGTCGAAGGTGAAGGTGATGTCGTCCCCGGCGACGCGGTAGAGCTTCGCGGTGCCGGTGAGCGCGGCGGCCTCGCGCCGCTTGTCCGTGTCATCACCGGCAGTGGCCGATCCCGCCGCCCCGGCGGTGAGCAGCAGCGCGGCGCCGAGCACGGCGGTCTTCGTACGGCGGTTCATGGTGGTCCTTTCCGCAGGTCAACCGGACGCTCACCACTCTCGCCGGGCGGCGCCCGCGCCACATCGCGCCAGGGGCGGCACCCTGCCTCCGCCGTCCGGCGGGGACACCGCGGTGATCTGCGCCTCAGGGGGTACCGGACCTCCGCCCGAGGTCGCGCAACGAATCGACGCCGGAGCCGGAACGGACGCAACAATCCGCTCACTGACGCGCAACGGCTCCTCCTTGTCCGCCCGAGCCGGCCGCCCGTACCGTCTACGTGGCCCCCACAACCACCCTTCCGTCCCGGTGAGGATCACGCATGCGCACCGCCCTGCTCCAGAGCTCCGGCCGTCCCGGCTCCGTCGCCGAGAACCTCAAGGTCCTCGACGAGGCCGCGGGCCGGGCGGCGGACGCCGGTGCCGGGCTGCTGGTGGCGCCGGAGATGTTCCTGACCGGGTACGCCATCGGCGACGACATCGCCCGCCTCGCCGAACCCGCGGACGGCGACTGGGCCGACGCCGTCGCCGAGACCGCCACCCGGCACGGCCTCGCGATCGCCTACGGCTACCCCGAGCGCTCCGGCGAGACCGTCTTCAACTCCGCCCAGCTGATCTCCGCCGACGGCACCCGGCTCGCGAACTACCGCAAGACCCACCTCTTCGGCTGCTTCGAGCGCGACCACTTCACCCCGGGCGAGCAGCCGGTCGTCCAGGCCGAACTGAACGGCCTCCGCGTCGGCCTCATGATCTGCTACGACGTCGAGTTCCCGGAGAACGTCCGCGCCCACGCCCTCGCCGGCACCGACCTCCTCCTGGTGCCGACCGCGCAGATGCACCCGTTCCAGTTCGTCGCCGAGTCCGTGGTCCCGGTGCGGGCCTTCGAGAACCAGATGTACGTCGCGTACGTCAACCGGGTCGGCCAGGAAGGCGAGTTCGAGTTCGTCGGGCTCTCCACGCTGGCCGGCCCCGACGGCATCGCCCGCACCCGCGCCGGCCGCGGCGAGGAGCTGCTGCTCGCGGACGTCGACCCGGCCTTCCTCGCCGCCTCCCGCGAGGCCAACCCGTATCTGAAGGACCGCCGCCCCGGCCTCTACGGGTCCCTGGTCTGAAATCCCCTGATCTTCCCGCAGTTCTTTCCGCGCAAGGAGTCCGCACCCCATGACGTCCACGGTGCCCAACGCCGTCCAGCACGCCGACGCGCAGCAGCCGCCGATCACCATGTTCGGTCCGGACTTCCCGTACGCGTACGACGACTTCCTCGCCCACCCGGCGGGCCTCGGCCAGATACCCGCGACCGAGCACGGCACCGAGGTCGCGGTGATCGGCGGCGGGCTGTCCGGCATCGTGGCCGCCTACGAGCTGATGAAGATGGGCCTCAAGCCCGTGGTCTACGAGGCCGACCGGATCGGCGGCCGGCTGCGGACCGTCGGTTTCGACGGCTGCGACCCTTCCCTCACCGCCGAGATGGGCGCGATGCGGTTCCCGCCGTCCTCCACGGCGCTCCAGCACTACATCGACCTGGTGGGTCTGGAGACCCGGCCCTTCCCCAACCCCCTCGCGGAGGCGACCCCTTCGACGGTCGTCGACCTCAAGGGCGAGTCGCACTACGCCGAGACGGTCGACGACCTGCCGCAGGTCTACCGGGACGTCGCCGAAGCCTGGAACAGGTGCCTGGAAGAGGGCGCCGACTTCTCCGACATGAACCGCGCCCTGCGCGAGCGCGACGTGCCGCGCATCCGGGAGATCTGGGCGAAGCTCGTCGAGAGGCTCGACAACCAGACCTTCTACGGCTTCCTCTGCGACTCCGAGGCCTTCAGGTCCTTCCGGCACCGCGAGATCTTCGGCCAGGTCGGCTTCGGCACCGGCGGCTGGGACACCGACTTCCCCAACTCGATCCTGGAGATCCTGCGGGTCGTCTACACCGAGGCCGACGACCACCACCGCGGCATCGTCGGCGGCTCGCAGCAACTGCCGCTCAGGCTCTGGGAGCGCGAGCCGGAGAAGATCGTGCACTGGGCGTACGGCACCTCGCTGAAGTCCCTGCACGAGGGCGGTGAACCGCGCCCCGCCGTGACCCGCCTGCACCGCACCGCCGGCAACCACATCACCGTCACCGACGCGAACGGCGACATCCGCACCTTCAAGGCGGCCGTCTTCACCGCGCAGTCCTGGATGCTGCTGTCGAAAATCGCCTGCGACGACTCGCTCTTCCCGATCGACCACTGGACCGCCATCGAGCGCACCCACTACATGGAGAGCTCCAAGCTCTTCGTCCCCGTCGACCGGCCCTTCTGGCTCGACAAGGACGAGGAGACCGGGCGGGACGTCATGTCGATGACCCTCACCGACCGTATGACGCGCGGGACTTACCTCCTCGACGACGGCCCCGACAGGCCCGCGGTGATCTGTCTGTCGTACACCTGGTGCGACGACAGCCTGAAGTGGCTGCCGCTGTCCGCGAACGAGCGGATGGAGGTCATGCTGAAGTCGCTGGGCGAGATCTATCCGAAGGTCGACATCAGGAAGCACATCATCGGCAACCCGGTGACGGTGTCCTGGGAGAACGAGCCCTACTTCATGGGCGCGTTCAAGGCCAACCTGCCCGGTCACTACCGCTACCAGCGGCGCCTGTTCACGCACTTCATGCAGGACCGGCTGCCCGAGGACAAGCGGGGCATCTTCCTGGCCGGCGACGACATCTCCTGGACGGCGGGCTGGGCCGAGGGCGCGATCCAGACCGCGCTGAACGCGGTGTGGGGCGTCATGCACCACTTCGGCGGGGCGACCGACGCGACCAACCCCGGCCCGGGCGACGTGTACGACGAGATCGCGCCGGTGGAGCTTCCGGAGGACTGACCCGGGTCAGTCGGGCAGCGGGGTGAGCAGCATCCGTCCCGCGAACCCCACCACCGCGTCCAGCCGCTCGGTGAACTCCTCGGCGACATCGGGGAGTTCACGCAGCGCCCACAGTGCCCGGGCCGTCGACCAGGTGGCGTCCCGGGCCCGCTCCAGGCTCCAGGAGCCGAGCAGATGGGTGAGCGGGTCGGCGATCTGGAGGAGATCGGGGCCCGGCATCAGATCTTCGCGGATGCGTTCCTCCAGCGAGACCAGGAGATCACCCACGCGGTCGAACTCGTCCTCCAGCTCGGCGGGTTCGCAGTCGAGCGTACGACAGGCGTCCACGACCGCGAGCGCGAGATCGTGACCGATGTGCGCGTTGATGCCCGCCAGCGCGAACTGCAGCGGACGTACCCCGGGATGGCGGCGGTACTGGAACAGGGGCCGCCAGCAGGCCGGCGGGCGCCGCTCGCCGGCGACCGCGTCCACGGCCGCCAAGTACCGCTCCGCGAACCGCACATCCAGCGTGATCGCGGCCCGCGCGTCGGGGAACCGGCCCGCGTCGATACGCCGGTCCACGGCCTCCGTGACGGTGAGGTAGACGCGGTTGAACACGGCGAGCCCGTCCCGCTCGGGCAGGGCCGCGTCGAGGGCGCGCATGCGGGAGACGACCGTGTCGACGGGTGTGGTGATCTGTTCCGATTGCGCCATGCACGCAGGGTCCCAGTCCTAGGCCGGCCGGGGTACCGGCGGGCCCGGCGCTTCCCCGGAATGGGGTAACGCGCCCGTCGCCTGCCCACACGCAGGGCCCCGAGCGCGGAGGCGCCGCCCGGCGTGGCGCCATGGTCGCGGCGGCCTGCGTCGTGGTCGCCGTCGGTGCGTCGCGACTCTGTACATGAAGACCGCCCGAGCCATTGTCACTTGTACCTGCCGGTCTTACGCTCACTCAGTCCTGCTCATGAACGACGTTCACATCCGTGATCGGAGGCTCGATGAGTGCAAGACAACGCCTGAGCGTCCTGCTGACCGCGGCGGCCGTGCTCGCCGCTGGGATCGTCCCGGCCGCCGCCGAGTACACGGCTCCCAAGGTCCCGGAGACGGCCGTACTCGACGGCACCCGCCTCCAGCAGACGAAGATCCGGCTCGACCGCGGTGACCCTCAACTCCGCCGTACCCTGCGGGACTTGACCGCCCGCGCCGACCGTTGGCTGGACAAGGGCCCCTGGACGGTCGTCGACAAGCCGAAGCCCGCGCCCGGCGGCGACGTCCACGACTACCTGAGCCAGGCGCCCTACTGGTGGCCCACCAAGCCCCCCACCGCCGACAACCCCTGGGGCTGCCCCTACGTCCAGCGCGACGGCGAGCGCAACCCCGAGGTGGACAGCGGCACCGACCGCCAAGACGTCGAGAAGGTCTTCGACTCGACGTACGACCTCGCGCTCGCCTGGTACTACACGGGCCGGCAGCGGTACGCCGAGAAGGCCGGACGCATTCTGCGCACCTGGTTCCTCGACCCGGCCACCCGGATGAACCCGAACCTGAACCACGCGCAGTTCATCCCCTGCAAGTACGACGGCCGGGCGATCGGCATCATCGACTTCTCGCAGTCGTACACCGCCGTCGTCGACGCGCTGGCGATCCTCCGCACGGGCGCCCCCGGCTGGACGAAGGCCGACCGCACGAGGATGGACCGCTGGAACGCCGATTTCCTCGACTGGCTGAAGAACAGCGACTTCGGCAAGCAGGAGGCCGCCGCGACCAACAATCACGGCACGTTCTACGACATGCAGCTCGCCGCCCTCGCGCACGCGACCGGCGACAAGGGACTGGCCCGCAAGACCGTCCGCGAGGCGGGCCCCCGGCGCATCGATCCGCAGATCGCGGCCGACGGCAGCCAGCCGCAGGAGCTGACCCGCACCCGCAGCTGGCACTACTCGACCTTCGACCTCGTCGCCTACACCCGGCTCGCGGCCATCGGCCGGAACCTAGGCGTGAACCTGTGGGCCCATCAAGGTCCGGACGGGCAGAGCCTGTTCAAGGCGGTGCGGTACCTGCTGCCGGCCGCGACGGGCGCCGAGGCGTGGCCGCACCCGGAGATGGAGTTCCACCGCTACGCGGCGACCGACGTCGTACACGCGGCGGCCGACGCGGGCGACGCCCGGGCGCGGCAGGCCGTGCCGCTGCTGGAGGCGCCGCCCGGCGGTGACCTGTGGACGCTGCGCCCGGCGGCCGAGCAACTGGACTCGATCGCGGGGTGACCGGACCGGACTGGTGACCGTGTCAGGGCCGGGGGTCGGGAACCGCCGTGTCCGGCGCGCTGACCTTCGGCCGGTCGCGGTCGCCCGCGCGCAGCACGCCGGCGAAGGCGACGAGTCCGCCGGACAGGACGGTCACCAGTCCGAACGACACGACCAGGCTGGTCAGCTGGGCCAGCGTGCCGATAGCGCTGGGCGCGATCAGGCCCGAGGTGTACGTGATCGTCGCGACGCCCGCGATGGCCAGACTGGGGTTGGACCCGCTGCGGCCCGCCGCGGCGAAGCACAGCGGGACGACCACGGCGATGCCCAGGCCCATCAGCGCGAAGCCGCTCATCGCCGCCGCCGGATGATCCGAGACGACGATCAGCAGCCCGCCGAGGACGGCGAGGACGCCGCTCGTGCGCACCGTGCGCACCGTGCCGTACCGGTCCACGACCTTGTCCCCGGCGATCCGGGCGATCGCCATGGTGAGCGTGAAGCCCGTCGTGCAGGCCGCCGCCAGACCGGCCGAGGCCTCCAACTGGTCACGCAGATAGACCGCCGACCAGTCCAGGCTCGCGCCCTCCGCGAACACCGCGCAGAACCCGACCGCGCCGATCAGCAGCGCCGACCTGGGCGGCAGGGCGAAGCGGGGCGGCGGCTCCTCGTCCTCGGCGGGCTGGAGGTCGAGGACCCAGGCGCAGGCGACCACGCCGAGTACGGTCAGCACGGCCGCCGCCAGTGCGTGATGCAGCCGGGCGTCCGCGCCGAGGTGCGCGGCGAGCGTGCCCCCCGCCGAGCCGATCAGGGCACCCGCGCTCCACATGCCGTGCAGGCCGGACATGATCGAGCGGCCCAGACGGTTCTCGACCTCGACGCCGAGCGCGTTCATCGCCACGTCCGCCATGCCCGCCGTGGCGCCGTACGTGAACAGGGCCAGGCACAGCGTCAGCAGGTTCGGGGCGAGGGCGGGCAGGACCAGCGAGAGCGTCCACAGCGCGATCAGGCCGCGCAGCGCGTTCCGGGCGCCGAAGCGGTGGCTGATCCGGCCCGCGAGCGGCATCGCGACGGAGGCGCCGAGCGCCGGAAAGGCCAGCGCGAGCCCCAACTGGCCCGCGCTCACCCCCGCATGGTCCTGGATCCAGGGCACCCGGGTCGCGAAGGAGCCGGTGACGGCGCCGTGCACGGCGAAGACGGCGGCCACGGCATACCGGGCCCGCCTCACCTCACGTAGGTCGTACACCACTGCACTCATTCTGCGGCCCCTCCCTGGCTCATGGTTCCCGCTCGCGCCGCGTAAACTATCAGGAACCCTGCCTGATAGATAGCGGATTACCGGCCGCCCGATCTGGAAGGATCCCGGCATGCCCGCATCCCCGAGTACCGCCCGAGCCATCAACGACCGGCTCGCCCTGCGTCTGCTCCAGCAGGAGGGCCCCTTGACGGCGGGGCAGTTGAAGCAGCTGACCGGCCTGTCCCGGCCGAGCGTCGCCGACCTCGTCGAACGCCTCACCGCCGCCGGACTGATCGAGGTGGTGGGGGAGTCGGGCGAGCAGCGGCGCGGGCCGAACGCGAAGGTGTACGGGATCGTCGCCGACCGGGCCCAGCTGGCCGCGCTCGACGTCCGCACCGAGGGCGTCTCCGTCGTCGTCTCCGACCTGCTCGGCAGAGTGCTGGCCGAGGCGTCCGTGCCGATCGGCGACGACGCCGGTACGGGACCGGCGGTGGAGCAGGCGGTGACCCTGGTCGAGCGCGCGGTGAAGGAGGCCGGGACGCTGGCGGCGCCTCCGCGCGCGCCTGCCCAGGAGTGGGGGCGGCTGCACACCGTGGGGATCGGCGCGCCCGGCCTGATCGACCCGGCCGACGGTGAACTCCGGAACTCCTCGGGCCTGCCGGAGTGGCATCGCCGACTGGTGGCCGCCCTCCAGGAACGCTTCCCCGACGCCCGCGTCAACGTCGAGAACGAGACCAACCTCGCCGCCCTGGCCGAGATGCGCGACGGCGCCGCCCGGGACCGCGACACCTTCGTCCTGCTCTGGCTCGGCATGGGCATCGGCGCCGCCGTCGTCCTCGACGGCCGCCTCCGCCGCGGTGCCTCCGGCGGCACCGGCGAACTCGGCTTCCTGCCGGTACCGGGCACCACCGGTCTGCCCTCGGCGACCGACTGCGAGGGCGGCTTCCACTCCCTGGCCGGCGCGGCGGCGATCGCGACACTGGCGGTGGAACACGGGGTCACGGCATCCGGAACGGCGGCGATCGCGACGCCGGCGGCCGAGCACGGGGCCACGGCGTCCGGCGCGGCCGACGAGCCGCGTGCGGTGCGGCTGGTGCGGGCGGCGGTGGGGCGGGCGACGAGGGTGGCGGCCGGGGAAGGCCTGGTCGGCGCGAGCGGGCACGAAGTCGACGGCGATGCCGACCGCACTGGAGGTACCGACCACGCGACCGCCGACGTCGAAGCAGCCCACCGCTTCCTCGACGCCCTCGCCGACCGCGTGGTCCTCGGCGTCGCCGCCGTCGTCTCCGTCCTGGACCCCGGTTGTGTGGTGCTGGCGGGCGAGGTCGGCCGGGCGGGCGGGGATGAGCTGGCGGCCCGGGTGCAGCGGCGGCTCGCCCGGATGTCGCCGCTGCCCACGGAGGTACGCGCCAGCAGCCTCGGCGGTGGCGCGGTGCTGCGCGGGGCCCTGCTGACCGCTCGCGACCGGGCTCAGGAGGAGTTGTTCGCGCCGGGGGAGTAGTGACCGGCGCTCACCCGAGAGCGGTAGCCGACGGTCGCGGTGCTCACGACGGTTGCCCCGCTCCGAACCGAGCCGCGAGGTACTCCTCGAACGTCCCCTTCCCCACGGACAGTTCCGGCGTGAGATGCCCGCCCGCACGGAACGCCCGGTAAGCCTTGCCCGCCAGCGGCACGTTCACGATCCGCCGCTTGCGCCCGGTCGCCGCCAGATACGCGCGGGCCAGCGCTTCCAAGGACCGCACCTCCGGTCCTCCCATGTCCTCGACGCGCCCGGCGGGAGCCCCCGCGGCCAGCTCGGCGAGCCGGTTCGCGACCTCGGCCACCTCGATCGGCTGGTCGGAGACACCGGCCGGCAGCAGCATCACGGGCGGCTTGGCCAGCGTCCCGAACACCTGCGCCAGCAGATCGTGGAACTGGGTCGTCCGCAGCACCGTCCAGTCCAGCCCCGAGTCCCCGACGAGCCTCTCCACGGCGAGCTTGGACTTGTAGTAGCCGAACGGCACCCGGTCCACGCCGACGATCGAGATGTAGACCAGGTGGCCCACGCCGGCCCGGTGCGCGGCCGCGATGAGACGCTCCGCCGCCTGCTCGTCACCGCCGCGCGGACTGGAGGCGCAGTGCACGATCGTGTCCACACCCGCGACGGCCGCGTCCAGTGTGGTGCCGCCCTCGCGCAGATCGACGGCGTACGGCCGGCTGTGCCTGCTGAGCACCCGCACCTCGTGCCCGTCCGCTCGCAGCCGCTCGGTGACGTGCCGGCCGAGCGTTCCGGTACCCCCGGTCACCAGGATCGTGGTCATGCTGCTTCAGTCCCTTCCGCGCCGGGCGCTCCCGGCTGGAGCGGCGCCGAGCTGACGTCGTAAGAACACCAGCTTCTCGGGGTTCACCACAGCCCGCATCCCTATATGAACGACCTGACCAGTGGCCACACTAACGGGACTGGGAGGGCCCGACGACGGGCAAGGGCCGTCGTCACCGCCGCCGGGCCGGTCTGCTCGGGATGAGACCTTGGCACAGGAGCCTAGAAAGGACTAGACCACTACGTCAATAGGTATGGACCAATCTCGAGTGGGCTCGAGGGGCTCTCCAGGCGCACCGTCTGTGAGCCACTGCACACCCTTCACCCGTATGGACCTCGATCAGGCGTGGCACACTGGCTCTGTACCAGAAGCAGCGCACTCCGGGGTCGGTGAAAGTCCGAACCGGCGGTTACAGTCCGCGACCCGATCGCCTCCAGCGATCGGTTGACCAGGTGAAATTCCTGGACCGACGGTTAAAGTCCGGATGGGAGGCAGTGCGCGGCGGGCGGGCATTCGTGCGCGCCGCCGATCTAGCTCGTCCCCTCGGGGACGGGTCCGTCCGGCGTCGCCCCAGTGCCGCAGTCCGTACATTCTGTCGTCATCGACAGCCCCGGAGTCCGTGCCCGAAGAGGCAGGAGGACCCGGGAAGTGTTCACCGGAATCGTCGAAGAGCTGGGCGAGATCACCGCCGTCGAGAACCTCGGCGACGCCTCCCGCTTCCGGCTGCGCGGCCCCGTCGTCACCGAGGGCGCGAAGCACGGCGACTCCATCGCCGTGAACGGTGTCTGTCTCACCGTCGTCGACCACGAGGGCGACGAGTTCACCGCCGACGTCATGGCCGAGACACTGAACCGCTCCAGCCTGGGCATCCTCGCCGCAGGCTCCCGCGTCAACCTCGAACGCCCCACCGCGGTCGGCGCACGCCTCGGCGGCCACATCGTGCAGGGCCATGTCGACGGCACCGGCGAGATCCTGGAGCGCAAGCCGTCCGACAACTGGGAGATCGTGAAGATCTCCCTCCCCGCGGACCTCACGCGCTATGTCGTCGAGAAGGGCTCCATCACCGTCGACGGCATCAGCCTCACCGTCGTCGACGCGGGCCCCGACCACTTCTCCGTCAGCCTGATCCCCACCACCCTCGCCCTGACCACGCTCGGCCTCAAGCAGCCCGGCGACCCGGTCAACCTCGAGGTCGACATCATCGCCAAGTACGTCGAGCGGCTGCTCGCGACGGGCCAGGGGGCGGGCCGGTGAACTGGCTGAACTCCGAGGCGTTCGTCCTCTTCGACCAGCACATCATCTGGTCGGACATGGTCGGCAACATCTTCGGCCTGATCGCCCTCGCCCTGGGCTGGCGGCGCTCCCTGTGGACCTGGCCGGTGCAGTTCGCCGCCGGCCTCATCCTCTTCGGCGCCTTCTTCGGCCATCTGACGGGCAGCGCCGGCAAGCAGGCGGTCGTCATGGCCGTCGCGCTGTACGGCTGGTGGCAGTGGCAGCGCGGCAAGGACCGCGCGGCGGACGGCCACATCTCCGTCCGGTTCGCCACCTGGCGCGAGCGCGCGGCGATGATCGCCGCCGCCGCGGCGGGCACGGTCGCGGTGGCCCTGCTCTTCAAGGCATACCCGACCCTGTCCTGGGACCCTTGGCCGGACGCGTACATCTTCGTCGGCACGATCGTCGCCATGTACGCCCAGGCCCGCGGCATGGTCGAGTTCTGGTTCGCCTGGCTGCTCGTCGACCTGGTCGGCGTGCCGCTCAACTTCGCCAACGGCTACGCCTTCTCCGGCTTCGTCTACGTCATCTACGGCGCACTCGTCCTGTGGGGCATGCGCGACTGGTGGCTGCGCTCCCGCGAGGACGCGCGGCCCGTTCTGGAAGGAGCGCCGGCATGACCGCGGCACCGATCCTTTACAGCACCGACAACATCGAGGACTGGTCACTCGACCCGATCGAGCAGGCCATCGCCGACATCGCCGCCGGCCGCCCGGTCGTGGTCGTCGACGACGAGGACCGGGAGAACGAGGGCGACCTCGTCATCGCGGCCGAGATGGCGACCCCCGAGATCGTCGCCTTCATGATGAGCGAGTGCCGTGGCCTGATCTGCGCTCCCATGGAGGGCGGTGAGCTGGACCGGCTGCGGCTGCCGCAGATGGTCGACGACAACACCGAGTCCATGAAGACCGCGTTCACCGTCTCCGTGGACGCCTCCGCCGCGCACGGCGTGACCACCGGCATCTCCGCCGCCGACCGCGCCACCACCCTGCAACTCCTCGCGAGCGGCGAAGCCCAGGCCGACGACCTCGTCCGCCCCGGCCACATCTTCCCGCTGCGCGCCCGGCCCGGCGGCGTGCTGGTCCGCAATGGCCACACCGAGGCCGCCGTCGACCTCGCCCGCCTGGCGGGCCTGCGCCCGGCCGGCGCGATCGTCGAGATCGCGGGAGAGGACGGCCGTATGCTCCGCCTCCCCGAACTGATCCCGTTCGCCCGCAAGCACGGCCTGACGATCATCTCCATCGAGGACCTGATCGCCTACCGCCGCTCCTCGGAGCCCACCGTCCGCCGCGAGGCCGAGACCCAACTCCCCACCGCCTTCGGCGACTTCACGGCGTACGGCTACCGCTCCACCGTCGACGGCGTCGAGCACGTCGCCCTGGTGCACGGCGACATCGGCGACGGCGAGGACGTCGTCGTCCGCGTCCACTCCGAATGCCTCACCGGCGACATCTTCCACTCCCTGCGCTGCGACTGCGGCCCCCAGCTGGGCGCCTCCCTGGAGCGCATCCAGGCCGAGGGCAGGGGAGTGGTGGTCTATCTGCGCGGCCACGAGGGCCGCGGCATCGGGCTGCTGTCCAAACTGCGGGCGTACGAGCTTCAGGAGCGGGGCCGCGACACCCTCGACGCCAACCTGGAACTCGGCCTGCCCGCCGACGCCCGGGACTACGGCGCCGGCGCGCAGATCCTCGAGGACCTCGGCGTCCGCAGCGTGCGTCTGATGACCAACAACCCCGACAAGACCGACGCGCTCGTCCGGCACGGCCTCAAGGTCAACGGCCGCGAGCCGATGCCCGTACAGGCGGGCGAGCACAACCTCCGCTACCTGCGCACCAAGCGGGACCGGATGGGGCACGACCTGCCCTGGCTGGACACGCCTGCCGTGTCCACCTGCGGCAACCAGTAAGAACAGAACCGAGGAGAGACGTGAGCGGCAAGGGTGCACCGGAACTGTCCGTACGCAATGTCGGGGACCTGCGGGTCGCCGTCGTCGCGGCACAGTGGCACGAGAAGGTGATGGACGGCCTGGTGGACGGCGCCCTGCGCGCCCTGCACGACCTCGGCATCGACGAGCCGACCCTCCTCAGGGTCCCCGGCAGCTGGGAACTCCCGGTCGTCGCCAAGGTCCTCGCGGGTCGCGGCTACGACGCGATCGTCGCCCTCGGTGTCGTCATCCGCGGCGGCACCCCCCACTTCGAGTACGTCTGCCAGGGCGTCACCCAGGGCCTCACCCAGGTCTCCGTCGACACCGGCGTCCCCATCGGCTTCGGCGTGCTGACCTGCGACACCGACGAACAGGCCCTCGACCGGGCCGGGCTGCCCGGCTCCAACGAGGACAAGGGACACGAGGCGGTGACGGCAGCGGTGGCGACGGCGGCGACCCTCCGCTCAGTATCCGAGCCGTGGCGCTAGGTGGGCCGGCACACCGCGTAAAGTGGGCGCCACTATGTCCAAGAAGACGTTCGAGGAGCTCTTCACCGAGCTCCAGCAGAAGGCCGCCACCGGCGACCCCGCCACTTCCCGCACCGCCGAACTGGTCGGGAAGGGCGTCCATGCCATCGGCAAGAAGGTCGTCGAAGAGGCCGCCGAGGTCTGGATGGCCGCCGAGTACGAGGGCAAGGAAGCGGCCGCCGAGGAGATCTCGCAGCTGCTCTACCACGTTCAGGTGATGATGGTCGCCCGCGGCATCTCCCTGGACGACGTCTACGCCCACCTGTGAATCCCCGTCCCCCGCACCACCCTTCGAGCAAAGGAAGCCGACCTCATGCTGCGCATCGCCGTCCCCAACAAGGGTTCACTGTCCGGCCCTGCGGCGGAGATGCTGCATGAGGCCGGCTACCAGCAGCGCCGCGAGTCCAAGGAACTGAGGATCGTCGACCCGCACAACGAGGTCGAGTTCTTCTACCTCCGCCCCCGCGACATCGCGATCTACGTCTCCTCCGGCCGCCTTGACATCGGCATCACCGGACGCGACCTGCTCATCGACTCCGGCGCCAACGCCGAGGAGATCCTCCCGCTCGGCTTCGCCCGCTCCACGTTCCGCTACGCCACCAAGCCGGGCACGGCCAAGGGCGTCGAGGACCTGGACGGCATGACGGTCGCCACGTCGTACGAGGGCATCGTCGCGGGGCACCTCGCCGACCATGGCATCGACGCCTCCGTCGTCCACCTCGACGGCGCCGTCGAGACCGCCATCGAACTCGGTGTCGCCGAAGTCATCGCGGACGTCGTCGAGACCGGCACCTCCCTGCGCAACGCGGGCCTCGAGATCATCGGCGAGCCCATCATGAAGTCCGAGGCCGTCGTGATCCGCCGCACCGGCGAGAACGGCGAGGAGCCCAAGGTGCAGCAGTTCCTGCGCCGCCTCCAGGGCGTCCTGGTCGCCCGGACATACGTGATGATGGACTACGACTGCCGCGTCGAGCAGCTGGAGAAGGCCGTCGCGCTCACGCCCGGCCTGGAGTCGCCGACCGTCTCCCCGCTGCACAACGAGGGCTGGGTCGCCGTCCGCGCGATGGTCCCCGCCAAGGAAGCCCAGCGGATCATGGACGACCTGTACGACATCGGCGCCCGGGCCATCCTCACCACGGCCATCCACGCCTGCCGTCTCTGAGAAGCGTGGAGAAATGTCCGACCTGCCCGCCCTCCCCGTCACCTTCCGGCCGACCCGCACCCGGGCCGTCCTGCTCACCGCCGCTGCCGCGATCTTCGTCGTCATCACCACCGTCGCGCTGCTGCTGGAGCAGCTCAGCCCGGCCGAGCGCCTCAGCTTCGTCTTCACGGCGGCCCTGCTCTGCGGCGTCCTCCTGATGCTCGCCCGGCCGAAAGTGGTCGCTGACAAGACCGGCGTGACCGTCGTGAACATCGCCGGCCGACGGCAGCTGGAATGGGCCGAAATCCTTCAGGTGAACCTGCGTCCGGGCGACCCCTGGGTGTTCCTCGACCTCAGCGACGGCACCAGCCTGCCCGCGCTCGGCATCCAGCCGGGCATCGCCAAGCAGCGCGCCATCGCCGACGCCAGGACCCTGCGGGCGCTCGCCGAAGCACATTCGACGAGGGATCTGACGTAGAACGCCATGTCTTGATTAATCTGTTGGCGGAGGCGTGCTCGTTGCGCCTCCGTCTCTGATGTTCCCCCCGGTCTTCAGAGGCCCCCTGCTACCCGAGGAGTGACTCCTTCCAGCGATGGACGGATCGTCCTGTAGTACCTGCGCCGCCCCCTCCCGACATATCGAGGCGGCGGCATGACCACCCCCTTGCTGCTGCTCGCAGCCGCATTCCTGCTGATTCTCGCCAACGGCTTCTTCGTGGCGGCCGAGTTCGGCCTGGTGACGGTCGAGCGCCCGGACGCCGAGAAGGCCGCCGCCGAGGGCGACAAACGCGCCCGTACGGTGGTCGAGTCGCTGAAGGAGCTCTCCTTCCAGCTCTCCGGCACCCAGCTCGGCATCACCATCACCTCCCTCGTCGTCGGCATGCTCGCCGAACCGGCGCTCGCCCAGCTCCTTGACGGCCCGCTCACGGCGATCGGCATCCCCGACGGTGCGGTGCCCGGCGTCGCCGTGGTCGTCGGCATGCTGCTGGCCTCGGCCGTGCAGATGGTGATCGGCGAACTCGTGCCCAAGAACTGGGCGGTCTCCCGCCCGATGCAGGTCGCGCGTTTCGTCGCCGGCCCGCAGCACGCCTTCGCGCGGCTGTTCCGCCCGGTGATCGCCGGGTTGAACGCGGTCGCCAACCGGCTCGTCCGCACCCTGGGCATCGAGCCCACCGAGGAGCTGGCCTCCGCCCGCACCCCCGGCGAACTCGTCTCCCTGGCCCGGCACTCCGCACGCGCCGGCGCCCTGGAACAGGACACCGCGGACCTGTTCGTACGGACCCTGTCGCTCGCCGAGCTGACCGCACAGCACGTCATGACCCCGCGCGTGAAGGTCAGCGCGCTGCAGTCGTCGGCGACCGCCGAGGACGTCGTCAACCTCACCCGCGCCACCGGTCTGTCCCGCTTCCCGGTCTACCGGGAGCGGATCGACGAGATCGTCGGCATGGTCCACCTCAAGGACGCCCTGGCGGTCCCCTCGCGCGAACGGCTGCGCACCCCCGTCACCCGGATCGCCCAGACGCCCCTGCTGGTCCCCGAGACCCTGCCGGTGCAGCCCCTGCTGGCCCGGCTGCGCAGCGAGCAGCCCATCGCCGTCGTGGTCGACGAGTACGGCGGCACGGCCGGGGTCGTCACCCTGGAGGACATCGTCGAGGAGATCGTCGGCGAGGTCCGTGACGAGCACGACGGTCAGGACGTGCCCGAACTCGCCCCCGCCCCGCCGGAGGACGGCAGGGCCGCGTGGGACGTCGACGGCAGCTGCCGGGTCGACGTCCTCCAGCGCATAGGCCTCGACGTGCCCGAAGGACCGTACGAGACGGTCGCGGGCCTGGTCGCCGACCTGCTCGGCCGGATCCCGGCCGTCGGCGACAAGGCCGAGCTGCCGGGCTGGCGGCTGGCGGTGCGCCAGGTCGGCCACTACCGCGCCGAGCGGGTACGGCTGGTCAGGACGGCCCTCGTCGCCGCGGAGGCCGTCCGATGAGCGTGCTCCAACTTCTGTTCGCCGCACTGCTCGTGCTCACCAACGGCTTCTTCGTCGGCGCCGAGTTCGCCCTCGTCTCCGTACGCCGCAGCCAGATCGAACCGCTCGGCACCGCCCGGGCCCGGCAGGTGCTGTACGGCCTGGAGCGGCTGCCGCAGATGATGGCCGCCGCCCAGTTCGGCATCACCGTCTGCTCCCTGACGCTGGGCGCGGTGGCCGAGCCGACGGTCGCGCACATCCTGGAACCGGTCTTCGAGTGGATCCATCTCCCGCACGCGATGATCCACCCGCTGACCTACGTCATCGCGCTCGCGGCGGTCGTCTTCTTCCACCTCGTCGTCGGCGAGATGCTCCCGAAGAACCTCGCGATGGCGGCCCCGGAGAAGGTCGCGCTGTGGCTCAGCCCGGGCCTTGTCGCCTTCGCCCGCCTCTGCAAGCCGATCACCGTCGCCCTCGGCTTCTGCGCCCAGGGCATCCTGCGGCTCTTCCGTGTCGAGCCGAAGGACGAGGTCGAGGCGGTCTTCACCAGCGAGCAGCTCAACCGGCTGGTGGAGGACTCCGGCCAGGCAGGGCTGCTCGGCCCCGAGGAGCAGGAGCGGCTGGAGGACGCGCTCGAACTGGGCTCCCGCCAGGTCACCGACGTCCTGCTCGGCCGCGAGTCGCTGGTGACGGTCAGTCCCTCGGTCACTCCGGGCCAGATCATCGCGCTCACCGCCCGCACCGGGTACTCGCGCTTCCCGGTCGTCGCCGACAACGGGGCCTTCATGGGGTACCTGCACGTCAAGGACGTACTCGATCTGGAGGAGTCCGAGCGGGCGGTGCCGCAGCGGATCTGGCGGCCGATGACGACCCTGCGGTCGGAACTGCCGCTGGACGACGCGCTGACCGTGATGCGGCGTGCAGCGACCCACCTCGCGCAGGTGGCCGACGGGGCCGGGAAGGTGCTGGGGCTTGTGGCGCTGGAGGACGTACTGGAGCTGCTGGTGGGCGAGGTGCGGGATCCCGCGCACCGCGCGGTGACCGCCGTGCAGAAGGTTTCGGAGCCTCGGTCGGGGGCGCCGGAGGAGGTGCTGGCCAGCTAGGGCTGAGCCCGGCGCTGTGGCGCGGGCGGGTGGTCGCTCGCCCGCGCTTGCGGGGTGCCGCCTGCGCCCACCCGTGCCGCCCCAGGCGGCACGACTGCCCGCAGGCTGGGCCGGTTTACATGGCTGACGGATCCTGGGGCCCCCTCCCCGACAGCACCTCCCCATACGCCTGCATGAGGTCCGGCAAGCGCAACGTCGACAAGTCGTCCCTCGTCAGCGTCCCCGGATAGGCCGACAACCGCAGATCCCGGTACGCGCAGCTCTTCTCGTACAGCGTCCGCAGGAACCGCCCGTTCCCCAGCTCGTCGATCCAGCCCTGGTCGACGACATGCCCGGCGATGGACCGCAGCTCGTCCAGCGCCTCCTCGTCCCAGACGTCCCCGTTCTCCGCGGCCAGTACCTCGCCGATGGAGGTGAGTTCGAGGGGCCGGTAGGAGGGGAAGTCGACGCGGGTGGTGAAGCGGGAGGACAGGCCGGGGTTGGCGGCGAGGAGACGGTCCATGCCCTCGGGGTAGCCGGCCAGGATGACCACGAGGTGGTCGCGGTTGTCCTCGGCCCGCTTCAGCAGCACCTGCAGCGCCTCGTCGCCGTACGCGTCCCCCTTGCCGTACCCGGTGTTGGAGAGCGAGTAGGCCTCGTCGACGAAGAGGACGCCGCCGATCGCGGAGTCGATGAGCTCGTTGGCCTTCACCGCTGTCTGGCCGAGGTACTCGCCGACCAGATCGGCGCGCTGGGCCTCCACCAGGTGGTCGCCGCCGAGCAGGCCGAGGGCGTAGAAGACCCGCCCCAGGATCCGCGCCACCGTCGTCTTCCCCGTCCCCGACGGCCCGGAGAACACGAAGTGCCGCTTGGGCGGCTGGACCGGCAGTCCCTGACCGGCCCGCAGCCGGGCCATGTTCAACTGTGCGGACAGCGCCTTGACTTGGCGTTTCACCGGCTCAAGACCCACCATGCGCTCGAGCTCGGCGAGCGCCTCCTCGAGTAACGCGGGGTCGGTCGGGCCGGCCGGCAGGGGCGGCGTCGGGACGATCGACTTCTCGCGCACCGCCGGATCGATCACCGACGGCAGCGGCCCGGTCGGCGGCAGGTCGGGCCCGGACAGCTTGAGGTCCCTGCCCTCCATGCCGAAGAGCGGGTCGAGGGCGTCCGGCCCGTCGGCGACGTCCTGACCACCGGACAGCGTGATCGCCGCGAGGTCGGTGGCGTCGTCGTATCCGTCGCCCTCGGCGATCGCGGCGAGCCGGGCCGAGGTGTCCATGAAGGCGGGGTCGATGCGGTGCACCGCCCGGTAGAGCGGGAGGGCCGCGGCCGACCGTCCCGTCCCCTCGTGCGCCCGGGCCAGCCAGTAGCGCAGTTCCTTGCGCTGGGGCTGCTCGCTGCGGCAGCGCATCAGGGCCGCCGAGAGAAGGGGTTCGGCCTGGCCGTACATCTCGAGCCGGACCCGGGCCATACCGCCGAACAGGCCCGCTTCGATGCCGAGCATCTGGTCGTCGATCAGCGGGTCGGTGTGCCGGACGAGCTGTTCCCAGTCCTTGACCAAATAGGAGCGGCAGGCGTGCAGAAAGCGGACCTGGTGGTCGGTGTCCACCGGCGGCAGGCCCGCGAGGGCCCGGTCGAGTTCAGGGACGTGGCGGCCGTCCAGCCAGTGGGAGGCGTGCGCGAGCAGCAGATCGCGGGGGCTCTCCAGCACGGGCTGCACCCACCAGCCCAGCCAGTACCAGGAGTTGAGGGTGCGGCGGTGCCGGGCGCGCTGTTCGCCGAAGCGGTCCCGGTGCCGGAACATCCTGAGCAGCGCGGTCGTCGTGTCCACGCGCAGCGCATGCAGGCCCAGCCAGCCGTCGGCCATCCCGGGGTCCATCCGCACCGCGGCCCGGAACTCCTCCTCCGCCTGCGGATAAGCGCCCATCGTGTAGGCATCGACGCCTCGCAGCCAGGCCAGGTCGGCCGGGGCCTCGGGGCCCTGCGTGCCGAAGTCCATCACGTCCCCCCACAAACCGTGCCCCCGTTCGGTTCGCCGCCGGGCCCGGTGCCCGCCGGCATCCTTGGTCGAACCGCCCTACCGCGGACCGGAGTTGCAACGGTGCGCAGAGCAGCCGTCCGAAGGTC
The DNA here is from genome assembly GCF_017948455.1 of Streptomyces sp. GESEQ-4. Lineage (GTDB taxonomy): Bacteria > Actinomycetota > Actinomycetes > Streptomycetales > Streptomycetaceae > Streptomyces. The sequence goes on from NZ_JAFFSU010000030.1 coordinate 27,707, forward strand.
GCAACGAGGGCATCGTACCTGCGCAGGTGTCGCCCGCCCCAGGGTGCCGCACAGGCCGTTTGACGAGGTGGGAGCACATGGGGCGCACTCGGCTCGGTGACCGAGGGTGAGCGAATCATGCCGGGCAGCGCCCGAAATGGGCGAAGAGGGCAGAACGAAGCCCCCGATCACGGGGGAACAACCGGGGGCTTCGCGTCTGTGGGCGGCTCTCAAATGACCGCACATTGAGAACGTAAGACCTGTACGGCCCCCCGGTCAAGCCGAGTTGGGGCACTCCGCGAAGTTCAAACGCACGCGTCTTCACAAGTTCAGCACATTGCCGATGACTCGTCACCGTGTGTGACTCAGCGGTCCGGACCAAGCGTTCCAACGGGCCCCGGACACACCTTGTATCCCTTTTCGCACTGTCGTACCAGGAGGTCGGCAAAGGGGCGCGAAGGGTCATCGGCGAAATGCCGCCGCTCGGCCTCGACCCACCCGGCCCAGAACTCCCGCTGTTCCTCCCCGTCCCGGTTCCGCCCCCGCGTCCAGGCATCCTCGTGCGGCAACTCCATCCACAGCAGATGGGCCAGGTACGGGCGCAGTGCCCGGCGTCCGGCGCCGACGCCCTCGACGAGGATCGCGGGTGCGGGCGGCAGCGGACGGTCCGGTCCGAAGCGGCGGGATCGCCAGTCGTACGGGGCATAGCGCGCGGTCCTGCCCTGCGCGAGCGGCTCGATCACCTGGGCCAGCAGCCGGTCCGTCCAGTCGAACAGTTCCTCGTGGCTGGCGATGTCGTCGAGACGGAGCACGGGAGCGCCGCCCAGTGCGTCGGCCAACTGCCCGGCGAACGTGGACTTTCCGGAGCCGGCGTGTCCGTCGATCCCGATCAGACGGACCGGGCCGCAGGACGGGGGGAGTCGGCGGAGCCGGAGGGCGAGGTCGTGAATCGTGAATCCCGAGGGTGGAAGGGGGTCTATTCATTCTAGGTGCGGGGCCGCGCCGCAGGTCGTGACAGTGGTCGACACCAATGTTGGTGGGTGCGGCGTGAGCGGATGTGCTGGCCCGAGCGCATCGCCTCCGTCCATAGTGGGCGCACCACCGTGCACCGGACCTGCCCCGACTCGGACACCTGGGGGTTTGCCGCCCATGAGCAGAGCCGAACAGCCGTCCCGCAGAAGCGTCCTGGCCGCTGCCGTAGTCGCGGCCGTCGCGGGCGGCTCGGCCCCCGCTTCCGCCGAGGATGACGAGGACCCCGCGCAAGCCCAGCCCCGCTTTGTCGACAACCGCGCCTGGACCACGTACGCCGACTGGCGGGGCGGCACCGCCCGCGGCACCCGGGCCGTCGCCGGTGCCCGCCCCGGCGTCGTGCTCGACGCCCCGGCGGGCACCGTCGACTACGCCGACCCGCACACCGGCAGGACGGCCACCTGGGAATACGCGACCTGGACGTCCCCCGTCCACCGGCTCTCCGTCCCCTCGGCCGAGGCGATCGCGTCCTGGAACGCGCACACTCCCGACGCCACCTGGCTCCAGGTCGAGCTGCGGGGGACGTATACGGACGGCACGAACACCCCCTGGTACGTGATGGGCCGCTGGGCCGCCGGTGACCGGGACATCAAGCGCACGTCGGTCGACGGCCAGAAGGACGGCAAGAGCAGCGTCTGGACGGACACCCTCGCGATCGACGACCCGTCGACGGGGCTGCGGCTGGCGTCGTACCGGCTGCGGCTGACCCTCTACCGCAAGCCGGGCGCGAAGAGCACCCCCACCGTGTGGCGGCTGGGCGCGATGGGCTCCGACGTCCCCGACCGCTTCACCGTCCCGGCCTCCACGCCGGGCCTGGCCCGCGAGCTCGCCGTGCCGCGCTACTCGCAGGACATCCACCAGGGCCAGTACCCCGAGTACGACAACGGCGGCGAGGCCTGGTGCAGCCCCACCTCCTCGCAGATGATCATCGAGTACTGGGGTGGTCGTCTCACGGCCGAGCAGCTGGCCTGGGTCGACCCGTCGTACGCCGATCCGCAGGTGTGCCACGCGGCCCGCTTCACCTACGACCACCAGTACGAGGGCTGCGGCAACTGGCCGTTCAACGCCGCCTACGCCGCCACCTTCAAGGGGCTCCAGGGCGTGGTCACCCGGCTCGGTTCGCTCACCGACCTGGAGACGCTGATCGCGGCCGGCATTCCGGCCATGACGTCCCAGTCCTTCCTGGCGAGCGAGCTGACAGGGGCCGGGTACGGGACCGCCGGGCATCTGATGACGGTCATCGGGTTCACGGCGGACGGCGATGTGATCGCCAACGACCCGGCCTCGCCGAGCAACGAGGCGGTGCGACGCGTCTACCGGCGGCGGGAGTGGGAGAACGTCTGGCTCCGTTCCAAGCGGTACAACGCCGCGGGCGACGTCGTCTCCGGCACGGGCGGGGTCTGCTATCTGTACTTCCCGGCGCAGCCGACGGCTCAGCAGCGCCTGGCGCTCGAGGCCGTGGGTGTGGGCTGACGCGTCCGCCGGGCTGTGAGCAAGGTCTCGGCCGCAAAGCCCCTGATGCTGGCAAGGTGGACATCATGACCGCGAACGCAGCCACCGCCTCCCGCGCCCGCGCCCGGACGGGCGGACCCAAGGACGACGGCCCGGAGATCCTCGAACACGTCATGGGCTGGACCCTCGTCGTAGTGGTTGCGATGCTCGTGGCCCAACTCGGGCTGCTGTGACCTGATCCCCTGTTCGACCTGACATACTGCGGATGTCCCGCAGCCCGTTGAAGACCAGGGTCGAAATTGAATATCAGCCATCAGCGCGACACCGCGCACCCCCGGGTGCGCGGCACCGAGCGCTCGCTGGCGCGTCGCGCCGAACTCATCGCCATCGGGCGGAAGTTGTTCGCCGACACGTCCTACGACGCGCTCTCGATGGACGACATCGCCCGGCAGGCGCAGGTGGCCAAGGGGCTGATCTATTACTACTTCCAGTCCAAGCGCGGCTACTACCTGGCGATCATCAAGGACTCCGTCGCCGACCTGGTCACCTACGCCGCGAGCGGTCTCCAACTGCCGCCGGTGGACCGCGTCCACCGCACGATCGACAGCTATCTGCGCTACGCCGAGCACAACCAGGCCGCCTACCGCACCATCGTGAGCGGTGGCGTCGGCTTCGACGCCGAGGTGCACGCCATCCGGGACGGGGTGCGCGAGGCGATCGTCGCGACCATCGCCGAGGGTGCGTACGGCCGCAGCGACATCGCCCCGCTGGCCCGCATGGGCCTGCTCGCCTGGGTGTGCAGCGTCGAAGGCGCCGCCCTGGACTGGATCGACCGCCCCGAACTCTCCCGCGACGTCATGTGCGAACTGCTGGTCAAGTCGCTGGGCGGCGCGATGCGCGCCATCGAAGAACTGGATCCGGCCTACCCCGCTCCCCAGCCCGCCCGCCGCGACACCTGAACAGCCCGAGGGGCGGAGGTCTCGTGGTCCCCCGCCCCAAGCCCCCGTGGAATCGGGCTACTTGATCGCCTTGATCAGCTCGCCGCCGGTCGTGTCACCGCTCAGTTCCCAGAAGAACGTGCCGCCCAGACCCTGCTGGTTCTTGTACGTCATCTTGGTCGCGATGGTGGCGGGGGTGTCGTAACTCCACCAGTTGGACCCGCACTTGGCGTACGCGGTGCCGCCCACGGTGCCGGTCGCCGGGCACGTGGTCTTGAGCACCTTGTAGTCCTCGATGCCGTCCTCCCAGGTGCCGTCCGCCGGGCCGGTCGCGGTGCCGCCGGGTGCCGACTGGGTGACGCCGGTCCAGCCGCGGCCGTAGAAGCCGATGCCGAGCAGCAGCTTGGAGGCGGGAATGCCGAGGCCCTTGAGCTTCGCGATGGTCGCCGAGGAGTGGAAGTCCGCCTTCGGGATGCCGTTGTACGAGGTCAGCGGGGAGTGCGGTGCGGTGGGGCCCGCCGCGTCCCAGGCGCCGAAGAAGTCGTAGGTCATCGGGTTGTACCAGTCGACGTACTGGGCCGCGCCCGCGTAGTCCGCCGCGTCGATCTTGCCGCCCGCGGTCGCGTCGGCGGTGATCGCCGCGGTGACCAGGTTGCTCGCGCCGAACTTGGCCCGCAGTGCCTGCATGAGGTTCGTGAAGGCGGCCCGGCCGCTGGTGTCGCAGGTGGCGCCGCAGGCGTTCGGGTACTCCCAGTCGATGTCGATGCCGTCGAAGACGTCCGCCCACTTGGAGTTCTCGACCAGGTCGTAGCAGGACTGGGCGAACGCGGCGGGGTTCTTGGCGGCCTCGCCGAAACCGGCCGACCAGGTCCAACCGCCGAAGGACCAGAGGACCTTGAGGCCGGGGTGCTTCTTCTTCAGCTCGCGCAGCTGGTTGAAGGTGCCGCGCAGCGGCTGGTCCCAGGTGTCGGCGACACCGTCCACCGACTCGGCGGCGGTGTAAGTCCGTTCGGTGGCCGCGTAGTTGTCGCCCGCCGCGCACTTGCCGCCGGTGACATTGCCGAAGGCGTAGTTGATGTGGGTGAGCTTGGCCGCCGAGCCGGAGGTCTCGATGTTCTTGACGTAGTACTTGCGGTCGTAGGTGCCCCACTCTGTGAAGTAGCCGATCACTTTGGACCCGGCGGCTGCCTTCTTGGTGGGTTCGGCGGTGGCGGTGCTCGCGCCGGCGAGGAGTCCCGCGCCGAGGACGGCGCAGCAGACGGCGGACATCAGTGCCCGGAACCGGGCGCGGGGACGGTGGGGACGGTGCATCGGGTGTCTCCTCGTGGGGGAGGGAGCGCGGGCCGATTGGCATGAACGCGGTGAAGCGGTGATGCGCCAGAGTAGGAGGACTAGACCAGTAGGTCAATGGTTCGGACCAATTTCCGCTGCCTTGAATTTACCTGGAGTAAGCGGTCGTTAACTGGTGACGGAGAGCCTTCGATCGGGCATACTCACAGCGCAGAGCCGCTGGTCAGAACCTTCCGCAACCCGGGAGAACCCGAGCGTCGGCCCGCATCGAGACAGACCGTCGGAGCCGCCCCACCCACCAGGCGAGCCCGTCAGTGCCCGTCAGGGAGGAGAGCGTCGCCATGACCGACCGCACCCCGCAGCCGGTGGACCGACAACTACCCACGGACGAGGCACGGGATCTGCTCGCCCTCGTTCGTGACATCGCTCAGCGCGAGATCGCCCCGAAGGCGGCCGAGGAGGAGGACGCCGGACGCTTCCCGCGCGAGATCTTCACCCTGCTCTCGGAATCCGGCCTCCTCGGACTGCCGTACGACTCCGAGTACGGCGGCGGCGACCAGCCGTACGAGATCTACCTCCAGGTCCTCGAAGAGCTGGCCGCGGCCCGGCTCACCGTCGGCCTCGGCGTGAGCGTCCACTCCCTGTCCTGCCATGCGCTCGCCACCTACGGCAGCAAGCAGCAGCAGGTCGAGTTCTTGCCCGACATGCTCGGCGGCGGACTGCTCGGCGCGTACTGCCTGTCCGAGCCGTCGTCCGGCTCGGACGCGGCCTCACTGCGTACGAAGGCCGTGCGGGACGGCGACGACTGGGTGATCACCGGCACCAAGGCCTGGATCACCCATGGCGGGGTCGCCGACTTCTATACGGTCATGGCCCGCACCGGAGCGGAAGGCGCGCGCGGGATCACCGCGTTCCTGGTGCCCGCCGACGCGGAGGGGCTGAGCGCGGCGGCGCCGGAGAAGAAGATGGGCATGAAGGGGTCGCCGACCGCGCAGGTCCACTTCGACGGGGTGCGAGTGCCCGACGAACGGCGGATCGGCGACGAGGGGCAGGGCTTCGCGATCGCCCTCGCCGCGCTCGACTCCGGGCGGCTCGGCATCGCGGCCTGCGCCATCGGCCTGGCTCAGGCGGCGCTCGACGAGGCGCTGGCGTACGCCACCGGACGGCAGCAGTTCGGGCGGCCGATCTCCGACTTCCAGGGGCTGCGCTTTCTGCTCGCCGACATGGCGACCCAGCTCGAGGCGGGCCGGGCGCTGTATCTGGCGGCGGCGCGGCTGCGGGACGCCGGCCGGCCGTTCGCCAAGCAGGCCGCCATGGCCAAGCTGCACTGCACCGACACGGCGATGAAGGTCACCACGGACGCCGTCCAGGTCCTCGGCGGGTACGGCTACACGGCCGACTTCCCGGTCGAGCGCTATATGCGTGAGGCCAAGGTGCTGCAGATCGTCGAGGGCACCAACCAGATCCAGCGGATGGTCATCGCCCGTCATCTCGCGGGTCCCGAGACCCGCTGACCTGACTCAGTCCGCGCGGCGGCGCCGCGAGCCGGGTCCACTCCGGGTCGTGGCGCCCCGGCAGGGTGCGCCCGCGGTCGGCCCACTTGCGCATGAGATCGCGGTAGATGGGGGGATCCTGGGGCTGCGGCGGCGCCGGTGGAACCGGTTTTGCGGGCGCCGGAACGAACACCCGGCGGGCTCGTTCCGTCGCCGGATAGGTGGGGGTCATACCTGGCCAACGCCCGTGCCGATCGGCAGGTCACCGAGCGGCGAAATCGTCTGTGAGTTCGCGGACGTATTGCTCGGTATATGGTTTCCTCCGATTACCTGACACATCGTCAGTCACACCGCACCGCACCGCGCCACGGCGACCTGGCGGCGGACCTGGACGCACCGATCCTGCACCACGGCGGCGTGCGAGCCGTGGTGCAGGGCGGCTACGGGGATTGAGCGAGCCGGCTCAGGCGGCGTGACGTCGCATCACGGGGACCCTCATGGGGCGCGAACCCGGTCCGCCGACGTGCGAGAAGGGCTGCTTGCGCCAGTCCAGCCCCTGCGGAAGCGTCAGCAGCAGGGCGGTGTCCTGCTCCTGGGGCTCGGCCGACTCGTCCGCGGGACGGGCCTCGGACGCGCGACGGCCGGTGCCGGCGCAGACGGTGAGCCCGAACGGGTTCCACGGCGAAGCGCACAGCGCGTGCTCCGGCAGGATCTCCTCGTCCGCCAGCAGGGCGATGGGCTGTGCGCAGTCCGGGCAGATCACCCGGTACATCTCGAAGGTGTCGTACGCGTCGAACTCCTCCGCTTCGAGAGCCTCGGCAGCGTCGGGTTCGACGCCCTCCGGCTGGGGCTCGACGACCGGCTGCTGCCTCTTGGGCGTGGTTCGACCAGGGCGCTTAACACTGTGCATGGGATTCTCCCCCTCGGGCTGGGCCGTGACGGCACTGCGGCCTCGACCACAGCAAGCACTTCCCGCCCCGTCTCTGCGTTAATCACGGGAACATCACGGAGAGTTCGGCGGGCCTGTGGCGTTCGTCACATGCCATCCGCAGATGCCCGGGGCGGCACGCCTCAGTCCGCTCACAGGCTGCTCTCGGGCACATCACGAACCGGGTATGACCTGGACTGCTCAGGTATCCGAGGAGATCAACGGCACTGTAGGTTCTTGCGCCATGGAGGAGCTGGACCGACAGATCGTGCAGCTGCTCGTCAAGGACGGGCGGATGAGCTACACCGACCTGGGCAAGGCCACGGGCCTGTCCACGTCGGCCGTGCACCAGCGCGTGCGCCGACTGGAACAGCGCGGCGTCATCCGCGGCTACGCGGCGGTCGTCGACCCCGAGGCCGTCGGGCTGCCCATGACCGCCTTCATCTCGGTCAAGCCGTTCGACCCCAGCGCCCCCGACGACATCGCCGAGCGACTGGCCGGCGTGCCCGAGATCGAGGCCTGCCACAGCGTCGCGGGCGACGAGAACTACATCCTCAAGGTCCGGGTCGCCACCCCGCACGAGCTGGAGGAGCTGCTGGCCCGGGTGAGGTCGCTGGCGGGTGTCTCGACGCGGACGACGGTCGTGCTGTCGACGCCGTACGAGGCACGGCCGCCGAGGATCTGAGCGCCCTGCCGACAGGCCCCCGCGCGTGAGGCGCGAAACTGTCCCTCATGAGTGAACGCGCCGCTGTCTCCCCCCGCACCGTCCTCCTCCGCCGCGGGGAGGTCCACAGCCCCGCCGATCCGTTCGCGACCGCGATGGTCGTCGAGCGCGGACAGGTCGCCTGGGTGGGCTCCGAAGGTGCTGCCGACGCCTTCGCCGAGGGCGTGGACGAGGTCGTCGACCTGGACGGCGCGCTCGTCACCCCCGCGTTCACCGACGCCCATGTCCACACCACGTCCACCGGTCTCGCCCTCACCGGACTGGACCTGTCCAACGCTCCCTCCCTCGACGCGGCCCTCGCCGCCGTACGGGACTTCGCCGCCGCCCGCCCGGACGACCGGGTCCTTCTCGGTCACGGCTGGGACGCCGCCCGCTGGCCCGGAGGCCGCCCGCCGACCCGCGCGGAACTCGACGCGGCCACGGGCGGCCGCCCCCTCTACCTGTCCCGCATCGACGTCCACTCGGCGGTCGTCACGACGGCCCTGCTCGATCTGGTCCCCGGCGGGATCACGCGGGCCGACGAACCGCTCACCCGCGACGCCCATCACGCTGTACGCGCTGCCGCGTTCGCAGCCGTGACGCCCGCACAGCGCACCGAGGCCCAGCGCGCCGCCCTCGCCCACGCCGCCTCCGTCGGCATCGGCTCGGTCCACGAGTGCGCCGGCCCCGACATCTCCTCGGAGGACGACTTCACGGGCCTGCTGCGGCTCGCGACCGAGGAGCCGGGCCCGCGGGTGGTGGGCTACTGGGCCGAGCAGGATGTCGAGAAGGCGCGCGAGCTGGGTGCCGTCGGCGCGGCAGGCGACCTGTTCGTCGACGGCTCCCTCGGGTCGCACACCGCCTGTCTGCACGAGCCGTACGCCGACGCCGACCACACCGGCGTCTCCTACCTGGACGCCGCCGCGGTCGCCGCCCATGTCGCCGCCTGCACCGAGGCGGGCCTCCAGGCGGGCTTCCACGCGATCGGGGACGCCGCCGTGACGGCCGTGGTGGACGGCGTGCGCGCCGCCGCGGAGAAGGTCGGCCTCGCCCGCGTCCGCGCCGCCCGGCATCGCGTCGAGCACGCCGAGATGCTCACCCCGGACACCGTCGCCGCCTTCGCTGAGCTCGGCCTGACCGCTTCCGTGCAGCCCGCCTTCGACGCGCTGTGGGGCGGCGAGGACGGCATGTACGCACAGCGTCTCGGCGTACCGCGGGCCCGCCTGCTGAACCCCTTCGCGGCCCTGCTGCGCGCCGGCGTCCCGCTCGCCTTCGGCTCCGACAGCCCGGTCACGCCCCTCGACCCCTGGGGCACCGTCCGGGCCGCCGCCTTCCACCGGACGCCCGAGCACCGGGTCTCCGCGCGCGCCGCGTTCACGGCCCACACCCGGGGCGGCTGGCGGGCCGTCGGACGGGACGACGCGGGGGTGCTGGTGCCGGGCGCACCCGCGGACTACGCCGTGTGGCGCACCGACGCGCTGGTCGTCCAAGCCCCGGACGACCGGGTCGCACGCTGGTCGACCGACCCCCGTTCAGGCACCCCCGGTCTGCCCGATCTGAGCCCGGGCGCCGACCTCCCCGTCTGCCTGCGGACCGTGGTGGGCGGACGAACCGTGTTTGTACGGCCGGGCGAGTGACGTCACGGGGTGGCGCGCACAAGATCGGCGCCCCACGCACTGTCGCTCGACCTGCGTATCCTCCGCACTGACCAGGGCTTTGAGTAGATATCCGCAGGTCAAACGGCTGTTGACAGCCGATGGCGGGGGGCCGGTAGGTTCGGCCCAGTCCACCACCGGACGCCCGACCGGAGAACCTCCGTGCAGTCGTCGCCACGCCGCTGGGTCAGGGACGGTGTCGCCGCACCGGGGCACCGCCACTGGCAGCCAGGCTCAGCGCCCGCGCCGCGACGAGGGAGCGTTCCGGCCGGTCGGGGAGGTGTGACCCGGGTGGGGCCCGGGCGCTCAGTAGACAACGGCCTTTCGGTCGACCCGCAGCCAGCGGGTCCCAGGTCGGCCCGAAGGGCGCCGGGCCCCCATCCGCAGTCCCGCGGACGTCATGGATCACAGACGTCGAAAAGGGGACACATACCCGGCCCTTGCCGAATCGACACCAGTGTACGACCCTTCTGACGCGTCCACGCAGGCAGCGCCCACTATGGTGGAGCCCTGCGCACGGACACGAAGGGGCAGCAGTGAACGACGGCGACGGGACCCTCGCGGCACAGAGCCAGGGGAGGCAGTTCGGGCCGCTCGGCACGGCCTTGGTGATCATCCCGACCTACAACGAGGCGGACAACATCAAGGCGATCGTCGGGAGGGTGCGTAAGGCCGTCCCCAAGGCTCACGTGCTCGTCGCCGACGACAACAGCCCCGACGGCACGGGCAAGTTCGCCGACGAGCTGACCGTCGAGGACGACCAGGTCCATGTCCTGCACCGCCAGGGCAAGGAGGGCCTCGGCGCCGCCTACCTCGCCGGGTTCCGCTGGGGCATGGAGCACGGCTTCGGCGTACTGATCGAGATGGACGCCGACGGCTCCCATCAGCCCGAGGAACTGCCCCGGCTGCTCACCGCGCTCAAGGGCGCCGATCTGGTGCTCGGCTCCCGCTGGGTGCCCGGCGGCCGGGTGGTGAACTGGCCCAAGTCCCGGGAGTTCATCTCCCGCGGCGGCAGCCTCTACTCGCGCGTGCTGCTCGACGTCCCCATCCGTGATGTCACCGGCGGCTACCGCGCCTTCCGCAGTGAGACCCTGGAGGGCCTCGGCCTCGACGAGGTCGCCTCCCAGGGCTACTGCTTCCAGGTCGACCTGGCCCGCCGCGCGATCAAGGCCGGGTACCACGTCGTCGAGGTCCCCATCACCTTCGTGGAGCGCGAGCACGGCGACTCCAAGATGAGCCGGGACATCCTCGTGGAGGCGCTGTGGCGGGTCACCACATGGGGCGTGGGGGAGCGGGTCGGCAAGATCCTCGGCCGGGGCAAGCCGTCACAGTCGTAGACCTACGGCCTCACAGGCACCATTGATCGTCCTCTTATCCCGTACTGAGCCGGACCCAGGCACACTGGACGCATGACGACTGGCGCTCCGACCCCCACCCACCCCGCACGGCCCCGGCGCTCCCGGCTGCGCACCTTCCTGCCGCTGTCCATCGCCGCCTGGCTGGTGCTGGAGATCTGGCTGCTGACCGTGGTCGCGGGCGCCTCCAGCGTGTTCACGGTGTTCCTGCTGCTGCTCGCCGGCTTGGTGCTCGGCGCGGTGGTCATCAAGCGGGCCGGCCGCCGTGCCTTCCGGAACCTCACCGAGACGCTGCAACAGCAGCAGAGCGGTGCCACGCCCCCGGCCCCGTCGGGCAACAGCGAGGGCAACGGGCTGATGATGCTCGGCGGTCTGCTGCTGATGCTCCCCGGCCTGGTCTCGGACGCGGTGGGCCTGCTCCTGCTGGTCCCACCGGTCCAGAAGTCGATCAGCCGCTATGCGCAGCGCACCTTCGAGCGGACCCTGCGCGAGGCCGGTTCCGGCACCCTGGGCGATGCCTTCCAGCAGGCGCGTATGCACCGCCCCGACGGCAAGGTCGTGCAGGGAGAGGTCATCCGGGACGAGCCGGGGGACGCCCCGCAGGGTCCGCGCCCGCCGATCACGGGCTGAGCGATCACGGGCTGAGGCCCGCCCGGGCACACGAAAACCGCGGGCGCCGTACGTCAGTCTCACGTACGGCGCCCGCGGTTGTGTGCGTGTGTTGCTTACTGCCCAAGCCCCGCAGCTATCACGCGGACTTGCGGCTGTCGCGCGGATGTACCGCGATGTTCATCGCACCGGACCGCAGAACTGCCAGACGCTCCTCGAGGACCTCTTCGAGCTCCTCGCGGGTGCGCCGTTCCATCAGCATGTCCCAATGTGTACGCGCGGGCTTGGCCTTCTTTTCCTCAGGGCCGTCGCCGTCAACGAGGAGTGCCTGGGCCCCGCAGACCTTGCACTCCCACTCCGGCGGGATCTCCGCCTCGACCGAGAAGGGCATCTCAAAGCGATGTCCCTTCTCGCATGCGTACTCCACGGCCTGGCGCGGGGCCAGGTCGATGCCGCGGTCCGTCTCGTAGCTGGTCACCACGAGGCGCGTGCCGCGAAGAGCTCGCTCACTCATGAATCGTGCCTCCCGGGCTTGTCGCCCACAGGACAGGTGTCGCTGTCGTCGTCATCCGGTCAACGTCCGGTCGGCGGTAAAGATTCCCGTTCCGTGTCCCGTTCCGGGGTCATGCGTCGCCGTCGTAGCCGCCCCTTGTTGTACCCACCAGCGCCCGGTTTGTCACATCTGCTAGCAGATGTCACCCAGCGTTTCAGTATCTTTGACGCGCAGTAACGGTACGCCTGGCAGGCCAAACGCGTACACTACCGCCCTTTCGCCTTGAGTGCTAAATCCTGTCCGGGACGGGGTTGCCCGCGTCGGCGATCGCCCGCCGCACCGGAACCCGTGCGAGCAGGGCGAATCCCAGGATGAAGAAGGCCACTAGAGAGAGGATCGCGTCCCGGTAACTTCCGGTCAGCTGGTAGGTGAGACCGAACAGAAGAGGGCCCAGCCAGCTCATGCCCCGGTCGCTGAGTTCGTACGCCGAGAAGTACTCGGCCTCTTTTCCGGGCGGGACCAGATGCGAGAACAGAGAGCGGGACAGTGCCTGGCTGCCGCCGAGGACGAGGCCGATCCCGGCGGCGAGCACGAAGAACCAGACCGGAGCGCCCGCCGGCAGGAAGTAGCCCGCGCCCAACGTCACCGTCCAGGCGATCAGCGAGCCGAGGATCGTGCGCTTGGCGCCGTACGTCCGGGCCAGGCGCCCCAGCGCGAGTGCGCCCACCACCGCCAGCACCTGGACCATGAGAATCGCCCCGATCAGCGTCGACTGCCCGAGCCCCAGCTCCTCGGAGCCGTAGACGGAGGCCTGGGAGATCACCGTCTGGATGCCGTCGTTGTAGACCAGATACGCCAGCAGGAACGCCAGCGTCAGCGGATGGCGGCGCATGTCCCGGACTGTCGCCGCCAACTGCCGGAATCCGGGGGCGGTCGCCTCCTTCGCCGTGGATCGGCGGTCGCGCAGCCGTCGTAGCGGGATGAGGGTGAAGGCGCCCCACCACAGACCGGCCGAGGCGAGACAGATGCGGACGGCGGTGCCCTCCGAGACACCGAAGGTGTCGTGGGCGAGATAGAGCACCAGATTCAGTACGAGGACCAGCGCGCCCGCCGCATAGCCGAACGCCCAGCCCCGGGAGGAGACCACGTCGCGTTCCTCGGGCGGGGCGATCTGCGGCAGGTAGGAGTTGTAGAGCATCATCGCCACGGACTGGGCGGCGTTGGCGACGATCAGCAGGAGGCCGCCGAGCAGATAGCGGTCCCCGTCGAGGAAGAACATCGCCGTCGTCGCCGCGGCTCCCACGTAGGCGGCTGCCGCGAGGAGCGGCTTCTTGCGGCCGGTGCGGTCGGCGGCGGCGCCCACCAGGGGCATCACCAGCACGGCCACGATCACCGACAGGGACACCGAGTACGCGAAGAAGGACCCCGCGCGGACCGGGATCCCCAGGGGGTGCACGAATCCGTCCGCGTCCGCGGCCTCTTTCGCGACCGAGGTCAGATAGGGGCCCAGGAACACGGTGAGCACGCTCGTCGAGTAGACGGAGCACGCCCAGTCGTAGAAATACCAGCCGCGCTGCTCACGCCGCCGCTCCGTGGCCTCGTCGGCCGCTTCCGTCCGCACGGTGCCGGTGCCCACCCGTGCCCTCGCTTCCCCGAGAAGGCCAGCGCCTGCCGGGGCTCACACCCAGAGGCCGCGGTCCTCCATGACCTTGCGCAATGTGTCGATGTGATCGGTCATGATGCCATCGACTCCCAGGTCGAGGAGCCGGTGCATGGCGTCGGCCTCGTTGATCGTCCACACATGCACCTGCAGCCCGCGCGCGTGGGCGGTGCGGAGGAAGCGGTGGTCCACCACCTGGATGCCGGACTGGGCCTCGGGCACCTGCGCGGCCACCGCCGAGCGCCGCAGCGCCGCCGGCACGCCCCAGGAGCGCAGCCGCAGGTTCAGGACGCCGCGGGTGCCGTACGACGTCGCCAGGCGCGGCCCGGCCAGCCGCTGGGCGCGCACCACGCGCGCCTCGGAGAAGGAGCCGACGCAGATCCGGTCCCAGGTGTTCGTGCGCTCGATCAGCTCGAGGAGCGGGTGGAGCGCGGGCTCGGCCTTCATGTCGACGTTCCAGCGGACGTCGGGGAACTCCTCGAGCAGGTCCTCGAAGAGGGGCACCGGCTCCTTGCCCGCCACGCGCGCGTGCGCCACGTCCTGCCACGGCAGGTCGGCGATCCGGCCCGCCCCGTCGGTCACCCGGTCCAGGGTCGCGTCGTGGAAGGCGACGAGCTTTCCGTCCGATGTGGCGTGGACGTCGGTCTCGAGGTACCGGTAGCCCATCTCCACCGCGCGCCGGAACTGCAGCGCCGTGTTCTCCAGGCCGTCCGCGTCGCCGCCGCGGTGAGCGAAGGCGATCGGGCCGGGATGGTCGAGATAGGGGTGGCGTATCCGCGTGCTCACGGACGAAGTATCGCCCCATGGGGTTGCCCTTCGGCAACGACCGTGCTGCGGCCCGGTGCCGGCGGAACGGCGAACACGCGCAGGAAGAGCTGGGCCAGCGGGCCGATCGACACCGCGTACAGCAGGGTGCCGACGCCGATCGTGCCGCCGAGGGCGAAGCCCGTCACGACCACCGCCACCTCGACGGTCGTCCGCATCAGCCGGATCGAGCGGCCGGTGCGCCGATGCAGCCCGGTCATCAGCCCGTCCCGGGGGCCCGGACCGAAGCGCGCGGCGATGTAGAGGCCGGTGGCCACGCCGTTGAGCAGGATTCCGGCAAGCAGGAGAGGGATGCGTACGGCCAGGGAGTGGGCGGCGGGCAGCAGGGCGAGGGTGCCGTCCATGGCGATGCCGACGACGAAGACGTTGGAGACGGTGCCGAGGCCGGGACGCTGGCGCAGCGGGATCCACAGGAGCAGGACCGCCGCACCGACCACGATCGACACCACGCCGATCGTCAGGCCCGTCAGCTCGGCCAGGCCCTGATGCAGCACGTTCCACGGCTCGAGCCCCAGCCCCGCCTCCACGAGGAGAGCCGAACTCGCTCCGTAGAGCGCGAGACCGGCGTACAGCTGGATCAGTCGGCGCGTCAATTGGCCCTTCGCGGACACGACGTTCCCCCCTGGTGGTGGTTGTGGCCTGATGCATGACACCCTGTGGCTTGTGGAGAAGCATGATCCATGGCCAATTCGGGGAAGGTGGACTGATTTCCATGGCGCAGTGGACGTCGGCGGTTGGGGCGGCTCAGCTCGCCCGGCTGCTCAGCTCCCAGCAGGACCGCCCGGCGGGCCCGGGCACGCGCCGTCCGCCCGCCTACCGCGCGCTCGCCGACGGCATCCGGCTGCTCGTGCTCGAAGGCCGCGTCCCGGTGGCCGCGCGACTGCCCGCCGAACGCGAGCTGGCCCTCTCCCTGTCCGTCAGTCGTACGACCGTCGCCGCGGCCTACGAGGCACTGCGCGCCGAGGGATTCCTGGAGTCCCGGCGCGGGGCGGGCAGTTGGACCGCCGTGCCGGCCGGCAATCCGCTGCCGGCGCGTGGTCTGGAGCCCCTGCCGCCCGAGGCGCTCGGTTCGATGATCGACCTCGGCTGCGCGGCGCTGCCCGCGCCCGAGCCGTGGCTGACGCGGGCGGTGCAGGGGGCGCTGGAGGAGTTGCCGCCGTACGCGCACACGCATGGCGACTATCCGGCGGGGCTGCCG
Source organism: Streptomyces sp. GESEQ-4 (assembly GCF_017948455.1). GTDB lineage: Bacteria > Actinomycetota > Actinomycetes > Streptomycetales > Streptomycetaceae > Streptomyces. Next base: position 43,314 of record NZ_JAFFSU010000030.1, read on the forward strand.
GCGCTGCGCGCGATGATCGCCGAGCGGTACACCGCACGCGGGATTCCGACCATGCCCGAGCAGATCATGGTGACGACGGGTGCGATGGGTGCCATCGACGCCATCTGCCACCTTTTCGGCGGGCGGGGCGAGCGGATCGCGGTGGAGTCGCCTTCGTACGCCAACATCCTGCAGCTGATGCGGGAGGCGGGTGCTCGGCTCGTGCCCGTCGCCATGGCCGAGGGGCTTGCCGGATGGGACATGGACCGGTGGCGGCAGGTGCTGCGGGAGGCGGCGCCGCGGATCGCGTATGTCGTCGCCGACTTCCACAATCCGACCGGCGCGCTGGCGGATGAGAATCAGCGGCGGCAGTTGGTCGATGCGGCGCGGTCGGCGGGGACCGTGCTGATCGCCGACGAGACGATGAGCGAGCTGTGGCTGGACGACGAGGTCGAGATGCCGCGGCTCGTGTGTGCCTTCGACCCTGCCGGCTCGACCGTCATCACCGTCGGGTCCGCGAGCAAGGCCTTCTGGGCCGGGATGCGGATCGGGTGGGTGCGGGCGGCTCCCGATGTGATCCGCAGCCTGGTCGCCGCGCGTGCGTACGCGGATCTGGGGACGCCTGTGCTGGAGCAGTTGGCCGTGAACTGGCTGTTCAGCACCGGGGGTTGGGAGAAGGCGGTGGAGGTGCGGCGTGGTCAGGCGCGGGACAACCGTCAGGCGCTGGTGGCCGCGGTGCGCAGGCAGTTGCCGGAGTGGGAGTTCGAGGTGCCGCGAGGGGGGCTGACGCTGTGGGTGCGGACCGGGGGACTGTCCGGGTCGCGGGTCGCGGAGGCGGGGGAGCGGGTGGGGGTACGGGTGCCGTCCGGGCCTCGCTTCGGGGTGGACGGGGCCTTCGAGGGGTATGTGCGGTTGCCATTCACCGTGGGGGGCGCGGTGGCGGAGGAGGCCGCGGCGCGGCTGGCTGCCGCGGCACGGTTGGTGGAGAGCGGTGGGGCTGGGGGAACCGGGGGGACTGAGACGCCTCGTACGTTCGTGGCGTGACTGTGCGTGTGGGTGGGCGCAGCTTGGGTTGACGTCTCGGCTACGCGGGTTCCACTGCCGCCGCCTTTTCGGTGAGCTGCTTCGGATCCGACTCTTCCGGCGCTTCCGGCAGTTGTTCCGGTTCCGCGTCTGCCGGTGTTGTCTTCGGGGGCAGGAGCGCCAGTACCGCCTGGCGGTGGGCCTCTGTTGTGGTGTCGTCGTAGGGGTCCGGGGTGGCGGGGACCTGGAGGCGGTGGACCTGGCCCGTGCCCAGGCGGGCGTAGCCGCGTCCCGGAGGGACGTGGGTGACGGGGGTGGTGTGCGGGGGTGTGCCGAGGACCGTCTTCAGTTGGTCGGCTGTGGCGGGGCCCAGGACGACCCGCGCGCGGGTGTGCTGTCGTACCGGATCGCTCAGGGTGTCCAGGCTGTCGAACTGGTCGGCCACGACCACGGTGACGTTCGCCGCACGGCCGTGGCGTAGTGGGACCTGGAGCAGGGACTGCGGGTCCTTGCGGCCGTCCGCGGCGGCGACGTGGGTGAAGGCGCTCGGGCGGTCCAGGAGGATCCACAGGGGGCGCTTGGTGTCGTCCGGCGGCGGGTGGCCCGCCTGGCGCGCGCGATTGACCGCGATCAGGCGGCGCTCCGTCTCAGCGGAGGCCCACTCCAGGCTCGCCAGTGCCCCGGCCAGTGCGCACTCCACGGCCAGCACACCGTCCCGGCCGATGAGGCAGGCGTACTCGCCGGTGCCGCCGCCCTCGACGATCAGTACGTCGCCGTGCTGGAGGGCCTGCAGGGCGATGGAGCGCAGCAGGGTCGAGGTGCCGCTGCCCGGCTGCCCCACCGCCAGCAGGTGCGGCTCGGTCGAGCGGACGCCGGTGCGCCAGACCACCGGCGGGACATCGCGCTGTTCCTCACCGAAGGTGAGGGGGAGCGTGCGCTGGACCTGGATGGGGTCGGTGAAGCCGAGGACGGTCTCGCCGGGGGACGTGACGAAACGCTGGGCGGCGATGTCGGTCGGCAGCGGGGCGAGGACCGTGACGGTGAGCAGGTTGCCCTCCTCGTCCCAGGTGAAGTGGTACTCGCGGCCGCGGCCCGACTTGGCGGTGATCAGATACTCGATCCGGGCCCGGGCCTCGGCCTCGCCGTCCGTGAAGTACGCCGGGTAGCGGATCACCAGGTGGTTGACGCGGCCGGTGCCGTCGAAGCCGTAGGTCGGAAAGGCCTTCTCCCATGCCCCGCCGTGCGCATACAGGGGCGCGGGGTCCTCGGCGGTCGAGAAGTACGGGACCAGGGCCTCGTACAGCGCCTGGAGGCGTTTGGCCTGCGACTCGTCGGGGCCGTCCGGGGTCGGCCGGGTGCGGTCCCGGCCCTGCCAGGCTGCCGCCGCCATCACGGTGATGACGGCCAGCAGTGGGCCGTACGGAAGGAGCGCCACGACCAGGATCACCGAGGCCACCAGGAACAGCAGCGGTCCGCGCCGGTCCTTGGCGGTGTCGGCCCACTTGCGCCGTCCGGCCGCTGCCAGCCGGCGCAGACCGCGGGTGATCGTGATCAGCGGGTGGAGCACATCGGTGGCGCTGTCGGCCGCCGTCCGGGCCAGCTCCCGGCTCCGGGCGAGCTGTGCGCTGCCGTTGCTCAGAATGCGGGGGAGGGGGCGGCGGGCCACTGCTGTCTCCTGGAGATGCGTACGGGCGGGAGGGCGGCGTCAGAACTTGATTCCGCCGAGGAGGCTCGCCAGGCTCTCGCCGCCGGCCTTGATGCTCGGGGCGATGGCCGTACTCGCCAGGTAGAAGCCGAAGAGTGCGGCCACCAGGGCATGGGAGGCCTTGAGTCCGTCCTTCTTGAAGAAGAGGAAGACGATGATGCCGAGCAGGACCACGCCTGAGATGGACAGAATCATGTGAGTTCTCCTGGTTCGCGGGGACAGTCACCATGAGTACTTCCAGGCTCACAGGATGTATCCATACTATTAAAGGTGCAACTGGGTGAATTCCGGCTGATTTCCCCCACCCGGCGCAGCGTTCATCGGCGGTTCGGGCAGGTCGGATCGCGCGGCGCGGTCCTGCGATGATCATTGCCCCGCGCGCACCCGGTCATGTGCCCGGGAAGCCAGTACGCTGGCGATTCACCCGTACTAGTGAGAGGCGGTCCGGCCGATGACTGAAGGCCCCGACCCCGAGGTCGTGGAGCTGGCGACCAAGATCTTCGATCTTGCCCGGCAGGGGCGGACCGAGGCGCTCGTGGCCTATGTCGACGCGGGTGTACCGGCCAACCTCACCAACGACCGCGGCGACTCCCTGGTGATGCTCGCCGCCTACCACGGGCACGCGGACGCGGTACGGGCGCTGCTGGCCCGGGGCGCCGAGGCCGACCGGATCAACGACCGGGGGCAGACGCCCCTCGCCGGGGCGGTCTTCAAGGGCGAGGAAGAAGTGATCCGAGCCCTCCTGGAAGGTGGCGCCGACCCGGCCGCGGGTACTCCGTCGGCCATCGACACAGCCCGGATGTTCGGCAAGGCCGAACTGCTGGAGTTGTTCGGCGCACACTGATCCGACCGCCCTGACCAGGCAAAACGGAAATCTGAAGCAGGCAGGAAACGAACAACGGGGGAGGCGGTACGGGGCCGCCCGAAATTTCGGTCGCGGCAGGCAGAACTGCCGAGTCATCATGACGTCGTGATTCACGGACGCGATGGCCGGGCAGATGTTGCCGCACCGCGCGGGCCGTGAGCGGTCCGCACGGGCCCACCAACGAGAGGCAGAGGAAGATGGCTTACAGCAAGCAGGAAACGGCGGGCGCCCCGACGTGTTGTCACGCGGCCAGGTAGAGCAAGATCCCGGTTGCGTCGACGCTTGATGTGAGGCTGTTTCCCATGTTCGATCCGGTCATAGCGCCCAGCGGTACGCTGCTCGGCCTGCTCCAGCGGGGCCGCGGCGACGGCACGCTGCACGCGCTCACCGCCCCGCGCGCCGAAGCGCTCGCGGCCCTGAACCACTGCGTGCTGCACGACCCCCGCCACGACTGGCAGGTGGAGAACCGCTCGCTGTACTACGCCCGTCTCTACCTCGACCTGAACGGCGAGCTGGACGAGATCGAGGCCCACCTCTTCGACGTCGAGGACACCCTCGACACCGAGGAGTCACGCACCGGGCTGTCCCTGGCCGTCCTCGGTCACCTCGCCTCGTACGGAAGGCGGGACGCCCTGGAACTGCTGCGCAGGTATGCCGCCACGGGCTCCAACTGGGCCTGGGCGCTGGACGAGCTCGCCCTGCGGGACGACGACGCCGGACTGCGTGCCCTCGCGGCCCCCGTCCTGGCGCGCTTCCCCGCCGATGCCGAGGGTGAGGCCGAGCTGGCCGCCACCGTGCGTGACGCCTTCGAGCCACGGCCGTGGCGCCTGTGGGCCGAGGATCCGCGCGAATCGATCTCCACGCGCGTGCGTGCCGCCCAGGAGACCGGCTGTTTCGACCGTTGGCAGCGTCAGATGAGCCCGACCGGACCGCGTCCCGGGTGGAGCGTGCAGGCCGTCTTCGAGTGGGCCCAGCAGGGCGTGGAGCGCGGAGTGGCGCTCCATGTTCCGGCCGCCCGCTGTCTCACCGCCGTGGCCGGCCCCGAGGATCGGCCGGACATCGTCGCCGCCGCCAAGGACGGCACCGAGGGCGCCCGCTGCACCGCGCTGCGCTATCTCGCCGACAGCAACGATCCGGATGCCCTCGATCTGATCGAGCGGGCCGTGACCACCGGATCGACGGCCGTCGTGGAGGCCGCCGTCGGCACATTCGAACGTATGCGCAGTATTGCCGCCGTCGACCGGGCCCGGGGCTGGGCCCGGCGGCCCGACGTCCTGGGTGCCGCCGCCGGGCGGGTGCTCGCGTGCCGTGGCGGCACCGGGGACCGGGACCTGGTTCTGGGGGCGCTGCGGGAGGCCGTGCGGGGCGAAGGGCCCGACGCACCGACCCTGTGGACCCTGACGGACGGCGCCGGGCGGCTTGAAATCGCCTGTGCCGCGCCCGTATTGCGGCATATCTACCGTGAGACGGCGTCATCCCATCTACGCGGACGGGCCGCCCGGGCCCTCGCCGCCACCGATCCCTCCTTCCCCGCCGGGTTCGCCGTCGAATGCCTCTGGGACTGCGAGGAATCCACCCGGGAGATCGCCGCCCGGCACGCCGAGACCGGCGACACCCGGGTTGTGGACCAACTGCGCAGACTCGCCGCGGACCCGGCCGAGGAGGCCGAAGTCCAGACAGCCGTACGCAGCCGGATCGGCCCCGACGCGCCCGCTGTGTGAACACGGGATGACTCGCGAGTCAGGGTCGTATGGACGAGATCTGGCCTGCTTGGGTGGACAGCGGAACGCTCACGAGTCGTTCGCCGCCGGGAAAGATCCACGTTGACGCGGCCACGTCCAGTGCGGCGACAACACCGGTATGCGTGTCGTCATCGTGACCGAATCCTTTCCCCCCGACGTGAACGGCGTGGCCCACTGCGCGCTCCAGACCGCCCGACACCTCGTCGATCGCGGTCACGCTCCACTCGTCGTCGCTCCCGCTCCCGCTCCCGGGAACAAGGTGGCCGGCCTCGCGCCGTGCCCCGTTGTCCACGTCCCCTCCCTACCGCTCCCCGGCTACCCCCAGGTGCGCGTCGCTCTCCCCAGCCGACGCCTCGCCGCCGCGCTCATCGAGCACCGCGCGGACATCGTCCACCTGGCCAGCCCCTTCATCCTCGGCGTCCGCGGCATGGCCGCCGCCGCCCGGCTCGGCATCCCCGCCGTAGCCATCTACCAGACCGACCTGGCCGGCTACGCCCGCACCTACGTCGGCGCCGGCGAGGCCGCGGCCTGGCGTCGTATCCGCTCCGTCCACTCCGCCGCCGACCTGACCCTCGCGCCGTCCAGCGTGTCCCTGCGCGACCTGGAGGCGCACAGCGTGCCCCGGGTGAAGCTGTGGCCGCGCGGCGTTGACACCGTCCGCTTCCGCCCCGACCTCCGGGACGAGGCGCTGCGCCGGGAACTCGCGCCGAACGGCGAGCTGATCGTCGGCTACGTCGGGCGGCTCGCCCCCGAGAAGCACATCGAACTGCTCGCCGGTGCCTGCGAGCTGCCCGGCGTCCGCGTCGTGATCGTGGGCGACGGACCCAGCCAGCCGAACCTGGCCGAGGCGCTGCCGGGCGCTGTCTTCCTCGGCCGCCGCACCGGCGACGACCTGGCCCGGATCTTCGCCTCCTTCGACGTGTTCGCGCACACCGGCCCCTTCGAGACGTTCTGCCAGACCGTCCAGGAGGCCATGGCGAGCGGTGTGCCCGTCATCGCGCCCGCCGCGGGCGGTCCGCTGGACCTGGTCGCCCACGAGCGCACCGGGCTGCTGGTGCCGCCGCGTGACGCGGCCGCCGTACGGGACGCGGTCCAGAAGCTGGCCGCCGACCCCGCGCTGCGCACCGCGTACGGCACCGCCGCGCGCGACATGGTCGAGGGACGCACCTGGGCGGCTGTCGGAGACCAGCTCATCGGGCACTATGCCCAGGTGCTCAAGACACGGAACAAGACGGTGGTGGCGGCGTGAACGAGTCACTGCGCATCGTCCGGCTGGCGAACTTCGTCGCGCCCGCCTCAGGCGGTCTGCGCACGGCCCTGCGCGAGCTCGGCAAAGGGTTCAAGGCGGCCGGGCACGAGCCGGTGCTGATCGTGCCCGGTGAGCGGTATTCCGACCGGGAGACCGAGCAGGGCCGGGTGATCACCCTGCCCGGGCCGCTGCTGCCCGGCACCGGCGGCTACCGCGTGCTCATCGACAAGCGGCGCGTGGCCGAGCTCCTGGAGGAGCTGGGCCCCGACCGTCTGGAGGTCTCCGACCGTACGACCCTGCGCTGGACCGGCAAGTGGGCGCGTCGCGCCCGGGTCCCCGCCGTGATGGTCTCCCACGAGACCGCCGACGGCGTGCTGCGCACCTGGGGCCTGTCGGAGAACCTGTCCCGACGGACCGCCGACGCCCTCAACGTCCGTACGGCGCACACCTACTCGCGGGTCGTGTGCACCACCGAGTTCGCCGAGCGGGAGTTCGTGCGGATCGGGGCACGCAATGTCGTACGGGCCCCGCTGGGCGTCGATGTGATGGAACGGCACCCCGCACTGCGGGATGCGGGTCTGCGCGAGGAGTACGCGCGCGTGGACGAGATTCTGCTGGTGATGTGCTCCCGGCTGTCGGTGGAGAAGCGGCCCAGCACCGCGATCGACGCCGTCGACGAGCTGGTCCGGCGCGGGCGCCGGGTGCGGCTGGTGGTGGCCGGTGACGGTCCCCTGCGGGAGCGTCTCGAGCAGCGGGCGCGGGAGCGTTCGCTTCCGGTCACCTTCCTGGGGCACCTCAACGACAAGGGAGCGCTGGGCGCGCTCCAGGCGTCCGCCGATGTGTGCCTGGCGCCCGGGCCCGCCGAGACGTTCGGACTCGCCGCGCTGGAGGCGATGGCCTGCGGCACGCCCGTGGTGGCGAGCGCCTCGTCGGCGCTGCCGGAGGTGATCGGCTCCGCCGGGGCCACCGCCGCGGACCGCGGGGCGGCCTTCGCGGACGCCGTGGACATGATGCTGGAGCGGTCCGAGGCGGACCGCCGGGAGGCCGCACGCGCGCGTGCCGAGTGTTTCGGATGGGGCGCGGCGGTCGAATCGTTCCTCGCCGCGCACGACGCGGTGGTGACAGGACAGACGCACCGGGTCGTGCCGGAGCGTGTGACATGAGACCGCTGCGTTTCGTCTCCCTCGGGGATTCGCTCACCGAAGGGGTGGGCGATCCCGTCGGGAAGGTCTGGCGCGGCTGGGCCGCGCTGCTCGCCGACGGGCTCAGCGTGGAGCCCGCGCAGTTCACCAACCTCGCCGTGAGCGGGGCGCAGACGCGTGATGTGCTGGAACGTCAGCTGCCCGCCGCGCTGGACCTGCGGCCCGACGTGGCGTCCGTCGTCATAGGCGTCAACGACACGCTGCGCTACACCTTCGATATCCACGCCGTGGCCGAACGGCTCGACAAGGTGTACGCGGCCTTCGCCGCCCAGGGCACGATCGTCCTCACCGCCTGTCTGCCCGACCCCGGTTCGATGCTGAGGCTGCCGGGGTCACTGGCCCGCCCGCTGGCTCGGCGGCAGCGCGCGGTCAACACGGTGGTCCACGCGCTGTCCGAGCGGTACGGCGCGGTGCATCTGCACGCCGCCGAGGAGGAATGGGCCCAGGACCGGGCGATCTGGAGCGCGGACCGGCTGCACCCCAGCGAGCGGGGGCACCGGGAGCTGGCGTTGCGGTTCCACGGGCTGCTGGCCGAGAGGGGTGTCGCGAAGGGGTTCGCGCCCTCGCCCGCGCCGGAGTTCGCGCCGCCGACCAGGTCGGCGAGTCTGTTGTGGCTGGCCACGGCGGGTACGGCTTGGGTGATCCGGCGGTGCACCGATCTGTTGCCCAACCTGTTGACGCTGGCCGTCGACGAGATGAGGCACCGGGCGCGCGGGACGAGTGCGAAGCTCGATCTGCGGGCGGCGCATGCGGTGTCCGCTGCGCTGGCTGCGCTGTCGATGGAGTTGGAGCAGCGGCCGGAACCTGACGCGGCGTAGCCGGGGCGGGTGGGCGCCGTTTGGATCTGCGGGTTGGTTGTGGCTGGTCGCGCAGTTCCCCGCGCCCCTGACGGGGCGCGGTTCGCCCCCGGCGTTTGTAAGGCAGGACCGCAGGGGGTCAGTGGCGGCGTACGGGTATGAAGCGGACCTGGGTTCCAGGAGCTGCCTGGGCGGCGGGTGGGAGGTCGGTGGGGCGGACTACCGCTATCACTGGGTAGCCCCCGGTGGTCGGGTGGTCGGCCAGGAAGATCACTGGGTGGCCGTCGGGGGGTACCTGGACCGCGCCCAGCACCATTCCCTCGCTGGGGAGTTCGCCAGGCAGGGCTCGTTCCAGGGCGGGGCCTTCGGTGCGTAGGCCGATGCGGTTGCTGGAGGTGGAGACGCGGTACGGCTGTGAGGTGAAGGTGCGGATCGCGTCGTGGGTGAACCAGTCGTCGCGCGGGCCGAGGGTGACGTGCAGGATCAGTTCGGCCGGAGGTGCCGGGTGGGGAGCCGCGTCCACGCGCGCGTGCGGCGTGAGGGGTTGTCCCAGGGGCAGCACCGTGCCGTCCGTGAGGGGTGGTGGGCCGAGGCCGGAGAGCAGGTCCGTGGAGCGGCTGCCGAGCACGGGGTCGACGGCGATGCCGCCGGCGACGGCGAGGTAGCTGCGTACGCCGGAGACGGCGGAGCCGATGTCCAGCACCGACCCTGCCGGAATGCGTACCGGTGTGCCCCAGGCGACGGGGCGGCCGTCCACGGTGACGGGGCAGGGGGCGCCTCCGACCGCCGCGGTGACTGTCGAACGAGGGCGTACGGCGCAGCCGTTGAGGGTGGTTTCCAGTACGGCGGCCTCGGGGGGATTGCCGACGAGGCGGTTGACGAGGGCCGCCGCGGGCCCGTCCAGGGCGCCGGAGCGGGGCACGCCAAGGTGGGCGTGCCCGGGACGTCCGCGGTCCTGCACGGTGGTCAGGGCACCGGCTCGTACGACGACGAGCGCACGGTCCGTCATGAGGGCCCCACCGGAACGAAACGGACGGGCGTGCCCGGTGACAGCAGCGCGGCCGGCACGCGCGCGTGGTCCCACAGCACGGCGTCCGTGGTGCCGATCAGCTGCCAGCCACCGGGCGACGAGCGCGGGTAGACGCCGGTGTAGGGGCCCGCGAGTCCCACCGCGCCGGCGGGGACGGCAGTGCGTGGCGTGGCCCGGCGTGGGACGTCGTAGCGCTCCGGCAGACCGGACAGGTAGCCGAAGCCGGGCGCGAAACCGCAGAAGGCGACGCGGAATTCGGTCTCCGCGTGGATACGGGCCACCTCCCGCTCGGGCACACCCCAGTGCGCCGCCACGTCGGCCAGGTCCGGACCGTCGTAGCGCACCGGGAGCTCGATCACGTCACGCGTGCGTGGGGGAGCGGGCGGTACTGCGGTGGCGGTCAGTTCGGCGGCCAGCCGGGTCGGGTCGGCGAGGCCGTCGAGGAGGACCGTACGGGCGGCGGGGACGATCTCGCCCACGGAGAGGGAGCCCTCCGCACGGCGCCGCAGCAGCTCCGCGTGCAGGGCCTGTGCCTCGTCCCCGCAAGCGACCTCGACGAGCAGGGCGCCGTCACCGACAGGCAGCACCCTCATACGAAGGCCTCCACCCGGACACCCGACTCCAGAAGTTTGTGCCGGACCTGGCGGGCCAGCTCCACCGCGCCGGGGGTGTCGCCGTGCAGGCACAAGGACTGGGCCCGTACGTCGATCTGCGCCCCGGAGTGAGACGTGACGACACCGAGGCGGGCCAGTCCCACCGAGCGTTCCACGACGGTGTCCGGGTCGGTGACCACCGCGCCGTCCTGCCCGCGCGGGACGAGCGTGCCCTCGTCGGTGTACGCGCGGTCCGCGAACGCCTCTGTGACGGCCGGGAGTCCGGCCTTCCCGGCCAGCTCCAGCAGCCGGGAGCCGGGCAGCCCGAGCACGGGCAGCGAGGTGTCCGCGAGGAGCACGCCGTCGACGACCGCCCGGGCCTGCTCCTCGTCGTGCACGACGCGGTTGTAGAGCGCGCCGTGCGGCTTGACGTACGACACGCGCGTGCCCGCCGCGCGGGCGAACACCTCCAGGGCGCCGATCTGGTACGCCACTTCGGCCGCCAGTTCGGCGGGCGGCACGTCCATCGCGCGCCGCCCGAACCCCGCCAGATCCCGATAGGCGACCTGTGCCCCGATCCGCACCCCGCGCTCGGCCGCCAGCTCGCACACGCGCCGCATGGTGACCGGGTCCCCGGCGTGGAAGCCGCAGGCCACGTTGGCGCTGGTGACGACGGAGAGCAACTGCTCGTCGTCGGTGAGCCGCCAGCGGCCGAAGCCCTCGCCGAGGTCGGCGTTCAGATCGATCGCGGTCATCGGTCTCCTCTGGTTCTCGTGCTGCTGCTCATCCCACTGCTGTTCATCCCACGCGGAACTGCTCGTCGCGGGCGTCGGTGAGGAACATCTGGCCCGGTGCGTGGGTGATGGCGAACGGCGGTCGTGAGGCCATCACCGCGGCCTGCGGAGTCACTCCGCAGGCCCAGAACACCGGGATGTCGTCCGGGGCCATGTCCACGGGATCACCGAAGTCGGGACGGGCGAGGTCGCCGATGCCGAGCCCCGACGGATCGCCGCAGTGCACGGGGCTGCCGTGCACCGCCGGGAGCAGACTGCTCTCCCGGATCGCCGCCGCCAGGTGTTCCGGTGGCACCGGGCGCATGGACACCACCATGGGGCCGTGCAGCCGCCCCGCCGGACGGCACTGACGGCCGGTCACGTACATCGGGACGTTCCGGCCCTGTTCGAGATGGCGGATCGGGACCCCCGCCTCGGCCAGCGCCCACTCGAAGGTGAAGCTGCAGCCGATCAGGACCGACACCAGATCGTCCCGCCAGTGTCCGCGCACATCCGTCGGCTCGTCCACCAACTCGCCGTTCTCCCACACCCGGTAGCGCGGCAGATCGGTGCGCAGGTCGGCGCCGTCCGCGAGGACCGTCGTGAAGGAACCGGCATCCGTGATGTCGAGCACCGGACACGGCTTCGGGTTGCGCTGGCAGAACACCACCAGGTCGTACGCCCAGTCCGCGGGCACCGCGATCAGATTGGCCTGCGTGTGGCCCGCGGCGACCCCGGCGGTGGGGCCCGTCAGACCCGCGCGGAAACGGGTGCGGGCGTTGCTCGGGCTCCACGCGTGCGCGTGCCCGTCGACGAGGGCCAAGGGGCGGTCTTCCGTGCGGTTCACTCGAGCTCCTTCCCGCGCGTCTCGGGCAGCCCGAGCAGCGCCAGCGCTGCCACCCCGTATCCGATCGCCCCGAAGACCAGCGCTCCGCCCACGCCCCAGCTGTCGGCCAGGAAGCCGACCGTGGTGGGGAAGATGGCGCCCACAGCGCGACCGGCGTTGTAGGTGAAGCCCTGTCCCGCGCCGCGCACCGCGGTCGGGTACAGCTCGCTCAGGTAGGAACCGAAGCCGCTGAAGATCGCCGACATACAGAACCCGAGCGGGAAACCGAGCACCAGGAGCAGGGTGTTGGCGCCGCTCGGGATGTTCCCGTACGCCACGATGCAGACCGCGGACAGCAGCGCGAAGAGCCAGATGTTGCGCCGGCGGCCGAGCCGGTCGGTGAGGTAACCGCCGGTCAGATAGCCGAGGAAGGCGCCGGAGATCAGGAACGTCAGATAGCCGCCGGTGTTGACGACCGACAGGCCGCGATCGGTCTTCAGGTACGTCGGCACCCAGGTGGCCAGCGTGTAGTAGCCGCCCTGGACGCCGGTGGACAGCAGCATCGCGAAGATCGTGGTGCGGAGCAGGTCGGGCTTGAAGATCGCCTTGAAGGAGCCCTTGCCCGCGCTCTTCTGCCGTACCGCTATCGCCTCGGGCGCGTCCTGCACCTGGCGCCGCATCCAGACGACGAGCAGTGCGGGCAGCGCTCCGGTCCAGAACATCACGCGCCAGGCCAGATCGTCGTCCATGACGGAGAACACCAACGTGTACATGATCGCGGCCAGCGCCCAGCCGACCGCCCAGGAGCTCTGGATCACGCCGAGCGTGCGGCCCCGGTGCTTGGCGCTCGCGTACTCGGCGACCAGGATCGCGCCGACCGCCCACTCACCGCCGAAGCCGAGGCCCTGGAGGGCGCGGAAGACCAGCAGGGACTCGAAGTTGGGGGCGAAGCCACAGGCGACGGTGAAGACCGCGTAGGTGATCACCGTGATCATCAGTGCCCTGACCCGGCCGAACCGGTCGGCCATCACGCCCGCGAGGGCGCCGCCGATGCCGGACGCCAGCAGCGTCACGGTGGTGAACAGGCCGGTCTGGCCGCTGTTCAGGCCGAAGTACGCGGCCAGCGCGACCATGCTCAGCGGCAGTGTGAAGTAGTCGTAGGAGTCGAGGGCATAGCCGCCGAACGCGCCGGCGAAGGCGCGGCGGCCGCGCGGACCCAGGGCGCGCAGCCAGCCCAACGCGCCGTCGTCGGCGGTGTTTTCATCTGTGGCCGGGTGGGCGTCGCTGGTCAGGGCCTGCGGTGGAGGGGTCGTGCTCATGGGCACCTCGCAGAGGGAGGACGGAGAGTGCGTGAGGACTGAGCCGGGCCGTGCGGAAGCCATGGGCGCCGTCGTGAGCGGGACGGTGACGCCGTTCGTAGCAACGTAGAGGATCGTTCAACGATCCTTCAATACCTATGTTGTTTCGTTCTTGTGTCTGCTGTTGAATTCCGGGCATGGACGAGCAACTGTCGGGACTGGCCGACGATCGCGCCCTCCTCGGGCGCACCAGCACCGCGGAACGGGTCTCGGACATCCTCAGGAGCCGGATCGCCGAGGGCTATTTCCCGCCCGGGACACGGCTGTCGGAGGACAGCATCGGCGGCGCGCTCGGCGTCTCCCGCAACACGCTGCGCGAGGCGTTCCGGCTGCTCACCCATGAACGGCTGCTCGTCCACGAGCTGAACCGGGGCGTCTTCGTCCGGGTGCTGACCGTCGAGGATGTCGAGGACATCTACCGCACCCGCGGCCTGGTCGAATGCGCCGTCGTCCGGGGACTCGGCGAACCGCCGTACGCGGTGGACGGGCTCGCGGAGGCCGTCGCCGAGGGACAGCGGGCGGCGCGCGAAGGTGACTGGAAAGGGCTGGGTACGGCCAACATCCACTTCCACCGGGAGCTGGTCGCGCTCGCCGGCAGCGAGCGCACCGACGAGCTGATGCGGAGCGTCTTCGCCGAACTGCGGCTGGCGTTCCATGTCGTGGACGACCCGCGGCGGCTGCACGAGCCGTACCTGGCGCGCAATCTGCAGATCCTCCAGGCGCTGCAGGCGGGCGAGCCGGTCGAGGCCGAGAAGCTGCTCGCGGTCTATCTCGACGACTCGCTGGAGCGGGTGGTCGAGGTGTATCTGCGGCGGGTGGGCGAGGACGGATAGCAGGTCCTGGGGGTGTGACAACCGTGACGCCGGGGTCCATCTGAGTCGTTTGGGGCGTTGTCAGACCGAGGACTTAGTCTGTGCACCGTGACTTCGCCTGCATCGACGGACCGTGTTCCGCCCCAGTTCACCGCGGGGCCGCGCCCAGCTCTGGGCCCGGCCGCCGACGAGGGACTGGCGCGGCGGCTGCGCGCGCTCGCCTGCACCGCGCCGCTGCACGACCTGGACGCCCGCAAGGCCAACCTCGCGGGCGAGTACTCGGTGTACGGCATGGCCGAGGTCGCCCTCTCCGCCATCGACCTCGTCACGCTGAACATGGACTTCGACACCGGCGCCGACCACGATCAGATCGTCGCCCGGCTCATCCCGCGCATCGCCGCGCAGGCCCCGCAGCGGCCCGTCGTCGAGCATGAGCGGGTGGCCCGGTGGGTGCTGGAGAACCTGATCAATGTCGGCAGCGTCGATCGCGGCTTCCGCGCGGTTTACGGGACTTTCGCGCCGGACGGTACGTATGTCCGGCGGGACTACGACTTCAAGCTGATCGAGGAGGTGCCGGGGCCTGGCGGCAGCGTCTATCTCCGTACGACGGACGAAGCCGTCAATGTGCTGGTCGGCGCCCTCGACACCGACGTCACCAGCGCCCAGATCGCCGCCGAGGTCAAGCTGGAGGTGCTGATCAACCGGGGGCGGCTCGCGGACGCGCAGCTCGCCGCCGAGCAGGCCCGGTATCGGACCGTGCAGTACTCCGAGACGCTGCGGCGGGCGCTGGATGCCACCCGGCGCAATGTGCGCGCCGTCGACTGGCTCAGCGCCGTACCCGACATGATCGCCGAGGCGCTGGAGCATGTCGCCGACCGTTATCGGCACGAGAACGCGATCCTCACGAACATCCGCAAGGCGCGGGACGAGTCGGAGGACCCCGAACACAAGCGACGTGCGGCCGAGCTGGTCGACATCGTGAAGGACTGCATTCGACGGCATACGCAGTTGCAGTCTCGACTGTTGGAGGCAGGGCCGCTGTTCCGGGCGGAGCAGGACCGGCAGGCGTTCGCCACGCCGATGGCGTCGTCGGGGATCGATCTGTACGGGCATCTTGTCGCGCCGGTGCTGCCGTTGGAGCTGGAGCGGGCGGTTCGGGTCACGGATGCGTTCTTCGCTCGCGGGACCGGGTTGCGTACTCCGGTGTCCGTTCGGGTGGGGGACCTGGTGGACATACTGCTGACTCCGCCGGTGGAGCGGGAGCATCTCGGTGCGGAGATGCCTGAGCCGGATCTCATTGCCACGCCGGATGACAGTCGGTTCAGTGAGGAGCAGTTGGCTGCGGCGATGGAGCTGCTAGATCTGCCTGCGGATGCCCCCCGGCGGTTGTCGGGGTTGCTTGTTGAGGCGCGTAAGCGAGATGCCGACTTGCCGTATCTCGTGGCTCTGTTGGCAGTCCATGCAGCCAGTCCGCCTGTGGGCACTGCCTACCGGCAGGGTGAGGAGAAGCTGCTGTTCGCCGTGGACGACGGGACCGAGCTGGATGATCCCGAGTTCGGGGGTGCGGACCTCATCGTGGGGACGGCTTTGTTGGATGCGGTGGGGATGGCGGCGGATCGGAGTGAGGCCGCGTGATGTCTGCCGGGTGCGGGTGGTCTGTGGCTGGTCGCGCAGTTCCCCGCGCCCCTAAAAGCCTTGTTCTGCCCCCTGTTTGTCAGATGCCCGAGGAGTTTCGATCGTGACCGAGCACGTCGACTGGAGTGAGCCGGAGGTGGCCGCCTCCGCGCCGGTGGCGCCCGCCGTCACGCCTGCCGATGCCGCTGACGCTGCTCGGCTCGTTGCCTTTGGGTTGCAGCCGAAACTGCAGCCGGCGCGGGATCAGGAGTATGCCGAGTTGCTGCGGCGGTATCGGGAGGATCCGTCGTTCGCTCGGCTTGCTGATGCTGTTGCCGCCGGGCTCGGTCTCGTCGTGCTGGAGGTGTCTCCGCGCGCGGGGATGGCCGTTACCGCTGCCGAGGATTCGGTGTTCGCCGTGCGGATGGGGGATTATGCCCGCCGGACTTCCGCCGACTCCGGGGACCGGTTCCTGCATGGGCTCGCTCATCTCGCCGTTGCCGCCATGGCGTTCCCGCGGCCCGAGGACCTTGCTGATGACGGGTACATCGGGCGGATCACGGTCAACGGGGTCGATGCGTTCGTACGGCAGGCCTGTCGGCGGCTGGAGGAGCGGGCCGAGGTGCGGGGGGAGAACACCGATCCGGCCACGGACGCGCCCGGCCTTGAGGCCGCCTGGCGGATCTGGGTGAGACGGAGTGCGACCGGTGCCACCAAGGACGCGCGAAGACTGGCCGGTTCGACGACCGGCATCATCGGCAAGGCCGTCGCCTTCCTGACCGACTCCGGGTTTCTGCAGCGCACGGGCGACGACAACGGCGGGACGTATCGGACAACGGCCCGGTATCAGCTCCAGGTGCGTGACATGGCGGGCAGTGCGGCCATGGCCGAGCTGCTGGAACTGGGCGTCGTGCCGGTCACCGACGGGACACCGACGCTGCTGCCCGCCGAGGAGTCCGACGACTCGGAGCTGGTGGCCGACGCCGGGCTGCCGTTCCACTCCTGACCGCATCGACTGCCTTCACGACTACGAGAGTCCGCCATGTACGAGCTGTCCCGGGTCCGCCTCTACTCCATCGGTCCGGCCGGTGCGCGCTACGCCGACACCGTGCTTGACCTGCGGGGAGTCGGCGAGCCCGTGCCCGACCCCGCGCCCACGCAGGCGGAGTTCTTCGAGGAGGAGCCCGTCGGCCCGCCGCGCCGGCCCGCGCCGGCCGGTGTGCTCTTCCTGGAGAACGGCGGCGGCAAGTCCGTCCTGCTCAAACTGATCTTCTCGGTGATGCTGCCGGGGCACCGGAACACGCTGGGCGGCGCCAGCTCCGGTGTGCTGCGCAAGTTCCTGCTCGCCGACGACTGCGGGCATGTGGCGCTGGAGTGGCAGCACGTGCTGACGGGCGAGTGCGTCGTCGTCGGCAAGGTGAGCGAGTGGCGCGGGCGGCAGGTTTCGAACGATCCGCGGAAGTTTGCCGAGGCCTGGTACTCGTTCCGGCCGGGGCCAGGGCTGAGCCTGGACAATCTGCCGGTCGCCGAGTCCACCGCCGTACGGCCGTCCGCCGAGGGCGCGTCCGGTGCGCAGGGGCGGCGGCGCACCATGAAGGGCTTCCGGGACGCCCTCACCGAGGCCGGGAAGGCGTATCCGCATCTGGAGGTGCACTGGGAGGAGATCCACGACCGGTGGATCGAGCATCTCGGCGACCTCGGTCTCGACCCCGAACTCTTCCGTTACCAGCGGGAGATGAACTCCGATGAGGGCGAGGCGGCGGGTCTCTTCGCGGTCAAGAAGGACTCCGACTTCACGGATCTCCTGCTGCGGGCGGTGACCGATACACGCGACACCGACGGTCTCGCCGACCTGGTCGGCGGCTTCGGCAACAAGCTGGGGCGGCGAGCGGAACTGATCGCCGAACGTGAGTTCACCGCCGGGTCGGTCGACCTGCTGGGGCGGATCGTCGAGGCTGCCGAGGCGCGGGCACGCGCGCGTGACATCCATGCCGGTGCCGAGCGGCGGACCCGGACGCTGGCCCGGCGGCTGTCCGCGCGTGGTGCGCAGGAGCGGGTGCGCGCCGCCGACCTCGCCCAGCGGGTCACCGGCGCCGCGCAGGCCGTCACGCACGCCGAGGGCGCGCGGGAGCGCAGTGCGCTGATCGCCGCCGAACTCGCCTACCGGCACGCTTCCTTGGCGCTTGCCGGCGCCGAGAAGTCGGCCGCCGCGCAGAAGCGGGAGCTTGCGGACGCGCGCACTCTGCACTCCGCCTGGCAGGCCGCCGAGGCGGTGCTGCGGCACCGCGCCGCCGCCGACCGGGTGGCCAGGGTCGCTGCCGCCATCCAGGAGGCCGAGCGTGACGCCGCACCGGCCCTCGCCGCGCGCGCCAAGGCCGCCGTCGATCTCGTACGGGCTCTGCACGCGGCCGCGGACGGCGCCGAAGCACTGGCCAACGAAGGGGAGGAGCGGTCGGCGGCGCTCCAGGAGGTCAGCGAGTCCGCCCACCGGGACGCCACTTCCGCCGCCACGGAAGCCCAGCGCGCTCGCAGCGAGGCCGGGCATCTGCGACAGCGGCTGTCCGAGGTCGAGCAGGAGACCGCGGAGGCGGTGCGTGCGGGCTGGCTCGACGACAGCGCGCCCGACGCCGATCCCGCGCGGGCCGCGCTCGCCGCCAGCGACGCCGAGAAGACGGCGGTCGCCTCCTGGGACACCGCACGCGAGGCATCCCACCGGGCCACCGAGCACGCCCGGGAAGCGGCCTCGGCTGAGTCCCGCGCGGAACTCACGGCGGCCCGCGCGGCAGACGCGGCAACGGCCGCGAAACGGTCGTACGAGGCGGAACGCCGCCTCGCCGAGGGCCTCGCGGTGGAGGAGCGGCTGGCGGCGCTGCTGAGCCTGACCGGTGTCTCCGGAGCGGTGGGTACGGTTCCGGGGCCCCGGACGGGGGCGGATGGTGCAGCTGGGCGTGAGCGCTCCGACACGGCTGGACGTGGCGGGTCCGTTCGTGGCGGGAGTGGCGCGTCCGGTGGAGGCGATGGCGGGGAGGCGGGTGGCGGCGGGTCCGCGCGGGCCGGGAGTGGCGCGTCCGGTGGGGGCGACGGTGGCGAGGCGGGTGACGGCGGCGGGGACGCGCGCGCCGGAAGCGAGCCGTCCGTCGAAGCCGGAGGTGGTGCGTCCGGCGGAGGCACGAGGTCTGCGAACGGCGATGGCGCCGAGCCGCGCTCCCGGGTCGGCCTGACGACCCCGCGTCCCCTCACCCAAGGCCTCCTCACCCCCGAGGAGCTCGACCGCTGCGCTGACGACCTCCGTCAGCTCCTCGACGCCGCCGTCGCCTCCGCCGAGCGCCAGCTGTTCGAGCTGCGGACCGCTGCCGCCGACGATGCCCGGATCCTGGGCGCGCTCGGTGACGGCGGACTGCTGCCGCCCGGGCCCGACGTGCTGGCCACCGTGGAGTTCCTCGGCGAGCACGGCATCCCGGCGCTGCCCGGATGGCGGTATCTCGCGCAGGCCGTGGACCCCGCCGATCACGCGCGCGTTCTGGCCGCCCGGCCGGAGCTGGTCGACGGCGTGATCATCACCGACCCCGCCACGCACGCGCGTGCCCGCGAGGCGCTGAGCGAGGCGGCGCTGCTGCCGCGGTCCGCCGTCGCGGTCGGTACGGCCGCTGCCCTGCTCGCCCCGACTCCGGCACCCGACGCGAGCGGCGGCGACGTCTTCCTCGTACCGCCGAACCCCGCCATGCACGACGAGCACGCCGCTGACGAGGAACGGCAGGCGCTGCGGGCGCGGGCGACCGAGCGGGACGAGGAGATCCGGACGCTTGCGGCACGGCTCGGCAAGGACCGGGAACTGACCGCGCGCCTGGCGTCCTGGCGTACCGGTTGCCCGGCCGGACGGCTGGTCGAGCTGGCGGAGGCGGCCCGGGAGACACGCGCGTTCGCCGAGGAGGCCGAGGCCGAGCTGGCCGAGGCGCGCACCGTCCGGGCGGAGGCCGACGAAGCCGCCGCCGGGGCCGCACAGGTACGGGACGAGCGGCAGGAGGCCGCCCAGCGCGCCCGCCGCTCCGCCGACGCCCTCGCCGGGCTCGCCTTCCGGCTGCGTGAACGGTCCGGCTGGCAGGTGAAGCTGCGCGAACTCGCCGACGAGGCAACCGAGTCGGAGGCCCGCGCCCAGGCCTGTCTGGAGCGGGCCCGCGCCGCCGACGAGGACCGGCGTGCCGCCCAGCGTGCCGCCGACGACGCCCGCCGCACCGCCCGTGCGCTGCGCGCCGAGCGCGCCGAGATCGCGGGCGCCCCCGACGACGTACCGGAAGCCGACACGGATGCTCCGACGTCGTCTCTTCCCGCCCTCCGCGAGGCCTATCGCGCCGCATCGCAGCTGTACGAGAAGGTCGGCGTCGACGCCGATCTGCGGGCCGAGCAGGCCCGCGCGGAGAGCGACGAGAGTGCGGCGCGGGCCGAACTCGACCGGCTCAGCAACAAGGTCCGCACGCGCGCGGAGCAGCTGCTTCAGTCCCCGGACGGTTCCGACGGGCCCTCCCGGCAGGCCGCCGTAGCCCGGGCCGAGGAGCTGGTGCAGCTTCTGGAGACCCGGATGTCCAGCGCGAGCGAACAACTGGGGCGGCTGCGCGGCGAGGCCGAGCGGCACGCGCCCGAGGACGGCGAGGCACACACCGAGTTGCCCGAGGAGCTGGTGCCCCGCGACGCCGAGCATGCGCAGGCCCTGCTGCGGACGGCCACCGCCGAACTCGCCTCCCGCACGGAGGCGTTGAGCCAGGCCCGGGAGGCGCACGCCGAACTCCTCGGTGCCCACCGGGCCGCCGAGGACGCCGCCGGCGGCTTCGACGAGATCGCCGCCATGCTGCGTGACCTGCTGCGCGAGCACACCTCGGACGAGGAACAGGACGAGCAGGAGCCGTATCCCGGCAGCCTGGACGAGGCACGGCAGTCCGGCGCCGAGGCACGGCGCTCCCTGCGGGGCTGCGCCGCCGACCTGTCCGCCGCCGAGTCCGCCGTACGAGAGGCGAGCGATGTGCTCGTCCGGCATGCCAACTCCACGCGGTACGAGCAGGTACGGACGCCCGCGCGGCAGCAGATCCGGGAACTACCCGCCGCCGCGCTGCCCGAGCACGCGCAGAAGTGGGCGGACGCCTTCGCGCCCCGACTGCGGGTGCTCACCGATGAGTTGGCGCAGCTGGAGCGGAACCGGGACTCGATCGTGGACCGGCTCCGCGGGCTCGTCGAGTCGGCACTGGCGACTCTGCGGTCCGCCCAGCGGCTGTCGCGGTTGCCCGAGGGGCTGGGGGAGTGGTCCGGGCAGGAGTTCCTGCGCATCCGCTTCGAGGAGCCCGACCAGGCCACGCTCACCGAGCGGCTCGGCGAGGTCATCGACGAGGCGACGCGGGCCGCGGTGAAGAAGAACTCCGATCTGCGCCGGGACGGGATGTCCTTGCTGCTGCGGGGAGTCGCGGCGGCGCTGCAGCCGAAGGGTGTGGCCGTCGAGATCCTCAAGCCGGACGCGGTGCTGCGTGCGGAGCGGGTGCCGGTGGGGCAGATGGGCGACGTGTTCTCGGGTGGTCAGCTGCTCACCGCGGCCATCGCCTTGTACTGCACGATGGCCGCGCTCAGAAGCAACGACCGGGGGCGCGACAAGCACCGGCACGCGGGCACGCTGTTCCTCGACAACCCGATCGGGCGGGCCAACGCGACGTATCTGCTGGAGCTGCAGCGGGCCGTGTCGGATGCGCTCGGTGTCCAACTCCTCTACACGACGGGTCTGTTCGACACGACCGCGCTGGCGGAGTTCCCGCTGGTCATCCGGCTGCGCAATGACGCGGATCTGCGGGCCGGGCTCAAGTACATCAGCGTGGAGGAGCACCTCCGGCCGGGACTGCCGCAGGCTCCCGCCGGGGAAGGCGGACACAGCGAGATCACGGCGACGCGGATGTTCAAGAGACCTGTGCCTCAGACCTGACGAGAGTCCTCCCTCAACAAGTCCGCGCACTTTTCGCCGATCGCCATCGTCGTGATGCACGGATTCACCGTCACCAGATCCGGCATCACCGACCCGTCCGCCACCCGCAGCCCCTCGACCCCCTTCACCTGCAACCGCGCGTCCAGCGGAGCGGAATCGTCCGGGCCCATCTTCACCGTGCAGGACGGGTGGTAGACGGTGTTGTGGGTCTTGTGGATGTAGTCCAGCAACTCGTCATCCGTCCGGACGTCCGGGCCGGGGGCGAGTTCCGCGCCCGCCCAGCCGCTGAGCGCAGGTTGCGATGCGATCGTCCGGGCCAGGCGCAGGCCGTACGTCATCACCCGGACATCGTGCTCATGGGTGAAGTACCGCGGATCCACCTTCGGCTTGTCCCGGTAGTCACGGGTGCGCAGCCGCACCGTGCCCCGTGACTTCGCGCGGGTCACGTTCGGGGTGAGGCAGAAGGCGTTCTCCGATGTGGGGTAGCCCCAGCGTGCGGTGTTCATGTCGAAGGGGACCGACCCGTAGTGGAACATCAGGTCCGGCCGGTCCAGGCCCGGTTCGGTGTCGTAGAAGATGCCCGCCTCCCACCACTGGCTGGACGTGGTGGTCATGGGCTGCTTGGCGTCCCACATGATGACGCCCTCGGGGTGGTCCTGCAGGTTCTCGCCGACGCCCGCCGAGTCGACGACCACCTCGACGCCGACCTCGCGCAGATGCGCGGCCGGTCCGATGCCCGACAGCATCAGCAGCTTCGGTGAGTCGATGGCGCCGCACGAGACGATGACCTCGCGCCGGGCCCGTACCGTCCGGGTGTGGATCAGGTCCGGGTCGAGATACTCGGCGCCGACGCAGAGCCGGCCCTCCAGCACCAGTTTCTTGGCCCGCACCCCCGTCCGTACCTCCAGGTTGGGCCGCTTGCCCAGGACCGGGTGGAGGTAGGCGACCGACGACGACTGACGGATGTTGTTCTCGTCGGAGTTGATCTGGAACCAGTTGGCGCCCCGGATGACCGTCTTGCCGGTGTTGAAACCCGTGCGGGGAATCCCTGCCTGCGCACATGCCTCCAACAGGGCCGTACCGCACGGGTCCTCACTCTTCACTGTGCGGAGTTTCACCGGACCCGTGCGGCCGTGGTGCTCCCCGGGAGCGTCGTTGTTCTCCAGCCGTCGGTAGAGCGGGAAGAGGTCGGCGGCGCTCCAGCCCGTACAGCCTGCGGCGGCCCAGCCGTCGAGGTCCTCGGCCGGGGCCCAGAAGGCGATACAGGAGTTGTGCGAGGAGCAGCCGCCGAGCACTCTCGCTCTGGCGTGCCGCATGAAGCTGTTGCCGCTGGTCTGGGGTTCGACCGGGTAGTCCCAGTCGTAGCCGGACTCCAGCAGGCCCATCCAGCGTTCCAGCTTCAGGACGTCGTCGTCGCCGACGTCGCTGGGCCCCGCCTCCAGGACGCACACGGTGACGGACGGGTCCTCCGACAGCCGGGCCGCCACCACGTTGCCCGCGGTGCCGCCACCGACCACGACGTAGTCGAACTCATCGATACTCATAGGGAGTTGACCTCCTTGGTACGGAGACATCCTTGTGCGCTCGGGACGCCCGCTGCGGAATGTCAGTCGGCCGCCGGGGCGGCGAGGGGCCCGGTCGCCGGTGCGGCGTCCAGCCGGTGTTCGGCGAGCACCCCGGTCTTGCGCCGCTGGATGAACCAGTAATAGGCGAAGCCGCCGCCCATGATCACGCCGACGAAGAGCACGGCGCCCCACTGGAGGTACCAGTGGAAGGGGGCGGTGGCGTTGTAGACGGAGGCCCGCGGCCAGATCAGGTTGATCGTCATGCCCGCGCCCCACAGCACGGCGAGGATGTTGACCAGCAGCCCCCAGCGGCCCAGCGAGAACTTGCCGTCGCCCGCGGGCTGCCACTTGCCGCGCAGCCGCGCCACCAGCATCGGAACGGTGACACCCAGGTAGGCGAGGTAGATCATGATGATGCCGATGCTGGTGACGACCGTGAAGATCTGCGGCTGGCGGATGTTCACGACCAGGATCGCCAGCGCCAGGATGCCGATGATCACGGCCGGGAGCACCGGCGTCTTGAAGCGCGGGCTGACCTTCGCCAGCATCGAGGACGCGGGCAGGTTGTTGTCCCGGGCCATCGCGAACGCCAGCCGGATCGCCGCCGTGTGCACGGCCAGCGCACACACGGTCACCGCGATCAGCACGCACCACAGCATCGCCTTGCCGGCCGTCGAGCCGAGTACGTCGAGGACGACGTACTGCAGACCGTCGGTCGACAGCTGCTCGCCCTTCAGGCTGGACACGCTCATCAGCGCCAGCAGCAGGATCAGACCGCCCAGGACGAACGAGGCGACGATCGCCCGGATGATCGCGCGGGGCGCGTTCCGGGACGGGTCCAGGGACTCCTCGCCGAGCGAGGCGGCCGTGTCGAAGCCGTACATGACGTACGCCGACGCCAGCGACGCCACCAGGAACGCGCCGAGGTAGCCGGCGCCGTACCCCGCGCCCGTCCCGTTGGTCTCCATGACCACTTGCGGGCCGCGGGTGATGTGCACGGCGAACAGGACGATGAGTACGACGGTGGCGACCAGCTCGATGAAGACGCCCGCCGTGTTGATGTTGGCCATCAGCTTGACGCCGAAGGCGTTCACCAGCGTGGTGAACAGGATCAACACCGCGGCCAGGATGACCGCGTTGGTCGCCACGTCGTACTTGCCCGTGCCGTCACCGACGATCTGGAACACGTCGGAGATCTGCGGCAGCGTCAGCTGGTAGGCGAGCGCCACGGCCGCGATGGACACGATCGAGGCGATCAGCATCATCCAGCCGGCCAGCCAGCCCAGATGCGGATTGCCGATCTTCTTCGACCAGTTGTAGACGGAGCCCGCGACGGGATAGCGGGCGGCCAGCTCGGCGAAACAGAGGGCGACCATGAACTGGCCGACGAAGACCATCGGCCACGACCACCAGTAGGCGGGGCCGCCGCTGCCGTATCCGAAGTAGAACAGCTGGAACGTTCCGGTCAGGATGGAGATGTAGCTGATGCCGGCGGCGAACGTGTGGAAGTTGCCGAGGGTGCGCTTGAGTTCGGGCTTGTAGCCGAACTCGGCGAGTTCGGCGTCGTCCTGCCGGTCGGCCGGCTGTTGAGTTGGGGTCATGAGCGGACTCCTGGTGGGCAGGGGAACGGGGAGAGCGGCTCCTGCGGGCGCCTGGATCAAGGACGGTCGATGAGCCTGCTGCTACCCGGACGTCAGGCGAACCACCCCTGTGGCGTGGGATTCGTGTTCCGCCAGATGTGCTTGGGCTCGCGGTACTCGGCCAGACCCGCCGGCCCGAGTTCACGTCCGAAGCCGGACTGCTTGAATCCGCCCCACTCCGCCTGCGGCACATAGGGGTGGTAGTCGTTGATCCAGACCGTGCCGATCCGCAGCCGCCCGGCGACCCGTGCGGCCCTGGCCTCGTCACCCGTCCATACGGCGCCCGCCAGGCCGTAGATCGTGTCGTTGGCGAGCCGTACCGCCTCGTCCTCGCTGCCGAACCGCTCGACGGTGAGGACCGGTCCGAAGGACTCGTCCTGTACGACGGACATGCCGCCCGTGCACTCGTCCAGCACGGTGGGCAGGTAGTAGAAGCCGTCGGCGAAGTCCGCTCCGTCGGGGCGCGCACCGCCGCAGCGCAGGACCGCACCCTCCGCCAGACCCTTGGCGACATAGGCCTCGACCTTCGCGCGGTGCGCCGCCGAGATCAGCGGACCGGTCTGCGCCCGCTCGTCGAACGGTCCCCCGAGCCGGATCTCCGACGCCCGCCGTACGACCTCGTCGACGAACCGGTCGTGCAGCGAGTCCTCGACCAGCAGCCGGGCGCCCGCCGAGCAGACCTGCCCGGAGTGCAGGAACACCGCGGTCAGCGCCATGTCGACGGCCGTGTCGAAGTCGGCGTCCGCGAAGACGATGTTGGGGTTCTTGCCGCCCAGTTCGAGGGCGACCTTCTTCACCGTCCCGGCCGCGGCGGCCATCAGCCGGCGGCCGGTCTGGAGTCCGCCGGTGAAGGAGACGAGGTCCACGTCCGGGTGGTCGCCGAGCGGGGCGCCGGCCTCGGGGCCGGCGCCCAGGACCAGGTTGGCGACGCCCGCGGGCACGCCCGCCTCCTCCAGCAGCCGCATCAGGTGTATGGCGGTGTGCGGGGTCAGCTCGCTGGGCTTGAGGATGAAGGTGTTGCCCGCCGCCAGGGCAGGGGCGACCTTCCAGGCCGTCTGGAGGAGCGGGTAGTTCCAGGGTGTGATCAGCGCACAGACGCCGACCGGCTCGTACACGACCCGGCTGTCCACGCCCTCCGTGCCCGTGTCGACGACCCGACCCGTCTCGCTCGCTGCCGTCCGGCCGAAGTAGCGGAAGCAGTTCGCGATGTCGTCGATGTCGTACTCGCTCTCGACCAGCCGCTTGCCGGTGTCCAGCGACTCGGCGCGGGCGAGTGCGTCCTTGTCTCGCAGCAGCAGGTCGGCGACGCGCAGCAGCAGGTCACCGCGCTGGTCGGGGGCGGTGTGCGGCCAGGGTCCCTCGTCGAAGGCGCGGCGCGCGGCGGCGATCGCCTCGACGGTGTCCTTGCCGCCGGCCTCGTCCACCACCCCCACCAGCGAGCCGTCCGCCGGACAGCGGATCTCACGCGTGCGCTCGTCGACCGCGCTCCGCCACTCGCCGTCGATGAACAGATCCGGCATGGCCGCCTCCCAGCTGCTGAAGGACCCACTCGTGGAAGATCCCGGTGTGGTGCTCGTTCGGAACCAGCACACCACCGTTCCGGTACGCCCGCGACGCCATCGCGGGCTGGGTTCGCTCACAGGTTCCAGAAATCCTGAGCGTTCGCGAGGTGGAACGGCTACACCGACGGCGCAGTCATCGCCACCGGTGCATCGGCGCACTGCCTGCCGGGCGATGCCCTCGCCGGGATGCACACCCGCGCGCCGAACTCACCCGCGGCACAGCTGGGTCGCCGTCATCGGCGGTGGTTTCATCGGCGCGCTCGCGCTGCAGGGCCCGCGCGGTGTTGCTCGGGGGCGCCCGTGAGGGCGGCTTCCTGGCGCTGGACGTGCGGGACGGCCGTACGACCGCGGTGCTCTTCGTGGACCGGCCACGCCCCGTTATGCGGGCGCGCCGGGAACTCGTACGCGGGGAGTTCCGACGGCGGCGCCTGCCCCACTCCGAGCCTTCACCGGCCGCCGCCCGCGCAGTGTCACGAGTGGGACAGCTGGCCCGTGCCGCCCCGGTTCCGTATGCGCTTCTCGGCGCGCTCGGTGGCCCGCTCCTGTCGCCGGGCCCTGCGCCGCTCGCGCCGCAGGGCACGCGCGGTGCTGCTCGGGGTCGACACGACGCCGTGGCGTTGGTTCCACACCTGGCGGGTCACCCACACGTCCAGGGCGGCCCAGGTGGCGACCACCGTGCTGGCCACGCTGCTGAGGACCATGGGGAACGCCAGCCACGAGCCGGCCAGGGTGCACAGGAAGGCCACCATCGCCTGGATCAGTGTCACGGCGATGACGAGCACCGCGCGCACCGCCGCCGTACGCACCGGATCCGGCAGCCGGCGTTGCTGCGCGGGCTCCTCCACCCACAACGTTCGGTAGTAGGGCCGGGCGTCTCGCTCGTCCGTCGCCTCCCTGTCGGTCGCCGGAATGTCGCGATCCCGTGCCTCGGGGATCCGCTCCGCCGTCGCCGTCGCCGTCGCCGTCGCCGTCGCCGCGCCGTCACCGGTCGCCTCGCGCCGCTCAACCGTGCCCATCACCGTGTCACTCTCCCCACCGCCGGCAGGACCACTCGCCCGTGTCCGAAGACACGACTCTCCAGTGGCTGCCCGGCTTGCGCTGTTTTACGCCGCCCAGGTGCGGGATACGGCTCCTGTGGCCCATTCCGCCCCCAATTCCCGTTAGAAGGACGAACGGCACGCTCCGAAGATTCCCAACGACCGTAAAATTTCGGCCAACCGGCCCCGGAAACGACCGGATTGTTCACCGCGGTGACCACGAGGTCGGGGGAGGCAATCTCCCGCAATGACCGGACAACTCCCCACGACCCGCCACCGTTGCGGACGTTCGACTTCCGGACGGGTCTTCGGGTTACCTATGCGTCAGTAGTAGGCTCGCGCCGTTTGTTGACGTACATGTGTACCCCCGTCCGGTGGGGGTCGAGCTGGGGGAGGCCATGCGCTTTCGCGGGAAGTCGATCCGCCGGAAGATCGTGGCGCTGCTTCTCGTGCCGCTGGTGTCCCTGACGGCTATCTGGGGCTTCGCCACGGTACTCACGGGACGTGAGGCGGGCCAGCTGTTCAACGTGTCGGAGGTCGTCGAGAACATCGGCTACCCGGCCGAGGACGCCGTCCGGGTGCTCCAGCAGGAACGCCGCCAGACCCTCGTCTATCTCGCCGACCCGCGCGCCTCCGACGGGCTCGCCGCGCTGCGCCGCAGCCGGACGACCACCGACGAGGCCGTCGTCAAGATCCGCAGGAACGCCCAGGACGCCGACGTACGCGACGCGCTGGGGCAGAGCACGGGCGAGCGGCTGACCGCCCTCCTGGACGCCCTCGACGGCATCGGGTCCCTGCGCCGCAGCGTCGAGGAGGGCACCGTCAACCGCGCCCAGGCCCTCGACCTCTACAACCGCCTCGTCGACCCGTGCTACGTGCTGCTCACCAACCTCCACGTCGTGGACGACACCGAGCTGGACAAGCAGTACCGCGCCCTGGTCAACCTGGCCCGGGCCCGCGAACTGCTCTCCCGCGAGGACGCTCTCCTCGGCTCCGCGCTGATCGTCGGCAGGATCACCCGCGGGGAGGCCCGCAACATCTCCGACCTCGTGGCCCAGCGCACGCTGATGTACGACGTCAACCTGCCGCTGCTGCCCTCCTCGGAACGCGACCGCTACGAGCGGTTCTGGAAGAACGCCGCCAGCGCGCCGCTGCGCGTGGCCGAGGAGTCCGCCGGCGCCTCCTCCGGCACCGGCACGCCCAGCGACGTCACCGCACAGAACTGGGACACCGCCGCAGGTGACGTGCTCGACGAACTCGCCGACTTCAACGACCAGGCGAACGACCGCTATCAGGACCGGGTGCGCCCGGTCGCGATCGGCGTCATCGCCCAGGCCGCCTTCGCCGGCGTCCTCGGCCTGATCGCACTGCTGCTCTCGCTCTTCCTGTCCGTGCGCATCGGCCGCGCCCTCATCCGCGACCTGCGGCAACTGCGCCTGGAGGCGCACGAGGCGTCCGGCGTCCGGCTGCCCAGCGTGATGCGCCGCCTCTCCGCCGGTGAACAGGTCGACGTGGAGACCGAGGTCCCGCGCCTGGAGTACGACAAGAACGAGATCGGCGAGGTCGGCCAGGCCCTCAACACCCTGCAGCGCGCCGCCGTCGAGGCCGCCGTCAAGCAGGCCGAACTGCGCGCCGGGGTCTCCGAGGTCTTCGTGAACCTCGCCAGGCGCAGCCAGGTCCTGCTGCACAAGCAGCTCACCCTGCTCGACACCATGGAGCGCCGGACCGAGGACACCGAGGAGCTCGCCGACCTCTTCCGGCTCGACCACCTCACCACCCGCATGCGCCGGCACGCCGAGGGCCTGGTGATCCTCTCCGGCGCCGCCCCCTCCCGGCAGTGGCGCAAGCCCGTCCAGCTGATGGACGTCGTACGCGCCGCCGTCGCCGAGGTGGAGGACTACGAGCGCATCGAGGTCCGCCGACTGCCGCGAGTCGCTGTCACCGGCCCCGCCGTCGCGGACCTCACCCATCTCGTCGCCGAACTCCTGGAGAACGCCACGGTGTTCTCCCCGCCGCACACCGCCGTCCAGGTCCTCGGCGAACGCGTCGCCAACGGCTTCACCCTCGAGATCCACGACCGCGGCCTCGGCATGGCCGCCGACGCGCTCCTGGACGCCAACCTCAGGCTCGCCGAGACACCCGAGTTCGAGCTGTCCGACACCGACCGGCTCGGCCTGTTCGTGGTCAGCCGGCTCGCCCAGCGGCAGAACGTACGCGTCTCCCTCCAGCCCTCCCCGTACGGCGGCACCACCGCGGTCGTCTTCATCCCGGACGCGCTGCTGACGGACGACGTCCCGGACACCAACGGCGTCGGCTTCCGCCTCGACCGGGACCGCCCCTCCAAGGAAGCCGAGTTGGAGGAGAGCCGCCGCGCCGCGCTCTCCCAGGTGCCCGTGCAACTCCCCGGTCTGCCGCCCGCCCTCCTGGACGGGCCGGTCGAACTGGAGGCCCCCGTCGACCTGGACGCCCTGAACGACTTCCCGGGCGGCCTCGGCGACGAGGACAGCGAACGCGGTGGACTCTTCCGGCCCCGCGGCCCAGCCCCGGCGGGTCTGTCCGGCGAACAGCACCATCCGGTCGACCCCGGCACGGACGACCGTCCGGGCGCCCCGGTCCCGCTGCCCCGCCGCGGCGCCCCCAAGCTCGTCAGCTCGCACGGACGTCCGGTCACCGAGCAGCGGCCCCGGCGCGAGAACGGCGACTCCGCGGACACGGCTCCTGCCCTCCCGAAGCGCACACGACGCGCCGCCATCGCGTCGGCGGCACAGGACGCCAGACACGAGACCGAGCGGGAAGCCGGCCCCCGGACCAGCCCTCAGACCGGCCCGGAGACCTGGCACGAGGGCCGGATGGAAGCCGGCCCGGAGACCGGGCACGAGCGCAGACCGGAAGCAGGGCCAAGGGCCGGACGCGACCCCGGTCAGGACGGACACGCGGCACCGACCACCGGCTCGGGCACGGCGCCCCTGCCCCGCCGCGTCCGCCAGGCCAACCTCGCCCCGCAGCTCAAGCAGGCTCAGGAGCAGCGCACCGAGCAGCGGACGGAGCCCGCCGAACGGGACGCCGACGAGGTACGCAGCCGTATGGCCTCGCTCCAGCGCGGCTGGCAGCGTGGCCGTCATGAGAACGCCGCGGGTGACAATGGCTCCAGCGGCACAGCACCACAAGGAACTAAGGGGGACGGTCGATGACCGCACCGAAGGCGACCGACCATGGCGACACCGGCAGGACAGGCGAGCTGAACTGGCTCCTGGACGACCTGGTCGACCGCGTCGCGAGCATCCGCAAGGCCGTCGTGCTCTCCGGCGACGGGCTTGCGACGGGGGCATCGAAGGACCTGACCCGGGAGGACAGCGAGCATCTGGCCGCCGTCGCCTCCGGCTTCCACAGCCTGGCCAAGGGCGTGGGCCGGCACTTCGAGGCGGGCAGCGTCCGGCAGACGGTCGTCGAGCTGGACGACGCCTTCCTGTTCGTGACGGCCGCGGGCGACGGCAGCTGCCTCGCCGTCCTCTCGGCCGCCGACTCCGACGTCGGCCAGGTCGCCTACGAGATGACGCTCCTCGTGAAGCGGGTCGGCGTACATCTGGGGGCCGCTCCGCGCACCGATCTGCCC
This sequence comes from Streptomyces sp. GESEQ-4, assembly GCF_017948455.1. Lineage (GTDB taxonomy): Bacteria > Actinomycetota > Actinomycetes > Streptomycetales > Streptomycetaceae > Streptomyces. Next base: position 74,255 of record NZ_JAFFSU010000030.1, read on the forward strand.
GCGGGCGGGTAGTGGGATGACATGAGCGGAGACGGTCAGGGAAGAAGCCACTGGTTCGACGACGAGGCCGGACCGGTGGTCCGTCCGTACGCCATGACGCGCGGCCGCACCAGCCATGCGGGCCAGCACCGCCTGGACCTGATCGCGCTGGTCGTCGCGGAATCCCACGCGGACGACTCGGAAGCCGAAAACCAGACGCTGTCCCCGGAACACGTGGACATCGTCGGCCTGTGCCGGGACACGCCGCAGTCGGTCGCCGAGCTCGCCTCCGAACTCGACCTGCCCATCGGTGTCGTACGCGTCCTCGTCGGCGACCTCGTCGACGAGGACCTCGTCCACGTCAACCGCCCGGTTCCGCCCGCGGAGCTGCCGGACGAGAGCATCCTGCGTGATGTGATCAACGGGCTCCGGGCTCTGTGACCACCGGTCCGATCGACCGGCCTGCCCATCCGGGCGGCTCCTCCGCGAGCGCCGCGAGGCGCTCGCGGACCTCGGACGGGAACGGTATGGCACGGCCCGCCCCCTGATCGACGTGCAGCATCAGCAGCTCGATCGTGGCGACCGGGTCGGGCTCGGCTCGCGGCCCCTCGACGACGTGCATCTCATGCGTCAACCGCGCCTTCTTCCCTGCCGCTCCCAGCACGCGCGTGCGTACGGCGAGTTGGGCGCCCTCCGGCACCTCCCGCAGGTAGCGGACGTGTGACTCGGCCGTGTAGAGCGAGCAGCCGGTGCGCTCGCGGTACGCGGCGTCCAGCCCCGTACGCTCCATCAACGCGTCCGTGGCGAAGCCGAAGACGAGGACGTAGTACGCCTCGCTCATGTGCCCGTTGTAGTCGATCCACTCGGGGCGCACGGTCTCGTGAAACAGCGGCAGGCTCACTCGGCACCGGTCCCGGGCAGACGGCCGGTGGCGCGCAGGACGTCGATGACGCCCCGGTCCCGTTCGGCGACGAGATCGGCGATCGTACGACCGTCCGCGGCGTCGTCGCAGCCGGCCACCACCGCGTCGTAGAGGGCCGTGTCCAGCTCGGGTGCCTCCAGGCGGGTCCACGGGGACTTCAGGGACGGCCCGAAGTGGTCGAGCATATGGGCCATGCCGCCCTCGCCGCCCGCGAGCGCGAAGGTGAGCATCGGGCCCATCACCGCCCAGCGCAGGCCCGGCCCCTCGGTGATCGACAGATCTATCTCGCGCACCGTCGCCTCGCCGTTGGCCACCATGTGCAGGGCCTCGCGCCACAGCGCTTCCTGGAGGCGGTTGGCGATGAAGCCGGGGACCTCGCGGTCCATGGTGATGACGGACTTGCCCGCCACCTCGTAGAAGCGCGCGGCCCATCGGACCGCTTCGGCGTGTGTGCGGTCGCCGCCGACGACCTCGACGAGCGGTATCAGATACGGCGGATTGAACGGATGCCCGACCACCAGCCGGCCGGGTGTGGCGGCCCCGGTCTGCATGTCCGTCATCGGGTAGCCGGAGGTCGACGAGGCGATGACGACGCCGGACGGCGTGGCCGCGTCGAGCTTGGCCAGCAGCTCACGCTTGAGGCCGAGCTTCTCGGGGGCGCTCTCCTGCACGAACTGTGCCTCGGCGACCGCCTCTTCGAGACTGTCGGTCACGGTGAGCCGGTCGGCACTCGCGCCCGGGGCAAGCCCCAACTGCTCCAGCGCGGGCCACGCCGCCTCGACCAGCCGGCGCAGCCGGGCCTCGGCGTCGGGGGCCGGGTCCCAGGCCGTGACTGCGTAGCCACGGGCGAGGAAGTGGGCGACCCAGCCGCCGCCGATGACCCCGGCGCCGACGCAGGCGACGCGGCGTACGTCCTCGGGTGCGGTGGCGGGGGTGAACGTCTCCGTCTCCGTCAACTTGGGCTCCTTCTGGGCTCCTTGATGGGGCCGTCGCTTCTTGGCGGGTATCAGCTGCCGTGTCGTGGTGCGGGTGTCGGCTGCTTTGTCGTGCGGGTTCAGCCGCGCGGCTTGAGGCCGAGCTTGAGGCGTGCCTCGTCGGGCGTGGCGACGCGGGCGCCCATCGCTTCGACGATCGTCACGGCACGCTCCACGAGTTGGGCGTTGGTCGCCTTGACGCCCTTGCCCAGATAGAGGTTGTCCTCCAGCCCGACGCGCACATGCCCGCCGAGCAGGATCGACTGCGCCACCCATGGCATCTGCATCCGGCCCAGCGCGAAGCTGGCCCACTGCGCGCCCTCCGGCAGCATGTTCACCATCGACTGCAGCACACCGGGGTCCGCGGGCGCGCCCCACGGGATGCCCATGCACAGCTGGAACACGGTCGGGTCGTCGAGCAGTCCCTCGGCGCGCAACTGCTTGGCGAACCACAAGTGCCCGGTGTCGAAGATCTCCAACTCCGGCCGCACCCCCAGCTCCTGGATGCGCCGGGCGCCGGTACGCAGCATGTCGGGTGTTGAGACATAGAGGTTGGAGCCGTCGCCGAAGTTGAGGGAGCCGCAGTCGAGGGTGCAGATGTCCGGCAGCAACTCCTCGACATGCGGCAGCCGTTCGAGGCCGCCCACGAGATCGGTGCCGGGCAGCTGCTTCAGCGGCTCCTCCGGGTCGATCACCAGGTCGCCGCCCATACCGGCGGTGAGGTTGATGACGACGTCCGTGCCGGTCTCCTTGATGCGCTCCACTACCTCGCGATACAGCCGCGGGTCGCGGGAGGGTGCGCCGGTCTCCGGGTCACGGACATGGATGTGCACAGCGGCGGCACCAGCCTCGGCGGCCTGCACGGCGGATGTGGCGATCTGTTGCGGGGTGACGGGGACGTGCGGGCTCTTGCGCACGGTGTCACCGGCGCCGGTGAGGGCGCAGGTGATGATGACGTCCTGGTTCATGGTCGCGCTGATTCCTCTCTCGACGAGCAGTACTTGTTCATATTGTGAGCGGCTGTCGCGGATTACGAACATGCGTTGCCATGCGGTGGTACGTCAAGCGCGCCTGCTCTCAGCCGCCGTCAGCCCCTCGGCTCCTCAGCCGCCCCCCGTCCTACGCCCGCGCGGCCGCCGCGATCTCCTCCGCCGCGGCCCGTGCCAGCGCCCCCAGGTCCGCGAACCGCGCCTCGGTCACCCGGTCCTGCGGGCCCCAGATGCTGACCACGGCGAACGGCCGTCCGCGGCTGCCCAGCACCGGCGCCGACACCCCGTACAGATTCCGCTCCATCTCACCCGCGCAGACGCTGTATCCGCGCTCCCGCGTCCGAGCGCACTCCTCCCACAACCGTCCCCGGTCGATGACGGTCGTGTCGGTGAACGCGGTCAGCGGCTCGGTGAGCAGCGACTCGGCCTCCTCCCTCGGCAGCCAGGCCAGCAGCGCCTTGCCCGTGGACGTGGCATGCAGCGGCACCTGCCGCCCCAGCCACTTGGCGCTGAGGACCACCGGTGGCGTCACTTCGTCGATGTACGTCAGGCCGAGCTGCTGCACCACGGCGAGGTTGGCCGTCTCGCCGGTCTGCTCGCTGACCCGGCGCAAGGTGCCGTGCGCCCGGCGGATCAGCCCGTCGAAGCCTGCCGCCGATGCCATGCGGGCGACCGTGAAACCGATGGTGTAGCGATGGCCGGCGGGGTCACGCTCCACCAGGCCGTGCTGCTCCAGCGTGGACAGCAGCCGCCATGCCGTGGCCCGGTTGAGTCCGCACCGCGCCGCCAGGTTCGAGGCCGTGTCGCCGCCCGGCGCGCTGTCGGCAGTCGCCTGGAGCAGCGCGATCGCCCGCTCCAGCGACTGGACCTTGCCCGACGATGCACTCGGCTCGGCGGCCGGGGCGGACTCGCTGTCACCCGGGGTCCCTGGGGGGTTGGACATGCGCATCTTCGGAGGCTCCTTGACGGCGTGCGGGATGGCCCCTTGACCTACGTGGCTACTGTTCCCCATCTTCGCACTATCCGTTCGCCCATCGCATCATGCGAACAGCGATCACCATAGCCGTCACCGAGAGGCGCCGCCCGGTGTGGACAGGGCACCGGCGCAGCCCTCCCGATATGATCTGACCGATCGTCGACGACCCTCGGCAGCTCATCCGCGACTGAGCTGCCGATAGGGTTCCGAGCAGCGCGATCGGGGAGACGGACGTGACGACGGGCTGGCAGTTCTGGGTCGACCGAGGCGGCACCTTCACGGACATCGTCGCGCGACGCCCCGACGGCCGGCTCCTCACCCATAAGCTCCTGTCCGACAACCCCGCGCGCTATTCCGACGCGGCAGTCGCCGGCGTACGCGAACTGCTGGACGGCTCCCATGCACCCGTCGAGGCCGTCCGGATGGGGACCACCGTCGCCACCAACGCCCTCCTGGAACGCAAGGGCGAGCGCACGCTCCTGGTCATCACCCGTGGCTTCCGCGACGCTCTGCGGATCGCCTACCAGAACCGCCCCCGCATTTTCGCCCGCCGCATCGAACTCCCCGAGCTGCTCTATGAGCGGGTCATCGAGGTCGACGAGCGCATCGCCGCCGACGGCACCGTCCTGCGCGCTCCCGACCTGGACGCTCTCGCCGGGCCCCTCCAGGAGGCGTACGACGACGGTGTCCGGGCCTTGGCCGTGGTCTGCATGCACAGCCACCTCCACCCCGCCCACGAACAGGCTGTCGGCGAGCTGGCCGCCCGAATCGGTTTCCCCCAGATCTCGCTGTCCAGCGAGGTCAGTCCGCTGATGAAGCTCGTCCCGCGCGGGGACACCGCCGTCGTCGACGCCTACCTGTCGCCCGTGCTGCGGCGCTACGTCCAGCAGGTCGCCGACGAACTCGAAGGCGTGCGGCTGATGTTCATGCAGTCCAACGGCGGGCTCGCGGAAGCCGGGCAGTTCCGCGGCAAGGACGCCATCCTGTCCGGGCCCGCCGGCGGCATCGTCGGCATGGCCCGCATGTCGCAACTGGCAGGCTTCGACCGGGTCATCGGCTTCGACATGGGCGGCACCTCCACGGACGTCTCGCACTTCGCGGGCGAGTACGAACGTGTCTTCACCACGCAGATCGCCGGAGTCCGGCTGCGCGCTCCCATGCTGGACATCCACACCGTCGCGGCCGGCGGCGGCTCGGTCCTTCACTTCGACGGCTCCCGCTACCGCGTAGGGCCGGACTCGGCGGGCGCGGAGCCGGGGCCCGCCTGCTACCGGGGCGGCGGTCCGCTTGCCGTCACCGACGCCAATGTCATGCTCGGCCGCATCCAACCCGCCCATTTCCCCACGGTGTTCGGCCCCGACGGCGACCAGCCCCTCGACGACGCGCTCGTCCGCGACCGGTTCGCCGCCCTCGCCCGGGAGATCCGGGAGCAGACCGGCGACGAGCGCACACCGGAGCAGGTCGCCGAGGGTTACCTGCAGATCGCCGTCGCCAACATCGCCAACGCGGTCAAGCGGATCTCCGTCCAGAAGGGCCACGACGTCACCCGCTACGCCCTCACCACCTTCGGTGGTGCGGGAGGCCAGCACGCGTGCATGGTCGCCGACTCGCTCGGCATCCGCACCGTCCTCGTGCCGCCCATGGCCGGCGTGCTCTCCGCGCTCGGCATCGGCCTCGCCGACACCACCGCAATGCGCGAACAGTCCGTCGAGGCACCCCTGGAGCCCGCCTCCATGCCCGCCGTCCGCAAGACCGCCGACGACCTGGAGGGCGCCGCCCGCGCCGAACTCCTCGCCGAGGACATCCCCGAGGACCGCATCCGGATCACCCGCCGCGCCCAGCTCCGCTACGACGGCACCGACACCACCCTCACCGTCGAGCTCACCGAGCCCGACACCATGCAGCACGCCTTCGAAGAACGTCATCGCGCCACATACTCCTTCACGCTCGACCGCCCGGTCGTCGTCGAAGCCCTCTCCGTAGAAGCCACCGGCATCACCGAACCCCCCGATCTCTCCGCTCTCGCCCCGTTCGCAGCCGTCCCTGACGGCCGCTCCTCCGCGCCGGACATCGTCCGCCTCCATACCGGCGGCGCCTGGCGCGACGTACCCCTCCACCGCCGCGAGAACCTGCCCCCCGGCGAAACCGTCACCGGCCCCGCGATCATCACCGAGGCCAGTGCGACGACCGTCGTCGACGACGGCTGGCGGGCCGCGACGACCGACGACGGGCATCTGGTCATGGAACGCGCGGTGATTACGCAGAGTTCCGATCTCGACACGAAAGCTGATCCCGTTCTGCTCGAGGTCTTCAACAACCTCTTCATGTCGATCGCCGAACAGATGGGCGCCCGGCTGGAGTCCACCGCCCAGTCCGTCAACATCAAAGAGCGCCTGGACTTCTCCTGCGCCCTCTTCGACCCGGACGGAAACCTGGTGGCCAACGCCCCCCACATCCCCGTCCACCTGGGCTCGATGGGCACCAGCGTCAAGGAGGTCATCCAGCGGCGCGGCTCCGGGATGCGTCCCGGCGACACCTACGCCGTCAACGACCCGTACCACGGCGGCACCCACCTCCCCGACGTAACCGTGATCACCCCGGTCTTCGACTCCGAGAACACAGCGGACACGGAGAGCAACCGGATCCTCTTCTACGTCGCCTCCCGCGGACACCACGCCGAGATCGGCGGCATCGCGCCCGGCTCCATGCCCGCCAACAGCCGCACCATCGACGAGGAAGGGATCCTCTTCGACAACTGGCTGCTCGCCGAGCGGGGCCGCTTCCGCGAGAAGGAGACCCTCCGCCTCCTCACCGAGGCGCCTTACCCCTCCCGCAACCCGAAGACCAACCTCGCCGACCTGCGCGCCCAGATCGCCGCCAACCAGAAGGGCGTCGACGAAGTCGCCCGCATGATCGAGAACTTCGGCCTCGACGTCGTCCAGGCGTACATGAAGCACGTCCAGGACAACGCGGAGGAGGCCGTACGACGGGTCATCGACGCGCTGGACGACGGCGACTACGCCTACGAGACCGACTCGGGGGCCGTCATCAGGGTCAGCGTGCGCGTCGACCGTGAGAACCGGTCCGCGACCGTCGACTTCACCGGAACCTCCCCCCAGCTGGACTCCAACTTCAACGCACCCTTCGCGGTCGTCAACGCGGCCGTCCTGTACGTCTTCCGCACTCTGGTCGCCGACGACATCCCCCTCAACGACGGCTGTCTGCGCCCCCTCGACATCGTGGTGCCGTCCGGCTCGATGCTCGCTCCGGAACCGCCGGCCGCCGTGGTCGCCGGCAACGTGGAGACCTCGCAGGCGATCACCGGCGCGCTCTATGCCGCACTCGGCGTCCAGGCGGAGGGCTCCGGCACGATGAACAACGTGACCTTCGGCAACGAACGGCACCAGTACTACGAGACCGTCGCCTCCGGATCCGGCGCGGGCGACGGTTTCCCCGGGGCGCCCGTCGTGCAGACCCATATGACCAACTCGCGGCTCACCGACCCGGAAGTCCTGGAGTGGCGACTGCCCGTCCAGCTCGACGAGTTCGCCGTCCGGCGTGGCAGCGGCGGCGCCGGACGCTGGCGCGGCGGCGACGGAGCGGTGCGCCGCATCCGGTTCCATGAGCCGATGACCGTCTCCACGCTCTCCCAGCACCGCAGGGTCCCGCCGTACGGCATGGCGGGCGGCGAACCGGGCGCGCTGGGCGCCAACCGTGTCGAGCGCGCGGACGGTACGGTCAGTGCACTGGGCGCGAGCGATGCGACGGACGTCGCCCCGGGCGACGTACTCGTCGTCGAAACCCCAGGCGGCGGAGGCTACGGACCGCCGTCCCCCCACCCCCATCAAGCAGGAGAAGAGATCGATGATCTTCGGGCGTTCTGAGCGCGGCAAGCCCCCGGTCGAGCCCGTCACGCTCAAGATCCTGGTGGCCGGCGGCTTCGGCGTGGGCAAGACCACGCTCGTCGGCGCGGTCAGCGAGATCAGGCCACTGCGCACCGAGGAACTGCTCACGGAGGCCGGACGTCCGGTCGACGACACGAGCGGCGTGGAGGGCAAGCACACCACGACCGTCGCGATGGACTTCGGGCGCATCACCTTGCGCGAGGACCTGGTGCTGTATCTCTTCGGCACGCCCGGTCAGGAGCGGTTCTGGTTCATGTGGGACGAGCTCTCCGAGGGCGCGCTCGGCGCGGTCGTCCTGGCCGACACCCGGCGCCTGGAGGACTCCTTCGCCGCCGTCGACTACTTCGAGCGGCGTTCCATACCCTTCGTCGTGGCCGTCAACTGCTTCGAGGGAGCCGCCCGTTACCCGGAGGACGACGTACGCCAGGCGCTCGACCTCGACGACTACGTACCCCTGGTGCTGTGCGACGCCCGCGCCCGGGAGTCCGTCAAGGAGGTCCTCATCAGCGTGGTCGAGCACGCCATGGCGTACGCGGCGGACCACCGCCAGACGGTCACCACCTGACGCACACGCGCGGCCCGTACCCCCACCGACCGGGGTACGGGCCGCAGTTCAGGTGCCTAACTCTCCTCCTCCAGCCAGCCGAAGCTCTTCTCCACGGCCTTGTGCCATTTGTGGTACTCGCGGTCCCGCACCGACGCCTCCATCGCCGGCGTCCACTCGACGTCCTTCTGCCAGTGCGCCTTGAGTTCGTCGAGGTCGTTCCATACCCCGGTGGCCAGTCCGGCTGCGTAGGCGGCGCCCAGGCAGGTCGTCTCGGAGACCTTGGGCCGGATCACGGGCACCCCGAGGACATCCGCCTGGTGCTGCATCAGCAGGTTGTTCTTGGTCATGCCGCCGTCCACCTTCAGGGTCGTGATGTGCACCCCTGAGTCCTGGAACATGGCGTCCACGACCTCCCGCGTCTGCCAGCTCGTCGCCTCCAGCACCGCGCGCGCGAGGTGCGCCTTCGTGACGTACCGGGTGAGCCCGGTGACGACTCCGCGCGCGTCGGAACGCCAGTACGGCGCGAACAGGCCGGAGAACGCGGGCACGATGTACGCGCCCCCGTTGTCGTCGACGCTCGCCGCCAGGGGCTCGATCTCGTCGGCGGTACGGATGATGCCGAGCTGGTCGCGGAACCACTGCACGAGCGCGCCCGTTATCGCGATGGACCCCTCCAGGCAGTAGACGGGCGCCTCACCGCCGATCTTGTAGCCCATCGTCGTCAGCAGTCCGCTCTTCGACGGCACCGGCCGGTTGCCGGTGTTGAGCAGCAGGAAGCTGCCGGTGCCGTAGGTGTTCTTCGCGGTGCCGACGTCGTAGCAGGCCTGGCCGAACACCGCTGCCTGCTGGTCGCCCAGCGCCGAGGCGACGGGGACGCCGGAGAGCTGCCCGACGGCGGTTCCGTACACCTCGGCGGACGACTTGATCTCGGGCAGCACGGCCTCGGGCACGTTCATCGCGGAAAGGATCGACGGGTCCCACTGAAGGGATTCGAGGTTCATCAGCATCGTGCGTCCGGCGTTGGTGACGTCGGTGACGTGGCGCCCTCCGTCGGTGCCGCCGGTGAGGTTCCAGATGAGCCAGGAGTCGATGGTGCCGAAGGCGATCTCGCCGTGCTCCGCACGTGCGCGCAGCCCCGGCACGTTGTCCAGCAGCCAGGCCGCCTTGGGCCCGGAGAAGTAGCTGGCCAGCGGCAGTCCGGTCTGTTCGCGGAAACGGTCCTGCCCGTCCGAGCCGCCGAGTTGGTTGCACAGAGTGGCAGTGCGCGTGTCCTGCCAGACGATGGCGTTGTGTACGGGCTTGCCCGTCGCCCGGTCCCACAGCACCGTGGTCTCGCGCTGGTTGGTGATGCCGAGCGCGCTGAGCTGGTCGGCACGCAGCCCGGCCTTGGCGATCGCGCCGGCGACCACCGCTTGCACCTTGGACCAGATCTCGGTGGCGTCGTGCTCCACCCAGCCGGGCTTGGGGAAGATCTGGCGGTGCTCACGCTGGTCGACGGCGACGATCGCGCCGTTCTGGTTGAAGATGATGCAGCGGCTCGAGGTGGTGCCCTGGTCGATTGCGGCGACGAACTTGTCCGTCATGACGTCCCCTTCGTCGGATCCTTCAGAACGCTGCGTTGAAGATCACCCCGGACAGCGCCCCGCCGATCAGCGGACCCACTACCGGAATCCACGCGTAACCCCAGTCCGAGGTGCCCTTGTTGGGGATCGGGAGCAGCGCGTGGGCGATGCGCGGGCCCAGGTCACGGGCCGGGTTGATGGCGTACCCGGTGGGACCGCCGAGCGACAGACCGATGCCGACCACCAGGAACGAGACGATCAGAATCGCGGTACCGGACTCACCGAGCCCCTTGGTCAGGCCGAACGCCAGGATGGGCAGCACCAGACCGACGGTCGCGATGATCTCGGTGATGAGGTTCGCCACGGGATTGCGGATCGCGGGCGCCGTGGAGAAGACCCCGAGCGTCGGCTGCGCCTTGTCCTCCTCGGCGTTGGCCTGGAACTGCGCGAAATAGACGAGCCAGCACAGGATCGCGCCGAGGAAGGCGCCGACCATCTGCCCGGCGACATAGAGGTGGACCTTGTCCCATTCCCCGGTGTCGATGGCGATCCCGAGGGTCACGGCGGGATTGAGGTGCCCACCGGACAGCGGTGCGGCGGTGTACGCCCCGGCCAGCACGCCGAAGCCCCAGCCGAAGGCGATGACGACCCAGCCGGCGTCCTTGGCCTTGGAGTAGTTCAGTACGACCGCGGCGACCACTCCGGCGCCGAACAGAATCAGGATCGCGGTACCGATGACTTCGCCGACGAATATGTCTCCGTCGCTCATGGCGGCTCCTAGGCCCTGGCCCGGGACGATCGGCCCCGGTCCTTCGTGCGGGGTGCGGTTTCCTCGGCGAACAGCCGGAGGCAGGGAGAGTCCCGCGCCCCGCCCGGCGTCCGTGACGAGCGTGCCGTAACAGCCGAATCGCCCGTGGGGGAGTGGCCCTTGGTTCAGGCGGGGCCCGCGCGGCGCAGTGCCTGGATACGCCGAGAATGTACGGCGATGTCGACTGACACCGGGAAGTTTTCACCGGCACTCAGAGAGCGTCAAGGTCGTTGACGGCACCGGTTGAGAGGCACGGTGAGAAGTGCGACCGGAGCCGACGTGCCCCTCAGCCCCTCCCGGGCTCCACCACCGCGCACTCCGCCGGAGCGGGCCCGGCCCCCGATCCGCGGCGGATCTCGTGTCCGGGCAGACCCGCGTGGCCCAGCACCCAGCTCGCTCCGGACAACGATTTCGCGGCCTTCTTGAGCGGCGCCAGACACGCGGACGCCTGCCGGTGGTCCGCGACGCTGCCCGGCATGCACAGGACCGTGGCCAGGGACAACGTGACGGCTCGCCCGCCCGCGGACCAGGGCGCGTCCAGCACTGAGACGGCCAGCGGATCCAACCCCTCCGGATCGGCCAGAACCAGGAAGTCGTCCCCGCCGATATGGCCCACCCGGGTGCTCTCGGACGCGGCGTGCTGCAGGGCCCGCCCCACCGACCGGATCAATTCGTCGCCCGCCGCGAATCCCGCCCCGTCGTTCACCTGTTTGAAGTGGTCGACATCCAGCCAACTCAGCGCGAAGGTCCGCCCGTCCGCGATCCGCCGGTCCACCTCACCGGTGATCGCGTCCGAACCGGGCAGCCGGGTCAGCGGATTGAGCGACGCCGCCTCCTCGACCCGGGTCTCGGCCAGCGCCCGTACCAGGTCCGCCAGGCGGACGACGCCCACGCACCGGCCGTAGCGGTCGACGACGGCGACATCGTCCGACGTCCGGTCGCTGCCGCCGACCGCGACCACGTCCAGGACCTCCCAGGCGGTCGCGTCGACGCCCACCGTCCGTGGCGGGTCGCCCAGCTTGGCCGCGGGCCGGTCGGCGTACAGGGCATGCCCGTAGCGCCCCGACATGGACAGCAGGAAGCGGGACCGGTGCAGCGAGCGGACCGGCACACCGTCGCGGTCCACGAGCAGCACCCCGGACACGTCCGGCGACCCGGTCAGCAGCGCTCGCACCTGGCCGGCGGACGCGGTGGCGGGCAACAGCGCGGCGGGCCGCACGAACTCCCGGACCGACGGGCCCGACGGCGGTGACGCCATGGCGCCGGGGGAGCGGGGCGGAACGTATACGTCCGCCGCCGGCAGCCGGGCCGGCGGCGCGAACAGCTCGCCCTGCGCCAGCTGCGCACCCGCCGACAGCGCCGCCGCACACTGCAGTTCGGTCTCGACGCCTTCCACCGACAGCAGCGCGCCCAACTGCTCGCACAAAGTCCGCATCGCCCGCACCGCCGCCGGCCGGGACAGCAGTGACGCATCGAGCTTCACCAGGTCAGGCGCGAGATCGGTGAGCAGCCGCAGCGGTACGTCCCCGTCCCCGACCCCGTCCGCACTGATCCGGAAACCTTGGCTCCGCAGCGATCCCACCGCCTCCAGCAGCGCCCGCTGCGGCACATGCGTGTACGGCGGGACCACATCGATGGTCACCTCCCACGGCAGCCTCCCGGCCTCACGCACGGCGGCATGCAGCGGGGTGAGGCCGCCGAGGTCGGCGAGGGTGCCCGCGAAGACGTTGACGTGCAGCGGCAGCATGGTCTCCTTGCGCGCCGCCGCACGGACCGCCAACACGGCCAGTCTGCCGTCGAGTTCGGGATCGCGGCGGGCCTCGGCCAGGATGTCGCCGGCCTCCGGGCGGGCGAGTATCTCCAGGCCCGCGACTCCGCCGGTGGTCAGATTGACCACCGGTTGAAAGGCGAAGCGGAGAGTGTCCGTCCAGGAGTGCACGGGAGCATGATTTCGCCCCCAGCGCGCCCCCGAGCGCAGTTCATGAGACATTCACGCAGCATTCCGGACCCATGACGCAGCGTGTGCAACGACTGCCGCTTTCGGACATACGGCCGTACCGTCGCGTGTGCCGCACGGTCGGGTCCCTCACCGCACCGCGATCACCGCCGAACCATGGCCGAAAAGGCCCTGGTTCGCAGTGATCCCCACCTGTGCCCCGGCGACCTGCCGGGCACCGGCGTCCCCTCGCAACTGCCAGGTCAACTCGCAGACTTGGGCGATCGCCTGAGCCGGGACCGCCTCCCCGAAGGAGGCCAGACCACCACTGGCGTTCACGGGTATGCGCCCGCCGAGCGCCGTCGCGCCCTCCCGCAGCAGCTTCACGGCCTCGCCCTCGCCGCACAGTCCGAGATCCTCGTACCACTGCAACTCCAGGGCGGTGGACAGGTCGTAGACCTCGGCGAGGGAGAGATCCTCGGGCCCGATACCGGCCTCCTCGTAGGCGGCCCGCGCGATCGACGCGCGGAACGTCTCCGCGGCGGGCTCCATCGTGGCCGCCGAGTCGGTCGCGATGTCCGGCAGGTCCAGCACGGTGTTCGGATAGCGCGGCGTGACCGTGGACACCGCCCGGATCCGCACCGGATCCGTCATCCCGTGGCGGCGTGCGAACTCCATGCTGCACAGGACCAGCGCCGCCCCGCCGTCCGAGGTGGCGCAGATGTCCAGCAGTCGCAGCGGATCGGCGACCACGGCCGAAGCGGCGACCTCCTCCGCGGTGACCGGCTTGCGGTACCGCGCGTTCGGATTGAGCGCCCCCTGTGCCGCGTTCTTCACCTTGACCTGTGCGAAGTCCTCCGGTGTGTCCCCGTGCACAGCCATCCGGCGGCGTGCGTAGAGCCCGAAGTACGTCGGATTCGTCGCGCCGAGGACCCGAAAGCGCAGCCAGTCGGGGTCGTCCGGCCGGTCGCCGCCGACGGGTCGGAAGAACCCCTTGGGGGCTGCATCGGCACCCACGACGAGCACCACGTCCGCGAGCCCGGAAAGGATCTGAGCCCGGGCGGTGTTGACGGCCTGGGCCCCGGAAGCGCAGGCCGCGTACACGCTCGCGACTCGGGCCCCCTGCCAGCCCAGCGCCTTCGCGAACGTCGCCCCCGCCACGAACCCCGGATAGCCGCCACGCACGGTGTCCGCGCCGATGACCGAATCGACCCGGCGCCACTCCAGCCCCGCGTCGGCGAGCGCCGCCCGGGCCGCCGCCGTCCCGTACTCGACGAAGCTGCGCCCCCACTTGCCCCAGGGGTGCATGCCTGCACCGAGCACCGCCACCTCTGCTGTCATCCCGCCTCCCCCGTCGGCCGCCACTGCCAGGTCGTCCAGACCGTCTCCGCGTCCTCATGGAGCACGCCCCGGACCACCTCCACCTCCATGCCCACCGCCAGATCGGCGACGGTGACCCCGGGAACCGCCTGTCCCAGCACCACCATCCGCTCGCTCTCCAGCTCCACAGCGATCAACGCGTACGGCTCCCACGGAAGTTCCGGATCGGTCACATAGGGTGACGGCGGACGGTATCGGCTGTCCGTATACGACCAGACGCGCCCGCGCCGCGACAGCGGGACCTCGTCCAGATCGCCGCCCGGGCAGCCGGGATTGCGGCAGTACGCGTCTTCGCGGGGGAAGAAGACCGAGGCGCAGGCCGTACAGCGCGTGCCGAGCAGTGTGAAGTCGTCCCCGTCGCCGGTGAACCATCGCTCCACCACAGGTGTGTGTGTACGTGACAAGAACCCTCCCCGGCAGGTGATCTGACGGAACGTCAGAAGTGTGCCATGGGCAACCTGAAATGAGCAGGGCGCAGTCGGAGAACCAAACGGGTCCTTGCGGCGTCGTCGTATCGGGAGAGGCGGCCGGGGCCCACGGGGGTGGCTCCGGCCGCCTCTTCACGCGGCGTGACACGAACGCCGGGAAACCCCACCGGCAAGCCCTGAGCCGCCCCCCGAAGACGTCCTCCCCGTGATCGGCTACAGTCCGCCGCGTGTCCGAAATTCAAACCTCCGTTCCCAACTCCGCGCCCGACTCCCACTGTTCGAGTTGCGGCACGCCCTACGGAGGGGGCGTCTCCGGCTGGCCCCGCACATGTCCGGCCTGCGGGTCCGTGGCCTACCGCAATCCGCTGCCGGTCGCCGTTGCTCTGCAACCCGTGTACGACACGAGGGGCACCGCCCTGGTCGTCATCACCCGGACCGTGGCCCCCGCGCGCGGGGGCATCGCGTTGCCCGGCGGGTACATCGACGACCGGGAGGACTGGCGGCAGGCCGTCGTGCGCGAGCTCAAAGAGGAGACCGGCATCGACGCGGCCGGCCGCGACGTGCGGCTCGTCGACGCGATGAGCTCCCCCGACGGGCACCTGCTGCTCTTCGGTCTGCTGCCGGAACGCCCGGCGGGCGTGCTTCCGGCGTCCGCCGCCACGAACGAGACGGAGGGCTGGCACCTCCTGCGCAGGCCGGAGGAGCTGGCCTTCCCGCTGCACACAGTGGCCGTACGAGCGTGGTTCGAGGGCCGCTACATCTGAGATCGGCCCTCTACGAGCCCCCGTACGCGCACCGGGTGGGGCGGCGCGTCCCCGCCGCCCTCACCGTCCCGCTCGACGATCAGCTCCCCGCCCTCCCACCGGGTGACGTACCGCTCGATCCCAGGCTCGTCCCACCCGCCACCCGGGTCCGCCACGACCAGCCCGCCTCCGGTCCGGCCGCGGACCGGCGCCCATACCTCCAGTTCCAGCCCGCCGTCGTCCCCGCGCACGGGGACGACGGCACCCGCGCGCGCGAGAACGGGAATCCGCGACAGGGGCGCGTCGACCAGTACCTGAGCCGGCCCGTCGTACGCCTGCTCCGTCACCGTGTCGTACCAGCGGCCCCGCGGCAGTTGCACCGCGCGCCGGTCCGCGCCCGGACCGAGCACCGGGGCAACCAGCAGACTGTCGCCCAGCAGAAACGCATCCTCACAGTTCCGCAGCGCGCGGTCCTCCGGCGCGCCCCACCACAGGGGCCGCACATAGGGCGCTCCCGTGCGGCGGGCCAGATGCGCCAGCGTGACGAAGTACGGGAGCAGCCGGCGGCGTTCGACGAGCGCCACGCGCGCGTGCTCCAGCACCTCCGGCCCGAATTCCCACGGCTCCCTGCGGCCCGCCCGCAAGCTCGCGTGTGTCCGGAACAGAGGCAAGTACGAGCCCAGCTGGAACCACCGCAGATACAGCTCCGGTGACGGGCTCCCGTCGAAGCCGCCCACGTCCGGCCCCGAGTACGGCACCCCGCACAGTCCCAGCCCCATGACCAACGCCAGTGACGCCCGCAACCCCGGCCAGCCCGTCGCCACATCACCGGACCACGTGCCCCCGTAGCGCTGCATGCCGGCCCATCCCGAACGGGAGAACAGGAAGGGCCGCTCTTCGGGTGCCAGAGCCCGCAGGCCCTCGTACGCGGCCTGGGCCATGCACAGCGCGTAGACGTTGTGCGCCTCACGATGGTCGCCGCCGCGTCCGTCGAGGTCGTGCCTGGCCGAGCGCGGCAGCGTCGACTCCCCGAAGGCGGTGAACGACACGGGTTCGTTCATGTCGTGCCAGAATCCGGTGAACCCCTGCGCCAGCCGCTCCTCGTAGAGCCGACCCCACCAGGCACGCACGCGCGCGTGCGTGAAGTCCGGGTAGACCGTTTCCCCGGGCCAGGCGACTCCGCGCACCAGCCCGCCCGAGGCGTCCCGCACGAAGGCACCCTCGTCCGTACCGCTGTCGTACACCGCGTTGCCCGGGGCGGCCTGCACGGCCGGGTCGACGATCGACACCAGCCGGACTCCGTCCCGCCGAAGATCCTCGGCGAGCTGCGGCAACTTGGGGAAGTGCTCCTGGTCGACGGTGAACACCTGGTGGGTGTCGTAGTGGTCGATGTCCAGATGGACCGCGTCGAGCGGCAGGCCGCGCTCCTGGTACCCCGCGACGATCCGCCGGACCTCCTGCTCGCTGCCGAAGCCCCACCGCGCGTGATGATGGCCCAGCGCCCACGCGGGCGGCAGCGCGGGCGCCCCGGTGAGCGACGCCCAGGCGAGCAGTACGCGCGCGGGAGTGCCCACCATGACCCAGCAGCGCAACGGACCGCCGTCCATGCGCAGTTCGCACGCCCCCGACCGGTCGTGACCGGAGCCGGCGCCCTCCTCGCCCTCCTGCAGCGTGATCGTGCCGTCCCAGGACGTGTCGTGGAACACCAGATGGGTGGCCGCGTCGGCCACGACCAACTGGACCGGCATCGTGATGTACAGCGGGTCGTCACGGGGACCGAACGCACGTCCGGGGTCGGTGTTCCACAGCCGGTACGTGCCGTCCCGCAGTCGAGGCCCAGACGCCCTCCCTCCGAGTCCGAAAAAGCGCGCGTCGGCGGCCACCTCCGACCGCTGCATCCAGCGTGCCGCGCCTCCGCCCACCGGCTCCCACCAGCGGGGCGGCAGAGCGCGACGCAGGGTCACACCACCGGGCGTACGCACCTCCACGGCGCCATGCCGTGAGACGACGACCGTCACGCGCTCCGCCACGACCCGCCAGCCGCCGTCCTTGTCCGGCTCCAGCACCGCCCGGGGGTCCGGCTCCGGACAGCGGCCCGCGAGGGCGTAGGAGGGCTCGGGAGCAGCCCCGTCCCAGCCCCAGAAGACGGCGCCGTTCACGGCGACGGTGATCCGCAGCTCGGACCTGCTGAAGCGGACCAGGCCGCCGCCGGGGCCGGGCTCCACCTGTTGCACGGCACCCGGTACCCGGGCGCGCTCGGCACCCCGCGCCGGGAGCCCGGCCGCATCGGCTCGCCGGCGGCGCCATGCCGCCCGCACGGTACGCAACCTCTGAGCGGCTCTCGCAGAGCCGACCGCCTTCACCGAACGCACCAGGTCACGACCGTTCATGCTGCTCACCCTGCCATTGACTGCACCACACAAGCGTGTCGTTCAACTGCCGTTCACCCGTGGCCGGACCACATCTTCACGACGCGGACTATGTGGGGGTCACCCTGGTGCAGAAGTCGATCACATGGCATCGTCCGTGTCAGCCGCGTCACGCGCACACCCCAGCCCGTGCGCGGGAGACGCACACGACGCGCACAGTCCGGGAGCCGCCCCATGTCGACCGTGAACCCCCAGCCGCTGTGGCAACCAGATCCGGAACGCATCGCCCAGGCACAGATCACCAAGTTCCAGGCCTGGGCGGCCGAGTACCACGGAGCCCCGTCCGACGGCGGCTACGCGGCGCTGCACCGCTGGTCCGTCGACGAACTGGACACGTTCTGGAAGGCCGTCACGGAGTGGTTCGACGTACGGTTCTCCACGCCGTACGCGCGCGTGCTGGGCGACCGCTCGATGCCCGGTGCCCAGTGGTTCCCCGGCGCCACCCTGAACTACGCCGAGCACGCCCTCCGCGCGGCCGCGTCCCGCGCGGACGAACCAGCCCTGATGCACGTCGACGAGACCCACCAGCCGCGCCCCGTCACCTGGTCCGAGCTGCGCCGCCAGGTCGGCTCCCTCGCCGCCGAGCTGCGGGCCCTCGGCGTACGCCCCGGAGACCGCGTCAGCGGCTACCTCCCGAACATCCCGCAGGCGGTCGTCGCCCTCCTCGCCACAGCCGCCGTGGGCGGCGTGTGGACGTCCTGCGCCCCCGACTTCGGCGCCCGCAGCGTCCTCGACCGCTTCCAGCAGGTCGAACCGGTCGTCCTGTTCACCGTCGACGGCTACCGCTACGGAGGCAAGGAACACGACCGCCGCGACATCGTCGCCGAACTCCGCCGCGAACTGCCCACCCTGCGCGCGGTCGTCCACATCCCCGTCCTCGGCACCCCGGTCCCCGAAGGCGCTCTGGAGTGGTCGGCCCTGACGGCCGCGGACACCGAGCCCGTCTTCGAACAGGTGCCCTTCGACCACCCTCTGTGGGTGCTCTACTCCTCCGGCACCACAGGCCTGCCGAAGGCCATCGTCCAGTCCCAGGGCGGCATCCTCGTCGAGCACCTCAAGCAGCTCGGCCTGCACTGCGACCTCGGCCCCGAGGACCGCTTCTTCTGGTACACGTCGACCGGCTGGATGATGTGGAACTTCCTCGTGTCCGGCCTCCTCACCGGCACGACGATCGTGCTCTACGACGGAAGCCCCGGCTACCCGGACACGGGCGCCCAGTGGCGGGTCGCCGAACGTACACAGGCCACTTTGTACGGCACCTCGGCTGCCTACGTCATGGCCTGCCGCAAGGCGGACGTGCACCCGGCACGCGACTTCGACCTTTCCACGGTGCGGTGCGTCGCGACCACTGGATCGCCCCTTCCGCCCGACGGGTTCCGCTGGCTGCACGACGAGGTCCGCGACGACCTGTGGATCGCGTCCGTCAGCGGTGGCACGGACGTGTGCTCCTGCTTCGCAGGAGCGGTACCGACCCTCCCCGTCTACATCGGCGAGCTCCAGGCACCTGGCCTGGGCACCGATCTGCAGTCCTGGGACCCCAGCGGCAAACCCCTGATCGACGAGGTCGGCGAACTCGTGGTCACCAACCCCATGCCGTCCATGCCCATCCACTTCTGGAACGACCCCGACGGCAGCCGCTACCACGACAGCTACTTCGACACGTACCCCGGCGTGTGGCGCCACGGCGACTGGATCACCGTCACCCCCCGGGGTTCTGTCGTCATCCACGGCCGCTCCGACTCGACGCTCAACCGCCAGGGCGTGCGCATGGGGTCCGCCGACATCTACGAAGCCGTCGAGCGTCTTCCCGAGATCAAGGAATCACTCGTCATCGGCATCGAACAGCCCGACGGCGGCTACTGGATGCCCCTCTTCGTGCACCTGGTCCCAAGGGCCGCTCTCGACGAGGCCCTCCTGAACCGCATCAAGCAGACCATCCGCGAACAGCTCTCACCGCGGCACGTCCCCGACGAGATCATCGAAGTCCCCGGAATCCCGCACACCCTGACCGGCAAGCGCATCGAGGTCCCGGTCAAACGCCTCCTCCAGGGCACACCCTTGGAGAAGGCGGTCAACCCCGGCTCCATCGACAACCTCGACCTGCTGCACTTCTACGAAGACCTCGCCCACAAGCGCGCCTGAGGATCACCCCCCGTAAGTGGCCTCGGACTCACCGAGCACAACAGCGAAGTCCGAGGCCAACCGCACCGCGTCGGCCGGCTCGAGATCGGCCACCGAGATCCGTACGCCCGGACCGGCCGACAGCCGGAAGCGGGCACCGGACGCGACCCACCACCCGTGCGACCGCAGCCCGTTCACCACGGCCGACTCGTCCCGCACAGGCACCCACACATTCATCCCGCTCGCACCGTGTGCCTCGATGCCCCGTTCTCCGAACTCTTGAAGAAGAGCGCTCCGGCGCAGGGCATAGGCCTCCCCGGCACGCGTCACCAACGCGCGCGTGCCGTCGTCGGTCAGCAGCCCGTACACCGTTTCCTGGAGCAGATGGCTGACCCAGCCCGACGTCAGCAGCAGCCGCCCGTCGTGCCGCGCCAGCGTGGTCGAGTCACACGCCGCCGCCGCCCACCGCAGGTCCGTCCCGAGGAACTTGCTCACCGTCCGTACGTGCACCCAGCGCGCCGGCCCATGGGCCGTCAGCGTGTGCAGGGGCGCTCCGGCCACTTCGGAGGCATGGTCGTTCTCGACGACGAGCACTTCGGGCTCGTCCCGGAGGACGTCGACCAGCGCGTCCCTGCGCACCGCGGAAAAGCAGCCGCCGTACGGGTTCTGGGCCCGGGGACTGCACACCAGGGCGCGCACACCCGCCCGTAGAGCCGCGCGCAGAGCATCGGGACGCACACCCTCGTCGTCCACGGCCACGGGAACGATCCGCAACCCCAAAGCCGTTACAAGATCCAGCAGATGGTGATACCCGGGATCCTCCATCGCGACGGCATCGCCCGGCCGCAGCTCCA
Source organism: Streptomyces sp. GESEQ-4 (assembly GCF_017948455.1). GTDB lineage: Bacteria > Actinomycetota > Actinomycetes > Streptomycetales > Streptomycetaceae > Streptomyces. The sequence continues at coordinate 94,808 of NZ_JAFFSU010000030.1, forward strand.
CCGACAGCAGCCGCCCGATCAGATCCAGCGCTCCGTGAGCGAACGTCACATGCTCCACGGGCACACCATCGGGCAGCAGCCAGTCGCGGACGGCATCCTCCAGCCGCTCCAGCCTGGGCGTCGACCGGTGTGACCGGGCACCGGGTGACAGACGCGACGGTGGTACGAGCCCAGGCAGCAGCGCGGGGTCGGGATGCCCGCCCGACAAGTCCCGCAGTCCCTCGGGCACTTTCGGCGGCCGTCGTGACGCCACCGCCGGCTCCGGTGCCACCACGGTGCCGCCCCGCCCTCGCGTGACCACGATGCCGCGTCCCCGAAGTTCCTTGTAGGCGGTGGCGACCGTCCCCGGACTCACCCCGAGCTCGTCCGCGAGCCGTCGTACCGGAGGCAGCACGGCCCCCGGGCCCAACGAGCCTTCTGCCACGCCCTGTTCGACAGACGCGGCAATCCCCTTGGCCGTCGTACCACTGATCGCATATTGTGTTGCCACGTTGGCGATTATGTACCAATACATAATGCGAAGCAAGGGGGAGCGGTGCGGTCGAGAGGCCTCATGGCGGCATGGTCATCACGCATTCCCGGAGGCCGCGACGGACGCAGAATGCTCACGGTCGCCCTCGTCGACCGAATCGGCAGCGGACTGTGGGCCTCCGTGGCCGTCCTGTACTTCACCTACGTCTCCGGCCTCTCCGTCGCCGAGGTCGGTACCCTCGTCGCCGTCGCCGGGGCCATCGGAATCGCCGGGGCACCCCTGGGCGGCCGCATCGCCGACCGGTTCCCCCTCACCCGAGTCCTCATCGCCGTCCAACTCCTGCGCGCCGTCGCCTCCTTGGCCCTCCTCACCACCCATGACTACGCCCTGCTCCTCGCCTTCTCGGCCGTCGGTAGCCTCGGCGACCGCGCCTCGAGCGTCCTCACCAGGCTGTACGCCGCCCGCGTCGCCGGAGCCGACCGAGTCCGCTACCAGGCCGTCCACCGAACCGTCGCCAACGCCGGCTGGGCACTGGGCGGCCTCGCCGCGGCAGCGGCACTCGCCGTCGGCACCACCACCGCGTACCAGTGGCTCCTCATCGGCGACGCACTGTCCTTCGTCGCCTCCGCGCTGCTGACCCTGCGGTGCGGCGAGCCACCCTCCCCATGCCGGACCGTGATCACGTCGAAGGACCCGGCACCCCCAACAGAACGGGTGAATCCCTGGCGTGACCGCACCTATCTCGCCTACGTCGCCACCGAGACCCTTCTCTCCCTCCACGACGCGGTCTTCAAGGTCGGTCTGCCCTTGTGGATCGCCCACGCGAGCAACGTCCCGCACGGCCTCGTCCCCCTGCTGCTGGTTCTCAACAACGTGATGGTGGTTGCCCTCCAGGTACCGCTGGCCCGCTTCGGCACAACGACCGCGGCGGCACGCGCTCTGCTGAAACCGCTCTCCGCCGCGTTCGCGCTGGGCGGTGTCACCCTGGCGCTCGCAGCCACCGGCGCAACCCTCACCGCCACCCTGCTCCTGATCGCCTCGGCCGTCGCGTTCACCGTGGCGGAGATACTCCACGCCACCGTCTCCTGGGAGCTGTCGCTCGCCCTGGCCCCCGACACCGCCCAAGGCGCCTACCTCGGCGTCCACGGCCTCGCCCAGTCCGCCCAGCGCAGCGTCGGACCGCTCGCCGTCACCGCCGCCATCGCCACCGGCCCCGCAGGGTGGATCGCCTTCGGCGCCGGCATCGCCCTGACCTGCCTGATCCAGCACCGCCTGGTCCGCGAACGCCTCACCCGGAAGCCATTGTCAGTGCCGCCCGTTACTGTGAGTGAGCATTGATCCACTGCACGCAGGGGGAAGAATGGCACACACCGACCACCAGACCATGCGGCGCGTCCTGCGCCGTGAAATCGCGGGCACCATCGGCCTGCTGACGGACGAGCACGACTTCCGCGCCATGCGGCGCTATCGCACCTTCACCTTCGACGACCACAGGACATACCTCCAACAAGTGGAGGCGCTGCTCAAGACGCGCGCCTCTCAGGGCACACACACGACAGTCGCCCTCTTCGACCCGCAGGAGTACGCCGACTTCTGCGCGGACACAGGCCTGGATCCCGACATCCCGACGAGCCGCACCCGGTTCACAGCCGAAGTCGCGACCACTGGCCCAACGGTTCCCTACGAGGGCCAGCCCCTCGCCGACCTCGTCCCCACCCTGATCGACGAGGCCGTACGCCAGGCCACGTGGGAGTACGCGTCCACGCTGCTCGCCCGACTAGGCGCCTGCGCGTCCTGTGGGGAAGACATCGGCCGTGCGGCCTTCGTCCGCGCATCACAATTCCTCGTCCGCATCCTCGACACGGCCCAGCCAGGCGCCCGACACCTCGTCTGCAGCGTCTCGGGAACACCAGAAACACTCGTCTCCGTCCTCCACGCCGACGGGAGCGCGGACGGCACGACCCAGCTCGACGAGGCCGAGGCTCTCGAATTCACCACAGTCCTGGCCCTCGGCCTCGCCACCGAAAGCCCGGGCGGACTAGTGATGCGGACCAGCGCGCCAGACACGCCCGACCGGATCTACGGCTGGCGCCTACGCGGAGACGGCCTCGAACCCCTCACCGCCGGCGAGGTCTTCGACGCCTACTGCACCGACGTCGAATCCGGAGACCTCATCTCCCCGGAATCCGGCGTGGACTACTGCACGCCACCCGACCTCGGACTGGACGACGAGCGACCGACGACGGGGCACGACCACTGAACATGCGAGGGGCGCCCCACCCGAAGGCGGGGCGCCCCTCGTCAACAGCCCCAGACGGCCTGCTCCTTCGAACTACTCGCCGGACAGCACAGCCTGTGCCGCGGTGCGTGCGTCCTCGGCGCTGTCCGCCGCCCGCGCCGCCGCGGCGGCACGCTCACACTGGGCCAGCGTGTACTTGGCGAGAGTCGCCCGGACATAAGGAATCGACGCCGCACCCATGGAAAGGGAGGTGACCCCCAGACCGGTCAGCACACACGCGAGCAGCGGGTCCGACGCCGCTTCACCGCAGACACCACAGCTCTTGCCCTCGGCCTTCGCCGCTTCGGCGGACAGCGCCACCAGGTCGAGCAGCGCAGGCTGCCACGGGTCCTGCAGCCGGGAGACGGCCCCCACCTGCCGGTCGGCGGCGAAGGTGTACTGAGCGAGGTCATTGGTTCCCAGGGACAGGAACTCGACCTCCTGCAGAACCGAGCGGGCCCGCAACGCGGCCGACGGGATCTCGACCATCGCACCGAACTTCGCCTGCAGCCCAGCCGCACGGCACGCGTCGGCGAACGCCTTGGCGTCGGCACGGTCCGCCACCATCGGGGCCATGACCTCGAGGTAGACCGGCAGCCCCTCCGACGCCTTCGCCAGCGCCGTCAGCTGGGTGCGCAGCACCTCAGGGTGGTCGAGCAGCGTCCGAAGACCGCGCACACCCAACGCCGGGTTCGGCTCGTCGGCGGGCGTCAGGAAGTCCAGAGGCTTGTCCGCGCCCGCGTCCAGCACCCGCACGACGACGCGCCCCTCGGGAAAGGCCTCGAGCACCTGCCGGTATGCCTCGACCTGCTTCTCCTCCGACGGCGCACTCTTGCTGTCGTCGAGGAAGAGGAACTCGGTGCGGAAGAGTCCGACGCCCTCGGCTCCGGCATCGACAGCGGCCGGCACATCCGCCGGACCGCCGACATTGGCCAGCAACGGCACCTTGTGACCATCGGCCGTGGCCCCCGGTCCGGTCGAGGCGGCCAGCGCGGCCTTACGCGCAGCGGCCGCAGCCTCGAGCTGGGCCTTCTTCTCTTCGCTCGGGTTCACGAAGATGTCGCCGGTGCTGCCATCCACGGCGATCACCGTGCCCTCGGCGAGCTCACCGGCGCCCGGCAGCGCCACGACGGCCGGAACGCCGAGCGCCCGAGCCAGGATGGCGCTATGGCTGGTCGGCCCGCCCTCCTCAGTGACGAAACCGAGGACGAGTGTCGGGTCCAGCAGCGCCGTGTCGGCAGGCGCCAGGTCACGAGCGACCAGAACGTACGGGTGGTCGCTGTCCGGAACGCCGGGCATCGGCACCCCGAGCAGCCGGGCGACGATACGATTCCGCACGTCGTCGAGGTCGGCCACACGACCGGCGAGGTACTCACCGGCACCCGCCAGCAGCTCGCGATACGCGGCGAACGCGTCGTACACCGCACGCTCGGCCGTGCTGCCGACCGCGACTCGACGGTCCACATCCGCCATCAGCTCGGGATCCTGAGCCATCATGGCCTGCGCCTCGAGCACCGCCTGGGCTTCGCCCCCCGCCAGATTGCCGCGCGCAATCAGATCGGCCGCTACAGCTTCCACAGCCTTGCGGGCGCGCCCCTGTTCACGCTCCGCGTCCTCCGCCGGAATCTGCTTGGCAGGCGGTTCGAGGACCGCCGTTCCCATGTGCCGAACCTCGCCGATCGCCACACCGTGGCTCACGCCGACGCCTCGCAGCGTTGTCTCCATCTCACCGTCTCCGATAGTGCGGCGGGTCCCGCCGCCGCAATGGTTGTCCCTACTTGCCGTCATACGACAGCACCGACGTCACTTCCAGACGAAGAGACTGTCGCCGGCCTTCACATCACCGTCGTCACGGAGGTCGGAGAGCGCCTCTGCCGTGGCCTCGAGCGCCACGATCGGACACACCGCGGACTTACCGGCGGCCTCGACGGCAGCCGGGTTCCAGCGCACGATGCTCTGACCGCGCTGCACGGTGTCGCCCTTGTTCACGAGCAGCTCAAAGCCCTCGCCGTTCAGCTGAACCGTGTCGATACCGAGGTGGGTGAGCACACCGTGCCCCTGCTCGTCGACGACGACAAAGGCGTGCGGGTGGAGAGAAACGATCACTCCGTCCACGGGCGAGACCGCCTCGGAAGGCTCACGCACGGGGTCGATCGCCGTACCGGGGCCGACCATCGCCCCGGAGAAGACCGGATCCGGCACGGCGGCCAGTCCGATGGCGCGTCCTGCAAGAGGGGACGTCACGGTGGTCATGGGAAGCCTCCCAGGGGTGGAGATGCACACGGGCCGTCACCGTCACTGTCTGTCCCGGACGGCGCACTGTGCAGCAGCGTATGTCAGATGAAGTGCGCGTTCCGCATGGAAGATACCGCTTAGTGGTCTAGACCACCAGCCCAATCGATTTGCACCCTCTTCGAGGCCCCGTGTACAGTCGTACCCCTGCTGGAGGTCAAGCGACGCGATCAAGCGTCCTGGTTCTGGCAACATCCAAACTGGTCAGATCCTATCTCGGGATCATCTTCTGCATGCCTGCAGGACGATGGTCAGAGGGCCGGAAAAACACTGATAAGGTTTGGAAACACCGAAGGGAAGCGCCCGGAGGAAAGCCA
>NZ_JAFFSU010000031.1 GCF_017948455.1 Streptomyces sp. GESEQ-4
GACAGCGACGACGTCCCCGTAGGTCTTGCGCAGGGCCACCACCGACAACGCCTTGCCGGTCGAGGCGGCCGGCGTGCCGCCGGCCACCTTGACGGACGGTGTGGCGACATCGAATTCAGCCACGAGCCCACTCCAACCAGCGCTTGGTGACGGCGGCTTCGTTCTTCAGCCACCAGTCGATGTCCGCGTCGAAACCCTGGTCGTAGAACTTCGGCGCGCCGGACAGTGCGTTGCGCTCGTCCTCGGTGAGCTTGTCGTAGGCCAGCGGAGAAGCCGGGTTCGACGGGAACGCCTTGGCCACGTTGGCCTGGCTCTCGGCCCGCAGCGAGAAGTCCATGAGCTGGTAGGCGCCGTCCACGTTGGCCGCGCCCTTGGCAATCGCGTAGCCCTGGAACTGGCGGCGCATACCGTTGAGCTGCCGCTCCACCGGCACGCCCTGCTTTTGCAGGTCGGCGAGCCGGCCGTCCCAGACGGTGGCCATCGTCACTTCCTCGCGGCTCAGGAGCACACCGGGCAGCGGGCCGCTGTCCCAGAACTTCTTGATGTCGCCCCGCAGCCGGGTCAGCACCTTGAAGGCACGGTCCACATCCAGCGGATACAGCTTGTCCATGGGCACACCGTCGGCCAGCAGCGCGAACTCCAGCTCCGGCAGGTCACCGTCCGGGCTGACCATCGAACGCCCGCCCTTGAACGCCTTGGTGTCCCAGAAATCCGCCCACGACTCCGGCTTCTTACCCCCGAAGGCATCCGTGCGGTACCCGATGCACTGGCCGTAGAAGGCGTGGCCGACGGCATGCTCGGTGATCTGGTTCTCCGGGATCTTCGCGCTCTTCACGCTCTTGACCCGGTCCAGGTCCAGCGCCTCCAGGGCGTCCTGCTTGACGTACTTGGTGTGCGACATCATCGAGTTGTTGATGAGGTCGCACTGCGGGCGGCCCTGCTTGATCTGGGCGAGCAGCGGAGCATCGTCCAGGTTGAGCACCTTGACGCTGATACCGGTCTCCTGCGTGAACGGCGTGTAGATCGCCTTCTGCAGGGCCGCACCGTAGGAACCGCCGCTGTCACGGACGACCACCGTCTTGCCGCCGCCCTTACCCCCACCGGACGACACACGGCTGGTGCCGGTGCCGCAGGCGGCGAGGGAGGGAAGAGCGGCGAGGGCGGCGAGGCCGCCTGCTCCGCGCAGGAGCGCTCTACGACCGATCTGGGCATCACTCATGGCAATACTCCTCATCTGGGGACGCGTGGACCAGCTGTGCGGGGCTTTACCTCGCAGGTGCGGGGGGGTGGGATGGTGCAGGGCGGCGAACGCGGACAGAGCATCGCCCGCTTGCGTTGCCGATCGCCGCTTTGGGCGCGTGATCGCCGTGGATCGAAGTCCCCGACGACCTTGTCGTCGGAGCGACGCCGGCTAGAGGACCGGGTGAGTAGCGATGGGGAAGCTGGAGCCGTGACAGGCGGTGACCAGCGGAGTGCCCGTATGGATCGACTCCCCACGGGCGACGTCCTGGGCCCAGGTCTTGAAGGCGGGGTTGCCGGAAATCAGGCGTTCCGGGAGCGGGCCGGACTCTCGCGGCGCGAAGGAGGGATTGGTGTCGATGGCCTTCAGGAGCGCTACGCCTCTCCTTTTTGAGCTTGAGAAGTTGGTAGCCGCGGCCACGGTCGATGAGCCGTTGCCGAGCGGCGTCTGGCACGCACTCGTGGGCGTTACGGGCGCACTGTGGGTGGCACCGTTCGAGTGCGGCGAATGGGGTACGCGCTCGACGCGTGTGCGATCGTTCATGCCGCAATCGGCGGTCGCCCGAGGCAGAAGGCGAGACGGAGAGCAGGTCGTTCAGTCCATTGCTGGTGGGGATGCCCAGCAGGGACGTTCAGAAAGCGGTGTACCCGCCGTCGACGGTCAGGACCGATCCGGTCACGTACGACGACTCCGACGAGGCGAAGAAGAGCACCGCGTCAGCGACCTCTTCAGGAGTGGCGAGGCGTTGGAGCGGGATCTGGCTCTCGCGCTCGCGGCGGTAGGCCTCGGGGTCGGGCTTGCTCTGGAACGCCGCTTCGATGATCGGGGTGGCGGTCAGGCCCGGAGCGACGACGTTGACACGGATGTTGCGCGGGGCCCATTCGATGGCAGCGCCCTTGGCGAGCATGATGAGGCCCCCCTTGGCGGCGGAATACAGCACCTGCCCGGCCATGCCGACCATGCCCAGTCGTGAACTGACGCAGACGAACGAGCCACCGGTCTCGGGCATCAGCGGCGCGAAGTGCTTCATCACCAGGAACGCGCTGAGCAGGTTGCTCTCGAGCACGTTCTTCGCGTCGTCGCAGGCCATCTCGGTGAGCGGACTGACGGCCTGCAGGCCGTGGTTGAGGACGACGACGTCGACGGTGCCGAGGGACTCGGCGGCCTGCTTGGCCAGGCTCTCGACGAACGCCTCGTCGTTGAGGTCTCCGGGAACGTACAGGTCGTCGGGCTGAGCGCTGTCGAGTCGCTCCTTGCGGCCGGTGAGCAGCAGCCGCGCGCCCTCGCGGCGGAAGTGGGAACTCACCGCCTGCCCGATGCCACTGCTGGCGCCTGTCACCAGGGCCGTGACGTTCTTGAGTCTCATGTCAGGCACTCCTTTACGGGGGAGATCGGTCGTCGGGTTGGGGCTCGGCCACGGGGTCTTGTCCCTGGGGCCGGTCAGTTGAGGAATCCGCGGGCGTCGACCGGCCAGCGCTGCAGCGACGTGCCCGTGCTGTCGGTGACGATCAGTTCCTCGAAACCGAGGACGACGGGGCATACGTGGTTCGGCACCACCGGTACGACGGTGCCGACGCTGGGGCGGAACTCGCCGTCCGGCAGCGGAAGGAACCCGTGGTACTCGTTGACCTTGGACAGGACCGCCTTCGTGCCGGCGATGCCGCCGTAGCCGATCTCGGGGCTGCCTTCCTTGCTGAGGGCCTTGTTGCCCACATCGACGATGACCTGACCGGGGATCCAGTCGCTGACCACGGTGCCGGCCACGAACAGCGCGATCTGGTCCTCCGTGCAGGAGCCCAGCCGGACGTTGTTCAGATCGCCGAAGACATACTCGCCGGGACGGATCTCGGTGATCACGCCGCTCGTGGAGAATTCGAGGGTGGGAGTGGAGCCGGCACTGACCACCTCCGCGGTGACTCCGACACCTTCGAGGCTGCGTACCGCGATGGTGAGCGCGGCCTCCTGGTCCTGCGCGGCGCGCCCGCGAGCGTCCCGACCCGCGCCGCCGTGACCGGGATAGGTGAAGACGCCCACCGGCATCAGACCGCGCTTGCGGGCGGCGAGCGCGAGATCGCCCGCAGCCTCGGGCGGCGCCCCGGAACGACGGGCGCCACAGTCGACCTCGATCACGACCTGTAGCCGGCCCGGTTCGTCTCCCATCGCGTCGGCGAGGGCCTCGATCGCCGCGACGTTGTCGACGCCGACCCGCAGCCGGACGGACTCGGCGAGCCGGCGGATCCGGGCTCGCTTCGTTCCCGCGGCCCAGATCGGGTAGGCGAGGAAGATGTCGTCGAACCCGGCCGCGGCGAAGACCTCGGCCTCACCGACGTTTCCCGCGGTGATTCCGACCGCGCCGGCCTCGATCTGGCGTCGCCCGATCTCCACACACTTGTGCGTCTTGACGTGCGGCCTGACCTTGAGGTTGCGCTGGTCGGCGAAGCCCTGAATGCGGTCGATGTTGCCCTGCATGACGTCGACCAGCACGATCGGCGCGGGGGTGTCGATCCGCTCGACCAGAGCGTCGAGTGCTCGTTGCAGCCGGTTCACGCTGCCCTCCTTGTGGTTATGCCTGGAATGATCGAGGGGCGCGGGTGCTGACTCCCCCTGGATGCCGAACGCGCGCGGCCCGCGATAGCGCTCGCTTGCGTACACCCCCGTCGGCCCCGGCCTACACAGCGGTGCAGACCATCTGGATCTCGACCGGACTGTTGAGCGGCAGCCCGGCGACACCGATCGCGGTGCGAGCGTGCCGTCCGTTCTCACCCAGCACCTCGATGAGCAGTTCACTGGCCGCGCTGGCGACGTTCGACTGCTCACCGAAGTCCGGCGTACTGGCCACGAAGACCAGCATCTGCACGATCCGGACCCGGTCCAGGTCGCCCACCGCCTGCACAGCGGCAGCGAGCGCATTGAGCACGGCATGGCGCGCGAGCTCACGAGCCGTCTCCAGCTCGACCTCCCGGCCGACAATGCCCTGACCCAGCAGCCAACCGTCCTTGTAAGGCAGTTGACCCGAGATGTAGATGCTGGAGCCCACGGTCCGGTGGTGCACGTAGTACGGGTTGTCACGGAGCTCGGGAAGGGCCAGCCCCAAGGCCTGGAGCCGATCGGAAGCCGAGTCGGTATTCGCTGCCGAAGTCACGGACTGGCTCATCGCGCCACCTCCGCGGACGGAGCAGGGCACAAACCCTCGCAGTTGGCCACGAGAACCTGCTTCGCGTGAATCTTGATCATCTGCACTCGGTTCTCCTCTCGAGCAACAGTGGCGACATAACGCCGTATGACGGCTTAAAGCCTCCACTCGATTGTCGTTTGTCGACCATATGGGTGCCCGTCGAGCACTGTCAATACAAACTTCGGCCTCGAATGCGACCTCGGAACACCACGTGCGGCGGGATTCTCGAGCGGTTGACACGGATGGTCGACCTCACGCCCGACGAGATCCCCATGCCACAAGAGCGGCTTGGCCTGCTGCCCGGTTGTTCCGGCAAGGCCTACAGCGACTGGCTGCAAGCCCGTGGTGACGAGCTCGGCAACGGCGTCGCGCGGCGACACTGGACCCGTTCACGACCAGAAGAACGCCGTCGGCCTTCAGGTGGATCCGGCAGGAAGACGACCGTGACGCGGAGGCAACTCACCGACGAACAGCGGAGGTTGATCGCGCCGTTCCCGCCGATAGGCAAGTACGGCCCCCTACGACATCTCGTCGTCCGCGGTCGCGCCTCCTGCATGGCGCACCCAGCCGTGGCCACGGCTGAGGCCCGGACGCTGCGGCAGTGATCAGGGACGGCGTCCGGGCAGGCCAAGAACGCATGCTCGGACGGACAGAGCGCATTCGGCGACCGGTGATGCGGGTGCGACATGCGCACCATGCGGTCAGTTCGCCGTCTCGGCCATATCGCAGGTGTGGCATACCACCCTGCGTGCCGGGATACGGCCGAACGCAGCACCCATGCCGACCTGGCGGGTGACCTGTACCTGACGTACGCGGGCGTGGTTCTCGCAGGTGGCCAAGCCGCAGCGCGAGCACACACCGATGCCGGTGGTGTCGCTGCGCGCCTCCTGGAGGCAGTCGTAGCACCTCATGTCCAACTCCGATTTCAGCAGGGGCCGGATGTGGCGGCCAACCGGCACGAACAAAACCACCCAGGCCACGCACACCTACTCAAGGAGCTTGAAAAGTAGGCTCTAGTTTAGACTTTGTCAAGACTAAGACTCGATCGTGATCGTATGGCCGGTGGTGATGCAGCGAAGCAAACGCCAGCACGGTGCGGACGGCGCTGCCGGGCTGCAACTCCGACCCGTCCGCCAGGAGAGCCCGGCTGAGGGAGGCGAGGCGTCCTCAGGGCAGTGGCCGACGGCGGGCCGGGACCGCAAGATCCAGGGAGCGGGCACCTTCATGGCCTCGCCTGGCTGCCCATGGCGGGCAGTTGCCTCCGGGTTCTGGCCGGCCTGGCCTACCGGATACCGGCGCTTCGCCCAGGGGGCCGAAGCCAGGGGCAGAACCGGTGATGGCGGTGACCTGCCTGGATGGCACCAGCCGCACCGAGTTGTATCGCTTCGCGTCCACCCCGCCCCGGCGCGACGTCGTCACCAGCCGGCGCTGTGCAGACCGGTTCCTGGAACGGGCCCGCCCGCGCAGCTGACCGCGCAGCCGTAAACGCCCACGTCGCCCCCTACCCGCCCCACCGTGCCGACGGCCGGCAACCGGCAACCGGCACTCAAGATCCGCTACAAGATCGGACGCTTCACGCACGCCGGCATGACCTCATGCATGCCGGGGCGCGCGTTCCCCTGGATCTCCCGTCTGGACCCCCAGCCCCATGGGGAAATGGGCAGCCAGTTCCTGGCGGAACGCGTCGGTGTCGCCTTCCAGGGCAACCGCGGCCAACCTCTCGTGCTCGACGACCAATTGATGCGGGTCGTCGCTGTAAGTGCGGTGATCGACGCTGAGGTGGAGGCGCAGCTTGGTCTCCCAGCCGTTCCAGAGACTCTGCAGGACGCCGTGCCCCGAGAGATCGTAGAAGAGCCTGTGGAAGCGGAGGTGCGCGTCGATGCTGGCCGGGATGTCGTCCTTCTCCATTGCCCGGCGGAGATCCTCGACGGTTTGCAGCAACTGGGGCCGCTCAGGACCGCGCAGGGCTTCGGCCGAGAGCTCGGCGGCGTACGGCTCGACACGCAGCCGGACCGAGTCGATCTCGGCGACCTCACGAGCGCTCACCTCTACGACGAACGCCCCACGGTAGGGGATCTTGACGACGAGCCCTTCCTCCTCCAGCTTGGTCAGCGCCTCGCGCAGCGGGGACCGGCTGATCCCGAGATCCCCGGCGATGTGCGCCTCGCGCAGCTGGCCACCGGGAGGTACGGTCCCGTCGAGGATGGCGGCACGCAGTGTGCGGTAGACGCCGTCCGGCGTCGTCGTCCGCTGCTCCTGCCACTCGAACTTGTGGTCCACCCCGTTGCCCTCCCTCAACACTTGCCGACCATTTGGTCGTTTGTCGACTATACCTCTGCTGGTGCATCCCCACCTCAAGTTGGTTGTCTGGCACGGAGCTCACTGAATTCACAGCGGTGCCCCATCCGGCTCACGGGTCGCGGTAACAGGTCGGTGTCTCGGGTGGTGCCGTTTGGTTGTCAGGCCGATGCCGGTCCGGCGACGCGAGTGCAGGACGCACGACGCAACACCTTCGCGTCTCCGGACGCCGACTCTTCGGCCTTCGTCGTCCAGTCGGTACCTGGTCTTGCGTGAGAAGCCGAGCATCTGGCCGGCCGCTGACGTTGCCGATACCACGACCTGGCGGAACGGCTCGCACTTGCCGAGGCGCTCCTCTGATGCTGTTGACAGTCGAGACCAGTTGGTCGACAATCGACTAAACGATGGTCGACAATCGACCAGGCATCAGACTGCTCCACTGAAACACTAGGAGGACCAGTGGGATTCGACGTCAAACCCAAGTTCGTGACGTTCGACATGAACGGAACGCTGATCAAGTTCAGCATCAACGACACGATGCGTGAGGTCCTGGGCGACCGACTGCCGGCCGAGGTCGCCGATGAGTACCTGCGGATCTGCAAGGCGTACCGGATCGACGAGTGCACGGGCGCGTACCAGCCGTTCCACCAGGTCGTCGCTCGTTCCATGGAACGCGCCTTGCGCAAGGTCGGTCTCGAGTACCGCGAGGACGAAGCGCGGGCGGTGTACGACCGCATCCCCACCTGGGGCCCGTACCCCGGTGTAACCGAGGCGCTGAACCGCCTGGCCGAGGCGGTCCCGCTGGTCATCATCACCAACAGCGACACCGCGCACGCCGTGCGCCTCGCGGAGAACCTCAAGGCCCCGTTCGCAGACGTCATCAGCGCCGAGGAGATGGGCGTCTACAAGCCGCGACTCAGCGCCTTCGAGTACACATTCGACAAGCTCGGCGTGACACCCGACGAGCTCGTGCACGTATCCGCGAGCCCGATGTACGACCATCGCTCCGCGGCGATCATGGGCATCAAGAACAAGGTGTACATGGACCGCGGCTGGGAGCACGACGAGCACTGGCTCGGCTACGAGCGGATCACCGACATCGCCGACCTCCCGGTCCTCTTCGGCCTGCCGCGCCCCTGATGCCCCTGACGCCCGAGCGGAGAACTGAGGAAATGATCCACAGCAAGGCGATGGCGGTGTGAGTCAGCCCCTGCCTCACACCGTCAAGGGTGACTCGGCTTCAGAAGGCTCCAGGCCCTAGGGCTGAAGCTACCCGTCCTCGCCGGCAGCGCGAACCTCGTGCACCACCGGACGGTGGGCTCCACCATCCACCTCTCCGGCCAACTCCCCTTTAAGGACGGCGAGCTGCTGGGTCAGGGCGTTGTCGGCCCGGGACGTGGAGCTGGAGACGGCGCGGGAGTTCGCGCGCCATGCCGTGCTCAACGCGCTCGCTGCCGCTGTGCAGGCGGTGGGCGACCTGGACCGGGTCCGGATCGTGCAGATGCTGGTCTTCGTGGCCGGCACGCCGGACTTCGGTGAGCAGTCGAACGTCGCCAACCCGGCCAGTGAACTCCTCATCGAGGTACTGGGCGAGAACGGACGGCACGCCCGCACCGCGATCGGTGTCGCCGGGCTGCCGCTCAACACCCCGGTCGAGATCCAGGTGATCTGCACTGCGGTGTAGCGGCGAGCCAATCATGAGCAGTGCGGCGGTGGCCCGGCTTCAACAGGCACTCGACGCCCTCGTCTGGCGAATCGACACCCCGCGCAGATCCGACCCAGAGGCCACCCGCCGTGAGCGTGAGGGGCAGATCCCGCTCCAGCGCCTCGCCACTCCCGAGGAGATCGCCGACGCCGTCCTGTTCCTCGCGTCGTCGGAGTCCTCGTACATCACCGGGGCAACGCTCCCCGTCGACGGCGGCTGCACCGCTTTCCAGCAGCGGCCCACGCGGTTCGCAGAGACAGATGAAGGACACACCATGAACGCTCTTGCGGCACCACCCCGAAACGGAGAGCTCGGCTTCTGGGTGGCCCAACTGGCCGACAAGAGGCCCTCGTTCCCCAGTTTCACCGGCCAGGACTGTGTGGACGTGGCAATTGTCGGCGGCGGCTACACCGGCCTGTGGGCGGCGTACTTCGCCAAGAAGCTGGAACCGTCGCTCTCGGTCGCGGTCTTCGAGGCCGAGCAGGTGGGCTACGGAGCATCGGGGCGCAACGGTGGCTGGCTCTCGGCGATGCCTCCGGGAAACCGTGCCACCTTCGCCCGCGCCGGGGGAGGGCTGGAGGCGAGCCGGGCGCTGCAGCAGGAATTCGTCGCCGGCGTCGACTCCGTCCTGGACATCCTCCGGGCCGAGGGCATTGATGCCGATCAGCACAAGGGCGGCGCGCTCGTCGCCGCTCACACTCGGGCGGGGCTGGGCCGGCTGGTGGCCAGGCGTGATGCCGATCTGAAGTACGGGCTGACCGAGGACGAAGTCCACATGCTCGACCAGGACGAGTTCCGGAGCCGGATCAACATCTCCACCGTCCACGGCGGGCTCTTCTACAAGCACTGCGCGCGCTTCCACCCCGCGAAACTCGTCTACGGCCTCGCCGACACCCTGACCTCCATGGGGGTCAGGATCTACGAAGACAGCCGAGTGGACAGTGTCGCGGACAAGACCCTCACCCTGGCCAACGGACGCGTCACCGCGGCCAAGACGTTCATCTGCACCGAAGGCTATTCGGGACAGCTGCTCGGCCGCCGGAGCCTGATCCCGGTCAATTCCTCGATGATCGTGACCAAGCCCCTGCCGGAGGAGGCGTGGCAGCAGATCGGCTGGGACGGGCCCCAGTGCCTCAACGACTCCGCGCACACGTTCATCTACGCCCAACGGACGTCGGACGGCCGTATCGCCATGGGGGGCCGAGGTGTCCCCTACCGCTTCGGGTCCGGCACCGGGGGAGCCGGTGCGACCGCCCAGTCCACCATCGACCTGATCTCGCACAAGCTCAGTTCCTTCTTCCCGGACATCCCCTTCGAGGTGGACCACGCCTGGTCGGGAGTCCTGGGTGTCACGCGGGACTGGAACGGCGGCGTGCACTGGGATCCGGCATCGGGGATCGGGTCGTCCACCGGCTACGCGGGACACGGTGTCACGTCGGCCTATGTCGGCGGCAGGACTCTCGTGGAGCTCGCCTTCGAGCAGGAAACCGAACGGACCACCCTTCCCTGGGTCGGCTACCGGGCACGGAAGTGGGAACCGGAACCCATCCGCTGGCTGGGCGTTCACGCCATGTACCGGCTCTTCGGCATTGCCGACCGGTGGGAAGAGCGCAGGGGTTCCAGCACGACCTCGCTGCTGGCCAGATTCGGCAGCAGACTCGCCGGACTTCACGAGTAAACGAAAAGGAAGCCGCTCTCATGGACGCACAACTCGCAGTCATCGGCCTGGGCAGCATCGGAAGCATGGCCCTGTGGCAGGCCTCCCGGCTGACCGACTCGGTAGTGGGCTTCGAGGCCGCCACCCCCGCCCACGGCCGCAGTGCCGTGGGCGGAGACACCCGCCTGTTCCGCATGATCTACCTCGGCAGGCCCGACTACTACCCCATCATCGAACGCTCCCGCGGCCTGTGGGCCGAGCTCGAAGCGGAAACCGGGCAGGACATCCTCACCACTACCGGAGGTCTGTCCATCGGGACCGCGAACGGCAGCTACATCACCAGCCTCCTCGAGGCCACGCGCGTCACCGGAGCCGAGCACAGCGTCCTCAGCCGGGAGGACATGGCCGAACGCTACCCCCAGCACAACCTCCGCCCCGACGACTGCGCCGTCCATGACCCCCACGCCGGCGTTCTGCGCACCGACCGCGCCGTCAGCGCCGCCGTCGCGGCGGCCCAGGCGAACGGCGCCACCGTCCTTCAGAACACGCCCGTGGACAGCATCACCGAAACCGAACACGGCGTGGTCGTCACCTCGGGCGACAGAACCTGGACGTTCGAGAAGGTCATCGTCGCCTCGGGCGGCTGGTCCCGAAGGCTCATGCCCGACCACCTCAAGGCCGTCACGGAAACCCATCGGATCGTCCTGACCTGGTTCATCGCCCAAGACGGCGAGCAGTTCTCGCCGGAGAACTTCCCCGTCTTCAGTCGGCTGTACGGCGATCGCTCCATGTACGGCGCACCGGCCGTCGACGGCGTGACGGTCAAGGCATCGGTGGACGGACCGCTGGACGGACGCGGAAGGGAAACCCCCGACCCGGACTCCGTACCCAGGGAACTCACCCGGGAAGAAGTCGAGAAGGTCACCGATATCGTCACCGAATTCTTTCCCGGTCTGACCCCCACCATCGTGCGCTCCGACGCCTTCCCCGACCTCTTCACCGAGGACAGGCATCCCCTCCTCGGCTGGCTGGACGAGAACAGCAGGGTCTACTGCGCCACCGGGTTCTCCGGAAAGGGCTTCAAGATGGCCACCGGCTATGGCCACATCGCCGCACACGAGGTGCTCGGCAAACAGACCATCGAAGGCCTGGACTTCGTGCGTCCGAACCGGTTCAAGACCAGGTAGCCCACCCACTACCGCCACCTCGGCGCAGTAGCCTCGGTATCGTCATTCGGCTGACGGTCATTGCGGACTCATCTCTGGATGTCCCGCAACGGCCGGCTGCCATCCGAAGGCACCGCCGTGGTCCGGCCTGCTGATCTACATCGGCTACGCCTGAGTCAACAACTCCATCACCCGCGCCCTGGGCCGCAAGCCACTCGACCTCGCAGCCTGACGCCACCACCCATGGGGGCCGACGCCCCTCCCGAACCGCGTACACCGCAGGATCAGACCTGCCGCCCGGCAGCCAACATCACCAGCCCTCCAGCCGCCCCGGCGCCAGCCGCTACACTGTGGGCGGTGGCACGGCTGCACGCACGCCTTCGTAGCTCAGGGGATAGAGCACCGCTCTCCTAAAGCGGGTGTCGCAGGTTCGAATCCTGCCGGGGGCACAGAGAAACACCTGGTCAGAGGCCCTTCCGTCCATCAGGCGGGAGGGCCTACGTACTCGCAGCACACATGCGGCTGCGGGCCGACGTGCCGATTGATGCCGACGATCACCCGCGGATCAGGCCCAACTCGCCCGCGCGTACTCCGGCTTGGAAACGGGAGCCCGCGTTGAGGGTGACGAGCAGTTCGGCGACCCGGCGGCGGTAGGTGCGCAGCGACATGCCGAGTTCCCGTGCGGCTGTCTCGTCGGTGACGCCGGAGGTCAAGGCGCGCAGGACCCTGCCGGTCTGGGCGTCGATCAGGGGCCGTTGCGGACTGAGGAAGGCAGCGAGGTCGGTCGCGCTCTCCCAAGCGGCTTCGAACAGCGCGTACGCCCCGTCGACCAAGGCCGGCGCGGCGCTCATGGTGTACGTGCGGTGTCCGTGAGCGGCCGGGGCGGACGTCATGGGACTGGTGAGGATCATGGTTCGCCGGTCGATGAAGAAGGTTCCCCGGGACAACGGGGTGGCGGCGATCCTGATCCGCATGCCGTGGGCAGCCATCTCGCGCAGGGCCTCCCGGTCGCGCTCGTCGGCGAGCACGGCGGGGCTGTACAGCTTGCGGGCCTGAACTGCCCCGTCACGACGCATCGTCAGGCGGGCGGCCTCACGGGCGCCGGGCCAGGTGTCGAGGTCGCGGGCGGCGTTGACCCATTCCACGTCGTTGGACTCCGTCAAGGGCTTGATCCGCGCCCAGAACTCAAGATCACCGCGAAGCATCACGACCTGTGGCATACGTCCATTGTGCCGGTGGCAGCAACATGCCACGGGCTCGTCGGCCGATGCCGAGCCTTGCAGGCTGGAGCTCATGAGCAATGACTTCCGCCTCGGCGGCGACCTCCCCGTCAACCGGCTCGGCTTCGGCGCCATGCGCCTGCCTTCCAAGGACGGCATGGGCGGTCCCGCCCGCGACCCCGAGGCCGGCCGTGCCGTACTGCGCCGCGCCGTCGAACTCGGGGTCGACCACATCGACACCGCCGACTTCTACTTCAGCGCCGGCGGTGCGGTGCGAGCGAACACTCTGATCCGTGAGGCCCTGCACCCCTACCCGTCCGACCTGGTCATCGCCACCAAGGTGGGCCCAGTCGTCGGCCCCGACGGCCTCTCCCACGGCACCCCGGCCGACATGCGTGGCTTTGTCGAAGCCAACCTCGATGGCTTGGGCGTGGACCGCCTCGACCTGGTCTACCTGCGCATCGGCGCCATGGAACCCCCGCACGGTGAGTCCCTCGCCGAGCGCTTCGAGGCGCTCGCGGCGCTGCGTGAGGAGGGCCTGATCCGTCACCTCGGCCTCAGCAACGTCGACCCCGGTCATCTCGTGGAGGCTCGCGCCATCGCACCTGTCACTGCCGTGCAGAACCACGCCGCCCAGGGCGACGAAGCGGACCTCCTGGCCGCATGCGAGGAGTCCGGCATCGCCTTCGTGCCCTTCTTCCCGGTGGGTGGCGGTCGGGAACTCGACGACGAGCGTCTGGCCAAGGTGGCCTCCCGGCACCGCGCCACCGTCCCCCAGATCGGCCTGGCCCGGCTGCTGGCCTCATCGCCGGTGGCCCTGGCCATCCCGGGCACGGGATCTCTTTCCCACCTGGAGGAGAACATGGCTGCCGCCGCGATCGCCCTCACCGACGAAGACCTCGCCGACCTCTCCTGACATCGCACACGAAAGAAGCCCCCTGTCATGAAGCTGCTGATCCTCGGTGCGACCGGTCCCACCGGTCGTCATGTCCTCGACCTGGCCGTGCGATCCGGCGACTCGGTCACGGCCTTCGTCCGCAATCCGGCGGCCCTGGGTGACCTGGCCGAGCAGGTCACCACGGTCACCGGCGACGCCACCTCGCACCGCGACCTCGCCGCCGCGGCGGCCGGGCACGACGCGATCGTCTCCGCGCTCGGCAGGGGCAATTCGGTGCGCGCCGACGGCTTGTTCACGCGCGCCTCTGCGGCCGTGATCGGCGCGGCCGGAGAAGCGGGTGTCTCCCGTCTGGTGTGGCTGTCCTCGTTCGGTGTCGGCCACACCTTCGGCTGGTCGAGCAGCGCGCAGAAGCTGATCTACGGCACGCTGCTGCGGTCGATCTACGCCGACAAGGCGATCGCGGACGAGAGCATCCGCTCCAGCGGACTGGACTGGACCGTGGTGTACCCGACCAGGCTGACCCACGGCCCCGTCAAGGGCACCTACCGGGCGGACGACCGGCTGCCGATGAAGGGCAACCCGACAATCAGCCGTGCGGACGTGGCCGCCTTCATGCACACGGCGGCACAGGGCAGCGAGTGGATCCACCGCACCGCCGTGATCTCCGGCTGAGCGCCCACACCGCCCTCTATGACAGTCGTTATAGACGGGTGTAATATGCCGACCTCTATAACGACTGTCATAGGAGGATGTTGTGACGATCATTACCGTGAACGCCCCGAGGGGCCGCCTGGGCCTGGAGCAGCGCCGCGAGCTGGCCGAGACGCTGACGGACGCGGTACTGGTACCCGAGGTGGGACAGCCGGCTCCGGCCGCCCGCGTCGGGTTCCAGGTGCACTTCGTCGAGCGCGAGCGGGACATGATGGCGATCGGCGGACGGCTGCTCTCGGACACCGACCAGGAACTCGACGTGATGGTGATCGACATCGCGGTCATGGACGCCGCCTGGCAGCCGGACGTACGAGGCCAGGTCATCGAGCGCGTCCTTGCCGCACTGGCGGCGGCCTTCGGACTGGAGAAGCCGTCACCGACGTGGTGGGTCAACTTCCGCGTGATCGACGAGGGCAGCTGGGGCTCGTCCGGGGGCGTACTGTCCGTCCTCCCGCTCCTCGACAGCGAGGTGTTCACGGAGGAGAGGGTCAAGGCCGTCCGCGCCGCGCTGGGCGTCTGAAGCCCGAGGCGTCGAGCGCGGGGCGACTCAGCCCTTGATCGTGGCGAGGATCAGCGCCTGCAGTTGCTCCGCAGCGCGGTCGAGGGGCTCGATGCTGCGCTTGGCGCGGCACATGGCCACGGTCCCCTCTACGGCCGCGACGACGAGGGTGGCGAGCTGGACCGCCTCCTCGCGCTCGGCGCCATGCTCGCGCAGCGAGGCGGACAGCAGGCTCTCCCATGCGGTGAAGACGTCTGCGGCGGCTACCACGGCGGGGGGCGTCTCGTCAGTGGGCGGCTCCTCGATGGAGACGGCGAGAACCGGGCAGCCCGCCCTGAAGTCACTGTCGACGACGATCTTGCGCCACAGGGCGAGGAACGCCCGCAACCCGGCGACCGGCCCCGCCTCCAGCTCCTTCCGCAGACGGCGCGCGACCCACTCGCCCGTATAACGGACGGCCTCGGTGGCCAACTGCTGCTTGCCTTCGGGGAAGTAGTGGTACGTCGAGCCGAGCGGCGCCCTGGCGTGCTTGGCCATCTCGCGGATGCTCGTCGCGTTCAGACCACGTCGGCTGATCATGTCGGCCGCACCGGCCACGATCCGCTCGCGCGCCGCCGAACTGGGCTTGGTCACGTACACGATCCCTTCTGACCCCACTGGCTATAACGGCCGTCATAGTCTAGCGTGACCGTCGCTTATAACGACCGTCATAGAACTGCGTCGTCGAGCGAAGAGTCGAACGAAACGAAGAGAGGTATGCCCATGCCGATGATCCGGCTCACGGCCCCGGCCGGCGCCCTGACCGAACAAGGCCGCCAGAGCATCCAGCGCGACCTCGCCGCCGTACTGCTGCGCTGGGAGGGCGCACCCGACACGGCGTTCTTCCGCGCCCAGGCGTGGAGCTACCTCACCGAACTGCCGGAAGATGCCCAGACCACCGCCGAGGACGACGCGCCGCGCTTCCTGGTAGAGGTCACCGTCCCGCAAGGAGCCCTGTCCGAGCGCCGCAAGGCGGGCCTGGTCGAGGAGGCGACGAAGGCCGTCCTGGCCGCGGCCGGCCTCGGCCTAGACGACGCCCTGCGGGTGTGGGTCCTTGTGCACGAACAGCCCGAGGGAACCTGGGGCGCGGGCGGCTCCGTCATCCGCTACGCCGACCTGATGGCACTGGCGAAGGGACAGCGCACCGATGCGTGAACTGACCTATGTCGCCAAGCGCACCGTCGAGTGGCGCGAGGCACCCGACCCGAAACTCCAGTCCGACGGGGAGGCGATCGTCGCACCGGTGGCCGCCACCTCCTGCGACGTGGACTCCTCCATCCTGGCCGGGCACGGTTTCATCGAGCCGCCCTTCGCCCTCGGCCACGAGTGTGTCGCCCGGGTCGTCGAAACCGGCGACGCCGTCACCGCCGTAGCCCCTGGTGACCTGGTCGTCGTCCCCTGGTCCATCAACTGCGGTACCTGCGAGCGCTGCCGGGCCGGGCTGACCGCGCACTGCACCGCAGTCCCCTACATGGCGATGTACGGCGCACCGATCGGCGGCAGTTGGGGCGGGCTCTTCTCCGACCTGGTCCGCGTGCCCTACGCCGACGCCATGCTGGTCCCGCTACCGGCCGGGCTGGACCCGGTCGCCATGGCGTCCGCCAGCGACAACTGGTCCCTGGCCTGGCGCCTGGTCGCCCCTCACCTCAAGGCCCGCCCCGGAGCACGCGTCCTGGTCGTCGCCCGCGGCAGCATCGGCCTCTACGTGTGCGACATCGCCCGCGCGCTCGGCGCCTCCGAGGTGCTCTACGTCGACCCCGACCCCGAACACCGCACCCTGGCTCGCGCGTTCGGAGCCGCCACCGCCGAAGCCCTGGAACCGATCCCCCAGGGCTACGACATCGCCGTCGAGGCCACCGGCCGCGTCGACCAGCTCGGCCTGGCCGTCAAGTCCCTGACTCCGGAGGGGATCTGCGAGTCGGCGGGCAACCATTTCCGCCCCGGCGAGCTGCCCCTGCTCGACATGTACCTCACCGGCGTCACCCTGCGCATCGCCCGCGACAACGTACGCGCCCACATCCCCGACGCCCTCGAACTCGCCGCCTCTGGCAAGGTCGCCCCCGAGAAAGTCGTCTCCCACGTCATCGACTGGGAGGACCTGCCGACCGCGCTGCCGGAGAAGCACCTGAAGCCGGTCTTCGTCCGGGCAAATGACTGACCCCACCCATCCCGCACCCCACCAGCCCACCGCACCGAGAAACCCGATGCACACTTCCCTCACCGACCCGTCACCCACTGGCTCTGCCACCGACCCCACGCGAGCGACAGCCGAGGAAGAGGAACTGGAAGACCAGAAAGCGGCCATCACCCGGCTCGGCTACGAACTGCGCGCGCTGGTGGAAGCCACCGTCCGCACCGCCGCCTCCTCGGACACCCTCCACCGCGTGGCGGACGGCGTCCGTCACGTCACCGGCCAGTTGACGGGGCGCCGGCGCTCGCGGGCGGAGATCCCCGAGGTGGACGAGTTTCCCTCGGGCGCACGGATGTACAGCCCTGTCACCGGGGTCGGCAGCCCGCTGGCCCCACCCGTGCAGGTGACGCCCACCGCTGACGGACTGGTGGGTCACTGCACCCTCGGCATCGCCCACGAAGGCCCGCCCGGCTACGGCCACGGCGGCATGAGCGCCATGCTCCTGGACGAACTCATGGGCCGTGCCTGCGCAGCAGCCGGGATGCCGGGCCTGACCGTCTCCCTCCAGATGCGCTACCACCGCCCGGTCCCACTGGAAACACCCCTGCGGATCCTCGCCCGCGTCACCGGCACGGACGGCCGCAAGATCTTCGTGAGCGGGTCGATCACCACCCGGACAGACCCTGGCACGAACCTCGTCACGGCCGACGGAGTCTTTGTCGCTCCCGACCTCCACCGCGCTCGCACCCTGTTCCCGGCGCTGCAAGCCGAACGGTGACCAGCCGGGCGCATACCGCAGCCCGTCAGAAGTTGTTGGCAGAACGGATTCAGCACACATGCGGCCGGGAAACCCCGTGAACACGTGAGAACTACGGAGGGGTGTTTTCCCAGGCCAGACACCCCATGGACGACGTTTCCGCAGGTCACAGCCCCACCCAGGGAAAACTCCTAAAGCGGGTGTCGCAGGTTCGAATCCTGCCGGGGGCACAGGGCTAAGGGCCAGTTCAGGGGCATGATCCCCTCGAACTGGCCCTTTCGCATGATCACGGTCTGTGTCGGCACCAACGGACGCGGCCTCCAGTCAGTTCGTCACACGGAAGGTGGCGTCGCTGCGGGCCGTCGTGGTGGTGATCGGGTCGAGGCGGAGTTCGTAGGCGTAGTGGCGGATGTACCGGTCGGGGTGGCTGTACGACTGGAAGGACGACCATGTCGAGTCGGCGAGGCCGGTGACCTGGCGGAAGGTGGCGTCCGCGGCGAACCGGGTGGTGCCGTCGTTGTGGGCCAGCTGGAAGTCGAACCCTGAGTGCCGCAGGAAGTGGCCGGGGAAGTTGACCGACTCGAAGGAGACGGTGCCCGAGCCCGCCAGGCCGGGCCGCAGCCGGAACTGGGCGTCCGGGCCGGTGATGTTCTGGTCGATGCGCACGTCCATGTTGGTGTGCCGCACGTATCGGTCCTGGAAGTTGAACGACTGGAGCCGCTTGGCGGGGGTGTTGGCCCAGCGGGCGAGCACGCGGCTCTCCTCGGCGGCCGTCAGCTTCAGGATCGCACCGTGGCGCTTCTTCGTCCCGCCCAGGTTGTAGCTTCCCGAGGTCGGGAGCCGGTAGGTGCCGGTGGCGGACGGGTTGGTCGTCGTGACCGGCATGTAGCCGCGTCCGGAGGCGTACTGGTCGAGGTACAGGGTCCACTCGTTGCGGTCCCTGAACTTCATCCACATCGGGCCCTCGACCTGGGCGCCGGTCAGGCCGATGCCGGAGAGGTTGCCGAGGTTGGTCCACGTACCGAGGATCGAGTCGCTGCCTTCGAGCGTGATCTGGCCGTCGCCGGAGGCCCGTACGTAACGGAAGTCACCGACGCCGGACGGCACCTCGACGATCTGGGTGTCGATGATGTTCTGGGTGCCGGGGCGGTCGATGTAGAGCTGCGGGGTGGTGATGGTGCGGAAGTCGGTGGTGCGGGCGTAGTAGATGCGGTGCTTGAGCACGCCGTTGAGGGTGGCGTTGGTCGCCCAGTACAGGACGTAGTCGTTGGTGGCGGGGTTCCAGATCGCTTCCGGCGCCCATGCGTTGCGCCCGTCGGGGATCGCACTGGCGACGTTGAGCAGCCGCGGCTGCGACCAGGTGACCAGGTCCGTCGACTCCCACACCACGAGGTTGCGGCTGGCGTTGTTCACGGAGTCGTCCCACGACTGTCCGCAGCCGATGCACAGGTCGGTCGCGATGATCCAGTACTTGTCACCGCCGGGGGCTCTGACCAGTGCGGGGTCGCGTACACCACGGGTGCCCACCGTGGAGCGCAGGGTCATCCCGCCGCCGTTGAGGTCGGTCCAGTTGAGGCCGTCCGTGCTGTGCGAGAAGTAGATCTGCTGACCGGTCGACCCCTCCCCGATGAAGTGCGTCATCAGGTAGCCCGGGTCAGCGGCGGCCGCCCGCTCGGGTGCGGTCAGTGCTTGGCCTGTGAAGAGGAGGCAGGCGGTGAGCAATATCGCCGAAAGCCGGGAGAGAAGCGTGCGCATGTGCATTTCCTCAGGTCTTCTGACGTGACGTCATGGTCCGCTGGATCAAGATGAAGGCGCACAGCAGCACACCGGTGGCGATCTTCGTCCACCAGGAGCTGAGCGTCCCCTCGAACGTGATGACGCTCTTGATCAGGCCGAGCACCAGCACACCGAAGAGGGTGCCCAGCACATAACCGGAACCGCCGGTCAGCAGGGTGCCGCCGATGACCACGGCGGCGATGGCGTCGAGCTCCATGCCGACGGCGTGCAACGGGTCGCCCGACTGGATGTAGAGCATGAACAGCAGACCCGCCAGGGCCGAGCAGAAGCCGCTCACCGTGTACACGGCGATCTTCGTGCCGCCCAGCGGAAGGCCCATGAGCAGAGCCGACTGCTCGTTGCCGCCGATGGCGTACACACGGCGTCCGAAGCGGGTGTACTGGAGCACGTAGTAGGCGACACCGAGAACGACCAGGGCCACGAGGGCGCCGATCGACAGTTCCCCCAGGCCGAGCGACACCCGCGTCTGGGCCAGGCTGCCCACCGAGGCGTCGCTGATGGAGATCGACTCCTTGCTGATGACCAGGCACAGTCCGCGGAAGAGGAAGAGCCCGGCGAGCGTGACGATGAACGGCTGAATATCGAAGTTGTGGATCACATAGCCCATCAGGAAACCGCCGAAGGCTCCGACGGCCAGTGCGAGGGGGACGACCAGGAGCAGCGGCAGTCCCTGACGTTCCACCAGCCACGCCGTGAACATGGTGGTGAAGCCGATCATGGAGCCCACGGACAGGTCGATGCCGCCGGACATGATGACGAAGGTGGCACCGACGGCCGCGACCAGCAGATAGCCGTTGTCGATGAACAGGTTGAGGAACACCTGGGGTTCGCCGAACCCGTAGTTCTGGTACCGGCTGAGGCCGCCGATATACATGGCGATGAAGAGGCCGGCCGTGACCAGGACAGGCAGACGCCTGTCGCCGAGCAGGCGCGCGCCACGGGAGACGGTGCTGCCGCTCGGAGCCGTCTTGGGGGTCTGGGTGGTCGCGCTCATCGCGACACCTCCGTCTTCGGGGCGGCGTCGACCGCCGGAGCGGGCTCCACCGGGGCGGCGTCCAGGCGCGGGCCCTTGGGGCCCTTGGCGCCGAAGATCTTGGCCCGGAACTTCGGGGACTGGAGCAGGCAGACGACGATGACGACGGCGGCCTTGAAGACCAGGTTGGTCTGGGTCGGCACGCCGATGGTGTAGATCGTGGTGGTCAGGGTCTGGATGACGAGGGCGCCGATCACCGTGCCGCCGATGGAGAACCGGCCACCGAGCAGCGAGGTGCCGCCGATCACCACGGCGAGGATCGCGTCGAGTTCGATCCACAGACCGGCGTTGTTGCCGTCCGCGGCCGAGGTGTTGGAGCTGATCATCAGGCCCGCGATGCCCGCGCACAGCGCGCAGAACATGTAGACCATGACCTTGATGCGCGTGGACCTGATGCCGACCAGGCGACTGGCCTCGGCGTTGCCGCCGACCGACTCGACGAGGAGGCCGAGAGCTGTGCGGCGGGTCAGGGCCACCGTGATGGCCACGACCGCGGCGACCACGAAGATGGAGAAGGGCAGGGTCAGCCAGTAGCCGCCGCCGATCAGCTTGTACGGCTCGCTGTTGATGGTGATGATCTGGCCGTCGGTGATCAGCTGGGCGACGCCTCGGCCCGCGACCATGATGATGAGGGTCGCGATGATGGGCTGAATGCCCATCCTGGCCACCAGGAAGCCGTTCCACAGACCGCAGACGACCGCGGCCACCAGCCCGATGCCCATCGCCAGGAACACCCCGGACAGGGCGCTCTGGTCGGTCTGGTCGCTGATGTACGAACAGGTCAGGGCGCCGGTGATGGCGACCACGGCACCGACGGAGAGATCGATGCCGCCGGTGGCGATGACCAGGGTCATGCCGACCGCCACCAGGATCAGCGGTGAGCCGAACAGCACGATGGAGACGAGGCTGCCGTACAGGTGGCCGTCCGTCATCCTGATCGAGAAGAAGTCGGG
Organism: Streptomyces sp. GESEQ-4; assembly: GCF_017948455.1. Classification (GTDB taxonomy): domain Bacteria; phylum Actinomycetota; class Actinomycetes; order Streptomycetales; family Streptomycetaceae; genus Streptomyces. The sequence goes on from NZ_JAFFSU010000031.1 coordinate 21,280, forward strand.
TGTGAAGGGGACGTTGACGAGCAGCAGGGCGATCAGGACCGCGACCGGCCAGAACAGGTGGTGATGCGTCAGTCCTCGCCAGCGGGAGGTGGTGGTCACTGGTGTTCTCCGCTCGCGATGGTCTCGAGGATCTTGCTGGTGGTGATCTCCGGCCCGTTGGTCAGCCGCGCCACCAGCCGGCGGTCGCGCAGCACTCCGATGGTGTGGCTGAGCCGGAGCACCTCCTCCAGTTCGGCCGCGATGTACAGCACCGACATGCCGTCCTCGGAGAGGGACACCACCAGTTTCTGGATCTCCGCCTTGGCGCCGACGTCAATGCCGCGCGTCGGCTCGTCCAGGATCAGCAGCTTCGGCTGGGTGATCAGCCAGCGGGCGAGCAGCACCTTCTGCTGGTTGCCGCCGCTGAGCCGGCCCACCCGGGCCTCCGGGTCGGCGGGGCGGATGTCCAGCGCCTTGATGTACTTGGCGACGAGTTCGTCGCGCTGGGCGGCCGGGATGGGCCGGGTCCAGCCGCGGGCCGCCTGGAGGGCGAGGATGATGTTCTCGCGCACCGTCAGATCGGGGACGAGGCCCTCGGTCTTGCGGTTCTCCGAGCAGAACGCGACACCCGCGCCGATCGCGTCGTTCGGGGCGCTCATCGAGACCTGCTTGCCGCCGATGGTCACCTTGCCGCTGTCGGGCTGGTCGGCACCGAACAGGAGCCGGGCAAGCTCCGTGCGACCCGAGCCGAGCAGGCCGGCGAGCCCGATCACCTCGCCCTTCTTGATCTCCAGGTCGAAGGGGGCGATGCCGCCCGTCCTGCCAAGGCCGTCCGCCTTGACCAGCGTCTCGCCGACGTCGGAGCGCAGCTGGTGCTCGTGGAGCTCCTCCAGCTGGTCCAGGGCCTTGCCGATCATCAGCTCGATCAGCCCGACCTGGTCGAGGTCACGGACCATGTGCTCGCCGACGAGGGTGCCGTTGCGCAGGACGGTCATGCGGTCGCAGATCTCGTAGATCTGGTCGAGGAAGTGCGACACGAACAGGATCGCGACGCCCTCGTCCCTCAACTGCCGCATCAGACGGAACAGTTCGAGAACCTCGTCGCGGTCCAGGCTGGAGGTGGGCTCGTCCAGGACCAGCACCTTGGTGCCGGATCCCTCGCCGTCGCTGTCGCCGGTGCCCACCGACCGTACGATCGCGACCAGTTGCTGCACGGCCAGCGGGTACGAGGACAGCGGCGCGGCGACGTCGATGTCGAGTCCGAGCCGGTCGACCAGCTCCGCCGCCTCCTTGCGCATGCGCTTCCACTGGATGCGGCCGGCGCGGGTGGGTTCGCGTCCGATGAAGATGTTCTCCGCCACCGACAGGTTGGGGCAGAGGTTGACCTCCTGGTAGACCGTGCTGATGCCGGCCTGCTGTGCCTGCAGCGGGCTGCCGAACCGTACGGACTCGCCGTCCAGGGTGACCGTGCCGCCGTCCAGGGAGTAGACGCCCGTCAGCACCTTGATGAGAGTGGACTTCCCCGCACCGTTCTCGCCCATCAGGGCGTGGATCTCGCCGGGGAAGAGCCGGAAGTCGACGCCCGACAGAGCCCGTACCCCCGGAAACTCTTTGACTATGCCCGTCATCTCCAGGACGGGCTGCGGCTCTGCCATGGCAGCGCTCCTCGTGAAATGGTCCAGGTCCGCGGGGAGCCTCCCGGCCGAGGGATGTCGGCCGGCCGGAGGCTCCCCGCTGGTGGGGACGGGCGGTCAGTACTTGCGGGTGGGGAGCGCGTCCTTGGCCTGGTCCTGCATGAAGTCGCTCTCCTTGGTCTTGATCCAGCGTTCGACCGTCTCGCCGTCCTTGACCTTCTTCACGACCTCCATCAGCTGAGGGCCGAGCAGCGGGTTGCACTCGACGATGGCGTTGATCTTGCCCTCGGACATGGCCACGAAGCCGTCCTTCACGCCGTCGATCGTGACGATCAGGATGTCCTTGCCGGGCTTCTTGCCGGCCGCCTCGATGGCCTGGATGGCGCCGATGCCCATGTCGTCGTTGTGCGCGAAGAGCACGTTGATGTCCGGGTTGGACTGGAGGAAGGCGGCCATGACCTGCTTGCCGCCGGCGCGTGTGAAGTCACCGGTCTGGCTGACGACGATCTTCCAGTCGTCCTTGTGCTCGGCCTCCATGACCTCCTTGAAGCCCTTGGCGCGCTCGATCGCGGGGGCGGCGCCGGTGGTGCCTTCCAGCTGGGCGATCTTCACGGCGCCCTTGTGGCCTGCCTTCTCCAGGACCTTCTCCAGGATCTTGGCGGCGCGCCGGCCCTCGTCGGTGAAGTCGGAGCCGACCAGGGTCACGTACAGGGACTCGTCGGAGGTCTCGACGGAGCGGTCGGTGAGGACCACCGGGATCTTCGCGGCCTTGGCCTCCTGGAGCACCGCGTCCCAACCCGTGACGACCACCGGCGAGAAGGCGATGACGTCGACCTTCTGCGCGATGTAGTTGCGGATCGCGGAGATCTGGTTCTCCTGCTTCTGCTGGGCGTCGGAGAACTTGAGGTTGTAACTCGCCTCCTTCGCGGCCGACTTCACCGAGTCGCTGTTGGCGGTGCGCCAGCCGCTCTCCGAGCCGACCTGGGAGAAGCCGAGGGTGATCGCCTTGCTGCCGCTGCCGGCGGAGGCGGCAGCTTTGCCGTCCTCCTTGGCGCAGGCCGCGAGTCCGGTCGCAGCCGCCACACCGACCGCCGCAGTGAGGAAGTTCCTTCTGCTGAGCATGCTTGATCTCCTTCGTTGGGCCGGCCCGGGGATTGGACTCGGTTGCTGCGGCTTCTGACGTTCCGTCGGAAACCGTGGAAGTGATGTGGTTCTGAGGACCGACCAACGTTCGAAATATTGAACATGCGTGGCGCGTGCCGTCAGAGGGTGGTCAGGGCGGGGTGAGGCCGGGAGCGGCCGGATGCAGGCGGTGGGGGGTGGAGGGCCGGCGATGTGCTCGGTGCCGGAGGAGCGGATCGGTGGGCAGGGCGGGATCAGGGTGGGGTCAGCGAAGTGGTCGCGGCGATGACGTCGTCCGACCGGCGCGGGCGATGAGCCCGGGCTCAAAGACGACCGGAGGTGCTCCGGTCAGGCCGCGCCGTCGTTCCACCTCGACGGCTCCAGGAGCAGGGTGCGGCTCCACTCCGCCACCGCGAAGAGGTCCTGGCGGACCACACTCGGCGGCGTCGCAGGGCGTCCGGGCGCTCACCTCGCCGGCTTCCGCAACAAGAAGCGCCGTCTAATCGTTGGCCGCGACCTGCCAGGGACGTACCGCTGTGCGCCGGATGTGCCACGGCCGTACCCCCTCAAGTGGTCAGTGATGCGGAGGTCATATGAGCGCCCTCAGTCCCCCCTGGTCAAGAGGTTGCGCGAGAAGCGGGCCATTACGGTTGCGTAACGCGGGGCAGCGAGCGAGGCGGACGGCCTGCCGGTCGCCCGGCGCGAGGCGCCTTCTTCGGCAGAGATGTTGACGCTCGGCAGGGATGGCCATACTTTCAATCTCTGAACGAAGTCTCGAACTCCGTGCGAAATACCGGACGGTCGGCCCGCCGACGGTCCCTCCTTGCACGCTGGTCCGGGTCGGAGCCGCGAAATGAGGACACCATCATGACGGCGACAGATCCGGCAGCACCGCGGTCCGTGCGGCCCGTCCCTCCCTGCTACCGCCCATGGAACGGGATCCCGAACGCCGAGCGCCTCGCGCCCGGACCACAGCAAACGGCATGGCTCGGCTTGGGGCAGCGCCCCTCATCGCACGGTGCGCACCCCTGAGGAGCTGGGCATCGTGCGCAGGCTGAGGCTGCACACCCGGATTCAATTCCGGACGCTGGCTCGCAGCCATGACCTCACCCAGGAGAACTCCTAAAGCGGATGTCGCAGGTTCGAATCCTGCCGGGGGCACCACGCGTTTGATCCCCCGAGCTCTTCCTCGTCGGCCGCACGGCCGTCTCAGTCCCGCACCGCCCCGGCCAGAGACAGCTCCCAGTACGCGGCGTACCGGCCGGCGCGGCGCAGCAACTCCTCGTGGCTGCCCTGTTCGACCACCCGCCCGGCGTCCAGGAAGGCGACGCGGTCGGCCCGGCGCACGGTCGCCATGCGGTGCGCCACCAGCACCACGGTCCGGCCCGCCATCAGCTCCTCGATGCCGGCGTGTACGGCCGCCTCGTTCACCGGGTCCAGGGCCGAAGTGACCTCGTCGAGCAGCACGATCGGCGCGTCCTTCAGCAGCGCGCGGGCGATGGAGACGCGCTGGCGCTCGCCGCCCGACAGCAGCGCCCCGCCCTCGCCCACGTCCGCCGACCAGCCGCCGGGCATCCGCTCGATCACCTCGTCGAGACGGGCCGCGGCGGCCGCGGCCCGTACCTCGGCGTCGGTGGCGTCCGGGCGGCCGAGGCGCACGTTCTCCTCGATCGTGCCGTCGAAGAGGTAGACGTCCTGGAAGACGATGGCGATCCGCGCCATCAGCGCCGCGGTGTCCATCTCCCGTACGTCCACGCCGCCGATCCGCACCGCGCCCGCGTCGACGTCGTAGAAGCGGGCGAGCAACTGCAGCAGTGTCGTCTTGCCCGCGCCCGACGGCCCGACGACGGCGAGCCGCCGGCCCTCGAGTACGGACAGCGTCACCCCGTCGGCGACCGTCCGGTCCCCGTGCCGGAAGGTGACCGCGTCGAACTCGACGTCGTGGCAGGACGGTTCGCGCGGCGCGCGGGGCTCCGGCAGCGGCTTGGTGTTGAGGACGTCGTCGAGGCGGGTGAGTTCGGCGCGGGCGGCGCGGATGCCACCGCTCATCTCGGCGAGGGACAGCAGCGGGTCGGCGCAGCGGGCGGCGAGCACCAGGACTGCGAGCAGCTCGGCCGCGCCGATGTCCCCGCCGAGGGCGAGGTAGGCGCCGAGTGCGAGCAGCGCGGTGAACACCGCCTGCACGGTGACCGCGAGCCCCAGCACACCTGGCAGCGCCGAAAGGGTGGAGCGACGCGAGGCGCGGCGCAGTTCCTTCAGGGAGTCGTCCAGCAGACCGAAGCGCTCGCCGGTGCGGCCGCCGGCGCGCAGCACCGGCTGGGCCTGGAGGTACTCGATGACGCGGCCGGTGGCCGCGCGCTCGCGTGCCACGCGCTCCGCGTCGGTCGCCGTCGTCGCGCGGGCCGTACGCAGCTGGACCGCGGCTACCAACGGCACGGCGGCCAAACCGGCAAGCCCCAGCTGCCAGTTGAAGGCGAGCATCACGGCGACGATCGTCAGCGGCGTCACACAGGCGGAGATGAACGGCGCCAGCAGGTGCGCGATCACGCCCATCGCCTGCAACACGCCCTGGCTGGCGAGGACGGACACCTCGCCGGTGCGGCCGGGTTGATACCAGCCGATGGGCAACCGGGCGAGGTGGTCGCCGAGACGCTCGTACATGCCGTGCAGCATCGTCGTGCCCACGCGGAAACCGGAGCGGTCGCTGACGTACCGCAGCACCGCGTAGACCGCGACCGCCGCGCCGAAGGCGGCCAGCCAGGGCCGGGCGTCCTCGGGTGTGCCGCCGAAGAGCGCACGCAGCACGGGCACCAGCAGGGCGTACGACAGTCCCTCGGCGAGGGCGGTCGCCGTCATCAGGGCGACGGTGCGGCGCACCGGCCCGGCGTACTCGTGGCCGAGCACACGCAGCAGTGTGCTGATCATCGGGCCTCTTCCCCTTCCATAGCACCGGCTTCCAGTGCACTGGCTTCCATGGCACCGGCGTGGATCTTCCAGAATTCGGCGAATGCGCCGTTCCGCGCGAGGAGTTCCGCGGTCGTGCCCCGCTCCACGATCTCGCCGTCGCGCAGCATCACGACGGTGTCGGCGTCGGCGATCGTCTCCAGGCGGTGGGCGATGACCAGCGTCGTCCGCTTCTCCCGGGTCTGCGCCAGCGCCTCACGCACCGCCTGCTCGGTCTGCGGGTCGGCGAAGGCGGTGGCCTCGTCGAGAACCAGGACGGGGGCGTCCGCGAGCAGGGCGCGGGCGATCGAGACGCGCTGCGCCTCGCCGCCGGAGAGGCGGGCGTCCTCGCCGATCACCGAGTCGTAGCCGCGGGGCAGTTCGAGAACGCGGTCGTGGATGCTCGCCCGGCGGGCGGCGCGGACAACGGCGTCGCGGTCGGCGTGCGGGACGGCGAGGGCGATGTTGTCCGCGACCGAGGCGCGCAGCAGCCGGACGTCCTGGAAGACGAAGGACACCCGCCGGTACAGCTCCTGGCTGCCCACCTCACGCAGGTCGACGCCGCCGAGGAGCACGGAGCCGTGCGTCGGGTCGTAGAACCGCGGCAGCAGTTGCACCAGCGTGGACTTGCCGCTGCCGGACGGCCCGACCACGGCCGTGGTCGTCCCCGGCTCCAGCACCAGGTCGATACCGCGCAGCACCTCGCGCCCGGCGGCGGCACCCTCGTACCCGAAGCGGACGTCCCGCAGCTCCACCCGGTGTCCCTCGGGCGCCACCGGCCGTACAGGCTCGGGCAGCGACGGCTCGGCGAGTACGTCCCGGATGCGGCCGACGGCGCGCCGCGCGGCCTGCAGGTCGTCGAAGCCGTGCCCGAGCGCGGCCACGGGCGCGGTCAGCCCGAGGCCGAGGAGCAGGAACGGCACCAGGTCCGCCGGGGCGAGCCCGCCCCCGGTGATCCGGTACGCGCCGCCGACCAGCACCGCCAGCAGCACGAACGGCGGCGACAGCACCACCTGCATCCCGGCGGCGACCCCGGCAAGACCGCGCACCATCCGGTAGAAGCTCCGGGTGAAGTCGCCCACCGCGGTACGGAACTTGCCGTGCGCCCGCTCCGACCCGCCGAACGCCTTCACCACCGCGATGCCCTGCACGAACTCGACCACCGACGCCGAGATCCGCCCCATCGCGGCGTCGAACTCCTTCTGCTCGCGCAGCCGCGCGGGAGTCATCATCAGCGGCACCAGCGCGACCGCCAGCAGCACGGGGATCAGCGTGATCAGCGTCAGCCGCCAGTCCACGGTGAAGAGGTAGCCGAGCGAGACCAGCGGCACCACGAAGGCGGAGACCAGTTCGCCCGGCGTGTGGGCGATGACCGGGTGCACGGCGCTGACATCCTCGCCCACCACCTTCGCCAGCTCCCCGCTGTGCCGCCTCGCCAGCCAACCGATCGGCACCCGCCCGAGCCGCGCGGCGAGTTGCCGGCGCAGCGACAGCTGCACCCGGGTGTCGAGGAGGTGTCCGACGCCGGACGAGGCGGCCGTGAACAGCAGCCGTACGAGCAGCCCTGCCGCGCCCGCGATCACGACGTCGCGCACGTGCCCGTCGTCGGCCGGCCCCGGCGCCAGCAGCGTACGGCCGAGCTCGACGACCGCGAGGAGCGGCGCCAGGCCGGCGACAGCGCCGATGACCTGCAGGACGACGACGGCGACGAAGCCGCCCGCGTACGGGCGCAACAGACGGGCCACGCCCGGTGGTTGCGGCGCGGTGGTTCCGGTGGAAGTCATGCGCTCACCTTCGCCGCGGCGGCGGCCCGCTGGATTGAAGAAATGTTCCGCCCGGGCAGGTCCGTAGCATGCAGGTCCGTAGCATGGACGTATGTCAACTGCCGTGCGCCGCCGCGTCGTTGCCCCCGTGTGGCAGGTCACGCGCCCGGCCCGGCCCAGCCGCGTACCCGGCGTCGTTCTGTCGGGATTCCGCGACCGCGGCCCGGCTCCGGTCGACCACCGGCTCGACCCGCACCCCGTGCTGACGCTGGCGCTGGCCTGCGGCGAGGCGGCGCTCGGCATCGACGAGTCGACGGGGCGGCAGCATCGCGGCAGCCTTGTCACCGGGCTCGGGTTCGGCGTCGGCGGTGCGGCGCGGGTGCGGGCCGCGAACGTCGAGTGGATGCAGGTGCGCCTGTCCCCCGCCATCGCGCGCGCCGTGCTGGGCGTGGACCCTGCTGAGCTGGAGAGCTCCGTGGTGGCCCTGGACGACCTGTGGGGAGAGCGGCGGGCGGCCCGGCTGCGCGAGCAGCTGGCCCAGGCCGCCTCGTGGGAGGAACGTTTCGCACTCGTCGAAGCGTCCCTCGCCCGGCTGACCGCCGCGGGGCCCGCCATCGAGCCGGAGCTGGCCTGGGCCTGGGACCGTATGGTCGCCGGGCACGGCCAGGTGCGGGTCGAGGAGTTGGCCGACGAGCTGGGCTGGAGCCGCAAGCGCCTGTGGTCCCGCTTCCACGCCCAGCTCGGCCTGCCGCCCAAGCGCGCCGTGAAGCTCGTCCGCTACGACTGGGCCGCCACCCGACTGGCCGGGGGCCAGGAGGCGGCCAGGGTCGCGGCCGACTGCGGCTACGCCGACCAGTCGCATCTGCACCGGGACGTCGTGGCGTTCACAGGTGTGACCCCCGGGGTCGTGGCCGGCCAGTCGCTCATCGCGACCGCCGACATGGCGTGGGTGGACCACGTGCCGCGCCTCTAGGCGGACGCGCGCTCGCGGCGCGGCCACACGGGTGGTTCGGCGCGGAGCGCCTACGCCGCGCTCGGCGTCGTAATGCCTTGACGGCACAGGGAACTTCAGCCGGCCGCCGAGCCGACGCCCGCGCTCGTTGATCAGACGATCCGGCGTGCCGACGAGTCAATATCGGACATTTACCTATTAACCTCTCGCCATCTTATGACGTGGTGGATCGCATACGCGTCCGCTTCAACGCTCGGAGAAGACATGCGCAAAACTCTCAAGACGGCTGTCGTTACCGTCCTCCTCGGCACCGTCGGCTTTCTCGGCGCCGGCACCGCCTACGCCCACGGGGACGGGCACGAGAAAGGGCACAGGAAGGAACACGGGAAGGGGCACGGGAAAGGGAAAGGGCACAAGCACCGCGGCGGGGTGAGCAAGACGATCGTCATCACCCAGAGCACCTCATGCAGTACGACCGACAGGAACACCGACGTACAGGGCCAGTCCGTGTACGGCAACTGGTCCAACGGCAAGGTCTCACCCGGCCCGCAAACCACCGACATCGGCTCACGCCTGGGGTGCAACAACACCCTCGTCCTCGGCAAGTAGCGGCGCGGTCACCCGGCGGCTGTCACCTCCACGGAGAGGTCGTTGTCGACCGTGTAGTAGGGACGCACGGCGGCACCGCCGACCGTGGCCGACGGATACACGTAGATCTCCTTGCGGTCCGCCACGTCGTCGAGCAGGCGACCGACACGGATGGGAGGGGATCCCTCCGCAGGTCCAGCCTGAACGCTGATGTCCCAGACGCGGGTTCCGATGGCGTCGGCGGCCAACTCTTCGTGGTCCACGGTGAAGGAGAAGCGCCGGCCGGCGCTCTCGACCTGGGGTTCCCGGGTCCGTACAGCGCCCTTGGGACCCCTGGCACGCAGACGTACGACGGCTCCCGCGGAGAGCGTGGCGCCATGCAGCCGCCCCCTGACCGTCATCGACCGGTCCGTCACCTCGATGCCCTCGACCTCGGCATGGGCGGTGCGCAGCCAGGCCCGTACCGCGAGATAGCCATCCTTGGTGGTGTACGGAACCCGCACCGCCACCGGCGACGGCCAGTCACGGGTGTGTCCGTCGACGAGGGCTCGCAGGTCCCGCAGACCGGGGCGGAGCCGCTGTCGCGGCGCTCCCGGTTCGGGGAGCAGGTACACGTCCCACCGTCCCTCGGCGAGAGAGGGCCGCGACTCCAGGATGGCGCGACGGCCGCCGCCGTCGCCGCCGTCAACCGCTTCGACATCGAGGACATGAAGAGTGTCCTCGGGCTGTCCCTTCTTGGGACGCAGCCGCAGCAGCAACTGGGCCGACCGGGCCGACCGGGAGTCTGCTTCCCCAAGTGGTGGAAGGTGAAAGGTGATTCGGCCATCCGCGTCGGCCGTGCAGTCGACACGGAGCTGTGCGTCCTGTGTCGTGCCCGGTTCGCTGTTCATCGCCGTCCCCTCCGTACCGTGCGCAGCGCACTGCCGGCCGCGGCATGGGCGGCGTCGCGCGCGCCGAAGCCCCGGCTGATCAGGGCGCGATGTATCCGGCCGGGTTCCTGTGCGACCGGCCGCCCGGCCCTTCTCGCCGATATCGCCTCGCCGATCAGGCGCTCGGCCTGCTCCACGACGGGGGCCGGGGCGAAGCGTCGCGCGTTCTCCATGGCCGTACGGCCCATCCGGCGGCGCCGCTCGTCGTCACCGACGAGTTCCAGCAGAGCGTCGCCCAGCGCGTCGCGGTCCCCGACCGGCACCAGCCGACCGTCGACCCCGTCCTTGATGATCTCGCCGGGTCCGTGCGGGCAGTCGGTGCTCACCACGGGCAGTCCGCAGCGCATCGCCTCGACGAGGGTCATGCCGAACGGCTCGAAGTTGGACGCGGCCGCGCCGATCGAGCCCTTGACCCACTCCGCCTCCATGGGTGCGGCCGCACCCATCAGAAAGACGTTGTCGTACAGGCCCAGGCTCTGGATGAGCTGCCGCAGCCGGGCCTGCTCCTCCCCCTTTCCGTAGATCCGCAGCTGCCAGTCCGGGTGCTCGGCGGCGACCCGGGCGAACGCCTCGACGAGCAGGTCGTAACGCTTCACCGGAACCAGCCGCCCGGCCGCGACCACCACTTTCGCGGTGCCGTCCGCGGCAGGCAGCACCGGATCGGGAACACTGTTGGGAAGCACCTCCACTCTGACGCCCGGCAACCGCATCTTGCGCCGGTACGCGGCAGCGTCCGCCTCCGTGACCGTGGTGAGCACATCGAGCCGGCGGTAGGCCCGGCGCAACGCGGTGCGCAGCCGCGGTGAGTGGTTGTCGAGCGTGAGGTGCTCCTGCCCGACGCGGATGACATGGTGCGGGGCCTGCGACGCGAGATGTACGTTGAGCCCCGGTCGAGTGCCGATGACCACGTCGGCGTCGGTCGCGTTCAGCCACTCACCGATCCGCTGATCGGTCAACTCGCTGTACTGCCCATAGCGGTACTCGGAGACCGGGAACACTCTCGCGGGTCTCAGATGAAGTGGATGTTCCTTCTCCTCCCGCAAGTCCACCAGCGGCCGCAGGGAAACCCTCGGGTCCAGGGCGAAGTTCGGACGCTCCCTGTGCCGCAACACCGAGACGACCTCCACATCGTGCCGCGCGGCCAGCGCCTGGGCCAGATTGAAGGTCGTGGTGATCGTGCCTCCGATGCCGTAGGCGTTGTGGATCAGGAAAGAGATCTTCATGGCGGACTAGACCTCACCAGCCCCCTTCCCGTTGCCTGCTGTTATCACTTTGTTCCCCTTCAGTGAGTGCGGAGGTCGCCTGACGACTGGAGTTCGAGTACGGCCCAGGCGTGCGGGGCGACCCGGTGCGTCGGGCCGGCGTCGGCAGCGTCGTCGTACGGGGCGCCGGCGAGCAGTCGTTCGGCGGAGGCGTCGACGGACGGGAAGTCCACCGGGGAGTCGGAGATGTTGAGCAGCACGGCGAGTTGCGCGCCGCTCTCGGGGTCGACGGTCCGGTAGGCGAATGCCTGGTTGTCCAGGTGCAGCACCTCGGTACGGGCCCGGACCAGCCAGGGGTGGCGCCGCCGCAGCCCGATCAGTTTCTGGTGCAGCCGGTACACGGGCCGGCCGTGGGGCGCGAGCCCGGAGGGGCTGTCGGGGAACGCCGGCCGGATCTCCGCGTCGCCGTCCTCCCGCTCGTACTTGACGCCGCGGAAGGCCTGTTCGTCACCCGCGTAGACGCTGGGCGTCCCGGCGACGGTGAACAGCACGGCCAGGGCATGGGCGAGGTGGCGCGGGTCGTCGAGCCTGCTGGCCATGCGGGTGACGTCGTGGTTGCCGACGAAGGTGAGCGGCTGGAAGCGCGCGGCGAGGCCGTTGTGCCGGTCCAGCGTCCAGGCCAGTTCGAAGAAGTTGTGGTCGTTGAGGGAGCTCCACAGGGCCTTCCACAGCTCGTACTGCGTCACCGAGTCGAGCCCGCCGTCGCGTACGGCCGCGGTGTAGTCGCCGTGGATCACCTCGCCGAGGAACCACGCGTCCGGATGGTCCGCGCGCACGGGGCCGATGACCTCCCGCCAGAAGGACGACGGCACGGCGTAGGCGGCGTCGAGGCGCCAGCCGTGCGCGCCGCGCCGCAGCCAGTGGTCCATCACCCGGCGGACGTGGTCCTGGACGGCGGGCTCGGCGTGGTCGAGGGCCACCAGGTGGCGGTGGCCCTCGAAGTCGGCGTAGCCGAAGCCGTCCGGGCCGTCGGCCGACCAGTCGATCCGGAACCAGGAGGCGTAGGCGGACGCGGCGCCGTGTTCCCGTACGTCCCGGAAGGGGCCGAAGTCCCGGCTCACGTGGTTGAAGACACCGTCCAGCAGCAGCTTCACCCCGCGCTGCCGGCAGGCGGCGACGAGCCGGTCGAAGTCCTCGTCGGTGCCCAGGCGCGGGTCGACGCGGAAGTGGTCGACCGTGTCGTAGCCGTGGGTGGAGGAGGCGAAGACCGGGCCCAGCGCCAGTCCGTCGCAGCCGAGTTCGACCAGGTAGTCGAGCCACGGTTCGAGCCTGCCGAGCCGGTGCGCGCAGGGGGCGTCGGCGGGGAGCGCCCGCGGTTCGGCGCCGAGGAAGGTCAGGGGGTGCAACTGCCACCAGATGGTCTGGACGGGGGCGGTGTGGAGGGGTGCGGTACTCATCGGCACTCGGCTCGCCTTCGCGGTTGAACACGCGTTCAATAGCCTGCGTTCAGGACCCTAGCGACAGCCTTGGCGGACGCAGAACGGGTTCGGGCGAATGCCACACAGTGGAAACCGGGGCGGGCACGGAGGCGAGGGGACGACGGCCGCCCCGGCACGGGAGCCGGGCGCCGCGACGCGACGGCGGCTGGAGCCGCGGGAGCGCCGGGAGGCGATCCCGCACGCGGCACGCGAGCTGCAACGGCGTCGGCGGGGACGGTGCCGCCGTAGGGCCGGACACCATCGCCGCGCTCGCCGTCGGGGCGTTCACCGGCGGGCTGTCCGCGGTCGCCTCCCCCCTCACCTCGTCCACGCCACAACGTATGCCCGCGGATCCAGATCCGGGGTAGCGCTGACCACGGCGCGCGGCCCTGGGCGCGGCACGGCTGAGGGGCCCGATCCAGAAAGCGGATCGGGCCCCTGGGCTTCGCGTGCCCCGTACTCACCGAAGAGGCGCGGCCTTAGAAGGCGCTGTTGTTGCAGCCCATCGTCGAGCCCACGTGGGTGTCCTGGCTGCCCGCCTTGCCCTCGCCGTTGAGCGCGTTGCCCAGGACGCCGTTGAGGATGCCGACCTGGCCGAGGACGTCGACGTTCAGGTCGTGCGACTTGCAGTGCGAGCTCTGCATGACGCTCTTGCCGCCGTGCCCGTCGTTGGCGGTGGCGGTGCCGGCGCTCAGGATCCCGACGCTGCCGAGAGCGACGACCACGACGGCAGCCTTGTGAAGCTTGTGCATGTCATCTCCGGAAGTGAGGTGTGGTGCTGGTGTGTGCGATCCGCGACAGATCGACTTCCTACAGTTACGGGAGGTTAATATGAAAAATGGTGACAGAAACCAGCGACGCGCCGTGATCCGCGAGCCGGCGAGGAAGCACCCGGACGGCCCCAAGCCGGGCGCACACTGGAGGCACAGGACACACAGGACACACAGGACCGTGCGTCATGAGCCGAACCCGGAGGTGGGCCATGAGCACCCTCGAAGAGCACATCGATGTCGGAGTCCCGGTGGACAGGGCCTGGGACAGACTGCACCGGGTGGAGGACTATCCGCGCTTCGTGGCGGGAGTGCGGGGCGCCCGTCCGGAGGCGCAGGGGCGGGCACATCTGGACGTCGAAGCCGGCGGACGCGCCCGGGAGTTGGCGGCCGAAGTCTCCGACCACGGCGACGAACGTGTGATGGAGTGGCACACCACGGGTGCCGCGGAGCTGACAGGTTCCTTCTCGCTGCAGCCGATCGACCAGAACCACACCCGGGTCCAGGCGCGACTGGAGTACGACCCCGGCACCATCAGGGAGATCTTCGGCGGACCGAAGGGATTCGCGCAGGCCAACGCGATCGAGCGGCTCGTCCGCGGTGATCTGGAGTCCTTCAAGGAGTACGTGGAAAGGGAGCAGTGAGCGACAGGAGCGACAGGACAGCGGTGGACGCGGTGGGCGGTGACGGTGTCGTATGCCGTACGTCGCCGTGAGTGCGCTGAGTCATCCGGGGCTGCTCAGGGACCGCAACGAGGACAGTCTCGTCGTCGGCCCGTGGACCCTGTGCGCCACCGTCACCGAGAACCCGCAGACCCTGGCCTTCCCGCTGGGCACACCGCTCGTCGTCGCCGTCGCCGACGGACTCGGCGGGCATCCCGGCGGTGAGGTGGCCAGCGCCTTGGTCGTACGCCAACTCGCGGCGGTCGGCGCGGCACTGAGCGACGAGGACGCCGTACGCAGCGCCCTGAGCACCTGCAACCGCGCCGTGTACGAAGCGGCCGGCGGCGACGAGGGCGGCGAACTCGCCACGATGGGAACGACGGTGGCCGGCGCCGTCGTCCAGCCCGATGCGCTGCTCGTGTTCAACGTGGGCGACAGCCGCGTCTTCGCCGCCTCCCCCGACGGGCTGCGTCAGGTGAGCGTCGACGACAGCGGCCCACTCGAACCCGGGCAGCGCACCACCTCCCTCGTCACCCAGTGCCTGGGCGGCAGCCCGACCTACCGCACCATCCGCCCCCATCTGACGTCCCTGCCCCTGTCCCCCGGCGACCGCTACCTCATCTGCACGGACGGCCTGACCGACCCCGTACCGACCGACATCCTCGACAAGGTGATGCGCGAACACGACGACGGACGGGCCGCGTTCGAACTGTGGAAGGCCGCGATCGAGGCCGGCGGCCCCGACAACATCACGCTGGCGGTCGTGCGTGTCGGGGACGACGAGTAGACACCGGCCCCACAGTTCACGCGCTCGCGCAGACCGCCCCGTTGAGCCTGAAGGACGTCGGCGCCGTGTTCGTGGCCCCCTTGCTCCCCGTGAACCCGACCGTCACCGAGCCCGCCGCCGGGATGGTGGACGTGTACGACGCGGGCGACACCGTCACCGCGCCCGCGTTCTGGGTCGCCGTCCCGCCCCACATGTTGGCGACGGTCTGCCCGTCAGCGAACGTGAAGGCCAGGCTCCACCCGCTCAGTGGCGTCGTGCCGGTGTTGCGGATCACGAGCTCGCCCTGGAAGCCGCCCGGCCACTCGTGCACCGCCCGGTAGCCCACCGAGCAGCCCACCCCCGCCGCCTCGTCCGTCGTGACGCTCACCGTCGCCGAGCGTGCCGAGCGGTTGCCGGCGGCGTCGCGGGCGTGGACGGCGAAGGTGTACGTCGTGTCGGGGGTGAGGTCGGTGAGGGTGACGGTGTTCGTACTCGAAGCGGCGACCGGCAGATCGGACGTCCCCTGGGCCCGGACGACGTCGTACGCGGTGACGGCGACGTTGTCCGTGGCTGCGGGCCAGGTGAGGGTGGCCGACGTGGCGGTCACGGAGGACGCCGTCGGGGTGCCGGGGGCCGTCGGGGCCTGGGTGTCCGCCCCCGTGCCGCCGAAGATCGTGGCCTCCTTCGACGTCTGGACGATGCCGTTCGGACCGTTGAAGATGCGCTGGCCCCAGGAGCTGAGCCGGCCCGGGTCGAAGTCGATCGCCAGGTCGAGGATCGGGTCGGTGTTGCCGCTCCAGGACCAGGCCAGGTAGCCGAGGTCGAGCTGCTCGGCCGCCGCCATCATCGTGTCCTCGTCGGGGTCGCCGTACTGGTCGGGAGGACCGCCGAACTCGCCTATCAGGATGGGAAGTCGGGCCGTCACGAAGGCGTTCAGGTAGTCGGTGATCTCCTGTGCCGTGTCGAAGACGCTGTACATGTGGATGGAGAAGATCAGGTTGCCGGTGGGGTCGGCGTCGTACACGGTCCGGGCGTTCGCCCGCATCACGCCCTGCCAGTCCTGGCCCCAGTTGGGCGCGTCCACCATGATCGTGTGCTCGAATCCGGCGGCGCGCAGCTTCTGTACGGCGGCGACGGTCGGCGCGGTCCAGCCGGCGGGATTCGTGTTGCCCCAGGGCTCGTTGCCGATGTTGACGATGACGTAGTTCTCCTGGTCGGCCAGGACGTCCTTGAGGCCGATCCAGTAGTCGGCCGCCGAGTCCAGCGTGGCGGCCGCGGCCTCCTCGCCGTAGCCGGTGGTGTCGTGCACCTCCAGCACGCAGATCAGCCGGTTGGCCTTGCAGTCGGCGACGACCGCGGCCACGTCCTCGGCGCTGTTGCGCGTCCAGCGGTGGCCGTTGGAGAGGACGACCCGGACGGTGTTGGCGCCGAACGCCTTGATGTCCGCCAGGGACTGCGTCTCGCCGGGGTACCAGGTGTGGGCGTGGTTCACCCCGCGTATGACGAAGTCGTTGCCGTTGCCTTCGAGCAGACGGCCGTCGCTGATGTGGAGGCCGGCGGCACGGGCGCGGGGCGGCTCCGCGTGGGCGGGGACCGCGGCCAGGGCGCCGAGGACGACCAGCCCCATCAGGAGGGTGAGTAACGCGGTGACGGGACTCTTTGCGCTCTTCGTGCTGCTTCTCGTAGTTCTCACTGCGACTCCAGAGGCTCCAGAGGAATGAATGAGCGTGAGCGACGCGAGCATCGACAGAAACGTGGGAGCGCTCCCATAAACCCACGAGGGCAGGGACACGTCAAGACAGTGTGCAAGCGCTTTCTCGAACACCCTCGCATGCGCGCCGAGTTGACCTAAGTTGGTGACTCGATCACTGCACCGATCACCCGCACTCCCGAGGAGGAGGGTCTCCCGTGTCGTCGGACCCCACGACCAAGCCGCACTCGGCCCGCTTCTGGAACTACTTCGTCGGCGGCAAGGACCACTACCCGGTCGACCGCGAGATCGGGGACCACATCAAGGAGATCTTCCCCGGCCTGGTCGACGTGGCGGTCACCAGCCGGCACTTCCTGGGGCGTGCCGTCCGCCACCTCGCCGGTGAGCAGGGCATACGACAGTTCCTGGACGTCGGCACCGGACTGCCGACCGCCGACAACACTCACGAGGTGGCCCAGCGCGTGGCACCGGACGCCCGGATCGTGTACGTCGACAACGACCCGATCGTGCTGACCCACGCCAACGCCCTGCTCACGAGCACACCCGAGGGCAGGACCGCGTACCTCGACGCCGACCTGTACGACCCGAAGGGCATCCTGGAAGCCGCCACCAGCACCCTCGACTTCTCTCAGCCGGTCGCCCTGATGATCCTCAACACCCTCGGCCACGTCGCCGAGTACGAGCACGCGCGCGGGCTGGTGCGTGAGCTCATGGCGGGCCTGCCCCCAGGCAGCTACCTCGTGATCAGCGACAGCACCGCCACCAGCGAGGGCATGATCGCCGCGTCGGAGGCCTACAACGCGAGCGGCGCGGTGCCGTACCACGTACGCAGCATCGAGGAGATCGCCGGCTACTTCGACGGCCTCGAACTCGTGGAGCCCGGCGTCGTCCAGGTCACCGAGTGGCGCCCGGAATACGGCGACCCGGTCGCCGTCGACGCCTACTGCGGGGTGGGGCGTAAGCCGTAGCGCTCCGCTGGGAGCGGTGGCGACCTGCGGGCCGGTGGGGGCTGGTCGCGCAGTTCCCCGCGCCCCTTACGGGCCCTTGCGGGCCCTTACAGGCCCGCGGACGCTCAGCGCCCCCGTCACGCCGAGCGACGCCACCGCCATGACTGTCATCGCGGCGGCGGGCGAGGTCAGTTGGGCCACTGACCCCGCCAGGGCCGCGCTCACGCCCTGCATCGTGAGCATCCCCGCCGAGTGCAACCCCAGGGCGTGGCCCGCCAGTTCGTCCGGGGTGAGGGACATCAGGCGTTCCTGCTGGACCAGGCTCGCGCCGAAGCCCACCGAGGCGACGGCGGTCGCCGCGGCGGCGAGCGGGAGCGCCGGGTGCAGGACGAAGACCGTGTACGGGGCGGCCAATAGCACCAGCAGCGGTACGCCGAGCCGTCCGCGCACCCTCCGCGGCAGCAACCGGCCCACCGTCACGTCTCCGACGAACATCCCCAGCGCCGCACAGGCGAACAGCGTGCCCGCGTCGGCGGGGGCGTAGGAGACGTACAGCGACTCACAGCCGACCACCAGGCCGTTGGGGATCCAGAGGGCGAGAAAGACGTACCGGCGTGGGCGGGAGGACCACAGCAGGGCGTTCGCTCGCCAGGTCGCCGTCACCGACGGGCGGCCCGACGCGCGCGGCGGGCGGGCCGTCAGGCCGAGCCGGAGGCCGAGCGCGGCCGTGATGTGCAGCACCGCCGCGAGCAGCAGGACCCTGCCCGGGGACAGGACCGCCAGCAGCGCGCCGCCCACCGCGTATCCGGTGATCTGCACGAGCCCGCTCATCATGTTGAAGACCGAACGCCCCAGCATGAACCCGCCCTTGGCCACCACCTCGTTCAGCAGCCCCCACCGCACTCCCCCGCCGAGCGACGCGACCAGCCCCTGCGCCAGGACGACGACGAAGACCGCCCAGATCGGCAGTCCGGGCGCGGCCAGCACCGCTGTAGCGGCCGCGAAGGCGACCGAGATACCCGCAAGCGTCGCCCTCGGCGGCAGCCGGTCCGCGCCCGACATCAGCAGCGTCGCGCCCACCATCTGTGCTAGCGACGGACCGAACATGCTCACCGCCGACAGCAGCGGTGACGCCGTCGCCCGGTAGACGAGCGTGCCGAGCGCCAGCCCGGCCATCGTCTGCGCGGCGACGCTCGCCGCGGAGGTGAGGAAGAGCGGGGTGAACTCCGGTGTCCGGAACAGGGACTTGTAGCCGTAGGTCGCGCCGTTGGTCACGCGTTTGGTCATGCGCGGAGTCTCGGGTGCCCGCGGCCGCGGGAGTTATTGTTTCGCGCAGACGCGAAAGGTGGCGCACTCCATGGGCTGGTGGCAGATCAACGCCGACACCCTCGCCCGCAGCCGCTTCGTCCTCTCCCCGCTCGCCGAGACCTTCGCGAGCCTGAAGCTGCTGCACGCGGGCACGGCCGCGCACCCCGGCGAACGTGCCTGGCTGGAAGCCCATCTCCCCGCCTACCAGCAGCACTTGGACACGGACCCCGTCACCGCACTCCTCATCCGCTCCGGACTCGGCCGCAGCTGGATCGCCGACTTCCTCACCCCCACTCCACGCGACGGCGAGACCTTCGAGGAGGGCCTCGCCCGCGTCCGCGCGGCCCGCCCGGAGGACGCCCGCGCGCACCTGAAGATCTCCCTCGCTGGTCCCCTCCCCACCGCCCTCGACCGCGACGACCTCCCCGACCGCGCGGCCGACCTCCTGTCCTACGTCTGGACCGAGACCGTACGGCCGTACTGGCACCGGCGCCGGCGCATCCTGGAGGCCGACGTGATCGCCCGGCTCGCCCAGGTGAGCCGGGGCGGCTGGGCAGCCGTACTGGACGGGCTGCGGCCCGGGACACGCTGGCTCGGCGACAGCCGGTTCCAGGTCAACCTGCACGAATATCCGCCCCGCGAGATCTCCGGCGCGGAGCTGGTGTTCGTGCCGGTGACTCCGAAGGCGGGCTGGGTGTCCTGGGCGGAACCCGAGCGCCGGTACGCGGTGATCTACCCGTGCCGGGGCGCCCTGGCCGACGTATCGGACAGACCTCCGCCCGCGAGCCTCGGCGCGCTGCTCGGCACCGCGCGGGCCGCGCTCCTGGTCCTGCTCGACTCCCCGCTGAGCACGACCCAGCTCGTCGTCCTGACCGGCCAGGGCCTCGGCTCGGTCGGCCGCCATGTGAAGATCCTGCTGGACGCGGGGCTGGTGGAACGGCGCAGGGCGGGCCGGTCGGTGCTGTACTCGCGGACGGCGGCCGGTGAGGTTCTCGTCGAGGCCCAGAACGGTGCCGACACCTGTCGCGGTTAGCATCCGCTCATGACTACTGACACCACCGGCAATTCCGTACTCGACGTCGACATCGCTGCGCTCCAGGGCGGTGCGGCCGACCTCGGCCAGTACAAGGGCAAGGCCGTCCTCATCGTGAACGTGGCCTCCAAGTGCGGGCTGACCCCGCAGTACGCGGGCCTGGAGCGGCTCCAGGAGCGTTACGCCGCGCAGGGCTTCACCGTGCTCGGCGTGCCCTGCAACCAGTTCATGGGCCAGGAGCCCGGAAGCTCCGAGGAGATCGCCGAGTTCTGCTCGGCGACGTACGGCGTGACCTTCCCGATGACCGAGAAGGTCGAGGTCAACGGTGACGGCCGGCATGCGCTGTACGAGCGCCTCACCGGCTTCGCCGACGCCGAGGGCCACACCGGCGACATCCGCTGGAACTTCGAGAAGTTCCTGATCGGCCGGGACGGCGAGGTCGTAGCCCGCTTCTCACCGCAGACGGAGCCGGAGTCGGCGGAGGTCGTTGCGGCGGTGGAGGGGCAGCTGGCCTGAGCGACGGTTCCGGCAGCGCCCTCTTCTTGACCTTGCCCTTGGGGCAAGGGTGAGCGTCCTTGTCACCGGGCGGAAGGCGCCCGGTGACGGAGGATGACGTGGTGGACGACGAACTGCTCACCATCGGGGCGTTCGCCGCCAAGGCCCGGCTCTCGGCCAAGGCCCTGCGGCTGTACGACCGGCTCGGACTGCTGACCCCGGCCCAGGTGGACGAGGCCAGCGGCTACCGCTACTACCGCGCCGACCAGGCCGAGCGCGCCCGGCTCGTGGCCCTGCTGCGGCAGCTGGACATGCCGCTCGCCCGGATCGCCGAGATCGTCGAGGCGGCCGACGATGGCGAGGCCGCGCGACTGCTCGCCGCGTACTGGGCGGACGTAGAGGCGCGGGTGGCGGGGCAGCGGACGCTCGCCGAGTACCTCCGTGGACGACTGTCGGGGAGGAGCTCCGAGATGTACGGGAAGTTCGAGGTCGAGACGGTCGACGTACCGGCGCAGGTGGTGATCACCGAGACCAGGCACACGCTGGCGGACGAACTGCCGGCGTGGATCGGCGCCTCGCTGGGGCGCCTGGAGGCGGCCTCACGGGAGTGCGGGGGCATCACGGCGCCGCCGTTCGTCGTGTACCACTCCGAGGTGTCCATGGAGAGCGACGGGCCCGCCGAGGCCTGCGTCCCCGTCGCCGACGAGACCGCGGCCCGGGCGTGGGCCGAGGCACAGGGGCGGGCCTGGGAGACCAGGGTCCGGGTGGACCCCGCAGCGCGGTTCGCCTACACCCGGATCACCAAGGCGCAGGTGGCCTACCCGCAGATCATCGCCGCGTTCGAGGCGGTGGAGGAGTGGATCGCGGCCCAGGGGCTGGAACAGGCGGGCCCCTGCCGTGAGGTGTACTTCGCCGACTGGGATGCGGCGGGGGCGGAGGATCCGGTGTGCGACATCGCGTTTCCGGTAAAGGTGGACGCGAAGGATCGCTGAGGGCTCAGTGCCTCGCAGGGCCGAGCGGCCGGCCGGTGAACGCGTCCAGCAGGACTCGGTCGCCCACCGGCCGGTCCAGCTCCACCGTCTTTTCCTGGGCGTGCAGGCTGTCCTGGCACAGACCGTCGTCCGTCCCGACCATGTACCCCGACAGCACCACACTGCCGTCCGTCTCGAGTACGTCCACGGCGGGCCCGTCGTCGCAGGCCCCATGGTGGGCCACGACGGTCACCGACCGGCCGTTCCCGGCCACCTCGACCACCCCGCCGAGATTCCACAGATCAGCGGAGACCCCCTGCGCGGCCGGACCTATGGGCGGCTTCGGGACCTTCGACGGGCCGATGGCGACCCGTTTGAGCGGGGTGTCGTAGCCCTCCAGCGTGAACAGCCAGGCCGGGACGGTCGCCGGACCACGGCTCGTGGCCTGGGTCATCTCGCCCAGCTCCGCCCCGGTCACGGTGAGGCGCGGTCCCTCGCCGCTGTTGCGGGCCAGGGTCTCGTACGCCTCCCGCGCGCCCATCAGGTCCAGCGTGAGCGTCTCTCCGCTCTGCCATGTCACCTTGCCGCCCTTGTGCGTCTTGGGCAGTTCGGCGCTCAGGGCGAAGTTCTGGGTGGCGTAGGCCTCCTCGTCCTCCGCGTCGCGCCAGCCGCCCTCGGGCCGCTGGACCGGGCCTTGCATCGGGTAGTAGCCCTTGCTGTACGCATCGGCGGCCGCAGACCCGTCCCAGGCCTCGGCGACTTGTCCGGCGCGCTCCTTCGTGTGCGGTGCCGGGTCCGGCGCCGGGCTGTGGCCTCCGGCCCCACCGGCCGTCTCACTGCCGCAACCGACGACGGCGAACAGGACGAGCGCGACGGTCCGTGTCAGGTGTGTTCGCATGGGTCCCCCAGGGCATGACGAGCGATACACACCTGTGACGCCCGGCCCCCGGCCCGCGTTCGCCTCGTTGTCCTTCCGTTACGCGGGTCCGTCACGTGGGTCCGTCACGTGGGTCCGTCACGCGGGTCCGTCACGCGGGTCCGTCACGCGTGGACTACCTCAGCTCCTCCGGACACGGCGTCCCCCGCGGCACCCCGTAAGGCGCTCCCAGCCGGTAGGTTCCCGCCTTCGGTGCCAGCAGGACCGTCCACTTGTCGCCGTCCGGGTCCTCCTCGGCCTCCATCAGGCAGCCGTTGACGTTGTCGTACGACTTCGGGGCGCCGTCGGGGCGGTCCTTGGAGGCCTCCGTCTCCTGCGGAGCCTCGAGCTTCTTGCCCTCGGCGTCGACGATGCTCAGCCACGGCGAGTACGGGATGCGGACGAGGATGCGGCCGGGCACGGTGACCTTCATGGTCAGCTCGGTCTGCTCGGTGCGCTCGACGACGGCGTTGGGCTCGGCGAGCGGCGTCGGATCGGTGACGCGGAACAGCTGCCAGTTGGCATCGCCCCAGATCTGCTTCAGATACGGCATGCCGCGCTGGACCAGCTCCCGCTCGCGCTCACCGCCGTCGCCGTCCGCCTTGCCCTTGGGCAGCACGACGAAGTGGACGGCCCAGCGCCTGAGCCACTCGTAGTAGTTCGCGGAGTTGAGCGTGTCGTCGTAGAAGAGGGGGTTGCGTCCCATGTCGGCCTGGCGGTTCCAGCCGCGGGCCAGGTTGACGTACGGGGCGAGCGCGGAGGCCTCGCGGTGGGAGCTGGCCGGGACCACCTCGACGCGGCCCTTCTCGGCGCCGACCTCCTGGAGTTCGTTGACGAGCGGCGCCAGCTCGCGGGCCCAGGAGGCGGTCGGGGTCGTGTTCACGACGTCGTCCACGGACTTGAAGCCGATCCACGCGTTGAAGCCGACGGTGACCACGACGAGCGCGTACCACTTGCGGGTGCGCGGCACGGTGAACGGCAGCGCGGCGACCAGCGCCACGCCCGCGAACAGCATCGGCAGCCGGGTGATGTTGGAGCCGATCTGCGAGCTGATCAGCCACACCAGCAGGACCGAGAGCCCGTACACGGCGGCCGTGATCCGTACGGTCTTCCACTCGCGCGGCACGGCGGCGTAGACGAACACCGAGTACAGCAGCGGCAGCGACGCCGAGCCGACGGACATCGGCTGGGTGCCGGAGAAGGGGAACAGCCAGGCGGAGACGGCGACCACGGCCGCGGGCGCGAGCCCCAGCGCCCAGGCGCCCGGCCGGCGCTTCTGCAGGAAGAGGGCCACGGCCACCAGCCCGACGAACAGTCCCGCGACCGGCGACGCCATCGTGGCGAGCGCCGCCAGCGGGGCCGCGCACAGCGCCTTCGCCCAGCGCTTGTAGCGCCAGCGGTACGGCCAGCAGAACACCACCGCGACCGCGCCCAGCGCGAACACCGTGCCAAGACCGAAGGTCACCCGCCCCGAAGCGGCGTTGCACAGAAACGCGAACACCCCCGCGAGCGCGGCCCACAGCGGGTTCTTCACGGACCGGCTGCGCAGCAGGATCAGCGTCAGCAGGCCGGCCGAGATCGTCCCCGCGATCATCATCGACGTACGGACGCCGAAGACGGACATCAGATACGGCGACACCACGCTGTACGACACCGGGTGCATACCGCCGTACCAGGCGAGGTTGTACGCGGAGTCCGGGTGCCGGCCGACGAACTCGGCCCAGGCGTCCTGTGCCGCGAGGTCGCCACCGCTGTTCGCGAACGTGAAGAACCACACGATGTGCAGGGCGCCGGAGAGGGCGGCGACGGACAGGACGGGGTGGCGCAGGAACCGTTCACGGAGGGTCAGGACGGCACGCTTGAGCGCCGCCGTCGCACCATCGTGCTCAGTGTCGGCCTGCGGGGCGGGCACGCGTATTCGCGGGCCTGATCCCGGATCCGGACCGGCGTCGTCTGCGTGTTTCGGCTCCGCAGTGGCCACCTGAAGGCACTCCCCGTGTCCCGTCTTCTGTTCTCTTCAGGACGCGTCCCGTTCCCCGCGCGTTGCCTGCCGCGTCCCTGCGGCTTTTCCGGGCGCGTCCCGTGAGCGGTGACCTGCCCCGATTCGCGACGCTAACACGTGGCCCGCCGCTCGGCTCCCGGGTGGGTGCCGAGCGGCGGGCGACGGCGGAAAACGTCGCGCCCGGGATCAGGCGACGCGCGTGAGCTTGTCCGTGAAGCCCGGTTCGCCGAGGTCGGTCTGCAGCGCCACCGGCACCTCCACGGCGCCGCCCGAACCGTCACCGACGGTGAGCGCGCCCACCTTGGTGCCGGCCTTCGCGGTGTGCGGTACCTCGTCGGAGGCGAAGGACACCTTCACCTTCAGGCCGGCCCAGCCGACCGCGGCGACGTCCTTGGTGACGACGATCGGCGTCTGCCCGCCGAGCTGGTCGTCCACGTACCCGACGACGTCGCCCTTCTTCAGGATCCTCTCCGACGTGATCGCGTCCTGGGCGGCGAGCATCGCTGTTTTGCTGACGGCGTTGACCGTGTCGATGATCGGGGCCGTGTGCTGCCCGAGGATGGCACCGACGACGGTCACCGTCTCGCCTTCGATCTCCTTGGTGGCGGCGTAGAGCAGGTTGCCGCCGGCGGCCGTGGTGGTGCCGGTCTTGATGCCGATGCCGTCGTTGTAAGGGACGAGCTTGTTGTAGTTGTTCCACCGCTGGCCCGACGGGTCGTGCCAGTAGGGCAGCTTGGTGATGTCGACGAGCGCCTGGATCTCGACCAGTTCGTTGCCGAGCTTCACCTGGTCCTCGGCGGTGGAGACGGTGGTCTCCTTGAGCCCGGAGGCGTCGGTGTACGTCGTGTTCTTCATCCCGAGTTCCTTGGCGGCGTCGTTCATCTTCTCGATGAACGCCTTCTCGGAACCCGCGTCCCAACGGGCCAGCAGGCGGGCGATGTTGTTCGCCGACGGGATCATGATGGCCGACAGCGCCTGCTTCAGGGTGAGCGTGTCGCCCGCCTTGACGGTGTTGAGCGTCGACTCGCCGGCCTGGTTGTAGCCGCCCTCCTTCTCGGCGAGGGCGTCGACCTTGATCTTCGGCCCTTCGTCGCCGGGCTTCAGCGGGTGGTCCTTGAGGACGATGTACGCGGTCATGGCCTTGGCGACCGACCCGATGGCGACCGGCTTCTGCTCGCCGAAGTTCCCCATCGTCCCTATGCCGTTGACGTCCATCCAGCCCTGGCCCTCGCCCGGCCACGGCAGGTCGACCTTGTTGCCCTCGAACGTGTACGAGTCGTCGGCGGTGAGCGCGAGTTCCGGCGTCGGCAGCGGACGTACGGCCTGTACGACCGCAAAGACAACCGCCAGCAGCAAAACCAGCGGCGTCCAGATCTTGACCCGCCGCGCCGCCGTACGCAGCGGCGTCTGCGGAGGCGGCGGCGTGTTCGTCAGCTCCGCCAGCAGATCCAGCGGCGGCTTCGGCGGCAACGGCTGCTGCGTCGTCCGCTCCGGCCCGACCTGCGGCACGGGCGAGGTGGCATCCGGCGTGGCGGGCTTCGGCTCGTCCAGCGGCTTGAGCGCGACGAACCGACTCGTCCGCTCGACGTCGGCCACGGGCTTGCGGGACTGCGCCTCGTCGGGCTTGTCGGCGTCCGTGGGCTCCGGCTTGGCCGCCCCGCCAAACTTCAGCATGGTGGTCGGCTGATCGACAGCGGGCGCGGTGGGCCGCACAGCCTTGAAGACAGCGGTGGGCTGGTCTACGGGGCGCTTGTCGGCCTTGGGAGCGTCCTCGGCGTCGACGCCACCATCACCGGCGTCGGCACCCGGCTCAACGTCGGCGTCGGGCTCGGAGTCGGCCTCACCGTCGGCGTCACCCTCAGGCTCGGCGTCAGCCTTCGGCTCGGAGCCGGAGTCAGCCACAGCCGCATCGTCGGCAGCGCCCTCAGGCTCGGCGTCAGCCTCGGAACCGACACCGACACCGACCGCACTGCCGGCCTCGGCCGCCGCGTCAACGTCGGCATCCGCCTCATCCGCAGAGCCGGCACGCGTCTCACCCTCGACGTCGCCCTCAGACTCGGAATCGGCCTCGGCCTCCGGCGCGGCGTCAGCCTTCGGCCCGGACTCAGCCTCGGAGTCAGCCGCGACCTCACTGCCGGCCTTGCCCTCCGCGTCAGCCTCAGCACCACCCTCGGAACCGGCACCCGTCTCGGCCTCGACGTCGCCCTCCGGCTCAGCGTCAGCCTCGGGTTCTCCCCCGGCTCCACTGCCGGCCTCAGTCTCCGCATCCGCATCGCCCTCGGACTCGGACTCGGCCTCCGGCTCGGCGTCAGCCTCCGCATCGGCCCTGGCCGTCGCGTCAGCCTCAGCATCACCGTCGGCGTCCGCGTCGCCCTCAAGTTCGGCGCCAGCCCCGGAAGCGACCTTGCTCTCCCCGCCGGCCTCGGTTCCGGCGTCAGCCGCCCCAGCGTCACCGGCGGTGTCCACGTCACCAGAGGAGCCGACGCCAGTCTCGGCGTCGGCGTCCGGCTCAGCATCGACGGCACCCTCTGACTCGACGTCGGCCTCCGGCTCCACGTCGGCCCCGGCAGCCACCTCAGCCCCACCAGCAGCCTCGTCACCGCCCTCCGCGACCTCATCGGCGCCCTCGGACGTCGCCACGTCTCTGTCGGCGTCCTCGGCGGCTTCAGACGTCGCCGCGTCTCCGTCGGCGCCCTCGGACGTCACCGCGCCTTCGGTCTCACCCTCGTCGCCCTCGGCTTCCGCGTCCCCTGCCGACGGCTCCTCGTCCGCCGTGGCCACCCAGGCAGCCACAGCCGCCCGCAGCCGGTCGTCACCCCCGGCGCTCACCTCGCCACCACCGACGTCCGCAGCGCTCGCCTCGCCACCACCGGCGTCCGCAGCGCGAGCCTCGTCCCCGTCCGCGGCATTCTCCGCGTCCCCGCCCGAAGAGTCCTCCGGCACGGCGGAATCCGCAGCACCGTCGCCCTCGGCCTCACCGGCCTCACCGGCGGCGCCGTCCGCGTCCCGGACATCCTTCGGGAGGTCTCGTACGGAGAAGATCTTCGTCGCCGTATCCACCCCACCACGCGCCTCGGACGTCGAGGACGAGGACGACCCCGCGTCCCGCGCCACCGCGAGGCGCGGATCCGCGGCCTCGCTCCTGGCTTCGGGAACCGGACCCGCGCTCCCCGACGTCGGTTCTGCCGACGACTCGCGCTTCTTCGACCTGTCGGGGGACTCGCCCGCCACCGATGCCTCCTCCATGCGCCGCACGGAGCCTTCCGTGCGCGTACCGAACCGTGAATCGCCGCCCGGACACAGCATCCCTACCCCTGTCCGAACCATGTACCAGTGTCCTGTGTGCGGGCTTAACCCCTGCGGTAGACGAGAACGACATACCTGCCGGTTCCACTACATTCCGGTCACGCGCTCTCGACAGACCAATGTGAGAGGGGTCACCCTGTCATTCATCCACGCGGGGAGGCATGGATGGGCAGGAGCCGCAGAACACTTCCGGAGGAGCTTCTGCTGCTGGCGTTGGACCCGACCACGGGTACCACCGCACAGCCGCAGTCGCTCGACCTTGGTCTGGCCGGAGCACAGCTAGTGGAGCTGGCGCTGGCCGGACGGATAGCCCCTGACGGGGATCGTATCGCCGTGGTGTCCCCACGGCCGACTGGAGATCCGACTCTGGACTGCGCGTTGGAGTTGCTGCGAAGGCGCGGCGCCCCGGTGCGGGCGGTCCACTGGATTGGCGGGCCCCGACTGGGGCTGCGCCAGACCTATCTCTCGCATCTGGAGCGGTGCGGCATGGTGCATGCCGTGGCGGGCCAGATGTGCGGGGTATTGCCGACGACTCGCTACCAGGCGAGTCAGACCGAGATCAGCCGGGAGATCAGGGCCCGGCTGGACTCCGCGATCCGCACCGGCGTCCCGCCGGACCCGCGGACCGCGGCGCTCGCCGCACTGGCGCACGCGGTCGGCCTCGGCAAGCACCTGTATCCGGGTAATGAGGGACGCTCGTCCCGCTCCCGGCTACGGGATCTGATCAGGCACGACCCCATGGGCGGCCTCGTGGCGCACGCCGTGATGGACGTCCAGAACGGCGTGGCGGCCCAGCCGCGCCGCAGCCCGGCATCATCGGCCGGCCGCCAGGCCGCCCCCGGTGGCAGGGCCGCACCGGAACCCGCCCGCGGTGTTCCGATGCAACCGCGTCGCGGTTCCATGACGCGTGTCGTGGCGCACTGAGCCGCAGTCCCACGGCACGAGCAGCACGACCCGAACCGCCGCAACAACAGCACGACCGCACCACCGCACCACGCACATCAGCGCCGCACCGCATCCCCCGGACCCGGTACGGGAGCCGCTGGACCGCGCGGGGCAATGAGGCCGTACGTCCGGACGACGACGCGGCCTCACCGCCCCGCGCGGCCGTGCGTCGCGGCGCCTGCATGCCGCGCCACCCGGCGCCACCGCGTCCGAACTGGCGCGTACCCGCCGTATATCCACCGTTTCCCAGCGGTAAGAAGCACCTTGGTGGCAGTCTGCTCAGCAGCAGATACGCAAAGTGGCAATCAAGGCACGCAGCCGGAGGTGCACGTCCCGTGGCGTCCAATGTCAATCCCACCGTCAGGCGGCGCCGGCTGGGCCAGGAGCTGCGCAGGCTCCGCGAGCTCAAGGGCATGACGGCCGAGGAAGTGGCGGAAAGACTGCTGGTGTCGCAGTCGAAGATCAGCCGGCTGGAGAACGGCCGGCGCAGTATCAGCCAGCGTGACGTCCGCGATCTGTGCGGGGTCTACGAGGTGGAGGACCACCGGATCGTCGACTCGCTGATGCAAATGGCCAAGGACTCCCGCCAGCAGGGCTGGTGGCATTCGTTCGGCGACATCCCGTACAGCGTCTACATCGGTCTGGAGACGGACGCGGCGAGCCTTCGGGTGTACGACCCGCAGGTCGTCCCCGGTCTGCTGCAGACCCGGACCTACGCGGAGGCGCTGATCGCGGGCGCGCTGCCGGAGACCGCGGCCGCCGAGGTCGAGAAGCGCGTCCAGGTGCGCCTGCGCCGGCAGGAACGAATCACCGCCCCGGACAACCCGCTGCGCCTGTGGTCCGTCCTGGACGAGGCGGCCCTGCGCCGGGTGGTCGGCAACCGCACCCTGATGCGCGAGCAGTTGGAGTACCTGGTCGAGCAGTCACAGCTCCCGCACGTCACCGTGCAGGTGATCCCCTTCGACATGGGCGCCCATCCCGGCCTGAACGGGCAGTACGCGATCCTGGAGTTCCCGGACGCGGCCGATTCCAGCGTCGTCTACATCGAGGGCGTCACCAGCGATCTGTACCTGGAGAAGGCGAACGACGTCCAGAAGTACGCGGTGATGTACGAGCATTTGCGGGCGCAGGCGCTGAATGTGGATCAGTCCCGGCAGTTCATCGCGGACATCGCGAAGGACTACGCCCGCTAGCGGCGAGGAGGGCCAAGGGCCTGAATCCCGCCCCCTGGGCAGAAAGAAGCGCACAGTACACCTTCGCCCGGCCGGGATGGAAGATCCAATGGAATATGCCATCCGGTCGAGTGAATGGTCGCTTCATCAGCCGATGTTGGCGAGTAGCGTCGATCACGCCATCGGCCAACACCGTTGGCGCAATCTCAGCAACTCATCAACTGGCAATGCGGAGCGAACATGGCAATTCGTCAGGGCGCCACGGACACGTGGACCAAGTCCTCGTACTCCACGGGAAACGGCGCGTGCATCGAGATCAAGTCACCGGTTCTCGCGGCCATGGCCGTCCGGGACTCCAAGGTCCCCGAAGGACCCACGCTGGCCTTCCCGGCCGACGCGTGGAACGCCTTCGTGGCTCAGGCCGGCCGGGGAGCTTTCGACCTCGGCTGATGCCGCACCGTCTCCCACAACTCCATAAGCACCACAGGAAGAGCCCTCTCGACTAGCCCGCCGTCCTTGCCGAGGGGGCTCGGCTTATGGTCCCGCGCCTCCTCCTCGCTACCTCAGCCGGTCCACGTACATGTCCGTCCCCGGCACGGTCGGCACGAACGGCGCCACCAGCTCCACCCTCCCCAGTCCCGCCTCCCCGACCGCCGCGTCCAGCCCGGTGAAGTACTCCTCCCAGCACTCCCGCGGGTCCGCCTGAAGGAACCACAGCAGGGTCAGCCGCGTGTCGACGCCCTCGACCTGCTTCACGTACGACATGCGATCCCCCGGCAGCGGGGTCGGCCGGAAGACGGTGACCATCGCCGCCGGGGAGCCCGCGAGCCGCTTCGGCAGATGGCGTGAACGCAGCCATTCCAGCAACTCGGCCCGCTGCCCGGCCGATTCGGCGTCGACGACCTCCACGACCAGTCCGGCGTAGGGGTGGTCGAGGGCGTGATAGTCCCGCGGTCCGGCCGCGCCGTCCCGGTAGACCGTCGCCTCGTGGTCCTGGAACGCCGTGAAGACGTGCGTACGGTCCTGGTAGACGCGGCCGTCGCGGTTGAGGCGCTTGTTGATGCCGACGGTCCACTTCATGTGGTCGTCGTAGCGGCCGTCGGTGATCCAGTACGTCGAGATGTAGCAGCCGGCGGTCACCGGCTGGGCGATCGCCGACTTCTCGGGGTAGCGGAGGAGTTGGAGGTCGCGGGTGGCCACCCAGCGGCGCCCGGCGTACATCCAGGGCATGGCCATCGCGCCGGCGTAGTAGTGATCGTCCTCGTACCAGCGGTTGTAGGCGTACTCGTGGCCCGGATGTGGTTCGACCATGGTGATCAGGGCGTGGCCCGGATGGACCCCGTACGGGCCTACGGCGGCCAGCTCGGCGTAGGTGTCGCTGCGGGTGTCGTCGCTCATGCGGTTCCCCTTTCCTGCGGTCGCCCATACTCTGACGCTCCGTCAGATAGAGCGGAAGAGGCGGGAGGCATCGGGATGTCACTGCTCGCGGGCAAGACGGTCGTCGTGTCGGGAGTCGGGGCCGGGCTCGGGCATCAGGTCGCGGCGGCTGTCGTACGGGACGGGGGCAATGCCGTGCTGGGGGCGCGGACGGAGGCGAATCTGGCCAAGAGCGCCGCCGAGATCGATCCGGACGGGGCGCACACGGCGTACCGGGCGACGGACATCACCGACGAGACGCAGTGCGAGGCCCTCGCCGGGCTGGCGCGGGAGCGGTTCGGGGGGATCGACGCGGTCGTCCATGTGGCCGCGTGGGACGGCTACTTCGGCGGTCTGGAGGATGCCGACTTCGTGACGTGGCAGTCGGTGATCGACGTGAATCTGCTGGGGTCGCTGCGGATGACGCGGGCCTGTCTGCCCCCGCTGAAGGAACGCGGGGGCTCGGTGGTGTTCATCGGGACGCAGTCGGCGGTGGCGGCGCCCTCGGAGGTGCGGCAGGCGGCGTACGCGGCGTCCAAGGGGGCGCTGACCAGCGCGATGTACTCGCTGGCGCGGGAGCTGGGGCCGTATCGGATCCGGGTGAACACCGTGCTGCCGGGGTGGATGTGGGGGCCGCCGGTGCGGGCGTTCGTGCAGTTCGCCGCGCAGACGGAGGCGGTGCCGGAGGGGGACGTACTCAAGCGGCTGTCGGATCGGATGGCGCTGCCGGAGCTGGCCACGGACGGGGACGTGGCCGACGCGGCGGTTTTCCTGTCGTCGGACCGGGCGCGGGCCATCACGGGGCAGTCGTTGCTGGTCAACGCGGGGGAGCTGATGCGCTGAGCCGTTTCCTGGGGTTCATGTCTGTGAACGCAGGTCATCAAGAAGAACATTTTTACTGTGCCTTGACCTGACGCTTGCTTGTCGTGCTCGTGTAAAGACACTCACGATGAGCGGGCCGTTCACATGGCGGACCCTGGAAGGGGGCACATGAACAGTCTCGACTGGGCCGTGCTCATCGGCTATTTCGGTGTGATGGTCGCCATCGGCGTCTGGTCGCACAAGCGCGTGGACAACGTCAGCGACTTCTTCACGGCCGGCGGCAAGATGCCCTGGTGGCTCTCCGGCATCTCGCACCACATGTCGGGCTACAGCGCGGTGATGTTCACCGGGTACGCGGGCATCGCCTACACCTACGGCGTCACCTCCTTCGTGACCTGGTCCTTCCCGATCGCCCTCGGTATCGCCATCGGGTCGAAGCTGTTCGCGCCGCGCATCAACCGGCTGCGCTCCCGGCTGCGCGTAGCCTCCCCGCTCGAGTACCTGAAGAACCGCTACGACCTCAAGACCCAGCAGGCGCTGGCCTGGTCCGGGATGCTGCTGAAGATCGTGGACGTGGGCGCGAAGTGGGCCGCGATCGCCACGCTGCTGTCGGTGTTCACGGGTGTGTCGCTGAACCAGGGCATCCTCATCACCGGTTCCATCACCGCGATCTACTGCACCATCGGCGGCCTGTGGGCGGACGCGCTGACCGAGCTCGGCCAGTTCGTCATCCAACTCCTCGCCGGTGTCGCGATGTTCATCGCGGTGATCGTCGAACTCGACAACAAGGGCATCGGGTTCTTCGGCGCGTGGAACGAGCCGGCGCTCCAGGGCCACGACAAGCCGCTGGTCGGCCCGTACGGCACGGTCTTCCTGCTCGCGTTCCTCTTCATCAAGCTCTTCGAGTACAACGGCGGCATGCTCAACCAGGCCCAGCGCTACATGGCCACGCGCGACGCGCATGAGGCCGAGCGCTCGGCACGGCTGTCGGCGATCCTCTGGCTGGTGTGGCCCCTCGTCCTGTTCTTCCCCATGTGGATGTCGCCGCTGCTGGTCGAGTCGCAGAAGCCGGACGGTTCCGACTCCTACGGCCTGATGACCGAACAGCTCCTCCCGCACGGCCTGTTGGGCCTGGTCATCGTCGGCTTCTTCTCGCACACCATGGCCATGTGCTCCTCCGACGCCAACGCGATCGCGGCCGTCTTCACCCGTGACTGCGCGCCGGTGATCTGGCGCAGGGCACGGACCTGGAGCGAGGGTCAGGGTCTGCGTGTGGCCCGCGTGGCCACGGTCGTCTTCCTGGGCCTGTCCATGGCGGCGGCGACCCAGGTCAACTCCCCGACGTTCAAGGACATCATCACGGTCGTGATCAAGTGGGTGGCCGGTCTGATGGGCCCGATGGCGATCCCGATGATGCTGGGCCTGCTGCGCCCGTTCCGCCGCTCGGGACCGACCGCCGCCCTCACCAGCTGGGCCATGGGCCTGCTCGCCTTCTGGCTGGTCAACTACCCGATCAACTGGAACGTCGAGGGCGGCGTCCCGCTCCAGTACCAGGTGTCGATCCCGCTGGCGGTGTCGCTGGTCCTGTACATCCTCATCGGCTTCGCGAAGCCGGAGGACACCCCGGAGCGGCTCGCCATCATCGAGAAGATCAACACGGACGGGGACGGGGCGGCGGCCGCCGCGGTACCGGCTCCGGCGGGGGCGGGGGACGACGTGGTGCGTACGACGGTGAAGGACTGAGCGCGGCGCTCCGCGGGGTGCGGCGTTTGGCCGTCGTTCGTCTGCGGGTGCGTCGTGGCTGGTCGCGCAGTTCCCCGCGCCCCTGCGGGGCGCTGCTGCTCAGGCCCTCGGATAGCGGGCGATCCACCCCGGGGCCGAGCCGGCCGGACCATGCAGGGCAGGTCCCTGCGTCATCTCCATCGCGAAGTCGTCGGCGAGTTCCAGGATCGTGGGACGGCCCTCCAGCTCGGCCAGCCAGGCCGGGGGGAGGGCCGTTTCGCCGTGCAGGGCGCCCAGCAGCCCGCCGGTCAGCGAGCCGGCCGCGGCCGAGGGCCCGGCCTGGTTCACGGCGAGGCAGAGACCGTGCCGTACGTCCTCCCCCACCAGCGCGCAGTACACGGACGCGGCCAGCAGCCCGTCCGCCGTCCCGTCCCCCGCCAGCTCCTCCACCCGCGAGGGTGTGGGCATGCCCTGCCGTACGGCGCCCAGGGCGTGCTGGAGGGAGTCGGAGACGGGCTGGTGCCCGGGCCGGGCGGCGAGCAGCGCGAGGGCCCGCTGCACGGCGGCGTCGAGGGTCTCGCCGCGGGCCAGGGAGTGCACGATCACGGCGTACGCGCCCGCGGACAGATAGGCGGCCGGATGACCGTGCGTCTGCGCGGCGCACTCCACGGCGAGCTGCACGACCAGCTGCGGCTCCCACCCCACGAGCAGCCCGAACGGCGCGGAACGGGCGGCGGCCTCGGGCCCGGTCTCGCCGGGATTCTTGGGAGCGTCGAGCGTCCCCATGCTGTCGTCCCCGAACCCGACGATCAGGGAGCGCGTCGGATCACGCCGGGCGTACAGCCACTCCTCCCGCGCCAGCCACCCGTCGTCCTTGCGTCGCTCGTCGGGCCCCCAGTCCCGCTGGGTCGCCGCCCAGCGCAGATACGCCCGGTGCAGATCGGTCGGCGGATGCCAGGCGCCGGTGTCGCGGCGCACCTGGGCGCGTATCAGCCCGTCGACGGAGAAGAGACTGAGCTGGGTGAGATGCGTGACGGCTCCCCGCCGCCCGTACCCGACGGCGAGATCCACGAGTCCCTCGGCGCCGTACGCCTCCCGGATCTCCTCACTCCCGAGCGCGTCGACGGGCGCGCCCAGCGCATCCCCCAGCGCCGCTCCGAGCAGCGTCCCACGCACCCGGCTACGGAAGTCCTGCTGCTCGGCACGTCCCCAGACGGCCCCGGCTGCCGCACCCACCAAGACCTCCGTTGGTATCGCCCGCACGTACGACAGCTCAGCACTGTAATCGAACGGGGACGGTGGGTTCAGGGGGCGGATCGGTTTGCGGGGTGTGACCTGGGTCGTCCGGGGTGGTCGGTTATGGGCGGGAACGGCACTCCGCTCACGGACGATGTGCTCCAACTCCCGTACCAGGAAGGTTTTCCCGACTCCCGCATTGCCGTGCACGTGGAACAGGAACCGATGCCGCTCGTCCACCGGCCCGAGTTCGAGGTTCCGCCGGAACGTGGCCCGCTCGTCGCTCCGCCCTACGAACCCGGCCCGACTGCGCTGCCGGATCAGCTCCTGCATCGACGGCCGAGTCGGCCTCATCCGCTCCACCCTCGTAGCCGGTCTGCCTGAATTCTGGCGGAGGCCCCAGCCCTCCGGGCAGCTACTCAGCGATTGACTTCGGA
Source organism: Streptomyces sp. GESEQ-4 (assembly GCF_017948455.1). GTDB lineage: Bacteria > Actinomycetota > Actinomycetes > Streptomycetales > Streptomycetaceae > Streptomyces. The sequence goes on from NZ_JAFFSU010000031.1 coordinate 56,507, forward strand.
ACACGTTCCGAAGTACCGTCGTGCCATGTCCACTCCTACGGTCGCCTTCTCCGAACTCTCGAAGAACTCGAAGCGCGTCGCCGAAACGCTCGACCGGGCTCAGCGCGTCCACATCACGCGTCGAGACGGCGAGGACCTCTACCTGACGACCGCACGCCACGATCAGCAGCGCGAGGAAACGGCGGACATCACGGCCCGTCTCCTTGCCGCCCTCGTCCGCAACGATGCCGGTGAACGGGCCATACTGCGTGCGCTGCCTTCGGTCTTCCCATGGATCCGCCATCTGTCGGCGGACGAGTTGCAGCAGTTCGTGGCCGAACTGATCGACGCCACGTACGACGCGGCCCAGTTGGACGTCCATGCCAATCTCCACCGAGTCGTCGTCGAGTGGCGCGCGACGGCCCGCATCCTCGCCGACCCCGAGCTCACCGCGCAGCTCACCCGTCGGCTGCCGGACGAGGACCACGGCGAGGTGACGGCCCCGTGAGCCCTAAGCGCGGCGACGACGTCGCAGTTCGTCCGGGTTGCCCCAACTCCGCTTCCGGGGACATCGTTTCGGGCTCGATCGAGCTGGAACACAGTGGCCCGCCCCGGAAGGATGACCTACATGACAACACCCCCACGCACCTCACGAAGCGCCCTCCACCTCACTGCCACCCTCCTCACCGCGAGCGTCGCGCTCTACATAGCGCTCGTCGCCTTCGGGAACATCACCGACTTCGGGACGAACCAGCAGTTCGTGCAGCACGTCCTGGCGATGGATACGACGTTCAAGGACGACGACCTGATGTGGAGAGCGATCACCAGCAAGGGACTTCAGAACACGGCGTACGTGGCGATCATCATCTGGGAGACGGTCGCCGCACTCGTCCTGATATACGGCACGTGGCTCTGGTTCCGCGGCGACGACACCCGCGCCTGCCGCTTCTCCACCTACGGCCTGCTGATGGTTCTGCTGCTGTTCGGCGCCGGGTTCATCGCGATCGGCGGCGAGTGGTTCTCCATGTGGCAGTCGGCCGACTGGAACGGGCTCGACGCGGCGACGCGCGCCTTCGTGTTCAGCGGAATCGTGCTGCTCGTCGTGCAGTCGACCGGCGGACGGAGCGAGTCATGACGGACGGGACGACACCACGCGTGGTGGCCGTCAACCGCGGCACCGAGCAGGCCGCCGGCAGCCCGCCGACCGGGCCGGGGCCTCAGCACCGGGCGCTCGACGTCTGGGTGGGACGGTGGATCAACCAGGGTCATGTGATCAATGAGGACGGCAGCCCGGGGCCGACGATCACGACCTCCGATGTCTATGAATGGGGTCCCGGCGGGGTCTTCCTCGTCCACTCCGCCTACGGGCGGATCGGCGAGTTCGACGTCGGCGGCACGGAGATCATCGGCTACGACGAGACGAGCGGCGCCTACCGGTCGCACTTCTTCGACAGTCAGGGCAATGTGACCGTCAGCCGGCTAGTCGCGGACGGCGACACCTGGGCCTACCAGGGCGACACGACCCGCTCCACCGTGGAGTTCAGCGACGGCCATCGTGTCCAGACGGTCCTGCACGAGCGGACGGATGACGGGAGCACTTACCGGCCCTCTATGCGGGTCACGCTGACCAAAGTCACGTGACCGAAGGGGCTAGTTGACGACCACCACCGTCGTCCCCGTCGAGCCGAACGTCCACACCGCCGACCCGTCGGCCTTGCGCATCCGGATGCCGCCGGTCTGGGTGTCCGAGGCCGGCGGGGGTGAGGAGCCGTCGACAGCGTTGGAGAAGGCGATGTTGAGGCCGGACTTGGTGGCGAAGTAGACGATGTTCTCGATCGCCACCCCGTCCGAGCCGGTCGTCGCGTCGCGGCGGGAGACGACGGAGTAGTTGCCGGGGTCGGGGGCGACCGTCCCCGGCCATACGGCGAACGTGCGGCGGGCGGCATCGCTCTCGTCGACCAGCCACACCCGCCGCAGCCCGAGGGAGTAGACGATGCGCCGGCCGGTGCCGGAACTGTCCGGTATCGCGGCCGGTGCGGAGGCCGAGGGCTTCGGCGACGCGCTCGCCGACGCGCTGGGCCGCGCCGCCGTCGCCGTGGGACGCGGGCCCTTGTCGGCCTGTACGGCCAGGACGGTGACGGCGGCGATCGCGCCCACCGTCAGTGCGGCCACCCAGACCTTGGGAGCAGGCACGGGCACGCATCTCCTCAGCTCACCGACAGGGTCGGATCATCGTACTGCGAGCCCTCTGTCCCCTCGGTCCAGCACCGGTCAGTCCAGCACCGGCAACAGCTCCGGCAGATGCCCGTCCGACGCCGCTGCCGCCCGCTGCCGCTCCTGAGGCACCTCCCCGTAGAGCGTCGTACGCGGCTTCGCCGGCCGGCCCGCCGCCTCCGCCACGGCCACCAGGTCACGTACCGACTTGTACGAGCCGTACGACGAACCCGCCATCCGCGAGATCGTCTCCTCCATCAGCGTGCCGCCGAGGTCGTTCGCGCCGGAACGGAGCATTTCCGCCGCGCCCTCCGAGCCCAGCTTCACCCAGCTGGTCTGGATGTTGGGAATCCACGGGTGCAGGAGGAGGCGGGCCATCGCCGTCACCGCGCGGTTGTCCCGCATCGTCGGGCCCGGGCGCGCGATGCCCGCCAAGTACACCGGCGCGTTGGTGTGGATGAACGGCAAGGTCACGAACTCCGTGAAGCCGCCCGTCCGTTGCTGGATCCCGGCCAGGGTGCGCAGGTGGCCGAGCCAGTGGCGAGGCTGGTCGACATGGCCGTACATCATCGTCGACGAGGACCGGATGCCGACCTCGTGCGCCGTCGAGATCACCTCGATCCAGGTCGCCGTCGGCAGCTTGCCCTTCGTCAGGACCCAGCGGACCTCGTCGTCGAGGATCTCCGCCGCCGTGCCGGGGACGGAGTCGAGGCCCGCTTCCTTCGCCGCCGTCAGCCACTCACGGATCGAAAGCCCGGTCCGGGTCGCGCCGTTGACCACCTCCATCGGCGAGAAGGCGTGCACATGCATCCCCGGCACCCGCTCCTTCACCGCCTTCGCGATGTCGAAGTACGCCGTGCCGGGCAGGTCCGGGTGGATGCCGCCCTGCATGCACACCTCCACCGCGCCCACGTCCCACGCCTGCTGCGCCCGGTCCGCCACCTGCTCCAGCGACAGCGTGTACGCGTCCGCGTCCGAGCGGCGCTGCGCGAAGGCGCAGAAACGGCAGCCCGTGTAACAGACGTTGGTGAAGTTGATGTTCCGAGTGACGATGTACGTGACCTCGTCGCCGACCACCGACTTGCGCACGTCGTCGGCCACCGCGCACAGCGCGTCCAGCGCCGGCCCGTCCGCGTGCAGCAGCGCCAGCGCCTCCTCGTCGGTCAGCTTCGTCGGATCGTCCGCCGCCGTTGCCAGAGCGGCGCGTACGTCCGTGTCGATCCGGGACGGCACCATGCCCGGCGCCGCCGCCTCGCGCAGGGCGCCCCAGTCGCCGTACACCTCGTCGAAGTCGTCGCGGCGGTCGGACGTACGGCCCTCGGTGTCGATGGTCGTGTGCAGATCCGTACGTCCGGAGGGAACGAACACCTCCTCCGGCTCCTGCCACGGGTGCCCCTCGACCACGGCGTCCTCGCGCGCCAGCCCCGTCTCCGGGTCGGCCAGCGCGCGGACGTGCGGGCGCAGCCGCGGGTCCAGCCAGGGCTCACCGCGCCGCACGAACTCCGGGTAGACGCAGAGGCGTTCACGCAGTTCGAAGCCAGCGGCACGCGAGCGCTCGGTGAGTTCCTCGATCTGCGGCCAGGGGCGTTCCGGGTTGACGTGGTCGATGGTCAGGGGCGACACCCCGCCCCAGTCGTCGATCCCGGCGCCGATCAGCCGCTCGTACTCGGAGTCGACCAGGTTCGGCGGGGCCTGCAGACAGGCCGCCGGGCCCATGATGTGCCGGGCCACCGCCACCGTCGCGACCAGCTCGTCCAACTCCGCGTCCGGCATGCCCCGCATCGCGGTGTCCGGCTTGGCACGGAAGTTCTGGATGATCAGTTCCTGGATGCCGTGGTAGGCCCGGGAGATCTTCCGGAGCGCGAAGAGCGACTCGGCGCGCTCCTCGTACGTCTCCCCGATACCGATGAGCAGCCCGGAGGTGAAGGGGACCGACGACCGCCCCGCGTCCTCCAGCACCCGCAGCCGTACGGCGGGTTCCTTGTCCGGGGAGCCGTAGTGCGGCCCGCCCGGCTCGGACCAGAGCCTGGTGGCCGTGGTCTCCAACATCATGCCCATGGACGGGGCCACCGGCTTCAGCCGCTGGAAGTCGGTCCACGACATGACCCCGGGGTTGAGGTGGGGCAGCAGCCCCGTCTCCTCCAGGATGCGGATCGATATGGCCCGGACGTACGCGATCGTGTCGTCGTAACCGTGCGCGTCGAGCCATTCCCGCGCCTCCGACCACCGCTCCTCGGGCTTGTCGCCCAGGGTGATGAGCGCTTCCTTGCAGCCGAGGGCGGCGCCCTTGCGGGCGATGTCGAGTACCTCGTCCGGGGACATGAACATCCCGTGCCCGGCCCGGCGCAGCTTGCCGGGGACGGTCACGAACGTGCAGTAGTGGCATTTGTCCCGGCACAACCGGGTGAGGGGGATGAAGACGCTCTTCGAGTACGTGATGACGCCGGGGCGACCGCCCGCCTCGAGGCCCGCGTCCCGCACCCGGCCGGCGGACGCGGTGAGGTCGCCGAGGGCCTCACCGCGGGCCTGAAGCAGCACCGCCGCCTCATTGACGTCGAGCGCGACGCCGTCCCGGGCGCGTTTGAGGGCGCGACGCATGGAGTTCTCGGTGGGGCCGGTTCCGGAGCTCGCGGAGGTCGTCATCTCTTGAGCATACGATCGGGCTGATCAGCGCCCCGAAGGGGCGCGGGGAACTGCGCGAGCAACAACAACGAACCCGCAGCCACCCACCGCACCGAACACGGCAGACGAGACGACACAGCCCACTCAGATGTACGCCGCATACTCGTCCAGCACCCTCAGCACCTCTGCCTCTCCCGCCGGCGGGAGTTGGACGACGACCTCCTCGATGCCAAGGTCGGCATAATGCGCCAGCTTGCCCGAGGTCGGATAGACCGCATACGGCACAACCTGCAGCCCCGCCGGATCACGCCCCGCGTCCGCCCACGCGGCCCGCAGCCGCGGCATCGACTCCGACAGACCCCGCCCCCCGATCGGCATCCACCCGTCGGCGTACTCGCAGATGTGCGTGAAGAGCTTCGGCCCCGCCGCGCCCCCGACAAGCGTGCGCGGACCGACGACCGGCCCGCGCGGCTTCTGCACGGGCTTGGGGTAGGCGTGACTAGCCCGCACACCCTCGAACTCCCCCTCATACGCAGTCGGTTCCTCCGCCCAGAGCGCCCGCATCAACGCTATCCGGTCCCGGACCAGCTCGCGACGCGTCCGCCACTCCACCCCGTGGTCGGCAGCCTCCTCCACGTTCCAGCCGAAGCCGAGCCCCAGCGTGAACCGGCCGCCCGACAGATGGTCGAGCGTCGCGATCTGCTTGGCCAGGTCGATCGGGTCGTGCTGGGCCACGAGCGTGATGCCGGTGCCGAGGCCCAGGCGGTCCGTCACGGCGGCGGCCTGGCCGAGCGCGACGAAGGGGTCGAGCGTACGGCCGTACTCGGGCGGCAGTTCCCCGCCCGCCGGGTACGGGGTGACCCGCTCGACGGGGATGTGCGTGTGCTCGGGCAGATACAGCCCGGCATAGCCCCGCTGCTCCAGCTCGCGTGCGAGCCGGGTCGGGGTGATCGTCTCGTCGGTGAGGAAGATCGTGACGGAGAGGCGCATGGCCCATCTGTACCGCGACGAACCTCGAATGTCCATACCGACTAGTCGGCATCCAAGCGGTTCCCACTGACAGATATCCGTGGATTCCCTTTCCTTGTACGGCAGTTCACGTCCGAAGGCCAGAGTTCTGCAACGGGTCTTCACGGGCAGCCGCGCGTACCGAAGAATCGCCGTATGTCCTCCCGAGCCCCGGTCCGGGGCCGGTCCCGGCGGGAGCCGCTGGCGCTGACGGCCGCGGGGGCGGCGCTGGCCGTAGGAAGGCGGCGGCCCGGCTCCCCCTGGTCCTCGCCGTCCATCCCACCCGGGCCCTCGGACTCGCCGCCGACCGAGGGCTGGTGGCGGATCTGCCGGACGGCGGGAGCGTGGCCTGGGATGAGCTCGGTGGGCAGGGCGGGCGGGCCCGGGTCGTCCGCGGGGCGCCGGGGTCCGACCGGGAGGCGGTGACGGCCGTACGAGACGACCCGGACGCCATCGCTTTCCTGGGGGCGTTCTCGGAGGGCGTCGAGTGAGGCGGGGAACTGATCGATCCCTGCTGGCGTCGTGACGTGCATGGCGCAGGGTGGGAGCACGATGGAAGAGGAACCGACGTGGGCGGAGCTTCTGCTGACCTTTGCCATCGTCGCGGCCGTCCCTACCGTCATCGGAGGGGCGTTGTTCCTTTCCCTGTTCGGATTGACGATGTGGGTAACGGCGCCGCTGCGGCGGCGCAGGCGTGCACGCAAGGCGGAGTGATCGACGCGATCGCCGGTCCGGGCGCAACGGCCTACGTGTCGCCGTCGAAGGCGATGTGCAGATGATCCCGATGCACGCGATCTGAAGAAGAACCGTTCCTAGAGACTGAGCGGGAGTGAGTCCTGTTGCCAGGACTCATGCTCAGCCGAACGTCCCGAACGGTGTTGGGCATTCTGGTCCCCCGCGTTCGCTCCACACCCGGGCGGCACGCATCTGGTGCGTGGTCCGGGAATGCGGAGGCGGGTTTCCTCACGCCCGGGGACCTCCGGTCGGGCCTGGACAGTATCAATTTGCGGCTCCGCCGCGTGGGCGCGACCAGCCACGACGGCGCCGCAGACGGCCGACGGCCCGACGGGATCAGGATCCGTTCAGGCCCGCCGCAGTCAGCGTGAGGTGCTGGACCAGCATCTCGGCCGCCCCGTCGGCGTCCCGCGCCAGCGCCGCCTCCTCCAGGCGGCGGTGCTCGCGGAGGCCGTCCCGGTCGGGGTTGCGGTGCGATGACCAGCGGCGGGCCAGCTCGCTCACGGTCCAGAGCCGGTCGCAGGTCTCCAGCAGGACGGGGTTGCCGCAGCCCTCCAGCAGGGTGCGGTGGAAGGCCCGGTGGGCCTCGGCCCAGGCGCCGGTGTAGTACTCGCCCTCCTCCGGCAGATACGGCGGGGTGCGGGCCAGGCGGTGGTGGGCGGCTCGTACGCGGGCCTCCCAGTCGAGGTCGCCGCGCTCGATGGACATGCGCAGCACGACCGGTTCGACGGTCCGGCGGGCCTCCGCGATCTCGTGCCAGCGGCGGTCGGAGGAGGCCGGGACGGCGAAACCGCGATTGGGCAGCCGGTCGGCGAGACCCTCGCCGACCAGCCGCACGAGCGCTTCCCGCACGACGGCCAGGCTCACGCCCTGCTGCTTGGCGAGGTCCTGCGGTTTGAGGGCGTCACGGGGGGCGAAGTCGCCGCGCATGATCGCGTCGCGCAGGTGCGCGTAGACCTGCTCGGAAAGCATCTGCTTCCCCGAGGAGGTCGGGGTGTTGTCGGCCGTCTGCGTCATGCCTCGAGCATAGACGATCCCTTCAATAATCGATTATCTATGTTATGGTCGATCTGCATCCGACAGAGAGGAACGACGCGATGAGCGCCAACGACCCGTTCGCCCGCCTCCCCGAGGCGGCTTCGTTCACCGTCACCAGCACCACCGTCACCGACGGCACGGCCTGGTCACCCGAGCAGTTCTCCGGCATCTTCGGCGTCCCCGGCGGGAAGGACGTCTCCCCGCAGCTGTCCTGGAGCGGCGCGCCGGAGGGCACCAAGAGCTACGCCGTCACCGTCTACGACCCCGACGCCCCCACCGGGTCCGGGTTCTGGCACTGGGCGGTCGCCGACATCCCCGCCACCGTCACGGAGCTGCCCGAGGGCGCCGGCGACGACACCGGCTCGGGCCTGCCCGAAGGTGCCTTCCAGCTGCCCAACGACGCCCGCCTGGCCCGCTTCATCGGCGCCGCCCCGCCGGCCGGACACGGCCCGCACCGCTACTACGTCGTCATACACGCCCTCGCCGTCGAGTCCATCGGCGTCGCGGCCGACGCCACCCCGGCCGTCCTCGGCTTCACCATGGCGAGCCACATCCTCGGCCGCGCGGTCCTGACCGCCACCGCCGAGACGCCCGCCTGACCCGCCTGAGGACCGGCATGTCCCGACTCATCGACACCACGGAGATGTATCTCCGCACGGTGCTCGAACTCGAGGAACAGGGCATCGTCCCGCTGCGGGCGCGGATAGTGGAACGGCTTGCCCAGTCGGGCCCGACGGTCAGCCAGACGGTCGCCAGGATGCAGCGGGACGGCCTGCTGCATGTGGCCCGCGACCGGCGGCTGGTGCTCACCGATGCGGGCAGGACGCTGGCCACCCGGGTGGTGCGCAAGCACAGGCTGGCCGAGTGCCTGCTCGTCAGCGTGATCCGGATGCCATGGGAAGAGGTGCACCTCGAGGCGTGCCGCTGGGAGCACGTGATCTCCGAGTCCGCCGAGCGGCACCTCTACGAACTGCTCGGCCACCCGGACCGGTGCCCCTGCGGCAACGTCATCCCCGGCTTGGATGAGCTGGTCGCGGAGGCCGGCTGTCCGAGGTGAGCCTCCGCGTCCTGCCCACGCACTACCCGCGGGCTATGCCGTTGCCGCAGAGGACTGGGCCGTGAAGGTGTCCGCGTGCTCCGCGGCCCACTGGCCGAACGTGCGGGCCGGGCGGCCGGTGACCTTCTCGACGGTGTCGACGACCGTTCGGCCCACCTCCGGGGTGTTCCCGTACGCCTCGAGCAGGAAGCCGATGACATCCTCCGGGTGGCCCGCCGCCCGCCACTGGGCGACTGCCTCCTCCTCGGTCAGCTCGACCAGGGCAATCTCCCGGCCACAGGCGGCTGCGATCGTCGCCACCTTGTCGCCGACGGTCAGCAGTTCAGGACCGGTGATCACGTACTCCTGACCCCCATGCCCCTCCTCGGTGAGCGCGACCGCGGCGACCGCGCCGATGTCGCCCTCGTGCACCATGGCGCTCAGCCGGGAGACGAACGGCTCGCGCACCACGCCCGAGGCCATGATCCCGTCCGCCCACTCCAGGGCGTTGGCCATGAACTCGACCGGCATGAGCACGGTCCACTCCACACCGTCGTCGGCACGCACGGCGTCCTCCAGCAGGGACGGCCCGCCACCGTGCAGCACGGTGACCCGGCGTACACCGGCCGCGCGGGCCAGCTCCAGGATCCGCGGGCCGGTCTCCAGCGGAGCGAAGTAGGGCCCGCCGAAGGTGATCAGATGGAGGCCGGTGACGCCCTTCAGGGCCGGAAGCAGGCTGTCGGGTTCGGTCAGGTCGCCCTGGACGACCTCGACGTCGGCCGGGAGGTCGGCCGTCGCCGCGTCCCGGGTGAGAGCGCGAACCGCGTGGCCGCGGGCGAGCAGTTCGGCGACCACCTGGCGGCCGACGGTTCCCGTGGCGCCGGTGACAAGGATCTTCTGCGTCTGCGTGCTGTTCTGCGTCATGGAACGACCGTAGGAAGCCTTGCGGTCAGCTTCTGTCCGCAAGGCTTCCTACGCCAGAGATGGCGGGCGTGTCATAGGCGCCGGAGTGCAGCAGATCCCAACGCCATGCGGCACCGCCGCTCACGTCCCCGACGGCCGCGGCTGCTCCGGCGGAACCGAGCTCTCGGCAACCGCCATCCATTGGTCCAGGTCGGCCTGGGTGAACTCTGCCCACGGCGGGATTCCGGGGAGCTGGCGGAGGAGGTCGTAGGCCTCGGGGATCTGGGCTCCGCGCAGGACCGGGCAGTGGCAGCCGGCGATGACCTCGGCGTTCAGATGTTGGAAGTCGGTGACGACCGTCCCGAACTTCTGGGCGTCCAGCAGGGCGACCCACGGGGAGACCAGCCTTCCGCCGAAGAACTGGCCGTCGCGGAATTCGTCCGGCGACAGCGCCGCCGTCTCGGGCATAGGGGTCGGCACGTTCGTGGCGAAGGTGTCCACGGCCCACAGGACGTTGGCCTTCGGGTCGAAGAGGGCGCGGGTTGTGGGGTTGTCGTACAGGGGCGGTCGCTTGGCGACCAGGGTGCGATCGCCCACGTCGATCGTGTCGCCGTCGGTCATGAAGCGGCACCGGTTGACGGGCGTCTCCCACTCCTCGGCCATGCGGCCGATGGAGAACCATGTCGTCAGCAGGGTCGCGTTCGGGCATTCCGCGAGGACCGCCAGGAGGTTGCCGGCGTGGTCGCGGTCGTCGTGGGTGAGGAAGATCCACCGTACGTCCAGGGGATCCACGACGGACCAGGCTGCCTCCAGCCACTGGGACCGCACTGCGGGTGCCCCGGTGTCCACGAGGACCGGTTCGGTTCCCCGGATCACCATCGAGTTCATCGGGAAGTGGCCGACCGGCGGGGCCTCAAGGGCCCACGGGATGACGAACGTCTCCTCAGCGATCTTGTACGGCTGCAGCAGGTTGAAGCTCTGCAAGGTTGTCATCGCTGCTCTCCTTAGGACGGAGTCGCCGCAGCGGCCATGTATCCAGTGCAGCCCCGTGCCGGGCTGTCGTCAAACGCAGAACTCGTGTGAGGTCATGGTCGCCGGGTGGGGCGGTCCTCCCCTGAGGTGCATCCGACGAGCCCCAGCCCGGCAGCGGCGGCGGCCAGGAGAAGGGTCCGCCTGGCGGGTTCGGTCACTTCATCAGGGTGCCGGGGCGGGCGGAGGGGGTGTCAAGCCGGGACGGCTCAGTCCAGCACCTGGGGATCGCGGAAGTAGTAGACGACGGTCACGCCCATACCGGGTGTGTGCGTGTACACGACCGTGATCGCCTCGGCGGAATCGCGAGCGAGGGCGCCCCCGTCGCCTTCGCGGCCCTGCTCGACGCGCTGAAAACCGCACACGTCACCCCGCGCTGAGGTCCGCCACGACCGCCGCGTGGTCGGAGGCCCAGACGCCGTCCACAGGCCCGTCGCCCGCGCGCCGCACACCCCGCACATGGCCGATTCCGCCGGGACCGGGAAGCCCCACGTGGATGTAGTCGATGCGGGCGCTGGGGCCAAGACCTGCGGCGGCGTAAGGGTTTGCCGCGTCCCAAGTGAAGGCCGGCGCGCCCGGCTCGGCGTACTCCCAGGCGTCGTAGAGGACTTGGCCGGGGACGGCGGGGGCGGTGCGGTAGCCGCCGAAGAGGCGGATCTCGTCCGAGTCCGGCAGGGCGTTGAAGTCGCCGGTGACGACCGGCGGGAACGGGGTGCCGCCCCGGTGCTCCGCGACGAACTCGGCCAGGGCCCTGACCTGACGGCAACGCACCGCCGACGCATGGGGGACAGAAGTGAGGTGGGTGGTGAAGAAGGGGACTTCGTACGAGGGGGTGGCCAGGCGGGCGTACAGGGCGAGGCGGCCGTCGGCGACGTCGGTGGGGGCGGGGAGGGGCAATACGGCGTGGTCGGTCACCGGCCACCGGCTGAGCACCGCGTTTCCGATCCCGACCGCCGCGTCCCCGATCCTGCGCTGCCAGCGCTCGGGCGCGGGCGAGGGGCCCCAGGCCCAGTGCAGGCCGAGTTCCCCGGCCAGCCACTCGGCGAGGTTCTCCCCGTCGTCGGTCGCCCAGACCTCCTGCAACCCGACGACATCGGGGCGCAGTTCGCGCAAGACGCCGAGGATCGCCTTCTGCCGCGCCTCCCAAGGGCCGAACCGCCACCAAAGGTTCCACGTCACGACGCGCACGACCCCGATCACCGCCCCTACGCCCAACCGCCCGTCTCCTCAAGGCAATGATGTAGTCCCGTCCCGGACCCGACACAGGAGACCCGGAAACAATGCCCCGTCACTCCGAACGCAAATACCGGGCCGTCACCGCGGTCCAGCGTCACCTCAACCGCGTCACGCGCCGCCTGCCGACCCACACCCTCCTGGAGACCACCGGCCGCACCTCCGGCCTCCCCCGCCGGACCCCCATCGGCGGCCGCCGTGTCGGCGACTCCTTCTGGCTGGTCTCGGAGTTCGGGGAGCGGTCGCAGTACGTCCGCAACATCAAGGCCGACCCGAGGGTGCGGGTCCGGATCCACGGCCGCTGGCACGAGGGCACCGCCCACCTCCTCCCGGACGACGACGCCGTGGCCCGGCTGCGGAGCCTGCCGCGGATGAACAGTGCGGCGGTACGGGTGGTGGGGGCGGGGCTGCTCACGGTGCGGGTGGATCTGGACGGGCCGGGGTCCGGACGATGACCGTCGGCCAGTGCTGTGACCGGGATGGTTCGCCGGGTTGATGGGCGAGGTGGTGAGGGTGCTGTTCGGTCGGGGTAAATAGCCGCTGTATAGGATCTTTCGGATGACGCTCTCTCATGACGTGGCCGGCGACGGTCCTGCGCTGGTTCTTTTGCATTCCGGGGTGTGCGACCGGCGGATGTGGGATGCACAGTGGCTGACCTTGATCGATGCCGGTTACCGGCTGGTGCGATGTGATCTTCGGGGCTTCGGCGGAACTCCCGCGCCGGACCGGCCTCACAACGACGCTGAGGATGTGCAGGACCTCCTGAACAGTCTTGGCATCCGGCAGGCGGCACTGGTCGGGTCCTCGTACGGCGGGCACGTCGCTTTGGAGATCGCCGCGCGGTGGCCGGACCGGGTCAGCGCCCTTGCGTTGGTCTGCTCCGCCCTTCCCGGGCATGAACCTTCTGCTGAACTGAATGCGCTCGGCGAGCGCGAGGAAGCACTGCTCGAGGCGGGCGACATCGTCGGCGCGACGGAGCTCATGGTCGAAACCTGGTTGGGTCCGGACGCCGACGAGACCACTCGCGAGGCGGTACGCCGGATGCAGCGGCAGGCCTTCGAGCTGCAGATGGCCGTTGCTGAGGAGTTCGAGCCGATAGAGGCCGAGATTGATCTGGCGGCAATTCAGGCTCCCTGCCTTGCCGTGTCGGGCGCGCATGACCTGGCGGACTTCCGACAGATCGCTGCCCGGCTGCCAGATCTGCTAGCCGACGCCGAGCATGTTGAACTGCCTTGGGCAGGTCATCTCCCCAGCCTGGAGCGGCCATCGACTGTTACCGATCTGCTGATCGGCTTCCTCAAGGGCACCATTCCTGCCGTTTGATCCTGCTCACGGGTGTCTGTGCTGTCCCGCGGCGTTGAGGAGAGGGCGGCCGCCCCTGCGGATGCCCTTCTCACTGCGGAGACGGGCGCGTTCCCGTCCTTGGGCGGCCAGAACAGCGGGATGGCGGGCTGTGGTTGGGATGGTTCGAGTTGGCCAGGGTGAACTGCCGCAGTGGCCCGAAGTGCGCCTCGATCGGGTTCGCCCAGGATGCGTTTGTCGGGGTGAAGCACAGCTCGACCTTGTTCCTGACTGCCCAGCGCAGGATGCGCGCGTTCTTGTGGGCGGAGAGGTTGTCCAGGATTTCGTAGATCGGGGCACCATCGGGGCGTGCCACACGGATCGAGCGAAGGGCGGCCCAGGTGGGCCCGATGCCTTTGCGGAGCTGGTCCGGCTCGCGGAGGGCGGGGTGCGGGGGCGGATCGTGCTGGTTGCTTGAGGTGCGCCGGACGGGTCCTGGTCCTAACCTCCGTCGGAGCGTGCGCTCGCCGCGTACGTCGCCGGTGGGACGCCCACGGTGCTGGTGAAGTCCCGTACCAGATGGGCCTGGTCGGCATAGCCGAGGTCGGCGGCGAGCGCGGCCCAGTCCAGGTCGCTGCGGGTGCCGGCGAGTTCCAGGGCCTCGTGGAAGCGGTAGCGGAGGATCACCCACTTCGGGGTGACCCCGACGTATGTCGAAAAGAGCCGTTGCAGAGCCCGCACGGAGAGGCCCTGCGCGTGGGCGAAGTCGCCGACGCGGCACACGGTGCGGTCGGCACGCATGCGCTGGACGAGGTCCATGGCGAGGTCGGCCTGTGGGTCGGGCGCGGGGGCGAGGGAGAGCAGGAAGGCGTCGAGTGCGGCCAGCCGGGCCCGGTCGTCGGCCGGGCTCACGATCGAACGGGCGGTGTCGGGCGTGACCTGCGGAAACACCTCTCCGGCGGGCAGCGCGCGGCCCGTCCAGCGCGACGCCGCTGCCTCGGGTGCGTACGGGCGGAAGCCGCCGGGGCGGAACTTCGCCCCGCACACCCGTCCCCGCCCGGTCAGCTTCCTGGTGAACAGGCCGAGCGGGATACCGGTCACCTCGCCGTACGGCGGTCCTTCGTCCTCGTCCCACTGAAAGGTGAGGTTGACCGAGGGATGCGGGACGACGTGTGAGGCGTAGGGCCCGGGCAGGTCCCAGTCGATGAACCAGTACGTCTCGACATACCGCCGCAGCGGCTCGGCGGGCTGGTGGCGGCGGAACCGCACATGGGTCAGCAGCGCGGCCGGGTCGACGATGCCGCGGGTGTCGCGGCGAGGGGCGGCCATGGTCGGATCGTACGTCGCGTTTGTTCAAGCGGGGCGGGCCCGGGCGTCCCTACGGTCGGGGTATGGACATCGAAAGCACGCAGGAGCACAAGTACGGCGTCGGCGAGCTGCTCGGCCTGGCGCGTGACCGGGCGGTTCCGGTGCTGCGGGCGGTGCCCGACGCGGCGCTCGCGGCGCCCACGCCGTGCGCCGAGTACGACGTGAAATCGCTGGTCAACCATCTCTTCCACGTGGTCGCGGAGTTCCAGAAGCTGGCCGCCAAGGGGGAGTCGGACTTCTCCTCAACCCCCGACCGGGTCGGTGCGGGTGCGGACTGGCGCGAGCGCTTCGCTGACGAGGCGGACCGGCTGGTGGCGGCCTGGTCCGTGCCCGGCGCTGAGGAGGGGGCGGCCGGGGCTTGGCAGATGCCTGCGCGGCTCGTCGGCTCGATGGCGCTGCTGGACCTGACGGTGCATGTGTGGGACCTGGCCCGCGCCACGGGCCAGGAGTACCCGGTGGGCGGCTGGGCGGAACCGGTCGTGGAGCAGCTGGCCGGCACGGTCGCCGAGCTTGCCCCCACCGCCCGGAAGACTGGTGTGTTCGCGGAGCCGGTGCCGGTGAGGGAGGGGGCATCGCCGTTCGAGCGGCTGCTCGCGCAGACCGGGCGTGACCCGTATTGGGCGCCGGTCCGGTGAGTAATAGGGGCCCGTGGCCTGACTCCGTGCCGTGTTCGACCTTTAACTCAGAGCGACCCCTGGCACCGGCTGTCACCCTGGCCAAACGATCGCCTGCACCTCGCTGTACGCATGCAGGGCATACGACCCCACATCCCGCCCCACCCCGCTCCTCTTGAACCCCCCGAACGGCGCCTCCATGTTCCGCCCGACGGTGTTCACGCCCACTCCGCCGGCCCGCAGTTGCCGGGCGACGCGGAAGGCGCGGGCCACGTCGGAGGACCAGACGTAGTCGATCAGGCCGTAGTCGCTGTCGTTGGCGAGGGCGATCCCCTCTTCCTCCTCCTCGAAGGGGATGACGGATACCACCGGGCCGAAGATCTCCTCCCGGGTCACGCGCATCGAGGCAGTGCAGTCCGCTAGGAGGGTCGGGGAGACGTAGAAGCCGCGGTCGTACGCGGGGCGTTCGCCGCCCGTCACCACCGTGGCGCCCTCCTTGCGGCCCAACTCCACATACGACTCGACCCGTTCCCGGTGATCGGCCGAGATCACCGGCCCGACCACCGTTCCGGGCTCCCTCGGATCCCCGACCTTCAACCGGCCCGCATAGTCAGCCAGTTGCTCGACTACACGGTCGTACACACCGCGCTGCGCCAGCACTCGCGTCGGTGCCGTGCAGATCTGGCCGCTGTAGAAGGAGAAGGTGGTCCCGATGCCGGCCACGGCCGAGCCGAGGTCCGCGTCGTCGAAGACGAGCGCCGCGCCCTTGCCGCCCAGCTCCATCAGCTGGCGTTTCATGTCGCGCCCGCACACCTCGGCGATGCGCTGCCCTACGGCGGTGGAGCCGGTGAAGCTGACCATGTCGACGTCGGGGGACGATACGGCCGCCTCGCCCACCTCCACCGACCGGCCGCAGACCACGTTCACGACGCCCGCCGGAACGCCCGCCGCCTCCAGCGCCTCGGCCATCCGGAACACCGACAGGGGGTCCTGCGGGGCGGGTTTGACGACGACCGTGTTGCCCATGGCCAGCGCGGGGGCGATCTTGCCGGCCGGGTTGGCCCAGGGGTTGTTGTAGGAGGTGACGCAGGTGACGACGCCGACGGGCTGGCGTACGGCAAGGGCGCCCATCACCGCCGCCCTGCCCATCGGGCCCGCCTCGTTGATCTGCGGCGGGATCGCCCACTCCGTCGGCTCGACCTTCGCGTACCGCCGGAAGCGGGCCGCGCCGACCCCGACCTGCATGCCGTACGCCGTCCCGGTCGTCGCCCCCGTCTCCGCCTGCGCCAGCCGGGCATACGGCTCCAGGTGGCCGCGGATGATGTCCGCCGCCCGGCCCAGTACGACCGCCCGCTCCTCCGGCGTCGTACGCGACCACGGACCGAAGGCCTCGCGGGCCGCGGCCGCGGCCGCGTGCACCTGATCCCGCGAGGCCTCCGGCGCCCACCCGACGGTCTCCTCCGACGCCGGGTCGATCACCTCGTAGTGGCCGCCGTCCGGTTCGACCCACGAACCGCCGACGAACAGACGCTGTCCCTCGGTCACCTTCGGGTCACCCGTTCTTGTCGTGCGGGGTGCCGTGACCGACCTGCTTTTCCGGCCGGGGGTCCGGGGGTTGGCCCCCGGGAGAATGCAGCGTGCTCACCGTGCTCGTGTCCCGCCCGGACCGCAGCACCTTCCCCGGCACCGCTCCCGTCACCACGTCGTCCCGGATCGCCTCGACGCCGTTGACCCACACGGCCCGCACCCCGAGCGCCTTGGAGTCCAGCCGCGGACTGTCACCCGGCAGGTCGTGCACCAGGGTGGCCGTGCCGGCGCCGATCCGTTCCGGGTCGAAGAGGACGAGGTCCGCATGGAATCCCTCCGCCACCCGGCCCCGCTCCCGCAGCCCGAACAACCGCGCCGGATCGTCGGTCAGCATCTTCACCGCCTGCTCGAGCCCGGCCAGCTTCCGGCCGCGCAGACAGTCCCCGAGGAACCGGGTCGTGTACGGCGCCCCGCACATCCGGTCCAGATGCGCCCCCGCGTCCGACCCCCCGAGCATCACGTCCTCGTGCTGCCAGGCCTCGGCCCGCATCGCCCAGGACGCCGGGTCGTTGTCGGTCGGCATCGGCCAGAGCACCGTGCGCATGTCGTCCGCCGCGCAGATCTCCACCAGGCACTGGAAGGCGTCCTGCCCGCGTTCCGCCGCGATCTCCTCCACGACCCGCCCGCTCAGCCCACGGTTCGCCTCGCTGTACGTGTCGCCGATGACGTACCGCCCGAAGTTCGTCAGCCGCCGGAAGACACCCGCCTCCTTACTGCCCGCCCGCTCCAGCATCTCCGCCCGCACGTCGGCGTCCCTGAGCCGCGCGATCCGCTCCGGCACCGGCAGCCCCAGAATCGGCCCCCACCCGGGGATGAGGTTCAGCGCGCAGAACGTGCCGAGGGACATGTTCATCGGCGTGAGGATGGGCATCGTCAGCGCCACCACCCGGCCGCCCGCCTTCCGCGCCCGCTCACTCGCCACCAACTGCCTCGGCACCCGCTCGGGGACGGACGAATCGATCGTCAGCACATTCCAGTTCAACGGCCGCCCCGCCGCCGCACTCATCTCCACGAACAGATCGATCTCGGCATCACTGAACTGATCCAGACACCCGGCCACGATCGCCTCGATCTGCGTCCCCTCGTGCTCCCCCACCGCCTGGGAGAGCGCCAGCAGTTCGGCAGGCTTCGCATGCCGCGAGGCAACCGGCTGCCCGTCCCCGTCGGAGTGGGTCGAGGACTGCGTGGTCGACAGTCCCCACGCCCCCGCATCCATCGACTCATGGAGCAGGCGCAGCATGGCACCGAGTTGCTCCTCGGACGGCTGCCCGCCCACCGCCTCCGGCCCCATCACATACCGCCGCAGCGCACAATGCCCCACCATGAAGCCCGCGTTGACCGCGATACGTCCTTCGAGCGCATCGAGGTACTCCCCGAAGGAACTCCAGCTCCAAGGCGCGCCTTCTTCGAGCGCGACCAGCGACATCCCCTCGACCTTGGACATCATGCGGCGGGTGTAGTCCGCGTCTTCCGGGCGGTCGGGGTTGAGGGGAGCGAGCGTGAACCCGCAGTTGCCGGCCGCGACCGTCGTCACCCCGTGGTTCAGGGACGGGGTGGCATACGGATCCCAGAAGAGCTGAGCGTCGTAGTGAGTATGGGGATCGACAAACCCGGGCGCGAGAACCAGCCCAGCAGCATCCTCACTGCTCCGAGCCTCCTCGGTGACGGCCCCGATGACGGCGATACGACCGTCCCGGATACCGACGTCAGCGGTGTAGGCGGGCGCACCCGTCCCGTCAACGACGGTCGCCCCTTTGATGACGTGATCGAGCATGAGCCTTACCTCCTTGAACTCCGGGCAGCTGGAGACACCCAGGGGCGCGGGGAACTGCGCGACCAGCCCCAACGGACCCGCAGACGCCAACGAACCTCAGGCAGCCCTACGGAACCGCGTAGTCCGATGAACCGGATCCGTATCGATCTTCGGAATCACGTGCTCCCCAATCAGCCGAATCGTCTGCAACGTCTCCTCCTTCGGCACCCCCACCGGCAACCCGAAGCTCAACTGATCCGCCCCCGCCTGCTCCCACCGCTTGCACTGCGTGAGCACCTCATCCGGATCCCCGCAGATCAGCAGCTCCTCCTCGATGAGGACCTCGACGAACTCCGCGGTGTACTCAGGCAACGTCTCCGGCCACACCGGAAACCCCTCCGGCCGCGGAAACGTGTCGTGGTACCGGAAGACCAGCGACGGCAGATAGTGCAACCCGCCATTGACGGCAATCTCGATCGCCTCGGCATGAGTAGGCGCACAGATCGCCGTCGTCGTCACCATCACGTTGTCGTTGACGAAGTCCCCGATCGGCTCCGCGTCCACGACAGCCGTCTTGTACTGCTCCAGCACCCACTCCATGTCGGAGACCTTCTGCACGCTGAACCCGAGCACACCGAGCCCCTTGCGGGCGGCCATCGCATACGACGGAGGAGAGCCCGCCGCGTACCACATCGCGGGGTGGGACTTGCCGTACGGCTTCGGCAGGATCTTCCGCGGCGGCAGCGACCAGTGCTTGCCCTGGAACCCGGCGTACTCCTCCTGGAGCCACATCTTCGGGAACTCGGCGATGGTCTCTTCCCAGATCTCCTTGGTGTAGTTCATGTCGGTGATCCCGGGCAGGAACCCGAGGATCTCGTGCGACCCGGCGCCCCGCCCGCTGCCGAACTCGAAGCGGTTCTGGGAGAGATGGTCGAGCATGGCGACCTTCTCGGCGACCTTGACCGGGTGGTTGACCTGGGCGAGGGGATTGAAGATCCCGGAGCCGAGATGGATGCGCTCGGTCGCGTGGGCGAGGTACCCCAGGAACACGTCGTTGGCGGAGAGGTGCGAGTACTCCTCCAGGAAGTGGTGCTCGGAGGCCCAGGCGTACTTGAAGCCGGACTTGTCGGCCTGGATGACGTACTCGGTCTCCTCCATCAGCGCCTTGTGCTCGGCCAGCGGGTCGGTCTCGGCACGCTTGCCCACATATCCCTGTACAAAGAGCCCGAATTCCAAGGAGGTTCACCGTCCCCGGTCTGGAGTGCTGGATGATCTGAATGTGAATCTGACGAATCTGATGGATCGTCAGATCGCTGACTGTGGCACCGTACGCATGAAGCGTCAATACCTGACGGTCAGTCAGACGACCGAGACCCCCGCGAGCCACCCACCGTCGATCACGAACGGCTGCCCCGTGATGTACGACGAGTCCGCGCACGTGAGGAACAGCGCCAGCCGTGCCACCTCCTCCGGCCGCCCGATCCGCCCCAGCGGCACGAGCTTGCGGTAGAGCCCGTCGAGCGCCTCCGTCATCTCCGCGGCGTCCGCGTTCGGGTCCAGCTGGGCCGGGTTGGACATCGCCGTGTCGATGGCGCCGGGGCACATGGCGTTGACCCGGATGCCCCGGTCGGCCAGCTCCAGCGCGGCGACGCGGGTGAGGCCGAGGACGGCGTGCTTGGTGGCGGCGTAGGCACCGACCGCCGCCATGCCGGTCACGCCGGTGTAGGAGGCGGTGTTGACGATCGTGCCGCCGTCGGCCAGTTCGGCGGCCACCGATTTGATCCCCAGGAAACAGCCGACCTGGTTGACCCGTACGACCTGCATGAACTCGTCGAGCGGCGTGTCCGCGAGCGTGTTGAAGCGCAGGATCCCGGCGTTGTTGACCAGCCCGTCGAGATGGCCGTACGTCTCCTTCGCGGCGGTCACGGCCGCCTGCCAGTCGGCCTCCTCGCCGACGTCCAGATGGACATACGTCGCCCCGATCTCCTTGGCGAGGGACTCCCCCTGGTCGTCCAGCACGTCGGCCACGACGACCGCCGCGCCCTCCGCCCTGAACAGCCGGGCCTCCTGCTCGCCCTGTCCGCGCGCCGCGCCGGTGATGATGACGACGCGTCCGTCCAGCTTGCCCATGGCGTCTCCTCGGATCCTCAGAGGTGGGGTGCTACGTCGGCGCCGAACGCCGCGATCTGGTCGATGAGTTCGCCGCGGCCCCGGCTGCGGAACCGCACCTGGATCTGGTCCACGCCCATCGCGCGGTAGGCCCGGAGGGACTCGGCGAGGGCGTCGGGAGGGCCCGTGAGGGTACGGCGCCCGACTTCCCAGGTAGGCGTCCCGACGTACAGGGGCTCGGCGATGGCGCCGATGACGAAGGGACCCTGGATACCGGCCTCTTCACGGAGCCGCCTGATCCGGGCGATCTGTTCCGGCAGCCGGTCTCGTGGATCCCCCTGCGGCAGCCACCCGTCCCCCTTCAGCGCCGCCCTGCGCACGGCGGCCGGCGACGATCCGCCGACCCAGACCGGGACGTGCTCCTGGGCGGGGCGCGGACGCTGCCCGAGCCCCTCGAAGTCGTACAACTTGCCGTGGTGCTCGGGGAATTCGTCGGGGCCGAGGGCGGCGCGTAGGGCGTCGATGGTCTCGTCGAGTACCGCGCCCCGGTGCTGGAAGTCGACGCCCAGCGCCGAGAACTCCTCCTCCACGTGCCCCGCCCCGACCCCGAGGATCAGCCTGCCGCCGGAGAGGTGGTCGAGGGTCGCGTACTGCTTGGCGGTGAGCAGGGGGTGGCGCAGGCCCACGACCGCGACATGGCTGAGGAGCCGTACGTGCCCGGTGGCCGCCGCCAGGTACGCGAGCGTGGCGACGGGGTCGTACCAGACCGTGCTCATCGCGGGCGCGAGACGGCGCGGGATGGCCACGTGGTCGCAGCAGGCGACGTAGGAGAAGCCCGCGCGGTCGGCGGCCCGGGCGATGGCCACCAGGTCGTCGGGGCCGGCGGCTGATTCCCAGGGCTCGGTGTAGAGGGTGCTCTGGGACTGGACCGGGAGCTGGATGCCGTAGGACACGCTGGTCCTCCATTATCTGACGGGTCGTCACATGCATGGTGGGAGCTGATGGACCGTCAGGCAAGGGGTCGGCTGCAAAGAGGTGCCGGAGTCCTAAATGGCCCCTGGATGTACTGGAGTTGGCGCACCGGTGCAGCACGAGCGGCAACTGTGCCAGGAGTGCGCGGAGTGATCTCGAACCGTCTCCGCGCTGGCTACGTTGAGGCCGTGCGGACTCAGCAGCAGCCGGTCAGCGGCAGAACCGGCGACTCCCAGCAGTCGTCCCAGGCGCCCCGCAACGCCAGGCCACCCGTCTCCGGCGCCGCTCCCCCCGCCCTGCTCGGACTCCAGCGGTCCGCGGGCAACGCGGCCACCTCGCGGGCGGTGCAACGTGCGCGGAACGGGAGTGCCCGGACGGAGTTGCCCGCTGTCGACGAGAGCCCGGAAGTGGAGTTCGAGCTGCCGTCGTACCTGATGAACCTCCAGGCGGGCGGGCTCTCCTCGACGTACGGACTGACCGGGCACGAGTTCGTGCGGCATGCGGTGTCCGCGGTCGTCGGGCACGCCGATGGGACGGTCGCCGACATCGCGGGCGAACTGACCGGACGGCCGGAGAGCTTCTTCGGGCAGGGTCGTGCCTTCGCCGTGGAGGGCCGTACGGGCGAGGAGTGGTGGGACATCACCGTCGCCATCTCCCGGGCCCCCGACGACAGGCCGCCCGTCTTCCAGCAGAACGACCTGGCCGACGCCTCGCCGGAGACGGTGACGGAGACCGACGGTGTGCCCAAGGCCCGGCTGGATGACCCCGTGGGCAAGGACACCAAGCTCGACGTCCACCACAACACGGCCGCCACGGCCAGTTCCCAGGCCGGCGGGAACTCCAGCCACGGCGCCGGAGGCCTCGCCTTCGGGCTCGTGCCCGTCGTGCCCGGTCTGTGGCTGGGCGGCGCCGGCATGCTCAACGCGCAGCCCTGGCACTCCTCCCGGGAGTCCCGCCACCAGCGGAACGTGGCCGAGCCGCGGGTGCTGCGGAGCAAGGACGGCACGGTCGAGGTGCGGCGCAAGGTGCGTTTCGAGGTACGGGCCAAGCTGCGCGGCGGCACCGAGGACGCGCAGACGTTCGGCGGCTCCGGCGCGCTCAGCCAGCGCGTGCCGACCGAGCATCTGGTCCCGGCCGGCATCGGCGCACCCGCCCCACCGCGGCCCGTGAGCGCGGACACCGCCCGGAACGTCTCGCTCGCCGACTCCCTGGCCCCGGTCGCGGTGGCCGACGACGCCGCCCCGCACGAGGGTGGCGGTGGGCTCTTCGACGCCGTCGCCTCCGTCCTGCACCCCTCGCTCACCGCACCCGGTGCGCCGGGCCGGAGCCGGCTGTACCGGGCGACCTCCACGGCGACCGTCCTGGAGGACATGCCGCGGCTGCTGCGGGACGGCGTGGTCGGCGAGGATCTGCGTTCCAAGGACGACAAGACAGCGGGCAGTTACCACCTGCGTGCCGCGGTCACCGGCCTCTCTCCGGCCTGGGGCACCGGCGGGACCCAGCTGCGCACCCACCAGCAGAGCCAGACGTCGGTCACGGAGAGCGCGGGCAAGGGGCGGTCCGTCGCGGGCGGTGTGGGCCCGGCGATCGGCGTCGGCGCGGTGGCCAACGCGGCGGTCGTGCGGGGCACCGCGATGCCGGTCGGCGCCGCCCGCAAGGCGCGCTTCACCACGACCGAGCAGAGCGTCACCAGCCGGCAGGGCGCGGAGGTCCGAGGCGAGAAGGCCCTCTACGCCGGGACGGTCGTCTTCACCGTGGAGGGGACGGGCCCGCGGTCGGCCCAGGCGATCCTGGACCCCGCCACCCGGGTCGCCCGGCACTCGATGAACGTGTGGATCAGCCTGCGGGCCGACGAGGCGGCGTCCTTCGGGCTGCCGCTGCCGCCCGGCATGACCGCCGAGGACTTCGTCCAGAAGCCGACGCGCGTCGACGAGAACGGCGAGGAGCAGGAGGTCGAGCGCCATCTTCCCTACGACGGGAAGGGCGCCGGCGTCGCGCTGAGCCGGGTCGACACCGGGCCCATGCTTCGGGCGGTGCGCGAGCTGTTCGCCACCGATCCCCGGCTGGCCGGTTACCTCCCCGCCTTCGGCACCGCCGCGCCGGCCGGTCAGGTCAGCGACGAGGAGCAGGAGGCCCAGCGGCACAACTACCGCGAGCTGATGACCGCGCTGTCGGAGACCAACCTCCGCGTGAACAAGGACCAGTTGCTGTCCACCGGCATCCGGGTGCGGCTGCGCCGCAAGACGACCATGCACTCCCACGACGTGCAGCTCCTCGTCAAGGGCAGGCTGAGCGACACCGCCTACGAGGGCGACATCAAGGACTGGTCGGTGCGCGGCCACTCCGGCGTCACCGGCAACGCCCAGAGCGGGCGCAGCAGCCAGCGGTCGATCGGCGGTCTGGTGCTCGGCCAGGCCCGGATCGTCCCCGGCGTCCTGACCGGCTCGGCCCGCTACGAGCGGCACAGCACCGGCGCCCACCGCAACCAGGCCGGCACGACCGGCCGTACGGACGTCGTGGCCAACGGCTCCGACACGGCCAGCGCCTTCCGGGCCGCCCTGCAGCTCGACGTGGAGGCCACCATGACCTCCCGGCCCCGCAAACTCGCCCGCGGCATCACGCCCGGTAAGCCCGGCCGGGACGTGCCGGAGGCCGAGCTCGTGACGTACATGAACATGGGCAGCCAGGACGTACGGCTGACCACGCCGACGGAGTTCACGGTGGACCGGGAGGGGAAGGACCGGCTGGACGCGGTCGTCGGGGGCCGCGGGGAGCCGGCGCCCGCCACCGGCAACGTGGCCGCCGAGGGCATCGGCGACCTGGCCACGCTCGTCCCGCAGCCGGCCACCGGGTCCCTGGTGCGGGACTGGCAGCTGGTGGAGACCGTCGAGGCGGCGCCCGTCCGGGAGTTCGCCTTCGCGCTGCTGTCCAAGGCCGCCGCCCGCAACAAGACCCTGCGCGAGGACCCGGCGCTGGCGACGGAGGGGCTCGCACCACGGCAGGCGATCGAGGAGCGGTTCGGCGAACGGGCGGTCCAGGGGGCGCTGCGGCAGGCCGCGTCCTCCGGCTGGGTGGTGAAGAACCTCCGCTATCCGCGCCGCCTCGCGGCCCTCAAGGGCGCGGTCGGCACCCGGCTCGCGCTGGCCAACCCGAAGTTCGTGCACCGGGGCGCGGGCCCGGGCACCGAGACCTTCGTGCTGGGCGGCCACCAGTCCGGGGGGCAGGCCGGCGAGGGCACCAGCAGCAGCTGGCAGTTCGGCGTCATGGGCTCGGAGCAGGGCAGCTTCTGGCGGGCCGGTCAGGGCCTGACGGCGATCCGTACGTCGAGCGAGGGCGAGGCCCGGTCCCAGGCCGTGTCCGGCACGGTCGAGCGCAACGCCCACACTCCGAAGAAGGCCCCCCTCTATCTCGTCCAGTGCGATGTGCTGGTCGACATGATCGCGGAGGTCAAGGTCACCGGCGGCGGCCCCTACGTCGCGAAGGGCGCCCAGACGCTGCCCGCCGCGGCCGGCGTGTGGCTGACGGAGGCGCAGCTGCCGGCGGAGATCCGGCGGGAGCTGGGGCTGGACGCCTCGGCACCGGCCAAGGCGTCCGGCGGCGGACAGGAAGAGAGCCCGGCGGAGAGTTCCCGGACGGCCGCCGAGCGGGCCGGGGCGGGCACGGAAGGCGCGTCCTCGTCGGCGGCCGGCACGTCCTCGTCGGCGGCGCCCGTCGGCACCGGGATGGCCGCCGAGCGGACCGCCACGGAGACCTCCGGCGCGTCCTCGACCGCGGCGCCCGCCAGCCCCGGCCCGTCGCTCCGCCGCGAACTGCCGCTGGGGTTCGGCATGATCGAGGATCTCCCGGACTTCGTACCGCTGCTGGCCCAGCTGCGGTCGCGTCTCGTCGCGAACCGGCGGCAGGGTCTCGCCGACGATCTGCTGCCGCGCCGGCAGCTCGACGACCGCAACGACAACGTGCAGCGGCTGCTGCGGGTCCTGGACCGCGACGGTTCCGCCGGACTGCTGGCCAGTGCGATGGACGGCGGGGTCACCGTCGAGCTGTTCGACGGCCGCAGGACGCCGTACTGGGCCGTGTTCAAGGTCGACCGGGTCGGCGACGGCACGTTCCTGGGCGAGGCGGGCGACCAGCGGGACATGGAGTACATCACCTCGGCCGTCGCCCAGCAGGCCGACTCCCGCGACAAGGGCGTGTTGACGGGCGTCGAGGGCATCCTCGCGGGATCGGGCAAACCGGAGGCGGGGGCCGGGCAGTTGAAGAGCACCGGCGGTGCGGGGGGTCTCGGACTGTCGTCCGGCACCTCGCGGCGCAGCGGTGCCGTGAGCCGGGGCCAGCTCGGTATGAAGACGGTCGCGGAGGCGGGCGCGGCGCCGTCGTCGAAGATGCGGGTGCCGGTCCGGGCGAGCCTGGAGCTGTACCGGGGCAACTCCCGGGTGGCGCTGGCCCTGCTGGACAATCTGGCGCTGACCCATCGCGTCCTGAACGCGGACCTCAAAGCCCTCTCCCACGTGGAGCTTCCGGCTCAGGACGCGGCGCTCGTCGCCGGGGGCGGCTCGCGTGACGACGGCTCGGTCGGCCTGGACGGCTGGCGTGCGGGCGGAGTGCGGCTGCCGCTGGAGGCGCAGGTCAACGGCTTCCAAGGGGCGCCGCAGGTGCGGCAGTTGGTGACGGACGCGGTCCGGCGGGCGGGCGGCGGCGACCGGTTCCGCGACAAGGGGCAGGCCGCCGCGTATGCCCTGAACGAGGCGGTCTCCACGGAGTGGTTGATCGCCGCGCTGCCGCTGCTCACCTCCGCCGGCGTCGACCTGCCGCCGGTGCACGCCTCCGGCGCGGAGGGCCAGAATCTGAACGCCTCCCTGCACGCGCGGCTGCGCAACGGCCTGGTGCTGGGCGTCGGCGACAAGATGACCTTCGAGACGATCGGCCAGAGCGATCTGGACGCGCCCCGCCCGACCCAGGAGGACGGCCAGAGCTCCACCGACCGCAGCAGGGCGGCCCGCCCGATGTTCGGCGCGGGCCTGCTCAACGCCGACCAGTTCCGCCTCAACCAGCTGATGGGCAACACGGGCGGCTCCGGCGGCGCGACCGACGCCACGGCGAACTCCTCCGGTTCGACGCCGATGCACAAGCCGAAGACGAAGTCCGTGCTGGTCCAGTTCACGCTGGACGTCAGGGTGGTGGCTCAGGTGACCAACCGGGTCCGCGGCGGCCGTACGAGTACGGCCGTACGGGAGACGACCCTGGCCCGCCCGGTGGTGGTCCGCATGCCGGAGCCCGTGGTCCGCCGGATGCTGGCCACCCAGGGCAACCAGCTCTCCGTCCGTCGCACGCCCAGGATGTCGCCGTCGGCACGGACCGGTCCGTGAACCGGCTCAGGGGCCGGCCCACAGCCCGTCGTCCGTGAGCCCCAGCAGCTCGATCGCGTTACGCCGTACGATCCGCTCGACGACGTCCGCCTCCAGGTGCCCCATCTGTGTCTCGCCGACCTTGCGGGACTCGGGCCAGGTGGAGTCGGAGTGGGGGTAGTCGGTCTCGTAGAGGACGTTGCCGACCCCGATGGCGTCGAGGTTGCGCAGCCCGAAGGCGTCGTCGAAGAAGCAGCCGTAGACATGCTCGGCGAACAGCTCGGACGGCGGCCGGTGCACCTTGTCCGCGACCCCGCCCCACCCCCGGTTCTCCTCCCAGACGATGTCGGCGCGCTCGAGGATGTACGGGATCCAGCCGATCTGCCCTTCCGCGTACATCACCTTCAGCCCCGGGAAGCGCTCGAACTTGCCGCTCATCAGCCAGTCCACCATCGAGAAGCAGCAGTTGGCGAAGGTGATGGTGGAGCCGACGGCGGGCGGCGCGTCGGCGGAGGTGGAGGGCATACGGCTGCTGGAGCCGATGTGCATGGCGACGACGGTGCCGGTCTCGGCGCAGGCGGCGAGGAAGGGGTCCCAGTAGTCGGTGTGGACGGAGGGCAGGCCGAGGTGCGGGGGTATCTCGGAGAAGGCGACGGCACGCACTCCACGGGCCGCGTTGCGCCGTACTTCCGCCGCCGCCAGCTCGGCGTCCCAGAGGGGAATGAGGGTGAGCGGGATGAGCCGGCCCCGGGCCTCGGGCCCGCACCACTCCTCCACCATCCAGTCGTTGTAGGCCTGGATGCAGAGAAGGGCGAGTTCGCGGTCGCTCGCCTCCGTGAAGGTCTGTCCGCAGAAGCGCGGGAAGGTGGGGAAGCAGAGGGCGGACTGGACGTGGTTGACGTCCATGTCGGCGAGGCGGGCGGGGACGTCGTACGAACCGACGCGCATCTGCTCGTACGTGATGACCTCGAGCTTGATCTCGTCCCTGCTGTAGCCGACCGCCGTGTCCAGGCGGGTGAGCGGCCGGTGCAGATCCTCGTAGATCCACCAGTCGCCGATCGGTCCGTCGTCGCCGCCGGGGGTGCCCATGACGGGCTTGAAGCGGCCGCCGAGGAAGGACATCTCCTTCAGTGGCGCGCGGACTATGCGCGGTCCGATGTCCAGGTATTTCTTCGGAAGCCGGTTCTGCCACACGTCCGCGGGCTCCACGGTGTGGTCGTCGACGGAGATGATCTTCGGAAATGCCGGTGTGGTCTCCATGACGCTCACGGTAGCGCTGATCTGACGACCCGTCAGCTATGCGGTGAGGGGTCGATGGTGGTGGGGTCTGTGCGGAAGTGTGCGGAGAGGGTGTGTGGGCTTTGTGGTATCCCGCGTGCCCACCTGTGATCGTGGCCTCCAGAGCTGACGCATCCGGCATGCACAAGGCAAACTGACCTAGTTGTCGGGTCGGCTAGGGGGACTGCATGGACGGAGTACCGCGGGTGCCTCAGCAGCGGAGTCCAGGTTCCGCCGAGGAGCAGGCGGCGCTGCGCTTCAGCGTGCTCGGACCGGTGCGCGCATGGCGCGGCGAGGAGCAACTGCCCACCGGCTCCCCCCAGCAACGCGCCCTGCTCGCCGCCCTCCTGCTCCGCGAGGGCCGCACCGCGACCGCCGCGGAACTGATCGACGCCCTCTGGGGCGAGGAACCCCCGTCCCAGGCGCTGGCGGCGCTGCGCACCTACGCCTCCCGCCTGCGCAAGGTGCTGACCCCGGGCGTCCTGGCCAGCGAGTCCGGCGGCTACGCGATCCGGGGCCTGCCCGACGGCTCCCTGGACCTCACCACCGCCCAGGACCTGGCGACCGAGGCGGAGAAGGCACGCAACGGCGGGGACCTGTGCCATGCGCGGGAGGTGCTGGGCCGGGCGCTGTCGCTGTGGGACGGAGAGGTGCTGGCGGGGGTGCCGGGCCCGTACGCGGAGGCGCAACGGGTGAGGCTGGAGGAATGGCGCCTCCAACTCCTGGAATCCCGCCTGGACATGGACCTGGAACAGGGCTGCCACGCGGAGAGCGTGTCGGAACTGACCGCCCTGACGGCGGCGCATCCCCTCCGGGAGCGGCTGCGTGAGCTGCTGATGCTGGCGCTGTACCGCTCGGGCCGCCAGGCGGAGGCCCTCGCGGTGTACGCCGACACGCGCCGCCTGCTCGCCGACGAACTGGGCGTGGACCCGCGCCCCGGCCTGCGCGAACTCCAGCAGCGCATCCTGCGGGCGGACCCCGGCCTGGCGGAACCGTCGGCACCGGTGGCCGAACCCCCGGCCGTACCGGTCCGCCCGGCCCAACTCCCCGCGACCGTCCCCGACTTCACCGGACGAGCCTCCTTCGTCTCCGAGCTGAGCGAGGTCCTGGCCTCGGCGGAGGGCCGCGTGATGGCGGTCTCCGCCCTGGCCGGAATCGGCGGCGTCGGCAAGACGACCCTCGCGGTGCACGTCGCCCACCAGGCCCGGACCGCCTTCCCGGACGGCCAGCTGTACGTCGACCTCCAGGGCGCGGGCAACCGGGCGGCGGAACCGGAGACGGTCCTGGGCTCCTTCCTCCGCGCGCTGGGCACCGCGGACTCGGCGATCCCGGACTCGCTGGAGGAGCGCTCGGCGCTGTACCGGTCCGTCCTGGACGGCCGGCGAGTGCTGGTGGTGTTGGACAACGCACGGGATGCCGCCCAGGTACGTCCCCTGCTGCCGGGCATGGAAGGCTGCGCGGCCCTGGTGACCTCCCGGGTCCGGATGGTGGACCTGGCGGGCGCCCACCTGGTCGACCTGGACGTGATGTCCCCCGACGAGGCGCTGCTGCTCTTCACCAAGATCGTGGGCGAGGAACGCGTCGCCTCCGAGCGGGAGGCCGCGCTGGACGTCGTAGCGGCATGCGGCTTCCTGCCGCTGGCGATCAGGATCGCGGCGTCCCGGCTGGCGGCCCGGCGCACGTGGACGGTGTCGGTGCTGGCGGCGAAACTCGGGGACGAACGCCGCCGCCTCGACGAACTCCAGGCCGGCGACCTGGCGGTGAAGGCGACCTTCGAGCTGGGCTACGGGGCCCTGGAACCGGCCCAGGCACGCGCCTTCCGCCTCCTGGGCCTCCCCGACGGCCCCGACATCTCGCTGGCGGCGGCCGCGGCGGTACTGGACCTCCCCGTGGAAGACACCGAGGACCTCCTGGAGGCCCTCGTCGACACCTCGCTGCTGGAATCGGCGGCGCCCGGCCGCTACCGGTACCACGACCTCGTACGGCTCTACGCGCGTGCGTGCGCGGAACGGGACGAGTGGCCGCCGAGCGAGCGGGACGCGGCGATGTCGCGGCTGCTGGACTTCTACCTGGCCACCGCGGCGGGGGTCTATGCGAAGGAGCGCCCCGGGGACCGGCTGGTGGACCACCTGGAGCGGACGGACTACCCCGGGCTGAGCTTCTCGGACCGGCATGCGGCGCAGGACTGGCTGTACTCCGAAGCGCATGCCTTGCTCGCCTTCACCCAGCAGTGCACCGGGAACGCCGTGCTGCGGCGGGCGGTGGACCTGTTGTGGGCGGCGAAGGATCTCGCCGAGTCGGGCGCCAACTCCAAGCAGTACGAGACTGTCGCCTTCACGCTGCGGGGTGCGGCCGACCGGGCCAGGGATCCACGGGCGCTGAGCCGGGCGCTCACGACGCTCACCAATGTCCATCTCGTGGCCGGACGCTTCAGTGAGGCGGACGAAGAGGCCCGGCACGCCATGGAGCTGGCCCACATCGCGGACGACCTGGCACCCAGGTGCTGGGCCGCCAACGACCGCGGCATCATCGCGCTCTACCAGAACCGTTACGCCGACGGTGAGGCGTATCTCCGGCAGGCCATCGACAGCTTCCGCCAGGACGAGAACCTCGCCGGGGAGGCCAGCGCACTCTGCAACCTCTCGCGCATCCGCCTCGCCCTGGGCCGGGTCGGCAGCGCGGTGGAACTCGCGCAGCAAGGCATCGCCATCTACGACCGCCTGGGCCACACCCTCCGGGGCGCCAACGGCCGCTACGCCCTGGGGATGGCGCTGACCGGCCAGGGCGGACTGAGCGCGGCGGTCGACCGGCTCACCGAGGCCCTGGAGGTGTTCCGCGACAGCAGGCAGCGGCTCTGGGAGGGGATGACGCTCTTCCGGATGGCCGAAGCGCATCTCGCGGCACGCAAGCCGGCCGAGGCCGCGGCTCTGGCGGAGCAGGCCCAGGCCGTCCTGCGCGGCATCGGTGGCGAATGGCGCCGGGGCAACATCCTGACCGTCCTCGGCCGCGCCCTGAGCGACCTGAACCAGACCGGCCGGGCGCGCGCCTGCTGGCAGGAGGCCCTGTCCATCTACGACTCACTGGACTCCCCGGAGGCCGCCGACGTACGGCTCCTGCTCAGCCCGGCGGCGGCCGCCTGAGCTTGTCGTTCAAGGTCCGGCAGAGCGTTCATCGTTCGTTTATCGCGCCACGGCAGTCTGTGCCTTGTCGATCCGTCGCGTCGGGGGGCAGACGGGTCAGCGGTGATCATCACCGCTAGGGTGTACGACCCTGACATGCCCGTCCGGCGGCCCGCGGGGGAGTTGCCGGACGGGCATCGCCCATCGATGAAGGGGAGTTGCCAGTCCATGAGCGATGCCAAGAAGGACACCGTGGTCAAGCCGCTCGACAACCACGCCACGGATGTCACCACACAGGACAACCACGCGACCGACGAAGAGATCACCACGCTCGACAACCACGCGACGGGCGGCACCGTGAAGCCGCTCGACAACCACGCGACGGGCGGCACGGTGAAGCCGCTCGACAATCACGCGACGGGCGAAGAGGCCTGAACAGACCAACTCCACACGGGGATCGGCCGCGGCGGCGCGGAGGGGATGCCGCCGCGGCCGAAGCATGCGTCAGGCACTCACCAGGCCACAGCTCGTCGTCAGTCTCAGGCGACCGTGTACTGAGTGTCCCCGAAGTCCGCGACCACCCGGAGTTCTCCGCCCAGTGCCCGTACGTAGGAGCGCAGGGTTGCCACCTCGGTGCGGTCGATCTCGCCGTGCTCGATCGCCGAGATCCGGGGAGTGGAGACGCCCATCGAATCCGCGATCTCACGCTGCGTGAGGTCCTGGTCGCGGCGGAGTTCCGCCAGCTTGTAGGCGCGGATCTCGGCGTACAGGCGGTCCATGTCGGCTCGCTTCTCCTCAGCGGTCCGCACCGGCAGTCCGGCTGCCCTCCGCTGCTCCTCGACCCGACGCTTGACTTCCTCCCAGCTGACGGTGCTCATTCGTACTCCCTCGTGTCCAACTCGGCGATGTGGTCGCGGTAGCGCTTGTCTGCTATCGGGATGCCGGCGTCGTACCAGCCGCTCCAGTTGCCCAACGAGGCGGCGAGCGCGCCGGCCACCATCCCCACACCCGCTCCACCCCGTTCGCCCCTTCGACACCCCCCGTACTCCCCTCACCGCCAGGCTCAGGTGTCATGGCATACGACCGGACGACGGCAACGCCAGGCCAGGGGCTGCCGGGGGCCTTTCAGAAGTTCGTGCAGTTCGTGCCGCTCGGTGTGGTGGCCGTCATCCTGGTCGACGCGGCGACGGACTTCTTCCCCGACGATCCGCTCGTCGGGATCGTGACCCCGCTGCGACTGCTGGTCGTCGTCGGGTTCGTCGCTCTGCTGCTGCCCGGTCCGACGCGGGCCCGAATACGGGACTTCCGTACCCGGCTCGACATCCCGATCGGCGTGCTGGTGCTGGCCGCGACCGCGTCCACCGTCCACGGCGGACAGCCGACCGCCCCACTCCGTGGTCTGGTCACGGTGCTCGCCTGCTATTACCTCGTCGTCGGATTGCGCCGCACGCAGCCGGAGTCGTGGCGGGCGATCGGGCTGCTGGTGCTGGTCGGCGTGGGGGCCGCCGCAACCGCCGCCTTCTCGCAGTTCACGAATGACACGCCGACCGGCTTCTGCCGTACCGGGCTGCTCACGGACATCTCGTGCGACGACACCGGCGGCGACGTCCTGATCCGGGCGATCGGCACCTTCGCCAACCCCAACCTGCTCTCCGCCTTCCTCGTCCTGCTGGTGCCGTTCGTGCTGCTCGCCGCCGTCTCCGTCGACGAGCGCACCGCCCGTACCGCCGTGGTCCTCGTCGGTGTCGTCGCGTACGGGGCGCTGCTGACCACCTTCTCCCGCGCCGGGTATGTCGCGGGCGCCGCCGGCCTGCTCGTCCTCGCCGGTGCCTACTGGCTCGCCCCCCGCCTCGCCGACCGCGCACAGCGCCGGATCGTCGCCACGCTCGGGGCGCTGGGGCTGGCCGCCGCCGCTGCCGCGATCTGGGCCGTGTCGCAGGCCGGGAACTCCCTCGGCGTCCGCGGGCAGGCCTGGGACGCCGCGCTCACGCTGGCCGAGGAGAACCCCCTCGGTGTCGGCCTCGGCCGCGCCGGTGCCGTCATCTCCGCGACCGCCCCCGGCGACCGTGTCTTCGTGCACGCGCACAACATGTGGCTGAACTGGCTCGTCGAGACGGGCGCCCTCGGTCTGCTGGCGATGCTCGCCGTGACCGTCGTCGCCTGGCTGCACGCGGCCCGTATCGCCCGCGCGAAGTCGGTCCTCGGCACCGTCGGACTGGCCTCGCTGACCGGGTTCTTCCTGATCGGCATGATGGATCACCCGGCCAACCTGGACCGGATCGACGTCCTGTTCTGGGTCGTCCTCGCCGTCGTCATGGCCGAGACGCCGGACCGGGCGAGCAGCACCACGGCCGGCGCCTCCGGCAACCGGCACCGCCAGAACAGCCAGAACAGCCAGTCACCGCAGCTTCAGCCGCTCCCCGAATCCCGGCCGGAGCAGACGCAGCCCCTCACCCCGATCGCAGCTCGCCCTTCACCACCTTCCCGCTAGCGTTCCTCGGCAGCTGCGACACGAACTCCACCACCCGCGGCACCTTGTAGTTCGCCATCTCCCGCCGCGCCCACGCGATCAGGTCGTCGCCGGTGACCACCGCCCCCGGCCGCCGCACCACGTACGCCTTCCCGACCTCGCCGAGCCGCGCGTCCGGTACGCCGATCACCGCGACGTCCGCCACATCGGGATGCAGGCCGAGGAGTTGCTCTATCTCCGCCGGGTAGGCGTTGAAGCCGCCGACGATGAACATGTCCTTGATGCGGTCCGTGATGCGCAGGTTGCCCTCGTCGTCCAGCACGCCCACGTCGCCGGTCCGCAGCCACCCGTCCGACCCCAGCACCTCGGCCGTCGCCGCCTCGTCCTCGTAGTAGCCGCGCATCACGTTGAAGCCGCGGACCAGGACCTCGCCGGGCTCGCCGACCGGTGCCTCGACGCGCACCTCCGTGCCCGGGATCGCCCGGCCCGAGGTCGACGCGATCACCGGCAGCGGATCTCCCCGCCGGCACATCGTCACGATGCCGCTCGCCTCCGAGAGGCCGTATGCGGTGAGTACGGTCTCGACCCCCAACTCGCCCCTCAGCCGCTCCACCAGGCGCAACGGCACCACCGCGGCGCCCGTCACCACCAGCCGCAGCGCGGACAGGTCGTGCGCGTCCCTCGCGGGGTGGTCAAGGAGCGACTGGTGCAGGGTCGGTGGGCCGGGCAGGACCGAGACCCGTTCCGCCGCTATGTTCGCCAGGGCCGTGTCGACGTTGAACACCGGCTGCGGGATCATCGTCGCGCCGCGCATCAAGCAGGCGATCACGCCGGCCTTGTAGCCGAAGGTGTGGAAGAAGGGGTTCACGATGAGGTAGCGGTCGCCGCGCCTCAACCCGGCGAGATCGCTCCAGACCTCGTACGCCCGCAGCGTCTGCGCATGCGTGATCACCGCGCCCTTGGGACGGCCCGTCGTACCGGAGGTGAAGACGATGTCCGACGGCCAGGAACCGTCCACGGCCGCCGAGCGTGCTCGCACTTCGGAGGGCTCCACTCCCTCGCCGCCGGCCAGGAAGTCCTTCCAGGTGCGGTAGTCGGCGGGGGCGTCGTCCGAGAGCACGACCACCTGCTCCAGCTCCGGCAGCCCCGGCCCCTCCGCGACCGCCCGCCGCAGCGACGCCACGTACGACGTCCCGAGGAACGTCCCCGTCACGAACAGCAGCCGCGCCCCGCTCCTGCGCAGCACATCCGCCGCCTCCATGCCCTTGAAGCGGGTGTTGACGGGGACCAGCACCGCCCCGGCCGACACCGCGCCGAGCGCCGCCACGATCCAGTCGAGGGAGTTCGGGGCCCAGATCCCGACCCGGTCGCCGGGCTCGATCCCGTTCGCCATGCAGGCCGCCGCCGACCGTTCGACGCGGGCGCCCAGTTCGGCGTACGAGATCCGGGTGCGGCCCTCCACCACCGCCTCGTCGCCCGCGTACCGCTCGGCGGCGGACCGGACGAGTCCCGGGATGCTGCTCCACTCCACGTCACCGCGCACAGCACGCCTCCCCAACCTCATAGCTGACTACCCGTCAGATTAGCTGTACTCTGACGACCTGTCAGCAGCCCTTCAGCAGCGTGGAGGTGTGCAGCACATGGCCGGACTCAAGGACGCCACCGCCATCGTCGGCATCGGGCAGACCCCCTTCGCCAAGCACCTCCCCGACGACGAGCGGACCCTGGCCTGCCGTGCCGTTCTCGCCGCTCTCGACGACGCCGGTATCGCGCCCGGCGAGGTCGACGCGCTCGCCTCGTACACGATGGAGGAGACGGACGAGGTGGAGCTGGCGAAGGCCGTCGGGTTCGGCGACCTCACCTTCTTCAGCAAGGTCGGCTACGGCGGCGGCGGTTCCTGCGCCACCGTCGCCCATCTCGCCGCCGCCATCGCGACCGGGCAGGCGACCGTGGGCGTGGCCTGGCGGTCACGCAAGCGCGGGTCCGGCCCCCGCCCCTGGACCAACACCGCCGTACAACTCCCCACCCCCGCCCCCCGGACCCCCCCCCTCCGCCCCCCGCCGCCCCCCCGCCGGGCCGGCCCGCCTCACCCGCGAGACACGCAAGGCGAAGGCGCTGCTGTCC
>NZ_JAFFSU010000032.1 GCF_017948455.1 Streptomyces sp. GESEQ-4
CCCCACCCCCCCGCCACCCCGCGCGCCGCCGCCACCCCCCCGCCCGCCCCGGGCGGCGCCCCGCCACCCCCGCCCCCCGGCCCCCGAGCGCACCCCCCCCCCGGCCCGGCGCGCGCCCCCCGAGGCCCCGCACCCCGACCCCGCCCCACCGCCGGAGGCACCGGCACCCACCTGGACGCGTCCAGTTCGACACACCCCCAAAACTCCACTTTTGTATGGGTATCGACTAGTTCGATCACCCCACACAACTGGAGGACGCTGTGCGGCAGCCGGAGGGCTACGACTACGACACCCACAGCCGACTGGCAGGACCGCTCACGGAGCCGTCGGACAAGGCGTACCGGGTCCAGTACATATCGCTCCTCGCCCGCGAGCCGCACCGAATACGGGCGATCCTGCTCATGACCCTCGCGCCGATCCTCACCGGCGCCCTCCTCGTGTACCTCGTATGGCCCAGCCACTGGGTGGACCGCGACGGCGGCGACGAGTGGCTGGCCGCCCTGGACGTCACCATGCTGATATCCATCGGCCTGATCGAACTCTTCATGGTCGTCAACGTCGCCTCCGTCGCCCACGCCACCATGGTCGCCCGCGACCCCGTCCCGGTCTTCCCCGAACCCGGCACCCGCGTCGCCTTCCTCACCACGTACGTCCCCGGCAAGGAACCCCTCGACATGGTCCGCGCCACCCTCGAAGGCGCGACCCGCATCCACCACCCCGGCCCCCTCGATGTCTGGCTCCTCGACGAGGGCGACGACGCCCAGGCCAAAGCCCTCTGCACCGAACTCGGCGTGCGGCACTTCACCCGCCGAGGCGTCCCCGAGTGGAACCGACCGGACGGCGTCCACAAGGCCCGCACCAAGCACGGCAACTACAACGCCTGGATCGCGATGCACGGCACGGAGTACGACTTCTTCGCCTCCGTCGACACCGACCACGTCCCGCTCCCCAACTTCCTGGAGCGGATGATGGGTTACTTCCGCGACCCGGACGTCGCCTTCGTCGTAGGCCCCCAGGTGTACGGCAACTACCACAACCCGGTCACCAAGGCGGCGGAGTCCCAGCAGTTCCTCTTCCACGCGCTGATACAACGCGCGGGCAACCGCTACCGAGCCCCCATGTTCGTAGGCACGAACAACGTCGTACGGATCTCAGCGGTAAAACAAATAGGCGGCCTCTACGACTCGATCACCGAAGACATGGCCACCGGCTTCGAACTGCACCGCACCCGCAACCCCCGAACCCGCAACCACTGGCGCAGCGTCTACACCCCCGACGTCCTCGCGGTCGGCGAGGGCCCCGCCTCCTGGACGGACTTCTTCACCCAGCAGATGCGCTGGTCACGCGGCACCTACGAGACGCTGATCAAGCAGTACTGGCGGGCCCCGGGCAAGATGCCCCCCGGCCGCTTCCTCTCGTACACGCTCATGCTGGTCTACTACCCGATGACGGCGGTCAACTGGTTCCTCGGCATCCTCAGCTGCGTCCTGTTCCTCTGGTTCGGCGCCTCCGGCACCCAAGTCGCCGCCTCGGTCTGGCTGATGCTCTACAGCGACGCCGCCGCCCTCCAGATCGGCCTCTACCTCTGGAACCGCCGCCACAACGTCTCCCCGCACGAACCACAGGGCTCCGGCGGCCTGGCCGGCATGGCGATGTCGGCGCTCTCGGCCCCCATCTACCTCAAGTCCTTCGGCGAGGCCCTCCTGCGCCGCCCCAGCCGCTTCGTGGTGACTCCGAAGGGCGACGACGCCAGCCCGGACCGCCTGCTCACCTTCCGCATCCACCTCTTCTGGGCGGGCCTCCTCGCGACCTCCCTCACCGCGTCGGTGATCCTCGACAACACCCACGCGGCGATGCGCACTTGGGCGCTCCTGGCCACGGCGATCTCCCTGGCACCGGTCGCCGTGTGGTGCTCCACCCTGCTCAAGGAGCGCAGGCAGCCCTCGCCGCTGCCCGTCCTGCACGCCCCGCCCCGCAGAGGCGAAGAAGCCGAACCCGCGCTCGCCGGCAACAGCGCGGGCGCCACGGTCTCCAGCACCACGGTCTCCAGTTCCACGACGGGAGGCAACTAGGCCATGCCCTACAAACCCTCGCAGAAGACCAAGAAGACCGTCCTCGGCATCGGCGGCATCGCCGTCCTGCTCAGTCTGAACGCCCCCGCCGCACTGGACTTCGCGGGCGAGCGGTACCACGCGTACAAGATCGCTCAACCCGGCTACCAGGCCCAGTACGGCAGTTGGAGCCAGGTCGACATCCCCGAGGAGTACCGCACCAACGCCATCCACGCGGCGCTGCTGCACACCGGCAAGGTCCTGATCGTCGCGGGCTCCGGCAACGAGCAGAAGAAGTTCGACAAGGGCGAGTTCGACACCGTCCTGTGGGACCCCAGGACCGACACCTTCAAGAAGATCCCCACCCCCGACGACTTCTTCTGCGCCGGCCACGCCCAACTCCCCGACGGCCGCCTCCTGGTGGCCGGCGGCACCGCCCGCTACGAACTCCTCGACGGCGAGGTGGAACGCGCCGCCGGCGGTATGCGCGTGAAGAACGAGAGCCCCGACAAGGAGGTGTTCCTGAAGAAGGGCACGGTCTTCCGCTCGCCCGCCGGAGTCGAGTACGTCACCCGCTTCGACGTCACGGTCCCGAGAGCCCAGGCGGTCACCGACCGCCGCACCGCCCGGACCCGGGTCACCGCGAGCGAGGCCCGCGTCTTCGTGGAGGCCGTCGAGAAGGGCCCGCTGTCCGTCACCGAGAACCAGGCCCAGTACGAGATCGTCGGCCTGACCGGCAAGGACGCGAACAACACCTACGGCCTCTCCGAGCGGATCAGCCTCGACAAGCAGGACTTCCAGGGCATCCGCGCCGCCTACGAGTTCGACCCCAAGTCCGAGCGGTACGTCCCGGTCGACCCGATGGACAAGGCCCGCTGGTACCCGACGCTGGTCGGCCTGGAGGACGGCCGGGTCCTCGCCGTCTCCGGCCTGGACGACCTGGGCAAGATCGACCCAGGTGACAACGAGATCTACGACCCCAAGACCAAGAAGTGGTCACCGGGCCCCAAGCGGTACTTCCCCACGTACCCCGCCCTCTTCCTCACCAAGGGCGGCAAGCTCTTCTACCCGGCCTCGAACGCCGGTTATGGCCCCGCCGACAGGGGCCGCAAGCCGGGCCTGTGGGACCTGCGGACCAACACCTTCCAGTACGTACCGGGCCTGCGCGACGCCGACCAGACCGAGACGTCGGCCTCCCTCCTGCTCCCGCCCGCGCAGGACCAGAAGGTGATGATCCTCGGCGGCGGAGGCGTCGGCGAGTCCAAGAAGGCGACCCCGCGCACCGCCGTCATCGACCTGAAGAAGGACAACCCGGTCTTCGAGGACGGCCCCGACCTCCCCCAGGGCACCCGCTACCTGAACAGCGTGATCATGCCCGACGACACCGTCTTCACCTCCAACGGCTCCGCGGACTACCGGGGCCGCAGCGCCAGCAACATCCTCAAGGCGCAGTTCTACGACCCGAAGGCCAACGCCTTCCGCGAGGCCGCCGCACCGACGGTCGGCCGCAACTACCACTCCGAGGCGCTGCTGCTGCCCGACGGCCGGGTCGCCACCTTCGGCTCAGACCCGCTCTTCGACGACCAGCAGAACACCAAGCTGGGCCACTTCGAGCAGCGCATGGAGATCTTCACGCCGCCCGCCCTGCACAAGAACAGCAAGCAGCGCCCCGTACTCGACCGAGGCCCGCAGACACTCGACAGCGACCACCGCGCGACCTTCACCACCGCCCACCCCGAACGGATCACCGCGGCCCGGCTCATGCGCCCCAGCGCGGTCACGCATACCACGGACGTGGAACAGCGCTCCATCGCACTCGACCTCACCAAGACAGGCGACTCGGTCACGGTCGACGTACCGAAGGACCCGACCCTGGTCCCGCCCGGCTGGTACATGCTGTTCGTGACGGACGCGCAGGGCACGCCGTCGGAGGCGAAGTGGATCCAGGTGAAGCAGCCGACCGCCCATCCAGGTGAAGCAGCCGACTAGGCCTGGGAGTTGCGCGCCAGCCCCAGCGCGTACTCCGGCCACCACTGCCCCGCCGCCGGTCCGCCCCCGCACGTCCCGTCCGACTCCCCGGGCCGCTTGACCCACAGATAGGCGTCCAGGGCGGGCTCGCCGGTGTCGAAGGTGGGCGGGGTGCCCAGCGCCCTGCCCGGCGGGTTGCACCAGGCGCCGGGCAGGGGCCCCTTGCCGTTGCGGCTGGTGTCGATGACGAAGTGCTTGCCGCCCAGGTCCTTGGAGAGCGTCAGGCCGTACTTCTTGGTGACCTCGTCGGTCTGGAAGTTGGAGACGTTGAGGGCGAAGCCGTCGGCGCGCGCGACGCCCGCCCGGTACAGGCGCTGGACCAGCTGGGCCACCTTCGGGGGCTCCTTGATCCAGGCCGGGTTGCCGGCGTCCAGGTACACCCTCGTGTTCGGCTGCCGCTTCAGCCGGTCGATCGCCTCGCCGAGCAGCTTCTCGCGCTCACCGTGGTACTCGCCGGGCGTGCAGCCGTCCACGACATGCGCGACCGCGTCGGGCTCGAGCACCACCACGGCCTTCGCCTTGCCCAGCGCGGCCGCGAACTTCCCGATCCAGGCCCGGTAGGCGCCCGCGCTCGTGGCCCCGCCCGCCGAGTGCTGCCCGCAGTCCCGGTGCGGGATGTTGTACGCCGTGAACACCGCCGTCCGCCCTTCCCGGAGCGCCGCCGCGGCGGCCGAGCCGACCACCGCCGTCGGGTCGGTCTCACCGGCCGGCCACAGCGCGACGGGCCGCTCGGCGATCCGCCTCAGCAGTTCGGCGTCCTCGGTACGGCCTTCCTGCCGCCACTTCTCGATCTGCTGGGCAGCCGGGCTCGCCGGGTCGACCCAGAACGGCGAGGAGCCGGGGTCCGCCTTCCTGGAGGCGGCGCCGGCGACGGAGGCCTCGTCGATGTCGGCCGCGGACGTACAGCCCGCCGCGAGTCCGAGCACCGCGAGAGCCGCGAGGGCGTGGATCAGCCGGGGCATGCTGCTCCCTTGGGCGAGAGTGACGTACAGTGACAAGTCATCGCTAATCGTTGCATAGCGGACACATCTCGACCGGTATCGCAATGCCGGAAAAGACCCACGGACCGAAGGGCGAGACGGGGCTGACCGCCATATGACCGGCCGGTAAGGTCTGGGGCGTGCCGAAGCCGCTCAGCCTTCCCTTCGACCCCATCGCCCGCGCCGACGAACACTGGAAGCAGCGCTGGGGAAACGTACCCTCCATGGCCGCGATCACCTCGATCATGCGGGCCCAGCAGATTCTGCTCGCCGAGGTCGACGCGGTGGTCAAGCCGTACGAGCTGACGTTCGCGCGCTACGAGGCACTGGTGCTGCTCACCTTCTCCAAGGCCGGCGAGCTGCCGATGTCCAAGATCGGCGAGCGGCTCATGGTGCATCCGACGTCCGTGACGAACACCGTGGACCGGCTGGTGAGGTCGGGCCTGGTGGAGAAGCGGCCCAACCCGAACGACGGCCGCGGCACCCTCGCCACCATCACCGACAAGGGCCGCGAGGTCGTCGAGGCCGCCACCCGCGACCTGATGGCGATGGACTTCGGACTCGGGGTGTACGACGCCGAGGAGTGCGCCGAGATCTTCGCGATGCTGCGGCCGCTGCGGGTGGCCGCCGGCGACTTCGAGGAGGGGTAACCCGGGGCAAGATCTCCCGGAACCGGCCGTTACGCTCGACGGCATGAAGAAAAGCGTGCTGACCCGCTACCGCGTCATGGCCTACGTCACCGCCGTCATGCTGCTTGTGCTGTGCACCTGCATGGTGTTCAAGTACGGCTTCGACATGGGCGAGGACGTCACCTTCGTGGTCTCGCAGGTCCACGGCATCCTCTACATGATCTACCTGGTCTTCGCCTTCGACCTCGGCTCCAAGGCCAAGTGGCCGTTCGGCAAGCTGCTGTGGGTGCTCCTGTCGGGAACCATCCCCCTCGCCGCGTTCTTCGTGGAGCGCAAGGTCACACGCTCGGTCGAGCCGCTGGTCAGCGGGCCCGTTCCGGCCGCCGCGAAGGCATAGCCCCACCGCCGTACCCATTCGTACGGCGGTCTGCCATCGACATTTACTTGGACGTCCTAGTAAATTCGAAGGTATGGACGCTGACGCCATAGAAGAAGGCCGCCGTCGCTGGCAGGCTCGCTACGACGCCGCGCGCAAGCGCGACGCGGACTTCACCACGCTCTCCGGCGATCCCGTGGAGCCGGTCTACGGGCCCCGGCCCGGGGACACGTACGAGGGCTTCGAGCGGATCGGCTGGCCCGGGGAGTACCCCTTCACCCGCGGTCTCTACCCGACCGGCTACCGCGGCCGCACCTGGACCATCCGCCAGTTCGCCGGCTTCGGCAACGCCGAGCAGACGAACGAGCGCTACAAGAAGATCCTCGCCAACGGCGGCGGCGGCCTGTCCGTTGCCTTCGACATGCCGACCCTCATGGGCCGCGACTCCGACGACCCGCGCTCCCTCGGCGAGGTCGGCCACTGCGGAGTGGCGATCGACTCGGCGGCCGACATGGAGGTCCTGTTCCAGGACATCCCGCTGGGCGACGTCACGACCTCGATGACGATCAGCGGCCCGGCCGTCCCGGTCTTCTGCATGTACCTGGTGGCGGCCGAGCGACAAGGCATCGACCCCTCTGTCCTCAACGGCACGCTCCAGACGGACATCTTCAAGGAGTACATCGCCCAGAAGGAGTGGCTCTTCCAGCCCGAGCCGCACCTGCGCCTCATCGGCGACCTGATGGAGCACTGCGCGTCGAAGATCCCCGCGTACAAGCCGCTGTCCGTCTCCGGCTACCACATCCGTGAGGCCGGTTCGACGGCCGCGCAGGAGTTGGCATACACGCTGGCGGACGGCTTCGGCTACGTCGAACTGGGCCTCTCCCGCGGCCTGGACGTGGACGTCTTCGCCCCCGGCCTCTCCTTCTTCTTCGACGCCCATGTCGATTTCTTCGAGGAGATCGCCAAGTTCCGCGCCGCACGGCGCATTTGGGCGCGCTGGATGCGGGACGTGTACGGCGCCCAGTCCGAGAAGGCCCAGTGGCTGCGCTTCCACACCCAGACCGCCGGCGTCTCCCTGACGGCCCAGCAGCCGTACAACAACGTGGTTCGTACGGCGGTCGAGGCGCTGGCAGCGGTGTTGGGCGGCACGAACTCCCTCCACACCAATGCCCTGGACGAAACCCTCGCCCTGCCCTCCGAGCAGGCCGCGGAGATCGCCCTGCGCACGCAGCAGGTACTGATGGAGGAGACCGGCGTCGCCAACGTGGCCGATCCGCTGGGCGGTTCGTGGTTCGTCGAGCAGCTGACGGACCGGATCGAGGCCGAAGCCGAGAAGATCTTCGACCAGATCAAGGAACGGGGCCTCAGGGCCCACCCCGACGGCCAACACCCGATCGGCCCGGTCACCTCCGGCATCCTGCGCGGCATCGAGGACGGCTGGTTCACCGGCGAAATCGCCGAGTCCGCCTTCCAGTACCAGAAGGCCCTGGAGAAGGGCGACAAGCGGGTCGTCGGCGTCAACGTTCACCACGGCTCGGTCACCGGCGACCTGGAGATTCTGCGGGTGAGCCATGAGGTGGAGCGGGAGCAGGTCCGAGCGCTCGGCGGACGGAAGGCGGCCCGCGACGACGCCACTGTGCGTTCCACGCTGGACGCGATGATCGCGGCGGCACGGAACGGCGGCAACATGATCGAGCCCATGCTGGAGGCGGTGCGCGCGGAGGCGACGCTGGGGGAGATCTGCGGGGTGCTGCGGGAGGAGTGGGGGGTGTATACGGAGCCGGCCGGGTTCTGAGACATGGTAAAGAGACGTTCAAATGGACGTCTCTTTTGCCCTTTGCGCTACCGCGTCAGCGCGGGCCTTGCTGTAGTCGTCCCGCCGAGTCGGCCTCGGAACGGGCATGGACAATGCCATCCGAATGCTGAGCTGAGAAAATTGGGGAGCGGTCGATGGGAGACCTGCACAACCTCTTCAAGCTGCTTGAGGGAGCTCGTGCTTGGGATGTCCACATTCCCGGCTTCATTGACCGGGACGGGAACGTCCCCAGGTTTACTCCACTGTCCGCCACGGTTTACATCGCCCTACAGAGCGGATACTTGAGCCTGGAATCTGTCGCGGATGAAGGGCAACTGGCACTACGTCTGGTCTCCGAGCCGGAGATCCCCGAACCCCTCAAAGGCGAGGACGAGGCATTTTCTCTCGGTTCCTACGGCCAGCTCTTCCTCCAGGACCCTCCCTCTCCGCGTCCCTTCACACGGATCCGGGCGGTCGTCGACGGCGGCTCGGCCCCGTCCCGCTCAATCGTCAGGTGCTTGGAGTTCACCTTCGGTGATTCACTGGTGCTCTTTGCGGACCCCGCGTACCACTTCGGTGTACGGCTGGAGGGAGTCGGAGCTTACGAGCGGTGGATTACGGACAACCAGGGGTCGTCTGACGTGTACGGCCCGATCCGTGAGCTGACCTGGACGTCCTGACCGGTGTGGTTCACAGGAAAGTGCCGCGTCCATACCGGCCCGCTTGCGGCGTTCCT
Organism: Streptomyces sp. GESEQ-4; assembly: GCF_017948455.1. Lineage (GTDB taxonomy): Bacteria > Actinomycetota > Actinomycetes > Streptomycetales > Streptomycetaceae > Streptomyces. The sequence goes on from NZ_JAFFSU010000032.1 coordinate 8,596, forward strand.
TCATCTGCGACCACGGCTCAGAGATGGCTCTCCACCAGGCATTCGCCGTCGCCACCGACATCCCGGTCAATTTCTGGAACCCAGTCAGCCCCAGGCAGCGCGGCTCCAACGAAAACACCAACGGCCTGCTGCGGCTCGCCCACACTGCCCACGCAAAACGCTCGGCTGGGAAACCCCAGCCGAGCGCCTGCATGAACTGCTCACGGCATGATCAACGCGACCACGTGTTGCAATGACCCCTCGAATTCGCCCCGAGGGGCGCCCTCGTCGCCGTGTGCTCAGTGGCTTGCGCCGGGTGTCACGCCTCGGCAGCCGCTTGGACAAGCGCATGCGCCAAGACGTCGAAGTTCTCCCGGTAGAAGCCCAGCCGGATGTGGAACGGTTCCTCCGCGAAGACACCGTCGCGCACGAGGAACATGGTGGGTGCGGCGGTCAGCGCGCTGTACACCATGTGGAGTTCCTCCGCGGCGAGACGGTAATCGCGTGACTCCCTGTGCGGTCCGGCCAGGCGTTCCAGGAGGGCGTCGACCGCCTCCCGGCCCGCGCCGACCAGCAGGGCCAGTCCCGCGTCACCGGAGCCCCGCTCGCGCAGATAGCTCAGCGCCTCATACATCGCTGACGCCTGGGAGGGCGCGAGCCGGGCGATGAACGCGTCGCCGTCGCGGGTCAGCTTCAACTGTGTTCTCAACTGTCTCTCCTTCCCCGTCAGCTTTTCTTGATGGCCTCGTAGCGGCCGCCGTTGGCGAACTTCTCCCATTGCAGCCTGTAGGCGTGAATGCGGTAGTTCTGGATGATGACGATCAAACCCTTGTCCTCATCGTAGGCGACGGGGTGCTTCGTCTTCGTGTCGATATGGGTCGCTTTGCCCTGCCACTTCTTGAAGTAGTCGGCCATGTCCTTTAGGTTGCGGCCGACACCCGGAAGGTCGTGGTCCGCCGCCTCGTCGGCGTCAGGGCTGCGCATCCGCTTCCACTGGTACTCGACGCCTCCCGACACGTCCTGGCCGTACTTGTCGTCAATGTCATCCAGCACCTCATAGGGCAGGTCCTCTGCCAGGTCGAAATCGCAACTCAGGTCGATCTCGTCGTCATCGTCCGAGGCAGCGGCGGCCGATGAGACTGTCGCAAACGCAGCCGTCCGCACGGTCCCGGCGCTCCCGACGGACGCGGCGCTCTTCAAAGACTTCTTCTTGCAGGCCGGGAGGTCCGGTTCCTTCTTCGCCTTCTCGGCCAGATCGCGGAGCTTGTCGAGGGTCTTCTTCGCCTTCGCCGACTTCTCGAAGAACCCGACGACACCCGCGGCGATCCGGACGATCGCCTTGCCCACTCCGACGATCTTGCTGGCCGGGACCGCCTTGACCAGCGTCCACAGGCAAGCCTCGACATCGCCCTTGGTCAGGCAGTTCTTGAGGTCGGTCCAGCCGATCTCGTCGAGGAGGATCTGCCCGCCGTTCTGCTTGACCCAGTCCAGCAGGCTCAGGGACGCCAGGGCGAGGGCGGACCGGTACTGGTCCACGCACTCCTGCCCGCACATGCGCAGCAGCGCCGCCTCGTCGTCGGCGGACAGGCCGGGACCCGGGTTTGCCGCCTGCTCGGCCTGCGCCTTGCGGAGTTCCTCCAGCCGCTTGCGTTCTTCTTCCTCGGCACGAGTGGCGGCCGCGTCCGCCTCCTTCGCCGCGCTGTCAGCGTTGGAGGCTGCCTTCTCGGCCTTGACCGCGTCCGACTCGGCGTGCGTGGCGACCCGATCCGCGACGGCAGCGTCGGACTCGGCGGCGGAAGCAGCGGAACGGGCGCCGGCCGCGTCCTTCTCAGCCTCCGTGGCGTCGCGGTCGGCCTGGGCGGCCGCCGATTCAGCGTCGTTCGCGGCGAAGTTGGCGTAGAAGGCGTCGGTGCCCGCCTGCTGGTCGTACTTCTGGGCGTTCGCGTCGGCCTTCTTCGCGGCTGCCGCGTCGGTCGCCGCCGCGGCGGCGGAAGCGTTGGCCGCCGCAGCGGAGTTGACCGCTTGCACCGCGTAGTCCGCAGCGTCGGCCGCCGCCTGGAGGGCTATCTTCGCGTCGCCGGCAGCCCGGTCGGCGAGCGCCTTGGCCTGCGCCGCAGCCTTCTTCGCCTCGTCCGACTTGGCCTTGGCCGCGCTGGCCTGCTGTTCGGCGATCGTCTTGGACGTCTGCCCGATCAGCACCGCGTACGCGGCCGAGGCATCGGTCTCGATGTACGGGGAACCGATGCTGATCGCCTCGTTGGCCGCCTTGGTCACAGCGGTCGCTGCGTCCCGGGCGGCCTGTGCGTACTGGGCCGTGGCGGCCGCGTACCCGGCGGTCTTCGCCGCCCACGCGGCCGTCTTGGCAGCCTCGGCCACCGCCGCGGTGGCTTCCTTACGCGCGGTGATCGCGGCGGCCTGGGCCTTCTTGGCCTCGGCGTCCGCCTTCTTGGCCTTCTCCTTCGCCGACGCGGCCGCGTCGATCGCTTCGGCCGCCGCGGCGTGCGCGGTGGCAGCAGCCGCATGGGTCTTCGTGTACGCCGCCTGGGCCGCGTCGGCAGCGGACCGGGAACGCTTGGCTGCACCTTCCGCACGGGTCGCCGCCGCTCGGGCGTTCACCGCCGCCGTGGTCGCCTCGTTCGCGGCCGTACGGGCCCGGGTCGCCGCGCCCGCCGCGTCGTTGGCGGCGGCACGTGCCTCGGTGGCTGCCTGCCGGGTCTCGGCCGCGGCCGCGGTGCCCTCAGCGGCGGCTGCGGCGGACTCCAGGGCCGCCGCTCGGGAGGCGGTGGCGTTCTTCTCCTGCTCGGCCTTAACCGCCGCGTTGCGGGCCTTGTAGGCGCGCTGTTCGGCGCTCAGCGCCGCCGCCAGCTTCGCCGTCGCGGTCGAGCCGGCCGTCTCCGCGTTCGTGCGGGCCTCGCTGGCCTTGTTCCGCTCGCCCTGCGCCCGCTTCTCGGCCGCGTCGGCCTTCGCACGCTCGCTCGCCGCCAAGTCGCGCTCACGCTCGGCCGTGGCCTTCTCGGCCTCCGCGATACCGCGCTGCCGCTTCGCCTCCGCCGCCTGGTCCTTGGCAGTCTTCTCAGCCTTCTCGGCCGTCGCACGGGCCTTCTTCGCGGTGGTGGCGTCGGCCGCCGCCTCGGCGGCCAGCTTGGCCGCAGACTCGGCGGCCGCCTTGGCCTGCGCCTTCGCCTCCAGTGCCGCCGTCTTGCGGAACTCCGTGTTCAGCGCGTGTGTCTGGGTCTTCGCCAGCGCCAGGAGCGCCTGGGAGTCCGCCACCGTGGCCTTCGCCGCGTTCGACGCCGTGAGCGTGGCCTTCGCAGCCGCCTGAGCGGCCGCGGCCGATGCCTTGGTGACCTGCACGGACTGCTGCGCATAGAGCAGGCCCCGGCCGCGCGGCCACTTCGCGGCGTCGGCGATCGTCCACGCCTTCGTCTGCTCGGTCCCCGCGGTGTTCGCGGCCGTCTTGGCCCGGGCGGCCGCCGCGTCCGCGATGGCCACCTGGGCGGCAGCCTTGGCCTTCGCCGCGTTCAGGTCCTTCGTGGCCTTGGTGAACTCAGCCGTCGTCGGGTAGTTGATCGAGTCCTTGTGCGCGGCCCAGTACTTCTGCCAGTACAGGATCTGGTCCGCCTGCCAGGCCTGCCGGACCGCCTCGATCATCGCGCCGGTGGCGGCCCGCGTCTCCTTCGCCGCGGCAGCCTCGGCGGTGACGATCGCCTTGCGCTGCTCGGCCTGGCCGGAATACTCCGCCTCCCACTCCGAGTACGCCTGCACGACCGTCCCGGTGAGCACCCGGTAGTGGTCGATCGGATTGGCGCTGTCACAGGCCGCCCAAGCCTGCTTCAGCGCTTCGACCTCGGTGCGGAACTCCAGCGAGTCCGGCTCGGGGGCCTTCGTCGGGAAGCCGCCGAACCGCAGGAAGGTGGCGACGTCGTTGGCCGAGGAGTAGCCAAGGTTGGTCGTGTCGAGCAGTTCCTTCCCGGCGACGTCCTTGTACGCGGCGGCCCACGTGTCGTCGCCGGTCTCGAACGCGTCGAGCACCTTCTTGGCCTGGTCCAGCGAAGCCTGGCCGGGCCTCGGTGTCGGGTTCTCCCAGGTCTTGTCATACAGGTCGCGCTGGGTGCCGAGGGTGAAGGCGACGATGTCCTTGCCGAAGTCCGGCGCGTGGTAGTCCCGACCGCCCGAGGAGTTCGCGGCGGCGTACGGCTTGTTCGCGGCGTTCAGCTTGTCGTGGCGGTCACGGTTGGCGTTCAGGTCCGCCAGACCCGTGTCCCAGTCCCGTTGGTGGGCCTCGCCCAGTTCACCGAAGGTCCAGTTCGCCACGACCGTGCGCAGTTCGGCGTCCGGGCCCGCGAGTTTGGTTGCCGCGTACTTCTTCATCTCTGACCCGCCGAAGTGCACTGCCCGTGCCACCTGGCAGCGGTCTTTGCGGGCCTGCGCGCCTAGGCTGATGCGCAGGGTGCGTTCGTAGGGGTTGGCCGGGTTGTCACCGGGTTCGTCGGCGGCTGCAGGGGCCGCGGAGATGAGTCCGCCGAGCACGGCTGCCGCGGTCGTGAGCGCGACGGCAGCGAACGCTCGCTGTGCGCGCCCTGCCCGGAGTCGTCTCTGTAATCTTCTTCGTGTCGTTCGCACGTCGATGCCTACCTGGATGGTCTGTCCGGATGGTCGGTCCGTACACACAGGAAGAAGGCACGCCAAAGCGTCAGCGAGAAAAGCCAGGAAGTGAAGAGATCCCCGTCCGTACCGCGTGCGGTCAACACGCGCCCCCCCCCGCGCCCCCTCCCCATGGGGACGCGATCATCATGACAGTGGGAAAGCGTTTACGGAACCCTCGATTCGCTCGCAGGTTCGACCCGAGAATCAACAAGGCTGTGCCCCCGCCGGGTCGAAACCCGGCGGGGGCACAGCCTTTTGCGGCTCCCGGAGAGGACTCGAGAGGGTGGCGCTTCGGCCGGTCCCGGCGTTCAGTCCTGCCAGCTGTGCAGGCCGGGGACGGTCAGGTCGCCGCCGAACTGGCCGGCCTGCACGACCTTCACGTTGGTGAAGATGATGAGCGGGATGTTCAGCGGCGGCGGGTGCTCCGGGTCGAAGGTGAGCGGGATCAGACCGAGCAGGTTGCCGGAGATGCTCTCGGTGTACATCACCGTCTTGCCGCCGGTGATCGTGGACGTCGAGCCCTTGGCCGCCTGCACGTGGTAGGTCTTGCCGGACTGCTTGTCCTTGACCGTCTGGTGCAGGTCGCCGATGTCGGTGCCGTCTGAGATGACGTACTTCAGCACCTTCTTCTTGGTGCCGTTGGCGGTCCTCACCTCGACGATGCCCTGGTAGTCCGCACCCCTCAGGGTCAGCGAACTGGCGTCCAGGTACCAGGGGTCGTCGGGCAGCGGCACCGTGTTGTCGACGCCGCCCTCCTCGTCCGTGGCGACCGGACAGCCATCGGCGTCCGTGGTGGCGCTCGCGGACGGGCTCGGCGTGGCCGACTCGGTGGCCTGTCCGGCAGCCTCGGCCGCCTCCTTGACCGCCTCCTGCTTCTCCTCGGCCGCCTTCGACGCCGTGTCGGTCGTGTCCTTCACGGTGTCCTCGACCGTGTCGGTGACCTTCTCGGTGGTCTCCTTGACGGCGTCGGACGACGAGGACTTGGCGCTCTCGGAGGCGGACGCCGACGGGGTGGCGGACGGTGACGGGCTCGCGCTCGCCGACGCGCCCTGACCGCCGGTGAAGATGTCGGAGATCGCGTCGCCGATGTCCTCCAGCAGGCCGCCGCCGCTCTCCGACGGCGAGGGGCTCGGCGTGGCGGCGTCGCCGCCCGACTCCGAGCCGCCCGAGCCGCTCGCGGAGGCCGACGGCGTCGGCGTGGGCTCGTCGTCGGAACCTGAATCCGACGAAGAGTCCTTGCCGCCCGAGGAGTTGCCCTCCGTGGAGCCCGAAGTCCCGGTGTCCCCGGTCGAGGACTCCGACGGCGACGGCTCCGCCTCGTCGGACTCGCTCGCAGACGCGGACGGTGACGGGCTCGCGCTCGCCGACGCCTCGTCCTCGAGGGCCGCGACACATTCCTTGTACTCGTCCGCCGTGAGGCTCTTGGACGTCGGCTGGTCCTCAGCGAGTGCCAGCTTCGGTGTGAACCCCATGCCCATGAGGACAGCCGTCGGCATCGCCGCCAGGGCTATCGCCTTCCCGGCCGGCATCTGAAACCTGGTGAACAGCGGCTTCTTGGGTGCCGCATGGCGCGGCCCGGTTCTCACACGGGACTTGTCCACCTCAGTCCCGTGGGTCACCTCGTCAGCCGGCACTGTGCCTCCCGTTCGCCCCGTTCGCCGGGCTCGTTCCTGACAGATCGATCGGCTCACCCAGCGGATCGGCGCTCGGACCGGTCAGGCCCTCGGGCGCGTCGCCCTCGCCCTTCCCGGTCTCCTCCGCCTCCGGCGCCGGCGGCTCACCCGGCACCCAGGCCACTGCCATCGCACCGCCGACCATCGCCAGCAGGAAGCCGATGAGGAAGCCACCAATGTTGGACACCGGGATGGAGACCAGGGCCAGCAGGATCGCCGCTACGCCCGCGAAGGTGCGTACGTGCTTCTGAAACCAGAGGCTGATGCCGAGCACAACGAGCAGCACGCCGATGATCAGGGACCCGGCGCCCGCGGTGGTCGCCATCGCCAGCGTCAGGTGCCCGATCTTCAGATTGGCGTACGGGAAGTAAGCGATAGGGATTCCGCCGAGGAGGACGAACAGCCCGGCCCAGAACGGCCGGGTGCCCCGCCAGGCGCGGAACTGCAGCCTCCGGCGGCTGAACTGGCCGGTGGCGGCAGGAGTCTCGGCGCTCATGGAAAACAGCTCCCTGGTGCGGCTTTGCTGTGGTGGTGAGTTGTACTGGGTGTGAAGATTCCGCTTCTACGGTGACGGGCGGGGGCGCCATCGGCTCCCCCGCCCGTCATGGAGTGCTTAGTAGCACTCCTTGACACCCGTCGACAGCGACATCTTCAGGCCGCTGAGCTTGAAGGTTCCGGCGGTGGTCGCCCACGCCGTCTGCTTCACATCGGTCAGCGTGGCCCGATCGGCCTGCTGCGCGAACCCGAACGGGTTCGAGGTCTCGTTTTCCTTCATGCCAGGACCCTTTTTGGCGTCCTTGGCGGCAACGCCGATGTCGATGTTCTCGAAGGTCGCGTTCGCCTCGAGTTCCTCGACGTCGATGTACAGGTTCTCGGCCTGAACCGGCGTACCGCCGCCGCCCGCCTTCAGCGTCAGGCTGACGGAACCGAGCAGCGGGATGTTCGGCGTGACCACGGACTGGCACATGTTCGTGATCGAGGCCTGCTTGAAGGCCGAGACCGCGACGGGGTGAGCCGTCTTCTTGCCGTCGAGGGTGGTCCCCGAGTCAATGGCCCCGTACTGGGAGAAGCCTGTGCCGACGAGCTTGTCGGCCGTGACCTTGAACGACTGCCCCGACACACTGAACGACGCGGCGAGAGCGCCCTGCGCGAGAGCGATACCTATACACGCCGTGGCGGCGACGCTGGGCACCATGACCACAGCGAACCGCTTCCATCTGGTCCCGCCACGCACCTGGGACTCCATATTTCCTCCTTCTCGGACGTACATCTCCTGGCCCTGGCTGCCCCTGTCGAGTCGACGATTCAGCCGGGCAGGGATGGGAGAAGTGCTACGTCCTCGGGAAGGGGAGCGCCCGCGCTCGGAAGCGCGAAACGCGCCTCGATCACCGGCGATCACCCCCGAGCGACAACCACTGGTCGCGCCTGACACGCATCACGCACAACCTTGCTGGACAGGCTTCGCCGGTAAGCGAAGACCCCCCTGCCCAAGAGCCGGCGCCACTGCCGCCGGCTCTACTCGGTGGGGACCCTTGACTCCCGTCGACCCAACCGGCTGTCGGGGTACGGGAATGGACCGAGCGTCGCCGATCGTGGTGCATTCTCGCCGCCCGCACAAGGGGGTTCGTTACTCACTAGTAACGGCCGGATAACCGAACAACGACCCTCGGGTCTCGGGTGGCAACGCTGGGTCGATCCTGGGGGATGGACAAAGCCGTTGATCGTTGGACAGATTCTGACAGATCAACGGCTCTGACTTACTCGCAGTAACAGCGGCCGCGATTACCAAGATTTGGTAAAGCGCGGCCGCTCTGGTCCTCTGTCAGCCAATCTTTCACTCGGGCATCACATGCCCCGGCGTTTAGCGACTGGTCAGAACCGGGCCCCCACCCCGGTCAGAACAGGGCGCGCGCCAGCGCCCTGCGCGCCGCGACGACTCGCGGATCCTCGGCGCCGACCACCTCGAAGAGTTCGAGCAGCCGCACCCGTACGCCCTCCCGCTCCTCGCCCGCCGTGCGCTGCACGGTGTCGATGAGCCGTCCGAACGCGTCCTCGACATGACCGCCCACCAGATCCAGGTCGGCGGCGGCGACCTGCGCCCTCGCATCACCCGGCTTGTCGGCGGCGTCCTTGCGTACCTGCGCCGGGTCGAGCCCCTGCACCCGCTGGAGCAACTCGGCCTGGGCAAGGCCGAGTTTGGCCTCCATGTTGCCCGGGTCGTCGCTCAGCACGTTCTTGTACGCCTGTACGGCACCGCCCAAGTCGCCCGCGTCCAGGGCCTGTACGGCGGCTTCGAGCAAGGCGTCGTACGGCCCCGCCGGCACCGTGGGAGCCTGCTGCTGTTCGGCGGCGCCGGGGTCGGCCTCCGGGTCGACGGCCAGGCCGGTGAGGCCGAACCGCTGTTCGGCGACCTGGACGAGCTGGTCGAGCGTCTGCCGGATCTGCGCCTCGCCGGCGGCCCCCTGGAAGAGCGGCAGCGCCTGTCCCGCCACCACGGCGAAGACGGCGGGAATCCCCTGGATCCCGAACTGCTGCATCAGCATCTGATTGGCGTCGACGTCGATCTTGGCAAGGACGAAGCGCCCGTTGTACTCGACCGCCAGCCGCTCCAGGACCGGGCTCAGCTGCTTGCAGGGCTCACACCACTCGGCCCAGAAGTCGATGACGACCGGTACCTCGGTGGACCGTTGGAGGACATCGCGCTCGAATCCGGCCTCGTCGACATCGATGACGAGGTCGGCCGGGGAGACGGCTCCTCCCCCGCCGCCCTGCCGGGCCGCTTCGGCGCGCGCCTGCTCCGCCTTCGCCTTGGCCTCCTGGGCCGCCTTCACCGCGGCGAGGTCGACGACTCCGCTCATGGACATGTTCCGTGGCTGCATGCGTCTATCCTCCCCCGTTCTCGCGTGTGTGTGAAAAGCGTTGAGAAAGCCGGTCGCGCAGTCTTCGTTTCGGCGCCGGGTCCCCACCCCGCACCCATGGTTTCGCTACGACCCGTAGCGTAATGGCACCGAGTGCCTCCGCGGTACTCCGCCCCGGTGATCTCCCTCACGGCCTCACAGGCACCGCCGGTTATGGTCAGGGGATGCAGAGCCCCACTTCCGCCCCACGCGCCACAGGACGCCCGCGCAGCACCACCGCGGACACCGCGATCCTCGCGGCCACACGGGAGGCCCTGGTGGATCTGGGCTGGTCGAAGCTCACGCTGGGAGACGTGGCGACGCGGGCGGGGGTTGCGAAGACGACGCTCTATCGCCGCTGGGCGGGCAAGAACGAGCTCGTAGTCGATGCCGTCGCGGCACTCTTCGACGAGCTGGAGCTCCCGGACCGGGGAAACCTCGCGGCCGACGTCGAGGGCGTGGTGCTCCAATTCGCCGGGCTGCTGGAGCGCCCCGAGACGAAGACGGCGCTGATGGCGTTGATCGCCGAGTCGACAACAGACGACGCGCTGCGTGCTCGCGTCCGCTCATCGATCGTCGACCGCCAGAAGCGGCTCGTACTGGAAGGCCGTGCCCGGGCCGAGAGTCGCGGGGAGCTGCCGAAGGAGAGCGATCCCGAAGTTGCCGCCCGCACGGCAGACCTCATCTTCGACGTGATCGCGGGCGCCGTGGTGCATCGGGCCCTGGTAAGTGCGGAGCCCGTGGACATGGAATGGGCGCAGGACTTCACCAGGCTGCTACTGAACGGCCTGAGCTCGTCCGCGACGGCGCGTCACGCACCCAGCTCGCACCAGACCAGCTTCCCGCCGACTCCGGGCACCCCCAGGGAGTAATGCCCCCACCGATCGGCCAGTTCGTCCACGATCCCCATCCCTCGCCCCTCCTCACGGTCCGTGCCGTGCGGGCGTGGCGGCCGGGGCGGTTCACTGCTGGTGTCCCATACCGAGAGGCGCAGCCATTTCCCCGACCGTCGCACGCGCAGGCAGGACGGGCCGGGCGCGTGTAGATGCGCGTTGGTGACCAGCTCGGAGGCCAACAGCTCAGCTGTGACGAGGAGTTCAGCGAGTCCGTGCGCCCGGAGGATCAACCGCAGTGCGCCTCTCGCGACGCCGACCGCGAGGGGGCTGTGCGGGAGGTTGATGCTGTACTCCCAGTCGTCCTCGTTTTTGTTCATGAGGCCTCCCCCAAGGTGAAGAGTCACAACTCGACTGCGCACAACCTGTGTTGGCTGCGATACTGACGGTAGAGGGCAGAGGGTAGTTTTTCTACTTGGCTCCTCGAATGAGTGACGGCCACTTTCCGGAGAGGGACGGACTTTGGCGCTACGGACCAGGATCAGCGAACGACAGCGGCGCCTTGGGGCCGAGCTGCGCAGGATTCGCGAGGCTCGCGAGATCAGCACAAATGAGGCCGCTGCGATGACAGGCCTCAGGCCCCCTTTCATGAGCAACATCGAGGGCGGGCGCACTGCCATCTCCACTGAGCGGCTCCGCAGACTCCTCGAGCACTACGGTGATATTTCTACCCCCTACCTTGAGGCTCTGGTCACGATGTCCGAGTCCAGCGGCAAGGGATGGTGGAGCGCCTACCAAGAACGGGTGCACCAGCACCCTCTCAACCTCGCGGAGCTGGAGGCTGGTTCAGTCACCCTCTGGTCATACGAGCCTCTGCTTGTCCCCGGTCTGTTTCAGACGGAGGAATACATCCGGGCGCTGTTCGGGGACGCACGCCCCCAGCACGCCACCACCGAGGATGCCGTCTCCTTCCGACTGGATCGCCAGAGGATCCTCACAGGTGAGAACGCCCCTGCCGTCCACGCGGTGATTCACGAGGCCGCCCTGCGCATGCACTACGGCGGTCCAGATGTCATGCGCAGGCAGCTGCTACATCTCATCGAGCTGGCACGACTGCCCAACGTGACCATCCAGGTCTTTCCGTTCCGCGCGCGGAGGTACTACTCGGGCGCCAGTGCCCCCTTCCTGTATCTGGTTCCTCCCATCGAGGAGTTGGCCACTGTCGTACTGGACCACCCAGCACACCTGCTCTACCGTGACTCGCCGGAACACCTGTCCCAATACCGTGCGCTCTTCGAGCGGTTGAAGGGGACTGCGCTCCCGCCGATCGCCCCATCGACCGCACCGGAAGCACAGCCGGTGACTGGCTCTCTGATGCTGATCCAGCACCTCCTGTACGACCTGTAGGAAGGCCCGCAGTGCCCCAACTCGCCTGGCAGAAATCCTCGTTCAGCGGTGACGAGAACAACAACTGCCTCTACCTCGCCGCCGCCCCCGACGGCACCCTCCGTCTCCGCGAGAGCGACACCCCGCACGAGATCATCGCCACCACGCCCGCGCCCCTGGGTCACCTCATACGTGCAGTCGGAGCAGGCCGCTGGCGGGGGAGCGGAACGGCTCGGTAAGGAGGCGTTCGAAGCGGCCGGGGTGATGTTCGGGTGACCGGGTGTTTCGACGGCCTCGACCGGCTCGACCTCGACGGTCGTGTGCGGCGCAGCAGTTCGCCGCGCGGCTCCAGGACGATCCGACCAGGCTGACCCGGTTGACCGATGAGCGGTGGCAGGCGGTCGATCAGGCCTGGACGGCGCTGCTGACGGGCGCCGAGCGGGCGACCGGGGCACAGAGCGGCGAGTGGCTGTTGCGGGATCTGCACCTGCGGTCCTGGCTGTTGGAGCACGTGGGCCCGGGTGCGGGCGTCGCGCTGCTCGATCCAGCGGCCGTGTTGGAGCGCGCACTCGCGGCCATGCCCATGTCCGTGCAGGAGGCCGCCCGGTCGGCTCCGCGTTGGCGGGAACTCGACCGCGAGCGGATGCTGGCTCTCCGGATGATCCGGCGCCTGCTCGCGCCGGTTCGGCCGCTGGCCCTGCTTCTCGAGGATCACCCCCGCTGGAGTGAGGTCCAGGAGTGGGAGCGGCTGGCCGGCGACCTGCCGTAGCCCCAGTTGAGAACAGCTGAGGGCGCCCCCTGCTGAAAAGGGGCGCCCTCAGAGTCGTACAAGCCCCTTGCAGGGCCCCCGCGTTACTTAGCCGCCCCGCCCAAATGATGCACCCGCACCATGTTCGTCGTCCCCGGCACCCCAGGAGGCGACCCCGCCGTGATGATCAGAGTGTCGCCGGCGTTGAAGCGGCCCAGCTTCAGGACTTCGCCGTCGACCAGGTCGACCATTTCGTCGGTGCTGTTGACGAAGGGGACGACGTGGGACTCGACGCCCCAGCTCAGCGTGAGCTGGTTGCGGGTGGACTCGTCTGTCGTGAAGGCGAGGATCGGCTGGGAAGCGCGGTAGCGGCACAGGCGGCGGGCCGTGTCGCCGGACTGGGTGAAGGCGATCAGGCCCCTGCCGCCGAGGAAGTCGGCGATCTCGCAGGCGGCGCGGGCGACCGAACCGCCCTGCGTGCGCGGCTTCTTGCCGGGGACGAGGGGCTGGAGGCCCTTCGACATCAGCTCCTGCTCGGCCGCGACGACGATCTTCGACATCGTCTTCACGGTCTCGATCGGGTAGGCGCCCACGCTCGACTCCGCCGACAGCATCACCGCGTCCGCGCCGTCCAGGATCGCGTTGGCCACGTCGGAGGCCTCGGCGCGGGTCGGGCGGGAGTTGGTGATCATCGACTCCATCATCTGGGTCGCCACGATCACCGGCTTGGCGTTGCGCCGGCACAGCTCGATCAGGCGCTTCTGCACCATCGGGACCTTCTCGAGCGGGTACTCGACGGCCAGGTCACCGCGGGCCACCATGACGGCGTCGAACGCCATCACGACGCCCTCCATGTTCTCCACCGCCTGCGGCTTCTCCACCTTGGCGATGACGGGGACCCGGCGGCCCTCCTCGTCCATCACCTTGTGGACGTCCTCGACGTCCTTGGCGTCCCGCACGAAGGACAGGGCGACCATGTCGCAGCCCATGCGGAGGGCGAAGCGGAGGTCCTCGACGTCCTTGTCGGACAGCGCCGGGACGTTGACGGCCGCGCCGGGCAGGTTGATGCCCTTGTGGTCGGAGACGACACCGCCCTCGATGACGATGCTCTTGACCCGCGGGCCCTCGACGTCCAGCACCTTCAGCTCGACGTTGCCGTCGTTGATCAGGATCTGGTCGCCGCGGGAGACGTCACCGGGCAGGCCCTTGTAGGTCGTCCCGCAGATCTGCTTGTCGCCCGGGACGTCCTCGGTGGTGATGACGAACTCGTCACCGCGCTCCAGCTCCACCGGGCCCTCGGCGAAGGTCTCCAGCCGGATCTTGGGGCCCTGCAGGTCGGCGAGGACGCCGACCGCGCGGCCGGTCTCCTTGGACGCGGCGCGGACACGGTCGTACCGGCCCTGGTGCTCGGCGTGGGTGCCGTGGCTGAAGTTGAAGCGGGCCACATTCATGCCGGCTTCGATCAGCGCGACAAGTTGTTCATGGGAGTCGACCGCGGGGCCGAGAGTACAGACGATTTTCGAACGGCGCATGGGGGCGATCCTATCGGTTTGTTTCGCTGCGGAATATTCCGTCTGGCGGAAAGTGCAAAGGGGCGGGATGCCGCTCAGGTGAGATTCCGAGAATCGTTTACGAGCGCGTACGTCTGTGTCGCAATCTCCAGTTCCTCATCGGTCGGCACCACGGCTACGGCGACCCGCGCGGACTGAGGCGAGATCAGCCGCGGCTCGTCACTCCGTACGGCGTTCAGCTCGCTGTCGACGGCCAGTCCCAGCGCCTCCAGGCCCGCCACGGCAGCTTCCCGCACCGGGCTCGCGTTTTCCCCGACTCCCGCTGTGAAGGCGACCGCGTCCACCCGTCCGAGTACGGCGTAATAGGCGCCGATGTACTTCTTCAGCCGGTGAATGTAGATGTCGAAGGCCAGCTTCGCCTGTTCGTCACCTTCGTCGATCCGGCGGCGGATCTCCCGCATGTCGTTGTCCCCGCACAGACCGATCAGCCCACTCTTCTTGTTGAGAAGAGTGTCGATCTCGTCCGTGGACATTCCGCCAACACGCATCAAATGGAAGATGACGGCAGGATCCATGTCCCCGGACCGCGTACCCATCACCAGCCCCTCCAAAGGCGTCAGCCCCATGGAGGTGTCGACACATCGACCGCCCTCGACCGCGGAGGCGGACGCACCGTTTCCGAGGTGCAGGACGATCACATTGACCTCGGAAGGGTCCTTGCCCAGCAGCTTCGCGGTCGCCCGGGAGACGTACGCGTGCGACGTCCCGTGGAAGCCGTACCGGCGGATCCGGTGCTCGTCGGCGGTCTTCACGTCGATCGCGTAGCGCGCCGCCGACTCCGGCATCGTGGTGTGGAACGCGGTGTCGAAGACGGCGACCTGGGGCAGGTCGGGGCGCAGCGCCTGGGCGGTGCGGATGCCGGTGAGGTTGGCGGGGTTGTGCAGCGGGGCGACCGGGATCAGCCGCTCGATCTCGGCGAGGACGGCGTCGTCGATCACGGTCGGCTCGGTGAAGTGCAGCCCGCCGTGCACCACCCGGTGGCCGATCGCGGCCAGCTCCGGCGAATCGAGGCCGAGCCCGTCCCTCGTCAGTTCTTCCGATACGGCCTTCAGCGCGGCCTCGTGGTCGGCCATCGGCCCGGTCCACTCACGGGACTCGCCGGTCGCGAGAGGGGTGTGCTTGAGCCGCGACGTCTCCTCACCGATCCGCTCGACCAGGCCCACCGCCAGCCGGCTGCCGTCGCGCATGTCGATCAGCTGGTACTTCACCGACGAGGAGCCGGAGTTGAGGACGAGGACACGGGACGAGCTCACTGTGCGGTTGCCTTCTCGCTGGGGGTCTGGGCCTGGATCGCCGTGATGGCGACGGTGTTGACGATGTCCTGGACGAGGGCGCCGCGGGAGAGGTCGTTGACCGGCTTGCGCAGACCCTGGAGGACCGGGCCGACGGCGATCGCGCCGGCCGAACGTTGCACGGCCTTGTAGGTGTTGTTGCCGGTGTTCAGGTCGGGGAAGATCAACACGCTGGCCTGACCGGCGACTTCGGACTCCGGCAGCTTGGTGCGGGCGACGGTCGGCTCCACGGCGGCGTCGTACTGGATCGGCCCCTCGATCTTGAGGTCGGGACGCCTCTCCCGTACCAGCTCGGTCGCCTCGCGCACCTTGTCGACGTCGGCGCCCGAGCCCGACGTACCGGTCGAGTACGACAGCATCGCGATCCGCGGCTCCACGCCGAACTGCTGGGCGGTCGCGGCGGACTGGATGGCGATGTCGGCGAGCTGCTCGGCGTTCGGGTCGGGGTTGACCGCGCAGTCGCCGTAGACGAGGACCTTGTCGGCGAGGCACATGAAGAAGACCGAGGAGACGATCGAGGCGTCCGGCTTGGTCTTGATGATCTCGAAGCCGGGGCGGATCGTGGCCGCCGTGGAGTGGACCGAGCCCGACACCATGCCGTCGGCCAGGCCCTCCTGCACCATCAGCGTGCCGAAGTAGTTCACGTCGGAGACCACGTCGTACGCCAGCTCCACCGTCACGCCCTTGTGGGCGCGCAGGGCCGCGTACTGCTCGGCGAAGCCGTCGCGCAGTTCGCTGGTGGCCGGGTCGATTAGCTGGGATTCGCCGAGGTCGATGCCGAGGTCGGCGGCCTTCTTGCGGATCTGGTCGACCGGGCCGAGGAGGGTGAGGTCGCAGACGCCGCGGCGCAGCAGCACCTCGGCGGCGTGCAGGACGCGGGGCTCGGTGCCCTCCGGGAGGACGACTCGGCGCATGTCGGAGCGGGCCTGTTCGAGGAGCTTGTGCTCGAACATCATCGGGGTGACGCGGTCGCTGCTGGGGGCGCTGACCCGCTTCAGCAGGTCGCCGGTGTCGGCGTACCGCTCGAACAGACCGAGCGCGGTCTCCGCCTTGCGCGGGGTGGCCGCGTTCAACTTCCCTTCCATGCCGAAGAGTTCGGCTGCGGTCGGGAAGCTGTTGCCGGAGACCGAGAGGACCGGGGTGCCGGGGGCAAGGCGGGCGGCGAGGGTGAGGATCTCGTCGCTGGGCACCTCGTTGAGCGTCAGCAGTACGCCGGCTATGGGCGGGGTGCCGGCGCTGTGCGCGGCGAGCGAGCCGACGACCAGGTCGGCGCGGTCGCCCGGCGTGACGACCAGGCAGCCCGGGGTCAGGGCGCTCAGGAAGTTGGGCAGCATCGCGCCGCCGAAGACGAAGTCGAGCGCGTCACGGGCGAGCCCGGAGTCGTCGCCGAGCACCACCTTGGCGCCGAGGGCGTGACTGATCTGGGCCACGGTCGGCGCGGACAGGGCGGGCTCGTCCGGCACGACGTAGCAGGGCACCGGCAGCCGGTCGGTGAGCCGCTCGGCGATGCCGTCACGGTCCTCGCGGGCGACGCGGTTTGTGACCATGGCGAGGACGTCGCAGCCGAGGCCGTCGTAGGCGCGGTAGGCGTTGCGGGTCTCGGCGAGCACGGACTCGGCACTCTGCCCCCGGCCGCCGACCACCGGGATCACGGACGCGCCGAACTCGTTCGCCAGCCGGGCGTTGAGGGACAGCTCGTCCGGGAACTGGGTGTCGGCGTAGTCGGTGCCGAGGACGAGGACGACGTCGTAGTCCCGGGCGACGAGATGGAAGCGGTCGACGAGGGTGGAGACCAGCTCGTCCGCGCCCCGCTCGGCCTGGAGCGCGGACGCCTCGTGGTAGTCCATGCCGTAGACCGTCGCCGGGTCCTGCGAGAGCCGGTACCGTGCGCGCAGCAGCTCGAACAGCCGGTCCGGTCCGTCGTGGACGAGGGGGCGGAAGACGCCCACCCGGTCGACCTGCCGGGTCAGCAGCTCCATGACTCCCAGCTCGACGACCTGGCGGCCGTCGCCGCGGTCGATACCGGTCACGTACACGCTGCGCGTCACGCGTGCTCTCCGTTTCGTCTGCTGGGGTGTGTTTTGGCCTGTTTTATGGCTCACAAAAATCGCCCACCGGGGTGAGCAGAACCCTCTTGACAATACCCTTGCCGGTGGATAAGGCGCCCTCCGGCTTTGGGGAAGTCGGGTCCCCCTGGGCGACGTGAAACAATCGGACTGGCTCACCGGTGTCAACAGCGAGCAGGAGACACAGCACGATGCGTATCGGAGTTCTCACCGCAGGCGGCGACTGCCCCGGCCTGAACGCCGTGATCCGGTCGGTCGTGCACCGAGCGGTCGCGCACTACGGCGACGAGGTGATCGGTTTCGAGGACGGTTACGCGGGACTGCTCGACGGCCGCTTCCGCAACCTCGACCTGGACGCGGTCAGCGGCATCCTCGCCCGCGGTGGCACCATCCTCGGCTCCTCCCGCCTCCAGCGCGACCGACTGCGCGAGGCCTGCGAGGGGGCCGAGGACGAGATGCGCGAGTTCGGCATCGACGCGCTCATCCCGATCGGCGGCGAGGGCACGCTGACGGCGGCACGCATGCTGTCGGACGTGGGCCTGCCGGTCGTCGGCGTACCGAAGACGATCGACAACGACATCTCGTCCACCGACCGCACCTTCGGCTTCGACACCGCGGTCGGCGTCGCCACGGAGGCGATGGACCGCCTCAAGACCACCGCCGAGTCGCACCAGCGCGTCATGGTCGTCGAGGTCATGGGCCGGCACGCCGGCTGGATCGCGCTGGAGTCCGGCATGGCCGCCGGCGCCCACGGCATCTGCCTGCCCGAGCGGGCCTTCGACCCGGGCGACCTGGTCAAGATGGTCGAGGAGCGCTTCGCCCGCGGCAAGAAGTTCGCGGTCCTGTGTGTGGCCGAGGGCGCCCACCCCGCCGAGGGCAGCATGGACTACGGCAAGGGCGCCATCGACCAGTTCGGACACGAGCGCTTCCAGGGCATCGGTACGGCGCTGGCGTACGAGCTGGAAAGGCGGCTCGGCAAGGAGGCCAAGCCGGTCATCCTCGGCCACGTCCAGCGTGGCGGCACACCGACCGCGTACGACCGTGTCCTCGCCACCCGCTTCGGCTGGCACGCGGTCGAGGCCGCGCACCGGGGCGAGTTCGGCAAGATGACCGCGCTGCGCGGCACGGACATCAAGATGGTGCCGCTGGCGGAAGCGGTGACCGAGCTGAAAACGGTGCCGAAGGACCGTATGGACGAGGCGGAGTCGGTGTTCTAGACACGTTTCAAAGACCCGGCGATCGATCACCGACCCTGGTCCAGAAGAGGTCCAGGATCCGGTCGAGGAACTCGCGGCCGTACCGGTCCGAGCCGTCGCTGCCGCCGCCCCAGCTGAGCGTGGCGACCATCCGCCCCTGATAGTCGTCGTACAGCTCCTGGAGCGTGACCTCCAGGAGCCGCCGGTCCAGGGGCAGCAGCTTCGCGACCGGCCGGACGTACGCCTGCCAGCGTGTCGTCACCGCGCTGCGCAGCAGCTCCGCCAGCTTCGGGTCACGGCCGGTGACCGTGGCGAAGTCGGGGATCGACAGGTCGAGCAGGGAGGCGAGAACGGCGGCCTGGCGGTCGGTGCCGCGCCAGTCGCCGGTCTCCTCCATCCGGAGATACGCAGCGAGTTCAAGGCCGAGGGTGCGGGCGACGTCGTCGGGCGCGATCCCACGGGCGATGCGGTGCTCGCGCAGGGTCCGCGGCTGCCCGATCAGCTCACCCTGCGAGCACCACAACACGCCCGCGAGCGCGCTGAGTTCGGTGCTGGTGGGGGAGAGGGTGCCGTGTTCCCAGGCGATGACGAGATCCGGGGTGGCGTACGGCATGCCGTACGAGGCCCGCAAGTCGCGGGCGACATGTTCGGGGCCCATGCCGAGGGCGGCACGGAGTCTTTGGGCGGCGGAGGCGTTGAAGGGAGGACCGGGCTGGTTCGGCAGAGCGGGGGGTCGGCGCACGCGCCACAAGCTAGGGGCGCGGCGATGCGGTGACTACGGTCTGTTCGGCCAGGATCACGGATTGTAGGAACGTACGGTTTCGGTCAGGTGTCCGAAACTGTCGAGGTGGCCGAAGGGTGCCCGGTGAGGTGCCGGTACGGTCCTCCGGTCGCTCGGGATGCGGGCGGCCGCCTTGCGAACGGCAAGGTAGAGGGGCATATGCGCGCGCCTTGCCCCGTGCCGCCGGTCCGGCCCTTCGTGACGGCGGCTCCGGTGGCCCGCTCCCCACGACACCGCACGGATCGCACATCTGTCGGGCATGTGCGCGGGAAAGCCCGCGGCGCAAACCGAACCCTTCACCCCTTGACCGCCCCGCCCAGCGCGAACCCGCCCCCCAGTCGGCGGGCGACCAGTACGTACAGCAGGATCACCGGCGTCGAGTAGACGATCGAGAACGCCGCCAGCTGCCCGTACACGACCGTCCCGCGGTTGCCGAAGAACTCGTTGATGCTCACCGCCGCCGGCATCTGGTCCGGCGTGAGCAGCAGCATGAAGGGGACGAAGAAGTTCCCCCACATCATCACGAAGGAGAACACGGTCACCACCGACACCCCGGGACCCATCAGCGGCAGCACGATCCGGATCAGCGACTGGAAGGACGACGCCCCGTCCGTCCACGCGGCCTCCTCCAGCTCCTTCGGCACGCCGTCCATGAAGTTCTTCATCAGCCAGATGGCGAAGGGGAGTTGGGAGGCGGCGAAGAAGAAGATCGTGCCCTGCATGGTGTCGATCAGATCGACCTGTACGAACAGCGCGTACACCGGCACCATGATCGCCGTGATCGGCAGGCTGGTCGCGAAGAGGATCGTCAGCAGGAAGGGGCGGTTCAGACGGGAGCGGAAGCGGGACAAGGGGTAGGCCGCCAGTGCCGCGCAGACCACGGTCAGCAGGGTCGCGCCGCCGCACAGGATCAGGCTGTTCAGCAGCGGGGTGAAGGTGATGTCCTGGGTCAGGATCGCGTCGAAGTTGTCGAAGGTGACGCCGTCGGGGGCCTTCACCTGAAGGTTCGCTTCAGGGTCCACGGCGGACAGGACCACCCAGGCCAGCGGCAGGCAGAAGGCCGCGGCGACCACCAGCAGACCCGCGTCGGCGGCCAGCTTGTGCCGCTTGCGGCGGGACGTGAGCGTGAGTGCCATGGCGTCAGACCTCCGTCCGCAGCAGGCGCATGTACACGAGGGAGAAGGCGGAGCCGACCAGCAGCAGGAGCAGGGCGACCGCGGTGCCGTAGCCGATCAGGCTGTTCTGGAAGGCCTGCTCGTACATGAACAGCGGCAGCGTCTGGCTCTTGCCGCCCGGCCCGCCCCGGGTCATCACCCAGATCAGGCCGAACACGGACAGCGTCTGGAGGGTGTTGAGCATCAGGTTCGTGCCGATCGAACGGCGGATCATCGGCAGCGTGATGTGCCACATACGGCGCCAGCCGCTCGCCCCGTCCACCTCGGCGGCCTCGGTGATCTCCTTGGGGATCTCGTTCAGCGCGGCCGAGTAGACCAGCATCGAGAACGCCGTGCCGCGCCATACGTTGGCGAAGGACACCGCGAGGATCGGCAGCGTGAACAGCCAGTTCTGGGAAGGCAGATGGAGCCAGTCCAGGATGGCGTTCAGCGTGCCCTCGCGGCGGAAGAACGCGTACAGCAGAAAGCCGGCGACTACCTCCGGCAGCACCCACGCCGTGATCACGATGCCGCCGACCAGGGTGCGGACGGGTTTGGAGGCGCGTTGCATCAGCGCCGCCAGCGCCAGCCCCAGCGTGTTCTGGCCGACCAGTGACGACAGCACCGTGAACACCAGCGTCAGCCATACGGCGTTGAGGAACGCCTCGTCCTGGAACGCCTTGCGGAAGTTCTCGAACCCGACGAAGGACGACTCGGCCTGTCCGGTGAGCTGGAGGTCGGTGAAGGCGATGTAGGCGCAGTAGGCGATCGGGCCCGCGAGGAAGAGGACCAGCAGGACGAGGGCGGGGGAGACGGGGAGGGCGCGGGTCAGGGTCCGGCGGAAGTTGTTGCCTGGTGGCGCGGGGGGTGAACCCGGCGGGCCCGGAGGGGACTTGGCGGTCTCCGGGCCCGCGTGCGGTGCGGCGGCTGTCATGTGCGGTCGCCGCCGTTCACTTCTCGACGACCTGGTCGTCGGTGGCCGCCTTGAGCGCTTCGGCGTAGCCGCTAGCCGCCTCGTCCACCGACATGTCACCCGTCGTCACGCCCTCCATCGCCTCCTGGATGGCGGTGGACACCTGCGGATACGCCTTGAAGGCGGGCCGGTAGTGCGTGCTGGAGACGAGGTCGGTGAAGAACTTGATGCCGGGCTGCGCCTTGACGTACTCGGGGTCGGCGGCGACGTCCTTGCGTACGGCGATTCCGGAGTTGGCGATGTACCACTTCTTGGCGTTCGCCTTGGTCTGCATCGTCTCGATGAACTGGAAGGCGAGATCGGGGTTGGCCGCCTTGTCCGGGATCGCCCAGGTCCAGCCGCCGGACATGCTGACCTTGCCGGGTGCCTGGCCGTTCTGCGTGGGCATGGCGGCGAGTCCGAGTTTCTCCGACCACTCGGGCCACTCGTGCCCGCTGCCCTCCAGCCAGTCCTGCGGCAGCCAGGAGCCGTCTAGGTTGATACCGAGCTTGCCCTCGGGGAGCAGCTCGCCGCGGACGCGGGTGCCGAAGTTCGGGTCGAGGGCGTCGGCGACGTCCGGGCCGAGCTTCTCCTTGTAGACGGTCTCCACGAACGCCAGCGCGTCCTTGAAGCCCTGGCTGCCCGCGATCCACTTCTTCGACGACTCGTCGTACAGCGGATCGGACGTGCCGTCGTTCGTGCCGTACAGCAGCATCTCGAAGCCCTGCATCGTCGCGGCCTCGCCGACGGGCTTGCCCGTGTAGACGTTGAGCGGGGTGACGCCGGGGACCTTCTCCTTGATGGTCCGGGCGGCTTCGAGGACGTCGTCCCAGGTCTTCGGCTGCCAGTTCGCGGGCAGGCCGGCCTTCGCGAAGATCGCCTTGTCGAACCAGAGTCCGCGGGTGTCGGTACCGTCCGGGACGCCGTACGTCTTCCCGTCCTCGCCCCGGGCCGCGGCCTTCGCCGTGTCGATGAACTGGTTCCAGTCCGGCCACTTGGCGAGATAGTCGTCCAGGGGTTTCAGATACCCGCTGACGATGTCGGAGTTGATGAGGAAGGTGTCCTCATAGACCAGGTCGGGGGCCGTCTTGGGGGAGCGGAGCATCTGCTGGACCTTGGTGTAGTACTCCGCGTCCGGGGCCTTGATCGGGACGAGCTCGACCTTCTTGCCGGGGTTCTCCTTCTCGAACTGCTTCTTGATGTCCCCGAGGAACGTGTCCAGCACCTTGATGTTGTTGTCCGTGGACTGCTTGAAGGACACCTTCACGGTGTCGGGGTCACTGCCGGATCCACCACCGCAGGCGGTGAGAGAGGCGGCGGCGAGGGCGGTGGCTACGAGGGCGGGCAGAACGGCGGTGGGGCGCACGGGCATGACCTCCTACGGGCTCACTTCGTCGTGGCGCCGGGATGGCTGCGAGGTGAACGTAAGAGGAGTGGTCTAGTCAGGTCAATGACCTTGCGGTAACGCTCCGCTAGGGGCGCGGGTTTGCATCTGCGGGCCGGTGGGGGCTGGTCGCGCAGTTCCCCGCGCCCCTTACGGGGCGCTTGCAGCACCGGACTCGATCAGAGCCGCTTACTGCCCCTTCACCCAGCGGTACTGCAACTCCGGGCGCCCGACCGTCCCGTACTGCGGGCTCCGGGCCGCCCTTCCCGCGTCCACCAGGTGTTCCAGATAGCGGCGGGCGGTGATGCGTGAGATGCCCACCTCCTCGGCGACGCCCGTTGCTGTCAGGCCGTCGGCGCAGTCGCGCAGGACCACCGAGACCCGCTCCAGTGTCGGGGCGCTCAGCCCCTTCGGCAGGGCGGCCGGGCTCGGGGCGCGCAGGGTCGCCAGGGCGCGGTCGACCTCGTCCTGGCCGCTCGCCTCGCCCGCGGCCGCGTGGAACTCGGCGTATCTCACGAGCCGGTCCCGCAGGGTGGCGAAGGTGAAGGGCTTGAGGACGTACTGCACGACGCCCAGCGAGACGCCCTCGCGGACGACCGTCAGATCCCGTGCCGACGTCACCGCTATCACGTCCGCGTGATGCCCGGCCGCCCGCAGCGAGCGGGCCAGCTGCAGCCCGTGCACATCCGGCAGGTGCAGGTCGAGGAGCAGCAGATCCACCGGCATACGGTCCAGCGCGCGCCGCGCCTCCGCACCGGTGTGCGCCTTGCCGACCGCGACGAAGCCGGGGACACGGCCGACGTACAGGACGTGCGCGTCGGCGGCGACCGGGTCGTCCTCCACGACCAGGACCCGGATCGGCTGCTGGGCCGCTGTCATCCGCCACCTCCCGTCACCGCACGCTCGGACACCGGGCTATTCAACGGCAACCGCACCTGGAACTGGGCGCCGCCCCCGGCCGCCTCCGTCACCGTCAGCTCTCCCTCGTGCCGGGTGACCGCCTGCCGTACCAGGGCCAGGCCGAGACCCCGCCCGCCCGGCCCGGCCGGCTTGGTCGAGAAGCCGCGCTGGAAGACCTCCTCCGCGTGCGCGGGATCGACGCCCGCACCCGTGTCGCACACCCGCAGCACCAGCTCCGAGCCGCCTTCCGTGTACGCCGTCACCGTCACCCGCGCCCGCACGCTGCCCTGCGCCGCGTCCACCGCGTTGTCGATGAGGTTGCCCAGGATGGTCACCAGGTCCCGCGCGGGCAGGGACTCAGGGAGCAGCCCGTCGTCCATGCGGCTGTCCTCCGACACCACCAGCTCCACGCCCCGCTCGTTCGCCTGGGCCGTCTTGCCGAGCAGCAGGGCCGCGAGGACCGGCTCGCTCACCGCGGCCACCACCTGGTCGGTCAGCGCCTGCGCCAGCTCCAGCTCGGCCGTCGCGAAGTCCACGGCCTGCTGCGCGCGGCCCAGCTCGATCAGCGAGACCACCGTGTGGAGCCGGTTCGCCGCCTCGTGGGCCTGCGAGCGCAGCGCCTGGGTGAAGCCGCGTTCGGAGTTCAACTCGCCCATGAGGGACTGGAGTTCGGTGACGTCGCGCAAGGTCACCACGGTTCCGCGGCGCTCCCCGCCGGACACCGGAGAGGTGTTCACCACGAGCACCCGGTCCGCCGTCAGATGCACCTCGTCCACCCGCGGCTCCGACGCGAGCAGCGCGCCGGTGAGCGGCGCGGGCAGCCCCAGCTCGGCGACCGAGCGGTCGATCACCTCCTCGCTCACCCCGAGCAGCTCCCGCGCCCCGTCGTTGATCAGCGCGACGCGGTACTGCCCGTCGAGCATCAGCAGACCTTCGCGTACGGCGTGCAGGGCGGCCTGGTGGTAGTCGTGCATGTTGCTCAGCTCGGCCGCGTTCATGCCGTGGGTGTGGCGGCGCAGCCGGGCATTGACGACGTACGTGCCGACCGCGCCCAGGGCGAGCGCGCCGGCCGCGACACCGATGAGCGCGGTCAGCTGGCCCTGGACCCGCTTGCTGATCGCCTCGACCTTGATGCCGGCGCTGACCAGTCCGACGACCTTCCCGCCGTCCTCGACCGGGGTGACCGCCCGCACCGACGGACCGAGCGTGCCCGTGTAGGTCTCGGTGAAGGACTCGCCCCGCAGCGCGCGGGCGATGTGACCGAGGAACGGCTGGCCGATCTGGGCCGGGTCGGGGTGGGTCCAGCGGATGCCTTTCGTGTTCATGATCGTCACGAAGTCGACGTCGGCGTCCTCTATGACCTGCAGCGCGTACGGCTGGAGCCGGGCGCTGGGGTCGGGGGTGCGGATCGCCTCCCGTACGGAGGGGGAGTCGGCGACCGAGCGGGCCACCCCCATGGCCTGGCGCCGCGCCGCGTCCTCGGCCTGGTCGCGGTCGCTGAAGTAGGTGAACAGCGCATACCCGAGGACCACGACCGTGAGCAGCACGGCCTGCACGGCGAAGAGCTGGCCGGCCAGGCTGCGGGGGAGCGGGAGGCGCACGTGCATGTCGTCAGTGTGCCCCCCGGGTTAAGCATGAACTAAATGAACGGAAGGGTGACCGCCCTCACAGGGCGGGAGATAGTCACGGCAGTCCGCAGGGCACCACCCCCGGGCAGATCCCCATAAATCTCCGCAATCTCCCGGACGTGAGCCGCACGCCGGTGATGCCGACGACGACGTCAAGGAGGCCGCTGTGACCAGCGCAGCCGATAAGGCACCTGCCGCACCCCGAGCCAAACGGGACCGGACCCACTACCTCTACATCGCGGTGATCGCCGCGGTGGCCGCAGGCATCACCGTCGGTCTCGTCGCCCCCGACTTCGCGGTCGAGCTGAAGCCGATCGGTACCGGCTTCGTGAACCTGATCAAGATGATGATCTCGCCGATCATCTTCTGCACCATCGTGCTGGGCATCGGCTCGGTACGGAAGGCCGCGAAGGTCGGCGCGGTGGGTGGCATCGCGCTCGCCTACTTCACGGTGATGTCGCTGGTCGCGCTCGGCATCGGCCTGGTCGTCGGCAACATCGTCGAGCCGGGCACGGGCCTCGCGGTGACCGAGGCGGTCAAGGAGACCGGACAGGCGCAGGTCACGGAGGCCAAGACCACCGAGGAGTTCCTGCTCGGCATCATCCCGACCACGATCGTCTCCGCCTTCACCGGCGGCGAGGTCCTGCAGACCCTCCTCGTCGCCCTGCTCGTCGGCTTCGCGCTGCAGGCCATGGGGGACACCGGCGCACCGATCCTGCGCGGCGTCGAGCACATCCAGCGCCTCGTCTTCCGCGTCCTCGCCATGGTGATGTGGGCCGCCCCGATCGGTGCCTTCGGTGCCATCGCCGCGGTCACCGGCTCCGCGGGTCTCGACGCGCTCAAGAGTCTCGCCGTGCTGATGCTCGGCTTCTACACCACCTGCTTCCTCTTCGTCTTCATCGTGCTCGCCGCACTACTGCGAGTGGTGGCGGGCATGAACATCCTCTCGCTCTTCAAGTACCTGGGCCGTGAGTTCCTGCTGATCCTGTCCACCTCCTCCTCCGAGTCCGCGCTGCCGCGGCTCATCGCGAAGATGGAGCACCTGGGTGTCAGCAAGCCGGTGGTCGGCATCACCGTCCCGACCGGCTACTCCTTCAACCTCGACGGCACCATGATCTACATGACCATGGCGTCCCTGTTCATCGCCGACGCCATGGGTACGCCGATGTCGATCGGCGAGCAGATCCCGCTGCTGCTGTTCCTGCTGGTCGCCTCGAAGGGCGCGGCGGGTGTCACCGGCGCCGGGCTCGCCACCCTCGCGGGAGGCCTCCAGTCCCACAAGCCCGCCCTTGTCGACGGCATCGGTCTCATCGTCGGCATCGACCGCTTCATGAGCGAGGCCCGCGCCCTGACGAACTTCGCCGGCAACGCGGTCGCCACGGTCCTGATCGGCACGTGGACCAAGGAGATCGACCGCGAGCGCGTCGACCAGGTCCTCGCCGGCCACGCCCCGTTCGACGAGCAGACCCTGCTGGACGACGGCCATGGCACACAGGCCGAGGTGCCCGAGCAGGGCGGCGAGAAGGAGCTGGCGAAGGCATAGCAGCACCCCGAAGAAAGCCCCGAGCGGCCAGGCGCCCCCCGTAGCCTGGCCGCTCGGTCTATTGCCCTAACCCGCCGCGTCCAGCCGGGCCAGCTCCTCCGTGTTCAGCACCAGGTCCGCCGCTGCCGCCGAGTCTCTGATGGTCTCCGGTCGGCTCGCGCCCGGGATCGGGATCACGGTCGGGGACGCGGCCAACAGCCAGGCCAGACAGACCTGTTGAGGAGTGACCCCGCGCTCCCTGGCCACGGCATGGAACGCGCCGAAGCGGTCGCTCCCCTCCAGGAGGGACGGTCCGTCCAGCGAACTGCGGGAGATGCCGCCGAGGGGGCTCCACGGCAGGAACGCCAGTCCCAGCTCGGCACAGAGCCGTAGCTCTGCCTCGCTGTCGCGCACGGCCGGCGAGTACTGGTTCTGCACCGAGACCAGCCGGTCCCCGAGGATGGCGCGGGCCCGGCGGATCTGGCCCGCGTCCGCGTTGGACACTCCCGCCAGCCGGATCTTGCCCTCGTCGAGCAGCTCGCGCAGCGCGCCGACGGACTCCTCGAAGGGGACCGAGGGGTCCGGCTTGTGCAGCTGATAGAGGCCGATCGCTTCCACCCCGAGCCGCTTCAGCGAAGCCTCGGCGGCGGCCTTCAGATGCCGCCTAGAGCCCGTCACCGTCCAGGTGCCGTCGGCGGGGCGGCCACGCCCGCCCTTCGTGGTCACCAGCACGTCCGCCGTGTCACCGCCGTATGTCGCGAGGGCCCGGGCGACCAGCTCCTCGTTGTGGCCGGGGTCATCGCCGGGCAGGTGATAGGAGTCAGCCGTGTCCAGCAGCGTCACGCCCGCGTCGAGCGCCGCGTGCACCGTGGCCAGGGCCCGTGTCTCGTCCGGGCGGCCCTCGATGGACAGCGGCATGGCGCCGAGCCCGACCGCGCTCACGCGCAGGCCGCCAAGTGTGCGGTACCGCATGTCAGTCGCCCTTTCCCAGCGTCTCCGCGACCGCCTTCGGCAGCCACTGCCGTACGTCGCCGAAGGTGAAACCGAGCCGGGTGGCCCGGGAGTTGTCCATGCCGTAGGAGCGGAAGAAGGAGAGCGGTGAGACCTCGCCGACCTCCACCCACTGGAGGACGACCTTGCCCTCGGGCAGCCGCGCGCTCACCGCCTGGCACAGCTCCTCGGTGGTGAGGACGCCGTGGGAGGCGGCGTTCACCGGACCGGTGAAGTCCTCGCCGGCGGCCCACGCCAGGAAGTCGGCGATCTCCTCGACGTGGATGCAGGTGGCGGGCTGGTTCGCGGCGGGCACGGCGATCGGCGCACCGGTCCGGATGCGGGAGGCGTAATGCTCCAGCCTGCCCGTGAAGTCGTCGTCCCCGCCCAGCACATGGGCCACACGGACGGCCGTGTACGGGAAGTCCGGGGCGGCGGCGAACACGGCCTCGGCCTGCCGCTTGCCCTCGCCGTAGTGGCGTTCGAGGAACTCCGGGTCGTCCCAGGGGAGTTGGAGATCGACGGGCATCTCGCGAGCGTCGACGGCGTCTTCCCGTACGAGCGCGATCGAGTCCTCGTACTCGTACACCTCGACCGTGGACGTCATCACATAGCGCCCGGTGCGGCCGGCGAAGACCCGGCGGGCGAGCGCCGCCTGCCGTGGGGTGTAGCAGACCTGGTCGACGACGACGTCGAAGGTGCGCGAACCGAGCGCGTCCGTGAGGGACTTCTCGTCGTTCCGGTCGGCGACGAGGTGCAGCGCGCCGGGCGGAGGCGCCGACGAGCCGCGGTTGAGGACCGTCACTCGGTCCCCGGCGGCCAGCAACCGTGCGACGAGCCGCTTGCCGAAGTAGCGGCTCCCGCCGATGACCAGTACCTCTCGGGCGTTTTCCATGACCATAATTCTCCCGGCGTATCCGCACGCCCTGAAGGGGGAAGCATGGGAGTTCCGGCCGCAGCGCCGAAAGAACCTCGGCATCTGCGCACGACGGCCGACGAAACATCGGTGGCCCTCGACACGCTGGACCGGCAGATCCTGGAGCTCCTCCAGACCGACGGCCGGATCAAGCTCAGCGAACTGGGCCGCCGGGTCCGGCTCAGCCCGGCGGCGGTCACCGAGCGGGTACGCCGCCTGGAGGCGGCGGGTGTGATCAGCGGCTACGGCGCCCATGTCGCCCCGGCCCGCCTCGGCTACGGCATCCAGGCGTTCATCCGCGTGAACCCGCACGGCGGCTACAACTTGAAGCACCCCAGGACCCTGGAGCTGATGGAGCGTCCCGAGATCACCGAGGTGCACCATGTGGTCGGCGAGGACTGCTGGATCCTCAAGGTCGCCGTCCGGGACACGGTCCACCTGGAGGAGGTTCTCGAAGCGGTATCCGCCCTGGGACGCACGACGACGTCGATCGTCCTCACCTCCCCGGTGCAGCGGAAACCGCTGTTGCCTTGACGTCGGCGTCAAGGACTACGTTCGTACGCATGCGAATCGGCGAGCTGGCCGCACGGGCCGGGACCACGACGCGGACGCTGCGGTACTACGAGTCGCGGGGGCTGCTGACCGTGCGGCGCGGGAGCAACGGATACCGGACGTACGACGAGGACGACCTGAAGCTGCTTCGGCAGATCCGTACGCTGCAGGACTTCGGGTTCGACCTGGAGGAGACACGGCCCTTCGTGGAGTGCCTGCGCGCCGGGCACTCCGAGGGCGACGAGTGCCCTGCGTCGATCGCGGTCTATCGGCGGAAGTTGGACGAGCTGGACGCGTTGATCGGCGAGTTGCGGGCGGTGCGGGCGAAGATCGGCGCGCGGCTGGCCCTGGCCGAGGGTGAATCACCGTTGTGCGAACTGGGAGGGCAGGGGCTGTGATCAAGGCGGCGGGTGTGGCTGAAGTGACGGATGCGGACTTCGAGGCAGAGGTGATCGGGGCGGAATTGCCGGTGCTGGTCGAGTTCACGGCCGACTGGTGTCCGCCCTGCCGGCAGATGGGGCCGGTGCTCAGCGCGCTCGCCGCCGAGCAGGGCGAGCGGCTCAAGGTGGTCCAGCTGGACGTGGACACCAACCCGGAGACCACGAACGCGTACAAGGTGCTGTCGATGCCGACCTTCATGGTCTTCCGGGGCGGCGAGCCCGTGAAGGCGATGGTGGGAGCCCGGCCCAAGCGCCGGCTCCTTGAGGAGCTGGCGGACGTCATCTGACCTGACGCAATACAAAGAAATCCCCCGGGCAATTGCGTCCCGGGGGATTTCTTTGCGTATACTCAATGGTTCGCGACTTCAGGGCAATTAAGTCGCGGAGAAGTTCAACGAGCACAGTATATCCGGGCGGGAGTGGAATTGTCAAACAGCGAATTTCCAGACGATGAAATGCGCCGCGAGCAGGAATTCATGGACAACCTGTACGCGCGCGTGGACGCGCTGCGCGGCGACACCGAGGACTCCGTCACGGACGCGCTCGCCCAGGGCAACACGCCCCAGCAGGCCCGCCTGGAGCGGGACATCCTGGTCGCCGAACGCTCGGGTCTGCTCGCCGCGCTGAACGCGGTGGACGGCTCGCTCTGCTTCGGCCGGATCGACCTCACCTCCGGCGTCAGCCACCACATCGGCCGCATCGGCCTGCGCACCGACGACGCCGAACGCACCCCGGTCCTGATCGACTGGCGAGCCGATGTCGCCCGCCCCTTCTATCTGGCCACCGGCCACACCCCGATGGGCCTGCGCCGCCGCCGGCACATCAGCACCGACGGCCGCAGGGTCACCGACCTGCACGACGAGTTCCTCGACGTCGGCGACGCCACCCGCACCGGCCACGAGGACCCGGCCGGCGACGCGGTCCTGCTCGCCGCCCTCACCTCGGCCCGCACCGGCCGGATGACCGACATCGTGCAGACCATCCAGGCCGAGCAGGACGAGATCATCCGCGCACCGCACCGCGGGGTGCTGGTGGTGGAGGGCGGCCCGGGCACCGGCAAGACGGCGGTGGCCCTGCACCGGGCGGCCTATCTCCTCTACGAGCACCGCGAACTGCTCGCCAAGCGGGCCGTCCTGATCGTCGGCCCCAACCCCGCCTTCCTCGGCTACATCGGCGAGGTGCTGCCCTCGCTGGGCGAGACCGGCGTGCTCCTCGCGACGGTGGGCGAGCTGTTCCCCGGCGTGAAGGCGACGGCGACGGACACGCCCGAGGCGGCTGCGGTGAAGGGCCGCGCGGAGATGGCCGACGTACTGGCAAGGGTCGTACGCGACCGCCAAGCCCTGCCCGACCCGGTGATCGCGATCGCGCACGACCGCGAGATCCTGATGCTCGACGACGGCCTGGTCGGCGTCGCCCGCGAGCGCACCCGCGCCGCCAAGCTCCCGCACAACGCGGCCCGCGAGCACTTCGAGGGCCATGTCCTCAACACGCTCACCGAGCTGTACGCCGAGCGCGTGGGCACCGACCCGTACGACGGCACGAGCCTCCTCGACGCCGCCGACATCACCCAGATCCGCGACGAACTCGCCGAGAACCCCGAAGTCTGGTCCGCCATCGACCAGTTGTGGCCCAGGATCACCCCGCGCCGTCTGGTCGCGGACTTCCTGGCCGAGCCCGAGGGGTACGTCTCCGACGTCGACGCGGCCGCCATCCGCCGCCCGGTCACACGCGCGTGGACGGTGGCGGACGTACCGCTGCTCGACGAGGCGGCCGAACTGCTGGGCGAGGACGACCGGTTGGCGCGGGCGCGCGCGGAACGGGAACGCGAGCGGCAGGTGTCGTACGCGCAGGGCGTGCTGGACGTGTCGTACGCGTCGCGTACGTACGAGTTCGACGACAAGCACGACGAGGACTCCGAGGTGCTGTCCGCGCACGACATCATCGACGCCGAGCGGTTCGCCGAGCGCCAGGAGGAGGACGACCACCGCAGCGCCGCCGAGCGCGCGGCGGCCGACCGGACCTGGGCGTTCGGGCACATCATCGTCGACGAGGCGCAGGAGCTGTCGCCGATGGCGTGGCGGCTGCTGATGCGGCGCAGCCCGACCCGGTCGATGACGCTGGTCGGCGATCCGGCGCAGACGGCGGAGGCGGCGGGGGTGGGTTCCTGGGCGAAGATCCTGGAGCCCTATGTCGAGGACCGCTGGGAGCACACCCGCCTCGGCGTCAACTACCGCACACCCGCCGAGATCATGGACGTGGCGGCGGCCGTCGTACGGGCCGAGCATCCCGGCTTCGAGCCGCCGAGTTCGGTGCGGTCCACGGGGGTACGGCCCTGGGCGCGCGCCACCGACGACCTGCCCGAAGCCGTGGCCAAGGCGGTCGGGGAACTCACCCCTGCCGAGGGCCGCCTCGCGGTCATCGCCCCGCGCGTCCTGCACCGCCGACTGGCCGCCCGGCTGGACGGAGTGACGGCGGACGCGGAGCCCGATCTGACCCGGACCGTCGTCCTCCTCGACCCCCGGCAGTCGAAGGGCCTGGAGTTCGACTCGGTGCTGGTGGTCGAGCCCGCGCACTACGGCACGAGCGACCTGTATGTCGCGCTGACCCGGGCGACCCAGCGGCTCGGGGTGCTGCACACCGGACAACTGCCGAAGGCGCTGGCCGAGGCGTTCGGGTAGGAACGCCCCCGCCCCCCGGCCTATGCCTTCCCACCACCCGACCGGGTCGGCATGACAGGAAGGTTGGTGGGGCGGGTGCGCAGCACCTCTTCGACCGAGGAGAGGGCGAAGCGGACCGCGCCGGTGATCACGGCCTCGTCGCCCAGGGCGGACAACTGCCACCGCGGCAGGTCGACGAGGAGCTTGCCGGCTTCCTCCTCGGCGGCGCTCAACAGGAGTTCCGCCGCCGGGCGCAGGCCGGGGTCGGGGAAGAGGCCGGTGCCGAGCACGACCAGTGCCGGGTCCAGGGCCAGCAGCACGGGGGCGATCCCGGCGGCCAGTCTCCGCCCGTATGACGTGATGGCCGCCACCGCGTCCGGGTCCGGGACCAGGGGTTCGAGGCCGGGCTGTGACGAGGTGCTGCCGGGGAAGCGGATGAAGCCGATCTCCCCGGCCGCGCCGCGGTGTCCGCGCAGCAGGCGCCCCCCGGTGATGACACCGGCACCGAGGCGTTCGCCGAGCAGCACGAAGACCATCTCGTCGGCCTCGCCGCCGACCCCGCGCCACTGTTCGCCGAGCGCGGCGAGGTTGGCGTCGTTCTCCACGGCGACCGGGCAGCCGAGGGCGTCGCGGAGGACGGTGACGATGTCCGCCTCGGCCCAGTCCTTGAGGTTGTCGGCCTGCCGGATGCGGGTGTTGCTCCGGTCCACCAGGCCGGGGGTGCCCACGGTCGCGGCCCACACCCTCCGGGCATCGGCTCCGGAGCGCTCGATCGCGCGCCGCAGCACCGCCACGACGGCGCGGGCGCGGGCCGGGCCACCCAGGTCGGCGCGGACCGCCTTGCGTTCGACGGCCACCGGCCGGCCGTCGAGGTCGGCCAGGCAGGCGCTCACCGAGCGGGCCCGTACGTCCACGCCGACGACGAACCCGGCGTGCGGGCAAAAGCGGAACCGGCGGGCCGGGCGGCCGGGCGACCGCTGGCCACGGGCGGAGACGGCCGGGGCGACCTCGATGAGCCCGCGGTCGGTGAGTTCCTCGACGATCGCCTCGACGGTGGGGCGGGAGAGCTTGGTCGCCTCGGCCAGTGTGGAGAGCCGGGGGTGCGGGTCGGCCGAGCGGACAGCGGCGAGGATGGCCGCGGCGTTCGTGGCGCGCAGGTCTGCCACGCCCACCACCGCGGGGAGTTCATGGTCGGGGGAGTGCGGCTGCGGCAGCCCGCCGAGCGGCCACCGGTCCCTGGACGTGGCCAATGATCAACCTCCTGTGGAGCGGCGCGGGGACCGGTGCGGACCGACCCGACGATAACAATCCAGCCATGAGTCCTTGACGCGTACCGGGCTCGCTCTGATTATAAAACGCAACTGCGTTATCGAATTAATCGAACGCCAGGAGCCCCCGTGAGCCCCAGCCCGTCGTCCCTGTCCAGACGTACCTTCCTCGCGGCCACCGGCGCGGTCGGCGCCGCGGCACTCGCCGCGTGCAGCGATCTGACCCCGGGCGCCTCGTCCGCCGAGAAGAGCAGCTCCGGCCCCGTCTCCACGGCGGTACCGGCCGACAAGATCACGCTGGTGGTCGCCGACGCCGACGACACCAGCATGACCCCGGGCCTCATCGCGGCCTTCCGCGAGAAGCACCCCAACATCACGGTCAAGCGCCAGTACACGGGCTGGGACGACTACCTCAAGAGCATCAACACCACCATGTCGGCCGACAGCGCCCCCGACATCGCGCAGTTCACCTCCGGCATGCAGAACCTCGTCCCCGGACGGCTGCTGCTCAAGGTCGGCGAGTACGGCAAGGCGTACGGCTGGGCCGAGAAGTTCCCCGGCCTGGACCAGATCACCCTCACCCCGGACGGCAAGACCGTCGGCACCGGTGACCTGTACGGCGTCGGCGCGGGCCTGTCCTTCGAAGGCGTCTACTACAACAAGGCCAAGGCGCGGAAGCTGGGCCTGACCGTTCCCCCGGCCACCCTGGAGGACCTGGAAGCCCTGTTCGCCAAGGCTGAAGCGGCCGGTGAGACCGCGCTGGTCGCCGGCAACCTCGACGGCGGTCTCAACCACCCCTTCAACGTGCTGCTCTCGGCCTACCTGACGCCGAAGGACCGCGAGGCGTGGGCTTTCGGCCACCCGAGCGCCACCATCGTGCTGCCGGAGGCCGAGAAGGCGGCCGAGACGCTCCAGCGGTGGGTGGACAAGGGGTACGTCACCCCCAAGGTCAACGGCGTCAGCGACAACGACGCCACCGCCGCGTTCGCCAAGGGCGAGGGCGTCTTCAGGATCAGCGGCAACTGGGCGGCGGCCGCGGTGGCCAAGGGCCTGGGGGAGGGGGCCGGCTACTTCAACATGCCGCCCGTAACCGCGGGCGGGAAGGTCCGCACTACCGGCGCCGGGGTGTACTACTGCGTGTCCGGCAAGTCGAAGAACGCCGCCGCGGCCGCCGCCTTCCTCGACTTCGCCGCCGGTGCCCAGGCCGCAGCGATCACCGCCAAGGCGGGCTTCATGGCTCCCGACGCGGGCGCCATGCCGAGCCAGAGCGGACTGCTGGGCGATGTCCAGACGGGCTGGCAGACCGTCGTCAAGGACGCCGGCCTGCAGCCGTTCATCCAGAACGCCTCCAGCCCGACGATGGGCGACACCCTCACCACCCAGCTGCAGTTGCTCGCCGGAGGCAAGGCCACCCCCGAGAAGTTCCTGGCCGGCCTCCAGACGGACTTCGAGAACTACCACAAATGACCACGGCCGACCGACTGACCGAGCCCGCCCCCGCACCCCGCACCGCGCGTCCGGCGAAGCGGGGAGCGGGCCCCGCCGCGCACCGGCGCCCCCGCACGGTACGGTCCGGCCGCCGCCGGCGCCGGGCCGTGGCGTTGCTGTACCTGCTGCCGGCTCTGCTGCCCTACACGCTCTTCGCCGTGCTGCCGCTGCTGCACACCGCGTACCTCTCCCTGTTCGACTGGGACGGGGTGACCCTGCCGTCCTTCGTCGGCCTCGACAACTACCGCCGTATCGGCACCGACCCGCAACTGCGCGCCGCCGCCTGGCACGCGGGCGCCCTGATCCTGTTCTTCTCCGTCCTGCCGATCTGCGTGGGGCTGGTCTCGGCGGCGATCGTGTCCCGGCGTGCCGGGCGCCGGGGCACCGCGCTTGTGCGCACGGTGCTGTTCCTGCCCCAGGTCATCCCGCTGGTCGCGGTCGGCATCCTCTGGCGGTGGGTGTACGGCGAGGACGGCACCCTCAACCAGGCGCTGCGGGCGGTCGGCCTCGGCGGCCTCACCGACGCCTGGCTGGGCAGTTTCACCTGGGCCCTGCCGGCCGTCGGACTGATCGGGACCTGGGTCGTCTCGGGCCTGTGCATGGTGCTGTTCCTGTCCGGGACCCAGCGCATCGACCAGGAGATCTACGAGGCGGCACGGATGGACGGGGCGGGCCCCATACGCGAGTTCACGGCCATCACCGTCCCGCTGCTGCGGCCGGAGTTCGCCGTCGCGCTGTCCATCACCGTGATCGCCGCCCTGTCCAGCTTCGACCTCATCTACATCACCACCGGAGGAGGCCCGGGCAACAGCACCGTCGTCCCCGGCATCCTCATCTACCGCCTCGCCTTCGGGGGCGGCGCCGTCGGTGTGGCCAGTGCCCTGGCGATCGTGCTGACGGTGGTCATCTCCCTCGCCGTCCTGGTGATCAACCGGCTGTCCAGGGAGGCACCGTGACCACATCAGCGAGAGCGGTCACCGGGCGGCTCGCGGCGCCCCTCGTGCTCGCGCTGTTCATGGCCGCCGTCCTCGTGCCGTTCGCCTCCCTGCTGCTGGCCTCCCTCCAGCCGGCGGGCGCCCCGCTGACCGGCTTCGCCCTGCCCGACGGGCTGCACTTCGAGAACTTCTCCCGCGCCTGGTCCGCGGCGGGCTTCGGCACGCTGCTGCGGTCGAGCGTGGTGATCGCGCTGTGCGTGGTGCCGGCCGCGGTGGTGTGCGCGACCCTGGCCGGGTACGCGCTGGCGACCCTCGAAGTCCCCGGCCGCGGAAGGCTCTACGCGTATCTGCTGCTCGGCCTGTCCATCCCCACCGAGGGCACGATCATCCCGCTCTACTACGACATGCGTGCCCTGGGACTGACCAACACGGTGCCCGGTCTCGCCCTCGCGGAGATCGGCGCGTTCATGCCGTTCGGGGTGTTCTGGATGCGCGCCCACTTCGCGACCATGCCACGCAGCCTGATCGAAGCGGCCAGGCTGGACGGCGCCTCGTCGTGGGTGACCCTCTGGCGGATCCTGCTGCCCAGCTCCCGCCCGGCGGTGACCACGCTGGGCGTCCTGTACTTCGTGTGGAGCTGGAACCAGTTCCTGCTCCCGCTCATTCTCATCCAGGACCCGGCCCGCCGTACGGCCCCCGCCGGACTGGGCTTCTTCACCGGGCAGTACGGCGTCGACGTGCCGCTGCTCGCCGCGGCCACCCTGATCGTGATCGCCCCGGTGGTGCTCGTCTACCTGTTCTTCCAGCGGCACTTCATCAGTGGCGTCCTCAGCGGCGCCCTCAAGGGCTGACTTCACAGGCCGTACAGAAGACACCGGACATACAGGAGGTCGGAGAATTTCATGGCAGAACTCGAAGTCGCGCTGATCGGCGCGGGCGGCATCGCCCGCACGCATCTGCCCGCGTGGGTCGCCCTCGGCGCGCGCGTACGCCTCTACGCCCCCGACGGCCACGCCCCCGCCCTGGCCCGCGAGTTCGGCGCGACGTCCGTGGGCTCCCTGCGTGAGGCGATCGCCGGGGCCAACGTGGTGGATGTGTGCACGCCGACCGACACCCACCGGGAGATCACTCTGGCCGCCGTCGCGGCCGGGGCCCACGTCCTGTGCGAGAAGCCGCTGGCGCTCGGCGCGGCCGAGGCCGCGGAGATGGCCGACGCGGCGGAAGCGGCCGGGGTGCGGCTGTACCCGGGACACGTCGTGCGCTACTTCCCCGCCTACGCCCGCCTGCGCGCCCTCGTCGCCGGGGGCGGCCTGGGCCGGGTGGCGGTCGCCCGGTTCACCCGTACCGGCCGCTATCCCACCTGGAGCGGCTGGTTCGCCGACCCGGCACGGTCCGGCGGGATCCTGACGGACCAGATGCTCCACGACATGGACATGGCCCGCTGGCTCTTCGGAGACGTCGTCCGGGTCCACGCCCGGCAGCAGGGGCATCTCACCGCCCCGGCCCCGGAAGGCGCGGTCGCCACCGGAACCGCCGTCCTCACCCACGCGGGCGGCACCCTCACCCAGGTCGTAGGGGTGTGGGGGCCGCCCGCGACGCCCTTCCGCACCACGTTCCACGTGTCGGGCACCGGCGGTACCGTCCAGCACGACTCCCAGGCCCACCTCGACCTGCGGATCACCGGCGCGGCGTCCGGCGGCCCGGCGGAGGGCATACCTGGCGGGGACTTCGGGGAGTCGCCCTATCTCACCCAGATCCGCGAGTTCGCCGAGGCGTTCGCGGGCGGCCCGGAACCACGGGTGAGCGGCCGGGACGGCGTGGCGGCCGTCCGCATCGCCGAGGCCGCGGCCGAGTCCGCCCGTACCGGACGGACCGTGGAGCTCGTCCCGCAGGCAGCAACCACCGTACCCACAGGGGGAATCGACCAGTGAGAGTCGCCGTACTGTCCTTCGCCCATGTGCACGCCGCGACCTACATCGGGCTGCTGCGCGACCGCGAGGACATCGAGTTGATCACCGCCGACCCCGACGCCCCGCCGGACGACCCCACCCGCGGCCGGGACCTCGCCGAACGACTGGGCGCGGCCTACGTCGACACCTGGGACGAGGTGTTCGCCCTGAGCCCCGACGCCGTGGTGGTCACCAGCGAGAACGCCCGGCACCGGCACCTGGTCGAGCGGGCCGCCGCGACCGGGGCGCACGTGCTGTGCGAGAAGCCCCTCGCGACGACGGAGGCGGACGCCCGGGCCATGATCGACGCCTGCGCACGCGCCGGGGTCGGGCTGATGACCGCCTATCCCGTACGGTTCAGCCCGGCCTTCGTCGCCCTGCGCCGCGCGCTGGCCGACGGCCTGCTCGGCGGGCTGATCAGCGTCCACGGGGCCAACAACGGCTCGAACCCGGCCCGCTCGCGCCCCTGGTTCGCCGACCCGGAACTGGCGGGTGGCGGAGCGCTGGCCGACCACACCGTCCACCTCGCCGACCTCGTGGACGCACTGCTGGACGGCGAGCAGGCCGCGGAGGTGTACGCCCAGGCCAACGGCATCCTGGACGACGGCGGTCCCGCACCGGACGTCGAGACCGCGGGCCTGGTCACCATCCGCTACCCGGGCGGGGTGGTCGCCGCCGTGGACGCCAGCTGGAGCCATCCGCCCGACCACCCGACCTGGGGCGGGCTCGCCATGACCTGCGTCGGAGAGAAGGCGATCGTGGAGTTCGACGCCTTCCCCCCGCTGCTCGGCGGCTTCGACTCCGCCACCGGCCGCGACCGCTGGGAGGCGGGCGGGGCCGATCTGGACGCCGCGATGCTCGACGAGTTCCTCGACGCCGTACGCACCGGACGGCGCCCGTCCCCCGACGGCGAGTCGGGCCTGCGCACCCTCCGGA
The DNA here is from genome assembly GCF_017948455.1 of Streptomyces sp. GESEQ-4. Taxonomy (GTDB): domain Bacteria; phylum Actinomycetota; class Actinomycetes; order Streptomycetales; family Streptomycetaceae; genus Streptomyces. The sequence continues at coordinate 47,336 of NZ_JAFFSU010000032.1, forward strand.
TCGTGCTGGCCGCCTACGAGTCCCTGCGTACCGGACAGCCCGTGGAACTGTCGGATGCCGTCGTCGGGACGACAGCCGACTGACGACCGCTAGGCAGGCCGTAGCCACACGGTGGCCAGCGGTGGCAGGGTCACGCGGATGCTAGCCGCGCGGCCGTGCCACCCCTGTGGCTCCGGTTTGATCGGGTCGGGGTGGGTGACGTCGCTGCCGCCGTACTTCGCCGCGTCCGTGTTGAGGGTTTCGTGCCAGGCGGGGATGGTGTCGGGGACGCCGAGGCGGTAGTCGTGGCGGACCACCGGGGAGAAGTTGGAGACCGAGAGGAGCGGGACGCCCTCCGTGTCGTACCTCAGGAACGCGAAGACGTTGTCCTCGGCGGCGTCACCGACCACCCACTCGAAGCCGGACGGTGCGGTGTCGAGCTGCCAGAGGGGCGGGGTGGCGCGGTAGACGGTGTTGAGGTCGCGGACCAGGTCCCGGACGCCGCGGTGGTCGGCCTCCGCGCCGTACGCCGGGTCCAGCAGCCACCAGTCGGGGCCGTGGGCCTCGGACCACTCGGCGCCCTGGGCGAACTCCTGGCCCATGAAGAGGAGTTGCTTGCCGGGGTGGGCCCACATGAAGCCCAGGTACGCACGGTGGTTGGCGCGCTGCTGCCACCAGTCGCCGGGCATTTTCGACACGAGGGATCGTTTGCCGTGGACGACCTCGTCGTGGGAGATCGGCAGGACGTAGTTCTCGCTGTACGCGTAGACCATCGAGAAGGTCATCTCGTGGTGGTGGTGCTTGCGATGGACCGGCTCGTGGGCCATGTAGTCCAGCGAGTCGTGCATCCAGCCCATGTTCCACTTCAGACCGAAGCCGAGGCCCCCGAAGCCGCCCGGGCCCATGTGGTGCGTGGCGCGGGTGACGCCGTCCCAGGCCGTCGACTCCTCCGCGATCGTCACCACGCCCGGCACCCGCCGGTAGACCGTGGCGTTCATCTCCTGGAGGAAGGCGACCGCGTCCAGGTTCTCCCGGCCGCCGTGCTCGTTCGGCAGCCACTGGCCCGGCTCGCGCGAGTAGTCGAGGTAGAGCATGGAGGCGACGGCGTCCACCCGCAGCCCGTCGATGTGGAACTCCTCGCACCAGTAGACGGCGTTGGCGACCAGGAAGTTGCGCACCTCGCGCCGGCCGTAGTCGAACTCGAGGGTGCCCCAGTCGGGGTGGGCGGACCGCAGCGGGTCCTCGTGCTCGTACAGCGTGCGGCCGTCGAACTCGGCCAGCGCCCAGTCGTCACGCGGGAAGTGTGCCGGGACCCAGTCCATCAGGACGCCGATGCCGGCCTGGTGCAGGGCGTCCACCAGGTACTTGAAGTCGTCGGGGGTGCCGAGGCGGGCGGTCGGTGCGTAGAAGCCGGTGACCTGGTAGCCCCAGGAGCCGCCGAAGGGGTGCTCGGCGACCGGCATCAGCTCGACGTGGGTGAAGCCGAGGTCCTTGACGTACGCCGGTAGCTGCTCGGCGAGTTGACGGTACGTCAGGCCGGGGCGCCAGGACGGGAGATGGATCTCGTAGACGGAGAAGGGCGCCTCGTGTGCGGGCACCTGGGCGCGCCTCGCCAGCCACTCCTCGTCGCCCCACTCGTGGTGCGAGGCGTCCACGATGGAGGACGTGTTCGGCGGGGTCTCCGTGCGGCGGGCCATCGGGTCGGCGCGCAGGGTCCTGGAACCGTCGGGGCGGGTGATCTCGAACTTGTACAGCTCACCCTCTCCTATGCCGGGCACGAACAGCTCCCAGATCCCGGACGAGCCGAGCGAGCGCATCGGGTACCCGGTGCCGTCCCAGAAGTTGAAGGTGCCGGCCAGACTGACGGCGCGCGCGTTCGGCGCCCAGACCGTGAAGCGGGTCCCGGCCACGCCCTGGTGCGTCATCGGCTGCGCGCCGAGCGCCGTCCACAGCTGCTCGTGCCGGCCCTCGCCGATCAGATGCAGATCGAGATCGCCCAGCGCGGGCAGGAAGCGGTACGCGTCCTCGGTGTCCTGGACCGTCCCCTCGTACGCCACCAGCAGGCGGTACGCCGGCACCTCCCGCAGCGGCAGCAGCCCCGAGAAGAACCCGTCCCCGTCGTCGTGCAGCTCCGCCCGCAGCTCACCGGCGACGACCGTCACGGACAGCGCATACGGCCTGAAGGCGCGGAACGCGACACCGCCGGGGACCGGGTGGGCGCCGAGCACGGAGTGCGGGGAGTGGTGCGTGCCGCTCAGCAGACGCTCGCGGTCACCGGCGTCGAGGGCGGGCGAGACGGGTGCCTCCGGCGGGGGAGCGGAGTTCGGCGCGGGTTCCTTCCCGGCGGTGACCTTCGTCGGTGAGGCCTTCCGGACGGCCGCTTTCTGCGCCGGAATCTTCTTGGCAGCAGCCTTCTTCGTGGTGGTCCGCTGAGCCGGGGGCTGCTGCGCGGCAGCTTTCTGTGCGAGGGCCTTCTTCGCCGTGGTCTTCTTGGTCGCCGCGGTCTTCTTGGAGTCCGCCTTCTTCGTTGCCGCGGTCTTCTTCCCTGCGGTCTTCTTGACAGCCGCCTTCTGGGCCGTGGCCTTTTTCGCCGCCTTCTTCGCGGGGGAAGCCGCCTTCTCCACCGCCGTCTCCGCGGCCTTCTTCACACGCTTCGCCGCCTTCGTCTCCTGCGCGGCGCTGTTCTTCTCTGCGCTCTTCTTCGAATCGTCGGACGGGGTGCGGGGGGTCACGGGCGGCGCCTCCTCGGCGAAGATCAAGTGAGGTGGATCTGGTGTGTCTGGTCGGGGCGGGTCAGTCGGACGCGGCGAGGCGGCGTACCGCGGACATCGGTACCGGGAGCCAGTCGGGGCGGTGCCGGGCCTCGTAGACGACTTCGTAGATCGCCTTGTCGGTCTCGTAGGCGCGCAGCAGCACCGCGTCGGTGCGCGGATCGCCGCCGGCGGCCTCGGCGTACCCGGCGCAGTAAGCGGCCCGGCACGTCCGTGCCCAGTCCGGTGCGGGCGGGTCGGCCGAGTGGGCGGCGTAGTCGAAGGAGCGGAGCATCCCCGCGATGTCCCGCACGGTCGGCTGCGGCATCCGGCGTTCGGCGAGCGGCTTTGACGGTTCGCCCTCGAAGTCGATCAGCCGCCACTGACCGGCGGGCGAGCGCAGGCACTGGCCGAGATGGAGGTCGCCGTGGATGCGCTGGGCGGTCCAGGTGCGGCCCTCGGCGGCCAAGTGGGCCAGCGCCTCGAAGGCGGAGCGCAGCCCGGGCGCGTACGGACGCAGCGTCGGCACCGCCTGCGCGGCCGCGTCGAGCCGCTCGACCATGCCGTCGACCAGCAGCTCCAGCTGCGCATGGCCGAGTGTCACCGTGGGCAGCGCCCGGGCCAGCGCGGTGTGCACCTCGGCCGTGGCACGCCCCAGCGCCCGGGCCTCGCCGCCGAAGTCCTCGCCCTTCGCCAGCTCGCGCAGCGCCAGCTCCCAGCCGTCCGCCGCGCCCTGTATGAACGGCTGGAGCACGCCCAGCACATACGTCTGGTCGGCGAGGTCCGCCAGCATCCACGCGGTCGGCGCGGGCACCCGGGGGCAGTCCTCGCGAGCCAGCGCCAGCGGGAGCTCCAGGTCGGGATTGACGCCGGGCACGATCCGGCGCAGCAGCTTGAGAATGAACGTATCTCCGTAGACGACCGACGAGTTGGACTGCTCGGCGGTCACCAGCCGGGGGACCAGACCGGAGCGGATCTCCTGGTGCACGTCCCGTTCGAAGCGCAGGGGGCCGACGCGGGCGCGGGTGCGCAGCGCCTCCAGGAGAACGTCGCCCGGCCGGGGGTCGTAGAGGGCGTCGTACACCGTGCGTCCGGCGAGCGGGCCCTCGGTCACATGCCCGATCAGCGCGGGCGCCAGCCGCGGCGGAAGCGCCTCGCGCTCCCCTATCAGCAGCTGGTAGCAGTCTCCGGGGTGGGGCGGGGCGCCCAGCGTGAGCGGCTGGTGGGCGCGCACCAGCAGATGGTGCAGGCCCAGCTTTCCGCCGGCCGGCAGCAGCTCGGTGGCCGCCACCGGCGAGAACCCGGTGACCGGGCGTCCCTTCCCCGCGAACCAGCGCTGTCGCGGCAGCCACTCCCTGAGCAGGGGATCCAGTGACGCAAGGAGACCTGACTCGGTCGTGACGGAACGGGTGACGGCTTCCGACATGGCGTCGCGTCCTTTCCCCGGAGTGGTCGGGGTGTTACTGATGCGTGCCCCGGGCGGGACGGGAGAAACCGCCCCGCCCGGGTTGTTCGGCGGTGGCTACGCGGGGTCCTTGCGCAGCCGGAACCAGTAGAAGCCGTGACCCCCGAGGGTCAGCAGGTACGGCAGGTCACCGACGGCCGGGAAGCGCACGCCGCCGAACAGCTCGACCGGGTGGCGTCCCTTGAACCGGCTCAGGTCCAGCTCGGTGGGCTGGGCGAACCGGGAGAAGTTGTTCACGCACAGGACGAGGTCGTCCTCGTACTCGCGCAGGAACGCGATCACCGCCGGGTTGGAGGACGGCAGCTCGGTGTACGAGCCGAGGCCGAACGCCGGGTTCTGCTTGCGGATCTCGATCATGCGGCGGGTCCAGTGCAGCAGCGAGGAGGGCGACGACATCGACGCCTCGACGTTGGTGACCTGGTAGCCGTAGACGGGGTCCATGATCGTCGGCAGGGACAGCCGGCCCGGGTCGCACGACGAGAAGCCCGCGTTGCGGTCCGGGGTCCACTGCATCGGCGTGCGGACGGCGTCGCGGTCGCCGAGCCAGATGTTGTCGCCCATGCCGATCTCGTCGCCGTAGTACAGGATCGGGCTGCCCGGGAGGGACAGCAGCAGGGCCGTGAACAGCTCGATCTGGTTGCGGTCGTTGTCCAGCAGCGGGGCGAGCCGGCGGCGGATGCCGATGTTGGCGCGCATGCGGGGGTCCTTCGCGTACTCCGCCCACATGTAGTCGCGTTCCTCGTCGGTGACCATCTCCAGGGTCAGCTCGTCGTGGTTGCGCAGGAAGATGCCCCACTGGCAGTTGGCGGGAATCGCCGGGGTCTTCGCGAGGATTTCCGAGACCGGGTAGCGGGATTCCCGGCGTACGGCCATGAAGATCCGCGGCATCACCGGGAAATGGAACGCCATATGGCATTCGTCGCCGCCCGACGCGTAGTCGCCGAAGTAGTCGACGACGTCCTCCGGCCACTGGTTCGCCTCCGCCAGCAGCACCGTGTCCGGGTAGGAGGCGTCGATCTCCTTGCGGACCCGCTTGAGGAAATCATGGGTCGCCGGAAGGTTCTCGCAGTTGGTGCCCTCCTGCTGGTACAGATACGGCACCGCGTCGAGGCGGAAGCCGTCGATACCGAGGTCCAGCCAGAACCGCAGGGCGGAGATCATCTCCTCCTGCACATTGGGGTTCTCGTAGTTCAGGTCCGGCTGGTGGGAGAAGAAGCGGTGCCAGTAGTACTGCTTGCGGACCGGGTCGAAGGTCCAGTTGGAGGCCTCGGTATCGACGAAGATGATCCGGGCGTCCTGGAACTGCTTGTCGTCGTCGGCCCAGACGTAATAGTCGCCGTAGGGACCGTCGGGGTTGGCGCGGGACTCCTGGAACCACGGGTGCTGGTCGCTGGTGTGGTTCATGACGAAGTCGATGATGACGCGCATACCGCGCTGGTGGGCGGCGTCGACGAATTCCACGAAGTCGGCGAGGTCGCCGAATTCCGGCAGGACGGCCGTGTAGTCGGAGACGTCATAGCCGCCGTCCCTGAGCGGTGACTTGAAGAACGGCGGCAGCCACAGGCAGTCCACGCCGAGCCACTGGAGATAGTCCAGCTTGGCGGTGATGCCCTTCAGGTCACCGACGCCGTCGCCGTTGCTGTCCTGGAAGGAGCGGACCAGGACCTCGTAGAAGACGGCTCGTTTGAACCAGTCGGGGTCGCGGTCCCTGGCCGGAGTGTCCTCGAAGGTGTCCGGGACGGGCTCGTTGACGATCATTATGTGGGTGACCCTCCGATCTGCGGGGTGGACGGTCGCAGGACGGTCAGGATGTGCGCGGGCCTCCTGCCCGGCTCGAGACGCACATAGTTGGCCCTGCCCCAGTGATAGGTCTCGCCGGTGAGCTCGTCGCGCACCGGCACGGACTCGTGCCAGTCCAGCCCGAGTTGCGGCATGTCCAACGAGACCGTGGCCTCCTGGGTGTGGTGCGGGTCGAGGTTCGCGACCACCAGAACCGTGTTCGATCCGCTCCGCTTCGAGTACGCGATCACCGAATCCTGGTCGGCGTGGTGGAAATGGATATCGCGCAATTGCCGCAGCGCCGGATTCGCCCGGCGGATGGTGTTGAGCTGGGTGATCAGCGGGGCGATGGTGGTCCCCGCGCGTTCGGCCGCTTCCCAGTCACGGGGCTTGAGCTGGTACTTCTCCGAGTCGAGGTACTCCTCGCTGCCCTCACGCAGCGGCACGTTCTCACACAGCTCGTAGCCGCTGTACACGCCCCAGGTCGGCGACAGGGTGGCCGCCAGTACCGCCCGCACCTCGAACGCCGGCGGCCCGCCGCGCTGCAGATACGCATGCAGAATGTCCGGCGTATTGACGAAGAAGTTCGGCCGCATATACGAGGCCGCCTCACCCGACAGCTCGGTCAGATACTCCGTCAGCTCCTGCTTGCTGTTACGCCAGGTGAAATACGTGTACGACTGCTGGAACCCGATCTGCGCCAGCGTGTGCATCATCGCCGGACGGGTGAACGCCTCCGCCAGGAAGATCACATCCGGGTCGGTCCGCCCGATGTCCGCCAGCACCCGCTGCCAGAACACCACCGGCTTGGTATGCGGATTGTCCACCCGGAAAATCCGCACCCCGTGCGCCATCCACACCCGCAGCACCCGCAGCGTCTCCGCGACCAGCCCGTCCATGTCCGCGTCGAACGCGATCGGATAGATGTCCTGGTACTTCTTCGGCGGATTCTCCGCATACGCGATCGACCCGTCCGGGCGGTGATGGAACCACTGCGGATGCTTGTCCACCCACGGATGATCCGGCGAACACTGCAACGCGAAGTCCAGCGCCACCTCCATGCCGAGAGAGCGCGCTTGGGCCACGAACCAGTCGAAGTCCTCGAACGTCCCCAGCTGCGGATGGATCGCGTCGTGCCCGCCCTCCGGCGACCCGATCGCCCACGGCACCCCCACATCCTCAGCAGACGGGTTGAGGGTGTTGTTGCGGCCCTTGCGGAACGTGGACCCGATCGGATGGATCGGCGGCAGGTACACCACGTCGAAGCCCATCGACGCGATCACCGGCAGCCGCCGCGCGGCCGTCCGGAACGTCCCGTGCGGATGCTTGGGCGTGCCCTCCGACCGCGGGAAGAACTCGTACCACGACCCGAACAGCGCCCGCTCCCGCTCCACCAGCAACGGCAACGGCTCCGACGCCGTCACCAACTCCCGCAGCGGATACCGCCCCAGCACCGCGTCGACCTCGGGCGTCAGGGCCGCGGCCAGCCGGGAGGAGGCCGGACGGGTCTCGTCCCTGAGGGCGTCGACGGCGGCGAGGAGAACCTCGCGCTCGCCGCCGGCCCTGGGCACACCGGTGGCGGCACGTTCGTACAGCTGGGCGCCGTCCTCCAGGACCAGGTCGGTGTCGATCCCGGCGGGGATCTTGATGTGGGCGTGGTGCCGCCAGGTGGTGACGGGATCGCCCCAGGCCTCCACCGTGAACGACCACAGGCCGGTCCGGTCGGCGACGACCTCGGCTCCCCAGCGGTCGGTTCCCGGCGCGAGCTCTCGCATCGGGGTCCACGGTCCGGGTCGGCCGTCCGGATCCTTCAGTACGACATTGGCGGCGACCGCGTCGTGGCCCTCGCGGAACACGGTGGCCGAGACCTCGAACGCCTCACCGGTGACGGCCTTCGCGGGCCGGCGCCCGAGCTGGACGATCGGGCGGACGTCGAGGACGGGTATGCGCCCGACGCCGGGTGTGCCGCCCGCGGAGGGTGGCTCCGGGGCCGGTGCGGCGGCGCCGTCGGGGCGCGCGGCAAGTGATTCTGTGCTGGTTGTCGGGGGTGGTGACGAGTGGTGCGTGGCGGGCATGACCGCTCCTGTCCGCGTCAACGTTGGGTGCGGGCGGATGGGGGTGGGGGAGGTGGTCCTGCGGACGTCTTCCAGGGTGCTGCTGTGGCATGACAGTGGTGTGACTGTGACGTGTACCGCAGGAGCCTTCCCACCCTATTCGGGTGGGCAATCCGGCACTTTGGTAACTACTCACGCGTATGTCTACACACAAGTCCGGCCCCGTTCGAGAGGAACGGAGCCGGTCCTGGGAATCTGAACGCAACTTGTCGCAATCAGCGCGGTACTTGCAGGAGCCTGTTCGGCGAACCGAGTCCCCGCCCGGAGACCTTGCCGGACACCGCCCCGGAAACCATCGCCTTGGCGACCTGTGAAGGCGGCGCCTTCCGGTGGTCCGCGAGATACAGCGCGGCCACGCCCGCGGCGTGCGGCGCCGCCATCGACGTACCGGAGTAGGTCACCCGGCCGGTGTTGCTCGCTATGGACGCCGAGGTGATCGACACGCCCGGGGCGAACAGGTCGAGGGCGGAGCCGAAGTTGGAGAAGCCCGCCCGCGCGTCCTTCTTGTCGCTCGCGCCGACCGTGATCGCCTCCTGTACGCCCGCGGGGGAGTAGAGGGAGGCCGGCAGCCCGTCGTTGCCGGCCGCGACGGTGTACGTCACGCCGGACCTGATGGAGTTGCGTACGGCCGCGTCGAGCTGGGCGTTGTAGGCGCCGCCCAGGCTGAGGTTGGCGACCGCGGGCTTCCTCGCGTGCTTCGTCACCCAGTCGATGCCCGCGATGACCTGGGCCGTCGTGCCCGCGCCCGAGTTGTCGAGGACGCGTACGGCGACGACCCTGGCCTTCTTGGCGACGCCGTAGGTCTTGCCCGCGGCGATGCCGGCGACATGCGTGCCGTGTCCGTTGCCGTCACCTGCGGACTTGTCCTTGCCGACGAAGTCCCAGCCGTAGCTCGCCCGTCCGCCGAAGTCCTTGTGGCCGATCCGGATGCCGGTGTCGATGACGTACACGGTCACACCGCTGCCCGCGGACTTGGGCGAGGTGTACGACTTGTTCAGCGGCAGGTTCTTCTGGTCGATGCGGTCGAGCCCCCAGGACGGCGGGTTCCGCTGCGTGTGGTCCAGGGTCACCCGGGTGTCCTGGACGACCGAGGCGACGCGGGAGTCCGCCGCGAGCCGCCTCGCCTGTCTCTCGTCGGCCCGTACGGCATAGCCGTTGAGCACAGTGCCGTAGGTGTGGCTTATTTTCGCCCCGTACTTTTCGGCGAGGCTCTTTCCGGCCGCCGACGGAGCCGTGGTTCCCCCCTTGAGCGTGACCAGATAACTTCCGCCCACGGAGCCGGGTGCACCGGCGCCGAGTATGTGCCCCTCGGGTGCGGCGTGCGCGGGCAGGGTCGTGGCCGAGATCGCCGCGGCACAGGTCACCGCGGTCAGGCCCCCCACCCAGCGCAGACGCCGAGTTCGCGTCCGTGTCATGTTCGGGTCCCCCTCCTCAACTCCACTGGGCAGCCTCTCGTGCGGTGTGAAGCGCCACAAGATGGCCTGGGGTGGGGGAATCGGCCATATCGGTCATGGGGTATCCGTGTCGTTTGCGCAGAGTGGTCCTGCCCCGCTGTGGGAGCAACACCGGTACCGTCGTCGGGGACGCTGACGCACACCGCCGTGCGTCATCCAGCGAAGCGTTGAGGTGGAATGTGAAGGCGATCCGTCGATTCACCGTCCGACCCGTTCTCCCCGAATCCCTCCAGCCGCTCAGCGATCTCGCGCGGAATCTCCGCTGGTCCTGGCATACGGAGACGCGCGACCTCTTCCAGTCCGTCGACCCGGAGCGCTGGGCCGCCTCCGACGGCGACCCGGTACGTCTCCTCGGCAGCGTGCCGACCGACCGGCTCGCCGAACTCGCCGAGGACCGCCCCTTTCTGCGCCGCCTCACCGCGGTCGCCGACGACCTGAACGACTATGTGACCGGCGACCGCTGGTACCAGACCCAGTCCGCCGAACTGCCCACCGCCGTCGCCTACTTCTCCCCGGAGTTCGGCATCACGGCCGCCCTGCCCCAGTACTCCGGCGGTCTCGGCATCCTCGCCGGCGACCATCTCAAGGCGGCCAGCGACCTGGGCGTCCCGCTGATCGGCGTGGGCCTCCTCTACCGCCACGGCTACTTCCGCCAGACCCTCTCCCGGGACGGCTGGCAGCAGGAGCACTACCCCGTCCTCGACCCCAACGAGCTGCCGGTCGCCCTCCTCAAGGAACCCGACGGCACCCCCGCCCAGGTCTCGATCGCCCTGCCCGGCGGCCGCTCGCTGCACGCCCGCGTCTGGCTGGCCCAGGTGGGCCGGGTCCCCCTGCTGATGCTCGACTCGGACGTCGAGGACAACGACTACGGCGAACGCGGCGTGACCGACCGGCTCTACGGCGGCGGCAGCGAGCACCGGCTGCTCCAGGAGATGCTGCTGGGCATAGGAGGTGTGCGGGCGGTACGGACGTACTGCCGCCTCACCGGCCACCCCGCACCCGAGGTCTTCCACACCAACGAGGGCCACGCGGGCTTCCTCGGCCTGGAGCGCATCGCCGAACTCGTCGACGGCGGGCTGGACTTCGACGCGGCCCTGGAGGCGGTCCGCGCGGGCACCGTCTTCACGACCCACACCCCCGTCCCGGCCGGCATCGACCGCTTCGACCGCGAACTGGTCGCCACCCACTTCGGTCCCGGTGCCGAACTCCCGCGCATCGACGTCGAACACATCCTCCACCTCGGCATGGAGACCTACCCGGGCGGCGAACCGAACCTCTTCAACATGGCTGTGATGGGCCTGCGCCTCGGCCAGCGCGCCAACGGCGTCTCCCTGCTGCACGGCCATGTCAGCCGGGAGATGTTCTCCGGGCTGTGGCCGGGATTCGACCCCGACGAGGTGCCGATCACCTCGGTGACGAACGGCGTGCACGCCCCGACCTGGGTGGCCCCCGAGGTCTTGAGGCTGGGCGCCCGGCAGATCGGCGCCCAGCGCACCGAGGACGCGCTGACCGTCGGCGGCTCGGAACGCTGGGACGCGGTGGCCGAGATCCCGGACCAGGACATCTTCGAGCTGCGACGGGTCCTGCGGGAGCAGCTGGTCGTGGAGGTACGGCAGCGGCTGCGGGCCTCCTGGCGGCAGCGCGGGGCCGGGAGCGCCGAGCTGGGCTGGATCGACGGTGTGCTGGATCCGGACGTGCTGACGATCGGGTTCGCGCGGCGCGTCCCGTCGTACAAGCGGCTGACGCTGATGCTGCGCGACCGCGACCGGCTGATGGACCTGCTGCTGCACCCCGAGCGGCCCATCCAGATCGTGGTCGCCGGAAAGGCGCATCCGGCGGACGACGGCGGAAAGCGGCTGGTGCAGGAGCTGGTGCGGTTCGCGGACGACCCGCGGGTGCGCCACCGCATCGTCTTCCTGCCCGACTACGGCATGGCGATGGCGCAGAAGCTCTACCCCGGCTGCGACATCTGGCTGAACAACCCGCTGAGGCCGCTGGAGGCCTGCGGCACCAGCGGCATGAAGGCGGCGCTCAACGGCTGCCTCAACCTGTCCGTGCTGGACGGCTGGTGGGACGAGTGGTTCCAGCCGGACTTCGGCTGGGCGATCCCCACGGCGGACGGCACGAGCACGGACCCGGACCGGCGCGACGACATAGAGGCCGCGGCGCTGTACGACCTGCTGGAACAGCGGGTGACCCCGCGCTTCTACGAACGCGGACAGGGCGGGCTGCCCGACCGCTGGATCGAGATGGTCCGCCAGACCCTCACCCTGCTCGGGCCGAAGGTGCTGGCCGGGCGCATGGTGCGGGAGTACGTCGAGCGGCTCTACACGCCCGCCGCACACGCGCACCGCGCGATGACGCCGGACTCCGCCCGTGAACTCGCCGTCTGGAAGCGGCGGGTGCGGTCGGCCTGGCACGCGGTGACCGTCGACCACGTGGAGACGTCCGCCGCCTCGGCCACCGCCGAACTCGGCACGACCCTCGCTCTGCGGGTCCGGGTCGGCCTCGGCGACCTCGCGCCCGACGACGTGGAGGTGCAGGCGGTGTCGGGCCGCGTCGACCCGGAGGACCGGATCACCGACGCGGCGACGGTGCCGCTGAAGCCGGTCGGCGGGCCGGATCTGGATGGGCGGTGGGTGTACGAGGGTCCGCTCTCCCTCGACCGGACCGGGCCGTACGGCTACACGGTGCGGATTCTGCCCGCGCACCGGTTGCTGGCGTCGAGCGCGGAGCTGGGACTGCTGGCGGTGCCTTCGGAGGACGTCGTGGAGGGGGCGGGGCTGCTGATGAGGTGAGCCTCAGAACTCCTCGTGCGGTGCGCACAGTCTGCGCAGGGTCGCGCCGAGACGGCGGGCGTACGCATGCTGCAGTCCCCGCGTCGCCGGACCGCCCGCCCGTGCGTACCACTTCGCGCCCCGGCTGAAGGCGGACACCGTCAGCCAGACGGTGCCGTCGCCGGTGCGTTCGACGAGGAAGGCCTCCTCGCCGCACTCGGGGTGGCCGGTGAGGGTGCCGTACGCCCAGCCGGCCCTGCGGTGTTCCTCCACCGTCCACACCACGCGGCAGGGGGCCCTGATCAGCCCGGCGAGGGTGACGGTGACGTCCACGCCGGGTTCCGCGCGCTCCGCGCTCGCCTCGATGCCGACGCCCATGGCGCGGTGCATCTCCCAGGTCAGGACCGCCTCGGACGCGCGGCGGAAGACCGGCTCGCCCTCGCCGATGCGGGTGCGGACGTTCATGGGGTGGAAGCCGGGCGGGCAGAAGCCGCGCTCACGGGTCGCGCCGACGTCGTCGTACGTGAAGGACATGGGAGCCAAGCCTAGGGCGGCACCCGGGAATGCCTTCGTTCCGGGTGCCGCCTGTCAACTTCGTGTCACTCAGCCGACATTGACCGCGCTCCAGGCGGCGGCCACCGTCTTGTACTCGGTGCTGTCGGATCCGTACAGGTCGGACGCCGCGCTCAGGGTCGCCGTGCGGGCGCCCGCGTACTTGGTCGTCGAGGTCATGTACTCGGTCAGCGCCTTGTACCAGATCTGGACGGCCTTGTCCCGGCCGATGCCGGTGACCGTGGAGCCGTTGGAGGTCGGGGAGTCGTAGCTGACCCCGTTGATGGTCTTGGTGCCGCTGCCCTCGCTCAGCAGGTAGAAGAAGTGGTTCGCGGGGCCCGAGGAGTAGTGGACGTCCAGGCCGCCCAGCGAGGAGGACCAGTTGTCGGCCGAGTTGCCGTCCTTGCTCGGCTTGTCCATGTGGCGCAGCGGGGAGCCGTCGCCGTTGATGTCGATCTTCTCGCCGATGAGGTAGTCGCCGACGTCGGTGGAGTTCTTGGCGTAGAACTCCACCGCCGTGCCGAAGATGTCGGACGTGGCCTCGTTCAGGCCACCCGACTCGCCGCTGTAGTTCAGGCCCGCCGTGTTCGAGGTGACGCCGTGGGTCATCTCGTGCCCGGCCACGTCCAGCGAGGTGAGCGGCTTGACGTTGCCCTCGCCGTCGCCGTACGTCATGCAGAAGCAGCTGTCGTCCCAGAAGGCGTTGACGTACGCGTTGCCGTAGTGGACGCGGGAGAAGGCGGCCTTGCCGTCGTTCTTGATGCCGCTGCGGCCGAAGGTGGTCTTGTAGAAGTCCCAGGTCTCCTGTGCGCCGTAGGCGGCGTCGACGGCGGCCGTCTGGTCGCCGGCCGCACTGCCGAACGTGCCGGTGCCCCAGGTGTCGTCGGCGTCGGTGAACAGCGTGCCCGTGCCGGAGGTGCCACGGGCCAGGTTGTACGTCTTGTGGCTGCCGCGCGAGGTGTCGTTCATCTGGTACGTCGCACCCGACAGGACCGTGCCGAGGGTGACCGTGCCCGAGTAGCCGCTCTTGCCGGTGCCGGTCTCGATGCCCTGGTACTCGTACAGCTTCTTGCCGGTGGCCGCGTCGGTGATGACGTGCAGCTCGTTCGGGGTGCCGTCCTCCTGTAGGCCGCCGACGACCGTCTCGTAGGCGAGGGTCGGCTTGCCGTCCGCCGCCCAGACGACCTTGCGGGGCGCGTTCTTCGCCTCCGACTTGGTGGAGCCCGCGGCCTTGGCGAGCTTCACGGCCTGCTTCTCGGCGGCCGTCCTGGTGACCTCGGGGGACAGGTCGGCGACCTTGATGGCCGCCTTCGTCGCCTTGGTGACGCCCTTGGTCTTACCGGACGCGGCCTCGTGGACGACCAGGTCGCCGCCGAGGACGGGCAGGCCGGCGTAGGTGCGCTCGTAGCGCGTGTGGACGGTGCCGTCGGCGTCCTTGATGACGTCTCTGACGACCAGCTTCTCCTTGGCGCCGAGGCCTATCTCGTCGGCCGTCTCCGTGGTGGCCGCGTCCGCCTGCTTGATGAGGGCGGTGCGGGCGGCCGGGGTGAGGGCCATCGGGACGGCGGCGACCTTGTCCGTGCCGGACGGCTCGGGCTCGGCGGAGGCACCGGTGGTCAGACCGGTGGTGAGGAGGGCTCCGGCCGCGACCGCGGTGGCGATGGCCAGAGTGGTGCGCTTGTGACGCGCGTAGTGGGGGGTCTGGCGGGGCACACAAGCTCCTTATGTGGGGGGTTGCTTGAGAAGTTGTGCGGCGGGTGGGGGAAGAGTGACATCAGAGGCGCGTACATGTCAGGACCCTTAAGTGATGTTGGCCGAAAGTCGCCTGTCCGGTAAACGTTTCGGGAACATGAACGCGGGTGCCGCCCCGGGGAGTTGAACCACCGGGACGGCACCCTGACTGCGAGCCTGCGCTGTGCGGCTTTATGGCTTCATGGCTTTACGGGAACGTCAGCTTCCAGCTGTTGATGGTGCCCGTGTCCCTGGCCGCGTTGTCCTGGACCCGCAACTGCCAGGTCCCGTTGGCGACTTCGGAGGAGGCGTTCACGGTGTACGTGGTGCTGAGGTCGTCCGAGCTCCCGCCGGCGCCGTACGCCTTCAGCGTGTACGCCGTGCCGTCGGGGGCGACCAACTGCACCTGAAGGTCACCGATGTAGGTGTGCGTGATGTCCACCGCGACCGCGAGGTTCGACGGGGCGTTGCCCGTCCGCCCGGACACGGTGATCGACGACGTCACCGCGGCCCCGTTGTCCGGAATCGCTACGTCCGCCTCGTTCTCGAAGGACGTACCGCCGCCCCCGCCGCCACCGCCGGAGCGCGCGCCGACCGCGACGCCGGCCCAGGCGTCCTGCACCGCCTTGTACTCGGCGCTCGTGGTGCCGTACAGCTCACCGGTCGCGGCGAGGGTGCCGGTGCGGGCGCCCGAGTAGTTGGTCGTGGACGTGAACTTGGTGGTCAGCGCCCGGAACCAGACCTTCTCCGCCTTGTCGCGGCCGATGCCGGTGACCGGGAGGCCGTCCGCGGTGGGCGAGTCGTAGGTGACACCGTTGATGGTCTTGGTGCCGCTGCCCTCGCTCAGCAGGTAGAAGAAGTGGTTCGCGGGACCCGACGAGTAGTGCACGTCGATCGAGCCGATCCCCGAGTACCAGCTGTCCTTGGAGTCGCCGTCCTTGCTGGGCTTGTCCATGTAACGCAGCGGCGTGCCGTCGCCGTTGATGTTGATCTCCTCGCCGATGAGGTAGTCACCGACGTCGGAGGCGTTGTTCGCGTAGAACTCGACGGTCGAGCCGAAGATGTCGGAGGTCGCCTCGTTGAGGCCGCCGGACTCGCCCGAGTAGTTGAGGCCCGCGGTGTTGGAGGTGAGCCCGTGGGTCATCTCGTGCGCGGCCACGTCGATCGAGGTCAGCGGGTTGGCGTTGCCGGAGCCGTCGCCGTACGTCATGCAGAAGCAGCTGTCCGACCAGAAGGCGTTGACGTAGTTGTTGCCGTAGTGGACCCGGGAGTACGCGCCCACGCCGTCACCGCGGATACCGGAACGCCCGTGCACGTTCTTGTAGTAGTCCCAGGTCAGCGCGGCACCGTAGTGCGCGTCGGCGCCCGCGGACTCCAGGTTGGACGGGGTGCCGTTGCCCCAGATGTCGTCGGCGCCGGAGAAGAGGGTGCCGGTGCCGGAGGTGCCGCGGTTGAGGTTGTACGTCTTGTGGCTGCCGCGCGCGCCGTCGGTGAGGTTGTACGTCGAACCGGACTGCGTGGTGGTCAGGTCGACCGTGCCGGAGTACACCGTGTTGCCGGTGCCGGTCTCGATCGCCTCCCACTCGTACAGCTGCTCGCCGGTCCGCGCGTCCGTGATGACGTGCAGTTCCTGCGGGGTGCCGTCGTGCTGGAAGCCGCCGACGACCGTCTCGTACGCCACGGTCGGCCTGCCGCTCGCGGCCCAGATCACCTTGCGGGGCGCCCGGTTGACCTCGGGACTCTTGGCGTCCTCGGCCTTCGCGGCGGCCAGCGCCTGCTGCTCGGCCTTGGCGGCGGGGACGGCGGTGGTCGTGGTGGCGGGCTTGATGGCGGCGCGGGTGGCCTTGACGACGGCGTCGGTCGCGCCGGACTTCGTGGTCTCGACGACGAGGTCGCCGCCGAGGACGGGGAGGCCGTCGTACGTCCGCTCATAGCGGGTGTGGACCGTGCCGTTGCCGTCCTTGAGGACATCGCGGACGACCAGCTTCTCCTTGGCACCGAGGCCCAGGTCCTTTGCGGCCTCCGCCTTGCCCGCATCGGCCTCGCGGATCAACTGCGCCCGCTGGGCGGGGGTGAGCTTGACGGACTCTGCGCCCGGTATGACCTTGCCCGCAGCCGACGGTGCCTTCTCCGGGGCGGCGGTCGCGGCGCCCGACTGGACGGCCGCGGCGATCAGGGCGGCGGCGCCGACGAACACGACGGCGGCCGTTCGGGGAGTGGGTCTGTGGGGGGTGCGTCTGTCTGAGGAATTGCGTCTCAACACGGACTCCTTCTGGCAGGGGTGGGGGCAGTGCGCGGAACCACGTGCGGGAGCCGGTCGCCACAGATGTGAGGTTGCTGTGACGTGGTGCTGGGAAGAGTGGCAGGTGAACGGCGGTCGTGTCAGGGGCGCGTCAAGATATTGACCGGAAACCATCCGTTGTCCGGGAATGGTTGTTCGTTATTCGGACGCGGGGCGAGGGGGTATGACGACTGCCGGCGTTATGTCACATCGCGGTCCCCGTGCCACGTCCTCCACAGCCGCGCATACGCCCCGTCCGCCGCCACCAGCTCCTCGTGCGTGCCGGGTTCGGTGAGTCGGCCGTCCTCCATCACGGCCACTCGGTCGGCGTCGTGGGCGGTCGTCGGATCGAGCAACGCCGTGGCCTCGTAGTCGGGCCACCCCGGATCCTCGTACGCGTCGATCACATGGCTCCCGAAGACCTCAGCCGGTGGACGTCATGCCAGGCTGTCCCGCCAGGCCTGGTGGAGATCCGCGAACCGGCCCGTCCCCGCGATGAGTTCGCCGGGGCTGCCGTCCTCGACGATCCGGCCGTGCTCCATCACCAGCACGCGGTCGGCGATCTCGACGGTGGACAGGCGGTGGGCGATGACGACCGCGGTGCGGCCGTGCAGGACCGTCGACATGGCGCGCTGCACGGCCCGTTCGCCCGGTACGTCAAGGGAGCTGGTCGCCTCGTCGAGGATCAGTACGGCCGGGTCGGCGAGCAACGCGCGGGCGAAGGCGACCAGTTGGCGCTGTCCGGCGGAGATACGGCCGCCGCGTTTGCGTACGTCGGTGTCGTAGCCGTCGGGCAGCGCGGCGATGAACTCGTGCGCGCCGATCGCCTTCGCGGCCCGCTCGATCTCCTCGCGGCTGGCGTCGGGGCGGCCGATCGCGATGTTCTCGGCGACCGTGCCGGAGAACAGGAACGCCTCCTGCGTCACCATGACCACCCCGCGCCGCAGTTCGGGCACGTCGAGGTCGCGCAGATCGACGCCGTCGAGCAGGACCCGCCCGGCGGAGGGGTCGTAGAACCGGGCGAGCAGCTTCGCCAGCGTCGACTTGCCCGCGCCGGTCGAGCCGACGACGGCGACCGTCTGCCCGGCGGGGAGGGTGAGGTCGAAGCGGGGGAGGACCTCGCCGCCGGTGCGGTAGCCGAAGCTGACCGCGTCGAAGACGACCTCGCGGCCGGGGTGCTCGGTCTCGAGTGCCGGAAGCTGCCGGGGAGTCGACGGCTCGGGCACGGACGGCGTCTGGGCGAGCAGCCCGGCGATCTTCTCCAGCGAGGCGGCGGCCGACTGGTAGGAGTTGAGGAACATGCCGAGCCGGTCGATCGGGTCGTACAGCCGCCGCAGATAGAGCACGGCCGCGGCGAGCACACCGAGGGCCAGGGTGCCGCCCGCCACCCGGTAGGCACCCCACAGCACGATGCCGGCGACCGCGGTGTTCGCGACCAGCCGGGATCCGACGACATAGCGGGCCATCTCCAGCAGCGCGTCGCCGTTGGTGCGTTCGTGCCGCGCGTTCAGGACGCCGAAGTCACGGTCGTTGACGGCCTCGCGGCGGAAGGCGCGCACCGGGCGGATGCCGTTCATCGTCTCGACGAACTTCACGATGACGGCGGCGATGGCGGTGGACCGGAGCCGGTACGCGCGTCCCGCGCGCCGCTGATAGACGCGTACGAGCAGATACAGCGGCACGAACGACGCCACGGCGACCCCGCCGAGGCCCAGATCCAGCCAGAGCAGCATCACCGAGATGTAGCCGAAGGACAGCACGACGGTCACCAGTTCCTGCAGCCCCTCGTTGAGGAGCTCGCGCAGCGACTCGACGTCCGTCGTGGAGCGGGAGATGAGCCGGCCCGAGGTGTACCGCTCGTGGAAGTCGATGCTCAGCGCCTGCGCATGCCGGAAGATACGGCCGCGCAGGTCGAGCAGCACGTCCTGGTTGACGCGGGCGGCGGCGATGATGAACCAGTACTGCAGCCCGCCGGACGCCAGCGAGCACAGCAGATAGCCGGCGCCCACGGCGATGAGCGGCCCGTAGTCGTCGGCGCGGATCGCCGGTACGGCCGTGTCGATGGCGTACGCCACCAGCAGCGGGCCCGCCTGCACCGCCGCCTGCTGGAGCAGCAGCAGGAACGAGGTGAGGGCGACCCTGGCCTTCATCGGGGCGAGCAGGGAACGCAGCAGCGCGGCCGTCGCGCCCGGGGGAGTGGGCAGGACATCGCGGTCGAAGGGGTCGCCGGGGCCCGGCTTCCGAGGGAGGTCCTGCTGGTCGTCGTCGGTCGTGGGCGCGGAGGTCGAGGGCGCGGTCACCGGTGGTCCTCCTCGTTCCCGAACGTTTCCCCGGACGTTTGCCCGGACCCTTCTCCGGACGATTCCCCTGACATCAGATGGGCGTACTCCGCGTTCGTCCGCAGCAGTTCGTAGTGCGTGCCCACGGCGGTGATACGGCCGCCGGAGAGCAGGGCGACCCGGTCGGCCAGCAGCACGGTGGACGGGCGGTGCGCCACGATGAGCGCCGTCGTGTCGGCGAGCACCTCCCGCAGGGCGGCCTCGACGGCGGCCTCCGTATGCACGTCCAGCGCCGACAACGGGTCGTCCAGGACGAGGAACCTGGGGCTGCCGACGACGGCCCGCGCGAGCGCGAGGCGCTGCCGTTGTCCTCCGGAGAGGCTGAGGCCCTGCTCGCCGACCTGGGTCTCCGTGCCCTGCGGGAGGGCGTGCGCGAACTCGGCCTGCGCGACGGAGAGCGCGCGGTGCAACTCCTCGGCGCCGGCCTCGTCATCGGCGCCCATCAGGACGTTGTCCCCGACGCTCGCGGAGAAGAGAGTGGGCTCCTCGAAGGCGACGGCGACGAGGGCGCGCAGCGAATCACGGGGTATCTCGGTGATGTCGGTGCCGTCGAGGGTGATGCGGCCGGAGGTGATCTCGTGGAGGCGGGGGACCAGGGCGGTGAGGGTTGTTTTTCCGCTTCCGGTGGCGCCGACCAGGGCCATGGACTCGCCGGGGCGTATGTGGAGGTTTATGCGGTCGAGGGTGGGTGGGGAGTCGGTGGGGGCGTCCGGGTAGCGGAAGGTGACGGCGTGGAAGTGGATGCCTGCGCTTTTGGCTGCGGGTTTGTGGGGGCTTGTCGCGCAGTTCCCCGCGCCCCTATGGGGCGCTTGTGCCTCCGGGGATTCGTCCATCACCTCGAAGTATCGTTCCGTCGCCGTTGCCGCCTCCTGGCTCATCGCCAGCAGGAAGCCGATCGACTCCACCGGCCACCGGATCGCTAGGGCCGTTGACAGGAACGCCACCAGCGTTCCCGCGGACAACGCACCGTCAGCCACCTGTACGGCCCCCAGCACGAGCGCCGCTCCGATCGCCACCTCCGGGAGCGTCACGATGATGGCCCAGATGGTCGCCAGCAGGCGGGCCTTGCGCAGCTCGGTTCCGCGGAGGGTGCGGGAGAGTTCGCGGAATGCTCGGGCCTGGCTGCGATGGCGCCCGAAGCCCTTGATGATGCGGATGCCGAGGACGCTCTCCTCGACGACGGTCGTCAGGTCGCCGACCTGATCCTGTGCCCGCCGCGCGACCTCGGCGTAGCGTCGCTCGAAGATCACGCAGGTGATCAGTACGGGTATGGCGGGACCGAGGATGACCAGTCCCAGGGTCCAGTCCTGGACCAGCATGATGGCCACGCCGACCAGGATCGTCACCCCGTTGACCAGTAGGAAGGTCAGCGGGAAGGCCAGGAACATGCGCAGCAGCATCAGGTCCGTGGTGCCCCGGGAGAGGAGCTGGCCGGACGCCCAGCGGTCGTGGAAGGCGACCGGGAGGCGCTGCAGATGCCGGTAGAGGTCCGCCCGCATCTCCGCCTCGACATGTGACAGCGGCCGTGCCACCAGCCACCGCCGCAGCCCGAACAGCAGCGCCTCCGCGAGCCCGAGCAGCAGGAGATACAGCGCCCCGAGCCAGACGCCCGCCGGATCCCGCTCGGCGACCGGCCCGTCCACCATCCACTTCAGCACGAGCGGAATCACCAGCCCCACGCACGAGGCGAGTACGGCGACGAACGCCGCGGTGAACAGCCGCACCCGGACGGGCCGCACATAGGGCCACAACCGCAACAGCGCTTTGACGGCGGAGCGTTCCTTGGTGGTGGCACGTGTCGTGGACATCAGCTGCGAGCCTACGGACCGGCACTGACAACGCCCACCGAGTTTTGGCCGGACCGGGATCGGCCGCTGGTCCTACGACCTGCGCGTTCGGCACGTCGAACCAAGGGCGCCCGGGTGGTCGTACCCCCGCATCAACCGATCGGCCGATGCGGCTTCGAGCGTGACGGCCGATGTGGCGGACCCCGCCCCGACGGGACCCTCGAAGCATGCCAGCCACATCTGTCATCGAAGTCAGCGGACTGCGTAAGTCCTACGGCGGCCGGGCCGTCGTCGACGGTGTCTCCCTCACCGTCGGGGAGGGCGAGATCTTCGGGATCCTCGGCCCGAACGGCGCCGGCAAGACCACCACCGTCGAGTGCGTCGAGGGCCTGCGGGTCCCCGACGCGGGCCGCGTCCGGGTCGCCGGGCTCGATCCGGTCGCCGACCACGACAAGGTCACCCGTGTCCTGGGCGCCCAGCTCCAGGAGAGCGAACTCCAGGCGAAGCTCACCGTCCGCGAGGCGCTGGAGCTGTACGCCGCCTTCTACCCGACCCCGGCCGACTGGCGCCCGCTCGCCGAACGCCTCGGCCTCACCGACAAGTTGACCACCCGGTTCGCCCGCCTCAGCGGTGGCCAGAAACAGCGTCTGTTCATCGCGCTCGCCCTGATCGGCAACCCGCGCATCGTCGTCCTCGACGAGCTGACCACCGGCCTCGACCCGCGCGCCCGCCGGGACACCTGGCAGCTCATCGAGGAGGTCCGGGACAGCGGGGTCACCGTCCTGCTCGTCACCCACTTCATGGAGGAGGCGCAGCGGCTGTGCGACCGGATCGCCGTGATCGACAAGGGGCGGATCGCCGCGCTGGACACCCCGGCCGGGCTGATCCGCCGCTCCGCCGGTGCCACGGTGATCACCTTCACGCCGTCCGCGCCGCTGGACGAACAGGAGCTGAGCGCCCTGCCCGCGCTCGCGTCCGTCGAGCACAAGGACGGCCGGATCACCCTCTCCGGCAGCGACGAGACGGTCAACGCAGTGATCACGCTGCTCGCCCGGCACCGCATCACCGCCCACCAACTGCGCGTCAGCGACGCCACGCTGGACGACGCCTTCCTGGACCTCACGGAGACCACGGCGAAGTCCACGACCGAGACCACGACGGAGGCCACACGATGAACACCGCGAACACCGCCGTACTGCGCACCGAGGCCCGGCTGCTCGCCCGCGAGCCCGGCAGCCTCTTCTGGATCGTGCTCTTCCCGCCCCTGCTGGTGGCCATCCTGGGCGCCGTCCCAGCGTTCCGCGAGACCCAGGACGAGCTGGGCGGCCTGCGCATCGTCGACACCTACGTCCCCGTGGCCGTGCTCGCCGCCATGATCGTGGCCGGTGTGCAGTCGATGCCGGTCGGCCTCACCGGCTACCGGGAACAGGGCATCCTGCGCCGGATGTCCACCACCCCGGTCAAACCGTCGGCACTGCTGTTCGCGCAGATGCTGGTGCACGCCCTGGCCGCCGTGCTCTCGGCGCTGCTCGCGCTGGCGATCGGCCGGTTCGCCTATGACGTACGACTGCCCGAGCAGCCGTACGGCTATCTGCTCGCGCTGGTGCTCGCGGTCCTCGCCGCACTCGCCCTGGGGTCGGTGATCTCGGCCGTGTCCCGGACGGTGAAGATCGCGGGCGCCGTCGGAACGGTGGTGTTCTTCCCGATGCTGTTCTGCGCGGGCGTGTGGCTGCCGGTGCAGGCCATGCCCGACGTCATGGCCGACGTCGTCGGGTTCACGCCGTTCGGCGCCGCAGCGCAGGCCTTGGGCGAGGCCATGGTGGGCGACTGGCCCGGCTGGACCCACCTGGGCGTGATGGCGGCGTGGACGGTGGTGCTGTCGGTGTCGGCGGCGCGCTGGTTCCGGTGGGAGTAGGCGGCCCGCCGTGCAGACTGGAGGCATGACCGCGGCGGACACGGACCTCGAGCGGCGCTGGCAGCTGGTCCGCAGCAAAGGGCCGTACGGGCTGCTCGCGGTCGGCACGCTGCTGTCGTTCGCCACCGCCGAACTGATGCCGAGCACGGCGGAGCGGAACGCGGTCGTGGTGCTGGTCGCCGCGGGTTTCGTACTCCAGCTGTGGTGGGAGCGGGCGAGCCGCACGCGCCCGGGCCCGTCGACCCTCGGCACGGTGTACTACGCCGTGCGCTGGGCGATCAGCTTCGTGCTGACCTGGCTGAATCCGTTCTTCGCGTTCTACGCGGTCACCGGCTACTTCGACGCCGACGAGCTGATGCCCGGGCGCTACCTCCGGTGGATCGGCCCGTTCGCCTGCTCGATCGCCGTCTCGGGCTCGCAGGCCGGCGGGATGCCGTTCCGCGAACCTGTGCAGTGGGCCGTGTTCGCCGGGCTCCTGGTGGTCAACAACGTGATGGTGACGGTGGTCGGCCATCTCACCTCCCAGCAGGAGGAACGCTCCCGCGCCCGCGCCGAGACCATCGCCGAACTCGAACGCACCAACGCCGCGTTGCAGCAGGCCCTCGACGAGAACGCCGCCCTCCACGCCCAACTCCTCGTCCAGGCACGGGAGGCGGGCATCGCCGACGAACGCAGGCGTCTCGCCGCCGAGATCCACGACACCCTCGCCCAGGGCCTGACCGGCATCATCGCCCAGCTCCAGGTCGTCGCGAACGCTGGCGACCTGGAGACCGCCCGCACCCACCTCCAGCGCGCCTCGGACCTGGCCCGGCACAGCCTCGGCGAGGCCCGCCGCTCCGTGCACAACCTCGCCCCCGTGGCGCTGGAGCACGACGGTCTGCCGCAGGCCCTGAAGAGCACGGTCGCCGAATGGGGCGAACGGACCGGAATCCGGGCCGAGTTCACCGTCACCGGCACCGCGGAACACCTCCACGACGAGGTCTCGGCGACCCTGTTGAGGATCGCCCAGGAGGCCCTGTCCAACGCCTCCCGCCACGCGCACGCCACCCGGCTCGGCGTGACCCTGAGCTTCATGGTCGACGAGGTGGTCCTCGACATCCGCGACGACGGCCGGGGCTTCGACCCCCTCGCCGCCCGCGAACGCACCTCCGCCGGCGGCTTCGGACTCGACGGCATGCGCGCCCGTGCCGAACGCATCGCCGGGGCGCTCACCGTCGAGTCCGAGCCAGGGCACGGCACGGCGCTGTCCGCTCGCGTACCGTTGGTACGCCATGACCCGTGACATCTCGGTGCTGATCGTCGACGACCATCCCGTCGTACGCGACGGTCTGCGCGGCATGTTCGAGTCCGCCCCCGGCTTCACCGTCCTCGGCGAGGCCTCGGGCGGCATCGAGGCGGTCGAGAAGGCCGCCGCCCTGGACCCGGACGTGATCCTGATGGACCTGCGGATGCCGGGCGGCGCGGGAGTCGACGCCATCCGCGAGCTGACCCGCCGCTCCGCCCGCGCGAAGGTGCTCGTCCTCACCACGTACGACACCGACTCCGACACCATCCCCGCGATCGAGGCGGGCGCGACCGGGTACCTCCTGAAGGACGCCCCCCGCGACGAACTGTTCACCGCGGTCCGCGCGGCGGCGGAAGGCCGTACGGTCCTCTCCCCGGCGGTGGCCTCCCGGCTCGTCTCCGCAGTCCGGGCCCCCGGCAACGAGCCCCTCTCAGCCCGCGAGCGCGAGGTCCTGACGCTGGTCGCCAAAGGCACCTCCAACCGCGAGATCGCCCGCGTCCTCTTCATCAGCGAGGCCACCGTCAAGACCCACCTCACCCACCTCTACGCCAAGTTGGGCGTCAAGGACCGGGCGGCGGCGGTGGCGGTGGCGTACGACCGGGGGATCCTCGGCTGACGGGTTTCCTCGCCCCCGCCGCCCCTACCCGTCCCATCCCTGGGGGCTGCGCCCCCAGACCCCCGCTTCGGCCCTGAACGGGCCTTGTCCTCAAACGCCGGACGGGCTAAATGATGCCGACCGGCGCTGAAAATCCAGCCCTCCGGCATTTGACGAGAGGGGGCTGAAATCCAGCCCCTCCGGCGTTTGAGGAGCGGGGTCCAGGGGCGGAGCCCCGGTGGGGGTCTGGGGGCGAAGCCCCGGCGGGGTGCAGGGGCGGAGCCCCGCGGGGGTCCATGGGGGCGGAGCCCCCTGGCGGGGGTGAAGGGGCGGAGCCCCTTCAGGATGGGACGGGTAGGGGCGGCGGGGGCGCGAAACTCCTCAGCCCGCCACCCGCAGCAGCAACACCGCCCGCGCCGGCACCGTGATCGCCGCCCCCGCCCGATGCTCCACCCCCGGCGCCTCCCCCTGCTCCTCCCGCGACGTGTCGACGACCACCTCGTACCGCTCCGCCCACGGCGGCCCCGGCAGGACGAAGCTCACCGGCCGGTCCCCGGCATGGAGCACGGCGAGAAAGCTGTCGTCGACGATCGGCGCACCCCGCTCGTCCCGCCCCGGGATGTCCCGCCCGGAGAGGTACATGCCCAGCGTCGCGGCGGGCGCGTACCAGTCCCGTTCCGTCATCTCCGTGCCGCGGGCGGTGAACCAGGCCAGGTCGCGCAGCCCGTCGGCGGAGTGCGCCCGCCCGGAGAAGAACGCCCGGCGGCGAAGTACCGGATGCCGGTGCCGCAGCTCGATCAGACGAGCGGTGAGGTCGAAAAGCGCTCGCCACCCCGGCTCCTCCAGCAGCCCCCAGTCCAGCCAGCTGATCTCGTTGTCCTGGCAGTACGCGTTGTTGTTGCCCCGCTGCGTCCGCCCCAGCTCGTCACCCGCGACCAGCATCGGCACCCCCGTGGACAGCAACAGCGTCGTCAGCAGGTTCCGCAACTGGCGCCGCCGCAGCGCCCGTACACGCTCCTCGTCCGTCTCTCCCTCGGCGCCGCAGTTCCACGCGCGGTTGTCGTCCGTGCCGTCCCGGTTGCCCTCACCGTTGGCCTCGTTGTGTTTGCGCTCGTACGACACCATGTCGCGCAGGGTGAAACCGTCGTGCGCGGTGATGAAGTTGACCGAGGCGTAGGGGCGCCGGCCGCCCCAGGCGTACAGGTCGCTGGACCCCGACAGGCGGTAGCCCAGATCCCGTACGTCCGGCAGCGCACCCCGCCAGAAGTCCCGTACGGCGTTGCGGTACCGGTCGTTCCACTCCGTCCACAGGGGCGGGAAGGCACCCACCTGGTAGCCGCCCGACCCCACGTCCCACGGCTCGGCGATCAGCTTCACCCGCCGCAGCACCGGGTCCTGGGCGATGACGGCCAGGAACGGGGAGAGCATGTCGACGTCGTGCATGGAGCGGGCCAGCGCCGCCGCCAGGTCGAAGCGGAAGCCGTCGACGCCCATCTCGGTCACCCAGTACCGCAGGGAGTCCGTGATCAGGCGCAGCACATGCGGCTGGACCACGTGCAGGGTGTTGCCGCAGCCCGTGTAGTCCGCGTATCGGCGCGCGTCGTCCTGCAGCCGGTAGTAGCCGCGGTTGTCGATGCCCTTCAGCGACAGCATCGGGCCCAGCTCGCCCGCCTCCGCCGTGTGGTTGTAGACCACGTCGAGGATGACCTCGATCCCGGCCGAGTGCAGCGCCCGCACCATCCGCTTGAACTCGCCGACCTGCTGGCCCGCCGTGCCCGTCGCCGCGTACGCCGCGTGCGGGGCGAAGTAGCCGATGGAGTTGTAGCCCCAGTAGTTCTTCAGGCCGCGGCGCAGCAGATGGTCCTCGTGCGCGAACTGGTGCACCGGCAGCAGCTCGACGGCCGTGACGCCGAGCTTGACGAGGTGCTCGACGGCGGCGGGATGTGCCAGACCGGCGTAGGTGCCCCGTAGTTCCTCGGGGATTTCCGGGTGCAGCTTGGTGAATCCCCGTACGTGCAGTTCGTAGATGACCGAGTCCGCCCAGGGCGTCTTCGGGCGGCGGTCGTCCATCCACTCGTCGTCGGTGGCGTCATCGTGGACGACGACGCCCTTCGGGACGTACGGCGCCGAGTCCCGGTCGTCGCGCACGGTGTCCGCGACCTGCTGCTGGGGCCAGTCACGCACATGGCCGTACACCTCGGGCGGCAGGCTGAAGTCGCCGTCCACCGCGCGGGCGTACGGGTCGAGAAGCAGTTTGGCCGGGTTCCAGCGACCGCCGGTCCACGGGTCCCAGCGGCCGTGCACGCGATAGCCGTACCGCTGACCGGGCATCACGCCGGGTACGAAGCCGTGCCAGATCTCGTGCGTCAGCTCGGTCAGCCGGACCCGGGTCTCCTTGCCGTCCGGCCCGAACAGGCACAGCTCGACCGCCTCGGCCCCGCCCGCCCACAGCGCGAAGTTGGTGCCGGCCACCCCGTCGGGACCGGTCCGGAACCGGGACCCCAGCGGCATCGGCGCACCCGGCCACACCTGCGCACCCGGCGGCGCCGCCCGCCGCGCACCGTTCACGACGGCACGCTCGGTCACGGCTTCCTGTGCGGCAGCGCGCCCCTCGGCCACCGCCTCCTGCTCGGCTGCGCTGGACACGTGACAGCCTCCCACGGCTCGCGGAACGACCGGCGGAAAGAGCGCGCAGCGTCCCAGCTGGGGCTCCCCGTCGTGTCGTCCTCCCCACTCTTCTGCCCAGAGCTTGGGTCGCACTCACGTTTCCCGGGAGCGGGCCCTGTCGTTGGGGTCGTTGTGAGGCACGTACATGGGCGCGCGCGGCGCGCGGGGGCCGCGCTGGCCGCCGTACTGACATGGGCAGGACTGCTGGCCGGGGCCGCCGGATGCACGTCGGACGACGGCTCGGGCGGGGCCGGCATCGACGCGGTGTTCGGCAAGGCCCGGGCACCGGAGGACGTCATCCGCGTCTCGCCGGACGACGGCAGCAGGGGCGTGAGACCCGACAGCAGGCTGCGGGTACGGGTGCCCAGCGGGCGCCTGGAATCGGTGCGGGTCGTCAAGTCCCAGGACGCGCAGGAGACCCCCGTCACCGGGCACATCTCCGAGGACGGCCTGCGCTGGGAGCCCGACGACGAGAAGCTCGCGCTGGCCGCCGAGTACACGGTCGACGCAGTGGCACTGGACGGCAGGGGACGACGCTCGGCACGGCACACGACCTTCACCACGTACGTCCCCGAGGAGCGGTTCATCGGGTACGTCGCCCCGGAGAACCGCTCCACCGTCGGCACCGGAATGATCGTCTCCATCGAGTTCAACCGGGAGATCGCCGACCGCGCCGCCGTCGAACGCGCCGTACAGGTCAGCGCGAAGCCCGCCGTCGAGATCCGCCCGCACTGGTTCGGCAACGGCCGCCTCGACTTCCGCCCCGAGCACTACTGGAGACCCGGCACCCAGGTCACCGTCGCCCTGCGCTTCCGCGACGTCGAAGGCGCCCCCGGCGTCTACGGCCTCCAGCACAAGACGTTCTCCTTCACCGTCGGCCGCAGCCAGGTCTCCCTGGTCGACGCCCGCGCGCACACCATGGACGTACGCCGCGACGGCG
This sequence comes from Streptomyces sp. GESEQ-4, assembly GCF_017948455.1. Taxonomy (GTDB): domain Bacteria; phylum Actinomycetota; class Actinomycetes; order Streptomycetales; family Streptomycetaceae; genus Streptomyces. The sequence continues at coordinate 75,746 of NZ_JAFFSU010000032.1, forward strand.
AACTGCTCGCCACCGTGCCGATCACCGCCGGAGCCCCCAAGCACACGACGTACAACGGCAAGATGGTGGTCAGCGAGATGCTCGACCTGACCCGGATGAACGGCGCCACGGTCGGCTTCAAGAAGGCCAACGGCAAGGGCGAGTACGACATCCCGGACGTCCCGCACGCCATGCGCCTCACCGACTCCGGCACCTTCCTGCACGGCAACTACTGGGCGCCGGACACCGTCTTCGGCCGGACCAACATCAGCCACGGCTGTGTCGGCCTGCGCGATGTGAAGGGCGGCGACTCGGACACCCCGGCCGGCTGGTTCTTCGACCGCAGCCTCGTCGGGGACGTCGTCGAGGTCGTCCACAGCAATGACAAAAAGGTCGCTCCCGACAACGGCCTCGGAGGGTGGAATATGGGTTGGAAGGAGTGGAAGGCGGGCAGTGCGGTGAAGTAGCGGGAGCAGGGGGAGGGTTGGCCGACATTCTGTTGAAGTTCGGTACGGAACAGTGACAATCATGAAGCGACTATGCCGCTGGCCTTGTGGTTAATATGCGCCGAGCGCGCGCGACGCGCCTGGGGAGCGGGCCCGACCAGGCCCGGCATGGGTCCGGTGGACGGGCCCGGCGAGGGGAGAAAGAACTTGAACGTGCGGCCGATATCGGGGGCGTCGGTTGACGCGCGGGGGCGAGGCAAGAAAGTGGCGGCCTTGATAGGTGGGCTACTTCTCGCCGTCACCGCGTGCGGCGGGGGTGGCTCGGACTCGACGTCCGGGCCCGGCAAGGGTGAGGACTCCACCCAGGCCGAGAGCAAGCAGTCGCAGGCCGTCGTGACGATAGCCCCGAAGGACGGCGCCAAGTCGGTCGACACCGACGGCGCCCTCAAGGTCAGCGCCGCCAAGGGCAAGCTGACCGAGGTCCAGGTCAAGGACGCCAAGGGCACGGAAATACCCGGGAAGATCACCGGCGGCGGGGCCAGCTGGACGCCGTCCACCCATCTCGCCGCGTCCACCACGTACAAGGTCCACGCCGTCGCCGAGGACTCCAAGGGCCGCGAGGCAGCCGAGGAGGCCAGCTTCACCACCCTGACACCCGAGAACACGTTCATCGGTGAGTTCACCCCCGAGGACGGCTCCAAGGTCGGCGTGGGAATGCCGTTCTCGATCCGCTTCACCCGGGGCATCACCGCCCCCGAGGACGTCGAGAAGGCCATCAAGATCAAGACCGAGCCCGCCGTCGACGTCGAGGGCCACTGGTTCGGCAACGACCGCCTCGACTTCCGCCCCGAGAAATACTGGAAGCCGGGTACCAAGGTCACCGTCGATCTCAACCTCGACGGCGTGGAGGGCCGCGACGGCGTCTACGGCGAGCAGGCCAAGACCGTCTCCTTCACCATCGGCCGCAGCCAGATCTCGACCGTCGACGTCAAGAAGCGCACGATGCAGGTCAAGCGGGACGGCAAGGTCATCAAGACGATCCCCGTCACCACCGGCAAGCCCGGCTACGACACCTGGAACGGCCAGATGGTCATCACCGAGCAGCTCAAGGTGACCCGTATGAACGGCGAGACCGTCGGCTACGGCGGCGAGTACGACATCAAGGACGTCCCCCACGCCCAGCGCCTCACCACCTCCGGCACCTTCATCCACGGCAACTACTGGGGCGGCGGCGCCTTCGGCAACTACAACGCCAGCCACGGCTGCATCGGCCTCCGCGACGTCCGCGGCGGCTACGACAGCGGCGTCCCGGCCGCCTGGTTCTTCAACAACTCGATGATCGGCGACGTGGTCGTGGTGAAGAACTCCAACGACAGGATCGTGGACCCGGACAACGGGTTGAACGGCTGGAACATGCCGTGGGAGAAGTGGAAGTCGTAGCCCTCTTCTGTACGCGGGCCCGGTGTGACTCAATGCACCGGGCCCGTTGTCGTTAGTGCCCGTTAACCTGCTGCCATGACCGTGAATCTCGAAGTCGCCGAAGGCGTCGGCACCATCCGCCTCGACCGCCCTCCGATGAACGCGCTGGACATCGCCACCCAGGACCGCCTGAAGGAACTCGCCGAAGAGGCCACCCGGCGCGAGGACGTGCGCGCTGTGGTGATCTACGGTGGCGAGAAGGTCTTCGCGGCCGGCGCGGACATCAAAGAGATGCAGGCCATGGACCACGCCGCGATGGTCCTCCGCGCCCGCGCCCTACAGGACTCCTTCACCGCCGTGGCCCGCATCCCCAAGCCGGTCGTCGCCGCCGTCACCGGCTACGCCCTCGGCGGCGGCTGCGAGTTGGCGCTCTGCGCGGACTTCCGCATCGCCGGCGAGAACGCCAAGCTGGGCCAGCCGGAGATCCTGCTCGGTCTGATCCCCGGCGCCGGCGGCACCCAGCGCCTGGCCCGGCTGATCGGCCCGTCCAAGGCGAAGGACCTGATCTTCACGGGCCGCCAGGTCAAGGCGGACGAGGCGCTGGCGCTTGGCCTGGTGGACCGGATCGTCCCGGCCGCCGAGGTGTACGAGGCGGCGCACACCTGGGCCGCGAAGCTGGCGCAGGGCCCCGCGATCGCCCTGCGCGCGGCGAAGGAGTCCATCGACACGGGCCTGGAGACGGACATCGAGACCGGCCTGGCGGTGGAACGGAACTGGTTCGCGGGCCTGTTCGCCACCGAGGACCGCGAGCGCGGTATGCGCAGCTTCGTCGAGGAGGGTCCGGGGAAGGCGAAGTTCTTGTGAATCTCTTCCCCAAAGTCCCCGCAAGGCCTTGCAATTGACGCGATGTCTTATCCGGTGATCCGGGTCCCTCGATGGGGCGGTTTATGGGAGCCTTAAGGCAACCTTAAGCCTGTCTTGCCGAGGGAGTCCGTCGATTGCCGCCGATCGAGCCTTCGCCGCAGTTCAGCGGGGCTGTAACCGGCCCCGAACTGCCTTTGGCATATGCCAATCCACCGGTACGGAATGGTGGATTCCGGGGGGCGTATTCCGCTGAGACGCCCCCGGAGGGCGTTCGGGGCGGCCATGATGGGGGCATGGCGGGGCTGGAGGGTGTCGAACAGCCGCGGGGACACGGCCGTGCGACTGCGGCGCGCTGGTCGCCGGCGGCCGAGGACGAACACGCGCTCAAGGTACTGGAGTTGTTCGGCAACCCGACGGAGTCGGAGGTGCCGCTGCCGTCCCGCCCCGAGTCCGCGGCCGCCGCACGCAGACTGACCCAGGTCGTCGTCCTGCGTCAGTGGGGACTCACCCCCAAGATGACGGAGGACGCGGTCTTACTCGTGTCGGAACTCGTCGGCAATGCCGTACGGCACACCGGCGCCCGCGTCTTCGGACTGCGCCTGCGCCGCCGCCGGGGCTGGATCCGCGTCGAGGTCCGCGACCCCTCCCGGGGGCTGCCCTGCCTCATGCCGGTCCAGGAGATGGATGTGAGCGGGCGAGGGCTGTTCCTCGTCGACAAGCTCTCCGACCGGTGGGGCGTGGATCTGCTGCCGCGGGGGAAGACGACGTGGTTCGAGATGCGGGTCGCCGACAGATGACCAGGCCGTGTGGCTGACGACACCGTCTACCGGGAGGTTGAGCGCACCGTTTGCCGGCTCTTGACCGCGCCTTGACCTCACCGCCAACCGGATCAATCGCGAGTTTTCGGACATAACGCCTCTTAAATGGTGCGGGTGACCACCACCGACCGACGGGCGGCGCTACGTGCCGGAGCCGGCCTCGTCGCCGCCGCGGGCGGGCTCGCCGCAGGGTGTGCCGAACCGGGCGCCACGGCTCAGCACACCCCCCCGCCCCCCCCCCCCGACCCCCCGCCCCCCCGCCCCCCCCCCCCCCCCCCCCCCGCCCCCCCCCCCCCCCCCCCCCCCCCCCCCCCACGAC
>NZ_JAFFSU010000033.1 GCF_017948455.1 Streptomyces sp. GESEQ-4
CCGCCACACCCGCCGCGGCCACGCCCCCCCCGCCCGTCCCCCCGCAGCCCCCTCCCGCCCCCCCCCCCCCCCCGCCGCCCCCCCCCCCCCCCCCCCCCCCCCCCCCCCCGCCCCCCCCCCCCCCGCCCCCCCCCCCCCGCCGCCCCCCGCCGCCCCCCCGCCGCCGTCCCCCGCCGCCCCCCAGCAGCCGTCCCCCGCCGTCCCCCAGCAGTCCGGCGCCCCCCAGTCCGGCACGCCCGTGACGAGCGGCTCCGGCGGCGGGCAGCCCTCCTGGGCGCAGCAGGTGCACCGGCTCGCCGGAGTACCCGGCGAGGAGCAGCCCGTGGCGCCCTGGAAGCCGCCGGTGGAGGACATCTTCCAGGCGGCCGCCAGGCGCCAGGCGTCGGCCCGTCCGGCCGGGCTCGGCAAGCGGCTCGCCGCGCGGCTCGTCGACACCCTCGTGCTCGCCGCCGTCACCTCCGTCGCCGCCGTCCCTCTCGGCACCAAGGCGATGGACCACGTCAACGAGAAGATCGACGCGGCCAAGCTCTCCGGCGAGACCGTCACCGTCTGGCTGCTCGACGGCACGACATCGGTGTATCTCGGCATCGTGCTGGCCGTCCTGCTGCTCTTCGGTATCGCCTACGAGGCGCTGCCCACCCACAAATGGGGCCGCACCCTCGGCAAGAAGCTGCTCGGTCTGGACGTGCGGGACATCGAGGGCCACGAGCCCCCGTCATTCGGCGCGGCCGTGCGCCGCTGGCTCGTCTACAGCGTGCCCGGGCTGCTCGTCATCGGCGTGGTGGGCGTCATCTGGGGCCTGTTCGACCGGCCCTGGCGCCAGTGCTGGCACGACAAGGTGGCGCATACGTTCGTCGCCGGGTGACGGTGTACTCCAGAAGGACCAGTTGATTTCGTACTCCGGACGGCCGCTCGCCGGATGCGGAGCCGGAAAGTTCGCGGTCGACTCGGGCCATGAGCAGCGAACCGCCCCCCGGCTCCGGCCAGCAGCCGCCGGAAGACGACCCGTTCAGGAAGCAGCCCCCGCCAGAACAGGGATCGGGCTCGCCGTACAACGCTCCGCCCGGCGGCGCCCAGCCCCCGCCCTACGGCGGTGACCCCTACGGCGGCGGCTCGTACCCGAGTGATCCGCTCGCCGGTATGCCCCCGCTCGCCGACAGCGGCAGACGCACGCTCGCCCGCATCATCGACCTGATCCTCGTCGGGGTCGTCGTCTGGCTGCTCACCTGGGGCTTCGGTGTCAGCGAGTACGACGTCAACTCCGACGAGGTGGAGTACGGCAAGTCGTTCGCGCAGTCCGCGGTCGCCGCCGTGCTCTACATCGCCTACGACACCTTCATGATGGCCAAGACCGGGCAGACCCTGGGCAAGAAGTGGCTGAAGATGCGCGTGGCCAACCTCGACAACGGCTCCACGCCCTCGGTGCAGACGATGCTGGTGCGGTCGTTGGTGCTGTGGATCCCGTTCGCCTTCTGCTGCGCCTGCATCTGGACCGCGATCTCGGGCGGCGTGAGCTACTTCGACAAGCCGTACAAGCAGGGCCTGCACGACAAGGCGGCCAAGACGGTCGTGGTCACCACCTGACGGTCACCACCTGACGGCACGACGAACGACCGGCGGGCCCGCGATCACGGGCCCGCCGGTCGTACGTACGAGATCAGGCGTACGAGATCAGGCTGCGAGGTTCAGGCAGCCTTGCCGGAGTTCACCGGTACGCGCTCCGGCGTGGTGGTGGGGGCCTTGGCCGATGGCGCGGCGGTCGCGCTCGGCTTCGGCAGGGGAACCGTCATGGCGACCAGGAGCCCGAGAGCGAGCGCCGCGACGGCGATGACCGCGATCCCCACACCCGAACTCGTCTGTGACAGCAGCAGCATGGCGAGGGTCGAGAAGATCACGGTGCATGAACCGTAGGCGAGCTGTGCGGCGGTCGGTCGGGGCGCAGTCGGACGAGGCATGGCAATCGTGTCCTCGGAAATGGGGGTGAGAAGGGGCGCCGGCCTGGCATTACGTCGGTTTCCGGGCGAGCCGCCAAGCGACTCTAATCGCAGGGATGCCCGAGTGGAACGAACGGTAAGCGTGACCTAACCAACAGTATCGGTGCATGGGGGGCGCATCGAGTCACACCGTCCAGCAAGTGGACGGACCCACGCGCCCGCTAGTAAGGCCCCAGTAATGCACTTGACTTGCTCAAGTCAAGGTCTGTCTTTTCAGTTCAACCTCTAGTCAAATGTCGTCACTTGATTACACGCGTCTCTCACGCGCACGCGGACCTTCCATGACCCCAGGAGCCCCTTCCGTGTGCCCGGACGCGGGGGAGGATCTCAAGTGACCAGAAGACCCTGGACGTTCAGAGCCGCGGCCACGACCGTCGCGCTCGCCGCGGCCACCGCCACGATCTCGGCGTTCACCGTGGCGCAGGCCGACACCGCCGCGGAGCCGGCCGCCGTGAACCGGCACGACCCGCTCACGGAGCAGCACCACGAAGAGCACGAGCACGACCTCGACGGCCCGTTCACCAAGACCCAGGAGGCGCAGCGCCAGGAGGCCCTCAAGCAGGTCCTGTCCGGCGACGCCCAGGTCAAGGAGCGCGACGGCTCCAAGGTCGTCCAGCTGAAGAGCAAGAAGGGCGACAGCAAGTACGTAGAGCTGGGCCGCGAGAAGACCGACAAGATCTTCACGATCCTGGTCGAGTTCGGCGACCAGACGGACCCCCGCTACGGCGGCACGCCCGGCCCGCTGCACAACCAGATAGCCGAGCCGGACCGTGCTGAGGACAACAGCACGGCCTGGCAGGCGGATTACAACCAGGAGCACTTCCAGGACCTGTACTTCGGCGAGGGCACCGCCTCGATGAAGACCTACTACGAGAAGCAGTCCTCGGGCCGCTACTCCATCGAGGGCGAGGTCGCCGACTGGGTCAAGGTCCCCTACAACGAGGCCCGTTACGGCTCCAACAAGTGCGACCCCGACAACTGCGCCTGGTTCGCGGTGCAGGACGGCGTGACCGCGTGGGCCGCGGGGCAGAAGGCGGCCGGCAAGACCGACGCCGAGATCAAGGCCAAGCTCGCCGAGTACGACCAGTGGGACCGCTACGACTTCGACGGCGACGGCGACTTCAACGAGTCCGACGGCTACATCGACCACTTCCAGATCGTGCACGCCGGTGAGGACGAGTCCGCGGGCGGCGGCGCACAGGGCGAGGACGCGATCTGGGCGCACCGCTGGTACGCCTTCGGCACCGACGCCGGCTCCACCGGCCCGGACAACAACAAGCTCGGCGGCACCCAGATCGGCAGCACCGGCATCTGGGTCGGCGACTACACCATCCAGCCGGAGAACGGCGGACTCGGCGTCTTCGCCCACGAGTACGGCCACGACCTCGGTCTGCCGGACCACTACGACACCTCCGGCGGCGGCGAGAACTCCACCGGCTTCTGGACCCTGATGTCCTCCGGCTCCTGGCTCGGCACCGGCAAGGACACCATCGGTGACCTGCCCGGCGACATGACCGCCTGGGACAAGCTCCAACTCGGCTGGCTGGACTACGACAAGGCGAAGGCCGCGACCAAGTCGAAGCACAAGCTGGGCGTCGCCGAGTACAACACCAGGAACAAGCAGGCCCTCGTGGTCACGCTCCCCGAAAAGGCGGTCACCACCGAGATCGTCGCCCCCGCCGAGGGCGCGAGCCAGTGGTGGAGCGGCAGCGGCAACGACCTCCGCAACACCCTGACCCGCTCCGTCGATCTGACGGGCAAGTCCTCGGCGACGCTGACCCTCGACGGCTTCTACGACATCGAGAAGGACTTCGACTACCTCTACACCGAGGTCTCCACCGACGGCGGCGCCAAGTGGACCCCCGTGGACGGCACGGTGGACGGTCAGGCCATCCCGCGCGACGGCAGCGGCAACCCCGCCCTCACCGGCTCGGTCGACGGCTACAAGAAGCTGTCGTACTCCCTCGACGCGTACGCGGGCCAGAACATCCAACTCCGCTTCCGCTACTACTCCGACGGCGGCGTGGCGCTGAAGGGCTTCGCGGCCGACGCGATCACCCTGACCGCCGACGGCAGCCCGCTCTTCTCGGACAACGCCGAGACGGCGGACGCCGCGTGGACCGCGACCGGCTTCTCCCGCATCGGCGCCTCGTTCACCAAGAAGTACGCGCAGTACTACATCGCCGAGAACCGCCAGTACGTGTCGTACGACAAGACCCTCAAGGTCGGCCCGTACAACTTCGGCTTCTCGACGACCCGTCCGTCCTGGGTGGAGCACTTCCCGTACCAGAACGGCCTGCTGATCTGGAAGTGGGACACCTCCCAGGCGGACAACAACACCAGCCAGCACAAGGGCACCGGGCTGCTCCTGCCGGTCGACGCCCACCCGACGGCGATGAAGTGGTCCGACGGCACGCTGATGCGCAGCCGCATCCAGTCGTACGACTCGCCGTTCAGCCTCTACCGCACGGACGGTCTGACACTGCACAACGCGGGCGTGCAGACCAAGATCCCGTCGAAGAAGGGGGTGCCGGTCTTCAACGACCACACCAGCACCTACTACGACGAGAGCACCCCGCTCGCGGGCGTCAAGATCACTGACACCAACACGAAGATCAAGATCGTCAAGGAGGCCAAGGACGGCTCGACGATCTCGCTCGAAGTCGGCCCCGCGGTGAAGTAGTCAACGTTTTCGCAGGTCAGAGCATGATTCGGCGGCAGCCCCTGGCGGGTTGCCGCCGATCGTGTTTAGGTGCGTCCTGTGATTCTCTTATTGACACCGCTGGGAACGGGGAAGTGACTGAATGGCCGTAGGAGGTTTCTGCAGACTGCCGTCCGGCAGCGTGGTGGTGGCGTTGAACCTGCCCAGCCCCACCGTCGACGGCACGGGCTGTGTACGCGTCCTGGTACACGCCCAGAACCGGGCACGGGCCCTGACCAGGCTCCGCAACCTGGGCATGCGCGCGGTCTACCTCCGCGGCAACGCGGCCCCGCCGACCCCGGACGAGATCACCGCGGTCCTCCACCACCCCGACGGCCTGATATGGCGCACGGCCCCGGACGACGGCGTACCGGTCCTGTCCCAGGAGCTGTGGCACCCGATCAGGGCACTGAGGCGGCGTCCGGCAGCACCGGCGTAAGCGCTCCGCTGAAATTGCCGCGATGTGCCGTCGGTCCGCCGCGGCGCCGTCGTGGCTGGTCGCGCCCACGCGGCGGAGCCGCATATTGACACAGCCCCGCGCCCCTTCGGGGCGCTATACGACGGGCTTGCCCGACAGTTCGACGCCCGCCTCCCGCAGCTCCTCCAGCGCCCGCTCCGTGGTCTCCTCGGCGACCCCCGCGGTCAGGTCGAGCAGCACCTGCGTACGGAACCCCTCCCGCGCCGCATCCAGCGCGGTGGCGCGCACGCAGTGGTCGGTCGCGATGCCCACCACGTCCACCTCGGTCACCTCGCGGGCGCGCAGCCAGTCCGCCAGCGGCACCCCGTTCTCGTCGGCGCCCTCGAAGCCGCTGTACGCCGCCGAGTACGCGCCCTTGTCGAACACGGCGTCGACGGCGCCGGAGGCGACGGCGGGCGCGAAGTTCGGGTGGAAGCCCACACCCTCCGTGCCGGCGACACAGTGCGCCGGCCAGGAGTGGACGTAGTCGGGGTTGCTGGCGAAGTGTCCGCCAGGCGCGATGTGGTGGTCGCGCGTGGCCACCACATGCCGGTAGCCGGCGGGCGCCTGCCCGATCAGCTCGGTGATGGCGGCGGCCACATCGGCACCCCCGGCCACCGCGAGGCTGCCCCCCTCGCAGAAATCGTTCTGCACGTCTACGACGATCAAGGCGCGGCGCATGGTGGGTGTCCTTCGACTATGGGGTCGGGGTGGATCAGGTGCGGGCCCGCCGGTGTGAAGTTACGAGCCTAGAGACTGGGAGGGCCCTAGGGGAGGGGGCATTTCAGGGCTTGCGCCCGAGCGCCACCTCTAGCTACCCGAGCGCCCGTGCACGTACTCGGTCGGAATCACGGGTTCCCCCCGGGACAGCTGTGTAGCGGACAGCGGCAGATTCGCGCGGGCGGCCATGTGCCGGTCGCGCGGGACGTCCAGCGATTCACGTGCGACCACGTCACCGCCCTTGACCAGCTCCACGAGCAGCTGCCGGCCGGCCAGCTCGCCGGGGACCGGTCCGGTGCCGACGACCTCGGCCTCGGCGACCCCGTCCTCGTCCAGCCGTCGAGCGGCCCACTTGCGGCCGCCGACGGACGTTTTGCCGCCGCTGGACTTCTTCGCGACCGGTACCAGGGGTTCCTTCGGGTCGGCTGACTCGGCACGGGCGACCAGTTTGTAGACCATCGAGCACGTGGGATGGCCGGATCCCGTCACCAGCTGGGTGCCGACGCCGTACGCGTCCACCGGCGCCGCCGCCAGCGAGGCGATCGCGTACTCGTCCAGGTCCGAGGTGACGATGATCTTCGTGTCCCGCGCGCCCAGCTCGTCCAGCTGCTGCCGCACCCGGTGCGCGACCAGCAGCAGGTCCCCCGAGTCGATCCGCACGGCACCCAGCTCGGGCCCGGCGACCTCCACCGCCGTACGGACGGCTTCGGTGACGTCGTACGTGTCCACCAGCAGCGTCGTGTTCCGGCCCAGCGAGTTCACCTGGGCCTGGAAGGCGTCCCGCTCGCGGTCGTGGAGCAGGGTGAAGGCGTGGGCGGAGGTGCCGACGGTCGGGATGCCGTAGCGGAAACCGGCGGCCAGGTCGGAGGTGGTCGTGAAGCCGCCGACGTACGCGGCGCGGGCGGCGGCGACGGCCGACAGCTCGTGGGTGCGCCGGGCGCCCATCTCGATCAGGGGCCGGTCTCCGGCCGCCGCCGACATCCGGGACGCCGCCGCGGCCACCGCGGAGTCGTGGTTGAGGATCGACAGGATCACGGTCTCCAGCAGCACGCACTCGGCGAAGGAGCCCTCGACCCGCATGATCGGCGAGCCCGGGAAATACACCTCGCCCTCGGGGTAGCCCCAGATGTCACCGCTGAAGCGGTAGCCCGCGAGCCACGTGAGGGTCTCCTCGTCGACGATCCCGTGCTCGCGCAGGAAGCCGAGGACGTCCGCGTCGAAACGGAAGTTCTCCACGGCGTCCAGCACCCGTCCGGTGCCCGCGACGACGCCGTAGCGCCGCCCCTCGGGCAGCCGCCGGGTGAAGACCTCGAACACGCTCCGCCGCTCGGCGGTGCCCGCCCTCAGTGCGGCCTGCAGCATCGTCAGTTCGTACTGGTCCGTGAAGAGCGCCGTCGAGGGAACATCCACCGGCAGCCCAAGGTCCGCTGTGTCCATGACTGAGGATGATACCCCCCATCTCGTCAGTTTGACGATTTGCAGTCGACCGGGATCGATCGGGGTCGATCGCAGGGCGCATTTGTGCGACCACCCCCCTCCGGTGGCAGCATGGGCCATGTGACGTCACCCGCGCCCGTAGAGATCGAACGCCCCGAGTCGGCGGAGGAGGTCTTCGCCGTACCCGAGCCGGACGTCCCCTGGGTCACGATCGTGCACAACGACCCGGTCAACCTCATGAGCTACGTGACGTATGTCTTCCAGACGTACTTCGGCTACTCGAAGGACAAGGCCACCAAGCTCATGCTCGACGTCCACCACAAGGGCCGGGCGGTCGTCTCCAGCGGGACCCGCGAGGAGATGGAACGCGACGTGCAGGCCATGCACGGCTACGGTCTGTGGGCCACCCTCCAGCACGACCGGAAATGACCCGAACCCACAGGCAGGACCGGACGTGAACCGAACCCGCTCGCAGGACCGGAAGTAGCGAACTCACTTCATGCCAGGTCAATTCGAACCGCTCCCCGGCGGCGGCGCGGCCGTCGCACTCGACGACGTCGAGATCTCCATCATCCGGTCGCTGGCCGTCCAGCTCCTGGAGCTCATCGGCCCCGGTCCCGGCGAGGACAGTACCGAGGACCCGCTGGCCGAACTGTTCGCCGAGGGTCCGAGCGAACCGCCCGCCGACCCGGTCCTCAAGCGGCTCTTCCCGGACGCCTACAGCGACCCGGAGGGCACGCCGCAGACCGAGGAGGCCGCGGAGCAGAAGGCGTACTCCGCCGAGTTCCGCCGCTACACCGAGAACGACCTGCGCGCCGGCAAGCGTGAGAACGCCCTCGCGGTGATCCGCTCCCTGGACGCGCTGCGCCCGGTCGACGAGGGCGGGGCGGTCCTCAAGCTGTCGGACGCGGAGTCCCGGCAGTGGCTCGGCGCACTCAACGACCTGCGCCTGGCGATCGGCTCCCGACTCGACATCACGGACGAAGAGGACACTGACCTCCTCTACCGGCTGCCGGACGAGGATCCGCGCAAGCCGATGGTGATGGCGTATCTGTGGCTGGGTGGGCTCCAGGAGACGCTTGTCTCCACACTCATGACCTGAATGTGACGGAATGTGGCGGTGTTGTGTTCGCTCAGCGGACGCTCAAATCCGAATAACGATCCCGTCACCGTAGCGGCGATGTATGCACCTCCTGAGTGCCCTTTGTCCGCTTCTCTTTGTGCTGTGCGCCACATCCCGCACAGGTGATCAGCAAGGCGGCCGTGATAAATCTTCACGACCGCCCGGTGAACGCCATCCATTGTTCCGCCGGGTGCGCCACCGACCGGCAGACCGCCGGTCAGGCACAACGCTCCAGCAGTCCGGGGGGATCGAGACCCGATCCGAGGCCGACGAAGGCCCGGGTCGGCATGGAGAAAGGCGCACCACACATGACCTCCGCCCAGGTCAGCACGGAGACCCCTGAGGAGGGGTACGAGCGCGGGCTCGGCAGTCGCCAGGTCCAGATGATCGCGATCGGCGGCGCCATCGGCGTCGGCCTGTTCCTGGGAGCCGGGGCGAACATCGCCAAGGCCGGCCCCAGCCTCATCCTCATGTACGCCCTCGCCGGCGTCATCATCTTCTTCATCATGCGGGCGCTCGGCGAGCTCCTGCTCTACCGCCCGGTCTCGGGCTCCTTCGCGGAGTACTCCCGCGAATTCCTCGGCCCGTTCTTCGGCTACTTCACCGGCTGGACGTACTGGCTGATGTGGGTCGTCACCGGCATGGCCGAGCTGACGGCCGCCGCGATCTACGTGAACTACTGGTTCCCGTCGATCCCGCAATGGGTCACGGCGCTGGTCTTCCTGATCGTCCTGTTCGCGGCCAACCTGATCTCGGTCAAGCTGTTCGGTGAGATCGAGTTCTGGTTCTCGATGGTCAAGGTGACCGCGCTGATCGGCATGATCGTGATCGGTCTCGGCGTGCTCACCTTCGGTTTCAGCGCCGCCGGCGACACCGCCGCGGTCTCCAACCTCTGGGCCTTCGACGGCTTCTTCCCCAAGGGCGTCGGCTCGTCCCTGATGACCCTGCAGGGCGTCATGTTCGCCTACCTCGCCGTCGAGCTGGTCGGTGTCACGGCCGGCGAGTCCGAGAACCCGGAGAAGACCCTCCCCAAGGCGATCAACACCCTGCCCTGGCGGATCGCGCTGTTCTACGTCGGCGCGCTCACCGTCATCCTGTGCGTGGTGAAGTGGACCGAGTTCGCGGAGGGCGTCAGCCCCTTCGTGAAGGCCTTCGCGGTGATCGGCATCCCGGCCGCCGCCGGCATCGTCAACTTCGTCGTCCTGACCGCCGCCCTGTCGTCCTGCAACTCCGGCATGTACTCCACGGGCCGGATGCTGCGGAACCTCGCCGACAGCGGTGAGGCACCCAAGGTCTTCAGCAAGCTGTCGTCGACCAAGACCCCCGCCTTCGGCATCCTCATCTCCGTGCTCTTCATGGGCATCGGCGTGATCCTCAACTACGTCGTCCCGGAGAAGGCCTTCGGCTACGTCACCTCGGTGGCGACCGCGGCCGGCATCTGGACCTGGCTGATGATCCTGATCAGCCACGTCCTGTACCGCCGCGCGGTGGTCGCGGGCCGTCTGCCCGCCTCCTCCTTCCCGGCCCCGGGCGGCGCGGTGTTCTCCTACGTGGCCATCGCGTTCCTGCTCTTCGTCACCGGCCTGATCGCGTACGACGCCGACTCCCGCGTCTGCCTGTACGTGATGGCCGGCTGGGCCGCCGCGCTGGGTATCGGCTGGGCCGTACTGAAGTCGCGGAACCCGGAGGTCACGCGGCGCGGTGAGCCGGAGCCGGAGCTGGAGAAGATCGGCTGAGAACTCGGCGGGTTGAGGCTGTCGGCCGGCTGCGGGTCCGTTGTGGCTGGTCGCGCAGTTCCCCGCGCCCCTTTAAGGGCGTTGCCGCTCGGGAGTCCGGAATGTGAGCCGCCCCGTACCAACCCTCGGTACGGGGCGGCCTTCTGCTTATCCTGCTGAACATGCTGACCATCACCCAGGACCTCGTCGACCGGATCGTCGCCCACGCGCGCAAGGACCATCCCGACGAGGCGTGCGGCGTGATCGCGGGCCCGGCGGGCTCGGACCGCCCCGAGCGCTTCATCCCCATGCTGAACGCCGCCATGTCGCCCACGTTCTACGAGTTCGACTCCGGCGACCTGCTCAAGCTCTACCGCGAGATGGACGACCGCGACGAGGAGCCGGTGGTCATCTACCACTCCCACACGGCGACCGAGGCTCACCCCTCCCGCACGGACATCTCGTACGCCAATGAGCCCGGCGCGCACTACGTCCTCGTCTCGACGGCGGACACGGACGACCTCGGCCCGTTCCAGTTCCGCTCGTTCCGGATCGTCGAGGGCGAGGTGACGGAGGAGGAGGTCAGAGTGGTGGAGGCGTACTGATCTCGTACTCATCTCGTACTGCGGATGAAATGTGTCCGAAAGGCGAGATCACATTCCAGGAAGCGGACCGGGAATCGATACGATGACCCCATGGTTTTCCACGACGTGAGCGAAAAGACGCCGGGCACGCTGCTCGTGGCGCGGCTGCACGTCGACCTGTGCAGGCTCGCCAGCGCCATCTGTTGACGCCGACCCCTGCCGCCGTACGGCCGTGAGCCGCGGCGCCGCACACACGCACCACACCTTGCCGTATCTGCGCTGCCGCGCGTCCGACGACAGACTTTCTCCCGACAGGAGCCCTGAGCCATGGCCATCGAGGTCCGCATCCCGACCATCCTCCGCCAGTACACCGACGGTCAGAAGGCGGTGGAGGGCAGCGGAGACACCCTCGCCGCGCTGTTCGCCGACCTCGAGTCCCGGCACAACGGCATCCAGGCGCGCATCGTGGACGGCGACCAGCTGCGCCGCTTCGTCAACGTCTACCTCAACGACGAGGACGTCCGCTTCCTCGACGGCATCAACACCAAGCTCACCGACGGCGACAACGTCACGATCCTGCCGGCCGTGGCCGGCGGCATGGTCTGATCCCTCATGCGCTACGACACCCCGCTGGCCGCGGTGGGCAACACCCCGTTGGTGCGCCTGCCGCGGCTGTCGCCGTCAGCCGACGTCCGCATCTGGGCCAAGCTGGAGGACCGCAACCCCACCGGCTCCGTCAAGGACCGCCCCGCCCTGCACATGATCGAGCAGGCGGAGAAGGACGGCCGCCTCACCCCGGGCTGCACCATCCTCGAGCCCACCTCCGGCAACACCGGCATCTCCCTCGCCATGGCCGCCAAGCTCAAGGGCTACCGCATGGTGTGCGTCATGCCGGAGAACACCTCGCAGGAACGCCGGGACCTGCTCGGCATGTGGGGCGCCGAGATCATCTCGTCCCCCGCCGCGGGCGGCTCCAACACCGCCGTACGCGTCGCCAAGGAACTCTCGGCCGAGCACCCCGACTGGGTGATGCTCTACCAGTACGGCAACCCCGACAACGCGGGCGCGCACTACGCGACGACCGGGCCCGAGATCCTCACGGACCTCCCCTCCATCACCCACTTCGTCGCAGGCCTCGGCACCACCGGCACCCTGATGGGCGTCGGCCGCTACCTCCGCGAGAACAAGCCGGACATCAAGATCGTCGCCGCCGAACCGCGCTACGACGACCTCGTCTACGGCCTGCGCAACCTCGACGAGGGCTTCGTACCCGAGCTCTACGACGCCTCCGTCCTCACCACCCGCTTCTCCGTCGGCTCCGCCGACGCCGTCACCCGCACCCGCGAACTCCTCCAGCAGGAGGGCATCTTCGCCGGCGTCTCCACCGGCGCCGCCCTCCACGCCGCGATCGGCGTCGGCAACAAGGCGGTCAAGGCGGGCGAGAGCGCGGACATCGTGTTCATCGTGGCCGACGGCGGCTGGAAGTACCTGTCGACGGGCGTCTACACGGCGACGACGACGGAAGCGGCGATCGAGACGCTGCAAGGCCAACTCTGGGCATGATGAGCGCCCCGAAAGGGGCGCGGGGCTGTTATCGATTTGCGGCTACCGCCGCGTGGGCGCGACCAGCCCCCACCGACCCGCAGCCAAAGAACCAGCCCTCCAGCGGAGCTACGTAGCCAGGTGACGGACCTGGTCCCAAAGGACCGGGTCCACCACCCCAACCCGCCGCCGAAAATCCCCCATCGGCACGTCACGCAACTCGTCCGTCTCCAAGAAGCTGGCCCGACCCTGCGCATCGCCGACGGCACCTGGCGGCAAGGGAATCACCCCGGCCCGCTCGTCGTGATACTTGCTGGTGATCTTCGCGACGGTCGCCCGCCGCCCCCGCACCGAGAGCACCAGACACGGCCGGTCCTTACCCCCCGGCCCGTCCTCGAACGGCACGCTCGCCCACCAGATCTCCGCAGGCTGCGGCCGCGCCACCACCCGCCCGCCCGGCCGCCCCGGCGGCCGCGTCCGGCGCCCCCGCGGCCCGCGCCGCCCCCAGCCGTCGACGAGCGCGGCGACCAGCGCGAGCAGTACCACCGCCGCGAGCGCGAGCCACCAGGACGTATCCATACGACAGACGGTACCGGCGCGCGCACACCGCCGCGCGCCCTTCTCACCCACGTCACGCTCCCCCGCTTCGAGCCGAACCGGTGACACCACAGGTGAGTTCGCCCACAACAGCCCTTGGCGGAGGAGCGACCGGAGGTTTTGCGCCTTACGCTCGACGGACCGCACGACCCCCGACGCACCCAATTGTCAATTCCCGCCAGCGGAGGTTTCTGCTTCATGAAGCTCACCGTCGTCGGCTGCTCGGGGTCGTTCCCGTCCGCGGAATCGGCCTGCTCGAGCTACCTCGTCGAGGCCGACGGCTTCCGGCTGCTTCTCGACCTGGGCAACGGTGCCCTGGGCGAGCTGCAGCGCCACTGCGGTCTCTACGACCTTGACGCGATCTTCCTCAGTCATCTGCACGCCGACCACTGCATCGACATGTGCGCGTACTTCGTCGCGCGCTACTACCGCCACGACGGCGGCCGCTGCGACCCGCTCCCCGTCTACGGACCCGAGGGCACGGAACACCGGCTGACCACCGCCTACGCGGACACCCCCTCGGCCTCCTCGATGAGCGAGGTCTTCGACTTCCACACGGTCAAGCCGTCCACCTTCGAGATCGGCCCGTTCACGGTGCACACGGAACGCGTGGCCCACCCGGTGGAGGCGTACGGCATCCGCGTCGAGCACGGCGGGAAGTCCCTGACGTACTCCGGCGACACGGGCGTCACCCCGACGCTCGACGAACTGGCCCGCGACACCGACCTGTTCCTGTGCGAGGCCGCGTTCACGCACGGCAAGGAAGACATCCCAGACCTGCACCTCAACGGCCGCGAGGCGGGTGAGACGGCGGCCCGGGCAGGCGCCCGCCGCCTCGTCCTCACCCACATCCCCCCGTGGACCGACCCCCAGATCAACCTGGCCGACGCCCGCGCGGTGTACGACGGCCCGGTGGAACTGGCGGCGCCGAGGATGTCGTACGAGATCTGAGCCCCGATACATCCCGGTACATGAGAAGGCTCCCGGAGCGCGATGCTCTGGGAGCCTTCTCATGGGCGGCCGGCGGGGCCTACTTGGCCTCCGCCTTCTGCAGTTCCGCCAGTTCCTCGTCGGACTCGCGGCCCGGCGTCGGCAGGTTGAACTTGGTGATCGCGAAGCGGAAGACGACGTAGTAGACCGCCGCGAAGCACAGACCCACCAGGGCGAGGCCCCACGGGTTGGTCGCGATGCCCAGGTTCAGGCCGAAGTCGACCACGCCGGCCGAGAAGCCGAAGCCGTCCTTCATGCCGAGCGCCCAGGTCAGGGCCATCGAGACACCGGTGAGCAGCGCGTGGATCGCGTACAGGACCGGTGCGATGAACATGAACGTGAACTCGATGGGCTCGGTCACGCCGGTGACGAAGGACGTCAGCGCGAGGGAGAACATCATGCCGCCGACGACCTTGCGCCGCTCGGGACGGGCACAGTGCACGATCGCCAGACAGGCGGCGGGCAGCGCGAACATCATGATCGGGAAGAAGCCGGTCATGAACTGTCCGGCACTCGGGTCACCGGCCAGGAAGCGGGCGATGTCACCGCTCTTGCCTTCGTACTCACCCGCCTGGAACCACGGGAACGAGTTCAGCAGGTGGTGCATGCCGATCGGGATCAGCGCCCGGTTGGCGACACCGAAGATGCCGGCGCCGACCGCGCCCGAACCGACCAGCCACTCACCGAAGTTGTGCAGACCGGTGCCGAGGACGGGCCAGATGTAGCCGAAGATGATGCCGATGATCAGGCCCGCGAAGGCCGACAGGATCGGGACCAGCCGGCGGCCGCCGAAGAAGCCCGCCCAGTCGGGCAGCTTGGTGCGGTAGAAGCGCTGGTAGAGGAGAGCGACGACGATGCCCATGACCACGCCGCCGAGGACCTTGGCGTCCACAGCCTGCTCGACCATGACGATCTTGCCGTCGACTATGGCTTCCTTCTTCGGCAGGCTGCCGTCGGTGAACGTGCCCAGCACGTTCTTGAAGACCAGGTAGCCGACGACGGCCGCGAGCGCGGTCGAGCCGTCCGACTTCTTCGCGAAGCCGATCGCGATGCCCACCGCGAAGAGCAGAGCCATGTTGTCGAGGATGGCGTTGCCGCCGGCGCTCATGAAGCCCGCGATCTTCGTCACGAAGGCCGGGTACTCCGGGTCGCCGAGCATGTCGGCGTTGCCGAAGCGGACCAGGAGAGCGGCTGCGGGCAGGACCGCCACCGGCAGCATCAGGCTGCGGCCGATGCGCTGCATGACAGCCATCACGCCGGCGCCCTTCCCCTTCTTCTTGTCGGCCGCGGGAGCGGCGCTGTCCGTGGTCACAAGTTCCTCCATTGGGGCATGGCGCCGCCCAGGTGCATGGGAAGGGGGACGGCGGCGTCTCTATGCCACGCGGAATACCACGTGGTCTACACCACTCAGTGGTGTAGACCTGTTGTAGCACGGTGAAGGGCGCATAAGGAACCCACGATTCCCACTAGACCTTGGTGACGTCCTCCACCTCCTCCTCCGCTTCCCGCCCCGGAGTCTTCAAATCGAACTTCGTGATCGCGAAGCGGAAGATGACGTAGTAGACGACCGCGAAGCACAAACCGATCGGGATGATCGCCCAGGGTTTCGTCGCGAGGTTCCAGTTGATCACGTAGTCGATCAGGCCGGCCGAGAAGCTGAAGCCGTCGTGGACCCCGAGGCCCCAGGTCACCGCCATCGAGACACCGGTCAGCAGGGCGTGGACCGCGTACAGCAGGGGCGCGATGAAGAGGAACGAGTACTCGATCGGTTCCGTGATGCCGGTGACGAAGGAGGTCAGCGCCACCGACAGCATCAGGCCGCCTACCTCCTTGCGGCGGTGCGGCTTCGCGCAGTGCGTGATGGCGAGGGCGGCCGCAGGCAGAGCGAACATCATGATCGGGAAGAAGCCCGAGGTGAACTGGCCCGCGTCCGGGTCGCCCGCGAGGAACATGTTGATGT
The DNA here is from genome assembly GCF_017948455.1 of Streptomyces sp. GESEQ-4. GTDB lineage: Bacteria > Actinomycetota > Actinomycetes > Streptomycetales > Streptomycetaceae > Streptomyces. The sequence goes on from NZ_JAFFSU010000033.1 coordinate 15,821, forward strand.
CGCCGTGCACCACCTCGCCGTCCGGCGTGGTGTAGCTGCCGAACTGGAACCAGATGGGCACGTTCAGGAACTGATGCAGACCGATCACCAGCAGCGCCCGGTTGGCGACACCGAACACACCCGCGCCCCACGCGTCCAGGTCGCTCATCCAGTCGCTGAAGTCCTCCAGCGCCTCACCGATCGGCGGCCAGACCCACAGGCACAGCACCGCGAACGCCATCGCCACGAACGCCATGATGATCGGGACGAGACGCCGCCCGTTGAAGAAGCCGAGCCAGTCCACCAGCCTCGTCCGGTGGTAGCGCTGCCAGAAGAAGGCTGCCAGCAGGCCGATGACGATGCCGCCGAAGACGCCCGGGTTCTGGTACTCGTACGCGCTCACCATCCCGTCGGGCGTGCTGCAGCCGATGTTGGTTACCTCCTTCGTCCCGTCCGGGCAGTCCTCCGGGAACGCGCGCAGCACGTTGTAGTAGACGAGGAACCCCGCCACCGCGGCCAACGCCGTCGAACCGTCCGCCTTCTTCGCCATGCCGATGGCCACGCCGACGCAGAACAACAAGGGCAGCCCGAGTGAGCCGTCGAGCAACGCGCCGCCCGCGCCGTCCATCACCTTCGAGACGTTGTCCCAGCCGAGCCCGTCCTCGCCGAACACGTCAGGCTGCCCAAGGCGGTTGAGGATGCCCGCGGCCGGCAGGACCGCGATGGGCAACTGAAGACTGCGGCCCATCTTCTGCAAGCCTTGGAACAGGTTGTTCCAGCGGGTGCGGACAGGGCTGGCGGCGGCGGCGCTGTCGGAACTCATGGACGCCCCTCGGTAAGGTGGTGTAGACCAGTTGACGGACGGTTCCGCTGTCGTGGTCGCCATCATTCGGCACGTACGACATGACCGCTCGCAAAGATGGGCCAACTGTGGGTTACTGCGACAAAGCGGTTCGGATCAGGGAGAAACAACATGGCCACCAAGGCTGAGAAGATCGTTGCCGGGCTGGGCGGCATCGACAACATCGAAGAGGTCGAGGGCTGCATCACCCGCCTGCGCACCGAGGTCCACGACGCCTCCCTCGTGGACGAGGCAGCCCTCAAGGCGGCCGGCGCACACGGCGTCGTCAAGATGGGCACGGCGATCCAGGTCGTCATCGGCACCGACGCGGACCCGATCGCCGCGGACATCGAAGACATGATGTGAGCCCACCGCTCACCGAAGAGGGGCTCTTCCCGACGCGGGAGGAGCCCCTTCCGCATGTACGGCTAGGCTCGACGCCATGTCTCGAATCGACGGCCGCACCCCCGAACAGCTCCGCCCCGTCACCATCGAACGTGGCTGGAGCAAGCACGCCGAGGGCTCCGTCCTCGTCTCCTTCGGCGACACGAAGGTCTTCTGCACCGCCTCCGTCACCGAAGGAGTCCCGCGCTGGCGCAAAGGCAGCGGCGAGGGCTGGGTCACCGCCGAATACTCCATGCTGCCCCGCTCCACCAACACCCGCGGCGACCGCGAATCCGTCAAGGGCAGGATCGGCGGCCGTACGCACGAGATCAGCCGCCTCATCGGCCGCTCACTGCGCGCCGTCATCGACTACAAGGCACTCGGCGAGAACACCATCGTCCTCGACTGCGACGTCCTCCAGGCGGACGGCGGCACACGCACGGCCGCGATCACCGGCGCCTACGTGGCCCTGGCCGACGCCGTCTCCTGGGCCCAGGGCAAGAAGCTGATCAAGGCCGGCCGCCAGCCCCTCACGGGCACGGTCTCGGCGGTCTCCGTCGGCATCGTCGGCGGCATCCCACTCCTCGACCTCTGCTACGAAGAGGACGTCAAGGCCGAGACCGACATGAACGTCGTCTGCACCGGCGACGGCCGCTTCGTCGAGGTCCAGGGCACCGCCGAAGCCGAACCCTTCGCCCGCGACGAGCTCAACGCCCTGCTCGACCTGGCCGTTTCCGGCTGCACGGAACTCGCTGTCCTCCAGAGCAAGGCACTTGATACCGTCCTCGAAAAGTAAAGGACGCACCAAGACAGCAGGCAGCCGGGGGCAACCCCACAGCCCGGCCTCGCGTCACTACGGGTACGGGCGCACGGTTTGCCACTGTGCGCCCGGCCAAGTAACGGGGGGCCTTCCGAGCCCTGCGCCAGGGAGGAAACGAACCATGGCCGTGAGCCGTAGCCGTCGTCCGCGCATAGCCATCGTCGCCGCCGTCGCGGCCGTCGGGCTGACAGTCGGACTCACCACCGGCTGCGACGCCGTCAACAAGGCACTGGACTGCGTCCAGACCGCCGACGCCATCGCCGACAGCGTCACCGACCTCCAGCAGGCCGTGGAGAGCGCCGCCAACGACCCGACCCAGCTCGAGGAGTCCCTCAACTCCATCGACCAGAACCTCGACAAGATCGGCGACAAGACCGACGACGCCGACGTCAACAAGGCGGTGGACGACCTCCAGCAGGCCGTCACCAACGTCCGCGACGCCGTCAAGAACGGTGACGAGACCCCCGACATCAGCCCGGTCACCGACGCGGCCGGCGAACTGACGAAGGTCTGCACGCCGTAAGACACGGTCGACCGGGCCGGGATACTGGACGCCATGACCCGCCTGATCCTCGCCACCCGCAACGCCGGAAAAATCACCGAACTCAAGGCGATCCTCGCCGACGCAGGCCTGCCCCACGACCTCGTCGGCGCGGACGCCTACCCCGACATCCCCGACGTCAAGGAAACGGGCGTCACCTTCGCCGAAAACGCCCTACTGAAGGCCCACGCCCTCGCCCAGGCAACGGGCCTGCCCGCCGTCGCCGACGACTCGGGCCTCTGCGTCGACGTCCTGAACGGCGCACCCGGCATCTTCTCCGCCCGCTGGTCCGGCCGCCACGGCGACGACCGCGCCAACCTGGACCTCCTCCTCGCCCAGCTCTCCGACATCCCCGACGAACACCGGGGGGCTCACTTCGCCTGCGCGGCGGCGCTCGCGTTGCCGGACGGGACGGAGCGCGTGGTCGAGGGACAGCTGCGGGGCGTGCTCCGGCACACACCGGTCGGCACGAACGGCTTCGGCTACGACCCGATTCTCCAGCCGGAGGGGGAGACGCGGACGTGCGCCGAGCTGAGCGCGGAGGAGAAGAACGCGATCAGCCATCGGGGGAAGGCGTTCCGGGGGTTGGTGCCGGTGGTTCGGGAGCTGTTGGGCTGAATACTGGTGCGGCCGGAGGGACTCGAACCCTCACGGGAGTTACCCCACTGGGACCTAAACCCAGCGTGACTGCCAATTCCACCACGGCCGCCCGATGATGCTGCCCGGTCATGCTACTGGCCGGGCAGCACGGTCAGATCCCCAGATCCTTGATGATCTTGGCCACGTGTCCGGTCGCACGGACGTTGTACAGCGCCCGCTCCACCTTGCCCTCCTCGTCCACGATCACTGTCGACCGGATGACGCCCATGTAGGTCTTGCCGTAGTTCTTCTTCTCGCCGTAGGCGCCGTACGCCTCGATGACGGTCTTCTCGGGGTCTCCGACCAGCGTGACCTTGAGGTTTTCCTTCTCGCGGAACTTGGCGAGCTTTTGGGGGGCGTCGGGGGAGATGCCGATGACGTCGTAGCCGGCGCCGGCCAGCGCGTCCAGGTTGTCCGTGAAGTCGCAGGCCTGCTTCGTGCAGCCGGGGGTCAGGGCGGCCGGGTAGAAGTAGACGATGACCTTGCGGCCCTTGTGGTCGGACAGGGAGACCTCGGTGCCGTCGGCGTCGGGGAGGGTGAAGGCGGGGGCGGTGTCCCCGGGCTGCAGTCGCTCAGTCATTCCGCCAGAGTAACGGGGGGTCCTGACAGTGCGGTCGGCGTAAGAGCTGACAGACTGTCCGGAACAGCGCAGCACCAGACTTCGGAGGCCGTACGGTGGCGGACACCTCGGACACCAGAACCCCGGCGCAGATCGAGGCGGACATCAAGCATCGCCGTGACGTGCTGGCCGAGACGCTCGACGAGATCGGGGTGCGGGTGCATCCGAAGACGATCGTCGGGGACGCCAAGGCCAAGGTCGTCTCCAATGTCGATCGCACCCTCGGTCGGGCCTATGTGGGCGTCAATCGGGTCGTGAGCGATGTGAAGGGGCAGTTCGTCGACGGCGCGGGTGCGCCCCGGCTCGAGCGCATCGTGCCCGTCGCCGTCGTCGCGGTCGGGCTCGTGGGGCTGCTGGCCCTGGGCAGCCGGCGCCGTAAGGGCTGACCCGGCGGCTTACGGACAGGTCGAAGGCAGGTAGGTTCGGGGCGTGAGCGCCAACAGAAACGAGCACAGCACCCAGGACGACAAACTGCCCATCCGGATGCTGCACGACCGTGTACTCGTGCGGCAGGAGACCGGTGAGGGCGAGCGGCGGTCGGGCGGGGGCATCCTGATTCCCGCCACCGCGGCGGTCGGGCGGCGGCTGGCCTGGGCCGAGGTCGTCGCGGTGGGGCAGAACGTACGGACCGTGGAGCCGGGCGACCGGGTCCTGTACGACCCGGAGGACCGGGCCGAGGTGGAGGTGCGCGGCATCGCCTACGTGCTCATGCGCGAGCGCGATCTGCATGCCGTGGCCGCGGACCGCTTCGAGGGATCCGAAGACTCCACGGGGCTGTACTTGTAACTCGTAGAACAACTGCATGAGGGGCTGGTGACCATCGTCACCAGCCCCTTTCCGTCACTTTTCAGTCATCAGTCACTGGAAGAGCGGTGGGTCCCCGCCCGCCGACGTCCCCTCTGTCGTCCCGCCGCCCGTGTCGCCGCCGGTGTCGCCGCCCGTCGTGTCGCCCGTCGTCCCGCCGGTCGACGTGTCGCCCGTCGTACCGCCCGTGCTCGTGTCGCCCGTCGTGCCGCCATCGGTCGTGGTGCCGCCGGTGGTGGTGTCTCCGGTGGTGCCCCCGTCGGTTGTCGTCCCGCCGGTCGTCGTGCCGCCCGTGGTGGTCGTGCCGCCGTCGGTCTGGCCCTGGGTGTTCTGACCGCTGGTAGTGGTGCCGTCGGTGGGCTGTCCGGTGGTCTCGTCGTCGGTCGGGGCGTCCGGGTCCGGGTCGGCGGGCGGCTCGCCCGTCGGCAGCTGCGGTTCGTCCGCGCCCTCCTGGAGCTGGAGGTCGAAGTCGCTGACCGGGGTGCCTTTCAGGGCGTCCTTGGTGAACTGGGCCCAGATGTCGGCGGGCGCGCCGCCGCCGTTGATACGGGGCTCGCCCATCGCGCCGTACAGGGGCTTGTGCGCGGCCGTGACCGGGTCCTGGCCCATGACGGAGACGACCGTGGCCAGGTCGGGGGTGTAGCCCGCGAACCAGGCGGCCGTGTCCTCCTCCGCGGTGCCGGTCTTGCCCGCCGCCGGGCGGCCGGCGGCCTGGGCGGCGGTGGCGGTGCCGTTGTCGACGACGCTCTGCAGCATCGACGTCGTGGTGTCGGCGGCCTCGCGGGTGACGACCTGCCGGGTGGAGCGCTTGGGCAGGTCCACGACGTCCGCGCCGTCCTTGGTGATCTTGTTGATCAGCGTGTACGTGCCGTGCTTGCCGTGGTTGGCGAGGGTCGCGTACGCCTCCGCCATGTCGAGGACGCTGGCGGTGGCCGGGCCGAGTGCGATGGACGGGGTCGAGGTCAGGTCGGGGGTGGTGCCCGGGATGCCGAGGTCGACGGCGGTCTGGCGGACCTTGTCGGGGCCTACGTCGACGGCCATCTGCGCGTACACCGAGTTGACGGACTTGTCGGTGGCGGTGCGGACGGTGATGTCGCCGTAGTTGACGTCGTCCTCGTTCTCGGGGGCGTAGGAGCCGCTCCAACCCTGGACGGGGCGTTCGCTGGTGCCGTCGTAGATCGTGTTCGGGGTGATGGGGCGGCCGTCCTGGGTGACGGACTCGTTCTCGACGGCGGAGGTGAACACGAACGGTTTGAAGGTGGAGCCGACCTGGAAGTCGCGGCGGGTGGCGTTGTTCGTGTACTGCTTCACGTAGTCGATGCCGCCGTACATGGCGACGACCTTGCCGGTCTTGGGGTCGACGGCGGCGCCGCCCGCGCGGACATAGGTGTCGACCTTGTTGTTCTTCTTGTCGAGCTTGGACATCAACTGGTCGTCGACGGCCTTCACGAAGGCGTTCTGCCGGGTCTTCTGCAGGGTGGTCGTGATGCGGTAGCCGCCGGTGTCCAGTTCCTCCGCGGTGACGACCTTGTTCTGGGTGAGGTAGTCCTTGATCGCGGCGACGATGTAGCCGCGCTGCCCGGACATGCCGGTCGAGACGGTCTGTTCCTTCGGCATCGGGAACTTCAGGCCCGCCCGGTCGGCCTTGCTCAGCCAGCCCTCCTTGACCATGCCGTCGAGGACGTACCGCCAACGGCCCTCGGCGGCGGCCTTGTTCTCGGGGTGGGCGACGACGTCGTACTCGCTGGGCGCGTTCAGCAGGGCGGCGAGGTAGGCGCCGTGGGCGGCGTCGAGGTCGTCGGCGTCCATGCCGTAGTAGGCCTGGGCGGCGGCCTGGATGCCGTAGGCGTTGCGGCCGAAGTAGCTGGTGTTGAGGTAGCCCTGGAGGATGTCGTCCTTGCTCTCCTCCTGGTCCAGCTTGATCGAGATGAAGAACTCCTTCACCTTGCGGGTGACGGTCTGTTCCTGGGCCAGGTAGTAGTTCTTGACGTACTGCTGGGTGATCGTCGAGCCGGACTGCTTGCCCTTGCCGGTCGCCGTGTTCCAGGCGGCGCGGACCATCGCCTTGGGGTCGATCGCGGACTCGGAGTAGAAGTCGCGGTCCTCGGCGGCCAGTACGGAGTGCTGGGCTTCCTTGGAGATCTGCGCGAGGGTGACGTTCTCCCGGTTGACCTCGCCGTCACGGGCGAGCTGACTGCCGTCCGCGTAGAGGTAGATGTTGCTCTGCTTGGTCGCGAGCGCGTTCGCGGGCGGGATCTTGACCAGGGAGTAGCCGAGGAAGAACAGGCCGGCCAGCAGCAGTGTCCCGATGACGCAGGTGCCGAGCACCATGCGCCAGGTCGGGATCAGGCGTCGCCAACCGGTGCGCTCGGGACGCTTCTTGCCAGGGTCCGGCTGGTGCGGCTGCGGCTGGTCGTTCATGTTGTGCACGGACTCCTGTTTTACGTCGTACGTTCCCGTACGCCCTCGTACGTCTTCTGTGCCCCCTGTTGAAGACTGCCGCACCCGCCGATCAGTTCCCTGCCTCGGCACGCGTCGGGCCGGGAAAATACGTGGCAGTCCGCGTCGCCGTCGCACTAGGCTCCTGCGCTTCGGTGCCGGGCGCGGGCGAGGAGGGCGTGGGTGTGGGCTCGGTGCGGTTGTACGCGGCCGTGGCGGCGGGGAGTTTCCGACGATACGCGACCTATCGGGTGGCCACGGCGGCCGGGGTGTTCACCAACACCGTCTTCGGGCTGATCCTCGTGTACACGTATCTGGCGCTGTGGGACGAGCGGCCGGATCTGGGCGGGTACGACCAGGCGCAGGCCGTGACCTATGTGTGGCTGGGGCAGGCGCTGTTCGCGGCGCTGGCCATCCAGGGCGGCGGCTTCGAGAACGAGCTGATGGAACGCATCCGCACCGGTGAGATCGCGGTCGATCTGTACCGGCCGGCCGATCTCCAACTGTGGTGGCTGGCGAGCGACTTGGGGCGGATGCTGTTCCAGTTGGCGGGGCGTGGCGTGATCCCGTTCGTCTTCGGTGCGCTGTTCTTCCCGATGGCCCTGCCGGGGGACGTGGGCACCTGGGTGGCGTTCCTGGTCACGCTGTTGCTGGCGGCCCTCGTCAGCTTCGGGATCCGCTATCTGGCGGCGTTGAGCGTGTTCTGGCTCATGGATGCCAGGGGTGTCATGCAGGCCCTGATGGTCACGGGCATCTTCTGCTCGGGCATGACACTGCCGCTGAACGCCTTTCCGGACGCGCTCGGTGACGTGGTCCAGGCGTTGCCGTGGGCCGCGCAGTTGCAGGTCCCGGCGGATGTGCTGATGGGGGAGACCGGCCCGCTCGGGGCGTTCGTCTTCCAGGCGGCGTGGGCGGTGGCACTGCTGGCGGCGGGGCGGCTGTTGCAGTCGGCGGCTACGCGGAGGGTGGTGGTGCAGGGTGGGTGAGACGAGCCGTCTGGTGGACGGGGTGCGGGCCTATCTGCTGATCGCCGGGATGTGGATCCGGGCCGGCATGACCTACCGCGTCTCCTTCGTCGTCACGGTCTTCGGCAACCTTTTGCTGTCCGGGTTGGACTTCGTCGGCATCCTGCTGATGTTCTCGCAGGTCGACTCGCTCGGCGGCTGGACGCTGCCCGAGGTGGCCTTTCTGTACGGCCTGTCGGTGACGGCGTTCGGCATCACGGACCTGCTGCTCGGCTCGTCGGAGGGGCTGGGTGCCCGGATACGCGACGGGTCGTTCGACACGCTGCTGGTACGGCCCGTTCCGGTGCTCGCGCAGGTCGCCGCGGACCAGTTCCCGCTGCGTCGGTTCGGCCGGGTCATCCAGGGGTCGTTGGTGCTGGGCTGGGCGCTGTTCGCCGTCGACGTCGACTGGAGTGCGCCGAAGGTGCTGCTGGTGCCGGTGATGCTGGTCAGCGGCGCGGTGATCTTCGCGGCGATCTTCGTCGCGGGCGCGGCCTTCCAGTTCCTGGCGCAGGACGCCGCCCAGGTGCAGAACGCGTTCACATACGGCGGCACCACGCTGCTGCAGTACCCCCCGACCCTGTTCGGGAAGGACCTGGTGCGCGGGGTGACGTTCATGGTGCCGCTCGCCTTCGTCAACTGGCTGCCCGCGTCCTACGTGTTGGGGCGGCCGTATCCGCTCGACCTGCCGACGTGGGTGACGTTTCTGTCGCCGCTCGCCGCCGGAGTGTGCTGTGCGTTGGCGGGTGTGGTGTGGCGTGTGGGGCTTCGTTCGTACCGGAGTACAGGGAGTTAGGGCCAGTGACAGAGGGTTTCATCGAGCTCGACCGGGTCGAGAAGGTCTTCGTCGTCCGCAAGAAGGCCGGCTTCCTCAAGCGTGAACGCCGTGAGGTGCGGGCGGTCGACTCGATCACCTTCTCCGTGGCACGCGGCGAGATGGTCGGCTACATCGGTCCGAACGGTGCCGGGAAGTCGACGACGATCAAGATGCTGACGGGGATCCTCACGCCGAGCGGCGGCCGATTGCGGGTCGCGGGCATCGACCCGTCCCGTGAGCGCACGCGTCTCGCCCACCGGATCGGGGTGGTGTTCGGGCAGCGTACGACGCTGTGGTGGGACCTGCCACTGATCGACTCGTACAGTCTGATGCACCGCATGTACCGGATCCCGGACGCCCGTTACCGCGAGAACCTCGACCGCTGCGTCGAACTCCTCGAACTGGAAGCCCTGTTGGACGTACCGGTACGCCAACTCTCGCTCGGCCAGCGGATGCGCGGCGACATCGCGGCGGCCCTCCTCCACGACCCCGAGGTGCTCTACCTCGACGAGCCGACGATCGGCCTCGACGTCATCTCCAAGGCCAAGGTCCGGGAATTCCTGCGGGAGTTGAACACCGAGCGCGGCACCACGGTCCTGCTGACCACGCATGACCTCCAGGACATCGAGCAGCTGTGCTCCCGCGTGATGGTCATCGACCACGGGCGTCTGATGTACGACGGCCCGCTCGCCGGCCTGCACGAGGCGGGGGAGAGCGAACGCACCCTGGTGGTGGACCTGGAGCGGGAGCTTCCGCCCATCGAGGCGCCGCCCGCCAGGGTCGTACGGGTGGAAGGGCCGCGCCAGTGGCTCGCGTTCCCGGCGTCGGAGTCGGCGGCGCCGCTGGTGGCGCGGATCGCGGCGGAGTATCCACTGGTGGATCTGTCGGTGCGGGAGCCGGACATCGAGGCCGTGATCGCGAAGATGTATGAGGAGCGGGCGGCCGCATAGTGTCCGGGCCGTCGAACTCGTAGGCTGAGGGATATGACGGACGATGCCCCGGAACTGCGTGCTTCCGACGCCGATCGTGAACGAGTCGCCGAGGTGCTGCGGGACGCCCTGGCCGAGGGGCGGCTCGACATGACGGAGTTCGAGGAGCGGCTGGACGCGACGTACAAGGCACGGACGTACGGCGAACTGACGCCGATCACCCGTGACCTGCCCGCCGCAGGGGTGACCCCGCCGACCGTCGACATGCTCAAGAGGCCCGAGCAGGGCGGGAGTTGGGCCCAGCGGATCGTCGGCGGCGAGGGCTCGTCCACGTGGGCCGTCGCCGTGATGTCCGGCTTCCAGCGCAAGGGACGCTGGACCGTGCCCAGGCGGTTCAACTGCTTCGCCTTCTGGGGCGGCGGTGAGATCGATCTGCGCGAGGCGAACTTCGCGGACCGTGAGGTCGAGATCAACTGCATCGCGATCATGGGCGGGATGACGGTGATCGTGCCGCCAGGCGTCGAGGTCGTCGTCCGCGGGATCGGCGTCATGGGCGGCTTCGACCAGGGCGAGGAGGGCGTGCTCGGGGACCCCGGGGCGCCTCGTGTGATCGTCACCGGGTTCGCCTTCTGGGGCGGCGTGGGTGTCGAGCGCAAGCTGACCCGGGCCGAGAAGCAGCGGTTGCGGGAGGAACGGCGGCAGGGGCGGTTGGACCGGAAGGCGTCGAAGCGGGAGCTGGCGGAGTCCTACCGGGACGACATCCAGGACGCTCATCGGCGGATGCTGGACGGGCATCGGAGCCTGATGCACGACCGGCATGAGGAGCGGCGGGAGCGGCGTCGGCGCGGGGAGGACTGAGCCGGGGTCGCCAGTTGCCCGGCGTTGGCGTCGGCCGGGGGTGGGTCGCGCAGCCCGGCGCTTACGGGGTGCCGCCTGCGCCCACCCGTGCCGCCCCAGGCGGCACGCATGCCCGCAGCAAGGGGGGAGCTACAGCTTGGCTGGTGCTCCGCCCTTCAAGTCGTCCAAGTTGAACGCGTCCGCTAGCCGCTCGTACCCCTTGTCGCTGGGGTGCAGATGGTCCCCGGAGTCGTAGTCGGGGCGGAACTTTCGGGGGTCGTACGGGTCTCGTACCGCTTCGTCGAAGTCGACGACCGCGTCGAAGACGTGGCCCGCGCGGATCTCCGCGTTGATGGCCTGGCGCACGCTGTCCCGATCGGCGGAGTAGCCGATGTGTCCGCCGAACGGCATCAGCGTCGCCCCGATGACCTTCAGCCCGCGCGCGTGGGCCTGCTGGACGAGGGCGCGCAGGCCGTCCAGGATCGCGTCGGGGTCGGCGTGGCCGCGGTTGCGGAGGATGTCGTTCACGCCGAGGTCGATGATGACGACCTTGACGTTCGTGCGGCTGAGGACGTCACGGCCGAAGCGGCCGAGGCCGGCCTGGTTCTCGGCGGGGCGGCCGAACCCGTTGGCGAGGACCTGGTTCCCGCCGATGCCCTGGTTGACGACGCTGTAGCGCGGCACGTCGTCGCCGTCCTCGGCCGCCTCGCGCAGCCGGTCCGAAAGGAGGTCGGGCCAGCGGTTGTTGGCGCCCGTGGAGGAGCCGACGCCGTCGGTGAGCGAGTCGCCGAACGCGACGATCGTGCCGTTGGACTCGTTGCTGAGCACGTCGAGGGCGGTCAGATAGCGCCAGTACTCGACCTGCTGGGTGTACGGGGCACCGGTGACGTCCTCGGTGAGGTCGCCCTGGGCGGCGTACGAGATCTGTCGTGAGCGCGGGTGGTAGGTGACCGGACCGGTCGCGGTGGGGGAGTACGTGGTGACCAGTACGTCGCTGTCGTGCGGGACAGTGATGCGGACGGCGTCGCTCATCGTCTGCTGGCCGGCCGGTACGACGACGCTGGTGCTGCCGTTGAAGGTCACCCTGCTCATCGTCCCGGGTGCCGCCGCCGCTGTGTCGTCGCCGGCCGCTATGGCGATGGACGCGTGCGTGATCGTCAGCGGGGACTGGCCGTAGAGGTTGGAGAGGGTGATCCGGGCGAAGGTGCCGCCCGCGCTCGTGTGCACGACGTTGCGTACTGAACGGTTCGCCAGGCCCGTGATCTCCGTGCCGGGCTCGGCGCCGACCGGGGACGCGGACCAGGTGCCGACCCAGGTACCGGTGGAGGCGGGCTCGGCGGGGCTGCGCGGGGTACGGGACCCGGCGAGGTTCTCCTTGCTGCCGCCGCTGCCGTCACCGGCGGCGACGCCGACGTATATGGCAGCGGACATTGCCACGATCAGGGCGACGATCGCGGCAAGCAAGGCGCCGTGCTTTGTGGGGGAGGCCCCCAAACCCCCCACGGTCTTCCTGGCCATGCGGTGCGTGCTCCTCGGGTGGGTTGGGAGCCCGAGGCTCCGATGTGATCATCACCCATGATGAGGCATGGGTAGGGAGGTAGTGGAACAGACCCCCCGTTCCGCCACCCTGATTTCTCCCTGATGTTCCCTCGCCCGTACAGACGGCGGGAACTCTTGTTCCGTTCCAGGAGTCGGTCAGGAAGGGACAATGAGAAGTACGAGGGGCCGCGAACGGGTGGAGTGGATGGAACGTACCAAACCTGACGAACCGCGCGCGATGACGACGTTCAGCGCCGCGGACGAGGAGAAGCAGCGCGGGGTGCGCCGTATGAAGCTCACCGCTGCCGGGCTGCTGCTGTTCGTGGCGGTGGTGTACATCCTGGCCAAGTGGGCCGCGGGCGAGGGCGCCGGTCCCTGGGCGGGGTATGTCGCCGCGGCCGCCGAGGCGGGCATGGTCGGTGCGCTCGCCGACTGGTTCGCCGTGACCGCTCTCTTCCGGCGCCCGCTCGGGCTGCCCATTCCGCACACCGCGATCATCCCGACGAAGAAGGACCAGCTGGGCGTCTCCCTGGGGGAGTTCGTCGGCGAGAACTTCCTCTCCCAGGACGTCGTACGGCAGCGGCTGCGGGCCGTCGGGATCGGGAGCCGGCTGGGCGCGTGGCTCGCGGAACCGGAACATGCCGACCGGGTGACCGCCGAGCTGTCGGCCGCTCTGCGGGGTGCGTTGACCGTGTTGCGGGACTCCGATGTGCAGGCCGTGGTGGGGGAGGCGATCACGCGGCGGGCCGACGCGCAGGAGATAGCGCCCGGTATCGGGAAGATGCTGGAGAAGGTCGTCGCCGACGGGGGGCACAGGAGGGTCGTCGATCTTGTCGTCACGCGTGCGCACGACTGGCTCGTGCTGCATGACGAGCAGGTCATGGACGCGGTGGAGGGCGGGGCTCCTGGGTGGACGCCGCGGTTCGTCGACAAGAGGATCGGTGAGCGGGTCTACAAGGAGCTGCTGCGGTTCGTGACCGAGATGCGGGACATGCCGTCCCATCCGGCGCGGGGTGCGCTCGACCGGTTCCTCACCGACTTCGCGTCCGACCTCCAGTCCGACACGGACACGCGCGCGCGTGTCGAGCGGCTGAAGGGGGAGGTGCTCGGGCGGGGCGAGGTCCAGGACCTGATCGCGTCCGCCTGGACCGCCGTACGCTCCATGATCGTCTCGGCGGCCGAGGACGAGCGCAGCGAGCTACGGCTCCGGGTGCGGGCCTCGCTGCTGTCCCTCGGGGCGCGGATGGCGGACGAGTCCCGGCTGCAGGGCAAGGTCGACAGCTGGGTGGAGGGGGCCGCGGTGTACGTCGTCTCCACGTACCGCAAGGAGATCACCTCCCTGATCACCGACACGGTCGCCGGGTGGGACGCGGAGCACACGACGCGGAAGATCGAGGCGAACATCGGGCGCGATCTGCAGTTCATCCGGATCAACGGCACGGTGGTGGGGTCGTTGGCGGGGCTGCTGATCTACACGTTGACGCGGGTGGTCGGGGCGTAGCGCTCCGCTGAAAGCGCCGCGATGGGCACGTCGGTCCGCTGCGGCGCCGTTGTGGCTGGGCGCGCCCACGCGGCGGAGCCGCATATTGATACAGCCCCGCGCCCCTTCGGGGCGCTATGGGACCGCAGCCGACCTGCTTAAGTACGTCTGAGTACGCGTACTCTGTCGAACGCCGGTCCGGGGGAGAACCCTCGTATGCATGACCGAGAAGACCGAGAAGCTGCTGAGCCCTCTGCGGACGTGCTCCTGGCCGGAACGCTGGCTGACCCGCGCGCTCGGCGCGGGGCTCGCCGCGGCGGCGTACCTGGTCTGCATCCCGTGGGACCTGCGCAACCGCGTCGAAACTCCGGGCTCTGTCAATGAGACGACGCCTGTGACGGGCGTGGGCGTGATCCTCCTGGCCGTCGCCCTGCTGCTCCTGGCGGCGTACTTCGGCCACCGCGACGACCTGGCCTGGCCCCTGCTCCTGGTCGCCGCCCCGCCCGTCACCCTGATGTACATCTCCCTGCGCACCCACCCCGGCCCCCCGGACGGCTTCGCCGGCGCCTGGCCGCTGGCCTGGGCCTTCTTCACCCTGGTGATAGCGGCGGGGGTGCTGATCGCGGCGACGGTGGGCCGGGCGTTCCGCCGGGACGGGGAGGACTGGGCGCCTCCGCTGTAGCTGCGGGCATTCGTGCCGCCTGGGGCGGCACGGGTGGGCGCAGGCGGCACCCCGTCAGCGCCGGGCCGCGCGACCCACCCCACGCCAGCCACCGTGCCGGGTACCTACTGGCTCCGCCGGACCCGGTCACGCCGACGCATGAACAGCACGCCCCCGGCAACCGCGGCGACCCCCGCCGCGGCGGTCCAGCCGACGACCTCGTTGGAGCCCGTGGCCGCGAGATCCCCGTCGGAGGCGACAGGCGACGCGGATGACGGGGCCGATCCCTGCGGACGGGGATCCGAGCCACCCGCGGGAGCAGACGCGGAAGGGGACGCCGTAGCCGACGGGGACGGGCTAGGGGACGCCGACGTGTCCTCGGACCTGTCCCGCGTGAACGCCAACGTACCGAAGCCCAGTTGGTCGAACCCCCCGCTGTTGGGCCCGTAGTCCCCGCCCCCACCCTCCGGCGCGGACTTCGCGGCGGCCTGGGTGAGGTAGGACGCGGACATGCCCCGCCGCTTGGTGTAGTGGTTGGCGATCATCGCCCAGATCGGACGGGTGGACGCGGGATCGACGGGCGCGGCCTCAGTCACGGTCTCACGGCCCGACCACCCGTTGATGGCGCCCTTGTCCCGAGTGTTCGCGGTGTAGGGAACGTCGCCGCCCATGCTCCACTTGGCGACGTACTGCGCGCCCTTGAAGAACCGGTTGTCGTCGTAGCCGTACAGGTCGATCCCCTGGTTCCACGCCATCTCGCAGAACGTGCCCATCAGGCCGACACCGAGCAGCGCGTGCCCCTGGTCGCGGCCCGCCTCCAGCCACTCCGCGAGCCCGTCGTCGTACACGACGGGGATGGCGTTCTTGATGGAGCCGAGCCCCTCGCCGTGCTTGAAGTACTCGACGGCGCGGGCGACTTGGGCCTTGTCGTCGCAGAAGATGCCGGTGGCCAGGACGCAGCACATGGCGGTGAGGTCCCAGTTGGTCCAGTAGTTGGAGATGACGGCGCCGTTGTGCCGGACCAGGAAGTCGTCGCTGACCGTTCCGAAGACGGTGGACAGCATCTCCTGGGCCCGGGCGAGCTCGAAGTCGGGGTGGTCGCGGACGAGTTCGGCGGCGTTGGCGAACTGGTAGCCGTAGAGGCCGGCGGCCAGGAAGCGGTCGGCGTTGCCCCCGAGCGCGGTGAGCTCGGCCGACCAGGCGTTCAGGATCGCCACGGCGGTGTCGAGGTGCGCTTCGTCGCCGCTGATGTGGCCGCGCAGGGCGTTCTGGTAGGCGGCGTGGATGTCGTTGTAGAGGGTCGCGTAGTTCTGGCCCTCGCCGCCGCGGACGACGGTGGCCAGCGGGTTGGCCGTCCAGCCGCTCTGCGCGTGACGGTTGGCGGTCAGCTTGGCGAACCCGGCGGTGTAGGGCGCGGCGCCCGCCTTCACCTTGGCCGCCATACGGGCCAGGTCGGTACGGGTGTGCAGGAGGCCGGGGTGCGCGTAGGCGCCGGCCGCCGCTGCGGGGGTGGGGATCGCGGCCGTACCGATACCGACCGCTCCGGCTGCCACGCCCGTGGCCTTGAGCATGCTCCGGCGGCTGATCTGTCGTGTCACGTGACTCATTCCTCGCGTGCCTGCGGCTGGGGACGGTCAGGAGACGGGAGGAGACTGTGGGGAATAACAGAAAACCGACGCCGATGAGGAGCCAGCGTCCGATGACCATTCGCAGGATCGTCCCCAACGTGCAGGTCGCGTCCGAGGAAGCGATGAAGGCCGGCGGTGATTTCTACGGTCTTCTCGGCTTCGAGGAGGTCATGAACATGGGCTGGGTGGTGACGCTCGCGTCCCCCGCCAACCCCACCGCCCAGATCAGCCTCTTCACCGAGGAGCGCACCGCACCCGTCGTCTCCGACCTGAGCGTGGAGGTGGACGACGTCGACGCGGTGTACGCGCGTGGCGGCCTCGGGCGCGGAGATCGTACGGGAGCCGCGGGACGAGGAGTGGGGCGTACGACGCTTCTTCGTCCGGGATCCGAACGGGCGGGTAGTGAATGTACTGAGTCACCAGGCCTAGCCACCTTCACTGACGTCGCTGACGTCGCACGCTCAGGAGCCCTTCACCCATGACCCACCCCGCACGCCGCCCCCTCCCCGACCGCGCCCAGCGCCCTCCGATGGGCTGGAACAGCTGGGACTGCTACGGCACCACCGTCACCGAGGAAGAGGTCCTCGCCAACGCGGAGTTCATGCGCGAGCATCTGCTGCCGCACGGCTGGGACACCGTCGTCGTGGACATCCAGTGGTACGAGCCCACAGCCCGCGCCCACGGCTACAACCCCGACGCCCCCCTCGTCCTCGACGCCCACGGCCGTCAACTCCCCGCCCCGAACCGGTTCCCGTCCGCGGCCGACGGCGCCGGATTCGGGCCGCTCGCCGAGCGTGTGCACCGACTGGGCCTGCGTTTCGGCCTGCACATCATGCGCGGCATCCCGCGCCGCGCCGTCGCCGCCCGGCTGCCCGTCGCGGGCACCGGCTTCACCGCCGACGAGATCGCCGACACCGGCTCCGTATGCCCGTGGAACAGCGACAACTACGGCCTCGATCACGACCACCCGGGCGCCCAGGCGTACTACGACAGCCAGGTCGCCCAATTCGCCCGCTGGGGCGTCGACTTCATCAAGGCCGACGACATGCTCTTCCCGTACCACGAGCGGGAGATCTCCGCCTACGCCGAGGCCATCGCCCGCAGCGGCCGGCCCATCGAGCTGAGCCTGTCACCCGGTACGGACGTCTCCCTCGCCCACCTCGGCCATCTGCGGGAGACGGCCACGATGTGGCGTGTCTGCGACGACCTGTGGGACCGGTGGGAGGACGTGGAGGCACAGTTCGGCCGGATGGCCAGGTGGGCACCCTGGCAGGACGAACGCGGCTGGGCCGACGCCGACATGCTGCCGCTCGGCCGCGTCGGCATCCGCGCCGAGCGGGGCGAGGACCGCCTGTGCCGTCTCACCCGCGACGAGCAGATCAGCCTGCTGAGCCTGTGGCTGATCTCCCGTTCGCCGCTGATGATGGGCGGCGATCTGCCCACCAGCCCGGCTCAGACCATCGCCCTGCTCACGAACGACGAGGCGCTCGACGTGCTGTGGCACAGCAGGGGCAACCGCGAGGTGCTGCGGGAGAGGGACCTCGTGCTGTGGACCGCCGACGACACCGACGGACGTACGCGCTACGCGGCCGTGTTCTCGCTGGCCGACAGCCCCGAGAAGGTCACCGTGCCGCTCGGCTCCATAGGCGCCCGGCCCGCCGACTGCATCCGCGAACTGTGGACCCACACGGACATCACCCACGACGGCCACAGCCTCCACGCGGAGCTGCCGGCGCATGGCTCGGCCCTGTACCGCCTCACCCCGCCGTGACTCAGCCCCGCCGGTCCGCGACCGCCCACGACGCGAGGGCCACGGCACCCGCGACACCGAAAACGGCAGGCCAGGCGCCCACCTTCTTCGCGAGCGGGTGGGAACCGGCGAAACCGGCGACATACGCGGCCGTCAGCGCGCCGGCGGCCTTCCCGCCGGCCTGCTGCCGCCACTGCCGGGCGGCCGCGGCCCCCGCGACGACCAGTACCGCACCGCCCAGCTCCCGCTTCCTGGTCCACCGCGCCACGCCGTACCCACCGACGAGCCCGCTCGCGGCGACCACCGCACTGGGCACCTTCGCCATGCCTGCCTCCAACCGCCCAACCGCTCACGACCGATACACAGCGAGGCTAACCCGCACGCTGCGTGAACAGCTGAACCTGAGTCGAGGCTTGTCAAGTTTTCTCCCGGAAGCTATATAAGAAGCCGTAGGGCATCGCACCCGCAGCGCCTGATGAGAGAAGTGACCCGTGATGCTCATGCGCACCGACTCCTTCCGCGAGTTCGATCGCCTCGCGCAGCAGGTCTTCGGTGACAGCCGCCCCGCGATGGCGATGGACGCCTACCGCTCCGGGGACGACTTCATCGTCCACTTCGACCTGCGCAGAGGACCCGTTTGAAGACGCTCACCACCCCGGACGGCACCCACATCGCCTACCGCGACCAGAGCCCGCCGCCCACCCCGCAGGCCCCCGACCCCGTACTCCTCCTGCACGGCCTCGCGGGTCACATGGGCGAGTGGGACGACCTGGCGCGGCGGCTGCTGGACGAGGGCCGCCGGGTGGTGGCGTACGACGCCCGGGGCCATGGCGCGAGCACGCGCCGCCCGCCGACGATGAGCCGGGCGGCCTGCGTCGCGGACGCCGTGGCCCTGGTCGAGGAGCTGTCCCTCGCTCCCGTGACCCTGATCGGCCAGTCCCTGGGCGGACATACGGCCCTGCTGCTGGCCGCCGCGCACCCCGCCCTCGTGAAGTCCCTGATCCTCATCGAGGCGGGCCCGGGCGGCCCGAACCCGGACCTGCCCTCCCGTATCGCGGCCTGGGTGGACAGCTGGCCGACGCCGTTCCGCTCGCCGGCCGCGGCCCAGGCGTTCTTCGGTCACGAGGCGTGGGCGGCGAACGTGGAGGAGCGGGAGGACGGCTGGTACCCGAGGGTCGACCGCGACACAATGATCGCGGCCGTGACGGAACCGGCCGCGCACGACTACTGGGACGACTGGACCAGGATCACCTGCCCGGCGCTCGTGATCCGAGGAGCGGACGGCACGATGCCCGAGCGCGACCATAGGGACATGCGGGCCCGCCGCCCGACCCGTACGGCCCTCGAAGTGATCCCGGCCGCGGCTCACGACGTACATCTGGACCAGCCGGAACGCCTGCACGCGGCCGTTCGTGCTTTTCTCTGAAGAACTCTGAAGAACAGCGAGTGAACCGTGACCGTGACCGATGACCTCGACCGTGCCCTGACCGTCGCGACCCGGCTGGCCGAGTGGGCGTCGGAGATGATCCGCCGGCCGCGTGGCGCGGCGGACGGTCCGGTGCGGGAGAAGGCGAGCCCCGCCGACATCGTCACGGACACGGACGAGGAGATCGAGACGTACGTACGGTCGCTGCTGCGCGCGAAGTTCCCCTCCTACGGCATCGAGGGCGAGGAACACGGCGTCCACGAGGGCGCGGCCGACGCCCCGCACTGGGTGATCGACCCGGTCGACGGTACGACGAACTACGCGCACGGCATCGGCTGGTGCTCCTTCTCCCTGGGCCTGGCCGCCCCCGACGGCAGCCCCCTCCTGGGCGTCGTGGCCGACCCGTGGCGCCGCGAGATCTTCACGGCGGCCCGCGGCAGAGGCGCCCACCTGAACGGCGCCCCCACCCACGCCGCCGACCACACCACCCTCACCGGCCATGTCTTCCTCACCGAATGGGCCGCCCACGCGCACTGGCCCGGCATGGACGCCCTCCTCGCCGAACTCGCCGCCCGCCACTGCACGGTCCGCGTCATGGGCTCCACCGCTCTCTCCCTGGCCCAGGTCGCCGCGGGCCGCGCCTCCGCCACCGCGATCGGCGAGTTCCACCCCGTGGACAGCCTCCCGGCCCTCCTCATCGCCACGGAGGCGGGCGCGGTGGCGCTGCCGCAACTCCCGGCCTACGACGAGCCGTTGCTGCTGACGGCACCCGGGGTGGCGGGGGAGGCGGCGGAGTTGTGGCGGGCGACCGTACGGCCCGCCTGAGTGATCCGCACAAAAACCCGCGCGCAAAGAATCTCGCCCCCGCGGCAACCCATCTCCCTCCGGCGGCAACACAAGGGCGGAAGCGGTCCAAGAGGCAGCTGATGCGGCAGGAGCGGCACAGGAGCGGCATCCCATGCGGCAGAGGGCAACGCACGGCTGTCTTGGCGGGCCGCTTCCGCCCTCCCACATTCCGAATCCCCGAACGAGAGCGACGACGTGAGCGAGAGAGCAGCTGTGCGCAGACCACGGCGCAGGAAGACGAGCCGCCGCAGGGGACTGCTGATCGGCGGCCTGGTCGTGGCGCTCGGCGCGGGCGCGGTCACCGGCGGTGTACTGATGACGGCGTCGGCGTCGGGCCCGGGCGCCGGCACGTATCACCTGGTGAACGCCGCCGACAGCACCTGCGTGACCGTACCGTCGACCGCGGCCGGAACCCGGCTGGCGACGGCCGCGTGCGCGAACACCGGCTCCGCCCTGACCGCCCAGACCTGGCAACTGGCCGACGGCGACGGCGGATTCACCGTCAAGTCCGCGGACGGCGCGCTGTGCGCCGGGGTGAAGGGCGCGTCGACGTCGGCGGGGAAGGCCGTACAACTGCAGGCGTGTGACGGCAGTTCCGCACAGGTGTGGAAGCCGGCGGCGGTCGGGAACGCGTACCACCTGGTCAACGCGAAGAGCGCCAAGTGCCTCAATGTGAAGGCCGGGCTGCTCCAGCAGAACTCGTGTGACAAGGCGACCACGAAGAGCTGGACGCTGGTGGGGAAGGGGGACGCGACGCCGACGAAGCCCGCGACGCCTCCGGCCTCCGCCACCAAGTCGCCCTCCCCGTCGCCGTCCGTCTCGGCTTCGGCCTCCGCGACCAAGTCGCCCTCGGCCAAACCCTCCACGTCCGCCCCCGCGACCAAGACCCCCACCGCCGCCCCGCCCGCCACCGGCGGCACCACCACCCTGGGCGCCTGGCCGACCCCCACCGGCAAGAAGGCGGTGCCGGCGACGATCGCGGTCTCCGGTACGTACGACGGTGGCCTCGCCCGCTTCTACGGCTCCGGCGGCCTGGGCGGCGACAGCCAGTCCGAGGGCCAGGACCCGCTCTTCGAACTCGCCGACGGCGCGGTCCTGAAGAACGTCGTCCTCGGCTCCCCGGCCGCCGACGGCGTTCACTGCCTGGGCAGTTGCACGCTGCAGAACGTGTGGTGGGAGGACGTCGGCGAGGACGCGGCCAGCTTCAAGGGCAAGTCGGCGTCGGCGAAGTACGTCGTCGACGGTGGCGGTGCGCGCAAGGCGGACGACAAGGTCCTCCAGTTCAACGGCGCCGGCACCCTCACCATCAAGAACTTCCAGGTCGAGCACTTCGGCAAGCTGGTCCGCTCCTGCGGCAACTGCTCCACCCAGTACCAGCGCCACATCGTCCTCAGCAACGTCAAGGCGACCGCACCCGGCAACGTCCTCGTCGGCGTCAACGCCAACTTCGGCGACACCGCGACCCTGTCGGGCGTGATGGTCGTCGGCGGCAAGGACATCACCCTCTGCGAGCGCTTCAAGGGCAACGACTCCGGTGACGAGCCGACGTCGTTGGGGTCGGGCGCGGACGGTACGCACTGCAAGTACAGCGAGTCGGCCGTCGCGTACAAGTGATCCGGTGACGCGCCGACGTGCGTGATGACTCGCCCCGGCCTGAAACCTCTCATAACGTGGTGACTGGGCCCGACCGCGCCTGATCGTGCAGAGTTAGTACAACGGGGGCTAGAGATGCTTAATGTCGGTTTAGAGATGCTTAAAGTCAGTATTGTGGTGCCCGTCTACAACGCGGGCGCCTACATCGAGCGCTGCGCCCCCTCCCTCCTGGGCCAGAGCATCGGACCGGACGCGTACGAGATCATCTACGTCGACGACGGCTCGACCGACGACTCGGCCGAGCGCCTCGAACGCCTGGCCGCGGCCTGGCCCCACGTCCGCGTGGTCCACCAGGAGAACTCCGGCTGGCCCGGCAGACCCCGCAACGTCGGTGTCCGTCTCGCGCGAGGGGAGTACGTCCAGTTCGTCGACCAGGACGACGAGCTGACCCCCGAGGCGCTCGAACGCCTCTACCGGCTCGCGGCCCGCAACGGTTCCGACATCGTCCTCGGCAAGGTCATCGGCACCATGCAGGGCCCGAGCAGTGTCTTCAAACGCACCGTCGAGCGGTGCACCGCCGCCGACGCCCCGCTCTTCGAGAGCCTGACCCCGCACAAGATGTTCCGGCGCCAATTCCTGCTCGACCACGGCATCGAGTTCCCCGAGGGCCGGGTCCGCCTGGAGGACCAGGTCTTCATGGCCCGGGCCTACGTCCGCGCCAAGACGGTCTCCATCCTCGGCGACCACCCGTGCTATGTCTGGAACCGCCGCGACGACGGAGCCAACACCAGCGCCGGCGCCACCACCCCCGAGATCTACTACGGCCACCTCCGCTCCGTGGTGGAAGCCATCAGGGAGGGCACGGAACCGGGCCCGCTCCAGGACCATCTGCTCCGCCGCTCCTACCGGGTGGAACTCCTCCGCCCGGTGAGCGAGCCCCGCGCCCTGCAACGCACCGGAAAGGCCCTCGAGCGGTACTTCAACGTCGTACGCCGTATGGCTCTCGACTGCTACCCGCCGGGCGTCCGGCAGGGACTCCCGGCGATCACCCGCCTGCGGGCGACCCTGCTGGAGGAGGGCCTGCTGGACTCCCTGGTCGAACTGGCCCGCCGCGTCCAGGAGATCAGACCCCGCATCACCGTCGACGCCGTCCGCCGTGACGGGGACCGCCTCCTCGTCACGACGACGATCGGCATGTTCCGCCCCGACGGCGAACCCCTCACCCTCGTGGAACGCTACGGCCGCCTGCTCCTGGACCCCGACCTCCTGCACGGCATCAAGGGCGCCGAGGACTGGGAGGTGCCGGACCCCCTCGCCTACGCCTACGGGGAACTGCGCCTGCACGACACGTCCCGCAACCTCACGTGGTACCCGGACGCCGACCTGGCCCCCCGCACCGAACCGCTGGGCGGCGGCCGGCACCGGGTGGTCGTCTCGGGCACGACCGCCCTGGAGCCCTTGACGCTGACCGGCGGCCGACCCCTGCCTCCTGGCACCCACAACGTCTGGGCCTACGCCCAACTCCTCGGCGTGGGCCGCCACATGCGCGTGACGGCCCCGCCCCCCGAGGCGGGAACCGACCCGCGCCTCCCCACGATGACCGTGGGCACCCCGTCCCGCCTGGTCATCCCCAACTGGACGCCCCGGGAGTCCCAACTCCGCCTGTCTGTCGGCCGGCCGGGCAAGAGCACCGTCGCCCACCGCGCCCTCCTGCGGACCACCACGTCCCCCGCCCTCCGCCGCAGGGCCCGCACGCTCCTCCACCGCCTCCCGCCGCCCGTCGGCCACCACGTCACGACACTCGTCCGCAGAGCCGATCCCTGGACGCGACCACCCGGCGACGGACGGTGACGGACGCTGAGGCCGCCCGACGAGACGTTCAAGGCCTCTCGCCGGTCGTCCCGGCGCCGCGATGGAGCCACCAACGGCGCACGACGCCGCCGGTGTGAACCAGCACCATCCCGACGGCCAGCACGCCGGCGACCAGCAAGTCGCCTTCACCGCCCCGCTGTTTGTCGAGGACTCCCGCGTAGACGAAGAGAGCCATGTGGGCGTCGAAGACCACGACGTAGACCCATTCGCGGGCTCTGGGCCGGCCGGTCCCATGGATCTTCGGCGGCGGAAGGCCCCGCCGCTCCCGGACGTCGGCGACGACCATCACCGTGAACAGGCTCAGGAAGATCACGGCGACCCAGACAGCCACCAAGCGCACCACAAGATCACCGTAGGTCACCGCCACAACCGCCGAACCCACACCGGCCGCGCCCGCCCCCACCCGCATCCCGATCTCGCTGAGCAACAACATCGCTACCCACCCCGTCACCAGTGACCTGCCGAAGCTCAAGTCATGGATACCGGCTGGGTCCGGGGACCCGTCCCGAAGGCAGCCTGAAAGACCTCACCCGTGCGCTACGGCCACCCCGCGCCCGGCGAGTTCGTCGACAACGGCGTCGTACACCCCTCTCCTCCTGTGCAGTCGTCCCGGCATCGTGAGCCGCTCCAGGGCCGGCAGTTCGAGCAGTGTCTCGAAGTTCTCCTGGGCGGAGACGGTGTTGAAGCTGAGGTGGGTGAGGGCGGGGAGGGTGGTCAGGGCGCTCAAGTCCTGAAGGGCGTTCAGGGAGTTGAGGTGGAGCGTGCGGATGCCGTCATGGCCGGTGAGGGGGGACAGGTCCTTCCAGTCCAGGAAGGCGAGGGAGAGCGTGCCGGGCGTGCCGACGGGGAGTTCCTCGACGTCGACGCACCGGTGGACCGTCAGCTCACGCAGATCGGGGCACTGCTCCAGGGCGCGGAGGGACCTCAGTCCGTCCACTCCGTAGAGCGCCACCTCGACCAGCGGCGTCCCGGCCACGGGGTCGATGTTCTCCAACCTGCCGCTGATCACCTCGAGTTTCCTCAGTGAGGGGAGATTGCCGAGGCCGCCGAGGCCGGTCATGGCCCGGCAGTTGAACTCCAGCTCCCGCAGGGCGGGCAGGCCGGTGAGGCGGCCCGGTGTCCGCAGGTTGTCGCACACCCCGACCGTCAACTTGGCCAACTGGCCGTGCTCTCCCAGTGTTTCGAGGTCGGTCAGTCCCGGGCAGTGCCATATGTCCAGCCGCCGCAGTCCCGGGACGGCGTCGAAGGGTGAGAGATCCCGGAGCTGCTCAAGGCCGTGCAGCTTCAGATGGCTGAGCGACGGAAGGGAGCTCAGCTCGGCGTAGTCCTCCAGCGCGGGGCAGACGGAGACACGGAACGTCGTCAGGGTGCGCAGCGTTCCGACGCCGCGCACGGACGTCAGCCCCTCGCACTCCTTGATCGCCAGCTCGGTCAGACCGGCCAGCGGCGACAGCCCGACCAGGTCCCGCAGTTCGGGGCACTTCGCGAGGGTGAGCCGGGTCAGCCGGGGGTGGGCCCCGAGGCCGTCCAGGGTGCTGAGGCGGGAGCAGTTGTCGAGGACCAGGTCGGTCAGTGCCGTCAGGGCGTCGATGCCTGCCAGGCCGCGCAGTTGGGCGCAGTCCCGCAGATCCAGGTGGGTGAGGGCGGGGAGATCCCGTACGCCCGCCAGGTCGCGGATGCCCGTATGGCCCAGGTCGAGACGGGTGAGCCGTGGCAGCCCGGACAGCTGCCGTGCGTCCTTGAAGGCACGGCACGCGCGCAGCGACAGGCTCTCCAGCACGGGAAACGCCGGGCCGAAGCCGTCGGCAAGGGCGGACAGCCGGGACACCTTGGTCACGCTCAGGTCCAGCTCTCGCAGCCGCCCGAGCGTCAGCAGCGGCGCGAAGTCCGTCACGCCCCGGCACCGGTGCAGGTTGAGCCGGACCAGCTCGGTGAGCCGGCCGAGCGGCGTCAGATCCTCGATGCCCGAGCAGCCGTTCAGATCGAGCTCGGTCAGCCCGCTCAGCGCGCCGACCTCGGTGAGGTCCGTGATCTCCTTGCAGCGGAAGAGGTGGAGCGTACGCAGCATGGTCAGATGCCGCAGCCCCACCAGCGAACCGCGGCGCTGCAACCGCAGTTCGGTCCGTCCTTCGCGGCGGAACGCGGGCGCGAGCAGGGCGGCACAGAACGCGTCCGGATCGGCCGCCCCCTCCCACAGCCGCAGCAGCAACTCGGAGGACAGGTCCGCCGTAGGGGCATACCGGACGGCGAGTTCGAGCGACTCCCCGTCGTCGGCGACGAGGACGAGTTCCCGTACCGCCTTACGCGCCTGAACCGGAGTGGCCGTCTCCACGCCCGCGCGTAACTCGGCCAGCCGACCTGCGGTGTTGCCCTTGCCTGAAGTCATGAAGGAACGCTAGCGGACGGGTCTGACAACGCAGCTGCGAGCAAGGCGACTTGATGCGGTACGACGCTCGCGCGGCGGAGGTGAAACTTTTCTGCACGATCATGTCCGGACGGGGAAGGTGCACCGGCATGAGCTTCACGAATATGCCACCTTTCATACCGGGCCTTGAACTCTCCCGTCGCTTCTATACAGATGCCGTACGCCCCCTCCTTGAGGAAGCCGCCCCCGGAATCCCGCACTCCGCGGCCCGTATCGGAAGCGGATCGGAAGTTCTCGGCTTCGACACCCCCCGCTCGGCGGACCACGAATGGGGCCCACGGCTGCAGCTGTTCCTCCGCAGAAGCGACGTCTCCCGGCACGGCGGCCGGATCAGACACGTACTGACCGAACACCTTCCGAAGACCTTCGCGGGCTACCCCACCCACTTCGCCCCCACCGGCGATGGTGACACCCGCGTCATGCGGGACACCGACGGGCCGGTCCACCACCGCATCGAGGTCACCCATCGCGCCGCCTGGTTCACCGACGAACTCGGCTTCGACCCCTGGCAGGGCGTCACCCCCGCGGACTGGCTGGCCACCCCCACCCAGCTCCTCGCCGAGGTCACCGGCGGCGCCGTCTTCCACGACGGCCTGCATGAACTCGGCCCCTTACGGCACACCCTCCGCTGGTACCCGCACGACGTCTGGCTCCATGTCCTGGCCTGCCAATGGCAGCGCGTCTCCCAGGAAGAGGCATTCGTCGGCCGCTGCGGCGAGGTCGGCGACGAACTCGGTTCCGCCGTCGTCGCCGCCCGCCTCGTCCGTGACCTGATGCGGCTGTGCCTCCTCATGGACCGCCGCTACCCGCCGTACGCCAAATGGCTCGGCAGCGCCTTCGCCCGCACCCACGCGGCCCCCCGCCTCACCCCGGTCCTGACCGCCGCCCTCGCGGCCACGGACTGGCACACCCGCGAACGGCACCTCGGGCAGGCCTACGAGATCGTCGCCGGCATCCACAACCAGCTGGACCTCACCCACCGCATAGACCCGACCACCCGCCCGTACCACTCCCGCCCCTTCCAGGTCCTGCGTGCCGAACGCTTCGCCCGCGCCCTGAGCTCCCGCATCACCGACCCCACCCTCCGGGACCTGCCGGCCGTCGGCTCGGCGGACCAGTTCATGGACAGCACGGACGTCCTGACGCGACCGGAACTGACGCGAGCGGTGAGCGACGTGATGAGGAAGCCGCGGTGAGGGGTGATCAGACGTGCACCTGGGGGCCGATGTAGCCGGTTCGGGCGTGTCCCGCGCCCCGGATGGCAGCTCCGAAGAGCGCCGTGGGAGATATCGGATTAGCCTCCGATACGAGCGCAAAGTGGATCTTTTGTTGGTGCGCTCTACTCACGAAGGAGGAGACATGCGCAAGCTTCAGAAGGCCGCTGTTGCGGCCGCCATGGTTGGGACGTTCAGCTGCATAGCCACCGGCACCGCGACCGCCCAGAGCGCGCCCGTCATGTACGGCGGCGGAGGCTGCAAGTCTCACGACTTGAACGTCGGCCTCCTTGGCCAGGTCGGCCTCCTCAACGGCCTCCTGGGCAACGCGATCAACGGCGAAGGCAACGCGGGCGGGCAACACCAGCACGTCGGCTCCAGCTGCGGCCACGGCCACTAGCGGAGATCCGAAACTGGCAGCTCACCGCAACGGGTCTCGGCACCCGGGCCACAAGCCCGGGGCCGGGGCCCTGCTTGTGTCTCCGGCTTGTGTCTCCGACTTGGGCCGTGATGCTTGCGGCTACGGATCACGCCCCGTCCAGGCGCATCGCCTCCCGCAGGTCGCGCCAGTTTCCGGTGTTTCTGAAGCGGGCGTGCAGGGCCTTGGTCAGGGTGGTGCGGAACAGGGTGGTTGCCTTGTGGTCGGGGCCTGCCGCGGTGAGGGCGGTGCGGGCGGTGGTCACGGCCTCGTCCAGGTCTGCGGGGTTTCCCCGGCGGCACAGCGCGAGACTGAGGTTGTTCTGCAACATCGGGGTGAGCCAGTGACTTCGCGGTACGGCCTCGCAGGCCGCGCGGGCGGTCGTCACGGCCTCGGCCAGGTCGGCCGGGTCCGCGCGCAGTTCGAAGCGTTTGTTCAGGGCGCCGCTCAACCGGTGGAGGTAGATGGCGTGCTCCTGCGTCCCGGTGGGCACGGTCGCCACCGCCGCCCGCCAGGTGCGGATCACCGGCTCCATGTCGGCGACGGAACCGGACAGTTCCTGCCGCTTCTCGTAGGCCATGGCCAATTGGTTGAGTGAGTCGGCGCGGTCGGCCGGACTCGCGGAGACGTCGTCGAGGGCGTGCCGGAAGAGTGTGATGGCGTACCGCAGTCCCGGATCGTCGGCGGACGTGGGCCTGGCCCGCTTCAGGATGTCCGCCGCGGACTGGGTCTTGAACTTGCCGAAGGTCATCCCCGGGATGCG
The DNA here is from genome assembly GCF_017948455.1 of Streptomyces sp. GESEQ-4. Classification (GTDB taxonomy): domain Bacteria; phylum Actinomycetota; class Actinomycetes; order Streptomycetales; family Streptomycetaceae; genus Streptomyces. Next base: position 44,089 of record NZ_JAFFSU010000033.1, read on the forward strand.
CAGTTGTGCGCGCAGATCAGGGGGAAGCAGCTCCGGGGCGGTCTGGGCGTACCCCTTCAGGAGCTGCCGGACCCGTGGATCGCGCCGGGCGTGGGGCACGGTCAGCGCGACGGCCGCCTCCAGGGAGGCCTGGCCCGCCGCCTTGGGCAGGGCGGTGAAACGGAGGTGGTGGATCCCGGCGACGACGACCGCGATCGGCCCCTCGACCGGGGTGCCACGCACCGCCCGCAGGACCAGGTCGGCATCGCGCAGGGCCTGCGGTTCGAGCACCGGGCCCAGGTCGAAGTCGAGGCGCAGGCTGTCCATCCGGGACTTGAGCCGGGCCATGGCGCTCAGGGCCGCGGGATCGTGGACCCAGTCGCCGAGCACGTGGTCGTTGAACACGTCCGGCTCTCAGGCTGGTTCGGGCCCGGCCAGGTGAACGGGCCTGTGCACGTCCCGGACTCTGGCGAGCAGGGGGAATCCGCCCCTACGGCCGCGCCGGGTGACCTTGGCGCGGACGGTGAGCCCGGCGAGGACGGGGGTGTCGGCCGGGGCGCGCAGCAGCATGTGAAGCTCCTGGTCGGCGTGGAGATAGCCGGACCTGGGATAGAAGTCCCAGCAGGCCTTGGTGAATCCGACGCCGGAGGTCGTCAGCGTGGGCACGTACATGGTCTGCGTCAGTGCCTGCTCGTGCGAGGTGCTGAGGTCGAAGACGCTCGGCACGGCCTTGAAGGACAGCCCGACGACCCGCCGGCTCTCGATCTCCATCGGCAGCTCCTGCACCTCGCGCGGCGACATGTCGATGACGGTGCTGCCCGGCGTCGGTGTGAGGTCAACCTGGAGGCGGGCGTAGGTGAACGCGCACTCCGGGTGCGCGTGCAGGACGAAGAGCAGCGGTACGTGGTAGGCGGCGGTGCCGGGCGGCAGGTCGGCGCTCCTCACCTCGGCGGGAGCGGCGCGGGCGACGGCCACCCGGTTCTCGCGGCGCAGGAATCTGAGGTCCTCGTCGCTCACGACCACGGGGGGCTCGTCGACGTCCCAGTGCGACTGCCCATAGACGTCCTCTCGGGACAACGATCCCGTCCCCGGGGGCGGCGTGGCCTCCCGTAGCATCCCCAGTTCCTCGTGGTCGGCCTCAAGGTCGAGTTCCACGCCGTAGGTGAAATCGTGCTCGGTCATTGTCACTTCGGTCCGCTCCAAACCTTGTTGTGCGTGTGCGTGCCCTGGGCGCAGGTCACTGCCAGGCGCCGACCAGCTGGAATCCGGCCCAGCGGTCGAACCGCGCCGGGTCGCGCTCCCGCTCCCTCGCCTCCAGGGCGGCGGCGCGCAGAGCGTCGATCCTGGCGAGACCCTGGCGGCCGATCCCGTCGTAGAACGCCCGCATGATCGTCACCGTGGCGTCGTCCGGCACCTTCCACAGCCCGGCGACCACCGAGTCCGCCCCGGCGAACAGCAACGCCCTGGTCAGGCCCATGAGTTCGTCGGCGGCGTCGGTCGCGCTCACGCCGGTCTCGCAGGCGGACAGCGTCACCAGGGAGAGGTCCGGGGCACGCAGGCGGATCACGTCCCGCGCGGTGAGGACGCCGCCCCCGGCCAGCACGACGCCCGAGCCGAGCGGATCGTCGGGATCGAAGCGGGCGTGCGCGGCGAGATGCAGCACCGAGGACCCGGTGAGCGCCCGGCGGACGGCGTCGACGGTGGCCCCGGACCCGAGGGTGAGCCGGGATCCCGGTGTGCGGGCGAGGAGTTGGGCTTCTTTTCGGGCGCCGGGGAGGTCTCCCGTGGGATCGCCGAAGATCTGCATGCCGTGGGGCTGGGGATGGGGCTCCCGGAGGCGCGTCCGGTCGTGGCCGCTCCTGTCCCGGCCGCGCAGGAAGGAGCCGCTGGGCAGGACGCCCAAGGGGTTGCGCTCCAGCAGGACTTCACCGCCTGACCCTCCGGACCGTCCGGTGTGGACGGCGCCGAGCGGGACGTGGTGCAGAAAGCCCGTGGGGCAGACGAGCAGCAGCTCGCCGGGATCGCAGACGCTCGTCAACAGCTCGCGGACCGGGGCGAGTTGAGCTTGGAACAGATCCTCCGCGTCGGTGGCGAGCAGCCGTACCCGAGCGGCGGCGCCGAAGTTCTGCCGTACGAACCGACCCAGTTCGCGGACGTCGGCCGGACGGCTGCGCAGCACCGGCCCCGTGCCGTCGGAGCGCAGCGCGATCACCCCGAGCGTGTGGTCGTCGAGGAGGACAAGGCTCGCCAGGACGGCCGTACGACCGTCGTCCCCGCCTGACGCCAGGCGGCGCGCGATGTCGGCGGGGTCGGCCGGACTGCCCTGCCGTACCTGGACGTAGTCCCCGGCGGACGGGGCCCGACGGAGCATCCGGGCCCACAGGTCGTCCAGTTCGCCCTCGGTCTCGCGGTAGGAGTCCCAGAACGCCGGGCTGCGATCCCCCGGAAGGCCGCGCAGCCTGCGCCGCCTGGCCAGCAGGGTCGCCTCGCGCGCCACGAGTTCGGGCGGAACGCCGGCCGGTGCGGGCAGGTCGCCCTCGCCGAGGGTGTCGAGGAAGGTGCGGGCCCGCATGGACTCGTGGGCGGCCCAGGCGGCGCGCGCGTGCGAGCCGGTGTTCCCCTCGGCGGCGGCGCGCTGGAAGTGCAGCCGGGTCAGCTGGGTGAAGGCGGCCATCTGCTCGTTCTGCACGGCGATGCGCTCTTCGGGGTCGGCGGCGTTCGCGCGCAGCTGTCCGGCGGCGTCGGTGACCATGGTCAGAAGGTGTACGGCGGTGTCGTACTCCCCCGATTCCTGGAGCAGAGCGGCGAGTTCGAGCAGCGCGGGGGTGGCCCCAGCGGTGTCCGCCACGCGGTGGCGGGTGCCGTCGGAGGCGGTCCAGTCGAGCGGGGTGGCGGTGCTCCCCTCCTGCGGGACACTCGCGTGGACGAGCGCCTGTTCCAGGTGGTGCCGGGCGTCGCCGCCCAGGGCCTCGCCGATGTCGGGGCGGGCCCGCAGCACCCGGGCGATGTCGAAGTGGTGTGCCGACAACCGGGCGGCGTTGCCGGTCCGATCGAGCTCCCGGGCACGCACGAAGCAGGCGAGAGCGCTGCGGTGGAAACCGAGCCGGTGCCTGGTCCGGCCGAGCATGGTGAGCGCCCTGATCAGCGTGTACGGCAGCACGAGCCGGGGATTCTCGTCCTCGGCGAGGTAGACGGCCTCCTGGATCGCGCCGATACCCTCGTCCGTCTCACCGCGTTCCAGGGCGATATGACTGACGGCGGCGAGGGTGTCGACCTGTGTGCCGGTGGTGGGGTGCGCCGCCTCCGCCGCACGCGCCTCCCGGGTGTACGTCAGACAGGCCTCGTGGTCGCCGAGCCGGTCGCACACGGTGGCGAGGCTGTGCAGTGTCGAGGCGTACGGGCTGGTCTGCGCGAACAGCCGGTCGTACTCGGTCTCGCCGATCCCCGCGGCCCGCCGCGCGGTCTCGTCCGCGAGCAGCTGTTCCCGGGCCTGGAGGAGACAGGCCTTGGCTTCCGGCAGCCGGTGCTCGGCCGTCCGCACCGAGGCGACGGCCGCGTAGGCGTCGGCGAGCATGCGGTCGCGGCCGAGGCCCAGCCGGTGCGGGTCCGGAGTGAAATCCCGGGGCAGGGCGCGGGCGAGCTGCAACTGCCGCTCGGCCCAGAGGGCCCAGCGGGTGTGGTCCCGGTCCTTGATCCCGTAGTGGTGACCGATGGTCATCGCCTGCATGATCGCCCGGAACAGCTCGTCGCGCGGCGCGGCGGCGATCCAGGCGGCGGCGCGGCGGTCGTCCTCGGCGACATGGGCGAAGCCGTCCGGGTCGTTGTCCTGGACGGCGGCGACGAGTCTGCCGCCGTGGCCGCTGCCGGGATCGTCGGAGCCAGCGGGTCGTGAACTCCCTTTCTTCTGGCCGGACTTGCGGGGTCCGCCGATGATTCCCAGGGCGCGGAGCACGCCCCCGGCGTCCAGGGAGCCCTCCAGCCGTCCCTGCCTGCCGAACGGCCGGGGCGGGTTCATCCTGTCGAGTGCGGCGAGGGCCTTGCGCGCGGCCCCGTAGTCCGGGTCCAGTGCGAGGGCCTTCTGGTAGTACGCGCGGGCGCGGTGAGCCCCTGCCCCGCCGCTGCGCAGGCACTCGCCGATCAGCCACAGCCCCTGCGCGCTGGGCTGGATGGCCACGGACTCCTCGCAGTACGCCTGGGCCAGGTCGTACTTCCGGCGCAGATACCAGACGTCGCCGAGGCAGTGCCAGGCGTAACCGTGGTCGGGGTCGAGCGCGATCGCCGCCTCGTACTCACGCTCGGCGTCGTCCAACCGACCCGTGCCGAAGTGCCTTTCGCCCGCCTTGAAGTGTTCCTCGGCCCGACTGCGGTCCCGCAGCCGCCCCACCTCGACCGCCAGCTCGGGATCGTCCCCGACGAGGTCCCGCGTCGCCTCGGCGCGCAGCTCCTCGGGGAGCCATTCGACGAACGACGCGAGGAAGTTGGCCTGGAACTCGTCCTGGGACATGCCGGTCGGGTCGAAGCCGCCCCGGCGCGCGGGCCGGTTCCTCTTCCCGGCGTCGGGGCCCCGGTCGACGTAGATCTTCGTCCGGGGTGTGCGGGGCGTGGTCAGCCTGTCCGGGAGGGGTTCCTGGAAGGGCTCAAGCCGCTTCAACTCCTCTTTCCAGCGGCCGAGTTCAGGATCACCACCGAGCCCGGCCGCGATGGTGCACAGGAGCGTGAGCGTCTCCACGTCCTCAGGCCCCGGCGGCTGCCCGAGCAGATCGGTCAGCAACTTCCGGCCCGCGAAGTACAGCCCGCGCTCGAAGCGGCAACGGGCCATCATGTGGACGATCTCCCGGTCGGCAGGGTTGCCAGGGTCGGCGCGCCGCCGCTCCTCCAGCACGGTGTAGGCCTCCGCCCAGGCACGTCGACGCACCAACTCGTCGCCGAGTGCGGCCAGCGCGGTGGGTTTCCGGCCGTGCTCGGCAGCGATGCGGTCAGCCTCCCTGGCGCGCTCCAGGGCACGGGGGACGTTCCGGAGCGAGGCCAGCGCGTCTTTCCGGAGCTGGTCGGCTCTGCGTAACTCGGCCGGCGCCGAAGGCCGGATAGGCCGTACGGGCTGTGCGGGGGACGGGAGTTGAGCCGAGGGCCGCGCCTGATCTCGCACGCGTTCTCCTCGTACGACCACCCCCCGCTCCACCAGATGCCGCTCCCAGGCCCGCTCCAGCCCAGCCGCCAACGAGGCATCCAGAACCGTCAGTTCGGCGAGGGCGGCGCGGACCCCGGGATCGCGGGCCCCGGTGTCGAGGTCGGGCCGGGTGATCGCGGTGGCCAGCCGGGCGAGGGCGGCCAGGGTCGCGGCGCCCTCGGACCTGCCGGCGGCGTACTCGCGGGCAGCCAGCTGATAGGTGCGGTGGGCTTTACGTTCCTGCCCGACATGGTGCGTGGCGCCGATGAGGAAGTAACCGTGGCCCATGAAAAGGTCGTAGCCCTGGATGATCCCTCGGACGGCGCTGGTCCACACGGAGTTCTTCGAGGCGTCGGGCGAGGCGAGGACGAGGAGGAGCAGTTCCCCCGCCCCCTCGACCGGCGGGGTGGGCTCCTCACCCCCGGCCATCGCCTCCCGCGCGCTGAGCAGCAGCGCGAGCGTGCCGGTCGCGCGCCAACTGGGGTGGCTGCGGCTGACCTTGCCGTACACGGCCTCCGGATCGCCGAGCAGCGTCAGCTCGGCGACCCAGGTGCGGGCATCGGGTAGACCGTCTTCGGCGACTCCTGGTATCCGGACCGTGTCCGCCCATGCCTTCGCCAGTGCTCTGCACAACATGCGTACCCCGTGGCTGTGCGTCCGTCGACACCGTCGTACGACGTTCCGCGCATGATGCCACGCAAGGCTGAGGCCGGAAGCGGGATCCGGCCCGAACTCGCTGGTAAGCGGCCGACGTCACAGTGCGTACGGCACGGCTGCGGGAGGCGACCGGTGATTTTCTGCCTGATCCACAGTCAGAGTCCATGGTTGGTGCGCCGCACCGCGAGTATGGGCGAAGCGTGCGCCAACCAGACCTGCCGAGAACCGGACACGAGAACGTCTTCGACGTCGTCCGCTGACCCGTGCGGCGATGACATCCGGGGGTCTCGCTATGGTGTGCCGATGTCGTCGATCAAGCAGTTCCAGGTCACCTTCGACTGCGCGGAACCTGAACGCGTCGCCCGCTTCTGGTGCGAGGTGTTGGGGTACGTCGCACCGCCGCCACCGTCAGGTTTCGCCACGTGGGACGACTTCAACCGCTCCCTGCCGCCGGAGGATCAGGATTCCTGGTTCGCCTGCAGTGATCCCTCGGGCGTCGGCCCGCGCCTGTACTTTCAGCGCGTTCCCGAAGGCAAGGTCGTCAAGAACCGCGTGCATCTCGACGTGCGGGCCGGCACCGGGCTCGTGGGCGCAGAGCGCCTCGCCGTGCTCGAAGCCGAGTGCGCGCGACTGGTCGCCCTCGGCGCGGTACGCGTGCAACTACTGCCTGCCGATGACGAAAACGAGTCGTGCATCGTGATGCAGGACGTCGAGGGCAACGAGTTCTGTCTCGACTGAGGCTGCGCCGGGGTGCATGGGTTCTTCCTCCCCCGGGCATTCCAAGCGGGATGAGTCGGAGGAGGGGGGCGGCCCGGAATGGACGGGGAGACGGTCATCGCGGCGTGCGCCGTAGCCATCGCCGTGGCATCGTTCGCCGTCTCGGTCTACGAGGTACGCGCGACACGACAGCACAACCGCCACTCGGTGCGGCCCATACTCCAGTTGCAACGCAGGATGTCCAAGGGACAGAAAGCCGGGATCAGGCTCATCAACGCCGGACTCGGCCCGGCCGTCGTCCTCAGCTCATCCCTGACGGTGGACGGCGAAGTGGTCGGCATCTGGAACAAGGCCGGCGCGGACCGGGCACGTGAAGGCCTCGTCGCATGGCCCTACGCCGTGACGTTCACCGAGTCGCAGACCACCATCGCCACCGACTACGAGGAGTTCTTGCTGAGCGTGGACCCGTACGAACCACACGCTCACGCCGAGTTCATAGACCTCATAACTCGACGCCTGCACCTGGAGATTCGCTACGAGTCCCTCTACGGCGGAGAGAACTTCCACGTGACTCTGCGGCCCCGCACGGAGGGTTGACGGGCCGTCGACTGTGAGACGTAAAGGGACCCAATGATGTTGCCCAGCGGTGCTGTCTCAGCGCTGGATGGTGACGATCATCTGTGGCAGCATTCGGCCGGCGATGGAGCCCGAGGGAACGTTTCCTATGCGGACTGCGCCCATCGCGCGGTAGAAGGGCTCCGCATTCGGGTCCGCGTCGATCGTGAGCTGGGTGAACCCCAAGTCTCGTCCAGCTGCGACGGTGTGCTCGAACAGCAGGCGGCCGACCCCTTGGCCAATGGCCTGCGGCTCGACGAACATCATGCCCAGAACTCCTGCGGGTGGCTCTCCCACAAGATTCGTAAAGCCCAGAATGCGACCGTCTCTGTCAGCCACCGTGGTTCGCCGGCGTACGACCTCGTTCGCAGCAACGGTGAGTTCTTCTCGACACGCTTCCAGGAACTCGGCGTCATAGCCCCAATGCGCCTTGGACCGCAGCGCCAAGTCGGTGAGCACCTCGGCTTCCGTTGCCCGTGCGGGCCTGATCAGCACGTCCATCCACGTCCCCCCGCTCAGGTGTAGGTCTTGGCATTTTCTCCCCCTGCAAGCGTGCGGGAACAGTACGCGATGGCCTCTGGCTGGACAGGACGAGCGTTCAGGAGGCCATGGCTGGAGGTCAGACTTGGTGGCACCGTCGACCGTCCGGATGTGGCTCCCAGCCCGAGCCCGAGCCCGCAATGAGCGCAACGGCAAGGACCGACGACCCGCCTGTTGCGAGGATCGCCGATCAGGGCGTCACACTCCGAGCAAGCTCACCGTCTCTGTCACCCCACTGACCAGGCCCCATCGCCCGGTCGAGATAGCAGAACAACACGACCGGCGCCCCGAACGCCTCCGAGTTCAACGCCGCGATCTTCATGGGCCTGTCGGGGGCGTCGCGCTCGATGCCCAGCGCCTCGTACCGCGGGGCAGCCGCGGCGGAAAAACGGTCCAGATACGGTGAGGCCAGACCGGCCGGATACATCGGATACTCCCGCTCATCACCCGGGTCACCCGCCAGCGCCCTGGCCGTCGCACGCCTCTTCAGCTCGGCCAAGGGCTCGCCGCTCACGACGTACACATGCCACGGCTGGAGATTCCCACTCGACGGAGCCCGCGTCGCCGCGGCCAGCACTCGTTCGAGAACATCTCTGGACACCGGCTCATCGCTGAACGCCCGCACAGCCCTGCGACTGTCCACGGCTTCATACACATCCACGTCTTATCGTCCTCTCACTCCAAGGCGGCCAGCGACACGGGCCAATACCCTGATCACCGACATCACTATCGGGGAGAGTCATGACAAGTAGGTTCACCGAGTTGGCCGTTGACTGCCACGATCCGGAGAGACTCGCGGCCTTCTGGTGCGAGGTCCTGGACTTCAAGGTGATCGACCGGAGCGAAGGCAAGGTCGAGATCGGCTCCTGGGTGCCGACCGTCGAGGATGTCCGGGCCCGCCAGATGCCGCCCACCCTGGTGTTCATCCAGGTGCCCGAGGACAAGACCGTGAAAAACCGGCTTCACCTCGACGTCAGCCCGATCGACGGCAGTACCGAGAACGAGGTGACCAGACTGCTCGGCCTCGGCGCCACCAAGACGGACGTGGGCCAAGGCTCAGACCGAAACTGGGTCGTCATGGCAGACCCCGAGGGCAACGAGTTCTGCGTCCTGCGCACCCTGGTACCGCAGAACTAGGCCATCACTGGGGCGTACCTGGCGACGAAGTCGCGCATCACCGCGGCGCATTCGGGTGCGTGGGTCTCCAGCAGCATGTGGCCGGCGTCGTAGACATGCATCTCCAGTCGGTCCAGCACCCGGGCATAACCCATGATCTCGGCCAGGTCGAAGTACGGGTCGTGGCGACCCCAGAGGAGCAGGCACGGAGGCTGGTGGGTTCGGTGGTAGTCGGCCAGTTCACCGAAGCGGCTCACGTGGTTGCCGTAGTCGCCGAAGAGCTGGAACTGCGCCTCGATGTTGCCGGGCCGCGAGAGCCGCGCCCAGTCCAGGTGCCACGACTCGGGCGGCGCGAGTTCGCGCAGCCGGTCCGGCAGTCCGCCCACGTACTCGTCCCGGACGCCTTCGAAGTTCAGCCACTCGGGCAACCGGGCACGGTTGGCCTCCGTGGGGTCGGCCCAGTAGGCCTTGGCGGTGTCCCATTGGCTCCCGAGGCCGTCGTCGTGGGCGTTGCCGTTCTGCACGATGAGTCCGAGGACACGGTCGGGACGGCGGGTGGCGAGGTGGTAGCCGACGGGGGCGCCGAAGTCGTGCAGGTAGACGAAGAACTCGCCCACGCCGATCCGCTCCAGAAACGCCTCGACAGTGTCGGCCAGGTTGGTAAAGGTGTACGCGTACTCGTCGGAGCCGGGCGCGGCGGAGAAGCCGAAGCCCGGCAGGTCGGGGGCGACGACCCGGCTCACCTCGGCCAGCGGTGAGAGCACCTGCCGGAAGATGTGCGAGGAGCTCGGGAAGCCGTGCAGTAGCAGCACGCATGGCTTGTCCGCCGCCCCGGCCTCGCGGTAGAAGATCTCGAGGCCGCCCACGTCGAGGCTGCGGTGGCGTGGCTTCTGGATCACATCCATCCGGGGGCCTCCTTGGCCGGTTGCGCAGTGACGATGCCGAGAGCCCCGTTCTGGAACCCTGGCGAATTCCCGGAGCCCGTGGTGTATATCCAGCCTACGAGGCACCCCGTCGACCTCGATCGATGATCACCGACTCGCGCTCCGCGAGGCGCTGGGCCTCCGCCTGCCCAAGCACGACTGTCTTCCATCGGTCACATACCTCTGGCGCGATCCGTCAGGGCAGCGACGGCAACAGGAAAGCCCTGAGGAGACGATGATGGAAACACGTTCGATCACGGCGGAGGTCCCGATGGTTCCGCGGATGTCCGAGGACCCCGCGGAGCTCGTTCCCGAGCTGGCGGAGGTGTCGGCGGCGCTGTTCAAGGTCACCGGCAACGGTTCGGTACCGCGCTCCACGATCAGCCTGGTTCAGTTGCGCGCTGGTCAGATCGTCGGCAGCACCTACCTCACCGTTCTGCACACGGGCTTCCTGCGCAAGGCCGGGGAGTCGGAGGAGCGGATCACGTCGGTGGCGTCCTGGCAGGACTCTCCGTACTTCACCGGTCCCGAGCGTGCCGCGCTGGCACTTGTGGAAGCGGTGCTTCAGCCGTCCGCAGACGGCGAGAGGGTCCCCGACGAGCTGTATGCGCAGGCAGCCGAGCACTACGAGGACAAGGCGCTCGCCACGCTGATGTTCGCGATCGGCCAGGTCAACTTCTTCATCCCCGTGGCGCTCATCGCCAAGCCGGTGCCCGGCCGGTCGTTCACCGACCCGTGGAAGTGAGGCCACCCGGGCCCGGACAAGGCTCCCCAATGGAGAAGTCAAGGCACGCAGATGACTGGACGGTGCGATCACGCGGCCGTCATAGCGCGGTGAACACTCTCGCGGAGCAGGGCGCGACGCCGCTCGTGCAGTTCGGAGGGCTCCTGTGCGGTCGCCGCGTAGACATTGCTGACCGGTGACCAAGCCATGGACATGGCGATAACCAGGGCCATGACGTCGAACGGGTCTCCCTGACGTACCAGGCCGGCCTCCTGGGCCTCGGCGATGGCGCGCAGTTTGTGATCGTCGAGGCGGTCGGGATCGTCGACCAGATGGCCGGCGGGGCGTCGCTCCAGGCGTGCCCACGTGGCCAGTCGGATGAGGTCGGGGCGGCGGAGATACTCGTCGTAGAGGCGTACGGCCCAGTCCGCGAGGTCGGCGGCGTCGATCGGGGCGACATTCACGATCCGCTCCAGCGAGCCGAAGAAGATGGCGTCGAAGAGCCCTTCCTTGCTGCCGAAGTAGGCATAGAGCTGCGCCTTGTTGGTGCGTGCGGCGGCCACGATCCGCTCGATGCGCGCGCCGGCGATCCCGTGCTCGGCGAACTCCTGGGTCGCCACATCGAGGATGCGCTGGTACGTCGCGGCTCCGCGCGAGGACAGGGGCTGATCGGCCATGTCCTTACGCTACCAAACAGAACAGTTGGTTTGCCTGGCTGCCCAGACGGCCGTACTCTCAAATAGACCGACCAGTCTGTCTATGAGGAGGCACCGTGAGGAACACCGTTGGCTGGCAGCTGGAAGATGCGTCGACGACGCTACGGCGGACCCCACTGGAACGGCGCGACCTGCGCCCCGACGACCTAGCGGTCCGGGTGGACTACTGCGGCGTCTGCCACACCGATCTGCATGCCATCAGCGCCCGCGACGGCGAGGGAGGCCGACGGCCCCTTGTACCCGGGCACGAGTTCACGGGCGTGGTGACCGAGACCGGACCCGCCGTCACCCGCTTCACCGTCGGCGACCCGGTCGCGGTGGGCAACATCGTCGATTCGTGCGGCGCGTGCGCCATGTGCCGGGCCGGCCAGGAGAACTTCTGCCACGCCTTCCCGACCCTGACCTACGACGGCACCGACCGACACGACGGATCGACCACCCTAGGGGCCTACTCCCGCGAGTACGTCGTCCGCGACCGCTTCGCCTACGTGCTGCCCGCCGGTCTGGATCCGGCCGCCGCCGCTCCTCTCCTCTGCGCCGGGATCACTGTCTGGGAACCGCTGCACGCCCTCGGCGTCGGGCCGGGAACCCGCGTCGCGGTGGCGGGCCTGGGCGGCCTGGGCCACCTCGCGGTCAAGATCGCCGTAGCCCTCGGCGCCGAGACCTCGGTCATCAGCCGCTCCCCGGACAAGACCGCCGACGCTCGTCGTCTCGGCGCCCACGGCCTCATCATCTCCACGGACCCGGAACAGATGACTGACGCCCGCGACCGTTTTGACGTCGTCATCGACACCATCGCTGCCCCGCACGACCTCGGCCCCTACCTGCGCCTGGTCGCCATGGACGGCACGCTCAGCCACCTCGGACACCTGGGACCCGTCACCGTGGAGACCACCGACCTGCTCATAGGACGCAAGAAGCTCAGCTCCGCAGGCAGCGGCGGCACGCCCGCGACCGCCGCCATGCTGGACTTCTGCGCCAAGCACGGCATCACCGCCGACATCGAGCTGCTCCCCTCAGCCCGAGTGAACGAGGCCCTCGACCGTCTCCGGCGGGGCGACGTCCGATACCGCTTCGTACTCGACATGTCCGATCTGAGCTGATCACCTCGCCCTGGACGGATCCTGTGATCCTGTACCGGTGGCCAGCCGTTGCCGCCACGGGGTCATGCTCGCCTTGCCGTTCTCCTCAGCCGGAGGCGCCGTTGCCTTGCGATGTGCCGCACGGTCAGTGATCAGCGCACAGGCTCGCGCGTGAGGGCATCGAGGGGGCAGGTCGCCGTTGGTGGTGGGTGCGCCAAGGGGCGCGGAGGCGATCACCGAGCGGGAGCGGCGCGGTCCGGCCCGGCGAGGGGGACGATTCGCGATCGAGGCGGAGTTGAGGGCTCGCGTGGATTCGCCGACAGCCGTCGTGTGGCAGCTCGATAAGCGCGCCGAAGCCTGCGTCGTGCATTCTCCTTTATGTGTAGCTCGTCCTGAGTGACGGCATGCCCGATGCGAGTGGGTTGCGTCGGCTGCTGGTCAGCAACGAAGTGTCAGTACCGACTCCTACTATCCGAACCATGCGTAGGTTCTTCATGGCGGGTGGGCGGAAGCTGTCGTATCTGGACTTCGGGGGTCCGGGAAGGCCGCTTCTGGCCCTGCACGGGCACTACAACGAAGCTTCGGCGTTCACGCCGTTGGCTGCGGCACTCACCCCATGGTGGAGAGTGATCGCACTCGATCAACGAGGGCATGGAGAGTCCGACCGTGCGCCCAGTTACGAGCGGGGTTACGAACGGGACGAGTACGTGGCCGATGTGGCTGCCTTTCACCGGCATCTGAGAGTCGGCCCGGTGGCGGTGCTGGGCCACTCACTGGGCGGAGTGAACGCCTACCAGTTCGCGGCCCGGCACGCGGACAAGGTCAGCGCGTTGATCGTCGAGGACATCGGTGCGGTCGTGGACTGCGACTGGTCGTTCACCACACGCCTTCCCGGCGTCGCGCCGTCCCGGGAAGCGCTGGTCGCGGCTCTGGGCACGGCGGCGCCCTATCTGGAGTGTTCCTTCCGGCAGACAGCCCAGGGCTGGGGGTTCTCATTCGACATCGCTGACACCGTGGCGTCCCAGAAGGCTCTCAACGGTGATCACTGGGACGACTGGATATCGGTGTCCTGCCCCACGCTGCTCGTCCATGGAACGCGCAGCGACGAATTGACGGCCGATCACGCCAAAGACATGGCCGCCCGCTGTGCCGACAGAGTCCGCCTTGCCGAGCTGCCCGCCGGTCACGTCGTGCATCACGATGTTCCAGCGCAGTTCGCTGATGCGGTCACGGTCTTCCTCTCCGAACTCTGCTGAACCACGGTCCTCAGGCTGTAAGGCGATATCCGTCCTGGTCATGGTCCTCATGGGTTCGGTGGTGTTCGCGGGCCAGGTGATAACGCCAGTACGCCGGGAAGCCGCCGTTGCTGATGAGTGCACCTCGATCACCGAACCAGCACCCGGCGCCGTGGCCCCATCCGCCTGAGCAGCGAGTTGCGATCACCGGACAGGACAAGGCAGTTCAGGCTTCGAGTGGTTCGGGGAGCACGTCACCACCGCGAGCGACAGATACGAGGGGCGTTCGAGATAGAAGCCGAGCGTTACGTCAGCCCCCGCATCGAGCCTCTCCACAGCGGAGTCGACCAGCTGTGCCAGGCGGGTGATGGTGCGGTCCCTCTCCGAGGCGAACCGGGCTGCGTACTCGGCCAGTTGCTCCCCGACCCAGGCCGCCGCTTCCTTGGCCTGATCCCACGTGCCACGAACCAGGGCACGCGGCTTGATGAGCCAGTACGCCGTTTCCAGAGGCGGAAGATCCGTGGTCCGGAACTCCGCCGCCACCTCCCGGTACCGCTGGATCAGCTCAGGCCTGCTTCCGGCCGGTGGTGGCTCAGGGTGTGGGGGCCGTCGTAGGGCTTCGTCGTCGAAGCGCTCCTTCGGGCCGGTCCAGAGATAGCCGTGATGGTGCACCGCTCGTACCCGTTCGGTGTCGAAGGTCGAAGAGCCTCGAAGGCCGAAGGACCAGCCGGCCCCGATCCGACGGCAGAGTCAGCCGGGGCCGGCCGAAGAGGGGACGGTCAGACCGACAGACCGAACCGCGCCGGGTCGATCCCGGCCGCCGTCAATTCCTCCGTGCTGAACCGCAAGGGCGCCGCGTCCGGCCGCTTGCTGTCCCCCAACGCCCAGGCGTTGTCACCGATCCGCGCCAGGGTCACGCAGCCTTCCGTACAGGGGCCTCCGCAGGCCTTCACGAAGGAAGCCCCGTTGATGTCGAGCCCGTACAGGTTGGTTCCGTCCAGCATTTACTGCACCCTTCTGTTCAGCTGACGCGGTCGTGAGTGACCGCCGCCGCCCTTGGGGGGCGGGAGTTCGTTTGCGCCTGCGCCGCTTCGGGACGCATTGGGCCGGGGCTTTTCGTGGGCGCAGTTGTGCGGAGCACGGGGGCACCTCACGGTTGGCGGAACTTCGGGCCAGCCCTCCTACCGAGTGCCGAATGCGTGTCGGTGTTCAGGGGGGAGGAACTTTGCTTGCCGCCGAGCGGAGCCCTCGTCCAGTCGCTTCGGATGAAGCGGAGGCGGAGGCGAGGAATTGCGCAGCCGTAACTCGGCAGGGGATCAGAGGTCGACCTGGTGGGCCAGTCGCGACCGCCCTGCCTTGACCAGGGAGATGATCGCCCGTGGCGGGCACAGGTCACCCTCGTACCGAGGCGGTATCACCCAGTACGTGCCAGGTGGCTGCTGTCGATCGATCCGCGGAACGCCCAAGTAGGTGCCCTGACCGAGACAGGTCGCGATCTCGTCGTACGCCCAGACAAGACCGGCGTGCCCCTGGATCAGGGCGTAGTACGTCCCGCCTGCGACCCGGCGGTCATAGATGATCGAGCCACCGAGTAACTCCCCAAGTCTCACGGCCACTTCATCGACATCATCCGCGCCGACGGCTGCATGGACTACGTCGGACGCCAGGCGAACCGCTGCGAACGGTCCGCCGAGTGGAAGCAGCGCGACTCCTTGATTCGTCCACTCTGCCCGTGCCTGTTCCGGTACCGGGTGTGCCCGAACGAGCCACTCCGCGATGGCTCGGTCCAACGCCTCTTGTGTATACACGGCCTGCCTCTGTCATCGGCTGCGGTCAGGTACGACACATAGGGTTCACGAGTGACCTCTACCGATCGAGGACTCTGGAGGGCCTCTAAGGGGACTTCAATGGGGCCTTGTTGACGCCTTGCAGGTGAAAGGATGCTCCATACCGGACTCGATATGGGACCGTCGAGCAGCTATCTCAGGAGGTGTCACGTGCCCCGGCCTACAGGCAACGTCCGACTCAAGGCCGCCCGTGTGGCTGCCGGTTTCAACTCACAGCAGGATCTGGCTGATGCACTGACGAAGGCTGCGAGCCATCTGGGCATTCGCGGCTTGTCCGTCGGCGTACGGCAGGTCCGGCGCTGGGAGTCGGACAGTCCTCCATGGCCGCAACCGGACTGTCAGCGAGTTCTCGTGCACCTGCTGGGCCAGAGCATGGACATGCTCGGCTTCACGCCTCCCTGGGGATCCGACGGACCCAAGCCCGAGCACATCCGACGCGCAATGGTCGGGGGTGGGGCTGCAGCCCTGGGACTGGCGGTGGTACCCGGCCAAGCAGTGGCTGCGCCGCAACCGGCCACTGCCGGCGCGGACTTCGAGGCCGTGACCCGTTCCCATCGTCGGCTCTACTGGTCCGTCGCACCGACCAAACTTCACCCCGCCGTCATCGCTCACGCGACGCTGGGCTGTGCGCTGCTTCCGGAGACCACGGACTCCACTCGCCGGACTCTTGCGGCGGCGCTGGGGGAGACGTATCTCCTCGCAGGGCGGATCGAGTTCTTCGACCTCCGCGAGCCGAGCACGGCCAACGACACCCTGCTTCTCGCCCTGCAAGCCGCAGGCGAAGCCGACGACGCCCTGCTCGGCTCGGCGATCATCGCCCACATGGCATTCGTACCGGGATGGGTCGGTGACCGCGACGCGGCCCTGGAGCGAATGATCGCGGCCCGCACGTACGCCCGGCGCGCTCCCGCGTCGGCGGAGTTCCTGGCCTGGCTGGACGCCGTGGAAGCGGAGTGCGAAACGCGGTGTGGCAACACACGCACAGCACTGCACTTGATCAGCCACGCCGAGGACGCCCTCACAGCCGGCAACGAGCACGCTTCGCCGGAGTGGATGGACTGGTTCTCACCGGCCCGACTCGCGGCGTTCAAGGGCAACACGCAAATGATCGCGGGCCATCTTCCGCAGGCGCGCGAGACCCTACTGGGTGCCCTGGACGCGATGGCGCCCGGCGAGGAGAAACAGCGCACGGTCGTGTACGGCGATCTGGCCGCGGTCGAGGCGACATCCGGAAATCCGGAGCAGGCCTGCAAGTACGCAAGCCAGGCCCTCGATCAACTGGCGATCACCTGGTATGCGACCGGCATGGACCGAGTACGCGAAGTCCGTCGCGCGCTCACGCCGTACCAACACGAGCGTTGCGTTCGCGACTACGACGACCGGCTCTACGACTGGTCGACCACCGTCAGAGCGCTGAGCCGTTGAACTCGCGGATGAGGTCCGGAAGTTCGAGCAAGCTGTCGACGCGGAACGTTGGCAATTCCGCAGCTTCAGGACTGTTCCACTGAATCGTGGCCCACGGTCCTCGATGGACAAGGGCGGTGCGCATGCCGGCCTGGTCGGCCGGGCGGATGTCGTTGTCGCACCGATCACCGACGTAAAGGATCTCGTCTGACTCGAAAGGCACCGCCGCACCGACCCGCTTGAAGAACTCGGGATCGGGCTTGCCGGCGCCCCAGTCGTCCGAGGTGCCGATCAGATCGACATCCCCGGCGAAGAGCGACCGCAGAATCTGACCCGCCCGCACGGTCTGGTTGCCCGCGATACCGAGCCACAGCCCGTCGGCCCGAAGCGCGGCGAGTGCCGGACGGACGTCCGCGTACAGATCCTCTTCGCCGAACGTCTCCGGCTGCCCGGCAGCGGCCCGCTTCTCGCGCTCCTCGTAGAGATCGAAGCCCGGCCTGAACTCCTGGAACGTCTCCCGATAGTCCCGCCCCTGGTCGATGACGGCCCCGAACATCGCATGGAAGGTGTGCCGCGGCACTCCCAGCCAGTCCGCCCAAGTCCCGTACTCACGGGTCTCGTCCACGAGACACTCACCGACGTCGAAGACCACTGCGCGAATCATGGGGGCAGCGTAGCGAGCCACACCCCACCAGGGAGTGAGCTCCCTTGATGGCTCAGACGGTTTCGCGTCATTCGCGGCTATGGGGGAGACTCGCGGTACTCGTTGCCCGATGACTACCGGTACGACGGGCTGTGCGAGATCACGGAGATACGTACGGCAATCTCGAAGTTGCCTGCACCGGATGGTTCGGAGATAAAGATCTGTCAATTTGACCTCGTGCGGCTACCCGATGAGCTGCAAGTTACAAGTGCCCAGGTAGTGGGTCATCGACGTGCGTGATGCGCCGCTCGGGCCGTGGAACGAGGCGTGATCAAGCTGGAGGCCCCTGGCGAACAAGGGGCCTCCAGGCTCACCCTTCGGCTACCGCACGGGCTATGAACCCTTCGTGGTCGTTGGTGTCGGATTGCGTGGCGGAGTCCCGGCATCGTCGCTTGTTGAGTTGATGAAGGCGAGTACCACCAGGACGCAGCACGCCAGGGCGAAGCCGAGGAACACAAGCCGCTGCTTCTGCATCGCAGCGACACGGCCCTTCGAGTCACCGGCGATAATCTGGTACTTGGTCGTGCGGTGCTCAAAAAACTTGCTGATTGTGTCCCTGGGTAGATTCTTGATTACCCGGGCCGCGGCGAGCACAACACAGACAATTGCTGCGGGGATGATGGCGATCTCCGGTGCACCATCGGGAAGTTGGAAAAACACGGTTGGCTGACCCTTTTCGCTGCGGTCGGCGAGACAAGAGCAGCATCACAGCAGGTCCCGCACATGGATGCGAGGTAACTTGACGCCTGCGAGAAACGGACAGGGCAGCAGCTCTGAGGGCAGCGAACCCGGGCATGCCCGTGACGCGCACAACGCTGTTCTCATCCGCACGGCGATCACGGTGTGAGCGGATGCAAGTTCAGAGCAGCGTGCGCTCAGGTCCAGCCGGTTGTTGATCGCCTTCACTCACTTGGAGAAGGCGCCGGCTAATCGTCGAGTTAGGCTTCGATGCGATTCTCTGCCTTGCGGCTCTTGTTCCAGGCAGCCGCAACAAGTCGGTACGCGGTGGTCACTCGGGACCCCGTTCCGCTGTTGTTGAAACCACCGCGAGACGACTGGCTGAGTATCTCGGAGCGCCACTTGGCCGCAGTGCCCATGGCCATGATCTTCTTGCCGAGCTCATTGTCGTCGACAAGGTCGCCCCACCGGCCAAGGAACATGCCGATGCCGCCAAGGAGCATGCCGTCCCAGGTCTCTGCTGAACGGCCCCAGGCCTCCTCCGCGACCGTGAGCGTGCGATCGAAGACGGAGGCTCCGTAACGGTCAACGATCTGAAGCACACCGGAGACTGCGCCCACGCCATTAGTGGACGTCGATCCGAGAGTCAGTTGATGCTTCTCCAGAATCCTGTCCGTATCGACGAATAGCGGAACCCCTCCGGTGAGGCCTACGTGGTACTCGTCGATGGGGCGAGGCTTGTGTGACTCCCTGTTTTTTATCAGGAACAGAATCGCTTCTTCAGCCTGCGTGAGGCCGTGATGGACCTCGGCCATGATGGTCGAGAATCCGGCCAGCGCGCAGGCCCGCCAGCGGTGTTGTCCGTCGACGATGTAGAGATCACCGTCTGCACGCTCCGACACGATCACCGAGCCGATGGCCTCGCGAACCATGTTGTCCGCGATGTTCTGAGCGCGCCTCTCGTTGAGAGTGCGCTGCGCCTGAGGGTCGATGGTGAGGTCCTTGATCGAAACCTCGACCCCGTAGTCGACTGAATGTTCAGGGAGCTCGAAGGTGTACCGAGCCTTAGGCATGGATGTGCCCTTCAGCGCTGTGGTTGGGGGATTGTTCGGCGAAGCCGGGATTTTGGGAGACAGCGCGCTTGGCAGATAATCATACGATCGCTTGTTTCACAAGTCGCCTCTGTGGAACATGAGTTCGTGGAGGTAGAGCTGGGCTCTGGCGGGCGCTGCGGGACTCGTGGAGTGGCGTCGCTCCGAGTGAAGTGCGGGGCTCGGACGCGCCTGCTGGCGGACGACTGGCAGCAGCCTGCACAACGTCGCGGCTCTCGGTGCCGTGGCGCTCCCCATAAATTCGCCCCGACCCGCACCAACAAGCCGCTCCCTGTTGGGGGTGGCCACTCCACCGCGCGGCCTCGGGCTGCGAGGGTGGTCGCGTACTGGGGGAGGAGCGTGGGGTCTGCGGGGGAGGCGCCTTCCGATGCCGCGAAGGCCTCGTACGACGGGACCGTTCCCGTGACGATTCCCAGGTTTGGGGTGCCTGAGGAGGCGAGTTCTCGGAGGGAGGCCTCTATCGTCGCCAGGTGCTCCTCGTGGGAGGGGTACTCCGTGGCAAGGGTGGGGTAGGCGGCGGTCAGTTCTGCCAGTTCGGTCGCCGGCCAGTGCAGTACGGCCACCGGGAAGGGGCGGGACAGGGCCGCCCGGTAGGTGCCGAGTTCCGCCTGCAATCTTGAGATTTCGGCGCGCAGTTCTGCGGGGTTGTCCGAGCCGAGGGACCATAGGCGCTTGGGGTCGTGGAGTTCGTCCAGGGACACCGGGGAGGTGATGACGACGCCGTCGGCCTCATCGCCCTCGTCGGCGGCGATGAGAGGGATGCTTCTGATGCGCCCGGGCATGGTTCAACTCGCTGTCCGCGATGCAATGCCAGGCGAACTCCGCCCGAACCCGCCATGCTGTGAGCCGGCGTGCGGGTTGAGCACCTTGCACACTTCGCGTGTGATCTTGGGCGACGTGCACATTGGGCCGCAGCGCGGAGGCTCCTAGCGTGGTGCCGATACACAACCCGAGCTGCGCTGCGGCCCCGACACGCAGCGTGGCTCCCACGCAGGGAAGGGGAACACCATGCGCGGGAAGACCCTGCCCGCTCGGCTGGGCCTGGCCGCCTCTGCGGCCCTTGCACTCGCCGTCTCGGCCTCGACTTCGACCGCGGCCTCCGCGGGGGACGTACCGGCGCCGACCGAGGTCGGAGGAGAGTGGTGCGCCGTTGACCTCGAGCAAGCCCACAAGACGGCCTCCTGCTTCACGACTGAGGCTGAGCTGCGCTCCCATATCGAGGCCTAGGACAAGATCTCCCTCATCGAGATCTACGACTGGGTGAACTACAACGTCGACGGGCCCTACACCGCCTGGCTCGGGGACGAGCGCTGCTCGCCGTCTTACGACGAGGTCGACTACGCGGTGGACGACCTGCGAGGCGTGCGGTATCCGGTCAACAACCCCGACAATGTCTCGGAGAACAAGACTTACTCCTCGGTGACCGTGGACACCGGCGACAGCCCGGCATGCGAGATCAAGCTGTACGGGGGCGTCGGCCACAGCGGGTCGTCGTCCGGCTGGATCGGGGCCTGCACCAACCTCAACGGCTCCGGCGAGGGCGACTGCCCCGCCGTCAGCAGCTGGAACAACCGCGCCACGTCGTTCAAGCTCAGCTGATCAGCACCTCCTGCACAACGGGGGAACCTCACTTCGCGAGCCTGCGTGACGCAGTCCCCCACATCCTCGGCTTCGCCCGCCTGGAGGGATCAGCCGCGAGGGGGGTGATCACGCCGTGATTGCATCCCTGCCGGTCTGGGCGGGCGAGGGCGTCGACCTCGTCACCGGTCTGCGTCACGAATACTGGCTGCCCAAGGTCCAAGACGAGGATGCGCTGACTTGGGCCGGAAGGCTACGGCCGAAGAATCTTGTGCCCGCGCGGTGTCAGGTCTGCGACCCGTGGCAGTCCCCGTACGTCTGACCTGAGCCGCACCAGCAGACTCCGCTCTGCGGTGGCCACTCCACCGCGCGGCCCCGGGCTGCGAGGGTGGTCGCGTACTGGGGGAGGAGCGTGGGGTCTGCGGGGGAGGCGCCTTCCGATGCCGCGAAGGCCTCGTACGACGGGACCGTTCCCGTGACGATTCCCAGGTTCGGGGTGCCTGAGGAGGCGAGTTCTCGGAGGGAGGCCTCTATCGTCGCCAGGTGCTCCTCGTGGGAGGGGTACTCCGTGGCAAGGGTGGGGTAGGCGGCGGTCAGTTCTGCCAGTTCGGTCGCCGGCCAGTGCAGTACGGCCACCGGGAAGGGGCGGGACAGGGCCGCCCGGTAGGTGCCGAGTTCCGCCTGCAATCTTGAGATTTCGGCGCGCAGTTCTGCCGGGTTGTTCGAGCCGAGGGACCACAGGCGCTTGGGGTCGTGGAGTTCGTCCAGGGACACCGGGGAGGTGTGGACGGTGTCCGCGAGGGCGTCCCACTCGTCGTGGCCCGCGCCCAGCATGCGGCGTACGCGGTGGCGGCCGAAGAGGAGGGGGTGGGTGGCGTACGGGGGCTCCGGTACGTCCGTGAGGAGGAGCCGTACGCCCTCTGTGAATGTCTCCTGCGCCTGCTCCAGCTCGTCGTGTGACTCCAGGGCCTCCGCGACGATGACCCAGGGGGCCGGGTCGCGGGGGGATGCCGTGCGGACTCCCTCGATGATGGCCCTGGCTTCGGCCTCGTGGCCGTACTCCCAGAGGTTCGATGCCTTGAGTGCTCGTACCAGGTGCGGGTTTTCCAGTCCGGCGGACGAGGACAGCAGGCGGTCGTAGAGCGTCGTCGCGGCGGGGCGGTCGCCGGACAGTTCCAGATGGGCCGCGGCCTGCAGGAGCAGGGCCTCGGCGTCCTCGGGGTACAGGCCGGCGGTCCGCTCGAGGCGGGCCGCTTCGGCGGCGTGGTCGACGTTTTCGGCAGGCGTGTCGGGGCGCATGGGGGACACCGTAGCGCCGGTCGGTGACGAAGGTGAGGTATGGGCAGGCCAGGGCCGGGCCCAGGGGTGCGGGCCCGGCGCTGCGGGTGGTCAGTGACTCAGTGACATCGGCTGCGGGTGCGCTCTGGCCGGTTGCGGGGGTTGGGGGCGGGGCTTGGTGCTGGTGGCTGAGGGCTGGGTGCCGGTGCCGGTGGCTCGTGGCCGGTTGGCGGTGCAGGCCTGGTTGTCACTGGCGTCGCGAGAGTGGTCAGTCGTGCTGCTCCCCGTGCTCCGACTTCGAGTGGTGCGGGTGCTCCGGCTTCGTGGGGTGGGAGGGCTTTGTGGGGTGCGTTGGGTGGGACGGCTTGGTCGGGTGGGCCGGGTATGCCGGCTTGGAGGGGTGCTCGGGGTACGCGGGCTTGGTCGGGTGTTCCGGCTTGGTCGGGTGGGCCGGGTATGCCGGCTTGGAGGGGTGCTCCGGGTAGGCCGGCTTCGTGGGGTGCTCCGGCTTGCTGGGGTGGGCCGGGTACGCGGGCTTCGTGGGGTGCTCCGGATGGGCCGGCTTGGTGGGGTGCTCTGGATAAGCGGGCTTGGTGGGATGTTCCGGGTACGCAGGCTTCGCCGGGTGCTCCGGATGGGCGGGCTTGGTCGGCTGCTCCGGGTAAGCGGGCTTTGCCGGGTGGTCTGGGTAGTCAGGCTTCGCGGGGTGGGAGGGCTTGGTGGGGTGTTGCGGGTAGGCGGGCTTTGCCGGGTGAGCTGGGTATGCGGGCTTTGCTGGGTGGTCGGGCTTGCTGGGGTGGGCCGGGTACGCCGGTTTCGTCGGGTGCTCCGGCTTGGAGGGATGGGCCGGGTAGGCAGGTTTTGAGGGGTGTTCCGGATGGGCCGGCTTCGCGGGATGAGCCGGGTACGCGGGCTTCGTGGGGTGGTCGGGCTTGGCCGGGTATGCGGGCTTGGCGGGTTGGACGGGTTTCGCCGGGTGATCGGGCTTCGTCGGGTACGCGGGCTTAGCCGGGTACGCGGGCTTCGCCGGGTGGTCGGGCTTCACCGGATGGTCCGGCTTGGCCGGGTGGACAGGTTTGGCTGGGTACGCGGGCTTCGCCGGATGCGGTGGGTGTGGAGTCGCGGTTTCGGCGTTGGCTGGTGTCGCGGTTGCCAGGGTGGCTGCGGCTAGTGCGGCGGCTGTGGCGGCTGAGGCCAGGACAGATCGCCAGCGTGGCGATGTCGTCATGTGATCCACTCTCCTCGACTTGGTTCAGGGCCTTGTGACGGCTGGTCAGCACCAAGGGCTGGATAGTGGAATTCATAGGAAAACGGGTTATATGACTAACGTGGTGGCAGTCATAAGCCACCGGACGGTGTACCTCGCGCCGCCAGTTGGCCCGAGTCGTGTGGGGCGCCACGCGGTGGCAGGGGGTCGGCGTTCAGTGATCAGCGGGGCACGGGCGTCGGCTCTGCAGCCCCTTGATCTTCCATTGCCGGGCGCGGTCCTCCCGCAACGCCGACAACACGCCGGTGACCTGGGACAAGCCGCACCCGCACCCCCGCCCCACCCCCGCGTCGCTACAAGCTCACCCCATCCACCTGCAGCGTCTGCACCGCACCCCCCGCGAACGGCACGCTCACCGACTTGCCGCTCAGGCGGGTGTCCGAGTAGGCGCGGTAGCGGTCGCTGCCTGCGGTGGCCGTGTTCCAGCGGGGGACCAGGCCGCCGGAGCCGCCCGTGACCGTGGAGAAGCGGGAGAGGTCGAAGGTGAGGGTCTGGGCGGACGATGACGTGTTCACGGCCACGATCACGAGGCGGCGCGCGGACGCGTCGTATGCCGCTGCCGCGTAGCTCACGCCGGTGTCGATGATCGTCATGCCGGGGCGGATGTGGCGGCTGAACTGGGCCATGACGTAGTACTTCGTCTGGATGGTGGTCGGCTGGAGGGTGTTCGCGTCGTACGCGATCATCGCCCAGCCGGTGCTCGGGTCCATCACCTGCCAGTAGCACCAGGCCGTCGGGTGCAGCCAGCGGAAGTCGTAGCAGAGGTTCGAGGCCATGGTGAGGCCGGTTCCGTCGCTGTCGCCCGTTTCCGAGTTCCAGAGCTTCTTGCGGGAGGTCGTGACGACGTCCGTGTAGAGGAGGTCCCGGCGGCCGCCGGAGCCCTGGTAGCCGTGGACGTTGACCTGGCTCACCAAGGCTCTGGTCGATGCGTTGAAGGAGGACCAGGTCGAGCGGGCCGTGTCGATGTTGGTCTCGTCGGAGGCGGAGATCCTGATGCCCGTCAGGCCGCGTGCGTCGAGTTCGCTGCGCATGTGCGGGAGTACGGCCGCCTGGACCGCCGGGTCCATGTGGCAGCCCTCCTGGGTGCCGGTGTCGGTCCACCAGGTGGAGGCGGGCTCGTTGAAGGGGTCGACCGTCGCGAAGTTCACGCCCCAGTTGTTGCGGGCGTACAGGGCTGTGGCCGCCAGGTGTGAGGCGTGCTGGCGGTAGTTCCAGGTCTGGAGGTTGTTGGCGCCGCCCGCTGCTCCCGACGGGTTGTGGTTCTTGCACATCCACCACATGGGGGAGTTGGCGAACAGTTCGCTCACCGCGCCCCGCTGCGTCGCCTTCACCAGCATCGCGCGCTGGTTGGCGTCCGCCGTCCAGTCCCAGGCGGAGGACGTGGGGTTCTCGTTGTTCCAGTCCTGCCAGAAGCCCTCGATCTGCTTGAAGGCGGGGATGTTGGGCGACTTGACCATCGACTCGCCGCCGACGCTGTTCCAGCTGCACGCGCCGAGGTTGTAGCGGGCGATGTTGAGGCCCAGGCCGGGGAGTGAAGTGCCGTTGTAGGTCACCGACTTGGTGGTGAAGAAAAGGTCGGCGAAGTCGTCGCGGGCGCCGAAGACGTTGGCCCACCAGGCGAGCGAGGTGCCCCAGCCCTCCCAAGTGCCGTAGCTGGTGCCGGGGTTGACGGCGATGGTGGCGTCCGCGTGGGCGGTGCCGGTCGCCAGGGCGCTGCCGACGAGTGCGCCGCCTGTCGCCGTCAGCAGAGTTCTGCGTCGGATCATGACTTCTCCGCTTCGCTCAACGGCCGGTCGTCGTCGAACCGGCGTCGTGGCTTGTCCCGTGCATGCCGACAGGAAGCATCGGGTGTGGCGTGTGGGGTTGTCGATAGTTCCGACAGCCCTTTCTCGAACCCGTGGAGAAAGTGTTCGGGGTACCGGACGCGCATACGTCTGGAGACCTCGCGCCCCGCCCCTTATCGTGCGGGCGGCCCCGGCGAAGGAGGTCACCGATGATGCGGGTTCTCGTCGTGCAGCACAGCAGCCGGCGGCGGCGTGTGCTGCTGCGGCGCGGAGTGTGGGCGGGCGGCGAGGTCCTCGTCACCGTGGGCGTCGTACTCCTGCTGCTGGTCGTTCATCAGCTGTGGTGGACCAACCGGCAGGCCAAGGTCGACGCCGAGCGGAAGGTGGAGGCGCTGGAGCGGGAGTGGGGGGTGCCGGAGGGCGGTGGTGCCCCGGACGATTCCGGTACGTCGTCGGCGGCGCCCGAGGAGACCGACGTGCCCCGGCGGCAGCCCGCCGGGGCACGTCGGGCGACGTCCGCCGGCCCCGACTGGTCCCAGGCCTACGCCATCCTCACCATCCCCCGCCTCCACCTCCGCGTCCCCGTCGCCGAGGGCACCAGCAAGCAGAACGTCCTCAACAAGGGGTACGTCGGCCACTACTCCGGCACCCAACAGCCGGGCCGGGCCGGGAACTTCGCGCTCGCCGGGCACCGCAACACCCACGGCGAGCCCTTCCGGTACGTCAACCGGCTCGGCCGGGGCGACGAGGTTCAGGTGGAAACGGAGGACGCGGTCTACACGTACGCCGTCGACCGGACCCTTGCGCAGACCTCCGCGCGGGACACCGGTGTCATCCGGCCCGTGCCGAGCAGTACGGTTCGGCCCGGCTACGGCTATTCCGACCCCGGCTACTACCTCACCCTCACCACCTGCACTCCCGAGTACACGTCCAAGTACCGGCTGGTGGTGTGGGGGAAGCTGCTGTCCATGCGGCCACGCCACTGAGGTTTTCGGTCGCCAAGTGCAGGTCCGGGTGGGGCTGTCACAAACGGGGGCGCTGATCTGTCTTCCGTATGGACAGCCCCTGTTTGGAGGACATGCATGAGCGCTGAGCACGCACACCTGCCCCCGGGCGTCGAGGTGATCACCACCCTGCCGGAGGCGGCGGCCCGGATTCCGGCCGGTGCCGAGGCCAGGACCATCCGGGTCACCCTGTCGCCCGGCGACCCCGGCGCACCGCCGCACCGGCACCCCGGGCCGCTCTTCGGCTACGTGACCCAGGGCGAGATCCTCTTCGAGCTGGAGGGACAGCCGCCCCGGGTGCTCAAGGCCGGTGACGCGCTGTTCGAGCCCGGGGGCGACGTGATCCACTACCAGGGCGCCAACAACCTCTCGGACGCACAGTCGCAGCTGGTGGTGACCATGTTCGCGCCGCCCGGCACCCCGATTCTGACCTTGGTCGGCGCGGAGGAACTGGCCGAGCGACGACATCTGCGGGTTGCCCAGCCGTCATGACCACCGGAGGTTCGAGGAAGCTCTGCGCGATCACCGTGGCTCCGCGTGGTCCTGGAGATAGGGGAGCAGCGCCGCTGTGAGTTCCGCGGGGGCGTCTTCCTGTACCAGGTGGCCCGCACCCGCGATGGGCTCCAGCCGTGCGCCCGGGATGAGGGCGGTGAGTTCCTGGCCCTTTGCCGGGGGGATCCAGGTGTCGTCCTGGCCCCAGCAGATCAGGGTGGGGATGGCGATCTCGGCGTAGCGGTTCTGGACCTCGTCGGTGTGGAGTTGGTCGGCCTGGGCGATCTGGCGGTAGAAGGCGGCCTGGCCGGGGTTGCCGAGCCAGGGGGGGACGAGGCGGTCGAGGGTGGCCGGGTGGAGGCCGGGGCTGCTGGCCGAGTTGACGTACTCGCGCACCAGGGCTCGGTGTAGCGCGGGCGGCAACTGTTCGAAGATCTCGGCGTGTTCGCCCAGCAGCCGGAAGGACGGGGAGCCCCAGGGTGCCAGTGCGACCGGGTCGACCAGGGCGAGCGCACGGTAGCGGGCGCCGTGCAGCAGGTGGGCCCGCAGGGAGACGGCGCCGCCGAAGTCGTGGGCTACCACCAGGGGGTCCGCCGTAGGCTCCGTCAGGCCCCAGTGCGCCAGGAGGTCGGTGAAGACCCGGCCCTGGGCGGCCAGGGAGACGTCCTGGCCGGCGTACTTCTCCGACTCCCCGTAACCGGGCATGTCCCATACGAACACCTGGTGCCGGCGGGCGAGTCCGCGGGCGATGGCACGCCAGACGTAGGAGGAGAAGGGGGTGCCGTGGAGGAGGACGACCGGGTCCTGGCCGGGTGGTCCGAGGGTGTCCCAGCGGACCTCCCCGGAGCTGCTGCGGAAAGTCTGGGTCAACTGCCATTCAGTCAACGGTGCGGTTCCTCTCGTTCGTGGTCTCGTTCGTGGTCGCAGCCAACCGAAGTCCCTTCCACCGTAAGCGAGTTGTGAAGAAGGGCGTTCGGTGGGAACGCGGGCGGCGTCCGTGGCATCTGTTTCCTCGGAACGGATTTACGCACCTTCACCGTGTCACGGAGGCCCCTTTCCGATGCCGATCAACGAACTGAGCGGCGCCGTCCAGTACGTGATGGACCTCGTCGGCATCTTCGCGTTCGCCCTGTCCGGGGCCTTCATCGCTGTGCGCCGGGACTTCGACATCTTCGGGACGGTCATCCTCAGCGCGGCCGCGGGGCTGGGCGGCGGTCTCTTCCGGGACCTGGTCCTCGGCGTGACACCGGTCGCCTTCAGCGACTACGGCTACTTCTTCACGCCCTGCGTGGCCGCCGCGGTCGTCTACTTCGGCCACCGGCTGTACGACGACCGCAAGGTCCAGAGCAGCACGCTCTTCGACCTGTCCGACGCCGCCGCGCTCGGCCTGTTCAGCGTCACCGGCACGATCAAGGCGCTCGACCACGGCTTCAACCTTCCCGCCGCCGCGACGCTCGGCGCCGCGAGTGCCGTGGGTGGTGGCGTGCTGGCCAGTCTGCTCGCGCTGGAGGTGCCGTCGCTGCTGCGCTGGGACCGTGATCTGTATGCGCTGCCCGCCCTGGTCGGAGCCGGCTCGACCGCCGCCCTGCACGTCGCCGGGCTGCTCGATGTCGGTACGGCCATCGGTACGGCTGTGTTCGCCTTCTCGCTGCGCCTGCTCGCCCTGCGCTACCGCTGGCGCCTTCCGCGCTCGCACTTCTGGCGGAACCCGTTCTCCGGGATGCGGCACCAGCCGGCCGGAGAACCAGCGGCGCAGGCTCCTCCGGAGGCTCCCCCGGAGGTGGACACCGTCAGGTTGAGCGCCGCCGAAGCCGCGACCGTCAGGATCCGCCGGGACGGCCTGCCGCTCGGCGGGAAGCGGTCGGTGCCCGATCCCCGGATCGTCCTGAGAGGGCCCGGGCGCCCGAAGGAGCGGCGCGGTGATCACCAGGAGGCCGGCGCCGACTCCCCCTGAGCAGCGCCCAAGGGGATCAGCCCCTTGAGCGCTGCTGATCCCCTTGGGCGGCGGCTCATCCCCTTGGGCGGCGCTCAGCCCCTCTCCCGAAGCACCCCCACCCCCACCGCCGCGACCACCGCGAGCCCCGCCGACACGACCATCGCGACATCCGCGCCGCGCGCCA
Source organism: Streptomyces sp. GESEQ-4 (assembly GCF_017948455.1). GTDB lineage: Bacteria > Actinomycetota > Actinomycetes > Streptomycetales > Streptomycetaceae > Streptomyces. The sequence continues at coordinate 72,827 of NZ_JAFFSU010000033.1, forward strand.
GGCTTCCCGACGACGTCGCCAGCGCGATGGTCAGCGCGACGCCCGCGCAGGAGCCGATGTAGCGGAACGTCTGCTGCGCCCCCGATCCCATCGCCGCCCGCTCGGCCGGTACGGAATCCACCGAGAGCAGTGGCAGCGCGGCGTTCAGGAGGCCGCTGCCGACGCCCGCGATCACCAGGCCGGGCAACAGCCGTGCCCACGAGCCGGAGTCCAGCGCGCCCAGCATCGCCATGGCGCCGCCCGCGTGGAGCAGGAAACCGAGGGCCAGTTGGAGGCGCGGCGGTACGCGGCCCGCCAGTCGCTTCGCCTGGAGGGCCACTCCGAACGACAGCCCGGACCACAGCAGGAACAGCCACGCCGTGTCCATCGCGGACAGGCCCAGCGTCTGCTGGAGCAGCGCCGGCAGGAAGCTGAACAGACCGATCACCGCGAGCCCGGTGAACAGGCCGCCGACGGAGGAGCCGAGGAAGCGGGGGCGGCGCAGCAGGCCCAGGTCGATCATCGGCGTCCCCGCGCGCCGCTCAACCAGCACGAAGATCCCCACCAGTACGGCGGACGCGGCCAGCAGCAACCCCACGGGCGCCCGCAGCCAGCCGTCCCGCCCCAGCGTCAGCGCCGCCACCAGCGCGACCAGTGCCAGCCCGAAGGTCACCGCCCCGCCGAAGTCGGGCCGCCCGCCTCTCGGGGCACGGGACTCCGCCAGCGTACGGATGCCGACCGCGGCCACGATCACAGCCGCGACGCCCAACACCCCGTATGCCACCCGCCAGTTGGGTATCGCCCCGACCACCAGTGGTCCCAGCGCGATGCCGCCGCTCACGAACGCGCCCCACACGCCGGTCGCGTGCAGCCTGCCGCGTGGGGTCGGGAAGGCGTGCACGAGCAGGCCCAGGCTGCTGGCGAGGAGGGCGGCGCTGGCCGCGCCCTGGGCGATGCGGGCCAGCGTGAACAGCACGGTCGTACTCGTCAAAGCGCCCAGCGCCGTGGTGATGCCCAGGGCGAGCGTGCCGGCGAGGAAGATCCGGCGGCGGCCGTAGTCGTCGGCGAGGCTGCCGGCGACCAGCAGCAGGGCGGCGAGGCCGAGCGGGGTGCCGTTCAGCAGCCAGGCCTGGGCCGAGAGCGGGGTGTGCAGGGCGGCGGCTGTCTCCGGGAGCGTGACCATCGGCGCGGTGTACGTCATCAGGGCCACGGCGGTGGCGGCGCTGGTCACGGCGAGGGTGGCAGTGGGGCGGGGCGCGGACTCGGGACGGGGAGCGGCCGGGGCGGCGGGCCGGATCGTCGGAGTTCGTTCACTGAACCTGGGCATGCCTCGCACCGTAACACCCCAAGGTTCGGTCAATGAACCAACAGGCGGAAAACTGGTTACAGTGGACGCCATGGCATTGGGCAAGGACTACGTGACACAGGAGTGCTCGATCGCCCGGGCGCTGGAGATCGTCGGCGAGCGCTGGACCCTGCTCGTGGTGCGCGACGCGCTCTACGGCGTACGGCGCTACAACGACTTCCTCGTCCACCTCGGCATCCCGCGCGCCGTCCTGGCCGCCCGCCTCCAGGCGCTCACCGCCGAGGGGATCCTGGTCAAGCGCCGGTACCAGCAGTCGCCGCCGCGCGACGAGTACGTCCCGACCGACCGCGGCATCGCGCTGTGGCCCACGCTGCGCTCGCTCGGGCTGTGGGGCCGGGAGCACTTCGGAGACGCCCAGCTGCGCATCTTCCGGCACGCGGAATGCGGTACCGAACTCGGTCCGTACGGCGAATGTCGCGGGTGCGGAACCGTCGTACCCCTCCCGGACGTAGAAATGTTGCCGGGACCCGGACTCGATCCGGACCCGGCGGATCCGGTCAGCCGGGCGCTGCTCAAGCCCAAGAGGCTGCTGCAGCCGCTCGAGACGGATCCTGTATAACGAACGGGACCAGTAGCGAGACCAGTCGTACGGGTTGAGTAGTGCGCGCACGTGAGCGAGAGGGGAGCCGCAGTGATCCGTAGCAGTCGGACCGGCCTGCGTCCCGCCCTCGTACTGCTGCTTCTGCTCGTCCAGGTCGCGCTGCTCGACACGGGCAGCCTCTCCGCCACCGTCGCCCTCGCGGCGACCGCTGCCGCCGGGTCCGCGTTCGCCGCGTGCTCGCTCCTCGTCGCGCGCTGCGCACCCGCCGTGCCGCCCACCCGGGTGCGTACGGCCATCCGCGACCGTGACCTTCGTACGGCGTTCCTGCCGCAACGCGATCCCGACGCCAGGGGGCGCACCCGGCCCCGGGCGCCCGGACGGGCCCTCCCGACGGCCGCCGCGTAGGGCACGCACCCCTTTTCTTTCCCGGTTTCCTTTTCTTTCCGGGTTTCCTTCCAGTCGTGACCCGCGCGGGTCGTCATGCCGCCATCCCACTGATCCGGCACGACGAGACCCAACGGAGGGCTCACCCATGTCTGTTTTCGCCAACCTGGTCGAGCGGCTGGCGCAGCTGCTCGAACCGTTCTTCCATGCCTCCGCGGCCGCCGCCGCGATCGTCCTGTTCACCGCGTTCGTACGGCTGCTGGTGCATCCGCTGTCCCGGGCGGCGGCGCGCGGGCAGAAGGCGCGTACGGAGTTGCAGCCGAAGATCGCCGAGCTGCGGAAGAAGCACGGGAAGAACCCCGAGCGGCTCCAGCGGGCCGTGCTGGACCTGCATGCCGAGGAGAAGGTGTCACCGCTGGCCGGGTGTATGCCCGGGCTGTTCCAGTTGCCCGCGTTCTTTCTGCTCTACCACCTGTTCTCCAACCCGACGATCGGCGGCGAGGCGAACGCACTGCTCAGCCATGAGCTGCTGGCCGCACCCCTCGGCCATCGCTGGGCGGACGCCCTCGCGGACGGCGGGGTGTTCGGGGCGGCCGGTCTGGTGTACGTCGGGCTGTTCGCGCTGGTCGCGGCCGTCGCCGTGTTCAACTACCGGCGGACGAAGCGGATGATGGCCGCCAATGAGGCTCCCGTGCCGGTGGCCGACGGTGAGCAGGTCCCCGGGATGGGGGCGATGAGGAAGGTCATGCCGTTCATGTCCTTCTTCACGCTGATCACGGTGGCGGTGGTGCCGCTCGCCGCCGCGTTGTATGTGGTGACCAGTACGACGTGGAGTGCGGTGGAGCGGGCGGCGCTGTACCGCTGAGGAGTAGTCCGTCAGCAGGTCAGCCGGTGGTTTTGCGGGCCACGCCGCCGTAGAAGCCGATCTCGGCGACGCGGGCCGGTGGCGGGGTGTCCGGGCGCCAGAACGGGACCTGGGTCACGCCGGGCTCGATCAGCTCGAAGCCGTCGAAGAGCCGCTCGACCTCGGCGCGGGTGCGCAGGTTCATGGTGGCGGTGGCGTTGTTGTAGACGGCCTGGGCGTCGCGGCGGTCCGCGAGGTCGCCGGTGGCGTGCGAGAGCACCAGGTAGCTGCCGGCCGGGAGCGCGTCGCGCAGGGTGGCGACGATCTGCGCGGGCTTCTCCGCGTCGGTGATGAAGTGGAGAATGGCGACGAGGAGCAGCGCGACCGGCTCGTCGAAGTCGATGACCTGGCGTACATCGGGGTGATCGATGATCGCCTGCGGGTCGCGCAGGTCGCCGAGCGCGATGCTGGTCGCGCCGGACTGGCTGAGCAGGGCGTCGGCGTGCGCCTTCACGATCGGGTCGTTGTCGATGTAGGCCACGCGTACGTCGGACGCCGCCTCGTGGGCGATCTCGTGCACGTTCGGCGAGGTGGGCAGTCCGGTGCCGATGTCGAGGATCTGGCGGACGCCGGTGCCGACGACGTACCGGACGGCACGCTGCAGGAACGCGCGGTTGGCCTGCACGCTGATCCGCACCTCGGGCGCCTTGGCGGCGAGGGCGTCACCGGCGGCCTGGTCCACGTCGTAGTTGTCCTTGCCGCCCAGCAGGTAGTCGTAGATCCGCGCGGGATGCGGCCGGCTGGTGTCGATCTCCTCGGCGCTCATGGCCATAGCTTTACATATCAACTTCGGCGCCCAGGAGCGTAGTTGGATTTCTGGCGGGTGCACTCCGGTCCACTCCGTGAACCGGGTCTTGCGGAGTGGTCGGTGACCTTGGAGGATCGACCAGTCCTCCGATGGCTGCGTGCGGGCCGCACACCGGCCGTCGCCGTCGGCCGGGCGCCCGCGATCGAGGGAGATTGTGAACATGAAGCTGCTGCGAGTCGGTACGGCGGGATCGGAGCGGCCCGCGCTGCTCGACGACCGGGGGATCCTGCGGGACCTCTCCGGCCTCGTCCCGGACATCGACGGGTCGCTGCTCGCCGATGACGCCGCGCTCGGCCGGGTCCGGGCGGCCGTCGGCGCCGGGGATCTGCCCGAGCTGGACGCGGCCGGGCTGCGGGTCGGGCCGCCGGTGGGGCGGATCGGCAAGATCGTGTGCATCGGGCTCAACTACCACGACCACGCCCGCGAGACGGGGGCCGAGCCGCCTCCCGAGCCGGTGATCTTCTTCAAGGCCGCGGACACGGTGGTCGGGCCGCACGACACGGTGCTGGTTCCCCGGCGGTCCGTGAAGACCGACTGGGAGGTCGAGCTGGCGGTAGTCATCGGGCGTACGGCCCGGTATCTGGACTCGGCCGAGGAGGCGCTCGCTCATGTCGCCGGGTACGCGGTGTCGCATGACGTGTCCGAGCGGGAGTTCCAGATCGAGCGGGGCGGCACGTGGGACAAGGGGAAGAACTGCGAGACGTTCAATCCGCTGGGGCCGTGGCTGGTGACGGCGGACGAGGTGGCGGATCCGCAGGGGCTGTCCCTGAAGTTGTGGGTCAACGGGGAGTTGAAGCAGGACGGGACTACGGCTGAGCAGATCTTTCCCGTGGGGGAGGTCGTGCGGTACGTCAGTCAGTTCATGACGCTTTATCCCGGGGACGTGATCAATACGGGGACGCCGGCGGGGGTTGCGCTGGGGCGGCCTGAGCCGAAGCCGTATTTGCGTTCCGGGGATGTTGTGGAGCTGGAGATCGAGGGGCTCGGGCGACAGAGGCAGGAGTTCAAGGACGCCTAAGGGGCGGGGGGGGGGGGGGGGGGGGGGCCGGGGGCGGCGGGGCGGGGGGGGCGGGGCGCCCCCCCCCCCCCCCGCCCCAGGGCCGGCCCGCGACGGGACTGCCCGCGGGCCCGCCCCCCCCCGGCCTCCTCCAGCCC
>NZ_JAFFSU010000034.1 GCF_017948455.1 Streptomyces sp. GESEQ-4
CCTCCGGCGGGAGTTATGGAAATTGGCCTCCGGCCATTTCCATACCGGCGTGCCTCCGGCCCGGGAAGGAGCGGAAAATGGGTTTGTGCCTCCGGCACAAATCGATGCCGCAGATTTCGTTTCGTGGATGGAGTGTTGGGGTTTTAGTTGAGGGTTCGTCATGTCTCTTTGTCTGGGCAGGTTTAAGGGAATCTCCGATTCCCTTAATAACAGAGGTATTTGATTGCTATTCCGTAAGAGAAAGAAAATCACGGAATACCGAGGGCGGGCAACTCGGCCCCTCCGGGACCCGGTTGCCCTGTGAGGGGTCAGGGGTTGAGCCTGCCTCCGGCAGGGAGGGCGTACGAGGGCAGGAGGAGGGACGGGGAGACCCCGGGTTGTGTGCCTCCCCCCATGTCCCCCATCCCCAGTACGGGCCGAACAGGCCCACCACCCCGGCGCGGCGGCCCCCGCCGACGCGCAACCACACACCCAGGCCGCCCGATCCCCGAAGCCGCCGCCCGACCCGCCCCGCCCCCATTCCTCACTCATCCTTCAACCGGCGCGGGACAAGTGGCAGCAGAGGGGATGTCAGACCCACGACCACACCCGGAAACCTTGGTTGAACTGCGGATACGTCGACCCTCCCAGGGAGGCATGCGCAAGAGATGTCGCAAGAGAAGGTGCAGGAGTAGCCGCAAGAGAAGGCGCAAGAGATGTTGCAAGGTTCGGTGTGGGGGGTCCCTCCCCCAACCGAAGCGTGTATTATTGATTTTGCAGTCAGGCGGCAACCTGGCTGACGCTCAATCACCAACACGAGGAGCACCCTTGGACACCGGAACGGAAACCGTTGACGCGGTAAGCCGACTCACGATCCACCTTGCCGGAGAGCACGAGACCGATGCTTCAATCGGTCTGACGCTCATTCCCCTACTCAAAATCCCTACGGCCATCATCGAATTCCGGCACCCTACCGCCGCGCGCGTGTGGTGGGAAGGCTGGTGCGAGGCGGCCGAAATGCTCGACCGGGTCTTTCCCGAGCAAGTCGACGCGGGCGAATTGCGTGAGCCTGAACTCATCATCAATTCGTTTGTGCTCCTGGATGACGCGCCCCGTCGCGCCAAGGTCCGGGCGCGCAGCGCGGCAGTGAGCCCCGACGGGATCGGCGCACTGTCCGTCACCGTCGGAGGTCTGACGATCGCGTGTGCGTCGCGCAGTGCGGTCGAGTGTCAGGTGCGCGGGTGGCGCGAGGCGTACGACATGTTCGCCCGAGACGGAGGGTTCGGACTCCCGTCCGTCGACGAGGTGGCCGCGCGCGTACGGGCCGACCACGCCCGCCACGGGGTCAACGAGCTGCCTACGGCCGCCGAGGAGCAGCGGGCAGGCCGGAGGCGGTGACGCGCCCAGGGTGGGGCGGCCTCAGGTCGCCCCACCCCTCCCGGAGTTGCGGCCACCAGAGAGGGGACAGCATGAGCGCCACAGGACCGATCAGTCTGGGGCAGCGGGTACGCGTCGAGCGCCGCCCCACCCGGGGTCTGGCCGCCCACGCACGGCCGAGGACCGTGCACCGGCCCGCACCGTGGCCCGAGGTGTGGGAAGGCACGGTGTTGCAAGCGACCTATGAGGACGACGAGTTGACCGCCGTCGAGATCTACGGCAAGCGCGAGAGCACCGGTGAGACCAAGCGCGTTACGTTCAGCCTCGCCCGGAACGCGTTCTTCCGTACGCGGGTGACGCCGGTCAAGTCGCCGTAACTGTCCACGTCCGGGGGGTGATTGAGGGTTGACGGTAACCCCCCGGAAGAGCGTATTATTGATTTCGCGGGTGAGCGGCAACTCACTCGCCGCCAACTCAACCACCCAAGGCAGGGGACATGAGCGAGTACCAAGACCACATCCGGCAGAGCCTCGAAGGAGCGCACCACGACCCGGCCGAGGAACTCGGCATCGACGAGATGCGATGGAGCCCCGCACCCGGCAGCGAGCCCGTGAGCGACGCCGCCGAGACTGCACACGCACTGCTCGACCGCGCGACCGACGCTTACGTGTCTCTCGTGGACGCCGTTCTCGGCGACGGGAAACACAACATGGTGGTCAGCGCCACCACCCCGCACGGTGAGTTCATCGAAGGCCAGGAACTCACCGCGCTCGGTGACACCCTGATCATCAACGAGGCAGCCTCCTTGCGGGTGTGCACAGTGATCGCAGCCGCCATGCTCGGGTGCTCCAATGGCGGCCTGGTCGTGCGGACCTACGGCCCCGACGGATCGGAGTCGGTACGCGGCTGGAAGATCCGGAACTTCTGGCTCTGGCCGATCACCGCCGACGACATCCGAGAGGCGTACAGCGTCGACCCCGAGACCGGCGCGCCGCTGACCCCGGAGCCGGGAGTCGAGTTCCGGCAGGCCGAGCGAGTGCCCCGCCCGGACCAAGACCAGGCCGACACGGGCGCCCGGCACGCCAGCCGCACCGCGCCCCCGGACAACCGGCCCCCGAACCGCCGCAACTGAGTACCAGCCCGCCCGGACCGGTCGCCCGACCGGTCCGGGCGGGAACACCCCTGCCTCCCCCTGCCCCGCCCTCCCGGAGTGAGCGGCAACTCACCCGGCACCAACCCGACAGGAGTGACCCGACATGACCGCGACCACGCAGCCCGACAGCAGCACGCGCACCCCTGCCCAGGAGCCGGCCCCGACCTCTGCCGAAGTGCCGGCGCCCACCGCCCCGACCGCCGATCTGCCCCGCAACCTGGTCCGGCTCACCGCCCGCGCGGAAGCGGCCGGATGGACAACGACCGTCGAGACGCAGCCCGGACACTGTGCGCTGCTGCTCACCGCCCGCCAGGAGACCGGGGAAACCGTCCTGCGGTGCGTGTGGCGGCTCACCGCCCGGGGCTACCGCTGGGACGGCGCCACGCTGGCCCGCAACGGCCAGCAGGCCGCCGAGGGCATCGCGTGGCGTGCCCTGGGGGACCTGGTGGCCGCCGAGGCGCCCACCGCCCGCACGGCGCCGGTCCTGTCCGCCTACGGCGAGCGGGGCGCCGCCCCCGTGACGGCCGAGGTCGTCTCCGCATCCATCGCCGCCACCCCCACGGGCGAGGTCCCCGTCATGCTGCGCCCGTGGACCAAGGCCACCATCCCGTTCGAGCTGTACCCGTCGCGGTTCGTCGGGCGTGCCTACGTGGGCGCTGACTGCCTGCTGGCGCCCGAAGGCGACGATGCCGCCCCGGACGCTCAGCCGGTCCTGTCGGTGCTCCCCTCCGACTACCTCACGTCGAACGCCGCCTACCTCGAAGATCTCGCCGCATACGCCGTGGCGGAGAGCCGCACCGACGAGGAGGGGGCCGCATTCGCCCGGTGGGTGGTCTCGTCCGAGATCATGACGTTCGGGGTGTACGGCTCGGCGTACGAGGCCTGGGTGCGGTCGCTCACCTGCACCATGACCGCCCGCTACGCGGTGCTCACGTACACGCGGATGAACGGCGCGGCGCTGCGCCTGGAGTGCGGGTGCGGGCAGCGTCACACCGGCCGCCCGTGGGAGGGCGCCACGGTGTGGAACGACGAGGGGCGCCACTACCCCAGCACCAGCGCCGTCCCCCTGGACCACGTCGCCGACCTGATCACCGCACGCGGGTACCAGGTTGCGGGTGAGTGGTCGCCCGGCGATGTCGTCCGCCGGGTGGCCGTCGAGCCGACCGCCCTTCCCCAAGCGGAGACGACGCCGACCGTGACCGCAGCGGACGCCCCGCCGTCCGACCCGGGAACGGCCGACGCGTGGGAGTCCGACGGCGGAGCCTGCCCCGGAGCCGAGCCGCCCCAAGGTCCAGAGCCCGCCCCCGAGACGCACCCCGCTGCAATCGCGCAGATGCTGCTCAGCCGCGCGGTCGACGCGTACGTCTCGCTCCTCCGCGCCGTTCTCGGCGACGGCACCCACCGCCTGGTGGCCAGCGCCAGCACACCGCAGGGCGACGTTGCCGACGCCCAGTCCCTCACCCTGCACGGCGACCGCGTCGTAAGCGACCGAGATGCCTCCATGCGCGTAGCCATCGTGATCGCGGCAGGCATGACCGACGGCTCCACGGGCGAACTGACCGTGCGGACCGTCAGCCCCGACGGGTCCGCATCGGTCCGTGCCTGGGCCATTCAGCACGGGTGGCTGCACCCGCTCACCGCGAACCAAGCACGGCAGACGCACACAGTCAGCCCCGGACCCAGCGGGCAGCCGGCCCCGGCATCCGGAATGGAGTACCGGCAGGCCGAGCGCGTCCCCCGCCCAGCACAGGACCGCTCACGCAGGCAGAGCGCCCGCCGTACCACGGGCCCGGACCGGCGCACCTGAGTACCGCCCCGGCTGGGCCGGTCCAACGACCGGCCCAGCCGTCCTGACCCACCCCCGACCGCCCCGTACCGGTCCGAGCCCGTCCGCCCCGGGCCGGCCCCCGGGAGGAGGCACAGCTATGCGACTGAGCAAGCGCCGCGCGACCACCCTGAACCGACGCGCGCGGTTTCTCCACCAACACCGCAAGCAGCGCGGGACGTTGCCGTGCCTGGAGACCGGCGGCGCCCAGGTCTACGTCTACTGGGCGCGCGGTGAAGGCCTGGTGGTGTCCGTCCACCTGGACACCGGCGAGGTACCCGCCGACCTGATCAGCCCGGACGAGACGATCCCGATCCGGATCACCGTCAACGGTCACGAGGTCTTCCAAGCCGACTGAGACGCCAGGGGTGTTGAATCCTCCACCATAGGGCGTATTATTGATTTTACGGATGAGCGGCAAATCATCCGCCGCCAACTCGCCTCGCACCGGAAGGACAGGGCATGGACTACATCGACACCAAGCACGTGGCCGCCGAGCTCCGGAACCGCCTGAAGAACGCGTTCCCCGGCGTGAAGTTCAGCGTACGCAAGGGCACCGGTACCGCCTCCGCTTGGATCTCCGTCTACTGGACCGACGGCCCCTCCACGGCCGACGTCGAAGCGCACACCCGGCCCCTGCAGGGCGCGCAGTTCGACGCCATGGAGGACCGCTACGAGTCCACCGACAACACGGTCACCGTCACCGTCAAGGGCCGGAAGGTCACCGGGAAACCGCTGGTCGACGGCATCAACACCCACCGAGACATCTCCGACGACGCACTGAAGGCCGCCGCCGCCCTGTGGTCCGAGGCCCACGACGGCAACGAGCCCCCCACAAGCGGCATGCTCGACGCCTGCGTCATCGACGGCCACGTCATCCAGGAGAACGGGGCCTCACAGCAGATGTGGCAGATCGCCAGTGACGTCATCCTGCCCCAGCGCTGGGCCGCCGCCCAGGAGCAAGCCGCGGCCGAGGCCGCCCGTCCGGCGAGCGACCAGGAGCAGGGCGAGGAGGCCGCAGAGGGACTCACCCTCACGCACACGGACGAGGACGGGACCACGGTCACCGGTACGCAGCTGGGCGACGGCGCCGCAATCGTGCTGAAGCGGCACGGCTTCAAGTGGCACCGCAAGAACCAGTACTGGTACGCCCCCGGCAGCCGTCACCAGCAGGCCGACACCGCGTTCATGACCGCCGTCGCCGCCGACCTGCGCACCGCCCGACTGACCGTCACCACGGTGTTCCCCGAGCCCGCCACCGTCTGACCATCCCCTCTCGGCCGGGCGCCGTTGGCGCCCGGCCCGCCTCCCGGAGTCCTCATGCGCACCCATGCTGCCTTCCAGCTCATCGGCGACCGCTCCCACCAGTGCGACGCGACCGCCACCTACACCCACAAGAGCGCCCGCGCGTACGTCTTGTGCGACGGCATCGGCTCCAGCGACGCGGTACGCGACTGGACGCGCACCGCCGCCCGCCGTCTCGCCCGTGCCGCCGCCGTGCGCGCCGACGCCAAGGCCGGCCTACGGGCCGTCTACGACGCCTACGCCGCCGAGCCGGACCGCCAGGACCAGTACGCCCGCTACGACCTGCCCGCCGCCTGCGCCGTCGTGGCCGTCACCGCCCCCGGCAAGCCGCTCACCGTCGCGTGGTGCGGAGACGCCCGCGCCTACGTCCTCACCCCGCGCGGCACCCTCCAGCGACTCACCGCCGACCACAACCTTCGCCGCGTCATCCAGGGCAACCGCAACCGCGTCACGTCCTGCCTGGGTTCGACAGAGACCGACCAGCAGAGGAAAGACCAGTACGGCCATCCCGCAATCGAGTCCGCCACCCGCGGCATGGAGAACTGCCGTCTCCTGCTGGCCAGCGACGGCGCGTACGAGCCCCTGGAGGACTCGGCCCGCAGCCTCGCGGACTACCTCACCGGCACCCCGAACGAGGCAGCCCACGACTTCACCGAATCCGCGATCGCCCACGCCGGGACCCACGCCGACAACGCCACCGTCCTCGTCGCCGACCTCACCGGGTAGCGCGCGGCCCGCACGAGAACCCACCGCCGGTCCGGACGGACCCGGACCGGCGGGCCAACCCACCCTGAGAGGCGACGTGTCATGGCAGGCAAACTCAGCAAGGAGCAGGCCAAGAGGCACAACCGGGCGTGCGAACTGGTCGCGAGCAAACGGGACTTGACGCAGTCGGAGCGGGAATTCGTCCTCGACCACTACCACGAGTCCGCGAACACCGGCCGCACCCTGGACGGCGCGTTCTTCACACCGGCGGAGCTCGCCAGCGAAATGCACCTCGTGATCTCCGGCGACCGCATCATCGACCTGTGCGCGGGCATCGGCCGCCTGGCCTGGCACGCCCGCGACCTGGTGACCCGGCACTTCGAGCGTCTGCCGCCGCGGGAAATCGTGTGCGTGGAGAAGAACCCGGAATACGTCCGCGTCGGTCGGCGTGTCCTGCCGGAGGCGACGTGGATCTGTGCTGACGTGCTGGACGTCCCGGGCATGAACCTCGGCCCCTTCGACTGCGCGATCAGCAACCCTCCGTTCGGGCGGATCAAGCGCAGCACCAATGCCCCCGGATACCGAGGACCGCTGTTCGAATTCCACGTCATCGCGATCGCCGAAACCCTGGCCCGCCGGGGAGCCTTCATCATCCCGAGGGACTCCGCACCGTTCCGCATCGAGCGCGGATTCGTGGATCAGGACTCCCCCGCGTACGAGCGATTCCACCGCGAGACCGGAATCTTGCTCCGCCCCAACGTCGGCATCCCCACGGACGATTACCGCGACCAGTGGCGCGACGTCACACCGGCCGTCGAAATCGTCCTGCACAACCGCGACGAAGACGAGCTGGAAGCCCAGGCCGAACGGGCCGCCCACGTCGAGCAGTCGGCTCCCAGCAGGAAGCGCCGGCCCCGGGTCACCGTCGCCGCACCCGAGGCTGCACAGGACACCGGAAGCAGCAACGGGGACACTCTGTTCTGACCACAGTCATCCTACCCAAGTAGGGTGTATTATTGATTTTTAGGAGTGAGCGGCAACTCGCTCCGTCACCAGCTCGCACAGGAGGACGCACGATGACCACGATCCGCCGGAACTGGACCAACCGCATTGCACAGATCCGCGCAGCGGTCCGATCCTGCCGCGCCTACGACTCCGAGACCGGCAACATGGTGCCGGTCGACCCGGCACGGGCGTTCGAGGCCTGGGAGAGCACGCCGCGCGCCCGGCTCACCGAGGACACCCCCGGGCAGAAGTGGACTGTCCACGTTCACTCCAACCGGTTCTACAAGCTGACCGCCGAGGACCCCGGCGCGACCCAGACGGACGCCGCACCGACCGACGAGGGCCGTGCAGCCTCCCCCGCCGCGCCTGTCGCGTGCCCCGGCGACCCGCGTCCGGCCGCCGGACCGGCCGGGGCGCCGGACCACGGCACGGCCCTCGCCCGGGCCCTCGCCCGCCGCAGCCAGACATCCGGCCCCCTGGGGCGCGGCCGCATGCCCTGCCAGCTTCCCGCCAGGGCGGTCGAACTCGTGGGCAAGACCGTCCGCGTGAAGCTCGCCCAGGGCTACAGCCACGAGCAGATCCGGGACGAGTTCGAGCACCAGCGGGCCGAGGCCGAGGCCGCCGGTGACACCGGGAGGGCGACAGCCCTGGCAACGATGCTCACGGTGCACGGCGCGATGACGACCGAGGAGACCACCGCCCAGACACCCACCGGCCCCACCCCCGCCAACCACGGCCACAGCTCCCCGGATGAGCAGCACCTCACCCGGCAACACCCCAACTCCCCGCGCGACGAGGAGCCGAGCGGCGACGACGTTCTGTCCCGCATCGACTCCGTCCTGCACGACGCGGCCGTCACCGAGGACCCCACCGTCAGCGACGACGCCATGCGGTCGGCCCCCCTGGCCGACGAGGACGAAATCATCCACACCTACACACGCGCCCAGGCCCTCGCGGACGGCGTTCTCGTCGCCGCCGACGGCGACTTGGCCCGTGATGCCGGGTTCCGCGTTCCGGTCGCCCTCACCAGCGCCGCGTGGGAGGACTGCGTGGCCTGGAACGACGGCGACAGCGACCGGCAGGTGCCGCAGGACGAGCGGGGCCGCCTGTGGGACGTCCTGTTCACCACCCGTGCGGCCATCCGGCGCACCGGCGGAGGCGACGGCCACGTCACCGTCAACCTCCGGCGTGTGCCGCGCGACGGCCGCACCCGGCAGGCCCGCCCGGTCCAACTCGCGTGTGCGATCGGGCCAGGCGACCACGGCGAGCCCGTGATCACCATCATGCAGCCCGGCGAGGACTGAGCACCCAGCCAGCCCGGGGGCGCAACGCCCCCGGGCCCCCGACCCGAGACCCGAAAGGACAGGCACCCATGACCACCCCCGCAGCGGTCGCGGACCGCGTGGCCGAGATCCTCGGCGGCAGATGGAAGGCCGCCCCCGGCCCCTGGGAGTCCTACGGCCGCCTGGACGCCCCGGAAGCCGACACGTACACGCTCCATGTCGACGACCACGGTGAACTGTGCCTCCGCGCCAACCTCGATCCCACCGGCGAGATCGCCTCGTTCCGCGAAGTGCGCACTCCCGAGGGGATCAAGGCCGTCACCGAGGCCATCGCGGAGGCGATCCGCCAGCACCACACCACCGCCGACCAGGAGTAAAAAGTCCTTGGCCCCCAACCTGCGCGAGGGTGTATAATTGATTTTTAATAGCAAGCGGCAACTTGCTCGACACCAACCGATCGCACGAGGAGCAATCCGTGAGCGACACCGCAACAACACCGATGCAGCGGGTCACGCTGCGACTTGGTCAGATCCGCGTCAACGAGAACAACGTCCGCCAGGACCTCAACCTGGACGAGAAGTTCCTCAAGTCCATCGAGGCCAACGGCGTGAAGGTCCCCGTCGTGGTCCTCCCGCTCGGCGAGGACACCTACGAGCTGAAGATGGGCCACCGGCGCTACTTCGGCGCCCGGACCACGAAGGACACCGAGGAGGAGCAGGACGCGGTCGAGGTTCCCGCGTACGTGCTCGACCCCTCCCTGAGGGAGGCCGGTGAGGACTTCATCGACCAACTCATCGAGAACGACGACGCCTACCGCCGGGGCCTGACCGAACTGGAGCAGGCCGACGCCCTGTTCGGCGCGGTCGGCGCTGGCATGAAGCAGACCAGGGTCGCCCAGCTCACCGGCCGGAGCCGCACCGAGGTCTCCCGCGCGCTCAAGACCTCCAAGACGGTCGGCGAGCGGACCCGTACGGCGCTCGCCGAAACCGGCGCGTACGACCTCGACCTCGAAGTGCTCGGTGTGCTGGGCGAGTTCGACGACGACGCCGACGCCGTAGACCGGCTGCTGGAGGCCTACCGCAAGGGCCGCTTCGAGTTCCAGGTGCAGTGGGAGCGCGACGACCGCGCCGAGCAGCAGGCCCGCGCCAAGGTCCGCCCGCAGCTGAAGGAGGCCGGGGTACGGCTGGCCGAGGACTCCGACACCCTTCCGCCGACCGCCGAGCCGCTCACCGAGCTTGACGGCCCGGACGGCGAGCCCATGAGCGCCGAGGCCCACGCCGGGTGCCCGGGCCACGTGGCGATCTGGGCCGAGAACCCCAGCGAGCCCGGCGAGGTGGACTACTTCTGCACCGACCCGGACCAGTTCGGCCACCGGCCGCCCCAAGAGGACGCCCCGGAGGCGGACGGTGAGGGAGACGTGCAGCAGGCCGAGGCGACGGGTGAGGCCAAGTCGTCGGAGCCGTCGCGCGAGTACGTCAAGGCGGGCAACAAGGCCTACCGCGCCGCCGAGAAGGCCCGGCAGTCGTGGCTGAAGGACCTGATCGGCCGCAAGAGCGCGCCGAAGCCGCTCGCGGCGTTCATCACCGAGCAGCTCCTGACCTGCCCCAAGCCTGTGGCGCAGTGGTCGGGGGACATGGGCCGCCACAACCTCATCAAGGAGCTGACCGGCTACAGCACCCTTGCCGATCGCGCCAAGACGGCGACCCCGGCCAAGCTCACCCTGCTCAACTTCGCAGTCCTGGCCGCGACGTTCGAGAAGAGGTTGAGCGAGGTACGGACCTGGCGCACCGACAGCACCGCCCGCTCCGCCGTCTACGAGCTGCGCGAGATCCGCGCGGACGCCCGCACCTGGCTGACGTTCCTCGCCGAGCTCGGCTACCCGCTCTCCGGCGTCGAACAGGCCATCGTCGACGACGAGCCCTACGAGGAGCACGAGCCGGACGCGGCCGACGCCGACGGCCAGGCCGATGAGGACACCGAGGCCACCCCGGACGGCGCGAGCGCCGAGGACCCCGAGGGCGACTCCTGACCTGCGGCCCGGGCCGGACCACTCGGTCCGGCCCGGGCCCCTCCCCCTTCTCTCTGCGTGCCGCCCGCCCGGAAGGCTTCGCCATGCTCCGCTCCGAACTCCGTCTCACCACCGGCTTGTTCGTCGCCCAGGCCGCCGTCAGCAACCACACGGGCCTGATCGCCCGGGCCGGGCTCGCCATGCCGGCCGCGCCCTTCGGTTCCGCCGCCTGGCAGGTGCCCGCGCTCGTCGCCTACCTTCACCGCCTCCATCAGGACGAGGAGGACCCCTCCCCCGAACTCTGGCGCGCACACACCGAACGCCCTACCGGCCCGGTGCCCCGACCGCACCGCCGCTATCAGGGCAACGGCCTGCACGACCCGGACGCGGTGTGCGTACTCGACATCCAGCTCGGCCCGCGCGACGAAGCCACCGGCTGGCCCGCGGCCGATCTCGCCGTCATCGAGCAGGAGGAGGGCGCCTGCCCCTTCGGGCGCGTCACCCGCCGCCACGGCGCCGAGGCGATCGCCGCATACGCCGCCGTGGAACTGGCCGCCGAGCACGCCCGGCTCATGGACGGTGCCCGCCGGCACCAGGACGCCTCCTTCGTGCGCCTCGCCGACCTGGCGCAGCGCGCGGCCGAGTGGGCCGACAAGGTCCGCGCCGCCGCGCACGCCGACGCCGTCCACGTCCAGGCCGACAAAGCCCGGGCCCGCATCACCCGCTGACCGGCACCACTCACCGCCGCCCGTGGAGGCCTGCGCCATGTACAAGTTCGAGCCCGTCTCTCCGACCTACGGCATCTCCGAGACCGTCGTCGCACACCGGCTGCGCGGCGGCGAACGTGTCCGCGCCGACCTGCCCGGCGGCTACCGGCTGACCCTCCGCGCCCGCGAGCGGCACGGGCCGATCCAGGCGGCCCTGGCCGCGCCGTCGCCCACCGGGCCCGCCCGGATCTGCACCGCGCGCTTCAGCGCCTTCACCCCACTGCCCGCCGCATCGCGCATCCTCGACGCGGTCACCCGCTACGCCCCGGCCCTGCCCGACGCCCGCGACGCGCACCCGCCCCGTGAGGCCGTAGCCCGTCTCCTCACCACCGGCGCCCCGTTCCAGCAGCCCGACGAGCCGGGGCTGTTCGTCCAGTTCGGGCCCGCGCAGGCCTGGCTGGACGGTCGGCGGCTCAGCGTCACCCTGGGTGCCCCCGGCAACGGGCTGAGTCTCATCCTGGGAGGTCCCTGGGACGCGCCGTCCACCGCGCGCCTCACCGCCGTCGTTCTGCGTGAGCTGACCGACGCCGAGCATCTCGCCGGCCAGCTCGCCTCGCTGCTGCCGCCGGGGCCGTGGCAGGTCCTGTCCGACCAGTGGCACCCCGACGCCGCCCTGGTCCTTCCCTCGGCCCCGCGCCGGGACCCTGAAGACCCACTCGGCCGCCGCGTCTCCCGGGCCCTGCGCGAGCTGCGACACGAACTGTGCACGGACCGGCCGGACTGGGACGTCCAGGAGTTGATCTCGGTCGAGGGGTCGGCTGTCGCCCTCCGCGTCACTCCGCGCGAGCGCGCCGTCCCCCGCCTGGTCCGCACAGTGGTGGGCGACGGCCCCCTCGGCCCGGGGGAGTTGGGGAACACCCGCACGACGTTCCTGCCCACCGACCTCCCGGCGTTTCCCTGCCTGGACCCGGCCCTGATCCCGCGCCCCGTCACGGCGCCCCTGGACCTCTACGTCGCACCCGAGCCCGAGCGGGACATCTACGGCGTGAAGCTGGACCTCGGCGGCTGGCGGTACGTCCTGGACGCCCAGCCCGTCGTGTACGGGCCCGGTTGGTACCCGTTCCACCAGCAAGTGACGCGGAGGGAGAAGGACCCCGCATACCCGCTCAACGACCGCGAAGTGCCCACCGGGCGCACGGTACCCACCTCCGTGCGGATCTCCCCCGACGTCGCGAACCGCGCCTGGCGCAACGAGTACGTACAGCTCACCCCCGTCGACCACCGCGTCGAAGCGCGCCTCGAGCTGTTCGCCGGGCGGGAACAGGGATGCCCCCTCGTGCGCACCGTGACGCTGCAGATCGACCTGAGGGCGATGCGGGTGACGCTCCCCGACCAGATCCCCGCAGGCCCGCTGCGCCACCAGGCCGCCGTCAAGGGCGAGCGGATCCTCAGCCTTCTGATGGCCTCGCTGCAGGAACGCGACCAGGGGGCTAGCGAGCCGCGCTCAGTCCTCGGGCCCTGGAGCCGCGGCGACCCTCCCGGCACGGACACCTGACGCCGTAGGGCGGGGTGCGAGCCGCACCGGGCTCGCCCCGCCACCACGGCGGCACTCAGCTCTTTCGCACCACCGCCGGTCCAGGGGCGGCAACCCCGGGACCGGCCCCCTCACCAACTCACCGACCTCGAGGAACGCCCGTGAACGCCGTACTCACCGCCCCAGCCCGCCGGATGCCGACGCCGCAGGTAGACGCCTTGTATCCCGAGACGTGCACCTGCACGCCCGCTGTCCGCTACGCCTGCGGCCACTGCTACCACGATCAGTGCCTGGACTGCGGGTTCTGCACGATCGGCAGCTGTGTCTGTCGCTGCGAGTACGGCCTCGGATTCCACCCGGGCGACTCGCCGGCCGAGGGCCCGATGTTCTGGCTCGGCGGACATCACGCCAAGGCGCTGTCCACCTGGGGCGTGCCGATGTGCGTCTCGCGCTCCGCACTGACCGGCCGCGCGACGCTGCCGCGCGCCGCCGAGGACTGGATCTACGACTCGGGCGCCTTCTCCGAACTCGACAACCACGGCGGCTGGACGATCGGCCCGCACGCCTACGTCCGCGAGCTGCGCCAGTTCCGACACGGGATCGGCCGGCTCGTCTGGGCCGGTCCGCAGGACTGGATGTGCGAGCCCGACATGGTCGCCAGGACGGGGCTGTCCGTGCGCGAGCACATCGACCGCACGGTGGGCAACTTCGTCGACCTGATGGCCGAGGACCCCGGCGTCGACATCATCCCCACCGTCCAGGGCTGGCTCCCGGCCGACTACGAAGCCTGCCTGGACCTGTACGCCAAGCGCGGCGTGCAGCTGGCGGACTATCCGCTGGTCGGGGTCGGCTCCGTCTGCCGCCGCAAGTCGGTCAAGGACGTCGAGGCCGTGCTCGCCACCGTGGCCGCCGCCGGACTGCGCCTGCACGGCTTCGGTCTGAAGACCCAGGCCCTTCAGACGTGCGCCGAGTACCTGGCCTCCGCCGACTCCCTCGCCTGGTCGCGCGATGCCCGCTGGAACGACCCGCTGCCCCAGTGCGAGGGCAAGCACAAAAACTGCTCCAACTGCGTGCATTGGGCGATGCGTTGGCGCGAGCGCGTCCTGGACGTGCTGCACGCCCCCCGGCAGCTGATGCTCCCCGCCACGAACACGACCTGACCATCCCCGAGCAGCACCCCGCGTGCTGCCTGGCCCGCCGGTCCGGGGCGGCAACCCCGGACCGGCCTCGCTCACCAACCCACACCGCCCCGAGAGGAACACCCTGTGATGTCTGCATACGCGCAGCAGCCGCTCGATTTCGGCGCTGTCTGCCAGCGGTGGAGGGACCGCCGGCACAGTTGGAGGCCAACTAGTGAAGGCGGCTTCGACCCGGCCCGCTACCGCGTCCGCGAGATGCCGAACGATCTGGTCCACGCGGCGAAGGCCTTCGTCCTCGCCCACCACTACAGCGGCTCGTGGCCCGCCGTCCGCTTCGCCTACGGCCTCATCGACACTGCCGCGCCCCCGGCAGTCAGCCTGGTGGGCGTGCTCGCCCTGGGCATCCCGACTCAAGCCGCCGTACTCACCGGGGTGTTCGGACGGCTCACCCCGTACGAGGAGTCCCTTGAGCTCAACCGGCTGGTGCTGCTCGACGAGGTCCCGTCAAACGCGGAGACCTGGTTCCAGGCCCGCGTCTTCCGGCTGGCTGCCGCACGGGGCATCCGCGGAATCGTCGCGCACAGCGACCCCGAACCCAGGACCCGCCTCACCGCCCAGGGCACGGAGGTGATCTTCCCTGGGCACTACGGGACGATTTACCAGGCCAAGGGGATGGAGTATCTGGGCCGGACCCGGCCGCGCCGTCTGACCGTGCTGCCCGACGGTTCGGTCCTCCACGACCGGGCCATGTCCAAGATCCGTAACGGCGAGCGTGGCCGAGGCGGGGTCGAGCGGCGCCTGATCGCCCTCGGAGCCCGGTCCCGCGAGGCCGGCGAGCCGGGCCGGGCGTGGCTTGAGGAGGCCCTGCAGACCGTCGGGGCGAAAGTCGTTTCCCACGGGGGCAATCACCGCTACGCGGCCTGGATCGGGCCGCGTTCCGGTCGCCGGCTCACCGCCACCTCCTACCCGTACCCGAAGGCGGACCAAGGGGGTGGGTTCGCATGAACGCCGCATCCCCCACCGGCGGCGAGGACGTCGAGCTGGTCATCAACTGGGGCCTGGGCGTGGACTCGACCGCGTTCCTGGTGAAGATGCTGGAAGACCCGTCCGCCCATGGAGTCGACCTGGACCGCACCATGGTGATCCACCAGATCACGGGGAGCGAGTGGCCGACCACCTACGTTCACGCAGAGCAGCATGTGCTGCCGCTCCTGCGCGAGCACCGGGTCCGGCTCGTGCAAGTAGCCCGGGCCAGCCGCGCGTTGGAGATCGCGGTCATGGACGACTCCCGCCAGCCCGAACGGATCGTCCGGCGAGGGCCCTGGTCGTTGGAGGAGGACGAGTACGAGGCCAACGGCACCGTTCCCCAACAGGGCGGCATCCGGCTCTGCAGCCTGCATGCCAAGGGCGAGGTCGGCGACGCTCTCGTCGCCCAGGAGATCGGCGACCGGCCATTCCGTCAGGTGATGGGGTTCAACGCCGACGAGGTCCCCCGCAGCCTCCGAGACCGGGGTGCGCGCAAGAACCCTCTGCGCCAGGGCATGTATCCCTTGATCGAATGGGGGTGGGGGCGCGAGCGGTGCGAGGCGTACCTGTACGAGCGGTTCGGCGTGCGGTGGGAGAAGAGCTACTGCACGTTCTGCTGCTTCCCGATCTCGATGGGCGCCATGGCGGCGCATCTGGACCGGATGCGCGCGCACCCGGACATCGGCGGACGGGTACTGCGCCTCGAGTACACATCGGTGAGCCTCAATCCGAAGGCGAAGCTGTTCGGCCGCGACAGCCTGCTGGAGAAGTTTGACCCGCGCCGCCCCGCCGACCGGCCCGTCCTTGCGGCCTTCGAGGAGGAGCTCTCCTGCCCGTGGGCGCTGTATCACGTGCGCCGGATCCTGCCCGTCGCGAAGGCGGACCCTGCTCGCCGCGGCCGGGCGCTGCGCTCGGTGCAGCGCGTCGACGTGGGCCGGGCCGCCGTTCTCGGCCGGCGGCTGCGGAGCATCTCACAGCGGCACGGCGTCCCCGTCGAGGTCGACGAGCGCTACGGGCGGGTGCGGGCGTGGATCCACCGGCGCGGTCCGGACCTTCCGGCCGTGGAGGAACTGATGGTCACCGCCCCGTTCCAGGTCCGGGACAAGCAGGTGCCGCACTTCGAACGGGAGTGGGCCGCGCACCGGAGGTTCCGGTCGTGACGCAGTCTCGGCGCCGGCGAGATTGACAGCCACCATCAAGAGCGTCATATTGATTACGCGAGAACAGCGGCAAAACGGTGGGCGGCGGAAGGCACCCTCTCACGAGGATGTCGACCCAGGGCGGCAACCCCGGCCGAACGTCCCGCCGACCACCTCACCAACTCAACTCGCCCGCCAGCGCGTGAGCGCCGGAGGAACAAAGAGGAGCAGGCCCCAAGTATAGGGCCGCAGCCAGAACCGGAGAGTGCAATGACCCAGGCCCTGAACCCGCAGCGCCGCCTCGTCGGCGGCCGCGCTGTGGTGAACCGCGACTGGATCCGCGAGTTCACCGGCGCCAGCGTCGGGTCCGCGGCCCGCTGGTACAAGGTGCGCAACGAGCAGCCCAAGGAGCACCGCCACCCCGAGAAGGAGCGGATCGACGGGACTGACTTCTACGACGAGCAGCAGTTCCGCGACTTCTACGCGTGGTTCCAGCAGGAGAAGGCGAGCAAGGTCCTCAAGGCCGACCCCGAACTGTACGAGCTCGCCCCGGAGGCCGTCGTCTCCATCAACAAGGCCGCCGAGCTGCTGAACTTCAACGGGGCCTCTGTGATCCGCAAGTACCAGCAGGCGAACCCCGGCTACTTCCCGGACTCCGTCGGCGAGGTCGAGGGTCCCACCGGCCGCATGATCCAGGCCTTCCGCGTCGGCGACCTGCAGGACTTCGACCGCAAGCGCACTGGGGACAAGGTCGGCAAGGCCGGCCGCCGTCCCGGGCCGCAGCCCGAGGCGCCCGTCGGCCGGCCTTCGGCCCTCGAGGAGGCCCTCGCGGCCGAGCTCAGCGCCTACACCCGCGAGGAGCTCTCGGCCACGCAGCTCGCCGAGCAGTACGCCGCCGAGCGAATCGAGCGCGACGGCTACCACCCGGGGCTGGCCGCGGAACTTAGCGTGCAGTACGGGGGGCCGCGGGCGTCCTGGGAGTACGTCGTACGCAACGCCCTCGAGCACCACCCCACGGCCACGGCCGCGCCGAGGCGCTCGGAAGCCGACCGGCGGGCGAAGATCGCCCTGGCCGCCCTGCGCGAGCGCGGCGACGTCCGGGGACTTGCCGCCTCCCTCGCCCGCGAGCACGGCGGCAGCCCCGACGTCTGGTCGCGCGCGGTGAGCGCAGCACGCCGACTCGCTGATCCCACCACCTGAACTCCCACCAGCCGAAGGACGAGCCCCGATGCCCAGCTACCAGCTCCGCGATACCTCCACCCGCCAGCTCCTCGACCACGACCTGGCCGACTTCGCCGCGGCCGAGGCCGCCCTGGACCGCATCGACGACCAGCTGGAACACGACCTCGCGGCCAACGGTGAAGGCGCCGGGCGCATACGGCTGCGCCTCGACGTCGAGAAGGTCACCGCCGGCATCACCGAGACCGTCGGGCACCACGTGCTCCTCCTCGGCGTCGACGACCCCACCGACCCCCGGCCCGCGCTGTAGCCCAGGCTCACCAGCAGGCACTGCGCCTCCCTGACGGTGTCGCCCTGAGAGCCGCGGGAGATGGTCCGCGGCGTACGGCCGGCCAGGAGCGCGGCGTCCGCGGACACGGCGGTGACGGCGACACCGCTGAGTGCCAACCGGCAGGCGGGCACCGGTCGCCTTCGCTGACGGCATCAGCGGGCCCCCGCACCCACGGCACAACCTCGGCCCCGCGTCGTCGTCCGTGACCACGGCTAGCCTCAGCCGGGGCACCCTGTCCCTGCCCAGGCGGCCACCGTAAGACGAGAGTCGGTGGCCGCCCAGTCGTGGCTCACGAGCTACCCGGAACACCAGTCCGTGTTGTTCCAGGACGCGAACAAGCTCCTGGTCTGCGGTCCCGCGACTCCGTCGATGTCGGCGCCCAGGAAGTTCTGCAGCGCCTTGATCGTGTTGGTTCCGACGACGCCGTCCACGACGAGCTTGCTGCCGACGTTAAAGCCGTAGTGATTGAAGTACCTCTGGGTCGCCTTCCAGCTGTTGGAGCCCAGCTGTCCGTCGATGGTGCCAGGGTTGAAGCCCCTGGATTTCACCCAACACTGCCAGTGCTTGGCTTGCTTGGTGTTCAGGCCGAGGTTATTCACGGCAAGGATGGAGACGTCCTGGGTGCTCACCGCGGATTTGGCGGCCGGCTGGGACGCCGCGAAGCCGGCACTTGCGCCCGCCAGGCTCCCGGCGGCAAGCCCCGCGACGGCAGTGGCACAGACGAGTGCCCTCATCATGACATTCGGTTGCATCGTTTCCCCTCGGGTCGTAGGACGTCACCTGACGAGGCTGCGCGCAGGTGACGGTGTCGATCAGTTCGAACGTGAGCGCTTTCTGAAGCG
Organism: Streptomyces sp. GESEQ-4; assembly: GCF_017948455.1. Taxonomy (GTDB): domain Bacteria; phylum Actinomycetota; class Actinomycetes; order Streptomycetales; family Streptomycetaceae; genus Streptomyces. The sequence continues at coordinate 18,538 of NZ_JAFFSU010000034.1, forward strand.
GGGCCTGGGTGGCCGGGATCGAGGCCCGTGAGGAGCGTCGGCGGGCCGATGAAGCCCTGGCCCACGAGATCACGGTCATCCACATCGCCTCGCGGGGCACCTACGGCGTCCCGCGCGTCACTGTCGAACTGCACCGGCTGCAACGGGTGGTGAACCACAAACGCGTGGAACGGGTCATGCGCGAGCATCGCATCGCCGGGATCAGCCGACGCACCGGCAAGGGGTCCTCGCCTTCCGGGTAGCGGCTGTCATCGGCAGAGCGCCTGTGATCCGCCTGCACGGCAGGCGGAGGCACCCCACCTCGAATGTCAACAAACCGCGTGTCCCCGACGGGGCTGCGTCACCCCACGCTCAGATCAGCATGCACCAGGTCATGGTCCGAGTAGTTGTCGTGCACACCTGCGCTAGGGGCGGTGAAACTGCCGTTGCGCAGGAAGATGTAATCGAACTTCTTCCGGTGCGGTGAAGCATCAGCCGTCCACTGGCACGGCGGATCCGGCTGGGCCGCACTACAGGCGGGGTCGGCGTCCTTGTACCACGTCCACATCGGCGTCACCTCACGCGTGTTGGGCTCGGCGTTGAAGTCACCCATCACGATGGTGTCCGGGAACGTCAGCGCGTCGGCCAGCAGTTCCTGAACCTGCTGCTGGCGAACATCGGACTGCCCCGCCTGCGCCAGGTGGGTCACGAAGACGCGCACATTTTTCCCCGCAACCGTTGTGTCCGCCGCAACGTAGCCGCGCGGCTCCGTGCCACCTGCCCCGTACACGTGCTTGACCATGTTCGTCAGCGGTGCAGCCGACAGGAGAGCCGTGCCATATCCTCTACCCGGCCAGCAGCGCCCGAAGTTGTTCATGACATCGCCCTGAGCGAGGTTGTAACTCAGGCCGTAGTAAGCGCGAAGGTTGTCCCGGATGATCCTCGCGTCGTTCGCGCAGATCTCCTGAAGGGCAATCACCTGCGGCCGGTACTCACGGATCTGATCGATGATCCGCTGCATGTGCGGGCCCGGGAAAGGGCGTCGGTCAGGATTCTTCACGTTGAACGTGACCACGCGGTTGGCGAAGGGGGCCTGAGCTTGAGCCTGCCCCTCTCTGGGAACCTGAGTTTCGGTCGGCGCAGCCGCGGACTGCGCGTGGCCGGCGGTCGTCGTGCTGGCGCTCGTTTGTAGATTCCCCGTTTCCTGCGCGCTCACGGTTCCGCTGCTGGTTACAGCGAGTCCGGTCGCAGCGAGGGAAACGGCAGCGAAGGCACCAACAAGTGCTCGCTTCATCTCGATCACTCCGTTCTTCGTCAGTGGGCTGGCAGCCTGCGAACTGCGTGGGTCACATCCACGTCTCTGATCTGCGGTGTTTTGCGATTGGATTGGGGCCGTGTGTCCACGGGCTACATGAACCGTGGCGGTTCAATCACCTGTTTCTCCGTCAGGGCGGCCACCGGGGGCGTTCTGGATCGAGTTCACTGGGTTTGGGGTTGTTGCACAGCCGTGTCCCCGGCATGAAACAAAGCAGGTCACAGGCGTGGGTTGGCGAGATGGTGTCTTTCACGGTGGTGGGGCGCGTGTTGGGATGAAACGCCGCTGCTGGTCACGGGGGCGGCACGGGGGAGGGAAGCGTTATGGGGCGTCCGGAGGCGGACCTCGATCCGGGGCTGGGGCCGGTTCAGCGGTTTGCGTTCGAGTTGCGCAAGCTGCGTCAGGAAGCGGGCGGCATCACCTACCGGCAGATGGCCCGGCAGGTGGAGGTCTCGGTCTCCACCCTGTCGAGAGCGGCCGCAGGAGAGCAACTGCCCTCCCTGCCGGTGGCCTTGGCCTATGTGCGGGCGTGCGGAGGCGATGAGCAGGCGTGGGAGCGGCGCTGGCGCGAGGCAGTCACCGAGCAGGCCCGGGCGGCCGACCTCGTGGCAGACGAGACCGTCCCTTCCCCCTACCGTGGCCTGGCCCGGTTCGACGTGGCCGATGCGGAGCTCTTCTTCGGCCGCGACGAAATGACCGATGCGCTGGTCCACGCGGTGACGGCGCACCGCGTGTTTGCGGTCTTCGGGCCGTCCGGCAGCGGCAAATCATCCCTGCTGCGGGCGGGGCTGATTCCCCGCCTACGCAGCCTGGAGGGACCGCACCGGCCAGCGGCGGTGCGGATCCTCACTCCGGGTGAGCGTCCGCACCGCACTCACGACAGGGCGTGCGTGCCAGCTCCGAGCGAGGGGGACACCTGGCTGGTCGTGGACCAGTTCGAGGAGGTCTTCACCCTCTGCCACGACCCAGGAGAGCGGGCCGGCTTCCTGGCCCGCCTGCTGGCCGCCGCCGAGCCCACAAGCCGGCTGCGCGTCGTCCTCGGCGTACGCGCCGACTTCTACGGACGCTGCGCCGAGCACCGCGAGCTCGCCGACGCCCTGCGGGAGGCCAACCTGCTGGTGGGACCGATGAGCCCGGCCGAGCTGCGCGAAGCCGTCGTCAGACCCGCCCAGGCCGCCGGACTGATCGTCGAGCGCGAGCTGACCGCCCGCCTCGTGGAGGAGACCGGCGGCGAGCCGGGCGGCCTGCCGCTGCTCTCCCACGCCCTGCGGGAGACCTGGCGGCGGCGCCGCGGACGGGCACTCACCATGGAGGCATACGAGGCGGCCGGCGGCGTACACGGCGCGATCGCGCAGACCGCCGAGGAGGTCTACACCCGGCTCTCTGCCGACCACGCGGAGCTGGCCCGGCTGATCCTGCTGCGGCTGATCGCCCCCGGCGAGGGCTCCCAGGACACCCGGCGCCCCGTCGACCGGAGCGAACTCGACCTCGGCACCGCCGCCCAGGACGACATCGCCCTCGTCCTGGACCGGCTGGCCCACGCCCGCCTCCTCACCCTCGACGACGACACCGTCGACCTGGCCCACGAGGCCCTGATCACCGCCTGGCCCCGCCTCTCCGGCTGGATCGAGGAAGACCGCGAGCGGCTGCGCGCCCACCGCCGTCTGACCGAGGCGGCCCGCGCCTGGGAGGAACTGGGCCGCGACCCGGGCTCCCTATACCGGGGAAGCCGACTCGCCACTGCAGAAGGCCACTTCAGCGGTGCAGAGCGGGGCCTCAACGCCCTGGAGCACGACTTCCTCACCGCTGGCCTCACCACACGCAACCAAGAAGAACATGCGGCCGCCCGGACCGCCCGAAGGCTCCGCAGGCTGTCCGCCGCCTTGGCAGTACTGCTTGTTCTGGCAGTCACAGCCGGCACGATCGCCTGGCAGCAGTACAGCAGTACCGAGCAGCAGCGGCAGAATGCTGTCACCGCCCGACAACTGGCCCTGTCCCGGCAACTTGCCGCACAATCCACTGCTCTCATCACGAGCGAACCGGACGCGGCCTCCTTGCTGGCCGCCCACGCCTACCGGGCCAGCCCCTCCGCCGAAGCCACCGCCAGCCTGTTCGCCGCTGCGTCGCTCCCCCTCAAGAGCCGCCTCGGTGGTCATACCGGCTGGGTGACGTCGGTGGCGTTCAGCCCCGACGGGCGTACTGTGGCGACAGGGAGCATGGACCACACGGCCCGACTGTGGGACATCGCCAAAGGCAAGACCCGGGTCTCCCTTGACCATAGCAACGGTCTGCGGTCGGTGGCGTTCAGCCCGGATGGACAGACTCTGGCCACCGGCAGCGTCGATGAAACGACACGGCTGTGGGATGTGCGCTCCGGGAAGCTCCGAACCACTCTTGCCAGCCGCAATGACGTGGTATCGGTGGCCTTCAGTCCGGAGGGAAAGATCCTGGCCACCGGGGAAGTCGACGGCGTAGTGCGACTGTGGGACGCGGTCACAGGGAAAGCCCGGGGCACGTACTCCGGCCATAGCGACGCTGTGACGTCGGTGGCGTTCAGCCCGGACGGACAGACCCTGGCCACGAGCAGCGACGACGCCACGACACGGCTGTGGGACACGATTACCGGCAGGTCCCGCATCCTTCCGGATCCTCTCGATTCTGTGACGTCGGTGGCCTTCAGCAAGGACGGGCGGACGCTGGCCGGTGTCGCCACCAACAGAGTGCGGTTGTGGGACGTGGCCACGGGGAAGCCCAAGCGCACGCTCACCGGGGACTTCGGTGATCTGACCTCGGTGGCGTTCAGCCCGGACGGACGGAGCCTGGCCGTCGGCAGCGAGCAGGGCGCAGCACAACTGCTGGATTCGGCCACCGGGGCGACACGCACCACACTTACCGGCCACACCCACGCTGTGGATGCCGTGGCGTTCAGCCCGGACGGACGAACCCTGGCCACTGCCAGCCGGGACAAGACCGCACGGCTGTGGAAGGTGGAGACCGTCGCGCCCCAGACCGTTCTGAAGGGCCATACCGACGTGGTGACTGCCCTCGCGTTCAGTCCCGACCGGCGCATCTTGATCGCTGCCGACAGGGAAGAAGTGCGCCTGTGGGACGTCGACACCGAGAAAACGCGGAGGACGTTCAACAGCGGGAACATCAAGCGCGCCATAGCACTCAGCAGAGACGGACGGACCCTGGCCGTCAGCACCCCCGAAGACGTGCGGCTGTGGAACCTGGCCAGCGGCAGATCCCGTGTCAATTTCCTTCCCACCGCCAACGCCAGCGCCGTCGCCTTCAGCGATGACTTCACCACGCTGGCCGTCGGCGGTGTCGATGGCCACATAAGCCTCAGGTACGTGACCAGTGACGCCCCCCTCCCTGGCACCTTCAGGTATGCATCGGGCATCACCGCCCTGGCGCTCTCACCTGATGGCCGCAGCCTCGCCGTCGGGAGCGAGGACGACACGGTGCGTCTGCAGGACCTGACTACCAAAGAGACCCGGATCACCCTCACCGGCCACATGAACGGTGTGCACTCACTGGCCTTCAGCCCTGACGGGAACACTCTGGCTTCCGGCGGTACTGACGGCACAGTGCGGCTATGGGACGTGGCCACCGGCACCATCCGCACCAGCCTCACATTCACCGAGGGCATCAAGGCGCTGGCGTTCAGCCCCGACGGGCGCACTCTTGCCACGAGCAGCGAAGACACCACCGTAGAACTGCGGAAGCTAGTGTTACCGAGCCCCGCCCAAGCCATCAGCGACCTCTGTCGCGCCGTTCACCGTAACCTCACCAGGCAAGAACACATGCGCTTCAAGCTGGACCACTCATCTCGCGACGTGTGCCGGTTCTGATAGGGCCGGATACTTACCCAGAGGCTGCGACGCTTGTTCGGCGGCGCGTCCCAGATTCCTGCGGAGCATCTCGTCGATCAGCGGCCTGTAGGGATCCAACCTGGTCGGACGCGGGGGCAGCTTCTTGCGCGGCTCAGGCCAGACCAGTCCAGTGCCTCGCGGACCCTCTGCCAGGTCACCCCGAACTTGCGCTGCAGACCGCGCATCGACATCCCGGCGCGGTGGTCCCGGCGGATCGCCGCATACAGATCGGCATTGGATTTCGACAGGCGCATCCGTGCCCCCAGCGGGAGAAGCACTGCCATCCTCCCACCACAAGGCCCCAACCGCCCCTAAAAAACAGCGACTTCGCACTTGCCGGAACAACGGTGACATCTACGCTCAACCACAAAACGACGCTACGACTCACCGACAGAGCCAATGGATGACGAACTGTGCCCATTCCACGGCAAACTCCTTCTCGGTTGAGGTGTAAAGGGGCTGGCGCAGCGCACTGACATGCCGCCGGGCCAGGGGGGTCAGAACCAGGCGTTTACGCCTGTTGGAAACGCGGGGGCAGCAGGCCATCGCCCGGCCAGAGGTCCTGCTCGGCAACGAGGCCGGCGAGGAACTTGGCGACCTCGGCCAGGACAGCGGCGCGCTCCGTCGGCCCGTAAGTGGTCGACTGGTCGGCTGCGGCGTCGTAGGCGCGCACGTGGCTGTTCGGGCCGGCGATGATGAGGGCGCGCGCGGCATCGGGGAGGCCGAGGCTGAGGGCGTCGCACTCCCTGGCGTGTACGAGTTGCACGAGGTCGGTGGTGACCTTCTCCCAGTCGCCGACCGTCGGCCAGTCGGCGCCGCCGCCCAGTTCGTGAGTGAGGGTGGAAAGCGGGATGATCTCGCCCGGCGTGCGTCCCCGGGTGAGGCGGTCGTGGATCCGGGCGCCGTCGGGCTGTTGCACCTGGGGGTGGAGCAGGGAAGCGGCGGCGACCACGGTGGTGTTGATCTCCTGGGCGCCATCGCCGGGGTAGTACGGCTCGTGCGCGAAGAGCAGGTAGACGTCCGTGGTGCGGACTGCGTCGTCGGGCTGGGTTTGCGTCATGGGGCGGAATCCCTTCAGCGGTGAAGTGTCGAATGTGGGCGAAGGTGTTGGCCGTGCCGCTGGTTCGAAGCCGGGCGGGAGCGGGCCCAACGGGCCTTCGCCACCGCAGGGCTGGTCGGCCTCGCCGGAAGCCGACTCGGCGCGGGTGCGCTCCAGGATCTGGGCGACTTGGTCGGCGAGCTGGACCATCAGCCGTTCCCGGTCGATGAGTCGCGCCGAGGCCGAGCGGGTGTCCTGGTTCTGGAGCAGGTCGGCGGCGTCCCACAGCAGGTTGTGGCCGATCTCGGCCGAGCGGCGCAGGTCGTAGCGGTCGCTGCCGGCGGCGGCCTGGACGATGTAGGTGTGCAGGACGGCGAGGCGCTGCAGGTAGCGGCAGGCGCGGGCGTCTTCGACGCTGCGAACGTGGTCGCGGGCTCGGGCGTCCAAGCGGCCGGGCAGGTGCTCGGCGAGCAGCGGCGCGAGCAGCATCGCCGGCAGCGCGACGTCGGCGGGTACGCCGTGGCTCATGGCGAACAGTCCGGGGAGCAGGCTGACGAGCGCGACGGCAGCGGCGGTGAACCGCAGGGAACCGGGGACGGTGTCCAGGGCGATGCGCTGGGCGGGGCGCCTGGTCAGCCACCGCAGGGCCAGACGCTGGGTGCAGGTGGGGGCCGGGGTCAGTACCCCGACCTGATGGGGGACTTCGGGCGGCGTGCCGTCGCCGGGGACGGTCCACGCGAGCCAGCCCCACGGGGTGCGCTCGTGCACGAGCACGGGTTCGCACGCGATCGAGCAGGTGTGGTCGCGGACGTGGCCGGTGCGCAGGGCACGGGAGCGTTCCTTCTCCCACCGGCCCGGGTCGAGGGTGAAGGGCTGTGCATGGTGCGCGGCCGCGGTCGGCGGCGGTGTGCGGAGCGTGTCTCTCACAGGCTGCTTCCTTCCAGTTGGTCGAAAGATATGGAGGCGCATGTGGTGCATGTGGTGCAGCGGCCGTCGCCGTCGGGGTGGGCACGCCGGGGGGTGGGGCCGGGGCAGGTGCGGCACGGCGGCCAGCCGAGGCAGGCCGGGCAGAGGGCTTCGCCGGGGGCGGTTCCGGGCCGGCCGCAGCCAGCACATTCGACGAGGGCCCGGTAGGTCAGGGCCTCGCTCACCGTGCGTGCCGCCGCGGACCTCGCCGATCGCGGCGGCAGCTCGTCCCACGCAGGCGTGTCGTGGTGGTCGGCCACGGTGGCGGGTGGTGGGTAGGCCTGGGCGGCGCGGAGGCGGGCGGCGATGATCGCGCCGACGGTGGTGCGGACCGGCTGTGGCAGGGGGCGGTCGCTGATGACGTGCTGGAGCTGCTCCCGCGTCCAGCCGGCGTCCAGCATCGCGGTGACGGTCCGGCCCTGCTCGGTGAGGACCTGGTCGGTCAGCAGCAGCTCGGGGCGTCGGGCGCCGATCGCCAGCAGCAGGTGGACGCCTGGTTCGAGATCTGCGGGCGCCGGTGCGGTCGGTGCCGTCCGCGGCGCCGGCGGCGCCTCGCGGCGCGGTCGCGCTGCGAGGGCGCCGGGAGGGAGGGGTCTGGTCTTCTGCTGAGTGGTCTTCTTTCTGTTGGTGTTCTTAGTGGACCGATCAGCCAACGTAGGGTCATCCACTGGTGGAAAACCCGACTCTGGCCCGGACCTGGTGTTTTGCAGGGCGGGCAGATCGGTGATGAAGTAGGCGGCCGCGCCGAGGGTGCCGTCGGGGGCGCGCTCGCGTTCACGGACGAGGAAGCCGTGCTTCTCCAGTTCCTTCAGCCCGCTCTTGACGGCTGACTCGCCGTCGCGGCCGCGGCGGGCGATGTCGGTGACGGTCATCCGCCAGCCCTCCCGGTGGGTGGAGAGCAGTCCGAACAGTCCCTTGGCCTTGAAGGACAGCTGGGCGTCGCGGAACAGTGCGTTGGCGATCTGCGTGAACTGATCACCAGCCATCACACCCCGGCGGATCCCCGCCCCGAACCCGCCAGCCGCCTCGGTCTCGGGGGCCGTGACCACCACGTCGGCTTCGATCAGCGCGATGTCCAGGGTCGCCGGGCGGTCGGTGATGCAGTAGACGATTTCGCCGAGGGTGCCGTCCGGGCGGCGCAGGCGTTCACGGATCAGGTAGCCGTGCGCCTCCAGCTCCTTCAGGGCGGTGCGGACCGCTTCCCGTCCGTCCGGACCCAGGCGCACGAGGTCGGCGATCGTCACCTGCCAACCGGTGCGGTGCGTACTGACGTACCCGAAGATCCCCTTCGCCTTGAACGACAAATGGGCGTCGCGGAACAACGCGTTGGCGATCTGCGTGAACTGGTCACCAGCCATCACACCCCGGCGGATCCCCGCCCCGAAGCGGCTCACCGTCGTGCCCCCGACGACGGCTGCGCCCGGTGGCCACGGCGGCGCACCGGACTCGCCGAGGTGGGGCGGCCGGTGATCCTGGGCGTGGAGGCGGGCGTGTGTTCCATGCCGTCAGCTCACCGGCCGACCCCGACCAGGCTGACGGCCACCAGCCCCGACCATCGGTCACGATCCGGCAACGCAGCCGTCTAGCTGCCGTGGTCGGGCTCATGGTCGGGCCGACCACGCGGGGTCAGACCCGGCGGGCACGCGGTGCGCAGCCCGATTGCGCAGCCCCGGACAGGAGGTGCGCAATCGGGCTGCGCAACTGGTCGAGGGTCGTGCGCAGTCGGGTGGCGCCAAGCGGCTGCGCAGTCCGCCCGAGGGTTCCTGATGTTCTCGTGCGCAGATTCGGATGGCGCACTGCGCAGACTCCACCGCCGTCCCGGGCGGATGCCGTCTGCGCATCGTTGTGCGGGTCCGACAGCCGCGCGGCATGAAGACCACGCAGCGATCGCCGGCAGTAGGGCTCGTGCCGGACAGGGTGAGCCGGTCGCCAACTCGCGGCTGCCCCGTGGTTGGGGTCATGGTCGGGCCGACCATGACCCCAACCACAGCCTTCGTGTCCCCATCGTGACCGTGGTCGGGGGTTCGTGGTCGGTGGTCGGGTCGGGGTCGACGGGTTTTCTCAAGGTCAGCAACATCCGTTCTGACCTGGGAGTTTGACCATGTCTCCTGGCAAGCAGGCCTCGGAGAACGAGGCCGCTGCTCCGATGGCGGCCGGCGCCCGGCTGGAAGCGATGCGGCGCCGCGTCCGTCTTTCGCGCCTGGCGTTCTGGACCGCCATCGCGGCCGGCCCGATCGCCCTGGGCGTCACCGTCACCTCCACCCCGACCACAGTCGAGGCGGCCACCCCGGCCAAGCCCACCGCCGTGCGCACGACCGCACACGACGCCGACCCGTCCGGCCTTGCGCAGTTGTTCGTCAGCGCGTGGTTGCGCAGCAGCGCGGATGACGCGACGAGTGCGCAGGCCCGGCTTGCGCAGTCGATGGCACCGGACGTCGACCTGCCGGACCCGGCCGCGGATGCGCAGTCCACGCCTGAGTCCGTGATGGCGGTGCGCAGTGCGCAGCGCGAGGACGGTGCGTGGTCGGTGACGGTGGCTGCGCAATACGGCGACGGCGCGGTGCGCTACTACGCGGTGCCGGTGGCCGCCGGTCGCTCAGGCGCCTCGTTCACGGTGACCGGTGCACCGGGCGTGGTGGCCGGCCCCGCCCGGGCCGAGGTGCCGACGTCGTCGTACGGCGTGAGTGTCCCGGAGGGCGATCTGTCGTCCGCGCTCGGGGAGTTCCTCGCCGCCTACCTCACCGGTACCGGAGAGGTGGACCGCTATCTCGCACCCGGCGTGCAGCTCACCGCCGTCTCCCCCGCCCCGTACACGTCGGTCGCGGTGCAGCAGGTCTCCGCCGTCGAGGAGGCCGCGGCCGCCGAGCAGGTGCCGGCCGACGGCACGACGGTCCGCGTCCTGGCCCACGTGGAAGCCCGGGACGCCGGCGGGCGGTGGCCGCTGGCGTACGAGCTCGCGCTCACGGCCCGCTCGGGCCGGTGGGAAGTCGCCGCGCTTGAGTCCGGCACCACTCAGACCGGGGGTGCCCGGTGAACGCCGCGAACAGCCTGATGCTCGCCGGGCAGCTGGACGACCTCGGCGACAGCTGGATCACCATGTTCAAGGACTGGGCGACCAAGGGCCTGCAGGCCGGACTGCTCGTCCTCGTCGTCGTCATCATGATCCAGAAGTTCAGCCTCAAGGCGGGGATCGGCGCCCTGTTGCTGATGATCATTGCTCTGGGGTTGTACAACTCCCGCGAGGACCTCTCGGACATGTTCGAGGACGAGGTCAAGAACCCGGCCAAGGGTGCGCCCGCTGTCCCCGGTATCGAGCGCGGTTTTGATCCGGCTCTGCGGGAGCACTCCGCCGGCGCGGGAGGCTGGCTGTGAGCGCGGCCGCCGCTGGGCGGGTCGGGCGCTTCTACACCGCGGCCCGTCGCCATCCCTGGGTGCTGGGCAAGGTCGCGGACTGGAAGATCCCTCTCGGCCCGTATACGCCTGCGCAGATCGCGGTCGCCGTCGGCGGCGGCTTCCTTCTGGTCAAGACCATCAGCTGGTGGTCGATGCTGGGGCCGGTCCCGATCGCGGCGTGGCTGCTGGCGATCTGGGCGGTTCGCCGTCCGAAGATCCGGGGCCGTGCCCCGATGCAAGCCGCTGTGGGCTGGGTGCTGCTGGGCTGGCAGCCGAAGGGTGGGCGGATCGGCGGGCGGGCCGCCCGCGACCGCGCGCCCCATCCGTTGCTCGGCGGCTTCACGATCGAGGACGCGCCCAGCCCCGCGCCGGCAGCCACGCCGTCCCGTCCAGCTCAGCGGCGCACCTGGCGGGGGCCGCACCTGATCCCCGCCGCTGCTCGCACGTCCACGCCTCACCGCGCGGAGCCGGGCGCTCCCGCGGCGCCGGTGGGGCCGGTGTCGGGTGTTCAGCAGCTGCTTTCACTCACCTCACAGGGCGGAGGTGCGAGGTGAGGGTTCCGATCCGTCACATCGCCGGGCATCTGGTCTGGTCGACGCACGGCAGCGTGTGGGCCGTCTACCGCCTTCACCCGGGCCCGGACGCGCAGGGACAGAACGAAGAGACCGTCCAGGGCACCTACGTGCCCGCAGCGGTCCGCGACGAACAACTCGCCAAGATCACGCACTTGGTGCGGTCGCTGTCCGGGGCGCCCAGGCTGTTCGGACTGTGCGCGCAGGTCGACCCGGGCGAGATCGCCCTGCGGATGATCGAGGGCATCGAGCCGGCCGACACACTGCCGGGCGACGGCCCGCATCCGTGGGTGGAGAACGTCGAAGCGACCCTGGATCTGCTGGACGGCCAGGAGATGCACCGCCGCACGCTGTGGCTGGCGATACCGCTGCAGAGCGACGGCACCGGTCTGCAGGTGTCCTCGTCGCTCGGTGCGGCGTGGGCGGAGCTGTCTCCGATGCTGGGCATGCGCCCGGCGCCGGTGGCGCGGCGCGAGGTGACCGCGTACCGCGAGCAGGCCTCCCGGGTGGAAGCTGCGCTCGCCGGCGGCGTCGCCTTCCGGCCGGCCCGCCCGGCGGAGATCGTGTGGATGATCCAGCACGCCCTCCACCGCGGCCTCGCCGAGCCGCTGCTCGCCGAGGCCGAGAGCAGCGACCTGTACGGCGGGCAGGTCCGGGACGGCGTGCTGCGCTCGCCCAGTTACGCCGACCTCGGGCAAGTGCGCCTGCAGGAAGGGGGGATCGACCCCGTCCTCGACGACGTCGACGAGCTCGAGAGCGCCGGCCGGATCACGCGGTCGGGCCGCACAGCCTGGTGGCGGCTGAACACCGGCTCGCCGCTCGGGCGGCGCTGGCTGCAGGTTGAGTCCGAGGTGGGGGTGGGCTATCAGGCGCAGTTGGCGCTGGCCGAGTGCCCGCCCGCCGTCAGTCAGGACGCCGCCGACCTGTTCGCCCAGCTGGAAACCCTCGATTTCCCCGTCGACTACACCGTCGACCTCACGCTCGTTCCCGCGGAGAAGGCCCGCGACCAGGTGCGGCGCAAGAAGAACGAACTCATCGACCAGGCCGACCAGTACGACGCCCGGCCCACCGGCATGCCCGCCTCGCTGACCGAGGCCGCCCGCGACCTGGGCGAGCTGGATGCCCGACTGTCGCGCACGTCGGTCGAGGTCGAGGTGCAGTCCGTCACCGTCCTGACGGTGTGGGGGCCGACTGCCGCCGTCTGCGACGCCCGCGCCCGCGCCCTGGCCGCATTGCTGGGCGGTGCCGACTACCGGGCGGTGCGCCCGGCCGGCCTGCAGGAGGCCCTGTTCACCCTCGGGCTACCCGGCACCGTACGGCCGGGGGTGGTGCGGGAGTTCACCCAGCACCAGATCTCCGAAGACTGGGCACTGGGCGGGGCCTTCACCACCGCGGAGGTCGGCGACCCGAACGGCATGTTCCTCGGCATCGACCTGGACTCGGGCACCACCCGCCCCGTCATGATCAACGTGGCGGATGCGCCGAAGGTCGACGCGTCCGCCTCCATGGGCATCGTCGGGGATCTGGGGGCGGGCAAGAGCGTCCTGCAGAAGCTAATTGCGGAAGCGGTGTGGGCCCGCGGCGGCTGCGCGATCTGCATCGACCGCACCCCCGTACGCGAGTGGGCCACCTTCGCCCGCACCGCGGCCCAGGGCCGCGTCCAGATCATCGACGCCGCGCAGGCCGAGGTGTCCATCGACCCGCTGCGGACCTTCGACGGCCCCGAAGGCCGCCACTACGCCCTGTCCTACCTCACCCTGCAGCTCGGCATCGGCCCGATGAGCACCAACGGCGAGGTCCTGCACCACGCCGTCGAGCAGGCCGCCGCCAGCGACCAGCCGTCCATGCACCACGTGCTTCGGGTCCTCGAAGAGATGGCCACGAGCGAAGTGGGCAAGCGGCAGGACGCAGCCGCCACCCTTGCCGGCCTCGTCCGCGTCGTGGCCAGCAACTCCCTGGCGGCGATGGTGTTCGACCCCACGCTGCCTCCGGTGCGGCTGGACGCCTCCAGCACCTCCGACATGATCGTGATCACGACGGCGGGTCTGAAGCTGCCGCCCAAAGCGGCTTTCGACAATCCGGAGGTCCTGCACCAGCAACCGCTGGAGGCACTGATCGGGCGTGCCGTGCTGTATTTGATCGCCGCACTCGCCCGGCAGACCGCCTTCGAGGACCCCGAGCGGTTCACCGCGGTGGTCGCGGACGAGCTGTACTGGCTCACCTCATCCGCCGAGGGCACCGCACTGGTCCACGAGATCCTCCACGACGGCCGCAAGCACGGCGCCGGCCTGCTCGCCGCCTCCCACGACGCCGAAGAACTCGGCCCCGACCGCGGCCTGATGGCCTACCGCGCGCTCGCCCGCACCACCGACCGCGAACGCGCCCGCCGCGGCCTGGAGTTCGTCGGCCTCGACCCGAACGACCCGGAGCTGCTGCGGCTGGTGACCACGGGCCTGTCCCCGGTCGGCCGCAAGGGCCGGGAGGGCGAGTTCCTGCTGACCTGCCCGCGGCAGAACACCGGCCGCATCAAGGTCTCCATCCCCCGTATCCCGCGCATCACCACCTCCATCACCACCACACCAGGACGCCGCACGAGCACCTCCTCGCCGTCCGTGCCCGAGCCGTTCGCCGGTGAAGCCGCGGACACCCGTCTGGAAGAAAAGGACTACGACTGATGACCTCTTCTTCCTGGGACCGCTCCCGGCGCCTGGCCGCGGCCGCGAGCGCCCTGGCCATGATCGCTTTCGTCGTCGGCGTGCTCATCCTCGCCGCAGAGGTGGGCGTGCCGGAAGCGTGGTGGCCCGACACCGGGCGGGCCTTCGCCGCCGATGCCCGCCCCGCGGGGCAGGATCCGTGCGAGTTGATCGTGGGCCCGGCCAAGGAGTACTGCGAGCGCGGCACCACGACGACCGCCTCTGCCGAGCAGCGGAGTCTGGCTGGTGCGGTGTGGCGGCTGGTGCCGGCCGGTGCGGGCCTGGCCGCTCTCGTGGTGTGGCGGCTGCGGAGCGCAGCTGGGCAAAGGCGGCGCTGAAATGTTCCGTCCAGACCGCGCCACCCTCCGCTCGACCGGCTTCGTCGTGCTGCTCACCGGCGTGTTCCTCATGGTGAACAGCCAGGTCGTGTACGCGGCGAGCAGCAACGGCGAGACCGGGGACCTGCTCGCCCCGCTGAACATCTATTCGTCCGAGGGCGCGCCGATCAATGGCTACGAACTGAACGCGTCAGGTGGCTCCATCCTCAGCTTCAAGACACAGTCCCTCGCCTTCGCCCTCTCGGGCCTGTTCACCCTGATCCGGCTGCTGGTCGGGCTAGCCGGGTGGGCGATCGAGGTGGCTCTCCGGTTCCCCCTGCTGAAGATCCTCACCGCTCCGGCGCAGAAGGTCTCCGACGCCTACAACAACGTGGTCGTGGACACGCTCGGGCTGAAAGGGCTGCTGCTGGCCTGGGCATTTGTTTTCGCCGGTTTCATGATCGTGCGCGGCCGGGTCGGCCGCGGTCTGGGCGAGATCTTCCTGACCCTGCTCATCGCGGCGTTCGCCGCGTCCGCGTTCGTCCGCCCCGACTACCTGCTCACCCAGGACGGGCCGCTGGGGCAGACCCAGCAGGTGGCCGCCGAAGTCGCCAAAGAGAGCGTCGACTCCTACGACTGGGGCGGAAAGCTCGCCAGCCGCGGCCCGTGCGACGGCATGGCCGGCAACCAGGAGATCAAGTGCCTTGAGCGGGAAGCCGAAGCCCCGGTCGCCTCCACCGACGTGGCCCGCCCCCTGCAGGACTCGATCACCAACGCCCTGATCGTCAAGCCGTACATGCTGCTGCAGTACGGGCGCATTCTCGACCCCGCCAAGGACTCCGACCGCAAGGCCTACTCGATCCACCTGAAGTGGATCAGCGGCGGCTACCAGACCTCCAAGGCCGGCGACGACGGCGACGGCGATGAGGACAACGGGTGTGACCAACTCGCCCCGCCTCTCCGGAAACACTGCGAAGAGCGGAACGAAAAGGAGGAGGACGAGAAGAACACCTGCAGCCTGCTCGACGGGCAGGCCAGACAGGTATGCGAACGCGACGGCGACGAGAAGGAGAACGAGGATCCCTGCGACCGGATCAAAGGCCCGGGCAAGGCGTACTGCGAGCGCGGCCACCAGGACGCGCTGCCCGGGGACGTCCCCGGGGGCGGGGTCGGGCTCGTCCCCGGCGAGTCGATAGCGGACATTGACAGTGCCTCTTTCAGTGAGGAAGGCCGCGAATTCGCGACGTTCCTCGCCGACTTGAAGAACGCCGGCGATGTCGGCAAGGCGTGCGCCGCCTATGCCGAGGAGCCGACCTGGTGGCGGGTCGGCGGCGCGTTGTTGATGCTGGTCGCCGCGCTGTTCATCTGCGGCATGCTGCTGTCGTCCGCGATCGTCCTCCTCGGCGCCCAGGGCATTTGTGCCGCGGCCGCGGCCGCAGGGGGCGTCACGTTCGTCGCGGGCATGCTGCCCGGTCCCGCACGGCAGTCGGTGTGGAAGTGGCTATCGATCTGGGGCATCGCGATCCTCGCCATGGTCGGCGTCTGCGCCTTCATACCGTTCTTCGGCATCGCCATCGACGCCATGATCACCGACGGCCCGGACCTGATGGTCGAGCGGATCCTGCTGATCGACGTGCTCGCCATCGCCGGCGCGGCCGGCCACCGCCGGCTCCTGACGGGAATCACCTCCTTCGGACATCGCATGGCCATGCGGATGCGCTACGCCAAGGTCGGCGGCACCCACCTGCCCGGCGACACCTCCGAGCTCGGCGCCGCACTTGCCATGAACTCCCCCGCCGCGATGGGCGGTTACGGTGGCGGGCTGCGAGCCTTCACGGGCGGTGGCGGCGGCCGGTACGGGATGCTCGGCACCCGCCAGCGGCTGATGGGCGCGCTCGCCTCCTTCGTCGACGGCGCGGGCATGCCGGTAGACACCGGCGGCATCCTCGCCGACGCCACCGCCGAAGCCGGACGCGGTCTGGCCCCGCTCACCGCGGCCGCGGCCGTGGGCGGACTGGGCGCACGCCTCGGCGCGAAGGGCGCGCACTGGCTGCTGATCGGCCGCCGGCCGGACAGAGAGCAGCTGGCCAAGTGGCAAAAGGCCACCGCCGGCGGGGACCCGAACACGGGCAGCCCGCCGGACGGCGGCGACGGTGGTCCCGGCGGTGCAGGGCCGCGCCGGCCCGGAGGTCCGCCCGACCGCTACCGCAACGAGCAGGGCCAGATCGTCGACCGCAACACCGGCCAGGTGCTGCACGACCAGGACACCGACCGCACGCTGCTGTCGACCCGCGCCCACAACCGGCTGGTCCGCTTCCGCGGCTACCGCATCCTGAACCGCGGCGGCCGGACCGTGTACGGGGCGACGGTCGGTGCCCCGGCAGGCGTCCGCCGGGCCCGGTCGGGAGGCTCGCGCTATGCCCAGGACGCCCGTCAGCAGGTGCGGGTATGGGGCAACACGGTCCGCGAGGACGGCCGGGCCTGGGCCGACACGGGCCGTCACGTGTCCCGTGTGCTGCGGGAACACACGGACGACAGCGGCGGAGCCGGCCCTTTTGTCAGCCGTCGCCTGCCGACCCGTTCGGCACCGGCTCCGCGGCCGACCGGGACCTCCAGCTCCCCGGGCCGCTCGAGGCCCGCGTCCCCCCGGACTAGTGCGCCCGCATCTCCAGCCCCGGCCAGCACGCGGCCGAGCGCCCCGCCAACGTCCCCGACACGACTCGGAGGCGGGCCGCCCCGGCGTCCGGCCAGCCCGGCACCGGACAGGTCCAGGCCGGCCTTTCCCGGAGGCGAAGGCGCTCGCAGCAGCACCCGTGACGAGGCGCGTGCCCGGTTCCAGGAGCTGATGCGGCGGACCGAGCCCGACGCCGCGCGGCTGCGCCAGGAACGGGAGCAGCGGCAGCGCGACGAGGGCGGTGAGGACGAGTGAGGCCGGCCCGGCGCCGCATGGCGCGGTGGGGGTGTGCAGTGGTGCTCTTGGGTTTCGCCGCCGCGTGCTGTGCCGCACCTGTAGGGAACGCGATCAGCGCGTACGTCGCGCAGGGTGCGCAGGACGACGGTGGGATCGCCGAGGGTGGCAGCGCCGTGGACGCCCCGCCGCGCATGCGCACCGCTTACAGGAAGGCCGTCCAGCAGGTCGGGAAGCATGTGCCGAAGTGCCAGGGCATGCGCTGGCCGATCCTGGCCGGGATCGCCAAGGTCGAGTCGAACCACGCTGTGGGCCGGAACATCGCCGGCAACGGAGACATCCGCCCGAAGATCTACGGGGTGCTCCTCAACGGTTCCGGGGCGGGTGGCAACACCTCCGTCTTCCCGGACACCGATGGTGGCAAGTGGGACGGCACCTCCGGGGGTGAGCGTGCCGTTGGTCCCTTCCAGTTCCTGCCCTCCACCTGGGAGGGCGTCGGGAAGGACGCAGGCGGCGACAAGACCGCCGACCCGCACAACGCCGACGACGCCGCGCTCGGCGCCGCGATCTACCTGTGCGGCAATGGTCGGGACCTGACGCAGCGGGCGCAGCTGAAGGCCGCGATCCTGCAGTACAACCACTCCACTGAGTACCTCGCCAACGTGCTGGGCTGGATCGACCAGTACACGGCGGCCGCCAAGGACCCGGACCTGAAGAACGTGTCCGGGAAGGTCCGCACCGTCATCGAGGCGGCGCTGTCCCAGCGCGGTGTCCCGTACTCGTGGGGCGGCGGCAACGCGAGCGGCAAGTCGACCGGAATCTGCTGCTCGCCCAGCGGGAAGAGCGGAACGAACATCAAGGGTTTCGACTGCTCGGGCCTGACCACGTACGCGTACGCCAAGGTCGGCATCCAACTCCCGCGCACAGCGGCCGCCCAGGCCAGTGTCGGCCAGCGGATCCCCGCGAGTCTCGGCACTGGTGCCCTCAAGGCGGGGGACCTGGTCTTCTACGCCTACGCACCGGGCCGCGACTCGACGATCTATCACGTCGGCATCTACCTCGGAAGCGGTCAAATGATCAACGCTGCCCGCCCGGGCACCGTCGTGCGGCTGGACGCGGTCAGCGCGATGTCTGGCTTTGCCGGAGGGGCCCGGCTGCTATGACGACGCCACCGGCGCGCTCACCGCGCCTGCTGCTGGTCACCACCATGGTCCTCACGATGGCCGGCGTCGTCTTGCTGACGCTGCCTCACCAGTCCAACACCGTTCCCGAGACACCGCCCCCGGCGGCAGCCTCGGCGGTCCGCCCGTCATCACCTTCCACCGGCGAGGACCCTGCGGCCAGCGGACCAGGCCCGTCGAAGACGACGCCTACTACGCCGACCGGGTCGGCGATCGCATCGGCGCTGCCGCCACACGGTGAAGGAGTGGCTGGCGATCGGGCCATCCAGCAGACCCTGGAGGCCGCTTGGCCTGCGGACCTTTCCGCTGAGGACGAGCGGCAGCTCCGCGCGGAGGGCCGTGAACTGCTGCGCGCGGACGCCACCGGGATTGGCCGCGCCAAGTGGCTCGTGTTCTTCGGCGACCCGGATCAGGCGATCGCGCCGGCGTTCGCCACCGCCCGCTTCCGCATCCAGGCCGTCATCGCCCGCCGCGACGGCTCCGACGACCAGGCGGTGGTGCACCTGGTGTGGGCGGGCACCGACCGGGGCGGCACCTACACCGACGGCCGCATCACCGACCTGCACTTCACCCGCGCGACTGCGAACAAGGACGGAGGCGCCACGTGGACGCCGCAGCCCCGTACGTGACCGATCCCGCCGAGGAGACGGCGGCCGGTCAGGCACTCGGCCTGCTCACCACCCTGGTCAACGCCGCTGACTGGCTCTACGACCACTGGTATCTGCTCGCCCTGGTCATCGCCGCGTGCTGGGGCGTGGGCGAGATGGTGGTGCGCCGCCTCGCGGCGCGCGCCTCGGCCGAGCGGATGGCCCTCGAGCTCGTCTCCAGCCGGCACTTCGACCCGAGTCTGGAGGAGATCTTCCGCCGCGGCGTCCAGCTCGCCCGCGCTTCGACCGCCATGCCCTGGTGGGCGCCCCGCCGGGCGAAGACGGTCCAGATCCGGCTGCGCGCGGACGGCACCGCGCCGCTGCGCTACCGCATCGAAGGCCCCGCAGGCGGTGAACGCCTGCTGTCCATCACCCCGTTCGGGCCGGACATCACCGTCAACCGGGCGAGGCCGAGCGTCGACGAGCCCCGGACCAATACCGTGCGGGCCGAGTTCATCCTGCGCGGCAAGCTCACCGCCCCGCTGCGCGAGGTGCCGCTCACCCCCGACCCGCTCCAGCCGCTCGTCGACGCCGTGGCCGACCTGCGCGCCGAGCTCGGCGACCTCGCCGAGATACGCCTCGACATCCAGCGCGCCCCGAAGTGGGCGCTGCGGGCGCGCCGCCTGCAGCTGATGAGCGCCGCGCGCCGGTCCGAACGCCGGGAGGCCCAGCGGTCCGCGCGCTGGCTGAGGCAGGACGCCAGTGGCATCGAGGACTCGATGGGCTGGCAGTTGCAGCAGCTCCTCAGTGACAAACCCGGCTCGGGATCCGGCCGGCGGCTGGTGATGCCGCCGGTGCCCCGTCGGGTGGAGCCGGCCGAGGCGCTGGGCAAGCTCGCCGAGGACGACCACCTGGTCCGCGTCCAGTTGCTCGTGATGTGCGCCTCGAACACCGAGGGCCGCGCTCAGGCCCGGCTCGCCCAACTCCAGGCCGCGTTCGACGTGTTCGGCGGCCGCTCCCGGTGGGCCATGCGCGGCTGGCGGCTCGGTCCGTGGCGGGTGGGCGCCGACCACTGGCCCACCCGGCATGGCTTCGAGCGCCGCTGGAACCTGGGGCACTGCCAGCCGCCCCGCGCGAACTGGGTCCGGCTGGAGGAATTGTGCGGCCTGCTCAAGCCGCCCACCGTGCACTGCCGGCTGCCGGTGCTCGCCGGTGACCTGCCGACGTTCGCCTTTGGTGAGCCCGAGTTGCTGCTGCAGGGCATCTATCGGGGTCCGGACGGCCGCGAGCGGCTGGTCGCCACCTACGCCGAGGAGACCCTGTTCGAGGTCGGGGTCGGAAAGGCGGGCGGTGGCAAGACGGAACGCGCGCTGGCGCAGGCGATCGGCTGGGCGCATGCGGGCGGGGGGCTGGTCTTCGTCGACCCGCACCGCGACTCGTGGCCGCGCGCCCTCCCGTTCCTGGCGCACGAGGCCCTGATGGAGCGGATCGCGCTGATCGACCTCAACGGTCTCGGTCCCAACCCGCGGGTGAGTTCGTGGAATCCGCTCGGGATGCACCAGGGCCAGGCCGGGCACGAGGTCGTCGAGGCGATCGCCGACGCCTATGCCTCCGCATTGGCCTGGGACGACGCGACCGCCCCGCGTGCGCTCACCATCCTCACCGCCGCGCTCACGGTCCTGGTCGCGGTCAACGAGGCGGCCTGCCAGGCCGGCCGGCCCGAGGACCAGGCCACGATCTTCCACGTACGGGCCCTGATCACCGACGCCAAGTTCCGCAAGGCAGCGCTCGCCGCGGTGGCGGGCCGGCTGGATGAGGAGACCCGCGCGTGGTGGCAGTCGGTGTTCCCGACCCTGCCGCCCGACGCGTTCGCCGTCGTCCTCAACCCGATCGCCCGCCTGGCCGCCAACCCCATCACCCGCGCCTTCCTCGGCCAGCCAATCGGTGTCTACAACATCCGCGCGGCGATGGACTCCAAGATGATCGTGTGGGTGTGCCCGGGCGGCAACGGCCCCACCGACCGCCTGCTCACCGCGCTGCTGGCCCGCGATCTGCTGCGGGCCGCACGCTCCCGCCGCGACACACCCGAGGAGAGGCGGGTGCCGTTCCGCCCGTACTTCGACGAGCTGATCACCCTGACCGGCGCGGCCCCGGAGACCATCGCCGCGATGTTCGAGGACTTCCGCAAGTACCGGTGCCACGTCCACGGCATGACGCAGCTGCTGTCCCGCCTGCCCACGCCGGTGCGGCTGTCCCTTGTGCAGAACGCGTCCACGCTGGCCACCACCGCAGGGTCGAAGTCCGCGATCGCGCCCATCACCGCCGAGTGGGGCGACAACCCCAGCCCCGACCGGGTCGCCACCATGGAACGGTTCGAGCACTACGTGTCCATGAACGTGCACGGCCGCCGGGTCGGACCCGTCCAGCTGCGCGGGCCCCATCTCGACGACGTCTTCGCCGCCCAGGCCCGCCCGAAGGATGTCCCCGATCTGGAGCGGGCCGCCTACACGAACGCCCAAGCGCTTCCGCTCAACCAGCTCACCGACCGGGCCGCGCAGCAGCTCGGCCGCGTCGTCGCCTTCCTCGCCGCGCTCTCCCCCGCCGGCGCCACCGCTGCCCACCTGTCGAAGGACGAATGGAAATGACCACCGCCCCGCCCAAGGACCGCACGACGGCGGGTTTCACGCCCAGCCCCGTGGAACCCCTCGTGCATCAGCTCCTGGCCACACTCGCCCAGCACCGGATGGCCTCCACCCACCAGCTGCACGTCCTGCTGCGGCCCGACCGCTCCCGCCAGTCGGTGTCGGAGCGGCTCAACGAGCTGCTCGGCGAGCGCCTGGTCGACTTCGTCGTACTGCCCCAGTCGAACCGCACCCGGGTCTGGTACCTCACACCGAAGGGCGCCCGCCTGACGAGGGACTGGCCCGCGCTGCGCGGACGCCCCCCGTATCCGATCACCTCGGCCACGGCAGCCTCGCTGAAGACCCCGCACACCCTTACCGTCCTGCGCACACACCTGGTGTTCGTCGCCGATGCCCGCCGACGCGGCGACGAGCACGGCCACCTCGACTGGACGCCTGAGGTGTTCCACGCGATCGGCGACGGCGAGAAGATCGTCGCCGACGCGGTCATGCACTACACCCTGATCGACGGCCAACAGCGGCGGAAACTGCGAGCGTTCGTCGAGGTCGACCGGGCCACCATGAGCAGCGAGCGCCTAGCCGCCAAGCTGATCGAGTACGCGCGGTTGTGGTCGTACGAACCACAGCCGGTCGGCCGGCGCCGCCCTGCCTCCGGGCCCGGCTGGCTGCGCTGGTACCCGGTGTTTCCCCGGGTCCTGTTCGTGCTGACCGGCGCTGGGCGTCAGGCGATGGACAACCGGATCAGCGACCTCAAGGCCATGGTCGCCCATCATCCGCTCGTGGCTGAGATGGCCCGCGAGGTGCCGCTGGGAGCGGTCGTCCTGGACGACCTCGAAGGGCACGGCCCCACCTCTGACGTGTGGGTGCCGCTGGCCGGGGGCCAGCCCCGGCCGTGGACCGAGCTTGCGGGGGCGGCGGCGTGACGGAATTTGATCCTGTCTCGGATGCTCATACGGCGTCCGCACCGGCGGGTTCCCAGAGCTGGATCGGGGTGCCCGCCGGGTCGCTGAGCTCGGCGAACCGGCCATTGGGGTAGTCCTGCTCATGGACATCGACCTGGATGCCCGCGCTCCGCAGCTGGGCCACCATGGCATCGAGATCGCGAACCCGGAAGTTGATCGCCCACTGCTGTTCGGGGGTGCGGAAATGCTCCGATCCGCTCGGGAGCGGGGCGAACACAGTCGGTCCAGTCTCGGTCTCCCAGGACCGTTCATCGTAGGTATCCGGTGGGCGTCCTACGCCGAGGTGAGTCTCATACCAACTGGCCAGTGCCTCGGGGTCGCTGGCACGGAAGAAGATGCCGCCGATGCCTGTCACGCGTTCCATGCCGCCATCCTGCTCTGTCGGCCCGCTCGCAGCCCATGGATTGAGTCTCAACGTTCCGGAGTACGGCGGAGCTACCGAGTCACAGGCTCGACCCACCCGGGCGACTCGCGACGGACTTCATGCCCACCCAATGATCATGTTCGAATGCGTGCTCCTCTTGTCCGGTTCGGTCGCAGCCCAGTGTGTTCAGCTCGCCGGCGTGGTCGCCACAGACACATTCGGCCTTCCCTTTTTGGGCGAGGTCAGGAGTTGTCGGAGGTGAGTGCGGCGACCACCCGGTTGATCATGTCCTCGTCCGTGGTCAACGGGGTCGGGGTGTAGGACAGGACGAAGCGGAGCCGGAGGTCGAGGGTGGAGAACACGCGGGTGCGGTAGCCGTACATCTCGCCAGTCTTTCCCCAGAACGTCACGCCGTTCACCGTGGCCGTCTGCAGGCCCATGCTGTAGCGGGCGGGGCTGCCGTCCTTCAGCATGCGGACCTCGGCCGGGGGAAGTGTGCACAGCTTGTCCATCGCCCGGGGCGGCAGCAAGTCGCCGGAGAACAACGCCTGTTGGAAACTGAAGAGATCGTCGACGGTGGAGACCAGTTCGCCCTCGCCCCATGTGCTGGAGGGGTTGTAGACGGTGGCGTCGCGCAGGGAGCCGTCGGTCATCCGTAGATAGCCGTGGACATGCGGACCGTGCAGGCGGGGGTCGTCGCCCGGTAGCAGCGTGCGCTTGAGGCCGAGCGGTCGCAGGACGCGGCAGCCGATCGCCTCGCCGTAGCGTTGTCCGGTCAGCTTTTCGATGAGGAGGGCGAGGAGTACGTAGTTGATGCCCCGGTATTCCTGTTTGGTGCCCGGGCGGAACTTCAGTGGGCCGTGCGTCACTGTCCGCACCCACTCGTGCGGCGTCCAGCGGTCGAACCGGTGCCTCAGGGCGGCCTCCGGCGTGCTCGTGTCGGGGATGCCCTGGTGGTCGGGGATTCCGCTGGTGTGGTTGAGGAGTTGGGTGACGGTGATGCGAGCGAAGTCGGACGGGAGCAGCCCCGGAAGGTAGCGCCCGATCGGTGCGTTCAGCTCCACGCGGCGCTCTGTCCACAGCTGGAGTACGACCGTGGCCACGAAGGCCTTGGTGACGCTGCCCGCGCGGAACTTGTCGTCGGGGCGTGCGGCACGCCCGGTGGTGAGGTCGGCCATGCCTGTGGTGCCGTACCAGTGGTCCGTGCCGTGGGCGGCACGTAGTTGGGCGGAGGTGGCCGGCGGGTGGGAGAGGTCGGAGATCGCCGCCTGTAAGGCGTCGGTGTCCAAGCCGGCGTCCAACTCCTCAGGTCTGGCGGAGTCCGCCGCCGCCCGGGAAGCCGCACTTCCGGCCGCGACCAGCACGGCACCGGCCACAGAACCACGGGCCAGAGAACGTCGGGAGATCGACTGAGAGTTCATGGAGCTCATGCTGCCGACGGCCTCGTACGCCGGGTATCCGGGATGTCCCCCTGGTATCCCTGATCCAACCCGTACCTGGCGGTACTCAAGTTAATCCAAGAACGTCACAGTGAGTCGACATCCCTTCGGTGTACGCCGCTGCCCCGCAAACGTCGGACCCAGTTCCGGAGTCTCGACGCTCACGAGAGGCCGTAGATCACCGACATCAGGCAGGCCAAGCGACTTGCAGGCCATGGTCGACCACCATCCACTCGTGGCCGAGATGGCCCGCGAGGTGCCGCTCGGAGCGGTCGTCCTGAACGACCTCGAAGAGCACGGCCCCACCTCTGACGTGTGGGTGCCGCTGGCCGGCGGGGGACGACGGTCCTGGACCGAACAGTGACATCCCCGCTCCGGTTGGCTGTAGAGAAGAACGCTCTTTTCAGGGCTGTTGTCCCCGGTAGGTTCTGCCTCCTCGCCGCGGCAACCGGGCCGGGGTGTCCTCGGGGGTCGCGATCGTCTCGGCGGCCAGGTGGAGTTCGGCCCGCACGGTCGCGGACGACAGATCCAGGGATAGTGCCCTGCCGCACTTACTGAGCCAGTCGGTGAGCGTACTGCGGCTCAGGCCTAGCTCGGAGGCAGCGGGCGCTGTGCGGCCGCGGTGTTGGAGCCAGCAGCGAAGGGCGATACGCAGCGGCTTGTCCAGAGGTCTGAGGAGGGCGGTAGCCCAGTGATGGGCGTCGTCGGGGCCGAGTAGATCGGTGGGCAGCGGGGGGTCTGGAACAAGGCGTGCGGATGTGCTGACTTGTGGGGAAGGTACCGGGGCCCGCAACGCCAGCAGGAGTTGTGCCTGCACGGTGGGGTTGTCCAGGTCGGCGGCCAGGGCAGTGCCGATCCAGCGCAAGCGTGCACGAACCGTGCCTTCGGACACGTCGAGCACTGCTGCGGCGGCCTGAGCGGACCCCGACCGCAGGTATGCCTCCAGCGTCCGGTGCTGCTCGCGGGTGAGGGGCGTAAGGACGGCGGCGGACCAGCGGGCGAGCCGGTCGGCGGGCACGGCGCGGAGCAGCCCGTGCGAACCCAGGAAGGTCGCGGACGCCAGGCAGCCGGGAGTTGCGCCGTGCCGCGCGTTGCCGGCCTCGGCCCATGCCGTGGCGACCATGTCCAGCGGCAATGGGTCCGAGACGCCGCCGACCAGTTGATGGCGCTCTACGATGCGCGCGACGTAAGGGCGGGCCACGTGGCGGTCGTGGCCGAGGCCGTGGAGCGCTACGACCGCCACCTCGGTTCCCTCCATACACACCAGCATGCGGGGGGCTTTGGAAGTCACGCTGGGCTGCGCTGCTCGCCAATGAGTCTGATAGGCGGCATGCATCTGCGGACCGGCCAGCCGGAACACCGTCGCGTGGGTGGCGGCGGTGCCCAGCACGTCGGTCGCCAGATGGGGCTGGCCGCTCAGCAGGAGATGCAGGACGGCGGTGTGCAGTCTCTGCTCAGAGTGGCGGGTGTCCTCCGCCCGGCGAACCCGCGCCCGCATTCTGAGCAGATCGACGCAGGTCCGCGCGATCAGGTCAATGCGCGATACGGGCGATGCCTGGCCGGGACGGATAACGAGGACGCCACCGGTCATCTTGCGGATCGTCAGGTGCGGGTGCAGGCGGGGGTGCGCGGCGGCACGCACCCCTTCAGGTCCGGCGGTGTCTGGGGTGCTGCAGACGACGCCGCCCGTGAGGTCCGCCAGGACCGCCGAGCCCTCGGCCAGGACTGCGGCTTCGGCAATGAGCTGGGCGTCCGAGTGGGCTGCTGCCCGGGTGAGTCGTCGCACCACCTGGTATCGGGTCACCTTCATGGGGCGGGCAGGCATGGGCGGCCCGGCACGGCTCGTCGTCATGGGATCCGTGCGACCCCGCCCCAGCCCGCGCGGTCGGTGAGCGTGCCGGTGTTCGCGTCGGGGCGCCAGCGCGGCCAGCTCGTGAACCCGGGTTCGACCAGTTCGGTGCCTTCGAAGAGTTCGACGGCCACCGACGGCTCCCGGAAGATGTAGGGGATCGCACCGGAGCTGTTGTACTCGTCCTGCACCGCTTGGTGTTCCTGGTCTGCGGCGGTGGAGTGGCTCAGTGACAGGTAGCTGCCCGGGGGAAGCTGCTCGACCAGCCGGCGCACCAGACCTCTGGCTTCGGTCCAGTCCTCGATGTGGCCCAGCACGTCGTTGATGACCAGGGCAGTGGGCTGGGTCCTGTCCAGCGTCTTGGCCGCGCCGGTTAAGACGGCGTCCGTGTCGCGCATGTCCGCCTGCACATAGGCGGTGGCGCCCTCGGGGGTGCTGGTGAGCAGCGCATGGACGTGCAGCAGCACGATCGGGTCGTGGTCGATGTAGACCACGCGGCAGTCGGGCGAGATCCGCTGTGCGACTTCGTGAGTGTTGTTGCTGGTCGGCAGCCCGGCGCCCAGGTCGATGAACTGCCGGATCCCTGCCTTGGCGAGGAAGGCGGTGGTACGTCGGAGGAAGTCCCGTGATTCCTTGGCGAACGGGACGATGTTGGGGTACTTGCTGCTGTAGGCGTCACCGGCGGCCTGGTCGGCGGGGTAGTGGTCTTTTCCGCCCAGCCAGTAGTTCCAGACGCGCGCACTGTGCGCGACGGACGTGTCGATCGGCTGATGCGGGCGAGTCGGTTCGGTCATGTCAGTACGTCTTTCGATTCGTCGGGATGGGGTGCGATGACGCAGGTGTGGTCCATCAACAGGTGATACGCCGACACCGCGTGCAGGCTGCTTGAGACGTCAGCGGCTCCTGCCAGATCTCCTTCACGGACTACGTGGTCGGGGATCCCCGGCACGTCAACCCGGTACAGGGTCACGGTCGGCATGCCGGTCATGGGGTGGCACGGACCGTCCAGCGGGTGGATCTGCAAGGTCACATCGGGGCGATCGACGGCTGCCCGCAGTGCCTGCCGCTGCTCGGCCATCACATCCTCGTCGCCTACGGACGTGCGCAGCGCCGCGGCGGACATGATGGCCCAGATGCGGGTGTTCTGGTGACGCAGCCGCTTCTGGCGTTCCATGAGCAGCTCGGTCCGGCGGTCCTTGTCCGCAGGGGACAGGTCAGGTCTGCGGACGTTGTCGACGGCGCGCGCATAGGACCGTGTACGAAGCAGGGCAGGAACGAGTGCCGGCTCCCACACGCGGATGATCCGGGCCGCGGATTCCACACTCATGAGGTCCAGCTGCCAGGAGTCCATGACAGACCGCCACGGATGCCACCACCCCGGGAGATTGGCAGTCGCGAGCTGGCCGAGGAACGCTTCGATTTCGGCCGTGCCCGCGCCGTACGCCGTGAGCAGGGCATGGACCTGACCTTCGTCCAGGGAGGTCTCGGCCTGCTCAATGCGGCGCACTGTTGCGGTGTGGGCCCCCAGCGCCTGGGCGGCCTCGCCCCGGGACATTCCGGCCGCCTCACGCAACGTTTTGAGCCGGGTGGCTAGAACCAGGTGCGCGACGGTCCTGCCAGACCTTGCGCGAGCCACAGCATCCCCTTCCGGCACTTTCTACAACCTGCGGGTAGTGCAAACTCTGTATCTTGCAATCTCCGTTCACAACCCTTTGAGTATGTCTAACCCGCCGCAACCGGCGCGCAGTTGGTGGGTGACGGCATGCCACGAGATCGCGGTCGGCCGCCGACGGGGGCTCCGTTCACATACGTGCCGTCGCACCGGGCCGGGAGTAAGTCGGGTGCGGTCGACGTCTATGGGGACAGGATCGGGAGGACGCATGGACAGACGTGATCTGCGGCAGTCGGCCCCTGGAGGGGGTGCCGTCAGCAGGAGGGACGACGGCGCCGGATCCGGTTCGGCGGCTATGCGCGCCTGCACGACGTAACACGCACAGAGGTGGCCGCCCTCGGAGGGAACGGCCACCTGGCGACTCATCCGAGTCAGGCACACCAGGTACGGACCCATCCATCACTGGGGTGCTCCGGTCGGCGTGTTCGCGGCACGCCGCTGGGCTCAGGATAGACCGGCTCACGCACAGGTTCGCGACGTCCTGTGCCGTCCGGCCGGATCCCGATTCTGAGCCCCGGGGTGCCCTGCCCTCACCGAAGGGAGTGACATGCACACTACATACTTAGGTGCTGCGGGCCATCCCCCGCCCGCCGCTCCCGGCACTGCACGCCGCACCCCGGCACTCCGGCCCCCGCAACAGCCCCCGAAGAGGCCACCGACCGGCACCGACCGGTGACTGCGATGCACAGCCGCAGCTCATACCGGCCTTTGCTCGCCCGGCAGCCGGCTTGCCGCGCCGCGGTGACCGACGGTCATCCAGCCGACTCACCCTGACGTCCGGAGGGCATAACCGTGCACACGACAGCACGCCACCCGGTTCTTCTGATTGGTTCCGGCATGCGCGAGTACCACTTGCACAGTCTCCTGCAGATTGCCGCCGCGCATCCCTTGGTCCTGGTCGACCGCGCCGTGCCGCCCTGGGCGCGCCCTTATCTGGCAGGAGAGGTCACCGCCAGTTTGTCCGACCCTGGCGAAGTCACCGCAGCGGTCGGGAAGTTCCTCGTCGACCACTCCGTCGGCGGGCTCGTCACTTACGAGCCCCGCCATGCCAGGCTCGCCGCCCACCTGGGCCTGCCCGGCAACTCCCCTGCAGCCGTCGCCACATGCCAAGCCCCGGCCAGAGCTCGGCACGTACTGCGGGAAGCTGACGTCCCCTCCATGCACTCCCCGAACCAACTGGGCAACGCCTTCGAGGACCTAGTGGAGACCGGCGGCAAGAAGGAGGGCCAGCGGCTGGCCCCCACCAAGGAGTTCACCAAGATCTACACGAACCGCACCAAGGTCAAAGAGGCCAGCTTCGCCACGGTCAAGCACTTCGACGGGAAACCGGCGCACCCGAAGGTGTACGCGCTGCGCCTGGCCGACGGTGGCGTCCTCGCGCTGTTCCCGAGCGCCTACACCATCGAATACCTCCACAAGCGGTTCATGAACGGCGGCAGGATCATCCCGGGCCCGGCGGAGGCCGTCTACAACAGCGAGCAGCGGCCCCTGATCACGGACGAGTATCAGGGCCAGGCCCTCGCGACACTGACCCCGACGGGCAAGCCAAAGGTGCTCACCCACAGGTACACGATGGTGAACTCCCGATGAGACCCGCCCAGACATCCTCGCCGCGCATCCCGCAATCGCGTCGGCAAACGTTCGCGACCCTCGACGGGTGGGCCCGCAACCGCGACCAGCGCTTCGCACGGTTCCTCACCAAACGGCTGGCCGAGGCCGAGGCACTCGGCTGCTGCCTCGCCGAACTCAAGGCCCTGGCCGGCGTGCAAGACGTCTTCGCCGAATGGCTCGCCCAACGCGACCTCGCCACCGAGGACACCGACGACCTGCACCTTAACCAGGTCAGCACCCTTGGCTGGGCGTTGCGCAGCGTCGCTCACAGTATCTGGGCCGGCCATCCCGAGTGGGAACTGTCCTTCCATCCCGCCGCAACCAAACCGCCGATCGACCCGCCGAAGGCCTTGCTCGGCAGGTGAGCGAAGGCATCCAAGTTACTGAGATCAACTCGCCTAGCGCACTGGGAAGTTGCCTGGCATATGCGTAATCTTCTCGCTACGCAAACGCACCACCGCGGCTTGACCGTGCCGCGGATCCGGGCTGCCGTGCACCGGTGGCAGCGGCGGCCATGTCATACCGCGCTCCACGGGGAGGCTTCATGAAACGCTGCGCACACCACTCCGCTGTTCACTTCCGAAAGACCGCCACCGCGTCCCTCGCACTGTGCGCCGCGCTCGCCCTGACCGCGTGCAGCTCATCCGACGGGAAAGACGAGGCGAGCGACGAGTCACCGACGGTCACGCAGTCGCCGACAGCTTCTGCCAGCGCTGATCCGGAGGAGACCGCGAAGAAGGAAGCGATCGCAGCGTACGAGGCCTACTGGCAGGAGATGGAAAAGCTCTACGCCGACCGTACTGGCAAGAGCGCGCATCTTGATCAGTACGCCGCGTCCGCCGCCTTGAAAAACGCCGAGGCAGACGCTAAGCGCGCTCATGACCGCGGCCGCGTCTACACCGGCAGCGTCGCCGTCACCGACCAGAGGGTCACCAAGGTCGACGCCACGGGCAAGATCCCGAACGCGACTGTATCCAGCTGCCTGGACATCTCCAAGTGGCAGACCGTCGATGCCGCAACCAAGAAGCCGGTGTCCCTCCCGGAGAACCGGCTGACGAAGTACCGAATCGTCAGCACCGTCGAGAAGTATCCGGAAGGGTGGCGCGTCACCCGCGATGAGCCGCAGGGGAAGTCATGCTGACCCGCCGTATCGCGGTTACTGCGGCGACTGTCTTGGCTGCAGCGCTTGCAGCCCCCGTCAACGCCTTCGCGGAAGATGACCCCACGGGCGGCGGTATCGAGTGCGGCCTGTACAACTGCGAGGTTGAGGTCGATGTGCCTGGGCAGGCCGGTGGCCAAGACGGCAGCGAGGGCACGGGCGGAGGCGGATCATCAAGCGGTAATGACGACGGCTCCTACGTGAACCCAGACGGCACGCTCGACAAGGTCTGCACCTACAAACTGGCAGACCCTCAGCCGCCCGCTGGCAGCCTGGACTGGCAAGGCCACGAACCCGGCGATGGAGCCGTGTACGAGAAGTCCTGCTCTGTGGCCCCCGACGGCGAAGAGGACCTCTGGGTGGCTGAGATGGTGTGGCTGGCTGAGCCGCCCGAGCAGGAGGCCGTCGACCCGGCTGTCTTGGCGCAGCGGGCAGTCGACTCCATGACACTGCTCGGCCCGGACATCGCAAGCCCGCGCGCGGCCGGGAAGTACACGGTCAGTGTCCCGATGTGGATGTGGGTCAACCAGAGCGCCACGACGTATGGGCCCAACTCCGCGTCGGCGTCGGCGGGCGGGGTCACCGTGACCGCGACCGCGAAGGTGTCGAAGATCGTGTGGAAGATGGGCGACGGCGCCAGCGTGACGTGCAACGGCCCCGGTACGCCCTACCAGCCATCCGAGGGCATGGCCGAGTCGCCGACCTGCGGACACGTGTACTCCAAGACCTCGAGCGGCTCCCAGGGCGGCAAGTTCCCGGTCACAGCGACCTCAACGTGGACGATCGACTGGCAGGGCGGCGGAGCGGCCGGCCAGCTCACCGAGATCCGGCAAACCAACGTGCAGGTGGCGATCGGCGAGCTACAGGTCGTCAGGTAACGCCGCGGAAGGACGAGACGTTGAGCAAGACCCAGGAACGTGTAGAGGCAGTCAGCCCGAACGGGGTCCCCCACCAGGGACGTGGCGCCGGGCCCGTCGCTCCCCCACGGGTGTCGGCCCGCCGTCGCCGCCCAGGCGTCATCGCCCTGTCACTGGCCCTGATCGCCGCCGGAGGAGCGGGGGTTGCTGTCCTACTGCTGCAGGTCGGCCAGCGCACCGAGGTGGTAACCGTGGTCCGCGACGTCCAAGTCGGGCAGGTCGTCACGGAAGACGATCTGGGCACGGCCTCGTTGGCCCTGGACCCGGCCGTCAAGGCGGTGCGCGGCACCGACCTGGACTCGGTGGTGGGCAAGCGGGCCGCTGTGGAACTCAAGCCCGGTTCCCTGCTCGCCCCTGCGCAGGTGACGAAGGACTCGCTGGTAAAGGCTGGTGAGCAGTTGGTGCCGATCGGGCTGAAGCCGGAGCAGGTGCCGGCCACGGCGCTGGTGCCGGGCCAGAAGGTGGATCTGGTGCACGTCCCGGCCCAGGGCCAGGCGGACACCGGTAAGACGTCCGGCACCCTGCGGGAGACCATCACAGGGCGGGTCGTGAAGGCATCCAGCGCCGCCCCCGGCACGGGGATCATGGTCGTCGACGTCGCCACCACCGCCCAGGAGGGACCGACCGCCGCCGCGTGGGCGGCGGCCGGCACCCTGCGCCTGAACCTCGCGGCCCCGGACGGCAACTGATGGCTGTCATCGCGCTGGCCGGATGCAGCGGCGCTCCTGGCGTGACCACGAGCGCGCTCGCTCTGCTGCTGTCGTGGCCGCTGGAGCCGGGCCGGAGGATGATCTTGGCCGAGTGTGACCCGGACGGCGGGGCTGTGCTGCACGGCCTGTTGCAGGGCACTCTCGGTGACCGGTACGGGCTGCGCAACATCTCGGTCGCTGCCCGCAAGGGCGAGTTCAGCGACGCCTTCTGGCGGCAGCTAATCGACCTGAGCAGCGAGGACGGCAAACAGGTCTCGCCACGCGACCGGCTGCTGCTGCCGGGCATCACCGACCCTGCGCAGGCGGCGAGCCTGGGCTCGGTGTGGAAGGTGCTGGCGCAGATGTTCCGCGGCATCGACGCCGAAACCGGCCACGACGTCCTGATCGACCTCGGCCGCCGGGGGGCGTACGGGCCCTCCGGTGTCCTGGCCGAACAGGCCGACGCCGTACTGGTCGTAGTCCGCAACACCCTGCGCTGCCTGCAAGCCGCCCAGGCCCGGGTGAGCGAGCTGGAGGAGCGCGTCGGCGACGTCGGGCTGATTGTGATCGATGAAGGGCCCTACCCCGCGGGTGAGGTGCAGCGGGTTCTGCAGGTGCCCGTGGTGGCGACCCTGCCGTATGCGCCGAAGGACGCCCGCGTGCTGTCCGACGGCGCCGAGCAACCACGTCACTTCACCAAGTCGCCGCTGATGAAAGCGGCCCGGACAGCCAGCAGCGTGCTGGTCCAGCGGGCCGCGATGCGGCGGGCCCGCCTCGACCCGCGCGGCACCTTTGCCACGGGGGAGGTGACCCGTGCGCGGTAGGCCTCTGCACGCCGATCCGACCGTGGCTCCGCCCCCCGGCCGCCCCCAGGCGTGGCCGCACCAGGCGAACGGCACACCGGCCGGCGCTGCCTCCAGTACGCAGGGGCTCGGCGCCGCGGCTCCGCAGGTCAGCGTGGACTACAAGGTCGCCCGGCACATCGCGGCCCAGGTCGCCAAGCAGCGCGAGGAGTGGCTGAAGACCACCCCGGACGCGGACCGGGCCAGCGAGGAGCAGCGCTGCCTGGACTGGATCAACGAAGCGGTCGCACTGTGGTCGGACGCCCAGGCCATGACCCCGCACGAGGACGAAGCCCTGCGGCGCGCTTCCTATGACCTGCTCTTCAGGGCTGGCCGGTTGCAGCCGTATCTGGACGACGAGCGGGTCGAGGACATCATCATCCAGGGCCCGGACCAGGTGTGGCTCGACTACGGCGACGGCGAGCGCCGCATGGTCGGCCCCATCGCGGATTCCGAGGAGGAACTGCTGGAGCTGCTGCGGGAGTTGGCCCGGGGCTCCGGGCACAGCGAGCGCACGATCTCCACGGCGAACCCGACGCTCGCGCTGTCGCTGCAGGACGGCTCCCGCCTGCAGGCGATCACCGGGCTTGGGCCGATGACCTATGCGGTGATCCGCCGGCACCGGGTCTCCCACGCCGATCTCGACGACCTGGTCCGGCTGGGCACGATCGACCCGATCCTGCGGGAGTTCCTCGGCGCCTGCGTACGCGCCGAGAAGAACATCATGATCGCGGGGAAGCAGAAGGCCGGGAAGACCACGCTGCTGCGGGCGATGCTCAAGGAGTTCGACCCGGAGTGCCGCTTCGCCACCGTCCAGACCGAGGACGAACTGTTCGCCCACGCCAACGGCTACCACCGCCAGGTCGTCTCCCTGGTGGGCCGGGAGTCCAACGGTGAGAAGGACGTCACCGGCCGCGGCGCCGGCGAAGTCACGCTGCTGGACCTGATGCACCCGGCGCTGCGGATGTCGCTGGAGCGGATCGTGGTCGGCGAGGTCCGAGGCCCTGAAGTCGTGGCGATGATGCAGGCGTTGACGAACGGGTCGGGCGGCAACCTGTGCACGATCCACGCCCGCCGCCCCGACATCATCTTCGACCGGATCGCCGAGCTGTACGCGCTCGCGCAGGGCAACCTGTCCGAGCAGCTCGCCTACCGGCAGACCGCCAACGGTCTCGACTTCATCGTGTACGTCGACATGACGGACGAGACGCAGATCGGCGGCCGCCGCCACCGCTACGTCTCGCACGTCCTGGAGCTCACCGGGATCGGCGAGTCCGGCCGCCCGGCCACGAACGAGATCTTCTCCCCCGGCCGGGAGTTCGGAGAACTGCGGGCGGTGCCACGCATGGACCCGGGCTGCATCGACGATCTGCGCCGGGTCGGCTTCGACTCCACGTCGCTGCAGCACCCGTACGGGGCGTGGGCGGCGCCGCTGCCGTTAAAGGTGGGGGCGGGCCGATGACGCTGTTGTTGGCACTGATGAGCGGCATGGCCGTCATGGGCGGGCTGATCGGTGTCGTGGCCGGCGTCGTGGGCACCACGGCGCCGCGCAGGGCGCCGCTGAGGCAGCGGTGGAAGGTCCTGGGCGCGGGGCAGGAGCAGGCGGAGGACGTCCGGCTGCGGCGGAGGACGCTGGCAGCCGCCGCGGCCGTGGTGTCCGTTGTGGTGTGGCTGGTCTCGGGGAACTTCGTGGCCGGTGCGATGCTCGGCGCGGCCGTGGTGGGTGTGCCGTGGCTGATCACGCCGGCGCAGATCGTGCAGGAACGCATCGGCCAGCTGGAGGCCCTGAGCGAGTGGACGCAGCGGCTGGCCGGGCTGCTGCGGCTGGGCATGGGCCTGGAACAGGCGATGATCACCAGCCGGAAGGGGGCACCGGAGGAGCTCGCCGAGCAGATCGCGGGCCTGTCGGACCGGCTGCGGCTGGGATGGCGGCCCGAGGAGGCGCTGCGGGCCTTCGCGGATGAGCTGGACGACATCACAGCGGACAAGGTGGCGGCCGCGCTCATCCTGTCCGTCAACGACCGCGGCCCGGGCCTGGCCCAGGCGCTGGAGGATCTCGCCGCGACCGTGCGCGACGAGGTCGCCGGCAAGCGGAAGGTCGAGGCTGACCGGGCCAAGTCCCGCACCACGGTGCGCTGGATGACCTTCATCACCCTCGGCATCGTCGTCGCCGGGTTCTTCGTGCCGTCCTTCACCCGCCCGT
Source organism: Streptomyces sp. GESEQ-4 (assembly GCF_017948455.1). Lineage (GTDB taxonomy): Bacteria > Actinomycetota > Actinomycetes > Streptomycetales > Streptomycetaceae > Streptomyces. Next base: position 53,712 of record NZ_JAFFSU010000034.1, read on the forward strand.
ACAACACGCTGCTCGGGCAGCTGGTGCTGGCGGTCCTGACCGCCGGGTTCGTCGGCACGCTCGCCCTGATGCGGTCGCTGGGCATCTTCCGCCGGATCGCGCGCTTCCTGGAGGCCGATCCGAGCAGCACGGTGCGCCTGCCCGCGCCCCTGGCCGAGCCGGATGTGGCGGCCGCGCGTGAGCCCGAGGGAGTGAGCTCGTGAACCTGCTACCTGCTGTGGTCACCGGCGGCACCGTAGGTGCCGGCGTCGCGGTGTTGGTGCGTGAACTGCTGCGTCCACAGCCCGCCTTGGCCCCGGCGCTGCAGCGCAGTTCCCCGGGCCTGCTGACCACGCCCGAGCCCGAGCTGGACCGGGACGAGGTCTGGGGCCAGTGGCTGCTGACCCGCATGGGCCGCCTGCCCGGGGTTCGCATCCCCACCAAGAACCTCGCCCTGCTCGGGCAGGGGCCGGGCCAGTTTGTGCTGAAGAAGACCGCGCTCGCCGCACTGGGTCTGCTGTGTCCGGTGCTGGCCGCCATCCCATGGATCATCGCGGGCATTTCCCTGCCGTTCTACGTGCCTGCCGTCGTCGGGCTCGCCATCGCGGGGCTGCTGTTCATCACCCCCGATCTGGTCGTGCGGGACCAGGCCAAGCGGGCCCGGGAGGAGTTCGCTCATGCACTGTCCGCCTACCTGGACCTGGTGGCGCTCAAGCGGGCCGCGGACGCGGGCCCGGCCGAGGCCTTGGAGAAGGCCGCCGCGGTCGGCCGCGGCTGGCCCTTCCTCTACCTGCAGGCAGCGCTGCGGCGTGCCCGGCTGGAGAAGATCCCGCCGTATCAAGCGCTCGAGGACCTGGCGCACGAGTACGACCTGCCGGTCCTGGAGGACGTCGCCGACATCATGCGCGGTTCGGCCACCGACGGCGCCGCCGTCTACAAGGCCCTGCGGGCACGGACCGCCGCGCTCAACACCGAACTGCTCGCCGCGCAGGCCGCCGAGGCGAACGCCGCCAGCGAAAAGATGACCGCCCCCGGCGCCCTGCTCGCCGTGCTGGTCATGCTCCTGATGGCGTTCCCCGCGGTGATCCGCATGCTCACCGTCTGACCGAACTGATGCAACGCACAGCACGAACTCTGTGGAGGTTCCCCTCATGAAGCACACCGCAGCCCGCAGCTTACGCACCGTCCGCTGGCTGACGTCCCGCCTGAAAGACGGGCTTGGCGAAGCCAGCCGACGGCCGGACCGGGGCGACATCAGCATCACCACCGTCATCATCTGGGTCGCCGCGGTCGCCGGCGCTGTGGCGATCGCCGGCACCATCGCCATCGTGATCAACAAGTACAACGTCAGCCTGTCCGGCATCTGATGGTCTCCGGCCGGCTTAAGGACTGGTGGCGCGGGCGACGATGGCGCGACGACCGCGGGGACGCATCCATCCAGATGGCGATCGTCTTCCCGTTCGTGCTGCTCGCCACCATGGCGGTCATCCAGGCCTCCATGTGGTACTACGCGCGGCAGATCGCTCTGACGGCCGCCCGCGAAGGTGCCACCGCGGCCCGCTCCTACCAAGCAACCCCGGCCGACGGTGCGGCCCGGGCCCGCGATGTGCTGGGCCGCGTGGCGGGTGACAGCCTGCTCAACCCCGGCGTCTCCACCGCCGGGAGCACCGCCGAGCGGGTGCGGATCCAAGTGACTGGGACGGCCCAGTCGATGATCCCGGGCGTTGCCGGCCTGCAGGTCAGCCAGTCGGCCTCCGGCGCCGTGGAGCGCTGGACGACCCCAGGAGAGTGAACGTCGTGCCAAGGACCCGGTGGGGGGTGGCCCAAGGGGATGCGGGCAGCGCGGCGATCGAAGCGGCCATCATCTTCCCTGCGCTGATCATGTTCGTGTGTATGGCGATCGCCGGCGGCCGGCTCGTCACCTCCGGCGCGAAGATCGACGCCGCGGCCGAGGACGCCGCGCGGGAGGCCTCCATTCACCGCACCGTGGGCGCTGCCCAGGACGCCGCTCACACCGCTGCGACCGAGTCCCTAACTGACCAGGGCATCAAGTGCGCCTCCAGCAGCGTCGCTGTGGACACGGGCGGGCTCAGCGTGCCCGTCGGGCAGGTGGGGACCGTCACCGTGACCGTGAACTGCACGGTCAATCTGTCCGACCTGCTGCTACCCGGCGTGCCCGGGGCCCGCACCTTGGAGTCCACCGCGACCTCGGTAGTTGACCAGTACCGGCAACGGGGGAACGAATGATCTTCCAGCAGGGGCGGGGGCGCCGCCGGGTCCGGTTCGATGACCGTGGTGGGATCACGGTGTTCGTCGCGGTGTGCGTGGTCGCGCTGCTCGGCATCGTCGGCGTGGCCGTCGACGGCGGCGGCAAGATGCGCGCCACCGAACGCGCCGACTTCATCGCCGGGGAGGCTGCCCGGGCGGGCGGGCAGGCCATCGACCCTGCCCAGGCCATCACCGGCGAGGCGGTCGTCGTCGATCCGCAGGATGCGCAGGCCGCAGCCCAGGAATACCTGCGCTCCGTCGACGCTGCCGGCACGGTGACCGCATCCGCCGACGGCAAGACGCTCACCGTGACCGTCAACGGCTCGTACGACACGAAGTTCCTGCCCGTGATCGGGATCGGCTCAATGCCGGTGACCGGTCACGCCACGGCCACCCTCCTGCACGGCGTCGCCGCTCCCGAAGGACCATGATGCGCACCAGCCACTCCCCCGCCGCCCGAGGCCGCACCCTGGCCAGGGTGCTCAAGGCCGTGTGCAGCCTGCTCGTCCTGACCGGCGCGGTCGCCGGGCTGCCGCTCGTGCTGGCCTGGGCCACCCCGGTGGTCTGGGATGCCGGCCGCGACGACCTGGCCCATCTGCTGGACCGGCAGGACACCGGCGCCGCCTTCCTGATGCTGCTCATCGCGGTGGGGTGGATCGGCTGGGGGCAGTTCGCGTTCTGCGCGATCCGGGAGCTGGTCGCCCAGTTGCGCGGCCGGACGTGGCACGCACCGCGGGGGCTGAGTTCCTCGCAGCGGGCCGCGGCCGCGCTGATCGGGAGCATCCTGGTCCTCCTGCCGACGAGTTCGGCCCTGGCCTCCTCCCCCGCCCACGCCGCACCAGCCGCGAGCGCCGCCCCCGTGCCCGGGCAGGCCCAAGCCCGGCAGACGACCGAGGCCGACACCGGCTCGGAATCTGCCGCGCACACGCCGGCCTCCCGCACGACCTACACGGTGCGCGAGACGCGGCCGGCGGAGAGCCTGTGGGGCATCGCCGAGCGGGAGTTGGGCAACGGCGAGCGGTGGCGGGAGATCGCCGACCTGAACGAGGGCCGCCCCATGGTCGACGGCCAGGTCTTCCACGCCAACGGCTTTCTGCAGCCCGGCTGGCAGCTTCAGATGCCCTCAACCGCCACAGCCGCGGGAGGAGTTCGTACGCAGCTGGATGACAGCACCCCGGCTGCCGACGCGAGCGGGCACACCGTCACGGTCCACTCGGGCGACTACCTGTCGAAGATCGCGGAGGAGGAGCTCGGCGACGGCGGCGAGTGGCCGAAGCTGTTCGAGGCCAGCCGGGGCAAGCCGCAGCCGCACGGCCTGCCCGCCATCTCCGACCCGGATGTCATCTACGCGGGGCAGCAGGTCACTGTGCCCGGAGCCCAGCCCGACCAGCCGGGCCAGGGCCGTGGCCTGGGTGATGAGCCGGGCAGCCAGGAGACCGCTCCCCCGGCCACCGAGAAGCCCGACGGCCCACAGAATCCGGGCGCGGGCACGGATCAGGCCCCAGCGCCGAGCCAGAGCACCGCGCCTGCACCGCAGTCGTCGGCCCCCGACACGCCGGCCAGTCGCCCCGCCCAGCAGCCCGGGCAGGAACAGGTCTCCCCTTCCGCTCCGGCCGCCGCGACACCCGACCCCAGTGCCGCATCATCTGCCCCCGCACGGTCGGCGCCGACTGAACCGTCCGGCACCGTGGCCTCCTCCCCCGCCACCACGGCGTCCGAGACCCCAGCATCGGCTCCGGCCAGCAGCCAACTGAACCTGCGCACCGTGCTCGGCGCCGGCGCACTGCTGGCCGCCGCCGTCACCGGTGCCCTCGCCCTGCGCCGGACACTGCAGCGCCGCCGCCGCAAGCCCGGCGAGACGATCGCCATCGCCTCGGAAACGTCCACGGCAGAGGCCCAGTTGGCGGCGGCCGCCGAGCCGGACGGCGCAACCCGCCTGGACGCGGCGCTGCGGACCCTGGCCCACCACGCGGCCCAGCAGGAGGACACCGCGCTCCTGCCGCCGCTGCGGGCGGCCCGGATCGGCGCCCGCACGGTGGAGGTACTGCCCGAGGACCGCGTCCACGAGCCGCAGGCGCCCTTCGCCTCCGGGCAGGGCGGATGGTGGGTCCTGCCCGCCGATGCCGTACTCCTGGACGAAGAGACCGCCCGCGAGGTGCCCGCGCCGTATCCCGGGCTCGTCACAATCGGCCGCACCGCGGCGGATGACCTCCTGCTGCTCAACCTCGCGCACCTTCCCGCACTGCTGCTGGACGGCAACCCGGTCCACATCACCGAGGTGTGCACCTCGCTCGCCGTGGAACTCGGGATGAGTCCGTGGGCGAGCGACGTCGAAGTCGTCACCGTCGGGTTCGGTGAGGACCTGCCGCAGTTGCTGCCCACCGCGCGGATCGCTCACATGCGGCAGGCTGCGCACGCGCTGCGCGATCTGAGCGAACGGCTGCTGGAAGCGCACCAGATACCCGAAACCCAGCATCAGCCGTATCTGCTGCTGTGTGCGTCCTTGCTGGACGCGGACACGGCCTGGCAGTTCGCTGATGTCATCGACAAGGCGGGCGCGGCCCCCGTCACGCTGATCGCGCCGGCGAGCACGGCGGCTGCGCACTTCCCGGAGGCGGAGATCCTCAACGCCTCCCTCAGCGAACCGCAGCACCTCGACTACGTCGGCACCGACATCACGGTGCAGCGCCTGGAGCACGCTGCCTACTTGCAGATCACCACGGCCCTGAGGGTGTCCGGACAGCCGTCCCACCCGGCCGAGGGCCCCTGGCAGGACGTCCCGGACGAGCCCGACAGCATGCAACAGCCCGGGCAGACCGTTCCGGAGGAGTCCACCGCGCCCGCCACCGCCGCTGCCACCAGTCGCGCGACGGCGTCGGCGGACCCGAGCGGCGAGGTCTTCCCGGCCTTGCTCGCCGCCACCACCGATCCGTCTGGGCTCCGCCTCCTGTCCTCCGCCGCGTCGTCGACCATGCCTGCCGACGAACCCGACAAAGCCGTCGAAGCAACAGCGCCTGTGGCCCCCGCGCCCTCGGCGGCCGCGGAAGCCGCCGAGGCGGACGACCAGGAGGACTCCGCCGAAGAACCCACGGCGGCGGAGGCAGAGGAGTGCGAAGCGCACGACCTGCACGCCCCGGAGATCCGCGTGCTGGGCCCCGTCGAGGTGACAGGCGTGGACAGCACCGGCCACGGCCCGCGGATGGCGCAGCTCGCCGCGTTGTTGTTCTTCCGACCCGGGCGAAGCGCCGACGTGCTGTGCGCCGACATGGACCCTCTCAGCCCCTGGACGGCGAGCACCCTCAACGCCCGGCTGCAGGGCCTGCGTCGCTCCCTGGGCAACGATCCGGCCGGCAGCCCCTACGTACCGCGCCGCAAAACCGGCGAGGACCCCTACCGGCTCGCCCCCGGCGTGCGCTGCGACTGGATCCGCTTCCTGCAGCTCGTCGAAAGGGCCCTGCCGATGGGGCAGTCAGGCCTCACCGACCTGGAGAGGGCGCTGACTCTGGTGCGCGGCAAACCGTTCGGCGGCAAGCCCCTGCCCTGGGCCGAGCCCTACCAGCAGGAAATGATCACGCGGATCATCGACGTCGCGCACACCGTGGCCACCTACCGCACCCCCGCCGGCCCGCACCGTGACCTCAGCGCGGCCCGCCGGGCCGTCGCGACCGGTCTCGACGTCGACGACACGGCGGAACTGCTGTATCGGGACTGGCTCCGGATCGAGCATGCTGCCGGGAACCGGCAGGGGCTGCACACCGCCATCACCCGCGTCCAACAGGTCAACCGGGCACTGGACTGCTCACTCGAGACGGAGACCGAGGACCTCATTCGCACCCTCCTCACCCGGACCTCTCCTGCACAAGCCCAGGGCAGATGAATGACGAACCGGGGACGATCCGCTGCCCGCACGCAGCCGGAAAGAGACGACCACGCCATACAGCACGTAGTGGGAGAGGGGTACGGGTGGCCGCGCCGGTGCAGCTGACACGGACGCACCGGGTTCTGATCGGCGTGGTCGTCTTCGGTGCCGTCATCATCGCCGGCATCGGCTTCGCGGGTTCGTACGCCGCCGTCCGCGAACTGGCCCTCCAGAAGGGCTTCGGGGACTTCAGTTACGTCTTCCCGATCGGCATCGACGCGGGCATCTGCGTCCTGCTCGCCCTTGATCTGCTCCTCACCTGGATACGCATACCCTTCCCGCTCCTGCGCCAGACGGCGTGGGTGCTGACGGTGGCGACGATCGCCTTCAACGGCGCCGCGGCCTGGCCGGACCCGCTGGGCGTGGGCATGCACGCGGTGATCCCGATCCTGTTCGTGGTCTCGGTCGAGGCCGCCCGCCACGCGATCGGCCGCATAGCGGACATCACGGCGGACAAGCACATGGAGGGGGTCCGCATGACGCGCTGGCTCCTCTCCCCCGTGCCCACGTTCCTCCTCTGGCGCCGCATGAAGCTCTGGGAGCTCCGCTCCTACGACCAGGTCATCAAGCTCGAGCAAGAACGTCTCGTCTACCAGGCCCGCCTCCGCTCCCGCTTCGGCCGCAGCTGGCGCCGCAAGGCCCCGGTCGAGTCCCTGATGCCCCTACGCCTCGCGAAGTACGGCGTCCCCCTGGCGGACACAGCCCCCGCAGGACTGGCGGCAGCAGGCCTCGAACCGACCTTCCGGCCCCCTGCCGAGCGGGCCGGCGCCTCCACCCCGCCAGAACACGCCTCTCTTGAGACACCGGCGGTCCATGACCAGCACATGACCAAGCCGGACGGAACAAGGCCGCGACACGTCCCAGCCTCCGCGCCCAAGAAGTCGCCTGCCCCTCAAGAGTCGACCGAGGACGCCGTCGACCGGCTCGCCGAGTCCTACCAGGCGTACATTGCGCAATTCCACGTCGAGCCGACCGCCGCGCAATGGGCCGTCTGGCTCCGCGACGCGTACGGCATCTCCACCGCAGCCAGTGCCCCGCTCTCCGAGGAACAGGTCCAGCCCCTGCTCCCGGTACTACCAAGGCGCGCTGTTCCTCACACCGAAGAGATCGCCGTCTCTGAAGAACCACAGGCAGACTTCGTCATGAGCGGCAAGGAGCGCGAGTTCACCGGCATCGAATCACCCGCCGATGAGGCTGCCGCCGATCCCGGCGGGCAGGCCGCCGACGAACTCCCGCAGGAGGAGCACCACCCCGAGGCGGCACCCGCCGGTCTGAGCGCGCAAGCCGCCACGGAGCGGCGCGGCCTGCAGGTGAACACCCCCATCGATGCTCCGCTGCCAGGCCACGACGACGTAGCCACGAAGCGAGCCGCCCTCACCACCGTCGACCGCTACTACCTCGCATGGATGGAGTACCAGGCCGGGCAGGGCGAGGAGCCCACGGCCGAGCAGCTGTCCGCCGCTCTCGCCACCAAGGGCATGTACGGCCGCGGCCGAAAACCGGTCAGCCCCGCCAACCTGCGCCGCTACCTCCTGCCCTTCCGCCTCTACAACGTCTGGGCCCAGCACCGCGTGCACAGCCCTCAGCCCGCGCTCAACGCCATCGCCCAGGAATGCGCAGCCCGCGGGATCACCGGTCAGTACAACAAAACCATCACCACCGCTCACCTCACCCACGAAGCCGACGACTTCGAACGACGCTGGCAAGCCCTCACCCACCACCACACCAACACGCAACAGTAGGTCCGCGACCGCACGCCGCCCGCGCATCGGCTGCACCAACGGTGTTGAGTAGGCCGAAGCTGCCAGCCGTGACTACAGCCAGGACGCCTGAGCATGGCGGTCAGGGCTTGGCGTTCCGGTGCTCGGCCCAGGCTTGTGCCGCGTGCTGCATCGGCTTGGCCCAGTCGTCTGTGCTCTCGCCAGCGATCGAGTCCCACAGTCGGTGCTGGACGCGAGCGAGCGCGTCAAGGCCGGCGGGCGGGGCGTCCTGCCATGCTGAGTGCGCGGCGGCCTCACTCTCGGCCTGGCCGGGGGTGTGGCCATGGGCGATGAGCCACAGCAGCCACAAGGCGGGGTCGATCCATGCCGCGCCGGTCGACGCCCACCCCCAGTCGACGAACAGGGCTCCGCGGTCCGTCATGAGGACGTTGTGCGGGTTCCACTCGGTGTGGAGCAGGCGGTTTCCGGTGAACCAGGACAGGTCTGCGGGGTCGTCGACGTAGGTCCTGAGCCGGTGCGGCATGGTCTTCAGTTCGACGTCCGGGGCGGGTACGTCGGCCAGCCTCGTCATGGTGGCCATGACCGCCGGTAGGTCGGGGGAGCCGGGCGTGAAGTCGGCGTGTCCGCCATTGATGTGTTCGAAGCCGAGGAGACTCCACCCGTCCTCTTCCACATGCCAGTGGAGCTCAGGCGCGATGTTCCTCACGTACGGGCCGACGTCCGCTTCCCGCTTCTGTGTCCAGACCCACGGGTGATCGAGCGGGAGACCTTTGACGAACAGCGTGCGATCCGCCGTGTGCACGCGAGCGGCGATGGCGCTGTTGCGGCCCGCTTTCACGGTCTCGACGCCGGCGATGGGACCGCTGGCCTTTTCGATCAGCCGCAGCACGGCGTCCGGTAGCTCGGTCAGGCGCGGGGTGGGCATCAATCCTCCAAGAGGTCTGGTCGGGGCCGTGCGTGAGCACGGCCCCGGCACAGTGGGTCAGTTGTACGGGTTGTCGTCGCCGCAGCCCGGGACGGTGCCTGCGGTCAGCGCTTCAACGTCCTCGACGAGAACGATCGTGTCGGGGTCCTCGACGACGGGCTCCGGCCTGCGTGTCAGTTCGATCATGACGGCGGTCATCTCTACCTCGTTCCGTGTTGGCAGTAGTGCTTCAGTGGTGCCTTCGCCTCCTGGAAGACCTTCGCCATCGGCCTGCACACCCGGCACGTGCCGGACAGCGTGCAGCCGCTGCATCCTCCGGTGCGAAGCATCAGGGACTCGGCTATCTCGCCGAGCCGGGTCAGGCCTTCCACGCCTTCGGCGATCAGGTCGATGTTCGGTTCGCGGCCGACCTTGCAGATCGAGGCCCGCCCGAACGGGTCGGCGTGGAAGAACGTCACGCCGGCCGGGCATCCGGTGAACGGGGCCCGGTTGGTGAGGTACTGGGGTGACTGCGATGGCAGCGGCTCCGCGGTTCCGTGGATCGTCGGCGAGATGTTCGCGTACTCGCGATACGGCACGCCGAGTTGCTTCGCCCAGGTCCTCATCGTGTCGAGCTCGTGCACGTTGCCCTGCACGATGATCAGGCTCAGGTCGATGTTCAGACCAGCGTCGACGGCCTTGTGCAAGCCGGCCCGGAAGCGGCCGAATGCGCCGCGCCTGCGTGTCACCGTGTCATAGGTCGTGGCCGTCGCGCCGTACACGCTCAGCGTCAGCTTGGCCGGCGGATACGTGCACAGCAGGTTCAGGACGTGGTCCTTGTGCAGCCGGGAACCGTTCGACAGGATCTCCAGCTGCATACCCAGCTCGTACGCGAGTCGATACGACTCGGGGAAGTCCGGGTCGATGAGCGGTTCCCCGCCGGTGATCTGGAGCCAGATCACGCCCGCCTCCCGCATGACGGCCAGCAGCTTCCGCTTGCCCTCCATGTCCAGGCCCTCGAAACGCTTCTTGCCGAGGTAGCACATCACGCAGTCGAGGTCACAGCCCAGGTTGATCTCCCACGTCGCCCGGCTGAACTCGAGCAGGCCCGCCTCCCGCATCAGGACGACCTCGCCGACCCTTCGGCCCGCCAAGTCCATCTGCCACTGCGCACGTACGGCGTCAACGAGCCACCGGGGCACGGCGCTGGGCACCGACGCCAGGGCGAGCAGCTCATCGAACTTGGCATGCGGGAGCTGCACGGCTTTGGTGCTACCCGGTCGCAGGATGAGGCGCCGCCCTCCGAACGGTGTTGCAACGAGCTCGTGCATGTCGTCTTCCCTTCGTCTGGGGTGGCCGACTGCTGCATGTGGTGGCACTGGCAAGGGTCAGGACAGACGGGTGGGGATGGAGGGTCGTCGGTGGTTACCCGAAACGCCGTCGCCAGAGCTCCGGCGTGCTGGTTTCGGACTGAGCGGCACCGTGGCGGCGCGCACAAGCGTGGCGATGTCCAGGCCCGCAGCGGCAGTGAGGTGGTGCCCGTTGTTCGCGAAGACCGCGCCCGCACCGACGGGGCGCGTCTTCTGCGCCGGTACGGGGGCATTCCCAGTTCGGTCACGCGTTCCTCCAGTTGTCGGTAGTGCCCTGAACGGACCCGGCCGGGGCGGGTGGAGCAACAACGCAGCCCCGGCCGGGGGCTTCGTGGTCAGCGGTGTCTTCCCGATACGGCTGTCGGGGGTGTTGGTGCGGGGAGCACCCCGCCGCGGCGAACGCGGCAGGGGTCATCAGCACTGGCCAGCCAGCGCTACTCGGGATGCCCGCTGAGTACCTCTACGTCGCCGCCGGACAGCGCCCGCAGCGCCGCGTGCGTACGCGCCGCCGTGAACGGTGTCAGCTGCTCCTCCAGCTCATCCGGGAGCATCCACCGCACGCTCTTGATGCTGCCGCCGAAGGTGAACGACGTGTCTACGTCGATGACCCCGCAGTCGAAGAGGAAGTTCACCCCCTCCTTCGACAGGTGCGTCTCATGCTGCTGGTCGTGCATGTGGTGCACGGCCAGCAGGCGGCCCGGCTTCGGCGTGATGCCGAGCTTCGCCCTGACGTTGCGTACCAGGCCGTCTAGGAGCGGTTCGTTCTCCTCCACACAGCCGCCCGGGTGGAACCAGGGCTTGCGCTCCTCGTTCCTGAGGTCGGCTTTCGCCTTCTCGGTCATCAGTACCGCCCCGGCGGGATTACGGATGATGCCCAGCGCCCCCAGGCGGCGCGGTGGTGGGTCGGTGAAGTGGTCCCGCTCGGTCTGCATGGTCTCCTCCTCGGTCACAGTGGATCTTCAAACCCGGCCGGGGCGGGGTGGCGCTACGGGGCGCGCCGGCCGGGGGCTTGTGGGGTCTCGCTGGGGTCTCCCGCCCCTCGGGGCGAAGGGATGGGAGACGGCCGCTTAGTTCGAGAGCTTCGAACCCTCCCCGGGCCAGCGGTCTTCACGGACCGCCTTCTTGTGCTGGGGCTGGGACACCATCTGCTGTTGCTCCTGCGGGGTGTGCGCCCCGGCCGCCCTGGAGTCCCGGTCTCGGCGCCCCTTAGCGGCGTCCACGGTGGTCTTCCTGTTGCTGCTCACGCTGCGCTTACTCCTTTGCACTCGGTTCTCATCAAGCCCGCTCCGGCCGCCGACCGTCCTACTGGAGACGGCCAGAGCGGGGGCTTTGTGTGACCGCGCGCCCCTTGGGGAGAAGGGGCGGGGCAGGCGGCCGGTGGTCCGTCCCTCGGAAGTGGGGCCTTCCCCCGCGACGTCTTGCCGGAGCCCCGCGGGGGCGTCTGTCAGGCGATGGCTGGCTTGGATGGCGTCGTAGGCGGTTACCCGAAACGTGCGCTGTGCGAATTGCGGCTCTGACGGATCGTCTTGGGGGTCTGCATCGCCTTTTCCAGGTCCCAGCCCACGGAATACCGGGAACGCAGAACGCTACAGTCGACCAGGCACCGTGGATCCCAAGCCCACTCGACGAGCGTGCGGCGTTCACCGAAGGCTGGCAGCTTTTTCCCGCCGGATTTCCTACGCACGGGGGGCCGCAGCAGATCCTCCGCCGGGATCTCAGCTAGTGCGCGGGAGACGAATCTGGCATTGCTGTTCCGAACCTCCAGGATTCCTTGCCCTTGCAGCGCCCTCAATGCCTTGGAGACCGTGGCGCCTGAGACCCCGAATTCTTCTGCCAAGACACGGATCGTAGGGAACTGTTCGCCTGGCCTGTATATGTTCTTGTGCAAGCGTTCTCTTAGAACCGTTTCGATGTACTCGTCATGCGGAAGATCGGATTGGCCGTTGGCGGGCCGCCACGACTCTCCTTCGATGACGACCCGCATACCTACACCTGGCCGGGTTTCCACCAGGCCCTCTTCACGCAGAGGGCGAACGGCACGTACCACGACTTCCTGCACCAAGTGCATACCCGAGAATTCCTCTGCCAGCTGCGGATAAGTGAATACGTGACCTGGCGGCCATTCTCGGGTCTCGATGCGGGTGCGGATTATGCGCGTCAGCTGCTGCGCCATGGCCCCAGCCGAGCCGGGACGCAGCCGATACTTGCTCGCTTGATCGCCGTGCGAAAGGTGTCGGTCGGACATGGGCGTTTACCTGATTCTTTGTGGAGATGCGTGCATTTCGAGGCCGCTGACATCGCTATGAAGGAGATTCGAACCGGTTTTCAGCTTCGGTTGCGTACAACTACTGCGGGCATCGTGCTGCTTTCAGTCGGAACGATCGGATCGATTGCGATGTGGGCCCGGGACGAGGTGAGTGACCTGCCGTGGAGAAACAGTCGGAACCGCTCTCCCCGCGCCGGGTGTCTGATCTGCCCAAGGCGGGTGCTTGGGCCTTGGGGGCGAGGCGCGGCGCGCACACGTAGAACGTCGCGTGCCCGCCGGCCCCCTCCCCCGCAGTGGCCCCGGCTCATCCGCCACGGGGGCGACGCGGACGAGCCGAGGCCACACCCCCGGAGGCACGATGCGGGTGGAGCCTCCAAGGGGGCTCACAACCGGCAGGGGAGGCCGGCCGCGAGTCCTATCCCGCCAACAACGCGGCGTCGGCAGGGCGGTGATCGAGGAAGTACGCGAGCGCCTGCCGCATCAGCCGGTCCAGGCAGTCGCGGCACGCGTTGAACGGTGCGTGTTGCCCGTCCCAGGTGACCGGCCCAAGCCAGATCACCGGCAGGTCCGTGCACTCGCAGCCGAGCCAGCAGTCACCGATGACCCATTGCTGCGTCATCGGACGCACCTCCCGCCGGCTGCTCGGCGGGCACCTTGACGATGGCGAGCAGTCCGCGCCGTTCGTTGGCGACGGCGGCGCAGCTGTCGGTGTGCCGGTAGCCGCGGGTACCTCCGCTCGCCTCCGACGCGAACACCGCCTCTTCGAAGCCCTCGCCGTCCTCTATCGACCCGGAGCAGCCGCCGCAGATCTTCCGACGGACAACCTGCTCGATCTCGTCGGCGCCGGTCGGTTCGCCGAGCGGGCCCGGATGCTCGAGGAGCGTCAGCAGCGCACGAGCACACGTGGCCACCTCGTACACGTAGCACTCGCGTTTCCCGGCGCTCGGATCCACCGCGAGCGCCTGGTGGGCGCGGACCAGGCAGTGAACCGCCACCACCCGCATGCTCGAACGCATACGCGCCGTGATCGCCGCGACCTCGGGAACCAGCAGCCCGACATGCCCGGTGATCTGCTCGCACATCTCGTCGAGCTGCTGCCCACTCGGGAGGTCTGGCGTCCCCAAAACGCCCGTGTACGCCGCGCGAATCGTCTGCGCGTCGAGCTGCGGGGAATGTGAGGGCGCTAAGGCCTCAACAGTCACCGACCGACCCCCTCACCGCGAGCCGCCAGGCCGGTGATGACCAGGCTCTCCACCTCGTCCAGGTAACAGAGGTCCCCGGCGGTGTCCATCGGAAGGGACCAGTAAGAGCGCCCCTTCGGCTCCGTGAGGGCGATGTGCGGGACGCCGAGGTAGTAGGTCCGGCCTCTGAGGCGTTCCACCCCGGGGACCTTTCGGTTGGTCCAACGCCATTCGGAGGTCCCGGGCACCAGCGCGTAGTAGTGGTGGGCATGGATGTCCATGAACATCGCTCCGCCGTCGAAGAACCGGCGGAGGAAGGCGTCCACCTCCTCCAGTTCCTCCGTGCGAGCGGCGCCCCACACGAGGTGGGCCGGGATGCGTACGGCGGAGAGGGTGGCGCCGCAGGTGAGGAGCGCGATCCCCTGCGTCTTCCACTCCTTGCGTGCGCGGTCACGGTCTTCCGCGGCCGTGAGGAGCCAGTGCGTGACGCTGAGTTGCCGCTCCTCCAGGGTCGTCATGCCCGTTGCTTCCAGCGTGTCACCGCCGTCCTCGTACGGCTCGGCACCGGCGAGGTCCGGGGTTGCAACGGCGGTTTTCTCCTGCGTGGTTCCTGTTCTGGTCATCGTCACGCCTTGGTCAGGGAACGGGAATTGAACCCCGCCACGGGGTTGGCGATCAGAGTTCTCCGCCACCCCGTAGCCCCGCCATCTCTTGAGGGGTTGCCTCTGAGCCGCTTCTGAGTGACGTCCATAGCCCCGGGGTAGCTTTGAAGTTGCTTCTGTTCAGGGCGTGTTGCCGCGGGTGGAGCCGGCGGTATCCCCTTCGCGAGGAGGGATCGATCCACGGACGCGCCGGGTGCACGGCGCCGGAGACTGGGGGCGGTATGGGCGGCGAAGCGAACACACTGCTCAAGTTGCTGTGTGACCGCGAGCGGCTGACCTACCGCAAGTTCAATGAGCGGTTCACCGCCACCGGGGTAGAGCTCTACGGCCGCAGCCCCAACAACCCAACTGTGGGTGAGCCGCAGTTCCGGAAGTGGACGGGCGGGAGGCTCGTGGGCCTGCCTGGCCCGGAGACGTGCGCCATTCTTGAGCGCATGTTCCCCGGCTACGGCGCGGAGCGACTGTTCAAGCACCCGTCTGAGGTCATCGATCCCCAGGTACCCGCATATGACCCGGATCTGGAAGAGCGAATCGCAATGACCGCAAGCGAAACACACGAAGACGCCGACGCAACTGTTGGCATGTCCATCTCGGACACCACCATTGAGGAGCTCCACGATCGGGTCGTCACGCTCGCGCAGAAGTATCACCGCCTCGCACCGGTGAAGGCCTTTGAGGAGGCCGACGCTCTCCGGGGGAAGGTTGAGCACCAGAGGGACCGCACGCAGGTGCCCGCGCAGCGCCAAGCCTTGTTGATCATCAATGGCCAGGTGGCGGCCCTACTGGCCTCGGCGGCCTTCGATCTCGGCTACCTGCGTCACGCGCGGACGTTCGCACGCACCGCCGCTCTGTATGGAGAGACCACGAGGTTCGCGCCCTTGCAGGCGTTCGCGGACGGAACGCTGGCATACATCGCGTACCACGCCGGCGACAGCACGGAGGCCGTGGCGAAGGCTGACCGCGCGCTGTCCTACGGCGGACTCGGCGACGTGGCACAGAGCCGCCTGCACGCGATTCAGGGACGCGCGTACGCCCACCTCGGCGACATCGCGTCGGCGCAACGCGCAATCCGTCTCTCTGAGGATGCCGGCCGGGACCGCGTGGACGAGCTCCACGACTCGGTGGGCGGCGAGTTCGGTTTCCCTGCGGAGCGGCTGGCCATGTCCAACAGCACCACCGCGCTCATCATCGGCGACAGCGGCCAGGCCGAGGCCGCCGCGCGCCAGGCGCTCGCCATTCTCGGCCAGCGATCGAGGGACGCCCAGTCCGCGCACGTCCAGGGCGGCGCCGCGGCTGACTTGGCCATGGCCCGGCTCCTCGCCAATGACGTGGACGGAGCCGCCGAAGCGCTCGTGCCGGTGTGGGAGATCCCGAGCGACCAGCGGATGACCGGCATCGTGGTCCGCACGGCCCGCATCCACCGCCACCTCTCACGGCCGACGTACCACGGCGCGCAGCTTCCCGGGCAACTCCGGGAGCGCATCGAGGACTTCACTCGTGTGTCCCCGCCGTACCAGATCGGCCCGCACGTTGGGCTGCTTGCCCTCGAAGCCTGATCACAGGGAGGCGAGGATCTTCGACTCCTTCTCCGGGGCGATCCCGTGCTCTGCCCACCTCGGGTGATCCACGGGACGCCCATCCCGGGCCAGCCACGCCCACGTGTCCCGAATCGTCTCGACGAGCGGCCGGCAGCGCAGACCTGCGGCGACGGCACGCCCCGAGTCCACCGACCACACGCCGGCGTGCGTACGCCACAGCGGCAGCTCCGTCCACTGCCTCACGCCCTGCTCAGTCAGGACGTCCGGCTCTATCCACACCGGGGTGCCCGTGCTGTCCGTCACAGTTAGGCACTCCCTCAGGAAGTCCGCGAAGGCGATCCCTTCGGGGTGGGTGACGTTGTAGCCGCCGCTGGTGGAGCTCGCGGCCTGATCCAGCGCGAACTCAGCGACGTCCCGCACGTCTACCGGCTGGATGCGCTGCTCGGCCGGGGCCGGGGCCACGATGCGACCGCCGCGTTTGGCCCGGTTCAGCCACCAGGGGAGACGGCCGACGTACTCCCCGGGGCCGAGGATCGCCCCCGGCCGCAGGAAGACGGCGGCCTCCCCGAAGGCCTCCGTCACCGCGCGTTCACCGCCGGCCTTCTGGAACCCATACGTGGTGGGACTGCCGTCCGCGCCCGTGTACCCGTACGTCTCGTCCGCGTCCGGCGGGCACTCCAGCAGCGGCGAGGCATCCGTCAATGGCTGGTGCGGCCACCCCTCGTAGACGGACACGGTGGAGATGTGGACCCACCGCTGAGCCGTTCCCTGAAGTGCGGTGGTGGCCAACAGGACGTCTCGCGGCGCGAGGTCCGAGCTGGACGTGTCGATCACGGCATCCCACGGGCCGTGTTGTGCGAGTCGATCCAGGTCCTCGCGGACCGTACGGTCGCCATGGACCGGCTGAACGCCCACAACGTCCGGGCCGGATCGCCCGCGGTTGAAGGTGGTGACAGACCACCCCCGCGCGAGCGCTCGCTCCGTGATGGACTTGCCCAAGAACCAGGTGCCGCCGATGACCAGAATGCGCATGGACCCGATCCTGCCGTCACCACACGAGGCGGCGAAAGTGCCGCACAGGTCGGAGGCCTACGTCCGGCCACGTGCTCAAGCGTTGTAGCCCTGCTGCCTCACGCCCGGCCCTCACTTCGCCGCGGCCTCCACGAAGCACGGCCGGCATAGCGGATTGGCGCCGATCTTCCCGCCGGGCCCTCCGGCGGCCCCAGCACACTCCCCAGCCGAATTCGCGGTGAACCGTCGGCGCCAGGGAAGTCGTCGAGTCCGCGCCAGTCCGCACTGACGCGCTCTCAGAGCAGCCCGCCGAGGGGCCGATAGGCTCTCGGTGTCACAGTTATGCCCATAACTGTGACAGCCGCGCTCGCCCAGACCTGGAAGCACGGCGGCCGTGCGTTCATGGCCGACCAGGGCGAGATCCTGCCCGACGACCCCGAGGACCCGATGCGCACCGCCATGCGCCAGATGATGGGCGTCTTCGCGCAGTTGGACCGCGGCATGACCGTGGCCAAGCTCCGCCGAGGCCGCCGCATCAAGGGCGAGAAGGGCGAGTACGCGTACGGCGCCCCGCCGTACGGCTGGCAGGCCCACAAGAAGGACTTGACCCCGGAGGAGATGGAGCAGGCCGGCCGGACCCGGGCCCGCCAGCTCCGGGACGAGGACGAGTTGTCCTACCGGGACATCGCCGTGGTGCTGGACGCCGAGGGCATCCGACCCAAGCGCGGCGAACGCTGGCACCCGGAGACCGTCCGCCGGATGCTCGCCAACGCCACCGAACGGCCGCCAACCTTGCGGAAGCGCACCGCATAGTCGCGACCTCACCGGTGGCGCATCCGATACGCCCTCTGTCGGCAGGCGTTGGAGCAGTATCGACGAGGGCGCCCGCCGCGTGCCCCCAGCTTCAACCCTTCCGGGGTGTACCGGCGCCCGCACTGGCTGCACACCGGGGCGAACTCCTCCAGACGCCACTTACGTATCAGCGCACGCAGGCCATCGTCGATCAGCAGCGCTTGAGAGTCGACGTCGAAGTACTCCTGCCAGGCTTGGGCCCACATCGGATGGCGCAGCCGCGAGATGCCTTTGCTGATCAGTGAACGCGCCCGTATCGGCGTAACGCCGAGTCGTTTTCCGATCTCTTCCTCAGATGCCCCATACAGCACCTGGGCTAGTACGGCGATGGCGGACTCCTTTGGCATGGACGACAGCACCTGGTCCAGCCCGACCACCCGTTCAACCCGGAGGCGGGGTTCGGCACCCCTCCAGTAGCCGCTCACACGTCCCCCCTCTGCGGCAGAGAGGAGCTGGCCGTCTCCTCCCGGACCAAGACCACGGTCGGCGCTGCCGCCTCAGGGTCTGACCCACGTTGCTGCGGGAGCGCCGGCGGCGGCGAAGGTTTGCCCCACGGCAGGAACCCGCACAGCGCTGAGACCACGTGGGCCAGCCCCAACAGGGCAACCGGCACATCAGCCCGATTGACCCGACGCAGGACGACCCAGGAAACGACCGCGACCAGCAGCAGCATGGCTACAAGTACGACAGCAGCACAAACGGCCAGCGAAACCGGCACGCCGAATGCGGCACCGGGAGTCAGAGCGGACAGCAAGGTGGGAGCCTCCGAGAACGAAAAAGGCCCCCGGGGCGTGGCTCCGGGGGCCTGAGTCAGGAACGAGAAAAGGCCCCCGCTTCTCAACTGAGAAGGAGAGCCTCAAACGCGAACGGGACACACGAGTGGTGTCCCGAGAGGAGGATGCCACAGTCCGTGAGGACCCGTCAAACTCCGCGTTTTCCGAGGCCAATGACGTTGTCCAGTCCTTGGACCAGGGGCGCAGGGTTTCGTAACGGTCCGAGCCTTAGCCTCGCCCTCCTCATAGCGGACACCCTTGTTGGGCACCATCTTCGGACCGGCGCGGCGAGGTCGAGGGCCCGGCAACCTGACTGGCTTGGTGGATCCGCGGCATGCGGGAGCATGTGGCCCATGCCCGGCACTCTGTGGACCATCCTGGTGGCCGCCGTCACCGCCGTCGTGACCGCCATCGCGACCGGTCTGTTCGTCACCCCGCGGCTGGACGCCCGCAAGAAGCGGATCGAGGAGGCCCACGCCGCCCGGGACACCTTCAACACCCACCTGCAGGCGGTCCTTTCGGCGTGTACGCGCCTGCAGTTGCTTCCGCCGGACGATCCGGCCTGGACGCCCGTCCTGCGGGAACGGCTGACGGGCGAGCGGGAGCGATGGCTGCAGCAGCTCGACGACGCCACCCGGTGGATGGTCGACCACGTCGAGACGTACGCGGGCAGCTGGGTCATGCGCCAGCACATCGACTTCGCCGTCGGCTACGCCAGCAACGCCCGGATGCTGATGCTGTCCGAGCGGGAGGAGTCCACCAAGTTGGAGCTGCTGGCCGCGCTGACCCTGCCGGTCCAGCGCCAGTTCTTCGGCTTCTGGTGGTCTCGCGTGCGGCACTACGTGGACGACCATCGGACGTTCGCCGAGACCCTCGCCCACCTCGCCAGTGAGCCCACCGCGGCGTAAGTCGATTGCCGCACCCTCGGGAGTACCGGGCCCCGTATGGGCCGCTCTGCAGCGGTCCCTCCCCCAGCGCGGCGCAGGAAAGGGGCAGTAGCAGTGATCGAGGAGCAGCCCATGGAGACGATCAAGCACCTCGCTCGGCTGCAGTTCGAGGAGAACGGCCCGGCCGTCGAGGGCGAGTGGGCCGCCCCGGGCACCGCCCAGGACCGGTACACGGAGTGGGTCGGGCTCTACGGCACCGACCCGGGCGTGGTGATCCGGCTCATCGAAGAGACCGACGGCCCCCAGCGCGTGCGCAAGACCTGGACAGTCCAGGGCAAGGTCGAGGGGCAGGCCGTCTGACCTGCCAGGGCAGGCTCAGACTCGAACGAGGTGAGGCCCTGGGCCACCGAGCGCTCAGCGAGCGGCGGTGTCACCTGAGTTCGACGGAGTACGAGCCTCCGGGGAACGCCCATCCGTCGGTGCCTTCGCCGATGTCCGCCACAATGACGTCGTCGACGAAGTGGTCCTCGAACTCGTCGTCGGTGAGCTCGCCAGCAGCCCAGAGTTCCTCGATCTCGTCCCAGTCGCCCCTGCTCGCGTCGATACGCAGGGGTGCGGCCCGTCGTGTGCCGCGCTCGCGTTCGTCGTCGCCCGTCTTGACGACGCCGCTGATCTCGAACTGCCCCCTCCTGACGTGGTCGGGGATCGGGTCCGCGGGGACGACGGCGGCCTTCTCGTACGCGGTGTGGATGATGTCGATGTAGCTGCGGCGGATGTTGTACTCGGGATCGGACAGCCAGTTGAGCAGGGTCTTTACGGTCACGTCGAGGCCGGCCTCTTCCAGGGCCTGGTATCCGCGGTGGGTTGCGGTGAGCTGGCTGAGCTGGGCGTGCCAGTGCTTGGCGGTGTACGACGACAGCCGGTGGCGGGGGGTGACTTGGGAGCGCAGGAGGTCGTTGAGGGCGGCGCCCAGGGAGTCTCCGCGGCCGGTGGGTCCGGCCATCAGTCGTCACCTTCGGGGATGATCTCGCCGCGCTGAATGTATTTGGCCTTCACTTCGCCGAAGCCGGTCCCGATCCGGTACGTGGCGGGCGGCGTGCCGTCAGGCGTCCAGAAGACGGCCGCGTCGACGTTGCGCAGGGCGATGAGCGTGTGCCCGTCCTGGACGGCCCGGAAAGCTACCGCCCAGTGACGCACGGACGCCTCGGCGACCATGCTCATGCGCCAGTCGGGCCGCCAGAACGGGGAGCGTTGTTCCTCGCGCTTGGGCCACAGCAGCCGCAGGGCGATGGACAGCCGGGTCTTGTACGCCTTGTAGGGGTCACCGCCGACCTGGACGAGTTCGGTCCGTGCCTTGCGGGTGGCCTCGTAGAAGGGCTTGAAGAGGGACTCGTTGACCTTCCCGGTCCAGGAGTCGTGGATGGTCGGCGCGGCGTCGAGGTGGCCGTCGCGGACGAGTTTCTCGAGTTGCTTGATGTGGGGGGCGGTGACCCACACGCGGCCCTGTTCGTCGGGCCGCTCGATGATCCGGCCCAGGGGGTGCGGCATGTCGGTGCGGGTCCACTGCGGGATGTCGATGAGGTAGATGCCGGCCTGGGTCTTGTCGAACGCTTTGAGGGCGCCGGTGTGCAGGAGCTTGTTCGGGGCGAGGGGGACGGCCGAACAGGCGGACGGGTAGCTGCCGTTGCGGTCGATCAGGCACATCACGCCGTCGCCGAAGGAGTCGGGCACGTCGAGTTTGTCCCGCCGGACGCGCTTCCCGTTTTCCCTGGTGTGGGCGACGCGCGCGCTGGTGACGTCGGGGTGGACCCAGCGGGGCTCGCCGTCCATGTCCTCGCTGATCAGTGGCCATGGACCGTTGTCCCGCTCCTCAAGGCGGATGACTTTGATCGGGTGCATCTTCGAGCGGTCTACCGCGTCCTTGAGGATCCTGAGGGCGGGGAAGACCGCGTCCTCGGGCTCGTCTTCCTCGTCCCCCGGTGCCAGGCCGTCTTCGTCGCCTTCCTCGGTGTCTTCTACGTCGGCGTCGTCCGGGACGTGCCCGGTGCTCGCGCCGGACTGGGCAGCGGCAGCGGCGGGCTGTTCGGCGGTGGCGTATGCGCGCAGCGCGGCGGCGAGGCGGCGTCCCTCGGCGGTGTCCGGCAGGTGCAGCGGCGCCGCAGTCACCTGGGCCAGGGACGGCCCGAGTTCCGCACGGGCTTCCTGGTCACCATCGGTCAGTGCGGTGCGCAGCGCGGCCAGCACATGCGTGACGGAGGCCGGCAGCCCCTGCTGGGCACCGGACGTGTAGGGAAGCGCCGCCTCGGCCAACTCCTGCTCCGCCGCACTGCCCAGGCTTGGCGCAGGGCCTTCGCCGCCCGTACCGCCGGCGGGGGCGATGCCGGCGTCGAGGAAGCGGGCGTGCAGCAGGTCGGGCTGCAGGTACGCCGAGCCGATCGTGCCGAAGTCGCGTTCCGCGACCGTCACCTGGACTGTGGAGGGGTCCTCGGCCGGCGCGAGTGTCACCAGGATGTCGGCGTCCAGCAGGCTCAGGAGCGTGGGATCGTCGCTGTCCACAATGGCGAGCACGGGGACGTGCAGGGAGCGCGCGAGGCCGGCCAGGATCTGGGAGGCGTCAGGAAGGCGGTTCCCGGACAGCGGCAGGCGGGCGTTGTGGGCGGCCTGGAACCGGTCCACGACCACGAGTGCCAGATCCTCGACGTGCGGGGCGGTCTCCGCGATGGCCTCAGCGGTCAGGTCGCTGCCGTCGTCGATCAGCAGCACGGAGGCCTTCTGGCGGAGCTGCTGGGCAACCTGCTGCTCGTGCTCGGTGAGGTGCCCCTGCTTCAGGCGCGGGTAGTCGCCGCCGGTCTCCGCGGCGAGGACCCGGCGGAAGATGTCGGCCCGGTTCGGACCCGACGCCGCGTACAGGACCTTGCGGTGGTCGACCAGCGCGGTCTGGCGTGCGGCAGCCAGCCCCAGCAGGCTTCCGCCCACGTTCGGGGCGGCCGCGACGAGCATCAGCCGGCCCGGCTGCAGACCGCCCGTCGCGGCGTCCAGCCCGGGCAGCCCGAACGTGGGGCCGCCCGGGCTGGAGGTGAGTACGGAGCCGATGGCGTCGCCGAGCGTGGCGAGCCTGCGGGGCGTCCTGTCGCGGTCCGGGTTGCCTTGGCTGTTCACCGCACCTCCTGCGGGCGCCGCGCCGGTGTGCGCGGCCGTGTCGGACGAGAGGACACCTGAGGCGGTGTCGACGGGGAGCAGTATCGCGACCGGCGTGGTGTTCCGCCGGAGCACCTGCGGCTGCCCCTGAGCCGCCCGCGTGATGAGGTCCCCGAAGTCCTTCTGCGCCGCGCTCAACACGTGGGACGGGAATGCCTCGGACTTCCGGGCCGCCGGAAGCCGGTCCAACGGCGCGAGCAGAGCGCGGTCCTGCCGTTTATGGATCAGCGTCGTGACCCCGTGTTCCTCGGCCCGCTTGACCAGGGCGTAGAGATCCTTACGGGCCTCGGTCGCGTTCATCGCGTTCTCGGCCTGCGGCGCCCGACTCACGCACCCTCCCAATACTCAACTCCCCATCATCATAACCAGAATCCACTCATCTTGATCAGCTAAGCCACAATGTCCTCTGGGTAACTAACTCATTTACGAAGCTCTTTGATGTGAGTTGAAGTCGGCCGTGGCAATGCTGATCGACAACCTGACGCGGCCCGGCAAGCAGTGACCAGACGCCGGAGTCGATGAGGAAGGGAACTGCCCGCCACCCCCGGCGCGCCCTCCTCCCCGGAGATACCCCAGGGGGCGCGGCGAGATTACCGAAGCCGAAGCATGGTTCCGCCGAGCGACAGAGAGCGGCGGCCTCGACGCAGCCACCAGCTACGGCGACCTGCTGCGCGAGCGCGGCTACTCCGACGCCGCCGAGACCTGGCTCCGGAAGGCCGACCATACGCGCTGGCGAAGCATGACGGCACGATTCACTTCCGGCCCAGCCGCCTCACCGCCAACCCGACCGCTCACTAACTTGGAACACCGAGCTAAGGTGAAAATGAACCATTTACACAGAAGCGACACATACGTCTCACGAGTCCCACAGATCACGCATGCTGGCCCCTCGCCAACGCACGACCCTTGGGGGGATCATGCACACCCGCCTACGCACCACAATCGCCGCAACCTGCCTCGCCGCACTGGCCAGCCTCACCGCCTGCGGCGGCAACGGCACCACCACGGACAGCCCTCCCGCCGACAAGCCTGCGGCCCCCCAGCAAAGCACCCCCACCGACAAGCCCACGGCTACGCGGGACACCCCGACCAGTGCCGAGACCGCCTCCCTGCTGGACATGATCGGTAAGGGGTTGCAGTTCGCACAGGACCAGGCACAAACAGCAGGCTTCTACAACCTGACCTCGCACGATGCCCTCGGCCGCGGCCGCATGCAGTTCGACGACCGCAACTGGAAGGTCTGCTTCCAGACCCCGAAGAGTGGCGAGCACCCCACCAATACCAAGGTCGACTTCGCCACCGTCAAACTCGAAGAGACCTGCCCCGCCACAGACCAGGGCACCAAGACCGAGGCCCCCGGACCGACGATGCCTGACTTCAAGGGCAAGTCCGTCAAGGTCGCCCGTGAGGCACTTGACCCCAGCACCAGCATCACCGTCAACGACGCCTCCGGCCAGGACCGCGTCATCGTCATCGAATCCAACTGGAAGGTCTGCTCCCAGGCCCCCTCCCCCGCCACCAAGCTCGAAGGCCAGCCGGTGACACTCAACGCAGTGAAGTTCGAAGAGTCCTGCTGATGCTCCACCCACTAACAGGCCCGGCCACTGCGTCTGCAGCCAGGACCCACGTGTGCCCTACGAGTCCATTGCAGCAGCTAACCCGCAGGTCAGACCCAACCCACCGCATCCCCTGCG
>NZ_JAFFSU010000035.1 GCF_017948455.1 Streptomyces sp. GESEQ-4
CCGGGTGCGGGCGGGATGCGTCTGGTGCCGGACCGGTCCGAGGGGATGGGGGTGGAGTCCCTGACCCCGGAGTATCGGCGGATCATGGAGATCGTGGCCGGGGCGGAGGGTCCGGTGATGGCCAAGGACGTCGCTGGGATGCTGGGTCGGGAGCTCACGCCGGGCAAGGTCGAGCCGTCCGTGGCCAGCTGCGCAAACCCGCTGGCGCAAGGTCAGTTCCGGGACCCAGGCGGTCATCGTGCTCGCCGTGCTCCGTCACGACCAGCGTCTTGCCGACATGGCCGGCGGCAACGCGGTCTCCGCCTCCACCGTGCGCCGCTGGGTGATGGAAGTGATCCGCCTGCTGTTCGCCCGCGCCCCGCGCCTGGACCGCGCGCTGAAGAAGATCGCCCGTGCCGGCGGGGTCGTGGTCCTGCTGGGCGGCACCCTCATCCGCACCCGGCGCCGCACCGGGAAGGACAACCGGAAGAACTACAGCGGCAAACACAAGTCCCATGGCCTGCTGTTTCTCGCGCTGACCGACGAGCAAGGCAACGTGATCTGGATCCCGGCGGCGAAGCCGGGCCGGTCCAGCGAGATCACCACCGCCCGCCACAACAAGATCACCGGACACCTGCGCGAGGCCGGTCTCGGAGCCCTGGCCGATCTCGGACTCGTCGGCCTGGACGACGACCCCGACGACCACCCGGTGATCATCACCGGCCGCAAGGCCACCCGCAACCACCAGCTCACCGACGCGGAGAGAGAAGCGAACCGCCTGCTCAACCGCGAACGCGCCGCCGTCGAGCACGGCTTCGCCAACCTGAAATCGGTCATCGTTGCAATCCTCGAGACGGAGTTCGCTTGACAACAAACATGAGGGGCTGGCCCTTGGGCTCGTGCCCACCTTCGTGAGCCGCCGTGCGGATGGGCCGCTGCGATCAGGCGAGGGTGACTTCGACGGGTAGTTTCTTGATGCCGTTGACGAAGTTGGAGCGGACGCGCGGGACATCGCCGACGAGGCGGATGTCGGCGATCCTGGGGATCAGCTCCTCGAACATGATGCGGATCTCGGTGCGGGCGAGCAGGTTGCCCAGGCACAGGTGGGGGCTGCCCTTGCCGAAGGTGACGTGGTCGTTGTCGGCGCGGGTGACATCCAAGTCGTACGGGTTGCCGAAGGCCTCCTCGTCACGGTTGCCGGAGGCGTACCACATGACGACCTTGTCGCCCTCCTTGATCCGCTTGCCGCCGAGTTCGACGTCCTGGGTGGCGGTGCGGCGGAAGTGGTAGACGGGGGAGGCCCAGCGCAGGAACTCCTCGACCGCGCCCGGGATCAGGGACGGGTCGTCCTTGAGGCGGGCCAGCTGGTCGGGGTGCTGGAGGAGGGCCAGCATGGAGTGGGTGATGGTGTGGCGGGTGGTCTCGTTGCCGGCCACGACGAGGAGCAGGAAGTAGTTGTCGAAGTCCTGTGACGAGAGCGGCACACCGTCCTTCGGGATGGTGTTCACCAGCTTCGACACCAGGTCGGTGCCGTCGCCGCCGCGCCGCTGCCGGGCCAGCTCACGGCCGTACTCGAAGACCTCCAGCGAGGCGGGGGAGCGGAAGGGCAGGTGCCGGTACTGCTCGCTCTCCGCGCTGTCCAGCAGGACGTCGGCGTAGTCGGGGTCGGTGTTGCCGATGATGCGGTTGCCCCAGTCGATGAGCTGCTGGTTGTCCTCCGGCGGTACGTCGAGGAGGCGGGCGAGGACGTTGATGGGGAAGTCGGCGGAGATCTCTTTGACGAAGTCGAAGGTCCCCTTGGCCAGCGCCGCGTCCAGCGTGGTGGCGGTCAGGCCACGCAGGAAGTCGGTGTAGCTGTTGATGACGCTCGCGCCGAACTGGCGCTGGAGCAGACTGCGCAGCGCGCGGTGGCGGACACCGTCCAGCTCCAGGATGGAGGCGCGGGTCTTGATCTGGTCCTCGTCGACTTCTTCGAGGTTGACGAACTTCGTGGAGGTGAAGGTCTCGGCGTCACGGTCGACGCGGGCGATGTCGGCGTGGCGGGTCACGGCCCAGAAGCCGGAGTTGGGGGCGTCCTCGGGCTGCCAGTGCACCGGGTCCTGGTGGCGCAGGGTGTGGAACATGCGCCATGGGGTGATGCCGTCGGTGAAGTTGTCCAGATCGGCGAGGTTGACGTCTGCCAGTGGCATCGGTTCGTTCACGGCGGCGGTCGGTGTCTCGGTCGTCATCGCATGGCTCCCAGTCGTCACAGGTGGTAGGCGTACTCGGTGAACTCCCAGTCGGTGACGTGCCGTTGGAAGCGTTCGATTTCGTTGCGCTTGTAGGAGAGGAACGAGGCGGTGAAGTCCTTGCCGAGGATGTCGGTCAGCTCCGTGTCCGCTTCCAGGGCGTCGAGCGCGGCCGGCAGGTTCATGGGCAGCATGGCTGCCTTGGCGGTGTCGTAGCCGTACCCCTCCAGCGGGGCGGGGGGTTCCTCGCCGGTCAGAACCCCGAGCAGTGCGGCGGCGACCGTGCCCGCGATCAGCAGATACGGGTTGGCGCTGGCGTCACCGAGGCGCAGTTCGAACCGGGCGCCGGAGCCGCGCTCGGGCGGAATGCGGATCATGGCGCTGCGGTTGTCCAGGCCCCAGTCGATCAGCCAGGGGGCGAGAGTGTCCGGGCCGAAACGCCGGTAGGAGTTCACGGTCGGGTTGGCCAGTGCGGCCAGGGCCGGGGCGTGGGCGAGGATGCCGGCGACGGCGTGGCGTGCGGTGGCGGACAGTCCGTACGGCCCGGCGGGATCGTCGAAGGAGTTACCGGCGCCTTCCTCGTCGGAGGAGCTGTCGCAGGACAGGTGGAGGTGGAAACCGGAGCCTCCGGCGTCGTTGAACGGCTTGGCCATGAAGGTGGCGAGTTTGCCCTCCTGCCGGGCCAGTTCCTTGATCGCGGACTTGAAGCGGAAGGCGCGGTCCGCAGCGGACAGGGCGTCGGAGTGGGTGAGGTTGATCTCGAACTGGCCGCCGTCGAACTCGTGGTTTCCGCTGGTCACGCCGATGTTCATGTCCCGCAGCAGACGCAGCGTGCGGAGCAGGTGATTGTCGCCGTCGGCGCGCAGACCGGCGGTGTAGACGACGCCGGTGGCACTCGAGTAACGCTTCCAGCCGCTCGGGGAGGCCGGGTCCTCGGCGCAGAGGAAGTACTCGAGCTCGGGGCCGACCACCGGACGCAGGCCGTGTTCGGCACATCGGTCGAGGACGGTGCGCAGCAGATCGCGGGGTGACTCGGGCGCGGGCAGGCCGGTGGCCGGGTCGGTGACGTCGGCGAGGCAGGAGGCGACGCCGGGTTCCCAGGGGAGGGGGACCAGGGTGTCCAGGTCCGGTCGCACGGTGATGTCGGGCAGGCCTGCGTCGAGACCGCCGGAGACGGGCACCACGTCGCCCTGGGGGCTGGTGTGGTACACGGCCCGGCAGAAGGCCAGGCCGTGGTCGCAGGCCGACGGCAGGTGGTCCAACAGCACGTCGCGCGCTCGGTCGGTGCCGATCAGGTCGGGATAGGTCACGCGCACCACGTCGATGCCGTCGGCGGCGAGTCGCTGCATGTGCTGACGGAGGCTGGGGGTTGGGTCTGCGCTCACCGATGTCTCCTCGGGCGCTAGGCGTGTGGATGGTGAGGGGATTCAGAGGGCCGGTACGGGTGGGGGCGCGGCACATGGAATAGCTTGTTTGATGCCAAACGGTATGAGGACTTCGGGTGCCCCGCAAGGGGCGGCAGGAAAAAAATTATCCGCATGGATAGGTATTGACCAGGGCCGGGCGGCTTCCTATGTTGTTTGAAGCCAAATGAGTAAGGGTTCGGTCAGTTGCCGGACCCTTGGCCGGGGCCCGGCCGACGCCGGTCGGGCCCCTCTTCCTCCGCTCGTCCCCGCCCCGACGCCCTCACATTCAGGAGGACCGGCCATGAAGGTCGTCGTCGACATGAACAAGTGCCAGGACCACGGCCAGTGCGTCTTCGCCGCACCCGATGTCTTCTCCATGGACGACAGCGGCCACCTGGCCTACGTCCCCGACCCCGACGACGCGCTGCGCGACGAGGTCGAGGAAGCCGCCGACGTGTGTCCGCTCCAGGCCATCCGTATCGAGGACTGACCATGACTTCGCGGAGTGCACGCATCGTCGTGGCCGGCGCCTCCATGGCCGGCCTGCGCGCGGCCGAGCAGCTGCGGGCCGCCGGCTGGACCGAAGCCATCACCCTCGTCGGTGACGAGCCGCACATGCCCTACAACCGGCCGCCCCTGTCCAAGGAGGTCCTGGCCGGCAAGGCACCCTTCGAGTCACTCGCCTTCCGCCCGCGGGCGAGTGTGGCCGACGCGGAATGGCGGCTGGGCGTCAAGATCGTCGCCACCCGGCTCGCGGAGAACATCGTCGAGTTCGACGACGGCGAGGCACTCTCCTACGACGGTCTGGTCGTCGCCACCGGAATGCGGCCCCGGCGCCTGCGCTGCCCCGGCCCGCTCGCGGGCCGGCACACGGTCCGCACCATCGACGACGCGCAGGGTCTGCGGCAGGCCCTGACCAGGCCCGGAGCCCGCGTGGTCGTCGTCGGAGGCGGCTTCATCGGCTGCGAGGTCGCCGCCACCGCCGTCGCTCTGGGCGCCCGGGAGGTGACGGTCGTCGACCCGCTGCCCCTGCCGATGGTCGGCCCCCTCGGCGAGCTCCTCGCCAGGGTCCTGCTGAAGCGCCACGAGGAGCGCGGCGTGCGCTTCGCCCTCGGCACGGGCGTGACCGGCTTCACCGGCGACGACCACGTCACCGGCGTTGCCCTCGGCGACGGCACCGTCCTTCCCGCCGACGTGGTGGTCGAGTCGGTCGGGTCGGTCGCCAACACCGAGTGGCTGGACGGCAACGGCCTCGACCTGAGCGACGGCGTGCTCACCGACGAGCACCTGCGCGCCGGCGGACGGCCCGACGTGGTGGCCGTCGGCGACGTCGCCCGCTTCCCCAACGCCCGCTACGACGGCGTACCGCGCCGTGTGGAGCACTGGTGCATCCCCACGGACACCGCCAAGCACGCCGCGAAGACCCTCGTCGCCCAGCTGGCCGGCACCAGCCACGGCCTGTCCCCGTTCGCGCCGCTGCCCACTTTCTGGAGCGACCAGCACGACTTCCGCCTGCAGTCCTTCGGCGCACCGGTACTCGGCAAGGAGGACGTACGCGTCCTGGACGGCGACCTCGACGGAGATGTCGTCGTCGGCTACCACGCCGGCGGCCGGCTGGCCGGTGTCGTCGCCCTCGGCGGTCCGGCCGCGGTGGCCGCCGCCTCCCGATACCGCGCCGAACTGCTCGAGCAGCCCGCCCTCACCGCCAAAGGACTTCGCTGATCATGAACACTGTTCACGGATTCTTCTTCCCCAAGACGGCGAGCGGTGCCTCGTCGCTGGTCCCCTCACCGCCCTGGCTGTACTCCGGGGACCTGCTCACCGTCGAGTACCGCACCGACCCGGCGCGCGTGCGTGAACTGCTTCCCGAGCCACTGGAGCTCGCCGACGAGGACCCGGGCGCGGTGGCGCTGATCTGGGCCGACTGGCAGTCCTGCTCGGCGTCCGGCGAGGAGCTGCTCGATCCCGTGCTCTCCCAGTACAAGGAGGCGTTCGCGGTCGTCCGCTGCAAGTACCGGGGCGAAACCTACTCGCGGTGCGTCTACATCTGGGTCGACAAGGACTTCGCCATCGCCCGCGGCCTGCACCAGGGCTACCCGAAGAAGCTCGGCTCGATCCACCAGACCCGCCCGCACCCGTACGGCCCCGCGCCGCGCATCGAGGCGGGGGCCCGTTTCGGCGCCACGCTCGCCGCCGCCGACCGGCGCCTGGCCCAGACCACGGTCACCCTGCGCGAGCCGTCGCAGACGAACGGCTTCGTCAACGCCCACCCGATGGCCCACCACCGCTGGCTGCCCTCCATCGAGAAGGGCAAGGGCCTCGCTCTGGACGAGCTGATCGAGTCGGGCGCCGCGTCCTTCGAGGCGGGACAGGCCTGGCGCGGCGACGCCGAGCTGGAGCTGTTCGAGGCGCCCACCGAAGAACTGGCCCGCCTGGAGATCCGCGAGCCGATCGCCGCTTACTACCGCCAGGTCGGCGTCGTCTGGGACGGCGGCCGACTGCTGGAATCCGGCACCTCCGGCGCCGAGTAGACCCCACCACCTCGTGAGACCGGAGGAGCAGAGCATGAGCGAACACACCATCACCGTTGCCGGGGTCGCCGTCGACACCCGGCACTGGATCGGCGGCGAGCGCGTCGCCTCGGCACAGACGTTCCCGGACGTCTCGCCCATCGACGGCAGCACGATCGGCGAGATCTCCCGGGGCACGGGCATGGAGGCAGCCGCCGCCGTGGCCGCCGCGAAGGCCGCCTTCCCCGCCTGGGCGGCCACCTCCCGCGCGGAACGCGCACGCATCCTGCACGCCATCGCCGACGGGGTCGAGAAGCGGATCGAAGAGCTCTCCATCGTCGAGACCACCGACAACGGAGCCCTTCTGCGCTCCCACCGCCGGGGCGTCATGCCCCGCGTCGCCCACAACTTCCGCTTCTTCGCGGACGGGCTGCTGAAACTGGAGCACGAGGACTTCGAGACGCGCGGGCACACCAACCACGTCAGCTGGGACCCAGCGGGCCCCTCCGTGCTGATCACACCGTGGAACGCCCCGTTGATGCTGGCCACTTGGAAGGTCGCCCCGGCTCTCGCGGCCGGCAACACGGTGATCCTCAAGCCCGCCGAGTGGACCCCGCTGACTGCCTCCCTGCTGGCCGACATCGCCGCCGAGGCCGGGCTCCCGGCAGGTGTGCTCAACGTCGTCCAGGGCTACGGCTCCGAGATCGGCGACGCGCTGACCTCGCATCCCGACGTGCGCCGGATCAGCTTCACCGGCTCCGTGCCCACGGCCAAGCGGATCGCGGAGTCGGCGGCCGCGAACCTCACGCCCTTGAGTCTCGAACTGGGGGGCAAGTCGCCGCTGTTGGTGTTCGCCGACGCGGACCTGGACCTGGCCGTCGACCTGGCGGTGGAGCAGTACGACAACGCCGGCCAGGTGTGCCTGGCTGCGACGCGCTTCCTGGTCGAGGAGTCGGTCGCCGAGGAGTTCACCCGCCGCTTCGTCGAGAAGGCCGGGCAGCTCACCCAGGGCGACCCGCGCGGCGAGGCTACCGACATCGGGCCGAACATCCACCCGCTCCAGCTGGAGAAGATCGACGGCTTCGTGCAGCGTGCCGTGGCGGCCGGTGCCCGCGCGGTCATCGGCGGCCACGGCAAGGACGGCCAGTACTACGCGCCGACCCTCCTGACCGCCGTCGCCCAGGACTCGGAGATCGTGCAGGAGGAGGTCTTCGGCCCGGTCCTGACCCTGCAGACCTTCGCCACCGAAGACGAAGCCGTCCGCCTCGCCAACGACACCCGCTTCGGGCTGGCTGCCACGCTCGCCACCGGTGACCCCGAGCGCGCCGAACGCGTCACCGCCCAGCTTGTCGCAGGCACGGTCTGGACCAACTGCTTCTTCGTCCGCGACCTGCAGGCGCCGTTCGGCGGCTCCCGCCACTCGGGCGTCGGCCGCGAGGGCGGCACCTGGAGCTTCGACTTCTACTGCGACCTCAAGAACACCGTGACCTCGCCGAACGGATGGAACAACCATGGGTGAGATCGTCGGGGCGGGCCTCCTCGCCCACGTCCCCACCATCGTGCTGCCCGAGGAGACCCGGCTGGAGCTGAACGGGGGCAAGGAGATCACCCTCGTCACCGGCCTGCACCAGCTCCGCAAGGACGTCTTCGAGCGCGACGACTACGACACCGTCGTCGTCCTGGACTCCCACTGGGCGACCACCGTCGAGTTCGTCGTCACAGCCCAGCAGCGCCGCGCCGGTCTGTTCACCTCCGAGGAGCTACCGCGCGGCATGTGCCGGATGCCGTACGACTTCCCCGGTGATCCTGAACTGGCCCACAACATCGAGAAGTTCGCCGACAAGCACGGCACCTGGATCACCGCGATCGAGGACGAGTACCTGCCGATCTACTACGCCACCACCAACCTCTGGAAGTTCCTGGGGGAGGGGCTGCCGGACAAGCGGTGGGTGACCATCGGGGTCTGTCAGACCGGGGACATGGAGGACCACCTGCGGCTGGGCCGGGCGCTGGCCGACGGGATCGCCGCCACCCCGGGCCGCCGGGTCCTGGTCATCGCCTCCGGTGCGCTGTCGCACACCTTCTGGCCGCTGCGCGAGCTGCGCGACCACGAGTCGAGCGACCCCGCGCACATCTTCACGCCCGAGGCGCGCGAGGCCGACTACGAGCGGATCGCCTGGTTCAAGGAGGGCCGCCACGACAAGGTCCTCGACACCATGCCGGAGTTCTCGAAATACAGGCCCGAGGCGAAGTTCTTCCACTACCTGATGATGGCCGGTGCCCTCGGGGAACAGGCCTGCGTCGCCAAGGCCCGCCAGTACGGCGAGTACGAGAACTCCATCGGCACCGGCCAGGTCCACCTCTGGTTCGACCGCCCGGCCGACGGCTGGACCGGCGCCGGCCTGCCCGCCGCCCCCTCCGCGCACAACCCTCACAGCCGTATCTAGGAGTACTGCCATGCCCGAATACCGCCGCATCCTCCTCGACGGCGCCGCCGTCCAGGTCACCGTCGACGGTGACGAACTCGTCGCCGCGGACGGCCGCCGCGTCAAGACCGAGGACGCCCAGCACCTCCCCCCGGTCGTCCCCTCCAAGGTCATCGCGGTCCATCTCAACCACCGCAGCCGTGTCGACGAGTTCGATATCGACCTCCCCGACACGCCCACCTACTTCCACAAGCCGACCTCGGCCCTCAACTCGCACAAGGGCGCCATCGTCCGCCCCGAGGGCTGCAAGTGGCTCAACTACGAGGGCGAGGTGGCCATCGTCATCGGAAAGACCGCGCGCAACATCCCCCCGGCCGAAGCGGGCGAGTACATCGCCGGATACACGATCGCCAACGACTACGGATTGCACGACTTCCGCGACACCGACGCCGGCTCCATGCTCCGGGTCAAGGGCTCCGACACGCTCTGCCCGCTCGGCCCCGGCCTGGTCACCGACTGGGACTTCCACGGCAAGAGCCTGCGCACCTACGTCAATGGAAAGGTGGTCCAGGACGGTTCGACCGACGAGATGAAGTGGGACATGCACTATCTCGTCGCCGACATCGCCCGCACCATCACCCTGTACCCCGGCGACGTCCTGCTGTCAGGCACCCCCGCCAACTCCCGCCCCGTACAGCCGGGCGACGTCGTCGAGGTCGAGGTCGAGGGCCTGGGCCGCCTCACCAACCACATCGTCACCGGCCCCACCTCCATCCGCACCGACGTCGGCGCCCAGCCCAC
The DNA here is from genome assembly GCF_017948455.1 of Streptomyces sp. GESEQ-4. GTDB lineage: Bacteria > Actinomycetota > Actinomycetes > Streptomycetales > Streptomycetaceae > Streptomyces. The sequence goes on from NZ_JAFFSU010000035.1 coordinate 9,351, forward strand.
CGAATCGGAGGAGGTGCTGTCCACCGCGCTCGGCGGCGACTGGGAGTTCCGCGGCATCCGTCCGCCGAAGCGATGACGCCCCTGGGCGGTCTGCCGGTCGCGACGCGCGGGTAGGGTCGCGTTCATGAGCGATTCCTCCGAGAAGCCCCCCGCCAGGCCCCGCAAGCGCGTGGACTACGGGACCGGCCGTGAGGCCCTGCTCAGCGCGGCCGTGCGCGTGGTGGCCCGGGGAGGGCTGCGGAAGCTCACCTATCGTGCCGTCGCGGAGGAGGCGGGTGTCACGCACGGGCTCGTGGTGCACCACTTCGGTTCGCGGGACGCACTGATCGAGGCAGCCCTCGAACACGCGGTACGCACCAGCGCGCGCACGAGCTCCCTGGAACCCGGCACGGGCGACATCGCGGACTTCGCGGCGGGACTGGCGGACATGGTCACCCGCGAGCCGGCCATGCAGATGTTCCAGTACGAGCTCATGCTCGAGTCCCGGCGCAGGCCCGAGCTGCTGCCGCAGATCCGCGCGCTGTACGAGGAGTACTTCGAGGCCACGGAGAGGGAGCTGTCCCGCAGCCTGCCCGACGGCACCAGCCCTGCCCTGACCCGGCTCGTCTTCGCCGCTCTGGAGGGTCTCGTACTGCACCAGCTGGTCCTCGACGAGCCGGACGTCACCGAGGCCGCGCTGAAGGAGCTGCGGTCACTGCTGACCCGGCAGCGTGAAGGCGCAGAGTAGCCGCCATGTCGTAATCCCTGCCATAACAGCAGGTCAGGACGAGTCCCCGTCGCCCAGCGACGGGGACTCGCCTGTTTCCGGCGGCGTAAAGAGTTGATTACGTGCGCGCGAAGCATTGACGAAATTATCCGTGTGGATAATTCTCGGTGGTGCAGGGCCCACTGGTCGCCCTCCTCTTCTCCTCCCCAGTTCCCTCCGCCTCGCGCCCGATACGAGGAGTGTCACGACATGACCGTCACCACGGCCGGACCCGCGTCCGCCATCGAGGATCTGCTGCCCTTCCGTGACCCCGGCTTCCGTGCGGACCCGTACCCGTACTACGCGCGGCTGCGGCAGGAGCACCCTGTCTACAGGCATCCGGTCGGCCTGTACGTCGTCTCCCGCTACGAGGACGTCGCCCGGCTGATCCGCAACCCCACCCTGAGCGCGCAACAGCTCGACTTCGGGCCGGCCACCCCGATCCACCACACCATGCTCGGCAAGGACGCCCCCGACCACACGAGGCTGCGGCGGATCACCAACCGCTGGTTCACACCCAAGGCGGTCGAGGAGTGGTCCAAGGTGATGCGTGCCGCCGTGGAGGCTGTGCTCGACGAGGTGGACAAGGGCGACGGCACCCTGGACGCGGCCGACGGCCTCTCCCTGAAGTGCACCTTCGACACCACCTGTCACATCTTCGGCATCGAGCCGACCGAGATGGACACCATCCAGCGCAAGACCTACGAGATCGGGCTGAGCCTCGGCCCCGGCTGCAACGACGACGAGGCCCGCGCCACCACAGAGGCGTTCGCCTGGTACGCCGAGCACATCCGCCGGCTCGTGGCCGACAAACGAGCCCATCCCGGCGAGGGCCTGATCGACGCCTTCATCGCCGCGCAGGACGAGGGCAGGATGACCGAGGAGGAGGTCGTCTACACCATCCTGCTGTTCTTCGCCGTGGGCCACCTCGACGTCAAGCACCTGATCAACCACGGCATCTGGCTGATGACGCAGCAGCCCGGGCTGTTCACCGCCTACCGGGACGAGCCGGAGGCACGACCGGGCATCATCAACGAGATCCTGCGGATCGACACGCCCGAGTCGATGGTGGTGCGCCTGACCACGCAGGACACGGCCATCGGCGACACCACGGTACCGGCCGGAGAGGCGCTGGCCCTGCTCATCGCCTCGGCCAACCGCGACCCGGAGGTCTTCGCCGACCCCGACACCTTCGACCACACCCGGCCGGTCGCCGCCGGCCAGCACCTGGCCTTCGGCTCCGGCATGCACGGCTGCGCCGGCCAGATCCTGGCCCGCGCCGAGGCCGACATCGTCTTCAGCTCGATCGTCAACCGCTTCTCCGGTGTCGAGCTGGCCGGTGAACCCGCCTACGCCCACACCGAGTTCCTGCGCACGATCACCCGCCTCCCCGTCCGTTTCCTCTGATCCCCCGACCCCTCCGAGAACCGAGAGAGACAGGAGCCGTCATGAAGGTCGAAGTCGACCTCAAGAAGTGCCAGGACCACGGCCAGTGCGTGTACGCGGCCCCCGGCCTGTTCGCGCTGGACGACGACGGACGCCTGTCCCTGCGGTCGAGGGCGACCGACGTCTACGTGGCCGACGTGGACGAGGACAGCGCCGAGGAACTGCACGAGGCCGCCGAGGTATGTCCGCTCCAGGCCATCACGGTGCACGAGTAGACGGAAACGCGGCATGTCACCGATGGCGCCGGGCCACCGGAGAACGGCCCCGGCGACAGCGGTCCGGCCGTGGGCCCGCCACAGGAGTACGCGGCGGGCATCTTTGCCGTCATCCAGCCGCACGCAGCCTCGACGCAATCCCCGCGAGTGAAGGACATCCACCCGTGCCCGCACCCACCCCTCCCCGCATGCTGCTCGTCCTGAGCGAGAACTGGACGCTGACCGGCGGCCGGGCGGACCTGCCCACCGCCGTACGGTGGGCCCGCGAGGCCGAGGACGCCGGCTTCAACGCGGTCATGGTCAGCGAACACATCGTGCTCGGACCGGACGCCGGGGCCGCCGGTGTCATGGGAAACCCCCGCGACTACGCCCTCCCGGGCAACCAGGACCCCTACACCCCCTGGCCGAACTCCCTGCTCCTGCTCGCCTCCATCGCCTCCGTCACCTCCCGCCTCCGGCTGGCCGCCGCGGCCGTCCTCGCACCGCTGCGCCACCCCCTGCTGCTCGCCCGCGAACTCGGCACCCTGGACCTGCTCAGCGAGGGCCGCCTCGTGGTGCAGCCCACGGTGAGCTGGAGCAGGGACGAGTACGCGGCCCTGGGCGTGCCGTTCGGAAAGCGCGGGCGGCTGCTGGACGAGCACCTTCAGATCTGGGCGAAGGCCTGGGGACCGTCCCCGGTCTCCCACGACGGCGAGCACTATCCCTTCCAGGACGTCTACTTCGAGCCCAAGGCGTACCGTCCTGACGGCCCGCGGCTGTGGTTCGGAGGACAGGGCATGCACGGCCCGCTGCTGCGGCGGCTGGTGCGGTACGGGCACGGCTTCCACCCGCTCGGACGGCCCACACCCGAAGACATGCGGCAGCTCGGGGACGCCATGGCCGGAGCAGGACGCGACATCGCCGACCTGGAGATGATCGGCGGCACCCAGGCCGTGTTCCCCGACGACCGCTCACCGGCCGACCTCGGCACCGCCCTTGCCTCCATTCCCGAGCAGCTGGAGCTCGGCTTCACCACCTTCTGCATCAAGCCGAACCAGTTCATCGACGACCCCAACGGCATCGGAACCTTCTGCCGGGACGTCATGCGGCGCGTGGAGAGGGTGACCGCGTAATCCGTCGCACGTGCCGCGAGTCCCCCGGTTTCCACCGTGTAGGAACTCCGCCGCCGCGCAAAGGATCTCCCCACACCCCTTGTCAAACGGATAGTTCCGGCCCACCATGGGGCAACTCGTTTGGCCCAAAACAAACTCCGCCCCTCCCCGTCCCCGGCAGGTGATTCGAGTGGACAGTCAGACCGCGGTCGTCACGCAGACTGCTGATGATGCATCCATGGCAGGCAGACTCAAGCCCAACTCTCTCGGTGTCCTCGGCATCCTCTTCTTCGTTCTCTCCGCCCAGGCGCCACTGACCGGCATCGCCGGCGCTGTGCCGATCGCCATCGCCATCGGTAACGGTGCAGGCGCTCCGGCCGCCTATCTCGCGGCCGGCGTCATCGTCCTGCTGTTCTCGGTCGGCTTCGTGGCCATGGGCCGCCACGTCGTGGACGCCGGCGCCTTCTACACCTACATCGGCAAGGGACTCGGCCGCTCGGCCGGCTCCGGCAGCGCCGCGGTCGCGCTCTTCTCCTACTGTGCCGTGCAGGCCTGCATGTACGGGCTGTACGGAAGCATCATGAGCGGCCTTGTCGAGCACCACACCGGTGCCCACGTGGCGTGGTGGGTCTGGGCCCTGGTCACCATGGTGATCGTCCAGGTGCTCGGCGCCTCGGGCATCGAGATGGGCGCGAAGATCCTCGCTGTCTTCGTGCTGGCGGAGTTCAGCGTCCTGATCGTCTTCGCCCTCGTGACGCTCTTCCAGGGCGGCGGCCCCGAGGGGCTCGGCCTCACGGACAGCTTCTCGCCGTCCGTCGCGCTCCAGGGTGCTCCCGGCGTGGCGCTGATGTTCGCCGTGGCGTCGATGTTCGGCTTCGAGGCCACCGCCATCTACGGCGAGGAGGCCCGTGAACCTCGCAAGACCGTTCCCCGGGCCACCTACCTGTCCGTCGTGGTGATCACCGGCTTCTTCGCCTTCACCTCGTGGATGCTCATCTCCGCGCACGGTGCGTCCCAGGCCACGGCCGAGGCGGGCAAGGCCCTGGAGAGCGGTGACGCCGCGGCCTTCGTCTTCGCGCCGATCGCCGCCCAGTTCGGCGGCTGGGTCAACGACGTGCTGCCGATCCTGCTGGCCACGTCCCTGTTCGCCGGCCTCCTGGCCTTCCACAACTCCGCCAACCGCTACCTGTTCTCTCTCGGCCGTGAAGGGCTCCTGCCGCAGGGCCTGACCGCCATCAACCGGCGTCACTCGCCCTGGGTGGCGGGCACCGTGCAGACCGTGATCGCGGTGCTGCTCGTGGTGCCCTTCGCGGTCCTGGGCAAGGACCCGGTGCTGACCCTCTTCTCCTGGTTCAGCGGAGTCGCGGTCCTGGGCATCATGCTGCTGTACTTCCTGACCTCGGTCTCGGTCATCGTGTACTTCCGCCGCTCCGGCGCCGACACCCGCCTCTGGAACACCCTGATCGCCCCCGTACTGGGCGCGCTCGGCATCGCGGGTGCCATCTGGCTCATCATCGCCAACTTCACGACGCTCATCGGCGGCGACCGGACCACGGCCCTATGGCTCCAGGCCACCGTTCCGGTGGTGCTGATCCTCGGCGTCGTCGCCGCCAGGCTGACGCGGCCCAGGGCAGAGACCAGCGACTGAACACCGCGATCCTCACCGATACGGCCGGAGCCCGCGCCCCGGCCGTATCGGGCCTTTGTCGAACACGTGAGTCGTCTGTCATCGAATGACGTGGATGAAACGGAGATGGAGAACGCGTGCTGAACGCCACCCATGAAGAACTGCTGCGCCGCGCCAAGGAACTCGGCCTGCCCACGCAGCACCACATCGACGGCAAGGACGAAGCCGGTGACGGTGCATCGTTCGCCGTGATCTCCCCTCGCGACGGCCAGACCCTGGTCCGGGTCGCCGACGCGCGGGAGGCAGAGGTCGATCTCGCCGTCGCGGCGGCGCGCCGCGCCTTCGACACAGGGCCGTGGCCGCACCTGGCGCCCGCCGAGCGCGGCCGGGTCCTGCTGCGGATCGCTGAACTGCTGGAAGAGCGGCGCGAGGAACTGGCACTGACCGTGAGCCTGGAGATGGGCAAACCGATCACGGACGCGTACGCCATCGAGCTGCGCGCCGCAATCAACACCTTCCGCTGGTACGGGCAGCTCGCCGACAAACTCACCGACGAGTCTCCCCACACCGCACCGGACTCGCTCGCCCTGGTCACCCGGGAGCCGACAGGTGTCGTCGGCGCCGTCGTGCCGTGGAACTTCCCGCTCACGTTGGCGAGTTGGAAAGTCGCTCCCGCGCTCGCCGCCGGCTGCACGGTCGTCCTGAAGCCGTCGGAGTCCTCTCCGCTGTCCGCCCTCCTGCTCGGCCGCGTCGCCACCGACGCCGGACTGCCGCCGGGCGTCCTCAACGTCGTCACCGGTGACGGGCCGGTGGCCGGCCGGGCGCTCGGCCTCCACCCCGACATCGACGTCCTGGCCTTCACCGGCTCCACCGCCGTCGGCCGCCACTTCCTGCGCTACGCCGCCGACTCCAACCTCAAGCGCGTCTGGCTCGAACTCGGCGGCAAGTCACCGAACATCGTGCTGCCCGACGCCCCTGACCTGGAGAAGGCGGCAGCAACCGCGGCCTGGGGCATCTTCTTCAACCAGGGTGAGATGTGCACTGCGCCCTCCCGGCTGCTGGTCCACTCGTCCATCGCCGAACAGGTCACGGAGGCCGTCGTGGCGAGGGCGCGCGAGCTGCGGGTGGGCGACCCGCTCGATCCGGCCACCGAGATGGGCGCACTGGTCGGCGACAGCCACCTCGGCAGGGTCCTGGAGCATGTCGCCTCCGGCCTGGACGAGGGTGCCAGGCTGCGTGTGGGCGGGGGCCGGGCCCTGGCCGAGACCGGCGGCAGCTACCTGCGGCCCACCGTGTTCGACCGGGTTGACCCCGGCATGCGGCTGGCCCGCGAAGAGATCTTCGGCCCCGTCCTGTCCGTCCTCGCCTTCGACGACGTGGACGAGGCGGTACGGCTGGCCAACGCCACCGAGTACGGCCTCGCCGCGGGGCTGTGGACCTCCGACCTGTCCACCGCCCACAAGGTCTCCCGCGCACTGAAGGCCGGCACGGTCTGGGTCAACTGCTACGAGGAGGGCGACCTGACCGTCCCCTTCGGCGGCATGAAGCAGTCGGGCAACGGCCGCGACAAGTCCGCGCACGCCATGGAGAAGTACACCGAGCTGAAGACCACCTGGATCCAGCTGTGACCCGTACGCACACGCGCCCCCTGATCGCGATTCCGGCCCGGTTCGCCGCCACCACGTCCGCGCTGCGCTACGCCGCCGAGGTGAACGCCCGCGCGCTGGTCGAGGCCGTGTGGCGGGCCGGGGGCGAGCCGGTGAGCCTCCACCCCGCCGACCCGGCCGGAGCCGACGTGGCCGAGCGGCTCGCCCGCTTCGACGGCGTGTTGCTCCCGGGCGGCGGAGACCTGGCCCCGCACCGCTACGGAGCCGCCGACACCCATGGCAGCGTCTACGACGTCGACGACCTCCAGGACGTGTTCGACCTCGAAGTCGCCCGGCGGGCCCTGGACTCGGTCCTGCCCATGCTCGCGATCTGCCGTGGGCTGCAGGTGGTGAACGTCGCCCTCGGCGGCAGCCTGGAACAGGACATGGGCGGCGCGGACCGCGAACACCGGCACATCGTGCACCCGGTCGCGATCCAGCGAGGCACCCTGCTCGAACGGGCCACCGGCGCCGAGAAGACGGAGGCCTCCTGCTACCACCACCAGCGCGTCGACCGCGTCGGTGCCGGGCTCAAGGTCACCGCGCGGGCCGCCGACGGCACGGTGGAGGGGCTCGAACTGCCTGGACACCCGGGGTGGTTCACGGCGGTGCAGTGGCACCCCGAGGACACCGCGGACCAGGACCCGGCCCAGCAAGGCCTGTTCGACGCGCTGGTCCAGGCCGCCCACAACAGACACTGAAAAAGACATGGCTCTCTTCGGCCACAAACGACAGGCACCCCGCCTCGCCCCCGAACTCGACGACGTTGTGCTGGGCCGGGTACTGAAAGGCATCACCGCCGCCCGCGGCCCCGGACCGCAGGACCTCGCCATCGCCCAGGTGGAGCGGCTCCTGCGGGCCACCGGTGACGACTGGGACCGCCGCTGCCACCGTGTCGGCGTCCTCGCGCAGGCCGCACCCGCGCTGGCCCGGGGCTGGCGCGAACGCCGGCCCCGCGACCCGGATGCCCTGCTGCTGGCCACCTGGGCTGAACTGGCGACCGATCCGCGTGGAGCCATGGCGCTCTGCCGCGTCGCCGCCGATGCCCGCCCGGCCGATCCGACCCCGTGGGTGGGTGCGCTGGCGGCGCTGCGGCTTCTGAAGCGGCCGAGCTCCGAACTCTCGTTCGTCTGGCACGAAATACACGCGCGTGATCCATGGCACCGGGAGGCGCACCTGCAGATCCTGGGCTACCTCTCCCCGGAGGAGCAGGGCAGCCAGGCCGCGCTGCGGGACTTCCTCGACGACGCCATCGCGGTCATGCCGTGGGACGCGCCGACGGCATGCCTGCCCCTGACCGCGGCTGTGCGCCAGCACCACCGCGAAAGGAGCAGCGGAGGAATCCAGGCGCTGGGCGTGAGCCAGTACTGGTCGCAGCCGCACACCGCACGGCTGCTGGACCAGGGCATGGCCCACTGGCCGCAACCTGGTCACCTGCGTCACGCGGCCGCCGTCGCGGACCTGGGAATGCTCGCCTACGCCCTGATCCGGGCGGGCCGCAGCGGCGGTGCCGGCCCGGTCTTCTCCGCGGTCGGCGGACTGGTGATGCCTTGGCCGTGGAGCTACGAGGGGGACCCGGTGGAGTGTTACACCGACTACTCCGGTCGCGTGTAGGCGTGCGTGAGGCTCTCCAGCCGCACGCAACGGCGTGGGGGCAGGGCCTTGCGGTCCAGCCCCCACCCCCTACGCGAGGTCAGCCGAGCTCCGCCGCCTCGACGATGTTGGTCAGCAGCATGGCACGGGTCATCGGTCCCACTCCGCCGACCGGCGGTGCGAGGGAGCCCGCGACCTGGTCGACGTCGGGGTGGACGTCGCCGAGGATGCCCTCGACGGTCCGGGTGATGCCCACGGACAGGACGGTGGCGCCCGGCTTGATCCAGTCGGGCTTGACCAGATGGGCCACGCCGGCCGCGGCCACCACCACGTCGGCGACGCGAGTGTGGGCCGCGGTGTCCTGGGTGGCCTCGTGGCACAGGGTCACCGTGGCGTGCTCGGTGCTGCGGGTGAGCATCAGGCCGAGCGGGCGGCCCACGGTGATACCGCAGCCGATGACGCAGAACTGCTGTCCGGTGATGGGCACGCGGTTGCGCCGCAGCAGGTCGATGATGCCGCGCGGGGTGCAGGGCAGCGGCCCCGGTATGCCCAGCACGAGTCGGCCCAGGTTGGCGGGGTGGAGTCCGTCGGCGTCCTTGGCCGGGTCGATGAGCTCCAGCACGGCGTGGGTGTCGATGTGGGCCGGCAGCGGCAGCTGGACGATGAAGCCGGTGCAGGCCGGATCGGCGTTGAGCTTGAGCACGGCGGCCTCGACCTCGGCGTGGGTCGCCGTGGCGGGCAGCTCCACCCGGATCGACGCGATGCCGACCTGGGCGCAGTCGCGGTGTTTGCCGCCGACGTAGGAGCGGCTGGCCGGGTCGTCGCCGACCAGGATGGTGCCCAGCCCGGGGGCGATGCCCCGGCTCTTCAGCGCCTTCACCCGCTCGGCGAGTTCACGTTTGGTCTCGGCTGCCGCGGCCTTCCCGTCGAGCAGCGTCGCGGTGGTCATGTCACACAAGCCTCTCGGTGCGGCTGTCAGGAGAAGACGACGGTGCGGGAGCCGGTGAGGACGACGCGGTCCTCCGCGTGCAGCCGGACCGCGCGGGCCAGCACGATCCGCTCGACGTCCCGGCCGATCGCGACCAGTTCGGGCGCGGTGTGGCGGTGCCCGACGCGGACGACGTCCTGCTCGATGATCGGGCCCTCGTCCAGGTCGGCGGTGACGAGGTGGGCGGTGGCGCCGATGAGTTTGACGCCCCGCTCGTGGGCCTGGTGGTAGGGCTTGGCGCCCTTGAAGCCCGGCAGGAACGAGTGATGGATGTTGATGATCCGGCCGGACAGCTTGCCGCACAGGTCGTCGGAGAGGACCTGCATGTAACGGGCGAGCACCACGAAGTCGACCCGGTGCTCGGCCACCAGCCGCAGCAGCTCGGCCTCCGCCTCCGGCTTGGTGTCGCGGGTGACGGGGACGTGGACGAAGGGGATGCCGTACCGCTTCGCGACCGGCGCCAGGTCGGGGTGGTTGGAGACGATCAGCGGGATGTCGACGGGCAGTTCACCCAAACCCCAGCGGTAGAGCAGGTCGACCAGGCAGTGGTCGAACTTCGACACCATCAGCAGCACCCGGCGGCGCTGCTCCTCGGGCCGGACGGTCAGAACCGGGTCGAAACGGGCCAGCCGCAGGGTGAGTTCGTCCCGCAGGCTCTCGGTGTCGGCGCCGGGTGTCTCCAGGCTCACACGGATGGTGAAGATGCCGGTGCCGGGATCGGAGAACTGGGCGCTCTCCAGGATGTTGCCCTTGGCCTCCGCGACGCCCGCGGCGAGTGCGTGGACGATGCCCGGCTGGTCGGGGCAGCGGAGCGTGAGAATGTAGCGTTGCACGTCGGGATCTCCGTCGGGTCAGGCCCGCACGCGGGCGCGCTCGGGGTCGTACACGGGTGTGGGCCGGACCGTGGCGTCGGCCTTCGAGCCGTCGGCGGCGACGGCGGTCAGCGCGGTGCCGGACTTCACGGCGTCGCGGTGCACCCGGGCCAGACCGAGGGTGGCGCCGTCGAGGACGGGGGAGGGCACCGCCATCGTCACGTAGCCGATGTCACGGCCGTCCAGTTCCAGCCGGGCGCCCTCGGCGGTATCCGGCGCGGCATCCACGACGACGCTGACGACGCGGCCGGTCACGCTGTCCTTCTTGGCCAGCAGCGCGTCCCTCCCCTGGAAGGGGCCCTTGTCGAAGTCCAGCGCCCAGCCCATCCGGCACTCGAACGGGGTGACCGTGTGGTCGTACTCCAGCTCCCCCATGATCATCCCGGCCTCGGTGCGGCAGGTCAGCAGGGCGATCGCGCCGAAGGCCCTGATCCCCAGGTCCCCACCGGCCTCGAAGACCGCGTCCCACAGCGCCAGCGCCTGCTCCCGCGGGACCTGGATCTCGTAGCCGAGCTCGGCGGTGAAACCGAGCCGGCTCACCTGTGCGGGGATGCCCGCGACGAGGGCGTCGCGCAGGAAGGTGTAGTAGGGGAAGGCGGCGCCTGACACGTCGACGTGCGTGAGGCGCTGGAGGACGTCGCGGCTGCGCGGGCCCTGCAGGGTCAGGACGGCGGACTCGTCGCGGCGTTCGGCGACCGTGGTCCCGGCGGGTGCGTGAGCGGCCAGCGACTGCAGGGTGGCGGGGTTGCCGCCGGTGACGACGACGTGGTCGGGCGCGAGGACGGCCACGGTCACGTCGTCCAGCATCATCCCGTCGGCGTCGACCACGACCCCGTAGGCGATGCGTCCGGCGCCCAGCCCCTTGACGCCGCGCGAGAAGACGGCGTCGACGGTGGCGACGGCATTCTCACCTTCGACATGCCACTTGTAGAGCATCGAGTACTCGGAGGCCCCGACGGCGGTGCGGATGGCCTCGTACTCCTCGGCCGGATCACCGATGGCCAGCGGTACGGCGTTGCCGTAGACGTCGATCCACTCCTCGACCCGGTCCGCGTAGCGGGGAGCGAACGGCGTGGTGCTCAATCCTTCGGGGATGGCCATGGGGACTCCAGTGGATAGAGGGCGTGCGCTGCAGCGAGAATCTATCCACCTGGATAACTTGTCAATAGGATAGATTGAGTTTCGGGGACGGCAGACAGAAGGAGGGGCGAGTGAACGCCGCAGCAGAGACAGACGGCGAGACCGGCCAGGACACCCGGCCCGGTTACGGCGAAGGGCGGGAGGCGCTCCTGGAAGCGGCCGTCAGGGTGGTGGCCCGGGGCGGCCTGCGGAAGCTGACCTACCGTGCCGTCGCCGCCGAAGCCGGCGTCACGCACGGGCTGGTCGCCCACCACTTCGGTTCGCGCGACGCCCTCCTCGAAGAGGCGCTGCGGTGGTGCGTCACACGCAGCATCGAGACGTCCTCGCTGGTGCCCGCCAGCGGAAGACTGGAGGACTTCGCCGCGACCCTGGCCGACTTCATCGCGGCCGACCCCGACGTCCAGGCGTTCCAGTACGAACTGAAGCTCGAAGCGAGCAGGCGGCCGGAGCTGCGGCACCACGTAGACGTGCTCTACGACGCATACCGCGACGCCGTCCGCGAGGCACTGGCCTGCTTCGACGTGTCGCAGGACATGGCGGAGATCGTCTTCGCGGCCCTGGACGGCCTGGTATTCCACCAGGTCACGTCCGGCGCACCAGGCCGCACCGAGGAGAGTGTCGACGCCCTGCGCCGACTTCTCGCGGCCTATCGCGCGCAGGCGTCACCGGGGGCGTCCGACGGTACATTGAATGAGCCGAAGCTCTCCTGCACCAACCTCAGGAGCGGCGATGACGAGCATTTTCACAGGGCATGACCAGGGAGTCCGGCCGCACGGCACGCCTTCCTCGGGCATGCCGACGCCCGGCGGCGCGACCGCAGTGCTGGACCGGCACCTGCGGTTCACCGGGTGGAGCAGGGAAGCCGAGGAGCTGTTCGGTCTGGCGTCCGAGGAGGTCCTCGGCCGGTCCGCCGACGCGGTCCTGGCCGATACCGAAACGGGAGCCGGCATCTCCTCAGCCGCTGGTGACGGTGGTACGGCATGGTCGCTCGGCCCCCGGCCGGTCCGCCGCGGTGACGGCCGCCCGGTGCCCGTGTCCTTGTCTCTCACCCCGCTCGCCCTCGGGGTGGGCGCGACCGGGTGGCTGCTGGTGGCAGTGGATTCCGAGCTGGCGCACTGGGAGGCCCTCGGCCGGGCCATGCTTGACGGACTCGACCGGGAATCGCCCGTCCAGCTCGTGATCTACGACACGGACGCCCGGGTGCGCTGGATCAACGCCGCAATCGAGAAGCAGTTCGGAATCTCGCTCAAGGAGGTAGCCGGAAGGTTCCTGAAGGACATTCTGCCGCAGGGCGAGGTGCTGGAGGAGGCTGACCGGCCGGTCACAAGTGTCGAGGAAATCGTCCAGCGCGTGGCCCGCACCGGCTCACCCGTGGTCGACGTGCGGTACCGGAGCGCCACTTTCCTGGCCCCCCATCATGAACGCGTCTGGTCGTGCTCCTACTTCCGGCTTCAGGACGAGGAAGGCCGGCCGATCGGAGTCTGTGAGGCCGGCCTCGACATCACCGACCGCTATGTGGCACGGCAGCGTCTCGCTCTGCTCAGCCGGGCGAGCGGCAGTATCGGAAGAACCCTGGACATCCGGCATACGGCCGGCGAACTGGCGGAACTCGTGGTCCCCGAATTCGCCGAGGCCGTCATCGTGGACATCTTCGAACCCGTCCTGGGCGGGGAGGAACCACAACACTTCGGCACCCACCCCACCCTCTGCCGGGTAGCTCACCGCACCGATCACACCGCGGCCAAGGACACCGCGTACGACGAACTGGACACCGTCAGCCTGCGGTGCCTGGCCGAGAACGCGCCGGCTACCGACGCGGCCACCCACGTGCTCGCCCTTCCCCTCAAGGCCCGCGGCACCACCCTGGGCGTGGCGGCCTTCGCGCGCCCCCAACACGCCGACCCCTTCGAGCATGAGGAGATCCAGCTCGCCGAAGAACTTGTCTCCCGCACCGCGGTCTGCCTGGACAACGCCCGCCGCTACACCCGAGAACATGCGACCGCACTCATGCTCCAGCGTGATCTTCTCCCTCGCGCCCTGCCCGAACAACCGGGCGTGGAAGTCGCCCACCGCTATCTGCCCGCGGCCGGACACGCCGGCGTCGGCGGGGACTGGTACGACGTCATCCCCCTCTCCGGGGCACGCGTCGGGCTGGTGGTGGGGGATGTCGCCGGACACGGCATGGGCGCGGCCGCCACCATGGGCCGGGTGCGCACCACCGTCGCGGCGCTGGCGGCGCTCGACCTCGCGCCGGACGAACTGCTCGCCCGTCTCGACGACCTCGTGGCGCGGACCGGTATTCCGACTTCCGGTGCCGCCGAGGCCGAGACCGAGGACCAGGCACTGGGCGTCACCTGCCTGTACGCGATCTACGATCCGGTCTCCCGGCACTGCGTCATGGCCCGGGCGGGCCATCTGCCGCCCGTACTTGTCACCCCCGACGGGCACACCGAGCTTGTGGACCTTCCCGCCGGACCGCCCCTCGGCCTGGGCGGCCTGCCGTTCGAATGCGCCGACATCGAGCTGCAGGAAGGCGCCATGCTCGCTCTGTACACCGACGGACTCGTGGAAAACCGTCAGACAGACATCGACGCAGGGATCCGATCTCTCTGCACCGCACTCTCCGGGCCCGGGAACGGCCAACTGGACAGGATCTGCGACAGGGTCATCACCAGGCTCCTGCCCCAAGCCCCCGAGGACGATGCCGCACTGCTGCTGCTCCGCGTCCACGCCCTGGCCGAGAGTCTGGTGGCGACGTGGGACATGGCCTGCGACGCCGCAGAAGTGGCAAGAGCCCGGTCGCTGGCCCTCGACCAGCTGGCCGCGTGGGGAGTCGACGAAGCCGCGTCGTTCGTCGTCGAGCTCGTCGTCAGCGAGCTGGTCACCAACGCGATCCGCTATGGCAACGCTCCGGTGTGTCTGCGGCTGATCCAGGAGCGCGGCCTCATCGTCGAGGTCTCCGACGGCGGCCACACCTCGCCCCACCTTCGGCGGGCGGCGATGGAAGACGAGGGCGGCCGAGGTCTGTTCCTGGTTGCGCAACTGACACAACGCTGGGGAACCCGGTACACGTCAACAGGCAAGACCATCTGGACCGAGGTGCCGCTGTCGCCGGCCGAACTGCCGGGAACCTTCCCAGGCGAGCGATTCGAGCTGTGACGAGGGCGACTGGCCGGTCGCTTTTCCGTCGGCACATCCCCCGATGGAAGCGAGCGGTCGTCCGGGACTGTGTGGGCTCACGCCTTGCGGCGGCGACCGCTACGACGTGGCGCGGGGGCCGCACCGCCCAGGAGAGCCTGGCGGCGTGTCTCACCGTTCTCCTCCACCTGCAGCACCACCTGACGCAGCCCGGCAGCGACGATGCCGCACTGCTCATCGCTGAGCTGCCCCGTGACGAAGGCTTCCTCCTCGTTGAACGCCGGAAAGACGCGCCGCATCAGCTCCTCACCTTGATCAGTCAGGCTGAGCAGCACCAGCCTGCCGTCGGTGGGGTGATCGGCTCTCTGTACAAGCCCACGCCTTTCCAGCGTCCGGGCAACCCCCGTGAGCGTGCCCTTGGAGATGCCGGCCTCTTCTGCCACGTGCCGCGTTTCCGGCTCACCCCAGACCCAGATGACCCAGAGAACCACGAAGGCGGTCCAGGTCAGGTCGACGCCGCGCAACACGGAATTCTCAAGGTGCTGCCGCACTGCCGAGGCGGCGCGATAGATGTTGGCGACGACGGCCATCTGGTCATGCCGTAGGGAGATACCGCCAAGCTTGGCCTCTGCCAGTTTCTCGGCTTCGGTGATGGAACGATGGCCGGGCACGGGCACACTCCTTCGGGCCGCCTGTGAAGGCATGGGGCAACGCAATCGTTCGCGTCCAAATTGTATGGTGCCTGCCTCGTTGCCCTCGGCCGTATTCGCTCGGTTCGCGTGGCGCCATCAATCGCGCATCAGCAGGTCCAGAGCGGGCGGTGCGGTCTTGTCCGCGATCGTGGTGCACTCCTTACGTCGAAGGAGGCGTCGGGAGTGCTTACCCATGCGCTCGATGGTCTCAGGCCGCGATGGTGGTCGGACGGGCGGTGGCGAGATCCCGAGCCCTGGTACGTACGTCCTGCACCGCGGCGGTCTCGTACGGCCGGGCCGCCTCCAGCAGCATGTTGAGGCGGGAGGCCACGAGGGTGGAGTCGACGCGGGCCGCGTCGTCGAGATGGCCGCTCGCCACTCGGCGGCCGTGGTGGAGTCCGGCGAGGTCGCGGGCGGAGACCGCGCGGGCGCCGGCATGCTCGGCCGCGTCGAAGTAGCTCACCCACTCGGGGACGTCGTCGCCGAGTCCGTCCGCCAGGAGGCCGTCGGCGTCGCCGAGGTACCGGTCGGCCTCCCGCTCGTCGCCGAGGGCCGCGTGCACCCGGCCGGTCTGCGAGGCGACCAGCGCTCTCGTCGCGGGCAGGGTGGCCTTCTTCGCGGCGACGCCGAGGAGACCGAGGGCGTCCTGCGGGTGCCCGAGGTAGATCATCTGGTGCGACATGCGGGTGACGATCTCCACCCCGCGGTCGCGCCGCCCCGCTTCCCCGGCCGCGTACGTGCCGTAACTCCAGAAGCGTTGGGCGATGGCGTACCGGCCGCAGTCGTGGCTGACCCACCCCGCGAGCGCCGCCAGGTCGGCGGTCGCCGCGAACACCCGGCCGCGCAGGGACGGCGGGACACCGTCCTGGATGCGGCGGGCGACCTCGGCGAGCGAGATACGGTCTATGACTGCGCCGTACCGTCACCGACGCCCTGCTCGACGAATCCGCCGTCCCGGTCGGCGCCGACGGTCTGGGCTGAACCGGCGGGCGGCGGGTCGTACGGCCCGTAGGGCGGGGCCGACGCGTTGCGCTGCGCAGCAGGCACGGCCTTCCGTTTGTGGTGATCAGCGAACTCGACACTCCATGATCACCGGAAGTCGTGCCGGCAGGCGTATCCTCCGACCGTCACGAACCGCCCACCATCGCCGACTTGGGATATCAAGCCCATACCGGCAGCTTCGGGCCGACCGCGAGAACGACGTCCGCCGCCCGTGGGCAGCGGCCGGAGTGCCGGCGTGAGTGAGCCGGTGAAGACGGCCTCGGGTTGGTCGCGGCGCTCGTGCAGGTCCCAGTACAAGGGTGCGATCTGGTCGGGGGTGGCTGCGGGGATGCCTTCGGGGCCGTCGTCACCGATCCAGGTGCTGATCGCCACGTGCGCGGCGTACACGCCGCTACCCGCCAGTTCGTTGTGCAGGTTGAGCACCCAGTTGCGCGGTGCTCCGGCCGCGGCGTTGACGTTGCCGAGCATGGGGACGGGGTTGATGGAGCCGCCGCCGGTGGTGAACAGCAGGGTCCCGGCTCCGGCCTCCCGCATGGCGGGCAATACGGCGCGGGCGGCGGTGACGGCGCCGTAGAAGTTGTACTCGATCTGCGGCTGCAGGTTTTCCACCGTGGACTCGCTCGGGGTGGCCATGGTGAGGCCGGGCACCAGCGCCTTCTGTTGTCGGCCGTCGGGACCGAAGAAGGCCCGCCCCGGCTCCGGATGCGGAGGAGCCGGAGCGGACCATGGGCCCGCTCGGGAGGGGGCATTGTCAGTGTGCGATCACCGGTACCTGGGCTTCGGGTCCCTCGCCGGTGCTCGAATCGGCCTTCGGGCGGCCGATGTTGATGAGAGCCAGCGCTATCACGGCGGCGCCGGCCACGATGCCGACGGCGACCCAGGCGGCGTTGGCGTAGCCGTGCACCATGCCCTGGAGCTGGACCAGTTGCTGCTGGGGCTTCGTCGCGGCCGTGGCGATGTGGTCTGTGATGTACGAGGCCATGGCGGAGGCGGCGATGGTGTTCAGCAAGGCCGTGCCGATTGCGCCGCCCAGCTGCTGCGAGGTGTTGACCATGGCGGAGGCGGCACCGGCGTCGCGCGACTCCACCCCGTGCGTGGCCACGGACATGGCGGGCATGAACGCGGTACCCAGGCCGATGCCGACGATCAGTAGGGTCGGCAGGAGGAGACCGGCGTACGAGGAGCCGACCTCCAGTTGGGTCAGCAGGAACATGCCGGCCGCGGCGACCAGGAAGCCGGGACCCATCAGCAGCCGCGCCGGCACGCGGGGCGTCAGGCGGGTGCCGATCTGGGTCGCGCCGATCATCGTGCCGACAACCAACGGCAGGAAGGCGAAGCCGGTCTTGATCGGCGAGTAGCCCTTGACGATCTGCAGGTAGTAGGTGAGGAAGAGGAACAGGCCGTAGATCGCGATGTTCGCGAGGCCGAACGAGAGGAAGGCGCCGCCGCGGTTGCGTTCGGTGACCACGCGCAGGGGCAGCAGCGGGGCCTTGACCTTGGCCTCGGTGATGACGAAGGCGAGCAGCAGGACCGCGGAGGCGACGAACAGGCCGAGGGTCGTGGAGTCTCTCCAGCCGTCGGACTCGGCGCGGGTGAAGCCGTAGACCAGCGCGACCAGGCCGAGGGCGGACAGGATCACTCCGGGGATGTCGAGCGGCGAGCGGTTGCGCCCGCCTTCCGGCTCGCTGATGACGAAGTACGCACCGGCTGCGGCGATCGCGGCGAATGGGATGTTCACGAAGAACGTCCAGCGCCAGTCCAGGTATTCGGTCAGGACGCCGCCGAGGATCAGGCCGACGGCGCCGCCGGCACCGGAGATCGCGCTGTAGACGCCGAACGCCCTGGCGCGCTCCTTGGCGTCGGTGAACGTCACGGAGAGCAGGGAGAGAGCGGCGGGGGCGAGGAGGGCGCCGAAGACGCCCTGCAGGGCACGGGAGCTGTACATCATCGCCTCGTTGGTGGCGGCGCCGCCCAGTGCGGAGGCCGCGCCGAAGCCCACCAGACCGATGACGAAGGCGCGCTTGCGGCCCCAGAGGTCGGCGATCCGGCCGCCGAACAGGAGGAGACCGCCGAAGGCGAGGGCGTAGGCGGTGATGACCCACTGGCGGTTGCCGTCCGAGATGCCCAGGTCCTGTTGAGCGGAGGGCAGGGCGATGTTCACGATGGTCGCGTCGAGGATGACCATCAGCTGGGCGATCGAGATGAATGCGAGGGCTCGCCAGCGGTTGGGGTCGGGAACGCTGGGTGCCTTGCGGGCTGTTTCGGACATAGGGGTGCCCCTTCGAGACTGGCAACGGAATTTCGGGACGCGGAAAAGCGGACAGGACTACGAAAGGTGAGGCTCGGCGGCTGGCGGTCCGATGGGCTGCAGTCTGTCGGGTAGGCCGCATGTCGGACAGGACCCTCAGAGAGCGCGGTGGCGTCCTCGGATCCGGCGGCGGACTGGGGGAAGGTCCACCGCCGGACCTGGGACCTCGCGCCGATCCCGTCCCCACGGATTCGGCGCGTCGGGACCGCCTCCGCTCAAGGCGGTCCCGGGCCAATCGGTTACTGCCGAGTCCCCCCGCTCAGCGGGGTGCGAGGGCAGCGGCAGGGCGAAACGCTCCACGAGGTCCACCGGCCCCTGTGACCGGGCTATCTCGTCCAGCAGCTGTCCCGTGATGCCGGTGATGGTGGGACGCAGTGCGTCGATCTTCTTGACCATGAACTCGCGGGTGAGCGTGGCGCCGCATCGTGGTGTGGACGGGTGTGTCGACGTTGGCGAAGAAGCCGGGCGGCTGGGGCGGCTGATCCGGCTGCACGTCCGGGTGGCCGGGCTGTGAGGGGTCGCTGCTGAAGGCGGGGTGGCCGAGCACCGCACGGGCGTCCTCCCAGCGGGTCACCAGCCAGGCGCCGCGCCGGCCGTCCCAGATGGTGACGCGGCTGATCGGTGCCTCCTCACACAGGCGGGAGTAAGCGGGAGGCGGATCGAGGGGTGCGGTCCTCGGCCGGGCGAGGACGAATTCGGGCGTGGGGCCAGGGGGCACGAGGGCTCCTCTCATCGACCCAACGGCGTTAGGGTGACTAACGCCGTTAGGTGGTTGTCGAGATGAGCCTAACGCCGTTAGGTGGTTTTGGCGAGGCCCGTTCCAGACGGGTGGCAAGCCGTGGATGGCCGATGATGAAAGCCCAGTCGCAACCGGCGGGGTACGGAGGAGGAAGCGTGGACTCGGCAGCCCAGAAGCGGCGTGTGCCCTACCGGCAGGGTGAAGGGGAGCGCCTCCGGCAGGACATCCTGGACACGGCGACCCGCATCCTGGAGGAGTCCGGTCGCGAGGACGCCCTGTCTCTGCGTGGCATCGCCCGCGAGCTGGGCATCGCCGCGCCCAGTATCTACCTGCACTTCAACGACAAGACCGACCTGGTGCGGACGGTGCTCGATGCCCGGTACGCCGCGCTGGCGTCGACCATGCGCGAGGCCGGAAGCGCGGCCGCCGAGGCCGGTGCCGACGCATGGGGTGTCCTGCGCGCCATCGTGGGCACCTACCGCGGGTTCGCCGTCGACAATCCCCGCCGCTATCGGCTCATGTTCAGCCTGGAGCAGCAGACTTCGGCGGAGGACCGGCGCGCCACCGGGCATCCGCTCGACCGGGTGCTGATCGCGTGGACCGATGCCGTTGACCAGTACCTCGCCGCAGCCTGTCCCGAGCAACGCGAGGAGGCCGACACGCTGGGGGTCCTGCTGTGGACCGGCCTGCACGGTCAGTTCGCCCTCTGGCACACCCTGCCGCATTCCTTTGTCGATGACGACACCATCCTGCGCGAGCTTGAGGAGGCGTTGATGAGGAGACTGCTGCCGCCGTCCGACTGACCGCCGGACGTTGGATGCGGCCATCCAGCGGCGCACGGTGCGCTGACCTGTTGACGCCGACTTTTCGACGGCCAAGGCCCTGGAGGCCAAGGGCGCCTAAGTGTGTGGCCTCGGGTCAGTGTGTCCTGATCGCTCCGGAGGTCTTCGACCAGCGGGACGAGGACGGCATGGCCGTCCTCCTCGGCGAGCACCCCGCGCCCGAACTCCACGACGGGGTACGCGAGTCCGCCTCCCGACCTTCGTGCTCGTGGGCATGGCGCCCACCACCCCGGGTTCAGGGACGCACGGCCTTGGTGCCGCCCCTCCCTCCGTGGGGCGGCACCGGGGCCGCTTGCGTCTATTCCTCGGTGGCGTTCGGATCCCGCAGCGCCCTAAGGGCCCCGTCGCCGTGGCTGCGGACGATCGGGTAGCGCCCGTGGAAGTTCAGCTTCCACTGGACCACCTCCGACGGCGCCCTCAACCTCGTCGACCTCCTCGACGAGGCCTTCGCCGCCCTCAAACCAATTCCTCCAGCACCGCGATAGCTGGACCCCGGTGATCGCGTCGCGCGAGAGGGGCTCGCTCGGCGTGGTCACACCCCACCACCAAACCGCAGCTGCCCGACCGCCGCGCCGAACCTGACAAGGCATCCGCGTCAATGATCGGCGCGGCAGGATCTGCCAGGGCGCAGCCGACAGGTTCCTCCTCAGCGCTTACGGCATGACCACGAAAGCGGCGGTTCACCGCGCCAAAGGCTGGGCAGTGCTGTCAGCGCTCGCTTTCCTCTCCATCGGCCGAGCGGGGGAACGAGGCCTTCCAGGCGGACAACCAACCTGGGGCTGTGTCGGCCGCCGTGTTCTTGAGCGGGTATTTGCCCTTACGTAGCGCGCGGACGCAGTGCGAAGACGTTGCCGCGGTCTGCGAGTCGGTGTGCCCCATGAGGGCTGCGGTACCAACCCAAGAGAGGGAAGAAGCGGCCATGTCAACCCGCCCAACTGAACACAAGCACTTGACTGGGAACGTGAAGTCCGCGGCCACCGCCTGGCTGCGCGACCGCGGCGAGCAAGCCCGATTCGGCTTCACCCAGCCCGACGGCACGCCGGTCGGCTCCGTGGTGGACATCGAGTTCAAGGATCGCGGGCTGCGGGTGCACCTGGACCAGGCGGTGCCCCCGGTGTGGGACGGCGAGAGCGAGCCGGTGCTGGGGGTGTCGGTGCCCGTGGACCGGGACACCCTGATCCACCGCTGGTACGTGCACCGCATCCGTCTGGACAGCGAGGGCACCGCCCGCCGGGTCCGTATCGGCACCGAGGCCTTCGCGCGGCCCACCGAGTGGTTCGACCTCGACAAGTGCGAGATGACGGAGCAAGGACTCTCGACGCCGGCAGTCGAGCGGATCATTCAGGCTCGCAGTACACCGCCTCCGTCCCGGTGGTCCCCGGGCAAGGCGAGGAAGGTGCCGGAGCCGGATGCGCGGGCTGAAGGGCTGCTGCGCCGACTGCTGTATGCACGCCGGGTCGACTCCGTGGTCATGGTGACGCAGGTGTGCCGTGAGATCGCCGACCTGGACAGGGTCAGCCAGGAGATCCAGGGCCGGTTGGAGGCCGCAGTACGAAACGCACACGTCTGGCTGGAGGAACAAGCCGAAGTCCGCCACAGGCTGTTCGCCCGCCTGGACCAGGCAGTGACTGATCAGAGCGCTGGGAAGGTGCGCAAGCTCCTGGTGCGCGTCAACGCGACCGCCTCGCATGACCGCACGCAGGCCGAGGACGCCATCGTGGCGAAAGCGACCGACTACTTCGCCGGCCTCGACAACCTCACGCAGGAGGCAGTTGACGCGGAAGCTGCTGCCGAGCGGACGGCAGCGGAGGCCGCCGGCCGCGTTCGCACCATCCTCAAAGGCCTGCGCCGCCATGACGCCTACAGCCACGACCTGCGCGACCAGGTGCAGACGCTTATCCGGTCGGCGGCCGCAGCGGGAGATCGTCTGCCTGCCGGGCAGGCACGAGATGTGGACGTCTGGAAGAAGCGTGCGGCTGACGGAGCGCGGCTGCCGCAGGTCCCGCTGCACAGGCAGGTGGGGCGCCGGCAGTGGTTCGACAGGAGCTGTCCTCGCTGTCACGCGGACCAGGGCGAGCACTGTGTTCTCGCCGAGGGGAGCGATGGCGGCAACATGCGCGACTTCCCCCACGACGAACGATTGCAGCCGATCGTGGATGAGCGGAAGGCCAAGCAGAAGGCCATGCCGCGGCACTGGCGCGTGTACGAGGTCACATGCCCGGACTGCGGCCAGGGCCCGGACGCTCGCTGCAAGATCCCCCGTGGCCCGCATCGTTCACGGGCCGAAAAGGCAAAAGAGTTCACCCGCCTTCGCAAGTCGCGGCCGGAATGAGCCTGTGACGCGAGCATCCTCGCTCCGAGGGACACCTGCTCTCTGCCGCGCTGTCAGTACCGCCAATTGCCTGGCCGGAGCGGCACGTCGACTCGGTGCTGCGCCGCTGGCCTCACGGGTATGTGGCGGCGCAAGTAGCGGCCGACGAAGCCCGGCGGCGCACAGCGCACTGTCTCCTGGAGCGAAAGCTCAGCCAACTGCAGGTCCAGCGCGTTCGGGTGGAGGCCGGCCGGGCGCCCCAGCGGGCAGGCTGAAGTAAGTATCGGTGCGTCAGTTCCGATCGGTCGCCTGGCGGTTGACGCACACGGGAGCATCCTGCCGCCGTCCCGGCCGCAGCGGTCGCCCGCTGCTGTTCGGTGAAAACGACCTCTCATGAGGACGGAAGGCGATCACCGTTCGGTGTGGGGTTTTCCGATCTTCAGTCGGTCGATGGGTCCGAGACGGCCGTCCCGGCGGATGCGGAGGAGGATGTCGCGGGACAGGACGGTGCCGCGTGCGTATTTGCCGGCGAGGAACGCCTCGAGGTTCGGCTCGGTGTTGATGTCGTCGGCGGAGGTGATGGCGGGGGAGCTTCCGTCGTCCAGGAGGCGGCCGATGAGGGTGGCAAGGGTGCCGGGTCCGGTTCCCTGATACCCCCAGGTCAGGCCGCGGCCTTCTGCTGCGGGCGCCGGGTAGAGGGTGCCGCGCTGCGTGCGGATCCAGACCGGGCTGTCGAGGATGACCTCGGAGACCCTGCTGCCGACGGGGAGCTGCCGGGGGGCGTAGGAGTGGTAGCTGACCTCGTCGTCGGGGCGGAACATGTAGTAGCCCTGTTTGGTGACGACGGGGCTGCGGGTGACGGGGTCGGTGAAGGTGCCGGTGACCTCTTCGGCTTTCCGTTCCCATACGCGGTGGATGGCGGTCGGCTCGGTCGGCTCCAGACGCTGGATCCATTCGCTGGCGGCCGGGGTGGTCGTCTTGGTGGTGACGGAGAAGGCCTCGCCGAAGGGAAGGTCTTTGCCGCTCCACATCTTGATGTTCTCCAGGCATTCGACGGCGAGGTCGTCGGTGCGCTGGCACAGCTGGGCAAGGCCTTCGCGGACGA
Source organism: Streptomyces sp. GESEQ-4 (assembly GCF_017948455.1). Classification (GTDB taxonomy): domain Bacteria; phylum Actinomycetota; class Actinomycetes; order Streptomycetales; family Streptomycetaceae; genus Streptomyces. Next base: position 32,851 of record NZ_JAFFSU010000035.1, read on the forward strand.
TGCCGCGGAAGCCGACTTCAGCTTCGGCCGGATTCTCGGTGTCGGGGTAGCCGGGCAGGGTCATGCAGGCGCGTTCGGCTTTGCGCCGCTGGGCGTAGTCGCTGTCGTCGGCCTTGATGTCGTTCATGTCGTCGAGGTCGTTCTGGGCGCTTTCGATGGCGCGGGTGCGGATCTCGTGGCTGATGGAGAGGCACGCGATGCGCAGGGAGCTGCCCTTGGCCTGGGTGTAGGCCAAGTCGTGGAGCGGCTCCCAGGCCGGTTGGGTGACGACGACGACGGAAGAAGGCCTGCGGCCGGGTTTCCAGTCCATCAGGTGTTCCTCACGCAGCAGTCGGGTGGGCCACCAGGGGACGGGACTGCCGACGTGGGCGGCCAGTTCGGACCAGTGCGGTTCGTAGGTGAGGTCAGGCCTTTCACGGTCGGCGGCTTCCAGGTCTGGAAGGCCGTAATGGTTGTAGTGGAACTGGGTGACGACGACCGTGGTGGCGTCCGGGTGGTAGTCGAGGGCCTCTTGTGGGCTGGGCTTGCGGGGGCCGTAGATGACGGCGACGACTCCCAGCGGGGTGCTCCAGCGGCCGGCGAAGTGCTCATGCGGCCGGTACTGGTCGGCCTCGGGGCGTGTGTAGCGGCCTCCCAGGTACTGGGGGGTGACCTGGGTGGCCGGGCGGAGGAGGTGCGGGGTGGCGTGGGCGAGGTCGGGGTAGTGGGCGGCCAGCCAGTGCACGAAGCCGTGTGCCTCCCACTTGGTTTCGCCGCGGGTGTACTTCGGGTCGATCGGGTTGATCATTCCTGGTTCGGCGGTGATCCGGTGCCAGGTCTCCCGGCTGATGCGGAACGTCTCCTGCAGCTCTGCAGCGGTCATGCTGTCCACGGAGGGCCTCCATCGGGGGAGTTCGGGCCTTGCGGTTCGTCTGGGAACAGGAAGAGCTGCGGCTGTGGTGAGTGGATGGGGCAGGACGGGGGTTGTGACGGGATGCGGCTGTTCAGGGCCGGCGCCAGGGGCAGCGACCATGCTTTGCGGATGTTCTCGATGAGGGTGCGGGCGCTGTAGGGCGAGATGACGAGTTCCTGGCGCGCTTCGGCCAGCCGGCTCAGGTGGCCGTCCGGGCCGTGCTCGGCTGCCAGCTGGGTGCGGCGGTCAAGGCCGTCGTTGCTGAAGATGTCGAACAGGGTGAGGGAGAAGTAGGTGTACGCGGAGGCTTCGTCGATGAGCTGGCGGGCGTCGTCGGCCAGTTGGGGCTGGATAGCGGCGGCTGACGGGTCGCCTGCGCCGTGGAAGGCGAATTCCTCAAGGGCGAGGCGCAGTTCGGGTTCCGTGCAGGGGCAGGGATCGGGCAGATAGCCGCACAGGGTGCGGAATGCGGTGAGGATCGCGCTGGTGTCGCGGGCCCACTGCTGTTTGCTCAAGAGGGTTCTGAAACCGGCCAGGGTCTCTGAGAGCTCCTCCAGGATGAGGTCCCGGGAGATCTTGGTCAGCTCAAAGGACCGGGACTTATCCTGCATCTCCTTGATCTGGAGCGCGTAGCGCAGCAGGTCGCGCAGTATGCCGCCGGACAGGGCGTGGGCAAGCACGACATAGGGCTCGGTCAGCTGCTTGGCCCGCTCGGCAAGAATGGTGCGCGACTCATCGAGGGTGCTGGGCTGGACGTAGATGATGTCGTCCAGGGAGCTGTCGGTCACGTCCCGGTGCGGCAGGCCACGCCGGACGAACGCCGCACCGACGTCCTCGGCCACCGAGATCAGGTAGTAGACGTGGGGGACGCCCAGGATCGCCTTGATCTCGCTGAGAAAGGCCAGTGCCTGGGTGTCCGATCCGAGGCGGTCCACTTCGTCGATGGCGATCACCACGACTTCCTTCTGGTCGGCCTTCTTGGCGGCGATGCGCCGCAGCAAGTCGCGGAAGTCTTCGACCAGTTCCGGGTAGTTCGGCGGGATCGTGGAGACGGAGGTGGCGTGGGAGCTGCCCAGCGTCAAGATCTGCGAGGCGCCGGGCGAGAGCGTGTTGGTGGTCATCTGCGTGGTCTGGAGCCGGTACAGGTGGTTGCGGCATCGGGTAACCAGTTCCGGCTCCGCCCGGCGCGGTCGCCAGCCTCCTGCTCGCGCCATCAGCAGTCCGGCGATGATGCCGGCGAGCCTGAGCGGGTTCTCGGTGTCCGCCAGGAGTGCGTTGGTCTGCGGGTTCCGGGCGAGGTACAGCAAGAACATGATCCCGGCGGCAGCGGCTGCGGGCCGGAAGACGGCGTCCAGAGAAATGGTCCATATGCCCAGGGTGAACGTGCGTCCGGAGTCGCGGGCCATGCGGCAGAGCAGCCATATGCACCCCAGCATCACGACGTTGATCATGGTGTCGGGTGGGACGTACTCCACTTGCTGGATGATCTGCGGGTCGACGAGCGCACTGCCGCCCGAGACCACGGCGACCAGTATTCCGACGGGATGGCTGCCGGCAGCCCATATCCGTCCCACCAAACGTGGCAGCCAGGTGTCGTGCCGCGACTTCCACCAGGCGATGCCGGCGATGGTGACAGTGACGCTCGCACCGACGGCGTATCCCTGCCAGATCTCCGTCACGTGGTGATGGATGATTCCGGTTTGGGTGCGGGCGAAGTCGGCCGCTGAGGTCGCGTACTGCTCGTACAGAGAGCGGACCGAGGCCGACAGACCCAGGATCACCAAGGCCGTCGCGGGCACCGCGAATGCGCTCCACCGCCCCAGTCGCCCGGCACGTTGCCGGGCACGGCGCAGCAGCCGGCGCACCGTCGACAGCCGCGTGAACTCGGGGACTTTGTACTTCGCCCTGCGCATGTACTCCTCGCACAGGCGGACCGACAGCGACAGCAGGAAATCGTGCGGGGTGTAGGTGGCCGGGGCCTGGGCGAGAACGCCGAAGTCGGCCTGCTTGACGCATTGTTCGAGCAACGTGGTCTTGCCGACGCCGCGCGGGCCGCACACCGCGATGGTGCCGTCCTCAATGTGCGCGAGCTTGCGTTTGAGCTGGTCGAAAGCCGCGTTCTCGATGAGGTAGCCGGGTGCCCGCGGCGCGCGCAGACCTTCGTAGTCACCCGGAATGAACACGGAGTCGGGGTCATCACCCAACATGTGACGGACCAGCATGGCCACCGTGGGACGGGTGCCCTCCTCGAGGAGAACCTCGCCCCATTCGACGGCGCGGACTCCCACCTCGATACGCTGCACCGCCCAGGCGGTGCCCAATCTCGCGGTGCCCAGGCACTGCCGCAGGTTGCGCCACACCGTTGTGCCAGACCAGTGCAGCGCCAATAGGCAAATCGCCGCAGCGAGATACGCCACGAACAGAACCCGCGGGCCGCCTGCGACGAGCAGCACGAAACTGACAGCAGCGGCCAGCGTGCAGACCACACGCCAGTCCCACTCCGCCTCGCCTGCCGCGTTCTCGTACTTGTCCTGGGCGTCCTCCAGCTCGACGTGCGCCCTGTCGAACGCTCTCTGTTGTGGTCCTTCGCACAGGCTGATGACGTAGCTGACGTAGGGCTGCTTCTGCATTTCCCGCAGGACCGCTTCTGGCGTGGCAGTCGATCGCTTCCCCAACAGCGGCCTTGTTTCCGGGTCCTCCAGGGCGGCGTGCACGGACCGGTTGTAGACCTCGAATTCGTCAGGCTCCAGGAAATCTGTCGCCTTCTCCCAGGCCTCCTCAAGACGCGTCCGTAACGGCAGCATTCATCACCCTTCCCCCGATGCCAGGCCTGCGGATGCTAACGCTCCCGCAGTGCACGGAGCGTAGAGAAGACCAGAAAGCGCCGGTCCTGAACCACACGGGCATCCTGGGCACACCGGACGGGCATACCTGTACGCCGCGCGCTGCGCGCGCTCATGTTGAGCGACAGGCCCGGACGGCCGCGTGCGGGGGCCTGGGTCGGCCGGATCGCGTCGTGTCGCATCTGTCGAGGTCGGGTACGGCTTCGGCAACTGGCCATCGCACTGAGGGGGTTGTGGGGTGGGGAAGGCGAGCCGGGGCAAGCGGGAGCGCAGCCGGGACAGGGCCGGTCAGTGGACGGCAACCGACGCGGCACGGACGGCGCTGCGGCTGCGGGAGGTGACGCAGCGGTGCATGACCGGGAACGCGTGGGTGCAGATGACGCTCGCCTCGAACATGGACAACGTCCTCCGTGACCTGTACGGCGTGCTGCTCAGCAGCGATCTCGCCGACATGGCGGAAAAGCCCGAGGGAATCGAGCGGGATGCGGCGCTGTCGATGGCGCTGGGCAAGCAGGGTTACCGGCCGCCGTGGCCCCAGTCGGCCGGGGAGGCCGCCTCGTGGCAGATTCGGCAGATCGGGAAACTGCTGCGGCAGGCGGAGGTCCTCGTCATCTCCCCGGCCGCGCACGCCGCGGTCATGGCCGCGGCCGCCACCCTCGAGCCGGCTGACGTCAGCACCCTGGACCGTGACCGGGACATCCTCGTGCCCACCGGGCTGCTGGTGCTGCCCGAGCCGGTCGTGGTCGTCAACCGCACCGGCTCACTGTCGGACATCAAGGCGTTCGGCTGGCAGTTCATCACCCAGCACCAGATCCTGCCCACCGCCCAGTACCCCGGTGTGCGGGTGACGACGTTCATGGACCGCGACGGGCCGGTGCAGCCGGACGGGTGGCGACAGGTGGTCTCCCAGGCGCGCGCGTCCGGAAGCCCGTTGCCGCCGCTGATGCCGGACGGCATCTACGGGCTGCGGGGCGACGCATGCCTGGCGGAGGAGAGCCCCGAGCTGCTCGCGGATTTGTCCGACCGCCACCGGCAGCTGCAAAAGGCGCTCACTCATGCGTCCCAGTGGCGTGCCGATCCGGTTCCCGAGACCGGGGAGTGGGCCGGCGGCCGCGTAGAGGACCCTTACGACGACTTTGTGTGCCGGTACATGTTTGCCTTCTGGCGGCTGAACGCCCAAGGGGTCACGGCCGTCGGCCGGTCCCAGAACGCATCTGGAGTGAGCGCGGCCGCGAGCAGCGGCGTGGACGGCGCCGTGCCTCGCGATCCCGACGTGCGGGTGATCCGGCTGGCTGCGCCCTCGCCCCGTTCGTCGGATCCGGCAGGGGAGACGAAGCGGGTCTTCCATCACCGGTGGCCGGTGCGGATGCACAAGGTGAGGCAGTGGTACCCCAGCCGTCAGGAACACAAGGTGATCTGGCGTGGGCCCTACATCAAAGGGCCTGCCGATGCGCCGCTGATGATGGGGGAGAAGGCCTACCTCGTGGATTCGTAGCGGCGCCCTGAAGGCCGGCGCCGGTGATCAGTACGTGAAAGGCCCCGGCTGGACGGGGGAGACCAGCCGGGGCCGTGTGGGTGGGTCTGCGGAGGGCGGTCGCCTCTCGGCGGAGGGCTCCATGGGGCTTCAGCCGGACGATCGTCCCCATGGGCTGTAGGTGAGGCCCGGGGACACTGTCCCCTCCGCAGCCACATATAGGTGAACGGTCAACCGCTTCGGGTTGTTCCTTGTGCCGCACGGACTCCGCTGTGAGGTGGGGCACCCGCCGTCACCGGGTACCGCTACTCGAGGAAGTCGGCGATGAGGGCGGCGAATTCGTCGGTACTGGCCAGTCGGATACCGAGGGTTTCGGCCTTGGCCCGCTTGGATCCGGCGCCGTCTCCGGCGACGACCAGGGTGGTCTTCCTGGAGACGCTGGAAGAGGAGCGGCCCCCGGCACGTTCGATGAGCTCGTTCATCTGGTTGCGGCTGAGCTTCTCCAAGGGGCCGGTCATCGCGCCGGTCACGACCACCGTCATCCCCGCCAGCGGCATGTCCGCTCCACCGGCAGCCTCCGGGCCGTCGCCGGCAGCAGGTGCGGGTGGGGTGACGCCGGGCTCGGTCATGTTCACCCCGGCGGCGGCGAGTTTGTCGATGAGCGGGGCAAGTTCGGCGAGTTCGGCGACGATGGACGGGGCCTTCTCGGTGCCGATGCCCTCGACCTGCTGCATCGCTTCGGCGTCGGCGGCGCGGACGTTGTCCATGGTGGCGAAGTACCGGGCGATCCGGCGGGACATGGAGCGTCCGGTGCCGCGCACCCCGAGCGCGCACAGCACCCGCGACAGCGGCTGCCCCTTGGCCGCGGCGATCGCCGTGAGGAGGTTGTCGGTGCTGGTGGCGCCCATCCGCTCCAGGCCAAGGAGCTGGGCGCGGGTGAGGGTGAACAGGTCGGCGAGATCGGCGACGAGGCCGGCGTCGACGAGCTGGACGACGCGCGTGTGGCCGAGGCCTTCGATGTCGAGCTGGTCGCGGCCAGCGGCGTAGGACAGGGCGGCGACCAGATGGCAGTTGCGCCCGTTCTCGCAGCGCCAGCGCTGCTCGCTGGTGTCGATGCCGGCCCCGCAGCGCGGGCACGCCTGGGGGAAGGCGATGGGCTGTTCGTCGCCGGTGCGCAGGTGGGCGACGGGGGCTTCGATGCGGGGGATGACGTCGCCGGCCCGGTGGACCATGACGTGGTCGCCCAGGCGCAGGTCGCGGCGGGTGATGTCGGCCGGGTTGTGGAGGGTGGCGTAGGTGATGGTGGCGCCGTCGATCTCGACCGGCTCCAGCACGCCGCGCGGGGCGATTATGCCGGTGCGCCCGACGTTCCACTCCACCTCCAGCAGCCGCGTGATCTTCTCGACGGCGGGCAGCTTGTAGGCGATCGCCCAGCGCGGGGCGCGCGTCCCGGATCCGGCCGCCTGCTGGTCGGCGGCCAGGTCGGCCTTGATGACGATCCCGTCGATCCCGAACGGCAACTCAGCCCGGAGCGCGGCGATCTCCATCACCCGGGCCAGCACCTGCTGGACCGTGTCGGCGGTGGTGCCGGGCACAGGGGTCGTGGCGGTGGTGTTGACCCCGAGTCCGCCGGCCTTCGCCATGAGGTCGCTGTGCGCGAGCCCGGACAGCCGGGCGGAGAGCTCCGGCCCGGTGTCGGCGAGGGGGAGCAGGCCGTAGCCGAAGAACGTCATCGGCACGGTGTAGGCGCGGTCCCTGGCACGGAGACTGCCCGCCGCGGCGCTGCGCGGGTTGGAGAACACCAGTCCGCCGTGCGCGGTACGCACCTCGTTGGCGTGCTCGAACTGGGCGGTGGTCATCAGGACTTCGCCGCGCACCTCTACCGTGACCGGCTCCGCCAGCTCCTTCGGCAGGCCGACGATGGTGCCGATGGCGTGTGAGACGTCCTCCCCGGCCATCCCGTCGCCGCGGGTGATCAGCTGTCTCAGGCGTCCGTGGGTGTAGCGGGCGGCGATCGCGAGCCCGTCCAGCTTCGGCTCAACACTGAACTGCGCCACGTCGTGGCCGATCCGGCGGGCCAGCGAGGCAGTCCAGGCGGTGAACTCCTCCGAGGAGAACACGTTGTCCAGGCTCAGCATCGCCACCGTGTGCGGGACATCGCCCTCCACGGCGCCACCGGCGACCTTCCCGATCGGCGAGCCGGGCAGCACCTGGTCGGGATGGTCGGCCTCCCAGGCGGCGATGCCGCGTACCAGCCGGTCGTAGGCGTCGTCGTCCAGCACCGAGGTACCGCCCTGGTAGTAGGCGGCCGACGCCTTCACCGCGTCCTCGACCGCCTGCGCGTAGCCGGCGGCATCCACGATCACTGCAGCTGCTGTCGTCATGCCGGCCATCCTGCCTGCCACCACTGACAACACCCGGGCACACCGTCCGCACCTGCAGCTCCGGCGCGACGGCCGCCGCGACCGGGCTCGCGCTCCTGCTCGGGGCTGTCGCTTCCGTAGGTAGGTGTTTTTGATCCCTGGTCGTGAGGTGTGTACAGCTGGATGATCTGAGTTGTGGGGGATGGCGGGACGGCTCGGCGGACTGCCGGGAGTGCGGTGATCCGCTGCCGCCGACGATGGCGGCGGAGGCGGTGTTCTGCTCGGGACGGTGGCGAAGGCTTCAGCGGACCTGGCAGCGGGCCATCGCGATGCAGCGAGGAGAGCAGGCGGAGTGCCCGGTGTGCGGGCGGTCGTGGACGGTGGGGGTGGAGCGGTCGAAGGCGGCGATGTACTGCTCGGCCCGCTGCCGGGTGCGGGCCTGCCGTCAGCGGCGGGCGTCACGGAACGGCGTTACGGAAACGCCGTAGCCGAACGCCTCCCGCGTACCTCGAATCGGTGGACTCCGGTCCCGACTTCCTCACCGAATTGCTGGCACCAATACAGGATTTCGAGGTTCGTGTGCGGCACCCCGCGTTCATGATCCTCGCGGTGCCATGGGATTCGAGGGACGGCCCATGGCCGCATCAGGTCTGCGGGTCACCCGTGAAGACGTGAGACCATCTACTCCACCCACCTGCACCGTTGTAAGTGACACGGGTTTGCGTAGCCCAAAATTGTCCGCCCTTATCACCAGCAAACCAGAGAGAGGTGGCGGTATTCGTGTGGATGTATTCAGTCTCCGTTTCGGCGTTAACTCATTTTGTGCCCGTTGCCACCGCACCCGCCCCGACCAAGCAGACAAGCCCCCGCGGATTTCGTCGCGGGGGCTTTGTACTGGCCATATGGCTCACGTAGAGGCAGGACGTTCCACCAGTCGCCCACCCTCCACTCTCTGTGGGCAGCAAGCCCGGCATGGAGTCACGCAACCCTACGCCCTGGTCACCAAATACTTGTAGAAGTAGCCGCCTGTAAGCCGGTAGCAGCCGGTACCTGGCAGAACGGCATGGCCCTGTCGACGCTTGTCATCCTTGCGGTCTACACACACCGCCTCGCTGCCGTAGCCAGGGCTGTCCCGCCACTCCTCAACAGGTCCAGGTACACGGTCAGTCGACTGTCAATGTGAGGTTCCGCGAGATCTTGGACAGTTTGGTCCCAGGAGACGCTGGACGTCACCGGTAGATGCTGGACAGTCGCTACTTCCTCGTGCGAGCGACCGCCTTGAACTGCCTGATCGGTTTGTCGCTGGTGCGGGCATGGGTGGACAGTTCGACGTCGCAGTCCAGGACGCGGAAGACGGTGTCCTCGATGAGGATGGTCACGGCTTTCCCGGCGTGAGCCCGACCGATCCGCAGGCGCTGGCCGCCGACCATCACCACGCCGTCCACCGGCACTTTGCGCTGAGCCCGCAGGGCCTGCACCGAAGGAGGGATGATCGCGGTGCGCGGGCTGCGGGCTCCGCTGATCTGCGCTCGTTGCTCCGGTGGGATGGGGGCGGGCAGCGTCTTGACCACGCGGCCGTCGGCGATTACATGCATCAGCTGGCCGTCGAACCGCAGGGTGACCTGCTGTCCAGCGAGCTGGGCCGCGAGCTTGACGCGCTGCCCACCGAGGCCGACGTCGCCGTCCCGGCCGACCAGCCGGTCGACCTCGACCACGAGCGGGGCCTGCGACCCCTCCGGCAAGGCGGGCGTCGCCGGTTCAGGGCCGGCGATCCGCCCGCCGCGCTGCACCAGCGCCTTCAGGTCGGCCGCGGTGAACTGGGAGGTGCGGGTGCGGGCGAGTTCGCCGTCGATGAAGACGTGGATGCTGCGCTCGTCAGCCCAGATGGTGGCGGTGCGTCCTCCCAGAGCTGCAGGGAACTTCAGCTGCTGCCCGGAGGGCAGGCACAGTCTGCCGATCGGCGAGATGAGCGCCTCGAACTCCACGGCCCCGATGTGGGATTCGTCGACGGGCAGCCGCGGTGAGGGCAGCAGCGCGGGCAGCTGCGGCGCCAGCAGCTCGTCCGTCGCAGGCGTGGTCTCATCCTGCAGCTCGGGCAGGTGGACCTCGTGCCGGTCCTGCTGCGGCTCCTTGGCCACGGGGCGGAACACGGCGGCGGGCACGGCCATGTCGAGAGCCTGGTGCGGCCGGTTGTGGTTGTAGCCGTGCACCCAGGCGTCAATGGCGGCCTGGGCCGTTGCCTGGTCAGCGAACGGACCGACGTGGTCCAGCAGTTCGCGCCGCAGGGACTTACTGGCCCTAACAAAGCCTCTGGACGTGCCGGTGGGTGATCAGGCAGACGGCAAGTCTGAGAAAGGCCTCGTGGATGTCGTCGCGTCGTTCCCAGCGGATCCGTAAGCGGCGGAAGCCGTGCAGCCAGGAGATCGTCCGCTCAACGACCCAGCGGAAGGTGCCCAGTCCCGTCCCGTGCGGCTGGCCACGCTCGGCGATCGCGGGCGTGATGCCGCGCTGCCGCAAGAGCCGTCGGTACTTGTCGTGGTCGTAGCCGCGGTCGGCGAAGAGCATGTCCGGCCGTCTGCGCGGCCGACCGACGACTCCGGCCACTGCCGGGATCTTGTCCAACAGGGGCAGCAGTTGGGTGACATCGTTGCGGTTTCCGCCGGTCAGAGACACCGCGAGCGGGATCCCTTGGCCGTCGGTGATGATGTGGTGTTTGCTGCCCGGGCGTGCGCGGTCGACCGGGCTGGGGCCGCTTTTGGGCCCCTGCGTGCGGCCCGGACGTGGGAGGAGTCGATCACCGCCCGCGACCAGTCCAGCTGGTTCTTCGAGCGCAGCTTGTTCAGCAGTAGCTGGTGCAGTTGGTCCCAGACGCCGGCCTCGTTCCAGGCCGCCAGGCGGCGCCAGCACGTCATGCCCGAGCCGAAGCCCAGTTCCTGCGGGAGGTACTCCCACTGGATGCCGGTGTGCAGGACGAACAAGATCCCGCACAGGGCTTGACGATCGGGCACTCGAGGTCTGCCCTCGACCTGCTTCGGGGGCGGCTCGGGCAGCAACGGCTTGATGAGCGACCACAGTTCATCCGACACGATCCAGGGTCGTGACTGACGCTTCCCCATGCCCACATCAACGAACGATCAAGCGGACAGTCACATGATCAACCCGCTTTTGTTAGAGCCAGTTATGGAACCTCTCGATCTTCCCGGTGGTGGTAGGCGATCGGGGCTTGGTCAGCCGGGCGGTGATGCCGTTCTCCCGGCAGATCCGCTCGAAGAGCACCTCGGCCGGGACCGGCTTGGTGAAGCGGCCGGTGAACTGCTTGCCGTTGTCGGTCAGCACCTCCGACGGCACCCCGTACGTGGTCATGGCCTCGGCGAAGGCGGTGCACACCGCGCGGCCGGACGGCTCGGCGACCACCTTGGCGATCACAATGAACCGGGAGTGGTCGTCGATGCCGGTGACCAGCTTGCACTCGCGCCCGCCGGCCAGGAACACCCCTCCCATGATGTCCAGCTGCCACAGCTGCATCGGGGCGTCTCGCTGCCAGCGGCGGTAGACGCGGCGGTGGTTCTGCTCCTGGTGGTTGATCAGGCCGTGTCGGGTCAGGATCCGGTGCACGGTGGAACGGCCGGGCACCGGCACCAGCCCGCGCCGGCCCAGCTCGTGGACGATCCGGCGGGCGCCCCAGCGGGGGTAGGAACGGCGTAGTTCACAGACCAGGGCCTCGACCTCGGCGGGCACCTGGTGCGGCGAGACGTGCGGTCGGCGCGACTTGTCCCCCAGAGCGTCCAGCCCGCCGGCGTGGTACCGCTCGATCCAGGTGTACACCGACTGCCGCGACGCACCGAACTGGCGGGCCACCTGCGCGACCGGCGCTCCGTCCAGCACCTGGAGCACCGCCCGGTAGCGATGCTCGGCCATCCACCGCCGGTCGTCCACTGGCTCCGGCTCACGCGCTTCCTTCACGGAAGGACCAACGAGCCACGGCCGTCCAGGATGTGCCGAGACCGTCAAAAGTGCCGTGGGACCGTCCAGGGTCAGCCGGGACAGAACTGTCCAACAACTCGTGGGACTTCACATATGGGGAGCTTTTCATGGCCGCCGTCAGTCGACCCCGAAGACGCCAACACGGCAGTTGTACTTATCCCAGTCCATACGGCGGCTACGGTCAGAAAGACCACGGCACGGCGCATTCTCATACTTCCCCCTTGGAAGCAGCTGTTTCACAGGTACGGCGGCCCGGGAAGTCGGTACTGGGCGCTGTTGAGGGCCACCGCAGCGGGCATTCGCTGATGTGACGATCAGTCGTCGGCGGCGGCATTGCAGGCCAGCCGCGCGACGTAGCTATTCACACCAGTGTTCTCGAGCGCGATCCTGCAGAACAAGACCAGCCACTCTTCCACATCGCTGCAGGCCGAAGCCCGAGCTGGGGTTGTCCGGTAGCCGTTGGTGTTGAGGATGTACAGGCAGTCGCCGGAGGTGGCGGGCTCCGCCACATTCGAAGGCGCTGCCGCCGCTGTTCCGACGCCCAACAGCGGCAGCGTGCCAGCGGCAACCACGGTCGCCGTCAAGACCGCAGCCCGGCGACGCCATGTCCTCACCATGTTCATGTGCTCTCCATTCATGCGGTGTTTGATACAACTCACGCCCGCCCCTTGAGGGCCGTTGGCATTCCCTCCGTGAGGTCTGACGTCCGCGATGACGGGACGACGCTCTCGCGGGGTCGCGTCCGGCGCACCCACATTGGACGTGCTGCCCGCTCCAGGGGTAGCAGCCCAGGTGTTGTTTGCCTTCGGGGGCCTGTGCCGAACAAACAATCTATGAAAAATGCGGTGATCTGCGCTGGTGGCGACGGGAGTCCGAAAAGCACCCTCCGACCTGCGGAAATAGGATGCTTCTTCTCGGGAAAGCCCCGCTAATGGTCGGTGATCAGTCCGAAGCGGCGTTGCACGCTAGTGCCGCGACCGTCTGGTTGACGCCAGTGCCGTAGAGGCCCGCGTAGCAGGTGAGCCAGTCGATTCCGCCGCCTTCACCGATGTTGCAGTACTTAAGTCGATCCGGAGTTGTCGGGTAGTTGCTGGTGTTGAGGATGTACAGGCACTCGCCGGCGCCGGCCGGGTTCGAAGGTGCCGCTGCCGCTGCTCCGGTGCCCCACAGCGACAACGCGCCGACGGCAACCACGGTCGCTGCTGCACCCGAGGCCTTCCTCAACAAGGACTTGTTCATACGCTCTCCTAGCAGTCGTCGGCCGGGATCGAGAGGGCGCCGGTGCCCCCTCGGCGTTACGGGCCGTTGCTCCATATGGTGTGGCGTGAATGTGGGCAGGAACCTTGCACAAACCTTGCTTCACTGGTCAGCGCGGGCTGACTGGCGCGGTGTCAGTCGCGTGCATGGGATGGTGCGGAGCGTTCTCGGGGGAACCGCATGACGGACTTTCTGCTGTTGGGCACGGTCGAGATACGGGCCGCAGGTGGCGCGGTAGTGGAGCTGGGACCAGCCAGGCAGCGCACGGTTCTGGCGGCGTTGCTGGTGGACGGGGGCCGCTGGGTGGCGACGGAGACACTCATCGACCGGGTCTGGGGGCAGCACGTACCCGCTCAGGTGCGCCCCTCGCTCTACGCGTACATCTCCCGGATCCGCCGCATGCTGGCGAGCACGGCCACGCCTCTCAATGTGGGCGCGGACGGCACTTCGGCAGGGCCGCAGCTGCGGCGTGGTCCCGGAGGATACCTGCTCGACGTGCCGGCCAGCCGGGTGGATGTGCACCGCTTCCAGCGGCTGGTCGACCGGGCTCGCACCGAAGACTGCACCGACGCAGAGCAGGTGGTGATGCTGCGCGAGGCACTGGAGTTGTGGCGCGGTGAACCGCTGGCCGGGCTTGCCGGTACGTGGGCAGAACGCACCCGGCACAGCTGGCAACAGCAGCGGATCGAAGCGGTGCTGGCCTGGGCCGAGGCCGAGTCCCGCATGGGTAATCCTGCCGAGGTGATCGGTGCGCTGAATGCTCTGGTCGCCGAGCATCCGCTGGTCGAGCCGCTCACCGTGACCCTGATGCGGGCACTGCAGGCTGCCGGGCGAGGCTCGGAGGCCCTGGCCCTCTACGCCGACTTGCAGAAGCGGCTGGCCGAGGAACTGGGTACGGATCCGGGTGCCGACGGGCAGCAGGTGCATCAAGCGATCCTGCGCGGCGAAGCCGCCCCGCCCGCCGCGCATCGTACGCCGTCGGCCAAGGCGGAGCCCGGTCGGACGATCCCGGCGCAGTTGCCGTTGGAAGCACGGGGGTTCACCGGCCGGGAGGACGAACTGGCCCGGCTGGACGGGATCCTCGCCGCTGCCGCCGGGCGGCCCGCCGCGGTGGTGGTCTCGGCGGTGTCGGGGACGGCGGGGGTGGGCAAGACGGCGCTGGCGGTGCACTGGGCACACCGGGTGGCCGACTGGTTCCCGGACGGCCAGCTGTATGTGAACCTGCGCGGCTTCGACCCGTCCGGCGCGGCGGTGACGCCCGATCAGGCGGTGCGGAGCTTCCTCGACGGGCTGGGCGTGCCGGCCCCGCAGGTCCCGGTGGATCTTCAGGCGCGGGTGGGGCTGTATCGGAGCCTGCTGGCCGGGCGGCGGGTGCTGGTGGTGCTGGACAACGCCCGCGATGCCGATCAGGTCCGCCCGCTGCTGCCCGGCTCTCCCGGCTGTCTGGCCGTGGTGACCAGCCGCAACCGGCTCGCGGGCCTGGTCGCCGCCGAGGGCGCCCACCCCCTGAGCCTGGATCTGCTCTCCCCGGCCGAGGCCCGCGACCTGCTGGCCCACCGCCTCGGCGAGGACCGGCTGGCGGCCGAACCGGACGCCGTGCAGGAGATCATCACCCGGTGCGCCCGGCTCCCTCTGGCCCTGGCCATCACCACCGCCCGCGCCGCCACCAACCCCGACTCCCCTCTCAGCGCCGTCGCCGAGGAGTTACGCGACAGCCATGGCAGCCTCGACGCCTTCGACGGGGGCGATCTCACCACAGACGCACGGGCCGTCTTCTCCTGGTCGTGCCACGCGTTGTCCGCCCCGGCCGCGCGCCTGTTCCACCTGCTGGGCCTGCACGCCGGGCCCGATATCTCCCAGTCCGCCGCGGCCGCCCTGGCCGGGCTCCCGCTCCGTCAGACCCGCGGCCTGCTCGCCGAACTGACCCGCGCCCATCTGCTCACCGAGCACACACCCGGCCGCTACACCTTGCACGATCTGCTGCGCGCCTACGCAGCCGAACGCGCCTTGGCCGAGGAGACACCGCCAGAGCGGGACCGCGCTGTCGAGCGGCTCCTCACCTGGTACCTGCACACCGCCGACGCCGCCTATGTGTTTCTGACCCCGGAGCGCCGACGGGTTCCCCTCGACCCGTTGCCCCCCTCCTGCCGCCCTCTCACGTTCTGCGGCTACGACCAGGCCCTCAACTGGTGCGATACCGAACGCCCCAATCTCGTCGCCGCGGTTCATCTGGCGGTCGCCGTCGGTCGGCCGGGCATCGCATGGCGACTGGCCGGGGCGCTGTGGGGGTTCTTCTACCTCCGCGGCCATTTGCACGACTGGCTCGACACCACCCGGACCGCCCTGGACGCCGCCCGCGCTGCCCACGACCGCAGGGGCACGGCATGGAGCCTCGGTGACGTGGCCTGCGCCCTGACACAGACGCACCGGTACGACGAGGCCATCGACCACTTCCGGCAGGCGATGGCCCTCAACCGGGAACTCGGAGACACACACGGCCGGTGCCAGGTTCTGGCCAACTTGGGCTATGTCTACCGTCATATCGGCCGGCCGGACAGGTCCGTCGAGTACTGCCGCCGGGCACTGTCCATCCACCGGATGCTCGGCGGATCAAGAGGCCGCGAGGGTAATCTCCTGACCAACCTGGCCGACTCCTATGAGCGAATCGGCCGGTTCGACGAGGCCATCGACTGCCTCGAGCAGGCACTGACCGACCTGCGCGTCATCGGCGACCGCTGGAACGAAGGTGTCGCTCTCGACCTCCTCGGCACCGTCCACCACCGGCTCCAACGCCACGACAACGCGGTCCAGTTCTACCACCAGGCTCTCGACGCCCACACGGACATCGGCAACCGGTGGGGTGAGGCCCACACCCTCGCCAACCTCGGTGACGTCCACCTGGCCGTCGGCAAGCCGGACACGGCCCGCACGAGCTGGAAGCAAGCGCTGACGATCCTCGAAAAATTCGACCACCCAGACGCCGAGGAGATACGGGGCAGACTCCACCGCCTGGACGAACTCTCATCCGACCCACGGCCGGATCCCGTCCTCGGCCGGGAAGCGAGCCCTACGCCCCCGCCGTGACACCGGGCAACAGACAGTGCCACACGTACAGGCGACGTAACACCCTGCGAGATGTGCCTCATTGAGACAGCGAATTCCGCCTAACGCCGGAGTCCTCGGCTGCCAGCCCACCCTGAGCAATGGCAACACCTGGCCCGCACTGCCGTCTGGCCCGATCAGGATCTTGCCGGCTTCCAGAGCGCCCGCAACCAGGTGCGGAGCTTCCGGACTGCGGGGCACCTGGACGACAACCGCCGAGCGGCCCGGGGCGGAGGGCAACGCCACGGTGTAGACGGTGAAGGCGGGACGGAAGCTCTGGTTCAGCCCACTTTGCCCAAATGGCGCATGCAGCATGGAAGAGGTTCAGCCAAGGAGCCGCACAGCGTCGCCGCGAGGCACGTCGTCCCTGGCGATAAGTACGCCGCGGTCCATGCCGTGCTCGCATGGGCAAGGGAAGACAGCCCCGGCTGCGTGATCTGGCGCGGCCCCTACATCAACGGGCCCGCCGATGCGCCGCTGATGATGGGGGAAAAGGCCTACCTCGTCGACTCATGAGCCTGCCAGGGATCGCTCTGAGGCTCAGTGCCGGCAGGCGTGGGCCGGCTTGCGGCTGGTTCGCGGACAACGATGGGCAGAATGGGCCTGGAACCAGGGATGTTGATGCGGACGCGCGTGGTCACTGTGCCAGCTGACGGCTTCCGCGATGGCAGGCCCGAGTTGCCCTGGCAGAACGGGCACTCACAGTCTGGAGGTATCTCAGGAGCGGTGGCAGGCGTCGCCGGCGGGTCCGTGACGGTCGCCAGACTGTCGGCGGTTTGTGAGGGAGTCAGGGACGGGCTTGTGGGAGCCGGCCAGCTGCGCGCGATGCGCTGCGGCAGTGGCTTGCGCTCGGCGGTGGCAGGCAGCCGGAGTGAGAGCGTTGGCGTGTCTCCTGCCCCGCCGGCGGTCTCAGACGGTGCACAGTCTGCGCACAGTTGTGAGGTCCAGCCCTTGGAGCCGTGATATCCGAGGGAGGGACGTCGGCATTGAGGACAGGCCAAGTCGCCGCGGCGCTGTGCCTGGTCCACCAGGAGCTCGCGGGTCATACGGGCTGACGCATGGGCTTCTGCGTCTTCGGGCTGGGGGATATGGACCAGGAGTTTCAGCGCGGGCTCATGGCGCGCGGAGGCTTCCATCTCACTCATGAGTACTTGTAGGTCGCGCGGCGTGAGGCGGTCATGCCTGATGAGGTGTGGGCTGAGGCCGTGCCTGCCCGACCGCTTCGATCGCACGCGCGTACTGCGGCGGTCTGCGTCGGCCCGGTCCCATGCCTTGGTCCACTCCGGCAGGTCCGCCTTGCGGACCTCCAAGGCCTCGGCGAAGGCGGCCACGAAAGTCCTGCTGGGTGTCGAGCGTCCTTTCAGGACGCGGCCGACGGTGCTGCGGGGCAGGCGGCCTAGCCCTCCCAGGCGGGCATCGAGGCTGCGCAGGGGAGGGCTTCCGTCGTCGTGGTAAAGGTCGACGATCGCGGAGTGGAGATCAGCGAAGTCTTTGACGACGCTGATGTGAACGCCTCCGCGGTGCCCGCTCAACACGCCCTGGGCGCGGGCTTCGTCGCGGCGGGCCTGTTTCCACAGCCGCTCGGCTTCTTTCACGCTGAGGCCGCAGGCCTTGGCGTAGGCGGTGACCACGTCAAGGTTCTGCGGCACACTGCGCCCGGATGCGGCACGCGCGAGAGTGTCCGCGCTGTACTCCGTACGGGAGGCAACCTGGTCGTACGTCAGGCCGGCCGTTTCGCGTCCCGCACGGAGCCAGGTCGCCAGCGCGTGCAGTGATCTGCTGCACTGCCCGATCGGGTTCTCGCGGCGTCCCATCAGCCGGTCAGGCCTCCGCGGTCCGCGCTCGCTCAGCGTCGTTTCGGCGCAGGCGAAGCAGCAGGCAGGTGCCGAGTGAGAGCGCCTCTGTGATCAGCACCAGAACGCTGAGAGTCGGCAGCCCAGCGGCAGCCAGGACCGCGGCGACGATGACGATCACGATGAGAACGCTGGCCTCCGGCGCTGTCATCGGACGGGACGTTCCGCAAAGCGGGTTTTTCAAGGGACTCTCCGAACGGGACGTACTGCAAGGGGACTTCGGACGTACTGCGGGCTAACTGGGTGTTGTGCACGAGGCGGTTGCCGCCACCTCATGGCTAGTGATGTTGCAGCATCCGGGCCCGCAGTACTAACCCTCACCAGGCCCTAACCGCATCCATGTCCCTAGGCTGGTCTTGCCCCCTCAGCAGACCAGCCACCACAGATTGCCTGATCAGACGCCCTCCAGTGAGGCAATTCCCTCAAGTGCGTCCCACCTTCATTGCACCCCAGAACATCACGGTGCGTGATTTTCCGCTTCTGTGTCCCAGCGCCCTACAACGCTTTCAGACAGGACGGAACGCGCATTGCCCCAGGTCAGTCCCAGGGGCGACCAGGATGATTTCCGCGCTGGCGTCCCGGTGTTGACCTGACAGCAAGGCATACCTGATCTTTGATGATGTCGCAGTCCCCGAGGCTGGCGGCAGCTCTCCGACGTACTGCGGGCAACACAGTCGCGGAGAAGAGCAGCATCCGTTGCCGCGGCTCTGCTCACCGTCCTGGTGCTGATCTGCAGCGCCAGGACGGGCCACCGCGGCGTGCGAACGAGTAGCTGCGGCACGCGGTTCGACCGGCTCCGCGGCTGCCCAGCCCCGGGCAGGTACACCTCGGCACCCGTATTGCAGCGGTCGTGATCGGTATCCGTCGAGTGCTTGGACTTGTCGCGGGGCCGCGATGAATGCCGCGGACCGGATGGTTCAGACACGTCCGGCCGATACCGTGCGAGGCTGTTGTCAGTGCCGACCACTACGGTCCGCACTATGACGTCGACTCCTCACTCCAACTCCGTGCGGTGGCTGCTGGAGGTCACCGCCGCCGCAGCACCCGCAGGGCTGGCCGCGTTCGAGGAACAGCGGCAACTGCTGCGCTCCGTCGCCCAGTTCGATCAGGCCTCGCGGACGTGGTGGGCGCGTATCGGCGCGCTGGATGTCCGGGCGCTCGAGGTCCTGCAGCGGCTGTATGAGGCGGCCCAGCGTTTCGGGACCGCTGTTCGTGTCGAGGCCGTCGCTGCTCCTGATGCCTGGAACGGGCCCTGTTTCACCGACGCCGGCGAGCTGGCGAGCCTGGCGGCGGCACAGGCTGAGCGTGGTCGCCTGCTGGGGCAGCTCTCCTGCGCGGAGTGACTGCGGCCGTCACTCCCCAGAATCGGAGCAGACGTCCGGACTCCGGATCTTGGTGGGTCATGTCCCGCTGGGTGGTGTAGTCACGGCAGCTGTTTCGATTTCGGTTGTGGGGTGATCTGCGGTTCGGGCGGGGTCGGTTGGGTGGTGAAGAGCTCGGCCATGGAGGCTTCGGAGAGGTAGCGGCGGTCGAAGACCTGCCATTCGTCGTGGAGTTCGGCGAGGACTGCGGCGGCGAGCCGGTCCAGGGCGGCGGGGTTGGGGAAGACCTGGACGACGTCGGCCCTCCGATTGATCTCCCGGTTCAGCCGCTCGAGCGGGTTGGTCGACCAGATTTTCTTCCAGTGCGTCGGCGGGAAGTCCGCGAACGCGGTGATGTCGGTGGCTGCGTCCAGCAGCATCTTCTTGACCTGCGGGAACTGTCGTCCGAGCATGTCGGCCACCACGTCCAGCTGGGTGCGGACGGCCGCGGCGGTGGTCTGCGCGAAGACGGTGCGGATGGTGGCCGCGACCATCTCTCCAGAGCCCTTTTCGATCACTGCGAAGACGTCCCGGACGAAGTGGACGCGGCAGCGTTGCCAGGCCGCGCCGAGGAAGACGGTGCGGATCGCGGCCACCAGCCCGCTGTGGCTGTCGGAGATGACCAGCTGGACGTTCTCCAGGCCACGGGCTCGAAGCGAGCGCAGGAACTTGGTCCAGAACGGCTTCGATTCGCTGTCGCCGACCATCAGGCCGAGGATCTCGCGGTGCCCGGTCGCGGAGATGCCGGTGGCGATGACCACGGCCTGCGAGGCGATCCGGTGATTCACCCGGGCCTTGCAGTAGGTGGCGTCCAGGAAGACGTAGGGGAAGACGGTGTGGTCCAGCGGCCGTTCCTTGAACGCGGTCAGTTCCTCGTCCAGCTCGCCGCAGATCCTAGAGACCTCGGACTTGGAGATCCCGCTGTCCGCGCCGAGTGCTTTGACCAGGTCATCGACCGAGCGGGTGGAGACCCCGTGCACGTATGCCTCCATCACCACGGCGAACAGGGCCCGGTCGATGCGCCGGCGCCGCTCCAGCAGGGAGGGGAAGAACGACCCGGTCCGTACCTTGGGAATCTTCAGATCGAGGTCGCCTGCCTGGGTGGTCAGCAGGCGTTCGCGGTGTCCGTTGCGCCAGGTCGTGCGCTTGTCGGTGTGCTCGCCCGGGGCGGCACCGATCACCTCGGTGGCCTCGGCCTCGATGAGCTCCTGCAGGATGCGCTCGCACACCACCCTGATTGCTTCAACTCCGTCGGCCCAACGTAGTGACTCCAGCAGCCGCATCAGCTCAGACTGGGACAAGGCCATCGCGTGCTCCTCCGGTTGAACTGGCCGTTCACCAGGGAGACTTGCGCGATGGCCTGCCCTTGTTCAGGGAGCATGCACCGTCAGCGGATGCACGCCCCGGGCAGACACCCGCGCGTCCGGGCGGGGGGGTGCTGGCGTGTGGGTGGCGTCATCGTCGACCGAGTAGGAGAGAGCTGGCGTCACGAGTTCCGTTGAAGTGATCGACTGACCGGTGCCGTGCCGCTTACGCTGCGTGTTTAGACGTCATTTCAGTTGGTGTGATCTTGCGGCACTCTGGGGTGATGACTGCTGCGCTTGTCGAACGGTTGGCGCCGGAAGACCTTTGGGAGTTGTTCCAGCGGGTGGTCCCGCCGGCACCGGAACGCCCGCAGGGCGGAGGACACCGCCGACGAGGGGACCGCGAGGTGCTTGCTGCGATCATCTTCGTGGCCACCTCGGGCTGTACTTGGAACCAACTGCCACCCGGATTCGGCCTGTCCGGCGTCACCGCCTTCCGCCGGTTCACCGAGTGGACCGAGGCCCGGGTGTGGGCCAAGCTCCACCGCCTGGTCCTGGACGAACTCGGCTCCCGCGGCGGACTGGACTGGTCGCGGTGCGCGGTCGACTCCGTCAGCGTCCGGGCCCTCAAAGGGGGCAGCTAACGGGACCGAATCCGACCGACCGCGGCAAGAACGGATCGAAAATCCACCTCATCGTCGACCGCCGCGGCCTGCCTGTCGGCGTACACCTGAACGTCCCCACCCGCGTACGGATGAACGCGGCCAGTTCCTGATGCGGTGAGGCGGGCTGGTCGGCACTCTGCTGCGTAGTCGGTGTGCTGCGGCAGGGGGTGGTTGGCAGTGGTCTTGGATCCGCGTCGGTGGTCGGAACTTCGGCGGTTTCGTGGGCTGTTGGAGTCCGGAGCGATGAGCCTGTCGGAGATCGCCCGTGAGACGGGGCTGGACCGCAAGACGGTCCGTAAGTACCTCGCGGGGCCGGCGACGCCGCCGCGCCGTTCGGCCAGTGGCCAGCTGGTGCCCAGGAAGATCGACGAGTTCGCGCCGCTGGTCGACTCGATGCTGCGGGCCGAGATCCTGATGAAGGCATCGGTGATCCACGAGCGGCTGGCCGCGGAGTACGGGTTCACCGGCAACTACCAGCGCGTCAAGCTCTACGTTCAGCAGGCACGCCCGCGGGTCGCCGAGGAACTCGGCATCACACCGAAGGAGTTGGCGGGGCTCCACCGGCGCTTCGAGGTCATCCCCGGGGCTCAGGCCCAAGTCGACTGGGGTGACGAGGGCAAGGTCCTCGCCCACATGGGCATCCCGAAGGTCTACTCGTTCCACATGGTGCTGTCGTACTCACGCGACCCGTTCTGCTGCTTCACCACCAGCCAGGACCTGCAGACCTTCTTCGACTGCCACCGGCGGGCATTTGCGCACTTCAGCGGGGTGCCGATGACGATCGTCTACGACCGGACCAAGACCGTCGTGCGTCGGCACGTCGCTCCTGGCGAGGCGGTTCCGCTGCATCCGGAGGCGGTCGGTTTCGCCGGGCACTACGACTTCGACATCGACGTCCTGGCCGCCTATCGGCCCACCGGCAAAGGGCGGGTTGAACGCCAGGTTCTCATCGTTCGCGATCATGTGTTGTCCGGGCGAGCGTTCTCCTCCATCGAAGAGATGGACGCCGCGTTCGCGGCCTGGGTGCCCAGGCGGCGGGACCAGATCCACAAGACGCACCGGGAAGTCATCGGCATCCGGGCCGCCCGCGATCACGCGGCCCTCAAACCGTTGCCGCCGACTCCGTACTTGGTGGCCGAGCGGCATCTGCGGCCGGTCGGCAAGGACTGCCTGGTCGCGTTCGGCGGGAACCTCTATTCGGTGCCCGCCCGCAAGGTCCGCCCACGTCAGCTGGTCGAGATCCGGGCGACGAAGTCCCAGGTCATGCTGCATTCGACCGTCCCCGATGCCAGCGGCGAGACGTTGCTGTCCACCCATCCGCGGGCGGTCGGCCGTGGCGTCGTCGTCAAGGAAAACGCGCACTGGGACGGCCTGCCGGCCGGCAAGAACCGCCGCACCACGACGGGCGAGGTGACACCGCCACCGCGTCGCGAGCCGTCTGCGGGCGGCCAAGTCGGGCCACTGCAGGCCTTGTTGAACCGAGCCGCGGCCACCCGTGTTGAGGTCGGGCGGCGGCCATTGTCGGTCTATGACGAACTGACCGGCACCCGGCCCTTCACCACCAACTCTCCGACGAAGGAGTCGTCTTGAGCGAGCTGACCGGCAACCGCATCCGCACCACGGCCGGCAAGCTCGGCCTGCCGCACCTGGCAGAGACCATCAACGAGTACACCCGCCGGGCCGACGAGGCGAAGATGGGCTATCTCGACTTCCTCGACCTGGTCCTGTCCGAGGAGCTGGCCGTCCGCGACGACCGCCGTTTCCGCCAGGGCTTGCGGCTGTCCAAGCTGCCGCACCACAAGACGCTGGACGAGTACGACTTCTCGTTCCAGCCCGAGCTTGACCCACGCAAGGTCAAAGACCTCGCCAGCCTCTCCTTCGTCGACGGCAAGGCGAACGCCGCGCTGCTGGGGCCGCCCGGGGTGGGCAAGACGCATATCGCCGTCGCTCTCGCGGTCGCGGCCTGCCGGGCCGGCTACTCGATCTACTTCACCAGCCTCGACGACATGGTCCGCAACCTGAAGGCTGCCGAGTCGGCCGGGCGGCTGGTCAACAAACTCGGCACCTACCTGCGGCCGAGCGTCCTCGTGGTCGACGAGGTGGGCTACCAGCCCCTCGAACGCGCCGAGGCGAACCTGGTCTTCCAGGTCATCTCCAAGCGCTACGAGAAGGGCTCCATCATCCTGACCTCGAACAAGACCTTCAGCGAGTGGGGCCAGGTCTTCGGCGACGAAGTCCTCGCCACCGCGATCCTCGACCGGCTCCTCCACCACTGCGAAGTGATCGCGATCAACGGCCCAAGCTACCGCCTCAAGAACCGCCTCCAGGCCATCGAGCGAGAGACCGAAGTGGCCTGACAACTGGGGACGTTCGCCCGTACGCGACCGGGGAGACAAGCCCGTACGCCGACACTGCCCCTGTCGATCGGCATCTCCGCCGCGAACCTCCACGACAGCCAGGCCCTCGTCCCGCTGGTGCGGGGCATCCCGCCCATCCGCTCGCGTCGCGGCCGCCGGCGCCGACGGCCCGGCAAACTCCACGGAGACAAGGGCTACGACTATCAGCACCTGCGGCGTTGGCTGTCCTCCCGAGGCATCCAGCACCGCATCGCCCGCAAGGGCGTCGAGTCCTCACAACGGCTGGGCCGGCATCGCTGGGTCGTGGAACGGACGGTGTCCTGGCTCTCAGGCTGCCGACGACTCCACCGCCGCTACGAGCGCAAGCCCGAACACTTCCTCGCCTTCACCGCCATCGCCGCAACCCTGATATGCCACCGTCGACTCACCAACTGAAATGACGTCTTAGGGGGATGGGCTGGGGGGCGCATGGCTGATCCGATTGAGACCGTTGCGTTGGACGATTCGGGTTCGGTCACGCTTCGGAGGTACGAGTACCAGCTTCATGTGGCTGCGCAGGCCATCCTGGAGATACTCGCTGACGAGCCGGTGCACGTGATCTGTGAGCACTTTGCGGACATCATCGTTGTCCGCAGCAACGAGGGACAGGCTGATGGCCGTTCCTTCTGGAATTTTCAGCAGATCACGACGCGGGCCGCGACCACGCCTTGGGCGCTCACGGACGTTCTCGTTAAGGGCCCGTTGAAGAGCCTGTGGCGTACGTACGGGGCGGTGAAAGACCAGCGGCTCTCCTATGGGCTTACGGCCGGTTTGGAGGGCTACCTCGATCCCGCCGACGCTGCACTTACTGCTCTCGCGCACGGTGAAGGGGCGGAAGACGAGAGGTGCTTGAAGCGAGTGGCAGCCCACCTGAAGGTTGAGGCCGACGAGGTCTCTGCCTTCCTGGGCCTGATCGGTGTCAGTGAACTGCCCAGGCACGACGACATCGAGTTGCGTAACATCGCCTTCCTGCACGAGCTAGGTCCGTCTTTGACTGGTCCGGAGATCACCGGTCTCTACGCCGAACTCGTGAGCCGTACCCGGGAGGCGATGCAGGGTCGCCTGGATCATGGGTGGGTCGAACAGACAGCGGTGCAGGACCTGCCCACAGAGCTGCTGAGGAAGTGCATCGGGCCCAGCAGCGTTGCCGACCTTCGACAGCGCCTGGGGCGCCCCCACCACGTACTGCTGACCGATTCCTCGAAGCGACTCAGCGGAGTTGAAACAGTGAAGTTCCGCAAACTCCGCCGGAGCACGGCGCCGTACGAGGCGCGTGGTGTGCGCCGGGACTACGCCTGTGAGAAGTTCCCTTTCCACCGCCAAGAGGACGGCATGGCTGACGTCTTCTACGCGACCCACAAAACGACCGGTACACCCGTTGTCCTTAAGCAATTGCGCGGCGAACACCCACCCCTTCCCAAGAGAGCCCGGATGGCTCGTGAGATTGAGGTTGGCCGCCTACTGAGCGAGCATCCGAACGCCATGCCGGTCTGGGACTCTGGTTCCGACGGCAAATGGTTCGTCATGCCCAAGGCGCAGACTGTCGCAACGGAATGCCTCGACGACCTCAAAGAGCCGGCCGCACTGCGCGACCTGGTGGAGAGCCTGTGCTCGGCATTGACCGCTGCACATGGCATCCAGGCCCCAGGCTCCCCCCACGGGTGGGTCCACCGGGACATCAAGCCGTCCAACGTGCTCCGGCTAGACGGTCGATGGGTTCTGGCCGACTGGGGTATCGCGCGCCGTCCGCCTGGCCAGACCACCAACCCGCAGCGCACCAGGGTCGGGGTGAGTATGGGCTCGGAGGGCTTCGCCGCCCCGGAACTGAGCATCGACGCCCACAGTGCCGGTCCGCCGGCTGATATTTACAGCCTGGGGCAGCTGATCGGCTGGGCGGTCACACGCAGGATCCCGCAGCAGAACATTCCCCTCATACCGGACTCCGGACCATGGCGTGCGGTCGTCCGGGATGCAACGCGCACGGAACCCGGGAGACGGCCGGCAACGGTGCAAGCCTTCCTCGACCTCATCGCCCAGGAGATCGACACACCTCCCGTGTCGCCCGTAGTACAGGCGGAAGCACTCCGTGATGCTCTGGATGCTGGAGCAGCGAACGCGGCAGAGGAATTGGTCGTTCTCGCCGCTGCCCATCCCGACGATGCTGCCCTGTATTGCGACATCCTCCTCAACATCGACCCCGAGGCGCTCATACCGGCGTTGATGGCCGACCCTCCTCGAGCACTCGAGATCGTCCGGGCGATGCCGGAGCTCCTGGGCACACACCGGTCAACGGAGCGTGGGGAAGTCGACGCCGTCATCCTGTGGCTGTTCACCGTCGCACGTCACGCCGCCAGTACGGCTCAGCTGCATCTACTGGAGGAAAGCTGCAACGGCGCGTTCACCTGGGACGCTCTGTGGGACCAGTGGACGCCGCAGGACAAGATCAGGCCCTGGCTGCGCACCCTGACAGGAGATGCCGCCGGATCTGTTGCAGGGGCACTGCGCGATCATCCCGACTGCGCACGCCACTTCTCCTCCCTGGCGAAGGAACTCCGAGTCGATCACCGGATCCGCTCGGCAGTCTCACCCCCTTCGTCGGGTTCGGCCGGAACCGCCAGCTCAACGTAAAAGGCGGCTACGCCTGATATTCGTCTTCGGTGCGTGTGGTGTGGCCGGGACCGGGGTGGGCGACGCCGGGGACCATGGGGTGGGTGTAGTCGAGTTCGATGGTGCTGAAGGCGTCGTCCGGCAAGGGGGCGGTGTCGTTGTCGGCGATGATGAGCTGGAGGCGCGAGCCGTATGCGTCGGTCAGGGCCTTAAAACGGCGGTAGATGCGCCGGCCTCGTTCCTGGTCGTCGGGGTTGCTGCCGAGCGCGAGCACGCGAACGTGCAGCTTTCGGATGGCGGCGCCTGCCGCGGCCCACGCGGCTGGCGACCCGGTCGACGGCCCGCCGAGGCGCCCAAGCGTGGCCCCCGGGAGTGCGGCGATCGCGAGCACGGGCGGCTTGCGCCACAGGACCTCCGGGGTCGGGACCGGCGCGAGGGACATCGCCTCGACCTCGACGTCGATGCGCGCCTGATCGGCGTCCACCTTCAAGAACACGTGGCCGACGCGCAGAGTCGCGCGCTCGGAATGGGCGACGACGACTTTGACCTCATCCATGGGTGACGAGTATCCCGGGGATGTTCGCCGACGTCGCCGGGTTTATCGCGTGCGATTCCGCGGCTGACCGCGTCCCGCTACCCGGCGGCCTCGTGTAGGACACCGACCTCTGACCAGGTCAAGCCCACCACTTTTGTTAGGAGTCCAAAGTGATCACAACCGGCGCGGGGCCGCTTCCCCCGGCTGCGGTCAGCTGTAACGAACTCCCGGAACAGGCAGCTACCGAGTCCCTGCTTCCTTCCCCCGAGCCTGCACATGATTGCGGAAGCCACCGCCGTCCGGCGGGCAGGTCATAACCTTTGCTGGTAGGGGAGTTGACTCTCCCTGCGGGATTGGGCGTTACGTGCTCAGGATTCCGCCGTCCTCAGGTGCCGGTAAGTCGGCGTCCGCACCGACCGCTACTCGCGGCGGTGCGGCCGATCGGACGCCAGGCTTCTTGACTCAGCAAGGCGGCGCGCCGGGAAAAAGCGCGCAATGTATTTGCAGCTGCACGGTACTTCCGGTTGTGTGCCCGAGCGGGGGAGGGCGCGGGAGTGTACCTCACCCGAAGTCTGTATTGACGCGCGTTGCCTGAGGGGTAGAACAGGCGTGGCAGCGTACGAAATTGCGCCTGTGCGTCCTGAACTCACTGTTGACCGGCGGTAGCAGCGGCCCCGGCGACGCTTTTCTGGCGCATCCTGATCGTTTGTGACCGTTCTCGCGGAGGGAGTGAATGCACTGCAATTGCATTCGGTTATTGTGCGCCCGCGCGCACTCCGTATTCGTCTTGGCGGGCGCCGAACCTTTGCTTAATGAACTGAACCGGATGGCGGAACGGTGTGATGAGGCACTAGCGTCCGGTGAAACGAGAAGACCCCGGGCGGGCTACCAACCAACTCCGGGGTCCCTCAAATGTGTTGACCGAACCACAAGAAACGCGAGGTCCCCGTGATCGATCCACTTCCCGCCTCCGGCTGGCTTCACCGACTGGAAACGGGTTACGACGCTAACATTCCGCGCGGTCTGCGCGGCCAAACCCGCGTCGTGAGTGCCTGGGCTGGCACGCTGCAGCTCAGCGCCTTCCTTGCTCTGGTTGTCCTGCCCGTCGTCCTCGTGACCGAGGCGTGGCAGGTCCCTGCGGGTGCCGCGGCGATGGCTGTGGCGTGTGCCGCGGCCCGCCGTTCCTTCCTCCGCTACCTGCGTATCCGGGTCAGCTGAGGCCACCGTGCCCGCCGACGGCAGCATTCGGGCCGTCGGCGGATACGGCGTGACGCACTGACCACCGCGGTCCGGACGGCCTCGTTCCTCTTCCCGAGAGTGCGGAAGTTCTGCGGTGATCCGGAGAGAAATACCCCAGCGTGCGTTCTGGGAGGAACCATGCCGAGCAGCGGCCCCCAGTACGGCAAGTGCCGTTACTGCAGGCAGCGTTTCGAGCGGACCGGCAAGCCGGGACGCAAGCAGGAGTACTGCACCCCCGCGTGCCGCCGCCGGGCGCAGCGGGAGCGCAGCCGTAACACCCCGAACACGGCGCAGCCCGTGGACAGTCCGCTGCCGCTTGCCAGGAACATCGCCGAGTCCGTTCAGGCGCTCGCGGACGGACTGCTGGCGGCCGAGTACGACGAGCAGGACCTGGCGCTGCTGCTCGGCCGCGCGGCCGAACTCACCAGGGAAGTGGAGTACTACGTGTGCGCGGCGGTGCACGACGCGCGCATCCAGGGCGCCGGCTGGGACACCGTCGCCGCGGCCGCCTCGGTCAGTCCGGCCACGGCGCGCTCCCGGTGGGCGGGAAAGACCGTACGGCGGCGGCTTGAGCGCCGCGCCTCCGAACGGCCCGCGGCCCGTCCCCGCGACGCGGCAGGGCATGCCGTCCAGGCCCGCCCGGACGGCCAGCAAGCGGGACAGCCGGGTGAGCGCACCTCCGGCAAGCTGGCGGCGGCCCTGTCCCACCTGCACCGCAGCAGCGGCCTGACCATCCGCGAAGTAGCCGACACGATGGGGCTGTCGCCGTCCTACGTCTCACGCATTCTCTCCGGCGAGCGTGTGCCGACCTGGCCCGTGGTGGTGATACTCGCCGACCTCTTCGACGGAGACCCCGACGAACTCGCGGTGCTGTGGGAAAACGCCCAGGGACTGACCCCGCCCGCCCGCAGGCCCCTGCCCGACGCCGCGGCCCGCCTCAACTCAGCCCTGCGGGGCCTGTACCTGGCGGCAGCCTGCCCTTCGCCCGCACGGATCCACGAAGCCAGCGGCGGCGCGCTCAGCGTGCCCACCGTCAAAGACATTCTCGCCGGGCGACTCGTTCCCGACTGGAAGACCACGGTCGCTTTCGTCCGCGCCGTCGGGGGGACACCCGCCGATATCCGCCCGTTGTGGGAGGCCGTCCACTACGCCTTCCTCGTCTTCCTCGACCCCCTCCCAGACGGTGCCGAACCGCCTTCCTCCCCTGCCCCGGACAGGGATGCCGGTGCTGCCCGCGAAAAACATCCGGGCCAGGACGGACTCACGCCATGAACCGGACCCGCTCATCAACCAGGAGCACTGCGATGGTCGACCTGCCGGGCGCACGCCGCACACTCTCCGCCGCCTGCCCCCGGCCGTCGCGATGTGCTGTGGAACCGCCCGCCCGGCCCGCAGGCCTGGTCGTCAACCTGCCCGCGGCCTACACCGCGTTCTGCATGCTCTATCAGGACCGCTACCTGCGCTACACCCGCGCCCGCGTCGCTGACCCCGGCCTGAGCCGGGAACTGGTCGAGACCGCGCTGGGCAGCGTCGCCACCAACTGGGCCACCGTGCTGGCCAGTCACCGCCCCGCGGCCGAAGCCTGGGACATCCTCGGCTCCCTCATCGCGCAGGCGGTGCGCGGACAGGCCGCGGCGAACATCTGCAACGCGGTCCACCGCGTACTGCCCCCGCTGCAGGCGGACGTCGTCATCCTGCGCCACCGTCTGTCACTCAGCGACGAGCAGGCGGCCGACCTGATGGGTGTGGAAGAGCCCTTAGTAGCCAGTCAGTTGAAGATGGCCCACCGCACCATGGCCCGCCGGGCGGTGCCTGCACACTCAGCGATCCCGCCCACACACGTCTGATCCCGCGCGCCGGCATCCTGATTGGGGCAACCCTTTACCGTACTGCTCCGCCGGCCGCCCCCGCTGGATTCTGGCCCACGACACCGGCGTCTCTTTACCATGGACTTTCGCATTGTCCGCGAGCCGTGTTGACACGGCAGTGAGGGGCCGGATGAGTTACCACGCGCCGCTCTCTCACACCATCGATGTCACACGGCCGAGCGTGGCCCGCATGTACAACTACTACCTCGGCGGGAAAGACAATTACCCCGCGGACAGACAGGTATGTGAGCGGCTGCTCGAGCACGCGCCCAGTACCCAAATATTGGCCATCAACAGCCGCCGTTTCCTTCAGCGCCTGATCCGCTGCCTGGCCCTGGAACACGGGGTGCGGCAGTTCCTCGACATCGGCGCCGGGCTGCCCACCCAGGACAACGTCCATGAGATCGCCCAACGCCATGCCGCGGATGCCCGCATCGTCTACGTCGACAACGACCCCATGGTCCTGGCCTACGGCCGGGCGCTGCTGGAGGACAACGACCACACGGCCGTCATCCAGGCCGATCTGCGCGACCCCGAAGCGATTTGGGACCACCCCCGCGTCACCGACCTGTTCGACCTGAACAAGCCGGTGGCGGCCCTGTGCGTCTCCGTCCTGCACTGCATCCCCGACGAGGACGCTCCCGGCGAGCTGGTCCGCCGCACCGCCGCCCGGCTGTGCCCCGGCAGCTTCCTGGCGGTCAGTCAGCTGGTCAGCGAGAACGCCATGATCCGCCGCGTCATCACCGGCCTCATGCGCGACAGCACCGCCGGCAACTGGGGAGCAGTCCGTTGCTCACGAGAGGTCGACGGGTTCTTCGCCGGCCTGGACATCCTCGCGCCCGGCCTGGTGGATGTGTCCGCCTGGCGGGCCGATCCACGCTTCGGCCCCCGGCCGCGCACCCGGGAGTGGATCGAATACGGAGGCGTCGGCCGTGTCCGCTGACGCGCCTGTCTCCAGCTCAGCAGTAGCGGTCGGCAGCGTCCTGAATCCTCTGCAACGAGGCCTCGGGGCACTCTGCCGCATTCAGCAGCCCGTCCAGGATCGACCGGTACTGCTCCGTCTCCTCCGCCTTGTCCAGGTAGACCGCGTCCCGCACGTGTTCCAGATAGACGATCTCCGGAAGCTCGGGAGGGTCGAACCGCAGGTGCGTGATGGGGAAACCGGAGGTGATGCACTGCGGAGCGCTGAACGGGATGATCTGCACCTGTATATGGGGCCGCTGGGCGGCCCGGGCCAGATGCCGCAGCTGCTCGCACATCACCTTCCGGTCCGCGACCTGCCGGTGCAGCACCCCCTCTTCCAGCACCACCCACAGCTTTGGTGGATCCGGGTACTCCAGCAGCACTTGCCGCGCCAGGCGCAGCTCGGCCCTCCGCTCTGCGACCGTCTGCTCCTCCGACGGCCGGCGGTCCGCAGCCGCCACGGCCCGCGCATACTCAGCCGTCTGCAGCAGCCCCGGCACCAGGAGCACCTCGTAGGTGCGGATGACGGAGGCGGCTTCCTGAAGTCCGATGAACTTGTCGAACCACTTGGGCAGCACATCGTCGAACTGGTGCCACCAGCCCGACTGGTTGGAGCGCGGCACCAGCGCGAGGAACTCCGCGGCTTCCGCGGAGCCGACGCCGTAAAGACGCAAGAGATCGGTGACGTCACGTTCCTTCAGCTGGACCTGGCCCCGCTCAAGGCGACTGATCTTGGAGTCGGAGCACCGCAGCGCATCGCCCGCCGCTATCGGACTGAGTCGTGCAGCCAGCCGCAGACGGCGCAGCTGGGCAGCCAGAATCAGATGCAGCGCCGTCGGGTTGCGCCGGGGAGCGGAGAGGTAACGTTCCAGCCTGGGCAGCCGATTCGGCTGGGCAGCGGACATGCGGGCTCCTGCAGGGGACCATAAAATGAAGGCCAGTTTCCCACCATGGAGCCCGCAGTGCGCCCCAAGAGCGTTATGTCTCGTTGGGGATCTATTCGACCACTGTGTCGAAGTCGCCGTCCCGCGCCCCCGCGAGGAACGCGACGATCTCGGCACGCGTATAGATGAGTGCGGGCCCGTCTGGATCGCGCGAGTTCCGCAGAGCCACGGCCCCGTCGGGAAGGGCCGCCATCTCGACGCAGTTGCCCTCCATCGCGCTGCGCCAGCTCCTGACCCAGGTGACATCCTGAAGCGCGCTTGCCCGAACACCGTTGACGATCTGCTGCATTGCCGCCCTCCTTCGCTAACGCGTCCGAATAGCCCTCTTGTTGACGGCGTGATGGATAGTCACCGTGGGTACATGTGTTCCTCCTCGAGGCCTAGACATGCAATTTCAGAAGCAATTGCATCGGTGGACGGTTGGCGAGGATACTGGCCCAGGCCAGGCATTCTTAATGCCGCCGAACTCGGCGGCGTGCGGGGAGATGAGTAGTGCCGACACATGCCACGACTACAGCGTGTCACGCCAAGAAGGTTGACGATGCACCCGAATCGGTCGAACCTCCGGCACTCGCGAGGGGGCTCCCCACCCCTTCAGGGGAAGGCGACTGGGGCCTCCTCATGGGCATCAGCGCGGCCGAATTCGCCGCCCGCAGCTTCGGCGCCGACTCCGCCGGCCTCCAGCACGCCCGAAACTTCGCCCGAAAAGTCCTGGAAGAATGGGGACTTACCGCCTACATCGATGACGCAGTCATCGTCGTCGGCGAGCTCATCGCCAACGCCGCACGCCACGCACTGGAACCGGACAGCCACGAGGAACCCACCGCCACAGCCTGGCTCGGGCTCGTACGCAGGCAGCAGGCTGTCATATGCGCGGTGGCGGATCCGAACCCTTGCGCGCCCACACTTCAACACCCCGGACAGCTCAGCGAATCAGGACGCGGCCTGCAGATCATCGCAGCACTCAGCGCATCCTGGGGCTGCTCCCAACCGCAGAGCACCGGAAAAATGGTGTGGGCCCGCGTCCCGACAGCTCCCCACTCCTAGCGCCGCGCCGGGCACGCGCCTGGACACAATACCCAGCGATACCCGGGCCAGCTCCCTGCCACCCAGCTGCCCCTCGCTCACGACGTGTTGAAGAAGCAACCCCCGTCCATGCGATGGCCACCTGGGCGCGTGGGCTGGAGGAAGCCGGCCTCACCCCGGCGGTGGAGGTCGTCCGTGACCAGGTCCGGCCGCCGAAGCGAAGCGCCCTGACCTTGATCAACAAGGCCAGGCTCAAGGCAAAGGGCACCCATCTCAGCACAACGATTCCAGTGGATTCGAAGCCGTGCCGCGCGGGTCAGGGCGGCAGCGGATGTCGACGATGGTGGTGTGCGGCTGCTGCGTGGCTTCAGTGGTCGGTGCCTTCGGGCTGCTCCTCGGCCGGAGACGTAGCTGTCGGCTCCGGTGCGTCGGGGGAGGTGTAGAAGACCGAGGAGCCCTGCTTGGTGCGCTGAGCCTGGCTCTTGGCCACGAGTCCTTCGAGGGTGACGCGCACGACCTTGGTCTTGATTCCGCGCTCGGGATGGGCCTGGCTGAGCGCGGTGGCAATCTCCGCCGCGGAGCGCGGTTCGCCCTGCTCGGTGAGATGGCGGCGGATGAGTTCCACCAGGGTGGGCTGTGCTGTCTTCGCGGGGGCCGCAGCCTTGGCCGGGGGCTTCTTGGCGGCGGACTTCCTGGCCGTCGGGCTTCCCTGCGCGGCCGTGGTCTTCCTGGCTTGCCGCTTGCCGCTCGGCCCGGCGTCGGTCTTCTGCCGGGGGGAGGGCACTGCGGCGCTCTCGGGCGTGGCCGCGGGCTCAGCCGGTGTTTCCGGGATGCCGAGTGCCTGTTGCATGTTCACCAGCACAGTGTGGTCCTGCTGCAGGGCGGACAACTGCTCCTGCAGGGCGGTGATTTCCGCACCGATGCGTTCCTGCTCCTTGAGGTTGCGCTCAAGGTCGCCGGTCACCTGGGCGATGTAGTGCGATGTCAGTTCAGTGGTGGTGGTCGTGCTCTCGGACAATGTGTTGACCTTTCCTCGGTTTGCGGCCGTGGTGCAGGGTCTGCGGGGCGGCTTCGGTCCGGGCCGCATCCCTCTTGGTTGTGCCGGCGGCGCTGAGGGGCGCCGTTACTGCCGCAAGGTGTCTGGCGTTGAGATAGTACGGACAGGCGGAGCCGGTTGTTCCTCTCATGTAATGCCTTCTGTCCGAGGCCAGCCTCAAAGCCGCAGGGTCTGGTACCCGCGGGGCCTACCGCAGGGCCGGTCCGTACACGGGGCTGGGGCAGTTGCCAGAACACCTCGTCGGTTTCCCGGTTGTGGTGCCAGGCCTACAGCGTGTGTGGTCACCAGCCGGTCGAGAAGTTCTCCGGTCTGCTGGGGTGAGTGCCCGCACAGGCGGGCGAGGATGTCCATGTCGGTGCTGTGTTCGGCAACGGCGGACCTGTGCGGCCAGTACCAGGGCGGTCAGCCGCAGGGCGTGTGGTGTGGTCGGCAGGGGCAACGGCGCGGGGTGCAGGCTCAGTGGGCGGTGCGGCAGCGGGCACGGCGGCCGGGTGTCTGGTCCAGGACCGCGGCATCGAGCAGCCGCACCTGCACCAGGACGGACCTGACGGCCAGCGGTTCCGCAAGGCCTGGACCGACCTGCACCCCGCTGACGGCGCCGTCCGCTTCGACCACGACCACTACCTGAAGCTCTGGGCCCTCACCCAGCCGCGCATTGACGCCGACTTCCCGCTGCTGGACGAGGCCCAGGACACCCACTCCGTCGTCGAACAGATCTTCCTGAGCCAGCGCGACCACGCCCAGCTGGTCATGGTCGGGGACTCCGCACAGGCCATCTACCACTGGCGCGGCGCCAAGGACGTCATGACCAGCTACATACCCTCCTTCCTTCCCCTCCCAACGCCGCGCACGAGGGACAACACCGCTTGGATCTTGTGAAAGGCCATGTCCGCTCCCTGGGTCCGTGGGGTCTGCCTCCACCTCGGTAAGGCCTCCGGCCGCGGACTGGTTTTCCTGTCTTTCTGGCGGTGCACCGGCTAAGAAGCGCGCCGCGCCGCCCGGGCACGCCGGAACGTAGCCCGTTCTCGCTGTGCACCCGACAGCGGGGAGCACCGCATACATGAGGCGCTCGCCGATGCGGTGAGGTGCCCCTGGGGTGAGCGCGGAGCGTCGGCCCACTGTGATGTGGGCGTGACAGGTAACGACAACTCCTGGGACGCAAGCGCTGGTTGTTGAGATTGCCAGCCGCATGTCTGCGGCGCTCCATGGCCTTGGCCTGAATGGTGTCCAGTCCGCTAAACCATGATTTCGATCATGTTTTCTGTGTGCGGGCTGTGATGGGCTTGTGGCTTGGCGTGTACAACTCACACACCCATGAGGGGAATTCAAGAAGTGAGACTCTTACGTGCGTCGGCGTGGCGGCACGTTGCCGCTGGTGCCGCGCTGGCGTTACTGGCGGGGATGGGAACCGCGGCAGCGGCCCCCACGCCGCCCGCGCCCGGGCTGGGTGCTTCCCCGGCGGCCGTGGCAGCAGCAGGGCCGCAGGACCTGACGGCCATCGCCGCCGGGGGTGAGCGGCCGGTGTCGGGCAGAACCCCGTCGGCCGGCCCCAAGTTCTCCAAGTCGGGCACTGCCTGGCGGGTCATCACCCCGGACGTGGTGCTGCGGAACACGGTGACCGACGCGGACGGCGACACCGTGAACCTGACCTTCCAGGTGTATACCACGAACGCGGACGGTACCCCGAAGGCTCAGGTCGACCTCGATGGGCCTGGTGAGCACGGGGTGCTGGTCTCGCCGTACGTGGCCTCGGGCGGCCTGGCGAAGGTGCCGGTGCCGTACGGCAAGCTGAAGCCCGGTGTGCTGTACAAGTTCCGTACCTCTGCCTTCGACGGCAGCCTGTACGAGACGACTTGGTCGCCGTGGGCGGACTTCCGTATCGACCCGTACGTGAAGTTCCCTGCGGCGCAGACGTCGTCGACCATCGACCCGACCGCGCAGCAGATCACCGAGGTCAATCGGACGGATCCGGGGCCGGCCCTGCCGACGTTCGACGCGACCGGTGCGGTGAAGAGTCAGCCCACGCAGAAACGTACCTGCGGCAAGCAGGACACCGAGGGGCGCAAACTCTGCGTTGAGCTTTCCCCTCCCACCGCGCAGACGAAGGCGCGAGCGGAACAGCGTGCCGAGGCGCTGCGCGAGGCTGCGGAGGCGAAGGCCCGCAAGGCCGGTAAGTCTCCTGCTGAGGCGGCTGCGGTGGCGGCTGCCGCGCCTGCTGCGGATCTGGTCGACTGGTGCAACGACAAGCCGGTGGGCGAGGACTACAGGAACCGCACCGAGGCGTGCCTGAAGAACATCGGGTCGGGAACTCTGATCTTCGTCGACGCGGACCAGAGTGCGGAGATCGGCTTCGCCACGTTCGACTTCGAGATGCGGATCAAGGCGTACCCGAACAAGGGCGCGTCCGGGTCGGACTTCGCGGAGTTCGATCAGCAGATCCGCATCTTCCCGGTCCGCATCGACGCGGCGCTGGATGGCGTCACGCTGAAGTGGAACGCGCAGTCGACGTGCTCGTCGTGTGTGACGTCGGTGATTCGATGGGCCGACAACGATGACAACCACGCGGGTGACAGCGCCTACTGGGACGCGGACGCCTGGAGCGCGTACGACGGCAGGTGGGGCACCTACCAGACAACCTGGTCCGGCACGGGCAAGGAGACCATCGACCTGGGCTGGTCGGTGACCGCGACCGTGGACGCCAGCGACACTGCGACCGCGACGGCGGACTTCGGCACGTCAGGAATTCCAGGAGTACGGGAACTTGCGCCGCGCTGCGACGACATCGTCAAGGGCTCGGCGCCGGGCTGTGTGCTGCCGGGCTTTGCCCCGACCTGGACGGTGGACACCAATCTCTACCCGGCCGCTGGCGGGTACTACTGGTACATGCAGCAGGTGATGCCCGATCACGCCGGCTCGAAGCGGTGGGACTCGCTGATGCACTACCTGGGCCCGGACACCCCGTTGAAGAACAGCGCCGGCGGCACGTGGACGTCGGACAACAGCCGTGCCCGCGTGTGTGACAGCACCTGGAGCGTGCACCCGTCCGATGCGTCGGTGGGGTCGGTCGACTGTGACGAGTTCGCGATGGCCTCGACGCACGAGTCCGGCGGCTACCCGAACGGCGACAACCTGGTGACCTCAGGCAGCAAGTGCGCCCAGTTGCTCACCGACAAGATGGGCGACGGTTCGGCAAACTTCGGCCTCCTCGCGGACACCCGCACGGCGACGAACGGGCCGAGCGGTACGGAGCGGTGCGGCCGTGCGGCGATCCCGAGCGTGCAGAATCAGCGGGCGTTCACCGGGTTCCCCGCGCCGTCGTGGCGGATGCTGGACGGTGACGGGTTCTTCGTGACCCTTCCGGGGTTCGAGCACTGCACGTCGACCGCGTCGACCTGCACGTGGCGCAAGATCGGCTGACATAGCCCGAGCGTCAACAGATGAAGCAGGAAGGGGGCCAGCCCACAGGGCTGGCCCCTCTCTCGCCTGTGTCAGCCGGTCAGGGGCTGCCACCGTTCTTCCTGCGCCGGGTCGAGCCTGCTGCCCCACGCCAGCGCCCCACCGACCAGGCCCGGCTTGTCCCGCGTGGCAAGGTCCGGGGCCTCAAGCATGTCGGCGACGTCTTCCAGATAGGTGACCAGCGTGTCGAGCTCGTCGCCGGGGCCTTCGTAGTAGCGGGACCAGCGACCCAGGTAGCCGGTCGCTCCATCCAGGTACAGGCCCGAGGTCCGGTCCACCGCGCCGTGCGAGACCACCGGAATCCAGGTGGACTTCCACACGGTGATCCGGTCGTCTTCGGGGCGGAGGGCGTTGAGGGTGTCCTGGTGAGCTTGGGAGTCCATCTGCTGCCGGTAGAAAGCAGCTACAGCGTCCAGGGGCATCAGGGCCTGGTTGCCGGGCAGGCATCCCGCACCGCTGACCCCGTTGTCGCCCGCGGTCAGAAGCCACAGAGCACGCAGGTCGGCGGGTACCTGGACGCCGAGGTCCTCTTCCAGGGCGGTGATGGTGGCTGGGCTTGCGCCAGCGCGGAGCGCAGCATGGGAGTCGGGGGCGTTGCGCCGGAGCCAGCCGGTGATGCGCTGCCAGGCGTCGGCGATCTCCCGGCCGGTGACCTGGGCTGCGGCAGGATCGGCAAGCTGCCCCTGCTCCTCATCCTGGTCCTGGGCGCCCGCGGGCTCGACGGTAGGGGCCGGGTTCACGTACCGGATCTCGATACGGTCAGGCTCACGGATGTAGCCGACAGCCAGAGCGGGGCAGTCCTCGAACACGTCACCGTCAACCATCACGGTGAGGACGCCGGGCAGACCCGAAGACTGGCCCATGTCCGGGTCATCGGCCAACTGGCCGGCCAAGACCTTCAGTGCGTAGGGAACACCGGCCCCGAGCTGGGTGGCGGTGTCACGCACGTGCTGGGGGATCTCGACGATCACAGCCTGCAGCTCCTTGCTGGTCGATGGGAGGGCAGTGCCCCCTCACACAGTAGGACGCCCGCGCTCACCGGTGGGTGGTGCGGGCATCCATGCCCGTGGGGCGGCCAGAGCACTCGGCCGCTATCCGCCCGGGGTGACGAGCCCC
>NZ_JAFFSU010000036.1 GCF_017948455.1 Streptomyces sp. GESEQ-4
AGCTGCGGGCCCGAGCGCAGGCAACAGCCCCTCGGCCGCCGCGCGTGTCAGTAGGCCCCGGACCGCCGCGTAGCCGTCCGGGCCGAGGTCGTGGGTGAACTCGTTGACGTACAGGCCGATGTGCTGGTCGGCGACGGACGGGTCCATTTCCTGGGCGTGTTCCATGACGTACGGGCGGGAGGCCTCGGGGTCGTCCCAGGCGGCCTTCACGGAGGCGCGGATGGACTCGGCGAGCAGCCGCAGCGTGTCCGCGCCCAGCGACTTCTTCGCGATGATCGCGCCCAGCGGGATCGGCAGGCCGGTGGTGTTCTCCCAGTGCTCGCCCATGTCGGCGAGCTTGTGCAGACCGTAGTTCTGGTACGTGAAGCGCGCCTCGTGGATGACGAGTCCCGCGTCGACCTTTCCGTCCCGGACGGCCGGCATGATCTCGTGGAACGGCATCACCATGATCTCGCCGACGCCGTCCTCGACCGTGTCCGCCGCCCAGAGACGGAACAGCAGATACGCCGTCGACCGCTCGCTCGGCACGGCGACCGTGCGGCCGGTGAGGTCGACCCCGGGCTCGCGGGTGAGGACGAGGGGCCCGCAACCCCGGCCCAGCGCACCCCCGCACGGCAGCAGCCGGTACTCGTCGAGGACGTACGGCAGGACGGCGTACGACACCTTCAGCACGTCGAACTCGCCGCGCTCGGCCATGCCGTTGGTGATGTCGATGTCCGCGAAGGTCACGTCGAGCGCGGGGGCGCCGGGGACGCGGCCGTGGGCGAGGGCCTCGAAGACGAAGGTGTCGTTCGGGCAGGGGGAGTAGGCGATCTGCAGCGGCTCAGCGGTCATGCCTGTTCCAACTCTCCAGTACGGGCGCGAGCTTCCCGAAGCCTTCGGTGAGGGCGTCGAGGGCGTCGGCAATGCGCCAGGCGGCACGGTCGCGCGGGCCGACGGGATTCGAGACGGCGCGGATCTCCAGCACGGGAACGCCGTGCGCGGCGGCGGCCTCGGCGACGCCGAAGCCTTCCATCGCCTCGGCGAGGGCGGTGGGGTGTCGTTCCAGCAGGGCGGCGGCGCGGGCGGCGGTGCCGGTCACGGTGGAGACGGTGAGTACCGCGCCGGTACGGGCTCCGGTGGCCGCCGCGAGCTCTCGTACGAGTGAATCCGGCGGGCGATGGGTGACGGCGCCGAAGCCCAGCTCCGTGACCGGCAGAAAGCCGTCGGGCGTCTCGGCGCCCAGGTCGGCGGCGGTGATCTCGTCGGCGACGACGAGGGAGCCGACGGGGGCGGACGGCTGGAAACCGCCGCCGATTCCAGCCGAGATCACCAGGTCGTACGAGGCTCTGGCGAGGGCTGTCGCGGTGTGGGCGGCGGCGCGGGCGGGACCGACTCCGACGGCGAGGACGTCACCGGGGAACGGGACCGTGAACGCCCGTGCCACCGCGTCCCGTTCGGCCGGGACGGCGGTGGCTACGAGGACACGGAGGACACGTACGGCAGGCGTGGTCAGTCGTCCTTCTTCAGCTTGAAGGACCACAGACCGGTGACCGTGTTGCTGTTCTTCTTGCCGTCGGCCGCCTTGATGGAGACCAGGGTCGAGTCGCCCTGGGCGCCGTACTGGGCGTTGAAGAACACGCTGCCCGGGATCGTGCGGTACGTCTTGTCGGTGTCCTCGGTGAGCGGCTGACCGTTCATCAGGATCGTCCAGCGCTTCTCGGCGACCTCGGGGTCGACACCGAAGCGGACGGTTTCGTCCGGGTCCACGGTGATCGACTTGACGCCGGTGTCCCTCAGGCACTTCGTCAGGTCCGCGGACTTCAGGGCCTCGCCCTCACCACCGCAGGTGGCCTCCTCGCTGACCGAGGAGGTGCCGACGGTGATCGTGGACATCGGGGTCGGCTTGTCACAGGCCGACAGGACGAGCAGTCCGGCGGATACGGCGCCGGCGGCGGCGACAGCGCGGCGGCGTCGCACAGCGGATTGCATGGTCATGGGCGAAGGCTATCGGGCGCGTTCCCGCTCCGCTGGAGGTGGGGTGACGAATCTGCGGGTCGGTGGGGGCTGAGCGCGCAGTTCCCCGCGCCCCTTACGGGGCGCTCCAGTCACTCCAAGTGCGTCCGTGCCGAGCCGCCCTGCCTGGCCGATCTGAGTAGGCCGCGGACCGTGGTCAGCCAGCCGGCGGCGACGATCGCGGCGGCCACCGAGAGGCCGAAGCCGCCCTTGAGGGGCAGGACGATGCCGACCGCGCCGCCGAACACCCACGACACCTGGAGCAGCGTCTCGGAGCGGGCGAAGGCGGAGGTGCGGACCGTCTCCGGTACGTCCCGCTGGATCAGCGCGTCCAGGGACAGCTTGGCCAGCGCCTGCGCGAACCCGGCGGAGGCCGCCAGGACCGCCACCATCGCGGCCCCGAAGAAGATCGCCGCGGCGATCGCCGCACCGAGCACGAACGCCACCACCGTCACGATGATGATCTCCGGCGCCCGTGACCTGAGCCACGCCCCGACCGCCGTACCGATCGCGTTGCCCGCGCCCGCCGAGACCGCCACGATGCCCAGCGACACCGCCGCGCTCTCCCCGGTCAGCGGATGCTCGCGCAGCAGGAACGCCAGGAAGAAGATCAGGAAGCCGGAGAGACAGCGCAGGGCGGCGTTGGCGCCGAGGGCGTGGGTGACGGCGATACCGACGGTGCGCAGCCCGGGACGCTTGACGGGCTTGCGGTGCGGGCCGTGCAGATGCTCCTCGTCGGCGGCGAGCAGCGCCGTGTCCTCACCCTTCGCCGAGTCGACCTTCGGCGGCAGGGAGAAGGAGAGGAACGTACCGGCAACGAAGATCACGAAGGCACCGTAGAGCGGCCATCGATCCCCGACGGACTGCAGTCCGGCCCCGATCGGCGCGGCCACACCGGTGGCGAGGAGCCCGCCGAGCGTGACCCGCGAGTTGGCTTTCACCAGCGAGAAGCGGGGTGGCAGGAGCCGCGGCACGACGGCACTTCTGACCACGCCGTACGCCTTGGACGCGACCAGCACGCCCAGCGCCGCCGGGTACAGCTCGATGGAGCCGGTGCTGACCGCACCGGCCAGGATCAGCGCGAGCAGCGCCCGGGCCATCATCGCCATCGCCATCGCGGCGCGGCGGCCGTGCGGGATGCGGTCGAGGAGCGGGCCGATCACGGGGGCCAGCAGCGTGAACGGCGCCATGGTGATACCGAGGTACAGCGCGACCCGGCCGCGGGCCTCGTCGGTGGGGACGGAGAAGAAGACGGTGGAGGCCAGGGCGACGGTGATCATCATGTCCCCGGCGCCGTTCACCCCATGGAGCTCGATCAGCTTGCCGAGCCCGGACTCACCGGCACCCTGCGCATGCGTGGCCTTCCGGATACCGCGGGCGGTGCCCGTCACCGGGAAGTGCAGCGCACGGCCCACCGAACGCAGCGACCCACTCACCCGGCTCCCCTTGATCCCACCGACACGGGTGGCACCGTGGGGCGTCCTTGCACCTGCCATTCCGCCATAGTGCCCCGAGATGCCCGCGGGTAGTGCGGTTACGGCACGGAAGCGCCGCACTTTTGCATAGTTTCGGTCTCTGCAGCGCCCCGAAAGGGGCGCGGGGCTGTATCAATTTGCGGCTCCGCCGCGGGGCGCGACCAGCCCCCACGAAGCCGCACCCGCCAGACGGCAGAACGTCCCACATCAGAAGGCGCACACAAACGCCCCCGAGCCTCAAGAACCCACGGAAACCCAAGTCGGTGTAGGCCCAGCGCCAGCGAACAGGTAGCGTGCGTAGCGCGTCGTGGCGAACGTTCTCGGCCGCGCGCCTCTCGGTCATCCCGCAGAATGGATGGAGCAGGTGCGCCCGAGCACGATCGGGCGCGGACGTCGACGCGGCCCCATGGTCCGCTCCGTTCCGCCCGACCGCCTTCAGGCAAAGGCGCACCCGAGAGACTGGCGTAGGAGAGAAGCGATACCAGTGAGCGCAGCGACCACGCGAAGCCGCACCCCCGACCGCCTGTGTGCCGAGGCCGTCGACCTCGCCCGCTCCGCCGCCGAGGAGGCCGCCGCGCCCGGTGTCGTCGGCGAGCACGCGGGGCTGGTGTCGGAAGGCGACCGTGTCGTCACGCACTTCTTCGAGTGCAAGGAACTCGGCTACCGCGGCTGGCGCTGGGCCGTCACCGTGGCCCGCGCCTCCCGCGCGAAGTTCGTCACGCTGGACGAGGTGGTGCTGCTCCCCGGCCCGGACGCGCTGCTGGCCCCCGAGTGGGTGCCGTGGAGCGAGCGGCTGCGCCCCGGTGACATGGGCCCCGGCGATCTGCTGCCCACCGACGCGGAGGATCTGCGTCTGGAGCCCGGCTACACCGGCGAGGACGAGCCGCCGCCCAACTCCGTCCTGTCGCACGAGATGGCCGAGCTGGTCGAGGCGGAGGACGCGGAGGTGACGGCGGGCCCGCCGTCGAACTTCTCCGTGACGCCCTCGCGCGGCTCGATCGCGTCGGTCGCGGAGGAACTCGGCATGCGCCGGGCCCGCGTCCTGTCCCGCTACGGCCTGCATGTCGCCGCCGACCGCTGGGAGGACGCGTACGGCCCCAAGACCGCGATGGCCCAGGCCGCACCGGCGTCCTGCGTGAGCTGCGGCTTCCTCGCGCCGATCGGCGGCGCGATGGGACAGGCCTTCGGGGTGTGCGCGAACGAGTTCTCACCGGCGGACGGCCACGTCGTGTCCCTCGCCTACGGCTGCGGCGGCCACTCCGAGGCAGCGGTCATGCCGAAGCCGCCCCGGCCGGCCCCGCCGGTCATCGACGAGACCCGAGTGGACCCCTTCCCGCTGCGGCCCTCCCCGGATTCCGGGTCGGTGCCGATCGGGACGGACGAGGAGTCCGTGGAGCTCGGGCACTCGTAGCTTTGGGTGCGGTGGGTGAGAGGCGCCTCGCCTCTCACCTGGACCTGTCGTCGACGCGGTAGGCCATGCACCGATCCCAGCCGTCACGAACGGGCACGACGTCAAAGACACCGTCATGGGCGTACAGCCTGCAGGTCCCCGCCCTGGCCCAGAGAAAGTCCGCGTCGGCGCCACCGACCACGGTGTCCGTCTCGGTGGCTGCCGTGGCTGGCGTGGCCACCGTGGCTGCCAGGGCCAGCACTGCCGCGCCGGCCCCCGCGAGGATCTTCGTTCGGGTGATCCTCGGTCTGGTTGGTGCGTTCATGGACTTCTCCCCGTCCGAGAGCCGATCCCCCCGTTCGGGGGGCGGATGTTCTGTGGTCCACGGTGGCCCCGCCCCCTCGTGGCGACCATTCGGCATTCCGCGAATCCTTCGGGCCCCGCTCTCCGGTGAACGGGCGTACCTTCGAAGCAGGCCGGGGGCCGGGGAAGGGGGGTGCGGTCATGAGCCGTCACTCGATCACCGAGGGCCACATGCGGGCGATGCTCGACGTCATCGACGAGGCGCGGCACGACAAGGGGGACGAGGTCCCGCCGCGGTCGCTGCTGGAGGGGCTGGGGCGACTGGTGCCCTGCGACCTGGCGGAGTTCGGCGAGGTGGATCTGCCCACCCGGTGCTTCTTCGGGGACCAGGAGGTGGAGTACGGCGGCCACTACCCCGTGCCGGACAGCGAACTCTGGTGGCGGTTCAAGCACCAGCATCCCCACTGCGTCGCGGTAGAACGAAGCCACGGTGATCTGGAGGTTTCCCAGCTGACGGACTGGATGGCCACGCGGGAGTTCCGGAACCTGGCCTTGTACACCGACTACTTGCGCCCCTTCCCCAACATGCTCGTGGTGCCCCTGCCCACCGCCCCCGGCCGCATGCGCATGTACTCCTTCAGCCGCGAGAGCACGCGCCCCTTCACCGAACGGGACAGGCTCACACTGGAGTTGTTGCGCCCGCATCTGTACGACATCTACCGCGAGGCCTCCCGGCGACGGCAGACGCCCGTACGGTTGACGCTCCGCGAACTCGACGTCATGCGTGCCGTGGCGAAGGGGCTGAGCAACGACGCCATCGCCCGGCAGATAGTGGTCGAGCAGAGCACGGTCCGCAAACACCTGGAGAACGTCTACCGCAAGCTCGGCGTCTCGAGCCGTACGGCGGCCGTCGCGCGGGTGTTCCCCGAGACACCGTGACACCGGACCGCCAGAGTGCGGGTCCCGGCCCGGCCTACCCGGCCGTGAGCCACACTTGATCCATGAGGCAGCACGATCTTTTCGGCGCCGCACTTCGGGAGCGGCGAGAAAGTACCGACCCTGCCGCGGTTGCCCTCACCGCAAAAGGCCGACGTCGCACTCGCGGACTGCGCAGAGAGGAACTTGCCGACCTGGCCGGCGTCTCGTCGGACTACATCAGGCGGCTCGAGCAGGGCTGGAGCCACCCCTCGGCCAGTGTCGTGAACGCCCTCGCCCGGGCGTTACGCGTGGACCGGGCCGAGTACGAGCACTTCTGTGCGCTGGCGGGGCACGCTCCCGCTGACGGACCGGTCCC
The DNA here is from genome assembly GCF_017948455.1 of Streptomyces sp. GESEQ-4. GTDB lineage: Bacteria > Actinomycetota > Actinomycetes > Streptomycetales > Streptomycetaceae > Streptomyces. Next base: position 6,458 of record NZ_JAFFSU010000036.1, read on the forward strand.
TCGTGACATGGGTCCGGGTGCGCGACGGCTGCTTGAGCGTCTTGAGGGCACGCCAGTGTGCGTCTGCGACGCGACGTGGACGGTGGTCGCCTGGAACAGCGCCTGGCAGGCGCTGGCGTGCGGGGAGCAGACGTCACACACCTGGGATCGGAACCTCGCGTGGCGGGCCTTCAATCCGAAGTCCGGTCGCGTCCGCAGGTCTGCCGAACAGGCGGCCAGGTTCGAAGCGATGCTGGCAGCGGAGCTTCGGACCGCGTCACTGCGCTACCCCGCGGACGACACCCTCGCCGCCCTGATCGATGAGCTGCGGAGTACGAGTCGATCGTTCTCCACCTTGTGGAGCAGGGCGAGGGCCGTTACCCACCAGGATGACCGTTCCGTACTCAGCCATCCCGAGGTGGGTGACATCGCCCTGGACTGCGACCTGTTGACGGTTCGGGACAGCGACCTGCGGGCCATGGTCTTCACTGCGCAGCCGGATTCCGACGATGCCGGCCGGCTCAGCGAGCTCGTCGGCGGTTCGGGGCGCGGGCCGACTTCGAAGGTGTGACAGTTTGGCCCAGGCTGACCCCGCAGCCCCGTTGCCATCCTTGATCGACCCCATGGATGGAGACGGAGATCTCGGTGAGCGGTACGGAAATCCTGCAGCGCATGGAAAAGGCAATGAACGCGCACGACTTGGACGAATTCGTCGACTGCTTCACCGAGGACTTCGTCTCGGAGCTTCCGCTCCATCCCCAGCGGAATTTCGTGGGTCGCGAGACCGTCCGGAAGAACTGGGGCGGACTCTTCGCGCACGTTCCGGACCTCGTGGGGACTGTCCTGCGGTCCGTCGAGGACGGTGACCGGATCTGGAGCGAGTGGGAGATTCGCGGGAACACGCAGGCCGGGGTGGAGTACCTGGCGCGTGGTGCGGCCATCCATGGCCTCCGCGACGGGCGGCTGGCGTCGGTGCGGTTCTACCTGGACACCGTCGAGGACGTCACTGAGGCAGAGGGATAGCTCAGCGGGCCATCCAGCGGTCCATCTCCCGCGCCCGCGTGTCCAGTGCGTCGATGGCGGCGGTCGACGCGGCCCGGGGATTGCCGGGAATCTGCACGTCGCACCGGCCGCCACCACGGATATGGCCGGTCCCCGGTTCGGGCATCTCCATCTCGATCCCCGCCCGCCGCGCCAGCGCGACCGCCGTCGCCACGAACCCTTCGGAGAGCGCGACGATCACGGAGTGCCCCGTCCCGCAATGCCAGGCGACCAGGCCGTGCACGAATTCCGCGTACACGGCCGGATCGACCTCGAGTGTGTCCGGGTCGCCCCAGTACCTGCCCTGGCCGATTCCCGAGGGCAGCTTCAGCTCCGCCTCGAAGACCTCGACCTGCCGCAGGAAGAGGCGGCCGGCCCCGTTCGACGGGTTCCACAGCGTCTCGTCGCCCATGTCGAAGTACTTGCTCATCCCGATCCCCCTCTGCGGCCGCCCCGCCGCAGGGTAGAAGATCGGGCGGTTGGCAGGCATCCGAATAGGACGGTGCGAGTGCGGGTGAGTGGACGGCGAACCGCAGCGTCCGCATCGCGCGATACCTTCATCCTCACGCTGATGAGGGCCGATGAGGAGAGACAACGTGAGCAAGTTCGTGCGGCCGGCCCCCGAGGGGGCGGACCCCTTCGGGACGGCTCGTCTGCGGCGCGGAGTGCTGGACGCGTGGGCGACCAGCCCGGCCCGGTTCCGTGAGGACGCCAACGCCGAGGAGGATCTGGTCCTCGGCGGGTATCGGGACCGGCTCGTCGTCGAGCTCGCTCAGAATGCCGCCGATGCGGCAGCGCGGGCAGGCGTACCCGGACGGCTCCGGCTCACCCTCCGCGACGGCGTCCTGTTCGCCGCCAACACCGGCGCTCCCCTCGACGCGGCCGGTGTCGAGTCCCTCGCCACGCTCCGCGCCTCCGCCAAGCGCGAGAGCGCGGAAACGGCGATCGGCCGCTTCGGCGTCGGTTTCGCCGCCGTGCTCGCCGTCACCGACGAGCCCGCGGTCGTCGGCCGGCACGGCGGCGTCCGCTGGTCCCTCGCCGAGGCGCGCGAGCTGTCCGCGGAGACCGCACGGCACAGTCCCGGCCTCGGGGACGAGATCCGCCGGCGCGACGGCCACGTCCCGCTCCTCCGTCTCCCGTTCGCCGCCGAGGGCACCGCCCCCGACCCGTACGACACCGTCGTCATCCTGCCCTTGCGCGACACGGCCGCCGCCGACCTCGCCGAGCGCCTGCTGCACGCCGTCGACGACGCCCTCCTCCTCGCCCTGCCCGGCCTCGAAGAGGTCGTGATCGAGACCGAGGACGACGTCCGCACCCTGAGCCGCCGCACCGAGGGCGCCCTGACGGTCGTAGAAGACTCCAGGGAGGGCACGACCCGGTGGCGTACGGTCTCCGCGCACGGGTCGCTCGCGCCGGAGCTCCTTGCCGACCGGCCCACCGAAGAGCGCCTGCGCCCGCACTGGTCCGTCACCTGGGCCGTCCCGGTCGACAGCGACGGCTCCCCGGCCCGCCCGCGCACCAGCGCCGTCGTCCACGCGCCCACACCCAGCGACGAGCCCCTCGGCGTCCCCGCCCTGCTCATCGCCTCCTTCCCCCTCGACACGACCCGGCGGCACGCGGCCCCAGGCCCGCTGACCGACTACCTCGTGGAGCGGGCGGCGGACGCGTACACCGAGCTGCTCGCCGGCTGGCGCCCCGTGAGCACCGGCATCATCGACCTCGTCCCCGGACCGCTCGGCAAGGGCGAACTGGACGGCGCGCTGCGCCAGGCGATCCTCCAGCGCCTGCCCCGTACGTCCTTCCTGCCCCCCGCGGTCTCCGGTACGGAGGACGACGAGCTGCCCGAGTCGCTCCGCCCCCGGGAGGCCGAGATCGTCGAGGGCGCCGGTGCCGACACCGTGCGGGTGCTGGCCGAGGTGCTGCCCACGCTGCTGCCCGCGGGGCTCGAACGGCGGGTGGAGCTGCGGACGTTGGGCGTCGCGCGGGTTCCGCTGACCGACGCGATCGACCGCCTCGCCGGGCTGGAGAAGGAGCCGGACTGGTGGCGGCGGCTCTACGACAGCCTCGCGGGCGTCGACCCGGATCGCCTCTCCGGCCTGCCCGTACCGCTCGCCGACGGCCGTACGACGATCGGCCCCCGGCAGGTCCTGCTCCCCACGCCGGACGCCTCACGTATCGACCCGGAGATGCTCGCCCGGCTCGGCCTCAAGGTCGCCCACCCGGACGGCGCGCATCCGCTCCTGGAGAAGCTGGGCGCGCTGCCTGCGAGTCCGCGCGCCGTGCTCACCACCCCTCAGGTACGGGCCGCCGTCGCCGCCTCCCTGGACGAGGACGGCGGGATCTCCTGGGAGGAGGACGCCACCCTCGACGCCGAGGAGCTGGCCGACATCGTCCTCGCGCTGGTCCGGGACGCGGGACTGGAGCCCGGCGACGAGCCGTGGCTCGGCGCGCTCGCATTGCCGGACGAGGAGGGCGAGTTGGTGCCCGCCGGTGAACTCGTCTTCCCCGGCAGCCCCTTCCACCAGGTCATGCGGGAGGGCGAACTCGCCGCCGTGGACGCCGAGCTGGCCGAGAAGTGGGGCGAGCCGCCGCTGGCGGCCTGCGGGGTACTGGCCGGGTTCGCGCTCGTACGGGCCACGGACGTGGTGCTGGATCCCGACGAACTGGAGCCGCGCGAGGGCGACTTCGCCGAGCCCGACGACGCGGGGCTGCTGGACGCGGTGGACGTCTGGTGCGAGGACATCCTCGACCGCTTCCCGGACACGCCGGTCCCGCCGGTCGCCACGGAGCTGGTGGCCGTACGGGACCTGGACCTGATCGACGACGACCGCTGGCCCCAGGCGCTGGCGCTGCTCTCCCAGCCCCCCTTGCGTGACGCGATCGTCCAGCCGGTCCGGATCCTCCTCCCGGACGGCACCCATGAGGTCGTACGTCCCTACACCGCCTGGTGGCTGCGCGGACACCCGGTCCTGGACGGCCGCCGCCCGGCCGGTCTGCTGGCGGCGGGCGGCGACCCCCTCCTCCGTGGCCTGTACGAGGAGGCCGACGCGACCGGGTTCGAGGACGAGCAGGTCCTGCGGGCCCTGGGCGTACGGACGTCGGTGTCCGCGCTCCTCGACGAGCCGGGCGGCGCCGCGGAGCTGCTGGACCGCCTCGCCGATCCCGACCGCGAGGTCACCGGCGCCCAACTGCACGCCCTCTACGGCGCGTTGGCCGACCTCGACCCCGAGCAGGTGACCCTGCCGGACGACTTGCGGGCCGTGGTCGACGGGGAGGTGACCGTCGTGGACGCGACCGACGCCATGGTCGTCGACTCCCCCGACCTGCTCCCCTTCACCGACGCCGTCCCCCTCCTCCCCGTCCGCCCCTCCCGCGCCGCCGAACTCGCCGAGCTGTTCCAGGTCCGACGCCTGAGCGAGTCCGTGACGGGCTCGGTGGACTCCGAGGGCACGGAGCACGCCGTACCGGATTCGGTACGGGTCCTGCTGGGCTCGCGAACCCCTGAGTCCTACGTCGAGCACGAGGAACTCGTCGTCGACGGCGTGGAGATCGACTGGCGCCTGACGACCGACGGCGTGCTGCATGCCTCGACGCTGGAGGGGGTTGCGGCGGGGCTGGCCTGGGCGGCCCGGCAGTGGCCTCGGCGGTTCGAGGTGGCGGCGCTGCTGGAGGATCCTTCGCGGACGGAGGAGCTGGCTCGGGATCGGTGGTTCGACTGAGGTTGTCTGTCCCGTCAACCTCCGTTCATTTGCGATGAGTTCGCAAACCTAATTCACCGCATCCGTACAACCTTTCACCACCGCCGCGTATCTCCTCACCGGAGTCAACAGACTCCGCCAACACTTGGGTCCCGCGCCGGCGACGAGCCGTGAGGAACGACTGGCGTCGGGGTCCGCACACGACGTGGGGAATGCATGCGTATTCGAGCCACTGTGGCTGCCCTTTCCGGCGCCCTGGCCCTGTCCGCCCTTGCCGTACCGGCCGCGCAGGCCGACGGCCAGGGTGCTGTGAGCATCGACAAGCCGAGCGCCCAGGAGCGCTTCGGGGTCTCCTCGGCCAGGTCCGGTTTCGCCGCCCAGGCCGCGCCCGAGGTGTCCAATGTGACCGTCAACGCCGGTAAGGCGCTCGTCTTCGGCACCACCACCGTCAGGACCTTCGATGTGTCCCTGACCGCCAGCCACCCCAGCGGTATCGCGGACGCGTACATGGATCTCTGGCACGGCGCGGACCTCGACAACATCGACGGCTACCTGCCGCCGAACGAGGACGTGGCCAACTGCACGGCGACCAGCGAGACGACGTCGACCTGCAAGCTCACCATCACGGCGTCGCCCGGTCTGAACGGCGACGGCATCGGTGAGCTGTACGACAACGCGCTGGCCGGTACCTGGCACGTCACCGCGGCCGTGCTGTCCAACGACGGCGAGGTCTACAACAACGACTTCTTCAAGACCCACAAGGTCCAGCGTCTCGCCAAGCTGACCGCCGACGCCGCCCCGGAGCCGGTGAACGCGGGGCAGACCATCACCGTCTCCGGCAAGCTGACCCGCGCCGACTGGGAGACCGGCACGTACGTCGGCCTCAGCGGCCAGGCGCTGCAGCTGCAGTTCCGTGGCACGGACGCCAGCGCGTACACCACCGTGAAGGGCGTCAACTCCACCGCCGGCGGCGCCGTGAAGACGACCACGACGGCGACCGTCGACGGCCACCACCGCTTCAGCTTCGCGGGCATCTCCAGCACCGGGCAGGTCACCGCGACCGGCGACTACGTCGGCGTGCGCTAGACCTGACCCTGTGGCGGAGGGGATCTTGACGGTGCTCGCACAAATTTCGCACCATCCGCACAACCTTTCCCCTCCGCCACAGGTCTGATCACGTGAGTCAACAGACTCCGTGATCATTTGGGCCCCGTGCCGACGACGAGCCGTCGGGAACGACCAGCGCCGGGGCCCCTTTCTCTCCACTTGGGGAACGCATGCGTATTCGTGCCACCGTGGCCGCCGTCACCGGCGCCCTGGCCCTCTCCGCCGTCGCCGCTCCGGTGGCGACGGCCGCCGAGCCGAAGGTCCCCGCGAACGTGGCCGCCGCCCTCGACGCCGCGTCCGACGACACGTCGGCGTTCGCCACGGCCGCGTCGTACGTCCTGGACGCCTCCTTCTCCAACGTGAAGGTGAACGGCGGCAAGGACATCACCGTCGGCACCACCGCCACCGTCAAGGTGCCGGTGTCCTTCACGCTGACCCATGGTGCGGACGTCGACATCCACGCCGCCGACTTCGTCGCGGCCGTCCAGTTGTACCGCGGCGCGTCGTTCGGTGACTCCGTCTCCGACTTCACGAGCACCGACGCCACCTGCACGGACTCGTCCGCGACCGTCGCCTCCTGCAAGGCCACCGTCGCGATCGACCCGTTCTACCTGTTCAACGACGACGCCGCCTCCTGGAAGGCGGCCGCGTTCGCGGTCGCGTACAACGGCGAGGACCCCGACGAGCCGGAGGACCCGGACAACATCGGCGTCGTGGTGAAGGACCCGACGAATTCCTTCAGGTTCCTGCGTCAGTCCCAACTGACGGTCGACGCCGCCCCGGAGCCGGTGAAGAAGGGCAAGACCATCACCGTCAAGGGCAACCTGACCCACGCCAACTGGGACAACAGCAGGTACGTCGGTATCGGCAACCAGTCGGTGGTGCTGCAGTTCCGTAAGAAGGGCACCACCAACTACACGAACGTCAAGGGCATCAAGACCAGGACGCAGGGCAAGCTGGTGACCACCGTCAAGGCATCCCTCGACGGCTACTACCGCTTCCAGTTCAAGGGCACCCCGAGCACCGCGCCGGTCACCGTCGCGGGCGACTTCGTGGACGTGAAGTAAGCGGCCACGGAGAAGCGTTCGTCACCGACCCGGGGCCCGTGCCCCGGGTCGGGCAGTTCCCCACCTTTTGCTCGGCCCACCTGAGGAAGTTCATGCGCATCCGCACCACCGTGGCCGCCGTCACCGGCGCCCTGGCTCTCTCCGCTCTCGTCGTCCCGGCCGCCCAGGCCGCCGACGCGCCCGTCTCCGGCAAGCTCCCCCTGAGCTCCGCCGGCACCGCGGCCGCCGCCGCCGAGCTGGACGTCACCTTCTCCAACATGAAGGTCAACAAGGGCAAGCCGATCACCGTCGGCACCACCGCCAAGGTCGCCGTGCCGGTCACGTACACCCTGACCCACGCCGCCGACCTCGACACCAGCGCCGACAACTTCGCCAACGGTCCGTTGATCTACCGCGGTTCCTCGGTGGAGTCGGCGACCAACGTCATCATCAGCGATGACCCGGGCACCTGCACCGCCGCCTCGTCGACGGTCCTCAACTGCTCGGCAGTGATCAACATCCGCCCGGCCGACGGCGACCTGTTCAGCTCCGACGCAGGCACCTGGAGGGCGGGCGGTGTCGCCGTCACCGCCGACGAGGACTCCAAGTGGCAGGGCGACCTCGGCACCACCAAGGTCCTCCGCGCCGCCAAGCTCACCGTCAACGCCACCCCCGAGCCCGTGAAGAAGGGCAAGACCCTCACGGTCACCGGCAAGCTGTCCCGCGCCAACTGGGACACCAACACCTACGCCGGCTACAGCACCCAGAAGGTCGTGCTCCAGTTCCGCAAGGCGGGCACCACCAACTACACCAACGTCAAGGGCATCACGTCGACCACGACGGGCGCCCTGAAGACCACGGTCACCGCCTCCACGGACGGCTACTACCGCTTCACCTTCGCGGGCACGGCGACCACGGCGCCGACGACGGTCGCGGGCGACTACGTAGACGTGCAGTAGAGCCGCGCCCCTAAGGGGCGCGGGGCTGTATCGATTTGCGGCTCCGCCGCGTGGGCGCGACCAGCCACGACGGCGCCGCAGTCAAAACTCAGCCGGACCCTCTCAGCCAGAGCCCAGCGCTAAGCGGGAACGCGGCGGTCGACCCACCTCCACAGCACCTCCAGGACGGCCGCCGCCACCACCGCGATCCCCACCGCCATCCACGGCATCGTCACCCCGACCAGCTTCAGCGCGAAGAACTCCTGCAGCCAGGGGACGACCAGCACCACCAGGAAGCCGAAGCCCATGGCGGCGACCAGGAGAATCCGCCACCAAGTGTAGGGGCGCGCGATGATCGCCAGGACCCACATGGAGATCAGGAACAGCGTCAGCGTCGCCGCGCTGGTCTCCGCTGCCAACGAGCCTTCACCCGTGTAGTAGTGACGAGCGATCAGGTATGTCGCGAAGGTCGCCAGTCCTGCCAGGACCCCGCCCGGGATCGAGTACCGCATCACCCGCCGCACGAAATGAGGCCTCGCCCGTTCCTTGTTGGGCGCGAGGGCGAGGAAGAACGCCGGGACGCCGATGGTCAGCGTGGACAGCAACGTCAAGTGGCGCGGCAGGAACGGGTATTCCACCTGCGAGCACACCACCAGAATCGCCAGCAGCACCGAATAGACCGTCTTGACCAGGAACAGGGTCGCGACGCGCGTGATGTTGCCGATGACCCGCCGGCCCTCCGCCACCACCGCCGGCAGCGTGGCGAAGCTGTTGTTCAGCAGCACGATCTGGGCGACGGCCTTCGTGGCCTCCGAGCCCGACCCCATGGACACCCCGATGTCGGCGTCCTTCAGGGCGAGTACGTCGTTGACGCCGTCGCCGGTCATCGCGACCGTGTGCCCCTTGGACTGCAGCGCGCCGACCATGTCCCGCTTCTGCTGCGGGGTGACCCGCCCGAACACGGTGCCCTCGTCGAGGGCGTCCGCCATGCCGTCCTTGTCGGAGGGGAGCCGGCGGGCGTCGACCGTCGTGCCGGACAGGCCCAGCTTGCTCGCGACCGCGCCGACGGAGACCGCGTTGTCGCCGGAGATGACCTTGGGCCGGACGTTCTGCTCCTCGAAGTAGCGCAGGGTGTCGGCGGCGTCCGGGCGCAGCCGCTGCTCCAGGACGACCAGGGCGGTGGGGCGGGCGCCCCGGGCGACCTCGGGGTCGTCGAGGTCGCGGGTGACGCGGGCCAGCAGCAGGACTCGTAGACCCTGCTCGTTGAGCCGGTCCGTCTCGGCGAGCGTGGGGTCGTCGTCGGTGAGGAGGACGTCGGGGGCGCCCAGGAGCCACGTGCTGGACTCGCCGTTGCCCTCGCTGAAGGAGGCGCCGCTGTACTTGCGGGCGGAGGAGAAGGGGACGGACTCGGTGCAGCGCCATTCGTCGGCGTCCGGGTAGGCGTCGATGATGGCCTGGAGCGAGGCGTTCGGGCGGGGGTCGGACTCACCGAGGGCGCCCAGCACCTGTCGTACGTACGTGTCGTCGGCGCCCTGGAGGGGCCTCAGCTCGGAGACGTCCATGCCGCCCTCGGTGAGGGTGCCTGTCTTGTCGAGGCAGACCGTGTCGACGCGGGCGAGGCCCTCGATGGCGGGGAGTTCCTGGACGAGGCACTGTTTCCGGCCAAGACGGATCACGCCGATCGCGAAGGCGACCGACGTGAGCAGGACCAGGCCCTCCGGGACCATCGGGACGATGCCGCCGACCGTGCGGGCGACGGAGTCCTTGAAGTCGTTGTCCTTGACGACCAGCTGCGTGATGATCAGGCCGATCGCGGCCGGGGCCATCATCCACGTCACGTACTTGAGGATCGTGGAGATGCCCGTACGCAGCTCGGAGTGGACCAGCGTGAAGCGGGAGGCCTCCTCGGCGAGCTGGGCGGCGTAGGCCTCGCGGCCCACCTTGGTCGCCTTGAACGCGCCGCCGCCCGCGACCACGAAGCTGCCGGACATCACCTGGTCCCCGGGCTGCTTGACGACGGGATCGGCCTCACCGGTGAGCAGCGACTCGTCGATCTCCAGACTGTCGGCCTCGACGCACACCCCGTCGACGACGGCCTTGTCACCCGGCCCGATCTCGATCAGGTCGTCCAGCACGATGTCCGAGGTGCTGACCTCTACGGCCACCCCGTCCCGCCGTACGGTCGGCCGGGCCTCGCCGATCACCGCCAGGGAGTCGAGGGTCTTCTTCGCCCGCCACTCCTGGATGATGCCGATGCCGGTGTTGGCGAGGATCACGAAGCCGAACAGGCTGTCCTGGATCGGCGCGACGAACAGCATGATCACCCAGAGCACGCCGATGATCGCGTTGAACCGGGTGAAGACGTTGGCGCGGACGATGTCGACGGTGGACCGGCTGCTGCGCACCGGGACGTCGTTGACCTCCCCGCGCGCGACCCGTTCGGCCACCTCGGCGGCGGTGAGCCCGGTCACGGCCACGTCGGTGGGTATCGGGTGCGCGGATTCGAGGTCGGCGCCCGCGTCGATATGCGTCATGCATTCGACGGTACGTGCGGATTTACGCCTTCACCCGCCGAGTGCGCGGAAGTTCCGACTTGGGGAGGAGAGGTGTCGTGCCCTGGTTGTAGGGCGCGGACACATCAGGACGACCGGTGTTCGCCGCTCGTTTCCTCAGTGTGGTCCTCGGTCTGATCGAGGGCCGCTCGCTTGAGTGCGGCGTCGCGCCTGCGGACGTACCAGATACCGATCAGTCCGAGCCCGGCGCCGGCCAGACAGGTCCACACCCACCAGGTGTGTCCGCGGTCGTCGAACCAGCCGTAGAAGGGCAGCTGCACCAGGAAGAGGGCGAACCAGAGGATCGTGCCGCCCGTGACGGTGCCGACCACGGGGCCCTCCAGGGGCTCCGGCGCCTCGTGTGTTGGGGTCCACTTCGCCATGAGGGACAGCTTACGAGGCGATCAGGTGTCTTCGGGTGTCTGAGGGGAGGGGTTTGTCTACGCGCGGAGATGGCTGACCCGAGCCTTATACGTTCATACTGAAACGGTTTGTGTCTGTCCATTTCTCTTCGTAGGAACCACCAAATACATGTCTGCCGGCCCCGCCCACGGCGCACTCAACCGCTACTTCAAGATCTCCGAGCGGGGCAGCACGCTGCCGCGCGAGATCCGCGGCGGTATCGCCACCTTCTTCGCGATGGCCTACATCATCGTGCTGAACCCGATCATCCTCGGCAGCGCGAAGGACATGTACGGCAACCAGCTCGACAACGGCCAGCTCGTGACCGCCACGGCCGTGACGGCGGCGTTCACCACGCTGCTCATGGGCGTCATCGGCAACGTACCGATCGCGCTCGCCGCCGGTCTCGGCGTGAACTCGGTCGTCGCGCTCCAGCTCGCCCCGCGGATGTCGTGGCCGGACGCGATGGGCATGGTGGTGCTGGCCGGTTTCATCGTGATGCTGCTGGTGGCCACGGGCCTGCGCGAGCGGGTCATGAACGCCGTGCCCTACAGCCTACGCAAGGCCATCTCCATCGGTATCGGCCTGTTCATCATGCTGATCGGCCTGGTCGACTCCGGTTTCGTCTCCCGCATCCCGGACGCCGCGCAGACCACCGTCCCGCTCCAGCTGGGCGGCGACGGTCATCTCACCGGCTGGCCGGTGCTGATCTTCATCCTCGGCACGCTGCTCACGCTCGCGCTGATCGTGCGCAAGGTGTCCGGCGCGATCCTGATCTCGATCGTCGCCATGACGGTGCTGGCCGTCGTCATCAACGCGGTCGCGGACATCCCCTCCTGGGGCCTGACCACCCCGACCTGGCCGGGCAACCCGGTGGCCACCCCCGACTTCGGCCTGATCGGCGAGGTCAGCCTGTTCGGCGGGTTCTCCAAGGTCGGCGTGCTGACCGGCACCCTCTTCGTCTTCACGGTCCTGCTGTCGACGTTCTTCGACGCGATGGGCACGATCATGGGCGTCAGCGACGAGGCGAAGCTGACCGATGCCCAGGGCCATATGCCCGGCATCAACAAGGTGCTCTTCGTCGACGGCATCGCGGTCGCCGCGGGCGGCGCCAGTTCCTCCTCGGCCACCACCTGCTTCGTGGAGTCCACGGCCGGCGTCGGCGAGGGCGCCCGCACCGGCCTCGCGAACGTCGTCACCGGCGCGCTGTTCGCCGTAGCCCTGTTCCTGACGCCCGTCGCCACGATGGTCCCGTCGCAGGCGGCCACGCCGGCGCTGCTCACGGTCGGCTTCCTGATCCTGGCCGGTTCGGTCAAGGAGATCGACTGGGCGGACTACACGGTCGCGATCCCGGCCTTCGTGACGATGCTGATGATGCCGTTCACCTACTCGATCACCAACGGCATCGGCATGGGCTTCATCACCTTCGTCGTCCTGCGCCTGGCGGCCGGCCGCGGCAAGGAGATCCCGGTCGCGATGTACGTCGTCTCGGCGGTGTTCGCGTTCTACTACCTGATGCCGGCGCTGGGGCTGACGTGATTCACGTGACCCCGTAGAACCGCTCCGTCTCCTCGACGGCGGCCTGGAACCGTTCGTCGAAGTCGTCCCGGACGAGCGTCCGGATCACATAGTCCTGGACGCTCATTCCCCTCTTCGCCGCATGGTCCCGGAGCCGTTCGAGCAGCTCCCCGTCTATCCGCAGGCTGAGCACGCTGGTCCCCATGCGTACGAGGGTTGCCGGACCGGACCGAGTACCGCGTCACTTTTCGGAACCAACTCACCCGGATGGGTGATCTGAGGGTTCAGTGGCCCGGGTCACGGGCATTCGCGCGCGCTGCAGTGGTCTTTAGGGAGAGTAATGAGTTACGCTAAAGAGATGTCGGACCTTAGCCATGGCGACGACGCTGCCGCCGTGAACTCCCTGCGATCTGCCGTGATGCGGCTGTCCCGTCGGCTCAAGCACCAGCGGGTCGACGAATCGCTGAGCCCCACCGAGATGTCGGTGCTCGGCACCCTCGCTCGCTGCGGCACCGCGACCCCGGGTGAACTCGCCCGTAAGGAGCATGTGCAGCCGCCCTCGATGACCCGCATCGTCGCGCTGCTCGAAGCCAAGGGCCTGGTCCGGCTGGAGCCGCACCCCGAGGACCGGCGCCAGAAGGTCGTCACACAGACCGAGGAGGCCGTGACGATGCTCGAGGAGAGCCGCCGCAAGCGCAACGCGTTCCTGGCCTCCCTGGTCGAGGGCCTCGACGAGGACGAGTGGGCGAAACTGCGCGCCGCCGCCCCCGTGCTGGAGAAGCTCGCACACCTGTAACCCCACCGTCCGAGGAGGCGAACGCTGTTGAGTCCGGGACCCGGAGCAGACTCCGCACCCGCACCGGCCACCCACGACACCACCCCCGACGACCCCGTCGAGCGCAAGTCCTCGATGTTCAGCTCGCTGAAGGTCCGGAACTACCGCCTCTTCTTCATGGGCCAGGTCGTCTCCAACACCGGCACCTGGATGCAGCGCATCGCCCAGGACTGGCTGGTGCTCAGCCTCACCGGCTCCTCCACGGCCGTAGGCATAACGACGGCGCTGCAGTTCCTCCCGATGCTGCTGTTCGGGCTGTACGGCGGCGTCCTCGTCGACCGCCTCCCCAAGCGCCCGACCCTGCTGGTCACCCAGACGGCGATGGGCCTGACGGGCCTGGCGCTCGCGTTCCTCACGATCACCGGCCACGTCGAGGTCTGGCATGTTTACGTAGCCGCCTTCGCGGTCGGTCTCGTCACCGTCCTCGACAACCCGGCCCGCCAGTCCTTCGTCTCCGAGATGGTCGGCCCCGACCAGCTGCAGAACGCGGTCAGCCTGAACTCCGCCAACTTCCAGTCCGCCCGCCTCATCGGCCCCGCCGTCGCGGGCGTCCTGATCACCGGCGTCGGCACCGGCTGGGCGTTCCTCTTCAACGGCCTGTCCTTCGTCGCCCCCATCGTCGGCCTACTGCTGATGCGGGCGCGTGAGCTGTACGCCGTCGAACGCGCCCCGCGCGGCAAGGGACAGCTGCGGGAGGGTCTGCGGTATGTCGCCGGGCGGCCGGAGCTGGTCTGGCCGATCGTGCTGGTCGGCTTCGTCGGCACGTTCGCCTTCAACTTCCCGGTCTATCTGTCGGCCTTCGCCGACGACATCTTCCACGCGGGCGCCGGCTCCTACAGCCTCTTCAACACGCTGATGGCCGTCGGCTCGGTGGCGGGCGCCCTGCTCGCGGCACGCCGGGGCACGGCGAAGATGCGGGTGCTGATCGCGGCGGCGGTGGCCTTCGGCGTACTGGAAGTGGTGGCCGCGATGGCCCCCTCCCTCTGGGTGTTCGCCCTGCTGATGGCCCCCATCGGCATCGCCGCGATGACGGTCAACGTCACCGCCAACACCAGCATCCAGATGGCGACCGACCCCGCCATGCGCGGCCGGGTCCTGTCCCTCTACATGATGGTCTTCCTCGGCGGCTCACCCGTCGGCGCACCCATCGTCGGCTGGATCACGGACACCTACGGCGCACGCGTGGGCTTCGCGGCCGGCGGCACCATCGCCGCGACGGCGGCCACGGTGATCGGCCTGATCCTGGCCCGCGCGGGCGGCCTGCGGCTGTCGGTGCGCTGGAACCACGGGCATCCGGTGGTCCGCTTCGTGCCGAGGGAGCGGCGGGAGGAGATGGCGACGGTGGCGTAGGGATCTCCCGTACGGCGCCGCCCTGTTGAGGCCGGGACCCGTCCCGGGATGACGTGTTTACGGTCGGGGCATGACGTGGTGGCGACGGAAGAAGAAGCAGGCCGGGCAGACGCAGGCGGGGCGGAAGCAGCCGCCTATATCGGTCAGCGTGTTCGATCCCGCAGCGGTGACGGGATCGTTCGAGCGTCCGGGACTGATGGTCGGCGGCCGGCGGCTGCCCCAGATCACCGCCCCGAGCATCATGGACCAGACGTCGGCGCAGACCCGGCGGAACTTTCCCGCCGGCACCGGACCGGTGCACGTCGTGACGAGTCACAGCACGCATGCCGAAGCCGGCTCGGTGGTCTACATGGGGCTCGGCGGCCGGGCGGCCATCGTGGTCAAACTGACACGGGACCAGCGCCGGAACCTCTACGACGTGGGCGAGGCGATCGAGGACGACGGAGCGTCCCTCTACCTCGACGCGCACCCGGGCTTCCTGCGCGCCTCGCTCGCGCTGCCGTCGATGGACATCGACCTGGACACCGCCATGCTGGTCGGCATGGGCGACGTCCAGGAGTTCCTCGCCGCCGCCCACGCCACCGAGACCGTCGAGCTGCACATCTCCCACGCGACGCACGACCGCCTGCTGAACTTCACCTGCGCGGCCCCGGGACTCCGTGAGGTCCTGGAAGCCGGACTGGACCTGATCACGCAGCCGGCCCCGGCCGACCTCCGAGGCGCCTTGATGGCCGTCAACGACTCACTGAACCCGGCGGCGCACATTCCGCTGCGCGTCACCGGCCGCGCCGAGCTGACCATCAAGCTCGAGGTCGACGTCTGAAGGCCCGTGGCAGACAGACAGCTCGCCGGATGATCCGTTCCCTGGAACAGTGGCGTCCGTGAGACTCTTCGCCGCCGTACTGCCCCCCGACGACGTCGTCCGTGAACTCGCCGTCGAGATCGACGAGTTGCGGAAGCTGCCCGGCGCGGACGGGTTGCGATGGACCGGGCGGCCCGGGTGGCACTTCACGATGGCGTTCTACGGGGAGGTCGACGACGACCTCGTACCGGAACTGTCGGCGAGGCTGGAGCGGGCCGCGCACCGCACCGGCCTCTTCCCGCTGGCGCTCCGGGGCGGCGGACAGTTCGGGCACGGGCGGGCGCTGTGGGTGGGGGCGGAGGGGGACGTAGAAGCGCTGCGGCTGCTGGCGGACCGGGCGGAGGCCGCCGCGCGGAAGGCGGGGGTGCCGATGGGGGAACACCGCCGGTACAAGGCCCATCTGACGGTGGCGAGAAGCCGGGACGCGGTGGATGTACGGCCGTATGTCGAGGCCCTCGACCGGTTCACCGGCAGGACGTGGACGGTGGACGAACTGGCGCTGGTCCGCAGCAATCTGCCGAAATCGGGTGTACCGGGCGAGCAGCCGCGCTACGAGGTGGTCGCCCGCTGGCCGCTCGGAGGGGCCGGTTAGTCTCGGTACGTGAAGCCGAAAACCCGGAACCGGATCATGGCCGGTGCGCTTGTGTTGATGTTCGTGATGGTCGCGCTGGCGGCGGCGCTCGGAAAGTAGCGCCGCCGCGTGCCTCCGGCGGCTACCAGGCGAAGGCCTCCGGCGACGGACCCGGGCCCGGGAAGATCTCGTCCAGCCCGGACAGCAGCTCCTCGCTCAGCTCCAGCTCGACCGCCCGCAGCGCGGACTCCAGCTGCTCCGCGGTGCGCGGGCCGACGATCGGGCCGGTCACGCCGGGACGGGTGAGCAGCCAGGCGAGGGCGGCCTCACCCGGCTCGACGCCGTGCTTTTCGAGCAGGTCCTCGTACGACTGGATCTGCGCGCGGGTGGCGGGGTTGGCGAGGTAGTCCGCGGCCCGCCCACTGGCCCGGCGTCCGCCCTCGACCTCCTTCTTGATGACCCCGCCCAGCACACCGCCGTGCAGCGGCGACCAGGGGATGACCCCGAGGCCGTACTCCTGCGCGGCCGGGATGACCTCCATCTCGGCGCGGCGCTCGGCCAGGTTGTAGAGGCACTGCTCGCTGACGAGGCCGATGGTGCCGGCGCGGCGGGCGGCGATTTCGTTCGCCTGGGCGATCTTGTAGCCGGGGAAGTTGGAGGACCCGACGTAGAGGATCTTCCCCTGCTGCACCAGTACGTCGATCGCCTGCCAGATCTCCTCGAAGGGAGTCGAGCGGTCGATGTGGTGGAACTGGTAGACGTCGATGTAGTCCGTCTGCAGCCGCTTGAGCGACGCGTCGACGGCCCGCCGGATGTTGAGGGCCGACAGCTTGTCGTGGTTGGGCCAGGGGGTGGCGCCGTCCGCCGCCATGTTCCCGTACACCTTGGTGGCGAGCACGACCTTGTCGCGCCGCTCGCCGCCCTTCGCGAACCAGTTGCCGATGATCGATTCGGTACGGCCCTTGTTCTCGCCCCAGCCGTACACGTTCGCCGTGTCGAAGAAGTTAATGCCCGCGTCCAGCGCCGCGTCCATGATCGCGTGACTGTCCGCTTCGTCGGTCTGCGGACCGAAGTTCATGGTGCCGAGGACGAGTCGGCTGACCTTGAGTCCCGTGCGTCCGAGCTGCGTGTACTTCATAACTTCCTAGCCAACGGCGTGGAGTGCGCTCTAGGCAAGCGATCTTGACACTAACTGGAGGTTAGTGCTTTCCTGTGGGAAGTGTGAGCTTGAACTTTCAATTTGTCCTCCTGGGAAGAGAGCGCGATGCCCCCCACCACGCCTGTCCGTAAGGCTCTTGTCGCCGTACTGGCCTCCGCCGCGCTTCTGGGTGCCGCGGCGGTGCCTGCCGTCGCGTCTCCGCCGGTTGCCTCCGGCGAGCACGCCGGCTACGGCGATTCCGCCCGCCTCGCCTACCAGAAGTACGTCACCGTCCGCGTCCTCAAGGGCGTGTTCGAGCAGGGCGACACGGAGGTTGTGGATCGTTTCGTACGGCCGGACTACATCCAGCACAACCCGCTTGCGCCGGACGGTGCGGAGACGCTGAAGAACCTGGGTGTCGCGATCCACCAGCAGTTCCCGGATGCCGAGTACGACGTCAAGCGGGTCATCTCCGAGGGCGACCTCGTCCTCGTGCACTCGAACGTCGTGATGACTCCCGGTGCGCGGGGGCAGGCTGTCGTGGACATCTTCCGGTTCCAGGGCGGGAAGATCGCGGAGCACTGGGATGTGGGACAGGAGGTGCCGGAGTCGTCCGTCAACGGCAACGACATGTTCTCCACGGAGAGCTGGCCGCGGACCGAGCAGCCGGGGCCGCGGTGGCTGACCGCGTACAACAAGCGGCTCGTCACCAAGGCCGTCGATCAGCTTCTGGTCCAGAAGGACGTGTCCGCCCTCGACCGGTACTGGGGTCCCGAGTACCACCAGCACAACCCGAGCATCGCGGATGGTGTGGCTGGTGCGAAGGCGGGGCTTGGGGGGTTCTTCGAGGCGTTCCCGCAGCTGAAGGTGACGCCGAAGCGGGTGATCGCCGAGGGTGACCTGGTCGCCGTCCACAGCCACTACGTGAACGCGCCGGGGGAGCGGGGTCAGGCGATCGTGGATCTGTTCCGGGTGCGGAACGGGAAGATCGTGGAGCACTGGGATGTGATCCAGGATGTGCCGGCGACTTCCGCGAACGACAACACCATGTTCTAGGACAGGGAGTTGAGGAAGGTCGTCCAGGTGGTGGGGGTTACTTGGACGGCCGGGGTGGCGGGGGTGGTGGGGGTTTTGGAGTCGCGGATGTGGATGGTGGTGGGGGTGAGGGCTATCTCTACGCACTCGCCGCCCTGGCTGCTGCTGTAGCTCGACTTCGTCCACACCAGTGCGACCTCTACGCACTCGCCGCCCTGGCCGCCGCTGTAGCTGCTCTTGAACCAGTTCAGGTCCGCGCTCATAGCCTGCCCGTCACCTCGCTGATCAACTGCGCCGACTCCTCGGGGTTGAGGGCCTGCGCTCGCAGGATGCCATATTGCGCGAACATGTTGCCCAGGTGCGGCTGTTCGCTGACAAAGTAGCCGCCCCCTGGTGCTTCGGCGTACGCGATCTGCGTGCGCTCATCTGTCTCCAGCAGAGTCATCGAGCCGTTCAGCCCGGCGTGGACTTCCCGGTCGGTCGGCATCACCTGGATCGTGACGTTGCGCCGCTGGCCCACCTCAAGTAGCTGGGTCAGCTGCTCCTTGAGGATGTGCTTGCCGCCGATCGGGCGCTTCAGGGTGTGCTCGTCCAGCACGAAACCGACGACAGGCACGGGCTTGCGCTGCAATACGCGCTGTCGGTCCAGGCGAGCGGCGGTCCTCGCCTCAAGCTCATCGTCCTCGTAGGGCGGGTTCTCCTGGCTGAAGACCGCCCGCGCGTACGCCTCGGTCTGAAGCAACCCCGGGATCACATGGTTCGCGTACATGTAGATCGCGGTCGCCTTCGCCTCCAGGTCCGCGTAGTCCTCGAACCACGACGGAAACCGGCTCGCCCTCAGCTTCCTGCCTGCGGCCAGAAGTGCACCTTGTGCACCCAGCACCTCGTCCGCGATCTCGACGAGCTTGCCCTTGGGTGGCCGCTCGCCTCGCTCCACCATGGCCACCTGGGACTTGGAGTACCCGACGTACTTGCCCAGCCCCTCCTGTGTCATCCCGGCGCGCTCGCGGAAGTACCGCAGCAACGAGCCGAACATCTCCAGGTTCCCCGAGCCCTGTTCACTCGCGTGCACACGAACCTCCCCAACTGCACAGCCCCGCACCACCCTTGCCAACCCCTGGTCACAGTATGTGACCGCGCGGAACCATTTGCGGCATGAACGAGAGAATCGCCGCCCCCTGGATCCCGACCTGGATCCCCGCCTCCGGCCTCGCCCTCCGTCACGCCGGCATCCACTTCGATGCCGTACGCATCCGAGGAGCTGCGGGGGAACGCGTCGCCAACGAGCTGATGTCGGCCACGGACTTTGACGCAGGCCCAGTCGTCCAGGAGTTCAGCGGGGAACGGAACATGTACTTCCTGTTGCCCCCGCAAACCGCGTCCGCGCACCCCTGGCCGCCCGGCGTGCGCGCTCTCACGCGCGGTGACGGCATCCTGGCGTACGTCGGCGTACCGGCGTTGACAGGGGTCACCTGGCCGCTGGGCTGGCGATCGGTACCTACGGCGGACGTTCCTTTTGTGGCAGGGGAGTTGCTGTGGGAACTGGCGGTGAGGTGATTTTTCACGGCGCCGTGCCCACAGCCTCAAGCGTTTCGTCAAGGGCGAGAATTGCCACATCGGAAGTCCGGATTTCCGTGCCGCTACCGGGGATCGGGGGGTATTAAGGTCGGACTCGTTCCGAGGTGCTGAGCCCTGTCGGCCCCCGCCTCGGAAATGCGTGGGCGTCCCGCTTCATTAGATTCCGTTCGCCCGATTTCCTCTCTCGTTGTGGAAGTCGGCTTGAACGCGGAGTCGCTTTCATGAACCGGGGGAGAAGCTTCCAGCCCACTCTTGGAGTTTCTTCATGTCTGCTGCTGACAGCACGGCTGTCACTGCCCCCACGGGGTCGGATACCACCGGGTCCGGCCCCGCGTCCGGAGGCCGACATCTCGGTCTCGCCCTCTTCGTGATCGCCGCCGCGCAGTTGATGGTGATTCTCGACGCCACGATCACGAATATCGCTCTGCCCGCCATCCAGACCGACCTTGGCGTGTCGGACTCGAATCTGGCGTGGGTGGTGAATTCGTATGCGCTCGCCTTCGGTGGTCTGTTGCTGTTCGGCGGCAAGGCCGGGGATCTTTACGGGCGTCGACGAATGTTCCAGGTCGGCATCGCCGTCTTCACCGTCGCGTCCCTGCTGGGCGGGCTCGCGCCCAATGAAGGGCTGCTCATAGGGGCCCGCATTCTGCAGGGCGTCGGTGCCGCGCTGGCCGCGCCCAGTGCGCTCGCGCTGATCACCACGACCTTCCCCGTCGGGAAATCGCGTAACACGGCCATGGGTGTCTACGCGGCCATGGGCGGCGTCGGCGCCACCGTCGGGCTGCTGCTCGGCGGCATGCTCACCGATGTGCTCGACTGGCGTTGGGTGTTCTACGTCAACATTCCCATTGGACTGGTGGTGCTGGCCGGGACGCGGAATCTCGTCGAGGCCGAACGGCACCCCGGGCGCCTGGACGTGCCCGGTGCGATCACCGGTACCGGTGGGCTGATCGCCCTCGTCTACGGCATCACGCGCGGCGGTGAGCACGGGTGGGGCAACGGCCTCACCCTCGTCTCCTTCGCTGTCGCGGCCGTGCTGTTGGTTGTGTTCCTGGTGCTCCAGGCGCGGACCGGCGATCCGATGATGCCCCTGCGGTTGTTCAAGGACCGTAATCGGTGGGGGAGTTACGCCACGATGCTGTTCATCGGGGCGGGCATGTTCGCCACGTTCTACTTCCTGACGCTGTATATGCAGCTGATTCTCGGCTACAGCCCGGTCAGGACCGGGTTCGCCTATCTGCCGTTCAGCTTCGGGATGGCGGCGGCCGCCGGGATCAGCGCGAAGCTGGTCACGCATGTCGCGCCTCGGCTGATTGCCGGGCCAGGGCTGCTGGTGGCGGCCGTCGGTATGTTCTGGTTCGCCACGCTGGAGGCGGACTCGTCGTATGCCGCGCATCTGATGCCGGCGATGTTCGTCACGGCGCTGGGGCTCGGCATGAGCTTCGTGCCGATGACCCTCGGTGCGGTGAGCGGTGTCTCCCACGCGGACACCGGCGTCGCCTCGGCGCTGCTGAACACCGCCCAGCAGATCGGTGGCGCGCTCGGTCTCGCCGTCCTGTCCACCCTCTCGACATCGGCCGCGAACGACAAGCTGCCCGAGGCCGCCGGAGCCCTCTACCGGGGCTTGGCCACCGAGGACTTCGCCCTGGTCGCCAGGGCGGGCGACGCGCTGACCCACGGCTACACCGTGGCCTTCGCGGCGGCCGCCGGGATGTTCCTGGCCGGGCTCGTCGTCACCGCCCTCGCCGTCAACGCCGGAAAGCAGCACGTCGAGGGATCGGCACCACCCGTCCACATGGGCTGACATCCATCCCACGCCGACGATTCGGCGCGAAGACCGGGTGTCCGCTGCCCGCCGCCCGCAGGCACCGGACACCCGGCCTTCACCCCACCGGAGGACTCCCATGACCGACCGACCTCACCACCCCGAACCCCCACCGCCGACCATCACCGCCCTCACCCGCGCCTTCGCCCTCCTCGGCAAGCGCTGGAACGGCCTGGTCCTTGCCGCGCTCGCGAAGGGACCAGTCGGTTTCGGCGAGGCGCGCGAGCGCGTGCCCGGCATCAGCGACCGCATGCTCGCCGACCGGCTCCACGAACTGACCAGCGCGGGACTCGTCACCCGCACGGTGCTCCCCGGCCCACCCGTCCGCTCCCAGTACGCCCTCACCGCACACGGCAGGGCCTTCCTCATCCCGCTCGCCGCGCTCGCGTTTTGGGCGGAGGAACATCTGATGGCTCCTGCGGAGCCGCGCGGGCCCGGTCCCGGGGGAAGCCGTCGGTCGTGACCGGCCTCAGAGCACGGCGAACGGCGCACGCACCCGCGTGCCGTCCGGCAACTCCCAGGCGCCGGTGATGTGGCCGAGGGAACCCTCGGGCGCCTCCGTGCCGGGCCGCAGGCGTCGGTGCAGGCGGAGGAGCGTTCCGTCGGCGAGGCGGAGCTCCGTGCCGTCCTGGTCGTCGGTGGCTGTGGCCGTGGAGGGGAGGGCGGGGCCGGCGTAGGAGCGGGCGACCTCGTGGTCCGGGGTGTCGGTGATGCTCTGCGCCTGGGCCTGGACGCGGCCCTCGAACAGGGCCAGCAACTGGGCTACCAGGACCGGGTCGTGGCAGCCGTCGTAGGCCCAGCGCTCGCCCAGCACGCCGTGTTCCATCGTGCCGACGAGGGCGTGGTCGGCGCCGTCGAGGGGGGCACCTCGGTAGGTGAGGGGCACCAGGTAGGTGACCGGATGCGGGCCGGACGTGTCCATGGCCGCCATGAACTCGATGCCGACCTCGCCCTCCGGGTCGTCCAGCCGGAAGCCGCCCGCCTTGGTCAACTCCGGTGCGTTCGGGCCGCCTTCGTACCAGGGGCGGGTGGGCAGCCAGGTGGTGAGCAGTTCCAGCTTGGTCGGCTTGAGGGTGGTGCGGTGGATGAGGGCCATGCTCTCAGCCTCTCATCCGGCGCATGCCTCCGCCTCGGTCAGGTAGCGCGCCACCGGGCCCAGGGTCAGCATTCCGCTGGCGGCGCCGGCGTGTTCGGCACGGGCATCACGCAGGGCAGCCTCGGCGCGTGCGGCGGTTCCGCGCTCGCCGAGGATTACGGCGGCGCGGGCGGTCAGGCACCACAGTGCCTCCTGCATGTGGTCACGCGGTGGTTCGGGCACCGCGTCGAGGGCGGCACGGGCCTCCTCGACTCGGTCCTGGGCGAGCAGCACGAGGGGGCGCGCCCAGGGTCGGTACGGGCCCCAGTCGAGGTGCGGGTCGGTGGGCGCGGGCCGGTCGTGCAGCAGGCGCAGCCCCAGGAGGGCGAGCGGGAACAGGCCCCGGTGCAGCCCCGGCATTCCTGCCGTCCGGAGGGCGTCCTCGGCAGCGCGGTAGTGCGCTGCGGCCGTGGCGGCGGTGGGACCGCCGGGTTCTGCGCTGCGGGCGGCCGTGGCCCGTGCCCGGAACCACCCGGTGAGGACGGAGACGAGGGGCGCCTCCGTGGTGGCGGCGAGCTGTTCGGCTGCCTCGGCGTGCGAGGCTGCGGCGTCGAGGTCGCCGAGGGCCGAGGCGGACTGCAGGCGGACGAGTCGGCCGAGTACGGCGAAGTTCGGCAGCTCGTGCCGGGTGGCCAGGTCGAGGATCTCGGCGCCGATCCGGTCCCGTACCGCCGCGAGCCCGGGGCGGGTGAAGGACTGCAGGAACACCCCGTTGAGGGCGAACGCCAGCAGGGCGGGATCGGCCAGGTCCCGTGCCAGCGCCTCGGCCTGCCGTGCCGCCTGCTGCGCGCGCCGCAGCTCGGTCCTGGACAGATCGGCGGTGCGGCTCTCGACGGCGACCGTGGCCAGGAGGCGGGCGGGCAGGTCGGCGGGGCCGTCGGGGCCGAGTGCGGTGAGCGTGCGCTCGGCAGCCGCGACGACGGCGCGGGACTGTTCAGGGTCGTCGGCCCGGCTCCAGATGGCGGGCACGTCGTAGGCGCCGATGATCCGGGCGGTCAGGGAGGGGTCTTGCGTGCGTTCCGCCGCCTGGACGGCGGCGAGGCGGTCGCGCCGCGAGTGGACGAGGGCGTCGCCACCCGCCAGGGCGAGGGTGCGGGCCAGATCCACGGTGGTGCGCGGGCCGAGACGGACCCCATGGCCGGTCCACGCGGTACGTGCGCCTTCGGGGGGCACGGACCCGTTGAGGATGTCCGTCTCCAGGCGTTGGAGGCCGGCGCCAGGGTCGAGTCCGAGTTGATCAACGAGCATGGCGCGGGCGCGGCGGAGGGTGGCCAGCGCGTCGGCCTGGCGGCCCGCGCGGTGGAGCGCGCGGGCAAGCAGTCCCCAGGCCGGCTCGCGCCACGGATGTTCGGCGATGTGGGCACGGAGTTCGGCGACGAGATCGGCGCCTTCTCCGGAGTCGAGGAGGATGCGTGCGCGCAGTTCCGCCCCGTCCAGTCTCAGCTCCTCCAGTCGGGTCCGCTCGCGCTGCGCCCATGCGGAGCCGGTCACATCGGCGTAGGCGGGTCCACGCCAGTCCGCGAGTACCGTGCCGAGGTCGGTCACCGCGTCGGGGCTGCGCCGGGCTCGGGCCAGGGTGTCCTCGAACCGATGGACGTCCACGTCCTCGCGCGGCAGGCGCAGTGCGTAGCCGGGGCCTTCGGTGACGAGTACGCGCGGCGGATCGCGGGGCGGACGCTCGGGTTCGAGGGCGCGGCGCAGCGCGGCGACGAACGTACGCAAAGCGCCCACGGCACGGGCCGGCGGATCGGTCCACAGGTCGTCGACGAGACCGGCGGTGGTGACCATCCGTCCCTCGGCGGCGACGAGCCGGGCGAGTACCTCGCGATGGCGGGGTCCGCCCAGGTCGACCGGACTGCCGTCGTCGCGGAAGGCCCGCACGGCACCGAGCACGTCGATTCGCATGCCCCCATCCTCCGTGCCAGGGGTCGGCTGGGCCCAACCGTACTGATCGGCTGCTGATCGCCGTCGCCCAGGCTGATCCGGTCAGTCCCCCACCCGAAAAGACGGCCTTTCATGACGCTCACCATTCCCGGCTTCGATCACATCCGCCTGCCTGGTGCGGACGGTGTGGAGCTGGCTGCCGCTGTCGGCGGCAGCGGCAGCCCGGTTGTGCTGTTGCACGGTTTCCCCCAGACCCACCTGATGTGGCGACACGTCGCCGAGCGGCTCGCCGACAGGCACACGGTGATCTGTCCTGACCTGCGGGGCTACGGCGCCAGCGACAAGCCGACGGTCACCGACCCCGACGTGTACGCCAAGCGCACCATGGCCGCCGACGTCGTGACCCTGGCGGCGGCCCTCGGCCACGAGCGCTTCGCCCTCGTCGGCCACGACCGGGGCGCCCTGGTCGCCTTCCGGGCGGGCCTTGACCACCCCGAGACCATCACGCACCTGGGCATCCTCGACATCGTGCCGACGCTCGACATGTGGAACGTCCTGCACGGCGCCTCGGCGGCGGTCGGCTACCACCTCTTCCTCATGGCGCAGCCGCCAGGCCTGCCGGAGGCGATGATCGCAGGCAGCGCGGACGCGTTCTTCGGCTCGTTCCTCGATGGCTGGGCCAACGACCCGGCCGCCATGCCGGAGGATGTCCGTGCCGAGTACCTGCGGGCGAGCGCCGCGGCGGTCACGTCGATCGTCGCGGACTACCGGGCCTCGGCGGGCATCGACGTCACGCACGACCAAGCGGACCTGGACGCCGGGTCGCAGCTGGCCATGCCCGTGACGGTCGTCCAGCAGGACTGGGGCGCGCAGTTGGGCTACGACGCTGCCGCGGTATGGAAGGCGTGGGCGCCGGACCTGGACCACCGGCTGACCCGAGCGGGGCACTTCATGGCCGAGGAGGCACCCGACGAGATCACGGCGGCGATCCAGGACCTGCTGGCCCGCTGAGCCTCCTTGACGGCGGATCAGTCACAGATTGTGCCTCCGGTTCTACGAGCTGCGCGAGAGCATCCAGGGCATCAGCGAGAAGATGCTCGCCCAGACTCTGCGCGCGCTGGTCGAGGACGGCCTCGTCCGGCGCGAGGTCGAGCCGACGAGGCCGCCCCAGGTCACCTACGGGCTGACCGAGTTCGGCCGGGATGTCGGCGAGCCGCTGAAGGAGCTGTTCGACCGCATCACACGGCGACTGCCGCCTCGCAACGCGGGAAACGCGGAATAGGCCCCGTTCCCTCGTATCGTGTCGGCGTGACGACGACAGTGGTGAAACTCGTCCGGCGCATCCTCGGCGACACCGTCCTCGGCATCTACCTCCACGGCTCCGCCACCCTCGGCGGCCTCCGCCCACACAGTGACGTCGATGTCCTGGTGGTCGTACGGGAGCCCATGTCCCATGCTCAACGCCGCGCCCTGCTGGATGAGTTGATGGACTTGTCCGGCGGGGACGCCCGCCCCGTCGAGCTCATCGTCGTCGTACAGGACGCCGTACGGCCCTGGCGGTACCCGCCCACCTGCGAGTTCCTGTACGGGGAGTGGCTGCGGGGCGACTACGAGCGCGGCCTCGTCCCCGCTCCCGAGCCCAGCCCCGACCTCGCCCCGCTCCTCACCATGGTGCTGCTCGGCGACGCCCCGCTCTACGGCCCGCCACCCGCCGAACTCCTCGACCCCGTCCCGCACGACGACCTGAGGCGGGCGATCGTCTCCGGAGTGCCGGGGCTGATGGGCGAGTTGGAGTCCGACACCCGGAACGTGCTGCTCACCCTCGCCCGTGTGTGGACCACCCTCGCCACCGGCCGGATCCGCTCCAAGGACGCTGCCGCCGACTGGGCGATCGAGCGGCTCCCGGCCGTCCACCGGCCCGCGCTCGCGCACGCACGTGCCGTCTACCTGGGGGAAGAAGGGGAAGTGGACGAGCGGTGGGGGGATCTGCTTCCGGGGGTGCGGTCGTGCGCCGAGTTCCTGGTACGCGCCATCTACGCTCACGCCTCGTAGAGCTCCCCCACATCCCACGCCTGATACATCGCGTCCGCGAACGCCGCCGCGATCCTGTGCTCGCCGCTCGCGTTCGGGTGGGTGCCGTCGTGGGTGTCGAAGTTGATGTCGTACGACGGTGGCGGCGACGCCAGGAGGAGGGGGGAGCGGGGCTCGTCCAGGTCGGCCACCGCTTTGGCCAGCAGTTCGTTGAAGCGGGTGACCTGTGCGGCGAAGGCGGCGTCCGTGTCGGCGCGGACGTTCGGGATCACCGGGAGGACGACCATCCGCACCTTCGGGTTCGCCGCCCGCGCCGCCGCCACGAAGGCCCGCGCGTTGTCCGCCGTCTGGTCGGCGTTCGTGTAGAAGCCCAGGTCGATCAGGCCCAGGGAGACCAAGAGCACATCCGCCCGGCACGACCGCACCGCCTCGCCGATCAGCGGGGCCATGTGCAGCCAGCCCTCGCCCCAGCCGGCGAGATGGGCGCGGGGGAAGTCGGGGTCGGCGTACTCGTACGACGTGGGGGTGCCCGTGGCCTGGTCGTACAGCGTCTCGCGCGGGCCGACCAGCTTGAACGGGCCGCCGTACGTCTCGCGCAGGTGCTGCCACAGCCGGTAACGCCATGTGTGTTCGCCCGCGCTTCCGATCGTCTGGGAGTCGCCGACGGGCATGAACCTGAGCATCCGCTCATGATGGACGATCAGCGGGGGCGGTGGGATGTGAAGCCCGACACGCTCCGTGAACGCGGGCGCGGGATGGCAGGCTTGGGGGCATGCGCCGACTGCTCGCGTTCCTTGCCGGGGTCCTCCTCGTGGGTGTGTTCGCCCTGCCCGCCTCCGCCGCCGACGGCGACGAGACCTTCTCCATCAGCGACCCCCGCATCACCGAGTCCAGCGGCCTCGCCGCCTCACGCCAGCACCCGGGTATTTATTGGACGCACAACGACCAGGACGAGGGCGCCTACCTGTACGCCGTCGACAGCGCCACCGGCAAGACGGTCGCGCGGATCACCATGACCGGCGTGGGCACGCCGCGCGATGTCGAGGCGATCGCCATCGGGCCGGACAACCAGATCTGGGTCGGCGACATCGGCGACAACGACGGCGTCTCCTGGCCCTATGTGTGGATCTACCAGCTGCCCGAGCCCAAGAACCTCACCGACCAGTCCGTCCGGGCCACGCAGTACGTCGTGAAGTACTCGAACGGCTCGCGGGACGCCGAGTCGATGGTCGTCCACCCCAAGACCGGGCGCGTCTACATCATCGACAAGCAGGAGGACGGCGGGCATCTGTACGAGGGCCCGGCCAAGCTCTCCACCTCCGGGAGCAACGTCTTCAAGCCCGCCGCCGCCGTCGACCTGTGGGCCACCGACGCCGCTTTCTCACCCGACGGCAAGCAGCTCGCCGTACGCGGCTACTTCGGCGGGATCTCCTACGACTGGAACGACGGGAAGATCAAGCGGCAGGGGCGGATCAGCGTGCCGATCGGCCAGGGGGAGTCCGTCAGCTACAGCGTCGACGGCACGAAGCTGATGCTCGGGAGCGAGGGCGAGAACAGCGAGGTGGAGGCCAGGGACGCGCCCGACCGTGCCGGAGAGTCCGAGTCGCCCTCCGGGAACGGGAGTTCGGCGGCCGGCGGGGACGGTGACGGCGACAGCGAAAACTTGAAGATCGGCGCCATCGCCGTCGTCGCGACACTCGGCGTCGGCCTCTGGTTCAGGCGGCTGCTGCGGCGGTCGTAGGCCCGCCTGCTTCAGTCCTCCTTCGGCTTCTCCGCCACCGGCCGCACCTCGTAGTGCAGCGTCCGCGTCCGCATCACCTTGTGGGTGAGCGGGACGAACACCCCTTGCAGGAAGGGGTACTTCTTCCGCAGCAGCCGGGCCGCGTGCTTGTCCTCGTCGCTGCCGTGGTCCAGGAGCCGGGCCCGCGCGCGGATCGCCGGACCGGTCGGGGCGCCGCGGACGGTGGAGGGGGCGATCTCCACCTCCGGGTTGTTGCGCAGGCGCTTCACCTTCGCGGCGGCGCCCGGGGTGCGGAAGTACGCGTGGTCACCCTCGACGGCGATGCTCACGGGGGTGCCGACTCCGGTGCCGTCCTTCTTGTGGCTGGTGAGGAGGACGGCCCACTGCTTGATGAAGCGGGTGAGTTCGGGGCTCGTACTCTGCGTATTCATGCCTTCCATACAGGCACCGATCGCCTGCTCTGTCACCCTTCGCCGCGCCGGGCGACGAAAACCTCCAGGCCGTCCAGGATGCGCTGCAGACCGAACTCGAAGTGGTCGAAGTCGGTGCCGAAGGCGTCCTCGGAGAGGGAGGCCATCACCGGGTAGCGGCCCGAGGCGAGGACCTTCTCCAGGGTCGGCACCTGGGCCTGCCAGAACTCCGCGTCCGTGAGGCCGGTGCGGCGCTCCGCCTCCTGCTGGTACAGCTGCGTGCGGGCGGCGCCGACGACGTACCCGTCGATCATGATGATCGCCGAGACCAGTTCGGGGTCGCTCAGCCCCATCGGCCGGATGAGGGTGAGCACCTTCTCCATGCCGTCGAGCGCGCTCGGGCCGAGGATCGGGCGGGTCTGGTTGACCTGGAGCAGCCAGGGGTGGCGCCGGTAGAGGTCGAGGGTGGCGCGGCCCAGGGCCTCCAGCGCCGAGCGCCAGTCGCCGTCGCCGATGTCGGCCGGGTTCTCGGACGGCTTCTGGACGCGGTCCAGCATCAGGTCGAGCAGCTCGCCCTTGCCGGGGACATAGCGGTAGAGGGACATCGTGCCGGTGCCGAGTTCGGCGGCGACCCGGCGCATGGAGAGCGCCTCCAGGCCGTCCGCGTCCGCGATCCGGACGGCCGCTTCCACGATCTGGTCCACGCTCAGCCCCGGCTTCGGGCCGCGGCTGGGCCGTCGGCCGGTGTCCCACAGCAGTTCGAGCGTGCGCCCGATGTCCCCGCTGCCGCTGGTCTCCGTGGAGCCGGTACCGCCCTTGCCGCTCGTCATGTGGTTCAGCTTAGGTCCTCGCGGGAAAATTGGGTACGCTGTACGCGCAATAGGGTACGGTGTACTCAGTTGAGGAGAAGGCCGATGAGGAGGGGGACTCCATGAGTGACGGTTACGCGGTCCGGGCGGAGGGCCTGGAGAAGCGATACGGCGAGAAACGCGCCCTGGACGGCTTCGATCTCACCGTGCGCGAGGGCGCCGTGCACGGCCTGCTCGGGCCGAACGGCGCCGGCAAGACCACCGCCGTCCGCATCCTGTCCACGCTCGTCCGGCTGGACGGCGGGAGCGCGACGGTGGCCGGTCTGGACGTCGTACGGCATCCCCGCGACGTGCGCGCGAGGATCGGGCTGACCGGGCAGTACGCCGCCGTGGACGAGGTGCTCACCGGGCGGCAGAACCTGGAGATGTTCGGCCGGCTGTTCCACCTCGGCGCAAAGCGGTCGCGGCTGCGGGCCACCGAGCTGCTGGACCAGTTCGACCTGGCCGACGCCGCCGACAAGGGCGTAGGCGCCTACAGCGGCGGCATGCGGCGCCGCCTCGACCTCGCCGCGTCGATGATCCTCGCCCCGGCGGTTCTCTTCCTGGACGAGCCGACGACCGGCCTCGACCCCCGCAGTCGCGGTGAAGTCTGGGACTCCGTTCGGGCGTTGGTGGCGAGCGGCACCACCGTGCTGCTGACCACGCAGTATCTGGAGGAGGCCGACAAGCTGGCCTCCCGCATCACCGTCATCGACCAGGGCAAGGCCATCGCCGACGACACCCCGGACGGGCTGAAGAACCTCGTCGGCGGCGACCGCATCGAGGTCGTGGTCGCCGAGCGGTCCGACATCCCGCGCGTGGTGAAGGTGGTCGCCCGCGTCTCGGACGGCGAACCCGAGGCCGACGAGACCGAACTGCGCGTGCACGCGCCGGTGACCGACCGGGTGTCCGCGCTCACCGAAGTGGCCCGCACTCTCCAGGACGAGGGCGTGCCGGTCGAGGACATAGGGCTGCGCAGGCCCAGCCTGGACGACGTGTTCCTGCGGCTGACCGGACACCGTACGGAGAAGACCGAGAAGGAGGCCGCGAAGTGAGCGCTCTCGACCTGACCGGGCACCCCACCCGCAGCCACACGTACTGGGCCCTCGCCGACTGCTGGAACATCGTCCGCCGCGGCCTCACCCACTACCAGCGCCAGCCCGTCAACATCGCCTGGCAGTTGGGCTTCCCGATCCTGTCCGTACTCCTCTACGGCTATGTCTTCGGCAGCGCCATGAAGGTGCCCGGCGGCGGGAACTACCAGGACTTCCTGATGCCGGGCATGTTCGTGATGACCATGGCCTTCGGCTTCATCAACACGGCGACCGTCGTGGTGTACGACTCCACCAAGGGCGTCATCGACCGGTTCCGCTCCATGCCGATGGCCTCCTCCGCGGTCGTCGCCGGACGCGGCGTGACCGACCTCGTCGTGGCCTGCGCGGAACTCGGCATCATGATGCTGACGGCGTTCGCGATGGGCTGGCGGCCGGACGGCGGCCTCGTTTTCCTCGGCGCGTTCGGTCTGCTGCTGTGGCTGCGGTTCGCGCTGATCTGGATCGGGGTGTGGCTGGGACTGATGGTGCCCAACCCGGAGGCCGCAGGCGGCCTGTTCGCCGTCGCCTTCCCGCTCACGATGATCTCCAGCATCTTCGTCGCGCCCCAGCTGATGCCCGACTGGCTGGGCTGGGTGGCGGCCTGGAACCCGATCTCCTCCACGGCGGCGGCCACCCGTGAGCTGTTCGGGGTGCCGGGCACGGCTGTGGCCGGCGACTCCTGGATCGAGCAGCACGCGCTGCTGATGGCGGGAGCGTGGCCGGTGATCCTCACGCTGATCTTCCTGCCGCTCGCGGTGCGGCGGTTCCAGAAGCTCAGCCGCTGAGGTGGGCATCCCTCGTCCTCCGGCGGGAGACTGAAGGTGACGAACCTGGAGGAATCATGACAGCGGTGACGAAGGAAGGTACCGCGGTCGCCCTGGAGGGCGAGGGCGTGGAACTGCGCAAGACCACGATCGGCGGAGAGATGAGCGTCGCGTTCGTCCGGCTGCCGAAGGGCACGGACATGGCGCCCGCTCTGAAGGGTCTGCCCGATGACATGTGCCAGTGCCCCCACTGGGGCTACCTGTTCTCGGGACGTCTGCAGATGCGGACCCCGGAGGGCGAGGAGACCTATGAACCGGGGCAGGCGTTCTACTGGGCACCCGGTCACGTTCCGCTGGCGCTGGAGGACTGCGAGTACATCGACTTCTCGCCGACGGCCGAGTTCGACCAGGTCATCGACCATGTGAAGTCCCAGATGGGCTGACGGCCGCTTATACGACGATGAGGGGCGCCCGGCGAGTGCCGGGCGCCCCTCATCCTCGTACTGCTGCGATCAGAGCTTCTCGATCACGTAGTCGATGCACTTGGTCAGCGCCTCGATGTCGGCCGGGTCGATCGCCGGGAACATCGCGACGCGCAGCTGGTTGCGGCCGAGCTTGCGGTAGGGCTCGGTGTCGACGATGCCGTTGGCGCGCAGCACCTTGGCGACGGCGGCGGCGTCGATCTCGTCCGTGAAGTCGATCGTGCCGATGACCTGCGAGCGCTTGGCCGGGTCGGTGACGAACGGGTTGGCGTACTTGATGTCCTCGGCCCAGCCGTACAGCGTGCGGGCGGAGGTGGCGGTGCGGCGGACCGACCAGTCCAGGCCGCCCTGGCCGTTGATCCACTCCAGCTGGTCGTTGAGGAGGAAGAGGGTGGCGAGGGCGGGGGTGTTGTACGTCTGGTTCTTGCGGGAGTTGTCGATCGCCGTGGGGAGGCTGAAGAACTCCGGGATGTGGCGGCCGGACGCGTGGATGCGCTCAGCGCGCTCGATCGCGGCGGGGGAGAAGACGCCGATCCACAGGCCGCCGTCGGAGGCGAAGGACTTCTGCGGGGCGAAGTAGTAGACGTCGCTCTCGGACACGTCGACGGGCAGGCCGCCGGCACCCGACGTGGCGTCCACGAGAACGAGCGCGCCCTCGTCGGCACCGGCCACGCGCTTGATCGGCATGGCGACACCGGTGGACGTCTCGTTGTGGGTGAAGGCGTAGACATCGACGCCTTCTGCCGCGACCGGCTCGGGGTGCGTGCCGGGGTCGGTGGAGATGACGTCCGGCTCGGCGAGCCAGGGGGCGAGCTTGGCGGCCTTGGCGAACTTCGAGGAGAACTCGCCGAACGTGAGGTGCTGGGACTTGTTCTCGATCAGGCCGTGGGTCGCGATGTCCCAGAACGCGGTCGAGCCGCCGTTGCCGAGGACGACCTCATAGCCCTCGGGCAGCTGGAACAGTTCGCGCACGCCCTCGCGAACCTTGCCGACCAGGTTTTTCACCGGGGCCTGGCGGTGGGAGGTGCCCATGAGAGAGGCGCCGGTGGCGGCCAGCGCGTCCAGCGCTTCCGTCCGCACCTTGGAGGGGCCCGCGCCGAAACGTCCGTCGGCGGGCTTGATGTCAGCGGGAATCTGGATCTCAGCCACGGAGTGAGGTTAGCCGGTGGGGGAAACCTGGGTGAAACCTCGTCCGTCGGGTGAGACGGCGTTTGGGTGACCGTCCCTGGGGGCTGCCGCCCCCAGACCCCCGCTTCGGCCTGAACGGCCTCGTCCTCAAACGCCGGACGGGCTGAGAGTGTGGACGCATGAGTGATCTCGAGGCCGGTTTGCGCAAGGTCGTCCGAGGTGAGGTCGCCTTCGACGTCACCTCGCGGGCGCTGACCACCATGGACGCCTCCAACTACCGCCGCGTCCCCCTGGGTGTGGTCGCACCACATGGCGCCGAGGACGTCGCCGCCGTGCTGGAGGTGTGCCGGGACCACATGGTGCCGGTGGTGGCCCGGGGTGGAGGGACCTCCATCGCCGGACAGGCCACCGGCACCGGCATCGTGCTGGACTTCACCCGCCACATGAACCGGCTCGTGTCCCTGGACCCCGAGGCCCGCACCGCCGTCGTCCAGCCCGGCCTCGTCCTCGACCGCCTCCAGGACGCCGCCGCCCCGCACGGCCTGCGCTTCGGGCCCGACCCCTCCACCCACAGCCGGTGCACGCTCGGCGGAATGATCGGCAACAACTCCTGCGGCTCGCACTCGGTGGCCTGGGGGACGACCGCGGACAGTGTGCGGGAGCTGGACGTGATCAGCGGGCGCGGGGAGCGGCTGCGGCTCGGACAGGGCTGGTCCGGGGCGCCGGAGGGACTACGGGCCCTGGTGGACGGCGAGTTGGCGCGGCTGCGCACCGGATTCCCGGACCTGCCCCGCCGTATCTCCGGATACGCGCTGGACGCGCTGCTGCCCGAGAAGGGCGCCGATGTCGCCCGTTCCTTCTGCGGCAGCGAGGGCACGTTGGGCGTCGTCACCGAGGCGGTCGTACGACTGGTGGAGGCGCCACGCGCGCGTGCGCTGGCCGTGCTGGCGTACGCCGACGAGAGCGCGGCGGCGGAGGCGGCGGCCGGGTTGCTGCCGTACGCGCCGCTCACGGTGGAGGGGATGGCGGCCGATCTGGTGCCGTCGGCGGCCGCGCTGCCCCGGGGCGGGGCCTGGCTGTTCGTGGAGACGGGCGGTGACACACAGGCCGAGGCACGCGCGCGTGCGGAGGCGATCGTGCGGGCCGCCGACGTCGTGGACGCGGTGGTCGTGACCGACCCGGCCGATCAGCGCGCCCTGTGGCGCATCCGCGAGGACGCCAGCGGTACGGCCACCCGGATGCCGGACGGCAGCGAGGCGTGGCCCGGCTGGGAGGACTGCGCGGTGCCGCCGGCCCGGCTGGGCGCGTATCTGCGGGACTTCAGGGGGCTGCTGGGCGCGCACGGGCTGCGCGGGACGCCGTACGGGCACTTCGGGGACGGCTGCATCCACGTCCGTATCGACTTCGATCTCCTCTCCGACGCGGGGATCGGCCGCTTCCGGCGTTTCTCGGAGGAGCTGGCCGAGATCGTCGTGGCGCACGGCGGCTCGCTGTCGGGGGAGCACGGGGACGGGCAGGCGCGGGCGGAGCTGCTGCCGAAGATGTACGGCGATGAGATGGTGGGTCTCTTCGGGCGGGCGAAGGGGGTCTGGGACTCGGACGACCTGCTCAACCCCGGGATGCTGGTGCGCCCGGCGCCGCTGGACGCCAACCTCCGCTTCTCCGTCCTGCCGCGGAAGCCGGTGGACGTCGTGTTCGGCTACCCGTCCGACGGCGGCGACTTCTCCGCGGCCGTGCGCCGCTGCGTGGGGGTCGCGAAATGCCGTACGACGTCGGCGTCCGGGCCCTCCGTCATGTGCCCGTCCTTCCGCGTGACCGGCGAGGAACAGCACTCCACGCGCGGGCGTGCCCGGCTGCTGCACGAGATGCTGGCGGGTGAGGTGGTGACGGACGGCTGGCGCTCCGAGGAGG
Organism: Streptomyces sp. GESEQ-4; assembly: GCF_017948455.1. Taxonomy (GTDB): domain Bacteria; phylum Actinomycetota; class Actinomycetes; order Streptomycetales; family Streptomycetaceae; genus Streptomyces. Next base: position 41,361 of record NZ_JAFFSU010000036.1, read on the forward strand.
TCCGGGACGCGCTGGATCTGTGCCTGTCCTGCAAAGGGTGCCGGTCGGACTGTCCGGTCGAGGTGGACATGGCGACGTACAAGGCGGAGTTCCTGCACCACCACTACGCGGGGCGGCGTCGCCCGGCCGCGCACTACAGCATGGGGTGGCTGCCGGTGTGGTTGCGGGCGGTGGCGCGTACGCGCACGGCGTGGCTGGTCAATGCCCTTGCTTCCCTACGGCCGTTGGCCCGGGTGGCGAAACGGCTGGGCGGGATCGCGCCCGAACGGGAGATTCCGCGGCTGGCGACGGAGACGTTCAGCCGGTGGTGGGGGCGGCGGGTCGAGGAGCGGGGCGGACGGATCCTGAGGCCCGTACGGGAAGGGGACGCCTCCTTCGGCGACGGCCTCCACACGGTCGCCCTGCTCTGGCCGGACACCTTCACCGAGCATCTGTCGCCGGCGGTGGGACAGGCGGCCGTACGGGTCCTGGAGGCGGCGGGGATCTCGGCGGTGCTGCCGCGGACGAGGACGATGGCGGGGCGCCGGGGCCGGGTCTGCTGCGGACTGACGTATGTGTCGACGGGCCAACTGGACCGGGCACGGCGGGTGTTGGCCCGTACCCTCGACCTTCTGGAGCCGTTGCTGGACCGGCCGGTACCGGTCATCGTCCTGGAACCCAGCTGCGCGGCAGCCCTGCGCTCCGACGTCCCGGAACTCCTCCCCGACGACCCCCGCGCCCGCCGCCTCGCCGACCGCGTCCTGACCTTCGCGGAGGCGCTGGAGCAGCTGGCGCCCGACTGGACGCCGCCCCGCGTGGACCGTCCGGCGGTCGGGCAGACCCACTGCCACCAGCACGCGGTGCTGGGTGACGCGGCAGATCGGCGGCTGCGTCAATCGGCTGGCTTGGAGGGTGAGTTGAGCGGAGGCTGTTGCGGCCTCGCGGGCAACTTCGGCTTCGAGAAGGGGCACTTCGGGGTGTCGGTGGCGTGCGCGGAGGAGCAGTTGGTGCCGGCGGTGCGGGACGCGGGCGAGGGGACGGTGGTACTGGCGGACGGCTTCTCCTGCCGGACGCAGTTGGGGGAGGTGGCGGGGGTGCGGGGGAGGCATGTGGCGGAGGTGCTGGCGGAAGGGCTGGACGCCTGATCCGGACCACGCCGACGCTCCGCAGGCCCTGACACGCGCCGCTCAGCCTCGCACGGGTCGCGCGTCTCGCGATGAAAGACAGTGGCATAACGAGTTCACACGCCTGACGAAGTCCACTACCCTGGACCGAGCAGTGCATCATGCTGAACGAAATGACGAACGAACCCCGAGCTGATCCTCTGGAAGGCCCCGTGAGCACCCCCAGCGCCGCCGCCCCGTCCGACCCGACCTCGGTTGCTGCTCCCGTGACGGATCATGGGCCCGCGCCGGCGGGTGCCCCGCGCCGCTGGGACTCCCTGGGCTCCATCGGCCTGGTGCTGTCCGCGGGCATCTCCGTGCAGTTCGGCGGCGCCCTCGCGGCGAGCCTGATGCCGCGGGCCGGGGCGTCCGGGGTGGTGACCCTGCGGCTGGTGGCCGCCGCGCTGGTCCTGCTCGTCGTCTGCCGGCCGCGGCTGCGCGGGTACACGCGTGCGGACTGGGGCACGGTCGTCGTCTTCGGCATCACGATGGCCGGGATGAACGGCCTCTTCTACCAGTCCATCGACCGCATCCCCCTGGGCCCGGCGGTCGCCCTGGAAGTCCTGGGCCCCCTGGCGCTCTCGGTCGCCGCCTCCCGCCGGGCGGTCAACCTCGTCTGGGCGGCTCTCGCCCTCGCCGGTGTCTTCCTCCTCAGCGGTGGAGGCTTCGGCGGCCTCGACCCCGTCGGCGTCCTGTTCGCCCTGGGCGCCGGCGCCATGTGGGCGGCGTACATCGTCTTCAGCGCCCGTACGGGGCGCCGCTTCCCGCAGGCCGACGGGCTCGCCCTCGCCATGGTGGTCGCGGCGCTGGTGTTCCTCCCGCTGGGCGTCGCCGAATCCGGCGCGAAGCTCCTCGACCCCACGACGATCGCCCTCGGCTCGGCGGTGGCGGTCCTCTCCTCCGTCCTCCCCTACACCCTCGAACTCGTCGCCCTGCGCCGTCTCCCCGCCTCCACCTTCGCGATCATGATGAGCCTGGAACCGGCCATCGCCGCGACCGCGGGCTTCCTCATCCTCCACCAGGCCCTCTCCGCCACCGAGGCCGCCGCGATCGCCCTGGTCATCGCGGCCAGCATGGGGGCGGTACGGACGCAGGTGGGGCGGGGGAAGGCGAAGGGGCTGGATCCGCACTGACCTGGGGCTCTTCTGAGGCCGACCCGAAGCGGGGCGGAATCCAGCCGCTAATAATGCAAGATCCAGCCGCTAATAATGCAAGCACGCTTGCTTGTTTCTGGTCGCGCTGCCATCCTCGCCCCATGGCCGACCCCACGCCCGTCATCGACGATCTGTGCGCCGAGAGCGACGAACTCGACTCGCTCGTGGCCGAGTTGAGCCCGGAGCAGTGGAAGCTCGCGACCCCCGCCCCCGGCTGGACCGTCGCTCACCAGATCGCCCACCTCGCCTGGACCGACCACGCCGCCCTGCTGGCTGTGACCGATCAGGGCGCCTTCTCCCGCGAGGTCGAGAAGGCGCTGGCCGCGCCCGGCGACTTCGTGGACAACGGGGCGGAGGAGGGTGCCGGGAAGCCCCCGGCGCGGCTGCTCGCGTACTGGCGCGCGGGACGCGAGGACCTGGCCGACGCCCTGCGGACCGCCCCCGAAGGCGCCCGCTTCCCCTGGTACGGCCCGCCCATGTCCACCGCCTCCATGGCCACCGCCCGCCTCATGGAGACCTGGGCCCACGGCCTGGACGTGGCGGACGCACTCGGCGTGACCCGCACCCCCACCGACCGGCTGAGCCACATCGCCCGTCTCGGCGTCCGGACCCGCGACTACTCCTTCGGTGTGCACGGACTGACCCCGCCCTTCGAGGAGTTCCGCATCGAACTCACCGCCCCTTCGGGCGAGTTGTGGGTCTACGGCCCCGAGAACGCCACCGACCGCGTCACCGGCCCCGCCCTCGACTTCTGCCTCCTCGTCACCCACCGAGCCCACCGCAGCGACCTGGCCCTGCGCACCGAAGGCGCCGACGCCGACCGCTGGCTCGACATCGCCCAGGCATTCGCGGGCCCACCGGGCGGCGGACGCCCGCCGAAGGGGGAGGCGGGGTGAGCACGCTGCGGATCGGCAACGCCTCCGGCTTCTACGGCGACCGGTTCGACGCCCTGCGCGAGATGCTCACCGGCGGCGAACTCGACGTCCTCACCGGCGACTACCTCGCCGAACTCACCATGCTCATCCTGGGAAGGGACCGGCTGAAGGACCCGAGCGCCGGTTACGCCCGCACCTTCCTGCGCCAGCTCGAGGAATCCCTCGGTCTCGCCCACGAGCGCGGCGTCAAGCTCGTCACCAACGCGGGCGGCCTCAACTCCGCCGGGCTCGCCGACCGCGTGAGGGACTTGGCCGACCGGCTCGGCATCCCCGTCCGCGTCGCCCACGTCGAGGGCGACGACCTCACCGACCGGCACCCCGGCAGCCTCGCCGCCCACGCCTACCTCGGCGGCTTCGGCATCGCCGCCTGTCTGCGGGAGGGCGCCGACATCGTGGTCACCGGGCGCGTGACGGACGCGGCGCTGGTCACCGGGCCCGCCGCCGCGCACTTCGGGTGGGGGCCCGGGGAGTACGACCGGCTGGCGGGGGCCGTCGTCGCCGGGCATGTGCTGGAGTGCGGGACGCAGGCGACCGGCGGGAACTACTCGTTCTTCCAGGAGGGGGACGTCCGACGCCCCGGCTTCCCCCTCGCCGAGCTCCACGAGGACGGCACGGCGGTCATCACCAAGCACCCCGGCACCGGCGGCTTCGTCGACGTCGGCACGGTGACCGCGCAGCTCCTGTACGAGACGGGCGGCGCCCGGTACGCCGGGCCCGACGTCACCGCCCGCCTCGACACCGTCCGCCTCACCCAGGACGGCCCCGACCGCGTCCGCGTCGACGGCGTCCACGGCGAACCCCCGCCCCCCACCCTCAAGGTCGGCCTCAACCGGCTCGGCGGCTTCCGCAACGAGGTCGCCTTCGTGCTGACCGGGCTCGACATCGAGGCCAAGGCGGCCCTGGTGCGGCAGCAGATGGACCCCGTACTCGCCAAGGCCGCCGACGTCCGCTGGGACCTGGCCCGCACCGACCACCCCGACGCCGACACCGAGGAGACCGCGAGCGCGCTGCTGCGGCTCGTCGTACGGGACCCGGACCAGGAGGCCGTGGGGCGGGCGCTCAGCGGGGCCGCCATCGAGCTCGCGCTCGCGAGCTACCCCGGCTTCCATGTGCTCGCCCCACCTGGGAAAGGCGCCCCTTATGGGGTCTTCGAGGATGTGTACGTCCCCCATGGCGCCGTCCCCCATGTGGCGGTCCTCCATGACGGACGGCGGGTTCCTGTGGCACCGGCCCAGGACACCGTCGTACTCGACAAAGTGCCGGAGCCACCGCTGCCCGAGTCCCTCCCTCCGGGGACCGTGCGCCGTGCTCCTCTCGGCCTCGTCGCCGGCGCCCGCAGCGGCGACAAGGGCGGGAACGCGAACGTCGGGGTGTGGGTGCGTACGGACGACGCCTGGCGGTGGCTGGCGCACGAGCTGACCGTGGACCGATTTCAGCAGCTGATCCCGGAAAGCCGGCAGCTGACCGTCACCCGGCACCTCCTCCCCACCCTCCGCGCCCTCAACTTCGTCGTCGAGGGCATCCTCGGCGCCGGCGTCGCCGCCCAGCACCGCTTCGACCCGCAGGCCAAGGCCCTCGGCGAATGGCTGCGCTCCCGCCACCTGGACATCCCGGAGGCCCTCCTGTGACGGTTCTCAGCACGGCCCTCGACCCCGACGGCGCGGACTACCGGGCGAACCGCGAGGCCATGCTCGCCAAGCTCGCCGACCTGGACGCCGAGCACGCGAAGGCGCTCGCCGGGGGCGGCCCGAAGTACGTCGAGCGGCACCGCAAACGCGGCAAACTCCTCGCCCGCGAACGCATCGAGCTGCTCCTCGACCCCGACACCCCCTTCCTGGAGCTGTCGCCGCTGGCCGCCTGGGGCAGCGACTACACGGTCGGCGCCTCCCTCGTCACCGGCATCGGGGTCGTCGAGGGCGTGGAGTGCCTGATCACCGCCAACGACCCGACCGTGCGCGGGGGCGCCAGCAACCCCTGGAGCCTGAAGAAGGCCCTGCGGGCGAACGACATCGCGCTCGCCAACCGCCTGCCGTGCATCAACCTCGTCGAGTCCGGCGGCGCGGACCTGCCCTCCCAGAAGGAGATCTTCATCCCCGGGGGCGCCATCTTCCGCGACCTGACCAGGCTGTCGGCGGCGGGCATTCCCACGGTCGCGGTCGTCTTCGGGAACTCCACGGCCGGAGGGGCGTACATCCCCGGCATGTCCGACCACGTGATCATGGTCAAGGAGCGCGCGAAGGTGTTCCTCGGCGGCCCGCCCCTGGTGAAGATGGCCACCGGCGAGGAGAGCGACGACGAGTCGCTGGGCGGCGCCGAGATGCACGCGCGCGTGTCGGGTCTCGCGGACTACTTCGCCGTGGACGAGCAGGACGCGCTCCGGCAGGCGCGACGCGTCGTCGCCCGGCTCAACCACCGCAAGGCGTACGGCGATCGGGGCCCCGCCGAGCCGCCCAAGTACGACGCGGACGAGCTGCTGGGCATCGTCCCCGGCGACCTGCGCACCCCCTTCGACCCGCGCGAGGTGATCGCCCGGATCGTCGACGCCTCCGACTTCGACGAGTTCAAGCCGCTGTACGGGACCAGCCTGGTCACCGGCTGGGCGACGCTCCACGGCTATCCCATCGGGGTGCTGGCCAACGCCCAAGGGGTCCTCTTCAGCGAGGAGTCCCAGAAGGCCGCCCAGTTCATCCAGCTCGCCAACCAGCGCGACATCCCGCTGCTGTTCCTGCACAACACCACCGGCTACATGGTCGGCAAGGAGTACGAGCAGGGCGGCATCATCAAACACGGCGCGATGATGATCAACGCGGTCAGCAACTCGACGGTGCCGCATCTGTCCGTGCTCATGGGAGCCTCGTACGGCGCCGGGCACTACGGCATGTGCGGCCGCGCCTACGATCCCCGCTTCCTCTTCGCCTGGCCCAGCGCCAAGTCCGCCGTCATGGGCCCGCAGCAGCTCGCCGGCGTGCTGTCGATCGTCGCCCGCCAGTCGGCCGCCGCGAAGGGACAGCCGTACGACGAAGAGGGCGACGCGGCGCTGCGGGCGATGGTGGAGCAGCAGATCGAGTCCGAGTCCCTGCCCATGTTCCTGTCCGGGCGGCTGTACGACGACGGCGTCATCGACCCGCGCGACACCCGCACCGTCCTCGGCCTGTGCCTGTCGGCCGTCCACACCGCCCCCTACGAGGGCGCGCGCGGTGGCTTCGGCGTCTTCCGGATGTGACGGATATGAGGGATCACATGGATCACATGATCGGGACCGTGCTCGTCGCCAACCGGGGCGAGATCGCCTGCCGGGTCTTCCGCACCTGCCGTGAGTTGGGAATCCGGACCGTCGCCGTGCACTCTGACGCCGACGAAAACGCCCTCCACGCGCGCGTGGCCGACACGGCGGTACGGCTGCCGGGGGCGGCGCCCTCCGACACGTATCTGCGCGGCGACCTGATCGTGAAGGCGGCACTCGCGGCCGGCGCGGACGCCGTGCACCCCGGCTACGGCTTCCTCTCCGAGAACCCCGGCTTCGCCCGCGCGGTCATCGACGCGGGCCTCACCTGGATCGGCCCGCCCCCCGAAGCGATCGAGGCCATGGCGTCCAAGACGCGCGCCAAGGAACTGATGGGCATCGAGCCCCTGCACGAGGTCACCGAGGCGGACCTGCCGGTGCTGGTGAAGGCGGCGGCGGGCGGCGGGGGCCGCGGGATGCGCGTGGTCCGCCGCCTCGACGACCTGCCCGCGCAGCTGGAGGGCGCCCGCGCCGAGGCCCACAGCGCCTTCGGTGACGGCGAAGTCTTCATCGAGCCCTACGTGGAGGACGGCCGGCACGTCGAGGTGCAGATCCTCGCCGACACACACGGCACCGTGTGGGCGCTCGGCACCCGTGACTGCTCCCTCCAGCGACGCCACCAGAAGGTGATCGAGGAGGCCCCGGCACCGGGTTTGAAACCCGAACTGACCAACTCCTTGTACGAGATGGCCGTACGCGCCGCCCGAGCCGTCGACTACGTGGGCGCCGGCACCGTCGAGTTCCTCGTCGCCGCCGACACACCGCACTTCCTGGAGATGAACACCCGCCTCCAGGTCGAACACCCCGTCACGGAAGCCGTGTACGGCATCGACCTCGTCGCCCTCCAACTCCGCGTCGCCGAAGGCCACGCCCTCGACACCGACCCCCCACGCGCGCGGGGCCACGCCGTCGAAGCCCGCCTGTACGCCGAGGACCCCGCCCGCGACTGGGCCCCGCAGACCGGCACCCTGCACTGCCTCGCCGTCCCCGACGGGATCCGCCTGGACACCGGCTACACCGACGGCGACACCATCGGCGTCCACTACGACCCCATGCTCGCCAAAGCCGTCGCCCACGCCCCCACGCGCGCGGAGGCCATCCGCACACTCGCCGGCGCCCTCGAACGCGCCGCCGTCCACGGCCCACCCACCAACCGCGACCTCCTCGTCCGCTCCCTGCGGCACAAGGAGTTCACCACCGCCCGCATGGACACCGGCTTCTACGACCGCCACCTCCCCGAACTCACCGCCCCCACCCCCGACCCCCACGCCCCCCTCGCCGCAGCCCTCGCCGACGCCCACGGCGCCTCCCGCTTCGGCGGCTTCCGCAACGTGCCCTCCCAGCCCCACACCAAGCGCTACGAAATGGCGGGCGAGGAACACGAGGTCCACTACCGGCACGCGCGCGCTGGCCTGGAGGCAGACGGAGTGCGGGTCGTCCACGCCGACGCGCGTCTGGTCGTACTGGAAAGGGACGGCGTACAGCGCAAGTTCGAGGTGACGCGCTACGGCGACGAGATCTTCGTCAACACCACCGCGCTCAAGGCCCTGCCGCGCTTCCCCGACCCGACGACCCAGCACGCCCCCGGGTCGCTTCTGGCCCCCATGCCGGGAACGGTGGTTCGCGTGGCGGACGGGTTGTCCGTAGGAGCGGCTGTACGGGCCGGAGAGCCGCTTCTGTGGCTGGAGGCGATGAAGATGGAACACCGCGTGTCTGCGCCGACGACAGGAACGCTGAGCGCCTTGGACGTAGTACCTGGACAACAGGTAACGGTCGGCCAATTGCTGGCGGTGGTGGATAGCGCCCTGTAGGGGCGCGGGGAACTGCGCGACCAGCCACGACGAAGGAGTCACATGACCACCATCGAGACTGATGAACACAAGGCCCTACGAGAAGCCGTATCCGCCCTCGGTAAACGCCATGGCCGCAACTACGTCCGAGAAGACCTCTGGTCCGAGGCGGCCAAACTCGGCTACCTCGGCGTCAACCTCCCGGAGGAATACGGAGGTGGAGGTGGTGGCATCGCCGAACTCTCCATCGTCCTCGAAGAACTCGGCGCCGCAGGCTGCCCGTTGCTGATGATGGTCGTGTCACCTGCCATCTGCGGCACGGTGATCGCCCGCTTCGGCACCGACGAACAGAAACGTGAGTGGCTCCCGGGCCTCGCCGACGGCACCCGGACCATGGCCTTCGGCATCACCGAACCAGACGCCGGCTCCAACAGCCACCGCATCACGACGACGGCTCACCGCGACGGAGTCGACTGGCTGCTCACCGGCCGCAAGGTCTTCATCTCCGGCGTGGACATCGCCGAAGCGACCCTCATCGTCGGCCGCACCGAAGACGCCCGCACCGGCAACCTCAAACCCTGCCTGTTCATCGTCCCGAGAGACGCCGAAGGCTTCACGCGGCGCCAGATCGACATGGAACTCGACGCCGCCGAGAAGCAGTTCGAGCTGACCCTCGACGACGTACGACTCCCCGCCGACGCCCTGGTCGGCGACGAGGACGCGGGCCTCCTCCAGCTCTTCGCCGGCCTCAACCCGGAACGCATCATGACCGCCGCCTTCGCGATCGGCATGGGCCGCTACGCCCTCGCCCAAGCCGTCACCTACGCGCGCGAACGCACCGTCTGGAAGGCCCCCATCGGCGCCCACCAGGCGATCGCGCACCCCCTCGCCCAGTCGCACATCGAACTCGAACTCGCCCGCCTGATGATGCAGAAGGCGGCCCACCTGTACGACGCCGGAGACGACACCGGCGCGGGAGAAGCCGCCAACATGGCCAAATACGCGGCCGGAGAGGCCTGCGTGAAAGCCGTCGACCAGGCCGTGCACACCCTCGGCGGAAACGGCCTCACCCGGGAATTCGGCCTCGCCTCGCTGATAACGGCCGCCCGCGTGTCTCGTATTGCCCCGGTGAGCCGGGAGATGATTCTCAACTACGTCTCCCACCAGACCCTGGGCCTGCCCAAGTCGTACTAGGCCGTCTTGGAGGAACGATGTTCCGCAGCGAGTACGCAGACGTCCCGCCCGTCGAACTCCCCATCCACGAAGCAGTGCTGGGCCGGGCCGCCGAGTTCGGCGACATACCCGCGCTGATCGACGGCACCAACGGCATGACCCTCACGTACGCGCAGGTGGACCAGTTCCACCGGCGTGTCGCCGCCGCGCTGGCCGAGGCGGGCGTCCGCAAGGGCGACGTGCTCGCCCTGCACAGCCCGAACACCGTCGCCTTCCCGACCGCGTTCTACGCCGCCACGCGCGCGGGGGCGTCCGTCACGACCGTGCACCCGCTGTCCACCGCCGAGGAGTTCGCCAAGCAGCTGCGCGACTCGGCCGCCCGCTGGATCATCACCGTCTCCCCGCTGCTGGAGACCGCCCGCAGAGCCGCCGAACTCGCGGGCGGCGTCGAGGAGATCTTCGTCTGCGACAGCGCGCCAGGACACCGCTCCCTCATCGACATGCTCGGCTCGACCGCCCCAGAACCGCGGATCGACATCGACCCCGTGGAGGACGTCGCGGCCCTCCCGTACTCCTCGGGCACCACCGGCACCCCCAAAGGCGTGATGCTCACGCACCGCCAGATCGCCACCAACCTCGCCCAGCTCGAACCCCTCATGAGCGCGGGCCCCGGCGACCGCATCCTCGCCGTCCTGCCCTTCTTCCACATCTACGGGCTCACCGCGCTGATGAACGCGCCCCTGCGGCTGGGCGCCACCGTCGTCGTCCTGCCCCGCTTCGACCTGGAGACCTTCCTCGCCGCCATCCAGAACCACCGCATCACCGGCCTGTACGTCGCCCCACCGATCGTCCTCGCCCTCGCCAAACACCCACTCGTCGCCGAGTACGACCTGTCGTCCCTGAAGTACGTCGTCAGCGCCGCCGCCCCGCTCGACGCCCAGCTCGCCGCGGCCTGCTCCCGGCGCCTGAACCTGCCGCCGGTCGGCCAGGCGTACGGCATGACGGAACTGTCGCCCGGCACCCACGTCGTCCCCCTGAACGCCATGCACGACGCGCCCCCCGGCACCGTCGGCAAACTCATCGCCGGCACCGAGATGCGCATCGTCTCCCTCGACGACCCGGACAACGACGTCGGCGTCGGCGAACCCGGCGAGATCCTCATCCGAGGCCCCCAGATCATGAAGGGCTACCTGGGCCGCCCCGACGACACCGCCGCGATGATCGACACCGACGGCTGGCTGCACACCGGAGACGTCGGCCACGTCGACGCCGACGGCTGGCTGTTCGTCGTCGACCGCGTCAAGGAACTCATCAAGTACAAGGGCTTCCAAGTGGCCCCCGCCGAACTCGAAGCCCTCCTCCTCACCCACCCCGGCATCGCCGACGCCGCCGTCATCGGCGCCTACAACGACGAGGGCAACGAAGTCCCGCACGCCTACGTGGTCCGCCAGCCCACCGCCACCGACCTCTCCGAAGGAGAGGTCATGATGTACGTCGCCGAACGCGTCTCCCCCTACAAGCGCGTCCGCCACGTCACCTTCATCGACGGCGTACCCCGCGCCGCCTCCGGGAAGATCCTGCGCCGGGAACTCAGGGAGCGCACGTGACGTTGATCAGCCGCACGCGCGCGCGTGGCATCGAAACGATCGGCCTCGACTCCCCGCACAACCGCAACGCCCTGTCGGCGGCCCTCGTCGGCGAACTCGCGGACACGCTCACCGACTGCGGCAAGGACGGCGACACCCGCGCGATCGTCCTCACCCACACCGGAAACACCTTCAGCGCGGGCGCCGACCTGCGCGACCCACCACCCCCCGACGCACTCGTCGGCCTGCTCCGGCAGATCGTCGAACTGCCCAAACCCGTCGTCGCCCGCGTCACCGGCCACGTCCGCGCGGGCGGCCTCGGACTGCTCGGCGCCTGCGACATCGCCGCCGCGTCGAACGAGGCGAGCTTCGCCTTCACCGAGGTACGGATCGGCGTGGCCCCCGCGGTCATCACCCTCCCGCTCCTGCCCCGCACCGACCCCCGCGCCCTCGCCCGCTACTACCTCACCGGCGAACGCTTCGACGCCGCCGAGGCGGCCCGCATCGGCCTGCTGACCGCTTCCGGGGACGACGCCGACGCCGTACTGGAACCCGTCCTCGACGGACTGCGCCGCGCCTCCCCACAGGCCCTGGCCGAGACGAAACAGCTGCTCACAGCTAGGGTGCTGGAAGCCTTCGACCGGGACGCGGCCGACCTCACCGCGCTCTCGGCCCGGCTGTTCGCCTCCGCCGACGCCCGCGAGGGCATGACGGCCTTCCTAGAACGACGGGAACCGCCATGGGTGCTGTGAGCACGGTCGACCGTGCCCCCAAACAGGACCGCAGCCGGGCCACCCGGCAACGGCTCCTCGAAGCCGCCGTGGCCTGCCTCGCCGAACACGGCTGGGCGGGCTCCACCGTCTCCGTCGTAGCCGAACGCGCCGGCGTCTCCCGGGGCGCCGCCCAGCACCACTTCCCGACCCGCGAGGACCTCTTCACCGCGGCCGTCGAATACGTCGCCGAGGAACGCTCGACGGCGCTGCGGGCGCTGTTCCCGCAGGGCGCGGCGGGCGACCGGCGCGCGGTCGTCACAGCCCTGGTCGACCTCTACACGGGCCCACTGTTCCGCGCCGCCCTCCACCTGTGGGTCGCCGCCTCCAACGAAGCGCAGCTACGCCCCCGCGTCACCGAACTCGAAGCCCGCGTCGGCCGCGAGACCCACCACATCGCCGTCGACCTCCTCGGCGCCGACGAATCCCACCCCGGCGTCCGCGAAACCGTCCAAGGCCTCCTCGACATGGCCCGCGGCCTCGGCCTCGCCAACCTCCTCACCGACGACGAACCCCGCCGCGAACGCGTGGTGACCCAGTGGGCGGCACTGCTGGACGAGACGCTGGGCTGAGACCTCACGGACTCAGCCGCTCCACCCGCCAGCTCCCGTCCGGCTCCGCCACATACCGCAGCCGGTCGTGCAGCCGGTTCTCGCGCCCCTGCCAGAACTCCACCGACTGCGGAGCCACCCGGAAACCACCCCAGTGCGGCGGCACCGGCACCTGCTCGCCCTCCGGGTAGCGGGCCGCCAACTCGGCGTACGAGGCGTCGAGATCGGCACGTGTGGCGATCACCGAGGACTGGGCGCTCGCCCACGCACCGAGCTGCGATCCATGCGGCCGGGTACGGAAATAGGCGGCCGTCTCATCACGGCCGGTACGCCGCGCCACCCCGGACACGATCACCTGCCGGGCCATCGGATGCCACGGGAACAGCAGCGACACATACGGGTTCTCGGACAGATCCCGGCCCTTGCGGGAGTCGTAATTGGTGTAGAAGACAAAACCCTGCTCGTCGAACTGCTTCAACAGCACCGTACGAGAACTGGGCCGCCCCTCACCGTCCGCCGTCGAGACGACCATCGCGTTCGGCTCGAACAGATGTGCCTGCGTCGCGGCCTGCCTGAACCAGCGCGCGAACTGCTCCGCCGGCGTGCCGGCCAGATCGGACTCGGCCAGACCCTCGGCCCGGTACTGCTTGCGCATCAACGCGGGATCAAGGGGGACGGCGGACACGGCGTCACGATCGTTCACGCGGTCATCTTGCCGTATCCGCACGCGCCGTTCGCCACGGTGTCCTTCATCACTGAGTGGCACTGAGTGCCGCGAACCCTCCCCAAGGGTGACACTCGGAGATATCGTTCAGATGCCGTTCCGGTTGGGGTGACCGCCGACCGCACGGGGCATCACAGGGATGACGCCCAGGACCGCGAGTCTCCGCAGCGCACCGACCGCGGATCCACCGGGCACACAGCAGCAACCCCACACCCTCACCCACCAAAGAACTCTCGCAACACCACCCCCACAAGCCACACCACAGACACCACCCGTCGTACACATCACGAGGAGCCGCCTGATGTCCGACTTCGTACCCGGACTCGAGGGAGTCGTCGCGTTCGAGACGGAGATCGCCGAACCGGATAAGGAGGGCGGCGCACTCCGGTACCGGGGCGTCGACATCGAGGACCTGGTCGGCCACGTCTCGTTCGGCAACGTCTGGGGCCTGCTCGTCGACGGCGCCTTCAACCCCGGCCTGCCGCCCGCCGAACCCTTCCCGATCCCCGTGCACTCCGGCGACATCCGCGTCGACGTCCAGTCCGCACTCGCCATGCTCGCCCCCGTCTGGGGCCTGAAACCACTGCTCGACATCGACTCCGCCCAGGCCCGCGAGGACCTCGCCCGCGCCGCCGTCATGGCCCTGTCCTACGTCGCCCAGTCCGCCCGCGGCCAGGGCCGGCCCATGGTCCCGCAGCGCGAGATCGACAAGGCCAACTCCATCACCGAACGCTTCATGATCCGCTGGCGCGGCGAGCCCGACCCCAAGCACGTGGCCGCCGTCGACGCGTACTGGACCAGCGCGGCCGAACACGGCATGAACGCCTCCACCTTCACCGCCCGCGTCATCGCCTCCACCGGAGCCGACGTCGCCGCCGCCCTCTCCGGCGCCGTAGGAGCCATGTCCGGCCCCCTGCACGGCGGCGCCCCCTCCCGCGTCCTCGGCATGATCGAGGAGATCGAGCGCACCGGCGACGCCGAGGACTACGTCAAACAAGCCCTCGACAAGGGCGAACGCCTCATGGGCTTCGGCCACCGCGTCTACCGCGCCGAAGACCCCCGCGCCCGAGTCCTCCGCCGCACCGCCCGCGAACTGGGCGCCCCCCGCTTCGAGGTCGCCGAAGCCCTGGAGAAGGCGGCTCTGGCGGAGCTGCACAGCCGCCGCCCGGACCGAGTCCTGGCCACGAACGTCGAATTCTGGGCCGCCATCGTCCTCGACTTCGCCGAGGTCCCGGCCCACATGTTCACCTCCATGTTCACCTGCGCCCGCACGGCCGGCTGGTCCGCCCACATCCTGGAGCAGAAACGCACGGGCCGCCTGGTCCGCCCCTCGGCCCGGTACATCGGGCCGGGTTCCCGCGACCCGCGCGAGATCGAGGGCTACGAGGACATCGCGCACTGACGCGCCCCTCGCCGAAACGCAGACGACCCGCGAGCTCTGGTCCCTCCGCCTCTCGGCGGAGAAGCCGGCCGGACGTACCGGCGAGCTCGCGGGTCGGGTGACTGCTGGGATTGGGCCGGCTGCGTGCTACTCACGCACGCTGGTCCGGCACCGCACTGCGTGTGGTGGCGGGCCGCTAGCCCGCAATCACCTCGTGCGTCCGGGTTTCAATCATTTACCCGATCACCTCCTCTCTCACGTAGGCCAAACCCTAGATAGGGGAGGGCTGCCGCTCAACCGGTTTTTCCAGATGTTGACGGCACTGATTCAGGCCGGAAGGCGTAGCCGTATCCGTCGCCCCGCTGAAGTAGCCGCAGGTTCCAGTGGGAGACGTTGATACGTCCTCCTGGCGTTGTGAGACTGTGCTGGCCTCTGGCGCGGACGGAGATGCGTCCGGTCCAAGAGCCCGCCCACTTGCCGGTCGGTACGTTGGCCCGTACGAGATCCCCGGTGACGTATCCGAAGTGCTGCTTGGATCGGGCTCGCCGCAGGCGGGGGAATCCGTAGCGGTCTGGGGTGGTACGGGCGTAGGAGCCCCGTCCGGTGGCCTTGGCGACGAGGACCTGCTGTGGGAACCGGACGATCGCATCGCCGGCCTCGTGCTCCAGGCGGCCGACACACAGCGCGTCGAGGGTGTGCGTTTTCTCCAGGCCCATGGCGCTTCGGTTCCACTTGGTGCGCCCGCCCGACCAGGCGTGCACGGGTCTGCCGAGGGCGTCGAGTGACTCGGTGACCTCCCAGCAGATCGCGTTGATGGCGGCGGCGTCATTGAGTGGTGTCTTGACCTGCTGGAGGATCTTCGCGAGGCGCTCGGGCTGGTGGGTGAGGAACACCTCGACGGGTGTGTTGCCCTTGGACTGGTTGCAGGGGACGCAGGCGAGGACGAGGTTGGAGATACGGCTTGATCCTCCTCGGCTGCGGGGTCTGAGGTGGTCGATGTTCAGGGGTACACCGGTGGCGTCGCAGTAGGCGCAGGCGCTGTTCCACTTGGCGTGAAGGTAGGCGCGGGCCTCGGTTCCGGCGAGTGTTCTTTGCTGGTACTCGGCTGCGGTGAGGGGTCTTCCCGCGCTCATGGCGTGGGTGTCGAAGGCGACGCGTTCGACGTGGATTTCGGTGACAGGTGCGTAGCGGCAGAGCCGCGCCGCCTGGGAGTAGATGGTGTCGACGCGATGGCGCAGAGAGGGTGCCAGCCATCCGGCGGGGCGCGTCCGGTTGTCTGAACGGGGCGCCCGGTAACGGCAGTTGGCCGAACGTCGTCGATTCCGGTAGCCAGCGCGTTGCTGCATGCACCGGTGGATCTGGTCGCCGCGATGCTGAAGCTCGACAGCTACGAGTCCGCGCCTAACAGTGACGATGGCGCCTTGTGCACCGACTTCCTTCTTCTCGTCGGTGAGGGCGAGACCGGTGCCCTTGGAGCCGGGATCGATGCGTAATTGCACCCCGTCGACTTCTGACTCGGAGAGGGTGCGGTCCTTCAACCGGATGGTGAAAGGTACTTGCCGAGCGACGACAGCCTTTCCCTTGCCCAGGAGTTCGCGGGCGCGGGCGGGGTGGCAGGGCATGAGGGGTTGTCCGTCTTTGGAGAGGACGAAGACTCTGCCCGCGCCCATGCCACCTGTGTACGACGGATGGTGTGTGGGAGCGTCACCGCTCCCTTTCTCTGCCGCCTCCGCTGCCGTGGCAGCGTTCTTGGCGTATCGCCTACGAGCCTTGGTGCCCTGCCCGCCGGTCTCCCCTCGCCCATGTTCCCTGCCGGTGCCCCGCGCGGTGGCGGGGTGTCCGTGAGCCGTTTCGTCCCTGCTCCCAGGGTTGTCTGCTCCCACGGATTCCAGAGCAGGCTGCTGAGGAAGCACAGCCTGGTGGGTCTGCTCACCTGCAGGAAACGTAGTCATCGAGGGCACCTCCCTGATCTTTCGGATCGTGATGACTGGGGCTGGTCACTCCGCGTCTGCCGTTGAGTTCGACAGAGGTCGGCCTGGGCCGAGGAGCGAGTGACCTCCCTTCTCGTGATGCCCATGACGCTAATGACCAAGGTCCGCTGGAAGGGGCTCGAGCGATCAGTAAACGCTCATTCGTGCGAAGCGCCCCGATTCCTCGGACGCGCAATCGATGTTGCTGCTAGGCCCTGCCTCCGCGATCTCTGGGAGCGAGTGCAGGGTTCAAGGGGCGCGGGGAACTGCGCGACAAGCCACGACGGACCCGCACCCGCCAGCGAACATCACCCGGCAGACGAGAAGGCGCCCAGACTCACAGCGCATTCAAAAACGGCTCTATCGCCGCGCGCCACCCCTCCGGCTGGTCGTAGTGGACAAGATGCCCGGCATCAGCAACCTCCGCATACTCCCCGAGAGGCAACACCCGCACCATCTCCTGCGCCTCGGCCCGCCCCAACTCCCCATCAAGCCCGCGAACAACCAGCGCCGGGCACTGCACCTGAGCCAGCTCCTCCCAGTGCGCGTCGTACACCCACGTCTCCCGGGACTTGAGCATCTGGTCGGGCTCAAAGACGGGCCGCCAGCCGTCGGCAGACTCGTGCATCACCTCGGCGTAGAACTCGCCACGGGACGGAATGGGCCGCTCCACCCAGGGATCGTCCTCACCGAACCACTTGCGGACATCGGCGAGCGTGGCGAACGGAACGGGCCAGGACTTGAACCACTGGGCCCACTCCCGCTGCGAGGCCGCACCGAGTGCGGAGGCCCGCATATCGCAGATGATCACTCCGCGAACCAGATCGGGGCGCTTGGCGGCGAGTTGCCAGGCGGTCAGGGCGCCCATGGCGTGACCGATGAGGACGGCCGGGCCGAGGCCGAGCTGTTCGAGGGCGGCCTCGGCGTCCTCGACATAGGCCTCGCGGGTGAAGGAGGCCTGCGGGGGCTTGTCGCTCTGGCCGTGGCCGCGCTGGTCAAGCGCGACGGCGCGATGGCGTCCGGAGAGCCAGCGGGCGGTGGAGGCCCAGTGCGAGGCGCGGCCCATCAGGCCGTGGAGTAACAGCACGCCGGAGAAGCGGTCTTGTTCACCGGGGCCGGGCGGCTGGTGCGGAGCCTGGTCCGTGTGCCCTGTTGCGTGTGCCGGGTCAGGCTTGGGAGGGTCGCCGAACTCCCAGGCCGCCAGGCGTACGCCGCCCGCCCCGGTCACGTCGATGCGTCGCGCCATGGATCCTGGCACCCCCCTAGCTCCGCTCGGACCGCTCGCTCCCGCTCCCGCTTGAGCCGGCCGGTCCTGTGAACCGTGTCCTGCCTGCCGTGGTACCACTCTCTGCCGGGGCCGGTCAGGGCCCTCGCTCGTCTGCCGACATGCCGCGCCTACTTGGTGAAGCGCAGGTTCCACATGCCGTGTCACCCTCAGGCTATCGAATGCATATTCGAAGATGCGGGGTCTGTCGGTAACACCCCTCGTACGAGTGACCTCGGTCAGGGATTGACCGCCCGCGGCGAGGGGAGATCTTCTGCGGGAGGCGGACCGCTCGGGGAAAGCGGTCCGAGGGGAATGACCCTGAGAGCTCGGGGCTCCGGGTCAGCACAGGGGAGGACAGGCCCCGGCGCCACACGGCGCCGGGGCCCTCTCCACGTCTACGGCACATCCTCCCCGCCCCCTCCCCGGCCGGACGACATCGCTGTCGCACCACGGCCAAGAATCCCTCAGGTCATATGCCTCACGCGACAGCCTCGCACGTGATCCGTCCGAGCGCTGCAATTCGGCGCGGTGAATTCCGGAATCGACGAAACCGCCACGGCGCCGCAACTGCCCCTCCGCCTCCGGAAGTTGCCGGCACCCGGCGCCCGGTCAGCGCTTGGCGACGAACACGTGGGAGGCGACGTCCGACTCCAGTTCGGCCGCCTCGCCGCCACTGCCCACCAGCACCCCGCCGGCCGACTCCGTCACGCTGACCACCGAGCCGGGCTGCACGCCCGCGCGACGCAGCGTGTACATCAGCTGTGCGTCCGTCTGGATCGGCTCGCCGATACGGCGCACGACGACCGTCTTGCCTTCCGTCCCCGGGTCCAGGTCGGCCAGCGACACCATGCCCTCGTCCAGGAACGGATCGGCGCCGTCCTTCTCGCCCAGCTCCTCCAGGCCCGGGATCGGGTTGCCGTACGGCGACTCGGTGGGGTGGCGCAGCAACTCGAGCACGCGGCGCTCCACGGCCTCGCTCATCACGTGCTCCCAGCGACACGCCTCGGCGTGCACCTGCTCCCACTCCAGCCCGATCACGTCGACGAGCAGGCACTCCGCCAGGCGGTGCTTGCGCATCACGCGCGTCGCCAGCCGGCGGCCCTCGTCCGTGAGCTCCAGGTGCCGGTCGCTGGCGACGGACACCAGTCCGTCCCGCTCCATCCGCGCCACGGTCTGGCTGACCGTCGGCCCGCTCTGGTCCAGCCGCTCGGCGATCCGGGCGCGCATGGGGACCACACCTTCCTCCTCCAGCTCGAGGATGGTGCGGAGATACATCTCCGTGGTGTCGATCAGTCCGGACATACGTGCCCCTCGTGAGATCTGCCGGAAGCACGACAGCTTCCCGGCTTGTGCGCTGGCCCTGGACTCAATTCTGCCGGATACCACTGACAACCGTGCCGTGCCGGTGAAACCGGGGGTGCGGCGACTCGGAACGGGAGTGTGCTGCGCGTGGCGGGGGCTGTGATCTTTCTGCTCGACGTGGTGGGACACGGTCGCCTAGCGTTCCGTACATGACCAAGCGGCGAGCGAGACTCAGCGGTTCGGACGGCGTGGTCGAACAGGCCGAGCAGTGTCTGCGCAACGTGGGCGCGGCGCCGGCCGATCCCCGGATGGTTCGTGGAGGTGGAGAGGTATGTGCTGCCGGGTGCGAACGGCCTGTGGATCGACCTCCGGCTTGCCACCTCCCGACGGTAAGGAGGGGTTCACGTCGCGTTTCCGGCGTGCAACGATTCTCTCAATCTTGCGGGAACTCGATGTGTGCTGCGTCACGTTCGAGTTGAATGATTGTTAGTGAGCGAACCGACGTGCCGTACGTACGGACGCAGCCTGCAGGGGGTCCAGGTGAGTGCTTCCAGGCGTAGTGGGACCACCGACGAGCTGGGACCGGACGAGCCCGAAAGGGAAGGTCCGGAGGGCTCGGGCGGTTCCGATCTGTTGGCCGCGCTGCTGGATGGCATGGACGCGGCCCTGTGTGCCTTCGACGCCGACGGTGTCGTCACACACTGGAATCGTGAGGCCGAGCGGATTCTCGGGTGGACCGCGAGTGAGGCCGTGGGCCGGCGCGGGTTCGCCGGGTGGGCCGTAAGGCCGGCGGACGCCGAAGAGGTCGAGTCCCGGCTGATGGCCGCCATGCACGCGCCGGGACGCCAGGTCCATGAGTTCGCGCTGCTCACCAAGGACGGCGGCCGGGTTCTCGTACGGACCCAGTCCGCGGCCGTCCGCGGCCCCGACGGAAAGCCCGCCGGTCTGTACTGCGCCTTCAGCGAGGTGCACACGCAGATCGACCTCGAGCGGTCCATCGCGCTGAGCGAGGCCCTCTTCGACGACGCGAGCTGGGGAGTCGTCCTCGTCGACGCCGACCTGCGGCCCGCCGTGGTGAACGCGCACGCGGCCCGCGCGCTGGGCATCGGGCGTACGTCCGTGCTCGGCAGGCCGCTCGGTGAACTGCTCTCCCAAGGCGTCGAGGAGCTCGAGAGCGCCCTCACCCATGTCCTCGCCGAGGGTGCGCCGCCCGCGCCCGCCGAGATCTGGGTCGGCGTCCGCACGCCGGAGGGCGAGAAGCGGCGCTGCTGGCGCTGCGGCTTCGTACGGCTGGCGTCCCCGCTCGCCGAGGAACCGGTACCGCTCGGCGTCGGCTGGCTGTTCAACGACGTCACGGAGGCCAAGCAGGCCGAGCAGGAGGCGTCGTTGCTGCGGTTCCGCGGCAATCAGCTCCACCGTGCCGCACGGGCCGCCGCCGAATGCGAGGACCCGGCCGAGGCCGCCGTCGTCCACCTGGACTTCGCGCTCGCGGGGTTCGCCGACCACGCCGTGATCGACCGCGCGGCGGGCGGCGCGATCACCGACGCCGAGACCGCCGAGCCGGTACGACTCGTACGCATCGCCACCACACCCGCGGGTGCGCCCGGGCCCAGCCTGGTCACCGGTCAGGCCGGCCTGCCCATCCGCTACGGCGAGGGGCACCCCGCCCTGCAGTGCGTCCAGCGAGGCGGCTCCGTGCGGGCCAGCGTCGGCACCGTACCGGCCGAGCAGGCGCGCGCCTGGGCGCTGGCCCGGCAGTGGCCGGCGGACGCCGTGCACGCGCTGTGCGCGGTGCTGCGCAGCCGGGGGCGGACGCTGGGCGTCGTGACGTTTCTGCGCGGGGCCGGACGCAGCGCGTTCGAACGGCCCGACGCGGTGTACGCGGAGGATGTCGCCGTACGGATCGCCGGGGCGCTGGATCTGGCTGGGGCGGTGCGCGGGGACTGGCCGCCGGAGGGTGCGGAGTAAGGGGTGAAGGGCTGTTGGCCGGGCGCTTCCGGCTAACGGCGATAGAAGATCCGGTCCCCGTACTCCTCCATCACCCGCCGGTTCCAGTCATGGCCCCCGTCGACGTTGCCGGAGCGCAGCAGCGGCGGCTCGACGCCGCGGGCGGCCAGCGTGGCGGCCGCTTCTGCCATCACCGCCTGGAGCAGCGCCGACGTGACGACCGTGGAGGCCGGGGCGAAGGGCGCCGGGACGGTGTCGAGGGTGAGTTCCGCGTCGCCGACGGCGATCTTCGAGTCGAGGACGATGTCGCAGTGGTCCTTCAGATACGTCCCCGAGGAGTGCCGGGACTTCGTCTCCGACGCGTACGCCACCGAGGTCACGCCGATCACCTTCACGCCCAGGGCACGGGCGCCCATGGCCATCTCCACGGGCAGCGCGTTGCGGCCGGACAGCGAGATGATCACCAGGGCGTCGCCCTCGCGGACCGGGGACGTGTCGAGCACGGCGCTCGCGAGACCGTCGACCCGTTCCAGCGCGGAGCCGAGGGTGGCCGGGACGACATCGACTCCTACGACGCCGGGGACGGCCAGCAGATTCATCAGCGCGAGTCCGCCGGCCCGGTAGACGACGTCCTGCGCGGCCAGCGAGGAGTGCCCGGCGCCGAAGGCGAACAGCCGGCCACCGGCGACGACCGTGTCCGCGAGGAGCGACCCGGCCGCCGTGATCGTCTCGCCCTCCTCGTCCCGCACGCGTTGCAGCAGCCCGATCGCGGCATCGAAGAACTGACCGGACGGCCGGCGGTCGCTCATGCGGGGTCCCTTCGGGGGCGGTGTGGCGGCGTGCGGCGGCGATGTGTTGCGGATCACGGTGCGGTCTGGACCAGTGCGGTGTCAATACGGCCGTCGCGGTGTTGAGGTCGCGTGTTGTGCCGGCCTGGCAAAGAACTTGGCCGCACCGACGTATCCCTCAGCGATGGACTGGACAGAACAGATGCCCAGCCGTTCTCAGGGGTGTTGCAGGGCCCTGCGTCGAAGTTTCCGTCAGCCCTTGCTCACCGCAGTAAGGATCTCCGGCAGCCGTGCCGCCGTTCGAGGGGCCGCCAGCCTCAGGCCCAGCCAAGCGACAGTGGCCCCGTACCCGCCCCCCACCGGCAGCAGCACCCACGTCCAGTCGTCGCCGTTCGCGGTCACGTTCAGCCAGATCGTTACGGCGATGACCGGGGCGCAGAGCAGGGCGGACGCGACCATGCCGCCGAAGATGGCGATCCAGGCGAGGCCGGCCTGTCCGGGGGCGACGTTCTTGTAGCCCTCCTGCGGGATGGAGTACGGGAAGCGGGCCGAGGTCCATGCCCCGGTCGCCAGCATCGCGCCGAGCAGTGCGAAGGACAGACCCAGCACCTCGGGCAGCTTGGCCCAGTCGCCGAGCAGTGCCGTCGTCAGGACGGTGACCAGCGCGGCGTACGGCAGTGTGATCACCAGCAACGCGAAGGCACGGGCGCGCAGTTCGACGTACGCATCCTTCGTGGACGAGATCGTCATCGCGACCATCCAGAAGGCGGAGGTGTCCTGCCCGAACTGGTTGTACATCTGGATGCCGAGCATCCCGGCGGCGAAGCAGGCGAAGTAGATCGAGCCGGTGCCCTGGAGGGCGTTGAACACCGGAACGATCAGGCCGATCGCGAGCGAAGTCACCCAGGCGGCCTTGGTCTTGGGGTCGCGCCACACATAGCGCAGGCTGCGCTCCATGACGGTGCCGGTCCGGCCGGCGGGCAGGAAACGTGACAGTCCGGTCGAGGTCCGCTCGCGGGTGGCGCCCTCGGCGCTCTGGAGGGTGGACCCGTCGGGTGCGGTCATCAGCCGGTTCAGGTGCCCTGACCACTGACGCAGGAGCAGCCCCAATGCCAGTGCACTCAGGGCGAGTTGGAGGAGAGCGATGCCGTACGAGCCTTCGCTCGCCGAATCCGCCGCCCCGATCGCCGACGCGGGCGGCACCCACTTGAGCACGTCGGCGAAGGGGTCGAGCTGCCCCAGCCCGGCCGAACCCAGCCGCTGCACCCCGAAGTTGACGAGCTGCGCCCCGATGGCGATCACCAGACCACTGAGCACCGCGAGATCACGGCCCCTGCGGCTGGTCAGCAACCGGATGTTGGCGGCGGCGACGGCCCGTGCGAGGGCCACGCACACCAGCAGCGCCAGCACCACACCGACGACGCCGACGACGTACGCCACACCGCCGTGCGCCACCGCGACGACGGAACCGGCGAGCATGCACACCGTGAACAGCGGCCCGATGCCGACCAGCGAGGCCACCAGCAGTGCCCGCACGAGCGGCGCGGGGCGCAGCGGCAGCATCACCAGGCGGGTGGGGTCCAAGGTCTCGTCGCCGCTGGGGAAGAACAGCGGCATCACCGCCCAGCCCAGCGCCAGCACCGCGACGAGGAGTACGACCACCGACGTGGCGTGTTCGTTGCCGCGCAGCAGGATCAGGCCGAGCAGTTGGAGCACGGCGAAGAGCAGCGTGATGACGGCGGACGCGATGTAGGCGGCCTTGCGCCCACCGGACTGCCGTAGCCCGTTGCGCAGCAGCGACAGCTTCAGCCGTACGACGACCGGGGTGATGTCGGTGGTCATCGTGCCCCGCCGCCCAGCCAGTCGAGATCGGAGCCGGCGTTCCGCCCGTTCGCCCCCACGAGCTCGAGAAACGCCTGCTGGAGCGAGGCGGCGTCGCCGCGCACCTCGGCCAGCGGCCCGTGCGCCCGGATGCGCCCGGCGGCCATCACGGCCACCCAGTCGCACAGCGACTCCACGAGCTCCATCACATGCGAGGAGAAGACGACGGTCGCCCCGGAGCCGGTGTACCGCTCCAGCACACCCCGGATGATCTGCGCGGACACCGGGTCCACGCCCTCGAACGGCTCGTCCAGGAACAGCACTTCGGGATTGTGCAGCAGCGCCGTCGCGAGCCCGATCTTCTTCCGCATCCCGGTCGAGTAGTCGACGACCAGCTTGTGCTGGGCCCCCGCAAGATCCAGCACATCCAGCAACTGCGTCGCCCGCTTGTCCACCTCGGCACCGGGCAGCCCCCGCAACCGCCCCATGTAACCGAGCAGTTCCCGCCCCGACAGCCGCTCGAACAGCCGCAGCCCCTCCGGCAGCACCCCGATCCGAGCCTTCACCTCGACGGGATCCCGCCACACGTCATGCCCGACAACCTCGACGGACCCCTGATCGGGCCGCAGCAGCCCGGTCACCATGGAGAGGGTGGTGGTCTTCCCCGCGCCGTTCGGGCCGACGAGCCCGATGAACTTCCCCGCGGGCAACTCAAGATCAACCCCGGCAACGGCAACCTGCTGCCCAAACCGCTTCCAGAGCCCACGCACACTTACAGCCGACGTCATGGTGCCAACCTAAGGGGCGCGGGGCTGTGTCGATATGCGGCTCCGCCGCGTGGGCGCGCGCAACCACGATGAACCCGCAGCCGCCCACGGCGAACGCGAGGCAGATCAATAGGCGCTACCGATCCCGCCCACACGCATACGCGAGCGGCGAGATCAATTCCTCCGCATCCGGCAACCACCGATTCGCCGGCGTAGGCCGACAAGCCCACTGCACAGCCCCCCGAGACCCGAACCGCGTAGGAGGCGCAGCCACCCACGCGCCTTCCCCGAGCGCCACGAGATCCAGCGAAGCGACCGCCCACCCCAGCTTCCGCACCAGATCGGGAACCTTCACCGCGGCCCCCGGCAGCACGAAGAACTCCATCCGCCGGTCCGGAGTCAGCGTCACCGGCCCCAGCGTCAGCTCCATCCGCTCCATCCGGGCCAGCGCCAGAAACCCCGCCGTCTCCGGAACGGAAATCGCGTCGAACGTACGCCCCGTCGGCAGCAGAATCGACGACGTCGGCTGCTTCTGCCACATCCGGCGCGCAACGGTCGCGCTACCCGTCGCCTGCGTCGCCCAGTCCGGCCGCGTCGGGTGCGCGCCGGGCGCGGCGCACGCGACGTCGCCGCACGAGCAGCGCTGCACCCCGTCGACGGCTTCCAGCCAGGTGCCCGGGAAGACGTCCCAGTGGCGCTCCTCGGCGTAGCGAACGGCGGTGTCCAGCAGCGATTCCCCACGCTGCTGCGGAATCTGGGCGGCTTCGGTGCTCGCGATCGTCTCTTCCACGCTCATCACAACTCCCGCACCCACCTCCGGTTACGGCTGTAGCGCGCGCGGGGGAGGAGCACTGATTCCGCAACTGGGGCGCATGGGTGCATGGGTGGGGGCGCGCAGGAGGATCCATGGCCTTGGCTGGGTAGCCACGAGTGGGGTCGGCTTCGGCCTTTACCCCGGCAATCCTCGCAAGCCTCGCATTTTCGTCATGTCGGCGGGGCATTGATCTTCACGGCCGGATCCTTTCGCTCACCGGAAGGCGCCGGGTCAGGGAAGACACATCAACTCGGTGCGTGGGCAGGCACCGCAGCCACAGGGGGTACGCCATGGCCGCAAGGCCTCTCGTCGCGCGGCAGCCGAACGAACGGCTGCAGGCGCTCATTCAAGAAGCGGGTTGCTCCAACGCCGGGCTGGCCCGCCGAGTGAACATGTGCGGTGCCGAACACGGCCTCGACCTGCGCTACGACAAGACGTCCGTCGCCCGCTGGCTGCGCGGACAGCAGCCACGCGGACGCGCTCCGGCGATCATCGCCGAGGCGCTGGGGCGCAAGCTGGGCCGTACGGTCACGATCGACGAGATCGGCATGGCCAACGGCAAGAACCTCGCGTCGGGCGTCGGCCTCCAGTTCTCGCCGACGGTACTGGGGGCCATCGAGCAGGTCTGTGAGCTGTGGCGCAGCGACGTCGGCCGGCGGGACTTCCTGTCCGGCTCGTCCGTCGCCGCGTCCGCGCTCGTGGAGCCGAGCCGGGACTGGCTGATCTCCTCGCCCGACTCGCAGGTGGCGCGCTCGGCGGGCCCGCGGGTGGGGGAGTCCGACGTGGCGGCCGTGAAGGCCATGACCCAGGCGCTGGTCGACCTGGACCACCAGTACGGCAGCGGGCATGTGCGCCCGGTGGTCGTGCACTACCTGAACAGCGTGGTCTCCGGTCTGCTGGCGGGGTCGTACCGGGAGGCCGTGGGGCGTGAACTGTTCGCCGCGGTGGCCCGTTTGACGGAGCTGGCGGGCTATATGGCCATCGACACCGGGCAGCCGGGCCTGGCTCAGCGCTACTACATCCAGGCGCTGCGGCTCGCGCAGGCGGCGGGTGACCGGGCGTACGGCGGGTATGTGCTCGCCGCGTCCATGAGCCATCTCGCCGCGCAGCTCGGAAACCCGCGGGAGATCGCGCAGTTGGCGCGGGCGGCGCAGGAGGGGGCGCGGGGTCGCGTGACCCCGCGCGCGGAGGCCATGTTCTATGCGGCCGAGGCCCGGGGGCACGCGTTGATGGGGGACGCGCGGTCCGCCCACGCGGCGTCGGGGCGTGCGGTGAGCGCGCTGGAGTCGGCCGACCCGTCCTCCGGCGACGACCCGGCCTGGATCGCCCACTTCGACGAGGCCTATCTGGCCGACGAGTTGGCGCACTGCCACCGTGACCTGGGGCAGGCCGAGGCGGCGGCTCAGCGGGCCGAGGAGTGCCTGTCCGCGCTGCCCGAGTCGCGGGCGCGGCGCCGGGCGATCGGCTACGTCCTGCTGGCGACCGCACAGGTCCAGCAGCGCGAGGTCGAACAGGCCGTGCACACGGGGCTGAAGGCCGTGGAGCTGCTGGAGACCCTGCGCTCCAACCGGGGCGCCGAGTATCTGGAGGACTTCCAGCAGCGGCTGGAGCCGTTCCGGGACGAGCCGGTGGTAAGGGAGTTCGGGGCGCGGCTGGATGTGCAGGCGGCGGCAGCGTGAAAGACGCGGATACGCCCGCGATGGGGGAGCGTGGGAAATGAAGGGGCTGGTGGTGAAGGAGGGGCGTATATAGCGGATGAGGGCCCGGTTTTGTTATTGCGGTCACAGGGAAGGAGGTCACGTCCTGTGCTGCATGGCACCGGGCTCTGGGGACCCGGTAGCGTGAGCCGACGATTCCGAAGGTCCCCCATTCGTAGGAGTCCCGGTGACGCAGAGTGGACAGGGCGAGGAGCCCTCGCCGCGGCAAGCGCGCGAAGGCATCGTGCTGCCATCGGACGGCGGCGAGCCCCTGCTGCCGGGCACGACGAACGGACAGGGCGGTCCGCAGTACGGCCGTCCCGTCCCGCCGACTCCCGCCCCGCCGCCCGAGGGCCAGGCCTGGGGCACCCCCTGGGGCCCCGACCAGAACCAGCCCCCGCCTCCACCGCAGGGCCAGGGCTGGGGCTCCCCGGAGCCGTACCAGCAGCAGGCACCGGCCGCCGGGGGCACAACACCGGACCAGGCGGGCGCGATTCCGGCCCAGCCGCAGCCGACGCAGGAGGCGGCATACGGCGGTGAGGCGCCGCCGGGATCGGGCGCGCAGCCGACGTATGCGCCGCAGCAGCCGGCACCTCAGCAGTCGTACCCGTCACACGGGCAGCCACCTCAGCAGTCGTACACGTCGCAGGCACCGGGTGCGCAGCCGCCGTCGTACACCTCTCACGCGCCGAACACCCAGTCCCCGAGCGGCAGTCAGGGCCGACATGCGGCAGGTGGCGCTCTGCCGCCCGCGGAGGCCGGCGGATACGGGGCCTCCCCTTCCGGGCCGCCCCAGCGGCCCACGCCCGGCTACGGCCCTCAGACGGCCGCCCAGCCCCAGCCGCAGCCCCAGCCCCCTGCCGCAGCCAATGGCTACGGCAGCCCGGCCCCCGGCGCGTACGGCTCCGGTGCCGCCGCGCCGCAGCCACCTGCCGGATCCGGCGGCTTCGGGGCGCCGCTGCCGCCCGCCGACGAGGCCGCGACTCAGTACAAACCGCCGGTTCCCGGTCGGGGTGCGCCTGGGCATGCCTCGCCGGAAGGCGCGACCCAGTACATACCGCCGGTAACT
>NZ_JAFFSU010000037.1 GCF_017948455.1 Streptomyces sp. GESEQ-4
GGGGGGGGGGCCGGGGGGGGGGGGGGGGGGGGGGCGGGGGGGGGCCGGGGGGGGGGGGGGGGGGGGGGCGGGGGGGGGGCGGGGGGGGGGGGGGGGGGGGGGGGGTGGGGGCGGGCGGTGGGGTGTGGGGCGGGGCCGTGCGGGGGGGTGTCCGTCCTCGGTCCGGCGGGTGCCGTTGGCCAGGAGGGGGCGTGTCTTGACGCCGGCCGCTGCGGGCGGACACCCCCCGGCACGTCCCCTTCCCGCCGTGCGCGGCTGCGGGGCCGTGGGGGTGCGCGTGCGTATGGCGAAGCCCCCGCCCGGTGGGCGGGGGCTTCGGAGCCGGTGCCTACTTGAGCAGGGCCGGGATGGTGTTCTCGTGCGCCTCGCGCAGCTCGGCGAGGCTGAGGGTGAACTCGCCCTGGAGCTCCACGGTGTCGCCGTCCACGACGCCGATCCGCGTGACCGGGAGGCCCCGTGCGCCGCACATGTCGTTGAAGCGGACCTCCTCGGAGCGCGGGACGGCGACGAGGGCGCGGCCCGCCGACTCGGAGAGGAGGAAGGTGAAGGCGTCGAGCCCGTCGGGGACGATGAGTCGCGCGCCCTTGCCGCCGAGCAGCGCGGACTCGACCACGGCCTGGATGAGGCCGCCGTCGGACAGGTCGTGCGCGGAGTCGATCATGCCGTCGCGGGAGGCGGAGATCAGGATCTCGGCCAGGAGGCGCTCCCGCTCCAGGTCGACCTGGGGCGGGAGGCCGCCCAGGTGGTCGTGGACGACCTGCGACCAGGCCGAGCCGCCGAACTCCTCACGCGTGTCGCCGAGGAGGTAGAGCAGCTGCCCCTCCTCCTGGAAGGCGACCGGCGTGCGGCGCGCGACGTCGTCGATCACGCCGAGGACCGCCACGACCGGGGTGGGGTGGATGGCCACCTCGCCCGTCTGGTTGTAGAGGGAGACGTTGCCGCCCGTCACCGGGGTGCCGAGCTGCTGGCAGGCGTCCGCGAGACCCCGTACCGCCTCTGCGAACTGCCACATCACCGCCGGGTCCTCGGGCGAGCCGAAGTTCAGGCAGTCAGAGACGGCGAGCGGTTTGGCGCCGGTGGTGGCGACATTGCGGTACGCCTCCGCCAGCGCCAGCTGGGCACCGTGGTACGGGTCCAGCTTCGCGTACCGGCCGTTGCCGTCCGTGGCGATCGCTACGCCGAGGCCACTCGCCTCGTCGATGCGGATCATCCCGGAGTCCTCGGGCTGCGCCAGCACCGTGTTGCCCTGCACGAAGTGGTCGTACTGGGAGGTGATCCAGGACTTGGAGGCCTGGTTGGGGGAGGCGACCAGCTTCAGGACCTGGTCTTTCAGCTCCTCCGAAGTGGCCGGTCGCGCAAGCTTGTTGGCATCGTCCGCCTGGAGGGCGTCCTGCCAGGACGGGCGGGCGTACGGGCGCTCGTAGACCGGGCCCTCGTGCGCGACCGTGCGCGGGTCGACGTCGACGATCTTGCCGCCGTGCCAGTAGATCTCCAGACGGTCGCCGTCCGTCACCTCACCGATGACGGTCGCGATGACGTCCCACTTGTCGCAGATCTCCAGGAAACGGGCGACCTTCCCCGGCTCGACGACCGCGCACATGCGTTCCTGCGACTCGCTCATGAGGATCTCCTCGGGCGAGAGGGTCGAGTCGCGCAGGGGTACGTCGTCCAGGGTGACGCGCATGCCGCCCGAGCCGTTCGACGCCAGCTCGGACGTGGCGCAGGACAGGCCCGCCGCGCCGAGGTCCTGGATGCCGACGACCAGCTTCTCGGCGAAGGCTTCCAAGGTGCACTCGATGAGGAGCTTCTCCTGGAAGGGGTCGCCGACCTGGACGGCGGGGCGCTTGGAGGGCTTTGCGTCGTCGAAGGTCTCCGAGGCGAGGATGGACGCGCCGCCGATGCCGTCGCCGCCCGTGCGGGCGCCGTACAGGATGACCTTGTTGCCCGCGCCGGACGCCTTCGCGAGGTGGATGTCCTCGTGCCGCATCACACCGATGGCACCGGCGTTGACCAGCGGGTTGCCCTGGTAGCAGGCGTCGAAGACGACCTCGCCGCCGATGTTCGGCAGGCCCAGGCAGTTGCCGTAGCCGCCGATGCCGGCGACGACACCGGGCAGTACGCGCTTGGTGTCGGGGTGATCGGCCGCACCGAAGCGGAGGGGGTCCACGACGGCTACCGGCCTGGCGCCCATCGCGATGATGTCGCGCACGATGCCGCCGACGCCCGTGGCCGCGCCCTGGTAGGGCTCGACGTAGGAGGGGTGGTTGTGCGACTCGACCTTGAAGGTGACCGCGTAGCCCTGGCCGACGTCCACCACGCCCGCGTTCTCGCCGATGCCGACGAGCATCGCGTCGGACTCGGGGGCCTTCTCGCCGAACTGGCGCAGATGGACCTTGGAGGACTTGTACGAGCAGTGCTCGGACCACATGACGGAGTACATGGCCAGCTCGGCACCGGTGGGCCGACGGCCGAGGATCTCCACGACCCTCTCGTACTCGTCCTTCTTCAGGCCGAGTTCGGCCCAGGGCAGCTCGACGTCGGGGGTCGCGGCCGCGTGCTCGACCGTGTCCAGAGGCGTCCGGCTCATGCGTTGACCAGCTTCTTGAGGATCGAGGTGAAGAAGGGGAGGCCGTCGGTGCGGCCCGTGCCGATGAGGGGTTCTACCGCGTGCTCGGGGTGCGGCATCAGGCCTACGACGTTGCCGGCCTCGTTGGTGATGCCGGCGATGTCGCGGAGGCTGCCGTTCGGGTTGAAGTCCAGGTAGCGGAAAGCGACCCGGCCCTCGGCCTCCAGCTTGTCGAGGGTGTACTCGTCGGCGACGTACCGGCCGTCCATGTTCTTCAGCGGGATGTGGATCTCCTGGTCGGCCGAGTAGTCGGTGGTCCAGGCGGTGTTCGCGTTCTCCACCCGCAGTTTCTGGTCGCGGCAGATGAAGTGGAGGTGGTCGTTGCCGAGCATCCCGCCCGGGAGGAGGTGGGCCTCGGTGAGGATCTGGAAGCCGTTGCAGATGCCGAGGACCGGGAGGCCCGCCTTCGCCTGCTCGATGAGGGGCTCCATCACCGGCGAGAAGCGCGCGATGGCACCGGCGCGCAGATAGTCGCCGTAGGAGAAACCACCGCACAGCACCACGGCGTCGACCTGGTGGAGGTCCTTGTCCTTGTGCCAGAGGGCGACCGGTTCGGCGCCCGCGAGGCGGATCGCGCGCTGGGTGTCCCGGTCGTCGAGGCTGCCCGGGAAAGTGACGACGCCAATACGAGCGGTCACTTCACGGCCTCCGCGACTTCCTCGATCCGGACGGTGAAGTTCTCGATCACGGTGTTGGCGAGGAAGGATTCCGCGAGTTCGTGGATGCGGGCGAGCGTGGCCTCGTCGACCGGCCCGTCAACTTCCAGTTCGAATCGCTTTCCCTGACGTACGTCCGAGATGCCTTCGAAACCCAGCCGCGGCAGTGCGCGCTGCACCGCCTGGCCCTGGGGGTCGAGGATCTCCGGCTTGAGCATGACGTCGACTACGACGCGTGCCACTGGCACTCCCGGTGTTGTGGTGCTGAGCAGGTTCCTACAGTGGCTTCAGACTACCCGCACGAAATTTCTACGCGCGTCGACTTGTAGGTTCCTACGTGATCGCTGTCACGATCCGGCATCGGAAGCCGCCTTCACGAAAATTTCCGGGAAAGATCCCCGATCGACACCCGGATACCCATTGCGCTCGGACACGCGGACAGATTTAGTCGGTCTTCACAATGCATTGCCGGGCACTGTACAAATGAATTGGCAAAGTGCCGCATGAAGGGACCGATATTCGTGGCGCAGAAGGTCGTGGTCACCCTCTTTGACGACATCGACGGTTCAGAAGCGGCGGAGACGATCGCTTTCGGACTCGACGGCAAGTCGTACGAGATCGACCTGAATCAAGCCAATGCCAAGAAACTGCGTAAGGCGCTCGCGCCGTACGTGGAGGCCGGCCGGAAGCGGTCGCGGTCCGGCAAGGCGTACCGGCAGACCGAGGTCGCCCCCGACCCGGCAGCGGTCCGGGCCTGGGCCCAGGCCCACAAGATGGAGGTGCCGGCGCGCGGCCGGATCCCCAAGAAGGTCTACGAGGCGTTCGCCGCCGCCCAGTGAGGTGCCGACCGCCGTTGTCCTCAGGATGCGCCAGCGGGCCCTGAGGGCAACCGACTTGCGCTGCACCCCTCCAGATCAGTTAGAGTCTGGAGCACGCCGCCGGGCAGGGCCGAAAAGGTCCAGCTCACGGAGTACACGCGGGTGTAGTTCAGTAGTAGAACATCCCCCTTCCAGGGGGAAGGCGCAGTGTGCAATTCCTGTCACCCGCTCCGCACCGCCGTCCGGACCACTGTTGTGGATCAGGTAGGCTGGTGCTCGCGCCGATCGGTGAGAGCCGGTCGGATGCAATGCGGACGTAGCTCAGTTGGTAGAGCGCAACCTTGCCAAGGTTGAGGTCGCGAGTTCGAGCCTCGTCGTCCGCTCTCTTTCGAAGACCCCGGTCGATCCGACCGGGGTTTTTTCGCATCCTCGGGCGTTCGCCTGACATTTGTCATGTCGAGTGATGACAGCGTGCACTGCTTCCGGGCCCGGTCCGACGGGACGCTGAAGGCATGGACTCAAACGAACACGAGCACGTGATCGAGGTCACCGACCTGCGACGGGTGTACGGGGGCGGGTTCGAGGCCGTGCGCGGTGTCACCTTCTCCGTGGCCCGCGGCGAACTCTTCGCACTCCTCGGCACCAACGGAGCCGGCAAGACGTCGACCGTCGAACTGCTGGAGGGCCTCGCCGCCCCCGCCGGGGGCCGGGTGCGGGTGCTGGGCCACGACCCGTACGCCGATCGGGCCGTCGTACGACCGCGCACCGGGGTGATGCTGCAGGAGGGCGGGTTTCCGTCCGAGCTGACCGTCGCCGAGACCGCGCGGATGTGGGCGGCCTGCACGAGCGGGGCGCGGCCGGTGGACGAGGCGCTGGGACTGGTCGGGCTGTCGCGGCGGACCGGCGTACGGGTGAAGCAGCTGTCCGGTGGTGAGCGGCGGCGCCTGGATCTCGCGCTTGCGCTGCTCGGCAACCCGGAGGTGCTGTTCCTGGACGAGCCGACGACCGGGATGGATGCCGAAGGGCGCCGGGACACCTGGGAGTTGGTGCGGTCGCTGCGCGAGGGCGGTACGACCGTCCTGCTGACCACTCACTATCTGGAGGAGGCCGAGCAGCTCGCCGACGGGCTGGCGATCATGCACGAGGGGTGGATCGCGGCGGCCGGCACGCCCGAGGAGGTGACGGCGTCCCAGCCGTCCCGGATCTCCTTCGAGCTGCCCCTGGGGTACTTCGTCGGGGATCTGCCGCCGCTCGGTGAGCTGGGGGTGAGCGGACACGAGGTGGACGGACGCGTCGTACGGCTGCGGACCCAGGAGCTGCAGCGGACCGCCACCGGGGTGCTGATGTGGGCCGCGCGGGCCGGGGTCGAGCTGCACCGCCTCGATGTACGCCCGGCCTCGCTGGAAGAGGCGTTTCTGGGGATCGCCCGGAAGGCGCACGACGCACCCGCCGCCGAGAAGGAGTACGTGTGAGTACCGTGACCACTCCCGCGGGGCGCATGACCGCCCTCGCCCGCGCCGAGCTGACGCTGCTGGGGCGCAGCAAGGCCACGCTCGTCTCGGCGCTGTTCGTACCGCTGGTGATCCCGATCAGTGTGCGGTCGGCGTTTCCGGAGTCGGAGCTCGAGGACGTCGGGCTCACCGTCGGGCTGGTGATGCTGAACGCCGCGATCGGTTTCTCGCTGCTGTTCGCCGTGTACTCGGCGCTGGTCGGCGTCTTCACCGCGCGGCGTGAGGAACTCGTCCTCAAGCGGCTGCGCACGGGGGAGCTGCGGGACACGGAGATCCTGGCGGGTGCCGCGACGCCGGCCGCGGTGATCGGGCTGGCGCAGTGCCTGCTGCTGGCGGTCGGCTGCACGGTTCTGCTCGACATCCCGGCGCCCAAGGCCGTGTATCTCGCCGTCCTGGGCGTGCTGTTGGGCGTGGTGATGTGTGTGGCGCTCGCGGCCGTCACCGCCAGCTACTCGCGGACCGTGGAGAGCGCGCAGGTCACCACGCTGCCCCTGCTGTTCATCTCGATGCTCGGCTCCGGTATCGCCATCCCGCTGGAGATTCTGCCCGACCGGCTGGCCTCCGTCCTGGAGCTGCTGCCGCTGTCGCCGGTGATGAAGCTGGTGCAGGGCGGCTGGAGCGGGGACCTCTCGGCGAGCGAGGCGCTCGGCTCCATGACGCTCGCGCTGGCCTGGACCCTGGTCGCGGTGTTTGCTGTACGGCGGTGGTTCCGGTGGGAGCCGCGGCACTGACGGACGGGAGCGTGGGTATGCGGGGGCCGGAGGGCTGGTGGCGGGGGAAGAGCACGCCGGCGAAGGTGGAGACGTATACGCGGTGGTCCTACCACAGCCTCCCGGCGGTCGAGGTCGCGACCGTCGGGCTGGCCGTCTTCGGCAACGCGGGGCTCCAGC
This sequence comes from Streptomyces sp. GESEQ-4, assembly GCF_017948455.1. Lineage (GTDB taxonomy): Bacteria > Actinomycetota > Actinomycetes > Streptomycetales > Streptomycetaceae > Streptomyces. Next base: position 6,502 of record NZ_JAFFSU010000037.1, read on the forward strand.
TCGCGGGGTGGCTGTTCGCGGCGGTGTGCGCGCACGCCCTGCTCGGCACGGTCACCGTCGCCCGGGCGCTCGACTGGACGCGCGGACGCCGCCCGCAGCCCCTGCGGCTGCTGTGGGCGCTGGGGGTGGTCACGGCACTGATCGCGGTCGGCGCGCTGCTCCTCGCCGATCGCAGTCCGGGCGACTCCGACGCCGACACCGCGGCCGGCAGCATCTTCGGCACGGTGGTGATCTCCGGTGTCGGCATCATCGCGCTCGGCATCCGCCGCCGCCGTGTGCTGATGCTGGTGGCGGGTTTCACCGCGGGCGCCGCTCTTGTGCCGCTCCTGCTGGGTGCCCCCGGAGACGCCGTGCTGGCCACGGCTGTCGCGGTACTGGCCGGGTCCGGCTTCATGTCCTTCGCGTCCGTCTTCTCCGTCTGGCTGCTCAACGCCGTCTACGCACTCGGCGATGCCCGGGAGACCCGCGCCCGGCTCGCCGTCGCCGAGGAGCGGCTCCGCTTCGGGCGGGATCTGCATGACGTGATGGGGCGGAATCTCGCGGTGATCGCGTTGAAGAGCGAGCTGGCGGTGCAGTTGGCGCGACGAGGGCGGCCTGAGGCCGTGGAACAGATGATCGAGGTGCAGAGGATCGCGCATGAGTCGCAGCGGGAGGTGCGGGATGTCGTACGGGGGTATCGGGAGTCCGACCTGTCCGTCGAACTCGCCGGTGCGCGGGGGGTGTTGACCGCAGCCGGGATCGACTGCGAGGTGTCCGGCTCGATCGAAGGGCTGCCGGTCGCCGTGCAGTCGGCGCTCGGGTGGGTGGTGCGTGAGGCGACGACGAATGTGCTGCGGCACGGGGACGCACGGCGCTGTGAGGTGTCCGTGCGGAGGAGGGAGGGGCGGGTGGTACTGACCGTGGAGAACGACGGGGCCCGTACGGCGTCCGGCTCCGGGGGTTCAGGGCTGGCGGGGCTGCGGGAGCGGCTGGCGGCGGTGGACGGGACGCTGGAGGCAGGACCGGTGCGGGAGGGCGTGTTCCGGCTGGTGGCCGAGGTGCCGGTGACTGCGGCCGTGGTCAGTGGGGTCGCATCATGACCGTCCGGCTGTTGCTCGCTGACGACGAGCACCTCATCCGGGGTGCGCTCGCCGCGCTGCTCGCGCTGGAGGACGACCTCCTGATCGTCGCCGAGGCGGCCACCGGACCGGAGGCGCTGGCGATGGCCCGGGCGCATGCGCCGGACGTCGCCGTGCTCGATCTTCAGATGCCTGGCGCCGACGGTGTGAAGGTCGCCACATCGCTACGGACCGAACTGCCTCAGTGCCAGGTGCTGATCGTGACCAGTCATGGCCGGCCGGGGCATCTGAAGCGGGCGCTCGCGGCCGGTGTGCGCGGGTTCGTCCCGAAGACGGTGAGCGCGCGGCGGCTCGCGGAGGTCATCCGCACGGTGCACGCCGGGAACCGTTACGTCGACCCGGAGTTGGCCGCCGACGCGATCTCCGCCGGGGACTCGCCGCTGACCGCGCGCGAGGCCGAGGTGCTGGAACTCGCCGCCGACGGGGCGCCCGTATCGGAGATCGCGGAGCGGGCGGCGCTGTCGCAGGGGACTGTTCGGAACTATCTGTCGTCGGCCGTCTCCAAGCTCGGGGCGGAGAACCGGCATGCGGCGGTACGGCTCGCACGTGAGCGAGGTTGGGTATAGTTGCTCTCGCGCCACGGCGCAGTGCGGACGTAGCTCAGTTGGTAGAGCGCAACCTTGCCAAGGTTGAGGTCGCGAGTTCGAGCCTCGTCGTCCGCTCTGTGTGAGACCCCGGTCGGTTCCTCCGACCGGGGTCTTCCGCGTTCACGCCCAGCTCGTGCCCGTCAGCCGCTCGTAGGCCTCCACGTACTTGGCGCGGGTGGCGTCCACCACGTGCTGCGGCAGCGCGGGCGGCGGCTGCTCGCTCCCCCGGTCCCAGCCGGACTCCGGCGAGGTCAGCCAGTCACGCACGAACTGCTTGTCGTACGACGGCTGCGGGCGCCCCGGCTGCCACTGGTCGGCGGGCCAGAAGCGGGAGGAGTCCGGGGTGAGGACCTCGTCGGCGAGGACCAGGTCGCCGTTGTCGAAGCCGAACTCGAACTTGGTGTCCGCCAGGATGATCCCGCGGTCACGGGCGATGGCGCGGCCGCGGGCGTAGACGGCGAGGGTGGCCTGGCGCAGCCGGGCGGCGGTGTCGGCGCCGACCTGGCGGGCGACCTCCTCGTACGACACGTTCTCGTCGTGCTCGCCGACGGCCGCCTTGGTGGCCGGGGTGAAGATCGGGGCGGGGAGCTCCGAGCCGTCGCTCAGCCCCTCGGGGAGGGCGAGGCCGCAGACGGTGCGGGACTCGTTGTACTCGGCGAGGCCCGAGCCGGTGAGGTAGCCGCGGGCCACGCTCTCGACGGGGATCATCTGGAGGGCCTTGCAGACGAGGGTGCGGCCTTCCCATGCGGCGGGGGCGCCGGCGGGCAGGTCGGTGCTCAGGACGTGGTTGGGGATCAGGTCGGCGACCTGGTCGAACCACCACAGGGAGAGCTGGGTGAGGACACGGCCCTTGTCGGGGATCTCTGTCGGCAGCACCCAGTCGTAAGCGGAGATGCGGTCGCTGGCGACCATCACGAGGTCGCCCGCGTCGTTCTGGTACAGGTCGCGCACCTTGCCGGTGTGCAGATGCACCAGACCCGGAACCTGGAGGGGCTCGGGCTTTTCAACGAATCCGGACACGGTTCCTCCCCGTGGTGATGTCCAAGTGAGCTGATTCTCCCGTATGCGGGAGTGACCTTGGACAAGGGGGTTCAATCACGTTTGCAGATGCGGTCCAGGAGGTTGGCCGTGGCCCGCTGGATACGGGGGTCCACGTGGCCGGGGCGGTCGAGAGCCGGGGACCAGGCGAACGTTCCGGACGCGAAGACCAGGGAGCCCGAGGGGGCGCGGTACAGGGAGGTCTCCTGGTGGCGTAAGGCGCCGTCGCTGTCGCTGTACGGGGAGTGGGCGAGCAGGATGCGGTTCTCGTGCTCGGGGAGCGGGGTGCGCGGGAAGTAGCGGTCGGCCTCGCCCGCGACCAGGCCGTCGATCTCGTCGCCCTCGTGCGCGCCGGTCGCCTCCCACAGCCAGTGCTCGGCGTTGCGGACGATCAGGGGGTGCGGCTCGGGGACGCGGCCCGCGTACTGGATGCCGACGAGTTGCTGCTCGGGGCGGTCGATCTCGCGCCAGAGGACCGGCCTGCCCGGTCCTTTCCGTTTCCGGCAGGTGAGCAGGCGGTCGGGGACGCCGGACGGGGACGGGCCCAACTCCACTTGCCAGTACATGGTGTTGGCGGAGAGGAAGACCAGGGAGGTGCCGTGCTCGCGGGCGAGTTCCGTGGTGCGGCGCATGGCCGGCGACCAGTACTCGTCGTGGCCGGGGAAGACCAGGCCCCGGTAGCGGGCGGGGTCGACCAGGCCGGCGTGCAGGTCGCCGGCGTTGGCGTAGGCGAGGTCGTAGCCGTAGCGCTCGGCCCAGCGGATGAAGTCGTAGGCGTGGCCGACGTGGAGGGGGAGGCCCGCGCCGGCGTACGGGCGGTCGAAGGAGACCGTGGTCGCGGCGTCGGCCTCGCCCAGCAGGCGGCCCTGCTCGTCCCAGGCGTGGTAGAGGCTGGCGCCGGTGCGGCCGTCCTCCGGGTAGAGGTTGTAGGCCTGCCAGGTGATGTCGGGCAGGAGGAGCAGCAGGTCCGCGGGGTGGTTGTCGCGGACGGTGAAGGGCACGTGGGAGCGGTAGCCGTCGGCGGTGGTGAGGACGGCGACGTAGGCGCCGATGCTCCAGTAGGAGGGGATCTGCAGCCGCCACGACAGCCACCAGTGGTGACAGGAGACGGTCCGGTCGGCGGTGAGCGGGGGTGGCTGGACGATGCCGGACAGGCGGGGGCTGGTGGTGATCTTGGCTGCGCCGTCGCCGCCGTAGTGGCCGATGCGGTAGACGTCGACGCCGAATTCCTGGGGCGGGTCGACGGTGATGTGGAAGTCGATGGCCTCGCCGGGGGCGGCCGCGCCGGTGGAGGCGAAGCCCTTGATCTGGCGCTTGACGTCGTCGGCGGCGCGCGGGCCGCCGCCGGTGGCCGAGCGGGGGGCTGGGACGCGGGGGTTCTCGCCGGTCGACTGCGCGGGGCTGGGGTCCACATACCAGGGGACGACCTGGCCGGTGTCGTCGAAGTAGGTCTCGCTGCCGCGCAGCCAGGGGACGGGGCCCTGGCCGAAGGGGTCCGTCACGGCGTGCGCCAGCGCGCCCGACTCCCAGCGGCGAATCTGCTGCGACGCCATGATCGCTCCCCTCCCTTGGGCCCCCGTGTTCGTGCGTCCTGTTCGTACTTCCTGTGCGTGCCTCGTGTGCGCGCCTTGTGTGCCTGTCTTATGTCGCGAGCCCTTGCCATGTGCGCGATCGGTCCCAGCACATCACATAACGCACGCAGGCTGTCACTATTCGTTGCGAATTGGCCGAAAGTGGAATCCGATCTTCCGGCCGGGATTTCGGTTTGGGTGCGGTGCGGTGCGGTGGGTGGGGTGGGGTCCGGAGGCCTGTCAGACGAGGCGGACCGGCTTTTCCGGGCGTATGCCCGACTCCACCAGCCAGGCACGCAGCGGGGCCGGGTCGCCGTCCTCGATCAGGCTGAGGACTCTGGGGGTCAGATCGGCGGCCCGCTCTCCGTTGACGATGAGGGACGGGCCGTCGAGCCAGTCGAGGCCGGGAGTCGCCCCCGCGGTGTCCATCGCGGCGCAGCACACCATCGCCGTGACGTGGTCGGCGAGCAGTTCGCGGGCGGTGCGGGGCGGTTGCAGCGGGAAGAGCGGGAGCGTGCCGTCGTCCCAGAGGGCGGTGTCCGGACCCTGGCCGGCGGCGGCCGAGGACGCCTTTCGGTCGGCGGGGGTCGCGGCTTCCTCTCGGGCCAGTTCTGCGGTGAGGCCTGCGGCTAGGGCGGAGGTGCGGTCGTTGTCCGCGGGGGTGTCGGCGTCGGTGTCGGTGTCTATGCCGGGGCGGGGGTGAGGGCTGCGGCTGAGGGCGGGGCCGGGGGTGACGTCGGTGCCGGGGCGGGAGCCGGTGTCAGGGCCGCTACCGGGGTCGGGGCCGGTGTCAGGGCCGGCGTCGGCCTCGGTCGTCGGGGTGGTCGACAGGTGGTCGAGGACTCGGGCCAGGGTGGGGCCGTGGGGTTCCGGGGAGGTGTGGCCGGGGGTGCGGCGGACGCCGAGGGCGTCGAGGACTCGGTGGAGGCGGGCCGCGTCGGTGCGCCATTTGCGGTCGACGACCTCCTCCGGGTACTCCTGCCAGTCCACCGGGGACCAGTCCGGGCCGGGCTCGGCGGGGCCGCCGTGGAAGAGGCGGGCGGCGAGGAGTGAGGCGGCCTCGTCCACCGCGCCGGGCTCTTCGAGCAGGTCACAGGCGGGGCGCTCGCCCAGCCGCGAGGCGAAGCCCTCGGCCAGCCGGTCGCGGCGGGACAGCTCGGTCAGCGCGGCCACGACGCCCGCGTCCAGCCGGGACGGCCAGCGCCCCATCCGCCACGCGGGCAGCGCGACCCGGGTCAGCAGCCGGTCCCAGCCCGCGTACGCCAGCCCCACCTGCTCCTGCGCCACGATCCGCAGTCCGTAATCCACAGCCTGTGCACGCTCGGCAGCCGCGGCGGCCACGCCCCGCTCCATCTCGGCCGCATGGCCCCGGCAGCTCCGCAGCAGCACCCGCGCCACCCAGCCGACCCCCGCGAGCACCGTGCGCGCCACGGGCCCGCGATGGGGCGCCGAGGTGACGGCCACCGCCGCGTCCAGACCCCGTACGAAACGGCGGGCCGCCGCTATGTCGGGGTGCGCCGACGGTCCCGTACCGGCGACGACCGGGGCGAGGACCGCGCGCAGCTCGCCGACGCGCATCCACCACAGGAACGGGGAGCCGATCACGAGGACGGGCGCTGTGGCGCTGCGCCGGTGGGCGTGTCTGCTCAGGCCCGCTATCTCGTCGCCGTCCTCCGGCGGGGGCGGGCCGTGGGACAGATGCGCACGGTCCTCCAGCCAACTGTCGCAGTCCGGTGTGAGCGCTATGGCGGAGGGGGCCGGGACGTCGAGGCGGTCGGCGAGGTCGCGCACCATGCGATACAGATCCGGCGCCGACTCCTCGCCGATCGGGACCGTCGGGCTCACCGCGGGGCGGGAGCGGGCGACGACCAGCGCGATGCCGCCGGCCGCGAGCAGCACGAGCACGGCGAGCGGTGTCACGACCCAGCGCGTGGTGTGCCAGCCCGCGCCCACGAGATGGCCGGTGGACGCGCCGGCCAGCAACACCACGGCGAGTGCCGCGGGCAGCAGTGCGACGGCCAGCGCCCGGCTGCGGATGTGCAGCACGGCGAGAGCCCTGGAGCGCGCGGACTGTGTGCCCGCCTCCCCACCCATACCGGTCATGATCGGTCGTCACCCCCTCCCTGCTGTCCCGAACGGCGGCAAGTGCGGCGCCCGCCGTGACGGTGCCCGTCACCGTGGTCGCCGCCCACTGCCCTGGCGTTGCTCACTCCCCCACTGTGGCACCCACCACTGACATCGCAATGCCGGTGGGCCAAGTGCCGGAACGCTTGCGCCGCACCCTAGTTGGGGCCCCGGCCCTCGTCAGCGGTATGGGGCACCGGTCACTCGATGGAATGGCTTTGGGGAAAGGTGGATGACGGACAGCGAGGATCAGGCCCCGAATCCATAGACGGATTCGAGGCCTGAGGGGTTGGTCGGTGAACGGGTTTTGGGTGCCCGGCCGTCACTGGTGGCTTACGCGCCCGCCACCTTCGCCGCGATGTCCGTGCGGTGCTGGGAGCCGTCGAGGTGGATGCGGGAGACGGCCTGGTAGGCGCGGTCGCGGGCCTCCGTGAGGTTCTTGCCGGTGGCCGTGACGGAGAGGACGCGGCCGCCCGCGCTGACGATCGCGTCGCCGGCGCGCTTCGTCCCGGCGTGCAGGACGTACGCGTGCGGGGCGTCCTGGGCGGCCACCTCGTCGAGGCCGGTGATCGGGTCGCCGGTGCGCGGGGTCGCGGGGTAGTTGTGCGAGGCGACGACCACGGTGACCGCGGCGTCGTCGCTCCAGCGCAGGGGCTCGAGGACGTCGAGGGTGCCGTTCGCCGCGGCCAGCAGGACCCCGGCCAGCGGGGTCTTGAGGCGGGCGAGGACGACCTGGGTCTCGGGGTCGCCGAAGCGGGCGTTGAACTCGATGACCCGTACGCCCCGGCCGGTGATCGCGAGACCGGCGTACAGCAGGCCGGAGAAGGGGGTCCCGCGCCGCCGCATCTCGTCGACGGTGGGCTGGAGCACGGTCTGCATGACCTCGTCGACCAGCTTCGGGTCGGCCCAGGGCAGCGGGGAGTACGCGCCCATGCCGCCGGTGTTCGGGCCCTCGTCGCCGTCCAGTGCGCGCTTGAAGTCCTGGGCGGGCTGCAGCGGGACGACCGTCACGCCGTCGGTGACCGCGAAGAGGGAGACCTCGGGGCCGTCCAGGTACTCCTCGATGACGACACGCTCACACGCGTTGGCGTGCGCCGCGGCCACCTCGATGTCGCCGGTGACGACGACGCCCTTGCCTGCCGCGAGCCCGTCGTCCTTCACGACGTACGGTGCGCCGAAGGCGTCAAGCGCCTCGTCGACCTCCGCGGGCGTGGTGCACACGTACGACCTGGCCGTAGGCACTTCAGCCCTCGCCATGACCTCCTTCGCGAAGGCCTTGGAACCCTCCAGCTGCGCGGCCTCCTTGGACGGGCCGAAGACCGGAACCCCCGCCTCACGCACAGCATCGGCGACCCCCGCGACAAGCGGCGCCTCCGGGCCTACGACGACCAGGTCGGCGCCGAGTTCGGTGGCCAGCGCGGATACGGCCGTGCCGTCCAGGGCGTCCACCTGGTGCAGCTCGGCGACCTCGGCGATACCGGCGTTGCCGGGGGCGCAGTGCAGCGCGGTGACGTCGGGATCGAGGGACAGGGAACGGCACAGGGCGTGTTCGCGGGCGCCGTTTCCGATGACGAGGACCTTCACGGGGTCAGCCTAACCGGCGGGGGGCTGCGTGAATTGTGCGGGTTGCTGAGGGGCGGGGGGCTGTTCGCTTGGAGGATCCTCCGAGGTACCGGTGCGTGCCCGTCCTGACCGTCGGTCTCCGGGAGACGGCCCCGACCCGGTCCCTACCCCAGTCCCTACTCGTTGGTGAACTCCTCCACCACCGTCGCCCCCAGCTCCTTCACGATGAGCTCGTGGCCGGAGAGGGCCGACTCGTCGAGGTCCGGGTCGTCGTCCTCCGGGGTGTCGTCCTCGGGGGAGACGGGGGGTGGCTCCGGAGTGGACGACGCGGGCGAGGGTGAGGACGAGGACCGTGGTGCGGGGGCGGCGGGAGCCGGGGTGGCGGCGGGGGAGGTGGGCGGGGGCTGGGGGGACGCCGGGCGCGGGGGCGTCGTAACTCCGCTGCCGCCCTGGCCACTGCCACCGGCGCTGCCTCCACCCCCGTAGCCACCGCCGCCGTTGAAGCCGGAGGAACCGGAGGAACCGGTGGAGCCGGAGGACTGTGGGGGTGCCGAGCCGCCCGACGGGTCGACGACGGCCTCGATCTTCCACTGGACGTTGAACTGCTCGGCCAGCGCCTGTCGCAGCACGTCCTCGCTGCCGCTGCTCGCGAAGTTGTCCCGCGCGCCGGCGTTGACGAAGCCGAGCTGGAGGGTGGTGCCGTCGAAGCCGACCACCTGGGCGTTCTGGCTGAGCAGGATCCAGGTGAAACGACGGCGGTTCTTGACGGTCTCGAGGATGTTGGGCCAGAGCATGCGGGGGTCGAGGCCGCCGGGTGCCGGGGTGGATGCGGGGGTGGGGGTGTGTGAGGTGGGCGGTGGCGTGGGTGCGGGTGCAGGGGCGGATGCAGGTGTCTCGGCGGGTGCGGGCTGGCCACCGCCCGCCGGGGTCGTCGTCGGCCATCCGCCGGGGCGTCGGCCGCCGCCGGCGGGGGTGGCGGTGGGCCAGGCGCCGGGGGTGGAGCCGGCGGGGGCAGGACTGGGTGTGCTCTGGCCGGGCTGGGGCTGCTGAGGCTGCTGGCTGTGCTGTGGTTGTTGCTGGACTTGCTGCGGCTGACCGCCACCAGAAGGTCCGGTGCCCGGGCCGGCGGCGGCAGGCGGAACCGGCCCAGCCGCCGACGTCGTACCACTCTCCGGATCGGTCGCACCCACCGAACCCGCCCCAGAAACACCGGGCCCGGAGCCGGAGCCCCGCACGGCAGCCCGAGCGGCAGCGGCCCCGCCCCCCGGAGGGACGGGAGGAGCCGCGGCAGCCGGAAGAGCCGAAGGAGCCGAAGCGCTCATGGCCCCCATCCCCGCACCCGCACCGCCGTGCGCCTCGGGCCCGGGCACATAGCCCATGGTGGGCGCCCCGCCCCCGGCCGAGAAGTTCACGCCGCGCTCGAGTCGGTCGAGGCGGGCCATGACCGAGCGCTCGTCCCCGTACGCGGCGGGCAGCATCACGCGCGCGCAGATCAGTTCGAGCTGGAGTCGGGGGGAGGTGGCGCCCCGCATCTCGGTCAGGCCGTCGTTGACGAGGTCGGCGGCGCGGCTGAGTTCGGCGGCGCCGAAGGTGCCGGCCTGGGCCTGCATCCGCTCGAGCACGTCGGCGGGGGCATCGATGAGCCCCTTCTCCACCGCGTCCGGAACTGCGGCGAGGATCACCAGGTCCCGCAGCCGCTCCAGCAGATCGGCGACGAAGCGACGCGGGTCGTTGCCGCCCTCGATGATGCGGTCGACGACCTCGAAGGCGGCGGCGCCGTCGCCTGTGGCGAAGGCCTCGACGACGGAGTCGAGCAGCGAGGTGTCCGTGTAGCCGAGCAGCGAGATGGCCATGGCATACGTCACACCGTCGGCACCGGCCGCGGCGAGCAGCTGGTCCATGACGGACATGGAGTCACGCACGGACCCGGCCCCGGCGCGTACGACCAGCGGCAGCACACCGTCCTCGACCGGGATGTTCTCCCGCCCGCACACCTCGGCGAGGTACTCCCTCAGCGTCCCCGGCGGAACGAGCCGGAACGGATAGTGATGGGTCCGCGACCGGATCGTCCCGATGACCTTCTCGGGCTCGGTGGTGGCGAAGATGAACTTGAGGTGCTCCGGCGGCTCCTCGACGACCTTCAGCAGCGCGTTGAAACCGGCCGACGTGACCATGTGGGCCTCGTCGATGATGTAGATCTTGTAGCGGCTGCCAGCGGGCCCGAAGAAGGCCTTTTCCCGCAGGTCACGCGCGTCATCGACACCGCCGTGCGAAGCGGCGTCGATCTCGATCACGTCGATCGAACCGGGCCCGTTCCGAGCAAGATCCCGGCAGGACTGGCACTCACCGCACGGGGTGGGCGTGGGCCCCTGCTCGCAGTTCAGGCACCGCGCCAGAATCCGCGCGCTGGTCGTCTTGCCGCATCCGCGCGGACCGCTGAACAGGTACGCGTGATTGACCCGGTTGTTCCGCAGCGCCTGCTGCAGCGGGTCGGTTACATGCTCCTGCCCGATGACCTCGGCGAACGACTCCGGGCGATAGCGGCGGTACAACGCAAGAGACGACACACATACGAGGTTATAGGCGCCCACTGACATCGGGCCCCGCCCGCCGGTCCCCCGGCAACGTAAGCGCCCCCCACGCACCCGCCAGAGCCAACCTACCCTTGCTGCCTTCCGGCCCTGGGGGAGTTCAGTCAGATAGCGCCGCGTGAGGGGCTGCGCCCACAGTACCCGATGCCGGCCAGCGGGAACGAGTTCGCTAGCACTCCTCAACGTCTTGTATTGTTTGCGGCGGAGGATTCGCCTAGAGGCCTAGGGCGCACGCTTGGAAAGCGTGTTGGGGGCAACCCCTCACGAGTTCGAATCTCGTATCCTCCGCCAGTGCCTCACCGGGCACGATGTCGAAGGGCCCCACCGTTCGCGGTGGGGCCCTTCGTCGTTGTCCTCAGCCTCGTTGTCCTGGTTTCTGCCCACAGGGGATGCTTCCGGGGCTCAGTTGGCATCGGCGACCTTCCGGGCGAGCCAGGAAGAGCGATAGAACTTGGCTCCGCGCATTGGTGGGCGATCGTCTGGCTTCGTCCAGCTTCGGGGGGCCTCGATGACCATGACCAAGTGGCGGGTCGCCCTCTGGCCTCTGGCGATCTTCAGCTCCGGGTATGTCGCGCTACTGCTCTTCTGGAGCTTCGGCGACCATCCATCAGGGCTTCCCGGCCTCTTTGTCTTCCGGAGTGCCACATGGGGGGACGGGCTGCTCCTGCCCCTGCTGGCGCTCTGCCTGCGGGTGCTGACCCTGCGGCTGCGGGCGGCCGAACCGACGCCACCGAACAGACGCGGAACCATCGCCGCCGTGGCCGTGGTGGGCGCTGTCCTCGGCTGCGCGGTGGTCCTGACCTGGTTCCTGGACGACCATCCGGGGCTCAACTGGACGAATCCCAGGCCTCATTACTTCAATGCGGCGGGGAAGTACCACGCAGCCTTCCTCGTCCTCGCCAGTGCCGCCTTCGCGGGCCTGGGCGCTGACCTCGTAGTGCACCTGCGCCGCGCGGGGACTTCGGCGGTCAGGAGATCGCTCACCTCGTCGTGGGCATGCGTGGCGCTGGCCTGCATGGCCGGGTACGGATGCCTGGGCGTCCTGGACGGTACGAGAGGAAAGGCGACTGCCGGGAGCACCGTCTCGCTGACTGTCATGGCCATCGCCGCGGCTGTCGTCATCGCCGCGATGTTCTTCTTCAGGGGCGGGTCGGGGCCGGTGTACGTCAACACGGTCGTCGTCGCGCTGATTCTCACCGTCTTCACGGTGGTCTTCGCCCTCGCCCATCCGCATATGAGCGCCCTCACCTATGCCGCGCTGGTGAGCGCCGTCCTTTCGGGACTGGGGCTGACAGCGACGACGGAGTCCGGCAGTCACGTCTCCCTGGTGGAGGCTCTGGGGGTGTGCGGCCTCTTCGGGGCCACGACGGTGTACGTCTCCACCGCGCACTCGGACAAGCTCTGGATGGCGGTCGCGGGCGCCTTTCCCGCGACGGCCGGCGCCGTCGCCTTGCGCTGGCTCAGGGCGAACGTCACCCGCATGTCCCGCCAGTCACCGGTGACCGGGGAATACGGAATGGCCGCCGGGATCTCCACGTGCCTGCTCCTGTCGTCCATGTTCGCTGCCTGGATCAGCGAGCGGGCGGGGGACGAATACGTCACCGGCGGATTCATTCTCACTGTCGTCGGGGCGGTGTTGGGCGGCGTCTTCTTCCAGTACTTCAAGTCCGACTTCACCAAGCTCATGCAGATCGAGGGCGATCCGACAGGCCGATCCGAGGGGCAGCAGGCGAGCCCAGCCCAGTCACAGGCCGCGCGGAGAGTGTGGATCAGGCTCGCCAGTTACAGCCTCGCCGCGTTCTCCGCCATGCTCGTGCTCTCCATTTCCCTGGCTCCTTCGCTGGGTTGGCGCCCGGGCGGCGCGGGGCTCCGGTGGATCGTCGTGTTCAGTGCCGTGGGAATCGCCGTCCTGGTGGCCGCCCTGATCGCCAAGGCCCTGTCCACCGCCTCCAGGCCGCATCAGGACTGGGAGCACAGAGAAGCACCGCCGAGGACGGACACACCGGCTTGGGTGTGCACCGTCGGCGGCACGCTCGTGTCCGTCGTCGTGGGTACCGGCGTCGCACACGAGGGCACGTTCAACGGCCTGGCGGCGGTGCAGGCAGTCATGATCGCGCTGTTCGCGACGGAGGGCATGCTGGGCAACGGAGTCTGGCTGCATGTCGGGAAGCCGACGCCCGCCTCCCGGTCCGCCGTGGCGTCCGTCGCCCTCGCCGTGGGGGTCACCACCTACTGGTCCTTGACCGGCCTGATCCGGCCGGGCGGTCAGAGCGCCCATCTGGGGCAGTCGCTGTCCGCGTGGCTGTGCTGCGCCGTCCTGGTCTTCGTCCTCGTCGTCTCCACCACCTCGGCGGTGTACGTGGCCGGCGGGCGGGCCTACTGGACGGACTATCCCCCGGCCAACAACGTGATGCAGGACGCCTTCCTGCTGTCCGTCCTCTGGCTCACTCTCGGCTGGCTTCCGCAAACCGTCCTCACCCACATTCCGGCGTCGGCGACCGAGCGGTGGGCGGCCGTGGGCACCCTCCTCGCCGGCTTCATGCTCACCTTCTGCCCTCCCTTCCTGTGGACGCTGGAGAACAACGACACGCATGTGTGCAGACAACGGCTACGGCGCGGCGCCGCCGAACCTCCCTGGCCGGCCTTCTCCGACTCCTCCTTCACTCGAATCGCCCACCTTCGGCGACGGTTATCCCATTTCCACACGTCTGTGACATCGCACGAGCATGAGCCCGGTGTGGACGGTCAGGAGCCGAACGCCGACGTCTTCCTGGTGCGGCTCAGCGGGCACACCGCCGCCCAGAACTCGATCGCCCTGCTGCTCGCGCTTGCCTCCCTGGTCGGAGCCGTAGGGATGACAGCCGGTTTCACGGGCGAGAGGGAACAGGGACGCTGAGGGGGAGGATGGTATCGATCGCGATAGTATCTCTGTCGATACCATCTTTAACGGGAGGCTTGCCATGCGTCGTTTCATCGGGCGGGATCGCGAGCTGAACGTGCTCGGCAACGCCTTGCAGACGGTTCGTGATGCCCTCGGGTCAGCGAAGCCGGGCCAGTGCGTTCTCATGCGGGGGAGGCGGCGGGTCGGCAAGTCCAGCCTCGTCGAGGAGTTCCTCCGGCGCACCGAGACGCCGTACCTCTTCTTCACCGCCGCGGGCGGCACGGCTCAGGACGAACTGACGGAGTTGCTCGACGCCGTCGCCAGATCGACGCTGCCGGAGCGGGAACTGTTTGCGGAGGAGACCCCGGAGCAGTGGAATGCGGCATTCAGGCTGCTCGCGGAGATCCTGCCCGATGACAGCCCGAGCGTGGTCGTCATCGATGAGGTTCCATATCTCATGGACCGCATCGACGCCTTCGAGGGCATGCTCCAGCGGGCATGGGACCGGCTGCTCAGCCGCAAGCCGGTACTCCTCCTCCTGGTCGGATCCGACCTGTCGATGATGGAGGCTCTGAACAGCTACGACCGCCCCTTTCATCAACGGGGGAGGGAAATGGTCGTGGGGCCTCTGAATCCGGCCGATATCGGCGAGATGCTCGGGCTTGAGCCGGCCGACGCCTTCGACGCCGCTCTCATCACGGGCGGTCTCCCGCTGGTCTGCGCGGAGTGGCGGGCCGGAGCGGATGTCTGGGAGTTCCTCCGCGACTCGCTGGACAACCCGATCTCGGCGCTGCTGGTCTCCGCCGAGCGCTCACTGGCCGCTGAGTTCCCACCGCAGGCGATGAGCCGGGAAGTGCTGCGGGCCATCGGAAGCGGGGAGCGGACGTTCACCAACATCGCGCGGGCCGCCGGCGGCATCTCACACACCACCCTCACCCGAGCCACGGATGTCCTGACCGGGAAACGGGTGGTGGCAGCCGAGCTGCCGCTCTCGACGCGGCCGTCGAAGGAACGTCGCTACCGGGTGGCCGACCCCTACCTGCGGTTCTGGCTCGCGTTTCTGGATCCGCACATGGCGGAGATCGAGCGGATGCGAGGAGATCTCACTCTGGCCCGGATCAAGGAGCAGTGGACGAGTTGGCGGGGCCGAGCGATCGAACCGCTGGTCCGGGAATCCCTCGCCCGTCTCCTGCCGGACGGGCTCCTGCCCGCCGCCCCGGTGATCGGCGGGTACTGGACCCGCAGCAACGACGTCGAGATCGACCTCGTGGGCGCCGACCGGCAACCGGTGGCCAAGCAACTGCTCTTCCTCGGCTCGGTCAAGTGGCTGGAGACTTCCGCGTTCGACAGCCACGATCTGGCCGCGCTGCAGAAGCACCGCGCCGCAGTCACCGACGAGCCCGTTCCACTCGTGGCGGTCTCCCGCAACGGGATCAGCTGTTCCGGGCTCCAAGCGGTGTACGGCCCCGAGGAATTGCTCAGTGCATGGCGGAGGGCGTGAGCGGGGACCGGCCTCGCTGGTTGCGGTTCGTGACCGTGCCGCCGGGTCATGGACGTGATCCTTCCGGTACGTCGAGTGTCGTCCGCTTCGCCCCGGGGCGTCGGCGGCGTCGGTCTCGTACCAGCCAGAGCAGGACGTATGTGGTGGAGACCGCGACGAAGACGGTGCCGTACAGGGTGATCAGGCCGATCCAGCTCCACCAGGGGACGAGGCGGCGTTGGCCGGCGTGGGTGCCGAGGAGGACGACAGCGGGCCAGGGTCGTGAAGAAGAGGGCCAGGACGTCGTCGAGGTGGCCGAAACGGAGCGCGACCTCGATCCACATCGGGTTGAAGGCCAGGCCCGCGATCAGCACGCGCTGCCGCGGCCGCTGGAGCAGCGACATCACGGCGGCGGTCAGAAACTGCCCGACGGCATCGGCGAAGGGGTTGAACAGGCCCGCCACCAGGAATCTGACGGGTCCCATCTGCAGTTCGGCCACCGCGAACCACAGGACGGTCCAGGCCGCGAGCAGCACCAGGTGCACCCGCTGACTGATGACCGGCACGCCTCGTCCCATTCCCTCGGGTTCTGGATTCGGCCGAGATCGGGGCTTACGGCACAGGAGGGCCGTATGCCTGTGGAATTGTCCGCGGCCGGTAACAGACGGATCCCTCGGCCGACTTCCTCCCTCTTCACGGGCGCAACCGGCTTCACAGCGACGGCGAGGGACAGCGGACATGAGGCGAAGTGGCGGACGAGGGTGGTACGGCAAGGTGCTCGCGGCGGCGGTCGGGGTGACCGCGGTGGCTGCCATGGCCTCGGTCTGGGGCGCGCAACTCGGTTCCACCGAGGGGCGTTCGGCCGGCGCAGACGTCTCGACGCCCGCCGACTCGTCCCGGCCGAGCGCCCAGTCACCGGGCCGTAAGAAGGTGGCGCCCGTGTCGCCGGAGATCGCGCATGCCTCGGACGGAGGGGCGCGCAGCGTCAACATCACCATCGACGACGGGCCGGACCCCACGTGGACGCCGGAGGCGCTGCGGGTACTGCGGGACAACGGGGTGAAGGCCACGTTCTGCATGGTGGGCACGCAGGCTCGCGCCCATCCGGACCTGGTCAAGGCGGTGGTGGCGGCCGGGCACCGGCTCTGTGACCACACGGTGTCGCACGACGTCGCCATGGACAAGAAGTCCGAGGCCTATCAGTCACAGCAGATACTCGACGCCGAGCGCATGATCACCGAGGCGTCCGGGGGTGTACGGCCGATGTACTACCGGGCCCCGGGCGGCGCCTTCACCCCGTACAGCCGCCACCTCGCCGCGTCCCACGGCATGCGCCCGCTCGGCTGGAACGTCGACACCATGGACTGGGAGCGTCCCGGTACGCAGGCCATCGTCGCCACCGTCAAGAACGAGATCTCCAATGGGCCGACCCTGCTCTTCCACGACGCGGGTGGAGACCGCTCCCAGACCGTGGCCGCCCTGCGCGAAGTCCTGCCGTGGTTGAAGGAGCAGGGGTATTCGTTCGGGTTCCCCGTCCGCTGAACCCGCAGCCCCGCGCTCCTCAGGTGGCCCGCACCGTGCTCGCGAAGTCGGGCGGTGGCGGGGGCTCGGGCAGCAGGGACTGGAGCTCGATGTTGATGGAGCGGAGGCGTTCCTGCTCGCCCGCGTCGCGGGCGCGTTCGCCGTCGCGAATGAGGCGGTCGGCTCTGGACGGGTGGCGCATCCGGTCGCGGTAGCGGGCCAGGTTGTCGAAGACGAGCGGCTGCAGCACCCCGGCACGGTCCAGAACGCGCATGGCGTGCTCGCGCAGCCGGTCGGTACGGCGGCGCAGCAGGTCGGCGTCGCGGGACTCCACGGCGTCGGCGATGTCGCGCTCGTAGACCGGCAGGTCCTCGCGGTCGGAGGGGCTGCCGTGCGCGGCGACCAGGTCGCGGACCTCGGTGAGCAACGACTCGGCCGCGCGGACGAGTTCGGGCCAGGTCAGTTCGTCCTCCACGGCGTCCAGGGCGACCCGCAGATCGAGCAGGCACTTGGCGGCGCGCGCCGCCTCGTCGGGGGCGTGCCGGGCCGCCTCGACCGCCCGGTCCAGCTCGCCGAGCAGGTCCTCGTCGTCCACGCGCTGGAGCAGCAGGGCGGCGACGGGGCTGGCCAAGGAGGCGCAGCGGGTGCGCAGTTCGGCGAGCCTGGCCTGTTCCGCGTCGGCGTCCAGGCGTAGTTCGGCGTGGTCGACGGCGGGTTCGCCGACCAGGTTGACGGTGGTCTCGAACGCCTCGTCCAGCAGCGGCACGAAGGCGCTGACCTTCACCAGCCGGGAGGCGTCGATCTCCACGGTGAGCCGTACCTCGCTGCCGGCCGGCACGGTCCGGCTCACCCGGTCGGCGCCGACCTCGATGCGGCCGATGGTGCGGTTGCGGTCGGCCCGGGGGCGCTCGCCCTCCAGGACGGGGATGCGGATCAGGCCGCCGCTCGCGCCCCGCTCGACGGTGACGGTGGTGCGCAGGGGTGCTGTGCGCCGTACCGGAAGCCGTGCACCCCGTTCGACGAGGGGGCGCACCTGGTTGTCGGCGAGGCCGACGCCGAGGGCGTGGGTGAGCATGGGGTCGGTCTCGACGGCGCCGACGGTGTAGGTGAGCAGGTCGGGGGTGAGGCGCTGCCGGGTTCCCGCGGTGTCCGTCAGGACGACGGCGAAGGTGTTGCGCCGGCCGGGCTCGGCGCGCAGCGTGCTGGTGAACTCGCCGCGCGCGGACAGGGCGATACGGCCGCTGTGCCAGGGCGGGTCCGACTCCTCGTTGAGCAGTTCCACGGACATTCCGTGGGCGGCCGTGCCGTCGGCGGCACTCACCCGGCCGACCACCACCGGGTCCAGGTCGGGGCTGACCCGCGGGTACTCGCAGCGCAGCGTGAAGGCGCCCGGCTCCGTCACGGGTACGCCGTTCCAGTCGTCGGGGAGCGGCTGGGCACCGGCGAAGATCGCGGCGCCGCGGGCCACCACGGTCATCGGGTCGTGCCCGAAGTCCATCGGGATGCCGAGGCCGTGGCGCGGGTCGGCGAGGCGCTCGCGCAGGAAGGGCATGGCGGTCTGCCCGCCCACCATGATCACCTTCTCGATGTCGCCGGGTCCCGCGCCGAGTTCGTCGAGCACCGTGCGGCACAGGTTGACGGACCGGGTGACGAAGGGCTCGGCGAGCCGTTCCACGTCGGCGCGGCGCAGCTCGTGGAAGAACTCGTACCGGCCGCCGGTGTCATCGACCAGTTCTACGTCGATGTCGGCGGCGTGCGCGCGAGACAGCCGTATCTTCGCGGTCTCGGCGGCCTGCTTCAGCGTGGCGACGGCGGCCCGCCACCGCGGGTTGCCGCGGGCCAGGTCGGCCAGTTGCGGGAGCTGTCGGACGGCGGCCGGGATCAGCAGCTCCTCCACGATCCGCCAGTCGACCAGCTTTCCGCCGAGGAAGTTGTCGCCGCAGTGGCCGACGACGGAGAACTCCCCGTCCCGCAGCCGGATCACGGCCGCGTCGAAGGTGCCCCCGCCGAAGTCGTACACCAGCCACATCGCGTTCTCGTCGGTGGCCTGGAAACCGTAGGCGTGGGCGGCCGCCGCGGGCTCCTGGAGCAGCCGGGTGAACTCCAGGCCGCCCAGTCCGGCCGCCCGCCGGGTGGCCTCGCAGGCGTTCAGGTCGAACGCGGCCGGTACGGTGATCACCGCCGCGCGGATCTCCTCGTCCAGCCGCGCCGCGACGTCCCCCCGCAGCGCGGTGAGCACCTCGGCCGACATCTGTTCCGGCGTCAGGGTGCGGCCGGAGGCGGGAAAGTGCTTGTCCTGGCCGGACATGCCCATGCGCAGCTTGAACTCGACGCCGGTGTTGTCCGGGTCGCGCTCGCACCGCTCCCGGGCCGGTCGGCCGACGAAGAGCCGGTCCCGGCGGTCGATCCAGATCGCCGACGGGGTGGTCTCGTCGCCGTCGTTGTTCTTGATCACTTCCGTCTGCACGCCGCGCAGTACGGCGACCGCGCTGTTGGTGGTGCCGAGGTCGATCCCGATGTCGATGGTGGTCCTGCTCACTGTCCCGCGCCCCCTTCCGCTTCGGGCTCGTCTTCGGGCTCCTCGGGCGGTGTGCCCACGATCACTTCGCCCAGCGCGAGGGGCGTGCCGCGCAGATACACGGCGGGCCGGACGGTCTCCACGACCTCGTCGCGTTCCAGGCCGGGCATCGGCTGGTAGGCCAGCACCCGCATCCGCAGCCCGGGGTCGAAGACGGTGCCGTCGTACGAGCGGGTCTGTACGCCGCTCTCCACGAGGGCGTCCACGACCGCGTCGAGGTGGCGGCGCACCCCGGCGGAGGTGCCGTCGGCGGTCTCGACCTTGTTGCGCAGCCGCCATACGGCCGTGGCGAGTTCGACGAGGGCGTCGGCTTCCAGGGCGACGGGGGCGGTGAGGGGTGCGGGGGTGGGGGTGGGGGTCTCGGTGCCGGGTGGGGTGGACGCCATCAGGTCACTTCTTCCTGTTCTCCCATAGGTCCATGAGCGCGGACATGCCGAACAAGCCGATGACGACGGCGCTGCCGCTGAACCACTTCCCGACAGTGGTCTCGGGGCCCGCGAGCAGAGCGCCGCCGAACAGGGCCCCTGTCAGCGCCAGCAGTCCCAGAGCGAGCACGCGGAACGCGCCGCCCCCTCGCGTGCCCGCACCCGACCGAGCCGACGGCCTCCGGCCGGAGACGCTCCGGCGATGTGCGGCGCGCGGCCGGTACTCGGTCGTGGGCGACAGGTACGGGTCCGCCTGCACGACCCGGTCCACCAGATTCCGGGCCTGGGGCCGGCAGTTGGCGCAGCAGGGGATCGAAACGGTCTGCGGGCCGTCGATGTCGTACCGGCGGACGGTCTCCACCTCGGACGGGCGCACGGACCGGCCGCAGAGTAAGCACAGCCCCGGGACTCCAATGGTCGTCGGTGCCGTACCGGACGAAGACCGGTCGGCCGCCGCCCGATCGAGCGTGTCGATGTTCTTCCGGATCACCGACCGGCCCTCCTGGCTCACGGCAAGCGGCAGCAGCCTGTGGTAGCCGGCGAGGGCCGTGTCGAGGTCGCGGGTGGTGTTGGCGTACTCGGTGAACAGCTTGCACGCCGCCATGGCCACCGCGTCGCGGACCTGGTCGGTCTCGGGGGCGTGCGGGCGGAGTTCACGCAGCTCACGCAGGCGCGGTTCGATGGTGTCCAGCAGCCGGGACGCCTGCTCGGCGGCACGCCCCGGCGACCGCTCGCCGCGCTCCACGGTCTCCTTGCAGTCCAGGAGGATGTCGTTGCTCAGCAGCACGGCGAGGTTCTTCTCGACGAGGGTGCGTACGTCGCCGCTGGCGGCGAGCCCGCGCGCCGACCGCAGGTGTGCGGCGGCCCGGTTGAGGAGGGGGTCGTGGGCGGTGGACACGTCGGCGGAGAGACTGTTCGCGCAGGCCACCGCGCAGGCGTTGACCGCGCCCGCCACCTCGTCGGCCGCGTCGGCCACCACGGCGTGCTTCTTGCCCAGCACGGCACGCAGCACCTGGACGTCCGTCTTCGTCTCGGCCAGCAGCGAGTCGGCGGCCCGCTCCAGCGCCGCCGGGTCCGCGCCGGGGCCGGGCAGGGCCTCCGTCCGGTCCCGGATGGCGGCGGCGAGCGGCGCGGTGACCCGGCGGAGGGCGGCGTCCACAGCGTCTTCGTGTGCCTTCAGGCTCCGCATCAGCGTCACGTGCTGCCGGGCGACCTCCTCGCCCCCGCGCTGCCGGGCCGCGTCCACCGCGACCTGCGCGTGAAGGTCGAACAGCACCGCCGGCAGGGCCTCCCGGAAGGCGGTGCCGTCCACCGTGCGCAGCCGGGGGTCGTCGAGTACGCGGATCCGCTCGTCCAGCCACCGCCAGCAGCCGTCGTCCGCCAGCACCAGCCGCCAGTACAGGTAGGCCCGCTCCCACAGCGTCCGGAGCGTGCCGGCTCCCAGGAACGCCTTCGCCTCAAGCGCCTCGGCGTGGTGGAGGACGGCGAGGTTGTGGACCGCGATGCTGCGGGGGCTCGGCGCGGGCGGGTCGGCTGAGGCGTCGGCTGAACCGGCCAACCGGGTCCACACCTTCCGGGCCCGCGCCAACTCCGTCCCGTCGGTCTTCGCCAGCGGCCAGAACCAGAAGAACTCGTCCACCACCCGCCGTACCGGATCCTCCAGCCGCCGCAACGCCTCCCGTACGGCGATGTGATCGGGCACGGGATCCGGCGCCAGCCACCGCGCCTCCCCCGCCGACCCGCCGGCCCGTTCGGCCCCCAGCGCCTCGGCCGCGCGCACCTCGGAGACCCGACGCCGCACCGCCCGCGGCGTCGCCGTGACCGCCAGCCCGCTGACCCGGAACCCATTGCGCCGGTACAACTCCCGGTCCATGGCGTCCCCGAGCCACGTCGGCACCTCCACCCGAGCCATGGGACCCCTCCGACCGCTGCCCGCCGCCAACGACGACGGCCAGCATCCCGCCGCCCCGTCGGGACCGGTCCCCGATCCACCCCGGCGTCTCCCGTGGGTGCGATCCTCGCCGAGGGTGACTGCGGCGGGCCGGCTGAGGATCGCGTCGCGACCGGTCGGCCGCGACGCGACTGGAACTCCCGTGGAGGGCCGGGTAGTACGAGCCCCGGCGAGGTGTCAGCCGCTGAAGACGCGTTCGGCGTCGTCGCGGTGGGTGGTGTGGAGCTCCCAGTAGACAGGGGAGATCTCCTCGGGCTTGGCCGTCGGGAAGCCGGGAATGACCGACGTGCCGATCGAGACGTCGATGGCGACGTGGGCGGCCTGGATGCCGGTGTCGGCCAGTTCCTTGTGGAGGTTGATCACCCAGTTGCGCAGCGCGGCAGCGGCGGCGTTGACGTTGCCGACCTGCGGCACAGGGTCGACGGATCCGCCCCCGGTGGTGTAGAGCAGGGTGCCGGCGCCTGCCTCGCGCATCGCGGGCAGGACCGTCCGCGTGGCGGCGATCGCACCGTAGAGCAGGAACTCCATCTCGTGCTGCACGTGCGCCGGTTCGGTCGTGCTCGGAGTGGTCAGGACGGTCGAGTCGAACCCGCCGACCGGGGAGTATTCCAGGACGTCGATGCCGCCGAACCGTGCGGCGGCGTCCTGGAGCCCCCGGGTGAGCGCGTCGCGGTCGAGTACGTCGGCGGGGAACGCGGCGGCGGAGATGCCTTCGGCGGTGAGCGTGCCCACAAGGGTGTCGAGCTTGCCGGGGTTGCGTGAGATCAGGGCGACGTCGAAGCCGCGGGAGCCGAAGGTGCGCGCGATGGCCAGGCCCAGCTGGGGGCCGGCTCCGATGATGGCAATGCTGGTCACAGCGATCCTTTCGTGCAGTCAGTCCAGTCAGTCCAGCTCGTACAGTTCGTACAGGGAGAAACGGAAAGGCCTATCCGGTTACCTCCGACACCGTAACACCAAAAATGGATAGGGCACTCCGATTGATAAGGTGACCGGCATGACCCCCGACCCCCGGCAGCCCGATGCCCAGCCCCTGCGCAGCGACGCCGAGCGCAACCGTGGGCGGATCGTCGCTGCCGCGCGCACCGTGTTCGAGCGGGACGGTCTGGGTGGGTCGATGGCGTCCGTGGCCCGGGAAGCCGGGGTGGGGATCGCCACTCTCTTCCGGCACTTCCGCACCAAGGAAGATCTGATCGCCGCCGTCTTCGCCGACCGCATGGACGCGTACGTCGCCGCCGTCCATGACGCTCTCGACGCCCCCGACCCATGGGACGGCTTCAGCGGGTTCATCGAGGCCATCTGCGCCATGCAGGCCGCCGACCGGGGTTTCGCCGACGTGCTGACCGCGGCCTTCCCCGCCTCCGAGGCCCTGCAGTCGCGCCACGACGCGGCGTACCACGGCTTCCTGGAACTGATCGGCCGGGCCAAGGACAGCGGGCGCCTGCGGGAGGACTTCGCGAGCCAGGACCTCGTCCTCCTGCTCATCGCCAACGCCGGCGTCGTCAATTTCGCCGGCGACACCCTCCCGGACGCGTGGCGCCGCCTCGTCGCCCTGATGATCCAGTCATTCGAGGCCCCCGCTTCGGGTCCGCTGCCGGACCCGCCGGAGGATGACGCCCTCTACGAGGCCATGCGCCGCGCCGGGCAGGCGAACACGTCCTCGCGTGAGCGGAAGAGCAACGACTGACCGCGGCCCGGCATGCGGCGCACGCCGAACCGCGTTCCCCGATCACGTGCAGGTCTCTTCCTGGACGGCCGGGGCGAGCCGAAGGGCGGCTGACGCATACTGGAGTCAATGACAAAGCCCAGTGCACCGAAGCGGCACCTGCCTACCAGTCCCTTCAAGAAGCCGGTCGCGCCAGCTCCCAAGCACTTCGCTGTGGGCGACCAGGTCACGCATGACATGTACGGCCTCGGCCGGGTCGTCGGTATCGAGGACGGGATCGCGGCGCTCGTGGACTTCGGTTCGACGCAAGTGCGGATCCTGAGCCCGTACTCGAAGATGACCAAGCTGTAGGGCCGCTGTGCCCCGTCACCGTAAGGGAGACCTCTCATCGATCTGACCTCGCTGTTCTCCGCCCCGGAAGGGGCGGCACCGCGCTCTGCCGTCGCGGCATCGCCGACTCCGGCGACGGACCCCTTCCAGGCACCTGACTTCGGGGAGAACGAGGCTCTCCTGTTCGACTCGGGGCAAGCCGACTTCGACCAGTGACAGGAACGTCGACTGTTCGGCGACCACCAGCCGGCCGCCTGGCCGCCTTCCCGGACCAGGTTACTTAGGTTAGGTTTTCCTTACCTACTTGGAACGGCTGGAAAGAAGTCCTCTCATGGCCCCCTCCCCCTCCCGTCGCCGCCTCCTCACAGCAGCCGGTGCGCTCGCCTTCGGGCCTCTGCTCGCCGCCTGCGGCAGTGGGGACTCGAAGGCGAGTGACACCGGGGCGGACAAGGGTGAGCCCTGGTCGTTCAAGGACGACCGTGGCCGTACGGTCCGTACCGACGCGACACCGAGGAACATCGTCGCGTTCGTCAGCGCCGCCGCCGCGCTCCACGACTACGGCATCACGTGCACAGGCGTCTTCGGTCCCACCGAGCCCGTGGCCGGGAAGCCGAATCCGCAGGCCGGTGACATGGACGTGAGTGAGCTGACCAGCCTCGGCACCGCCTGGGGGCAGTTCAGCGTCGAGAAGTACGCCGCGCTCAAGCCGGACCTGCTGATCAGCAACATGTTCCCGGCGCCGGATCTCTGGTTCGTCCCCGAGGAGAGCCGGGCGAAGATCGAGGCCCTCGCACCGACCGTCGGGATCAACGTCGCCCGCACCTCGCTGCTGGACCCGCTGAAGCGGACCGCCGAACTGGCGGGGTCGCTCGGCGCCGACCTCAGCGCGAAGAAGGTCACCGACGCCAAGGCCCGCTTCGAGCGGGCCGCCGAGACGCTGCGCGCTGCCGCGCGGGCCAATGGCGGGCTCAAGGTCATGGCGATCACCGGGGACACCGAGAACTTCTACGTCGCCGTGCCGGACTCGTACAGCGACCTGAACTACTTCAAGGATCTCGGCGTGGACTTCGTCGAGGGCAAGAAGTCCGACGAGTGGGGCTTCTGGGAGTTCCTCAGCTGGGAGAACGTCGACAAGTACGACGCCGATCTCATCATGGTCGACAACCGCTCCACCGCGATGACCCTCGACCAGCTCGACGCGAAGGCCACCTGGCGCCAGCTCCCCGCGGTCAAGGCCGGCCAGACCACCCCCTGGTCGATGGAGGAGCGCTTCAGCTACGCCGGTTTCGCCCCCGTCGTCGAACGCCTCGCCGGCGCCGTGGAGAAGTCGACGAAGGTCACCTGACTGACGTCGACGAAGGTCACCTGAACCGCGCTCAGCCGCCCAGCGTCCGCGACGGCGGATGCCCGTACCGCTGCCGGTACTGCGCCGCGAACCGGCCCAGGTTGCCGAAGCCCCAGCGGTGGGCGATCTCGGAGACGGTCGCCGAGCCGTCCCGGGCGGCCGCCATCAGATCCTGATGGGCGCGCTCCAGGCGGACCTGGCGGAGGTAGCCGAGGGGAGTGGTCTCGAGGTGCCGCCGGAAGGCCTCCTGCAGGGCGCGCGGGCTGACCCGGGCCCTCCTCGCCAGGTCGGCGAGCGTGTGCGGGCGGTCGGGCTCCTCCTCGACCAGGGTCATCGCGCGGCGTACGGCGGCGTGCGAGACGGTGCCGGTGCGGCGGGCGTCGACGCCCGGGGTGATCAGGCGCTGGGTGGCGACCAGCAGCCCGGCCGCGGTCTGCGTCAGCTGCGCGGCGACGAGCGGGTTGGTGCGGGCGATGCCGTCGCCGAGCACCTCGCGGCGGACGGTCTCGGAGATACCGGCCCAGGTGCGGCCGGCCTCCGGTGAGACGGGACCGCCGAGTGCGAACCGGGCCCGTACCGGGGCGTCCAGGCCCAGCGCGTCGGCCGCGGCCTGCTCCACCGTCTCCTTCGCGAGCCGCACGGTGACCATCTGCGCGCCGGGCGACCAGTGCACCTGGAAGCTGCGGTACGGATCCAGCACGTAGGTCTCGCCGGGGCCGACGCACGTCTCCTCACGGCCCGGCGAACTCACCCTGACCCGGCCGCGGACGACCTCGCACATCAGCAGGTAGGTGCCGAGCGGCTGAGGCCGGATCAGGGTCTCCGCGTAGAGGTCCGGGGAGCCGTACGACAGTCCGGAGACCGTGATCCCGGGGAAGCCGCTCTCCGCGTACCACGCCGAGAACTCCCGTGGATCGCCCAGGCACTGCAGCTCGTACGGGCTGTACGCCTGGCTGATGATCTCCCGGATCTCCTCGAGGTCGCCGCTGCGCACGAGGGTGGTCAGCCTGCCCAGTTCGCCGGATACGGCGCTGAGCGGTGCCATCAGGACAATCTCCCTCTCCCCGCGTTTTCCGGCCGGGGGCCGCGTTTGGCGAGTAGCCGCCCGGACGCTCCGTTAGTAGCGTCGTCCCTGTCCGTAGTCAAGGCGCCACCGATTCCGCACAGCGGTTTCGGGACAGCCGCGCCGCGCGGACACCGCCCTGAACCACGGGGGACGTTCAGGGCGGTTCTTCGTGGAGGGCCCCGTCGCGCGAGTACACCGCGCACGGGGTTCCTCTCACATCCGGGATCGTCCGTGATCGCCCGTGATCGCCCGTGACGGGTCTACAGCCACCCCTTTCGCTTGAAGCCGCGGTGGGTGACGAAGCAGGCCGTCGCGATGACCGCCATGACGAGCGGGTAGCCGAACTTCCAGTGGAGTTCGGGCATGTGCTGGAAGTTCATGCCGTAGACGCCGCACACCATCGTCGGTACGGCGATGATCGCGGCCCAGGCGGTGATCTTGCGCATGTCCTCGTTCTGGGCGACGGTCACCTGCGCGAGATGGGCCTGGAGGATGGAGTCGAGGAGGCCGTCGAAGGCGTGTATCTGCTCGGTGACGCGGGTGAGGTGGTCGGAGACGTCCCTGAAGTAGGGCCGTATCCCGGGGGCGACCGCGCAGGCCGGGTCGGTCGCGAGCCGGTTCATGGGGCGGTCCAGCGGGACCACCGCCCGCTTGAATTCGAGCAGTTCGCGCTTGAGCTGGTAGATCCGGCCGGCGTCGCCGCCGCGGCCGTCCTGCGGGGAGAAGACAGCGCTCTCGACGTGGTCGATGTCGTTCTGGAGGGCGTCGGTGACGGTCAGGTAGTCGTCCAC
The DNA here is from genome assembly GCF_017948455.1 of Streptomyces sp. GESEQ-4. GTDB lineage: Bacteria > Actinomycetota > Actinomycetes > Streptomycetales > Streptomycetaceae > Streptomyces. The sequence continues at coordinate 33,125 of NZ_JAFFSU010000037.1, forward strand.
GACATGGTCGGCGATGGCGTGCAGGACGGCCGCCGGACCCTGGGCGAGCTGCCGCGGGTCGGCTTCCAGGTCCTCGCGCAGCAGGCCGAGGGAGCCGTGGCGGCCGTGGCGCACGGTGACGACGAAGTCGGGGCCCGCGAACACCATGATCTCGCCGGTGTCGACGACCTCGCTGGTGGCGGTGAGTTCGGCGTGCTCGACGTACGTCACCGTCTTGAAGACGGCGAACAGGACGTCGCCGTACTGCTCGACCTTGGGCCGCTGATGGGCGTGGACGGCGTCCTCTACGGCGAGCGGGTGCAGGCCGAACAGGTCGGCGATCCGCGCGAACTCCAACTCGGTGGGCTCGTGCAGACCGAGCCACACAAAGCCGGTGTGGCTCTGCCGGGCGCGGGGAGGGGAGTGCCGCGAATTCTCGGTTGTCGGCTGCGGCAACGTCGTGGTTGATCGCGCAGTTCCCCGCGCCCCTTTGCGGCGCTGCAGAGCCGTAGCCGATTCCGCCAGGGTCGCTTTGCGGACCCGGGCGATGGACTCCTCGACCGTGTCTGCTGCCTTCTCGCGGATGCCGTCGCGGTAGACGACGCAGTTGACCACGGCGGTGCCGAGTGGGGAGCGGGCCGGGTGACTCAGGTCCACGCGTCGCACGCGCCGCGCGAGGCGGGCGACTTTGCGCAGGCTGTCGGCCATCGACATGCGGCACTCTCCGGGTCCTCGGTGGATCCGGACAGTGTGCCAGGTGAGGGTAAGAGCACCATGAGGCCGACCCCGGCCCGCGACCCCTACGACTCGATCCGCACCGGCCGGATCTCACTCACCTGATCGATGTCGGACACCCGCACCGTCACCTTCATCTCCCACTCCCCGGCCACCGGCAGCGTGAGTGAACTGTTCCCCCAGTAGCCCCCCTTGTTCGTCAGCTCGGCGTCGATCGGGCCGATGTCCTGGGCGGGGAGGGTGAAGGAGATACGGAGTTCGGGGACGATGGCGAAGCCGCCGTCCGCGCCATAGACGACGGCCTCCACGGAGTTGTCGCCGGTGCGGCCCGGGTCGAGGGTGATCTGCACCTTGCCCCGGGCGCCCGCGGCCCCGACGTCGAAGGGGACGACGGTGACGGACGCGGCGGGCAGCGCGCCGGCCGGTGCCGCCTGCGCCGCCTCGGCCTCCGCCCGGCCCGGCAGCGTCCCGGTGAGCACGGTCGTGATCAGCAGCACCACGGCGGCGACGCCGACTTCGGCGAGCACGGACCGGCGCAGCAGACGGTGGTCCTCAGCGGCCGGTGGCGTGGAGTCCGGCGGCTCCGGGAGGGACGGCGGGCCGCCGACCGGCTCCGGCACGCGTTCCCGTACGACCGTCTCCGCCTCCACTGCGAGTGCCTTCGTCGTCCACCGCCGGGAGAACCCGGCCGCGGCCAGCAGCAACGCCACCGCGACCAGCTTGACGATCAGGGTCCGCCCGTACGACGTGTCGGTGAAGGCGCTCCAGGAGCCCAGCCCGCGCCAGGACTGGTAGACGCCGGTGACGGCCAGGACGGTCACGGAGGTGAAGGCGAGCCGGGAGAAGCGGGCGACCGTCGCGGTGGAGGACGAGCCCCGGCGCAGGGTGATGAGCAGGGCGGCAAGACCGCCCAGCCAGACCGCCGTCGCCAGCAGATGCAGCGCGGACGAGGTGACCGCCACCGGCACCTGGATCCCGGCGGACGCGTGCTCGGCCGCCGCCCAGGTCAGCGCGAGGCCGACGGCGAGGGCGGCGCCCGCCACTTGCGGGAGGCGCCGCTGTGGCAACGCGGAAATGCCCCTGCGCAGCAGGACCGCCGCGACCGCCAGCAGCCCGAGCCGCGCGAGCAGCAGCGCACCGGGCCGGCCGGACAGCGTTCCGCTCAGCGCGGATGTGTCGAAGGCGGTCGCCGGTCCCGTGCCCGTCTCGTACGGGGCGCGCAGCACCAGCAGGGCGAAGGTGGCGCCGAGCAGGGTCCACCAGGCGGCCCACAGGGGCTTGTGCAGCCGCTCGGGGTCCGGCGGGCGGCAGGCCACGACGAACACCGCCGCGCCGATGAGCAGGGCGCCGGCGAGATAGGCGAGGTAACGGGCGAGGTCCCAGAGGCTGCCGGTCACCGGGTCCTCGACCGGGCCGGTGTCCACCGACGCGGCCGTCGCGGAGGGCTTGCCCACGGAGAAGGTGAAGGCGCCCGACACCGGATGGCTGTCCGCCGACACCACGCGCCACGCCACCGTGAACGTCCCGGTGTCGGCCTTCGCGGGCAGGCTCACCCGAACCGCGTCCGAACGCCCCGGCACATGCTCCGCCTCACCGAGGCGCAGCCGGTGGCCGCTGGGGTCCAGGATGCGGACGGAGTCGTCGAGCAGACCGACCGACTCCGTGAAGGTCAGGGTGAGGTCGCGGGGGGCTGACTTGAGGACGCTTCCGTCGGCCGGGTCGGTGGAGCGGAGTGCGGCATGCGCCGACGCCGTTCCCGCGCCACCGAGGACGAGCAGGACCAGCACGGCGCATAGCAGCACCAGCCCTTGAACTCCTCGCCTGCGGACCAATTCGCTTCTCCGTCGCTCAACTCTTCTGACGTCTCGGCCACTCCGATACGTACGTAAGAAGCCGCCGCGCTGCTCACCACGTGGGCCGCGCGGACACCCCTCCGTCCACGACCAGGTCGTGCCCGGTGATCCAGGACGCGAGGGGCGAGGCGAGGAACACGCACGCGTCGCCGACGTCCTCGGGCCGCCCGAGCCGTCCCGCGGGGGCTGCCCGTTCCCAGCGTCGCACCCCCTCCGGCCAGTCCTGCGCCAGCCCCTCCCGCTCGATCAGCCCGGGCGAGACCGTGTTGACGCGGATCCCGGACGGCCCGTACTCCAGGGCCGCCGCCCGCGCGTGCATGACCACACCGGCCTTGGACGCGGAGTAGTGGGCGTGCAGCGGAGCCGGCTGGCGGGCCTCGATGGAGGCGATGTGCGTCACACTGCCGCCCCCGGTCTCCCGCATGAGCTCCGCGGCGGCCTGCGTACAGGCGAAGACACTCGACAGGTTGGTGTCCACCACCGCCCGCCACTCCTGAGCCGTCATCCCGGGCAGCGGCTGCGTCGGCTGTACGCCCGCGTTGTTGACCAGCGCGGTCAGCGGCCCGGAGGCCCACGCGGCGGCCTCGCGCACGACCCGCCGGCACTCGTCCGCGTCGGACAGATCGCCCTCCAGGACGACGGCCCGGCGGCCCAGCTCCTCGATCCGGTCCGCCACCGCGCGCGCCGCCTCCACCGCCGTACGGCAGTGCAGCGCGACCGCCGCGCCCTCCTCGGCGAACCGCAGGGCGATGCCGCGTCCGATGCCGCCGGACGCGCCCGTGACCAGGGCGGTCTGGCCTTCGAGCAGAGTCATGGACGGCACAGTTCCACGATGCGGGCGGCCTCGGCCGGGTAGCGCGCCGTGAGGTCGGCCACGTCCCCGTGCTCGTAGTCCTGGTAGGTGAAGCCGGGCGCCATGGTGCAGCCGAAGAGGGCCCAGGCGCCGCCCGCGGCCACCCGCGCGCCCATCCAGGTGCGGGCCGGGACGGTGAACTGCGGGTGCTGCCCGCCGAGTACGTCCGGACCCAGCACGACCGTCCGCGCGGTGCCGTCCGGGGCGAGGAGCAGCAGCTGGAGCGGATCGCCGAGATAGAAGTGCCAGATCTCGTCGGTGGGCAGCCGGTGCAGGGCCGAGAAGTCGTCCGGCGCGGCCGTCAGCAGGGCGACGATGGCCGTGCCCTCGGGCCGCCCGTCCGCCCGCTCGGGCCCGGCCCAGGTCCGCCGGAACAGCCCGCCCTCGCGCGGTATGGGCTGCAGTCCGTAGTGGGCGATCAGGTCTTCCGGGGTCACCCGGGGAAGGCTACCTCCCGGGTGAGGAAGGCCAGTTGGGCGTGCTTCTCGGGCAGATACACGTCCGGGAGGTCGACCTCCGGCAGGACGACGGCGGGTCCGGCCGTGAAGCCCAGCTTCAGGAAGCGGGCGACCGCCTTCTCGTTGCGCACGTCGGGATCGACCACGATCCGCCGCCGGTCCAGGCCGAGCAGCACATAGGAGAGAAGGACACCGACCAGCGCCGCGGTCCAGCCGGACCGCGTGCCCTGTGCTCCGGCGGGCGCGAGCAGCAGATGCACCCCGATGTCGCCGGGCCGGACCTCGTAGCAGTCGCCGACCCGGTCGGCGTCCGGCTCGTACGTCTGGAGCACCGCGACCGGTTCCGCGTCCCGCACCACCAGGTAGGCGTGGTGGGTGTCGAGCGTGTCCATGTGGGCGTAGATCTCGGCTACTTGGTCCCGGGTGAGCCCGTTCATGCCCCAGAAGGAGGCCCGCTCCTCGCTCGCCCAGCCGTGCACCACCTCGGCGTCGGCGTGGGCGTCGAGGGGCAGCACACGGATGGTGCCGAAGCCGTCGATCTGCTGCTCGTGGACGGCATGGCGGGCGGGGGCGTGGATCTCAGACATCGGTTTCCTTGTCGAGCGCGTCAGTCATCGGTTCCTTGTCGAGTACGTCTGTCATCGGTTCCTTGTCGAGCAGGTCGAAGTCGGTGACGACCGGGACCAGATCTCCCCTGGTCCACAGCGGGAGCTGGTCCCGGTGATGGGCCGAGCCCGGCACCCCACAGGCGCCGAACGGCACCGCCCAGCCGCTGTCCTCCCGGCGGGCCAGATCCCACACATAACGGGCGGCCGGACCGCGCGCGGCCAGATCGGTGGTGCCGGGCACGGAGGAGGTGCACAGCACGCAGTCGTGATCGCCGGACAGGCCTGGTTCGTCGTACGAGGGGCTGGGCAGCGCCCGCCAGGGGGCCAGGCGGTGGGACTCACCCCACGTGCCCGGCGGCCGGCCGGCGACTTCTTCGACGGCCGCGCGGACGGTAGCGGGGCGGTCGATGCCGTACAACTCCTCGGCGCGCAGGAGATGTTCGAGGGCGAAGCCGATGCGCGGGCCGAGGGCGAGCCAGGGGAGGAAGGCCTCCGGGTAGGCGGGCGGGACGGCGAGGGCGGCGAACGCGGGGTGCTCGGCGAGACGCCGTACGACGGCTCCGCGCACCGCCGCGTATGCGGCGGCCTCCGTGCTGTCCGCGTCCATACGCCGGTCCCAGGCGAGGAGACGTTCCCGCAGGTCGGTGGCGCCGGGGGTGAGGTCGTCGAGGGCGGCGATGCGGTCCAACAGGGGCGCGGCGGAGCCGAGATGGGTGTCCATGTGGATCGCGGGCATGTCCCCCGCCGTCCACTTCTCCTTCTCCTTCAGGAGGGCGGCGATGCGGTCGGCGCGGTGCGGCGCCGCGAACTCGACGCCGAGGGGCGTGGAGGGGCCGCGCTGGTTCGCCATCACCGCCGTGCCGTCGGTGAGTTCGCCGTACGGCATCTCGTGCCAGCCCTGCCAGTCGTGGCCGGGCTCCCAGGCGGGCACGAGGCGGGTTCGGTTGGCGGTGCCGCGCACCGGCACTCTGCCCGCCACGCGGTGCAGCAGGCCGCCCTCGGTGTCGGCGGCCATGACGACGTTCACGGGCTCGGCCCAGCGGTCGAAGGCGCGGTCCACGTCGGCGACGCGGCGGGCGCGCAGAAGAGGGAGGAGGGCGCCGAAGCCGAGGTCGCCGGTGACGCGGGGCGGGTAGCGGAGGCTGACGGCTTCGGGCGTCCCGTCGTCGAGTCCCTCGGGGCCGCCGATGATCACCGGTCCGCGCTCGGTCTCGATCACCTCGACCGGGACCGGTTCCTCGCCCGCGACCTCGATGACCTCCGTGTGCCGGGGAGCCCGCACCCAGGTGCCGTCCGGGCCGAGCGCCTCGACGCCCGCGCCCGTCCGCCGCAGCCGCTCCCGGTACAGGTCCTGGTAGTCGGCCATCGCGTTGGTGATGGCCCAGGCGACGGTGCCGGTGTGGCCGAAGTGGGCGATGCCGGGGACGCCGGGGACGGCGATGCCGACCACGTCGAACTCGGGGCAGGAGAGGTGGATCTGCTGGTAGATGCCGGGGTCTTCGATGAACCGGTGCGGGTCCCCGGCGATGACGGCGGCACCGGTCGCCGTCCGCTCACCGCCCACCAGCCAGCCGTTGCTGCCGGAGGTGCCGGGCCCGTCGGCGGCGAACAGACCGACCGCGTCCTCCCCGAGCCCCCGGACGACCTGCTCCCGCCAGAGCTTGGCCGGGAACCCGGCGAACAGGATGTGAATGGCCAGCCAGACACCGAGCGGGGTCCAGGGCTCCCAGCGACCACAAGCAAGACCCACGCGAGCGAACTCGGGGGTACGACGGGCCCCTTCCGCCAGCCCCTCGTTGACGCCGTCCACGTACGCCCGTACCCAGTCCGCCGTCTCGGCGTCCAGGGCGCCGAAGCACCGTCTCGCGGTGTCGTCGATGCGGGCGCGTCTCGCGAGGAGGTCCCAGGGGAGGGCGCCGGCGCCGAGGAAGGAGGCGGAGGTGCCCTGGGCGCGGTGCCGTTCGACCTCCAGCTGCCAGGCCCGGTCGAGTGCGGTGACGCGGCCCTGCGCACGGGCGAGGTCGGCCACGCCGCCGGCTCGCAGATGCGGGATTCCCCAGGCGTCGCGGTAGATCTCGGCGGTCACGCTGTGGCCCTTCTATGCTTTAGGTTAGCCTTACCTAAGTAAGTTCTGGCGGAATCGTACGCGAGGGGTGGAGAACCGATGGGGCAGGGGCACGGCTGGGAGGGTGCGGTCCTCAAACTGCTGCGCGCGAAGGACTTCGTGTTCACGGTGACCGGCGCCGAGGACGTCACCGAGAACTACCGGCGGCTCCACCTCAGCGACGGCGGCATGCTCGCGACGACCGGCGTCCACCCCACCATGTGGGTACGCCTGTGGTTCGACAACGGGGGCAAGGCGCATCAGCGGGCGTACACCCTCGTCGCCCCGGACCCCGCGGCCGGCACCTTCAGCCTGGAGTTCGCCCTGCACGAGGGCGTCGCCAGCGACTGGGCCCGGAAGGCGCAGCCCGGCGACACCATCGAGGCGACCGTCCACGGCACCGGGTTCGAGGAGCCGAGCCCCACCCCGACCCACGTCTTCGCGATCGGCGACCCGGCCTCGCTGCCCGCCCTCAACTCCCTGCTGGACGCGCTGGGTTCGGCCCCGGCCACCATCTGGTTCGAGGGCGGCGCCGAGGGCCTGCCCTGCCGCGCCGACCCGTCCCGCCACGAGCTGCGCCAGGTGCTGCGGCTCGACTCCGGCACGCATCTCGTCGAGCGCGTGAAGGCGGACCTGCCGGACCTGCTCAAGGGCACGCCGGACCCGTATGTCTGGATCGCCTGCGACACGGCGACGACGCGCCGGCTGAGCGCATACGTCCGCAAGGAACTCGGCGTCCCCAAGGAGCGGATGCACGCGCTGGGGTACTGGCGCGCGTCCTGAGGGCGCAGACGGCATCATCGACCCATGGACGTCACCCTGCATCTCGCCCAGGACCCCGAGGCCGACGCACTGCTCGGGCGCAGTCCGCTCGCCGCGCTCACCGGGATGCTGCTGGACCAGCAGATCCCGATGGAGTGGGCGTTCAAGGGCCCGGCGACGATCGCCCAGCGCATGGGCGCCGACGACCTCGACGCCCGCGACATCGCCGCCCGCGACCCCGAGGCCTTCGCCGCGCTGCTCTCCGAGAAGCCGGCGGTGCACCGCTATCCGGGGTCGATGGCGGGGCGCATCCAGCAGCTGTGCCAGTACCTCGTCGAGCACTACGACGGTGATGCCGAGGCCGTCTGGAAGGGCGTCGACAGCGGCACCGAACTGCTCAAGCGACTCCAGGACCTGCCCGGGTTCGGCAAGCAGAAGGCCCAGATCTTCCTCGCCCTGCTGGGCAAACAGCTCGGCGTACAGCCGAAGGGATGGCGCGAGGCCGCCGGAGCCTACGGCGAGGCGAAGTCCTTCCGCTCCGTCGCCGACATCACCGGCCCGGAGTCACTGGCCAAGGTCCGCGCCCACAAGCAGGAGATGAAGGCGGCGGCGAAGGCGTCGAAGACCGGGGGGAAGTCCTCCGGAACCGCGGGGAAGTCCTCCGGAAATTAAGCCGATCGGCCCCTATCAGGTGGCAATCGGGTCCAATCCGGTCAAAGCATGAAGCATGACCGAGGCACCGAGCGGTCCCCCCTGGGGCCCGGACTACGACGACCGCCGGGTGCATGCCGCCGTGCGCGAGCCCCGCCCGGGTGGCGCCGAACCGCCGCTCGAAGGCCCCCTGCACGTCCTGGCCCGCACCGCCTGGCAGGCCGTCCTCCTCACCGGCATCGCCTCCCTGGTCCTCGGCGTCCTGGTCCTGGTCTGGCCGGGCGCGTCCCTGTGGGCGGCCGGCGTCCTGTTCGGGCTCTACCTCCTGGTCAGCGGCGTACTCCAGCTCGCCGCCGCCTTCGGCACCCACCGGACGACCTCGCTGCGCGTCCTGGCCTTCGTCAGCGGCGCCCTGTCGATCCTGCTCGGCCTGTTCTGCTTCCGCGGCGCCATGCAGTCGATCCTGCTGCTGGCCCTGTGGATCGGCATCGGCTGGCTGATCCGCGGCATCACCCAGACGCTGGCCGCCGCCCACGACCCGGCGATGCCCGCGCGCGGCTGGCAGATCTTCCTCGGCGTCCTCACCTTCATCGCCGGAATCGTGCTGATCGACTCCCCCTTCGAGTCGGTCGCCGTGCTCACCCTGGTCGGCGGCTGGTGGCTGGTCGCGGTCGGCGTCGTCGAGATCATCACGGCGCTGCGGATCCGCGGCCGCGCGAGTCGGGTGCCACGCGAGCTGTGAACGCCGTGCGCGCCTGGTCGCGGGTCCTCGTCCTGCTCCTCGCCCTGCTCGTGCCGGGCGAGCACACAGCACACGCGGCGACGGCCACGGCCGAGACCACCGCCGCGGTCGCCGAGTACGACGACACGGTCCTACGGTCCACAGCCCGCGCCGGCAACCGCCCCACCGCACCCCGCACCCACCCCCGGCCCGCCCCACCCCCGGCCGCCCCACCACTCCCGGCACCACCCCACCCCGAACCCGTCCTCCACACCCTCCGCACGGTGATCCTGCGCTGCTGACAGGGGCCCTGCCCCACCCCCAACCCATCAGCCAACGCAAGGACGACACAGTCATGCCCAACGACCCGTACGCAGTCCTACGCGCCCTCCTCCGCGCGGAAGCCATCCGCAACGCCCCCAAGCCCAAGCCCCAACAGCAACAACAGCCCCCGAAGAGCCTGAAGCGGGGTTGACGCAAGGTGGCGCGCCAGGCGCGAGTCCCGCCTGGCGCGCCACCTCCACGGTCGAGCCCATCACTGCCTCATGCGCGGCGCGGCCCAGACCACGATCGTTCGGCGACCGGCGTCGTAGGGCTCCCACTTGTTACCCCGGGACGATGCCTTGGCTACCTCGATGCGATCGATGAAGCAGCTCAGAAAGTCACGCTTCTCGGTCAGCGACGCCGATTTCCACTCTCCGACCTCATACGCCTTCGCTCTGCTCACAAGGTCCGCTGCCGAGCCGAAGCGAGCGCCTGCCTCGGCGAGAAGCTCTACCGAGCTCCGTCGTCCCTGGTCGGCATGGGAGACCTCGGCGAAAATCCGTTGGACCACGTACTCATCGAGATGCTCTCGCTTGATGCTGTTCCCGCCGTCATGCCCACCCGTCGCCCCCTTCGGCCGGGAGCAGCGGTACGAGGCAGTGGCACCGATCGTGCCATTGCTGACCATGGTTGCTCCGCACTCACAGCGAAGCACTCCCAGACCACTCAGGAGCGAACCGGCCCGTGGCCCGCTTTTCCCCCGCCCGCGAGTGTCCAGCCATGTCTGCAGTTCCTCCCACTCGGCAACTCCGAGGACGGGCTCATGGCTCATCACCGGCATCAACGTCCGCGGGTCAACGACGCTCCGGTACCCGACGACGGAGCGCCGGACACCGGGTCCACCCGCCGACTCCGGGCCGTAGACCGGTTCCACCGCGTGACCAACCAACCGCGGATCCCGCAGAATCCTCTTGAGCGTTGATGCCTCCCACAGGGACGGTGCGCGTTGTCCCTTCGCATCGGCCGATCCGGCGGCCCGCCACTTGCCGGCGAGCCGTGCGGTCTTCGTCGGCACTCGCCTTGCGTTCAACTCCGCGCAGATGCCGGAGAGTGACCCGGGGTGACGTCGTCCCGCCGACACCTCTTCGTCTTTGTGAGTGAGAATTCTGCGTACGACATCGCGGATGACCTCGGCCTCCTCCGGCACCACTACCAATTGCCGAATCGTGAGACCGTCCCTACGCGCCTCGGTCACCGCGTATCCGAACGGCGGCAGACCACCCACCCAGGAACCTGCTTCGCGCAGGATCCTCTTCGTGTCGCTCACGTGACGCGACCGATTCACGCTCTCCTGGTGGGCCGCCTCCAAGCGTCGGACCAGCTCCTCCGTGTCGGCAGGGCCGTATACCCCCTCTGTCACGGAGACCACCGTCACACCGAGTCCGTGTAGTTCAGCCGCGAGAGAGCGCGCCGTACCCACGTCCTGCCGGGACAGGCGGCTCAGGTAGTTCACAACAATGACGTCGACGTGCCCGTGGCGCACATCGTTCAGCATTCGCTCGAACCCCGGGCGAGCAGAACCCGATCTGTAGGCCGACGTGGCCTCATCCACGTATGCGCCCTCGTATCGGAAGCCACGCCCGATCGCCTCTGCACGGCATGCGGCCACCTGCGCTCGAACGGAGCTGGCCGACCCGTCCGGTCGGCCCATGCTCTGCCGCACATACCCGACAGCCGTCTTTCGATCATCCATGGGGGGAATGTGGCAGCAACGAGATCACACCCACCCCCTTTGACCGATAGTGACCATAAAATGTATGCACTTGCTCGTGCGGGCCGAGCCGGGAGGCTGCGCCCAGAGAGGCTTGACCGGTAGGCTTTCCGTGTGATCTTCAAGCGCATCGGAAACGGCCGGCCGTACCCCGACCACGGCCGGGAAAGCACCCGGCAGTGGGCGGACGTCGCGCCGCGCCCGGTCCGCCTCGATCAGCTCGTGACGACGAAGGGCCAACTCGACCTGGAGACACTCCTGGCCGAGGACTCGACCTTCTACGGCGACCTGTTCGCCCACGTCGTCAAGTGGCAGGGCGACCTGTACCTGGAGGACGGCCTGCACCGCGCGGTCAGGGCGGCCCTCCAGCAGCGCCAGGTGCTGCACGCGCGCGTGCTCGAACTGGACTAACGGCGAACTGGTTCCCCTAACGGGTTGAACTGCGCGTCGGCAATGATCATCTAGTAGGAATCGTCGCCCGCGCGCACTACGCTGCGCTCATGAGCATGCTGACTCCCCCCGGCATGGGCGGCCAGTACCGGATCAAGGGTGACAAGTACCCCCGGATGCGCCGGCCCCGGCGGCGCGGCAGGCTCGTGGCCGGGGTCGTGGCCTCGGTCGCCGCTCTCGGGCTGGTCGGCTACGGCACGCTGCAGCTCATCGACCTCTTCTCGGGCGGCGGCGACTCCGCCTCGGCGGTCGGTGCCAAGTCGGACTGCTCGTCCAAGGCGAGCCCCTCACCGAGCACCACGGCCGCCGTTCCCGCGCCCGGCAAGATCACCGTCAACGTCCTCAACGCCACGACCCGCAGCGGGCTGGCCAAGCAGACGGCGGACGAGCTGAAGAAACGTGGCTTCCGGATCGGCGACGTGGGCAACGCGACCGCGGAGTACGACAAGAAGGTCAAGGGCACCGGGCTGCTGCTCGGCCCCGCTTCCTCCCTCAACACCTCACTGCCGGTGCTCGCCACCCAGCTCAGCACCGCCGAGCGCCGCACGGACGCCGCCCGCAAGGGCACGGCCGTCGACCTGATCATCGGCAACGGCTTCAAGGCGCTGACCACGAAGAAGGACGCCGACAAGGCACTGGCCGCACTGACCGGGCCTCAGCCGACGCCCACTTCGTCGAAGCAGGACTGCTGAAGAAGACCTGCTGAAACAGACGTAAGGCGTACTGCCCGGCGGCCTATTCGGCGGCCCCGTACATCCGGTCCCCCGCGTCCCCCAGGCCCGGCACGATGTAGCCGTGCTCGTTGAGGCGCTCGTCGACCGACGCCGTCACGACCGTCACCGGCGTGCCCGCGAGCTCGCGCTCCATGAGCTCGACGCCCTCCGGCGCGGCCAGCAGCACCACGGCGGTCACGTCGTCGGCGCCGCGCTTGATCAGCTCCTGGATCGCCGCGACCAGGGTGCCGCCGGTGGCCAGCATCGGGTCGAGGACGTACACCTGGCGCCCGGAGAGGTCCTCCGGCATTCGGGTGGCGTACGTGGACGCCTGGAGCGTCTCCTCGTCACGCACCATGCCCATGAAGCCCACCTCGGCGGTCGGCAGCAGCCGGACCATGCCGTCCAGCATGCCGAGACCGGCCCGCAGGATCGGCACCACCAGCGGGCGGGGGTGGGACAGCTTGACGCCGGTGGTCGAGGCGACCGGCGTGGTGATGTCGACCTGCTCGGTGCGCACGTCGCGCGTGGCCTCGTAGGCGAGCAGGGTGACCAGTTCGTCGGCGAGCCGCCGGAAGGTCGCGGAGTCGGTGCGCTGGTCGCGCAACGCGGTGAGCTTGTGGGCGACCAGGGGGTGGTCGACGACGTGGAGACGCATGGCCTAACAGTAACCGGGCGGCCGTAACCGTTGTGCTGGCATCAAACCGCCCATCAGAGGGAAAGTGGGAGGGACGTACGGGGGTGTTGCCGATGTCCGATCGTGAGTCCGGAACGGACCCGTCGCCGCGCGAGACCGACGCCGAGCGCAGGCGGCGCCGCGCGGTCTTCCTGCGCGAACTCGCCGAGGCCCGCGAACTGCGCGACCGCGTCCAGCCCCGCCGCGCCAAGACGGCCCGCCTGCGACACGCGATGCGCATGCGCACCTTCCGCTGGTAGCGCGACCCGCCTCACGGCCGCCCTCGTACGAATGCGAAGCCATGGCCGCGTACGATCCCGCTCGTGGACGATCAAAACGTGCGGACACAGGGAGCCGAAGACGTCCCCTGAACGCCTTGTTTCTGCCACGATTCCGAGTGGGCGGGGCTCGGACTTCCGCGCTCCCCGCCCGCAAACCTCCGCCGGGGGGACCCCCAACCGGCACGCCTACGACCAGTGGGAGAGTCACGGTGTACTTCGCCGCACTGCTCGCGCGCACCGAAGACGGGTGGGAAGCGAGCGACACAGAGCTCGACGATGTGGAGACCCTGTCGGATCTCGCCGACCTGGCCCGGGAGTCCTCGACCGACGACGACACGGTGCTCGTCCTGATCGAGCAGGAGGACGCCTGGTTCGGCGTCGTCCGCGTCGACGGTGAGGACGACCCTCGTATCTACGTCTCGGACGCCGCCGCCGCTGCCCGCAGCAGCTACGGCGAGATCCTGCTCACCGACGAACTGCTCGGCCGGGACCCGGGTGACGACGACGTCGCCGACCTGGACTCCCTCGATCTCGACGGCACCGAGGACGGTGAGTCCGAGGATGACTCCGACGGCGAGGACGACAGCCCCTCCGCCGAGGCCGTGCCGCACGGCCCGGTCGGTGACGTACGGGTCCTCGACGACCTGGGCGTCAGCGAGAAGGAGTTGCTGACCCTGTCGGACGACGCGCTCACCGAGATCGCCGACGCGCTGGGCGCCTCGGACATCCTGGAGGCCGTCCGCTGACCGGCCGGGCCGGGGAGTCCGCCCCAGGTCCGCCGGACCCGGTACGCGACCGCTGGCGGGCCGCGATGCGGCTCGCCCTGGACGAGGCGGCACACGCGGTCCGGGGCGGAGACGTCCCCGTCGGCGCGCTGGTCCTGTCCCCGGACGGTACGACCGTGCTCGCGACCGGCCACAACGAACGCGAGGCCACCGGCGACCCGACGGCCCACGCCGAGGTGCTCGCCATTCGGCGGGCGGCGGCGAAGCTCGGTGAGTGGCGCCTGACGGGCTGCACGCTCGTCGTGACCCTCGAGCCCTGCACGATGTGCGCGGGCGCGATCGTCCAGTCCCGCGTGGACCGGGTCGTCTACGGCGCCCGGGACGACAAGGCGGGCGCGGCCGGCTCCCTCTGGGACGTCGTACGCGACCGACGGCTCAACCACCGGCCCGAGGTGATCGAGGGCGTGCTCGCCGAGGAGTGCGCCCGGATCCTCACCGACTTCTTCCGCGACCGCTGAGACCGGGAACGAGGCCGGCCGCACCGTCCGGACCGGCGCATACCGATTTCAAACCACACCCCACCGTGCTGTAAGGTCTTCCCCGGTAGCGTGTCCGAGCGGCCGAAGGAGCTCGCCTCGAAAGCGAGTGTGGCGCAAGTCACCGAGGGTTCAAATCCCTCCGCTACCGCTGGAGAAGGGCCCCGTCGAGAGACGGGGCCCTTCCTGCGTCCGGAGCGTAACCCCGCAGTGATCCCCGAGAACGGCGCGGAGGTTACACTCGCCGCCGTCAACAGGGGGCCCTCAGGGCGCAGCAGGCACAGAGGAGGCCGCGGTGGCGGTGAATGCGAAGAAGGTCGCCGTCTATGTCCTCGTGGTCTTCGTGAGCTACGTGATCATCACGGATCCGGAGAAGGCGGCCGACTATGTCCAGATAGGCTTCGAGGGCATATCGGACGCCGCGAAGGCCCTCGGCGACTTCGCGTCCTGGGTCGCCAACGGAGGAGATTCATGATCCGCCATCTGGTCCTCTTCAAGCTCAACGAGGGCGTCGAGCGCGACGACCCGCGCGTGGTGAAGGGCGTGGAGATCTTCCGGGCACTCGACGGCAAGATCCCCGAGATCCGCTCCTGGGAGCTGGGCTGGAACCTCAGCGACCGGCCCATCGCGTACGACTTCGCGATCAACTCGGCGTTCGAGGACCGCGCGGCCCTGCGGACGTACGCCACGCACCCGGAGCATCAGGCGGGCGTCGCACTGTGGGGCGAGTTCGCCACGTGGGTGATCGCCGACTATGAGTTCTGACTCTGAGTTCTGAGCCGCCGGTTCGTCTCTGAACCACCGTCTTTGAAGCCCTCCGCCGTTCCGGCGGAGGGCTTTCGTGCGTCTTATAGGCCACTTTGCCGTCAACACGTGGTTATACGGTGCTTGCATGCAATGCACATGTCTTGTGATGCTATGACAGCTTTTGACGGATGAGACGGATGAGTTGACCGAGGAAGAGGTGGCGTTGACCGTGTCGGCCAGTACCGCGCCGCCCCAGGACGAGGCTCCCGCTCAGGCCGAGACGCCGGCTACCGAACCCGAGACCCAGGACCAGCCCCCCGCCCCCGAGAGACGCCGCGGCGCCGACACCCGGGCGCTCACGCAGGTGCTCTTCGGCGAGCTCAAGGAGCTGGAGCCGGGCACGCCGGAGCACAACCGGGTGCGCGGGGCGCTCATCGAGGCCAACCTTCCGCTCGTGCGCTACGCGGCCGCCCGCTTCCGCTCCCGCAACGAGCCCATGGAGGACGTCGTCCAGGTCGGCACCATCGGGCTCATCAACGCCATCGACCGCTTCGACCCGGACCGGGGCGTGCAGTTCCCGACCTTCGCGATGCCGACGGTCGTCGGCGAGATCAAGCGGTACTTCCGCGACAACGTCCGCACGGTCCATGTCCCGCGCCGGCTGCACGAGCTGTGGGTACAGGTCAACAGCGCGACCGAGGATCTGACGACGGCCTTCGGGCGCTCCCCGAGCACCGCCGAGATCGCCGAGCGGCTGCGCATCACGGAGGAGGAGGTGCTGTCCTGCATCGAGGCGGGACGGTCGTATCACGCCACCTCCCTGGAGGCGGCCCAGGAGGGCGACGGCCTGCCGGGACTCCTCGACCGGCTCGGCTACGAGGACCCGGCGCTGGACGGCGTCGAGCACCGCGACCTCGTCCGGCATCTGCTGGTCCAACTCCCCGAACGCGAACAGCGCATCCTGTTGCTGCGCTACTACAGCAATCTCACCCAGTCGCAAATCAGTGCCGAACTCGGCGTCTCCCAGATGCATGTTTCGCGGCTACTCGCGCGTAGCTTCCAGCGGCTGCGTTCGGCGAACAGGATCGACGCCTGAGCGGCACCGAACCGCATAGAGGATCGAGCCGTCACCGTCGCGAGCGAATCGCTCACCAGGGCGGATCCCGACAGTTCTGTGCCGAAAGACCGTCAGACCCCCTTTATCCAGGGCGGATTCGAGTCTCACATGTCGACATGTCACTACAGCGTGTTGCCGACATGTGACATTCTGCGGGAAGTGCGTTTGCCGGGGCTGCGGCTCCGGTATTCAGGTGAAGGCTGGCGTTCCTCGATGGAGCGTTCGCCACGACCGTCCCGCGACCCAAAGGGGGTGGCATGTCCGCAGACAAGGGCAGCTCGAAGGTGCTCACGCTCACAAAGAGCGAGGTAGTGCCCGAGGCTCACGCCGCGCTCGGCCCCATCGACCAGGTGGAGATCATTCCGGCCCCGCCGGTCCCGCCGGTCCCGGAGGTCCCGGCCTCGGAGACCATCGACACCCGCACCCTGTCCCGCTCCCTTTTCCTGCGGCTCGCCGCACTGGACGAGAACAGCCCCGAGCGTGCATACGTCCGGGACACGCTGATCGAGCTCAACCTCCCGCTCGTGCGGTACGCGGCGGCCCGCTTCCGCTCGCGCAACGAGCCGATGGAGGACATCGTCCAGGTCGGCACCATCGGCCTGATCAAGGCGATCGACCGCTTCGACTGCGAACGGGGCGTGGAGTTCCCGACGTTCGCGATGCCGACGGTCGTCGGCGAGATCAAGCGGTTCTTCCGTGACACGTCCTGGTCGGTCCGGGTGCCCAGGCGGCTGCAGGAGCTGCGGCTCGCCCTCACCAAGGCCAGCGACGAGCTGTCCCAGAAGCTGGACCGCTCCCCGACGGTCACCGAACTCGCCGCGGTCCTGGGCGTGTCCGAGGAGGACGTCGTCGACGGCCTCGCGGTCGGCAACGCCTACACGGCCTCGTCCCTCGACTCCCCGGCCCCCGAGGACGACGGCGGCGAGGGCTCCCTCGCGGACCGCCTCGGCTACGAGGACACCGCGCTGGAGGGCGTGGAGTACCGCGAGTCCCTCAAGCCCCTGCTCGCCAAGCTGCCGCCCCGCGAGCGCCGGATCATCATGCTGCGCTTCTTCGCCAACATGACCCAGTCGCAGATCGGCGAGGAGGTCGGCATCTCCCAGATGCACGTCTCCCGGCTGCTGACCCGGACGCTGGCACAGCTGCGCGAGGGCCTCATCTCCGACTGATCGCTCCGCTGGTCACGCAGTTCGTTTACCGCGGGCCGGTGGGGGCTGATCGCGCCCCGCGCGGCGGAGCCGCATGTAGATACGGCCCCGCGCCCCTTACGGGGCGCGGGTTCCGCAGCCGGCTTCACCAGGCGCCACCTTCAAGCGCTGTGCAGGGCTTCCTATTTGACGGAGCGTCAGCCACCATGGCGCGATGCTTCGATCGACGTGGGCGACATGGACACATGGCCGTCGGCACGCCGCCATCGGCGCGTCGGCGGCCGCCGTCTGCCTGGGCGGGATGCTGGCCGCATGCGGGGCCCAGGGCGACGGCGACGGGTACGTGGCGACCGGTTCGGCACCTCAGGCGCCCGGGAAGGCCGTTCAGCCGACCGGCGGTGTGAGCCTGGTGCCGCTCGACGACGAGAGGTCCGCGCCGCCCTCGAAGGGTCCGGCCGACTCCCCGGGCGCGGGCGGAAGTTCGAGCGCCCCCTCGGCCCGGGAAGGGGAAGGGGCCACGGCGGACAGCCCCACCCCGTCCACGGAGACGGAGACCGGGGGCGAGACCGATACCGAGGGCGCCGAGTCCCCCCGTACCCCTGCCACTTCACGGCCACCATCCAGCGGCGGCAGCAGTCCTACGACATCCCCCGCACCCGCCGCGCTCACCTGGTCCGAGCCGGAGCGGGAGCCCACCGACAAGCGCTGGTGCGAGAAGGTGACCGTCGGTTTCCACAACTCGGGCGGAACCGCGGTGCGTTCGGGCACGGTGACCTTCGGGACGCACATCATCGGCGCGCTCGGGATCGACTGGGGGACCGTCGAGTCGGCCGAGAAGCTTCCGGTGCCGGTCGGGGCCGGGGCGCGGAAGGAGAAGACCTGGACGGTGTGCGTCGACGAGTGGCGGGTGCCGCTGGGCATGCACATCGAGACGCGGGACGTGGCCGTCCGGTGGAAGTAGGCGGTGCCCCGCCTGTGTGAAGCCCCTACTTCAGCGCGAGCCACGCGACGGCGGCCACGACGGCCACCGCGACGACGACACCGAGGATCAGGCCGATGCGGGGGCCCGAGGAGGCCGCCGCCTGACGCCGGCCCTGCGGGCCCTCGTCGACGAACGCGCGGAACATCTGGGTGTTGCCTGCGGGGTCGTGGTTGCCCTGGGGGCCCTGCGTGTTAGCCATGCCCCGAGACCCTAGCGAATCGAGGGTGGCCGCCCAAGCGGGGGCTCCGTTCCTCCCACAGAACCTTTGCGACCTGCACATTTACATTCGCAATACTTGCCTTTGCCAAGTTTTTATGCCGGACTGACACCGTTTTGTTTGCCTGTAGCAACCAACGTATCTATGGTTGCCCTAAGCAACGAATGCGAGAGGTGTGATGGCCGAGCAGGCGCAGTACGAGGAGCTGGCACGCCAGTTCAGTGCCTTCGGGGCCGTGAAGCGGGAGATGGGGCGGAATCTGCCGTCCGAGTGTCCCAGCGGCTCCGCCGCCGTACTGACGCTGCTCGGACGCCACGGCGACATGCGGATGAGCAGGCTCGCCGAGCTGCTCGCCGTGGACATGTCGGTGACCAGCCGCCATGTCGCGCACGTCGCCGGGCGCGGCTGGATCGAGCGCTCCCCGGACCCCGCGGACAAGCGCTCCCGCATCCTGCGCCTCACCCCCGCGGGCCGGGCGCTGCTCGACGAGCTGTCCCTGCGGACCGCCGAGCTGCTCGCCCACCGCCTGCACGACTGGTCCGACGACGAGGTCGGCCAGCTCACCCGGCTGATGGCCCGGCTCAGGGACAGCTTCGGCGACTGCCGGACCACGTCCCGGCCGCAGCCCCCGCCCGGCCCGCCCGGCTCTCCCGCGCTCGACGAGACCACCCGTACACCCGCAAGCACATAAGAGAAGGAAGCCCATGGCAACGACCACACCAACCGGTGTGCGGGCCCACGCCAAGCACGGGGGAGGCTCCCAAGGCTCCGCCGACGGCGCTCCGATGACGCACCGGCAGATCATGGAGGCCCTGACGGGCCTGCTGCTCGGCATGTTCGTCGCGATCCTGTCGTCGACGATCGTCTCCAACGCCCTGCCCGACATCATCAAGGATCTCGGCGGCGGCCAGAGCGCCTACACCTGGGTCGTGACCGCGTCGCTGCTGGCGATGACCGCGTCCACCCCGCTGTGGGGCAAGCTCGCCGACCTCTTCTCCAAGAAGCTGCTGATCCAGCTGGCGCTGGTGATCTTCGTGGTGGGCTCGGCGGCGGCCGGTCTGTCGCAGAACCCGGCGATGCTGATCTCCTTCCGCGCCGTCCAGGGCATCGGCATGGGCGGTCTGTCGTCGCTGGCCCAGATCATCCTGGCGGCGATGATCGCCCCGCGTGAGCGCGGGCGCTACAACGGCTACCTCGGCGCCACGTTCGCGACCGCGATGGTCGGCGGCCCGCTGATCGGCGGTGTCATCACCGACACCGACTGGCTGGGCTGGCGCTGGTGCTTCTACGTCGGTGTGCCCTTCGCCGTGATAGCCCTGATCGTGCTGCAGCGGACCCTGCATCTGCCGGTGGTCAAGCGGCGGGTCAAGGTCGACTGGGCCGGCGCCTTCTTCATCACGGCCGCGGTCTGCGTGCTGCTGGTCTGGGTCACCTTCGCCGGTGACAAGTACGACTGGGTGTCCTGGCAGACGTACGCCATGGTCGGCGGCACGCTGGCGCTTCTCGCGATCTTCATGCTGATCGAGACGAAGGCGACCGAGCCGATCATCCCGCTGCGGCTGTTCCGCAACCGCACGATCACGCTGACCTCGCTCGCCTCGCTGTTCGTCGGTATCGCGATGTTCGCCGGCACGATCTTCTTCAGCCAGTACTTCCAGCTGGCCCGGGACAAGTCGCCGACCATGTCCGGCGTCATGACCATCCCGATGATCGCCGGGCTGTTCGTCTCCTCCACCGTCTCCGGCCGGGTCATCACCCGCACCGGACGCTGGAAGGCGTGGCTGCTGGTCGGTGGTGTGCTGGTGACGGCGGGCCTGGGCCTGCTCGGCACGATCCGGTACGACACCGAGTACTGGCACGTGGGGATCTTCATGGCCATGCTGGGGCTCGGCGTCGGCATGATGATGCAGAACCTGGTGCTGGCCACGCAGAACCAGGTGGAACCGAGCGATCTGGGCGTCGCCAGCTCGGTGGTGACCTTCTTCCGCTCGCTCGGCGGTGCGGTGGGTGTCTCCGCCCTCGGCGCGGTCCTCAGCCACCGGATCACGCACTACGTCGAGAAGGGCGCCGCCGCCCTCGACCCGCAGTCCGCCGCCGCGCTCGCCGGTTCCTCCTCCACCGGCAGCATCCCGGACATGGACCTGCTGCCCGCCCCGATCCGCACCCTCATGGAGAGCTCCTACGGCCACGGCATCGCGGACGTCTTCCTCTACGCGGCGCCGGTCGCGCTGCTGGCCCTGCTGTTCTCGCTCTTCATCAAGGAGGTTCCGCTGAGGACGAAGGGCGCGATGGCGCAGGCCGCCGAGTCCGCGTCCGAGGAGGCTGCGACGGATCGGGCTCAGGCCGACGAGAAGGTGCCGAGCTGGGCCGTCGCCGCGGACACCGAGGCCGGTCCCGACGGCGGCACGCAGCGGCTCGCTGCCGTGGCGACGGTGGCGCCCCCGCAGGTGGGTTCCGGCGGCGTCCCGGTCCGCGGCCATGTCCGCGGCGCCGAGAGCGCGCCCGTCCCGCAGGCCGCCGTCACGCTGATCTCCCTCGCCGGGCGCCAGCTCGGCCGCTCGGTCGCGCAGGGCGACGGCTCCTACGCGGTGGACGCGCCGGGCGCGGGCTCGTACGTCCTGATCGCCTCCGCCGACGGGTTCCAGCCGCAGGCGTCCACGATCGTGGTGAACGGCGAGCCGGTGTCGTACGACATCCTGCTCAGCGGCACCAGCGGGCTGAACGGCGTCGTGCGGGCGACGCAGACCACCCTTCCCGTGAAGGACGCGATGGTGATCGTCACCGATGTGCGCGGGGATCTGCTGGCCACCGGGACCACCGGTGAGCAGGGCGAGTTCGCCTTCGGCGAGCTGGTGCCGGGTGCCGTGACCGTCGCGGTGAACGCCGCCGGGTTCCGGCCGCGCGCCCTGCCCGTCGAGGTGGGCGGCACCGGGGTCACCCGGATCGAGGTCGACCTGGACGCCGGCGCCCAGCTCCAGGGTGTCGTACGGGCTCCGCACGGTCCGCTGGCCGACGCCCGCGTGACGCTGGTCGACGCGGCGGGCAACGTGGTCGGCACGGCCACGACCGGCACGGACGGGGCGTACGCCTTCACCGACCTCGACAGCGGTGAGTACACCGTCATCGCGACGGGCTATCCGCCGGTCGCGACGGCGCTGACCGTCACCGGTCGTGGAGCCGACGCCCACGACATCGAACTCGCCCACCCGGGCGAGTAGTTCAACCCCGGCCCGTGACGGGCGCGCGCTCCGAGCGGAGGTGCGCGTTCGTCACGGGCCGGTTCGCTCTATGACCAATGCGCAAGGTTTTGCAGGGAGTTGACGGGATGGGACTGACCGCGAAGATCCGTACGCGGGACGGATGGGCCGTGTCGCACGCGGTCGTCACGGTGACCGACATGACCGGTGCGCAGGTGGTGCGGGCCGAGGCGGACGGCGAAGGGGTCGTACGGGACGCGACCGCGCTGACTCCCGGTGCGTACACCGTCATCGTCACGGCCGTCGGCTACGCGCCCGCCGCCGCGAGCGCCATCGTCACCGCGAGCGGCCGGGCCGACGTCGGCACGGTGACACTGGCGCGGCAGGGCGGCACCGAGCTGCCGCCGCCCGGGCCGTGGACCATCGACCCGGCACACTCCAGCGTCGGCGCCGTCGCCCAGCACCTGGGGATCTCCAGCGTGCACGGCCGGTTCACCGAGTTCGCCGGCCTGATCGAGGTCGCGCCCGACGACGTCACCAAGTCCCGCGTGGAGGCGGTGATCCGGGCCGCGTCCATCGACACGGGGAACGCGATGCGGGACGGCCATCTGAAGTCCGCCGACTTCCTGGACGTGACGACGTACCCCGAGATCACCTACCGCTCGACCGGCCTGACGGCGGCAGGCCCGGACCGCTGGACAGTCCACGGCGAGCTGGGCCTGCACGGCGTCATACGCCCCGCCGACCTGGACCTCGCCTACCTCGGCACCGGCGCGGACCCCTGGGGCGGCACCCGAGCCGCCTTCCGCGCCACGACCCGACTACAGCGCGAGGACTTCGCCATGTACTACAACGAGGTGGTCCAGGCGGGCATAGCGGCGATCGGCACGACCCTGAAGGTGGAGCTGGACATCCAGGCGGTACAGGGCGAGAAATTGCCGCAGTTGTAAGCGCCCCTAAGGGGCGCGGGGAACTGCGCGACAAGCCACGACGGCGCCGCGGCGGACAACGAACCCAGCGCGGCACTTCCAGGCTTAGGCTGCGCCCCATGGCACCGAACATCGCAACCAACACCCCCGTATCACTCGCAGACCTCCTCGAGTTCGTACGCCCCCGCCACCGCGCCATCCTCCTCACCCGCCGAGCCGACGGCAGTCCCCAGGCCTCGCCGCTGACCTGCGGTGTCGACGACTCGGGCCGGATCGTGGTGTCGACCTACCCCGAGCGGGCCAAGACCCGTAACGCCAAGCGGGACGAGCGGGTCAGCCTCCTCGTCCTGTCCGACGACTGGAACGGACCCTGGGTCCAGATCGACGGCACCGCCGAAGTGATCGACTCCCCCGACTCCGTCGAACCGCTCGTCGAGTACTACCGCAACATCGCCGGCGAGCACCCCGACTGGGACGAGTACCGGGCGGCCATGATCAAGCAGGGCAAGTCGATCATCCGGGTCACCCCGCAGCGGTGGGGGCCGGTGGCGACGGGCGGCTTCCCGGCACGGCTGGTCAGCGAGGAGTAGGACTCACAGACTTGCGGCTCACTCGGAGGTCGCGGCGACGCAGAACTCGTTGCCCTCCGGGTCGGCCATCGCTATGTGGTGACCCTCGAACTCCTCCTGCACGCTCCCGCCCGCCTTCACCAGCCGCTCGGCCTCGGCTCTGATCCGGGCCCAGCGCTCCTCGGGGCTGCCGTGTCCTGGTACCCGGATGTCCATGTGCAGGCGGTTCTTGACCGTCTTCGGCTCGGGAACCTTGAGGATGGAGAGGTGAGGGCCGACGCCGTCCGGATCGCAGAGCCACGCGCTGTCGTCCACGGACTCGTCCTCCGGGAGGTCGAAGCTCGCGAACCACTCCTCTCGGGTGGCGAAGGGAGCGGGCGGCGGCTCATCCACATAGCCGAGCGCCGTCTTCCAGAACTCGGCGAGAAGCCGCGCGTCCGCGCAGTCGAGCGTCAAGGTGATTCGGACTGCCATGAAAAGACGGTACTGCCCACCACTGACAACGGCGTCCAGGTCCGTATCTAGGTCCTGTCCGCCGTCTTCACCATCGCCTCGATCCCCGCGATCAGCAGCTCCAGCGCGAACGCGAAGTCCCGCTCCCGCATCTCCTCGACGGTGTCGCCGCCGCGGGCCGCCATGATGTCCTCGGACTCCTTGATGACCTCGGCGGCCTCAGGGGCCTGGGTCACCGCGCTCATCGCATGCCGGAAGTAGTCGTCCTGGGTCATGCCGGCGTCCGCGCAACGGGCGATGAAGTGGCCCTCGATCGTGCCGTAGCCGTACACGAACTGGAAGACGGCGGAGATGGCGCCGGTGAGTCCCCGCGGGGGCAGCCCGGTCCTGCGGATGACGCGCTGGATGACGCGGGAGAACGCCAGCGAGTTGGGGCCGATGTTGAGGAACGTCCCGGCGAGCGGCGACAGCCACGGATGCCGTACCAGCAGGCTCCGGTACTCCCGGGCCAGCGTCCGCAGCTGATCCCGCCAGTCCTCGCCCTCGGCATCCGCGTCGGGCAGCCGCAGCTCACCGAAGGCCGCGTCCAGAGCGAGTTCGAGCAGGTCGTCCTTGGTGTCGACGTACCAGTACACCGACATCGCCGTGACATTCAGCTCCCCGGCCAGCCGCCGCATCGAGAACTTGCCCAGCCCTTCGGCATCCAGCAGCCGCACGGTGACCTCGGTGATCCGCTCCCGGTCGAGCCCAGAGGGCTGCCCCCCGCCCCGCCCACCCCGGCGTGCCTTCCCCTCCAGCCAGACACTGGTCCGAGCCGAACGCTGGACGGACTTAGCCATGGAGCACCTTCCTGAACTTCTTGCTGCCGGTCACGCGAAGGCGCCCCTCCAGGGGCGCGGGGAACTGCGCGATCAACCACGTACAACCCGCACTCGCAAGACAACCGCACCACCCGAGCTAGTAGGCGCCCGCGCCCGCCACCTCCGAGTCTGCCCTTTCCGCACGTCGCAACAACGCAGCCGCGACCACTCCACCCAGCAACACAGCCAACGCCCCCACCAACTGACTGGTCTCCAGCCCAGAAGAGAACGCCTCCGTTATACGCACTCTCTCCTCCCCAGACCCCGCCGAAGCCAACGCCGCCGGCAACGAGGACCCGGCCACAGAAATCAACGCGGCAAAGCGCGAGTTGAGCACGGCCCCGAGCACAGCCACCCCGAGCCCGTTCCCGAACTCCGCGAGCGTGCCGTTGATGCCCGCACCAACTCCCGCCTTCTCCCGGGGAATCGCACTCATGATGGCGTGCGCCATCACCGGGTTGGCCACCGCACACCCCGCCCCGATCAGCAGCAGCCCGAGCAACGTCCCGGCATAACCGCCGGAGGCCAACGTGGCGATGGACACCAGTCCCGCCGACATCAGCACCATCCCCAGCAGGATGGACACCGGCGTCCCCAGCTTCACCGTCCACTTCGCCGACAGCCCCGAGAAGTTCAGCGCCACCACCGCCAGCGCGAGCGGCGCCGTACGCAGCCCCGCCTCCAGCGCGTCGTACCCCAGCACGAACTGCAGATGCTGCGTCAGCAGGAACAGCGCCCCGCCCATCCCGAAGGTGATCAGCACCGCCCCCGCGACCGCCCCCGTGAACCGCCGGTCCCGGAAGAAGTGCAGGTCGAGCATCGGATACGGGATCTTGCTCTCCCAGTACGCGAACACCGCCAGCACCACCACCGCCAGCGCACCCGTGCCCAGCACCCGCCCGGACGTCCACCCGTGTTCGGGCCCGGAGATGATCGCGAACACCAGCGAGGACATACCGATCGTGGACAGCAGCGCACCCAGCAGGTCGGGCCGGTCGCCGCGCGGATTCTTGGACTCGGGGACCAGTGCGATCACGGCGACGAGGCCCAGCGCGGCGACCGGCAGGTTGATCAGGAAGATGGCGCCCCACCAGAAGTGGTTCAGCATGAACCCGCCCAGCAGCGGCCCGACCGCGAAGCCGAGCGCGTTGACGGCGCTCCAGATGCCGATCGCCTTGGGGTGCTCCTCCGGCGCGAAGATCTGCATGGCCACGGCGAGGGTCGTGGTCAGCAGCAGCGCACCGCCCACGCCCATGCCGGCCCGCGCGGCGATCAACTGCCCGGTGGAATCGGCGAGTCCGGCCGCCAGCGAGCCGATGCCGAACAGGGTCAGGCCCGCGATCAGCATCTTCTTGCGGCCGTACCGGTCGGCCGCGCTGCCCGCGGTCAGCAGCAGGCCCGACTGCACGAGCGAGTAGGCGTTGATCATCCACTGGATGTCGGAGGTGGCGGCGCCCAGCTCCGTGGTGAGCGAGGGGATCGCCACGTTCAGCACGGTGTTGTCGAGCAGCACGGTGAGCTGGGCGAGACAGATGACGCCGAGGATCAGCCAGCGCTGGGGATGGCCCTGAGGGGACGGGGACGTGGTCATGCTCTACACCGTAGAACAGTTCCTATACGGCGTACAGCATGACCACGTCCCAGCCGAGCGTCAGCGTCAGCTGCCGCTCGCCGCCTGCGTCAGGTCGTAGAACGTCGCCGAACCGACCGTCACCTTCGTGAAGTTGGCCTCGATCCACTCCGTGATCTGCGAGGACGTACCGCTGCTGCTGCCGCCCGCGCCACCGCCGCCAGAGCCACTGGAGATGAAGTAGTGGATCTTGCCGTCGGTCACGTACTGCTTGAACTGGGCCAGCGTCGGCGACGGGTCCGTGCCGTTGAAGCCGCCGATCGCCATGACGGGTTCGCCGGTGGAGAGCTGGTAACTCGCCGCGTTCTGGGCGCCGATGGCCGCGGCGGCCCAGGTGTAGTCCCCGGCGTTCGCCGCCAGCAGCTTCTTGGCCTCGGCGGAGACGCTGGCGCCGTTGAGCAGGCCACCGGCGCCGCCGCCACCGCCCATGCCGCCCTCGCCCGTCTGCCCGCCGGGCATGCCGCCCTGCTGGTTCTGGCCCTGGGTGTTGCCGTTGCCGTTCTGGCCCGGCATGCCACCGGTGCCGCCGGTCGGGGGCTGGCCCATGCCGCCGCCCTGCTGACCCTGGCCCTGGCCCTGGCCCTGCGTGTTGCCGTTGCCATTGCCGTTCTGGCCCGGCATCCCGCCGCCCATGCCGCCGCCACCGCGGCCTCCGCCGCCGCCCATCATGCTCGCCCCGGCCGGACCGGCCGTGACGATGGAGCCGGTGTGGCCCTCCTGTAGCGTGCTGATGGTGTACGCCGTCGGACCGGCGACGGCCGCGACGAAGCTCAACCCTGCTGCCGCGAGGGCCAGTTGACGGCCCAGCTTGGCCACGAAGATCAGGCCGAGCGCGCCGACGAGGCCGCCGGTCAGGACCAGCCACTTCAGCCAGGGGAGGTAGTCCGGCGTGCGGTTGAGCAGGACGTAACCCCAGGCGGCACTCGCCACAACCGCGGACGCGAGGGCGAGCGAGGCCCACATCTCGCGCCGCTTCTCCCACAGGGTCGCCGCGCCCATGCCGATCACGGCCGCCATGTAGGGGGCGAGGGCCACCGTGTAGTACTGGTGGAAGATGCCGGCCATGTAGCTGAAGACGGCCATGGTGATCAGCAGCGAGCCGCCCCAGACCAGGAACGAACCGCGGGTCACGGACGTGCGCTTGAGCTTGCGCGTGGCGACCAGGCCCGCCATGAGCAGGATCAGGGCCGCCGGGAGCAGCCAGGAAATCTGGCCGCCGATCTCGGAGTTGAACATCCGGTCCCAGCCGGTCTCACCCCACTGCCCGGTCCCTCCGCCTCCTCCGCCACCGCCGCCGACGCTGCCGGTCTCGTCGCCGCTCAGGCGGCCGAGGCCGTTGTAGCCGAAGGTCAGCTCCAGGAAGCTGTTGTTCTGCGAGCCGCCGATGTACGGGCGCGAGGACGCGGGCCACAGCTCGACGATCGCGACCCACCAGCCGCCGGAGACGACGATCGCGACGGTCGCCAGCGCCAGCTGAACGAACCGCTTCCTCACCTTCACCGGCGCGCAGACCGCGTACACGATCGCCAGCGGCGGCAGGATCAGGAAGGCCTGCAACGTCTTGGCCAGGAACGCGAAGCCGATCGCGACTGAGGCCCACATCAGCCACTTCGTACGGCCGTCCTCCAGCGCCCGGACGACGAAGTAGCAGGCGACCGCCATCAGCAGCGCCAGCATCGCGTCCGGGTTGTTGAACCGGAACATCAGCGCCGCGACGGGGGTGAGCGCGAGCACGACGCCCGCGATCAGACCGGCCGCGGGGCTGAACCGGCGGCGTACGGACGCGTAGACGACGGCGACCGTGCCGACGCCCATGAGGACCTCGGGGGCCAGGATCGCCCACGAGCTGAGGCCGAAGAGGCGGACCGAGAGGGCCATCGGCCACAGGGCGGCCGGGGGCTTGTCGACGGTGATGGCGTTGGCCGCGTCCAGCGAGCCGAAGAAGAAAGCTTTCCAGGATTGGCTGCCGGCCTGGACGGCCGCGGAGTAGAAGGAGTTGGCGTAGCCGGAGGAGCTCAGGTTGTAGAAGTAGAGCGCCGCGGTGGCGAGCAGCAGGCCCCAGAACGCCGGCCGCACCCAGCGGGGATCCTCGGGACGGCCGCGCCACAGTCTCCGTACGAACGGCTGCTTCGGTTCGCCGGCCGCGGGTGCCGATGGGGCGATGGGCTCCGTGACGGCCGTATCGGCTGTGTAGTAGGTGGTCATCGTCGGTCCCTCGGGTCGGTGTCGGTGGGACGGAGGGGCTGCAGCTGCAGGGTCGCGTCCCTCCAGGAGCGGTCCGCGGCTTCACGGGCGCGGAACTGGGTGGAGTCGTACGGAATGTCGTACGGGGTGTTCGGTGCCGGCGTGTGCGAGGCGACGACGGTCGACGGGCGGTCGTCGTCGCGCCGGTCCGGGAAGACCCATGCGCGGAAGAGCAGGAAGCGCAGCACCGTCGCCGCGAGGTTGGCGGCGACGAGGACCGCGAGCTCGGTGGTGTGCCCGGGGTCGCTGGACGCCGCGTTCAGGGCGGCGAGCGAACCGCTGGTCAGGATCAGGCCGATACCGAAGACGACCAGGCCCTGCGCCTGGTGCTTGACGGCGTCGCCACGGCCGCGCACCCCGAACGTCAGCCGGCGGTTGGCCGCCGTGTTGGCGATCGCGGAGACCAGCAGGGCCAGCGCGTTGGCGATCTGTGAGCCGCCGAACTGCCGGAACGCGGTGTAGAGGAGGAGGTAGAAGAGGGTCGACAGACCGCCCACGACACAGAAGCCGACGAGCTGGCGGGCCAGCCCCGTGGGTACGTCCTGGATCTCACGGTCCCGCGGGTCGTCGCCGAACGGCCGGGCGAGCCGGTCCAGCGGCAGCGAACCGCCGGCCAGGGCCTTGCCCACCCTCCACACGCCCTTGAGGTCGTCGGTCGCCGTCTTCACGATGTGGACGGTGGAATCGGGATCGTCGACCCAGTCGACGGGCACTTCGTGGATACGGAGGCCCGCGCGCTCGGCGAGCACCAGCATCTCGGTGTCGAAGAACCAGCCGGTGTCCTCGACGAGCGGCAGCAGCACCTGGGCCACATCCCGCCGGATCGCCTTGAAGCCGCACTGGGCATCGGAGAAGCGGGCCTGGAGCGAGCCGCGGAGGATGAGGTTGTACGTGCGGCTGATGAACTCCCGCTTGGCGCCGCGCACGACGCGGGAACTCCGGCTGAGCCGGGAGCCGATCGCGAGGTCCGAGTGACCCGAGATCAGCGGCGCCACCAGCGGAAGCAGCGCGTTGAGGTCGGTGGACAGGTCGACGTCCATGTAGGCGAGGATCGGCGCGTCCGAGGCGGACCACACGGTGCGCAGGGCCCGACCACGGCCCTTCTGCTCCAGCCGGAACGACCGCACTTCCGCGAGCTCCGCCTCCAGCCGGAACGCCACCTGCGGGGTGGTGTCGGTGGAGGCGTTGTCCGCGATCGTGATGCGGAAGGCGTACG
Source organism: Streptomyces sp. GESEQ-4 (assembly GCF_017948455.1). Taxonomy (GTDB): domain Bacteria; phylum Actinomycetota; class Actinomycetes; order Streptomycetales; family Streptomycetaceae; genus Streptomyces. Next base: position 62,574 of record NZ_JAFFSU010000037.1, read on the forward strand.
GGAAGGTGCTCTTGAGGTGCTGATGGAGTCTCAGCACACACGGCTGGAGGTCCTTCTCCTCGTTGTAGACGGGGATCACTACGTCCAGGACAGGCGTACCGGCATCTCCGGCCGGGAGGTGCTCCCGCGCCGGCAGGGAGCCGGGAGAAGAGTCGGGAGAAGAGTCGGTTCGCATGGAACCGACTCTTCTCAAGCCCGCTGTTGCACCGGTGTGGTGGGACTGTGCTGTGCCTGTGAGTGCAGTTGCCAGTTCGTTTCGGGCGCCGGACGGGGCGTCTGCGAGGCGAGCGCCGGCAGATGCACCGTGAAGACCGTGCGTCCAGGGACGCTGTCCACGGTCACCGCACCCTCGTGCGCGGTCGCCACGGCCTGCACGATGGCGAGCCCCAGACCGGTCGAGCCGGAGGCACGGGAGCGCGACGAGTCACCGCGCGCGAACCGTTCGAAGACACGCGGCAGCAAATCGGGCGGGATGCCCTGGCCGTTGTCCTCGACGTCCACACACATCCAGGGCCCGCGCCGCTGAATCCGCGCGGTGACCGTCGTACCCGGCGGGGTGTGCTTGCGCGCGTTGCCGAGCAGGTTGATGAGCACCTGCTGGAGCCGGGCCGCGTCCCCGGAGACGAGGGCGGGTTCGTCGGGCAGGTCGAGCCGCCAGTTGTGGTCCATGCCGGCCGCGCGGGCGTCGCTGATGGTGTCGACGACCAGCGGGATGAGGTCGGTCTGCTCGAACTGCAGCGGCCGTCCGGCATCCAGACGCGCGAGCAGCAGCAGGTCTTCGACGAGCAGCGTCATCCGGCCCGCCTCGGACTCGATCCGTCCGAGCGCGTGCCGGGTGTCCGGCCCGACCTCTTCCCTGCCGCGTCTGGTCAGCTCGGCGTACCCCCGGATGGAGGCGAGCGGCGTCCTGAGCTCATGGCTGGCGTCCGCGACGAACTGACGCACCCGCGTCTCACTCTGCTGCCGTGAGTGCAACGCCCCGTGCACATGGTTCAGCATCCTGTTGAGCGCCGCCCCGACCTGCCCGACCTCGGTATGCGGGTCCGTCTCCGACTCGGGGACACGCTCGCTGAGGTTGACCTCGCCGGTGTGGAGGGGGAGTTCGGAGACGCGGGTGGCGGTGGCGGCTACCTTGCGGAGGGGGCGGGTGGCTACGCCGACGAGGACGGAGCTGGCTATGCCGGCGGCGACGAGGGCTGCGCCGGTGACACTGGCCTCGATGATGAGGAGGGTGTTGAGGGTGCTGGTGACTTCCTCGGTGGGGAGGGCGACGTAGAAGCTGCCGTTTTCGCCGGAACGGAACTCCACGCGGTACTCGCCGAGACCGGGAATCTCGACGGTGTGCCTGTTGCCGTCCTGCTCGACGTTGTTGAGCGCCTCGATCTGGGCGTCGTTGAGATCCTGGGGGACCATCTCGAGATCTTCGTCGGACTTCTCACCGACCATGGCGTCGGTGATGGTGCCGTTCCGGACCTCGGCCGCGATCGTGCCCTGCGGCTGCGGGCCCTTGGTGACGAATTCACCGAGGGTCGGCTTGGGTGGCTTCTTGCCGTCGCGGGCGTCGGGCGGCCTGAAGCCGACCGCCCGGGACACGGACTCGCCGAGCCGACCGTCGAGTTGCTCGTACAGATGCGAACGCAGAGCCAGCGTCGTCACGGTCCCGATCACCGCACACACCACCGCGATCAACACCACGGACGCGACGACGAGCCGCGTCCGCAGGGTGCGCGGCTGCCCCATCCGCCGCTGCCGCTTCTGCGCACGCGGCCGTCGTCGCCCGCTCATGAAGCCGCGGGCTTGATCAGATAACCGGCGCCGCGCCGGGTGTGGATCATCGGCTCCCGCCCGGCGTCGATCTTCCGCCGCAGATACGAGATGTACAGCTCGACGACGTTGGCCTGCCCGCCGAAGTCGTACGACCAGACCCGGTCAAGGATCTGCGCCTTGCTGAGCACCCGCCGGGGATTGCGCATGAGGAACCGCAGCAGCTCGAACTCGGTGGCCGTGAGATGGATGTTGTCGCCGGCCCGGCTCACCTCGTGGCTGTCCTCGTCGAGGGTGAGGTCACCGACGACGAGCACGGAGTCGGAGCGGCGATCGGCGGCACCGGAGCGACGAATGAGCCCCCGCAGCCGGGCGACGACTTCCTCCAGGCTGAACGGCTTGGTGACGTAGTCGTCCCCACCCGCGGTGAGCCCGGCGATCCGGTCCTCGACCGCGTCCTTCGCGGTGAGGAACAAGACGGGAACGTCCGGCAGTTCCCGCCGCAGCCGCCCGAGCACGGCGAGCCCGTCCATGTCGGGCAGCATCATGTCGAGAACGACGGCGTCCGGCCGGAACTCCCGCGCGGTCTGGACGGCGCCCTGGCCGTCTCCCGCGCTGCGGATCTGCCAGCCTTCATAGCGAAGAGCCATGGACAACAGCTCGGTGATCGACTGCTCGTCGTCCACCACAAGCACTCGGACGGGGCTCCCGTCCGGCCTCAGCAGTTCGGTGCGCCCCTGGGGCGAGGTCGTGGTCATAGCGGACACGTTGTCGGGCCCCTCTTAGAGCACCCTTTCTGGAACCTGTGATTTTCCTGAGAAACGCACAGGTACCTCTCAGGGAGCGCCTGGGAACCTGCAGGGGACCCCGCAACGGCTGAGCGTCACCGCGGGCAGCCACTGAGCCTCACACCCGGCGGGGTCACACACCGACACCGCCCGACACCACCCTCAGAACAACGCGTCAGAACAACCCGTCCTGCACAGTCACCTCCACCGCCTTGAACTCCCTGACCGGCACGGTGAGTTCATCACTGGCCACCGGCACCAGCTGCCACCCGGTCATAACCCGCGTATCCAGCACGACGACCCGACCCCCGTTCTCCAGATGCAGATCGGGCCCCGCGGCTGCCACGAGCCGCCCACTGACGACCCCGCCCGGGACGAGCTCGCGCACCGCACCGACAGGATCCGGAAGGCCGACGAGCCCGAACACCTCGGTGTGGTCGACGGGCCGATACGGCTCACGGACCAGCGACTCCGGCCACCCGCCCAGCGCCACCGCCCGCGCATGCAACTCGCCGAGCTCGGCCGCCCGCTCCTCGGCCGTCCCCGGCAAGCCGGACCGCACGGCACGCTTGTCGCCGTACGGAATCCGATCCGGCACCCGGAGCGCGGCGCGCAGCAACTCCTCAGTGCGCCGCGCGGCCATCAGCGGCCCGAGCCCCAGCCAGCTGAAGCACACGGCCCCCTGCTCAAGCAGCCGCGCGGACCCACGTTCTTCGGCGGTGATCCCGACCTTCACCATCCCCGGCCCGAACCACGCCAGATATACGTGATACGGCCGCGGATCGTCGGCCATCGTGTCGGCGGCCACAGAGTGCGCCCGGTCCAGCCGCGCACACTCCTCGCACCGCGCCCCCGTACTCCGCCCCGGCACGCCCGCCCGTACCGGACACGCGTTCCCCCGTGCTCCCACACACTCCCGAACACCCCCGTCCGCGACCCCGAAGGCCACCCGTTTCCCCCTGGTCAGCGCACTGCGCCGCCCACCGTCCCACACGAGCACGGGACCATCCGCCGCCCACCGCAGCCCCGAGCACTTCCATGCTTGTGCCATCGCCTACGACTGTAGAGGCAGCCACTGACAACGCCGTTCGGCCAAGACCCTCCGCGCTCAGCCCAAGGACTCGGCAGCGGCGGCAGCCTCGGGCTCCCCGACCGCGGCAACAGGCGTGGCCACCGCAGCGGTACGCCGCCCCCGCCCCGCCAGCCGGCACCCCAGGCACCCGGCGTGCCCTTCACGCGCCGCCCGATCCCGAACCCGCATCCCCCACTGCTCCCGGGGCCTCCGCCCCGGCGGCTTGCCCCACCCGGCGAGATGCAGCACCCAGGTGACGAGGACACTCACGACCCCAACCCCCAGCCCGACCGCCACCAAAGCGGCCGAGACCATACACACCCCCACCCCCCCCCCCCCCCCCCCCCCCCCCCCCCCCCCCCCCCCCCCCCCCCCCCCCCCCCCCCCCCCCCCCC
>NZ_JAFFSU010000038.1 GCF_017948455.1 Streptomyces sp. GESEQ-4
CCCTCACCCCCCCCCCCCCCCCCCCCCGCCCCCCCCCCCCCCCCCCCCCCCCCCCCCCCCCCCCCCCCCCCCCCCCCCCCCCCACCCCCCCCCCCCCCCCCCCCCACACCCCCCCCCGCCCCCGCAGGCACCCCCCGCCGAATCCGCACAGGCCGCCGCAGGCACCCCCCGCCCAACCGCCGGAGGCAAGCGCACCCCCGCATAGGCTGCACCCATGCCCCCGGCCAGAAAACGCCCCCGCACCTACGACCCCACCAAGATCCGCGCCGCCGTGCTAGCGCAGTTCGGGCATGTACGAGACGCCGTACGCACGTTGACACCCGAACAGCTCGCGTTGCCGACCCGGCTCGGGCAGTGGACCGTACGGGAGTTGGTGGCGCACACGGGGATGGCACCGGCGGCCGTGGTGCGGCTGCTCGACGAACCGGAACCGGCGCGACAGGACGCGGCCCTGCTGGACTGGCTGCCCGCGATCGCCGACGCTGCCGACGACATCGCCGACACCGCCCGACTCAGAGCCGAGCAGCACACGGACCTGGACAGCCATCTCGCGGACATCGAGCGGGAGTTCACCACCCGCATCGCCGACGAGCCCGGCAGCCGGCTGCTCCCCACCAGCGCGGGCGCGCTGACCCTGGCCGACTACCTCGTCACCCGCACCGTGGAACTCGTCGTCCACACCGACGACCTGAACGCCGCCGTCCCCGGCCTGGACATCCCGTACGACCGCCAGGCCCTCGCCGCCTGCACCCGCCTCCTCGCCGACGCGCTCGCCGCCAAGGCGCCCGGCGGCTCGACGGAGGTGCGGATCCCGCCGTACGCCGTGGTGCAGTGCGTGGAGGGGCCGAGGCATACGCGCGGTACCCCGCCCAACGTCGTCGAGACCGACCCGCTCACCTGGATCCGGCTCGCGACCGGGCGGGTGGAGTGGAAGCATGCTGTCCATGACGCCAAGGTCAGTGCCAGCGGGGAGCGGGCCGATCTCGGGCCGTTGCTGCCGCTGCTTCGCTGACGGACGGGCACATGACAACAGAGTCATAACGGGGCCGAACCCATCGCCCGTCCCGTGCGTCAAAGAGCCATGAAGCGGACGACGAAGAACATGACGTACGCCGCCGCGGCCCTGGCCGGCACGGCCGTCCTGGCCGCCTGCGGCACGGATTCCGGCAGCGCCAACGGCGCGGTCGGCGGCGAGGGCAACACCACCAAGAACATCTCCACCATCGCGGACACCTCCTGGCTGCCCCAGAGCGTGACAGTCGACGGCAAGAAGTACGACCTGCCCAAGGGCGACGCCTTCGAGCTCGAGGACGCCCACATCACCTTCAAGCCCGGCGCGGCCGAGCCCGAGGTCGGCGGGGGCGAGTCCGGCGGCACGGTGGGCTGCAACCACTTCGGCGCCGACGTCGACATCGAGGGCGACACCGTGAAGGTCTCCGACCTCGCGATGACGCTGATCGGCTGCGAGGGAGCCGTCGGGGAGTTCGAGGAGAAGTTCGTGGGCGTCTTCGAGGGCAACCTCAAGGCCGCCGTGCAAGAGCGTGACGGCACCAAGACCCTCACCCTGACCAGGGGCAACGGCGACCGCATCACCCTCCGCGAAGGCACCGCCGAGACCGCCCCCGCCCTCAAGGGCACCCGCTGGACGATCGACACCCTGCTGTCGGGCAAGAGCGACGACTCGACCGCCGTGTCCCTGCCCGAAAAGGCGAAGGCCCACCTCACCCTCACCAAGAACAACACCGTCACCGGAAGCCTCGGCTGCAACACCTTCAACGCCAAGGCCACCGTCAAGGACGGCACCATCGAGATCGGCCCTCTCGCGACCACCCGCATGGTGTGCTCGGGGCCCGTCATGAAGACCGAGCGGGAACTCACCGAAATCCTCTCCGGCAAGGTCTCCTACCAGCAGAAACACAAGTCCCTGACGATCACCGCGACCTCCGGCGAGGGCCTCGTGGCGCGGGCGAAGTAAGCAAGCCCACTCTTCACGAATTCGGACCAGTGGTCGATCTCGCCTACACTCGGTGGCGTGCCACGTGGTGACGGTCGACTAAGTCATGATCTGCTCCCCGGCGAGAAAGGCCCCCAGGACGCATGCGGCGTCTTCGGTGTCTGGGCTCCCGGCGAAGAGGTCGCCAAGCTCACTTACTTCGGGCTCTACGCCCTCCAGCATCGAGGTCAGGAATCCGCGGGAATCGCGGTCAGCAACGGCTCCCAGATCCTCGTCTTCAAGGACATGGGCCTGGTCTCCCAGGTCTTCGACGAAACCTCGCTCGGTTCGCTCCAGGGTCACATCGCGGTCGGTCACGCCCGCTACTCGACCACCGGCGCCTCCGTGTGGGAGAACGCCCAGCCGACGTTCCGCGCCACCGCGCACGGCTCCATCGCGCTCGGCCACAACGGCAACCTGGTCAACACGGCCCAGCTCGCCGAGATGGTCGCCGACCTGCCCAAGCAGGAGGGCCGCACCCCGCGCGTCGCGGCCACCAACGACACCGACCTGCTCACGGCGCTGCTCGCCGCCCAGGTCGACGAGGACGGCAAGCCGCTGACCATCGAGGAGGCCGCCCACTCGGTCCTCCCGCAGGTGCTCGGCGCCTTCTCCCTCGTCTTCATGGACGAGAACACGCTCTACGCCGCCCGTGACCCGCAGGGCATTCGCCCGCTGGTCCTCGGCCGCCTGGAGCGCGGCTGGGTCGTCGCCTCCGAGTCCGCAGCCCTCGACATCTGCGGCGCCGCCTACGTCCGCGAGATCGAGCCGGGCGAGTTCGTCGCCATCGACGAGAACGGCCTGCGAACGTCCCGATTCGCGGAAGCGAAGCCCAAGGGCTGTGTCTTCGAGTACGTCTACCTCGCCCGCCCGGACACCGACATCGCCGGCCGGAACGTGTACCTCAGCCGGGTCGAGATGGGCCGCCGCCTCGCGAAGGAAGCGCCGGTCGACGCCGACCTCGTCATAGCGACCCCGGAGTCCGGCACTCCGGCCGCCATCGGCTACGCGGAAGCGTCCGGCATCCCCTTCGGCGCGGGTCTCGTGAAGAACGCGTACGTCGGCCGTACGTTCATCCAGCCCTCCCAGACGATCCGCCAGCTCGGCATCCGGCTGAAGCTGAATCCGCTGAAGGAAGTCATCAAGGGCAAGCGCCTGGTCGTCGTCGACGACTCGATCGTGCGCGGCAACACCCAGCGGGCCCTGGTCCGCATGCTCCGCGAGGCGGGCGCCGCCGAGGTCCACATCCGGATCTCCTCGCCGCCCGTGAAGTGGCCCTGCTTCTTCGGCATCGACTTCGCCACTCGCGCCGAGCTCATCGCCAACGGCATGACCATCGACGAGATCGGCACCTCGCTCGGCGCCGACTCCCTGGCGTACATCTCCCTCGACGGCATGATCGAGGCGACCACCATCGCCAAGCCGAACCTCTGCCGCGCCTGCTTCGACGGCGAGTACCCGATGGAGCTCCCGGACCCCGAGCTGCTGGGCAAGCAGCTCCTGGAGACCGAGCTGGCCGCGGGGCCCGCCGCCACGGCTGCGGCCGACGCGATCCGTCGCCCGTAAGCCACGTAGAAACCAACCCGAAAGATCCCAGGCAATGTCTGAGACTCATGCTGCTTCCGGTGCTTCCTACGCGGCTGCCGGCGTCGACATCGAAGCGGGCGACCGCGCCGTCGAGCTGATGAAGGAGTGGGTGAAGAAGACGCAGCGCCCCGAGGTCCTCGGCGGCCTCGGCGGTTTCGCCGGCCTCTTCGACGCCTCCGCCCTCAAGCGCTACGAGCGTCCGCTGCTCGCGTCCGCCACCGACGGCGTCGGCACCAAGGTCGACATCGCGCGCCAGATGGGCGTCTACGACACCATCGGCCACGACCTGGTCGCCATGGTGATGGACGACATCGTGGTGTGCGGCGCCGAGCCGCTGTTCATGACCGACTACATCTGCGTCGGCAAGGTCCACCCCGAGCGGGTGGCCGCCATCGTGAAGGGCATCGCCGAGGGATGCGTCCTCGCCGGCACCGCTCTGGTCGGCGGCGAGACCGCCGAACACCCCGGTCTGCTCGGCCCGGACGACTTCGATGTCGCCGGCGCCGGCACCGGCGTGGTGGAGGCCGACCGGCTGCTCGGCCCGGATCGTATCCGTACGGGTGACGCGGTGATCGCCATGGCGGCCTCCGGCCTTCACTCGAACGGGTACTCGCTCGTCCGGCATGTCCTGCTGGACCGCGCGGGCATGGCGCTGGACACCCAGGTCGCCGAGTTCGGCCGCACCCTCGGCGAGGAGCTGCTGGAGCCCACCAAGATCTACTCGCTGGACTGCCTGGCGCTGACCCGGACGACGGATGTGCACGCGTTCAGCCATGTCACCGGCGGTGGACTGGCGGCCAACCTCGCCCGCGTCATCCCGGACGGCCTGCACGCGATCGTCGACCGCTCCACCTGGACCCCGGCCCCGGTGTTCGACCTCGTCGGCAGGACCGGCGACGTCGAGCTGCTGGAGCTGGAGAAGACCCTCAACATGGGCGTCGGCATGATCGCGATCATCCCGGAGGAAGCGTCGGACGTGGCCCTGGCGACCCTGGCCGACCGCGGTGTCGAGGCATGGGTGGCCGGAGAGATCACGGACCGCGGCGACCATGCCACGGGTGCGGAGCTGGTCGGCGTGTATGCACACTGACTGAGCTCCCGGCCGGCGCTTGCGAAAGCAGCGCAAAACCCGGTCCTACGGGTAACCGCTCAGGACCGGGTCAGGCACTGCTTGACAGTCAAGCGCCGCGGCGTTGTTGCGACGCGGGACCGGACTCGTCGTCCTCGTCCTCGTCGTTATAGAGATCCGCGTACTGGGCGTACGGGTCATCTTCCTCGTCATCGTCCTCGAACGGCTCGCCATTCGGCGGCTGTTGCGAAGTCGAAGCGCCCAGCTCGTTGGCCAGACGCGACAGGTCAGTCCCGCCGCTGTTGTACTTCAGCTGGCGGGCGACCTTCGTCTGCTTGGCCTTGGCCCGGCCGCGCCCCATGGCTCGACCCCCTCGGTGACGGGGCTCGACGGCCCCAGAGTCTCGACACGCGTTCATGATCTGGAACGGACTCTCCGTGGAGAGGCCGGTCCGTAGGGCTTCCACGGTACCTGAGCCCGCGCCCATACGGTACGTCGCCCGCAGCAGCCGCGTGTGCACAGGACCTTTGAGGCGCCCCGTCCTCGCTGGTCAACCGCGATTTTAACCACTTCCTGGCGGTCGACCCGCCGATGGAAGTGAGAGTTCTCTCTAAGTGCCCACCGGCGGGTACCGGCCAAACCTCCCGGACCGGTCCGGGCGCACTCACCGTCCGCGCGCCGCCGCCTCGTGCATCCGCTGCTCGGCGATCCGGTCGGCCGCGGCGGCCGGCGGAATGCCATCTGCCTTCGCGCGTGCGAATATTGCCAGCGTGGTGTCGTAGATCTTCGCCGCCTTCGCCTTGCACCGCTCGAAGTCGAAGCCGTGCAGCTCGTCGGCGACCTGGATGACACCGCCCGCGTTCACCACATAGTCGGGCGCGTACAGGATGTGGCGGTCGGCCAGGTCCTTCTCGACGCCCGGGTGGGCCAGCTGGTTGTTGGCGGCGCCGCACACGATCTCGGCGGTGAGCACCGGCACGGTGTCGTCGTTCAGTGCGCCACCCAGCGCGCAGGGGGCGTAGATGCCGAGCCCGTCGACGCGGATCAGCGCCTCCGTGTCCGGGACGGCCAGCACGGTGTCGTACCGCTCGGTCACCTGCCGTACCGCCTCCTCGCGCACGTCGGTCACGAAGACCTCGGCGCCCTCCGCGACCAGGTGCCCCACCAGGTGGCGGCCGACCTTGCCGACGCCCGCGATGCCGATGCGCCTGGCCCGCAGCGAGGGGTCGCCCCACAGATGCTGGGCACTGGCCCGCATGCCCTGGTAGACGCCGTACGCGGTGAGGACGGAGGAGTCGCCGGCGCCGCCGTTCTCGGGCGAGCGGCCGGTGGTCCAGGGGCATGCGCGGTGGACGACGTCCATGTCGGCGACGTACGTGCCGACGTCGCACGCGGTGACGTACCGGCCGCCGAGCGAGGCCACGAAACGCCCGTAGGCGAGCAGCAGTTCCTCGGTCTTGTCGCGCTCGGGGTCACCGATGATCACGGCCTTGCCGCCGCCGTGGTCGAGCCCGGCCATGGCGTTCTTGTACGACATCCCGCGCGCGAGGTTGAGCGCGTCGGCGACGGCCTCCTCCTCGCTGGCGTACGGGTAGAAGCGCGTACCGCCGAGTGCGGGGCCCAGGGCGGTGGAGTGGATGGCGATGACGGCCTTGAGGCCGCTGGCTCGGTCCTGGCAGAGCACGACTTGCTCATGACCCCCCTGGTCCGAATGGAACAGGGTGTGCAGTACATCAGCAGGCGCGCCGGTTACGTCGGTCACGGTGGTGACTCCTGGGTAAGTAGCGGCGGTTGGGACGAGCTCCCGTAAGGGTGGCGGGAGGCAGCTAGCACGAGATTAGAGCCTGTACGCCCCGCCGACCGCGACGTGCTCAGGATCACCTACTCCCGGAGTACGCCCGTGCGACGATTTGCATAGTTTTCCCGCAGGTTTGTGAGCGGGTTTCGCAGGTTTTCCTGGCAGAGGGCGGGGGAGGGAGCAGGCGTGCCCAAGGTGTCCTCGCTGATCGTCCCGTACGCGACCTATCTGCGTGTGTACGAACCGCTGGCCGCCTTCCCGAAGCGGGAGCGCGACCACTGGGAGAGGTACGCCCGGCGCCCCGACCGTCCCACGTACCAGGACGAACTCCGCCGCGCGCTGGCCGACTTGCTGCCCACGCCGCCCGTCCCGGTGCCGGTGCACGAGAGCCGTGACGCCTTCGTGCTCGAGGTCGACGGAGTGGTCTGCGTCTGCCCCTGGCGCACCCGGCTGCGCGGCTGGCAGGCGCTCGGCGATCTCGCCGAGGAGCTGCCGCCGCCCGTCCTGGACGCGGTCCTGCCGCCCGTCGTACGGCGTCAGGCGGCCCAGGACTACGAGCGCTGGCTGGCCCGCAACCCCGACGCCCGGCCGTGGATCCGCACCTCGACCTGGCAGGTGCCGCTGCACTGGTTCGTGTTGGTCGCCGACGAGGAACGGCGTTTCGACAAGGGCTCCGGCGACGCTCCGCCGATGCTGCGCTACCGGACGCCGATGGTGCAGGCCCGGCGGCGGGTGGCGCGGGCGCTCAGGACCCTGAAGGACACCATCGACGAGGGGCCGCTGATCGACGGCCTGCTGGACGTGGGGCGCTGGCTGGAGGAGTTCCATCCGCGCTCGCTGGTCGAGCTGGACTACGGCGGCTTGGTGCACACCCTGCCGCCCGGCGAACTGGAGGACGACCATTCGGCCGCCGACGTGGCCGAGGGGATCGCGGCGCTGCGGGAGGGGGACGGCGAGGCGGCGGGCGAGGCGTACGGCCGGCTCGTGGAGCGGTGGCGGTCGGTGCGGGACCGGCGGTCGGCGAACTGACATCCGGAGTTTGATCGTCGTTCGGCGATATGACGCCTGACCTGCGGTCGGGGAACTGACGTTTGACCTGACGCCCGTTTTGGGGTTTCGTCCTCGTCCTGAGGTTCCTGAGGTTTCGTCAACATGGGGCGTTGGTCCCGATCCGGGCTTATGTCTCAAGCGTGACGGACCGCACTTACGCGGCCCTTGCCTCGCTTGCCCCTCCTCATGTCAAAATAGGACAAGGAGTCCGGGGGAGGACTCCTCCGTCCGACTGTGCTCCACTATGGGCGGAATCTCAGCATTGCCTGCTTTGGGGGGTCTTGTGACTCCTGATCGTCCTGTGACTGATCGTCACAGGGGCGTGACTGTCCGCTATGGCATGGTCCATCGGCTTCCGTCGCCGATGAACACCTGGGGGGCAATTCCATCGGTTTGGCCGACGCGGCTGGACAGATGGTGTAGTTGTAGTGCCGAGGACAAGCCGTTCGTCCTATAACCGACTCGACCCGCGTCCGCCATTTCGGGCAACGCGGGTCAAGGTGCAGAATTTAGAGGAAAGAACCGAGAAGGTTCGGTTCTCCCGAGGAGGCCGCTCATGACCGCTCGCACCCCTGATGCCGAGCCGCTGCTGACCCCGGCTGAGGTCGCCACCATGTTCCGTGTGGACCCTAAGACGGTCACGCGGTGGGCGAAGGCCGGGAAGCTTACATCGATCCGCACGCTCGGCGGGCACCGCCGCTACCGCGAGGCGGAGGTCCGTGCTCTGCTCGCGGGCATTCCGCAGCAGCGCAGCGAAGCCTGACAACTGAATAAACCGGGCAAACCGGCTGGTCCCCCACTGGCCGCGACGTTCGGAAACCTAGCTCCACACGACGCGGGTTCTGCCCCAACGGAGCCCACGCCCGAGCTCCACAGAGCTTTTGAAGCACACAACAGGGTGCGTCGTCGATCGCGCTGGACTCCGCCGAGTCCAGCGCGATCTTTTTGTGCCCTGTCGCGGCTGGTCCGGCCGGCTCTGTGAGTGGCCTTGTCGGAGTCTGGGGAGGGCTGTCGGATCTCCTGTGTGCGGGCTCGGGGAGATGCCTCAGGCGGGTGCAATTGCACATATTAAATTGAACAGTTGTAGGAACCGGGTAAGAACCGAGGTTTGAAAAACTCACCCGGTGACACCCGTCACATGCCAGAGTCCTTGTCGCCCCCGTCTCCCGTGCGCTATTGAGCGCCGGGCGCTCGTCATGCGGGCGTGGTGCTCTCGTCCTCCACGGCCTCCTGCGGATCCCGGGCGGTCCGTGGGGCCGTGTCCATGGCCAGCCGCAGGAGATGGTGGCAGATCGGGCAGTGACGCGTCAGATGGCGATAGGAAGATGCGGCCGCCAGATGCGCACGAAGCAACGCCCGCGTCTCATGCCTGACCGATGCCGCCATACCCCACCTCCACAGAACCGCCCGTGAAGCGCCCTTGGTCCCTGGGTACCGAGGGATGGACACGCCGTCAAGACGGCGACAGGGGGCACCGGGAAGGTGGACACGAAGAAGGCCCGCACCCTTGACGGGCGCGGGCCTTGCTCTTCTCGCTGCGGTCCTGACGGGATTTGCTGTACCCGATTGCGGCTGCGCCGCGGGCGCGGCCTCCACCTTGACAGGGTGGCGAGCGCTGTTGGGGTGCGTGGTGTCATGCAGAAGGCCCGCGGCCTTGTTCGGCGCGGGCCTACTGCATCTCGCTGCGGTCCTGACGGGATTTGAACCCGCGGCCTCCACCTTGACAGGGTGGCGAGCACTCCAAACTGCTCCACAGGACCTGGTTTCGCGGCACTTGGTGGTGCGTTGTGCTGCGAGAAGAGACTGTACAGGAGGGGCGCCGCCTGGTCGAACTCACTTAGGGTGCGGGGCCGGTTACGGCGCGGCCGCGTCGATCGCCTTCACGATGCGCTTGTCGGAGACGGGGTACGCCGTGCCGAGCGCGTGGGCGAAGTAGCTGACCCGGAGCTCCTCGATCATCCAGCGGATGTCCAGGACGGAGGAAGGCACCGGCCGCCCCTGCGGCATCTGCTCCAGCAGCCACGCGTACTCGTCCCGCATCTCGTGGACCTTCTCCATACGCGTGGTGTCCCGCTGGACGTTCGTCGGCATCTGCTGGAGCCGGCGGTCCGCGGCCACCAGGTACCGCATCAGATCCGCCAGCCGCCGCGTCCCCGCCTCCGTCACGAACCCCGGCTTCACGAGGCCGTCCAGCTGCGCCCGTACGTCCGCCAGGTTCGGCAGCAGCGCGGGGCTCCGTACGGCCTTCAGGCGGCGCTCACAGGCCTGCCACGCGGCGAGGACCTGCTGCACCTGGTCCACCGTACGGACCGTCGTGTCGACGATCTCGGCGCGGACCTTGTCGTACAGCTTCCGGTACGACTCCTCGTCCCACACCGGCCCGCCGAAGTCGCCGATCAGCTTGTCCGCCGCAGCCATCGCGCAGTCGTCGAACAGGGCCTGGATGGAGCCGTGCGGATTGGCGGACAGGGCGAGCTTCTGGGCGTTCGTCAGCTTCTCGGACGCGAACTTCGCCGGGTTCACCGGGATGTTGCGGAGGATCAGCCGCCGCGTGCCCTGCCACATGGCCTGCTGCTGTTCCGCCTCCGTGTCGAAGAGGCGTACGGAGACGGTGTCGCCGTCGTCGACCAGCGCCGGGTACGCCTTCACGGGCTGCCCCGCCCGCCGGGTCTCGAAGACGCGGGTGAGGGAGCCGATCGTCCAGTCGGTCAGGCCCTTGCGCTCCAGGGACTCGCCGCCCTGGCGTTCGGCCGTGGCCGCCGCGGCCTGCGAGAGGGCTTTCCTCGCCTTCGGCTTCAGCTGGAGCTTCAGGGCCTCCAGATCCTTGTCCTCGGCCAGCTTGCGGCGCCGCTCGTCGACGATCCGGAAGGTGATCCGGAGGTGGTCGGGGACCTTGGACCAGTCGAAGTCGTCCGCGGTGAACGGGACGCCCACCATGCGCTTCAGCTCGCGGGCCATGGTGGTGGTGAGGGGTTCTTGGAGCGGGACGGCCGTGTCCAGGAAGCGTTTCGCGAAGTTCGGCGCCGGCACGTAGTTGCGGCGGATCGGCTTCGGAAGGGAGCGGATCAGCTCGGTGACGACTTCCTCCCGCAACCCCGGGATCTGCCAGTCGAAGCCCTCGTCCGTGACCTGGTTCAGGACCTGGAGCGGGACGTGGACGGTCACACCGTCGGCGTCCGCGCCCGGCTCGAACTGGTACGTCACCCGGAACTTCAGGTTCCCCTGCCGCCAGGAGTCCGGATAGTCGGCCTTGGTGACCGCCTCCGCGGACTCCCGGATGAGCATCTCGCGCTCGAAGTCGAGGAAGTCGGGCTGCTCGTGCCGCTTGTGCTTCCACCAGGAGTCGAAGTGGGCGCCGGAGACGACGTGTTCGGGGACCTTCTCGTCGTAGAAGTCGAAGAGCGTCTCGTCGTCGACGAGGATGTTCCGGCGCCGGGCGCGGTGCTCCAGCTCCTCGACCTCGCTGAGGAGCTTGCGGTTGTCGGCGAAGAACTTGTGGTGCGTGCGCCAGTCGCCCTCGACGAGCGCGTTGCGGATGAACAGCTCGCGGGACGCCTCCGGGTCGATCCGGCCGTAGTTGACCTTGCGGTCGGCGATGATCGGGACGCCGTAGAGCGTGACCTTCTCGTACGCCATCACCGCGGCCTGGTCCTTCTCCCAGTGCGGTTCGCTGTACGTCCGCTTGAGCAGGTGCTCGGCGAGGGGTTCGACCCACTCGGGCTCGATGCGGGCGTTGACGCGGGCCCAGAGACGGGAGGTCTCCACCAGTTCGGCGGACATCACGAAGCGCGGGGGCTTCTTGAAGAGGGCCGAGCCCGGGAAGATCGCGAACTTGGCGCTCCGGGCGCCGAGATATTCGTTCTTGGCTGTGTTTCTCCCGCCCTCCCCCCCGGCGTCCTTCACATCCTTCATGCCGATGTGGGAGAGGAGCCCGGCGAGCAGCGAGACATGGACGCTCTGCTCCGGCGCGTCCTCCTCGTTCAGATGGATGCCCATCTGCTTCGCGACCGTTCTCAACTGCGTATAGATGTCCTGCCATTCGCGGATGCGCAGGAAGTTCAGATACTCCTGCTTGCACATCCGGCGGAAGGACGACGAGCCGCGTTCCTTCTGCTGCTCGCGCACGTACCGCCACAGGTTGAGATAGGCGAGGAAGTCGCTGGTCTCGTCCTTGAAGCGGGCGTGCTGCTGGTCGGCCTGCGTCTGCTTGTCGGCCGGGCGCTCGCGCGGGTCCTGGATGGACAGGGCGGCGGCTATGACCATGACCTCGCGGACACAGCCGTTCTTGTCGGCCTCCAGGACCATCCGGGCAAGGCGGGGGTCGACGGGCAGCTGGGCGAGCTTGCGGCCGGTGTCGGTGAGGCGCTTGCGCGAGTCCTTCTGCGTGGGGTCCAACGCGCCCAGTTCCTGGAGGAGTTGGACGCCGTCGCGGATGTTGCGGTGGTCCGGCGGGTCGATGAAGGGGAACTTCTCGATCTCGCCGAGTCCGGCGGCGGTCATCTGCAGGATGACGGACGCGAGGTTCGTACGCAGGATCTCCGCGTCCGTGAACTCCGGGCGGGCCTCGAAGTCGTCCTCGCTGTAGAGGCGGATGCAGATGCCGTCGGACGTACGGCCGCAGCGGCCCTTGCGCTGGTTTGCGCTGGCCTGGGAGATCGGCTCGATGGGGAGCCGCTGCACCTTCGTGCGATGGCTGTACCGGCTGATCCGGGCGAAGCCGGGGTCGATGACGTACTTGATGCCCGGGACGGTGAGGGAGGTCTCGGCGACGTTGGTCGCCAGAACGATCCTTCGGCCGGTGTGGGGCTGGAAGACGCGATGCTGCTCGGCGTGCGAGAGCCGCGCGTAGAGGGGGAGGACCTCCGTGAACCGGTAGTTCTTCTTCACGAGCGCGTCCGCGGTGTCGCGGATCTCCCTCTCCCCCGAGAGGAAGACGAGGATGTCGCCCTTGCCCTCCCCCTGAAGCTCCTCGACGGCATCACAGATCGCGGTGATCTGGTCGCGGTCGGAGTCGTCGCCGTCTTCTTCCAGGAGCGGCCGGTAACGCACCTCGACGGGATACGTACGCCCGCTGACCTCGATGATCGGGGCGTCGCCGAAGTGCCGGGAGAAGCGCTCGGGGTCGATGGTGGCCGAGGTGATGACGACCTTGAGGTCGGGCCGCTTCGGCAGCAACTGCGCGAGATACCCGAGCAGGAAGTCGATGTTGAGAGACCGCTCGTGGGCCTCGTCGATGATGATCGTGTCGTAGGCGCGCAGCTCGCGGTCGGTCTGGATCTCGGCGAGCAGGATGCCGTCGGTCATCAGCTTGACGAAGGTGGCGTCCGGGTTGACCTGGTCGGTGAACCGCACCTTCCAGCCGACGGCCTCGCCGAGCGGGGTGTCCAGCTCTTCCGCCACCCGCTCGGCGACGGTACGGGCGGCGATCCGCCGGGGCTGTGTGTGCCCGATCATGCCGCGCACGCCCCGGCCGAGCTCCATGCAGATCTTCGGGATCTGCGTGGTCTTCCCGGAGCCGGTCTCACCGGCGACGATCACGACCTGGTGGTCCCGGATGGCGTCGGCGATGTCGTCGCGCTTCTGGCTGACGGGGAGCTGCGGGGGGTAGGTGACGGCGGGAACGCGGGCCCGCCGCTCGCCCATCCGCTGTTCGGCCTTGGCGACCTCGGCCTCGATCTCGGCGAGTACGGCGGCGCGGGCCTCCGGCTTGCGGATCTTGCGGGCACCTTCGAGCCGCCGGCCGAGCCGGTGCGCGTCGCGCAGCGAGAGTTCGGCCAGACGGGGGGCGAGGGCGCCGAGGGCGGGGGAGCCGGGGGCGGGGTGCGTAGACATACGCGGTCCAGGATCTCATCCCGGGGAAATCGATGGCGAACGCTTTTGCCGCCGGCGGACCGGTCACCGGGAGTGGCCCGGGAATGATCAAGGGCCCCGCTCACTGAGCGGGGCCCTTGGGCTGTGGCTGGGGCCGGGGTCGAACCGGCGACCTATCGCTTTTCAGGCGATCGCTCGTACCAACTGAGCTACCCAGCCACGAGGTTCCAAAAGGAACCTCAGCGGTCCTGACGGGATTTGAACCCGCGGCCTCCACCTTGACAGGGTGGCGAGCACTCCAAACTGCTCCACAGGACCAAGCAATGCGTACGACAGTGTCGCACACGGTGTTGCGTACCCCCAACGGAATTCGTACAGCCGCGACACGTCCGCGAACGTCATCATCCCGTCATGAGCTGACGCTCACTGCGACTGTCGGACTGCCTCGCCGTCGTCGCCGGACTGGTGATTCCCAGTGACCGGTTGGAGGCTGGCTGGCGGGCCGATGTCGCTGGAAAAGCGTATCAGAACGCGGGGTGTGCTCTGCGCACTCTGTGCGCGTGACGAGCGGCTCCCCGGCCCCTCTGGGCAGGAGGTCCGAAGGTCGAGGAGCCGCAGTATCCGCCGTCCGATCATGTCGCTGTTGTCCGCCGGAGCGGCAGGTGGACTGCGATGAGTGCCCCCGGGAAGCCGTTCAAGGGAACTCGACGAGGTCGGGCGGTGGCCTTGGCGTGGAGGTGTGGGTCCGTCGGGGATGTGCGGTGGTGGTGGCGGGGTGGATGCGACCAGCGCGACGTTGTGGTCGTTGCCGGTCGACGGCCTGCTTCTGCTGGCGACGATCGGCTTGCTCATGCCTACTCGCCGTGCCGATCGCCGAAGCGAGACGAGAGGGGGAAGGGCGAGCCAGAGCGAGACCGGGGCCGGGCGGGCGGGACTGTCGGACGGCGAGCGGACCGCGGGCGCGCCGAAGGCCGAGCAGGTCATGTGGGAACACTTCGAGCGGCAGCGAGCGGCAGCGAGCGGCAGGCGCACTCCGACCGGCGCCGAGTTGGACCGGGTGGCGGGCACGAACAACTACGGACGAGCGGTTCTCGCCCCAGCCGGACCCCGTGATCGACCTCCGCGCAGGCGGCGGGTGCGCCGAAGCACGGCGGCCACGCGCCCTGACTCGCGAATGCAAGGTTTGGTGAATTCAGGATTCCGTGTACTGTCGTGGGTGTGCTGACTCTCGCTGCTGACATCGAGGTGCTGGCGCGGTTCGGCCGCGCCCTCGCCGACCCCATCCGCTGCCGGATCCTCCTCGCACTACGTGAGGCCCCGGCCCACCCCGCCGACCTCGCCGACACCCTGGAGATCTCCCGGACCCGGCTGTCGAACCACCTGGCGTGCCTGCGCGACTGCGGCCTGGTCGTCGCGGTGCCGGTGGGCCGCCGCACCCGCTACGAGCTCGCCGACGAACGTCTCGGTCACGCGCTGGACGACCTGCGCACCGCCGTCGTGGCGGTCGAGGCCGACAAGACGTGCGTGGACGCGGACGAGGAGGGCTGCTGCTGATGACCGCCGAGATATCCCTCGGCACACGTCCGACCCCGGCCCGGCGTGACGTCCTCGCCAGGCGCATACGGCTGCTGGTCGCGGCCACCATCGGCTACAACGTCATCGAGGCGGCCGTCGCGATCACCGCCGGGACGATCGCCTCCTCCACCGCGCTGATCGGCTTCGGCCTGGACTCGGTCATCGAGGTCTCCTCCGCCGCCGCGGTCGCCTGGCAGTTCTCCGCCCGCGACCACGCGATGCGCGAGGCGCGGGAGAAGCGCACGCTGCGGATCATCGCGGTGTCGTTCTTCGTGCTCGCCGCGTACGTCACCGTCGACGCCGCCCGCGCGCTGGCCGGCACCGGCGAGGCCGAACGCTCCATCCCCGGCATCGTCATCGCCGCCCTCTCCCTGGCCGTGATGCCGTTCCTGTCCGCCGCCCAGCGCAGGGCCGGACGCGAACTGGGCTCCGCCAGCGCGGTCGCCGACTCCAAGCAGACGCTCTTGTGCACGTACCTGTCGGCCGTTCTCCTTCTCGGCCTGGTCCTCAACGCCACGCTCGGCTGGTCCTGGGCCGACCCGATCGCCGCCCTGGTCATCGCCGCCATCGCAGTGAAGGAAGGCCGCGACGCCTGGCAGGGCAAGGGCTGCTGCGCGACCCCGGCCGCCGCCGCGGTGGTCCCGGCCGCCGGCGGAGAGACAGACGCCTGCGGCTGCCGCCCCGGCTGCGACTGCTGCGGCTGAACCGACACCCGCACATCCAGAGGACCCCCGGCCATCACGTGGCCAGGGGTCTCTCCTGTCTCGGCGATACCCCCTGGTCTCGGCGTTGCCCCCTGGGGGCCGGCTGCCGAGAAAGGCATCGCCGCGGCGCCGGAACTGCGACGGCGCGTGCCGGGCCCAGGCGTACAGGGACCGGCGGATCAGCGATCAGATCATGGGCCTCGCCCTGATGCTCGGCGAGGCAGGGTGGACCGGCGAGGAGGGCACCCTGACCGAGCGGACGCTCAAAGGAAGGCGCGTGGTGGGTACGGGTGCCGCGCACCCCGCAAGGGATGCTTCAGGGCCTTTGAGCAGCCACCGTGACTTCGAGACGAGGATCGACGGCTCTGTCCCCCAGAAAACCTGGTGAGCCGATGACCGCCCCAGTTACGCTGCCCTGTCTCGTCAGGCCAGGGAGGATCGGCACCATGAGCGGTACCCCGTTGCCCTTTCCCGAGCGGATTGAGCTCACAGGGGAAGGTCTCGTACTGCGCGACTGGACGGAGGCAGACCTGGCCGCAATGCCGGATTTGTTCGACCATCCCGATATCGCGTACTGGACGCCGATCGTCTCACCCTTTGACGAAGCGGTCGCTCGCGCACGGCTGGACCGGGATCGGCAAATGCGTGCGGAGGGCACGACCATCCTGCTCGCCATCACCGTCGACGGCCGCGCGCCGCTCGGCGAGGTGATGCTGCGGCGCGCCCCCAAGGGTGCAGAGATCGGCTATGCGGTCGGCCCGGCGCACCGCGGCCAGGGGCTGGCTGCACGGGCAGTGCGGGTGATGGCTGCGTATGCCTTCGAACAACTGGGCGTGGGGCAAGTGGTCCTGGAGCTGGAGGCCGAGAACGCCGCAAGCGTCGCCGTAGCCACCAAGGCGGGCTTCAGACTCCTCGACGTGCCACTGATCCAGGGGACGGAGAAGGGACGGCCCTATGCCCTGCAGACGTGGGGCCTGCTGCCAGCTTTGTGACGCTGTTCAGGGTGATGCTCCGCCACTGGGAAAGGGAGACGTCCGCTCTTGTTCGGGGGCGGCGTGGAAACCCTTGTCCGGCACCGTGCCCGTAGCGGACATCTCTACACGGTGAGGAAACGCACCGGCCACAGCGAGAGTGGTGGTGAGGGCGTCTGATCTGCGACAACGCAGAGTAATTACGTGCCCCCAACGGGATTCGAACCCGTGCTACCGCCTTGAAAGGGCGGCGTCCTAGGCCGCTAGACGATGAGGGCTATCGGCCCGCCTGGGCGCCTCTCGGCGCGTCGGGGACGTGAGAAGCATATGGGATGGCGGGAGGTATCGCCAAAACGGTTTACGGGGACGTGGTCGCGGGGGTGGGGGAGGGCGACGGGGACGGGGTGGGTGACGGGGCGGCGCCCGGCTGGTTCTCCTCCGGGAGGTGGCGGGCCACCTCCGCCGTGGTCAGGCCCAGGCCGCCCAGTCTGATCTCGTCCCAGGCCTGGAGGCGGCGGGTGTCGCGGTCGAAGTAGAGGATCGACGTCTCGATCGGGTCGGGGTACTTGCCCTCGATCGCGCGCAGGCCGCTGCCGCCCGTGGAGCCCTCGATGCGCAGACGGGTGCCGAACGGCATGACCTCCATCTCGGAGTGGTGGAGGTGGCCCGCCAGGACGAGTGGCACCTGGCCGTCCGTCTCGCGGGCCGCGGGCGGCTCGTGGGCCACGGCCACGTCGACCGGTTTGCCGGCTGCCTTCTGGTCGCGCAGGGCGGAGGCCAGCCGCGCGCCCGCCAGTTCCTGCGACTGCTCGGCGCCCATCTCGTTCGTGCGGTCGGGGGTGAACTGGGGGTCGCCGATGCCCGCGAAGCGCAGGCCCGCGACGGACACCGCGCGGCCGTCGTCGAGGACGTGGACGTTCTTCATGCGCTCCAGATATTGCTGGGTGATCATGGAGTCGTGGTTGCCGCGGACCCAGACGTACGGGGCGCCCAGGTCCTCGATCGGGTCCAGGAAGCCGTTCTCGGCGGCCGTGCCGTGGTCCATGGTGTCGCCGGAGTCGACGATCACGTTCACCTCGTACTGCTCCACCAGCGACGCGATGATCTTCCAGCTCGCCGGGTTGAGGTGGATGTCCGAGACGTGGAGGACCCGGATCGTGGTCGGGTCGGGCTGGTAGGCCGGGAGCGTGGACGTGGCGTCGTACAGCTTCGTCACGTTGGTGACGAGGCGCGCCAACTCCTTCTGGTAGACGTCGAATTCGGTGACGATGCTGCGAGCGTCGCCGACCACGGAGGGCGCGGAGGAGAGCAGGCCGGAGAACTTGGGCTCGAGGACCGAGTTCGGGTTCCAGGTGGCGAAGGCCGTGCCGCCGGACGCGGCGAGGAGGGTGAGGGCGAGGCCGCCGGCGGCGAGGGCGCGGCGGGGGCGGCGGTAGACCGCGAGACCGAGGGCGGTGGCGCCGGCGACGACGGCGACACAGGAGCGTACGGCGAGGTCGAGCGTGCCGTGGCCGACGTCCTTGGCGACTTCGTCCTGGAGGCCGGAGATACGTTCGGGGTGGTCGACGAGGGCCTGGGCGCGGGCCGGGTCGAGCTGGTCGACGTTCACGTCCAGGCGGACCGGGGCGACATGGCTGTCCAGCTCCAGCGCGCCGAGCGGGGATACGTTGATCTTCGTGCCGCCGGCCAGTGAGGGGCGCAGCGTCATGGTGGTGTCCATGGGCCCGACGGGAACCCGGACGTTCCCGACGATCAGCAGGCCCAGCCAGGCGCCCAGCAGCACGACCGCGACCAGCCCCAGGGCGCGGGTCCAGGGGTGGGGCTGGGGGACGAGTTCGACGGCGGGGTGCGGGCGGCGGGAACGGTAGCGGCGGGCGAGCGCACGCGATGCCCGGCGTACGCGGTTCAGGGCGGCGACGTTGGGGACGCGGGCGGCCATTGGTCCCGTATGCCCAAGTCCGGCAGCGGATATGCGGGGCGGCGGTGACTCTCATACCGTCGCAGTGACTCTCCTACGACCGTTCCGTACCGGACAATGGCCCTGTGCTGGAGATGACACGCGAGGAGTTCGAGGAACTGGTCGCCGAGGCGCTGGACCGTATCCCGCCGGAGCTGACGCGGCTGATGGACAACGTCGCGGTGTTCGTCGAGGACGAACCGCCCGCGGACGATCCCGAACTGCTCGGCCTGTACGAGGGGACTCCGCTGACCGATCGCGGGGAGTGGTACGCCGGGGTGCTGCCGGACCGGATCACGATCTACCGGGGGCCGACGCTGCGGATGTGCGAGTCGCGGGCGGAGGTCGTGGAGGAGACCGAGGTGACGGTGGTGCATGAGATCGCGCATCACTTCGGGATCGACGACGCCCGGCTGCACGCGCTGGGGTACGGCTGAGGCGTCGTTCGTCCGGTGTGACGCGTCACGTGTCGTCTGGCGCGTGTCCTCTTGTGGGCGGCGGGAGTTGGGCAGGTTGACTTCTTCGCCCTCCCCGGAGGTGGCTGCCCGTGCGCCCCTTGTACGTACCCGTTCGCCTGGCCGCCACGGTCGTGGCCGTCGCCGCTGCCGCCGGCTGTATGAGCGTGGGTGACGACGGGCCGGGCGGGAGCGCCAAGCCGTCCCAGTCCGCCGGACAGCGGGGTGGTGAGGCGCCCGACGGGGGATCGGCCGTGTCGGGCGGTGGCTCCGGGTACGGGGCGGCGACGGGCGGCAAGCGGGACGGGAAGGGCGCCGGGAAGAAGCGGGACGGCAAGGGCAAGGGCAAGCCGGGGGAGAAGTCCGGGGGGCCTTCGGCCTCGGCTTCCGCGCCAGGGAGCGGGGCTCCCGCGGCGCCGGTGCATCCGGGTGGGCCCGGTGGGACGGGCGGGGCGGGCGAGCCCGTGCCGACCAAGCCGCAGCCGACGCCTACGCGGACGGTCGCGCCGGAGCCGACGCCCACGCC
This sequence comes from Streptomyces sp. GESEQ-4, assembly GCF_017948455.1. Classification (GTDB taxonomy): domain Bacteria; phylum Actinomycetota; class Actinomycetes; order Streptomycetales; family Streptomycetaceae; genus Streptomyces. Next base: position 19,497 of record NZ_JAFFSU010000038.1, read on the forward strand.
GCCGTCGCCGACCGTCTCGCCGGATCCGACCGTCGCCGAGCCGTCGTCGTCGGCGCATGGCGAGACGGCACCGCAGCTGGCCCAGCGGGAGCCGGCGCCGACCGCGGGGTCACCGGCGTGAGGGTGTGACCTGTCTCTCGGGGATGCGGTTTGCCAGGGGGGCCGAGGGGTGCGTATGGTTATAGATCGTTTGAATCATTTGCCCGGCGCCATAGAAGAGCGCGCCGTGTGGCGCGTTCTCTCCCTTGCCGTGGCTGACCGCATAGAGGCGGTCGTATTGCGAAATCACGGAGTTGACGGGCGCGTGCCGACGAGACTCCGGAAGGTTTCGCATTCGCATGTCCATTTCCAGTACTGATCACGTCGTCGTGCCCGAGAACGGGGACGAGACCGTAGAGACCGTTGAGGCTCCCGAGCTCACCTTCGCGGACCTCGGTCTCCCCGAGGGCGTCGTGCGCAAGCTCGCGCAGAACGGCGTGACCAGCCCCTTCCCGATCCAGGCCGCGACCATCCCGGACGCCCTGGCCGGCAAGGACATCCTCGGCCGTGGCCGCACCGGCTCCGGCAAGACCCTCTCCTTCGGTCTGCCGATGCTCACGCAGCTCTCCGGCGGCCACACCGAGAAGAAGAAGCCCCGCGGCATCATCCTCACGCCGACGCGTGAACTCGCGATGCAGGTCGCGGACGCCCTCCAGCCGTACGGCGACGTGCTCGGCCTGAAGATGAAGGTCGTCTGCGGCGGTACGTCGATGGGCAACCAGATCTACGCCCTGGAGCGCGGCGTCGACGTCCTCGTCGCCACCCCGGGCCGGCTGCGCGACATCATCAACCGCGGCGCCTGCTCCCTGGAGAACGTCCAGGTCGCGGTCCTCGACGAGGCCGACCAGATGTCCGACCTGGGCTTCCTGCCCGAGGTCACCGAGCTGCTCGACCAGATCCCGGGCGGCGGCCAGCGCATGCTGTTCTCGGCCACGATGGAGAACGAGATCTCCACGCTGGTCAAGCGCTACCTGACCAACCCGGTCACGCACGAGGTCGACAGCGCCCAGGGCAACGTCACGACGATGTCGCACCACATCCTCGTCGTGAAGCCCAAGGACAAGGCGCCGGTCACCGCCGCGATCGCCTCCCGCAAGGGCCGCACGATCATCTTCGTACGTACGCAGCTGGGCGCCGACCGTATCGCCGAGCAGCTCCGTGACGCGGGCGTGAAGGCCGACGCGCTGCACGGCGGCATGACGCAGGGCGCCCGTACGCGCACGCTGGCCGACTTCAAGGACGGCTACGTCAACGCGCTCGTCGCGACCGACGTCGCCGCCCGCGGTATCCACGTCGACGGCATCGACCTCGTCCTGAACGTCGACCCCGCCGGCGACCACAAGGACTACCTGCACCGCGCGGGCCGTACAGCCCGAGCCGGCCGCACCGGCACGGTCGTCTCCCTCTCGCTCCCGCACCAGCGCCGCCAGATCTTCCGGCTGATGGAGGACGCGGGCGTCGACGCCGGCCGTCACATCATCAACTCCGGTACGGCGTTCGAGCCCGAGGTCGCCGAGATCACCGGCGCCCGTTCGATGACCGAGGTCCAGGCCGAGTCCGCGGGCAACGCCGCGCAGCAGGCCGAGCGTGAGGTCACCCACCTCAGCAAGCAGCTGGAGCGGGCGCAGCGGCGCGCGACCGAGCTGCGCGAGGAGGCCGACCGCCTGGTCGCCCGGGCCGCCCGCGAGCGCGGCGAGGACCCGGAGACCGCTGTCGCCGAGGCACAGGCCGCGGTCGTGGAGGCCGCGCTTGAGGCGTCCGTGCCCGAGCAGCCGGTGGCGCAGGATGTGGACCGGGCCGAGGCTCCGGCGCCGTACGAGCGTCGTGAGCGTCGTGACAATGACCGTGGTGGTTTCCGTCGCGATGACCGTCGTGATGACCGTGGTGGTCGTTCGTTCGAGCGTCGTGACAATGACCGCGGTGGCTTCCGCCGTGACGACCGTCGGGATGACCGTGGCGGTCGTTCGTTCGAGCGTCGTGACAATGACCGTGGTGGTTTCCGTCGCGACGACCGCCCGGCCGACCGGGGCGGCCGCTCCTTCGAGCGTCGTGACAACGACCGTGGTGGTTTCCGTCGCGATGACCGTCGTGATGACCGTGGTGGTCGTTCCTTCGAGCGTCGTGACAACGACCGTGGCGGCTTCCGTCGCGACGACCGCCCTGCCGACCGTCCGGCGGACCGCCCGGCGGGCCGTTCCTTCGAGCGTCGTGACGACCGCGGTGGTCACCGCGGCAGCGACCGCCCCTTCAACCGCGACCGCCAGGGCGACCGCCCGGGCTTCCGCTCCGGCGGCCACGAGCGCCCCTACGGCCGCCGTGACGACCACCGCGGTGGCAGCACCGGTACCGGCACCGGCTCCTTCGGCCGCCGGGACGACAAGCCGCGCTGGAAGCGCAACGGCTGACGCTGACTGACGCGAGAAGGGCCCGTACGACTTCGGTCGTGCGGGCCCTTCCGGCGTTTCCGCCCGCGTAACCGGGCGGCCCGAAATCGCTCACCTCGAAACTGTGAAGTCGCTGTAAGATCAGCCGACTTGAGAGGCGGATGCGACGGCCGGGGGGCCTGGGCATCGAGAAGCGGTGTGCGTCCCGCCTCACGTTTCGGGGAGGGACTCCTTGGCTCGTCATGCCTACGCACGCCTGCGCGTGCTCGCCGCCTCCGTCGTACTGGCGGCCGGGCTGGCACCGCTGCTGCCGTCGACCGCGGTCGCGGACGTGCCGCAGGAGACGGTGGTGCCGGCGAGGCTGCGCGGGACGTACACCTCGGGTTGGCTCTACACGAGTTCGACCTATGCCGGGCGCGACGGCGCCGGTGCGCAGGGCGTGTTCCACTCCCTGGAGGGCTCCGGGCTGGTCTGGACGCGGTACTCGGACGGCACCTCGGTGAAGGTGGTCCACCCGACTGGCTACAGCTACTACCAGGCGACCGGCGGTGACGTGCTCGCCTACCGGTACGCCGACGGCCGGGTCGACCTGTGGAACGCCGCCGACAACACCACCCGTACGATCCGGACGCCGGAGGGGCTGACGCTGCTCGCCGTCTACGCCGATCTGGCGATCGCGTACCGGGAGGTGACGGACGAGAACGGCACGACGACCGCCCGGGAGATGCACCTGCTGCTCCCGCAGGACGACGGCAGCACACGTGACGTGCCGGTGACCGGAGTGCCCGGCGGGTACAGCCTCGCGCAAGCCCAGGGCGGCGACGCGGACGCGCTGCTGTTCCTCGCCGGCCAGTCGGGTGGGCCCTACGCGTCGGTCATGGTCGACCGGCACACGGGGCGGGTACAGAGCTGGACTCCGCCCGTCTCCAAGATCTACCGCAACGCGCAGGTCACGGCCGACCATGTCGTTCTCTTCAACAGGAACGAGCCCACGGTTCAGGTGTACTCCCGCACCGATCTGTCCGCCGCCCCGGTCGCCGTCACGCTGGACGGCGACGGCGCGAGCCCCGCCCTCGGCCTCGCGGTCGTCGGTGACTGGCTGCTGACCCAACCCGGCACGGCGGTGATGGCCAAGCCGATCGCCGGCGGTCCCTCGAAGACTCTGCTGCCCGTCTCGGAGCCCGGTATCTCCGCCGCCCCCGACGGCGGCGCCTTGGCGGTGGGTCGCACCGGTGCCGCCCGGGACGACTGGGGCGTCCAGCGCATCCAGCCGGGCCCGGGCGGCGAGCCGACGGTCACCCAGCTCAAGGCGCTGCCGAAACCGCCGTACAAGATCCAAGGTCTGTCGCTGGACCAGGGCCGCTTCGTCGTCGCGGACTACGGGACCAGCTATGAGACCCGGGGCGAGCGCATCACTCATACCCGGACGGTCGCGGCGGCCGGTACTCCCAAGTTCGGTGAGTCGTCTCGGTTTCTCGGCATGGCGTCCAGCCTCGCCAACTGCCCAGCGGACGACTCCTCTTGCGCCCCGATCCGCGGTACGGCCGACGGGCGGGTCGCCTGGCTGACTCATGTGTCGGCGGACACCGACCGGGTCGCCGTCGCGAATTCCGGCAGGTACTGGGAACACGACCTTCCCCGGGGCGGCCGGATCACCGATGTCTCGAGCCGGTATCTGATCCACACGGCCGCGGCCCAGCAGTCCGTATACGAGATCGATGGGAACCAAAGGCCGGTCGTCACGCGCACCCCAGGTGCCGCCGCTCTCGACGGTGGCACCCTGTGGACGGCGGACGAGCACAGCTTCACGGCCCACGACCTCGCGGAGGAGACCTCCGTCGGTTTCGCGATGGACGCCGGCTGTGACCCGACCGACCTCCAGGCCAACGGCCGCTGGCTCTACTGGACCTGCGAGGGCAGGGCCGGCGTCTACGACCGTACGGCGAAGAAGTCCGTCGCCGTGCCGGTCGGCGAGGCGAAGCTCGGTGACGGGTATGTCGTCACGCACGACAAGCAGGCCGGCAAGCTGACGCTCACCACGGTGGCGAACGGGGCGCCCGCGAGCCGGGTCATCGGGGAGCTGCCCGACACCGGCGTCTCGCAGAGGGATGTGCGCTGGACGGTGGACGAGTCCGGCGGGAACGCCGCCTATGTGGACGCCAAGGAGCAGGTGCACCTCGTCCCGTCCGGTGTGCCGCAGCAGCCGTTGCGGCCGCTGGAGCCGGTGGTGAAGGCAGCGGAGGTCGAGGTGAGTGAGGAGGACGACTTCTACCCCACCCTCACCACGGCACTGCTGTCGAAGCCGGCCGCGGGCTGGGTGCTGACCGTGCGCGACAAGGCGACCGGCAAGGTCGTGGACGGCACGGACGGCGGCGAGGTGCGCGGCGAACTGAAGGTCGGCTGGGACGGCCGCGGCGCGAACGGCTTTCTCCCCAGCGGCCCGTACGACTGGACGCTGTCGGTCACGCCCGCCGACGGCGTGGGCGCTCCGCTGTCGATCCAGGGCACGGTCCGGCTGCTGAAGGGCCGAGTGGTGCACCGCGACTACGTCGGCCTCGGTGACGGCATGGGTGACCTGCTCACCTTCAAGGGCGGCGAGATGACCTACCACGGTGGGGGCGACGGCACGGTCCGCACGTCCCTGATCGGCGACGGCTGGAACTCACCGGCGTACAGACCGGTGCCCCTCGGAGATCTGAACGGCGACAACTGCAACGACGTCCTGCTCAAGACGGGCGGCGGCGCCCTGCACCTGTACAAGCCGCGCTGCGATGCCCCGCTGCGGCCGTCGACGCCGCACACGACGCTCGGCACCAGCGGCTGGAACCAGTACGACGTGCTGACCGCACCCGGGGACCTCACCAAGGACGGCCGACCCGACCTGATCGCCCGCCACGCCGCCACCGGCGCCGTCTATCTCTACAAGGGCACCAGCACCGGCAAGCTGGCCTCCCGGGTCAAGCTCGTCGACAATTGGAAGACGTACAAGAAGGTCGTGGGCGCCGGTGATCTGAACGGTGACGGGATCGGCGATCTGCTCGCGCAGGACAAGGCGAACAACCTGTACCGCTACTACGGCGCCGGCAACGGACGCTTCGGCACCCGGGTGAGGATCGCCACCGGCTGGGGAGCCTCGTACAACGCGGTCGTCGGCGTCGGGGACATCACCGGCGACGGGAAGAGCGACCTGGTGATGCGGGACACGGCCGGGAATCTGTACCGCCAGACCGGGACCGGCAAGGGGTCGTTCGCCGCGCGCGTGAAGATCGCGACCGGGTGGCAGTACTACAAGGGCCTTTACTAGAGGGCCAATTTCTCGCCAAGTTGTGACGTGTGTCATGCCCCCGGCGAGGGAATCGCTGGGGGCATGACAGATGACGCCAAAGTGAGTGGGCTGTCTGACGAAGAGCGATTGGCCCAGCTCGGCTACACGCAGGTCCTTGCCCGCCGCATGTCGGCGTTCTCCAACTACGCGGTCTCCTTCACGATCATCTCGGTTCTGTCGGGATGTCTGACGCTGTATCTGTTCGGCATGAACACCGGCGGTCCCGCCGTGATCACCTGGGGCTGGGTCGCGGTCGGACTGATGACGCTGTTCGTGGGGCTGGCGATGGCCGAGATCTGCTCGGCGTATCCGACGTCGGCGGGCCTGTACTTCTGGGCCCATCGGCTCGCGCCCCCGCGTACGGCCGCCGCGTGGGCCTGGTTCACGGGCTGGTTCAACGTGCTCGGCCAGGTCGCGGTGACCGCGGGCATCGACTTCGGGGCGGCGTCCTTCCTGGGCGCGTATCTGAACCTGCAGTTTGACTTCGAGGTGACACCCGGCCGCACGATCCTCCTCTTCGCGGGGATCCTGGTGCTGCACGGCCTGCTGAACACCTTCGGGGTGCGGGTGGTGGGCCTGCTCAACAGCGTGAGCGTGTGGTGGCACGTGCTCGGCGTGGCGGTGATTGTCGGCGCGCTCACCTTCTCCCCGGACCAGCACCAGTCCGCGTCCTTCGTGTTCGGCGAGTTCGTGAACAACACGGGCTGGGGCAGCAGCGTGTACGTCGTCGCGCTCGGCCTGCTCATGGCCCAGTACACCTTCACCGGCTACGACGCCTCCGCCCACATGACGGAGGAGACACACGACGCGTCGACGGCGGGCCCGAAGGGGATCGTGCGGTCCATCTGGACGTCATGGATAGCCGGGTTCGTGCTGCTGTTGGGCTTCACTTTCGCCATCCAGTCGTACGAGGGTGCCCTCACGTCCCCGACGGGCGCACCGCCCGCGCAGATCCTGCTCGACGCGCTGGGCGCGACGGCGGGCAAGCTGCTGCTCCTGGTCGTGATCGGGGCGCAGCTGTTCTGCGGGATGGCGTCGGTGACGGCCAACAGCCGGATGATCTACGCGTTCTCCCGGGACGGCGCGCTGCCCTTCTCCCACGTCTGGCACTCGGTGAACCCGCGCACCCGCACCCCCGTGGCGGCCGTGTGGCTGGCGGCGCTGGGCGCGCTGGTGCTCGGGCTGCCGTATCTGATCAATGTCACGGCCTACGCGGCGGTGACGTCGATCGCCGTGATCGGCCTGTACATCGCCTACGCCATCCCGACGCTGCTGCGGCTGCGGAAGGGCGACGACTTCGAGCGCGGTCCGTGGCACCTGGGGCGCTGGTCGCGGCCGATCGGCGTGGTGGCGGTGGTGTGGGTCGGCGTGATCACGGTCCTCTTCATGCTGCCGCAGGTCTCCCCGGTCACCTCGGAGACCTTCAACTACGCCCCGGTCGCCGTCCTCGTCGTCCTCGGCTTCGCCGCGACCTGGTGGCTGGCCTCGGCCCGGCACTGGTTCCTCAACCCCGACCACGAACGGACCATCGCCCGCGAGGCGTCCCGCACGGGCACGCCCGAACCGGTCGATCCGTAACACCCCTGGACACTCCCGGCCCGCTCCGCCGGCGCGGCACGGCCGGGACCCCGATACCCGATCGGAGTCCCGGCCGTGTCCGGCTATGCTCGGGGAGGCAACATCGCCTGGGCCCTTAGCTCAATTGGCAGAGCAGTGGACTTTTAATCCATTGGTTGTGGGTTCGAGTCCCACAGGGCCTACCGGTGGCGGGGGAGGGAAACGGCCTCTGACCTGCTACGCAGCGCCTGAGTCGGCTTTGGCCGGGTCGGGCGCTGCTTCGTTCTCAAGCCATTGCGTGAGCGGATGTGCTCGTGGCCTGCGGATCGGGTGCCGCTTGGGCGGACGAATCGGCGGCTGCCGGACGCGACCGGGGGATCAGCTTCGCTGCCTTCTCGGCGATTTCGCGGTCCAGCTCAGGGAGCAGGCTCGTGTACGTGTCCGAGGTCGCCCGGGCCCAGCGCTCCCAGATCCGGGCGGAAGACCGTGCCGCCCGCGCCCATCGGAGATCATTCCTGCTGCAGCAGGACCGTGGTGTCGGGGGGGCAGAACCCGTCGTTGTCGAGCAGCCCTGAGGTGAGGAGAGGGCTCCAGGAGTCGGGAAGCGGGATCGGCCGCCTGTCTCACCGTGCCGGTCACAGGAAGGGGCCCAGGTCCTCAGGAAGTGCCGTCCGCGGGTACGGGTTCGGTGAACTGGTCGAACAGCATGACGGCAACCCTTGTGACAAGGGACCAGTTCTCGTCGCCGTGCGGGTCCGCCAGGTCCCCGTAGCCGGCGATCCACCGCATGTGGAAGCCGTCCAGCAGGGAAGCGATGCTGGTGGCGAGGTGATCGACCTGGTAGGGCGCACGCATGCGCAGCCCGTAGGTGTCGAGCAGGGCCTGGTACGCCTCGCAGGCCACCTTCGTGAACGATTCGCCGTAGTGCCCGAGGGCCTCACGCACACGGGGGTTCGCGGCGCTGGCGTAGAAACCGAGCATCACCCGGTAGATCGGGTCCACCCGGTGGTTCTTGTGGTTGTCGGTCAGTACGTCGTTGAGGGCTTCCTGCCAGGTGATGCCCTTCTCGACGGCTACCTCGAAGCGCCGGATGCTGTCGGGCAGACCCGGTACCAGTTCCGCCTGCCGGGAGGTGAGGTGGAACAACAACTCGGCCTGGAAATCGGCCTGAGCCGGCCAGATCTGGTAGATCGATCCCGTGGTGACCGCCGGCGCCGACTCGTCGCCCAGCCGGCCCCGGATGATGCGGGTGGCCTCTTCCGTCACCTGCTTGACCCGCACGTGGGCCAGTGCGGCGGAGACCGCGGCCTCGCTGGTGTCGGCGGTTCCCGCACAGACGAGTTTGGTCGCCGCTTCCAGCATGAGGGCCCGGGTCTCCTCGAGCGATCGCCGAGGCAGCCTGCGTCTTCCGGCCTGCGTCGTCACACCCTCCCCCTCCCCTGCCTGAGCGTTAAATCGAGCTGCTTGATCGTTAAATCAAAGTGAACCAAGGCGTTGACAGGGGGTAAGCCTACACCTAGATTCCCGGTTCGTAAGAAAGTTACGAAACCTCGAGAAGGCCGCCTGAACAGGCCTTTCCGGGTGCTCCGAGCCGCCCTTCGCGCTGGTCACCCCGTGCGCTCCAGGTCCCCGGCCGACCGTTTGACCCCCTGTTGCGCATGCCCTCGGCATGACTTCCCTTCGCTCCGCTCACGGAGGTTTCGTATGCCTACCCATCCGCGTGTCCGAGGACTGGGCCTGATCGCCTCCCTCATGGCGCCCGTCCTGGGCCTCACCGCCTGCAGTGGCGCGCAGAGCCCGGGCTCAGCCTCGGCCGGTGCCGGCGCAGCCGACTCGTCGGCCGCCGCGGACACCCGCCCGTCGGCCGCCGTGGTGACCGACTATCAGGGTTACGTGGGGGGCAAGGCGGGCAAGGCCGACTCCGGCCTGTCCCCGGTCACGCTCGGCTGGGTGAACGTCGAGGGCGGCCCCGGCGGCAGCCCTGAGGCGACCCTGGGCGCCAAGGCAGCCGTTCGGTACGTCAACGAGAAGCTCGGCGGAATCGGCGGCCACCCGCTCGCGCTGAACGTCTGCTCGGTGGTCTCCGCCGAGGAGGAGGGGCAGAAGTGCGGTCAGCAACTGATCGGCGACAAGGCCGTCTCCGCCATCGGCCTCGGCAATCTGTACCTGGGCGACGCCTCCTTCAACTCCGTGGTGGCGGGCAGGAAGCCGGTTCTGGTCGGCGTGGCGACGGGTCCCACCCTGCCCACGGCGAAGAACACCTACAGCACCTTCGGCGACCTGCCGCACATCTTCGGCACCTGGGGCACGTACTCACGTGACGTCCTCAAGGCGAAGACGGCGGCGGTCATCCACACGAACACCCCCGGCGACAAGATCGCTTCGAGCGCGGCGGTCAAGGGACTCAAGGCCGCCGGCCTCACCGTCAAGTCGGTCGGCTTCGACGCGCAGGCCACGGACCTGATCGGCCCGGTCACCGCGGCCGGCGCCAACTCCGCCGATGTCATCGTGCCCATCACGATCGGCTCCGGGTGTGTCGGAGTCGCCAAGGCACTCAAGCAACTCGGCATCGACAAGCCCGTGGTGTCCACGCCCCTGTGCATGTCACCGGACGTGGCCAAGGGCCTGGGCGGGGATCTGCCCACATGGACGTACGGCGTCGCCCAGACGCTGCCGACCGACACCTCGGCCGCCGACTCCAAGGCGTTCCTGACGGCATCCGGCCAGGTGGGGCTGGACAAGGCCACCGCGTCCCAGGTCTTCGCACCACTGGGCTGGAGCACGATCCTGACGTACGCCAAGGCGCTCAACGCCGTGGGAGCCGACAAGATCACCCCGGAGACCGTCGCCGCACAGCTGAAGAAGTTCACCGGGCCGGTCGTCATGGGTGCCGCCGAGGTCAAGTGCGCCAAGTACCCGGACGCCCCCGCGGTCTGCAACGACCAGGCGCGGTTCTACCAGTACAAGGGCAAGGGTGCCTTCCAGCCGCTGACCGACTGGCTCCGCCCGCCCCGGTGACCCCCGTCCACCGTCCGCCCGGGTCCCGTACGGCCCGCGACAGACCTTCCCGTGCCGTGTTCCTGAGGCCCGACTCCTTCCCTAGGGCCTTAAGGAACACGGCGCTCCAGGAGTAAGAAATGGAACAGATCCTGCTCTTCGCCGTGCTCGGCCTGGGCCAGGGGGCACTGATCGCCGGCATCGCACTCGGCGTCGTGGCGACCTACCGGGGTTCGGGCATCATCAACCTGTCGACCGGCGCCGTCGCGATGGTCGCCGGTTACATCTTCTGGGCCCTGAGCACCGGCTTCTTCGGCTTCTCCCTGCCGATCGCCGCCGCTATGGCGGGGGCGCTCATGGCGGCGCTCGCGGTCGGTGTGCTCACCGAGGTCGCGGTGTTCAAGCCGCTGCGCGCGGTCTCACCACTGGCCAAGCTCGCGGCGTCACTCGGCATTCTGCTCACCCTTCAGGCCACCGTGCTGCTGGTGTTCGGAACCCAGCCCCAGCAGGCCCCCAGCATCCTGCCCTCGGACGCCGTCACCGTCCTGGGCGTCACCACGCCCGTCGACCGTTTCATCCTGACCGGGCTCGTGATCGCCGTAGCGCTCGCCCTCGGGGCCCTGTACCGGTGGACCCGGTTCGGGCTCGCCACCCGCGCCGCCTCGGAGAACGAACAGGCGGCCCTGCTGGCCGGTCTGTCACCCAACAGCGTCTCCCTCGCCAACACCCTGCTGTCCGCGCTGATCGCGGGGCTGCTCGGGGTCCTGGCCGCACCCATCGTCCAGGTCGACTCCGTCACGCTCCCACTGCAGGTGGTCCCGGCCCTGGCGGCGGCTCTCTTCGCCGGATTCACCTCACTGTGGATCGCCTGCAGCGCCGGCATCCTCATCGGCGTCATGCAGTCGGTCGTCTACTACCTGTCCACCCAGAGTTGGTTCCCGACCGACAACGGCAACGCCATGCCCGGACTTCAGCAGCTGCTGATCTTCATCCTGATGATCGTCGCGCTCTACGTGAAGGGGGCGGGCCTGCCGCGCCGTGGCGAAGTCGTCGAGCAGCGGCTGCCCGCCGTACCGCTGCCGGACCGACTGCTCCGACCGGCCGTACTGGCCACGGCCGCCGCCGCCCTCGCCTTGATCGTGCTGCCGTTCGACTTCCGCCAGGCGCTGACGAACTCGCTGATAGGCGCGATCATCGTCCTCTCGTACGTCGTCATCACCGGCTACGTGGGACAGATCTCCGTGATGCAGCTCGCGCTCTCCGGCACCGCCGGTTTCGCCCTGTCCCATCTGGCGACCGGACTGCACATCCCCTTCCCCTTCAACGCCCTCGGCGCGACCCTCCTGGCCACCCTGCTCGGTGTGGCGGCCGGCATCTCCGCCCTGCGGGTCCGCGGCGTGAGCCTGGCCGTCGTCACGCTGGCCGCCGCGCTCGCGATGGAACAGGCCCTGTTCACCAACACGTCCTTCGGCGGCACCGCCGGAGTGACCGTGCCCCCTCCCCGCCTGTTCGGAGTGGACCTCGGTCCGGGGGCGGCCTTCCGCGGCCTGGACGGCAACGAACCCAGCCCCCTCTTCGGCTTCCTCGTCCTGTCCGTCGCCGCCGCCCTGGGGCTGTACGTGGCCAACCTCAGACGCACCGGGCTGGGGCGGCGCATGCTCGCCGTCCGCTCCAACGAGCGCGCGGCCGCGGCTGCGGGCGTCAACGTGCGGGGAGTGAAGATCGCAGCGTTCGCCATCAGCTCTTTCATCGCCAGCGCCGCGGGGACCCTGTACGGCTACAACTTCGGCTCCGTCAGCGCGGTCCGGTTCACCGCGCTGGCCGCACTCGGCCTCATCGGCTTCGCCTACATCGGCGGCATCACGATGGTCTCCGGAGCCGTCATCGCCGGCCTGATGTCCACCGAGGCACTCATCCCGCACGCCCTGGACAAGTGGTTCGGCATCAAGGGGACCTGGGCGCTGCTCTTCGCAGGCGTCTCCCTGATCGTGACGCTGATCGCCAACCCGGACGGCATCGCGGGCGCCAACCACCGCCGCAAGAAGGCCAAGAGAGCCGCCCGCGCGGCGAAAGCCGCCCAAGCCCACGCCGCAAACGCCACGCCGGAGACCGCCGGGGCCGAAGCGACGCCCGCCCCCGAGGAGGTCGCACGATGAGCATGTTCAAGGTCCGTTCCCTGGGCGTCAGTTACGGCGGCGTCCACGCACTCAGCGACGTCACCCTGGATGTCGCCGAGGGCCAACTGGTGGGCCTGATCGGCCCGAACGGCGCCGGCAAGACCACCTTCGTGGACGCGGTCAGCGGACTGGCCGGCGCCCGGGGCCGGGTGGAACTGGACGGCGAGGACCTGACCGGCATGCCGGCGCATGCCCGGGCCCGCCGAGGTCTCGCCCGTACCTTCCAGAGCAGCGAACTCTTCGAGGACCTCACGGTGGCGGAGAACCTGCGCGTGACGGCGGAACGACCGGCCTGGCTCAGGGCGTTCGGCGAGACCTTCGGCCGCCGCACACCACCGCCCTCCGCCGTCGCCGATGCCCTCACCACTGTGGGCCTGCAGGATCTGGCCGACGCATCCCCGGCCGAACTGTCCCAGGGACAGCGCAAACTCGTCGGCGTGGCCAGGGCGCTGGCCGCCCGCCCCCGCGTCATCTGCCTCGACGAGCCCGCCGCCGGCCTGGACACCACGGAGAGCGCCGAACTCGGCCGCCGCCTGCGTGCCGTCGCCGACGCGGGTACCGCACTGCTCCTCATCGACCACGACATGGGCCTGGTGATGGGCATCTGCGACCACCTGGTCGTCCTGGAGTTCGGCAAGGTGATCGCGGCGGGACCCCCGAGCCGGGTCCGCGACGACCCCGCAGTCATCACCGCCTACCTCGGCGCGTCCGCCGTCCAGCCCGCCGACGCACCCCTACCCGACGGCGGCACTCCTTCCTCCCTCACCACCGACCAGCCCGGGGTCCCCAGCAGCGCACCGGAGACAGCATGAACACACCCGTACTGGAAGTGGCCGGACTCACCGTCGGCTACGACGGAGCCCCCGTCGTCCGCGACCTCGACATCACCGTCGGCGCAGGCGAGGTCGTCGCCCTGCTGGGAGCCAACGGCGCGGGCAAGACAACGACGCTCAAGACCGTCTCCGGGCTGCTGCGTCCCTCCGCAGGCACCATCACCTTCACCGGAACACCCCTCGACCAGGTGCCGGCGGCGGCCCGCGCGCGACGGGGCATCGCACACGTCCCGGAAGGCAGGGGCATCTTCTCCTCACTGACCGTGGCGGAACACCTGCGGCTGCGACACCGGGGAGAACGGCTCGACGAGGAGGCGGCGTACGCCTACTTCCCGGTCCTGACCCGCATGCGGGACCGCAAGGCCGGACTCCTGTCCGGCGGAGAACAGCAGATGCTCGCTCTCGGACGCGCCCTGGCCCGTCGTCCCAAGCTGCTGCTGCTCGACGAACTCAGTCTCGGCCTCGCCCCGGTCATCGTCGAGGAACTGCTGCCCGTCGTCCGGCGCTTCGCCGACGATTCCGGCTGCGGGGTGCTGCTCGTCGAGCAGCACGTCGGCCTGGCCCTGGAGGTCGCCGACCGAGGCTGCGTCCTCTCCCACGGCGAACTCACCGTGCAGGCCACGGCCCGGGAACTGAGAGCGGACCGGTCCCGGATCGTGGCCGGTTACCTGGGCGAAAGTTCCTGACCGCCCCACCGGCACGGACCACGCCATGCCTCCCCACTCACCCTCTCCCAGGAGAACCATGTTCACCTTCGACAGCGGCAAGGACGGCGTACGCATCCACGTGCACGAGTGGCAGCCCGCTGAACCGCCGCGCGGCGTGGTGCAGATCGCGCACGGCATGGGCGAACACGCCGGCCGATACTCCGCCCTCGCCCAGACGCTGACGGCCCGGGGCTTCGCCGTGTACGCCAACGACCACAGGGGACACGGGCTCAGCAGGCATGCCGCGCCCGGCCATCTCGGCGAGGACGGCTGGAACAGCCTCGTCGGCGATCTGGTGACACTCTCCGAGACCATCCAGGAGCGGCACCCCGGTCTGCCCCTGGTGCTGCTCGGTCACAGCCTCGGCTCCTTCGCCGCGCAGCAGTACGTACTGCACCACTCCCACCTGATCGACGCCCTGGCCCTGGCCGGCACCACGGCGGTCGACGTCATGCTCGCCAACCAGGCGGACGACACCGGGGATCCGCTCGTCGCCCTCAACAAAGGCTTCGAGCCCGCTCGGACGCTGTTCGACTGGCTCAGCCGTGACCCCGAAGCCGTCGACGCCTACCTCGCGGACCCGCTCTGCGGCTCCAGCCTCGACGCCGAGGGAATGCGGCAGGTCGCCGTCGCCTCGGCAGCACTCGCCCAGCCCCGGGGCATCCCGGCACACCTGCCTGTCCACGTCCTGGTCGGCGACCGGGACCCGCTCAACGCCGGGCTCGCGCTGAGTGACCTGCTCGTCGACCGCTACCGGCAGGCCGGCCTCACCGACATCACCTACCGCATCTACCCCGAGGCGCGGCACGAGCTGTTCAACGAGACCAACCGCACCGAAGTCGAGGGTGACCTGCTGGCCTGGCTGGAGCGGGTACTCGCTCACACTGAAAACGAGCGGGTGCTGCCGTGAGCATGACTTTGCCAGAGCGCCGACAACGCCAGGCCAACCAGCACCGAGGCGCACGGTCCACGTAGGCACAAACGCGTGTGTACCTGCCTGAGCGGTGAAGGCGTGAACCTGGCTGCGCCCTCAAGCTGCTCGGACGGCAAGACAGCGCCGACATTGGTTGTGGGTTCGAGTCCCACAGGGCCTACGACAGAGCCCCAGTTCAGACCGCATCTGAACTGGGGCTCACGGCGTTTGATCAAGAGCGTCCGCCGCGGCCGCCATGAGTGGTTCCGCTGCCGCCTCGGTCGTGTCGGGCGGCACGACCAGCAGGTCCCAGCGTCCTTGGCCGGGTGAGAGCAGGACGATGGTGTGGGCGGCGGAGGCCGTGGGGGTCCGGCGCAGTCGTACGACCTGGTTGGAGACGAGCATCCGGCCGGGCACCGCGGACCATGTCGCCCCGTTGACGGTGACGCTGGTGATGTGACCCCACGCGCGCGGCAACCCGGCGAGCAGCCAGGGGAGTTCAGCGAGCAGGTCGTACGAACGGGGCCACCACGCTCCGTCGATGGGGCGGGGCATGCGGCCGTGGGGTGCCAGGCGCAGGCGCAGGAGGGGTTGGGAGGGAAGCGGGGGTTGCATGGCCGTGGTCACTGAAGCTCCTGTCGATCGCCGTGCGGCGGAGGAGGCGGGTGCTCGGTGTCGGTGTGGTGGAGGCTGTGCCGGCTCTCGCCGGACGAGAGCAGGGCGAGCGGCCACAGGTCGGTGGCCCGGTCATGGCGCCGGGTACGGAACGGCCGGTCACCGATCATGTGGCAGAGGGAGTTCACGCTCCAGGTGACGTGGTGGAGCAGCGCGACGCGCACAAGTCCCGCCCACAGCAAGGCGGTTACGCCGTGCAGCAGCCGGCCGACGTGCGCGTGCAGCAGTCCGCGCAACTGGCCGCGCAGATGCGTGCCGTAGCGGTACGGCGAGTGCGGGTCGCTCGGCCGGTCGGTGAAGGCGTGGTGGCGGCGGGGGGTGGCTGCCCAGGTGATCACGTCGCCCTGGAAGCTCAACGATCCGGCCACCGCGAGCGCGATGTAGCCGCCGTGGGTGAGACCGCGGTGGAAACCGCTGCCCCACAGCAGCCGGCCGGCCAGGCCGATCGCCAGGAACGGCAGGAACGGCAGGACGACGCTCACCGCCGTCACCGTGACGTAGAGACGTTCACTGAGACGTTCACCGCCGTTGCGCGGGGGCGCCGGGCCGTGCCGCGGGAAGGGGGACGTTCCGTCGTAGCCCTGGGGCGGGGCGGGGGCCGACGGTGAGGCCGTCGTAGGCGTGGTCGGGCTGCGCGGCATACGTGGCTCCTCGGCTGGATGCGGATGGCGCGGCCGGGGTCACGGGCTGCCCTGAGGACGCGTGACGGCTGTGGGAGGGAGTGTGGTCCGGTGGACTCACCGGACCACGAGATGACGGCGGATCCGCTCCGAATTCCGCTATGCGAAAGGCCCTCGGGTTCTCACCGTACTCCTGCCCGTGTAACAACCCCGTCCGCTCGCCGGCGGCATCGCGTTGACACGGGCCGACGCCGGACGTTGACTGGCGGCACGGCTCAGAGCCATGCCGCTGAAGGAAATCCGGCACAACACACAGGAAAGCGGCACTTGATGATGTACGACCAGACACGCGCCCGGCAGTCCGCGGACCAGCCCCGTGGCGACACAGGACGCCGCGCGCCCGGCCCGGCGTCGCTGTTCCCGCCGGACGAGCGGGACAAGATCGTCCGGCGCCTCGGACGGGCCGTCAACACGTTCCCCGACGCTCCGCGTGAGTCGCTGGAGGAAGCCGAGGGCGCCTTCGACGAGGCCACCGCCCACCTCATGGAGGCCCTCGCCGAACAGCGGCGTATCCTCCGCGCGGGCTGGCAGGACCAGGACTCCGAAGGCCAGGCCCCCGAAGGCCAGGACGCCGAAAAGGAATCCGCCGAGCTCCACCTCGCGCTGAGGCAGTACCGGGAGATCACCCAGCGCCTGCTCCGCCTCTGAACGACGAACGACGCTGGTCGTTCTCGGCGTGAGCTGAACCCCGGAACCCCGCCTACGGCAGGTAGGCGGGGGGATCAGCGCTGCCTGATGGTCGTTGAGGGCTAAAGGTTCCCTGCGTTTGCCGTGAACCTGTTCACAGCCGTCATCCGTCGCTAAAGATCGTTCTCCTTGCTTAGAGTGCGAGGGCGGCACTCGCAAGCATGTACATGACGTCGGTCCGCATCTCGTCACACCAAGGACCCGAACGTCTTCATGACCTGCCGCATACCGATGCTCCGGCGCTGCCTGCCCCTGTGGGCGATACCGCCGCTGTGGACCCTGGCCTTCGGCCTGTGGGGCATCTCCCGGCAGCACAGTGTGTGGCGGGACGAGGCGGCGACCTGGCAGGTGGCCCGGCGGTCGGCCGGGGAGATCTGGCACATGCTGGGTCAGGTGGATGCCGTACACGGGCTCTACTACCTGCTGATGCACACGCTCTTCGAAGGCTTCGGCCCCGGCACCACCGTCCTGCGCCTTCCCTCTGTCCTGGCCGTGGCGGCAGCGGCGGCCTGTGTGACGGGCATCGGTCATCGCCTGGCCGGAGCCAGGGCGGGCCTGGCCGCTGGGCTGGCGCTCGGGCTGTTGCCGGCCGTGCAGTTCCACCTCCAGGAAGGACGTCCGTACGCCCTGGTCATGGCCGGGTCCGCGATCTCGACCCTGCTGCTGGTGACCGTGCTGCAGGGCAGGGGCCGTGCGGTGCGCTGGGCCGCGTACGGGGGCGTGGTCCTGGTGTGTGCGCTGTTGAACTGGCTGTCGTTGCTGATACTGCCCGCGCACGCGGCGACCCTGATGTGGACGAAGGCCGACCGGCGGGTGTGGGCACGCTGGTCGGTGGCCGCGACGGCCGCGACGACGGGCGTCCTGCCGTTGATTCTCTTCAGCCGGACGCAGTCCGAGCAGGTGTCGTGGATCCCGCCTCTGACGTGGCACGCGCTGATCGGCCCAGCGGTGCTGCTGGCCATCGGCGGTCTCGGAGTGGCGCTGGACCGGCCGCGGGCGGGCCGGCTGTCCGTGGCGGCGGTCGGACTGCCGCTGCTCGCGGTGCCGCAGGTGGGACTGCTCGGTCTTTCCCTGATCCAGCCGCTGTTCCTGGACCGCTATGTCCTGTTCAGCATGCTGGGTCTGACCTTGCTGATCGGCGCGGTCGTCGGTGCGGCGGTACGTGTGACCGGGCCCCGGTTCCCCCGGGCGGTGCCCTGGCTGGTTCCGGGGATCGTCGCAGTGGCGGTGGTGGGCCTGTTGCCGCACTCCCTGGCCACGCGGTCTCCGGCGAGCCGGGTGGACGACGTCCTGTCGGCGGCCGCGAACGTACGGAAACTGAAAAGCGCCGGGGACGCGGTGGTCTTCATACCGGCGGCCCGGCGCGACACCCGGCTGGTCTCCCCTGAGGCCTTCGCCGGTCTGCGGGACATCGCGCTGGCGCGGAGCCCCACGGCGTCCGGAACGCTGAAGGGCGAGGAAGCCGGCCCGGAGCGGATCAGGGCGGCGATGCTGGAACAGCGGCGCATCGTGCTGGTCACGGACGTGCCCGAGGTGGCCCGGCCCATCTCCGCGAAGCGGGACATCGTGAAGGACGCCGTTCTGCGGGAGTACTTCGAGGTGGTGGCGGACGAGCGGGTCCGCGGGCGGCGGGTCACGGTGTACGAGCGTCGCGATCAGAAGCCGTAGCCGGAAGCACCCCAAGGAAGCACCTCAAGGAGCGCGATGGGTCCGGTCCCGGTCGCGTCTTTCTGTTCAGTAGTCCGCGGACGTCATCCGAGAAGGGCGCCCGGAAATGCTCCCCGGCCGCGGGAAGCGCCCCCGAAGGGGCGCGGGGCTGTGTCAATGTGCGGCTCCGCCGCGCGGGCGCGACCAGCCACGACGGACCCGCAGATGATCGACGGACCCTTGTCGGGAACGCGCCGTCAGCCCGCTGTACGCTCCGTCAGCTCGCCCAGTGGCAGGGTGTGCTGGGTCTGAAGCACCTTCGCACGCAGGTAGCGGACGTTGTGGGCGGTGGTGAACACGCCGGTCGGTACGCGGTCGCGGACGCTGATGCCGAGGTCCCGCAACTGGCCCGCCTTGTCGGGGTTGTTGGAGAGCAGGTCGAGTTCGCCGATGCCGAGGCCGGCCAGCATCTGCGCGGCCGCCGTGTAGTCGCGGGCGTCCTCGGGCAGGCCCAGCGCGGTGTTCGCCGCGTAGGTGTCGAGGCCCTGGTCCTGAAGGGCGTACGCGTCGAGCTTGTTGTAGAGGCCGATGCCGCGGCCTTCCTGGCGGAGGTAGAGCAGGACGCCGCCGCGGTCGGCGATCCGCTCGACGGCCCCGCGCAGCTGCGGCCCGCAGTCGCAGCGGGCCGAGCCGAAGACATCGCCGGTGAGGCACTCGGAGTGCAGACGCACCAAGGGGACGGGCCCCGGGTCGCCGAGGACGACGGCCACATGCTCCTGGCCGTCGGTCAGTCCGTGGAAGGTGACCAGTTCGGCATCGACGCTGTAGCCGTCTCCGAAGCGCAGCGGCACGCGGACGCGGGAGCGCTGGGTGGCGGCGGGGAAGTCGGGCATGCGGGTACTCCGGTCCTCGGGCACGCTGCTTCAGATTTGAAGCAGATCCTCGATCCCGGACATTACCCCATGTTTCAATTTTGAAGCAATGGATTTGTGACCCGCGTCATCAACAGGGCTTGGCCGACCGCCGCCGCCACGGCACGTCATCGGGCGCCGCCTGCGCCGCGTCCCCCTCGAACCCCTCGGCGATCGTGCCGAAGATCTCCTCCATCTGCCCGACCTGCTCCGGGGTCAGCCGGTCGAACAGCAGCGCCCGTACGGTCTCCACATGCCCCGGCGCCGCCCGCTCCAGGACCGTCATCCCCTCGTCCGTCAGCGCCGCGATGCTGCCGCGCTTGTCCCAGCCGCAGTTCTCGCGCCCCACCAGCCCGTCCTTCTCCAGGCGTGTCACGGCATACGTCAGCCGGCTGCGGGTGATCTTCAGTCGCGCCGCGAGGTCGGTCATGCGCAGCTTGCGCTCCGGGGCCTCGGACAGGACGGAGAGGATGGAGTAGTACATGTGCGGCATGCCGGCTTCCTGCTGGAGTTGCCGGTCGAGCGCGTCCTCCACCAGGAGGACGGCGCCGATGTACGCGCGCCAGGCGCGCTGCTCCTCGGGGGTGAGCCAGCGGGTCGTCATGCAACCAGTGTAGGTTTGTTTCAAACTTGAACCAAGCCCGCCCGTCGCCGAGGTGGAGTACGCAGATGCCCTTCCCCTACGTCCTGCTGTCCGCCGCCGTCTCCCTCGACGGCTACCTGGACGACACCGGCCCCGACCGCCTGCTCCTGTCCAGCCCGGCCGACTTCGACCGCGTCGACGAGGTACGGGCCTCCGTCGACGCCATCCTCGTCGGCGCCGGCACCATCCGCGCCGACAACCCTCGCCTCCTGGTGAACTCCCCCGAGCGCCGAGCGGCACGAGAGGCCGCGGGCAAACCCGCCTACCCCCTCAAGGTCACGGTAAGCGGCTCCGGCGACCTCGACCCGGCGGCGAAGTTCTGGCACACGGGAGGCGAGAAGGTCGTCTATACGACGGACCGGGGCGCCCAGCGCCTGCACGCGACGCCGGTCGACGCCGACGTGGTCCCGCTCGGCCCGGAACTGGACTGGCGCCGGCTGCTGGAGCACCTGCGCGAGGTGCGCGGCGTGCGGCGCCTCATGGTCGAGGGCGGCGGGCTCATCCACACCCAGCTGCTCCAGCAGGGGCTGGCCGACGAGTTGCAGCTGGTCCTCGCGCCGCTGTTCGTGGGCGATCCGAAGGCGCCGCGGCTGTTCGGCCCCGGCGGATACCAGGGCGGCCGCCTCCGCCTGCTGGAGACACGGCGGATCGAGGACGTCGTGCTCATGCGCTACGAGTCCACCGCACCCGGCGCCGGCCGGCTGGACTCCGCCGCCGACCACCACTGGCTCGCCCTCGCCTGCGAACTGGCCGCGCGGTGCCCTCCCTCGCGGACCGCGTTCAGCGTGGGCGCGGTCGTGGTCGCGGCCGACGGGACGGAGCTGGCGCGGGGCCACTCCCGCGAGGGCGGCGACCTCGTCGTCCACGCCGAGGAGGCCGCGCTGGCGAAGCTCGACCCGACCGACCCCCGGCTGGCCACCGCCACGGTCTACAGCAGCCTGGAACCGTGCGCCCACCGCGCATCCCGCCCCGCCCCGTGCGCCCGGCTGATCCTGGACGCCGGAGTACGGCGCGTGGTGACGGCGTGGCGCGAGCCGGACACCTTCGTGGTGGCCGCCGACGGCAGCGGGATGCTGGAAGCGGCCGGCGTGGACGTCGTCGTACTGCCGGAGTACGAGGAGCGCGCGAAGGCACCGAACCGTCATCTGTCGGCGTGACGGACCGGCCTCAACTCCCCTTCGGCCCATCAGATCCTGCGCCCCGTCGCCGTACCGGGCACGCTGCGAATGACCGGGTGTGGATCACGGCACGGAGGCGGCGATGGGGTCGGTGCGCAGACGGACGACGGCTTTGCTGATCCCGCCCCTGGCCGCGGCGCTCCTCGCCTCCTGCGGGACGGCCGACGGTTCGCGCCCCATGGCCCGCACCCTCCCCTCGGACGCCGAGTTCACCCACCCCGGCGTCCTCGTCGGCAAGGACCAGCTGGACGCCGTACGAGAGAACGTCCTGGCGGGCAGGCAGCCGTGGCTGAAGGCGTTCCTCGACATGCGGGACAGCAGATACGGGGCGTACAAGTACCGGGCCGAGCCGTACCGGACCGTGAACTGCCCGGCCGGTGCCATGGCCGGCCGGGGCTGCATCCAGGAGCGTACGGACGCCATCGCCGCCTACACACAGGCCCTGCTGTTCACGGTCACCGGCAAGCGGCAGCACGCCGTCAAGGCCCGGGAGATCATGGACGGCTGGTCGGCGAAGCTGAAGCGGCACACCGGGCAGAACGCCGGACTCCAGGCGGCCTGGGCCGGGTCGACCTGGGCGCGGGCCGCCGAGATCGTGCGGCACACACCCGGCGCGGACTGGCCCGCCAACCGCGTACAGCGCTTCGAGACCATGCTCCGCACCGTCTACCTCCCCCGGGTCACCCGCCGGGTCCTGGACGTCAACGGAAACCGGGATCTCGCCTCGACCGACGCGGCCATCGGGATCGCCGTCTTCCTCGACGACCACCAGACCTTCAATCACGCCCTGCGACGCTTCCGCGACCGCGTCCCCGCCTACTTCTACCTCCGCAAGGACGGCCGCCACCCGCTCACCGCGCCCGGCTCCGGCATGGACACCCCGCAGCGGCTGCGGTCGTACTGGTTCCAGCAGTCGACGTACAAGGACGGCGTCACCCAGGAGACCTGCCGTGACTTCGAGCACGTCGGCCACTCCCTCGCCGCCACCGCCCACATCGCCGAGACGGCCTGGCACCAGGGCGTCGACCTGTACGGCGAGGTCAAGGACCGGCTCAAGGCCGCCTTGTCCCTCCACGCCCGGCACCAGCTGGGCGAGCCCGCGCCTGCCTGGCTGTGCGGCGGCAAGGTCTCCAGAACCCTGGGCCCCGACCTGGAAGTCGTACTGAATCACCTGGAAGACCGGCTTCACATCACCGTCCCCGCCGCCCGCAGACTCGCCGAGCGCACCCGCCCGGCCGGTACCGACGGGCTCTTCGTAGCCTGGGAGACCCTCACCCACGCGGGCAATCCCGCAGCGTGAATCAACGTGTGGTCATGGGTGTCCCGCAGATGGCGTAGACTAGTGAACACAACGACGCGGGGTGGAGCAGCTCGGTAGCTCGCTGGGCTCATAACCCAGAGGTCGCAGGTTCAAATCCTGTCCCCGCTACCAAATATGCAGTTCAAGAGGCATCTTCGACATTACGTTCGAAGGTGCCTCTTTGCTGTGTCGGGGACTGCCCAAAGGCCCACCTGATTCTGGCGAGGATGCCCCGGGGTTCACGCTGAGGAGGGTCCCCTCCTGAGGCTGTGGCGCGGAGCGTCGCCGCGTCGCGCCGCATGCCGGCATACGGGGCAGCAGTGCGCGCGCGACCCAGCAGCTGGAGGTCCTCAAGCGTGCCCTCGAACGGTACGCGCGCGACGGCGGCAAGACCCTGGCGGGCTTCGTCGAGCAGATGGCGGCTTCTGATGCCGTCGCCGGGGAAGACCGCCCGTATCTCGGTGATCAGCTTCGTCGGCCTGTCCGGCGACGGACCGGCCCAGTTCGTCAGCCGCCTCCAGGCGACCTTGTTCTCGTGGTTCCGGGCGCACCCGGTCGGCGACCGTGCACTGGGCGGGCTGCTGGTGATGGACGAGGCGCAGAACTCGGGATGGTCCTCGCCTCGCAGACGCCCAGGGGGATCCACAATCAGGCGCTGGGCAACACGGTGAACCAGTTCATCGGCCGCCTCACCGTTCCCGCTCAGATCAACGCCGTGGAGACCATGGCGGAGGCGCGCAACGCGGTCATCGACAACCCCGGTGGTCTCCGGAGCGGCACCTTCCACGCCGCGACCGAAGGGACCGGGTTCAGCAAGACCGAGGTGCCGATCTGCCTCAGTCACCACGATGTGCCGCTCACGGAGGACGAGATCGTCGAGCGCGCGCGCCGCGGGCTCGATCGTCGTCACCCCGCGTGAGTGGACGGCCTCGTTCCGGTAACAACTGACGCAACGTCAGAAATGATGTGACTGCCGAGTTGCTGCCGCGGCGTGGTCAACTCGCCCGATTTTCACCGGTCATGGCCTGTACGTCCTGCGCAAAAACGTTAACGATCAAGCGGAACCGCTTGGAATCCGGCCCCCGCGTCTATTAACGTTCGATAACGCAGCGCGGTCGTCCCAGCCGTCACAAGAGTCGGCTCCGTGCGCACGCGCCGAATTCCGCAAGGGAACCGGGGAACCACCACCTTGGGGTGAATCGCGCGGATGCCACCGTGGAAGCACGGAGGGTATACGCGCGTAGGAGACCTTCCTGCTCCGAACCCGTCAGCTAACCCGGTAGGCGAGAAGGAAGGAAAGGAGTACGCCTACGTGGCGTCCAACCGGCCTGCCCCCGAGGCCCCCTTCGTGCCGAGTCAGCGCGAGCCCGACACCTTTGTGTACAGCGGCTTCCGCACCGACGACGAGGGCCCGCTGGAGGAGTGGAACCCCACCGAGGAGTCCATTCGTCCCATACGTGGCCGGCACCGCGTCAGCAAGCAGCGCAACGGTGCATTCGCCCGTAGCTCCACGGTTCTCGGCGTCGGTGTCATAGCCGCCGTCGGCGCGGGCGGTATGGCCAGCGCCAACACCGGCAAGCCGCCGGTGTCGATCTCCCTGCCCGATCTGCCGTCCGTGGGCTCGATCATCTCGGACGACGCCGCCGAGGACTCGGCGGACACCGCGACCGCGCTCAGCAGTGTCAGTGTGGCCGCCACCGAGAGCGAGCAGTCCGCCGCCGACGCCGGTGAGACGCTGCGCTCCCGGATCCTCGCCCAGGCCGAGCGGCAGCAGGACCAGGTCGACAGCAAGGCCGCGCAGGCCGTGCAGGCCGCCGCGCAGAAGGAAGCCGCCGAAGCGGCCGCCAAGGCGGAGCAGGAGGCCAAGGCCAAGGCCGCCGCCGCGAAGAAGAAGGCGGAGGAGGAGGCCGCGGCCAAGAAGGAGGCCGCGCGACTCGCCGAGCTGGCCACGCAGTTCGCGCTGCCGACCTCCTCGTACACGATCACCTCGACCTTCGGTCAGGCCGGTTCCCTCTGGTCCTCCGGCTACCACACCGGCCTCGACTTCGCCGCCCCCTCGGGCACGCTCATCAAGGCCATCCACAGCGGCACGATCACCGAGGCCGGCTGGGACGGCTCCTACGGCTACAAGACCGTCCTCACCCTCGACGACGGCACCGAGCTCTGGTACGCCCACCAGTCCTCGCTCAGCGTCAGCGTCGGCCAGAAGGTAGCCACCGGCGACGTCATCGGCCGCGTCGGCGCCACCGGCAACGTCACCGGCGCCCACCTCCACCTCGAGGTCCACACCGGCAGCTCCGACAGCGGCGGCATCGACCCGATGGCCTGGCTGCGAAGCAAGGGGCTGAACCCCTGAGGTAGCGCCCTGCGGCGGGCGGGGGCTGTCGGGCCGACGGTCGCCGTCTGGGCGCTGCGGGTATTCCCATGGGCCGTCTCAGCCGCGGTCATTCGTGCGGCCTGGGGCGGCGCCCACCCAGCAGGCGGGCGCATCGTCCCGCCCAGCTGTGGGCTGCCCTCCCTCCCATCAAGCTGCGGGCATTCGTGCCGCCTAGGGCGGCACGGGTGGGCGCAGGCGGCGCCCCGTCAGCGCCGGGCTGCGCGACCCACCCCCGCCCAGCCCCCACGCCGGGCCACTCGCAACGCCGGCTAGGTCCGATACGGGTTGTACGCCGGATACGGATACGGCACCGCGTTCCCATACCCCCCGTACACCGGCAAAGGCGGCGCAGCCACCCGCGCCGCATGCTCCAGCGCCGGCCCCGCAACCCCCCGCCGCTGCCACAGCTCACGCAGCAACTCCCGCTCCCGTACGACGAAGTCGGCCCCGGCGCGCCCCCGCCGCCCCCGATGCCGCAGAAACGCCAGCGACGTCGCGTACGCCTCGTACTGCGCCACCGCCCGCCCCGCCGACTTGCCGAAGTGACGCCGGGCGTGCTCCCGGGCGAGCCGCCGCGCCCGCATCGACCCCAGCACAAAGGGCGCGGCCGGCCCCATCCAGCCCGCGGCGACATACGCCGGCAGCTCGGCTCGTACGGTCCTCAGCTCCCGCTGCCGCGTCCAGATCACCAGCCAGGTCAGCAGCCCGAACGCGGGCACCATGAAGACGGCGTACACGGCGAAGAACCCGTACTCGCCGAAGCTCGACGAGCCGTTCCACATCGCGTGCATGCCCATCGCCAGCAGCAGCCCGGACAGCGGCACAAGCACGCGCCGGACATGCTGCCGGTCCGCCGAGAGCGCGGCGACCCCGAAGCCGATGCCGGTGAGGACGGTGAAGAGCGGGTGGGCGAACGGCGACATGATGATGCGCACGAAGAACGTCGCCGCGGTCACGGAGGCGATGCCGCTGTCGCCGGTGAGCTGGTCGGTCCCGAAGGCCGTACCGAGGTAGAGGATGTTCTCGGTGAACGCGAAGCCGGTCGCGGTGACCCCCGCTATCACCACCCCGTCGACGATCCCGGTGAAGTCGCGTCGCCGGAAGAGGAAGACGAGCAGTACGGCCGCCGCCTTGGCGGACTCCTCCACGATCGGCGCTATCACCGTCGCCCCGAGGGTGTCCGCGCTGGACGGATCCGCGGTCGCCGTCGCTATCCATCTGGTCGCGAAGCTGTTGGCGACGATCGCTATCAGCGCCGCCGCACAGGCGCCCCAGGAGAAGGCGAAGAGGAGGTTGCGCCAGGGGCCGGGTTCGACCCGGTCGAGCCAGCGGAAGGCGGCTATCAGCAGGGGCACGGGGAACACCGAGAGGCCGAGCCCGACGAGGAACCCCTCCGTGCCGGTCTGTTCGCGGACCAGGGCGAGTATGACGAGCCCGGACAGCGCGAGGAGCGTGATCAGGGCGCCGTACCGAACCCATCGCTTCTGCCACCAGTGCGCGTGCCGCCGTGCGCCACCGGCGGGATCACCGGCGTGTGGGGGGAACGGGGGACTGGTGGCCACGGCTTTGACCCTAACGAGGGAAGGTTACTGGGGACCTTCGTGCAGTACGCGACGGAAGAGCAGGTCGTTCACGACATGTCCCTTGTCCAGCCCTTGGCCCTCGAAACGGGTGAGCGGCCGGAAGTCGGGACGCGGCGCGAAACCGTCGTCGGGCTGCGTGTTCTCGAAGTCCGGGTGCGCGCTCAGCACCTCGAGCATCTGTTCGGCGTACGGTTCCCAGTCCGTCGCGCAGTGCACGGTCGCCCCCGGTTTCAGCCGGGTCGCGGCGAGGCTGAGGAACTCCGGCTGGATCAGCCGCCGCTTGTGGTGCCGCTTCTTGGGCCAGGGGTCGGGGAAGAAGACGCGCAGCCCGTCGAGGGAGTCGGGGGCGAGCATCTCGCGGAGCAGGATGATCGCGTCGCCGTTGCCCACGCGGATGTTGGACAGGCCGTGGTGGTCGGCCAGGTTGAGCAGATTGCCCTGGCCGGGGGTGTGCACGTCGACGGCGAGGATGTTGGTCCCGGGGTCCGCCGCCGCCATCTGGGCGGTCGCCTCCCCCATCCCGAACCCGATCTCCAGCACGACCGGGTTCGCGTTCCCGAACAGCTCGGTCAGGTCGACGACCCGCTGCCCGTCGATATCCAGCCCCCACAGGGGCCACAGCCGCTGCAACGCGTCCGCCTGTCCCGCCGTCACCCTGCTCCGCCGCGGCTGAAAACTCCGAATCCGCCGCTCAAAATGCGACCCCGCGGGATCAGCCTTCGGCCCATCAGGAAACCGCGGCTCCCCCTTGGCACGGCTGCGACGAATGGACATGCCGGCCGCATGATCGGCTTCGGGGGCGTGGTGAGTCTCAGACACAGTGGAGTCGATTTTACTGGGCTGCCTTACGGGCCTGCGCCTCGGCTGCGGGCAGCAGTGCCGCCTGACGCCGTCCCGCCAAGCTGCGGGCGGTCGTGCGACGGGGGCGCGCCCACCCGGCAGGCGGCGGGCGCCGTCCCGCCCAGCTGCGGTCAGTCGTGCGACAGGGCGGCGCCCACCCAGCAGAGGGCCGCACCGTCCCGCCAAGCAGAGGGCCGCACCGTCCCGCCAAGCAGGCGCCCGCACCGTTGCGCCAAGCTGCGGGCATTCGTGCCGCCTAGGGCGGCACGGGTGGGCGCAGGCGGCACCCCGTCAGCGCCGGGCTGCGCGACCACCCCCCGGCAGCGACCCCGCGCACAGCTGCACCCCGCCCAGCACAGCCAACGCCTTCCGCGCGCCCCAGCTATCCCACCCCCGGCTGCACCCCGCCCAGCACAGCCAACGCCCTCCGCGCCACCTCCCGCCCGATCGGCAGCGAAGCCGTAGCCGCAGGCGAGGGCGCGTTCAGTACATGCACCGCCCGCTCCCCCTCCCGGATCATGAAGTCGTCCACCAGCGTCCCGTCCCGCAACACCGCCTGCGCCCGCACCCCCGCCGCAGCCGGCACCAGATCGTCCCGCGTCACCGCCGGCACCAGCCTCCGCACGGCCCGCGCGAACGCCTCCTTCGACACCGACCGCCGCAGCTCCCCGGCCCCGTACCGCCAGTGCCGCCCAGCCATCCGCCACACCCCCGGCCAGGCCAGCACCCCACCGAGCTCCCGCACCCGCACGGTCCCCCACCCGTACCCCTCGCGGGCCAGCGCGGGCACCGCGTTCGGCCCGATGTGCACGCCCCCGTCGATCCCGCGCGTGAGATGCACCCCGAGGAACGGAAACGCCGGATCCGGCACCGGGTACACCAGCCCCCGCACCAGCTCGGGCCGCGCCAGCGAGAAGTACTCCCCACGGAACGGCACGATCCGCATCCCGGGCTCGTCCCCGGTCAGCCGCGCCACCTCGTCGCAGTACAGCCCGGCGCAGTTCACCAGCACCCGCCCCCGCACGACCGCCCCGTCGCGCGTCCGTACGGCCACGCCGAGCGTCGGGCGCCGGTCCACCTGGACGACCTCCGCGCCGTACCGGATCTCCGCCCCGGACGCCTCGGCCAGCAGCCGGGCGACACCCACGAAGTCGCAGACGCCGGTCGTCCCGACGTGTATCGCGGCGACGGAGCGCACCTCCGGCTCGTACTCCGTGACCTGTGCGGGGCCCAGCTCGCGCACCGGGATGGAGTTCTCCCGGCCGCGCTGCACGAGCGCGTGCAGCCGCGGCAGCTCCTCCCGGTCGGTGGCGACGATGAGCTTGCCGGTGACGGCGTGCGCGATGCCGTACTCCGCGCAGAACTTCACCATCTCGGCGGCGCCCCGCACCGCGTACCGCGCCTTGAGCGAGCCCGGCTTGTAGTAGATCCCGCTGTGGATGACGCCGCTGTTGCGCCCCGTCTGGTGCCGGGCCGGTCCCGACTCCTTCTCCAGCACGGTCACCCGTGTCCCCGGCGCGGCCCGCGTGATCGCATACGCCGTCGACAGCCCGACGATCCCACCACCGACCACGAGCACGTCACAGTCGTAACCGCTCCCGCGCCGCACCTGCACCACCTCCCACTGTCGATAGTGCACTGCGCCACTGACAGTCACTTCAAACGCAGGGGACCGGAGCGCCGGGCGGCACTTACGCCGGAGCCATCAGCAGGGGCCGAGCCCGCTCCCGAAGCTCCACCACTCGCGGCTCGTCCCCATACGGCTCCAGCCGATGCAGAAGATCCTTCACATACTCGGTGGTACGCGCCGAGGAGATGCGCCCCGCCACCTCCACCGCTCGCACGCCCTGCTCACACGCGGCATCGAGATTGCCCGACTCCAGCTCGGCGACCGCCGAGACAACGAGCCGCAGCCCATGAGACCGTACGAACTCCTCCGTCGGCTTCGACAGCGCCTGCTCGGTGAAGCGGCGTACCTGCCGCGGCGCCTTCAGATCGCGGTAGCACTCCGCCGCGTCCGCGGCGAAACGGTCGTACGAGTAGAAGCCGAGCCAGGACGGGTCGTTGTCCCCCTCCCGGGACCGCTCCAGCCACCCCTCGGCGGCTTTCAGGGCCGCCCCGGCGGCCTGGGCGTCACCCGCGCGTGCGTGCGCGCGTGCCTCCACCAGGCGGAAGAAGCTCATGGTGCGGGCCGTGGCGAGGCCGCGGTTGCGTTCCAGCGCGGCCTGCGCGAGATCGACGCCCTCGTCGCCGAAGCCGCGGTACGTCGCCTGGAGCGACATGGACGCCAACACGTACCCCCCGAGGGGTACGTCCGCTGCCGCGCGGGCGAGCCGCAGGGCCTGGATGTAGTACCGCTGCGCGGCCTCCTGCTGGCCCGTGTCGAAGGCCATCCACCCGGCGAGGCGGGTGAGTTCGGCGCTGGCCCCGAACAGCGCCCTGCCGACCTCGTCCGAGTACGAGCCGAGCAGCAGCGGCGCCGCCTCCACCCGTAAGCACTCCGGCACCATCGACGAACGCCAGTCGCCGCCCCCGTACTTGGAGTCCCAGCGCCTGGCGTCCTCCGCGGCCTCCCGCAGCTTCAGCACATCGCTGTGGCCGACTTTGAGCGGTGACCCGGAGCCCTCGGACGGGCTCGCGTCGCGTGCCACCGAGCTGTCGGCCGGGGTTATCAGCCACCGTGAGGCGGGCGTTGCGTATGCGCTGACTGCGAACGACCCGGCCAGCGACTGCCAGATGCCACCGGAGCCGGCCCGGCGCCCGGCGAGGTCGAGGCGGTACAGCTCGGTCGCCGACTTCACGGCCTGTCCGACGTCCCTGGGAAAGGCGAGGCCCACCTCTGGCGCGGGATCCGCGTCCGCCAGGCCTATCTCGTGGAGCGGCACCGGGCGGCCGAGCTTCTGGCCGATGGCGGCGGCGATGAGGTGCGGCGCCGCGCCCTGCGGCACCATGCCCTTCGACACCCAGCGCGCCACCGACGTCTTGTCGTAGCGAAGAGTCAACCCGCGTTGAGCGCCAAGATCGTTGACGCGTCGGGCGAGTCCTGCGTTGCTGATTCCCGCGAGGGCGAGAACGGTGCCGAGTTTTTCGTTCGGCCCGCGTTGCTCCCTGGACATGCGCCACCCCTCGACACAGACGGCTGCCGCGCTGGCATAACCACGCGGCATTCGTAAACCCAGCGTAGTTCGCCGCATCCCAAGCGTTAAGGGGCATTCTTCCGGATGGCGGGATTGTGGTCCGTACTGAAGTGCGGTTCAGGTACGGACTGTTGTGATGTGCTCCCGCTGTGTGGCTGTGCGCCCGCCCGTGCGCTCTTCTCCGGCCATCGGGGGAGCGGTTCCATGAACGGTGCGTGGGTCGGCCCGCTGTACTGGATCCAGCGGGCTGGGGGACACCGCCGCCTACATCCCCGCGGGCGGCGGACCGGTCCGGGAGGCGAACTCCGCCTCCCGGACTGTGCGCCCGCCCGGTGCTGGGCAGGGCATGTACGGAGCGTGTGCACGCGTGTCTCCGCGTCGGCGATTTGGCCGAAAACCGACCCCTAGCTCTGTGGGCGATTACCGCTCCCACCATGGGAGTTGAGGGCGCATCCGGTGTTCTGGGGGAGCGTATCGGGGGCGCATTCGCGTCGCAGATGCCTTCTTCCGTGCGGGTGTTCGCGCGATTCCGGGTATCTCCTCAGAGGCGCGCTCCCCGAGCACAAGCGGTACCGCCGCCCTGCTGGGGCGCGTCCTTCATGGCAGCATGGTGCTCCGGTTCGTACGGTGCACTGGTTGTCCACGGCATGTGGAGGCGTCGATGCGGTGGTTGGTGGGATGGAGCAGCACCGCCGCGGGTGCCGTCGAGCCCGGCTCGGCCGGCGCGACCGGTCACGAGGGCGAGACGCTGCACCCGGTGGGCTCCCAACTCCTGTGGGGCGACCCCGATCCGCTGTGGGCGGTCGGCGACTGGCGCCCGGACGAGGTGCGGGTGGTGAAGGCCGACCCGCAGAACCGGATCGCGGTGCTGGGCACCTGCGGGGCGACGGACGAGGAGCTGCGGGTCGGGTTGTTCGCCGCGCGCGGAGGCGCACTTCGGCATCTGACGGCCTGGCCGGGCAGCTACACGGCCGTCGTCCAGGTCGGGCGGCGCATCATGGTCTGCGGCGATCTGGCGGGAGCCAGGCCGGTGTTCTACACGCCCTGGGCGGGCGGTACGGCGTATGCCACGGCCGCGCTGCCGCTGGCCGATCTCATCGAGGCCAACCTTGATTTCGGGCATCTGGCGGCGCTGTTGGCGGCCCCCGATGTGCCGGCCGCGCTGCACGACTCCACCCCTTATGACGGCGTACGGCGCATTCCGCCGGGGCATGCGCTGATCCTGCGCGCCGGGGCGCGGGAGATCGCCGGGTACGAGCAGGTCGCCTCCCTCGCCGTCGCCGCGCCCTCGGCCGACCCGGACCGCGCGGTCGACGCGGTGCGCGACGCGCTCATCGAGGCCGTACGCGCGCGTCTGTCCGCGCCCCGGCATGTGCCCGGCGCCGACATAGACCCCGGCCCGGTGCCGGGGATGGGGCCCGCCGAACGGCGTGCCGCGCGCGGGATGCCGGTTCCGGGGATCGGGGCGGACCTGTCCGGAGGGCCGGCCTCGGGGACGCTGGCGCTGCTGGCGGCCGGGCTGCCGGGGATGCCGGGGACCGTGCTCGGGCACGGGACGGGGGCGGGGGAGCGGCTGCTGGCCGTGACCTTCAACGACCTGGCGGTGGGCGGCCGGGAGGCCGAGCTGGAGCGGGCGAGGGCGCTGGCGGCGAATCCCCGGCTGCACCATGTGGTGGTGGCCGGGGGCGAGGAGACGCTGCCGTACGCCGATCTGGACGGGCCGTTGACGGACGAGCCGGGGTCTTGCCTGGTGACGGCGGCCCGGCACCGCGCGCGGCTCGCTTCCGGCAGCGCGGACCACTTCACCGGGTACGGCGCCCGGCAGGTCCTGGACGCGCATCCGGCGCGGCTGGCCGATCTGCTGATGGACCGCAAGCGGCGGTATCTGGTGCGGCCCGTCGCTGCGCTGGCGAAGGCGGACGGGGGGTCCGTGCTGGTCCCCGCGCGCGTGTACGGCGCCGCCCGGCGGCTGGCCCGTACGCCGTACCGGGCGGGGCTGGAGAGCCTCGCCGAGCGGCTGCTGCGGCGGCGCTTCGACGAGCCCGGAGGTGCGGTGGGGGCGTCCCTCGCCGCGCTCACCTGGGGCAGACCGGGGCCTGCCGCTCGGTGGCTGACCGGGGAGGCGCTCGCTGAAGTATCGGTTCTCCTACAGGGGGCGACGAATCGCTCGGGCGTCGGGCCCGGGCAGCGTCCCGGTGACTACCGCGCGCGTGCCGCGCTCTCCCGTCAGGCCACGAACCTCCGGGTCCTGGAGCAGGCCGCGGAGATCCGCTTCCAGCGGCTGCACGCGCCGTTCCTCGACAACCAGGTGGTCCGCGCCTCCCGCGCCCTTCCCGAGGCTCTGCGGGTACGGCCCGGTGCGCGGGCCGCGATTCTCCGTACGGTGCTGGAGGGCGCGGGCGTCACCGATCTTCCGCCGGGCTGGGGCGCCCCCTCGCACGCCTCCTCGGCGGCCGCCGCCCGCATGGGGCTGCGGGTCTCCGCGGACACCCTGATGTCCCTCTTCGGTACGCCCCTCCTCGCCGAGGCCGGCCTGGTCGAGGCCCGCGTCGTCCGCAAGGCCATCCGCGCGGCGGCCGAGGGCGAGCCGCTGCCCCTGGACGGCCTCGCCGACCTGGTCTCCCTGGAACTCTGGCTCCGCCGCCTGCTCGCCCGAAGAGGAACCTGCTGGACCGGAACCCCGGCCCGCACCCGCGCGGTACCGGCCGGGATCGCGCCTCAGGGGCGTGCACTGGGGGCGGGGGCTGCGGCTCGGCAGGCGTGAGTGGGCGGGATGCCTCCCGGCGGGGCTGCGGCTGTGTGGGGGTACGCGTAGCGCCATCGGTTGGTGGTGGGGTCGGGGCCGCGGCGGGGGTGTCCGTCCTCGGAACGTCGCGGCTCGGTTCCTCACAGAGGTGCCCGTGTTGACGCGACAACCGCTGCGGGCGGACACCCCCACCACGTCCCCTTCCCGCCGTGGGCGACTGCGGGTACGCGGTCGCATACGCTGCAGGACGCCGGGCCGTCAGGCGCGTGGGCGGCTGCGCGTGCGTGGTCGATTACGCGGTACGCGGGGACATGCGTCCGAGCCCGCCCATCCGGGGCCTGCCGTCCCGCCCAGCTGCGGACATGCGTACCTCTGCCGTAGCTGCGGGCATGCGTACCTCTGCCGTAGCTGCGGGCATGCGTGCCGCCTGGGGCGGCACGGGTGGGCGCAGGCGGCACCCCGTAAGCGCCGGGCTGCGCGACCCACCCCCCGCCCCAGCCACCGCGCCGGGTGTGACTCATCCTGAACGTCGGCGTCGGCGTCGGCGTCGGCGTCGGCTCCGGTGACGCGACAGCGCCCCGCGCCACAAAGCCCGTGCCCCGCACAGCCGTCCCGGCGACAATGGCTCGGTGCGGTACAGAATTCTGGGCGTTGCGCTGGCGGAAGACGATGACGGGAAGCCCGTATCCATCGGCGGCCTCCGCCTCCGCGCCCTGCTGACCGCCCTCGCCCTACGCCCCGGCCGCATCATCACCCCCGGCACCCTGATCGACGACGTATGGGCGGCCGACCCACCGCAGGACGCCCCGGCCGCCCTCCAGGCCCTCGTCGGCCGACTCCGCCGCACCGTCGGCAAGAACGCCATCACCTCCCACCCCGGCGGCTACCGCCTCACGGCAACGCAGGACGACGTAGACCTGTACGTCTTCCAGCGGCTCGTACGACAGGGCACAGCCGCACTCGACCGTGACGATCCCCGCTCCGCCGCCGGAGATCTTGAAGACGCCCTCGCCCTGTGGCGCGGCCCCGCCCTCGCCGACCTCCCGGACCGGACCGCCGCGGCCCGCCCGGAGGCCCTGCGCATGGAGGCGACCCGCGCCCACGCCGAGGCACGGCTGCGGCTCGGGC
Organism: Streptomyces sp. GESEQ-4; assembly: GCF_017948455.1. Taxonomy (GTDB): domain Bacteria; phylum Actinomycetota; class Actinomycetes; order Streptomycetales; family Streptomycetaceae; genus Streptomyces. Next base: position 53,961 of record NZ_JAFFSU010000038.1, read on the forward strand.
AGGCTCAGGACGCCGTACCGGAGCTGACGGAACTGACCACGGCGCACCCGTACGACGAACCGCTGCACGCCCTCCTCATCCGCGCCCTGTGCGACACGGGCCGCTCCGCGGACGCCCTCGCCGCGTACGAGACGGCACGCCGCGCCCTCGCCGACGGCCTCGGCACCGATCCCGGCCCGGAACTCCGCGCCCTGCACCAGGCGTTGCTCGATCAGCCGACGGTCCCGGCCCCGGCTCCCCGCAAGGGCAACCTCCGTCCACGCCTTACCTCTTTCGTGGGCCGGGAACCCGAACTCGACGCCATCCGTTCCGAATTGCACAGGGCCCGCCTCGTCACCCTCACCGGACCGGGCGGCTCTGGAAAGACCCGCCTCGCCGAGGAAGCCGCCGCCGGGCTCCCGCAGGCGTGGCTGGTCGAGCTGGCCCCGCTCGACCGGCCGGAGGCGGTGCCAGGCGCGGTGGTCAGCGCGCTCGGTCTGCGCGAGACCGTGCTGTTGACCACCGAGATGGCGACCCCGCAGGACGACCCGGTCGCCCTGCTCGTAGAGCACTGCGCCTCGCGCAGTCAGCTCCTGATCCTTGACAACTGCGAACATGTCATCGGCGCCGCCGCCGACCTCGCCGAAACGCTGCTGACCCGCTGCCCGGGGCTCACGATCCTCGCCACCAGCCGTGAACCCCTGGGCGTACCCGGCGAGTCGGTGCGCCCGGTCGAACCTCTCGTCCCCGACCAGGCGCACCGCCTCTTCGCGGAGCGCGCCGCCGCCGTCCGTCCCGACGCGGCCGCCGTGCTCCAGGACACGGAGGCGGTGGCGGAGATCTGCCGCCGTCTCGACGGGCTGCCGCTCGCCATCGAGCTGGCCGCCGCCCGGCTGCGGCTGCTCACGCCCCGGCAGATCGCCGACCGTCTCGACGACCGCTTCCGCCTGCTCACCTCCGGAAGCCGCACCGTCCTGCCCCGCCAGCAGACCCTGCGCGCGGTCGTCGACTGGTCCTGGGAACTGCTCGACGAGCCGGAGCGGACGGTGCTGCGTGAGGTGTCCGTCTTCGCGGGCGGCTGGGACCTCTCGGCGGCGGAGGCCGTGTGCACCGGTCCGGTCTCGGATCTCCTCGGGGCCCTCGTCGACAAGTCCCTGATCGTGGCGGCCCCTTGCGAGCGGGACGGCGGCGACGGCATGCGGTATCGCCTGCTGGAGACGATCCACGAATACGCCGTCGAGCGCGCCGCCGAGGTCCCCGGAGCCCGCATGGCCGCCGAGCGCCGGCACCGCGCATGGGCGCGCACCCTCGTCGAGCAGGCCGAGCCCCTGCTCCGTTCCGCCGGTCAACTCCCTTGGATCTCCCGCCTGGAGACCGAGCTGGACAACATCCGCGCGGCCCTCCACCGCGGCCTCCTGGCGGGTGAGGAGGCAGAGGCCGGTGCCATCGCCCTCGCCCTGGGCTGGTTCTGGTTCCTGCGCAACTACCGCCGCGAGGGCGCGGAGTGGATCGAGCGCGTGCTGCGCCTGGGTGCGGCTCTGGATTCGGGCTTGGGCTTGGGCCTGGATGCGGATTCGGGTGCGGATGTGGATGCGGATGTGGTGGGCGGGGTCGGTCCGGGGGGTCGCTCGAGCAACGGGGGGCCGACGGGTCGGTCCGGCAGCCGGGCAGGTCGGTCCGACAGCGGCCCGGCAGGCCGGTCGGACAGCCGGCCGGTAGAGCGGTCGGACAGCGGGCCGCCAGGTCGGGCGGACAGCGGGCCGGCCGATCGGGTCGGCGGGGACGCGGCCGATCACCGCGATCACCGCAATCACCGCAATCACCCCGATCACTTGGGTCACTTGGGTCACCCCGATCGCCCAGGCCGCGACCCGAGCCGCGTCCCCGAAGAGCGCGCCGCCGTGCCCCTCCGCGCTCCTGACCCCGTCGAGGCCTTCCTCGCCGACCCCAACGGAGAGGCCCCGCATCCGCTGCGTGCCCTGCGGATGGATCTCAGGATGATGTATCTCTTCCTGATGACCGAGGCCGAGCCGAAGCGCGCGGTGGAGGATCCGCGGTACCGGGAGTACATCGCGCGCGTGCGGGCCTTCTACGAGCCGGGCGGTCCGGAGGCTGCCCGGATGCCGGGGCTGGCCTGGCCTTTGACCGCCTTCTACCTGCGCAACTCCGTGGACGCCCGGGCCGGCATGGATCGGGCGGTCGCCAACTGCCGTATGTATGGCGGCGATTGGGAGCTCGCCGTGCTGCTGATGTTCCGCGCGCACATGGTCGTCGACGCACCCGGCCGGCTCGAGGGTTTCGATGACGACCTGGCGGAAGTGCGGATGCTCAGCAGACGCGTCGGTGACCGCTGGATCAGAGCCCAGGTGTGCAGCGCGAGCGGCGAGGCGGCCATGGCGCGCAGCCGTTTCGAGGAGGCCGAGAAGGAGTACGCCGAGGGCTTGCGGCTGGCCTACGAGGTGGGCGCCTACGCCGAGTCGCCGTTCCTCCTGGCCCGGCTCGCCGAGATCGCCTACCGCTCGGGCGATCGCGCCGCCGCCCTCGTCTCGCTGGACGAGGCGAGCGCAGCCGCCGACCGGTACGGAGTGGCGGACGCCCGGGCGTTCGTCCTGATGCTGCGGGCCCACATGGCCCTGGAGGCGCAGGATCTCGCACGCGCGCGTGCGCTGTGCGAGGCGACCCGGGTGGAGATGGTGCACGGCACGCCGCCGCCCCAGTTCACGGTGGCGCTGAACTCGCTCGAGGCGCTGGTCACGGCCGCCGAGTCCGGCCCGAGGCACGGACTGCCGATCCTCGCGGACACACTGCGCCAGGCTGTGGAGTGGCGGTGCGCCGAATGGGCCACGGCAGAGCTTGCCGATAGCGCGGCGCATCTCGTGTCCGAGCTCGGCGACCACGCCCGCGCTGTCCGCCTGCTCGCCGCCTCCGAGGAGTGGCGGGAGGGCCACCCCCGTCCTCTGCCGGGGCGCACGGTGGCCGAGCGGACCGAGGCCGTCGCCCGCACCGCCCTGGGCGCCGACCGGTACGCGGCCGAGCGCACCAGGGGAACCGCCCTCACCCCCGGCGATGTGCAGGGCGAACTCGCCGATGCGGTGCTCACCCACCCCGTCGGGCAGGCGCCGTAAGCCCTACGAACAGGCGAACTTCGACTCCGCCCAGTCCGCGAGCATGAGGTTGTCGAAGTGGCTGTGCGGCTCTACCACCAGCCGTACGGCCTTGCGTCCCGTGAGGTCGACATGCACCGGGACCGCCTGGTCGCCGCCCTTGATCAAGCCGGACCTCCACAGCTGGACTCCGTCGGCGTGCACGGAGAAGTAGACCTTGCCGAGCCCCAGCGCCAGGTCGTCGACGCCGACCCGTGCGTCGTAGGACGTGCACTCACGGTTGAGGTCGATGGTCACGGAGGACCTGCCGTGCACGGTCACGCCGTGCGCGTACCGCTTGTCGGCGATCGAGATGCCGTACCGCTGCCACACCCAACTGCTCTCCCGGAGCCGCATCTCCGGCTCGGTGCCGTCGCCGCTGACGTCGTACGCCAGCTCGCTCCACTGGTAGTCGGCAGGGGGCGGTGGAGGTGTCGGCGTCGGGGTGGGAGTGGGGGTGGGGGTGGGCTTGAGTGTCGGGCTCGGGGTGGGCGCCGATGGGGAGGTCGGAGTGGGGGTCGGGGTCGGCGTAGATGTGGGCGTGTCAGTCGGGGTTGCGGTGGGGTCGGAAGGCGGATCGAACGCGATCATCGGGGGATTCGGCACGGGTTCCCGCCTCGGGGGCGCCGGTGTCTCCGCCCCGGGCTGCAGCGCTGGCGAGGACATGGGCGGCTTGGCCACCGGCTCCTTGGCCGGCTCGTCGTCGCCCATCAGTGCCAGTGCCACCGCGGCTGCGGCCACCGCGACCACACCGGCCGCGATACCGGCCTTGACCGGGGCGCCCAGCCCTTCGGAGGCCGCCGCACCGCCACCGGCCCCCGACCCGCCGGACGAACCGCCGCTCGCCGCCGAGGCCGCACCGGCGACTCCCGCCGCGCCCGCTCCGGTGCCTCCGGCGATGAGCGCGGCCACCTTGGCGTAGCCCGCGGCGCCGAACCAACCGATGACCGCGACCGGTACGACACCGGGGATGCCACCGGCGACTTCCTTGATCTGGCCCGCGGCCAGCCGGCACTTGGCGCACTCCTCCAGGTGCTTGCGCAGGCCCCGTTCGGCCCGGGTGCGCAGGCCGCCGCGGGCGTAGGCGCCGAGCCGGTCGGCATGGCGGGCGCACTCCTCGTCGGTGGCGAGGGTGGCGCTGACGTGGGCCTGAAGGTAGGCCTGCTTGAGGCCCTCGCGGGCACGGCTGGCGAGCACGCGCGTGCCGTTGGCGTCCAGCCCGAAGAGGGTGGCGACCTCGCTCGGCGACTCGTCCTCGACCTCGGTGTGCCACAGCACGGCCTGCCACCGCTCCGGCAGCGACCGGAAGGCCTGCATCGCCATGGACTGCTCGGCCTCGTGCATCGCGCGCACATCGGCGCCCAGCTCCAGACCCGCTCCGAAGGAGCCAATGGATGCAGTGTCGTCGGACACCTCGGATGCCCGCGCGGCCTGCGTGGCGAACACCGCGAAATCGTCGACCAGTTGCTCCCGCTTAGCCGACTTCATCCAGTTCGCGGCGACCCGGCGGACCGAAGTGAGCAGATACGCGCGTACGGCGTGCTCGGGCCCGGAGCCGCCCCGCACCGCCTGCAGCATGCGGGCGAAGACCTCGGCGGTCAGGTCGTCCGCGGTGTGGGCGTCCCGGCAGCAGGTGCGCGCGTACCGGCGCACCGCGTCCGCATGGCGCCGGTACAGCTCCTCGTACGCCGTGTCGTCGCCCGAGCGCATCCGCTCGATCAGGTCGGCGTCGGAGGGCGGCAAGTCCATCGGCGGCGGCAGGACGCCGTCCTCACGCCACTCGACCTCACGCCAGTCGCGCTGCGCCGGAACGGTGCCTTCCGGGGGGTTCCCGACCGGCGGCACACCCGCCCGCCCGCCCTGGCTCGGCACCTGCGGCGACGTCAGCCCACTGGGCTCCGCCTCGCCGTCACCGAGTGACTCGCCCCGCCCGTCAACGCTCATCGCGGAAAGCCCCCGCCGCCAGCCCAACCCGTCCCGAACACGGGCCAGGGTGCCATATTGGCTTTTGTTCAGGACCCGGCGGTACGGCCCATCCACTCGTCCGTGGCGACTTACCGCGAGGCAGTACTAACCATCACCCAAACGGGGAAGCATCAACGGGCGTGCACCTCGGCAGCGCCACGTCCCCCGTGGACGCCCGAGCAGGGGCAGCGCACCACCCCCGCCCGGCATCACCTCGTCGATCAGGTCAGCGGGCCGCCCGCGCTCACACCGGACGCGACCGCAACCCCTCCAGCAGAATGTCCAGCAGCCGCGCCGAGGCCGCCGCCTGCTGCGCCGCATCCGGCAGCGAGGGCGCCGCCGTCGCGATCACCAGCAGTACGTCCGACACCGACACATCGGCCCGCAGCTCGCCCGCCGCGCGCGCCCGCTCCACGAGCTGCCCCACGACCTCGAGCAGCGCCGCCGCGCCCGCGTCGTCCGCGGGGACCGCCGACGTCTCCTCATGGACCAGCCGCAGCTCTCCGGCCCCCGGCTGGGTGCGCTGCTGCGGCACCCGGGCCTCGTCGAGGCCGGAGCCTTCGTCGGCGACCCCGACGCGCAGTACCTGCGGCGGCAGCAGCCGCCCGGCACCGGACGCCACGGACGTCCGCAGGAAGCGCGAAAGCGCCGACCAGGGCTCGTCCTCCTGGCCGAGCGCGGCCCGTGCCTGGTCGGTCAGCCGGGAGGTCTCCTCCTCGGCTATCCGCCGCACCAGGACGTCCTTGCTCGGGAAGCGCCGGTACACCGTGCCGACACCGACCCGTGCGCGCCGCGCCACGTCCTCCATCGGCGCGCCGTACCCCAGCTCGCCGAAGACCTCACGGGCCGCACGCAGTACGTGTTCCAGATTGCGCTGTGCGTCCACGCGCAGCGGTGCCGACCGCCCTCCGTCCGCGCGTCCGTTGCCTGCCGCCATGCCGATCGCGCCGCCGGGTGCGATGGCGGACGCAGACGACCAATGATTGTCCTGAATGTGCATACGTGTTCCCCCGGTTAATGACGTCTCCCCCCGGAGACTCTCCCCGCCATTGGACGCGAGGCGCTGGGAACAAACCCGGATCACGGGCCCGCCCTCCGGCCGACCCGAAGGCGCATCCCCCTACACCCCGTTGACACACGAACATAGTTGAGAGGGAGTCAATTCAGAAGGGGCAGGTTCCGCACGGAGCGCCCCCCGATCGGAGTACGGGTCGCATACGTCCTGATTCCGCCCCTACCCCCTACCCATCCCACCCTCGCTGACCTGCGAAGATTTCCCGCACTCCGGCAATTCGGCCAACTAAGGGCGTCCCCGGCGCCCGGTCACACAAATTGCCGAGCCTGTGGACAAACGCAAGCGCCGGGTGCGTCATGGGATGGTGAAGGAACGTGCGCGCATTCTCGTTGTCGGCGGCGGCTACGTCGGGATGTACACAGCCCTGCGTCTCCAACGGAAGCTGAAACGGGAACTGAGTCAGGGCGAAGCCGAGATCACCGTCGTCACCCCCGACCCGTACATGACGTACCAGCCGTTCCTCCCGGAAGCCGCGGCCGGGAACATCTCCCCCCGCCATGTCGTCGTACCGCTGCGCCGCGTCCTCGACCAGTGCCACGTCATCATCGGCGAGGCCACGGCCATCGACCACGCCAAACGCACCGCGACGCTCACCACACTCGCCACCGAGGAGGAGGGCACGGGCCCGCAGCAGCTGTCGTACGACGAACTGGTCCTCGCGCCTGGCTCGATCTCGCGCACGCTCCCCATTCCCGGCCTCGCCGACCACGGCATCGGCTTCAAGACCGTCGAGGAAGCCATCGGCCTGCGCAACCACGTCATCGAGCAGATGGACATCGCCTCCTCCACCCGCGACCCCGCGATCCGCGACGCGGCCCTCACCTTCGTCTTCGTAGGGGGCGGATACGCCGGAGTCGAGGCGCTCGGCGAACTCGAGGACATGGCCCGCTACGCCGCGCGCTACTACCACAACATCAAGCCCGAAGACATGAAGTGGATCCTCGTCGAGGCCTCGGACCGCATCCTGCCCGAGGTCGGCGAGGAGATGGGCCGCTACACCGTCACCCAGCTGCGCCGCCGCAACATCCAGGTGCTGCTGCGGACCCGCCTCGAATCCTGCGAGGCCCGGATCGCCGTACTCAGCGACGGACAGCGCTTCCCGACGCGTACGGTCGTCTGGACGGCCGGCGTCAAACCCCACCCGATCCTCGCCGCCACCGACCTCCCCCTCAACGGCCGCGGACGTCTGAAAGCCACCGCCGAGCTGACGATCGAGGGCACCACGCACGCGTGGGCAGCGGGAGACGCGGCCGCGGTCCCCGACGCCACCGCCAAAGAACCCGGTAAGGAGTGCGCCCCCAACGCCCAGCACGCCCTGCGCCAGGCCAAGGTTCTCGGCGACAACATCGCCCATTCACTGCGTGGCGAGCCGCTGGAGACCTACGCGCACAAATATGCAGGCTCGGTCGCCTCCCTGGGACTCCACAAAGGCGTCGCACACGTCTACGGACGCAAGCTGAAGGGCTACCCTGCCTGGTTCATGCACCGCGTCTACCACCTCAGCAGGGTCCCGACCGTCAACCGCAAGGCCCGCGTACTGGCCGAGTGGACACTGTCGGGGCTCTTCAAGCGGGAGATCGTCTCCCTCGGATCGCTCGAACATCCCCGAGCGGAGTTCGAACTCGCGGCCGGTGGAAAGTCATCAGGTAAGCCCTCGGACGACCCGAAGGGGTCGACCTGACCGAACCCGGGAACTCCACCGCCAGGCCCGGCGTCTGACGGATGTCGGCCCGGCCGGCCACCCTGCCAGACTGGTCCCCACCCCCACGGACGAGCACCTGCTCGCCCTTCGAACCCACGAGGCCCACCCATAGTGCTGCAACCCCGGGGTGCCACCCCCCAGACCCCCGGCCGGGTCCGGAGCTGGCCGAAGACGACTACACGAGGCAAGGATTCGTGAACTTCACGCGCTGGAGCGCCCGGCTCCCCGGAACGCAGCGCCGCGCCGCAGCGCGGACCGACGCGGTCCCCCCGGACCGGCGGGGCGAGAGCTCCGTGCCCGCCGCCCGCGCCGAGCAGCTCACCGACGAGGCGCTGTCCGTGCCCGCCGTCGACGAACTGCCGGTCCGCGAGGTCCTCGACCGTGTCCCGGCCCTCGTCGCCCTCGTCCACGGCCCCGACCACCGCCTCGCCTACGTCAACGACGCCTACGTGACGGCGTTCGGCCCCCGCCCCCTCGGCGACCCGGCCCGCGAGGCCCTCCCGGAACTCGACGAACTCGGCCTGTTCCCGCTCCTCGACCAGGTCCTGCGCAGCGGCAAGCCCCGCACGGTCAAGTCCCGCAAGGCCCCCGACGGCCGCTCCTACACCTTCGCCTGCACCCCGGTCACGGACACCGAGGACGGCGGCGTACTGATCTTCGCCACCGACGTCACCGACCACGCCGAAGCCGCCGAACGCCTCCGCGCCAGCGAACGCCGCCAGCGCGAAACCGCGGTCACCCTCCAGCGCTCCCTCCTGCCCCAGGTCCTCGAACAACCCGACGACCTGCGCGTCGCCGCGACCTACCAGCCGGGCGGCACGGAAGCCGCGGTGGGCGGCGACTGGTACGACGTGATCACCCTCGGCGGCGGCCGCACGGCCCTCGTCATCGGCGATGTCATGGGCAGAGGCGTGCGCGCGGCCGCGGTCATGGGCCAACTCCGTACGGCCGTCCGCGCGTACGCCCGCCTCGACCTCCCCCCGCACGAGATCCTCCAGCTCCTCGACGGCCTCGCCACCGAGATCGACGCCAACCAGATCGCCACCTGCGTGTACGCCATCCACGATCCGAACGAGGGACGGCTGGTGTACGCCTCGGCCGGCCACCTGCCGATCCTCATCCGCGACGAGAACGGCCAGGTCGTCCGGGCGGACGAGCCCACGGGACCGCCCCTGGGCACCGGCGGCTGGATGCACACGTCGGGCACGGTCGCCCTCAGCCCGGGCTCGACGGCCGTCCTCTACACGGACGGCCTGGTGGAACGCCGCAACGAGGACCTCGATGAGGGCATCGCCAGCCTGGAGCGAGCCCTGGCCGGCGCGACCGGCACACCCCAGGTCGTCTGCGACCGCCTGGTCCGCACGGCAGGCGTCACAGCCGACCACGACGACGACGTAGCGGTCCTGGTCCTCCAGCACCCGTCCCGCACGGGCCCCGACAGCGACCTCTTCCGCAACGCCGCCCTGGAACTCCTGGGCGGCGTAGAAGCGGCCCCACGCGCGCGTGCCTTCGCCTCCGGGGTCCTGACCAGCTGGCGCTTCCCGCCCGAACTGCACGACCTGGGCGTCCTGGCGACCAGCGAACTGGTCGCCAACTCCCTCCAGCACGGCATCCCACCCATGCGGTTGAGGCTCCGCCGTACTGATCGGCGCCTGATCATCGAGGTCACGGACGGCGACGACCATCTGCCGAGACGCCGCCGAGCGGAACCCGGCGACGAGTCCGGCCGGGGTATCGCCATCGTGGCGACGATTGCCTCGACCTGGGGTTCGCGTCGGACGCCTGGGGGCGGGAAGGCGGTCTGGTGCGAGTTCGTATTGCCAAAGGGATAGCGCCGTAGGGGGCGCGTGGCGGCTTCTGGCTGCGGGTGCGTGGTGGCTGGTCGCGCAGTTCCCCGCGCCCCTTTTGCGGCGTTGCCGCTAGGCGGTGATGGACTCCACTGGTGTCCCACTGCCCTGGGCAACCACCCGGCTCTTCCTCAGCGACGGCTGATCCTGTACGTCCGTCAGCTGGCGCCCCAACCGCACCGCGAGGTAGGTGATCCCCAGCGAGAACAGCAGGAACGTCACGATGTACGGCGCATGCAGCGACGCCCCCATGGGCCCGCCCACCGCAGGCCCGACCGCCAGCGCCAACTGCTTGACCAGCGCGAACGCGGAGTTGTACTGCCCGGCCAGCCCACTCGGCGCAAGATCGGCCACCAGCGGGGCGACCGTCGGCGACAACATCGCCTCACCCAGCCCGAACAGCGCGTACGTCGAGATGAACGCGGCCGTCGCCATGGCCTGACTGCCATGTCCCAGCCCCGCGTACCCGGCCGCGATCCAGGCCACGGCCCAGATGAGCCCCACCGCGGCGATCACCCGAGACCGCCTCTGCCGCTCCACGAACCTCAGAACGAGGAACTGCGCCACGACGATCATCCCGGTGTTCGCGGCCAGCGCGGTCCCGAGCGCGGACGTCGAGATCCCGGCCGCCTCGACCCCGTACGCACTGAGCCCCGACTCGAACTGCCCGTAGCACGCGAAGAACAGCACAAAGCCCAGCACGCACAGCTGCACCATGGCCCGGTTGGACAGCAACTGCTTCCAACTGCCCTTGGTCGATCCGGCGGGCGCCCGGCCGATCTGCGGCGAGTGCGGCATCCGCACGGTCACCATCACGACGACCAGCAGCAGGAACATCGCCGCTTCGATCGAGAACAGCAGAGTGAAGGAGCTGACGCGCGTGGCATCGACGAGATGACCGCCGATGAGGCCACCGACACCCAGCCCCAGGTTCTGCAGAAAGAACTGCGTGGCGAACGCCCGCGACCGGGTCTCTGCCGACGAGCAGTCCACGATCATCGTCGCGAGCGCGGGCTGCATCACGGCCTGCCCCGCCCCGAGACCGGCCGCCGACAGCAGGACAGCTGTGGCATTACCGGCGAGCCCCAGGCTCAGCGCACCGACCGCGGCGGTGATCAGGGCGGCGAGCAGCACCGGCAGCGGACCCCGCCGGACGATGGCCCGCCCGGCGAACGGCAGCACGACCAGCGCGGCCACGGCGAACACGGCGAGTACGAGACCCGCCGTCATCGCCCCCAGCCCCCGCACCTGCGCCACATAGACGTACAGGTAGGGGACGGTGAAACCGAGCCCGAACGCGCTGAGTGCGTTGCCCACGTGGATCCGGCGCATCGCTGCGCCCATCGCCCTGGTCACGTTCACCTCTCTCACTAGTTAGGAGTGAAGACTTCAAGACTAAAGTTCGAAGCTAAAGAGTACATAGCGAAGGACTTCAAAGCAAAGAGTCCGCATGCGATACTGCGCCCATGGCCGAGACCCCCGGTGTCACCGAGCCGACGCTCGAAGAACAGATCGCCGCCTACCAGCGCGAGTTCCAGGACCTCGACCCCCAGGTCGAGAAGATCGTCTCGGCCCTCTCCCGCCTGAACCGCCGTATGAACGTCGCCTACAGCCGCCAGACCTCCGCCCTCGGCATCAGCAACGCCGAGTGGGAGGTCCTCAAGGCCCTGGTCCTCTCCGGCGCTCCCTACCGCATGGGCCCCGGCGACCTCGCCAAGCGACTCGGCCTCACCCCGGCCGCGATGACCCACCGGATCGACCGCATGGTCACCGAGGGTCTGGTCACCCGCGAGCGCGACGAGTCCAACCGCGTCCGCGTCATCGTGGAGCTGACCGCCGAGGGCCGCCAGAAGTGGCTGGAGGCGATGCGCCTCGCGACGGTCTTCGAGGAGGACCTCCTCCAGGACCTGTCCCCGGAGGAGCGCACGGTCCTCGGCGAGGTCCTCACCCGCCTTCTGCGCAGGGTGGAGCACGCCCAGCCCGACGCCGGCGGCCGTCTCACGGACCTCGACTAAAGATCTTGACAGGCGACGCTTGACAGCCCCCTCCCCGATCCGTAATGTTCTTCGGGTTGCCGCGGAGCCGTAACGGTTCTGCGACAGCACCTCCCGCCGCGAAAGCGGCAAACCAAACCATCAGCACGATCTCCCGTCAGGGTCGATTTCGGCATGCCCGATTTCAATTCGAATGGGAACTCGGTGGCCCGATTGGGAATCGCCGAGAGGATCCGCTAAGGTTTGAGACGTCGGAACGGCTCAACGGT
>NZ_JAFFSU010000039.1 GCF_017948455.1 Streptomyces sp. GESEQ-4
GCCCCGTGCCGGTCTGCGCCCAGGGTCACGCCGCCGACCACGTCCTCGCCGGGGCCGCCGGCCCCCCCGGCGGCGAGGGGCGGGCGGGGGCCCCCCCCCCCGCCGCCCCCCCCCCCGGGGGGGGGGGGGGGGGGGGGGGCGGGGGGGCGGGGGGGGGGGAGGGCGCCGCCCCGCCAGTCCCAGGCCGCGATCACGGAGCGGGTGTAGTAGCCGCGCGCCATGATGAGCGAGGGGCGGGCGCCGTCGAGGTACGCGGTGCCGGCGAGGAAGCGGTCGACGCGGTTGCCGTAGTTGTCGCCCCAGGAGGAGACGTTGCCGCGGGCCGGGACGTAGTCGACCGTGCCCATCGCCCTGCCGGTCTGCCCGTTGAACATGGTCAGGTACTCCGGGCCGGAGAGCACGTAGCCACTGGAGTTGCGGTGGTCGGCCGACGAACTGCCGATCACCGCGCCCGTGCCGTCCCGCGTGCCGTCGGCCGTCTTCATGGCGACCTCGGCCTTGCCGTCGCCGTCGTAGTCGTACACCTGGAACTGCGTGTAGTGCGCGCCGGAGCGGATGTTGCGGCCCAGGTCGATACGCCACAGCCGGGTGCCGTCGAGCTTGACGCCGTCGACGACGGTGTTGCCGGTGTAGCCGGACTGGGAGTTGTCCTTGGCGTTGGTGGGCTGCCACTTGAGGACGAAGTCGAGGGCGCCGTCGCCGTCGAGGTCGCCGACGGAGGCGTCGTTGGCCTCGTAGGTGTACGCGATGCCGTCGGGGGTGGTGCCGCCCGCGGGCGGGGAGATGGGGACGTCCTTGTAGCCGGTGCGGAACTGGATCGCGTGCACCGAGTCGGCCTGCTCGACGCCGCCGACGATCGCACGGACGGTGTAGTCGGCCTGTTCGGGAGCGCCGGAGTGGAAGTAGTTGGTGGAGCCGGTGATCGGGGTCGCGTTGACCTTCGTACCGGCGCGGTAGACGTTGAAGGAGACGTCGCCCGGGTCGGTGCCCAGCCAGCGCCAGCTGACCAGGTTGCCGGCGGCCGTGTGGACGCTGACCACACCCCGGTCGAGTTTCTCGACCTGGCGGGCGGTGGCGGCCATGGGGGTGCCCCCGCGCGAGCCGTGCGAAGCCGGTTCGAGCGTGGGGGACGTGCCGGTGGGGCCGGTCAGCGCGGTGAGTCCGGCGGCGACCAGCGCGGTCGTGGCGCCCAGCGCGGAGAGGACGACGCTTCGTCTGCGGTGCTTGTGCGGGTGCTGCACGAGACGTACCTCCTGAAGGACGGACGGGTTCCGGCCTCTCAGTGGTCGCCGTGCACCTCGAAGTTGCCGTATCTTTCGGCCAGTTCGGCGGCCGTCCGGGCGATCTTCGCCCGCAGCTCCGGCGGGCCCAGCACCTCGATGTCCGTGCCCAAACGCAGGAACTCGCCCGCCGCATGGTCGACGGACTCGATCGGGACGGTGGCCTGGATCCAACCGGTCTCGTCCGTACGGCCGTTGGCGGCGACGGCGCGGGCGAGCGGGCCGGAGAGCGTCACCGACGGCGCGATGCGTACGACCGCCTCCGCACGGTACAGCCAGTCGTGGAAATCCCTCTGGTACGCCTCCCAGTAGGCAGCCAGATCGAAGTCGCCGGGACGCGTGAACTCCTCGTCCGAGGCGGTGAGTTCGAGGATCTGGTCGACCCGGAAGGTGCGCGGCCCGGGACCGGCGACCACGTACCAGCGACCCGCCTTGAGGACCAGTCCGTACGGTTCCAGACGGCGCTCCACGTCGGTGGGCTCGCGCCAGCGCCGGTAGACGATGTGCAGCACCCGGCTGTTCCACACGGCATCGGCGACCGAGGGCAGATACGGGGCCTCCTCGCCGTCCGCGTACCAGCCGGGGGCGTCGAGGTGGAAGCGGCCGCTGATCCGGTCGGCTTGGACGGGCAGCGCGGCGCGCACTTTCAGCTCGGCGGCGGCGAGCAGGGAGCCGAGGCCGAGTTCAGCAGCCGGCCCCGGGACCCCCGCGAGGAACAGCGCCTCCGCCTCGTCGGCGGTCAGGCCGGTGAGGCGGGTGCGGTAGCCGTCCAGCAGCCGATAGCCGCCGTCGTGGCCCGCGTCGCCGTACAACGGGACACCGGCCGCCCTCAGCGCGTCGACATCCCGGTAGACCGTGCGGACGGAGACCTCCAGCTCCTCGGCGAGCTGGGCGGCGGTCATCCGGCCCCGGGTCTGGAGGAGCAGCAGGATCGAGATCAGGCGGCTGGACTTCACTGACACATGGTGGCAGTGAAGCGGTCCTAGCGTCCTGCCATGAGCTTCACCGAGAGACTGCTGACCGTGCCGCCGCCGATCGAGGTGGCCGGGCGGCACATCAAGCGCTACCACGTCACCGCCGACCCGGCGGGCATCGCACCCGACGTCGAGAAGGCGGCGTACGCGATCCTGCCGGACCTGCTGCCGGAACCGGACGGCACCCCGCCGGCCACCTTCGTCGTGCTGCACCGAGGCGGTGACGACGGGGCCTACCTGAACGCCTACAGCTGGGTCTGGGACAACGTCCTGCACTTCCGCGGCGCCGCGGCCGGCCAGCCGGCACTCGGCTGCCCGGACCACGACCCGACGCACTTCATCACACCGGACAAGCCGTGGATCGGCTGCGTCTGGGAGCTGCCGCCGATCCTGCACGAACGAGACGCCTGGGTACGGCACCTGCTCGCGCCCGAACTCCCCGACCTGGCCGCCTACTTGGCGGACACCCTGCCCGCCGGAACCACTGGAGACCGGGGCGCTGCGCTGGCGTGAGCCGATCACATCGGGCCGGTTCAGGGTGCAGGTCGGTCTGCGTGGCCGTCGCTCTGGGGGCTGCCGCCCCCAGACCCCCGCTTCGGCCTGAACGGCCTCGTCCTCAGACTCCCCCAGAGGGGGCACCCCCAACGGGCTCAGATGTGGTGACCGGCACTGAGAGGGCCGACGACGCGTTCCCCCCACTCTCAGCTTCGCCGAGCGGGTGGACCCATCGGAAGGGCCCGCGTGCGGTTCGTCTGGTCGGGCGTCTCGGCGGACGCGGCCCGCTGGGAGCAGGCGTTCTCCGTGGACGGCGGGGAGACCTGGCTGAGCAACTGGATCATGGAGTTCAGTCGTCGGGCGGCTTCCTGAAGGCCCGGAGGGAGAACACGGGGTCGGGGCGCGGCCGGTTCTGGTCGGGGAGCGTCGCCAGGAGCTCGGCGAAACGTTCGGTGCGCGGCTCGCCGGGCGGTAGCTGGGTGAACCAGCCGCGCCGCAGGTCGGCGGCGGTCCGCCGGGGGCTGCGGCCCTGCCCCACGCCCGGGAAGCGGGCCTGCCCGGCGGGGAGCAGTCCCTGCTCGGCGGCGTACGACTCCACGGCCGCCGCCTCGTCCCGGGCAGGCCGGCGTGGGCGCGGGGCGAGCACGGCATCGATGTCACTGCCCACGTCGTGCGCGGCGGCCTTGTCGACGGTGGTGACGTACATACCGCCCGGCCGCAGTACGCGGGCGCACTCGGCGACGGCGGCCCGCACGTCGTCGGGTTCGTCGAGCAGATGCAGCAGCCACACGCTGGTCACGGCGTCGAACGCGCGGTCCGGGAACGGCAGCCGCCGGCTGTCCGCGAGCACGACCGCGCCGGGCAGGCGTACGGCGGCCATCCGGGCCATCCCGGACGTCAGATCCGCGCCGGTCACCCGCAGCCCGGGCCGGGCCGCCGCGAGCCGCCGGGTCACGATGCCGGTGCCGCAGGCCACGTCGAGGAGGCGGCCGGTCACGCCGGGCAGCAGGCCCAGGACGGCGGCGGCAGCGGCGGCGGCCCGGGGCTCGCCGCCGCGTGTGATGTCGTAGGCGTCGGCTTCCTTGTCGTAGTCCAGCACCGCGTCACTTCGCCCCGTGGGCCGGTGCCAGTTCCTCCACCCGGCGGGCCAGCTTGAAGTCCCGCTCGGTCACCCCGCCCACCGTGTGCGTGTTCACGCTCAGTGACAGGGTGTTGTAGCCGAGGGTGAGGTCGGAGTGGTGGTCGAGCTCTTCCTGGACCTGGGCGATGTGGACGACCATCGCGGTGGCCGCGAGGTGCGAGCGCAGCCGGTAGGAGCGGGCGATACGGTCCCCGTCCAGGGACCAGCCCGGCAGCTGAGCCAGCCGCTCCTCGATCTCCTCCTGCGACAGCGGTTCGAGGGGCATGGCCTCGCTCCTTCCAGGGTGTCGGGTTCCTCTTCAGCGTGCCACAGCCGCGCACTTGACGCCCTGGTCAGACGGGTGCCCGGAGATCTGTTCCGGACACATTCCGGCGCCGCTGGACTCGCCCACGGACTACGGTCGTCGTATGACCACTCCCGTGTCCGACGGCGCCGCACTCCCCTCCGGCGACGGCGTCGGTCCCCTGCTGCGAGCCTGGCGGGAGCGGCGGCGGGTCAGCCAGCTGGAGCTGGCGCTGCGGGCCGACTCCTCCGCCCGGCACATCAGCTTCATCGAGACGGGCCGCTCCCGGCCGAGCGAGGAGATGGTGCTGCGGCTGGCCGAGCATCTCGACGTGCCCGTGCGCGAGCGCAACGCCCTGCTCCTGGCGGCCGGTTACGCCCCGCGCTACCGGCAGACCCCGCTGGACGACCCGGCGCTGGAGCCGCTGCGCGAGGGGATCGAGCAGCTGATCCAGGGCTACGAGCCCTACCCGGCCTTCGTGGTGGACGCGACGTACAACGTGGTGGCCGCCAACCGGGGCATCCTGGCCCTGCTCGACGGCCTGCCCGAGTCGCTGCTCGCGCCGCCGCTGAACGCGATGCGGCTGACCCTCCACCCGGAGGGCCTCGCGCCCCGCATCCTCAATCTGCGGGAGTGGCGCGGCCATCTGCTCGCCCAGATGGAACGGCAGATCGCGCTGCAACGCTCGGAACCGCTGCGGGAGTTGTACGAGGAGGTCGCCGCGTACCCGGTGCGGGAGACGGCGGAGGAACCGGCCGAACCGGCCCCGTCCTTCGCGCTCCCGATGCGCATCGAGCACGACGGCCGGGTGCTGTCCTTCATCTCCTCGATCTCCACCTTCAACACCCCCATGGACGTGACCGTCGCCGAGCTGGCCATCGAGACCCTGCTCCCGGCCGACCCGGCGACGGTCAAATACCTTCAGGCGATCGCGCAGGACTGATCACCGAGCTTGAAGGAAGCGGGTTTCGCGTTCGCTCCCGACCAGCTCCCCGTGAACCCGAAGCTCACCGACGACCCCGCCGCCACGGTGCCGTTCCAGCCCACGTTCTTCGCTGTCACCGCTGAACCCGACTGCGTGTGATCGGCGTTCCAGAGCCGGGAGATGGTCTGGCCGTTCGGGAAGGTCCAGCTGAGGGACCAGCCCGACCAGGCGCTCGTGCCGGTGTTGCTCAGCTGGACGTCGGCCTGGAAGCCGCCCGACCACTCGTTGGTCACCTTGTAGGTGACGGCGCAGGCGCCCGTCGGTGTGGGCGTCGGGTCGGTACCGCCGCTGTCGGGGGTGTCGCCGTAGATGACGCCGCGGCCGTTGGTCGCCACGTACACCCGGCCGTACACGCGAGGATCGCCGGTGATCGCCGCGCCCGTCCAACCCCACTGGTGGGCGTCGTCGTTGACGCGGGTCCAGCTCGCACCCTTGTCGGTGGAGCGGAAGATGCCTCGTACGCCACCGATCTTCGCGCTGGTGTAGAGGGTCTGGTACGTCGCTCCGGGCGCCGCCTTGCCGAAGCCGATGGTGTCGGCCTGATCGATGCCGGACAGCTTGGTGAAGGTGGCGCCGGAGTCGGTGGAGTGCCACAGGCCGTACGCGCCGTCGCTCGCGCCGCCCGCCAGCCATACGTCACCCTTCGTGCCGGGCAGCGCCTTGAAGCGGACGGTGTCGCCGGAGGGGAGCCCGGTCGCGGCCGACGCGGAGAAGGTCGCGCCGCCGTCCGTACTGACGTAGAACTTCCCGGACTTGAAGCCGTAGAAGGTCTTCGGGTCGACCCGGTCGGACTCGACGATCGCGCCCGCCGGGATGCCGCTCGACGCCGACCAGGACGTGCCGAAGCCCGTCGCGTAGTGGACCCCGGTGCCCTGCGGACTCCACACGAACCGGCTGCCGTCGGCCGCCGCGGCGACCGTGCCGCCACCGCTGACGCCCGAAGGGTCCGTCCCCGCGAACCAGTTGGCGCCGTTGTCCGTCGAGAACGCGATGTGCGGTCCGGAGTCCAGATTGCCGGCGCGGACCACGGTGTTCGGGTTGCTCTCCGCGAAGTCCAGGCTGGTCGTCGAGGTGAAGTTCGGCGAGGTGTACATCATCGGCGGGACCTTGGTGAGATCCGTGTGCCGGAAGCCGCCGATGTCGCCGAGCGCGCTGAGCAGGGGAGCGCCGGACGGCGGTGACGCCAGGTCCAGGACGGCCGTCTCCTCCAGGCCCCGCACCATCGGTTTGATGGTGAACTGGCCTCCGCTGTCCCACTTCGACAGCTCCTCGGTGCCGTAGATCGTCGCACCCGTCCCGTACATCATCCGGTTCGAGTCGAACGGGTCGATCTCCAGCGACTCCGTCATCCAGCCCAGTTTCGGGGTCTGTTCGGGCGGCGCCGGGTTCGCGCCCCAGGTCAGCCAGGGGGACGAGGAGACGTCCATCGTGTAGCGGTTCGCGCGGTTCGGATACGACGTGTAGTCCCAGGCCTTCGTCCACGTCCCGCCGCTGTCCGTCGAGCGGAAGATCTGGGTGTCCGGCCACCAGGAGCTGTACGCCGTCGCCATCACCGTGCCGGGCCGCTGCCGGTCGACGGTGAGACCGCTGAAGCCGTAGTACGTGTCGGCCTCCGCCACCGGGCTGATGTCCGTCCAGGTACCGGTCGCGGTCGCATACCGCCACAGCCGGCCCTTGCCGCCGTCGTACGGCCCGCCGGTGTCGCTGTACGCGAGGTACAGATAGCCGTTCGTCGCGTCCAGCACGCCTTTGTGAGCCAGATAACCGGTCGGCTGCCCGGCGACACGGGACCAGGTCGCCCCCGCGTCCGTCGAGCGGTATACCGCGTTTTCCTTGTCGGCGACCCCGACGTAGATCGTCCGCGTGGCGCTGCCCGCCGTACCGGTCGACTCGTCGAAGGTGACCCAGACGATGCCCTGGTTGTCGGAGGCGTAGCCGCTCGTGTCGCTCGGATCCTGCGCGTAGTTTCCGACGTTGGGGAAGTTCGTCACCTGAGACCAGCTGACTCCGGAGTCCGTCGACCGCCACAGCCCCTTGCCGCTGGGAGCCCCCAGATAGAGCAAGCTGTTCCTGTTCGGGTCGACGGCCAGCCGCTCACCCATGCCGCGTCCCGGCATGTTCCCGCCCAGCTTGAACGGCAGCTCGGCCTTCTGCCAGCTCGCGCCCCGGTCGGCGGAGCGCATGACGGCGCCGTTCCCCGGGTCCCAGCTGTTGGTGTACGTCCCGACCGCCGCGTACACCTTGTCGGGGTCGACGGAGTCGGAGGCCAGGCTCACGACACCGGTGTGCCCCCAGTCGTCCCAGCCGACCGAGTCCAGCAGCGGCGTCCAGGTCTTCGTCGACTCCTGCCAGCGGTAGGCACCGCCGATGTCGGTACGGGCGTAGGCGAGGTTCTTCTCCTTGCGGTTGAAGACGATGCCGGGGACGAAGCCGCCGCCGTCGATGCGCGCGTTCTTCCAGGTGTAGCTGTCGGCGGCGATCGACACCGGCTCGGTGTCGGCGGCGAGCGCGGACGGCGTGCCGGCGAGGAGACCGGCTGCCAGGGCCAGGACGGCCGTGAGGATGCGGGTTCTTCGCACGGGGGGTCCTTTCCGGGTGGGGGATGCGGAGACGGGAGGGTAAGCGCTTTCCCTATGGCGCGAGAGTTGCCGGGCGGCCCTCTGTGCGGGAGAGGACCGCCCGGCTGGTCGGTCTCGCCGTCAGGTGACGAGACCACGCACGCGAAGCTTTGAGGCGGTTCCGCGGAAACGCCGTGAACTGACACGCCCCGTCTTTCAGGGGCGCGGGGAACTGCGCGACCAGCCACAACGGACCCGCAGACAAATCACGGCCAACCCGCGGAGCGCCCGGCGGGGACTATTCGAGAAGCTCCGCGTACGAGCCCATGGCCAAGGCGATGTCCGCCTGGGCCCAGAACCGGTGATACGTGAACGACGGCGCCGCGCCACCCGCGAGATACGCCTCGATCTTCGACCAGGCCGGGTCGTCCTCGTAGAACGACCGGATCGAGTCGAACGTCGACGACGAGTTGATCGCGTCACCGTTCGGCATCGTGCCGCTCCAGCCGGACGGGACGTAGATCGCGTCGTCGAACCGGCTGTAGTCCGCCCGGGTCTCCGGGACGGCGACACCCAGCGCGTCCTGATGGTTGCTCCACATGCCGTCGAGCAGCGCCTTCGCCGTCGCCGCGGCCTCCGTGTCACCGGAGCGGTCCGCGTAGTACGTCAGGGTCTTGGCGTACGCGGCGGCCACACCGACATCGTTCGTGTAGTCGGCGACGGTGACATGAAGTCCGTTGTTGGCGCCCGGACTTGACGGGTTCCAGGTGTCGGGCTGGCCCGACCACTGAAGTGTCGACGGAATCTGGTACGTGCCGTCGGGATTGACGGTCGTCTCGGACAGTGCCCAGTCGACCCACTTGTCGAGGACCGCCTTGGCGTCCGCGTCTCCCGTCTGCTGGTAGTACTCGGCCACCCGCTCCATCGACCACGCCTGGAAGCCGAACCACTGGTTGGACGGCGGGTCGTGGTAGACGGGCTGCTGGTCGTAGTACATGCCGTAGAACGTCGACTTCCCGGCCGGCGGAGTCGCGTACCGGCCAGCCCAGCTGTTGGTCGCGCCGCCCGCGATGCCGCCCTCGGCCGACTGCAGCCAGCGGTAGAACTCCAGCTGCCGGTCGAGCGACTTGGCCCAGTCCGCCTGGCCCGTCGCCGACTTGGGCTTCAGGTCGGCGTAGGAGCTGAGCGCGTACGCGGCCAGCGGGTTCTGGTAGCCGCCGTGCGCATGGCTGGAGCCGATACGCCAGGACCAGCCGGCGGACGTGTCGGTCGCGCCGCCCCAGGCGTAGTACCAGGACATCAGGTACATCGAGGCGTCCTTGCCGGTGCCGGCCGCGCAGGTCGACGGCCCGACACAGTTGCCGACCTTCTTGAAGTACTTGTCGTACATCGAGTAGCGCAGGTAGTCGCCCATCTTCGCGGCCTTGCCGACGGTCGCGGAGACAGCACTGCCCTTGCCCTGCTCCTCGGCCCACTTGTCGGCCCAGTACGCGGCCTGCACGGCGCGCGCGTCGGCGTCCGGGGCGTTGGTGAACTTCCACTGTTTGGCGTAGGACGCGTCGCCGGTGAACAGGTCCAAGTACCCGTTCGGACCGCCGTACTTGAAGGCGTCACAGGTCGGCTGCGGCACCGTCTCCCACACCGACTCCTGCGCACCGCGCTGGAAGGTGTTGATGTACGACGGACCGGTGTCCGACGGCCCCGCCTCGCACTTGCCGGGCGAGTTGCCGTAGCCGTAGACGTTGTCGACGTCCTGCAGCCAGTGCATGCCGTACACGTCGTCCGTGCCGTACGCGCTCTTCAGCTCGGCCGCGATCGGGTCCGAGCCGACGGAGACGGACGAGTCGAGCCGGGCCGGGTACTCGTTCGGAGTGTCCAGCTCGGGTGCGTACGTCGCCGGCTTCGACGGGTTGTAGAAGGAGCCCGTCGGCTGGTCGGCGTGGGTGGGGATCATGTACTTCTCCATGATCTCCCAGGCGCCGTTGAACTTCGACCAGTCGCCGGTCACCTTGCCGTACATGGCCTGGAGCCACAGCAGATAGCTGTACGCCTCCGACGTGGTCTCATGGCCGTGGTCCGGCGCCTCGACGATCAGCGTCTCGACCGAGTGGTACGGGATGCCCTCGGGGGAGAAGTAGCCGTTCGCCGGGTTGGTGATCTTGCCGTAGAGCTCCAGGAAGCGGGCGTCGTACTGCTTCGTCGCCGCGATCTGCGTGACCGTGACCGCGGCCTTCGCATGACCCGTGGCGGACGACTCGAACGTCGCCGAGCCCGTGCCCGTCGAGCCCGCCGTGACCGTCACCGACTGTGCGGTGTTCCAGTTCGACGGAGTGAAGGTGAGGGACGCCCCACCGGTCACCGACAGACCCGAGTTGCCGCCCGTCCGGGCCGTCGTGACGGTCACATTGGCGGACGGCTGCGTCGACAGCTTCACCTGGTACGTGCCCGTCTTGCCCTGCTGGACGGCCAGTTGGTTGGTCGAGGCCACCACGGCGGGACCCGAGGCGACCGTGATGCCGACCGGTGTGGAGCTCGCGGACGCGCCCAGGCTGTCGTACGCCTTCGCCACCAGCGAATGACTGCCCACGGTCAAACTTGAGACCGAGAGCGAGTACGGCGCGCTGGTGTCGGTGCCGAGCAGCGTGGTGTCGTCGTAGAACTCGACCTTGCTGATCGTCGCGTCGTCGGCCGCCGCGGCGGTGGCCGCCAGCGGGACCGCGTCACCCTGCGAGTAGACGGCGCCCGGGGCCGGGCTGGTCAGCACGGTGATCGGCGGCTGGTGTGCGCCCGTGCAGGGCGTGCCGTTGATCGCGAAGCTGGTCGGCGCGGTGTTGGTGCCGCTGTAGGTGAACTGCGCGCCGGTCGTGGCGGCGGCTCCCGCCGCGATCGTCGCGTTGTACGAGGCGCTCTGCACGGTGACCGTCCGGCCGGACTGGGACCAGCTGCCGTTCCAGCCGTTGGCCAGCTTCTGGTTGCCCGAGTACGCATACGTCAGGGTCCAGCCGCTGATCGGATCCGTGCCGCGGTTGGTGATCGTCAGGTCCGCGGTGAAGCCGGAGCCCCAGTCGTTGGTCTTGTAGTCGACGCTGCACTGAAGTGCCGCCGCCTGGGCCGGTGTTGACCCTGTCGACAGCATCGTGAAAGGGAGGGCGAGGGCCGCCACGACGGCGGTCCACAACCGCCGCGCGGTGCGGCGTCTCCTTCTGGGGGGCATGTGCTGGTTCCTCCTTGCGGCTCGGGAGAAGTCAAGGCTTGAACCAGTGGGAGCGCTCCCATAGTGGAGATGGGCGTCAAAGGGGTCAAGGTGCTTGAAGAGTCGAAAAGATTCGATGGATTCCGTTGAGGAAAAGTCAAGCGCATCCCCTGTCCTTTACCGACACTTGGCGCTACCTTCCTTCGCACCAGTGGGAGCGACTCCATCAGTCGGCGCGTCCGTCCCGACGCGCCCGAACTGCAAGGACTCGCTCATGCGACACCCTCCGCGTTCAGGACTTTTACTCGGCTACGAGGTCGCCGGTGCGCGGAACCTGGACCTCGAACAGGCGGAACCGCAGTTCACGTGAGCCCTTGCGCGCCCTCGACGGACAACACCCCCATTCTCCGACCGAGAGGGAAACCCGCACTCATGAGTCGTACCAGAACAGCGATGCTCGCCGCCCTGGCGCTGGTCGCCGGGGCCTCAGGGACGGCATTGGCCGTCGACACCGGCTCAGTGGAGACGGCGGCCGTCCCCTGCACCGTCGACTACAAGGTGCAGAACCAGTGGGACACCGGCTTCACCACCGCCGTGACGGTCACCAACAACGGCGCCGCCAAGTCCACTTGGGCGGTCAAGTGGTCGTACGCCGGAAACCAGAAGATCACCAACGGCTGGAACGCGAAGTTCAGTCAGAGCGGGGCCGCCGTCACCGCAGCCAACGAGTCCTACAACGGGACGCTGGCGGCCGGCGGTTCGATCAGCTTCGGCTTCAACGCCTCGTACAGCGGCAGCAACGCGCTGCCGACGGCCTTCACCCTCGACGGCGTGACCTGCAACGTCGACGGCGGTGGCGGCCCCACGGATCCGCCGGACCCGACGGGACCGAAGGTCGACAACCCGTACGCGGGCGCCAAGGTGTATGTGAACCCGGAGTGGTCGGCGAACGCCGCCGCCGAGCCGGGCGGCAGCCGGATCTCCAACCAGCCGACCGGTGTGTGGCTCGACCGGATCGCCGCCATCAACGGAGCGGGCGGCAAGATGGGGCTGCGCGCCCACCTCGACGAGGCCCTGACGCAGAAGGGGAGCGGCGAGCTCGTCGTCCAGCTGGTGATCTACAACCTGCCCGGACGGGACTGCGCGGCCCTCGCCTCCAACGGTGAGCTCGGCCCGACGGAGATCGACCGGTACAAGACGGAGTACATCGACCCGATCGCCGCGATCCTCGCCGACCCGAAGTACGCCGATCTGCGGATCGTCACCACCGTCGAGATCGACTCGCTGCCCAACCTCGTCACCAACACCGGAAGCCGCCCGACGGCCACCCCGGAGTGCGATGTGATGAAGGCCAACGGCAACTACGTCAAGGGCGTCGGCTACGCGCTCAACAAGCTCGGTGACGCGCCCAACGTCTACAACTACGTGGATGCCGGGCACCACGGCTGGATCGGCTGGGACGACAACTTCGCGCCGTCCGCCCAGCTCTTCAAGGAGGCGGCGTCGGCCGAGGGCGCCACGGTCAACGACGTCCACGGCTTCATCACCAACACGGCCAACTACAGCGCCCTGAAGGAGGACAACTTCACCATCAACGACAACGTGGCCGGCAAGTCCGTCCGCGAGTCGAAGTGGGTCGACTGGAACCGGTACGTCGACGAGCTGTCCTTCGCCCAGGCCTTCCGCACGCAGCTGGTCTCGGTCGGCTTCAACTCGGGTATCGGCATGCTGATCGACACGTCGCGCAACGGCTGGGGCGGTACGGCACGGCCCGCCGGTCCCGGTCCGCAGACCAGCGTGGACGCGTATGTCGACGGCGGCCGTTACGACCGTCGCTTGAACCCGGGCAACTGGTGCAACCAGTCGGGCGCGGGTCTTGGCGAGCGTCCGCAGGCCGCGCCGGCCTCCGGTATCGACGCGTATGTGTGGATGAAGCCGCCGGGTGAGTCCGACGGTTCGAGCAAGTTCATCGAGAACCCTGAGGGCAAGGGGTTCGACCGGATGTGCGATCCGACGTATGAGGGCAATCCTCGGAACAACTACAACATGTCGGGGGCGTTGGCGGATGCGCCGATTTCGGGGCACTGGTTCTCTGCGCAGTTCCAACAGCTGATGCAGAACGCCTACCCGCCGTTGTCGTAGTGCTTTGACTGCGGCTGCGGGTTGTTCGTGGCTTGTCGCGCAGTTCCCCGCGCCCCTTTAGGGCGTTGCAGTCCGCCGGGGTTGGTCAGATCTCTTGGGCCAGGCCCCGGCGGATTGCGAACTCCACTGCTGAGTAGTCGGCGTCTGGGCGCTCCAGTTCGATGGGCTTTGCCGGGAGGAGGTTTGGCTGGGCCATGAAGCGGGGGTGGGTGCCGTGGTGGGGCTGGGCGGCGTGGACGAGGAAGGGGTGGCACAGGTAGACGTCGCCGGGGCGGCCGGTGGCGTGGGCGAGGGGGCGGTGTGCGGAGGCTTCGGCGACCTTGGGGCCGAGCTCCAGGTAGGAGGCGCCCGTTTCGCCGTACGGCGCCAGGACCGGTGGTACGTCGAGATGTGAGCCGACCCGGATGCGGGTCGGGGCGTTGTCCTCGGTGACCTCGCTGAACAGGAACAGCATCAGCAGGGCGCGGTCCTTCGAGCGCAGGTTCGTGTGGGGGTGCTCGGCGCCCTCGGGGACGTAGCTGCCCTCGATGTGCCAGCCCGCGTCGTCCGGTTCCTCCTCGTGCGGGAACCGCAGCGGGAAGGTGCCCAGCGAGTAGCGGGACTGCCAGCGGTCCTCACCCACCAGCAGGTCGAGGGCCTCGTGCAGGGCGGGGGAGTTGGCGGCGGCCGCGAAGGGGCCCTGCGCCATGTCGTAGACCCAGTGCACCGGGTCCTTCCAGGTGCCCGGATCCTCCGGGTCGTACCCGGTCTCCCGCCACAGCAGCCGCGCGCAGTGCTCGGCGACGCGCGGCGGGAAGGCGCCCTCGATCTTCACGAACCCGTCTTCGAGGAACCGCTCCACCATCACGTCGTCCATGGGGCCATCCTGGGCGACCGGCGGCAGGCGGCGCATCCGATTTTCGGCGCCGTGTTTTTTTGCTGTGGCGGCAACTCCGATTGCCTGTTCGCGGTGCGTCGGCGCACGCTGGCCGTACCTGGACGAGAGGCTGACCACCATGGCGCACGACCACCAGCACCAGCACCGGCACGACCACCATCACCACCACGAGCACACCGACATCGACTGGGCGGAGATGGCCCCGCTGCTGGAGGAGCAGGCGGAGCTGTACACGCCCCTGCACGAGCGCGCGCTCGCCTGGCTCGGCAAGAAACAGACCGAGCCGGGGCTGATCGTCGACGCGGGCAGCGGACCCGGCGTCGTCTCCTGTCTGCTCGCCGACGCCTTCCCCGGCGCCCGGGTCGTCGCCGTCGACGGCTCCGAGCCGCTGCTGGAGCGGGCCCGCGCGCGGGCGGAGCGGCTCGGCGTCGCGGACCGCTTCGGCACGCTCGCCGGTGAACTGCCGGACATCATGGCCGACTTGGAGTACCCGGCCGATCTGATCTGGGCCAGCCACAGCCTGCACCACCTCGGCGACCAGCGCGCGGCGATCGCGGCCTACGGCGAGCGGCTGACGTTCGGCGGCACGCTCGCGCTGGTGGAGGGCGGCCTGCCCACCCGCTTCCTGCCGCGCGACATCGGGATCGGGCGCCCGGGCCTGCAGGCGCGTCTCGACGCCGTCCAGGAGGAGTGGTTCACGCAGATGCGGGCGGCGCTGCCGGGCAGTGTGGCCGTGGCCGAGGACTGGCCGGCCCTGATGACCGCCGCCGGCCTGAAGCCCACCGGCACCCGCAGCTTCCTGCTCGACCTGCCCGCCCCGGCCCCCGACCGGGCGCGCACCGTCGCCGCCGCCACCCTCTCCCGCTACCGCGAGACCCTCGGCGACAGCCTCGACGCCACCGACCGCGCCACCCTCGACCGCCTCATCGACCCCGACGACAAGGCGAGCGTCCACCACCGCCCGGACCTGTTCATCCTGTCGGCCCGCACGGTCCACACGGCGGTCCGGACCGGCTGAGGCGGGGCTGGGCAGTCGTCGGCGGCACTTGACTTCAAGAGCACTCCAAGTGATGGACTCCCCGCTGTTCACCTACGAACAGGGGGAAGACCATGACCGACTCTCCGGTCGCGCTCATCACCGGCGGTGGCAGTGGCATCGGTGCCGCAGTGGCCCGGCAGTTGCTCGGCGCAGGGCAGCGGGTGGCTGTCACCGGTCGCGGTGAGGCACGTCTGCGGGGCTTCGCCGAGGAACTCGGCGATCCTGAGGGGCTGTTGACGATCAGTGGGAACGCGGGCGAGTACGACGAGGTCCGTGCGGCCGTCGAGGCCACGATCAAGGAGTTCGGGCGGCTCGATACCGTCGTCGCCAACGCCGGTGTCGCCACGCACGATTCGGTCGCCGAGGGCGATCCCGCCGGGTGGACGGAGATGGTGCTGACCAATGTGCTCGGCCCCGCGCTGCTCATCCGCGCGTCCATCGACGCGCTGAAGGAGACACGGGGCCGGATCGTCCTGGTCGGGAGTGTCGCCGGGTTCGTGCCCACGCCGGGCAATATCTACGGGGCGACGAAGTGGGCGGTGACCGGGCTCGCGGAGAACACCCGGCGGCAGGTCACCGAGTGGGGCGTCGGCGTGACCCTGATCGCGCCCGGCCGGGTGGAGACGCCGTTCTGGGACAGCTACGGCAGTCTGCCGCCCGGCCATCTCCTCACCGCCGACCAGATCGCCGACTCGGTGGTGTGGGCGATCCGCCAGCCGGAGGGAGTCGACATCAACACGGTCGTCGTACGGCCGATCGGGCAGCCCAACTGACGTAGGCGGGCCGCCCCGATCGGTGCTGCTCAGACTCCCTCGAAGGTGGCCGGGTTCAGACCCAGTCGCCGGTCCTCGTTGAGCGCGCTGATCGCCGCCAGGTCCTCGGTGTCCAGGGTGAAGTCGAAGACCTCGATGTTCTCCTTGATCCGGGACGGCGTCACGGACTTGGGGATCACCACGTTGCCCAGCTGGAGGTGCCAGCGCAGCACGACCTGGGCGGGCGTGCGGCCGTGCTTCTGAGCGATGGCCACGATCGCCGGGACCTCCAGCAGGCCCTTGCCCTGGCCGAGCGGCGACCAGGCCTCGGTGGCGATGCCCTGCTCCGCGTGGTACTCGCGGGCCGCGTGCTGCTGGAGGTGCGGGTGCAGCTCGATCTGGTTGACCGCCGGGATGACCGACGTCTCGCCGATCAGGCGCTCGAGGTGCTCCGGCAGGAAGTTGGAGACACCGATGGCCCGCACCCGGCCGTCGGCGAGGAGCTTCTCGAACGCCTTGTACGTGTCGACGAAGTTGCCGGTGGCCGGGCGCGGCCAGTGGATCAGGTACAGATCCAGGTGGTCCAGGCCGAGCTTGGCCAGGGACTCGTCGAAGGCGCGGAGGGTGGAGTCGTACCCGTGGTCGCTGTTCCAGAGCTTGGTGGTGACGAAGAGGTCCTCGCGGGGAACGCCGGAGGCGGCGATCGCCCTGCCGGTGCCCTCTTCATTGCCGTAGATCGCCGCTGTGTCGATGCTGCGGTACCCGGTCTCCAGCGCGGTGGTGACCGCCTGCTCCGCCTCGTCGTCCGGCACCTGCCAGACGCCGAAGCCCAGCTGGGGCATCTCGACGCCGTTGTTGAGGATGATCGGGGGGACCTTGCTGCTCACGAGCTCTCGATCCTTCGGTTGTCGTCAGGTGGTACTCACATCGTCAACGATCACGAGCCGTGACGCATTCCTGACCGGAGAATCCCTCGAAACTCCTGCGCACCGGCGTCACGCGCGGTACAGCGCCTCGACCTCATTGGCGTACGCGTTCTCGATCGCCTTGCGCTTCAGCTTCAGCGACGGGGTCAGCAGCCCGTGCTCCTCGGTGAACGGCTGGGCGAGTATCCGGAATGTGCGGATCGATTCCGCCTGGGAGACAAGGGTGTTGGCGGCGACCACCGCGCGCCGCACCTCCGTCTCCAGGTCCGCGTCGCGCACCAGCTCGGCCGGGGACATCTGGGGCTTGCCGCGCATCGACAGCCAGTGCTCGACGGCTTCCTGGTCGAGGGTGACCAGGGCGGCGATGTACGGGCGGTCGTTGCCGACGACGATGCACTGGGAGACCAGCGGATGGTCCCGTACGCGTTCCTCCAGCTGGCCGGGCGAGACGCTCTTGCCGCCCGAGGTGACCAGGATCTCCTTCTTGCGGCCGGTGATGGTGAGATAGCCGTCCTCGTCGAGGGAGCCCAGGTCGCCGGTGGCGAGCCAGCCGTCGTGCAGGGTCTCGTCGGTGGCCTTCTTGTTGTTGAGGTAGCCCTGGAAGATGTTGCCGCCGTGCAGCCAGATCTCGCCGTCGTCCGCGATGTGCACGGTCGTGCCGGGGATGGGCTGGCCGACGGTGCCGTAGCGGGTGCGCTCGGGCGGGTTGGCGGTCGCGGCGGCCGTCGACTCGGTCAGGCCGTAGCCCTCGTAGATGTGCACGCCCGCGCCGGCGAAGAACAGGCCGAGCCGCCGGTCCATCGCCGAGCCGCCGGTCATCGCCTGCCGGATGCGGCCGCCCATCGCCGCCCGGATCTTGGCGTAGACGAGCTTGTCGAACAGCTGGTGCTGCATGCGCAGACCGGCCGAGGGGCCGGGCCCGATGCCCCAGGCCTTCGCCTCCATGGCGTCCGCGTACTTCACGGCGATCTCGACGGCCTTCTCGAACGGCCCCGCCTTGCCCTCCCGCTGGGCCTTGCGGCGGGAGGCGTTGAAGACCTTCTCGAAGATGTACGGCACGCCGAGGAAGAACGTCGGCTTGAAGGCGGCGAGGTCGGGAAGGAGGGCGGCCGCGTTCATCTGCGGCTGGTGGCCGAACTTGACCTGGCCGCGGATCGCGGCGACCTGCACCATCCGCCCGAAGACATGCGCGAGCGGCAGGAACAGCAGGGTGGCCGCCTCGTCGCCCTTCTTCGAGTGGAAGATCGGCTCCCAGCGCTCGATGACCGTGTCCGCCTCGTACATGAAGTTGCCGTGCGTGAGGAGACAGCCCTTGGGGCGGCCCGTCGTCCCCGAGGTGTAGATGATCGTGGCGACCGAGTCCGGGGTGACCGCCTGCCGGTGCCGGTGCACGATCTCGTCGTCGATGTGGGCGCCCGCGTCGTACAGCTCCTGCACGGCGCCGGAGTCGAGCTGCCACAGCTGGCGCAGCTGCGGCAGCCGGTCGATGACGGTGGCGATCGTCATCGCGTGGTCCTCGTGCTCCACGATCGCGGCCGAGCACTCGGAGTCGTACAGCATCCAGAAGCACTGCTCGGCCGAGGACGTGGGATAGACCGGCACCACCTGGGCGCCGATCGTCCACAGCGCGAAGTCGAAGAGCGTCCACTCGTAACGGGTGCGGGACACGATCGCGACCCGGTCGCCGAACCGGATGCCTCGGGCAAGCAAACCCTTGGCGAGAGCCAGCACTTCGTCACGGAACTCCGCGGCGGTGACGTCCCGCCACTGGTCCTGCTCGTCCTTGCGGCCGAGCGCGATGTGCAGGGGGTCTTCCTGGGCGTGCTGGAAGACGACATCGGCCAGACCGCCCACCGGCGGTGCCAACGCCAACGGAGGGTTGGTGAACTCGCGCACTCCCCGCTCCCCGCTCCCTCTTACCTGGTTCGCTCACTGGTGACGCTCCGCACAGGCCGTGAAAGCTACCCCACGCGCGGGCGCGACGGGAGAGGGGCCGAAACGGAGTGACTCTCAGGTACGCCCTGGTCAGCGTCGGAAAATGCGCTCACATGGGGAAGGGTCGGACAGTTTCCTGACGGTTGAGTAAGTTTCGGTGCCGTAATCTCCACCGAATCTGTACGACGCGATTACGGCGTCGGCGGGGGCCGGTTTCACGCGCATACCCGAGCCGCCGGAAGGTATTCACCTCTCTACTCCGTAGCTGACGTATCAAAAGCCCTTCCGCTGGCGGCGGTGCAGTCGGTCGCCGCCCGCCAGGATCGACGCGGCGAGGGCGTCCGCCGCGCCCTGGGCGGAGGTGTGGCGGCGGCCGTGGACGAGGACGAAGTCGACCTGGCCGAGTTCCGGCAGGTCCGCCCGGTCCGGGACGCGGACCAGGCCGGGCGGGATCAGGCCGCGGGAGTGGGCCATCACGCCCAGGCCCGCGCGGGCCGCCGCGACGAGGCCGTTGAGGCTGCCGCTGGTGCAGGCGATGCGCCAGGCGCGGCCCTGTCGCTCCAG
This sequence comes from Streptomyces sp. GESEQ-4, assembly GCF_017948455.1. Lineage (GTDB taxonomy): Bacteria > Actinomycetota > Actinomycetes > Streptomycetales > Streptomycetaceae > Streptomyces. The sequence goes on from NZ_JAFFSU010000039.1 coordinate 19,145, forward strand.
GGCCTCCAGCGCCAGGGCGCGGGTGATGCCGGGCGGTGGGTACACGATCAGCGGGACCGGGCGGTCGGGGTCCAGCCGCAGGCGTTCCGCGCCGATCCACACCAGGTCGTCGTGCCAGACCAGCTCACCGCGCGGGTCCTCGGGGCGCCGTTTCGCCAGAACCAGGTCCAGTTTCCCGGCGGTCAGCTGCTCGTGCAGGGTGCCCGACAGCTCGACCGTCAGCTCCAGGTCGACCTCGGGGTGGTCGTGCCGGAAGCCCTCGAGGATCTCCGGCAGCCGGGTCAGCACGAAGTCCTCCGAGGCACCGAAGCGCAGCCGGCCCCGCACCCGGGTACCCGTGAAGAACGCCGTCGCCTGCTCGTGCACCTCCAGGATCCGGCGCGCGAAACCGAGCATCGCCTCGCCGTCCTCGGTCAACTCCACCGAGTGGGTGTCCCGGCTGAACAGCTGCCGCCCGGCGGCGTCCTCCAGCCGCCGCACATGCTGGCTGACCGTCGACTGGCGCAGCCCGAGACGCCGGGCGGCCTGCGTGAAGCTGAGGGTCTGTGCCACCGCCAGGAAGGTGCGCAGGTGGGAGGGCTCGTACACACAGACCACGGTAGCGCGTTATCGCATACCGCGATGACAGTCAGAGCGGTATGACGGATTCCCGATCACGATGCTGTGGAGGACGATGGGGAGGGGCCTTCTCGGCCCGCACCGCCCGAGAACCAGAGCTGAACCAGAGCTAGTGGAGCACCGTGAAACGCCTGCGATGGCCCCGTTGGATGCCGATCGACCCGTACATCCTGCTGCTGCTCGGGACGGTCGGCGTAGCCGCTCTCCTCCCGGCGCGCGGGACGGGCGCGGACGTCGCCTCCGGTGCCTCCACGGCCGCGATCGCCTTCCTGTTCTTCCTCTACGGGGCCCGGCTGTCGACCCGCGAGGCGCTGGACGGGCTGAAGCACTGGCGGCTCCATGTCACGGTCCTGGCCTGTACGTTCGTGATCTTCCCGGTGCTCGGTCTGGCCTCCCGCGGCCTGGTCCCGGTGCTGCTGTCGGAGCCGCTCTTCCAGGGCCTGCTCTTCCTCACACTCGTCCCGTCGACCATCCAGTCGTCGATCGCCTTCACCTCGATCGCCCGCGGCAACGTGCCCGCGGCGATCTGCGCCGGCTCCTTCTCCTCCCTCGTGGGCATCGTCGCCACGCCGCTCCTGGCCGCCTCCCTGCTGGGCAGCACCGGCGGATTCTCCGCCGACTCGCTGATCGAGATCGTGCTCCAGCTGCTGGTGCCGTTCGTGGCCGGGCAGCTGCTGCGCCGCTGGATCGGGGGGTTCGTGGCGCGGCACAAGAAGGCGCTCGGGCTGGTCGACCGCGGGTCGATCCTGCTCGTCGTCTACACCGCGTTCAGCGAGGGAATGGTGCAGGGCATCTGGCACCAGGTCAGCCCCGCCCGGCTGGCCGGTCTGCTCGCCGTGGAAGCGGTCCTGCTGGCCGTGATGCTCGCGCTGACCTGGTACGGCGCCAAGGCGCTGCGCTTCGACCGGGAGGACCGGATCGCGATCCAGTTCGCCGGCTCGAAGAAGTCCCTGGCCGCCGGACTGCCCATGGCGAGCGTCCTGTTCGGAGCGCACGCCGCGCTGGCCGTGCTGCCGCTGATGCTCTTCCACCAGATGCAGCTGATGGTGTGCGCGGTGATCGCCAAGCGCCGGTCGCACGACAAGGTGCTCAGCGAGGCGCCTCCAGGCGAAGTGTCACGAATCGCGGTCGGTACAGGGACACGTTCCGGCTGAGCTGCGCCGCCGCCGCGCCGCCGTTGGTGTCCAGCCAGTTGACGTCGTAGCTGAGCACCAGCCGCCCGTCGTCGCTCAGTTCGGGGTGGACCTGCGGGTTGTACGCGGCGACCTGGCCGTCGGGCAGCGCGGGGCTGAAGTCCCGCGTCGGCCCGTGCCAGGGCCCGTTGGGGGAGCAGGCCCAGTACGAGGTGATCGTCGTCAGCCCCTCGGCGCCCGCCGCCATGCTGAACAGGACATACGTGTCGTCCTCACGCACCACCGAGAACGCGCTGCCCACCCCGTCGCCCAGCACCGTGCGCGGGGCGCCACCGGCCGCCCACTCGGACCCGTTCCAGTACCGCCAGGCGCCCGGCTCGGCGAGCCTTCCCTCGGGCACCCGCGCCACGTACGCCGACGAGGCCGGGCGGGACGCCGCCTGGGCGTCGTCGCCACCGAAGACGTAGGTCCAGCCGTCCCGTTCGACCAGCGTCGTGCCGAACAGGATCCGCCGGGAGGGGTCGGGGACGAGTCGCTGGTCCAGCACCGGGACGACCGACTCGACCCGCAGATCGGGCAGGGACAGGGTGGCGACCTCGGTGGCGGTGGGCACGCCGTAGATCCAGGGTGACTGGCCCGCCGTCCGCACCCACAGCACCACCCGTACGACCTGCTCCGACGAACCGGGAGAGCGCGGCTCGACCCGAGCGGCGACCGGCCACCGCCACTGGTTCGGGGCCGGATCGGGGAACAGGGGCGCGGGCAGGGTGCTCTGGAGCCGACCGTCCCGCATCACCACCGCCGAGTTGCGCACCAGCGGTGCCGCGGTGTCCCGCCAGGCGTGCGACTCGCCGGCCGGATTGGGCGGCGCGTACACCTGCCCGAGATAGGTGTCCGAGAACAACCACAGCAACCGCCCGTCCGGCAGCCGCACCGAGTGGGTGCCGTCGCCGCCGGTCCAGTCGTCCGCGCGGGACGCGTCGTCGCCGTAGCGGGCGAACTCGCCGGTCAGCCCGCGGTCCGCCGACCAGGAACCCACCGTACGGGCCGGGCACGCTCCGTCGCCCTCCCGGTCGCCGTCCGGGAGGGCGGTGAGCAGCACGGCCCCGAGGACCAGGGTCAGCAACAGGCCGATCCCGGTCCCCGTCCGCTGTCGTGCTCGTACGTCGTCGGGCACGCCGCGACGTTAGCCGCTGCCGTTCACCTGGTCCATGGGCAGCCACACCACGGTGCCGAGGACCGGCCCCGTGCCGTCCGTACGGACCTCGCCGATCTCCGCGTCGGTCAGCGCCCGGTCCCAGACGCGGACGTCGTCGATCGCGCCGGTGAAGAAGGCACGGCTGTCCATGCGCTCGCCGATGTGCACACCGAAGGGCGAGTTGCGGCTCACCGAGCCGGGCACATCGGCGGCGCTGATCGCCTTGCCGTCGAGAAACAGGGTCAGGGCCCCGTCGCCACGCCGCAGCGCCAGATGGTGCCAGCGGCCGTCGTTGTACGCCCCCACGGTGCTCACGGACGCCTTGCGCACGGTCGTCGGACCCTCCCGCGCGGTCATCAGGGCCTGTACGCGGTTGCCGGCGGGCTCGCCGCGCAGCGTGATGTGCGGCTGGCCGGTCGCGACGCCGCCCATCGACAGCAGCGGCTGCTCGCCGGAGGTGGCGGTGTGCCGGAACCAGAGGGAGGCGGTGAAGTCCTTGGTGCCGAGCGGGAGCCGGTCGTGGTACGGCAGGCGCACGGCGTCGTCGGTGCCGTCGAAGGCCAGCGCACCGTCGAACGCGCCGTCCGTCACCGTGGCACCGCCGAGGACGGCGGCCGCCGGGGCGAGCAGGGCCTGGTCGGCGGTGGTGGGATCCGGGCCGCGGCGCGGGCCGAGCCAGTCCTCGTTGAACCGGGCGAAGCGGATCTCGTCGCGGGCGTCGACGGTCCCCGCCTCGTACATCAGGCCCACGCTCGTGCCGGTGATGTGCACCAGATCGGAGTAGCCGGACCAGTCCCGGGTGACGACCCTGCCCCGGTCGACGCTGTCCCAGGTGGCGCCGCCGTCGTACGAGGAGCGGATCATCATGGTCCGGCGGCGGTCGGGGTCGCCCGGGCAGGCCAGCAGCATGCGGGTGCTCACCCGCAGCATCGAGCACTGCACCTGCGGGGCGTACAGGTCGGGAAGGTTCTGGAACGGCGTCTCGAAGCTGTCGCCGCCGTCCTCGCTGATGGCCTGGGTGCGATGGCCGACGTTGGTGCCGTCCTGCTCGCGGCCGCTGACCAGGATCGAGCCGTCGGTGCGCTCGGCCAGCGTCAGCTCGCCGTTCTTCTGCTCGAACGTGCCGTCCGCGGCGACTTCCGACGTGTCGGTGGCGCCGAGCCGCCAGTGGTCGCCGCCGTCGTCGCTGATGATGAGCGCCGCATGGTTCGCGGTGACCCGACTGCCGTTCCATGTCTCGCCGTTGACGCTGATGACGATCCGCCCGGCGTTCAGGCCCCGGGTGAGCTGGATGCCGTGCACGGGCCCGGTCGCGTACCACGAGTTCCAGTGCTCGGGCAGGATCTCGGCGCTCAGGTCGCGCGGCTCGGACCAGGTGCGCCCGTCGTCGTCGCTGTACTGCAGATACGGGCTGCGCTTGCAGGGCACTTCGCAGTTCCCGCTGTCCGTACGGCCCTTGTTGTACGTCTCCGCCAGCAGGATCCGGCCCGTGGACTGGTCCACGACCGGCGTCGGATTGCCGTGCGTATCGCCCGCACCCTCGTTCACCACCTGGAGCGGACCCCAGGTACGGCCGCCGTCGGTGGAGCGCTTGACGACGATGTCGATGTCGGTGGCATCACCGCAGTTGAGGACCCGGCCCTCGGCGAACGCCAGCAGTGTCCCCTCGTTGGTGCGCACGATCGCCGGGATCCGGTAGCAGGCGTAGCCGGGGTCCTGCGAGGCCTTGAACAGGACCTGCTGCTCGAACTCGGGGGCCTTGACAGCCGGTTGGGCGTGGGCGGGGCTCGGCAGCGCGGCGGCCGCCGTAGTGACGGCGGCCGCGGTGAGAGTGTGTCTCAGAGCTCGGAGGGGGGATCTAAGACGTGCACGAAGACTAGGCGGCATGGCATGACCTGCCCTTCAGGCATCTGGACATCTGACCGTCTGGACGTCCCACGTCCAACATGCGCGCATCAGACGGTAGTTGTGGCGACGGCAGTTCACGAGAAACGAATGGGGGCCCATGGGAGTACTCAGGGGAGTGCTGCCGGTGATGCGCGCCGCGTCAGTGCCGCGGCACCACCTTCCCGAGGGCTATTCGGCCTGCCCGGGTCCGCGTCATGGAGCCACCGGGGGCGTCGTACCGCACGCGACGCATCGACCGCACCTCCACGGGGCTCGTTGGGAGTCCCAACGATAAGCAGATGATCGTAGGGAGGTCCGGCACCACGCCGTCCTCTCGACACCGGCACTAAGAGCCCCGTACATGACAAAATAAAAACAGCGGGACCCCTAAAAGGCGCAGGGGGCGCTCCCCGCCTTCGGGGCCCCGCCGCCGTGCAGCGGACGGCCCGTCAGCCCTGGGCGGCCGCGGTCCGCAGGGCGATGCGGTCCTCGCCCGCGTACACGTTCATGGAGCTGCCGCGCAGGAACCCCACCAGGGTCAGCCCCGTCTCGGCCGCCAGGTCCACCGCGAGGGACGACGGAGCCGACACGGCCGCGAGCACCGGAATCCCGGCCATCACCGCCTTCTGCGCGAGCTCGAACGACGCCCGCCCCGACACCAGCAGGATCGTCCGCGACAGCGGCAGGCTTCCGTTCTGCAGCGCCCGGCCGACGAGCTTGTCCACCGCGTTGTGCCGGCCGACGTCCTCCCGTATGTCCAGCAGCTCCCCGTCCTCGGTGAACAAGGCCGCCGCGTGCAGCCCCCCGGTCCGGTCGAAGACCCGCTGGGCCGCGCGCAGCCGGTCGGGGAGGCCGGCCAGCAGTTCGGGTGCGACCCGGACCGGGGGAGTGTCGGCGATGGGCCACCGAGCCGTCGTACGGACCGCGTCCAGGCTGGCCTTGCCGCACAGACCGCAGGACGACGTGGTGTAGACGTTCCGCTCCAGCGTGATGTCAGGGATCACGACCCCCGGCGCCGTCCGCACATCCACCACGTTGTACGTGTTGGAACCGTCCACGGTGGCGCCCGCGCAGTACACGATGTTCTGCAACTCGGCCGCCGCGCCCAGCACCCCCTCGCTCACCAGAAACCCGGCGGCGAGCGCGAAGTCGTCTCCCGGCGTTCGCATGGTGATCGCGAGCGCCTTGCCGTTCAGCCGGATCTCCAGCGGTTCCTCGGCGACGAGCGTGTCCGGGCGGGTGGAGACCGCCCCGTCCCGGATCCGGATCACCTTGCGTCGTTCCGTGACTCGTCCCATGTCCTGATCAGCCCCGGTTCTGTACGTGCTGGTAGCCGAAACGGCCCTTGATGCAGAGGTTGCCGTGGGTCACCGGGTTGTCGTGCGGTGAGGTGACCTTCACGATCTCATTGTCCTGCACGTGGAGGGTCAGGTTGCAGCCCACTCCGCAGTACGCGCACACGGTCGTCGTCTCCGTCTGTGCCGACTCGTCCCACGTACCCGCCGCCCGCATGTCGAACTCCGACTTGAACGACAGCGCGCCGGTCGGGCACACCTCGATGCAGTTCCCGCAGTACACGCAGGCCGAATCGGTCAGCGGAGCGTCGTGCTCCACCGCGATCCGCGCATCGAATCCCCGCCCCGCCACCGAGATCGCGAACGTGTTCTGCCACTGCTCACCGCACGCGTCGACGCACTTGTAGCAGAGGATGCACTTGTCGTAGTCGCGCACATACAGGTCGTTGTCGACCTTGGGCTCCTCGTTCAGCCGGGCCGCGTCCGGCCCGAAGCGGTCCGGCTTGGCCTCGTACTCCTTGATCCACTCAGCCACCCGGGGCGTGGTCGACAAATCGACCGACGAGGCAAGAAGCTCAAGCACGACCTTCCGACTGTGCCGCGCCCGCTCCGTGTCGGTGCGGACCTCCATGCCCGGCTCGGCCTTGCGCGAGCACGCGGGCACAAGGGTCCGCGCGCCCTCCACCTCGACGACACACACCCGGCAGGCGTTCTTCGGCGTGAGCGTGTCCCCCTCGCACAGGGTCGGGATGTCCTTCCCCGCCGACCGGCAGGCGTCGAGGATCGTCGATCCCTCCGGCGCCCGCACCGGCTCCCCGTCGATGGTGAACTCCAGCAGCCGACGCGGCACTCCCAGCGGCACAACACTCATTCGTACGCCCCCAGACGGTCGATGGCGGATTCCACGGCGTTCCACGCGGTCTGCCCGAGACCGCAGATGGAGGCGTCCCGCATGGCGCGGCCGACCTCCCGGAGCAGGGCGATGTCGTCGGCGGTGCCCGCACCCGTGCGCTCCGCGATCCGGTGCAGCGCCTCCTCCTGCCGCACGGTCCCGACCCGGCACGGCACGCACTGCCCGCACGACTCGTCGCGGAAGAACTCGGCGATCCGCAGCAGCAGCCGCGGCAGCGGAACCGTGTCGTCGAAGGCCATCACCACGCCCGAGCCGAGCGTCGTCCCCGCCTCCCGGGTGCCTTCGAAGGTGAGCGGGATGTCCATCTCGTCGGCCCGTACGAAGCCGCCCGCCGCCCCGCCGAGCAGCACGGCCCGCAACCCGTCCCGCACCCCGGCCAGCTCCAGCAGCTCGCCCAGCGTCGCGCCGAACGGCAGCTCGTAGATCCCGGGCCGGTCCACCGTCCCCGACACACAGAACAGCTTCGGCCCGGTGGACCTGGCCGTCCCGATCGCCGCGTACGCGGGCGCGCCCATCGTCAGGATCGGCAGTACGTTGACCAGCGTCTCCACGTTGTTCTCGACCGTGGGCTTGCCGAACAGGCCCTTCTCCACCGGGAACGGCGGCTTGGAACGCGGCTCGCCGCGGTAGCCCTCGATGGAGTTGAACAGGGCCGTCTCCTCACCGCAGATGTACGCGCCCGCGCCTCTGCGGATCTCGATGTCGAAGGCGTACCCCTGGCCGAGGACGTCGTCGCCGAGCAGCCCCCGCGCGCGTGCCTGCACCAGTGCGTGCTCCAGACGCCGCAGCGCCCGCGGGTACTCGCCGCGCAGATACAGATAGCCCTGGTGCGCGCCCGTCGCGTACGCCGCGATCGTCATCGACTCGATCAGCGCGTACGGGTCGCCCTCCATGATCACGCGGTCCTTGAAGGTGCCCGGCTCGGACTCGTCCGCGTTGCACACCACGTAGTGCGGATGGTCGGGCTGGGATGCCGTGGCCTGCCATTTGCGGCCGGTGGGGAAGGCGGCGCCGCCACGCCCGACCAGGCCCGAGTCGGTGACCTCACGGATCACCCCGGCGGGGCCCAGCTCGAAGGCGCGGCGCAGGGCGGTGTACCCGCCGTGGGCCCGGTAGTCGTCGAGCGACGCCGGGTCGACCACGCCGACGCGCCCGAGGAGCATCAGGTCGCTCGAGCCTGCCTGGGGCACCGCGAGTGCCGCCGGCGGTTCCTCGGGCGCCGAGTCCGGCGCGGTCGCGGCGAGGACGGCCTCGCGGACGGTCGCCGGCGCCGACACCGCCGTACGCACCGGATCCCCGGCCTTGATCGCCAGCGCGGCCGGAGCCCGCTCGCACAGGCCCAGGCAGGGGCTGCGCTCCACCTGGACCCCGGGACCGAGTCCCGCCTCGATGCCGGCGCACAGCTCGGACGCTCCGGCGGCCGCGCACGCCAGGTCGGTGCAGACGTGCAGCACCGTCGCCGGGCGCGGCTTCACGGAGAACATGGCGTAGAAGGTGGCGACCCCGTACGCCTCCGCCGGCGGCACCGTGAGCCGGCGGCACAGGTAGTCCAGGGCGCCGTCGCTGATCCAGCCCACCCGGTCGTTGATGGCGTGCAGTCCCGGCAACAGCAGATCGCGGCGGTCCCGGGCCTCGCGTCCGCCGCGCGCCCACCGCAGGTCGGCGTCGGAGCGGTCGGCGCCCTCCCAGGAGGACTCGGGCGGGCCCAACAGGGTGTCGACGGCCGCCCGTTCGTCGTCCGTGGGTTTGCTGTCGCCGAAGTGCAGGTCCACTTACGTCACCTCACGATGGTCGCGACGGGGAGCTTCTCGATCCGGATCGCCGACGCCTTGAACTCCGCCGTCCCCGCGATCGGGCAGTTCGCCTCGATCGTCAGCTGGTTGGTGTCCACCTCGTCGGGAAAGTGCATGGTCATGAACGCCAGACCGGGCCGGAGCGCCGGATCGACCCACACCGGCGCGACCACCGCCCCGCGCCGCGAGGTCACCTGGACCTCCTCGCCGACCACGACCCCGTACCGCTCGGCGTCCTCCGGGCACAGCTCGATGTACTCCCCGCGCCGCAGCGGGGAGGCGAAACTCCCGCTCTGCACACCGGTGTTGTAGGAGTCGAGCCGCCGCCCGGTCGTGAGCCGGATCGGGAACCGGTCGTCGGTGAGGTCGACCGGCGGATCGTGCTGGACCAGCCCGAACGGCGCCGGCATGCCCCGCTTCGCCGGGTCGGCCTCCCACAACCGGCCGTGCAGATACGTCGGTTCGAGCTGCTCGGTGCTCGGGCACGGCCACTGGATGCCCTGATGTTCCGCCAGGCGTTCGTACGTCATCCCGTAGTGGTCCGGCGACACCGACCTCAGCTCGTTCCAGACGGCCTCGGAGTCGGCGTACTTCCAGTCGTGGCCGAGGCGTGCCGCCAGCTCGCAGATGATGTCGATGTCCTCGCGGGCCTCACCGGGCGGCGTGACCGCACGCCGGACGCGCTGAACCCGGCGCTCGCTGTTGGTGGTTGTGCCGTCGGTCTCGGCCCACCCGGCGGTCGCGGGCAGCACCACGTCCGCCAGCTCGGCCGTCTTCGTCAGGAAGATGTCCTGCACGACCAGGAAGTCGAGCGCCTGCATACGCCGTACCGCCTGCTCGCTGTCCGCCTCCGACTGCGCCGGGTTCTCGCCGATGCAGTAGACGGCCTTGAGCGTGCCCTCCTCCATCGCCTCGAACATCTCGGTGAGGTTCATGCCGTAGTGCGGCTGGATGACGGTGTCCCAGGCCGACTCGAATTTCAGCCGGGTGTCCGCGTCGAGGATGTCCTGGAAGCCGGGGAGGCGGTTGGGGATGGCGCCCATGTCGCCGCCGCCCTGGACGTTGTTCTGGCCGCGCAGGGGCTGCAACCCGCTGCCGTAGCGGCCCACATGGCCCGTCAGCAGCGACAGGTTGATCAGCGCCCGGACGTTGTCCGTGCCGTTGTGGTGCTCGGTGATGCCCAGGGTCCAGCACAGCTGGGCGCGCTCGGCGCGGGCGTAGGCGTGCGCCAGCTCCCGTATGGCGACGGCCGGTACGCCTGTCACCTTCTCGGCGAGCGACAGCGTCCACGGCTCGACCAGCTTCCGGTACTCCTCGAAGCCGCTCGTCGCCCGCTCGATGAACGCCTCGTTGGCCAGCCCCGCGTGGATGATCTCGCGGCCGATCGCGTGCGCCATCGGGATGTCGGTGCCGACGTTCAGGCCGAGCCAGCTCTCCGCCCACTCGGCCGTCGACGTACGGCGTGGGTCGACGGCGTACATCCGGGCGCCGCCCCGGATCCCCTTCAGTACGTGCTGGAAGAAGATCGGGTGCGCGAAGCGGGCGTTGGAGCCCCACATCACGATGACGTCGGTGTGCTCGATCTCCTCGTACGACGACGTCCCGCCGCCGGAGCCGAAGGCGGCCGACAGGCCCGCGACGCTCGGGGCGTGGCAGGTGCGGTTGCAGGAGTCGACGTTGTTGGTGCCCATGACGACGCGGGCGAACTTCTGGGCCACGTAGTTCATTTCGTTGGTCGCGCGGGCGCAGGAGAACATGCCGAACGCGCCGTGGGCGGCTTGCAGACCGCGGGCCGCACGGTCCAGTGCCTCGTCCCAACTCGCCCGGCGGAAAGGCTCGTTGCGGGAATCCCGTACCAGGGGGTGGGTGAGCCGGGTGTAGGTCTTCGGTTCGCGCTTCCTCGTGCTTTTCATGCGGCGCTCCTCAGCGCGAGCAGGTCCGAGATGGCGTGCACGGTGCGCAGGGTGGGCACCTGGACGCCGGTGATCTCCGCCAGCTCGACGACCGCGGCGAGCAGTACGTCGAGTTCGAGCGGCTTGCCGCGCTCCAGGTCCTGGAGCGTGGAGGTGCGGTGGTCGCCCACGCGCTCGGCGCCGGCGAGACGGCGCTCGATGGAGACGCCGACCTCGCAGCCGAGGGCCTCGGCGACGGACAGCGTCTCGGTCATCATGATCTCGATGACCTTGCGGGTGCCGCCGTGCAGGCACATCTGCCGCATGGTGGCGCGGGCCAGCGCGCTGATCGGGTTGAAGGAGATGTTGCCGAGCAGCTTGAGCCAGATGTCGTTGCGCAGATCCGGCTCCACTGGGCACTTGAGCCCGCCGGCGTGCATGGCCTCGCTGAGCGCGAGGCACCGCCTGGACACGCTGCGGTCGGGCTCGCCGATGGAGAACCGGGTGCCTTCGAGATGTCGTACGACTCCTGGTTCCGCCAGTTCTGTGGCCGCGTACACGACGCAGCCGACGGCCCGTTCGGGCGCGAGCACCGCACTGACCGCGCCGTCCGGGTCCACGCTCTCGACGCGGTGGCCGTCGTGGGGGCCGCCGTGCCGGTGGAAGTACCACCAGGGGATGCCGTTCTGGGCGGCGACGACCGCCGTGGTGTCGTGCAGCAGAGGCTCGATCAGCGGCCCGCACGCCGCGTACGAGTTGGCCTTCAGGCCCAGGAAGACGAAGTCGGCCGGGCCGATCTCGGCCGGGTCGTCGGTGGCGTGGGCGCGGGCGGTGAAGTCGCCGCGCGGACTGAGCACCCGCACCCCGTGCCGCCTCATGGCCGCGAGATGCGGTCCACGGGCGACGAGGTGCACGTCGGCGCCCGCGCGGTGGAGCGCGGCACCGACATAGGCGCCGATCGCACCGGCGCCGAGGACTGCGACTTTCATACGGGGGAGCTCCGTTCGGTCGAGGGTACCGAGGAACTGCCGAAACTCTGTCGACGGAATATTGTCTACAGTATGGAAGTTGGGCCAGCAAGGGTTCGCGCAAGACCGTTCATCGCGCCCTGGATACCGCTCACCGCATACGGTCGACGGGCCGCTTTTCAACTACCCGTCTTCTTCTTACCGTTCGGGATCATGAGTCCACCCGTCGCCCCCGCGGGCTGGAGCCGCTGGCTCGTTCCCCCAGCCGCGCTCTCGGTCCATCTCTCCATCGGCCAGGCCTACGCCTGGAGCGTGTTCAAGCCGCCGCTCGAATCCGCGCTCGGCCTCAGCGGCACCCAGAGCGCGCTGCCCTTCCAGCTCGGCATCGTGATGCTCGGTCTGTCGGCCGCGTTCGGCGGCACGCTCGTGGAGCGCAACGGACCGCGCTGGGCGATGACCGTGGCGCTGGTGTGCTTCTCGTCCGGCTTCCTGCTCTCCGCGCTGGGCGCGGCGACCGAGCAGTACTGGCTGATCGTCTTCGGCTATGGCTTCGTCGGCGGGATCGGCCTCGGTATCGGCTACATCTCACCCGTGTCGACACTGATCAAGTGGTTCCCCGACCGGCCCGGCATGGCCACCGGCATCGCCATCATGGGCTTCGGCGGCGGCGCGCTGATCGCCTCGCCATGGTCGGCGCAGATGCTGGAGTCGTTCGGCAGCGACAGCTCCGGGATCGCGCTGGCGTTCCTGGTGCACGGACTGTCGTATGCCGTGTTCATGCTGCTGGGCGTGCTGCTGGTGCGGGTGCCGCGCAGCGAGAAGCCGGTCGAGGGTGCGCCGAGCGCCTTCCAGGGGCCGCAGGTCTCCGCCAACAGCGCCATCCGCACCCCGCAGTTCTGGTGTCTGTGGGTGGTGCTCTGCATGAACGTGACCGCGGGCATCGGCATCCTGGAGAAGGCCGCCCCGATGATCACGGACTTCTTCGCGGACACCTCGACGCCGGTCTCGGCGACGGCCGCCGCGGGCTTCGTGGCGCTGCTGTCGGCGGCCAACATGGCGGGCCGCATCGGCTGGTCGTCCACCTCCGACCTGATCGGACGCAGGAACATCTACCGCGTCTATCTGGGCGTCGGCGCGCTGATGTACGCGTCCCTCGCGCTGTTCGGCGACTCCTCCAAGCCGCTGTTCATCCTGAGCGCGCTGGTGATCCTCTCCTTCTACGGCGGCGGCTTCGCGACCATCCCCGCCTATCTGAAGGACCTCTTCGGCGCGTACCAGGTCGGCGCCATCCACGGGCGGCTGCTGACCGCCTGGTCGCTGGCCGGCGTGCTCGGGCCGCTGATCGTGAACTGGATCGCCGACCGGCAGGAGGAGGCCGGCAAACACGGCTCGTCCCTGTACGGGACGTCCTTCGTCATCATGATCGGGCTGCTCGTCGTCGGCTTCATCGCCAACGAACTCGTCCGGCCCGTCCACCCCCGCCATCACATCCCCGAACCCATCAGTCAGGAGGCCGTCGATGTCGAACGACAGCAGCCAGAGTCCGCCTGACCGGCGCCCGCTGATCGCCTTCGCCTGGGTGTGGGTGGGGGCGCCGCTCGCCTACGGGCTGTACGAACTCGTGCGGAAGGCGACGCAGCTGTTCACCGGGTGACTGTCCGGGAAGTGTTCGGACATCCGGGAACCTGACGGAAGCCGACAACGGGTGCGACCGTTTCCTGTGGCTTCACCTGCCGTCGTACCGGTGAGTCACTGATCAGACTGGTGGATCCCGTAACCGAAGCACCGAGGGGGACCACCCATGAACGGCTCGAGGATCGCCGCCGTCGGCCATTACCAGCCCGCCAGGGTACTCACCAACGAGGACCTGGCGGGCTTGGTCGACACCAGCGACGAGTGGATCACGAGCCGGGTGGGCATCCGGACGCGCCACATCGCCGGGCCCGACGAGCCGGTGGACGAGCTGGCCGCGCACGCCGCCGCCAAGGCGCTCGCGGCGGCGGGCCTGACGCCCGCCGACATCGACCTGGTGCTGGTCGCCACGTCCACGGCCGTCGACCGCTCCCCGAACATGGCCGCCCGGGTCGCGGCCCGGCTCGGCATCCCGTCGCCCGCCGCCATGGACATCAACGTCGTCTGCGCGGGCTTCACCCACGCGCTGGCCACGGCGGACCACGCCGTAAGGGCGGGAGCGGCCGTACGCGCCCTGGTCGTCGGCGCCGACAAGATGTCCGACGTCGCCGACTGGACCGACCGGACCACCTGCGTCCTCGTCGGCGACGGGGCGGGGGCCGCCGTCGTCGAGGCCGCGGACGAGCCCGGGATAGGGCCGGTGCTGTGGGGCTCGGTGCCGGAGATGGGGCACGCCGTACGGATCGAGGGCACCCCGTCGCGGTTCGCGCAGGAGGGGCAGAGCGTCTACCGCTGGGCCACCACACAGCTGCCGCCGATCGCCCGCAAGGCCTGCGAGAAGGCCGGGCTCGCGCCCGAGGATCTCGCCGGGGTCGTCCTCCACCAGGCCAACCTGCGCATCATCGAGCCGCTCGCCGAGAAGATCGGCGCGGTCAACGCGGTCGTCGCCCGCGATGTCGCCGAGTCCGGCAACACCTCCGCCGCCAGCATCCCCCTCGCCCTGTCCAAGCTCGTCGAACAGGGCGCGATCACCACCGGCGACCCGGTCCTGCTGTTCGGCTTCGGCGGCAATCTCTCGTACGCCGGACAGGTCGTCCGGTGCCCGTGACGAGGGCAACTCCGCGTTCCCCTGGCGTCGGTGCGCCGTAGACTGTAGACGAAAGACAATTCAGGCCGAGGAGGGGGACCGCGATGTTGTCGACAGGACTGCCGCAGGGGGCCGTACCCAAGCTCGAACGACCCGGACCGCTGCGCGACCGCGTCTATGAGGCACTGCTCGAACTCATCACCACCCGCGCCCTCCAGCCCGGCCAGCATCTGGTCGAGAGCGAACTCGCAGGCCATCTCGGCGTGTCGCGTCAGCCGGTGCGGGAGGCGCTGCAGCGCCTGAACACCGAGGGCTGGGTCGATCTGCGGCCCGCGCAGGGCGCGTTCGTGCACGAGCCGACCGAGGAGGAGGCCGACCAGCTCCTCACGGTCCGGACGCTCCTGGAGGCCGAGGCCGCCCGGCTCGCCGCCGCCAACGCGGGCAGCGCCGGCATCACCACGCTGGAAGAGCTGTGTGCGGAGGGCGAGAAGGCCGTCGCCGCCGACGACGTGGACGGCGCCGTCGCCATGAACGCCCGCTTCCACGCCAAGGTCATGGAGCTGGCCGGCAACGCGGTCCTCGCCGAACTCGCCGCCCAGGTCGACCGCCGCGTCCGCTGGTACTACACGCCGATCGCCCGCCAGCGCGGCCGGCAGTCCTGGATCGAGCACCGCGAGCTGATCGCCGCGATCTCGGAGCGGGACGAGGAGCGTGCCACCCAGCTGATGCGGGACCACACCGAGCACACGCGGCGGTCGTATCACGCACGGGCGAAGTCCTGAGCCGGTAGCTGCCGTTCGCTCCGACAGGGACTTCTCACGCCGACCTTTGTCCTGTGAGTGGAGAAAGTCGGCAGCAATCTCTGCACGGATTCTTCCCAGGGCCGCCGACCGCTGCTACGTTCCACTCGAAAGCCCGGCAACTGGTGGCCGAGTGAGGCGGGGAGGGGCTCGTGAGACGCATGACGGCACGACCCGCGAACGCCCATCAGGCCCGTCTGCTCCTGCTGCTCAGGGACGGCGGTCCCAACTCACGGGCCCAGCTGGGTGATCAGGTCGATCTGTCACGGTCGAAGCTGGCCGTGGAGGTGGACCGGCTCCTGGAGACCGGCCTCGTCGTGGCCGACGGACTCGCCGCCTCGCGCGGCGGCCGTCGCTCCCACAACGTCCGCCTGAACCCGGGACTGCGTTTCCTCGGCGTCGACATCGGCGCGACCTCGGTCGACGTCGCGGTCACCAACGCCGAGCTGGAGATCCTCGGCCATCTCAACCAGCCCATGGACGTACGCGAGGGCCCGGTCGCGGTCTTCGAGCAAGTACTCGCCATGGCCGCGAAGTTGAGGGCCACGGGGCTCGCGGAGGGCTTCGACGGCGCCGGTATCGGCGTCCCGGGGCCGGTCCGCTACCCCGAGGGTGTGCCGGTGGCTCCGCCGATCATGCCGGGCTGGGACGGCTTCCCGGTACGGGAGGCGCTCAGTCAGGAACTCGGCTGCCCGGTCATGGTCGACAACGACGTGAACCTGATGGCGATGGGGGAGCAGCACGCCGGCGTCGCCCGGACCGTGGCCGACTTCCTCTGCGTCAAGATCGGTACCGGTATCGGCTGCGGCATCGTCGTCGGCGGCACCGTCTACCGAGGTACGACCGGCAGCGCGGGCGACATCGGGCACATCCAGGCCGTGCCCGACGGCCGACCCTGCGCCTGCGGCAACCGGGGCTGCCTGGAAGCCCACTTCAGCGGCGCCGCGCTGGCCCGGGACGCCATCGAGGCGGCCCAGCAGGGCCGTTCGGCGGAACTCGCCGCGCGCCTCGAGGCGAACGGCACCCTGACCGCCGCGGACGTCGCCGCCGCGGCTGCCGCGGGTGACGCCACCTCCCTCGACCTGATCCGTGAGGGCGGCAACCGCGTCGGCCAGGTCATCGCCGGACTCGTCTCCTTCTTCAACCCCGGCCTGTTGGTGATCGGCGGTGGAGTGACCGGCCTCGGCCACACCCTGCTCGCCGCGCTCCGCACCCAGGTCTACCGCCAGTCGCTGCCTCTGGCGACCGGCAACCTGCCCATCGTTCTAGGGGAGTTGGGCCCCACCGCCGGAGTCATCGGCGCGGCCCGGCTCATCAGCGACCACCTGTTCTCACCCGCGTAAGCAGCACCTTCGACAGGCACCTCAAGCACAGCGCCCCTGATTTGCCCTGCCCTGAACACGCATGCCCGCACGCGCCCTGCAACCGGCCCGCACGCCCGCCAAGGGGAAGCCACATGGCACCAGAATCTCCGCTGCTCAGCATGTCCGGCATCACCAAGTCGTTCCCCGGAGTCCGGGCCCTGGACGGCGTCGACCTCGACGTCCAGGCCGGTGAAGTGCACTGCCTCCTCGGCCAGAACGGAGCCGGGAAGTCCACGCTGATCAAGGTCCTGGCCGGCGCTCACCAGCCGGACACCGGCACGATCCACTGGCGCGGCGAACCGGTCACGCTCCGCTCGCCCATCGCCGCCATGCGCCTCGGCATCGCCACCATCTACCAGGAACTCGACCTGGTGGAGCACCTGTCGGTGGCCGAGAACGTCCACCTCGGCCATGAACCCACGGCCGCCGGTTTCGTCGTACGACGCAAGACCGCACGTGAGTCGACGGCCGCGCTGCTACGGCGGCTCGGGCACCCGGAGATCGATCCGGCGCGGCTGGTCGGGGAGTTGTCGGCGGCCCAGCAGCAGATCGTGTCGATGGCGCGGGCGCTCTCCCACGACGTACGGCTCATCGTGATGGACGAGCCGTCCGCGGCGCTCGACCCCGACGAGGTCGACAACCTCTTCCGGATCGTGGGGGACCTGACCGCCGACGGGGTGGCCGTCGTCTACATCTCGCACCGTCTGGAGGAGATCCGCCGCATCGGCGACCGGGTGACCGTGCTGAAGGACGGGCGGGCGGTGGCGGTCGGGCTGCCCGCGAAGTCCACGCCGACACGCGACGTCGTGGCGCTGATGACCGGGCGGAACGTCGAGTACGTCTTCCCCGACCGGCCTGCGCAAGATGCTTCCGGGAGTCCGCTGCTGGAGGTGCAAGGGCTGGCCAGGGAAGGCGAGTTCGAGCGCCTCGACCTGACCGTGTACCCCGGAGAGATCGTCGGTCTGGCGGGTCTGGTCGGCTCCGGCCGCTCCGAGATCCTGGAGACGATCTACGGCGCCCGCAAACCCACCTCCGGTCAGGTCCGCGTCGACGGGCGGGCGCTCAGGCCCGGCAGTGTGCGGGCCGCCGTCCGCGCCGGGCTCGGCCTGGCGCCCGAGGAGCGCAAGGCGCAGGCGCTGCTGATGCTGGAGTCCGTCACCCGCAATGTGTCGGTCTCCTCCATGTCCCGCTTCTCGCGCGGCGGCTGGATGGACCACGGCGCCGAGCTGAAGGCGGCGCGGGCCGCCACACGCGAGCTGTCGCTGCGCCCCGACAACCCCTCGGTGCCGGTGCGCACCCTGTCCGGCGGCAACCAGCAGAAAGCGGTCCTCGCCCGCTGGCTGCTGCGCGGCTGCCGGGTGCTGCTGCTCGACGAACCGACCCGGGGCGTCGACGTCGGCGCCCGGGCCGAGCTGTACGCGGTGATCCGCCGTCTCGCCGACGAAGGACTCGGCGTGCTGCTGGTCTCCAGCGAGGTGCCCGAGGTGCTGGGCCTCGCCGACCGCGTCCTGGTGTTGCGCGAGGGGCGTGTCGTACACGAGGCGCCCGCCCGTGAACTCGACGAACACCGTGTACTCGACCTCGTCATGGAAGGAAGTCCGGCGTCATGACGCAGCACGTCTCCCCGCCCCGGGGCGGCACCGACAAGACGGTCCCGGTGGGCGAACCCCCCGCCTGGCGAGGGATATTGGTCCGCCCCGACGTCCGCACGCTCTCCCTGCTCGGCGTACTCGCCGCGCTGATCCTGATCGGCGGTATCACCAAGCCCGACGAGTTCCTCGACACCCGCAACCTCCAACTCGTCCTCACCCAGGGCTCGGTGATCGGCGTCGTCACGGTCGGGATGACCTTCGTCATCGTCTCCGGCGGCATCGATCTCTCCGTCGGCGCGATCGTCGCTCTCGCCTCGGTCTGGGCGACCACCGTCGCCACCCAGGAGTACGGCTTCGCGGGTATCCTGTTCACGGCGGTGATCGTCGGAGTGGGCTGCGGTCTGGTCAACGGCCTGCTCATCGCGTACGGCGGGATGGTCCCGTTCATCGCCACCCTCGCCATGCTGGCCTCGGCGCGCGGGCTCGCCCTCCAGATCACCGACGGCAAGACCCAGATCGTCACGGTGCCGTCCGTCCTGGACCTCGGCGAGCGCGACGCGTACATCCTCGGCATCCCGCCGCTCGTGATGGTCTTCGCCGTCGTCACGATCATCGGCTGGCTGATTCTGAACCGCACCACCTTCGGCCGCCGCACCGTCGCAGTCGGCGGCAACGCGGAGGCCGCCCGGCTCGCCGGCATCGACGTACGCCGCCAGCGGCTGTACCTCTACCTGCTGTCCGGACTGTGCTGCGGCATCGCCGCCTTCCTGCTGATCGTCCTGGCCGGCTCGGGCCAGAACACCAACGGCAACCTGTACGAGCTCGACGCCATCGCGGCCGCGATCATCGGCGGCACGCTGCTGAGCGGGGGCCGCGGCACCATCGTCGGCTCGGTGCTCGGCGTTCTGATCTTCACCACGATCACCAACATCTTCGCCCTGAACAACCTGCAGAGCGACGTCCAGCAGATCGCCAAGGGCGCGATCATCGTCGCCGCCGTGCTGGTCCAGCGCCGTACAGCGAGCACGACTTGAGGAAAGGGTTCAGTGATATGTCACATCTCACCAGTCGCAGAGGGCTGCTCTTCGGGGCCGCCGCCGTATCCACCGGAGCCCTCCTCGCAGGTTGCACGAGTAACGAGTCGAGCAACGACGAGCCGGCCGCGAACGACCAGCCGGCCGCCGAAGACAAGCCCGGCAAGCCCGTCACCATCGGCTTCGCCGGCCCGCAGGCCGACCACGGCTGGCTCAACGCGATCAACGACAACGCCAAGAACCGGGCGAAGAAGTACTCCGATGTCACCCTGGAGATCACCGAGGGCTCCAACGACACCGCCCAGCAGATCGGCCAGATCGAGACCCTGATCAACAAGAAGGTCGACGTCCTGGTGATCCTGCCCGCCGACGGCAAGGCGCTCACTCAGGTCGGGTTGCAGGCGATGCGCGCGAACATTCCCGTCGTCAACCTCGACCGGATCTTCAACACCCCGCAGGCGTACCGCTGCTGGATCGGCGGCGACAACTACGGCATGGGCCTCAACGCCGGCCACTACATCGGCGAGAAGCTCAAGGGGAAGTCGGGCGCCCGCGTCATCGAGCTGGCCGGCCTGGACAACCTGGAGCTGACCCAGCAGCGCACGCAGGGCTTCGACGACGCGCTGAAGAACTACCCCAACGTCAAGAAGGTGGCCCGTCAGGCGGCCGAGTTCACGGTGGAGTCCGGGCAGGCCAAGATGGCCCAGCTCCTGCAGGCCCAGCCGAAGTTCGACGCCCTGTGGAACCACGACGACGACCAGGGCGTGGGCGCCCTGCGCGCCATCGAGCAGGCCGGACGGGACGACTTCCTGATGGTCGGCGGGGCAGGCGCGCTCTCCGCCTTCCAGGCCATCAAGCAGGACGACGGCGTGCTGAAGGCGACCGTCCTCTACCCGCCGACCATGGCCGCGTCCGCGATCGACCTCGCCCGCGCGCTCGGCCAGGGCAAGGGCGTCGGCGGCCTCGCCGAGTTCGAGATCCCGGCCTCGCTGACCTTGTACTCGGCCGTCGTCGACAAGACCAACATCGACCAGTACATGTCCACCGGCTTCAAGTAAGCGCGCCCCGCGCACCCGGGTCCGGCCCGCGCACCGGGCCGGACCCAGGGGGTGTCTGATGGATCAGGCCGGCTTCAAGAGAGGTGCGTTCTGGCCGAGTCGAGCGGGGGCGCGCGAGCGCATTCGAGCGTGGGGGAGTCGGCGACCGACGACAACGCTGCCGATGTGCGTGCCAGGCCCCGCGACCCCGGCCGGATCCACAAGACACCCCTTGACACCCCCCACCGCGCCACGACGACGAGGAGGACCACTCCATGGGACAGCCGAACCCGCCCGAGGGAGCAGAGGGAGCCGGGGGAGCCGAGCCCGACAAGCCGCCGCTGCGTGTCGGCATGGTCGGTTACGCCTTCATGGGCGCCGCCCATTCCCAGGGCTGGCGGACCGCGGGCCGTGTCTTCGATCTTCCCCTGCGCCCGGCGCTGACCGCGATCTGCGGACGGGACGCGGCCGCCGTACGCGCGGCGGCCGACCGGCACGGCTGGGCGTCGGCCGAGACCGACTGGCGGGCCCTGATCGCACGGGACGACATCGACCTCGTCGACATCTGCACCCCCGGCGACAGTCATGCCGAGATCGCCCTCGCCGCGCTGGCCGCCGGCAAGCACGTCCTGTGCGAGAAGCCCCTCGCGAACACCGTCGAGGAAGCGGAAGCCATGACGGCGGCTGCTCAGGAGGCGGCGGGCCGTGGCCAGTTGGCGATGGTCGGCTTCAACTACCGCCGGGTACCCGCCACGGCGCTCGCCCGGCGGATGGTCGCCGACGGCAAGCTCGGCAACCTGCGCCACGTCAGGGTGACGTACCTTCAGGACTGGCTCGTAGACCCGGAGTTCCCGCTGACCTGGCGGCTGCGCAAGGAGCTGGCCGGCTCGGGCTCCCTCGGCGACCTGGGTGCCCACATCGTCGACCTCGCGCAGTATCTGACGGGGGAGCAGCTGGCCGGGGTGTCCGCGCTCACGGAGACGTTCGTGCGGGAACGCCCGCTGCCGGGCGGGGCCGTGAAGGGCCTGTCCGCGGTGTCGGCCGAGGGCACCGGCCCGGTCACCGTCGACGACGCCGCCCTGTTCACCGGCCGCTTCCCCTCCGGCGCCCTCGCCTCCTTCGAGGCGACCCGGTACGCCACCGGCCGCAAGAACGCCCTGCGCATCGAACTCAACGGCGAGCGCGGCTCGTTGGCCTTCGACCTGGAGCGCCTCAACGAGCTGGAGTACCACGACGGTACGGAGCCCGGCACGCACGCCGGCTTCCGCCGCATCCTCGTCACCGAACCCGACCACCCCTACCTGGAGGCCTGGTGGCCGCCCGGCCACGGCCTCGGCTACGAGCACACCTTCGTCCACCAGGCCCGCGACCTCGTCCACGCCATCGCCGAGAGCCGCCCGCCGGAACCGTCCTTCGCGGACGGCCTCCAGGTGCAGCGCGTCCTGGCAGCGGTCGAGGAGAGCGCCGAGAAGAACTCCGTCTACACACCCATCGCCGTCTGAGGAGGCATTGCTCCATGCCGCGGAACTTCACGCTCTTCACCGGCCAGTGGGCCGACCTCCCCCTCGAAGAGGTCTGTGGCCTCGCCCGAGACTTCGGTTACGACGGGCTCGAACTCGCCTGCTGGGGCGACCACTTCGAGGTCGACAAGGCCCTCGCGGACCCGTCGTACCTCCAGTCCCGGCACGCGCTGCTGGACAAGTACGGCCTCAAATGCTGGGCGATCTCCAACCACCTCGTCGGCCAGGCCGTCTGCGACGCCATCATCGACGAGCGCCACCAGGCGATCCTGCCGGGCGAGATCTGGGCCGACGGAGACCCGGAGGGGGTGCGGCGGCGGGCCGCGGACCGTATGAAGGACACCGCGCGTGCGGCGTCCGCCTTCGGTGTCGACACCGTCATCGGCTTCACCGGCTCCGCGATCTGGCATCTGGTCGCGATGTTCCCGCCCGCCCCCGAGTCGATGATTGACCGGGGCTACCAGGACTTCGCCGACCGCTGGAACCCGATCCTCGACGTCTTCGACGCGGAGGGCGTGCGGTTCGCCCACGAAGTCCACCCGAGCGAGATCGCCTACGACTACTGGACAACTCACCGCGCGCTGGCGGCAGTTGACCACCGGCCGGCCTTCGGCCTGAACTTCGACCCCTCCCACTTCGTGTGGCAGGACCTCGACCCGGTCGGCTTCCTCTGGGACTTCCGCGACCGCATCTACCACGTCGACTGCAAGGAAGCCCGCAAGCGGCTCGACGGCCGCAACGGCCGCCTCGGCTCGCATCTGCCCTGGGGCGACCCGCGCCGCGGCTGGGACTTCGTGTCGGCGGGCCACGGCGACGTCCCCTGGGAGGACGTCTTCCGCATGCTGCGCTCCATCGACTACCAGGGCCCCATCTCCGTGGAGTGGGAGGACGCCGGCATGGACCGGCTGCAGGGCGCACCCGAGGCCCTGACCCGCCTCAAGGCCTACGACTTCGAGCCGCCGTCGGCCTCCTTCGACGCGGCCTTCGGCAACTGAGCAGTTCACTTCTCCGGGGTGACGGCGCACCCCGGCGCAAGGCACCCGCATGGACAACCAGCCCCATTCTGGAGGCACCCGTGCACGCGAACGACCGCACCGCCAGCACCGCCAGAAACGAGACCCACAGACGACGCCGCCTGTCCTTCCGCAAGGCGGTCGCCCTGCTCAGCGGGACGCTGCTGGCAGGCGCGTCCCTCACCCTCGCAGCGCCCCCCGCCAGCGCCGGACCCTCGGTGGCCGCCGAGGACTTCCAGCAGGTCACGCTCGCCAAGGGCGAGCCGGAGGTCGGCGAGCCCATATCGCTCGCCGTCCTCCCGGACCGCTCGGTCCTGCACACCTCCCGCGACGGCGAACTCCGGCTCACCGACGCGACGGGCACCACCAAGCTCGCCGGCAAGCTCGACGTCTACTCGCACGACGAAGAAGGCCTCCAAGGCGTAGGCGTGGACCCGGGATTCGCCGACAACCGGTTCGTCTACCTCTACTACGCGCCCCCGATGAACACCCCGGCGGGCGACGCCCCCGAGACCGGCACCGCCGCCGACTTCGCCCCCTTCGACGGCGTCAACCGCCTCTCCCGCTTCGTGCTGAAGACGGACGGCACCCTCGACACCGCCAGCGAGCAGAAGATCCTCGACGTCCCGGCCACGCGCGGCATCTGCTGCCACGTCGGCGGCGACATCGACTTCGACGCGGCGGGGAACCTGTACCTGTCGACCGGTGACGACTCCAACCCGTTCCAGTCGGACGGCTTCACCCCCATCGACGAGCGCGCCAACCGCAACCCGGCCTTCGACGCCCAGCGCACGGCCGGCAACACCAACGACCTGCGCGGCAAGATCCTCCGCATCAAGGTCAACGCCGACGGCTCCTACGCCATCCCCGACGGCAACCTCTTCGCGCCCGGCACGGACAAGACGCGCCCCGAGATCTACGCGATGGGCCTGCGCAACCCGTTCCGCTTCAGCGTCGACAAGGAGACGGGGATTCTGTACGTGGGCGAGTACGGCCCCGACGCGGGAGCCGCCGACCCCGCCCGTGGACCCGCGGGCCAGGTCGAGTTCGCCCGCATCACAAAGCCCGGCAACTTCGGCTGGCCGTACTGCACCGGCGACAACGACGCCTACGTGGACTACGACTTCGCGACCGGCGCTTCGGGTGCGGCATTCGACTGCGCCGCCCCCAAGAACACCTCCCCGAACAACACCGGCCTGACCGACCTTCCCCCGGCCCAGGCCGCCTGGATCCCGTACGACGGTCCGTCCGTCCCGGAGTTCGGTGACGGCTCCGAGTCCCCGATGGGCGGCCCGGTCTACCACTACGACCCCGACCTCGACTCTCCGGTCAAGTTCCCGGAGGCGTACGACGGTGACTTCTTCGCGGGCGAGTTCGGCCGCCGCTGGATCAAGCGCATCACCTCGGACGCCGACGGCACAGTGCAGGCGATCAACGACATCCCGTGGTCCGGCACCCAGATCATGGACATGGAGTTCGGCCCGGACGGCGCGCTGTACGTCCTCGACTACGGCGTCTCCTGGTTCGGCGGCGACGAGCACTCAGCCCTGTACCGCATCGAGAACGCGACCGATGGCCACTCCCCGGTGGCGCAGGCGTCCGCTTCCGTGACGTCCGGTCAGGCGCCGCTGAAGGTGAAGTTCTCCTCCGCCGGCTCCAGTGACGCCGACGGTGACGCCCTCACGTACAGCTGGGACTTCGGCGACGGCGCCAAGTCGACGTCGGCGAACCCCACGCACAAGTACACGAAGAACGGGACCTACACGGCGACGCTGACCGCCAAGGACGCGAGCGGCCGGAGCGGCAGCGCGAGCGTACAGATCGTGGTGGGCAACACGGCGCCGACGGTGACTCTGGAACTGCCGCGTGACGGGCAGCTGTTCAGCTTCGGGGAGGCCGTGCCGTTCAAGGTGAAGGTCACCGACCCGGAGGACGGGACCATCGACTGCGCCAAGGTCAAGGTCACCTTCGTCCTCGGCCACGACAGCCACGGTCACCCGGTGACCTCGGCGAACGGCTGCACCGGCACCATCCAGACCAGCGCCGACGGCGGCCATGACGAGGACGCGAACATCTTCGGCGTCTTCGACGCGGAGTACACCGACGGCGGTGGCGGCGGCCAGGAGGCGCTGACCACCCACGACCAGTCCGTCGTCCAGCCCAAGCACCGCCAGGCCGAGCACTTCGGCAAGGCCTCGGGAGCCAAGGTGCAGACGCGTGCCACGGCCCATGGCGGCGAGACCGTCGGCGACATCAACAACGGCGACTGGATCTCCTTCGAGCCCTACGTCCTGAGCAACGCCAAGAAGCTCACGGCACGGGTCGCCTCCGAGGGTGCGGGCGGCAAGCTCGAGATCCGCGCGGGCTCGCCCAAGGGACGCGTCCTCGGCACCGCGACCGTTCCGGTGACGGGCGGCTGGGAGACCTACCAGGACGTCAGTACGTCCCTGAAGGGCGCACCACGCGGGACGACCACGCTCTACCTGGTCTTCAAGGGCAGTGGCACCGGCGCCCTGTACGAGGTGGACGACTTCACCTTCACCACGGGCTGAGAGGAGACGTGATGCGATCAACCAGCCGAATGGCGACCGCGGTTGTGGGCGCGGCACTGGTCCTCGGCTGCGTCTCGGGGCCGGCCGCGTCGGACCCCGACGCAGACCCCGACGCGGACGCCGGGCGGGTGCTGGTCTTCTCCAAGACCGCGGGCTTCCGCCATGACTCCATCCCCGAGGGCGTGGCAGCCCTCAAGGAACTCGGCGCGTCGAGCGGCTACACCGTCGACGCGACCGAGAACGCGGGCGCCTTCACCCCGTCGAACCTGCGGCGCTACGACGCCGTGGTCTTCCTCTCGACGACCGGCGACGTCCTGAACGGCAAGCAACAGCGCGCCTTCGAGGGCTACATCCGGCAGGGCGGCGGCTATATGGGCGTCCACGCCGCCGCCGACACCGAGTACGACTGGGCGTTCTATGGCGGTATCGCCGGCGCGTATTTCGAGTCGCACCCGGCGATCCAGCGCGCGACGGTGCACGTCGAGGACCACGCGCACCCCGCGACCGCGGGTCTGAACACCGCCTGGGACCGGACGGACGAGTGGTACAACTACCGCTCCAACCCCCGGGATCGGGCTCATGTCCTCGCCTCGCTGGACGAGTCCTCGTACACGGGCGGCACGATGGAGGGCGACCACCCGATCGCCTGGTGCCAGCAGTACCAGGGCGGACGCTCCTTCTACACGGGCGGCGGTCACACCAAGGAGTCCTTCGCCGAACCGGCCTTCCGGCAGCACCTGTTGGGCGGGCTGCGCTGGACCGCCGGCGACGCCCAGGCCGACTGCCGCCCGGAGAACGGCTACCGCCCGATCTTCGACGGCACGGCCGCCTCACTGGCCGACTGGAAGCAGGCGGGCCCGGGCTCGTTCGACCTGAACGACGACGGCACGCTCACGACGACCGGCGGCCTCGGCATGCTCTGGTATGCCTCCAAGGGCTACGGCTCCTACTCACTGAAGCTCGACTGGAAGGTGGACGGAGACGACAACTCCGGTGTATTCGTGGGATTTCCGCCCTCGGACGACCCGTGGTCGGCTGTCGACAACGGCTATGAGATCCAGATCGACGCCACGGACGTACCGGAGAAGACGACCGGGTCCGTCTACGGCTTCCGGTCCGCCGACCTGGCCGCGCGCGACCGTGCGCTGAACCCGCCGGGGGAGTGGAACACGTACGAGATCCGCGTGGTGGGCGAACGCCTGCGCGTGTGGCTCAACGGCGTCCAGATCAACGACTTCACCAACACCGATCCGGCCCGGAGCCTGCGCGACGGACATGTCGGCATCCAGAACCACGGAGCCGACGACCAGGTGTCCTTCCGCGACATCCGGATCAAGGAACTGCCCGCGAAGGGGTCGAAGACCTCGACCGCTCCGGGCAACTGAACGACGGCGGGCGGGGGACGCCGGACTCCCGCCCGCCGTCTCCCACTTGTGCGTTCCCGGACGAGGCTCGTGACCGGTGTTCGGGTATGGAGTTCGGGCATGGAGTTCGCGCCCGGTGTTCGGGTACGGAGTTCGCGCCCGGCGTTCGCGTACGACAAGGAGGCTGCCCATGTCCGCGTCCCTTTCTCGACCGCCTCGTGTGGGGGTATGGCTGATCGGAGCCCGCGGCTCCGTGGCCACGACCGTCGTCGCGGGGTGCGCCGCCGTCACGGCGGGCCTGCATCCGCCCACCGGAATGGTCACCGAGACCCCCGACTTCACGGACTGCGGTCTGCCACCCCTGTCCTCCCTCGTCTTCGGCGGCCACGACACGGTCGACTGCCCCCTGCCGAAACGCGCCGAGACCCTCGCGGCGGGCGGCGTCCTTCCACCCGGCCTCCCCGCGGCGATCGCCTCCGAACTGACCGCGGCGGACCGGGAGATCAGGTCCGGCGGCCCGGCTCCCGGCGACACCCGGGACGAGGAGGACCTGATCGCCGCCTTCGCCGCGGACATCCAGGACTTCGTACGACGGTGTGGACTGGAGCGCGCGGTGGTGGTGAACGTGGCCTCCACGGAACCCCCGGCCACCGGCGCCTCCCTCCCGCCGAGTTCCCTGTACGCGGCGGCTGCCCTCCGCGCGGGCTGCCCGTACGTCAACTTCACCCCGTCGACCGGCCTGCACCACCCCTCGCTCGCCGCCCTGGCCGAGTCGAGCGGTCTGCCGTACGCGGGCCGTGACGGCAAGACCGGCCAGACGCTGCTGCGTTCCGCGCTGGGCCCGATGTTCGCGCAGCGCGCCCTCGCCGTCCGGGCCTGGTCCGGCACGAACCTGCTGGGCGGCGGTGACGGTGCCGCGCTCGCGGATCCCGGCGCCGCGGCGGCGAAGAACGCCGGCAAGGAACGGGTGCTGGCGGACACCCTCGGCACCGTCCCCGAGGGCGAGGTCCACATCGACGACGTCCCCGCCCTCGGCGACTGGAAGACCGCCTGGGACCACATCGCCTTCGACGGCTTCCTCGGCACACGGATGATCCTCCAGACCATCTGGCAGGGCTGCGACTCGGCCCTCGCGGCACCCCTCGTGCTCGACCTCGCCCGACTGGTCACCCGCGCCCACGAGACGGGCCTGTCCGGCCCGCTGTCAGAACTCGGCTTCTTCTTCAAGGACCCGGTGGGGGAGGGGCCTTCGGCTCTGGGTGAGCAGTACGCGGTGCTGCGGGAGTTCGGGGGGCGGCTGAAGGGGGCGGGGGCTCTGGGGGAGTTGGGCGACGGTTCGGGGGCGGGGGCTCCCGGGGATGCAGGGGACGGTTCAGGGACTGCGGCTGCGGCTGCGGGGGAGTTGCAGGACGGCTCGACGGCTGCGGCCACGGGAGAGCTGCAGGACGGCTCGGTGGTCGCGACAGCCGGGGAGCCGAAGGACGGTTCGGTGGCCGGGGTCGAGGAGGAGCGGTGAGTGGGGACCGTGACGGGGCTTGGCTGCGTGTCGTGGGTGACGGGGGGATGGGGGATCGAGCTGCTCGGGCGGGTGGTTCGGGCCGTGTCGATGCCGGTGGTGTCGAGGCGGTGGGCCGGGACGACACCGGTACCGGTGAGGCCGCGCACCGCGTTGGTGCCGCAATCGACCTGACCCCGACCCTGCGCCAGGTCCCCGCCCGTACTGCCGCCCCGAGCCGGGCGCGCGCCTGGGCCGAACTCCTGCGGATCCCGGCCCTGTTCACGGTGCCCGGCGATGCCCTGGCAGGCGCCGCCGCGACCGGGGTGCACCCCAACCGCCGCACTCTGCTCGCCATCGGATCCTCCCTCCTTCTGTACGAGGCCGGCATGGCTCTCAACGACTGGGCGGACAGGGACGAGGACGCCGTGGAACGCCCGCACCGCCCCCTGCCCTCCGGCCGCATCCACCCCACCGCGGCCCTCACGGCAGCCTGCGCCTTCACCGCGGGAGGGCTCGCCCTGGCCGCCCGCGCCGGCCGCCCCGCCCTCGCGGTCGCGGTGCCTCTCGCGGCGACCGTCTGGGCCTACGACCTCGCCGCGAAGCACACCCCCGCGGGCCCGCCCGCCATGGGCCTGGCCCGCGGCCTGGACGTCCTCCTCGGCGCCGCGGCGACCGCCGGCCGCACCCGCGCGGCCCTCCCGTCCGCCGCCGTCCTCGGCGCACACACCCTCGCGGTCACGACCGTCTCCCGCCAGGAAACGCGGGGCGGTTCACCCCTGGCCCCCTTGGCGGCGCTGGCCACGACCGCGGTGCTGTCACGGCTGCTGACCCGCCCGAGCACGAGGCACGCCTCCGCGGACCCGTCGACGGAATCCCCAGCCGGCACCAGCCGCACCCCGTTCCGGCGGCCCTCATCTGACCAAGTGACCGCAGCTGACCTAGGCCTGCCGGCCACGACTACCCCCGCCGCCAAGCCGAGCCCCGCCAAGCGGCCCCTGGCCCCCCCGAACCCGGCCGCCATGCCGAGCCCCGCCGCCAATCCGAGCCCCGCCATGCCACCCCCGGCCACCCCGACCCCCCTTCCCCCAGCCCCCCCCCCGGTCTACGCGGCAACCGCGGCCCGCCCCTACTTCCACGCCACGCTCAACCCGTCACCCCCACTCACCCCACGCGCCGTCCCCCGCCGCCACCCCCCGACGAACCCCCCCCCAACCGCCCCCCCCGCCCCGCCCCCGACCCGCGCGTGCCCCGCACCCCCTCCCCCCCCCGCGGCGGCGCCATGATCGCCTTCGAGGTCCACGGCGACCCCCACCAGGTCATCGCCGACGTCCG
>NZ_JAFFSU010000004.1 GCF_017948455.1 Streptomyces sp. GESEQ-4
CACTGTGCCCCAGCCGGGGGCCGCCGGGCCCCGAGCACGCGGGCGCGGGGGGGGGCGGGGGTGGCCAAGACGGCGGGCGCGAAGGGGGCGCGCGTCCGGGCGCGGGCGCCCAGGACGGGGGGGGCCACCGTCCCCCGGGGGGGCGCGCGCCCCCCGCCGTCGTCATGAACAGACCTTGCCGTCCTTCGGCGCCTTGCCGTCGAGCAGATACGCGTTCACGGTCGAGTCGAGGCAGTCGTTCCCATTGCCGTACGCACCGTGACCCTCGCCCTTCCAGGTCAGCATCACGCCGACGCCCCGGCCCAGTTCGTCCGCCATCCTGCGGGCGCCCTCGTACGGCGTCGCCGGGTCGCCGGTGGTGCCGACCACCAGGATCGGCGCCGCTCCCGGCGCGCTCACCTCCGGCGTCTCGAACTGCCCGGGCACCGGCCAGTCGTGGCAGAAGCCCGCCGTGTCCCAGCCGAAGAAGTCCCCGAAGACCGGCGAGATCTTCTCGAACTTCGGCAGCAGCTTCTTCGCCTCGGCTGCCGTCGGCCGCTCCTTGTCGTCCGAGCACGATATGACCCGTTGCGAGTGGGTCGTCGTGCCGTAGTGCCCCGATGCGTCGCGCTCGTTGTAGCCGTCGGCGAGCGCCAGCAGTTCGGAGCCGTCGCCCTCCTCCGCCGCCGTCAGGGCACTGGTCAGCGTCGGCCAGGCCGACTGGTTGTACAGCGGCAGCGCGATGCCGGTGACCGCGAGCGCCTGCGTCAGCTCCCGGCCGGACGACGTCGGCAGCGGATCCGCGTCGATCCGGTCCAGCAGGTCCGCGATCTTCCGGGAGCCCTCCTGCGGATCCTGACCGGTGGACTTCAGGTAGTTGTCCAGCGCGCGCTGGAAGCCCCTGGCCTGGTTCTCGGCGTGGCCCACCGTCCCGGCGGTCGGGTCGACGACCGCGTCCAGGATCAGCCGCCCCACATTCCGCGGGAACAAGTGGGCGTAGACGCCGCCGAGTTCGGTGCCGTAGGAGATGCCGAAGTAGTGCGTCTTGGCGTCGCCGAGGACCTGGCGCATCAGGTCCATGTCGCGGGCGGTGTCCGTGGTGGACGCATGGGCCATCAGCTCGCCTGCGTCCTTCGCGCAGCCCTTCGCGAAGTCTGCCGTGTTCTGGAGGTACGCCTTTTCCTCGGCCCCGGTGTCCGGAGTCACGTCGACGGCCTCGGCGGCCTGGATCTCCTTGTCGCCGCGACAGCGGACACCCTCACTGGCGGCGACCCCGCGCGGGTCCCAGCTCACCAGGTCGTAGCGCTCGCGGAGCAGGGAGTACGACGATGAGAACGACGGCAGGCCGGAGACGCCCGAGCCACCCGGGCCGCCGAAGTTGAACAGCAGCGAGCCGATGCGGTCGTCTCCGGTGGCCTTGGCGCGGATCAGTGCGAGGCCGATCGTCTCGCCGCCCGGCTCCGCCCAGTCCAGCGGCACCTTGAGCGTCGCGCACTGCCAGTCGCCGCCGGGCGCGGGCGCGTCCGCGGTGGCCTCGCAGCGCCCCCAGTCCAGCTTCTGCGAGGTCAGTGAGGAGGGCGGCGGATCCGCCGTACCGCTCGCCGTACCGGAGGAACCGGACGACGGCGCCGTAGCGGAGGACCGCCCCCCGCTGCTCTCCTCCCCGTCCTTGCCGTCGTCGGACGAGCCGCTGCCGCAGCCCGCCGCCAGCAGTGCGGCGGCGGCCGTCAGAGCCGTCCACCGGACGATACGCGCCATGTGCTTCTACCCCCTCGCAGGCCGTCCGCGTGGATCCGCGGATGGCGGTCAGGCCATGGTAGGCGGATCCCGCAGCACCTGCCGGGCCCTGTGGATAACCTTCTGACCTGCATGTTTTCCTGGATTTCGACCCCGGCTTCAGGAGCAGACGGTCCCGGCGGCCGGGACCTTCCCGTCGAGCAGATAGCCGTTCACCGCGCTCTGCACGCACTTGTTCTTGCTGTCGTAGGCGCCGTGCCCCTGCCCCTTGTACGTGAGCTCGACGCCGACGCCCTTGCCCAGGGCCTGCGCCATCTTGCGCGCGCCCTCGTACGGTGTGGCCGGGTCGCCGGTGTTGCCCACGACCAGGATCGGGGCCGCGCCGGGCGCGCTCACGTCGGGGTGGTCGGCGGAGCCCGCCACGGGCCAGTCCGTGCAGCTGATCATGGACCAGGCGAGATAGTCGCCGAACACCGGCGAGGCGGCCCGGAACTCCGGCAGTTTCCGCTCCACGTAGGCGGGGGTGTAACGCGGCTTGTCGTCCGCGCAGTTGATGGAGATGTTGGCCGCCGTGAGGTTGCTGTACTCGCCGTTCTCGCTGCGGCCGTTCAGTGAGTCGGACAGCAGCATCAGGATCTGGCCGTTGCCGTCGTACGCCTGATCCAGGCCCTGCGTGAGGTACTCCCAGAAGTCCTGGGAGTACAGGGCCTGTGCGATGCCGCTGGTCGCCGCCGTCTGGGTCAGCTCGCGGGGGAAGACGCCGGAGATCGGCTTGCTGTCAAGGTCCTTCAGCAGCTTGGCGATGCGGTTCTTGACGTCCTGTGCGCTGTCGCCGATCGGACAGTCCTCGACCTGCGAGGCGCAGTGCTCGGCGAAGTTGTCGAGTGCGAGCTGGAAGCCCTCGGCCTGGCCGAGCGAGCCCTGCTCGGGGTTCTCCGTCGGGTCGACGACCGCGTCGAACACGGCACGGCCCACGTTCTTGGGGAACAGGTGGGCGTAGACGCCGCCGAGTTCGGTGCCGTAGGAGATGCCGAAGTAGTGCAGCTTGGCGTCGCCGAGGACCTGGCGCATCAGGTCCAGGTCACGGGCCGCGTCTGTGGTGCGCACATGCGGCAGGACGTTTTTGGAGTTCTTCTCGCAGGCCGCGTTGAACTCCTTGGTGTCGTCCAGGAGTTCGGTGCGCTCGGCGGCGTTCTCGGGGGTGGCGTCCTGCTGGAAGTAGGCGTCGAGCTGCTGGTCGTTCTCGCACTTCACAGGGGCGCTGCGGCCCACTCCGCGCGGGTCGAAGCTCACCAGGTCGTAGCGGGTGCGCAGTTTCGCGTAGTCCTCGCCGAAGGCGGGCAGCGTGGTGACGCCCGAGCCGCCGGGCCCGCCGAAGTTGAAGATGAGCGAGCCGATGCGCTTGCTCTCGTCGCCGCTCGTTTTCGCGCGGATCAGGGCGATATCGATGGTGTCGCCCTTGGGCTCGTCCCAGTCGAGTGGCGCCTTCATGGTGCTGCACTGCCATTCGTCGCCGTTCGCCAGAGGTGACGGGGCGCTTCCGCCGCCTTGCGCCTGGGAGGGGGCCGGGCAGTCCTTCCAGCTCAGCGACTGGGCCGACAGATCCTCGTTCTGCGAGTCGTCGTCGCCGCAGCCCGCCAGGACGGCGGACAGCAGCACGGCGGTGGCGGTCAGGGCAGCGGCGCGCAGCCGGGAGCGGTTGGGCATGACCCAATCCTGCGGTCGAGCACGGATGTGCGCTCGGGGCGCGAGCCGTACGAGGTACGACCTACAGGGCGCCCTTGCGCGTCAGGTGGTTGAAGGCCAGCCAGCCCGGCAGCACCGGCAGCCACAGTGTCAGCAGCCGGAACAGCAGCACCGCGGGGGCGGCCACCTCACTGGGCAGACCGACGGCGATCAGACCGACCGTCAGGGTCGCCTCGACCGCGCCCACACCGCCCGGTGTCGGGGCGGCGGACCCCAGTGCGTTGCCGGCGAGGAAGACGACGGCGACGCTGGCGATGCTGATCGACGTCGTTTCGTCGCCGAACGCGCGGATCGACGCGTCCAGGCACATCACGAAGCAGGCCGTCAGCAGGAGCATGCCGCCGATGCCGGTCAGCAGCTTCTGCGGGCGCTGCAGCACGTCGAGCATGCGCGGCACGACACCCGCGAACAGCGACCTCACGCGCGTGGAGACGAATTTCCGCAGGAACGGCACCGAGGTCACCACGAGGACCAGCACCGCCACCGTCAGCAGACCGGCGATGACCGTCCGGGACGGCGACAGCGACGGCGTCTTCTCGGTGCCGGTGAGATAGCCGAAGGCCAGCAGCATCATGATGTGGGCGCCGAGCCCGAACAGCTGAGAGGCGCCGACACTCGCCACCGCGAGCCCCGGCCGCACCCCCTCGCGCTGCAGGAACCGCGTGTTCAGAGCCACGCCGCCCACCGCGGCCGGGGCGACGATCTTCACGAAGGACCCGGCGACCTGGGCGGCCACGGTCCGCAGGAACGGCACCCGCTCCGGTACGAACCCCAGCAGCGCCATCGCCGCGGCGAAGTAGCTGCACGCCGAGAACAGCACGGCCGCCGCGACCCAGCCCCACTCGGCGTTGGCGATCAGCGGACCGAACTCGATGTGCGTGAGCTGCGTCAGCAGGAAGTACGCGCCGATCGCACCGGCGATGAGGCTGATCAGCGTGCGTGGCCGCACCCGCTCCAGGCGGGCCGGCTCGACCGGCGCCTGCGGCCTGATCCGCAGCACCTGGTGGCGGATCTGCGTGAGCAGATCCTCCTCGCGCGCCTCGTCCATGGCCTCGTCGATGGCCCGCTTCTCGGCTCGCTGCTCCGCTCGTACGGCCTTCTTGTCGAGCTTGTCGAGTACGGGCTTCGTGTCCTCGTGGGCCTCGCCGTGGGCCTCGTCCGCCCGGGCCTGCTTGGCCTGCCGGGACGCCTCCAGGACGGCGTCGCGCTCGCGCTGCGCCCGCTCCCGGGCCAGTTTCCGCAGTGTCGCGCGCGTGGAGCGCGTCAGCGCGATGGGCTGGAGCATCGGCAGGCAGTCGGCGACGGTGTCGGGACCGAGGACCTCGACCGCGGAGGCCACCGCGCGCTCGGCGCCCACGCGTAGTCCGAGCGTCGTCACCAGCTGGGCGATGTCCACGCGCAGCAGCAGTTCACCGGCCGCGATCTCGCCGCCGCGCAGATCGGTGAGGATGACCGTGCCGGAACGATCCACCAGAATCGCGTCGCCTGCCAGCCTCCGGTGCGCGATCCGCCGTGACTGCAGCGCCTGCACCTGGTGCCAGGTGCTGCGCAGCAGATCGTCGGTGATCTCGTCGTCGTCCAGCGAGTCGAGTGTGCGCCCGCCGGTGTGCTCGTAGACGAGCATCACGGCGTCCGGACCGAGCTCGGAGGTGGCGATCAGCTTGGGCGCGTTGGCACCGGCCGCGATGGCCGCGTAGGCGAGCAGCGCCTCCTGCTCCAGCGCCTGGCGCAGCGACTGCAGACTGCGGCGGGTGGCGATGCCGCGCAGCGTCAGATTGCGCCACACCCGGTAGAAGAAGCCCTGTGCCTGCTGCTCGCGGTCGACGACCGTGACGTCCAGCGGCGGACCGTCCTCCAGGGTGACGAAGTAGCGCCGGCCGCGGTCGCCGCTCTCCGCCGTCTCCTGAGCGTCCTCGCGGGACGCGGTCACCGGACGGAAGCCCACATGCCTCAGGCCCGCCATCAGTGTCCGTCCGGTAGGACGGACGTTGGGCGAGCCGACCGCGTACAGCGTCCCGTAGGCGACGGTCCAGCCGATCAGCACCGTCAGGATGATCGAGAACGGCGTGGTGTAGCCGGTGACGAGCATCGAGAAGGCGTCCAGGAGCAGCACGATCCACAGCACCGCGCGCCAGCGTGGCCGACGCGACATGCCGACGGCCGTCATGTACGCGATGACCGGGGCGAGATAGCCGTGCACGGGGTCGGTGAGTGCATGGATGTCGCCGGGGGAGGGCTGGGTGAGCGCCTCCTGGATCGAGTCGGGGGCCGCCTTGGCGACCCACAGATCGGTGGCGAGCGTCACTCCGTGCGCGAGGACCGCCGCGAGCACACCGTCGGCGATGCGCAGCCCGTCCCGCTTGATCAGCCGCTCGATCGCGAACGCGACCGGCACCAGGAGGATCGCGATGCTGGACGCCAGCCCCGCGATCTTGATGAGCAGATCGGGTGCCTGCCCGGTGCCCTTGTTGATGTCCTGTTCGAGGCCTGAGGTGGTGCCGTGCGCGAACGCGGCGATCGCGATGAGCACGGCGACGGCCAGCACGCCCACCAGGAGCCGCATCAGGTCGGACGGGCGGTGCACGCGCGCGGGGAGGAGGGGTTCGTCGCCCTCGACCTCGTCGGTGTACGGGTCGTCCTCGTCGGGGTGGGCCTCGTCGATGTGCTCGGCGCCTGGGCCGGAGATGCTCGCGACCACCGCCTCCTCGGCTGTGTCGTGCGCGTCCTTGTCGTCCGCGTCGGCGGTGTGCGGGCGCGATGAAGCGTCAGAGGTGCTCTTCGCGCCCTCCGGGTGCACACCCTGCTGCTTCATCGTCTCTTCTTGATCTCGTATCACCGATCACCGCCCGCACGATGGTGGCATGCCCCACCGACACACAGGGGCATCAGGGTGCAAACGCGGGGGCGCACAGTCTGCCCGAAGCGCCGCTCGGGAGCGAGGGATACGCACAGTCACGAGGGCGTCACATTGTCGGTGGGGTGCGGCAGGATGGGACGGATGAGCGAGGAGAGCCTTCCGGAGTACGCAGAGCGGGTCCTCGAGGTCGCCGAGCTGATTCCGCCGGGGCGCGTGATGACGTACGGCGATGTCGCCGAGTGGCTTCAAGAGGGCGGGCCGCGGCAGGTCGGCCGGGTGATGGCGCTCTATGGAGGAGCCGTTCCGTGGTGGCGGGTCGTCCGCGCGGACGGTGTCCTGCTGCCCAGCCACGAACTGCGGGCGCTCGACCACTACCGCGCGGAGGGCACACCGCTGAAGGAGGCGAGCAGGGCGGCCGAGGGCCACCTGCCTCGGGTCGACATGAAGCGGGCGCGGTGGGACGGCGGCGAACACGCGGAACCTCACACCTGACAGCTTCCGCCATCGGACCCACCCCGGGGCAACCTGTGGCCCGTACGAGGGAAACAGGGCACGCCCGTGGCATGCCGTACGTTCGTGGGGTGAGGGACGCACGAGACGTGAGCGCACTGACGGGGCGGATGCGCCAATCGGAAGCCCTGCTTCCGCACCATCCGTCGGCGTAGCGTCGGCGGCACGCGTCCCCCTCACCACGCGGCCAACGCCCTGAACGCGCCGCGGATCGCAAACCAGCACACCCACCAGGACCGGCGAACCACGTGAGCTCCTCTTCCTCCACCAGGCGCCTGTCGCACTCCCAGGTGCGACAGGGGAGCCGTGGCGCTTACCGGCTGGTCCGTACCCCGCCGCCGCGAGTGGTTCCCCCTCATCTGGACGCGGCCCAGCGCTCGGTGGTTGACCACGGCAGGGGTCCATTGCTCGTCCTCGCCGGTCCGGGCACCGGCAAGACCACCACGCTCGTGGAGTCCGTGGCGGCCAGGATCGCCCGGGGCGTGGACCCCGAGCGGGTCCTCGTCCTGACGTTCAGCCGCAAGGCGGCCGTCGAACTGCGCGACCGCATGGCACTGCGCATGGGGGCGCCGCGCGCGCCGCAGGCGACCACCTTCCACTCGTTCTGCTACGCCCTGGTCCGCGCCCACCAGGACAGCGACCTGTTCGTGGAGCCCCTACGGCTGCTGTCGGGCCCCGAGCAGGACGTCTCCGTCCGGGAACTGCTCGCCGGCCAGCCCGATCTGGAGCGGCTCGGCCTCGCACATGTGCGCTGGCCGGACGAGCTGCGCGCCTGTCTGACCACGCGTGGCTTCGCCGACGAGGTCCGCGCGGTCCTCGCCCGCAGCCGCGAACTGGGTCTTGACCCCGATGCCCTCGATGCCTTCGCCCGCCGTATCGGACGCCCCGACTGGCGGGCGGCGGCCACCTTCCTCGCCGAGTACCTCGACGTGCTCGATCTGCAGGGCGTACTCGACTACGCGGAACTCGTCCACCGCGCGGTGCTCCTGGCGCGTCGCCCCGAGGTCGCCGCCCAGCTGGCCGACCGGTACGACGCCGTGTTCGTCGACGAGTACCAGGACACCGATCCGGCTCAGGTTCGACTGCTGCACGCACTGGCGGGCGGCGGCCGCACCCTCGTCGCCTTCGGCGACCCCGACCAGTCGATCTACGCCTTCCGGGGCGCCGACGTGAACGGCATCCTGGAGTTCCCGGACGCCTTCCCGCGCGCGGACGGCCGCCCGGCGCCCGTGGAAGTCCTGCGCACCTCCCGTCGCTCCGGCGCCGACCTGCTGGGCGCCACCCGGCTGCTGACCCAGCGGATGCCGCTGACCCGGCTGCCCGCCGACAAGGTCCGCGCCCACCGGGAACTCACCCCGGTTCGTGACGGCGGTCGCGTCGAGGTCTACACGTATCCGACGCCCGGCACCGAGCTGGACAACATCGCCGACATCCTCCGCCGCGCACACCTGGAGGACGGCGTCCCCTGGCGCGACATGGCCGTCCTGGTGCGCGCCGGGTCCCGCACCATCCCGACAGTCCGTCGCGCGCTGACAGCGGCCGGCGTCCCCCTGGACATAGACGGCGACGACCTGCCCCTGCGGCACGAACCCGCGGTGGCACCCCTGCTGACGGCACTGCGGGCGGTGGCGACGGCGGAAGCGGCCGAGGGGGGCGTACGGGACGAGGCGGCAGGCGAGGCCGATGCCTCTGAAGAGACCGACGCCTCCGGAGAGACCGATACCTCCGGAGTGGCCGACGCCTCTGGAGAAGCCGAGTCGGACACCTCCTGGCTCGACACCGAAACCGCCCTCACCCTGCTGGCCTCCCCGCTCGCCGGCATGGACGCGGCCGACCTGCGCCGTCTTGGCCGGGCGTTGCGCGAGGAGGAGCGGGCCGGGGGCAACCCGCTGCCGCCGCCGTCGGACGACCTCCTCGCGCGGGCGCTGGCCGAGCCGGAGCGGCTGGTCGCGCACGATCCGGCGTACGCGCGGGGCGCTCAGCGTCTCGGCGCGCTGCTGCGCAAGGCACGTGAGCGCCTGGCCGGCGGCGGTACGGCGGAGGAGGCGCTCTGGGAGCTGTGGGACGGCACTCCATGGCCCGCACGGCTGGAGCGGGCTGCCCGGCGCTCAGGCGCGGCCGGGCGCAACGCGGACCGAGACCTGGACGCCGTATGCGCCCTGTTCGCCACGGCGGCCCGCGCGGAGGAACGCACCGGCGGGCGCGGCGCCCTCAACTTCCTGGAGGAGATCGAGGCCGAGGACATCGCTGCCGACACACTCACGCGGCGTGCCGTACGACCGGACGCGGTGCGCCTGATGACCGCGCACCGCTCGAAGGGGCTGGAGTGGCGCCTGGTCGTCGTCGCGGGCGTCCAGGAGGGACTGTGGCCCGACCTGCGCCGCCGTGGCTCCCTCCTGGAGGCCGACCGCATCGGACGCGACGGACTGGCCGAACCACTCACCCCGGGCGCCCTGCTCGCCGAGGAACGCCGCCTGTTCTACGTGGCCGCCACGCGCGCGCGTGAACGCCTCGTCGTGACCGCCGTGAAGGCGCCCGCGGACGACGGCGACCAGCCGTCCCGCTTCCTGACCGAACTGGGCGTCGAAACCAAGGACGTGACGGGCCGCCCGCGCCGTCCGCTGTCCGTCGCTGCGCTCGTGGCCGAACTGCGGGCCACGACGGTCGACCCACGGGTCTCCGACACCCTCAGGGAAGCCGCCGCCCGCAGGCTGGCCCGGCTCGCCGCGCTCGCCGACGAGGACGGCCGCCCCCTCGTGCCGTCCGCGCACCCCTACCGCTGGT
Source organism: Streptomyces sp. GESEQ-4 (assembly GCF_017948455.1). Taxonomy (GTDB): domain Bacteria; phylum Actinomycetota; class Actinomycetes; order Streptomycetales; family Streptomycetaceae; genus Streptomyces. The sequence continues at coordinate 9,614 of NZ_JAFFSU010000004.1, forward strand.
GGGGCATGTTCGAGCCGACCGAGTCCAAGGTGCCGCTGCGCAACCGCGACCAGCCCGTCGTCCTCTCCGGCAGCGCCCTCGACCAGCTCGCCAACACCTGCTCCCTGCAGTGGTTCCTGGGCCGTGAGGTGAAGGCGGACGCGCCCGCGACCGTCGCCCAGGGCTTCGGCAACGTGGTGCACGTCCTCGCCGACGAGGTCGCCTCCGGGCACACCCCGGCCGACCTCGCCGTGCTCATGGAGCGACTGGACTCGGTGTGGAACGCGCTCGCCTTCGACGCGCCCTGGAAGTCGGCGCAGGAGAAGGAGCACGCGCGCGTGGCGCTCGAACGGTTCCTGAAGTGGCACGTCATGGACCGCACGGGACGTACCCCGGTCGCCAGTGAGCACGACTTCGACGTCACCCTCGAAGCGGGCGACTACGAGGTGCGCATCCGCGGCCAGATGGACCGCGTCGAGGCGGACGGCGAGGGCCGCGCCTACGTCGTCGACTTCAAGACCGGCAAACAGGCGCCCACGGCTTCCGAGGTCGCCCACCATCCTCAACTCGCCGTCTACCAACTAGCGGTCCGCGAGGGCGCCGTCGACGACGCCTTCGACGGGCGCCGCCCGGAGCCGGGCGGCGCCGAACTCGTCCAGCTGCGCCAGGGCGCCGCCCAGCGGGACGGCGGCGAGACCCTGCCCAAGGTGCAGGCGCAACAGCCCCTGGAGGGGGAGTGGGTCGGCGACCTGCTGGCCACCGCCGCCGGCAAGGTCCTGGACGAGCGGTTCACGCCGACGTCCGGCCAGCACTGCGCGCACTGCGCGTTCCGGGCATCGTGCAGCGCGCGCCCCGAGGGACGCCACGTGGTGGAGTGAGATACCGCACCACCTGTGCTGACCTGCGCTTCCTCCACCCCGGCCGCCGATTCGGCATCTACTGTCAGTGGCCGCCGCTAGCCTCTCTGAGGTGCCCGCTCGTATCACCGATCCCGATCAGCTCAAGGAGCTCCTCGGCATCCCGTTCACCCCGGAGCAGACGGCCTGCATCACCGCGCCGCCCGCCCCGCAGGTGATCGTGGCCGGAGCCGGTTCGGGCAAGACGACGGTGATGGCGGCCCGCGTGGTGTGGCTGGTCGGCACCGGGCAGGTCGCCCCCGAACAGGTCCTCGGCCTCACCTTCACCAACAAGGCCGCCGGTGAACTCGCCGAGCGCGTCCGCAAGGCACTGATCAAGGCGGGCGTCACCGACCCCGACGTCATCGACCCGGACAACCCTCCGGGCGAGCCGGTGATCTCGACGTACCACGCCTTCGCGGGCCGCCTGCTGACCGACCACGGTCTGCGCATCGGCCTCGAACCGACCTCCCGCCTGCTCGCCGACGCCACCCGCTTCCAACTCGCCGCGCGCGTCCTGCGCGAGGCCCCGGGGCCCTACCCGGCGCTGACCCGCTCCTTCCCCGACCTCGTCGGCGACCTCCTCACCCTCGACGCCGAACTCGCCGAGCACCTCGTACGGCCCGAGGATCTGCGCGCGTACGACGCCGAGCTGCTGGGGGCCCTGCGAAGCGTCAAGCTCACCAACGCCGACCTGCGCAAGGTCCCCGAGGCCGCCGCCGCGCGCCGTGAACTCGCCGAGCTGGTGATCCGCTACCGGGCCGCCAAGCGCGAGCGCGACCTGCTCGACTTCGGCGACCAGATCGCCCTGTCGGCCGGCCTCGCCGGGCTCCCCGAAGTGGGCCGCATCCTGCGCGACGAGTTCCGCGTGGTGCTGCTCGACGAGTACCAGGACACGTCGGTGGCCCAACGCGTCCTCCTGGCCGGCCTGTTCGGCGGCGGCACGGGCCACCCGGTGACCGCCGTCGGCGACCCCTGCCAGGCGATCTACGGCTGGCGCGGCGCCTCCGTCGCCAACCTCGACGACTTCCCCGAGCACTTCGCCCACGCCGACGGCAGCCCCGCCACCCGCCAGGCACTCAGCGAGAACCGCCGCAGCGGCGGCCGCCTCCTCGACCTCGCCAACGGCCTCGCCGAGCCCCTGCGCGCCATGCACGCGGGCGTGGAGGCCCTCCGCCCGGCCCCCGGCGCCGAACGCGACGGCCTGGTCCGCTGCGCCCTGCTGCGCACCCACGCCGAGGAGATCGACTGGATCGCCGACTCCGTCGCCCATCTCGTACGGACCGGAAAGGCGCCCGGCGAGATCGCCGTCCTGTGCCGCACGGCGACCGACTTCGCCGAGATCCAGGGCGCGCTCGTCGCCCGCGACATCCCGGTCGAGGTCGTCGGCCTGTCCGGGCTGCTGCACCTGCCCGAGATCGCCGACCTGGTCGCCGTGTGCGAAGTCCTTCAGGACCCCGGTGCCAACGCCTCGCTGGTCCGGCTGCTGACCGGCCCCCGCTGGCGGATCGGCCCGCGCGACCTGGCTCTTCTGGGCCGGCGCGCCCGGCATCTCGTGTCGCACGCGCGCGTAGAGGCCGACGACGATCCGGACCGCCGCCTCGCCGCGGCGGTCGAGGGCGTCGACCCGGCCGAGGTGATCTCGCTCGCGGACGCCCTCGACACGTTCCTGGAGATGCCGATCGAGGCGCAAGGGGAGGACGACGGGCTGCCGTTCTCGCCGGACGCGCGCGTGCGGTTCGCCCGGCTCGCCGCCGAACTGCGCGACCTGCGCCGCTCCCTGTCCGACCCGCTGATGGACGTCCTCCACCGCGTCCTCGCCGTCACCGGCCTGGAAGTGGAACTGTCGGCATCCCCGCACGCCCTGGCCGCACGCCGCCGCGAGACCCTGTCCAACTTCCTGGACATCGCCGCCTCGTTCGCCGCCGGCGACGGCGAGGCCACCCTGCTGGCCTTCCTCGGCTTCCTGCGCACCGCCGCGCAGTACGAGAAGGGCCTCGACAACGCCCTCCCCGGCGGCGAGAACACCGTCAAGGTGCTCACCGCGCACAAGTCCAAGGGCCTGGAGTGGGACGTCGTGGCCGTTCCCGGCCTGGTCACCGGCACCTTCCCCAGCACCCAGGGCCGCGAGAAGTGGACCGCGCAGAGCAAGGTGCTGCCGCACGACCTGCGCGGCGACGCCGACACCCTGCCGGACGTCGAGGCATGGGACTCCCGAAGCCTGAAGGCCTTCCAGGAGGCCATGAAGGACCACCAGCACACCGAGGAACTCCGCCTCGGCTACGTCACGTTCACCCGCCCCCGCTCCCTCCTCCTCGGCTCCGGCCACTGGTGGGGGCCCTCGCAGAAGAAGCCCCGCGGCCCGTCCGACTTCCTCCAGGCGCTATACGGCCACTGCGCGGCCGGACACGGTGAGATCGAGGCATGGGCGGACGAACCCGCCGAGGACGAGGAGAACCCGGCCCTGCACCGGGCCACCGTCGACCAGGTCTGGCCCCTGCCCCTCGACGACATGGCCCTCGCCCGCCGCCGCGCCGCGGCCGAGACGGTCCTGGCGCACCTCGAGGACCTCGCCTCCCACACCGACGGCCACCCGGCGGCCACGCACGACCCGGACACCTACGACGACCCGGACTGGCCGCCACCGGAGGACGACGAGGTCCTGTACGACGAAGACGGCGAATCCGATGAATACGGCGAGGATGACACCCCCTTCGAGGAGGACCCGGGCGACTGGGAATCGTGGACCCCGGACCGTCCGACCGTCCCGCACCAGGCGGCGCCCCCGGACCTCACCGAGCACTCCGGCGCCCCGGACCTCCCGCGCCCTCACCCCCGCCTCACCCCGGAAGAAGCCCGCACCCTCGCCTCCTGGGACCGCGACCTCGACGCCCTCACCGGCGAACTGCTGCGCGCCCGGCGGGGGAGCACGGACGTACCCCTGCCGACGACTCTGACCGCATCGCAGCTGATGCGCCTGGCCGCCGACCCGGACGGCTTCGCACAGGAGCTGGCCCGCCCCATGCCCCGCCCGCCGCAGCCCGCCGCACGCCGCGGCACCCGCTTCCACGCGTGGGTCGAAGCCCGCTTCGAAGAGCTGACGCTGCCCATGCTGGACCCGGAGGAGCTGCCCGGCAGCGAGGCCGAGATCGCCGACGAACGCGATCTGGAGGCCCTGAAGGACGCCTTCGAGCGCACCCCGTACGCGCACCGCACGCCCTACCGCGTGGAGGCCCCCTTCCAGCTCGCGATCGCCGGCCGGGTGATCCGGGGCCGGATCGACGCCGTCTACCGGGAGAGCGACGGCGACAGGACGTCGTACGAGATCGTCGACTGGAAGACCAGCCGTGCCCGCACCGCCGACCCCCTCCAGCTCGCCCTGTACCGGCTGGCCTGGGCCGAGCAGCAGGGCGTGCCCCTGGAGTCGGTCCACGCCGCGTTCGTGTATGTGCGCGGTGGTGAGGTCGTACGGCCGCAGGACCTCCCGGACCGGGCCGCGCTGGAGCGGCTGCTGACGGAGGAGCCGTCGTGTGACGAACCGCCCAATCAGGATGTCGGTGCGGGCCGATAGGCTCGTGACCATGAGCCAGTCCGTTGACAGTGCCGTCAGCGCCGTCCGCACGCACATCGAGCAGCACCGCGCCGCCTTCCTCGACGACCTCGCCGAGTGGCTGCGCATCCCGTCCGTGTCGGCACAGCCCGACCACGCGGCGGACGTGCGCCGCAGCGCCGACTGGCTCGCCGCCAAGCTCAAGGAGACCGGCTTCCCCACGACCGAGGTCTGGCAGACACCCGGGGCACCCGCCGTCTTCGCCGAGTGGCCCGCCGACGACCCCGAGGCGCCCACGGTCCTCGTCTACGGCCATCACGACGTCCAGCCCGCCGCCCGCGAGGACGGCTGGGACAGCGACCCCTTCGAGCCGGTCGTCCGCAGAAACCGCCTCTACGCGCGCGGGGCCGCCGACGACAAGGGCCAGGTGTTCTTCCACACACTCGGCGTCCGCGCGCACCTCGCCGCGACAGGCCGCACCACCCCGGCCGTCAACCTCAAGCTGCTGATCGAGGGCGAGGAGGAGTCCGGCTCCCCGCACTTCCGCGCCCTCGTCGAGGAGCACGCGGCCCGGCTCGCCGCCGACGCCGTGATCGTCTCCGACACCGGCATGTGGGCCGAGGACACCCCCACCGTGTGCACCGGCATGCGCGGCCTCGCCGAGTGCGAGATCCAGTTCCACGGCCCCGACCAGGACATCCACTCCGGTTCCTTCGGCGGCGCCGTACCCAATCCGGCGACCGTCGCCGCCCGCCTCGTCGCCGCGCTGCACGACGACCACGCGCGCGTGACGATCCCCGGCTTCTACGACGGCATCGTCGAACTCACCGACCGGGAGCGCGAACTCTTCGCCGAGCTGCCTTTCGACGAGGAGCAGTGGCTGCACACGGCCAAGTCGTACGCCACTCACGGCGAGGCCGGGCACACCACCCTGGAGCGGATCTGGGCCCGCCCCACCGCCGAGGTCAACGGCATCGGCGGCGGCTACCAAGGCCCCGGCAGCAAGACGATCATCCCCTCGTCCGCCATGGTGAAGCTCTCGTTCCGGCTCGTCGCGGGTCAGGAACCCGACCGCATCGAGGAGGCCGTCCGCGCCTGGGCCGCCGACCAGGTGCCGGCCGGAATCCGGCACGAGATCACGTTCTGCGCCGCCACGCGCCCGTGTCTGACGCCGCTGGACCACCCGGCCCTGCAGTCCGTCGTACGGGCCATGGGCCGCGCGTTCGAAAGACCCGTGCGCTTCACGCGCGAGGGCGGCTCGGGACCGGCCGCCGACCTCCAGGAAGTGCTCGGCGTCCCCGTGCTCTTCCTGGGTATCTCCGTCCCCTCCGACGGCTGGCACGCCCCGAACGAGAAGGTCGAGCTGGATCTGCTCCTCAAAGGCGTCGAGACCAGCGCACATCTGTGGGCCGACCTCGCGGACAACTGGCGCCATGCTCCCTGAGCCCTCCGCACCACCCGGAGGTGTGCCCCGCGCGGGGCACACTGGAGAGGCCGCTCCCGCACCATCAAGCCGTCACCACCCGCCGCAGGTCCCGTCGAACCGCTCGCTGAAACAATCCGCTGCACCGGGGGAGTTGGAAGCACCCGTGACCACCTGGACCGACCACACCGCCGACCGACCCATCTCGCTCACCACCCCCAGCGGCATCGACCGCGCCGCCCACCACCGGCTCGACGAGGCCTGGCTCGCGGCGGCATGGAGCCACCCCACGACCCGCTGCTTCGTGGTCTCCGGCGGCCAGGTCCTCATCGACGAGACGCCCGACGGGCGCACCGAACTCGTCATGACCCCCTCCTTCGAAGCCCCTCTCACCGAGGCACACCGCTACTTCCTCGGCATCGACGAGGACGGCGTCAGTTACTTCGCCCTCCAGAAGGACGCCCTCCCCGGCCGTATCGACCAGTCCGCGCGCGCGGCGGGGCTGCGCGAGGCGGGGCTGCTGCTGTCACCGCGCGACACAGGCCTGATGGTGCACGCGGTCGGTCTGGAGAACTGGCAGCGCACCCACCGCTTCTGCTCCCGCTGCGGCGAGCGCACGGTCATCGCCGCGGCCGGCCACATCCGCCGCTGCCCGGCCTGCGGCGCCGAGCACTACCCGCGCACCGACCCGGCCGTGATCATGGCCGTCACCGATGAAGAGGACCGCATCCTGCTCGGCCGCCAGGTCCACTGGCCCGAGGGCCGCTTCTCCACGCTCGCTGGCTTCGTCGAGCCCGGCGAGTCCATCGAGCAGTCCGTGCGCCGCGAGGTCTTCGAGGAGGCCGGCATCACCGTCGGCCAGGTCGAGTACGTCGCCAGCCAGCCCTGGCCCTTCCCGTCCAGCCTGATGCTCGGCTTCATGGCGCGCGCCACCACGACCGACATCGAGGTCGACGGCGACGAGATCCACGAGGCCCGCTGGTTCTCCCGCGACGAGCTGCGCGCCGCCTTCGACTCCGGCGAGGTCCTCCCGCCGTACGGCATCTCGATCGCGGCCCGCCTCATCGAGCTCTGGTACGGCAAGCCACTGCCCACGCGAAGCGCGTTCTGACGTGTTCTGAAATGCAGGAAGGCGGTCCCGAGCTGTCTCGGGACCGCCTTCCTGCATCGCCCTGCTTACGCGCCGATCTTCTGCTTGACCTGGGCCAGCGAAGGGTTCGTGAGCGTCGAGCCGTCCGGGAACAGCACAGTGGGCACGGTCTGATTCCCGCCGTTCGCCTTCTCCACGAAGGCGGCCGACTCCGGGTCCTGCTCGATGTTGATCTCGTTGTACGCGATGCCCTCGCGGTCCATCTGGCTCTTCAGCCGACGGCAGTAGCCGCACCACGTGGTGCTGTACATCGTCACAGTGCCCGGCATGTCTCTCGCGCTCCTCGGCGGTCGGGGACGGGTGGTCGCAGGAAGGGAACGTTCGCGACCGCGCCGCCATTCCCGCGGGGGGTATCCGTCCGCACGTAACGCCTGCCGCATTAGTACGACTGCGGGTGCCTGCCTGTGGACAACCGGCTCACCCGTCTCCGGCGACCTGGCAGCATAGCGGTGTGACAGCAGCAACGCACTCCCCGCTCTTCCCGCAGGCACCGGGCTCGGCCGACGCGGTGCTCGAAGGGCTCGACCCCGAGCAGCGCGAGGTGGCCACCGCCCTGCAGGGCCCGGTCTGTGTGCTGGCGGGCGCCGGCACGGGCAAGACACGGGCGATCACCCATCGCATCGCCTATGGGGTGCGCGCCGGAATTCTCCAGCCCTCCAGCGTGCTGGCCGTCACCTTCACCAACCGTGCCGCCGGGGAGATGCGCGGCCGGCTGCGCCAGCTCGGCGCCGCCGGGGTCCAGGCCCGCACCTTCCACTCGGCCGCCCTGCGCCAGCTGCAGTATTTCTGGCCGAAGGCGATCGGCGGCTCCATGCCCCGGCTCGTCGATCGCAAGATCCAACTGGTCGCCGATGCGGCCGCCGCCTGCAGCATCCGCCTCGACCGGGGCGAGCTGCGGGACGTCACCGCCGAGATCGAGTGGTCCAAGGTCACCCAGACCGTCCCCGCCGACTACGCGGCCGCCGCCGCCAAGTCCGGCCGCGAGATCCCCCGTCACCCGGCCGAGATCGCCCAGCTCTACTCCGCCTACGAGGACGTCAAGCGCAGCCGCTCCGTCATCGACTTCGAGGACGTCCTGCTGCTGACCGTCGCCGTCCTCCAGGACCGGCACGACATCGCCGAGCAGGTCCGCGCCCAGTACCAGCACTTCGTGGTCGACGAATACCAGGACGTCAGCCCGCTCCAGCAGCGCCTGCTGGAGCTGTGGCTCGGCGACCGGGAGAACCTGTGCGTGGTCGGCGACGCCAGCCAGACGATCTACTCGTTCACAGGAGCAACCCCGGACCATCTGCTCGACTTCCGCACCCGCCACCCCGGCGCCACCGTGGTCAAGCTGGTCCGTGACTACCGTTCCACCCCACAGGTCGTCCACCTGGCCAACGGCCTGCTCGCCCAGGCCCGCGGACGCGCAGCCGACCACCGCCTGGAGCTGATCTCCCAGCGAGCCCCGGGCCCCGAGCCCGGCTACACCCAGTACGACGACGAGCCTGCCGAGGCGGAAGGCGCCGCCCGTCGTATCCGAGAGCTCATCGACGCCGGTGTCCCGGCGAGCGAGATCGCGATCCTGTTCCGTACGAACTCCCAGTCCGAGACCTACGAACAGGCCCTCGCCGACGCCGGGGTGCCCTACCAGCTGCGGGGCGCCGAGCGGTTCTTCGACCGGCCCGAGGTCCGCAAGGCGGGCATCGCCCTGCGGGGCGCGGCCCGTTTCGGCGGCAACGACTCCCTGCTCGACGACGCGGTCGACCTCCCGTCCCAGGTGCGTGCCGTGCTCTCCGGCGAGGGCTGGACGCCGCGGCCCCCGGCCGGGTCCGGTGCCGTCAGAGAGCGGTGGGAGTCCCTGGCCGCCCTGGTGAACCTGGCGGTGGACTTCGCCGCGGCCAGCCCCGGTGCCACCCTCGGCGACCTGGTCGCGGAGCTCGACGAGCGGGCGAACGCCCAGCACGCCCCGACCGTGCAGGGCGTCACGCTCGCCTCCCTGCACTCGGCCAAGGGCCTGGAGTGGGACGTCGTCTTTCTGGTGGGCGTGGCCGACGGCATGATGCCGATCACCTATGCGAAGACGGAGGAGCAGATCGAGGAGGAACGCCGGCTCCTCTATGTCGGCGTGACCCGCGCTCGAGAACAGCTCCATGTTTCCTGGGCGTTGTCCCGCTCGCCCGGCGGCCGCGCCAACCGCAAGCCCAGCCCTTTCCTCGACGGGCTGCGCCCCGGTTCGACCACCACCGCCGGCCGAGCCGCGACGGTCGGCGCCGGTGGCGTCGAGCGTGGCTTCACCACCAGCACCCCGGCCGTCGCGCCGAGACGCAGACAGCGCAGTCCGGCCCGCTGCCGAGTCTGCGGACGCACTCTCACCGACGCCGGCGAGATGAAGCTGATGCGCTGCGAGGACTGCCCCTCCGACATGGACGAGGGCCTCTACGAGCGGTTGCGTCACTGGCGTGCGGAACAGGCGCAGCGCAGCGGCCAGCCCGCCTTCTGCGTCTTCACCGACAAGACGCTGATGGCCATCGCCGAGGCCATGCCCGACGACGACGGAGAGTTGGCGCGGATCCCGGGCGTGGGAGTGCGCAAGCTCAACCGCTACGGCGCCGATGTGCTGGCCATCTGCGCAGGCCGGGAGGGGCCGGGAGAGGAAGGCGAGGGCTGAAACCAACTCGTCGGAAAAATAGTTTGCGCATGCCCCAGCAATCCCCATAGGTTCTTAGCCACGGGGACGGAGGCCTTCTCGGAGGCCCCGATTCCGTGTTGTACTTGCATTTCCGTCGGACTGGCTCACCCCAGTCCCCCGAGACGCCGAAAGGAGGCGAGTCCAGTGATCAGCATCAACACCAGCTTCATCAGCACCGTGAAAATGACCGATCGCTCGGTCGTCGCCTCTGTGTGCATGCTCGGCGCCTCCAACCCGGGCACCGGTCTGTCCGGCATTCGTGCCGCGCGTCCGGCGTCCTCTGTGTCTCCTGCGGGCCTTCCCGTGAGCGAGCGCAATGAGCGACCGGTTATGGCACTGGAAGCGGCTGTAGTGGCACAGGCCAAGGCCTATGCCCTTGCGGCGACCGGTGCCGGATTCCGGAAGCAGACGACGCAGCACCACCAGATGTGGGCCTTCCGTGGGCCAGAACCCTGGAGTGATCCAGCCTGATTGATCAGGCCGGCGCCTTCAGGGCCGCGGAACCCCATCCGGGATCCGCGGCCCTTCTGTTTGTCCCCGACCAGGGACGGCGGAGCGAAGGGGCCTCGGGACAAGAAAAGAACCCGGTACCAGCCGACCACCGGCCCAACAGGGCCGGACCGACCAGACGAGGAAGACGAACCGTGCAACTCGAAGCGCACGCCCCGTCCGTACCGCCTTCCGACACGATCCCCAAGCCCGGCCTCACGGAGGACTCCACCTTGACCCCGCTCACCGCGCTCACCGCGCTGGACGACGCCATCGAGAACCTCGGCGTGCCCGTCCCCTGCCGTTCCTACGACCCGGAGGTCTTCTTCGCCGAGTCGCCGGCGGACGTCGAGTACGCCAAGTCCCTCTGCCGCACCTGCCCGCTGATCGAGGCCTGCCTCGCCGGCGCCAAGGAGCGGCGTGAGCCCTGGGGCGTCTGGGGTGGCGAGCTGTTCGTCCAGGGTGTCGTCGTCGCCCGGAAGCGGCCGCGTGGCCGCCCGCGCAAGAACCCGGTCACGGCATGAACACCGCAGGAACGATCGACCGCCCCCTCACGCACGACCCCAAGAAGCAGGCCCCGATGAAGCCGTCCACCAACGAGCCCGCCGGCTCCGCGATCGAAGACGTCACCACCACCGGCGCGATCGACTCGCGTCAGAACAGGACCCGAGAGATGCAACTCATCCCAGAAGCCATGGCTCGTGCGCATATGCACGAGCGCCTGTACGAGGCCGAGCGGGAACGCCAGGCCCTGCGCCTGGTGGCCGCTCGCCGGATGCAGCGCCGGGCGGAGCGCGCGTCGCTGCGCGCCCGCCGCGCGCTCGCCATGGCCGTCATGCAGTGATCGAGAACACCTGAAGCGGTGGCCTCCCGAACAGGGGGGCGAGAGCTTTCCCGCGGGGGCCGGTCCGTCCGAACGGACCGGCCCCCGCGGTGCGTTGTGCCCGCCGATCCGCCGGCCACGGCGATATCGTCGCCGGGTGACGAGTCTTCCCGGAGGCAGTGACAACGGCGGTGCGGACGCGGAGCCGACCTCTCTCGTGTGTGCCCGTTGCGGCACCCGTGCCTCGGTTCCCCGGCCCACCTGGACCTGCTCGGTGGAGAACGGCACTCGCCAGTACTTCTGCGACACCTGCTCCCGGGAGAACCTCAGAGCCATCGAGGGGCGGCTGGACTCGGCCTGGTGGTGAGCCCGGCTCACACCGCCGCCGCTTACGCCTCCGCCGCCGAATCCTCCTCGTCCAGGATCTCCTCAGGCATGAACCCCGGTAGCCACTCCTCCAGTTCCTCGCGCAGTCGCACCGTCGCTCCCAGCTGGCACAGCACGCCGATCGTGCTGAGGGTCACCCGGTGTATCAGCAGATACGCCGGAGGCAGATTGAGCTGCTTGCCCAACTGGTAGGCGGGGGAACGCGGATCGGCGACTCGGGCCGCCTGGCTGCGCATCCAGCCGCGGGTGAAGGTGAACTCGTCCACACGGGCCGGTTCGATGATCGGCAGGAGGTAGTCGAGGACGGCGTCGGGGTCCAGGTCTATCGAGTCCTTGACGAAGCCCTCCGTGCACAGCAGTTCATAGACAGCGTCCGCCTCGCCGTCGAGCGTCATACGCAGGGAGTGGCCGATCGGGGTCGGGAGTCCGCCCGGGAGGCGGTCCACGGTGCCGAAGTCCAGCACGCCCAGGCGCCAGTCGTCCTCGCCGTTGGGACCGCCGGGCAGGAGCCGGAAGTTGCCCGGGTGCGGGTCGGCGTGCAGGAGGCCGGTGCGGGCCGGGCCGGAGAAGAGGAAGCGGGCCAGGAGCTGGCCGGCCCGGTCGCGCTGGTCCTGGGTGCCCTCCGAGATGATCTCCGACATGGGGATGCCGTCCATCCACTCGGTGATCAGAACCTGCTCACACTGGTGGACCACCTCGGGCACCACGACGTCCGGGTCGTCCGTGAACTCCTCGGCGTGGGCCTGCTGGGCCTGCGCTTCCAGGTCGTAGTCCAACTCCTCCGAGACCCGGTCGCGCAGCTCCGCGATGAGGGGCTTGATGTCCATCCCCGGGATGAGCGGGCCCAACAGGCGGGCGAAACGGCTCAGTTGGTTCAGATCGGACAGCAGGGCTTCGCCGGCGCCCGGGTACTGCACCTTGACCGCCACCTCGCGGCCGTCCTGCCACACTCCCCGGTGCACCTGGCCGATCGAGGCTGCCGCGGAGGGCTTGTCCTCGAACTCGAGGAACAGGTCGTGCCAGTCCTCGCCGAGCCGCTCCGAGAGCACGGCGTGCACGGTACGCGTCGGCATCGGCGGGGCCGCGTCCTGCAACTTGGTCAGCGCCGCCCGGTAGGGCCCGGCGACCTCCTCGGGCAGCGCGGACTCGAAGACGGACAGAGCCTGCCCGAACTTCATCGCCCCGCCTTTCAGCTCGCCGAGGACCTTGAACAACTGCTCCGCGGTGCGCTGCTGCAGTTCGCGGCCGACGATCTCCGCGGACTCGCCGACGATCCGCTTGCCCAGTCCCCAGGTGGCCCGCCCGGCGAAGCCGAGCGGGAGCGCGGCGAGCTTGGCGGTCCGGGTGACCGCCTTCCGGGGAAGATCAGACATGCGCCCTCCAGGTCCCAGCCAGCCGCGCCGCGTGTGTCGTACGGCGAAACTCCTTCGACGGTTGTTGCTCTGCCATTGTCTCGTGTGAGTTCTCGTCCTCCGAGGAGTGTGCCCCCTCAGCTTTCTCCGCGGCGCCGCAGGGGCATGCAGGATGGGCCCAGATCGGCCGCGCATGCCAGTGGAGGCCGGGCAGGGACACCTCCCAGCGGGCGCCGGCGGTCGACGGCAGATGGCCGTCCAGGAAGGCGAGCGCATGCGTGGCCGCGAGCCCGGCGACCGTGGTTGCCAGCGCCAGATCACAGGGTCCCACCTGCCGCTGTTTCCCCGAGCGCCACTGGGCCACCAGGCGTGGCCAGGCCGGATCCCGGTCCGTGCGCCCCTCGTGCAGACAGCCCGCACAGCTGGTCTCCCCGGGCAGGACGAGAGGGCCGACCATGCCGGTTCCCTCCACGACACCGGCATACAGATGAGGCGTGCCGGAGGTGATCAGCGGCTCGGCGGTGGCGGGGACGGGCGCGTGCACACCGACGTCGTCCCGTGGCGCGAGGACGACCAGGGAGAATCCCGGTTCGCGGTCATCGAGCGGGGACTGCGGGCCGCGGCGCGGCGGGCTGTCCGGTGCCGCCCGGCGTACGGCCCGGCGGGCCGCTTCGGCTCTGCGGTCGCCGATCGACTCGGCGGGCAGTCCACCCGGTGCGATGTCCCAGGGCTCGACGGTGCCGCCGTCGAGTACGTCCACCTCGCCGACGCCGGCGCCCGACAGCAGGGAGGCGAGCACCGCTCCCACCCGGCCCGCGCCCCGCACCTGGACCCGCAGGGAGCGGCGGGCCGCCAACTGCCGCATCGCGTCGCCCGGTGCGGAGGTGGTCAGGGTCAGGGAGGCCAGATCGGGGCGCAGCCGGTCCAGGACCTCCTTCTTCCCCCGCAGCGCCTCGGCAGCCGGGCCGCCGCCTGTCGCGTCGTCGACGAGGCCGGACCGCGCCAGCCGCTCCACCAGCTCGTCGACATGTCCGTCCGGCAGATCCATTCGCCGGCCCTCCTCGCGCAGCAGTGGGAGTCCGCGCGTGCCGTTGAGCAGATCGAGAAAGCTTCCCGTCGCCGTGTCCATCGGACCCAGCGTCATCGCGTGCGCCGGTGTCATCCCGAACTGCACGGTGTTGAGGTCGCGCCAGCCGCGCCTGAGCGCGGGCTTCACCATCGGATGCATGTCAGGCCCCCGTAGCCCCGTGAAAGATCCCCGTACGTCCCCGTTCGTCGGAGAGGCGTGGTCAGTGCTCCGCCGACGAGTGCCAGCATGCCCGCCCTCGCGGCGGGACACCGAAAGTTGTCCACAGGCGGTGGATATTCTTCGTACAAATCAGACGCCTGGTGAGGGATCGGAATCGAACCGTCCCGGAGTCGGGACTTCCCCCGTGTGCAGCGGGTAACGTCGGGGCGTGTCCGCCGACCCACTGCACCGCGCCGGAACTCCACAGCGCAGTACGACGAGCCCGCCGCCGAGCGGTCCGGTGGCGAGCGCGATCGAGGTGCGCCGGAGCGCCCGCAGACGCAGGACGGTCTCCGCGTACCGCGAGGGCGATCGCACCGTCGTGCTCATTCCCGCCCGGATGTCCGAGGCGGAGGAGCAGCGCTGGGTCAACGTCATGCTCGACAAGCTCGCCGCCCAGGAGAGCAAGCGGCAGCTGGGCGACGCCGAGCTCGCCGAGCGGGCGGAACGGCTCTCGGACCAGTACTTCGGCGGTCGGGCCCGGCCCACGTCCGTGCGCTGGGTCACCAACCAGAACACACGCTGGGGCTCGTGCACCCCGGCCGAGGGCAGTATCCGGCTCTCGCACCGGCTGCAGGGCATGCCCGAGTACGTCGTCGACTACGTCCTGCTCCATGAGCTCGCGCATCTGCTGGTCCCCGGACACGGGCCCCGGTTCTGGCGCCTGCTGGAGGCGTACCCGCGGACCGAGCGGGCCCGCGGCTATCTCGAAGGGGTGGTCGCCGCCGACCGGCTGCCGCATCTGCCCGGCGCGCGCACCGAGTGACCACTCCCGCCGACGGCGCCCGAGGCGCCGCCGAAGGGTGATTGTGTACCGGGTCTGTACCGACTTCGTCCGGTGTCCGAGTTTGCAGTTAGCCTGACGCGACGCACTCGTATTCGGGATGGGGGACGGTCGTTACGCATGGCCAGGGAATTCCAACGCGGCCACAAGGCCAAGATCAGTGACCTCACCGCGGGCACGGATCTGTACGTAGGTGTGCAGATCTCGGGCCCCGGGCTGAGCTTCGACATCAGCTGCTTCGGCCTCGACGCCGACGAACGGCTCTCGGACGACCGGTACTTCATCTTCTTCAACCAGCCGAAGTCCCCCGAGGAGTCCATCCAACTGCTGGGGGCGCAGGCCGGCGACACGGAGTCCTTCCGGGTCACGCTCGACAGAATCCCGCCGCAGATCCAGAAGCTGTCCTTCACGGCGACGCTGGACGGCGCCGGTCAGCTGTCGCAGATCGCTCCCGGATACATCCGCATCGTCGCCGGTGGCGAGGAAGTGGCCCGCTATCCCTTCAGCGGCTCGGAGTTCACCACCGAACGGGCGGTGATGCTGGGCGACTTCTACCTGAAGGACGTCTGGCGGTTCGCCGCGGTCGGTCAGGGCTTCGACGGCGGCCTCGACGCGCTGCTGAAGAACTTCGGCGGCGAGGTCCTCGAAGAGGAGACGCCCGAACCGCAGCCACAGGCCCAGGCCGGTGCGGCTCCCGGTTTCGCGCCGCCCGCGCAGGCCGGCGCGCCGCCCGCCTTCGGCGCCCCGTCCACCCCGGCACCCGCCCCGGCGCCTCCGGCCCCGCAGCCCGCCGCGCAGGGCTTCGCGCCCCCGCCCGCGGCCGCGCCGCCGGCAGCACCCCAGCCCCCGGCGCCCGCACCCTCCGTGCACGCCGCACCCACCATCGTCGCCCCGATGACACCGCCGGGCGGCGCCCAGGTGCCGCCCCCGGCCCCCGCCCCGGCGCCCCACGGACAGCCCCCCGGCCAGCAGCAACCGCCGTACGGCCAGGCCCCGGGCCAGACCGCCCCGCTGCCGCCCGGCTACGCCCAGCCCCAGGCACCGCAGGCCCCCCAGGCACCGCAAGCCCCCACGCCGCCGCCCGGCTACGGTCAGCCGACCCCGCCTCCCGGCTATGGACAGCAGCCGCAGTTCGGGCAGGCTCCGGGCCAGCAGGCAGCCCCGTACGGCGCTCCTCAGGGAACTCCGCAGGCTCCCGGTGTCACCGCCGCGCTCCAGAAGTTCAAGGAGACGCCGACTGGGCAGCGCTGGACGCCGCAGAACAAGAAGATGATCCGCGTCGACCTCGGCGTCGGCGGGCAGCCGGTGCTGGCCCGGCAGGGCAGCATGGTGCTCTACCAGGGCAAGGTCGACTTCAGCTACAAGAGTGCGGGCTTCGCCGGCCGGATCGCGGGCAACGCGACCGGCCAGGAGATGCAGCTGATGCGCTGTACCGGCCAGGGCCAGGTGTTCCTCGCCGAGAGCTCCGCGATGCTGCACCCCATCGAGCTCCAGGGCGACGGCATCTGTGTCTCCGCCGAGAACGTCCTCGCCTTCGACGAGGGCCTCCAGCACGAGGTCCGCCGTATCGAGGGACACGGCATCCCCGGAGGCGCGCTGTTCACGATGCAGTTCACCGGGACCGGCACGATCGTCGTGAAGACGCACGGCACGCCCGTGGTGTTGCCGGTCACGCCCACGACGTTCGCGGACTGCAACGCCGTGGTCGCCTGGTCGTCCGCCGCTCAGGTGGTCGTCTCCAGCCAGGTCCGCATGCGCCGCAACGCCTACCCCGGCGACACCGGGGAGAGCGTCAACCTCCAGTTCCGCGGCGCTCCCGGCAACTTCATCGTCGTCCAGCCGTACGAGATCTGAGGGAGAGCCCGTCATGAACCAGCCGCTCGCGGGCTACGCTCCCGCACCCGTCACCGCCCGCATGGAGAACCACGGCAACCACATGCTGAAGGTCGCCATGCAGACCGGAAACGACCTCCTCGCGCGCGTGGGGTCGATGGTCGCCTACGAGGGGTTCGTCCAGTACGAGCCCAACCCGCCCGCCGTCCGCCAGATCGCCCGCGACTGGGCCACCGGCGAGGGCGCGCCCCTGATGAAGTGCTCCGGCGACGGCCTGCTCTACCTCGCCGACTACGGCGCCAACGTCGTCGTGATCAACCTCAACGGCGACGGGATCTCCGTCAACGCCACCAATCTGCTCGCCTTCGACGCCCACCTCACCTGGGGCGTCGAGCGGGTCAAGGGGCTGGCGAAGTTCGCCGGGCAGGGCCTGTGGAACACCAAGATCTCCGGGCAGGGCTGGGTCGCGCTGACCTCCCGGGGCAAGCCGATCGTCGTCGACTGCGGCGGTGGCGAGGACGAGACGTACGTCGACCCGGACGCGCTCGTCGCCTGGTCCCCGAACCTCAAGGTGAAGGGCAAGCGCAGCTTCAAGGCGCAGTCGCTCATCGGCCGGGGCAGCGGTGAGGCCTTCCAGATGGCCTTCTCCGGCCAGGGCATCGTCGTCGTCCAGCCCAGCGAGGACAGCACCGACCGTCTCCGGGTCCGGGGCTGAGGGGGAGCACCACCATGCAGAGTCCGCTTTTCGCCTACAACGACCAGCAGACCCAGGAGCGTTGGAGCCTGCAGAACAAGCAGATGCTCCGCGTCGCCGTGGACGGTCAGGAGGACCTTCTCGCCCGCAAGGGCACGATGGTCGCCTACCAGGGCCTCATCGAGTTCGACGCCGAGTACCAGAGCCGCAATCGGGGACGCGCGCGTGCCCGCACCGGTGAGGGCCTGGACCTGATGCGCTGTCACGGGCAGGGCACGGTCTACCTCGCCAACCTCGCGCAGCACGTCCATGTGATGGAGGTGGACCACGACGGGCTGACCGTCGACAGCAGCTACGTCCTCGCCATGGACTCCTCGCTGCACCACGAGGTCATCGCCGTCGACAGCCTCTACGGCATCTCCGGCTCCGGGAAGTACCAGCTCAACATCACCGGCCGCGGCAAGGTCGCGCTGATGACCTCGGGCGCCCCGCTGATGATGCAGGTGACACCCGACAAGTACGTCAACTGCGACGCCGACGCCATCGTCGCCTGGTCGACCTCCCTGCGCGTGCAGATGCAGGCCCAGACGCACTCCTCCGGGATCTGGCGGCGCCGCGGCAACACCGGTGAGGGCTGGGAGCTCAGCTTCATGGGCAGCGGCTACGCCCTCGTCCAGCCCAGCGAGCTGCTGCCGCCGCAGAACGCCCAGATCGGCTCGGGCGCCGCCGCGCAGTTCGGCATGGGGCAGCAGGGGGCACGGGGCCAGAACCAGGGCAACGCCTGGAGCTGACCGCACGGGACCGCACGAGACGGGTAAGGGGTGACCACCATGGCGGTCACCCCTTACCCGTTCACAGCCTGGCGCGCGTCGCTTCCAGCAGTCGTACGACCGACTCGTCCGCTACGGTCGCCACCTCGTCGTAGGCGAACCAGCGCAGGTCGAGCGACTCGTCGCTGATCGTGTGCACCGCGTCCGGCGGTGCCAGGGCCGCGTACTGGACGTCGAAGTGGCAGTGGCACGGCGGCGGGATCGGATGCCGGTCCAGGCGCACCGGGCCGCCCGGCAGCAGCGTCAGCCCCGCGACACCGGACTCCTCGGTCGCCTCGCGTAGCGCGGCGGCCCGCAGAGAAGTGTCCTGCGGCTCGCAGTGGCCGCCCATCTGCAGCCACATGCGCATCTTCTTGTGCAGGGTCAGCAGGACCCGCCCGCGCGAGGGGTCGATCACCAGCGCGCTCGCCGTGATGTGCCCGTCCTCGCAGGCCTTCCACATGCCGTCCGGGTGTGCCGCGAGATGGTCGAGGTACGCCTGGCGCAGCTCTTCCTGGCCCTCGTACCCCTTCAGCACGAGGACCGCGTCGTCGTACAGGCTCACTCGGTGTCGTCGTCCTCGCTCTTGTCCCGCTTCTTGAGGTCGGGCTTGTCCGCGGCCTCGCCGAGCATCTTGTCCAGCTCGGAGAAGTCGAGCTGCTCGCGGTGCACGAAGCCGTCGGGGTCGTCCAGGTCGGTGGCCGTCGGCAGCATGTCCGGGTGGGCCCACAGGGCGTCCCGGCCGTCGACACCGCGTGCGTCCGTGAGCGAGGCCCACAGGCGGGAGGCGTCGCGCAGGCGCCGGGGGCGCAGCTCGAGGCCGATCAGGGTGGCGAAGGTCTGCTCGGCGGGGCCGCCGGTGGCACGGCGGCGGCGCAGGGTCTCCCGCAGTGCGTCGGCGGACGACAGGCGGGGCTTCGCGGCGGCGTGCACCACCGCGTCGACCCAGCCCTCGACGAGCGCCAGAGCCGTCTCGAGACGAGCCAGGGCCGCCTTCTGCTCGGGCGTGTCCTCCGGCTGGAACATGCCCTGTTGGAGGGCGTCCTGCAGCTGCTCCGGGTTCTGCGGGTCGAACTGGCCGACCACGTCCTCCAGCTTGGCGGTGTCGACCTTGATCCCGCGCGCGTACCCGTCGACCGCCCCGAA
Source organism: Streptomyces sp. GESEQ-4 (assembly GCF_017948455.1). Classification (GTDB taxonomy): domain Bacteria; phylum Actinomycetota; class Actinomycetes; order Streptomycetales; family Streptomycetaceae; genus Streptomyces. Next base: position 28,888 of record NZ_JAFFSU010000004.1, read on the forward strand.
CAGGTGCGAGCGCAGCCACGGCACATGTGCGAAGAGGCGCTGGTGGGCGGCCTCGCGCAGGGCGAGATACAGCCGCACCTCCTCCTTCGGCACACCGAGGTCCTTGCCCAGCCCTTCGATGTTCACGGGCAGCAGCGCGGCCTTGCCGGCCGGGCCGAGCGGCAGGCCGATGTCGGTCGAGCCGACGACCTCGCCCGCGAGCACACCCACGGCCTGCCCGATCTGCGTGCCGAACATGGCGCCGCCCATGGAGCGCATCATGCCGATCAGCGGGCCCGCCATGGCCTGCATCTCCTCCGGCAGGACGTCGCCCATGGCCGCGCCGACGCGCTCGGCGACCGGGTCGACCAGCTCCTTCCACGCGGGCAGGGTCGCCTCGACCCACTCCGCGCGGCTCCAGGCCACGGCGGTGCCCGCGCCGGACGGCAGCGAGGTCGCGTCGTCGAGCCACAGGTCGGCCAGGCGGACGGCCTCCTGGACCGCGGTGCGGTCGGCGGGGCCGACGCTCGCGTCCTTGACGCCGTCCGCCGTGCCCTGGGAGACCGTCTGGCGGGCGATCTGCTTGGCCATGTCCCAGTTCACCGGCCCGCCCTCGTACGAGAGCATCTGGCCGAGCTGCTGGAACGCGGCGCCCAGGTCGGTGGGGTTCAGCGAGCCGAACATGGCCGCGAACGGATTGTCCGCACCCGGGCCTGAAGCTCCGGGCAGCCCGCCGAAACCGAACGGGTTGGCCGGGCCCTGACCACCACCGCTCTCCTGGTCCTTCTTCTTGCCCTCGTCGCCGTCTTCCGGCTCCTCCGGCGGAAGGCCGAATCCGAATGGGGTGTCACTCACGGGATTCCTCGGCTGTTAAGGCCACCGGTTGGCTCCGGCGGCACGACTGCCCGATAACACCACCCAGCGTAGACACCCGGGGCCGTTCGGGCCTCGGTGCTCCGCCGACTCGTTGCCTGCGGCAGGATGGATGCACCTGGTACGCACGCGTCGCTCGCGTTCGTACTGAAGACAACCGCTGGAGACGCCCGGTGAGTTCCCCAGATCCACAGGTTCGCGCAGCGCGAAACCACTCAACCACGCCCGCGTCCGCTCTGCGCGGGCCCGTCGTCGCGGTCACCGGTGCCGCGTCCGGCATCGGTGCGCTGCTCACCGAGCGGCTCGCCGCTTCCGAAGAGATCAAACAGGTCATCGCGATCGACGAGCGGCGCGGCGAGTGCGCCGGTGCCCAGTGGCACATCCTCGACGTGCGGGATCCGGCGATCGCGGACAAGCTGCGGGGCGCGGACGTGGTGGTGCATCTGGCGCTCGACCTGGATCTGGAGACCGACGCCGCGGCCCGAACGGCCTACAACGTCCGGGGGACACAGACCGTGCTGACCGCCGCGGCGGCGGCCGGCGTGCACCGGGTGGTCGTGTGTACGTCGGCGATGGTCTACGGAGCGCTGCCGGACAACGAGCTGCCGCTGTCCGAGGACGCGGAGCTGCGGGCCACGGCCGAGGCCACCGGGGTCGGGGATCTGCTGGAGATCGAGCGGCTCGCGCGACGGGCCCCGCGTGCGCATCCGGGGCTCAATGTCACCGTCGTCCGGCCCTCGGTGCTGGTCGGAGGCACCGACACCGCGCTGACCAGGTACTTCGAGTCGCCTCGGCTGCTTGTCGTCGCCGGCTCCCGGCCCGCCTGGCAGTTCTGTCATGTCGAGGATCTGTGCAGCGCTCTGGAGTACGCCGTCCTGGAGAAGGTCGACGGTGAGCTGGCCGTCGGGTGTGACGGATGGCTGGAGCAGGAGGAGGTCGAGGAGCTGAGCGGGATCCGGCGGATGGAGCTGCCGTCCGCGGTCGCGCTGGGCGCGGCGGCCCGGCTGCACCGGATCGGGCTCACGCCGTCCCCGGCGGGGGATCTGGCCTACACGATGTATCCGTGGGTGGTGAGCGGGAGCCGGCTGCATGACGCCGGGTGGCGGCCGCAGTGGACCAACGAGGAGGTCCTCGCGGAGCTGCTGGAGGAGGTCTCCGGTCGGCGCACGGTCGTCGGGCGGCGGCTGGGCCGGAAGGACGCGACGGCGGCGGGCGCCGCGGGTGCGACGGTGGCGCTGCTGGGTGCGGCGGCCGTGGTGCGGCGGGCCCGGAAGGCCCGGCGTCGGGTCTGACGGGTATGAGTGCCGGACCCGGGTTCCTGTAGGAGGCTCCGAAGCTCCACGCGCGCGTGCCGGGTGAAAGTTCCCTTCCGGGTTGTCAGTGGCGTGGGGCACGATGGAGACATGGCACCCACGAACGATCACCCCGGTGAGCAGGCCGCGCACGATCCCATCAAGCTGATCGCCATCCGGGAGACGGCCCTCTCCCTCGACGAGGTCTTCAAGGCCGTCGGGGACGACGCCGCCGGCGGGACCGCTCTGTTCGTCGGGACCGTGCGGAATCACGACGGGGGCGCCGACGTCGATGAGCTCGGGTACTCGTGCCATCCCAGTGCCGAGGCCGAGATGCGGCGGATCGCCGAGAAGGTCGTCGCCGAGTTCCCGGTGCGCGCGCTCGCGGCGGTGCACCGGGTCGGGGACCTCACGGTGGGGGACCTCGCCGTCGTCGTCGCCGTGTCGTGCCCGCATCGGGGTGAGGCCTTCGAGGCGTGCCGGAAGCTCATCGACGACCTCAAGCACGAAGTGCCGATCTGGAAGCACCAGAAGTTCTCCGATGGGACGGAAGAGTGGGTCGGCGCCTGCTGACCGAACACCGGGCCACCCTTCCGGTTGCGTAACCCGACCCCCGGCGTGAGCGTTGTCCGTGCAGCTGGTTAATCTGCTGATCAGTCAGTTGCGGTCGCTCATGGGGATGGGAGGACGGCATGGCGGCACTCGCCTGGTTGCTGATTCCGCTTGTGGCTGCGATCGGTGCCGGTCTGTGGGGCAGTTGGGCCAACCGGACCCGGAAGGCGCGGGGTGACGGTCCCGAGCTCGACGGGTACGCGCGCTTCCGCGAGGCCATGGAGAAGCCCCGCACCCGTACGTGACAAGGGCCGGCCGCCCGGACGGACGGCCCTGACGGTCCGCTGACAGCGGCGTCCCGTACTGTCGTTCCATGCCACGCCGCACTGCGACGATGCTCGCCTCCACCCTGCTGCTGATAGCGCTCCTGTGCGCCGGAGTCTTCATCACCGTGCCGTATTCGGAGATGTCGCCGGGGCCGACGGTGAACACGCTCGGGGACCACGACGGCGAGCCGGTGCTGCAGATCTCCGGGCGGAAGACGTACGAGACGAGCGGGCATCTCAACATGACCACGGTGCGGGTCACCAGCGCCGACTACCGGATGAACCTCGTCGAGGCGGTCTACGGCTGGCTCGCGCACGACAACAAGATCGTGCCGCACGACACGATCTACCCGGACGGCAAGACCGAGGAGGAGTCCACCCAGGAGAACGCCGAGGAGTTCAGCCAGTCCCAGGAGAGCGCCAAGGTCGCCGCCCTGAAGGCGCTGGACGTCCCGGTGAAGTCCTGGGTGATCGTCTCGACCGTCCTCAAGGACTCCCCGGCGGAGGGCAGGCTGCACGCCGGCGATGTGATCAAGGCCGTCGACGGGACGACCGTGAAGAAGCCCGAGGACGTCGCCGAACTGGTGACCAAGCACAAGCCCGGTGAGGATGTCGCCTTCACCATCGTGCCCGCCGAGGAACAGACCGCCGCGGAGAAGGAACAGCGGGCGGCGACCAAGACGGAGAAGGTCACCATACGGACCGCGAAGTCCGACGACACCGGCGAGGAGCGCGCCATCGTCGGCATCTCCGCCGGGACCGACCACACCTTCCCGTTCACCATCGACATCAAGCTCGCCGACGTCGGCGGGCCGAGCGCCGGTCTGATGTTCGCGCTCGGCATCTACGACAAGCTCACGCCGGGCAGCCTCACCGGCGGGTCGTTCGTCGCCGGGACGGGCACCATCGACGACGCCGGCAAGGTCGGCCCGATCGGCGGCATCGAGATGAAGACGGTCGGGGCGCGCGAGAAGGGCGCCCAGTACTTCCTGACGCCCGCCGACAACTGCGCGGCCGCCGCCGCCGACACCCCCGACGGCCTCACCCTGGTCAAGGTGAAGACCATCGACGATGCCCTCGGCGCCCTCAAGGACATCCGCAGCGGCGACACCGCCGATCTGCCGAAGTGCACGACGAAGTAGCCGACCGAGGAAGCCGACCCCGCTACTCCTCGAACGTCGCCTCCAGCGCCTGAGCCAGCCCCGGCACCAGCTCGGAACCGGTGAGGACCTCTGTCGGCGTGTCCTTCTCACGCAGCCTCAGGGCCGATTCACGGTCGCCGCCGCGCAGGACCGCGACCGTCATCCGGACCTCCTGGCGCTTCGGGTGGTCGGCGACCCACTGGGCGAGCTTCTGCTCGCTCATGCCCTCCGGAACGGACGCCTCGGCGGACGGCGGCAGCATCAGGCGTTCCACGCTGAGCGCGCAGCCGACCACCGCGTCGGGCCAGGCGATGGTGGCGAGGAACTCGTCGAGCGGCTTGCCCGTTGGAATTTCGTCTTGCTCGATCGGGGTGAGACCGCTGGTGGTCTCCTGCTCGTCCCCCAGGCCGAGCCGGTCCGCGAGCGAGGGCTGTTCGGTCCGCAATCGGGCGGTGTCTACGAGGGCGAAGAGGCGCGCGGGCTGGTCCCAGCCGAGGCCGGAGACGTACTCGTCGATCTCGAGTACGGCCCGGGTCAGAGGGCTCGCTGCCATGGGAGTGTTGGACATGGTCACAATCCTGCCTCGTTCACCACCCGAATCGGGAACCGAGTAAAGCGTGAGTAAGTTGCATAGGTGAGGGCCTACGATCACGGGGCCCTTCGGACGGCCCGCGAACACGGGGGCCCGACAGACCAACAGCGACCTTCGAGGTGCACACCTTGGCTTTCCAGATGCCGGACCGCGGCGGAGGCCCGACGGGGCCACGGATCAGAGTGGGCCGCCCGTCCCGGCGGGTCCGGACCCTGCTCATGACACTGGGCGTCCTAGCCGTACTCGGCATGGCGTTCACCATGTTCGCGGGATTCTGGACCGACTGGCTCTGGTATCGGTCGGTGAACTACTCGTCCGTGTTCACGACCACGCTGTGGACCAAGATCGGGCTGTTCTTCGTCTTCGGTCTGCTGATGGCCCTCGCGGTCGGCTTCAACATCTGGCTGGCCCACCGGCTGCGCCCGCCGCTGAGCGCCATGTCGATGGAGCAGCAGAACCTCGACCGCTACCGCATGGGCATCGCGCCGTACAAGAAGTGGCTGCTGCTCGGCATCACTTCTCTGATCGGCCTGATCGCGGGCGCTTCGGCGTCGGGGCAGTGGCGGACCTGGCTGATGTGGGTCAACGGCGTGCCCTTCAACCAGAAGGACCCGCAGTTCCACCTCGACGTCGCCTTCTACGCCTTCGACCTGCCGTGGTACCGCTTCCTGCTCGGCTTCGGCTTCGCCACCGCGATCCTCTCCCTGATCGCCGCCGCGCTCACGCACTACCTCTACGGCGGGCTGCGCATCACCAGCCCGGGTGCGCGCGCCACCGCCGCGGCCACCAGCCATCTGTCGGTGCTCATCGGCACGTTCGTCGCCCTGAAGGCGGTCGCGTACTGGCTCGACCGGTACGGACTCGCGGTCAAGTCCAGCGACTTCAAGGCGACCGACAACTGGACCGGCCTCAGGTACGTCGACGCGAACGCCTATCTGCCCGCCAAGACGATCCTGTTCTGCATCGCCGTCATCTGCGCACTGCTGTTCTTCGCCACCCTGTGGCGGCGCACGTGGCAGCTGCCGCTGATCGGCTTCGGCCTGATGGTGCTGTCGGCGATCCTCATCGGCGGTCTGTACCCGGCGATCGTCCAGAAGTTCCAGGTCCAGCCCAACGAGCAGGCCAAGGAAGCGCCGTACGTCAACAAGAACCTCGAGGCGACGCGCCAGGCGTACGGCATCGACGACGCCAAGGTCACCGACTACAGCGGTGTGAGCAAGACCGAGGACAAGGCCACGCTGCGGGACGACGTCGACGCCACGGCGAGCATCCGCATCATGGACCCGAACGTCGTCTCGCCCACGTTCCAGCAGCTCCAACAGATCAGGAACTACTACTCGTTCCCGACCAACCTGGACGTCGACCGCTACAGCGAGAAGGGCAAGGACCAGGACACGGTCATCGGTCTGCGTGAGCTGAACCTCAACGGCATTCCGAAGAACAACTGGATCAACGACCACTTCCGCTACACCCACGGATACGGCGTGGTCGCGGCCAAGGGCACCCAGGTCGACGCCGAGGGCCGCCCGGTGTTCACGGAGTCAGACCTGCCCTCCAAGGGAGAGCTGGGGACGTATCAGCAGCGCGTCTACTACGGCGAGAAGACCAGCGAGTACTCGATCGTCGGCGGTCCCCAGAAGGAGATCGACTACTCCGACGACAGCGGCGAGAAGACGTACAGCTACAAGGCCAAGAGCGGCGTCAATCTCGCCAACCCGGTCAACCGGGCGGCGTACGCGGTCGCGTTCAGCGAGCCGCAGATCCTCTACTCCGGTGCGATCGGCGAGGGTTCGCGGATCCTGTACAACCGCACGCCCAAGGAGCGCGTCGAGGCGGTGGCCCCCTGGCTGACCATCGACGGCGACGCTTATCCGGCGGTGGTGAACGGCAAGATCCAGTGGATCGTCGACGCGTACACGACGACGAACGGCTATCCGTACGCGTCCCGTACGACCCTCGGTTCCTCGACGGCCGACTCGCTGACCGCGACCAACAACTCGCGCGCGGTGGTGGCCCAGCAGAACCAGGTCAACTACATCCGCAACTCGGTGAAGGCGACCGTCGACGCGTACACCGGCGAGGTCAAGCTCTATCAGTGGGACACCGAGGACCCGGTCCTGAAGACCTGGATGAAGGCGTTCCCGGGCACGGTGGAGTCCAAGAGCGACATCTCCAAGGACCTGATGGCCCATCTCCGGTACCCGCAGGACCTGTTCAAGGTCCAGCGTGAGCTGCTGACCCGCTACCACGTGGAGGACGCGGACACGTTCCTCAGCGGCAGCGAGGTGTGGCAGGTGCCGGACGACCCGACCAACAAGTCGGGCAACGCGGTGCCGCCGTACTACCAGAGCCTGAAGATGCCCGATCAGCAGGCGCAGGCGTTCTCGCTGACGACGACGTTCACGCCCAACGGGCGGGACAACCTCAGCGCGTTCATGTCGGTCGACGCCGAGGCGGGCACCAGTGACTACGGCAAGATCAGACTCCTGAAACTGCCGACGAGTACGACCGTCAACGGACCCAAACAGGTCCAGAGCCAGTTCAACTCCGAACAGGACATCGCTGAGCAGATCAGGCTGCTGCAGGGCGGCGACTCCGAAGTGGAGTACGGCAACCTGCTGACGGTGCCACTGGACGGGGGACTGCTGTACGTCGAACCCGTCTACGTCCGTGGTGGTGGACTGAAGTACCCGCTCCTGCGCAAGGTGTTGGTGACCTACGGCGGCAACACCGCCTTCGAGGACACCCTCGACGAGGCCCTCAACAAGGTCTTCGGAGCGGACGGCGAGACGACGGAGCCGCCGCCACCGCCACCGGAGGACGGCGATACGCCACCGCCGACGTCCACCAACCCGACGGTCCAAGAGGCGCTGAACGACGCCCAGAAGGCCTTCGACGCCGGCCAGGAAGCCCTGAAGAAGGGCGACTGGGAGGCGTACGGCCGGGCGCAGGACGACCTCCAAGAGGCGCTCCAGCGGGCCGAGGACGCGCAGGCGAAGGCCGGTGACACCGGTGGCGGGAACGGCGGCGCCAGCCCCAGTCCCAGCGCCACTCCGAGCGGCAGTCCCAGTCCCAGCAGGAGCCCGGACAGCAGTTGATCGAGACCGTCCCGCGCCGTGATACGGTTGCCGAACAACGGCGCGGGGTGGAGCAGCTCGGTAGCTCGCTGGGCTCATAACCCAGAGGTCGCAGGTTCAAATCCTGTCCCCGCTACTGATATCGAAGGCCCGGATCCTGAAAAGGATCCGGGCCTTCGGTGTATCTGCGAACGCATGTGCCGACCTGCGGGACGGCCGTGCCGCCGTGGGGAGTTGAGCGGTGTGTGTTTGACTTGTCGTTCTGTGGGCATGTCGACAAAACGCTGAAGTGACCTCAATGGCTGCGGTATACCAGGTGTACCCAGGTTGCAGGTGGTGCGACGATGGACGTTATGGGGGACAAGGCGACTCTGTTGGAGACAGGGCGGTTTGGGGAGCCTGCCGGCGTTTCGCAGTCGACGGGCGATATGTCCGTGCCCGAATTCCCGTCACCCATGGCCTCATCTGCGACCGATCTTGAGCGTCGAGTGAACGAATTCGTCCAGTCCGCGGACCGGGACGAAACCGGTGACGCCGCCGAGGAGGCCCGGCAGCGGCTCGCCGCCGAAGCCGGTGACGTCGAGGCGATGAGTGTCCTCGGGGCCCTGCTGCTGCGCCGCGGTGATCTCGACGGAGCCGAATCCCATCTGCGCGCCGCCACCGCGGCCGGTGACCGGGCCGCCGCCAACAACCTGGGTGTCCTGCTGCACCAGCGCGGGTACGCCGACGAGGCCGCCGGCTGGTGGCGCATCGCCGCCGTCGCCGGTTCCGCCGCCGCCGCGCATGCGCTGGGCCGTCACCACCGGGAGCGCGGCGACGAGCCCGCCGCCGAGTACTGGCTGCGTCAGTCCGCCGAGCAGGGGCACGCCCTCGGCGCGTACGCGCTCGCCGATCTGCTGGAGCACCGGGGCGACGACGCGGCCGGCGCGTGGATGCGGGCCGCTGCCGAGCGGGGGCACCGGGAGGCGGCGTACCGGCTGGCGCGGGCGATCGACCGCAAGGCCGCGCAGGAGGGCGAGACCGGGACCGACGACGGTGCCGGCGCTTCGCTCGTGGGCGAGGCCGAGCAGTGGTACCGGCAGGCCGCCGCGCGCGGGCACCGGCGGGCCGCGCTGCACCTCGGGGCGATCCTGGAGAAGCGCGGGCAGTTGAAGGAGGCCGGGCGCTGGTACCTGACGTCCGCCAAGGACGGCGAGGCGCGGGCCGCCTGCGCGCTCGGGTTCCTGCTGCGCGACGCGGGCGACTCCGAGAGCGCCGCCGTGTGGTGGCTGCGGGCCGCCCAGGATGGCGACGGCAACGCGGCGAACGCGCTGGGCGCGCTGCATGCCGAGCGCGGGGAGACCCAGACCGCCGAGCGGTGGTACCGGGCCGCGATGGACGCCGGTGACGTGAATGGCGCGTACAACCTCGGGCTGCTCTGCGCCGAGCAGGGGCGGACCGCACAGGCCGAGCAGTGGTACCGGCGTGCGGCGTACGCCGGGCACCGGGAGGCGGCGAACGCGCTGGCGATCCTGCTGCTCCAGGGCGGCGACACGGGCGGTGCCGAGCCGTGGTTCTCCAAGGCCGCGGAGGCCGGGAGCGTGGATGCCGCGTTCAACCTCGGGATCCTGTACGCCGGGCGGGGTGAGGACGAGGTCGCGCTGCGGTGCTACGAGCGTGCCGCCGCCGCCGGGCATACGGAGGCGGCGCTTCAGGTCGGGATCGCGCGCTTGCGTGAGGGCGATGAGCGGGCGGCCGAACGGCATCTGCGGTGTGCGGCGGGGGGCGGGAGTGCCGAGGCCGCGTATCGGCTGGCGACCGTGCTGGACGCGCGGCGGCCGCCTGAGCCCGCGCATGAGCTCGGGGAGCCGGTGCGGGAGCGGAGCGAGTGCGAGGAGTGGTACGAGCGGGCGGCGTCGCAAGGGCATCGGCGGGCGCAGGTGCGGGTCGGGATGCTCGCCGCCGCGCGGGGTGATGTCGTGGAGGCGGCTCGGTGGTATCGGGAGGCTGCGGAGGCCGGGTCCCGGAACGGGGCGTTCAATCTTGGGCTGCTGTTGGCTCGGGAGGGGAGTGAGCCTGAAGCTGCCGTGTGGTGGACTCGGGCCGCTGACGCGGGGCATGGGCGGGCGGCGTTGCGGCTTGCCCTGGTCTACGCGCGTCGTGGGGAGCTGGCTGAGGGGCAGCGGTGGGCTGATCGTGCGGTGACGCTGGGGCCGGCGGAGGTTTCGGAGCGGGCGGGGCGGTTGCGGGACGCTCTGCGGGAGGAACTGTCAGCGTGACGCTGCGCCTGTGCTGGAGCCGGTTTGCCGGTTGACCGGGTCGGGGGCTGGGGTGGGGTGGGTCGCGCAGCCCGGCGCGGTGGCTGAGGCGGGGTGGGTCGCGCAGCCCGGCGCTGACGGGGTGCCGCCTGCGCCCACCCGTGCCGCCCCAGGCGGCACGACTGCCCGCAGCTTGGCGGGGCGGCGGTCTGCCGCCTGCAGGGTGGGCGCCGCCCCCGCGGCACGCATGCCCGCAGCTTGGCGGGACGGCCCGTAGCCTGCTGGGTGGGCGCCGCCCCGGGGCACGACTGCCCGCAGCTGAGCTGACCGTAAAGCGATTTGCCTCTGTCCGCGTCCTTGACGTAATGTTCCATTCATCGACGCGGGGTGGAGCAGCTCGGTAGCTCGCTGGGCTCATAACCCAGAGGTCGCAGGTTCAAATCCTGTCCCCGCTACTGAAGGCCTGGGGCCCGGATCCTGAAGAGGATCCGGGCCCCAGGTGTGTGTCAGGGGTGGCGGTGGCCCACTGCCTCCTCGTAGAGGGTTCGGTTGACCGTCTGGGATTCCGGTAGGGGGTCGCCCTCCGCCACGCCCTGGGCGGCGTACGCGGACTGGAGGCGGTCCGTCGTGCCGGCGCGGATCTCCCAGTCCATGCGGAGGGACGGGGTCGCCTGGAGGATCTCCTTGTCGGTCTTCAGGAGATTCGCCAGGTATGTGACGAAGCTCGCATTCTTCTTGTAGTCGGACGCGAAGTACGAGTTCACCGTGCGGACGTACGCCCGGATGAGGGCCACGCCCGCGTCCACGTCGTCGTTCAGGAGGCTCGGGCCGTACAGCAGGCCACCGAGGGGCTCGCCGGGGGGCTGGCCGCCCAGGAAGGCGTATCCCGGTTTGCCGTCGACCTTGCGCCAGACCGGGTCGAGGAGCCAGGCGGAGTCGACGCCGCCGTTCTGGAGGGCGGTGAGGACGTCGGCGGAGCCGAGCTGCTGGTACTGGATCTTGTCGAGGCCGCCGCCGTGCTGCTCCAGGGCCTGTTCCATCGGGTACGCGATCACGGAGCCCTTGCCGATCATCGTGCCCAGCTTGCGGCCGGCCATGGCCACCCGGTCCGCGCTCTCGCCCTCCTTCAGGCGGACCCACAGGCCGCTCTTCGACGTGGGGTCGGGTGAGAAGTTCCCGGCGACCCACTTGATGTCGAAGCCGCCCCGCAGCCCGTTCATCACCGCCGCTTCCGGTGCCGCCCAGAGCGCGTCGATCTCGCCCTTGGCCAGCAACGGCAGCGCGTCGGGCGTGGGCAGCACCTTCAGGGTGACGTCCAGGCCCTCCCGCTTGAACTCGCCCTTGTCGAGGGCGACTTGCAGCGGCGCCACATACTCCGCGCTCAGCGTCCCCGTCGCGATCGTCAGCTTCCGTGTCTCGGACAGCCGCCGCGGGGCAGGCGCTCCCGGCTCACAGCGCGCCGGTTGTCGCTTCGGGGACATGTCGGCGGGATCGGTCCACGACGTCTCCCCGCAGCCCTGCACCGGGCGGATCGTGCGTGAGGCCTCGTCCGCCTGAGGTTCCGAGCGGGACGACGGCGACGCCGAGCAGCCCGCCGACGCCAGCAGCCCGACGACGACGACTGCGACACCGTACGAACGAAGCGAACGAAACAGACGAATCCTCATGACTGGCCCCGTCCCCTGTCCCGTGGTGCCCACGGTGTGAGCAATCGGCCGACGACACGCACCAGTTCGGAGAAGAGCACGCCCAGGACGGCCACGCAGACGATGCCGACGAACATGACGTCGTTCTGGAAGAGCGCGCGGGAGTCGAAGATGAGGTGGCCGAGGCCGTTCGTCGCGGCGATCTGTTCCGAGGCGACGATGACGAGGACCGCCACGCCCGCCGCGATCCGGGCGCCGACCAGGACCGCGGGGAGGGAGGCGGGCAGCAGGACGTGCCGGAACATCTGCCAGGGCGAGGCGCCGAAGACCTGGCCCGCGTCGCGGTGGCCGGAGGGGACCGACATGACCGCGGACATCGTCGAGATCCAGACGAAGAAGAAGACCGTCGCCGCCACCAGGGCCACCTGCGGGCCCTCGCCCAGGCCGAACATGTTCAGGAAGATCGGCAGCAGGGCCAGTTTCGGTACGACGTACAGGGCGTCCAGAAGCGGCTCCAGCGCCGCCCGTACGAGCGACAGGGAGCCCATCAGCAGGCCCAGGGCGTAGCCGGCCGCCGTGCCGACCGCGTAGCCCGCCAGGACGCGTTTCAGGGTCGCCCACACGTCCGGCCAGAGGTCGCCGGCCGCGGCCCGGTCCCAGCCGTCGGCGAGGATCGTGGACGGGGCCGGGTAGACGCGGTCGTCGATCCAGGCCTGGGTGGCGGCCAGTTGCCAGAGCAGGATCAGCAGGAGGGGGACGGCGACCGCCAGGGACAGTTCCAGGGCGCGTCGGCGGCGGTGGGTGCGTACGGGATGGAGTTCGTGCGGGCCCGGAGCGCGGACCAGGACCGATGCGCGGTCGGGAGCGATCGTCGTCATGCCGGCACCGCCTCCTTGCGCAACAGGTCCCACAACTCGGTCTTGAGGGTCGTGAATTCGGGGGTGGAGCGGATGTCGCCGGTGCGCGGGCGCGGGAACGGGGGATGGCGTTCGGCGATGAGCCGGCCCGGGCGGGCCGACATCACCAGGACGCGGTCGCCGAGGACGATCGCCTCCTCCAGGCTGTGGGTGATGAAGAGGGTCGTCGTCCGCAGCGACTGGGTGATGCCCAGGAGTTCGTCCTGGAGGATCATGCGGAGCTGGGCGTCGAGGGCGGCGAACGGCTCGTCCATGAGCAGGAGTTCGGGTTCCACCGCGAGCGCCCGGGCGATCGCCACGCGCTGGCGCATGCCTCCCGAGAGCGTGGCCGGGTAGGCGTCGGCGAAGTCGGCCAGGCCCATGCGGGTCAGCCAGGCGTCGGCGCGCGCGTTCGCCTCCCGGCGTGGGACGCGCTGGATGTCCAGGCCGAAGCGGACGTTGGCGCGGACGGTCTTCCAGTCGTAGATGCCGTAGTCCTGGAAGATCATGGCGGCCGGGCGGGGGCTGGCGGTACGGATCTCCAGGCGGCCGGTGCTCGGGCGGAGCAGGCCCGCTGCGATACGCAGCAGCGTGGACTTGCCGCAGCCCGAGGGGCCGACGAGGCAGACGAACTCGCCGGGGGCGACGGCCAGATCGAGGGGGCCGAGGGCGTGCACGGCCCCGGGGCCCCGGCCGAAGGTTCGGGTCAGATCACTGGCGCTGAGTTTCGGATACGGCTCTCCCACGGTGTCTCCTCGCGGAGTGCGGAACGGACTGGTGGGTGCCGCCGACGATATGACGACCCGTCAGATACGGGAAGAGTGCGGGTGCAGCGGAAAGCCCCGGCGCCTTGTCGGCGCCGGGGCTTGAAGTCGTATGTGCTTACGCGAATGTGCCTACGCGTATGTCCTTACGCCGTGGCGCAGTTCGGGCACACCCCGCGGTAGGTCACCTCGACGTCCGAGACGGTGAAGCCGAAGCGCTCCGTGTCGGGGAGGTCGGCCAGCGGGTTGCCGGTGGGGTGGACGTCCCGGATGGCGCCGCACTGGGCGCAGACCAGGTGGTGGTGCGGCTGGTGGGCGTTCGGGTCGTACCGCTTGGCGCGCTTGTCCGTTGCGACCTCGAGCACCTCGCCGAGGGTCACCAGCTCGCCCAGCGTGTTGTAGACGGTCGCCCGGGAGATCTCGGGCAGCTTGGCCACAGCCCGCGAGTGGACCTCGTCGGCCGTCAGGTGGACGTGTTCGCCGTCGAGGACCTCGGCCACGACGCGCCGCTGCGCGGTCATCCGCCATCCGCGTCCGCGCAGCCGTTCCAGAAGGTCGCTCATGCGCACAGCTTAACAGCTAAGGACCAGAATCCGAATGGGTGTGAGTTTGGAGCCTTGCTTGTTTTGGATTATGTCTAATGTAGGATTGGTTCGGAAGCAGTACGGGGGCAGAACTGACGCAGGAGGCGCACGTGACGCAGGGACCGCTCACCACGGAGGCCGGGGCACCGGTCGCCGACAACCAGAACAGCGAGACCGCGGGCGTCGGCGGCCCCGTGCTCGTCCAGGACCAGCTGCTGCTGGAGAAGCTGGCCCACTTCAACCGGGAGCGCATCCCGGAGCGCGTGGTGCACGCCCGCGGCGCCGGTGCCTACGGCACCTTCACGGTGACCGCCGACGTGACGCGGTACACGCGCGCCAAGTTCCTCTCCAAGGTCGGCAAGCAGACCGAGACCTTCCTGCGCTTCTCCACGGTCGCGGGCAACCTCGGTGCGGCCGACGCGGTGCGCGACCCGCGCGGCTGGGCGCTGAAGTTCTACACCGAGGAGGGCAATTACGACCTCGTCGGCAACAACACCCCGGTGTTCTTCATCAAGGACGCCATCAAGTTCCCGGACTTCATCCACACCCAGAAGCGCGACCCGTACACGGGCTCCCAGGAGGCGGACAACGTCTGGGACTTCTGGGGTCTCAGCCCCGAGTCGACCCACCAGGTGACCTGGCTCTTCGGCGACCGCGGCATCCCGGCGTCGTACCGCCACATGAACGGCTACGGCTCGCACACGTTCCAGTGGAACAACGAGGCGGGCGAGGTCTTCTGGGTCAAGTACCACTTCAAGACCGACCAGGGGATCAAGAACCTCACGCAGACCGAGGCGAACAGGCTCGCCGGTGAGGACCCCGACAGCCATCAGCGCGACCTGCGCGAGGCCATCGAGCGGGGCGAGTTCCCGACCTGGACCGTGCAGGTGCAGATCATGCCGGAGGCGGACGCGGCGACGTACCGCTTCAACCCGTTCGACCTCACCAAGGTGTGGCCGCACGAGGACTACCCGCCGATCGAGATCGGCAAGCTGGAGCTCAACCGCAACCCGGAGAACGTCTTCGCCGAGGTCGAGCAGTCCATCTTCAGCCCCGCGCACTTCGTGCCGGGCATCGGTCCGTCGCCCGACAAGATGCTCCAGGGGCGGCTGTTCGCGTACGGCGACGCCCACCGCTACCGCGTCGGCATCAACGCCGACCACCTGCCGGTGAACCGCCCGCACGCCACCGAGGCGCGCACCAACTCCCGTGACGGTTTCCTGTACGACGGCCGCCACAAGGGCGCGAAGAACTATGAGCCGAACAGCTTCGGTGGCCCGTTCCAGACGGACCGCCCGCTGTGGTCCGCCGCCGCCGTGAACGGCGGCACGGGCAACCACCCGGCCCCGGTGCACGCCGAGGACGACGACTTCGTGCAGGCCGGCAACCTCTACCGGCTGATGTCCGAGGACGAGAAGGAGCGTCTGATCGGCAACCTGGCGGGCTTCATCGCCAAGGTCTCGCGCCACGACATCGCCGAGCGCGCGATCGGCAACTTCCGTCAGGCGGACGGTGACTTCGGCAAGCGGCTGGAGGCCGCGGTCCAGGCCCTGCGCGGCTGACACACCCACCAGCACTGGATCGCTTGCCGAAGCGGGCCGGATTCCCCGGACAAGGGGTTCCGGCCCGTTCGCGTGGGCTCAGGCCGGTACCTGCTGCCGCAGGGGAGCCCAGCAGCGGATGATGTCGCGGACCGAGACGATGCCGACGGGCTCGTCGTGGTCGAGGACGATCAGGTGGCGGAAGCCACCGTGTGCCATGGCGTGAGCGGCCTCCTCCAGGGTCCAGGACGGAGCCGCGAACACGACGTCGGTGGTGGTGTGCGCGTGGGCGTACTCCGTGTCCGGGTCCTCGCCCAGGCCGACGGAGATCAGGATGTCGCGTTCGGTGAGGATGCCGATACCGCCGGCGTCGGGGTCGAGGACGACGGCCGCGCCCACCCGGCGGGTGGACATCAGCGCTGCGGCCTGGCGAAGGGTGTGGGTGGGGCCGATGGTGAGGACCACGGTGCTCATGGCGTCGCGGACGAGCATGGATGCAGCCACCTCCTGAGGGTCTCCGCCCCTTGATCATCGTCTCCGCTTGTTCAACGCTTCACAAATTCACAAGGGGTGGGACCTTCAGAGTGACAGGCAAAGAGACGGTCAACAAGGGGGCGCGTGGAGCTCGTGGAGCTCAGTAGCGCTGGTTGAGATACCCCAGGAACTCCTCGTGCAACAGACCGTTCGACGCGGCCGCGTTTCCGCTGTGCGGGCCCGGGCGGCCGTCGAGGCCGGTGAAGGAGCCGCCCGCCTCCGTCACGATGATCGCGTTCGCGGCCATGTCCCACAGGGACAGCTCGGGCTCGGCGCAGATGTCGACAGCGCCCTCGGCGACCAGCATGTACGGCCAGAAGTCGCCGTACGCGCGCGTGCGCCACACCTCGCGGGTCAGGTCCAGGAAGCCGCCCAGGCGGCCCTGGTCCTCCCAGCCGGTGAGCGAGGAGTACGCGAAGGAGGCGTCGGACAGCTTCGAGACGCGGGAGACGCGCAGCCGGGAGGCCGAGGAGAGGCTGCGGCCGGTGAAGGCGCCGTGCCCCTTCGCGGCCCACCAGCGGCGGCCCAGCGCGGGGGCGGAGACAAGGCCGACGACAGGCTCGTAGCCGCCTTCGCTCGCCTCCGTCAGCGAGATGAGCGTGGCCCAGACGGGGACGCCGCGTACGTAGCTCTTGGTGCCGTCGATCGGGTCGACGACCCAGCGCCGGGGGCCGGTGCCCTCGATGCCGTACTCCTCGCCGAGGATCGCGTCCCGGGGGCGGGCGCGCTGCAGCTGGCCGCGGATGAGTTCCTCGGTGGCCTTGTCCGCCTCGCTCACCGGAGTCATGTCCGGCTTCGTCTCCACCTTCAGGTCGAGGGCCTTGAAGCGGGCCATGGTCGTCGCGTCGGCGGCGTCCGCGAGGACGTGGGCGAAGCGGAGATCGTCATGGTAGTCGGCCATGCTTGAACCGTATCTTTCGCGGTCACGGCCGGGCTACAGCGGGATGTGGGGGATCGGTGTGCACGGTGCCCGACCGCCCGGATGGCCTACGACAGGCGTCGCGCGCCCCCTTGTCCCCTCGCGAACCCTTGACAGTGCGCCCGTGCGCGTCAAATCTGGGCGCAGAGTCGGTCGGGCTCGGGAGGCGATGATGCCTGCAGCGCGGGAATCCCTACTGGACGCCGCATACACGGCGCTGGCGCGGCGGCCGTGGGCCGCGGTGCGGATGGTGGATGTGGCCGCGGCGGCCGGGGTGTCCCGGCAGACGCTCTACAACGAGTTCGGGAGCAAGGAAGGGCTCGCCAGGGCTCTCGTCCGCAGAGAGGCCGACGCCTATCTCGCCGGCGTCGAGCGGGCCCTAGCCACCAACCACGACGCCCGCGACCGGCTCACCGCCACCGCCGAGTGGACCGCGTCGGCGGCCCGGGAGAACGCGCTCGTACAGGCCATGCTCACCGGCTGCTGGAGCGAGCGGCTGCCCTCGCCGACGCTCTCGGCCGTGCCGTCCACCTCGGCGGTGCCGGCCCAGCGGCGGGCGGACGGACCGCTGCCCTCACCCGGTGACTTCGTGGCCCTGGTCCGTGACCGCGCCGTCGCGGTGCTGGCCGGACCCGGCACCCACAAGTCGGAAGCCGCCGAACTGGCCCGCTCCTGCGAACTGGTCGTCCGGCTGGCGCTGTCCTGCGTGGCGGCCCCGCCCGGCGAGGGAGGCGTCGCGGATCTCGTACGGGGCGCGCTGCACCGGCAGTTGGTGTGATCCGGGGTCAGTGGGCCGAGCCCGACAGCTGGAGCCCGATGACGCCCACGATCACCAGGCTGATCGAGACGAGCTTCAGCGTCGACACGATGTCGCCGAGGAAGACCATGCCGTAGATGGCGGTGCCCGCCGCGCCGATGCCCGTCCACACCGCGTAGGCGGGGCCCACGTCGAGCTTCTTCAGGGACAGCGTCAGCAGGCCGAAGCTGCCGAGCGCGAAGATGCAGAACGCGACGGTCGGCCACAGCCTGGTGAAGCCGTGCGACAGCTTCAGGCAGACGGCGAAACCGGTTTCGAGGAGCCCTGCCACAACCACCAGCAGCCACGCCATGTCTTGTCCTCCCGTGTGTACACGTCGACTGCTTCGTCTGGCTTGGATCGGACTCGGTGCGATTATGCACTTACCGACCTTGCGTGCAGACAAACAACGCGAAGGTCAGTCGCCTTCCTTCCGTTCCCTCGTGGACAGCAATCGGCGCAGGGAGTAGAGCCGTGCCGGGTCCGCGTGTCCCTCGGCCACCCACGCGTCCAGCGCGCAGTCGGGCTCGTCGTGACTGCACGCGCGCGGGCAGCCCTCGGTGCCCGGCTCCAGGTCGGGGAAGGCCTTGATGACCCGGGACGGATCGACGTGGTGCAGCCCGAAGGACCGCAGGCCCGGGGTGTCGATGACCCAGCCGCCGGCCAGCAGCGGCAGCGCGAGCGCCGATGTCGTCGTGTGCCGGCCGCGGCCGGTCACCGCGTTCACATGTCCGGTGGTGCGTCGGCGGTCCTTCGGCACCAGGGCATTGACCAGCGTGGTCTTGCCGACGCCGGAGTGGCCCACGAACGCCGTGATCTTGCCGTCGAGTTGCTCGAGCACCCGGTCCGCCGCGGTGCCGTCCTCCAACTCCCCGCGGCTGGTGACCACGTGCGGGATGTCGAGGGCGCCGTACAGCTCAAGGATCTTGTCGGGCGGGGCGAGGTCCGACTTCGTGAGCACGAGCAGCGGTTCCAGGCCGCCGTCGAACGCCGCCACCAGGCAGCGGTCGACGAGGCGGGGGCGCGGTTCGGGGTCGGCGAGCGCGGTGACGATGGCGAGTTGATCGGCGTTGGCGACGACCACGCGCTCGTACGGGTCGTCGTCATCAGCGGTGCGGCGCAGGACCGAGGTGCGCGGGCTGATGCGGACGATGCGGGCGAGGGTGTCCTTCTGGCCGGAGAGGTCGCCGACGAGGTGCACCCGGTCGCCGACCACCGCGGCCTTGCGGCCCAGTTCGCGGGCCTTCATCGCCAGGACGATCCGGTCGTCGACGAGGCACGTCAGACGGCCGCGGTCGACGGTGAGGACCATCCCCTCGGCCGCGTCCGCGTGCTTGGGGCGGATGTTCGTACGCGGCCGGTTGCCCTTGCGGTTCGGGCGGCTGCGGATGTCGTCCTCGTCGGTGTGCTTGCCGTAGCGACGCATGGCGTGTGTCCCCTACGCCCCGTCGCTCCCGAGCATCCCGGTCCACAGGTCGGGGAAGTCCGGCAGCGTCTTCGCCGTCGTCGCCACGTTCTCGATCTGCACGCCCTCCACCGCGAGGCCGATGATCGCGCCGGCGGTGGCCATGCGGTGGTCCTCGTACGTGTGGAAGATGCCGCCGTGCAGCGCGCGCGGGCGGATGTGCAGCCCGTCGGCGGTCTCCGTCACATCGCCGCCGAGTTCGTTGATCTCCTTGGTCAGCGCGGCCAGCCGGTCCGTCTCGTGCAGCCGCAGATGCGCCACGCCGCGCAGCGTGGAGGGGGAGTCGGCGAGGGCGGCCACGGCCGCGATGCCGGGGGTGAGTTCGCCCACGTCGCTCAGGTCGACATCGATGCCGTGGATCGCGCCGGACCCGGTGAACTGCAGGCCGTACTCGGTCAGTTGGCAGGAACCGCCCATCTCGGTGAAGATCTCCCGCAGCCGGTCACCGGGTTGGGTGGTCCGCGTCGGCCAGTCCGGGACGAGCACCTTGCCGCCGGTCACCAGCGCCGCCGCCAGGAACGGCTGGGCGTTGGACAGATCCGGCTCCACCGTCAGGTCCCGGCCGAGCAGCGCACCCGGCGTGACCCGCCAGACGTTCGGCTCGCCGCCCGACTCCGGGGTGTCCACCTGGGCGCCGACGCTGCGCAGCATGTCGACGGTCATCCGGATGTGGGGCAGCGAGGGCAGCGTCGCGCCGATGTGGCGGACCTCCACACCCTGGTTGAAGCGCGGGCCGGAGAGCAGCAGCGCGCTCACGAACTGGGACGACGTGGACGCGTCGACCTCCACCGGGCCGCCGTCCAGCGCGCCGCCGCCGTGCACGGTCAGCGGCAGCGTGCCGCGGCCGTCGTCGTCGATCCGGGCGCCGAGGACGCGCAGGGCGTCGATCACGCCGCTCAGGGGGCGCTCGTACGACCTCGGGTCGCCGTCGAAGTGGATCTCGCCGTCGGCGAGGGCGGCGACGGGAGGCAGGAAGCGCATGACGGTGCCGGCGTTGCCGACGTCGATGGTGGCGGGGCCGCGGAGCCCTGCGGGGAGCACGCGCCAGGTCTCGCCCGTTCCGTTGGGGCCTACGCCCTCCTCGATGCCGACGCCCATCGCGCGTAGGGCGTCGGCCATCAGCAGGGTGTCGCGGGAGCGGAGGGGGCGGCGGAGCCAGCCGGGCTCGGAGGCGAGGGCAGACAGCACGAGGGCGCGGTTGGTGACCGACTTCGACCCGGGCACGTGGACCGTCGCGTCGACAGCTCCGGTCGCATGTGGGGCGGGCCAGAGGGAGGTGTCTGCGGGGTTAGCGGTCATGCGGCCCACTTTAGTAGTGGGTCGTCGTTCGGGTGCGGCGCCGTGGGGGCTGGTCGCGCCCACGCGGCGGAGCCGCAAATCGATACAGCCCCGCGCCCCTTTCAGGGGCGTCTTCACACCGCCAGCAGCCAACGTCCCCCACCTATCAGTGAGCACAGCGATACGGCATGGAACAGGAACAGCCACATCCCCGCCGGCACATGCGTCAACCTCGACAGTTGATCCGCGTCCGAGTCCCCCGCCCCTCCCCGTGCTCGCTTCGCCTGCAGCTCGAATGCCGGACGGACGCCGCCTAGCAGCAGGAACCACACCACCGCATACGCGAACGCCGCCTGTACCTGGGGACCTGCCAGCCAGGAGACCAGGACGAACGTGCCGCCGGTGAGGACGACCGTCACGGCGCCGTAGGCGTTGCGGATCATGACCAGCATGGCCAGGAGGAGGGCCGTGGCCAGCCACAGCAGAAGCGTGATGCGGCCGGCGCCGAGCAGGGCGGCGCCGCCGAGGCCGAGGAGTGGGGGCGCGGTGTAGCCGGAGGCGGCGGTGAGGATCATGCCGAGGCCGTACGGCTTGCCGCGGCTGACCGTGAGGCCGCTGGTGTCGGAGTGCAGGCGTATGCCGGTGAGCTGCCGGCCGGTGAGCAGCGCGACCAGGCCGTGGCCGCCTTCGTGGGCGATGGTGATGGCGTTGCGGGCGAGGCGCCACAGGCCGTGTGGGACGACCACCGCGACCGCGGCGACGAGGGTCGCGATCACCACCCACACGTCCGGGTCGGTCTGGGTGCCGATCAGTTCGTCCCACAGAGAGGTCGCTGTACTGCTGTCCATGTGTCCGGGGTGCTCCCTCTGTTCATACGGAGTCTGGCAGTGTGGCACGTATGTGCGGACGGTATGCATCGAGTCGTAGGCCCGAGGATCTCGCAGGAATCTTTGAGATCGAGAAGTGGGAGCCCGAGGAGACCCTGGAGCCCGACTACAACGTGGCCCCGACCAAAGAGGTCTACGCGGTCCTGGACCGTCCTGTGAAGGACGCCGACGAGAAGCGACCGGTTCGGCAGCTGCGCAAGCTCAAGTGGGGGCTCGTTCCCTCCTGGGCGAAGACCCCCGAGGGCGGTGCGCGGATGATCAACGCGCGGGCGGAGACGGTGCACGAGAAGCCGTCGTACCGCCGTGCCTTCGCCGCCCGCCGGTGCATCCTGCCCGCCGACGGCTACTACGAGTGGGTCACCGGCAAGCAGGAGCGGGACCTGGAGGAGGAGGGGAAGAAGAAACGGCCGCGCAAGCAGCCCTACTTCGTGCTCCCCGCCGACGGGTCCGTGTTCGCCATGGCCGGGCTGTACGAGTTCTGGCGGGACAAGACGCTGCCCGACGAGCATCCGCTGGCGTGGTGGGTGACCTGCTCGGTGATCACGACGGAGGCGGAGCAGACCCCGCTGGCGGTGGCGCCCGCCGACGGGCCGTACACACTGTCCGACATCCACCCCCGGATGCCGCTGATGCTGACACCCGACCGCTGGGACAGCTGGCTCGACCCGTCCCGCACCGACCCCGACGACCTGCGCGAGCTGCTCGCCCCGCCGCCCCCCGGACTGATGCGCGCCTACCCGGTCACCACCGCGGTCAGCAACGTCCGCAACAACGGGCCGGACTTGCTGAAGGAGCTGGAAGGGCCCGAAGAGGGCACACTCTTCTAGCGTGACGACCGAGATCATCAGCACCGACGCGGGGGACGCCCGCATCACCTGGCACCGGGCGAGGAAGCCGCGGCTTGTGCTGGCGGTGAGCCACGGCGCGGGCGGCGGCATCGAGGCGCGGGACCTTCGGGCGATCGCCGCCGAGCTGCCGGGGCACGGCGTGAGCGTCGCCCTGGTGGAGCAGCCCTGGCGGGTGGCCGGTAAGAAGCTGGCGCCGGCGCCGAAGACCCTGGACGTGGGGTGGCGGGGCATCTGGCCCGCGGTCGCCGGGTCCGGGCTGCCCGTGATCTCGGGCGGACGCAGCGCCGGGGCCCGCGTCGCCTGCCGTACGGCCGTGGAGCTGGGAGCCGCCGGCGCCCTCGCCCTCAGCTTCCCGCTCCACCCGCCGGGCAAGCCAGAGAAGTCGCGCGCCGACGAACTGCTCGGCGCCGGGGTGCCCACTCTCGTCGTCCAGGGCGGCAACGACCCGTTCGGGAGGCCCGAGGAATTCCCGAAGGGCACTTATGAACTGGTCGAGGTGCCGTACGGCGACCATGGCTTCGCCGTGCCCAAGCGGGCGGAGATCGAGCCGGACGAGGTCGTGGCGATCATCACCGACGCGGTGGTGAAGTGGGCCGGGTCACTGGGGTAAAGACCCGGGAATGTTGGGCCGCGGACCGCTGTTGAGCGGGACAGAAGTGCTGAGAGACCAGCACCGACGTCGTGGGAGAGGAAGTCCGCCGCATGGGTTCGACCGCATGCCCGAGCCGCAGCAGCCGCACTGACCTGGACTGGACGGTGCTGCACGCGGCCAAGACCACCCCGATTCGAGGGGCGGCGGGGTCGGGTCGTCGTCTATCCTCCGAGTCTGGTGACACCGGTATCGGTGCTGCCCGGAATCTTGAGGAGGTGGGTCCGGTCACTGGGATCGACGCAGGGACCGACAACGGCCAGGCGGAGCGGCCCGAGGGCCAGGGCATGGGCGCGGAGTCCACCACGGAGCGCAACGTGCGCTTCGAGCGGGACGCGCTCGAATTCCTCGACCAGATGTATTCGGCCGCGCTGCGCATGACGCGCAACCCGGCCGACGCCGAGGACCTGGTGCAGGAGACGTACGCGAAGGCGTACGCGTCCTTCCACCAGTTCCGCGAGGGCACCAACCTCAAGGCGTGGCTGTACCGGATCCTCACCAACACCTTCATCAACTCGTACCGCAAGAAGCAGCGTGAACCCCAGCGCTCCGCGGCCGAGGAGATC
Source organism: Streptomyces sp. GESEQ-4 (assembly GCF_017948455.1). Taxonomy (GTDB): domain Bacteria; phylum Actinomycetota; class Actinomycetes; order Streptomycetales; family Streptomycetaceae; genus Streptomyces. The sequence goes on from NZ_JAFFSU010000004.1 coordinate 52,331, forward strand.
GAGGACTGGCAGCTCGCCCGTGCCGAGTCGCACATGTCGACGGGTCTGCGCTCCGCGGAGTCGCAGGCGCTCGACCATCTGCCCGACTCGGACGTGAAGGAAGCGTTGCAGGCGATCCCCGAAGAGTTCCGCATCGCCGTCTATCTCGCGGACGTAGAAGGCTTTGCGTACAAGGAGATCGCGGACATCATGGGGACACCCATCGGTACGGTGATGTCCCGGCTGCACCGGGGCCGCCGTCAACTGCGCGGCATGCTCGAGGACTACGCCCGTGAGCGCGGACTGGTCCCGGCCGGCGCCGGAGAGTCGAACGAAGCGAAAGGCTCGGGCTCATGAGCTGCGGAGAGCCGCACGAGACGGACTGCAGTGAAGTCCTGGACCATCTCTACGAGTTCCTCGACAGTGAGATGCCGGACGTCGATCGCGCCAAGTTCAAGCAGCACTTCAAGGAGTGCTCGCCGTGCCTGGAGAAGTACGGGCTCGAAGAGGCCGTGAAGAAGCTCGTCAAGCGGTGCTGCGGTCACGACGACGTACCCACCGACCTGCGCTCCAAGGTCCTGGGGCGGATCGACCTGATCCGCTCCGGGCAGGCAGTCCCGGACCATGACGTGACGGCGACCCCGCAGGAATCCTGAACGGCCTGTCGTCACTCGAACGTGCTAACCGCGGGTCATCGACCCGCGGCCGTCCCACCCGCCGCCCTAGGCTCCTGAGCCGGTACGGGCACGGTCGGGAGGGACGTCATGGAGGCGATACCAGCGCGGGCACGCGCGTATGTCGCCTGCGTAGCCCTCGGTGCGCTGCTCTGCCTCCTCCCGCTGCCGTTCCTGCACACGCCCTGGTGGGCGGTCGCGCTGCTCGCCGCGCTCTACGCCGGATGCGAGCAGATCACCCGGTGGCGGGCCCTCGGCACCTTCTATCCCGTCCTGCTGGCCGGAGCCTTTCTGCTGCCGCCGCCCGCCGCCGCGCTGGTCGCGGTGCCCGGAGCGCTGCTGTCCCCTGTAGCGGGCCGGCCCCGGACGCCGCGGCGGATCTGGCGGGCGGCCGAACTCGTCGTCGCCGTCTGGGCGGCGGCCCGCGTCCACTGGGCACTGGGCGGCCGGGACGCGGTCGTGGCATCCGACTTCCCGTACGCGCTGCTGCCCGCCCTGGCCGCGGTGCTCGCGTTCTGCCTGGTGCTCAGCGTGCTGGACGGCGGGATCCTGGCCTTCGCCGAGCGCGTGCCGGTACGGCGGGCCTGGCGCGGTCTGTTCCTACGTTCCCTTGCGCCGATCGGCGTCCACGGCCTCGTCGGGCTGATGATGGCCGTCCTGTGGCGCAGCCCGTACGGGCCGTTCGCCGCGCTGCTCGTGCTGCTGCCGATGTGCGTCTCGGCCTGGGTGTTCGCGCAGTACCACCGGGAGCGGGCGGCGCATCAGGCGACCATCCGGGCGCTGGTGCAGGCCGTCGACATCAAGGACGGGTACACGCGCGGGCACAGCGAGCGGGTCGGGCACGCGTCGACGATGATCGCGCGCGAGCTGGGCATGGACGACGAACGCGTCGAAGTCCTGCGGTTCGCCGGAATCCTGCACGACGTCGGGAAGTTGGGCGTGCCGACGCGGCTGCTGCGCAAGGACGGACCGTTGACTCCCGAGGAGCGGCGGGTCATCGAGCTGCATCCGGAGTACGGGCACGAGATGGTGCGCGGGATCGCCTTCCTCGGCGAGGCGCGGGCGGCGGTGCTGCACCATCACGAGCGGCTGGACGGGAGCGGCTATCCGTACGGGCTGGTGGGCACCCAGATCCCGGAGTGCGCGCGGGTGGTGGCCGTCGCCGACGCCTTCGACGCGATGACGTCCACGCGGTCCTACCGGCGGGCCAGGCCGGTCGCGGTCGCGCTGGAGGAGCTGCGGCGGTGCGCGGGAGCGCAGTTCGACCCCAGGATGGTCGAGGCGCTGGTCCGGGCACTCGCCCGACACGGCTGGCACCCGGCGGTCACCGCGGGCGAGGAACCGCGCGTCACTCCGCCCGCCGAGAGCCGCCTGGGAGCGCGGCGATGAGCGTCGCACGCCGGCGGCCGCTGGTGCCCCTCATCCACGCCTGCGCGCTCTGTCTCGCCGCCGCCTGTCTCGCCCACACCCTCTGGACCGGCCTCGACGACCGCTCCGTCGCCCTCGCCTTCGCCGTCCTGGTCGCCCTCGGTGAACTCGCCCGGTGGAGCGGGGCCGAGGCCAGGGAGTCCGCGCCGCTCGGGGCTGCGGGGGCGCTCGCGTACGCGCTGCTCGGGGAGGACGCGGGACGGGCCACCGAACACGGCGTCCCGCAGGTCGTCACCCTCGTGCTCGCCGCCTCGCTCGTCGGGAGCGTGCCGCACATCGCGCGGGGACAGGGGGCGACGGCCGATCATCTGGCCCGGCGCGTCCTGACCGTCGCCTTCGCCGCCTTCTGTTTCCAACCCCTGTACAACCAGGGCGCGTTCGGCAAGGGCGCGGGACCCGCGTACGCCCTGCTGCTCGTCGCGCTGCTCACGCTCACCGCGCTGTGCGACGCCGTCCTCGCCGCGGCCCTCGCGCACTCCCGCACCGGATGGCCCTTCGGACCGCTGCTGCGGGACGAGCTGCGGGGCCTGCTCGGGATCGGGTCGGCCGTGTGCGCGACCGGGGCGGTGATGGCGCTCGCGGTGGCCGTCGTCGGGCTGTGGGCGCTGCCCGTCTTCTCGCTGCCGCTGCTGCTCACCCAGCTCTCCTTCCGGCGCTACGCCGCCGTCCGCACCACCTACCGGCAGACCATCGCCTCCCTCGCCCGCGCCACCGAGATCGCCGGATACACCCCCGCGGGGCATGCCCGGCGGGTGGCCGCGCTCAGCCGGGCGGTCGGGCGCGACATGGGGCTGTCCGGGCCCGACCTCACCGTCCTGGAGTACGCGGCACTCATGCACGACATCGGTCAGCTCAGCCTCGTCGACCCCGTCCCGGCCGGCGCCACCGCCGCGCTCCCGCCGTCCGAGCAGCGGCGGATCGCGCTGCTCGGCGGGGCCGTCGTACGGCAGACCGGGGTGAGCCCCCAGGTCGCCACGGTCGTGGAACGGCAGGCCGACCCCTGCCGGGAGCAGCCTGTGGCCGCACGGATCGTACGGGCGGTCAACGCCTACGAGGAGAAGGCCCGGGACGCCGGTCCCGGCGGGCCGCTGCGGGCCCTGGAGGAGCTGCGGCTCGCGACCGCCGGGGACTACGCGCCCGAGGTGGTCGAGTCGCTGGCCCGTGTGCTGGCCAAGGACTGTCTGACCCTGCCCGGGGCTGGGTAACCCATGGGTAATGAGCGCCCCTCCAGCCGTACGTGGTTTGATGCGCAGGAGAGGGTGTCCGGGGGCGCGAAAGGCACAGCCAGCCCACTCCACGGAACTGGCAGGCGGGAATCGTGAGGATCTTCGGCAAGGGACGGCACCGGCCCTCCGCCTCCTGGCGGCAGGCCACCGACCGTGCGTTCACGCTGATCGGGGACGGTCGGTACGAGGACGCGGGCGCGCTGCTGACACGGGCCGCCGATCTGGAGCCCTGGCTTTCCGAGTCCTGGTTCAACCTGGCCCTGCTGCACAAATTCCGGCACGACTGGGAGCAGGCGCGGGCCGCGGGTCTCAGGGCCGTCGCGCTGCTGGACCGGGAGACCGGCGCACCTGACTGGTGGAACGTCGGCATCGCCGCCACCGCGCTCCAGGACTGGCCGCTGGCCCGCCGTGCCTGGCAGGCCTACGGGCTGCGGGTGCCGGGCGGTCCCAGCGTGTCCGGGGAGCCCGTCGGGATGGACCTGGGCAGTGCGGCCGTACGGCTGTCGCCGGAGGGCGAGGCCGAGGTCGTGTGGGGGCGGCGGCTCGATCCCGCGCGGATCGAGGTGCTGTCCATTCCCCTGCCGTCTTCGGGGCGGCGCTGGGGTGAGGTCGTGCTGCACGACGGGGTTCCGCATGGGGAGCGGACCATCGCCGCGGGGCACGCGTATCCCGTGTTCGACGAGATCGAGCTGTGGGCGCCGTCGCCCGTGCCGACCTGGGTGGTTCTGCTGGAGGCGGCCAGCGAGGCCGACCGGGACGCGTTGGAGCAGTTGGCTGCGGACGCGGGGTTCGCTGCGGAGGACTGGTCGTCATCGGTGCGGTTGCTGTGCCGGATGTGCTCGGAGTCGCGGATGCCGTCGGATGAAGGTGACGGGGAGCATCTGGATCCGCATGATCACAGTGAGCCGGGGCATCCTGGGCCGCTGGGGCATCGGACGGATGGGCAGTTGTGGGTGCCGGAGCGGGAGTGCGGGGTGGCTGCGCCGGCTTCGCTGGTTCGGGGGCTGTTGGATGGATGGGTTGCCGACAGTCCGGATTCTCGGGACTGGCGGGATTTGGAAGAGGTCTGCTGAGGACCGAGGCCGACTGCGGGTCCGTTGTGGCTGGTCGCGCAGTTCCCCGCGCCCCTAAAGGGGCGCTGCCCGTACCCTGTATCCGCATCACACCCTCTTTTCTTGTGCAGGAAGGCATACGTCGGTCATGGCCCAGCAGGACACCGAGCAGCAGCACGCGGGCGTGCTTCCCGTGGATGACGAGGGGTTTGTCGTCGACAGCGAGGACGCGGAGGAGCGCGAGAGCGCCTGGCGTGAGCGTGGCAGCTCGCGGCCGATCACCGTCGTCGGGAATCCGGTGCTGCACAAGGAGTGCAGGGATGTCACCGACTTCGGCGAGGAGCTCCAGCAGCTGGTCGCGGACATGTTCGCCTCGCAGCACACCGCCGAGGGCGTGGGCCTGGCCGCCAACCAGATCGGCGTCGATCTGAAGGTCTTCGTCTACGACTGCCAGGATGACCAGGGCGTCCGGCACGTGGGCGTGGTCTGCAACCCGAAGCTGGTCGACCTGCCCGCCGAGAAGCGCCGGCTGGACGACAGCAACGAGGGCTGTCTGTCGGTGCCGACGGCCTACGCACCGCTCGCCCGGCCCGACTACGCCGAGGTGACCGGTCAGGACGAGCAGGGCAACCCGATCAAGGTGCGCGGCACCGGCTACTTCGCCCGGTGTTTGCAGCACGAGACGGACCATCTGTACGGGTACCTCTACATCGACCGGCTCTCCAAGCGCGAACGCAAGGACGCGCTGCGGCAGATGGCCGAGAACGAGCCCCGCTACCCCGTGGTCGCGAACGACTGAAGTCGGCCGGGGGCAACTGGAGCCCCACAACTCCCTTGCGTACGGCGCCTGTTCAGGATCCCCTTCCTGACCAGGCGCCGTTCGCATGTCCGTCGCACATTCGATCGTATGCGTGCAGCCGGTGGCCCATATTCAGTCACACAAGGGGACGTTCTCGGCGTCGTGGGGTAGTGAATGAAGCAAATGCGTTCCCAGATCGGTCAGTTGTGGTGCTGAATGGAAGTGCGGGGATACGCAACGGCGCACGCCCGGCACGGCGGGAGGGGTGTGTGCAACTGGCGGCTGAGAGGGGTTTGTTCGTGCATGCTTTCTCGCACAGCACCACATCGACACCGACGGCGGTCGCGGTCCCACCATCACTCTCTCTACCGGTGATCGAGGCAGCGTTTCCCAGGCAACTCCATCCGTATTGGCCCAGGCTCCAGGAGAAGACCCGCACCTGGCTACTGGAAAAAAGGCTCATGCCGGCGGACAAGGTGGAGGAATATGCCGACGGCTTGTGCTACACGGACCTCATGGCGGGCTACTACATTGGCGCCCCCGAGGACGTCCTCCAGGCGATTGCGGACTACAGCGCGTGGTTCTTCGTCTGGGACGACCGGCACGACCGCGACATCGTGCACGGCCGGCCCGCCGCCTGGCGGCGGCTGAGGTTCCGGTTGCATACGGCCCTCGATTCCCCCGAGGACCATCTGCACCACGAGGATCCCCTGATCGCGGGGTTCGCGGACAGCATGGTGCGGTTGTACTCGTTCCTGCCCGGAACCTGGAACGCGCGATTCGCCCGGCACTTCCACGCGGTGATCGAGGCGTACGACCGGGAATTCCACAACCGTACCGAGGGAGTCGTCCCGACGGTCGAGGAATATCTCGCACTGCGCCGCCTCACTTTCGCGCACTGGATCTGGACGGATCTGCTGGAACCGAGCGCGGGACAGGAACTGCCGGACACCGTGCGGAAGCACCCGGTATACCGTCGGGCGGCCCTGCTGAGCCAGGAATTCGCCGCCTGGTACAACGACCTCTGTTCGTTGCCCAAGGAAATCGCGGGCGATGAGGTCCACAATCTCGGAATCAGTCTCATCAAGCATGAGGGGATGACGCTGGAAGCGGCGATCGGGGAAGTGCGGCGACGCGTCGAGGGCTGCGTCTCCGAATTCCTGGCCGTCGAAAAGAAGGCCCTGCGTTTCGCCGACGGGCTCGACGACGGAACGGTGCGGGGAAAGGAATTGAGCGCCGCCGTGCGGGCCTGCGTCTGCAATATGCGGAACTGGTTCAGCACGGTCTATTGGTTCCACCACGAGTCCGGCCGCTACCGGGTCGACTCCTGGGACGACCGGTCCACGCCCCCGTACGTCGACAACGAAGCGGCAGGTGAGAAATGACCGTCGAGTCCGTGAAGCCCGAAGCCCCGGAGCATGAGGCATCGGAGCTGCGTGAGCCGCCCCTGGCGGGCGGTGGGGTCCCTGGTCTCGGCCATGGCCTCAAACTGGTCCGCGACCCGCTGGCATTCATGGCCAGGCTGCGCGAGCACGGCGACGTCGTCCGGCTGAAGCTCGGCCCGAAGACGGTGTACGCCGTCACCACCCCGGCGCTCACCGGAGCGCTGGCCCTGAGCCCCGACTTCAAGATCGACGGCCCGCTGTGGGAGTCGCTCGAAGGCCTGCTCGGCAAGGAGGGCGTGGCCACCGCGAACGGCCCCCGGCACCGGCGTCAGCGCCGCACCATCCAGCCCGCCTTCCGGCTCGACGCCATCCCGGCGTACGGGCCGATCATGGAGGAGGAGGCGCATGGGTTGACCGAGCGCTGGCAGCCCGGCGAGACCATCGACTGCACCTCCGAGTCCTTCCGGATCGCGGTGCGGATCGCCGCCCGCTGTCTGTTGCGCGGCGATTACATGGACGAGCGGGCGGAGCGGCTGTGTGTCGCGCTCGCCACCGTGTTCCGTGGTATGTACCGGAGGATGGTCGTCCCGCTCGGACCGCTCTACCGGCTGCCTCTGCCGCCCAACCGCAAATTCAACCGGGCGCTGGCCGATTTGCATCTCCTGGTCGACGAGATCGTCGCCGAACGCCGGGCATCTGGTCAAAGGCCGGACGATTTGCTGACGGCGTTGCTGGAGGCGAAGGACGACAATGGCGACCCCATCGGGGAACAGGAGATCCACGACCAGGTCGTCGCGATACTCACCCCCGGCAGCGAAACAGTGGCGTCCACGATCATGTGGCTGCTGCACATGCTCGCGGAACAACCCGAACACGCGGACAAGGTGAAGGCGGAGGTCGAATCCGTGACCGGCGGCCGGCCCGTCGCATTCGACGACGTCCGTAAGCTCAGGCACACCAACAATGTCGTCGTCGAAGCCATGCGTTTGCGCCCGGCCGTATGGATATTGACGCGCCGGGCGGTGACCGACACGGAACTCGGTGGCTACCGCATTCCGGCCGGGGCCGACATCGTGTACAGCCCGTACGCGATCCAGCGCGATCCGCTCTCGTATGGGCACAACCTGGAGTTCGACCCGGACCGCTGGCTGCCCGAGCGGGTCAAGGACGTGCCGAAGTACGCCATGAGCCCCTTCAGCGTCGGCAACCGCAAGTGCCCCAGTGACCACTTCTCGATGGCCCAGCTGACGCTGATCACGGCGGCACTGGCCACCAAGTACCGCTTCGAGCAAGTGCGGGGCTCCGACGACGGCACGCGGGTGGGCATCACGCTGCGCCCGCAGCGACTGCTGCTGAGGCCCGTGGCGAGGTGATGCGTCAGGCCGCTTCGGGGCCCCGGAACGTCCGCCGGTAGGCCTGCGGGGTGGTCCCGATCGACCGTACGAACTGATGGCGCAGCGCGGCCGCGGTACCGAACCCGGTGCGGGCCGCGATCGCGTCCACCGTCTCGTCCGTCGCCTCCAGCAACCGCTGGGCCAGCAGCACGCGCTGGCGCAGGATCCAGCGGTAGGGAGTCGTGCCGGTCTCCTGCTGGAAGCGGCGGGCGAAGGTGCGCGGCGACATGTGTGCCCGCGCGGCGAGCTGCTCGACGGTGACCTCCTCGTCGAGATGCTCCTCCATCCAGACCAGCACCTCACCGACCGTGTCGCACTGCGACCGGGGCAGCGGCCGGTCGATGAACTGGGCCTGCCCGCCGTCCCGGTGCGGCGGTACGACCATGCGCCGGGCGATGGCGTTGGCGACCTCCGGCCCCTCGTCCTTGCGCACGATGTGCAGACAGGCGTCGATGCCGGCGGCCGTGCCCGCCGAGGTGATCACCGGGTCCTCGTCCACGTACAGCACATCGGGCTCGATGATCGCGCGCGGAAAGCGCCGGGCCAGTTCGTCCGCGTGCCGCCAGTGCACCGTGCACCGTCGCCCGTCGAGCAGCCCGGCGGCACCGAGGACGAAGACGCCGGAGCAGACGCTGAGCACCCGGGCACCCCGGTCCGTGGCCCTGACCAGGGCGTCGAGCAGCTCGTCCGGATAGTCCCGGCCGATGTAGTCGCTGCCTGCCGGTACGGCGATCAGATCCGCCTCGTCGAGCCGCTCGAGCCCGTGCGGTGTGGAGACCGTGAACCCGGGGACATGGGTGCGCAGCGCGGGGCCTTCCGCCGAGACGACCGCGAAGTCGTACACCGGCAGCCCCTCGTCGCTGCGGTCGAGGCCGAAGACCTCGCAGACCACACCGAGTTCGAAGGGATGAACTCCGTCGAGCAGGGCGACGGCGACGTTCTTCAGCATGCTGCCAGTGTGCCACCGCCGCTGGCAGTAATTCGAGGGTGTATGACAGTCCTGCCACTGTCAGGAGTGTCCTGCCAGTACGAGACTTACCGCATGAACACTTTCCTCGAACTCATGGCCCTCGTGATTCTCTTCTCCCTCCTCGGCGGTCCGGCGCTCGTGGGTGCGATCCACGACCGCCGGATCGACCGACAACTGAGGGAGGCGGAACGGAAGACTCAGAAGTCCTCGTCCAGGTCGACGGTGCCCTCCACTGCCACCTGGTACGCCGAAGGACGCCGCTCGAAGAAGTTGGTGAGTTCCTGAACCCCCTGCAACTCCATGAAGGAGAAGGGGTTCTCGGAGCCGTACACCGGCGCGAAACCGAGGCGGCTGAGCCGCTGGTCGGCGACGCACTCCAGGTACTGCCGCATCGATTCCGTGTTCATCCCCGGGAGGCCGTCACCACACAGGTCGCGCGCGAACTGCAGCTCGGCCTCGACGGCCTCCCTCAGCATGTCGGTGACCTGCTGCTCGAGCTGGTCGTCGAAGAGCTCCGGCTCCTCCTTGCGGACCGTGTCGACCACGTCGAACGCGAAGGACATGTGCATCGTCTCGTCGCGGAACACCCAGTTGGTGCCGGTCGCGAGGCCGTGCAGCAGACCCCGGCTGCGGAACCAGTAGACGTACGCGAAGGCCCCGTAGAAGAACAGGCCCTCGATGCACGCGGCGAAGCAGATGAGGTTGAGCAGGAAGCGGCGCCGGTCGGCCTGTGTCTCCAGGCGCTCCAGCTTCTCGACCTCGTTGATCCACTTGAAGCAGAACCCGGCCTTCTCGCGGATGGACGGGATGTTCTCCACGGCGTCGAACGCGGCGGCCCTGTCCTGAGGATCGGGGAGGTAGGTGTCCAGCAGCGTCAGATAGAACTGGACGTGCACGGCCTCCTCGAAGAGCTGCCTTGAGAGATACAGGCGCGCCTCGGGGGAGTTGATGTGCTTGTAGAGCGTCAGCACCAGGTTGTTGGCGACGATCGAGTCACCCGTTGCGAAGAAGGCGACGAGTCGGCCGATCAGGTGCTGCTCGGCGGGCGTGAGCTTGGCGAGGTCGGTGACGTCCGAGTGGAGGTCGACCTCCTCCACGGTCCAGGTGTTCTTGATGGCGTCCCGGTAGCGCTCGTAGAAGTCGGGGTAGCGCATGGGGCGCAGGGTCAGCTCGAAGCCCGGGTCGAGGAGATGCTGGTTACGGGTGGTCATTACTGGCATGCCTCGCAGGACTCGGGGTTTTCCAGGGAGCAGGCGACAGCGTCTTCAGAGGTCACCTGCTGGACGGGGACCGTCGCCTGTGCGGCGCGGGCGATGCGGGTCGCCGGGCGGGAGCGCAGGTAGTACGTCGTCTTCAGGCCGGACTTCCAGGCGTACGCGTACATCGAGGAGAGCTTGCCGATGGTCGGCGTCTCCAGGAAGAGGTTCAGGGACTGGGACTGGTCCAGGAACGGGGTCCTGGCAGCCGCCATGTCGATAAGTCCACGCTGCGGGATCTCCCACGCCGTGCGGTAGAGCCGTCGTACGTCCTCGGGGATCCAGGCGAAGTCCTGCACCGAACCGTTCGCCTCGCGCAGCGCCTCGCGGGTACGGGCGTCCCAGACGCCCAGCTCCTTCAGTTCGTTCACCAGGTACGAGTTGACCTGGAGGAACTCGCCGGACAGGGTCTCGCGCTTGAAGAGGTTGGAGACCTGCGGCTCGATGCACTCGTACACACCGGCGATGGAAGCGATGGTCGCGGTGGGCGCGATGGCCAGGAGCAGCGAATTGCGCAGGCCGACTTCGGCGATGCGTTCGCGCAGGGCTGCCCAGCGCTCGGGCCAGTTCAGCTCGACGTCGTAGTGGTCGGGGTGCAGGACACCCTTGGCGGTACGGGTCTTCTGCCAGGCGGGGAGGGGGCCGTTGCGCTCGGCGAGGTCGGCGGAGGCCTCGTACGAAGCCAGCATGACGCGCTCGGCGATGCGGGTGGAGAGGGCCTTGGCCTCGGGTGAGTCGAAGGGCAGGCGCAGCTGGAAGAAGACGTCCTGGAGGCCCATCGCGCCGAGGCCCACGGGGCGCCACTTGGCGTTGGACCGGCCCGCCTGCTCGGTCGGGTAGAAGTTGATGTCGACGACGCGGTCGAGGAAGGTGACGGCGGTGCGGACGGCCTCGTCCAGCCGCTCCCAGTCGATGTCGCCGTTGTCCACGAACGCGCCGAGGTTGACCGACCCCAGGTTGCACACCGCCGTCTCGCCGTCGTCCGTGACCTCCAGGATCTCCGTGCAGAGGTTGGAGGAGTGGACGACATGGCCGGGCTCGGCGGTCTGGTTGGCGGTGCGGTTGGCGGCGTCCTTGAAGGTCATCCAGCCGTTGCCGGTCTGCGCGAGGGTGCGCATCATGCGGCCGTACAGGTCACGGGCCGGGATGGTCTTGCGCGCGAGCCCCGCGGCCTCCGCCTTCCGATAGGCGGCGTCGAACTCCTCGCCCCACAGGTCGGTCAGTTCGGGCACGTCGGCGGGGGAGAAGAGGGACCACACGCCGTCCGCGTTCACCCGGCGCATGAACTCGTCCGGGACCCAGTGCGCGAGGTTCAGATTGTGCGTACGGCGGGCGTCCTCACCGGTGTTGTCGCGCAGCTCCAGGAACTCCTCGATGTCCAAGTGCCAGGTCTCCAGGTACACCGCCGCCGCGCCCTTGCGCCGGCCGCCCTGGTTCACGGCGGCGACCGAGGCGTCCAGGGTCTTCAGGAACGGGACGATGCCGTTGGAGTGCCCGTTCGTGCCGCGGATCAGTGAACCGCGGGCGCGGATGCGGGAGTAGGCGATGCCGATGCCGCCCGCGTGCTTCGAGAGGCGGGCCACCTGGTGGTAGCGGTCGTAGATGGAGTCCAGCTCGTCCTTGGGGGAGTCGAGGAGGTAGCAGGACGACATCTGGGGGTGCCGGGTGCCGGAGTTGAAGAGGGTGGGGGAGGAGGGGAGGTAGTCGAGGCGGCTCATCAGCCTGTAGAGCGCGGCGACTTCGTCGACGGAGCGGGCGGTGTCGTCTTCGGCGAGACCGGCGGCCACGCGCAGCATGAAGTGCTGGGGCGTCTCGATCACCTTGCGGGTGATGGGGTGCCGGAGGAGGTAGCGGCTGTGCAGGGTGCGCAGGCCGAAGTAGCCGAAGCGGTCGTCGGCCGCACGGTCGATCAGGTGGTCGAGGCGGGCCGTGTGCAGCCGTACGAACTCGGCGGTCCGGTCGGCGATGAGGCCCTCGCGGTGGCCGACGGCGACCGACTCGGAGAACGACGTGACACCCTGCGAGGCCGCCTCGGCGGCGATGCCGATCGTCAGGAGACGGGCGGCCAGCCGGGAGTACACGGGGTCCTCCGAGATGAGGCCGGCCGCGGCCTCGGTGGCCAGCTCGCGCAACTCCGACTCGTCTGCCCGGGCCGACTTGCCGCGCAGCGCGGCGGCGGCGACCCGGCCGGGGTCGGCGTCGGGGAGGTCGGCGGTCAGCTCGGTCAGGGTCCGCAGCAGTACGGTTCCCGGACCGTCGGTGTCCTGGATCGCTGAGGCCGGTTCGGCTGGCGCGATGGTCACGTGGGGCTCTCCCTCGCTCGGCACGGGGCCTTGCGGAGGGCAGGGGGCAGCACACGAGCGCACACGGCGTCGCGTCCACCGGCCCATTCCACGAGGCCCGGACGTCGGGCGCACCGGCCGGGTGGCCGGGCGCGCTGTCGGCAGGTCCTCGGACTGACTCCCATACGTGTATGAACACGCATGAGTACACCGTTGCGGGACAGTTCCGGATTCGCACCGGATTCCCCTGCGGCGACAGCGAGCATGAGCATACATCTTGTGCCGGGCTCCGGTGACACCCCTACATGTTGTGTCGAGGTCGGCTTCAGAGCGTCAACTGATAAGTGAGGAGAGTGAACTCGGGCCGCTCCGCGATCGGGTTCCAGTCGCGTTCCCGGGCTCGGGTGAAGCCGAGGCGTTCGTAGATGCGGTGGGCGGCATGCATCGAGGGCTGCGTCGACAGGACCATGCCGGTGCAGCCGTCCGTTGCCTTCGCCCGCTCGACGCACGCGCGGACGAGGGCCTCTCCGGCGCCCCTTCCGCGGGCCGCCCGGGCCACGGCCAGCATGCGGATCTCCGCCTCTCCGGGGCGGGCCAGGTCGGCCATGGGGCCACCGGACGGTACGAAGGTGACTCCGCCGAGGAGTTGGTCGCCCTGCGCGGCCACGAGCACGTCGGCCGCCGCCGCTCGCTTGGCCACGTCCTTCAGCTCACCCAGGTACCAGTCGCTGTCGCCGAAGGTCAGGAGGCCGTCCTGGAGGTATGCCTGGGCTGTGATGTTGCCGAGGGCTTCGTATTCGGTGGGTTCTACGGGCCGGATCACTATGTCCATGCAGGTGAGTGTGCCGTACAGGTACGACTGCGGGCCGCCGGATTTCTCCGGCGGCCCGTCCGGTCGGCGCGCTACGAGCGAGACGCGAACCCGCGTACCTTCAGTGCGCTGTTGCCCGGGATCTTGGGACCCTCGGCGCCCACCCAGCGGTACTCGCGCCTGGTGATGCTGTCGGACTTGTAGCCCGCGTTGCCCTCGATCGTGGTGATCGTCCTGCCGTCGCTTCCGCCGACGGCCACGACCACCGCGACATGGCCCCTGGGGGCGCGGGAGTTGTGGTTGTGCCACACGATCACGTCACCGCGCTGCGGAGGCTGCCCGGGTCGGTAGGCGTGGAACCGGCTGCCGACGCCGGTCTCCCAGGCCCACGACGACTTGTAGTTGGCCGGCGTCGCTGCCTTGTTGTTCCACAGCGCGGCGGCGAAGTACCCGCACCAGGCATCGCCGTTGAAGCCGTTGTACTCGTTGAGGTTCTTGCCGCCGAGGTAGTTGTCGTGCCGTGCGTCGCCCGGCTTGCTGAGCTTCTTCGGGCCGTTCCTGGTCACCTTGTACCAGTGTGCGGTGGTGAGGGCTCGGTAGGCGCGGTCCACGATGGCCTGCCGGATCGGGCTGGGTGCGGCGGCCACCGTGGGCGCGGTCGCGGCGGCCGGGGTGGATGTGGTGAGCGCGGGTGCGACGAGCAGGCCGGGAAGCAGGGCCGTCGCGGTGAGGACACGCGCTGCGAGGCGGTTCATGGCAGACCTCCGGTGAGGATGGACGTACGGATGGGAGAGGGCGCACAACCCGCGTCTTCGTGTGACGCGGTGAGCCCGCTGAACGCGCCGTCACTCCAGGTAAGTTGGCGAACCCGGAGAGCGACGACTGATGACAGGTGTAGCAGGTGCGACAGGGGTCGGACGAGGCTGAAGAGGGGGTTGCCGGTTGCCAGGACGAGCGGCAACAGGCAACAGACGGGGACGGCGGCGGGCAGGGGAGCCGGGACGGCACCGGGGGAAGCCGCGGAGCCGGCGGGTACGGGGCCGAGGTGCGGCGCCTGCGCGAGAGGGCCCGGCTCACCCAGGAGGCACTGAGCAAGGAAGTCCGCTACGACAAGGCGCACATCAGCAGGATCGAGAACGGCCGGGCGGCGGGCAGCTCCACGCTCGCCCAGGCCCTGGACACGTACTTCGAATGCGACGGTCTCCTCGTGGCCCTCCACGAACGCGAGGTCGTCCGCAGTGGCCGGAAACCTCCCGCGCCTCGCAACCCCGAGGGCGACTGCCCGTACCGCGGCCTCGCCCCCTACACCGCGTCCTGGGCCCACCTTTTCCGGGGCCGCAGTGCCGCGGTCGACGACCTCCTCGCGGGCCTCGACCGGCGCGGACCAGACAGCGGGCCGTACATGGTCGTGGCCCCGTCCGGCGCCGGTAAGACCTCGCTGCTCAGGGCGGGCCTGGTGGCATCCCTCGCGGCCGGGCGGCTGCCCGGCTCAGCGGACTGGCCGGTGGTGGAACTCACCCCGGGCGACCGCCCCTTGGACCGCCTGGCCCAGTCCCTCGCCAAGGCCGTCGACGCCGACCCGGAGCGGGCACTCGCGGCGGTCCGTTCCTCCGCCCGCGCCTGCGCGGACCTGCTGGCCGGCGCGGACCCGAAGGCCGGGAAACGCCCCGCCGAACGCCCGTACCGCACGCTCATCCTCATCGACCAGTTCGAAGAGGCCTTCGCCCAGTGTGAGGACGCCGAGCAGCGGTTGGCCTTCTTCGGACTCCTCTGCGAGCTGTCCGCGCTGCGTGACGCGTCCGGCGACCCCGCCGTCCTGGTCGTCCTCGGACTGCGCGCCGACTTCTACGGCCGCTGCCTGGAGCACCCCGGACTCGCCGCGGCCCTGCGCGCCGCGCCGTTCCTGCTGGAGCCCATGACAGAGGCGGAACTCCGCCAGGCCGTCACCGAACCCGCCGAGGAAGCCGGGCTGGTCGTCGACGACTCCCTCGTCGAGGTCCTCCTGCACGAACTCGGCGCCTTCTCCACTCCCTGGGCGAGGGAGGGCGGTTACGCCCCGGGCGCCCTGCCCTTGCTCTCCCACGCGCTGCGTGTCACCTGGATGCACCGCGAGGGCAACCACCTCACCACGGCCGCCTACCGCAAGTCCGGCGGCATCCGTAAAGCACTCGCCCTCTCCGCCGACCAGGCCTACGAGGCGCTCACCCCCCAGCGGCGGCGCATCGCCGAGCACGCCTTCGTCCGCCTCGGCCGCCGCGACGACCTGCACGACACGACCCGGCGGCGGATCAGCCGTGCCCGGCTGCTCGATCTGCTGCCGGGCGACGAGACCGAGGCCGCGGCGGTCCTGGAGGTGTTCGTACGCGAACGGCTGCTGACCATCGATGCCGAGCCGGACGGGGAGGTCACCGTCCAGATCGCCCACGAGGCGCTGCTCGGTTCCTGGCCCAGGCTGCGGCAGTGGCTCACCCACGACCAGCTGATGGGGGAGGTGCGGCACGGCCTGTCGGAGGCGGCCGTGCAATGGCAGGACAACGGCCGCGACAAGGAACTGCTGCTGGTCGGCGGGCAGTTGGCCCGTGCGGTCGTCTGGGCGGAGGAGAACGAGGACGAACTCGGGCCGCTGCAGCGGGAGTTTCTGCGGGTCAGCAGGGAGCGGGCGCGGCGCAGAGCGCGGCGGAAGAGGCTGCGGATCCAGATCCTCGCGCTGCTCGTCGTGCTGGCTCTGGCGCTGGCCGCGCTGTGGGTGCAGTCCAAGGGGAGCGCGAACAGGGCGGAACAGCTGCGGACCTCGTCCACCTACGCCATGCGGTCCTCGTCGCTGAACCAGAGCGAGCCGACGCAGGCCGCCCGGCTCGCGGTAGCCGCTTTCACCGCGCGCGACACCGACGAGAGCCGCAGCGCCCTCCTCAGTAGCGCTCAACCACTCTGGAACGACCGTGTTGTCCCCGCCGGCACCCCCGTCTCCGCACTCACCTACGCGGCTGACGGCCGAACCGTCGCCTGGGGCGGGGACGACGGAAGGATCTACCAATGGCACCCGGCCAGGGACCCTGATGCCGCCGATGCCCGCTCCCGCCCGCGTATCAACGGGACCAGCGGCCAGATCGACTCGCTCTCCTACAGCCGGGACGGGCGTCAGCTGGCGGTCGGCTACGACGACGGCTCCGTCTGGTTGGTCTCCGGAACCGCACCGGCCCGGCCGCTGCTGGCGCGGCACCAGAACCCCGACCACGGCGACACCGACCTGCGCGTGACCTTCAACAGCGACGGCACCCGTCTCGCGGCCGCGGGCGTCGACGGACGTGTCCGGATGTGGCGGATGCCGGGCGCCGACCTGCTCTGGGAGAAGACGCCCACGGGCAAGGACGTACCCGGGCCGGTCCGCGCCCTCGCGTTCAGTCCCGACGGCCGCAGCCTGGCGGCCGGCGGCGGCAGCGACGAGACCGACCGGAGCCAGTCGTCGCGCAGGGTCCTGCTGTGGGACGTGGACAGCGGCGAAGTGACCGCCCGGCTCCCCGGCCACCCGAAACGGTCGGTGCGCTCCCTCGCTTTCACCGCCGACGGGCGCGACCTGGTCGGCGGCAGCTTCGACGGCACCGTACGCGTCTGGGACGTACGGCGTGCACAGGTGAGGAAGACGTACGTCACCCACGGCGACTCGGTGATGGCGGTGGCCGTGGGCGAGGACGGCACCCTGGTCAGCGGCGCGCAGGACAACACCGCGCAGATCCGCGACCTTCACCGGCCCGACGCCGAACCCCTCACCCTCACCGGTCACACCGGCCCGGTCAACGCGGTCGCCCTGTCGCCGGACGGCGGGACCGTCGTGACGGGCGGCGAGGACAGGACGCTCCGGGTCTGGACCCTGGCTGACAGCCCGGTGAGCACAGCAGACGGTCCCCTCACCGCGCTGGCCCGCTCGCCGCGGGACGGCGGGGGGTACGCGACGGGCGACGCCGAGGGCAACGTCCTCCTCTGGGACGACCGTGCCCGTAGCCCGCGCCGCAGCCTTCCCGCGTCCGCGCGGGAGGTGACCGACCTCGCCTACGACCCGAAGGGGGATCTGCTTGCCGTTGCGAGCGCGGACCACGGCGTCACCCTGTGGCGAGTCGCGGACGGCAAGCGCGTACGCGAGTTCGACGGGCACACCCGTGAAGTGCTCGCCGTCGCCTTCGACCGCACGGGAAAGAGGCTGGTGACCGGTGGCTGGGACAGCACCCTGCGCGTCTGGGACGTCAGCAACGGGCACGAAGTCGCGCAGCGCTGGGCCACGGACCTCTGGGGCCTCGCACTCACCACGAGGGGGACGCCCCTGCTCGCCTCCAGCGGCCAGGACAACGCCGTCACCCTGCGCACATGGCCGGACCTGCACGTGCGGAGGCCGTCGCCCCGCACGAGCACCGACTCGGTCTTCGACCTGGCCTTCAGTCCCGAGGGGACCTTCCTCGCCTCGGCCGGCCGGGACCACGTCGTGCAGATCTGGGACGTGCGCGAGCGCCGTACCGTGGCCCGACTGTACGGTCACACGGCCCCCGTCCTGCGGGTCTCCTTCTCGAAGGACGGGAACCGGCTGGTCAGCGCGGGGCGAGACGGCTCGGTGCGCGTCTGGCAACGCAAGGGGAGCCGCTGGGAGTTGTACGCCGCGCTGCGTGGCCCGACCGGTCAGGTGCGCGGTGCCGTCTTCGCCCCGGACGGCGACAGCGTGCTCAGCGCCAACGAGGACGGCACCCTGCGCCGTTGGGATCTCGACCCGGAGGGCGCGCTTCGCCGTATCTGTTCCGTGGTCGGTCCGGGGGAGCGGCGCGAGTGGAGTGCGCTGACGAGCTCGGACGAGGACACCAGGCCCTGCCGGTGAACCGTGGCGTGGTTCAGGGCACGTGGTTGCCTGTGCGTTGCCTGCGGACTGGCATCACGGCAACCTCGCCGGGTGCCACCGACCGGCCGAAACGAGCCCTGCCATGTCCCGTGCCCAGAACCGGAACACCACGACGGAACCTGAGGACGCGCCTCCTCCCGATGACGACACCGACGCCGTCCCGGACACCGACCGCACCCCGGACGGCAGGCGCACGCGGCTGGGCCGTCTGTGGGAGCCCGCGGTGTTCCTGCTGGTCATCATGGCCACGATGGTGGTGGCGGTGCTGTCCGACGCCGGAACGGTTCAGTCGCTGGCCGGTATCGTCTGTGCCGTCTGTGCCGTCTGTGCCGTCTGTGCCGTCTGTGCCGTCTGGCAGTTGCTGCGAGGCAGGCGGCGATGAGGGCCCGGTTGTCCGGCATACGAAGGGTCGTCGCAGGGCTTCCGGAGCTCTGCGACGACCCTTGGGCGGCCAGTCGGTGATGTCAGTGCGCGGCCCCCGCCGTAGCCGGCGGTAGTTCCGTCTTGACTCCCGGGTCGCCCGCCTCGCCCGTGTAGTCCTCCGGGCTTGTCTGGTCCACGCCCTCGGGGGCCTTCATCGCCTTCAGGGCGAAGGTGAGGACGACCGTCACCAGCAGGTTCAGGATGAACGCCGTGAGGCCGATGTAGCCGATCTCGCCGATGCCGGGGATCTCCTTGTTGGAGCCGCCGAAGTGGTCCTGGGTCGGGGAGGCGACGCCGTACGCGGCGACCGTGCCGTAGATCATGCCGACCGCCCAGCCGGCGAGCAGGGCCCAGCGGTGGAACCAGCGGGTGAAGAGGCCGCCGACCAGGGCCGGGAAGGTCTGGAGGATCCAGATGCCGCCCAGCAGTTGGAAGTTGATCGCCACCGTCTTGTCCATGGTCAGGACGAAGACCAGTGCGCCCACCTTCACCAGCAGGGACACCAGCTTGGAGACCTTGGTCTCCTGCGCCGGCGTGGCGTCCGGCTTGATGAAGTCCTTGTAGATGTTGCGGGTGAAGAGGTTGGCCGCCGCGATGGACATGATCGCCGCCGGCACCAGCGCGCCGATGCCGATCGCCGCGAAGGCCACGCCCGCGAACCAGTCGGGGAACATGGTCTCGAACAGCTGCGGGATCGCCAACTGGCCGTTCTCCACCTTGATTCCGGCCGCGATCGCCATGAAGCCGAGCAGACCGAGCAGGCCCAGCATCAGCGAGTACAGCGGCAGGATCGTGGAGTTGCGGCGGATGACGTCACGGCTGCGGCTGGAGAGCACGGCCGTCACCGAGTGCGGGTACATGAACAGCGCGAGGGCCGAGCCGAGGGCCAGGGTCGCGTACGTCCACTGGGTCGCGTCGCCCGGCACCGTCGCACCGCGTGGCGCGCCCGTCGCCGGGTTGGTCTGGCTGAACGCGGCGCTCGCCTTGGCGAAGATGTCGTCGAACCCGCCCAGCTTGATCGGGATGTAGATGACCGCGACCGCGATGACGATGTAGATCAGCGCGTCCTTCACGAACGCGATCAGCGCCGGCGCCCGCAGACCCGAGGAGTACGTGTACGCGGCCAGCACGCCGAAGGCGATCAGCAGCGGCAGGTCCTTGATGAACCAGTTGGTGTCCTCGCCGCCGCCGACGCCCATCACGTCAAGGACGGCCTGGATGCCGACCAGTTGGAGCGCGATGTACGGCATCGTGGCGAGGATGCCGGTGACGGCGACCGCCAGCGACAGCCCCTTGGAGTCGTAGCGGCCCCGGACGAAGTCCGACGTGGTGACGTAGCCGTGCTTGTGCGAGACCGACCACAGCCGCGGCAGGAAGACGAACATCATCGGGTAGATGAGGATCGTGTAGGGCACCGCGAAGAAGCCGGCCGCGCCCGCCGCGTAGATCGCCGCCGGTACGGCGACGAAGGTGTACGCCGTGTACAGGTCGCCGCCGAGCAGGAACCAGGTGACCCAGGTGCCGAACGAGCGCCCGCCCAGGCCCCATTCGTCCAGGGTCTGGTCGTTCGCGGCCCTGCGCCAGCGCGAGGCCAGGAAGCCCATGACCGTGACGGCCACGAAGAAGAGGATGAAGACGGCGAGTGCGACGCCGTTCACGCCGTCCTTCACTTTCCGGCACCCCCCTTGCGTGCCCGCTGGTCACGCTGCCACAGCTTGTACGCGACCATCGTCAGCACGGTGGAGAGGACCACCCAGGCCATCTGGTACCAGTAGAAGAACGGGATGCCGATGAAGGCCGGGTCCTCCTTCGCGTACGAACCCACCCACAGCATCGCCACGAAGGGCGCGAATAGGCAGAGCGCGATGACGACCCTGGCGGGTGTCACCGTCCCTCTGTTCACTTCCGATGTTTGTGACATCCGCCGGCTCCGTCCCCTCACTGATCACCTGTGTAACGCGCAGGCAATCTAGGTCACGGTGTCGCGAAAGCGGAAGTCCCCGTCCGCATTCCGGGCGCGATCCTCACCGGGCATCCTCATTCGGGGGCTCACCAGGCGTGTTCAGCAGCAGCGGAACCCCTGCCGCGGGTCCTCCTCCTGCCGGTCCGTGCGCATCCGCTCGAAGTCACGCCGGGACGGCACCTCGGCCTGAGGGTGGTCTTTTCGTACGTGCGCGACATAACGGTCGTACGCCGACTCGTCGGTCAGCTCCCGCACGTACCAGCGCACACCCCTAAGAGCCCGTGCCACTGCCGACCGCATCGCGCTCCTCCTCCTTCTCATCCCGGGTCGGGATCAGTCCGGCCGGGGCGACGATCTTGGACTCGACGTACGGTGCCTCGCTCAGCGTGGACAGGGCCGGGCGGCGGACGTGCCGGACGCAGACGCGGGTCGCGTCGACGATGACGACGACGATCAGGAGCGCCAGGATCCCGGTGAGGACGCCGTCCACCGTGGAGTTGGTGACCACGGTGCGCATGTCGTCCATGGACTTGGCGGGTGCCAGTACCTCGCCCCGGTCGATGGCGTCCTGGAACACCTGGCGCTGCTTGAAGAAGCCGACCTTCGGATCGGAGGAGAACACCTTCTGCCAGCTGGCGGTCAGGGTGACCGTCGCGTCCCAGGCAAGCGGAACGCCGGTGATCCAGGCCCACTTGAGACGCCCCGACTTCACCAGCAGGGTCGTGCAGACGGCCAGGGCGACGGCGGCCAGCAGCTGGTTGGAGATGCCGAAGATCGGGAAGAGCTGGTTGATTCCGCCGAGGGGTTCATGGACGCCGACCCACAGGAAGTAGCCCCACAGCCCGCACACGATGGCGCTGGTGATGATCAGGCCGGGCTTCCAGCTGACGTTCTTGAACGGCCGGTAGATGTTGCCGAGGGTGTCCTGGAGCATGAAGCGGCCCACGCGGGTGCCGGCGTCCAGCGCGGTCAGGATGAACAGGGCCTCGAACATGATCGCGAAGTGATACCAGAAGGCCTTGAGGCTTCCGCCGGTCACCTCGGAGAAGATCTGCGAGACCCCGACGGCGAGCGTGGGAGCGCCGCCGGTGCGGGACAGCAGCGTCGACTCCTCCACGTCCTGGGCCGCCTTGGCGAGTTCGGCCGGGGTGATCTGGTAACCCCAACTGCCCACCACCTGCGAGGCGTTCTCCACCGTCGTGCCGATGACGCCGGACGGCGCGTTCATCGCGAAGTACAGGCCCGGGTCGATGATGCTCGCCGCCACCAGCGCCATGATCGCGACCGACGACTCCATCAGCATGGAGCCGTAGCCGATCATCCGGACCTGCGTCTCCTTCTGGATCATCTTCGGCGTCGTACCGGACGAGATGAGCGAGTGGAAGCCGGACAGGGCACCGCAGGCGATGGTGATGAAGACGAACGGGAAGAGTGAGCCCGCGAACACCGGTCCGTCACCGCGCGAGGCGAAGTCCGTGACCGCCGGCATCTTCAGTGTCGGCAGCGCGATCACGACGCCGAGCGCGAGGAGCAGGATGGTGCCGATCTTCATGAAGGTGGAGAGGTAGTCGCGGGGTGCGAGCAGCATCCACACCGGCAGGATCGAGGCGATGAAGCCGTACGCCACCAGCCAGATGACCAGCGTGGAGGGCGCGAGGGTGAAGGTGTCGGCCCAGGACGACTCGGCGACCCAGCGGCCCGCGACCAGTGCGAAGAGCAGCAGCGCGACGCCGATGAGGGAGACCTCGGCGACCCGGCCGGGACGCAGTACGCGCAGATAGAAGCCCATCAGCAGCGCGATCGGGACCGTCATCGCGATGGAGAAGGTGCCCCACGGGGACTGCGCGAGGGCGTTGACGATGACCAGCGCCAGCACCCCGAGCAGGATGATCATGATGGCGAAGGCGGCCAGCAGCGCCGCCGCGCCGCCGAACGGGCCGATCTCCTCCCGCGCCATCTGCCCCAGCGACCTGCCGTCCCGCCGCGTGGAGAAGAACAGCACCACCATGTCCTGGACCGCGCCCGCGAAGATGACGCCGACGATGATCCAGATCGTGCCCGGCAGATAGCCCATCTGCGCCGCGAGGACCGGCCCGACCAGCGGACCGGCGCCCGCGATCGCGGCGAAGTGGTGGCCCAGCAGGACCCGGCGGTCGGTGGGGTGGAAGTCGATGCCGTTGTTCAGCCGTTCCGCCGGAGTGGCCCGGGTCTTGTCGACCTTCAGGACCTTGTGCGCGATGAACTTGGCATAGAAGCGGTAGCCGATCGCGTACGAGCCGAGGGCCGCCGCGACCATCCAGGCGGCGGACACGTCCTCGCCCCTGGCCAGCGCGAGCACCGCCCAGCCGACGGCTCCGACCAGCGCGACGAGACTCCAGATGACGATCGTTCGAACGTTCGCGGTGCGCACCGGCTCGCCCTCCCGTCCATGCGATGACGGGAGGACCGTAGAACAGGAATGTGATCTGCGCTACACCGCGTGCGGGTGTTCGCTCTACGAACGGCCCTTATTCCTGGGGCCGCTTGAGCCGGGCCACGCTGCATTGTCCCGGGGGCTGCATCGATGTGCGGCTGCCGCCGCGCGGCCCCCGGACCCCCAGCCGATCCCGCTCTACACGGCGTTCTACTCCGCGGGCCGCTTGAGCCGGGCCACGAATTTGTAGCGGTCCCCCCGGTACACCGAGCGCACCCACTCCACCGGCTGGCCTTCCCGGTCCAGTGAGTGGCGGGACAGCATCAGCATCGGCAGGCCGACGTCGGTGCCGAGCAGGCCGGCCTCGCGGGGGGTGGCCAGGGAGGTCTCGATGGTCTCCTCGGCCTCGGCGAGATGGACGTCGTAGACCTCGGCGAGGGCGGTGTAGAGGGAGGTGTACTTCACCAGGCTGCGCCTGAGTGCCGGGAAGCGCTTGGCGCTGAGGTGGGTCGTCTCGATGGCCATCGGCTCGCCGTTGGCCATGCGCAGCCGCTCGATGCGCAGCACCCGGCCGCCGGCCGTGATGTCGAGCAGATCGGCGAGGCGGTCGTCGGCGGTGATGTAGCCGATGTCCAGGAGCTGCGAGGTGGGTTCGAGGCCCTGGGCGCGCATGTCCTCGGTGTACGAGGTGAGTTGGAGCGCCTGCGAGACCTTGGGCTTGGCCACGAACGTGCCCTTGCCCTGGATCCGCTCCAGGCGTCCCTCGACGACCAGTTCCTGGAGTGCCTGGCGCACGGTCGTGCGCGAGGTGTCGAACTCCGCGGCGAGCGTGCGCTCGGGCGGGACCGGTGTGCCGGGCGCCTGTGTCTCCGTCATGTCGAGGAGGTGCTTCTTCAGGCGGTAGTACTTGGGCACGCGCGCGGTACGGACGGTGGCCCCACCCTCGTTCTCCGCACTGCTGACGTCGGTGCTCATGCTCTGCCTTCCCGGCTCCGGATGTGGGTCACATCGTGATCCCCTCTGTATACCGTCGCCGCCTCTTTTGGTCTAGTCCACAGAGGTAAGTGGTCTAGCGGACGACAGTACTCCGGGCGCGCTGTTTTCGCTGTCTTCTTACTTAAAGGTTCCTGCATATGTAGGTCGCATAACGGCTGGTCGGAGGGGTTTCGAACGCTCTTGACAGGCGCCCTGGTCTGGTCCAGGCTCCCGGTACTGGTCTACACCATTGGTCCAGTCCCGGCCCCGATGGCGGTACGGGGGGGCATCCCTGAGGAGGGTGGCGTGAAGCGCAAGCTGACAGTCGCGATCGGTATCGCGGGCATGATGGTGTCCCTCGCGGCGTGCGGGGGCGACAACGGCGACGGCGGGGACAAGACCGCGGCGGACGGCTACGCGGGCCAGACACTCACGGTGTGGGTGATGGACGGCTCCTCGCCGGATCAGTGGCAGAAGGATGTCGCCGCGGCCTTCGAGAAGCAGACCAAGGCCAAGGTCAAGTTCGAGGTCCAGCAGTGGAACGGCATCCAGCAGAAGCTGACCACCGCCCTGTCGGAGGAGAACCCGCCGGACGTCTTCGAGATCGGCAACACCCAGACCCCGGCCTACGCCAAGACCGGCGGCCTCGCGGACCTCGCCGACCTGAAGTCCGAGATCGGCGCCGACTGGGCCGAGTCCCTCAACGAGTCGTCCATCTATGACGGCAAGCAGTACGCCGCCCCGTGGTACTTCGCCAACCGC
The DNA here is from genome assembly GCF_017948455.1 of Streptomyces sp. GESEQ-4. Classification (GTDB taxonomy): domain Bacteria; phylum Actinomycetota; class Actinomycetes; order Streptomycetales; family Streptomycetaceae; genus Streptomyces. The sequence continues at coordinate 77,002 of NZ_JAFFSU010000004.1, forward strand.
ATCGTCCTCTACAACAAGAAGATCTGGGCCGAGGCGGGCATCAAGGACACCCCCAAGACCCGCGACGAGTTCTACGCGGACCTGAAGACGATCGGTGAGAAGACCGACGCCGAGCCCATCTATCTGCCGGGCCAGAACTGGTACCACTTCGTCGGCCTGACCATCGGTGAGGGCGCCGAACTGGTGAAGAAGGACGGCGACAAGTACGTCTCCAACCTCGCCGACCCGAAGGTCGCCGCCGCCATGGAGACGTACAAGAAGTTCCAGGCGCTGTCCAAGGCGCCCAAGGACAAGGACGAGGCCACCCCGCAGCAGGGCGAGGTCTTCGGCAAGGGCAACGTCGGCGCCTTCATCGGGATGGGCTGGGAGGCCGGCATCGCGATCGAGGCCAACAAGAAGATCGAGAAGGACATCGGCTACTTCACCATCCCGGGTGCCACGGCCGACAAGCCCGAGGGCGTCTTCCTCGGCGGCTCCAACCTCGCGGTCGCCGCGGGCAGCGAGAAGCAGGAACTCGCCAAGGAGTTCCTGAAGATCGCCCTGTCCGACAAGTACGAGGGCCAGCTGGCCAAGCTCAACGGCGTCATCCCGAACAAGGAGGCGCTGCAGACCAACCTCAAGGGCAACGTCGTCGCCGAGGCCGCCGCGCCGGCCGCCGCGGGCGGTGGCACCACGCCGCTGATCCCGGAGTGGGCCGCCGTGGAGAACGCGCCCAACCCGGTCAAGACGTACATGACCGCCGTGCTGAACGGTAAGTCCCCGGCCGAGGCCGCGGCGCAGGTCGAGGACGAGTTCAACGAGCGTCTGTCGCAGCAGCAGTAACGGCGCCGGTGTTCGCGCCGGGGCGGGGGATGCGCGTGCCGCTCCCCGCCCCGGCGACCGTACGCGGGTCCACGTACGTCGAGAAGAGAGATCGCGAGCATGACCGTGCAGACCGAAGGGCCGCCCGTCGGCCCGGTGGACGCAGTCGAGAAAGCCGAGAGCGGACCCGCCGGGCCGGGACCCCGAGCCGCGTCCCGTCTGGGCGCGTTCACCCCGTACCTCCTGCTGCTGCCGGCCTGCGCGGCCACCGTGCTCCTGCTCGGCTGGCCGCTGCTGAAGGACATCCTGCTGTCGTTCCAGAACCTCAACATGGCGCAGCTGATCCAGCACGTCACCGAGTGGAACGGCATCGACAACTACAAGGAGGTCCTCACCGGGGAGGACTTCTGGCGCGTCACCCTGCGCTCGATCCTGTTCACGGCGGTCAACGTCGTTCTGATCATGGTGCTCGGCACGCTTGTCGGCCTTCTCCTGGCCCGGCTCGGCAGACGGATGCGGCTGCTGCTGATGATCGGCCTGGTGCTTGCCTGGGCGATGCCGGTGGTCGCGGCAACCACCGTCTACCAATGGCTGTTCGCCCAGCGGTTCGGCGTCGTCAACTGGGTGCTGGACAAGCTCGGCTGGCACTCCATGGCCGACTACAGCTGGACCAGCAGCCAGATGTCGACGTTCTTCGTGGTCACTTTGCTGATCGTCTGGATGTCGATCCCGTTCGTCGCCATCAACCTGTACGCGGCCACCACCGTCATCTCCCCCGAGCTGTACGAGGCCGCGGCCCTCGACGGCGCGGGCGCGTGGAAGAGCTTCACCACGGTCACCCTGCCGGTCCTGCGGCCCTTCCTCTACGCCACGACGTTCCTGGAGGTCATCTGGGTCTTCAAGGCGTTCGTGCAGGTCTACGTCATCAATGCGGGCGGCCCCGACCGGCTCACCGAGATCCTGCCCGTCTACGCCTACATCGAGGGCGTCGGCAACCAGCACTACGGCATGGGCGCCGCCATCGCCGTCCTGACCATCCTGATCCTGCTCGGCCTCACCGCCTACTACCTGCGGATCGTGCTCAAGCAAGACGAAGAGGGGGAGCTGTGAAGCGCACGCTCTTCGGCCGCATCTGGCCCAATGTCACGGCCGTCGTTCTGCTCATCGGCTGCGTCTTCCCCGTGTACTGGATGTTCTCCACGGCCTTCAAGCCGACCGGCGACATCATTTCCGACGACCCCGTCTGGTTCCCCACCGACGTCACCTTCGAGCACTTCAAGACGGCGACCAGCGTCGACCACTTCTGGACGTACGTGACCAACTCGCTGATCGTCACGAGCCTCGCGGTCGTCTTCTCCCTGATCATCGCGCTCGCCGGGTCCTTCGCCCTGGCCCGGATGCGGTTCAAGGGACGGCGCGGCTTCATCGTCGGCTTCATGCTGGCCCAGATGGCGCCCTGGGAGGTCATGGTCATCGCGATCTACATGATCGTGCGGGACGCCTCCCTGCTGAACAGCCTGGTCCCGCTGACGGTCTTCTACATGATGATGATCCTGCCGTTCACCATCCTGACGCTGCGCGGCTTCGTCGCCGCCGTGCCGAGGGAACTGGAGGAGGCGGCCATGGTCGACGGCTGCACCCGCGCCACCGCGTTCCGCAGGGTGATCCTGCCGCTGCTCGCCCCCGGTCTGATGTCGACCTCCATGTTCGGGTTCATCACCGCCTGGAACGAGTTCCCCCTCGTCCTGGTCCTCAACAAGGAGGCCGAGGCCCAGACTCTGCCCCTGTGGGTGTCCAGCTTCCGCACCGCCTTCGGTGACGACTGGGGCGCCACCATGGCGGCCTCCTCCCTCTTCGCCATCCCGATCCTGATCCTCTTCGTCTTCCTGCAACGCAGGGCTGTCAGCGGTCTGACGGCCGGCGCCGTGAAGGGATAACGCCACCCGATGACGACATTCGCCAGCGGCACAGACACCCTGACGCGAGATGCGCTGACCGTCCTCCAGCCCGGCTTCCCGGGCACGACCGCCCCCGACTGGCTGCTGCGCCGCCTCGGCGAAGGCCTGGCCTCCGTCGGCCTGTTCGGCCGCAACATCGCCTCTCCCGACCAACTGGCCGCACTCACCGCCCAGCTGCGCGCCGAACGCGACGACGTGCTGGTCGCGATCGACGAGGAGGGCGGCGATGTCACCCGCCTGGAGGTGCGGACCGGTTCCTCGTTCCCCGGCAACCATGCGCTGGGCGCGGTCGACGACGTCTCGCTCACCGAGGCGGTGGCGTACGAAGTCGGCCGCCGTCTCGCCGAGTGCGGAGTGAACCTCAACTGGGCCCCGTCCGCCGACGTGAACTCCAACCCCGCCAACCCGGTCATCGGCGTCCGTTCCTTCGGCGGCGACACGGACCTCGTCGCCCGCCACACCGCCGCCTACGTCACGGGCCTCCAGTCAGCCGGAGTGGCCGCCTGCACCAAGCACTTCCCGGGCCACGGCGACACCGCGGTCGACTCCCACCACGCGATGCCCCGCATCGACGCCGACGCCTCGGTGCTGTCGTCCCGCGAACTCTCCCCGTTCCGCGCCGCCATCGCCGCCGGTACCCGCGCGGTGATGAGCGCCCACATCCTGGTCCCGGCCCTGGACCCGGACCGCCCGGCCACCCTCTCCCGCCCGGTCCTGACGGAGTTGCTGCGCGGCCGGCTCGGCTACGACGGCCTGATCGTCACCGACGGCATGGAGATGCAGGCCATCGCCGCCGCCTACGGCATCGAACGCGGCAGCGTCCTCGCCATCGCCGCCGGCGCCGACGCGATCTGCGTGGGCGGCGGCCTCGCGGACGACGAGACGGTACGCCGCCTGCGCGACGCCCTCGTCTCAGCCGTCCGCTCGGGCCAACTCCCCGAGGAACGCCTGGCGGACGCGGCACAACGCGTCCGCGCGCTGGCCCACTGGACGTCCGATGCCCCCGCGAACACGGGCGAGCCCCGAACGGACATCGGCCTCATCGCGGCCCGCCGCGCCCTGAGAGTGACAGCCGCCGAACCCTACGCCCCCCTCACCAAGGCCCCCTACGTCGCCGCCTTCACCCCGGTCGCGAACATAGCCGTCGGCGACGAAACCCCCTGGGGCGTCGCCGCGGAACTGACCCGCCTGCTCCCCGGCACGGAGACGGGCAGCTTCACAGGCGACGAGGCAGCCCCCAAGGCCCTCGCCGCCGCGAACGGCCACCGCATCATCGCCGTCGTCCGCGACGAACACCGACACCCCTGGATGTCAGCAGCCCTCGACACGCTGCTCCACGAACGCCCCGACACCATCGTGGTCGAAATGGGCGTACCCCAGACGCCCCCGAGGGGCGCCCTGCACATCGCGACACACGGGGCGGCACGGGTGTGCGGGAGGGCGGCGGCGGAGGTCATAGCGGGGGTGTGAGGAGTACGAGGACGAAGGCGCCGGTTCCTGCACAGGGACCGGCGCCTTTCCGCGCCCCATAGGGGCGCGGGGAACTGCGCGACCAGCCACGACGGCGTCGCAGCCGGTCAGAAACCGAACCCGGCAGACGCTCAGATCCCCTGCCACCCCGGCTTGTTGGCAAACGTATGCCGAAAGTAATCCCCCAACTTCAACTTCGACGCCGCCCCCTCATCCACAACAACCGTCGCATGCGGATGCAACTGCAACGCCGACGCCGGACACACCGCGGCAACCGGCCCTTCCACCGTCGCCGCCACCGCATCCGCCTTCCCCTCACCCGTGGCGAGCAGCACCAGATGCCGAGCCTCAAGGATCGTCCCGATCCCCTGAGTGATGACGTGATGCGGCACCTGCTCGATGTCCCCGTCAAAGAACCGCGCGTTGTCCACCCGCGTCTGCTCGGTCAACGTCTTGATCCGAGTCCGTGAGGCCAGCGACGAGCACGGCTCGTTGAACCCGATGTGCCCGTCCGTCCCGATCCCGAGCAACTGCAGATCCACCCCACCGGCGGCGCCCAACGCGGCGTCATACGCCTCGCACGCCCCCTGCACGTCCTCAGCCGTACCGTCCGGCCCCATGAACGCGTCCATCCCGAGCCCCAGCGGCTCCAGCACCTCCCGCCGCAGCACCGAGCGGTACGACTCCGGATGCTCGGCCGGCAGCCCTACATACTCGTCGAGCTGGGCGATCCGCGCCCGAGAGGCATCCACGGCACCGGACTTCACCTTGGCGGCCAGCGCCTCGTAGATGGGCAGCGGCGTCGACCCGGTGGCCACGCCGAGCAGGGCAACGGGCTTGCGCCGCAGGAGTTGCGCCATGGCCTCGGCGATCAGCTCGCCACCCGCCTTGGCGTCCGGAACGATGACAACTTCCACGCTGGGCCTGCCGATCTGAGAAGAGGGGCTCTGGGGGACCCGTAGGGCCTATGTGGTTTAGACCAATCTAACAGAGACGGGCCTTGTGTCCCAGGTGATCCGGAGCATCGGCGGCTGTCCCTCAGGTCAGCGAACCCCCCGTCGCATCCACCCAGCTCCCGGTCACCCACCGTCCTCCCTCGGACGCCAGAAACGCCACCACCTCCGCCACATCGGCCGTCTCGCCCACACGTCCGAGCGCGGATATCGCCGCTGCCTCGCCCCACGCCTCCTCGCTCGCATGCAGCAGCTCATATGTGTTGTCGGTGTCGATGATCCCCGGCGCCACCGAGTTCACCGTGATGTTCCGCGAGCCCAGCACCTTGGACAGGTCGCGGGAGAAGACATCGAGGGCGCCCTTCGTCATGGCGTACGCCATGTTGTTCGGCATCGCCGCGGTCCGGGCCAGTCCCGACGAGATGTTGATGACCCTTCCGCCGTCGCGCAGCCGCGCCAGGCCGTGCTTGGCGATGAAGAACGGTGCCTTCGCATTGACCGCGAAGACCCGGTCGTACTCCTCCTCGTCGATCTCCCCGATCGGCCGGGACGCACCGATCCCGGCGTTGTTCACCAGGATGTCCAGCCCGTCCGCGTGCCGGTCGAACTCCTCCCACAGCGCCTCCGCGTCCCCCGGCAGCCCCAGCTCGACGCCGATCGCGAACGCCGAGCCGCCCGCCGCCTCGATCGCGGCGACCGTCTCCTTCGCGGCCGCCTCGCTCCTGCCGTAGTGCACCGCGACCCGTGCCCCGTCGCGCCCCAGCCGCTCGGCGATCCCTCGCCCGATGCCCCTGCTCGCACCCGTCACCAGTGCCGTCCTGCCGGCAAGCCTGCCCATGTCGGCGCCCCCTCACTTTTGTCTAGTGATCGCTACAAAAAGACCGTACAACACCCCACCGACATTTCTCTAGCACCCGCTATAAAATGAACCCCATGGTGGGAATCGAGGAGACCGGCGAACAGGTGAGGGCGAAGGGCAGGGTGCGTGGCCGCCCCCGCTCCTTCGACCGGGAAACCGCGCTGGAGAAGGCGATCATGGCCTTCTGGGAGCACGGCTATGAGGCGACCTCCGTCTCCGACCTCACCCGCGTGATGGGCATCGGCGCCCCGAGCCTGTACGCGGCGTTCGGCGACAAGCAGGCGCTCTTCGCGGAGGTCGTCAGCGAGTACGGCACGCGGTACGGCTCCTTCGGCGACCGAGCCCTCGCCGAGGAACCCACCGCCCGGGCCGCCGTCGCCCGCATGCTGCGGGAAGCCGCCGCGAAGTACACCGAACCCGGCCTCCCGCACGGCTGTCTCGTCGTCCACGCGGCGACCAACTGCAGCAATCCCGAGGTGGAGGCATCCCTGCGCGACCGGCGCAACGCCAACATCGCCGCCTTTGAGGGCCGTATCAGAGCGGACATCGCCGCAGGTGAACTCCCGGCCGACACCGATGCCGCCGCGCTCGCCCGGCACACGGGCGCGGTGATCCAGGGCATGTCCCAGCAGGCGCGCGACGGCGCGCGCCGGGAGGAACTGGAAGCGCTCGCGGAAATTGCGATGGCCATCTGGCCCCGCGCGTAGCCCGAGCGGGTTAGGCTGCGAAGCGCCAACAACGCACAGGGTCCAACAACAAAACAGCTCCCGATGCATGGACATGGATAGTGGTCTAGTCCACAATGCGTAGGGAAGCTCAAGTGCGTATCAAGCACGGCGCGCTTCACTAGAGCCTCCGTCTTCCCCGCACAGGAAGGCGGACGAGGAACCGGAGCTCTCTGCCCTGACTGCCCCGGCTCCTCATCCTTCGGCCGACCGGGACCGCACACCCCACGGCCGATGCTGCTCCGGGCTGCGGTGCCGGGAGGGTTGAGGGTCCCTCTCAGGCGCCGCGGCCCGCGGGTGTCTCCGGGGCCGTACGCAGGCCCGTATGGGAGCCGTACATTTCAGAGCCGTACAAACCGCCAGGTACGCTCGCACACGTGCCCTCCATGAACGAACTGGTCCGCCAGCACACCGCTCTCGACGACTCCGATCTCGAGTGGCTGCATCTGCTGGTCTCGGAGTGGCAGCTGCTCTCCGACCTCTCCTTCGCCGACCTGGTCCTGTGGGTCCCCACCCGCGACGGCACCCGCTATGTCTCCGTCGCCCAGATGCGCCCCAACACCGGCCCCACCTCCTACCAGGACGACATGGTCGGCCACCTCGTCCCGCGCGGCCGGCGCCCCATGCTGGACGCCGCCCACGACGAGGGCCGGATCGTGCGCGAGGGCGACCCCGAGTGGCGCGAAGAGGTGCCGGTCCGGGTCGAGTCCATTCCGGTACGACGGGAGGGACGCGTCCTCGGTGTCATCGCGCGCAACACCAACCTCCTGACCGTCCGCACCCCGAGCCGCCTGGAGTTGACGTATCTCCAGAGCGCGTCGGACCTCGCGCAGATGATCGCGGCGGGCTCGTTCCCGTTCCCCAACCAGCAGATGGACATGGACGCCGCCCCGCGTGTCGGCGACGGACTGATCCGGCTCGACGCGGACGGCATCGTTCAGTACGCCTCCCCGAATGGACTCTCCGCCTACCACCGCATGGGCCTCGCCGCCGACCTCGTCGGCTGCCACCTCGGCAAGATCACCGCCGAACTCGCCCCGTCCCGCGGCCCGGTGGACGAGGCGCTCGCCAAGGTGGCAAGTGGCTGGGCGCCGCGCGAGTTCGAGATCGAGGCCCGTGACGGGGTGATCCAGTTCCGCACGATCCCGCTCAAGCCCAAGGGCACCCGCATCGGTTCGCTGGTCCTGCTCCGTGACGTCACCGAACTGCGCCGCCGCGAACGCGAGTTGATCACCAAGGACGCCACCATCCGGGAGATCCACCACCGGGTGAAGAACAACCTCCAGACCGTGGCGGCCCTGCTCCGCCTCCAGGCCCGCCGTATCGAGTCCGACCGCGGGCGCGAGGCGCTCGAAGAGGCGGTACGGCGGGTCGGGTCGATCGCGATCGTGCACGAGACGCTCTCCCAGAACCTGGACGAGCGTGTGGAGTTCGACGAGATCGCGGACCGGGTCCTCGCGATGGTGGCCGAGATCTCGCCCGGCAAGGTCACCGGCCGACGCACCGGACGCTTCGGCATCCTGGACGCCGAGGTCGCCACTCCGCTCTCCATGGTCCTGACCGAAGTCCTGCAGAACGCCCTGGAACACGGCTTCCGCGAAGGCGACACCGGAACCGTCGAGGTCATGGCCGTCCGCGGCGGTACGACGAAGGAGGCGCGGCTCCTTGTCACCGTCCAGGACGACGGGGTCGGACTGCCCGCCGGCTTCGACCCGCAGACCGCTGGCAACCTGGGGCTGCAGATCGTACGGACGCTGGTGGAAGGCGAGTTGGGCGGTTCGTTCGACATGGTGCCGGCGCCGGCGCGGGGCACTCAAGTGATCCTTGACATCCCGGTGCAGCCGAACAAGTAGCGCACGTAGCGTCAGCCAATAGCGCACGTAGCGTCTGCGCACAGCAAAGAGCCCCGGACCATCCTGTGGTCCGGGGTCAGTGCTCGTGCGTGATGTGCGCATCGGGGGTACTGCGCGCTGCGGCTCGGGGGCGGGAGATGCGTACTCGCTGTACGCGCCGCCAAGCTCAGGCTGTGCGGGGCGGGTGTGTCAGGCGGAGGCCTGACGGGCCCGGTTGCGGGCGGCGCGACGCTTCATGGCACGGCGCTCGTCCTCGCTGAGACCACCCCAGACGCCGGAGTCCTGGCCGGACTCGAGCGCCCACTGCAGGCACTGCTCCATGACGGGGCAGCGGCGGCAGACGGCCTTGGCTTCCTCGATCTGCAGCAGCGCAGGACCGGTGTTGCCGATGGGGAAGAAGAGCTCGGGGTCTTCCTCGCGGCAAACGGCGTTGTGACGCCAGTCCATGGCTGCTACCTCTCCTTGGTATTACGTGCTGATTGCTTGTGAATGTGAACGCTTTCACGAATCCCTCAACAAGTGAAGGGCCGACCGTCAGGTTTCCCTGGCGTGGTCCTGTGGATTGAAGAGGGGTTCCGGTGATCTGTGGAGGCCGATTCTGCGGGCCGTCCCGATCGCCACGTAGAGACTCGCAAACCTCAGCGGCGGATACAACCCCTTCCGGAAAGTTTTTTTTGATTCCTCGGTGTCGACTAGGTCACAGCCGTACTTCCATGGGGTGGACCCTGGCCTAAACGTTCGAGTGAAAGGACTTTAGCCCCTTCTGCTCACACAATCACACGCAGTGCACGGCGTACGCCTGTGAACGTCACGCTGGTACGCAGCCCGAGGTGGTCGCCGTCCATCTGGAGGGGTAGTGGCGCCTTCGATTGCAAGGTGAACTGGTCCAGGTCGTGCAGGCCCACGGCGTGCTTGCCCTGGGGTCCGTGCTCGGGGGACGAATTGAGCAACTGCGTGCCATACCGGGCGACCGCCGGCATGGACAGCCGGGTCAGACCGAATACGTCGAGCCCGGTATCGAACGAGGCCTTAGGAGACGCGTACATCGGGCGATTGCCCAGATAGGTCCATGGAGCGGTGTTCGAGACTATGGACACCACCAGACCGGGCACCGGCTCCTCGCCGGCCCGCTCCAGCGTGATCGAACCGTGCCTCCGGTTGGACTCACCCAGCAGTTGACGGACGACCTGGCGGACGTAGAGCGCGTGTGTCGACTTCTTGCCCAGTTCCCGCTGCTGTTCGACCCGGCCGACGACACCGCCGTCGAAGCCGAGCCCAGCGTTGAAGGTGAACCAGCGGGCCGGGACGGCTTCGTCCTCGGTACCCGGCGTGCCCGCGGCGAGTCCGAGTCCGACCGTGCGTTCGCTTTTCTCGCGCAGCGCGTCCAGTACGGCGCCGGTGGCCTCCACGGCGTCGTTGGGCAGGCCGAGGGCGCGGGCGAAGACGTTGGTCGAGCCGCCGGGGACGACGGCGAGACGGGGCAGGTGGTCCGGGTCGGGGCCGGCGTGGAGCAGGCCGTTGACGACCTCGTTGACCGTGCCGTCGCCGCCGAGGGCCACCACGAGATCGATGTCGTCGCTCTCCGCTGCCTGCCGGCCCAGGTCGCGCCCGTGGCCGCGGTACTCGGTGGTGACCGCCTCCAGCTTCATCTCGCTGGCGAGCGCATGGATCAGGACATCGCGCGTACGTGCGCTTGTGGTGGTTGCCGCCGGATTGACCACGAGAAGTGCACGCATGCGTTGCAGCGTACCTACTGGGTGGTACCGGGCCCAGCCCAGGTAGGGATCTCGTAAGAGATCCTGGCCACGGCGGTGGACATGGCGAGGGCTACGCTTCTGGGGTGAGCAGTGAGCAGAAACCGTCTTCGGAAACCGTCCCGGAAGCCGCAGAACCCCGCCCCCGGCGCCTGACCTACGCGGCAGCGCTGGCCGGTCTGGAGGGGATCGCCCTGGTCGTCGGCGGTGTCTGGATGCTGGTCCTGGGGATCACGGGCGCCCCGGACGACCGGCAGCAGGCCATCACCGGTGGCGTCACCGTGCTCGTCCTCGCGCTGCTGCCGCTGCTGGCCGCCCGCGGACTGCTCGCCCGGCGCAGCTGGAGCCGTGGCCCGGCCGTCATCACGCAGCTCCTGGCGCTGCCGGTGGCCTACAACCTGCTCCAGGCCGACAGCGTGGCCATTCCCGGCGGTATCGCGCTCGCCGTGGTGGCGGTGACGGCGCTGGTGCTGCTGGTGAACGCCGAGACGACCCGGGCCCTCGGGATCCAGGGACCCGGGAACGCGTCTCAGAAGTAGGCCTTACTCCTCTACGAGGAGCTTCTCCCGCAGCTGTGCCAGCGTCCGTGCCAGCAGCCGCGACACATGCATCTGTGAGATGCCGACCTCCTGCGCGATCTGCGACTGCGTCATGTTGCCGAAGAAGCGCAGCAGCAGGATCCGCTTCTCGCGCGGCGGCAGGTCCTCGAGGAGCGGCTTGAGCGACTCGCGGTACTCGACGCCCTCCAGGGCCTCGTCGTACGCGCCCAGCGTGTCCGCGACCGCCGGGGACTCGTCGTCGGTGTCGGGGACGTCCAAAGACAGCGTGGAGTACGCGTTGGCCGACTCCAGGCCCTCTAGGACCTCCTCCTCCGAGATACCCAGCTTCTCGGCCAGTTCATGAACCGTGGGGGAGCGGCCGTGCCGCTGCGAGAGCTCCGCCGTGGCGGTGGTGAGCGCGAGGCGCAGCTCCTGCAGCCGGCGCGGGACGCGCACCGCCCAGCCCTTGTCGCGGAAGTGCCGCTTGATCTCGCCGACGACCGTCGGGGTCGCGTACGTCGAGAACTCGACGCCGCGGTCCGGGTCGAAGCGGTCGACCGACTTGATCAGGCCGATGGTGGCGACCTGGGTCAGATCGTCCAGCGGCTCTCCGCGGTTGCGGAAGCGGCGCGCGAGATGCTCGACGAGCGGCAGGTGCATGCGGACCAACCTGTTGCGCAGCTCCGCGTACTCCGGACTGCCGTCCTTCAGGGTGCGCAGCTCGACGAACATGGCGCGCGCGCCGCTGCGGTCCTGAGGGTTGTGCTGCGTGACCTGCACGCTGGGCACGCCCGGCTGATCGTCTCGCTCGTGCTCGCTCATCGTCCCGCCCGTCGCCCTTCCCCGAGCCGCCGCCCCTGCCCGGACCGGAGAGACCCCGATCCGGCCTTCGAGGGGCGCGCTCTGCACGGCACCATCCCGATCCCGCTGCCCGTCGTCCAGGAAGCCGGCCGCCGTCAGGTTGTCGGCGTCGTCCTCCGGATGTGGCCGGGCCTGCTCGGGGATGCCGTCGATGCCGTCAGCCATGCGTCGGGCACCGCTCGGACCGCTTGTGCCCTCGGCCGGCAGCTCCCGTGTGCCGCGCTCTTCTTCCCGCACCGGCCCGTCCCCGTCCTTCACGCCGGCCCGGGTCCCGCGCCGCGCTGTTTGTAGAGGCTGATCGAAACGGTCTTGTCGTCGTCCACCGCGGAGGAGACCTTGCCCGCCAGGGCGGACAGGACAGTCCAGGCGAAAGTGTCGCGCGCGGGGGCGTGACCGTCAGTGGTCGGGGCCGAGACGGTGACCTCGAGCGAGTCGTCGACGAGACGGAAGACACAGCTGAGCACCGAGCCGGGCACGGCCTGCTGCAGCAGGATCGCGCAGGCCTCGTCCACCGCGATGCGAAGGTCCTCGATCTCGTCGAGGGTGAAGTCCAAACGGGCCGCGAGACCGGCCGTGGCCGTACGCAGCACCGACAGGTAGGCACCCGCAGCCGGCAGCCGGACTTCCACGAAGTCCTGGGTCGCGGGCTCGCCTGCGATCTGGGACACCCTCACCTCCAAGGTGGTACAAGCTTTTCGGGGCCGAGGGTCGCCCCCCGGGTAACGCGATGTGTGTTCAGCGGTGACGCTACCGCGCTCACGAGTTTCCTGTCCCCGGGACCCCAACCCCTTGCTGTCACTCATAGTAAACACACGGATACGCTCCGTGGCTAGGGGGTCTGCGGGCCCAATTGGGAAGAGCGCGCGCCGGGTTGACGTACCCAGACGTCCCACGTTTGAACCGTGGGCATCAGACGTCGAATGCGTCGAATACAGCGTCACACAAGTACATGGTCGACGAAGCACCAGCGCCAGCGCTCACCGGGCTCGTGCGTCCGCATGATGGGATGCCCCGAGTCCTTGTGGTGCTCCGCCGCGTGCCTCCCGGGCGAGGAGTCGCAGCAGCCGACATGACCGCAGGTGAGGCAGAGCCGCAGCTGTACGGGATGCTGGCCCTCCGCCAGGCACTCCAGACAGGTGTCGCTCAGGGGCTCGGGTTCGGGGTGCGGCAGCGCGTCGGAGTGCGTGCACTGTTTCATGATTGCCAGGTTACGTCGGGCGCGTGGACGACCGCGCGGAAAAACGAGGGCGGGAACGATGGACGTGATGCCACTGCTGTTGCTGGTGGCGGGCAGTGCCGTCGTCGCGGCGGCCGCCCGGCGGACCCCGGTGCCGGCTCCGCTGCTGCTGGTCGCGGCCGGGCTGGCGGTCTCGTACGTCCCCGGAGTGCCCGATTACACGCTCGACCCGCACATCGTCCTGCCGCTCGTGCTGCCCCCGCTGCTGCACTCGGCGGCCACCGACAGCTCGTACCTCGATCTGCGCGCGCAAATGCGGCCCGTTGCGCTGCTGTCGGTCGGGTACGTGCTCTTCGCCACCTTCGCCGTCGGCTGGGCGGCCTATGTGATCGTCCCCGATCTGCCGCTGACCGCGGCGCTGGTGCTCGGTGCGGTGGTGGCGCCGCCGGACGCGGTGGCGGCGACGGCGATCGCGCGCCGGGTGGGCTTGCCGTCCCGGATCACCACGATCCTTCAGGGCGAGTCCCTGGTGAACGACGCCACCGCGATCACCGCCTACCGGGTGGCCCTCGCCGCCGCGGTCGGGGAGGGCGCCACCTGGGCGGGCGGGATCGCCGAGTTCGTGGTCGCGGCGGTCGGCGGTGTCGGCTTCGGGCTGGTGCTGATGGTGCCGATCCACTGGCTGCGCGTCCACGTCAAGGAGGCGCTGCTGCAGAACACGCTCTCCCTGATGATCCCCTTCGTCGCCTACGCGGCCGCCGAGCAGGTGCACGCCTCCGGAGTGCTCGCCGTCGTGGTCGTCGCCCTCTATCTGGGACATCGCGCGTGGGAGGTCGACTTCGCGACCCGCCTCCAGGAGGACGCGGTCTGGAAGATGGTGGCGTTCGTCCTGGAGTCGTCGGTGTTCGCGCTGATCGGACTGCAACTGCCGGTCGTTCTCGAGGGACTCGGGGAGTACGAGGGTGCCGCCGCGGCCTGGTACGCGGTGGCCGTCTTCCTGGTCGTCGTCGCGGCCCGGTTCATCTGGGTGTATCCGCTGGCTTACCTGTCGCGCCTGCTGTTCGCGGGGACACGTCAGCGCAGGCAGTACCCCGTCTGGAAGGGCCTGTTCGTCATGTCCTGGGCCGGGATGAGGGGTGTGGTCTCGCTGGCGATCGCCTTCTCGATCCCGCTGACCGTCGATGACGGCGAGCCCTTCCCCGAGCGCAACCTCATCCTCTTCCTGACCTTCACGACGGTCATCGGCACGCTGGTCCTGCAGGGCGTCACGCTGCCCCCGCTGATCCGCCTGCTGAAGCTGCCCGGCCGGGACGAGCAGGCCGAGACCCTCGCCGAGGCGAACGCCCAGGCGCAGGCCTCCCGGGCCGCCGAGCGCCGCCTGGACGAACTCCTCGCCGACGAACGCAACGCCCTCCCCGGGCCCCTCGCCGACCGCCTCCGCACCGTCCTGGAGCGCCGCCGCAACGCCGTCTGGGAACGCCTCGGCGCGGTCAATCCCGTCACCGGCGAAACCGCCGACGACACCTACCGCCGCCTGTCCCGGGAGATGATCGGCGCCGAACGCGAGGTGTTCGTCAAGCTGCGCGACGGCCGCTACATCGACGACGAGATGCTGCGGACGTTGCTGCGCAGGCTGGACTTGGAGGAGGCGGCGGCGTTCCGGGAGACGACGTAGGCGCTGGATTTGCGGTTCGTTCGCTGCGGGTCGGTGGGGGCTGGTCGCGCAGTTCCCCGCGCCCCTTGCGGGGCGGGGTCAGTCGAAGGGGCGGCCCGTGATGATCGCCGCCACTGTCGTCCCGCGCGGGAAGGCGCTCTCTTCCGCTAGGGCGACAAGGGCGTACAGCAACTTGGCGACATAGAGACGCTCGATGGGCAGGCCGTGGCGGTTTTCGAAGTCGTCGGTGAAGGCGTCCAGGGCGGGGGTGGTGCGGGCGTAGCCGCCGAAGTGGAAGCGGTCGTCCAGGGTCCAGGTGCCGCGGGGGCCACCGAAGGCCTGGGACTGGAAGGCCTGGACGTCGGCGGTGAGGAAACCCCCTTTGAGCACCGGAACGCCGAGAGCGCGCTGGTCGGGGGCGAGCCCCGCGGCCAGTCCGGCGAGTGTGCCGCCGGTGCCGCAGGCGACCGCGACGACGTCGGCCAGGCCGCGCAGCTCCTCGCCGAGCGCCTGACAGCCGCGTACGGCAAGGCGGTTGCTGCCGCCCTCGGGGACGACGTAGGCGTCCTCGGCGCTCACCGCGCGCAGGACGGCCGCCAGGGTGTCGGGTTCGGACTTGCGGCGGTACGTCGATCTGTCGACGAAGTGCAGGCGCATTCCGTCGGCCGCGCACCGGGCCAGGGAGGGGTTGAGGGGGTGGTCGGCGAGTTCCTGGCCGCGGACCACGCCGACCGTGGGCAGGCCGAGGAGGCGGCCCGCGGCGGCCGTGGCCCGCAGGTGATTGGAGTAGGCGCCGCCGAAGGTGACGACGGTGCGCCCGGCCGCCGCGGTGAGGTTCGGCGCGAGCTTGCGCCACTTGTTGCCGATCAGCTCCGGGTGGATCAGGTCATCGCGCTTGAGGAGCAGGCGGATGCCGTAGCGGGTGAAACGGTCGTCCGTGACCTCCTGCACGGGCGAGGGGAGGCGGGGGTGCAGGTCGGTGAGGGGGGAGGTGTCGGAGCCGGGCACCTCGTCATTGTCGCCGCCGAGCGCTCCGCGGGAAGCGTGGCGATTGGCCGTCGAGCGTCTGCGGGCCTGTTGTGGCTGGTCGCGCAGTTCCTCGCGCCCCTTCGGGGCGCTGCCGAACCGCACCGGAATTCGCCGGACCTGCTCACTTCAGCCGGTCCCGGATGCGCTGCCGCATCGCCGCCATGGTGAACCCGCGCGGGTCCACTTTTCCCGGCTGCCATTCCAGATGGCCGATGACCGAGCGCTCGTTCCAGCCGTGGTGGCGGCAGACCGCGGCGGCGGCCCGCTCGATCGCCTCCAACTGGGCCGCGGGCCAGGGGTCCTTGCCGTCGCCGAGGTTCTCGCACTCGAAGCCGTAGAAGTGGCGGTTGCCGTCGGTGTTGGCCTCGTTGTCCGGCGGGAGCGCCTTCTCGGCGATCACCGCGCGCAGGACGTCGTCGTCGCCGAGACCCGCGTGGTTGGCGCGGCCGTAGCCGACCAGGTGGACGGTGCCGTCCTTGGTGATCACGCCCTGGCACAGGGGTCCCGGCAGACCCTCGTAGCCGTTCCGGCACAGATCGACGGTGTGTTTGCTGCCCTTGGTCACCGTGTGGTGGATCATCACGCCGTGGACCGGTCCCCACGGGCCTTTGTGGTTGCGGTTGTGATGCCGCCAGTCGCCGACCTCGACGACCTTTAAGCCTTCCGCACGCAATTTCTTCAGGAAGTTGTCCGCGGACATGGGCGGGGCCATGACCGTCTCCTTCGCGCTGCGCGACGCCCGCCGGACGCGGACGTCTGGTGATGGCGGTGGACGGGGTCCCCATGAATGCCCAAGCGGACCGTGATCCATTCCCGCTCTTTCGTGTAATAGCACCAGCACGCTCCGTGATGGAAGGCTTTGCCGTGCAGATCGATGCCCGGCGCAGATCGGCGCCGTTGCAGACCGGGAGGGCAATTCCACATGTCGGTAGGCGAAGAGGTCCGCACCGAGCAGGACAGGCCGCAGCAGAGTCTCGGCACGGCGGCCGCGCGGAACCTGGCCACCACCACCAAGTCCGTACCCCAGATGCAGGAGATCAGCTCCCGCTGGCTGCTGCGCATGCTGCCCTGGGTGAACGTGGAGGGCGGCACATACCGAGTGAACCGCCGCCTCACGTACGCCGTGGGCGACGCCCGCGTGACGTTCGTGAAGACCGGCGACCGGGTCGAGGTCATCCCCGCCGAGCTGTGCGAACTGCCGGCCCTGCGGTCGTACGAGGACGAGGAGGTGCTCTCCGAGCTGGCCCAGCGGTGCCGACAGCAGGAGTTCGCCCCCGGCCAGGTGATCGCCGAGTTCGGCAGTCAGACCAACGAGGTGTATCTGCTCGCGCACGGCAAGGTGGAGAAGGTCGGCACCGGCCCGTACGGCGACGACGCGGGCCTCGGAGTCCTCGCCGACGGCGCCTACTTCGGCGAACAGGCGCTGCTGGACCCGGACGCCATCTGGGAGTACACGGCCCGCGCGCTCACCGCCTGCACGGTGCTCGTCCTCTCCCGCCAGGACGTCGAGCAGATCGCGGAGCGCGCCGACTCCCTGAGCACGCACTTCGAGCAGCTGCGCGCGATCCCCGAGCAGCGGACCAACAAGTACGGCGAGAAGGAGATCGACCTCTCGGCCGGCCACTCCGGTGAACCGGACATCCCGCACACCTTCGTCGACTACGAGGCCAGGCCCCGTGAGTACGAACTGAGCGTCGCCCAGACCGTCCTGCGCATCCACTCGCGCGTGGCCGACCTCTACAACAAGCCGATGAACCAGACCGAGCAGCAGCTCAGGCTGACGGTCGAGGCGCTGAAGGAGCGCCAGGAGCACGAACTCATCAACAACCGCGAGTTCGGGCTGCTCAACAACTGCGAGTACGAGCAGCGCATCCAGCCGCACGACGGCGTGCCCGGCCCGGACGACATGGACGAGCTGCTCAGCAGGCGCCGCGGCACCAAGCTGTTCCTCGCCCACCCGCGCGCGATCGCCGCGTTTGGCCGCGAGCTGAACAAGCGCGGACTGGTGCCCGAGACCATCGACATCGGCGGCAACCGCATCCCGACCTGGCGCGGCGTCCCGGTCTTCCCGTGCAACAAGATCCCGGTCAGCGACGCCCGTACGACCTCGATCATCGCGATGCGTACCGGCGAGTCCGACCAGGGCGTCATCGGTCTGCACGCGACCGGGATCCCGGACGAGATCGAGCCGAGCCTGTCCGTGCGCTTCATGGGCATCAACGAACAGGCGGTCATCAACTACCTGGTGACGGCGTACTACTCGGCCGCGGTTCTGGTGCCGGACGCGCTCGGCGTCCTGGAGAACGTCGAGATCGGCCGCTGGTGACCGTCCCCGTCCCCACCCGGTGTCCCCGCCCGCCAGGGCGGGTACACCCTCGGGGTACGCGCCCAGCCGTAGCGGAAGCGCCACCGCCCGCCCACTCTCCGAGGCGATCCCATGGGTGAGTTCATGATGGAGGCGAAGCAACGCGCCCCCGGACCACGGCGGTTCACCGAGGCACCGGATGGGCAGGGGCCCATCGCGAGGCCGACGGACGCCGCTCCCGACCGGCTCGACGGGCACGAGGCGCCGGCGATCCTGGAGCGTGCCCGGACATCGGTCGACCCCGTACTGCGCGCCGCCGTCGAGTCGCTGCCCGGCTCCATGCGCCGTATCGCGCTCTACCACTTCGGGTGGGAGCACGCGGACGGCACACCGGCGGCGGGCAACGGGGGCAAGGCGATCCGGCCCGCACTCGTCCTCACCGCGGCCGCCGCGCTCGGCGGACCCGCGGCACGGACGGCGGCCGTGCGGGCGGCCGCGGCGGTGGAGCTGATCCACAACTTCACGTTGTTGCACGACGACGTGATGGACCGGGACACCACCCGACGGCACCGGCCCACCGCCTGGACCGTGTTCGGCGACGCCGAGGCGATCCTCGCCGGGGACGCGCTCCAGGCGCTCGCGCTGCGGCTGCTCGCCGAGGACCCGCATCCGGCGTCCGCGGCGGCCGGGGTCCGGCTCGCGGACTGCGTCGTCGAACTGTGCGCCGGTCAGCACGCGGACGTGGCCATGGAGCGGCGCGGACCCGACGAGGTCGGTCTCGACGAAGTGCTCGCCATGGCCGAGGCGAAGACGGGCGCGCTGCTCGGGTGCGCCTGTGCGCTGGGCGCGCTGTATGCGAGGGCGGCGAAGGAGGACGTCGAGGCGCTGGACGCGTTCGGCCGGGAGGCCGGGCTCGCCTTCCAGCTCATCGACGACGTGATCGGCATATGGGGCGACCCGTGCCGCACCGGCAAGCCGGCCGGAGCGGACCTGGCCGTCCGCAAGAAGTCGCTGCCGGTGGTTGCCGCGCTGGACTCCGGCACCCCGGCCGCGGCCGAACTCGCCGAGCTCTACCGGGGGCCGTATCAGGAGGCCGACCTGGAGCGCACCGCACTGGCCGTGGAGCAGGCGGGTGGCCGTGACTGGGCGCAGGCCCAGGCAGCCGACCGTATGGCCCACGCCATGCGCCAGCTCTCCCGGGCGGTCCCGGACCCGGAGGCGGCGGGCGGCCTGCTCGCGCTGGCGGAGTTCGTGACGCGGCGGAGCAGTTGAGGTCATGCGGAGTCGGTGACCGAGGCCGTGGGGTCGCGCGGCAATCGAGGCCGGCTGACGTCACCGTGACCAGTCCGCTCCGTCCGGAATGACCCCGGAGCCTCCGGGCCCGCGCGGCTCCTGACCCCGCACGGTCACCGGAGGCTCCGGCACGGCGGGCCCCGCGCATCCCCACGGTGCGCGGGGCCTGTCCTTACCGGTCAGTGGAGCGGGGCTGTCCTTGTCGGCCGGAGGAGCGGGGCCGCCCTTGTCGGTCGGAGGAGTGGAGTCCCCCTTTCCGCCCGAAGGACCGGCACAGCAACCGGATAGGCTTCAACGGCCGTACGATCAAGGCCGGTTGAGGTGAAGGGGCGACACATGGGCGTGGCGATCCGGACGGCGGGCGAGGGCGACCGGGACCTAGTGGTCCGGCTCCTGGACGAGGCCTTCCAGGACGACCCGGTCAGCAGTTGGGTCTTTCCCGGCGCCGCATACCGCCGTACGACCCACTCCAAGCTGATGGCGGCCTTCACGGACGTCGTGCTCGCCGAGGGCCGGATCGACGTCACCGGGGACGGCACGGCGTGCGCACTCTGGCTGTCCATGCCCGCGGCGGACGAGGCGGACCCGGCCGACGCCCACGCCGACGACAGCGAAGCCGCCCAGATGCGCGAGGCCGTCGATCCGGACAACGAGCGCGTCGAGCTGATCGCCCGGCTCACGGCTGAGTGCCACCCCGCGGACCGGGCCCACGCCTACCTGTGGATGATCGGCGTCGCCCCCGGTCACCAGGGCAAGGGTCTCGGCACCGCCCTCATCGCCGCGACCCTCGACCGCTGCGATCGTGAGGGGCTGCCGGCGTATCTGGAGGCGAGCAACGCGCGCAGCCGCGGGCTGTATGAGCGGCTCGGGTTCGAGTTCACCGGCCGTGCGCTTGTCCTGCCGGACGGGCCGACCATGTGGCCTATGTGGCGTGAACCTCGCTGAGTGCTCCGCTGGATGGGCGGTTCGCTTGCTGCGGGCCGGTGGGGGCTGGTCGCGCCCACGCGGCGGTAGCCGCATGTCAGACACAGCCCCGCGCCTCTTCGGGGCGCGGCAGATCAGGCCTGCTGATCACGCCTCCGGCACCACCGTCGTCACGATCCGTTCCACCAAGCCCTCCGGGACCGTGACCCCTGGCAGTACGCCGTCCAGGACGCCCGGCAGGGTCAGGTGCTCCAGGATCAGGCCGAGCATGGCGAGATACAGGACGGCGACGGTCTCGTCGCCGCCGGGCAGGCCGGCGTCGCGGTGGAACTCCATGCCGTACTCGAGGTCGCCGCGGACCGATTTGGTGAACGAGGCGCGCAGTTCGGGGCGGCGGGTGGCTTCCAGGCGCATCTCCAGGAGGGCTAG
The DNA here is from genome assembly GCF_017948455.1 of Streptomyces sp. GESEQ-4. GTDB lineage: Bacteria > Actinomycetota > Actinomycetes > Streptomycetales > Streptomycetaceae > Streptomyces. Next base: position 97,586 of record NZ_JAFFSU010000004.1, read on the forward strand.
ATAGCCCGTGCGGTCGCCGGTCGCTCGGGCCATCAGGTCGTGCATGAAGGCGGTGACCAGGGAGCGGTCCCTCGGTCTGGCCATCAGCTCGCGCAGCACCTTGGGGTCCGGCGCGAGCCGTACGTGCAGCCGGGTGTCGATCTGGCGCAGCAGATCGTCGCGCCCGGTGAAGTAGTTGGAGGCGGTGCCCACCGGCACCCCGGCCTCGACGTCCACCGCGCGGAACGTCAGCCCCCGCACCCCCTCCCGCGCGAGCACCTCGACCCCGGCGTCGACGAGAGCGGCCCGGCGCTCCGGATTCCTGGCCAATGCGGAACCTCTTCTCTCACTTGATTCCGGCCCCGAAAACGTCTTGCAACCACTACAGGCGAAGTACTACAACTGAAGTGGTTCACAGCCCAGCCTACGGAAAGAGACCAGCTTGCGAAAGCTCACGTACTACATCGCCTGCTCGCTCGACGGCTTCATCGGCGACCCGTCCGGCGACGGGAGCGCCATGATCAGCTTCGTCGACGAGGAGTTCTTCGAGTTCCTCAAGAGCGAATACCCCGAGACCCTGCCCACCCACGGCCGCCGCGCACTCGGCCTGGACGACCTGCAGAACAAGCGGTTCGACACGATCATCCAGGGCCGCGGCAGCTACGAGCTGGCGCTGAAGGAGGGCGTCACCAGCCCGTACGCCCATCTGCGCGAGTACGTCGCCTCGCGCACCCTGAAGGAGTCACCGGACCCGCATGTCGAGATCATCGCCGACGACCTGGTCGGCAAGGTCCGGGAACTGAAGGAGGAGGAGGGCGAGTTCGGCATCTATCTGTGCGGCGGCGCGCAGATCGCGGGCGAACTGCTCGACGAGGTCGACGAACTCGTCATCAAGTCGTATCCGATCGTGTACGGCTCGGGCATGCCGATGTTCGGGTCCGGCTGCGCGGTCACGGAGTTCACGCTCGACGACGTACGCACGTTCAAGAACGGCGCGGTCGTGCGGACGTACAGCAGGAAGCGCTGAAGCCCTTACCGCTCTACGCTTGGGACATGGACAGCGAAAAGCATGCCTGTCCCGTCTGCGGACAGCCCGTCGCGACAGTCATCAAGCGCCACAAGACGCTGGGCGCATGGGTTCCGGTGTGGGTTCCGGGACCGTGCCACAACCCCGAGTGCGAGGCATACGTCGACACGGGCGCCGAGCCCGTCGAGGAGCCTGCGAAGAGCACGACGAAGAAAACCGCCGCCGAGAAAAACTGAAGCCCGTGTCGAGAAGCGTCGGCCGGCTCCGACGTCCCCTGTGAGAGCCGCCCACCGGAGGGCGGTCCGAACCGAAGGAGCGGACTGATGAAGTATCTGGTGATGGTGCAGGGCTCGCAGGCGGACTACGAGGCGCAGACGGGCAAGGGGTCCGAGACCTCGCCGGCCTGGACCGAGCAGGACGTGCAGGCGATGTTCGCCCACATGGGCGCGATCAACGACGACCTCGCCGAGAGCGGTGAACTGGTCGACGCGCAGGGACTGGTCGAGCCCGCCCGCACCCGGCACGTCAGCCTCGGCTCGGACGGCAAGCCCGTCATCACCGACGGCCCCTACGGCGAGACCAAGGAGCTGCTGGCCGGCTACTGGGTCCTGGACTGCGCGAGCCTGGAGCGGGTCACGGAGATCGCCGCCCGTGTCCTGCAGTGCCCGCAGCCCGAGGGCGCGCCGCTGTACCCGGTCGTGATCCGGCCCATCGGCGAGGCCACCGGAGACGTCTGAACCCCATGAGCGACACCGTCGAGGACCTGCTGCGCCACCACGCGCCGCAGGTCCTCGGTGCACTCGTGCGGCGGTACGGCCATTTCGACGCCGCCGAGGACGCCGTACAGGAGGCGCTGCTCGCCGCGGCCGGGCAGTGGCCCTCGGCCGGGGTGCCGGACAATCCGCGCGGCTGGCTCATCAAGGTGGCCTCGCGGCGGCTCGTGGACGCGCTGCGGGCCGACGATGCCAGACGGGCGCGGGAGGAGAAGGCGGTGGCGCTCGGTGCGCGCCTCGCGCCTGGTGAGGACCGTGCTCCCCGCGAGGACGACACCCTCTCCCTGCTCTTCCTGTGCTGCCACCCGGATCTGACCCCGCCCGCGCAGATCGCCCTCACCCTGCGCGCGGTCGGCGGTCTGACCACGGCGGAGATCGCCCGCGCCTGGCTGGTTCCCGAGGCGACCATGGCGCAGCGGATCAGCCGGGCCAAACAGAAGCTGCGCGGCGTGAGCTTCGGGCGCCCCGACAACTGGGCGGAGCGGCTGCCTGCCGTCCTGCACACCCTCTACCTGATCTTCAACGAGGGCTATACGGCGACCTCGGGCCGCAGCCTGCAGCGCCGCGATCTCGCGGGCGAGGCGATCAGGCTGACCCGTACGGCGCACCGGCTGCTCCCGGGCTCCGGCGAGGTGTCCGGACTGCTGGCCCTGATGCTGCTCACCGATGCCCGCCGCGAAGCGCGCACCGGCCCGCACGGCGAACTCGTCCCGCTCGACGAACAGGACCGCGAGCGCTGGGACAAGGCCGCGATCGACGAGGGCGTCGCCCTGGTCACCAGGGCCCTGGCGCGCGGACCCGCGGGCCCGTACCAGGTGCGGGCCGCCATCGCCGCCGTACACGACGAGGCGCCGTCCGCCGAGGCGACCGACTGGCAGGAGATCCTCGGCCTGTACGACGTGCTGGTACGGCTGGTGCCCGGTCCCGTCGAGCTGCTCAACCGGGTCGTCGCGGTGGCCATGGTCGACGGGCCGTACGCCGGACTCGCGGAACTCGACGTCCTGGAAGAGGCCGCGGGGCACCGGCGGGACGCCGTACGGGGCCATCTCCTGGAGCGGGCCGGTGAACCGGAAGCCGCCCGCGCCGCCTACGAGTCGGCCGCCGCGCAGACCCTGAGCCTGCCGGAGCAACGCTATTTGCAGGCGCGGGCGGCCCGGCTCAGGCCATAGCCTCACTCCATGCCACACATCCTCCACATCACCGAACGCTCCCTCTGGGACGCCGCCCGCGCGCGGGGCACGTACGAGATGTCCACCCGCGGCCGGACCCTCCAGGACGAGGGCTTCATGCACTGCTCGACCCGCGCCCAACTCCCGCGCGTCGCCGAGTTCCTGTACGGCTCGTACGACGGGGCCGATGAGCTGGTGGTCCTGGTCATCGATCCCGAGCGGCTCGATGTGCCTCTGAAGTACGAGGCGCCGGAGGCCGGTGGCGAGGAGTTCCCGCATGTGTACGGGCCCGTGCCGGTGGGCGCGGTGGTGGATGTGGAGGTGTGGGGGTGAGGGCTGGGCGACGCCGGTTATGGCGCTGGGCGGTCACCGTGTGGGCGGTCGCCGTCGTCGTCGGGGGTGGGCTGACGCTGTGGCTGCAGGATTCGGCGGAGCCGCCGGAGCCGTACGGCTGGGAGGAGACGGAGGGCCCGGCGCCGCTGGTGAGTGGGGACGCGGAGTCCCTCTGCCCGTCCGCGACGCCTGAGCCGGGATCGACAATCCGCCAGTGCATGTACGTGACGATCCGCTAGCCCGGCAGCCCACCCGTCTCCGGATCCCGTCCGGTCAGGCAGTACGTCCCGCCCGCCGGATCGCGCATCACCGTCCACTGGCGGCCCGCGGCGGCGAAGGACGCGCCCAGGCGCTCGTGCGCGGCGCGGGTCGCCGGGATGTCGGCGCAGGCGAGGTCGAGGTGGGCGGAGGCGGGGCGCTCCTCGCCGAGTCGCTGGAGCAGGATGCGGAGGGGCAGCCCGGGCGGCGGCTTGAGCACATGGAACTCGGGGAGGGAGCCGGGCGCCGACGCCCAGTCCGCCAACAGTCCGCTCCAGAAGGCGACTTCGGCGTCGTACAGCGACGGCGGTACGTCGACGCAGACCTGGTCGAGCCGGGCGCCGCGCACCACGGGCGGCCGTACCGACTCCCCGTGCCAGGGCACCGCACAGAACAACTGCCCGGCGGGGGAGCGGAGCACGGCCCAGTCGTCGTGGTCGGCGACGACATCCGCGCCTGCTGTGAGCGCCGACGTCACCAGGCTTCGTACGTCATCCACCGCGAAGTCGAGATGCGCCCCGCCCGCGCCGGAGTCGACCGACTGGACCTTCACGCAGGCGTCCGCCGCGCCCGGGAGCAGGGTCGCGAACTCCCCGTGGTCGCCCCGCGGCGGTGACAGCCGAGTGTCCGTGACGGCCGTCCAGAATGCGGCGGCGCGATCGAGGAGCCCGGCGGGGCGGTCGATGAAGGCGTAGGTCCAGCGGATGGTCATGGGGTGATCGTAGGGCGGAGGGCCGTAGCCGTTCCGTCCGTTTCCCGGACGTTCGGCGCTGGAATTTGCGGATGTTAAATGCGACCCGGACGGAGCCTTTGCCTCCAGTTCGCCGGGTATTGGGAAGCGCTTGCTTTGCTCGCACCATGGATCACATCACGTTCCTCGTGGGGGTCGTCATCGTCACGGCGCTGGCCTTCGACTTCACCAACGGATTCCACGACACCGCCAACGCGATGGCGACATCCATCGCGACCGGCGCGCTCTCACCCCGTACAGCGGTGCTGGTGAGCGGTGTGCTGAACGTCGTCGGCGCCTTCCTCTCCACCGAGGTGGCCAAGACGATCTCTGGCGGCATCGTGGACGACACGCTCGTCACACCCGGGATGATCTTCGCCGGGCTGGTCGGCGCGATCCTGTGGAACCTGCTGACCTGGCTCGCCGGACTCCCGTCGAGTTCCTCGCACGCCCTGTTCGGCGGGCTGATCGGTGCCGTGTGGGTCGGTGCGGGTGCGAACGGCGTGCACTTCGACAAGGTGGTCGAGAAGGTGCTGATTCCGGCCGTGGCCTCGCCGGTCGTCGCCGGTGTGGCCGCGCTGATCGCGACGTACCTCGCCTACCGGATCACCGCACGGGCCCGGCAGAAGTCCGTGACCAAGGGCTTCCGGCTCGGGCAGATCGCCTCCGCCTCGCTCGTCTCCCTCGCGCACGGCACGAACGACGCGCAGAAGACCATGGGCGTCATCACGCTGACCCTGATCTCCGCGGGCGCCCTCGGCCACGACGCCGGTCCGCCGCTGTGGGTCATCGCGTCCGCCGGTCTCGCGATCGGGCTCGGCACCTACCTCGGCGGCTGGCGGATCATCCGCACCATGGGCAAGGGCCTGACCGAGATCCAGTCGCCGCAGGGCTTCGCCGCCGAGACCGCGTCGACCACCGTCATCCTCACCTCCGCCCACCTCGGCTTCGCCCTGTCCACCACCCAGGTCGCCTCCGGCAGCATCCTCGGCGCGGGACTGGGCAGGCGTCTGGCGGAGGTGCGCTGGGGAGTCGCCGGCCGGATGGTGATCGCCTGGCTGATCACGCTGCCCGCCGCGGCCATCGTCGGAGGCCTGGCCGCCGGCCTGGTCACGCACGGCGGGAACGTCGGTACGGCCGTGGTCGCGCTGGTCGCCGCCGCGGTCGCCACAGCCATCGTCGTCGCCTCGCGCCGCAACCCGGTGGACGCGAAGAACGTGAACGACCACCACGAGGTCTCGATCCGCACGGCGCCGGCGAGCGTCGGCACGGCCGCCTGAGCAGGGGGAGTTGGACATGGAACTGGACTGGAGCGCCCTCGGTCAGGTCGCCGCGGTGAGCCTCGGCGTCACCGTGGCCGTGGTCGTCGTCTTCGCCCTCGGTGTACTCGGGCTCGCCCGCGTCGAGGGGGCGAGGGAGACTGACGGGAGTACCCATGCGCTCGGCCTCGCCCAGGCCGGACTCTGTTTTCTCGCCTGCGCGGCGGTCGTCGCGTACGGCATCCATCTGATCGTGCCGCGATTCCACTGAAGCACCGAAGCCGGGGAGGGCGACAGGATGACCACGCCACTGCTGTCAGGACTGACGGTCGACTACACCGACCTCGACGAGCCCGTTCTGATCAAGCCGGACGGAAACCCGGTCGAGACCTGGCGGGAGAACTACCCGTACGCCCAGCGCATGGAGCGCAAGGAGTACGAATGGCACAAGCGGCTCCAGCAGATCGAACTGCTGAAGCTGCAGCGCTGGATCAAGGAGACCGGCCGCCGGCTCGTCATCGTCTTCGAGGGGCGGGACGCGGCCGGCAAGGGCGGCACGATCAAGCGCTTCACGGAGCACCTCAATCCGCGCGGCGCACGGGTCGTGGCACTGGTGAAGCCCACGGAGCGCGAGCGCGGGCAGTGGTACTTCCAGCGCTACGTCGAACACCTGCCGACCGCGGGTGAGATAGTCCTGTTCGACCGCTCCTGGTACAACCGGGCCGGTGTGGAACGGGTGATGGGCTTCTGCTCGGACGACGAGTACTGGCGCTTCATGCGCCAGGCCCCGCTGTTCGAGCGGATGCTGGTCGACGACGGCGTCGACCTGATCAAGTTCTGGTTCTCCGTCTCGCAGAAGGAACAGATCACCCGCTTCACCATCCGCCAGGTCGACCCCGTACGGCAGTGGAAGCTCAGTCCGATGGACCTGGCCTCCCTGGACCGCTGGGACGACTACACCGCCGCCAAGGTCGCCATGTTCCGCGAGACGGACACCGAACAGGCGCCCTGGACCGTGGTGAAGTCCAACGACAAGAAGCGCGCCCGCGTCGAGGCCATGCGCAGCGTGCTGGCCCGCTTCGACTACACCGACAAGGACCACGAAATAGTCGGCACACCGGACCCGCGCATCGTGGGCGCGGCGGCGAACCTGTTGGAGGCGGGGGAGGACGACACGGAGCGGTGATCCTTCGCGGAAGCGCAGGGCGCCTGAATATCCTCGCCGTAGCCCCGGAGGTCCTGACGTGACCGAACCACCCTCCGCACAAGACGCCGCCGTCACCGACCGGACCCGCCTCGTCGGGCACGCCTACAGCAGCGACCGGGACCTCGCAGCCCGCCAGGCGCTCTACGAATGGAAGGCGCCCCGTTACGACCTGCCGGGCATCGTCACCGAGCAGTTGAGGGACGTGCGGGGACGGGTCGTGGATGTCGCCTGGCCCGGTCGCCGTGGCGGACGTTGCCCGTCTGCCGCTGTCGACGGCGAGCGTGGGTGCGGCGCTGGCGATGCACATGCTCTACCACGTCTCTGATATCGCCCGGGCGGTACGGGAGTTGTCCCGAGTCGTCGCGGGTGACGGGCTGGTCGTCGTCTCCACCAACAGTGACCGCGACAAGCCGGAGCTCGAGGACCTGTGGCAGCGGGCCGCCGGTGACGTCCTCGGTACCGGACGCGGACGGGCCCGTATCTCGCTCAGTGCGCTGCCCGGCACCATCACCGTCCGCGAACCCGAGTCCGTCATCGCCCACATGGCCTCGTATCAGGCGTGGGCGGACCAGCACGACGTGCCGTTCGAGGAGACCATCGACAGGGCTTGGGCCATCCTCGGCGAGCACATCGCGCAGCAGGGCGCCTTCGAGATCAACTGCCGCGGTGGCATTCTCGTTTGCCGTCGGTGAGAGGGCGCACTCGACGCCGAAGGGGCCCGGTCGGCGAACCGACCGGGCCCCTTCATGCTGCTCGTCGACCCGCGATGGTGCACCGATCGCCGGTCGATCGAAGCTGACTTGACGTCAGGCCTTCTTGGTCTCCCAGAAGATCTTGTCGATCTGGGCGATGTAGTCGAGGGCCTTCTGGCCGGTCGCCGGGTCGGTGGAGCCCTTGGCGGCGGAGAGGGCCTTGAGGGCGTCGTTGACCAGCTGGTGCAGCTCCGGGTACTTCTCGAAGTGCGGGGGCTTGAAGTAGTCGCTCCAGAGCACGGAGACGTGGTGCTTGGCGAGCTCCGCGCGCTGTTCCTTGATCGTGGTGGCGCGGGCCTGGAAGTGCGCGTCGTCGTTGCCGGCCATCTTCTCCTGGATGGCCTTCACCGACTCCGCCTCGATGCGGGCCTGGGCCGGGTCGTACACACCGCAGGGCAGGTCGCAGTGTGCGCTGACCTTGACCTTGGGGGCAAACAGGCGGGAAAGCATGGAGCATTCCTTCCTCGTGATCGTCTTCTCAGGTGGGACATTACTCCCTGCAAGAGAGGTTTTCGCGGGTGCCCCCATGGGCTTAGGACAAAAGTCCGGGGCCAGACTGGGACTGGTGGAGGATCGAACCGGGGAGGTGCCGGGGATGCCGGAGCTGTCGCAGGAGACCGAGCGTGGGAGGTCGTTCCTGCCATTCGGGGTGGCCGAGGTGACCGGGCCGTCGATGGTGCCCACGCTGTATCACGGGGACCAGCTGGTGGTGCAGTGGGGAGCCAGGGGCGGGCCGGGTGACGTCGTCGTCCTGCGGCATCCGTTCCAGCAGGACCTGCTCGTCGTCAAGCGGATCGCGGAGCGGCGCGAGGGCGGCTGGTGGGTGCTCGGGGACAACACGTACGCCGGGGGCGACAGCACGGACTACGGTGCCGTCCCCGAGGAGCTGGTGCTCGGGAGGGTGCGTTTTCGGTACCGGCCGCTGAAGCCCGGTCAGCGCTCGCCGTTCGCGCTGGTGCGCTGGGCGGTGTCGGCCGCCAGGCCCGTCTTCTCCGACCGGTCGGCCTCCAGGCGCTTGCGGGCGCGGTAGGCGGCCACGTTGGCGCGGGTGGCGCAGCGGTCCGAGCAGTAGCGCCGGGAGCGGTTGGTCGAGGTGTCGAGGTAGGCGTTGCGGCAGGGTGCCGCCTCGCACAGGCCGAGCCGGTCCACGCCGTACTCGGTGAGGTGGAAGGCCAGGCCCATCGCGGCGATGGCCGCGTAGCCCGCCGTCGCGTTCGACGGATGGTCCGCGAGGTGCATGTGCCACAGCGGGCGGCCGTCGTCGTCCCGGAAGTCGTGCCCGGAGATCTGCGGGCTCACCGGGAACTCCAGGAGCAGGGAGTTCAGCAGGTCCACGGCCAGGGTCTCGTCGCCCTTGTCCGCCGCCTCGAAGACCGCGCGCAGCCGACCCCGGACCGAGCGGAACCGTGTCACGTCCGCGTCGGTGGCCCGGCGGGCCGCCGACTGGTTGCCGCCGAACAGGTCGCGGACGGCCTCGACCGAGGTCAGTGAGTCCTTGCCCCGGGCCGGTTCCTCGCTGTTGACGAGACGGACGGCGTAATCCGAGTAATAGGCCAGTTCCACTTGTAGTCCTTACGGAGGCGTTCTATGGTCGTGATGCGGTCGGGGTAACAGCCGGTCGTGCTTCCAGGGTATTACGTGACGGGTGTCACGTGACATGTGCGACGGAGGGTCTCGATGACGGACACCGACACCACCACCACGACCGGCGCCGACTGGCAGGCCTGGCAGAAGAGCTGGGACCGGCAGCAGGAGTGGTACATGCCGGACCGGGAGGAACGCTTCAGGATCATGCTCGACATGGTCGAGGCCCTCGTCGGCCCCGCCCCGCGCGTCCTCGACCTCGCCTGCGGCACGGGAAGCATCACGGCTCGGCTCTTCGCCCGGTTCCCGGACGCCACCAGCACCGGCGTCGACCTCGACCCGGCGCTCCTCGCCATCGCCGAGGGCACCTTCGCGGACGACGACCGCGTCAGCTTCGTCACCGCCGACCTCAAGGACCCCGACTGGCCGGCGAGGCTGCCGCATCAGTCGTACGACGCCGTCCTGACCGCCACGGCCCTGCACTGGCTGCACAGCGAACCCCTCGCGGCCCTCTACGGTCAGGTCGCGGGTCTCGTCCGCGACGGCGGTGTCTTCATGAACGCGGACCACATGATCGACGACACGACGCCCCGGATCAACGCCGCCGAGCGGGAGCTGCGGCACGCCCGCATGGATCAGGCCAAGCGGGACGGCGCCCTCGACTGGGCCGAGTGGTGGCAGCTCGCGGGCAAGGACCCCGTCCTCGCCGAGCCGACCGCCCGCCGCTTCGAGATCTACGGCGAGCACGCCGACGGCGACATGCCGTCCCCCGCCTGGCACGCGCGCGTACTGCGCGAGAAGGGGTTCGGGGAGGCGCGGGCGGTGTGGTGCTCGCCTTCGGACACGCTGCTGCTGGCGCTGAAGTAGCGGCACGCGAAAGGGGCGGTACGGAGCCTTCCGTACCGCCCCTTTGCGTTCAGCTACAGCACCTTCGACAGGAACGCCTGCGTCCGCTCGTGCTGCGGGTTCGTCAGGACCTCGCGCGGGTCGCCCGACTCGACGACCACGCCGCCGTCCATGAAGACCAGACTGTCGCCGACCTCGCGGGCGAAGCCCATCTCGTGGGTGACGACGACCATCGTCATACCGGACTCGGCGAGGTCGCGCATGACGTCGAGGACGTCGCCGACCAGCTCCGGGTCGAGGGCCGAGGTCGGCTCGTCGAAGAGCATCAGCTTCGGGTCCATCGCGAGGGCCCGGGCGATGGCGACGCGCTGCTGCTGTCCGCCGGAGAGCTGTGCGGGGTAGCCGGCGGCCTTGTCGGCGAGGCCGACGCGGTCCAGCAGCTCCCTCGCGCGTTCCTTGGCCTGGGTCCTGCTCGCCCCCTTGACCTGGACCGGCGCCTCCATGACGTTCTCCAGCGCCGTCATGTGCGGGAACAGGTTGAACCGCTGGAACACCATGCCGATGTCCCGTCGCTGTCGCGCGACCTCGCTGTCCTTGAGCTCGTACAGCTTGTCGCCCTTCTGCCGGTAACCGACCAGCTCTCCGTCGACGTACAGGCGACCGGAGTTGATCTTCTCCAGGTGGTTGATGCAGCGGAGGAAGGTCGACTTGCCGGAGCCGGAGGGGCCGATGAGGCAGAAGACCTCGCCGGACTTCACCTCCAGGTCGATGCCCTTGAGGACCTGAACGGGACCGAAGGACTTGTGGACGCCCTCGGCCCTCACCATGGCGGTCATACCGACGTGCCCCTTTCGCGGCTGAAGGCCATCATGTTGACCTTGATCTTCTGCCACGGCGTGTTCGGCAGGTTCCGCGACGAGCCACGGGCGAAACGGCGCTCCAGGTAGTACTGGCCGACGCTGAAGACGCTCGTGATGACCAGGTACCAGATGCACGCCACGAACAGCATCTCCATCACGGCGTACGACGTGGAGCCGATCGTGGAGGTGGCGCGCAGCAGTTCGTTGTACGTCACCGCGTACACCAGCGACGAGGTCTTCAACATGTTGATGAACTCGTTGCCGGTCGGCGGCACGATCACCCGCATCGCCTGCGGGATCACGATGCGGCGCAGCGTCTTCGCGTGGCTCATGCCGAGCGCGTGCGAGGCCTCGGTCTGGCCCTCGTCGACGGCCATCAGACCGGCACGGCAGATCTCCGCCATGTACGCCGCCTCGTTCAGACCCAGGCCCAGCAGGGCGGCCATGAACGGGGTCATGACGTCGACCATCTCGTCCTTGTAGATCGGACCGAGATTCAGCGTCGGGAAGATCAGCGCCAGGTTGAACCACAGCAGCAGCTGGACATAGACCGGCGTACCGCGGAAGAACCAGATGTAGACCCAGGCGACCCAGCTGGTCACCGGGTTCTTGGAGAGCCGCATCACGGCCAGGACGATGCCCAGGACCACGCCCATGATCATCGCCAGGACGCTGATCAGCAGGGTGCGGCCGGCGCCCGCGAGGACCGTGGAGTCGAAGACGTAGTCGCCGACGGCGTGCCACTGGATCTTCTCGGCGCTGGCGAACGCGTTGATCAGCAGGGCCACCAGCGCCAGCACGACGGCACCGCTGACCCAGCGGCCGTAGTGCCGTACCGGAATGGCCTTGATCGCCTCGGGCGGGATCGCCCCGCCGCCCTTGGAGACGGCGGCCGACGGACTGGCGTCGGCCGGCTCCTTGTCGAACTTGTCAGTCACGGTGACTGCCCTTCAGTCTTGCCCGGGCCGGTCACTTGCCGCCGTTGATCGCGGCCTTGTCGATCGCGCCGGTCTCGGCGCCCCACTTCTCGAGGATCTTCTTGTACGTGCCGTCCTCGATGATGGCGTTGACGGCCTCTTCGAGGGCCGCGGTGAGCTCCTTGTTGTCCTTGTTCACCGCGATGCCGAACGGACCGGCGTCGACCTGCTCGCCGACGACCTCGAAGTCGTTGCCGCCGCCGGCCTTGCGGGCCAGGTCGACGGCGACCGGGTAGTCGTTGACGCCCGCGACGGCGCCGCCCGACTTCACCCGGGTCTGGGCCTCGGTGTCGTTCTCGAACGGCTCGATGTTGATGGCCTTCTTGCCGCCGTCCGTGCACTTCTTGGACTGGTCCTTCAGCGCCTGCTCGTACGTCGTGCCGCGCTGCACGGCGGCCGTCTGGCCGCACAGGTCCTCGATCGAGTTGATGTTCTTCGGGTTGCCCTTCTGGACGTACACGGCGGTGCCGGCGACGAAGTAGTCGACGAAGTCGACACCCGGGCCGAGCTTCTTGCCCTTGTCGTCCAGGCCCTCCTGTCGCTGCTTGTTGTCCGTGATGGAGGACATGGCGACGTCGTAGCGGCCGGAGTTCAGCGCGGTGATCAGGCCGTCGAAGGAGCCGGAGGTGAACTGGAACTCCACGCCCAGCTTCTCGCCCAGCGCGGCGGCGATGTCGGGGTCGACGCCGACGATCTTGCCGCCCTCCTGGTACTCCATCGGGGCGTACTCGGCGTTGGTACCGGCCTTGATGACACCCGCGTCCTGGATCTTCTTGGGCAGCTTGTCGAACAGCGGGGCGGAGCTGGACTTCTCTGTCTCCTTCGCGCCCTCGCTGCTGCCGTTGTCCGTCTGGTCACCGCAGCCGGTGAGCAGTAGTGCGCCTGCGACCGCGATCGAGCCGACCGCTGCCAGGCGGGAGCGCGTGGCGGTCGTGCGACGGGTGGAGCGTGCGGTCATGGTGGGTTCCTCCGGCGGATGGGTGGAGTTGCCGATGGGGCGGACGGCTGCCGAGGGACTCGGTAGTCGTCTGGGTCTTGGGTCGACCAGAGCACACCGATCGACGAGAGCACTCGCCTTCGAGTGTCGCGACCTTGTGTGATTACGGCATCTTGCCATTCGGACTACGCCATTCAGGGCGCACCTCATGTCAAAATCGGATAACGGGTGACCCCCGAACCGCCCCAGGTCGGACATCAGGGCCGGACCTTCTGCGGGAATCCCTCGTTCCGGCCGGAAGATCTTCGGTGTCAAGCGGTGGTCCAGGACTTGTCCGCATATTGAGTCATGAGTCATGTCACCGGCATGTGACCTTCGCGTTGGGGACTCGTCGTCGGCACCGTCCGTCCGGTAAGAAGGGTCTTTACACCCCTCATCCGGGGCTCAGGGCGCGTGTGCGGCGCGCCCGTCGCGTAGGTGCCCGTACGCATCACCTGACAAGGGCCTTACGCGGTGCCCGCCCGCTCCTCAACCAGGAGTGGCCACCCTCAAACCATGAAGACCTAAGGGGTAAACCAACGTGGCAGCGGAGATCGTCAATCCTCGCAGCGACAGCACTACGGACCAGGACGGAGGGGCCGAGCCCCTCGATTCGTTCGATCCGGCATTCGCGCTGCACCGCGGCGGCAAGATGGCCGTGCAGGCCACCGTTCCGGTCCGGGACAAGGACGACCTGTCCCTCGCGTACACGCCAGGCGTCGCCCGCGTGTGCACCGCCATCGCCGAGCAGCCGGAACTGGTCCACGACTACACGTGGAAGTCGTCCGTGGTCGCGGTGGTGACCGACGGTACGGCCGTTCTCGGGCTCGGTGACATCGGGCCGGAGGCCTCCCTTCCAGTGATGGAGGGCAAGGCGATTCTGTTCAAGCAGTTCGGGGGCGTCGACGCGGTCCCGATCGCGCTGGACTGCACCGGTGTCGAGGAGATCATCGAGACCGTGGTGCGGCTCGCGCCGTCGTTCGGCGGCGTGAACCTGGAGGACATCTCGGCGCCCCGGTGCTTCGAGATCGAGCGGCGGCTGCAGGAGCGGCTGGACATCCCGGTCTTCCACGACGACCAGCACGGTACGGCGGTCGTGACGCTGGCGGCCCTGCGGAACGCCGCGCGGCTGACGGGCAAGGGGCTCGATGAGCTCCGTGCCGTCATCTCCGGCGCCGGGGCCGCGGGTGTCGCCATCGCGAAGATGCTGGTCGAGGCCGGTATCGGGGACGTCGCGGTGGCCGACCGCAAGGGCGTCGTCTCCGGTGACCGGGACGATCTGACGCCCGTCAAGCGGGAACTGGCCGAACTGACGAACAAGGCCGGGATCACCGGGTCGCTGGAGGCGGCGCTGGAAGGCGCGGACGTCTTCATCGGGGTCTCCGGCGGTACGGTTCCGGAGGCGGCGGTCGCTTCCATGGCCGAGGGCGCGTTCGTGTTCGCCATGGCCAACCCGAACCCCGAGGTGCACCCGGATGTGGCGCACAAGTACGCGGCGGTCGTGGCGACCGGGCGCTCGGACTTCCCGAACCAGATCAACAACGTGCTGGCGTTCCCGGGGATCTTCGCGGGCGCGCTGCAGGTGCGGGCGTCCCGGATCACCGAGGGCATGAAGCTGGCGGCCGCCGAGGCGCTGGCCGCGGTGGTCGGGGACGACCTCGCCGCCGACTACGTGATTCCGTCGCCCTTCGACGAGCGGGTCGCCCCCGCGGTGACCGCGGCGGTGGCCGCGGCTGCGCGGGCCGAGGGCGTGGCTCGTCGCTGAGGCAGGTGTGAGGTGGTGGCCCCGTCCGGTTGGGCGGGGTCATTTCTTTGCCGGTCGTGTTCTTTGCCGGTCGTGGGCCGCTATCGCTTTTCTTTACCTGCTCGTGCGGCCGTTCGGGTGGTTGCGGGGTGCCGCCGCGCCACACGTCCGTGCGCGTTCGTGCAAGAGGGCAAGTGTCACAGGGCCCTGTTGTTCCGTGGGCCCCGCACGCCCCCTATCGTCGAGCCCATGTTCGCCGCATACGCTGCCCGAATCGACCGTGACCAGCCGCTGACCGGCCTGGAGTTGGGGGAGCGTCCGGCTCCCGAGGCTCGTGCCGGCTGGAGCGTCGTCAACGTCAGAGCCGCCTCTCTCAACCATCACGACCTGTGGTCCCTGCGGGGCGTTGGCCTCAAGGACGACCTGCTGCCGATGATCCTCGGATGCGACGCCGCGGGTGTGGACGAGGACGGCAACGAGGTCGTGCTGCACTCCGTCATCGGTCAGAGCGGGCACGGGGTCGGCCCCAAGGAGCCGCGCTCCATCCTCACCGAGCGGTACCAGGGAACCTTCGCCGAGCAGGTCGCCGTACCGACGTGGAATGTGCTGCCGAAGCCCAAAGAGCTGTCCTTCGAGGAGGCCGCCTGTCTGCCGACGGCCTGGCTGACGGCGTATCGGATGCTGTTCACCAATGCCGGGGTGCGGCCGGGGGACTCCGTGCTCGTGCAGGGGGCCGGCGGCGGGGTCGCCACGGCCGCGATCGTGCTGGGGAAGGCGGCGGGGCTTCGGGTCTTCGCCACCAGCCGGGACGAGGCCAAGCGGAAGCGGGCCGTGGAGCTGGGGGCGGTGGAGGCCGTGGAGTCGGGGGCTCGGCTGCCGCAGCGGGTCGACGCCGTGATCGAGACCGTGGGCGCCGCCACCTGGTCGCATTCCGTGAAGTCGCTGCGGCCGGGGGGCACTCTCGTCATCTCCGGTGCGACGAGCGGTGACCGTCCCTCGCATGCCGAACTGACCCGGATCTTCTTCCTGGAGCTCAAGGTCGTGGGGTCGACGATGGGCACCAAGGACGAGCTGGAGGATCTGCTCTCCTTCTGTGCCGCCACGGGCGTGCGTCCCGTGATCGACGAGGTGCTTCCGCTGGACCGCGCTCGCGAGGGCTTCGAACGGCTGGAGTCCGGTGAGCAGTTCGGCAAGGTCGTGTTCACGAACGGCTGACGGTTACTTCCCACTGCATTACTTCCCACTCCATGCCAAGGGCCGGCCCGGTATCGGGTCGGCCCTTGGCATGCGTCAACCATGGTTGACAGGAGAGCGATGTCAACGTAGGTTGACGTCATGACCGAAGCAACGGATCTCGCCGAGCGTGCGGGTGATCGCGACCCACGGGTCGGGCTGCGGGCCGTCGCCGCACTGCGCCGGCTGCTGGAGCAGCTGGAGGCGGTGCAGGTGCGCAGTGCGCGCAATCAGGGCTGGTCGTGGCAGGAGATCGCCGCGGAACTCGGTGTGAGCAGGCAGGCCGTGCACAAGAAGTACGGGAGGAATTGATGTTCGAGCGGTTTACGAAGGACGCCCGGGCAGTGGTGGAGTCGGCGGTCGGGCACGCCGAGCGGGAGGGGGCGTCGCACGTCGACACCGAGCACATGCTGCTCGCCGTGCTGGACCGGGAGGGCAGCCGGGGCTCCTTCGCGCTGGCCTCGTGCCTCGACGACGGCCCGGACGGCAAGGAGTCGGTGCGGGGTGCCGTCATCGAGGCGCGGCGGCGGGGCGGGCTGTCGCGGGCCGACGCCGACGCGCTCGCGGGGCTGGGGATCGACGTCTCGGAGATCGTCGCCCGGGTCGAGGAGGTGCACGGCGTCGGGGCGATGTCCGGTGACCGGCGCGGCAAGGGGTGGTTCGGGCACCGCCCCTTCAGCCGGGGTGCCAAGGACACGCTCGTGGAGGCCCTGCGCGTCGCTACCGGGCACCGCGACCGGCACATCGGCGACGAGCACATCCTCCTCGCTCTCGCCGCCCGGCCCGGCGTCCCCGCCGAGGTCCTCGCCGATCACGGAGTGACGTACGAGGCGCTGACGCGTGTGCTGTACGGCGGGGGAGAGGCGAAGGCCGGCTGACGGGCTGGGGCGGCCCGGCGTGGAGAGCGCCGGGCCGGGCCGGGTGGGGCCGGGCGATCAAAGAGGGGCGTTTCCTTCGGCAGTGCGGCTGGTCCCGGTCGCCGCACTGCCGTACGCGCGTGAGGTCACCCCTTCGGTGTCCGCAGCAGCGCCCCGATATGTGCCGCCGCCGTCGACAAGTGGCGGCGGGTGTCGCGGAGTTGGTCGGCCGTGACGCCATGGTCGCGGGCCGCGTCGCGGATGTCGTCGCGGAAGCGGTCCAGCAGACGGTCGAGGTCGCGGGCCGGGTCGCCGGTGGGGGCCTCGTGGGCCCAGGAGGGTTCGAAGTCGGCCGGGAAGTCCTCCGGGGTGTCGGAGTACTCCGGCTCGGCGGGCTCCGACTTGGCGGACTCTGACTTGCCGGGCCCCGACTTGGCGGACTCCGATGTGGCGGTGCCGGTCCGGCCGAAACCGAAGTCCCTGCCGAACTCCTTGCCGTAGTCCTTCCCGAACTCGCCGAACTCCTTGGCCAGTTCCGTCAGGCCCTCGCGCACGCCCGTCGGCCAGTCGCCCCGCGCGAAGTGGTCCTGCACCTGCTCCTGGACCCGTCGGGCGATGCGCTGCACCTCTTCCTGGGCCTGCGCCCGGGCCCGGTCCTGGGCCTCCTTGGCCTGGCGCCGGGCCCGCTGGGCCTCCTCGCGGGCCCGGCGGCTCTCGTCCTTGGCCCGCCTGGCCTGCTCCTTCCACTCCTGCTTGACGCGACGCATCTCCTCCTTGGCCGCGCGCCAGGACTCGTTGTCCGCGTAGTCCGCGAAGTCGCCGAGCGGGCCGTCCTGTTCGACGTGTGCCTGGGTGCCGGTGCCCCGGCGGGCCTCGCTCGCCGCCGCTCGCATCTCGCGCCGCAGGTCGCCCGCCGCGCCGCGCACATCGGCCTGGATCTCGGCGGCGAGTTCCGCGACGGACTCCCGGATCTCCAGCTCCAGGTCGGCCAGTTCACCGCTGCGGTCGGCCAGTTCGGCGCGGCCCGCGTCCGTGATGGCGTACACCTTGCGGCCGCCCTCGGTGGTGTGGGTGACCAGGCCCTCGGCCTCCAGCTTGGCCAGGCGCGGGTAGACGGTGCCCGCCGAGGGGGCGTACAGGCCCTGGAAGCGGTCTTCTAGGAGCCGGATCACCTCGTAGCCGTGGCGCGGTGATTCGTCCAGCAGCTTCAGCAGGTAGAGGCGGAGGCGGCCGTGGGCGAAGACGGGAGGCATGTCAGAGCACCTTCTTGTCGGTCGTGCCGTCGGTCGGGGCGCCGGTGGCGCCGGCGCCCGGACCGGAAACGGAATTGTCCCCCGAGTCATCGTGTGGACGGTCCGCCGGGGTGCTCTGCTGCCCGTTCGCCGGGGCGTCGTCCCTCGGGACGTCCGCCGGTGCGGCCGGTGTGTCCCACGGCTCTTCCTCCTCGTCCTCCCTCGGCGGGCGGGGCAGCAGCGCGATGGAGCCGGAGACGGTGGTCGCACGCAGCTTGCCGTTGCCCGGGCCGAGGCGGCCGGTGATCTTGTGGGCGCCCCACTGGCCGTGGACGCGGAGTCCTTCGAAGGCGTTGGAGATCGTCCCGCTCGCGGTGTTCGCCTCGACCTCGGCGTCCGCCCGCTGCGGCAGCCGGATGGCGATCTCGCCGGAGACGCTGGTCAGCCGTACGTCGGTGGGGCCCTCGGGGTCCAGGTCGACGATCATGGAGCCGCTGACCGAGTCGGCACGCACGGAGGAACCCGAGCCCTCGACCACGGTGAGGTCGCCGGAGACCGAGTTGAAGCGCAGATCGCCGGTGACGGCCTGGGCCTCCAGATTCCCGGAGACCGTGTCCGCGCGGACCGGGCCGGAGAGCCGGACGAGGGCGGTGTCGCCGTGGACGCCCTTCACCACCGAAGGCCCGTCGATCCCCGAGACGACCGCGCCCGCGCCGACCACCCCCACCTCCACGCGTGTGGACGCCGGAACGGCCAGGGAGACCACGGCACTGCGGCGCCAGCCCTTGCGGTCCAGCCACTTGAGGAAGCCCTTCCAGGGCAGGTCGTCGTACGCCACCGTCAGCGTGCCGTCCTGCTGGGTGACCATCAGGGGCGGGCCCTCGATCTCGGAGACCTCCAGGCGGGCGGAACCCTCGTCCGTCCCCACGACGTTCACCGTTCCGTTGACGATGCGCACATGGAGCTCGCTCACCGGCTCGTCGAAGGTGAGCTTCCGGGGCTCGGTGACGGACCACTCGGACATGGTGCAGACCTCCTCGCGGCGACGCGTCATATCGCGTCTCTTGCTATTCAAGATATATCGCGGATGAGGAAAGTCAAGACACTCGTTCTGGGGATGCATGCGCCCTCAAAATGCCTAAACGGAGCGAATCGGCCTAACGTGTGATCATGTCGACGGAAGCCTCCCGTACCGCTCCCGCGCCGGGTGCCCTGCTGCTCTGCCGGGCGGAGCCCCAGTCCGTCGGCCCCGCCGCCCAGCTGCTGCACGAGCGCATGCTGCTCACCCCGGCCGGCGCGGAGTGGAGCGTTCTGGTCCCTGAGGGCACGCCGTGGCTGCGCGGCGGTGAACCCGTCGACCGCGTCGTCACCGGTTGGGCCACCGCCCTGGCCGTGGGCGCCCCCTGGCCCGTTCTCGCCGTCTGGTGGGACGCCGACCGCAGCGGCTTCACCCTCGCGTCCGGCTTCCGCCGCCCAGTCGGCTACGACTGGCTCAGCAAGGGCATGCCGGCCGGCGAGGACGAGGCCATGCGTACCTTCGCCGCCCGTCTCGGGCTCGACCCGGTGCTGGACATGCAGGCCCTGGACGCCCTGACGAAACCGGACTCCGCCGCCGACGCGCGCGCACGCGTGCGTGGCCTGCTCGCGGTCCTCACGCGCGCGGGAGTGGCCCTTCCCGACGGCATCGCCCCCGGCGAACCCGCCGACCGGCTGAGCGAGGCGGCCCGCGCCCACCCCCAGGCGCGGATCGTGGAGTGGCCGGGCGGGCGCGAGGCCGTGCGGGCTGGATTGGCTGCCGTCGATCGCGGCCCTCTGGGTCCCTGGCTGCCCTGGTCCGGCGGCCCCAGGGCCCGCACCCTCGCCTTCGCGCAGGTGGCGGTGGGGCTCCCGCTGACGGTCTGGGGTGTACGGCGGCGCAGTGGCGGCTGGGTCGTTGCGGGGGCGCTGCTCGTCGCACACGGCGCGTTCGGGCTGACGTACGAACTCATCCGCCCGCGCGACTGACCGCCGCGAGCCCGGCGGCCCCGGAAACGCCTACTCGTCGTCCTCGTCGTCCAGCCGTGCGAGCCACGTCGCCAGCCGCTCCACCGGCACCTCGAAGTCCGGGTTCAGGTCGACGAACGTCCGCAGCTGTTCGGCGAGCCACTCGAAGGAGATCTCATCCTGGCCGCGCCGCTTTTCCAGCTCCTCGATGCCGCGGTCGGTGAAGTACATGGGTCGCGCTCCGTCGGTTCATGCAGGGATAGGACCCCTCCCGAACGGGAAGGACCCAGTCTCTGTGGGATGAAGAGGTGAGGTCTTCCCGTGAGGGAAGCCGGAATCAAAAGGATAGGCGCAGGGAGGCGGCGTCCCGCAGGCCACCGCCGCGTTCCCTCGCGCCGTCGGTACCCCGGGGCTAGCCTGCGGTCACGGGAACCACGGGAACCACGGGGACACGGGGGAACGGGGAACGCCATGGGTCAGGACGTCACACGGGTCGCGCGGATCGCGTTACCGGACGGGACGCCGGTGTGGGCGCGGATTTCGGGGGCCGAGGAAATGGCCGCGCCGCCGGGGGAGCTGTCGTACAAGGACACCGGATTCGTCGACCGGGTGGAGGCGAGCGTCGAGAGCCTGCACACGCTCGTCACGGGAGTCGCCCAGTCACTGGCCGACCCGCTGCGTGCGGTCCGGCCCGACGAGGTGAGCGTCGAGTTCGGTATCGAGCTGACCGCCAAGGCCGGCAAGGTTGTGGGGCTGCTCGCGGACGGTGAGGCCAAGGCCGCCATCACGGTCACCCTCACCTGGAACGGTGGCCCGCCGGATCTCGATCCGCCGGGCGGCGCGGCGCGCGCGGGCGCGTCAACCGGCGCCCCGGTGCAAGGGGGCGCCGACGACGCGGCGGCCGGGGGCGGAGCATGACGGACGGGCACGCGGGGGGCGCATCGGCCGACTGGAATGACGCCCATGATGCGCTGCGTGACCTCGTCATGGCGGCCACCGTGCGCATTCATCGCACAGGTGTCGGGTATGCCGTGGACGAACCCGGCAGCTTTCTCGGCAGCGGCTTCTTCATCGCCCCGAACTGGGTTCTGACCTGCGCACACGTGGCACACGGAGGGGACGGGGGTGACATCGCGGTGGTCTATGAATCCCGGACGGACGAAGGCCCGTCCGCCGTCCCCGGCGAGGTCGTGGCCACGCTTCCGGACTGCCACGCCCCCTTCGGATCCGGCAACTGGCCTGCTCCCGACCTCGCGCTCGTCAAACTCCGCGAACCCGTCGACCACGAGTGCGTCTACGTCTCCGAGCGGCCGGGCGCCTATTTCGGCAGAGGCAGCGTCTTCTACGCCGGCTGGACCGTGCTGGGAGAGGAGTTACAGGTCCTGGATGGGGTCCTGACGGTCGAGGGCACCATCGGCGGCCGGTCCGCGAGCACGCAACTGCGCCTGGGCGGCAACGACGTACCGCACGGAGTCTCGGGCGGTCCCCTGATCGACCCGGTGCGCGGTGAGGTCATCGGCGTCCTGAAGTCCCGGACGACCCACAGGGCGGGCGGCACCTCCACGGGCATCGAGCAGTTGCGCAGGCTGCGCGTGCCGGAGGAGGCGGTGCGCACCGAGGACGACGACCTGTACCACGCCGTTTTCCATGCTCACGACCGCTACCACCGGGACCGGCAGCGCCAGTCGGACTCCGGTCGCGACACCTGGGCCGATGTGCAGAGCCGGCTCGGCGCCCGGCCCGGCCGCACGCTCAGCCCGGGGGAACGGACTCAACTGCTGGGCCGGCTCGCGGATCTCCCGCCACCGGTCAGCACCGGCAGCCTGCTCGACATCCTCGGGTCCCTGCCGGAAGCCGGGGCCCTCACCCGGCTCCAGCCCGCGCCACGGGCCTGGCGCGACGGACTCGGTGCTCTGTACGAGAGCTCCCGTGACGACAGCGCGCGCGAGCTCCTGCTGGACTACGCGATGCGCGTCATGTCCGCCCAGCCGCCGCATCCCACGCCCAGCCCGCAGGACGCCGC
Organism: Streptomyces sp. GESEQ-4; assembly: GCF_017948455.1. Classification (GTDB taxonomy): domain Bacteria; phylum Actinomycetota; class Actinomycetes; order Streptomycetales; family Streptomycetaceae; genus Streptomyces. Next base: position 119,388 of record NZ_JAFFSU010000004.1, read on the forward strand.
CGAACAGGCACTGTGGGACTGGGTGCGGCAGGCCGCGGAGGACCTCAGCACCGGGTACCGCAACAACCTCAAACGACGGCGGGAGGACCGGCTCCGGACGCGTCGGCTCCCCGGCGTCGCGCCGGCGGAGCACGCGCGCACACCGGCCGTCGATCCCGCGCGCCGGCCGTCCGCCCTCCTGGAACTGGAGCAGCGGGGCTGGGCGCGGGACAGCTGCGACTGGCGGCTGTCCGTGGTCCGTTCCGACGGTGAGGTGACACGCCTGCCCGAGGCCGAGGGCACCCCGCTACCCGAACTCCCGGCCAAGATCGCCGTTCACCTCGAAGAGGCCTTCCGTCAGTGCGACGAACCCGGCAGCCCCGGGGTCCTCCAGGTGGCCCTGCCCTACGCGCTGCTCGACCTGGCCGTGGACGAGTGGCGACTGCGGCCGGGGGAGCCCACGCTGGGTGCGCAGCGGCCCGTCGTCGTGCGCTGTGCCGACCATGACCGGCTGCCGGCGGAGGGCGGATGGGGTGCCTTCGGCGCGGAGCGCGACGAGGCCGACGAGGAGGCCGGGGCCCGCTGGCGCTGGCTCCACGCGCGCCCGGTGGTGGCCGAGATCCTCGACTGCGACGACGGGGTGCGCAGCCCCGTGCCCACCGTGGCAGGGCTGCGCCGCCTGTCGCCCGACACCGTCCCGGTGCTCTGCCGCTTCGGCGACGACCCGTCCGACGACGACGCGATCGCGCGGATCGTGCTCGGCGGCTTCGGCGTGGCCCTGTGGCGACGCCGGCAGGGCCGGCCGGGCGCCGTCTGCGGGCCGTTCCACCGCGGGGCAAAGGGCACGGTCGCCGGCATGAGCACCGCGGGCAGCCTCCCCGGGCTCGTGCACGATCTGCGGGTGAGGCTCAACGCGCGTCGTGCGGAGGCCTATTGGGCCAACGGGATAGTCCTGCTCTACGACGATCCGCAACACCCCCTGCCGGGCGCCGGCGATCTGCTGGAGGCGCCTTGACGCATCCTCGCCGGTGTGCCTTCCGGCCTCTTACCAGGCCCCCTGAGGGTCGATACCGTGAAGCACGTTCGACGGCTGCCGTGGTGGACGAGTGACGACGAGGACCGGACCATGACCGAATCCAGTGAGTGGCTCATCTACCGGGGCGCCGGCGAACCCCACGACGGGATCGACCGGTTGCCCGCCCCGCCTCCCTGGCGTGACTTCTCCAGCCGGGACACGGCCTCGGAAGGCGGCGGGTCCGAGAACCGCAGGCTGGGTGCGCACCGGCACCTGGCGGAACTGCACCGGCCGGGCGCCGAGGAACTCGAGATGATCAACGCGGCGCTCTATCTGCGCCGCCCCCTGCTGGTCACCGGAAGCCCCGGCACGGGCAAGAGCACGCTGGCCCACTCGGTGGCGTACGAACTGGGCCTCGGTGACGTCCTGCGCTGGTCCATCGTCAGCCGCTCCTCGCTGCAGGACGGCCTGTACCACTACGACGCCATCGCCCGCCTCCAGGACGTGCAGATCGCCGCGCAGGGAGGATTCGGGTCGGCGGCCGGTTCCCCGGGCGCGGTCGAGGGCATCGGCGGTTACATCCGGCTCGGCCCCCTCGGTACCGCGTTGCTGCCCTCGGACACCCCGCGCGTACTGCTCATCGACGAGCTGGACAAGAGCGACATCGACCTGCCGAACGACCTGCTCAACGTGCTGGAGGAGGGCGAGTTCGAGATACCCGAACTGCAGCGCATAGCCGACCGGTTACCGGACGGCGAGGCGGAGGTGCTCACCGCCGACGGCACCAAGGTCCGCGTCCGTGACGGCCGGGTGCGCTGCCGCGCCTTCCCCTTCGTGGTCCTCACCAGCAACGGAGAGCGCGACTTCCCCGCCCCCCTGATGCGCAGGTGCATCCACCTGGAACTCGGACACCCCGACCACAGCCGGCTGGCCACCTTCGTACGCGCTCATCTCGGCGACGAGGCGGCACGCGCGGGCGACGACCTGATCAGCCGGTTCCTGGAACGCTCCCGCAGTGAACTCCTGGCCACCGACCAGCTGTTGAACGCGATCTTCCTCACGGACGCGGCCGCGCCGCCCAGCCGTGACCGCCTTGCCGAACTGCTCATCCAGCGACTCGACCGCCCGAGGTGAGGTGCTGATGCCCGACGCGGCGGCGCGGCACGGTCCCCTCTCCCCCGGCCCGGACTCCGAGGCCGGCCGGTCCGGCGGGCCCATGGGCGACCCGATCGCCGAACTGGTCCTCCGGCTGCGGGAGATCGGGCTCGACCCCGACGTCGAGCAGCTCAGTGACGCCCTGTGGCTGGCCGACCGGATCCGGCCCGCGAACACCGAGGACGCGGGGGAGGCGCCCACCGGCTCCGGCACGATGCCGGTGCCGTCCGACGGCCGGCCGCCCGGCCGGGAACCGGGCACCGTGTCGCCCGAGGAGCCGGGCCCCGCCCTCGTCGTGCCGCCGGAACCACGACCGCAGGACGTCGGTTCCGGCCGGAGCGTGACGCTGTACCCGGTGCCGAGGGGCGGGCCACGGCGGATCGGGGGACCGGGGCGGGTGACGGCTCTGCCGGTGGGGGTGCCCATGGCCCCCGCCCTGCCGTCCCAGCTCGAACTCCAGCGCGCATTGCGGCCGTTGCAGGCCTACCGCAGCGCCGCTCCGCCGCTGCGCACGGAGCTCGACGAAGCAGCGACAGCGGACCTCAGCGCACGGGCCGGCGGCCTCGTCCTGCCCGTCCACCGGGCCGTGATCCGGGGGGACGCGCGGCTGCAACTGGTGCTGGACGCCTCTCCCTCGATGCGCGTGTGGGAGCAGCTGTTCGGCGAACTGAAGCAGGTCTTCGGCCAGTTGGGCGCCTTCGGCGACATCCAGCTCAGCCACCTCCACGAGGGCCCGGACGGAGAACCGGTCGTCGGCCGCAGCCCCGACGCGTCCGCGGCGCCGCTGCACACCGTGGAGAGGCTGAGCGACCCGACGGGGCGGCGGATCACCCTCCTGGTCAGCGACTGCGCCGGCCCGCTGTGGCGCAGCGGCCAAGCCCACCGACTGCTCCACCACCTCTCCCGGCAGGCACCGGCCGCGGTGCTCCAGCCCCTGCCGCAGCGCCTCTGGAACCGCACTCGACTCCCGGTGACATACGGGGAGTTGACGCGTGGGGCGACGCTGGGCGGCGCCGCCGCACTGCGGGTGCGATCGTCGGCCGGCGCCCCTGAGGGCGCGCTACCGGTGCCTGTGCTGCCGCCCGAGCCGGTCGCGCTCGGTGCCTGGGCGCGGTTGCTTTCCGGCACCGGGGCCGGGCCGGTGGCGGGTGCGGTGGGCTGGGTGCGCCCCGACCATCAGCCCGCCCGGGGGCCGCGCCCGGGCCCGTCGCGGACGCCGGTGGAGCGGGTCAGCAGGTTTCGCTCCACCGCCTCCCCGGCGGCCGGCCGGCTCGCCGTCTATCTGGCCGCGGCTCCGCTCTGCCTGCCGGTGATGCAGCTGGTCCAGCGGACCATGCTGCCGGACTCGGGGCCGTCCGAGCTCGCCGAGGTCCTGCTCAGCGGCCTTCTCTCACGGGCCCGGGAGGACTACGGGGACGACGGCGCCCAGTGGTACGAGATGGAGCCGGACGCGCAGGAGGCGCTGCTGTCGACGCTGGGCCGGGACGAGGCCGTGCTGGTCCTCAAGCACTGCTCCGAGTACATCGAGCACCGCTTCGGCAAGGGCGGCCCCAACTTTCCCGCGCTGGCCCTGGCGCAACTCGGCAACGGCGGTTCGGGACGCCCGTACGCCCCCGGCGGCGGGCAGTCCGCGGACGGCGACAGCGGCACGGCGCCCCTGGTGCCGCAGCCCTTCGCGGAAGTGGCCGTCCGGGTCCTGGAACGGTTCATGCCGCTGCCCGAGCAGCTGAGGCTCTTCGGCACCCGCCCCGGCCAGGGACACGCCGGGGAGCGGCCGACGCACGAGGCGGTGATCCGGGCCCGTGAGCTGCTCGCCCGGTTCGACCGCGAGGGCATGGTGCAGGACCTCATCGACGCCGTGCACATGCTGCGCGGGGCCGCCGAACACGAGCAGCCGCCCGGCGCGGACCCGGAGCTGTGGGCCGAGTACGCGCGCTGCGCGCTGCGGCTGTGGGAGGTGCAGGGCGCCGCCGAACTGCTTCAGGAGGCAGAGACGGCGGCCGAGCGTGCCGTCGCCCATCCGCACGCGGTGCACGAACGGGCCGTACTGGCACGGGTCCTGCACGCGGCCGCCACCGACCGCAGGCGCCGCGGTGACGCGCGCGGCGCGCTCGACCTGCTGCGCCGCGCCGACCGCGAGTACGCCGTGGCCTGCGCGGCGCCCGGCCTGGACCAGAACGAGGCGCTGCGGCTCACCCTGGAGCGCGTGGACGCCCTCGGGGCGCAGTGGCGCCTGGGCAGCGACAGCGCGCTCCTGCAGACCGCGGTGGGCATGCTGGAGGCGTTCGTCGACGTCTGGCCCGACCGCGGCGGCCGGCCGGCCGAACTCCCGCTGGCGCACGGCCGTGTGCTGCTGCGCCTGTCGGAGTCGACGACCGACCCCGAGCAGGCTCGTGGCTACGCCGAGCAGAGTGCGCAATCACTGCGCGACGCGCTGGAGAGCGGGACCGTCGAACCGGTGCGGGAGCGGGTACGTGTCCACCTCGACCTGCTCGACGCGCTGCTGAGGTCGGGCGGATCGCTGGACGAGGCGCGGGAGCGGGTCGAGGCGGCACTGGGACTCGCCCGCGAACGCGGCCTGCGGGCCGAGTTGCTGGTGCGCTCCGGACGGATCGCCGTGGCCCGGTACGACGAGTCGCGCGAACCGCGTGAGCTGCGCGAGGCCGCCGGCCGCTTCGAACAGGCCGCCCGCGGAATGCCGCGCGACGCCCCCGCTCACGCGGAGGTGCTCGCCGAGTGGGGCGGAGTGCTGCTGCGGCTGGCGGGACTGGAGAGTGGGGCGCGGGCGCAGGAGGACCTGTCCCGGGCGATCAAGGTTCTGCGGGACTGCCGCATGGAGACCCACGAGGGCGGTCGGCAGGTCGCTCACCGGCTGCTGCTGCTCGGCCAGGCGGTGATGCTGCGGTACCGGTCCCGGGGCGACCGGGTCGATCTCCGGGAGGCCGAGCACCTCTTCGGGCTCGCCGCCGCGGAGGCCGACGATCCGTTGCTGGCCGCCCGGTGCCGACTGGAGCTCGGGCGGGCCCAGTACGAGGCGTACCGGAGCCTGGGCCGCCCCAGGCGGCTCGACGACGCGGTCGACGCGTTCCGGGCGGCCGCCGAGCGCGCCCGGGAGGCGGAGCCGCTGGCGCAGACGGCCCGCCGGCGTCAGGAAGCCGTGGAACTCGGCGCGCAGGCACACCACTGGCGGGGTATGTCCTACGAAGCGGCGGCGCGCCCCCGGGCCGCCCGTGAGGCATACCGGGCGGCACGCGGGCAGTGGTCGAAGCTACCGTCCGACAGCCTGAGCACGAGTCCGCCGACGGCACGGGACACGGGCGAGCGGCTGGCGGAGCTGGATTGAGCGCGGCGAGGGGAGAGGAACCGGGTATGGACGCACGGGAGAAAGCCGGGCCTGAGGCCGGCGAGCCACTGCCGGATGTGCTGGGACTGGACCTGGAGGAGCTGAGGACCTCTCAGAATCCGGTGCTGCGTGAGGTGCTGGCGGATCTGCGGGAGCGGTCGCTGCGCCCGAAGGAGATGCTCTGGGGGTGGAACAACTCCTTCTGAGTGCGTCCCGAGTGCGTCTGACACTCGACGCGCGTCACGTCAGTTTCAGTCGAGTTGTTTACCGAATCGGTCAGAATCGAACAGTCGGCGTTTCGGGCACGACGCCGTACGGGAAACCGATCCGTGCGGCCGGGGTCGTGGCGCGAGCAGACGACATGGGGGTGCTGGTGTGTCCGGAGAGCTCCTTCCCGGTCCGGCGCCCGAACACCCCGTCCCCTTCCGGCAGTTCGTGGTGAAGGTCCACGGACGCTGCAACCTCGCCTGCCGGTACTGCTACCTCTACGCGGGCCCGGACCACAGCTGGCGCACCCGGTCCGCCGCCGCCTCCCCCGAGGTGCTGGACCGCGCCGCGTCCCGTATCGCGGAGCACGCGCGCACCCACGACCTGGCCGCCCTCTCCCTGGTCCTGCACGGCGGAGAGCCGCTGCTGGCGGGCGCGGCCACGCTCGGCCGGTTCACCACCGAGGTCCGCGACCGGGTCCCGGCCGGGTGCACGGTCCGGGCCACCGTCCAGACCAACGCCACCCTGCTGACCGAGCACCGGCTGGCCGTCCTGGCCCGGCACCGCGTCAGCGTCGGCATCAGCCTCGACGGTGGCCTCGCCGCGCACAACGCACGGCGTGTCGACCACGCGGGGCGCCCGTCCTGGCCCGCCGCCGCACGCGGGGCGCGTCTGGTCGCCGAGCGCTTCCCGCGGTCGTACGCCGGAATCCTTGCGGTCGTCGACCCCACCCAGGACCCCGTGGAGACCTACGAATCGCTCCTCGTCCTGCGTCCACCGGCCGTGGATCTGCTGCTGCCGCACGGGAACTGGTCGGCTCCGCCACCTCACTGGGACCGCACGGGGACGGTGTACGGCGACTGGCTGTGCGCCGTCTTCGACCGCTGGTGGCAAGCCGGGCGGCGGGAAACACGGGTGCGGCTCTTCGAGGAGTGCATCGCGCTGCTGCTCGGGCTGCCCGCGGCCACGGAGTCGCTGGGGCTCGCGCCCCTCGACGCCGTGGTGGTCGAGACGGACGGGTCGATCGAGCAGGTGGACTCCCTGAAATCGGCCTATGACGGCGCTGCCCGGACCGGCCTCGACGTCTTCCGGCACACCTTCGACGACGCCCTGCGGCATCCGGGCGTGGCCGCCCGCCAGGCGGGCACGGCGGCACTCGCCGGACAGTGCCGGGCCTGCCCGCTCGTGACGGTCTGCGGAGGCGGCCACTACGCCCACCGGTACGGGGCGGAGCACGGTTTCCGGAACCCGTCCGTGTACTGCGCCGACCAGCAGCGGTTCATTCGCCATGTGGCCACAAGGCTCGCCGGGGAGACAGCCGCGGCCGTCCCGGCCTCTGCCGAAGGGGGCAGCCCGTGATCCTCCCGCAGGTCCCGGACCGGGCTCTGGCCGAGCTCGGCCGCACGGAAAGCGGCACCGGCACACTCGCCCTGCTCGTGCGTGACCAGGACACCCGACGGCTGCTCCTGCTGCGGGCCGTGCTCGACGCGGCCGACGCGGCTGATCCGGCGGTGTGTTCCGCCGCGCAGAAAGCGCGCCTGAGGGACGACTGGGCGCTGCTGGCGGAGGCGGACCGTGCCGCGCCGGCCGGCCGGCTCGGCGGCGAGGCCACCGAGGGCGACGCCGTCTCCCCGGCGCGTGCCCTGCTGCTCCAGCCGCTGACCGGGCCGTGGGCGGTGAGCTGCCTGCGCGGCCTGGCTCCCGGGGCGGGACCCGCCGACGACGAGCGCATACGTGAACTGAGGCGCGCCCTGGCCCACTTCGGCGCGCTCGTCACGGTGGCCGCCGCACGCGCCGGGATCCCCGTCACCACGCGGCTGACCGCCCGGGACGGCGTGCTCACCCTGCCGTCCCTCGGAGCGCTGCACACCGCGGGATCCGGCGACGTGTCCGTCGAAGTGGACGCTCGCGACGGCCGCCTGACCTTGCGGCAGACCGACGCTCCCGATGTGGTCGTGTTCCTGGAGAGCCGCTTCGGCGCCTGGTCCGGAGCGCCGGCCTGGACACCGGCGCACGCGCTGCCCGGGCTGACGTCCGGCGCCGCGCCCATGCCCCTGGACGACCTCGACCCCTATCGCGCCGTGCGCGGCGGACCCCGCCATCACACCCTGAGCGGACCGACCACGCTGGACGACGTGGAGCGCAAACGGTGGCTGCAGGCCTGGTCGGGGACCGCCGCCGCGCTGCGCTCGGGCGGCGGGCACCGGCTGACGGAGGCGCTGGCGCTGCTGCGGTGCCTGGTCCCGCTGGAGATGCCGCCGGGCGCGGACGGACGCGGCGGTTGCAGCGCGACTCGGCGCGAGGCGTTCGGCGCCCTGCTGAGCAGCACCCCGCCCTCCCCGGTGGCCTTCGCCGGGACACTCGTCCACGAACTGCAGCACGCGAAGCTCGCGGCGCTGAGCGACATGGTGACACTGCATCAATCGGCTGCGGACGCACGGTACTTCGCACCCTGGCGCCCCGATCCCCGCCCGTACGACGGTCTGTTGCAGGGCGCCTACGCACACCTCGGGCTCGCGGACTTCTTCCAGCGCCGAGCGCTCACCGGGGAACCGGCGCACCGGGACTCCGCATGGGCCCAGCACGCGCGCTACCGCGCCCAGGTCGGTGCGGTCCTCCCGGCACTCGTCGGATCACCGCATCTCACCGTGCGCGGACGCCAGTTCGTCGACGAGATGGTCGCCGCCCACGAACGTATGGCCGCACACCCCGCGCCCCGCGGCCACACCGCCCGCGCACAGGCGTACCTGAAATCCGCACGCACCCTGTGGACGCAGCGTCAGTCCACGTCGCTGCCGCCAAATGGCTGAGAATACCCGCGTGGGACCGTCCGCTACGGAAAGATCGTCGGGCCTGGGTGTCTTTCGCGGGTGCACCTCACTTACCAGCGATGCCCCGAGGTTCTAGGATTTTTGTGGACTACGCGCTGGAGGCCGCTGCATGTCTGGAGCTCGTACGCCGGTCGGGTCGACCGAGGGGGAGGCGGCGAAACAGACCGTCACGATCAGCTTCGCCGGGTTCAACCGGGCCTGGGCCGCCTGGATCGGTGACCGGCTGGAGCGCAGAGGGCTGCGCGTGGTGTACCAGCGCTGGGACTCCCCGGCCGAGGTCCCGCTCGTGGACCTGCTGCGCGGCCTGAAGCTGGCCGAGGGCCGCATCCTCGTCATCGTCAGTGAGTGGTACTTCCAGTTGGGGCCACGCAGCCGCGAGGAGTGGAACGAGGCGCTGGAGGAGGTGGTGGCCCCCGACCCGTCCCGCTTCGCGGCCGTCTCGGTCACCACGGCGTCCGTGCCTCCCGCCGCCGCCGTACTGGCCCCTGTCGAGCTGATCAACATGGGCGCCGACGAAGCCGAGCGACGACTCCTCGACCGCCTGGGGCTGCCGTCCGACCCCGTCCCGGAGCGGGCCGCCGCGCGCCGCGCCCCCCGCTTCCCGGCGTCCATGCCCGAGGTGTGGGGCCAGGTACCCCGCCGCAACACCCGGTTCACGGGACGCGAGTCGCTCCTCAACGAGGCCTACCACCTCTTGCAGAACGCGTCCTCCGGCGCCGGTGTGGTGACCTTCCACGGCATGTCCGGGGTGGGCAAGACCCAGCTCGCCGCCGAGTACGTCTACCGCTTCAACTCCGAGTACGACGTCGTCTGGTGGGTCAACTCCGAGAGCCGCGCCACCTACCGCCGCCTGCTGGCCGAACTCGCCCCCCGGCTGGGACTGAACACCGGCCAGGAGTACGGCGAGCGGCTGCGTGCCGTCCGCGACGCCCTGCGCCGCGGTGACCCGCACGCCCGATGGCTGCTGATCCTGGACGGTGCCGACGAGCCCGATCAGATCTGGGACATGGTGCCGACGGGCCCGGGACACGTGATCATCACCTCCCGCAACCCCGAGTGGAGCGAGCACAACAGCATGCTGCTGCCGGTGCCGGTCTACGAACGGTTCGAGTCGGTCGCCTTCCTGCGCCGCCGTGCGCCCAGGCTGTCGGAGCCGGAGGCCGACCAGCTGGCGGAGGCCCTGGAGGACCTTCCGCTGCTGCTGGACCAGACCGCCGGCTGGCTGAACGACTCGGACCTGTCGGTGGAGGAGTACATCGGGCTGCTGGAGGGCGGTGTCGACCAGGACGTGGTGAAGGTGTCCGCGGACTTCCCCCTCGCCTTCCAGACCGCCTGGTCGATACTGCTGAACAAACTCCGCGAGACCGTTCCGGAGTCCGTCGACCTGCTGCGCCTGTGCACCTTCTTCGCGCCCGGCTTCATCCCCGTACGCCTGCTGCGGGAGATGCGCAGCGACGACCTGCCGGAACAGATCGCCGGACTGCTCGACGACCCGCTGCTGTGGAACAAGGCGATCAACCAGCTGCGCCAGTACTCGGTGGTCCGCCTGGAGTCCCACGAGGCCACCGGCGACGAGGGAACCTCCTCCGGCGACTCGGTCTATCTGCACCGCATGGTCCACCAGATCGTCCACAAGGACATGCCGGAAGGGGACCGGGAGGAGTTCGTCGACGTGGTCCGGCGGGCCCTGGTGGCCGCCGACCCACGCAGGCCCACCGACACCCGCCTGTGGCCGGGGTACGCGGAGATCGTGCCGCACCTCAAATACGCGGACGTCCTCAACAGCCGGGACCCGGGCGTCCAGGGCCTGGTGCTCAACTGCCTGCGGTACATGTACTTCTCCGGTGAGTACGCGGCCGGTATCAAACTCGGCGGGCGCGCTCTGGAGGCCTGGCGCCGGCTGCTGGGGGAGAGCCACCCGCGGATCTGGGAGCTGTCCTTCCACTACGTCAACGTGCTGCGCGCGACCGGCGAGTACGCCCGTACGGAGGCCCTCAACCGCGCTGCCGTCGAGTATCTGCGGGAGGAACGGGGACCGCAGGACCTGGACCACTTGCGAGCCGCCAGCGGACTCGCGGCGGACCTGCGCGGCCTCGGCCGTTACGACGAGGCGCTGGAACTCAACCGCTGGGTGCTGACCGCCTACAAGGAACTCCTCGGCGACCAGGACTCCCGCACGCTCAACGCGCGCAACAACGTGGCCGTCTCCCTGCGGCTGCTGGGCGCCTACGGCGAGGCGCTCGACCTCGACCGGCAGGTCATGGAGGCGAGGCGGACGGCGCTGAAGGGGCGTCACCCGTGGACCCTCGACTCCCAGATCTCCTACGCCACCGACCTGCGGCTGCTCGGCCGCTACGGCGAGGCGGAGTCGGTCCAGGCGCAGAGCGTCCGGGAGAACCGCATCACCATGGGCGAGACCAACCCGCAGACCCTGAAAGCGGAGTACAACCTCGCGCTGTGCCACTACCGCAACGGTGACCGGGGGCAGGCCGGGAAGCTCTTGACCAGCGTCCTGGAGCGCGGTGAGCGGGTGATGGGCGAGACCCACCCGTGGACCCTGATGTTCGGCTGCGCGCAGAGTTGCTTCGCGCGGGAGAACGGCGACATCGACCAGGCACGCGAGCTGAGCGAGGCCATCGTGGCCCGCTACGAGCTGATGTTCGCCGAGGGGCACCCGTTCATCGCCGGGGCACGCGCCAATCAGGCGCTGATCCTCAGGAACGTGGGCGAACGGGAGCACAGCCACGTCCTCATCGAGCAGGCGCTGGCCGAGATGACCCAGGCGGTCGGTCCTGACCACCCCTGGACGCTGGGCAGCGCCGTCAACACCTCGGCCCTGCGCAACCTCATCGGCGACACCGAGGGCGCCGCCGCACTCAGCAGGGACACGGTCACCCGCGCCGCCGGGACACTCGGACGCACCCACCCGCTCACCCTGTCGGCGCGTATCGCGCACGCCGCCGACCTCCGTGGGCTACGAGAGCGCCGACAGGCGGAGAAGGTCGAGCAGGAGGCACTCTCGGACCTCGAGGCGACACTGGGCCGGCAGCACGTCCACACCATCTCGGCCCGTTCCCGCAACCGTCCGTACTGGGACTTCGAACCCCAGACCACATGACGCCAGACCACATGACGGGTGACGGGTAGCAGAACCCAGAACCGACGCCGAAGGGCCCGGCCCCGGAGAAACTCCGGAACCGGGCCCTTCGCCGTGTGCCGTCGTGCGCGCCGTCCGCGAGGACGAGGACTACGCCTCGAACACCTCACGCACCAACTGCTCCTGCTCCGCTTGGTGCCGCTTCGCGGAGCCGACCGCCGGGGACGAGCCGTGCGGGCGCGAGATGCGCCGCAGGCGCTCGCCGTGCGGGATGTCGGCGCCGACCGCGAGGTCCAGGTGGTCGATCAGGTTGAGGGCGATGAACGGCCAGGCACCCTGGTTCGCCGGCTCCTCCTGGGCCCACAGGTACTTCTCGGCGTTCGAGTACTTGGCGATCTCGGCCTGGAGCTCGGCACCCGGCAGCGGGTACAGCCGCTCGATGCGGATGATCGCCGTGTCGGTGGCGCCGCGCTTCTGACGCTCCGCCTCCAGGTCGTAGTACAGCTTGCCCGCCACGAAGACGACCTTGCGGACCGCTGACGGATCCACGCTCGCGTCGCCGATGACCGGGCGGAACTGACCCGACGTGAACTCCTCCGTCTTCGACGCGGCGGCCTTGAGGCGCAGCATCGACTTCGGCGTGAAGACCACCAGCGGCTTGTGGTGCGGGTTGTGCACCTGCCACCGCAGGAGGTGGAAGTAGTTCGACGGGAGCGTCGGCATCGCGACCGTCATGTTGTTCTGGGCGCAGAGCTGGAGGAAGCGCTCGACGCGGGCCGAGGAGTGGTCCGGGCCCTGGCCCTCGTAGCCGTGGGGGAGGAGCAGCGTCACGCCGCTCGTCTGGCCCCACTTCTGCTCCGCCGCCGAGATGTACTCGTCCACGATCGTCTGGGCGCCGTTGACGAAATCGCCGAACTGCGCCTCCCACATCACCAGCGCCTCGGGACGGGCCAGCGAGTAGCCGTACTCGAAGCCCATGACCGCGTATTCGGACAGCAGGGAGTTGTAGACGTTGTACCGCGCCTGGTCCTCGGCGAGGTACTGCAGCGGGGTGTACTCCTCGCCCGTCTGACGGTCGATGAGCACCGCGTGGCGCTGGCCGAAGGTGCCCCGCTGGGAGTCCTGGCCGGACAGGCGGACCGGGGTGCCCTCCAGCAGGAGGGAGCCGACCGCGAGGGTCTCGCCCATGCCCCAGTCGATCGTGCCGTCCTCGACCATCGCCGCCCGGCGCTGCAACTGCGGCAGCAGACGCGGGTGGACGTTGAAGGTGTCCGGGATGTTGACCTGGGACTCGGCGATCCGCTTCACGACCTCCGTGGAGATCGCGGTGCCCACGGCGACCGGGAAGTCGGCCTGCGGGTCCGACACCGGAGCCGCGGCCGGCTGCGAGATCGCCTCACGGACCTCCGTGAAGACCTTCTCCAACTGGCCCTGGTAGTCCTGCAGCGCCTGCTCGGCTTCTTCCAGGGTGATGTCGCCGCGACCGATGAGGGACTCGGTGTAGAGCTTGCGCACCGAGCGCTTCTTGTCGATCAGGTCGTACATCAGCGGCTGGGTGAAGGCCGGGTTGTCCGACTCGTTGTGACCGCGGCGGCGGTAGCAGATGAGGTCGATCACCACGTCCTTGTTGAACGCCTGGCGGAACTCGAAGGCCAGCCGCGCGACGCGCACGCAGGCCTCCGGGTCGTCGCCGTTCACGTGGAAGATCGGGGCCTCGATCATGCGCGCCACGTCGGTGGCGTACATCGACGAGCGGGACGACTCCGGCGCGGCGGTGAAGCCCACCTGGTTGTTGATGACGACGTGGACCGTGCCGCCGGTGCGGTAGCCGCGCAGCTGCGACATGTTCAGGGTCTCGGCCACCACGCCCTGGCCCGCGAAGGCCGCGTCGCCGTGGATCGCCACGGGCAGGACCGTGAAGTCCGTGCCGCCCTTGTTGATGATGTCCTGCTTGGCGCGGGAGATGCCCTCGATGACCGGGTCGACCGTCTCCAGGTGGGACGGGTTCGCGGCCAGCGAGACCTTGATCTGCTCGCCGTCCAGGCCCGTGAACGTGCCCTCGGCGCCCAGGTGGTACTTCACGTCGCCGGAGCCGTGCATCGACTTCGGGTCGAGGTTGCCCTCGAACTCGCGGAAGATCTGGGCGTACGACTTGCCGACGATGTTCGCCAGGACGTTCAGCCGGCCGCGGTGGGCCATGCCGATGACGACCTCGTCCAGGCGGGACTCGGCGGCCGAGTCCAGCACCGCGTCGAGCAGCGGGATGACGGACTCGCCGCCCTCCAGGGAGAAGCGCTTCTGGCCGACGTACTTCGTCTGCAGGAAGGTCTCGAAGGCCTCCGCGGCGTTCAGCCGGCGCAGGATGCGCAGCTGCTCCTCGCGCTCCGGCTTGGTGTGGCCGCGCTCGACCCGGTCCTGGATCCACTTGCGCTGCTTCGGGTCCTGGATGTGCATGAACTCGATGCCGGTGGTGCGGCAGTACGAGTCACGCAGCACGCCGAGGATTTCGCGCAGCTTCATCATCGACTTGCCGGCGAAGCCGCCGACGGCGAACTCGCGCTCCAGGTCCCACAGGGTGAGGCCGTGCTCGACGATGTCGAGGTCGGGGTGCTTGCGCTGGCGGTACTCCAGCGGGTCGGTGTCGGCCATGACGTGGCCGCGGACCCGGTAGGAGTGGATCAGCTCGAAGACGCGGGCGGCCTTGGTGACGTCGTCGTCGTGCGAGGCGTCGATGTCCTTGAGCCAGCGGACCGGCTCGTAGGGGATGCGCAGCGACTCGAAGATCTCGTCGTAGAAGCCGCTCTCGCCGAGGAGCAGGTTGGCGACGGAGCGCAGGAACTCGCCGGAGGCCGCGCCCTGGATCACCCGGTGGTCATACGTCGACGTGAGCGTCATGACCTTGGAGATGCCGAGCTTGTTCAGCGTGTCCTGGGAGGTGCCCTGGAACTCCGCCGGGTAGTCCATGGAGCCGACGCCCATGATGACCGACTGACCGGGCATCAGACGGGGGACCGAGTGGACGGTGCCGAGGCCACCGGGGTTGGTCAGCGAGACCGTGACACCGGTGAAATCGTCCATCGTCAGCTTGTTGTCGCGGGCGCGACGGACGATGTCCTCGTAGGCCTGCCAGAACTCGAAGAAGTTCAGCGTCTCGGCCTTCTTGATGGCCGCGACGACCAGCTGGCGGTCGCCGTTCGGCTTCACCAGGTCGATGGCGAGGCCGAGGTTGATGTGCGCCGGCTTGACCAGCGTCGGCTTGCCGTCCTTCTCGCCGAACGCGTAGTTCATCGACGGCATGGCCTTGATGGCCTGCACCATCGCGTAGCCGATCAGGTGCGTGAAGGAGATCTTCCCGCCCCGGGCGCGCTTGAGGTGGTTGTTGATGACGATGCGGTTGTCGAACAGCAGCTTCACCGGGACCGCGCGCACGGACGTGGCCGTGGGCAGCTCCAGCGAGGCGTTCATGTTCTTGGCGACCGCGGCGGAGGGGCCGCGCAGCGTCACGTACTCCGGGCCGTCGGGGGCCTGGGTCGCGGGCGCGGCCTTGGGGGCGGCGGCCGCGGGCTTGGCGGGCGCCTTCGCCGGGGCGGGAGCCGCGGCGGCGGGCTTCGGGGCCGCGGGCGCCGGAGCCGGGGCGGCGGGAGCGGCCGGTGCGGCCGGGGTCTGCGCCGGCTGAGCCGTGGTGGTGGTGCCCGCGGCCCCCGCGGCCGCGGTACCCGCCGGAGCCGACGGGGCGGCGGCCCCGGGCTTGTAGTCGGCGAAGAAGTCCCACCAGGCGCGGTCTACGGAATTCGGGTCCTGGAGGTACTGCTGATAGATCTCGTCGACGAGCCACTCGTTCGGCCCGAACGCGGCCGCGGGGTTCTTCCCCGCTTGGTCGGTGTCGGTCGAGATGCTCGAGTTACTGGGGGACTGTGGCGACACGGCGGCAACCGCCCTCTTCCGCTTCACAAGGTGATGGACAGCGGGAATCAAGGCTACGCCCCCATGGCCGCGAAGGTCAGTCCGGGCCTGCCCATCGTCGTGTAAGTCACACTGAACCGCGTGTTTCGGTGGTGGAAATGGCGGGAAACAAGCGTGGTTCCGGTGCGGAAGGGATGACTCGGTCCCGACCCGGCGCGATCACAGCGCGGGCCTCTGCCTGATCACACGCGTCCCGCAGCGGGGACCGACGTGGATCTTGTGGCTCCGGTTCGAACTTTACGTCAACTTTGCATGGAAGGCTCGCCCGGAAGGGTGATCAGAATCCGGCAACCCCGCTGGGATTCGGCCACGCCGATCCGGCCGCCGTGCAGATCCACCGCCCAGCGGGCGATCGCCAGGCCCAGCCCCGTGCCACCGTCGCTGCCGGGTCCGTGCGGGCGGTTCACGGCTCCCCGGTTGAACCGCTCGAACACGCGGTGCCACTCCGACCTGGGGATACCGGGCCCCTCGTCGAGGACCTCCAGCTCCAGCGACTCGGGGTAGTTCCCGCGCCGGGCCTTCACCGTCACCCGGCCGTGCGGCGGGCTGTGCTTGACCGCGTTGTCGATCAGGTTGGCGACGACCTGGTGGATCCGCTCGGGGTCGGCGTGCGCGGTCAGCTCCGGCGGGGAGACGTCGAGGTGCAGATGGACGTCCGTACGGGTGTGGGTGCCGGATCCGGACGCGATGCCCGCGCGAACCGGGGCGACCATGTTGGCTTCCTTGAGCACGCCCGACAGATACGGCCACACCTCGAAACGCCGCTTCTTCAGCGGTACGACGCCGTTGTCGAGCCGGGACAGGTCGAGCAGGGTCTCCACCAGCCGCCCGAGCCGCTCCGTCTGCTTCAGGGCCGTCCGCATGGTCTCCGGGTCGGCCTCGGTGACGCCGTCGACGATGTTCTCCAGGACCGCGCGCAGGCCCGCGATCGGCGTCCGCAGCTCGTGCGAGACATTCGCCACCAGCTCCTTGCGCTGGCGCTCCTGCTCCCCCAGCTCGTCGGCCATGGCATTGATCGTCTCGGCCAGATCTCCCAGCTCGTCACGCCGGTTGTCCCGCACCCGGCGCGTGTAGTCGCCCTGCGCGATGGACCGGGCCACCGCGTTCATCTCGTCCAGCGGCGCGGTCAGCGAGTGGGCCACGAACTGCGTGATCAGCAGGGTGGCGATCATCGAGAAGACCGTGATGAAGCGCAGCTCGGTCTCGGTGCGCATCGCGATCATCATCAGACCGGTGGTGATCAGGACCGAGATGACGACGAGCGCGCCCAGCTTGGTCTTGATCGAGAACGGACGTACGCCGCCCCAGGGTTGCCCGGGGCCTCTGCGCGGGGCAGGCCCGTCGGTCATGGCGTCGGCGTCTCCAGCGCATAGCCCACGCCGTGCACCGTCCGGATCCGCTCGGCACCGATCTTCCGCCGCAGCGCCTTGATGTGGCTGTCGACGGTCCGGGTGCCGGAGGCGTCCGCCCAGTCCCACACCTCGGCGAGCAGCTGCTCACGGGAGAGCACCGCGCGCGGGGTGTTCGCCAGGCAGACCAGCAGATCGAACTCGGTGGGCGTGAGATGCACGTCCTCGGACCTGACCCGCACCCGGCGCTGCGCGTGGTCGATCTCCAGCTCACCGAGGCGCAGGATGCCGCTGCGCGGCGTGGAGGCGGCGACCGCGGCCCGCTCCACCCGGCGCAGCAGTACGTGCACCCGGGCGGCCAGCTCCCGCATGGAGAACGGCTTGGTCATGTAGTCGTCGGCACCGACGCCGAGCCCGACCAGCATGTCCGTCTCGTCGTCACGTGCCGTGAGCATCAGCACCGGCACCGGCCGCGCGGCCTGCACGCGCCGGCAGACCTCCAGGCCGTCGAAGCCCGGCAGCATGATGTCGAGGATCAGCAGGTCCGGCTGCCAGGCCTCGGCCGTGTCGACGGCGGCCGGGCCGTCGCCCGCCGTCTGTACGAGAAATCCTTCGGCACGCAGGCGGGTGGCGATGGCGTCCACGATCGTGGGGTCGTCCTCGACCACCAGCACCCGGCGCTGTGCGCCCGGGGTGGCCGTCGCCGTGCCGTTGTGGGAGGTGTGTGTCTGCTCCATCGCCCGCCCCTGAAGTTGCTTTCCGGAATCCGTGGGGTGATCCCTTATGACTGCGCATGTCTGCGATTGACGCTTGAATGATCGGCGTCAGGGAAGCAGAGTACGGGGAGTCACCGGCCGTTTGCTATCCAGGTCGGACGCCGAGATGCACGACGTCCGGAACGCCCCGGGCAACCGGGACCTCATCGGTACGCACCTGTTGGAAACCGGCATTCCATAGGGTTCCTTCAAATTCCGGAGAGGGTTTCGCCGACCATACGGCCAGTACACCCCCTGGCCTCAACACCCGTGCGCAACCTGCCAGTCCGGCCGGTGAGTACAGCCCCTCGTTGCCCTCGGTGACGGTCCATTCGGGCCCGTTGTCGATGTCGAGGCACAGGGCGTCGAACGTGTCGGAAGTCTCATTGACGTAAGAGATCAGGTCGCTTTCGACGATCTCCGTGCGGGGATCCGCCAGGGCCTTTGCGGACACTTCGGACAGGGGACCTTCGCGGTGCCAGTCGATGACGGCCGGTTCGCGTTCGACGACGGTGATGCGGCCCCAGCGCCGGTTCTCCGTCGCATGGGCGAGCGAGAAACCGACGCCCAGGCCCCCGATCAGCACGGTCGGCCGCTCACGGGCGTCCAGGGCATCGAGCGCGACGTCGACGAGCCGCCGCTCCGAGCGGCCGTCGGAGGTGTCCATCAGGAAGCAGCCGTTCGCGATGATCTGCAGCAGTTCGCCGTGGCGGCGCAGGACGACCTCTCCGTACGGGCCCTCGCGACGGTCCAGGACTTCGGGCATGTCGTATGCGGTGGGCATCGACCCATCGTGGCACTTCTTTGACGGATTGTTGACGGAATTAGGGGTGAGACCACGGGGTCGCCGGTGGACGTCGGAGGTGGGCGTCTGAGAGTTCGGTGTGAATCGGCTGCGAGGTGGCGTCCGTCACAGACGGCGGCTCGCGAGGGCGCGGAGGGTGGCGGTGCAACGGAAGGAGCGCCGCACGGTGGAACGGAACGCGCCGACGACGTCTCCTGACGTCCTTCCCGAGGTCTCCGGGCTGCTGAACGGGGTGCCGCGCCAACGGGACCCGATGCCGGCGCTCCCTCGCAAGCGAGCCCGCCGTCCATGGCAGTTGCTGCCCACCCCCACAGGCACCCCCTTCACCTTCGCCTACGCGGTCGTGCTGGCGGGCACCTCGCTGATCATGGAGTACGCCGACCCGGCCGTCGTCCACACCCTCGTCCAGGGCTCCAGCACGGACGTGGCGCACCTCGTCATCACCCCGGTGTTCGTGCTGCCGGCCAGCGCGCTGTGGGTCGCGGGCGGGTTGCTGTCGCCGTACGCGGTGGCCTTCCTGCTCGTCCTCACCGCCCTGGAACGGCGGATCGGCGGCGCGCGTACGGCCGTTGTGTTCCTGGCCGGGCATGTGCTGGCCACCCTCGCGACCGAAGTCCCCATCGGCCTCGCGGTACTGGCGGGCCATCTGCCCGACACCTCACTCCATCGCCTCGACTACGGCATCAGCTTCGGCGTCGCGGCGTCGATCGGGGCGCTGGCGGGGCTGCTGTCACCGTGGCTGCGGTGGCCGCTGCTGGGGATGTTCGGCTGGGTGCTGGTGGATGACCTGGTCGCGTTTCTGGATCCGATGTCCAATTGGGGGCATTTGATCGCGCTGGGGGTCGGGATCGGGATGTGGCCGGTGGTGCGGCGCAGTACTTGATCTGCGGGTCGGTGGGGGCTGGTCGCGCCCACGCGGCGGAGCCGCAAATCGATACAGCCCCGCGCCCCTTTGGGGCGCGTTTCGGCACCGGGAATTCGCGGGCTCCCTCGACGCTTCCCCCTTCACCAGCACCGTTACCTCGATCGCTGACAGCGAACACAAGCTGGGGAACATTCGGAGGCTCACGAGCATTGAGTCGGCATAGCTCAACTTGACTGCCGAAGGGGAGATCATGGCTTCGACGTCCTCACCGCTCACCCTGCCCGTGCTGCCACTCGACGACGAGGTCGTGCTGCCCGGGATGGTGGTGCCGCTGGATCTGAACGACACCGATGTACGGGCCGCGGTGGAGGCCGCCCAGGCCGCCGCGCGGTCGGAGCCGGGGAAGCCGAGGGTGCTGCTGGTGCCGCGCATCGACGGCACGTACGCGGGCACGGGTGTGCTCGGCACCGTCGAGCAGGTCGGCCGGCTCGCCGACGGTGACCCGGGCGCCCTCATCCGGGGGCGTGGGCGCGTGCAGATCGGGGCCGGGACCACCGGGCCGGGCGCGGCGCTGTGGGTCGAGGCGACCAGGGTCGAGGAGAGCGTGCCCGAGCCGCTGCCGGGCCATGTCACCGAACTGGTCAAGGAGTACAAGGCCCTTGCCACCGCCTGGCTGCGTCAGCGCGGCGCCTGGCAGGTCGTGGACCGCGTGCAGGCCATCGACGACGTCTCCGCGCTCGCCGACAACTCCGGCTACTCGCCCTTCCTCACCACCGAACAGAAGATCGAGCTGCTGGAGACCGGCGACCCCGTCGCCCGCCTCAAGCTCGCCACCCAGCAACTGCGCGACCACCTCGCCGAGCAGGACGTCGCCGAGACCATCGCCAAGGACGTCCAGGAGGGCGTCGACAAGCAGCAGCGCGAGTTCCTGCTCCGCCGTCAGCTGGAAGCCGTACGCAAGGAACTGCGCGAGCTGAACGGCGAGAAGGAGGGCGAGGAGTCCGACGACTACCGCGCCCGCGTCGAGGCCGCCGACCTCCCCGAGAAGGTCCGCGAGGCCGCGCTCAAGGAGGTCGACAAGCTGGAGCGGTCCAGCGACCAGTCCCCGGAGGGCTCCTGGATCCGCACCTGGCTCGACACCGTCCTCGAACTGCCGTGGAACGAACGGACCGAGGACTCGTACGACATCCAGGGCGCGAAGGAGGTCCTCGACGCCGAGCACGCGGGCCTGGAGGACGTGAAGGAGCGGATCACCGAGTACCTGGCCGTGCGCAAGCGGCGCAGCGAGCGTGGCCTCGGTGTCATCGGCGGACGGCGCGGCGGTGCCGTACTGGCCCTCGTCGGCCCGCCCGGCGTCGGCAAGACCTCGGTCGCCGAGTCGGTCGCGCACGCCATGGGCCGCAAGTTCGTCCGCGTCGCCCTCGGTGGCGTCCGCGACGAGGCCGAGATCCGCGGCCACCGCCGTACGTACGTCGGCGCGCTGCCCGGCCGGATCGTCCGCGCCGTCAAGGAGGCCGGGTCGATGAACCCGGTCGTCCTGCTCGACGAGATCGACAAGGTGGGCTCGGACTTCCGCGGCGACCCGGCGGCGGCCCTGCTCGAGGTCCTGGACCCGGCCCAGAACCACACGTTCCGCGACCACTACCTGGAGGTCGAACTCGACCTGAGCGATGTCGTCTTCCTCGCCACGGCCAACGTCCTGGAGGCCATCCCGGAGGCCCTGCTCGACCGTATGGAGCTGGTCCGCCTCGACGGCTACACCGAGGACGAGAAGATCGTCATCGCCCGCGACCACCTGCTCCCGCGCCAGCTGGAGCGGGCCGGTCTCAACGAGGACGAGGTCGTCATCGACGAGAGCGCGCTGCGCAAGCTCGCCGGCGAGTACACGCGCGAGGCGGGCGTCCGCAACCTGGAGCGGTCGATCGCACGGCTGCTTCGCAAGGTCGCGGCGCAGCACGAACTCGGCGAGCGGAAGCTGCCGTTCACGGTCGGTGACGGTGACCTGCGTGACCTGATCGGCCGGCCGCACCACGTGCCCGAGTCCGCACAGGACCCGGCGGAGCGCCGTACGGCGGTCCCCGGTGTCGCCACCGGTCTCGCGGTGACCGGCGCGGGCGGTGACGTCCTGTTCGTCGAGGCGTCGCTGGCCGACCCGGAGACGGGCGCGGCGGGCCTGACGCTGACCGGCCAACTGGGTGACGTGATGAAGGAGAGCGCGCAGATCGCCCTGTCCTTCCTCCGCTCGCACGGCGCCGAACTGGAGCTGCCGGTGGCCGACCTGAAGGACCGGGGCGTGCACATCCACTTCCCGGCGGGCGCGGTGCCGAAGGACGGCCCGAGCGCGGGCGTCACGATGACGACCGCCCTCGCGTCCCTGCTCTCCGGCCGCCTGGTCCGCACCGACGTGGCGATGACCGGCGAGGTCTCACTGACCGGCCGGGTCCTCCCGATCGGCGGCGTGAAGCAGAAGCTCCTCGCGGCCCACCGGGCGGGCGTCACCACCGTCGTCATCCCCAAGCGCAACGAGCCCGACCTGGACGACGTCCCCGCCGAGGTGCTGGACAAGCTCGACGTCCACACCGTCACCGACGTCCGCCAGGTCCTGGAACTGGCCCTGTCGCCGGCCACGAGCGACGCGGCCCCGGAGGTTCCGGTCGCGGCGTGACGGGCGCGACCGGACAGGCAAGGCCCGGGTCCCTGTGAGGGAGGCCCGGGCCTTCGCCGTACGGCGGGGACGCCGGCGTCAGCCGTTGGCGAGCGCGACGACCCGGTCGAGCGCACCGTTGAACTTGTTGTGGTCCCCGACCGTCGGCCCGGAGGACGTGTACTGCCACATCGTGTAGTACGACCATCCCGCGGGCAGCGTCCCCACGGTCGACGCATAACGGGCGACCCACAGCGGGTGGGCGGAGGCGAAGCCGGCGTAGTTGCCGGTGCACTG
The DNA here is from genome assembly GCF_017948455.1 of Streptomyces sp. GESEQ-4. Taxonomy (GTDB): domain Bacteria; phylum Actinomycetota; class Actinomycetes; order Streptomycetales; family Streptomycetaceae; genus Streptomyces. The sequence goes on from NZ_JAFFSU010000004.1 coordinate 141,693, forward strand.
GGTCCACCAGCTGGTGGCCGTGTAGATGACGGCGTCGCGGCCGGTGCGGGCCTTGTACTGGTTCAGGAAGTCACGGATCCAGCTGACCATGCCGCTCTGCGTCTTGCCGTAGCAGGCTGCGCCGTACGGGTTCCACTCGATGTCGAGCGCTCCGGGCAGCGTCTTGCCGTCACGGGTCCAGCCGCCGCCGTGGTCGACGAAGTAGTTCGCCTGGGCGGCACCGCTGGTGGTGTCGGGGGTGGCGAAGTGGTACGCGCCGCGGACCATGCCGACGTTGTAGGAGCCGGCGTACTGCTGGGCGAAGTAGGGGTTCGTGTAGTACGTCCCCTCGCTCGCCTTCGTGTAGGCCCACCGGACGCCGCTGCTCCAGAGGGTGGACCAGGCGACGTTGCCCTGATGGCTGGCGACGTCCACGCCCTCCGTCTGGCCGGCGCGGGTGTCGGCGGGCAGGCCGTGCTGTCCGTCATGGGCGACGACGCCCATGCCCATGTAGGCGGAGCCGCGGGCCGGCTTGTCGGCGTCCGGCTCCTCGTCGGCGGTGGCCGGGGCGGCGAGGGCGAACAGGAGGGACAGGGCGGCGAGCAGGGTGCCGGCGAGGGAGAGGCGGGGGTGTACCGATCCAAGTCTGTGCACGGTCATAGCGTGCCTCCGAGGGCTCGGTTGTGCGCGTTGGAGCAGGCGTTGGAGGGAACGCGGCTGCCGGCGCCGCTTCGGATGTGTCTGGCGTGGGCATGCCAGCAAGGCCCTGACAAGGAAGCTACGCACGTCGAAGACCGGGTGGGAAGGGGGTCCGAGGGCTGCCGTTGGTCTGCGCCTGCGAAATACTGACGGAGCTGCGGCTATGACTGCATTTGGCGGAAACTTTCAGGACCCGGAAATTCAAGGTAGGGGCTGACGTGCACGAAGACGGAAACGGCGGCGGACGTCGAGTCGAATCCGACACGTCGCCGGGTGGTGTGGACCGGGAATTCCTGTCCCTGGAGCGCGAGTTGACGGTGCTGCTGCGCCGGGCCCGGGCCAACCAGGGCGAGATGGCCCGCGAGGTCCACCCCGACCTGGAGTCCGCCGCGTACGGTCTGCTCGTCCGGCTGGATGAACTCGGCGGCCAGCGCGCCACGGAACTCGCCGCGTACATCGGTGTCGGGAAGGCGACGATGTCGCGTCAGCTGCGTGCGCTGGAGGATCTCGGGCTTGTCGTCCGTGAGCCCGACCCGGCGGATGGGCGGGCCTGGCTCATCCATCTGACGGAGGAGGGGCGCGGTCGGGTGGGCAAGGTGCGGGAGGCCCGCCGGGCGCGGTACGTCAATCAGCTCGCGCACTGGGATCGCGGGGAGGTCGCCGAGCTGGCCCGGTTGCTGCATCAGCTGAACCGGCAGATGGAGAGTTAGCGCTCCGCGGTGCGCGTCTTCGTCTGCGGGTTCGTTGTGGCTGGTCGCGCAGTTCCCCGCGCCCCTTCGGGGGCGCTTCATCAAGGGCGTTTTACAGCTCGGCGTACACCACCGTCGCGTCGTCGTGCGTCTTGCTGCGTCGGAGGTGTACCCGCTCCGTGTCCGCCCGTTCCAGTGCGCGTACCCGCGCCACCAACTCCCCGGCCCCCTCCTTGCGTACGAGGTCGAAGCAGTCTGCCCAGTTGCCCGCGGCGAACTTGTCCACCCAGCGGGTCGCGCCGTCCGTGAGGGCGGCCAGGGCTCGGACCTCGGGGCGCGGGAGCACCCCCGTCACCGCGCGTGCCGCGACCGTCGGGTCCGCGGCGGCGGTGTAGAAGCCGCCCTCCTTGTTGCGGACGGTGGCGTCGGCGATGGCGTCGGTGGTGAGGGAGGTGCGGGGGAGGCGGGAGAGGCGGTCGTCGAGCAGGGCCGTGATCGTGCCGTCGGGGGACTCCAGCAGGAGCGCCGAGTCGGAGAGGACCAGGTACTCGACGGTCTCCGGTGACCAGCGGGCCAGGACCACGGTTGCCTGTGGGGTGCGTGGGTGAGAAAGGTCACAGGTTTGCGCGTGGGACCCGGCGGTACGCGCGATGGCGGAGGCAAGGGCTTCGGCCAGCGGAACATCCGGGAGGGAAACGGTCAGTTCGGTCAGGGCGCCGCCGAGACGTGCGCAGTACCAAGGGACGGAATGCAGACAGCCGGTCCCGTCCTTCGGGGGTGTCACTCCGTCCAGGACGACCACCGCGCCGCCCTGTCCGGAGGCCGGGAGGGCGAGACTCGCGAAGTCCTCGTTGGGGTGGGTCGGATCGCCGGGCTCCGAGACAACTTCGGTTCGCATTCGGCCAGTCTCCACGAGCTCTTCACGAGGTTCGTCAAAGGGTCGCAACTGTCGCCGAGTTGGCGCACTCGTGCAGGACCCTCGCAGGTCAGAAGCCTGAAATGGGGTGGAATGGTTTCTTCCGGGAAGGCGTGGCGGCACATAGTGCCATCGTGCGCCGCAGACGTCCAACCGGCCCGCCGCCGGGGCCCGTCGGAGGCGCCACGGGAACTTGCCCGCCCACTGCCGACCGGGGTTCACTCCTTCGGGTGGCGGGTCAGGTGATGCGCGACCGCTGCCCACCGGCGTGGGAGGGTCGGGATCCGTACCGGGCGGACGTACCGGCTGGGAGCACCAGTTGACGCAGCGCGCCACCCGGGCCCAGGGGTATCACGAGTCAGGAATGCGAGCACCGGTGCTGAAGACGCGGCCTCGTCGTACAGGCAAGCAGACGGCCTCCCCAGGGGGCACGGAGCACACGTCGGACACACTCGCCGGCCAGGGCCGCCCGACCCACGTACGCAACCGGCTGATCGTCGCTGTCGCCGTGGTGGCCGCCGCCGTCGCCGGGGCCGGAGCGCCCTCGATCGTCGCCGCCTCGGGGCAGCTGAGCGACTCCCAGTCGCTGGTGACGCTCTCCGAGCAGACCGAGGACGCGCTGACGCTCGCCCACTCGCTGGCCGACGAGCGGGACGAGGTGACCTCGTACGTCGCGGCCGGCCGGCCCAAGTCCAAGGCGCCGAGCGAGCAGCGCAGCGTCCGTGTGGACCGGCAGGTCGAGGAGTTGCGCGCCGACCCGGACGCGCCCGCCTCGCTGCGGTCCGACCTCGACGGGATCGCGGCCGTACGGAGAGCGGCGCTCACCGGAAAGAGCGGTGCTCTCGACACGCACGACGCCTACTCCGCCACCATCGCCGAACTCCACCGGCTCGCCGAGCAGCTGGCCGAGGAGATGCCGCCCCGCGCGGGCTCCGGCGCCTACGCCCTCGCCGAGCTGGACTCCGCCGTCCAGCAGGCCGCCGCCACCCGCGGACTGCTCCTCGCCGCGCTCAACATCCCGCGCACCACCGAGACGGTCATCGACCCCATCACCGGTCTGGCCTCCACCGTCACCCGGTCCTCCGACGCCGGCACCAAGCAGCGCGACGCCCTCACCGCCGCCGCCCAGGAGGCCCGGCTGCGTTCCGACGCGGCCCTCGCCGAGTTCCGCGACACCGCGCCCGAGCCGGCCCGCACCTCGTACGACCGCACGGTCACCGGTCCCGAGGTCGACTCCGGCGAGAAGTACCTCGTCTCCCTCACCGACCGGCCGACCCTCTCCGACGGCGAACTCGGCACCAGCGCCGACAAGGTGAACGCCGCCCTGTCCGCCCGTATCGACGCGATGCGCGGCGCCGAGTCCGCGCTCTTCGACCGGCGCACCAAGGATCTCGCCCAGCTGCGCGACGACGATGTCACCGAGCTGGAGATCCGGATCGCCGTCCTCGGCGCGCTGATCCTGCTGACCATCGGTATCGCCACGGCCATGGCGCGTACGCTCACCCGCCCGCTCTCCGTCCTGAAGCGCGGCTCGGCCCGGCTGGCGAACGCGGCGGACCCCGCCGCCGAGGAACCCGTCACCTTCACCGGCCGCAACGACGAGTTCGCCCAGGTCGTCCGCTCCGTCAACGCCCTGCACGCACAGGCCGCCGCCCTCCACGAGCGGGTCGCCACGCTGGAGGCCGACCGCAAGCACCTGGTCGGCCAGCGGCAGAAGATGGCCGACGCCCGGGAGCAACTGCGGGTCGAACTCGCCGAGTCCACCGCCCAGTTGGACCGGCTGCGGGACAGTATCGGCACCACCTTCGTCAACCTCGCACTGCGCACCCTCGGCCTCGTCGAACGCCAACTCGGCGTCATCGAGGGCCTGGAGGAGCGCGAGCAGGACCCCGACCGGCTCGCCACCCTCTTCAAGCTCGACCACTTCGCCACCGTCATGCGCCGGCACAGCGAGAACCTCCTGGTCCTCGCCGGCACCGAGCACGTCCAGCACAGCGCCGGGCCCGTGCCGCTGATCGACGTCGTACGGGCCGCGGTGAGCGAGATCGAGCGGTACGAGCGGGTCCGCATCGCCGCGCTGCCGCCACATGCCCACATCGCCGGGTTCGCCGCGGACGACCTGAGCCATCTGCTCGCCGAACTCCTGGAGAACGCCACCTCGTCCTCGCCGCCCGAGCTGCCCGTCGAGATCTCCGGCTGGCTGCTGGAGAGCGGCGAGGTCATGCTCTCCGTCCAGGACGAGGGCATCGGCATGACCGCCGACCGAATGACCGCCCTCAACGCCCGCCTAGCCGACTTCGACCCTGAGGCGTCGTACGACCAGCAGGGCGAGGAGGGTCTCGGCCTAGGGCTGTACGTCGTCGCCCGCCTGGCCCACCGCCACGGCGTCCGCGTCCAGCTCCGCGACCAGAAGCAGGGCGGCATCACCTCGGTGGCCGTCCTACCCAACCCCCTCCTGGCCACCGCCCCGTCCGTCGAGGTCCCGTCGACGTCCCCGGGCGCGGACGCCGAGGCCAACTCCAACGTCCTCCACGGCCGCTCGGAGACCGACACCGACCCCCTGGTCGCGCTGGCGGAAAAGGCGGTACGGCAAACGGAGGACGCCGAGAACCCCGTACCGCCCCCGCCGGGCCCGCAGGAGCACCCGACCGAGACAACGATCGAACTCCTACTCCCAGCCTCGACACCGCCCGACTCGGCGACCGCACAGCCCGACCCCACGGCAGCACCGCCGGAACCCGCGGCCGCCGACGGTGAGGACGCCCCACAGGGGCCACCCGCACCCGACCACGAAAGTCGCACGGGTGGTGCGGGTGGGAACGAACCCGCCGAAGGCGAAGCCGAGGCGGAACACCACCGCACCCCCGACGAACCGGAAGAACTCGTCACCGACAAGGGCCTGCCCAAACGCACCCCGAAGATATCCGCGCCCACATCGGTGCCCCGCCCGCGTAGCGGTTCCGTGGACGCCGAAGCCCTACGCCGCCGCCTGGGCGGCTTCCGCCGAGGAGCCGAGGCGGGCTACCGCGACGTAGAGGCGGAGATCGCCGAACAGACGGGCCGGCACGAAATACCCACCGCACCCGCACCACATGACGCACAAGCCGAAGAAGCCACGGGGGGCACCGTCGAGGAGGCAAGCAGTTGACCGCGCCCAGTACCTTCGGAACCTTCGGACTGAGCAGTGAAGCCCGCAACCTGCACTGGCTGCTGACCAACCTGGTCGAGGAAGTGCCCGGCATCCAGTCCGTCGCAGTGGTCTCCTCCGACGGACTGCTCCTGCTCTCCTCCGACCCGGGCCGCAACGCCGCCGCCCGCGAGGCCCTCGCCGCCCGCCCCACCGGCCCCCGCGGCTCCTCCGCCGACCTCGCCACCGTCGTCTCCGGCATCGGCAGCCTCACCATCGGCACCGCGAAGCTCATGGAGTTCGGCGCGGTGAAGCACACGATGGTCGCGATGGACGAGGGCAGCCTGTTCGTGATGTCGATCAGTGACGGATCGCTGCTCGGCGTCCACGGCTCGGCGGACTGCGACATGAGCGTGGTGGCCTATCACATGGCCCTGTTCGTCGGCCGCGCCGGACACGTCCTGACCCCCGAACTCCGCAGCGAACTCCGCCAATCCCTGGAAGCCGAGTCGACGGAGAGCATCCGATGAGCAGCAGTGGTCCGAAGAGGCTCCCCGTCCGCGGCGCCGACCGCAAACCCGCCCGGGTACGCCCCTACTCGCTCACCGGCGGCCGCACCCGCTTCGGGCACGTCCTCCTTGTGGAGACGTTCGTAGCGAGCACGGCGGCCATCGAAGCCCCCGAGGAGCGCAGGGAACTGACGAATGGTTCCCTCACCACCCGGGTGATGCCGGAGATGCGGGCCATCGTCGAACTGTGCCGCCGTATGCGCACGGTGGCCGAGATCGCCGCGCTGCTGAAAATGCCGCTCGGCGTCGTCCGCGTGCTTATCAGCGACCTCGCGGACCAGGGAAAGATCCGTGTGCACGGCACCGGAACCGGCCACGGCACCGGCCGGCCGGACCGGGCACTGCTGGAAAGGGTGCTGAGTGGACTCCGTCGTCTCTGACGCCGCGAGAGGCGTCTCCCCCTACGTCGAGCCCGCGCCCGAGCACGAGCCCGAGTCCGACGAGAACCTCCAGTCCTGGCAGACGCAGCTCGCCCGCGCCCCCGTCGCCACGAAGATCGTCGTCGCCGGCGGTTTCGGCGTCGGCAAGACCACCCTCGTCACGGCCGTCTCGGAGATCACGCCCCTCCAGACGGAGGCGCTGATGACGCAGGCCAGCGAGGACACCGACGACCTCACCGGCACCCCGGACAAGCTGACCACCACCGTGGCCATGGACTACGGCCGCCTCACACTCGACGACGACCTGGTGCTCTACCTGTTCGGCACGCCGGGCCAGCAGCGGTTCTGGTTCATGTGGGACGACCTGGCGCGCGGCGCGATCGGTGCGGTGGTCATGGCCGACACCCGGCGTCTCAAGGACTGCTTCCCGGCGCTGGATTACTTCGAGAGCTGCGGGATGCCGTATGTCGTCGCGGTCAACCACTTCGACGGCAGCGAGCGGTTCGAGCCGGAGGACGTACGGGAGGCGCTGACGGTTCCCGCGCACATACCTGTCATGATCATGGACGCCCGGCGCAGGATCTCCGTGATCGAGACCCTCCTGGCCCTGGTCGGCCACGCGCTGGATGCCACCCCTGAGTAGTCGTTTTTAGGAGTCACCACCCGCATGCGGAAGATACTCGTCGTCAGAGCCGGCCAGTCCGGGCTCCAGCTCGCCCTCGGACTCCAGTCGCACGGGTACGAGGTCACCGTGATGTCGAACCGGACGGCGGACGAGATCCGCGCCGGCCGCGTCATGTCCACGCAGTGCATGTTCCACACGGCCCTGCAGCACGAGCGCGATCTCCAGCTGAACTTCTGGGAGTCCCAGGCCCCGAAGATCGAAGGACTCGGCGTCTCGGTCGCCGCCCCCGGCTCCTGGAGCGAGGGCCCCGCGGCCCGCGCGATCGACTGGGTGGGCCGACTCGACGGGTACGCGCAGTCGGTGGACCAGCGGGTGAAGATGGCCGGCTGGATGGAGACGTTCGCCCAGCGCGGCGGCCAGCTCGTCGTCCACGGTGCGGCCGTCTCCGACCTGGACTACTTCTCCCGTACGTACGACCTGGTGCTCGTCTCGGCGGGCAAGGGCGAGCTGGTATCCATGTTCGCCCGGGACCCCGAGCGCTCCCCGTACAGCGAGCCGCAGCGCGCCCTCGCCGTGGCCTACGTCCACGGCCTGGGCCCGCGCCCCGAGCACCCCGAGTACGACGCGGTCCGCTGCAACCTCGTGCCCGGCGTCGGCGAGCTGTTCGTCATGCCGACGCTGACCACCTCCGGCCGCGCCGACATCCTGTTCTGGGAGGGCATACCCGGCGGCCCGCTCGACGTCTTCAACGGCGTCAAGGACCCGGCGGAACACCTCTCCCTGATCCTGGAACTCATGGAGCGGTTCACGCCGTGGGAGTACGCGCGGGCCACGAACGTCGAACTCACGGATGCGGGTGGTGTGTTGAGCGGCCGATACACCCCGACCGTCCGTAACCCGGTCGGCCGCCTTCCCGGCGGGGGCCTGGTGCTGGGCGTCGCGGACGTCGTCGTCGCGAACGACCCCATCACCGGTCAGGGCTCCAACTCGGCGTCCAAGTGCGCGGCTTCCTATCTCGCGTCGATTCTCGAGCACGGGGAGAAGGAGTTCGACGAGGTGTGGATGCGGGGGGCTTTTGAGCGGTACTGGGAGACGGCGCGGCACGTCACCAAGTGGACCAACGCGATGTTGGCTCCGCCGCCTGAGCATGTGCTGAACCTTATTGGGGCGGCGGGGGAGTTGCCGGCGGTGGCTGATCGGTTCGCCAATGCGTTCAATGATCCGGCTGACTTTGAGAATTTCTTCTACGAGCCTGAGAAGACGGCGGCTTATTTGGGGTCTGTGGCCTAGTCGCCGTTGGAGGTGCGGGGTTCTGGCGGCTGCTGGTTCGTTGTGGCTGGTCGCGCAGTTCCCCGCGCCCCTTTGGGGCGTTCGTCTGGGCGTACTGCTCCAAGGATCGGGTTGGATGCGATCGGGGAGAGCTTGATTTTGTCGCCCGGTCTTGGTGCGTGTACGACCTTTCCTTCGCCCAAGTACATGGCTACGTGTGTGGCCTCCGGGAAGTAGATGACCAGGTCGCCGGGGCGGAGCTTCTTGAGGGGGATTCTTGGGAGCTGGGCCCATTGTTCCTGGCTGGTTCTCGGGATGGGTTTTCCTGCGTGGCTCCAGGCCTGTGAGGTCAGGCCGGAGCAGTCGTACGTCTTCGGGCCCTCGGCGCCCCATTCGTACGGCTTCCCGAGTTGTCGTACGGCGTAGCGCAGGGCCTTGTCGCCTTTGCGGGAGGGGGGTCGGTTGTCGTTCAGGGCGCCGGTGGCCATGAATTCCCGTTGGGCCTTGTCGGTGCCGGTCTTCTCGAACTCGGTCAGGGCGGTGAGCTGTTCGGCGGTGAGGGAGGCGAGGAGTTTCTCGACGTCGTGGAGCCGGTCGCGTACCTCGTCGCGCTGTTTCTTCTGCCGTGCGGCGAGGGAGAGTTGGCGGTCGAGGGCGGCGCGGGCCTTGCGTGCGAGGTCGTCGGCCTTGCGCTCGGTTCCGGTGAGCCGGTGCAGGGTCTCGGCCCGCTCCCGAGCGACTTGCCCGATCACATGGCCCTGGTCGAGCGCGTGCTGTGGATCGCGGGCCAGGAGGAGCCGTAGGTACGGGGAGATGTCGGTGCTGCTCTGGTACTGCTGGCGGGCGAGCCGCCCGGCCGCCCCACGGCTGTCCTGCAGGGAGAGCCGGGCGCGGGCGAGCGCGCGGTCCAGGCGGTCGACCTCGGTGCGCTGCTTCTTCAGCTGCTCCTCGGTGGCGTTGTAGGTCTCGGTGGCCCGCTCGGCCTCCCGGTACAGCCGCTGAAGGTCCGTCAGTAGCCCGGCCACCGCACGGTCGCCCGGCTCTGGTACGGCCATGGCGGGTACGGCCGCGACCACGGCCTGGGTCGCCACCGCCGCCGTACAGACCAGACGCAGAAGACGCCCTGACATGTCATCACCTCCGGTGCGGGGCGGCCCCTCCGCTCCGCACCGCGAGCATCAGACGGCCGCTCGTGTTTCGCGCGCGGGGTGTGGGCGGTTCGGCGCAACGCCGTCACTCGTCGGCGTCATCCCGCTTGCCGCCCGGCGTGGTGTCTGGCTTGGACCACGGCCACCGCAGTCCGCTGCCGCGCTTGCCCTGAGGGTCGTACTCGTACTTCCAGCCCTGCGTCAGACCGAGCCGCTTGCTGTGCCCGCGCGGGACCCTGCGGTAGACGAGCACGGTGGGCTCGCCGCCGTCGGGGGCCGGGACGGGGATGCGGTACGTCTTCGGCGGGTGCCCGGTCATGCCCAGCAGGACGGGCAGGACACGGCCGTCCATCGGGCCGCCCTCGAAGGGGGTGTCTTCGGTCTTCACGGCACCAGTCTCAGCCATCCGCCGCGAGGGCCTCGACCAGGGCGGCGGTCTGCGGATCGCGTGCACCGGTCACCGTCAGCGCGGCCATGAACTGCTCCACCAGCCAGTCCCGCAGCTCGTCGAGCGGCGGTTGCTTGCCCTCGTCGAGCCAGATGAGCGAGGCCGCCTCCACCGCCGTGATCCACATCCGTACGGTCATCCGCAGCAGCAGGCCGGGCTCGGGGACGGCGAGATGGCTGAGGATGTGCTCGGCGGCGGCCCGGCGTACGCCGTCGACGATGGCGGTCGTACGGGACGTCTCGACCACGCTGCCGCCCTGGAGGAGCGCGCTGAAACCCGTGTCGTGCTCGTCGACGAAGGCCAGGTAGCGGTCGAGGGCCCGCACCAGGCGGGGCAGGCGCGGGCCCACGCGGGGCTCGTCGAAGCACTGCTGCAGCTCGTCCGCGGCGGACCTGAGGGCGGCCTCGTACAGCTGCTGCTTGCCGCCCGGGAAGTACCGGTACACCAGGGGGCGGGAGACTCCGGCTGCCTCTGCCACGTCGTCGAGCGAGACGTCCTCGGGGGTGCGGTGCGCGAAGAGTTTCAGCGCGGCGTCGAGGAGCTGACTTCGTCGCTCCTCGACGCTCAGCCGGCGGTAGGCGGGGGCGGCGGGGGTCATGGGGTGCAGCCTAATCGCCGGGGCGGTGGGGGTCGTCTGGCGGCTGCGGGTTCGTCGTGGCTGGTCGCGCAGTTCCCCGCGCCCCTAAGTGGGTCCAGCTGGGCCAACCTGAAGGGGCGCGGGGCTGTATCGATGTGCGGCTCCGCCGCGTGGGCGCGACCAGCCCCCACCGACCCGCACTCTGCATCAAGCCAGCAGCCCCGATGACCTCCACAGCCGCCTCCCCACCCCTCGCAGCACCCCGATGTCATCCAAGAAGTCGGTCAACCTCTTCGCCCCGGTCTGCATGACCTCCCGCCGATGCCCGCTGGCCTTCACCTGCGCCAAGGCCTCCCGCTGGTCCAGCCCCACGTTGGTGTAGACCTCGGGATTCACGAAGGCCACAGAGAAGACCCGGGCGAACTCCCCCGACGTCACCCGCGTGAACTCCTGCGACCACCGCGGGGCGGTCACCATCTGGCGGCGGAGTTCTTCACGGGCGTATCGGACGTGGCGTGCCTCCTCGACCACGTGGATGCGGGTGACGCCGCGGACGAGTGGCTGTACTCGCTCGTCCGGGAAGGTCAGCCGCTGCATCCAGTCGAGGACTTCCTCGCCGAGGAGGGTCGCGGTGAAGGAGCCGGGAGTGGTGGAGATGGTCTTGAACAGGCGGCCGAGGTTCTGGTGGACGCGGCTCACGGGGTACCACGGTGTGCCGCCGTGGGTGATCAGGCGGGCGAACATCTTCGAGTGCCGGCACTCGTCCTCGATCTCGGTCAGCGCGTAGCGCACATGCGCGCTCGTCGCCGCCTTGTCGTAGATGTGCCGGGTGAGCAGCTGCATCAGGATGATCTCGAACCAGATCCCGAGGGAGGCGAGCGCGGCGGCCTCGTGCTGGGAGAGCAGGATCCGCTGCTCCTCGCTCATCCGCTTCCACATCGGGGTGTCGTACAGGGACACCAGTTCCGGCGGCCAGAACCACTTGCCCTCCTCGAAGGGCGCGTCCCAGTCCAGTTCCTTGTCGGGGTCGAAGGAGTGCTTGAGAGACGAGGCGAGCAACCGCTCTGCCACCTGCTCCCGGTCCTTGAGCAGGCCGAGCGCATCGCGCAGCCCGTCGAGCGCGTCGGCTTCGGTCACGGTCGTCATGCGCTTATGAGACCGCTTGTCAGCAAGCCCGTCAATCCCCTGTGCGCGACTTGTTGACCCCGCGTCTACCAAGTAGGAGCCTGCGATGCATGCCGACCGATGACCTGTACGCCATGGATCCGGGAGACTCCCTCTGGCAGGTGCCGGCGACCGGCGCCGCCCGCTTCAGCTGGGAGTACGACGACGGGCGCGACCGTCTCCTCGCCCTCTACCAGAAGGGCAAGGACAAGCAGTGGGACGGACAGAAGCGGATCGACTGGGACCTGGAGGTCGACCCGTACGACGCGCTCGGCACCCCCGACGAGTCGATCAGCCTCTACGGCACCCCGTACTGGGCGAAGATGACGGACCGCGACAAGGGCGAACTGCGCCGGCACCTCGCGTCCTGGCAGTTCAGCCAGTTTCTGCACGGTGAGCAGGGCGCGATGATCTGCGCGGCCCGGATCGTCGAGTCGGTCCCCGACCTGGACGCGAAGTTCTACTCGGCGACCCAGACGATGGACGAGGCCCGGCACGCCGAGATCTACGGCCGTTTCCTGCACGAGAAGATCGGCCTGCTCTACCCGATCAACGACAACCTCCAGTCCCTGCTGGGCGACACGCTGCGCGACTCACGCTGGGACATGCCGTACCTCGGCATGCAGGTGCTCATCGAGGGCCTCGCGCTCGCCGCCTTCGGCATGATCCGCGACACGACGGACAAGCCCCTGCCGAAGCAAATCCTGGCCTACGTCATGCAGGACGAGGCCCGGCACGTGGCCTTCGGCCGGATGGCGCTGCGCGACTACTACCGGCAGCTCAGCGACGCCGAACTGCGCGAGCGCGAGGAGTTCGTCATCGAGGGCTGCTATCTGATGCGTGACCGGCTGCGGGGCGTCGAGGTGCTGGAGAACTTCGGCATCCCGAAGGCGGAGGCCGAGGAGTACAGCGAACGGTCCGAATTCCTCGCCCTCTTCCGCCAGTTGCTCTTCTCCCGCATCGTCCCCTGCGTCAAGGACATCGGCCTGTGGGGCAAGCGCCTCCAGCAGGCCTATGTCGACATGGGCGTCTTCGAGATGGGCGACTCCAACCTGGACCTGCTGATGGCCCAGGACGAGGAAATCGCGGAGAAGCTGGACGCGGAACGGTTCGCGGCGGAGGAAGAGGGCCGGGTAGCGGAGGTGCGGCAAGCTATCGACCTGGGGGCGGGTAGCGCCCTGAAGGGGCGCGGGGAACTGCGCGACTAGCCACGACGGACCCGCAGCTCATCGACGGCCGATCGCGGCACGACCTCCACGAGCACGCCCGCCTACGAGTTCAGCACCGCCCGCATCACCGACCGCGCGATCGGTGCCGCGTCCCCGCCCCCGCTGATCTCGCCCCGCCGCGCCGACGCGTCCTCCACCACCACGGCGACCGCCACCTTCGGCTCCATGTCGCCGTCGGCCTGCGCCCAGGAGACGAACCAGGCGTACGGCACCCCGGAGTTGTCGACGCCGTGCTGGGCGGTGCCGGTCTTCCCGCCGACGGTCGCACCGCGGATGGCGGCGCGCCGGCCGGTGCCCTCCGTGACCACGTCGGCCATCAGCTCCTTCATGCGGACGGCGGTCGACGGGTGCATCATCCGCCGCAGCGGACGCGACCCGGCCGTCGCCAGCGTCGCCCCGCTCGCCCGGGTGGTCCGCTCGACCAGGTGCGGCGACCGCACCTGCCCGCCGTTCGCCACGGCCGCCGCGACCATCGCCATCTGCAGGGGCGTGGCCCGCGTGTTGTACTGCCCGATCGACGACAGCGCGAGCTGCGCCCTGTCCACGGAGGTGTCGAAGGTGCTCGGCGCGACCGAGAAGGGGATCTTCACCTCGGTGTCGTTGAAGCCGACGGCCTCCGCCGTCCGCGCCATGTCCGCCACACCCACCCGCACGCCCAGCCTCGCGAACACCGTGTTGCACGACCACACGAACGCCTCCCGCAGCGAGGCGTCCCGGCAGCCGTCGGCCTCGTTCGTCAGCCGGGTCGTCGTGCCGGGCAGGGTGTACGGGTCGGGCGAGTCCGTCGGCTCGTCCAGATCCTTCAGCACGCCGGCGTCCAGCGCCGCCGCCGCGGTCACCACCTTGAAGGTGGAGCCCGGCGGATACGTCTGCCGCACCGCCCGGTTGAGCATCGGCTTGTCCCGGTCGCCGTTCAGCCGCTCCCAGGACCGCTTCGCCGCGGGCCCGTTCCCGGACAGGACGGCGGGGTCGTACGACGGCGTGGACACCAGCGCCAGGATCCGCCCCGTCGCCGGCTCGATGGCGGCCACCGCGCCCTTGCGCCCGCCGAGCCCGGTGTACGCCGCCGCCTGCGCGGCCGGTTCGATGGTCGTCACGACGTCGCCGCCCGCGTTCTGCGACCGCGTGAGGTCGTTCCACAGCGGGAACGGCGAGAGCATCGGGTCCGTGCCCGACAGGAGGTCGTCCTCGGCGTGCTCCAGGAGCGTCGTGCCGTACTCCTGCGAGGCGAAGCCCGTGACGGGCGCGTACATCGGGCCGTGCGCGTACGTCCGCTCGTAGCGGAGCTGCTCACCGGTGTCCACCGAGCCGGTGAGGCGGGCGCCGTCGGCCAGGATGTCGCCGCGCGGCTGGCCGTAACGGGCGATGCTCTGGCGGCGGTTGGCCGGATTGTCGTCGTAGGACCGGGCCTGGAAGACCTGGATGCGGGCGGCGTTCACCAGCAGCGCCACGAGCAGCAGGGCGCAGAACATCGCGGCGAGCCTGATGTACCGGGTCATGGAGCGACCTGCCCGTCGTACTGCCGCCGTGCCGAGTCGCTCACCCGGACCAGCAGCGCCACGATCGCCCAGTTGGTGACCACCGACGAACCGCCCTGCGCCAGGAACGGCATCGCCATGCCGGTCAGCGGGATCAGCCCGGTCACCCCGCCCGCGATGACGAACACCTGGAGCGCCACGATCGACGCGAGACCGACCGCGAGGAGCCGGCCGAACGGGTCACGCAGGAGCAGGCCCGCCCGGTAGCCGCGCTCCACGAGAAGGCCGTACAGCAGGAAGATCGCGGACAGGCCGGCCAGCCCCAGTTCCTCGCCCGCCGTCGCCAGGATGAAGTCCGACTTGGCGGCGAAGCCGATCAGGATGGAGTGGCCGAGCCCCAGACCGGTGCCGAGCACGCCGCCCTCCGCGAAGGCGAACAGGGACTGGGCCAGCTGGTTGGCGCCCTGGCCCGCCTCGATCGACGCGAACGGATGCAGCCAGTCCTCGACCCTGCTGTGCACATGCGGCTCCAGCCAGCCGACGGCCACGGCACCGAGCGCGGCCAGCAGCAGCCCCACCGCGATCCAGCCGGTGCGGCCGGTGGCGACGTACAGCAGGACCACGAACAGACCGAAGAACAGCAGCGACGTCCCCAGGTCGCGCTCCAGCACCAGCACCCCGACGCTCAGCAGCCAGATCGCGACGATCGGGCCGAGGACCCGCCCGGTCGGCAGCTGAAGGCGCCAGATGCGGCGGCCGGCGTAGCGCAGCGCGTTGCGGTTGGCGGCGAGATACGCGGCGAAGAACACCGCGAGCAGCACCTTCGCGAACTCGCCCGGCTGGATGGAGAATCCCGCGATCCGGATCCAGATCCGGGCGCCGTTCACCGCCGGGAAGAAGATCGGCAGGGTGAGCAGGGCGAGGGCGGCCACGACACACACGTACGCATAGCGCTGGAGCACCCGGTGGTCGCGCAGCAGCAGTACGACGACGATGAACAAGCCCACGCCCAGCGTCGACCACACCAGTTGGGTGGGCGCCGCCCGGTCGCCCGGCGTCTCCAGATCGAGCCGGTAGATCAGCACCAGGCCCAGCCCGTTGAGCAGCACGCCGATCGGCAGCAGAAGCGGGTCCGCGTACGGGGCCCGCAGGCGCACCGCACCGTGCGCCAGCAACGCCAGCACGCCAAGACCGGCGCCGTAACCGGCGGCGCCGGGCGGGAGCGAGCCGTTCTTCGCCAGGCCCACAGCGCAGTAGCCGTACACCGACAGGAGTACGGCGACGACGATGAGGGCGAGTTCGATGCCACGGCGCCGGGGGAGGCGTACGACGGGCGTGGAGCGGTCCGTCGCTGCTTCCAGGGTGGTTCCGGCCTTGCTCATGTCCGGAACTTACCCAAATGTGATGCCTTATGACCCTTCGTCATCAGCACCAGCGCGGCGCAGGCCCGATGTTGTTGATGTACCGCGCCGCACCCCACGCCCAGGTGCCGTCCGTGAGGAGATACCAGAGCGGGTTGCCCTGCACGCTCTGCCCGGGCGTCTTGCAGAAGATGGACACGACATCGCCCCGGTGGACCGCACGGATCGGCCGACTGCCACGAGTCGGCGCACTGCGCAGGATCAGCCGGTCGACGGTGACGACACCCCGGTAGCGGCGCGGATCGCGATAGGCGCCCTGGCCACCGAACTCGTCGAACCCATCGCCGCCCTCGAAGCTCGAGTCGCCGTTGCTGAACTCCGAGTCCCCACCGCTGCCCCATTCGTCGTCCGCGACGGCGGGTGCGACGGCGGTCGCCCCGGCGAGCGCGACGACAGCGGCAGTCATGGCGAGACGGCGAGTGAGGCGGGTGCGCAGAGACATGGCGGGTACCTCCATGAATGGGGCGAAGCTGACTAATCGCCACATTAGGAGCGAGGGCGGGGGGTCGCGCGTGCTGATGGGCCATAGGGGAAGCGCCCCGAAGACGCGCGCAGCGCGCTTAGGGGCGCGGGGAACTGCGCGACAAGCCACACACAACCCGCAGACGGCGATGGACCGTGAGTCCCGAGCTCTTGGCCGCCCCACCCCCTACCGCAAGACAAGAGTGGCAACGGCCCCACCGTCCACCGCATTCGCAAACGTCAACCGCGCCCCCAACACCTCCGCCTGCCCCAACGCGATCGTCAGCCCCAGCCCATGCCCCCTGCTCCCACCCTCCGTACGAAACCGCTGCGGCCCATGCACGAGGAGATACTCCGGATAACCGTCCCCGTGGTCCCGAACGCTGACGACCGGACCGTTCACCGTGAGAACAACCGGCGGCCGCCCATGCCGGTGCGCGTTGGCGACCAGATTCCCCAGCACCCGCTCCAGACGCCGCCGATCCGTCTCCACCCGGGCATCCCGGACGACCCGGACCTCGACCTCCGCGTCGTTCCCGGCCGCCCGCACCACCCGCTCCGCCAGCGCCCCCAACTGCTCGGTGTCCAGCTCGAGCCGCTCCCGCCCGGTGTCGAGCCGGGAGATCTCCAGCAGGTCCTCGGTCAGCGTCCGCAGCGCGGCCACCCGGTCCCGCACCAGCTCCGTCGGCCGCCCTGGAGGGAGCAGTTCCGCGGCGGCATGCAGTCCGGTGAGCGGCGTGCGCAGCTCATGCGCCACGTCCGCGGTGAACCGCTGCTCGCTCAGCAGTTTGCCCTGCAGCGACGCCGCCATGGAGTCCAGCGCGGCGGCGACCGCGGCCACCTCGTCCTGCGGGCGGGTCGGATCCTTGGTACGGGGGTCGTCGACGCGTGCGTCCAGGTCGCCGCCGCTGATCTGCCGGGCCACCTGCGCGGTCGTGTGCAGCCGCCGCGTCACCCGGGTCACCGCGAACGCGCCCACCAGCAGCGTCACCCCGATCGCCAGCCCCGAGGACCAGATGATCGCCCGGCCGAGGTCGTCGATGGTGCGCGCCTGCTGCGAGTAGTCGACCCGCACGGCAAGCGCCCGACCGCCGTCGGCCGGGCCCGCCGCCCACATCGTCGGGCGGCCCTCGTGGTCGGCGACCATCGTGCCCCGCTCACCGGCGACCGCCAGCTCCCGCAGCGAGGCGGGCAGCCCGTCCGGGTCGACGCCCACGCCCGGCATCAGCCTGTCCCCGGCCTCGAACGCGGTCGTCGCCTCGTCCAGCCGGGACAGCGCGAGGTCACGGGCCTGCTCGACCGTCTGGTTCGACACGGACACATGGACCAGGACACCGAGCAGCGCGGCCAGCGTGCAGCACATCACCGTGATGAACACGGCCGCCTTCACGGCGAGCGTCCCGGACCAGCGGGGAAGCCCCAGCCTCACCGAGCACTCGCCGAAGCCGAAGCCGAGCTTGATGCCGATGCCGATGCCGATGCCGATGCCGACCGCGACGGCGATGGCGACGGTCGTGCGCTCCGCGTGCCCGTGCCCGTACGCAGCATCTCGTCATGCGTGAGCAGCATCGCCCGCTGGTTCGCGTCCCAGGTCCACTGGAGGCGGTACTCGTAACCGGCGACCTCGGACGGCGACCGTATGATCACGGACCGCCCGGCCAGCTCGACCGCGCTCATCGCGTCCTCCCAGCGCATGACCCGCACCAGCCGCCCCTTCTCGACGGTGTAGACGCGCACCGCCGTCAGGGTGCCAGGCAGCTGCCGGAAGCCCAGCGTGAGATCGTCGCGCCCGTCGCCGGTCAGATCGCGGTAGTACGGCTTCAGGACCGGGCACCTGGCCCGGTTCCCGCCCGCCGCGCAGTCGGCCATCCGCTCGCCCGTCTCGTGGTACGGCGACCCGTCGCCGTAGTCGTCCGGGCTCGCGGCGACCTCGGTCCGTACGATCGCGACCGGATCGACCTCGCGGAGGTCGCTGCCCGGCACACGGACGCCCTTGATCGCCTCGCGCTCCACCTCGCCGATCTCGAAGGCGGGGGAGGAGGCCGGCGGCAGCTCGGGCCAGAGCCGGATCGGGCTGACGGCGGTCGGGGTCGGGCCCGCGCCGCGCAGCCCGCCGGTGTCGCCGCAGGCCGCGGTCGTCGCCGTGAACAGGGCGGCGAGGACGAGGGCCCGGACGGGGCGGCTGAAGGGCACGGCACTCCTGTCGTCCTGGATGATCGTGGGCCCCGTACACCTTATTCGCGGGGAAGTCCTTTTTGCGTGCAGGGGCTGCACGGCCCGCGCACCGGCGTCATTCGGCCAGCTCCTCCAGCAGCCGGGCCGTCGACAGTCCCGCCCGCAGGTACGCGACGAACAGCTCATTGTGCAGTGCCCAGGGCGAGCGATGGGCGCGGATCAGCCGGATCGCCTCCTCGGCGGAGCAGCCGCGCCGGACCAGGGTGTGCGCGATGACAAGGCCCGAGCGGTTGTAGCCGTGGTAGCAGCGGACGAGGACGCTGCGGCCGTCGTCCAGCGCCTCGCTCGCGGCCTGCGCGAGCCGCATCACGCCCGCGAGCTGCGTGCCGTCCAGCGGTCCGTCGGGAATCGGCCACACCTGGTGCTCGACACCCGGGTCCGGCCCGTGCCCCGGCAGCCGGAGGAGCGTCTGCACGAGATCGAACTCATCATGGACGACGACGAATTCCACCTGCCCCGAGCCGTCCCTGAACTCGTGCCCGCCCATCCACAGGCCGGGCACGATCTCGCTCCACGGGCTGTCCGGAGCAGGTACGTCGGGCTGGTTCCCGCGGGTCCGCAAACGAGCCTCCCCAAACCCATGCCAACTCATCCCAAAGGTAACCGGGTTCTTGCCCCTGGAGCACCCCGCCTGGTCCCATGGTCATGGGGTGATGGTGCATGAGCCGACTGCGCGTCATACCGACCTGGCGGCACGGCCAGGAGCGGCTGTATGTATGCCTCACGGACGGGCGGAACATCGCCTGGTACGACAGGGAGGCGGCCCGGGTCAACCTGCTGAGCGACGACCACAGAGAGGGCGTACTCGAAGCCCTCGGACCCTTCCTGACCGGCCCCGTCACCGTCGGCCCGCCCCCGGTGCCGACCCCCGCGGAGCTGGCCCGCCTCACCCTCCACCCGGACGACGACCTGGCGCCCAACCGTCCAGGCGAGGCCCTCCACATCGCCCTGGACCGGGACCCCGGACCCGCCCACCGGCTGCGCCCCGACCCGCGCCGCCGGGCGCTGGCCGCCGAGCAGGCGGTGGGGGAGGCCCTGGAGCGGCTGGACGGCGCGGGCTGGCACGCCCTGCACTCGATCCCGCTGCCCGGCGGCGACCGCGTCCACCACCTGGCGATCGGCCCCGGCGGCCTCTTCGCCATCCACACCGTGTACGCCCGCAAGACGCGGGTCCTGATCGCCGACCCCATGGTCACCCTGGGCCGCCGCGAAGCCCGCCCCCTGCTCCGCCGCGCCCGAGCCGACGCCGACCGCGCCTCCTACGCCCTCACCGCCGAGGTCCACCCCCTCCTCGCCGTGGCCGGCCCCGCGAACGTCCAGATCACCGCCCCCCTCCGCGAAGTGCGAGTCTTCCAGGACACGGAACTGGGAGGCCTAGCCCGTCTGGGCGGCGTACTAAAACCGGCGGACGTGGAAGCACTGCACGCGATGGCGAGGGACCGCCACACATGGGACCGGGTGTGAAGCGCCCCGTAAGGGGCGCGGGGAACTGCGCGACCAGCCACGACGGCGCAGCAGACGAATGACGACAGATGGCCTGAGTTCATGACGGCACAAGACCGACGTGGGCGGGATCAAGCAGCGGCGCCAACAGATCCCCATAGTCCTGCACCCGAGGACCAAGATCCGCCGCAGTGAACGCCAGCTGCCCAGGCCCCCCACACTCCTCGACCTCCCCCCACGTCACCGGCGCCGACACCAACGGCTGAGCCCGCGCCCGCAGGGTGTAGGGCGTCGCCGTCGTCTTCCGCGCAGCGTTCTGGCTCCAGTCGACGAACACCTTCCCGGGCCGCAGACTCTTCGTCATCCGGTGCACGACCAGCCGCGGCAACGCCCGCTCCGCCTCCACGGCGAGTTCCTTGGCGTACTCGCTGACCTGCTCGGACGACGCGGACCGCACGGCGGCCAGCAGATGCAGCCCCTTCGCCCCGGACGTCTTCGGCCACGCCTCGATTCCGTCCGCCGCGAGCCGGTCCCGCAGCCACAGGGCGACCTGACAGCACTCCACGACCGTCGCCGGCGCCCCCGGATCGAGGTCGAACACCATCCGGTCCGCCTCGCCGGGCGCCCCGATCAGCCACTGCGGGGTGTGGAACTCGGTCACCAGATTGGCGGCCCACATCAGACTCGCCAGATCCTGTACGAGCACCATCCGCGCCGGCCCCTCCATCCTCGGCACCTCGGCGGTGGTGACCCACTCCGGCGTACCCGGCGGCACGTTCTTGGTGAAGAACAGCTGCCCGTCGGGCCCGTCCGGATACCGCAGAAACGACACCGGCCGGTCCCGCAGATGCGGCAGCAGCACGTCGGCGACGGTCGCGTAGTAGTGCAGTACCTCGCCCTTGGTGAACCCGGCGGCCGGATACAGCACCTTCTCCAGATTGCTGAGCGCGACCCGCCGCCCTTCTACCTCGGTCATGGGCGCCATAAGTCGAGTCTCACCTCTGCCGGCCCCTACGGCATCCCGCGCGAACGAGGTCCGGACCGGACCTGCACGTTCCCCCGAATGCCCCAGTCCAGGTAACCCCCTCACTCCGGTGGCCGTTTGAAAGCGGTACTTCCCTTGAATCAAGGAGCTCCCGAGAGCCCCATGAAACTCACCTCCGTGGTCATCAGCCACAACGTCGCCGACTATCTCCCCGACTGCCTGGGCTCGCTGCGCCGGAACACCGGCCCGGACATCGAGTACGTCTTCGTCGACGACCACTCCACCGACGGCTCCCGCGCCCTGCTGGAGCAGGCCGTCGCCCGGATCCCCAACAGCCGGCTCGTCGTCCACCCGCGGAACCGGGGCGCCTCCGCCGCCCGCAACACCGGGATCGACGAGGCACGCGGCGCGTACGTCACCTTCCTCGACGGCGACGACTGGCTGGCGCCCGGCTACTACCCCCGGCTCGCCGAGGCCTGCACCCGGCTCGGCACCGACTTCGTCCGCGTCGACCATCTGCGCGCCCAGGGCAAGAGGCGCACGCTGCAGAGGGCGCCGGAGAGCAGGCGGGGGGTGCCGATCCCGTCGGTCGAGGGCATCGGCGAGGAGAACCGGGAGACCATGGCGGACTACGTCAACGCGTGGTCGGGCGGCTTCCGCACCGGGCTGCGGGACAGCGGGCTGCTGTACTTCGACACCTCGCTCAGGACCTGCGAGGACCGGCTGTGGAACTGGCGGCTGCATCTGCACACCCGGACGTTCGCGGTGGTGGGCCTCGCCGGGCTCTTCTACCGCAGGGACGTCGGAGGCTCCCTCACCAGCGTCGGTGACGACCGGCAGCTCGACTTCCTCCCGGCCTCGCAGCGGATCATCGAGGAGGCCCTCGCCCACAGCACGGACCGCGCCGTGCACCGCAAGGCCGTACGCACCCTGCTCGGTCTCACGCACTTCCACCTCAAGCGGACCGACCGGCTCGACAAGCGGGTGGCCAGACAGTTCCCCGGGCGGTACCGGGCGCTGGCCGCGTCCCTGCCGCAGGACCTGCTCCGCGAAGTCCTCGACGGCATGGACGAGCAGCGCAGATCCGACCTGACCGCCCTCTACCGTCCGAGGAAGACCGCGTGCCCCTGAACGTCCCCGTTCCCACGGAGCCCCGTGATCCCGTCCCGGTCCAGCTCGTCGAAGCCTCCACGCTCTACGGTCTCGCCACGGTCTGCGCGGCTGTCGCACAGGGCCTGCTGCCGCTCGCGGAGGGCGGTCGGCGGGTGCTGGTGACGTCCACCAACACCACCGTCCCCGAGGCGCAGCCGCCGTGGGAGGAGCTGCCCGGCTTCGCCCACCTGTCGACGTACTTCGACGCGGTCGTCTCCTGGAACGACACGATCTTCCCCAACCACCCCTCGGTCTGGTCGCCCCGCCCCGAGGACCGCCCGCTGTTCGAGCAGGCGCTGCGCCGCTCCTGGGGGATCGGCCCCGACGCCCCCGTCGAACTGGTCGCCGAGTCGGTCCAGTCCCCGCCCTCCCTCACCCTGGCCCGCCTCTTCGCCGACGCGACCCTGCACGTCTACGCCGACGGCCTGATGAGCTACGGCCCCCTGCGCACCCGCCTGGAACAGCAGGTCCTGCGCCGCGTCGGCCGGTTCGTCTACCCGGAGCTGGTCCCCGGCCTGCGCCCGCACCTGCTCGACGAGTGGCCCGGCGCCGAGCACCACCCGCTGTCCCCCGACGCCCTGCGCCGCACACTCACCGTCCTCGCCGACGCCGCCAAGGACGAACTGGAGGCGGTACGTGAACTGCCCCAGGGCAGCGCCCTGTTGCTCGGTCAGTACCTCGCCGAGGCCGGCATCCTCAGCGCCGCCGAGGAGGACGCCCTGCACCGCGACATACTGCGCGAGGCGGTACGGGGCGGCGCCGCCTCGGTCCTCTTCAAGCCGCACCCCAGCGCACCGCGCCGGCACGCCGAGGCCCTCCGCGGGGAAGCCGCCCGCGCCGGCGTCACCCTGCACGTCGTCGACCTGCCCGTCCTCGCCGAGGTGCTCTACGAACGGCTCCGACCGGACGTCGTCCTCGGCTGCTTCTCCACCGCCCTGTTCACCGCCACCACGGTGTACGGCATCCCCGCGGTGCGCGTCGGCACGGACCTCGTCCTGCGGCGCCTGAAGCCGTACGAGAACAGCAACCGCATCCCGCTGGTCATCGCCGACTGCGTGCTGCCCGGACCCGGGGCCGTCGAGGCACGGGATGAGGTGCGGCGGCTGGTCGCGACCGTCTCGTTCTGCATGCAGCCCATCGCCTACGCCCATCTGCGCCCCACCGCCGAGCAGTTGCTGTCGGCCGCCCGCGCGAAGGCCGTCGCCGGCCGCTACCTGGGCCTGCTCCGCCTGACCAGACTCCGCCTCCCGGGCGGCCTCCCGGCACCCCGCCTCCTGCTCCCCCTGGCCAAGACCTCATTCATCCACCGCCACCGCTCAACCCTCGCCCGCCTGGCCCGTACCGCCCGCGGAACGGCAATCCGATGACCGCCCACCGGGAACGGGACCAGGAGGGGCTGCAGGACGAGAGCCCGATGCCCGCTCGTCGGGTGATCGCTCGGCAGGGGTGGGGCGAGGACGTGGAGGAGGACGGGGCGGTGATCGCTCCGGTCGCGGCGTTGATCGGGGGGCAGGGGTCGGCGGGGCGTCCCGCTCCGTCCCCGGTACCGCCGCGGGCGGGGCGGCGGCGTCCGACCGGCGGCCGGTTCGCCGTCGAGCTCGTCCTCGGGGCGGGCATCGCGGTCGGCGTGAGCCTCGGCATCCAGTACGTCGTACCGCGGCTGCCGCTGCCCGAGCCGTCGCTGCTGTCGACCATTCTGACCACGCTGACCACGACGGCCGTGGTGGTGCTCCTCGCCCTGTCGGTGCCGGCCGCCGGGCGGGGCGGCATGGCCGTACGCGGGCTCCTCCACTGGTCCGGCTACGCGCTGGTCTCCGCGCTGCCCACTCTCCTCCTCGCCCTCCCGCTGCACGGCACCCGCTGGTTCCTCGGCGGGCTGGCCTCGGACAACCAGTTCCGTGTCGAGTACCTCACCCGCCTCACCGACTCGCCCGCACTGGCCGACTTCGCCTACCGGGACGTACCGCCGCTGTATCCGCCCGGCTGGTTCTGGACCGGCGGACGGATCGCCGCGCTGCTGGGCTGGGACGCGTGGGCCGCGTTCAAGCCGCTGTGCATCACCTCGGCCGCGCTCGCCGCGGCGGTGACGCTGGCGCTGTGGCGGCTGCTGGTGCCGCCCCGGATCGCCGTACTGCTGGCGACGGCGACCGTGATGGCCGCCTTCGTCGAGCCGTCCCTCGGTGTCCGCGAGCCCTATGCCTGGCTGGTCGGCTCCGCGCTCGCGCCGCTCACGGTGATCGCGCTGAAGCTGCTGCGGGCGCCCGCCGTCCGCCCCTTTCCACTGCTGGCGTTCGGCGTCGCGGTGGGCGCGGCCGTGCTGACGTACACGCTGCTCGCCGCCTTCTGGGTGTTCACCCTCATCGCGATGGCGGCGGCCCTGCTGCTGCACAGACCGCGGCGCCGGCGCACGCTGCTCGCACGGGTCGCGCTCGCGGGGATCGCCGCGGCACCGTCGGCCGCCGTGGTCCTGCTGCCGTACGAACTGGCCGGACGCGCCGCCGGAGGGTCCCCGGACACGACGGCGCTGAAGTTCACGCCCTACCAGCAGTTGACGTATCTGCTGCCGATGACGGAGATCACGCCGGGCGGACTGCTGTGCCTGGCTGGCACCGTCTGGCTGGTCGTCCGCTTCCGCACCCGGCCCGTGGCTGCGGGCCTGCTCGCGCTGGTCGCCGGATGCTACGCCTGGTGCGTGCTGTCCCATCTGGCCATCGCGTTCGGCACCACGCTCCTCTCCTTCCGCGTCCACCCGGTCCTGCTCGTCGCACTGCACTGCGCGGGCGTCCTCGCCCTGTGGGACCTGCTGCGGACCGTGCGCAGACGGCACCGCGCGCAGGCCAGGACCGCCACCGGCGTACTGGCCGTCGTCGCGGCGGTCTTCACCGTCGCCGCCGTCCAGCACGCGCAGAGCGCGCTGGGCCGCGAGGTCGACCTGGCCTACCGGCAGAGCTACCCCCTGGACGACGGCACGGCCCCCTCCCGCACGACACGCGTCCGGCACCCCGGCACCGAGGACCTGTGGATCCGCCCCCTGGTCCGCGCGATCGCCCGCGGCACCGGCAGGCAGCCGCACGACCTGACCGTCCTGACGGACCATCACCGGCTGCTGTCCGTCGAGCCGTACTGGGCCTATGTCGCCATGACGCCCGGCTACTCCAACCCCCAGGCACGGCACGAGAAGCGCAACGCGGAGGTACGGCGCTGGCTCGCCGCCCGGGACGCGGACGACTTCGCGCGGCGGCTGGACTCGGGCCGCTTCCCGGCGCCGGACGTGTTCGTCCTGCGGCAGACCGACACCGGCTACGGCCTCTACCTGTTCCGCCACAACTTCCCCCGCGTCCCGGTGACCCGGTCCTCGGAAGTCGTCTTTCCCGTCGACTTCTTCCCGCCGGGGCGCTTCCTGCGGCAGGACGTGGGGCCGTACACCGTGATCACGCGATACGGCGGCCGGTCCGGGTGAGAACGGGGTACGGCCGGGCGCGGTCAACCTGTTAAAGACGCGTCAACGGCCGGTAGGGTTCACAGCGGTGTGCCGGGAAGCCTGGTCGGCGAGCAGAAGCGGTCTGTCTTCCGATCGGTGGTGACCTGTCATGGCACGTGCGTCGATGCCCGTCCACGAACCCCCGGCGGCGCCGTGAACGACTGGCACAGCTGGGCCGCGCTCGTCGTGTTCGTCGGCGCGTACTCCCTGATCATCAGCGAGAAGATCCACCGGGTCGCGGTGGCCCTGGGCGGCGCCGGCCTGATGCTCGCGATCGGCGCCACCGACGATGTCACGGCGTTCTACTCCGAGGACACCGGCGTCGACTGGAACGTCATCTTCCTGCTGATGGGCATGATGATGATCGTCGGCGTGCTGAAGAAGACCGGCATGTTCGAGTACCTGGCCATCTGGGCCGTGAAGCGGGCCCGCGCCCGGCCCTACCGGGTGATGGCCATGCTCGTCGTCATCACCGCGCTCGCCTCGGCCCTGCTCGACAACGTCACCACGGTCCTGCTCGTCGCCCCGGTCACCCTGCTGGTCTGCGAGCGCCTCGGCCTGCCCGCCGCCCCGTTCCTGATCGCCGAGGTGTTCGCGTCCAACATCGGCGGCACCGCGACCCTGGTCGGCGACCCGCCCAACATCATCATCGCCAGCCGGGCCGGTCTCACCTTCAACGACTTCCTGATCCACCTCGCCCCGCTGGCCGCGGTCCTGATACTGCTTCTCCTGCTGCTGTGCCGCGTGATGTTCCGCAAGTCCTTCGTGTACGACGAGGACCGCGCCGCCGAGATCATGGAGCTGGAGGAGCGGGAGGCCATCAGGGACCCGCGGCTGCTGATCCAGGGCCTCGTCGTCCTCGTCCTGGTCGTCGCCGGGTTCGTCCTGCACCCCGTACTGCACTACGAGCCCAGCGTCGTCGCCCTGCTCGGCGCCGGGCTGCTCATCGCCGTTTCCGCGGTCGAGACCGGTGATGTCCTCGCCGAGGTCGAATGGCCCACGCTGGCCTTCTTCGCGGGCCTGTTCGTGATGATCGGCGGGCTCATCGACACGGGCGTCGTCGACGAGGTGTCCGGCGCGCTGGCCGACATGATCGGCACCAACGAATTCGCCGGTTCCATGCTCATGCTGGGCGCGTCCGCGGCACTGTCCGGGGTCGTCGACAACATCCCGTACGTCGCCACCATGGCCCCCATCACCGGCGACCTCGTGCAGAACATGGGCGGCGCGAGCGACCACGTCATGTGGTGGGCGCTCGCGCTCGGCGCCGACCTCGGCGGCAACGCGACCGCCATCGGCGCCTCGGCCAACGTCGTCGTGCTCGGCATCGCCGAACGCAACCGGCAGCCCATCTCCTTCTGGCAGTTCACCAAGTACGGCCTCGTGGTCACCGCGGTCACGGTCGTGGTGGCGATGGCGTATGTGTGGCTGCGCTACTTCGGCTGGGGATAGGGGATGGGGGATAGGCGTGGAGTGCGTGGGGCGTCACTTCACGGTCGGGCTGGGGGACGGGGTGGGCGCGGACGTTTGGAGGTCCAGGCCCGGGGGCTTCGTGAGCGCGACGATCGGTGCGCCCGGCTGGGGCGGCGGCGGGGTCATCTGGTCCTGGGGGAGCTTGGGCGGGCTCGTCTGCTGGAAGAGGGCCTGGTCGAAGTTGACCATTTCCGTCTTCTCCAGGACCGAGATGTGGTCGAGGACGGTGTCGTTGGTCAGATCGGCGAGCTGACGGACCAGCGAGTTCTTGGTGGTGGCGCGGATCTGGGCGACCACCGGGAAGATCCGGCCATGGGCGGTCCGCATGATGTTGACTGCGGTGGTGTCGAACTGCTTGCCGGTCTCGGCCTGCGAGGTCGCCACGAACTGCTGCTGCTGCGGGCTGGGCTGGTTGGGCAGCGTGATGCCCAGCTCGGGCGCGATCTTGCGGCACATTTCGTCGAGCCCGGCGTGCCCGACGACCAGGTGCTCGCCGGCCTCCTTCATGGCCGGGGTCGTCCCGCGCTCCATCGCCGTCATGCCGAGCGGGTACTCCCACAGCCCGGCCGCGCGCACGGCGACCACGAAGGACCGGTCCGCCTCGGTGAGCGGACCGTAGGGGGTGTTCGCGATGATGCGATCCTGCCCGGTGGCTGCCTTGTCCACCCCGAGCATTGCGGGGTACGCGAGTGCGGCGAGAGTCAGACTCAATGCTCCGCCGACGAAGACGGTTCCGACCCTGTTGCGCGACAGGCGCATCCATGCCTCCTGATGTGACCGGACCTGACAGCAAGAAGTACGGACGGGAGGCGCCGTCCAATCAGTGTCCCGAGTAAAAGTCACGCAGGAGGCATATGGCGTACGTCACACTCTCACGTGCCGTCGGCCGTGCCGGCCGTCGGGAGGAGCTCGTGGAGGAGGTGCGAGGCGGTGATGACGCCCAGCAGATGGGTCCCGTCCTTCGCCTTCTCCACCACGGCCACCACCGGGCTGCGCACCTGGGCCATCAGTGCGGCCACCTCCAGCGCGGTGTCGTCGGGGTCCGCGATCGGGGGCGGCGCCGCCTTGTGGGGCAGGCACTCCCCGACCCGTCGGCCGACCAGCGCCTGACACAGCCGGTCGGCGTGCTTCTCGTCGACGACCGCGGCGAGCGTCGGGTCCTCCAGCACATACGCCGGAACCAGCACCTTGATCATCTGCGACGCCGGCAGGATCGCCTTCGGCTCACCGCGCTCGTCGAGCACCAGCAGCCCCGGCAACTTGTGCTCGGCCATCAGCCGCGCCGCCTCCAGGGCGTCACTGTCGACGCTCACCGTCTCGTATCCGACCGCCAGATCACGTGCGCGCACGACGGGCTCCTCATATGCGTCTGCGTCTCTGACATGAAACATACGCGGGTGTGCAGGATGCGCGGGGAGCACCACGGATCGGCTCCGGTGCCGGACAACACCGGCAGGTGGTCGGCACCGGAGCCGAGCGGGGTGGTGCGCGGCAGTCAGTCAGTGACGCGGATCAGAGCCGGTCGAGGATGTCCTGGAGCTGCTCGACCTCGGCGGACTGACCCTTGACGAT
Source organism: Streptomyces sp. GESEQ-4 (assembly GCF_017948455.1). Lineage (GTDB taxonomy): Bacteria > Actinomycetota > Actinomycetes > Streptomycetales > Streptomycetaceae > Streptomyces. Next base: position 170,214 of record NZ_JAFFSU010000004.1, read on the forward strand.
GGCGTCCGCCATCTTCTTGGCGTCGGCGTTCTTGCCGTTCTTCTGCTCGTCCTCGGCCGTGGTGATCGCGCCGTCGTGGTGCTCGATCATCATCTGAGCGAACATCTTGTCGAACTCCGCGCCCTTCATGGCCTTGAGGTCGGCCATGCCCTCCTCGGACATCATGCCGCCCGTGCCCGAGCCGCCGGAGTGGTCCATGCCCTCCATGCCCTCCATGGACTCCGCCTCGGCCGGCTTGTTCCAGGACTCCAGCCAGCCCTTCATCGTCTGGATCTCGGGGTCCTGGGCCTTCTCGATCTTCCCGGCGATGTCCTTGATCTCCGCGTCGGAGGCACGGCCGCCGGCCAGCTCGGCCATCTCCAGGGCCTGCTTGTGGTGCGGGATCATCATCTGGGCGAACATGACGTCCGCGTCGTTGAAGTCGCCGGCCTTGGCCCCGGCCTCGGCGTTCGCCGTGGCCGAGGAGCTGCCGCTGCCGTGGTCCGTGCCGCTCGAGTCGTCGCCGTTGTCGCCGCAGGCGGAGAGCAGCAGGGCTCCCGCCGCGACGATGCCGACGGCCGTGACATGGCGGGCCGGCTTGCCGCGCAGGGCGCGCGTGAAGGCAGTCATGGTGGATCTCACCTCGTGTTTGTCGGTTCTCTGGCTGTGTGGCCGTACGCGAGATCGCGGCCGCGCGTGGTGCGCGCCCGCGAGGGCGTAGCGGCTTACTGCCGCAGAACCGACAACTGGGTCAGATCAGGTGGGCGAGGGGGTGGAGCGGTGCGCCGCAGGACAGGCGCCTGGGCGAGAGCGTCCGCCAGACAGCCGGGACTGCGGGCGAGCGCTGATCGCAGCAGTGCGACGAGGATCCAGGCGGCGAAGAGGACCGCCACGCACAGCGACACCATGTCCATGGCCATGACCGGCACGTCCGCGGACGCCGCCTGCGCCGGGTCCGAGTGAGCCGGGGCCGACTGCGCCGGAACCATCGCCGCCGACGCGTGGGACCCGGTATCCATCGCCGACACGGACGCGTGCGATGACTCGTCCGGATGCCCCACGGTGTGCATCACGAACACGCCGAGCGCGAGCACGACGACGAGCAGCAGATGCCCGAGGGCGCCTCCTGCTCGTACGCAACGGCTCACGTGCACTGCGGGAACTCCTTCGTCGTCGACGCTACATACGGTACTTTCGCGCCCCGTGCTCAATCGTCATGGGTGCAGGACGGCTTCTCCCTTGACCCGGATTCCGGTGCGGTCACCGGGCTGTACGGCGAGAGGGCCGGACGCCCGGATGTCCACGGGGTCGTCCAGGCCGTCCACGGTCACGGTGACCATGGCGTCGTGGCCGTAGAAGCGCACGTCGGTGACCGTGCCGCCGGCCGGTGCGGAGGCGGGTTCAGTGAGTTCGAGTTGCTCCGGGCGCAGCAGCACAGTGCCCGAACCCGTATGTGTGCTCGCGTCCTTGGCGAGCGGGACGGTGCCCAGCGCCGTGTCCGCCGTGGTGCCGCCGAGTGCGGTGGCCCGGAGCAGGACGGCGTCGCCGACGAAGCCGGCGACCCAGGGGTCGGCCGGGCGCCGGTAGACCTGTTGCGGGGTGTCGCACTGGGCCACGCGGCCGTCGCGGACGACGGCGACGAGGTCGGCGGTGGACAGGGCCTCCTGCTGGTCATGGGTGACCAGGACGGCGGTGGCGCCGCTGAGGCGCAGGGCGGTGCGGACGTCGGCGCGGACCCCGGCGCGCAGGGCACTGTCCAAGGCGTTGAACGGCTCATCCAGCAGGACCAGTGCCGGGCGCGGTGCCAGGGCACGGGCCAGGGCGATGCGTTGCTGCTGGCCGCCGGACAACTCGTGGGGCATCCGCTCGCCGTAGCCGGCCAGCCCGACCAGGTCCAGCATCTCCTCCGTACGGCGTCTGCGCGCGGTCCGGTCGAGGCCGGTCAGGCCGAAGGCGACGTTGCGGGCCACGCTCAAGTGCGGGAACAGCGCGCCCTCTTGGGGGACGATGCCGATGCGGCGCCGCTCCGGCGGCAGCTGGACGCCGGGGCCGGTCAGGACGCGTCCGCCGACGGTGACGCTGCCCGCGTCGGCACGCAGGAAGCCCGCGATGACGCGCAGCAGGGTGGTCTTGCCGCACCCCGAGGGGCCGAGCACCGCGGCCAGGGCGCCGCCGGGGACGGTGAGGTCGAGTCCGTCGAGGACGGGCGGGGCGTGTGGGCCGTAGGACTTGGTCAGTCCCTCGACACGCAGGTCGCTGACGTGCGGTTCGGTCATGTGCGGTGTCTCCCCAGGAGGTAGGAGGGGATCGCGGCCAGCAGGATCAGCGCGGCGGCGTAGGGCGCCGCGGCGGCGTAGGAGGCGGTGCCGGTCTCCGTCCACAGACGGGTGGCCAGGGTGTCCATGCCGGTGGGGCGCAGCAGGAGGGTGGCGGGGAGTTCCTTCATGCAGACCACGAAGGTGAGCGCGGCTCCCGCCGCCACGCCGGGCGCGGCCAGCGGTACGGTGACCTCGCGCAGGACCCGCCAGGGCCCGCGGCCCAACGACCGTGCCACGTCCTCGAGTCCGGGCGGAGCCTGGAGGACCGCGGCGCGCGTGGCGGCGACCGCGACGGGCAGGAACAGCACGGCGTACGCGCCGACCAGCAGCGGGAGTTCCTGGTACAGCGGGTGGGCGTAGCGCACGGCGAAGAAGACGAGCGACAGGGCGATGGTGATGCCCGGCAGGGCGTGGCCCGCGTATGCGGCCTGTTCCAGCAGATGGGCGGCCCGGCCCCGGTGACGGGCGGCGATCACCCCGATGGGCAGGGCGAGCAGGGTGGTCAGCGCGGCGCCCGCGGCGGCGACGCCGAGCGTGGCCGTGGCGGTCTCGGTGAGGCGGGCCGGGTCCCAGGTCGCCGAGTTGCCGACGGCCAGCCAGTAGCCGAGCGTGGCGAGCGGGAACGCGATGGCGGCGGCCGTGACGGCGCCGCACCAACTCAGTGACGGCACAAGCCACTTCCCGAGCGGCGCGGGGTCCGCCGGGCGAGCGGTGCCGGTGCCGGTTCGCGCGTACCGGGCACGTCCCCGCGTGCGCGCTTCGGCGGCGACCAGGGCCACGGTGAGCATCACGAGCACGACGCTGAGTGCGGCGGCCGGGGTCCGGTCGAAGGACGCCCGGTAGGAGGTGTAGATGCCGCGGGTGAAGGTGTCGTACCGCATCAGCGAGACCGCGCCGAAGTCGGAGAACACGTACAGCGCCACCAGGACCGCCCCGCCGGCGGCGGCCGGGCGCAGTTGCGGGAGGGTGACACGCCAGAAGGTGCGCAGCGGCCCGAGGCCGAGGGAGCGTGCGGCCTCCTCCTGCGCGGGGTCGGTGCGGCGCAGCGCGGCGGCGACGGGCAGATGGACGTACGGGAAGCTCACCAGGGTCAGCGACAGGGCGGAGCCGGTGAAGCCGGCCAGGTGCGGGGCGGCGGACAGCCACGCGAAGGCGGCGACGTAACTCGGCACGGCCAGCGGCAGGGTCACCAGCACCGCCCAGCCGCGCGCCCACGGCAGGTTCGTACGGGTGGTCAGCCAGGCCAGCGAGACGCCGAGGAGCAGACAGGCCGCCACCACGACCGCGGCCAGCGCGATGCTGCGGCCGAGCAGCTGGGCGGCGTGCTCGGTGGTGACGATGCGCCAGGCGTAGCCCGGCCCGCGTTCCAGGGCGCGCACGCAGAGGTACACCAGCGGGAGCAGCGCGAACGCGGCGGCCACAGTCGCCGGCAGGCCCAGCACCCACGGCACCCGCCCGGCCGGCCGAAGCCGCGGGACCGGGCGAGTGCGGGAGTCTTTCGTGACGGACGGACCCGTCTCCATCGGCTGACCGGGCCTCAGACCAGTCCGGCTTCCTGGAGCATGGCCAGTGTCTCCTTGAGCGAGTCCAGCTCGCCGAGGTTGATCTTGGGCGCCTGAAGGGAGTCGAGCGCGGGCAGGCCGTCCACCGGAGCGACGCCGGCGGCCAGCGGGTACTCCTTGGTCTCGTCGGCGAAGTACGTCTGGGCCTCCTCGCCGAGCAGGAAGTCCGCCGCCTGCTGCGCGTAGTCGGCCGCCTTCTTGTCGGCGCCCTTCAGCAGGCCGACCCCGGCGACGTTGACCAGGCCGCCCGGGTCGCCGCCCGGCAGGAAGTGGAGTTTGGCGGTGAGCTTGCCCTCGCCCTCCTCCGCGGCCTTCTCGTACCAGTAGTAGTGGTTGATCAGGCCGAGAGAGACCTCCCCGGAGTCCACGGCTTCGAGGATCTCGGTGTTCTTCTCGTACACCTTCGGGGAGTTGGCCTTGAAGCCCTTCAGCCAGTCGCGGGTGGCGTCGTTGCCCTCCAGGACCCGCATGCCGGTGACGAACGCCTGGAAGGAGGCGTTGTTCGGCGCGAACCCGACACGGCCCTTCCACTCCGGCTCGGTCAACGCCTGCACGCTGTCCGGCGGTGTGGAGACCTTGCCCGGGTGGTACGCGAGGACCCGGACCCGCCCGGAGACGCCGACCCAGTCACCTTCCCCGCCCCGGTAGGCCGCGTCGACCTTGTCGAGCGTCGGCTGCGGAAGGGCCGTCAGCACGCCTTCCTTCGACAGGGCACCGAGGGCACCCGCGTCCTGCGAGAAGAACAGCCCGGCCTCGGTCTTGCCGCCCTCCTCCAGGATCTGGGCGGCCAGTTCCGCGCTGTCGCCGTACCGCACCTCGACGTTGGCGTCGAGCTTCTTCTCGAGCTTCTCCAGCAGCGGTTCGACCAGGTCCTCGTTGCGACCGGAGTAGATGACCAGGTCGGCCGGCTCGTCGCTGCACGCCGCGAGCGCCGGGGTGAGCAGGCCGAGGGCGAGGAGCGGTACGGCGAGACGTCTGGCCGAGGGGCGTCGCATGGTGAAGCCTTCCTGACATGGCTCACCTCCGAGGCCGGACAACGCGCCGTGGAGACGGGGAGGGAGAGCGAGCGGGGAGCGGGGAGCGGTGCCGCGAAGGAACCTGTGAACGCCCTATGAATAAGGTAAAGCTAACCTCATCGTCAAGAACGGCTGGATAACGACGGTTGTCCAGCCTTCCGGACGCGCCCCTGTGAGCCCGCCACGCGCTCCTTGTGATGTTTCTGTGCCTTTCCTTTGAGGTTAGGCATACCTAATACTTCGCCTGTGCTCACCCCCTCCGACCTGCTCCCAGGCGTGCCCGGCGCCATCTCGCCGCTGTTCGCCAGACGCCTCGCCGCACACGGCGACCGCGTCGCCCTACTGACCCCCGACGGCGAACTGACCTACGGCGAACTGGCCGAAAAAGTCGCACAGTTGGCCGCACTCCTGGGAACCCGGAGGCGGCTGGTGCTGCTCGCCGGCGCCAACACGGCCGACGCCCTCATCGCTTACCTCGCCGCGCTCGCGGCCGGCCACCCGGTCCTGCTGGTCCCCGGCGACAACGACGAAGCCGTGCGGTCCCTGACCGCCGCGTACGACCCGGACGTCGTGATCGGCGCCGACCCCTCAGGGCACTGGCGCCTCGACGAACGGCGGACCGTCTCCGCCCACGCACTCCACCCGGACCTCGCCCTGCTGCTGAGCACCTCGGGCTCCACCGGCTCGCCCAAGCTGGTCCGGCTGTCGTACGAGAACCTCGAGGCCAACGCCGAGTCCATCGCCACGTACCTGGACATCCGCGAAGCGGACCGCGCCGCCACCACGCTGCCCATGCACTACTGCTACGGCCTGTCGGTCATCAACAGCCACCTGCTGCGCGGCGCCGGACTGATCCTCACCGACCGCTCCGTCGCCGACGACGGCTTCTGGGGCCTCTTCCGCGCCGCACACGGCACCACCTTCGCCGCCGTCCCGTACACCTTCGACCTGCTGGACCGGACCGGCTTCGCCGACCTGCGCCTGCCCCACCTGCGCTGCATCACCCAGGCAGGCGGCCGGCTCGCCCCCGAACGGGTCGGCCACTACGCCGAGTTGGGCCGACGCGACGGCTGGGACCTGTATGTGATGTACGGCCAGACCGAGGCCACCGCCCGCATGGCCTACCTGCCCCCACACCTCGCCGCGACCCACCCCGAGACGATCGGCGTCCCCATACCCGGCGGCTCCTTCCACCTGGAGCCCCACCCGGACTGGCCGGGTGCCGACACCGGCGAACTGGTCTACGCGGGCCCGAACGTCATGCTCGGCTACGCCGAACACCCCACCGACCTCGCGCTGGGCCGCACGACCCAGGCCCTCCACACCGGTGACATCGCCCGTCGCACCCCGGACGGGCTGTACGAGATAGTCGGCCGCAGCAGCCGTTTCGCGAAGATACTGGGCCTGCGGATCGCTCCGGAACGCGTCGAGGCGCTGCTGCACCGGCACGGCTTCAGCGCCCTCTGCGCCGGCGCCGACGGCGCGCTGGTGGTCGCCGTAGCGGGCGGGAGCGACACCGACACGAGCCGGGCGCGACGCCTCGTGACCGGTGAGTTCGGGCTCCCACCCCGGGCAGTCGCCGTCCATGTCCTGCCCGAACTGCCCCGACTGCCCACGGGCAAGCCCGACCATGAGGCCGTACGCAGACTCGGCGGCGCACCCACGCCGAGGTCGGACGAACAGCCGTCGGACCTGGTCCAGTTGTACGCCGAGATCCTCGACCGCGCCGACGTCACTGAGAACAGCAGTTTCGTTTCGCTGGGGGGCGACTCACTGTCGTATGTCGAGATGTCGCTCAACTTGGAGCAGACGCTAGGCCATCTGCCACCCGACTGGCACACCAGACCCATACGCGACCTCCGCACGCCGGAGCCCGCCGAGTCCGCACCGGGGAAGGGCTCACGCAGACGACGCACCCTGGAGACCGGCATCGCGCTGCGCGCCGCGGCGATCGTCATGATCGTCGGCTCGCACATCCACGTCTTCTACGTCAAAGGCGGCGCCCACCTGCTGCTGGCGGTCGCGGGCTACAACCTCGCCCGCTTCCACCTCACCCCCTCCGCGGAGCGCCGCGAACGTGTCCGGCACGGGCTGCGTAGCATCGCCCGCATCGTCCTGCCCAGCCTGGCCTGGATCGCCCTCGTCCTGCCGCTCACCGACGACTACGGCCTCACCAACCTCGTCCTGCTGCACAGCGTCCTCGGCCCGCACGACAGCGACACGGCCATGCACTTCTGGTTCGTCGAGGCGCTCACCTACATCCTGGTGGCCGCCATCGCCCTGCTGAGCCTGCGTGTCGTGGACCGCGCCGAACGGCGCTTCCCCTTCGCCCTCCCCATGACGATCGCGGCGCTGGGGCTCGTCACCCGCTACGACCTCCTCGGCCTGCGCGACCGGTTCCACATCCCCTCGGCGGCCGTGGTCTTCTGGCTGTTCGCGCTGGGCTGGGCCGCGGCGAAGGCGCACACCTCCCGGCAGCGCATCCTGGTGACCGCGGCGGCGGTGGCCACGATTCCCGGCTTCTTCCCCGGCGAGCCGTTCCGGGACGCCGTCATCACGGCCGGCTTTGTGCTCCTGGTGTGGGTCCGCACCCTGCCGAGCCTCGGGCGGGTCAACACCGTGGCGGGCGTGCTGGCGAGCAGCTCGCTGTACATCTACCTGACCCACTGGCAGATCTTCCCCCTGATCGACGACTTCTCCGGATGGCTGGCCCTGCTCGCCTCACTCCTGTTCGGCATCGGCTACGCCGCGGTGGCGGGCCGGACGATGCGGCGACTGTCGGGCCTGCGAGCGCGGCGCCGAGGTCAAGCGGCGGCGGGCTAGACCACAATTTCATTGCCCCTCTTTATGAAAACGATTATCGTCTTATTCGTGCCCGTGCGGGCATGAACATGACCCAGGGGGGTTTCTTTTGCGTACCCGCAGACGTCTGCTGACCGTCACCGGTATCGCCGCCGCCGCGCTCGCCACGGCCGGCCTCAACTCATCCGCCTTCGCCGCCACCACGCTGAGCAGCGGCCACGTCGACGTCCTCGACGCCGAGTGGGACGGCTCCGACCTGCACCTGCACGTCCACGACGAGGAGACCGAAACCGAGTACGAGCCGGCGGACGTCACGCTGGCCGTACCGGCGGCGGCGAAGGTCGCCAACCCGGGCCACGGCTGGCTGGGTTCGGGCAGCCAGATCTGGCTGCTGCCGGACACCGAAGCCGCCGCCGACGCGGCCGGGGTCCTCTTCCCGGGCATCTCCGCCGAGCACCTGACCACGGGCGTGTTCGCCAACAACACCATCAGCTACCGCCTCCTCAGCGCCACCCGCAACGGCGCCACGACCGAGGACTTCAGCGTCTATTCCGGCAGCACCCGCTGGTACGACAGCAACACCGCCACCACCTCCTTCAAGTCCAGGAACTTCCCCGTCGGCTCCCACAACCACGCCAACTGGGCCTTCGAGGAAGCCGGTACCTACCAGCTCACCTTCAGGGTCCAGGGCACGGTGAACGGCGGGACCGAGTCGGCCACCGCGACGTACACCGTCGTCGTCAGCTCGTGATGCGGGCCCTGACGCGCGACAGACGTGCCTTCACCGGTGCGGCGCTCATCGTGGCCACCGGGGTGCTCCTGAGCGCGGCAGGGCTGGTCGCCGGCGGCAGCGGGGCAGCCCGCGCCGCCGGCGACGCCGTCGTGCTCGACGAGGGCGAACTCGACCTCACGCCCCGACTGGCCGACGGGAAGCTGGAGTTGCAGATCGACGACCGCAGCGGCGACTCGGCGGTCGTACGGGAGCCGTCCGAGGTCGTGCTGCATGCCGGACCGGCGACCAAGGAAGACCTCATCGGTCCGGCCTATCCGATCCTGGGCGACACGCTGGTCTCCGCCTACTTCCTCAACGGCTGGGAGAACGCGGGGCAGATCTTCGCACCCGAACCGGGCTGGAACGGCACCGAGGCGGGCGCGGACACGGAGGTCCGCCTCGCCGGTTTCGAGGGGCCGGGGCGTTTCGCGATGTACACCTACACGCGCGAGATGGACAACAACGACGAGAGCCCGGTGCAGCACCTCAACAGTGGTGACAGCGCCCACAGCGCGTTCACCCTGGCCAAGGACGAGCAACGGGCCGTACCCACCTGGGGCTTCACCGAGGAAGGCGTCTACCGCCTGACCCTCACGGTCACCGGCGGCGGTTCCACCGACACCGAGACGCTGGCCGTGGTCGTCGGCGACGACGTCGACCCGGACGACGTACTGCCCGGCGACGGCTCCACCCCGACGCCCTCGACGCCGCCCACGTCCACGACCCCCTCGTCCTCGACGCCCACCGCACCGGGCGCCCACGTCATCGACAACGGCCACATCGATCTGGCCGCCCGCCCGGTGGACGGCTCGCTGCAGTTCCAGATCAAGGAGGGCTCGGCCAACGACCACGAGTGGCACGAGCCCGACGAAGTCGTCCTGCATGTGAAACCGGGCGCCCGCCGGAAGATCACCGAGGGGTACGAGTTCCTGGGCCCGGTCGGCGACCCGGTCTGGTGGCTGCCCATCCAGCAACTCGACGGTCTCGTCTGGCCCGGCTGGAGCACCGATCAGTTCAAGAGCTCCGAGATCGACGGCCGCGTCGCCTTCCGGCTCGACGCCGTCCAGGGCCCGGGTGCGCTGAGCATCTTCACGGAAGGCTCGGTCGGCTCGGTGACCATGCACGCGCACAGCGGGGACGGGCTGCCGGACACCTTCGACCTGTCCGTGCCGACCCACCGCCACACCGTGTGGACCTTCGCGCAGGAAGGCGTCTACCGCACGACGTTCGCCGTCAGCGCCACACTCGCCGACGGCACGAAGGTCAGTGACACGGAGACCATCGCCTGGGTCGTCGGGGACGACGTGGACCCGTCGACCGTCACGCCGGGCACGGGCGACGAGCCGACGGCGACGCCCACGACCACGCCCACCCCGTCGCAGTCGGCCTCCACGTCACCGACCGCGACCGCCTCCCCGTCGGCGTCCGCCTCCGCGTCCGCATCCGGCTCGGTGAGCGCCTCGCCCTCGGCGACGGACCCGGGATCCGGCTCCTCCGGAACCGGCGGCAGCGGCACCTCGACGACCGGCGGGCTCGCCTCCACCGGAGCGCAGGTCGCCGTGATCGGAGGCATCGCGGTTCTCGCCCTGCTGGTGGGCGGCGGCGCGGTGCTCCTCGTACGACGGCGCCGCACCGCCCAGTGAAAGCCCCGCGTGTTCGAGACATGTTCGATAGAAGGAGGAGCCCCATGCGGGGCCACCCCAGACGCACCACCGTCGCAGCCGCGCTGGTCGCGGCGAGCGCCCTGCTCTCCGGGTGCAGCGGGCTGCAAACCGGGTCGTCCGACGCGGAGTTGACCGTGTCGACGACCACCGCGATCATCGCCGACCTCGTGACACAGGTCGGCGGCGACCGCGTCGACGTCACCTCGATCGTGCCGCACCACGGCGACCCGCACTCCTACGAGCCGAGCCCCGGCGACGCGGCCAAGGTAGCCAAGGCCGACGTCGTGTTCAGCAACGGTCTGCTGCTCGAAGAGCCCGGGATCATGAAGATGGTCCACACCAACGCCCGGAAGTCCGCCCCGAAGATCGAGATCGCCGAGAAGCTGGAGCAGCACGGCGGCACGGTCATGAAGCTGGAGGAGGACCTCGGGCTCGACGTGCTCTGGCTCGGCTGGGCCGTCGAGGGCGAGGTCGAGGGAGACGGTTCCCAGGTCCGTACGACCGCCACGAAGCTGGAGGGCCCCGGCGAGCTGCGCGTCTATCTCACCGACACGCTCGGCAAGCCCAAGGTGTACGTCGATTCCGCCGACGGCCTCGACGACGCCGACTCCTTCGCCCTGCCGCCCGAGGCGCACACGCACGTCAACTGGGCGTTCAGAGAGCCCGGCACGTACCGGCTGACCGTCCAGGGGCGGACCGAGACGCTCGCCGGGAAGAGCGCGGAGATCGGCAGCGGCACCTTCACGTTCACCGTCGGCGACGACGCCGAGGCGCCCGAGGGCGCGAAGGTGCTCGACGGCGGGCACGCCGACGTCGCGCTCAACGCTGAGACCGGGAAGGTGTACGTCCGCGCCGACGACGAGACCAGCGGGGAGCCGGCGCGGCTCGCGCCCGAGGACGTGGTGCTCAACGTGCCCGACCGGGCCAGGGAAACCGTGCCGGAGGAGCAGGCGTACTCCTTCCTCGGCGCGGCGGGCGACGAGCTGTGGGTGCTCCCGCAGGCCGTGATCGGCAAGCACGTGCACGGCGACCTGGACCCGCACGCCTGGGAGGACGTCGCCAACGCGGCGGCGTACGTCCGGCGGATCGAGGCCGAGCTGATCAAGGCCGACCCGGACGGGAAGGCGACGTACGAGAAGAACGCCGCCGCGTATCTGGAGACCCTCGCCGCCCTCGACGAGGAGGTCGCGAAGAAGCTCGCGACCGTGCCGGAGAAGAACCGCAAGCTGATCACCACGCACGACGCCTTCGGCTACCTCGCCAAGGCCTACGGCATGGAGATCGCGGGCTTCGTCGTGCCCCTGCCCAACCAGGAGCCGAGCGCGGCCGAGGTGGAGGAACTCGGCACCACCATCCGGGAGAAGCAGGTCCCGTCGGTGTTCCTCGAACCGAACCTCGCGGCGCGCGCCGACGTGCTGCGCCGGGTCGCCGAGGACGAGGGCGTCGGCATCTGCACGATCTACGGCGACTCGTTCGACGACAAGGTCCATGACTACGTATCGATGATGCGGCACAACGCGACCGAGCTCGCCAAGTGCCTGGGGGAGGACGCCTGATGAGGAGCGCGCGGAGAGTGCGGACAGTACAGAGGGTCGCCGTGGCGGTGGTCCTCGCGGTCACGCTGGCAGGGGGCGGGGTCGCCGTCGCGGATGACGGTACGGCAGCCGGGACCGGACTCGGCCGGATCGCCTACGGGGGCGGGGCGCTGACGCTGGACCCGGCGGACCGGGCCCATGTGATCGAGGTCGGCGGTGCGGGGGTGGCTGACGCGTCGGCGCCCGGGTGGGACACGACCGGTGTGCCCGAGGGTGCGGTCGTCGGGGACGCGGTGCGGTGGTCGCTGAGCGGGCTCGACGGGCCGGGTGACCTGAAGGTGTACTCGGGCGATGAGGGGGTGCCGCTGTTCGACAGTGCTGACGAGCTGCCCGACGAGCGTGAGCTGCCGGTGGGCCAACAGGGGGACACTCGCTGGGAGTTCAGCGAGGACGGTACGTACCAGGTCATCTTCACGGCGGAGGCTACGGCGGCCGACGGGCGGGAGCTGTCAGTCGGGACCGTGTACACGGTGGTGGTCGGGGACGCGGAGGGCGGGGGTACGGCACCGGAGGTGCCGGTCGTCGAGGAGCCTCCCGCCGAGGAGGGGCGGACTCCGACGGCTGCCGCGAAGGCCGTGACGCAGGCGGCCGAGACCGAGCGGCGCAGCCGCCTGGCCGCCACCGCAGCTTCCGCCGACGTCGCGTCCGACACGAAGGTTCTCGACGAGGGCCATGTCGACTTCGCCGCCCGTGTCGTCGCCGGCAAACTACAGATCCACGTCAAGGACGGCACGGTCTCGGGGAAGACCACCTGGCGCGAGCCCTCCTCCGTGGTCCTGCACGTCAAGCCCGCCGCCAAGAACACCCTGCCGGACAACGAGGAGTTCGCGTTCCTCGGCAAGGGCGGCGACCCGGTGTGGCTGCTCGACCAGGTGCAGCAGGACGGGCTGCTGTGGCCCGGCTGGTCCACGGACAACATCGAGGCGGGGGCGACCAAGGGGGGCGTGAAGTTCTCGCTCACCGCGGTCGAGGGCCCGGGGACCTACGCGCTCTACACCTACGACGCGATGTCGGGCGCCGATGTCCTGTTCAACAGCAAGGACGGGGTGCCGGACTCCTTCGACGTGGCCGCCAACACGCACGCGCACGGCGGCTGGGCGTTCACCAAGGAGGGGACGTACCGGCTGACCTTCAAGATGAGCGGCACGCTGGCGAACGGTACGAAGGTGTCGGACACGGAGACGGTGACGTTCGTGGTCGGCGACAGCGACCCGTCGGCGGTCAAGCCGGGCGACGGCTCGGGGACTTCTGGTAGCTCCGGGACATCCGGCTCCTCGGATTCGACGGGCACAGCGGCGTCAGGCACGGATTCCGACTCCACCGGCGGCTCCTCGGCGGACGGCTCGATGGCCTCCACCGGCGCGGGCCAGGCGATGCTGCTCGGAACCGCGGCCGCAGCGCTCACCGCCCTGGGTGCCGCGTCCGTGCTGGCCGTCCGACGCAGGAGGACCGCACGTGGCTGACAGACCGGCCGACGGCGTGCCCGACAGCCCGGGTCCGCTGCTGCGGGTAGCGGGCGCCACCGTCGTACTCGGCGGGAGGGTCGCCCTGGAGCGGGCCGATCTGTCCGTCGACGCGGGCGAGTTGGTCGGTCTCATCGGCCCGAACGGCGCGGGCAAGACGACGCTGCTGCGGGCCGTGCTCGGGCTGGTGCCGCTGGCCGGGGGAGAGGTGACGGTGGAGGGCAGGACCGGCCGCCGGGCCGGGCAGCGCATCGGATACGTACCCCAACGGCACGAGTTCGCCTGGGACTTCCCCATCGACGTCGCCGGCGCGGTCCTCACCGGCCGCACCCGGCAGACGGGCTGGCTGCGCCGTCCGGGCGCGGCGGGCCGGGCGGCCGTGGCCGAGGCACTGGAGTTGACCGGACTCACCGAGCTGCGCCGGCGCCCGATCGGCGAACTCTCCGGAGGCCAGCGCCAGCGGGTCCTGGTGGCCCGCGCCCTGGCCGCCGGCCCGCGCATCCTCCTCCTCGACGAGCCGTTCACCGGCGTCGACGTCCCCACCCAGGATCTGCTGAACGAGTTGTTCGGCCGCCTGGCCACGGAAGGCAGAGCCCTGCTGATGACCACCCACGACCTGGCAGCCGCCGCCCGCACCTGCCACCGGGTGGCGTTGATCAACGGCACGATCGTGGCCGACGGCGGCCCCGAACTCCTCGCCGACCCCGGCCAGATGCTGCGGGCGTTCGGCCTGGACCGCGCGATCGGAGCCGTAGCGTGATCGAGTTCCTCACGGATCCCTGGCAACTGCCCTTCATGCAGCGGGCGTTCGCCGTCGCCGCGATCATCGGCCTCGTATGCGGTGTCGTCGGCGTGTACGTCGTGCTGCGCGGCATGGCGTTCATCGGCGACGCGGTCGCCCACTCCGCGTTCCCGGGCGTCGCGCTCGCCTACGCCTTCGAGGGCAACCTCCTCCTGGGCGGCGCCGCGGCCGGCATCACCACGGCCGTCCTCATCGCCTTCGTCTCCCAGAACCGACGGCTGAAAGAGGACACCGTCATCGGCGTCTTCTTCGCCTTCGCCTTCGGACTGGGCATCGTCCTGGTGTCCACACGCGACAGCTGGACGACCGACCTGTCCTCCTTCCTCTTCGGACAGGTCCTCGCGGTCAGCGACTCGGACGTGTGGACCGTGGCAGCCATCGGCGCCGTACTCGTGCTCGTCGTCCTGGCGATCGGCAAGGAACTGGTCGCCGTCAGCCTGGACCGCGAGACGGCACGCGCGGCGGGCCTGCCGGTGTTCCGCCTCGACCTGGCGCTCTACGTCGTCGTCACCACGACGATCGTGATGTCCCTGGAAGCGGTCGGCAACATCCTCGTCCTCGCCCTCCTCATCACCCCCGCCGCCACCGCCCGTATGCTCACCGACCGGCTCTGGGCCATGACCCTGCTGGCCTCGCTCATCGGCGGCACCGGAAGCGTCGCGGGCCTGTACGTCTCGTACGCCTACGACCTCGCCGCCGGCGGCTCCGTGGTCGTGGTCCTCACCGGCATCTTCATCCTCACCTGGTGCCTGGCCCCGCGCCACGGGCTGCTGGCGAGGCTTGTCCGCCGCCCGGACCGCGTAGCCCTCGCGCCCGCAGGACGGTGAGGCTCACCGGCTCCGGTCCTGGTCAGAGAGCCGGATCTGCCGGCCCCACGATCGCCCTCAGCGCCGCAAGGTGCCCCCGGTAGGCATCCCGGCCCCGCCGGGTCAGCCGGAGCCACACGCGCTGCCGGGTGTCGCGGACGGCCTTGCGCTGCTCGACGTAGCCCGCGTCCATCAGCACGGTGACGTGCTTGCTCAACGCGGAGGCGGAGAGGTCGAGTTGCTTTTGGACCAGGCCGAACTCCGCCTCGCCCGCGGTGTCCAGCAGAGCGCAGATGCGCAGCCGGTTCGGGGCGTGGATGGTGGTGTCGAAACCCTCCAGGACGTCGTGGTTCTCGGCAACGTCGTGGTTTTCGGCGCTCACGCTGTCTTCCGGTGCAGACGGACGAAAGCGAGGTGGAAGCCGACGGACACCGCGGCACCGATCAGCGAGGCCGCGATCAGCCACACCGGCCGTCCCGTGACGCGGAACACGAACGCCGCCCCCACCAGCAGCACGGGCAGGCCGACGATGAGCGGCACGGTCGCCCGCTTCGGCAGCACGTCGAACCGCAGCGCCACCCCGGTCTTGGTGCGCCATGCCTTCCCCGCGACGGCGAAGAGCGCCAGGTACACCGCGGTGCTCGGCAGCATGATGGCCAACCACGCGGAGCGCGGCAGCAGCCAGTCCGGGTCGGCCATGAGGCCTCCGAACGTGATCGGGATCGCGGCGGTGTAGAGCGTGAGCGTGACGAAGAACCAGTTCGGCCAGGGTGTGGCCGACAGCGCCGCGGCAGAGGCCCGGACGTGCTCGGTGTCCGCCAGGGCGGAACGGGCCTGCTCCGGCGTCAGTCGTGCTCCGCTAGTTTCCATGACGGAAAGAGTAGCGGCTGGTTTCCAGTGCGGAAAGGGGAGAGTTTCCGGTACGGCAAGTGACTGGCTCGCTTGCTCGCGCTCGCTTCCGCGCCGCCAACTCCTCGTGTCACAGCGACGCCGGCCGGCATCTCACTACTCGGCGGGCGCGGCGATCAGTGCGGTGGCCACGCGGCGGAAGCCGAGCCGGGCGTAGATCCGGGCGACGTCGTCGTCGCCCGCGGACAAGAAGACGGTCTCGACGCCTCGTGAGCGTGCGTCGGCTATCAGCGCCGCGGTGACCGCGAGCGCAAGACCCCGGCGGCGCGCGGTCGGCAGGGTTCCCACCCCGACGATCTCACTGACCGCCCCCACCGGCTGGTGCTGACCGGCGCACAACGCCATTCCGTCGTCCACAGCGGCGGCAACGCACGTCAGGCCGGCCAGAATGCGCGCCGCCGCACGTTCCACCGTCCCGTCATCGGCGCGGCTCCGCACCGCCTCCCTCAACTCCGCGACGCCCGCCGCACCGACGCCGGTTCCGGGATCGCCGAAGGCCAGGTGAGGGACGGCCAGCGCGCTCGGCAGCACGGGATCGCCCGGTCCCACCGTCCGCACCACCATGCTGCCGGCCACATCTGGCACAACGGGGGTCGGCACATCGGAGCCGAGCACCATCAAGGGATGCTCATGCACCACAAGCCCTGTCCCCTCAGCCGCGTCCCGCAGCCCAGGCGTGGTCTCGGCAACCCACTCGAAGCTCTCCGGAACACCCAACTCCCGCTGCCGAGAACGCACCCGCCTCACATCCGCCGCACTCACCGGCCCGGACCACCCCAGCGCCGGACGTGCGTAGAAGGGCCAGCCCTGCCCCTCCCGGACGAACAACCTCAGCGGCCCCAAGTCCTCGACCCGAGCGCCGGAGCGAGGCACCGCGTCGTAATACCGCTCAAGCCGGCCCAGCAGTTCACGACCACCATCAAGATCCACAGACGTCACGCCAGGCATCCAAGCAGCAGGCAGCGAACCACTGCCACCGCATTACCGTCCGGCTACGGCCGTCCTGACATTCGAACCGAACTACGCCTGAGCTACCGCCAGCCACACCCCGTCACGCATGACGACCCTGCCCCGCAGCTCCGGTTCTCCCCGCCAGGCGCGCACCGTCCGCGGCACCACGCGCAGATACACAAAGTGCGCCTCTTCCGTACGCGGATCCCAACCGAACTTGCCCGCGAACGCATCCGCGGCATCCTTCGGCACCTCCCGCGCGGGATAGCACTCCGCCTCCCCTTGCAGCAGCACCACATCGAAACTATCCGGCAGCGCCAGCCGCACACGCGGCTCCTCACGCACGTTGCGCACGGTCACGGAGCCCGCCCCGGTACACATCCACACCGCCTGCCCGTCCCACAGAAACCACAGCGGCACCTGGTGCGGACCGTGATCAGGATGGGCCGTCGACACCCACATGTCACGCTCCGCGCCAAGCCGTTCCAGCACGTCGCGCGTGCGCTCTGCCGCATCGCGACGAATGATCTCCGCAGATTCCATGAGCGCCGACCTTAAGCAGCACGGCCCCGGTGCACATGGGGCGAAGGTCCTAGGCCCGACGGCGGGGAGTACGGTTTCGGCCACTTGTGGATCACTCATCTGGCACACCGACAAAGGGCCGTAGGGTGCAGGCAGTTGGTGCCGAGGCGCAGGTGGCGGGTGAGATGAACGGGGGCGCGGGGTGACGGTGTTCGTCGACCGGGAGGAGAGCCTGGCCAGGCTCGAGAGCGCGGCGACCGCCCTGGCGGAAGGACGCTCGAGTGTGCTGTTCGTCGAGGGCGACTCGGGGATGGGTAAATCGTCTCTGTTGGGTGAGTTCGCCCGCCGCCTGGGCACCTCTCCGGATTCCCAGGAGCAGCCCTGCCGGGTGGTATTCGTGCGGGCCGCGCCCGGCATCGGTTCGCGGCGGCCGTACGGACCCGTCCTGGACGCTCTGCACGCACTGGACCGTCCCGCACAGGGCCGCAGGCGGCTGGCCGGCTTCCGGCGGACGGCGGCCCGTGGTGCGCTGGCGGCCGCCCCCGACCTGCTGTCCGCCGCGGTTCCGGGGCTCGGCGCGGTGGTCGCGGCAGGGCGGGTGTTCGCCGAGGCCACCGTAGCCACCGGGTCCATCCCGGGCGACAGTCTCCTGCCCGTGCAGAGCACCGTGACCCGGCAGCTGATCGACGTGCTGTTGCAACAGGCGCGCGCGGATCGGCCCTTGCTCCTGATGGTGGACGACATCCAGCTGTGCGATGTGTCGACCCTGGAGTTCCTGCACCTGTTGCTGCCCAGAATCGAGGGTGAACCGCTCGGTCTTGTCCTCGGTCTCGGCCTGTATGCCGCAGCCGAGGGGAACGGGAGGGCGGTGGACCAGCTACTGGACGCCTGGCAGAGGGATCACGCGGAACTCGTGTCCCGCCACACGCTGCCGCCGCTGCCTACCTGGGCTGTCAGGGAACTGGTCGACGCCAGGCTTCGGAGCCACCCTGCTCCCGCGGACTTCGCCGTCCGGTTGACCGGGGCGACGGGCGGCCATCCGATCTTCGTCGAGCAGTGCCTGAGGCTGTGGCGACCCGAAGACGGTGTCCGGGTGCCGCTGCCGGGGAGCCTTCCCGCGGCCGTGCTGGACCGTTTCCGGCAGCTGGACCCGGCTGCCTGCGAACTCCTGGTCACCGGCGCCACCATGGGCGAGTTCTTCTTCGCACACACACTCGCCGAGGTGTCCGGCTCGCCACGGATCCAGGTCCAGGACCTGCTGCACCGTATCGAGCGCGAGCACGGCCTGATTCGCTGTCGGCCCCGGGACGAGGTCCCCGACTGGGCAGCCGGTCTGGGGACCGACTGGTACGACTTCGAGCACCGGGTCCTGCAAAGGGGTATCCGCGGCGAACAGTCGGAAGGCGCCCGCCGGCAACGGCATGCGGACATCGCCGAAGCACTCCCACGCCTGCCAGGAGTCGACGGGGGCGCCGCTCCGCTCGAGTTGCGCGTGCTGATCGCCGATCACTTCCTGCAGGCCGGGCCCGCGTATGCCGCGCAGGCAGCCGCCGCCCACTACGGCCTGGCCCGTTCCGTGGCGGTCGAGGATCTCTCCTTCGCCCAGGCCGAACAGCACTGCCGGACGGCGATCGAGTCCGCCCGGCTGATGCCCGCCGGCCGTCCGGAGCGCGATCGCCGTCTGGTGGAGGCGATCGAGCTGTTGCTCAGCATCACTGAGGTGCGCTGGAAGGGAGGCGAGGGCGAGCGGGAGAGCATGGGAATCGACGCCTTGGCCGCCGAGGCGGAGCAGGCGGCACACCGCCTCGGGGACCAACTGCTCATCGCCCGCACCACCCTGCTGCGTGGCAAGACACTGCTGGCCGTCCACGGTGTCCGACCCTCCCTCGCCAAGCTCGAAGAGGCAGTCGAACGCGCCCGGGAGTGTGGCGAGGCAGGCCGTCAGGCGCTCTTCGTGGCGATGGTCGAATACGGACGCCAGCTGCCCAAACGCGATCTGCACGCAGGTCTGCGGGTGCTCCTGGACGCCGAGCGGCTGTACGCCTCGGACCCGCGCCTCGGCGAGGCGGAGAACCCCGTACTGCAGCACGCCCGCAATCTCAACGAGATGCAGATCGGGGTCAACCTCTTCGACGCGGGTCGGCTCGGCGAAGCCCGGCAGCGGCTGCTGCGCTGCACCGAGCGGCTGAGAGGTGAGACCCTCCGCGCCGAGCTGCCCATAGCGCTGAACTATCTCGCCCAGCTCCACCTGTCCACCGGCTCATGGGAGGAAGCGGGCACGGTGCTGCGTGAGGCTCTGGATTTCGAGGAGGAGCGCGGTGGTGACAGTGGCTGGCACGCATACAACAACGCCCTCCTCGCCACGCTGCTCACCCATGATCCCGCTCGCCACGGCGAAGCGATCGAGCGCGCGCGGAACGCCTGGGTGGAGACCCAGCGCACCTGGCTGGTCAACCTGGTACCGATCGTGCGCAACCTGTACGTCGAGGTCCTCCTCGCCACCGGCCACGACAGGAGCCTGGCTCGGCGGCTGTGTGAGGACACGCTCGTCGACACCCGCGACAGTGGCATGGTGCGCAGCGAGATCGCCGGATATGTGCTGCGCAGCCGGATCCATCTGCAGGACGGCGAGACGGAGCCGGCCGCCCGCGACGGCCGCCACGCGCTCGCCCTGCTCGCCGAGCACGGGGACATGCCGGCCCTGCGTACGGAAGAGGTTCTGTATCACGCGGCCCGGGCTCTGCGGGCCGAGGCCAGCGGGAGCGAGGTCCGCGACCTGCTGGGCAGAGCCCGTGCCGAGGTGCTGCGCAAGGCGGACAGCATTGACGACCCGGTCCTGCGGGCGCGGTACCTGACCGACGTGCCTCTGAACCGGGCCCTGCTTCACGACAGCGGCCTTGACGAGGGAGAGGCCGGGGCAGGCTGACCGACTACAGTGCGAGACCGGCAGGGGTCCCAAAATCCCAACGGGGGAGCGGAGGAGATGGGATCGGCATGTTCACCATAAGCAAGGAGTTCCACTTCTCCGCCAGCCATGTCCTGGACACGCTCCCCTCCTGGCACCCCTGCGCCCGCCTCCACGGCCACAACTACGTGGTCGTGCTCGAACTCTCGGCGGCCGACCACGCCCTCGCCCCGCCCGGCTTCGTCCGCGACTACCGGGACCTGGACACCTTCAAGAAATGGGTCGACGCGACGCTCGACCACCGGCACCTCAATGAAGCGATGGGGGGGGGGTATCCCCCCGACAGCCGAGAACCTCGCCAAGTGGATCTACGACACCTGGCACGATGACCTGCCTGAACTCAGCGCCGTGAAGGTCTCGGAGACACCCAAGACCTGGGCCGTCTACCGGCCGTAGAGGTCGACACGCGTCCGCCGACAGGGAGCCCTGTTCACGCTGGGAGCTGCATACGCCTGCACACGCGAAGACCCCGCACTCAGCTGACGCGCTGATGGCGGGGTCTTTGGGCACCTGATCCAAGGTGCCCCCGGCAGGATTCGAACCTGCGCACACGGCTCCGGAGGCCGTTGCTCTATCCCCTGAGCTACGGGGGCGTGTCGGGCGCGTTGCGCGGTGACGGGTAGAACCCTACCAGCTCCTTCGGGGTGTTCATGAACGGTTTTCGTGGGGGGAGAGCGTCGCCCGCAGGGGGTGGAAGTGGGGAAAACCCGGACGCGGTGGCCGGTCCCGACCTACTCTCGAGTTGTGCCAGGCGCGTCGGGCCGGGTGCTTGTTGTCGACGACAACAAGGTCATCCGGCAGCTGATCAGGGTCAATCTCGAGCTGGAGGGCCTCGAGGTCGTGACCGCGGCCGACGGTGCCGAATGTCTGGATGTCATTCATCAGGTGCGG
Organism: Streptomyces sp. GESEQ-4; assembly: GCF_017948455.1. Taxonomy (GTDB): domain Bacteria; phylum Actinomycetota; class Actinomycetes; order Streptomycetales; family Streptomycetaceae; genus Streptomyces. The sequence goes on from NZ_JAFFSU010000004.1 coordinate 191,231, forward strand.
CCCGATGTGGTCACCCTGGATGTCGTCATGCCGCGACTCGACGGGCTGCGGACCGCCGCACGGCTGCGGGCCGATCCGCGGACCCGTGATCTGCCATTGGCCATCGTCAGCGCCTGTACACAGTACGAGGTCGACGGCGGCCTCGACATCGGCGTCGACGCGTTCCTCGCCAAACCCTTCGAACCCGCCGAACTCGTAGCGCTCGTACGTCAGTTGATCGAACGGAAGCGGAGCGGGCGAGCGCAGGGGGAGGACGGGCCCCTGTTCGGGAACGTCCTCGGTATGGGGGAGACCGAGCGGGCCGGCCGAGCCGGCGGCTGATCGAGGTCGTCCGTCTCACCCCCGTCCACATCCCGGACCCTCCCCGAAACCGCCTCGCCTACCCACCCCCCTCCTCCCATACGCTTGTCCCGTGACCCCCGTCGAGCTCTCCCGCACCGTGCTGCGCGCAGTGCGTCGTGCTGTCGATGAGGGGGAACTGAGCGTGACCGTGCCCGAGCGGGCTGTTGTGACGGCTCCCGGGGCCGGTGGCTGTGGGGACTACGCCACCAACATCGCCCTTCAGCTCGCCCGCCCGGCCGGGCAGCCGCCGCTGCGGGTCGCCGAGATCCTTCGGCCGTACCTGATCGATACGGCCGCCGTCTCCGATGTCGTCGTCACCGGGCCCGGGTTTCTCAACATCAGCCTGCGCGGTGCCGCGCCCGTGGCCCTCGTCGAGGAGATCCTGCGGCGCGGGCAGCGGTACGGGCACGCCGAGGGGCCTGACCGCCAGCCGCTCCTGCCGCTGCACGCCCCGCACGAGGTCCGCGCCGTCGTCGTCATGGACGCCACCGCCCGCATCCTCCGTTCGCAGGGTGCCGTCGTCCGCACCAGCTGCGAGGCCCGCCCCGAGCCCGAGTGGACCGACATCCTCGGCGTACGCGTCGACGGCGTGGGCAGCCCCGGCTCACCGCCCTACTCCGTGCGCCCCATCCCCGCCCCCGTCAACCCCCTCCCCCTGGGCCCCGACGCCGCCCGCTGGGCGCTGCTGTACCCCGCTGCCCACGACCGGCCCCGCATCACCGACGAGCATCTGGTCCAGCGTGAGGGCAACCCCCTCTTCCGCGTCCGTTACGCGCACGCCCGCACCCGGGCGCTCAGCCGTAACGCCGCCGACCTCGGCTTCAGCGCCGAACCCGGGCCGACCCCCGGCGCCGGCGCGTTCCAAGGCTCATACGATCCCACCCGCCTCCTCCACACCCTCGCGGACCACCCCCGCATCCTCGCCGCAGCCGCCGAGGACCGTGCCCCCGACCGTCTCGCCCGGCACCTCGTCACCGTCGCCGATGCCGTCCCCGCTCTTGTGCCCACCGTGCTGCCGATCGGCGAGGAGAAACCCTCGGCCGCCCACCGTGCCCGGCTCGCGCTCGCCGAAGCCGCCGGGGCGGTGCTGGCCGGTGGCCTGTCCCTGCTCGGTATCGACGCACCCGACCACCTCTGAAAGAACACGCGACATGAGCCGTTCCGCACACCCCGCCGGGCCCCGTCACGCCGACGTCTTCCCCGAGGGCCACTACACCGCGCCGCCCGCCGACCTCAACGCCCTCGACTCCAAGGTGTGGGCCCAGACCGTCGGACGTGACACCGACGGTGTCGTCACCGTCGGCGGCATCGACGTCAAGACCCTCGCCGAACAGCACGGCACCCCCGCGTACATCCTCGACGAGGCCGACTTCCGTGCACGCGCGCGTGCCTGGCGTACCGCCTTCGGTCATGACGCCGACGTCTTCTACGCCGGTAAGGCCTTCCTGTCCAAGGCCGTCGTGCGCTGGCTGCACGAGGAGGGGCTCAACCTCGACGTCTGCTCCGGCGGCGAGCTCGCCACCGCCCTCTCCGCCGGCATGCCCGCCGACCGCATCGCCTTCCACGGCAACAACAAGTCCACGGACGAGATCCGCCGGTCCATCGAGGCAGGCGTCGGCCGTATCGTCCTCGACTCCTTCCAGGAGATCGTTCGCGTCGCCCACATCGCGCAGGAACTCGGCAAGCGGCAGCGCGTGCAGATCCGTATCACCGTCGGTGTCGAGGCTCATACGCATGAGTTCATCGCCACCGCCCATGAAGACCAGAAGTTCGGGATTCCGCTCGCGGGCGGGCAGGCCGCCGAGGCCGTACGGCGTGCTCTTCAGCTCGACGGGCTCGAACTCATCGGGATTCACAGCCACATCGGGTCGCAGATCTTCGACATGTCCGGCTTCGAGGTCGCCGCGCACCGGGTCGTGGGCCTGCTGAAGGACATCCGTGACGAGCACGGCGTCGAGCTGCCCGAGATCGACCTCGGTGGTGGGCTCGGCATCGCGTACACGAGCGACGACGATCCCAGCGAACCGCACGAGATCGCCAAGGCGCTGACCGAGATCGTCACCCGTGAGTGCGATGCCGCCCGCCTCAGCACCCCCCGTATCTCCGTCGAGCCCGGGCGCGCCATCGTCGGGCCGACCGCCTTCACGCTCTACGAAGTCGGCACCATCAAGCCCCTGGACGGCCTGCGTACATACGTCTCCGTCGACGGCGGCATGTCCGACAACATCCGTACGGCGCTGTACGACGCGGAGTACAGCGTCGCCCTGGTCTCCCGTACGAGCGACGCCGCCCCCATGCTCGCCCGCGTCGTCGGCAAGCACTGCGAGAGCGGCGACATCGTCGTGAAGGACGCGTTCCTGCCGTCCGACCTGGCACCGGGTGACCTCATCGCCGTACCGGCCACGGGTGCCTACTGCCGGTCCATGGCCAGCAACTACAACCACGTTCTCCGGCCGCCCGTCGTCGCCGTGCAGGACGGCGAGGCCCGGGTGATCGTCCGCCGGGAGACGGAGGAAGACCTCCTGCGTCTCGATGTCGGATGACCCGTAACCACCAGGGGCGGAAGATCTCCTGTCTTCCGCCCCCGCGGAAATGAAATAGACGTCTCAGGATCCGGACAAAGGACAGAAACTCCATTCCGGTGAGTGAGACTGGTCCCACCGAAGACGGTATGAGGAAACGAGGTCGGATGATGCGTACGCGTCCGCTGAAGGTGGCGCTGCTGGGCTGTGGAGTGGTCGGCTCAGAGGTGGCGCGCATCATGACGACGCACGCCGACGACCTCGCCGCCCGCATCGGAGCCCCGGTGGAGCTGGCGGGAGTCGCCGTACGGCGGCCCTCCAAGGTCCGTGAGGGCATTCCCGCCGAGCTGATCACCACCGACGCCACCGCCCTCGTCAAACGCGGTGACATTGACGTCGTCGTCGAGGTGATCGGCGGGATCGAGCCCGCCCGGAGCCTCATCACCACCGCCTTCGAGCACGGCGCCTCCGTCGTCTCCGCCAACAAGGCCCTCCTCGCCCAGGACGGCGCCGACCTGCACGCCGCGGCGGAGGCGAACAACAAGGACCTCTACTACGAGGCCGCCGTCGCCGGTGCCATCCCGCTGATCCGCCCGCTGCGCGAGTCCCTCGCCGGCGACAAGGTCAACCGCGTGCTCGGGATCGTCAATGGGACGACCAACTTCATCCTCGACAAGATGGACTCCACGGGGGCCGGGTATCAGGAGGCCCTCGACGAGGCCACCGCCCTGGGATACGCCGAGGCCGACCCGACCGCCGACGTCGAGGGCTTCGACGCCGCCGCCAAGGCCGCCATCCTCGCCGGAATCGCCTTCCACACGCGCGTGCGCCTCGACGACGTCTACCGCGAGGGCATGACCGAGGTCACCGCCACCGACTTCGCCGCCGCCAAGCAGATCGGCTGCACCATCAAGCTGCTCGCCATCTGTGAGCGGGCCGCGGACGGCGGCTCGGTCACCGCGCGCGTGCACCCCGCGATGATCCCGCTCACCCACCCGCTCGCCTCCGTGCGCGGCGCGTACAACGCGGTGTTCGTCGAGTCGGACGCCGCCGGGCAGTTGATGTTCTACGGCCCCGGCGCCGGCGGTGCCCCGACCGCCTCCGCCGTCCTCGGCGACCTCGTCGCCGTCTGCCGCAACCGGATCAACGGCGCCACCGGGCCCGGTGAGTCGGCGTACGCCGCACTGCCCGTGTCCTCCATGGGCGAGGTCGTCACGCGTTACCACATCAGCCTCGACGTCGCCGACAAACCGGGTGTTCTCGCCCAGGTGGCCACCGTGTTCGCCGAGCACGGTGTCTCGATCGATACGGTTCGGCAGCAGGGGAAGGACGGCGAGGCATCTCTCGTCGTCGTCACGCACCGTGCGTCCGACGCGGCCCTCGGCGGCACCGTCGAGGCGTTGCGCAAGCTCGACACCGTGCGGGGCGTCGCCAGCATCATGCGGGTTGAAGGAGAGTAACCAGCAATGACCCACCAGTGGCGCGGCATCATCGAGGAGTACCGGGACCGTCTCCCGGTTTCCGACACCACGCCGGTCGTGACGCTCCGTGAGGGCGGCACGCCCCTCGTGCCCGCGCAGGTGCTCTCCGAGCGCACCGGGTGCGAGGTCCACCTCAAGGTGGAGGGCGCGAACCCCACCGGGTCCTTCAAGGACCGCGGTATGACCATGGCCATCAGCAAGGCCAAGGAGGAGGGCGCGAAGGCCGTCATCTGTGCCTCCACGGGCAATACGTCCGCCTCCGCGGCCGCGTACGCCGTACGGGCGGGGATGGTGTCCGCCGTTCTCGTGCCGCAGGGCAAGATCGCGCTCGGCAAGATGGGGCAGGCGCTCGTCCACGGCGCGAAGATCCTCCAAGTCGACGGCAACTTCGACGACTGCTTGACGCTCGCTCGAGCGCTGAGCGAGAACTACCCGGTGGCGCTGGTCAATTCGGTCAACCCGGTGCGGATCGAGGGGCAGAAGACGGCCGCGTTCGAGATCGTGGACATGCTGGGCGACGCCCCCGACATCCATGTCCTGCCGGTGGGCAACGCGGGCAACATCACCGCGTACTGGAAGGGCTACAAGGAGTACGCCGCCGACGGTGTCGCGCGGCGGACCCCGCGCATGTGGGGCTTCCAGGCCTCCGGCTCCGCGCCGATCGTGCGCGGCGAGATCGTCAAGGACCCCTCGACCATCGCCACCGCGATCCGTATCGGCAACCCCGCGTCCTGGCAGTACGCCCTGGCCGCGCGGGACGAGTCGGGCGGGTTCATCGACGAGGTGACGGACCGTGAAATCCTGCGCGCCTACCGGCTGTTGGCCGCTCAGGAGGGCGTTTTCGTCGAGCCCGCCTCGGCCGCGTCCGTGGCCGGCCTGCTCAAGGCCGCCGAGCAGGGCAAGGTCGACCCGGGGCAGACGATCGTCTGCACGGTCACCGGCAACGGCCTGAAGGACCCCGACTGGGCCGTCGCCGGCGCCCCGCAGCCCGTCACCGTCCCGGTCGACGCGGCGACGGCGGCCGAGCGCCTCGGCCTCGCCTGATCAGCGTCAGGAGGGGTAACCCGACAGGGGGTGCACAAGGGGCTTACGACACGCATCGTGCGCCTCCTGTGCGCCCTATGTCGCCACAGAACCTTCCTTCGATAGGCTGTACTGAACCCGCCTGCCGCATATGCCGTCCACCGGCACGGTGCCGCGCCGTCTCCGCGGTCCGACAGCGGCGTCGGAAGCGCCCGTCCGTGAGGCCGGGAGCAGCCCGCGGGGTTCCTCGTACGTCATCGAATGTCTTCGACAATCACGCAGCTCAAGGAGAGTCATCGAGCGATGGCCGGTCCAGCCTTCCGCGCCGCCGCTGTCAGGGTGCGCGTCCCCGCCACCAGCGCCAACCTCGGCCCGGGCTTCGACGCCCTCGGCCTGTCGCTGGGGCTCTATGACGACGTCGTCGTCCGGGTGGCCGACTCCGGGCTGCACATCGACATCGCGGGCGAAGGCGGCGAGACGCTCCCGCGTGACGAGAACCACCTTCTCGTACGGTCCCTGCGCACGGCCTTCGATCTGCTCGGCGGGCAGCCGCGCGGTCTGGAGATCGTCTGCGCCAACCGCATCCCGCACGGCCGCGGCTTGGGCTCCTCGTCGGCCGCCATCTGCGCCGGCATCGTCGCCGCACGCGCCGTGACCATAGGCGGAGACTCCAAGCTCGACGACCCGGCCCTCCTGGAACTCGCCACCGAGATCGAGGGCCACCCCGACAATGTGGCCGCCTGTCTGCTCGGCGGATTCACGCTCTCCTGGATGGAGGCGGGATCCGCGCGCGCGATCAGGATGGAGCCCGCCGATTCCATCGTTCCGGTGGTTTTCGTGCCCGGTAAGCCGGTCCTCACCGAGACCGCGCGCGGCCTGCTCCCGCGCACCGTGCCGCACGTCGACGCCGCCACCAACGCGGGCCGAGCGGCCCTGCTCGTCGAGGCCCTGACCAGGCGCCCCGAGCTGCTGCTGCCCGCGACCGAGGACCGGCTCCACCAGGAGTACCGCGCACCGGCCATGCCGGAGAGCGCGGCGCTGGTGGAGCGGCTGCGGGCCGATGGGATCCCCGCGGTGATCTCCGGAGCGGGCCCCACCGTGCTGGCGCTGGCCGATGACGATAGCGCCGACAAGGTGGCCGATCTGGCAGGCGAGGGCTGGGCCGCGAACCGGCTCGAGCTCGACGCCCAGGGAGCGAGCGTGCTGCCGCTTGCGACCTGACACACGGTTGCCGGATTTCGAGAGGGGGAATGTTTGTTGGATCCGGTAGTGTTAACCTCAAGTCTGCACCCGACCCCACCATGGCGAGGTGCTTCGTGTCCCCGTCCGGGACAGACATCCTTCCGGGAGCCTCCCAAGCCGCACTGTGTTTCGTACGACGTACGCGGGCCGTACCTCGTACGCGGGCACTGAGCGACTGGCCGGGCACGCTCCGGAACAGGTGCGACCAAGCCTTGTGACACCGACACTCAGTGCCACAGCTGCGGGAAGCGCCATCACCCATTTCCTCCGCCTCTTAGGCGGACCACCGCCCCGGCACGGTCCACACAGCAAGGACCGAAGCCGGACAGCACAACCGGTCGCCGAGCCAGACAGGCCGACGTCCGCTCCAGGGAAGGACCCTTCGTGAGCGACACCACCGATCTGATGGGCGCACGTGTCGAGGAGACCGCTGCCGCGCCCGCCACGGACGCCTCCGCGCCTGCCAGCGGTGCCGGCTCCCGGCGGCGCCGCGGTACCGGCCTCGAGGGCATGGTGCTGGCCGAGCTGCAGCAGGTCGCATCCGGCCTCGGTATCAGGGGCACAGGGCGCATGCGCAAGAGCCAGCTGATCGAGGTCATCAAGGAGGCGCAGGCGGGTGGGGGTGCCCCGGCCAAGTCCGCCGAGGCAGCCACCGAGACCAAGCCCAAGCGCCGCGCCACCTCGAAGGCGCGTACCGGCGAGGACTCCGCTCCCGCCGAGAAGGCCGACAAGAAGGCCGCGGCCGCGAAGGCCGTGGCCCAGCAGCAGATCGAGATTCCCGGCCAGCCGGCCGGGGGCACCCCCCGCGCCGAAGCCGAGCGCGGGGCGGAGGAAGCCCCCGAGCGCCGCCGTCGCCGTGCCACCGCCGAGGCGGGCAGCCCCGAGACGGTCGCCGCCGAGGCGAAGAGCGAGCCGAAGGCCGAGACGCCCGCCCCGCAGACGCAGGGCGACGCCAAGTCCGACGCCGACGGCGGCGAGGGCCGCCGCCGCGACCGCCGGGACCGCGGCCGTGACCGCGACCGGGACCGCCGCGGCAAGGGCGACGACCAGCAGGGCCAGGGCGGCCAGCGGCAGCAGGGCCAGCAGCAGGGCGGCGGCGGCCGTCAGGACCGTCAGGACCGCCAGCAGCGGGACAACGGCCCGCAGGACGACGACGACTTCGAGGGCGGACGCCGTGGCCGGCGCGGGCGCTACCGCGACCGCCGTGGCCGGCGTGGCCGCGACGAGATGGGCGGCCAGGAGCCGCAGATCACCGAGGACGACGTCCTGATCCCGGTCGCCGGCATCCTGGACATCCTCGACAACTACGCCTTCATCCGTACGTCGGGCTACCTGCCGGGTCCGAACGACGTGTACGTCTCCCTCGCCCAGGTCCGTAAGAACGGCCTGCGCAAGGGCGACCACGTCACCGGCGCGGTCCGTCAGCCGAAGGACGGCGAGCGCCGCGAGAAGTTCAACGCGCTGGTCCGTCTCGACTCCGTGAACGGCATGGCGCCCGAATCCGGGCGTGGCCGCCCGGAGTTCAACAAGCTGACGCCGCTGTACCCGCAGGACCGCCTCCGTCTGGAGACGGACCCGGGCATCCTCACCACCCGCATCATCGACCTCGTCGCACCGATCGGTAAGGGCCAGCGCGGTCTGATCGTGGCCCCGCCGAAGACCGGCAAGACCATGATCATGCAGGCGATCGCCAACGCGATCACGCACAACAACCCCGAGTGCCACCTGATGGTCGTCCTGGTCGACGAACGTCCGGAAGAGGTCACCGACATGCAGCGGTCGGTCAAGGGCGAGGTCATCTCCTCGACCTTCGACCGCCCGGCCGAGGACCACACGACGGTCGCGGAGCTGGCGATCGAGCGGGCCAAGCGGCTCGTCGAGCTCGGCCATGACGTGGTCGTGCTGCTCGACTCCATCACGCGTCTGGGCCGTGCGTACAACCTGGCCGCGCCGGCCTCCGGTCGTATCCTCTCCGGTGGTGTCGACTCGACGGCGCTGTACCCGCCGAAGCGCTTCTTCGGTGCGGCCCGGAACATCGAGGACGGTGGCTCGCTCACCATCCTCGCGACGGCTCTCGTCGACACCGGGTCCCGCATGGACGAGGTGATCTTCGAGGAGTTCAAGGGCACGGGCAACGCCGAGCTGAAGCTCGACCGGAAGCTCGCGGACAAGCGGATCTTCCCGGCGGTGGACGTGGACGCGTCCGGTACCCGTAAGGAAGAGATCCTGCTCGCCAACGACGAGCTGGCCATCGTATGGAAGCTGCGGAGGGTGCTGCACGCCCTTGACCAGCAGCAGGCGGTGGAGCTGCTCCTCGACAAGATGAAGCAGACGAAGTCGAACGCCGAGTTCCTGATGCAGATTCAGAAGACGACGCCGACGCCCGGTAACGGCGACTGACGTCCGCTACTGACAGAGGGCCACCCCCGCCAAGGGGGTGGCCCTCTGCGTTGTACGGGACGGTGTACGATCACGCGGCTCGGACTGTTTTTCGAATCTGTGGTCCGAACTTCTGATCCCGAGGGGGGACCTGAGTGGGTACATCCATGTCTGGGGGCGGTCGGCACAGACGGAGGCTGCGGATCGCTCTTCCGTTCACGGCGGCCGGTGTGGCCGCGGCCGTCGCCGCCGCGCTGCTGACGAGCTCCGCCGACGCCGCCACGGCGCTTCCGAAGCCGACGGTCAAGCCCGCCATCGCCACGGCCTCGCTCGCCGAGCTGCAGAAGCGGGTCGCCGGTGCGGTCGCCGGTGACGACTCCGCGGGGGAGACGGCCGGCAAGTCGTCGCTGAGCGCCCGCAACAGCGGCCCCATCGACGCGAAGATCATCGGCGGGTCCACCACGACGATCACCTCGGCGCCGTGGATGGCCCAGCTCTGGTACTCCGACGAGGCCAACGACCTCGGCTTCTTCTGCGGCGGCGCCGTCGTCTCGCCGACGAAGATCCTGACCGCCGCGCACTGCGTCAAGGGCTACAACTGGGCCGCCCACGGTGCGGTGGTGACCGGGACCTCGACGTTGCCCGACGAGTCGGGCAACACCAACGGCACGGTCTCGCAGCCGCTGCGCCAGTGGAGCCACGCGTCGTACAGCGCGCGGACCATCGACAACGACATCGCGGTCCTCACCCTGGCGACGCCGGTCAAGGCGACGCCGATCCGCATGACGACGTCCGCCGACACCGCCTCGTACGCCGCCGGGACCAATGCCAAGGTCTACGGCTGGGGTCGTACGAGTTCCACCACTCAGGACGTCTCCGAGACGCTGAAGACGGCCACGCTGCCGATCCAGTCGGACACGACCTGCGCGAACTTCTACGGCGCCGACTTCGTCAAGGGCCACATGGTCTGCGCGGGCAAGCCCGCCAGCGGCAGCGACAGCGGTACGACGTCCGCCTGCAACGGCGACTCCGGCGGCCCGCTCGTCGTGGGCAACCGCATCGTGGGCGTCGTGTCCTGGGGTGTCGTGGACTGCGTCGAGAAGGGCGCGTACAGCGTCTTCGCGAAGGTGAAGTCGTACGTCGGTGCCGCCTTCCCGCAGGTCGACGACGCCAACATGAGCTACACCGACGGCAGGGCCGACCTCTTCGTGCGCAACGCGTCCACGAAGACGGGCTACGAGAAGGACTCCAAGGGCACGTCGTTCGGCGCCCGGCAGAGCCTCGGCAACTGGAGCGGCGTCAACACCGTCCTGCAGACCGACCTCGACCGGGACGGCGTCCAGGACTTCGTGTACCGGGTCGCCTCCACCGGTGACGTCTACTGGATGCACTACGTGCGCTCCACGGAGACCTGGACCGAGAAGCAGATCTTCGACAACTGGAAGACCCGCACCCGGATCGCCACCCCGGGCGACCTGACCGGCGACTATCTGCCCGACCTGCTGTCCGTGGACTCCGGCGGCAAGCTGTGGCTCTACCCGGGCAAGGGCAACGGCACCTTCTCGGCCCGTACGCAGGTCGGCTCGGGCACGGGCTGGAACCAGTACAACACCCTGCGCGGCAAGGGCGACTTCAACGCCGACGGCAAGGCCGACGTGATCGTGCGCAACCGGAGCACCGGTGCCGTCTACCTGTACAAGGGAACCGGCAAGGCCTCGAGCCCCTTCTCGGCCCGGGTCAAGGTGCGCACCTGGAGCAACACGACGTACAACGCCTTCGACGCCATCGGTGACGTCAACGGCGACAGCAAGGCCGACTTCCTGGCCCGTACGCCCGGCGGCACGCTCTACCTGTACAAGGGAACCGGCAAGGCCACGAGCGAGATCTTTGCCACAAGGGTCTCGGTCGGGACGGACTTCAAGCAGTACGACATCTTCGGCTGAAACAGCAGGTGAACGGGGTGCGTCCAGCACCACGCGTCACACACTGTGCCCACCGCCCCACGCGGTGGGCACAGTGCGTTGTGCAACCCTTTCCCGGGTTTCCCCGTCTGACCGGTCGGGGCGAAGATGGAGCGATACATGTCGCTTCGCCCGGGCCTGACCCTGAACGCGAGGGGTAACCGACCCGACGAGAACCGAGGAGCACATGTCTGCCGAGAGCACACCGGACCCCGGCATACCGGGTGAGTCCGGGTCCACGGGCCCGCGCCACCGCGCCAAGGGCCGCCGCCGCAAGCCCCGCGGCAACCGCCGCAAGGGACTGCTCGTCACGGCCTGGGTGGCCGGCGGCATCGTGGTGCTGGGCGGCACCGGCGTCGGGTACGTGTACTTCAAGCTCAACGGCAACCTCAAGAGCGTCGACATCGACCAGGCCCTCGGCACGAACCGGCCGACCAAGGTCGACAACGGCTCCGAGAACATCCTCGTCCTGGGCTCCGACACCCGCTCCGGCTCCAACCAGAAGCTCGGCGGCGGCGCCGACGACGGCAGCGCCCGCTCCGACACGGCGATGATCGTGCACGTCTACAAGGGCCACAAGAAGGCCAGCGTGGTCTCCATCCCGCGCGACACCCTCATCGACCGCCCCGAGTGCACCGACACCGACGGCGACACCCACGACGCCGCTACCGGCGTCATGTTCAACTCGGCGTACACCACCGGCGGCGCGGCCTGCGCGGTGAAGACCGTCGAGTCGCTCACCGACCTGCGCATGGACCACTACCTCGAGGTCGACTTCAGCGGCTTCCAGAAGCTCATCGACGAGCTCGGCGGCGTCAAGGTCACCACCAGCAAGGCCATCGAGGACCCCGACAGCCACCTGGACCTCGCGGCCGGCACCCACCAGCTCACCGGCGAGCAGGCACTCGGCCTGGTCCGCACCCGGCACGGCGTCGGCGACGGCTCCGACCTCGGCCGCATCCAGCTCCAGCAGGCATTCATCAAGGCGCTCGTCGAGCAGATCAAGGACGTCGGCCTCTTCACCGACCCGAAGAAGCTGTACGACCTCGCCGACACCGCCACCAACGCCGTCACCACCGACTCCGACCTCGGCTCGGTCAACTCCCTCATGTCGTTCGCGAGCGGCCTCAAGAGCATCAGCCCGAAGAACATGCACATGGTCACGATGCCGGTCCAGTACGACCCCGCCGACGCCAACCGCGTCCTCGTAGACGACACCAAGGCCCAGCAGGTCTGGACGGCACTCAAGAACGACAGGGCCATTCCGAAGTCGGCAACAAAAGGCACGGCGACAGGCCAGGCAAACGGAGTGGTCAGCGCCGGTTAGGGGCGCGGGGAACTGCGCGACAAGCCCCCACCGGCCCGCAGGGAATACACGACGCCCACCCCTCGTTTTGGGGGATGGCCCCAGTCCTGGCAGACTGGTAAGTCGGCCCCGGTTCACGCGGCAGCACTCCGCGGCTGCGACCCGGCGCCCTCCCGAAACTAGGAGACACCCTTGAAGCGCGACATCCACCCCGAGTACGTCGAGACGCAGGTCAGCTGCACCTGTGGCGCGTCGTTCACCACCCGCAGCACGATCTCCAGCGGAGCGATCCGCGCCGAGGTCTGCTCCGAGTGCCACCCGTTCTACACGGGCAAGCAGAAGATCCTCGACACCGGTGGCCGTGTGGCCCGCTTCGAGGCCCGCTTCGGCAAGGCTGCCGGCTCCAAGAAGTAGCGAGCCCCATTTCGCCGGTCCACGGCCGCGCCCCTCTTCGGCGCGCCGGGACCGGCGTTTTTGGTCGTCCGCCCTTCACCCACGTACGTACAACAGGAGCCAGAGATGTTCGAGGCCGTCGAGGAACTCGTCGTCGAGCACGCCGACCTGGAGAAGAAGCTCGCCGACCCGTCGGTCCACTCCGACCAGGCCAACGCGCGCAAGCTGAACAAGCGCTACGCCGAGCTCACCCCGATCGTCGCCACGTTCCGCTCCTGGAAGCAGATGGGCGGCGACATCGAGGCGGCCCGGGAACTCGGCGCCGACGACCCGGAGTTCGCCGCCGAGGTGAAGGAGCTGGAGAAGCAGCGTGAGGAGCTGACGGAGAAGCTGCGGCTGCTCCTCGTTCCGCGCGACCCCAGCGACGACAAGGACGTGATCCTCGAGATCAAGGCGGGCGCGGGCGGCGACGAGTCCGCGCTGTTCGCCGGTGACCTGCTGCGGATGTATCTGCGGTACGCCGAGCGGGTCGGCTGGAAGACCGAGATCATCGACGCCACCGAGTCCGAGCTGGGCGGCTACAAGGACGTCCAGGTCGCGGTGAAGACCAAGGGCGGCCAGGGCGCCACCGAGCCGGGGCAGGGCGTGTGGGCGCGGCTGAAGTACGAGGGCGGCGTGCACCGCGTCCAGCGTGTGCCGGCCACCGAGTCCCAGGGCCGTATCCACACCTCCGCGGCCGGTGTGCTGGTGACGCCCGAGGCCGAGGAGGTCGACGTCGAGATCAACCCGAACGACCTGCGGATCGACGTCTACCGCTCCTCCGGACCCGGCGGACAGTCCGTCAACACGACCGACTCCGCCGTGCGCATCACGCACGTTCCCACCGGAGTGGTCGCCTCCTGCCAGAACGAGAAGAGCCAGCTGCAGAACAAGGAGCAGGCACTGCGTATCCTGCGCTCCAGGCTGCTCGCCGCGGCGCAGGAGGAGGCGGAGAAGAATGCCGCCGACGCCCGCCGCAGCCAGGTCCGCACCGTCGACCGCTCCGAGAAGATCCGTACGTACAACTTCCCGGAGAATCGCCTCTCGGACCACCGCGTCGGCTTCAAGGCATACAACCTGGACCAGGTCCTGGACGGTGAACTCGACGCGGTGATCCAGGCCTGCGTCGACGCGGACTCGGCCGCCAAGCTCGCAGCCGCGTAGAGCCGTGCGGTAGAGCCGTGTAAGGGACGTACGAGAAGGACCAGTACCGGAGGACATGCGTGCAGCCATCATTTGGGGGGCGACCCTCAAGTCCCCGCAGCGTGCTGCTCGCTGAGGTAGCTCAGGCCACCCAGCGGCTGGCCGACGCCGGCGTGCCCTCGCCGCGCAACGACGCGGAGGAGCTCGCCGCGTTCGTGCACGGCGTGAAGCGGGGCGAGCTGCACACCGTCAAGGACGCCGACTTCGACGCCCGGTACTGGGAGGTCATCGCCCGCCGTGAGCAGCGCGAGCCGCTCCAGCACATCACCGGCCGGGCCTACTTCCGGTATCTCGAACTCCAAGTCGGGCCCGGGGTGTTCGTCCCGCGCCCCGAGACCGAGTCGGTCGTCGGCTGGGCCATAGACGCCGTACGCGCCATGGACGTCGTAGAACCGCTCATCGTGGACCTGTGCACCGGCTCCGGCGCCATCGCGCTCGCCCTCGCCCAGGAGGTCCCGCGCTCCCGTGTGCACGCCGTGGAGCTGTCCGAGGACGCCCTGCAGTGGACCCGCAAGAACGTGGCGGGGTCCAGGGTCGACCTGCGCCAGGGCGACGCCCTCACCGCCTTCCCGGACCTCGACGGCCAGGTCGACCTGGTGATCTCCAACCCGCCGTACATCCCGCTGACGGAATGGGAGTACGTCAATCCCGAGGCGAGGGACTACGATCCCGAACTCGCCCTGTTCTCCGGCGAGGACGGCCTCGACCTCATCCGCGGCCTGGAGCGGACCGCACACCGGCTCCTGCGCCCGGGCGGGGTCGTCGTCATCGAGCACGCCGACACCCAGGGCGGCCAGGTGCCGTGGATCTTCACCGAGGAGCGGGGCTGGGCCGACGCGGCCGACCACCCCGACCTCAACAACCGCCCCCGGTTCGCGACGGCCCGCAAGGCGCTGCCGTGACCGGCCCGCAGACTGTTGTCCCGAAGTACGTGACGTATGTGTACGAGGAGGCCCGCTAGATATGGCACGGCGATACGACACCAATGACGCGACCGACCGCACCACCGGTCTGCGTGAGGCGGCGTCCGCCGTCCGCCGTGGCGAGCTCGTGGTCCTCCCCACCGACACGGTGTACGGCATCGGCGCCGACGCGTTCTCCTCGGAAGCCGTCACCGACCTGCTCGAGGCCAAGGGGCGGGGCCGCAACATGCCCACCCCGGTCCTCATCGGCTCCCCGAACACCCTGCACGGCCTCGTCACGGACTTCTCCGAGATGGCCTGGGAACTCGTCGACGCCTTCTGGCCGGGCGCGCTGACGCTGGTCGCCAAGCACCAGCCGTCCCTGCAGTGGGACTTGGGGGACACCCGGGGCACCGTCGCCGTGCGCATGCCGCTGCACCCGGTCGCCATCGAACTGCTCACCGAGGTCGGCCCCATGGCCGTGTCGTCGGCGAACCTCACCGGTCATCCGGCGCCGGAGGACTGTGACGCCGCGCAGGGCATGCTGGGCGACTCGGTGTCCGTCTACCTCGACGGCGGGCCCACGCCCGGCAACGTGCCCTCCTCCATCGTCGACGTCACCCGCGAGGTGCCGCTGCTGCTGCGTGCGGGCGCCCTCTCGGCGGAGGAGCTGCACAAGGTCGTACCCGACCTCGAGGTGGCCAATTGACGGCCCCTGACGCGGGGCGTGGCATATGGAACGGGGAAGACACGGGGACCTTCGGCCTCCCTCTCGACAGCTTCCGCATCCTCCACGTCAGCACCGGCAACGTGTGCCGCTCGCCGATCACCGAGCGGCTGACCCGTCATGCCCTGGCGGACCGGCTCGGCGACCCGCTGTGGGGCGGGCTGATCGTGGAGAGCGCGGGCACCTGGGGCCATGAGGGTGCGCCCATGGAGGCCAACGCGGAGGCCGTGCTGGCCGAGTTCGGCGCGGATGCCTCCGGCTTCACCGGGCGGGAACTGCTGGACGACCACGTCATCCGCGCCGACCTGGTGCTGACCGCCACCCGCGACCACCGGGCCCAGGTCATCTCCATGGGCCACTCCGCCGGCCTGCGCACCTTCACCCTCAAGGAGTTCACCCGCCTGGTGAAGGCGATCGACCCGGCGACACTCCCTCCGCTGGAGGACGGCATGGTCGCCCGCGCACGCGCCCTGGTCCGCGCCGCAGCAGCTCTACGCGGGTGGCTCCTGGCCCCCACAGCCGAAGCGGACGAGGTCTACGACCCCTACGGCGCCCCACTCACGTTCTTCCGCTCCATCGGCGACGAGATAAACCAGGCGCTGGACCCAGTGGTGACAGCGCTGACGGGCGTCCCGGCACGGACGTGACGCGAGGTCGGTGGACGGAGTCCGCCGCAGCGGCGCGAAGCTGAACCAGGCGCCGGCCCCGGTCGTCACCGCGCTCACCGGTGTGCCCGCCAGGACGTGACGACCGAGCGCCTGTGGGGTCCTGGGCCTACATTGGTGCTACGTCAGTGTCGACGCCCCGGGAGCCCACCATGACGGTCACCCATACCCTCGAGGCCGATGTGCTGCGCCGCCAGGATCCCGAGCTGGCCGGGATCCTGCTGGGGGAGCTGGAACGGCAGTCGACGACGCTGCAGTTGATCGCCGCCGAGAACTTCACGTCACCGGCGGTGCTGGCGGCGCTCGGGTCGCCGCTCGCCAACAAGTACGCGGAGGGCTATCCCGGGGCCCGGCACCACGGCGGCTGCGAGATCGTGGACGTCGCCGAGCGCGTCGCCGTCGACCGGGCCAAGGCGCTGTTCGGGGCGGAGCACGCCAACGTGCAGTCCCACTCCGGCTCGTCGGCCGTCCTCGCCACGTACGCCGCCCTGCTGCGCCCCGGCGACACCGTCCTCGCCCTGGGCCTGCCGCACGGCGGCCACCTCACCCACGGCTCGCCCGCGAACTTCTCCGGCCGCTGGTTCGACTTCGTCGGCTACGGCGTGGACGCGGAGACCGGGCTCATCGACCACGACCAGGTGCGCACCCTCGCCCGCACCCATCGGCCCAAGGCGATCGTGTGCGGGTCCATCGCCTACCCCCGGCACATCGACTACGCCCTGTTCCGCGAGGTCGCCGACGAGGTGGGCGCCTATCTCATCGCCGACGCTGCGCACCCGATCGGGCTGGTCGCCGGGGGAGCGGCGCCGAGTCCGGTGCCGTACGCCGATGTCGTCTGTGCCACCACGCACAAGGTGCTGCGGGGTCCGCGCGGCGGGATGATCCTGTGCGGCCACGAACTGGCCGAGCGGGTCGACCGGGCCGTGTTCCCCTTCACCCAGGGCGGCGCCCAGATGCACACCATCGCCGCCAAGGCGGTCGCCTTCGGAGAGGCCGCCACTCCCGCCTTCACCGTGTACGCCCATCAGGTCGTCGCCAACGCGCGGGTCCTCGCGGCGGGACTGGCCGCCGAGGGATTCGTCGTCACCACGGGCGGGACGGACACGCATCTCATCACCGCCGACCCGGCGCCCCTCGGCGTCGACGGACGGACCGCGCGGGGCCGGCTGGCCGCCGCCGGGATGGTCATGGACTGCTGTGCGCTGCCGCACGGCGATGCCCGCGGCCTGCGGCTGGGCACGGCGGCGGTGACCACTCAGGGGATGGGGGAGGAGGAGATGGGATCCATCGCCGCCCTGTTCGCAGGTGTGCTGCGCGGTACGGTCGAGAGCCAGCGGGCGCGTGAAGAAGTGCGGGAGCTGGCCGGTAGATTTCCGCCCTATCCCGGCTGAGCGGGGGTAGGAGCGACCGAGAGCACAGCCACACGTGCAACCATCGTCGCTACCCGGTAGTCCCCACACATATGCGTTCCGTATGAGACCGTCGCTAGGGTGTGGGGCTGTGATGGCCAGCGAGACCTGTGGGGAAGCCCGTGCGTGAATACCTGCTGACGCTCTGCATCACGGCCGCGGTGACGTACCTGCTGACAGGGCCGGTACGGAAATTCGCGATCGTGGCCGGAGCGATGCCGCAGATCCGGGCACGTGACGTGCACCGGGAACCCACTCCGCGGCTCGGCGGGATCGCGATGTTCTTCGGCCTGTGCGCGGGCCTGCTGGTCGCCGACCACCTCACCAACCTGAACGAGGTCTTCGCCGAGTCCAACGAACCGCGTGCCCTGCTCTCCGGCGCGGCCCTGATCTGGCTGATCGGCGTCCTGGACGACAAGTTCGAGATCGACGCCCTGATCAAGCTGGGCGGCCAGATGATCGCCGCCGGCGTCATGGTCATGCAGGGTCTGACCATCCTGTGGCTGCCGATCCCGGGCGTCGGGAACGTCGCGCTGACCCAGTGGCAGGGCACCCTGCTGACGGTGGCGCTGGTCGTCATCACCATCAACGCGGTCAACTTCGTCGACGGCCTGGACGGCCTCGCGGCGGGCATGGTGGGCATCGCGTCGACCGCGTTCTTCCTCTATGCCTACCGGGTCTGGGTGTCGTACGGCATCGAGGCCGCCGCCCCGGCCACGCTGTTCGCGGCGATCCTGATGGGCATGTGCCTGGGCTTCCTGCCGCACAACATGCACCCCGCGCGGATCTTCATGGGCGACTCCGGCTCGATGCTCATCGGGCTGGTTCTGGCGGCGGGCGCGATCTCCATCACGGGACAGGTCGACCCGGACGCGCTGAAGCTGTTCGCGGGCTCCGAGAAGGCGGCCGTGCATCAGACGGTGCCGGTCTACATCCCGCTGCTGCTGCCGCTGACGATCATCGCGATCCCGGCCGCCGACCTGGTGCTCGCGATCGTGCGTCGCACCTGGCGCGGCCAGTCGCCGTTCGCCGCCGACCGCGGGCATCTGCACCACCGGCTCCTGGAGATCGGCCACTCGCACAGCCGGGCGGTGCTGATCATGTACTTCTGGTCGGCGCTGATCGCGTTCGGCGCGCTCGCCTACTCGGTGAACTCGGCGTCGATGTGGATCGTGCTCGGCATCGTCTTCCTCAGCTTCATCGGCCTGGTCCTGCTCCTGCTGCCCCGCTTCACCCCGCGTGCCCCGCGCTGGGCGGAGGCTTTCGTGCCGCCGCGCTATCGCCGCAAGGCGGCTGTGGAGCCGGAACCGGAGGCGGCGGAGGACGCCGGGGAGGCGGACGAGGACGGGGCGTCCGTCCCGGTCGTCGAGGAGCCCCGCACCCCGGTCGCCGCGGGCGTCTCCCGGGTCAACGGAGTCAACGGCTCGACCGCTCTCGGCGCCCGTCCGCGCTTCCTGGACCGGGGCAAGGCCGGAACGTCGCGCTGACGCTCAAGGTAAGAATCTGACTAGAGCATTGCCAACTCGTGGGGGAACGAAGATCCCCAATACCAGACAAAGTGGTGCTGGATCTGCACAGACGCGCAGTGTCACTCTCATGTGTGACACCCAGCACAGCCACTAGGTAAAGACCTCATCAAATAGTTTGTGATACGGTTCACGAGAACCCCGGGACACAGTCGAAGGGCCGCAGTGCGACGGCCCATCGG
Organism: Streptomyces sp. GESEQ-4; assembly: GCF_017948455.1. GTDB lineage: Bacteria > Actinomycetota > Actinomycetes > Streptomycetales > Streptomycetaceae > Streptomyces. Next base: position 210,533 of record NZ_JAFFSU010000004.1, read on the forward strand.
CGTGAGGACCACTCCCCACCCGGGGCTACGCTCGTCCATGACGACACCCCTGCCCCCCTGCGAAAGCGGAGTTGCCGCCATGCCGTCCAATGACGTCCGGATCCTGCTCCAGGCCGCTGTGCCCACAGCTGCCGTCGGCGCGATCGCCGCCGTCGTCAGCGGTGTGGTCGCCGGTGGCAAAGGGGCGGTCGGGGCCGTCGTCGCGACGCTGGTGGTGATCCTCTTCATGGGGATCGGTCTCTACGTTCTGCAGCGCACTGCCAAATCGCTTCCGCACCTTTTCCAGGCGATGGGCCTGATGCTCTACGCGGCACAGATTCTTCTGCTGTTCATCTTCCTCGCCGCGTTCAAGAACACCACCCTGTTCAACCCCCGGGCCTTCGCCCTCACGCTCGTCGCCGGCACCCTCGCCTGGATCGGCGCGCAGGCGCGTGCCCACATGAAAGCCAAGATTCTCTACGTCGAACCGGACTCGTCCGCCCCCAAGAACGGCGACAAGCCCGAGAAGACGGGGCACTCGTCGTGAGGGGTAGGGCCGGGATAAAGGCGCATGACAGACCCTGCTATCGTCCGGTGCCAACTGCGGCATCGCGGGCGCGGGCATCTGAGCTGACGCCTGCTCACACGCAGGGCGAGATGCCCCACAGCCGCCCCCACATCCGTAACACCAGTCCCGTGCCGAACCGCGGCCGCGCGCCGCGCCGACACAACGAGGTTGCCGTACCTATGCGCCACGATGAAGGAGCCCGCGGTGAGTGCTGACCCGACGCAGGCCCTCGCCTTCGACACGAACTGCCACCTCTTCGACGGATGTGGCTTCGACACTGTCGCCCCGGGCCTGCACTCGTTCCTGTTCGAGCCGCTCATGGGCGACGCGGACGGCAACGCCTTCTATTTCAACAAGCCGATGCTGCTCGCCCTGCTGGGTTCGATCATCGTGGTGGGCTTCTTCTGGGCCGCGTTCGCCCGGCCCAAGGTCGTCCCCGGCAAGCTCCAGATGATCGCCGAAGCCGGGTACGACTTCGTACGCCGCGGCATCGTCTACGAGACGATCGGCAAGAAGGAGGGCGAGAAGTACGTTCCGCTCGCCGTCTCGCTGTTCTTCTTCATCTGGATGATGAACATCTGGTCGATCATCCCGATCGCCGCCTTCCCCGTGACGTCGATCATCGCCTACCCGCTGATCCTGGCGCTGATCGTCTACATCCTGTGGGTCTCGCTGACCTTCAAGCGTCACGGACTGGTCGGCGCCTTCAAGAACTTCAGCGGCTACGACAAGTCGCTGGGCGCGGTGCTCCCGCTGTCCATGACCATCGAGCTCGCCTCCAACCTGCTGGTGCGCCCGTTCACGCACGCGGTGCGACTCTTCGCGAACATGTTCGCGGGGCACACGCTGCTGCTGCTGTTCACCATCGCCAGCTGGTACATGCTGAACGGCATCGGAATCGCCTACTCCGCGGTCTCGTTCGTGATGGTCATCGTGATGACCGCCTTCGAGCTCTTCATCCAGGCGGTTCAGGCGTACGTCTTCGTCCTCCTGACCTGCACCTTCATCCAGGGCGCGCTCGCCGAGCACCACTGAGCACCGCCCCCGAACACCCATAGTCGTCCGGTGGCCAACCCCCGCCGGTCCGTTAAGAGAAGGAAGAACTGGCATGTCCCAGATGCTTGCTGCTGTCGATGGCAACCTCGGCTCCATCGGTTACGGCCTTGCCGCCATCGGCCCCGGCGTCGGCGTCGGCATCATCTTCGGTAACGGCACCCAGGCTCTTGCCCGCCAGCCCGAGGCCGCCGGCCTGATCCGCGCCAACCAGATCCTCGGCTTCGCCTTCTGTGAGGCGCTCGCCCTGATCGGTCTGGTCATGCCGTTCGTCTACTAGGACGAGCGCTGACGACCGACCCTTTCGACGAAAGGCACTGATGTGACGACCACATCCGCCCTGGTCTTCCTGGCGGCTGAAGAGGGGCACAAGGAAAACCCCCTCGTTCCGCCGTGGCCGGAAGTTGTCATCGGCCTGATCGCCTTCGTCATCGTCTTCGGCTTCCTCGCCAAGAAGCTTCTCCCGACCATCAACAAGGTTCTGGAAGAGCGTCGCGAGGCCATCGAGGGCGGTATCGAAAAGGCCGAGGCCGCGCAGACCGAGGCCCAGAGCGTCCTTGAGCAGTACAAGGCCCAGCTCGCCGAGGCCCGGCACGAGGCCGCGCGACTGCGCCAGGAGGCGCAGGAGCAGGGCGCCACGCTCATCGCCGAGATGCGCGCGGAGGGCCAGCGGCAGCGTGAGGAGATCATCGCCGCCGGTCACGCGCAGATCGAGGCCGACCGCAAGGCCGCCTCGTCGGCGCTGCGCCAGGACGTCGGCAAGATCGCCACCGACCTGGCCGGCAAGCTCGTCGGCGAGTCCCTCGAGGACCACGCCCGGCAGAGCCGTGTGATCGACCGCTTCCTCGACGAGCTCGAGGAGAAGGCCGAGGCCACCCGATGAACGGAGCGAGCCGCGAGGCCCTGGCAGCCGCACGCGAGCGTCTCGACGCGCTGACGGACAACACGTCCGTGAACGCCGGCTCGCTCGCCGACGAGCTGGCCGCCCTCACCGCGCTGCTGCACCGCGAGGTGTCGCTGCGTCGGGTCCTGACCGACCCGGCGCAGACCGGCGAAGGCAAGGCCGACCTGGCCCAGCGTCTCATCGGCGGCCAGGTCAGCGGCGAGGTCGCCGACCTGCTGTCCGGCATGGTGCGCTCCCGCTGGTCGCAGTCGCGCGACCTGGTGGACGCACTGGAGGAGCTGGCCAACATCGCCGACTTCACCGCCGCCCAGAAGGCGGGCAAGCTCGACGACGTCGAGGACGAGCTGTTCCGGTTCGGCCGGATCATCTCCTCCAACACCGAGCTGCGCGCCGCGCTCACCAACCGGTCCGCGACGACCTCCGCCAAGAGCGAGCTGCTGCGCAGCCTGCTCGGTGGCCGGGCCGCAGCGACCACCGAGCGTCTGGTGACGCGCCTTGTGACCGTGCCTCGGGGACGTAGCCTGGAAGCGGGACTGGAGTCCCTGTCCAAGCTCGCCGCCGACCGCCGCGACCGGATGGTGGCCGTGGTCACCTCGGCGGTACCGCTGAGCGACGGCCAGAAGCGGCGCCTGGGTGCCGCCCTGGCAAAGCTCTACGGCCGTCCGATGCACCTCAACCTGGACGTGGACCCCGAGGTCCTCGGCGGGATCCGGGTGCAGGTCGGTGACGAGGTCATCAACGGCTCGATCGCGGACCGCATCGAGGACGCCGGCCGCCGCATGGCGAGCTAGCAGCAACTTCATAAGCAGTACGTGTACCTACGGCCCGGTTGGGCCGTGCAGAGGATTCCTGGGGGTCGCCCCCAGACCCCCAAGTTGAAACTTCGGGCCCAACAAGGAGAGCAGGGAACCCAGATGGCGGAGCTCACGATCCGGCCGGAGGAGATCCGGGACGCGCTGGAGACGTTTGTCCAGTCGTACAAGCCGGACGCGGCCTCGCGCGAGGAGGTCGGTACGGTCACCCTTGCCGGCGACGGCATCGCGAAGGTCGAGGGTCTTCCCTCGGCCATGGCCAACGAACTGCTGAAGTTCGAGGACGGCACCCTCGGCCTCGCGCTCAACCTGGAAGAGCGCGAGATCGGCGCCATCGTCCTCGGTGAGTTCAGCGGTATCGAGGAGGGCCAGCCGGTCTCCCGTACCGGCGAGGTCCTGTCCGTGGCCGTCGGCGAGGGCTACCTCGGCCGCGTCGTCGACCCGCTCGGCGCCCCGATCGACGGCCTCGGCGAGATCGAGACCGACAGCCGCCGCGCCCTCGAGCTGCAGGCCCCGGGCGTCATGGTCCGTAAGTCGGTGCACGAGCCGATGGAGACCGGCTACAAGGCCGTCGACACGATGACCCCGATCGGCCGTGGTCAGCGTCAGCTGATCATCGGCGACCGGCAGACCGGCAAGACCGCTCTGGCCGTCGACACGATCATCAACCAGCGCGACAACTGGCGCACGGGCGACCCGAACAAGCAGGTCCGCTGCATCTACGTCGCCATCGGTCAGAAGGGCTCGACCATCGCCTCCGTGCGTGGTGCCCTCGAAGAGGCCGGCGCCCTGGAGTACACGACCATCGTCGCCGCCCCGGCGTCCGACCCGGCCGGCTTCAAGTACCTGGCGCCGTACACCGGTTCGGCCATCGGCCAGCACTGGATGTACCAGGGCAAGCACGTCCTGATCATCTTCGACGACCTCTCCAAGCAGGCCGACGCCTACCGCGCCGTGTCCCTGCTGCTGCGCCGCCCGCCGGGCCGTGAGGCCTACCCGGGTGACGTCTTCTACCTGCACTCCCGTCTGCTGGAGCGCTGCGCGAAGCTCTCCGACGAGATGGGCGCCGGTTCGATGACCGGTCTGCCGATCGTCGAGACCAAGGCCAACGACGTCTCGGCGTTCATCCCGACCAACGTCATCTCCATCACCGACGGCCAGTGCTTCCTGGAGTCCGACCTGTTCAACGCCGGTCAGCGTCCGGCCCTGAACGTCGGTATCTCGGTCTCCCGAGTCGGTGGCTCCGCCCAGCACCGGGCGATCCGCCAGGTCTCCGGCCGTCTGCGCGTGGACCTCGCCCAGTTCCGTGAGCTGGAGGCGTTCGCCGCCTTCGGTTCCGACCTGGACGCCGCGTCGAAGGCGCAGCTGGAGCGCGGTCAGCGCATGGTCGAGCTGCTCAAGCAGCCGCAGTACCAGCCGATGGCCACCGAGGACCAGGTCGTCTCCATCTGGGCCGGCACCACCGGCAAGATGGACGAGGTGCCGGTGAACGACATCCGCCGCTTCGAGAAGGAGCTGCTGGAGTACCTGCACCGCAAGGAGCAGGGCCTGCTCACCTCCATCCGCGAGGGCGGCAAGATGTCCGACGACACGCTGCAGGCCCTGGCCGACGGGGTGGCGGAGTTCAAGAAGCAGTTCGAGACCTCGGACGGCAAGCTGCTGGGCGAGGAATCGGCCGTCAGCGTCTCCAAGTGACGTAAGGAAGGGACCTGACTCATGGGAGCCCAGCTCCGGGTCTACAAGCGTCGCATCCGATCCGTCACCGCGACCAAGAAGATCACCAAGGCGATGGAGATGATCGCCGCCTCGCGCGTCGTCAAGGCGCAGCGCAAGGTGGCGGCATCCACGCCGTACGCGCGGGAACTGACCCGCGCGGTCACGGCGGTCGGTACCGGCTCGAACACCAAGCACCCGCTGACCACCCAGGCCGAGACGGTCACCCGGTCCGCGGTGCTGCTCCTGACGAGCGACCGTGGTCTCGCCGGTGCCTTCAACTCCAACGCCATCAAGGCGGCGGAGCAGCTGACCGAGCGCCTGGAGCGCGAGGGCAAGCGGGTCGACGTCTACATCGTCGGCCGGCGCGGTGTCGCCCACTACAACTTCCGTGAGCGCAAGATCGCGGAGTCGTGGACCGGGTTCACGGACCAGCCGTCGTACGCGGACGCCAAGAAGGTCGCGGCCCCGCTGATCGAGGCCATCGAGACGGAGACGGCCGAGGGCGGCGTGGACGAGCTCCACATCGTCTACACCGAGTTCGTGTCGATGATGACGCAGACGGCGCAGGACGCGCGCCTGCTGCCGCTCAGCCTCGAAGAGGTCGCACAGGAGGCGCCGAAGGGCGAGATCCTCCCCCTGTACGACTTCGAGCCCTCGGCGGAGGACGTCCTCGACGCCCTGCTGCCGCGGTACGTGGAAAGCCGTATCTACAACGCGCTGCTCCAGTCGGCCGCTTCGAAGCACGCCGCCACGCGGCGCGCGATGAAGTCGGCCACCGACAACGCCGGCGACCTCATCGAGAACCTCACCCGGCTTGCCAACCAGGCCCGCCAGGCCGAAATCACCCAGGAAATCAGCGAGATCGTCGGAGGCGCGAGCGCCCTGGCCGACGCGACCGCGGGGAGTGACTACTAATGACCACCACTGTTGAGACCGCGACGGCTACGGGCCGCGTCGCCCGGGTCATCGGCCCGGTCGTCGACGTGGAGTTCCCCGTCGACGCGATGCCGGAGATCTACAACGCCCTCCACGTCGAGGTCGCCGACCCGGCGCTCGCGGGCGAGAAGAAGACGCTGACCCTGGAGGTCGCCCAGCACCTGGGTGACGGCCTGGTCCGCGCCATCTCCATGCAGCCCACCGACGGCCTGGTCCGCCAGGCCCCGGTGACCGACACGGGCAAGGGCATCACCGTCCCGGTCGGCGACTTCACCAAGGGCAAGGTGTTCAACACCCTCGGTGAGGTGCTGAACAGCGACGACACCTACGACGGCGAGCGCTGGTCCATCCACCGCAAGGCCCCCGCCTTCGACCAGCTCGAGTCCAAGACCGAGATGTTCGAGACCGGCCTGAAGGTCGTCGACCTGCTGACCCCGTACGTCAAGGGCGGCAAGATCGGTCTGTTCGGCGGTGCCGGTGTCGGCAAGACCGTGCTGATCCAGGAAATGATCATGCGTGTCGCCAACCTCCACGAGGGCGTCTCCGTCTTCGCGGGCGTCGGCGAGCGCACCCGTGAGGGCAACGACCTCATCGCGGAGATGGAAGAGTCCGGCGTTCTGGACAAGACCGCGCTGGTCTTCGGTCAGATGGACGAGCCCCCGGGCACCCGTCTCCGTGTGGCGCTGGCCGGTCTGACCATGGCGGAGTACTTCCGCGATGTGCAGAAGCAGGACGTGCTGTTCTTCATCGACAACATCTTCCGCTTCACCCAGGCCGGTTCCGAGGTGTCCACGCTGCTCGGCCGTATGCCGTCCGCGGTGGGTTACCAGCCGAACCTGGCGGACGAGATGGGTCAGCTCCAGGAGCGGATCACCTCGACGCGTGGTCACTCGATCACCTCGATGCAGGCGATCTACGTCCCCGCGGACGACCTGACCGACCCGGCCCCGGCCACCACGTTCGCCCACCTCGACGCGACGACGGTTCTGTCCCGTCCGATCTCCGAGAAGGGCATCTACCCGGCCGTGGACCCGCTGGACTCCACGTCCCGCATCCTGGACCCGCGCTACATCGCGCAGGATCACTACGACGCCGCCATGCGCGTCAAGACGATCCTGCAGAAGTACAAGGACCTCCAGGACATCATCGCGATCCTCGGTATCGACGAGCTGGGCGAAGAGGACAAGCTCGTCGTCCACCGTGCCCGTCGCGTGGAGCGCTTCCTGTCCCAGAACACCCACGCCGCCAAGCAGTTCACCGGCGTGGACGGTTCGGACGTGCCGCTGGAGGAGTCGATCGCCGCGTTCAACTCGATCTGCGACGGTGAGTACGACCACTTCCCCGAGCAGGCGTTCTTCATGTGCGGTGGTCTCGAGGACCTGCGCAAGAACGCGAAGGAGCTGGGCGTCTCCTGAGCTCGCGCTCTTGACTGAGGGGGCGGGCACGTCCCGCCCCCTCAGTCACGCCCACTAGACTTGTATCCAACACCCGGCAAGAGAGCCGGGTGGTGACCCGAGGAGCCACCCTTGGCTGCTGAGCTGCACGTCGCGCTGGTCGCGGCCGACCGAGAGGTCTGGTCCGGCGAGGCCACCCTGGTCGTCGCGCGCACCACGTCCGGCGACATCGGCGTCATGCCCGGTCACCAGCCGCTGCTCGGTGTGCTGGAGTCGGGCCCGGTGACCATCCGTACCAGTGATGGTGGGACGGTCGTCGCCGCGGTGCACGGCGGTTTCATCTCGTTCGCGGACAACAAGCTGTCGTTGCTGGCCGAGATCGCCGAGCTGTCGGACGAGATCGATGTCCAGCGCGCCGAGCGAGAGCTCGAACGCGCGAAGGCGGAGGGCGATGCCACCGCCGAGCGGCGCGCGGACGTACGACTGCGTGCGGCGGCGGCGAGCTGACACCGCTCACCGTGTGATGACGTCACTCAGCCGCGGCTGGAACCGGAGCGATCCGGTACCAGCCGCGGCTGAGGCGAATATGGGTGTTTTTTCCATTCCGTTACCGAGGAGACGAGGAGGTCGGTGCCGATGGTCCTCGCTCTGACTGTGTGCGGAATTGTCGTCGCCCTCGTGGTGGTGGGGCTGTTCGTCTTCGGCCTGCGCCGCAGGCTCATCCAGCGCTCCGGCGGCACATTCGACTGCTCCCTGCGCTGGGACGTCCCGGAGAAGACCGACACCAGCGGCAAGGGCTGGAGCTACGGCGTCGCCCGCTACAACGGCGACCGCGTCGAGTGGTACCGCGTCTTCTCCTACGCCTACCGCCCCCGCCGCATCCTGGAGCGCGCCGCGATCGAGGTCGCCGGCCGCCGTCTCCCCGAGGGCGAGGAGGAGCTGGCGCTGCTCTCCGACGCGGTGATCCTCACCTGTCTGCACCGGGGCACGCGCCTGGAACTCGCGATGAGCGACGACGCGCTGACCGGTTTCCTCGCGTGGCTTGAGGCAGCCCCGCCCGGACAGCGAGTGAATGTGGCGTAGCCACATTCACTCGCTGGGTGGGGGTCCCCCCGGACGAAGTCTGGGGGAGCGTCAATGTTGCTTAGCGGGTCTACTTCAGCCCGTTGTTGATCGCGGTCAGCAGCTCGCCATTGCCGGTGTCACCGCTGAACTCCCAGAAGAACGCGCCGCCGAGGCCCTGGTTCTTGGCCCAGGTCATCTTTCCGGCGATCGTCGACGGGGTGTCGTAGGACCACCAGTTGTTGCCGCAGTGCGCGTAGGCGGTGCCGGCGATGGTGCCGTTGGCCGGGCAGGAGTTCTTGAGCACCTTGTAGTCCTCGATGCCCGCCTCGTACGTTCCCGGGGCCGCGCCGGTCGCCGAACCGCCGGGCGCGGACTGGGTGACGCCGGTCCAGCCGCGGCCGTAGAAGCCGATGCCGAGGAGCAGCTTGGCTGAGGGGACGCCCTTGGCCTTGAGCTTGGCGATCGCGTCGGCGGAGTTGAAGCCCGCGGCCGGGATGCCGGAGTACGAGGTCAGGGGCGAGTGCGGAGCGGTCGGGCCGTCCGCGTCGAAGGCGCCGAAGTAGTCGTACGTCATCACGTTGTACCAGTCGAGCGAGGCCGCGGCGCCGCCGTAGTCGGCCACGTCCAGCTTGCCGCCGGAGGAGCCGTCGCCGGTGATGGCGGCGGTGACGAGGTAGTTGGAGCCGAACTCCGTGCGCAGCGCCGACATGAGGTTCTTGAACGCCGCCGGCCCGCTGGTGTCGCAGGTCAGGCCGCAGGCGTTCGGATACTCCCAGTCCATGTCGATGCCGTCGAAGACGTCGGCCCAGCGCGGGTCCTCGACGACGGCCTTGCAGGACTTGGCGAACGCGGCCGGGTTCTGTGCGGCCTGGCCGAAGCCGCCGGAGTAGGTCCAGCCGCCGAAGGAGTACAGCACCTTGATGTGCGGGTACTTGGCCTTGAGCTGGCGGAGCTGGTTGAAGTTGCCGCGCAGCGGCTGGTCCCAGGTGTCGGCGGTGCCGCTGACGGACTGGTCGGCGGTGTAGGCCTTGTCGTAGGCGGCGTAGGTGTCGTCGACGGTGCACTGGCCGTTCTTGACGTTGCCGAACGCGTAGTTGATGTGGGTGATCTTCGACGCCGAGCCCGAGGTCACCAGGTTCTTGACGTGGTAGTTGCGGCCGTAGACGCCCCACTCGGTGAAGTAGCCGAGCTTGACCTTGTCGCCGGTCGGCGGGGGTTCGGTGGTGCCGCCGGTGGTGCGGACCGCGCGGGCGCCGGAGACCGGGCCGGTCTGGTCGGCGGTGTCACGGGCCTGGACGGTGTAGGAGTAGTCGGTGCCGGCGGTCAGGCCGGTGTCGGTGTACGACGTCGAGGTCACCGTCGCGACCTTGGTGCCGCCGCGCAGGACGTCGTAGTTCTTGATGCCCTTGTCGTCGGTGGCCGCGCTCCAGCTCAGTCTCACCGAGGTGTTGGTGATGTCGGAGGCGGTCGGGGTGCCGGGGGCGGATGGCGGGTTGTCGCCGGGGACCGTGGGGCCGCCGTCACAACTGCCGCTGTTCAGCTTGCAGTTGGCGGGGGCGCCGGAGCCCTTGCCGTTGAAGCCGAAGGAGATGGAGGCGCCGGGGGAGAGGGTGCCGTTCCAGGACTTGTTCTTGGCGGTCCAGTGGGTGCCGGAGGAGGTGACGTCGGCGTCCCAGGCAGAGGTGACGGACGTGCCGGAGGGGAAGTCCCACTCGACGGTCCAGGAGTTGATGGTGGTGTCGCCGGTGTTCTTGACGGTCCACTTGCCCTCGAAGCCGGTGCCCCAGTCCTGGGTCTTGGCGTAGGTGGCGGTGGCGGAGGTGGCCGCCTGGGCCGGGCTGGCGAGGCCGACCAGTCCGGCGAGAGGGAGCAGCAGGGTCGCGAACCCTGCCACGACTCTGTGTCTGAAGCGCATCGTGCGCCTCCTCAGGGGGTGTTGGGGGCGGGACTGAGCCTTCACGCCCACGGTGCCGTGAGAATAGAAAGGTCTGGACCACAGGTCAATAGGTCCAGACCAGTTGCTCTTGAACGGCGGCAGAGCGGCTCTTGATCGGCTCCTGCGCGGCGGCCCCGTTCCGCTAGATCCCCAACTCCTGTGCCAGCACCGCCGCTTGCACCCGGCTGCGCAGCTCCAGCTTCCCCAGCAACCTGCTGACGTGCGTCTTCACGGTCGCCTCCGCCATGTCGAGGCGGTCGGCGATCTCGGCGTTCGACAGTCCCTCGCCGAGACAGGACAGCACCTCGCGCTCGCGCCGGGTGAGGGTGTCCAGCGCCGCCGGTTCGGGCTTCGGTTCCCGTGCGGGGCGGGCGGCGAACTCGGCGATCAGGCGCCGGGTGACGGCCGGGGCGACGATGCCCTCGCCGCGCGCCACCGTCCGTACCGCGTCCAGCAGATCCTTGGCGTCGGTGTTCTTGAGCAGGAAGCCGGACGCGCCCGCCCGCAGCGCCCCGAAGGCATACTCGTCGAGGTCGAAGGTGGTCAGGACCAGCACATCCGCCAGCCCCTCCGCCACGACCTGCCGGGTCGCCGACACCCCGTCCAGGCGCGGCATCTGAACGTCCATCAGTACCAGGTCCGGCCGCAGCTCACGGGCCCGCGCCACCGCCTGCTCGCCGTCCGCCGCCTCGCCGACCACCTCGATGTCGGACGCGCTGCGCAGGATGAGGACGAGACCGGCGCGCACGGCGGACTGGTCCTCGGCGACGAGCACACGGATCATTCGGGGTCTCCTTGCGGATGGTCGGTGACGGGGAGGGTGACGCGTACGGCCCAGATCTTGCCGTCCACGGAGTCCTCGGGGCCCGCCTCGAACGTGCCGCCCAGCAGGGCCGTCCGCTCCCGCATGCCGACGAGTCCGGCGCCGGAGCCGGGGGCACGAGGGCCGTCCTGACGGCCGTACGGGCTGATCGCGGCGATGGCCAGCGAGCCGTCCCGCTGCCTCAGCGTGACCGTGACCCGGCCGGGGCCCGCGTGCTTGAGGGCGTTGGTCAGGCACTCCTGGACGATGCGGTACGCCGCCAGCTCCACCGGGGCGGGGAGGGAGTCGGCGTGCTCGGTGTCGAGGCCGACGTCGAGGCCGTTGGCGCGGGCGCCCTCGACCAGCGCGCCGAGCCCGTCGAGCGTCGGGGCCGCGGTGGGTTCCAGGTCGCCGCTGTCGTCGCGCAGGATGCCGATCAGCCGCCGCATCTCGGCGAGTCCCTCGACGCTGTTCTCGCGGATGACGGCCAGGGCGTCCTGGGTGGTCTTCGGGTCGTCCAGGGAGAGCGCGGCGGTGGAGTGGATGGCGATCGCGGAGAGATGGTTGGCGACCATGTCGTGCAGCTCGCGGGCCATCCGGGCGCGCTCGGCGGTGACCGCCTGGGTGCGGTCCATCTCGGCGAGCAGCGCGGTCTGCTCGGCGCGCAGCCGGGCGGCCTCGGCGGCGTCGCGGTGGTTGCGGACGATCCAGCCGGTGGCCGCGGGGGTGAACGCCACCAGTCCGATGACCACGCCGACCAGCAGCGCCTCGGGCTTGCGCCAGGTGGCGAGGGACACCAACGTCCCGACCACCGTCATCACCCCGGTGATCCACAGCACCCGGCGGGCGGCGGCGGGTGGGCTGTACAGGACGGCCGCGTAGACCAGGTCCGTGAACATCACCCAGGTGACCAGGTTGCCCTGGGTGATGGTGTCGACGGTGAGCGCGGCGACGCCGATGAGGAGGCCCGTACGCGGACAGGTGCGGCGCAGCAGCTCGCAGGCCGCCATCACGACGAGCGGCAGCAGGATGGGCCAGCGTCCGTCCCAGAGGATGATCGGATCCCTGGGCCCCCGGACGCCGAGGCCCACGCCCCAGAGCAGCAGCCCGCCGAGCAGACCGGCGCAGGCGATGCGCACGTCGTCCGGGTGCGGGCGGGGGAGCGGGGCGGCCATGACTCCATCCAACACGGCGCCGCGCTCTGGCGCCTGATGCCCGGGAACGGTCCGGGACTGCATCTTTCGATGTACCGGGAGTTCGTCACCGGCGACGACGAATCGGCCCCGGCCCGCCGGGAGCCTTGAAGGGTGACCGAAGGGAGTGAGCCGTGATCGTCGCGTTGATCATCGCCTGTGAGGTGGGGTTCTGGGTGCTCCTCGCCCTGGGCCTGGCCGTCCGCTATCTGCTGAAGTGGCGCCGTACGAGCGTGGTGCTGCTGCTGTGCGAGCCCGTGCTCGAGCTGGTCCTGTTCGTCGCGACGGCGATCGATCTGAAGAACGGCGCCGAGCCCGGCTGGGAACACGGCCTGGCCGCGCTCTACATCGGCTACACCGTCGCGTTCGGCCACTACACGATCCGCTGGCTCGACGGCCACGCCGCCCATCGCCTGGGCGGCGGCCCGCCTCCGCCGAAGCCGCCGCGCTACGGCCGCGCCCGCGCCCGGCACGAGGCGAAGCTGTGGCTGCGAGCGGTGTTCGGCGGCGCGGTGGCCCTCGCGCTCCTCCAACTCGCCGTCTGGTACGTCGGCGACTCCGGAGACGTCAGCTCCCTGCGCTCCTTCCAGTGGGTGGCGGTTCGCACGATCGGCATCTACGGCCTGATCGCCCTCTCCTACACGGTCTGGCCCCGGAAGGAACCGGCGTCAGCGCTCCCCACCCGGGACCCACAGCACGTCCCCGACGCCCTTGTTGGCCGTCCGCGCAAGGATGCTGCATCTCCCGGGGGACACTCCAACTGATTGCCGCTGCGCGGCGGGCCGGACCCCCGGCCGGTGGGCGTTTCCTCAGCGTTCGCCGCCGGGGACCCACAAGACGTCTCCCGCGCCCGTGTTCGCCGTCCGCGCAAGGATGAAGAGCAGGTCCGATAGCCGGTTGAGGTAGGTCGCGGTCAGCGGGTTCATGACCTCCCCGTGCACCTCCAGCGCGGCCCACGTCGACCGCTCCGCCCGCCGTACGACCGTGCAGGCCTGGTGGAGCAGGGCCGCGCCCGGGGTGCCGCCGGGGAGGATGAAGGAGCGCAGCTTCTCCAGCCGCTCGTTGAAGCGGTCGCAGTCCGCCTCCAGCTTGTCGATGTAGAACTGCTCGACCCTGAGCGGCGGGAACTCCGGCTTCTCCACCACCGGCGTCGACAGGTCCGCCCCCACGTCGAACAGGTCGTTCTGCACGCGGGTGAGGACCTTGACGATCTCCTCGTCCAGCCCGCCCAGCGCGATCGCCGTCCCGATCACCGCGTTCGCCTCGTTGGCGTCGGCGTACGCGGAGATCCGCAGATCCGTCTTGGGCACCCGGCTCATGTCCCCGAGGGCGGTGGTGCCCTGGTCGCCGGTCCTGGTGTAAATGCGCGTCAGATTGACCATATGGCCAGCGTAGTTACAAGTCGGCGGTCCTCCACGGTGTGATGTGCGTCAGGAGACACGTGACGCGCGTTACTAACCGATCACACAGCGCCCTCACTGCCGCTAGGGTCCGCCCGAGAGGCATAAATAAAGAGGCTGTGAGTATTCAAAGGGGAGTCGCACAGTGGCACGGAAGCTCGCCGTCATCGGCGCCGGCTTGATGGGTTCCGGCATCGCCCAGGTCTCCGCGCAGGCGGGCTGGGACGTCGTTCTGCGCGACGTCACCGATGAGGCGCTGAAGCGGGGCACCGACGGGATCAAGGCGTCGTACGACAAGTTCGTGAGCAAGGGCAAGCTGGAGGCGCACGACGCCGACGCCGCCCTCGCCCGGATCACCGCGACGACCGAACTGGACGCCGCCGCGGACGCCGACATCGTCGTCGAGGCCGTCTTCGAGAAGCTGGAAGTCAAGCACGAGATCTTCCGTGCGCTCGACAAGCTGGTGAAGGACGACGCCGTCCTCGCCTCCAACACCTCCGCCATCCCGATCACCAAGATCGCGGCCGTGACGGAGCGCCCGGAGCGGGTCGTCGGTACGCACTTCTTCTCGCCGGTGCCGATGATGCAGCTGTGCGAGCTGGTCCGCGGATACAAGACGAGCGACGAAACCCTCGCCACCGCACGGGAGTTCGCCGAGTCGGTCGGCAAGACCTGCATCGTCGTCAACCGGGACGTCGCCGGGTTCGTGACCACCCGTCTGATCTCCGCCCTCGTCGTCGAGGCCGCGAAGTTGTACGAGTCGGGCGTCGCGACCGCCGAGGACATCGACCTCGCCTGCAAGCTCGGCTTCGGCCACGCGATGGGACCGCTGGCCACCGCCGACCTGACGGGCGTCGACATCCTGCTGCACGCCACCGGCAACATCTACACCGAGTCCCAGGACGAGAAGTTCGCTCCGCCCGAGCTGATGCGCCGGATGGTTGACGCCGGTGACATCGGGCGCAAGAGCGGGCAGGGGTTCTACAAGCACTGAAACCGCACATGCCCCTGGAGCATCACTCCGTGGGGTGAATTCGGTATCGGTTCGCTTACAGATGGCAACCTCGGACCGCTTCTCACAGTCAGAGGTTGCATCACCGGGCATCACCACGCGGAGACAACAGACGCACCACGGGGAGCGCATATGTTCATCAGGGGCGACCACGCCGAGCTGGTCGTCGGGGGCCGCCTCGACGTCCGCAGCGCGGCGGACGCCCGTACGGTCCTGCACTCGGCCGTCGACGACGGAGCCGGCGATCTGGTACTGGACCTGTCCGAGCTGGACTCCTGGGACGCCACCGGACTCGGTGTGATCATGGGGGCCCACCGACGGGCCGGCCGCTGCGGCCGGCGCCTGGTGCTGCGCGACGTACCGCCGCAGATGCAGCGCCTGCTGGTGGCGACCCGGCTGCACCGGATCCTGGCGATCGAGGGCGGCATCGGGGTGGAGTCGCTGCCCCGCGTGTGAGACCCGGCGCCAGTGGTACGCGGTGGGTCGGACGTTGCGGATGTGACACGTACGGCGCGCACAATCCTCACGAGACCGCGACGTCCCGGACCGCGCGGCACCCCGGACTGTCGTAGATACTGTGCGAAGGTTTAGGGTTCGGTCGCCCGCTCCCAGTCATCCCTTCGAGCGGGCCCGGACCAGAAGCGATACAGCGCGGTGTGCAACAGGCCGGGAGGGGCCGGTGCCGGCACACGACGCTTTTGGGGGGCTTGGAACCTATGGACTCGAACAACCGGGGACCCGAGGAGTACGGCCGCGACGGCGACGGTGACACGCCGCCCCCGCGCCAGCCCAGGGAATCCCTCTCACCGGACTTCGGACAGCACTCACCCGCTCTCGCCCGCACCGTGCAACTCGTGTCGGGCGACTTCCTGCTCACCGTCAATCCTGTCGACGGCAGCGAGATCGAGGCCTGCCCGCCGGGCGAGCGGCCCAGGCGGCCCGCGAAGTTCACCGCGGCCGAGCGCGCCGAGGTGGACCGCGCGGCCAAACCGCCCGTACCACCCGGTCCCAGCCGGCCCGCACTGCCGCTGCTGGCCCGCCAGGAGGAACGCGAGCGGCTCGTACGGCTGCTCGCCCGCGGCCGCTCCGTACGGCTCACCGGCGCCGCCGGCTCCGGCCGCACCGCCCTCCTCGACGTGGTCGCCGAGGACTGCGCGGACCTCGCCCCCGACGGCGTCGTCCGCCTCAACGGCAACCACCGCACGTCGAACGACCTCCTCCACGACCTCTTCTACGCCGTCCACAACGCGCCGCTGCACCGCCCCGACCGGGACGAACTGCGCGAACTGCTCCGGGAGGTCGGCGCGGTCGTCGTCCTGGACGACATCGAGTTCGGCGGCGCCGCGCTCGACGAACTGCTGGACGCGACCCCGGAGTGCGCCTTCCTGATCGGCGCCACCCCGGACGTGCCCGCGCCGTCCGCCGACTCGGCCGTCGAAGAGGTCTTCCTCAGCGGCCTCGACCGCGCGGGCGGGGTGGAACTGCTCGAGCAGGCCGTCGGCCGCGTCCTCACCGAGGACGAGGCGAACTGGGCCGGCGACCTCTGGTTCGAGTCCGAGGGGCTGCCGCTGCGCTTCGTCCAGGCCGGTGCCCTGCTGCGCCAGCGCGACGGGCTGCGCGCCGGCGCCGAGGCCTTCGACGAGTTCGGCGTCTTCCAGGACGCCCCGGTCGACGCGCCCTTCGAGGCCGGCGACGGTCACGACGTACCCCTGCCGTCGCTCGCCGAGGGAGCCGCGCCTGCCGCGCTGCTCGCCTCCCGGCTGAGCGAGTCGGCGCGGGCCACCCTGCGGTTCGCCGTCGCGCTCGGCGGCGAGGTGCCGCACCAGGCGCATCTGCCCGCCCTCGTCGGCGACACCCACGCGGACGCCGCCCTCGGCGAGCTGCTGAGCTGCGCCCTGGTCTCCCCGGTCGGCTCCCGCTACCGGCTGGCCGCCGGGGTGCAGACCCAGCTGGAGGCCGTCGGCTACGGCGACGACGTACCGGCCCGTGCCCTCACCGCCGCCCAGCACTACGCCTGGTGGGCCGGACATCCCTCGGTCACCCCGGAGCGGGTGTGCGCCGAGGCGGACGCCGTGCTCGCCGCTCTCGGCGTCCTCGCGCCGGTGACCACGCCCCCGGCGGAGGGGGAGGAGAGCGTCACCGTGCAGCTGGCCCGCACGGCCGCGCCCGCGTTCGCCGCGGGCCTGCACTGGAGCGCCTGGGAGCGGGCCCTGCGCTACGGCTCCGAGGCCTCCCGGCTCACCGGCGAGGTGTCCGAAGAGGCCTACTTCCACCACGAGTTGGGCATCCTCGCGCTCTGCGCGGGACAGCTCGACCGGGCCCGCGCCGAGCTGGAGGCCTCCATCGGCCTGCGCGGAGCGGTCGCCGACAAGCGCGGCACCGTCGCGGGACGCCGCGCACTCGCCCTGGTCGCGGACCGCTCCGGCACGCCGATCGGTGTCACCGCCATGGCCGGGGAGGAGGTGCCGGACGCCCGCTACGAAGAGTCGCAGTCACCGCCCGGCGGCACCCCGGCGGCGTTCCCGCCGCTCCAGCCGCCCGCCTCCGAGCCCGCGACCCTCGTCACCCACCGCTCCCCATCCGGCCCGGCGGCGCACAAGGGCCGCGGCGGCCTCCGTGGCCTCGCCCGGCGCAACTTCGTGGCCGTCGGCGCGGGCGTCCTCCTCGCGGCCGTCCTCGGCACGGTCGTGACCCTCGGCGCCACGTCCGACAACGACCCGACCACCCCGTCCAACGAGGTCGGCCCCGACCCGTCCGTCAGCCAGGGCGTCGGCGACGACAGCCTCGGCGCCGACGAGGCGGACAAGGGTGACGACAACGACGACTCCGGTGACGTCGGCGCGGCGACCAGCGGCCCGACCGAACCGACGCCGACGGAGACGGCCACGGGCGAGCCTTCGGACGACCCGAGCGGGACGAAGAAGCCGGGAGATGGGGGCAACACGTCGCCGTCGCCGACGAAGACGCCGTCCAACACGCCCACTTCAAAGCCAACGTCGCCGAAGCCCACGCCGACCCCGACTCCGACGCCGACTCCGACGTCTCCCAGCCCGACTCCGACCCCGTCCGTGACGCCGCCCCCGTCCAACTCCACCACCGCCAGTTCCAGCGCCCCCGCCGAGACCACCAGCGAGGCCGGCAGCCCCAGCAGTTCGGTCGACGGCATCTGAAGTCCCGCGCAGCACACAAGGGCCGGGTCCGTTTCACACGGACCCGGCCCTCGTCGTCGTAGAAAACTCGGAACCCTCAGAACCCTCAGAACAGCCGCAGCTTGTCGTCCTCGATGCCCCGCATCGCGTCGTAGTCCAGGACCTGGCAGCCGATGCCGCGGTCGGTGGCGAGGACGCGGGCCTGGGGCTTGATCTCCTGGGCGGCGAAGATGCCGCGGACCGGGGCGAGATGGGGGTCGCGGTTGAGGAGTTCCAGGTAGCGGGTGAGCTGTTCCACGCCGTCGATCTCGCCGCGCCGCTTGATCTCGACCGCGACGGTCTGGCCGTCGGCGTCGCGGCAGAGGATGTCGACGGGGCCGATGGCCGTCATGTACTCGCGGCGGATCAGGGTGTAGCCCTCGCCGAGGGTGTCGATGCGGTCGGCGAGCAGTTCCTGGAGGTGTGCTTCCACGCCGTCCTTGATCAGGCCGGGATCCACGCCCAGTTCGTGCGAGGAGTCGTGCAGGACCTCCTCCATGGTGATGATGAGCTTCTCGCCCGCCTTGTTGATGACGGTCCAGACGCCTTCGTCGTCGCCCTCGCCCTCTTTCAGGGTGCAGGGCGGCGACATCCAGTTCAGAGGCTTGTAGGCCCGGTCGTCCGCGTGAATCGAGACGCTGCCGTCCGCCTTCACCAGGATCAGGCGGGGCGCCGAGGGGAGATGAGCGGTGAGCCGGCCCGCGTAGTCGACGGAGCACCGGGCAATGACGAGACGCATGGTCGGCAACGCTACTCGACGGCCCCCTGTGCACGCGATTCGCCCAGGTAACCCCCTGTTCGTTTGTGGCCGATTGTGGGCCTATTGAGACCGCTGCATGTACGCAATCTGCTGGTGCCGTCACCGTACGTTGCTTACCGTATAAACGGGAGGTCGCGGTGTGTGTACTCAGCGTGTTCTGTATCGCGAACTCCCTGCCCTGTCCGGCAACCCCTGTGATCCGGGGGTGCGAGAGGAGAACCCATGTCGCTCGACGTCTCACCGGCCCTACTCGAACAGGCCGAGCGAGGCGAGGTCGACGAAGCAGAATTCGTCGACTGCGTCCGGACCTCCCTGCCCTACGCGTGGGAGATGATCAGCTCCCTGGTGGCCCAGCTGAAGGTGGACGGCGGTGCGTTCGCCGACAACCAGACGCCCCCGCCGGACGAGCAGGCACGCGGCCAGCTGCTGCGTGCGCTTGCCAGTGACGCGATCCGCGGCGCGCTGCAACGGCACTTCGGCGTCCGGCTGGCCTTCCAGAACTGCCACCGGGTGGCGGTGTTCCCGCTGGACTCCTCGGTCGACGAGAAGCTGGCCCGCTTCACCTCGGTCCGCAGTCAGCTGCTCAATCAGTCGCCGGAGTTCCGGGACTGCTGAGGAGCGAGCCGCTTTGCTTGCCGCTCCGTACGCGGGAGGTGCATTCAGTACTGGAGCGGCAAGCTCCCCGCCGGGCAGGCCCGTTCACCCGAGGTGCGGGAGCACTTCGGCGCCGAGCCGGCGGACGTTCTCCTCGGTGGCCGCGAGGTCGCCCGAGCCTTCGACGAGCAGCGCGAAGCGGTTGATACCGGTCCGCTCGCTGGTCGCCGCGAGGCGGTCGGCGCACAGCCGCGGGGTGCCCACCGGGTGCAGTCCGCAGAGGAGTTCGGTGTAGGCCAGCGGGTCGCGCATCTGCCGCGCCCGGCCGTCGACCGTGACATGGGCGTCCAGGCCCTGCTTCAGCCAGCCCGGCATCGCCTTCAGCAGCGTCTCCACCGCTTCGGTGCGCCGGTCGGCGATCTGGCAGATGCCGGCGGAGACATGGGCCGCGCCGAGGATCTCGTCCGCCGGCCTTCCGCACGCGCGCGCGTGCCCTCGCCACAGGGCGATCATCTCGGCCTTCTCCTCGTCCCCGACATGCATCCCGAGCAGCATCGGCAGCCCGCGCTCGGCGGCCAGCCGCACGCTCGCCGGTGAGGTGCACGCGAGGACGACCTCAGGGCCCGGGGCGCCGGTCAGGGACTCCGACGGCCTGGGTACGACGGCCACTTCACGGAAGGCGAAGCGGTCCCCGTCCGCCCCCACCGAGGGTTCGCTGAGCCAGCGCAGCAGCAGATCGAGTGATTCCGGGTACGCCTTCTCGTACGCCTCAAGGCCCGAGCCGAACACCTCCAGGTCGACCCAGGGTCCGCCGCGTCCGACGCCCAGCGAGAAGCGCCCGCCGCTCGTCATGTGCAGCAGCGCGGCCTGCTCGCCGAGGGCGACGGGGTGGACGGTGGGCAGCACGCTGACCGCCGTACCGACCCTCAGGCGCCTGGTGCGGCCGAGCAGTAACGCGGCCAGCGTGATCGCCGAGGGGCAGGTGCCGTACGGCACGAAGTGGTGCTCGGCGAGCCATACGGCGTCGAGCCCCGCCTCCTCCGCCACCTCGGCCGAGCGGACCGCGCGGTGCAGCGCCTCCCCCTGGCCCTGGCCCGGGAACTGGGCCGCCAACACGAAACTTCCTACGCGCATTGCTTTCCTGCTTCCTTGGCTCCGACACGGAGCTCCCCCACCGGGCATAACCGTCTGACACGTGCCGAGGACACGGCCTGGCGAAGAGATTTGCGGATTGTCTGGAGAATCGATCAAGAAACGGGTCGAGGACAAGTCGAGGAGGGGTCGATAGGGGATCGGGAAGGGACGGGCCTGAAGGGGGACTTGCGATGATTGGTGCTCTACGCGTACCCCTGACTGCGCCGCGTAGGCTGTTTTCCGGCCCGTGCTTCCTGTATAGCCCCGTGAGGTGTTCCGTGTCCCCGCGTCGCAACCGACCCAAGGGCAGTGAGTCGTCCGGCCGGAGCGCCGAGGACGACCGGCCGGGCCGGTACGGCGGCTGGGAGTCGAGGGAGAGCTGGCGGGGCGAGGAGTGGAACGTGCGGCACGTGGCCGGGGCCAGTGCGCAGGGCAAGATGTACCGCTGCCCCGGCTGCGACCAGCTGATCCCCTCCGGCGTCCCGCACGTCGTCGCCTGGCCGGACCACTCGGGCGTCGACGAACGGCGCCACTGGCACAAGGCCTGCTGGAACGCGAAGGACCGCCGCACCACACGGGTGCAGCGGTCCAGGAACGCACCGAAGTTCTGACGGGGCAGTTTGACGGAGCCCTCAGACGTCCCGCTTCTCCAGCAAGGCGTAGGCGCCGACGAAGGCCGCGGCCGTCACGCCGAGGACGATCCACAGCGGGTCCCAGCCGGAGGGGCCGGTGTCGGTGAGGGAGTTGGAGTAGAAGACGCTGAGCTGGTTCGGGATCGAGTACTCGAACAGGGCTTCCTGCAGATCCCGCAGCGACTGCGAGAACATGAACAGCGCGATGACCAGCGGGGCCAGGACGAGGCCGATCATGATGGTGATGGCGCCCGCCGAGTGCCGGATGATCGAGCCGATGATGAGCGAGAGCAGTCCGAGCAGCGCGATGTAGAGGGACACACCGAGCGTGCCCTTCAGCCATTCTGCGCTGGACGGATCCCGCGCGTCGGTCACCATGCCCACCTGGGCGACGGCCACGAACGTGGTCGCCACCAGCGACACCACGAACGCCACCGTGAAGAACACGATCGCCTTCGCCGCCATGACCCGCCCGCGCGAGGGGCACGCGGTCATCGTCGTACGGATCATGCCCGTGCCGTACTCCGAGGCCGTGGTCAGCACACCGAGGGTGATGATGCACATGACGCCGAGGAGCACTCCGAAGAAGCCCAGGGCCAGCGGGTTCTCGTCGCCCAGGCCGCTGTCGGCCGCGTTGGCGACCAGTGCGCCGGCCGCCAGCCCGATGCCGACGACGAGCAGCACGAACACGCCCAGCGTCCACATCGTGGAGCGCACCGACCGGATCTTGGTCCACTCCGAGGCGAGGGCGTGCCCGAGGTGCGTCCGGACGACGGGGATCGGCGAGGTGTAGGTCGGGTACGGCGAACCGGGGGCAGCCTGCCACGCGGGCGCGGCCTGCTGCGTCGGGGGCTGGGGCGTGCTCATCGGGCGTCCTCGGGCTTGGTCGGGGCGGCGGCGGGCTGCGCGGGGGCGGCGGGGGGCTGGGCGGGCGCGGCAGCGGGCTGCTGGGGTGCGGGCGCCGACTGGGCAGGCGCGGGCTGCTGAGCCGGCGGCGCGGGCTGGGCGTACGGGTTGGGCTGTCCCGCGCCGGGGGCGGCTCCGGGCGCGGCAGGAGCGCCGTACAGGCCCTGTCCCTGTCCCTGCGCGGTCGGCGGGGCGAACGGCTGCCCGCCCTGCTGGGGCGGCGGCGGAGCGTACCAGCCGGGCTGGCCCTGGCCCGGCACCGGCATCGGCGGCTGCGTGCCGGGCGGCAGGGGCTGCATCAGCCCCTCCTTCTGGTCGACCGTCGAGCGGTAGTCGACGGCGCCCTGCGTCATCCGCATGTACGCCTCCTCCAGCGAGGCCTGGTGCGGCGACAGCTCCCACAGGCGTACGTCCGACTCGTGCGCGATGTCGCTGATGCGGGGCAGCGGCAGCCCGGTCACCCGCAGCGCGCCGTCCTGCTCGGGCAGGACGTGCCCGCCCGCCTCGGTGATCGCGGTGGTCAGCTTCTCGCGCAGCTGCGGCTCGGTGTCGGGCGTGCGCACGCGCGCGAAGTCGGCGGAGTTCGCCGAGATGAAGTCCGTGATGCGCATGTCGGCGAGCAGCTGCCCGCGGCCGATCACGATGAGGTGGTCGGCGGTCACCGCCATCTCGCTCATCAGGTGCGAGGAGACGAAGACCGTACGGCCCTCCGCCGCGAGCGCCTTCATCAGGTTGCGCACCCAGAGGATGCCCTCGGGGTCGAGGCCGTTGACCGGCTCGTCGAACAGCAGCACCTGGGGGTCGCCGAGCAGCGCGGCGGCGATGCCGAGGCGCTGGCCCATGCCGAGGGAGAAGTCCTTGGAGCGCTTCCTGGCCACGTCCTGCAGGCCGACCACGCCGAGCACCTCGTCCACGCGGCGGGCCGGGATGCCGGACAGCTGGGCGAGGCAGAGCAGGTGGTTGCGGGCGGCCCGGCCGCCGTGCACGGCCTTGGCGTCGAGCAGCGCGCCGACCTGGCGGGGGGCGTTGGGCAGCCTGCGATAGGGGTAGCCGCCGATCGTCACCTGCCCCGAGGTGGGGTTGTCCAGGCCCAGGATCATCCGCATCGTCGTCGACTTGCCCGAGCCGTTCGGCCCGAGGAAGCCGGTGACGGCCCCGGGCCGCACCTGGAAGGAAAGGTTGTACACAGCGGTCTTGTCGCCGTAGCGCTTGGTCAGGCCGACTGCCTCGATCATGCTCCGCACCCATCAAAGGTTCAGGACAGCGGGGCACACGCCCCCCGTAAGGGTTAGGAGGATATCCGGGTACTGACGGTTCCCTTCAAGATGAAGCAAAACCGTAAGGTTCAGGCGTCCCGTTTCTTCAGCAGTACATAACCGCCCACAAGCGCCACGACCACCCACAGGGCCATGATCGCGAGCCCGCCCCAGGGGCCGTACGGGGCGTCGTCGTCGACCGGTGTGACCACCTGCATGATCTTGCTGCCAGCCTGGTCGGGCAGGTACTGGCCGATCTTCTTCGTCGCCGAGACATTGCCGAGGATGTTGGAGATCAGGAAGAAGAACGGCATCAGGATGCCCAGCGACAGCATCGGTGAGCGCAGCATCGCGGCGACGCCCATCGAGAACATCGCGATGAGGGTCATGTAGACCCCGCCGCCGATGACCGCGCGCAGCACGCCCGGGTCGCCGATGGAGGCCTTGAGGTCGCCGAGCATCGCCTGGCCCAGGAAGAACGTGACGAAGCTGGTGACGAGGCCGACGGCCAGGCAGAGGCCGGTGGCGACCGCGATCTTGCTGACCAGGAAGGTGCCGCGCTGCGGCACCGCGGCCAGCGAGCTGCGGATCATGCCGGTGCTGTACTCGTTCGAGACGACGAGCACACCGAACACGATCATCGCCAGCTGACCGAGGCTCATGCCCGCGAAGCTGATGAAGGTCGGGTCGAAGGAGAGCTGGTCCTGCCGGTCCATGTTGTCGAACTCGCTCTTCGACAGGGCCGAGATCAGGATGCCGAGGCCGATGGTGACCACCACGGCGAGGGAGAGCGTCCAGACGGTGGACGCGACGGAGCGGATCTTCGTCCACTCGGAGCGGATGACCTGGGTCGCCGCCATGCTCAGGCCTCCCTGTTCCAGCCGTTGCCCCACGGTTCTTGCCGGGGGGCTTCGGAGTGGGCGTGGTATTCCACCGATTCGGCGGTCAGCTGCATGAAGGCCTCCTCCAGCGAGGCCTGCTGCGGGCTCAGTTCATGCAGCACGATCTGGTGCTGCGCGGCCAGCTCGCCGATCTGCTCGGACTTGCTGCCGTCCACCTCGAGGGTTCCGTTGCCGGTCTCCACGACGGTGACCCCGGCTCCGTGCAGCACATCGAGCAGCCGCTCGCGCTGCGGGGTGCGGATCCGGACGTACGACCGCGAGTTGCGCGCGATGAAGTCGGCCATGGTGGTGTCGGCGAGCAGCCGGCCCTGGCCGATGACGACGAGGTGGTCGGCGGTCAGCGCCATCTCGCTCATCAGGTGCGAGGAGACGAAGACCGTACGGCCCTGCGCGGCCAGCGACTTCATGAAGTTGCGGATCCAGTGGATGCCCTCCGGGTCGAGCCCGTTGACCGGCTCGTCGAACATCAGGATCCGCGGGTCGCCGAGGAGCGCGCCCGCGATGCCGAGCCGCTGGCCCATGCCCATCGAGAAGCCCTTGGTCTTCTTCCGCGCGACCGCCGTGAGTCCGACCGTCTCCAGCACCTCCCGCACCCGGCTGCTCGGAATGCCGTTGCTCTGCGCGAGGCACAGCAGGTGGTTGTAGGCGCTGCGCCCGCCGTGCCAGGCCTTGGCCTCCAGCAGGGCGCCGATGTACGTCAGCGGGTCCTTCAGCTGGTCGTAGTGCTTGCCGTCGATGCGGACGTCCCCGGCGGTGGGGTGGTCGAGCCCGAGAATCATCCGCATGGTGGTGGACTTGCCCGCACCGTTCGGCCCGAGGAACCCCGTGACGATTCCTGGTCTGACGGTGAAGGAGAGGTTGTTGACCGCCACCTTCTCGCCGTACCGCTTGGTCAGCCCCTCGAGCTCAATCATGCGGCAACGCTAAATCGGGCGTTCGGCGGATGCCACCCGGACTGGCAAACCGAGGCCGACGGATATGGCAACAATCGCCAAAGCCGTCACCCACGATGCGGATGTGACAAAGGCCCGCACCCCCTGCCCTGGGGATGCGGGCCTCGGCCGACTAACTCACTCGCTCACCGGGTCTGCTGAGCCGGCACCCCGCGGGAGATCGGCTCGTCCTCGGCGGCGGGCGCACCGGTCGCGGCGACCGCGGCACCGGTGAGGGTCGCCAGCATCTCGCGGACGTTCGTCAGCTGGGCGTTGATGCTGTCGCGACGGTTGGTGAGGGCGGCCAGCTCGCGCTCGGATTCCGAACGGATGCGGTCGGCCTTGGCGTTGGCGTCGGCCACGATGTCCTCGGCCTGGCGCTGAGCCGTCTCCACCGTCTGGCGGGCGCGGCGCTCGGCGTCCGTGCGCAGCTTCTCCGCCTCCAGACGCAGCTGCTCCGCGCGGTGCTCGATCTCGGCGAGGCGCTTCTCGGCCTTGGCCTGACGGGACGCCAGGTCGCGCTCGGACTGCTCGCGGCGCTTGGCGAGGTTCGTCTCGAAGTCGGCGGCGGCCTGCGCGGCCTTGGCGCGGGTCTCCTCGAAGAGGGCGTCCGCCTCCTCGCGCTTGGACTGCGCGTCCTTCTGCGCCTCGGCACGCAGCTGGGCGGAGTCACTCTTGGCCTTCTCGACGATCCGGACGCCTTCGTCCTCCGCCTTGGCCTTGCGCTCCGCAGCGAACGATTCTGCGTCGTTGCGGACCTGCTGAGCCGACGACTCGGCGAGTTCGCGGTGCTGTTCGGCTGCGCGGCGGGCCTCCTCGCGCAGATCCTTGGCCTCTTCCTCGGCGAGGCGAAGGATCTTCTCGACTCGCGCGCCGAGGCCGGCGTACGACGGCTCGGCGTCGTTCACCTGAGCCTGGGCGTTCTGCGTTTCGAGGTGGAGCTCCTCGATGCGCTTTTCCAGAGCGGTGATGCGGGCGAGAGCGCTGTCACGGTCGGAGACGAGCTTGGAGATCCGTTCGTCCACCTGAGCGCGGTCGTACCCACGCCGCACAAGCTCGAAGCCGTAGGGGGAAGTGTCGCTCATGGGGTTCCTGTCGAAAGAGACCGGTGAGGTGATAGGTGGAATCCTAGGGGCCGAAGCGGTGTGTCATCGAGCGGATGCGTGTTTGATCTGGAGAATGACACCCCTTTTGGGTGGCTAACCCTCAGACGGCTTGCCAAAGACTTGGTCAAAGGCCCCAGAAGACACCGAAACTCCT
Source organism: Streptomyces sp. GESEQ-4 (assembly GCF_017948455.1). Lineage (GTDB taxonomy): Bacteria > Actinomycetota > Actinomycetes > Streptomycetales > Streptomycetaceae > Streptomyces. The sequence goes on from NZ_JAFFSU010000004.1 coordinate 236,867, forward strand.
CGACTGCGCTAGCTCTCCGGCGACTTGCCACCCGATCGGGGGGCGCCGACCGTCGCACCCGCCTTGACCGCGCCGTCCTTGCCCGCGGACGGCGCTTCGAAGGACTCGAGCGCCTCCAGGACGTCCTGCACGCGGGAGATCTCGGCGTTGATGTCCTCACGGCGCCGCACCAGCGTCTCCAGCTCGCGCTTGCCCTCCTCGACCGTCCGCTTCGCCTCGCGGATCGCCTCGGCCTTGAGCTCCTCGGCCTCCCTGACGAGCGTCGCCTTCTTCTGCTCGGCCTCCTTGAGCAGCCCCTCGGCCTTCTTGACCGCGGCGATACGGACCTTGCCCGCCTCGGAGTTGGCCTCCGAGACCAGCTCCTTGGCCTTCGCCTGCGCCTTGGCGAGCTGTTCCTCGGCGGCCTTGATGAGCGCGTCGCAGCGGTCGCCCGCCGACTTCATCGTCTCGGCCGACTCACGGCGGGCCCGCTCGTGCAGCTCCTCGATCTCCGTCGTGATGCGGTCGCGCAGCTCCTCGGCGCGCTCCCGGATCGCGGTGGCGTCCCGGCGGGCGCCGACGAGCAACTCGTCCGCGTCCGTACGGGCCTTCTCCACCATCCCGTTGCCCTCGACGGTCGCCTCGGACACCAGCCGGTCGGCCTCGCTGCGGGCCGCGCCGACCATCGTGTCGGCCTGCGCCTCCGCCTCGGCCGTCGTCTTGTGCGCCTGCTGCTGCGCCTCGGTGAGCAGCTTGTCCGCCTCGGCCGTGGTCTCCGTGATGAGCTTGTCGACCTGCTCGGCCGCCTCGGAGCGCCGCTTGTTGGACTCCTTGCGGGCCTCGTCGAGGGCGCGCTCGGCCTCCTCGCGTGCGCCGTTGACCAGCCGCTCGGCCTCGGCTTCGGCCTCCGCCTTGACCCGCGCCGACTCGGCCCGGACCCGCTCGGCGTGCTGCTGGGCCGCGCCGACGGTGTCGGCGGCCTCCGCGCGCAGCCGCTCCGCTTCGCTGGTCGCGTCCGACAGCCGCTGCTCGGCCTGGGCGGCCGTCTCATTGGCCAGCCGCTCCGCCTCGGACCGCGCCTCGGTGATGAGGGTGTCCGCCTGCGTCGCCGCGTCCGACCGGATGCGGTTGGCGTCCTCGCGGGCGTCCGCCCGGGTGCGCGAGGCGTCCTGCTCGGCCTGCTCGGTGAGGTCCGACACCTCGGTGCGCACCCGCTGGGCGTGCTCGGCCGCGTCCGAACGCAGCCGCTCCGACTCGGCGATCGCCTCCGAAACGGTGCGCTCCGCAAGGGACTTGGCGGCCTCCGTCTCCTCGGCCGCCTCGCGCCGGACACGGCCCGCGTCCTCGCTGGCCCGCTCCCGCTCGGCGTAGGCGTCCGTGCGAACCCGGTCGGCCTCCTCCTGCGCCTCGCGCCGGGTACGGTCCGCCGCGTGCTCGGCGGCGGAGCGCAGCCCGGTGATCTCCTCCTGGGCCTGCTCGTGCAGCCCGACGACCGAGTCCCGTACCTGCTGGGCGTGTTGCTCGGCGGCCGACACCATCTCGTTGGCGCGCCGGTCGGCCTCCTCGATCAGCCGGAGCGCCTCGGTCTGCGCCTCCTCCACGCGGTTGCGCGCGGAGGCCAGCAGCTCCTCGCTCTGCTCGCGGGCCCGCTGCCGCTCCTGGTCCGCCTCCTGGCGCGCGGAGCCGAGGAGTTCCTCGGCCTCTCGGCGGCGCCGGGCGGCCTCCTCCTGGGCGGCGGCCAGCGTCTCCGTGGCCTCCGTGCCGAGCCGCTCGGCGGCGGCCTGTGCCTCTGCCCGTACCCGGTCGGCGGTGTCCTGGGCCTCCGACTTCAGCCGCTCGGCCTCCGCCGCGGCCTCCGACCGCAGGCGTACGGCGATGGCCTCGCCCTCCGCGCGGGAGGCGGACGCGTCCGACGCGGCCTCGTCCCGCAGCCGCTCGGCCTCCGCCTCGGCCTGCGCCTGGAGCGTACGGATCCGCTCGGCGGCCTCGGAGCGCAGCCGCTCCGTCTCCTCGGCGGCCTCCCGGCGGATCCGCGCGGCCTCCTCACGGGCGTCGGCCAGCGCCTGCTCTGCCGCCGCGAGCCGCTCCTCGGCCTCCGTGTGCAGCAGGGTCAGTCCCTCGGCGGCCTCGGCGCGGCGGGCCTCTATGGCGCGCTCGGTCTCCTCGCGCAGCTCACGCGAGGCCTGCTCGGCGTCCGCCTTGATGCCCTCGGCCTGCTCGACGACCTCCTCGCGGTGCCGCTCGGCCTCCTGGCGGGTGCGCTGCAGGGTCTCCTCGGCCTGGCGGCGCAGCGTCGTCGCCCGCTCGATCGCCTCCGTACGGACCTTCTCGCTGTCCGACTGGGCGGTCTGGCGCAGCTCGTCGGCGTCGGCCTTCGCCTTGGAGAGCAGCTCCTCGGCGGTCTTGGCCGCCTCCTCGATCTGCTGGACGGCCTCCTTGCGCGCCTCCGCGCGGATCTTCTCGCCCTCGGCCACCGCGTCGGCGCGCAGCTGCTCGGCCTCGCCGCGCAGCCGGCGGGCCTCCTCCTGCAGCTCGACCGTCTTGGCGCGGTACTCCTTGGTGTCGTCCTTCGCCGAGCCCTTGAGCTGCTCGGCGATGTCGTGCGCCTCGGCGCGCAGCCGGTCGGCCTCGGCCTCCGCCTCGCGGCGGATCCGCTCGGCCTCCTCGGCAGCCGCCTTGGTGGTGTTCTGCGCGTCCTCCTGCGCCTTGTTGAGGACGTCCTCGGCGGTCTTGGCCGCCTTCGACAGCTGGGTCGCGCTCTCCTCGGCGGTGAGGGTGCGGGCCTTCTCGGCGGCCTCCTCGACGATCCGCTCGGCCTCGGCACGGGCGTCCGAGACGATCTGTTCGGCGTCCGACTTGGTGGTCTCGGCCTCCTTGGTGGCCTCGCTGACCAGCCGGGCGACCTGCTCCTTTGCCGTACGCGTGCGCTGCTCGTTGGCCGCCTCGGCGCTGGAGAGGGCCTTGGCGGCGGCCTCCTTGGCCTCGGTGAGCACCTTCTCGGCCTCGGCCTGCGCCGTGCGCAGCGCCTTCTCGGCCTCCGCCATCCGCTGCTCGGCGGCCCGGCTCATCTCGGTGGCCTGGCGGCGGGCCGACTCCGACTCGTTCGTCGTGGAACTGCGCAGCTGCTCGGCGTGGTCCGTGGCCTCCTGGGCCTGGGTGGACGCCGCGTTCAGCAGCCGCTCGGCGTCCGTGCGGGCCCGGCGCAGCAGCTGCTCGGCCTCCGCGCGGGCCGTCTCGGCCTCGCTGGTCAGCCGCTGCCGGGCCTCGGCGGTGAGCCGCTCGGCCTCGGCGCGGGCGGTGGCCATGGCCTTCTCGGCCTCCGCGCGGGACTCCTCGAGGAGCCGGCGGGCCTGCTGCTCGCTGCGGGCGCGCAGCTGCTCGGCCCATGCCACGTTCTCGTTGACGTGCGACTCGACGGTCTGCCGGCGCTCGGCCAGCTCCTGGTCGAGCTGCTGGCGGCGGGTGACCGCCTCCTGGTGCAGCTCCGCCTGGAGCCGGGCGGCCTGCTCGGCGTGCTCCTGGAGGATCCGCTGGGTCTGCGCCCGAGCCTGGCTCATCTCCCGCTCGGCGTCGAGCCGCAGCTGGTCGGCCTGCATCTGGGCGTTGCGCAGCAACTGCTCGGCCTGGTAGCCGATGTCGCCGCCCTCGTAGGCGGGCCGGGACATGAGGGTGCGCCGCGCCTCGTGCAGCTTGGCGCGCAGCACCTCGACCTGGTAGCCGAGGTCCTCGGCGTGCTGGATCGCCTTTTCCCGCTCGGTCTTCAGCCGATCCATCTCGGCCTCGAACCGAGAGAGGTGGTCGACGTCAGCCGCCGGCTCTCGCTCCTGGCTTTCGTAGCCCCGCACTGCGCGGTCCCATCCGTCCCCTGGTCGCAAGTCTCTCCAAACGAGCACCGTCCATCCGCCGAACGGGGCCCCCGGGGAATGGTGTCAGATCAACGGCGGAGCACGGGCTGCCGCCCCGACGCTCGCCCCCCGAAACCCGGACCCCGGCCAGCGGTCACCACAGGGTTGAGCGGCGACCGCCCCCAACCCTACCGGCCCATATGTACGGGGGTCAGTGCTCAGGTGACTCAACAGGCGCCGAAGTGACCAGTTCTGTCAGGACGCCATGGCAATCCTTGGGGTGCAGGAACGTGATCCGTGACCCCATGGAGCCGCGTCGGGGCTCTTCGTAGAGCACGCGTACGCCCTTGTCCTTGATGTCCGCGGCGTCGGCGTCCACATCCGCCGTGCCGAAGGCGATGTGGTGGACGCCCTCCCCGTTCTTCGCCAGCCACTTCGCGACGGTCGAGTCCTCGCGGGTGGGCTCCAGGAGCTGGAGGTAGGACGCCCCGCCGTCGGACGTATCGTTGATCTTGAGCATGGCCTCGCGTACGCCCTGCTCCTCGTTGATCTCGGAGTGGAACACCTCGAAGCCATAGGTGGCCCGGTAGAACTCGACGGTCTTGTCGAGGTCGAAGCAGGCGATCCCGATGTGGTCGATTCGCGTCAGCATGAAGTCAGTGCAGCGCTACGGGAGCGGTTACGCAACGTGCGCGCGATCACACCGACTGCCGGATGACGCGGTGGACTACCGCTCAGTACATTCGAAGTAAACCCTCGTTCACTCCTCAGCTGTGCAGCTGAAAGGGGATCGCACCTCATGTCTGGAACGAACACCACGACATCCGTCATCGTCGCGGGTGCCCGCACTCCGATGGGTCGGTTGCTCGGCTCTCTCAAGTCGTTCTCCGGGGCCGATCTTGGCGGCTTCGCGATCAAGGCCGCCCTCGACCGTGCGGGGATCGGCGGCGACCAGGTGCAGTACGTGATCATGGGCCAGGTGCTCCAGGCCGGGGCAGGGCAGATCCCGGCACGCCAGGCCGCGGTCAAGGCGGGCATTCCGATGAACGTCCCGGCGCTCACCGTCAACAAGGTGTGCCTGTCGGGCCTCGACGCGATCGCGCTCGCGGACCAGCTGATCCGCGCCGGCGAGTTCGACGTGATCGTGGCCGGCGGTCAGGAGTCCATGACCAACGCACCCCATCTGCTCCCGAAGTCCCGTGAGGGATACAAGTACGGGGCGATCGAGATGCTCGACGCCATGGCGTACGACGGTCTGACCGACCCGTGGGAGAACGTCCCCATGGGCCAGTCGACCGAGAAGCACAACACGAAGCTGGGCATCGCGCGCCCCGAGCAGGACGAGATCGCCGCCCTGTCCCACCAGCGCGCCGCGGCCGCCCAGAAGAACGGCGTCTTCGAGGCCGAGATCACCCCGGTCGAGATCCCGCAGCGCAAGGGCGAGCCGGTCGTCTTCAGCGAGGACGAGGGCATCCGCGCCGAGACGACGGCCGAGTCGCTGGGCAAGCTGCGCCCGGCGTTCGCCAAGGACGGCACGATCACCGCGGGTTCGGCCTCGCAGATCTCCGACGGTGCGGCGGCCGTGGTCGTGATGAGCAAGACCAAGGCGCAGGAGCTGGGCCTCGAGTGGATCGCCGAGATCGGCGCCCACGGCAATGTGGCCGGTCCGGACAACTCGCTCCAGTCGCAGCCGTCGAACGCGATCCTGCACGCCCTGAAGAAGGAGGGCCTGGAGGTCGCGGACCTCGACCTCATCGAGATCAACGAGGCGTTCGCGGCGGTCGCCGTCCAGTCAATGAAGGACCTCGGAGTGTCCAGCGAAAGGGTGAACGTCAATGGTGGCGCGATCGCCCTGGGCCACCCGATCGGCATGTCGGGCGCCCGCCTCGTGCTGCACCTGGCGCTGGAGCTGAAGCGCCGGGGTGGCGGTGTCGGCGCGGCCGCGCTGTGCGGCGGCGGCGGGCAGGGTGACGCGCTCGTCGTGCGGGTACCCAAGGCCTGATGTCGATTTCGTAGGCGAGCTGAACGGAGCTGTGATGCAGGACGTCTCCACTCTGGTGGCCCAGGCCAGAGAAGGCCGGCCGCGGGCCGTGGCCCGGCTGATCTCCCTGGTGGAGGGGGCGTCCCCGCAGCTGCGCGAGGTCATGACGGCGCTGGCCCCGTTGACGGGCAACGCGTACGTGGTCGGCCTCACCGGCTCGCCGGGTGTCGGCAAGTCGACATCGACGTCGGCGATGGTGACGGCGTATCGCAAGCAGGGCAAACGGGTCGGCGTGCTCGCCGTCGACCCGTCCTCGCCGTTCTCCGGCGGCGCCCTGCTCGGCGACCGCGTCCGTATGTCGGAGCACGCCTCCGACCCCGGCGTCTACATCCGCTCCATGGCGACGCGCGGCCACCTGGGCGGCCTCGCGTGGTCCGCGCCGCAGGCGATCCGCGTCCTGGACGCGGCCGGCTGCGACGTGATCCTGGTCGAGACCGTCGGCGTCGGCCAGTCGGAGGTCGAGATCGCCTCGCAGGCGGACACGAGCGTGGTCCTCCTGGCCCCCGGCATGGGCGACGGCATCCAGGCGGCCAAGGCCGGAATCCTGGAGATCGGCGATGTGTACGTCGTCAACAAGGCCGACCGCGACGGCGCCGACGCGACCGCCCGCGAACTGAACCACATGCTGGGCCTCGGCGAGTCCCGGGGCCCGGGCGACTGGCGCCCCCCGATCGTCAAGACGGTCGCCTCCCGCGCCGAGGGCATCGACGAGGTCCTCGAAGCGCTGGAGAAGCACCGCGCCTGGATGGAGGAGCACGGCGTCCTCGCCGAGCGCCGGCTCGCCCGCGCCTCCCGCGAGGTCGAGACCATCGCCGTCACCGCCCTGCGCGAACGCATCGGCGACCTCCACGGCGACCGCCGCCTGAGCGCGCTGGCGGAGCGGATCGTGGCGGGGGAGCTGGATCCGTATGGGGCGGCGGACGAACTGGTGGCGGGGATCACGGCGGGCTGACGGTCGGAGCCGCGCCCCGAAGGGGCGCGGGGCTGTATCGATATGCGGCTCCGCCGCGCGGGCGCGACCAGCCACGACGGACCCGCAGCCGAACGACGGCCAAGCGTTCGTCAGTCGTCGTCGTGGTCGTCGTCAGCGCGGTCGTCCCGGTCGTCACTGCGGTCGTCGTCCGAGTCCGCCGTGACCTTGCCCGTCTTCAGGTCGACGCGCCAGTCGTGGTCGACCCTGCCCGAGCCTGTGCTGACGTCCCAGCCCTTCGCGCGGCCGTCGTCGTCGAGGTCCACGTCCGTCACCGTTCCCTTGGCGGCGGCGGCCTCGGCGGCCTGCGCGGCGGTCACGGAGGTGCCCTTGAGGGCGGCGCGTACGCCGGCGGTGTCGTCGTCATCGTCCTCGCGCCCGGTGTGGGAGCCGAGGACCTTGCCGTCGGCCGGGTCGATGCGGACCTGGTGCCAGGTGTTGTCGTCGGCGAGGATGCCGACCTTCCACCCGGCCGGACCGTCGTCCCCGTCGTCCCCGTCGTCGTCACGGTCATCGTCCAGTTCGGCGGAGACCGCGGTGCCCGGGGCTTCCTTGAGGGCGGCGGCGATCGCGTCGGCGGCGGTCACGGTGCCGGACTCGACGCGCGGCGCGGCGTCGTCGTCCCGTGCCACGGTCGCGTCCTTCTGCCGTGCGGGCGCGTCGTCGTCCCCCGTGACCGCGAGTGCCGTGGCCGTACCGCCTCCGATCAGTGCGGCGGCCGTGACGGCGGCGATCACGATGTTGCGCTTCATGCTGATTCCTCCTGAGTCGTTTGCGTTCGACGGGAATCAATCTCGCTGACCGACGCTGAGGGGAACCTGAAGCCGCCTGAAGAGATCTTCAGCTTGGCTTTGTCACGCTGTACGCATGCGCCTGTTGATCGTGGAGGACGAAAAGCGGCTCGCCCTGTCGCTCGCCAAGGGCCTGACGGCCGAGGGCTACGCCGTCGACGTCGTCCACGACGGCCGCGAAGGCCTGCACCGGGCGACCGAGGGGACGTACGACCTGGTGATCCTCGACATCATGCTCCCCGGCCTCAACGGCTACCGCGTCTGCGCCGCCCTGCGCGCCGCCGGCCACGACGTGCCGATCCTGATGCTCACCGCGAAGGACGGCGAGTACGACGAGGCGGAGGGCCTCGACACGGGCGCGGACGACTACCTCACCAAGCCGTTCTCGTACGTCGTCCTGGTCGCCCGGATCAAGGCCCTGATGCGGCGACGGCAGGGCGCCGGCGCCTCGCCCGTGCACGTCCACGGCGAGCTGAAGGTCGACACCGCCGCCCGCCGGGTCTTCCTGGCCGAGGACGAAGTCACCCTGACCGCCAAGGAGTTCGCGGTCCTGGAGCAGCTCGTGCTGCGGGCCGGAGAGGTGGTGTCCAAGGCCGAGATCCTGGAGCACGTCTGGGACTTCGCGTACGAGGGCGACCCGAACATCGTCGAGGTGTACGTCAGCACCCTGCGGCGCAAGCTGCGCGCCGGGCTCATCCGGACGGTGCGCGGCGCCGGCTACCGGCTGGAGACGGCGTGAGACGACGGCTCTTCGGCTCCGTACGCTCCCGGGCGACGCTCGGCGCCACCCTCGTCGTCGCCGTGGCACTGCTCGCGGCCGGGACCGCCGTCCTGCTGTCCCTGCGGTCCAACCTCGTCGGCGAGGCGGGCACGCAGGCCGAGCGGTCCGCGCGGGAGGTGGCCGCCGACCTCGCGGCCGGGACGGCGTACGACCAGCTCTCCCTGGACGACGACCAGCCGGTCCAGGTCGTCGACGCGGACGGCAGGCTCGTCGCGGCCAGCGAGAAGCTGGAGCGGATCAGCGGGACGGGCACGGACGCGGTACGGCCGCAGACGCCGGGGCGCAGCCCGGCGGCGGGCGACGACGACGATGACGACGACGCCGACGACCAGTCCCTGGAACCCGGTGAGATCGGCCGGAATGCCAAGTTCCACGACGGTTCCGCGACCATCGAGGGGGAGACGGCCGAATACCGGTTCGCCGAGGTCCCTGTGGAGGTGCCGGGCAAGGGCGCGCTGACCGTCTACGCGGGCGCCCCGCTGTCCGCCGAGCAGAGCGCCGTCAACACCGCGCTGACCGTCATGCTGATCGGCTTCCCGCTGCTGCTCGGCGTCGTCGCGGGCGTGACCTGGCTGGTCACCCGGCGCGCGCTGCGCCCGGTCGAGGGCATCCGCGGTGAGATGGCCGCGATCACCGCCTCCGAGGACCTGGCACGCCGCGTGCCGGTGCCGGACACGCACGACGAGGTGGCCAGGCTCGCCCGGACGACGAACGAGACGCTGGCCGCCCTGGAGGCCTCCGTGGAGCGCCAGCGGCGGTTCGTCGCCGACGCCTCCCACGAGCTGCGCAGCCCGATCGCGTCGTTGCGCACCCAGCTGGAGGTGGCCGCCGCCCACCCGGAGCTGCTGGACCTGGACGGGGCGGTCGCCGACACCGTACGGCTGCAGCACCTGGCCGCCGACCTGCTGCTGCTGGCCCGGCTCGACGCGGGGGAGGGGCCGGCCGGCACCCGGGTGGACCTCGCCGCGCTGGCGCGGGAAGAGGGCGCGGGCCGGGCAGGTGTGACGGTCGAGGCCGCCGATGCGGTGGAAGTGGCCGGATCACGCGGGCAGTTGGGGCGGGTGCTGGCCAATCTGCTGGACAACGCTCAGCGGCACGCCGGATCGGCGGTCACCGTGGCCGTACGGCGGGACGGAGACCGGGTGGTGGTCGAGGTCGCCGACGACGGTGACGGGGTGCCGGAGGCCGACCGGGAGCGGATCTTCGAGCGGTTCGTACGGCTGGACGCCGCCCGCAGCCGTGACGACGGCGGCGCGGGGCTGGGCCTCGCCATCGCCCGGGACGTCGCCGTACGCCACGGCGGCACGCTCACGGTGCGGGACGCACCGGCAGGCGGAGCCCTGTTCGCACTCCGCCTGCCGCTTGCCTGATCAGGACGTCAGGGGCGCCCTCGCTGCCCGCGCAGGTGCTCTGCGATCGGCTTCAGCGCCTTGTCGAGCTCGGTCAGTGCCTCGGGGGACAGCAGATCGATGAAGTGCCTCCGCACAGACGCCACATGATGGGGCGCGACCTTCTGCATCGTCTCCATGCCGTGCTCGGTCAGCACCGCGTACAGCCCGCGGCGGTCGGACTCGCAGTTCTCGCGCCGCACCAGGTCCGCGTTCTCCATGCGGGTGATCTGGTGTGAGAGGCGGCTCTTGGACTGGAGGGTGGCGGACGCGAGGTCGCTCATCCGCATCCGTACGCCCTCCGACTCGGAGAGATTCACCAGGATCTCGTAGTCGTTCATCGTCAGGCCGAACGGCTGCAGGTCCTTCTCGAGCTGGTACGTCAACAGCCTGTTGACCTCCAGGTGGGTGCGCCAGGCGCACTGCTCCGCATCGGTCAGCCAGCGCGTGGCCGTCTCGGTCTCCATGAATGAAGTCTACCTAAAATGTTGAAAGGCGAACTAGTGAGGGTGGTGTGACTGCGTGCACGCGTTCGACGTCACACTCCGCAGACTACCGCTCACAGCCCGAAGCGACGCTGGAGGTCCCCCAGCTGTCCGGGAAGACGCGGTGCGCCGGCTTGCTGTCCGGGCCCTGTCTGTCCCCCATGGCCACCGGGTACGCCGGCCTGCTGCGGGACCGCCCCCGTGGCCTGCTCGGCCATCAGGGTCTCGGTGGACTGCAGCAGGACCGTACCCGCTCCCACGAACTCGAACTGATGCTCCTCTCCGGAGGCCCCGCCGAGGCCCGTCATCGCACGTAGACCGCCCATCAGGCCCGTCATATAGCCGTGGTCGTAGTGATGGCACGGCGACGGGCAGTCGGCCCAGCCGACGAGCGCCTGCGGGTCCACCCGGATCGGCGGTTCCATGAACACCACCGGGCCGTTAGATGCGGCTATGAACTTGCCGGTTCCGATCAGCGTCAGAAAACCCGGAACGATCGACTGCTTGAGCGCGAGACTTGGCTGAAAAGCGAGGAGGTTGCCCGAGCGAATGGTCAAGTTGCCGTTCTCGAGGTCGTACGGATTCACGTCGAAGGCCCGGTCGGCGAGGAGCATCTTGCCCGAGCCCTCCGCCACGACCCAGTCGCTCGCGTGCAGAGGCGAATGAAACGACGTACGGACAAGACGGTCCAAACGGCCGTGCCCGATGCCGTTGAAGTCGATCGAGCCGTAGTAGGCGATCATCTTCCCCTTCTGCAGGAACCACTGGGAGCCCTTGAGCTCCACGCAGAAGGTGTACGCGTTCACGTTGTCGTCGGCGGGCAGGGTCATCGGGTCGTGGACGACGACGCCCGGGGTTCCGTAGGTCACAGCTTCTCCTCCGAGGCCTGGACGTACACCGCGCCGTTGCCGCTCAGCTCCAGCTGGAACGCCTCGCCGGAGCCGCGGCCCACCATGTCCCGCCAGCCCAGCGCGGTCGACAGCTTGTTGCGTACGTCGCCGTGGTGGGCGACGTACGCCTGCGGGTCGACATGGACGGGCCGCTGGGGGGTGATCGGTATCTCGAAGACACCGCCGTGCGCCATCACCGCGACCGCGCCCTGCCCCTTGAGGGTGGTGGTGAACAGTCCCTGGCCCGACACCTGGCCCCGCACCATGCCCATCACGCCGCCCTGCGACCCCAGGAACATCGTCCCCTGCTGAAGCGTGCCCTCGAAGGCGAGCAGCCGGTCCGCCTCCACGCACAGCGTGTCGCCGGCGAGGTTGATCACCTGGACGTGGTGGCCGCCGTGCCCGAACAGCACCGTGCCGCTGCCCTCGACGGTCATCAGCGGCGTGTCCTCATTGGCGACCCGGCGCCCGATCATCGACATGATCCCGCCCTGGCCCCCGGCCGTGTTGGGCGTGAAGGACACCTCGCCCTTGTAGGCGAGCATGGCCCCGCGCTGACTGAACAGCCGCTGCCCCGGCATCACAGTCGCCTCGACCATCTTCGAGTTGACCTCACGGAAGCCCATGTCACACATCCCCCGCGACGGTGTTCCGCTCACTGGGCTGGACATACACGAGCCCATCGCCCTCGAAGCGGATCTGGAAGGCCTCACCGCCGCCCTCGCCCATGAACGTGCGGAACGTCACACCCGACTGGAACGACTGCCGCAGATTCCCCTGATGCGCCACATAGGCCCCCGGGTCGACGCTCAGCGGATACTGCGGACTCACCCGCAGCGCCACAGCCGGCCCGTCGGACATGATCGCCGCCTGACCGTGCCCCTCGACGGTCGTGGTGAACAGCCCATTGCCCTGCGAGGCGCCGCGCACCCCGGTGAAGGACGTGCCCGTCCGCAGCCCGGAGTCGGTCGCCAGCAGGTTGCTGGACTCCACGAACAGCTTGTCCCCCTGGAGACTCACGAGGTTGATCTCGGACGCCCGGTCCGCGAACCAACAGGTCCCCTGCCCCCTCACCTCCATCACCGTCATCTGCTCCCCGGTGATCCGCCGCGTCACCATCCCGCGGATGCCCTCACCGCCGCCGCTCAGCTTCTTGAAGGCCATCTGCCCGTCGTACGCGACCATCGAGCCGTTCTTCGCCTTCACGGCGTCCCCGGTCATGTCGACGGCGAGCACCTTGCTGCCTTGAAGTCGGAACATCGCCACGGTGTGAAGGTAGCCGCAGCCGGTGTCCCGCCAACAGGCCCCACGGGTGGAGATCGACCCTGACCGCACCCCTAAGGGCGGAGCGGGCCGCACCCCCGGCCACGCGCACCCACAGCCGTTTGCCACAATGGGAGGACGTTTGTGCTCGTGTTCACAAGCAGTCGACGCCTCTCCCACCGAAGGTGACCCGTGGACCTCAAGACCGCCGCCGCCCTCCGCCGCCTCCGCCTCGTCTCGGTCCCCGAGGCGGTGTCGTTCCTGCTCCTGCTCGTCTGCTCGGTGCTGAAGCGGACCACCGAATTCGACGCCGTACGCCCGATGGGCATGATCCACGGCGCCCTCTTCATCCTGTACGTGATCTTCTGGGCGGACGCCTGGAACCGTACGAAGTGGTCCACGAAGACCGCCGCCCTGTACTTCGTCCTCTCCGTCCTCCCGGCCGGCGGCTTCTTCGCCGAGCGCAAGCTCAAGCGCGAGGCCGAGAACGCGGTGATCGCCTCCCGCGCCCGCAAGGAAGGAATCGTGAACGCGTGATCGTCGCCTTCTCCGTGACGCCGCTGGGCGTCGGCGAGGACGTGGGGGAGTACGTCGCCGACGCCGTCCGCGTGGTCCGCGAGTCCGGCCTGCCCAACCGTACGGACGCGATGTTCACCTCCGTCGAGGGTGACTGGGACGAGGTCATGGACGTCGTCAAGCGAGCGGTCGCCGCCGTAGAGCAGCGCGCCCCGCGCGTGTCCCTGGTCCTCAAGGCGGACATCCGCCCCGGCGTGACCGACGGTCTCACCTCCAAGGTGGAGACGGTGGAGCGACACCTGGCCGAATAGCCGGCACGCACGTCAACAGCGAACCCCGGCCCGACAAGGGCCGGGGTTTTCTCGTCCCCTCTCTTTGAGCGATCGCTCAAAAAACTGCTAGGCTCCCGCCCCAGACAGTTTGAGCACCCGCTCAAAAACCTGCTCACACCACGCTCACCAGGGGGAAGAACGATGGGTCTCTCCATAGAGGCATTCATACGCGCCGAACTCGACGACCTCTGGACCCACACCCAGGACCCCTCCCAGCACCAGCGCTGGGACCTCCGCTTCACCGAGATCGACTACCTCCCACGCGCCGAGGGCGAGCCGCAGCGCTTCCGCTACGCCACGCGCGTGCTGCCCTTCCTCACCATCGCCGGCACCGGCGTCTCGGCCGGCGAGAAGGAACGCCCCGACGGCACCCGCACCTCGGCCCTGCGCTTCGCCTCCCGGCACCCCCTCTCCCTGCTCGCCGAGGGCAGCGGCTACTGGCGTTACGTCCCCGACGGCGACGGAGTCCGCTTCCTCACCGGCTACGACTACCGCCCCCGCTGGGGCGCCCTCGGCGCACTGGCCGACCGCCTCGTCCTCCGCCCCCTGATGGGCTGGGTGACGGCATGGTCCTTCGACCGCCTCCGCCTCTGGCTGGAGCGCGGGATCACCCCCGAGCGAGCCCTCCTGAACTGGCTGGCGGAAATGACCGTACGAGCCCTGATCCTCACGCTCTCGGCCACGGCCCTGCTCAAGGCCTCCTCCCTCACCCTCTTCGGCCCGTTCGCGCCGACGATGGCGTACGTCTACCCCCTCTTCCTGACGCTCGCCATCTGCACGGCCCTCCTCAAGTCCCCCCTCGCCTGCACGCCCGCCGCCCGCCGCTGCCTGCGCACCCCACCCACGCGCGCGGGTGCCCCGCGTGTCCTGCGCACGCTGAAGGAGCTGTCATGACGTCGATCTTCCGCACCGTGATGGGCACGGACTTCGACCGCCTGCACCCCCAACTACAGCGCCGCTTCTCGGTCGGCCTCTCAACCGGCGAGGCATGCACGGGCCAAGGCGTCATGCACCGCATCTGGCACGGCGGCCCCTGGCTCAAACCCTTCCTCGCGCTCGGCACCACCCGGAACATACTCGTCCCGCGCACCGGCCGGAACGTCCCCTTCACCATCGAGAACGTCCCCTACGTGGACACCTACGGCCGTGAGACGGTGACCTTCGTGCGCACCTTCGACCTGCCCGGCGGCCCCCGCCGATTCGACGCCCAGATGGTGCTCAGCCCCAAGGGCGACCGCATCCTCGACTACCTCGGCACCCACCAGCACCTGGCCACCGACCTCCACTTCACAGCGGAGCCCGACGGCTCCCTCCTCATCAGCTCCGGCGAACACCGCTTCCGGGAGGGCCCGGTGGACGTACGCGTCCCCGAACTGATCGGCGCGACGGCGCAGGTGCGTGAGAGTTACGACGACGACACGGCCCGCTTCCGCATCCAAGTCCAGGTCGTGAACCGCTACTTCGGCCCGCTGTTCGGCTACGAGGGCTCATTCAGGGCGACGTACACGAACACACAACGATGCGATGTACGCCCCGGACTCCGCCCCGTCCGCGAGGAGTGCCGCGCATGAGCCCCGAGACGGCGAAGTCCCTCGAGACCAAGACCAAACTCCTCGAGGGCGCGCTGCGGACGCTCACCGAGCAGGGCATCGCCAAGACCTCGGCCCGCACGGTGGCGGCCGCCGCCGGGGTCAATCAGGCGCTGGTCTTCTACCACTTCGGTTCGGTGGACGAGTTGCTGGCGGCGGCGTGCAGATACGGCGCGGAGCAGACAGTGGCGCGCTACCGCCCCCGCCTGGCCACCGTCACGTCCCTCTCCGAACTCCTCACCGTCGGCCGGGAAATCCACGAACAGGAACGCGCCGGAGGCCATGTCGCCCTCCTCGGCCAGCTCCTCGCCGGCGCCCAGACCCACGAGAACCTCGGCCCGGCCACGGCGGCGGGGCTCGACCTGTGGATCGTCGAGATCGAGAACGTCCTCACCCGCGTCCTGACGGCGACACCCTTCGGCGAGTTCGCGGACCCCGCGGGGCTGGCGCGCGCGGTCGCCGCGTCCTTCGTAGGCATCGAACTGTACGAAGGGGTGGACGCGGTGGGGGCGACCGCGGCGCTGGACGCCCTGGAACAACTCGGCTTCCTCCTGGGCGCGTTGGAGGAACTCGGCCCGGTCGCCCAGCGAGCAGTACGCCACCACCTCCGCCGAACCAGCCGCCGCTGACGCCCCGGCACGATGGCTGGGGCGGGGGTGGGTCGCGCAGCCCGGCGCTGACGGGGTGCCGCCTGCGCCCACCCGTGCCGCCCCAGGCGGCACGCATGCCCGCAGCTGGGGCGGCGGAGATCGGGCCGCCCGCAGTCGCCTACGCGCCCGGGCGGCCCGGCGTCCTGCCGCGCATGCCACCACGGACCCGCGGTCGCCCGTGGGCGGGGCGCCGCGTATGCAACCACGGACCCGCGGTCGCCCGCGGCGGGAAGGGGACGCGGTGGGGGTGTCCGCCCGCAGCGGTTGTCGCGTCAACACGGGCACCTCACCAGCAGACCGAGCCGCGACGTTCCGAGGACGGACACCCCCACCGCGGCCCCGACCCCACCACCAACCGAACGCGCTACGCGCACCCCCACCCACCCGCACCCCCCGCCGGGAGGCATCACACCCAAGCCCCCACCCACCGTCTCGTACTCTTGAGCCCGTGCAGGAACTCCACGACGCCCCCCTCGCCCCCCTGACCACCTTCCGCCTGGGCGGCCCCGCCGCTCGCCTGGTCACCGCGACGACCGACGCCGAGGCGGTCTCCGTCGTACGGGAAGCCGACGACAACGGAACGCCCCTGCTGCTCATCGGCGGCGGCTCGAACCTGGTCATCGGCGACAAGGGCTTCGACGGCACGGCCCTGCGCATCGCCACCCAAGGCTTCGACCTCACCGGCACCACCCTCGAACTGGCCGCCGGCGAGGTATGGACGGACGCAGTCGCCCGCACCGTAGACGCCGGACTCGCCGGCATCGAGTGCCTGGCCGGCATCCCCGGCTCGGCAGGCGCGACCCCGATCCAGAACGTCGGCGCGTACGGCCAGGAGGTCTCCTCGACGATCACAGAGGTCGTCGCCTACGACCGAACGACCCGCGAGACGGTCACCCTCCACAACACCGACTGCGCCTTCTCGTACCGCCACAGCCGCTTCAAGGCAGCCCCCGAGCGCTACGTCGTCCTACGCGTCCGCCTCCAGCTGGAGGACGCCGACGGCCTCTCCGCCCCCATCAAGTACGCCGAGACGGCCCGCGCCCTGGGCGTGGACCCAGGCGACCGCGTGCCCCTCACCGCCGCCCGCGAGACCGTGCTCAAGCTCCGCACCGGCAAGGGCATGGTCCTGGACCCCGAGGACCACGACACCTGGTCCGCCGGATCCTTCTTCACCAACCCGATCCTCACCGACGCGGAATTCGCCGAGTTCCACGCGCGCGTGCACGCCCGGCTCGGCGACGGCGTGGAGCCGCCCGCCTATCCCGCGGGCGACGGCCACACCAAGACCTCCGCCGCCTGGCTGATCGACAAGGCCGGCTTCACCAAGGGCTACGGCACCGGCCCGGCCCGCATCTCCACCAAGCACACCCTCGCCCTCACCAACCGCGGCGACGCGACCACCGAGGACCTGCTGGCGCTCGCCCGTGAGGTCGTCGCCGGTGTTCGCGAGGCCTTCGGGATCACGCTGGTCAACGAACCGGTGACCGTGGGCGTGACCTTGTAAGGGCCAGCGTCAGTAGGTCACGTGGGGGTCAGTAGGCGACCCCCACCCCCTGCTTCACCGCCCCCGGCTCGTCCGTCATCGCCAGCATCGCGTGGGCCACGTCCGCGCGGCCGATGAAGCGGCCCTTGGCCGGAGTGCCGCCGACGACCATGCGGTACCTGCCGGTGAGCGGCTTGTCCTGGAGCCGGGGCGGTCGCACCGAGGTCCAGTCGACCGCGCTGCGGGCGAGCTCCGCCTCCATCTCCCTGAGGTCGTCGTAGACGTCCTTCAGGACCGCGGAGACCAGACCCCGCATGGCGCGATCGAGAGGGCCGTCCCCCTCCGGCGCGGGCCCGACCGGAGCCGCGCTCACCACCAGCAGCCGCCGCGTGCCCTCCGCCTCCATGGCCCGCAGCACCGTGCGCGTGAGACGGGCGGCGACCCCGGCGTCCTTACGGCTCCGCGCGCCGAGACCCGAAAGAACCGCGTCCCGGCCGGTCACCGCGGGACGCAGCGCTTCCGGATCGGTGACGTCCGCCCGGAACACCTCCAGACCGGCGCCCCTCACCGCAAGCCGCGCGGGATCCCGTACGACCGCCGTCACCTGGTGCCCGGCGGTCAGCGCCTGCCGGACGATCTCCTGCCCGATGCCGCCGGTGGCACCGAAAACCGTGAGGTTCATGGGTGGTTCTCCCGTCTCCGCAATGCCGTCTCTCTGGGTGGGTGAGTGTTCACTCACCCCACCTCACTCCAGAGTGGGTAAGTACTCACCCACCCGTCAACCCCGGTAAGGTCCGCCCTCGTGGAATCCGTGCAGAAACCCGCCCGCGAACCCGCCCGCGAACCCACCCGCGTCCGCATCCTCGACGCCGCCCACGAGCTGATGCTCACCCTCGGCCTGGCCCGCGCCACCACCAAGGAGATCGCCAAGGCGGCCGGCTGCTCGGAGGCCGCGCTCTACAAGCACTTCGCGAGCAAGGAGGACCTGTTCATCCGCGTCCTCGCCGAGCGTCTGCCCCGCCTCGGCCCCCTGCTGACCAGCCTCGCCGCCGAACCGGGCGGGCACACGCTGGAGGAGAACCTCACCGAGATCGCCCGCCAGGCCGCCCTGTTCTACGAGCAGAGCTTCCCGATCGCCGCCTCGCTGTACGCCGAGACCCAGCTGAAGCGACGGCACGACGACGCGATGCGGCAGATGGGCATGGGGCCGCACAAGCCCATCGAGGGCCTGGACGCCTACCTCCGCGCGGAGCGGGACGCGGGCCGCGTCCGCGCCGACGCCGACACCTTCGCGGCCGCGTCCCTGCTCCTCGGCGCCTGTGCCCAGCGCGCGTTCGCCTACGACGCCACACCGGAAGGCGTACGGCCGCCCCTGGACACCTTCGCCCGGCGGCTCGCCCGCACGCTCCTGGCCGGCGTCACCGCATGAGGCGCACCGCGTGAGCTACGCCGTCAGCCAGTCGTCGATGCCCGACAGCAGCTTGCGCCGCACATCCTCCGGCGCCGCGGACGCCCGTACCGACTGGCGGGCCAGCTCCGCCAACTCGGCGTCCGTGAAGGCGTGGTGGCGGCGGGCCAGCTCGTACTGGGCGGCCAGCCGGGAGCCGAAGAGCAGCGGGTCGTCGGCGCCCAGCGCCATCGGGACGCCCGCCTCGAACAGCGTCCGCAGCGGGATGTCCTCCGGTTCCTCGTAGACACCGAGGGCCACATTCGACGCCGGGCACACCTCGCAGGTGATCCCCCGGTCGGCGAGCCGCTTCAGCAGCCGCGGGTCCTCCGCCGCCCGTACGCCGTGCCCGATCCGGTTCGCGTGCAGGTCGTCCAGGCAGTCCCGCACCGACGCCGGGCCGGTCAGCTCACCGCCGTGCGGAGCCGACAGCAGGCCGCCCTCGCGCGCGATGTGGAACGCGCGGTCGAAGTCCCGCGCCATGCCCCGCCGTTCGTCGTTCGACAACCCGAAGCCGACCACACCCCGGTCCGCGTACCGCACCGCCAGCCGGGCCAGCGTGCGGGCGTCCAGCGGATGCTTCATCCGGTTCGCGGCGACCAGCACCCGCATCCCGAGCCCGGTCTCCCGCATCGCCGAGTCGACCGCGTCCAGGATGACCTCCAGCGCCGGGATCAGACCGCCCAGCCGAGGGGCGTACGACGTCGGGTCGACCTGGATCTCCAGCCACCCCGAGCCGTCCTTGATGTCCTCCTCCGCGGCCTCCCGCACCAGCCGCTGGATGTCCTCGGGCTCCCGCAGACACGAGCGCGCCGAGTCGTACAGCCGCTGGAAGCGGAACCAGCCCCGCTCGTCCGTAGCCCGCAGTCTCGGCGGCTCCCCGCCCGTCAGCGCATCGGTCAGCGCCTCGGGCAGCCGCACGCCGTACTTGTCGGCCAGCTCCAGCAGGGTGGTGGGCCGCATCGAGCCGGTGAAGTGCAGGTGCAGATGGGCTTTCGGCAGCTCAGAGACATCACGTACACGCTCCATCCCAGGATCCTGCCGTACGTTCCCGCCCTCCCGGTAGCGCTTTCCCCGTTAGTGGTCTTGCTCGCACAAACGAATGGGGCACATACCGACATCGGTATGTGCCCCAGGCCGGAGAGGAACCGTCAGTCGCGGGCCTCCGCCAGCAGCTTCTGGATCCGCGAGACACCCTCGACGAGATCCTCGTCACCCAGGGCGTACGACAGCCGCAGATAGCCCGGAGTGCCGAAGGCCTCGCCGGGTACGACCGCCACCTCGGCCTCCTCCAGGATCAGCGCGGCCAGCTCGACCGAGTCCTGCGGGCGCTTGCCGCGGATCTCCTTGCCGAGCAGGCCCTTCACCGACGGGTACGCGTAGAAGGCGCCCTCCGGCTCCGGGCACACCACGCCGTCGATCTCGTTGAGCATCCGCACGATCGTCCTGCGGCGCCGGTCGAAGGCCTCGCGCATCTTCGCGACCGCGTCCAGGTCGCCGGAGACCGCGGCCAGCGCCGCCACCTGGGCGACGTTCGACACGTTCGACGTGGCGTGCGACTGGAGGTTCGTCGCCGCCTTCACCACGTCCTTCGGGCCGATGATCCAGCCCACCCGCCAGCCCGTCATGGCGTACGTCTTGGCCACCCCGTTGACCACGATGCACTTGTCACGCAGCTCGGGCAGCAGCGCGGGCAGCGACACGGACGCGGCGTCGCCGTACACCAGGTGCTCGTAGATCTCGTCCGTCAGCACCCACAGGCCGTGCTCCGCGGCCCAGCGGCCGATCGCCTCGGTGTCCTGCTCGCTGTAGACCGCGCCGGTCGGGTTCGACGGGGAGACGAAGAGGACGACCTTCGTCTTCTCCGTGCGCGCCGCCTCCAACTGCTCCACGCTCACCCGGTAGCCGGTCGTCTCGTCCGCGACGACGTCCACCGGCACACCGCCGGCCAGCCGGATCGACTCCGGGTACGTCGTCCAGTACGGCGCCGGGACGATGACCTCGTCGCCCGGGTCGAGGATCGCGGCGAAGGCCTCGTAGATCGCCTGCTTGCCGCCGTTGGTGACGAGGATCTGCGACGGGTCGACCTCGTAACCGGAGTCGCGCAGCGTCTTCGCGGCGATCGCGGCCTTCAGCTCGGGGAGGCCACCCGCGGGCGTGTAGCGGTGGTACTTCGGGTTCTTGCAGGCCTCGATCGCGGCCTCGACGATGTAGTCCGGGGTCGGGAAGTCGGGCTCACCCGCGCCGAAGCCGATCACCGGACGCCCGGCGGCCTTGAGGGCCTTGGCCTTGGCGTCCACAGCGAGGGTGGCGGACTCGGAGATCGCGCCGACTCGGGCGGAGACCCGGCGCTCGGTGGGAGGGGTTGCAGGGCTCATGGGCCCCATCGTTTCAGACCGGAAACCTGCCCGGCACGCGGGTTTCACGGACTGAACAACACCGGGCCGATCGCTGAACAAGCGTCCGGAACCGGCCCGCGGCCAGGGTGATCTTCGGCCACACCGTCACCGACAAAGCCCCTACGGGCACTTTCTGTTCGACGCCCGGCCGCAGAACACGTACACTCTCACCTCGTTGGCCTCATACAGGCCGCGCTCATCCGGTGCACACCGAGCATCCGGGCGGATGCGGTACGTTTGGGGAGAACCAAAGGGTCGTAGCTCAATTGGTAGAGCACTGGTCTCCAAAACCAGCGGTTGGGGGTTCAAGTCCCTCCGGCCCTGCTACACACACCTTCGCCAGGATGTGTGCGCGCATGTACGTACAAGCAGCATTGCGCCGTGCGGCTCAGACCGGGCGCGGCACGGCCACGACCCGGAATCAGGTGAGGACGAATGACGGACGCCGTGGGCTCCATCGACACGCCTGATGCCCAGGACGAGACGCCGAAGAAGCAGGGCCGCAAGGGCGGCAAGCGCGCAAAGAAGGGCCCGCTGAAGCGGCTCGCGCTCTTCTACCGCCAGATCGTCGCGGAACTTCGCAAGGTCGTCTGGCCCTCGCGCAACCAGCTGACGACGTACACGACAGTCGTGATCATCTTCGTCGTCATCATGATCGGCCTGGTGACTCTGATTGACTTCGGACTCGACAAGGCCGCCAAGTACGTCTTCGGCTGAGCCGAAAGCGAAGGGCGCCGTACCCGGCGCCCCTATTCGCGCGTTCCACCCCATGTATCCAGGAAGAAGCAGCCACCGTGTCTGACCCGAACGTGAACGACGCCATCGAGCCGGTCGAGTCCGTGGAAGACGAGCTCGAGATCGTCGAGGGTGCCGACGACGACCTGGACGAGGTCGAGGCTGCCGACGCCGCCGAGGGTGAGCCCGCCGAGGAAACCGCCGTACACGTCGAGGACGAGCCGGCCGAGGCCGAGGCGGCTGAGGACGAGGCTGAGGCCACCGAGGAAGAGGAGCCGGCCGAGCCGGTCGACCCCGTCGCCGCCCTGCGCGAGGAACTGCGCACGCTTCCCGGTGAGTGGTACGTCATCCACACCTACGCCGGCTACGAGAACCGCGTGAAGACCAACCTGGAGCAGCGCGCCGTCTCGCTGAACGTCGAGGACTACATCTTCGCGGCCGAGGTGCCGCAGGAAGAGGTCGTCCAGATCAAGAACGGCGACCGCAAGACGATCAAGCAGAACAAGCTCCCGGGCTACGTCCTCGTCCGTATGGACCTGACGAACGAGTCCTGGGGCGTCGTCCGCAACACCCCCGGCGTCACCGGCTTCGTGGGCAACGCCTACGACCCGTACCCGCTGACCCTGGACGAGATCGTCAAGATGCTCGCCCCCGAGGCCGAGGAGAAGGCCGCCCGCGAGGCCGCCGAGGCCGAGGGCAAGCCCGCTCCGCAGCGCAAGGTCGAGGTCCAGGTGCTGGACTTCGAGGTCGGCGACTCGGTCACCGTCACCGACGGCCCGTTCGCCACGCTGCAGGCCACCATCAACGAGATCAACGCTGACTCGAAGAAGGTCAAGGGCCTCGTGGAGATCTTCGGCCGGGAGACGCCGGTCGAGCTGTCCTTCGACCAGATCCAGAAGAACTAGCACCTTCTGGACGTACGCCTTCCGAACAGGTCAGACGGGCTGCTGAAGCCGGTCTGACCTGCTCGGTTTTTGGCCGCGCAGGGATACCCGTTATCGTTGTGCGGTATGCCTCCATCCGGATGATCGGGTGGCAGGCGATCACCTCTCACTAGGACCCGGAGAGAGCAATGCCTCCCAAGAAGAAGAAGGTCACGGGGCTCATCAAGCTCCAGATCCAGGCCGGTGCGGCCAACCCGGCGCCGCCGGTCGGCCCCGCGCTGGGTCAGCACGGCGTCAACATCATGGAGTTCTGCAAGGCCTACAACGCCGCGACCGAGTCGCAGCGTGGCTGGGTCATCCCGGTGGAGATCACGGTCTACGAGGACCGCTCCTTCACCTTCGTGACCAAGACGCCGCCGGCCGCCAAGATGATCCTCAAGGCCGCGGGCGTGGAGAAGGGCTCCGGCGAGCCGCACAAGACCAAGGTCGCCAAGATCACCGAGGCGCAGGTCCGCGAGATCGCCACCACGAAGATGCCCGACCTCAACGCCAACGACATCGACGCCGCCGCGAAGATCATCGCCGGCACCGCCCGTTCCATGGGCATCACGGTCGAGGGCTGAACCCCAACCTCCAGCAGCAGAAGTGGCGGGGCCTGCTCGGCCCGGACCACGACTCCTAAGAATCCCCAGGAGCAGTAGTGAGCAAGCGCAGCAAGTCTCTCCGCGCTGCGGACGCCAAGATCGACCGGGAGAAGCTCTACGCCCCGCTCGAGGCCGTCCGTCTCGCCAAGGAGACCTCCACGACCAAGTTCGACGGCACCGTCGAGGTCGCCTTCCGTCTGGGTGTCGACCCGCGCAAGGCCGACCAGATGGTCCGTGGCACCGTGAACCTTCCGCACGGCACCGGCAAGACCGCCCGGGTCCTGGTCTTCGCGACCGGCGACCGTGCCGAGGCCGCGCGTGCCGCGGGCGCCGACATCGTCGGCTCCGACGAGCTCATCGACGAGGTGACGAAGGGCCGTCTGGACTTCGACGCCGTCGTCGCCACCCCGGACCTCATGGGCAAGGTCGGCCGCCTCGGCCGGGTCCTCGGCCCGCGTGGTCTGATGCCGAACCCGAAGACCGGCACCGTGACCCCGGACGTGGCCAAGGCCGTGACCGAGATCAAGGGCGGCAAGATCGAGTTCCGCGTCGACAAGCACTCGAACCTGCACTTCATCATCGGCAAGTCGTCCTTCGACGACACCAAGCTGGTGGAGAACTACGGCGCCGCGCTGGAGGAGATCCTCCGTCTGAAGCCGTCCGCCGCCAAGGGTCGCTACATCAAGAAGGCCGCCATCACCACCACGATGGGCCCCGGCATCCCGGTCGACCCGAACCGCACCCGCAACCTCCTCGTCGAGGAGGACCCGGCAGCTGTCTGACCGGGCCGAGCCCCACAGGCTCGCTGACGTCCGGCGACGGGCCCCACACCTTCCGAGGTGCGGGGCCCGTCCCCTTTTCGCGCTCCGCTGGGTTAGCGTGCGACCAGGGCAACGCACGGGGGTGGAACGCATGCAGAGGACTACGGCACACTGCCTGGCTCTCACGATCGCGCTGACGGCAGCGACCGGCTGCACCTCCTCCGACGGCCCCGACGAGGACGACCGGGAGCGCAGGCCGCCCCGCGCCCTCCTCGCCGCCCTGCGCACCGTGGAACGCTCCACCGACGGCGCCGACTCGGCCAAGGTGGAGTCCACCACCGTCATGGGCGGTGAACTGTCCCTCGAAGCCGACGGCGCCCTCGGCTGGGGCGACGGCCTCACCGGCACCCTCACCATCACCTACACCGGCGGCACCACGGCCGAGACCATGCGCGACCTCGGCGTCACATCGATGGAGGCCCGCTACCTCCCCGACGCCTACTACGCCCGGATGGGCGACACGTTCGCCGAGCAGACCGGCGGCAAGCACTGGATCCGCTACGCCTACGACGATCTGGACGACCTCGGCGGCGGCGCGGCCGCGAACTTCGCGGACCAGATGCGCAGCGCCACCCCGAACCAGTCGGTGAAGCTTCTGCTCGCTTCCGGGGACGTACACAAGATCGGCGAGGAGCAGGTGCGCGGCAAGCACACCACGCACTACTCCGGCACGGTCTCCGTGGGCGACCTCGCCGACGCCGAGCTGAAGGAACTGCTGCGGCAGGCCGGCGTCACCACCCAGACCGTCGACATCTGGGTCGACGACCAGGACCTGCTGATCAAGAAGATCGAGCAGGGCCGGCTGGCGGCCGGCCACCTCACGCAGACCGCGTACTACAGCGACTACGGCGTGCGGGTCACCGCCGCCGAGCCGCCGGCCTCCGACACCGAGGACTTCAAGGAACTACTGAAGAAACAAGGCGGCAGCGCCTCCTGAACCTCAGGGAATTCAGCGGCCCCCTCAAGCCCGCTGGGATAGGCTCGCGAGGCTGTGAATCAGCCGTGTGTTCCTTGGGGGGAATCGATGAAGACTGCTGTACGCCGTTCCGTGCGAGGCCGGGCGACGGGCGCCGGACTTGCCGCGCTGCTGCTCGCGGGGGGTGCCGTCGGCTGTGGCACCGAGCAGTCGCCGGAGATGACGCCGGTGGCCGCCGTGGCCAAGGCCGCCGAGAAGACGGAGAAGATCACTTCCCTGAGCTATCGGATGCGCGGCGAGGTACCGAGCGACGGCCGGGTCGAGGCCGAGGCCGTGATGCGCATGGAGCCGACGGCGATGAGCATGAAGATACGGATGCCCGACGACCCCGAGGTCAAGGGCGCCGTCGAGATGCGCATCGTCGGCAAGTCGCTGTACATCGGCGGTGAGGCGATGGCCGGGCAGATGGACGGCAAGAGCTGGATGAAGATCGACGCCCCCAAGTCGGGTGGCGGCGAGCACCGGCTGGGCGCCGAGACGGCCGGTCTCGCCCAGGCCGAGCGGAACCCGGCCGCCGAATCCGCCTTCCTCACCGGCGCCGACGACGTCACCGAGGTCGGCACCGAGACGGTCGACGGGGTGAAGACCACGCACTACAAGGGCACGCTCACCCTCGACGACATGCGGGACAGCCTGAAGGACGAGGACAAGAAGACTCGCGAACGGCGCGAGAAGAGCCTCGAACAGTACGAGGACATGGGCGTCGACAAGCTCACCATGGACATGTGGGTCGACGGTGAGGACCACACCAAGCAGTTCCGCATGCGCGGCGACGCCGACAAGGGCACGCTCGACATGACCGTCACCTTCTCCGACCTCAACGAGCCGGTCACCGTCCAGGCCCCGCCCGCCAAGGACACCATGGACTTCGGCGACATGATGAAGGAACTCGGGCAGGCCTGAGCACCGTACGACCGGATTTGCCTGACGGCGATCCGGTCGCGTACGCTCCTACAGAAGCCAAAGACCGCTGGTCGTTGCTGTGCGCTCGCGAGAGGGTGCGGTGGCCGAAGGATCCGCTGAATGGCGGACGACCCGCGCAGGTGAATGTGGATGTGCTCCTGGAGTGCCCATGTCTCATGGGAATTCCGGTTGAGCTACGCCCCGTGCGCCTGCGCCGGGGCGTTTCGTTTACCCCAGCCCCTTCCGAGCGGTCCTCAACACCCGGAAGGAGGCCGACGCTCTATGGCAAGGCCCGACAAGGCTGCCGCGGTAGCCGAGCTGACGGAGCAGTTCCGCAGCTCGAACGCCGCCGTGCTGACCGAGTACCGGGGTCTCACCGTGGCGCAGCTCAAGACGCTGCGCCGTTCGCTCGGTGAGAACGCCCAGTACGCCGTGGTGAAGAACACGCTGACCAAGATTGCGGCCAACGAGGCCGGGATCACGACGCTCGACGACCTGTTCAACGGTCCGACGGCGGTCGCCTTCGTCACCGGTGACCCGGTGGTGTCGGCGAAGGGTCTTCGTGACTTCGCCAAGGACAACCCGAACCTCGTCATCAAGGGCGGTGTCCTTGACGGTAAGGCGCTGTCCGCCGACGAGATCAAGAAGCTTGCGGACCTCGAGTCCCGCGAGGTTCTGCTCGCCAAGCTGGCGGGCGCCATGAAGGGCAAGCAGACGCAGGCTGCTCAGGTCTTCCAGGCGCTTCCGTCGAAGCTCGTCCGCACCGTGGACGCGCTTCGCGCCAAGCAGGACGAGCAGGGCGGTGCCGAGTAATTCGGCTCGCGAAATGACCGCCGCCTGAGGCTTTGCGCCTTGAGGCAACGGTCGTAGCGGGCCGAACGTACGCCCGCCAGACATGTACACACGGCACCAGCCGAATTAGTGGAAGGAAAGCCATCGTGGCTCTCACCCAGGACGAACTGCTCGCCGAGTTCGAGGGCATGACCCTCATCCAGCTCTCCGAGTTCGTGAAGGCGTTCGAGGAGAAGTTCGACGTCACCGCCGCCGCTGCGGTCGCCGTCGCCGGCCCCGCCGCTGCCGGCGGCGCCCCGGCCGAGGCCGAGGCCGAGCAGGACGAGTTCGACGTCATCCTCACGGGTGCCGGCGAGAAGAAGATCCAGGTCATCAAGGTCGTGCGTGAGCTGACCTCCCTGGGCCTCAAGGAGGCCAAGGACCTCGTGGACGGCGCCCCGAAGCCCGTCGTCGAGAAGGTCGCCAAGGAGGCCGCCGAGAAGGCTGCCGAGTCCCTCAAGGCCGCCGGCGCCTCCGTCGAGGTCAAGTAACACCTCAATGGGTCCTCGAGGATCCGTTGCGAGCTGATACAGCCGTAGGGCTGTAACGCGAGCGCACCGAAGAGCGATCATCCATCCGGGTGGTCGCTCTTCGGCGTTCCCGGTGCCTGGTGGTGGCGGCCTTGCACGGGCGGATGCGCGGAGTAGGGTGATCTTCGTCGTGTCTCCGGGCACCTCCGAAGCCGGCCGCAAGTGACGATGGCAGCACCCGGTTTGGGCAAGGGGGGCCTTGACGAACCGCACGCAGCGCGCAATTCTCAGGACGCGTCGTCACAACGATCCGGATCCGAGGCATGGATCGACGGCGAAGAGGGAAGCATCGAAGTGCATTGAGGGCGTGGCTTGCAGCAGGGGTTGAGAACAACGAGGGTCTTCAAAAACCCGAACTGGACATCAGTGGGCCTTGTGGCTACACTGACCCTTTGCGCTGCCTGTTAGCTGTCCCCTGCCCGTCACCAGGGGCATGCCCTCCCTTGAGCACCGACGATCAGAACGTCCCTGACCTGGCCTTTTGGCTAAATCAGGGAGTGCTGTCTCTGTGCGCAAGAGGGGGACCGGTACGCGCGTAGTGAGTCCGAGCCCTCGGAAGGACCCCCTCTTGGCCGCCTCGCGCACTGCCTCGACCGCGAATACGAACAACGGCGCCAGCACCGCCCCGCTGCGCATCTCCTTTGCAAAGATCAAGGAGCCCCTCGAGGTTCCCAACCTGCTCGCGCTGCAGACCGAGAGCTTCGACTGGCTGCTCGGCAACACCGCCTGGCAGAGTCGGGTCGAGGCGGCTCTGGAGTCCGGTCAGGACGTCCCCACCAAGTCCGGTCTGGAGGAGATCTTCGAGGAGATCTCTCCGATCGAGGACTTTTCCGGGTCGATGTCGCTGACTTTCCGCGACCACCGTTTCGAGCCTCCGAAGAACTCCATCGACGAGTGCAAGGAGCGCGACTTCACGTACGCCGCCCCGCTCTTCGTCACCGCCGAGTTCACCAACAACGAGACCGGCGAGATCAAGTCCCAGACCGTCTTCATGGGCGACTTCCCGCTCATGACCGGCAAGGGCACCTTCGTCATCAACGGCACCGAGCGTGTCGTGGTGTCGCAGCTGGTCCGCTCGCCCGGCGTCTACTTCGACTCCTCCATCGACAAGACGTCCGACAAGGACATCTTCTCCGCCAAGATCATCCCGTCCCGGGGTGCCTGGCTGGAAATGGAGATCGACAAGCGCGACATGGTCGGTGTCCGCATCGACCGCAAGCGCAAGCAGTCCGTCACCGTTCTTCTGAAGGCTCTCGGCTGGACCACCGAGCAGATCCTCGAGGAGTTCGGCGAGTACGAGTCCATGCGCGCCACCCTGGAGAAGGACCACACCCAGGGCCAGGACGACGCGCTGCTCGACATCTACCGCAAGCTGCGTCCGGGCGAGCCCCCCACCCGGGAGGCCGCGCAGACGCTGCTCGAGAACCTCTACTTCAACCCGAAGCGTTACGACCTCGCCAAGGTCGGCCGCTACAAGGTGAACAAGAAGCTCGGCGCCGACGAGCCGCTGGACGCCGGTGTGCTCACCACCGACGACATCATCGCCACCATCAAGTACCTGGTGAAGCTGCACGCCGGTGAGACCGAGACGGTCGGTGAGTCCGGTCGCTCGATCATGGTCGAGACCGACGACATCGACCACTTCGGCAACCGTCGTATCCGCAGCGTCGGCGAGCTGATCCAGAACCAGGTCCGTACGGGTCTCGCCCGTATGGAGCGCGTCGTGCGTGAGCGCATGACCACGCAGGACGTCGAGGCGATCACGCCGCAGACCCTGATCAACATCCGGCCGGTCGTCGCCTCCATCAAGGAGTTCTTCGGCACCAGCCAGCTGTCCCAGTTCATGGACCAGAACAACCCGCTGTCGGGGCTGACGCACAAGCGTCGTCTGAACGCCCTCGGCCCGGGTGGTCTCTCCCGTGAGCGGGCCGGCTTCGAGGTCCGTGACGTCCACCCGTCGCACTACGGTCGTATGTGCCCGATCGAGACGCCTGAAGGCCCGAACATCGGTCTGATCGGCTCGCTCGCCTCCTACGGCCGGGTCAACGCGTTCGGCTTCATCGAGACGCCGTACCGCAAGGTCGTCGACGGTGTCGTCACCGACGACGTCGACTACCTGACCGCCGACGAGGAGGACCGCTTCGTCATCGCGCAGGCCAACGCGCCGCTCTCCGAGGACTTCCGGTTCGAGGAGTCCCGCGTGCTGGTCCGCCGCCGTGGCGGCGAGGTCGACTACGTCCCCGGTGACGACGTCGACTACATGGACGTCTCGCCGCGCCAGATGGTGTCGGTCGCGACCGCCATGATCCCGTTCCTGGAGCACGACGACGCCAACCGTGCCCTCATGGGCGCGAACATGATGCGGCAGGCCGTGCCGCTCATCAAGTCCGAGGCCCCGCTCGTCGGCACCGGCATGGAGTACCGCTCCGCCGTCGACGCCGGTGACGTGGTCAAGGCCGAGAAGGCGGGTGTCGTCCAGGAGGTCTCCGCGGACTACATCACCACCGCCAACGACGACGGCACGTACATCACGTACCGCCTGGCCAAGTTCGCCCGCTCCAACCAGGGCACCTCGGTCAACCAGAAGGTCATCGTCCACGAGGGCGACCGGATCATCGAGGGCCAGGTCCTCGCCGACGGTCCGGCCACCCAGGAAGGCGAGATGGCGCTGGGCAAGAACCTGCTCGTCGCCTTCATGCCCTGGGAGGGCCACAACTACGAGGACGCGATCATCCTGTCGCAGCGCCTCGTACAGGACGACGTCCTCTCCTCGATCCACATCGAGGAGCACGAGGTCGACGCCCGTGACACCAAGCTCGGCCCCGAGGAGATCACCCGGGACATCCCGAACGTCTCCGAGGAGGTCCTCGCCGACCTCGACGAGCGCGGCATCATCCGTATCGGTGCCGAGGTCGTCGCCGGTGACATCCTCGTCGGCAAGGTCACGCCCAAGGGTGAGACCGAGCTGACGCCGGAGGAGCGCCTGCTCCGTGCGATCTTCGGTGAGAAGGCGCGCGAAGTGCGCGACACCTCGCTGAAGGTGCCGCACGGTGAGATCGGCAAGGTCATCGGCGTCCGCGTCTTCGACCGCGAGGAGGGCGACGAGCTTCCCCCCGGTGTGAACCAGCTGGTGCGCGTGTACGTGGCGCAGAAGCGCAAGATCACCGACGGTGACAAGCTCGCCGGCCGCCACGGCAACAAGGGCGTCATCTCCAAGATCCTGCCGATCGAGGACATGCCGTTCCTGGAGGACGGCACCCCGGTCGACATCATCCTCAACCCGCTGGGTGTCCCGTCCCGAATGAACCCGGGACAGGTCCTGGAGATCCACCTCGGCTGGCTCGCCAGCCGCGGCTGGGACGTCTCCGGCCTCGCCGACGACTGGGCGCAGCGCCTCCAGGCGATCGGCGCCGACCAGGTCGACGCGGGCACGAACGTCGCGACCCCCGTCTTCGACGGTGCGCGCGAGGACGAGCTCGCCGGTCTGCTGCAGCACACCATCCCGAACCGCGACGGCGACCGCATGGTCCTCCCGTCCGGCAAGGCGCGGCTGTTCGACGGCCGTAGCGGTGAGCCGTTCCCGGAGCCGATCTCGGTCGGCTACATGTACATCTTGAAGCTGCACCACCTGGTCGACGACAAGCTGCACGCCCGTTCGACCGGTCCGTACTCGATGATCACCCAGCAGCCGCTGGGTGGTAAGGCCCAGTTCGGTGGCCAGCGGTTCGGCGAGATGGAGGTGTGGGCGCTGGAGGCTTATGGCGCCGCGTACGCCCTCCAGGAGCTGCTGACCATCAAGTCCGACGACGTCACCGGCCGCGTGAAGGTCTACGAGGCCATCGTCAAGGGCGAGAACATCCCGGAGCCCGGCATCCCCGAGTCCTTCAAGGTGCTCATCAAGGAGATGCAGTCTCTCTGCCTGAATGTGGAGGTGCTGTCCAGCGACGGTATGTCCATCGAGATGCGTGACACAGACGAGGATGTCTTCCGCGCTGCGGAGGAGCTCGGCATCGACCTGTCCCGGCGTGAGCCGAGCAGCGTCGAAGAGGTCTGACGGAGTCCGGCGGGCCTTTCTGAGAGATCAGCAAAGGCCCGCCGACCCCGGGACCCCGTATCAGACCCCAAGACTTACGACCCTGAGAGGGATTGACGCATAGTGCTCGACGTCAACTTCTTCGACGAGCTCCGGATCGGCCTGGCCACCGCTGACGACATCCGTCAGTGGAGCCACGGCGAGGTCAAGAAGCCCGAGACGATCAACTACCGCACCCTCAAGCCCGAAAAGGACGGACTCTTCTGCGAGAAGATCTTCGGTCCGACCCGGGACTGGGAGTGCTACTGCGGCAAGTACAAGCGTGTCCGGTTCAAGGGCATCATCTGTGAGCGCTGCGGCGTCGAGGTGACTCGCGCCAAGGTGCGCCGTGAGCGGATGGGCCACATCGAACTGGCCGCCCCCGTCACGCACATCTGGTACTTCAAGGGTGTCCCGTCGCGCCTCGGCTACCTGCTGGACCTGGCGCCCAAGGACCTCGAGAAGGTCATCTACTTCGCGGCGTACATGATCACGTACGTCGACGAGGAGCGCCGTACCCGCGACCTGCCCTCCCTGGAGGCGCACGTCTCCGTGGAGCGGCAGCAGATCGAGAACCGTCGCGACTCCGACCTGGAGGCCCGCGCCAAGAAGCTCGAGACCGACCTGGCCGAGCTCGAGGCCGAGGGCGCCAAGGCCGACGTGCGCCGCAAGGTGCGCGAAGGTGCCGAGCGGGAGATGAAGCAGCTGCGTGACCGTGCGCAGCGCGAGATCGACCGGCTCGACGAGGTGTGGACCCGCTTCAAGAACCTCAAGGTCCAGGACCTCGAGGGCGACGAGCTGCTCTACCGCGAGCTGCGTGACCGCTTCGGCACGTACTTCGACGGTTCGATGGGTGCCGCGGCGCTGCAGAAGCGCCTGGAGTCCTTCGACCTCGACGAGGAGGCCGAGCGCCTCCGCGAGATCATCCGTACCGGCAAGGGCCAGAAGAAGACCCGTGCGCTGAAGCGGCTGAAGGTCGTGTCTGCCTTCCTGCAGACCTCCAACAGCCCCAAGGGCATGGTCCTCGACTGCGTCCCGGTCATCCCGCCGGACCTTCGCCCGATGGTGCAGCTGGACGGTGGCCGCTTCGCGACCTCCGACCTGAACGACCTGTACCGCCGTGTGATCAACCGCAACAACCGTCTGAAGAGGCTCCTCGACCTCGGCGCGCCCGAGATCATCGTCAACAACGAGAAGCGCATGCTTCAGGAGGCTGTTGACGCCCTCTTCGACAACGGTCGTCGTGGTCGCCCGGTCACCGGTCCCGGTAACCGTCCCCTGAAGTCCCTCAGCGACATGCTGAAGGGCAAGCAGGGCCGCTTCCGTCAGAACCTGCTCGGTAAGCGTGTGGACTACTCCGCGCGTTCCGTGATCGTCGTCGGTCCGCAGCTGAAGCTGCACCAGTGCGGTCTGCCGAAGGCGATGGCGCTGGAGCTCTTCAAGCCGTTCGTGATGAAGCGGCTCGTGGACCTCAACCACGCGCAGAACATCAAGAGCGCCAAGCGCATGGTGGAGCGCGGCCGCACGGTCGTGTACGACGTCCTCGAAGAGGTCATCGCCGAGCACCCGGTTCTGCTGAACCGTGCTCCCACCCTGCACCGCCTCGGCATCCAGGCCTTCGAACCGCAGCTGGTCGAGGGCAAGGCCATCCAGATCCACCCGCTCGTCTGCACCGCGTTCAACGCGGACTTCGACGGCGACCAGATGGCCGTACACCTGCCGCTCTCCGCGGAGGCGCAGGCCGAGGCGCGCATCCTGATGCTGTCCTCGAACAACATCCTCAAGCCCGCCGACGGCCGTCCGGTGACGATGCCGACCCAGGACATGGTCCTCGGTCTGTTCTTCCTCACCACCGACGGCGAGATGCGGGACGTCAAGGGCGAGGGCCGGTCCTTCGGCTCCGCGGCCGAGGCGATCATGGCGTTCGACGCCGGCGAGCTCTCGCTGCAGTCGCGCGTGGACATCCGCTTCCCGGTGGGCACCATCCCGCCGCGCGGCTGGACCCCGCCGGCGCAGGAAGACGGCGACCCGGAGTGGCAGCAGGGTGACAGCTTCCGGCTGAACACCACGCTGGGCCGCGCGCTCTTCAACGAGCTGCTGCCCGAGGACTACCCGTTCGTCGACTACGAGGTCGGCAAGAAGCAGCTCTCCGAGATCGTCAACGACCTCGCCGAGCGCTACCCCAAGGTCATCGTGGCGGCGACGCTCGACAACCTGAAGGCGGCCGGCTTCTACTGGGCGACCCGTTCCGGCGTCACCGTGGCCATCTCCGACGTCGTCGTTCCCGAGGCGAAGAAGGAGATCGTCAAGGGTTACGAGGCGCAGGACGAGAAGGTCCAGAAGCAGTACGAGCGCGGTCTGATCACCAAGGACGAGCGCACCCAGGAACTCATCGCGATCTGGACCAAGGCGACCAACGAGGTTGCCGAGGCCATGAACGAGAACTTCCCGAAGACCAACCCGATCTTCATGATGGTGAACTCGGGTGCACGAGGCAACATGATGCAGATGCGTCAGATCGCCGGTATGCGTGGTCTGGTGTCGAACGCCAAGAACGAGACGATTCCGCGTCCGATCAAGGCCTCGTTCCGTGAGGGTCTGTCGGTGCTGGAGTACTTCATCTCCACGCACGGTGCCCGTAAGGGTCTCGCCGACACCGCCCTGCGTACCGCCGACTCGGGTTACCTGACCCGTCGTCTGGTGGACGTCTCGCAGGACGTGATCATCCGCGAGGAGGACTGCGGTACCGAGCGCGGTCTGAAGCTGAAGATCGCCGAGCGCGGCGCCGATGGCTCGCTCCGCAAGACCGATGACGTCGAGACCAGCGTCTACGCCCGCATGCTCGCCGAGGACGTCGTCGTCGACGGCAAGGTGATCGCGCCGGCCAACGTGGACCTCGGCGACGTGCTCATCGACCAGCTGGTGCACCACGGCATCGAGCAGGTGAAGACCCGTTCGATCCTGACCTGCGAGTCCCAGGTCGGCACCTGCGCCATGTGCTACGGCCGCTCGCTGGCCACCGGCAAGCTGGTCGACATCGGTGAGGCGGTCGGCATCATCGCCGCCCAGTCCATCGGTGAGCCCGGCACCCAGCTGACGATGCGTACCTTCCACACCGGTGGTGTGGCCGGTGACGACATCACCCAGGGTCTGCCGCGTGTCGTCGAGCTCTTCGAGGCCCGTACCCCGAAGGGTGTCGCCCCGATCTCCGAGGCCCAGGGCCGCGTGCGGATCGAGGAGACCGAGAAGACCAAGAAGATCGTCATCACCCCGGACGACGGCAGCGACGAGACGGCGTTCCCGATCTCGAAGCGTGCCCGGCTCCTGGTCAGCGAGGGCGAGCACGTCGAGGTGGGCCAGAAGCTCACCGTGGGTGCCACCAACCCGCACGACGTGCTGCGCATTCTGGGCCAGCGTGCCGTCCAGGTCCACCTGGTCGGCGAGGTCCAGAAGGTCTACAACTCGCAGGGTGTGTCGATCCACGACAAGCACATCGAGATCATCATCCGGCAGATGCTCCGCCGGGTGACGATCATCGAGTCCGGCGACGCCGAGCTGCTGCCCGGCGAGCTGGTCGAGCGCACGAAGTTCGAGACCGAGAACCGTCGTGTGGTCCAGGAGGGCGGTCACCCGGCCTCCGGTCGTCCGCAGCTGATGGGTATCACCAAGGCCTCGCTGGCGACGGAATCCTGGCTGTCGGCCGCCTCCTTCCAGGAGACGACCCGAGTCCTGACGGACGCGGCGATCAACGCCAAGTCCGACAGCCTCATCGGCCTCAAGGAGAACGTCATCATCGGTAAGCTCATCCCGGCCGGTACGGGCCTGTCCCGCTACCGCAACATCCGGGTCGAGCCGACCGAGGAAGCCAAGGCCGCGATGTACTCGGCCGTCGGCTACGACGACATCGACTACTCGCCGTTCGGCACGGGCTCCGGCCAGGCCGTTCCGCTGGAGGACTACGACTACGGTCCGTACAACCAGTAAGCGAGTCGCTTGAACTGAAGGGCGGCCACCTCTCGGGGGTGGCCGCCCTTCGGCGTCTCAGGGGACTCTCCGGGTTTTCTCCGGGGCGTCCCTGGTGCCGGAGATGCCGGTTTCAGAGCATGATGGAGGCACTCCGACCGATACGGGGGGTGGTGCTCCGTGACGCACCCGTCGTGGCAGCCGTGGCAGGGCAACGGCACGCCGCAGCCGTGGCAGGGAAGCGGGAGTCCTGCCCCGCAGCGGTGGCAGGGGGGCGGTGTCCCGCAGCCATGGGCCGGCCAGGGCAGCCCGTCCCCGTCCATGCTCGCCTCGCACGCCGACCGTGAGCGTGCCGTGGACGTGCTCAGAGCGGGGTTCGGCGAGGGGCGGCTGGAACAGGGGGAGTTCGAGAAGCGGGTCGGGCGGGCCTACGCGGCCCGTACGGTGGGTGAGCTGGCGCTGCTGGTCGCCGACCTGCCGCAGGGGCCCGTACCGCACCCTGCGCCCGTCATGCACGTGCCGGGGACCTTTCTGCCGGCCCGGCCGCAGACGAACGGCAAGGCGGTCGGTTCCGCGGTGTGCGGTGCGGTGTGTCTGCTGACGTTCGGGCTGGCCGGCGTCCCCGCGGTGGTCCTGGGCCACGCGGCCCGTGCCGAGATCCGCCGGACCGGGGAGGCGGGCGACGCGCTCGCGCTCACGGGGCTGGTGATCGGCTGGCTGTCCACGGTGGGATGGGCGATCATACTGACCGCGATGATCGTGGCAGCGGCCGCGTCCGCGTGACGCGCCCGGATCGTCGATTCGAAGATCATCAGCCGCACAGGGGCTTGACATGCTCCGTGCCGCGATCCGGCCGAGGCCCATTTGTTTTGACCGCAGCGAATGAGGTAGGTACGCTCAGACCTTGTGCCTGGGGTGTGCCCTGGCTCTCGTGCGTGCCTTCAACCGCACTGGGGTCCGAGAGTGGCCACCGTAATCTGCGCCTCTTTCTGCCTAACGGCGGGAGTCTGCGGGTTCGACACACCCGACCGCGTGGGTCGGCGACGTTCCAGGTTAGCTTCACCATTCGGCACACAGAAACCGGAGAAGTAGTGCCTACGATCCAGCAGCTGGTCCGCAAGGGCCGGCAGGACAAGGTCGAGAAGAACAAGACGCCCGCACTCGAGGGTTCCCCTCAGCGCCGCGGCGTCTGCACGCGTGTGTTCACGACCACCCCGAAGAAGCCGAACTCGGCCCTGCGTAAGGTCGCGCGTGTGCGTCTGACCAGCGGGATCGAAGTCACCGCTTACATTCCGGGTGAGGGACACAACCTGCAGGAGCACTCCATCGTGCTCGTGCGTGGCGGCCGTGTGAAGGACCTGCCGGGTGTTCGCTACAAGATCATCCGTGGCTCCCTCGACACCCAGGGTGTCAAGAACCGCAAGCAGGCCCGCAGCCGCTACGGCGCCAAGAAGGAGAAGTAAGAATGCCTCGTAAGGGCCCCGCCCCGAAGCGCCCGGTCATCATCGACCCGGTCTACGGTTCTCCTCTGGTCACCTCCCTCATCAACAAGGTGCTGCTGAACGGCAAGCGCTCCACCGCCGAGCGCATCGTGTACGGCGCCATGGAGGGTCTGCGTGAGAAGACGGGCAACGACCCGATCATCACGCTGAAGCGCGCGCTGGAGAACATCAAGCCGACCCTCGAGGTCAAGTCCCGCCGTGTCGGTGGCGCCACCTACCAGGTTCCGATCGAGGTCAAGCCCGGTCGTGCCAACACCCTGGCGCTGCGCTGGCTGGTCGGTTACTCCCGCGCCCGTCGCGAGAAGACCATGACCGAGCGTCTGCTCAACGAGCTTCTCGACGCTTCGAACGGCCTTGGTGCGGCCGTCAAGAAGCGCGAGGACACGCACAAGATGGCCGAGTCCAACAAGGCCTTCGCGCACTACCGCTGGTAGTCGCTACCCCATCGAGAGAACCGAGAGAAGACGAAAGCCTTATGGCTACCACTTCGCTTGACCTGGCCAAGGTGCGCAATATCGGCATCATGGCCCACATCGACGCGGGCAAGACGACCACCACCGAGCGGATCCTGTTCTACACCGGCGTTTCGTACAAGATCGGTGAGGTCCACGACGGCGCCGCCACGATGGACTGGATGGAGCAGGAGCAGGAGCGTGGCATCACGATCACCTCTGCTGCCACCACCTGTCACTGGCCGCTGGAAGACGTCGACCACACCATCAACATCATCGACACCCCGGGCCACGTGGACTTCACCGTCGAGGTGGAGCGTTCGCTGCGTGTGCTCGACGGTGCGGTGACGGTGTTCGACGGCGTCGCCGGCGTTGAGCCCCAGTCCGAGACGGTGTGGCGTCAGGCGGACCGCTACGGCGTTCCGCGCATCTGCTTCGTGAACAAGCTCGACCGCACGGGCGCCGAGTTCCACCGCTGCGTGGACATGATCTCGGACCGTCTGGGCGCGCAGCCGATCGTCATGCAGCTCCCGATCGGTGCCGAGGCCGACTTCAAGGGCGTCGTCGACCTGGTCACCATGAAGGCGTTCGTGTGGTCCGCCGAGGCCACCAAGGGCGAGATGTACGACGTCGTCGACATCCCGGACACGCACACCGAGGCTGCCGAGGAGTACCGCGGCAAGCTGCTGGAGGCCGTGGCCGAGAACGACGAAGAGATCATGGAGCTGTACCTGGAGGGCGAGGAGCCTTCCGCGGAGCAGTTGTACGCCGCGATCCGTCGCATCACCATCGCGTCCGGCAAGTCCAGCGACACCACGGTCACCCCGGTGTTCTGCGGTACCGCGTTCAAGAACAAGGGCGTTCAGCCCCTGCTCGACGCGGTCGTGCGCTACCTCCCCTCGCCGCTCGACGTCGAGGCCATCGAAGGCCACGACGTCAAGGACCCGGAGCTGGTCATCCGGCGCAAGCCGTCGGACGACGAGCCGCTGTCGGCGCTGGCGTTCAAGATCATGAGCGACCCGCACCTCGGCAAGCTCACCTTCGTCCGGGTCTACTCGGGCCGCCTGGAGTCCGGCACCGCCGTGCTGAACTCCGTCAAGGGCAGGAAGGAGCGCATCGGCAAGATCTACCGCATGCACGCGAACAAGCGTGAGGAGATCGAGTCGGTGGGCGCCGGTGACATCGTCGCCGTCATGGGCCTGAAGCAGACCACCACCGGTGAGACGCTGGCCGACGACAAGAACCCGGTGATCCTGGAGTCCATGGACTTCCCGGCGCCGGTCATCCAGGTCGCCATCGAGCCCAAGTCGAAGGGCGACCAGGAGAAGCTGGGCGTCGCGATCCAGCGCCTGGCCGAGGAGGACCCGTCCTTCCAGGTCCACTCGGACGAGGAGACCGGCCAGACCATCATCGGCGGTATGGGCGAGCTGCACCTCGAGGTGCTGGTCGACCGTATGCGCCGTGAGTTCAAGGTCGAGGCCAACGTCGGTAAGCCGCAGGTCGCGTACCGTGAGACGATCCGCAAGGCCGTCGAGCGCGTGGACTACACCCACAAGAAGCAGACCGGTGGTACCGGTCAGTTCGCCAAGGTGCAGATCGCGATCGAGCCCATCGAGGGTGGCGACGCCTCTTACGAGTTCGTGAACAAGGTGACCGGTGGTCGTATCCCGAAGGAGTACATCCCTTCGGTCGACGCCGGTGCGCAGGAGGCCATGCAGTTCGGCATCCTCGCCGGGTACGAGATGACGGGCGTGCGCGTCACGCTCCTCGACGGTGCCTACCACGAGGTCGACTCCTCCGAGCTCGCGTTCAAGATCGCCGGTTCGCAGGCCTTCAAGGAGGCCGCGCGCAAGGCCAGCCCCGTGCTGCTCGAGCCGATGATGGCCGTCGAGGTCACCACGCCCGAGGACTACATGGGTGAGGTCATCGGTGACATCAACTCCCGCCGTGGTCAGATCCAGGCCATGGAGGAGCGGGCCGGTGCCCGCGTCGTGAAGGGTCTCGTGCCCCTCTCGGAGATGTTCGGCTACGTCGGAGACCTCCGCAGCAAGACATCGGGTCGCGCAAGCTACTCGATGCAGTTCGACTCCTACGCCGAGGTTCCGCGGAACGTCGCCGAGGAGATCATCGCGAAGGCCAAGGGCGAGTAACGCACTCCGTTCACACGCTTTAGGCTTGACTCCGGAGCCTCAGGGGGCATTCCGCCACAATCATGGTGGGAATGCCCCGGGCCCGGGCTTTCCAGCAAAGATCACCTGGCGCCGATGAAGCAAGGCGTTCAGAACCACTCCACAGGAGGACCCCAGTGGCGAAGGCGAAGTTCGAGCGGACTAAGCCGCACGTCAACATCGGCACCATCGGTCACATCGACCACGGTAAGACGACCCTCACGGCCGCCATTACCAAGGTGCTGCACGACGCGTACCCGGACCTGAACGAGGCCTCGGCCTTCGACCAGATCGACAAGGCTCCTGAGGAGCGCCAGCGCGGTATCACCATCTCCATCGCGCACGTCGAGTACCAGACGGAGACGCGTCACTACGCCCACGTCGACTGCCCCGGTCACGCGGACTACATCAAGAACATGATCACCGGTGCTGCCCAGATGGACGGCGCCATCCTCGTGGTCGCCGCCACCGACGGCCCGATGCCGCAGACCAAGGAGCACGTGCTCCTGGCCCGCCAGGTCGGCGTTCCGTACATCGTCGTCGCGCTGAACAAGGCCGACATGGTGGACGACGAGGAGATCCTGGAGCTCGTCGAGCTCGAGGTTCGTGAGCTGCTCTCCGAGTACGAGTTCCCGGGCGACGACCTGCCGGTCGTCAAGGTCTCGGCGCTCAAGGCCCTTGAGGGCGACAAGGAGTGGGGTCAGTCCGTCCTCGACCTGATGAAGGCCGTCGACGAGTCGATCCCGCAGCCCGAGCGTGACGTCGACAAGCCGTTCCTGATGCCGATCGAGGACGTCTTCACGATCACCGGTCGCGGTACGGTCGTCACCGGCCGTATCGAGCGCGGTGTCCTCAAGGTCAACGAGACCGTTGACATCGTGGGCATCAAGCAGGAGAAGACCACCACCACGGTCACCGGCATCGAGATGTTCCGCAAGCTGCTCGACGAGGGCCAGGCCGGTGAGAACGTCGGTCTGCTGCTTCGTGGCATCAAGCGCGAGGACGTCGAGCGCGGCCAGGTCATCATCAAGCCGGGCTCGGTCACCCCGCACACCGAGTTCGAGGCGCAGGCCTACATCCTGTCCAAGGACGAGGGTGGCCGCCACACGCCGTTCTTCAACAACTACCGCCCGCAGTTCTACTTCCGTACGACGGACGTGACCGGCGTGGTGACCCTCCCCGAGGGCACCGAGATGGTCATGCCGGGTGACAACACCGAGATGAAGGTGGAGCTCATCCAGCCCGTCGCCATGGAGGAGGGCCTGAAGTTCGCCATCCGTGAGGGTGGCCGGACCGTGGGCGCCGGCCAGGTCACCAAGATCAACAAGTGACCTGACCCGGTAGATCCCTGAAGGGGCCCGTACGACTTCGGTCGTGCGGGCCCTTTCGCTGTGCCCTCGATGCGCTCTGTTCGAACGATTCCGATGGTTGTGCTGAGGCCAGGTGAAATCTGGTCGAACGTCGTGCGGCGGATTGGCGAGAGTTCCGGCAATTTCGAAACGCCCGCGCGAGGAATGTTCTTTTCTGTCCCGGTGGGGCGGAACGTACAGCCGTAGCGTGAACGGTCGTCCGTGGCCGTCGGGTCCGGAGCAACTACCGAGGATGGCAAGGTCTTTGATGCAGGGTGTGCGCAGCCGCTTGTCGGTACCGATGCCGGCCGTGGTGGCCGAGCGTCCACCACAACTGACCCCCGCGCCGAGCCCGGACCGGCCCGTCCGCGTCGCCCGGCAGCGCCCCAGGCTCTACGTCCTCGACGGCATCCGCCTCCTCGCCGCCCTGATGGTGGTCCTGCACCACTTCGTCGGCACGAGCCGGGTCGACCGGCCGGGCAACGTGATCTGGGACCGCCCGGTCTCGGAGATCATGCCGACGGTGTTCCGCGTCTCGTCCTTCGGCTGGATCGGCGTCGAGATCTTCTTTGTGATCAGCGGCTTCGTGATCTGCATGTCCTGCTGGGGCCGTACGCCCAAGGACTTCTTCGTGTCGCGGGTGATCCGCCTCTACCCGGCCTACTGGTTCGCGGTCTTCTTCACGACCGCCGTGCTGGTGCTCATGCCCGGGGTGTGGGAGCGGCTGTCGATGCGGAAGGTGCTCTTCAACCTGACGATGCTGCAAGCGGGTTCGGGCGTGCCGCACGTCGACGGCGTGTACTGGACCCTCTGGTCGGAGCTGCGGTTCTACCTGCTGTTCCTCATCGTCGTCGCCATGGGCCTGACCTACCGCAGGGTCATCATCTTCTGCTGTGTCTGGGGCGCGGCCGCGATGCTCGCCCCGATCTCCAAGTTCCCGCTCATGGTCCTCGTCGCCGACCCGAGCGCCGCCTGGTACTTCATCGCCGGCCTCGCCCTCTACCTCATGCACCGATTCGGCCAGGACCTGCTCCTGTGGGGCATCCTCGCGATGGCCTGGCTCATGGGCCAGTTGGAGCTGGGGGAGCGGGTCGCGCACGAGGGCGTCAGCAGCTGGCGCGGCGCGGTGGTCATCTTCACCGCCTTCATGCTGTTCATGGTCGCCATCGCCCTCGGCTACACCGACCGCATCCAGTGGAAGTGGCTGGTGACGGCGGGCTGCCTGACCTATCCGCTCTACCTCCTGCACTACGTCGCCGGTACGGTCCTCATCAGCCGCCTGCACGACACGATGGACCCGCGCCTGCTGGTCGCCTCCCTCATCGCCGGCTTCATGGTGCTCAGCTGGCTCGTGCACCGGCTCGTGGAACGTCCGGCGGCACGGGCACTGAAGAAGGGGCTGGACTCGTCCTTCGTACGGCTGCGGGGCTTCCAGCGCGCGGCCTGAGGCTTCGGATCTGCCGCCCTGTGTTTGACCTGCGTCACGCTCGGGGTATTGTCTCCGGCTCGATTGGCCAGCGACCTGCCCCATATGGCAGACTGTCCGAGTTGCTCGGTCGAGTGTTGATGCTGCGCGCCTCCCGCCGGGAGGACCGGAAGCGAGTCCCACAGTACTCGTCGCCCTAACTGCCTCACGGCAGCGCTGGGGCGGACGTACGGGAATCTTTCGGGAAGTGTCAGTGCGGCACTGGCCAGGCACCTGGTGGGCCACGCGTAAGCAAATCAGACGCTGCACCCCCGGCCGTGCTTTCCAGCAGGGAAGTCCCAGAGATGGGACATCTGTGTCAGTGAGAGTGCGACACGCCCGACCGCG
Organism: Streptomyces sp. GESEQ-4; assembly: GCF_017948455.1. Lineage (GTDB taxonomy): Bacteria > Actinomycetota > Actinomycetes > Streptomycetales > Streptomycetaceae > Streptomyces. Next base: position 279,359 of record NZ_JAFFSU010000004.1, read on the forward strand.
TGGGTCGGAGGTGGAGTGTTCGGAACACCGGGTTCCAGAGCGTTAAACGAGAGACAGGACTACTAGTAGCCATGGCGGGACAGAAGATCCGCATCCGGCTCAAGGCCTACGACCACGAGGTCATCGATTCCTCGGCGAAGAAGATCGTCGAGACGGTGACGCGTACTGGTGCGTCGGTCGCGGGCCCGGTGCCGCTGCCCACTGAGAAGAACGTGTACTGCGTCATCAAGTCGCCGCACAAGTACAAGGACTCGCGCGAGCACTTCGAGATGCGTACCCACAAGCGCCTGATCGACATCCTCGACCCCACCCCCAAGACCGTTGACTCTCTGATGCGACTCGACCTCCCGGCCGGTGTCGACATCGAGATCAAGCTCTGAGGGTCGGTGAGCTGAGAATGACCAAGCAGATCAAGGGCATCCTGGGCGAGAAGCTCGGCATGACGCAGGTGTGGGACGAGAACAACCGTGTTGTTCCGGTCACCGTCGTCAAGGCCGGCCCGAACGTCGTGACCCAGGTCCGTACGAATGACAGTGACGGCTACGAGTCGGTCCAGATCGCCTTCGGCGAGATCGACCCGCGCAAGGTGAACAAGCCCCTCAAGGGCCACTTCGCCAAGGCCGACGTCACCCCCCGTCGCCACCTCGTCGAGATCCGTACCGCTGACGCCAGCGAGTACACCCTCGGCCAGGAGATCACCGCCGAGGTGTTCGAGGCCGGGATCAAGGTCGACGTGACCGGCAAGAGCAAGGGCAAGGGCTTCGCCGGTGTCATGAAGCGTCACAACTTCAAGGGCCTCGGCGCCGGACACGGCACCCAGCGCAAGCACCGCTCTCCCGGTTCCATCGGTGGCTGCGCCACCCCGGGCCGTGTGTTCAAGGGCCTCCGCATGGCGGGTCGTATGGGCAACGAGCGCGTCACCACCCAGAACCTGACCGTCCACGCCGTTGACGCGGAGAAGGGTCTGCTGCTCATCAAGGGCGCGGTTCCCGGTCCGAACGGCGGCCTCGTCCTGGTCCGCACCGCGGCCAAGGGGGCCTGAGGTAACCGATGAGCACTGTTGACATCCTTTCGCCCGCCGGCGAGAAGGCCGGAAGCGTCGAGCTCCCCGCGGAGATCTTCGACGTGGAGAAGATCAGCGTTCCGCTGCTTCACCAGGTCGTCGTCGCGCAGCTGGCAGCTGCCCGCCAGGGCACTCACAAGACCAAGCGCCGCGGTGAAGTCCGTGGTGGTGGCCGCAAGCCGTACCGCCAGAAGGGCACCGGTCGCGCCCGTCAGGGTTCGACGCGTGCGCCGCAGTTCGCCGGCGGTGGCGTCGTCCACGGCCCGCAGCCGCGTGACTACTCGCAGCGGACCCCGAAGAAGATGAAGGCCGCGGCCCTGCGCCACGCCCTCACCGACCGGGCCCGCAACAACCGCATCCACGTCGTCTCCGGCGTCATCGAGGGCGAGAGCCCGTCGACGAAGGCCGCGAAGACGCTCTTCGGCAAGATCAGCGAGCGCAAGAACCTGCTGCTCGTGATCGACCGTGCCGACGAGGCCGCGTGGCTGTCCGCCCGCAACCTGCCCCAGGTCCACATCCTGGAGCCGGGCCAGCTGAACACGTACGACGTTCTCGTCTCGGACGACGTGGTCTTCACCCAGGCCGCCTTCGAGTCCTTCGTGTCCGGCCCGAAGGCCAATGACACCGAAGGGAGCGAGGTCTGATGGCCATCCGTCACCCCGCCATTGCCTCCAAGGCCGCCAAGAAGGCCAAGGCCGCGCGCGTCGCCAAGGCGCGTCGCCACGCCACCGAGGGCAAGAACACCGTCGTCACCCCGGCGAGCAAGGCGTACACGGACCCCCGTGACGTCCTGCTGAAGCCGGTCGTGTCCGAGAAGAGCTACGCGCTCATCGACGAGAACAAGTACACGTTCCTGGTCGACCCGAGTGCCAACAAGACCCAGATCAAGCAGGCCGTCCAGGCGGTCTTCTCGGTCAAGGTCACCGGGGTCAACACGATCAACCGCCAGGGCAAGCGCAAGCGGACCCGCACCGGCTTCGGCCAGCGTGCGGCGACCAAGCGCGCGATCGTGACCCTCGCTGAGGGCGACCGTATCGACATCTTCGGCGGTCCGACCGCGTAAGCGGGTCGGATCGTCCGATATCGGACGAGGACTGAGAAATGGGAATCCGCAAGTACAAGCCGACTACGCCGGGCCGTCGCGGCTCCAGCGTCGCCGACTTCGTCGAGGTCACGCGGTCCACGCCGGAGAAGTCGCTGGTCCGCCCGCTGCACAGCAAGGGCGGCCGTAACAACGCCGGTCGTGTGACCGTTCGCCACCAGGGTGGCGGACACAAGCGCGCCTACCGAGTCATCGACTTCCGTCGCCATGACAAGGACGGCGTGCCGGCGAAGGTCGCGCACATCGAGTACGACCCCAACCGCACCGCGCGCATCGCGCTGCTGCACTACGCCGACGGCGAGAAGCGCTACATCCTCGCCCCGCGCAACCTGCAGCAGGGTGACCGCGTCGAGAACGGTCCCGGGGCCGACATCAAGCCGGGCAACAACCTGGCGCTCCGCAACATCCCGGTCGGTACCACGATCCACGCGATCGAGCTCCGTCCGGGTGGCGGCGCCAAGTTCGCCCGTTCCGCCGGTGCCTCCGTGCAGCTGCTCGCGAAGGAGGGCCAGATGGCCCACCTCCGTATGCCGTCCGGTGAGATCCGCCTGGTCGACGTGCGCTGCCGCGCCACCGTCGGCGAGGTCGGCAACGCCGAGCAGTCCAACATCAACTGGGGCAAGGCCGGCCGCAAGCGCTGGCTGGGCGTCCGCCCGACCGTTCGCGGTGTGGCGATGAACCCGGTTGACCACCCGCACGGTGGTGGTGAGGGCAAGACCTCCGGTGGTCGCCACCCGGTCAGCCCCTGGGGTCAGAAGGAAGGACGTACTCGTTCGCCCAAGAAGGCGTCGAACAAGTACATCGTCCGCCGCCGCAAGACGAACAAGAAGCGCTAGGAGCGGGTTTAGATGCCGCGCAGTCTCAAGAAGGGGCCCTTCGTCGACGACCACCTGATCAAGAAGGTGGACGCCCAGAACGAAGCCGGTTCCAAGAACGTCATCAAGACCTGGTCCCGTCGCTCGATGATCGTCCCGGCCATGCTCGGCCACACGATCGCGGTGCACAACGGCAAGACCCACATCCCGGTGTTCGTCACCGAGTCGATGGTCGGCCACAAGCTCGGCGAGTTCTCGCCGACGCGCACCTTCCGGGGCCACGTCAAGGACGACCGGAAGTCGAAGCGCCGCTAGTAGCGGATCGCATTCAGACAAAGAAACCTGAAAGGGACAACCATGGAAGCCAGGGCCCAGGCGCGGTACATCCGCGTCACGCCCATGAAGGCCCGCCGCGTGGTGGACCTCATCCGTGGCATGGATGCCACGGAGGCCCAGGCGGTCCTGCGATTCGCTCCGCAGGCCGCCTCCGAGCCGGTCGGCAAGGTGCTCGACAGCGCCATTGCCAACGCCGCGCACAACTACGACCACACCGACGCCGACAGCCTCTTCATCTCCGAGGCGTACGTCGACGAGGGCCCGACCCTGAAGCGGTTCCGTCCGCGTGCCCAGGGCCGCGCCTACCGGATCCGCAAGCGGACCAGCCACATCACCGTGGTCGTCAGCAGCAAGGAAGGAACCCGGTAATGGGCCAGAAGGTAAACCCGCATGGGTTCCGCCTCGGTGTCACGACCGACTTCAAGTCGCGTTGGTACGCCGACAAGCTGTACAAGGACTACGTCAAGGAAGACGTCGCCATCCGTCGGATGATGACGTCCGGCATGGAGCGCGCCGGTATCTCGAAGGTGGAGATCGAGCGCACCCGTGACCGTGTCCGCGTGGACATCCACACCGCGCGTCCGGGCATCGTCATCGGCCGCCGTGGCGCCGAGGCCGACCGTATCCGCGGTGACCTGGAGAAGCTGACCGGCAAGCAGGTCCAGCTGAACATCCTCGAGGTCAAGAACCCGGAGACGGACGCTCAGCTGGTGGCCCAGGCCGTCGCCGAGCAGCTGTCCTCCCGTGTCTCCTTCCGTCGGGCCATGCGTAAGAGCATGCAGTCCGCCATGAAGGCCGGCGCCAAGGGCATCAAGATCCAGTGCGGTGGCCGTCTCGGCGGCGCCGAGATGTCCCGCTCGGAGTTCTACCGCGAGGGCCGTGTGCCCCTGCACACGCTCCGCGCGAACGTGGACTACGGCTTCTTCGAGGCCAAGACGACCTTCGGCCGTATCGGTGTGAAGGTCTGGATCTACAAGGGCGACGTCAAGAACATCGCCGAGGTCCGCGCCGAGAACGCTGCCGCCCGTGCGGGTAACCGCCCGGCTCGCGGTGGCGGCGCCGACCGCCCGGCCCGTGGTGGCCGCGGTGGCGAGCGTGGCGGGCGCGGTCGTAAGCCGCAGCAGGCTGCCGGCGCCGAGGCCCCCAAGGCCGAGGCTCCCGCCGCCGCCGCTCCGGCTGAGAGCACCGGAACGGAGGCCTGACCGACATGCTGATCCCCCGTAGGGTCAAGCACCGCAAGCAGCACCACCCGAAGCGCTCCGGCATGTCCAAGGGTGGCACGCAGGTTGCCTTCGGCGAATACGGCATCCAGGCGATGACCCCGGCGTACGTCACGAACCGTCAGATCGAAGCGGCTCGTATCGCCATGACCCGTCACATCAAGCGTGGCGGCAAGGTCTGGATCAACATTTACCCGGACCGCCCCCTGACGAAGAAGCCCGCCGAGACCCGCATGGGTTCCGGTAAGGGTTCTCCCGAGTGGTGGGTGGCCAACGTCAAGCCCGGACGTGTGATGTTCGAGCTGTCGTACCCCAACGAGAAGATCGCGCGCGAGGCCCTGACCCGTGCGGCTCACAAGCTGCCGATGAAGTGCAAGATCGTCAAGCGCGAGGCAGGTGAATCGTGATGTCGGCCGGTACCAAGGCGTCCGAGCTGCGCGAGCTGGGCAACGAGGAGCTGCTCAACAAGCTCCGCGAGGCCAAGGAAGAGCTGTTCAACCTCCGCTTCCAGGCGGCGACCGGACAGCTCGAGAACCACGGTCGGCTGAAGGCCGTCCGTAAGGACATCGCGCGGATCTACACCCTGATGCGTGAGCGCGAGCTGGGCATCGAGACGGTGGAGAGCGCCTGATGAGTGAGAGCAACGTGACTGAGCAGACCGCAGAGGCGCGCGGCTTCCGCAAGACCCGTGAGGGTCTCGTCGTCAGCGACAAGATGGACAAGACCGTCGTCGTCGCCGTCGAGGACCGCGTCAAGCACGCGCTGTACGGCAAGGTCATCCGCCGTACGAACAAGCTCAAGGCGCACGACGAGCAGAACGCCGCGGGCGTCGGTGACCGGGTTCTCCTGATGGAGACCCGTCCGCTGTCCGCGACGAAGCGCTGGCGCGTCGTAGAGATCCTCGAGAAGGCGAAGTAATCAAGCGGGGGTTCCACCCTCGCTGACCCCCGCTGGGGGCTCCGCCCCCAGGCCCCCGGGCCTGGCCGCGGTGAAGCCCCCGGCGTGGGTTGTCGCCTGCAGAGGCACAAGTAATTCCTGCGGAGTAACCCGCAGGACGGTTCCGCCAGGCTCTCCGGGTCAACCCCCGGAGGGAACCGGCAGACAATCAGGAGATAGACGTGATCCAGCAGGAGTCGCGACTGCGTGTCGCCGACAACACTGGTGCGAAGGAGATCCTTTGCATCCGTGTGCTCGGTGGCTCCGGTCGCCGCTACGCGGGCATCGGTGACGTCATCGTCGCCACCGTCAAGGACGCGATCCCCGGTGGCAACGTGAAGAAGGGTGACGTCGTCAAGGCGGTCATCGTTCGCACCGTCAAGGAGCGCCGCCGTCCGGACGGCTCGTACATCCGCTTCGACGAGAACGCCGCCGTCATTCTGAAGAACGACGGCGACCCTCGCGGCACCCGTATCTTCGGCCCCGTCGGCCGTGAGCTGCGCGAGAAGAAGTTCATGAAGATCATCTCGCTCGCGCCGGAGGTGCTGTAAGCATGAAGATCAAGAAGGGCGACCTGGTCCAGGTCATCACCGGTAAGGACAAGGGCAAGCAGGGCAAGGTCATCGCGGCCTTCCCCCGTGAGGACCGTGTCCTGGTCGAGGGTGTCAACCGGGTCAAGAAGCACACCAAGGCAGGTCCGACGGCTCGCGGTTCGCAGGCCGGCGGCATCGTCACCACCGAGGCGCCGATCCACGTCTCCAACGTCCAGCTGGTCGTGGAGAAGGACGGCAACAAGGTCGTGACCCGCGTCGGTTACCGCTTCGACGACGAAGGCAACAAGATCCGCGTTGCCAAGCGGACGGGTGAGGACATCTGATGACTACCACCACCAGCCCGCGTCTGAAGCAGAAGTACCGCGAGGAGATCGCGGGCAAGCTGCGTGACGAGTTCAAGTACGAGAACGTCATGCAGATCCCCGGCCTCGTCAAGATCGTGGTCAACATGGGTGTGGGCGACGCCGCCCGCGACTCCAAGCTGATCGACGGCGCGATTCGCGACCTCACCACGATCACCGGTCAGAAGCCGGCCGTCACCAAGGCCCGCAAGTCCATCGCGCAGTTCAAGCTGCGTGAGGGTCAGCCGATCGGTGCCCACGTCACGCTCCGTGGCGACCGCATGTGGGAGTTCCTGGACCGCACCCTGTCGCTCGCGCTGCCGCGCATCCGCGACTTCCGTGGTCTGTCCCCCAAGCAGTTCGACGGCCGTGGCAACTACACCTTCGGTCTCACGGAGCAGGTCATGTTCCACGAGATCGACCAGGACAAGATCGACCGCGTCCGGGGTATGGACATCACCGTGGTCACCACGGCGACCAACGACGCCGAGGGCCGCGCGCTCCTCCGTCACCTCGGCTTCCCCTTCAAGGAGGCGTAAGCGAGATGGCGAAGAAGGCTCTGATTGCCAAGGCTGCTCGTAAGCCCAAGTTCGGTGTACGTGGCTACACGCGCTGCCAGCGCTGTGGTCGTCCGCACTCCGTGTACCGCAAGTTCGGCCTCTGCCGCGTGTGCCTTCGTGAGATGGCTCACCGTGGCGAGCTGCCGGGCGTGACCAAGAGCTCCTGGTAGTCCCGTACTTCGGGACGTCAGGAACTCTCGGTAAGTAAAGGGCAGTGTCAGGTGCCCACCTCTCCGTGGCTTAGGCTAGGAGGGTTGGGCGCCTGGACGCCCATACGACTTACTACGCCGTAGGTCCACCGCGCCGCACCCGCCCCGTCTCGGATCGGGGAGAGGGATGGCGCACCAGGAAACCCCGGCGAGAGAGGCCGAAGGCCAATTCATGACCATGACTGATCCGATCGCAGACATGCTTACGCGTCTGCGGAACGCGAACTCGGCGTACCACGACACCGTGGCGATGCCGCACTCGAAGATCAAGTCTCACATCGCGGAGATCCTCCAGCAGGAGGGCTTCATCACGGGCTGGAAGGTCGAGGACGCCGAGGTCGGCAAGAACCTCGTCCTGGAGCTGAAGTTCGGCCCCAACCGTGAGCGCTCCATCGCGGGCATCAAGCGGATCTCCAAGCCCGGTCTCCGGGTGTACGCGAAGTCCACCAACCTGCCGAAGGTGCTCGGCGGCCTCGGCGTGGCGATCATCTCCACGTCGCACGGGCTTCTCACCGACAAGCAGGCCGGCAAGAAGGGCGTAGGCGGAGAAGTTCTCGCCTACGTCTGGTAGCGGAAGGGAACGGAGGAAACAGCTATGTCGCGCATTGGCAAGCTCCCCATCACGGTTCCCGCCGGCGTGGACGTCACCATCGATGGCCGCACGGTCCAGGTGAAGGGCCCCAAGGGCACCCTCTCCCACACCATCGCGGCGCCGATCGAGATCGCTAAGGGCGAGGACGGCGTGCTGAACGTCGTGCGTCCGAACGACGAGCGTCAGAACAAGGCCCTGCACGGCCTGTCCCGCACGCTGGTGGCGAACATGATCACCGGCGTGACCCAGGGTTACGTGAAGAAGCTCGAGATCAGCGGTGTCGGTTACCGCGTGCAGGCCAAGGGTTCGAACCTGGAGTTCGCTCTCGGCTACAGCCACCCGATCACCGTCGAGGCCCCCGAAGGCATCACCTTCAAGGTCGAGAACCCGACGCGGTTCTCGGTCGAGGGCATCGACAAGCAGAAGGTCGGCGAGGTTGCGGCCAACATCCGCAAGCTGCGCAAGCCCGACCCGTACAAGGCCAAGGGCGTCAAGTACGAGGGCGAAGTCATCCGCCGCAAGGTCGGAAAGGCGGGTAAGTAAGCCATGGCATACGGACAGAAGATCCTTAAGGGCGACGCCTACAAGCGCGCCGCGATCAAGCGCCGTCACATCCGGATCCGCAAGAAGGTCGCGGGTACGGCGGAGCGTCCGCGTCTGGTCGTTACCCGCTCCAACCGCCACATCGTGGCCCAGGTGATCGACGACATCAAGGGTCACACCCTGGCGTCGGCGTCCACCCTGGACACCTCGGTGCGCGGTGGCGAGGGTGACAAGTCCGCACAGGCCAAGCAGGTCGGCGCCTTGGTCGCCGAGCGCGCCAAGGCCGCGGGCGTCGAGGCCGTCGTATTCGACCGTGGTGGTAACCAGTACGCCGGGCGCATTGCCGCTCTGGCGGACGCCGCCCGCGAAGCCGGACTGAAGTTCTAGTCGGTTCCGTAGCTAGCGGAGACAGAGAGAGGTAATTCCAATGGCTGGACCCCAGCGCCGCGGTGGCGGTGCCGGTGGCGGCGAGCGGCGGGACCGGAAGGGCCGTGACGGCGGCGCAGCTGCCGCCGAGAAGACCGCGTACGTTGAGCGCGTCGTCGCGATCAACCGCGTCGCCAAGGTTGTGAAGGGTGGTCGTCGCTTCAGCTTCACTGCGCTCGTCGTAGTGGGCGACGGTGACGGCACCGTGGGTGTCGGTTACGGCAAGGCCAAGGAGGTGCCGGCCGCCATCGCCAAGGGTGTTGAGGAGGCCAAGAAGCACTTCTTCAAGGTCCCCCGTATCCAGGGCACCATCCCGCACCCGATCACGGGTGAGAAGGCTGCCGGCGTCGTTCTCCTCAAGCCGGCTTCGCCGGGTACCGGTGTTATCGCCGGTGGCCCCGTGCGTGCCGTGCTCGAGTGCGCCGGTATCCACGACGTGCTGTCGAAGTCGCTCGGCTCGTCGAACGCGATCAACATCGTGCACGCGACCGTGGAGGCCCTGAAGGGTCTGCAGCGTCCCGAGGAGATCGCGGCCCGCCGTGGTCTGCCGCTCGAGGACGTCGCTCCCGCGGCTCTGCTGCGTGCGCGTGCCGGGGCTGGTGCTGCGTAATGGCTCAGCTCAAGATCACGCAGACGAAGTCGTACATCGGCAGCAAGCAGAACCACCGTGACACCCTGCGCTCCCTTGGTCTCAAGGGCATCAACACGCAGGTCGTCAAGGAGGATCGTCCCGAGTTCCGCGGCATGGTGCACACCGTCCGCCACCTCGTGACGGTCGAGGAGGTCGACTGATCATGGCGGAGCAGAACCCGCTCAAGATCCACAACCTCCGTCCCGCCCCGGGCGCCAAGACCGCCAAGACCCGTGTGGGTCGTGGTGAGGCGTCGAAGGGTAAGACGGCCGGTCGTGGTACCAAGGGCACCAAGGCCCGCTACCAGGTTCCGGAGCGCTTCGAGGGTGGCCAGATGCCCCTCCACATGCGTCTCCCGAAGCTGAAGGGCTTCAAGAACCCGTTCAAGACCGAGTACCAGGTCGTGAACCTCGACAAGCTGGCCGCGCTCTACCCCGAGGGTGGCGAGGTCACCGTCGAGGGTCTGGTGGCCAAGGGCGCTGTTCGCAAGAACAGCCTCGTCAAGGTGCTCGGCCAGGGCGAGATCTCCGTGGCGCTGCAGGTGACGGTCGACGCCGTCTCCGGCTCCGCCAAGGAGAAGATCACCGCCGCCGGCGGCACCGTCACCGAGCTCGTCTGAACACCTCAGGCGCCTCGATGACTTGAGCGATCCCGACCGGGGATACCCACAAATGGGGTATCCCCGGTTGGTCGTTCCAAGGGTGGCAGTCCCGCGGGTAAGGTGGCCTGCACTGCCAACTTTTACTGAGTGCTTCACGTGGGGCACTCAGAGCGGCAGTTGACCGTTACGTAAGTCGTTATCCATCGGAATCTCACAACCGTCACCCTTGACGCAGAAGCGCGGGGGTCGCAGGAGGCACCGTGCTCACCGCGTTCGCCCGGGCGTTCAAGACGCCCGACCTGCGCAAGAAGCTGCTCTTCACGCTCGGCATCATCGTGATCTACCGGATCGGTACGCATATCCCGATCCCCGGTGTCGACTATCAGAACGTCCAGACCTGTATCGACGTGGCCAAGGGCAACCAGGGCCTGTTCGGTCTGGTCAACATGTTCAGCGGCGGCGCGTTGCTGCAGATCACGATCTTCGCGCTCGGCATCATGCCGTACATCACGGCGAGCATCATCCTGCAGCTGCTGACGGTGGTGATCCCACGGCTCGAGGCCCTGAAGAAGGAGGGCTCGGCCGGTACAGCGAAGATCACGCAGTACACCCGGTATCTGACGGTCGCGCTCGCCGTCCTCCAGGGCACCGGTCTGGTCGCCACCGCCCGCAGCGGCGCGCTCTTCCAGGGCTGCCCCGTGGCCTCTGAGATCGTCCCGGACCAGTCGATCTTCGTGACCATCACCATGGTCATCACCATGACCGCCGGTACGGCCGTCGTGATGTGGCTCGGTGAGCTCGTCACCGACCGCGGCATCGGCAACGGCATGTCGATCCTGATGTTCATCTCGATCGCCGCGACCTTCCCGTCCGCGCTGTGGGCCATCAAGACGCAGGGCTCCCTGGCCGGCGGCTGGATCGAGTTCGGCACCGTCGTCCTCGTCGGCCTGTTCATGGTCGGCCTGGTGGTCTTCGTCGAGCAGGCGCAGCGCCGCATCCCCGTGCAGTACGCGAAGCGGATGATCGGCCGCCGGTCCTACGGCGGTACATCCACGTACATCCCGCTGAAGGTGAACCAGGCGGGTGTGATTCCCGTCATCTTCGCCTCGTCGCTGCTCTACATCCCGGCATTGATCGCGCAGTTCTCGAGCGGGAACTCCAGCTGGAAAACGTGGATCGAGTCACACCTGGTGAAGGGTGACCATCCGATTTACATCACTCTGTACTTCTTGCTCATCGTGTTCTTCGCGTTCTTCTACGTGGCTATCTCCTTCAACCCCGAAGAAGTAGCCGACAACATGAAGAAGTATGGTGGCTTCATCCCGGGCATCCGGGCTGGCCGGCCGACCGCTGAGTACCTGTCGTACGTGCTCAACCGGATCACCTGGCCGGGTTCGCTGTACCTGGGTCTGATCGCTCTCGTCCCGACAATGGCGTTGGCTGGTTTCGGGGCAAACCAGAACTTCCCGTTCGGCGGCACCAGCATCCTGATCATCGTGGGTGTCGGTCTCGAGACGGTGAAGCAGATCGAGAGCCAGCTCCAGCAGCGCAATTACGAAGGGTTCCTCCGCTGATGCGAATCGTCCTCGTCGGGCCGCCGGGCGCCGGTAAGGGTACGCAGGCCACGCGCCTTGCCGAGAAGCTGCGCATCCCGCACATCTCCACGGGCGATCTGTTCCGCGCGAACATCAGCCAGCAGACGGAACTCGGCAAACTCGCGAAGTCCTACATGGACGCCGGCAACCTGGTCCCCGACGAGGTCACCATCGCGATGGCCAAGGACCGCATGGAGCAGCCCGACGCGGAGAACGGCTTTCTGCTCGACGGCTTCCCGCGCAATGTCTCGCAGGCCGAGGCGCTGGACGAGGTGCTGGAGACCGAGGACGTCACGCTGGACGCGGTGCTGGATCTCGAGGCACCCGAGGAAGAGGTCGTCAAGCGGATCGCCGGCCGGCGGATCTGCCGCAGGGACTCCGCGCACGTCTTCCATGTGACGTACAGCGCGCCGAAGAAAGAGGGCGTCTGCGACGTCTGCGGCGGTGAGCTGTACCAGCGGGACGACGACTCCGAGGAGACCGTCCGCAAGCGGCTCGAGGTCTACCACACGCAGACCGAACCGATCATCGACTACTACAAGACGCAGGGCCTGGTCGTCACGATCAACGCGATGGGTCCCGTGGACGAGGTCACCGGTCGTGCGCTGGAGGCGCTGAAGCGCGAGGGCGACGAGAAGTAGTCGTTCGTACGTTGTCGTAGCCGCGGTTCCCCGTCGGGGGACCGCGGCTACTGCGTGAGAGCGGACGCATGCCGCGCACGTATGGTTGTGGAAGCAGCCCCATTCCTCCCCGTTGCAGAAAGGCCACCGCCGCCATGGTGCAGATCAAGTCCCCTGAGCAGATCGCCAAGATGCGTGAGGCAGGGCTGGTCGTTGCCGCCATTCACGCGGCGACGCGGGAGGCGGCCGTGCCGGGTGCCTCCACCAAGGACCTGGACGAGGTCGCGCGGAAGGTGCTCGCGGAGCACGGGGCGAAGTCGAACTTCCTCGGGTACGGCGGCTTCCCGGCCACCATCTGCACCTCCGTGAACGAGGTCGTGGTCCATGGCATCCCGTCCGACGAGGTCGTCCTCAAGGACGGCGACATCATCTCCGTCGACGCCGGCGCGATCATCGACGGCTGGCACGGCGACGCGGCCTACACCGCCTTCGTGGGCTCCGGTCACGCGCCGGAGCTGATCGAGCTCTCCCGGGTGACGGAGGAGTCGATGTGGGCGGGCATCGCGGCGATGAAGCAGGGGCATCGCCTCGTCGACGTCTCCCGTGCCATCGAGACGTACATCCGCCGCCAGCCGAAGCCGGGGGGCGGGCGCTACGGGATCATCGAGGACTACGGCGGCCATGGCATCGGCACGGAGATGCACATGGATCCGCATCTGCTGAACTATGTCGAGAAGCGGCGCGGCAAGGGGCCGAAGCTGGTGCCCGGGTTCTGCCTGGCGATCGAGCCGATGGTGTCGCTGGGGACGCCGAAGACCGAGGTCCTCGCGGATGACTGGACGGTCGTCACGACGGACGGTACGTGGTCGTCGCACTGGGAGCATTCGGTTGCGTTGACCGAGCAGGGGCCGCTGGTGCTTACGTCTCCCGACGGGGGTAGGGCGAAGTTGGCGGAGTACGGGGTCGTTGCGGCTCCGGATCCGTTGGCTTGAGTGCCCTACGGGTGGGGTGGTTCTGGTCTCGTCGGCGGCTGCGGGCTTGTGGGGGCTTGTCGCGCAGTTCCCCGCGCCCCTCCGGGGCGCTTAATGATCTGCCGGTTGGGGCAGGCTCCCTGGATTCGTCTTTCCGGGTGCGCTGACGTAGACTGACTCGTCGGCTCTTGTGTACCCGCATGTCTGCATGCGCTCGCACAGGGTCGATCAAGGTAGTCGATTCGAAGGGCGAAGCGTGGCCAAGAAGCAAGGTGCCATCGAGATCGAGGGCACTGTCGTCGAGTCTCTTCCGAACGCCATGTTCAAGGTCGAGCTCCAGAACGGCCACCAGGTCCTGGCACATATCAGCGGCAAGATGCGAATGCACTACATCCGTATCCTCCCTGACGACCGGGTCGTGGTGGAGTTGTCTCCGTACGACCTGACGCGTGGCCGGATCGTCTACCGGTACAAGTAGATCTTGCCTGTGCCCCGGCTCGCCGGGGTGGTGGCACTGACCCGGAGAACCTCACCTAATGAAGGTCAAGCCGAGCGTCAAGAAGATCTGCGACAAGTGCAGGGTGATCCGCCGTCACGGTCGGGTCATGGTCATCTGCGAGAACCCGCGCCACAAGCAGCGCCAGGGCTGACGCACGACCGACTCTCTGCATCCGCAGAACTTCGCGCGACGCAAGCAGTACATGTTCATACGCGGAATCCAGGGCTGAGACTCATCAGACCTGACACCCCCGGTCGGAGGCTGGGGACCCAGTTCGTACCTCGTACGGCGGCTGGGAGGCGGTTCCGTGTCAGACCTCCGAACGACAACTGGAGCCATTGAATGGCACGCGTTTCCGGTGTCGACATCCCGCGCGAAAAGCGTGTGGAAGTCGCCCTGACCTACGTGTTCGGCATCGGCCGGACCCTTTCGCAGCTGACGCTGGCGGAGACGGGCATCGACCCGAACACCCGTGTTCGCGACCTCTCCGAGGAGCAGCTCGTCGCGATCCGCGAGTACGTGGACAACAACATCAAGACCGAGGGTGACCTCCGTCGTGAGATCCAGGCCGACATTCGCCGCAAGGTGGAGATCGGCTGCTACCAGGGTCTCCGTCACCGTCGTGGCCTGCCCGTCCGCGGTCAGCGCACCAGCACGAACGCTCGTACCCGCAAGGGCCCGCGTCGCGCCATCGCCGGTAAGAAGAAGCCGGGCAAGAAGTAGTCCGCAGCGGACAACGCTTCATCAGCGGTCTTCGCTGTAGGACCGACCACCTCCCCGTAGGAGTTATAGATGCCCCCCAAGGGTCGTCAGGGCGCTGCCAAGAAGGTGCGCCGCAAGGAAAAGAAGAACGTCGCTCACGGTCACGCGCACATCAAGAGCACGTTCAACAACACGATCGTCTCCATCACGGACCCGTCCGGCAACGTGATCTCCTGGGCCTCCGCCGGCCACGTCGGCTTCAAGGGCTCCCGGAAGTCCACGCCGTTCGCCGCGCAGATGGCCGCCGAGTCGGCTGCCCGCCGCGCCCAGGAGCACGGCATGCGCAAGGTCGACGTGTTCGTCAAGGGCCCGGGTTCCGGTCGTGAGACCGCCATCCGTTCGCTTCAGGCGACCGGTCTCGAGGTCGGCTCCATCCAGGACGTCACCCCGACCCCGCACAACGGCTGCCGTCCGCCGAAGCGCCGTCGCGTCTGACGCACCGGCTCACGGTGGCTCGGCTTCCGGCTGGGGGTGTGGGGGTTATCCCCCACATGTCGCAGTACGGCTGCCGTCCGCCGAAGCGCCGTCGCGTCTGACCTGACGTACGGCTGCTTGGTTTGAGGTTTGCGGGCGGTATGGCTCTTCGGAGTCGTATCGCCCGTACCCTTGTAACAAATCAGGGCGTCAAATAGCGGGCGCCCCTGACAGAAGGAACGCAACATGCTGATCGCTCAGCGTCCCTCGTTGACCGAAGAGGTCGTCGACGAATTCCGCTCCCGGTTCGTGATCGAGCCGCTGGAGCCGGGCTTCGGCTACACCCTCGGCAACTCCCTGCGTCGGACTCTCCTGTCGTCGATCCCCGGAGCCGCTGTCACCAGCATCCGTATCGACGGTGTCCTGCACGAGTTCACCACCGTGCCGGGCGTCAAGGAGGACGTCACCGACCTGATCCTCAACATCAAGCAGCTGGTCGTGAGCAGTGAGCACGACGAGCCGGTCGTGATGTACCTGCGCAAGCAGGGT
Organism: Streptomyces sp. GESEQ-4; assembly: GCF_017948455.1. Classification (GTDB taxonomy): domain Bacteria; phylum Actinomycetota; class Actinomycetes; order Streptomycetales; family Streptomycetaceae; genus Streptomyces. The sequence continues at coordinate 294,698 of NZ_JAFFSU010000004.1, forward strand.
CCGGGTCTGGTCACCGCCGCCGACATCGCGCCGCCGGCCGGTGTCGAGGTGCACAACCCCGATCTCGTCCTCGCCACGCTCAACGGCAAGGGCAAGCTGGAGATGGAGCTCACGGTCGAGCGTGGCCGTGGTTATGTCTCCGCCGTGCAGAACAAGCAGGTCGGTCAGGAGATCGGGCGTATTCCGGTCGACTCGATCTACTCGCCGGTGCTGAAGGTCACGTACAAGGTCGAGGCCACGCGTGTCGAGCAGCGCACCGACTTCGACAAGCTGATCGTCGACGTCGAGACCAAGCAGGCCATGCGTCCGCGTGACGCCATGGCTTCCGCCGGTAAGACGCTGGTCGAGCTGTTCGGGCTTGCCCGTGAGCTCAACATCGACGCCGAGGGCATCGACATGGGTCCGTCGCCGACGGATGCTGCGCTCGCGGCTGACCTGGCGCTGCCGATCGAGGAGCTTGAGCTCACCGTTCGGTCGTACAACTGCCTCAAGCGTGAGGGCATCCACTCCGTGGGTGAGCTGGTCGCGCGCTCCGAGGCCGACCTCCTCGACATTCGTAACTTCGGTGCGAAGTCCATCGACGAGGTCAAGGCGAAGCTGCACGGCATGGGTCTGGCCCTCAAGGACAGCCCGCCCGGATTCGACCCCACTGCTGCGGCGGACGCGTTCGGCGCGGACGACGACGCGGATGCGGGCTTTGTGGAGACCGAGCAGTACTGATCGGTTCCACTTCCGGGGTTCGCGTCAGCGGACCCCGGATCTCCGACAGACGACCGTCTGCTCGGATACTGACCCCGGTACCTGATACGGCCGGGGCAGACACCTAGGAGAAACATCATGCCGAAGCCCGCCAAGGGTGCCCGTCTGGGCGGCAGTGCCGCGCACGAGAAGCTGCTCCTCGCGAACCTCGCGAAGGCGCTTTTCGAGCACGGCCGTATCACCACCACCGAGGCGAAGGCCCGTCGGCTGCGGCCGTACGCCGAGCGTCTGGTCACCAAGGCGAAGAAGGGCGACCTTCACAACCGCCGTCAGGTGCTCCAGGTCATCACGGACAAGAGCATCGTGCACACGCTCTTCACCGAGATCGGTCCGCGGTACGAGAACCGTCCGGGTGGTTACACCCGTATCACCAAGATCGGTAACCGTCGGGGCGACAACGCGCCGATGGCTGTCATCGAGCTGGTCGAAGCGCTCACTGTTGCACAGGCTGCGACGGGTGAGGCCGAGGCGGCGACGAAGCGTGCTGCTAAGGACGCCGAGGGTGCTGAGGTTGCTGAGGCCAAGGTCGATGTGACCAAGGCCGATGAGGCTCCTGCCGAGGAGTCGAAGGACGCGTAAGCGTTCTGCCGGGGGCTGTTCGGTTTGCGGCTGCGGGTTCGTCGTGGCTTGTCGCGCAGTTCCCCGCGCCCCTTCAGGGCGTTGGCGGGTCCGTTCCTTTCCAGGAGCGGGCCCGCTTTTGTGTTTCTGAGAGGATCTGTGGGTGAGCGATGAAGCAGCGGCGGGTTACGTCCGTGTCCGCCTCGATCTGTCCTACGACGGGAGCGAGTTCTCCGGCTGGGCCAAGCAGGCCGGTGGGCGTAGGACTGTGCAGGGGGAGATCGAGGATGCTCTGCGGACTGTTACGCGGTCCCGGGAGACGTATGAGCTGACCGTGGCCGGGCGGACCGATGCCGGGGTGCATGCGCGGGGGCAGGTCGCGCATGTCGATCTGCCTCGGGAGGTGTGGGGGGAGCATCACGAGAAGTTGCTGAAGCGGCTTGCCGGGCGGTTGCCGAAGGATGTGCGGGTGTGGGCGCTGAGGGAGGCGCCGGAGGGGTTCAACGCGCGGTTCTCGGCTGTCTGGCGGCGGTATGCGTATCGCGTCACCGACAATCCGGGGGGCGTTGATCCGTTGCTGCGGAGTCATGTGCTGTGGCACGACTGGCCGCTCGACGTCGATGCCATGAACGAGGCGGCTCAAGGGCTGCTGGGGGAGCATGACTTCGCCGCCTACTGCAAGAAGCGGGAGGGGGCGACCACCATTCGTACGCTGCAGGAGCTGCGCCTGGTGCGGGGGGCGGACGGGATCGTCACGGCGACCGTGCGGGCCGATGCGTTCTGCCACAACATGGTGCGGTCGTTGATCGGGGCGTTGTTGTTCGTGGGGGACGGGCATCGAGGGCCGGACTGGCCGGGGAAGGTGCTTGCCGCCGGTGTGCGTGACTCGGCCGTGCATGTCGTACGGCCGCATGGGCTGACGTTGGAGGAAGTCGGTTACCCCGCCGACGAGTTGCTGGCCGCGCGGAACAAGGAGGCGCGGAACAGGCGGACGTTGCCGTCGGCGGGGTGTTGCGGGTAGCGGGGGCGGCCGGCCGGGCCTCCTCCGGTATCAGGACTTCAGGGCCGCGGCCACTTCCTTCTCCAGCCACGGTGCAACGAAGTCGAGGCCCGCTTTGGAGAGATGGACGTCGTCGCCCTGCGGATAGAGGCGGGCGCCCCCGTCCGTGGTCTGGCGGCAGTCCGTGCTGTCGCACAGCAACCCGTCGAGGTCGACCAGGTGGACCTGGGAGTCGGAGGACTCCGTGAACTCGGCGACGACCTCGTTGAAGCAGGTTCCCCAGTCCGAGGTGATCGCGCCGTTGTAGTTCCGCTCGTTCATGAGCATGATCCGGGTGTCGGGGGACTCCGTACGGATCAGCTCCATGGCCTTGCCGAGCTGCTTGACGTAGCGGGACTTGTAGGCGGGACTGCACGCGGTCAGCCACTTGCCGTCGATCTTCTGTTCCGCCGCGTCCCAGCCCAGATGGATGAGGGCCGCGTCCGGCTGGGAGCCCTGGAGCTGGTCCGCCCAGAACTTCTCCCACTTCAGGCAGGAGTCCCAGTTGTCGAAGACCGTGTCCGTACGGTCGCGAACGGCGGCCGGGGACATCACCCCGCAGCCTCGCTGGCCGCCGTCGACCACCGCGTAGTCGTCCCCGTGCTGTGCCAGCGCCGTCGCGAAGTCCTCAGCCATGGAGTCGCCCAGGGTGAGCACCAGCGGCTTGCCGTCGGGGCGCATGGAGTCGGCGATGTACGTGGGCAGGTACCAGGAGCCGAAGCCGATGGCCAGGGAGGCCGCGGTGAACAGGGGGACCACCTTGACGGGGCGCCAGTCGCGGACCCGGTACTGCTCGATGGTGTAGTGCATGACCATCGACAGCAGCCAGGTGAGCCCGGCGCCGAGCAGGAACAGGGCGTACGGCTTCATGTCCGGGTAGACCATCAGCAGCAGCCAGTACACCGGCAGGTGCAGCAGATACAGGCTGTACGAGATCTGGCCGATCTCCATGAGCGGCTTCAGGCGCAGCACCCGCGCCAGCGGGCCGCGGTCGGTGCTGAGGCAGGCCGCGGTGAGCGCGATCAGGAAGGCGACGACTGCCAGTCCGCCCTGGTAGAGGCGGGGCTCATGGTAAGTGCTGACCTTGATGCTGAGGTAGATCACGGCGGCCAGGGACAGGATTCCGGTCACCGTGGCCAGGTGGTACCCGCCGCTGCTCTCGGTGTCGCGTCGCGCCGCCCTGCGCTGCACCAGGTAGACGAGGAACGCGGCGGCCGCGCCCGCCATGAAGGCCACGGCGCGGGTCTGCGTCGCCAGGTACAGGAAGTCGGTGTCGTGGTTGCCGCCCCGCCACAGCACCGGAGCGACGAGCGCCGAGGCACCGAACAGCACCATGGTGACCACGGCGACCGGGAGCACACGCTTGCGGAAGACGGCGAAGGACACCACGAGGACCAGCGGCCACACGACGTAGAACTGCTCGGTGATGCTCAGTGACCACATCGCCGACAGGGGCTGGATGGCGCCGAAGTGGTCCCAGTACGCGTCGCCGCGGGCGATCTGGGCCCAGTTGCCGATCTGGAGGAGCGCGCCGAGCGCCTGCTCGGAGACGGTCTGGGCCTCCTTGAGCGGGCTGGTGAGATAGGAGATCCCCACGACCAGGGTGAGGGTCACCATCAGTCCCGGCAGCAGCCGCTTGAAGCGGCGGCGGTAGAAACGGCCGATGCGGATACGGCCGGTGCGCTCGACCTCGCGGATCAGCAGGAGCGTGGTGAGGAAGCCCGACAGCACGAAGAAGGCGTCCACGCCGAACAGTCCGTTGCTGAACCAGTTGGTGTGGTACAGCAACACAGACAGGATGGCGATGCCGCGCAGGCCGTCGACGGCCTGGAAGCGGGAGCGCAGAGGAGCCGGTTCCGGTTTGGCTTCCGGCTTGGGCTTCGGCGCCGCCCGCCGCGGCGCGGGTTCCGGCTCGGGCGCGGCGACCGCGGTGTCGTACGCGTCGAATCCATCGTGCTGCGGGACGTACGGCTGCTGCGGGACGTAGCTCTGCGGCTGTTGTCCGTACGCCGGTTGTCCGTAGCTCGGCCGGCCGTACCCCTGCTGACCGTGGCCGTCCTGGCCGGGATGGTCAGTGGGCGGCTGACGATGCATGGGGTACTCCAGAGTGGGCGACGCCCTGCGAGGTGCAGGGAGCGGGGGATGCGGAGGTGCGGACGGCGTGGGCGGCCAGCCGGGCGCCGCAGGCGATACGGAGGCCGGGTGGGAGTTCGTTGCCCTCGGCCACGTGGGCCCCGTCGCCGACCACGGCGGCTTGCAGCACGCTGCCCTCGCCGATCCAGGCGTGGCGGCCCACGACGGAGCGGTGCAGGCTGGTCCGGGCGTCGATCCGGGCGCCGGCCAGCAGCACACTGCCCTCGACCACGGCTCCCTCGCCGACCACGGCACCGGCGGCCACGACCGTGCCGCCGCTGAGCACCGCGCTGGGGTGCACCTCGGCGCCGGGCAGCACGAGGGCGTCACCGACCGGCCCGGGCAGCGCGGGGGAGGTGACCAGGCCGCGCACCAGGTCGGCGGAGCCCTGCACGAAGGCGGCCGGGGTACCCAGGTCCAGCCAGTAGCTGTCTTCTACGACTCCGCACAGATGCGCGCCCGTGGCGAGCAACTTGGGGAAGGTCTCGCGCTCCACGGAGACGACCCGGCCGGCGGGGATGCGGTCGATCACGGAACGGGTGAAGACGTAGCAACCCGCGTTGATCTGGTCGGTGGTGATCTCTTCCGGGGTCTGCGGCTTCTCCAGGAACGCCTGGACGCGGCCCTCCGCGTCGGTGGGGACGAGACCGAAGGCACGCGGATCGGCCACCCGCTTCAGATGCAGCGTGACATCGGCTCCCGAGGCACGGTGGCTCTCCCGCAGGGCGGCGAGGTCCACGCCGGAGAGGATGTCGCCGTTGAAGATCAGCACCGGCTCGTCGGGGGCGCTGCGCAGCCGCTCGGCAGCGTTGCGTATGGCGCCGCCGGTGCCGAGCGCGGTCTTCTCGGTGACGTACTCCAGCTCCAGGCCGAGGCGGCTGCCGTCACCGAACTCCTCCTCGAAGAGCTCGGCGAGGTAGGAGGTCGCGAAAACGATCCGGGTGATCCCGGCCGCGGCTGCTCGCGCCAGTTGGTGCGTGAGGAACGGCACCCCGGCCACGGGGAGCAGCGGCTTGGGGGTGTGGCTGGTCAGGGGCCGGAGTCTGGTGCCCTGACCGCCCACGAGAAGGATCGCTTCAGTCATGTGGTGTCCGCCTTGGGTCGCGGGGACGGGTGATGGAGGCGTGGGGGGATCTCCTGTGCTGCGGGATTACTGGGCTGTGGCGCCAGGACCTGCGTAGTCGGAGGTGAAACAGGCTTTGACGGCCTTCTCGGTCTGGGGACGGCCGGCGAAGTCGAGCCGGGACGCGACCTTGTCGTCCGGCGGGGTGTTGGGGTCGTCGTCGAACCAGATGGACCACCAGTACAGGCCCTGCATCCGCCGTTCCTGGACGATCTGGCAGACGGCCTTGTACCAGTTGGCCTGCACCTCGGGATTGACGTCGCGCTTGGTGTAGAAGTCGCCGGGCGCCTTGTAGGCGCCCTTCATCGCGCCGATGCCGGCCTCGGCGATGGTGATGTTGGGCAGCGGGCCGGTGGCCTTCTTGTCCAGCCAGTCGTTCCAGCCCTCGACCAGCGTCTCGACGGGTGCGGTGTCCGCGACCTTCACGGGGAAGTAGGCGTCGACGCCGAGGTGGCTGACCGGCATGTTGATGCGGCCGGAGACGTAGTTGTCCCAGTTGGCGTCGTAGGCGACCTCGCCGGAGAAGGTCTTCTCGGCGGAGGCGACCAGGGCGTCCCAGCCCGCGTCGCCCTCCAGGGAGTTGAGCTCGGTGCCGATCACAAAGGTGTTCGCCTTCTCTTTCTCGGCGACCTCGAGATACGGGGTGAGGAACTCCTTGTAGGACGCGAACCAAGCGGAGCGTGAGGCCGGTTCGATGTTGCCGCGCCAGCCGGTCGGCGGGTCCAGCGACACCTCGTCCATGATCGGGCGGAGCGTGGTGCGGAAGCCGGCGTCCTCGAACACCTTCAGCACTCGCCGCAGGCGTTCAGGGGACGGCGTCTTGGATCCGGCGGAGAGTTCGTCGGACGTGATGCCCTCGGTGAAGAAGGGGAAGGACAGGGACACCGAATTCGCGCCCAGGCCGATGAGGTACTTGGCGTGCTTGCGGGCCTGGTCCTCGATGAACGTGTCGGAGCGCTTCTTCTCCTCCTCCTCCCAGTAGAGCTGTACGCCCCACTGCGCCATGCCGGCCTTCCAGGGCTTGGCGACCTTGAGGGCGTCGGCGGCGGACGACGCGGCGGACGACGAGGGTGTCGTACCGGAGGAGTCGTCGGCCGGGGCGGTGGAGTCCTTGGAGCCGTCCCGGACGATCTTGGGCAGGGTCGAGCCCGACTCCCAGCGCACCGGGTGGTCGCCGAGGACGAAGGGGGTGGCCAGCACGACGGTGAGGACGGTCACCGGGAAGATGGCGAGCAGAGGCAGTCGCGAGCGCATGTCAGGTGTCTTCCGGGGGCTCAGGCGGGCTTGGCGATCACGACGAACTTGTTCTCCTCGCGCCGGACGAACTTCAGGAAGCCCTTGAAGCCGCCGAGTCCTTCCAGCACGGAGAAGACGGGGATGAGCGCGACCACGACGATCGGCTCCCACCACTTGCGCCGCCCGCTGACCGACGCGAGCGCGTTCAGCCGCAGTCCCTCCCAGTAGGTCCAGATGACATAGGCGAAGTTGAGGGCCCACAGGATGACCACGGACTGGGTCACGGGCGAGGTGTTGAGATCGCCGACGAGGAGACCGATGCACAGCACGGCGACGATGTGCTGGAGCGGGCCGAGGATCCAGGTGGTGACGCAGATCGACAGGAACCAGCGGTAGCGCCAGGGCACGGCCTTGTTGAAGCAGAGTGCCACCAGGCCCCAGGCCCACCGGTCGCGCTGCTTGATGAAGTCGCGGGCGGTCGCGGGGGAGGCGCCGTAGCAGCGGCCGTTGAACCAGTCGCTGCGGCCGGGGTAGCGGCGGCAGAAGGTCAGGGCGAGGCGGGCATCCTCGACGATCTCCTTGGGACCGAAGTCCCAGCCGATCGTGGCCTCGATGGAGGCGCGCAGCACCAGCAGCTCGCCGTGCACACCGGCGGCCGGGGTGCCCATGCCGGTCAGAGCGCGGAAGCGGGCGATGTCGTCGGCGGGACGTACCGCGTCGGCGAGCCAGGTGAAGAGGCTGACCGCGTTCTCGCGGGGGTACGTGAGGATGCCCTGGGCCATGTGCTTGGCCTCGTCGGGGTGGGCGCGGCGCTGGCGGTTGATGAACTGGGCCAGCGAGGACGCGGTGTCGGGGCCGACGCCGGTGTCGTCGTCCATGTGCAGCACCCAGACGTGGTCGAGGGCCTCGCCTTCCTCGATGCGCAGCTCATGGGCGTAGTGGTTGGCTCGCGCTTTGAAGCGGGTGCCGTTGGCCGGGACGTACGCCTTGGGAACGGTGATCACTCGGATCAGGGGGTGGGAGGCGGCGAGCCGGTCGATGTCCTCCGCCGCCTCGCAGCCCTCTTCGGTGAGGATGTCGACGCGCAGGTACGGGAACCACTCGGGCAGATGCTCGACGTAGGAAAGGATCGAGCGTTCCAGGGCCGGGTAGGTGTCGTGCCGCCCGATGGTCGGGCAGAGGACGATCAGGAAGTCCTCCTGGGCCGGCGCCGGCGGGGTCATCCGGTCGTTCTTGCGGACCCGGCGGCGGATCAGCAGAGCGCCTTGGATGCCCACCATCACGCCGATCACGGGCAGCGACCATACGACGGTCAGCGCCCAGCTCAGCGGTGATGAACTGGGCCGGTAGGTCCAGAGCCCGAACGCGACCAGAAGGACGAAGGGCAGCAGGAACGGGAGGATGCCGGGCCTCCACGACGCGGTGCGCTTGGCCAGTTTCTGATTGTGCCGTGAGTGCGGCACACCCCCGTCGACCAGTGTCGATGCCATGACGACTGCGGAACTCCCCCGTGAGATCGGTGGTGCGTTGAGGCAGCGACAGATCTCGGCCGCGGCGCGACAGAGCGCACCACAGCACCTTCCCTACGGGATCCCCACCCCTCAACGCCCTCGTTGGCGTGAAAATCGGCCAATCGCCCCTCAGATGCCCCCCCAGGCGTCCAGAACCATTGGCCGAACAGGAGCACGATTCTGGCATACGTGTCCGGACCATGGAACCGTTGTGAGGAAGTTGTGTTTAAAAGTTAATCAGGCGAAGTCTTGTGCCGTGATCACACGGGAGGAGTGGTACGTCCGCTTCGCGTCGTCTGTGGTGTTCTTCTTCCGCGGCTCGGAGACGTTGTCGTACGACAGCGCCTGTCCCCACACCGTCCACAGCACCCACGGCGTCCTGACCAGGGTCTTGGGCTGCGCGGCGTTGAGCGGGACATGGAAGGACTCGGAGACGATCCGGGGTCTGCGGTACGTCTCCAGACCGCGGTACCACACCTCGGTCCAGGCTCCGCCGCCGAACGGCTCGGCCGGGGTGTCGCTGTAGTCGTCGACGCCGACGATGTCGACGTAGCGCCCGCCGGGGTAGTACGGCCCGGGCACGCGGCCGTAGGAGCTGTGCCAGGAGTTCGGGGCCCAGACGAAGATCAGGTTGTGCAGGCCGCGGTGGTGGACGAGGTAGTCGTACGTCACCTGCCACAGCTTGCGGAAGGCCGCCGGGTCCTGGCCGGCCCACCAGAAGCCACGACCCGGTGCGGTGTTCATCTCGTGGTACGGCCGCAGCAGCACGGGTACGCCCTGGTCGGCGAGGTAGCCCAGGTGGTCCGCGAGATAGGCGAGGTCCCGCAGCAGGTCCCGGTGCTCGGCGGTGCCCCGGCTCACCACCCGGGCGAACCACCCGGGATCCTGCGCGGCGGGCGAGTTGCGGTGCAGGGTCTGTGGGAAGCCCTTGACGGGGCTGCCCGGGTAGGGCTGGTGGAAGGAGAAACCGACCAGGCCCGCTGGGGCGCCGCCGTTGTGCGGCAGGGACACCTCGGCTCCGGTCGCGCACTCGCGGTGCGTGCCCGAGGGGCGGTACGAGCCGTCGGCCGCCCTGGGCAGGCCCGCCCACACGCCGACGGCGAGGTCCACGGCGTCCTCGACATACCCCCAGTGGCGGCGGCAGCCCGGCCAGTCGCCGGAGTAGGAGCGGGACCGGCCCACCGCCCAGCCGGGCCGGCCGTAGCCGGGGCCGAGGTCCAGCTCCACGAAGCCGGGCAGGCGGCCGGTGATGTCGCGGGCCTTGCGGTAGTAGTAGCCGGGCTGCTTGGTGCCCCGGTGGTCGCCGTACTGCGCGTTGTACCGCTCGTTGTGCAGCTCGACGTGCTGGCCGATCACCGTGCGGCTCGGGCGGCCGCGGCGGGCGGTGTTCTCCAGGTTCGCGAGCATCGCGTACACCCGGCGGGCCTCGGGGGTGGCCTTCGGGTCACGGTCCCGCAGATCGGTCGGCACGAGCCGGGGTCCGGCCTCGCCGTCGTCCTGGTCGGGCCAGGCCCACACGGCCAGCGGGGCCAGCACGGCGGCGCCGGCGGCTGCGCCGAGCAGCTTGATCCGGCCTCGCATCCGCACGGCCCCCGCCCCCTCCCCAACATGACGTGGGGTGATTGTCTCTCGGTATGGGGGCGGAGGCCGGCGGCCGACCGATCGTCGGCCGCCGTCATGCGCCGGTTGCCGCTGCTCGCTACTCGTTCGCCGCCGCCGACGCCTGGGCCTCGCCGCGCCGGCGGATCTGGCGGAACGTGAACTCCTGGAGGTCGTCGCCCGAGCTGAAGACCTCCGTGCTCTTGTCCGTGACGTCGTTGCCGTTGATGAAGCCGGCGACGGTGAAGTAGGCGTAACGGCCGTAGGAGTTGGTGGTCGTGCGGCAGGTGGGGCCATTGCAGAAGGGCTTGACGCCACCGCCGGACAGGGACGCGACGACGCTCTTGCCGTCGGCCTGTCCCTTGGTCTTCGTCGCCTGTGCCTCGGTGTTGAAGACGGCCACGCCGACCGTCACCGCGATGCCGCTCCTGGTGTAGGTGACGCGCAGGAAGCGGGTGCAGTCGTTGGCCTTGAGGACCCTGCCGAGGGTGCCCTGCGGGTTGGCGGCCGAGGCGCAGTTCTTCGTGTCGGCCGTCGGACCCTTCTTGTACAAGGTCTCGCCCATGGTCAGCTGCGTGCCCGGGAAGAGGATCTCCGGGCTGAGCGCGGCCTTGTCCTTCTTCACGCTGGCCACGAAGTCCTTGGGGTCCAGCGGCGGCGGCGCGGTGGTCGGCGCGAAGGACGGGTCCGCGGCGCCGGACGCGCTCGGGATGTCCGCGGTCGACGGCAGCTGGGAGGAGCCGTTGCCGGACGCCTCGCTGTCACCGTTCGCCGACACCACGGCCACGGCGACGGCGGCGCCTATCGCCACGGTGGCCAGCGCGCCGCCGCCGACGAGCAGCAGTCGGCGGCGTTTGTTGCGGGTCTCCGACGCTTCGGCGAGAGCGGCCCAGTCCGGAGTCTCGCCGTCGCCGCTGCTGCTCCACGGCTGCTGCTGCGAATTCGGTTTCCAGGGGTCCCACTGGGACTGAGGACCCCCCTGCCCAAAGCTCATGGGCCGCATCTTAGACGGGGCGGCGACCCGTGTGTCGCCCAGTCTCACGGGTCACGGCGGCATCGCGGGCCCGATGCCGCTTTGACCCATCAGGGGCGCCGAAGGTAGCCTTGCAGTTCGTTATGCGTATTGGCTTGGTCGTTCTCAGACGAGAGGCCCTTACGTAGGTTCCCTGGAGCAGTTACCAGTGGGCGGCATACGGGCAGTGATCCCGGCCATTGTCGTCCCCAGCTGCACGATCGCTTCAGTGATGCCATGTGTCAGCACCCATCCACTGAAGAAGAAGGCTGCGAAGTGCGTACGTACAGCCCCAAGCCCGGCGATGTGACTCGCCAGTGGCACGTCATCGACGCCCAGGACGTCGTCCTGGGTCGTCTGGCCTCCACTGCGGCGTCCATCCTGCGCGGCAAGCACAAGCCGATCTACGCGCCCCACGTCGACACCGGTGACTTTGTCATCATCATCAACGCCGACAAGGTGCACCTGTCCGGCAACAAGCGGACCCAGAAGATGGCGTACCGCCACTCCGGTTACCCGGGTGGTCTGCGCTCCGTCCGTTACGACGAGCTGCTCGCCAAGAACCCCGAGAAGGCCATCGAGAAGGCCGTCAAGGGCATGCTCCCCAAGAACACCCTGGGCCGTCAGATGCTCACGAAGCTGAAGGTCTACTCGGGCGAGAACCACCCGCACGCTGCCCAGCAGCCGGTTCCGTTCGAGATCACCCAGGTCGCGCAGTAAGTCCGGCCACCCCCTAAGACTGAAGAGAATCTGAGGAGAATCGTGGCCGAGACCACCGTCGAGACGCCCGTCGAGGGCGAAGAGATCGTCGACATCGAGAGCTACACCACCGAGTCCGAGGTGCCCGTCGAGGGCGAGTACACCTCGGAGTCGCTGGCGTCCCGCTTCGGCGACCCCCAGCCGGCCGCCGGCCTGGGCCGCCGCAAGAACGCCATCGCCCGCGTCCGGATCGTCCCGGGCACCGGCAAGTGGAAGATCAACGGTCGCACCCTCGAGGACTACTTCCCGAACAAGGTGCACCAGCAGGAAGTCAACGAGCCCTTCAAGGTGCTCGAGCTCGAAGGCCGTTACGACGTCGTCGCCCGCATCGCGGGTGGCGGTGTCTCCGGCCAGGCCGGCGCCCTGCGCCTCGGTGTGGCCCGCGCGCTGAACGAGGCCGACGTGGACAACAACCGCGGCGCCCTCAAGAAGGCCGGCTTCCTCCGTCGCGACGACCGTGCGGTCGAGCGCAAGAAGGCCGGTCTGAAGAAGGCCCGTAAGGCTCCGCAGTACAGCAAGCGCTAGGCTTCGCTGCCTGCTCGTACTCGCGGTACTACCAGCAGTACGCAGTACGTCCGAACGCCCCGGCGGCACGCCACAGTGCCGTCGGGGCGTTCGTTTATCACAGCCATGGGCGTATAACGGCACAAGACGTTCAAGGACTTGTGTGATCGCCTGATCTCCGAAAGTGACGCTTTATCAGGAGGACAAGTGGGACGACTCTTCGGCACAGACGGCGTGCGCGGTGTCGCCAACGCGGATCTGACGGCCGAGTTGGCACTCGGCCTCTCCGTCGCCGCGGCGCATGTACTGGCCGAGGCGGGCACGTTCGCGGGGCACCGGCCGACCGCCGTGGTCGGCCGTGACCCGCGCGCGTCCGGGGAGTTCCTCGAGGCCGCCGTGGTCGCGGGCCTGGCCAGCGCGGGCGTGGACGTGCTGCGCGTCGGTGTGCTGCCGACGCCCGCGGTCGCCCATCTCACCGGCGCGCTCGGCGCGGACCTCGGCGTGATGCTCTCCGCCAGCCACAACGCCATGCCCGACAACGGCGTCAAGTTCTTCGCCCGCGGCGGCCACAAGCTCGCCGACGAGCTTGAGGACCGTATCGAGGCGGTCTACGAGGAGCACCGGACGGGCGCTCCGTGGAACCGGCCCACGGGTGCGGGCGTCGGGCGGGTGACGTCGTACGACGAGGGCTTCGAGCAGTACGTCACCCACCTCGTCTCCGTCCTCCCGAACCGTCTCGACGGGCTGAAGGTCGTCCTCGACGAGGCGCACGGCGCCGCGGCGCGGGTCTCGCCGGAGGCGTTCTCGCGGGCCGGTGCGGAGGTCATCACGATCGGTGCCGAGCCTGACGGGCTCAACATCAACGACGGCTGCGGCTCCACGCATCTGGGTCTGCTGCAGGCGGCCGTCGTCGAGCACGGCGCGCATCTCGGGATCGCGCACGACGGTGACGCCGACCGTTGTCTCGCCGTCGACCACACCGGTGCGGAGGTGGACGGCGACCAGATCCTGGCCGTGCTCGCGCTGGCGATGCGGGAACGCTCCGCGCTGCGTGCCGAGACGGTGGTGGCGACGGTGATGTCCAACCTCGGGTTCAAACTGGCCATGGAGCGCGAGGGATTGACGCTCATTCAGACGGCCGTCGGCGACCGGTATGTGCTGGAGGAGATGAAGGAGCACGACTACGCCCTCGGCGGCGAGCAGTCCGGGCACGTCATCATCCTCGATCACGCCACGACCGGTGACGGGACGTTGACCGGGCTGTTGCTGGCGGCGCGGGTCGCGGAGACGGGTCGTACGCTGCGGGATCTTGCTTCTGTGATGGAGCGGTTGCCTCAGGTGCTCATCAATGTGCCGGATGTCGACAGGGCCCGTGTCGGGGACTCGGCCGAGCTTGCGGTCGCCGTGACTGAGGCGGAGCGGGAGCTGGGGGCGACGGGGCGGGTGTTGTTGCGGCCGTCCGGTACCGAGCCGTTGGTGCGGGTGATGGTCGAGGCTGCGGACATCGAGCAGGCTCGGTCCGTGGCCGGGCGGCTGGCGGATGCGGTGAAGTCGGCGCTCGGGTAGTACGGCCGGCTTCCGTCAGTACGGCCGGCTCTGTCAGCACGGCCTTCCTGCTTTGGCGGTACGTTCGCGCTGCCCGGCCCAGAGCCACTTCTGGGCCAGGAGCGTGAGCGTTCCGGCGAGGAGGATGCCCAGCAGATTGAGCAGGAGTTGTTCGGTGGAGCCCCAGGTCTGCTTGGTGTCGCCGTAGCTCAGGGCGACCGCCGCGTTGGCTGCGGCGGGGACCGTGGTCACGGAGATGGCCACGCCCACCAGGGCGCCCGACTTGGCTGAGGTGAGGGACAGGGTGCCCGCGATGCCGGCCAGGACTGCCACGATGAAGGAGAACTCGTCGGGGGCGTAGATGAAGGCCGTGTTGGGCCGGGTGGCATCAAGCTGCTCCTCAGTGAACTCTCCGATCGAGTCCATGAAGAGGCTGAAGGCGACCGTCACCGCCATCGCCACCGCGAAGCCGACCAGAAGCGCGATCAGTGAGCGCAGGGCGAGGCGCGGATGGCGCTGGACGATCGCCGTGGAGAAGCCGGCCAGGGGGCCGAACTCCGGGCCGACCGCCATCGCGCCCACGATCAGGATGGCGTTGTCGAGGACGACACCGCAGGCCGCGATCATCGTGGCGAGCGTGATGAAGGCGACGTAGGTGATCGACAGGGTCGACTCCTCGTGCGTGGCTTCGGCGAGGTGCTCCCACAGGACCGCGTCCGCGGCCTCGCCGGGGGCCTCGTCCTCGGCCTTGTCGGCACGCTTGGACAGCGAAAGGTCGATGTTCTCGACGGCGATGGAGCCGTCCTTGTCGATGTCCAACTCCTGCAGTTTGGTGAGGAGTTCGTCGCCCGCCTCCCGCGCGACGTCGCACATCACCACGTCCCCCGCGGGGTTGCGGGCGGCGCCCGGCAGCACCACGAGGTGGGTGGTGCCGACCGTCTTCTCGATCAGGCGGACCACGTCGTCGGTCTTGCCGGCCGGGGTGATCAGGCGGAGGTGCAGCATGGGGGCAGGGTAGCGGTCACAGCTTGCGCAGACTGAGCCGCTGCACCTTGTGGTCGGGGCCCTTGCGGATGATCAGGGTGGCGCGGCCGCGGGTGGGGGCCACGTTCTCGATGAGGTTCGGCCTGTTGATCGTGCGCCAGGTGGTGCGGGCGTAGTCGAGGGCCTCCTCCTCGGAGACCTGGGTGTACTTGCGGAAGTACGAGGACGGGTTCTGGAAGGCGGTGTCGCGGAGTTTGCGGAACCGGTTCAGGTACCAGCGCTCGATGTCCTCGGGGCGGGCGTCGACGTACACGCTGAAGTCGAAGTAGTCGGCGAGGCCGACGCGGGTGCGGCCGTCCTTGCCGGGGAGGGCGGGCTGCAGGACGTTCAGGCCCTCGACGATCAGGATGTCCGGGCGGCGCACGGTGAGCTTCTGGTCCGGGACGATGTCGTAGATCAGGTGGGAGTAGACGGGGGCCGTGACCTCGTCCTTGCCCGCCTTGATGTCGGCGACGAAACGGGTGAGCGCGCGGCGGTCGTACGACTCGGGGAAACCTTTCCGCGACATCAGGCCGCGGGCCTCCAACTCCTTGGTGGGCAGGAGGAATCCGTCCGTGGTGACCAGCTCCACGCGCGGGTGCTCGGGCCAGCGGGAGAGTAGGGCCTGGAGGAGACGGGCGACCGTGGACTTTCCTACGGCGACCGAGCCGGCGACGCCTATGACGAACGGGGTGCCGGACTGGGAGCCCTTCTCGCCGGTGTCGCCGAGGAAGGTGTTCAGGGCGCCGCGGAGGCCGGCGGTGGCGCCGATGTAGAGGTTGAGGAGCCGGGACAGCGGGAGGTAGATGTCCCGCACCTCGTCGAGGTCGATGACATCGCCGAGGCCGCGCAGCTTCTCGACCTCCTCGGCGGTGAGGGGGAGCGGCGTCTTGTCGCGCAGCGCGCTCCACTCCGTGCGGGTGAGGTCGACGTAGGGAGTCGCCTCCGGCCTGTGCCGGTGGGCGCTCCGGGGCATCGGGGAGACCGGAGAGATCACAGTCCATTGTTACGGGAGTACGAACGGTCGGCGGGGTGGGGTCCGTCACGCGCTCGGTTTTCGGGGCGAACCCGGGCAAGACGGGGAATGTCAGTGCCGTGCGTCACAGTTGTGGGAAAGGTGGGCCCGCGCCGGGATCCATGAACGCCCAGGCCCGGGGTCATGAACAGCGAGGGGTGACGAACGTCGAGGGGTGACCCATGACCTATGCGATTGAGGCGGAAGGCCTGGTCAAACGGTTCAAGGAGACCGAGGCGCTGGCCGGGGTCGATCTGGGGGCCCGCAAGGGCTCGGTGCTCGGGCTGCTCGGTCCCAACGGCGCGGGGAAGACGACCGCCGTGCGGATCTTCGCGACCCTGCTGCGCCCCGACGCCGGCCGGGCTCATGTGGCCGGCCATGACGTGGTCCGGGACGCCGGGGTCGTCCGCGCCCTCGTCGGGCTGACCGGGCAGTACGCGGCGGTGGACGAGAACCTGACCGGCACGGAGAACCTGCTGCTCATCGGTCGGCTGCTCGGCTTGCCGCGGCGGGAGGCCAGGGCGAGGGCGGGTGAGCTGCTGGAGCGCTTCCAGCTGACGGACGCGGCCGGCCGGGCCGTGAAGACCTTCTCCGGCGGCATGCGCAGGCGCCTCGACCTCGCGGCCAGCCTGGTGGGCCGGCCCAGCATCCTCTTCCTCGACGAGCCGACCACCGGCCTGGACCCGCACAGCCGCGGTGAGCTCTGGGACCTGCTGCGGGGCCTGGTCGCGGACGGCGCGACCGCCCTGCTGACCACGCAGTATCTGAACGAGGCCGATGTACTCGCCGACGACATCGTGGTGATCGACAAGGGTCGGGTGATCGCCGAGGGCACCCCGGACCAGCTGAAGTCGCAGGTCGGCGGGCAGGTGCTGCAACTGCGGCCGGTGCTGGCGCAGGACCTTGCGCGGGCGCATCGGCTGGTCGCCCAGGCGGCCGGGCCGCAGACCCAGATCGAGGGCGAGACGATCACGGCCCCGGTGAACGACCCCCAGCTCATGCCGGCCGTGGTGCGCACGCTCGACCGCGAGGGCATCGCGGTGGGCGAACTGGCGCTGCGCCGCTCCTCGCTGGACGAGGTGTTCCTGGCTCTGACGGGGCACCGGGCGGAGCCGGGTGAGCCGGAGAACGACGGCGGTACGGCCGTACGGGACTCGGACGATGAGTTGGAGAAGGCGGTGAGCCGGTCATGACCGCGACCACTGCCACTGCCGCCGCCCCGATCACGGCATCGGGCCGCGTGCGGCCCCTGGCCGGCATCCAGCAGACCTTCACGATGGCCTGGCGCAGCCTGGTCGCCGTCAAGCACAACCCGCTCGAACTGGTCGACTACAGCATCACGCCGATCATGTTCGTGTTCCTCTTCACGTATGTGCTGGGCGGGCAGATGGCCGGATCGCCCGAGGCGTATCTGAAGTACGCGCTGCCCGGGATCATCGTGCAGAACACCCTGTTCATGACCATGTACACGGCCATGGCACTCAACACGGACCTCACGAAGGGCGTCTTCGACCGCCTGCGCAGCCTGCCGATAGCCCGTTCCGCCCCGCTCATCGGACGCATCACCGCGGACCTCGCCAAGCACGTCTGGGCGATGCTGCTGATGATCGGCCTGGGCCTGCTGCTCGGGTTCCGGATAACCGGCGGCTTCGGCGGATTCCTGCTCGGCATCCTGCTGCTGGTCGTCTTCGCCGCGGCCGTCTCCTGGAGCGCGGTGCTGATCGGGATGCTGGCCGGCGACGCGGAGAAGGTACAGGCCTTCGCCTTCACCCTCATCTTCCCCATCACCTTCACCAGCAGCGCCTTCGTCGTCGTCGACACCATGCCCGGCTGGCTCCAGGCCTTCAGCGACGTCAACCCGGTCACGCATCTGTCCGACGCGTTCCGGGGGCTGCTGCTGGGTGGGGCGGTGGCGGAGCCGGTGATGTGGTCGTTGGTGTGGGCTGCGGGGATTGCGCTTGTCTTCTATCCGTTGGCTATGCGGGCTTATCGGGCGAAGACGTGAGGGGGCCCTCTCGCGTGGGGTTGCTCGGAGTCACCGGCGGGGAGTCCTGCCGGGGGCCGTGGAGTAGAACGCCAGGATGATCCCGAGGCCGCCCGCGACCCCGCCGACGACCGCGGGGATCCGGCCGAGGACTACCGCCTCCCTGTGCTGGTCGGCGTATCCGGAGGTGGCGGCCTCGTCGCCCAGGGCCCGCCCTTCGAACTCCACGGTGTCGTCCTCCTCGCCCGCGGGCAGCGGGCCGCGCAGGCCGTACCTGTCGAAGTCGTCGCGCCAGATGTGGACCGTGCCCTGTTGCGTACGGTCGTCAGATCCGAGCGCCTCCCAGGAGCCGTGGCACTCGCCGGCGCCCACCTTGCAGGTCCAACGCTTGGGCACGCTGATGGTCCTCGGCTCGCCGTACTTCCAGATGTACTCCCCTTTACCACGCTCGAGGTACCCCATGAAGGCCACTCACTCCCCCTCGTGAGCGCGCAAGTCGCCGCCACCCTTTGCCCATGCCTGAGCTTCGGTAGGTGCTTGGCGGAGCGTTCGTACTGTGGTGGGAATTTCTGAAATCGGGCAGGTGGAGGCCGTTTCGGGCGTGGGTTCGGTCGTAGGCTGCCGCGCATGTGCGGAATCGTGGGATACGTGGGGTCGCAGTCGGCGCTTGATGTGGTGATGGCCGGGCTGAAGCGGCTGGAGTACCGGGGGTATGACTCGGCGGGTGTCGCCGTGCTCTCGGACGGTGGGATGGCCGCTGCGAAGAGGGCGGGGAAGCTGGTCAATCTGGAGAAGGAACTCCTTGAGCGGCCGTTGCCGACCGGGGCGACCGGGATCGGGCATACGCGGTGGGCCACGCATGGGGGGCCCACCGATGCCAACGCTCATCCGCACCTCGACAACGCCGGGCGCGTCGCCGTCGTGCACAACGGGATCATCGAGAACTTCGCGCTCTTGAGGGCCGAGTTGGCGGAGCGGGGGCATGAGCTGGCCTCCGAGACCGACACCGAGGTCGTCGCCCATCTGCTCGCCGAGGAGTTCTCCGCCTGCGCCGATCTCGCGGAGGCGATGCGGCTGGTGTGCCGGCGGCTGGAGGGGGCGTTCACGCTGGTCGCCGTGCATGCGGATGAGCCCGAGGTGGTGGTGGGGGCTCGGCGGAACTCGCCGCTCGTGGTGGGGGTTGGGGAGGGCGAGGCCTTTCTTGCCTCCGATGTCGCCGCGTTCATCGCTCATACGCGGTCCGCGATCGAGCTGGGGCAGGATCAGGTCGTCGAGCTGCGGCGGGACGGGGTGAGCGTGACCGGGTTCGACGGGCGGCCCGCCGAGGTGCGGTCGTATCACGTTGACTGGGATGCCTCGGCCGCGGAAAAGGGTGGTTACGACTACTTCATGCTCAAGGAGATCGCCGAGCAGCCGAAGGCCGTCGCCGACACGTTGCTGGGGCGTATCGATGCGGCCGGTTCGCTGACGCTGGACGAGGTGCGGATCGCTCCTCAGGTGCTGCGGGAAGTCGACAAGGTCGTCATCGTGGCCTGCGGTACGGCCTTTCACGCCGGGCTCATCGCCAAGTACGCCATCGAGCACTGGACGCGGATTCCCTGCGAGGTGGAGCTGGCGAGCGAGTTCCGGTACCGGGATCCGATTCTCGACCCGCAGTCGCTCGTCATCGCGATCTCGCAGTCCGGCGAGACCATGGACACGCTGATGGCCCTGCGGCATGCGAGGGAACAGGGCTCGAAGGTCCTGGCGATCTGTAACACCAACGGTTCGACGATCCCGCGCGAGTCGGACGCGGTGCTGTACACGCATGCCGGGCCGGAGGTGGCCGTCGCCTCGACCAAGGCCTTTCTGACGCAGCTCGTGGCCTGCTATCTCGTCGCCCTCTATCTGGGGCAGGTGCGCGGGACCAAGTGGGGTGACGAGATCCGGGACGTCATCCGGGACCTGTCCGAGATCTCCGGTGCGGTCGAGCGTGTGCTGGAGACCATGACGCCCGTACGGGGGCTTGCGCGCAGCCTCGCCGAGAAGGACACCGTGTTGTTCCTGGGGCGGCACGTCGGGTATCCGGTCGCGCTGGAAGGTGCGTTGAAGCTCAAGGAGCTTGCGTATATGCACGCCGAGGGCTTTGCGGCGGGGGAGTTGAAGCACGGGCCGATCGCCCTGATTGAGGCTGATGTGCCGGTGGTTGTTGTGGTGCCTTCGCCTCGGGGGCGGTCCGTTCTCCACGACAAGATCGTGTCCAACATCCAGGAGATTCGGGCTCGGGGGGCGCGGACCATCGTCATCGCGGAGGAGGGGGACGAGGCGGTGGTGCCGTATGCGGATCACTTGATTCGGATTCCGGCTACGCCGACATTGCTGCAGCCGTTGGTGGCCACGGTGCCGCTTCAGGTGTTCGCGTGTGAGTTGGCTACCGCCCGGGGCAACGAGGTGGATCAGCCTCGGAACCTGGCGAAGTCGGTGACGGTGGAGTGAGCCGGCTTTAGGGCTTCGATGAAGGGCGTGAAGGCTCCGGCCGGGAAGGTGATGGTCGCGCCGGCCGGGGTCTTTGAGTCGCGGATGGCTATGTGGGTGGGGGAGTTGGCGATTTCCACGCAGGAGTCGCCGTCGCCAGGGCCTGAGTAGGACGACTTCCGCCAGTTGTCGGGGGTGTCCATGGGATGCCTCACAGCTCCTTCGCCAACCTGTGGATGAAGTCACGCGAACGCTGGGGGTCGAGCGACGCGCCCTCCACCTTACGGAGGAGTGTTCGAAAGGCGCCGAGCTGGCCTTCGGAATCGATGAACACCGCGCCATGCGGGCCATCGCGTACGACTGTGTCCAACTTGGGTACGGGGCCTCCCGCATACGTCATGGCGCTCGCGGCGCCGGCGAACCCCTCCAGGTCGAAGGGGATGACGCGCACGGTGATGTGGTCCGCCTCGGAGATTTCGATGAGGCGGGTGAGCTGGGACCGTGAGGTGGCGCGGTCGCCCACCATGATGCGCAGCGCGGCCTCGTGGATAACGGCCTCGTACTCTGTGGGGGCCGGGCTTTCGAGGATCACCTTGCGTTGCATCCGGTGCCGGACGCGCAACTCCAGCTCTTCTTCGGGAAGTTCGGGGACCCTGTAGGAGAAGACGGCACGGGCGTAATCCTCCGTCTGCAGTGGGCCGGGGATGTACAGGAACTGTGCCTCGCGCAGGAACGTGGCGTGGTGCTCCAACTCGGCGAGATCGAGGAATGGTGTGGGCAACAAGCCTCGGTATTCCTCCCACCAACCGCGTGTCCGGTCGGTCGCCATGGCGATCAGGGCGCCGATGAGGGCTTCGTCGGTACACACGTAGTGGGCTGCGAGGCGGCGCAGCCGCTGCTCGCTCACGCCCGCCAGGCCGGATTCGATGTGGCTGATTTGGACACGACCAGTCCCGAGCAGCGCTGCGGCCTCGGTGGCGCTGAGGCCTGCCGCGTCGCGGAGCCTGCGCAGTTCGACCGCCAGACGCATCTGGCGTGCCGTGGGTTCGTGCCTGAGAACCATCGATCGCTCCTCGGTTCAACACGCCTGCCAGCGTGCCTCGTTCGGGGGTCAGATTACGCGATCGGCTTGCTCCGTATGACAGGTTAGGTCTACCGTCGGTGACGTAGCGCATACTCAGCGGAAGCGCACCGCCCCGTCCTGCCATGACGGCTGCGGCACTGCCACCGCAACTCCCCACCAACCCGAACGGAGCTCACGCATGCCCGAAAACGAACCCTGGGAGTACACGCTCTACATCCCGAACGACGTCCGAGCCGTCACCGTCTCCCGCCGCACCCTCCGCCTCATCCTCACCATGCACGGCCTCATCAGCCTCGTCGACACCGCGGAGCTTCTCGCCACCGAGCTGGTTGCCAACGCCGTACGTCACACCAAGGGGCCCGCGGCCCTACGGGTGCGATGGGCGGCCGGTGTGCTGCGGATCGGGGCGTGGGACGCCGACCCCGAACCGCCGGAGCCGCCGGGGGAGTTGGAGCGACTCGGGGAGGGCGAGGAGGGGCGAGGGCTGGCCCTCGTTCGTGCGGGCCTGCGCCGATGTGTGGGGTTGGCAGCCGCTCACCAGGCACGGCAACCGCGGCAAATACGTGTGGTGTGAGCTGACTTCGGCGGCGTGAACGGCATCAAGGTTGCACACATGGTCACATCAACTCACCAGGACAGCTGAGCGATGACGGATCCGCGAGACAACCGAGAAGGCAGCCAACGGGACGAGCCGCCTGAGTTGCCCGCCGTCCTCCAGTTGCTGCGGGACGGGCCGCCGGAGCTGGCCGACCTGCTCCGCTTCACGATGACGAGCCAAATGCTGGGCATCCCCCAGGAGAAGGTTCAGGGGGACTTCCTCTTCGGCCTTGAAAGCCTCAGGCAGAGGGGGCTCCTTCCCCTGGACGACGTGGCCCGGGTGCGCGCAAGAACCTCGGGCTTGGCCCCAGACCACCGTGAGCAATGGGCCGCAGGCTATGCCGCCGGATATCTCGCAGCATGGGCCGCTGCGATCTTGCGGATCTTGGACACTCGCGGCGTCAAGTTCGACAAACACCTCCACCGAGCCCTCCACCTATGCCCCGACACGGATGCGCTCACCCGTTTCCTGGACCGTGCCGTCACCGCGACGCACGAGGCTGATCTGGTCGCCGGGGAACCGGGCCTGGCGGCGCTCGGTGGGTCGTAGAGTGCCCGGATGAGCATCATCGGTGTCGGAATCGACGTGGCCGAGATCGACCGGTTCGAGGCGTCGCTGAAGCGGACGCCCGGGATGGCGGAACGGCTGTTTGTGGAAAGCGAGTTGCTGCTTCCCAGCGGGGAGCGGCGGGGGGTTGCCTCGCTCGCCGCCCGCTTCGCCGCCAAGGAGGCGCTGGCCAAGGCGCTCGGCGCGCCGCCCGGCCTGCACTGGACGGATGCCGAGGTGTACATCGAGGACAGCGGGCAGCCGCGGTTGCGGGTGACGGGGACGGTGGCGGCGCGGGCGGCGGAGCTGGGGGTGCGGGCCTGGCATGTGTCGTTGAGCCATGACGCGGGGGTGGCCTCGGCGGTGGTCGTGGCTGAGGCGTAGCGACCTGAAGAAGTGACCGTTTCGAGAGAGACTCGATCCCATGCGTACTGCGTACAGCGTGGAGACGGTCAGGGCCGCCGAGCGGGAACTCATGGCGCGGCTGCCCGAGGGGGCGTTGATGCAGCGGGCCGCGGCCGGACTGGCCGTTGCCTGCGGGCAGTTGATGGGGCGGGTGTACGGCAGCCGGGTGGTGCTGCTGGTCGGCAGTGGGGACAACGGTGGCGACGCGCTGTACGCGGGGGCGCGGCTGGCCCGGCGTGGTGCGGGGGTCTCGGCGGTGCTGCTGTCGCCCGAGCGGGCGCACGCCGGGGGGCTCGCGGCGCTGCGCCGGGCGGGTGGCCGGGCTGTGCGGGCGGGTGACGCCGAGCAGTTGATCGCGGCGGCCGATCTCGTTGTCGACGGCATCGTCGGGATCGGTGGGAAGGGTGGGCTGCGGGCGGAGGCCGTATCGCTGGCTTCGGTGGTCGCGGATTCGCTTGCTGCCGTTGTCGCCGTTGATTTGCCCAGTGGCGTCGACGCCGATACCGGTGAGGTGCGGGGTGCGGCCATCCGCGCCAATCTGACCGTGACCTTCGGGACGCACAAGCCGGGGTTGCTGATCGATCCGGCGCGGGAGTACGCCGGGTCGGTGCGGCTCGTCGACATCGGGCTCGAACTGCCTGTCGAGGCCGAGTTGGAGGCTTTGCAGCACGCGGATGTGGCGGCGCTGCTGCCGGTGCCGGGCGGGGAGAGCGACAAGTACCGGCGGGGCGTCGTCGGGATCGCCGCCGGGTCCGCGCGGTATCCGGGGGCGGCGGTGCTGGCTGTGGCGGGGGCGTTGCGGGGTGGGGCCGGGGCCGTGCGGTACGTCGGGCCGGCCGCGGATGCCGTGATCTCCCGTTTCCCCGAGACGCTGGTGTCCGACAAGGGGCCCAAGCAGGCGGGGCGGGTGCAGGCGTGGGTCGTGGGGCCCGGGGCCGGGGACGATGCGTCGGCTGTGGGGGAGGTGTTGCGGGCGGATGTGCCGGTGCTGGTGGATGCGGACGGGTTGCGGCTTGCGGATCCGGATGTCGTACGTCGTCGTAACGCGCCGACGCTGATGACTCCCCATGCTGGGGAAGCCGCCGCGCTGTTGGGGGTTGCGCGGGAGGAGGTCGAGGGGGCTCGGCTGTTTTTCGCGCGGGAGTTGGCGGGGCGGTATGCGGCGGCGGTGTTGCTGAAGGGGTCGACGACGTTGGTTGTGGATACGGGGAGTGGGGCGGCGGTGAGGGTGAATCCGACGGGGACGGCTTGGCTGGCTACCGCGGGGAGTGGGGACGTGTTGTCGGGGTTGGCGGGGTCTTTGCTGGCGGCGGGGCTTTCGGCTGTCGATGCGGGGAGTGTGGCGGCGTATCTGCATGGGCTGGCGGGGCGGTTTGCGGCGGATGGGGCGCCGGTGGGGGCGCATGACGTTGCGGAGGCGATTCCGGGGGCGTGGAGGGATGTACGGGGGTGAGGGGGCGGGGGCTGTTCGGCGCCCGGGGTTGGGCTGGGCGGGGGTGAGTCGCGTGGCCCGGCGTGGGGGCTGAGGCGGGGTGGGTCGCGCGGCCCGGCGCTGACGGGGTGCCGCGGATTGGCGTCGGCCGGGGGTAAGTCGCGCGGCCCGGCGCTGACGGGGTGCCGCCTGCGCCCACCCGTGCCGCCCCAGGCGGCACGCATGCCCGCAGCTACGGCAGCGGTACGCATTCCTGCGGCTGAGGGCTACGGCAGCGGCACGTATGCCCGCAGCTTGGGCGGGGGCGGTGCGCGCAGCTTCGGCAGCGGCACGCATGCCCGCAGCTGGGCGGATGGGTGCAGGCTGCGTACGGGTGATGCCTCCCGCGCGGCTCCCCAGCACCGTCGAGGCCGCGCGCTTATGTGAGCGCATGATCAGTGGACGTCTTGTGCGCCGGAGTGTCGCGGTTTTGTTGGCCGTTGTCACTGTGATTCCTGTGGGGAGCGCCGCTGCGGAACCTGGGCCGAATGCAGCTGGTGTGGAAGGGGAGTTGGTGCCGGGGGAGAGTGCGACCGGCGATGAATTGGATGCCGTCGAGACGGAGCTCAGGGACGCGGCCGACAGGGCGTCTGCGTTTTTTGAGGATGTTCCGGTCGACGAGGAGATCGTGCCGGACAGCTGCCCCGACTTCACCGGGCCTTATCAGCGGCAGGTCGAGCGGTACCTGAAGTTGAAGGTGGACGGGAAGCAGTCGGAGAGGGACTGCGACGCGATCCGGGCGTTTCAGGAGAAGCAGGGGATCGAGGTCGACGGATATGCCGGGCCCCTTACGTGGGCGTGGACGCAGGTCGCCGCCGCGAAGAAGAACCCCAATGCCGCGAAGAAGTGCCCGGTACGGACGTATCGCGTCGCCTGTGTCGATCTCAGCCGGCAGTTGACCTGGGTGCAGAAGGGGAAGAAGGTCGTGTTCGGGCCGGTGCCCATGCGCAGTGGGCGGGCCGGGCATCGGACTCGTGTCGGATGGCACACGATCCACTGGCGGCACAAGAATCACTACTCGACGCTCTACAAGTCCCCTATGCCGTACGCCCAGTTCTTCAGCGGCGGTCAGGCGTTCCACGCCGTCCACGGCACCATCTTCACCACCGTCGGCTCCCGAGGCTGCGTCAGCTTGCGCCACGGCGACGCCCGCAAGCTGTGGGGCCTGCTGAAGAAGGGCGATCGGGTGTACGTGTGGGGGCGTCGGCCGATCTGAGCGCGAGGCGACGGCCGTAACTCGTGTGCGCGCGTTGTGATTGCGGCCGTCGCTCGCAAACGGTAGGGCGGGAAATTGGCGCTTCCTAGGTGAAGAAACCACCGAAGGGAGCAATACCGGTCGGCCGAGTGTGCGGAGAAGAAATGGGGGATGGTTCGCTGGCGGCATGAGTGAATCAGACATACGTGATGCTACTCGGCGTGAAGTGCTGGGAGGGGCGGCCGTTGTTCTGGGGGGCGCCGTCCTTGGGAAGCGCGCGAGCGATTCTGATTCGGGTGACTGGGGTGAGGAACCGGCCGGGAGTTGTGGCATCGAGTACGACGAGGAATTCGAGGCCCTGCTCGCGGCCGTGGAGGAACCCCAGGACTGGGTGGACCCGGACGAAGACGTGTACCGCGCTCCCAAGAAATGGCGCCGTCCGGTGCGGCGGCGGGTCAAGGTCACGGCGCGTTACCGGATGCGGGGGAATTGGGCGGTCGGGTATCACACCGGAATCGACCTCGCCGTACCGAGGGGAACCCCGGTCTATTCGGTGGGCCCCGGTGTCGTGGTGCTGGCCCGGTGGTCGGGGTCGTACGGCAAGGCCGTGACGGTGAAGATGAGTGACCGCCGGTATGTCGTCTACGCCCATCTGTCGCGTATCTCCGTGGAGCGGGGCGACAAGGTTCGGCCCGGCACGCGGCTCGGCAACAGCGGCAGCACCGGCCGTGCGACCGGGCCGCATCTGCATTTCGAGGTGCGCACCCGCCGCAAGTACGGCTCGGACATCGATCCGGTGAAATATCTGGCCCGGCACGGACTGCGACTCTGACCCGCCCGCCCGCCCGCATGCAGTCGCAGTCGCAGTGGTGATGGCGTCCGCTGAGCGCCCCAGGGGCACGCAGGGCCGCCCGGCCCGGGAATCTTGTGCGGGCCGGCGCGGTCAGGATTCCCGTGCCACTCGGCGGGAGCCGTCACAGCCAGCCACCGGCGGCCGGAGAGCTCGACCGTCAGACCCCTCTGAGACACTGAGGGCGCCATGACTGAGAACGCACCGCCGCCGACCGCCCCGCTGCGTGCCCGCGCCGAGATCGACCTGGCCGCGCTGCGGGCCAATGTGCGGGCCCTGCGTGCCCTGGCACCGGGTGCGCAGCTGATGGCCGTGGTGAAGTCCGACGCCTACGGGCATGGCGCGGTGCCGTGCGCCCGCGCGGCTGTCGAGGCCGGGGCGAGCTGGCTGGGAACCGCCACTCCCGAGGAGGCCCTCGCGCTGCGGGCCGCCGGTGTGCCGGGGCGGATCATGTGCTGGCTGTGGACCCCGGGCGGGCCCTGGCGCGAGGCCATCGAGGCCGACCTCGATGTATCCGTCAGCGGTATGTGGGCTCTACAGGAAGTGACCGCTGCCGCTCAGCAGACGATGACCCGCACCCGCACCCCCGCCCGCGTCCAGCTCAAGGCCGACACCGGCCTCGGGCGGGGCGGCTGCCAGCCCGGTGGCGACTGGGCCGAACTGGTCGGCGCCGCCCTGCGCGCCGAGCAGGACGGACTCATCCGCATCACCGGGCTCTGGTCGCACTTCGCCTGCGCCGACGAGCCCGGGCATCCGTCCATCGACGCCCAGCTCGGCCGCTTCCGGGAGATGGTGTCGTACGCCGAGGAGCAGGGCGTGCGGCCCGAGGTGCGGCACATCGCCAATTCGCCCGCTACTCTCACGCGGCCCGACAGCCACTTCGACCTCGTCCGCGCCGGGATCGCCGTCTACGGCATCTCACCCAGCCCGGAGATCGGCGGCCCGACCGACTTCGGGCTGCGGCCGGTGATGACGCTGTCGGCGTCGGTCGCGTTGGTGAAGCACGTGCCGGGCGGGCACGGCGTGAGTTACGGGCATCACTACACCACCCCCGGCGAGACCACCCTCGGCCTGGTGCCCGTGGGCTACGCGGACGGCATCCCGCGGCACGCCTCCGGGACCGGGCCGGTCATGATCGGCGGCAAGTGGCGTACGGTCGCGGGGCGGATCGCGATGGATCAGTTCGTCGTGGATCTGGGGGGCGACGAGCCCGTGACCGGGACCGAGGCGGTCCTCTTCGGGCCCGGCGACCGCGGTGAGCCCACCGCCGAGGACTGGGCGCAGGCCGCGGGCACCATCGCGTACGAAATCGTCACCCGCATCGGAACCCGTGTCCCCCGCGTCTATGTGAACGAGGAACAAGCGGGGTAGACGCCAGGAGGCGTGCACCGCAGTCAGCACCAGCCATCCGGCGACCAGCAGTACGGCGAAGAGGAGCGATTCGTGAGCGAGAGCAGTGCGGAGGCCGTAGCGAACGCCGCCTCGGCGGCCGTCGCCTCCGCCACGGGGGCGGCCGGGAACTGGCGCCGGGTGACCGGTATCGCGGGTGCCGCGATCGGCGTGGTCGCCGCGGGCGCGGCGGCCGGCGTCGCGATCGAACGCATGACGGTCGGCCGCGGGATGCGGCAGAAGGCCCGCCTCGCCCTGGACTCGGCCGGACCGTACGGCGCCCTGCGCGGCACCCCCGGCAAGGCGTACGCCGACGACGGCACCGAGCTGTACTACGAGGTCGACGACGTCGAACCCCAGGAGGGGCTCACCCCGCGGCGCCGGCGGCTCTTCGGCCGTAAGGCCCCCGCCCCGGTCACCGTCGTCTTCAGCCACGGCTACTGCCTCAGCCAGGACTCCTGGCACTTCCAGCGCGCGGCGCTCAGGGGTGTCGTACGGACGGTGCACTGGGACCAGCGCAGCCACGGCCGGTCCGCGCGCGGGGTGTCGCAGGTCCAGGACGGCATGCCGATCACCATCGACCAGCTGGGCCGCGATCTGAAGGCCGTGATCGACGCGGCCGTCCCCGAGGGGCCGATCGTGCTGGTCGGGCACTCCATGGGCGGGATGACCGTGATGGCGCTGGCCGCCCAGTTCCCCGAGCTGGTCCGGGAGCGGGTCACCGCCGTCGCGCTGATCGGTACGTCGTCGGGGAAGCTCGGCGAGGTCAACTTCGGGCTGCCGGTCGCGGGCGTCAACGCCGTGCGTCGCGTGCTCCCCGGAGTGCTGAAAGCGCTGGGGCAGCAGGCGGCGCTGGTCGAGCGGGGGCGGCGGGCCACCGCCGATCTGTTCGCCGGGATCATCAAGCGGTACTCGTTCGCGTCCCGGGACGTCGATCCGGCGGTCGCGCGGTTCGCCGAGCGGATGATCGAGGGCACGCCGATCGACGTGGTCGCCGAGTTCTACCCGGCCTTCGCGGACCACGACAAGACCGAGGCGCTCGCGTATTTCGCCGATCTGCCGGTGCTGGTGCTGGCCGGGGTCAAGGACCTCGTCACGCCCAGTGAGCACAGCGAGGCCATCGCCGACCTGTTGCCGGACGCCGAGCTGGTGCTCGTCCCGGACGCCGGTCACCTGGTGATGCTGGAGCACCCGGAAGTGGTCACCGACCGTCTCGCCGACCTGCTCACCCGCGCGGGTGCCGTGCCGGCAGGGGCTACCGTAAGTGGCTATGGAAGCAGTACCGCACAGCCAGGCTGAGCCGGGCGTCCAGAACCTCACCGTCACCTCTCCCGACCAGATGCGGGAACTCGGCCGCCGCCTCGCCAAGCTGCTGCGCGCCGGTGACCTCGTGATGCTCAGCGGGGAGCTCGGCGCGGGCAAGACGACGCTGACCCGGGGGCTGGGTGAAGGGCTCGGGGTCCGGGGGGCCGTCACCTCACCGACGTTCGTGATCGCGCGCGTGCATCCGTCGCTGGGGGACGGGCCGCCGCTGGTCCACGTCGACGCGTACCGCCTCGGTGGCGGCCTCGACGAGATGGAGGACCTCGACCTCGATGTCTCGCTGCCCGAGTCGGTGATCGTCGTGGAGTGGGGCGAGGGCAAGGTCGAGGAGCTGACCGACGACCGGTTGCAGGTCGACATCCACCGGGCCGTCGGCGACACGGCGGACGAGGTTCGGCGGGTGACGCTGACCGGGCTGGGGGAGCGCTGGGCCAACGCGGACCTCAGCGTGCTGTCGGCGTGAGCGTGAACGTTCCGACAAGGCGTCGGCAAGTTATTGCTTTCGGGGTCTTACGCGTGGTCACATGGTACCCAGTCTGTAGTTAGGTCTACCTAACTACGTCCGCCCCCGTCCCTCAGGAGGCGTCCATGTCGGTTTCGGAACGCAGTGTGGAGAACGACCGCCACGAGGTCCGGCCTCGGCAGCCGTACGCGGTTGGCGGGGTGTCGATGAGTGCGTTGCTGGCGTCCTGTGCGGCGGCGCGCGTGATTTCCACGCCGCCAGCTGCGCCAGCGCGGTGTGAGACAGAGGGCCGTCGGGCCGCGTAGTCGTCTGCGGGTTCGATGTGGCTTGTCGCGCAGTTCCCCGCGCCCCTATCGGGGCGCTCCACTGACCCGGCTCTAGCGGATCACGACCACCTTTTGGCCCACCGTCGCGAACCGCCACATCGCGTTGCCGTCCGCGCGTGATTCGCGGATGCCGCCTGTTTTCACCGTGGGGTCGGGTACCGGGGTCGAGCCGTCGACGGCTGCGCTGAAGCCGATGGCTACGCCGTCGACGCTGGTGAAGCGGACGACGTGTTCGATGGGGGTGCCGTCGGAGCCGGTGACCGCGTTCGAGCGGGAGGTGACGAAGTAGGTGCCGGGCGGTGGGTCGACCGTGCTCGGGTTGACCTTGAAGGTGCGCTGGACCTTGTTGGCCCGGGTGACGAGCCAGACGCGGTCGGCGTCCACCGAGTACACGACGCGTTCACCCGTTCCGGAACCGGCGGGCAGTGCCTTGGGGTGCCGACCGTCCCGTGCCGCCTTGGAGGTGGCCGCCGAGGCCGACCCGCCCGCCTGGGGCCGGCCCAGATCGGCCGGGACGGTCGCCGAGGCCTGGTAGGCGAGGAAGCCGATGGTCGCGACGGCCGCCGCGGTCAGCACGGCCACGAATCCGGCGCTGCTGCTTGGCACGGTCGCCCACCTCTTCGTCGTACGTCACGCTTCGTTGCGACGGTAGCAGCAGGTGACCGCCGGACCTGGGCGGCCGTGCGCGAGCCCGGGGAGCCGTAGGCTGTTTGCGTGCTCTTGCTCGCTCTGGATACCGCCACCCCCGCCGTCACCGTCGCCCTGCACGACGGGACGGACGTCATCGCCTCGTCGAGTCAGATCGACGCGCGCCGACACGGAGAGTTGCTGCTGCCGGCCGTCGACCGTGTGCTGACCGAGGCGGGGCTGAAACTCGACGCCGTCACCGGGATCGTCGTAGGGATCGGTCCGGGCCCGTACACCGGGCTGCGGGTCGGTCTGATGACCGCGGACACGTTCGGGCTGGCGCTCGGCGTCCCCGTGCACGGTATGTGCACGCTCGACGGCCTCGCGTACGCGTCCGACATGGGCAGCCCTTTCGTCGTGGCCACCGACGCCCGGCGCAAGGAGGTCTACTGGGCGCGGTACGCCGACTCCCGTACGCGCCTCACCGATCCCGCCGTCGACCGGCCCGTCGACATCGCCGACCAGGTCGCGGGACTGCCCGCCGTCGGCGCGGGCGCGCTGCTGTACCCGGACACCTTCCCCCACGTACACGAGCCCGAGCATGTGTCGGCCGCGGCGCTCGCGAGCCTCGCGGCCGAGAGGCTGGCGGCCGGCGCGGAACTGCCCGCGCCCCGGCCGCTGTACCTGCGCCGTCCCGACGCCCAGGTGCCCAAGAACTACAAGGTGGTCACCCCCAAGTGACAGCGGTGCTGCGCGAGATGCGCTGGTGGGACATCGATGCCGTGCTCGAGCTGGAGAAGGACCTCTTCCCCGAGGACGCCTGGTCGCGCGGGATGTTCTGGTCCGAGCTGGCCCACGCGCGCGGTCCCGGGGCGACCAAGCGGTACGTCGTCGCCGTCGACGAGGACCGGCTCGTGGGGTACGCGGGCCTCGCCGCGTCCGGCGACCTCGCCGACATCCAGACCATCGCCGTGACCCGCGACCAATGGGGCACCGGCCTCGGCGGGCGGCTGCTGACCGAACTGCTGCGGGCGGCCACCGCCTTCGAGTGCGCCGAAGTGATGCTGGAGTGCCGGATCGACAACATCCGCGCGCAGAAGCTGTACGAGCGCTACGGCTTCGAGGCCATCGGCTTCCGGCGCGGCTACTACCAGCCGGGGAACGTGGACGCCCTCGTCATGCGACTGACCGACCCATCAACCTCCGTACAAGGAACCGAGATCAATGGCTGACGAACCTCTGGTGCTGGGGATCGAGACCTCCTGCGACGAGACCGGCGTCGGCATCGTCCGCGGCAGAACTCTGCTGGCGGACGCCGTCGCGTCCAGCGTCGACGAGCACGCCCGTTTCGGCGGCGTGGTGCCGGAGGTCGCCTCCCGGGCGCATCTGGAGGCGATGGTCCCGACGATCGACCGTGCGCTGAAGGAGGCCGGGGTGAGCGCCAGGGACCTGGACGGCATCGCCGTCACCGCCGGTCCCGGCCTCGCCGGTGCCCTGCTGGTCGGCGTCTCGGCGGCGAAGGCGTACGCCTACGCGCTGGGCAAGCCGCTGTACGGCGTGAACCACCTCGCCTCGCACATCTGCGTGGACCAGCTGGAGCACGGCGCGCTGCCCGAGCCGACGATGGCGCTGCTGGTGTCCGGCGGGCACTCGTCCCTGCTGCTGTCCTCCGACATCACCTCCGACGTACGGCCGCTGGGCGCGACGATCGACGACGCGGCCGGCGAGGCCTTCGACAAGATCGCGCGGGTGCTGAACCTCGGCTTCCCGGGCGGTCCCGTCATCGACCGGTACGCCAAGGAGGGCGACCCTCAGGCCATCGCCTTCCCGCGCGGTCTGACCGGGCCCCGCGATCCGGCGTACGACTTCTCCTTCTCCGGTCTGAAGACCGCCGTGGCCCGCTGGATCGAGGCCAAGCGGGCGGCGGGGGAGGAGGTGCCGGTGCGCGATGTGGCGGCGTCCTTCCAGGAGGCGGTCGTGGACGTGCTGACCCGCAAGGCCGTACGGGCCTGCAAGGACGAGGGCGTCGGGCATCTGATGATCGGCGGTGGCGTGGCGGCCAACTCCCGGCTGCGGCACCTCGCCCAGCACCGGTGCGAGGCGGCCGGGATCGAACTGCGGGTGCCGCGGCCCAAGTTGTGCACCGACAACGGCGCGATGGTCGCCGCGCTCGGCGCGGAGATGGTGGCGCGGGGGCGGGCGGTGTCCAGCTGGGACCTGTCGGCGGACTCCTCGCTGCCGGTGACCGACCCGCATGTGCCGGGGCACGACCATGTCCACGAGGTCAGCAAGGACAACCTGTACTCATGACCGTGGCGTTGATGTGGGAGGCGCGGGCGGTCGAAGGGCGGGGCGAGCAACTGCTGGCCTGGGCGCGCGAACAGCGGCTTCCTGAGGAGCCGCTGCGCCGCGAGACCTTCCGCGCGCCGCAGGACCGGGTGCTGGTCATCACGTGGTGGGACGCCGACTACGACACCGTACTGCCGGAACTGCCCGAGCCCGACGGGGAGTTGGTCACTCGGGTGGTGCATCGATGGCGCTTCGAGTCCGTCGACGCCTGGACAGGGTGAGCCAGAGACCGAGCACCAGGACGGTGACGACTCCGCCGATGAACCACAGCCGCCAGTCGGGCGGGGTGTGTCCGAAGACGGTGACGATCTCTCCCTCGCCCGGTACCGAGGTGATGTCGCGGAGTGTGAGGATCACATCCTGCTGGCCGAGCAGGTCGTTGTTCTCCCGGAAGTCCTCCAGGCCACCGGTATAGGTCTCGCCGGTCGTGTCGATCAGGGCGGGGGACTTGGACTTGTCCGGTGGCTGCGCCACGTAGAGCGTGATCAGTTCGAGGGCCCCGTCCTCGTGCTGGACCAGGACGGAGCGCCTGAAGAGTTCGCCCTTGGAACCGGTGACGTCCCGCGCCGCCGCGCTCACGGACGAGTTCGGCGGACAGCCGGTGTTGGACTGGTAGTCGTAGTCGGCCTCGGTGGTGTCTTTGTCGCACGGGGTCGCCGCAAGGAGCATCCTCTGGAACTCTTCGGTGGTGTAGTGGGCGGCGAAGTTGGCGATTCGGTCCTTGCTGGAGGCACCGTCACTGGGAAACCTGTCGTTCTTGACGTCGGTCGACCTGAAGTACTCCGTGAACAGTTTTCCGGGCGGCGTCTCCGGTTCCGGGGATCCGCAGGACGCCAGCAGCAGGACGAGCAGCGCGGTGATGGCCGAAACCGCTCCGGGACGGAGACGCGTCGCAGATGTCATCCGTTCTGTGTAGCGGGGTGGGGGCGGGAGGGGTCCCGGTCACCCCGACGCCGATACCTCCGTCTCGCACAGCAGCCGCCGGTCGGGTCCCAACTCCCGTACGGGCCCTGTGAGTTCCAGCCGCGCCGTATGCCGTACGTCCGCGCTGGACGCCGCCAGCCGCAGCTCCAGTACGCCCGGTTCGACCACCCGCCGTCCTGAGCGGTCGGTGAAGGAGGACAGGTCGGCGTGGAAGCGGAAGGTCACCCGGTTCGCCTCGCCCGGCTCCAGCTCCACCCGCCGGTAGCCGATCAGCCGGACGTCCGGGCGGGTCACCGACGCCACCGGGTCGTGGAGGTAGAGCTGGACGACCTCCGCGCCCGCGCGGTCGCCGGTGTTGCGGACGGTCACGGTCATCTCGTACGAGCCGTCCGTGCCGATCTCCGTCTCCGTCGCGTCGGACTCCCAGGCGAACGTCGTGTACGAGCGGCCGTGTCCGAAGGCGTACAGCGGCGTCGGGTCCAGGTTGCTGACCTCGCCCGCCAGGCCCAGCGGCGGCTGGAGGTAGGTCCAGGGCTGCCCGCCGGGCACGTGCGGGACGCTCACGGGCAGGCGGCCGGAGGGGTTGACGCGGCCCGACAGCACTCCCGCCACCGCCGGGCCGCCCTCCTCCCCCGGGAAGAACGCCTGGACGACCGCGCCGAGGCGCCCGTGCCAGCGGCCGAGCGCGTAGG
This sequence comes from Streptomyces sp. GESEQ-4, assembly GCF_017948455.1. GTDB lineage: Bacteria > Actinomycetota > Actinomycetes > Streptomycetales > Streptomycetaceae > Streptomyces. Next base: position 329,194 of record NZ_JAFFSU010000004.1, read on the forward strand.
GCCGTCCCGTCAGGAGTACGAGCACGACCGGTACGCCCGTCGCGATCAGCTGGTCCAGCAACTCGCCCTGTACGCCCGGCAGTCGCAGGTCCGTCACATCGCAGCCCTCGCCCGAGGTGCCCCGCCCGAACAGGCCCGCCCGGTCGCCCAGCACCGCCACGCACACATCCGCCTCGGACGCCCGGGCCACCGCCTCCTCGAAGCCGGAGGTGTCCGGGGCCGAGGTGTCGCAGCCCTCGGCGAACGTCACCTTGGCGTCGGGGAGTTCGTCGCGCAGGGCCTGGAGGAGGGGCGGGATCTCGATGCCCATGGGGACTTCGGGGTGGTGGGTGAGGACGTGGGACGGGAAGGAGTAGCAGCCGAGCATGGCGAGGGCGTCCGCCGCGCGCGGGCCCACGACCGCGATGCGGGCGTCCGGGGCCAGCGGCAGCAGGCCGTCCGGGTTGTCCAGCAGGACCACGGACTCCTCGGCCAGACGCCGGGCGAGGGCGCGGTTGGCCGTCGAGTCGAGGTCGATCGGGCCCTTGGGTTCCGGGTTCCAGTCGGCGTCCAGGAGGCCGAGTTCGCACTTCTGGAGCAGGACCCGGCGGGCCGCCCGGTCCACCAGTTCCTCGGGGACGCGGCCCTCCCGTACCGCCTCCAGCAGCGGGCGGCCGTAGCACTTCACCGTGGGCAGTTCCACGTCGATGCCCGCGGCGAGTGCCGCGTGCGCCGCCTCGGCGGGGGAGCCGGCGACGCGGTGCAGGGTCTCGAGGAACGCGATGCCGAAGTAGTCGGCGACGACGGTGCCGGTGAACCCCCAGTCCCGGCGCAGGAGTTCGGTCAGCAGGGCCGGGTCCGCGGAGGCCGGGACGCCGTCCGTCTCGTTGTAGGCCGCCATCACCGAACGGGCCCCGCCCTCGCGCAGCGCCATCTCGAAGGGCGGCAGGATCACGTCCGCGAGCTCCCGGACGCCCGCCCGCACGGGGGCCTGGTTCCGGGCGCCCGCGGAGGACGCGTACCCGGCGAAGTGCTTGAGCGTGGCGACGATCCCGGCCGACTCCAGGCCCCGGACGTAGGCGGCGCCGACCGTGCCGACCAGGTACGGGTCCTCGCCGATCGTCTCCTCGACCCGGCCCCAGCGCGGATCCCGTACGACGTCCAGGACGGGTGCGAGGCCCTGGTGGACGCCGGCCGCGCGCAGGTCGCGGCCGATGTGCCGGGCCATCTCCTCGACCAGCAGGGGGTCGAAGGTGGCGCCCCAGGCGAGGGGGACCGGGTAGGCCGTGGCGCCCCAGGCGGTGAAGCCGGCGAGGCATTCCTCGTGGGCCACGGCAGGGATGCCGAAGCGGCCCGCGTCGGCGATACGGCGCTGGGCGCGGGCCAATGCCTGCGCGCCCAGCGCCGGGTCCACGGGGGCGGTGCCGTAGGAGCGGGTGAGCTGGCCCAGGCCGTGGGTGATCAGCTCGGCGAAGTCTTCGGCGGAGCCGACGGTCATGTCGTGCTGGTGCGGAGCGACTCCGTCGCCGTCCGTGGCGGCGCCCACCCACACGCCGTACAGCTGGGCGGTCTTCTCCTCCAGCGTCATCCGGGAGAGGAGATCGTCGACGCGGGCGGCGGCGGGCAGGGCGGGGTCACGCCAGGGGGCGGTGGTCATGAAACTCCTGTCGGTTCCCGGTCGCTGGCGAATGTTTCGTTATACACTTCGAATGTTCCGGGACGCTATGGCGCTCAGAAGGGTTCGTCAAGAGGGGGTGCAGGGATACGATCGCCGCCATGACACCCTCCGAGCCCGCTCAAACCCGGACGGCAGGACGCTCGACGCAGACCGCGACGCTCGCCGAGATCGCCCGCGAGGCCGGCGTATCCGCGCCGACTGTTTCGAAGGTCCTCAACGGACGGGCCGATGTCGCCCCGGCGACCCGGACCCGCGTCGAGGAACTGCTGCGCGCCCACGGCTACCGGCGCCGCCGTGCCGAGGCGAGCCGCTCCCCCCTGATCGACCTGGTCTTCCACGAGCTGGAGAGCGCCTGGGCGATGGAGGTCATCCGGGGCGTGGAGAACGTGGCGCGGGACGCCGGGCTGAGCGTGGTGCTCAGCGAGAGCGCCGGCCGGCTCACCCCCGGCCGCACCTGGGCCGACCAGGTCGCCGCCCGCCGCCCGCACGGCGTGATCCTCGTGCTGTCCGGCCTCGACGAGTCCCAGCGCGCCCTGCTGACCAGCCGTTCCATCCCGTTCGTGGTGATGGACCCGGCGGGCGACCCGGGCGCCGACGTGCCGTCCATCGGCGCCACCAACTGGCAGGGCGGGCTCGCCGCCACGCGCCATCTCGTCGAGCTGGGGCACACCCGGATCGGCGCGATCACCGGACCGTCCCGGATGATGTGCAGCCGCGCCCGGGTGGACGGCTACCGGGCGGCGCTGGAGACCGCCGGGCTGCCGGTCGACCCCGAGCTGATCAAGAACGGCGACTTCCACCACGAGACGGGCTACCGGCGGGGGCTGGATCTGCTGCGCGCCCCCGACAGGCCCACCGCGGTCTTCGCCGGCAACGACCTCCAGGCGCTCGGCCTGTACGAAGCGGCGCGCGAGCTGGGGCTGCGCATCCCGGAGGACCTGAGCGTCGTCGGCTTCGACGATCTGCCGATCGCCCGCTGGGTGGGGCCGCCGCTGACGACCGTACGGCAGCCGCTGACCGAGATGGCCGAGGCGGCGGCCAAGCTCGTCCTCGATCTCGCGCGCGAGGAGGGGACGCCGGCGGCGACTCGGGTGGAGCTCGCGACGAGTCTGGTGGTGCGCAGCAGCACAGGGGCACCGCCCGCTTTTCCGAAGTCAGTCGGGTGACCGTCCGAAACTTTCGGAGTCGGATGAAAGCCGATGAGAGCCGATGAAATCCGGTGACTCCGCCCTGAGGCTGGGCTGAGAAGTCTTAGATTTTCCGCAGAAACAGCGGGCAGGGGTGTCCTCTCGTAATAATTCGGACTTACGTTCCTGTCCGTGACTGCTGATGACGAACACGGGGACGACAACGGGGGATCGGACAGACACATACGCCCGCGCTCCGGCCTGCTGAAGGCCGTCGGTCTCACCCTGGCCGGTCTGCTGGCGCTGGGCGCCGCGGGGGCCGGCTGGGTCTACTGGCACCTCAACGACAACATCACGAGCGTCGACATCAACAGCGCGCTCGGCGACGACCGCCCGGCCAAGTCGATGACGACGCCCGCCGGTTCGGCGTCCGCATCCCCCCTGCCCACCGAGGCCCTGAACATCCTGGTCCTCGGCTCGGACTCGCGGGACGGCGAGGAGAACCAGCAACTCGGCGGCGGTGCCAGTGGCGGCGCCCGCTCCGACACGGCGATGGTCGTCCACGTCGACGCCGGCCGCACCGAGGCCACCGTGGTCAGCATCCCGCGCGACACGCTCGTCACCCGGCCGTCCTGCCCGCTGGCGGACGGGGAGTCGACGGAGGAGGCGTACGGCGTGATGTTCAACAGCGCCTACGCGGTGGGCGGTCCGGTCTGCGCCGTGAAGACCGTCGAGTCGATGACGGACGTCCGCATGGACCACTACATCGAGATCGACTTCGCCGGCTTCGCCAAGCTGGTGGACGCGCTCGGCGGGGTCACCGTCACCACGGACGAGGACATCGACGACGAGGACAGCCACCTGACCCTGGAGGCCGGCACCCACCAGCTGGACGGCGAGCAGGCCCTGGGCCTCGCCCGCACCCGGCACGGCATCGGCGACGGCAGCGACCTCGGGCGCATAGGCCTCCAGCAGACGCTCGTGAAGGCCTTGCTGGAACGGCTGTCCGACATCGGCCCCACCCGGCTCTACTCGGTCGCCGACGCCGTGACCGGCAGCCTCACCACGGACACCGGCCTGGACTCGCTCACCGAGCTGTACGCGCTGGGGCAGAGCCTCGAAGGGCTGTCCGCGGACGACACGACGACGGTGACCATGCCGGTGGAGAGGGCACCTTCGGACGCCAACCGGGTGGTCGCTCAGGAGCCGGAGGCGGGGGAGTTGTGGGAGTCGTTGCGGTGAGGAGAATGTCCCCGAAGAAATCCGGGGCGCGTGTCGATCCGGCCGTCTCCCGTTCGACGCAGGGGTGAAAGGCGGGGAGAGACCCCGCCGGTCCGTGTCGAAGGAGTCCCCATGCCCCGCTACCTGTCGCTGGTGAAGACCCAGGAGAGCCAGGCGGCCGCCGGCCCCAGCCCCGAACTGATGGAGCGGATGGGCGAGTTGATTGAGGAGATGACCAAGGCCGGGGTGATGCTCGACACGGCCGGTCTGACGCCCACCGCCCAGGGCACCCGCGTGCACTGGGAGGACGGGAAGGTCTCCGTGACCGACGGTCCGTTCACCGAGACCAAGGAGGCCGTCGGCGGTTACGCGATCCTCCAGTGCAAGGACAAGGCCGAGGCGCTGGAGTGGACCAAGCGGTTCCTGAAGGTGCACGAGGACTTCTGGACGGTGACCTGCGAGGTGCGGGAGATCATGGGCTGAGCCTCCGGTCCTTGGAGGCGCGCCGGTCCGGGTGTCCAATGGGGGGCTGTGAGCAGCTCGCAGCCCTCCGCCGACCCGCCATCCACCGTCGACCCGCGATCCACCGTCGAGACCGTCTTCCGTATCGAGTCGCCCCGCGTCATCGCCGCCGTCGCCCGTGTCGTCCGCGACGTCGGTATCGCCGAGGAGCTGGCCCAGGATGCCCTGGTCGCCGCGCTGGAGCAGTGGCCCCGGGACGGGGTCCCCGACAATCCGGGCGCCTGGCTGATGGCGACCGCCAGGCACCGCGCCGTCGACCTGATCCGGCGCAAGGAGAACTACGCCCGCAAGCTGGCCGAGATCGGCCGCGACCTGTCGACGGTGACCGAACCCGAGGAGCCCGCCGACCCCGACGACATCGACGACGACCTGCTCCGCCTCGTCTTCACCGCCTGCCACCCGGTTCTCTCCGCCGAGGCCCGCATCGCCCTCACCCTGCGCCTCCTCGGCGGCCTGACCACAGCGGAGATCGCCCGCGCCTTCCTCGTCCCGGAATCGACGGTCGCCCAGCGCATCGTCCGCGCGAAACGCACCCTCGCCACGAAGAACGTCGCCTTCGAGGTGCCGTACGGCCCCGACCGCGAGGCCCGCCTCGGCTCCGTTCTCGACGTCATCTACCTGATCTTCAACGAGGGTTACGCGGCCACGGCCGGCGACGACTGGCTGCGCCCGTCCCTCGCCGAGGACGCGCTGCGGCTGGCCCGGCAGTTGGCCGTCCTGATGCCCAAGGAGCCCGAGGTGCACGGCCTGGCCTCGCTGCTGGAGTTCCAGGCGTCACGGATGGCCGCCCGCACCGGCCCGGACGGTGAGCCGGTCCTGCTCCAGGACCAGAGCCGCAGCCGCTGGAACCGGCTCCTCATCGCCCGCGGGATCACCGCCCTGGACCGCGCGGACGCGGTGTCCACCGGCCTGCCCGGCCCGTACGCCCTCCAGGCCGCGATCGCCGCCTGCCACGCGCACGCGCTCACCTACGAGGACACCGACTGGCGCGCGATCGCCACCCTGTACGGCCTGCTCGCCGCCCGCGCCCCCTCCCCGGTCGTCGAACTCAACCGCGCGGTCGCCGTGTCGATGGCGGACGGCCCTGCCCCGGCCCTGGAGCTGGTCGACTCCCTCGCCACCGAACCCGCCCTGCGGGACTACCACTTGCTGCCGAGCGTGCGCGGCGATCTGCTGGCCCGCCTGGGGCGTACGGAGGAGGCGCGCGAGGAGTTCGTCCGGGCGGCCGGTCTCGCACGCAACGAACGCGAGCGGAAACTGCTGCTGGCCAGGGCGCGGGAGTGCGATGCGTAACCCGAGGACGTAACCCGAAAACGCACAGCTGTTCACTAGTAACTCCGTTCCCCTCGTGCCCCGTTGGGCACTACAGTGACCCGGCCTCTGTGCAGAGGCTGTGAAGATCCATGGGGGGATCAAACCTTGAGCATGTTCACGCGCCGCCGTGCCGCGGCGCTCGCGACCGCGGCGGCGCTCGCCGCCGTGGGCACCCTGGCCACCGCGCCGGGCGCCGCCGCCGACGAGGCAGGGCCCTGGCCGGGCACCGAGGGCCGGATCCTCACCGACGGCCCCGTCCTCGTCGACCCGGCCACCGGCCGGGCCGCCACGGTCCCGGGCACCTCCGGCGACCACGCTGCCTGGGCGCCGGACGGCAGCCGGCTGGTCACCGCCTGGAGCCAGATCTCCAGCGTCCGGCCCAGCGGCTCCTCGAAGATCACCCTGCCCTGGGCGGAGGGCATGCGCTCCAGCGCCGCCTACGAGGACCTGGCCTTCTGGTGGGGCGGCCGCTACGTCGTCTTCGCCAGCGGCGGCCAGCTCGCCTACGGCCCCTCCGACGGCTCCTGGGCGCCCCGCCCGCTGCTGTCCGACGCCCAGGGGTCGGCGCAGGTCTGCGACGAGGACCCGACGGCGAGCCCGACATCGACCCTGCTCGCCTTCTCACGCCGTATCAACGGCTGCTCCGACCGCGCGTGGATCTACACCTACGAGGGGACCACGGGCACGCTCAAGCGAGTGCTGGCCAACGCCGAGCAGCCCGCGCTCTCGCCCGACGGCACCAAGCTGGCCTTCGTCCGCAAGGACCCCGACGGCAACCCGCAGATCCTCACGGCGAACGCCGACGGCACCGACGTCCGACAGCACACCGACGGCCCCCGCCGGTACGCCAACCCGTCCTGGTCGCCCACCGGCAAGCGGATCGTCTTCGACGCCCACACCTCGCCGCACAGCGACGACGTACACACCACCGAGTACGTCGACCTGGCCACCGGCGAGCTCACCCGCGTCCCCGGCACCCCGCAGGGGAGCAACCCCAGCTGGCAGCCGCTGCGCAAGAACACCACCGGCCGCGTCTGGGGCAGCAACGCCTACAACACCAACATCGCCGCCTCCCGCTGGACCTGGAACAAGGTCGGCACCAGCGTGCCGGGCCTGCTGAACGCCAAGGCCGCGGTGCTGGTCAACCAGGACGACGCGGCCTACTCGCTCACCGCGCCCGCGCTGGCCGGCAAGAAGCAGGGGCCGGTGCTCACGACCCCGAAGAGCGGGCTGTCCACGGCGGTGAAGAGCGAGCTGAAGCGGGCGCTGAAGCCGGGCGCCAGTGTGTACCTCCTCGGCGGCACGTCCATCCTCAGCAGCAACGTCGCCGCCCAGCTGAGGACGCTCGGCTACGTCCCCAAGCGGCTGTCCGGCGCCGATCGCTACGAGACGTCGGTCAAGGTGGCCCAGTCCGTCACCGGCGCCCCGAAGTATGTGTTCCTGGCCTCGGGCACCGACTACCGCGCGGCCCTCCCGGCTGCCACCGCGGCCGGCGCCGACGGCACGGCCAGCGCGGGCAGTATCGTCCTCACCAGCGGCAACAAGCTGACCGCAGCGGTGAAGTCGTACCTCAACAGCCTGAACCCCGACAAGACCATGATCATCACGGTCGGGTCGGACGCCAAGTACGCGCTGACCCACACGGGCTTCTCCAGGTGGCCGTCGAGGTACTCGTACTACCCGATCACGGGCAGCACCGACGCGGCCCTGTCCGTCGCCGTCGCCAAGTTCTGGTGGGCGGTGCCGAGCAACGTGGCCCTCGCCTACGCCGGCGCCTGGCGCGACGGCCTGTCCGCCGCAGGGGCGGTGAACGTCTTCGGGCCCCTCCTGTGGACCTCGCGCCCCGCCCTGTCGGACGAGACCAAGAGCTATCTGCTGCGCGAATCCGCGAGCATGAACTTCGCGGTCGCGTTCGGCCCCGCCGCCTCGGTCACGACGGGCGCGCTGAACACGGCGGGCTCCTCGATCAGCGCGAGTGGCTCCCAGTTCGTGTACCACGACTACTACAACGGCGTGGTGCCCACGAGCACGCAGGCCAGCACCTTCTCGGCCCGCACGAACGGCGGTCAGCCCGCCACCGTGGCCCGCACCGGCCCGGTCGGCGCCGACCCCCACCTGGAGCCCCTCAAGAAGCTCCACCGGCAGTAGCCGACGCCCGCGCAGGGGCGCCGACGAGCATGGTCGGCGCCCCCGCGACCCGGGTGAGGAACACGGTCGCCGCGTTGGGCCCCTGCGGCTTGACCTTCCTGCGCAACTCCTCCGGCTCCACCGCCGACCCCCGCTTCTTCACGGTCAGCGTCCCGACCTGCCGCTCCCGGAGCAGTGCCTTCAACTTCTTGACGCTGAAGTGGAGTTGATCGGTGATCTCGTACGCGGTGGCGTACGGGGTCACGTGGTACTCGTCGGCGGTGATGTACGCGATGGTGGGGTCGATCAGCCCGCCCTCCAGGTCCTCGGCGACCTCGGCGACCAGATGGGCCCGGATGACGGCGCCGTCGGGCTCGTACAAGTACCGCCCGACGGGCCGGACTTCGGGGTCGGGCAGCATGGTGGCGGGCGAGGCCCAGATGCCGGCCAGGGCGGGCAACAGCACCGCCCGTCGCGCACCCGGTGTGACACCCGTGCCGAACCACAGCATGGCCTCCTTCACGTCCCCCCTGTCCGAGATCCACTCGGCCTCGGCCTGCGCGGGGATCGCGTCGTGCGGGATGCCGGGCGCGATCTTCAGCGCGGCGCGCGGCGCATTGAGCGCGGCGGACACGGCCCAGGACAGGGGAGGCGAGTAGGCCTCCGGGTCGAAGATCCGGCCGCGTGCGCCGGAACGCCGGGCCGGGTCGACGAATACGCCGTCGTACCCGGACGTGTCGACCTCCGTCACATCCGCCTCCCGTACCTCGATGAGGTCGGCGAGGCCGAGGGCAGCCGCGTTGGCGCGGGCCACCTCGCAAGTCAGCGGATCCCGATCCACCGCCAGCACCCGGATCCCGGCGCGGGCGAACGCGATCGCGTCACCACCGATACCGCAGCACAGGTCCGCGACGGACCGGATCCCCAGCGCATCGAAGCACTCGGCCCGATACGTCGCCACACTCGCCCGCGTCGACTGCTCCACCCCGTTCGGCGTGAAGAACATCCGCCCCGCGTCCTCGGCCCCGAACTTCGCCACCGCCCGCTGCCGCAGCCGCGCCTGCCCGAGCGCCGCCGACACCAGCTCGGCGGGGTGCTCGCGGCGCAGCCGGGTGGCGACGGCGAGTTCCTGCGCGGGGTCGGTGCCGCGGACCTCGTCGAGGAGGGCGCGGCCTTCGGGGGTGAGGAGGGGGGCGAGGTCGTTCACCGGTTCATTGTGGGCCAGTCGGTGGATGGTGCAGGCGCGGCGGCGGTGTCGGCCGGGGTTGGGGGCGGGTGGCTGCGAGGATCCGGCTCCATGCGAGTAGTCGTACAAAATGATAAATACGGTGCGTATCGGAAGCGGCGGATCCGTGCCGGAATCGCCGTGCTCGCCGCCGCGGCCATCGCCTCGGGCTGCGCGGACGGCGCCTCCACGGCACCGCCCGCAGCAGGTCAGCAGCCCCGTGAGGCGCCCGGCGTCAAGGCCCCGGACAAGCAGCAGGTCCGGGTCGCGGCGGCGAAGCGCTGGGGCCTGTCGCGGGTCCCCCTGACCGCCCCGTTGCCCCCGGCCGTGAAACCGGAGATCAAGACCCGCGCGGGCTTCGAGGTGGACGGCCATGAGGAGGACGACCTTCCGCCGGTCTTCACCACGATCCCGACCCGGCAGAAGATCGTCTTCCTCACGATCGACGACGGCGCCGAAAAAGACCCGGCGTTCCTGCGCATGATGCGCGAACTGCGGGTCCCGTACACCGCGTTCCTCAGCGACTACCTGGTGAAGGAGGACTACGGCTACTTCAAGCGCATGCAGCGGGCGGGCGTGAGCCTGCACAACCACACCCTCCACCACCCCTACCTGCCGGGCCTGTCGTACTCCCGCCAGAAGCGCGAGATCTGCGGCATGCAGAACGTCATCGAGAAGCACTACGGCACCCGCCCGACCCTCTTCCGCCCGCCCTTCGGCAACTACAACGCGGACACCCTGTACGCCGCGAAGGCCTGCGGCATCAAGTACGCGCCCCTGTGGAACGAGGAGGTCTTCGCCGACCACTGGGAGTACCGCGAGTGGGACCGTGACCTTCATCCCGGCGACATCGTTCTCAGCCACTTCCGCGGTAAGGACGACTGGAAGGGCACGATGCCGGACATGGTCCGACGGTTCCTGGAGAAGGTCACGGCCAAGGGGTACGCCGTGGCACGGCTGGAGGACTACCTGTGAGGCCGCGCGCGGCCGGGGCGCTGGCGCTGACCGCCGCGCTGCTCACCGGCTGCGCCCAGTCCGTCGACCCCTTCGAACGCCCCGGCGAGAAGGCGGACGGACGAGTGAGCCCGCACGGACCGGAGGCGGACCGGGGTCTGCCGCCCGTGGTCGACCGGGTCCGCACCCGGGACAAGGTCGTCTTCCTGACCTACGACGACGGGGCGGAGAAGGACCCCCGCTTCGTCGACATGGTCCGCGAACGACGGCTCCCGGTCAGCATGTTCCTCACGGACAGCGTCGTGGGCCCGGGCTACGGCCACTTCGCGCGCCTGCAGTCGGTCGGCGCGAGCATCCAGAACCACACCCTCGACCACACCGCCCTGCCCGGCCTGCCCTACGCCGGCCAGCGCGCCGAGATCTGCGGCCAGCAGGACAAGCTCAAGTCCCGCTTCGGCATCCGCCCCCGCCTCTTCCGCCCGCCCCACGGCCGCTACGACATGACGACCCTGCACGCCACCGCCGACTGCGGCCTCTCGGCGATCGTCCTGTGGACCTCCGCCGACACCGACGCCGCCCCCCTCCACCCCGGCGACATCATCCTCATCGGCCCGGACGACCCGACCGGCCCACCCCTGTGGCAGCGAACGGAACGGGTGCTGCGGCGGGTGGAGGGGGCGGGGCTGAGGGTCGGGAGGCTTGAGGATTACCTGTAGGCCAATCCAGCCCGTCCGGCGTTTGAGGACGAGGCCGCCAGGCCGAAGCGGGGGTCTGGGGGCGCAGCCCCCAGGAAAAAGACGCCGGGTTCCACGCAACGGACGTCCACGAGAATCCGCCGACGCGCCGCAGGCATTGGCACTCCGCTTGACCGAGTGCTAACCCCGTCATAGTCTCTGGTCTGGCACTCCCCCCTGGAGAGTGCCAATAGCGACGGGCAGGTCCGGCACCCGCGACGACGGATCGACCTGGTCGCCACCTCAGACAGTTAACCCCGTGAGATCTCCGAAGGGGGAGGTCGGATCGTGACGACCACCAGCTCCAAGGTTGCCATCAAGCCGCTTGAGGACCGCATCGTGGTCCAGCCGCTCGACGCGGAGCAGACCACCGCCTCTGGCCTGGTCATCCCGGACACCGCCAAGGAGAAGCCCCAGGAGGGCGTCGTCCTGGCCGTGGGCCCGGGCCGCTTCGAGAACGGCGAGCGCCTGCCGCTCGACGTCAAGACCGGCGACATCGTGCTGTACAGCAAGTACGGCGGCACCGAAGTGAAGTACAACGGCGAGGAGTACCTGGTGCTCTCCGCTCGCGACGTGCTCGCGATCATCGAGAAGTAGATCAACGAAGCACACTTGTTTTTGAGCTGCGCCCCGGGCCCCCGCGACCTTATGAAGCCGGGCGTCAGGGGCGCAGTTCGTTTCACCCACGTTTTCCGAGAGGGCTGAACCGCTCCCATGGCGAAGATCCTGAAGTTCGACGAGGACGCCCGTCGCGCCCTCGAGCGCGGCGTCAACAAGCTTGCCGACACGGTCAAGGTGACGATCGGCCCCAAGGGCCGCAACGTCGTCATCGACAAGAAGTTCGGCGCACCCACCATCACCAACGACGGTGTCACGATCGCCCGCGAGGTGGAGATCGAGGACCCGTACGAGAACCTCGGCGCGCAGCTGGTGAAGGAGGTGGCCACCAAGACCAACGACATCGCTGGTGACGGCACCACCACCGCCACCGTGCTGGCCCAGGCACTGGTCCGCGAGGGCCTGAAGAACGTCGCCGCCGGCGCCTCCCCGGCCGCCCTGAAGAAGGGCATCGACGCCGCCGTCGCCGCGGTCTCCGCGGAGCTCCTCGCGACCGCGCGCCCGATCGAGGAGAAGTCCGACATCGCCGCCGTCGCCGCGCTGTCCGCGCAGGACCAGCAGGTCGGCGAGCTGATCGCCGAGGCGATGGACAAGGTCGGCAAGGACGGTGTCATCACCGTCGAGGAGTCCAACACCTTCGGTCTGGAGCTGGACTTCACCGAGGGCATGGCCTTCGACAAGGGCTACCTGTCGCCGTACATGGTGTCCGACCAGGAGCGTATGGAGGCCGTCCTCGACGACCCGTACATCCTGATCAACCAGGGCAAGATCTCGTCCATCCAGGACCTGCTGCCCCTGCTGGAGAAGGTCATCCAGTCCAACTCCTCCAAGCCGCTGCTGATCATCGCCGAGGACGTGGAGGGCGAGGCCCTCTCCACCCTCGTCGTGAACAAGATCCGCGGCACCTTCAACGCGGTGGCCGTCAAGGCCCCCGGCTTCGGCGACCGCCGCAAGGCGATGCTGGAGGACATGGCCGTCCTCACCGGCGCCACCGTGATCTCCGAGGAGGTCGGCCTCAAGCTCGACCAGGCCGGTCTGGACGTCCTCGGCTCCGCGCGCCGCGTCACCGTCACCAAGGACGACACCACGATCGTCGACGGTGCCGGTGAGAAGGGCGGCGTCGAGGGCCGCATCGCGCAGATCAAGGCCGAGATCGAGACCACGGACTCCGACTGGGACCGCGAGAAGCTCCAGGAGCGCCTCGCGAAGCTGGCCGGCGGCGTGTGCGTGATCAAGGTCGGCGCCGCCACCGAGGTGGAGCTGAAGGAGAAGAAGCACCGTCTGGAGGACGCCATCTCCGCGACCCGCGCCGCGGTCGAGGAGGGCATCGTCTCCGGTGGTGGCTCCGCGCTGGTCCACGCCGCCAAGGTCCTCGAGGGCAACCTCGACAAGACCGGCGACGAGGCCACCGGTGTCGCCGTCGTCCGCCGCGCGGTCGTCGAGCCGCTGCGCTGGATCGCCGAGAACGCCGGCCTGGAGGGCTACGTCATCACCTCCAAGGTCGCCGAGCTCGACAAGGGCCAGGGCTTCAACGCCGCCACCGGCGAGTACGGCGACCTGGTCAAGGCCGGCGTCATCGACCCGGTGAAGGTCACCCGCTCCGCCCTGGAGAACGCCGCCTCCATCGCCTCCCTGCTCCTCACGACCGAGACCCTGGTCGTCGAGAAGAAGGAAGAGGAAGAGCCGGCCGCCGCGGGCGGCCACGGCCACTCCCACTGACGTACGTCAGCACCGAGGCCCGGCACCCCTTGTGGGTGCCGGGCCTTCGCGTTGCCTGCTTGCCTCAGGTCACTGCTCCAGCGCGTCCAGCGCCCCCAACTGCGCCATCAGCCCCAGCCGGTCGTACTGCCACCAGCCCTCGGCGATCTTCCCGTCCGGACCGCACCGGTGGATGGTCGTCCCGGTCATGGAGACCCGCTTCCCGGTGGACGCGATCCCGAGGAAGTCGCCCTTGTGCAGGCCGTTCCAGGTCCAGCGGGTGCACACCCGGTCACCCTGGGCCAGCTGGTCCTCGATCGTGAACGAGAAGTCGAAGCCGCCCCGCCACACCTCGACCTGGCGCCGGAAGGCGTCGAGCCCGATGGCGTCCTGCGGGTTGCTGGGATCGTGGTCGTGATAGTCCTCGATGAGCACATCGTTGAACGTGGGCGCCGCGCCCTTCCCGGGCAGCGCGTCGAAGAACCGTCGCGCGGTGGCCGCGTACAACTGCTCGTCGCGCACCACGTCCAGATCCGTGAACGTCGGCATCTCGTCGCAGAGGGCGACCATCTCCCGGAAGATCTTGTCGGTCTCCGGGAGGTTCGAGTTCCGCATCGCCTCCTCGTACGACGGGAACTCCACGATCTCGATGAAGTGCGACGCGTCGGACCGGTCCTTGCCGATCACGCTGTGCGTCGCGGTCCGCTTCCCCTTGGTCTGCTCGACCCAGGTGTCCATCAGCCGGTTCATCTCGTCGAACCGGCTCGTCTTGCAGTCGATGAGCTGTACGAACGTCATGGCGTCGCCTCCGTCCCCCGAGGGTCCGGTCGAACAGCTCCATTCTCCTCCTGAGCGCCCTTTCTGTCGGCTTACTGCGGCCCGTACTTGCGCCCCGTCTTCGAGGTGATCCCGCCGAGCATCCCGCGCGGCACCACCTTCGCCATGCCCATCAGCACCTTGTACCGGGGGTCGGGAATCGACAGCGTCTTGCCGCGCACCAGGTCGGCGAGGGCCGCCGCGGCCAGCTTGTCGGCGTCCAGCCACATCCAGCCGGGGATGTTGTCCGTGCCCATCCCGGCCCGCTCGTGGAACTCCGTACGGACGAAACCGGGCGCCAGCGCCATCAGCCGTACGCCGCTGCCGGCCAGATCACGCGCCGCGCCCTGCGTGAACTGCACGACCCATGCCTTGGACGCCCCGTACGTACCGCGCGGCACGAAGGCGGCGACCGAGGCGACGTTGATGACCCCACCCCGCCCGCGCTCCCGCATCGCCTCCGCCGCGGCGGAGGTCAGCCGCAGCACCGCCTCGCAGTGCACCTTGAGCATCTTGAGCTCGTCGGCCATGGATACGTCGAGATAGCGGCCCTTGTTGCCGAAGCCCGCGTTGTTGATCAGCAGGTCGACGGGGTTCTTGCGGTCGGCGAGGCGGGCGGCGACCGCGTCGATGCCGGTGTCCTCGGAGAGGTCGGCCGGCAGCACCTCCGCCTCGATGCCGTGCCGGTCGTGCAGTTCGGTCGCCTGCTCCGCGAGCCGCTTGGTGTCCCGCGCGACCAGCACGAGGTTGTGCCCGTCGGCCGCCAGCCGCCGCGCGAACGCGGCGCCGATGCCCGCGGTGGATCCGGTGATGAGAGCCGTTGTCATGGCGCAAGGTTAAACACCCGGAGCCTGCCAGTCCGCTCCCTGCACAGCCCCTCCCGCCAGGTGAAGCCCAGGCGGAGACCGAGGTGCTGAGAGCCCATCAGACCGACAGCCGCGACGCGGAGCAGGAGGGGGCCGGGCGCCGAGCGGTCCGGTGCGGGCGCGTGTCCGGCCGGTGGATCCCGGTGTGCCGGTGCGCGCGCCATCCGGCGGGATGCCGTCGTGCGTCAGGTCTTGGGTGTCTCTTTTCGATGGGCGCGACGCGGCACGGGAGGGGGCCAGGCGCCGAGCGGTCCGGTGCGGGCGCGTGTCCGGCCGGTGGATCCCGGTGTGCCGGTGCGGGCGCCATCCGGCGGGATGCCGTCGCGCGTCAGGAGGCCCTCTGCTTCTCCATGTACTCTCGCGCCTTCGCCAGTGCCTCCGGGTGCAGTGCGTCGCCGGCCGCGAGCAGTTGGGGGAGCAGTGCCCGCTCGGTGGTCATCGCACGGAACTGCAGGGCGACGGTCACCTCGTGAGCGGGCCGGTGCACGATCTCGACCGGATCGCCCGCGCGGATCTCGCCGGGCTCGATCACCCGCAGATACGCGCCGGGCGCCCCCTTCGCCGTGAAGCGCTTCACCCACCGCTCTTCACCCAGGTGGACCTGGAAGACGCTGCACGGAATCCGGCCGCTGGTGACCTCCAGCACCACGGACCCGATGCGCCAGCGCTCGCCGATCCGCGCCCCGGACACATCCAGACCGGTCGTCGTGAGGTTCTCGCCGAACACGCCGTTCGCCAGCGGTCGCCCCAACTCCCGTTCCCAGTCGTCGAGATCCTCGCGCGCGACCGCGTACACGGCCTGGTCGTCGCCGCCGTGATGCCGCGTGTGGCACACCGCGTCCCCGGCCACCCCGCTCCCCGCGAGGCCCTTGGGCCCGGGCGCCGCCACCCGCACCGGCCCGTCCACCGGCCGCTTGTCGATGCCGGTCACACCGTCCGGCTGGTCCGTGTACGGCACGGACTTCGGGCGGCCCAGATTGACAGACAGAAGCTTCATGGAGGCACGCTAGGCGACCGGCACCCAAAGTGTCGACGGAATATCCGGCGTCGTACCCAAGGAGCGCTTATGCTCGAGGAGTGATCGAGGCCCGTCATCTCCGTGTCCTGCGCGCCGTGGCCACCACCGGTTCCTTCTCCGCGGCGGGCCGTGAACTGGGCTGTACCCAGCCCGCCGTCAGCCAGCAGATGAAGGCCCTGGAGGCATCAGTCGGCACCCCCCTGCTGATCCGCACCGGCCGCGAGATGCGGCTGACCCAGGCCGGCGAGGCCCTCGTCCGGCACGCCTCCGGCATCCTCGCCGGGCTCACCGCCGCCGAGGAGGAGGTCGCCGCGATCGCGGGCCTGCGCGCGGGCCGCGTCCGCCTGGTCTCCTTCCCCAGCGGCAGCTCCACCCTCGTCCCCACCGCCCTCGCCGCCCTGCGCGCCGCCCACCCCGGCACCCGCGTCTCCCTGGAGGAGGCCGAACCCCCGCGCTCCGTCGAGATGCTGCGCGAGGGCGACTGCGACCTCGCCCTCGCCTTCCGCTACGAGGGAGCGGCGGGCGCCGAGGAGTGGGACGACCTCGTCGTACGACCGCTGCTGCGCGACCGTCTCGTCGCGCTGGTGCCGGACGGCCACCGGCTCGGGCGCGCGGACTCGGTCGCCATCGGCGAACTCGCCGCCGAGCCCTGGATCGCGGGCTGCCCGCGCTGCCGCGGCCAGTTGGTCGAGGTCTGCGAGGGCGCGGGCTTCACTCCCCGCATCGACTTCGCGACCGACGACTACCCCGCGGTCGTCGGCCTGGTGGCCGCGGGCCTGGGCGTCGCCGTCCTGCCCCAGCTCGCCATCGAGTCCGTACGACCACGGGGCGCGCGCACGGTGACGCTGGAACCGGCGGTCCGGCGGGAGATCGTCGCCCTCACGCTGCCCGACCTGGCGCAGGTGCCCGCCGTGGCGGCGACGCTGGAGCAACTGGCGCGGGCGGCCACAAGGTAGGGGCACGCGAGCGCGTGCCCCTGGTGTGGTCTGTGTCTGTGGAGAAGCTGTGCAGAAACGTTCCTTCGAATGTGATCGGTCAACTGGACGAGGCATGTTCGCCGGCCGGTGATGCCGACACCAGCCGATTGCGCGCCCGCCCCATGAGCTCTTCGCGCTCGTCCTCGGTCAGGCCGCCCCAGACGCCGTACGGCTCGCGCACCGCCAGCGCGTGCGCCGCGCACTGCGCGCGGACCGGGCACCTCATGCAGACCTCCTTGGCCGAGTTCTCACGAGCACTCCGCGCCGCACCCCGCTCGCCCTCCGGATGAAAGAAGAGCGAGCTGTCCACCCCGCGGCAGGCAGCGAGCAACTGCCAGTCCCACAGGTCCGCGTTCGGTCCGGGAAGGCGGGAGAAATCTGCCATTACGTGACCCCTTGTAGCCGTTCTGGGCGGATACGGTGTCCACGACCGTACATCTACGATCTAAGGAGATGAAAATATGACTCATTGCGAATCTAGCCTCAGAATCCGCTTGATGGGAAGAAATGGGGCTAAATGGGGCATGGTTGTGATGAAACGTTGAGGGTCTTCTGCGCCTCTCTGCACCGTGTCCGCCCCCTCACGTAGAGTGCCGAAGACGGCGCGCGGCCCCGTAACTCTTTCGAGTGACCGTCGTTGAGAGTGCGGAGGCGGTTGAACCAACAAGCGCTCGGGCAGGCGTCCGACGCGGTCGACCGCACAGGTGACGATTTCGTACCAGCCTGGAGGCTCAAGGTGACGTGCATCAGCTGCGGAGGACGGCCATGACATCCGTCCTCGTCTGCGACGACTCCCCGCTTGCCCGAGAGGCGCTCCGCCGCGCGGTCGCGACCGTGCCCGGTGTCGAGCGCGTGACGACCGCGGCCAACGGCGAGGAAGTCCTCCGCCGCTGGGGCGCCGATCGCTCGGACCTGATTCTGATGGACGTACGCATGCCCGGTCTGGGCGGCGTCGAGACCGTCCGGCGGCTGCTGTCCGCCGACCCCGGTGCGCGCATCATCATGCTCACCGTCGCTGAGGACCTGGACGGGGTCGCTCTGGCGGTAGCCGCCGGTGCGCGGGGGTATCTGCACAAGGACGCGTCGCGTGCGGAGCTGCGCGCCACGGTGACGCAGGCGCTCGCCGACCCGACGTGGCGGCTCGCTCCGCGGCGGCTGCGGTCGGCCGAGATGGGGGCGGCGCCGACGCTCACGGCGCGTGAGATCCAGGTGCTCGAGGGTATGAGCCACGGTCGGTCCAATGCCGAGATCGGGCGCGAGCTGTTTCTCTCCGAGGACACGGTCAAGACGCATGCTCGGCGGCTGTTCAAGAAGCTCGGGGCTTCGGACCGGGCGCATGCGGTGGCGCTCGGCTTCCGGTGGGGCCTGGTGCGCTAGGCGCTCCTGAGGTGCCGCGTTGTGTTGTCCGGCGGCTGCGGGTATTCCGTGGCTGGTCGCGCAGTTCCCCGCGCCCCTGACGGGGCGCGGGTCGGTGCCCGCTGCTCGTTTCGGCGCGGATGCCGCATCCTTGAGGTGTGGAGTCTCTCGGGGACGAGTCGGTCGAGCGGAAGGGGAGGGCGCAGGGGATGAGTTCCGGCGCACCTGCTCATAACGCTTCGGTGCACAACAACGGACGCGGTGCCACGGACCCGACGGCCGCAAGGCACCATGGACCGATGCGCGATGACGAGGCATCCCGTGCCCAAGGGGCGATCGGAGCGCTCGTTCATCGTGCCGTCGACGGGGACGAGCAGGCGACGCATGACCTGCTCGCCCATGTTCACCCCCTGGCCCTGCGCTACTGCCGCACCCGTCTGTCCCGGCTGCCGGGCGACGCGCGGCACTTCGTGGAGGACCTGGCCCAGGAGGTCTGCGTCGCCGTCCTCCTCGCCCTCCCGCGCTACAAGGACACCGGCCGCCCCTTCGAGGCCTTCGTCTTCGCCATCGCCGCGCACAAGGTCGCGGACCTGCAGCGGGCGGCGATGCGGCACCCGGGTTCGACGGCGGTCCCGTCGAACGAGATGCCGGAGCGGCCCGACGACTCACTGGGCCCCGAAGAGCGCGCGCTGCTGAGCAGCGACGCCGAATGGGCCAAGAAACTCCTGGCCAACCTCCCGGAGAACCAGCGCGAGCTGCTGCTGCTGCGCATCGCCGTGGGCTTGACGGCGGAGGAGACGGGTCAGATGTTGGGAATGTCACCCGGTGCGGTCCGAGTGGCGCAGCACCGGGCGCTGAGCCGACTCAGGGCACTGGCAGAGCAGTAACGCCTGTGCCGTAGGCGCCTTCCTTGAACAGGCCGCCCGCGATGTCCGTACGAACATACGAAGCCGGTGGTCACCCAGAACCGTGGAATTTGAGACCCATGCTTCCCGTTAGCATGGACATCCGCACCGATCAAGGCCATTTGGGGAAGGTGTCATGACTGCGAACGTCGACGGAGTGCCCGGTAAATTCGCGACACTCGGGCTGACCTACGACGACGTGCTGCTGCTGCCGGGCGCATCCGAGGTGCTGCCGGGCGCGGTCGACACCTCGTCCCGCATCTCCCGCAACGTCCGGGTCAACATCCCGCTGCTCTCGGCGGCGATGGACAAGGTGACCGAGTCCCGCATGGCGATCGCGATGGCCCGTCTCGGCGGCGTCGGTGTGCTGCACCGCAACCTCTCCGTCGAGGACCAGGTCAACCAGGTGGACCTGGTCAAGCGGTCCGAGTCCGGCATGGTCACCGACCCGATCACGGTGAACCCGGAGGCGACGCTCGCCGAGGCGGACGCCCTGTGCGCCAAGTTCCGCATCAGCGGTGTCCCCGTCACCGACCCGGCCGGCAAGCTGCTCGGCATCGTCACCAACCGCGACATGGCCTTCGAGTCCGACCGCAGTCGTCAGGTGCGCGAGGTCATGACGCCGATGCCGCTGGTCACCGGCAAGGTCGGCATCTCCGGCGTGGACGCCATGGAGCTGCTGCGCCGCCACAAGATCGAGAAGCTTCCGCTGGTCGACGACGCGGGTGTGCTCAAGGGCCTCATCACGGTCAAGGACTTCGTCAAGGCCGAGAAGTACCCGAACGCCGCCAAGGACGGTGAGGGCCGGCTGCTCGTCGGTGCCGCCGTGGGCGCCAGCCCCGAGGCCCTGGAGCGCGCCCAGGCGCTCGCCGCGGCCGGGGTGGACTTCCTGGTCGTCGACACCTCGCACGGCCATAACAGCAACGCCCTCAGCTGGATGTCGAAGATCAAGTCGAACGTGTCCGTCGACGTGATCGGCGGCAACGTCGCCACCCGTGACGGCGCCCAGGCGCTGATCGACGCCGGTGTCGACGGCATCAAGGTGGGCGTGGGCCCCGGCTCCATCTGTACGACCCGCGTGGTCGCCGGCATCGGCGTCCCGCAGGTCACCGCCATCTACGAGGCCTCCCTCGCCGCCCGCCCGGCGGGTATCCCGCTGATCGGCGACGGCGGCCTGCAGTACTCCGGCGACATCGGCAAGGCGCTGGCCGCCGGTGCCGACACCGTGATGCTGGGCAGCCTGCTCGCGGGGTGCGAGGAGTCGCCCGGTGAGCTGCAGTTCATCAACGGCAAGCAGTTCAAGTCGTACCGCGGTATGGGCTCGCTCGGCGCCATGCAGTCCCGGGGCCAGGGCAAGTCGTACTCGAAGGACCGCTACTTCCAGGCCGAGGTCTCGGCCGACGACAAGCTGGTGCCCGAGGGCATCGAGGGCCAGGTGCCCTTCCGCGGCCCGCTCTCCAGCGTCCTGCACCAGCTCGTCGGCGGGCTGCGCCAGACCATGGGCTATGTGGGCGCCGCCACCATCGAGGAGATGGAGGCCAAGGGCCGCTTCGTGCGGATCACCTCCGCGGGCCTCAAGGAGAGCCACCCGCACGACATCCAGATGACGGTCGAGGCGCCGAACTACAGCCGCAGCAAGTGACGCGCACGCGCGCGTGAAGCGTGTCCAAGGGCGGTCCCGGAGCATCCGGGGCCGCCCTTGTCGTAGCCGTCGGCGATACTGGAAGACGCTGAAAGCATCAGGGAAAGGCCACACACGTGACTGAGATCGAGATCGGGCGCGGCAAGCGCGGCCGCAGGGCGTACGCCTTCGACGACATCGCCGTCGTCCCCAGCCGTCGTACGCGCGACCCGAAGGAGGTCTCGATCACCTGGCAGATCGACGCCTACCGTTTCGAGCTGCCCTTCCTGGCCGCCCCCATGGACTCGGTCGTCTCCCCGGCCAGCGCGATCCGCATCGGCGAGCTCGGCGGCCTCGGCGTGCTGAACCTCGAAGGCCTGTGGACGCGGTACGAAGACCCGCAGCCGCTGCTCGACGAGATCGTCGGCCTCCCCGTCGAGGCGGCCACCCGCCGCCTCCAGGAGATCTACGCCGCTCCGATCAAGGAAGAGCTGATCGGCCGGCGCATCAAGGAGGTGCGCGACTCGGGCGTGGTCACCGCGGCCGCGCTCTCCCCGCAGCGCACGGCCCAGTTCTCCAAGGCCGTCGTGGACGCGGGCGTGGACATCTTCGTCATCCGCGGCACGACCGTCTCGGCGGAGCACGTCTCCGGTTCGCACGAGCCGCTCAACCTGAAGCAGTTCATCTACGAACTCGACGTCCCGGTGATCGTCGGCGGCTGCGCCACCTACACCGCGGCCCTGCACCTGATGCGTACGGGCGCGGCGGGCGTCCTCGTCGGCTTCGGCGGCGGCGCGGCGCACACCACGCGCAATGTGCTGGGCATCCAGGTGCCCATGGCTACGGCTGTCGCGGATGTGGCGGCGGCGCGGCGTGACTACATGGACGAGTCCGGCGGCCGGTACGTCCACGTGATCGCGGACGGCGGCGTGGGTTGGTCGGGCGACCTGCCCAAGGCGGTCGCCTGCGGTGCGGACGCGGTGATGATGGGCTCCCCGCTCGCGCGTGCCTCGGATGCGCCGGGTCAGGGGCACCACTGGGGCATGGAGGCGGTCAACGAGGAACTGCCGCGCGGCAAGAAGGTCGACCTGGGGACGGTCGGCACGATCGAGGAGGTGCTGACGGGTCCGTCGCACACTCCCGACGGCTCCATGAACTTCTTCGGTGCGCTGCGGCGGGCGATGGCCACGACCGGCTACAGCGAGCTGAAGGAGTTCCAGCGGGTCGAGGTCACGGTGGCCGACTCGCAGCACAAGCGGTAGCCCGTAGGTCTGCGTCTCCGTCTACGTCAGGGAAGGGCCGGTCACCCCGGGTGGGGTGACCGGCCTTTTGCGTGCCCAACTGCGCCCCCCTCACAACCGATGCGCCGCCCCCGTAGGCGTAGCCCCCCGTGTGTCCAGCAGCAGCTGCGCCTTCACCGACAGCCCCTGAAGGTCGTACGTCCGATGCTGCTGGAGCAGGATCGTCAGGTCGGCCTCCGCGGCGGCCTCGTACAGGGAGTCCGCGCGGGGGACCGGGCGGTCGAGGATGTTCCAGGAAGGGATGTACGGGTCGTGGTAGCTGATGGAGGCGCCTAGTTCCATCAGGCGGATGGCGATCTCCTGGGCGGGGGTGGACTGTTGGTCGGCGAGGTCGGGTTTGTAGGTGACGCCGAGGAGGAGGACGCGGGCGCCGCGGGCGGACATGCCGTGTTCGTTGAGGAGTTTGGCGGCGCGCTGGATGACGTAGCGGGGCATCTGGTTGTTGACCTGCTGGGCGAGTTCGACCATGCGGAGGGTGCGGCCGGCGCGGCCGGTGAGGTCCTGGGGGACGGAGTGGCCGCCGACGCCGGGGCCGGGGCGGAAGGGCTGGAAGCCGAAGGGCTTGGTCTCCGCGCAGCGGATGACGTCCCAGAGGTCGACGCCCAAGTCGTGGCAGAGGACGGCCATTTCGTTCACGAGGGCGATGTTGACGTGACGGAAGTTGGTCTCCAGGAGCTGTACCGTTTCGGCTTCGCGGGGGCCACGCGCGCGTACCACCTTGTCGGTGAGGCGGCCGTAGAAGGCGGCGGCCGACTCGGTGCAGGCGGGGGTGAGGCCGCCGATCACCTTGGGGATGTTGGCCGGGGTGAAGTCGCGGTTGCCGGGGTCGACGCGGCTGGGGGAGTAGGCGAGGTGGAAGTCGCGGCCCGCGCGCAGTCCTGAGCCCTCTTCGAGGAGCGGGCGGAGGAACTCCTCGGTGGTGCCCGGGTGGACGGGGGATTCGAGGATCACCGTGGTGTGCGGGCGCAGCCGCTCGGCCAGGGTGCGCGCGGCGGCCTCCACCTGGCCGAGGTCGAGGCCGCCGTCCGCGCCCCGGGGGGTCGGGGCGCAGATGACGGCGGTGCGCACCCGGCCCAGCTCCGCCGGGTTCGTGGTCGGCCGGAAGCCCCCCGAGAGCATCCGGCGCAGTTCGGCGGGGCTGAGGGAGCCGGGCTCGGGCCCCGTCTTGTACCCGATCGTGGCGACGCCGGCGGCGACGGCGGCCTGGGCCAGGGGCAGGCCGTACGGGCCGAGACCGATGACGGCGAGATCTGCGGGCATGGCGTGGGCCGTCCTTCCCAGTAGCCGAAGCGGGACAGGTGCGCAAGTCGTGTGGACAGCGTGAGCGAGCGCAATGTGAGACTAGGAGTAAATATGACCGATATACGGCATTGATTTTCCTGTGTCTTTTTGTGTCTTCTGGCAGGTCGGTGAAAGTTGTCCACAGGTCGGCGGGCGGGCGGTGGCTGAAGTCGGGCATGACGGTCAGAATTTGGGCATGGGGGAGACGGACGGGGTTCACCCGACGGGTGGGACCGGCGACCGACAGCAGGAGGCAGTGGTGAGGACAGCGACACTGGGGCCGGCGCAGCGCGCCGAGTCCCTGGCAGCAATGGCCGAGCACGAGCTGGACCTGCTGGTGGTGGGCGGCGGCGTCGTCGGCGCCGGCACGGCCCTGGACGCGGTGACACGCGGCCTGTCCACGGGGCTGGTCGAGGCACGTGACTGGGCGTCGGGCACATCGAGCAGGTCCAGCAAGCTGATCCATGGCGGCCTGCGCTATCTGGAGATGCTCGACTTCGCGCTCGTCCGGGAGGCGCTGAAGGAGCGCGGGCTGCTGCTGGAGCGGCTGGCCCCGCATCTCGTGAAGCCGGTGCCGTTCCTGTACCCGCTGCAACACCAGGGCTGGGAGCGCCTGTACGCAGGATCGGGCGTCGCGCTCTACGACGCCATGTCGATGGCCCGCGGCCACGGCCGGGGACTGCCCGTGCACCGCCATCTGAGCCGCCGTCACGCCCTGCGCGTCGCGCCCGCCCTGAAGGCGGAGGCGCTGGTCGGCGCGTTGCAGTACTACGACGCGCAGATGGACGACGCCCGCTTCGTGGCGACCCTGGTGCGCACCGCCGCGGTGTACGGGGCGAAGACCGCCAACCGCGCCCGCGTGACCGGCTTCCTGCGCGAGGGCGAACGAGTCGTCGGGGCCCGGGTGCAGGACGTGGAGGCGGGCGGGGAGTACGAGATCCGCGCCAAGCAGATCGTCAACGCCACGGGCGTGTGGACCGACGACACGCAGGCGCTGGTGGGGGAGCGTGGGCAGTTCCACGTCCGCGCGTCCAAGGGCATCCATCTGGTCGTGCCCAAGGACCGCATCCACTCGTCGACCGGTCTGATCCTGCGCACCGAGAAGTCCGTGCTGTTCGTCATCCCGTGGGGCCGCCACTGGATCATCGGCACCACCGACACCGACTGGGACCTCGACAAGGCCCACCCGGCCGCCTCCAGCGCCGACATCGACTACCTGCTGGAGCATGTGAACTCCGTGCTCGCGGTGCCGCTCACGCGCGACGACGTCGAGGGCGTGTACGCGGGGCTGCGCCCGCTGCTGGCCGGCGAGTCCGACGCCACGAGCAAACTGTCCCGCGAGCACACCGTCGCGCACCCGGTGCCGGGGCTGGTGGTCGTCGCGGGCGGCAAGTACACGACGTACCGCGTGATGGCCAAGGACGCGGTGGACGAGGCGGTGCACGGCCTCGACATGCGGGTCGCCGAGTGCGTCACCGAGGACGTCCCGCTGATCGGCGCCGAGGGCTACCGGGCGCTGTGGAACGCGCGCGCACGGATCGCCGCCCGCTCGGGGCTCCATGTGGTGCGCGTGGAGCACCTGTTGAACCGGTACGGGGCGATGGCGGAGGAAGTCCTCGACCTCATCGGCGCCGACGCGTCGCTGGGTGAGCCCCTGCAGGCCGCCGACGACTATCTGCGCGCCGAGGTCGTGTACGCCGCCTCGCACGAGGGAGCACGGCACCTGGACGACGTACTGACCCGGCGTACCCGTATCTCCATCGAGACCTTCGACCGCGGGACGCGCAGTGCCCGTGAGGCCGCCGAGCTGATGGCGCCCGTCCTCGGCTGGGACAAGGACCACATCGAGCGCGAGATCGAGCACTACGAGAAGCGGGTGCAGGCGGAGCGGGAGTCGCAGCGCCAGCCGGACGACCTGACGGCGGATGCGGCCAGGCTGGGGGCGCCGGACATCGTGCCGTTGTAGAGCCTTCGGCTCCCGCAGTCCCTTCCGCTCGGCGCCTGGGGCACCCTGGGCGTCGGGCACTTGCCGAGTAAGAGACAATGGAGGCTCTGTCAGGGCGGGTTGCATGAGGGGACGCATGTCGGAGGCGGAGCGGGCGGGGACATCCCGTCAGGACAAGAGCGCACGTCTCCTCGCCGGGCGGTACCGGCTGGGAGATGTGCTCGGCCGCGGCGGCATGGGCACGGTCTGGCGTGCCGAGGACGAAACCCTGGGGCGGACGGTCGCCGTCAAGGAACTCAGGTTTCCGTCCAGCATCGACGAGGACGAGAAACGACGGCTCATCACGCGCACCCTGCGTGAGGCCAAGGCGATCGCGCGGATCCGTAACAACAGCGCGGTGACGGTCTTCGACGTGGTCGACGAGGACGACCGGCCGTGGATCGTGATGGAACTCGTCGAGGGCAAGTCGCTCGCCGAGGTCATCCGGGAGGACGGCCTGCTGGAGCCCCGGCGCGCGGCCGAGGTGGGCCTCGCGGTCCTCGATGTGCTGCGTTCGGCTCACCGCGAGGGCATCCTGCACCGCGATGTGAAGCCGTCGAACGTGCTGCTCGAGTCCGGCTCCGACCGGGTCGTGCTCACCGACTTCGGTATCGCGCAGGTCGAGGGCGACCCGTCCATCACATCGACCGGCATGCTCGTCGGCGCCCCCTCCTACATCTCCCCGGAGCGGGCCCGCGGGCACAAGCCGGGACCGGCGGCCGACCTGTGGTCGCTCGGCGGGCTGCTGTACGCGTCGGTCGAGGGTGCCCCGCCGTACGACAAGGGGTCCGCGATCGCGACGCTCACCGCGGTGATGACCGAGCCGCTGGAGGAGCCGAAGAACGCGGGACCGCTCAAGGACGTCATCTACGGCCTGCTCACCAAGGACCCGGCCCAGCGGCTGGACGACGCCGGTGCGCGCGCCATGCTCAACGCGGTGATCCACGCGCCCGAGCCGAAGGAGGCCGAGCCGGAGCCGCCGGCGGACGCGACGAAGGTCGTGCCGCTGCCGGCGCAGCCGGACGAGCCGAAGGACAAGACGGGCAAGGCGGGTTCCGCGGGCGCGGAGGCGGGTGAGCGGCTGCGGGGCGCGCTGCGTTCCATGCGAAAGGCCGCCGCGTCGGCCGGGGCGGCCACGGCGTCGGCCGCGGCCACCGCTCGCCCCAAGTCCGGGAGCGATACGACGGTTTCGGAATCCGAGGGTGCGGCTGAGACCGCGTCCGGGGAATCGGGTACGGCGACGGCGTCGGCGTCGGCCGGCGAGCGCCTCGCCTCGGATGAGGCCTCCGGATCATCGCAGGCCGCGAACACGGCCTCGAGCGGGCGGAGTTCGGGCTGGCCCGTCATGCCGCCGCCCGACCTGCCGCCGCGGCCCGTGCCCAGGGCGCCGCTCACCGATGTGGTGCCCAAGCGGACGCTGGTGATCATCGCGGTGGTCGTCGTGCTCGCGGTGCTCGGCACGGTGCTGGCGTTCATGTTCGGGGACGACGACGGTTCGAACGACTCGGCGGGCGGCGGCAAGGCCTCCGCCTCGGCGAGTGCGAGCGCCTCGACCAAGGAGGACGCGGGCGGGGGCACGCGTACGGACAGTAAGGCGACGGAGTCCGCCGGGGCGGGGTCGACGACGGGTTCGACGTCCGGTTCCGGGTCCGGAAGTACGCCGAGCACGAGTGCGAGTGGGTCCGGTGACAGTGGTGCCGAGGCCGGCGGGGCGGCCGGGGTGGCGTCGACGCACCAGGGCGGCACCTATGCGATCGGGCTGCCCAAGGGGTGGAAGTTCCAGACCGCGGGGGCTGCGGGCGACCGGTTCACCGGGCCCGACGGGCAGAAGCTGCTGGTCGCCTGGACGTCCACGCCGAAGGATGACCCCGTGGCGGACTGGAAGAGCCAGGAGTCCGGCATGAAGCGCGCTCAGTACCAGAGGATCCGGATAGAGGCGGTGGGCTACCGCGGCTGGAACGCGGCCGACTGGGAGTTCACCTATGTCGAGAGCGGGACGAAGTACCGGACCATCGACCGAGGGTTCGTCGTCGACGACGACCAGGGTTATGCGCTGATGTACACCGCGAAAGCCGCGAACTGGGGCAGCGAGCTGCGCAAGGACACCTGGCGGACGCTGGCGAAGAGTTTCGAACCCAAGTCGTGACGTGACGGGCCCGGCGTAACGGGGCATGAGATCTGGGCATCACCTCGGTGCGGGTTGCCTCCGGCACGTATCGTGAGTGGTTGCGGACCGTACGCATCCATAACGGGCCGCAAGGCGAACGGATTTGACCAACCGGGCGGCCGGGGGAGGCAACGTGGACGACTATGCGGGTCGGGTACTCGCCGACCGCTACCGCCTGCCGCTGCCGCCGTCCGACGAGTACGAACTCACCGAGTCCCGGGCCTTCGACACCTACAGCGGGCAGGAAGTCCTGGTCAGGCAGGTGCCGTTGCCGGAGATCGTCGAGGCCGAGGTGCTCGACGCGGAGGGGCTGCCGGACGGGTTCACGGCACGGTTGCCAGACGGTTTCGCGGCCCGGGACCGTGGGGCGCGGGAGCGTGGTGCGCGACGCCCTCCGGTGCGGAAGGCCACGCGGCGGCCCACCGATCCGGCCGTACGGCGTGCCGTGGAGGCCGCCCAGGCCGCGGCCCGGATTCCCGACCACCCCCGGCTCGACCAGGTCTTCGACGTGTTCGCCGAGGGCGGTTCGCTGTGGATCGTCAGCGAACTGGTGGCCGCACGGCCGCTGGCGGCCCTCCTCGCCGAGAAGCCGCTGACGCCGTACCGGGCGGCCGAGGTCGCCTCCGACGTCCTGATGGCCCTGCGCGTCCTGCACGCCCACGGCTGGGTCCACCGCAACATCACCGCCCGCACGGTCCTCGTCTGCGACGACGGCCGCGTCATGCTGACCGGCCTCGCGGTCGGGGCGGCGGAGGAGGCGTTGTGCGGGTACGACCCGGTACCAGCTGAGGACGGCGAGGCGGGCGGGGGCGCGGACGCGGGCGCGGGGGAGGGTGGCGCTCCGGGGTTCGGTGACGGGCGTGGGGGCGGAGATTCCGGCGGGTCCGTGGGCTTCCGGGACGCGGATGGCCGTGGTTCGTCGGGTGGGTTCGGTGGTGCTGGTGGTCCGGTGAGTCCGGGCGGCTTCGGAGGGCCCGGCGGCAGCGGTGGCGGTTCTGGGGCCGCGGACGTCGATCCCGAGGCCGCGCGGAGGGCCGCGATCGAGGCTCGGGCGGCCGGAGGGCTGCCGGCCGTCGGGGCGGAAGCGGCGAACGGGGCGGGCGCGTCGAGCGCGATCGCCCGCAGGGCTCCCGACATCGGCGGTGACATCCGGGCCGCGCGGGCCGGGGCGATCGCCGCGTATCGAGCGGGCGCCCGCGCCGCGGCCCGCGTCCAGGAGGCGGAGCAGAGCAGCCGGGCCGCCCTCCCCGGGGCCCGCCCCTCCCCTGAGGGCACCCCGCACGCTCAGACCGACGGCTCGACGCAGCGGCCGTATGCCGACGGCGCCCAGCAGCCGCCGTACGCCCCCGGAAGCGACGCGTCCAACCTCCGGCCCGCGTCCGAAACCGGCGTCGACCCGTCGCCGTACCCCTACGACCACGGCCTCGACATCCCGCCGAATTCCCTTGCCCCGGGAGAGATCGCCGACCCGTACGGAGTGGGCGGAGCCTCCTGGCACGGGGCCGCGCCGCGGGGTGTGCAGACCGGGGCCCATGGGCAAGTCGGCGGCGACCAGGGGGGCCGTACGGCACTCCCTCCCGGAGCGAACGCCCCCGCCCCCCTTCCCGACGCCTCCCAGACCCCGCCCCCCAGCCGCTGGGACGACCTCGTCGCCGGGGCGCCGGTGCGGCGGGGGCCGACGACCGCGCTGGCCGCCGAGCGGGCGCGGCAGGCGCGGATGGCTGTGGTGGGGCCGGTGACGGAGCGCTGGGCGCCGGAGCAGGCCGGGCCGGTGCACGAGAACTGGCAGTTGGCGGCGCCGATCGGGCCGGCCACCGATCTGTGGGCGCTGGGGGCGTTGCTGTTCCGGGCCGTGCAGGGGCATGCGCCGTATCCGGAGGAGTCGACGGCCGAGCTGGTGCAGCTGGTGTGCGCGGAGCCGCCCGCCTTCGCGGAGGAGTGCGGTCCGCTGCGGCCGGTCGTCGAGTCGTTGCTGCGTCAGGACCCCACCGACCGGCTCGAGTTCGAGGAGCTGCGGGGCTGGCTGCGTTCGCTGGTGCGGTCGGCGCCCGAGCCGGAAGCGGGGGCGCATGTCGTCGCCGCGCCGCCCGTCGACGCGAGCCGGCTGCCGATCGTACGGCGCAAGGGCGAGCTGGTGCGCAGGCGGCGGGCCGGACTGCCCGCGACGCACGGGCGGCACAAGCGGGCGCGGCAGCAGGCCCGTTCGCCGCGGAGTCTCGGCCGTACGTTGCTGCTGGTGGTGTTGCTGGCGATGGCCGCGGCGATCGCGTACGCGATGCTGTTCATGCCCAAGTCCGACAGCACCGGCACCGAGGACACCGACCGGACCGGGGCCGCCGGTGAAGTGAGCCAGGAACCCGCGCAGTCGCCCGAGGCGAGCAGTGAGCCGCGGCCCGACCAGACCTCGCCGGGCGCGGAGAGCCCCTCGGCGTCCGCCGGTTCCGACGAGACGCAGACCACCGCTCCCGACCTCCCCGACGGCTTCGCACTGCGCACGGACCGGGAGGGCTTCGCCGTCGCCGTCGCGGGCGGCTGGGACCGGACCGCGAAGAACGGGCGCGGGCAGGTCGTCTACTCGAACGGCGACTTCGACCTCATCGTCGTACCGGGACGGGACACCGCGGACGAGTACGGCACCGATCCGATGGCGTATCAGCGGGAGAAAGAGCCCGAGTTGCAGCCGTACCGCGACTCCAGCTGGGCCACCGCCACCGGCCTGAAGACGATTCAGGTGGGCGGGCGGACCATGGCCGAGGGGCAGTTCACCTGGACCGGCGCCGACGGCCGCGAGCTGTTCGTGCGCAACCTCGCGATCCTGATCGACGGGCGCTATCACGTGCTGCAACTGCGCGGCCCGGACGCCGAGCGGGACGAAGTGACGCGGCTGTACGAGCAGGCGGCGGCCACCTATCGGTTCACGGGCTGACAGCGCTTGCGGTGTTCGGTTGCCTGTCGGCCGCCGAAGCGACAACCGTCACAGGACTGTCTCCGTGCCACCCCCGCGGTTCCCTGCGGGCGGGCCGGTCCTTAGTCTGACCCTGTCAAGACCATTGCGGGGCAACGTGAATCAGATGCAGGGCCTGCTTCTCGCGGGCCGCTACCGGCTTGCCGACTCGATCGGCAGCGGCGGCATGGGCCGTGTGTGGCGCGCGCATGACGAGGTGCTGCACCGGGCGGTGGCGATCAAGGAACTGACCGCCGCGCTCTATGTCTCCGAGGCGGACCAGGAGAGACTCCTCGCCCGTACCCGGGCGGAGGCGCGCGCGGCCGCGCGGATCAACCACTCCGCCGTCGTCACCGTGCACGACGTGCTGGAGCACGACGGCCGGCCGTGGATCGTGATGGAACTGATCGAGGGCCACTCGCTCGCCGACGCGGTGAAGGAGCGGAGCCGGGTCGCGCCGGAGGAGACCGCGCGTATCGGACTGTGGGTGCTGCGCGCCCTGCGTGCCGCCCACTCCGCCGGTGTCCTGCACCGCGATGTGAAGCCCGGCAACGTCCTCCTCTCGCAGGACGGGCGCGTACTCCTCACCGACTTCGGTATCGCGCAGATCGAGGGCGACAACACGATCACCCGCACCGGAGAGGTCGTCGGCTCGGTCGACTACCTGGCCCCCGAGCGCATCCGCGGCCATGATCCCGGGCCGTCCTCCGACCTGTGGGCGCTGGGTGCCACGCTGTACACGGCGGTGGAGGGCAGGTCGCCGTTCCGCCGCACCTCGCCGCTGACCACCATGCAGGCGGTCGTCGAGGAGGAGCCCGCGCCGCCGCAGCATGCCGGCCCGCTCGGCGACGTCATCACCGCCCTGCTGCACAAGGATCCGGCCGTACGACCCGACGCGGAGGCCGCCGAGCTGATGCTCGCGGAGGCGGCGGAGGGGCGTCGGTCCAGCGGGGCGCAGGTGTATGTGCCGACGCAACATGGGGGCCCGCAACATGTGGTCCCGCACCATGGGGTCGCGCAACATGGGGTCGCACACCATGAGACCGGCGCCGTGCATGTGCCGCAGAGTCCGGACACCGGGGCGCCGTATCCGCCCGCCACCGGCCCGACGACGTTCGCGCCACCGACCGGCATCGGGCCAGTGCCCCCCGCCCGGCCGAAGCGCCGCCGACTGCGCACGCTCGCCCTGGTCGTCGTACTCGCCGCGCTGGTCGGCGGCGGTGGCGCCGTGGCGTACCAGAAGTGGGACGAGGAGCGGCAGACGGACACTATGTCTGCGCCGCCTTCGCCCAGCCCCACGGAGTCAGATGGCTGGGTGGACGTGAACGACCCGCTGGGCTTCGGTCTCTCCCTCCCCAAGGGCTGGGAGCGGAAGCCCTACAGCGACGAGGGCGACCTCACGCAGATCGACTACACGCCCGACGGCGGCAAGCACTTCGTCCGCATCGCCATCGACACCTCACCGGACTTCGCCGACCCGTACCAGCATCAGCTTGACCTGGAAGAACAGCTCAAGATCAACGGGTTGGTCAACTACAACCGCGTGACCATGGAGGAGAACACCTACCGCGATCACAAGGGTTCGCTGTGGGAGTACACCTGGACCGCGCTGAAGAAGGATCCTCCGTACGTCGCCGGGCCGCGCCGTGCCGTCGAAGAGATGTACATCGCCCGGGACGGCACCGAGTACGTGATCTACATGTCGTCGCCGGCAGAGGACTGGGCGACGGCCGACAAACAGTTCAAGCGGATTCTGCAGAGCTGGCGGGAGCCCACCCGCACGCCCTGAACTTTCGGCCACCGCCCGTGACTTGGCCGATCGGCGCTCCGGAGGGGACCCATCCGGTGCGGCATGATGGGGCGCATGGGGACCCAGAGGGAGCAGGGGGATGGCCGATGGGGCAACCCCCGTCTGATCGCGGGTCGTTACCGGCTCGATGTGCGGCTGGGCCGTGGCGGCATGGGTGTCGTGTGGCGGGCCACCGACCGGCTCCTGCGCCGGCGGGTGGCGGTGAAGGAACTGCTCCTCGACGAGACCCTCTCCGCCGACGAGGTCCGGCAGCAGCGCGACCGCACTCTGCGCGAGGCCCGCGCGGTCGCCCAGCTCAGTCACCCGCACATCATCGTCGTCCATGATGTGGTTGAGCACGACGAACGCCCGTTCATCGTCATGGAGTTGATCGACGGCTGCTCCCTCGCCGAGCGCATCTCCGCGGACGGCCCGCTCGACGCCCCCGAGGTCGCCCGGATCGGTATCGCCCTGCTCAGCGCCCTGCGCACCGCGCACGCGGCCGGTGTCCTGCACCGCGACCTCAAGCCCGCGAACGTCCTGCTTGAGCCCGCCACCGGCCGCGTCGTCCTCACCGACTTCGGCATCGCCCGGCTGACGGGCGCCCCCACGCTCACCGAGAGCGGCACCTTCGTCGGCTCGCCCGAGTACACCGCGCCCGAGCGTATGACCGGCGCCCGCACCGGCCCCGAGTCCGATCTGTGGTCGCTGGGCGCGCTGCTGTGCGCGAGCCTGAGCGGGGAATCGCCGTTCCGGCGCGACTCGTTGGGCGGCATCGTGCACGCGGTGATCGCCGACGACATCCGTCCGCCCGTCCAGGCCGAGCCGATCCTGCCCGTCGTACGAGGGCTGCTGGACCGCGATCCGGACCAGCGGCTGGACGCCGAGCGAGCCGAGCGGATGCTGCGGGACTTTCTCGACATGGGGCGACTGCCGCCGCAGGCGGTGACGTACCGGCGCCGGCGCGTGCTGGTGGGCGCGCTGCTGGTCGCCGCGACGGCGGGGGCGGGGGCGTCGGCGGCGGCGCTGCTCATGAACGGTGAGGGCGACACGCCTCGTCCGGAAGTGTCCGCGCCCGCCGGGTACCGGGTCGTCGAGGAGCCGGCGGGGTTCTCGCTGGCCGTGCCGGCGGGGTTCACGCGTCGCGCTCAGGGGCTGTACGTGTCGGATGGAGAAACCTTCCGCCTGAGCGTCCGGATCAGCGAGACCGAGCCGCCCGGCGGCCCCCTGGACGCGATGCGGCGAGCGCACGAGAAGGGACCGGACACCCACGCGGGGTACCGCGACGGCCGGGTCATCGCCACCACGCACCACGGACACCCCGCCGCCCGCCGGGAGTTCACCTGGAACGCGGCAGGTCAGGCGAAGTACACGTACGAGCTGTGGTGGCAGGAGGACGGCCGGTTGTACGAGGTCCAGGTGTCGGCGCCGGTGGGGGAGGCGCGGCAGGGGCGCGCGTATTTCGACGTAGCGCTCGACACGTTCATGCGGGGGTGAACGGGAGATAGAGATGTAAAGGGTGGATAAGGGGCGAACTGCGTCACGGCTCTGTGACCGGAATGCGTTCCCTGTGGAACCGGGAGCGGTTGCCGCGATATGGATAAACACATGAGCAGCAACGGGGGAGCCCCTTACGGGTCCGACGAGCCGACGAGTTTCGATCTGCAACCGCCGAGACCGCCCGCCGCGGTGCCGCACCCCAATAACCCGTATGCGGCGCCCGTACAGGTCGCGCCCGCGCAGTCCGCGCCCGCGCAGGACCCGGGCGCCGGGCGGCTGATCGCGGGCCGTTACCGGCTGCTGGCCAAGCTCGGACACGGCGGTATGGGCACGGTGTGGCGGGCCAAGGACGAGACGATGGACCGTGAGGTCGCCGTCAAGGAGCCGCGCGTACCGGATCATCTTCCCGAGCGCGAACGTGCCAACGCCTTCGAGCGGATGCGTCGCGAGGCGCGTGCCGCGGCCCGGCTGGACCACCCGGCGGTCGTGATGGTGTACGACGTCGCGGTCGTGGACGGCCGGCCATGGATCGTGATGGAGCTGGTGCAGGGCCGTTCACTGGGCGACGCGCTGCAGGAGGGCACGCTCGGGGCCCGGGAAGCGGCGAGAATCGGCCTCGAAGTGCTGGGCGCGCTGGAGGCCGCGCACGCGGCGGGCATCCTGCACCGGGACGTCAAGCCGGACAACGTCCTGCTCGGCCGGCACGACCGCGTCGTCCTCACCGACTTCGGCATCGCGCAGATCGAGGGCGAGACGAACCTCACCGACACCGGCGGCTTCGTCGGCTCGCCGGAGTACATCGCGCCGGAGCGGGTGCTGGGCCAACGCCCCGGCCCGGCAAGCGACTTGTGGTCACTTGGTGTGGTCCTCTACGCGGCCGCGGAGGGCGTCTCACCGTTCCGCCGCAGCAACACTCCGGCCACGCTCCAGTCGGTCCTCAACGCAACGCCCGCACCGCCGGCCACCGCGCAGGGCCCCCTCGCCGACGCGATCAACGGCCTGCTCCAGAAGGACCCCGCCCGCCGCCCGAACGCGGGCCAGGTGCGCGCCCTGCTGGAGACGGCCGCGAATCCGCCGGCGCCCGCGCCGACGCAGGTCGTGCGGATCGCCGGGGACGGCACGGGAGGGGATGGCGCGGGAGGCGTCCGGCTGGGGCGCAAGGCGTTGCTCGGGATCGGTGCGGCGGTCGTCGCGGGTGCGGTGGCGGCGTATCTGGTGATCGCCGACCCGTTCGCGGGGTCCCTGCCGGACGGCTGGACGCAGCGGGCGCACCGGAAGCTGGGGGTGACACTCCAGGTGCCGGCGACCTACCAGGTCGGCAAGCCGGACGCCGACGACAACGACAAGAACTGGGTCACCTACACCGACTGGAGCGGCAGCATCTGGATCGGCGTGAACGTGGACAGGAAGTCCGAGGACACCTCGAACGAGATCAAGAACTCCGCCGCGGCCGAAATGTACGCCGACAACGAGGTGTTCAAGGACCAGGGCAGTTACGACTTCGCCATGCCCGAAGGCGCTCGGACCAAGCCGAAGTCGACCACGTACAAGGGCAAGCAGTCGGCCGAGAACACCGTCACGTACACCACGACCGACACCCAGAACCCGCGCCCCCGCGAGCTGAAGCTCTTCTACTACAAGACCTCGGCCGGCGACATGTACAAGGTGACGATCAGCTATCCGGGCAAGGGCGACTTCACCGAGCGGGGACGCGACGTGGCGCGGACGACGATCGCCAACCTGGACATCGACAAGCTGTGAGCTTCAACCGCCGCCTGCGCCCGCCTTCCCGATGCGCGGCCTGATCGCAAGGCATCGCGTCGACAAAGAGCATTCCCGCACGGTAGTCATGGGGGCATGAGCAACGACGGGGGCGGGGCAGGCCCCAAGGGCCGGCTGGTCGGGGGGCGCTACCGGCTGGTCGAGCGCATCGGCTCCGGCGGGATGGGCACCGTCTGGCGGGCGCACGACGAACTCGTGGACCGCGAAGTCGCCGTGAAGCAGCCGCGGTTACCAGGTGACCCGGAGGACGCCGGCCACCAGCGCGCCGCCAACCGGCTCTATCGCGAGGCCCGCGCCGCCGCTCGCGTCGATCATCCCTCGGCCGTCTCCATCCATGACGTCGTCGTGGACGACGGACTCCCCTGGATCGTCATGGAGTTGATCCGCGGGGAGTCACTGCACGAGGTGCTGCAACGCGGGCCGATGGAACCCGCCGAGTCCGCCAGGGTCGGCCTCGCCGTCCTCGGCGCGCTGCGCGCCGCGCACGCCGTCGGGATCGTCCACCGAGACGTCAAGCCGGCCAACGTCCTGCTCGGCCCGCACGGCCGCGTCGTCCTCACCGACTTCGGCATCGCCCATGTCCAGGGCGAGGAATCCCTCACCCTCAGCGGCGAGTTCGTCGGCTCCCTCGAATTCATCGCCCCCGAGCGCATGTCCGGCCGCGGCGCCGGTCCCCCCTCCGACCTGTGGTCCCTGGGCGTCCTGCTCTACGCCGCCGTAGAAGGATGGTCCCCCTTCCGTCGTACGACGCTGGAGTCCACCCTCGCCGCGATCCTCTCCGCGGACCCGCCCGAGCCCAAGCAGGCCGGACCGCTCGGGTCGCTCATCGTGCGACTGCTGGTCAAGGAGCCCGAGCAGCGGCCGGACCCGGAGGAGGTCGGCAAGATCCTGGAGGCGGCGGCCGGACGATGGCCGACGGCCGGTCCGACCGGGGCACCCGCGACGGAGGCCCAGGACGCCTCCCAGCTGAGGGAGTTCTCCGACGACGTCGGGACGGTACGGCTGGCAGGCGCGGGTGCGGAAGCAGCCGACGGCACGACTGGCGCCGAAGCCGAAGCCATACCGGAGCCGGATCAGGCTGAGCCGAAGCCTGCTTCGGAAGAGCCGCAGCCCGCTCCGGACGAGGCGAAGAACCCCACCCCCGACCCGAACCCCGACCCCACCCCCGCCACCGTCTCCACCCCCAAATCCCGCCGCCCCGCCCTCCTCCGTCACCCTCTCCCCGCCGCCCTGCTCGGCGCCCTCCTCGCCGGCGGCATCTGGCTCGGTACGTCACTCGCCGACACCGACAGCGGAGGGGCTTCCGGCCCTGGCGCCGAAGCGGGCAGCACCTCGTCCGCGCCCTGGACCGCGCACCGCGAGGAGGACATGAAGGCCGTCGTCTCCGTCCCGGCCGGCTACGACGAGTACGCCCGGGAGGGCAACGCGGCCGGTCAGCCCCGGATCGTGGTCTACGCGGACGACAGCGAGACCGTACAGATCCGGCTGACCCAGTGGGACAAGGCGCCCCGCTCCCCGATGGGCCAGGCCGAGGAGGCGCACGCCCACTGGGACAGCTACAACGGGGACGCGCGGACGCAGTACACGCGTACCAGCATCGACGGCCACGAGGCGGTGCTCGCCGACACCACCTACGACCTGAAGGAGTACCCGACGCGGGTCATGGAGCTGATGATCCGGACCGACGACGGCCGGATGTACGAGCTGCGTGTGGACATGCCCAAGGGGACGGCGGACGAGAAGAAGGGCACGGCGGCGTTCAAGGGCGCCCGTGACCGTCTCGAGATCGGAACGAACTGAACCATCGCTGATCGTCTCCGCTCAAGACCCTGATCAGCGCGTTTGTTGCCAGTGATCGCTGGCGCCGTGTGAGCAGTCGGTGAATCCCTATTACCGCCGGGTACACAAAGCCCCCGCCGCGGCATACCCTGCGGCTCATGACGGACTCGCAGGCCCCGGCAAAGACCGGCACCAACCCGCTCGCCCCCGCCCCCGCGGGCGCCCGTACCGCCGCCGACGTGGTCACCCCCGAGCTGATCGCGCAGCTCACCAAGGGCGTGACCGGATCCGGCCGGACCGCCAACCACACGCCGTTCACCGGCGAGAAGCTGGCCGACCTGCCCGAGTCCACTCCGGAGGACGTACGGCAGGCCTTCGAGGCGGCCCGCACGGCCCAGTCCGTCTGGGCGCAGGTTCCGGTGCGGCAGCGCGCCGCCGTCCTGCTCCGCTTCCACGACCTGGTGCTGGAACGCCAGGCCGAGGTCCTCGACCTCATCCAGCTGGAGACCGGCAAGGCGCGGCTGCACGCCCACGAGGAAGTGCAGGCGGTGGCCGTCGCGGCCCGCCACTACGGCCGTAGGGCCCCCGCGTATCTACGGCCCAAGCGGCACGCCGGCGCCGTGCCCACGCTCACCCGCGTCACCGAACTGCGCCACCCGCGCGGTGTCGTGGGCCAGATCGCCCCCTGGAACTACCCCCTCGAACTCTCCGTCGGCGACGCGCTCCCCGCCTTCGTCGCGGGCAACGCGGTCGTCATGAAGCCGGACACGGAGACATGCCTGACCGCGCTGTGGGCCCGGGACCTGCTGATCGAGGCCGGACTGCCCGCCGACGTCTTCCAGGTCGTCCTCGGCGAGGGCCCCGTCGTCGGCCCGGAACTCGTCAAGCACGCCGACTACGTCTCCTTCACCGGCTCCACCCGCACCGGCCGCGAGGTCGCCCAGGGCGCCGCCGCCCGGCTGATCGGCGTCTCCCTCGAACTCGGCGGCAAGAACGCCATGCTGGTCCTCGAGGACGCCGACATCGACAAGGCGGCGGCGGGCGCGGTCCGCGCCTGCTTCTCCTCCGCCGGTCAACTGTGCATCTCCATCGAGCGGTTGTACGTCCATGAGTCGATCGCCGACGCCTTCCTGGAACGCTTCGCCACCCGCACCAAGGCGATGCGGCTCGGCACGTCCCTCGCCTACGGCGCCGACATGGGATCGCTGGTCGGCGAACGCCAGCTGGAGACCGTGACGCGGCACGTCGACGAGGCCGTGGAGAAGGGCGCGAAGGTCGTCGCGGGCGGCGTGGCCCGCCCCGACATCGGCCCGTACTTCTACGAGCCCACCATCCTCGACGGCGTCACGGAACCCATGTCGGTCTGCACGGAGGAGACCTTCGGCCCGGTCGTCTCCATCTACCGCTTCAAGACCGAGGACGAGGCCGTCGAACTCGTCAACTCCACGCCGTACGGCCTGAACTCCTCCGTCTGGACGAAGAACGGCACCCGCGGCCGCGCGGTCGCCGCCCGCCTCCGCACCGGCACCGTCAACGTCAACGAGGGCTACGCCCCCGCCTACGGCAGCGTCCAGTCCCCCATGGGCGGCATGAAGGACTCCGGCCTCGGCCGCCGCCACGGCTCCGAGGGCATCCTCAAGTACACGGAGGCCCAGACGGTGGCCCACCAGCGCCTGCTGCCGATGGCCCCGTCACTGGGAATGGACGACGAGAAATACGCCGCTTTCATGAGCCGCAGCCTGCGCCTGATGAAGGCATTCCGGTTCAGGTAAAAGTGCCCCGATAGGGGCGCGGGGAACTGCGCGAGAAACCACAGACGGCCCGCACGTGAAACTCAACGAGGAGACCCCGTGCCCCAGGACACCTACGACTACGACGTCATAGTCGTCGGCTCCGGCTTCGGCGGCTCAGTGACCGCCCTCCGCCTGACAGAAAAGGGCTACAGCGTCGGTGTCCTGGAAGCGGGCCGCCGCTTCACCCCCGAAACCCTCCCCAAGAACTCCTGGGACCTGAAGAACTACCTCTGGGCCCCCCGGCTCAGAATGTTCGGCCTCCAGCGCATCCACCTGCTCGGCAACGTCATGGTGCTGGCGGGCGCCGGCGTCGGCGGCGGCTCGCTCAACTACGCCAACACCCTCTACGTACCGCCGAAGCCGTTCTTCGAGGACCCCCAGTGGCGTGACATCACCGACTGGCAGGAGGAGTTGCGGCCGTACTACGACCAGGCCCAGCGCATGCTCGGCGTACGGCTCAACCCGACCATGACCCCGTCCGACGTACATCTGAAGGCGGCCGCCGAGCGGATGGGCGTCGGCGACACC
This sequence comes from Streptomyces sp. GESEQ-4, assembly GCF_017948455.1. Lineage (GTDB taxonomy): Bacteria > Actinomycetota > Actinomycetes > Streptomycetales > Streptomycetaceae > Streptomyces. The sequence goes on from NZ_JAFFSU010000004.1 coordinate 368,798, forward strand.
TTCCATCTCGCACCGGTCGGCGTGTTCTTCGGGGACGGCAAGGACGCCGACGGGACCACGAAGGCCGCGCCCGGCGAGCAGGCCGGCGACCCGTACTTCGGCGGCGCCGGCCCCGTGCGCAGGGCCTGCAACGAGTGCGGCGAGTGCATGACCGGTTGCCGCCACGGCGCCAAGAACACCCTCAACGAGAACTACCTCTACCTCGCCGAGAAGGCGGGCGCGGTCGTGCACCCGATGACGACGGTCGTGTCGGTCACGGACGACTCGCAGGGCGGGTACGCGGTGGCCACGCTGCCGACCGACGACAAGAGGAAGGGCGAGGGCCGCACCTTCAAGGCCCGCCGCGTCGTCCTCGCCGCCGGTACCTACGGCACCCAGACCCTGCTGCACCGCATGAAAGCGACCGGTCAACTCCCCTACGTCTCGGGCCGGTTGGGCGAACTGACCCGCACCAACTCCGAGGCACTGGTCGGCGCGCAGACCGACAACCGGCGCTACCGCAAGGTCACCGGCGAGCGGAAGGCCGACTTCACCCGCGGGGTCGCCATCACGTCCTCGATCCACCCGGACGCCAACACACACATCGAGCCGGTCCGCTACGGCAAGGGCTCCAACTCGATGGGCGGCCTGTCGATCCTCCAGGTCCCCTACGTGGACGGCGGGTCCCGCGTCGCGGCCTGGCTGAAGAACTCCGTCCGGCACCCGCTCCTCGTCCTGCGCTCCCTCTCCAACCGCCGCTGGTCGGAGCGGACCATCATCGGCCTGGTGATGCAGTCGCTGGACAACTCCCTGACGACGTACCTGAAACCGGACGGCGTCGGCAAAGGCCTGCTGACCGCACGCCAGGGCCATGGCGCCCCCAACCCCAAGCAGATCAAGGCGGCTTCACAGGCGGCGTCGGCGATCGCGGAGTCGATCAACGGCTTCGCCGGCTCCAACGTCGGCGAGCTGATGGGCACCCCGCTGACCGCCCACTTCCTCGGCGGCTGCCCGATCGGCGACTCACCCGAGACCGGCGTGATCGACCCGTACCACCGCCTCTACGGCCACCCCGGCATCTCCGTCGTCGACGGCGCCGCGGTCTCCGCCAACCTGGGTGTGAACCCGTCCCTCACCATCACCGCCCAGGCCGAGCGGGCGATGTCGTTCTGGCCCAACAAGGGCGAGGAGGACCCGCGTCCCGCGCAGGGCGTGCCGTACGAGCGGCTGAAGCCGGTCGAGCCCAAGTCGCCGACGGTCCCGGCGGACGCGTTCGGCGCGCTGAAGCTGCCGTTTCTGGGGATACCGGCGGTACCGCCGAAGAAGTGACCGGTAACGACAAGACCGGTAACAACAAGAGTGACCGGTAACAACAAGAAGGACCTGCACCCCCCTCCGAGCGCAGGTCCTTCTTTGTCTTGCGGCAAGCTCCGGTTACCCGGTTACGCCTGCCTTCCGTCGGCGCATCGCGAAGACCGCGCCCGCACCGGCGACGATGGCCACGCCGCTGACCAGGCCGATGGCCGGCAGCGCGGAGCTTGCGCCGGTGTCGGCGAGGTTGCCGGTCGGCAGGTCGGAGATGTTGCCCTGCGGCTTCTTCCCCGGGCCCTTGCCGCCGTTGTCACCCGGCGTGGCGGTGCCCGGGTCCGGGTTGGCGGAGCCGGCCTTCAGGACCTCGAAGTCGGCCTGGTCCCAGCCCTGGGCGATGCAGTCCTGGCCGTCGACGTTGTCGAGGTAGGCACCGGAGCCGAAGGAGTAGGCGTCACCGGCGGGGGCCTTGGCGCCGATGCTGACGCGCAGATCCAGCGTCTGGCTGGCCTTCGACTTCAGCGTCTCGACGCCGAAGAAAAGGTCACCGGCCCACTCGGAGTCCCCGATCCGCTCCCAGGAGCCGGACTCGGGGTTCTTGAACTCCAGGTCGACGTGGGGGCTCAGATACTTCGACTCGTCGAGCTCGAAGTTCTCGACCTCGGCGTAGAAGCCGAGGTCCTCGACGTCCGTGTCGGACTCGTTGGTGACGATCAGCTTGAAGCCGTGGAAGCCGTCACCCGCGACGATCTTGCCGGGCAGGCCCTTGACGTCCGCGGACACCTTGGCGTCGGAGAACTCCTCGTCGACTTCCTCGCAGAACGGGACGTCCGGCGCCTCGCTCGGCTCGGCCGGCTCCGAGGGCTCGGGCCGGCCCGACTCGCTCGCGGAGGCGGAGGGCGTGGCACTTCCGGTCGGCGCGGAACTCGTCGGGGCGGCGCCGGCCGACGTGGTGCCCGTCGGCAGCGTGGTGGTGCTCGGTGTCGCCGTGGCCGTGTCGCTCGCCGTCCCGGAGGGCGTCTCGGTGACGGACTCGGTGGGAGTCGGGGAAGCCGACGACCCCTCCGCGAACGCGGCGGGCGCGGACAGCAGCGCGAACGGCGATATCGCAGCCGTCGCGGCCGCGACCGCCATGGCACGGCGAACCTTCATGCAGACCTCGAATAGTCCAGTTGCGCTGTGGGACACGTGTGTGGCCCTTGATACGCCTGGTTTGATCCGCGAACCCTGTGAAAGGTTGCACTCCGCTTCACAGAATTCTTATGTGGCCTGGGTCACTGGGTGGCCGTCCGGCTCGCGTCCGGGTCATGCAGAAGGGCCCCGCGGGCGTGAGCCGCGGGGCCCTTCTTTGGTCAGCACCGACGTCAGGGCAGCGCCGGTGCCTGGGGAGCGGCGCCGGGGGGTTGCGCCGCTTGCCTGGTCTCGACCTTTGGCAGAGGCTTGTTACGCATCGTGCTGGACGGGCGGGACCTCCGCAACCTTTTGACCCATCCTTGTACGTTTCCTTGGCCCTGTCCGGGGGGATCCTGGGGGTCTGTTTTTCCCGCCGGCCGGCCCCGGGCGTCCCCGGAGCCGGCCGTTCTCTGGGGCGACCGGGCTGCTGTCCCCTGCCGTCCGGTCACCAGCGAGCCACGCGTGGTTCTTCGGGCCCGCCCCTGGCTGGCACGGACATCGGGACCAACGAACCCTTTTGCGCGCCGGTCACGCGCCGTACGGGTGAGAGGAATGCGCACGTCTGTGCCGGGAACGCGGTTTCAGATCCTGCCGCGGCACAGCTCCAGCAGGGTCATCGCCAGCGAGGTGCCCGGCTTGCCCAGGGCCTCCCTGTAGTGGGCGAGGATCTCCATCTCGCGGGAGAGGTTCACGCGCCGGCCGCCGGAGGCGATCCGGGCCTCCTGAACGACGGCGGAGACCGCCATCCGTTCCTGGATCAGGCCGATGATCCGGTCGTCGAGTGCGTCGATGCGCTCACGGGCGCCGGTGATCGTCTCGGCGGCCTCGCGGGTGTGCGCGCCGGTCTTCTCCGCTGCGGTGGTGGTCATCTCGGGGCTCCTCCATAGGGCTGGGCAGGGTGCCCCGGATCGACACGACCCGGAAAACGTCAGGCGCCCCGGGCCTTGTCGGCCCGGGGCGCCTGGTGAGTCGCTTGTCAGTCTCTCAAGCAGCACGACCATGGCAGCCGGCGGGCCGGGTGCCATAGGTAAAGAGGAAGGTCGTGTGCGTGAGCATGGGGTCAGTATGACGTGGCCGTCTGTGACGGCAAACCCGGTTCGCATCCTGAGACGGCAGTCGGGCACCCGGGCGCCGTTAGAATCGGTGGCACAGCCCTTGTCAAGCCGCCGGAAGGCAACCCGTGTCATCAGCGACCCCTGCTGCCGCCGCCCCCGACACCGTCCTGGTCGTCGACTTCGGCGCGCAGTATGCCCAGCTCATCGCCCGTCGCGTCCGCGAGGCCCGGGTCTACAGCGAGATCGTGCCGAGCACCATGCCGGTGGCGGAGATGCTCGCCAAGAACCCGGCGGCGATCATCCTGTCCGGCGGCCCTTCGTCGGTGTACGCGGAGGGCGCCCCGCGCCTCGACCGCGAGATCTTCGAGTCCGGCGTCCCCGTCTTCGGCATGTGCTACGGCTTCCAGCTCATGGCGACGTCGCTCGGCGGCACGGTCGACAACACGGGGGCGCGCGAGTACGGCCGTACGGACCTGCATGTCAGCAAGTCCGGCTCCACCCTCTTCGAGGGCACGCCCGCCGAGCAGTCCGTGTGGATGTCGCACGGCGACGCCTGCTCCGCCGCCCCCGAGGGCTTCAGCGTGACGGCCTCCACGGACGTCGTCCCGGTCGCCGCCTTCGAGAACGACGAGAAGAAGCTGTACGGCGTCCAGTACCACCCGGAGGTCATGCACTCCACGCACGGCCAGCAGGTGCTGGAGCACTTCCTGTACCGGGGTGCCGGGCTGACCCCGAGTTGGACCACCGGCAATGTGATCGAGGAGCAGGTCGCCGCGATCCGTGAGCAGGTCGGCGACAAGCGCGCCATCTGCGGGCTGTCCGGCGGCGTGGACTCCGCCGTCGCCGCCGCCCTCGTACAGAAGGCCATCGGCTCCCAGCTGACCTGCGTGTACGTCGACCACGGTCTGATGCGCAAGGGCGAGACCGAGCAGGTCGAGAAGGACTTCGTGGCCGCGACCGGCGTACAGCTGAAGGTCGTGGACGCTCAGGAGCGGTTCCTGAAGGCGCTTGCCGGGGTGAGCGACCCGGAGGAGAAGCGGAAGATCATCGGGCGCGAGTTCATCCGGGTCTTCGAGCAGGCGCAGGCCGAGATCATCGCGGACGAGGGTCCGGCGGTGGAGTTCCTCGTGCAGGGCACCCTGTACCCGGACGTGGTCGAGTCCGGTGGTGGCACCGGAACCGCCAACATCAAGTCCCACCACAATGTGGGCGGGCTGCCGGAAGACCTCGAGTTCCAGCTGATCGAGCCGCTGCGCAAGCTGTTCAAGGACGAGGTCCGGATGGTCGGCCAGGAGCTGGGCCTGCCGGACGAGATCGTCCAGCGGCAGCCGTTCCCGGGTCCGGGTCTGGGCATCCGTATCGTCGGCGACGTGACGAAGGAGCGGCTCGACCTGCTGCGCGAGGCCGACGCCATCGCCCGTGAGGAGCTGACCGCGGCCGGCCTCGACCGTGACATCTGGCAGTGCCCGGTCGTCTTGCTCGCGGACGTCCGCAGCGTCGGCGTCCAGGGCGACGGCCGGACGTACGGCCATCCGATCGTCCTGCGCCCGGTCTCCAGCGAGGACGCGATGACGGCCGACTGGTCGCGACTGCCGTACGACGTGCTCGCGAAGATCTCGACGCGGATCACGAACGAGGTCGCGGACGTCAACCGGGTCGTGCTCGATGTGACGAGCAAGCCGCCGGGGACGATCGAGTGGGAGTGAGCCCTACGTGCGCTTGATCTTGCGCACGGGCTCTCCCGGCTTCCAGACCTCGACGACCAGGTACTTGTCGTCCTCGACGTAGGTCCGTACGACCTCCGTCAGCTCGGTGCGGAAGAGGTGGAACGGCTCCGGCGGTTCCACCTCTGCGCCGTATCCGGCCTTGGTCTCGGGGTCGGTGACCTCGATCGCCCGCCCGCTGACGCGCACATCGCCGCCGCCCATGGACTGCCCCTCCCCGGGGTTCGTCTGGAGCGCGAAACGCGGGTCGCGGCGCAGGTCGAGGGCCTTGCGGGAGTCCGGCATCATGCCGAGCCAGAGCTCGCCGTTCAGGAAGCGGACCTCCAGGCCGGTGGTGCGGGGAGAGCCGTCCTTGCGAAGGGTGGCGAGGATGTGGTGGGTGAAGGCGCCGAAGCGTTCCTCGACGCGTTTGGCGAGGTCGGGTTCCGCGGTGACGAAGGCCGCCCAGTTCTTTGTCATAAGGCGAGTGTGCCGCCGATACCCGACACCTTCTGTCCGGTTTCGATTGAACGCTGCTTCTTTACACATCACCCCTGTTCTCCTGCGCTGACCGACGGTAACTTCCGCCCCGTAAAGGAACCCAGTGCAGGAGGAACCTATGCACGGGCCCACACCGCCCACGCCGCTGCCCACCGATCGGCTGCAGTTCGCCATGCCGCCGATGCACGAGTCGGTCGACGACGAGCGCCGGCATCGCAAGGAGCGGCTCGCGGGCGCGCTGCGGATCTTCGGGCGGCTCGGCTTCGAGGACGGTGTCTCGGGGCACATCACCGCGCGCGACCCGGAGTACAGCAACTGCTTCTGGGTCAATCCGTTCGGGATGCCGTTCAAGCACGTCACCGTGAGCGACCTGGTGCTCGTCAACTCCGACGGGCAGGTGATCGAGGGCCGCTATCACGTCAACCAGGCCGCGTTCACCGTGCACGCGCAGGTGCACGCGGCCCGGCCCGACGTCGTCGCGGTCGCCCACTGCCACTCGGTGTACGGGCGGGCGCTGTCGGCCCTCGGTGATCTGCTGGACCCGATCACCCAGGAGAGCTGCGCCTTCTACGAGGACCACGCCCTCTACGACGCCTACACCGGGGTCGCCGTGGACGCCGAGGAGGGCCGCCGCATCGCCGGCGCGCTCGCCTCGCGCAAGGCGTTGATCCTGCGCAACCACGGGCTGCTGACGGTGGGGGACTCGGTCGACGCGGCGGCCTGGTGGTTCCTGTCGCTGGAGCGGTCCTGCAAGGTACAGCTGACGGCGAAGGCGGCCGGGCGGCCGTTCCTCATCGACCACAAGGCCGCGGTGGCCACGCGGGAGCAGCTGGGCGGGGATCTGGTGGCGTGGATCAACTATCAGCCGTTGTGGCAGGACGTCAGTCGCAGTGAGCCGGACTTGTTGTCGTAGGGCGGGGCGTAGGGCGTAGGGCCGGGGGGCGCGGGGCTTGTTGGGGGTGGCGGCGGCTCAAAAGCCTCGTAGCACCGCCGCCTTGGTCATCGCGAACTCCTCGTCCGTGAGGACGCCGTCGCGGTGCAGTTCGCCCAGTTCCCGCAGCCGGCGCAGGAGTACGTCGTGGTGGTCGGCCTGCGGCGGTACGGCGGCCGTCAGTTGGCGGCGGTCCGCGTAGTCGCTGCCGGTGCGGGTCGAGGGGTGCGGCAGTCGCGCGGTGACCGCGGTGGCGACCAGGGCCGTGAGCAGGTCGCGGCGGGCGCTGCCCCACAGGTCCAGGGCGAACGGGTCCTTCTCCGGCGGCAGTTTGGAGAACACCGTCTCGCGGGTCACGAAGCGCAGGAAGCCGTCCTCGTAGCCGGAGTTGGGCAGCCACTCGACCTGTTCGAGGTCGCCGATGTTGATGATCCGGGGGCCCGTCGCGCGTTTGACGCGGTCGGAGGTGTCGGACCAGTCGATCCGCACCTGCGTACCGTCGAAGGAGACCGTGCCGTCGGAGGAGCGGACCGAGACCGGGACCGGCGGGCCCGGCAGCAGATAGGTCTTGGCCGGGTCGCTCGGGATCTGGTCCAGGAGCAGCGCGCGGCGGATCTCCTCGGCCACGTACTCGGCGACTCCGGAGCGGTCGATGTCCACGACCAGCCGGTACGGGTCGGCCGCGTCGGGCAGCCGGCCGCCCGTCGCCTGGAGTAGAGGATCGGCGCCTTCTCTCAGGCGCATCCGGAGCCGGCCGCGCTTGCGTTCGGGCTCGAAGACGATGCCGGAGACGGCCTCCAGCGGCACGGCGACCTCTCCGTACGTCTGCCGGAACAGTGGCACGGAGCGGTGCAGGCCCGGCGTGATCCTGACCGTGCTGCCGTCGAAGGCCCAGGTCCCGTCGCGCTGGATGATCTCGGCCATAGGGAAATTCTCGCAGCAGGGTCAACACGGCGGGCCTCCCTTTCCCTCGCGTTGACCTGACCTGCCGGATGGGGGGTGGGTGTGGTAGGGCACAATTCGCTGTCGTCGTGGGGGATTCGTGGGTCGGGGGCCTTTTCGCCGGATTCGTGGGTTCGTTCGGGATCTGATGGCGTCTGAGGAGGATGCATGGCGGTGCAGGAGGCGAGACAGGGTGGGGGTGCTGACTCGGGCGGGCCGACGGGTGGGCACCGGGGTGGCTGCACCTGTGGTGACTGTCCGCACGGGGCCCGTGCGGGGCATCGGCGGGCCGTCGCCGAATTCCTGCTGAAGCGGGACGAGTTCGCGGCGGGGCAGGGGCTGCCCGCCGCCGTGGCCCATTCCGCATCGGCCTCCCGCCAGTGGGTGTCCGAGGAGTTGGCCCAGTCCGCCGAACTCGTCGCCGAACGCGGCCGTGCCGAGGGCGACGCCCGGCTCGTCCACCTGTGGTGGCGTACGTCCTGTGCGGTGGGGGCGCTGGCCCTGCTGCTGTTGCTCGGCCAGGCGCTCACCGCGATCGGCGCGGGCTGGACGAGTGCGCGGACCGCGGGGCTGCTCGCCGCGCTGGTCGTGGCCGGTGCGCTGACGGCGGCCTCGTGGTTCCACCGGGCGCGCGGCGGTGCGCTCGCGCCGGTCATCGGTGAGGACAACCGGCTGTCCACGTCGCGTGCGGTGGCCGGGGCGTGGGCTCTGTTCGTGGCGTACGCCGTGCTGGTGCTGGCCGGGCGTCTCGCGGTGGCCTCCGGGCACGAGGAGCGGGACGCGCTGATCGCCGGGCTCGAACTCGCCCGGGGTGCCGGGGTCGTGACCGTGCTCGCCGTGGTCTGCGGCATCGCGGTGCTGGTGCGGCGGGTCGTCGGGATGCGGGTGCTGGGACAGCGGCTGCAGAAGGTACGGGCGGACCGGCCACGGGCTGCCGATCTGCTGACGGACGACTCGGGGCGCGGGTCGTTCGCCGACCTTCAGTACGTCGTGATCAGCGCGGTCGCGTTGCTGTTCGCGGCGGTGCGGCTGGCGCGGCGGCCGGATCAGCTGCCTGATCTGCCGTGGGGGCTGGCGGTCGTGGTGCTGGTGTCGGCGGCGACATATGTGGCCGGGAAGTATGCGGAAGGGGGTCGGCCGGTGATCCTTTCGGTCGTGCGGTCCCGGGAGACCGGTGCTCTGGACGCGCCCATCCGCACCGGCGACGACATCGAGATCCGGGGGGCCGGATTCGTGCCGCCGGGGGCGCAGGGCGCGGACCGGTTGGCGCGGATGGTCGTCCGGATCGGCGCGGTCCATGTGCATGTGCCGCTGGTGCCGGTGACCGGCGGGTTCAGCAACCCCACGGACGCGGTGCTCACGGTGCCGGTGCCGGTGGATGTGGAGCCCGGGCGGCTGGACGTTCAGGTGGTGACGGCCGCGGGGGCCGAGACGAACCGGTACGCGATCGATGTGACGGAGTGACGCGGAAGCCGGACCAAGTCGGAAAAACAGGTCTGGACGAGGTTGAGCGGGGCAGCCTGTTCGTGCGTATCGTCATTTGAGGGGTCACGTCACAGCGGGCGAGAGGCGGCTACGAGCGATGACTCACGGCATTCGTACGGACACGCACTCCCCCTATCTCGACGGCGGACGCGACTGGCGGGACACCGCCACCCGTTACGCCCTGCTACCGCTCCGCGTCTTCCTCGGCGTCACCTTCATCTACGCGGGCCTGGACAAACTCACCGACAGCGCCTTCATGAAGGACTCCGGTTCCGGGTCCGTCGGCGATCTGATGCGTACGGTGCGTGACTCGTCGGCGATCCCGGCCCTGGTCGACCAGGCGCTGAAGAACCCCGTCGGCTTCGGCTACGCCATCGCCTTCGGCGAGCTGGCCGTCGGCATCGGGACACTGATCGGCCTGCTCACCCGCATCGCCGCACTGGGCGGTGCGCTCATCTCCCTCAGCCTGTGGCTGACCGTGAGCTGGGCCACCGAGCCCTACTACTACGGCAATGACCTCGCCTACCTGATGGCCTGGCTGCCTCTCGTCCTCGCGGGCGCGCCCATGCTGTCGCTGGACGCCGCGCTACGGGGGCGACGACGACAGCGGACGGGGGCATTTCGGTAACCCTCAGCCCGCCTGCGTGGGGTTGTGGCCCGGTGCCTGTGGCTGGGCCTCGGTCGGGCCAGGTGGTGCGCCGGTTCGGCGTCCGCGGCGGCGTATCCCCCGGGTCAGCCCACCCACCGTGGCGGCCAGGCAGAAGCCGACCACGACGAGCGGTATCACCGCGAACCACGGTGTCTCCCAGGCGCCGCCCGCGTCGCCGGCGTAGATGATGCCCACGAGGGTCAGGAAGGCGCCGGCGACCAGTCGGCCGGGCTGGACCTCATGACGTAGCACGGCTCACCTCCGCCTGTCCGACGCCGACCCGGAGATCGAGGTCGAGTGTGCCGGTGCTCTTGGTGCCCGGGGGCGGTGTGAGGGTCAGTTCCTGGTGTCGGCCCGGTTCCACGTCCACGTCCTGTTGCTCGTCGCCCGGCAGTTGGATGTCGCCCACGCCCACGTCGATGGTCACCTTCACGGTCACGTCCTCCGGCACGATCACCTTCAGCCGGCCCACGCCGACGTCGGCGCCTGTGTCGACCGTTCGGCCCTTGGCGAGGGGCACTGCGGTCAGGTCGAGCGTGCCGACGCCTGTGCCCAGCTCGTAGTGCTGCCGCACGTCCGCCACCGCGGTGGGGCGCCATGTCTCCTGAATCCACTGCGTGCTGATGTCCTTCGGTATCGCGGCCGCCGCGGCGAGCAGACTCGCCGTGATGACCGCGAGGAAGAACGAACCGGCTCCCGTGCGGCCCAGGAACGCGCTGACGGCTATGCCCAGGCCGAGGACGATGAGCGCGCAGGCGAGCCCGGTCTGGAGGCTCGTGCCGAGGGGGTGTTCGTCCCAGGTGAGGCGGGTGCCCAGGACGCCGGCGAGGAGGGCGAGCAGGGAGACCCAGCCGCCGATCCAGCGGGGGCCGCGCGGACGCGGTGCCTGGACGGGGGTGCGGCGGCGTATGTCGTCGGGGCTGTTGCCCCATGGGCCGAGGCCGATGTTGACGGCTGCCGCGATGTCGCGGGCGTGGGAGTCGCCCGGGCCCCAGAGATAGCCCGTCCCGCCCTCGTGCGTGCCGTCCTTGACGATGGGGTCGCGCCACCAGGACGGGTAGGCGGTGGGGACGGGCGGGGCCTGTGCCTCCGGCGGGGCGTCCGCGACGGCCTGGGCTGCCAGGGGGTCGGGGTCGGGGGTGCCGCGGTGCCGGGACCAGTAGGCGGCGCCCGCGAGGAGCAGGGAGAGGACCACGGCGAAGGTCAGTACCCCGCCGTTCTTCAGCAGGGTCAGGAACACCCCGCAGCCCACCAGCGCGAACAGCACGGCCGTCAGGGCCTGGCCGTCGACCCGGCCGGTCAGCAGCTTCCGCACCTCGTTCTGCTCCTCGTCCTCGTACGGGACGAAGAGCCAGGCGAAGCCGTAGAAGATCAGACCGAGGCCACCGGTCGCCGACAGCACCGCCAGGGTGATCCGGAAGATCACCGGATCCATGTCACACTGCCGCCCGAGCCCGGCACACACCCCGGCCAGCATCTTGTGCGACCGATCCCGCCGAAAGCGGTGAGGCGGACCGGGGACGTCGGCCGACTGGGCGGGTGCGTCGGTGGGTGGGCGGGGTGCGCTGGTCGGCGGGCCGGGTGGCTGCGTGCCCTCCTTCTCGTACGCGCGAGGCTCCTTTCCCTCGGTGCCGGGCGCGTCCGTGGCGTCCTGCCCGGTGCCCGGGGTGGGGCGTGGGCCGGAGCCGGGTCCCGGACCCGTCGCGGCGTGCTGGTGATCTGTCATGAGTCCATGGTGACGGGCGCAGTGCCTCGGCGGGAGTCGGAACGACCCTGGCCGGACCCTGATATCGGCCCTGAGCCGAGGGCGGGGAAGCGTTCGACGGAGACGGGTTTCGAAGATCAGGGGAGTCTCGGGGGTCGACCCTGATGCCTCGGCCGTCCGAGCGTGTGAACATCGATGGCATGCCGGAAGCCGCAACAGCGCCACTCGTGGAACCGCGGCCGCCGCGCAAGCTCTACCGCAGCAGTGACGGACGCTGGCTGGGTGGCGTGGCGCGGGGGCTCGCCGGGCATCTCGGGCTGCCTGTGATCTGGGTGCGGCTGGTCTTCGTCGGCCTGTTCATGGCGGACGGCCTCGGCGCTCTGCTCTACGCCGCGTTCTGGTTCTTCGTGCCACTCGGCGTCGGCGGCGTCGAAGCCCAGCGGCCCCCCTCCCTCGTCGGCACGGAAACCTCGCCCGACGGCCGCCGCAGACTCGTCGCCCGCAAGCCGGACAAGGGCCAGATCGTCGCTCTGCTCCTCATGGTCGTCGTGGCCATGGTCTTCGTCGGCAGTGTGAATCTGGGCAGCGGCGCCCAGGCGTATCTTGTGCCGGCCGTGCTCGTCGGCGCGGGCGTCGCCCTGGTCTGGCGCCAGGCGGACAACGCCCGCCGGGCCCGCTGGGTCGCGGCCGGCCGCCGCAAGCGCACGCTCAACCTGCTGCGGGCCGTGGGCGGCGTGCTGCTGGTCACCGCCGGCGTCTCCGGCATCTTCGTGCTGCAGGGCTCCGCCGCCCACCTCGGCTCGGTCCTGCAGGCCGCCCTCGCGGTCCTCGTCGGGATAACGCTCCTCGCCGGTCCCTACCTCGTGCGCATGACCCAGGACCTGTCCGAGGAGCGGCTGATGCGCATCCGCGCCCAGGAGCGCGCCGAAGTCGCCGCGCACGTCCACGACTCGGTGCTGCACACCCTGACCCTGATCCAGCGCAACGCGGAGAACGCGAGCGAGGTGCGCCGCCTCGCCCGGGCCCAGGAGCGCGACCTGCGCACCTGGCTCTACAAACCCGAGGGCACCGGCAAGGACGAGGCCGACGAACCCACCACCCTCGCCGACGCCGTGCGGCGCAACGCGGCCGAGGTCGAGGACAAGCACGGCGTCCCCATAGAGGTCGTCGTGGTCGGCGACTGCCCGCTCGACGAGAGAATCGCCGCACAAATGCAAGCCGCACGCGAGGCGATGGTGAACGCCGCCAAGTACGGTGGCGAGGGCGGCGCCGTCCAGGTCTTCGCCGAAGTGGAGGGGAAGACGGTCTTCGTGTCCGTCCGGGACCGCGGACCGGGATTCGATCTCGACTCGATACCCGCCGACCGTATGGGTGTCAGAGAATCGATCATCGGCCGCATGGAGCGCAACGGCGGTTCGGCCCGGCTGCGTGCCGTGCCGGACGGCGGCACTGAGGTCGAGCTGGAGATGGAGAGGGCGGAGAAGACGACATGAGCGACCCGACCGAGGCAAGCGGTACGGCGGGAGCGGCGGAGTCGGCCGAGTCCGCCCAGGCGGGCGGCGGCGAGCGCCGGGTCCGCGTGGTCCTCGTCGACGACCACCGCATGTTCCGTACCGGCGTACAGGCCGAGATCGGACAGACCGAGCAGACCGGCGTCGAAGTCGTCGGCGAGGCCGCGGACGTCGACCAGGCGGTCACGGTCATCACCGCGACCCGGCCCGAGGTCGTCCTCCTCGACGTGCACCTCCCGGGAGGCGGCGGGGTCGAAGTGCTGCGCCGGTGCGCCCCGTTGATGGCGGACACCGAGCAGCCCGTCCGCTTCCTCGCCCTGTCCGTCTCGGACGCGGCGGAGGACGTGATCGGCGTGATCCGGGGCGGCGCGCGAGGCTACGTGACCAAGACGATCACGGGCACGGACCTGGTCGCCTCCATCTTCCGTGTGCAGGAAGGCGACGCGGTGTTCTCGCCGAGGCTCGCCGGGTTCGTCCTGGACGCCTTCGCCTCGACGGACGCCCCTCCCGTGGACGAGGACCTCGACCGCCTCACCCAGCGCGAGCGCGAGGTGCTGCGTCTGATCGCCCGTGGCTATGCCTACAAGGAGATCGCCAAGCAGCTGTTCATCTCCGTGAAGACGGTCGAGTCCCATGTCTCCGCGGTGCTGAGGAAGCTCCAGCTGTCCAACCGGCATGAGCTGACCCGGTGGGCGACGGCACGGCGGCTGGTCTGATCACGGACGGGGGCGGTAGGAGAGAGTCGCGGTTCAGTGGTGGCCCGGCCGCGGCGCCGGGCCCAGTGCCCGCACGGCCCAGCGGTAGTGCCGTACGGCCTTGATCACGCCTATCAGACCCGTCAGCCACAGGATCGTGCCGATGCCCATGTCGAGGGCGACATCGCTGTAGCGCGTGCGGTCCGGTTCCGCACCGGCCGCCGAGGCGAGGGACGCCCACAGGCCGATCACGCAGAGCGCGACGGAGGAGAGCAGCCAGAAGAGGCTGAGGCCGGGGGAGCGGAGACCGGCGTCGGTCTCCGGGTCGCTGTCCAACTGCAGCCAGGCGTCGAGGAGTTGCCGTATGCGATGGTCGCGGCGGATGGCGTGGGCCAGGGTGATGACGGACGGGGACAGGGCCGCTAGGCCCAGCAGCGCGAAGACGGGGCCGAGGAGGAAGCCGAGCGGATCCCGCTCCTCCAGCTGCTGCAGCGGGATCACAAGGAGCGCCCAGCCGATGATCGCGGAGAGCGCCAGCAGCCACAGCAGCAGTACCCGGTGGACCCCGATGCTGCACCGGTGCAGCTCCTCCAGCGCCCGCCCCCGGTCCGCCAGCAGGGCCGCCCGGTCCGGCCACATCCTGCTGTGCGGCGGTGGGGGAGGCGGCGGCAGTGCGGAGCGCGGCATCGACACCTTCTCGGGGCACGGGACGTCGTACGAAGCGTTTCGCAGACGCTACCGTGCCGACGTGGGCATGCCACGCCCTGTGGTGTGCCGTCGGACACCTTCACGCCACCCGCGTCGCCCCCGCGAACGGCATCTCGTCGATGGGCGCCAGCCGTACCGGCGCCGAGGGGTTGGGGGCGTGGATCATCCGGCCGTTGCCGACGTAGAGGCCGACATGACTGATGCCGGAGTAGAAGAACACCAGGTCGCCCGGGAGGAGTTCGGCGCGGGAGACCCGGCGGCCGGCGTCGATCTGGGCGTAGGTCGTACGGGGCAGGGAGATGCCCGCGGAGCGGTACGCGGCCTGCATGAGGCCCGAGCAGTCGAAGGCGTCGGGGCCGGTCGCGCCCCACACATAGGGGCTGCCGAGCTTCTGGTAGGCGTACGAAACGGCGGAGGCCGCACGGGCGTTGGGCGCCGTCACGGGTCCCGTCAGGCCGTCCCGTGCGTCCGTACGTGAGGCCCGTCCGGCGTCCTCGAGCCGGGCCCGCTCCTCGGCCGTCAGCCGGGACAGCAGCCGCCGGGCCGCGTCCAGCTTGCCGGTGATCGTCTTCTTGTGCCGCTTCAGCTCGGCCTGCCGGGACTTCAGTGAGGTGAGCTCGATGTGCGCGGCGCCGCGCAGTCGCTCGATCTCGCGCAGCTGCTTGCGTACGCGGTCGACGGACGCGGCCTGACGGCTGCCCGCACGTTCGGCGAACTCGGCGCCCTGGAGGTATCCGTCCGGGTCGGCGGAGAGCGCGAGCTGGAGCGCGGGGTCGAGGCCGCCGTCGCGGTACTGGGCCGCCGCCATCGAACCCAGCGCGGCCCGCTCGGAGTTGAGGCCGTCCGTCTTGCGCGCCGCCTCGTCCCGCAGGTCCCGCAGGCGCCGCTCGGCCGCCTCCGACTTCTCCTTCGCGCCGTTGTATCTCTCGGTGGCGACCTCCGCCTCCTGGTACAGCCTGTCCACCTTCGCCTTGACCTGAGCGGGCGTCAGCTCCGGCTCCGCATGCCCGGTCCCGTCCAGACCGGTCGCGGTCGCGGCGCCCGCGAGGGCGATCGTGGCGGCCGTACGGGCCGAGGTGCCGCCGGTCGAACGCTGTCGGGGCTTGCGGTGCGCTGCCACGTGGACCTGCACGTCCTTTCGTCCGACCGCCGGTGCCGTGGGGGCCGCCGGCGGCTCTGCGTCCGGCGGCAGCCCGCACAGGGGGAGCGGACCGCCGCCGGACCTTTTCGGCGGGGTGATCGACTGCCGCCCCTGGCCCGGGCGGCGGTGGGGAGCCGGTCACCTGGGGGAGGACGCTAAACCCGGGTGTGTCGGACGGGTAACGCGTTGCGCGGAACTGACGCGAGCGGACCGCACGGTGACCGTAAGTGATCGTGATCCCGTTCCGGGGCCGTCGACTTCACGCAGTGTGGTGACCGAAGTGAGGATTCCGGGACCCCTGGGGGTGACGGGCTGCTATGGACCGCATATATGCAACCTCCGCGCCAAGCCGGTCCGGTGCATCGCTGAGGCAGGCCGGTGTCATGTGCCCAACCGCCTCTGATTAGGCTCCGGCGTCATGGACGTACTCATCCATCTCTTCGTCGGCCTGCACATCATCGGCATCGCCGCCCTGCTCGGCGGCTTCTTCACCCAGATGAAGGCGATGGGGCAGGGCACCGCCCGCTTCGTCCCCGCGATGCTGCACGGCGCGCTGACCATGCTGGTCACCGGCATGATCCTGGTCGGCCTCAACCAGGCCGACGACCAGTCCGTCAACAACATCAAGATCGGTGTGAAGCTGGCGCTGCTGGTCGTGATCCTCGGGCTCGTCTATGTGAAGCGCGACGACGAGAAGGTCGAGAAGCCGCTGTTCGGCCTGGTCGGCCTGCTGACCACGGCGAACGTCTTCATCGCGGTGCTGTGGACCTGACGTCCCGCAACGGGAAGACGCTCGCCCAGCCCCGGACGTCGTAGCGCGGCCGGGACGGGCGAACTCGGCGACGAGCAGGACGCCGCCCGTGCTTCTGTAGGTTCCGATTTCAATTGTCGTTCGGTGGCGACGTGACCTGGGGCTTCGGAGTGTGGTCCAGCCTTCTTGTCGGGGTTTCGTCCGGACTAACTGTCGGTTTCTGTCGGCTGCAACCAGTCGTGCACCTTGGGCAGTCTTGTCGGTAATGAGCTCACGTCTGCCCCGGCGCCAGGCCGAACAGCGCGGTCTGCGTCTGTGGCCCGTCGGCATCGTCTTGGTCCTTGCCTTCATCGCTGCGGTCCTGGTGGCCGCGGTTGTGTTCTACGCAGGTTGGGACCTGCTCGGCGTAACCGGGTTGAAGCCTGAGCCGCGCATTGACTCCAAGACGCTGTTCGATCTCGTCAAGCTTGCCTTCGGCGTGGTGGCTGGCGCGGGTGCCCTGGTAGCCCTGGTTGTGGCCTACCGTCGCCAGCGCGTCGATGAGGACGGCGCGTTCCGTGACGCCACCCGACTACATACCGAACGCTTCACCACTGCCGTTTCCCTACTCGGCGAAGAACCCGCGGCAGTCCGCCTCGGCGGCGTCCACGCACTGGCTGGACTCGCCGACGACGCCCCCAACCGTGAACTGCGACAGACCTGCATCGACGTCCTGTGCGCGTACCTCCGACTGCCCTACACCGCCGAAGCCGACCTGCCGGCGAACGACCCGAAAGCCCGCCACACTTACCTGGCTCTGCGGGAAGTCCGGCACACCGTCGTCAGGCTCCTTCGCGACCGCCTCCGTCTACCCCTCCACCATCACCACTCGTGGCAAGGTCACGACTTTGACTTCACTGGCGTCATCTTCGACGGTGGCGACTTCAGCGAGGCGGTCTTCTCCGGCGGTACGGTCGAGTTCACCGGGGCGGTGTTCTCCGGCGGTACGGTCGACTTCACCGGCGCGGTGTTCTCCGGCGGCGCAGTGGACTTCCATGGGGTGGTGTTCTCCGGCGGCACAGTCGACTTCAGCTTCGTGATGTTCTCCGGCAGCTCAGTCAGCTTCAGCAGGTCGACACTCTCCGGCGGCACAGTCGACTTCCACGGGTCGAGGTGCTCCGGCGGCGCGGTCCTCTTCGTCGGGTTGACTTTGTTCGGCGGCACGGTCGACTTCGATGGGGCGATGTTCTCTGGCAGCACGGTCCGCTTCAACAGTTCAACGTTCTCCGGCAGCACGGTCCGCTTCTACGGAGCGACATTCTCCGGAGGTACAGTCGACTTTGATGGATCGACATTCTCCAACGGCACGGTGCACTTCAACAATTCGACGTTTTCCGGCAGCACGGTTCACTTCGACGAAGCGACGTTCTCCGGCGGTGCAGTCGACTTCAGCGATGCCGGAGGGACTGCTCCAGCTAGCCTGCTTCCGGGACCAGGATTCCCCCTGCCAAATGGGCTCATCCTGCCCACGGCTTGGCAATCGCCGCCTCCCTAGTCGAGGCCACGGCGCGATCCCCATCAGTCCGGGCCAAGGCCAATCCACGTGTGCAGCACGTGACGTAGCCGACGACGGCACGGACGTCACCTAGGGCTTATAGCCTGTTTACTCAGCGGAGGCTGCTGATCGCGAGTGCAGGCAGGTTAGGCAAGTCCGGCTTGGCATGTCTTGGAAGGTGTTTCGGGTTGAAACATCTTCCGGAGCTCGGGGACTGGGGACGTCGGATAGGGATCACTCCGTGGCGAACTGCCACCGATGGTGGTGGTTCAGCGTTTGACCCGGTTACGGACAGCCAGGACGGCGAGCGTCAGAAGGACGGGCTCGGTCAGGCGTGAGGTCATCTCTATGTAAGTGCCAGAAGTAGTCAGGTCCTGGCCAGAGGAGCGGAACACCACCGAGTTGAGCGTGACGTACAGAGCCTTCTCGAAGCGCTTGCCGGTGAATCGGTTGCCGGTAGGGTCTTGCGGGTCGTCCTTGTTGATCTCGAAGGTGACCTTGCCTCCGCTGGCCGGGACGGTGCCGGTCGCTGTCTGGTTCGGGGTGTCCTTGGCGAGGCCGACGGCCATCAGCAAGACGATGGTGAGGAGCATGGCGGCGCCGAGCCAGGCCAGGGCCCGGGAGGCGCGCAGGCCGTAGCCGGACAGCGCCCAGTACGCGGTCAGCAGCCGCCGTTCACTGTGGGGGATGTCGTCGGCGTGGCGGCGCATCTCCATCTCCCCGTAGTAGAAGTCTGCGGCCCCGGGCTCGTGTTTGCCGTCCTCGAAGGCCTTGCGCAGCGCCCGGTACACCGGCGCGAGCTGCAATGGCCCGGTGCGCCCGGCGCCGAGGACCGCGATATTCCAGCCCTGCACTGCCCTCGGCTGGTTGGCACGCCAGTGGTGTTCCTCGGCCAGGACGCGGCGTTCGGCGAACCACATAGGCCACCATCGTCGCCAGTGCACGGCGGGTGGGGCTGTGTCGAACGTACAGGCGCCCTCCAGCCTCAATTGATCCAGGTGGACCGTGCCAGCGAACAGGCATCCTGACAGGTTGATGTCGGCGAGGACCAGGTGGGCTGCATCCACCCCACGCAGCGATGCCACCCGCACGCCGGGATCGGGCGCCCTCTCAAAAGGATCCTCGGCCAGCTGCCGACCGTCGGCGAGAACGAACGGATCCGGCTCCGCGGCGATCGTGAGGGGGTACTCGAACACCGCATGAGCAAAGTCCACCGTGGCGTAGCGCAGACGTACCTCTGCTGTCGATGACCAGCGTGTCCGACGACACTCCAGGCGATGGGCGGCAAACGCCAGGGTCACTGGGCCGCCGAACGTCGCCCTGGACAGCAGGACTCGCCCAGTGCAGATTAAAGGCCCTACGGTCACAGCTTCCTTGAAGGTTGCAGACTCGAACCAAGCGTCGCCTTTGAAGGTCGCCGACTCGAATCCGGCCTTGCCCTCGAACGTCGCGGAGTCGAAACCGGCGTTGCCCTTGAAGGTCGCCGACTCGAACCAGGCTTTTCCTTTGAAGGTCGCTGCTCCGAACACAACGCTGTTCTCGAAGGTCGCCGACTGGAACCTGGCGCTGCCCTCGAAGCCTGCCGACTCGAACCAGGCGATGTCCTTGAAGGCCGCCAACCCGAACCCGGCGACGCCCTTGAAGGTCGTCGACCTGAACCCGGCGTGGCCCTTGAAGGTCGCCGACTGGAACCAGACATCGTCCTCGAAAGTTGACAACTGGAACCAGGCACTGCCCTCAAAGGTCGCCAACCCGAACCCGGCAGTACCCTCGAACGTCGCCGACTCGAACCCGGCGCTGTCCTTGAAGGTTGTTGACTGGAACCCGGCGTGGCCCTTGAAGATGGCCGACTCGAACCAGGCGATGTCTTGAAAGGTAACCGACTCGAACCAGACGTCACCCTCGAAGACTGCCGACTCGAACTTGGCGACGCCCACGCGAGGGTGGCCAGTTACGGGGTCACGGAGGGCGTTGAGGAGGGCGCCGAGAAGGGATCCGGTGAACGAAGTGCCGCGGTGGTCGATGTCGGCGCCGGGGACCAGATCCGCAAGGTAGGCATCGCGGTCGAGATCGGCCAGGTGTGCGAGACACGCAGTGTGACCCGACACACGAATGCCGGGACATCCGAAGAGGTTTTCTGGGTTGGCACCCTCGCCACAGTGCAGCCAGCTCTGCGGGGTCGGGGACGGTCCGTGGGGTGGCTGAGGCATATCCGAGAGACGATTGCACACGGCCCAGCGGTTGCGGATCTCACCTCTCGCCTATACCCGTTTCTCTCGCATCCGCCCCGGCGAGCGACGCCAGGGGCACGCTGCCCGGAACAAGGAGCGCCAGGGAAGCCGGTGATCGTGGCTGCCGAACTGGGCTGAAGAGCCTGCGGATACTTGTAAGGCATGTGTGCCTTCTCCAAACTACCCGGGGCGTGCCGTGATCAGGTGACGTGACGATCAGTCCCGAGGGGAAGGGCCGGTACGGGGCGGAGAACGGCGGTGCACGGCGGGGGTGTTAGCTTCCTGCCCGTGTTAGAACACCAGGATGAGACCAGGGCGGCCTACGACGGGGTCGTCGAGCTCTATGCGTCGATGTTCACTAGTCGGTTGGAGACGCGGCCGTTCGCACGGAACATGATCGGCACCTTCGCCGAGCTCGTGCGTGACACGCGGAACTTGCGGGTAGCCGACGTCGGGTGCGGACCCGGTCATCTGACGGCCATGCTGCACGACTTGGGGCTGGATGCCTTCGGGATCGACCTCTCCCCGGCCATGGTCGACCACGCTCGGCGGGCCCAGCCGACGCTGCGGTTCGACGAAGCACGAATGGAGGCCCTGCCGGTCGAGGACGGCGTGCTTGGTGGAGTGCTGGCCCACTACTCGATGATCCATACCCCACCTGAAGAACTGCCCGCGCTACTTGCTGAGCAGGTGCGTGTCCTGGCACCAGGGGGTCTGCTCCTGGTGTCCTTCTTCGGGACTGAGGGGCCGGAGCCGGTCCGCTTCGATCACAAGGTGGCGCCCGCCTATAGCTGGCCGGCGGAGCAGTTTGCCGGGTTGCTGACCGAGGCCGGGCTCGTCACGGTGGCTCGGTTGCTCCACGACCCAGCGTCCGAGCGCGGCTTCCTCGACACACACTTGCTGGCCCGCCGCCCGTAGAGACTGACCTGTGGACTCTTGAGTTAGTTCGGTCAACATGCCTGATGCTTCTTCTGAACCTGAGATAACGCGTACTGCTGGTTCGATCCGCCAAGTGCAGCCGTGGCGGCCCGCCGCCCGACATCGCCAGCCTCACAGTTTCTTCAGGCCGTGATGCGGTGTTGAGTTTCGAGATGGGCGGCGCGGTGGCCCTCAGCGGTGAGGGTGTAGAAGGTGCGGCGTCTGCCGGGGCCGCGGCCAGGGGTGGCTCTGTTCATCCAGGCGGCGTCGTCTTCGAGGCGGCTGGTGAGCCATCCTGCGCGTTCGAGTCGCTTGAGCTGGGGATAGAGGGTTCCTGGTTCGAGGCCGGTGCGTGGGATGACCTCTGCTCCGTAAAACTCCTCCTGTGGTCGGGTCAGCAGGTGCCGCAGGAGGATCAGCGTCGGTCCGGTGATGCGGACACGCTCGACAGCCATGTCGCTGAAGGGGGTGGGTGGGCCGGGATTGCGGCGGATTCTGAATTTGGCGTGGGCGGATTCCAGGGTGTGATCGTCGGGTTGAGCCGTGATCTGGTCATGCTGGAGTGAGGTGGTCATGAGGGCCTGTACTCGCTCTTCTTCGAGGTTGCGCAGCAGTTGTCGGCCCTGCTTGGTGGGCTGCTGGGGTCGGCCGAAGGCTGCTCGGTTGAAGAGCGGCGTACCGATGTCACGTTCCAGCCGCTGAAACTGTGTGACCAGGGCGTTCGGTTCGACCTTCAGGTAATGGGCGGCGCTGTCGAGAGACGGGAAGCGCATGGCGATCTGGAAGCGGTGGAGCCGCAACCAGCCATGGAGTGTGCCTTTGACGGCGGTCCGGACGGCACGCGGGAGGTTGGCGTCGGTCTTGGTCATGATCGTGCGGCTGTGCACTCCCGGTGGCCGCAGAGGGATATTCAGGCGCTTGAGACGTCGACGCACTGTCTCGTCCTCGGTGCCGAGTTCTGAGGCGATGTCGAGGGTCGAGCGCTTGTGGGTGAGGTATTGCTCGCGTAGCCATGCCGGGTCCATGGGGAAAGGCTTGCGGGTGCGGCGGACGGTGACGCCGAGGGCGCGGGCATGAGCAACGGCGAGCGGGCGCGGGATGCCGGTTTCCCGGGCGATGTCTCGAAGGGGCTTGCCGCCGTCGATGTACTCGCGTTGAAGGAAGTCTGCGGTGAGGACGGCTTTGGCCTGCTGACGGAGGCGCCAGGATCCGACGCTCGATCGCCTGCTCCAGGCGCGGGGTTCGCGGGGAACGCGTTCCAGTGCGAACCGGACGTGGGCCAGGGTGGTGTCCAGAGCTCTGGCCGCCTCTCGTGGGGCACGTTGTTCGGTGATGACGATGCGGCGCACTTCCTCCAGGTCGAGGTCGTCGAGGCGGCGGCCGGGGAGGGCGAGGCCGTCGGCGCATTCCTGCGGTGGTTCCCAGGTCAGTGGTTCCTTGATGCTCAGGTCGTGCAGGATGCCGACCGCGTGCCGATGGAGCGCGTCGCGCTGGTCGAGGGTCAAGGAGGGCGGGAAGGCGAAGTAGCGGGAGCGGTCGGCTACTGATCGCAGGGTGAGGGGGTGGCGTGGGTCGGTCAGGTCGGCTCCGGTGAGCAGTTGGTTGAGGTAGCGCTGGGCGTTGAGGTAGCGGGGCGCCACGGTGGTCTTGCTGCTGAGCTGTTCACCGGGCTGGTTGCCGGTGCGGAAACAGAGTTCCCGCCAGTCGTCTGGGCTGATCGGGGCTACCGGGATGAGACGTCGGCGACGCTCGTAGTCGATCGGGCTGCCGTGATCGTCGAGGTAGTGGGCGAGGTTGCAGAGCGCGGTGAGCACGGCGGGATGCCCGGACTTGAGGGCTCGCTGCAAGGTGACGGTCATGGCGTTCGGCAGGTGCGGGCTCAGGCGGTCGGTGACGCCCCGTGCCCTCAGGTCGGGCTCGCCAGGCAGGAGGAGAAGTGCGGCGGCGATGCCACGGCACAGGTTCTCCTGCGTTCCCTCCCGGGGCATGAGCCGGACTGTCCAGCTGGGCCAGAGAAGTTGCGGAACATGACGGATGCGTGCGCCCGCCCTCTGGTCGCCGGGGCTGGGGACGCGGGCGCGGGGGGTGGAGGAGGCAAACCGGACACGGTCGAGGGCGCCCATTGTGTGGTCGCCGGCGTGCAGGAATCGGCGCTGTGCGGCAGGCGAGAGCTGGGACCACTGTTCGGCGGTCATGCCTCGGGGGATCACCTTGTTCGCGGTGTCGTGCCGTGCTCGCAAGTTGTGGACGGCATGGACGGCGAAGGAGTCATCATCTGTGTCGAGGAAGGGCAAAGCCGTGTGGGCGATCACGCCGCTGACGGCGGAGCCGAGCGGCTTGGCCCGATCGGCAGGGGTCCGCGTGGCCAGTGGCCGGTGCTGCCAAAGCCGCTGGATCGTCGCGCCCATGGGAGCGACGTTGTGGTCGTCGATCGTGTGCATCAGCCATGACGTGCAGTGGTTGAGGTCATCCAGGACAGTGCGGGCCGTGACCGGGGTGGCGAGCAGGCTGTCGACGCGGCACTGTGCGGCCAGCAAGGGGTGATCAGAAGTCAACGGCAGAAGTTCGGCGCTGGACAGGTCGGTGCCGCAGACCGATACCAAACGGGAACCGATGGTGCAGGCCGTCGGCGGGAAGCGGTGGGTGTGTCCGGGCAGTCTGACGCGTGTCCCTTTGCCGCAGCCGGGACAGGTGTCGTGCAGCAGTGCCTTGTGCGCGGTGCAGGCGAAGACCCAGGGGAGCCACCACTTCAGTAGCCAGCGTCCCTCCCGTTCGGCCAGGCACTGGGGGCAGAATCGGCATCGCCGTTGACGCCGGGGGCCGAAGGGGAAGCCGGGGCCGATCACCGCTTGGTCGAGGCGGCCAGCCGGAAGGCCGGTGCGGGTCTCCAGCGTGCGGAGGGAAGCGGTGGGCAGGTCGGTGACCAGTGGGCGTGTGAGAGAGTGCCGGGGCAGGCCCAGGACGCGCAGGAACGCGGAGAGGGGCATGCCGTTGCGGCGGCTCAGCGCTTCCAGCCAGCTGTCCACACCCTCGCCGGGCAGAATCGGCAACCGCAGCGGCAGCACACGCGTCTCGGTCACAAGGCATCCCCGAGCACGGTAGTGATGTTCGCATGGGCCATCCCTGCGGCCAGCTGCGTGCGTGCCTGCTCCGACGCTTCGTCCAGCCGGACTCCGTCGAGCACCTCGCGGGTGACGGCTTCCGTGCCGTTGCGGATCGCGCGGTAGCAGCCCCGCATGAGCAGGGTGAAGTACGACCCGATGTGCCCGCTGGTGCGTTCGAAGAGGTAGTCCGCGTGGCGCAGCAGCATCCCGGGCCGGTGCTCGGCAAGGACGAGCTGGCGTTCCGTGGCCTTGATCAGGCTCCGCCAGTGGCGGCGGCCCTGCTCGGTGTCGAGCCGGAACGGATCGACACCCAGACGGGTCCAGCGACGTGCGGTCTGGGCCAGGGCCACGTTCTTGCCGGTCAGACCGTCGGCGAAGAACCGCCGCTCGGCCAGACCGACACCGACATAGACGAAGGTCACCGGCAGTTCGTTGGCGAGCCACTTGAGGTGGTTGGACACCGCCAGGCCGTCGCGGCGGTCCAGGTCGATGAAGTGGATGTCGTCGATGATGCCGAGCTGTGTCTCGCAGGACAGGACACAGTCCAGGGCGTGACTGGCCAGGGCGGCCGCGTTCGCCCGGTCGGTGGCCGGGTGGCCGTAGTACTCGCAGATCATCCGGTTCAGGGTTCGCAGGGTGGTGTTGGAGGTCAGCCCGACACGGAAGACCGGGATGCGTTCGTGCCCGGCCTCGGTGACCGGGGACAGACGGCGCATCTGCTGACGGTCGAAATCGCGGCCGAACAGGTTGGCGATGGTGGTCTTGCCCAGACCCGGCAGGGCGTCGATGACGGCGGCGGAACGGATGCGGTCGCCGTCCTGCCGGTTGCTGGCCACGATCTGTTCGAGTTCGTCGTGAATGCCCGCGAGCTGTGGAGTCTGCACGATGCCGAAGTTGGCGTGCCAGTCGTGCCGGGCGTCGTTGTAGTCCTCAGCTGCGGCCTCGCCCAGCGCGGTTAGCCGGGCTCGTGTCAGGGTCTCAGGCCGGAGCCGGGGCGGAGCGTCGGCGAAGCGGCGCCAGCCCTCCTTGCGGGAGAGGCTGAACAGGTTGGGCAGCCTCACTCGATCACCTCGAAGGCGTCGGCGTAGAAGTCGTCGCCTGCAGGGATGTCGAACAGTTCGTCCTCGTCATCGCTGTCCCCGGCCGGCAGTTCCGGCACCAGCCGCAGCTCCGGAGGCGTCAGAGGGCCGGACTGGTCCGGCAGCACCGGCAGGGACAGAGCCCCGCGTTCAGCCGACAACCTCACCGCGATGCGGCGTTCGCGCCGGTCGGTGACCATGCCCTGGTCCCAGCGGGCCAGAAGATCCGCAAGGGCCTGCGCGGAGTCGACGTGCCGACCCTCCCGGGCGGCGAGCCTGCGGGCAAAAGCGGCGGCCTCACCGCTGAAGGCCATGTGTAGTGCGGGTGCGTGCTCCCAGTGCAGCGCGTGCCAGGAGTCGTCGGCAGGGTCCTGGAAGTAGACGAACCGTACGTCGTCAGGGTTGACGTGGATTGGCCACTGCCGTCCCATTCCGGGGTAGGGGCTGGGTGTATTGCGGTAGCCGTCCAGAACGGGGCCGTTGTAGCGCATCCCGTCGACCTCGACCCCGTAGTGCTGGATCGTGCGTGCCTTGACCGCGAGAAATTGAAAGGCTAGCTCCGGGGACGCGGGCATGCGCAGCCGTCCGGCCCGGGATAGACCGATGCGGAGCATCTCCAGCGGCGACAACGACAGCTTCGGCCACTGCGGAATGACCAGTCCGTCATGCTCACGCCGGTGATAGACCTCCGAGATCCACTCACGGATGATCTCCTCCACCTCGTGGATGAAGAAGAACGCGGCATCCTCGACCGCCTCACCCCGGCTGTGGACATCGGGCCCCTTGTATGCGGGAAGGTGCTGGATCAGCCCCTCCCGCAAGGTGCGGAAGAAACGCTCGACCGTCGGCTTGTCCGTTGGCTTCTTCGGCTGGGCTGGCTGAATCGACATGCCCAGACGGGTGCAGACCCCGATGACATGCGCCGAGATGAACGCCCGCCCATGATCGATGACCAGCGTCTCCGGCGGACACAGCCCGCCGCCCGGCACGAGCCCCTCCTCGGTGAACACCACCTCGTCCCACAGCCCGTGGTAAGGAGCCAGCGCGGGGCGGCTCGAGTCATCCAGCGGAGGGCAGGCCGCCTCGAAGAGCACACTGGCGACATCGAGCGCCTTCGTAGAGCAGGCCGTCACCCGCAGGCCGACAATGCAGCGCGAGAACAGGTCTTGAGCAACGGTGAGCTGGAGCGGAACCCACCGGCAGGTCACCGGTTCCATGGCATAGATGTCCAGGTCCTGGGTATTGAGCACGACATACTCACCCGGTCGGGCAGCCCGCAGCCGCCCGTAGGCGCCCTGCGGCCTGTCCGCGATCGAACGGCGTGCCTTGGCACTGCCGGAGACCGCGTTCGTGCCCTTGGTCAACACGGCAAGCCTCGCGTAGGCCGTGCTCCGGGACGGAACGGCGACGATGCCCTTGCCGTACTCGCTGTTCAGCCGTTCCTCGACCCGCGACAACAGGGCCGACCGGGTAGGGGTCGAGCTGGCCACCGACTCCGCCACCACGCGGCGGACCGCTTCCTCCCACCGGGGATCGACGCTGGAAGTCCTCCCGGCGCGGGCGTCCACGAGCCCTGCATCGCCGCTTTCCCGGTAAGCGGTCAACCAACGCTGCAGCGTGCGAGGCGAGACACCGAGCTCAGCTGCCTTGGCAGCGGTCCGCTCTTTGAGCGGGAGATCGGGGCCGTATTCGGGCCGAGGTTCGCCAGGCAGAGCATCGGCCGCGTGCCCGGACTGGTAACCGCCGAGCACTTCGCGGACGTGCCCGGCCCGTTCCCGCAGCCGCTGACGCTGGTCGGCCGACAAGGACGCCAGCAGCAGGCCCACCCCGTCCGCAGCGGCCTGCGCTGGCTCATCCATCGACCGGGCGTTGGCCGCCAGCCGCCCGAGCGGAACGGAGCCGTACTCGCCCGTCCGCTCGTTATGGACCGTCGTCCGGAGCCCGTCGATGTCCACGACCTCGACGACGTCACCACCGAAGAAGAGACGCACCCCCGGGAACAGCGACACCGCGTATGCGTTCATGCCGCCACCCGCACCCGGCTTGCACCGTTCAGCGGAGTCCGCAGGTCAGCAACGAGCCGACCGGACCACACCAGGTGCAGGACGACCGGACGGACGATCTCGCACGGGTGCTGCCCGGCCAGCGCGGCTTCGACGGCACCGATCGTCGGCTGGCAGGTGGCAGCCTCCAGCACATGCGGGACGAGCGAGGCTTCCACCAGCTCCCGGCGCCGGTAGCCGGCCAGGAAGCGCACGTTCTCCACGACGGCCTGCTCAGCCCCCGACCAGGTCTCATAGACCCAGCCGCGGCGCGAACACACCCGGCGTGTCCAGTCGAACTGCGCGATCACCTTGGGATCCCTCATACGTGAGGGCGCCTTGACGTCCACGACAGTCACCAGACCGTCGGCATGGACGAGGAACAGATCAGGAACATGACGGCGAACGCGGTCACCGTCAGCACCGACCAACTGGAACGGCTGGGCCGCGACCTCCACGACATCCGGCGCGAAATCGGCAAGCAGAATGCGGGCGAGCTCCAGTCGACTCTCGTAGGCCACGAGACGACCCGTTGTGGCGGCGTGGTACCAACCCGAGTAGTGCTTCCGACCCCGGTACCAACGGAACTCGCGTACCGGCTGTCCGCCAGCGACCTCGTCCACCGGGACCCTGTCGAGTTCGGCCTCGACCAGCCGACCGTCGGCCCGCCGGTACGCCGCCCGAACCGTCCGACTATCTGTCGCGTCCGCGACGCCTGGACCAGTCCCCATGGTCGCCCCTTCGTGTCCGATGCCATCGACACCAAGACACTGGCAACCACCATGAGTAACGTGGATGAGAAGCCGGGAAGACCAACGAGGTAGTGGACCCGTGCGGTATGGCACGGCCAGGCGCCGGACCTGGCCGTGTACCGAAGAGAGCGTGTCGACTGACAAGTTGACGACAAGTCACTCGGACAGCGACATCTCTAATCGGAACCTACAGCTTCCTCAGGCCGGCCGTACCACGCTGTGGATCGACGACTCACCGTCGTAGAAGATCGACTCCTCGCGCACATAGGCGCCCGGCTTCGGTGCGTGGATCATCATGCCGTTGCCGATGTAGATGCCGACGTGGCTGATGTCGTCGTAGAAGAAGACCAGGTCGCCGGGTTGGGCGGCGGAGAGGGAGACGGTCGTGCCGGCGTTCACCTGGTCCCAGGTGGTGCGCGGGAGGGAGATGCCGGCGGCGTTCCAGGCGGCCTGGGTGAGGCCGGAGCAGTCGTAGGAGTCGGGGCCGGTGGCGCCCCAGACGTACGGCTTGCCGATCGTGGAGCGGGCGAAGGCGAGGACCTTCTCGGCCTTGGTGGCGTACGAGGAGTCGGCCACGGAGGTGTCGGAGGACTCCGACGTGCCGGTGCCGCTCTCCTGCCGCTGCTGCGCCGCCTCCTGGGCCGCCGCCTCCGCCGCGGCCTGCTCCCTGGCGAGCTCCGCGGCCTTGCGCTCGGCCTCCTGCTGCTTCTGCCGCTCGATCTGCGCGAGCCGCGCCTTCTCCTCGGCGGTCAGCTTCGACAGCAGCTCGCGCGCGTCGGCCAGCTTCTGCTGGACGGTCGTCTTGGCGGCCTTCAGGTCGCCCTGCGACTCGGTGAGCGTCTCGAGGCTCGCGGTGGCTTCCCGGCGCTTCTCCATCGTCGCGGACTGCTGCGTGACGAAGTCGTCGACCGCCTCCTTCTGACGGCCGGTCATCCGGTCCATCAGCTGGGTCTGGTCGAAGTAGTCCTGCGGGGTGTCCGCGAGCAGGAAGGTCGCGGTGTCGGGCGCGGAGGCGCCGGTGCGGTACTGGGCCGAGGCGAAGGAACCCAGTTCCTCGCGCGCCTCGTTGAGCTTCTGCGTGCGCTGCGCGACGTCATCGAGGAGGGTGTCGACGCGCTTGCGCTGCTTGGTGGTCTTCTCTTTCGCCGAGTTGTACTTCTCGGTCGCCGACTCGGCCTGGCGGTAGAGATCGCCGACCTTCTTCTCGACCTCTTCGAGACTCGGCTTGTCGTCGGCCGCGGGGGCGGCGTTGGCCGACTGGGACAGCAGGGCCACGGAGGTGAGGGCCGCCGTGGCGAGGGCGGGGGTCCGTATGCCTGCGACGCGCGAACCCGAAGGACGCGACTTGCGGTGCGACGCCAAGGGAGGCGACTCCTTCCATCGTCCGCCTACCGAGTTAGCTGTCGGGTTCGGGCGGGTGGTTCGGAAGGGTTGCCCTACGACCGCTTCCCGAAGGGAAGTCCGGCCGATTCACCCCAAGTTCGGTGGGTCCCCGGCTCCGGACTGCCCCGTGGGCGCGCCGGACTCGGCGGAGGCCGTACGGCCCGGCGACGTTCGCCGGTAGGGGTCGTGCGGCCTGGAGGAACGCTAACCAACTGGTGTGGCCTCTGTGAAGGTTGATGGGCGATATGCCCGATACATTTTCGTGACCTTAGCCCAGGGCGTCGCTCGCCGTGGTCAATACGGAAGGGTCTGCGGTGAGTTGCTCGTATTTTGTCCGGAGTGACGACGTCCGCCCGCTTCGGGGCGGTAGCTTCCAGCCAGCCACGGTCGGGAGCCGTGGCGGCTGGGAGGGAGTACGGCCATGAGGAACCGCACCGCACTCGTCATCGCCACAGGAGTCGCACTCACCGTCACCGCAGGCATCGCACCCGCGAGCGCGGGCGCCGGACAGGACAGCCGCGCCGGCGGCAAGCCCGTCGTCCGCGTGATCGCGAAGGGCCTCGACAATCCACGCCAGCTGTCGTACGACCACGGACGCCTGTACGTCGCCGAGGCGGGCCGCGGCGGCAAGAAGTGCATCGGGGAGGGGCCGGAGGGCGAGACCTGCATCGGCCTCACGTCGGCCGTCACCAAGATCTACTGGAACGGGGGCGCGTGGAAGCACTACAGGGTGGTGCAGGGGCTGCCCTCCGCCGCCGCCCCGGACGGCGGCTTCGCGACCGGCGTCGACGGCGTCTTTGCGCGGCACGGCAAGGTCTGGGGCGTCGAGACCTTCGCCCCGCCGGAGGCCGGAGTGCCCACGACCCCGCCCTGGAACAAGCTCGGCAAGCTGCTGAAGATCAGCCACGGCACGGCGAAGATCGCCGCGGACATCGCGGCCGTGGAGCTGAGGCACAACCCGCACAAGGCATCCGTGGAGTCCAACCCGTACGCCGTCCTCGCGCTCCCCGACGGCCGCAAGATCGTCGCGGACGCCGCCGGCAACGACCTGATCGAGGTCTCGCCGTCCGGCCGGGCCCGCCCCTTCACCGTCTTCCCGGACCACGACAAGAACCAGTCCGTCCCGACCTCCCTGGCGCTCGGCCCCGACGGCAAGCTCTACGTCGGCGAGCTCAACGGCGAGAGTGAGAAGCCCACCGCGCGCGTGTGGCAGGTCGACCCCCGGACCGGCAAGATCCTCGGCTGGAAGTCCGGCTTCGGCTCGATCACCGGCCTCGCCCTCAACGACAAGGGCGACCTGTACGTCAGCCAGCTCTTCGCCGGTGTCGTCACCAAGGTCTCCCACGGCAAGCGGACGAACGTGAAGGTCCCGTTCCCGGCGGGCGTGGCCGTCGACCCGTACGACGGCAAGGTCTACGTCTCGGCCTGGTCCGTCGCCGACCGGGACGGAACGGATCTGGGGCAGGGCAAGACGCCGGGCGGCCAGGTCTGGAAGATCCTCGGCTTCTGAGACCCTTGGGGCTTCGGAAATCGGCGATGTTCTCAGGGCGGCGGCGGGCTGTCAGTGGGGCGCCTTAGGGTCTGTCCGATGGCCCGGTTCGGGTTTCGTGCCGGTTCCTGATCAACAGACCCGAGCGGGGTCTGGTGCGTGCAGCTGCAAGGCGGAGGAGGGAGTCATGGCGGAGCCATGGCGACTGACGACAACGCGGCAGATGCGCGTGCCAGGGCCCGCGACCCCCGGACTGGGCCATCGGGCAGGCCCTAAACTCGGAGAGCGATGAGCAGCCTCTTTGATGACAGCTTCCTGGCGGACCTCCAGGCCCCGCGGGGCCCCGCGGAGGAACCCCCGCCGCCACCCGAGGACGATCATGCGCCGGAGCCGGTTCCGGACGATCTGTTCGGCGGGAAGTTCGACGCGCCGCCGGACCGGGACGCGTACTACCGGGACGGCGCGCACCGCCCGGCGGTGGACCCGGCCGCGCTCCTGGACGGGCTGAACGAGAACCAGCGAGCGGCCGTCGTCCACTGCGGCTCCCCGCTGCTCATCGTGGCCGGCGCCGGCTCCGGCAAGACGCGCGTGCTGACACACCGCATCGCGTACCTGCTCGGCGAGCGCAAGGTGCACCCCGGCCAGATCCTCGCGATCACCTTCACCAACAAGGCCGCCGGCGAGATGAAGGAGCGCGTCGAGCAGCTCGTCGGCCCGCGCGCGAACGCGATGTGGGTGATGACGTTCCACAGTGCCTGCGTACGCATCCTGCGCCGCGAGTCGAAGAAGCTCGGCTTCACCTCGTCCTTCTCGATCTACGACGCCGCCGACTCCAAGCGCCTGATGGCCCTGGTCTGCCGCGACCTGGACCTCGACCCCAAGCGCTACCCGCCCAAGTCCTTCAGCGCCAAGATCAGCAACCTGAAGAACGAGCTGATCGACGAGGAGGACTTCGCCGCCCAGGCCACCGACGGCTTCGAGAAGACCCTCGCCCAGGCGTACGCGATGTACCAGTCGCGCCTGCGCGAGGCCAACGCCCTCGACTTCGACGACCTGATCATGACGACGGTCAACCTGCTGCGCGCCTTCCCGGACGTCGCCGAGCACTACCGCCGCCGCTTCCGGCACGTCATGGTTGACGAGTACCAGGACACCAACCACGCGCAGTACGCCCTGGTACGCGAACTCGTCGGCACGGGCGAGCGCGCCGACGACGCTGACGTACCGCCCAGCGACCACGACCTGCTCCCCGCCGAGCTCTGCGTCGTCGGTGACGCCGACCAGTCGATCTACGCCTTCCGCGGCGCGACCATCCGCAACATCCTCCAGTTCGAGGAGGACTACCCGGACGCGACGACGATCCTGCTGGAGCAGAACTACCGCTCCACCCAGACGATCCTCACCGCCGCCAACGCCGTCATCGAGCGCAACGAGTCCCGCCGCCCCAAGAACCTGTGGACCAACGCGGGCGCGGGCGCGCGCATCACCGGCTATGTCGCCGACACCGAGCACGACGAGGCGCAGTTCGTCGCCGAGGAGATAGACCGCCTCACGGACGCGGGCGACGCGAAGGCCGGCGACGTCGCGGTCTTCTACCGTACGAACGCCCAGTCCCGTGTCTTCGAAGAGGTCTTCATCCGCGTCGGCCTGCCCTACAAGGTCGTCGGCGGCGTCCGCTTCTACGAGCGCAAGGAGGTCAGGGACGTCCTGGCCTACCTGCGCGTGCTCGCCAACCCCGAGGACTCGGTCCCGCTGCGCCGCATCCTCAACGTGCCCAAGCGCGGCATCGGCGACCGCGCCGAGGCGATGATCGACGCCCTCTCCCAGCGCGAGAAGATCAGCTTCCCGCAGGCACTGCGCCGCGTCGACGAGGCCTACGGCATGGCCGCCCGGTCGACGAACGCGGTCAAGCGGTTCAACGTGCTCATGGAGGAGCTCCGTACGATCGTCGAGTCGGGCGCGGGACCCGCGACCGTCCTCGAGGCCGTCCTCGAACGCACCGGCTATCTCGCCGAGTTGCAGGCCTCCACCGACCCGCAGGACGAGACCCGGATCGAGAACCTCCAGGAACTCGCGGCCGTGGCCCTGGAGTTCGAGCAGGAGTCCGCGGAGGGCGAGGCCGCGGGCGGACTCTCCGACTTCCTGGAGCGCGTCGCCCTGGTTGCCGACTCCGACCAGATCCCCGACGAGGACGAGGAAGGCGCGGGCGTCATCACCCTGATGACCCTGCACACCGCCAAGGGCCTCGAATTCCCCGTCGTGTTCCTGACCGGCATGGAGGACGGCGTCTTCCCGCACATGCGCGCCCTCGGCCAGACCAAGGAGCTGGAGGAGGAGCGGCGCCTGGCGTACGTCGGCATCACGCGCGCGCGTGAGCGCCTGTATCTGACGCGGTCCGCCATGCGGAGCGCGTGGGGGCAGCCGTCGTACAACCCGCCCTCGCGCTTCCTGGCGGAGATCCCGGACCAGCACGTGGACTGGAAGCGGACCGGTCCCTCCGCGGCCCCGGCGGGCCCGGTGTCGGGCGTCGCCGCCTCACTGTCCTCGTCCCGCTCCCGTTCGTCGGCATCGGGCGCCTCCGGCTTCGCCACGCGACGGACCTCGGAGAAGCCGGTGGTCGCGCTGGCGGTCGGCGACCGGGTCACCCACGACCAGTTCGGTCTCGGCACGGTGATGGCGGTCAAGGGCACCGGCGGCAACGCGGAGGCCACGATCGACTTCGGCGACACCAAGCCGAAGCGCTTGCTGCTGCGGTATGCGCCGGTGGAGAAGCTCTGACGGAGTGGGCCCTCGCTGAACCGGCGGGGGCCCGCAGGCACTTACGTCGGGTCCAGCCCGTGGCTGCGCAGCCAGGCCAGCGGGTCTATGGCGGAGCCACCGGACGGCTTCACCTCGAAGTGCAGGTGCGGACCGGTCGAGTTGCCGGAGTTGCCGGAGTACGCGATCGTGTCGCCGGCCTTCACGGTCGTACCGGACGAGACGGCGTAGGTGGAGAGGTGGCAGTACCACGTCTCCGTACCGTCCTTGTCGGTCACGATCATCATGTTGCCGTAGGAGCTGTTCCACTCCGTGCGGACGGTGCCGTCGGTCGCGGCCATCACCGGCGTGCCGTACGAGACCGGGAAGTCGATGCCGGTGTGGATGGACATCCAGTTGATGCCGGACTGGCCGAAGTAGGCGCTGAGCCCGTGCCGGGCGACCGGCAGGGCGTACTTCGGGCGCAGCCGCTCCTTGCGGGCCGCTTCCGCCGCCGCCTTCTTCTTCTCGGCCTCCTGCTGGGCCTTGAGGTCGATGCGCTCCTGCGTACGGCTGGCCCGGTCGGCGAAGTCGTCGGCACCGGCGGTGAGGCTCTCGAGCTGGGTGTCCAGCTTGTTGTTCGCGGCGGACGGCTTGACGGACTTCGTGTCCGCCGCGGTCGTCGACGTGTCGCCGCCGTCGTCGGTCAGTGTGCCGACGGACGCGGCGGCGATCCCCGCGACACCCATCACACACGCCGACGGCACGGCGACCGTCAGCAGCGCGGAGCGCTTGGCGGGCGTACGGCGACGGGAGCGCCCCGCGCCACGAGCGGCCGCGCGTGAGCCGGGCGCAGGGGTCGGCGAGACGGCCTCTTCCTGCTCTTCCTGGCCGTCGAGCAGGGGTGTTACGACGGACAGCTCACCGGTTGAGACATGCTCGTACTCGTCGGCCGGGTGCTGGGCGCCGTCCGAGTTCCACTGCGTGGCGTCGTACGCGCCGGTGTCGAAGGTCTGCGTGCCCCAGTCCCAGTGCTGGGTCTGGTCCGCCGCGCCGGAGTGCTCAGGCTGCTCGGGCTGCAGCCAAGTACCCGAATCCCACTGGCCGGTGGCCTCGGGGCCGGTGGACTGCGGCGGGATGACGGAGAGCGGCTGGTGGCCCTCGGTCCAGGCGGTGGTGTCGTACGCGCCGGTGTCGTAGGCGGCGTGGTGCTGGGCCGCGTACACGTCGTAGTTCAGCGTCTGGTGACTGCCCGTCGACCACTGAGTGCCGTCGTACGAGCCCGTGTTCTCGCCGGGCATGCTGCCGAAGAGCGGGTCGGCGTCGAAGGTCGGGGTGGCGTAGGCACCGGTGTCCAGGCCCGCCGCGCCCGCGGGAATACAGTTCGCCGCGTAGGCGTCGTACGTGGTGAAGTCACCGTAGTGGGCTTCCTGTCCGCCGTACGGCGCGTAGGGCGCCGAGGCATCGGAAGCCGGAGCCGGGGAGGTGATGATCCCCGACGGGTGACGTTCGTTCACCAACTTCTCTCTCGCCTCGACAACAGGGGCTGCCAGAGCAGTGCGGTGACTGTACCCGGCAGTACGCGGGCGCGACAATCTTCGGCAGGTTTCGCGCCTGAAGGAAACGGGCATTCGGCCGTGTTTCGGGGGACGGCGGGCGCGGGTTTGGCCCTGCGTTCGAAGAGTGTTCGAAGCTGGATGGGGCGGAGCGAACGTCACGCCACGGTCAGACCACCGGTCCGGGCGGCTTCTGCGGTTCCTGTCGGCGCGGTGTCGAGGGCCTGCCGTATGCCGGTCGCGACGGCGGGGTGCACGGGCAGGGCGAGGTGTCCGACGCCGCTCACCCGCACGTTGTGCGCCAGCAGGTCGGGGTGGTCGATGCAGGCGGTCTCCAGCGGGTCCATCAGGTGGTCCAGGTCGCTCCAGAAGCTCACGAACTGCGTACGGCAGCCGGGAGCCGGCCGGGTGAGCTCCTCGAGGACGTCCGAGCCCGGGCGCATCTGGCGGACGATCGGGTGGGCGTTCATCAGCGGAGCCACCCGGGTGCCGGAGTGCGGCGTACCCAGCGTCACCAGCGTCCTGACGCGGATGTCACCGCCCAGTCGCTGTACGTAATAACGGGCGATCAGTCCGCCGAGGCTGTGGCCGACGATGTCGACCTGATTGCTGCCCGTGCGCTCGCAGATCTCCTCTATGTGCCGGGCGAGCAGCTCGGCCGCGGCGCGTATGTCACAGGTCAGCGGAGAGTAGTTGAGCGACTCGACCTGCTGCCTGCCGTGCTGGGCGAGACTGCGGCGCAGCAGGACGAAGACCGAGCGGTTGTCGATGAAGCCGTGCAGCAGGACGACCGAGGGCTTGGCCTCCGTCGGCAGCTGTGCGGTGTCGGGCGGGGGAAGCGCGGGGCCCGGGCCGCGGCGCTCCTGGATGATGCCGGACGGGTAGAGGAGGAGATGTCCCGCGAGGATGGCGAGGTCCAGGGCGGTCGCCTTCAGGAGGTTCATGGACAGCCCCGCCAGTCTGCTGGGGAGCAGGCGCTGGCAGAGGGGAAGAAAGGGCACTACCGCCCTGGTGACCTTCATGGCCGACCTCCTGTCGGCACGCGGAAGGACGGCTCTGTCCCCCGTGTGCCCTCGTGGGAAGCCGTACCGAAGACGGCCGACGGTGCGCCGGCGGGGCGCGTGGGACGGGTGCGGTCGGGGGCCTGAGGTGCGCCTGCGGTGCAAGACGCGCCTGTGGTGCCGATGAAGCGACGAGGTCCCCTGTCGGTGTGGCGACGAGGCTCCCCGCTGTCGTGCCGTACCTGTCCTACGTGCCCTGCCTGCCACCGTCGGTGCGCCGCACCCACACGGCGCGCTGCCTGCGGCGCGGTGGTGCGACGACCTCGTTGCGGCTCCCTGTGCGCTTGGAACGGTGCGCGGCTAACGTGTCCCACCGTGTGATTTCCCCCTCGGTCGGCACCGCGAAACTGCCGGTTACGGGATGCTGGAGATAACGTTCGTTCACTTCCCCGGCCGGTGCAGTGTGAGGTGTCCTGGCCGTGGCGCTGTGCTCCAGTACGTACTCGGTGCGGCGGATGGCTCAGCGCACGGCATGCGAGGCTCGTACGGCACGGGCGGTGCGTGGGGTACGTATCGGTACGGATGCATGTAGTCGCTTCATGGAGGCAGTGATGGGTGTGGCAGCCGGTCCGATCCGCGTGGTGGTGGCCAAACCGGGGCTCGACGGTCACGATCGCGGGGCCAAGGTGATCGCGCGGGCGCTGCGCGACGCCGGTATGGAGGTCATCTACACCGGGCTTCACCAGACCCCGGAACAGGTCGTCGACACGGCGATCCAGGAGGACGCCGACGCGATCGGCCTGTCCATCCTCTCCGGCGCCCACAACACCCTGTTCGCCGCGGTGATCGACCTCCTCAAGGAGCGTGACGCCGAGGACATCCTGGTCTTCGGAGGCGGCATCATTCCCGAGGCGGACATCGCTCCGCTGAAGGAGAAGGGGGTTGCCGAGATCTTCACGCCGGGGGCT
Organism: Streptomyces sp. GESEQ-4; assembly: GCF_017948455.1. Taxonomy (GTDB): domain Bacteria; phylum Actinomycetota; class Actinomycetes; order Streptomycetales; family Streptomycetaceae; genus Streptomyces. Next base: position 405,828 of record NZ_JAFFSU010000004.1, read on the forward strand.
ACGACGGCTTCGATCGTGGAGTGGGTCAGGGCGAACGTGGTGCAGCCGGCCGGTACGTAGCTGCTCCGCTGGGAGGGGCGCGATGGGTCGTGGGTTGTCTGCGGCGCCGTTGTAGCTGGTCGCGCAGTTCCCCGCGCCCCTGCGGGGCGCGCTTACACCGCCCCCAGCTCCTCCGCCATGGCCGCCCTCAGTCGCAGTGTTGTGACCAGGCGTTGGAATGCCTCCGCCCAGTAGCCTCCGGCTCCCGGTGATGCGTCCTCCGGTTCGTCCGGTATGGCCATCAGGCCGTCCAGTCGGGCTGCCTCCCCGGGGTCCAGGCAGCGTTCGGCCAACCCCATCACTCCGCTGAAGCTCCATGGGTAACTCCCCGCGTCTCGCGCGATGTTGAGCGCGTCCACCACAGCCCGCCCCAGGGGCGCGGCCCACGGCACCGCGCACACTCCGAGCAGCTGGAACGCCTCGGACAGTCCGTGCGCCGCGATGAACCCGGCCACCCACTCGGCGCGTTCGTCGGGGCTCAGGGTGCCGAGGAGCTTCGCCCGTTCCGCCAGGGACACCGCTCCTGGGCCGCCGGCTTCCGGTGCCGACGGGGTGCCGAGGAGCGCCCGTGCCCACTCCGCGTCGCGTTGCCGCACGGCGGCTCGGCACCATGCCGCGTGCAGTTCGCCCTGCCAGTCGTCCGCGACCGGCAGCGCCAGGATCTCCTGAGGTGTGCGTCCGCCGAGCCGGCCGGGCCAGGTCCCGAGCGGTGCCGCCTCCACCAACTGGCCGAACCACCATGACCGTTCACCCCGTCCCGCCGGAGCCTTGGTCACGACACCGTCTCGCTCCATGCTGGGGTCGCACTCGTGCGGCGCTTCAACGGCGATCGTCGGTGTCTCGCGCATACGGTCGACGGTCACGCATGCCCCGGCCCGGACCGCCATCCGTCCGGCCAGTGCCGAGCCCGGCAGCGCCGACAGCAACTCCGCCGCCGTCGCCCGTACATTGCGGCTCCGGTCGGCCAGCGCCTGTTCCAGGAACGGCTCGTCGTCCGGTCCCAGCCCCGTCCGCAGCGAGTCGAGGAACATCAGGCGGTCCTCCGCCCGCTCCGTCGACCAGGTGGTCGCGAGCAGTTCGCGTGCGGCGGCGGGCACGCGGGCGCGGATGGCCGCGAGCAGGGCGACCCGCTCGGCGAACAGTCCCTCCTGCCAGAGCTCCCGTACCTTCTCCGTATCTCCGGGGTCGGGCACCGCCGCGCCCCCGCCGGGCGCCGCACGCAGGGCGAACCGCCAGTCAGGGTTGAGCCGGGCGAGCCACATCGCCCGCGGCCCCGCGAACGTCAGCGCCGCCGGCCGTAGATCCGTACGGCCGCGGGCCGCGTCCAGCAGCGCGGGCAGCATCTCCGGTGGCGCCGCGAAGCCGCGCGTGTTGGCCCTCGCGAGCCACTGCGGCAGCAACTCCATGAGATCCGGCGCCGTGCCTCTGCTGCGGCCGGCGCCCGCGCCGGGACGGTCGGCCAGCAGCAGCGCGAGCCTGCGGGCCGCCGCGGCGGGCAGGTGCGGGCGCGGGTCCTCGGGCGCCGGTTCCGGGCGCTCGGCCGCTCGCGCGGGTCGTAGCCCGGCCCGCCGTCGTACGGTCTCCACGGCCGCCGCGTCCAACAGCGCCACCGGGGCCTCCCGGCCGGGAACGGAACCCGGCGGAGTGCGCCGCTCGGTCCCGAGCAGGGCGGTGGTGACCAGGTCCTCCCAGGCGCTTGACGCGGTGTTCATGCGCTTCCCTTCCGTTGGGTGCTGTGTGGTGGTTGAAGGGTCATCGACGTCGGGTGTCCGGTGGGGCGGGACACATGCATGGTCAGCACAGCGCCACCGCCTCACCTGCTCCTTCCGTCCAGGCGGTCAGCGGGTTGAAGCCCCGGTGGCCGCACTCGCCGAAGACCTTGACGGGGGTGCCGCCGGATAGAGCGACGAGTCGCCACAGGCCGGGGTGGGAGCGGGCCGATGGGGTCAGCGGCAGGGCCGTTGGCCCGTCGGCGTCCGCCAGTTGCCAGGAGTCGCCGTCCGGGGTCGGTATGACGCGGTCGAGCGTGACCGGGACCGACTCCAGCCAGGGGTCGTCCCGCAGCGCATCGCTGTAACGGGCGGCCGCCTGGGCCGTCGTCACTCCCGGCGGACGTATCGCCGCCGGAGCGGGTGGCGCGAACCGCTCACCCAGGGAAGACCGCAGCTGCCCCGCTCCGGGGTATGCGGACACCTCGGCGTCCAGGGCCAGCCCGACCGGCAGCGCCAGGTCGGGAGCGCGGCCCGCGGCGCCGTAGGAGAGGAGCAGCGCGGTGCGAGCCGTGTCGGCGCCGTGCAGCCAGATTCTGCGGGTCGTCAGCTTCGGATCGGCCGTGTCGTACTGGGCGAGGATCAGCCAGCGGTCCCGGACCGGCGGACCGTCCGCCGAGGCGGGCAGGCCGATGCGGGAGCGGACCGTCGCCGCCAGTTCCTCGGGCAGCCGCTCGCGGCGCAGCCAGCCCTGGTCGAGGAGATGGAGCAGGGCGCACTCCTCCAGCAGCCGCACCGGCCAGCCGGGACCGGACGCCGGGATCGCCCCCAACTCGCGGACGCGTGAGGCCAGTCCGGGGGCCTGGGCGTCGACCATGCGGGCCGCGGTCTCCTCCCACAGCCCGTACCCCGCCTGCTCCGCGCCCGCGAGGCCGCCGCGCAACAGGTCCGCCAGACGCTGCTCCAGCTCCGACGCCCCCGCGGTGACCCGCTCGGCGCGACGCTCCGCCCGGCGCCGGGCGGCCTCCGGATCACCGGACCCGGACGTGGCACCGGCCGGCCCCGCCGCCCGCTTCTCCTCGGTGCGCCGGCGTCTGCCCGCGAGCCACTGCTCCGCCCAGTCCGGCGCCCGGCCCGGCGGCACCGCGCCGTCCCCGCCCGCCCAGAGCAGCAGCAGCCCGAGCGCGTGCTTGCACGGGAACTTGCGGCTCGGACAACTGCACTTGTACGCGGGGCCGGAGGCGTCCGCGATGTCGACGACCGTCTGATACGGCTTGCTGCCACTGCCCTTGCACAGCCCCCACACCGTCCCCTCGTCGGAACTGCCCGCCTCGGACCACGGCCCGGCCGCTCCGAGTTTGCTTCCCGCCTTGCGTGACGCGGCGTCAGGCGCCAGTGCAAGCACCTGGTCCGCGGTCCAGCGCACCCCCTGCTGAGTCATGTCATCGAAGGTAGATCCCACCACTGACAATCGGTCCGGCGAGCGCGTTTGCGCAGGTCAGAACGGATTGTCAGTGGCGTGGTGCACGGTGGACACCAGATCCGAACCGGCCGAGCTGGAGGGGGCCTCAGCCATGTCTGTGACCGTGGAACCGTCGTCCGTCGAAGTGCCCGAGAACACGCCCGCGCAAGATTCCGCGCAGGAAGCGGCGGCGCTGCGCCCGCACGCCGAGGACGCCTTCGCCGCCGAACTCGCCACGCTGGCCGCGCAGGACGACCGTCCGCGCCCGGCCCGCTGGAAGATGTCGCCGTGGGCCGTCGCCACGTATCTCCTCGGCGGCACCCTGCCGGACGGCACGGTGATCACACCGAAGTACGTCGGCCCGCGCCGCATCGTCGAGGTCGCCGTCACCACACTCGCCACCGACCGCGCCCTGCTGCTGCTCGGCGTGCCCGGCACCGCCAAGACCTGGGTCTCCGAGCATCTGGCCGCGGCGGTCAGCGGGGACTCGACCCTGCTCGTGCAGGGCACGGCGGGCACGCCGGAGGAGGCGATCCGGTACGGCTGGAACTACGCGCAGTTGCTCGCGCACGGGCCGAGCCGAGACGCCCTCGTGCCCAGCCCGGTGATGCGGGCCATGGCCGAAGGGATGACAGCGCGGGTCGAGGAGCTGACCCGCATCCCGGCCGACGTGCAGGACACGCTCATCACGATCCTGTCGGAGAAGACGCTGCCGATACCGGAGCTGGGGCAGGAGGTGCAGGCGGTCCGCGGCTTCAACCTGATCGCCACGGCCAACGACCGCGACCGCGGGGTCAACGACCTGTCCAGCGCCCTGCGCCGCCGCTTCAACACGGTCGTGCTGCCGCTGCCGGAGAGTGTCGAGGCCGAGGTCGACATCGTCTCCCGTCGCGTGGACCAGATCGGCCGCTCCCTCGACCTGCCGTCCGTGCCGGACGGCGTCGACGAGATCCGCCGCGTCGTGACCGTCTTCCGCGAGCTGCGCGACGGGGTCACCTCCGACGGCCGTACGAAGGTGAAGTCGCCCAGCGGCACGCTGTCCACCGCCGAGGCGATCTCCGTCGTCACCAGCGGGCTGGCGCTGGCCGCTCACTTCGGCGACGGCGTGCTGCGGGCCGGCGACGTCGCCGCGGGCATCCTCGGCGCCGTCGTCCGTGACCCGGCGGCCGACCGGGTCATCTGGCAGGAGTACCTGGAGGCGGTCGTCCGCGAGCGCGACGGCTGGAAGGACTTCTACCGGGCATGCCGGGAGGTGAGCGCGTGAGCGACAAGGGCGGGGGTGCTGCCGCGGGGCCACTGCTTCTCGGCGTACGGCATCACGGGCCCGGCTCGGCGCGCGCCGTGCGGGCGGCACTGGACGCGGCCCGGCCGCGGGTCGTACTGATCGAGGGCCCACCCGAGGCCGACGCGCTGATTCCGCTCGCCGCCGACGAGGAGATGCGGCCACCGGTCGCCCTCCTCGCCCACGCCGTGGACGAGCCCGGACGTTCGGCGTTCTGGCCGCTGGCCGAGTTCTCCCCGGAGTGGGTCGCGATCCGCTGGGCCCTGGACCACGAAGTACCGGCCCGCTTCATCGACTTGCCGGCCACGCACACGCTGGTGTGGGAGCGGGACGCGGAGGCCAGTGAGGGCCCAGGTTCTGAGGGGGCGCAGGCGCCCACCGTCGATGACGTCCGTGTCGATCCGTTGGCCGTGCTCGCCGAAGCCGCCGGTTATGACGACCCCGAGCGGTGGTGGGAGGACGTGGTCGAGCACCGGGGGGTCGGGGAGGGGGACGCGTTCGCGCCGTTCGTCGTGCTGGAAGAGGCGATGGGGGCGTTGCGGGAGGTGTACGGGACCGGGGGGCATGACCGGGATCTCGTGCGGGAGGCGTACATGCGGCTCCAAGTGCGGGCGGCCCAGCGTGAGTTCGGGGACGGGGCGGCCGTGGTGTGCGGGGCCTGGCATGTGCCCGCGCTGCGGGAAAAGGCTGCCGTCTCCGCCGACCGGGCACTGCTGAAGGGGCTGCCCAAGGTCAAGGTGGACATGACCTGGGTGCCGTGGACACACCGCAGGCTGGCGCGGGTCAGCGGATACGGCGCGGGCATCGACTCGCCGGGCTGGTACGGGCATCTGTTCAGCGCGCCGGACCGGCCGGTCGAGCGGTGGCTGACGAAGGTCGCGGGGCTGCTGCGCGCCGAGGACCGGCTCGTCTCCTCGGCTCATGTCATCGAGGCGGTGCGGCTGGCTCAGACGCTCGCCGCGATGCGCGGACGTCCGCTGCCCGGGCTGAGCGAGACGACCGACGCCGTACGGGCGGTGATGTGCGAGGGCTCGGACGTGCCGTTGGCGCTGGTGCACGACCGGCTGGTCGTGGGCGATGTGCTGGGGGAGGTGCCGCGGTCGGCGCCCGCCGTGCCGTTGCAGCGGGACCTCGACCGGATCCAGCGTCGGCTGCGGCTCAAACCGGAGGCGCTGGAGCGGGAGTTGGAGCTCGACCTGCGCAAGGAGACCGACGCCGGACGCAGCAGGCTGCTGCACCGGCTGCGGCTGCTGGGCGTCGAGTGGGGTGATCCGGCGGCGTCGCGGGGCAGTACGGGCACGTTCCGGGAGACGTGGCGGCTGCGGTGGGAGCCGGAGCTGTCCGTGCGGGTCGCCGAGGCCGGGGTGTGGGGGACGACCGTGCTCGCTGCCGCGACCGCCAAGGCGGAGGCCGACGCTGTGGCGGCGCAGGGCCTCGCCGAGGTCACCGCGCTCGCCGAGCGGTGCCTGCTGGCCGAACTGCCGGACGCGCTGCCCACGGTGATGCGGATCCTCGCCGACCGCGCCGCCCTGGACACCGACGTCGGCCATCTCGCCCAGGCCCTGCCCGCCCTGGTCCGCTCCCTGAGATACGGCGATGTGCGCGGCACGGACACCAGCGCCCTGGCCGAGGTCGCGGCAGGCCTCGCCGAGCGGATCTTCGTCGGCCTGCCTCCGGCGTGCGCCGCGCTCGACGCGGACGCGGCGGAGGAGATGCGGCGCCATGTGGACGCCGTGCACGGGGCGGTGGGGCTGCTGGGCGACGCTTCCGCGCCGGGCCACGGTGACCTGCGGGTTCGCTGGCGGTCGGTGCTGCGGGTGCTGTCGGGACGGGACACCGTGCCCGGCGTCGTCCGGGGGCGTGCGGTGCGGTTGCTGCTGGACGAAGGGGAGTTGGGCCAGGACGAGGCGGCGCGGCTCATGGGGCTCGTGCTGTCGCCGGGGACCGCACCAGCGGACGGGGCCGCGTGGATCGAGGGGTTCGTCGGCGGGGGTTCGGGCGGCGGGATGCTCCTCGTCCACGACGAGCGGTTGCTCGGACTGGTCGACGCCTGGCTGACGGGGGTGCCGGCGGAGGCGTTCACGGACGTACTGCCGTTGCTGCGGCGGACGTTCTCGGCGTACGAGCCGGGGGTGCGGCGGACCCTCGGCGAACTGGTCCGGCGCGGACCGGGGGCGCGGGGGAGTACGGCGGCCGCCGGCTCCGGGATACCCGGGTTCGCACCCGACCTGGACACGGCACGCGCGGACGCGGTGCTGCCGGTGGTGCGGTTGCTGTTGGGGCTGGAGCTGGATGACGGCGATCACTCGAGCGCCGACGCCAACGACCTCGTGGGGGTGGGGAGATGACGACCGACAGGTTGAGCGAGCCGGGGGAGCCGCGTGGGCCGAGGGAGCGTAGTGAAGCGGTGAACGGGGTCACGGGTATGGGTGGCGGGCAGTCGCTCACGGTGGCAGACGGTCCGAGGGCGACCGTGCGGGTGATGCCGCTCTGGGCGCGGCCGGTGACGGGGCAGCCTGCGGCGGGGCAGGGGCCTGTGGCGGAGCGTCCTGCGGCGGGGCGTCCTGCCTCGGGACAGCGGCCTGTGGTGGGGCGGCCTGCTTCGGGACAGCGGTCTGTGGTGGGGCGGATTCTCACGGGGGTGGGCGTATGACGACCGAGGCGATGGACCCGGCGCAGGAGCGGTTGCGGCGGTGGCGGCTGGTGCTCGGGGGTGACGCGGCCGACGGCACCGGATGCACGCTGGCCGGGCAGGACGCCGCGATGGACGGGGCGCTCTCCGCGCTCTATGGGCAGGGGGAGAAACCGCGGACGGGGAGGGACCGTTCTGCGGGGCTGGGGGCGTCGGCGCCGTCCGTGGCGCGCTGGCTCGGGGACATCCGGACGTACTTCCCCTCCTCCGTGGTGCAGGTGATGCAGCGTGACGCCATCGACCGGCTCGGCCTCGCCACGCTGCTGCTAGAGCCGGAGATGCTGGAGGCGGTGGACGCGGACGTGCATCTCGTCGGCACGCTGCTCTCGCTGAACAAGGCGATGCCGGAGACCACGAAGGAGACGGCACGGGCGGTCGTGCGCAAGGTCGTCGAGGACCTCGAGAAGCGGCTCGCCAGCCGCACCCGGGCCACGCTCACCGGCGCCCTCGACCGCAGCGCGCGCGTCAACCGGCCCCGCCACCACGACATCGACTGGAACCGCACGATCGCGGCCAACCTCAAGCACTACCTGCCCGAGTACCGGACGATCGTGCCCGAGCGGCTCATCGGATACGGGCGGGCCTCCCAGTCCGTGAAGAAGGAGGTCATCCTCTGCATCGACCAGTCGGGGTCGATGGCGGCGTCGGTCGTCTACGCATCGGTGTTCGGGGCGGTGCTGGCGTCCATGCGGTCGATCAGTACGCGGCTGGTCGTCTTCGACACGGCCGTCGTCGACCTCACCGACCAGCTCGACGATCCGGTCGACGTGCTCTTCGGCACGCAACTCGGCGGCGGTACGGACATCAACCGGGCGCTCGCGTACTGCCAGTCGCAGATCACCCGGCCCGCGGAGACGGTGGTCGTGCTGATCAGCGACCTGTACGAGGGAGGCATACGGAACGAGATGCTCAAGCGGGTCGCGGCGATGAAGGGGGCGGGGGTGCAGTTCGTGACGCTTCTCGCGCTGTCGGACGAGGGGGCGCCCGCGTATGACCGGGAGCACGCGGCCGCACTCGCGGCGCTGGGCGCGCCGGCTTTCGCCTGCACGCCCGATCTGTTCCCCGAGGTGATGGCTGCGGCGATCGAGAAGCGGCCGTTGCCGGTTCCGGACAGCGCATGACGACGGGAGGGAGGAGGACGGGAGGAGAGGAGGGCGGTGAAGTCGGTTCGCTGACGATTTGTCGACCGACTTCGGCCAGCAAATGGGACATGTGTACCCATCGGTGCCGAGGGGGCTTGCGGAACCTCGGGAGGCGCGTGCAAGGATCGAGGCCTTGTCAGCGGTGCGCCGCGCCCCGCTTGCCCGCATGCGTCGCGCCGACCTGTCGCTCGTTCCGCCGCACGGGAGGACCCACCCCCTCTTGACCTTCTCAGCAGCCCTGTCCGGTGCCGCTCTGCGTGTCATGCGCACAGCGGCCGGGCGGCGTGCGCTGGAACTGGCGCTGCTGGTGTGTGGGTTGTTCGCGCTCGGACTGCTCTACGGGGAGCAGGCGCACGCGACGGACGGGGACGGTATGACGTCGGCGACCTCGGTCGAGGCCGTGCGGCAAACGGAGCCGGGGGACGGAGTCCTGGCGGCGACGCGGGCCACGGTCGGGCGGTTGGTGAGTCCGCCGGCCGAGGGTGGGGGCGGGGCGGCTGGTGACGCGGTCGAGGCTGTGGCCTCTGACGCGGGCTCCTCCAAGTCGACCTCCCCTGAGGTCAACTCCTCCGAAGTCACCGTTCCCCAGCGCCCCCAGGCCGACAAGGCACTCCCTCACCCGCGCACCCCCGGGCCCGCCGATCGCATACGCCGACCGGTGACCGAGGAGGTCGTCGGATCCGTGGGCGAGCGGGTCGTGCGGCCGGTCGGTGATCTGGTGGGGGGTGTGACCGAGGGGCTGGCCGAGGCGCAGAGGAACATACCGCCGCTGTCGTTGCTGCCGTCCCTGCCGCTGACGCCCGAGTCGCCGGTGCTGCCGGAATTCCCGGGTGCCCTGCTGCCTGGGCTGCCCGAACTGCCCCTTCCGCCGGTGCTTCCGGGACTGCCGGGGCAGACGCTCCCCGCCCCGGTCACGTCGGCACCGCAGCCGGGGCCGGGCGCGGGCGCGGACGGCGAGGCGGTGGGCGACGGCGCCTCCGAGCAACGTACGGACGGGGCAGGGGCCGTAACGTATGGCCCGGTGTTCGTCGCCGACGTGACGTCGGCCGGCGACGCGACGCGGGCCGCCGGGCATCGCGTCCGGCCCACCGAGCACGCGCCCGACCAGCCCGCTCCCGGCGGTGATCCGGGGGGTGCGCTGGGCAACCGTTCGGCGGCCGACAACGGCGCCTCGCGGCACGGCGATGCGCATGCCGTCGCTCTGTACCACCGGGCGCCGCTGAGGCTGGTGGCCGGCGCCGCCGCGCGTCATGACGCGTGCGAGACCCGGGACAGGCACCCGGACATTCCCGTCTCCCCGGCATAGGGCAGCCCTCCCCCCCGCCGTAGACCTTCCGCGCGGGGGCGGACCAGGTCTGCCCTCCCGTCCGGACACCCCTCCGATCTCCGGGCGGAAGCCGCCGGAGCCGTATCGGCACCTGTCATCGCATCCGGATCCACATCCACATCCGCGTCCACCGGTTCGCTCTTCCCGAACCGTGCGGGACGACGGACGGAATGGCGGACCTACGGAGGCGAGCGGGTGCGGCGGTGACGGACATGTCCCCAGCCTCCCGAAGTGCCTTGAGTTCCAAGGGCTTCGGGGCTCCCCAGGGTCGTTCGAGCCCTCAAGGATCTAAGGATCTGACGCACGTATGAACAAGAACATCCGCCGCTCCATCGTCATAGCCGCCGGTGTCACCGGCGCCTGGGCGCTCGGTTCCTCCGTGGCCAGCGCGGACGAGTTGCCCGCAGCGTCCGTGACCACGCCTGACGCGACGACCGACGACGTCACGTCCGACGTGACCACCGCCCTCACCGACACGCTCGGGAACGTCACCGACACGGTTGACGGCGTCGTCACCGGCGTGACGGACACGGTCTCCGGCGCCGCCGGGGACACCACCGCCGAGGCGACGTCGACCACTCAGGCGACCGGCGCCACCACCGACAAGGCTGCCGCCGGCGCCGCCGAGCAGGCTCGCCGGTACGTCGACGCGCAGGTGACCGTCCCGAAGGCGTCCAAGGTGAGGGGCGCCCAGGCGATCCAGGGCGCCAAGGCCGCGCGCGCCGCGCAGGCCGAGGCCAAGGTCACGGCAGCGGACGCCGCGGGCACGGTCCGCGCCACCGCCGAGAACACCTCGGCCACGGTCCACGCCACCGCCACGGCCTCCGACGCCCCCACCGCACCGCGCGGCGGCATCGACTACCTCTTCGGCCCCCTCTCCGCCTTCGCCCCCGAACTGGAGAAGGCCCTGGCCGCCGCCCAGACGAAGCTCCAGGCCACCCAGTCGGCCGCCCGCGCCCAGGCCCAGGGCATCGACGGCGTCGTACGCACCAAGGCCCAGCACGTGGTCGCGGGCGCGGGCCGCACGGCAGCGGGCGTGACCGGCACCGCGCAGACCACGGTCACCGGGGTCCAGGGCCGTGCCGCCGGTACGGCCGCCACGGTCACCGGCTCGGCCCACTCCACGCTCACCGGCGTGGAGGGCCACGCGGCCCGCCTGTCGACCGCCGCCACCGGCACCGCGCAGGCCACCGTCACCGGAGCCCACGCCCACACCGCCCCCGTCCTCGGCACGGCCACCTCGCAAACCACCGCCGTCACCAGTGCCGCCGAGGCTTCCGTCTCCGCCGTCCCCGGTCACCTCACCGGCACGGTCGGCGGGGTGAAGCAGCACGTCGTCGGGACTGTCAGCAGCGTCCCGGGGACAGTCACGCCGGTCGTCGAGGAGACGGTCGTCGCGGCCGTGCCGCCCGTCGCCGATCACGCCGTGCACGGCGTCGTCCCGGTCGCGGAACAGACCGTGGCCGGTGTCGTGCCGGTCGCCGAGGGCGCCGTCGGCGGGGTGGCGCCTGCCGCCACCCATGCGGTGGACGGGGTGACGCCGGTCGCCGAGGGCGCCGTCGGCGGGGTCGTGCCCGTCGCCGGCCACGCCGTGGACGGGGTGACGCCGGTCGTCGGGCAGACGGTCGCCGGGGTCGGGGCCACCGCCGGGTACGCGGTCGACGCCGCGAGCGCGCTGGCGTACGGAGTCGTCGCGGATGTCCAGCCCGTCGCCGGTGGCGTCGTGCAGGGTGTGCCGCCGGTCGCCACCGGGGCGGTCGCCGATGTGCGGGGCGTCGCAGGCGGCGCCGTCGCCGGGGTGCAGCCGGTCGTGGGCGGGGTCGTCGCGGACGTACCGCCGTACGCCACCGGTCTGGCCGGCCAGGTCGCCGACGACACCACGCACGCCGTCCTGCCGCCCGTCGGCAACGCCGCTGTGCACGGCGTGGTCCCGGTCGGGGAGCAGGCCGTCGGGGACGCGGGTGCGCTGGCGTACGGCGTGGTGGGCGACGTCGAGCCCTTCGCGGGCGGCGTCGTCGGCGCCGTACCGCCGCTGGCGCAAGGCGTGGCCGGGCAGGTGCCGCCGTTCGCGTACGGGGTCGCCGGGGCGGTGCAGCCGTTCGCGTACGGGGTCGCCGGAGCGGTGCAGCCGGTGGTCGAGGCGGCTGTGGAAACGGTTCGCCCGGTCGTGCAGGGCGTCGGCGGGAGCGCCACGGAGCTGGCGTACGGCGTCACCGGTGAGGTGCGGCCCTTCGCGTACGGCGTCGTCGGTGAGGTCGACCCCTTCGTCCACGGTGTCGCCGGGCAGGCCGTGCCCTTCGCGCAGGAGCTGACCGGGACCGTCCAGGCCGCCGCGGGCCCACTCGCCGAGCACGCCGTGACCGGCGTCGACGGGGTCGCCGAATCGGTCACTCCGGCCTACGTCCAGAACATCCAGAGCTACGCGCAGGACGCCACCGGCTACGCCTCCGGCACGCAGTACGGAACCCCGTACAGCATCTGACCGCAGGCCCGCCACCGACGCCGTACGACGGGACCCGGCGGAACCGTCATTCGGCGCACTCACCGACTCCGCGGCGGCGATGGACCCGGACGGCCGAAGCCGTCGGACCGTCCGGCCGGCACCCCGCGGACGGGCCGGCTGATCCCCATTGGGGTGGGGATCAACCGGCCTCGCACCCCTGAAGAGGCGCTGTCGCGCCGCTGAGGGGGCTGTTGAAGAGGCCTCACCGGGTCAACCCCAGCCCGGTGAGGCCTTTCACCTGCGGCACGCCGTGCCAGTGATCGCGGCATCATGTGACAGGTATCACCGCTCAGGTGTGACCCCTGATTTAGAGACCCTTGTCCGGCGGCGATAACCTGCGAGACGGACATGCCGCGCGCTCGGACACCGTGTGCGCCTCCCTTGTGACAGACAGCGGACGTCACGTTGCCCTCGCGGCACGCCCACGCAGACAACGAACCGCGAGATCACTGATAGGGACGGAAGCGCGTGGACCTGTTCGAGTACCAGGCGAGGGACCTCTTCGCCAAGCACGATGTACCGGTGCTGGCCGGTGAAGTCATCGACACGCCTGAGGCGGCCCGCGCAGCCACTGAGCGCCTCGGTGGCAAGTCCGTCGTCAAGGCTCAGGTGAAGGTCGGTGGCCGTGGCAAGGCCGGCGGCGTGAAGCTCGCCGCGACCCCGGACGAGGCCGTCGCCCGCGCGACGGACATCCTCGGCATGGACATCAAGGGCCACACGGTCCACAAGGTGATGATCGCCGAGACGGCTCCGGAGATCGTGGAGGAGTACTACGTCTCCTTCCTCCTGGACCGTGCCAACCGCACCTTCCTCTCCATCGCCTCCGTCGAGGGCGGCGTGGAGATCGAGGAGGTGGCGGCCAACCGTCCGGAGGCCGTCGCCAAGACGCCGATCGACGCCAACGAGGGCGTGACCCCGCAGAAGGCCCGCGAGATCGTCGCGGCCGCGAAGTTCCCGGCCGACGTCGCCGACAAGGTCGCCGACATCCTCGTCACCCTGTGGGACACCTTCATCAAGGAGGACGCCCTCCTGGTCGAGGTCAACCCGCTGGCGAAGGTCGCGTCCGGCGACGTCATCGCCCTGGACGGCAAGGTCTCCCTGGACGAGAACGCCGAGTTCCGCCAGCCGGACCACGAGGCCCTCCAGGACAAGGACTCCGCGAACCCGCTGGAGGCCGCGGCCAAGGAGAAGAACCTCAACTACGTCAAGCTCGACGGCGAGGTCGGCATCATCGGCAACGGCGCGGGTCTCGTCATGAGCACCCTGGACGTCGTCGCGTACGCCGGCGAGAAGCACGGTGGCGTCAAGCCCGCCAACTTCCTCGACATCGGCGGCGGCGCCTCCGCGCAGGTCATGGCGAACGGCCTGGAGATCATCCTGGGCGACCCGGACGTCAAGTCCGTCTTCGTCAACGTCTTCGGCGGCATCACCGCCTGCGACGAGGTCGCCAACGGCATCGTCCAGGCCCTGGAGCTCCTGAAGACCAAGGGCGAGGACGTCACCAAGCCGCTCGTCGTCCGCCTCGACGGCAACAACGCCGAGCTGGGTCGTCAGATCCTGTCGGACGCCAACCACCCGCTGGTCCAGCGCGTGGACACCATGGACGGCGCGGCCGACAAGGCCGCCGAGCTCGCGGCTGCGAAGTAAGGGATCGAGGGACTCAGACCACCATGGCTATCTTCCTCAACAAGGACAGCAAGGTCATCGTTCAGGGCATGACCGGTGCCACGGGCATGAAGCACACCAAGCTCATGCTGGCCGACGGCACGAACATCGTCGGTGGCGTGAACCCGCGTAAGGCGGGCACGTCGGTCGACATCGACGGCAACGAGATCCCGGTCTTCGGCACGGTCGCCGAGGCGATCGAGAAGACGGGCGCGAACGTGTCCGTCCTCTTCGTGCCGCCGGCCTTCGCCAAAGCCGCGGTCGTCGAGGCGATCGACGCCGAGATCCCGCTCGCGGTCGTCATCACCGAGGGCATCGCCGTCCACGACTCGGCCGCGTTCTACGCGTACGCCGTGTCGCAGGGCAACAAGACCCGGATCATCGGCCCGAACTGCCCCGGTCTCATCACCCCGGGTCAGTCGAACGCCGGCATCATCCCGGGCGACATCACCAAGCCGGGCCGCATCGGTCTGGTGTCGAAGTCCGGCACGCTGACGTACCAGATGATGTACGAGCTCCGTGACATCGGCTTCTCCTCCGCCGTCGGCATCGGTGGTGACCCGGTCATCGGTACGACCCACATCGACGCCCTCGCCGCGTTCGAGGCCGACCCCGACACCGACCTGATCGTGATGATCGGTGAGATCGGTGGCGACGCCGAGGAGCGGGCCGCGGCCTTCATCAAGGAGAACGTGAAGAAGCCGGTCGTCGGCTACGTTGCGGGCTTCACCGCGCCCGAGGGCAAGACCATGGGTCACGCGGGTGCGATCGTGTCCGGTTCGTCCGGTACGGCCGCTGCGAAGAAGGAGGCGCTGGAGGCTGCGGGCGTCAAGGTGGGCAAGACGCCTACCGAGACGGCGAAGCTGGCGCGGGAGCTTCTTGCCGGCTGAGCAGTTTCTTGGCTGAACGTTGGTGGGCCCGTTCCCGGGGTGGGGGCGGGCCTACCGGCGTTTCGCTTGCCCGCGCTGGCGGGGTGCCGCCTGCGCCCACCCGTGCCGCCCTAGGCGGCACGAATGCCCGCAGCTGGAGCGGACCGGCTGCCCGCAGCTGGGGCTAGGGCAATGTGGGCTGCAGTCTCTCCGGGCCTTTCGCCGACTCCTTCCGCAGCTTCTCGCGCAGTTTCCACTCCGCCTCCGACAGCGGGCCCGGGGCCACGCGTTTCGGGACGCCGCGTACGTCGCTCCCTGGTGCTACCGGTGGCTCGTAGTGGGTCGGGGCCGAGCGGAGGGTGAGGGCTGTGGTGCCGATGAGGGCGACGGTGAAGGCGATGGCGGCGCGGGTCCAGAAGCGGGCGCGGCGTTCGCTGCCGTGGCGGACCGCGGGGGGCTGGGCGGCGCGGAGGCGTTCGGTGGAGGCGAGGGTGGCGAGCCGGCGGTGGAGTTCGGCCGGGTCGGACAGCTCCGGCAGCCGTTCGGCGATCGCCGCGCGCGCGTGCAGCAGGCGGTTCGCCGCCGCCGGAGTGCTCGCCTCCGTCTCCGCCGCCGTGTCCGGCAGATCGAGGCCTACACCGTCGTACAGCAGGAGCGTGCGGCGGTGTGGTGGCGGGAGTGTCAGGAGTACGTCCATCAGCGCGCGGTCGGTGGCGTCGGCGGGGGGCGGTTCGGGGTGCCGGTAGCGCGGGCGGAGGCGGTGCCAGGGGGAGAGGGCGCACTCGTACGCCGTCGCCCGCACCCAGCCCGCCGGGTCACGGTCGAGCGCCACCTCCGGCCAGCTCTGCCAGGCGAGTTGGAAGGCCCGCTCGACCGACTCGCGGGCGAGTTCGCGGCGCCCCGTGAGCAGATACGTCTGCCGGACCAGGGCGGGTGCGCAGAACGCGTACAGCGCGTCGAAGGCCTGAGCGGGCGTCAGGGCGTCGGACCGCAGGTCGATCGTCACGGGAGCGAGGTCTTGACCCGCCGTCACCTTCTCGTCGTCCTTCTGGGCCTTCTCGTCCTTCTGGTCCTTCTCGCTCTTCCCGCTCTTCTCGAGTGCGAGTTCGGCCAGCAGCCTCGCGTAGGCCTCCCGTTTCCGGCCGCGCGGAGTCGTCCGGCCGGTCTCCCACGAGCGGACCGTTTCCCGGGCGACGCCCACCCGCGCCGCGACCTGAGCCTGCGTCAACGACTGGGCCTCGCGCAGGCGTCGGCGTTCGTCGGGCGGGGGGAGCGGGGTCGAAGGGCTCTGCTTCACGGCTCGCCCTTTCGTACGAAAAAGTACATAAACATATATTGAGCGACACATCGGTGGTTTGCCTGTTACGACGGGAAAGCGCGTGTCGTTGGGACCATGGCGGGCGTGACCCAGATGACCGTTCGCCGCCGTTCGTCGTTGTCGTTGCTGCTCGCCCGGATGCGCGACCGTTCGCCCG
Organism: Streptomyces sp. GESEQ-4; assembly: GCF_017948455.1. Classification (GTDB taxonomy): domain Bacteria; phylum Actinomycetota; class Actinomycetes; order Streptomycetales; family Streptomycetaceae; genus Streptomyces. The sequence continues at coordinate 421,993 of NZ_JAFFSU010000004.1, forward strand.
GGCTGACCGCGAGCCTGCTGGCCGGTGCGCTGGCGGCGGCGGTGGGGCTCGGGTCGTTCGCAGTGCTGGTGTTGGTGCTGTGGATCAGTTCGCCGTATCCCGACAGCGGGCCGGACGGGGCGCTGCATGTCGCCGCCGCGCTGTGGCTGCTGGCGCACGGGGCCGACCTGGTCCGCACCGACTCGCTATCCGGCGGCCCCGCGCCGGTCGGCGTCACCCCGCTGATGCTGCTCGTGCTGCCGGTGCTGCTGCTGCACCGGGCGGCGCGGGACGTCGCGGCGGACGAGCGTGAGGTGGACGGACGCGGCAGCGGTGAGGAGCCGGGGCCGGGGCCGGTGGTGGCGTTGGCGGGCGTGGTCCTCGGCTATATCGGAGTCGGTGCGGCGGCGGCTCTGTATGCCTCGGGGGGTGCGTTGCGGCCGTCGTGGGTGTGGGTGTGCGTGTGTGTGCCGGTGGTCGCGACGGTGGCGGCGGGGGCGGGGGTCTGGACGGCGTACGGGCGCACGGGTGAGCCGGTCTACAGCGTGCTGAACCATATGCCGCCGTGGGTACGGCGGCGGGTACGGCGTCTTCTCCTCGTACCGGATTTCCCGTCCCGTCTCTTCGCCGCGGCGCGCGCCGCGGGTGCCGGGGCGGCCGTGCTGGTCGGGGGTGGGGCGCTGCTGCTGACGGTGTCGCTGATCTGGCACGGCGAGGCGGCCAGGAGGTCTTTTCTGCAGCTGACGGAAGGGGGGTCCGGGCAGTTCGCGGTGCTGTTGCTCTGCATGGCGCTCGTGCCGAACGCGGCCGTGTGGGGAGCGTCGTACGCCCTCGGCCCCGGCTTCACCCTCGGCGTCGGCCACGTCGTCTCCCCCCTGTCCTCGGCGCCCGCCCCACTCCTGCCGCCGTTCCCACTGCTGGCGGCGGTACCGGACGCGGGGGCCGGAACACCGCTGAACTGGGCGGCGGGGGTGATTCCGGTGGTGGCGGCGGTGACGGTGGGGTGGTTTGTGGGTGTGGCGGGGGGTGGGGGGGGGGGGGGGGGGGGGTGGGGGGG
>NZ_JAFFSU010000040.1 GCF_017948455.1 Streptomyces sp. GESEQ-4
TGCGGGTCCGCGGTCGCGTGCGTGGCGCTCCGCCCGCCCCAGCTGCGGGCAGTCGTGCCGCCTGGGGCGGCGCCCACCCAGCAGGCGGCAGCACCTCCCGCCAAGCTGCGGGCAGTCGTGCCGCCTGGGGCGGCACGGGTGGGCGCAGGCGGCGCCCCGTCAGCGCCGGGCTGCGCGACCCACCCCGCCCCAGCCACCGCGCCGGGTGCGTTCTGGTCCGACGTCTCGTCGGCAAAGGTGGGGGTCCGGTCGGCGTAGCCTCGTTGCATGTCGAAGTACGGATCGTTTCCCGGTACGCGTCCTCGGCGGCTGCGTACGAGTCCTGTCATGCGGCGGATGGTTGCCGAGACCCGGCTGTATCCGGCCGACTTCATCCTGCCCGCGTTCGTGCGGGAGGGTGTGAGTGAGCCGGTGCCTATCGCGGCCATGCCGGGGGTTGTGCAGCACACTCGGGACAGCCTGAAGAAGGCGGCTGCCGATGCTGTGGCGGCCGGGGTGTCCGGGATCATGCTCTTCGGGGTGCCGGAGGAGTCGAAGAAGGACGCCCTGGGGACGCCGGGGACCGATCCGGACGGGATTCTGCAGGTCGCGATTCGGGATGTGCGGGCCGAGGTCGGCGATGAGTTGCTGGTGATGTCTGATCTGTGTCTGGATGAGACCACCGATCATGGGCACTGTGGGGTGCTTGATGATCAGGGGCGTGTGGACAATGACGCCACCCTTGAGCGCTACGCCGAGATGGCTCAGGTACAGGCCGATGCCGGGGCGCATGTCGTGGGGCCCAGCGGGATGATGGACGGGCAGATCGGCGTCGTGCGTGATGCCCTTGATCAGATCGGGCGGGAGGACGTGGCGGTGCTGGCGTACACCGTCAAGTACGCCTCCGCCTTCTACGGGCCCTTCCGGGAGGCTGTCGGCTCGTCGTTGCAGGGGGATCGGAAGACGTATCAGCAGGATCCCGCCAATGCGCGGGAGTCGCTGCGGGAGCTCGCCCTCGATCTGGAGGAAGGGGCCGACATGGTGATGGTGAAGCCTGCCGGGCCCTATCTGGACGTTCTGGCGCGTGTTGCTGATGTGGCGGATGTGCCGGTGGCCGCCTATCAGATCTCCGGTGAGTACTCGATGATCGAGGCCGCCGCCGAGAAGGGGTGGATCGACCGGGACCGGGCGATCCTGGAGGCGCTGACCGGGATCAAGCGGGCCGGTGCGCAGAACATCCTCACCTACTGGGCCACCGAGGTCGCCCAGAAGGTGAGGTAGTTGGTCGGCGCGGGGCGGTCAGTGGTCAGTGGTCAGTTCAGGGCGTTCGCCATGTCCGACTGCCAGTACGTCACCGACATCGAGCTGTCGTAGTAGACGCCCTTGGCCGGCAGGGGCGGGGTCGCGGACGCGCCGCCGGAGGTGTTCGGGGTTCCGCCCTGGAACGCGATCGTGAGCTTCTTGCCGGTGGTGCCGCCGTCGCCGCTGCCGTCGGCCGCGGCGAGGAGGACGCCCGCGTAGCCGGAGGCTCCGGGGGAGAGGGTGGGGACAGCCTGCGGCTTGCTGTCCGGCATCGGCTGCGGCACCCACTGCATCTCGTCGAAGCGGATCACCGGGTAGTACATCAGCGAGCACGCCTTCGAGCCGGTGTTGGTCACGGTGAGCAGCATGTGGTTGAGCGGGCGGGAGACCGGCTGGGCGGTGACCTTGGTGTTGGAGCCGTTGCAGATGGCGGGGTTGGACGTGGACTTGTCGGTCTGGTCGGTCGTCTTGTTCGTCTTCTCGGTGGTCTGGTTCGTCTGTGAGGGCTTTCCGGAGTCGGAGTTCGTCGGCTGCGATCCCTTGGTGTCGTCCGTGGGCGACGCCGGTGCCGTCGGCGTCAGCTTCGACGCACCCTCGTCCTTGGTGCCCGTTCCGTTGTCGCACGCGGTGAGAGCGAGGGTGGCGAGCGTGATGCCTGCGGCGGCGAAGAGGCGGGCGTGGCGGAAGGTGCGCATGGCTGGGTCCTTGTCCGTGGGAGCTGGGTCGCTGTGGATGAGGAGAGCCTGTGCGATAGTGCGTCCCGGCCGCATCAACTGGCGGCAGGGCGATGACGGGCGGCGCAGTCCGGTCGGTGCGGCGGCGTCGTCCGGAGGTGTGTCCGCGACGCCGACCAAGAGCTCGGCCGGGGCGACCGCGAAGGAGACCGAGTCCGGTAGTAGGAAGGGCACGCCGTCCGTTTCGCCCTCGGTCAGCCGTACGAGCGGTGGGGGCAGCGGTGCGCCGGCCGGTGAGGATCCCGGGAACGAGGCTGGGCCGCTGCTGACCGTTAATACGCGGCCGTACACCTGGGAAGGGCCCTGTTCGCAGCACTATCTGATCGACCGGCCCCCGGCGGAGGTCCCTCCGCCGCCCTTCGAGCAGGGCGCGCCGGCGTGGGTGTCGGCGGAAGGGGCGGTGTCGGCGGGGGAGCAGCTGGTGACGCTGACCGTGCAGGGGACCGGGGAGCGGACGGTGGTCCTCGACAGTCTGGCGGTCCATGTGGTCGGCAGGGGCATGCCGCTCGCCTGGAACGACTACGTGATGGGTGTCGGCTGCGGTGGCGATGTGCCGACGCACCCCTTCACCGTGGCCCTCGACGCGGCCCGTCCGGTCGTGCAGCCCGCGGCCGGGCAGCGGGACTTCCCGTTCTCGGTGAGCGAGTCGGACCCGGAGGTCTTCCGCATCATGGCCGACGCCTCGGCGTACGACGTGCGCTGGTATCTGGAGCTGAAGTGGTCCAGCGGCACACGGCAGGGCACGGTGGTCGTCGACGACGGCGGTGAGCCGTTCCGCACGAGCGGCAACAACGGCCGTCCCTCGTACGAGTTCCCGCTCGGCGGCGAGAAGTGGGTCGAGGCGGCGGGGGCAGGGTCCTAGCGGCGAGGGCTTAGTGGGTCTGGTCGGGTGTCGGTGTGGGGGACACCGGGGGTGGGGTGGAGGACGTTGTCGAGCTGGTCGTGGCCGATGGGCCCTCGTCGCGCAGGCCTTCGCCGTCCTCGCACCCTGTGAGCGCACCCGCGAGCACGAGTGCGGCGAGTACGGCCGTCGTCGTGGCGAGCAGCCGGGTTCGGTCGGCGGCGGGGCGTGCGGACATGGTGGCCCTTTCGGTCTTGGGTTTCCGGGAGGCTTCAGCTTGCGCGGTGATCGGCCACGACCGCCAGGGTCGCCGGGGGATTCGGGACGTGGGATGGGGTGGGATGGCGGCTGAGCTGGGGGGATGGTGTTTCTCTCGGGTGCGGGACGGGACGGGGATCGGGGGCTGATCCGCTGTCCCGGCCGGGCTGGGCCGGGCTGGGGGCCTAGGACGAAAGTCCGGCGTCGGTTCCTGCCGGGGGCGGCGGCCATGGGGTGAGTGGCGTGCCTACGGTGGGGGCATGCCCGAGTCAATCGTGGAATCCGCGGGATTCGACCTCGATGCGTACTTCAAGCGGATCGGCTGGGAGGGCGAGCGGCGTGCGGACCTGGCCACGCTGAAAGGTGTGCATCTGGCGCATGCGCGGAGCATCCCGTTCGAGAACCTGGACGCCCTGCGTCGTACGGCGCCCTCCCTCGACCCCGTCGATCTGATGGCCAAGCTGGTCCACAGCCGGCGCGGTGGCTACTGCTACGAGCACAACACGCTGTTCTCGCTCGCGCTGGACGCGCTGGGTTTCCGTATGACCCGGCTGGCGGCCCGCGTCGCCGTCGGCGCGGACCGCCTCGAGAGCCGGCCTCGCACCCACATGGCGCTGCTGGTGGAGGCTCCGGGCGATCCGCGGCCCTACCTCGCCGACGTCGGCTTCGGGGCGGTCGGCGCGCTCCTTGAGCCAGTGCCGTTGCTGGCGGACATCGAGTTCCGGGGTGGCGGGCGGCGGCACCGGCTGGTGCGGGTGCCGCACCGGGGGCCGCTGGAGATGTGGATGCTTCAGGCCCACGAGGAGCGGTCCGGGAGCTGGGCGGACCAGTACGCCTTCACCGTGGAGCCGTTCGAGAAGCCTGACTTCGAGGTCATCAACTGGCATGTCGCGACGAACCCGCGCTCTCCCTTCACCCAGCAGCTCTACGTCCAGCGCACCACCGCCGAACGCCACCTCCACCTCTATGGCCGCATCCTCACCGAGACACGCGCCGACGACGGCACGGTGACGGAGCGGGAGGTGACGGACGAGGCGGAGGCACGCCGGATCCTGGACGAGGAGTTCCTGATCGCCGTTCCCGGCGGCATGACGCTGTTGGGGTGACTCAGTGCATGCTCAGTCCCACCAGAAGTGCCAGGCCGGTTGGTTGAGGAGGCGGTGCTCGGCGTAGGCGCGCAGGGTGGTGTCGTTGCTCTGCCAGATGTTGTCCGGGCAGAACGCGAAGTGCTCGGCGGCGAGTGCCTCCGCGTCGGCCTGGGTCGAGGGCGGGGCCGCGACGGACACCAGCAGGTGGTCGAAGCCGAGCGCCACGACCCGTATGCCGAAGCGGTCCTCCCAGGAGCGGAGTACGGCGCACAGCCGGGCCACGTCGCCCTCGTGGTTCGCCGGGCCCGACCAGCCGATCGCCGCCGGTATATCCGCGCTGCGGCGCGCGGGGACCAGGGCGAGGTGCGGGTCCTTGAACGGGCCGCCGCCCGCGAGGAGGAGCGAGTCCGCGATCTCGGTGGCGGCGAAGTCGGGGTCGGGGGCGGAGGGTGCGGCTGATTCGGTGGAGTCGGCTGCGGGCTCTGGGACTTCGGCGAGGCCGGGCCACTCCTCGCCCTCCTCTCCCTCGCAGTCCTCCCAGAGCTCCTCCAGCACCTCGTCCGCGTCGTGATCGCCCGGGTACGACACCTCTCCCGGCATCAAGTTCCAGTCCTCTGGGCCGCCTTGGCTCCCGCCGGTCTCTATCAGCACCGGCAGCAGCCCGGCCCGTCCGGCCGGCGTGCCCAGCTTCGTCCAGACGCCCACCGACGCGGGCGTCTCTGCATGCCACAACAACGGCTCATGCCAAGGGCCTTCGTCGGTCGCGTCGATCAGTCGCCCCGGCGGAAGCGTGAGCCCGAGCGCACGACCGCTCGGATCGGCCGCGAGCGTGGGCAGCGGGTTGGGAAGTGTCGCCATGTCACCGACTGTAAGGCCGACCACTGACAACGGTTCGAGATCGTTCCGGCCTCGAAGCGGCGTAGGACGGGACACGAATCGCACACGGTTCGCACGCGGGCGACGGAAACATCGGGGACCTTGGATGGTTCTGTCCCTGAATAGGCCTTTGGGTTACCCCCAACACCCCGCTGAGCAGGGACTTCTAGCGCGTTGACGAGAACCCGTCAGCTCCGTACGTTCTGCCTCTGGCCGGATCCGATCGGTGAGGCTCAAGCATCGATCCCATGGGGGGATTCACATGAACTGGTTCGTCGACGTTGTCAAGAAGTACGCGGTGTTCAACGGGCGTGCGCGCCGCCAGGAATACTGGATGTACACGCTGATCTACATGGTCATCGCCATCGTGCTGTCGGTCGTCGACCTCGCCGTCCTCGGGACGAACATCCTCGTCCCCATCCTCACCGTCGCGCTCTTCCTGCCGTCCCTGGGTGTCACGATCCGCCGGCTCCACGACACCGGCCGTTCTGGCTGGTGGGTCTTCATCAGCATCGTCCCGCTCGTCGGCCTGATCGTGATGCTGGTCTTCCTCTGCGCGGACAGCAAGGACGCCAACAAGTACGGCCCGAACCCCAAGTTCGCGCCGGCGCACGTCTGACGATTCGGTTCAGCGGGTCGCGTACGCGGTGAAAGCGGCCCAGGCCTCGGGGGAAGCGGTGAAAGTGGGGCCGCTTTCCTCGGGGTTCTTGGAGTCGCGGATGTGGATGAGGCCGGGGCGGGTGGCAACCTCGACACATTGGCCGCCTTCGTCGCCGCTGTAGGTCGACTTGAACCACTGAAGTGCCTCGGTGCTCATTGCTCTCCTAGCAGGCGGTCGAGCAGGCCCATTGAGTCCTGTGTGGTCAGGGCCTGTGTCCGCAGCATCGCATACTTGCGCGCGAGGATGGACACCTCATCAGCGTCGGAAACCCACTGGCTGCCGCGTTGCGATTCGGTGTACGCGAGGTGCTGGTGGTCCGGCGTTTCGAGGAGCGTGAAGGGACCGTTGAGCCCAGCGCTGTACGGGCTGTTCAACGGCAGGAACTGCAGTGACACGCAAGGCAGTTCAGCCACCGCCCGCAAATGCCGCAGCTGCTCCAGCCGTACCTCCGCCCCGCCGATCACCATGTGCAGTACCGGCTCCCACACGATGAAGCTCAGTGTCGGTGGGGTCTTGCGGTGCAGGATCTCCTGGCGTTCCAGGCGGGCTGCCGTGCGCGTCTCGATCTCGTCCTCGTCGTACGCGGGAACGCGGTTGCGCAGGACGGCCCCGACGTATGCCTCGGTCTGAAGCAGGCCGGGGAGCACCGCGTTGTCGTACCACGACAGCGCAATCGCCTCCCGCTCATGCTGCATATACAGCTCCGCCCACATCGGGAACTGGTCGATCTCCGGCAGGTTCGCCACGCCCACCGACAGCATCCCCTTCGTCTGGAGGATGTCGTCCAACAGCGCCGCCAGGTCCGGTTTCAGAGACCTTCTGCCCTGCTCGATCGACGCGATCGTCTCCTCGTCCAGCTTGACCCGGTCGCCCAGCGCACTCTGGGTGTAGCCCGCGACACGACGCGCCGCGCCCAGTTGCTTGCCGAGCATCTTCATCGAGGTCAGGTTCTTCGGCCGCGGCGGCCTCTTCGCGCTCATGCTGGTCTCAATCCCCCAGGGCACACGTACGTCACCGGGTGGGAGCCCGTACAAAAAATCCGTACGGGTTCACCGGGTGATCAACGCTAGTCACTCTCCGCAACTCTCGTCCCGTGAACGAGACGATCCAACTCCCGCCGCTGCGCCAGAAGTTCTTCCCCCGTGACCGGCGATCCGTGCCCGCCGCACGGCGGTTCGCGGCCGAGACTCTTGCCGGGTGGGGGCTCGACGGGAGCCCGCGCGCGGACGACGTACTGCTCTGTGTGAGCGAACTGGTGACCAACGCGTTGACGCACGGCGTTCCGCCCGGGCGGCAGTTGCTGCTGTTCCTGCGGTACGACGGGCGTGTGGTGGGGGTCGAGGTGCATGACAGCGGGGGTGGTGTGCCGCGTGTCGTGGAGCAGCGAGACGAGGGTGGGCGGGGACTGGTGCTCGTCGCCGCGTTGAGTGATGGATGGGGGGTGCGTGAACGCGAGTTGGGGAAAGTGGTGTGGTGTGAGTTCGTCTGTCCCGTGACGGTGCGCGGTGCCGATACCGTGTCGGCCTACGGGGCGACACATAGGGGGACGGGATGGCTGACGGGCCCGTACTCGCGCGGCTGCACTTCGGGCGTGAGGATGCCGAACGGGATGTGACCGAGGGGCTGTTGCTGCGCGGCGGGTTTCTGCCCAACGCGGCCTACCGCGCGGCGCTGTCCGGGCGGAAGATGCTGATCATCGGGCGCAAGGGGTCCGGCAAGAGCGCGATCTGCATGCAGTTGTCGGCGGACGGCGGGCAGCATGCCGGGACCGTGCTGGTGACGCCGGACGAGACCGCCGGGGAGGAGATCCGGCGGTTCGAGTTGCAGGGGCTGCCGGGGGACTCGGCCAAGTCGTTGATCTGGCGGTACCTGTTCGCCGTACATGCCGCTCGCCACCTGGTGACGCACGCCAAGGACGCACACCGGCGCAAGCCCGACTCCGTGAAGGCGCTGGCACGGTTTCTGAAGCAGAACGGGGAGTCGGCCGGCGGGCGGCTCGGGGACCGGCTCGCGCAGGGGGCTCGGGGACTGCAGACCTCGCTGTCCCTGGAGGCGTTCGGGGTCAAGGCGGGGCTCGACCTCGCGGGGGCCCCGTCGGAGGGCGCGCAGGCCGCCCGGCAGCTGGAGGTCGTCGAGCAGGGCGTGGCCAAGGCCTTCACCGACCTCGGCTGCGCCGGTGCGCACGGGCCGCTGCTGCTCATGGTCGACCAGCTGGAGCAGGTGTGGTCCGCCGAGCCGGACAGCAACTCGATGGTGATCGGGCTGCTGCTCGCCGCGAAGCACGCGGTCAGTCTCTACGGCGGTGCCGTGCGGTTCCTGCTGTTTCTGCGCGCCGATATCTACGACTCGCTGTCCTTCGGGGAGGGCGACAAGTTCCGCGGGGACGAGCTGCGGATCACGTGGACCGAGCAGGCGTTGCGGGATCTCGCGCTGGCGCGGGCGCGGGCCTCCGTGGGGGCCGAGATGACGGCCGAGCTGCTGTGGGGCGAGCTGTTTCCGGCGGTGGTGGAGGGGGAGGAGACCGCGAGCTATCTGTTCCGGCGGTGTCTGCCCCGGCCGCGGGACGCCATCCAGTTCCTCAACCTCTGCCAGGAGACGGCCTCGTTGATCCATGGGCGGGAGCGGATCACGGAGGGGGATGTGCTGCAGGCGGGGCGGCAGTTCTCCGCCTGGAAGCGGAAGGATCTGGCGCTGGAGTATCTGGTCGCGCATCCCTTTCTGAACCACCTGTTCCCGCTCTTCCAGAACACGGGGTACGTGGTGACGCGTGCCGCCCTCGGCAGCCGGTTCGACGCGGCGGCCGAGTCACTGCACCGGCTGTTCCCGGCGTACCTCGACGCACTGACCCTTCCCGGCATCATCGATGTCCTCTACGCCGTCGGCTTTCTCGGCGTGCGGCGCGGCAACGACGTGGTGTTCGCGGGGGGCGACGACCTGCCCGTGCAGTCCCATGAGACGGAGTTCCACGTCCATCCCTGTTTCCGGGCGGCGCTCGGCTCGACCAATGCGATCGACCTGCGGCATTTCGAGCCGCTCGCCGTGACCGGGCGGGTCCTCCAGGGCGGCTTCCAGGGGTACAACGACACGACGTTCGCGACCACTCCCTCGCGCGACCACCGGCTCGTGCAGGAGCTGAGGCGTTCCTGCCATTCCATCCTGGCGCAGACCAGCAGGGCGGTGAGCCTGGCGCCGGACGCCCGGGACGAGATCACCCAGCAGATCAACCGGGTCCTGGATGAGGTCAATGTCCTGCCGTCGGGCGCCGCGTCGACCTTCGACCTGGAGGATCGGCTCCTGCTCACCGCCCACTACTTCGACACCCTCGCCGCGCAACTCCTCGCCAGCGGGCTGGACGACACCACCGGCGCGGGCGAGGTCGTGCGCCGTGTCCAGGAGGAGGCGCGGCGGCTGCGGCGGCAGGCGGGCGGGTCGTACGGAAGCTCGGGCAACTCGTCGGGAAGCTGAGCCACGTCGGAAACAGTGAGCGGCGGGAACGCGGCTTGGGAGGTCATGGGTGCAGGGCGGCGAACTTCTCGCCGGGCGGTTCCGGATCGGCCCGTTGCTGGGTGCGGGCGGCATGGGGCAGGTCTGGGCGGCTCAGGACGAGCGGATGCGGCGGGATGTCGCGGTCAAGGTGGTTCATCCGCAGTACGGGATGGACGAGTCGGAGACGCAGGCCCGGTTCCAGCGTGAGGTGCAGCTGGCGGGGCGGCTGTCCCATCAGAACATCGTGACCGTGCATGACTGGGGTGAGGTGTCGGTCAACGGGCGCCAGACCCTCTTCCTGGTGATGGAACTCGTGCACGGAGTGCCTCTCCACAGGCAGTTGAACGAGTCCACACCGCCCTGGACGCTCGCCGTCGGCTGGAGCGCCCAGATCGCCGAGGCACTGCACGCCGCGCACAGCCAGGGCGTCGTCCACCGGGACATCAAGCCCGCGAACGTGCTCCTCACTCCCTCGGGGAGGGTGAAGGTCCTGGACTTCGGGGTCGCGAAGTTCATGGGGGAGACCATCGGTGCCCGGGAACTCACGGTGACGGGTGCGCCGCTCGGCTCGCCGCCGTACATGTCTCCGGAACAGGCCGTGGGAGCCCGCGCGATCGACCATCGCAGCGATCTGTACTCCCTGGGCTGCCTCCTCTACCACGCGGTGACCGGCCGTCCGCCCTTCATCAGCGATGTCCAGTGGGCCGTACTGCGGATGCAGATGGAGGACACCCCGGTCGCCCCGAGCTCCCTCGTCGCGGGCCTGCCCGGGGGCCTGGACGACCTGCTCATGAGCCTGCTCGCGAAGGACCCCGACAGCCGGCCGCAGGACGCGGCCGTCGTCCACGACGCCCTGGGCACCCTGCTGTTCGAGCATGCCGTCGCGCTGCCCGACAGCAAGCCGCTGGACGCGCTCGGACCGGGGCACGGGGACTCACTCGCGGGGCGGTTGCTGACGAAGGCGTGGGAGGTGTGGGAGCGGGCGGAGGGAGAGGGGGCCTCCGTGCGCGCGGAGGCCGAGGGGCTGTTGCGGGCGGCTCGCGCGGACGCGGAGCAACTGCTGCAGGAGGCTCGCGTAGATGCCGATCGGGTACGGCTGGCGAGGCTGACAGACGGCAACGATGAGCTGGCCAGGCTGGCTGCCGCGAACGATGCTCTGCTGGCCGAGAACGACGCCGCGCTGGCACGGATCCAAGCAGAGCACGAGAGGCTGGTCGCCAGTGTGCGGGCGCGGGAGGCCTCCGGTCGGACTGGGAGCGAACCTCAGCCCGCTGTCCCGGCTCCCCTGCTCCTCCCGGCCGGTGATGCCGCACAGGCCATGGACACGTCGGACCGGGAGTTCCGCATCACCCGTCGCGGCTACTCCGTCGAGGAGGTGCATGAACGCATCGCCATGATCACGGCGGATGGCAACCGGGCGCTGCGTCGTGCCGCCGTCGTGGAGGCGGCGATCACAGAGATGGTTCCCGAGACGGCGGCGGGCCTGATCGCCGACGCGGTCGACCGAGCCGGGGTGACTGTTGCCTTTGCCACGGCCCACCTCAAGCAATGGCGTGGAGCAAATGACGTGCACGGGTTCGCAGTGGTCAAGAAGGGCTACGACCAAAGCACGGTCAACTGGTACATGTCCGACCTCATGTACAACTACGAGGAGGCGTTGAGGCGCCTCTCCGCCGTGGACCAGCTCTATGACGAGTTGACGGCGGGCGGTCACCAAGGGCAATGACCGCCCGCCGTCCGTACGTCAGCGTCAGAGCCGCTCGGGCGTCCTGATGCCCAGCAGGGCCATGCCCCGGTGGAGGGTGCGGGCCGTGAGGTCGCACTGGAACAGGCGGTTCTCTGTCTGTTCCGGGGTGTCGGCCTTCAGGACCGGGCACTTGTCGTAGAACGACGTGTAGAGCGACGCCAGTTGGTACAGGTACGCGGCCAGCTTGTGCGGGGCGTACTCCGCCGCCGCTTCGAAGACCGTGTCGCCGAACGCGTCCAGGTGCAGGCCCAGTTCGCGCTCCGCCGGGGCGAGTTCGAGTTCGGGGTGCGCGGACGGTCGTACGTCTCCCGCCTTGCGGAGGATCGACTGGATACGGGCGTACGCGTACTGGAGGTAGACGGACGTGTCGCCGTTCAGCGACACCATCTGGTCCAGGTCGAACTTGTAGTCCCGGTTCGGGGACGTCGACAGGTCCGCGTACTTCACGGCGCCGATGCCGACCTGAGCGGCCCGCTCCTGGATCTCGTCCTCGGTGAGGTCCTGCGCCTTCTCCCGTACGACCTCGGCGGCGCGCTGCACCGCCTCGTCGAGGAGGTCCTCCAGCTTCACCGTCTCACCCGCACGCGTCTTGAACGGCTTGCCGTCCGCGCCCAGCACCGTGCCGTAGCCCATGTTGTGCGCGGTGACGTGCTCGCTGAGCCAGCCCGCCCGGCGGGCCGTCTCGAAGACCATCTTGAAGTGCAGGGACTGGCGTACGTCCACGACGTAGATCAGCGTCGTCGCGTGCAGGTCGACGACACGGTTCCGGATCGCGGAGAGGTCGCTCGCCGCGTAGCCGAAGCCGCCGTCCGCCTTCTGCACGATCAGCGGCACCGGCTGGTCGTCCTTGCCGCGGATCTCGTCGAAGAACACCACCAGCGCGCCCTCGGAGCGCACGGCTACGCCGGACTCCTCCAGCAGCCGCGCCGTCTCCGGCATCAGGTCGTTGTACGCCGACTCGCCGACGATCTCGTCGTCCCGGACCTCCATGTCCAGCTTCTCGAAGACCGAGTAGAAGTAGACCTTCGACTCGTCCACGAACTGCTGCCACAGGTCGAGCGTCTCCTTGTCGCCCGACTGCAGGGCGACGACCCTCTTCCGCGCCCGCTCCTTGAAGTCGTCGTCCGAGTCGAAGACCGCGCGCGATGCCTTGTAGACCCGGTTCAGGTTGCTCATCGCCTGCTCGCCGTCCACCTCGGACGGCGGGGCCAGCTCACCCGGGTTCTCGATCAGGTACTGGATGAGCATGCCGAACTGGGTGCCCCAGTCGCCGATGTGATGCCGGCCGATCGTCTTCTCGCCGGTGAAGTCGATCATGCCGCGGAGGGCGTCGCCGATCACCGCGGAGCGGAGGTGGCCTACGTGCATCTCCTTGGCGACGTTCGGCTGGGCGTAGTCGATGACGGTTACGCCCGCGTTCTCCTTGGGGGCCACGCCGAGGCGGTCGGGGTCTGCGTACCGCTGCGCGAGGTTGTCGGTGATCGCCTTGTCGGTGATCGTGATGTTGAGGAAGCCGGGGCCGGAGACCTCGACGTCCTTGATCACGTCGCCGGTGGTGATGTTGGCGACGACCTGCGTTGCCAGCTCCCTCGGGTTCGACTTCGCCTTCTTCGCCAGCGCGAGGATGCCGTTGGCCTGGAAATCGGCGCGGTCACTGCGTCGCAACAGCGGGTCCGCGTCCGCTTCCGGCAGGGTTGCCGAGAGGGCGTTCGCGAGGCGCTGGTTGACGAGATCGGTGAGCGACGTGACCGGGGCCATAGGAGTGGGTGCCGTTCTCCTCGTGGGGATGGATAGACACGGTCAGTATCCCATGGGGGGTAAAGCGGTTTTTCGGCTGCGGGGCGGTGGGGGCTTGTCGCGCAGTTCCCCGCGCCCCTGTCGGGGCGCTGTTGAAAAGGCGTTTTCTCTGTTGACGTTCTAGCTGGGAGAATGAACGGCGTCAGTCGTTGACCGTACGGCTGCCCTGGAGAAAGAAGGACGTGCCGATCGTGGCTCAGAGCACCGAGACCATCGACTGGGTCTCCCGTTTCGCGGATGAGGTCATCGAGGAGTCGGAGCGTCGGGCCCCGGGCAAACCGGTTGTCGTCGCGTCCGGGCTTTCGCCGTCAGGGCCCATCCATCTGGGGAACCTGCGTGAGGTGATGACCCCGCATCTCGTCGCGGACGAGATCCGGCGGCGGGGTCGCCAGGTCCGGCATCTGATCTCCTGGGACGACTACGACCGGTACCGGAAGGTGCCGGCGGGCGTCTCCGGGGTCGACGAGTCGTGGGCCGAGCACATCGGCAAGCCGCTGACCTCCGTCCCCGCCCCCAAGGGCTCCGCCCACCCCAACTGGGCCGAGCACTTCAAGGCCGCGATGATCGAGTCGCTGGCCGAGCTGGGCGTGGAGTTCGACGGGATCAGCCAGACCGCGCAGTACACCTCCGGCGTGTACCGGGAGCAGATCCTGCACGCCATGCGGCACCGCGGCGACATCGACGCGATCCTCGACCAGTACCGGACCAAGAAGGCCCCCGCCAAGAAGCAGCAGTCGCAGAAGCCCGTCGACGAGGCCGAGCTGGAAGCTGCCGAAGGGTCGGGCGCCGCCGCCGAGGACGACGGCTCCTTCGGCTCCGCCGGCTACTTCCCGTACAAGCCCTACTGCGGCAACTGCGAGAAGGACCTCACTACCGTCACCTCCTACGAGGACGACACCACCGAGCTGTCGTACACCTGCGACGCCTGCGGTTTCGCCGAGACCGTCCGGCTGAGCGAGTACAACCGCGGCAAGCTGGTCTGGAAGGTCGACTGGCCGATGCGGTGGGCGTACGAGGGCGTTGTGTTCGAGCCGAGCGGGGTCGACCACTCGTCGCCGGGTTCCAGCTTCCAGGTGGGCGGGCAGATCGTCGGGATCTTCGGCGGGAAGCAGCCCATCGGGCCGATGTACGCGTTCGTGGGCATCAGCGGCATGGCGAAGATGTCCTCGTCGCGGGGTGGGGTGCCTACCCCTGCTGACGCCCTGAAGATCATGGAGCCTCAGCTCCTGCGCTGGCTCTACGCCCGGCGTCGTCCCAACCAGTCCTTCAAGATCGCCTTCGACCAGGAGATCCAGCGGCTCTACGACGAGTGGGACAAGCTCGACGCGAAGGTGGCGGACGGGTCCGCGCTGCCCGGCGACGTCGCCGCGCACGCGCGTGCCGTGGGGACCGCCGGCGGTGAGCTGCCGCGTACGCCGCGGCCGATGCCGTACCGGACTCTCGCGTCCGTCGCCGACATCACCGCCGGGCACGAGGACCAAGCGCTGCGGATCCTCTCCGAGCTGGACCCGGAGCAGCCGCTCGGGTCGCTGGACGAGGTACGGCCGCGGTTTGACAAGGCCGAGGCGTGGATCAACACGCACGTCTCCGCCGACCAGCGCACCATCGTGCGGGACGAGCCCGACGTCGCCCTGCTGAAGTCCCTCGACGAGGCGTCCCAGCAGTCGCTGCGGCTCCTCCTCGACGGGCTCGCCGACCACTGGTCGCTCGACGGGCTCACCCACCTCGTGTACGGCGTGCCCAAGGTGCAGGCCGGGTTCCCCGCCGACGCCACGCCCAAGGAACTGCCGGCCGAGATCAAGACCGCGCAGAGGTCGTTCTTCGCCCTGCTGTACCACCTGCTGGTGGGGCGGGACACCGGGCCGCGACTGCCGACGTTGCTGCTGGCGGTGGGGCAGGAGCGGGTACGGGGCCTGCTCGGCGAGTAAGGCGAGTAAGCGGTGCGGTGAGGGGCTCTCCGGTGAGGGCCCCTTTCTGCCGTCAGGCGATGTGGTTCTCTTCCAGTTCCGCGTTGTAGAGCTTCGTGAACCGGTTGACCATGCGCTTCGCCTCGTCCGGCAGGAGCGTGATGCTGAACTCCGCCTCGACGTTCTCGCTGTACTCACGCGGGGTCGGGTAGCCGGTGCCGCCTATCGACTTCTTGAAGACCTGGTAGTAGTCCTCTTCGGTCGGCTCGGGAGCGGGCGTGCCACCGCCCTCGCCGAGTTCGCGGGTACGGCCCCGGCTCACCGGGATGCGGAAACTGCCGGTCTCTTCCATCGAAGGTTCTGCGGGTTCTGCGGGTTCTGAGGGTGCCGGGGGAGGAGGCTCGTTGTACTGCTCCGCCTCGTATGTCGGGTCATACGGCGGCTCGTATGTCGGCTCGAATGTCGGGTCGTAGTCGCCGTGGTACTCGATGGACTGCGGGTCCCGGGCGTGCAGCCAGGGGTTCTGGTCCTCTTCGGGCGCGTAGTACAGCTGCTCGGCGTCCTGGTTGCTGTCCAGCTCCAGGCGCTGCTCGCTGGGAGGTGCCGCTTTCTGTGGGACGGGCGCCGCCCCAGCGGCACGACTGCCCGCAGCTGCGGCGTCGATTTCCTGCTTCGGCGCCGGAGGCAGCAGTGCCGGTTCTATGCCCGCCGCCGCCAGGCCCGCCGGGGCCGTGTCCGCCAGGGGGACGCCGTACTTCGCGAGGCGTAGGGGCATGAGGGACTCGACCGGGGCCTTGCGGCGCCAGCTGCGGCCGAAGCGGGAGCGGAGGCGGGCCTGGTAGACGAGACGTTCCTGCTCGAGCTTGATGACCTGGTCGTAGGAGCGGAGCTCCCAGAGCTTCATGCGGCGCCAGAGGAGGAACGTGGGCACGGGGGAGAGGAGCCAGCGCGTCATGCGGACCCCCTCCATGTGCTTGTCCGCCGTGATGTCCGCTATGCGGCCGATCGCGTGGCGGGCGGCCTCGACCGAGACCACGAACAGGATCGGGATCACCGCGTGCATGCCCACGCCCAGCGGGTCCGGCCAGGCCGCCGCGCCGTTGAAGGCGATCGTCGCCACCGTCAGCACCCACGCCGTCTGGCGCAGGAGCGGGAAGGGTATGCGTATCCAGGTGAGGAGCAGATCAAGGGCGAGCAGGACGCAGATGCCCGCGTCGATGCCGATCGGGAAGACGTAACTGAAGTCCCCGAAGCCCTTCTGGAGGGCCAGTTCGCGGACGGCGGCGTACGAACCCGCGAAGCCGATGCCGGCGATGACGACGGCACCGAAGACGACCACGCCGATCAGAATCCGGTGCGTCCGTGTCAGCTGCAGTGGCGCGGCCACCCGTACTCCCCTCCCCATGCAAGTCGTTGCGCGCAACAGAGTGGCACATGTGTACGGCGCGCGGGTTGCCGGGACGTGAGAGCCCGGTCCCAGAGGGGCACCGGGCTCCGTCAAATGGTTATGTTCTGCTGCGAGTTGGGCCCGATGTGACGGTCAGTTCCTCTTCGCCGCGGACTTCGACGGAGAGGCACTCTTCGATGCCGGCTTCGACGCCGACTTGGAAGGCGATGCGCTGCTCGCCGCAGAGCCGTTGGCGGACGACACCGCCGCCACCGCCTCCTTCGCCGCCTTCTGCGCGTCCTTCATCAGATCCGTCGCGCTCGGGGTCTTCTCGCCCGCCAGGCCCGCGCCGTTGTAGTCGACGGTGACGACGACGTTCTCGACCTGCACCACGACCGTCTGCTGCTTGAAGGAACCCTCCTTCTTCTTCAGGTCGTAACGCACCGCCGTCGCCGCGTCGCCCATGCCGGTCACCGGCTCGGACTTGACGCCCTTCGCGCCCTCCGCCGACTGAGCGGCCTGGACCTGCTTGTCGAAGTACTCCTGAGCCTGCTCGTCGCCGGCACCACGTGTCGTGTCCGAGTCGAAGCGGAGCAGGGAGACATTCAGCCAGCGGAACTGCGAGCCCTTCACGCCGTTGTCGTCCAGGCTGCTCCAGGAACAGTTGCCGCGCGACGCGGCATCGTCCGAATTGCCCTCCTTGCCGGACGTCTTGGCCTTCGGCACCAGATCGCCCAGCGTCTTCTTCGCCAGCACGGTGCACGGCTTCGGAAGCTTCGAGTACGCCGCCGCCTGAACCGTCGGCGACGGGATCGCGGACGCCGAGGTCTCACTGCCCGCGCTCTTGCCCTCGCCGGCGCTGTCGGAACCAGAGCCCGAGTCGGAGTCGGAGGAGCAGCCGGCGGCGATCAGCATCACGGGGGCCACGGCCGCGCACACAAGGACGCGGCCAAGACGCTTCCTCCGCCGGTCACGCTGGTCACCCTGGTCTAGCTGTGCTCGTCGCTGCATGGTTCCTTCACTCATGACGCTCGTGCTCCTGCCGTCGGATCGGGTCCGGGGACGCTGAGGTTCCTGCGGTCGGATCGGGTCCGAGGGGCCACGGTACGCGGTGAAGGACTTGTGTGTTCCTCGTTCGGGTGCTTTGCAAAGAGCCCGTACGGCACGCTAGTCGGCCAGCGAGTCCGCCAGCTGAGAAGCCAACTTCTGTGCTCTGTCCTGCATTTCCTTGCTGTCCGGCACGGTGCCGACCGTCGCCGGCTGCTCCTCGTACTGGATCGTCACGATCACATTCGACGTGCGGAACGCCACAGTCACCGTGCGCTGCCGAGCCGTCGAACCGGCGCTGCTCAGCACGTCGTCCAGGAACGCCTCGTCGCCGAGACCGTCGAGGAGGCGGGGCTGGAGGTCGGAGGGGGTGGCGGAGGGGGAGGAGGTGGCGCTGGAGCTGGGGTCGGCGGTGGAGGAGCCGGTGGGGGATGTGGAGGAGGACTGGGACGCGGAGTCGGACGGGGACGCCGACTCCGCGTCCTCCGACCCCGACTCCGATTCCGACGTGGACGCCGTGGCCGAGACCGTCGGCTCGGGGAGGTCGGCCGCCTCCTCCCTCGTCGCGAACAGCGACTCCGCCTCGCTGTCGTCGCTGACGGCGTTGTCGTACGACACAACCCGCTCGAAGTCGACGAGCAGGTGGTCCGTGGCCTCCGTCGACTCGACCTTCCAGCGGCAGCCGACCTTGCGGTCCGTGTCGAACGTCTGGGTGGGGTCGCCCGCGTAGGCGTTCTCGCGCTGCTCCTCGTCCGTCTGCTGCCTGATGCCGGGGAGCAGCGAGTCGAGGGTCTCCTGACTCACGGCGCCGCACGGCTCCGGGAGCGTGCGGTAGCGGCCCGGCTGAGCCTCGGCCGCCGCGGTGCCCGTGTCGCCGCCCGGGTTGGAGTTGTCCGCCGTGCCGCCGTCGTCCGAGCCGCCGGTGCAGCCGGCCAACAGCGCCGCGAGGAGCGCCGCGACGCCGGATACGTACGCCTTCCGCTGCACGGTCAGGTTCCTCTCGACGGTGTCTCTTGCCGGGCCCGCCCGGCCGCTCTGCCAGTGTCCCCGCTGGTTAATCGCTTGCCGCGCGGGGGTGCCCGCTGGAGACAATGTCTATCGCACGCAACGCCGTGGACGCCGGTCCGTTGTCCCTTTCGTTGACCTTGGCGCTGGTTTTGCGATTAAAGACTTCTGTTGCACTTACGGGGGATTGAGGACGATATGTCGTACGTGGAAATGCCGGGCGCGAAGGTTCCCATCCGCATGTGGACCGACCCGGCGACGGTCGACGAGGGTGCCCTCCAGCAACTGCGGAACGTGGCGACACTGCCGTGGATCAAGGGGCTGGCGGTCATGCCGGACGTCCACTACGGGAAGGGCGCGACTGTCGGGTCCGTCATTGCCATGCGGGGGGCTGTCTGTCCTGCGGCAGTGGGGGTGGACATCGGGTGCGGGATGTCGGCGGTGCGGACGTCTCTGACGGCGAATGATCTGCCGGGGGATCTGTCTCGGCTGCGGTCGAAGATTGAGGCTGCGATTCCGGTGGGGCGGGGGATGCATGACAGTCCTGTGGAGCCGGGGCGGTTCCATGGGTTCGCTACCGGGGGGTGGGATGACTTCTGGGGGCGGTTTGATGGGGTTGCCGAAGCGGTGAAGTTTCGCGGGGAGCGGGCCGCGAGACAAATGGGAACACTCGGCGCGGGGAATCATCACCTGGAAATATCGGTTGATTTGGACAATTCAGTTTGGTTGACGCTGCACTCCGGCTCCCGGAACATCGGCAAGGAACTGGCCGAGCACCACATCGGCGTGGCCCAGAAGCTTCCGCACAACCAGGGCTTGGTTGACCGAGACCTTGCTGTATTCGTCTCGGACACCCCGCAGATGGCTGAGTACCGGAATGACCTCTACTGGGCCCAGGAGTACGCGAAGTACAACCGCTCGATCATGATGGCGCTCCTCAAGGACGTGATCCGCAAGGAGTTCAAGAAGGCCAAGCCGACCTTCGAGATGGAGGTCAGCTGCCATCACAACTACGTGGCTGAGGAGCGCTACGAGGGGATGGACCTGCTGGTCACTCGCAAGGGCGCGATCAGGGCAGGCGCCGGCGACCTCGGAATCATCCCGGGTTCTATGGGTACGGCCACGTACATCGTGAAGGGCCTCGGTAACGAGAAGGCTTTCAACTCGGCCTCGCACGGCGCGGGCCGGCGTATGAGCCGGAACGCGGCGAAGCGGCGGTTCTCGACGAAGGACCTGGAGGAGCAGACGCGGGGCGTGGAGTGCCGCAAGGACTCCGGTGTTGTGGATGAGATTCCGGGTGCGTACAAGCCGATCGAGCAGGTGATGGATCAGCAGCGAGATCTCGTGGAGGTCGTGGCGAAGCTGAAGCAGGTCATCTGCGTGAAGGGCTGAACATGGCGATGGGCGCGGCGTTCCTTTGCCGCGCCCATCGCGAGTTGCTCAGTCCGGCAGAGGTACTAGGCCGTGCAGCAGTTTCCAGCGGCGCACCTGGCAAGGGCTGTTCGAGTAGCCCAGCGTTGCTGCGTCGGCGATGGTTGGCGCTGCGAGCAGGATCCGGTCCATTTCGGGCGTCCACTGGATGCGTGGGGGCCTACGTTGCATTCCCTCGGGCCGGACCCAGGAGGCGAGTGAGTCGGCGGCAGCCCACTTCCGCTCGAGCGAAAGGCAGCCTGGATAGTACAGGCCGGCTGCCAGCTTCTGGGCGCTCTCCTTCGTGTAGAGGATGTTGTAGATGTCGTCGCGGGCGTTGCGCTTGATGTTCCGTACAGCGCCTGTGACTTCCTCCGCGTACTGGCACAGATAGGTGCCGATCGCCGTGCTGGCCGTGGTGAGGGAGATGAAGGGCAGGCCCTTGCTCGTGTAGCCCACCGAGCCGTCGGCGTCGATGACGCCCCGTAGGTAGTCGCGGCCTGAGAACTCGACGTGGGGCGGGCTGATCGTCTTCGACTTGCGGCCGTAGGGCAGGCCCAGTTCGTTGAGTAGAGTCCTGGCTTCGAGGGAGCACAGACTCCAGGTTGCTGAGCGGTGGGTCTCGGTGAAGTTCGTGGACCGCGTGCGCTCGGTGACGCTGCTGTAGTAAGGCGTCAGCTTCTGGAAGTTGTGCAAGATGTCGATGTCCCGGGCATTGAGCTCGACGGTCAACTTGCCCTTCTGCCCGACCCCTTGCTGCAGATGCCCATCCGCCTGCAAGAAGCCGAACATGTACGCGTACTCAGGCACCCTGAGGTCCATGAACCGTTGGGCGCTAGGCTCGCAGTCAGCCATGAGGAAGCTGATCCTTCCTTGCTGGTCAGGCCCTCGCTCGGGACCGGCATCCCGGGGCGAGGGCCGTCATTTGATGTTGTGCTGCGAGCCTAGATCGCCAGTTCGGCGGCCGTTTGGGTGATCGTCTGGATTCACTCCTGTGGACTAATAGTCCTACTTCTGGTTCTACTTCGCGTGCGTCACCGCGTAGATCATTACGAAGGCGACGATGTGGATGCCGAAGAGGAAGTACGCGAGGTAGTACCAGACGATGCGTTCGCGTTTCTTTTCCAGGGCCAGTTGGCGCTGTTCGCGGTCGTGTTGTTCGGTGTTTTCGTCCTCCGGCATCACAACTCCCTGTGCACCTTGGTGTTGGAGGCTTGGGCGCGGGGGCGGACGATGAGGAGGTCGATGTTTACGTGGCTGGGGCGGGTTACCGTCCAGGTGATGGTGTCGGCCACGTCGTCGGCCGTGAGGGGCTCCGCTACTCCCTCGTAGACCTTTTCCGCCTTCTGCCTGTCGCCGTCGAAGCGGGTCAGGGCGAATTCGTCGGTCTTGACCATGCCGGGGGCGATCTCGATGACGCGGACCGGGCGGCCGACGATTTCGAGGCGGAGGGTTTCGGCGAGGACGTGGGCGCCGTGTTTGGCGGCTACGTAGCCGGCGCCGCCTTCGTATGTTGCGTGGCCCGCCGTGGAGGAGATTACGACCACCGTGCCGTCGCCGCTTGCCTCCAGTTTCGGGAGGAGAGCTTGGGTGAGGTTGAGCGTGCCGATGACGTTCGTTTCGTACATCTGGCGCCAGTCCGCCGGGTCGCCGGTCGCTACCGGGTCGGCGCCCAGTGCGCCGCCCGCGTTGTTGATGAGGACGCCGATCTTCTGGAAGGCGCTCGCGAACTCGTCGACCGCCTCGCGGTCCGTGACGTCGAGGGCGTATGCCGTGGCCGAGTGTCCTGCCTGGTTGATCTCCTCGGCCAGTGCCTCGATGCGGTCCTTGCGGCGGGCGGTGAGGACGACGCGGTAGCCCGCGGCCGCCAGCTGCCGTGCCGTCGCGGCGCCGATTCCGCTGCTGGCGCCGGTGATGACGGCGATACGGGACGCGGCGGGCGGGGTCATACGGCAGCTCCAGGGGGAGGGAATCAGGGGGCGTACGCGTGTGTGCCTCCGGCCAGGATAGGCCGGGCGCTAGCAGTGGCCGGGGCCCGTTCGAGGGGCGGGACCGCGGGGCTCGGGCGGACAATGGAGTGGGTGGTCCTCTCCCGAGTCAGGAGGTGGATCCATGGGTGAGGCTCGTGACGTGATGGACCGGCTGACGGATGCTGTCACCGGTTCGCCGGACCTCAAGGCGCTTGCCGAGATCTATGCGGAGGACGCGGTCGCGATCACGCCGGACGGCGGGGAGATCCACGGGCGTGACCACATCGTCGAGTACTGGCGTCAGATGACGGACGCGGTTCCTGAGGGGACGTTCGAGACGGTGTATGCGTACGAGGTCGGGGACACCGCCATCGACGAAGGGTTCTTCAGCGGGAAGAACACCGGTCCGATTCAGCTGTCGTCCGGGGAGTCCCTGCCTGCGACGCAGAAGGAGGTCAGGATCCGCGGGGTGGATTTCGCGACGGTGCGGGACGGCCGGATCGTCAGTTATCGGCTCTACTTCGATCAGATGGAGTTCCTGGAGCAGCTCGGGTTGCTGCCCGACGAGCTGTCGGCCTGAGGGCGCCAGGTCATCTAGGACACCTACGTCATTTACGGTCTTCGTCACTCCCCGCGCGGCGCGTACATGATCACCGCCATGCCCGCGAGGCAGATCAGTGCGCCCGCGATGTCCCAGCGGTCCGGGCGGTAGCCGTCGGCGACCATGCCCCAGGCGATCGAACCGGCGACGAAGATGCCGCCGTATGCCGCGAGGATGCGGCCGAAGTGGGCGTCGGGCTGGAAGGTGGCGACGAAGCCGTAGGCGCCGAGGGCGAGGACGCCGCCGCCGATCCAGAGCCAGCCGCGGTGCTCGCGCAGGCCCTGCCAGACCAGCCAGGCGCCGCCGATCTCGAGGAGCGCGGCGGCGACGAAGAGGGCGGCGGAGCGGAGGATGAGCATGTCGGCAGCTTCGCATGGCCCGTTTTCGTGCCCGCTCCGTGCCCGTTTCCGTGCCCGCGTCACCTGATGGACGGCGCCTGTGGCTCGCTCCGCGTGGGATACATCCGTACGACCACGGACCGCGAAGTGAGGCGTGAGGAGTCGGCTGGATGAGAACGACGCGGGTGCTGGCGGCGTGCGGTGCCGCCCTGATGATGATCGGCGGCGGGGCCTCGCTCGCCGTCGCCGGCTCCGGGCCCGAGGCGGAGCTCGCCTATCACGGTGCCGCGTCCCTGGCCGCGGGCCGGGTCGACGTACGGTTCACGCCGCGCAACGACGGGGCGTCCGCCGTGCCCGACACGTCGGTGCGGCTGGCCTGGTCGGAGCCGCTCGCCGACCGGCAGACGCTGCCGGACGGGTGTGCGCCCTCGGGGGACCGGGCGGTGCTGTGCCGGGTCGGGGCGCTGGCCGGTAAGGGGGTGGGCAAGCCGGTCAGTCTGCGGGTGCAGTTGCGGGAGGCGCCGTCGGAGGTGCTGCTGGAGATCGGCACGGTGGCGGACGGCGGCCAGGGCAGCGGCAGCGGGGTCAGTGATCCGCAGCGCGTGCTGGTCCTGGACACCGGGGACGAGTACTACTTCTAGACATGCGGTGACTGCTGCGTCGTACGATCTCTGCACGGCGCAGACGAAAGGGCGGGCGGGATGACGGGCGACGGCGATGCACGGGCTCGGCTGCTCGAGGAGCTGTCCGCGGTGTCCCGCCGCTATATGGCGTCGTACGTGTGACCGAGGATCGTAGTTGGCGGGTGATGCTCTCTTCGGTGCAGGTCGTCGGCAGGTGGAGGGAGCTGGTTGGCGGATCTTGAGGGCGATAGTTGGCGGGCCGGGATCCGTCTTGGTCACGGTTCGTGACTGAGCTAAGTCCGCCGCCCGGCCGCGGGTTACGGGTCGTGATTCGCAAGCATGCGTGGCTGCCGGCACGCCACCCGGCTCTTCCCGCTCAAGCAGAAGACCGCCCGCACCGCCCTGACGGTTGCCGCTGCGGCCCTGCTGCTGACGGCGACAGAGCACTAAGAAGAACTGCGAACGCGCCACCCCGGGCTCTGCCCACTGGAGTCACGTCCGCTGGAGTGGTGTATTGACGGCCACTCGGTGATCTCGTTTTGAGGCTATGCGGTGAGTTCGTTGGGCAGGGCGGTCTCGTCGGTTTCTGACTCGATCGGGTGGAGGCGGGCCTTGGCCAGCAGGTCGAGTCCCATGTAACGGCGTGCTTCGGTCCATTCGTCGTTCTGTTCGGCCAGCACCGCGCCGACCAGCCGGATCAGGGCGGTGCGGTCGGGGAAGATCCCGACGACGTCGGTGCGGCGGCGGATCTTCTTGTTCAGCCGTTCCTGCGGGTTGTTCGACCAGATCTGCCGCCAGATCTCGCGCGGGAACGCAATGAACGCCAGCAGCTCGTGCTGGGCTGCGTCCAAGTGGGCGGCGGCTTTGGGGAACTTGGCGACTCTGCTGCGCAATTCGTTCAGGCGGAGAGTCGGTAGCTGAGTCGTTCGAGCCTGCTGTGGCGGGGACGGTCGAGGGGGCCTGTGGTCAATTGGGCGTCGAGTCTGATCACGTTGAGTGCGGTGGCGGAGAAGGCGTGTTGGAGGCGGACTTTCGGCAGGCCGCGGTAGCGCGCCCGGCGGATGCCGGTGATGTCGAGGGCCTGGTTGATGGTGCCCTCGACGCCGGCGCGCAGGGCGTACTTGTTCTTCCAGGCGTCGGTCTTCTGTTCGGCGCGGGCCTGGGCGAGGTTCTCGTGGAGTTCCTCGGGCCGCAGGGTGAGCATGCGGCGCCCGGTCTTCGAGGTGGTGCACTGCTTCTGGAGAGGGCAGTTGCGGCAGGTCAGGACACTGTATGTGATGACGATCGCGTCGGTGCCGTGCTGCTTCACCGGGTTCCAGTGGGAACTGGTCTTTCCGGCGGGGCAGCGGACCTGGCGGGTCTTCCAGTTGATGGTGAAGGCGTTCTTGTCGAAGCCTCGGCGGCCTTGGCCTGGGCAGAGTGGTCCAGGAGGACCGGGGTGACCATGCGGATGCCTTGTTTCAGGGCCTTGGTGATCAGGTCGGCAGACGGGTAGCCGGAGTCGAGGTAGTGCTAGGCGGGCTTCACCCCGTGCTCGGCGAGCTTGCGCTGAATCGGGACGGTCGCCTTCACATCCGGCACGGTCGCGTCGGTGGTGCGCACGTCGGTGATCAGATTCGGCATCACCCCTGTCCCCGCGTCGGCGTCGACGTCGGCGAGGGTGGTGCAGGTTTCCGTGAGATGGATCTTGTAGCCCATCCAGAACAGGTCGTCGCCCTTGGCCGCCCACCGTGCGTCACGGTCGTAGTGGGAGGCCAGGCGGAGTTGGCCTGGCGGGACGCCGTCGTCGGCGTCCCGCTTCCTGATCACCTGCCGTCCCCGGGCATCGGTCCGGACGATGTAGGTCTGCACGAGGACCTGCCGCAACAAGCCCACGGCCTCGATCTCGCGAATCCAGGCCGGAGCGTCCCCGGCCCAGGCCGCCCGGCACAGGGCGAGGGCATCCTGCCCGAAGACCTGGGCGAGACGTTGTCTGCGAGGGCGGCATGCGCCAGCTGTCGACCCGCGGCCCGTACCGCTCAGCGAACTCCGTCACGTCGATGTGTCCGGCCAGCCAGGCCGCTGCCGCGACCGCGAGGGCCTCCAGGGCCGCCCGCACGCTCTCCCCTGCCAGCTCCAGACGGTTCAAGTCCCGCACCGCACTGATCACATGGGTGGAATCCGTGCGCTGCTTGCCCCCGGCCGCCACCAGGCCGGCCTCCTTGCAGTGCTCAAGGAGCCGGTCGAAGACCACCCGCTCCATACCGTTGTCCGCGAGCCGGGCCCGGAACCTGGACAGCACGTTGGCATCGAAACCGGTATCCGTCAGATCCGCACCGAGCCCGTACTTCCAGTCGATCGCCCGCACCGCCATCGCCGCGGCCTGCCGGTCCGTCAGGTCCTCGGCGAACTGCAACACCGTCACCAGCGACAACGCCCCAGGTGACAGGCCCGGAGCACCCCGCACCCCGAACGCCTCCGTGAACGGCTCATCAGTGAAGACCTCCGCCAGGCGATCCCGCACCGTATCGCCAGACTCCCCTTCGGGAACGCCGCCCGGGCCACCATCACGGTCTGTTCCGGGATCTCCGGCAGCCCCACCGGGCGCATCGACATCCGTACCGCCTCCCGGGCCGCACGACAGGAAGGCGACCCAGCCAACGATCATCGCCGACCCGGCCTTACCTCCGCAGCGAATTGCGCAGCAGAGTCCACCAGCACATCAAAGCTTGCTTCGACAACGTCGATCACCACGTCCTGATGGATGTGGTGGCCGAACGGATCAAGGACCCGCAAGGTTCTGCGGCTGTTCAGTGTCTCCACTCGCCGACCTCCTTGTCCCAACCATCCAGCCCAGTCCGCGATCGCGTGTACGCGTGTCGGTCCGCGCCCTCGTATTCCCCGACACCCGTCGGGTGACCTGTACGTACACGCCATGGCACGGTTTCCATAACGACGTGACGAGCAGCAGCGGCGCCACAAGGCACCGCCGGCGCGGTACGTCGGATCGGAGACGACATGACGACGTACCCGTTCGACCCGGAGCTCGCCGCGGTCGTGCACATGCTGCCTAGAGCCGACTGCTCGGACCTTGAAGGCGCCCGGGCCGAGATAGCGGTCGGTATCGCCGCGGCCTTGGCGGACGTGGACACCACTGGCGTGGACGTCACCGAGCTGGTGGCACCCGGGCCGGAGGGCGCGCCCGACGTCGTCCTGCGCAGCTACCGCCCGCAGGGCGTCCAAGGCCCGCTGCCGGTGGTCTACGACATCCACGGCGGCGGCTTCATCCTGGGAACCGTCGAATTCGACCACGGCACCAACGTGACGCTCGCGCGGGAACTGGGCGCCGCCGTCTTCTCCGTCGAATACCGGCTCGCCCCCGAGCACCCCTATCCGGCGGGGCTCGAAGACGCGTACGCCGGGCTGGTCCACGTCGCCAAGAACGCCGCCGAACTCGGTGTCGACCCTGCCCGTATCGCCCTCTTCGGCCAGAGCGCCGGCGGCGGTCTCGCGGCCGGCCTCGCGCTGCTGGCCCGCGACCGGGGCGGCCCCGCGATCGCCTTCCAGTACCTCGGCATCCCTGAACTCGACGATCGCCTCGACACGCCCAGCATGCGGGCTTTCACCGACACGCCCATCTGGCGTCGGCCCAACGCTGTCATCAGCTGGGAGGCCTACCTCGGCGCTGGCGTCCCCGGCAGCGCCGACGTGCCCGTCTACGCCGCGCCCGCCCGGGCCGCCGGTGAGCAGCTCGCCGGGCTGCCGCCGGCGTACATCTCCGTGATGGAGTTCGATCCGCTGCGGGATGAGGGCATCGACTATGCCCGTGCGCTGCTTGCGGGTGGCGTGAGTGTGGAGCTGCATCTGTTTCCGGGCACGTTCCACGGGTCGGGGATGATTCCGCACGCGGAAGTGTCCCTGCGGGAGGCTGCGGAGGCGGTGGCGGTTTTGCGCCGGGCGCTGCGCTAGGTGGGGCGGACTGTTTGTGAGCCGTTGGGCGCGGGACCGCTGTGGCTGAGCACGCAGTTCCCCGCGCCCCTGAGGGGCGCCCCTATCGGGGCTCTGCCAATCGCAGGGCATACAAGGCGAGTTGGGCCCGGAAGCGGGCCCGGGGGTCGCTCAATCGGTAGCCCAGCGCTGTTTCCACGCCGGAGAGTCTTGCCGCGACCGAACTGTGGTGCAGGTGGAGGTCCGAAGCGGCGTGGCGCAGCGAGCCCGTGCGCAGGAAGGCGGTCAAGGCGGCAAGGGCCGCCGGGCCGCCCTTGCCCTCAGCGAGGCCGGCCAGGGCGAGCACGTCGGGCTGGGCACGCAGCCGGTCGACGGGGATGTCGGCGAGCATGGCGACAGCACCGAGGGTGTCGTGGTCGACGATGGCCTCCTCGGGCAGACCGGCGACCTCGACGGCGAAACGCAGCGCGAGCCGGGCCTGTGCCCAGGAGACACCGGCGTCCAGGGCGGGAACGCTGCCGCCGACCCCGATCCGTACACCTGCGAAACCGTGCTCGCGGACGTACGCCCGCAGCTCGTCGGCGACCGACTCGGCGCCCGGCGCCAGGGCCACGGCGAACGGACCGACCGCGGCGACCCGCACCCCCGGACGCAGTTCACGCCGACCCAGTACGGCGACCGCGGCGGGCCCGGCGACAGCCACCACCCGCAGCGGCTGCTCGGGCACCAGACCCAGCAGGCGCAGCGCCCTCGCCCGGTCCTCGACGGCCTCGCGCTCCGACAGCACGCGCTCGACCAGCGCCGGGTCGGCCACCTGGGCGGGGGCGGTGTCCTGCTGACGGCTCCCGTGGAGGACGCCCGCGGCGATGGCCATCCACTCCAGCACCAGTTCGTCGAAGGGCCCCGGCGCGCCCGACCGCTCCAGCCACACCCGGCCGCCCGGCGCGAACTCCGCGCTCCCGGACGGCCGTGCTGCGGGCCCCGCCGGCACGGCCCCGGCAGGCCCGAACCGCACCACACGCCCGCCCGCCTCAAGCCCAGCCGGGCACTCGGCCAGCCCCGCGGTGGACCGTACAAGCGACTCGGCATCGAGCCGCCCGGCCCCCAGTAGCGCCTCGAAGTGCGCGATGACCCGCAGCGCCGCCGCCGCGTCCGCGTCGAGGGCCGACAGCCGTAGCAGCAGTCCCTTCATGACCTGGGATTCTAGGTGTGGGTCACGGGCGCGGGTGAGGAGGGGGCGCTACAGCTGGCGAGGAGGGCGAGGGCCTCGGCGGAGGGCGAGCCTGCTTTCCGCTGTGTACGGCGGAGGGCCTGATCGGTGTCCGCGAGGAAGGTCAGGGTCTCGTACTGGAGGCTGAGGCTGCCGACGAGTGTGTGTCGGAAGTGCTGGACACCATGGGCGCACCGGGTGACGCGGTGGGTTTCCCACCACCTGCGGGATTCGGGCACCTTGACGAGGACGTGCCGCATCTGGGCCTTCACGGCGTAGGCGTCGGGCTGTTCGAAAACGGTCCGCAGCAGCGTGGCCACCCACGGCTGAGCCGATTTCGGGACCTGGCAGAGCAAATTTCGGGCGTAGTGGGTTCGACAGCGCTGCCAGGAAGCCCCTGGGAGAACGGCACCGATTGCGCTCACCAGGCCGGTGTGCGCGTCGGAGACGACCAGCTGAACCCCGCTCAGGCCGCGGGCGGTCAGCGAGCGCAGGAAGGCGAGCCAGCCGGCGCCGTCCTCGCAGGTGGCGACGTCGATGCCGAGGATCCCGCGGTGGCCGTCGGCGTTGACGCCGACCGCGATCAGCGCGTGTACGTTGACGATGCGGCCGCCCTCGCGGACCTTCTGGGTCAGTGCGTCCACCCAGACGAATGCGTAGGGGCCCGCGTCGAGGGGCCGGTTGCGGACGGCGGCGACCTGCTCGTCCAGATGTTTCGCCATCGCGCTGACCTGGGACTTCGACAGCTGGGTGACGCCGAGGGACTCGGCGAGCTTCTCGACCCGGCGGGTGGAGACGCCCAGCAGGTAGGCGGTTGCGACCACCGAGATCAGGGCCTGCTCAGCCCGGCGGCGGCGTTCGAGGAGCCAGTGCGGGAAGTAACTGCCCTGGCGCAGCTTGGGAACGGCGAGTTCGACGGTCCCGGCGCGGGTGTCCCACTCGCGTGGGCGGTAGCCGTTGCGGTGGTTGACGCGTTCATCGCTGACCTGTCCGTACTCAGCGTTGCAGAGGGCGTCGGCCTCCGCGGACATGAGTGCGTCGGCGAACGTCTTGACCATCGCGCGCAGCAGATCGGGACTCGCCGCGGTGAGGTTGTCCTCGGCGAGGGCGTGCAGGGGCAGATTGTCTGGTGCGGTCATCGCGCTGATCTCCTTCGAGGCTTCGACACTTCGAAGATCAGCCGGTGGCCGTTCATCTATGTGGGCCCCATCTCGATGCCGGAGCAAACCCCCGGATCAGGTCGAACCCGTACACCACTTCCCTGGACGCAACCCTGACCTCGTCCCATGTCAGATCTCAAACGCGGTCTCACACCAGCTCGGGACTCACGGGTGAGCGCTGAGTCAGATGGTCGGGCCCCGGAGCGCGTCACATGGCATCGAGATAGTCCCGAAGTGCCTGCGAGCGGGAGGGGTGGCGTAGCTTGGACATCGCCTTGGACTCGATCTGGCGGATGCGCTCACGGGTCACTCCGTACACCTCGCCGATCTCCTCCAGCGTTCTCGGTCGCGCGTCGAGAAGGCCGTAGCGCAGGCGGATGATGCCTGCCTCCCTCGGGGTCATCTCCGCCAGCAGGTGCTCGATGGTCTCCCGCAGGAACCCGAACACGACCGTGTCCCACGCCGAGATGCTGTCGTTGTCCTCGATCAGGTCGCCGAACTCGCTGTCACCGCTATCGCCCAGCGCGGTGTGCAGGGACACGGGTTCCCTGGAGTAGTCGCCGAGTTCCATCAGCTTCTGCACCGTCACGCCGGCCTTTGCCGCCAGTTCCTCCGGCGTGGGCTCGATACCGAGATCCTGTCTCATCTCCCGTCGGGTCCTGGCCACCCTGTTGATGACTTCGACCATGTGGACCGGGATCCGGATGGTCCGGCTCTGATCGGCCAGGGCCCGGGAGACCGCCTGTCGGATCCACCAGGTCGCGTACGTCGAGAATTTGAACCCTTTGGCGTAGTCGAATTTCTCGACGGCCCGGATCAGCCCCGTGTTGCCCTCCTGGATCAGGTCCAGGAACAGCAGTCCGCGGCCGGTGTACCGCTTGGCCACGGAGACGACCAGTCGCAGATTCGCCTCGATCAGGTGGGACTTCGCGCGTTGTCCGTCCTCGGCGAGGAGGCGCAGCTCACGCTGGAATGCGGGATGGAGGCCAGGTTCCTCTTCGAGCTTCTTCTCGGCGTACAGGCCGGCCTCGATCCGCTTCGCGAGCTCAACCTCCTGCTCGGCGTTCAGGAGCCGGACACGGCCGATGAGCCGCAGGTAGTCCCGTACCTGATCCGCCGAGGCGCCCGAGGAAGACGAGAGCTGCGGGTCGGGCCCGTCGGTTTCGTCCTCCATGAGCACGACCTCGTCCGGCTCCTTGACCTCGGGCATGCTCACCGCACCTCCATCAATCCGCGCAGGAACTGTCCGGTGTAGGAATGCGGTTGGGCGGCCACCTGCTCGGGGGTGCCCTGGGCGATGACCGTGCCACCCCGGTGGCCGCCCTCCGGCCCCAGGTCGATCAGCCAGTCGGCGGTCTTGATCACATCGAGGTTGTGCTCGATGACGACGACCGTATTGCCGGCGTCGACGAGCCGGTGAAGGACCTCCAGCAGCTTGCGTATGTCGTCGGCGTGCAGTCCGGTAGTGGGTTCGTCGAGCACATAGAGGGTGCGCCCACGAGTGCGGCGCTGCAGCTCGGCGGCGAGTTTGACGCGTTGCGCCTCGCCGCCGGACAGGGTCGTGGCCGCCTGGCCGAGCTTGACGTAGCCGAGTCCGACATCGTGCAGGGTGCGCAGGTGCCGGGAGATGATCTGGTGCCCGTCCAGGAAGTCCAGGCTCTCCTCGACGGTCATGGCCAGTACGTCCGCGATGGACTTGCCCTTGTAGTGCACGTCCAGCGTCTCGCGGTTGTACTGGGCTCCGTTGCACACCTCGCACAGGACGTACACGTCCGGCAGGAAGTTCATCTCGACCTTGAGGGTGCCGTCGCCGTAACAGTGCTCGCAGCGGCCCC
This sequence comes from Streptomyces sp. GESEQ-4, assembly GCF_017948455.1. Taxonomy (GTDB): domain Bacteria; phylum Actinomycetota; class Actinomycetes; order Streptomycetales; family Streptomycetaceae; genus Streptomyces. Next base: position 31,190 of record NZ_JAFFSU010000040.1, read on the forward strand.
CCTTGAGGTTGAAGGAGAACCGGCCGGGCTGGTAGCCACGGACCTTCGCCTCCGGGGTCTGGGCGAACAGCTTGCGCAGGTGGTCGAAGACACCCGTGTACGTCGCCGGGTTGGAGCGCGGGCTGCGGCCGATAGGCGACTGGTCGACCTGGACGACCTTGTCGACGTGCTCGGTGCCGGTGATGGTGCGGTGCCGGCCGGGCACCTTGTGAGCGCGGTGGAGGTACTTGGCCAGCGCGGTGTGGAGAATGTCGTTGACCAGCGTGGACTTGCCGGAGCCGGAGACGCCCGTGACCGCGGTGAACAGGCCGAGCGGGAAGGACACCGTCACGTTCTTCAGGTTGTGCTCGGTCGCGTCGTGCACCGACAGTTCGCGGCCCTGTGTGGGGGGTCTGCGCTGCTGCGGCAGCGGAATCTGGCGGCGGCCGGACAGATACGCCCCTGTCAGTGAGGTGGGATGCTCCAGCAGCTCCCGCGTCGTCCCGGAGTGCACCACGTGCCCGCCGTGTTCTCCGGCTCCCGGACCGATGTCCACCACCCAGTCGGCCACCCTCATGGTGTCCTCATCGTGTTCGACGACGATCACGGTGTTGCCCCGGTCCCGCAGCCGCAGCAGCGTCTCGATCAGCCGCCGGTTGTCCCGCTGGTGCAGGCCCACGCTCGGTTCGTCCAACACGTACAGGACACCGGCCAGTCCCGCGCCGATCTGCGTGGCCAAGCGGATGCGCTGTGCCTCCCCGCCCGACAGACTCGCGGCGGGCCGGTCCAGCGACAGGTAGTCGAGCCCGACGTCGAGCAGGAACCGCAGCCGCTCGCCGATCTCCGCGAGGACCGCCTCGGCCACCCGGCGCTCCCAGCCCTCCAGCGACAACGTACTCATGAACGCGGCGAGTTCGTCCATCGGCAACGCGGTCAGCTCGGCTATGGTGCGTCCGCCCACAGTGACGGCCAGCACGCCGGGCCGCAGACGCGCGCCTCCGCAGGCCGAGCAGGGCACGTCGCGCAGGTAGCCGCCGAAACGGCTTGGGGAGTCCTCACCCGAGGCCTGCGCATGGCGCCGTTCGATGTGCGGGATCACCCCCTCGTACCCGGTGCGGTGGGACCGCTCGCGCCCGAGCCGATTCCGGTACGCGAGGTGCAGCTGCCCCGGCGTGCCGTACAGCACCTTCTTCCGGATCTCAGCGGGCAGTTGACCCCACGGCGTGGCGGTGCTGAAGCCGAGCTCGGCCGCCAACGCTTCGAGGAGCCGGGCGAAGTAGTCGGCGCCACTGGTGTTCGTCCACGCCGCGATGGCGCCCCCGGCGAGCGACTTCTCCGTGTCCGGTACGACGAGTCCCGGATCGACCTCTGTACGCGAGCCGAGCCCGGTGCACTGCGGGCACGCGCCCCAGGGAGCGTTGAAGGAGAACAGGCGCGGCTCCAGCGCCTCCAGACCGATGTCATGGGCCTGCGGGCAGGCCATCTTCTCCGAGAACCTCACCTCCCGCTCGGGATCGGAGGTGTCGAGGTCCACGAAGTCGACGCACACAACACCGCCGGCGAGACCGAGAGCCGTCTCGACGGACTCGGTCAGGCGCTGCCGGATCCCCGGCTTGACGGCCAGCCGGTCCACAACGACGTCAATGGAATGCCCCTTGCCCTTGTCCAGCGCCGGCGGCCTGCTCAGCGGAAGGACCGTGCCGTCCACCCGCACCCGGCTGAAACCGTCAGCCGTCAACTGGCGAAAGACCTCTGTGTGTCCGCCCTTGCGGTCGCGCACAACCGGGGCCAGCACCTGGATGCGTATACCCTCGCCCTTCGCCAGAAGCCGGTCCACTATCCGCTGCGGCGTCTGGCGGCTGACCGGCTCCCCGCACTGCGGGCAGTGGGGGCGGCCGACACGGGCGTACAGCAGACGCAGGTGGTCGTAGACCTCCGTGATGGTGCCGACCGTCGAGCGCGGATTGCGGCCGGTCGTCTTCTGGCCGATCGCGATGGCGGGGGAGAGTCCCTCGATGACGTCGACGTCCGGCTTGTCCAACTGTCCCAGAAACTGGCGTGCGTACGCCGAGAGCGACTCGACATAGCGGCGCTGACCTTCGGCGAAAATGGTGTCGAAAGCCAGGCTCGACTTTCCCGACCCCGATACTCCAGTGAAAACGATGAGCGCGTCTCTGGGGAAATCGACAGAGACGTCACGAAGATTATGCTGGCGAGCGCCCTTGATGACGATGCGGTCTATCACGCCGTCGGAGCCTAGCGCACACACAGACGTAGGGTTACCGAATCGTTATCGAAGCATTTTCGTCGGGCTTTGATGCTTGACGACAGGGTGCCGACTGTGAGCACAGCGTGAAGGATTTCGACAATTGAGCAGACGGGGTCGCAGGTGTCAAGACATGCGGAGATCACAGTTTTGATGGCGCATCCGCTGTCCTTCCCGTATGTGGTGGAGCGCTATGTTCCAGAGGGTTGATCCCGTGAGGGAGTCACGTTTGCGGCGACGTTGACACGGTGGAGGAATCGTATGCGGACAAGTTCGCTCGACGGCACAGCAATCGAATACCGCGCCACAGGGGAGGGGGCGCTGGGTGTGATTTTCGTTCACGGCTGGAACTCTACGGGCCAGTTCTGGGACCACACTCTGCGGCACCTTCCGTCACATGGACGCACATTCACTACTGTCGACCTTCGCGGCCACGGCGGTTCCGCGGCCAAAGGGCTCGATCATTCCGTGCAGCGTACGCCGAGGACATTCTCTCGGTTGCAGATGATGCTGGTTTCGAGCAGTTCGTCACCGTGGCCCACAGTATGGGCGCGAAGTACGCGCAGTATCTGCGCATACTCGCACCTGAACGACTGCTCGGGCAGATAGCAATTACACCGACCCCGTCGACTTCCGCCGAAGGAACCGTGGCCGAGGAGGACGTGTCTTTCATGGCCGGGAAGTCCGGTGATCCTGATGCGATGGTCGAGTTGTTCGGCGAAATCACCAGGCACCCCTTGTCAGAGAAAGCGGTACGACCCCTCGCCGAAGCCGCCGCGGGCCTGTCTGGTGACGTGCTTGCGCATGGTGCCCCCGGCACGTTCGTTGGCGGCCCGGTACTCCCGAGGGCGGCGCCCCGGGGCGCCGCCCTCGGGAGTACCGGGCCTTGAACACCGCGCTTGTACGGCAGGGCTCACCTCGACTCCGCCGGCAGGGCACGCAGGTGCTCGATCTGTCGCCGGGCGAGTTCGGTGGTGCGGCGCATGTGGCGGCCGAGCAGGGCCAGTTCCTGTTCGGTGTAGCCGTCGAGCATCGCCTGCCAGCCCTCGTCGAGCGAGTTCCAGAACTCGCCGAAGCGCTGCATGGCGGCGGCCACCGGCTCGACCAGCACCCGTCGCCGGTCCTGCTCGTCCCGCCTCCGGATGACGTACCCGGCCTTCTCCAGGCGGTCGACCAGCCTGGTCGCCGAGCCACTGGTGAGGCCGGTCAGCTCGGCGATCCTGCCTGTCGTGCAGGGGCCCGGCTCGATGTCGAGCAGGTTGAGGCACTGCACGTCCGTCGAGTGCAACCCCAGGTGGTCGGCCACCGCCTGGTTGAACAGCACATAGGAGGCCAGATACCGCCGGGAGTCCAACTCCCACGTCGGCCGATGACCTAGGGGCACGATCCGCTCCTCAATGTCTGCGCAACGCAGGCAATCATGTATGTTCACTGCATGACACAGGCAATTTATCAGCCCGTCGTCGCTGTCACCGGCGCGACCGGCGTCCAGGGCGGCGCCACCGCTCGGGCCCTGCTCAGCCACGGGTCACGGGTCCGCGCGCTGACCCGTAACCCGTCGTCGGCGGCCGCAGAGGAATTGCGCCGGCTCGGCGCGGAGGTTGCGTACGCCGACTTCGACGACCGCGCCGGCCTGGATGCCGCGCTCGACGGAGCCGATGCGCTGTTCGCGATGTCCACGCCCTACGTTGTCGATGTCGACGCGGAGCTGCGGCAGGCGTTCGCGCTGCTCGACGCCGCCGCCGCGAGCGACGCCGTCCGGCACATCGTGTTCACCTCTGCCGCCAACGCGGACCGCGGCACCGGCATCCCCCACTTCGACAGCAAGTACCGCGTCGAACTGCGTCTGCGGGACCTGGGCATCCCCTGGACGGTCATCGCCCCGGGTAACTTCATGGACAACTACACCGGCGAGTCGACGATGAGCGGCCTGCGCGAAGGCCGGTTCGCCCTGCCTCTGCCCGCAGACATGCCGCTGCCGTTCATCCCGGCCGCCGACATCGGCGCGTTCGCGGCGCTCGTCCTGCGACACCCCGAGGAGTTCGCCGGGCGGCGCATCGACCTGGCGTCCGACCGCTTGACGTGTGCGGAGATCGCCGAGATCTTCTCCGGCGTCTGCGGCCGTCCGATCGAGTTCGCGACGGTCCCCTTCGACCAGGTCGATGCGCACTCATCCGATCTGGCCGCCATGTTCCGCTACCTCACCGTCAAGGGCATGGACGTGGATGTCGAGGGCCTGCGCAGTGACCACCCCGAGGTGGCCTGGCAGACCTTCGCCGACTGGGCGGCGGCGCGGGACTGGAATCTGGCGAGCCCTGAAGCCCGCCCTCGTACGTGACGGTCGTACGTCCCTCAGCAGGCGGGGAGTTCGTCACGATGCCGAGCACCCCGTCGTCGCCGGCGCACCGGGTCAACGTCACCTGATCCAGGCGTCAGCGCCACTGTTCCCATCGGCTTGGGCGAAGCACGCTCAAGCGGCAATCCCCCCGTAAGACGCGGCACTGCCGCACGCCCAAAACCTGCCAGCCAGTCACCGGTAGCACTCGCACCACCGGAAACCATTGGGGTAACACACATGAACGAGCTCGAGTTCGGTGACGTCACGATCACCAGGGTCGAAGAGCTGCACGGCCCGAGCCTGCCCGCCGAGCAATTCCTCCCCGACCTGCCCGCGTCGGCCTGGCAGGAGAACCGCTCGATGCTGGTACCCGATCACCTCGGTGATCAGGACAACGTGGTCCAGGCCGCCATGCAGACCTGGCTGCTGCGCAGCGAGGGCAGGACGGTCCTGATCGACACCGGCGTCGGCAACGACAAGTCACGGCCCGCGGTCGCCGCGTGGGACCATCTGAAATCGAACTACCTCGAGAACCTCGCGTCGGCAGGCGTGCTGCCCGAGGACGTCGACCTGGTGATCAACACCCACCTGCACGTCGACCACGTCGGCTGGAACACCCGGCTGGTCGACGGCGCCTGGGTACCCACCTTCCCCAACGCCACCTACCTGATGCCCAAGGCCGACTTCGAGTTCTTCTGGGACCCGGCCAACAACTCCGGCATCGCGGGCGGTGTCAACGAGAACGTCTTCGCCGACAGCATCGCTCCCGTCCACGCGGCGGGCCAGGTCCAGCTGTGGGAAGGCAGCCACACGATCGACGGGAACCTGCGGCTGGAAGACGCCGCAGGCCACACTCCGGGGACGAGCGTCGTCCTGCTGGAGTCCGAAGGCGACCGAGCCCTCTTCGCGGGTGACGTCCTGCACACCCCGTTGCAGGTCCTGCACCCGGACCACAACAGCTGCTTCTGCGAAGACCCGGTCCGTGCTCGCGCTACCCGGCGCAGGCTGCTCGGCTGGGCCGCGGACACCAACGCCCTCGTGCTGCCCGCGCACTTCAGCGGTCACGGAGCACTGGAGGTGGCGAGCCGGGGCAACGAGTTCGAGATCAAGAACTGGGCGCCGTTCGCCCGGTACTGACAGCACGGTCGAAGGCCGTCACCCCGCTGTGGTGACGGCCTTCGACCCCGCACTTCGGCGAGGAAGTCCCATGCCACCAACCGGTTCCGCGATCGTCACCACCACCTCCGGCCCGATCCGCGGTCGCACACACGCGTACGGCACCAGCTACCTCTCGGTGAACCGGGCGCCCCCTGCCGGCGGCGCCCGGTTCACCGAGCCGCGCCCTCACCACGGGTGGACCGAGATCCGGGACGCGACGCAGCCAGGACCCGCGGCGTTGATCCTCAACGGGCGATCCCTGCCCGACGACGTTGGGAGTTCGAGCGCATGACGGCACCGCTCATCAGGAAGCAGTTGGGGCTCCGGTCGGAGCGTGGACCCGTCCTGCTGGCGGTGATGCTGACCACCGGACTGGTCGCGCTGGACAGCACGATCATCGCCACAGCGGTGCCGTCCATCGTGCAGGACCTCGGCGGGTTCTCGCAGTTCCCGTGGCTGTTCTCGATCTACCTGCTCACCCAGGCCGTGACGGTGCCGCTGTACGGGAAGTTCGCGGACGTCCTGGGACGCAAGCCGGTGATGTTCTTCGGCATCGGGGTGTTCCTGCTGGGCTCCGTGCTCTCCGGCGCGGCATGGTCCATGCCGGTGCTGATCGCCGCGCGCGCCATCCAGGGCATCGGGGCGGGCGCGGTGCAGCCGATGGGCATCACGATGCTCGGCGATCTCTACACCGTGGCGGAGCGGGCGAAGGTCCAGGGCTACGTGACCAGCGTGTGGGCCGTGGCGTCGCTGATCGGGCCCGCGCTGGGCGGCGTGTTCTCCGACTACCTGTCGTGGCGGTGGATCTTCTTCATCAACGTGCCGCTGGGCGCGATCGCGATCGTGTTCCTCGCCCTGCGGTTCAAGGAGAACGTCGTCAAGCAGGTGCACAAGGTCGACTACCTCGGGGCGACCCTGCTCACGGTCGGCCTGCCGCTGGTGCTGCTCGGCCTGCTCGAAGGCGGCGTGGCGTGGGCCTGGGGATCGTGGCAGAGCCTGCTGGCGTTCGGCGCGGGCGGCCTGGTGCTGGTGGCGTTCGTGCTGGTGGAACGCCGGGTGGCCGAGCCGATCCTGCCGATGTGGGTGTTCAAGCACCGGACGCTGATCGGCGGCAACCTCACCGCGCTGGTGGTGGGCGCGCTGCTGATGGGGCTGACGTCATACCTGCCGACCTTCGTGGAGGGCGTGCTCGGCACGGGTGCGCTGGTCGCCGGGTTCGCGCTGGCCGCGCTGACGCTCGGCTGGCCCATCTCGGCCACGCTGGCGGGACGGGTCTACCTGCGGATCGGGTTCCGCGACACGGCGCTGATCGGCAGCGCCTTCGTGGTCGTCGGCGCGGTGCTGATCGCGTTCCTGTCGCAGGAGTCCGCCGTGTGGGAGGCGGCGACGGGCGCGTTCGTGATGGGCGTGGGGCTCGGGCTGGTGTCCAGTCCCACGGTGATCGCCGTCCAGTCGACCGTCGGCTGGGACCGCCGGGGCGTGGTGACCGCGACGAACATGTTCAGCCGCTCGCTGGGCAGCACCGTGGGGGTCGCCGTGTTCGGGGCCATCGCCAACGCGACCCTGGCGAACCGCTTCGCCGAGCCTCCCGCCGACCTGGCGGGCCACCTGCCGTCGAGCGTGGACGCCACGACCATCGTGTTCGGCGGCCACGCCGACCCGACCTCACCCGTCGTGGTGTTCGTGCGGAGCGCCTTGGACGACGCGACCCACAACGTGTTCCTCGCCATGACGGTGGTCGCCGTGTGCAGCGCACTGACCGTACTGCTCATGCCGCGCCGCACGCGGGAAATCACATTCGTCTGACATCGCGGCGGATGCCCGCCCAGGATCAACTCGGCGATCTTGGATCGTGAGGGCAGGCCCTCCAGCGGATCACTGTGGGAGAGGGCTCGGGTCATGCGTCGTCCTCCCGGACAGTCGTCTCGGCGTCTGCGTCGTCGCGGGGCGGCGGCAGGAACATGGGCCGCCGGTTCAGGGCCTCGTGCAGCGTCGGTGGAGCCAGGGGCCGGGTTCCGGCGAGTGCTTCTTCCCGTCGGCGGCGGCGGTCGGTGTCGACCGCCCGGTCGATCATGCGGGCGTGCTCTGCCCAAGCCGCAGGCATCCGAGCCGCAGACGGCTCGTCCGCGGGGGCGGGCGCGGTGGGGCGGTCGGCCGCCGCAGTCTGCGCGCGAGCGATCTCACGGGCCTGGGCGACGCGCCGCTTCTTCCCGGCCTTCTTCTCGGCCTGACTTGGCCATTGGTCGACGGGGGTGACCGAGCCGAGGATCTCCAGCAGATACTCCAGGAGCTCGCCCTCGGAGTGGATCTTGATCTTGTTCGCCTTCACGTGTCCCAGGAGAGCGTCGGCGGTCTTGTCGGAGAAGGCGGGAATCTCGCCCTCGGGTGGCAGCCCTCGCCAGCGCAGGATGTGCCAGGTCTCATGATCGGCGTCGTCCTGGAAGAACATCTGCCGGCGGTCCCTGCGGTCACTGCGGACCACCCACTGGCCCGCGTATTTGCCGCCTCGGGCGGACGGCTGCTGGAAGCGCGGCTCGTCGAGGATCGGGTGGTGATACCAGAGCCCGAGGATCTTCACTCCGCGACGGGGATGGATCTTCACGTGGTGCTTTCGCAGGACCTTGCAGTAGAAGCTCGGTTCGGGGAAGTCCAGGTCGAATCCACCCTGTTCCATCGCCGCGGCGAACAGGATGTTGGGGCTATGGTCCTCACCCGGTGCCCAGCTCGGGGCGTATTCGCCTAGTTTGCGGTTCTGCCAGATCTGGACGATCCAGGTGGCGATGACGTGTTCGGCCTGCGCGAGTGTCAGGCTCGCATCGCGTTCCGGATCGGCCCCGCGGTCCGCGACGTCGCCGCCGGTGAAGCCCAGCAGGTGCTCGAAGAGCATGGTCTGGATCGTGAGGAACTGGCGCTCGACCGCGAACTTGTCGGTCTGCCGCAGCACCCGGGCGGGCAGGATCCGGCAGCCGATCTCCCGCTCGGCCTCCACCAGGTCGTGGTTCTTGTAGGGGCCGCCGTGGTCGGTGGTGACAGTCTCCGGGGCGAAGAACGGCAGAGCGGCGACCCGGTGCCCGGTGAACTCGGCGATCACGTCGGCCGGGACCCCGGCGTAGGGCCATTCCATGTCCTCGCCCCAGCCCTCCCGCATCGGAAGGGGCAGCATCACGTCCCGCAGCAGCATCGCGATGTCGACCGAGGTGTCGGACTGCAGCGTGAGCCGGAAGGCCGGCAGACCGTGCGTGTAGAGATCGAGCGCGAGGGTCAGCGTCGCGGTGACCGCGTCGCCGAACACGGTCTCGCGCAGCTTCACCGGCATCGGGGTCGAGTCCAGCACCAGGACCTGGCCCGGGCGGTGGACCACCATCCGGCCCGAAACGCCGGCTTCCGCGGTGGCCTGCGCTGTCCGTCCGTAGCGTGGCCGGGCGCCTCCGGGTCCGAACCACTCCTTCCAGACGTCCGCGAACGTCCAACGGGAAGGGATCTTCTCGGCCGGAAACGCCGGAAACCGCTCGCGGATGTACTGGTGCATCAACCGGTGCCGGGCGGCCAGACTCAGACGGGCGCGTTCCCCGCACTCGGCCTTGACCGCGAAGATCGCCTCGCGGACCTCCTCGGTGACGCTGCGATGGCCGCTGCGTCGCCGGGTCCAGCGTCCGTCCGCGCAGGCCAGCAGGAGACTGTCGCCCGCGAGTCCCGACAGACGCTCCAGCGTCCGGAAACTGAGGTGCTGCAGACCTAGCCGAACCGCCTCCGGACGGGGCATCGCCTTCATCTCCGCCGCCTTCGCGTACCGACGCTGGGTCAGCGTCGTGCGGTCCGGGTCGTAAGCCGGGCGAGGCTCTCCGGGCAGGGCCCGAGCCGGGTGCCCCTCCCGGAACCCTGTCTCGGCTTCCAGCACATGCGCAGCCCGCAGCCGGGCCCGCTCCAGCTGGTCATCGGTCAGGTCGGCCAGTGTCCTCGGCTGCCGGACGACCGGCGCCGGCCGCCCCGACGCCTCGAACGACGGCAGGAGCCGCAGGTCGGCGTGGTTGATGAGCCAGCGGAACGAGCGGGTCTCTGCGTGGCCGCCGCCATCCACGAGCACGAGCCTGCCGAGCTGGCCGTGGACCTCCTCAACCGTCCACTCGACACCGTTGAGCGCGACCCGCCTGCCCGGCGCGACCTGCAAAAATCCTCTCGCCGCCATCACACCCCCCAGATCAGCGAGCTGTCGCGCAAGGGACTGCCCAGATCCACCCCGAGCTCGCGCTGCCAGAGCAGCCGGACGATGTTGGCCCGGCCAACGGAAGGCACGCTGGTCGCGTCCGCCAGCGCGGAGAACGTCGTCACGCGCCCCTCCCGGCCGCCGATGATCGTGAGCAGCTGGTCCCGCATGCCCAGCAGATCCCTCACCGGCCGACGACGCGAAGACAAGTGGTCAAGGACGCTCCAGACATGCGGGCGCCAGCCCGCGATCACCGAGTACTGCCAGCCGCAAGCCGCCGCCACCTCCCTGGCCGCCGCGAACTTCAGCGCGTCCTCGTCCTTGATCAGTTCCAGCGGGCGTACGTCCATCAGCCACATCCCGCCACCGATCACGGCCAAGTAATCCGGGATGTGCCAGGACGACCCGCCCACGTGCGCAAAGTCCAGCCGGAACGGCTGCGACAGCACCTCCGACGCCCCCACGAAGTCCAACGCGACCAGCAGCCGCACTTCCTCCAGCGACTCGAAGCCGTGCCCCCTGCCCGTGGACGCCATCACCTCCAGGCCAGGACGATGCCGCTGTTTCGCCCGCCATGTGAACCCCCGCATCGGCCGAGACGACAGCACCGGAACATGAGCCATGTCGCGAACCGGCCAGCAGACTTCACCGGCACCCACCCGCCACGTCGAACTCCACCGACAAATCCAGCCATCCGCGAGATCGAGTTCATCCCGAAATGCGACATCCCCGTTGTACCCCGCGACAAGCTCGTCGAGGCGAATCGAGTCCGACCGGATCCTTGCCCTGGCCGCCTCGCTCACTCACCCAGAGCATCACCACCCGCATGGCGACAAGGCCCGATCTTCGGAACTGATCACAACGCAGCGCTACCGAAGCAAGATCCGCCAACTACTGCGCTCGTCCGCCAAGTAAAAGTCTCGGTCGCAGTACGCCCTGTTCAACCAGGCCGTCGCCGACCGCCTCGGCCTGCACCCCACCGATCTGCAGTGTCTGAATCTGCTCACGCTGGAGGGCGGTCCGGTGACGACGGGCCGGATCGCGGAGCTGACGGGGCTGACGACCGGGTCGGCGACGCGGCTGGTGGACCGGCTGGAGCGGGCGGGGTACGTCGTCCGGGAGCGGGACGCGGGGGACCGGCGGCGGGTGCTGGTGGCGACCGTGCCGGAGAAGAGCGCCGAGTTCGGGCGGATGTGGGAGCGGCTGAGCGGTGGCTGGTCGGCTCTCTTCGACGATCTGGACGATGCCGAACTCGCCCTGATCATCGGGCACATGAGGCGGACGGTGGAGTTCAGCGGGGCGCAGATCGCGCGGCTGCGGGCCGAGAAGGCCTAGGCGTTCGCGCTCTCTTCGTCGTACCGCTCCCTCGCCTCGTGCACCTACGGCTGCCCTCGGCGGCCAATCCCGCTGCCCCGGCGCGTGCACGGGCGCTCTTGATGTGCCGTTCGTGGGTGTCTAACGTCGCCTGGATCGTGTTCCGTTGAGCTGCTGGGCCCGGCGGGCGCGGGGTGTTGCCGTCGATGTGAGGGAGAACGTCCGCTGTGCGTGTGCGTGAGGGGCGGGAGAAGGACGACGAGGCCGCTCGACACCTGGTCCGGCCGTCCGAGGGCAGCGCGCGCGAGCACGGTTCCGCACCGGGCCACGGCCCGATGACGCCGGGTCAGGCGCTCGCCCTTCAGCGCACCGTGGGCAACGCGGCGGTGAGCCGGATGGTCGGGGAGAGCGGTGGGGCGGGGCCGAAGGTCCCCTGGGCCGCGCCGGGGACGCGTTCGAAGCGGACCCAGGACGAGTCCGGCGTCGAGCGGGGCGACAGCCCGCCGCGGCAGCAGCAGCGCGTCGGGAAGGAAGAGCAGGCGACCCGGGCCACGCGCAGCGGAAAGGCCGGGACGTCGGTGAAGGGCAAGGAGAAGGCGGAGCCGGAGGAGATCGGCAATCCCACCCTCCAGTTCACGTCCCAGTACGCCGGCCCGCAACAGCAGACGCTCGCCGGCGCCCAGGAGATCGGCTTCGAGCAGGTGGCGACGCTGCGGCGGGCGAACGGGATGACGACGCGTGCGGCGGACGCGTACGACTTCTGGCAGGAGGTCACCGACGAGAACCGGCAGATCGCGCCGGACGCGGTGGACTACCGTCCCGAGAGGAACAAGCGCAACTGGGTAGTGGACGGCCCCTTCCGTCCGCCCTACAACACCGATGACGGAAACATCGCCAACGAGGCCGATCGCATCTCCTTCAACGACAGCCCTGGATTCTCGGGCAGCATGAAGATGACCAACGGCTACTGGCTCTGCTTCTACGAGGTCAAGTTCCGCTGGAAGGTCCGCCGGAAGCTGGGCGGCCGGTTCACCAAGCAGGAGCCGTACTGGACCAGTGACGAGATGGTCCACCGGGTGGAGTCGGCGTTCGATCCCCAGAACCCGGGCGCCACGGTGCCGATCAACGTCACCACGGCGGGCAACCGCACGTGGAACGTCCAACTGCCCAACTGAGACGGGCCCGCCCGCGCGGCCGGCTAGTTCGTCGAGTCCGGCTTCCACTCCTGGACGAGGAGCCCGAGCAGCACCTCGTCCAGGAACTCGCCCATCACCCAGGCCGCGGAGCGCAGCACGCCCTCGCGGACGAAGCCGTTGCGTTCGGCGGCGCGCAGCATCGCATGGTTGTCCGACAGCGTCTCGATCTGCAGCCGGTGCAGGCCGCGCACGACGAAGCCGTAGTGGCACAGCACCGCGACCACGTCGGTGCCGTAACTCTTGCCGCGGGCGGACGGCAGCAGTCCGAGCCCGACGTGCGCGGACCGGTTGTGGGTGTCGATGCCCCACAGCGTCGCGACGCCGACCAGCGCGCCGCCGTCCAACTCCACCACGGAGAACGGGACGCGCCCCTCCTCCTTCTTGCCGTCCACCGCGAACGGCGACTCCTTCGAGCCGGGCGTGATCGGCAGCCAGGGCCCGCCTGCGGCCCGCGAGGCGTTGACCACGTCGTCGCCGAGCTCCGCCTGGAGGACCGGAACGTCGTCCTCGTGCCGGGCCCTGAGCCCCACCTTGCTGCCTCTAAGCATGCGAGCTTCCTATCCGACCGGATCGGTCGGCGGCAAACCAATATGCCCATCTAGTGCACCCGTTCTGCGGGCGCCCTGCGCGGCAGCAACCCCACAAGGGGCAGGCATACGGCGATGGCGGCGGCGACCACGACGAGGCTGAGCGTGGTGGCGTGGGCGCGTCTTGCAGTATCTGTGTCACGCAGATAAATGTGCCGAGTGGTGGTCGTGGCCGTCAAGCTGATTAAGGAATAAGGGGAGCGGCGGGGTCGCTCGACGGTATGGTTGAACGATCAACAACTCTGGAGGATGAGCGACCATGCAGTTCGGGATCTTCAGCGTCGGCGATGTCACGCCGGACCCGACGAACGGCCGTACGCCGACCGAGCGTGAGCGGATCAAGGCCATGGTCGCCATCGCGCTGAAGGCCGAGGAGGTGGGCCTCGACGTCTTCGCGACCGGTGAGCACCACAACCCGCCGTTCGTGCCGTCGTCGCCGACGACGATGCTCGGCTATATCGCGGCGCGGACCGAGAGGCTGATCCTCTCCACCTCCACCACCCTCATCACCACCAACGACCCGGTGAAGATCGCCGAGGACTTCGCGATGCTCCAGCATCTGGCGGACGGTCGCGTGGACCTGATGATGGGCCGCGGCAACACCGGGCCGGTCTACCCCTGGTTCGGGCAGGACATCCGGCAGGGCATCAACCTCGCCATCGAGAACTACGCCCTGCTGCACCGGCTGTGGCGCGAGGACGTCGTGAACTGGGAGGGGAAGTTCCGTACGCCGCTGCAGGGCTTCACCGCCACGCCCCGGCCGCTGGACGGCGTACCGCCCTTCGTCTGGCACGGCTCCATCCGCTCGCCGGAGATCGCCGAGCAGGCCGCGTACTACGGCGACGGCTTCTTCCACAACAACATCTTCTGGCCGGCCGACCACACCAAGCAGATGGTCGAGCTGTACCGGACCCGGTACGCCCACTACGGGCACGGCACGCCCGAACAGGCCATCGTGGGCCTGGGCGGGCAGGTGTTCATGCGGCGCAACTCGCAGGACGCGGTGCGGGAGTTCCGGCCGTACTTCGACAACGCGCCGGTGTACGGGCACGGACCGTCGCTCGAGGACTTCACCGAGCAGACCCCGCTGACCGTCGGCTCGCCGCAGCAGGTGATCGAGAAGACGCTGAGCTTCCGCGAGTACGCCGGTGACTACCAGCGCCAGCTGTTCCTGATGGACCACGCCGGACTGCCGCTGAAGACCGTCCTCGAGCAGATCGACATGCTGGGCGAGGAGGTCGTGCCGGTGCTGCGGAAGGAGTTCGCGGGGCGCTCCGCGGGTGTGCGGGATGCGCCGACGCACGCGTCTCTGAGGGCAGCTCAGGAGGTGGGCGCGGTATGAAGCGCGAGGCCGTCGATCGTCAGCGGCGCCGTGGGGGCTGGTCGCGCAGTTCCCCGCGCCCCTGACGGGGCGCTTTAGTTTGCCGCGCTGCGTCCGCGAGGGTGAGACGTTCGTAAGAACGATCGCCCAAGGCCGCTCATCAGGTCGTACGATCCCCGCCCTTTGTCACTATGGACGGGTGCCCCAGACTGTGCTGCTCGCTGAAGACGACCGTGCCATCCGTCACGCCCTGGAACGGGCCCTGACTCTGGAGGGCTACCAGGTCACCGCGGTCACCGACGGGGTGGAGGCGCTGGCGCAGGCGCATCGCACGCCGCCGGACGTGCTGGTGCTGGATGTGATGATGCCGGGGATCGACGGCCTCCAGGTGTGCCGGGTGCTGCGGGCGGAGGGCGACCGGACGCCGATTCTGATGCTGACCGCGCTGGTGGAGACGCAGGACCGGATCGCGGGACTGGACGCCGGCGCCGACGACTATGTCGTCAAGCCGTTCGACGTCGAGGAGGTGTTCGCACGGCTGCGGGCGCTGCTGCGCAGGACCGGCACGGTCCCCGTCGAGGTCCCGGCGAAAGCCGCGGAGCCGCAGCTTCCACCCCGGCTCCTCGAAGCCGCCGGGCTGCGGATGGACGTACAGGCGCGGCGGGCGTGGCGCGGGCCACGGGAGCTGGAGCTGACGCGCACCGAGTTCGAGCTGCTGGAACTGCTGGTGCGCAACGCGGGCATCGTGCTCGACCACTCCACGATCTACGACCGCATCTGGGGCTACGACTTCGGGCCCGGCTCCAAGAATCTCGCCGTGTACGTCGGCTACCTGCGGCGCAAGCTCGACGAGCCGGGCGCGCCGCAGCTGATCCACACGGTGCGGGGCGTGGGTTACGTGCTGCGGGAGGACTGAGTGGTCCGGCCCCGGCGGCTGCGGCTGCTGTCGCTGCGGACGACGTTCGCGGTGTCGTTCGCGGCCGTGACCGCCGCGGTCACCGTCCTGGTCGGCATCCTGTCGTACAGCGCCGCCGCCCGGCTCGTGCGCGTGGACCAGCAGTCCGTGTTCGACGAGGTCGTGCAGGATCTGCGGGACACGCTGCGGCAGGAGCGGATGACGACGGAGGACTTCTCGTCGTCGGAGCCCGGGCATGATCTCGTACGGCCCGCCCGGACCGATGTCCAGGTGCTGGGACCTGACGGTGCCGTGGTCGACCCAGGCCGTCCCGGGCTGCCCGTCACCGACGCCGACCGGCGCATCGCCGCCCGCTCCACCGCCGGGGCGCTGACCGAGCACGCGGACGTCGACGTCGGGGACGACGTGTACCGGATCGCGACCGTCGCGCTCGGCGGCGGGCGGGGGGCGGTGCAGGTGGCGCAGGAGTTCAGCGACACGGAGGATCTGCTGCGGGCGCTGCAGCAGCGGACGTTGATCCTGATGGCGGCGGTCGTCGTCGGCGCGGGGCTGTTCGGCTGGTGGCTGGCCCGGCGTATCACCCGCCGGCTCGTCATCCTCACCTCCGCCGCGGAGGACGTCGCCCGCACGCGCCGGCTCGGCATCCAGGTCCCCGTCACCGGCTACGACGAGGTGGGCCGCCTCGGCCGCGCCTTCGACCGCATGCTGGGGCGGCTCGCCCAGTCCGAGGAGGACCAGCGGCGGCTGGTGCAGGACGCGGGGCATGAGCTGCGGACGCCGCTGACGTCGCTGCGTACGAATATTTCCCTGTTGCGGCGGATCGATGAGCTGCCTGCGGGGACGCGGGATGAGCTGGTCGCGGATCTGGGGCAGGAGGCGCGTGAACTGACCGATCTTGTCAATGAGTTGGTGGATCTGGCGGCCGGGCAGTCGGACACGGAGCCGCCGCAGCGGGTCGATCTCGCCGATGTCGCTGAGGATGTGGCCGGGCTGGCGCGGCGGCGTACGGGGCGGGAGATCGTGGTGCGGGCGAGTGGGGATACGACGACGGACGGGCGGCCGGGGATGCTGCAGCGGGCGCTGTCGAATCTTGTGGAGAACGCGGCGAAGTTTGATCGGGAGGGGGCGACGGCGATCGAGATCGTGGTTTCTGGGCCGACTGCGCGGGTCGGCGCTATCCGGGTTGAGGTTCTTGATCGTGGGGCGGGTATTGCTGATGAGGATCTGATGCGGATCTTTGATCGGTTTTATCGGGCTGCGGATGCGAGGTCTCTGCCGGGGTCGGGGCTGGGGTTGTCGATCGTGCGGGAGGTGGCGTTGGCGCATGGGGGTGCGCCGTTTGCGTATCGGCGGGGGGGGGGGGGGGGGGGGGTGGGGGTCGGGGGGGGGGGGGGGCGGGCAGGGAAAAAAAAATGATCCAGTTTTCTGTTCCAGGATTTCTCTGACTTTCAGCGTTCTCACTTGTTAGCTTACCGTCCAACTGCTCACTCCAATTTCGTCCGTGTCGTCTCCCGCTTGAGCTCTCTGGC
>NZ_JAFFSU010000041.1 GCF_017948455.1 Streptomyces sp. GESEQ-4
CCCCGTACCGATAACCGGTACGGGGGTTTTCTGCGTTCGGCTACGGTTGCAGGCATGAACTACAAGGTCCGTTCCATACGTGCCGACGAATGGCCCGCGGTGAAGGCCCTGCGGCTTCTCTCCCTGCAGGATCCCGTGGCGCATCTCGCCTTCCTGGAGACCTACGAGCAAGCCGTGGCGCATCCCGACTCCTTCTGGCAGGAGCGGGCCGCGTCGAGCGCCGAGGGAGCGTCGGGTGCGCAGCAGATCATTGCTGAGGGGCCGGATGGGGAGTGGGTGGGCACCCTGACCGTGCTGATCGAGGAGGCCGGGGTGATGGACTGGGCCGGGTTTCCCGTCGAGCGCAGGCAGGGGCATGTGGTCGCGGTGTTCGTGCGGGCCGACCACCGGGGCATCGGGCTGACTGAGGTGCTCTTCGACGCCGGCCTGGAGTGGGCGTGGGCGCGGGGTGCCGAGCGGGTGCGGCTCATCGTGCATGAGGACAATGAGCGGGCTCAGCGGCTGTACCGGAAGGTGGGGTTCGTCCCGACCGGGGTGATTGTGCCGCTGGGGCAGGGCAAAGCAGAGCGCGAGCTGGAGTTCGCGATCGAGCGTGAGTGATGTCAGACCGGGAGTTCGTCGTGCGGCCAGCGGGTGCGGGCCTGTTCCCGGGAGCGGAGCAGGGCCAGGGTGGGCAGGCCCCGGTCCGCTCCGGTGGCCAGTAGCTCCGGGAGCTGGGGGAGTGGAGCCACGGCGGCGACGTCGTCCAGGACGAGCGTCAGTGGTGGGTCGAGGCGACCGGAGGATGACCGTTCGGCCATGCGCCGGCCGCGCTCGACCACGCTGGAGACGAGGGCCGTCAGGAAGGGCATCGCGCCGGGACTGGTCCTGGGGTCCTCGATGGATTCACCCACCACATAAAGCGTGCCCCCTTCGTCGACGAAAGAATCCAGGGCGAGAGCGTCGCTTCGGTTGGGTGTGCAGGTCTCTCGCACGTTGATCGTGGAGAGGGCGGAGAGGGCTCTGGTGGTCAACTCCTGGGCCATGTCTCTGCGTTCGGGATATGCCGTGAGGGTTGACTCCAGTTCGCCGGCGGCTCCGGGGGCCGCCTTCGGGTTCGTACGGAGGGTTCGTACGGCGTCCTGGACTTGCATGCCCTGTGACCAGCGGTGGACGTGGCGGATGGTGCGGCCGTCGATGGCGGCGGCGTGCAGGTAGCTTCGCAGGAGCGTTTCGGCGGTGTCGGCCACGGCCTGGTCGATCTTCGCGGTCGGCCGGACCGGGCCGAGCAGGGCCGCGGCTCTCGCGACCGCCGTGGCCTTGTCCTCGCAGCCGGCCGTGGGTGACCAGTGGAGGCGGGCCGGGGTGTCGCAGAGGTGTGTGGGGTCGTAGAGGAGGACGGGGCCGAGCTTGGCTCGGGGGTCTTTTGTGTCCTGCCAGACGGAGGGGTTGGACGTGACGACCAAGGTGGGGCCTGTCGCGTCTCGTACGGCTTGGGTCGCGGTGGTCTGGCGGGTTTCCCTGGCGGCGATGACGATCTTTTCCCATCCGCCCACCTGTTCACCGTTGGCCGGGAAGGGGGCCGGTTCCACCGGTGGCGCCGTTTCCCGCGGCGCGACCGCCGGCTCGGGCAGCGACTTCGGCTCGGGCTCCGCGCGGGGCATCGGGACCTCCTGAACCACGGGTTCCGGTGCCGGTGCCCTCCGTTCCACTCGCCTGTTTGCGCGGACCACGCGCCATCTCGCCACCGTGCCCATCACGAACACCGTGAGGACGACCAGGATCATCAGCTGGCCGATGAACAGGCCCCAGAAGAGGCCGTAGCCGGAGAGTTGGGCGGCGGGGGTGTCGGGCCAGGCGCCGGTGATGTCGTGGGGGTGGGCGATGAGGTGGCGCATGGCGAGGGGGGTGCGGGTGAAGGTGACCGCTTCCGGCCAGGCGCCGTGCGAGAGCACTCCGGCCAGGCCCGCCGACGACCAGATCAGCAGGGTCATGCCGAGGAGGAACGCGAGTATGCCGATCAGCAGGCCGTCGGGGATGCCGCCCTGGGCGTCCTGGCGGCGGATGCGGTCGTCGTGTCTCATTTCACGCTCTTCTCACGCTCTTACGCCACCGTCGACTCCGAAGAGCCGTCCAGGTCACCCAGGTGTTGTTCCACGAAGGCCGCCGCCCGCTCCTCCGCCTCCAGCTCGGCGGCGCGCAGGGCGTCGTCCGTGAGGTCGGTGGAGGACTCGGTCATCGCGCGGTCGGTGAAGACGAGGGGGCGTTCGGTCTCGGTGACCAGGTGTTTGACGACCTGGACATTGCCGTTGACGTCCCACACCGCGATGCCTGGAGTGAGCGTCGGGATGATCTCGACGGCCCACCTCGGCAGACCCAGCACCCGGCCTGTCGCCCTCGCCTCGTCCGCCTTCTGGGCATAGATCGTCCGTGTCGACGCCATCTTCAGGATCGCCGCCGCCTCCTTCGCCGCCGCCCCGTCCACCACGTCGGAGAGGTGGTGGACCACGGCCACGAAGGACAGGCCGAGCCGTCGGCCGAACTTCAGCAGGCGCTGGAAGAGCTGGGCCACGAAGGGGCTGGCGATGATGTGCCAGGCCTCCTCGACCAGGAAGATGCGCTTCTTGCGGTCGGGGCGGATCCAGGTGTGTTCCAGCCAGACGCCGACGATCGCCATGAGGATCGGCATGGCGATGGAGTTGCGGTCGATGTGGGACAGGTCGAAGACGATGAGCGGGGCGTCCAGGTCGATGCCGACCGTCGTCGGGCCGTCGAACATGCCGCGCAGGTCACCGTCGACGAGACGGTCCAGCACCAGCGCCACGTCCAGGCCCCACGCCCGTACGTCGTCTATGTCGACGTTCATCGCCTCGGCCGACTCCGGCTCGGGGTGTCGTAGCTGCTCGACGATGTCGGTGAGGACGGGCTGGCGTTCGACGATCGTCTCGTTGACGTAGGCGTGGGCGACCTTGAGGGCGAAGCCGGCGCGTTCGTCCAGGCCGTGGCCCATCGCGACCTCGATGATCGTGCGCAGGAGCGCGAGCTGGCCCGTGGACGTGATCGCGGGGTCGAGCGGGTTGAGGCGGATCCCCATGTCCAGGGCGGCCATCGGGTCCAGGCGGATGGGAGTTATCCCCAGCTCCTGGGCGATCAGGTTCCATTCGCCGACGCCGTCCTCGCCCTGGGCGTCGAGGACGACGACCTGGCGGTCGCGGAAGCGCAGCTGTCGTAGGACGTAGGTCTTCTCCAGGGCCGACTTGCCGTTGCCGGACTCGCCGAGGACCAGCCAGTGGGGGGCGGGGAGCTGCTGGCCGTAGAGCTGGAAGGGGTCGTAGATGTAGCCCTTGCCGGAGTAGACCTCGCGGCCGATGATCACGCCGGAGTCGCCGAGGCCGGGGGCGGCGGTGGGGAGGTAGACGGCCTGGGCCTGGCCCGTGGAGGTGCGCACCGGGAGGCGGGTCGTCTCGACCTTGCCGAAGAGGAAGGACGTGAAGGCGTCGGTGAGGGCGGACAGCGGATCCCGCATCAGGTCCTACCTCCGGATGCCGGTGGCGAAGGGCAGTGTGTTGACGAAGGCGCGGTGGTGCTCGCGGTCGCACCACTCGATCTTCAGATACGACTTCCCGGCCGAGGCCCTTATGGTCCGCTTGTCGCGCG
This sequence comes from Streptomyces sp. GESEQ-4, assembly GCF_017948455.1. Taxonomy (GTDB): domain Bacteria; phylum Actinomycetota; class Actinomycetes; order Streptomycetales; family Streptomycetaceae; genus Streptomyces. Next base: position 3,637 of record NZ_JAFFSU010000041.1, read on the forward strand.
CCAGGGCTTCCGGGTTGCGGGAGGAGACGGTGATGTAGCCGACCAGGTTGACCCCGGCCGCGCCGCTCGCGAGGTCCTCTCCCCGTTGGTCGAGACGGTTGTGGGAGGCGATGTCGCGCGGGTCGACGGTGCGGTTCATCTTGGCCTGGCGGGAGGCCTCGGCCTCGTCGTTCGTCTTTTCGGTCAGCATGCGTTCAATGGCTACCTCGGTGGGCTCGAGGTCCATCGTCACGGCGACCGTTCGGATGACGTCCGGGGTGTGGACGAGGAGCGGGGCGAGGAAGTTGACGCCGACCGGGGTCATCGGCCACTCCTTCACCCAGGCCGTGGCGTGGCACCAGGGCGCGCGGGTGGAGGACTCGCGCGTCTTCGCCTGGAGGTACGTCGGCTCCATGGCGTCCAGCTCGGCCGGCCAGGCGTTGCGCTTCGTCATCGCCTGGATGTGGTCGATGGGGTGGTCCGGGTCGTACATGGAGTGGATGAGCGAGGCGAGACGGCCCTGGCCCAGCGGCTGTCGTACGCGGATGTCGGCTTCCTGGAGCCGGGAGCAGATGTCGGTCAGCTCACGGGCCATGACGACCGCGAGGCCCGCGTCCCGGTCCGCCTTGCCGCCGTGCGGGCGGGCCGCGCGGGCCATGGCGTTCGCCTCGGCGGCGAGTTCGCGGGAGTAGTGCATACAGGCGACGAGGTAGGCGCGGTGCTGCTCGCTGCTCGTCGACACCATCGACTGGAGCTGGTCGTACGACTGTGCCAGCCAGCCCGGTGCGCGGTCGTCGCCGCGTACGGCGACGTCTTTGGCGTGCGCGTCGGGGTCGGCGGGGAGGGTGCGGGCGAGCATCTGGAGGCGGGTGACGAATCCGTCGCCGTTCGCGACGTGCTTCAGCAGGGTGCCGAAGCGGTCGACGAGGGCTTCCTGGTCCTCGCTGTCGCGCAGGCCGACGCCGGGGCCCTCGATCTCGATGGCGGCGGTGACGGTCTTGCGGTCCGCGTGCAGCAGTACGGCGATCTCGTCGGGGCCGAACGGAGCGGCCAGCCAGGTGATACGGCCGATGCCCGGCGGCGGGCCCACCTCGATCTCACGGCCGTCGAGCCCGATGCCGGCCTCCATGACGTCGGAGCGGTAGACGGTGCCCTGCTTGAGGGTGCGCTTGTAGCTGCGGTTGATCTCGTACCACTTGTAGAACGTCCGGCGCTTGAACGGCACGTAGACCGCCGCCAGCGCGAGCAGGGGGAAGCCCATCAGCAGCACGATGCGCAGGGACAGGACGGGGACGAGGAGGCCGCACATCATGCCGAGGAACGCGCCCGCGATGATCAGCGCGATCTCACCGGTCTCACGATTCCGGCCGATGATCGCGTTCGGCCGGGCGCGGCCGATCAGATATGTACGGCGGGGCGTGACCGGATGGGACAAATGGGCCGTGTGGGAATCAGTCGTCAACGCCCTTCACCTCCCGTGCGGTTGCTACTGCTGTTGCGTGTGTTGCTGGCGTGAGGTGTGTTGACGTTGCTGCTCGAACGGGGGGCGGGTGCGGCGGAGGGGACGGATCCGCCGCCGTTCGAGTTGCGCGTGCTGTGTGCGGCGACGCCGCCGGAGGCGGGGTTCGCGGGGCGGGGTGTGCCGGCCTGGTTGCCGCCGCCGTTGTTGTCGGCCCTTGAGCTGTGCGTCTTGATGCCCTGTGCGACCAGGGTCGCCGGGGAGCTGATGACCGCGGCGGCCTTGCCTTCGGCGCCCTGCATGATGCGGTTGTTGCGGGAGCCGGCGATCTCGTCGCCGAAGCCGGGGACGAAGCGGTAGATCATCGCCGACGCGAAGATGGCCAGCAGGATGATGGCGAGGCCGGAGACGACGGCGGAGAAGGCGTCGGGGCCGTCGTCGGTGGACAGCGCGCCGGCGAGGCCGAGCACGATCACGATGACGGGCTTCACCAGGATCACCGCGATCATGATCCCGGCCCAGCGGCGGACGTGACCCCACAGGTTCTTGTCGACGAGGCCGGCGTAGACGACGGTGCCGAGGAGGGCGCCGACGTAGAGCAGGGCGGCTCTGATGACGAGCTCCAGCCATAGGACGCCGGCGGCGAGGATCGACACGAGCGAGACGACGATCAGCATGATCGGGCCGCCGCCGATGTCCTCGCCCTTCTCCAGGGCGCCGGAGAAGGTGCCGAAGAAGGTGTCCGTCTGGTTGCCGGTGGTCTTTGCGAGGACGTCGGTGACGCCGTCCGTCGCCGATACGACCGTGTAGAGGATCAGGGGCGTGAATGCGGACGCCAGCACGGTGAGCCAGAGGAAGCCGATGGCTTCGCCGATCGCCGTGGAGAGGGGCACGCCCCGCACGGCTCGCTTGGCCACGGCCAGCAGCCAGAGGAGCAGCGTGAGGATCGTCGACGCCGCGAAGACGACGGCGTACTGCTGGAGGAACTTGGCGTTGGTGAAGTCGACGTTCGCGGTGTCCTGTACGGCGTCACTGAGCTTGTTGACGGTCCAGGCGGCGGCGTCTGCGCAGCCCTTGGCGAGGGAGGAGAGGGGGTCGAGGGTGGAGGTGGGGTCGTTGAGGGTGGATCCGCCGCCGCCGCTTGCGCCGCCGGAGTCGCCTTCGCAGACTTCCCTGGCCTGGCCCGACAGGAGGTCGCAGTTGTTGGTGGACGGGGTGGGAGTCGGTGTGGGTGCTGCTGCGGCGCGGGTGGCCAGCAGTACGGCGGCGGTCTGTACGGCGGCGACTGCGGCGGCGACCTTCAGTGCGAGGCGCGGCTTACCGGGCATAGGTGAAGCCTCCGTACTCCTGGACGGCCTTGGCCATCTCGTCGGCGCTGGATGCCTTGTCGTCCCCGGGAACGGGCGTGGGCCCGTCCTTCTGGGAGAAGCTGTCGACCTTCCAGTCACCGTCCGCCCAGCGCAGCTGGAGCGTCATGGTGAACCAGTCGCTGGTGACCGGGGTGGTCGAGCGTTCCCCTGCGGTGCCGTATACGCCCGTGCACCAGACCTCCACGGTGGCCGTGGTGTCCGCGTAGCTCGTGACCTTGGTGCCGATCGGCATGGTGCGCGAGACGTAGGTGTTGCCTTGGCTCGGGTCGCCGTTCTCGTCCAGACCGACGTTCTTGAGGAACTCCTGGGAGTACGCCCTGTTGAACTTGTCCGTCAGCGTGGCCTGCTGGTCGGCGACGAACACCTGCTGGACGATCTCAGCGCGGCGGGCGGGCTTGAGGATGTCGGCCGAGACCAGCGTCACCGCATAGTTGGCCGCCGCACTCTCCACTCCCTGCTGATCCTGCGCGAACCCCGACGGAATCCCGCCCGCCTTCGTCTGGACCGGGCGTTCCCCGCTCGCCGCCGTGCTCCCCGCCTCCGGCTTGTCCGCGCTTGCTCCGCTGCCCGTTGGGGAATCGTCGCCTCCGCGGTTGGCGAAGGCGATGGCGGCGATGAGGAGGACTACGACGCCGACGACCGTGATCAGGCTCCGGGAGGAGGAGCGGGGGCCGCGTCTTGCGCCGCCGTAGACGTCGCCGGTGCCGTCGCCTTCGGGCAGGCGGGTGCGGGTGTGCCCCGTGCCGCCGTAACCCCCGGAGGGCTCGTGCTCGTCCCCGAGACTCATGCGCCGTACGCCCCCTCGATGTCGTAGCGGACCGCGTAGATGTACGACGGTAGCCGTGCTGGTTCCCGCACGGGCGCGGTGTGGTGACTCGACATCAGGGACATCAGGGGAACGCAACCTCAGCCGGGGGCACGACGGGCGGGTGGGGTAGGGGAGAGGGGAACCGGACCGGCGCCCGGAGGGCAGGGCGCTAGACGGCCATGCCGTACACGATGGTGAAGAGGGTGCCGAGTGAGCCGATGATGAAGACTCCGGTGAGGCCGGCGACGATGAGGCCCTTGCCCTGTTCCGCGCTGAAGGTGTCGCGCAGCGCTGTCGCGCCGATGCGCTGCTTCGCGGCGCCCCAGATGGCGATGCCGAGGCAGAGCAGGATGGCGACCGCCATGACGACCTGGATCATCGTCTTCGCTTCGGCCCCCAGTGCCCCGAAGGGGCCCCAGTCCGGAGCGATCCCGCCGATGATGGTGTTGATGTCTCCCTTGTCGGCCGCAAAGAGCATGTAAGTCACCGCCCCTGTTGGGTAGTTCCGCATCCCCTGCGGGTGCGCAGAGGTCAGGTCTCATTCTCGCCGACAATTCCGCTGTCGTATGTCGACTTGGCGCCATTGATGGGCGGGATTCGTACGAATAGCTCGTACGGTCACTCTGTGTATCACGGCGGGTTACGCCGGGCAATGAGGCCTGAGCGGAACCTTCGTGTGGCTCCGTCGTTGACCTCCGGATGAAGGCTATCCTCCGCCGGCCCGGGTGTACGAACGGGCCGTGGCTCAGCAGCCGTGGCCTGCCGGTGAGGTGACGTGCCGTCAGCGGGGCTTGAGGCCGTGCAGCATGTGGTGGACCAGCTCGTCGACGCCCTCGAGGGCGGCCTCCGGGGTGAGCATGCAGGCGGCCGTCATCGAGGCGAGTCCGTGGAGTGCGGCGCCGGTGAAGAGCGTGAGGTGCTCGGGGTCCGCCTCGATGATCTCGCCGCGCTGCTGGGCGTCGGCGAGGACGCGGGCCAGCGCGCCGATCGTGCGGTCGACGCCGGCCGCCATCTGCTCGGCGGCGTCGGGCTCGTGCTTACGGGCGTACATCAGCTCCAGCAGGGCGGCGTTGTCGATGGAGAACTGGAGATAGGCGCGGGCGAGTTCGGTGAGCCGGGACTCGAGCGGCAACTCGGGGTCGTCGGCGGTGTTCAGGGCCTGGGCGAGCCGCTCGTATCCGCTGAGTGCGAGGGCGTTGAGCAGGGCCTGCTTGTCCTTGAAGTGCCGGCCGGGGGCGGCGTGGCTGACGCCGATCTCGCGGGCCAGTTCCCGCAGGGACAGCTCGGCGACGCCCTTCTCCCGCAGAGTGCGCTCGGCGGTGGCGAGCAGGGCGGAGCGGAGGTCTCCGTGGTGGTAAGGGCGGCTGGCTGCGGGCATGGGGCTCATCGTAACTCGATGTAGGCGACGTCAGCTTTGTTGTCATTGACAGCATTGTAGGCGGCGCCTACATTTGTAGTCATGGCTGAGACAACGAGCAAGCAGACTCACAAGTGGGATGCCTCGCGCCTTCCCGACCTCACCGGCCGCACCGTCCTCGTCACCGGCGCCAACAGCGGCATCGGGCTGACCGCGGCGGACGCGCTGGCCCGCGTGGGGGCGCATGTGGTGTTCGCCGTACGGGATCTGGAGCGCGGGCGGGCGGCAGCGGCGACCGTGTCCGGGAGTACGGAGGTGCGGCGGCTGGACCTGGCCGATCTGCGGTCCGTGCGTGACTTCGCGGACGGATGGCGCGACCCGATCCACGTCCTGATCAACAACGCGGGCGTGATGATGCTGCCGCGGCAGCAGACCCGGGACGGCTTCGAGATGCAGTTCGGCACGAACCATCTAGGCCACTTCGCACTGACGAACCTGCTGCTGCCGTACGTCCAGGACCGCGTGGTGACGCTGTCGTCGGGCGCGCACCGCTGGGGAGCGGTGACCATCGCCTTCGACGACCTGAATCTGACGGCCGGATACACGCCGCGCCGGGCCTACGCCCAGTCCAAGCTGGCGAACCTGCTCTTCACGCTGGAACTGCAGCGCCGGCTGACGGAGTCGGGCTCGTCGGTACGGGCGTACGCGGCCCACCCCGGGTACGCGGCGACCAACCTCCAGAGCCACGCGGCGAACCCGGTCGCCCGCGCCGGGATGGCGTTGGGCAACAGGTTCTTCGCCCAGGACGACCGCGCGGGCGCCCTGCCCACGCTGTACGCGGCGACGCAGGATCTGCCGGGTGCGAGCTACGTCGGACCGGACGGGCTGGGCGAGATGCGCGGGGCGCCGACGCTGGTGGGCCGTACGCAGGCGGCGAGCGATCCGGCGGTGGCCCGCCGCCTGTGGACGGTGTCGGAGGAACTGACCGGAGTGACCTGGCCGTTGAAGCAGCCGGCCGCTCAGCGGTAGAAGACCGACCGCTACGCCGTCAGCCCTCCGGCTGCGTCACGGTCAGCGCCCACCGAAGGGTGTCCGTCGAGGCATCCACACCCACGCCGAAAGACCCGGCGACCACGCCTGCGGGCAGGGTCACCGAACCCACCCCCGCCGTCCCGGCAGGACAGTCGACCGAGAACGCGGCGACCTGCACCTCCTGCGACTCCATCGTCACCCGCACGCTGCCGCCGCCCTCGCAGGCCACCGTGAGCACGGTCGGCAGCCCTTGCCACGCGCCCGCCGACACGACACCGCCGTCCCCCGTCCGCTCGTCCACCCAGACCAGGCCCTCCGGCCCGGGATGGGGCAGCAGGCCATCGCTCGACGCGGCGGCCGGACCCGCCGCCACCCCTGTCAGCCCGCAGGCCAGCAGTGCCGTCACGGCCAGCGCACGACTCGTCCGTCTCAACTTCGCTCCCCTGTCGATGTGTTGCGGAACCCACAGTGTGCCGGGGCGCGTGGTGTCGTACATGAGTATTGGTGCTCAAGGGAGGTGGTCGGTCCATGGCAGTGTCGGTGCCGAGTCTGCTCGGGGTCTTCGCTCATCCGGACGACGAGTCGCTGTTCTCCGGTGGAGTGCTCGCCCGGCATGCCGCCGCGGGCGCCCGGACCGCCGTCGTGACGGCGACCTGGACCGAGGGCACCCGGCGTGGTGCGGAACTCGCGGAGGCGCTGGGGATCCTGGGTGCCGGTGGGCCGCGGATGCTCGGCTATGCCGATGCACGGGTGCCGGAGTCCGCTCCTGGCCGGGCGCGGTTGTGCGATGCGCCGCTCGACGAGGCGGTCGGGCGGCTGGTGGCCCATGTCCGGCAGTTCCACCCGGAGATCGTGGTCACCCACGATGCGTACGGCGGGGTGACCGGCCACCCGGACCATGTGCACACCCACCGGGTGACCACGCTCGCGGTCCAGGCGGCCGGGCTGGAGCGGCTCTACCCGGAGGCCGGTGAGCCCTGGCGGCCGAGCGCGCTCTACCTGGCGACGCACCCGGACTCGGCGGTCGAGGCGCTTAGCGAGTTCGCGCATGTGGGCAAGGCCATGAGAACCGTCCCCGACGAGCTGATCACCGCGACTGTCGATGTGAGCCCCTGGCTGGAGCGGAAGTGGGCCGCCGTGCTGGCTCATCGCAGTGAGGTGGAGCGGGGCGCCGCGCCGGGCCTGCTCGCCGGTTTCCCCGCGGCCGTCCGGGAACGGTTCCTGTCCACCGAGTGGTACATCCGCCACGACACCGTCTCCAGCGCGTCGGCCCAGACGGAGCTGACGGCTTGAGGACGGGTGGCCCAGCTGGTTACTTGCTCACCCCGCTCTCCAGCCTCCGCTTCAGGTTCCGGTAGCTGATCGGCGTCCCCTTCGCGGCCTGCCTCCGCACCAGCGGCAGCAGCGGTACGCCGATGCCGTGCGGCTCGAAGTCGAGGGCGAAGGTGACGCGGGAGGCGGTGCCGTCGGCGGCCGGCTCCACGGTGATGGTCATCGACGGGCGGAGCGGTCCGTCCAGGCCACGGACGCTCCATTGGGCCGGCGGCCGGGACTCGGTGACCTCCTGCGTGTACGTCCGCTCGCGGGGCCCGATGCGCCGGGTCGTGGTGAACCGGCCAGGCGCCTGCTCCTGTACGCGTACGACGTCGCTCTGCCATTCGGCGAAGTGGGCCGGGTCGGTGACGTACGCGAAGACCTCGGCCGGTGGACGGGCGATCTCGATGGTGGATACGAGGGGTGGCATGATGCGTCCTCCTCACGTGCTCATGTCGGCTGGGGTTGTGCTGTCCCCCGTCTCCATGACGGATCCCGGACGACGTGTGTGACCGCCGGTCCCCAGCTCAGCTCGCGAACATTCCGGCTGTCGCGTTGACCCACGTGCCCGTGATGGCGGCAGCGGCGTCGGAGGCGAGGAACGTCGCCAGGGCGGCGATGTCCGAGATCCGGGGCGAGCGCTTCGTCATCCGGAGGCTGTCCAGGTGGGAGCGGATGCCGTCCACCGCGGCCTCGTCCATGGCCGGGGCGCCCGCCGCGGTGAGTTTCTCGGGGGTCAGGCTGTCGGTGACGCCCGCCGTCCAGATTCCGCAGACACGGACGCCGGCCGGGCCGACCTCCTGGGCGAGCTGGCGGATCAGCGCGTCGATCGCGCCGTCGGCCGCGGCGGTGCCGCCCATCATCGGGCTGCCGTTGGCGGACCCGCTGTCCAGGGAGAGGATCACGCCCGAGCCCTGTGCGGCCATCCGGCGTGCCGCGGCCCGCGCGGTGATGAACTGGCAGGTGATGCCCTGTGTCACCGGACGCGTGTAGTCCTCGACCGACATATCGGTCAGCGGTACGCCCTGGAAGTCGCCCCGCGGCACCAGGTTGACGGAGATGTCGATCCGCCCCGCCCGCTCGACGACCGACGTCGCATGGGACTCGACGGCGTCCTCGTCCCGCGCGTCGAGCACGTCGTACTCCGCACCGGCCTCGGCGGCGGCCTTCCGCAGCGTGTCCTCCGTACGGCCCACGAGGAACACCCGCGCCCCCGCCTGTACGTACGCCTTCGCGACGCCCGCGCCGAGGGAACCGGCTCCGCCGTAGACCACCGCGACCTTGTTCTTCAGCATGGTTCTTCGCCTCCGTGACTGGGGGCGCCCCGTGCGCCCGTCACTCCGTGGGACGTGCGGGCCGGGGAAACTCATCGCGGCGGCGCGACATCTGCAGAGGTGATCAGAGCGTCATCGGCAGTCCGAACGCGGGGAACAGATGCGGTTCGAAGGTGGTGATCTGGGCGATACGACCGTCCGCGACCCGGAGTACGTCGATGAGCTGCGCCCGGAACACGCTGGTCCCGGGCCGTTGCAGATAGCCGGCGACGGCCAACTGGCCGTTGGCCCGCACCGGCAGGACCCGCCAATGCCCGGCGAACATCGGCGACGCGGGGTCGAGGTTCGGCCGTACGAAGGCGAACATGGCGTCCCGCGAGGTGAACCAGAACGGGTTCGGCGGCATGGTGAGCACGATGTCCTCGCGTACCAGCTCGACCATGGCGTCGATGTCGGTCCGGGCGAACGCGTCCAGGTAGCGCTGGAGCAGTGCCAGGTCCTCGGCGCCGGGAGCGGGGGCTGACCAGTCCTCGCGCCGCCCCGGCAACGCCTGCCGCAGTGTCGAACGGCCGCGCTGGACTGCGCTGTTGGCGGAGGGAACGCTCGTGTCCAGCAGTTCGGCGGTCTCCTGGGCCGACCATCCGGCGACGTCGCGCAGGATCACCGCGGCCCGTTGGCGGGGCGGGAGCTGCTGGATGGCGGTGAGAAAGACCAGTTCGAGCGTCTCGCTCGCCACGGCCTGCTCGTCGGGCTCGTGCTGCGGCGCGGGGGCCTCGGGCAGCTGATCGTCCGGGAACGGCTGCAGCCACGGGAGCCGTGGGGGTGGCGGGCCGTCTCCGGAGTCCATGCCGGGTACGGGTTCGTACGGGGTCGGGCGCCGGTTCTGCTTGCGCAGGAAATCGAGGCAGGCGTTGGTGGCGATCTTGTACAGCCAGGCGCGCGGGTTGTCGACGCCGTCCAGCGTCTCGCGGGCCCGCCAGGCCCGTAGGAACGTCTCCTGCGTGAGGTCCTCGGCCTCGTCGTACGAGCCGAGCAGGCGGTAACAGTGGACGCGGAGTTCGCGGTGGTGGGCCTCGATGAGGGCCGTGAGGGTGTCGTCCTCGCCGGAATTCGTCACGTCGGTGGGTGTGACGTTTTCGACCGCCTCGCCGGCCTCTCGTCTCTCGCGTGCGAGACGCCGCAGCTGGGCGAAGCGGGGTGACAGGGCCTCTACGTCGGCCTGGAACGCGAGTGCGGGTTCCAGGCGTAGCCGGGTCAGCCGTTCCCCGATGTCCGACACCAGCTCCTGCGCGGGAACACCGGCCGGCCGCCGCCGCTCGCGGTAGGCCCGCTGCCGGCACGCCTGCGAGCAGTACGACGCGGTCCGCCCCGGGCCGCCGGTGCTGTCGATCGTCCGCCCGCAGGCTTGGCAGCGCGCCGCCATCCGTCTACGCGTCTTCTACGAAGTGGTCGAACTCGCCCGCCTGTACGCCGAGTACGAAGGCGTCCCACTTTCGGCGGTTGGTGGTGACCACGTTGTCCGGGGCGCTGGTCTCACGGAGGTAGACGGGCGCGTCACCGTCGTCGCCCTCGCCGAAGGCGATCTCGATCCAGGGTCCGGGGCCGGTGGCGTCGGGCGGGGCGGCGCGTTCCCAGGTGAGGTTCGGGGGGATGTCAGACACGGGCGGTTTCCTTCTTGAGTACGAGGAGAAGGGCGCCGAAGGCGGTGGGGGTGGCCGTGAGTATCGCGCGGGTGGGGTCGCTGCTTTCGGTGAGGTGGATCGTTTCGGTGGCGGTGGCGGTGGCGGTGGCGGTGGCGGTGGCGGTGGCGGTGGCGGTGGCGACGTGGAGGCAGGAGGCGCCCTCGGAGCAGTACGACGACTTCTGCCAGCGCGGGTTCATGGGCATGTCCTTCACAGCTCTCGCATCACGTTGTGGACAAGGTCCTGGGTCTTCTCCGGGCCGAGCGCGACAGCCTCGATCCGGTCGAACAGCGTGCGGTACTTGTGCAACTGTGCCTCGGCGTCGAGGAAGGCGAGGCCGTGGGCCTGGTCGAGATAGACGGTGTCCAACTGCGGTACCGGGCCGCGCGCGTAGTGGATCGACTGGCCGGATCCCGGGAAGGCACCGGCGTCGAAGGTGACGGCGCGCAGGGTCACGTGGTCCCGGTCATTCATGTCGAGCAGGTGCTGCAACTGTTGGCGGGCAACCGTGGAGCCGCCGACCTTCATGCGCAGAGCGGCCTCGTGGATGATCGCCTCGTACGGTGTCGGTTCTTCCTCGCGGAAGAGGATCGCCTGGCGCTTGATGCGGAACGACAGGCGGTGCTCGATGTCGGGCGGGGAGAGTTCGGTAACCGCCTGACGGAAGATCTCGAGGGCGTACTCGCGTGTCTGGAGCAGTCCGGGAACGCGGGCCGTGGTGAAGTCGCGCAACGACCGGGCGTGGTGCTCCAGTTCGGCCAGATCGAGGAGCGGCCGGGAGAGCTGCTCGCGGTACTCCTCCCACCAGCCGCGTTTCCGGTCGCCGGTCATTCCGGCGATCGCCTCGACGAGGGCCTTGTCCGGGCAGTCGTAGTGGCAGGCCAGTGTGCGTACGCGCTCGGCGCTCACACCGAGTCGGCCGGTCTCCATGTTGCTGACCTGCGCCTGCTTCATGCCGAGCAACTCCGCCGCCTGCGTTGAGGTCAGGCCCGCGCGCTCGCGCAGCTTGCGCAGCTCGGCGCCAAGCCGGAGTTGACGTCCCGTCGGGTTGGTCCTCACGGGCATCCCCGTCTCTCCCTGCGCACTGCCGTCACCTACACGGGTGAATGCTTTTAGTATCCCCGGGTTTCGGAGAAGAATATATCCGGAGCCCGCTACCTTCGTAGTGAGGCCCCAACTCCCCTCAGTGATCGGAGACTTCCATGTCCACCGTATCCCCGCCCTGGACCTACACCCTCCACCTCCCGCACGATCCCCGCGCCCCCCGTATCGCCCGCGCCACCCTCCGTACCGTCCTCGCCGCCCATGGGCTCACCCATGTCATCCCCACCGCCGAACTCATGGCCTCCGAACTCCTCACCAACGCCCACCTCCACACCACCGGCCCCTACGCCCTCCGCGTCCGCCCCATGGAATCCGACCGCCTCCGGGTCGCCGTATGGGACACCGACCCCCGCGTCCCGCCCGGCTTCACCACTGACGGCGCCACCGTCGCCGTACCGCCGGACGACGCCGAATCCGGACGCGGCCTGCATCTCGTACGCGCGTGTGCCGACTCGGTCGGCGCGTCCGTGTTGCGAGAGCTGGGCGCCTCCAAGGGCGGGAAGCTGCTGTGGGCCGAGTGTCAGTGGGGTGACCTAACGTAGTGGGACGTCCTTCGGGGCAGTCTCTACACTGACGTGGGCGCAATCCCGGGCGGCGAGGGGCGGTTGACGGTGCGTAAGGCATGGATCGTGGCGGGTGCCGCGCTCGCGGCGGGGCTCAGCTTCGTCATGCTGCTCGTCGTGGGTGTCTACATCGTCGCCGGGAACCTTGCCAACGGGGTCGGTGGCGGCGCGAAGACCCTCGCCAAGGGGGCTGTGCCCGCCGCCTATCAGCCGCTCGTGCAGAAGTACGGCAACATGTGCCCCGCGATCAACCCGGCGCTGCTCGCCGCCCAGCTGTACCAGGAGAGCGGGTTCAATCCGAAGGCGCAGAGCCATGCGGCGGCGCAGGGGATAGCGCAGTTCATCCCCGGGACCTGGGCCACGCACGGCGTCGACGGGGACGGGGACGGGGACCGGGATGTGTGGGATCCGAACGACGCGATTCCGTCGGCTGCCAGGTACGACTGCTCGCTCGCGAAGTATGTGAAGGACGTGCCGGGCGACCCGACGAAGAACATGCTCGCCGCCTACAACGCGGGCGCGTACGCGGTCATCAAGTACGGGGGTGTGCCGCCGTACGCGGAGACCCAGAACTACGTGAAGACCATCACGACGCTCGAGGAGAGCTTCGCGGCGCCCGTCTCCCGGGTGGACCCCTCCAAGCAGGCCGCCGGCGCCATCCACTACGCCCAGAACAAGCTCGGCACGCCCTATCTGTGGGGCGGCAACGGGACCGCCGACCAGGGAGGGCGGTTCGACTGCTCCGGGCTGACCAAAGCGGCGTACGAGAATGTCGGGATCACGCTGCCCCGGGTCGCCAACGATCAGTACAACGCCGGGCCGCATCCCGCGCGGGCGGAGCTGCTCCCCGGGGACCTGGTGTTCTTCTCGGACGACCTCACCAATTCCCGGGCCATCCGGCACGTCGGGATCTATGTCGGCGGTGGGTACATGATCAACGCGCCCCGGCCGGGGGCCGTGATCCGGTTCGACCCGATCGACACCCCTGACTACTTCGGGGCGACGCGGGTCACCGAGGACGGCGGGAAGGCGCTGGCGCTGACGGGGCAGGGATGAGCGTCGTAGGCTCTCGTCTGTGACCAGCCCTCCGCCGTCGCCCGTCCCGGAACAGCGCCTGCGTGATCTCGCGCGGCTGCGCCGGGTCCGTGACCGGATCGACCGCGAGTACGCGCAGCCGCTGGACGTCGAGGCGCTCGCGCGCGGTGCGCACATGTCGGCGGGGCATCTGAGCCGGGAGTTCCGGGCCGCGTACGGGGAGTCGCCGTACAGCTATCTGATGACGCGGCGCATCGAGCGCGCGATGACGTTGCTGCGGCGCGGCGATCTCAGCGTCACCGAGGTCTGCTTCGAGGTCGGCTGTGCCTCGCTGGGCACCTTCAGTACGCGCTTCACCGAGCTGGTCGGCATGCCGCCCAGCACCTACCGGCGGCTTGCCGCGAGTGCGACGGAGGGGCTGCCGGCGTGCGTGGCGAAACAAGTGACCCGGCCTGTCAGGAATCGAGAAGCGGCGCCGGTGAGCCGCCGCTAGCGTGACGTCCATGGACATCACCATTCACACGAGCTTCCTTCCGCAGGACGACCCGGAAGCGGCGCTCGCCTTCTATCGGGACGCCCTCGGTTTCGAGGTCCGCAGCGACGTCGGGCAGGGCACGATGCGGTGGATCACGGTGGGGCCTGTCGGGCAGCCGGAAACGTGCATTCTGCTGGCGCCGCCTTTCGCCGATCCTGGGATCACGGACGAGGAGCGGCGCGTCATCGCCGAGATGATGGCCAAGGGGACGTACGGGTGGATTCTGCTGGCTACGGACGATCTCGACGGGGCGTTTGAGAAAGTGCAGGGGAGTGAGGCGGCGGAGGTTGTTCAGGAGCCTACTGAGCAGCCGTACGGGGTTCGGGACTGTGCGTTTCGCGATCCCGCGGGGAACATGGTGCGCATCCAGGAAGTGAAGTGACGTGAGTTGAGCTGAGCGGTCTGGTTGTCGGTTGGCTGCGGGTTTGTTGTGGCTGGTCGCGCCCACGCGGCGGAGCCGCAAATTGATACAGCCCCGCGCCCCTATCGGGGCGCTGTTGTTCCGTTCCTTGATTTGGAGACTCGATGACGCCTCACGCTGCTGACCTTCACGACATGATCCGTGTGCATGGTGCGCGGGAGAACAATCTCAAGGACGTCAGTATTGAGATACCGAAGCGGCGGCTGACGGTGTTCACCGGGGTGTCCGGGTCGGGGAAGAGTTCGCTGGTTTTTGACACGATCGCGGCGGAGTCGCAGCGGCTGATCAATGAGACGTACAGCGCGTTCGTGCAGGGTTTTATGCCGAATCTGGCGCGGCCCGAGGTCGATGTGCTCGATGGGCTGACGACTGTGATCAGCGTCGATCAGCAGCGGATGGGTGCCGATCCGCGGTCCACGGTCGGTACCGCCACCGATGCGAACGCGATGCTGCGGATTCTGTTCAGCCGGCTCGGGAAGCCGCACATCGGGCCGCCCAGCGCGTACTCGTTCAACACCGCGACGGTCAAGGCGGCCGGTGCGATCACCGTCGAGCGGGGCGGCAAGACCAAGGCGGAGAAGGCGACGTACCAGCGCACGGGCGGGATGTGTACGCGGTGCGAGGGCCGGGGCAAGGTCACCGACATCGACCTCACGCAGCTCTACGACGACTCAAAGTCGCTGGCCGACGGCGCGTTCACCATCCCGGGCTGGAAGTCGGACAGTCAGTGGACGGTGGGGCTCTACGCCCAGTCGGGCCTCCTCGACCCGCACAAGCCGATCCGTACGTTCACCAAGCGGGAGATGCAGGACTTCCTCTACGGCGAACCGCGGAAGGTGAAGGTCAACGGCGTCAACCTTACCTACGAAGGGCTGATCCCCAAGATCCAGAAGTCGTTCCTGTCCAAGGACAAGGAGGCGATGCAGCCGCACATCCGGGCGTTCGTGGAGCGGGCCGTCACCTTCACCACCTGCCCCGAGTGCGACGGCAGCCGGCTCAGCGAAGGTGCCCGGTCGTCGAAGATCGGGAAGATCAGCATCGCGGACGCCTGCGCGATGGAGATCCGTGACCTGGCCGAATGGGTTCGCGGTCTCAAGGAGCCGTCGGTGGCGCCGCTGCTGGCCGCGTTGCAGCAGAGCCTCGACTCGTTCGTGGAGATCGGCCTCGGCTATCTCTCGCTGGAGCGGCCCGCGGGCACGCTGTCCGGCGGTGAGGCGCAGCGCGTCAAGATGATCCGCCATCTTGGTTCCTCGCTCACCGATGTGACGTACGTCTTCGACGAGCCGACCATCGGGCTGCACCCCCATGACATCCAGCGGATGAACAACCTGCTGCTCCGGCTGCGGGACAAGGGCAACACCGTGCTCGTGGTGGAGCACAAGCCGGAGACGATCGCGATCGCGGACCATGTCGTCGACCTCGGCCCCGGCGCCGGTACGGCGGGCGGCACCGTCTGTTACGAGGGCACCCTCGACGGGCTGCGGGCCTCGGACACCATCACCGGGCGCCATCTGGACGACCGGGCCGCGCTGAAGGAGACGGTGCGGACGCCGAAGGGCGCGCTGGAGATCCGCGGCGCGACCGCGAACAACCTCCAGGGCGTCGACGTCGACATCCCGCTCGGGGTGCTGACCGTCGTCACCGGTGTCGCCGGCTCCGGCAAGAGCTCGCTCGTGCACGGCTCCATCCCCGCCGGCGAGAGTGTCGTGGCGGTCGACCAGACGCCGATCCGGGGCTCCCGGCGCAGCAACCCGGCGACGTACACCGGACTGCTCGAACCGATCCGCAAGGCCTTCGCCAAGGCGAACGGCGTGAAGCCGGCGCTGTTCAGCGCCAACTCCGAGGGCGCCTGTCCCACCTGCAACGGCGCCGGTGTCATCTACACCGACCTGGCGATCATGCAGAGCGTCGCCACGCCCTGCGAGGACTGTGAGGGCAAGCGGTTCGACGCGTCGGTGCTCGAGTACCGGCTCGGCGGGCGGGACATCAGCGAGGTGCTGGCGATGTCGGTGACCGAGGCCGAGGAGTTCTTCGGCGCGGGCGAGGCGCGTACGCCCGCCGCGCACACCATCCTCGACCGGCTCGCCGACGTCGGGCTCGGCTATCTCACCCTCGGCCAGCCGCTCACCACGCTGTCCGGCGGCGAGCGGCAGCGGCTCAAGCTGGCCACGCACATGGGCGACAAGGGCGGCGACCGTTCCGTCTTCGTACTCGACGAGCCGACGACCGGCCTCCACCTCGCCGATGTCGAGCAGCTGCTCGGCCTCCTCGACCGGCTTGTCGACTCCGGCAAGTCCGTCATCGTCATCGAGCACCACCAGGCGGTCATGGCGCACGCGGACTGGATCATCGATCTCGGACCCGGTGCCGGGCACGACGGTGGCCGAATCGTGTTCGAGGGCACGCCCGCCGATCTCGTCGCGGATCGCTCCACCGTCACTGGTGAGCACCTCGCGGAGTACGTCGGAGGCTGACCGGCGAGCGGTCGGAGCGGAATGGGAAACCCTGGCCGAATTGGCCTGAACCGATCCCTGAACTGAGCGTCAACCACCCCCCTGAGCTGCGGTGATGAGTCTCTCTTCGATAACGTCTGCGTGATCATTCGGTGGAGTGTGGAACGTATTAACAGGAGCCGTGCGTTCCTGGTGACGTAGCCGAGCGGACGTCCGGCGGAAGCGGATCTACATCCACGGGGGTGGCGGTTCGGCGTGCGCACAGGTACGCCGGGGAGAGACGACGAAGGGGCCGTGCATCATGGCTGGACTCGCCGAATCCGGGTCGAACCCCGACGTCGAGCTGCTTTACGACATCAATGGCCTGGCCAAGGACGCGCCCCGGTGGTTCGACCGGGGTGTGGAATTCCTCGGTGAGTTCGGGCTGCTGATCGTGATGGTGCTGCTGGTGCTCTGGTGCTGGTGGGCTGTGCGGCGGCGGGGTGGGGAGGACGCTGCGGCTTCTGTCGCCGCGTTGGTGTGGGCGCCGCTCGCTGCGGGGATCGCGGTGCTCGTGAATGTGCCGATACGGGGATTTGTGGAGCGGCGTCGGCCGTTTCTCGACCATCAGGGGCTGGACGTTCTGGTGGACGGGAAGACCGATTTCTCCTTTGTGAGCGATCACGCGACGATTGCCATGGCGATGGGGGTCGGGCTGTTCGTCGCGAACCGGAAATTCGGTGTTGCGGGGATCTTGCTGGCCTTTGTTGAGGGGTATTGCCGGGTTCTTATGGGCGTGCACTATCCGACGGACGTCGTGGGTGGGTTTGCGCTCGGTACGGCTGTGGTGCTTTTGCTGTCGCCGCTGGCCATGGCTTTGCTTACGCCGGTGATGAAGGCGGCTGAGGGGTCGGGCAGGGCGTCTTGGCTTATCAGGGGGCGGGGGAGAGCCGCGGGGACTGAGCAAGCGGTGATTCCGGGGGCGCGGAGTGAGTCGGCGGACGCGGCTGAGCGGGACCTCGCGGCGTAGCTGAACGGCGTGGGGGCTGGGCGGGGGTGGGTCGCGCGGCCCGGCGCTGACGGGGTGCCGCCTGCGCCCACCCGTGCCGCCCCAGGCGGCACGCATGCCCGCAGCTCAGCGGGACGGCGGCGTTGGCTACAGCGCCTGTGGGTATGTGAAGAACCTCTTCGGGTCGTATTGCCTCTTCAGTTGCTGGAGGCGGGGTGCGGCGTCGCCGTAGTACGCCTTGCGCCAGTTTTTCAGGGTTGGGTCTGTGTAGTTCTGGTAGGCCGCGCCCGAAGCGTAGGGCTGCATTGCCGTGTGGGCCGCCGTTAGCCAGGTCTGGGATGTTGTGCCGGGGGTGCCGGCTCGCCAGGAGGCGACGTACTGGGCCAGCATGCGGGAGCGGCGGTGGATGAAGGCTGTGGCGGTGGGGGAGACGCGGTTGACGGCGCCGCCGAGGGCCGTGAGCTGGATGCTGCCGGCGCCTCCTCGGATCGAGGTGAGTTGGGAGAGGAGTTGCTGGATGCCGTTCGTCGGGAGTGAGGCGTCGAAGAAGGCCGACTTCGCCGCGTATGTCTCGCGGTTCAGGGCGCCTTCGGGGGAGCGGCCGGGGGTGGAGCCCGGGAGGTGGCACTGGGCGTCCGAGGCGAAGGACGAGCAGCCTGCATAGAGCTCCATCGAGGCCTCGTAGGAGCGGCGTTTGAGGGAGACGCTGGTCGCCGGGGAGCCTATTCGGTCGGCCAGTCGGTCCACCGCGTTCTGCAGTTCGCCGTAGGTGCCGAGGGAGAACGCCGCGACGGAGATGGTCGGGGTGCCGCCCGCCGCGTTGGCCAGGTGCAGGGAGGACCAGATCTCGTCGGGTTGGCTGGGACCCCACGCCTGCCAGGCCCGCACCACCGCCGCCGCCTTTGACCACGGCCAGCTCATATACGCCGACACGCCCTGCGGCGCCGGGTGGGTCTTGAACTCCAGCTCCGTCACGACACCGAAGTTGCCGTTGCCCGCGCCGCGCAGCGCCCAGAACAGGTCCTTGTTCTCGGAGGCGCTGGCCGTCAGCTGCTTGCCGTCCGCCGTGATCAGCGTCGCCCGGGTGAGGCTGTCGCAGGTCAGGCCGTACGCCCGGGAGACCACGCCATGGCCGCCGCCCAGGGTGAGGCCGGAGATTCCCACTGTCGGGCACGAGCCGCCGGGGACCGTCACGCCCTTGGCCGTGAGGGCGCGGTAGACGTCGATCAGCTTGGCGCCGGCGCCGACCACGGCCGTACCGCCGCTCGCGCGGACCCGGCTGAGCTTCGACACGTCGACGATCAGCCGGCCATCACCGGACGACCAGCCCGCGTACGAGTGGCCGCCGTTGCGGATCGCCACCTTGAGGTCGTGGGCCTGGGCGTAGGCGAGGGCCGTACGGACGTCGTCCGCGTGAGCCACGTACGCCACCGCGACCGGCTTCAAGCTGTCGAAGCGGGTGTTGTAGAGCTGGTGGGCCGCCTTCCACTGCTGCTCGCCGGGGCGGACCAGGGTGCCGTCCAGGTCCTCGGCCAGACCGGACCAGGTCTTCGCGGCGGCGGGTACGGCGCCGGTGGAGGTGGACGTGGACATGCCCGTGGTGGCGGCGCTGGTGGTGCGGGCCGCACCCGAGGTGCCCCCGCCGCTGCACGCGGCTGTCGTCAACCCCGCGAGCGCGGCCGCGCCGCCTCCGATGAACGTACGCCGTTCCATGTGCGCCTCCCGTCGGCTTCCGTGGAGCGAGACGGGGCCCCGGAGTCTCGGGTTCCACAGCATCCTGCCCTGTGACAAGAACGCGGTCATGTCACAGGACAGGCTGCGCTACTGCCCGGGTGCGTTCGCGTGCCCCTCCGCGTCCGTCCTGGCCATGCTGCGGGCTCTGCGGGCCGGGCCGCGCCAGCCGCAGCTGCACCGCGCTGTGCAGAACTTGCCTTGGTCAACGGTTGTCGTCCGATGTTCCGGGTGTGCCTGGCGGGAATTCAGGCCTTCGTGCTGCGCCACGTCCTCCACCGTACCCAGCCTGGGTAAACGGTTTCTCTGCTCGCCGTCCGCGTTCGGTCGGCGTGACGAGGCCACCGACGCGTCGTTATCCGGAACGACAAGGGGCCCGGGACGGACGTAGCGGCTGGGGGTAGGCAGGCGATGGCGGAGCGGCAGCGGCGACAGTGGCGGACAGCGGCGGGGGTCGCGGGACTCATGGTCTGCGCCTGTGCCACCGGGTGTTCCGGCGGAGCCGCCGCGGAGGACGCGCGCGCGGCCGCCGATCCCGTCGAGGCCCTGGACCGGGCCGCCGACCGGCTCGTGGACGCCGGCAGCGCCCAGGCCCGTACCTCCATGGAGATGGCCACCGGCGGGACCCGCGTCACCATCCGCGGAGAAGGGGTCTACGACTTCTCCCGGCAGCTCGGGCGGCTGAAGGTGCTGCTTCCGCAGGATCCGGCGGGGAGCCGGGAACACCGGTCGATCACCGAGCTCCTCGCCCCCGGCGCGCTGTTCATGAAGAACCGGGGGGCCGGGGTGCCCGCCGACAAATGGGTGCGCGTGGACACCGCCACACTGTCCGACGGCAACCTCGTCACCGGCGGTGCCACGGACCCGTTCGCCGCCGCCGAGCTGCTGCGCGGGACGCGGACGGCGACGTATGTGGGGGAGACCGAGGTCGCGGGGACCGCCGTACGGCACTACCGGGGGACCGCCGATCTCGCTGAGGCGGCGCAGGAGGCCTCGGCAGGAAACCAGGAAGCGCTGACCGCGGCGGCGAAAGGGTTCGCCCGGGCCACCGTGCCGTTCGACGTCTACCTCGACGAACAGGGGCGCATCCGCAAGATCCGGCACCGGTTCAGCTTCGTCAACGGACAGCAGCAGAACACCGTCGCGGTCGCCTCGACGACGCTGCTGTACGACTTCGGGGCCCCCGTCGACGTAGAACTGCCGGCGGCCGGGGACATCTACGCCGGGAAGATCGCCGAGGAGTGAGCGGGGGCCCACGGGGAAGCCGTGCGGAAAGGTGCGCGGATGCATGACGGGCGTCAAGAACTAGCCCTTCCGTGCCATGCGCGTTGTGTAGGCCGCTCCCTACTCTAGGAAGTCGGTGACGGCAGAGAAGAGGTGATGCACGTGGCTCCGGTCGGCGGTACGGCAGTTCAGGACCACGTGGCCCTCGCCGAGATCGAGCTGTGCGGAGACCTGATCATCGCGGCGTCCGCCGCGGAGGACCGGCTCAGCCTGGAGAGCATCGACGAGGTGCTGAAAGTGGCGGAAGCGCGTGAGCGGTCCGCTGGGGGCCAGTAGGTCTCTGCGGGTTCGTTGTGGCTGGTCGCGCAGTTCCCCGCGCCCCTAAAGGGGCGCGAGAATCTCACGTTCGTAGGAGGCGGGCGATTGCTTTCGTTGCTTCCTCCACCTTTGCGTCGATCTCCTCGCCGCCCTTGACCGCGGCGTCGGCGACGCAGTGGCGCAGGTGTTCCTCCAGGAGCTGCAGGGCGAAGGACTGCAGGGCCTTGGTGGAGGCGGACACCTGCGTGAGTATGTCGATGCAGTAGACGTCCTCGTCGACCATGCGCTGCAGGCCGCGGATCTGGCCCTCGATCCGGCGCAGGCGCTTGAGGTGCTCGTCCTTCTGCTTGTGGTAGCCGTGGATCCCGCGGTCGTGGTCGGTGACCACGGCCGGGGTGGCCTCGGAGGGCACTCCCGCGCCGGCCTCGGTGGTCGTCATCGCGTCCTCCAGACACATATACCCCTACTGGGTATATCGTACCGAACTTTGCTGGGTATAGGGCTGTTGGCCAATGCCGCAGGCAGAAGCCAGGACCGAAGCCTTGGTACGCCCCTGTGCGGATCAGTTTGCGCGATGGGTGACACTGGGGGACGGCCCATTAGCCATGGCCGGATGATGTGCCTAGCATCAGCCTGTCCGAAACCGAAGCATCCTGAGGACCCCACGTGCGCTTTCGTCTGACCCCCAGGGAGACGAGCTTCTACGACATGTTCGCCGCGTCCGCGGACAACATCGTCACGGGCTCGAAACTCCTGATGGAACTGCTCGGGGCGGACACCGCCGGCCGGGCCGAGATCGCAGAGCGTATGCGGGCCGCGGAACATGCGGGTGACGATGCCACACACGCGATCTTCCACCAGCTGAACTCCTCGTTCATCACGCCGTTCGACCGTGAGGACATCTACAAGCTCGCTTCGTGCCTCGACGACATCATGGACTTCATGGAGGAGGCCGTCGACCTCGTCGTCCTCTACAACGTGGAGGAACTACCCAAGGGCGTCGAGCAGCAGATCGAGGTGCTGGCGCGGGCGGCGGAGCTGACGGCCGAGGCGATGCCGAGTCTGCGGACGATGGACAACCTCACCGAGTACTGGATCGAGGTCAACCGGCTGGAGAACCAGGCCGACCAGATCCACAGAAAGCTTCTTGCTCATCTCTTCAACGGCAAGTACGACGCGATCGAGGTGCTGAAGCTCAAGCAGATCGTGGATGTGCTGGAAGAGGCGGCCGACGCGTTCGAGCATGTGGCGAACACGGTGGAGACCATCGCCGTCAAGGAGTCCTGAGCCCACGCCATGGACACCTTCGCGCTGGTCGTGACCATCCTGGTCGCGCTCTTCTTCACGTACACCAACGGCTTCCACGATTCGGCCAACGCCATCGCCACGTCGGTGTCGACGCGTGCGCTGACTCCCAGGGCCGCGCTGGCGATGGCGGCCGTGATGAATCTCGCCGGTGCCTTTCTGGGCAGCGAGGTCGCCAAGACGGTGAGTGAAGGGCTGATTCAGACACCCGAGGGGTCGAAGGGGATGGGGATCCTCTTCGCCGCGCTCATCGGGGCGATCACCTGGAATCTGGTCACCTGGTACTACGGGCTGCCCTCGTCGTCCTCGCATGCGTTGTTCGGCGGCATGGTGGGGGCCGCGCTGGCGGGTGGGACGACCGTCTACTGGGACGGGGTGCTGGAGAAGATCGTCATTCCGATGTTCGTGTCGCCGGTGGTGGGGCTGGTGGTCGGGTATCTGGTGATGACGGCGATCATGTGGATCTTCCGGCGCTCGAATCCGCACAAGGCCAAGCGGGGGTTCCGGATTGCGCAGACGGTGTCCGCGGCGGGGATGGCTCTGGGGCACGGTCTGCAGGATGCGCAGAAGACCATGGGCATCGTGGTGATGGCGCTGGTCATCGCCGATGTCGAGGACTACGGCGATCCGATTCCGGTGTGGGTGAAGATCGTGTGCGCCGTGATGCTGTCGCTCGGGACGTATGCCGGGGGGTGGCGGATCATGCGGACGCTGGGGCGGAAGATCATCGAGTTGGATCCGCCGCAGGGGTTCGCCGCGGAGACGACCGGGGCGGCGATCATGTTCACTACGGCGTTCTTGTTCCGGGCGCCGATTTCTACGACGCATGTGATCACGTCGGCGATCATGGGGGTGGGGGCGACGAAGCGGGTGAACGCCGTGCGGTGGGGTGTCGCCAAGAACATTGTGCTGGGGTGGTTCATCACCATGCCGGCGGCTGCGGTGGTGGCTGCGGGGGCGTATGGGGTTGTGAGCCTGGCGTTTCTGTAGCGGTCCCGTGGGTGGGGGTTGCTGTGGGGTGGGTCGCGCGGCCCGGCGCTGACGGGGTGCCGCCTGCGCCCACCCGTGCCGCCCCAGGCGGCACGAATGCCCGCAGCTCGGCGGTGCGGATGCCCGCAGCTATGGCAGCGGTACCAGCGGTACGACGACGGGCCCGCCCCCCGGTAACCCGGGGAGCGGGCCCTTATCGGCCTCGCGGTGGCACCGCCATGCAGCACCGCGAGGGGTCTGTCAGCCGAAGCGGCCGGAGATGTAGTCCTCGGTGGCCTGGACCGACGGGTTGGAGAAGATGCGCTCCGTGTCGTCGATCTCGATGAGCTTGCCGGGCTGGCCGACGGCGGCGAGGTTGAAGAAGGCGGTGCGGTCGGAGACCCGGGCCGCCTGCTGCATGTTGTGCGTCACGATGACGATCGTGAAGCGTTCCTTCAGCTCGCCGATCAGGTCCTCGATGGCGAGGGTGGAGATGGGGTCGAGGGCCGAGCAGGGCTCGTCCATCAGCAGCACGTTCGGTTCCACCGCGATCGCCCGCGCGATGCACAGACGCTGCTGCTGACCACCCGACAGGCCCGAACCCGGCTTGTTCAGGCGGTCCTTGACCTCGTTCCAGAGGTTGGCGCCCTTGAGGGACTTCTCCACGACGTCGTCCAGCGCGGACTTCTTGTACGAGCCGTTGAGCCTCAGGCCGGCCGCCACGTTGTCGTACACCGACATCGTGGGGAACGGGTTCGGACGCTGGAAGACCATGCCGACCTCGCGCCGCACGGACACCGGGTCGATCCCGGCGCCGTACAGGTTCTCGTCGTCGAGCATGACCTTGCCCTCGACCCGGCCGCCCGGCGTCACCTCGTGCATGCGGTTGAGCGTGCGCAGGAACGTGGACTTGCCGCAGCCGGAGGGGCCGATGAAGGCGGTCACGGAACGGGGCTCGACGGTCATCGAGATGTCTTCGATGGCGCGGAAGGAGCCGTAGTAGGCGTTGAGCCCGCTTACGTCGATTCGCTTGGCCATGGGTATCACTGCTTCTTTCGGGAAATCTGAGATCGGTCGCTGTATGGCCGCGTCAGCGACCGGTCTTCGGCGCCTTCCAGCGGGCGATGCCGCGGGCTGCCAGGTTCAGGATCATCACGAAGGCGATCAGCGTGAGGGCCGCGGCCCAGGCACGGTCGTACGCCGCACCCGATCCGGCGCTGTTCTTGAACTGCTGGTAGATGTACAGCGGCAGCGACGCCTGCGCACCCTCGAAGGGGTTGTTGTTGATGAACGGGTTGCCGAACACCAGCAACAGTACGGGCGCGGTCTCACCGGCGATACGGGCCACCGCCAGCATGATGCCGGTGGTGATACCGCCGATCGCGGTCGGCAGGACCACCTTCAGGATGGTGCGCCACTTCGGGATGCCCAGCGCCAGGGATGCCTCGCGCAGCTCGTTCGGGACGAGCTTGAGCATCTCCTCCGTGGAGCGGACCACGACCGGCATCATCAGGATCGTCAGCGCGAGCGCGCCGGCGAAGCCGGAGAAGCCCATGTCGAAGATGAGCAGAAGGCTGAGGATGAACAGACCGGCGACGATCGACGGGATACCGGTCATCACGTCGACGAAGAAGGTGACGGCCCGGGCGAGGTTGCCGCGCCCGTACTCCACCAGGTAGATCGCGGTGAGCACACCGACCGGCACGGCGATCAGGGTGGCGATGCCGACCTGCTCGAGGGTGCCGATGATGGCGGCGTAGATGCCGCCGCCCGGCTCGGTGTCGGCGACGACGCCCATCGAGTGGCTGAGGAAGTATCCGTCGAGCACCTTGGTACCGCGCTCGATGGTCGCCCAGATCAGCGAGGCGAGCGGCACCACGGCGAGCAGGAAGGCGACCCAGACCAGCGAGGTCGCGATGCGGTCCTTGGCCTGGCGGCTGCCCTCGACCCGTCCGGCGATGACGAACGTACCGATGACGAAGAGGATCGCGGCGATCAGACCCCACTGGATCTTGCTGTCGATACCGGTGGCGAGGCTGAGGCCGACGGAGACGGCGACAGAGCCCGCGGCCAGCGCCCACGGGAACCACTTCGGCAGCCGGTCACCGTGGAGTGAGCCGCGGTGCTTGTTGTTGATGGCGGTGGTGCTCATGCGTTGGCCCCCGAGAACTCCTTGCGACGGGCGATGATCATGCGCGCCGCGCCGTTGACCAGCAGGGTGATGACGAACAGGACCAGACCGGAGGCGATGAGCGCGTCCTGGCCGAACTCGTCCGCCTCGGGGAACTTGGCGGCGATGTTCTGGGCGAAGGTGCCGCCGCCCGGGTCGAGCAGGCTGCCGTGGATCAGGAAGTCCGGGGAGAGCACGGTGGCGACGGCCATCGTCTCGCCGAGCGCGCGGCCGAGGCCGAGCATCGATGCGGAGATCACGCCGGAGCGGCCGAAGGGCAGCACCGACATGCGGATGACCTCCCAGCGCGTGGCGCCGAGGGCCAGCGCCGCCTCCTCGTGCATCTGCGGGACCTGGTTGAAGACCTCACGGCTGACGTTCGTGATGATCGGCAGGATCATGATCGCGAGCAGGATGCCGACGGTGAGCATCGAGCGGGCCGGGCCCTCTTCCCAGGAGAAGATGCCGGTCCAGCGGAAGTAGTCGTTCAGCCAGCCGAAGAGGCCGTCCATCTGCGGTACGAGGATCAGGGCGCCCCACAGGCCGTACACGATGGACGGTACGGCGGCGAGCAGGTCGATCACGTACGCGATCGGGCCGCTGAGCTTGCGCGGGGCGTAGTGGGTGATGAACAGCGCGATGGCGACGGCGATCGGGACCGCGATGGCCATGGCGATGATCGAGGAGACGACCGTGCCGTAGGCCAGGACCGCGATGCCGAAGACCGGCGGCTGCGTGCCGGTGTTCCACTCGAAGGTCGTGAGGAAGTTGCCCTCGTTCTTGCTGATGGCGATGGCGGCACGCCAGGTGAGGAAGACCGCGATCGCGGCCATGATCGCCAGCAGGAAGATGCCGGACCCTCGGGCGAGACCGAGGAAGATCCGGTCTCCGGGGCGGGTGGCACCGCGGGCGGCGCGCTTGCGCTCTGCCTCGGTCGGCTGGGGTGCGGGGGGAGGTGTGTCTTGTGTGGCTATGTCCATCGGGTTCTCCGGTCTGCGGAGCCACACTGGCGTACGGCTCCATGGCGGCGGTGCACCGGACGGTGCGGCCCGGCCCCTCAGCGGGACCGGGCCGCACGCTCAGGTCAGCTCAGGCCCGCGATGGTGGTGCGGACCTTGGCGATGATCTCGTCGGGGATCGGAGCGTAGGAGTTGTCGGCGAGGATGCCCTGGCCGTCCTCGCTGGCGATGTAGGTGAGGAACGACTTGACGGTGGGCAGGGTCTCGGACTTGTTGCCCTTGTCGCAGACGATCTCGTAGGTCACCAGGGTGATCGGGTAGGCGCCGTCGGCCTTGGTGTTGTAGTTGATCTCGAGCGCGAGGTCCTTGCCCGTGCCGACGACCTCGGCGTCCGCGATGGCGGCCGTGGCGCTGTCGGAGCTGGGCTTGACCGGCTCAGCGGCGCCCGTGTCGATGGCGACGGTCGACATCTCCTTGGCGTACGACTCCTCCATGTAGCTGATCGCGCCGGAGGTCTGCTTGACGCTCTGCGCGACACCGGAGGAACCGGACGCGGCCTGGCCGCCCGGAGCGGCCCACGCCTTGCCGTCGCCGTAGGTCCAGTCCGCCTTGGCGGCGGCGCCCAGGTACTTGGTGAAGTTGTCCGTGGTGCCGGACTCGTCCGAGCGGTGGAACGCCTGGATCTTGGTGCTGGGCAGCTTGGCGTCGGGGTTCAGCTTCTTGATCGCCGCGTCGTCCCAGGTCTTGATCTTGCCGCTGAAGATCTGGGCGATCGTCTTCGCGTCCAGGACCAGGTCGTCGACACCCTCGACGTTGTACGCGAGGGCGATCGCGCCGCCGACCATCGGGAGGTCGATGCCCTGGCCGCCGGAGCAGACCTTCTTGGACTCGGTGACTTCCTCGGGCTTCAGCGCGGAGTCCGAACCGGCGAAGGCGACCGTGCCCTGGTTGAACGCGGTGATGCCGGCGCCGGAGCCGCCGCCCTTGTAGTTGATCTGGACGCCGGGGCAGGCGGCCGCGAACTGCTTGACCCACGCGTCGATAGCGTTCTTCTGCGCGGACGAGCCATCGGCGAGCAGCTGGCCCTTGGCGTCGTCGCACTTGATCGAACCGGCGTTGGCGGTCGCGGAGGCGTCGCCGCCGTTGCTGTTGCCGGTGTCGTCCGAGCCGCACGCCGTGAGGGCCAGGGCGCCGGAGAACGCGATCGCGCCGAGAGCGAGAGCCCGCCGGTTCTTGCGCTGAAGCTTCACTTGAGGAAATTCCTTCCAGGAGCCGCCGTCCTGAATCGGCGGCGTGCGAAAGACTGGTTGAAACGGGCGCGTAATCGAGGCGCACCCGTCATCAGGTAAGGCCGAAAGTAGGCAGATCAGGTGAAGCCGCCAATGGCTGAAAATGAACGGAGGGTGAACCCCTGCCGTCGGTGTGGTTAGGTCACGGAAGGCTTACGTTGAGGACACGGGGCGATTCCGGACTATGCCAGGCGAAGGGCGTCCAACAGCGCGTCCACGAGGGTGCGATCCCTCGGCTGGGTGAGCCGGTCGCGGGCGGCCGTCGGGGAGAGCCACAGGAGGCGGTCCACTTCGTCGTTGGGGGTGAAGGTGCCGGGTCCCGCCTCGGCCGCCCAGTAGCGCACCTGCTTGGGGCGGCCGGCCGTGAAGTAGTGGGCGGCGGGCAGCTCGGCGCCCGGCACCGCGCTGTAACCCGTCTCCTCCGCCACTTCCCGTACGGCGCCCGCGAGCGGTTCCTCGTCGCGCTTCAGCTTGCCCTTCGGGTGGGACCAGTCGTCGTATTTTGGTCGGTGCACGAGGCATATCTCAAGCTCACCGTCCACCGGCGAACGGCGCCACAGGACGCAGCCGGCCGCCTGGACGACGCCGTCGTTCGTGTGAGTCACCGGGGCTCCACCGCCTCCTCAGAGGGCGCGCGTGCGGGTCAGGCCGTGCCGACGGCCTGCTTCTGCCATGACTGCTGGAAGGCGAAACGTGCCGCCTCCACCTCGTGCCGCTGGTCGGCGTGGAGCACGCCGAGGGCGTACGCCGTCGCCGGGGCGATGCGCGGGGTGCGTGCCGCGGCGGCCGCGGCGGCCGCCGCCTCCGAGGCGTCACGGTGCCGGTTGAGGGCCTGGCCCGCGGTGAGCAGGCGGGCGTCCACGGGTGCCTTCTCGCCGTGCAGGACCTCGAGGGCGTAGCGGTGCAGGCGCAGCAGCAGGCGGACCTGGTGCCAGGGGGCGTCCTGGGGGTGCGGGGCCGGGTCCGGTGAGAGGCCGTGGATCAGCGCCTCCGCGTTGTACGGGCAGCCGGCCGTCACCAGGGGGAGCGCGGCGATCGCGTCGGTGAGGCGCTCCTCGGCCGCGGCGGCGAGGGGACGGAGGTCGGCGGAGGGGGCGGTCGGCGTGAGCGGGACGTCGCTGGCCAGTACGGCGATGTGGTCGGCGACCGCGTGGAAGCGGGAGGAGCCGAGGGCCTGGAGGGCCGTGGAGTGGGCCCGGGTGCGGGCGAGGGTGAGCTGGCGATCGAGGAGGGCGCCTGCTTTGGCGGCGCCTACGGTGAGGGTGCCGCGTTCCGTGGGCTGGCCGCTGGGGGGACCGGCGTCGCTTTGTGCCGCTGCGCCCACCCGTGCCGCCCCAGCGGCACGACTGCCCGCAGCTACGCCACTGGTGGCATCGGACGGCTGTCCGGGCACGCCTCCCACCGCGCCCGACAGCCGGTGCAGTGCCTGCAGCAGCCGCTCCAGGCGGCCCGAGTACGCGTGTTCCATCGCCAGCGTGCCGGAGAGCCAGGACAGTTCGGGGCGGATGGCCTCGGCCCAGTCGGGGTCGAGCAGGGGGCGGAAGGTGTGCAGGCTGCCGCTGATGCGGCGGGCCGAGTGGCGCAGGGCGCGCGCCGCGTCGACGGCCTCCTCCGAGCCCGATCCCGCGCTCGAGCCGTTGGACGAGCCTCCGGTCTCCCGGTGCAGCCGCAGCGCACGGAGGAACTCCGTGGCCTGGGCGCGCAGATAGCCCGCGAGGGCATCCCCGGTCAGCCCGGCCGTGGGGTCCGTCGGTTCAAGGTGTTGCTGTGCCACGCCGGCGCCTCCGGGCGTCTATGAGCATCTCCTGGATGTTCCGCAGGGGCTGGCCGTCCGCGTCGAGCGCGTGCCGGGTCCACTCGCCGTCCGGGCCGAGATGCCAGGACGAGGTGGTGTCGGACATGCCGTTCTCGAGAAGCCGGTTGAGCGCGGCGCGGTGAGCCGGGTCGGTGACCCTCACCAGGGCCTCGATGCGGCGGTCGAGGTTGCGGTGCATCATGTCGGCGCTGCCGATCCACACTTCGGGCTCGCCGCCGTTGCCGTAGGCGAAGACCCGGGAGTGCTCGAGGAAGCGGCCGAGGATCGAGCGGACCCGGATGTTCTCCGAGAGGCCTGCCACTCCGGGGCGGATCGCGCAGATGCCGCGTACCCAGATGTCGACCGGCACGCCCGCCTGGGACGCGCGGTACAGGGCGTCGATGACGGCTTCGTCCACCATCGAGTTGACCTTGATCCGGATGAACGCGGGGCGTCCGGCACGGTGGTGCTGGACCTCCTTGTCGATCCGGGCGATCAGACCGTCCCGCAGGGACTTGGGGGCCACCAGCAGCCGTCGGTAGGTCTCGCGGCGCGAGTATCCCGACAGCCGGTTGAACAGGTCGGACAGGTCCGCGCCGACCTGGGGGTCGGCGGTGAGCAGGCCGAGGTCCTCGTAGAGGCGGGCCGTCTTCGGGTGGTAGTTGCCGGTGCCGACGTGGCAGTACCGCCGTAGCGTGTCGCCTTCCTGGCGGACCACCAGCGACAGCTTGCAGTGCGTCTTCAGGCCGACCAGGCCGTAGACGACATGGCAGCCGGCCTCCTCCAGCTTGCGCGCCCACTTGATGTTGGCGTGCTCGTCGAAGCGGGCCTTGATCTCGACCAGGACGAGGACCTGCTTGCCGGCCTCGGCGGCGTCTATGAGCGCGTTGACGATCGGGGAGTCGCCGGAGGTCCGGTACAGGGTCTGCTTGATCGCGAGGACGTCGTCGTCCTCGGCCGCCTGCTCCAGGAACGCCTGCACGGACGTGGAGAAGGAGTCGTACGGGTGGTGCAGCAGCACGTCCCGGTTGCGCAGCGCGGCGAAGATGTCGGCCGCTGACGCCGACTCGACCTCGGCGAGGTCGCGGTGGACGCCGGCGACGAACTTGCGGTACTTCAGCTCGGGCCGGTCGATGCCGCCGATGCGGAAGAGGCCGGTGAGGTCGAGCGGGCCCGGCAGCGGGTACACCTCGGCCTCGCTGATCTTCAGCTCCCGCACCAGCAGGTCGAGCACCTCGCGGTCGATGGACTCCTCGACCTCCAGGCGCACCGGCGGCCCGAAGCGGCGCCGCATGAGCTCCTTCTCCAGGGCCTGCAGGAGGTTCTCGGCGTCGTCCTCCTCGACCTCCAGGTCCTCGTTCCGGGTGAGCCGGAAGGCGTGGTGCTCCAGGACCTCCATGCCCGGGAACAGCTCCTCCAGGTGCGCGGCGATGACGTCCTCGATGGGGACGTACCGGCCGGGGGAGCTCTCCAGGAAGCGGGACAGCAGCGGCGGCACCTTCACGCGGGCGAAGTGGCGGTGGCCGGTGACGGGGTTGCGTACGACGACGGCCAGGTTCAGCGAGAGGCCGGAGATGTACGGGAAGGGGTGCGCCGGGTCGACCGCGAGGGGCGTGAGGACCGGGAAGATCTGGTGCCGGAACAGGGTGAAGAGACGCGCCTGCTCCTTCTCGGTCAGCTCGGCCCAGCGGACCAGGTGGATGCCCTCCTCGGCGAGCGCGGGGGCGACGTCCTCGTGGTAGCAGGCGGCGTGCCGGGCCATCAGCTCGCGGGAGCGGGCCCAGATCATCTCCAGCACCTCGCGGGGCTGGAGTCCCGAGGCGGACCGGGTGGCGACGCCGGTGGCGATACGGCGCTTCAGACCGGCGACCCGGACCATGAAGAACTCGTCCAGGTTGGAGGCGAAGATCGCCAGGAAGTTCGCCCGCTCCAGCAGCGGCGTGTTCGGGTCCTCGGCGAGCTCCAGGACCCGTTCGTTGAACGCGAGCCAGCTCCGCTCCCGGTCGAGGAAGCGGCCCTGGGGCAGCTGCGGCCCGTCGTACGGGGCTTCCTCGTAGGCGTCGAGGTCGGCATCGATGTCGGGTTCCAGGTCGGACACCGCGGCGGACACCGTGTGTGGCCGGTGCGCGGCTATGGAACCCACGGACGGCTGGGCGTGCTGGACCTGTGCCTGGGTGTTCGGCTGACTCATGAACCCATTGTTCCGCGCCGGGAGCGCTACGGGCGCGTCGGAGGACGCGGGAGGCAGGGCGGCGACGGCCAGTCTGCTCTCCCCGTTCCTCGCACGGCCCTCCTCGGGCGTCGAAGGCTCTGGCACGGCTCGGTTCATTCGCTGAGCGTCGCAAGCCCGCCTGAACCAATGGTTACGGCGACATGACGTGCGGGATAGCGGGGGGCGGCTCCCGGGGGTCCACGTCCCCCGGGTTTCCGTACGAAGGGCGGCGCGAAGCCCCGCGCATACGTCCCCTACCCGCTCTCGGGGACGTATGCGCATCGGGGCTCCTCAGCCGGTACGGCGCTTGACCAGCCGGAACGCGATCAAGGTGGCTGCGGCGGCCACGGCCAGGACGATGGCCGTCGCGGTGAGCTGGAGGGGCCAGTAGTGGGAAATGGGGTGGTAGTCGTTGTAGTAGCTGGTCGCGTCGAGGCGTTCCAGGGTGACCTTGCACGTCGGGACGAACGAGCCGCCGCACTGGGGGTCGGCGATCCGGTCGCCGGACGCGGTCACCAGACCGTGGCCGGCCGCCATGCCCTCACCCCACGGGCCTTGCTGCAGGCTGCTGAGCCGTGTGGCCGGCGGCCACAGATGCGGCAGCGCCTGCTGGATGGTGAGCCACAGCGCGGCCACCGCGACCGCGCCCGCGCCGAGCGCGGCGAGTGAGCGGCGCAGGACCAGGCCCGCGAGGGCGCCGACGAGGAGACCGGCCAGGGCGAGGGCGACGGTGATGGGGCCGCCCGCGTAGAAGGTGGCCGAGTCGTACCAGGGCTTGGCGGTGTCGATCTCGCCCCGCCCCGCCGACCAGGCCAGATGGTGCAGGAGGACGAGCAGTCCGGTGCCGGCGGTGACCAGGACGGCCGGTGCGGCGAGCTTGGCGGCGAGCCAGCGGGCGGGGGAGACGGACTGGGTCCAGGCCAGCCGGTCGGTGCCGTTCTCCAGTTCACGGCCGATCAGCGAGGCGCCTGCCCATGCGGCGACCAGGAAGGGGAGTGCCAGGACGGCGATGGTCGCGTAGTTGTAGATGTCCTTGTAGTGGACGATCGCGTCCTGGTCGTACGTCACACAGGGCGGTGTCCCGCACGCTCTGTACTCCCTCCAGGCCACCGCCGCGTCGTCGGTGAGCGGGCCGCCGAGCCACAGGAGCGTGGCGGAGGTGACGACGATGAGTGCCGTCCAGATGTACAGGGCGGGCCGGTGGAGTCGTATCAGCCAGCGCAGCAGGTGAGGGGCGGGCGCCGGGGTCGGGGCGGGGGCGGTCAGGGCGGTCACGCGGGGGTCTCCTGGCTGTCGGCCTGCGGGTTGCGGAGGTAGGCGAGGACCAGGTCCTCCAGGGACGGGGCGCTGGTGCGCATGTCGTCGGGCAGCGGGCCCGACGGGCGGAGCAGCGCGGTGAGCTGGCGGCCGGTGGTACGGGATTCGACGACGGTGTGGTGCGCGGCGAGGGACGTGTCGGCGGGACCCGACACGCGCGTGTGCACCTGAAGCAGCTCGTCGAGCTCGCCCGCGAGCCGGACCCGGCCGCCGCCGACCAGCAGCAGATGGTCGCAGGAGTCCTCCAGCTCGGCGACCACGTGCGAGGACATCACGATCGTGGTGCCGTACTGCGCGGCCTGGGACATCAGGACGCCCATCAGCTCGTGCCGGGCCAGCGGGTCGAGGTCGGCCATCGGCTCGTCCAGGAGCAGCAGTTCGGGCCGCTTGGCCAGCGCGAGGGCGAGCGCGACACGGGTGCGTTGGCCGCCGGAGAGGGAGCGCACCCGGGACTTGGGGTCGAGGTCGCCGGCGGCCACGATCCGCTCGGCGGTGGGCAGGTCCCAGCGGCCGGGGTTGAGGTCGGCGCCCATGCGCAGTGTCTCGGCGACCGTGAGCTGCGGGTACAGCGGCTTGTCCTGGCCGACGTAGCCGACACGCGCGCGTGCCGCCGCGGGAGTTCCGCCGAGGACGCTCACGGTGCCTTCGGTGGGCGCCAGTAGTCCGGCGGCGAGGACGAGCAGTGTGGACTTGCCGGCGCCGTTCGGGCCGACGACCGCGCAGACGCGTCCGGTGGGCAGCCGGACGGTGCAGTCCCGCAGCGCCCAGCGTTTGCCGAAGCGTTTGCCGAGGCCGGCTGCCTCTATGGCCGTGTCGGTCATGACGGGTCTCCCTGGAGGTGCTTCTCGCCTGCGGCGAAGTGTGAGTCGAGTACGGCGGTGAAGAGTGCGGCCACGTCCTCCCGTCCGAGCCCCGCCTCGCGGGCCCGGTCCGCCCAGGCGTCCAGCTCGCCGCGCAGGGGGGAGTCGGCGGGGGTGGTGCTCAGTCCCCGGCGGACGAAGGTGCCCAGGCCCCGGCGTGCCTCGACCAGGCCCTCCCGCTCCAGTTCGCGGTAGGCCTTGAGGACGGTGTTGGGGTTGATGGCGGTGGCTTCGACGACCTCGCGGGCCGTGGGGAGCTTGTCTCCCTGCTCCAGCAGGCCCAGGCGGAGCGCCTGCTTGGTCTGCTGGACGATCTGGACGTAGGTGGCCACGCCGCTGTGCCGGTCGATGCGGTACTCGACCATGGGACAACCCCCTTTCACTATTTGAGTAGTGAAAGGGTGGTCTAAGGTGATCCCGAAAGTCAAGCCGGAAACGTCTGCCGGAATGTCATGGGCGAGGGTGTGAACCGATCCGGGACGCCGGTGCGATGAGGAGACGTGAGCGAAACGAGAAGCGACGGGGATCTGCTGCGGGCCATCGCGGCGGACGGGGACCGGCGTGCCTTCGAGGAGCTGTACCGGCGGTTCGCCCCCTGGCTCGCCGCCCGGCTGCGCGGCCGGTGCGCCGACGCCGGGATAGTCGACGACGTCGTGCAGGAGACGTTCCTCGCGGTGTGGCGGGGCAAGGCCCGCTACCGGGAGGACGGGGATGTGGCCGGGTGGCTGTGGCGCATCGGCTCGCGGCGCCTCGTCGACGCGCTGCGGGGCGACGGGGCGCGCGGCCGGCTGCGGCAGGCGCTGACGCGGCTGCGGCACCGGGACGAGGCGTCCGCGGAGGAGCGCGTGCTCGCGGGGGTCGAGCACGGGGACCTCGCGGGTGCGCTGGTGAGGCTCTCACCGGAGCTGCGCGCGGTGCTCCAGGCCACGGTTATCGACGGGCTGACCACCCGCGAGGCCGCCGTCGTGCTGGGGATTCCGCCCGGCACGGTCAAGACGCGGGCGATGCGTGCCCGCAAGCAACTGCGGGAGGCACTGGCATGACGCACGTAACCCCGCACGCCCACACACGAATCGAGGAGGTGTCCGCATGACCTGGCACGTACCTGAAGGAGATCTACGGTCGTACGCCCGCGGCGAGCTGACCGCCCCCGCCCTCTGGTCCACCGACACCCACCTCACCGCCTGCTCCCCCTGCCGGGCCGTGCTCGCCGAGGTCAGCGACCCGGTCGCGCTCGACGCCGGCTGGGAGCGGCTGGACGCCGAGCTGGACGTGCCCCGGCCGGGGTGGCTCGAGGCGCTGCTGGTGCGGCTCGGGGTGCCCGATCACACGGCGCGGCTGCTCTCGGCGACGCCGGTGATGCGCGGCTCCTGGCTGGGCTCGGTCCTCGCGCTGCTCGTGCTGACCGTGCTGGTGACGAACCTGTCCCCGGTCACCGACTCGCCCAAGCTGTTCCTCGCCCTCGCGCCGCTGCTGCCCCTCGCCGGGGTCGCGGTGTCGTACGGGCCCGCCCTGGACCCGACGTACGAGATGGCCGTCGTCTCCCCGTTGCACGGGTTCCGGCTGCTGATGATCCGGACGGTCGCCGTGCTCACCACGGGACTCGCCCTCAACGGACTGGCGACGCTCGCCCTCCCGGCGTACGGCCTGCGCGCCCTCGCCTGGCTGCTGCCCGCGCTCGCCCTGACCGCGACCGGGCTCGCGCTGACCCCGCGGCTGGGGCCGGTGCTCGCGCCGTCCCTCGTCGGCGGGGGCTGGATCGCGCTGCTGCTGGTGGCGGAGGCGACGGCCGACGGCCCGCTCGCGCCCTTCACCGCCGCCGGTCAGAGCACGGCAGCCGCCGTCGCCGTGCTCGCCGCCGGTCTCCTCTTCTTCCTCCGTGACCGCTTCGACCTCTTCCACGGGAGCCCCGCATGACCCCCACCGTCTCCGCCTCCGGGCTCAGCCTCCGCTACGGCGGCACGCGCGCCCTGGACGACGTCGCGCTGCGGCTCACGCCGGGTGTGACCGGCCTGCTCGGCCCCAACGGCGCGGGAAAGACCACCCTGTTGCGGGTGCTCGCCACCGCGGTCCCCGCCGACAGCGGCGCCTTCACGGTCCTCGGCCAGGACCCGTCGACCACCTCCGGCCGCCAGGAGGTCCGCCGCAACCTCGGTTACCTTCCCCAAACGCCCGGTTTCCACCCGGACTTCACGTCCTTCGAGTTCGTCGACTACGTGGCGATCCTCAAGGAACTGACCGACCGCACGGCACGGCACCGGGAGGTGCGGCGGGTGCTGGAGTGCGTCGATCTGTCCGACGTACGCGGCAAGCGGATCAAGAAGCTGTCCGGCGGTATGCGGCAGCGGGTCGCACTGGCCGCCGCGCTCGTCGGCGACCCCGGTTTCCTGGTCCTCGACGAGCCGACCGTCGGCCTCGACCCCGAACAGCGCATGCGGTTCCGGGAGTTGATCGCCACGGCCGGAGAGGGCCGTACGGTCCTGCTGTCCACCCACCAGACCGAGGACGTGGCGATGCTCTGCCACCGGGTCCTGGTCATGGCGGGCGGCACCATCCGCTTCGACGGCACCCCCGCCGAGCTGACCGCACGAGCGGCCGGCCGGGTGTGGAGCAGCGCGGAGCGCGCGCCGGGCGCGAAGGCGGGCTGGCGGACGGGGATGGGGACGTACCGCAACGTCGGCGACCCGCCCCCCGGCGCCGAACTCCTCGACCCCACCCTGGAGGACGGCTACCTCCTCTCCCTCGACGGCGAGCACGCGGAGGTGGCCGCGTGAGCACCGTGCTGCAGGCGGCCCCGCCCGCCGTGACCACCGCGCCGAGCCACACCTGGGCGGCCGTGTTTGCCCTCGCCCGCTTCGAGACGCGAAAGCTGCTGCTGAGCAGCCCCGTGCTGCTGGCCTTCGCCGGATACATCGCCTGGATCGTCTACATGGACCGCGAGGCCTTCCCCGCGCTCCAGGACGCCGACCGCGCCACGCAGGGCGCACCGCTGCTGGTCGCCCTGGCGGTACTGCTGTCGGCGAACCTGGCGGTGCTGAGATCCAGGCGGCAGGACACGGAACGCCACTTCGGGGTGCTGGTGCTGCTGCCCTGGCAGCGCACGGCGGCCCACGCGCTGTCCGTGGTCCCGGCGGCCCTCCTCACAGCGCTGTGTGTGGGAGGCCAGTTCACCTGGCAGGCGCTCAAGCCGGGTGCCATAGGGCACGGTTCTCCGGCGGAGCTCCTCGTCGGGCCGCTGACGGTGCTGCTGCTCGGCACGATCGGGGTGCTGATGGCACGGCTGGTGGCGTCGGTGGTGGCGGCTCCGCTGGCGGCGGTCTTCTTCCTCTTCTTCTACGTCATGATCGCGGCCCCCACCGGAAGCGGGCAGGGCACGCGATGGCTGGCGCCCGTGGTCGGCGAGAGCACGGCCAACACGCTCCCGTCCGACCTGCTGGGCCGCCCGGCCGCCTGGCACGCGATGTATCTCGCGGGGCTGGTCCTGTGCGCGGCGCTGGTCGCGGTGCTGGTCAGCGGTGGCCGCAAGGTGATCGTCGCGGGTGCCCTGGCCGCGGCGGTGCTCCTGACATTGACCGGCGCCGTCGCCCAGGCACGGGACATCTCGCCGGAGCTGACGGCGGCCCGGGAGCGGGTCTCGGTGACGCCGGAGAAGGAACAGACCTGCGTACGGCACGACGGCTCGACGTACTGCGCCTTCCCGGAGTGGGCGCCGCGGACGGAGACCTGGGCGGACGTCGTGGATCACGTCAAGTCGCTGGCCGGTGCCGGCGCGCAGGACCGCGAACTCGTCGTACGGCAGCGGATCGACGCCCGCTACGGCCTGGACGGCGACTCCGCGCTGGAACCTTCGGCCACCCCGGACCAGGTCACCGTGGGCACCCGCTGGGGCGGCAACCGCGTCCCCGAGTTCTCGGCGGCGGTCGCCTCCGTGCTGGTGACGGGCACCGAGAAGGATGCGGGCGGGATATGCGACGGCCGCATGGTCACCGTCATGTGGCTCGCGCTGGGCTGGGCGGACGACCCGATGCAGTCGTTGCGCGACGTCCGCGTGGACGACAGCGTGTCCGGGTCCGCGACCGTCCTGTCGCCGACCGATCCGCTGTCCATGACGTCCGGTCACACCGACGTCGTACGGGAACTGCTGGAGCAGCCGCGCGACACCGTCACCGCGAAGGTGAAGGCGAACTGGGCCGAACTGACCGCACCGGACGTCAAGACCAGCCGGGTCGCCCAGCTGCTGGGCGTCGACGCACCGAAGGGCGCGGACTCGTGCGAGGAGTGACGGCGCTGGTGGTGCCGGTCCTCCGCGCTCTGCCGTGGCGGGTGCTGGGCGCTTCCGCGGCGGCGGGACTGCTGCTCGCGGGGTTGCCCCGGCTGTTCGGACTGGACACCTGGTGGGCCCTGCTCCTCCTCCGGGGCGCCGTCCTGGCCTTCGCCCTCGGGCTCGCGTTCGTCCTGGACGACCCCGCCCGGCACACGACGGCACCGGTGCCGACCCGCCGCTGGATCCGCCACGCCCTGCGGGCGGCGCTCGTCGCACCGGTGGCGGGGGCGTGGTGGGTGGGGGCGGTGCTGCTGGTTCCTGGGTCGCTCCGTCCTCCGCTCGCCGACGTCACGCTGGAGGCGGGCGCGGTGTTCGCCGTGGCCCTGGCGGTGGCGGCGGCAGCGGTACACCGCACCGACCAACCCACCCCGGGCACGCTGGTCGCGGCGACCCTGCTCGCGTCCGCCGCCCTGACCCCGCTCCTCCTGCCGGACGACTGGGCCCTGTTCGTCTCCGTCACCGACGAGCGGTGGGGCGCCGCGCACGACCGGTGGTGGATGGTGCTGGCCGGTGCGGTGGTGGTGTGGGGGGCGTGCGGGACGGAGCCGGTGCGGAGGCGTTGGGTGCGGGCCGCTTTCTGACGCCGGTCACGGGACCGACGCCGGTCACGGCACGACGCCGGTCACGGGACCGACGCCGGTCACGGCACGACGCCGGTCACGGGACCGACGCCGTCACGGGACCGGCACCCGACCGGCACCGCGCAGCGCCCCGCAACGTCAGGTCTCCGTGCGGTACATCAGGTCCGTCTCGTGCGTGACGAAGCCCAGCCGCTCGTACACCGACACCGCCGCCTTGTTGTCGGCGTCGACGTACAGCATCGCGGTCGGGAGGGCCTGCGCCGCGAGGTGACGTAGCCCGATCGTCGTCAGGGCCTTGCCCAGGCCGCCGCCCTGGGCGCCGGGGCGCACGCCCACGACGTACACCTCGCCCAGCCCGTCGGCCGCGTGGACCTTCGTCCAGTGGAAGCCGATCAGCTCGCCCTCGCGCTCCGCGAGGAAGAACCCGGCGGGATCGAACCACGGCTCGGCCTTACGGTCGTCGAGGTCCCGCTGGGTGAGGGAGCCCTGCTCGGGATGGTGGGCGAAGGCGGCGGCGTTCACGGCGAGCCAGGCGGCGTCGTCCTGACCGGGGACGAAGGTGCGGACGGTCACGCCGGGCGGGAGGACCGGATCGGGCAGCTCGAGGTCGGTCAACGGCCGCCGCATCTGGCGCAGTTCACGGAACAGGGTCAGCCCCAGCACCTGGGCCAGATGCCGCGCAGCCGAGTGACCGCCGTGCGCCCACACCCGTAGCCGCTTCCCGGACGCGGCAAGGAGGGCCGAGCCCAGCGCGCGCCCGTGCCCGTGCCCGCGGTGCGCGGGATGGACGACCAGTTCGGCGGCCGGCGCCTCCACCGGATCGGTGTCCTCCAACTGGGCGTAGCCGACGAGTTCGTCGCCGACGGTGAGGAGGAGATGGGCGATGCCCTCCCGAGCGCCGCCGCGCAGATACAGCCGCCCCTGCTCGGACACCGCCTGCCGCCCGTCGTGGTCCGCGGCCTCCGCCAGCAGCGCGAGCACGGATTCGGTCTGTTCCGGGGAGAGCACGGAGTAGGTCTCGATGGCGCGGGAGAGGGCCGGGTAGGCCGTGTCGTCGCTGGTCATGAGTACGAGGGTACGGCGGCAACCAGGTTGTAACACCGAAAACCCTGTCGCGCTACGCGCGTTGACTTTAGGCTGCCGCCCTACGAACCACACTCACCTCAGCAGACCCACAGGGGAGCGCATGCCAGCCACATCCCAGCCGCACCACCGCCGCAGACGCCGTACACACGCACTTCTCGCAGCAGCGGCGGGACTGGCGACCGCCGGTGCGCTCCTCGCGGCGATACCGGCCGGGGCGGCACCGGACAGCAAGAAGGGCGGCCACCATCTGCCTGGCCGCTACCAGGACGTCCAGCTGCTGTCCTTCAACG
Organism: Streptomyces sp. GESEQ-4; assembly: GCF_017948455.1. Taxonomy (GTDB): domain Bacteria; phylum Actinomycetota; class Actinomycetes; order Streptomycetales; family Streptomycetaceae; genus Streptomyces. The sequence continues at coordinate 43,441 of NZ_JAFFSU010000041.1, forward strand.
ACCTGCACGGCAACCTGGAGCCGCCGTCCGGTTCCTCGGGCCGGGTCACCGAGGTGCACGAGGACGGCACCACGTCGACGATCGACGCGGGCGGCGTCGAGTACCTCGCCACCCATCTGCGTGACGCGCGCAAGGGCAGCAAGTACTCGATCACCGCGGCCGGCGGCGACATGGTCGGCGCCTCCCCGCTGATCTCGGGCCTCTTCCACGACGAGCCCACCATCGAGGCGCTGAACAAGCTGAAGCTCGATGTGACGAGCGTCGGCAACCACGAGTTCGACGAGGGCGCCAGGGAACTGGCCCGGCTGCAGAACGGCGGCTGCCACCCCAAGGACGGCTGCTACGCGGACGAGGAGTTCGAGGGCGCCGACTTCCCGTACCTCGCGGCGAACGTCCTGGGCGAGAAGTCCAACAAGCCGATCCTCAAGCCCTACTGGGTCTGGAAGAAGAACGGCGTCAAGGTCGGCTTCGTCGGCGTGACCCTGGAGGACACCCCGGGTGTCGTCTCCGCCGAGGGGGTCAAGGGCCTCAAGTTCAAGGACGAGGTCGAGACGATCAACAAGTACGCCAAGGTGCTCCAGCGCCAGGGCGTGAAGTCCATCGTCGCCCTCATCCACGAGGGCGGGGCCCCGGCCTCGGCGGCGTACAACTACGACTGCGACTCGCCCGGCGCCGGCGACGGCATCTCCGGCCCGATCGTGGACATCGCCAAGAACATCACCCCGCAGGTGGACGCGCTGGTCACCGGGCACACCCACGCCGCGTACGCGTGCACGATCAACGACCCGTCGGGCAAGCCGCGCACGGTCACCTCGGCCGCGTCCTTCGGCCGCCTCTACACGGACACCACGCTGACGTACGACCGGTGGACGGGTGACATCGCCCGTACGGCCGTCAAGTCCGCGAACCACGTGGTCACCCGGACCGTCCCCAAGGCGACGGACATGACCGAGCTGATCGCCAAGTGGAACACCCTCGCCGCGCCCATCGGCAACCGCGCGATCGGCCACATCTCCGCCGACATCAGCAACTCCGGTACGGAGTCCCCGATCGGCGACCTCATCGCCGACGCGCAGCTGGCGTACGGCAAGGAGCTGGACGCGGAGACCGACCTCGCGCTGATGAACCCGGGCGGTGTCCGGGCACCGCTGACCTATGCGGCCAAGGGCGCCGAGGGCGACGGTGTGGTGACGTACGCCGAGGGCTTCACGGTGCAGCCGTTCGCGAACACCGTGAATCTGCAGGACTTCACCGGCACCCAGCTGATCCAGGTGCTCAAGGAGCAGGTGAGCGGGGTGAACACCGCGTCGCCGAAGATCCTCCAGCCCTCGGCCGGGCTGACGTACACGCTCGACCTGACGAAGACCGGCGCCGACCGGGTCGTCACCGACTCGATCAAGCTCAACGGCACGGCCGTCGACCCGGCCGCCACCTACCGCGTCGCGACGAACAGCTTCCTCGCGGGCGGCGGCGACGGGTTCCCCACGCTGGGCCTGGGCACGAACGACCTGGTCGGCGCGGACGACCTGACCGCTCTCGAGAAGTACCTGACGGCCAATTCCTCGGCCACGGACCCGATCGAGCCGCCGAAGCCGGACCGGATCACGATCGTGAAGTAGATGGTGAAGTAGAACGCGAGGTAAATCGTGAGGTAAATCGCATACCTGGGGTAGAGGTTGCGGGTGGGGCCGGTACGCATGTTCGGATGGCACGATGCGTACCCCCCACCACATAGCGACGCATTATCGTTCAAACCCGTACGAAGAGCTGGCCGCTCTCGACGACGGCCCTATGGAGGAGTTCCTCCATGAGCCCGAGGAGGAAGCGGAAGACGAGTGGTCCCCGCCCAACCACCGCCGCAACGGCCGGCGCAGGCGGGGCCGCTTCGCGGGCCTCTCGCTCGGGATGAAGGCGGTGGTGGGGATCGTCGCCCTCGCCGCCTGCCTCACCCTCGCCGACCGCTGGGCCCTGCTGTACGCCGAGCGCCAGGCGGCCGACTCCCTCAAGGACCGTCTCGACCTGGCGGCGGCGCCCGAAGTCGAGATCAGCGGTTTCCCCTTCGTCACGCAACTCGCCGACGAGCGCCTGGACTCGGTGAAGGTGACCGTGCCCGACGTGGCCGCCGACCGGGTCTCGCTGGCGCAGGTGTCGGCGACGGCGAAGGACGTACGACTGGACGCCGACGGCCCGACGGCCGTGCGCGGCGCGAGCGTCCCCGAGCTGGACGGCGACGTACTGCTGTCGTTCGCCGACCTGAACCGTGAACTGGGCGCGTCCCAGGTCACGTTCACCGGCGAGGGCCACGACCGTATCCGGGCGCGTGGCACGCTGCCGGTCGCCGGACACGACCTGCGGCTGCGCGCCGAGGCCCGCATCCAGCGTGAGGGCGACCGCGGGATCGCGACGCACATCGGCGGAATGCGCCTGGACATCGGGGACTTGGCGACGTACCGCCCGGGCACCGCCGCCTCGGAGGGCCTGCATCTGACCTCCGACGCGGCGG
>NZ_JAFFSU010000042.1 GCF_017948455.1 Streptomyces sp. GESEQ-4
GCGGCGCCTTCCGGGCCCGGGGATGAGGGTGCGACGCAGTACATTCCGCCGGTGGGGCCCGGGGCGCTGCCGCCCGAGGTGCCTGCTGGGGCGGCCGGGGAGGAGACCCGTTATCTGGGGCGGGCGCGGCAGAACCCGGGGCCGTTGCCGCCGGCCAATCCCGATGCCGAAGCGACGCAGTACATTCCGCCCGTGGCGGCCGGGCGGGACCGGCAGCCGCCCGCCGAGTTCGACAGCCTCTTCCGCAGTGAGCCGGGGAGGGAGCATCCCGCCGCGGCCACCCAGCAGCTGCCCCGCTTCGAGCCGGGGCAGGCACCGGCGCGCCCCCAGCCCGCCTACGTCCCGCCCGGCGCCGACGACCACCGCGGACACGGTGGCCGCGGCGGCCGTACCGGCTCGCGGGTGCCGCTCATCGCGGCTGTCGGGGTCGGGATCGCCGTCCTCGGGGTCGGGGCGGGCGCGCTGCTCGCGAGCGGTGGCGGCGACGACCAGAGCGACGACAAGAACCAGACGGTGTCCGCCACCGCCCCGGCGACCGAGGGTTCCGCCTCGCCGTCCACCGACGCGGCCGAGCAGCAGGCCGTCGCGCTGGACAAGCTGCTGGCCGACAGCGGCGACAGCCGGGCCACCGTGATCAACGCGGTCGCCGATGTGAAGACGTGCAAGAACATGGGGCAGGCGGCGGCCGACCTGCGCGACGCGGCCAAGCAGCGCACCGGCCTGGTCACCAGCCTGTCGAAGCTGTCCGTCGACAAGCTCCCGAACCATGCCGCGCTGACCTCGGCCCTCAACAGCGCGTGGCATGCGTCGGCGTCGGCCGACAACCACTACGCGGCGTGGGCCGACCAGGTCGCGGCCAAGAAGGGCAGCCTCTGCAAGAAGGGCCAGGCCCGCACCACCGGCCAGACCGCGGCAGGCAACCGTGCGAGCGGCACCGCGACCACGCAGAAGGCCAAGGCGGCCCAGCTGTGGAACGCGATCGCCAAGACGTACGGCCTGACCCAGCGCCAGCCGACCCAGCTGTGACGGCCGGAGCCGGCCGGCCGTGTGGGAGTGACGCACACGAGCCGGCCGGCTCCACCGGTCAGCTCACATCCGCCTGCTTCAGCGTGTCCGTCATGTCGGTGGAGCTCTTGCGTGCCGCGACGAGCTGGCCCTTGCGTACGACCTGGAGGGTCACATCGGCGTTCACCATGCGCGGGAGGCCGATGGAGGCGAGCTTGTCCTGGAACTGCCAGCGCAGGGTCGGTGTGAGCCCGTCCGTGGAGACCTTGAGGCCGCCGTCGAGGGCGTTGCGCACGGAGTCGGCGCTCACCTCGCCGTCGCCGAGCGACTCCACGACCGCCTTGAACACGGTGTAGGCGATCCATGTGGTCTGCACGCCGACATCCCCGGTGTCGATGCGGTTGTCGCCGAACGCGTGCTTGTTGATGACCTGCTTCATCCGGTCCCACCGCTTGTCGGTGGAGACCGGGTACCAGCCCGTGATGAACGACCCCTCGTACGGCGACGAGGCACCGCCGCTCTGGTTGATCACCGACTGGTCGACGCTGCCGAGCACGGTGCCCGCCCGTACGTCGGGATAGTCCGCGCGGGCACGCCGGAAGGAGTCCATGAAGGTGCTGGTGCGGTCGCCGAGGGCGGGCACCACACAGCCGGTTTCCGTCGAGTCGGCGGTGGCGTACTCGAGGGCACGCTCGGCCGGGGCCGAGTACTCGGTGGCGTCGTCCTTGGCCAGCTGATTGCCGGCCGGCGCGTGTCCGCCCGCCTTCAGGCCGGAGTTGAGCATCGGGGGCAGCTCGTCACCCGCGATGGTGTCGGGCCGGACCAGGGCGACGCGCCCGCAGTTCTTGGCGAGCGCCTGCCCGAGGCCGGCCAGCAGGGCGGGCTGGCCGCCGTTGACCGGGTACGACAGCGGGCTGGTGAACTCGGACTCGGTGAGGCCGTAGCCGCCGATGTACGGGATGCCCGCGCCCTCCAGGGGCGGGAAGAACGAGTCGGAGTACTGGCTGTAGGAGCCGACGACCGCGACGACGTTCTCCTTGACCGCGCGCCGGCCGCAGTTGGCCGCGTCCACGGTGTCGTTGTGGTCGTTGCAGATCAGGACCTTGAGCTTGTGGCCGTTGATGCCGCCGCTTGCGTTGACCCAGCGCGCGTAGGCGAGGGCGAGGGCGGGCATGCCGGGCTTGTTCGTGGCGCCCGTCTCACTCGGCGCCCACGTCATGACGGTGATGGTGTCGTCCCCGGTGCCCCCCGAGACACCGGGGACGACCCCGCAACCGACGGCGAGCGACGCACACGCGACCAGGGCCGCCGCTCTGCGGACGGTGGTTGTGACGGGTCGGGTGAGCGCGGGGAGGTGGGTCTTGCGGTGGTGACGCCTGCCGGTCATGGACACGCACGATTCCGCCACATCGCTAACCCGGGAGTGACCCTCGGTCAACGGTAGGTGACGGCGAGGTGAATTACGGGGGTCCCTGAGCGTCGTATGAGAAAGAACGTACGATCGGTGACCGTGCAAGGTTCGGAGAACTCTTCCCGTCGCGGCCGTCGCTCCTCCACCATGGGCGGCATGCCACTGAACGACATGCCGTGGTGGCGCTGGCGCAGCAATGTGCGCTCCGCGCTGCACATGCTCTCCGATCCGGTGTTCCAGCGAGAGGTCTGGCTCGCCGGAGTCGACGGGTACGGAGACGTCACCGACGCCGTGTACCGCCTGGTCGAGGACACCTGGCTGGACAACTGGTCCGCCGAGAAATACGTGGGCACGATCTTCCGGGACTCCCAGGAGGCGGCGCTCGTCGACACCGCCGTCCTGCGTGTGCTGCGGATCATGCACCAGGTCGGGCCGGACGCCCCGGTCTCCGCCTACCTCGAGAACCAGGCGTGGCCGGAGGCCGTACGGGCGGCCCGCGACGCACACGTGCGCCTCGCGGCGAGTGACGGGGACGACCCTGACACGCCTCCCCGGAGTCTCGAGGTGCTGCAGATCATGACGAGGTCCGCGTAGCGGACGGGGTCCGCCCGGGCTGGGCCGATATGCGACCCTGTCCTGCATGAACGAGCAGTCCAACCGACCCGCGGTCGCGCCCGACCAGTACGTCCTCACCCTGTCCTGCCCCGACAAGCAGGGCATCGTGCACGCCGTGTCGAGCTACCTCTTCATGACCGGCTGCAACATCGAGGACAGCCAGCAGTTCGGCGACCACGACACGGGACTGTTCTTCATGCGCGTCCACTTCTCGGCGGAGGCGCCGGTGACCGTGGACAAGCTGCGGGCGAGCTTCGCGGCGATCGGTGACGCCTTCCACATGGAGTGGCAGCTCAACCGGGCCGACGAGAAGATGCGCGTCGTCCTGATGGTCAGCAAGTTCGGCCACTGCCTGAACGACCTGCTGTTCCGGTCGCGGATCGGGGCGCTGCCGGTGGAGATCGCCGCGGTGGTGTCCAACCACACCGACTTCGCCGAACTGGTGGCCTCGTACGACATTCCCTTCCACCACATTCCGGTGACCAGGGACAACAAGCCGCAGGCCGAGGCGCAGCTGCTGGAGCTGGTGCGCGAGGAGAACGTCGAGCTGGTGGTGCTGGCCCGCTATATGCAGGTCCTCTCCGACGACCTCTGCAAGGCGCTCAGCGGCCGCATCATCAACATCCACCATTCCTTCCTGCCGAGCTTCAAGGGCGCGAAGCCGTATCACCAGGCCCATGCGAGGGGCGTGAAGCTGATCGGGGCGACCGCGCACTATGTCACCGCGGATCTCGATGAGGGGCCGATCATCGAGCAGGAGGTCGAGCGGGTGGGGCATGACGTCACGCCGGATCAGCTGGTGGCGGTGGGGCGTGATGTGGAGTGCCAGGCGCTGGCGCGGGCGGTGAAGTGGCATGCGGAGCGGAGGATTCTGCTCAATGGGCGACGGACGGTTGTGTTCGCCTAGGGGGTCGGGGGGTTCGGTTTCAGGGGCGGGTGCGGGTGGTCGTGGGCTGGTCGCGCAGTTCCCCGCGCCCCTAAAGGGCGTCCACTGCACGTGCTTTAGGGGCGCGGGGAACTGCGCGAGCAACCCCCACGCACCCGCACCCGCCCGCGCACCCCCAACCCGCCCCTACATCCGGCTCAAGCTCGCCGCAGCGAACAGCACATCCCTGATCGCCTCCCGGTCCCCGACCTGCCCCGCAGCCGCCTCCTGCGGCGATACATGACCCGCCGCCAACCGGCAGAACTCCACGCCGTCCAGCGCGACATGGGCGACCTCACGCTCGGCGGAGCCCAACCCGGGGGAGTCCAGGGGAATCAACCACTCCCCGCCGCCCAGCCCTTCGATCTCCAGCCGCAGGCTGCGACCGGTCTCGCCCACCGGCACGAGATGCCGGCGGTCATCACGGCGGCGAGTTGCCAGCACCCCCGGCAACATCCGCGCCGCAAGATCGATCATGCCGTGCAGATGACGCGGCGCGGGCGGCTCGTACGGGTAGTCGACCGCCTCGGCGATGTCCTCCGCGTGGACCCAGCACTCGAACGCCCGGTCCAGCATCGCGTCCCGCAGCGGCAGCTCGCAGGCGCCGTACGACACCGGTAGCGAACCGGAGTTGCTACCGGTGAAGGACACGGTCCGCACGAGGTCGTGGCTCTGCTCCCGCCAGGGACCCCGCACGGACCGGGTGGGCGGGAAGTGGGAGGCCGCCCAGTACGCCTCCGTGCGCTCGGCGGGGGCGGGTGCCGCGGACGGGATGTCGCCCAAGGGGTCGTCCAGGCCGAGGGCGAGCGCGACGAGGCCGTCGACGGTGAGCAGGTGCGCGATGACCCCGGCGACGGTCGTACGCCGGGTCGTCTCCTTGTCGGCCTCGAACCACCGCAGCCGCACCGGCGCGTGCCACTCGGCGTCCCCTATGTCCTGCAGCAGGGCGTCGAGGCGGGCGGTCTCGGCGTCGTAGGGACCGGCCCACTCAGGCACGGGGATGCGCGGTGGCCGTCGGTCGAAGGAGACCGTCAGGACGCGGGTGCGCAGGCCCGGGTCGAGGTCGAGGCTCTCCGGGGGGTGCAGCAGCCCGACCGCCTCCCGCAGCCGCAGCGCCTCGTCGGCGCAGGTGCCGCAGGTGCCGAGGTGGTCCTCGACGGCCGCCGTCTCCTCCAGTGAGCAGGCGGCCAGCGCCCACGCGCCGAGCAGCGCCTTCAGGACGTGGTGCTCCAGCGCCGGCGGGGCGGGCCGCGGCGCCAGGTCCCCCAGCTCCTCCAGCGACGGCAGCGGCCGCCCGCCGTCCTCGACGGAGGAGCGCGGCAGGGGTATACGGGGCGGATGGCCGGGCTCTCGCCCACGGCCGGGGTCGCCTCCGCCGCCGCTGCCCGGGCCGTCGGATCCGTCCGCGTTGCCCGGGCCGTCGGGCTCGGTCACCTTCGGGCGGCCCTCGTCGTCCGGGGCGCCGTGCTGCTCCTTCTCGTGGCCGGAGTCGTCGTAGCCGCCGCCGTGCCCGGGACCGTCGTAGCCGCCGTGCCCCGCGTCGCCGTATCCCTCGTGGTCGTCGTACGCCTCGAACCGCTCCGGGCCGGTCACGCGGCACCCCCGTATCCGGGGGGCGGCCCGGGGGCGCCGGCGTCGTGGGCGGTGGACAGGAGTTGCAGGCCGAGGCGGAGGCGGCGGCGGGCCTCGTCCTCGGTGACGCCGAGGTCGGCGGCGGTCTGGCGGTAGTCGCGGCGCTGGAAGTAGGCCAGCTCCAGTGCGGTGCGCAGGGGGACGGGCATGGCCTGGACGATGTAGTCGGCGCGGGCGGCGACGGAGGCCTGGCGGACCTTGCGCTCCAGGTCCTCGGTGGAGCCGCCGCCCTGGGTGAGGGCGGCGGTCTCGGTGGCGCGCAGCCGCTGCACGGCCAGGCGATGGGTCAGTGTGGCGACCCAGGAGCGCAGCGGGCCCTGCTTGGGGTCGTACGCCTCCGGGTGCTGCCAGACGTGGGTGAAGACGTCCCTGGTGATGCCGTCGGCCGCGCGCTCGTCGCCGAGGACGCGGTGGGCGAGGCCGTGCACGAGCGAAGCGAAACGGTCGTACAGCTCACCGAGGGCCGCCGCCTCTCCGCGTGCGAGCCGCTGCTGCATCTTGCGGTCCCAGCGGGGCGGCGCGTCCTTCTTCGCCATACGGCCCCCTCACCCTGCTCTTCTCCGGTGCTCTTCTCCGGTCCGGCCTGCGTCCACCGTCATCTCGAATGTAGTCGGCACCTCTGACAACGCACGCCCCTTTGTGGCAATGGGTGCTCCCAGCGGAGGCGCAGGTGGTAGTGCACCTTCCGGGCCCCGTCCGCCCCCGTGCCTTCGCGCGCCTACCCACTCCCGGCGCGATCAGACCCGATCGAACAGGATCGAATACGACTGAAACAAGCCTGTTCTGATTGGTTTCCGTTTCCAGTACCTGGTTTCGGGGAACGGCCGCTGGGCAGCCGCGCTGCAAGGAAGCGTAGGTGAGGCTTCCGTTTCCGGCGAGCGAAGGGCCTGGTGGTGGCGTTCTACGTGACCGGCGACAAGCAGGGCGAGTGGGCCGTGCTCCAAGTGTCGGGCGAACTGGACCTGGTGACGTCGCCCGTGCTGCGGCAGCGGGTGCACGACGTGGTGGCCGAGGGCCGGCACAGTCTCGTCCTCGACCTCTCCGAGGTCCTGTTCTGCGATTCCAGCGGCGTCGGCGTGCTCATCGGCTCCCGCCGCCTCATCCGTTCCTGCCAGGGCAGCCTGCGGCTGATACTGCCCGCCCAGGGGGCCGTGGACGGCTCCCACGTCAACAGGGTGCTCGGCGCCCTCGGCGTACGCCGTCTGTTCGAGGTGTACCCGGACGTGGCGGCGGCGGTCGACGAGGGGGCCGAACCGCTCTCGGCGTGACCCGCCGCTACCGGATCTCCGCACTCGGTGTACGTCACACCGCCGCTCTGCCACGTCAGTGTCGCAAAATCAGCCCGGTCTTGACACAAGCGACGTTTTCCGCGCCAAGGCCGCTCCGGGCGTCGTACGCTCCCTGCCAGTACGCACCCACGTGACGTAAGGCGGCACGAACAGACATGGTCAGCAGCGAGTACGACGGCAAGATCGCCGCCCGGTTCGCCACCTTCGACCAGGACGGCAACGGCTACATCGACCGTGAGGACTTCAGCGCGGCGGCCAAGAGGCTGCTCGCCGAGTTCGGTACGGCGGCCCGCTCCGACAAGGGACAGGCCCTGTACATCGGCGCCGAGGCGTTCTGGCAGGGGATGGCCGGCATAGCGGACCGGGACGGCGACCAGCGGATCAGCCGGGACGAGTTCGTCGGCGGCGCGGTCAAGCGCCTGCGCGACAACCCGGACCGGTTCGCCGAGATCGCCCGCCCCTTTCTGCATGCCGCGCTCGACCTCGCCGACCGCGACGGCGACGGAGCGGCCACCGTCGGTGACACCGCGCGCGTGCTGACCGCGCTCGGCGTGAGCCAGGACGTGGCCGCGACGGCCGCCGCCACCCTCGACACCGACGGCGACGGCAAGATCGGCGAGGCGGAGATCGTGTCTTCCTTCGCCCGCTACTTCACCGTGCCCGAATGACGTCACCTGTCACCTGTCACCCGTCACCTGTCATCTGTCTGAATAGCGCTCACGCAGCTTGTACTTGAGCACCTTCCGCAAGGTCTCGTTGCGCGGAAGGGCGTCCACCACCTCGAGCCGCTCCGGCAGCTTGTGCACCGACAGCCCTTCCGCGCGCAGGTAGGACGACACCGCCTCGAGAGTCAACTCCCCGGCCCCCGGCGGCTGTTCCACCACCGCGCACACCAGCTCCCCGCGCTCGGCGTCCGGCAGCCCGACCACGGCCACGTCCCCGACGTCCGGGTGCCGGTGCAGCAGATCCTCGATCTCCTTGGCGGAGATGTTCTCGCCCTTGCGGATGATCACGTCCTTCAGCCGCCCCGTCAGCACCAGGTGCCCGCTGTCGGTGAGCCGCCCGAGGTCACCGGTCCTGAGGAACCCCTCCCCGTCGAACGCCTCCGCCGTCTGCGCCGGATCCAGATACCCCCGGCACACCGCCTCCCCGCGCAGCCGCACCTCCCCGTCCACGATCCGGATCTCCATGCCCTCCGGGGGCCGCCCCTCGGTCGTCGCCAGGTTCTCCACCGTGTCGTCCGGCGCCCCCATCGTGATCATCGGCACCTCGGTCATGCCGTACCCATGGGTGAGCTGCACGCCCATCTCGCGCACGACGGCGTGATACACCTCCGGCGGCTTGGGTGCTCCGCCGCCCGCGAGCAGCCGTAGCGAGGGAATGACCTTCCGGTCCGGCTGCTTGCGCTGCTCGGCGAGGAACATCGAGTAGAACGCCGTCGACCCGCCCGCCACCGTCACCCCGTGCTTGCGATACTCCTCCAGCGCGTCCGGCAGCGCGAACTGTTCGAACATCACCGCCGGGAAGCCGTACAGCAGGAGCATGACGGTGTAGTCGGGGCCGGCGATGTGCGCGTACGGAAAGGCCATCGAGCCCACGTCGTTCGCCGACAGGTGCAGCGCGTGCGCGAGGCACGACCCGCCCGCGATGAGTGAACGGTCCGTGTGGAGAACGCCCTTGGGGTCGGAGGTGGTTCCCGAGGTCCAGTAGATCCACCGGACGGAGGTGCCGTCGGTGGGCGGGGCGGGCAGTACGGCCGGGTCGCCGTCCGGGAGACCGTCGTACGCCTCGAAGATCCCCTTGGCGCCGAGCCGCCGGGCCATCTCCGTGTGGTCGAAGCCGCGCCAGGTGCCCGGCACCGCGAAGAACTCCGCCTCCGACTCCCGCAGGGCGAAGCCGACTTCGCGGTCCCGGTAGAACGGGATGACCGGCGACTGCACGGCGCCCAGGCGGGCCAGCGCGAAGGACAGCAGGGCGGTCTCGATGCGGGTGGGCAGCTGCCAGGCGACGACCGTGCCGGGGCGGATGCCCCTGCCGTGGAGGCCGGCCGCCACGCGCTCGGCACGGTCATGCAGCTCACCGAAGGTGAGCGTGCGGTCGTCCTGGAGGAGGACGGGGCGGTCGGGGGTCAGTTCGGCACGGCGTGTGACCAGTTCCCAGAGCGTGCGCGAGGAACCCAGGGCGTGTGCGGTGTCGTTCACGACGACCCCCTCTGGCTGACGGTGTGTCAGATCGTGCGGAGAGCGTAGGGCTCGACGCCTTGTCGGTCCAGGGGTGCGGGGCTAGCCTGCTGCTGAATCTGACGGATCGTCAGGCAGGTGGTGGATGGACCTCACGTACACGCCCGAAGAGGACGAGTTCCGGGTGCGGTTGCGGGAGTGGCTGGGGAAGGTCCTTCCGACGCTGCCGCCGAAGCCGTCCCCGGACGACTGGCCCGCGCGCAGGGCGTACGACCTCGGCTGGCAGCGGATGCTGTACGACGCCGGGTACGCGCACGTGCACTGGGACGCCTCCCCGACCGTACGGCTGATCTTCCTGGAGGAGACCGAGAAGGCAGGCGCGCCCTATGTGGGGGCGGGTTTCGTCGGGCTGCTCCACGCGGGGCCGACGATCGCCGCCGAGGGGAGCGAGGAGCAGCGGGCGCGCTGGCTGCCGCCGATCCTTCGGGGCGAGGAGGTCTGGTGCCAGGGCTTCAGCGAACCGGACGCCGGATCGGACCTCGCGGCGCTGCGCACGCGCGCGCGTAGGGACGGCGACGACTATGTGGTGAGTGGGTCCAAGATCTGGACCTCCCATGCCGAAGTGGCCGACTGGTGCGAGCTGTTGGTCCGCACGAACCCCGCCGCGCCCAAGCACCGCGGCATCACCTGGCTCGCCATGCCCATGGACGCCCCGGGCATCACCGTACGTCCACTGCGCACGCTCGCCGGGTCCGCCGAGTTCGCCGAGGTGTTCCTCGACGAGGTCCGCATTCCGGTCGCCAACCGCGTCGGCGACGAGGACGACGGCTGGCGCGTGACGATGGTGACCCTCTCCTTCGAGCGCGGCACGGCCTTCGTCGGCGAGGTGGTCGCCTGCCGCCGCGTCCTGCGCGAACTCGCCGGTGAGGCACGGAAGAACGGCCGCTGGGACGATCCCGTGCTGCGGCGACGGCTGGGTCGGCTGAACGCACAGTTCCGGGCGCTTTGGCGGCTGACCCAGTGGAATGTGAGCGAGGCGGAGAGCGGGGTCCCCGGGGTGGGGAGTTCGGTTTTCAAACTGAGGTATTCACAGGCGCGGCAGGAGCTGTACGACACCGCGGCCGACGTCCTGGGACCGGACTGTCTCGACCTCGACCGGCCGTGGATGCTGGACCGTCTGTCGTCCCTCTCCTACACCATCGCCGCCGGCACCTCGCAGATCCAGCAGAACATCGTGGCCGAGCGCATCCTCGGGCTGCCGAAGGGACGGTGACGGCGCGTATGAAATTCCAACTCACCGAGGATCAGCGGGCGTTGCGTGACGGGGTACGACAGCTGGTGACGCGGCGATTCGACGCCGAGGCGCTGCGGGCGGCCGTGGACGCACCCGGACTGGACCGTGGGCTGTGGCGGGCGCTCGGCGAGGCGGGGTTCTTCGCGCTGCGGCTGCCGGAGGCGGACGGCGGGGTCGGACTCGGGCTGCCCGAAGCGGTGTTGGCCTTCGAGGAGGCGGGCCGGGCACTGCTGCCGGGGCCGCTGATCGCCACACATCTGGCGGCGGGGGAGGTGGCGGGCGCCGCGGAGGGGGAGACCGTGGTCGCGGCCGTGGACGGCAGCGGGCTCGTGGAGTGGCTGGCCGAGGCGGACGTCGTACGAGGGGACGCCGCCGGGGCCGTACCGCTGCGGTCGGTGGATCCGCTGACTCCGCTGCACCGGGTGGGGGAGGGCGGGGCGGCCGTGGGCCCCGTCGCCGTACTCCTGACCGCCGCCGAACAGTTGGGCACGGCCGGGCGGGTGTGCGAGCTGGCGGTGCAACACGCCCGGACCCGTGAGCAGTTCGGGCAGCCGATCGGGGCCTTCCAGGCGGTCAAGCATCTGTGCGCCGGAATGCTGGTGCGGACGGAGGTGGCCCGCGCGGCGGTATATGCCGCCGCCGTGACCGCCGAGCGGACGGACATCGCGGCGGCCCGGCTGCTCGCCGACGAGGCCGCGGTATGCGGCGCCCGTGACTGCCTACAGGTGCACGGCGGCATGGGCTTCACCTGGGAGTCCGAGGTGCATCTCCATCTGAAGCGCGCCTGGGTGCGTGCTCGACGTGGTGGTGCGAGCACGGAGAGTGAGGAACTGCTCGCGGCGGATCTGGTGGCCTGAGCGGCAAAAGGGGCGCTGGGCTGCGGTATCACGAACGCAGGTGGCACGGATGTCGCGGATTGTGGCATACCGGAATTACGGAGCGTTGATATCGGGTTGTGTCCTAAGGGTGACTCGTCACGGCCTGGAGTCGCTGTGTTGCTCCGGTACCTTGTGTGGGATGCGAGCGGGTCCGAGCACGAATCATGCCGGTGTTGCCCTTGAGGCGGCCCCGGATCCGGCGATGTGCCCCTGTTCGACTCGCCACGACGAGCGTCGCACAGTATGCCGCACGGGTACTCCTTCGCGCTGGAATATGCCCGAAGCGCTTGTTGGGGTGACTGTACGTCAACCATGCTGTCTCGTAAGGGATTCACGTTCTGTGAACCCGGCTCTGACCATTGTTCTGGTCATGCAAAGAATGGCTACGATCGTGGCACTCGTGTGGCGCGAGGTCATGTGTCCGCCGGTTCGGATGGTGTGAGCGGTGCAGGTGCTTCAAGTGCAGCTGGAGATCCGGCCCGACCCCGCAGAAGTGGGGCGCGCCCGGCGGTGGGCCCGTTCGCGGCTCGCCGGGTCCGGGATAGAGGCCGATGAGTCGCTCGCCGAGACGCTGATCCTGCTCGTCTCCGAACTTGTCACCAACGCCGTCGTGCACACCGGTTGCCCGGCCGTGCTCCGGCTGTCGCTGCCCGCAGAGGCGGCTCAGTCAGCCGCTCCGGTCCGGCTGGAGGTGGCCGACGCCAGCGACCGGGCCCCCGTCCCCCGGTGCGTGGACGGCGAACAGACGGGCGGCCGCGGCCTCGCCCTCATCGACGGCCTGGCCGACCGCTGGGGCTGGAGCCCCGAGGGTGCCGGCAAGCGCATCTGGTGCGAACTGGACCGCTGTACGGAGCCGCCTCAGGCGGCGACGGCGTTCGGCGGCGGGGCCTCGGCCTATGAAGGGTATGAGGGGCTGGCGTACGAAGCCGTATAGCCGTTCGTGGCTGAGTGTGCCCCCGGCGCGTGGTCGCGGGCATGGCGACAAACGCCTATCGCCCCTCCCTGGCCGACAGGGCGCATGCGCCCGGATGTGCTTCTGTGCGCGGCCATTGAAATCGGTGCGTAAGTGATGAATCCCCTTTCGGGTGTTGACGGGACGTGACCGTTTGATCACGCTGGTGGTCAGCGATTCGCCGCGAGGGGACGACGAGGGTTCCGGTGACGGGAGCCCTCGACGAGTGTGGGTCGCGACGGCGTCGGTTCTGCTTGGGGTCATGAGGAACCGGGGCGGGTGCGCCGAAGCCGGATGGCGGCGCGCGACACCGTGCTCGGGGCGGGCGCGGCGCGTCGCCAGCCGGCCGCGCCCGGGGAGGCGGAAGCGTGGCCGGCGACTAGAGAACGGCCACCGGGGCCACCGGAGTTCCCGTGGCGCCGACGAACGGCTCGGGCATCGCCGACAGCAGGAAGTCGTAGCGGCCCGCTTGTCCACAGGCTGTGGACAACTCTTCGAGATTCCAGTTCTGGCCCTGCAGCATCCCCATCTCCACCAGGTCGAGCGCATGCACCGGCAGCCACAAATCCTCTATTTCCGGCGGAAATATCTCAAATGTGAGGGTGTCGTTCGCGACGGCGGCGACATCGCGCGCGTGGAACCACTCCGGGGTGCGGATCGACAGCCCGGGTGACGGATAGGCGTACGCGTGCTTGTCCCCGGCGAGATACACCTGCACCTGCCCCGTCCGTACGAGCGCGATGTCACCGGCACGCACGCGCGTGCCCGCGAGTTCCTCGGCGGCGTCCAGGTCCTGAGGGGTCACGGCATGCCCCCCGTCGAGACGGTCCACGCCGTGCGCCTTCGCCACATCGAGCAGCACTCCACGCGAGACGATGTGCCGCGCCTTGTCGATGCCGCTGAACTCGGCGCCGCCGTGCGGGGTGACGGTGTCGGCCGGGCGGCCGTTGTAGAGCCGGCCCGAGTGCGAGACGTGCGTGAGCGCGTCCCAGTGGGTGCCGGCCTGCAACCCCATGGTCACCGCGTCGTCGCTGCACGCGACCGTTCCCGGGCCGAAGATCTCCTGGTTGATCTGCACCATGGCGTGCAGCGGATTGACGCGCCCCGGGATCATCCCGGTCTGGACGCCGTCCTGCCTCAGGGGGAGCGCGAGCGGAATCCGGAGCCCGCTGCGGACGCGGGCGGCTGCCTCCCGTACGACCTCGTCCGTGATGAGGTTCAGGGTCCCGATCTCGTCGTCGGACCCCCAACGGCCCCAGTTGTTGACCCGCTTGGCGATGTCATGGAACTCGGCCGGTAGTGACATGGGAGCCCCCCGGGGCTTGTCTCCAGGTGTCTGACGGGACTTAAAATCTAACGGTCCGTCAGAAACCGCGGGAAGGGGCCGGGCATGGGGAACTTCTTGGCAGGCAAGGTCGTCGCCGTGACCGGCGCCGGACGGGGCATCGGCCGGGCGGTCGCGCTCGCGGCGGCCGCCGAGGGAGCGAAGGTCGTGGTCAACGACTACGGCGTGGCGATCGACGGTGCCTCCCCGACCAGCGAGGTCGCCGAAGCCGTCGTCAAAGAGATCGAGGCGGCGGGCGGCGACGCGGTCGCCGTGGCGGACGACGTGGCCACGATGGCGGGCGGGCAGCGCGTGGTCGACACTGCGCTGGACTCGTACGGCCGGCTCGACGGTGTGGTCTGCGTGGCCGGGATTCTGCGTGAGCGGATGCTGTTCAACATGACCGAGGAGGAGTGGGACCCGGTCGTGGCCACGCATCTCAAGGGCACGTTCACCGTGTTCCGGGCGGCGTCCGCGGTGATGCGGAAGCAACGGGCCGGGACGCTGATCGGTTTCACCAGCGGCAACCATCAGGGGTCCGTGTCGCAGGCCAACTACAGCGCCGCGAAGGGCGGGATCATCTCGCTGGTGCGGAGCGCCGCGCTGGGGTTGCACAAGTACGGGGTGAGCGCCAATGCGGTGGCGCCGGTCGCTCGTACGCGGATGTCGGCGAACGTGCCGATGGAGCTGGCGGAGATCGGGGAGCCGGAGGATGTGGCGGCGCTGGTGGTCTACCTGTTGTCGGATCGGGCTCAGGAGGTGACCGGGCAGGTGTACACGATCGCTGGGCCGAAGATCGCGGTGTGGGCGCAGCCGAGGGAACTGCGTTCGGCTTATGCGGAGGGTTCTTGGACGCCGGAGCGGATTGCGGAGTTTTTGCCGGGGTCGGTGGGGGTGGATCCGATGCCGATGCTCTCCGAGGTGGCGGGGATGGAGAGGGCGGCGGTTTCTGGGGTGCGGCCTAACGCCCAGTAGCTCGGGGGGTGTTCCTTGTTTGGCGGCTGCGGGTTGGTTTGTGGCTTGTCGCGCAGTTCCCCGCGCCCCTAAAGGGGCGCTCCAGCTCACCGGTGATTTTGAGGGAGGCCCTCATGGACTTCGGTTTTGCGCCGGAGGATGAAGCATTCCGTATGGAAGCGCGCGCTTGGCTCGCTGATCACGCCAACGGGGTGCAAGATCGGCGTAGTTGGGAACGTGTACTTGGGGAGGCCGGGTGGATTGGGCTTTCCTGGGGGGAGACCGGGTATGGGAATCGGTCGGCCACGCTTACTCAGCAGGTTGTCTGGGCGGAGGAGTATGCGCGTTCTGTGGCGCCTCCGCGGTCGGGGCATATCGGGGAGAATCTGCTTGCTCCGACTCTGATTGCTCATGGCACCGATGAGCAGAAGGGGCGCTTTCTGCCGGCGGTTGCCGCGGGTGAGGAGCTGTGGTGTCAGGGGTACAGCGAGCCTGGCGCGGGGTCGGATCTGGCCGGGATACGGACCGTGGCGACGCGGGAGTCGCAGGGGACGTATCGCATTACCGGGCAGAAGATCTGGACGTCGCTCGCACATGAGGCGGACTGGTGTTTTGTGTTGGCGCGGACGGATGTGAATTCGCGGCGTCATCAGGGGCTGAGTTTTCTGCTGGTGCCGATGGATCAGCCGGATCACATCGATGTGCGGCCCATTCGGCAGATGACCGGCACCAGTGACTTCAATGAGGTCTTCTTCGACGGGGCGCACGCGCGCGTGGAGCATGTTGTCGGGGGTGAGGGCAATGGCTGGCGGGTGGCGATGAGTCTGCTCGGCTTCGAGCGCGGTGTCTCCACCCTTGCCCAGCAGATCGGCTTCGCGCGGGAGTTGGAGCGGATCGTGGGGACGGCCGTGGAGACGGGGGCGGTCGGGGATCCGGTCGTACGGGACCGGCTGGTGCGGCAGTGGGCGGAGCTGCGGGTGATGCGGTGGAACGCCCTGCGGACGCTGGGGAGTTCGGGCGACGCTGGAGCGCCCAGCGTGGCCAAGCTGCTGTGGGCCGGGTGGCATCAGCGGCTCGGGGAGCTGGCGATGCAGGTGCGGGGGGCGCGGGCGGGCGTGGGCCCCGCGGACTGGTCGGCCTCGGCGCCGTACGAACTCGACGAGGCGCAGCATCTGTTCCTGTTCTCGCGGGCCGACACCATCTACGGCGGCTCGGACCAGGTTCAGCGCACGATCATCGCCGAGCGGGTGCTCGGGCTGCCGAGGGAACCCAAGGGGGTTGTGTGATGCGCGGCGTGGTGTTCGACGGGAAGCGGGTCGAGGTCGCGAACGACCTGGAGGTGCGGGATCCGGGGCCGGGTGAGGTGCTGGTGTCGATCTCGGCGGCGGGTTTGTGCCACAGCGATCTGTCCGTTGTGGACGGCACCATTCCGTTCCCTGTGCCCGTGGTGCTGGGGCATGAGGGGGCCGGGGTGGTGGAGGCCGTCGGCGCGGGGGTCACGCATGTGGCGGCCGGTGACCATGTCGCCCTGTCCACGCTGGCCAACTGCGGTACCTGCGCGGAGTGCGACCGGGGGCGGCCGACGATGTGCCGGCAGGCGATCGGGCGGCCCGGGCAGCCGTTCGTCCGCGGTGGGCGGCCCGTCTTCCAGTTCGCGTCCAACTCCGCGTTCGCCGAGCGGACCGTGGTCAAGGCCGTGCAGGTGGTGCGGATCCCGAAGGACATTCCCCTGCCCTCCGCCGCGCTCATCGGGTGCGGCGTGCTGACCGGCGTCGGCGCCGTGCTCAACCGGGCGAAGGTGGACCGCGGGGACAGCGTGCTCGTCATCGGTACGGGAGGCATCGGGCTCAACGTCCTTCAGGGGGCGCGGATCGCGGGTGCGTTGCGGATCGTCGCCGTCGATGCCAATCCGGCGAAGGAGGCGGTGGCGCGGCAGTTCGGCGCGACCGACTTCCTGACCTCGACGGAAGGCGTGCGGGAGCTGCTGCCGACGGGGGCGGACCATGCCTTCGAGTGCGTGGGGCGCGTCGAGTTGATCCGTGCGGCCGTCGATCTGCTCGACCGGCATGGGCAGGCGATCCTGCTGGGGGTGCCGCCGGTCGGCGCCGAGGCCTCCTTCGTCGTGTCCTCGATGTATCTGGACAAGTCGATCCTGGGGTGCCGGTACGGTTCGTCGCGCCCGCAGCGGGACATCGCGCTGTACGCCGAGCTGTACCGCAACGGGCGGCTGCTGCTGGACGAGTTGGTGACGCAGACGTATCCGGTCGAGGAGTTCGAGCGGGCGGCTGCGGATGCTGAGGCGGGGAAGGTGGCTCGCGGGGTGCTCACGTTCTGAGTCATTCGGTGCTTGGTTGGCGCTGTCCTCGCGGAGTTATCCACAGGCCCGGAAATCCGCTGCCGTGTTGTCAGTGCCGCCGCCTACCTTCGACTCATGACCTATCGCGATGTCGCCTCCAAACAGGTGCTGATCTGGGCCTGCACCGCCGTCGGCTCCCGTATGCCGGTCGCCATGGCGCCGTTGGCGCTGGTGTTCCTGGTGCGGGAGCGGCCCGGCGGCTACACGCTGGGTGCAGCGCTCGCGGCGGCCTATGTGATCGGCGAGATCATCGGGGCGCCGGTCCTGGGGATGCGGCTGGATCCGGCGCGCGGTCGGCGGCATCTGGCCGTGGGGCTCGCGGGCGGGGCGGTGGGGTTCGCGGGGCTCGGGGTGCTGGCCGGTGCGCACCCTGTCGTGCTGGGGGCGTTCGCGTTTCTGGCCGGTGCCGCTCCGGCGGCCGTCGCGGGCGGTCAGCGTGCGCTGCTGACCTCGCTGGTCCCGGAGCGTGCCGTGACGCAGGCGCTGTCGGCCGAGTCCATGCTGATGTCCGGTGTGTGGGCCGTCTCCCCGGTCGCGGTGGCCGGCCTCGCCCTCGGGGTGGCGCCTCGAATACCGCTGCTCCTCGGGGCCGCCCTGATGGCGTCGTCAATAGCGGGCCACTGGCTGCTTCCGGCGGGCTGGGCCAAAGGGGATCAGGACGGGGAGGCGGGCCGGGGGAAGCTCCGCGTGCTGATACGCGCCTGGCCGGTGTACGTCACGGGCGCGGCCAGCCTCACCCTGCTCGGCCTGGCCGAACTCACCCTGCCCGCCCTGCTGGAGCAGCGCGGCATCGGCGTGGGCTGGTCCGGCCCGATGCTGGCGGGACTCGCGGTGGGTGCGGGGATCGGGGCGTTCCTGTACGGCGTGCGAGCGTGGCCGGGGCGGCTTCGTACGCGCAGTGTGGTGCTGATGTGCGGCATGTCAGCCTTCGTCAGCATCACCGCGCTGATACCGGGCGCGGCCGGGATCGCGATCGCCCTCACCCTGGCGGGCACGCTCCAGTCGGGCGCGCTCATCACCCGCAACCTGTCCCTGCGCGAGGCCTTGCCGCCTAGCGCACTGGCGGCCGGTTACTCCGTGATGTACGCCGCCGCGGGCGCGGGCTACGCGGCGACGGGTTCCCTCGCCGGCGGGCTGCTCCAGGTGGTGGCGCCGTCCACGGCCATGCTGGCCGGTGTGGTGCTGACCCTGCTGCTGACGGCGCTCGGCTGGTGGGGAGAGGCCCGCCGGGACGGCTCACGTGCCGCTGGGGACCTGGACGTCGGCGTTGCTCCCGGCGCGGAAGGTGCGCCGATAGCTGGTGGGTGTGACGCCGAGCGCCGCCTGTAGGTGCTGCCGCATCGACTGGGCCGTGCCGAAGCCGGCGTCCCGGGCGACCTGGTCGACGGAGAGATCGGTGGACTCCAGGAGGTGGCGGGCGCGTTCCACCCGCTGCTGGGTGAGCCATTGGCCGGGGCTGACGCCGACCTCCTCGCGGAAGCGGCGCGTGAAGGTCCGTACGGACATGGCCTCCTGCTCCGCCATGTCGCGCAGCTGGATCGGCTCGTGGAGGCGGCCCAGGGCCCAGGCACGGGCGGTGGTCGTGGTCGCCTGCTGCGGGTCGGGGACCGGGCGGTGGATGTACTGCGCCTGGCCGCCGTCGCGGTGGGGCGGTACGACCGTGCGGCGGGCCACGTCGTTGGCGATCGCCGTGCCGTGGTCGCGGCGGACCATGTGCAGGCACAGGTCGATCCCGGCGGCGACGCCCGCCGAGGTCAGCACATCGCCGTCGTCGATGAACAGCACGTCCGCGTCGACCTTGATCCTCGGGAACAGCCGCTGGAAGCGCTCGGCGTCGGACCAGTGCGTGGTGGCCGGGCGGCCGTCGAGCAGGCCGGCGGCGGCGAGGACGTAGACGCCGGTGCAGATGGAGGCGATCCGGGTGCCGGGTCGGACGCGGGCGAGCGCGGCGGCCAGTTCGTCGGTCAGCACACCCTCGTCGAAGACCGGGCCGAGCTCGTACGACGCCGGGACGATCACGGTGTCGGCGGTGGCCAGCGCCTGAGGGCCGTGTCCGACGTGGATGGAGAAGTCGGCGTCGGTCTGGACCGGGCCCGGCGGCCGGACCGAGCAGGTGACGACCTCGTACAGATACCGCCCCTCAGCGTCCTTCGGGCGCCCGAAGATCCGGTGCGGGATGCCCAGCTCGAACGGGAGCAGCCCGTCGAGGGCGAGGACGACGACGCGGTGCGGGCGGAACTCCGGCTCACGCTCGTGGCGTTCCGGCTCACTCACGCTCAGGTGCTCCGGCTCACTCACGCTCATGGAGTCCGCCCTCACTCGCGCTCACGACGTTCCGGCTCATGCTCATGGCCCGATCCTAACGAATGCTGTCCTTCGGGCCAATGGATCTGAGGGCGCGCAGGCCCGAAGCTCGTTGTCGTGACGCAGACAACCGAAGCCACCGCCGCGGGCCGGACCCCGCACAAGCCGCGCCGTACCCGCATCCATCGCGCCTGGTTCGTCGCCGCCGTCGCCTTCGTGACGATCCTCGGCGCCGCCGCCTTCCGCTCCCTGCCGGGGCTGCTCATAGACCCCTTGCATCAGGAATTCGGCTGGTCACGCGGCACGATCGCGGCCGCCGTCTCGATCAACCTCGCCCTGTACGGACTGACCGCACCCTTCGCCGCCGCCCTGATGGACCGCTTCGGCATCCGGCGCGTGGTCGTGGCCGCGCTCACCGTGATCGCGATCGGCTCGGGTCTCACGGTGTGGATGACGGCGGCCTGGCAACTGCTGCTGTGCTGGGGCCTGTTGGTGGGCCTCGGCACCGGTTCGATGGCGCTGGCCTTCGCCGCGACGGTCACCAACCGCTGGTTCACCGAACGGCGCGGCCTGGTCACCGGCATCCTCACCGCCGCCTCGGCCTCCGGCCAGCTGATCTTCCTGCCCGTGCTGGCCCTGATGGTCGACGCCGGCAACTGGCGCCCCGCCGCCATCACGGTCGCCCTTGCGGCCCTCGCGGTCGTCCCCTTCGTCTGGCTGCTGCTGCGCGACCACCCGGCCGACGTGGGCGTGAAGCCGTACGGCGCGAAGGAGTTCGTACCGAAGCCGGACCCGGTGCCGGGCGCCGCGCGCCGTGCCGTGACCGTCCTCTTCAAGGCCGCCCGCACCGGCCCCTTCTGGCTGCTCGCCGGCTCCTTCGCGATCTGTGGTGCCTCCACCAACGGCCTGATCCAGACCCACTTCGTGCCCGCCGCCCACGACGAGCACATGCCCGTCCCCGTGGCGGCCTCACTGCTCGCGGTCATCGGCGTGTTCGACGTGGTCGGCACCATCGCCTCCGGCTGGTTCACCGACCGCTACGAACCGCGCCGACTGCTCGCCGTCTACTACGCGCTGCGCGGCATCTCGCTGCTGTTCCTGCCCATGCTGCTGGCGCCCAGCGTCCACCCGCCGATGATCTTCTTCATCGTCTTCTACGGCCTCGACTGGGTCGCCACCGTCCCGCCCACCGTGGCCCTGTGCCGCGAGCAGTACGGCGACGACAGCGCCATCGTCTTCGGCTGGGTCCTCGCCTCCCACCAGGTCGGCGCCGCCCTGGTGGCCTTCATCGGCGGCGTCGTGCGCGATGTCTCCGGCTCGTACGACATGGTCTGGTACGCGTCGGGCGCGCTGTGCGCGGCGGCGGCGCTGATGGCGCTGGTGATCCGGCGGCGGCCGGTCACACCGGCGGCAGAACTCGGGGCCGTGGGTCAATCCTTGCCGACCTAGGGTGTGGTCACCCTAAGGCTGATCCGAGGCTGCGTCCTATGGCAGGAACCCACTCGGCAAGGCCCGGCCATACAACTCGTCCAAGCCGATCAACAGCACCCCACTCCGTGCCGCCTCAGCCCGCAGAGCCTCGCTGAAACCCGCCGCGCTGAAACAGGCCAACCCGCAGTGAGACGTGTCCATGCCGCGCCCGGCGAGCAATTCCCGTGCCCGTGCCAGACGCTCGAGGTGGGGGACTCCCATGACCGTGCCCCACTTCGCCTCGCCGAGCAGGGCGACCGACGGGCGGCTTCCGCCGGACCCCTGTTCGACCACGGCCACATCGACCTGGATCTGCCGGCGCTCTTTCGGATCGGTCACGATGCCGTTGCCCACCTCGCCTAGCGAGGTGCTGAGCAGGGTCCGCCCAGGCCCCAACACATACTCACGGCACATCGCCTCGAAGTGCGGCCCGGCCACTTGCGCCGCGAAACGTTGTCCTGCCTGGGCCCAAACCTCGGTGGCCTGGCCCCCTTCCAGCCGGGCCCAGGCCGGGCGCATGACCGCCTCGTAGAAGTTGATCAGAGGCTCGGCTCGGTGATGCGGTACTGGGATTTCCCGGCTCGGAAGACGTCTGCCTCCCGGACCAGGAGGTGGCTGTCCTCCAGGACATTGAGCGGATGCGAGATGTCGACGGACTTGCGGCCGATGTATCCCGCGATGCCGCCGCGCGTGGTGTTGCCCTGCGCCACAGCGGCAAGCACTGAGTGGTACAACGCGGTGTCCCGGATGTCGGCTTCCTCGGCGAGCAAGTAGCGGGCCTCCCGGAAGAGAGGGCTGAACGGCGAGAGGACCGTGCGGCAGATCCATTCGTCGAAGCCCTCCAGATCGGCGGGGACGTCGTCCGCCAGGAACTGACGGCGGTATGCGGGCGTACCGCCGAGAACCGCATGCAGTCGGGCAGCGAGTGCCGGGTCGGCAGCAACGCCCCAGAAGTCCGCCGCCGCCCGGTATCCGAAGGGGCGTACGACGAGTTCCAGTTGGGCCCTGCCACGCAGGGGTGCGCTGCTGGCCGGCAGCCCGCCCATGACGGACATCGCCGAGCCGCACAGCAGCAGCCGCATGCGGCTCTCCTCAACCTGGCCCCGGTCGATCGCGCGCTGGATCAGTGAGGGAAGTTCCGGAGCCGCCCGCACCAGACAGGGGAACTCGTCGATGACCACGAGAAACGCGGTTTCCGGCGCCGGACCGCCAGGCGTCCCGGGGCCGGATGCCGCAAGCCCGAAGAGGTACGAGACCGCGTCGTCCCAGGTGGCGAAGGAGAAAGGCACTGGAGAACCCACATGTGCGGCCAGGGCGGCGCTGAACTGCCGAAGGGACTCCGCCTCGGTGGCGTCCGTGGCCCCGAAGTAGAAACCGCCGCACTGCTCGACGAGTGCCCGCAGTAGGTATGTCTTTCCCATACGCCGCCTGCCGCTGAGGACTCCGAGCGCGGCGTGCGGCAGGGGCCGGTCGACAAAGGCGGTGAGCGCGTCCCACTCAGGGCCTCGGTCGAAAATGCGTGACGGCTTGATCGGCCTTGGCTGCTGCATGATCGCCCGTTAGGAGCACACTTCTAAGGAGTATGTTCCTCGCGGCTCATCCGCTCAGAAAGCGGCGCCCTCCCGGGGTCGCCCGGACGACACGGGCTGCAACGGCGCCGATCACCACGGTGCCGATCAGGACGATAGCCACCCACACGCTCAACAGCTCGGCCGTGTGCTTCTGGTTCAAGCAGATGAGCCAGAGCAAGGGGCAGCCGACTACTTGGCAGCGCGACGGGCCGGCCCGTAGGGCTAGGCAGTTGAGCAGGGCAGTGTTCCGAGTCTGCGCTATTGGGGGATGGTGAGCAGGATTCGGCCGCGGCCACCGCCGGCGTCGACGTGGTCGTGGGCCTTGGCGATGTCGTCCAGCGGGTAGCGGTCGCCGACGGCGACGGTGAGGGCGCCCACGGCGGCGGCGGAGGTGAGGTCTCGGGCGGCCTGGCGCTTGGCCTCGGCGGGGAAGTCGTCGCTGCCGAGTAGCCGCAGGGTGACGTTGTTGAACAGCAGGGGCCAGAAGGGGATCTCGGTGCGGTCCGTGCGGGTGGCGTAGGCGGCGATGACAGCGTTGTTGGCGGCGACGGCGTTGTCGAGGTCGGCGTTGTCGGACAGCGCGACCTCGATGATCCGGTCGACGCCCCGTGGCGCGTACGAGCGGATGGCCGCGGCGGGGTCGCCGGTATCCAGGGCGATGGCGTGGGCGACGGCCGGGTCGACGTGGTCGAGGTCCGCGGTGCGGCGGACGGTTGCGACCACGGTGGCGCCGGCCCAGTGGGCGAGCTGGGCGGCCAGGGAGCCGACGCCGCCGAGAACTCCGTGGACCAGAACCAGTCGGCCGTCGACCGGGCCGTCGGCGAAGACGGTCCGGTGGGCGGTGATGCCGGGGATGCCGAGGCTCGCGCCCAGCTCGTCACTGAGGTGGTCGGGCAGAGGTGCGGCTTGGTGGTCGGGTACGACGGTGTACTGGGCGGCGGTGCCGAAGGGGCGGTAGGACTGGGCCCCGTACACCCAGACCCGTTGTCCGACGCGGTGGGCGTCGACGCCGTCGCCCACCGCGTCGATGACTCCGGCGCCGTCGCTGTGCGGGATCACCCGCGGGAAGGGCATGGACGAGCCGAGCCAGCCGCGCCGTTTCTTGGTGTCGCCGGGGTTGACGCCCGAGACGGTGACGCGGACGCGGACCTCGCCGGGGCCGGGGACGGGATCAGGTAGTTCACCGACGTGCAGGACATCGGCGGCGGGGCCCTGGACGTCGTACCAGGAAGCAAGCATGGGAGTACCTCCGTGGACAGTCAGCTCGCGGGAGCGGCGGGCGCTTGCGGATCGCTGGCGGTGCATGCGGTGTCGAATGCGGGCGGTTTCTCACCGAGGGCCTCGCGCAGCCAGGTCCGTTCGGCGCGGCTGGTGGCGCGGGCGGTGAGCAGCATGCCGCGCCGGTAGGGGTCGGCGATCTCCTCGGCACGCAGGGGCCGCTCGTTGTCGTAGAAGAAGCTCGCCGGTTCTTCCAGGAACTCCAGCCGTCTGCGCAGCACCGCGTGCTGTTCGGCCACGTCGGGCAGGTGGGAGAGGAAGGCCAGGACGACGTAGAACCGGGTGAAGTCGGTGATCTCGTGGTCGGCGGGCTTGCGCAGGCGCTGAAGCATGTCGGCCCGCCCTGGCTCGGTCAGGCTGAGCACGTACCGGGCCGCCCCGGCGGCCGGGTCGGCGCGCCGCTCGATCAAGCCCGCACTGGTCAGACGGTTGATCGCCGGATACAGGCTGCCGTCACTGACCGGCCGCGTGTAGCCGGTCAGCTGTGAGATACGGCGGCGCAGCTCGTGTCCGGGCAGGGGTCCCTCGGCGAGGAAGCCGAGTATGGCGAGTTCCAGCATGAGTCCATCTTCGCACGCGAACATCGAATCGATGCGGACATCGTTTCGATGTAAGCTGCCAGGTATCCACCCACCGTCTTGAGAGAGGCACAGCAAGATGCCGCCGCTGTCCACCGAGTCAGTGATGAACCGTTTCGTCGAGTTCATCAACACGGGCAACGAGGATCTCGCCCGCGAGGTGATTTCTCCAGACGCGGTGTTCCATGCGCCAAGCCACCCGGAACCACTGCGGGGGCCCGATGGGTACATGGAAGTCCTCGGGATGATGCGCAGCGCCTTCCCGGACGTCCAGTGGACGCTGGAGGAGACAGTCGCCGAAGGCGACACTGTGGCCGCGCGGTTCACCATGCGGGGAACCCACGACGGTGAATTCTTCGGGATCCCGGCGAGCGGCAACAAGATCTCGGTGCAGGCCATGAACTTCTACTACCTGGCCGACGGCCGGATCGTCGGCGAACGGGGCCAGCCCGATCTCCTCGGGGTGATGCAGCAGATCGGTGCCCTACCGGCGCCGTGAACCTCGTAGCGCCGGTGAGTCTTCTGTCGCGCGGAATTGCCGCTGCCAGGAGGGGGCCGTACGGCGCGGTGACAGAGGGCGAAGGCCCCGCACCGGAGCGCGGGCGGCCGGGCGCGGGTTCACCGCAAGAGGCCAGTCTTCTTCCTGCTCCGGCGTCTTCGCGCAGACAGCGCCCGTTCGGCGAGAGCTTTACACTTTGCCACCGCTGACGTGAGCGAGCCGGGTACGGGACTGCTCGCTCTAGGGCGAATACTGCAACCCTCGAATACCGACAGTCCACCAGTGCGAGTTCACCTCCACCCGGCTTCTCGATCTGCCGCTTCCCCTGGCGTTTCCCCTCGCCGAGGCGGCAGAACTTGACCGGCTGGCGGCCGAGTCGATGCGCGTCCTGGAGAAAGTCGTCGACCCTGCCACCCGGCTCGACGACCGGTTCCTCGCCTCGGTCGAGGAGAGGCAGACCGCGCAAGGGTGCTTGACCGATTACAGGAAGCGTCCTTTATGGAACAGCAGGGGCGCCTCACGGGTCTCGGCGGTGCCCAGGTCGTCCACCCGGCCCACCACGATGAGGTGGTCGCCGCCGGTGTGGACGGCATGGATGGTGCAGTCGATCCAGGCGAGCGCGCCCGCGAGGCGCGGTGACCCGGACACCGGAGCCGCGTCGTAGGCGACGCCCGCGAACTTGTCCCCGCCGCTCACCGCGAAGCCGCGGCACAACTCGCCCTGGCCGGCGGCGAGCACGTTCACGCAGAAGGCGCCCGCGCGGGCGATGCGGGGCCAGGTCGTCGACGTACGGCCGACCATGAAGGCGACGAGGGGTGGGTCGAGGGAGAGGGAGGAGAAGGACTGGCAGGCGAAGCCGGCGGGGCCGGATTCGCCATCGGTGGCTGGTGAGGTGACAACGGCCACGCCCGTCGCGAAGTTCCCGAGCACCCGCCGGAACTCGCCCTGGTCGACCGGCGCCCGCTCGTCCTCCCCCACACACCGCAACTCCGGGCGCGGCAGCGCCTCCACGGGCCGGGCGGGCCCGGACCTGAGATAACGGACGGCTGCTGCGGCCATTCCTGCGTGTCCCATCACGTCATCCATTGAAGCTGACGGGGTGTCAGATGGGAAGGGGTGGGTGACCTGCGGATCGTAAAGCGCTGACGGGCGCGCGGCAGGGGTCTGGGGGCCTTCACCGCCCCCGATACTCCGGACTCCTGCGTTCCACGAAACTCGCCACCCCCTCCTTCGCGTCGGCCGTCGTCATGTTGATCTCCTGGGCGGCCGCTTCCGCGGCGAACGCGGTGGTGCGGTCGGTGTCGAGGGAGGCGTTGACGAGCTGCTTGGTCAACGCGATCGCCCGGGTCGGGCCGGTGGCGAGGCGGTCGGCCCACTCGCGGGCTGTTTTGTCCAGCTCGGCGTCCGGGACGACGCGGTTGACCAGGCCCAGGCGTTCGGCGTCCGCGGCGGGGAGGGAGTCGCCGAAGAACATCAGTTCTTTGGCGCGGTGGGGGCCGATGAGTCGGGGGAGGAGGTACGCGCCGCCGCCGTCCGGCACGAGTCCACGCCGTACGAACACCTCGATGAACTTGGCGGATTCGGCGGCCAGTACGAGGTCGCAGGCGAGGGCGAGATGCGCGCCGAGGCCGGCCGCCGTGCCGTTCACGGCGGCGATCACCGGCTTCTCGCAGTCGAGGACGGCGCTGATCAGCCGCTGAGCGCCCAGCCGGAGGGTGCGGGCGACGTCACCGGCGATCCGCTCCCTGCCGCCCGCCGCCCCGCCCCGCAGGTCGGCGCCGGCGCAGAAGCCGCGGCCGGTTCCGGTGAGGACGACGGCTCTCACGGCGGGGTCGGCGGAGGCGTCCAAGAGGAGTTGGATCAGGCGTTCTCGCAGGTCAGGGGTGATGGCGTTGAGGGCCTCGGGGCGGTTGAGGGTGATACGGCGGACGTGATTGTCAGTGGTGTGCCGTATCAATGACTCAGCGGAATTTCCGGCCTCACGGGGGGAATCGGGGATGTTCACTTCATCAGGCATGTTCAGTTCGTTCGGCGGGTTCTGTTCTTTCGGCGGCGGGTTCAGTTCACTGGGTGGGTTCATCTCAGCGGCACACCGCCAACGCGTCCAGCGCCACCGCTCCCTGCCCCCTGGGCAGCACCATCAGCGGATTGATGTCCAGCTCCGCGAGGTCGTCCCCGAGTTCCAGTGCCATGCGCTGCACCCGCAGGACGACTTCGACGAGCGCGTCGAGGTCGGACGGGGGGCGCCCCCGGACCCCGTCCAGCAGGGCCCGCCCGCGCAGTTCACCGAGCATGTCCCGCGCCTGTTCCTCACCGAAGGGCGGCACGCGTACGGCGGCGTCCCGCAGCACCTCGACGAGCACACCGCCGAGCCCAACGGTCACGGTCGGTCCGAAGAGTTCGTCGTGGGTGACGCCGACGACCATCTCGACGCCCCGCTCGACCATCTGGCACACCAGCACGCCGTCCAGCGAGACGTCCTCGTAGCGGGCGATGTCGGTCAGTTCGCGGTAGGCGTCGCGGACCTGGCTGGCCGAGGTCAGTCCGATCTTGACGAGGCCCAGCTCGGTCTTGTGGGCGATCTGCGCGCCGGACGCCTTCATCACCACCGGGTAGCCGACGAGGCCCGCCGCGCGCACGGCCGCCGCCGCGCTGGTGACCAACTGCTCGCGCGGCACCCGGATTCCGTAGGCGCGAAGCAGTTGTTTCGCCGCGTGTTCGCTCAGCTGCTGTCCTGGGCGCATCAGGGCCTGCGCCTTGCGGAAGGAGGGCGAAGGGGTGCGCGGTGCCTCGTCGAAGGGGGAGCGGTAGCCGGTGATGAACCGGTGGTGGTCGAGGTGGGCGCGGACCGCGGTGAGGCAGTTGGTGACCGTGCGGAAGGTGGCCACGCGGGAGGAGCCGAGCAGTACGTCGCGGTAGGCCGGCTCGGTGCCGACCGGCGACCCCCACACCACGCACACCAGCTTGTCGGTCCGCTCGGCCGCGTCCACCAGGTCCTGTACGAGCCGGTCGCTGAGGGGCGGGAAGGGCCCGGTGACCGGGCAGATCAGCACCCCGACCTCCGGGTCGTCCAGGATCGCGTCGATGATCTTCCGCCCGCGCCAGTCCCCGACCGGATGCCCGCCGTTGTCGACCGGGTTGGCCACGCTGAGGTACTCCGGTATCCACTGGTGCAGCTCGGCCTGCCGGGCCTCAGACAGCTCCGGCAGCCGCAGGCCCGCCTCGCTCGCCAGGTCGGCCACGTGCGCGCCCGTGCCGCCCGAGATCGAATAGACGACGACTCCATCGGCGCGGGGCGGACGGGCGCGGGCCAACAGGGCGGCGGTGTCCTGGAGTTCGTCGAGCCCGTCGACCCGGATCACCCCGAACTGCCGCATCGCGGCGTCCACCACCTCGTCCGCGCCGGTCAGCTTGCCGGTGTGTGAGGCGGCCGTGCGGGCGCCGGTCTCGGTGCGGCCCACCTTGACCGCGACGACCGGCACCCGGCGCCGGGCGGCCCGGTCGGCGGCGAGCAGAAAGGAGCGGCCGTCCTTCAGCCCCTCGATATAGCAGGCGATGGCACCGACGTCGGGCTGCTCGGCGAAGTAGGAGATGAAGTCGGCGGTCTCCAGATCGGCCTCGTTGCCGGTGGGCGCCCAGTGGGAGAGCCGGATGCCGAGTTCCTGGAGGGCGAAGACGGGGCGGCCCTGATGCCCGGACTGGGTGATGAGGGCGATGGACGGACCGTCCAGGTCGTCCCGGAACCGCTCGAAGGCGTTCAGGTTGGTGTTCGGTCCGAGCACTCGCACACCGGCCCGCTCCACGGCGGCCGTCAGCTGCCCCTGCGCGACGGCGCCCTCGTCCCCCGTCTCCGCGAACCCGGAGGCGAAGACGACGGCGAACTTCACCTTGGCCTCGCCCAGTTCCTCGATCACGGGGAGGGGGTCGGCGACCAGCAGTACGGCGAGATCGACCTGCTCGGGCAGGTCCCGGACGGAAGGAAAGCAGGAGATGCCGAAGACGGAGTCCCGCGTGGGATGCACCGGATACAGCCGGGCCCCGACCCGCTCGGCCCAGGACAACAGCTGCCGGGTGACGCCGGTGTTGGGCCGGCCCTCCCCGTCCGAAGCGCCGATCACGGCGACGGACTCGGGCCGGAAGAACCGGTCCAGATCGGGGACGCCCGCATACAGCGGACGCCCGCTGACGTCGTAGTCGTCCACGTCGGCCGGGCGGCCGTGGACGGCGGGTGCGGGCTGGTCGCCGCAGGCGACGACCCGGCCCCGGCGGGAGTCGGTGGTAAGGGTGCCGTGGGTTGATCCAAGCATCGGTCGCCCCGCTCCTGTGTGACAGCAATTAACTGACGCAGTGTCAGATTACTGAACTGACGCTGCGTCAGGAAGTCGTTGAACCGGGGAGGTACTGCGGAGGCGGCTGTATGGGGGGTGGCTGGGGCTACGGTCACAGTGCTGCGGCGGTGACTGTCGTCGCCTGCGGCGGCCCGCCCGTCACGAGTGCGTCCCCGGCGTCACAAGTGCGTCCCCGGCGTCAGACCGGCAGCCGTGACACCGAACCCGCCTCGTTCTTCGCGATGGCCTTCGCGATCTTCTCGGCGTCGATGGCCAGTTCGCGGAGCATGCCGCTGATGGGGTTGGTGAAGCCGGTGAAGTACAGGCCGGGGGCGTGCTGGGGGGTGCGGACGCCGTGGACGAGCGGTTTGCCGCGGGTGTCGAGGACGTCGAGGTGGCCGACGAGGCCGTCGAGTGCTCGGGCGTAACCGGTGGCGGCGATCACGGCGTCCGGGCCGACGCGGTCGCCGTCGGCGAGGACGACCTTGCCGTCTTCGAAGCCGTCGACGGCGGCCACCACCTCGACGGTGCCGTTGCGTACGGCGTCGATGAGGCCGACGTCCTGCACCGGGATCGACCCCTCGTTGACCCGGCTGTAGAGGCCGGTGTCGGGACGGTGCAGGCCGTGTTCCGAGAGGTCCGGCACGCTGATCTTGGCCAGCGGACGGGCGAGCCGGTCGACGAGGCCGACCGGGAGGCGGCGGCACAGTACGCCGGTGTACTGGGCGGCCCAGCCCGCGGTCGACCGGCGCACGATGTGCGGGGCGGTGCGGACGGACAGCCGTACGCGGGAGGCGCCGCCCTCGACGAGGTCGACGGCGATCTCGGCGCCGGTGTTGCCGACGCCGACGACGAGGACGTCACGGCCGGCGTAGGGCTCGGCGCTGCGGTAGTCGGCGGCGTGGAGGAGGGCCCCGGTGTAGGAGTCGCGGCCGGGCCAGTCGGGGAGGTGGGGTGTGTGGTTGTAGCCGGTGGCGACGATGACCGCGGCGCCGGTGAGTTCGCGGCCGCCGGTGGCGTGCAGCAGCCAGCCGGAGCCGTCGGGCGCGCGGTCGACGCGGGAGACCTCGACGCTGGTGACGATCTCCAGCTCGTGGTGCTCGGCGTACTTCTCCAGGTACCGGACCACGTTGTCGCGGGACACCCAGCGCCCGAAGCGGCGCGGCATCGGCAGACCGGGCAGGCCCGAGAGGCGGCGGGTGGTGTGCAGGTGCAGCCGGTCGTAGTGGCGCCGCCAGGACGCGCCCACCCGGTCGGACTTCTCCAGGACGACGGCGCGTATGCCGCGGGCGCGCAGGGCGTACGCGGCGGCGAGTCCGCCGGGACCGCCGCCGATGATGTACACCGGGCGGTCTGTGGGGCTCTGCGCCGCTTGGTTCGCGGGAGATGCGGACGCTGTGGAGTCGGCCATGAGCGCGAGCGTAATCACGTGGCCGATTGATGGGTCTCGGTCAAGACCGGAATTGGTTGCGGATTGATCACGCATGTAGGAGGTGTGAGTGGGACCGGTGGCGTAGGGCGACTGATTGTGGGGGCTTTCAGGGGCCGGTAGATACGCCGCGACGCCGGGCCCGGGCTGCGCGAAAGGGCTCGGCGTCGCGGTTGGGCGGCGCACGCTTTTATGACGGGAAACGACGCCGCGTTCGTGAGGGAGGGCCGGACGGGCCGGGCCTCCGGGCTTACTTCATGGTCCGGTTCTCGTGCCCCCGGCTTCATGGCCCGGTTCTTGTACCCGGCGACCTTGGCTATCCAGGTGATGAAGCCGCCGGGGTCGGTGCTGGCGCCGTGTCCCTCGTCCCAGTGGTGCAGGTGGTTGACGTCGTCGCCGAGGTTGTCCGCGGCGGCGGCGATGTTGGCGGATGCCGGCATCGAATTCGAGGCGGGCTCGCAGATTCACGGCGGTTCGACAGGCCCCCGACAGCCTCTTGCGCGACCGCGTCGGGCGCTGCTGAACTGACGTACCGTCAGATTCTGTAGCCGTCACGGGGAGTGCGCATGGACGTCCCGGAGATCGACGCGTTCACGAGGACGTACTGGGACGCGGCCGCGGAGGGCCGTCTGCTGATCCGTCGCTGCGGGGCGTGCGGCCGGGCCCATCACTACCCCCGCGAGTTCTGCCCGCACTGCTGGAGCGAGGACGTCACCTGGGAACCCGCGACCGGCCGCGCCACCCTCTACACCTGGTCCGTCGTCCACCGCAACGACCTGCCACCCTTCGGCGAGCGCACCCCGTACGTCGCCGCGGTCGTCGACCTCGCGGAGGGGCCCCGGATGATGACGGAGGTCGTGGGGGGCGGGGAACTGCGGGTGGGGATGGAGCTGGAGGTGGGGTTCCGGGAGGGGGTGCCGGTGTTCCGGGCTCTCGGGGTGTAGCACGATGAGACACGCCGGGCTACACTCGTGCTCATGAAGACCATCACGCAGCGCGAGTTCCGCAACAACTCCGCCGCCGTCATGGACGCGGTCGAGGCGGGGGAGACGTACCACATCACGCGCAATGGCATAGAGGTCGCTGAATTGCGCCCACTGGCGCGGCGGCGCAGGCTGAGCGCCGAAGAACTCGTTGCCCGACACCGGCGACTGCCGCGGGTGGACTATGCACAGATGCGTGCGGAGGCGGACGAGTTCTTCGGCGGCGAGGAACGGCTGGGCGACGATGACGATCCGTGGGAGCGTCGGCGTGGCTGACCGTCACCCCAAGGGAGTTCTCGACACCTGCACGTACATCGATCTCGACCTGCTCGCCCCAGAGTCGCTGCCCGCCGTGCCGGAACTCACCGCCGTGACACTTGCCGAACTGCAGCAGGGCGTGGCCATGGCCAAGGACCCTGCCGCGAGAGCCGCTCGGATGGAGAAGCTCGGCGCAGCTGTCGCCGACTTCGACCCATTGCCTTTCGACGGTGACGCCGCAGCGAGGTACGGCACGTTGGTTGCACTAACCATCTCGGCCAACCGGGATCCTCGCCCGCGTCCTCTGGACTTGATGATTGCCGCAATCGCCTCAGTGAGGGGGCTGCCGCTCTACACGCGGAACGCGGAAGACTTCAAAGGGCTGGAGGACGCGGTGGTCATCGTCGCAATCTGATCGCCGCGCTTCGCCTGGGAGTTCATGGCCACAGCAACTCGGTGATCCAGCCCTCCTCCGCCCGCCGGTAGTTCAGCCGCACATGCCGTCGTTCCGCGTCCCCCTGGAAGAACTCCACCGTGTCCGGCTGGAGGTGGTACAGCGTCCAGGACGGGACCGGTGTGTCCGGGGCGCGCTGGGCGCGTTCCCAGGCCGCTGCCGATTCCGTCGCCAACTCCTCCAAGGAGCCGAGGACTTCGCTCTGGTGGCCGGTGAGGGCGGCGGCGAGGGCGCCGGTGGAGCGGGCGTGGAGGTCGGACTGGGCTTCCTGGGAGGGGGCGGTGGTGACGGGGCCGCGGATGCGGATCTGGCGGGCGAGGGTCGGCCAGTAGAAGCCGAGGGCCGCGTACGGGCGGGCCGCGAGGTGGCGGCCCTTTGCGCTGTGGTCGTGCGTGGCGAAGGACCAGCCGTCCTCGTCGGCGCCGTGCAGCATGACCGTCCGTACGTCCGGCAGGCCCTCCTCGTCCGATGTCGCCAGCGACATGGTGTGCGGCTCGGGCTGGCCTGCCGTCACCGCCTCCGCGAACCAGGTGGTGAAGAGCGGGAGGGGGGAGGCGGGTGCGGTGGCCGGGTCGAAGGGGCGGAGTTCGGTGACTCCCGCCTCCCAGACGCGGGACGACCGCAGTAGACGTACAAACTCGGAGTCCATGCCTCCGATTCTCCGCCCGGCCCCTCTGTCCCGCCCCCGTGACCGCTAAACCGTGCCCAGATCCGACGACACCCAGCGCTCCGGGTGCATCCGGATGATCACCATCTCGCCGTGGTTGTTCCAGGAGAAGTCCACATAGCCGTCGACCTTCTCGGCGGGGAGGTAGCGGGCCGAGAGTTCGCGGAGTTTCTCGATGGTGGCGGGTGTGGTGTCGAGGACCGGGCCCTCCACCGATACGTAGCGGATCGTGGGTTCCAGCCGGTCCACCATCAGGGAGAACCTGCCGGCCTTGCTGATCAGCTGGTGCTTACGGGAGTCCAGCCCGGTCAGGATCCAGACCGTGCCGTCGGGCTCGACCTGGTACCAGATCGGGACGCTGAGCGGTGCGCGCCCCTCCTCGGCGTCCACCGCCAGCGCGGCGATGTGCGGCTCGGCCAGGAACTGTTCGCGCTCCTCGCGGGTCAGGGCCATGTCGGGATCCTCCAGCGACTCGAGTCGTTCGGCGGTCTTCCTGTGATTCTCCTGTGGGTTCCCCCGTAGCACTCCTGTGGCATTCCAGTGTCCACCTGTTTCTTGTGAGGATGCCCCGGCGTTCACACCGGGGATCGCTTCGGGCGCTGCGGCGCGGAGCGTCGCCGTATCCGGTTCCGGGCGCGGAGCGCCCGTACGGCTGCCCGGCACCGGAATGGCGCGAACGCATGTTCCCGTGATCGCCTGTTGGGGTTGTGGCTGCCCGATCGGAGCAAGCGTGTGCGGTGGTCGTACGTACGGTCTTCTCGGAGGGGCCGGGATGCCACGGCATCCCGGCCGGGGACGTTGGGAGGTGACCTGGTGCAGGTGAGTGCGGCCGCGGAGGCCGGGCATGCCCGGTACACCTACCGGCTTCGCGTGCCGTCCACTGCGCGCACCGCCCTGGCGGCGGAGTGGGGCAGGTGCCGGTGGATCTGGAACGAGTGTGTCGCCAGGTCCAAGGCCGTGTACGTACACAACAAGGCCACCGGGGAGAAGCAGACGTGCGGTCCGGCGCAGTTCGACAAGATGCTGACCGAGGCCCGCGCTCGTACGCCGTGGCTGCGGGAGGGCTCATCGGTTCCTCAGCAGCAGATCATCCGCGACTTCGGCAAGTCCCGCGCGAAGGCGCACAAGGACATCAAGGAGCGCCTGCCGCCAAAGCAGCGGGCCGGGATGCCGACGTGGAAGACCAGGCGTGAGGCGCTGCCCACCCTCAACTACACCAAGCACGGGTTCCGCCTGAAGGACGGCCGGTTACATCTGGCCGGGGGCATCGTCGTGACGGTGGTGTGGTCGCGGGAGCTGCCCGCCGAACCGTCCTCGTGCGCGTGTACCAGGACACCCTGGGGCACTGGTACTGCTCGTTCGTCGTGCCCGCGACCGTGGAGCCCCTGCCCAAGACCGGCCGCGTGATCGGAATCGACTGGGGTGTGCGGGAGACCGCGACCACCACCTCCAGTGCCCATGACCTCCCCCACCCCGAGCACGGCAGGAAGGCGCAGCAGAAGCTGACCCGGTACGACCGGATGATGGCCCGCCGCAAACCGAAGAAGGGACAGCCCGGATCGAAGGGCTACTGCGAGGCGAAGAAGCAGCGGGCGAAGGCGCACAAGAAGATCGCCCGGCAGCGGCAGGACACCGGTCGCAAGTGGGCCAAGAAGGTCGTGCGCGACCACGACGCCCTTGCGGTCGAGGACTTCCGCCCGAAGTTCCTCGCCAAGACCACCATGGCCCGCAAGGCCGCCGACGCCGCCATCGGCGCCACGAAACAGGCCCTGATCGAGATGGGCCGCAAGCACGGGCGGGACGTCCGCCTGGTCCACCCCGCGCACACCACGATGGACTGCGCGCACTGCGATGCGAGAGCCAAGCATCGCCTGCCGCTGGGTGAGCGCACCTACACCTGCACCGCATGCGGAGCCGTCTCCCCCAGGGACAAGAACTCCGCCCGCGTGATGCTCGTCCGGGCTGGTCTCAACCCGGCTGGTGCCGATGGCGGAAGACCTCCTGGAGCGCTGCTCCAGGAGGCAGCCTGAGCCAGGAATCCCCTCCCTTCAGGGAGGGGAGGATTCAAAACGTCCGCCGACGGGTACTTCATGGCGGTCCGTTCGTCACCAGGTGTCCGTACCGTGCCCGCCAGGCCCTAACTCCCCAGCACCACCGTCCCCGACGAGCAGAACCACCCGCCCGTCCCGGACGCCACCGCGAGGCGCGGCAACTGCCCATCGGGCCTACGCACTTGCCGCGCCTCGCCGACTTCCCCCCGCAACTGCCGCACCGCCTCCACCAGCAGGAACAGCCCCCGCATCCCCGGGTGCTGAGCCGACAGCCCACCCCCGTCCGTGTTCACGGGCAATTCCCCGCCTACGACTTTCAGCCGCCCCTTCTCGACGAACGCCCCGCCCTCGCCCTTCCCGCAGAACCCCAGATCCTCCAGCGTCACCAGCGTCATGTACGTGAACGCGTCGTAGATCTCCGCGAAGTCGATCTCCTCCGGCCGTACGCCCGCCCGATCGAAGGCGAGCCGTCCGCTCACCGCCGCCGGGGAGACCGTGAAGTCCGGCCACTCGGACATGGTCGTGTGCGAGACGTGCTCCCCGGTGCCGAGCACCCACACCGGCGCCGTACGGCAGTCCCGTACGTACTCCTCCGCCACCAGCAGCACCGCCGCCCCGCCGTCGGACCGTATGCAGCAGTGCAGTTTGGTGAAGGGGTCCGCGATCATCGGGCCGTCGAGGACGTCGTCGACGGTGATCGGCTCCCGGAACATCGCCTCCGGGTTCAGGGCGGCGTTCGCCCGCGCCTGCACCGCCACCTCCGCCAACTGCTCGATGGTCGTGCCGTGTTCGTGCATATGGCGGCGGGCGGCCATGGCGTACTTGGCGATGAGGGTGTGGCCGTACGGGACCTCGAACTGGAGCGGGCCGCGCGCGCCGAAGGACAGGTTGCCGGTCCGGCGGCCCGCCTTGATGTCGGCGCGGGCGGTGGAGCCGTAGACGAGCAGGACGGCGTTCGCGTGCCCGGCCGCTATCGCGTCGGTCGCGTGGGCGGCCATCACCTCCCAGGTCGAGCCGCCCACCGAGGTGGAGTCGACCCAGGTGGGCCGCAGGCCCAGGTACTCGGCCACCTCCGCCGGGGCCAGCGTGCCGAGGCCCGCCGACGCGAAGCCGTCGATCACGGACTTGTCGAGGCCCGCGTCGGCCAGGGCGCGGCGGGCGGCCTGGGCGTGCAGGGCGTACGGGGTGGTGTCGTCCACGCGGCCGCAGTCGGAGAGGGCGACGCCGGCCACGGCGACTTTCCGGCTCCCGGGAATCATGAGAGGCCTCCTGCCCCTGGGCATATCGTTCGTGGGCTCCTAATATGACGGCCCGTCAGATCGGGAGGGAAGAGCCATGGACGCCAGCTTCACCACCGAGCAGGACGAGATCCGCCGCACTCTGCGCGAACTGCTCCACAAGCGGTGCGGACCGGAGGAGCTGCGCGCCGCCGTCGATCAGCCGGCCGGCCACGATCCCGCACTCTGGACAGCCCTCGCCGAACAACTCGGCCTGCCCGGGCTCGCCCTTCCCGAGACCTACGGCGGTGTCGGCTGCTCCGTCACCGAACTCGCCCTCGCGGCGGAGGAGACGGGCCGGGCCCTCGCCCCCTCACCCCTGCTCGCGACCACCGTCCTCAGCGCGCCCCTGCTGCTCGCCCTCGGCACCGACGCCCAGCGCGCGGAGCTGCTGCCGCGCCTTGCCGCGGGTTCGCTCACCGCGGCCCTCGGCGTGCCGGGCGCCGCGCTCGCCACCGCGCTCGGGCTGACCGGCGACAACGGCGGCAGCGATGGCGATGACTGGGCCGGAGGGGGGCGCGCGGGGGGCGTCCAGGCGCGGCGTACGGAGGACGGGGGCTGGCGGTTGTACGGGCAGGTCGACCAGGTCCTCGACGGGCACAGCGCGCAGCTGCTGATCGTCGCCGCCCACGCCGGAGGCTTCGCCCGCTCGCGCACGCTGCTGTTTCTCGTACCCGGGGATGCGGCACGGTTCGTCCGCACCCGGCTGACCGCACTCGACGCGACCCGTCCGCAGGCCCGCCTCCAACTGCGCGACGTCGACGCGGAGTTGTTGGGGGACGAGGGCGGCGATGTCCTCGGGACCCTCACCCGCGTCGGCGACCAGACCGCCGCGGTGCTCGCCTGCGAGGCCGTCGGGGCCGCCGACCGGGTGCTGGAGCGGACCGTGGAGTACGTGGGGCAGCGGGAGCAGTTCGGGCGGGCGATCGGGTCGTTCCAGGCGGTGAAGCACCGGCTGGCGGATGTGTACGTGCAGATTCAGGCGGCGCGCTCGGCTGCGTACTACGCGGCGTGGGCCGCGGGAACTGCCGCGATGGGTCGTCTGTCGTCTGCGGGACCGTTGGGGCTGGTCGCGCAGTTCCCCGCGCCCCTTCGGGGCGCTGCTGAACCGCAGGCGAATTCGTCGGAAGCGGTCAGGGTGGGCGGGCTTGCGCTTGCGCAGGCTCTGGAAGCCTTGCGGGGTGCTGCCGCCGAAGGGATACAGATGCACGGCGGCATCGGTTTCACCTGGGAGCACGAGGCTCACCTGTATTTCAAGCGGGCTGCGGGGGACGAGCTGCTCTTCGGGCCCGTGCATCGGCTGCGGGCGCATGCCGCCGACGGGGCGCGGCTCTTCGCGGGTGGGGAGGTGAGCGTCTGATGGGCGTCAAGGATGCCGGGGTGCGGTTGGTGCAGAAGGTGTCGTCCACGCCGGGCTTCGCCAAGGTCGCCCCGCATGTCGTCCCCGCGCTGGACCGCGCCGTCCACCGGCTCACCCGCGGCAAGGTGCTGCTGAGCGCACGGCTGCTGCCGGGGGTGATCCTGACCTCGACGGGGGCGAAGAGCGGGCTCACCCGCCGTACGCCGCTCGCCTGCATGCCGGAGGAGGACGGGCGCAGCTGGATCCTCGTCGGCTCCAACTTCGGGCGCCCCGGCCATCCCGCCTGGACCCACAACCTCCTCGCCCGTCCCGACGCCGAGGTCAGCTGGAAGGGACGGGACATTCCGGTCCGGGCCCGGTTGCTGGAGGGGGAGGAGCGGGCGGCGGCCTGGAAGGCGGCGCTGGAGTTCTGGCCGCCGTATGCGGCGTATCAGGCGCGGGTGGAGCGGGAGATCCGGCTGTTCAGGATCGTACGACGATGATGTGGCACTGATCCCTACAGCGTCCCCAGCCGCTGCACCAGCAGAAACGCCCCGATTCCCAGCATCGCCGCACCCGACGTGCGGGTGACCGCGCGGGCCGCTGTCGGGCGGGCGGCGAGGACCGCGCGGGCCAGGAGGCCCACCGTCAGATAGACCGCCGCGCAGCACGCCATGTGCAGGACGCCGAGCGTGGCCGTCTGCACCGGCACCGGCAGCTGCCCGGTCCCCGTCACCAGGAACTGCGGCAGCACCGACAGATACAGCAGCAGCCCCTTCGGGTTCAGCCCGCTGATCGTGGCGCCGCGCAGAAAGACGCGGCCGGGACTCGTCTCGACCGCCTGATCCGCCCCCGGCACCCCCGGCACCCCCGGATTCCGCAGCACTCCCCAGCCCAGCCACACCAGGTACGCCGCTCCCGCCACCGTCAGCGCGGTCAGCAGGCCCGGCGACTTGGCCACCAGCACCGCGAGACCGGCCGTCGCCAGGACCGTGTGCAGGGCGTAGCCGGCGACCAGGCCCGCCACCGCCG
This sequence comes from Streptomyces sp. GESEQ-4, assembly GCF_017948455.1. Lineage (GTDB taxonomy): Bacteria > Actinomycetota > Actinomycetes > Streptomycetales > Streptomycetaceae > Streptomyces. The sequence continues at coordinate 38,334 of NZ_JAFFSU010000042.1, forward strand.
GCAGGGGGGAACGGCCGCGGAGGCCCGCCGAGATCACATACGCCCAGTCGGCGCCCGGTACGCACACCAGCAGGAGGTCGACGGCGAGGAAGGAAATCAGCGTTCCGGAGTCCATGGTGGGGACATTAGGCGGGAATGGGTCGAAAGTGTTCCCTCATTTTGCCCGTCATCGCGGAATGTGGGGGAAAATCTGCCTCATGGACGACGTGGACCGGAAGATTCTTGCCGAGCTGCAGCAGGACGGGCGGCTGACCGTGACCGAGCTGGCCGGGCGGGTGCGGCTGAGTGTCTCGCCGTGTCATCGGCGGCTGCGGGAGCTGGAGCGGACCGGGGCGATCCAGGGGTACCGGGCCGTCGTCGATCCGGCGGCGGTGGGGCTGACCTTCGAGGCGCTGGTCTTCGTGTCGATGCGGCAGGAGGACCGGGACACGGTCGCCGAGTTCGAGCGGGCGCTGAGCGAGGTGGAGCACGTACTGGAGGCGCAGCGGCTGTTCGGTGAGCCCGACTATCTGCTGCGCGTCGCCACGGCCGACCTGGCGGCCTTCCAGCGGCTGTACGACGAGCGGCTGGCGACGCTGCCGGGGGTGCAGCGGCTGACGTCGACGCTGGTGATGAAGCACGTGGTCAAGGACCGGCCCCTGCCTGGATAGCGCGACAGGCGGCGGCCCACCGGAGTGAGCCGCCGCCTGTCAGACAGGACTGGGAACCTGGGAAGGAAAGGAAAAGAGCGCGCGTGCTACTTCGTCGGCTTCTTCCCCGTCACGCCCAGGTGCACCAACAGCGCCAGATTCGGCTTGAGTTCAGCCTGTTTGACGCCCCACGTCTGGAAGCCCTTCTGGTGCGAGGCGACGGCCGCGAGCATCGCGACCAGTGAACCGGCGACCGCGGCCGGGTTCACGTCTTTGTCGACCCGGCCCTTGGACTGGAGTTCGGCGACCGCGTCCACCAGGGAGTTGTTCACCGAGTTGAGGATCTTCATGCGGATCTTGTAGAACCGTTTGTCTCCCTCGGCGGCACCGAGGTCGACGACGCGCAGGATCGCGTCGTTCCTGCGCCAGAACTCCAGGAAACCGTCCACGAGTTCCTGCGCGGTCTGCCAGCCGGCCTTGCCGACCCATGACCGGCCCTCGAGCAGCTCGGTCAACTGGCCGCCCTCGGCGGCCATTTGCTCGGCGATCTCCAGGACGGCGCCTTCGACGTCCGGGAAGTACTGATAGAAGGTGGCGGGCGAAGTGCCCGCTTTCCGGGCGACATCGATGACTTTGACGTCCCGGTACGGGGAGGAGCTGAGCATCTCGCTGAGGCAGTCGAGCAGCTTCTGCCGGGTCGCCTGCCCACGCCGGCCGGCCACGCGGCCGTCGACGGTACGCACTTGTCCTGTCATGCCGTCAGCTTACCGAGGGGTGATCGGAGCGCGATTCGGCCGACTGCAAATGGGGTGCACGGGGGTGGAGCGGGTGGTGTGCCTGGTCTGCGCGGTGTGTGCGCGCCCGTTACGTTGACGGCATGGCCGAAAACAGGGCATCCGCGGGCGAAGAGGCATACGGCGAGGGCGTCGCGTGCTGGGTGGAGGCCCAGCTGCCCGACGTGGCGGCGGGCAAGCGGTTCTACGGCGAACTTTTCGGGTGGACCTTCGAAGATCAGCCGGCGGCGCACGGCGGCTCCGTATGGGCCCTTCGCGACGGCGCCCCCGTCGCCGCGCTCGCGCACAAGGCGGACGGCCGTATGCCCACCGTGTGGACCGTGTACTTCGCGACGCCGGACGCTCAGGCGCTGGCCGTGCGGGTCCAGAGGGCCGGCGGCCAGATCGTCACCGAGCCCCTGCCGGTCGGCGACCTGGGCAGGGCCGCGCTGGTCGCCGACCCGGAGGGCGCCGTCTTCGGCCTCTGGCAGGCGGGCTCGCACCGCGGCTTCGGCAAGCGGCACGAGCCCGGCACGTTCGCCTGGACCGAGCTGTACACGCGGGACACGGAGGGGGCGAACAACTTCTACGGCGGTCTGTTCACCGACGCCCTGTTCGGGCCGGACGCCGAGCCCGACTTCGGCCGTGCGCCCGTCTCCGACGTCTTCCCGCCCGAGATGCCGCCCCACCTCCTCGTCCATTTCGGTGCCGACGACTGCGACGCCGTACTCGAAACGGTGCGGCAGCTCGGCGGACGCGTACAGGCACCCCCATTCGACGCGTCATACGGCAGGGTGGCCGTTGTCACGGACAATCAGGGGGCGTCCTTCGCGTTGCTGCAGCGCTGATCTCTTGCTGAGATGCCGCGTCCAGCATGCGAAAGGGGCCTTTGCGCGGCGCTGAACCTGTGTTTCTGTCCCAGGGCACTGTGTTTTTGTCCCAAGACACCCCGATCCGCCCCCGGGTTCGCAACCAGTGCCCGGGACAGGAAGAATCAGGGTGCGTGCCGCCAAGGCGGTGCGGTGGTGAGACGCTGCACTTCGGTCGCGTACACATGTGGAATGACGCGGCTCGTACGGGGAGGTGGCAGGCAAGTGGTGGATCAGCTGACGCAGCACGATCCGCGGCGGATCGGGCCGTTCGAGGTGCTGGGACGGCTGGGTGCCGGCGGCATGGGGCTGGTCTATCTCGCGCGCTCGGCTTCGGGCCGGCGCGTGGCGATCAAGACGGTCCGGACGGAGCTGGCAGAGGACCAGCTCTTCCGGGTCCGCTTCACGCGTGAAGTGGAAGCGGCACGGGCGGTCTCCGGTTTCTATACGGCGGCCGTGGTCGACGCCGACCCGCGGGCGGCCGTGCCCTGGCTGGCCACCGCGTATGTGCCCGCTCCCTCGCTCGAGGAAATAGTGAACGAGTGCGGGCCCCTCCCGGCCCAGGCGGTCCGCTGGCTCGCGGCGGGTGTGGCGGAGGCGCTGCAGTCCATCCACGGCGCCGGTCTGGTCCACCGCGACCTCAAGCCGTCGAACGTCCTCGTGGTCGAGGACGGCCCCCGGGTCATCGACTTCGGTATCGCCTCCGGCGTCTCCAACACACGTCTGACGATGACCAACGTCGCCGTGGGGACGCCCGCCTACATGTCGCCGGAGCAGGCCAAGGACTCGCGGAGCGTGACCGGCGCGAGCGACGTGTTCTCGCTCGGCTCGATGCTCGTCTTCGCCGCCACCGGCCACGCCCCCTTCCACGGCGCCAACCCGGTCGAGACCGTCTTCATGCTGCTGCGCGAGGGCCCGGACCTGGAGGGCCTCCCGGAGGAGCTGCGCCCCCTCATCGAGTCCGTTATGAAGATGGAGGCCACCGCCCGCCCCAACCCGGCCGACCTCCAGGCCCAGCTGGCCCCCCATCTCTTCGGCTCCGGCTCCGACGACAGCGGTACGGCGTCGGCGTGGCTGCCCGAGCGGGCGGTGAGCCTGATCGAGGCCCGCCGCAACGGACGCCCGCCGGCCAAGTCCACCCCGGGTTCCGGCCGCAGCGGCGGTCGGGGCGCCGTGGCGCATCCGCCCCCGCCCTCGCACGACCCGGTCGTCCCGGCGCCCGTGCCCGCCCCCGTCGGCGCCCCCGACACCGGCCCCGTACGGCTGGCCGGCGGCGCGGTGCCGATCGGACCCGGCCCACGCGTCGCCGACGCCCGTGCCGCCGCTGTGAAGGCACCCCCTCCAGAGGCCGGCCTGGTCGCCTCCTGGTCCCGCCCCCGCCCCGGCGTCAACGGCACGGAGCCCGCCGTAGGCCCTGCGGTCACCGCACCGCAGCCCGCACCCCCCGAGACCGCCGCCGGCTGGCGCCCCTGGCGCTTCCGCATGTCGAACGACGTCTGGGGCACCCCCTCCGTCTCCGGCGACCTCGTCTACGTCACCTCCTTCGAGGTCCATGCCCTCGACGTGGCCACGGGCCGCCGCCGCTTCAAGACGAGAGACGTCGCCTGGTCGATGGCGGTCGCGGACGGCCGTATCCACGCCTCCGACGGACCCACCCTCTACGCCCTCGACGCCCGGGAGGGCGCGGACCTGTGGCGCCTGTCCACCGACGCCTGGGTGTACTCGCTCAAGGCCGACCGCGGCACCGTCATCACCGGCACGCGCGGCGGCGGCGTCCAGGCATGGGAGGCCTCGAACGGGCAGAAGCTGTGGGAGATCACCGGCGCGCAGACCGACTTCGAGTCCCCTGAGGCCGGGCCCGCCCTGTACGACGGCACGGTCTTCGTCTGGCAGGACGCCCGGCTGCGTGCCCTGGACGCTCGTACCGGCGACGAGCGCTGGTCGTACCCGATCGGCGACGCGGCCTCCTGCGGCGGCGTTCCGGTACGGGTGGCGCAGGCCCACGACGGATTCGTGTACGTCTGTGCCGGGACGCGCGTCCTCGCCGTCGACGTGACCTCCGGCCATGTCCGCTGGCACTTCGAGGCCCCGGCGGTCTTCCTCTGCCCGCCGACCTTCGTCCCCGGTCCTGCCGTCGCCGGCGGCGGGGTCTACCTCGCCGACTACCTCGGCACGGTGTACGCCCTCGACGCCACGGACGGCCGCGATCGCTGGCGCATCGCGACCGAGTCCCGCGCGTCCGTCGAGCCGGTGCTGGTGGCCGCGGGGCATGTCCATGTGGGCAGCGGCAAGGGGCTCTACACGCTCGATGCGGTCACCGGTACGCCTAAGTGGCGGTTCCAGGCGGGCGGGGACGTCGTCGGTTCGCCGTCCGTGGCGGAGGGGCGGATTCACTTCGGGTCCACGGATCACTTGCTGTACACGCTCAAGGCCGATGACGGGCGGTTGAGGTGGAAGCTGGCGACGGGTGGGGAGATCACTGGGTCGCCGGTGGTGCGGGATGGGGTTGTGTACGCGTGCAGTAAGGATCGTTGCGTGTATGCGCTGGATGCGGAGAAGGGTACGGGGACGGCTCGGACTGCTTAGGGTTCGTTGCCGGGTGCGGGTCGGTGGGGGCTGGTCGCGCAGTTCCCCGCGCCCCTAAAGGGCGCTGGGACGGCCGTCGTGCCTGGCGCACGGAAGGGGCGTTTCGGACGGCGGCCGTCATGGCAGACGCTACGCCCGGTCGGCAGGGGCCGCCATGTGGCGCCGTTCAGCGCAGCCGGAACGCCTGTCCCCGTCCCTTGAACAGCTCCGCCTGCCGCTCGCCCGGCAGATTGCCGAGGGCCACCAGGTGCGGCGCCTGTGCGAACCCCTGGGCCACGGCCCCCTCCCGGGCCGCCCACAGCGCCCGTACGGTCCCCTGGACCGCCTCCGTCGGATAGCCGGCGATCACCGTCGCGCATTCGGTGGCCGCCGCCAACGCCCCGCCAGGCTCCGTGAGTTCGGAGACGAGCCCGATGTCGTAGGCGCGCTGGGCCGAGATGCGTTCCGCCGTGCCCATGAGGGCCATCCGCGCGGCCTCGCCGTAGGGCATCCGTTGTGTCATCAGCACCGACTCGTACGCGCTGACCATCCCGTACGTGGTGTGCGGGTCGAAGAAGGTGGCGGTCGGGTCGGCGATGAGGAAGTCGGACTCGCCGAGGAGGTAGAAGGCGCCGCCGCAGGCGATGCCCCGCACGGCGGCGATCACCGGTTTCCACAGGTCGTTCGCCTTCGGGCCGATGCGCAGGAGCGGATCGTCCGTCATGTACGGCGAGTTCGGCTGCGGCACGACGGAGTCCCGGTCGATCCCCGTGCAGAACGCCCGCTCCCCGGCCCCGGTGAGGACGACGGCCCGTACGGAGTCGTCGAACCGCAACTCCCGCCAGGCGTCGTGCAGTTCGGTCGCCGTCGTCAGGTCGATCGCGTTGAGGCGGTCCGGGCGGTCGAGGGTGACGACCGCGACGCCGGTGTCCTTGTCGGTCGTGAGGCCGAGGGTCATGGGCGCTCCAGGATCCACTGCGGAAGGCCGGTGTCGGTGAACACGACCTGCACCCTGGCGCCGATGCGAACGCGGTCGGGAAAAAGGGAGTTGAGCGGCGCCCCGGCCTCCGTGACCAGGTTCCCCACCAGGCGGATCCGGGGGGCGTCGGCGAGTTCGACGACGATGACGTTGTACGGCGCCTGCGCCGCGTAGTCGGGCAGCAGGGGCGGGTGGGGGACGACGTACGACCAGATCCGGCCGTGTCCGCTGACCTGCCGCCACTCGCTCGTGAAGGACTGGCAGTGGGGGCAGCAGGGGCGGGGCGGGAAGCGGAGTTCGCCGCAGTCGGCGCAGGCCTGGATGCGCAGTTCCCCCTGGGCGGCGTAGCGCCAGAAGGGGGCGCCGTCGGTGTCGGTGACGGGAGCCAGCATGGTCTCAACTCCTCAGCAGCAGTGCGGACGTCGGAACCCCTTCGCCCGCCGTGACCAGGCAGGTGGCGGCCCCCGGCACCTGGGCGGTGCTCGTCCCGCGCAACTGCTTCACGCCCTCGTTGATGAGGTTGAAGCCGTGCACGTATGCCTCGGAGAGCCCGCCGCCCCCCGTGTTCAGCGGCAGCCGTCCGCCGATCTCCAGCGCGCCGCCCTCCGTGAACGCCCCGCCCTCGCCGCGCCCGCAGAAGCCGTAGCCCTCGAGGGAGAGCGGGATGAGGGGCGTGAACGCGTCGTAGATCTGGGCGACGTCGATGTCCTGGGGCGTGAAGTCGGCGTGTTTCCACAGGTGCCGGGCGGCGGTCCAGGCGGGGCCGGTGAGCGGGTCGTCGTTCCAGTAGTTGACCATGCCGTGGTGCTGGGCGGGCAGGCCCTGGGCGGCGGAGTGGACGTATGCGGGGGTGTGCCGGCAGTCGCGGGCACGCTCCCTGCTGACGATGACGCAGGCCAACGCCCCGTCCGTCTCCAGGCAGTTGTCGAAGAGGCAGAGGGGCTCGCTGATCCAGCGTGACGTCATGTACATATCGCGGGTGAGGGGGCGGTCGTACATGATCGCGGCGGGGTTCTGGTTGGCCCGGTTGCGGCAGGCGAGGGCGACGTTGAAGAGGTGGTCGCGGGTCGCGCCGTACTCGTGCATGTAGCGGCGCGTGAGCATGGCTATCTCGTCGGCGGGCCGCAGCAGGCCGAAGGGGCGGGTCCACTGGGCGGGGGGGGGGAGTTGTACGGCGGTGTTGGTCCAGGGGCGGGGGCCGGACCCCCCCCTCGGGGCCGCCCCGGCCCCCCCCCCGGCGCCCCCCCCCGGGGGGGGGGCGCGGCGGGGAGGGGGGCGGGGGGGGCCGG
>NZ_JAFFSU010000043.1 GCF_017948455.1 Streptomyces sp. GESEQ-4
GATGTGAGGAGAAAAAGGGAAGTGAGGTGGAGAGCAAGGGCCGGGGGGGTGGACAGGCCCTGGGGGGCTGGGGTGGTGAAAATGGGGGTGTTGAGCTGGGTGGCGGAGGGGGAAATGGGTGGGGGGTGGTGGGTGGTTTTGTCGGGGTGGGAGATGCGGCCCGTGTGCATGAGCTGGACGACGATGCGCCCGCCTGCGGCGTGCACGGCGCTGGTGATCTCCTGCCAGCCGGCGATGTGTGCCTCGGTGTAGATCCCGGGGGTCAACAGGTAGCCCTGGCCGTCGGCGGAGGGCTGGGTGCCTTCGGTGATGATGAAGGCCATCGACGCGCGCTGACGGTAGTACGCGCGGTTGAGGTCGGTGGGGACGCCGTCCGGCCGGGAGCGGTCACGCGTCATCGGAGCCATGGCGAGGCGGTGCGGCAGCTCGATGGCGCCGACGGTGATGGGGGTCCAGAGAGTCATTGCATCTCTTTCCGTGCAGTGGATGGTTCGGTGGTCGCGGCTCAGATCGACTTCAGCACCCGGACGCGGTCGGCGATGGCACGCCGTGCGACGTCGGAGGTGAAGGCGAGGGAGTCGAACTCGTGCGGGACGCCGGGGTGGAGGTGGAATTCGACCGGTACGCCGGCGCGGCTGAGCTTGGTGGCGTAGGCGGTGTCCTCGTCGCGGAACAGGTCGAGCTGGCCGACCTCGATGTAGGCCGGCGGCAGGCCGGTGGCGTCTGAGAGCCGGGCCGGGGCCGCCGTGGCCGGGACGTCGGACCCTCCGACGGCGTCGCCGAGGAAAGCCCGCCATCCGGTGACAAGGTCGCCGTAGTTGTAGATGAAGGGCGCAAGATGGGGATCGGGGGCGCCGGTGCGGTCGTCGAGCATCGGCATGATGAGGATCTGGCGGGCGATCTTCGGGCCGCCGCGCTCTCGCGTCAGGATTGCCACGGCTGCGGCCAGGCCGCCGCCGGCGCTGTCGCCCATCACGCCGATCCGGCCGGGGTCGACGCCGAGCTCTGCAGCGTGCTCGTGCAGCCAGCGCAGCGCCGCGTAGCCATCTTCGATCGGGGTCGGGAAGGGGTGCTCGGGGGCGCGGCGGTACTCGACCGACAGCATCGGCACGCCGCTGGCGGAGACGTAGCGGGCGAGAGTGCCGTCGAAGTGGTCGATGTGGCCGAAGAAGTATCCGCCACCGTGGAAGTACACCACCGCCGGACCCGGGGTCGCGCCCTCCTTGGAGTACCAGCGCATCTGGATCCGGGCGGCGTCGTCTGTGGTGGCGTAGCTGTCGCTCATCCGGACGTCTTCGGGGAAGGGCTGGGCGTTGCTGGAGGCTGCGAGGATCGGCTCCCAGAAGGCTCGCCGCCCCTCGACGTCATCACGTGGGGGCTGGAATGCGTCGGTTCCGCCCATCTGGGCCAGGACGTCGGCTACTTCCGGGTCGAATTCGAGTGTCATGATCTCGGCCTTTCGCTGCGTGGGGTGAATGACATAACGGGCTGATGGCTGGCCGAGCAGTCGCGGGCCACCGCCAGCGGCACTCGCTGCGCCACATCAACGCGCAGCTCACCGGAGTCGATCAGCGCAACCAGCCGCGACAACTGCTCGGCGTCGCCGCGTTCGACTGATCAAGCATGTCGTCGACCGGAATCCGGATGAAGGTCCTGCTTAACCCCGGACAAGTTGTCCGTGGTTAAGCCTGCGATGCGGCAGAGATGGACAGGGGGCGGCGAGACGGAGGACCACCGAGCGCCGCGGCATCCGGGAAGCCCGACGGGCTACTTCCGCACGGCGGACAGGAGCCGGAGCTTCTCATGGCTCGGGGAACCGGGCGTCGCGGAGAAGACGAGCAGTTCCTGTGCCGCGTCGGGGTCCACCAGCCGTTGGGGCCTTGACCCGGATTCTTGGACACAGGCTATGCGGCCGGAGCCAGGGTAGTTGGTGTCGAGCCAAGTGCCCTTTCGTAGGCGAGGGGACTGCGTTGTCCGAGTCTGGAGTGGCGGCGAACGGTGTTGTAGCGGTGCAGCCGGCGGAACAGGTCGAGGCGGGCCTCGCGCTCGTCGGCCCAGGCATTGCGCCCCAGGAGCGTCTCGCGCTTGCATGTGGCGTTGAAGGACTCGGCGAGTGCGTTGTCCGCCGAGCTGCCGACGGCGCTCATGCTCTGGACCACGCCCGCTCGGCGGCAGGCGTCAGCGAAGGCCCGGCTCGTGTACTGAGAGCCGTGGTCGGTGGCATGACGGCCCGGCCAGGCTGCTGCGGCATCGTTTGGCCGCGGCCAGTGCGTCGATGACCAGTTCAGCACGCATGTGGTCGTCGATCGCCCAGCCTGCCAGGCGCCGGGAAGCAAGGTCGATGACCGTGGCCAGGTGCAGGAACTTCCCGCCTGCCAGCGGGAGATAGGTGATGTGGATCCGTGACGGTGGTGCGATGTCTGCGTCGCAGCCGCAGTCCGGCCAGGCCGATCGTGAGTATGAGGCGGGCGACGCGCTTGTGATTGATCCCTGTCCTTCCTCACGCCGTTCGGCAGTGATTCTCGGGACGCCGTAGGTGCCGTCCGAGCCCTGGTGGACTTTCCGTATCCGGGCGCTGAGCTGCGCGTCGGCTGCCTGGCGGACCGCTCTCGCGGCTGCGGTTCGGCGCCAGTAGTAGAAGCTCGAGCGGGCGATGCCCAGTATGGTGCACAGCCGCTTCACGCCGAAGCGGCGCTGGTGGTCGGCGACGAACTGGAAGCGGTTCACCAGCGCGTCTGCCCGGCGAAATACTTCGCCGCCTTGCGCGGGATCTCGCGCTCCTCCTCCAGCTCGCGGACCTTCTTGCGCAGGGCCGCGTTCTCCGCCTCCAGGGGCGTGGGCGGCTCGGCGGGTGTCTGCGCCCTGCGGCCCCGGGGCCGACTTGCCCCGGCCGCCCGAACCCAGTTCCGCAACCTCTCCGGATTGACTCCCCGATCAGCGGCAACCGACCTGATCGTCGCTCCCGGGCCAGGTCAAGGCCCCGGACCGAGCTGACCCAACTCCGCAAGGAAATAGAAACGCCAACAGCCACCGCGGCCTCTGCCCTCGTCACTCCAGACGCGATCCGCTGCCAAAAGTAGCGCTGCACTGCACGAGACGGCTCCGGCCGAGCCGGTGAACGCATTGGCGGTCGCATTTGCCCGATCCGCTGCCCGCTGCCGTCGCGCTCCCGCAGGCGCCTCCGGCATCTTCTGCTTCTGGTCTCGTCCCATCGCATACCTTCGTGATCAAGGTGTTGCGACGACCAGTTGAATTGCCACCCGGAAGACCTCCGGGTGGCCCGCGGCCCCGCCGCGCCGGCCTTCACCTGCCTTTCGTGCCGTGTGGCGGGTGCGCCGGTGGGTGTTACTTCTTCAGGCCGAGGTTCACGAAGTCGTACGTACCGCCGTAGTTGTCGGTCGTGTAGACGTTCGCGAGCCGGTTGGAGCGCCAGGTGATGAACTTCTCGAAGACGAAGGGCATGTAGTAACCGCCCTCCATGACCTTGTGGTTGATCTCCGTGGAGACCTCGGTCTTCTTCGCGTCGTCGAGTTCCTTGACGTAGTCGTCGAAGAGGCCGTCGATCTTCTTGTCGTTGATCAGGGCGAAGTTGTTGTTGCCGCTCTCAAGGATGTACTTGCCGCTCCACAGCGGCAGACCGTAGCCCTGGACGGACGGGAAGTCCGGGCCCCAGCCCATGATGATGATGCCGTAGCCCTTCTTCTTCACGTTCGAGGGGCTACCGATGATGCCGGCGCTCTGCGCACCGTCGAACTGGTCGATCTCGACGGTGATGCCGACCTTCTTCAGCGAGGCCTGGAGGGACTCGGCGGTGGCAACCTCGACAGGCTTGTTGTTACGGACCGCGATGGTGGTCTTGAAGCCGTTCGGCTTACCGCAGGCCTTCAGCTCTTCCTTGGCCTTGGCGACGTTGCCGTTCTTGTTCGTCGTGGCCATCTCGTATGGGTCGTACTTCTGGCCCTCGGCGCCCGGGACCGACGGCGGCAGCATGTTGGTACCGATGTCACCACCGGCGACCGGGCCACCACGAGCGGTCTGCAGCGACTCATGGTCGGCGCCGTAGATCACGGCCTTGCGGCAGTGCACGTTGTCGAACGGCTTGACGCTCTGCGGGAAGACCGCGTAGCGGATGTAGCCGGAGACCGGGTTGTCCAGGTTGGCCTTGTGCTGCTTCAGGGCGGTGGTGCGGCCCTGCGGCGACAGCCCGCCGGTCTGGTTGGCGTCCAGGTCGTAGTCGCCGTTGATCAGACGCTGGTCCATGTCATTGGCGTTGGTGAAGAAGGTCAGCGTGATCTTGTCCGGGTACGCCTTGCGGATCTTGTCCGAGGACGCCTTCCACTCCGGGTTGCGGACCAGGGTCAGCGACTTGTTCGGCGTGTACGACTGGAACTTGTACGGGCCGGACGAGAACGGCTTCAGGCCGTACTTCGACTTCGTGTCCTTGTCCTGGCGCACCGGGGCCGCCGAGGTCATGGCGAGCATGTCCTCGAAGTCCGAGTTGGCCTGGGGGAGCTTGAAGATGATGGTCTTGTCGTCCGGGGTCTTGATGGCTTTCAGACCCAGCTTGTCCGCGGACTTGTCCTTGTACGGGCCCTTGTACTCGCCCTTGGGGTCAAGGACGTCCTTCAGGTAGACCGGACCGCCGGACAGCACGTCCTGCGCCCACTGGCGCTCTATGCCGTACTTGACGTCCTTGGAGGTGATGGGCTTGCCATCCTCCCAGGTGATCCCGTCACGCAGCGTGTACGTGTACGTCTTGCCGTCGTCGGTGATCTTCGCCGTGCTGGTGGCGAGGTCAGCAGTGGCCTCGGCGCCCGCGGCACCGGGCTCCGCCTTGCCGGTCACCAGGGTGCGGCTGTAGTAGCGGGAGAAGTTCCACATGAAGCCGTAGTAGCCGCGCGTGGTGTCCCACGAGTCGGCGTCCTGGGTCGCGGCGAACTTCAGCGTGCCGCCCTTCTTGGCGAGGGAGGCCTGAGCGACCTTGTTGTTCGCGGCGTTGAAGCCGGCCGCGTCGTTCTTCGAGCCGTCGTCGTTGTTGCTGCTGCCGCACGCCGCCGTGGACAGCAGTGCAGCGACCACGGCTGCGGCGGCCGCAGCCTGCTTACGCCGCCCTGTGGTGCGTTGGGTAATCACTCGGATCCTCCGTGTGTGTAGCGGCCCGTCGACAGATGACGGGTCCTGGGGGTACGGCAGTTCAGCGGGAAAAACCGGCGCTGCACGCACCGGGTCTTCTCCAGGACAACGCCCAGCTCAGCACCCGCACTTGAGACTTCCCCCGGTGCCCCTCCTTCGGTCCCGCGTACGTCTGACGCCGCTCGGCCGCGGTGCAGGAGCTACGAGAAGGAGGTCATCCGGCTGCCGACGTCAGTGCGGTCACCCGACCTGGGCCTTCGGGGCGGTCGTGGTGGATCGGGGTGGGTGCGCCGGTCAGCGGTGTGCCGGACCCGCCCCGGCGCGCCGCGACGATCTCGGCCGCGATCGACAGGGCGGTCTCCTCCGGCGTACGGGCACCCAGGTCGAGGCCGATCGGGGAGTGCAGCCGGGCCAGCTCCTCCTCGGTGACACCCGCTTCGCGCAGCCGCCGGTTGCGGTCCTCGTGGGTGCGGCGCGAGCCCATCGCGCCGACGAACGCGACCGGCAGCCGCAGCGCCTCCTCCAGCAGCGGGACGTCGAACTTGGCGTCATGGGTGAGCACGCACAGGACCGTGCGGGCGTCGGTCCCGGTGCCGCGCAGATAGCGGTCCGGCCAGTCGACCACGATCTCGTCGGCCTCGGGAAAGCGGGCCCGGGAGGCGAAGACGGGGCGGGCGTCGCAAACGGTCACGTGGTAGCCGAGGAACTTGCCCGTCCGTACGAGCGCCGCCGCGAAGTCGATCGCCCCGAAGACGATCATGCGGGGAGGTTCCACACTGGACTCGACGAAGAGCGTCACGCCGCCCGGGCAGTGCGAGCCGTCCTCCGAGACGTCGACCGTGCCGGTACGGCCGGCTTCCAGCAGCGCGCGGGTCTCGGCCACCGCCGTGCCGTCCAGCCGCGGATCGCCGCCGAGACCGCCCTCGTACGCCCCGTCTGCGCGGACCAGCAGTGCGCGGCCGAGCAGTTCGGCCGGGCCCCGGACCACACGGGCGACAGCGGCGGTCTCCCCACCGGCGGCGGCCGAGAGCGCCGCCTCGAGCACCTGTCGGTCCAGCGCGTCCCTGCGGACCGAGGTGACCAGGACATCGATCACCCCGCCGCAGGTCAGGCCCACCGCGAACGCGTCCTCGTCGCTGTAGCCGAACCGCTCCCGTACCACGCGGCCCTCCTGGAGCGCCTGGACGCACAGGTCGTACACAGCGCCCTCCACACAGCCGCCGGAGACCGAGCCGACAGCCGTGCCGTCGGCGTCGACGGCGAGCGCCGCGCCCGGCGGGCGGGGAGCGCTGCCGCCGACGGCCACCACCGTGGCCACGGCGAAGTCGCGGCCCTCCGCCGCCCACCGGAGCAGTTCGGTTGCGATGTCAAGCATCTCGGCCGGCCATCAGGGCGCGGTCGGGGCAGATGGGCAGGTGCCGGTGGCGTACGCCGGTCGCGTGCCAGACCGCGTTGGCGATCGGCGCCGCGGCTCCCACGATCCCGATTTCGCCGATGCTCTTGATGCCGACTGGTTCGTCCGGGCCGGGGTCGTCTCCCCAGTCCGCCTCGATAACGGGGACGTCCGCGTTCGCGGCGAAGTGGTGGCTCGCGAGGTCCGCGCCGACGTGTCCACCCGTGGCCCGGTCCCTGACCGCCTCCTCGTGGACTGCCATGGACAGGCCCCAGACCCTGCCGTCGACGAACTGGCTGTGTGCGGTCAGCGGGTTGACGATCCGGCCCGCGGCGGACATCCCGAGCATCCGCCGTACTCGGATCTCGCCGGTGGTGACGTCGACGGTGACCTCGGCGAACTGTCCGTCGAAGGAGTACCGCTCCTTGCTCGTCAGCCTGCCGATGGCCTCGGCGGTGCTCGAGCGGCTTTTTTGGCAGCTCTTCAACACCACGCCATGACCATCAGCCGTGGGGTCAAGGACGTCCGCCCGCTCGTCGAAGCACACGGCATGTGCATTCCTTCCTCAACTGCTCGTTTTCGTACACCAGTCGACATCGCCGGATTCCTGCACTCAGACAACACCAAGATCAAACCAGCGTGTTGATTCCGGGCAAGCCTTAAGCGCCTACGGCTGCCAGGAGTTGGAGTTTTTCGTAGTCCGGTGATCCGGGTACGGCGGAGAAGACCAGCAGCTCCTGAACCTGGTCGGGGTCCACCAGCCGCTGGCAGTACAGCTCCATCTCGCCCAGCTCCGGATGCCGGTAGCGCTTGAGGTCGTTGTGGTGGGTGACGTCCACCTCGTGCAACCGCCAGAGTTCGGCGAACTCGGGGCTGACCTCCAGCAGTGCCGCGACGATGTCGCGGGCCCTGCTCTGAGGGTCCGCCGTGTACGCCACCCGGATCTCCACGGTGAAGACCCTGCCCCGCAGGGCGTGGTCCTCGACGGGATAGAGATCGCGTTGCGCCGGGTCGGTGAACCAGCGATAGACCAGGTAGCGGGACAGTCCGTTGAAGCGGGTGTAGTCGCCCAGCAGAGCGACTGCCGGGCGGTTCTGGAGCAGGGTCTCGCCGAAACGGGACATCACCAACGCGGGTGTGTCCGAGAGCCGCTCGACGATGCGCATCATGGTCGGGCTGACGTGATCTTCGCGCAGTACCCGCCGCGGCGCAGGGTGCCCGGCGAGTTCGAAGAGGTGGTCGCGCTCGCTCAGGCTGAGGTGCAGGCCCCCGGCGAGCCCGGCGAGCACCTGCTCGGACGGCATCGGACCCCGCTGCTGCTCGATCCGGCTGTAGTAATCAACCGACACACCAGCCAGCGCCGCCACCTCCTCACGCCTCAGCCCACCAGTACGACGCCGAGAACCGCGGGGAAGCCCGACATCCTCCGGTTGCAGCACCTCCCGGCGTGCCCGGAGAAAGTCGGCCAGCAATGCCCGGTCCATCTCAACCTCCGCGAAGGATGCGCATCCAGGTCGCCGTACTGATGGAAACGCACTGCCTTCATGTGTCTCTTCTGCTTTGCCCGAGAGGTCGCGGTGGCGTCGCTTCGCACGCGAAGCAAGCCATGGTCTCTGTGGCGCCGGGTGCATCCGTAGGCTGTTGATCGTTGACGGTTGAAGTGCAGTCAAGGATAGGAACAGCCGCGCGAGGAAAGCATGTACTTTTGCGACACCAGATGGGATTCCGGCGACATCTTCAGGGAGACCTGTACCCCTGCCGGAATTCAGCGCTTCCACGGCGACGGCTTCCAGGGAACGATGTGCTCGGTGACCCTGCAGGACACCGCGGTCAACGAACTCTGCGGCTCCCCCCCCGTGAGCACCCGCGCCGTCGGGAGACATGAGCACGATGAGATCAGACTGTACGCCGGGCTGCGCGGCGCAGTGGCCCTGCAGGACCCACACGATCAGGGCGGTGACGCGTACGTCTCGGCCGGCACCTACTTCATGCACCACGTCGTGACGGAGAATGACTCCACACCACGCCCGAGATCGGCACCCGTCTTCATCTTTCCCGGCGACCCCCTGCGCTCCCTGTCGCCGGGAAACCACGCGCCGGGCAGGCCAACTCGCCCGCGGCGCAGATCCTCATGGCACACACCAGCATGGCCCAGCGGACCGTGCGCGACCTCAGCCCGGCGAGGCGCGCACGAATCCCGCAACGTTCTGCTCGAACTCTGCCGAAGAATTGGCAGGTCGGCGCAATCCACCGTACCGGAAAAGGCCTTGCGCGCAGTCGGATCACCTTACCTTGACCTTAGGCCTGTGCGGCGTGGTCGTGAGGTGGGGCCTTGCGCCTTGAGACACGAGACACTGGATCCTGAGGATCCGAGAACGGACATCTCGTGGTCATGAAGAACTATCCGCCGCAGTTCAAGGCGGACGCGGTCGCGCTGTACCAGTCGCGGCCCGAGGCGGCGATCCGGCAGGTCACTGCCGGTCTGGGAATCAACCCCGAGACCTTGCGTGACTGGGGCGGGGCAGCTGGCGCGAGCCGGCCGCGGGGGCACCGGGCGGAGGTGCCGACCGAGCCGCCGACACCATTGGAGACGAAGAACGCCGTTCTGTGCCAGAAGACGTTGTGTGACGACAACGACTCATCCCTCCCCATCGTGTGGTTATCCACGGACAACTTGTCCGTGGATAAGTACGGCCTTCATCCGGGTTGTGGGTCACGCGATGCTTGATCAGTCGCACACGGGAGGTTGAGATGGACCGGGCATTGTTGGCCGATTTTCTTCGGGCACGCCGGGAGGTGCTGCAACCGGAGGATGTCGGGCTTCCCCGCGGTTCTCGGCGTCGTACTGGTGGGCTGAGGCGTGAGGAGGTGGCGGCGCTGGCTGGTGTGTCGGTTGATTACTACAGCCGGATCGAGCAGCAGCGGGGTCCGATGCCGTCCGAGCAGGTGCTCGCCGCGCTCGCCCGGGGGCTGCATCTCAGACTGAGTGAGCGGGATTACCTCTTCGACCTGCCACCTAATCAGGGTCACCAGTCAAACCATCGAAGGAGACAGCAGCTATGAAGGCCATCGTTTTCGATACATTCGGCGGCACCGAGGTCCTGCACGAGGCGGAGACCGAGATCCCCAAGCCCGGCCCCGGCCAGGTCCGCGTCCGTGTCCGGGCGGTCGGCGTCAACCCGGTGGACGGAAAAATCCGCTCCGGGATCATGGAGGCCATCTTCCCCACCACGCTGCCCGCCGTCCCCGGCGGGGAGATCGCCGGGGTCGTCGACGCCCTCGGCGAAGGCGTCGACCGGCTGAAGGTGGGCGACGAGGTGCTGGGCTGGTCCGACACCGGCGCCTACGCCCAGTACGCACTGGCCGACGCGGCCGTCCTTGCCCCCAAGCCGGCCGGCCTGGACTGGACGCACGCCGCCGCGCTGCCGGTGGCGAGCGACGGCGCCGACCGGGTCCTGGACCTGCTCGACGTCAAGGCCGGCGAGACCCTGCTGATCCACGGCGCGTCCGGCGCACTCGGCACCGTCGCCGTCCAACTCGCCGTCGCCCGCGGCGCACACGTCATCGGCACCGCCGGCCCGACCAACCAGGAGTACGTGACCTCACTCGGCGCCACCGCGCTGGTCTACGGAGAAGACCTGGTCGAGCGGGTCCGCGCTCTCGCCCCGAACGGCGTGGACGCCGTGCTCGACGCCGCGGGCAAGGGCGCGCTGGAGGACTCCATCACCCTGCGCGGCGGCACCGACCGGATCGTCACCACCGCCGACTTCCGGGCCCGCGAACTCGGTGTCGTCTTCGCCGAGGGCCCGGCGCGGCGCTCGGCCGCCCGGCTGGCCGAAGTGGCCCAGCAGGCCGCCGACGGCGCACTGGTGACCACGGTCGGCGCGACCTACCCGCTCGCCGACGCGGCCAAGGCCCAGGAGACCAGCGATGCCGGCCACAGCCGCGGAAAGCTCGTCCTCACCGTCGACTGACCCCCTCTCCCACGAGGCGGCCCTTGCACCTGCGGGACCGGCCCCGTACGGCCGCCTGCAACCAGCCGGCGGGCCCGTGTCCGCTCGCACCCGTCGTGCGTCCAGACCGCACCCTTCCGTATCCCTTCCGCATCGAAGGAATCGCTCATGCTCACCACCGACCTGAATCCCCTGTAGCAGCCCATCCGCGCCGGACACATCCGGCTGCCGCACCGGCTGGCCATGGCCCCGATCGGGTACATACCGAGCCGCGACCGGGGCCCGGATCCGGTCGACACCGCCGGGGAAGGAGGCAGCCATGTGTACGTCCGGGTCGACTTCCGGGCACCGCATGGTGCAGCTGGACGAAACTCCTGCATGGCGGCAAACAGCCGTTTGGCGGTCTCCTCCTCTGCGGCCACGGCACGGAGCAAAGCCACGAAGGAGTCGTTGCCGCCGCTGAGGGTCATGCGTCGGACGTATGACCGGGCGATGCGCGTCGGCAACGACTTGGGATCGCCGGCCACCTCTGCCATCAGCCCCAGCTCGGCGAAGGCGGCCCGTGCGGCTGCGACGATCGCGGCCCCGCGTTCTGCTGGGCCCCGTCGGCGCTTCGCCGGCGGCTCGACGCCGCTCGCGGTGTTGCTCCCTGTGGACGATGGTCCGTCCCATACCGAAAGTGCACATCCGGCTACTAATTCATGCCCGAGTAGGGAGTGACTGGTGCGCGATCAACGCGTCGCTGTCCTCCTCTTTGATCAGAAAGAAGTCATGTCATGACTCCTGAGCCCCTCGCCCCCGCCAACACCACCGTCGTTCTCGTCGACTACGCAGTCGGTTTCGCGAACCTTCTGCGCTCCCACAACCTCGCTGAACACATCAACAACGTCGTGGGCCTGGCGAAGACGGCGAAGTGGTACGGAAGCGGTCTGGTCGTGACCAACGGCCAGTCGAGCAAGCCGTCCGGCCCGCTGTACCCGGAGCTGTTGGAGGCCATCGGTGACCAGCCGGTCATCGAGCGTGCCGTCGACTTCAACTCCTTTTTGGACGAGTCGTTCGCCCAGGCGGTCCGGGAGGAAGGCCGGGAGAACCTGGTGGTCGGTGGCGTCGCCACGGACGGGTGCGTGCTGCAGACGGTGCTGGGCGGCCTGCGCGAGGGCTACCGCGTGCACGTGGCGGTCGACGCCTCCGCCAGCCCCTCGCTCGAGGCCCACAACGCGGCGGTGCAGCGCATGGTCCAGGCCGGTGTCGTCCCGGTGACCTGGTTCTCCCTGGCCGCCGAGTTCCAGCTCGACCCCAAGTTCCACGACGCCCCGCACCGCATGCGGCTGATGCAGGAGAACGTGCCGTCCATGGGCATGAGTGCCCGGACCTTCTTTCACGCCCTCGAACTGGGCAAGCGCGCCGCCACGGCCGCCTGAACCCCTGGGGGCGGGCTCCGGCCCGCCCCCACCCCCCCCCTGCGGGGCCCGCCCCCCCCGCCTTCAGGAAAGGGATCTCGCCCGTGAACGACATACAGGAGAACGTGCCGCTGTCCGGACGGACCGTCGTGGTGGCGGGCGCGACCGGCGGCATCGGAGAGGGGATGACTCTCGCGCTGCTGCGCCAGGGAGCCACCGTCGTAGCTACCGGCCGCAGCGAGGAACGACTGGCCGGCCTCGTGGCTTACGCCAAGGACGCCGGTCCGGGCACCTTGATCACCCACACGGTCGATGTCGGTGACGCGGACAGCGAGTCGGTGCGCGCCCAACTGTCCGCGTACGGTGCGCTGGACGGCGCCGTCATCACTATCGGCGACTGGGGCAGCCCGGAGCGCACCGGCATCCTCGAGACATCCGACGCCGAGTGGCAGTCGATGATCGCGTCGAACCTGACGAGTCATTTTCACGCGTTGCGAGCGCTCACCCCGCTGCTGTCCCGGGACGGTGCCCTGGTGCATCTGAGCGGGTTCAGCGCGGAGATCCCCTACCCGTTCGCTGCACTCGTGGGCGCGACCAACGCGGCGAAGAAGTCGCTGGTGAGCTCCCTCACGGCGGAACTGGGCGGCGCCGGTCCCCGTGTCCACGAGCTGATCATCGGGCCCATCCGCACCCGCCCGCGTGCCGCGATCGGAGCGGACAGCCCCGGTTGGTTCAGTGCCGAGGACCTCGGCCGCCACGCGGGCCGCCTCATCGCCGGCGACGGCTCACACACCAAAGACCCGCTCCAGTACCTGGTGACCCGCGCCCACGGTGTACGGACCACACCGCCGGAGTAACGGATGCACACAAGCCCCTTCACCCACACGGACAACGCGGAGCATCGATGCAGACCACCGCCGGCCCACCGCCTGCGCCCAAGCACACATTTCCCGAGAGCCTTGCCACGGTCGCCATCCGGCCCGGCGACCGTGAATACGACGCCGTACGGCACACCTACACCCGCCTCGGATCCCCAGCTGCCGTGATCCGCGTCCGCGACCACCAAGACATAGCGGACACGCTGGCTCATGCCCGCACCACCGGGGTTCCCGTGACCCCCCGTAGCGGCGGCCACGGCATCAGCGGCCGTTCCACCAACGACCAAGGCATGGTCATCGACCTCTCCCGGCTCAACACCGTGGAAATCCTTGACAGCCGGTCCGGCCTGGTACGCGTGGAAGCGGGAGCCCGTTGGGGAGACGTCGCCGCAGCACTCGCACCCCACGGCCTGGGGCTGTCCTCCGGAGACACAGGAGACGTCGGGGTCGGCGGACTGGCCACCGCCGGCGGTATCGGCCTCATGTCCCGTCTGCACGGTCTGACCATCGATCACATGCGTGCCGCCGAACTCGTCCTGGCCGATGGGTCTCTCATCCGCACCGACCCCGAACACCGCCCGGACCTGTTCTGGGCCGTGCGCGGGGCGGGAACCAACTTCGGGGTGGCGACGGCCTTCGAGTTCCAGGCTCAGCCGGTGCGCGATGTGATCGTCGCCATGACCGTCTACGACGCCGCCGACACCGCCGCGTTCCTCACCCGGTGGGCGGCAGCAGTGGAGGCGGCCCCCCGCTCGCTCACCAGCTTCCTGACGCTCGTCGCAGGTCCCGGCGGGAGAGCTGTCGCCCAGGCGATGACCGTGTACGCCGGCACCGACGCGACGCAGGCCCGCGCGGCTCTCGCCCCCCTGTTGTCGGCCGGGCCGGTCCTGCGCAACCACGCAACCGTCACTCCCTACCATCGGCTGCTGCCCGCCGGACATGAGCCGCAGCACGCGCAGCAACCGCTCACCGTGTCGCGCTCCGGACTCCTGGACCACATCACCCCGCCTGCCGCCGAGAGCATGGCAGCGCTCATGAAGGCGGCTGGCATGGTGCAGCTGCGCTCGGTCGGCGCAGCGGTCAACGACACACCGTCCACGGCCATGGCCTACTCGCATCGCACTCAGAACTTCTCCCTGATGGCCGCCAGCGTGCCCGCACTGCGCGACGGACTCGACGAGCACTGGGAACGGCTCCAGCCGCATGTGAACGGGCTCTACCTGAGCTTTGAAACGCGTATCGGGCGGAGGCAACTGCAGGACGCCTTTCCCGGCCAGGTACTGGACCGGCTGGTCTCACTCAAGGCGCAGTACGACCCCGACCACGTCTTCGACAACAACTTTGCCCTGCCGTCGGTGCCGTTCCCGCACTGAAACCGAGGAGATGACCACCCGATGTCCAGCACACACCTGACCGAAATCCAGTCCGTCCCCACCTCCGGTGCACGAGGCGTTGAGCCCTTCGACCTGGACGGCATGCATCTGCTCGCCATACCGCAGCTCGCCTATGACATGCCGGACACCCCGGCGGACATGAACGGAGGAGACAGCGACACGGATCTGTTGTTGCTCAAGCGAGGGGAGCGAGGATACGAGCCGTTCCAGCGCGTACCGGCGCCTGGCGGCGAGGACGCGGAGTTCTTCCGTATCGGCGACCGTGCCTTCCTGGCCGTGGCCAGCATCCGTACGGGCAACGGCCCGTACCGGTATGCCACCTCGTCCCATGTCCTCGAATGGGACGGCACCTCCTTCGCCGAGTTCCAGTCCTTCGACAGTTTCGCCGCCAAGCAGTGGAGCCACTTCACGATCGAGGACCGGCATTTCCTGGCCCTCGCCCAAGGGGTCATCCTTCCGGGACAGGAGGCCGACAACCGGCCTTCGCAGATCTTCCTCTGGGACGGTGAACGCTTCGCCCACTTCCAGGACATCGACTCACGGTGGGCCTACAACTGGCACGCCTTCACCGTCGACGGTCACCATTTCCTGGCGCACGCCGAGCATGTGGGCCCGTCGGTGCTCTACCGCTTCGACGGTGAGGAGTTCCGGCCCCACCAGGAGCTGGCCGACCGGCACGGCCGCGCGTTCGCACACTTCACCGCGGACGGCGAATTCTTCCTGCTGGTCGCCCGGCTGCAGAGCGACTCGCAGCTGCTGCGCTGGGACGGCACCCGTTTCGTCGTCCATCAGACGCTGCAGGGACCGGGAGCACGTGAGTTCGCCGTCGTGCCAGGTCCGGACGGGACCGTGTACATCGTCCGCGTGAACTTCGTGCTGGGCACACCGGCAGAACCGACCACCGACCTCGACTCCGAGATCTACCAGTGGCGAGACGGGCAGCTGGTGCAGACGGAGACCTTCCCCACGACGGGTGCCACCGACGTCGCCACCCTGCACGACGACGAAGAGGGTCTGCTCATCGCCGTCTCCCACAGCCTCACTGCCGACGTGCGCTTCGCCGCCCGCACGGTCCTCTACCGCTTCACCCTCTGAGTTCTCCGATTCCTGTGCCCGCTCCTCCGCTCAGCGACAAGGAACGTCCATGACCGCCAACGAAAGCCCTGAGCTCGTCGACCTGTTCACCACCTACACGGCCGGTCCCACCAGCATCGGCTCCCACCTCACCCGTACCGCCGCCTCCGACACGGCCGACGCGCCACTGATCGTCGCCACCGGCACCGACTTCGCGCTCTACCTCGGCGGCGGCAAGCCCCCCACGGTCGAGGGCTTCCGCTTCTCCACCAAGGGCTTCAAGGAACTCGCCGGGATCTCCCACCTCGGCCCCGCCCTCGCCACCCTGGTGCAGCTGCGGAAGAAGTACGGCGCCCTCGGCTGGCGCGCGGACGCGGAGCGGCTTCTGGCCCAGGTGCGGCGCAGCCGGGAGGCGAACAGCGCCGAGTTGTGGCGCGACACCATTGCGGTCAAGACCTACCGCGGCCGTGAGCAGGCCATCACCGACATGGCCGACTACACCTTCGCCGTCACCGACCGCTTCCTCAGCGCGGCTCTCGATGACGAGAGCCGTCTCGATGCCGCCACCCTGCGCGGCGAGTACCTGGAAAAGGGCAGTGCCGAAGGGCACGGAACCATCATTCACATGATGATCGCCACGTTCTTCCTCACCGGGTTGGACATCTCACACCGGATCATCAGCTGGTTCCGTGAGCAGGAGATCGACTGGAGCCAGGCCATGGCGGTCATCGCCGGCAAGCAGGGGCGTCCCACCGCCGGTGTCACCTGGAACACCTCCAGCGTCGCCACCATGCTCCTGGGTGCCTCCGGCTACCAACTGCCTCTCGAACGCCTCTACATGGCACCCCACGCGCCCACCTTCACCACGCCGCGCAACGGTGACCTGTCCGAGGTGGCAGCGCTGGAAGAGCCGCTGCGCCAGATCTGGTCCAACACCCGCGCCACCGTGGAACTCGGCGATCTGATGTTCCCTGGACTGCCCCGCTACACCCCGGGACACCTCACCCTCCCAGACATCTCCGACCCGTCCGTCAACGAGATAAGCGAGATGCCCGTCATTCACGGCGCGGACGACTGGCGCGCCATGACGACCCGCCTGCGCATGGTGCTGGAGGACCCGAGGCAGCTGCTGTCCGGCTCGGTCACCGACTTCGCCGTCAGCCAGCTCGTCGCCGCCGACAACGATCCGGCCAAGGTGACCGTACCGGGCCTGGACAACGTCACCTACCCGACCGGCCTGTGATCACCGCAAGCGGAAGGTCCCGTGCCGCGGTACCTTCCGCCCGAAACCAGGAGCACAGCACATGCCCCCGTTGACCTTCGACCAAGCCCACTATCTCGACGTGGACGGCGGCAGGATCGCCTACTACGAGACGGGCACCGGCCACCACCCCGTCGTATGGGTGCACGGCCTGCCCCTGGACTCCCGCTCCTGGGCCGCCCAACAGGAGTTCTTCGACCCTCGCGCCCACAACGTCTTCCTCGATCTACGCGGCTACGGGGCTTCCGACAAACTGCCTCCCGCCGTGGACAGCGTCACCGCGTTGTACACCGCCGACCTCGCCGCCCTCATCACCCACCTCGGCCTGCAGAGCCCCACAGTGATCGGTTTCGCCTCCGCAGGGCACGTCGCCCTGAGATTCGCCGCTCAACACCCCCAGCTGCTGGGCAAGCTGGCCGTCCTCAACGGCTCACCCAAGTTCCGTCGCGGCGACGACTGGCCGTACGGCTTCGACGACATCGGCATCGCCCACTTCACCGATGCCGCCCGTGACAACGGAATCGCGGGAATCACCGACGCAGTCCTCGACCCGGGCCTGGTCTTCGCCGATATCAGCCCTGACCGTGCCGCGGAGCTCGGCTCGTGGTTCCGCGACATGAGCTACAACGCGGGCGTTGCGACCCTGCTCGGCTTCTTCGACAACATCTCACTCGACGACGACCGTCACCTGCTGCCCGCCATCACGGTCCCCACCCTGGTGATGAGCAGCACGATCGGCCAGGAGGTACCTACGAGCGTCTCCCTCTACCTCCGCCGGACCATCCCACATGCGCGTCTGGCCGAGCTCCCCGGCGCCGACCACTTCGCCTTCGCCACGCGCCCTGACCTCGTCAACTCCCTACTGCTCTCTTTCATCGACGATCGCCCCGTACCCCGTCGATGATCAGTGACCGCTGGTCTGTCCGCCTGCGGTCTTCGTCGAGGTCGACTCCGCGGAGACGGCTTCGAGATCCCCACATCCCTCCTGGCGGAAGCATCCGAACTCTACGGCGGCGTCATCCTCGGCCCGCCGCGCTGAACCGCTCACGGACCCGAGTGCCCGTGCCGGAACAGCCGCCACCCCTGGCTGCCGCCCGGTCTCGAAGGCACTGCCTCCGAGCCGACGGCGAGCCCGTTTCCTTTCCCGCTCCCGACCACCGCGGCCGAAGTCGAGCAAGTGCCGGTCGCTTAAGGAGACTTTCATGCCCCTTCCTGTCCTGTTCGGCGCGAACGTAGATCCGAACGCCCTCCCCGTCGGCCGCTCCAGTGAGCAGGCACTACTCATCGACGGCCTCGGCCTCGACCTTCTCACCATCCAGGACCACCCGTACCAAGCGGCGTTCGACGACACCTGGACATTGCTCACCTTCCTGGCCGCGCGGACGCGACACGTCACGCTCGTCCCGACGGTCAGCTCCCTGCCGTTGCGTCCGCCGGCGGTGCTGGCCAAGGCTGCGGCGACCTTGGACAGACTGACCGGCTCCCGGGTCCAGCTCGGCCTGGGCGCCGGCGCCTTCTGGGAAGCCATCGAGGCCATGGGCGGCTCCCGTCGCACGCCGAGAGAGGCCGTCGACGCACTCGAAGAGGCGATCACCGTCATCCGGGCCATGTGGAGTGGCGAGCGCAGTGTGCGGACGCACGGCGCGCACTACTCGCTCGCCGGCGTCCACCCCGGCCCGGCGCCGAGCCCCGGTCTGGGGCTGTGGCTGGGCTCGTACGGGCCCCGCATGCTGGCCCTGACCGGTGCAAAAGCGGACGGCTGGCTTCCCTCGCACGCCTACCTCGGACTCGACGCACTGCCCACGGCTGTCCGCCGCATCGACGACGCAGCTCTGGCGGCGGGCCGCGATCCGGACACGATCCGCCGGGTCTACAACATCGCCGGTGTCATCCAACCGGAGTCGGCCGGCCCGTTCCAGGGGCCCGCCGCCCAGTGGACCGAGCACCTTGTCACGCTCGTGCGCACCGTCGGCATGAACGGTTTCGTCATCTGGCCCGAACGAGACCACGGCCAGCAGATCCGCGCGTTCGCCGCCGAAGTCGTACCCGCAGTCCGCGAAGCCCTCGCACGTAAGACCTGATCACTCCCTGCGCTCGGGCCGGGCAGCACCCCTGACACAACGGCACCGGCTGTACCCGTCCCAGTCCTTTCCTCCCCAGAGCAGCGTCTTGCTTCTCACCGGCCACCGCTCTTCGCCGAAATCGTCGTGCGGCCGCGCGCAGGTCATGTCTCCTGCATCGCACGGTTGCCACGGACAACTTGTCCGTGGATAAGTACGGCCTTCATCCGGATTCTGGATCACGCGATGCTTGATCAGTCGAGCACAGGAGGGCGTATGTGGAAACAGCCATCCACCCGCCGCGCGTGTCCAGTCAGCCGAGAACGCCGGCGCTATCGGCGTGAGCAGTGCTGAGCACGAGTGAACACTGCCAGACGCAAAGACCGGGCAGCGGTGCAAGGCAGGGTGGGAAGCAGGTCGATGGCATCGCCGCCCACCGGCCCCGATGGACCAGCCATGACCATCCTGCAGCCCTCGAACTGAGGAACAGGCACGCCGCCCCCCGAACTCACACCGAAAAAGACCCGCAGCTCTGACCCTGACGCGAAGGAGAGTGAGCGTGTCCGTCGAAAATCCTGAGCCTGATAGATCTTTCACTGCCGAGGCCGCTTCGGCACCGTCTCGGCGCACGTTCATCTCTACGGCCACGGCCGTCTCAGGGGCCGTTGTCGCCGGCGGACTGGTCACGGCGCCTGCTGCCTTCGGCGGCCGGGAGGCGGTGGCCGCCGAAGGGCCTCCTGGCGGCACCGTTCACCTGTCGATCAACAGCGTCCGACACACTGTCACCGTCGACAACCGCACCTCTCTGCTCGACCTGCTGCGCGAACACCTCGACCTGACCGGTGCAAAGAAAGGCTGCAATGCCGGAGCCTGCGGCGCCTGCACCGTCCTGGTCGATGGCCACCGCGTCAACTCATGTCTGACCCTGGCCGTCCGGCTGGACGGCGTCGAGGTCACCACCATCGAGGGCCTGGCTGACGGCGACCAACTGCATCCGTTGCAGCAAGCGTTCATAGATCAGGACGCCTATCAGTGCGGCTTCTGCACCTCGGGCCAGATCGTGTCCGGTGTCGGCTGTATCAAGGAAGGCCACACCGGAACGTCCGACGAGATCCGGGAGTGGATGAGCGGGAACCTCTGCCGCTGTGGCTGTTACATCAAGATCGTTCGCGCGGTCGAGCAGGCCGCGGGCCAGAACTGAGGTGGACGATGCACCCCTTCACCATCACCAAGGCATCCGACACCACGGAAGCCCTTAAGGCCGGTGGGCGCGGCGGCCGGTACATAGCCGGCGGCACCACCCTCGTCGACTTGATGCGCGAAACCGTGGAGCGCCCTGATGTCCTGGTCGACATCACCGCTCTGCCGCTGCACGATGTGGACCGTACCGAGGACGGCGGCTTACGCATCGGCGCCTTGGTCCGCATGGCGGAAGCCGCAGCTCACCCCGCCGTACGTGACAGCTACCCGGTCATCTCCCAGGCGCTGGAGCTGAGCGCCTCCGCGCAGCTGCGCAACATGGCCACCATCGGCGGGAACGTGATGCAGCGCACCCGCTGCACGTACTTCCGGGACGTGACCGCCGACTGCAATAAACGCGAGCCGGGTTCCGGCTGTGCCGCACTGAACGGCTTCAACCGCAGCCATGCGATCCTCGGCACCTCCGACCAATGCGTGGCCACACATCCGTCCGATCTGGCTGTCGCGCTCGCCGCGTTGGAGGCGAGCGTCCACCTGATGGCTCCGGACAAGGGCAGGCGCACGATCCCCATCACGGACTTCCTGCTTCAGCCCGGCAGCACGCCTGACCGTGAGCAGGCGCTTCAGCCAGGTGAGTTGATCACGTCGGTGGAGATTCCTGCCCTGCCCCGCCCGCTGAAGTCCGGGTATCTGAAGGTCCGCGACCGCCAGTCCTACGAGTTCGCGCTGACCTCGGCCGCGGTGGCCCTCCACATCCGCGGCGGAACGATCCTCGATGCGAAGGTCGCCGCCGGCGGTGTGGGCACGGTGCCCTGGAAGCTGCCGGCTGTCGAACAAGCCCTCATCGGCGAGCGTCCCTCCGCCCGGCTGTGGCACAAGGCCGCCGGCCATGCGGCCGAAGGCACGCACCCCCTCAGGCACAACGGCTTCAAGGTCGAGCTGCTCAAACGTACCGTCGAGCAGCAACTGAGCACTGTCGGAGGCACCTCATGAGCCAGCCACAAGCCGCCGTCGGCGCGTCCGTGGCCCGGGTGGACGCACGGCTGCGGGTCACCGGGAAAGCGAAATACGCCGGGGACAACAATCCCGACGGCGTCGTTCACGCAGTCATCGTCGACAGCAGCGTCGGCCGCGGCCGCATCACCGCCGTCGACGCAGGTCCCGCCCTCGCCCAGCCCGGTGTCCTTACCGTCATCAGCCACCTCAACGCGCCCAGGCTTCCGCCCGTCGAAAGTAACGGCTACCCACCAGGCGAGCCGCTGAGGGCCTTCCAGGACGACCAAGTGCGCTTCTTCGGACAGCCCGTCGCGGTCGTGGTGGCCACGACGCTCGAGGTCGCCCAGCACGCCGCGAGCCTGATGCAGGTCACCTACCACGCCGAGCGCCCCTCGACCGATATGAGCGCGGCGCCTCCCGCCGACGACCCCGAGACCTATGCGCGGGGCGACGCGGACCAGGCACTGGAATCCGCCGACGTCCAGCTCGACCTGGCGTACCGGATGGCCCGCCAGCACCACAACGCGATGGAACCAGCCGGCATCGTCGCCCGCTGGGACGGGGACAGGCTCACCCTCTGGGAGAAGACCCAGGCGGTCCAGCTCGCCACGTTCAACATGGCAGGCGAATTCGGGATACCGCCGGAGAACATTCACGTCATCTCGCCCGTGCTCGGCGGTGCCTTCGGCAACGCCTTCCGTACCTGGGTGCACTCCGTCATCGCGGTCATGGCCGCCCGCCAGGTGAACCGTCCCGTCAAACTCGTACTCACACGCAGGCAGTTGTATTTCGGGATCGGCTACCGGCCCGCGTACTCATATGGGCTTCGCATCGGCAGCGACCGGCGGGGCCGTCTGACCGCCGCGGTGCACGACGTCGACTCCGAGACATCCAGCTATGAAACGCACCTGGAGGACACTCTCGTCCCGGGGCGGATGCTCTACAGCACGCCGAACGTCAAGCAGATCCACCGGTCCGTCCCCCTGGACGTCAACACACCGACGTGGATGCGCGGCCCGGGATACTCCAGCGGTGCCTACCCCCTGGAGTCGGCGATGGACGAACTCGCCCATGAGCTGGGCATGGACCCGATCGAACTGCGTCTGCGCAATGAACCCGTGGACGACCAGTCCAACGGTCTTCAGTTCTCCACCCGCCGCCTGCGCGAGTGCTACACCACCGGCGCCCGCGCATTCGACTGGAAACGGCGGAGCTTGAAACCTGGCTCCAAGCGCGACGGCGACTGGCACCTCGGCATGGGCATGGCCGCCGGTGTATATGACACCCAGCCGCGGCCCAGGCTTCCGTGCGGCTGAATGCCGACGGCACCGCCCTGGTCCAGTCCGCGACCAGCGACATGGGGCCCGGCACCGCCACCTCCATGACACAGGTCGCCGCTGACGCCCTGGGCCTGACCATGCGCCGGGTGATCTTTCGGCTCGGCGACTCGGCCCTGCCTCCGGCCCCGGGACACTTCGGATCGCAGACCATGGCGAGCGTCGGATCCGCCGTGCAGGACGGTTGCGACAAGCTGCGAAAAAAGGCCATCGCCCTCGCCGTCAGAGACGAGGGCTCTCCGCTGCACGGGGCCGACCCCGCCAATGTCCAGGTGCGCGGCGGCCGGCTGTACGTCAAGGACGCCCCGGGGCGGGGGGAGACGTACCAGCGCCTGCTGGCCCGCAACAACTCCACCTACCTCGAAGTACTCGGCTCATGGGCTCCGCCGGACGGACCCGCAAGGTACTCCCTGTACGCCTACGCGGCGACGTTCGCGGAGGTCGCCGTGCACTCCCGGCTCGGCCTGGTGCGGGTCCGGCGCATGCTGGGCGTCTACGACGCCGGCCGTATCATCAGTCCCGCGCTCGCCGACAGCCAGGCACTCGGCGCAATGATCGGCGGATTGGGCGCGGCCCTGCTCGAACACACGATCACCGACCATCGCGACGGCCGAATCGTCAACGCCAACTTCGCCGACTACCTCGTTCCGACGCATGCCGACATACCCGATATCAGGGCGATCTACCTGGCGGGTGGCGAGGACCGCATAGCCGACCCGATCGGTGTGAAGGGACTGGCCGAGATCGTCTGCGTCGGTGTCACGCCGGCCATCTCCAGCGCCGTCTTCAACGCCACGGGCCGGCGCATCCGCCAGTTGCCCATCACCCCCGAGCTCCTGCTCTGACCCCCAGGGCTGATGCGTTCTCAGCTGGCGAGATGAGTAGATTGCTGCGTATGCGCCGCTGCGTGTGGTTCGCCCGGTTCGGCAACGAGGGGCGCGACCCCTGATGATCAAGGTTGTCGAATCCTTTGATCACGAACAGGGGATGCGTTCGCGTGTCATCTTCCCTGATCGGTGTCCTGCAGCGCCACCACGAGGACATCGACTCCGCTGGCCCGGTCCGGAGTCGCAGCAGTTCACCGCCCTGGCCGAAGTGCTGGGGCGGATACCCGATCCCCGGCGGGTCCGGGGCCGCCGTTACCGACTGGCCCCGCCTGATCACAAGGCCTGCTTTTCCGTATCCGATTCCCCTATCCCCGCAAGGAGCGCACCATGTCCGACTCCCCCGACCTCGCCCTCATCCGCCGGGTCTACGAATCCCGAATGGCGCCCGAGGTCATCAAGGAGGTCATGGCCCCGGACTTTGTCTGGGACATCACCCCGGGCTTTCCGAACAGCGGCGTCTACCACGGCTGGGACAGCGTGGCGAAGGACTTCTTCGGCACGCCGATGCCGAACATCGCGTCCTTCGGGCCGGGGCCCGAGGAGTTCTACGCGGACGACGAAGGCCACGTCTTCGTGTTCGGGCACTACCACGCCGAGACCAAGAGCGGGGACAAGGCAGACGTCCGGTTCATCCACCTCTGGACCGTCCGTGACGGCAAGGCCGTCAGCATGCGGCAGGTCGCCGACAGTCACATCCTCCAGGAAGCCCTCAAGGGCTGAGACGCCATCCGCTTATCGATCACGGGGATGGCTTGGTCGAACAGGGTTCCTGATCGGGTGATCGCGCGAGGACCGACGCATGACAGCGGGGCCTCTTAGTAGTGACAGAGCACCCCGGCCGTTACGGTAAGCGACGTTCGCGCCGGGACCGCGAGCACACTGCAGCTCACCGACGCCGAGTCCGACGACCTCCACGTCCTCGGGTGTACCGCACCGGTCCAAAGCCGACTGCACCGGCAAGACGTCCGCCACTTGCCGATGACGTGGAATGAACATCTGGTGCGCCGTGACGAACAGGCGGGTCATCTCTCCTGCATCGCATGGTTTGCCACGGACAACTTGTCCCTGGATAAGTGAGGCCTTCATCCGGGTTCTGATCCACGCCACGCTTGCTCAGTCGAACAAGGGAGGCTGACATGGATCGGGCGCTGCTGGCCGACTTTCTCCGGGCACGCCGGGAGGTGCTGCAGCCGGAGGACGTGGGGCTTCCCCGCGGGTCGCGGCGTCGTACCGGTGGGCTGCGGCGCGAGGAGGTCGCCGCGCTGGCCGGCATGTCGGTCGACTACTACAGCCGGATCGAGCAGCAGCGCGGTCCGATGCCGTCCGAGCAGGTGCTCGCCGGGCTCGCCCGGGGACTGCACCTCAGCCTGAGCGAGCGCGACCACCTCTTCGACCTCGCCGGGCACTCCGCGCCGCGACGGCAGCTGCGCGAAGACCACGTCGGCCCCACCATGATGCGCATCGTCGAACGGCTCGCGGACACACCGGCGTTGGTGATGTCCCGCTTCGGTGAGGCGCTGCTGCAGACCCGTCCCGCGGTCGCCCTGCTGGGCGACTACACCCGCTTCAGCGGAATGTCCCGCTACCTGGTCTACCGCTGGTTCACCGACCCGGCGCAACGCGACCTCTACCCCGTCGAGGACCACGACTTACGAGGCAGGGTCTTCACCGTGGAGATCCGAACGGAGTACACGGCGGAGCCCACGGGCCGGGCCGGCGAGATCGTCGCCGCACTGCTGGAGGTCAGCCCCGAGTTCGCCGAGATCTGGCGATTGCACGAGGTGGACGTCACCCACCACAACGACCTCAAGCGCTACCGCCATCCCGAACTGGGCGAACTGGAGCTGTACTGCCAGCGCCTGATCGATCCCGACCAGGCCCAGGAACTCCTCGTCTTCTCCGCCACACCCGGCACACCCAGCTACGAAAAGCTCCAACTCCTGCCCGCCGTAGGCGCTCAGGCATGGCATGACCCAAGAGTGCTTCGAAAGGATTTCCCATGAAGGCAGTGCGTTTCCACGAGTACGGCGACCCGAGCGTCCTGCGCTATGAGGACGTGGAGCAGCCCGTCCCCGGGGCCGGTGAGGTCCGGATCCGGGTCGCCGCGACGTCGTTCAACGGCGTCGACGGCAACATCCGCGGCGGTTTCATGCAAGGCCCCATCCCGGTGGTGCTGCCGCACACTCCCGGCCTCGACGTCGCCGGCACCATCGACGCGCTGGGCGAGGGCGTCGACGGCGTCACGGTCGGCGACCGGGTTGTCGGCTTCCTGCCGATGGGCAAGCCCGGCGCCGCAGCGCAGTACGTCATCGCCCCGGCCGAGATCCTCGCGGCGGCGCCGAAGAGCGTCCCGCCGGCCGACGCCGCAGCGCTGCCGGTGGTGGGCCTGACCGCGTACCAGGCGCTGTTCGATCACGCCAAGCTGACGGCGGGTCAGCGCGTGCTGGTCAACGGCGCGGGCGGAGCGGTCGGCGGCTACGCCGTGCAGCTGGCCAAGAACGCCGGCGCATACGTGATAGCCACGGCCAGCGGGCGCAGCAGCCAGCAGGTCAAGACGGCGGGCGCCGACGAGATCATCGACCACACCACCACCGAGGTGACCGAGGCCGTGACCGGGCCGGTCGACGTCGTGCTCAACCTCGCGCCGATCGACCCGTCGCAGCTGGCCGCGCTGCCCGCCCTGATCCGTCCCGGTGGAGTGCTGGTGAACACCACGGTGTGGATGCCCGCACCCAGCGACGAGGAGCGCGGCGTGCGGGGCATCGACCTGTTCGTCCGCAGCGACGCCGACCAGCTGGCGCGGCTGGTGGCACTGATCGACTCCGGCGAGCTGCGCGTCGACGTCGCCGAGCGGGTGCCGCTGGCGGAGCTGCCGGCGGTCCACGCCCAGGCCGCCACGGGCGAGCTGCACGGCAAGGTCGTCATCGTTGCGCCCGCCGCCTGACACCGACCGACCAGCCTCGAAAGGAAACGACCATGACACTGTCCCTGGATCCCGAGATCGCCGAGGCGCTGGCCCCGATGGCCGGCGCGATGGCCGAGGCCAAGCCGCCGGCTGTGGGCGACATCGCGGGCCGCCGCGCCATGTGGGAACCGATCATCGGCGCCGCGGGAGCCGCGCAGCCGATCCCGGCCGACGTGACGACCCACGAGCACTACGCGACCGCGGACGACGGCACACAGATCAAAATGCGCTGGTACGTCAAGGACGGCGCCGAGCCCGGCCCGGCCGTGCTGTTCTTCCACGGCGGCGGATACATCTTGGGCCACATCGACCTGTTCGACGGACCGGTCTCCCGCTACGTGTCCGCCAGCGGCGTGCCGATGCTGTCGGTCGAGTACCGCCGCGCCCCCGAGCACCCCTTCCCGACACCGCTCGAAGACGCCTACGCCGCACTGCGCTGGCTGCACGAACACGCCGCCGAGCTGGGCGTCGACGCCAACCGCATCGGTGTGATGGGCGACAGCGCCGGAGGCGGCATGGCAGCCGCCCTGACCATCCTCGCCCGTGAACGCGGCGGCCCGCGGATCGCCCGGCAGATCCTGCTCATGCCGATGCTCGACGACCGCACCACCACCCCCGACCCCCACATCGAGCCCTACGCTCTGTGGTCCTACGACGACAGCCTCACCGCATGGCCGGCCCTGCTCGGCGAGGCCGCCGGCGGCCCCGATGTCCCGCCCACGGCAGCTCCCGCCCGTCTCGAGGATGCGACCGGCCTGCCGCCGGCCTACATCGAGGTCGGCCAACTCGACGTGTTCCGCGACGAGGACACCGCCTACGCGACCAAACTCAGCCGCGCCGGCGTGCCGGTGGAGTTCCACCTCCACCCCGGCGCCCCGCACGAGTTCGACTCCATCGCCTTCGACACCGACGTCGCGCGACGCGCCATCGCCGATCGGGTCCGGGTGCTCAAGTCGATCTGAGCGGTGACCAGCGGCTTGCTGTCACTTACCAACCCAAGGAGACGCCTCCGTTTCAGGTGGCGGCGACAAGGCACGCAATACGGAACTTGAACCGTTCATCGAACGGTCCCTGGTTCAGCGAGGAAAGGGCCCGCCGGAATGCCGGGCTGTCCCTACCTCGAGTCGCCCCTGAAGCGCCTCGGCGCCGGCACACAGGTGCTTCACATCACCAAGACAGGAGAACATCGATGTCCGACAAGAAGCCGATCGCGGGGAAGAGAACGACCGAGCCTCAGGGAGCCGCAGTGGTCCAGGCGATACCCCTCCTTATCGGCCCAACCGACAACACTGTTCCGATCACAGTCCAGCAGCGAACCTCGGTGGCGCCCGCCAACGCGTTCCGATTGATCGTTCCCATCGACCTGTCGAGCGTTTTCCACCGGGTGGCACCCTTTCCCGGTGTCAAAGGTGTGGCAAACCAGACCGAAGCATGGGATCACGTCGGTCCCACCAGGAACCCGCAGTTCGACGACGGGTCACAGGCCGACGAACAGTTGATCGAGTACACGGAAGGCTCTAGTTTTGCGTATCAGCTGACGGGATTCACGAACATCCTCTCCCGACTCGCGGCAGGCGTTCGAGGTGAATGGAACTTCAATCCCGACGGCGATGGCACCCTCATTCGGTGGACCTACGAATTCAAGCCTCTTCCGGGTCGTCGCTGGATTCTCGCCGGTCCATTCGCTCCACTCTGGCGCCGATACATGGTGGCCGCCCTCGCGAGGTGCCTGCAAGTGATCGAATCGGAAGAAAACCGCTCGTAGGCGTAGTTATCGAGCCCTTCACAATCCAGGGTGCAGTCGTGTCCTGAAGCCGCCGCTTTCCATCCTCGACCAGCGCAAACTCTTCGCTGCGGTGAACAGCCCTCCCGCCGCGGCAACAAAAAGCTGAAGCGGGCCTTCTTCCTCTCCGCGTTCGCCTCCCTGGCCGACCCGGCATCAAGGGCCTACTACAACAAGAAGATCGCCCAGGGAAAGCACCACATTCACGCCCTGCTCTGCCTCACCCGCCGCCGGGCCGACGTGCTCTTCGCGATGCTCCCCGACGGCACCTTCTACGAACCACAGTCGGCATAGCGGTCAGCTGACCGGCCGTTCAGCCAGGAGAACGACCCGCTCGGCTTCAACATCGAACCCGAGAACCGGATACCCGTGATCGCCCTCCGGATCCGGCAGCGTTCCCATCTCATCCAGGTCGAAGAAGTACTGGACGTCGTCCCACGGCAGATCAGACGCACCGCCATGCTGCCTGGGCTCACGTCTCTGATGCAGCCCGATTTCCTTGACGAACCGCATAGGGGCACCCCCCACGTGCACGACGAAAGACAACAGCATGAGCACACCCTCCCTCTCTCTGCCCGGCGGCACCTGGACTCTGGGTGACCTGACCGTCACCCGGTTCGGCTACGGCGCCATGCAACTGGCCGGCCCGTGGGTCATGGGGCCGCCCGCCGATCGCGAGGGCGCCCTGGCCGTTCTGCGCGAAGCGGCGGTCGACCTCGGTATCACCCACATCGACACCAGCGACGCCTACGGGCCGCGCGTCACCAACGAGTTGATCCGCGAGGCACTGCACCCCTATCCCGAGTCGCTGCACATCGTGACCAAGGTGGGCGCGACCCGCGACGAACAGGGTGGCTGGCCCACGGCCCGGCGACCCGAAGATCTGCGCCGCCAGGTCCACGACAACCTCAAGTCCCTCCGGCTCGACGTACTCGACCTGGTCAACCTCCGACTCGGCAACGCCGAAGGTCCCCAGCCCGGCTCGCTCGCCGAGGCGTTCGAGACGCTCGTGGAACTCCAGCAGCAGGGCCTGATCCGCCACCTCGGGGTCAGCAACGCCACCGAGGAGCAGGTCACCGAGGCACAGAGCATCGCGCCGATCGTGTGCGTGCAGAACATGTACAACCTCGCCCACCGCCACGACGACAAGCTCATCGACCGGCTCGCCACCGAAGGCGTCGCGTACGTGCCCTTCTTCCCCCTCGGGGGCTTTACCCCGCTCCAGTCCTCGGCGCTCTCGGCGGTCGCCGCTCGATTGAAGGCGACACCGATGTCCGTCGCACTGGCCTGGCTGCTGCAGCGATCACCGAACATCCTGCTCATCCCCGGCACGTCATCGACAGCGCACCTGCGCGAGAACATCGCCGGCGCGGGACTCTCCCTCTCGCATGAGGACTTGACCGAGCTGGACGACATCGGCCGCTGAATGCCCCGTAGCTGAACGCCATTTGTAGTGGCTGGCGGTTGCCCGGGTTTGATGGAGGGCTCGCCAGTGGTGCTGCTGCAGGTGGTAAGCGAGCTCGTGGTGGCCGGCGGGGGCGGTGGCGGCGAGCACGCCGGCGAGTGCCGGGACGGTCAGGCGGATCAGCGGTAGGCGCTGGTCTCCCTGGTCTGTCCGGACTTTCCCTGCTCATCGTCCTGATCAACTTCGTGATCGGAGACCGCGTCGTTCTCCGGTGCGGCTTGCTGTTCGGGGTGCTGGGCGCGTTGGACGGTCAGGAAGGCCAGGGCGAGCATCGCGCAGGTGCCGTGACGGTTCCAGGAGCTCCAGCGGCGGACCTGGTACTGGCCCAGCCCGGTGATCTGTTTCGCCTGCTCGTTGTTCTCTTCGATCTTCCAGCACACTCTGGCCCGGCACACGGCCTCCGGCAAGGCGGCGTCGCGGCGGTGGTGCACGAGGAAGTAGGCGTACTCGAAGTCCACACGCCCGCCCGCGAGTTGCTTCTTCCTGGTGGAGCGGCGGATGAGCGGATGATGGGCAAGCCGTCGGCGGGCTCCTGGCCGGGCAGGACCACGTCGAACCAGCCCAGTCGCAGTACCGCTGCCCCTTGGAGCCCTCGCCCTGGCTGCGGCGCTCCCACTGGTCACACATGATCGCGTAGTGCGGCAGGTCGCCGGCCTGTGCGACGGCGGGCTGGTACGGCTTGCCGGGCGGCCGGCCACCGGCAGCGTGACTGGTACCCCCAGCACATGGCAAAGGGACGACGAAAGGCAGGGCCCGGCAGTATGCCGGGCCCTGCCTCGGATCACGGCGCCGACGGCGCGCCGGACTCGTGACGAGCGAGAATGGCTGTGACGGCTCCGAAGCGGGTGCCGTCACAGCCTGATCAGCAGTTCTCACACGGTTGGTTCTCGTACGTCAGCTGATCCTCACCTACACAGCTCGTCGTCGATCAGGTCGTTCTCTGTCTGCTGGCTGGACGAGTCCGAGGAGCCGTCGCCGGACGCGTTCAGGACCACGCCACGGCGGCCGTCAGCGCTGAATCCGTTGCGGGTCGTGTAGCCGGGAATGTCGCCGCCATGACCGTAGTAGACACCGCCGCAGGACAGCGGGACCTCCATCAGGCCAAGGCCGTAGCGTGCGCCGGCCCACCCGGGATCCAGCTCCGAGGCCCGTACCGTCGTCTTCATCGCCGCCAGCTGCGCGGGGCGCAGCAGCTTGCCGCCCAGGAGCGCCTGGTAGAAGCGGCTCAGATCGGCCGTCGTACTGATCATGGCGCCCGCGGCACCCCCGGCGGAAGGGTTGAGCGCGGTGACGTCGATCTCCGGACCCGCCTCGTCGAAGGCTGAGTAGCCGTGCAGATGGCGGCCGGGGATCCGCGGGTCCGTCGTTGGGGCGAGGGTGTCGTACAGGCCCAGCGGGCGGACGATTCGCGCGGTGACCTCCTGGGTCCAGTCGTGCCCGGTGATCTTCTTGATGATCATTCCGGCGAGGACGTAGTTGGTGTTGGAGTAGCTCCAGCCGGTGCCGGGTGGGAAATTCGGGGCGTGCCGCATGCCGATGGCGGCCAGCTGCTCGGCGGTCCAGGTGGCGTAGCGGTTGGCTTGGTATCCGGCCTTGCTGGCGAACTCGGGGAAGTCCGCCGTGTAGTCGAACAGTCCGCTGGTGTGCTGGAGCAGCTGCCTGACGGTGATCTTGCTGCCGTCGTTGCCGTTGCCGGAGACCACTTTGGGCAGCCAATGCTCCACGGTGTCGTCCAGCGAAAGGCGTCCCTCGGCGACGAGTTGCAGCACCACCGTGGCGACGAACGTCTTGGTGGTGCTGGCGATCCGGAACCGGTCGCCGGGACGTGCACGGTCCCCAGTTGCTTGGTCGGCCACCCCGCCGGTGGCGTTCCGGGTACCGTGTGGTCCGCTCGAGCGTACGACCAGCCCGACGGTACCCGTCTTCATGATGGTGTCCACGTGTGCCTTCAGCGCCGAGCTGTCTGACGCGTGGTGCGTCCCGCCGCGCACCGAAACGGCTGCGGTCGCGCCGTCGGCGGGAACTGCCAGGGCGATACTGGCCAGCGCGGTTGCCAATGTCGTGGTCACCACACGGGAGATGAGTTCGGTCTTCATTGGTCGCGGACTCCTTGCGTTCGTTCAGGCCACTGTCCTGACATGACCATCACGCTAGGAACTCCGGCCGTGCGCCACGATCAAGCAGGCTGGCCGACCGGTGGGGTGCGGTCACCCCGGAACGGGTAGCGCCTGCTGTATTGACCGGGCCCCGGCCCTGGTGGATGGGTTTTCGACCCAGAGAGAACCGTCCCCACCAGAGCCTTCGCATGGCCCGTTGGTGCTGGCCGCCGGATAGCTCCGCCGGCCGGTGACTCAGCCGGTCGGCGAGTGCGACCCGCTCCACCAGCGTCCGCAGCCAGTCGCGGTCCGCCGTCGGCCCGCCGGCCTCAGCGGCAGCGTGATGTTGTCCTCGATGGAGAGGGAGGGGATCAGGTTGACGGTCTCGGGGGAAATTGAGATCTGGGCGTGCTGGTCTGGTGGTTCGGCTGGTGGGTGATCAGCAGGCGGTGTCGCGGACGAGGACGAGCTCGGTGCGGGTCTGTCGGCGGGTTGCGCGCTGGGTGGATCGGTCGGAGACGAGACCGGCGATCGCGGGGTGGGTCTCGGCGTAGGTGTGGCGCCGTCCGGTGAACCTGCGCAGGGGCGCCCACTGGCGGAGCTCGGCGTTGGTGTGCTCGACGCAGATCCGGGCCGACGACTGGCGGCGCCTGGCCTCCTGCCAGGCGTACTTGTCGCCGTCACACGTCTCGTCCGCGGACTTCTTCGGCGGTGCGCTGACCTGGCCGGGGAACTGCTTGGCCAGTCCCTGGTACCCGGAGTCGACCTTGGCCTTGACCGTGGGACGGGTCCGGAACTGCTCGGCGATGCCTGCGGTGCGCAGGGCGGTCTGATCGTGCATGCGGCCCGGCCGTACCGCGCCGGACAGCAGCGTGCGGCCCTGGCCGTCGCTGAACGTGGTGGTCCTGATGGTGTTCTGCCTGCGCTTGCCGGAGACGCGCGCCCGGCGGCCCGGGCGCCCGGCTTGATGGCGGCGGACCTGAGTCTCGGCCCCGTCCATCCGCAGTTCGACGCCCTCGGCCTCGGCATAGGCGAAGACGTCCGCCAGGGTCTTCAGCCGCAGTCCCGCCAGGTCGGGCACGGCGAACCCGCAGGCGGCGAGGAGCGGACGGACCTGACGGACGGCCTCGGAGACGGTGGAGCGGTCCACGGCGAACAGCTCGGCGAGCACTGCGTGGGGCAGCTGGTGGCGCAGGTGGACCAGGGTGACCAGCAGCCGAAGAAGACCAGCTTCGGCTTGCGCCCAGCCCCTTCCGCCCGTCGGTGCGGGCCACCCCGTGCCGCACGCAGCGCGGATTGGCGGGCCGCTTCCCACGGTCCGGCGAGTTCGGCGAACAACTCGCCGAAATGTGCGCGGGAGCACCAGACAGGGCAGGATGGGAACAGACCGCACGGGCCCGGGTCAGCTTCACAACTCAGCCAACCCGTGCGGTCCTTCTCATGTCACGGCCCGCACGGGGGTGATCGAAATTTCCCCCGAGGTCGTAAGCCTGGAACACGAACCCGACGCGTTACCGGCGCAGTTGGGTATGGCGGGACTCGTTCAGCCCGGCGATCTCGTGACCGTCGATGCAGACGCTTCCCGACGTCGGGGAGTCGAGCCCTGCGGCACAGTGCATCAGCGTGCTCTTGCCGGATCCCGAGGGGCCCATCACGGCGAGGTAGTGCCGCGTTCCACGGTCAACGACACGTCGTCGAGGGCGCGTACGCCGCCCGGGTAGGCCGTGCTGACGCCCTCCAGAGCGATGGCGGGGGCGCCGACGGCATTGCTGGCGGCGTTCATCGCCGGCCGCGCAGGTTCCGTACGACGAGAGTGCCCGCGCACAGGACGGTGATCGCGCCGCACACCAGGTGCACCCAGGTGTCGGCGCCACCGAAGGAGGCCGCCATGTTGGCGAGCCCGCTGGCCACCACCACCATCCAGAGCAGGGTGTCGGCGATGTCCCCGGAGCTGAGCCGGTGGGCGGGATCGGGGGTCGTCGAGTGCTGCATGGGGACTGCTCCCCGAGTCTTGTGGGGTGGTCCTTCGGTGGCCGTGTGCCGTTCCTGCTGTCGTCACCCACGCTACGGATCAGCGCCCCTGGCGGAGATCCCGCAGCCCGCCCGGTTCGGGGTACAGCAGGCTGTGCTGCCCCGCCGCTTGGGTGACGGCGCACTCGCCTGCATCGCATGGTTTGCCACGGATAACTTGTCCGTGGATAAGTACGGCCTTCATCCGGATTCTGGGGCGGCAATAGGGTCGTTCGCATGACAGCGGGCAGGAGTCGAGCAGCAGACCGACGCGAGAGCTTCCAGGACATCGCGCTACGAAGCCTGAGCGCCGCCGGTGAGGCGATCGCGCAGCTGGCATCCGGGCTCAACACGGCTCTGCTCGCCATGCTGTTGCTGCTGTGGCTGACTTTCACCGCCGCGACGAGCGTCGTCGGCGTCGGGCTGCTCATGGCACCCGCCCTCCTGCGCGCCCTGCACGCCCTGGCCGGCCGGGAACGCGGCCGGCTCGCCCGCTGGGGCCCCGAGGTCGCCGCCCCGGAGCCCCCGCCCACGCGGCTGCGGGCCGCCCTCGTCGACCGCACGACCTGCCGCGAACTGGGCTGGCTGGTCCGGCACTCCACCGTGGGGGCGCTGCTGGGACTGCTCGGCGTCCTGCTGCCGGTCTTCGCGGTGCGGGACACCGCTTTCCCGCTGTACTGGACGTTCATGCCCGAGGGCGCGACTGCCACCTCCGTGGGCATCGGAAACGCGCACACCTGGCCGGACGCCGTCGCCGTGACGCTGCTGGGCGTGGGCTGGATCGTCATCATCCTGGGGCTGACGCCCGGTATGGCCCGTCTCCAGGCGGGCCTCGGGCGACGGTTCCTGTCGGCCGGTCCCGACGTCGATCTGTCCCTGCGCGTCGCTGAGTTGACCGCCACACGTGCCGCCGCCCTGGACGCTCACGCCACCGAACTGCGCCGCATCGAACGCTCGTTGCACGACGGTGTGCAGAACCGGCTCGTCTCCCTCGCCGTGCTGATCGGGGCGTCCCGCCGCATGGTGGCCCGCGATCCGGCGGGCGCCGACGAACTCCTGGAACGCGCCCAGTCCGCCGCCGAACAGGCGCTGGCCGAACTGCGTACAGTCGCCCGCGGCATCCTGCCGCCGGTGCTGGCTGACCGGGGCCTCGCGGGCGCGCTCTCTGGTCTCGTCGCGAACTGCGCGGTTCCCTGCCGGATCGACGTGGACGTGCCTGAACGCTGCGCCGCCTCCGTCGAGGCGGCCGCCTACTTCGTGGTCGCCGAGGCCCTGACCAACATCGCCAAGCACAGCGGCGCCCGGCACGCCGTCGTCACGGCACGCGGCGGCGGGGGCCGACTTGTGCTGTCCGTCGAGGACGATGGCAGGGGCGGCGCCGGGGGCAACTCCCGGGCTTTCGGCTCCGGAGCAGAGGACGGCGGCTCCGGGCTCACCGGCATCCGTCGCCGCATCGCGGCGCACGACGGCGGCCTCACCCTGACCAGCCCGCCCGGTGGCCCGACCGTCCTGACAGTGGATCTTCCCTGTGGATCGTGACGACCGGAGCCCGACCTGTGGAGCCCGACCTGTGGACCCTGTGGAGCCTGACATGCGGATCGTGATAGCCGAGGACGATCCCCTGCTGCGTGAGGGGCTCGCCCTGCTGCTGCGCGCGGAGGGGCTCGACGTGGTGGCCACCACGGGTACCCCCGAGGAGGCGCTGGTAGCCATCGACGTGCACAAGCCGGACGTCGCCATCCTTGACGTACGGATGCCGCCGACCCACACCGACGAGGGGATCGTCGCCGCCGTCGAGGCCCGGCGCCGACGGCCCGACCTTGCTGTGCTCGTGCTGTCCGCGTACGTCGAGCAGAGTTTCGCCACCGAGTTGCTCGGCGGCCGGGTGAACGGCCTCGGCTATCTGCTCAAGGAACGGGTCGGCCGGGTCGAGGAGTTCCTGGACGCGCTACGGCGCGTGGCCGGTGGCGGCACCGCCATCGACCCGGAGGTCGTCGCCCAGCTCTTCACCCGCTCCCGCCAGGACACCCGCCTGGAACGGCTCAGCCCCCGAGAACGGGACGTACTCGCCCTGATGGCCGAGGGGTTGGGTAACTCCGCCATCGCCGAGAAACTCGTCGTCACCGACGGCGCCGTCCACAAGCACATCCGCAGCATCTTCGCGAAGCTCGATCTGTGTTCGACGGACCAGGTGGACCGCCGGGTCGCGGCCGTCCTGTGGTATACGGAGGATCTACGGCGGCTGGCTTGTTGAACCGCCCCGGCTCGAATGGAGGCTCCGGCCTGCCCCGAGTTGGGTGGAGTCGAGTTGCTTGGGTTCAGGCTACTGGCGGGGTTCGGGAGCTGGCAGACCTGTTACGACCGGCACCGGCGGTGGTCCGCGGATGGCACTTGGGAGAGGATCGTCCGGGCCGTCCAGGCCGAGGCCGACGCGGATGGCCGGATCGACTGGTCCATGGTGAGTGTGGACTCCACAGTGTGGCGTGCTCATCAACACGCCGTCGGCGCACGCAAGCAGGCGCCACGGAAAACGGGCAAGCGCACCCGGCCCGCTCAGCACCGCTCCGACGAGGCGCTGGGCCGTTCGCGCGGCGGCCTGACAACGAAGATTCACTTGGCTGGTGAGGGCGGTCTGCGGCCTCTGGCCGTGCTGGTCACCCCCGGTCAGTGGGGCGATGCCCCACAGATGATCCCGGTTCTCGACCGCCTTCGCGTGCCTCGACTGGACGGCGGCCGTCCCCGCACCCGGCCGGACCATCTCAGCGGCGACAAAGCGTACTCATCACGCCGCAACCGCCGTTACCTGCGGCGTCGGCAGATCAAGCACACCATCCCCGAACGCCGTGACCAGCAGGCCCACCGGCTTCGATGCGGCGCGCTATGTCCGCAGGAACGAAGTCGAGCGGCTGATCAACCGATTGAAGGCGAACCGGGCAGTGGCCACGCGTTTCGACAAGAGGGCGTACGTCTTTCACGGCACCGTGACCGTCGCAGCCCTGCGCCTCTGGCTTTGCGCATGACCCGCCAACGACCTAGCGCAAGCGGAGGAACTCGATC
Organism: Streptomyces sp. GESEQ-4; assembly: GCF_017948455.1. GTDB lineage: Bacteria > Actinomycetota > Actinomycetes > Streptomycetales > Streptomycetaceae > Streptomyces. The sequence goes on from NZ_JAFFSU010000043.1 coordinate 36,343, forward strand.
GCCCGCTGGGTCAGGAGCTTGGCAGCGTCCGGGTCGTAGGAGGGCAGCGAGTTGTCCGCGAACAGGTGTTGGTCTCCGGGATACAGGAACATCTCCGCGTCAGCGCAGTCGGAGACGAGCGCGCGGGCAGCGCCGATGTCCTCGGCGAACAACGGATCGGTCTCTTTCGCATGCACCTGCACCGGCACACGGTCAGGCCATGCCGCACCGAACTCCGAGACGGGGATGCAGGCGTGGAACAGGAGCGCGCCCCGCGCGCCCGCCCGCGTCTGCGCCAGCTTCTGGGCGGGCAGCACACCGAGCGAGAAGCCGACGTAAACGGCGTCCTGCGGCAGGTGTTCGGCCGCGCGGACACCACGCTCGGTGATCTCACCGAAGCCGATCTGCTCGACGTAGCCCATGCCCTCCTCAAGGGAGCCGAACGTTCGCCCGTCGAAGAGATCGGGCGTGTGGACGGTGTGGCCGGCCGCCCGGACTTCGTCGGCGAAATCGGCGACTCCGGGAGTCAGCCCCTGCGAGTGATGGAACAGTACGACCTCTGTCATGTCCGAACCCCTTGCCTTGTGGGTGGCGAATGATCCGGAACTCTAGAATAATCGAGAGGTGTCGAACAATACCCGTTTCCCCGACTACGACCTTGCCGACGTCACAGATGTGACAGCCCCGGCCCAGCTTCGCGCGCTGGCCAACCCACTGCGCAACGCCATCCTTGAGCTGCTCCTCGAACGCGCCGCGACCGTGAGCGAACTGGCCGCCGCACTCGGCCGCCCGAAGAGCACGGTCGCGCACCACGTGAGCGCCCTGGCGGATGCCCAGCTGCTGAAGGTCGTGCGGACCCGCCGGGTGCGGGCCATCGACGAGCGCTACTACGGCCGCACCGCGCGCATCTTCCGCGTCGGCACGGTCAGCCAGAGCGGCGAGGCCGAGGCGCCCTACTGCAACAACGATCTCGCCACGGCCGCCGCCGAGTCGGCCCCCGCACACAAGGCAGATCAACTCTCCTCGATCGTGCGCCATGTGCGGATCCCCCGGGAACAGGCCCGCGAGTTCTGGACACGGGTCCTGGAACTCGCCAACGACTACGCGCAACTCCCGCGCGGAGGCGATGTGGTGTACGGCTTCGCTGCCGGGCTCTACCCGACCGACTATCCGGCGCTGCCAGAGGCTGAGGCCCCAGCAAAGGACCCCGACTGATCGGTTTCGCAGGTCTTGGCGTCCGCAGCCGCGACCTGCAACACCCGAACCTTCACCCCCTCGCCCCATCTAAGGCAGCAATCCGCCAAGTCACATGACCTATCGAACAGGGCCTAGTGGCGTGGGCAAGTCCACCACTGTGCAGGCCCTCCACGACCGTCTCACCGCGCAGGGCCGTCCGGCCCGGCGGACCGTCGGACCGACGCGCAGTGCCCTGGGCCAGTTTACGTGCAGTCATGCCAACCAGATCTACGGCCTGGCGCTCGCCTGTCTGGTGGCAGCGAACCGTTACGAGCACATCGAGACCGGGATAGGACCGGCCGTGCGTGCCGGGGAGCTGATCATCAGGGACCGTTACCGTCGCTCGTCGCTCGTCGCTCGTCGTGTAACGGCTCGAGGGCGTCCCGTTGGAGTTCCTCCTTGCGGTCAGCGACCGGGTTGTGCTCCCGGACTTGGCCGTGATTCTCGCCGCCGGTCCTGGCCTCGTCGCTGAGCGCATTGCGGCACGCGGTATCACTCACCGATTTCACCTCGGTCCCTCCGGCCCTGGCCGGGAAGTCGAGCTGTATGGCGGCGCTGCGGCCTGCCTGATGAGCAGAGGGGTTGCGGTTCTTCTCTTCGGCATCGGCAGTTGTGCTCGATCGGATGTAGCGCGTCGAATCGCCGACGGCATGCCGAGGCTGTCGCTGGCGTCGGTGGCCTCAGGAGCCCACCAGGCCCCTCAGGGAACATGAGCGGACAACCGGCACGGCCAGTTGTCGGTATGCACGTCTTCGTTCGCGACGGCGACAAGGTCCTGTTTTCTCAGCGTGGCGGGCCGTTCGGTCGTGGCCGGTGGCACATGCCGTCGGGCAGGCTCGACGAGGGTGAACCTCTTTCCTTTGGTGCCGCCCGCGAGTTGTACGAGGAGACCGGTGTCATCGTCGACCCGGCTCATCTTCGCCTTGTTCAGGTCGTCCATCACCGCCAGGACGAGGAGACGACGCGGATCGGATTCTTCTACGAAGCCACCGGGTGGGAGGGCGAGCCGGTCAGCAAGGAGCCCGAGAAGTGCTTCGCGCTCGAATGGTTCACCGTGTCCGAGCCGCCGGACGACGTGATCGAGTACCCGGAGGAGGGGCTACTCGGCTACCTCAATGGGGCCGGCCCTGTCGCTGAACACGGCTGGCAATAGGGAACGGCATGGTCACGCTCGCCCGGCTCGAGCCGGACGTCGCGGCGGTCTTCGAGCAGCATATGAAGAAGATCGTCGCCCGCTTCCTGTGACCACCGCACATGCTGACGGCGTCCGCCCCAGGACCCCGGGGCGGACGCCGTCGCATGTCGGGCTCCGGTCAGCTGATCGTCGGTGTCTCGCCGTCGCCCGCTCTATCGCAGGATCGTGACCAACTCGTGGAGAACGGTATTGAGTCGGACGGACGCAGGCAGGTCGTTCATGCGAAGCACGGGAACGCTGAAGATGGTGGACCCGCCGCTGTCGAGTGCAAGGTGTTGTTCGGCTGACCGGCCGCGGCGCTCGCCAGATCGCCGTGGGACCTGCCAGAACATTCCCGCCAAGAACCCTTCAAGCCTGTTCCACTAGCGCGTTTGAACCCTCACCGACGAATATGGCGCGCATGAATGACGACCCCGCGCGCTGGAGCCAGGCGACTATCTATCCCGATATGTGGGCTGATCCGGACGACGACCCCCGTAACAGCGAAGGACCCAGTCCGGACGGGGAGTTGGCGACGCTGCTGGACTTCCTGACGGGGTATCGCATGACCCTGGCGATGAAGTGCGAGGGTCTGGACGCGGAGCAACTGGCCCGTCGGTCGGTTCCGCCGTCCACGATGTCGCTGCTCGGACTGCTCCGGCACCTCGCCGAGGTGGAACGGGACTGGCGCAACTGGATCAGCGAGGGGGGTCCGCTGCCGAGGCTGTATGGCGGGCGCGATGCGGACTTCGATGGAGCTGTCGCCGATCAGGCGCTGGTGGACGCCGCGTATTCCGATCTGGCGCGTGAGCAGGCTGCGACCGACGCCGCGCTGGCCGAGTACCCGGATCTCGGGGAGCGTCTGGGGAAGGACGGCACTTCGGTCCGGGAGCTGATGGTGCACCGGATTGAGGAGTATGCCCGCCACTGTGGCCATGCCGACCTCTTGCGGGAGTGCGTCGACGGGAGGGTGGGTCAGTGACGAGGGCCGGCCAGTAAGGCCGCGGCCGTGGGTGCGTTCTTACCGTTCCTGGTGCTGGTTGCCGGCCTTGGCGCAGCTCTGGGTTTCTTTGCGTGGCTGGCTGTGCGTATGCGCGGCGGGGGTCTGACGGGCGGGGTGATGAGCGCGGCTTTGGTTTCTTATGTAGAGGCGTTCCGTATTACTGCTCATGATGCGCATGTCGAGATCTGGGCACAGGCGGAACGCAGGGTGCCGGTCCTGTCGCTTGACGCTCACTGGGGGCGAAGCCCTGGCGGCGCGGGTCACGTTGGTGGGGAGGCTCGTCGCCTGCTCCGCTCGCGTCCGTCCCGCGTACGACGGGGGCTTCGCCGCTTGGTTCACGCTCTGGCGCGGAAGAGGTAGGTAAGCGGGCCGGGGGCTGGGCGGGTCGGTGTGGCTGGTGTCAGTGGGTCTCGTGTGCCGGTAAGAACCCGGAGGGACGGAGGCGCTGGCGCTGTTGTTGTGTTTGTTGTGGTATGTGGTGTCTGGTCGCTGAAGGTTCGTTTCGCCTGCTGACGTTGGCGTCTTCTCTCTTGTTGGATCGGTGTTCGCTGTCCTGATTCTGGCTGGGTGGCCGTTTCTTGGTGCCCGGTTCGACTGTGAGCTGCGGGGCATGTGTTGATCTTGATCCGACTCCCGAAACTGTGTCCTTGCCCGTTGGGGCGGGTGGTGATGTGCACATGCGTGCCGGGAGTGTCACCGTCACTGGCGGGTTGTGGCGTGTCCTGACCGGTGTGTCGGTGACTGTCTCCGCTTGGTCGGGGGTTGCTGTCGTAGGTGAGGGCGGCTGTGGCTGGGGTGTGTTGGGTGGGTGTGGTGGTTTCTGCCGGTGGTGTGTTGGGGGGTGGTGTGTTGGGGGGTGTTGTTCGGGTGGGCCTGGTTGGTGACGTCGTTAGGTGGTGGTGTGGGTGAGGTGGTGGGTGTACCAGGGGGTGCTGGTGGCGTAGCGGTGGGGGAAGCCGGGGCCGGGGTGGAGTTGGGTGTGGTGCCAGATGCGGGTGGTGTCGTAGTAGTGGTCTTGGGTGAGGAGGTTGTATTGGTGGTCGGTGAGGGGGGGGGGGGGGGGTTGGGGTGGCGTGGGGTGGGGGGGGGGGGGGGTGGGGGGGGGGGGGGGGGGGGGGGGGGGGGGGTGGGGGGGGGGGGGGGGGTGGGTGGGGGGGGGGGGGGGGGGGGGGGGTGGGCGGGGGGGGGGGGGCGGGCGGGGG
>NZ_JAFFSU010000044.1 GCF_017948455.1 Streptomyces sp. GESEQ-4
GGGGGGGGGGGGGGGGGGGGGGCTGCCCGAGTTCCAGGGGGGGGGGCTTGCGGCGGCGGCCGCCCCCGCCCTCGTCGAGACGGCGCGGGCGGCCGGCCGGGACCGGTATCTGCACGCCTTTCCGAGCGCGGACCACCCCGCGTCGAACGCCGTCTGCCGAAGAGCCGGGTTCACGCTCATGGGGCAGTCACGGTTCGAGTACCCGAAGGGGCACTGGATCACGTCCAACGACTGGCGGGTGGATCTCGGGGAGGCGCCTTAGACACCTGTCCTGTCAGTGACCGGTGTCCCTCAACTCCCGTACCACCCTTGCCGCCACCGGCACCGACACCCCGTGCCGCTCGGCCGCGCGCAGCAACGCCCCGCCGATCGCGTCGAGTTCCAGCGGCCGGCCGGCCTCAGCGTCGCGCTGCATCGACGACTTGATGTGCGGCGGGAAGGAGTCGTAGCGGGCGAGTGACTGGGCGGGGTCACCGGGGCCGCCGCAGGCACGGCTGACGGCGGCCGTCTCCTCCACCAGGGCGGTCAACTCCTCGCGGTGGCGGATGCGTACGTCGCCGAGCGGGAGGCCGTAGCGGGTGGTCAGCAGGGCGAAGGGCGCCAGGAAGGACATCTTCGCCCAGAGGGCCGCCGTCTCGTCGGGCAGGACGCGCGTGGTCGGGCCCGCGGCGGTGAGAGCGGCGGCGAGGGTGTCGAGGCGGTCCGGGGGTACGTCCGTGCCCGTCAGGTCGATCTCGGCGAAGGGGCTGCTGTGCTCGATCCGCCCCGCCGCGACGCGCGTCGACTCCGCGCGGATGACGGCGGGGGCGACCCGGTCGGGGCGGTAGCGGGCGCGCAGGGCCGCGGGGTGGTCGACGCCGTTGAGGAACGGTACGAGGAGGGCGTCGCCGAGCGCGGTGGGCGGGACGCGGTCCAGGGCCGCGTCAAGTGCCGTGTGCTTGACGGCGATCAGGCAGGCATCGACCGGTTCGCGCAGCTCGGTGCCGGCCTCGACGCGGGCCGTGAAGTCACCGAACAGCCCGCTGCTGACCTGGATTCCGGCCGTGCTGAGTGTCTTGGCGGTGTCCTCTCCGGCCAGGCAGATCACGCGATGCCCGGCACGGGAAAGGAGGCCGGCGAGCAGTCCGCCGATGCCACCGGGGCCGAGTACGGCCACGGTGAGTTCGTCGTTCGCCATGTGTGTCCCCATTCGTCGGTCGGCCCCGGAGCGGTGGCCGCCTCCGAGTGATCATCCCAGGCCGCGTGCGCACCGGCCCAGGTTTCTCGGCGGAAATCTCTGCCGGTCGCCTTGCGGAGGGTGAGACTGGAGTCATGTGCCGCAGTATCAAGACGCTTCGTCCGCCGGTGTTGGCCGAGGAAGCGACCGAGGAAGAGATCCGGGCCGCTGCCCTGCAGTACGTGCGGAAGGTGTCCGGCTTCCGGGCCCCGGCCGCGCACAACCAGGAGGTGTTCGACCGAGCCGTGGACGCGATCACAGAGGCAACGGCCGAGTTGCTGGACGGCTTGGAGATCCGAGGGGCGACGGCTAGACGGGCGGGGTAGCAGCGCGCCCCAAAGGGGCGCGGGGCTGTGTCGATATGCGGCTCCGCCGCGTGGGCGCGACCAGCCACAGCGCACGAGCACTCGCACGACAACGCGAGCCACCCGAGTTCTTAGGCGCCCTACGGCCTACGCAGGTCGCCGCCGCATGAGATACCCCGCCCCCGCCCCCGCCCCGAACAGCGCCCCCACCGACACAGCCGTAGCCACCCACGTCGCCCCCAGCCAGTGCGCGCCGGCGTAACCGAGGGCCACGCTGTAGGTGGCCCAGGAGAGGCCGGCCAGCGCGGACCAGGGGAGAAAGTCGCGGGCGCGACGGCGCGCCGCGCCCGCGGAGAAGGAGACGACCGAGCGGCCGGCGGGGGCGAACCGGGCCAGGACGACCAGCGCTCCGCCGCCCCGGGCGAGGGCCGCGCCGAGACGTTCCTGCGCGGTGCTCAGGCGCCGGGAGCGGGCGATCGCGCGGTCCAGGCGGGGGCCGCCCGCCCAGGCGAGGCGGTAGGCGACCAGATCGCCCAGCACGGAAGCCGTCGTGGCGCACAGCGTCAGGACCAGGATGTCGGGGACCTGCTGCGGTACCCCGCCCGTCGCCGAACCCGCCGCTGCCGCTGTCGCCGCCGTGATGACCAGGACCCCGCTCGGCAGAACCGGGACGAAGACGTCCAGGAGGATGGACAGGGCCACCACGGCATAAATCCATGGGCTGGCCGTCAGCGACCCCACACTCTCGAACACCATTACTCCCCGTGACTCCCCCGTAGAACCGCCCGATCGCGCCGCGACGTCGCGGGGAGCGGCAGGGGCGGCCCATAACAGCCATACAGCGTACGCCGGGGGTGTGACAGCGGATTCACGGGGGGCGCGTGGGTCCCGCACGGCATGTTCACGCTCGGCACGTTCACGCTCGGCACGTTCACGCACGGCGCGTTCACGTACGGCATGTTCACCCGGCTGCCGCGCCCCGGGGGCGGCGTCGGCCGGTGTCCCGTAGCACGGACAAGGGGCGACACATCACTCCTGAACGTGAGGAACGGTACACATCATGGTGGCAGGTATATGCGCGGGCGCCGTCGCCGCGGCCGTGCTCGCGGCCGGCAGCGGTGCCGCCGAGTACTGCTCGGTGCAGAAGGACGGGCGCTTCGTGCCGCCCTCGGCCCATGTGGCGACGGACGCCGTCACATACGACACGGGATTGGTCCCGGCCGGGGCGTGGATCGAGGTCCGTCAGCTGACCGAGGAGAAGACCGGCAGGACGACCGTACGGCTGTGGGTGAAGGGCATGAAGCCCGGGCACGCGTACGGCGTCCATGTGCATCAGAAGCCATGTGCCGCCGACCCCGCCGCCGCGGGCGGGCACTACCAGAACAAGGTGTCCACCGACCCCGCGGACGTCAACGCCGAGAACGAGGTCTGGCTGGACTTCACCGCGGGCCGGAACGGCAGCGGCCGGGCGAGCGCCCACCACGACTGGGGTTTCCGGGAGGGTGAGGCGTCCTCCGTGGTGATCCATGACGTGCCCGGCCCGAGCGGGGGCCGGGTGGCCTGCTTCACGGTTCCCTTCGTGTAGGGCGCAGGTCGTACAGGCGCCGGAACCGCCGTACAGCCTGAAGACGAGGCGGCGCCCCTCCCGCACACGCGGGAGAGGCGCCGCAGTGCCGCTACGGAAACAGGAAACCGGTGCCGGTCAGACGGCCACCGGCGACTGGTGCGAGGTCGGCTGCTCGCTCTTCGAGCGCTTGGCGAGCAGCTGGTCCAGGCTGAGCGCGCCGGAACCGGTGAAGACCAGCAGCAGGAAGGACCAGCAGTACATCGCCGCGCCCTCGCCGCTGTTCTCCATCGGCCACAGGGCCTCCGGCTGGTGGACCTTGAAGTACGCGTACGCCATCGCGCCCGAGGCGAGGAACGCGGCGGCGCGTGTGCCCAGGCCGAGCAGGACGAGGCCGCCGCAGACGACCTCGATGACGGCGGCGTACCAGCCGGGCCAGGTGCCCGCGGACAGCGTCCCGCCCTGGCCGTCGGCCCCGCCCAGGACTCCGAAGAGCTTGGAGGCGCCGTGGCAGAAGAAGAGCAGGCCGATGACGATGCGGAACAGGCCGAGGGCGTAGGGCTGAGCGCCGTTGAGACGTGCGGTCAGTCCGGACATGTGGGGGGTACTCCTTCGGTCGGGTCGGTCCATGGGGTGGACCGGCCTGGGGGACAGAACCGAGCGAGTGACCCAGGCTAGGTGTGCCTAATCGATGCTTGCAAGTTCAACATTCGGCCATGGCGTGTATTCCGCTTGACGCTCCGATTCGGCCGCAGCCGCACGTAGAACCGCTCTCGCCACCGCGTCGGCGTCCGAAAGCGTGACCGAATCCACACCTGGTCTGGCGCCCGCCGCCGTCACCCAGTGCACGCCCTCGGTCGGCACCCCGAAGGCGAACCGCTTTGCGTGGGCCCGCCCCTGACGGTCGATCAGACGGTACGGCCGCGCGGTCACATCCAGCCCGCCCGTTTCGTAACCGTCGACGATGTGCGGCCGGCACTGTCCCGTCTTCAGCAGCCGGGCCAGGAGGTCGTCGGCCGTGCGCCGCAGATCGGGTTCCGGAAGCCGCGCCTCTATGAGGGTCGTCACGTGTACGGCGGACCCCGCGACGTCGGGGGAGCGCGCGAGCCATGCCCCCTCACCCTCCCGCACCTCCAGCCGCGGCCCGAGCACCTCCACCACGCCCGCCTCCACCAGGGCCGCCAGTTCCTCGATCCGGCGCCGGGGCGGGCCGATGGACAGGAACGCGTTGAGCGGCGTGTACCAGCGGTCCAGATGATCCCGGCGGGACGCGCCCGCGAGTCCGCCGTGGTCGACGATCTGCCGCAGCTCGTTGCGCAGATCCCGCAGCACGTCGAGCGCGGCCTTCAGCGGACCGGCGACATTGCCGAGCGCGGCCTGAGCGGCGTCCTCCCGCAGATACGCCAGCAGCCACGCCCGCCAGGCGCCGGGATCGCCGAAGTCCCGACCCGCGTACGGGCGGGACATACGGTCCCAGGACCAACGGTCGGCTTCCGCCACCCCGAACTCGTCCAGTACGGCGGCTTCTTGGGGGCTGCGGTGAGGGACGGCGAGGAAACGGTCCCGGAAATCCTCCTGCACCCCCAGCAGTGCCTCGTAATAGACCGTCTCCACCTCCTTCGCCACCAGTGGCCATATCTCCGTCAGGAAGTCCGGTGCCTCGCCGGAGTCGGCGCGTTTGCGGAAGCGGGCTATGGTCTCGTCGGTGAGGACGAGGGGGAGGTGGCGGCCGTAGGGGCCCTTGGCGTTGTCGCCGCGGGCCTGGTAGGGGATGCCGCGGCGTGAACCGGCGTAGAGGCGGGGCTCGTTGCCGGAGGGGACGTAGCGCAGGGTGCCGGTGGCCGTGCGGAGGAAGCGGCCGTCGCGGCCGGTGGTCAACAGGGCGACGTGGTCGAAGAAGTTGAGGCCCAGGCCGCGCAACAGCACAGGTTCGCCGGGGGAGATGGCGGAGAGATCGACGTCGGCCGGGTTGGCGGGGGGTATGTGGCCCAGGCCGTGTGTCTCGGCGTATGCCGCGTGCCGTCGCTGGGCCAAGTCCGCGACCGTCGGCAGATGGCCCTGGGCGAGGACGACGGCGGACAGGCCGGCGAGGGTGCGGCCGTCGTCGAGGGTGAGGGTCTGGCGGCCGTCGGGGGCGTCGTCGAGGCGTACGGCCCGTGCCGCGTGGGTCTCGACGCGTACCGCACGCGGTGCCTCGCGGACGACCTTCGCGAACACCCACTCCAGATAGCGGCCGTAGTGCGCGCGGGTCGGGTACTCGTCGGGGCCCAGGTCGCCGTCGGCCCACTCGTGCAGGCTGGGGCCGGGGCGGACCGGCCCCGAGCAGTCCACGCTGTCGTCGGTGAACAGCGTCACCTGACTGGCCACCGTGTTCATCAGCAACTGCGCGGACTGCGCGGAGCGCCAGACGCGGCCGGGGCCGGGCGGCGCCGGGTCGATCACATGGACCCTCAGCCGGGTGCCGGGTGGGAGGAGTTCCGGCGCGGAGGCGCAGAGGCGTTCCAGGACGCTGGTGCCGCGCGGCCCCGCGCCGACGAGGGCGACCCGGACTTCGTCGGACTCGGCGTGCGCTGCGGATTCCGCGGGCGGTGCAGACAAAACGGTGTCTCCCGGGCGTGTGGGGCGCGTTACGGCAAACCGCCCGGGGGAAGCGGACGGTCCGCCTCATCATGCCGTCGGGAGAGGGAAGATCCGAGCCTCGGGGTCACGGAGTGTGGGACGCCTCACGTGCATCACGGGCATCAGGCAGATAAGAGGCATCGCGGGGATCAAGGGCATCCGCAGCATCGCGGGCATCATGGGGACCACGGCATCGGCGGCCCATGGTCATCGCGCGGCGCCGCATCACGGGCACTGCACCGCATCCCGCGCGAACCGGCCCCTTCACCGCGTCAGCTGTGATTCCTCCACCGTCTTCAGCCGCGCCCCGCCCGCCTTCTCCGCCCGGGCCTGATCGAGCCGCAGCCGTGCCGAGCGTCCGCGCAGTGTCAGGGTCATGAGTTGGTTGCCGAACCAGGGTCCGCCGGTGCGCCGCCAGTCGATCGGCGGTCGGGGCACCTTGCCGTGTCCGGCGAACCGGCGGCCGAGGACGCGGGCGGTGGCGGACCAGCCGAAGCGGAAGCCGACGCGGATGGCGCTGGGGATGGCGTTGTGGACGGGGGAGCAGGTCAGCTGGAGCACACGGGCGTCGGGACCGCCGGCGGACCACGTCGGTTCGGCGACGTACGCGTGATGGACGTCCCCCGACAGCACGCACACCGTCGCCGGCGCACCGTCCCCCGAACCGGCCTCCGCGATCAGCTCCGTCAGCGCGTTGAAGGACGCCGGAAACGCCGCCCAGTGCTCCAGGTCCGCCGCCCGGCGCATCTTCTCCCCGAACCTCGCCCAGCGCGCGCCCTTCTCGCCCCGGCACAGTGCCGCGTTCCACCCCTCGGCGTCGTGCACCAGGTGCGGCAGCAGCCAGGGCAGGGACGTGCCGATGAGGAGGTGGTCGTACGAACCCGGCTCCTCCAGCGCCTGTTCGCGCAGCCACCGCTCCTCACCCGGGTCGAGCATCGCGCGGCTCCCCTCCTCCAGGACGCGGGCCGCGCGGGTGTCCACCATCAGCAGCCGTACGCGGCCGAAGTCGCGCCGGTAGCTCCAGCGGACGGTGGTCGGGTCGGCGTCGGACTTGGCGGCGAAGGCGCGCAGCGCGTCCGTACCGTCGGGTGTGTCGCGTACGGCCGTGTACAGCGGGTCGTCGGCCAGCTCGGCGGGGGAGAGGTTGCCGATGTGCTGGTGGACCCAGTACGACATCAGGCCGCTCAGCAGCCGCTCGCGCCACCACGGGGTGGCCCGGATGTCGGCGAGCCAGGCGGCGGAGGTGTTCCAGTCGTCGATGACGTCGTGATCGTCGAAGATCATGCAGCTGGGCACGGTGGACAGCAGCCACCGCACCTCGGGGTCGAGCCACGACTCGTAATAGAGGCGCGTGTACTCCTCGTAGTCCGCGACCTCGCTGCCGGGCGGTTCGCGCAGATCGCGGCGGGCGGCGAGCCAGCGGCGGGTGGCCTTGGAGACCTCGTCGGCGTAGACCTGGTCGCCCAACAGCAGCAGCACGTCGGGCCGTTCGCCGTCCGGGTCGGCCGCCATCCGCGCGGCCAGCGTGTCCAGGGCGTCGGGGCCGACAGGATCGTCCTCGTCGGCGGGCGGCGCGGCCCAGCGGCAGGAGCCGAACGCGACCCGGACGGCGTCGTCCTCGGCCGGTGTGCGGATCAGGGAGGGCGGGAAACGGGACTCGGGCAGCGGCCACACGCGCGCGCCGTCGAGGAACACCTCGTACGACTGCGATGTGCCCGGAGTGAGGCCGTTCACCTCGATGAGCGCGTAGTGATGCCCCGCGATCTGGAAGGTGGGGGACTCGCCGCGCGTGCCGTCGGCGCAGCGCACCTCGGCGGTACACGGACGGCCCGCCTCGACCCAGATGGTCGCGGACGAGCCGTCGGCGTATCTCAGCAGTGGTCCCAGGCGCAGTTCTGCCACCTCATGCCCTCCTCCGTCGCCCCGTACGGTACGGAACGACGGAGGTCAGCGGGGAGGTTCCGCAGATCACGGTTTGCCGAACTCCGTCGGTACGTCCGTCAGCAGCCGGACAGGTAGTTCGTCAGCGCGCTCTTCTCGGCGGAGTCGACCGAGAGGCCGTAGTAGTACTTCACCTGGACCCAGGCGCGGACGTAGGTGCAGCGGTACGAGGAGACCGACGGCATCCAGGTGGCCGGGTCCTGGTCGCCCTTGGACTGGTTGACGTTGTCCGTGACCGCGATCAGCTGCGGGCGGGTCAGGTCGTTGGCGAAGGACTGGCGGCGGGAGGTGGTCCAGCTGTCGGCGCCGGAGTCCCAGGCCTCGGCCAGCGGAACGAGGTGGTCGATGTCGACGTCGGAGGCGGCGGTCCAGGTGGCGCCGTCGTAGGGGGAGGCCCAGCGGCCGCTGGTGGCGGCGCAGGAGGAGTCCTGGACGACGTTCGTGCCGTCGCGCTTCAGGACGACCTCGCGGGTGTTGCAGGCGCCGGACTGGGTGATCCAGTGGGGGAACAGATCACGGTTGTACCCGGTGCGGTCCTCGGTGGCGACGGTGAGCTGGGCGAGGTAGCTACGCGCGGTGGCGCCGCTGACGGGGGTGGGGAGGGCGGCGGAGGCGGTCGGGCCGTTGAAAAGCCCGACCGAGGCTATGAGTCCGGTGAAAGCCGCGAGTATGCTGAGGTGTCGACGCGCGTAGAACTTCGGCATGCGAACTCCCTTGGGTCGTGGGGGTGTTGAGCGCGAGCGAGGACATGCTCGCGACGCCGTGTTGCGTTCGGGTGTTCGTTCGGTAAGAAGCTAGTGACGTGCGCATGACACATCAAGGTTGAGAGCGGAACTTTCTGGTCCGTCCGCCGTCCCGTACGATGAATGGCGCAGAAGGGGAGTAGCTCTTCGCCGGACCGTCGACATACTGCTCAGCTCGTCTGAGCCGGCGCCCGGAGGCGGGCCTCATGTGTGAGGCCGGCCAGCGAGACCTTCGGCAGCAGTGCACCGACCGTGCGCTGCCGTGCCGGGGTGTCTTCGCAGGATGTGCAGCACTCTCGGTGGGGCAGCCCCGACCGATTGAGGAACCTTGATCAGCTTGACCGTGACGGCCGTCGTGTTCGGCGTCGTCTTCCTCGCCGAACTGCCGGACAAGACCGCACTCGCCGGGCTCGTCCTCGGCACCCGCTATCGCGCCTCGTACGTCTTCGCCGGCGTCGCCGCCGCGTTCGCGCTGCATGTCGCGCTCGCCGTCGCGGCGGGCAGTGTGCTGACGCTGCTGCCGCAGCAGATCCTGCACGCCCTGACCGGCGTGCTCTTCCTCGGCGGGGCGGCCGTGCTGCTGATGAAGAAGGACGAGGACGAGGCGGAGGTCCGCAAGCCGGAGAACCAGACCTTCTGGAAGGTGTCCGGGGCCGGGTTCATGCTCATCCTGGTCGCCGAGTTCGGTGATCTGACGCAGATCATGACGGCGAATCTCGCCGCCCGGTACGACGACCCGCTCTCCGTCGGGCTCGGTGCGGTGCTCGCGCTGTGGGCGGTCGCGGGGCTGGGCATCGTCGGTGGAAAGGCGCTGATGAAGCGGGTTCCGCTGGCGCTGATCACCAAGATCGCGGCGCTGTTGATGCTGGGGCTCGGGGTGTGGAGTCTGTGGGAAGCGGTGGCCGGGTGAGCTGAACGGTGGGTGAACCCTTCTCGAAGGTGGTGGCGGGAACGGGTCTGGTTTTGTACCGTGGAGAAACAAAGTGGCTCCGCCCGTTTTCCCTGACCGGCGGGCGGGCCCGCTTTGTTCTTGTCGTTCCTCGGGGTCAGCCTTCCCTTTCTCCTCCTCCTCCTTCTCCTTCTCCTTCTGCTCTTCCTTCTCTTCCGCGCCTTGGAGTTGCCGATGACGGCCACGACCGTGCTCACCGCCCGTGCCCTGCTGCTCGACATGGACGGCACCCTCGTCAACTCGGACGCCGTCGTCGAGCGGATCTGGCGGCGCTGGGCCGAGCGGAACGGGCTCGATGGGGACGAGGTCATGAAGGTCGCGCACGGGCGGCAGGGGCACGCCACGATGGCGTTGCTGTTGCCGGGGCGGGCGGTGGAGCGTAACCATGCGGACAATGCGCGGATGCTCGCGGAGGAGACGGCCGATGTGGACGGTGTCGTCGCGATTCCGGGCGCGTACGAGTTTCTGGCCTCGCTGGGTGGGTTGCCGCATGCGCTTGTCACCTCTGCGGACGTTGCTCTGTCCACGGCTCGGATGGCTGCGGCGGGGCTTGCTCTGCCCGATGTGCGTGTCACTGCTGAGTCTGTCGGCGCGAGTAAGCCCGATCCTGAGGGCTTCCTGAAGGGTGCGGCGGAGCTGGGTGTTGCCCCGGCCGACTGCATTGTCTTCGAGGACTCGGGGGCGGGTATTCAGGCGGGGCGTGCTGCGGGGATGCGGGTTGTGGGGGTCGGGGCGCGGGCCGGGGTCCATGGGCCGGATGTGGTGGTGCGGGACCTTACGCAGGTGCGTGTGGAGGGCGTGGGGGACGGGACGCTTCGGGTGTACGTCGGGTAGGGCGTCGGTGCCGTGAGGTGCGCGGGGTGGGGGCTGGGCGGGGGTGGGTCGCGCGGCCCGGCGCTGACGGGGTGCCGCCTGCGCCCACCCGTGCCGCCCCAGGCGGCACGCATGCCCGCAGCTTGGCGGGAGGACGGCTGCCCGCGCTTGGTGGGTGGGCGCCGCCCCTTGCGGCACGACTGCCCGCAGCTAAGCGGGACGGCTGCCTGCGGGCTGTGCGGCACGCATGCCCGCGGGCTGGGCTGAGTCGGTCTGCGAGTTACGGCTCCTGTGTCTCCGACTCCAGGCGTTGCCGTGTCTCGAGGTCGTAGACGCCGTAGTCCTTCGGCACGATGCCTCGCCACAGTTGGTACTGGCGGACCGCGTCCTCGACGCCCTCGTTGTAGGTGCCCTTGGGTTCCCTCGTGTAGACGTCGGCCTCGGTCAGGCGTAGTTCGAGTTCGAGGACCTCTGGGCCCTCGTCGCCGCGGCTGAGGACGGGGGGCTCGGCTTCGCGGCCGTTTTCCGGGGCGCCGGCGGAGTTGGTCGGGGTGGCTGTCGGGGCGGTGGTGGCCGTCGGGTCGGGGGCGCCGGTCGGGGCCGGTGCGGGGGTGTTCGGGCGGGTCGGGGTCGGTGAGGGGGAGCCGTTTCCCGTGGGGGTGGGGGACGGTGCCGCGGACGTCGGGGTTGCGGATGTCGTGCTCGCGGACGGTGACTCGGACGTGGGTGTCGTGTCCGGCACGCTCGCCCGGACCTCCTCGGGTGCGGCCTGGTCCCGGCTGGGGGTGTCGTACGAGAAGACGCCGCTCGCCAGGCCCGCCGCGGTGACGACGGTGACGAGGACGCCCGCGACGCCGAACATGAGGGTGCGGCGGGGGCGGCGGGGCTGTTCCTCGTCCAGGGCGTCCAGGGCGTCCAGGGCGTCCAGGGCGTCCAGGGCGTCCAGAGCGCCCGGGGTTCCGTCGAAGGCGCCCGGCCCGCCCGTGAACAGGCTCAGGTCGGCGTCACTGGGCTCGGTGGCAGCCGGGGCCGGTGCCGGTGCCGGTGGAGTCGGCGGGACGGCCGGCAACGGCATCGTGACGTGCGGGTCCGCGGCTCCGGGTGGGACCTCCGCCGCGCCCTCCAGTTCGACGTACGGCCGGATGCGCAGCGGATCGAAGTCCTCCGCCGCTGCCGCCTCCGCCGTACGCACATCGCGCAGCGCCTCGGCCGCGCGCTCGGTGCAGGCGCAGGACGGGGTGTTGTCGGGTCCCCTGGGCGCCCCGCATTCCGGGCATTGGTGACCCTTTGACTCTGCCACGCTTTCGTTCCTCCCCTTGCGAACTCAAGCGATTATGCAGACCCTTCCTCCACACGTCCCACACACGCCCCGGAATAACTCATTCCACCTGGATTGAACAGGCCATAACCGGTCACACCGGCCAGGATGGAGGAGTAACGAGAGCCGCGGGAGGTCTTCATGGCCGGGGACACGCACGGTAGGACGGGGAACGTGGAGGGTGGGCAGCCCCCGGAGCGGGCCCCCAAGAAGGGGGTCGCCGCCCGGGAGAAAGTCTCCGTTAACGTCCTCGTCCCGATCGGCGCCCTGCTCCTCGGGATGCTGCTCGCGGCCCTCGACCAGACCATCGTGTCGACCGCGCTGCCCACCATCGTCAGTGACCTCGGCGGCCTGGATCACCTGTCGTGGGTGGTCACCGCGTACTTGCTGGCGTCGACGGCGGCGACTCCGCTGTGGGGCAAGCTCGGTGACCAGTACGGACGGAAGCGGCTGTTCCAGATCGCGATCGTGATCTTTCTGATCGGATCGGCGTTGTGCGGAATGGCGCAAAGTATGTTCGGACTGATCGCGTTCCGGGCGCTACAGGGCGTCGGTGGCGGCGGGTTGATGGTGCTGTCGATGGCGATCGTGGGCGACCTCGTGCCGCCGCGTGAACGCGGGCGCTATCAAGGGCTGTTCGGCGCGGTGTTCGGCGCGACGAGTGTGCTCGGGCCGCTGCTGGGCGGGCTGTTCACCGAGCATCTGAGCTGGCGTTGGGTGTTCTACGTCAATCTGCCGGTCGGCGTCGTCGCGCTCGCCGTCATCGCGGGGGCCCTGCACATCCCGCACCGGGCGGCCAAGCACGTCATCGACTACCTCGGCACGTTCCTGATCGCGTCGGTCGCGACGTGCCTGGTGCTGGTGGCCTCCCTCGGCGGTACGACGTGGAGTTGGGGTTCGCCGCAGATCGTGGGTCTCGCGGTGCTCGGGGTCGTCCTCGCGGTGGCGTTCGTGGCCGTGGAGCGGAGGGCGGCGGAACCGGTCCTCCCGCTGAAGCTCTTCCGGATCCGCACCTTCACCCTCTCCGCCGTCATCAGCTTCATCGTCGGCTTCGCGATGTTCGGCGCGATGACGTATCTGCCGACGTTCCTCCAGGTCGTCCAGGGCGTCAGCCCGACCATGTCCGGCGTGCACATGCTGCCGATGGTGCTCGGCATGCTGCTGGCCTCGACCGGGTCCGGGCAGATCGTCAGCCGCACCGGCCGCTGGAAGGTGTTCCCCGTCGCGGGCACCGGCATCACGGCGCTGGGTCTGCTCCTCCTCCACCAGCTCGACGAGCACAGCTCCACGGCCGAGATGAGCACGTTCTTCTTCGTCTTCGGTCTCGGTCTCGGCCTGGTCATGCAGGTGCTGGTGCTGATCGTGCAGAACGCGGTGTCGTACGAGGATCTGGGCGTCGCCACGTCCGGGGCGACCTTCTTCCGGTCGATCGGGGCGTCGTTCGGCGTGGCGATCTTCGGCACGATCTTCGCGGGACGACTCGGCGAGAAGCTCACGGACGCGTTCCGGGGCGCCCAGCTCCCGCCCGGCATCTCGGTGGACGCGCTGGAGGCCGACCCGCGCGGTATCGCCGAACTGCCCGCGGCGCTGGGGCCGTCGGCGCTCGGCGCGTACGCGTCCTCCATCACCGACGTCTTCCTGTACGCCGCTCCCGTCGCCCTCCTCGGCTTCGTGCTGGCCTGGTTCCTCAAGGAGGACCGGCTGCGGGGGTCGGTGACGGCGCCCGACCTCACGGAGACGCTCGCCAGCAATCCGGTCGAGCGGTCGTCGCACGACGAGGTGTGTCGGGCGCTGTCGGTGCTCGGTACGCGGGAGGGGCGGCGCGAGATCTATCGCACGATCACCGAACGGGCGGGGTACGACCTGCTGCCGGCGGCGAGTTGGCTGTTGCTGCGGATGAAGAAGTACGGGTGGGCGGAACCCGGTGTTCTCGCCGAGCGCAGCTCCGTGCCGCTCACCGTCATCCTTGAGGCCGCGCGGCAGGTCGAGGAGCGGAGGCTGGCCGTCCGTGAGGGGATGGACCTCGTGCTGACCGACCGGGGCCGCGCGATCGCCGAACGCCTAGCCCAGGCCCGCGAGGACTCCCTCGCGGACCTCCTCGGCAACTGGTGGACCTCCGACCGGCCCACCGATCTCACCCAGCTGGTCAAGGAACTGAACGAGGAGCTGTGCGGGTCGGAACGGGAGCGGCCGCGTAACGGGGCGGCGGGGCGGGTGAGTTGATCGCCGGCGGCGGTTCGTGTCCTAGGCTGATCGCCACGCTGTCTCCTGGAGGGGGTGGAGGGGTTCGTGGTGGGTAGCGGCGATGACGGTCCGGAGTTCAAGGGCCGTGGCGAACATGTGCTTGAAGTGCCGGACGGGCTGCCCGGTGGATCCGGTGGACGCGTGATCCTGGAGGCGTGGGCCGGATTCTTAGCCCCTGGTTTCCAGATGTACGCAGTGCGGGAGAACGGCCGGCAGCGGAAAGAGGAATTCCTCGGGAGGTCGGGGGTGGGGCGTGGGCGGGCCCACGTTCTGTTCCCCGTGGGGATCTATCCCCGTATCCGTATCGACGGAGGGGTACGCAGTCCGGGGCGCTGGAACGTTCGCTTCCTCGCCCTGGATTCCCTGCCCGAACTGGCCACGGAGAATACGGCGGAAGCGTCGCGGTTCTTCCGCGTCAGCGTGCCCGGTGTCGAGGTTTCCGTCGAATTCGGATCGGCCGGCGGTTGTCTTGCCCTCTACAGTTTTGAGGGCAAGGAACGGCAGGTGCTGACAAGACACTCGAGACGTTTCGAGGATGTCGTCACGATTCCTCGCGCCGGGCTTCTCGCGGTCGAAGGTGAAGATCTCGCGTGGGGGGCGATGACGTCCTGGTCGGTGCGGGTCCGTCGTGGCTAGTCGCGCCCACGCGGCGGAGCCGCATATCGATACAGCCCCGCGCCCCTTTGCGGCGTGCGGTCACCGGCGGCCCTCGTGCGGGCGCCGTTTGAGGTGAGGGCTTGGGGCAACTCGGGTTGTGGACCGGCTCGTAGGGAGAGTCGGGTGGGTCGAGAACCCGGAAGGCATTCATGTCTGGCGTGATCATCGCTCTGATCGTGATCGTGGCGGTCGCCGTCATCGGCGCGGCCGTCTATCTGACCCTGCGCGGCCGGGGGGCGTTCGGCGGCGGCAGGGATCTCAAGAAGCGCTTCGGGCCCGAGTACGACAGGACCGTGGCCCGGCACGACGGGGACAGGCAGGCCGCCGAGCGCGAGCTGGCCGAGCGGGTGGAGCGGCACGGTGCGCTGCGGGAGCAGCCGCTGGAGCCTGCCGTGCGTGACCAGTACGCGGCCCGCTGGACGGCCGTACAGGAGCACTTCGTCGAATCGCCGCGCGTGGCGGTCACCGAGGCCGACCGGCTGCTGGCCGAGATCGCGGCCGTCCGCGGATTCCCGGACGGCGAGCACTACGACGAACAGCTCGCCGCGCTGTCCGTGCACCACGCGGACCATGTGCACGGCTACCGGCGCATCCACCGCGTCGCGAACGCCCGTACGGGCACCGACGGGGACAACCGCGCCGGCACGGAGGAGATGCGGGAGGCCCTGATCGAGGCGCGGAAGCTGTTCGAGGACCTCGTCGACACGCACCAGCTGCAAAGGAGTTGAGGACTTGAAGAACATGCCGGAAGCGACAACCGCGACAACCGCGACCACCCCGCTCCTCCCGCACGAAGAGCGTGACAAGCTCACCGAGCGCCTTCAGCACGCGGTCTCCGGATTCGTCGACGCACCCCGGGCCTCCGTCGAGGAGGTCGACCGGGTGGTCGAGGAGATCACCGGCCGTGTCACCGACTCCCTGACCCAGCGTCGGCGCACCCTGCGCAGGACATGGCAGTCCGCCGAGGCCGAAGAGTCCGTGGCCAGCGCAGACACCGAGCAACTGCGTCTCGCCCTGCGCGACTACCGCGAGCTCGCGGAACGACTCCTACGCATCTGAGTCACCTAGTCGGCAGCGTCATCTGCGTCATCTGCCGTCCGGCGCTCCCGCCACTGCCGTGCGACGTCCTCGACGTCGTACGGCTTCATCCCGAGCGGGGGACCGGGCGGCGGCTTGTACATCATGTCGCGGATCTTGACGTTGACGTCCGTGATGATCTTCCGGGCGATCCGCTCCGACGGCGCGACCAGCGCGGACGCCAGCGCGTCCTCCGCCTCCTTGCGCAGCGCGAGCGATGGCGGCAGCACCGAGAGGCCCTCGCGGGCCATCTTCTCCTTGATCCACCACAGTTCGTCGTACGTGGTGTCGTAACTCGACGGCAACGGCTTCCCCGCGCCCGGCAGTTGGGCGAACTCGCCCCGCCCCTCGGCGTCTCGGATCTGCTTGTCCACCCAGGACTCGAACGGCACACCCGGTGGCTTTCGCTCGGTCATGAGTTCATTGTGCCGGACGCGGTGGGGTCGGGCGATTTATCATTCGGCGGCCAGGTAGGGACACTTCACGAGGAGCGCGACGTGCTCGAACTCACCATGGCCGCCGTTTCCGCGGCGGACGCGGGCGCCACGGCCGGCATGCTCATGGCCGACTCGCCCAGTGACCCGGGCGCCGTGCTGCGGGTGGGCCGGGACAAGTCGGTGTGCAGGCTGTCGACGCCCGACGACTGGCTGTTCGTCTCCCGGGTCCACCTGGAGTTCCTGTGCGGACCGGACGGCAGCTGGCAGGTGACCTGGCTGCGCGGCTCCCAGCCCGATCCGTCCTCCGAGGTGCGGCTGACGGTCGGCGATCATGCGCAGCCGCTGGGCTACGGCGGGACCGTGCCGCTACCGAGGGGCGGCAGCGGCGAGCTGATCATCGTGGACCGCACCGCCCCCCGCAGCGTCAACGTCGGCTTCTATCACGAGGCTTGAGCGCCGGACAGGCCCCCCTACGCGAGCACGCGCGCCAGCGCGAAACCGTCGTAACCCTTACTGCCCACCGTCTGGATCGCCGTGCCGCTGAGCCTCGGGTGGGAGCCGATGAGTTCGAGGGCGGCGCGGGTGCCGCGGACGTCCGGGGAGGTGTCGTCGGCGTCGGCGACACGGCCGCCGCGGACGACGTTGTCGACGATGATCAGGCTGCCCGCGCGGGTCAGCTTGAGCGCCCACTCCACGTAGCCCGGGTTGTTGGCCTTGTCGGCGTCGATGAAGACCAGGTCGAAGGGGGCTGGGTTCTCGTCGGCGAGGTGGGGCAGCGAGTCCAGGGCCGCGCCGACCCGCACCTCGACGATCTTGTCGAGCCCCGCGCGGGCGATGTTGCGGGTGGCGACCTCGGCGTGCTTGGGGCTGTACTCGAGCGAGACCAGGCGGCCGTCGGAGGGGAGCGCGCGGGCCAGCCAGATGGTGCTGTAGCCGCCGAGCGTGCCGATCTCCAGGATCGTCCGGGCGCCCTGGATCTCGGCCAGGAGCTGGAGCAGCTTGCCCTGCGGCGCCGTGACGCTGACATGCGGGAGCTCGGCGGCCTCGCTGTCGCGCAGGGCGGCGTGCAGGACGTCGTCGTCCGGTGAGAGGTGGGCGGAGAAGTAGAAGTCGACGTCGTCCCAGCGCTGCGACTCGCTCATGCGCCTACTGCCTTCCCTAGGGCTGTTCAGAAAGAACACGGGTTTCCATGAACCACGGGTTTCCCTGCCAGTGTGATCCATCTCGCGTCCTAAGGAGGCAACCTCCCTACCCCCGGACTATCGTCTTGCAGATAAAAGAAGAAGAGACGTCAGGTGAAGCGGGGATGGCCTGCGTCCTTCTCCGGGGGCGGTGCGAGCCCCACAGGGTTCGCGAACGGGGCGGGAGGCCGACGAGGCGTGGCGAATGCGGAACACAGCGGGCGACCGGCGGGTGCGTTCGGAGCGACAGCCGTCGGTACGGCCAGGGCACGCCTGCGCGCGGCCCGCCTGGGTCTCTGGCTGGTCGCCGCGATCCTCGCCGTACGGCAGGTGGCCGTCGTCCTCGGCACCCCGCGCGGAGAGCGGCTGACAGACCTCGAGACCTGGGTCGGCGACAACGGCGTCCTGCACGTCAACGGCTCGCTGTACGACTCGACGCAGTTCACCGGCACCCCCGTCGTCGGTCTTGTCCTCAAGCCCCTCACCCGGTCGGCCGAGCAGGCGCTCGGCTGGGGCTGGACCTTCGGCACCCTGCTCCTGGTCGTCGCGCTCGGCCTGGTCGTGGCCCGCGCCCTGCCCAAGCCGGTGACCTGGCGGGCCTCCATCCTGGCCGCGCCGGTCGCGATCAGCCTGCTGATGCTGTCGCTGCCGGTACGCAACGCCTTCTGGCTCGGCCAGACCGGCATCATCCCCGTCCTGCTCGTCCTGGCCGGCTGCTTCGCGGTCCGCGGCGAGCGCGCCAGCGGTGTCCTGATCGGCCTCGCCGCCGCGCTCCAGCCGACCGTGCTGCTCTTCGCCCCGCTGCTGTGGTTCACCGGCAGACGCCGGGCCGCCCTGTCCACCGGGATCACGTTCGCCGCGTGCACGGCGCTGGCGTGGGCGGCGATGCCGCACGACTCGTACACCTACTGGGTCCACCACATGGCCGGCGTCGGCCTCGGCGGCGCCGCCGACGACCTCGCCAACCAGTCCCTGCACGGCGCGCTGCTGCGGCTCGGGCTGTCCGGTCCGCTGGAGATCGGACTGTTCCTGGCGCTCGGCGCGACCGTCGCCGTCCTCGGCCTGCGCCGGGCCGTCCGCTACGCCCGCGACGGCCAGCTGCTCCTCGCGGTCGCGGTCACGGGCTGCACGGCGATCGCGGTCTCCCCGACCACCTGGCAGCACCAGCTCCTGTGGGTGCTCCTCGCCGTCGTCGGCCGGGTCGGCAAGCGGGCCTCCGACCGCTACGTCTGGCCGGTCGCCGTCGTCATCGTGATGACCCTCCCGGCGAAGATGCTGCTGCCGAACATGTCGGCGGTGTACGCGCTGCGCGACAACGTGGTCCTGATCGCCGCCCTGGCCGCCGCCACCGCCATCCCGTTCCTGTCGAGGACGTCCCCGTACTACCGCGCACCGATCCCCACGGAGTACGCCGCCCCCGTCCCGGCCCGCTTCAAGCGCATCCCGCTCCTGCCGTTCCTGCGCCGCGTCCTCACCCGCCCGAACCTGCTCCTGGAGCTGCTGCTCATCCGCGTCACCTACGCCGCCTACCAGAAGGTCCGCCTCGCGGCGACCGGCGGCAGCAATGCGGAGGGCCGGGCGACGGCCGAGCACCACGCCGACCAGATCCTGTCGCTCGAGCGGTTCCTGCACATGGACATCGAGCACTGGGCGAACCACGCCGTGGTCAAGGTCGACTGGCTGCGGAACTTCTTCGACTTCTACTACACCTCCTTCCACTTCGTGGTCCCGCTGAGCGTGCTGGCCGTCCTGTACTGGCGCCGCCCCGTCGACTACCGCTGGGCCCGCGCCTCCATCGGCCTCACGACGCTGCTGGCCCTGGTCGGCTTCTGGCTCTACCCGCTCGCCCCGCCCCGCCTGATGCCGGGCCTCGGCATCATCGACACGGTCCACGGCGTCCAGGACTTCTCCAAGCCGGACTACGGCACCCTGACCGCGCTCACCAACCAGTACGCCGCGATGCCGTCGCTGCACTTCGGGTGGTCCCTGTGGTGCGGGCTCGTCATCGCGATCATCGCGCCGAAGTGGTGGATGAAGGGGCTGGGGCTGCTGCATCCGTTCTTCACGCTCACGGCGATCGTGGTCACCGGGAACCACTGGATCCTCGACGCGGTCGGTGGCGCGATGGTGGTCGGTGGCGGGTTCGGGCTGGCGTACGTGTTCCAGGGGCCGCGGGCGCGGATGGTGAAGGAGGCCGCGGTGGGGGAGGAACGGGAGCTGGTGAAACCCGGCGCCTGAAGCGGCGCCGCGGTCACTCGCCGGGCAGTTCCCTTCTGGAGCTGGAGCCGGGCTGCAGGTAGCGCCGGGTCACCGCGGCGATGTCCTGACGGCTCTCGCGCTTGCGGGCCCGGCTGATGCCGCCCGCGTCGGGCGCGTACGGGTACGTGCCGAACCAGAGGTGCCCGTCGCGGTCCTGCATGATCGCCCGCACCAGGTTCTCCACCAGGCCGTTGTCGCGGGTGAACGACTCCCACGCCGTGCCGTCGAAGCGGCTGACGCCCCCTTCGGTGCCGAACCACATCTTGTCGTCCCGGTCGATGAACATCGCGTAGACCCGGTCGTCCACCAGACCGTCCATCGTGGTCATACGGTGCCAACTCCGGCCGTCATAGACCGAGATGCCGCCGAGCGTGCCGAACCACATCCGGCCCTCGGGGTCCTCGAACATCGAGTACACACAGTCGTTGATCAGCCCGTCCCGGCGCGTGAACCGCTGCCACGACCGGCCGTCCCAGCGGCCGACGCCGGCGCCGCGTCCGTGCTCGTAGGTCCCCACCCAGATGTGACCGCGCGAGTCCTCGAACACCTTCAGGATCTCCAGGCTCGGCAGGCCGTCCTTCTTGGAGACGGAATGCCAGCTCCGGCCGTCGAACCGGTGCAGACCGCCGCCCGAACTGGTGGCCCGCCAGCACCCCACCCACAGGTTCTGCTCGCGGTCGAAGCGGATGTTCAGGATGCTCTTGCCGGTCAGCCCCGCCTTGACGAACCTGCCGCTCGCGTCGTCGAGGCGGTTCAGCCCGGCGTTCGTCCCGGCCCAGATCGTCCCCTGTGCGTCCTGGGCGAGGCAGGTCACCGCGTCGCTGGCCAGCCCGTGCCGACGGTCGTAGACCCGCCAGGTGCCGTGCTCGTAGAGGGCGAGACCGCCGCCCCAGGTGCCGGCCCAGACGCGACCGGCGGAGTCCTGGAACAGGTCGTAGATCCAGTTGTGCGGCAGTCCGTTGGCCGTGGTGAAGGAGTCCCACTCCAGGGTCTCGGCCTGCTCGTCCTCCTTGAGGAACTCCTTCATCAGGTCGCGTACGTCGCTACGGGCCGTCGGCCCGCGGGACGACCAGCGGCGCAGTGATTTGTCGTTCATCGGCGTTCCCGTTCCCCATCCGATCCGTCGTGTGCGCTGTCGAGGAGTGCTTCCAGACGGCGGCGGAGTTCCAGCACGTGCTCGGCCTCCTCGTCGATGGCCCGCCGGATCTGCTCGTTGCGCTGCCGCATCCGCAGCCGGGTCTCCTCCGGGTTGTGGACCTCGGCGTCCGTGACGTGCCGCCGGACGGCCCGCAGCCGCTCCTCCAGCCGCCGCGCCGCCGCCCGGTACTCGCCCAGCCGGGCCGCGGCCTCCTCCTGGAGCACGGTCCGCCCCGCGTCGTCCTCCACGCCGATCTCGCCCCGGTACTGGATGACGAGGGCCTCCATGACGACGTAGTCCTTGGCCTTGTACGCGGAGTACGCCACGTCGAAGACCGCGAAGGACGCGTCCGAGGTGTCCGCGTGGACCGAGGGGAGGACGACGCGCTTGAAGTCCCGGACGATGCGTTTGCGCGCGGCGTCGTCCAGTCCGTCTTCGCCGTCGCCCGCACCCGGCTCGTCCTCGGCGTCGGGGACGGCACCATGGCGGGCCGCCTCCTCCGCGTCGTCCGGCTCCGCGGTGAGCACGGCGTGGACGTCGTCCTCGATCTCCTGGGCACTCTCGTAGCCGTCCCGCTCGATCCGCGTACGGATCCGGTCGAGCTCCGCCTCCAGACGCCGGCGCTGCCCGATGATGTCGTGCAACTGCTGCGCGGCGTGCAGCACCTGCGCGCTGAACGTGTCCTCGAACTCCCGCATCCGGCCGGACAGTTCGACATACGTGGCAAGCGCGCGCACGACCTGTTCCCGCACTTCGTTGGTCGCCTGAATCAGAGCCGCGGTGGTCTCAAACCGGGGGACGAGTCTGCTCACGCCCTAACTCAACCGGTCCCCCGTCGGGACCCCTCCCGAAAGCACGAACCACACGGTCTTCCCACCGTCCGCCCGCCGGTCCACGCCCCACTTGTCGACCACCGCATCGAGCAGCACCAGCCCGCGCCCGCCCTCCGCCTCCGGCGGCAACTCACTCCGCAGGGAAGGCAGTCGGGAGCACCCGTCGGACACCTCCACCCGCACCCCGGCCCCCGCCTGCCGCAGCACCACCAGCTGGCATCGCCGGTCCGGAACATGCCGTACGACATTGGCGACCAGCTCGGTCACGGCCAGTTCGGCCGCGTCGGACAGCTCCGCCATCTCCCACTCGTGCAGCAGCGAGCGGACGATACGGCGGATATGGCGAGCCGAGTGTGCGCCGACGGTGAGGCGCATGGCGTACTGGATTGGTTCGTTCACAGTACGAGGTTGGCCTGGCGTAACTACTCTGGGCTACCGAACGGATACAACTAGCTCTGCAGTGGGGGCTGTCAGTGACGCACATCAACGTTCTGGATCCGGGAGCCTCGCCGCTCGACTACTACGGCTTCGAGCTGCGCCGCCACCGAGAGGTCGCCGGCCTGACGCAGAAGCAGCTCGGGGACATCCTCAACTACACCGGCTCGATGGTCGGCCAGATCGAAACGGCCCGGAAGCTCCCGACGCCGGAGTTCAGCCAGCGGGCGGACACGGCGCTGGAGACGGGCGGGTTGCTGTACCGGCTGGTCGATCTGGTGCTGCGGAGTCAACTACCGGCGTGGTTTCAGCAGGTGGCGGAACTCGAAGTACGGGCCACGGAGATCGGCACCTTCCAGACGCACATGGTCCACGGCCTCCTCCAGACCGAGGCATACGCCCGTGCCGTCCTCAGCGTGCTGGACGAGTCCAACCTCGACGACCGCACCGCCGTGCGACTGGCTCGTCAGCGCATCTTCGAGAAGAAGGAGCCGCCGGTCTTCTGGATGATCGTCAGCGAGGCCGCGTTGTACCAGGAGATCGGCGGCCGTGAGGTCATGCGGAACCAACTCGCGCATCTGTTGGGCTTCGAGAGCAATCCGCGGATCAATGTGCAGGTGCTGCCGTTCTCGGCGGGTGCGCATGCGGGGCTGACTGGCTCGTACAACGTCTACCGCTTCGCGAGCGACCCGACCATCGTCTATACGGAGGGCTACGGCAGCGGGCATCCCACCGCCAACCCGGACACGGTCAAAGACTGCTCGCTCCGTTACGATCATCTGCAAGCCGCCGCGCTCTCCCTCAGGGATTCGGCGGACCTGATCAGGCGGGCAATGGAGGAACGCTATGGCGAGCAATGCGATTCCGACGGGGATCCAGTGGCGTAAGTCCAGCTACAGCGGCGATCAGGGCGGCAACTGCGTCGAGTGCGCGCCGCTCGGTCCTCTGGCCTGGCGCAAGTCCACGCACAGCAGTGACCAAGGCGGCGATTGCGTCGAGATCGCCGAAGCCCCCACCTGCGTAGCCATCCGCGACTCCAAGAACCCGGCGGGACCGACCCTCACCCTCGATCCCGCCGCGTTCAAGACCTTCATCTCCTGGACGTCCGCCGACTAAAGCACCCCGAAAGGGGCGCGGGGAACTGCGCGACCAGCCCCCACGCACCCGCAGCCGCCGAACAACATCTAAGACCCCTGCGTAGCGACGTCGAAGACGTGCATCACCCCCCGATCGCTGCCCTCCGGCAGGAGAACCGCGTCCACGACCTTCCCGGGGTCGAGCCCCGCCGGGCTCGTCGCGAACACGCGAAACGTGCCGTCGGTGCTCGGTCCAGCCGTGTTGTTGCGGCCTGTCACGGTGACGAGCGCCGTGTTGCCTGCCGACGCGGGCGCGGCCCAGTCGCCGAGTTCGACGGGGACCCGCTGAGTCGAGCCGTCCGTGTAGACCACCGTCGCCGTTCCCGCCGCAGGGCCGTTCGTCGCCAGGCCGAGGAAGGAGACGCTGTCGGCCCGTGTGTTCGGCAGGTCGACGCGCTGGCCGTGTGGGATCCAGTTGTCCGGCGTGCCCGGCGCGGTGTCGGGCCAGGTGAACGTGATCCCCGTACCGGCGATCGGGAGTCGGGCGCCGGGAGACGCTCCGGCCGCCGCGAGGCTCTCGCGGGACAGGGACCAGTCGCTGAGGTCGAGGGAGCCGAGGTCGCCCCGCCCGTCGGGGGTCGTACCGGCGTTGTTGCGCGCGTCGGTGCCGTCGGCGTAGGAGGGCGGCACGTCGCCGGCACCGGTGCCCCACGTTCCCGGAGTGGCCGACATCGAGAAGTCGAGCGTGCCCCCGGAGCGAACGAGCCTCGCATCGATCCAAGTCGCGCTCTGCGCCGCCCGGTTGACGCGCAGCCCGGTGGTGTACCGCTTCCCGTCCTCGACGCCCTTAGCCCTGATTCGGATGTCCCGGCGGTCCACGCCCACGGGGTCGATGGTGATCCTCTCGAACATCGGCGCGCTGACGACGAGGTCGCCGGTGCCGTAGATCGTCGGGAACACACCGAGGTGGGCGAACACGTACCACGCGCTCAGCGAACCCTGGTCGTCGTTGCCCGGCAGTCCCGACGGCGAGGTGTCGTACAGCTCCTCAACGGCCCTGTACAGCACGTCCGTTGCCTTCTCGGGCGCCCGCAGCCAGTTGTAGACCCACGGCGTGCTGAACGCCGGCTGGTTGGAGAGGTAGTTCCCGGTCTGGGTGTACGCGCCCGCGTCCAGCTGCTCCATCAGGACGTCGAGCGCCGTCGTCGACGCCTCGATCCCGCCGCGCTTCTCGATGAGCGCCGCGAGATTGTGCGGGACGAGCCAGCCGTACTGGTAGCCGGTGGACTGGTTGAACTGGCCGCGCCCCGCGCCGTCCTCACGTACCCGCAGGTCGAAGTTCCGGTCGAAGCCGGTGCGTTCGCGCGGGCGGATGTGCCGGGTCTGCGGATCGAAGACGTTCATCCAGTTCTGGGCGCGCGCCATGAAGACGTCGTACGACCGCTTGTCGCCGAGCCGCTGGGCCAGCTGGGCGATCGCGAAGTCGTCGATGGAGTACTCCAGGACCCGTGAGGTGGCGAAGTCGCCCTTGCGGTTCTCGATCATCCCGGTGGCGAGGTACTGGTAGCCGTCCGTGCGGGTCGTCCGCGTCGCGGGAAGCCGCTGCGTGGAGACCATGGACTTCAGCGCGGCCTCGCGGTTGTAGTCGGTCGCCCCCATGTCGTCCAGGGTCGACACGATCACCTGGAGGTTGTCCCCCTGCATACGGGCCGCTCCCGGCGCCCAGGAGCCCGTCTGCCGGGTGAGCTGCACGATCGACTGGTTGATGTCGCTCGCCACCTTCGGGAACGTGAGCCCGATGAGCTGCGCCTGGCTGCGGTACATGTCCCAGCCGGAGCCCGCGAAGTTCTTGTAGAAGTGACGGCCGCGCTCGACGGTGTGGACCTTGTTGTCGTAGCCGAGGTACTCGCCGTTCACGTCGTCCCGGATGTTCGGGTGCAGGAAGGCGTGGTAGAGGGCCGTGTAGAACGTCGTACGCCGCTCGTCGGTGCCGCCGTCGACGTCGATCGTGCTGAGCGCGTCCTTCCAGAGGCGTGCCGCCCGGTCCCGGACGGTGCCGAAGCCCGCCCTGCCGACTTCCCGGTCACGGTTCTCGGCGGCGTTCTCGACGCTGACGAAGCTGAGGCCGGTCTTCGAGGTCACCTTGGCGCCGTCGGCGAAGGTGATCCAGGCGCCGGTGTCGTGCCGGTAGTCGACGCTCACGTCGTCCGTGCTCTTCAGGACGTGCGTCGCGCCGGCGGTCATCCCGCCGTCCTTCCAGACGCCGTACGACGCGAAGTCCCTGTCGTACGTGGTCGAGAAGTACGTCTTGTAGTAGTTGCCGTTGTCGCACACGTCGACGCCGTACGTCCATCCGCTCACGGTGCGGGTCTCAGGGTCGATCGTCACCTCGCTGCCGAAGGTGCGGTTGTTCGGCCCCGACACGTCGAGGAGGAGCGTCGAATCCCCGCTCCTGGGGAAGTCGAAGGTGCTCACGGCCGTGCGCGCGCTCGCCGTGAGTCCGGCGCTGACGCCGTTGTCCAGGTCGACCGAGTAGTAGCCGGGGTCGGCGGTCTCGTTCGCGTGGTCGAAGCCCAGGTAGTAGTCCTTGATGTTCGTCGAGGGATCGACCGGCAGGACATCGTTGTCGAGGTGTCCGGCGAAGGGGATCACCGGGAACTCGTAGCCGCCGTAGCGGCCTGTGCAGCCGGAGCCGGAATACCGCGTCATGCCGAACCCGCGGATGAGGTCGGCCGTGTATTCGTACCCGCCCTTCTCGCCGACGAGCGCCGGGCCCGGCTTGTACGTGGTCGGGCTCGACTGCACCATCCCGAACGGCACCGCGGCGCCCGGGTAGGTGTTGCCGTACGCGTCGTTGCTCTTGTTCTGGGTCGTGTCCATCTCGGTGCCGATGAACTGGTCGACGGCCTCGAAGGGCGCGAGCTCCGAGGCCGCGGCGGTCGGGGCGGCGACGAGCGACGTCGACAGCAGTGCGGCCAGGGAGCAGGCCGCGCGCACGGGCAGGCGCCACGTGCGCGCGGATTTCCGGAAGGGCATGCGCGTTCCCTTTCACGCGGGGATCGGAATCGCGCAAGTATCCGGCCCGAAGTCGTTGTTCGTCCGACAGCCGGTCGACCTGCAGGCCAACGAACGGTGTGGCTCAGAACTACTCGACTCTGCGCGTGTGAAGCGTGACGCCTTCAGGGCCGGGGCGCGGAGGAGGCGGTGGTGCCGGCACGGGAACGGTTGGCGCGGATCTCGTCGTGGTGGTCGGCCGCCCAGCCGATCAGCTGCTTGACGATCTCGTTCAGGCCGCCGGCGAGCGGGGCGAGCGCGTACTCGACGCGCGGTGGCACCTCGGCGTAGGCGGTACGGCTGATCAACCCGTCCTCTGTGAGTTGGCGAAGGGTGTGGGTCAGCATGCGCTGGGAGATGCCCGGGATCTGGCGCTGCAAGTCGGTGTAGCGCATGGGGCCGCCCTCCAGGACGGCGATGATCAACATGCTCCACTTGTCGCCCACCCGATCGAGTACCTGGCGGATGAAGTCCATCTGTTCGGCGGGGATGCTCGCGCACGGCCCGACCGCAGCCGCCATCCCGATACCCGCGCTGTCCTGCATAGCGCCCATTCCTCTCCGTCGCGCACACCGATGTGCCTTTTGTATCGCCTTCCATACTGGCTCATCATGGCGTTACGAACGAATAGTAGGAATTGCAGGTCAGGGCACGAATGCAGCCCACGCCTGATCTACCCACCTGATCCACACGCCGGCCGGGCGTCCGGCCTCCGTATGTCCCGGCGGTCACAACACGGAAGAGATCTCACTGTGCCCACTCTCGCCATCGTCGGCGCCGGCCCCGGCATGGGCCTGGCCATAGCGCGCACCTTCGGCAGCCGCGGCTTCGACGTCGCCCTGATCGCCCGTACCAAGGAGAAGCTGGAAACGCTGGTCGACCAGCTCGGCCAGGAAGGCATCACGGCAGCCGCGTTCCCCGCCGACATCCTCGACCGCGCCTCATTGACCGATGCCCTTGACGCGGCCAAGGCCCACTTCGGTGGCATCGACGTACTGGAGTACTCGCCCGCCCCGCACTCCCCGGTGCCCGGCATCACCTTGGCCGCTCCCTCGGAGGTCACCGTGGACAATCTGCAGCCGATGATGGAGTACAGCTTCTACGGCGCCATCGCGGCGACCCGCACGGTACTGCCCGCGATGCGCGAGGCGGGTGCCGGGACCCTGCTGTTCACCACCGGCGGCGGTTCCGTGGACCCGGTGCCGATGTTCGGCAACGTCAACGCGTCCCAGGCAGCTCTGCGCAACTGGGTGATCAACCTGAACAAGGAACTGGCCGGCAGCGGTGTGCACGCCGCCCACGTGGCGATCAGTGTGTGGATCGGCGACGGCGGTCCGGAGGGCTTCCCAACGGCCACGTCCGAGGAGATCGCTCCTCTGTACTGGGACCTGCACGAAAACCGCGACCGCTCCGAGGCCGTCTTCGGGGCCTGACCGGCCGGCTCACCCCGAGGCCCAGCGGCGAGCTACTGATCGCGCTGGGCCTCTGTCTTGGCCTCGGCCAGGGTCTTGTGGACGACACCGACCGGGACCTTCACTCCGGCCGCGATGATGCGGATGGACGCCCCGCGCTCGCGGCGGGCCGCCTCCAGGCCGACCGCCCCTTTGACGCGTATCTGGGAACCGGCGCAAATCGCATCTGATGCGAACTGGCGTCATCTTGCGCCGTGTTGGCCGGGCGCGCATCGGGATGTCGCTGATCAGCAGCTAGAGGGTCACCGCCTACCTGCCGAGACGGGAGCGGGCAGGCCAGGCCCGTGTCGTTCCGCTTCGGGCTTCGCATCTGATACGAGATTCTCGCGCCGGATGCGATCTACGGAACGTGATGAATTGACGGGCAGGGACGGGGCGACGCCTGGGGTCGCACGGTTGCACCTGGCCGATGGGGTGCCGCTGCCGCGGCCGGAGGAGCAGGTCTTCGAGGCGATGCTGGACGGCTGGCGCAACCAGCAGCTGGCGCGGAACCTCACGTTGTCGACCGTCAACGGCCGTGGGCGCAAGGTGCGGGCGTTCGCAGCGCACGCGGACGCCTTCCCATGGAACTGGTCCTCGCCGCTGGCGGACGAGTGGTTCGGCGATCTGCGGGCGGTCCGTGGCCGCGTTCGCTCGACGCTGCGCAGCTACCAGGCGGCGGTGTGGCTGTTTTGCGACTACGCCACCGACCCGGCCTACGGCTGGGCCGCCGAGTGCGAGCGCCGTTTCGGACGCACCGGAGCGTTCCGCCACGTTGTCTTCCAGGCCGCGGCTCCGGTGGTCGCCCGGATGCTCGGCTACCACGACGACACCAGCGCCCGCCTCGCCGAAGAGGCCGGAGGAACCTGGCGGCACTATCCCCAGGTGACCACTCACGGTGACCACGAGCCCTCAACAGCCGAGGAATACGCGACCCCCGATTACGCGAGGTCGCCAGTTCTGGTCTCCTCGTACGCGCCGCACGAGTACAGCGAGGTGCAGGCGCTGGTGTGGCCGGGGCGAGGGCCAGCCATTGGGTAGCCAGGTCCAACGCGTCGGCCGCAGGACGTCGTTGACTGTTCTCGACCGCGCAGGAAGCCGAGGAAGCTATGGTGTGCATGAATGTCGGCTTTGGGAGGCGCGTGTGCCCGACGCACAGGACCTGGTGCTCTACCTCGACATCGATGCGGACAGCGCGGACTCGGCTGAACTCGAGCGGATACTCGGCAGGCTGGACGACGTATCGGCGGTACAAGTCGAACTCGAGGACACGGAGCGCAGCACGGCCCTTGAGGCGATCAACTCGTTCACGGTCGTCATCACCGCGTCCGGGGGCGCGGTCGGTGCCTCGGCTCTGCTGCTGAACGGGGTTCGCGAGCTCCTTGAGAGCGTGCAGGGACTGCGGAAGGCGTGGGTGCAGACCAAGGCCGGTCCCCGACCGATCGACCAGGCGGAGCCCGAGGTGGATCAGGGGCCCGCATAGGAGAAGCCGGCCCAGTAGTACGGGGCGCGCGATGCCATGGCCAGCTGCGCCGAGCGCAACGCTTCCGGAAGATCCAGGCCGTCCCCGCGCCACCGCCGGTACATCTCACGCATCAGCTCGGCGGAGGCCGCGTCAGGCACCTGCCACGACGAGGCGATCACCGCGCGGCAGCCGCTCACCAGCATCCCGGCGGCCAGACTGATCGCCTCGTCCGGCAGTTCGAGATCGGGCACGTTCGTCTGGCAGGCCGACAGCACGGCGACCAGCAGGTGATCCTGCGGTCGCTCGAACAGCTCGCGCAGCGTGAACCGCTCGCCCCCGGCGAGCTCCAGTCCGCTGGCCAGCGGGTCCTCGGGATCGGCCAGTCCATGGCATGAAGCGTGCAGCATGCCGACGCCGCCGAGGGCGTCCAGGATCGTCGCGCGATCGACTTCGTCGGGTTGCAGCACGCGAGCCGCGTCGAAGTATGCCGCGCCGTCCTTCACCTCCTCGTAGGCATGGTCGAGGGCGATGCCTGCGCCGGACGGCTGGGGAATCGCCAGGAATTTCGGCTCGAGTTCAGGGACCAGCCGCTGCCGCGCGAGGACGAGGGCGCCGGCCGACGGGACGTAACGGATGCCGACTTCCTCGAGTACGTACATCCCTTCACTGCTACGTGCGGCGTGCAGCGGCACGCCGGTGAGGTATGACGTCATGACGACGTGGACGGACGGGTAGCCCGCGACCGCCTCACGGATCGGCGCGTAGAGTGCGTCCCAGGCCCATGTGGTGACGCCCGTGACCGCGGCCCTGCGTGCCCCGGTGGGCCAGCTGCTGCCGTAGGTCGCCTGCTGGAAGTTTGCCACCGGTTCGGGAACCGGCCCGTGCGGGCAACCGGGAAGCGCGTGTGCGCTCGGTTCGCGATCCGGGTACAAGATGAACGCGGCGCCCGCCGGACGTCCGGGCACCAGGTAGACCAGCGGCGCATCGAGGTCAAGGCAGGTCATGTCCGGGATGTCGCGCAGACGCGAGAAGCCGGGCACTTTCCGTGCCTCGTCCTGGTAGTACATCACTCCGTCGCGGGCGGCTCCGCGGGATACGGCGGAGACATGCGGCGATCTGAAGGTCTCCAGCGCCCGACGCAAGGGGATCGCCAGATCGGGCCGCACCTCGCCGAGAAGGTGGAGATCCTGTTCATCGTGGGGAAATTGCTCACGCAGGGTGGTCATCCGCGCCCGCTCGATGTGCTCGACCGCTGACACCTCCCGGCCGGGGACGGTGGCCAGCGCGGGCGCGGCCAGCGCGATCAGATCGGCGATGTCGCGCAGGAACCTCAATCGGTCCTCCTGCCGCACCTGACGCTGTGCCAGGCCGTACAGCAGATCCAATGCGCTGCATGAGGCGTCTGCGACCCCTTCGTCGTCGCTTTCGGCCAGCAGCGCGTAGGCGAGAAGCGCCGACGCTTGCTTGAACACGAAAGCATTGCGGGTGCTCAAGTGCATGGCTCGGCGGTAACCGGCAGCGGTGCCGTCGATCAAGGCTGCTGCGAGTGCCGCCTCAGGATCCCGCGGATCGACCGAGCCCGCCCCGTCGATGAGTTGTCGCGCTTCTTGGAGGTCCTGCTCCGAACTCCCCAGCAGATAAGCGGCGTAGTGCACCAAGCCCAGCCCGGTCAGCCACTGGGCGCTCAGGAGATCACCGACCGGGATGTCAGGCCGGGGGTGACTCAGCAAGGTGTGGAACAGACCAGCCGCCTCGCTCAGCGCCAGTTGAGCGTCCTGTGCCGTGGTGTCCGGATGCGCCACGGAGACGCGCAGGCAAGTGGCCAGCACCGCCATCGTCAAGCCATCGCTGTATCTGTCCACGCATTCCCGCAGCGAGGGAATGACGCGATGGACCGCCTTCGGATCGATGCCCAGCTGGCTGCGCCGGACGGCGACCCGGCCGAGCACCAGGTGCACGTCGACCGCGACCGGCGGCGGGATCTCCCGGCCCGCGCCGAGTTCGAGCACCTGGCGGGCGTGCCGCTCGGCCTCGTCCAGGTCCGAGATCTCGAACCGGTAGTCGAAACGTTGGATATGACATGTCGCCGCTCCGGCCAGCGCCGCCAACAGGTCCTCGTTGAGCGGGAAGAGCGCCCGTCCGGCATGCGTCGCCGAGCGGATGCCGTTGAGGATGATGTGCAGCATATGGTCGAGTTCGGCGACGTTCTGCTGGAGCATCGAGCTCCACACGGTCACGACGACGGCATCGTGGTACAGCCGCAGCTGCTCGTCCGAGCCTGACTCCAGTTCGAGGATCTCGGCCCGCAGGTGGGCCGCATGCTGTTCCACGCGCGCCACACGGTCTATCGGCTCATCCGCTACGTCGTGATCAGATCCGGCCACTCGACCCCCTCCTCGAACTCACGGATCGCCTCCCGCGCGCCCACGCGCAGCGCGCGGCGGAACATGGCCCGGCGCAGATAGAGATCGCGCAATGCCACCAGGTCGACATCCGCCCATGCCTGATTCATCGGCGGCTGGAACATCGACTCGGCGACGAGGGCCGTCGGCATCTCCAGCTGCGCGGGGTGATCGACGAGGTACCGATGACGAAGCGCCTCGTCGCCCTGGCATACGTAGCCCGTGAAGAACTCACTGGGGAAGACAAGAGCGGTGTCAAATCCACTTGGTGCGAGCTGGGCCCTGGGCAGGATCGACGCCAACAGGTACTTGCTCGCGGCAGTCTGATCGGCTGCCATATGGCTCTCCCGCTCACGCCGATCGAAATATTCCCGCGCCGCGTCGCTCGACAGCTCCGGGTACTCCGTGAGCACTCGTTCCGTCTGAGCCTGGTCGGCGGGCAACAGCGCGTCTGCGAGCAGTTCCCAGTACCCCTCTTCGACACCGAAACGCCGGAAGACGCGCAGCAATCCCAGCCAGTGCTCGATTTTCGCGATGTATTCCTCGTCGTTCTGTTGCCGCAGCCGGCGCAGGGCCTCGTCCAGCCACACCAAGACCTCGTTGCCGAGCAGTGCCGGAGCCTCGCGCAGCGCGTCTCGCGCATCCCGAAGCGTCAGCGAGGTCATGAACCGGTCCAGAGCGTCGCGCAGCTGCGCCTCCTCCATGCGGGCACTATGGCAGCGCCGGGAGGGAATGTCGCTCTTTTCCTGACAGTCTCACCCGGCCCCGAGATCCACCCGCCTCATCAACAACCCTGTCCCCAGCACGCACGGCCGCGCTGTTGAGGCGGGGCGGGCTGCGCAGGCGGACCGTGTAGTCCCAGCGTCATGTCCGGGGCGACGGGTCGCGCCTCGCCGAGTTGCCCATGCAGGTCGTGCGGAGCGCGCCCGCTCGGAGTGCGAACGGGATCGGCGCTCGACCCCGCCTCGGTCAGCCGCTCAGCGTGCTCTGCCTGGCCGGCATCGTCTCCCTGGCGTTCGGCGCTCAGGGGTTCGCCGAAGGGCGGGCTTTCCGGGGATGCGCGGGAGCTGTGGGAGCAGATGTGGCTGTGTATGCCGCGTACATTCTCGACTCCTTCACGAAGCCCTTCGTGGGCCGGGATCCCGGAAGGCTGCGTCGGCGGTTCTCGGGGATTCCGGGCGGATGATCCCCGCGATGGCTGCACCAACCCAAGGTGTCTCGCCCTCGCCAACGGCCTCCAGACACGCGGCGTCGACCTGGTAGTCCTCGACCAGAGCATCGACACCTCCACCGCCTCGGCAGCATTCAGGCGACTGTGCACACCCGGCGATGACCAACCCCGCTGCCTATCGGCTACACCTGCTCAAGGTGTAGTCGGGGGCACAAGATCGGCTCCGAGTAAAACGCGTCCTGAGATCAACATGCGGTGGCCGCCCCTCCCTCCAGCAGAGCGACGACCACGCACGGTGAGCACGGACCCTCACCGCTGAGGAATACGCGACTCACGATTACGCGAGGTTGCCAGTTTCACGCCCCGGCTACAGCCGCTGAATGATCGTGCCGGTGGACAGCGCGCCACCCGCGCACATGGTGATGAGTGCGAACTCCTTGTCGGCGCGCTCCAGTTCATGCAGGGCGGTGGTGATCAGGCGGGCCCCTGTCGCGCCCACCGGATGACCAAGGGCAATCGCACCGCCGTTGACGTTGACCTTCGCCAGGTCCTGCTCGAAGACCTGGGCCCAGCTCAGCACCACGGAGGCGAAGGCCTCGTTGATCTCGACGATGTCGATGTCCTTCAGCGTCATGCCCGCCTTGCCCAGCACGGCACGCGTCGCGTCGATCGGGCCGTCGAGGTGGAAGTGCGGGTCGGCGCCTACGAGGGCCTGCGCGACGATCCGCGCACGTGGCCGTAGCTTCAGCGCACGCGCCATCCGCTTCGACGCCCACATGATGGCGGCCGAACCGTCCGAGATCTGCGACGAGTTGCCCGCCGTATGGATGGCTGTCGGCATGACCGGCTTCAAGCCGGCCAGCGCCTCCATGGACGTGTCGCGCAGGCCTTCGTCCTTGTCCACGAGCCGCCACATGCCCTGTCCGGCGCGCTGCTCGTCCTCGGTGGTCGGGACCTGGACGGCGAATGTCTCGCGCTTGAAGCGTTCCTCGGCCCAGGCGCCCGCGGCCCGTTCCTGGGAGATGAGCCCGAGGGAGTCGACGTTCTCCCTGGTCAGGCCGCGGTGGCGGGCGATGCGTTCCGCCGCCTCGAACTGGTTGGGCAGGTCGACGTTCCACTCGTCGGGGAACGGCTTCCCGGGCCCGTGCTTGGAGCCCGAGCCCAGCGGCACGCGCGACATGGCCTCGACGCCGCAGCTGATGCCGACGTCGATGACGCCCGCGGCGATCATGTTGGCCACCATGTGGGAGGCCTGCTGGGAGGAGCCGCACTGGCAGTCGACGGTCGTGGCGGCCGTCTCGTACGGCAGGCCCATGGTCAGCCACGCGGTGCGCGCGGGGTTCATGGACTGCTCGCCGGCGTGGGTGACGGTGCCGCCGACGATCTGCTCGACGCAGTCGGCGGGGATGCCGGTGCGGCCGAGGAGTTCACGGTAGGTCTCGCCCAGGAGATAGGCGGGGTGGAGGTTGGCGAGCGCGCCGCCGCGCTTGCCGATGGGGGTGCGTACGGCTTCGACGATCACGGGTTCCGCGGCCATGGGGGTGGTCCTTCCTCGGGTGACCCGCGCGGCGCGGGGGCGTCCCGGCCCAGCCCGCCACGCAGAACTAGTACGCGTTCTAGTTCTGTCAGCAGTTTGCTGACACGTCGTCCATTGCCGCAAGGGTCGTGCAGCCTCCGAAGTTGCGATCTGCACGAGTTCTGCACGCAATTGGGGGCGCCGTACCCCTTGCTACTTGTAGAACCCGTTACTACCTTCACGGCGATTCCCCGTTACTGATGGACCGTCAGATGGCCGGAGCCGCCGATGTCCTGTCCAGCGCTTCCCGACGGGTTCGACTTCACCGACCCCGATCTGCTGCAACACCGAGTCCCGCTGCCGGAGTTCGCCGAGCTGCGCCGTGCCGAACCGGTCCGCTGGATCCCCCAGGCGTCCAACCTGGCGGGTTTCCAGGACGAGGGGTACTGGGCCGTCACCCGGCACGCGGATGTCAAGTACGTCTCCACGCACCCCGAGCTCTACTCCTCCACCCTCAACACCGCGATCATCCGCTTCAACGAGCACATCGAGCGGGACGCGATCGACGCCCAGCGCCTGATCCTGCTCAACATGGATCCGCCGGAGCACACCCGGGTCCGCCAGATCGTCCAGCGGGTCTTCACGCCGCGCGCGATACGGGCGCTGGAGGACCGGCTGAGGGCTAGGGCGGGCTCCATCGTGGCGGAGGCCCGCGCCCACCCGGGCCCCTTCGACTTCGTCACCTCAGTCGCCTGCGAACTGCCCCTCCAGGCCATCGCCGAGCTGATCGGCATCCCGCAGGACGACCGGGCCAAGATCTTCGACTGGTCCAACAAGATGATCTCGTACGACGATCCGGAGTACGCGATCACCGAGGAGGTCGGCCAGGAGTCCGCCACCGAGCTCATCGCCTACGCGATGAACATGGCCGCCGACCGCAAGCAGTGCCCCGCGAAGGACATCGTGACGACCCTGGTGTCGGCCGAGGACGAAGGCAACCTCAACTCGGACGAGTTCGGGTTCTTCGTGCTGATGCTGGCCGTGGCGGGCAACGAGACCACGCGCAACGCCATCACCCACGGCATGCACGCCTTCCTCACGAACCCCGAGCAGTGGGAGCTGTACAAGGCGGAGCGTCCCGAGACGGCCGCGGAGGAGATCGTCCGCTGGGCCACCCCGGTCAACTCCTTCCAGCGCACCGCCACCCAGGACACCGAACTCGGCGGCAAGCAGATCAAGAAGGGCGACCGCGTCGGCCTCTTCTACGCCGCCGCCAACCACGACCCCGAGGTCTTCGACGACCCCGACACCTTCGACATCACCCGCGACCCGAACCCGCACCTCGGCTTCGGCGGGGGAGGCCCGCACTACTGCCTCGGCAAGTCCCTGGCGGTCCTGGAGATCGACCTGATCTTCAACGCGATCGCCGACGCGATGCCGGACCTGCGGCTGGTGGGCGACCCGCGGCGGCTGCGCTCGGCGTGGATCAACGGCGTGAAGGAACTCCAGGTGAGCCTGGCCTGACGCTCGGGCCGGCGGCTGCTCCCGGCGCGCCGCCGGCCCGTCCCGAGGGAGGCAGGAGCATCCTCCTACGCCCCGTTCCTGCCTCCCCCGCGACACCGGCATCTCACAGGACGTAGCGAGGGCATGACTCGCGGAGATTTGGCAACTCGGTGACCCACCCTTTGCCAGCCCGTGACCGAAAGCGCCCGGACCATGACCGCAACCTCAACCACAGCCGCGCCCGCGGCGGAGCCCCTCGCCACCCCGGTCAATTCCCACAACGAGTGGGACCCGCTGGAGGAGGTCGTCGTCGGACGTCTCGACGGCGCCACCATCCCCTCCGGCCACCCGGTCGTGACCTGCAACATCCCGGGCTGGGCGGCACGGATGCAGGGGATCGCCGCCGGCCTGCGGTATCCGCGCATGCTGATCGAGCCGGCCCAGCAGGAACTCGATCAGTTCGTCGAGCTGCTGCGCTCCCTCGGCATCACGGTCACCCGCCCCGACCCGGTCGACCAGCGGCGGCGCTTCGGCACCCCCGACTGGTCGTCGTACGGCTTCTGCACCAGCTGTCCGCGCGACAGCATGCTCGTGATCGGCGACGAGATCATCGAGACGCCGATGGCCTGGCCGTGCCGGTACTTCGAGACCCACCCCTACCGCACGCTCCTGAAGGACTACTTCCGGCGCGGCGCGCGCTGGACGGCGGCACCGAAGCCGCAGCTCACCGAGGACCTGTTCGACCCGGACTTCCGTGTCCCGAGGCCCGGCGAGCCGATGCGCTACATCCTCACCGAGTTTGAACCGGTCTTCGATGCGGCGGACTTCGTACGCGCGGGACGGGACATCTTCGTCACCCGGAGCAACGTCACCAACGGCATGGGCATCGAGTGGTTGCGCCGCCACCTGGGCCCCGGCTACCGCCTCCACGAGATCGAGAGCCGCTGCCGCACGCCGATGCACATCGACACGACCTTCCTCCCGCTCGCGCCGGGAAA
The DNA here is from genome assembly GCF_017948455.1 of Streptomyces sp. GESEQ-4. Classification (GTDB taxonomy): domain Bacteria; phylum Actinomycetota; class Actinomycetes; order Streptomycetales; family Streptomycetaceae; genus Streptomyces. The sequence continues at coordinate 36,366 of NZ_JAFFSU010000044.1, forward strand.
GGTCCTGGTCAACCCCGAGTACATCGACGTGGACCACCTCCCCGAGGTCCTGAAGTCCTGGGACGTCCTGATCGCCCCCGAGCCGGACCCGATCGACGATCGCCTGCTCAAGGTCACCTCGATGTGCGGCAAGTGGCTCAGCATGAACGTCCTCGTACTCGACGGCACCCGCGTGATCGCGGAACGCCACCACACCAGGATGCTGCGCGCCCTCGAATCCTGGGGCTTCGAGCCCGTCCCGTCCGACCTGATGCACTACGCCCCGTTCGGCGGCTCGTTCCACTGCGCCACCCTCGACATCCGCCGCCGCGGCACGCTGGAGTCCTACATGTGAGGAACAGCGGGTAAGGCCATGTGAGGAACAGCGGGTACGGCGAAGGCGGCGGCCCCGGGGATCGGGGGGCCGCCGCCTTCGCCTGCTTGTGGGGGCCGGGATCAGTACCAGCCGTTGGCCTGCCAGAAGTTCCAGGCGCCGACCGGGCTGCCGTAGCGGTCGTTCATGTAGTCGAGACCCCACTCGATCTGGGTCTTGGCGTTGGTCTTCCAGTCGGAGCCGGCCGAGGCCATCTTCGAGCCCGGCAGGGCCTGGACCAGGCCGTAGGCGCCGGACGAGGCGTTCATCGCGTCGACGTCCCAGCCGCTCTCGTGCTCGACGATCTTGCTGAAGGCGTTGTACTGAGCGGTGCTCGGGATCATCTGCTTCGCGATCGCCTTCGCCTGGGCGGCGGAGGAAGCGGGCGCCGCGTGCGCCGGGGCCGCGGTCAGGACCAGGCCGGTGGCGGCAGCGGCCACGGCGGCGGTCGTGAGGGCCTTCTTCGGGGACGCGATGCGGCGAGCGATGCGGGAGACAGACACGGAGAACCTTTTTCTTCGGGGACAGTGCGCCGCGGACATGCCGGTGCCGCACGGAGGCGGGGGGAGCATGCGTCGGCGCCGCGGCCCCGAGGGGCACGTCGGCGCCGTGCGACGTCATCCAGAAGAACAGGCCGGGAGGGGGTCCGCAATGACCCCTTTTACTAGTTGCGGTCGCATCTGAGGTGATCGCGGCCTGTGTGACGTGGCTCTCTATGTGCAGGTCAGAGGGCGGAATGGCGTGGGCATGGCATCCGATTTGTCCGACTAAGCGGGATCGTAGGTGATCTGAGTCATGTGGGGTGGTTCACCGCCTCGCTGACAGACGGTCGACTCCGTCTCACTCAGCGGGAGCGTCGAATGTGACCGGCGCCTCGAAAGCCGCCCGTCGCGTGGCCCGGCGCAGGGCCCTGAGGATCACCGGGCCGAGCGTGACGGTGAGAACGACCGTGACGAGCGCACGGCCCAGGTCCCAGCCGAGCGACGTGGCCACGCAGTACGCGAGGAAGCGGGCCAGGTTCGCGGGGACGGCGGCATGCGGGTCGAAGGCGATGTTCGAGGCGAGCGCACCCATGAAGGGCCAGCCCGCCAGGTTCATCACCGTGCCGTAGGCGAAGGCCGCCAGGAATCCGTACGCGGCGAGGAGGACGATTTCGGTACGGCCCCGCAGACGTCGGGCGCCCGGCAGCAGGCCCGCGCCCATCGTGAACCAGCCCATCGCCAGCATCTGGAACGGCATCCACGGGCCCACCCCACCCGTGAGCAGTGCCGACGCGAACATGGTCACCGAGCCGAGGACGAAGCCGAAGCCGGGGCCGAGGACGCGGCCGCTCAGCACCATGAGGAAGAACATCGGCTCCAGGCCGGCCGTCCCGGCGCCGAGGGGCCGGAGAGCCGCACCGGTCGCGGCGAGCACACCCAGCATCGCCACCGCCTTCGGGCCGAGCCCCGACTCGGAGATCGTCGCCGCCACGACCGCGACGAGGAGCACGAGAAGGCCCGCGAACAGCCAGGGGGCGTCCTGGGCGTGGGCGCTGACCTGGGAGGTGGGCGGCGCGAGGAAGGGCCAGCCGAACGCGATCACTCCCACCGCGCTGACGAGGGCGAGGGCGGTGAGGGAGCGGGGGCCGAGGGGGACCACGCGTGCACTCATGCCAGGACTCATTCCAGGGCCTCCATCACCTGCGTGACCGTGAGCCACCGCTGGGGGGCCAGGATTTTCGTGACCTGCGGGGCGAAGGACGGGGACGACACGACGACGTCGGCTGTCGGGCCGTCGGCGATCACCTCGCCCTCTGCCAGGAGGACCACCCGGTGCGCGAGTTCGGCGGCGAGTTCCACGTCGTGGGTGGCGAGGATGATCGCGTGGCCCTGTGCGGCCAGTTCGCGCAGGAGCGTGACCAGGCGGGCCTTCGCCGCGTAGTCGAGGCCGCGGGTCGGCTCGTCGAGGAGCAGGAGTTGCGGGCGGGCGGTGAGGACGACCGCCAGCGCGAGCGTCAGCCGCTGGCCCTCGGACAGGTCGCGCGGGTGCGCGTCGTCCGAGATGCCGGGGAGGAGTTCGGAGACGAGGGTGCGGCAGGTTCCGGGCGCTGCGCTTGCGTCGGCGTCTGCGGCTGTGCACTCGCCGGCGACTGTGTCGGCGTAGAGGAGGTCTCGGGGTTCCTGGGGGACCAGGCCGACGGCTCCGCCGGTGGTGACGGTTCCCTCCGTGGGTTTTACGAGGCCGACCAGGGTGTTGAGGAGGGTGGATTTGCCGGCGCCGTTGCGGCCCATGAGGGCGATGGTTTCGCCGGGAGTGACGGTGAGGTCGATGTGGCGTAGGGCCTGGATGTGGTTGCGGGTTACGGAGAGGGTGCG
>NZ_JAFFSU010000045.1 GCF_017948455.1 Streptomyces sp. GESEQ-4
GGGGGGCGGGTGGGGGGGGGGGCCCCCCCCCCCTCCCCGGGGTGGGGGGGCCCGCGCCCGGGGGGGGGGGGGCCGGCGACGGCGGGGGCGGGTTCCCGGGGGGGGGGGGGCCGAAACGGACCGGGGGGGGGCCGCCTGGATGAAAAGGGAGCGGCCCCGCTCCAGGTTGGCGCGTAGCCAGGGGTCGTACGAGGGTCAGACCTCCACCACGACAGGGAGGATCATCGGCCTGCGCCGGTACGTGTCCGAGACCCACTTGCCCAGCGTGCGTCGGATGAGCTGCTGCATCTGATGGGGCTCCACGACGCCGTCCTGGGCGGAGCGCTCCAGGACTTCCGTGACCTTCGGGAGGACGTCGCTGAAGGCCGAGTCCTCGATGCCGGAGCCACGGGCCTGGACATGGGGTCCGGCCGTGATCTTGCCGGTCGACGCGTCCATGACGACGAAGACAGAGATGATGCCCTCGTCGCCGAGGATCTTGCGGTCCTTGAGGGCCGGCTCGCCCACGTCGCCGACGGAGAGGCCGTCGACGTAGACATAGCCCGCCTGGACCTTGCCGGAGATCTTGGCCTTGCCCTCGACGAGGTCGACGACGACGCCGTCCTCGGCGATGACGATGCGGTCGTGCGGGACGCCGGTCAGGGCGCCCAGTTCGGCGTTGGCCCGTAGGTGGCGCCATTCGCCGTGCACCGGCATCAGGTTCTTCGGGCGGCAGATGTTGTAGAAGTACAGCAGCTCGCCGGCGGAGGCGTGGCCCGAGACGTGGACCTTGGCGTTGCCCTTGTGGACGACGTTCGCGCCCCAGCGGGTCAGGCCGTTGATCACGCGGTAGACCGCGTTCTCGTTGCCGGGGATCAGCGACGACGCCAGGATCACCGTGTCGCCCTCGACGATGCGGATCTGGTGGTCGCGGTTGGCCATCCGCGACAGAGCTGCCATCGGTTCGCCCTGTGAGCCCGTGCAGACCAGCACGATCTCGTCGTCCGGGAGGTCGTCGAGGGTCTTGACGTCGACGACCAGGCCGGGCGGGACCTTGAGGTAACCCAGGTCCCGTGCGATGCCCATGTTGCGGACCATGGAGCGGCCGACGAAGGCGACGCGACGGCCGTACTCGTGGGCCGCGTCCAGGATCTGCTGGATGCGGTGGACGTGGCTGGCGAAGCTGGCCACGATGATCCGCTTGCTGGCGCTCCCGAAGACCTGGCGCAGGACGTTCGAGATGTCGCGCTCGGGCGGGACGAAGCCCGGGACCTCGGCGTTCGTCGAGTCGGAGAGGAGCAGGTCGATGCCCTCCTCGCTCAGACGCGCGAACGCGTGCAGGTCCGTGAGCCGGCCGTCCAGCGGGAGCTGGTCCATCTTGAAGTCGCCGGTGTGGACCACCATGCCCGCGGGTGTGCGGATGGCGACCGCGAGGGCGTCCGGGATGGAGTGGTTGACCGCCACGAACTCGCAGTCGAAGGGGCCGATGCGTTCGCGGTGGCCCTCCGCGACTTCGAGCGTGTAGGGGCGGATGCGGTGCTCCTGGAGCTTGGCCTCGATGAGGGCGAGGGTCAGCTTGGAGCCGATCAGCGGGATGTCCGGCTTCTCGCGGAGCAGGAAGGGGACGCCGCCGATGTGGTCCTCGTGGCCGTGGGTGAGGACGATGCCCTCGATGTCGTCGAGGCGGTCCCTGACGGACGAGAAGTCCGGCAGGATCAGGTCGATTCCGGGCTGCTCCTCCTCGGGGAAGAGCACTCCACAGTCGACGATCAGGAGGCGGCCGCCGTATTCGAAGACCGTCATGTTCCGGCCGATTTCACCGAGGCCGCCGAGCGGGGTGACCCGTAGGCCGCCGTCGGGGAGCGCCGGGGGCGGGGCGAGTTCGGGATGCGGATGACTCAAAAGACTCTCCTCACCACACGCGCCACGTACCGGTGGGCACGTGGCGCGCATGACGTTCGTGCAGTAGCAGTTGTCGTTGTCTGTGCAGGCACCGGTGGCCTGCTATTCAGTTGTGGAGTTTCGTGCGCGAGGACTCGCGCGAAGTCTGGTGTTAGAGCTGTACCCCGCCCGCGGCAAGATCGATCTTGAGCTGCTCGATCTCCTCTGGAGTGAGTTCGACCATCGGTGCGCGCAGCGGTCCCGCAGGGAGGCCCTGGAGGGTGAGTGCGGCCTTGGTGGTCATGACGCCTTGGGTGCGGAACATGCCGGTGTAGACCGGGAGCAGCTTCTGGTGGATCTCAGTCGCCTTGTGGACGTCGCCCGCGGTGTACGCCTCGACCAGGGCGCGCAGCTCGGGGGTGACGACGTGGCCGACGACGGAGACGAAGCCGACGGCGCCCACGGAGAGCAGCGGCAGGTTCAGCATGTCGTCGCCGGAGTACCAGGCGAGGGCCGAGCGTGCGATGGCCCAGCTGGCCCGGCCGAGGTCGCCCTTGGCGTCCTTGTTGGCGACGATGCGCGGGTGTTCGGCGAGACGGACCAGTGTCTCGGAGTTGATCGGGACGCCGCTGCGGCCGGGGATGTCGTAGAGCATGACCGGCAGCTCGGTGGCGTCGGCGATGGCCGTGAAGTGCCGGTAGAGGCCGTCCTGCGGGGGCTTGTTGTAGTACGGGGTCACGACCAGGAGGCCGTGCGCGCCCGTCTTCTCGGCCTCGCGGGCGAGTTCGAGGCTGTGGCGGGTGTCGTTGGTGCCGACGCCGGCGACGACGTGGGCCCGGTCTCCGACCGCCTCGAGGACGGCTCGTACGAGATCCTTTTTCTCCGCATTGCTGGTGGTGGGGGACTCGCCGGTGGTGCCGTTGATGATCAGGCCGTCGTTGCCTGCGTCCACCAGGTGGGTAGCGAGCCGCTGCGCGCCGTCGAGGTCGAGTGCGCCGTCCGCCGTGAAGGGCGTGACCATGGCGGTGAGGACCCGCCCGAAGGGGGTCTGCGGAGTGGAGGTCGGAGCCATGGGTAACACGCTACTCGTTGCTCAGGGCGGGGTCTGCCCTCGGGGCAGGCGACAAGTCGTGACAAAGATGGAGCCCGGCACTGCCTGCTCGGGGGTTCAAGCAGTGCCGGGTCCGTTTGATCAGGCTAGATGAACTTCTCTAAATGCCGCAATACGGACACTTCGCCCAGCGGCCCCGTACATCTGTGCCCGGCGGGGCAGCATCAGCGCGTTACGGCGCGACGCGGCCGTTGGCGTTGAACGCGGCGTACGTGAGCGGCATGAGCTTGGCCCACTCCGCCTCCATCCTCTCGCCGACCATCTCGATCTCGCGCTGCGGGAAGGACGGGACCTTCGCCAGTTCGTGCTGGGTGCGCAGGCCGAGGAAGTGCATCAGCGAGCGGGCGTTGCAAGTGGCGTACATGGAGGAGAACAGGCCGACGGGCAGGACCGCGCGGGCCACCTCGCGGGCGACGCCGGCGGCGAGCATCTCCTGGTAGGACTCGTACGCCTGTCGGTACGAGTCCTCCATCACGCGGCCGACCAGCTCCTGCTGGGCCTGGGTGCCCTCGACGAAGACGTACTTGCCGGGGCGGCCCTCCTGGACCAGCTTGCGGGACTCGTCGGGGACGTAGAAGACCGGCTGGAGCTCGCGATACCGGCCCGATTCCTCGTTGTACGACCAGCCCACGCGGTGGCGCATGAACTCGCGGAAGACGAAGATCGGGGCGCTGATGAAGAAGGTCATCGAGTTGTGCTCGAAGGGGCTGCCGTGCCGGTCCCGCATCAGGTAGTTGATCAGGCCCTTGGAGCGCTCGGGGTCCTTGCCCAGCTCGTCCAGGGACTGCTCGCCGATGGTCGAGACGCGGGCGGCGAACAGCACGTCGGCGTCGGACGCGGTGTGCTTCACCAGCTCGACGGTGACGTCACCGCGGAAGCTGGGCTTGAGGTCGTCGGCGGGGGTGTCGGTCACGGCTCGGAGGGTCCCTTCCATCACTTCTGTGGGGCGGCGACCACTCTACGGCCCGGCACTGACAACGGGGCGTTCGGTGCCGGGCCGCGACATTCAGTCGCGAACGGCGGCGAACTTTGGCGAACTTCTGCGAAGTCGGGGAAATCGGGCACCTTTTGAGGCGTTCGCTCGTCTGTCTCGGTGACAGTGATTCGTTCGATCCCTGAGAGCCCCGAAGCGGCCCAGGGTCCTGGAGAGGAGAGGTACCTCTGATGTTTCGTCGGCGCGAACCCGTCCCGTTCGCCTTCGTCGCCGAGTCCGACAGGTATCGCAGCAATGTCGCGCCCCCACCGCGTGAGCGGGCGTCCGCGGGGCAGATAGCCGGGCGCTGGCTGCTGGGCCTCACCATCGTGGCCGGGCTGGTCGGGTCCCTGGTGCTCGGAATGCCGGCGCTGTCCCAGGACCAGTCGGCCACGCGGCCCGAGCAGTCGCAGGCGGACAGCGGGCGCTGACCCCATCCGGACCCCCGAGGGTGGTGAGCGGGGACGCGGGTCGATAACCTCACCGGGCACAGCCCATGCATGGATTGAGTGAGGACCAGCCGTGCCCCTGCCCTTCCTGACGGCCGACCGCGCATACGAGGCAGCGGAGGATGTCCCGCTGCCGTTCGACGACCGCGACCGGTGGCGGCGTCCCTACCGTCCCGGGCCCTGCCGGGTGGGCGTGGCGGCGATTCTGCTGCTGCTCGCCTCGTATGTGCTGTTCGCGGCCGTCATCATCGCGTTGACCGGCACGCTCGCCGAGGCCGGAGTGGTCTTCGGTATCGCGCTCGCCGTGATCGCCGCCGCCCTGCGGATGCTGCGCATGGGCGTGTGGGTGAGCGTGCGCGGGCTGCGCCGGGTGGGCTTCCTCGGCACGCGTACGGTGGCCTGGGACCGGATCGTCGCCGTGCGGACGGTGCAGCAGCCGGTGCGCTGGCTCGGGCTGCCGCGCGCGGTGCAGGGCCAGGCTCTGGCCCTTGTACGACAGGGGCGGTCCCCGGAGGACGAGAAGCCGCTGCTGACCACGCACAACGCCGACTTCCTGGCGCGGCCGGAGGCGTTCGACCGGGCCGCGGACACGATCGAGGCGTGGGCCGCGGAGGCGCGCCGCTAGGAGCAACGTGAGAATCCGCCGGCCGGTGGGGCTGGTCGCGCCCGCGCGGCGGCGCCGCAAATCGATACAGCGCACCTACAGGGCACTCCTCAGGGCGCCGTCTCCCTCAGCGTGATCGCCCGCTGCATCGCCTTGCGGGCGCGGGGGGTGTCGCGGGCGTCGTGGTAGGCGACGGCGAGGCGGAACCAGCTGCGCCAGTCGTCGGGGGCGGCCTCGGTCTCGGCCTTGCGCTTGGCGAAGACCTCGTCGGCCGAGTCGCGGTCGATGCGTCCGCCGGGGGTGCGCTTCAGTTCGTCGACGGGCAGGCCGCCCTCGGCGTCGAGTTCGGCGGCGAGCCGGTTGGCCTTGCGGACGAACTCGGTGTTCTTCCACAGGAACCACACGCCGATCACCGGCAGGATCAGCACCGCGACACCGAAGGTGACGGTCAGGGCCGTGCCGGCCTGGATGAGCATGACGCCGCGGCTGCCGACCAGGACGAAGTAGATGACCAGGACGGCAGCCGTGACGGCATAAGTGATCTTCGCGCGCATGACGGTCAGCCGAGGTCCAGGAAGTGTTCCAGGCCGAACGTCAGGCCCGGAGTGGTCACCACGCGGCGGGCGCCGAGCAGGATGCCCGGCATGAAGCTGCTGTGGTGGAGCGAGTCATGGCGGACGGTCAGCGTCTCGCCCTCGCCGCCCAGCAGCACCTCCTGGTGGGCGAGCAGCCCGCGCAGCCGGATCGCGTGGACCGGGACCCCGTCGACGCTCGCACCGCGGGCGCCGTCCAGGGCGGTGACCGTGGCGTCCGGCGCCGGGGCGGAGCCGGCGTTCGCCCTGGCCTCGGCGATGAGCTGGGCCGTGCGGGTGGCGGTGCCGCTGGGGGCGTCCACCTTGTTCGGGTGGTGCAGCTCGACGACCTCGACGGACTCGAAGTAGGGCGCGGCGATCTGCGCGAACTTCATCGTCAGGACAGCCCCGATGGAGAAGTTGGGCGCGATGAGCACGCCCGTCTCCGGGGACTGGGCCAGCCAGCCCTTGAGCTGCGCGAGACGGTCCTCGGTCCAGCCCGTCGTACCGACGACGGCGTGGATGCCGTGCCGTACGCAGAAGTCGAGGTTGCCCATCACCGAGGCCGGCGTGGTCAGTTCGACGGCGACCTGGGCGCCGGTCTCGGCCAGCGTCTCCAGCTTGTCGCCCCGGCTGAGGGCGGCGACCAGCTCCATGTCCTCGGCGGCCTCGACCGCCCGTACCGCCTCGGATCCGATCCGGCCCTTGGCACCGAGAACCGCCACGCGCAGCTTGCTCATGTTCTTGCTTCCTTCAGTTCCTTCAGGAGAGGACTTACGCGACCGAGAGGCTTACGGCGCGACCGCTTCGTGCAGACGGGACGCCTGTTTGTCCTTCAGCGGGCCGATGACCGACAGCGAGGGCCGCTGTCCCAGGATGTCGCGGGCGACCGCGCGGACGTCGTCCGGGGTGACCGAGGCTATCCGGGCCAGCATGTCGTCGACGGACATCTGCTCGCCCCAGCACAGTTCGCTCTTGCCGATACGGTTCATCAGCGCGCCCGTGTCCTCCAGGCCGAGGACCGTGGAGCCGCGGAGCTGGCCGATGGCGCGGTCGATCTCGTCTTCGGGCAGGCCGTGCTCGGCGACCTGGTCGAGTTCGTCACGGCAGATCTTCAGCACGTCGTGCACCTGGGACGGGCGGCAGCCCGCGTACACGCCGAAGAGGCCGCAGTCGGCGAAGCCGGAGGTGTACGAGTACACGCTGTAGGCCAGGCCGCGCTTTTCGCGGACCTCCTGGAAGAGGCGGGACGACATCCCGCCGCCGAGTGCCGTGTTCAGCACGCCCAGCGCCCAGCGGCGCTCGTCCGTGCGGGCCAGTCCCGGCATGCCGAGGACGATGTGCGCCTGCTCCGTCTTGCGGCCGATCAGCTCGACGCGTCCGGCGGTGCGGACGCTCCGGCTGCCGTGGCGCGGGGCGATGGGCATGGCGTCGAGGCTGTTGAGGGCGCCCGCCTTCTCGAAGGCGGCGCGGACCTGTCGTACGACCTTGTTGTGGTCGATGTTGCCGGCGCAGGCGACCACGAGGTGGGTCGGGTCGTAGTGCTTCTTGTAGAAGCGGCGGATGCGGTCGGCGGTGAGGGCGTTGACCGTGTCGACCGTGCCGAGGACGGGGCGGCCGAGGGGGTTGTCGCCGAACATCGTGTGCGCGAACAGGTCGTGCACGCAGTCGCCCGGGTCGTCCTCGGTCATCGCGATCTCTTCGAGGATGGCGCCCCGCTCGACGTTGACGTCCTCTTCGAGGATGAGGGAGCCCGTGAGCATGTCGCAGACGACGTCGATGGCGAGCGGCAGGTCGGCGTCGAGCACACGCGCGTAGTAGCACGTGTACTCCTTGGCCGTGAACGCGTTCATCTCGCCGCCGACGGCGTCGAGGGCCGAGGAGATGTCGAGCGCGGACCTGCGGGTGGTGCCCTTGAAGAGGAGGTGCTCCAGGTAGTGCGTGGCGCCGTTCAGGGCCGGCGTCTCGTCGCGGGAGCCGACGTGCGCCCAGATGCCGAAGGTGGCGGAGCGCACGGACGGGAGGGTTTCGGTGACGATCCGGAGGCCGCCGGGGAGGGTGGTCTTACGGACCGTACCGATGCCGTTGACGCCCTTGATCAGGGTTTGGGTACGGGCGACGGCCCGCGCCTCCGAAGAGGTGCGGGCCGTCGCCGTGGAGCTGCTCGACGTCACTGGTCGGTGTCGTCCTTCTTGTCGTCTGCGGCAGCATCAGCGTCTTCGCCCTCGATCACGGGGATCAGGGAGAGCTTGCCGCGGGAGTCGATCTCGGCGATCTCGACCTGGACCTTCTGGCCCACGCCGACGACGTCCTCGACGTTCTCCACGCGCTTGCCGCCGGCCAGCTTGCGGATCTGCGAGATGTGCAGCAGACCGTCCTTGCCGGGGAGCAGGGAGACGAAGGCGCCGAAGGTGGTGGTCTTCACGACCGTACCCAGGTAGCGCTCGCCGACCTCGGGCATCGTCGGGTTGGCGATGCCGTTGATCGTGGTGCGGGCGGCCTCGGCGGAGGGTCCGTCGACCGCGCCGATGTAGATCGTGCCGTCGTCCTCGATCGTGATGTCGGCGCCGGTGTCCTCCTGGATCTGGTTGATCATCTTGCCCTTGGGGCCGATGACCTCGCCGATCTTGTCCACGGGGATCTTGACGGTGATGATCCGCGGGGCGTTCGGGGACATCTCGTCCGGCGTGTCGATCGCTTCCATCATCACGTCGAGGATGTGGAGGCGGGCGTCACGGGCCTGCTTGAGGGCCGCGGCCAGGACGGAGGCCGGGATGCCGTCCAGCTTGGTGTCGAGCTGGAGGGCGGTCACGAACTCCTTGGTGCCGGCGACCTTGAAGTCCATGTCGCCGAAGGCGTCCTCCGCACCGAGGATGTCGGTGAGGGTGACGTAGTGCGTCTCGCCGTCGATCTCCTGGGAGATCAGGCCCATGGCGATACCGGCGACCGGGGCCTTCAGCGGCACACCGGCGTTCAGCAGCGACATGGTGGAGGCGCAGACCGAGCCCATGGACGTCGAGCCGTTCGAGCTGAGCGCCTCGGACACCTGGCGGATCGCGTAGGGGAACTCCTCACGCGTCGGCAGGACCGGGATCAGGGCGCGCTCGGCGAGGGCGCCGTGGCCGATCTCGCGGCGCTTCGGGGAGCCGACGCGGCCGGTCTCGCCGGTGGAGTACGGCGGGAAGTTGTAGTTGTGCATGTAGCGCTTGCGGGTCACCGGGGAGAGGGTGTCCAGCTGCTGCTCCATACGGAGCATGTTCAGCGTGGTGACGCCCAGGATCTGGGTCTCGCCACGCTCGAACACGGCGGAACCGTGCACCCGCGGGATGGCCTCGACCTCGGCGGCGAGCGTACGGATGTCCGTGACGCCGCGCCCGTCGATGCGCTTCTTCTCCTTGATGACGCGCTCACGGACCAGGGACTTGGTCAGCGAGCGGTACGCGGCGGAGATCTCCTTCTCGCGGCCCTCGAACTCCGGCAGGAGCTTCTCGGCGGCGAGCGCCTTCACGCGGTCCAGCTCGGCCTCGCGCTCCTGCTTGCCGACGATGGTGAGCGCCTGAGCGAGCTCCGGCTTGACTGCGCCGGTGAGCGCCTCAAGCACGTCGTCCTGGTAGTCCAGGAAGATCGGGAACTCGCCGGTCGGCTTGGCGGCCTTCGCGGCGAGGTCCGACTGGGCCTTGCAGAGGACCTTGATGAAGGGCTTCGCGGCGTCCAGACCGGCGGCGACGACCTCCTCGGTCGGCGCCTCGACGCCGCCCTTGACCAGCTGGATGGTCTTCTCGGTGGCCTCGGCCTCGACCATCATGATCGCGACGTCGCCGTCCTCAAGGGTGCGGCCCGCGACGACCATGTCGAAGACGGCGTCCTCGAGCTCGGTGTGCGTCGGGAACGCCACCCACTGGCCGCCGATCAGCGCGACGCGGACGCCGCCGATCGGGCCGGAGAAGGGCAGGCCGGCCAGCTGCGTGGACGCGGAGGCGGCGTTGATCGCCACGACGTCGTACAGGTGGTCGGGGTTGAGCGCCATGATCGTGGCGACGACCTGGATCTCGTTGCGCAGGCCCTTCTTGAAGGACGGGCGCAGCGGGCGGTCGATGAGGCGGCAGGTGAGGATGGCGTCCTCGGACGGCCGGCCCTCACGGCGGAAGAAGCTGCCGGGGATCTTGCCGGCGGCGTACATCCGCTCCTCGACGTCCACCGTCAGGGGGAAGAAGTCGAGCTGGTCCTTGGGGTTCTTGGAGGCGGTGGTGGCCGACAGCACCATGGTGTCGTCGTCCAGGTACGCCACGGCGGAGCCGGCGGCCTGCTTGGCCAGGCGGCCCGTCTCGAAGCGGATGGTGCGGGTGCCGAAGGAGCCGTTGTCAATGACGGCCTCGGCGTAGTGGGTCTCGTTCTCCACTAGCGTTTTCTCCGTTACTTGTCGTCTTTGTCCCGTGGCTGCCCGTGTGGCAGGGGGACGATTGCGGAGAAGCGCTCCGTCTGGTGCGGGCCGGTCTTCGATCGAAGCACCCGGGGCTCTTCGCCCGGGGGCCACTACCGAGGACCGGCGGCGGCGAGGCGCGCTTCTCCTCTCTGTTCTGTATTGCGTTGTGCTACCACACTACAAAGCGGGTGTGACACTCCGCACGTTTCCGCACGTACGGCAAAGGGAGCGGCCCCCGATCGTCTCGGGAACCGCTCCCTTCACGGCGTCTTACTTGGCGCCCGCCGCACCGCGGCGGATGCCGAGGCGGTCGACCAGCGCACGGAAGCGCGCGATGTCCTTCTTCGCCAGGTACTGCAGCAGCCGGCGGCGCTGACCGACCAGGATCAGCAGACCACGACGGGAGTGGTGGTCGTGCTTGTGGGTCTTGAGGTGCTCGGTCAGGTCCGAGATACGGCGCGAGAGCATCGCGACCTGGACCTCGGGAGAGCCGGTGTCGCCCTCCTTGGTACCGAACTCGGTGATGATCTGCTTCTTCGTAGCGGCGTCGAGCGACACGCGTACTCCTCGTAGTCTGTGAAGGGCCACCGAGTGCCCCCGGTCCACTTCTCGGGGGAGCTTCCATTACTCGGGAGGCGGGGATCCGCTGGGCGCGGCCTCCAGAGCCAGGGGCTCCGGGGGTGCGTACACAAACGGCCGTTACACAGCGTACCAGCAGACGAGCGCGCTCTTGACAGGCGTCCCGCGCCGGTCAGATGCCGCCGCGGACCTCGCCGTAGACATCGAGGACGGCCAGGCAGATCGGGACCAGGGAGAGCAGCACCAGCGAGTCGGCGAGATCGAGCATGCGGCCCCAGAACGGGGAGAGCCCCTTCTGCGGCACGATCAGCGCGATCGCGATCAGGACCAGCACGCCCACCCCGACCGTGGCGGCGAGCCACAGGGTCCGGATGTCGACGGCGCTGGAGTCGCCCTTGAGGAGGTCGACGATGATGCCGGCCGGCGGCGAGATGGCCAGCCCGAGCACCAGCAGCGCGATCGTGCTGACACCGGCCACGAACAGGCAGGTGACCTGGGCGGTGTACCGGAAGAGCCGGGCCCGCAGCATCGCGGCGAGGCCGGTGCACAGGGCCAGCAGCTGGGCCCAGCCCCCGTCGCTGAAGCCGAGCACCGCGCCACCGGCGCCGACGATCACGGCGGCGCAGCCACCGACCAGGCCGAGCAGCAGTTCGTGGCCCCGGCTGGTCTGGGCGACGATGCGCTGGACGTCGACGGCTTCGAGGTCGCCCTCGCGGCCCTCACGACGGGCCCGTGCCAGGTCCTCCGGGTTGCGGAAGCCGATCGGCAGCTTGGCGAAGCGGGCGGACCAGCCGGGCAGGAAGCCGACGACCGCCAGGCCGACGACGGAGGTGCCGGCGGCGATCTCCCGCGGCTCCGCCTCGGTGAGCACCCCGCAGAACACGGCGAGCGTGCCGATCCCGGCGGCCAGCGCGGCGGCCACGAACGGGGCGTCGCCCTGCGGCAGCAGCATGATCAGCACGACCGAGAACAGCAGTACGGCGACACAGCCGACGAGGAACTGGATCCTGCCGGGGCCTTCGCCCGCGTCCTGGGGGATGACGCCGGAGCCCGCGATGAGCGCGTGCGGCAGCGCCGAGATGCCGAGCGCGACGGCGGAACCACGGTCGTCGTACACCCGGGCCCGTACCCCGGCGAGTGCCGTCAGGGCCAGGGCGACCACGCCGGCCAGGATGCCCTGCAGGCCGTGCATGTCGTGCCGTATCGGATCCGCGAACCAGAAGACGAAGCCGAGCATGACCAGCAGCAGGGCGCCGGAGACGAGTCCGGCCACGCGCATGAGGTTGTCGTTCCAGCTGCGGATGTCCTGCTTGACCGCGGCGGCGATCGCGTCCACGACGTCGTCGTGCACGGCCGGCGGCAGGGAGTCGGCGAAGGTGCGCAGCAGCAGCACGTCGCCGTCCCTGACCCGGTGCTCGAGCAACGAGCGGCTGGCGTCGAGCACTTGGCCCTCGCGGGTGACCAGGTGATAGCCGGCCGGATCGGTGTCCGGCCGGGCCAGGCCCGAGAGTCTGACGATCTCAGGAAAAAGGTCCTGAATCGGCAGATCCTCCGGTAGCGCGACATCGACCCGGCTGTCCGGCGCCGCGATCGTGATTCGGCAGAAACCTGTCGACGTCCCCGTGCTCACCTGGTACTTCCCCCTGCTGGACAAGGCTTCCTCGCGCCGCTCGTACGACGCGGAGCGCCACCATATCCGTTGGCACGGGGGGTTCGGGGGCCACCTCCCCCGTTTCCTCCCCGGCCCCCCTCGGCATCTCCATCCTCCTGGCTCCCTCCGGCACTCGAAGCATCAGTAGGATCGACGCCCACACGTATGGCGCCTACGCGAACGAGAACACGTCGCGGTACACGGGGGCGTCGATGCCAGGACGTATCAATCGCGAAGGATGAGTGCATCGGTGAGCGTCGTCATCATCAAGCGACCACCGCGGATAGTGCCCCCGGCGGTCCCGGACGGCGAGGTCAAGCTCGAAACGCCGCCCGAGATCCCTCGCGAGGGCGACGAGAGCATGTTGATGAACATGCTGCCCATGATGGGCATGCTGGGTTCCGTGGGCTTCTTCTTCATGCCCGGCCTGCCCCCCTACATGAGGGTCGTCGGCGGGCTGATGCTGGCCTCGACGCTGGCCATGGCCATCGCCCAGTTCGCCAGGTCCCGGCAGAACGGCGGGGCGGGCATGGCGCAGGACCGGCGTGACTACTTCCGCTATCTCGAGCAGGTCCGCAAGGACGTGCACAAGACCGCCGAACTGCAGCGGCGCAGCCAGCTCTTCCAGCATCCCGACCCGGAACAGCTGTGGGCGGTGGCGGCCGACGGCAAGCGTCTGTGGGAACGCCGCCCGACGGACGCGGACTTCGCCTCCGTACGCATCGGCCGTGGCATCCAGCAGCTGAACACTCCGCTCGTCGCCCCGGAGACGGCGCCCAAGGACGAGCTGGAGCCGCTGACCGCGGCGGCGATGAAGGCCTTCCTCGACGCGCACGGCAGCCTCTCCGACCTGCCCGTCTCCGTCTCGCTCCGCGCCTTCTACCACGTGACGATGTGCGGAGAGACCGACACGGTCTACGGCAGTGCCCGCGCGGCCCTGGCCCAGCTGGCGACGCTGCATTCGCCCGAGGACCTGATGATCGCCGTGGTTGCGCACCCCTCGGCGGCGGCGGACTGGGACTGGATCAAGTGGCTGCCGCACAGCCAGCATCCGAAGGCCAAGGACGGCGCGGGCTCGACCCGGCTCCTCTTCGACGACCTCGGGGAGCTGGAGGAGGCGCTGGCGGACCAGTTGGACGACCGGCCGCGCTGGAACCGGGACGCCAACCCGGTCTACGACCAGCCGCATCTGATCGTGGTGCTCGACGGCGGCACCGTACCGCCGGACTCCGAACTCGCCAGCGCCGAGGGCCTGCAGGGCGTCACGTTCATCGAGATCTCCCCCGGCGAGCTGGAGGAGGAGCTGCGCGCGGGTCTCACGGTCTACGTCAAGCCGGAGCGGATGCGGCTGTTCGTCGGCCACGAGTCCGCGTACAACGGCAAGCCCGATGTGCTGAACCCGGCGCAGGCCGAGTCCCTGGCCCGGCAGCTGGCCCCCTTCCGGGTCGGCTCCGCGGAGGAGGGCGAACCCCTGCTGTCCAACCTGGACTTCACCGACCTCATGGGCATCGGCGACGCGGGCGCCGTCGACGTCTCCCGCACCTGGCGGCCCCGCACGCTGCACGAGCGGCTGCGGGTGCCGATCGGTGTCGGCGAGAACGGCGAGCCGGTCATGCTGGACCTCAAGGAGGCCTCGCAGGAGGGCATGGGCCCGCACGGTCTGTGCGTCGGAGCGACCGGTTCCGGCAAGTCCGAGGTGCTGCGCACGCTGGTGCTCGGTCTCGCGGTGACGCACTCCTCGGAGACGCTGAACTTCATCCTCGCGGACTTCAAGGGCGGTGCGACCTTCGCCGGTATGGCGGACATGCCGCACACCGCGGCGGTCATCACCAACCTCGCCGACGACCTCACTCTCGTCGACCGCATGCGCGACTCGATCATGGGTGAGACTCAGCGCCGTCAGGAGCTGCTGCGCTCGGCCGGCAACTACGCCAACCTGCACGACTACGAGAAGGCCCGGGCGGCGGGCGCCGCGCTGGAGCCGATGGCCTCGCTGGTGATCGTGCTCGACGAGTTCTCCGAACTCCTCACCGCCAAGCCCGACTTCATCGACATGTTCATCCAGATCGGCCGTATCGGCCGGTCGCTGGGCGTCCACCTGCTGCTGGCCTCGCAGCGCCTGGAGGAGGGCAAGCTCCGCGGCCTGGACACGTATCTCTCGTACCGGATCGGTCTGCGGACCTTCTCCGCCGCCGAGTCGCGTACGGCGATCGGCGTCCCGGACGCCTACCACCTGCCGTCGATCCCCGGCTCGGGTTACCTCCGCTACGACACCGACACCATGGTCCGCTTCAAGGCGGCGTACGTGTCGGGGGCGTACCACGGCGAAGGCCCGTCCCGGGTGCACCGCTCGACGCAGCTGCGGCCGGCGCTGTTCTCCGCGGAGCACGTGGCGCTGCCGCCGCAGCCGGTGATCGACGAGCCGGAGCCCGACAACAGGGTGGACGACGCGCTCGCCGACACCGTCCTGGACGTCCTCGTCAGCCGGATGGTCAACCAGGGCCCGCCCGCCCACCAGGTGTGGCTGCCCCCGCTGGAGGAGGCGCCCTCGCTGGAGCAGCTGCTCCCCCAGCTCGCCGTCCACCCGGAACGCGGCCTGACCGCGCCCGACTACACGGCACTCGGCCGGCTCAACGTGCCGGT
Source organism: Streptomyces sp. GESEQ-4 (assembly GCF_017948455.1). Classification (GTDB taxonomy): domain Bacteria; phylum Actinomycetota; class Actinomycetes; order Streptomycetales; family Streptomycetaceae; genus Streptomyces. The sequence goes on from NZ_JAFFSU010000045.1 coordinate 14,866, forward strand.
CGGCCTGGTCGACAAGCCGTTCGAGCAGCGGCGTGACGTGCTGTACCGGGACTTCTCCGGTGGCGCGGGCCACGGTCTGTTCGTCGGTGGTCCGCAGTCCGGCAAGTCGACGCTGCTGCGCACGCTGATCTCGTCCTTCGCGCTCACCCACACACCGTCCGAAGTGCAGTTCTACTGCCTGGACTTCGGCGGTGGCAGTCTCATCTCGATGGAGGACCTGGCCCACGTCGGCGGGGTCGCCAACCGGCTCGACGCCGAGAAGGTGCGCCGTACGGTCAGCGAGGTCGAGGGAATCCTCAACGCGCGTGAGGAGTACTTCCGCGCGAACAACGTCGACTCGGTGCAGACCTACCGGCAGCGCCGGAACGCGGGCCAGCTGCCCGACCAGCCCTGGGGTGACGTCTTCCTCGTCATCGACGGCTGGGCCACCTTCAAGACGGACTACGAGCTGCTCGAGACCACCGTCACCGAGATCGCCACGCGTGGCCTCGGCTTCGGTGTCCATGTGATCCTCACCGCGAGCCGCTACACCGAAGTGCGGCCCGCGCTCAAGGACATGCTGCAGAACCGCATCGAGCTGCGGCTCGGTGACCCGACCGAGTCGGAGATCGACCGCAAGGTCGCGCAGAACGTGCCGTCCACCGTGCCGGGCCGCGGTCTGACGCCGGACAAGCTGCACTTCATGACCGCTCTGCCGCGGGTCGACGGCTCCTCGGAGACGGAGGACCTGTCGGAGGCCACGGCGATCCTCGTCCGGGGCATCAACGACAACTGGCAGGGCGCCCCCGCCCCGGCCGTACGGCTGCTGCCGACGATGCTGCCCTGGGACCGGCTGCCCAAGGGCTTCGAGCACCCGGAGCGCGGTGTCGCCATCGGCATCGACGAGTCGTCGCTCGCGCCGGTCTTCGTGGACTTCGAGACGGACCCGCACTTCATCGTGTTCGGTGAGAGCGAGTCCGGTAAGTCCGCGATGCTGCGGCTGCTCATCAAGCAGATCTGTGAGCGCTACACACCGCAGCAGGCGAAGATCGTCATGGGCGACTACCGGCGCGCCCACCTGGAGGGCGTGCCCGAGTCGCACCTCTCCCGCTACTGCGCGGCGGCGCCCGCGCTGGCGGAGACGCTGGAGGGCCTGGCCGGTTCGCTCGGCCGCCGGATGCCGGGCCCGGACGTGACGCCCGAGCAGCTGCGCAACCGCAGCTGGTACAGCAGCCCGGACGCGTTCGTCATCATCGACGACTACGACCTGGTGGCGACCGGTATGAACCCGCTGTCCCCGCTGCTCGAGTACCTGCCCTTCGCCCGTGACGTCGGCCTGCGCGTCATCATCGCGCGCGCTTCGGGCGGCGCCAGCCGGTCGCTGTACGAGCCGGTGATGCAGCGTCTGCGCGAGCTCGGCGCCCAGGGCATCGTGCTCTCCGGCGACCGGACCGAGGGGGCGCTGCTCGGCAACATCACGGCGTCTCAACTGCCGCCCGGGCGTGGGCACTTCCACACCCGGCGCCGGAGCGGGCAGCTGATCCAGACGGGGTGGCTGCCACCGCGGCACTGATCTGTGCACGGCTGAGTGACGAGAGGGGCGGCACCCGGGTGGGGGCCGCCCCTCCGCCGTGTACGGGTGGGTCTGGTTCGCGCCACGGCGGGGCCGTTACAGTGACGCAGCGACAGAAGAGCCGAGTCACGGGGGGTAGTTGTGGCCAACGACTGGATGCAGGCCGATCCCGGAGTCCTCAAGACCGAGGGCTTCAACATGTTCAGTGTCGGCCTGGACTTCAGCAAGGCGGTGCAGGCCCTGCAGACCGGCCTGACCGCGCTGGAGGGCGGCAGCGGCTCCACGCCCCCCTGGGGCGACGACGACATCGGCGAGAAGTTCGGGGTCGTCTACGAGGGTCTGCGCGACGGCATGTACCAGTCGATGGGCAGCCTGGCGGAGCGGATCGCGGGGATGGGGCTGGCGTTCACGGAGATGGGCGTCCGGCACGAGCTGAACGAGGGCAACGAGGACGCCGCCTGGCGGGATCTGACCTCGAAGTACGACGGCCAGGTGGAGATGGTGACCGGCGTGCATCATGAGCGGCGGCGGCAAGATGGAGAAGTCTGAACCCGCGGACTGTGAGTGACTTTCCACTTCCACAGCGTGATCGCCGTCTGCGCAAGTAGGCTGAGGCGCACACTTCGTAGGCACGTGAGGAAGAGGCCCAGCAGCATGACCCAGGCACGGGACAACGAGGTCGAGACTCAGCCCGAGGACGTCAAGGCGCGCAAGGAGCGCGAGCGGGACGAGCTGTACGCCCTCGACATCTCGGGAGTCGAGTGGCACTCCGCGCCCGGCACCGAGACACACGAGGAGCGTGTCGAGATCGCGTATCTGCCGCAGGGCGCGGTCGCCATGCGCTCGTCCCTCGATCCCGACACCGTTCTGCGGTACACCGAGGCGGAGTGGCGGGCGTTCGTACTCGGGGCGCGGGACGGGGAGTTCGACCTGGAGCCCGCGCCGCACAATGGTGGGATGGCGGCGGAGTAGGACGTACGGTCGTCCCCGGGGGCGTCAGTACAGCGAGAACCCGCCGCTGTGGCGCCCTTGGTTCTTCTTTGCGGGCTGCGAGTTATCGCCTTCCGGCCGCTTCGGCTCGGTCGGCCCGGAGGCAGGGTCGCCGCTCCCTCCCGCCTCCCCGCGCCTGATCTGCTCGCGCTCCTCCTCGGACAGCGACTCCCACTGACCGCGCAGGGACGACATGCCGCTGCCCAGCGCGCGGGCCACCGCGGGGTCGTCGAGGGCGTCGCGGAGGGCAAGGCGGCCGGAGAGCAGCTTCTTGGCCGCCTCCTGCATGTCCTTGCCGACACCGTCGGACGTGGACAGCTGACGCAGGGCGGAGTTCAGGGAACGAATCTGCTCCGGTTCGAGTGCCTCGTCCAGCACACCGCGGTCCGGCGAAGAGCCGTGCGGATCGGGTGAGTTGTCGGGTCGACTGGCCATGTCGCGTCTCCTCGCTGCTCGTCGCCTCTCGGCCACCCGCAGTATCTCAAGTCACGCGCGGGATGCCATGCTGGCTCCGATGCTGGCCGCCACTGGCTGCCAATGGCCGCTACTGGCCGCCTCCGGCCGCCGCGGTAGGGAAGGACCAGACTGTCATGGCTCGGACGCAAGCCAACGGCAAGAGCACCGGATTCGACCGTTCCGCCGCCGCCCTCCTGGGGCGGGCCTTCGGTCGCCTCGGGCGCGCGGGCGGCCTGGTCTTCCTGCTGGCGGGGCTCGCGTTGAGCGGATTCGGCGCGTACGAGGGGGCGTACGCGGCGGGTTGGACGGGTACGGCCGGCACCCTCACCGTGCAGCAGTGCGAGGTGAGTTACCCGAACAACGCCTCGCGCAGCAGCCGCAAGAACCGTCGGCCCGTCAGCTGCCAGGGCACCTTCGTCGCCGACGGCGGCAAGAGCACGGACCCGAAGGCCGCGGTGCAGGTCAGGAAACGGTACGCGCAGGGCACCGAGTTGTCGGTGCAGCAGACGGAGCCACCGACGGCGGCCGACGCGGGCGATGCCGACTACGTCCAGAGCGGCATGGACCGGGCGTGGCGCTGGTTCGGCGCCTTCTTCGGCGGCTGGGTCCTCACGGGCCTCGGCGTCTTCTGCCTCGCCACAGGTTTCGCCCCGTTCGGCCGGAGCCGCATCTCGTACGACGCGGCGTGGGAGGCGGCGGGGCGGGGAGTGACGCGGGCTGCTGTGATCGGGATGATCGGGGTGGGGCTGGTGGGTGCGGGTGTGTGCTTCCTGGTGAGCTACTTCTTCTGAAACTTCTTCTGACCCGCGGCTACTACGCGGTAGGCGCGATACGTGCCCCAGCCGCAACTGCCGTAGGCCGTCGGCGATTCGTTAGGCTCACGCACCATGACACCGCACTCCCTCTCCCCCGCACCGGACGCGATGGTCATACGGACCGGCCGCCGCAGCGTCATGGTGGGACTGCCCTGTTCCGTCCTGCTCATCGTGGTGGGTGCCGTCGGCGTCGCCGGCGCTGCCATGGTCGCCACCGGGAACCAGAAGGGCGAGTCCACCGTCGCGGGGTTCGCGGGCCTCGTCTTCATGCTGGCACTCGGTGTTCTCGGCGTGTTCCTCTTCCTCTCCAACTGGGCGAACCGCCGCAGCAGGATCCTCGTCGACCACACGGGCCTGTGGGTCGCAAACGGAAACGTGCGGAACGTCATCCCGTGGCAGACGCTCGCCGGCGTCGGCCTCTACTGGAGCAAGCTCGGCCGCAGCCAGAAGCTCTACTCCCTTGAGCTGTTCCCCGCCGGCCCCATCGACCGGGACGACCCGGCTCTGTGGACGCTGGTCCGCGACGAGGAGCCGCTGCACCCCGACCTGCCCCGCCTGCGCTACCGCCTCCCCTTCCCCGCCCCCTACCAGCAGCAGGTGGTGAGGGCGGTCCAGCAGTACGCCCCGCACATCTGGCTCGGCGAGTCCGAACGCGCGACGGGCCACATCGGCCGGCCCGACGTGAAGGGACACCGGCAGCGCACTCAGGGCCGTACGCCGTGACACGACGTCACCGACGGCCCGGGCGCGGGTTACAGCGCCGGACAACAGCACTGCCCTGCAACAGATTTGTGACAGCAATCCTCTGAAGTTGCCTGGTGGTGAGTCCGTAAGCTGTGCGCACGGTGGTACAGCTGAGTGATTTCCCTTGGTGAGTGAGGGGGTTGTACGGCCGTGTCGGTCTGACGGGGGTGCTTTCTGCTGTGTCGATGATGCTGCCGGACGAGCTCGAATGGGTTCTCCAGATGCTCGGCTTCAACTGGCCGACGGCTGACGAGGACAAGCTCAGGGACTCGGCCGCGCTGTGGCGGAAGTTCGGCGACGACGTCACCGGACTCCACACCTCCGCGAACGGCGCCGCGCGTATGGTGACCGCCCACAACGCCGGCGAATCGATCGACAAGTTCTCCAAGACGTACAAGAAGTTCGACGGCGGAGACGGCTCCGACGGCTACCTCGCGAACGCCGCGCAGGCCGCCCACATCATCGCGAACGTGATGGAGGCCTGCGCCTACCTGGTCGAGTTCGCCAAGTGGGCGGTGATCGCCCAACTGATCGCCCTCGCCATCCAGATCGCCGCCGCCGCGGCCGCCGCGCCTTTCACCTTCGGTCTGTCCTCGGTCGCGGGAATGGGCGCCACCGCGGCCGCCCGCATGATCGTCCGGCGCCTCCTCGACGAGCTGAAACAGGCGTTGCTCGAGGCGATCATCGAGGCCATGAAGGAGCCGGCGATCTCGGCGATCGAGGCGATCATCTCCGACCTCATCCGCCAGACGGTGAACGTCGGCTTCGGCGCCCAGCAGGGTTTCGACCTCGCCCACACCATGAAGACCGGCGGCACGGCAGGCCTGGAGGCCCTCAAGCAGTCACCGCAGACGCTGGCGGAGGGGGTGCGCGACAGCCTGGGGAAGAAGGCGGGCGACGGCGTGCACAACGCGGTCAACAGCCGGATTGACGGGTATGGCGGGCCGTCGGGGTTGCCGGGTAGCAATGGCGACGGCAGCGGTGGCTCCGGCTTGGGGAGTTCTGACTCGGGGGGCTCCGATTCGGGGAGCTCTGACTCGGGAAGTTCCGACGCCGGGAGCTCCAACTCCGGAAGCTCCAACTCCTCCTCGGACTCGGACTCGTCCAGTTCTACGCGTGCAAGCACTGGCAGTGGGCCGGGTGTGAACATCGGCGGTGGGATATCCGCGGATACCGGTGGGGCGGGCGTCGGTGGACCGGATGTGGGGGCCGGTCCTGATTCCGGGTCGGGCTCGGGATCCAACTCCGGTTCCGGTTCGGATTCCGGGCAGGGTCCGTCCTCTTCGGACTCGCCGTACTCGAGGCCGGCGCCGTCGCTGTCAGGCCCGTCCCTGTCGGACTTCGACGATCCGGCGCCCGGCGGAGCCTCGCCGAGCACCCCGTCCACGAACAGCTCGCCCGGTACCAACGGCGGCCCCTCCGTCTCCGGCCTCTCCTCGCCGACCCCGCAGTCCGCACCCACCCCCACATCGTCCGGCGGCCCGTCGTCCTCGTCGGGCGGTGGCGCGATCGGCACCCAGATCGACAGCCTGGCCACCAGCGTCCCCACCCAGTCGGCCGCGGCGCCGACGCCGGGCGACTCGTCTCCCGCGGGGGCGGGGGGTCGTACGGATGGCGGCTCGGCCGTGCCGACGTCGCCGGTGGCGTCGGCGGCGGCAGGTAGTACGGGTGGTACGGCCGGTTCGCAGCACGCCGGGGGTACGTCCGGCAGCACGCCTTCCGCGACCAGCCCGACCCCCAACTCGGGTGCGGCGAGGAATCCTTCCGCCAGTACGCCGGGTACGCCGTCCCCCGTGGGAACCGGACCTGCGTCCACGCCGAGCCACACGTCTCCTACGACGCCGCGGAGCACGCCCGCAACGACGCCGGACGGGCGCAGTCCCGGTGCGGCGGACGGTCGTACGCCCGGAGCGCCTGACGGTCGAACGCCGGGCCAGCGCATCCCTGGGGCGACGCCGGGCGACGGCATGCCGCCACGGAACGCGCCTGGTACGACGCCGGGGGACCGCACGCCGCCGCGTGACTCCTCCGGTACGACGCCGGGAGACCGGACTCCGCCCCGGAACAACCCCGGTACGACGCCGGGGGACCGTACCCCGCCCCCGACCGGCGGCAGCCGTACCCCCACGCCGGGTCAGAACCCGGGTGCGACCACCCCGAGCCCGAGCCCGAGCCCGAACCCGGACCGGTCGACTCCATCGAGGACCGCGGCTCCGTCCCCGAGCACCCCGACGACAACGCCCTCGACGTCGTCCGGCGCCGGACCGGACCGCACTTCGACACCGAGCGGCGACAACTCGAACGCTTCAGCACGTCCCGGCGCCGCCACCAGCACGAGCACCCCCGGCACACCCGGCGCCCAGAACCAGCCGGGCACCGGCTCCACTCCCACCAGGCCTCCCCAGCAGCCCGCGGGCAGCACGCCCAACGCGCCTCATGCCCCCGGCACCCCGCAGCAGCCGACTGCCCAGCCCCACACGCCGCCCAACCCACAGCATCAGCAGCAGCAACCGCAACAGCAGGTGACAGCGGTCCCGATCCACACCGTCGTCACCACTCCAAGTTCCTCGACGCCGCCACCGGACGCGACCCCGGCCACGCCGCAGCCGCCCGGCTCGCCGCAGGCCGACCCCGGGACCGGCAAGAACCAGCAACACCCCCAGCAGGACAGCCTGGACGACATCCGCGCCGACCTGGACCACTACCCCGGAGGCCTGTCAGAGCCCGACCCCAGCGACCAGCAGGCGCTGGCCGACGCGGTCCCGCGCAACGAGGACGGCACCCCGGAACGGTTCCCCGACCCCTTCGGCCCCTGGACCCAGCTCCAGAACGACGGCGGCAACGAAGTCCCCGGCCGCAGCAACAACTGCGCCGACTGCTCCCGCTCCTTCCTGGAGACCTGGTACGGCGACCCCCAGGTCTCAGCCCCCCGCACCCTCGACACCGACGCACACGGCAACCCCGACCCCTGGTCCCCCGAGGACAACGCGAACGCCAACCAGATCCGCTGGACAGGCGCCGCACACACCTACGCCGGCCCCGGCAACGACCCCGACACCGCCAACAGGATCGCCTCTGTCCTCCAGCAGGCGGGCCCCGGCTCAGCGGCCATCGTCCAGGTCGACTGGCCCGGCGGAGGCGGCCACGCCTTCAACGCCGTCAACCACAACGGCGACATCATCTGGATCGACACCCAGAGCGGAGAGGTCAGCCACGACCCCCTCCACCTGGACAACGCCGCACACGTCTGGCACATCCCGCTCGACGCCGACCGCAACCCGATCGACCTCACGCAGCCCGCCGCGGAGGACTCCGGGAACCAGAGCGACGCGTCGCAGAACCAGCAGGACGACGGGGCGCAGCCGGAGCAGTCCGAGACCTCCGCGAACAACGGGCAGCCGCAGAACGACGTCTCTGGCGACACCGCGAAGCAGGGCGACGACACCGAAGCGGAAGCCACCTCCCGTACTCAGGCGGACCCGGCGACCTCGGCGACCCCGGACGTATCCAACGACGCGGATTCCGCGCAGCCGTCGACGCGCGACCCGAACACGTCGCCGGACTCGACGCGATCCACGCAGGACCCGACGAACGGCGAGCCTGCAAACGAGAACGGCAGGCCCGAGCGCGAGAGCAGCAAGCCGACCGAACCGGACAGCAGGCAGACCGAAGCGGACAGCAGGCCTGACGGCCGGAAGTCATCCCAGGACGCTCCGAACGACCCCACCACCAACAACCGGGACACACCCCAGCAGACCACCGCGCCCTCAGACCCGCGGACGTCCGTCCCCCACCAGCAGACCGCGGACCCGCGTACCACCGACCCGCGCATTGCAGATCCCCGCACGACGGATCCGCGCACGTCCGACCCCCGCACAGCCGATCCCCATCGGGACACACCCACCCAGCAGAAGCCGGAGACCAACGAGCGCTCGGACGGCCGGCACCCGAACACCCCGCCGCGACCGGATCCGACTCGCCCCGATCATGTCGATGATCCGCGATCGGAGACGCCGGACAAGGACCGTTCCGAGACCCCGGGCCTGACCCGTCCCGACGAACCGAATCAGTCGCCGGCCGACGACCGCCGCGACCGCCCGAGCGACATGACCAAGGACTCCGCGGTCCCCACACGCGAGAGCCTTCCGGACGGCAAGAACGCCGATGCGGCCGGCTACGTCAGGGATTCCACGCGCGGCAAGGATCCGCTGTACGGCCCCATTACCGGCGAAACCAACGCAGTCGGCAACCGGCCCCATTCCGACGGCAACACCACCCCACCGCCCGGGCCCGCCGAACCCGCCGCGCGCAATAACGAGGACGACAAGGCCTTCATCCGCAGGATGGTCGACTTCGCCAATGAGAGCAGGGAGAACCGCAAGCAGTACTGGCAGAAGAACGGCAATCGCAACAGCCTGGACGACAGGGTCGATGGCCAAAGGCTTCCGCAGCTCAAGCGGGACCCGGACCAACCGGACGATCCAGATAAATTCATCGCGGCCAGCGAGGTCCCGCCACCGGACGCGCCCGACTACATGCCCGAAGACATCGTCAAGCCCGTCAAGCTGGGCCGCGAGGACGGCCAGATCACACCCGAGAATCTTGAGGCTCTCGACGCTGAGACCAACAATCGCGAGTGGACGCTCCAGGCCGACCGCATCGCCGAGGCCGCCAAATTGCAGGCGAAGGCGGACCACGGCGAGGATTCCGAGGAATACAAAGCGGCCAAGCGCGTGTACGCGGACACGCATTCCGCGGTACGCGACATCGGCGAGAACCACGGCGAGTACTCGGCGCTGCATCATGCGATGTCCAGCCAGCACCCTGAGTACGTACTGGTCGACGTACCTCATACCGGAAATGGAAGCGATCAGTTCGACCAGATCTACGAGAACCCGAACAAGCCCGGACATTACATTGTGGTCGAAGCCAAGGCGCCCACGGGTCAGCTCGGTGAACGCAACGGCCATACCGGCAAGAAGGTGATGCAGGGCACCCGGGAGTACTTCGAAACCATCAATATGCTGATGCGAGAGGGGACTCCAGAACAAAGGGCAATTGCCAAGAAACTGCAGGCCGCCTACAAACTGGGGAACGTCCAGTACGTCGTGGTGCAGTCCAAGGTCGAAAGCGATCCGGAAGCCAACGCACAGGCCAACAACGGGAACCACGAAGGCGGTTACGTCGGCGACGACGGCCACCGTGATCGCAAGAGGTACGGTGGAGCGAACATGGACTACTTCGACATCCGGAAGCCGGAGGACAGGCGGCAATGACTACCCAAGTGGCACGTCACGAGGTGCCTGCCGACCGAATTATCAGTGCGCAAGAGCTCCTTGACGACGCCGAAGAACGGGCCCGAGAGCTCGAAACCATGCCCAGCACGTTCAACATGGCGCTGAACACGGCGCTGTCGGACGCCAAGAATCACTGCGCCCTCGATCCCCGCGCCGCACGGATCGAGACCTGGGAGGCATGGGTCGCGACCATGCAGATCGGCTCCGCCCTGTTCCGGTCGGCCACCTCGTCGGAACCCACGGTGGAATGTCTGATCTCGGGCAAACTGCGGACGATCCCCACCACCGGCCCGCAGTCGCCCGCCGACGCGGGCAACTGGCTCACCGCGTTCTACCTGGCACTCATCTGCCGCGAAAAGGAACGGCTGAACGAGCTGAGCGACGTCCCGATCTCGCTGTTGCGCGAGTCCGGAGCGGTGTTCGACGAGTACATCTACGACTGGGTCGACACCCTCCAGACGTACTGGAAGGAAGGCCCCGGCCTCGGCGACAAGCTGACGGCCGCGATCAGGGGAACGGACCCGGAGGTCCTACAGGTCACCGACCGCAGCCTGATGCTGCGCATCCTGTATCCCCCGCTCAACCTGTTCTACCGCTGGGCCGCAGGCGACGGTGAGCGCTTCAACGCAGAACTGGTCAAGGCCCTGGAATCGCACAAGGAGTACTGGACGGCGGAGGAGTCGACGGCAGCGCAGGTGAGCGGTCTCGTCGCAGTGGGCCCGCTCGCGATGGCCTGCCTCGCCTACGACAGCGGCATGCCCATTGAGGTGGAGTCCGGCTACATCCCCAAGTATCTGCTGGAACGCGGCCGCGTCGGCGACTTCCCCACCTGATCCCCGACAAGGAGTATCCCCAACAACGAGTGCCTGCCCAACGAGTTCGATACCAGAACGGAGGAGAAGGGGAAAGCGATGCAGATTCCGCGGCATGAATTCCCGACGCGAAATGCCCTGAGGATCCTTGAAACTCGCACCAAGGACTTCTGGGACGACGTTCAAGACCTACGGGACGAACCGTCGTGCTTCTCGAACGTTCTGGCCGACGCCATCGGGCTCTTCTGCCGCCAATGTGTCGTGGACCCGGAGGCCGACAAGGTCGAGACCTGGGAAGCTTGCGTCGCCGCCATGCAGGTCGGCTCCGCCCTCTTCGAGTCGGCGCGGGCGACAACCGACGCCATCGAATGCCGCATCGGTCACGAGATGCGGACCATCCGCGCCGGCGCCCTGCCCCGCGCCCACGCCGGGAACTGGCTCAGCGCCTTCTGGCTCGCCTGCATCTGCCGCGAAAAGAAACGCATGACGGAACTGTGCCAGTTCCCGGCCGCACAACTACGGCAAGCCGACGGCGTCTTCGACGAGTACATCTACCACTGGGTGGAAGCGCTACAGGCCTACTGGCTCAAGCGCCCCGAATTCGGCGACAAACTGGTGGCCGCGGTGGACGGAACGGACCCCGGAGCCCTGCGCCATGCCCCGCGCGACGGCGTCCTCCAGATCATGTACCCGCCCATGAACCTCCTGACTCAGCTGACACGCGGCGACCAGAACAAATTCAACACCGAACTCGCCAAAACCCTTGAATGGCACAAGTACTACTGGACCCACGACGAAGACCGCGAACGGGACACCGAAGGCCTCGTCGCTCTGGGCCCGCTGGGCGTCTGCTGCCTCGCCGTCCAGGCCGGCTTCACCATCACCGTCGAATCCGAATACCTTCCCAAGCACCTCCTCGAAGGCGCCTGGCTCAACGAATTCCCCCACATAACCCCGGCCCGGCACCCAGGCATCTGAAAGGCAGCGCATGGTTCCCGACGCCCCCACCCCGACACCACAAGGTCCGCCCACCACCCCCAGCGAGGCCATCGCCATCGTTCAGGCGCGCTACGCCCACCCCAAACTCCCCGACGGCACCCCCGCCGAACTGAACGTCCACGAATTCGACGTCGGCTACCTGGTCTACGCGGTCTTCCCGCCCAGCGTCGACGCATCCGGCCGACCGCAGCCCGCCCCACCCGGCGGAGCCAAGATCGTAGTGTCGAAGGAGACCGGCGAAACCGTCACCGTCCCCAACTACCCGATCCAACAGGCCATCGCGCTCTACCGGAAGAACCGCGCCCGCAACACGTAGACGGCGGGCCGACCCCACACAGCACCGCTCCGTCCCCCGACCACCCCACCAGGACTGGCACCCATGACCGGCGACGCACCCGACGGCTACGCACCGCACCCCTACATAGGCGGCCGCACCCCAGTGCTACGAGCCCTCGCCGCCTGGCGGACAGAGCGGCCCGGTACCCCGCGCGTCCTGGTCCTGACAGGAAACCCCGGCAGTGGTCGGTCGCATCTGATCACCGGGTTCCTGATGCTCTGCGACCCGGAGTACCGCAAGCGGCTGCCCCTGGACGCCCTCGACCCGTCGACCGTACCGCCCGAGTTGCCCGCCCCCGCCGTGCCAGGCGCGGCCGGGATGACCGCGGCCCAGGTCCTCTGGCTCCTCGCCGTTCATTTCGGCCTGGAGGCCGACGAGGCAGCGGACGTACTCACCGAGCTGGCCACCCTCCCGGCCCCGGTGACCGTAGTCGTACCGGACGTCGATCGCGCCGGACCGGTCCGTACGGCAGCAGAACCCGCCCGACTCACGCGCGAGGTACTCAAACCCCTCGCCGCCATCGAGACGGTCCACCTGCTCACGGAGATGCCTCGCGAACTCGCGGAGGAGTTCGCAGCGGGCCTCCCTGTCGGCACCGTACAAGTCATCGATCTAGATGCACCGCAGTGGGCAGACCCGCACGGCCTGGTACTGCACGAGGCGCTGCTCAACCCCCAACTCGGTGCTCCCGAGCTGCCGTTCACCACCGCCGCCTCGCCCCGACGCGCTCTCGCCGAGGCGATCGGCCGCCGAGCCGGGACGAGTCCGCTCACCGTGGAACTGGCCGTGCAGAGCATCCTGACGAGCCCGGAGACCTTCGCCCCACACGACGAGGCCCTGCTCCCCTCGTCCATCGGCCAGGCAATCGACCTGCACGCCCGTCGCCTCCAAGCCGACCCGCAGACGCTACGTCACCTCCTGGCGCCCTTGGCCCTCGCGGAGGGCGACGGTCTGCCCGTCGAACTCTGGCCGCAGCTCGTCAACGCCCTTGCGGGCAAGGACATGAGTGGAGTCATCGCGGGAGGCAGCGCGCTGACTGAACCGTTCGTCCGGTCGCTTGAGCGCGATGGGGACGACGGCTCGCAGACGCTTCTCCAGCCGCTGCACCCGGCCATCGCCGACGAGATCCGCACCGGCCTGCCGAACGTCCGCGCCGCTCAGACCCAGTTCGCGATGGCCCTGCTGGAGGCCGTACCGGAGCAGGACTGGAGCAAGGCGGATTCGTACGTACGTGACCACATAGCGAGCCACACCCTGGAAGCAGGTCTGCTGCCCCAACTCCTCACGGACCCCGGCTTGTTCGTGCACGCCGACCCGGTGCCACTTCGCGCCGCCATCGAAGCCGTCCCGACCGAGGAACTCGGCGCACCGGCCCGGACGTACCTCCGTACGGCCCCTCTGCTGACCCGCACGCAGGCCTCCGCCGTGCAGCGCGCCGCCCTGCTGGAAACCGCGTTCGTCGAGGACGGCCTGCCCGAGTACGCCGACGCCATACACCGCCTCGGCATCGACCTGCCCTGGCAGACGCTGTGGAGCCGGCCCGTCCCCGGCATCAGCGCCGTGACCGTCGGCAGCCTGACCCGCTCCGATGGGCCGGCAACTCCCGTCGCCGTTCTCGAGGTACCCGCGGGCACGCCCGGCGAGGGGTCCCGTTCCGGGGTGCTCGTCCTGGGTCTCGTACAGCCTGATCACTTCGGCGACACAGACCCCGACCCCGAACTGATCCTGCACCCGACCGAGCAGGAGCGGGCCGCCACCCCACTGGAACTGACCCGCGGCGCCGACCATGTACGGGTCTGGGACCGCGCAAGCGGGGACGTCGTGGCCACGCTGCTGTCCGACACACCCGTCACCGCCGCAGACCTCTCCCCCGACGGCATCCTCCTCGTGGCCACCGAACGCGGGGCGAAGGCCCTCCGCATCCGGCCGTAGTTGCCTCTCAGCGCCCTTCACGCGGCCCGCTCGGGCTCCGACGTCCCCCTCCTGACCTCACTGATAACTTTCTGTCTCTGCCTGTTCACTCCGGGGGAAACCGATGAGCCAGCCGCCGTTCCAACCGCCATCGCAGCCACCACTGCCGCCGCAGCAACCACAGCAGCCCGCCTACAACCCCTACACCCAGCCCGCCCCACCGCAGCAGCAGCAGTCGCACTCGCCGGGGTTCGGACCGCCGCCTGCCCCTGGGCAGCCCCCGGCACCGGCGTACCCGGGAATGCCGCCTGCCGCCCCGGGGCAGCCGATGCACCCGATGCACGCCGCACCGCCCCCGTTCCAGGCGCCGCCCTTCGGGCAGCAGCCCAACGCCGGCGGTCATCCGGTCGGCGCGGTCTTCCTCGGCCTCTTCGCCTCGGTCATCGTCTCGCTGCTCTACAGCGGTCTGATGTTGGCGACGTACAAGGACCAGTCGCTCACCATCGCCCACACCCTCTACTTGGCCCACGCACTGGTCAACGGAGCGATCGTCGGCTGCCTGGTCGGCTCGGTGGCTCACCGCAGCGCCGGCGCCCACGTCGGTGGGGCCGTCATCGCCGCGCTCGGCGCCTTCTTCGGCTTCACCAACACCGTCCCGCTCCTCATCGCCGAGAGCCAATCCCCCAGCGCCATCGGCGACATGTTGGAGGCCGACCCCTTCCTCCCGGCCAAGGCCTGGTGGAACAACGAGATCGACGGCGGAGTCGACTGGTTCTCCCCGCTCGCCCTCGTGCTCGCCGCAGCCGCCGCGTGGGGCCTCGCCTACGTGATCGGCAACAGCCGCCGTCGGCCGTGACTTCGAGCCGCCTCAGCGGAAAGCGGGACTGTCGCCGACACCCGCCAACGCCACGCCGATACAGGTGACCATCATTGCCCAGCGTGTGTGTCCGCTCCGGGCCAGCACAAAACCCCACCCACCGCAGGCCACCCCCACGGCATACGTGGCGACCCAGACCCCCAACGCATCGCCCTGACCGAGGCGTACGACCATCAGCACAAGGCAGACAACGGCCGCCACCCCGGCGAACACCCCGTACAACCCACGCGCCTGCCGCGCATCCCGCCGCCGCTCCTCCACAAGCCCCGGCTGCCCCTGAGCCTCGAACCGCGCCCGCAACTCGTCCGCGCTCACCCCGGACGGCAACGGCCCCCCACCCGTCCCGTCCGGCCCGTTCGCCATCTCGTCACCATGCGTTGTCATGGCAACCGAGCCTATCGGTCGACGACGACCCGCAAGCGCTGAGCGCGGACGCGAGCGCCCTGCCATTCCGGGACCAACTCACTTGGGGCGCCCGTTGGTTGCACTCGGGCCGCATCAGTCGGCGACGCGCGCACCGATCGCGCGGGCGCGGTCGCGGGCTTCGGGGCTGAGGCCTTTGCGGCGGGGGGAGGTGCGGTGGTCGTACGCGGTGGGCTGGGCGACGTAGCTCAACGTCTTCGGACCAGGCCTGGCAACCACGCAAGCGAAGCGCGGGTCTCCCGCGTACCACAACTCGTCGTCGAACCCCTTGCGGACGACGCGGTCCCAGATTCGAAACATCCCCCCATGTTCCTCAGGTGACTCCGTCTTCTCGGGCTGGTCCGGGTTCGGCAGGACGAACACTGCTCTCGCCCCCCTGGACCGTCGCCGATCAGCGTGGACTCCGTCGGGCTGCTGCCGCCAGGGATAGACCTTGAGGATCCGGTACATGCGCCAGAGCTTGAACAGCCCATACATCTGGGCACCCACGAGGTAAGCGATGACCACCAGAGGCAAGGCAGCCACGGCTGCCACGACCCCCGAAAAGACCGCGATCACCACACCGTAGAGCCAGGCCAGCCACACCGCCGTCCAACCGAGCATCTTCCCCAGAAGCCGTGCCACCCAGCGGCACAATGCGGCTCGAGTACCGGGCGTCTCCCAAGCGACAGGGCCGTCGAAGTCCCCTGCGTTCTTGCTCAGCCTCATGCGATCACCCAAAGTCGGCGGCAATGTCGTCCTTGATGGTGCTGCCCCCGTCGGCCCCTTCGCCCCGAGCGGCGCGCTCGATCTCGGGCATGGGGTCCTGGAAGGTCACAGTGTGCGCAATGCTTTCCATCAAGTCGCGGTAGTGCCTGCGGGAGTTCACGGCCACCGTGCTCAGTGTCAGCACAGCGAGCTGCACACCTGACGGAGCCGGAACGTAGAGGTTGCACTGATAGAGCTCCTGCGCAGCCATTCCGGTTACAGCGGGCGTGGTGACCAGAGTGTCGGACATTGAGCCTGGACGGCCCCCCGGCAACGTCAACAGCCCGACATTCTCCGGGCATTCACGCAACGAAACAGCCCGAACGGCCGTGAGTTTGGGCGGGGCCCATTCGATGTCCTTCAGCGCCACGGTGATCACCGAGGCCGCGGAAGAGCCGTCATCGGCGTAGTGCATGCCGAGCGAGCAGCCAATGATGCCTTCGGTTCGCATGTACCGCACCATGTGCCGCACGTCCTGCACCGTGCCGGCGTAGCGGTCGCGCTCCGCTTCGGGAGCACAGTCGGCGACGAGTGCCATGAGGTACTTGAGACGCGCCTCGTGCTCCGATCCCGGCTCCGCGTCAAGGGCGTCAAGCGGAATGTCGAAGTAGCCGCCGGGCAGCGCGTACCAGATCTTGGAACTCGGGTCCCGGGCCGAGTCGTCGATGAGCAGCCGCGGCGGCGGGGCGGATTCGTCAGTCATCGTGCCACCACCCTCAGGGTGTCCACAGCCGTGGACAGGGCACCGGGGCCGTCGAAGAGACCCCAGCGCGCGCCGTCGACCGCAGTGGTCGTGTTCTTCCCTGCGTCACTCTTCAGCGCGTCGATGTTGTCGGCGGCAAGTCCGAACCCGGATGTGGCGACACCGGCCACTGGCGAGAGGTAATCCATCCCCGCCCTGACGGCCTGGCTGCCGCCCGCAGCGTGAGCCACCCAGTCACCGACCGGGTTGAAGGCACCTGCAGTCGAGATCCGCGTGGCGGCAGTAAACGTGTTGTCCCCGAAGTGTTTGAAGAACTGCAGCGCTCCACCCGCGGCTTCGCCTCCGTGGATCGCCGATCTGATGGCACCATTGGCTCCGCGCGTGACCGCCCCGAGTCCCGGCACCGCGCCTGCCGCGTCACCCGCGAGGCCCACGGCGTTCTCCCAGAAGTCGGCGTCGAACTCGCCCTTCGTGAAGCCGTCCGCGAGGGAAGCCCGCACCTCGGGCTTGGCGAGCCGGGACGCCATGGTGGCGAGACTCGCTCCGGCCGCCACGAGCAGCATCGCGACCCCGAACGGCCCCGTACACAGCAGCGCCAGCAACCCCGCAATCGCAGCCACCACGCTGAGGATGTTCGTGAGGTTGTCCCCGACCCAGCTGAGCGCCTTACTCAGCCACCCCGGCTCCTCGGGCGCCAGATCCTTCGTGGAGTCCTTCAGCTTCTTCGCGAGATCCCGCGCCTCCGCCTCATGCGTCCCCTCCAGCTCGCGCGCCTTGCGCATCACCCCGTCCAGGGCGCCCTGCGCGTTGTTTACGGCGGTGACGGCGTCGTTGAGCCGGGCCTGCGCGGCGTTCAGCCGAGCCTGGGCGGACTCCAGCTCGGGACCCTGCTGGAAGGTCTGCCCCGCGAGCTTCAGGTCGGGGTTCTGCTTGGCTGTCTCGTGCTGGGAGTTGGCGGTCTTGAGATCACCCTTGTGGTCGGCCGCCTCGACGTCGTACTTGGACGCCAGCTCCCTACGGCTGCTCAGCCCGCCGTGCCAGGCCCCGAGGTGACCGGCGGCCAGCGTCAGCGACTTGTGCGCGTCCTTCATGTACTTCGGCAGGTCACCGTCGAGAGCCTCACGGAACCCGACGGCCGCGTCGCCCTCCCAGAAGCTGGACTCGCCGAGCAGCTTGTCGATCTTCTGGTACGCCGTCTGCAGCGCGCTCGCCGAATTGACCAACTGCGTACGGAGCTTCTCGACCTCGCCAGGCTCTCCCGGCACGGGGTTCCACCCGAGGTGCACATACGGATTCTGTGCCACTGCAATCACTTCCCCGCAGCCGCGGCCCGCTTGAAGCTCTCCTCCAGGGAGGTCTCCACTTCGCGGTAGCTGTCCGTATTCTTCTGGAGGCCCTCGGTCAGCTTGCCGATGCGCTCCTTGATCTGCTCGTTGCCGTACTTCCAGCGCTCCTGGAACGCGTCACACGCCTCATCCAGCTCCGGCGTCCCGATCTGGTCGGCCCGCACGTGCTGCAGGGCCGTCCGCACCTGCTCCAGGGAGTCATGGGCTCCCTGGAGATCCTTGGTGAAAGTGGCGAGCTGATCAATATCGGTCTTGAAGTGGTCCCCCACTCAGGGCCTCCCCGTTCGAACACATCGGCGGTCGCATCGGCAAACGACCACAGCAATTGGACGGGGCGATGATGCCATAGGGCAGCAAACAGACAGCCAGACCATACGAAACCTCCACGCCGGCCATCGCCGGCCCCCACGTGGTCCCTGGCCCTTGCTGGTACCGGCCTTGATAGCCACCTCAGCGGATCTGCTGGCGCGACCTGGGCCGTCCACGTCCACTCGCATGTGCGGCCCGGCGACTCTGCTGCTCACATCGGCGCTGCTGGTGGCGCGCGACCGGGTGGGAGAGCCCACCCTGGGCGGCTCTCGCGTCGTGTGCCTCCGCTCAGTCGTCGTCCCGGACGTGGCCGTTCAGCCGAAATCGTTCGTGCCGGGCGTGGGACGGGTGCCGATGGTCTCGTCGTACGTCGGCATGGTGGTGCCGTATGAGGTACGCGGGTCCGGTGCTCCGCCGCCGTCCGGTCGGCCGCCGGGGCCGAAGCCCGGGGCGCTGCCCGGGTGCCCGACGGGATGGCGCTCGCCCCCGCTCGGACGCAGCACCGCGGGCATCTCACCGGGGGTGGCCTGCGTCGCGGCGCCAGTCCCGGTCTTCTCGAAGTCCTGGGAAACCCTCTCGTCGTTCCACTCATGACCGTCCGCCGACGACCTGAGGTTGGCCCCGCCGGCTTGGATGCGGGCGTGCAGACCGTCGAGCGCGGGCTTCCAGCTGGCGGCGATCTCCGTCAGGGCGGGCCCGATCGACCAACCGGTGAGCGAACCGCCCGCGGTCCCGGCCTCCTTGACCGCCTTGTCGGCAGGGCCCTTCATCGTTCGGGCTATGTCGTCGCAGGCTCCGGCTGAGGCGCGTAGCTCGGCCGGGGCGACATCGGTGCGCTGGGACACGTCCGGTTCCTGTTCCGTGCGTCGGCGATCAGAACTGTTGCTGTTTGGCGCCGGGCGGGAGCATGCAGGGGGTGCGTACGGCGAAGGAGAAGCGCTGGGGCTTCGTCTTGCCGGAGCCAACTGTGTCGCCGTCGACGCTGTAGCCGTTCTTCTTGTTGCGGGCCCCGAAGATGGCCGATGTATAGGCGTCCTTGAACTCCCGGTACGACGTCACCTCGTAGCCCTGCTTGGGAAGTTCGCTGCGGAGCTTGCGCACGATGCGGGTGTGCTCCGTGACTGGGGCCGGGGAGTTGACGTAATAGAAGAGGCTGTAACGGCCGTCTTCGGCGACCTCGTCGTTCTCCCCGATGCATGCCTCGAAGTTCACCTTGGCCGTCGAGGGGATGAGCTCGACATCGGTGAGCCGAGCCATGTACGCGGTGTAGTCCTCCGCCCATTTCAAGGCGGCGTCCTTGTCCATGCGGGGCAGCGGGGCGTTCGGGTCAGCGCTTTGAGACATACAGCCTCCGGTCGAAAGCAGGGCTGCGGAGACAGCCAGTACCGTGCGGAGAATGGGATTACAGGCCGGGGACGATGTACCCCTCCGGCGGCATGTCGTTTCCCTTCTTCGGTACCTCCACCGGCTGCTTGCCCGCGATGACCGCTCCCTGGTGCTTGAGGGAATCGCTGCCCGTGTCCCAATAGCCACTGTGGCCGTGGGTGTCGACCCTGAAATTGTTGCCACCGAAGCCTCCAAGCATCGGGTCACGGCCGAGGGTGAGGTCGGAGGCGTGGTTGATGACGGCATCGTCCTCCGCACCGCCGATCCACACGTGTTCCGGATCCATCTGCAGATCCTGCGCTCTGTCCACGGTCATCCCCGGACTCCCGACCACCACTACGTCGTCGGCCCCCAGACCGGAGCCCCCTGAAGCGGCGGCACCGACCACCGTGGAACCGTAGCTGTGGCCCATGACGGTGGTGTGGCTCGGCGACCCGTCGTGCGAGGCCTGCGTGCCTGCCACGAACTGACGCAGGTCCGGTGCGGCATCCTCGGCCCGCCCGGTCCCGCCGACGCTGTTCAAGTCGGTCGCGGAAGCCTCGGGAGCGTCGTAGCCGAGCCAGGTGATCATCGCCACATTCTCGCCGTCGGACTGCCGCTCCGCCGCCGACTGCAGCTTGCCGATGCGCTCGATCTGACCGGGTACAGCGTCCATGTTCGTGTTGGTGCCCGGCACCAGGATCCCGGTGTGCGCGGCGGTGTCCGGGTTGCCCATGGCGATGATGGCCCGGCCGTCGTCCTTGGAGTCGTAGCCGAGGAGGTACAACTCCTTGCCCGTCGGTGCCCCGTCCCGGGCCTCGAGCTTGTCGTTGAGCAACTGGAGGTTGTTCAGGCGCCTGTTGACCGTCTCGTCGCTCTCGCCCGGGAACCCTTCGTCGTAGTTGCCCTCCTGGAGCAGATTGAGCTCCTGGGCGAGGGCCGTCCGATTGGCGTCGTCGCGTACGTCCGTCGGCAGACCGTCGGTCGCGCCGATCTCCTTCGGATAGAGCGTGGTGTAGGTCTGACGCTCCTCGGGACTGAGGGCCTTCCACCACTCGGCAGCGGCTTTGGGGTCGTTCTCGGGGATCTGCGGTGGCTGCTCACCCAGGGCCTTCATCGCGTTCTTGACGTCCTGGGCGGATTCCGCTGCCGCGTCATGGTTGAACGGGTCGGTGAGGATGTCGCCGTTCAGCTCCGCCAGGGCCTTCGCACCGTCGTTACTGGCCTTGTGCACGGCGGTCAGTGCCTCGTCGATGGCCGCGCGGTGCTCCGCGCGCAAGGTGCCGCGCTCCTCAGCGACCACCTGGCTGCTCCGAGGGAGGTCCGCGAGCACCGGGTCGCTGATCCAGCCGTCGCCGTCGACCTCCAAGCCATCCTCCTCCGCACGCCGCACCGCGTTACGGAGCTCCGTCTGGGCCTGCTCCATCCAGAACCTCGTGGAATCCAGGACGGAGGCGATGGCCATGGCCTCCGTCTCGACCACGCCGGTCCGCGATTCGACGTCCTCGAGGTAGAAGAGCGCCGCGTCGGCGTCGTCGCCCGTCCAGGACTGGTGCAGTGGCCCGGTGACCTGTCGGCGGTGGCGGTCGGTGACGGAGTCCATGGTCGTCGACAGCTCACGCCAGGCCTTGGCCGCGGCTTCCAGGTCGGAGAAGTCCTGCTTCATCAGCCGTGAGAAGTCAGAGGACACGAGAACTCAGCTCCTGCTTGACCAGCGCCTATGCCCTTCAAGGCATGGCAGGCCGGTGCAAGACGACATAGGACAACCCCCGTTGTTCACGCTCGCCCATGAGTTCGAGCGACCCAGAGTAGCCGAGCTGAAACGAATCCGAGGGATGAATATGGCGTGTCGTGACCACGTCATGACCGAGGGGCGCGTGGTGGCATCGGTGCTGGGGATGTCGGACGTACGTAGCCGCGAGTGCCCGCGTGCGGGAAGAAGTTGTATGAAGGGCTGGGGTGTTGCGTTGGATGCCACGGAGATCGAGCCACCCGACGGGTGATCGCACGGGAGGAGACGGGAGGA
>NZ_JAFFSU010000046.1 GCF_017948455.1 Streptomyces sp. GESEQ-4
CCGCCGTCGCGGCGGCGGGCGCCCCCCACGCCGCCCCCCCCGCCCGCGCCCCCGTCCAAGCATCTGCCCCGGCGCGCCCCGCCGCCTTCGATCCCCCCGCCCCCGAGGAGACGCTGCCCCCGAAACAGCGCCCGCCCGCCGCCAGGATGCGCCGTACAGGCCTGCGCGGCGGGGGCCGGGGGGCCGGCCGGATGCTGGCGGGGACGGCGGGTCCCCCCGGGGCGGCCGCGGCTACCGCCGCGCCCCTCGGCAGCAGCCCCAAGAAGGGTTTCCTCTGGCTGGCCGGCGACCACCACATCCACACCCAGTACAGCAACGACGGCAAGTACCGCGTCGTCGACCAGGTCCGCCAGGGCGCCAAGCACGGCATGGACTGGCTGGTCATCACCGACCACGGCAATGTCACCCACTCCAAGATCGGTGTGGAGAAGGTCAACCCGGACATCCGCGACGCGCGTGACGCCTACGAGGACACCCTCGTCTTCCAGGGCCTGGAGTGGAACATCCCGGGCGCCGAGCACGGCACCGTCTTCGTGCACCCGGGCAAGAACGAGGTCTCGGTACTGAAGCAGTTCGAGACCGACTACGACGGCTCGGTCAAGGGCGCCTCCGACTCCACCCCCGCCAACGAGGCCCTCGCCATCGCCGGCCTCAACTTCCTTGCCCAGCAGGTCCAGCGGCGCAAGGTCAAGGACGCGCTGATGCTCGCCAACCACCCGGCGCGGCGCGGTGTCGACTCCCCGCACGAGATCCGCGGCTGGCGTGACGCCACCGGCAGGGACCACCAGGTGGCCGTCGGCTTCGAGGGCGCCCCCGGCCACCAGGCCGGCGGTATCGCCAAGCCGCTCGGGATGGGCCGGGCCCGCGGCATCTACGACAACAACCCCAGCGCCAACTCCTTCGCCGGCTACCCGCTGGAGAGCTACCGCACCTGGGGCGGCTTCGACTGGATGACCTCCACGGTCGGCGGCCTGTGGGACAGCCTCCTCGCCGAGGGCAAGCCCTGGTGGATCACCGCCAACTCCGACTCCCACAACGTCTACACGGACACCGCCAAGCGCGGCGGCCCGGACAGCGACTACCTCGCCAACGGCAAGCACACCGACCCCGTGTACCGGGGTGAGATCGACCTCACCGAGGGCGACTACTGGCCCGGCCAGTACAGCCGTACCCACGTCGGCTCCGCCGGCTTCTCCTACGCCGCCGTCATGGACGGCATCCGCGCGGGCCGCATCTGGGTCGACCACGGACAGCTCATCAGCGGCCTCGACGTCCGGGTCTCCGGCGGCTACCGCTGGGCCACACTGGGCGGCGCCCTGCATGTCCGCAAGGGCACGCGGGTGACCATGACGGTGGACATCGCGCTGGCCGGCGGCCCCAACTGGGCCGGCTTCCTGCCGAAGCTGGCGCGCGTCGACGTCATCCAGGGCGAGGTCACGGGCGAGGCCGCGGACAAGGACACGTTCACCGCTCCGACGGCGAAGGTCGTGAAGTCGTACGAGGTGAGCAAGTCGACGGGCACGGTCAGGCTCACGTACGACCTCGGGCGGGTCGACCGTCCGCTGTACGTCCGCCTCCGCGGCACCGACGGCAACCGGTCCGCGGTCGGCGCGATGGGTGCGGCCGTCGACCCGGCGGGCCCGGCCATCGACGTCGTCGGCGACGCCGACCCGTGGGCCGACCTGTGGTTCTACGCCAACCCCGTGTGGGTCCTGCCCTCGTGACGCCGCACGTCCTCACCGTCGACGCGGGCATCAAGGACCTGCGCGCGGCGGACCACCTGTTGCACGCGCTGGCCGCCGAACTCGCCCTCCCCGAGGGTGCGTTCGGCTGCACGCACCTGGTGCGCGGCGACCGGCCGCGCGTCGCCCTGTCCCTCACCCTGCCCTCACAGCCGCTCCTTCGCACCGCCCAGGAGCGGCTCACGGACCAGGGATACGAGGTGACGGGCGGCGCGCCCGACGCGGCCGGCCGCGCGGTGGTCTACCCGGGGGTCTCGTCGCTCACCGGCACCCTGACGATCGCGGAGCTTCTCACACGCTCCGCGATCGACCGGGTGACCGTACTGGGCGCGACGGACCAACCGGCCCCCGACGCCCGCCTGATGACACAGAATCACGTACGCCCGCAATGGAACGACGGTCAACTGGTCCTCACAGCCATGCCCGCGGCCGGCGGCGCCCTGGTCCCCTTCGAGGTACCGGACCCGACACCGTGCTGCGCGGATCACTGAACGCAGGCAGCAGGAGTGGTCGACGAAGTCGTCTCCGATGGATGTCTACACCAAGTTCGCGGACTGGCAGTCGGCCCGCCGTATTCACCGGCAGCTGTCTGCTGACCAGCAAGGAGAAGCACCCCTGTTCCGACTGATTGTGTCCGTGGGGCTGCTGATCACCGCTCTTCGCAGCAGGCATTCGCTCGACACAGGCCCTTACGGGGAGGTGGCCAGGGCCAAGGAAGCCTGGCGCGAGGCCCTGCTGGAACGCGGCATCCTGCCGTTCCTGCGAGAGGCACTGGCCGATCCCAGCACCGTCCCGACACTGCACCGTCCGGCACCGCCGGGTTCGACCAGCCGCATCCCGCACCTCGGTTACCACCGCCCCGGTTTCTCCAGCCCGGACGACAGCACCCCGAGACCGAGCTACACCAGCCCGGACTACACCAGCCCGGACTACGGAGGCCCGGAACACCAGCCGGAGTGAGCTCCAGCTCGTGCGGCGGGGTGCTGTCGTGGCTGCGATCTCTGATACGTACGACGGCATGCAGCCACAGATATGGGCGTCGATCGCGTCCTTGATAGGTGTGGGGCTCGGCGGAGGGCTGTCCTACCTCGCCCAGCTCACCACCCAGCGGCAGGCCATTCGCAACGAGGACAGACGGCAGGCCAGGGAACTGGCCGAGGCTCGCCGTGCGGAGCAACTGCAGTTGCTGCGCGAGTTCGTTGAGACCGCCCAGCGGGCCGAGCGGATCGCCGAGGATCGCGCTGCCACGCCTGAGTGGTTCGCCGGCGCGAAAGATGTCATGGACGGCCTATGGATCCATGAACGGATGATCCAGATGTTGTTCAGCCCGCATCTCCATCAACGCGCCCGGGCCTACGTCAAGGCGTTGAATGACGTCTTGTGGGAGGAGCCCGCCGACGTCAGCATCTGGGAACACCTGCGGGCCCCCAAGACCGCATTCCTCAACGCAGCACACACTGAGCTCGCCTAACACAGTCACGTAAGGTTGCCGGAGTCTCAGGGGGAGGGCGGCTTGACGTACGACGCGCGGCGTGAGGGCGAACACGACAGTCATAAGCCGGAGTTGGAAGATGTCGGTGGTCGTCCGTTGTGGCGCAGCCGGGACTTCGGGGTGTTCTGGGTCGCGCAGACCTTGTCCGTCCTCGGTGATTCCTTCGCCCTGATCGCGCTGCCGTTGCTGATCCTCCAGGCCACCGGTTCGCTCGCCGCGATGGGGCTGCTGACGGCGGTGGGTGGGGCGGCCGCGGTTGTGGCGGCGGTGTTTGCCGGGGCCGTGGTGGACCGGGTGGATCGGCGGAAGCTGCTGATCGGCTGTGATCTCGTACGGATGGTGCTGTACGGGGTGATCCCGGTGGTGTGGCTCTTCGGACCGCAGATCTGGCTGCTGTATGTGGTGCTGCCGCTGTGCGAGGCGGTCGGGATGCTGTTCGCCGTCGGGTATGTCACCGTCGTGCGCAGCCTGGTCGGTACCGAGCAACTCACCGAAGCCAACGGCCGGTTGAACGCGACCGCCGCCGCGGCCGGGGTTCTGGGGCCGCTGTGCGCGGGCCTTGTCGCCGCATGGTCCGGGCCTGCCACCGCGGTCGGCGTGGACGCGGCCAGCTTCGGGGTGTCGGCGGCCTGTCTGGTCGTCGTACGGTTCCGGGGGCGCCCCGGCGACGACGACCGGCCGAAGCAGCGAACCGGGCTGTGGAACGACCTGCGTGCCGGGATCGCCTTCCTCTACGGCCATCCCGTGCTGCGGTCGCTCACCGTCCTGCTGTGCCTCTTCAGCTTCTTCACCCTCGGCCTGAACGACCTGGTCATCTACCACCTCAAGCACGATCTCGGCCATGACGACGGCACGGTGGGCACCGTGATGGCGGGCGGCGCGCTCGGTACCATCGCCGGTTCCCTGCTCGTCGCCCGGATCCGCCGCCGGCTCGGCTTCGGGCCGACCTGGACGGGCGCGGTCGCGATCTGCGGACTCGCCTTCGCCGGGCTCGGCCGGGCACAGGACGTCCCCGTCGTGGCCGCCCTCGCCGCGGCCTTCCTCGCGTGCGTCGCCGTCGCGGGCACCTGCTCGATGTCCCTGCGCCAGGAAGTGACCCCCGAGCCCCTGCTGGGCCGGGTCACCTCGGCCTTCTGGACCCTCCAGTACTCGGCGGCCCCGCTTGGCGCCGCCGTCCTCACCTGGGCCGCGGAGCACCAGGGCACGGCACCCGTCGCGCTCGTCGCGGGCTGCTGCTGCGTACTGATCGCGGCCGCCGCCCTGTTCACGCCGATACGGCGGTCACGCGCCGGGTGACATGTGGGCCTGCTCCGGCCGTCGGCTTGGCAGCGCCATGGCTGGCAGGCCGGACTGCTCGACCTGCACGGCGGCGCACCCATGGCCGGTGTCCACTTCATGGCGCTGGTCTCGCACTCGGTCGTCCAGCGGTCCCACCATGGGGTACGGCCCCTGCCGCCGGGCGAGGCCGATCGCATGGTCACGCGCGGGGCGGCGGCGTTCCTACGGGCGTACCGGGCCGGTTGAGCCGAGGGCGGCGGCGTCGGTCATCCGTTCACGCCCGCATAGTGCCGCAGGCTCCACCGCCACAGGACGCGCGTCGCGAGGTACGCCAGGACGCCCAGCAGTGGGGAGGCCGCTGCCAGCCAGTACGGGACGCCGGTGCTGTGGCCGTGGCCGGTGAGGACGGCGGCCGGGAAGTAGGCGACGAAGGCGAGGGGGAGGCCGTATGTCAGGAAGCCGCCCACCGCCTTCGGCAGGACGTTCAGGGGGTAGCTGCCGAAGGTGCCGAGGAGTTCCTCCAGCCAGCGGCTCCAGTAGTCGGCGGCCGGGAAGCGCAGCGCGGCGCAGGCGACGACCGCGAACAGGGCCGCCTCCAGGAGCATGCCGCCGAGGACGGCCGCGATCAGGTACGAGATCCGGCCCGCCGTCCAGTCCAGGTGACTGCGGCTGAGCGCGCCCACCATCAGGCCCGCCGCGACGGTCAGGTCGCCGATCGCGTTGGTCGGGAAGTAGGCGAGCTGGACCTGGCGGTACACCGGCATGGGGCGGGTCAGATAGACGTCGATCATGCCTTCCTGGATCTGCCGGCCGATGAAGTGCAGCCGCCCAAGGATCAGGACGAAGAGTCCGTGCGCGAGCATCCGGATCGCCGGGATCAGCAGCACGTCGGAGCTGTCCCAGCCGCCCATCCCGGTGAACCGTGCCAGCAGCACCGTCGCGAACACGATCACCGACACCTGCCAGATCGCGCCGGCCGCGATGTTCAGCAGGAACTCGGTGCGGTACTCCATCGCGGCGCGGATGTTGAGCAGCGAGATGCGCCACGCGATGCGAAAGGCCTTCAACGACATCTCATCCTCCCTGCGAGATCACGCGCGCCGCGGCCTGCCGCCACACCCACCGGGTGAACAGCGCCAGCACCACGACCCAGGCCGCCTGAATGGCCAACTGGACGCCCGCGTCGGCCAGTTGGATGCGGCCGATGTAGATCGACAGCGGCACGCTCAGCGTCGCCTGGAACGGCAGGAAACCGCTCAGCGTGAGGAACCAGTCCGGGAAGAACCACAGCGGCGCGTAGACCCCGGACAGCAGGTTCTGCACGAAGATCAGGATCAGCATCGCGGAGTTGTTGCGGATGGTGAAGAAGCACATCTGGTCCAGGACGAGCATCACGTAGTACAGCACCCACTGGCCGAGCAGCAGACTGACCGCGAACACCCCCGCCACGGCCGCCGACCGGGGCGGTTCGACCACCCCGAACGCGAGGCAGACCGCGAATCCGCCCAGCGCCCACGCCAGTCCGTACAACTGCTCACCGAGGGCACGCAGGGCGTAGTACCGCTCGGGCGGCAGCGGGCGCAGATACCAGTAGACGATGGTGCCGAAGTGCATGTGCTGCAGCACGGTGTCCCGGCCCGCGTACTGGTCCAACTCCCGCAGCCGGGAGGCGAGTACGGCCAGCACGGCATAGGTGACCGCCTGGCTCTCGTCCAGACCGGCGGTGGTGTCGGTGTGGGAGTACAGGCCGTGCCACAGCGACGCCACCAGCACCACCTGCACGACCAGCCGGACCAGCACGGCGGTCATCCGGGGCGGGGTGTGCAGCTCACCGAGGGGGGTGACGCGGGCAGCGCGCCACGCGTGCAGAACGGCCACGTCAGACCGCCTCGGCGTGGACGTAGGCGGCCCGCATCACGTCTTCCAGGTCCGCCTCGTCGATGGCGACGTCCGTCACCTCGTACCGCTCGATGACCGTCTTCAACGCCTGGTGCACCGTGGGCGCGTCGGGTCCGTCCGGCCCGAAGACGACCCGCGGGCCGTCCTGCCGCAGCAGTGTCATGCCCGGCAGTGGTACGACGTCGGTGTGCGCGTCGGCGAGGGTCGCCCGCACCTGCCACGTCGAGCCGAACTTGCGGCGGATCTCGTCGAGGCTGCCGTCCAGGACGAGCCGGCCGTGGTTGATCAGGACGACCCGCTCGGCGAGCCGCTCGACCTCCGTCATGTCGTGCGTGGTCAACAGGACCGTACGGCCCCGCTGTTCCACCTGGTGCCGGAGGAACTCCCGCACCTGCTCCTTGACCACCACGTCCATGCCGATGGTCGGCTCGTCGAGGAAGACGACCGGCGGATCGTGTAGGAGGGCCGCCGCG
Organism: Streptomyces sp. GESEQ-4; assembly: GCF_017948455.1. Lineage (GTDB taxonomy): Bacteria > Actinomycetota > Actinomycetes > Streptomycetales > Streptomycetaceae > Streptomyces. The sequence goes on from NZ_JAFFSU010000046.1 coordinate 6,885, forward strand.
AGGTCGGAGCGCACGCGCTGGCCGAGCGAGAGGTGGCGCACTCGGGTGTCCCAGAAGGAGGAGAGGTCCAGCAGCTCGTCGAACTCGCCGAGCCGGGTGGCGTGTTCGGCCCTCGGCACCTCGTAGATGTCCCGCAGGATCGAGAACGACTCACGCACCGGCAGGTCCCACCACAGCTGGGTGCGCTGCCCGAACACCGCGCCGATGTTGCGGGCGTTGCGCTCCCGCTCCTTGTACGGCACCACGCCCGTGACCCGGCACTCGCCGGACGTCGGTGTGAGGATGCCGGTGAGCATCTTGATGGTGGTGGACTTGCCGGCGCCGTTCGGGCCGAGCAGGGCGAGGAGTTCGCCGGGCGCCACGTCGAAGGTGACGTCCTGGACGGCGTGCTTGGCGACCCGCTCCGGGTCGACCAGGGATCGCAGCGCGCCGGTGAAGCCCGGGCGGCGGACGGTGGTGTGGAAGGTACGGGACAGGCCGCGGACCTCGATGCTTCCGCTCAAGTTCGTGAACTCCCTTGCCTCGTAAACGAGTTGCGGCCGGTCGGCTTGGAGGGCCGACCGGCCGCGGGCGCATCACGACCGTCGCAGAATGTCGATCAAACGGTCAATGGATTAATTGACCGTCCAGTTGGACTAATCGATCACCGAGGGTCGGTCACCGAGAACACGAACGAGAACTCCGCCGGCTCGGCCCGCAGGAAGTACCGCGGCAGCGGGCCGGGGCCGCACGACTGGGAGCCGATGCCGTGCTGCCCGTGGTCGAGGTTGACCCAGACCGTGTCACTGGGGTTGAGATCGGTCAGGTGCTGGGCCGCGTCCAGCTGCTCGTTCGTCCAGCGGCGCGCGCTGAACCAGAACTCCGGGTCGCCCTCGATCCGCAGCCCGCCGAGCTCCGCCCAGCGGACGTCGGTCCGGGCGCCGTTCTCCTGCGGACGGACGTACGGCGTCTGCAGCTCGTCCACGGAGGAGTGCCAAAGGCCCAACATCGAGGCCGACTTGGTGTCCGGGTACGCCTCGCCGGGACCGCCACCGAACCACTTCACCTGGTCCGCCTGCGCGAGCCCGAAGCGAATGCCCAGCCGCGGCAACGGCACCGTCCAGTCGCCCTCGGGCGCCACGGACACGGTCAGCTTCAGCCGCGTGCCGTCGGACGTCCACCGGTACACCGTGCGCAGGCCCACCTCCCAGGCGGCGGGCGCCACCCGGGTCCGTACGGTCAACGCGTCATCACCCAACTCGACGCCGTCCAGGCGGTGCCGCATGCGGTGCAGCCCGTACTTGCGCCACATCTGCGCCCAGCGGATGTCGTCCTGCCAGGAGGCGCCCTCGTCGTTGTCGGTGGGCGCACGCCACACGTCGAGACGGAGGTCCGTGACGTTCAGCCTGCCGATCGTCTTCAGCGCGCCGGTGCGTACGTCGAAGGACGCCGGGCCGACATAGATCAGCCGCTCGCTCGCGTTGGGCCTGTCACTTGCCACGACGGACGGCAACGACCGGCCAGCGACCGGCAGTTGAGCCCAGGCCACCTCGTGGTTCTTGTTCCCCCACGCGGTGTCCTCCGCCAGCAGCGCCCGCACCGTCCACTGCGTCTCGGCCCCGCGCCCGTCCGCCGGAGGCGGCGCCGGCAGCTTCACCTCCGCCGACTCGCCCGGCGCCAGCGCGGGCACGGACAGGCTGCCCGCCTCGACCGTCTCGCCGTCCACCTGGTACGACCACTCGAAGGCCAGCGCCGACAGGTCGGCGAAGTCGTACGCGTTCGTCACCCGTACGGTGCCGTCCGCGCCGTCGCCCTCGATGCGGACGGGCTCGATCACCTTTTTGTACTCGACGAGCCCCGGCGACGGCGTCCGGTCCGGGAAGATCAGCCCGTCGCAGACGAAGTTGCCGTCGTGGAGTTCCTCGCCGAAGTCGCCGCCGTACGCGAAGCCGAACCGCGCGTCCTTGATCCCGTGGTCGATCCACTCCCAGATGAAGCCGCCCTGGAGCCGGTCGTACGACTCGAAGATCCGCTGGTAGTCGGCGATGCCACCGGGGCCGTTGCCCATGGCGTGGCCGTACTCGCAGAGGATGAAGGGGAGTTGGCGTCGCTTGTGGGTGCCGCCGTCCAGCCCGGCGCCGATCCGCTCGACCTCCTCATGGCCCGCGTACATCCGCGAGTACATGTCGGTGTCACGGCAGTCGATGTCGCCCTCGTAGTGCACGAGCCGTGAGTCGTCCCGGCCGTGGATCCACTCGGCCATCGCGGTCAGCCCGCGGCCGGTGCCGGCCTCGTTGCCGAGGGACCAGATGACGACCGACGGGTGGTTCTTGTCGCGTTCGACCATACGGGCGGCGCGGTCGAGCAGGGCCGGTGTCCAGCGGTCGTCGTCCACGGGATTGTCGCGCCAGGCCTGCTCGGTGAAGCCGTGCGTTTCGAGGTCGCACTCGTCGATGACCCAGAGGCCGTACTCGTCGCACAGGTCCAGGAAGGCCGGGTGCGGCGGGTAGTGCGAGGTGCGGACCGCGTTGAGGTTGTGCCGCTTCATCAGCAGCACGTCCTCGCGCATGGTCGCAAGGTCCAGGGCACGGCCCTTCTCGGGGTGCCATTCGTGCCGGTTGACGCCCTTGAACAGGATCGCCTTGCCGTTGACCTTGATCAGGCCGTCTTCGAGCACGACGGTCCGGAAACCGATGCGCAGCGGCACGCGCTCGCCCGCCGTGATCAGCTCACCGTCGTACAGCTTCGGCGTCTCGGCGGACCACGGCTGGACGGGGACGGTCACCGGCTCGCCGGTCGCGACATCGATGTCCAGCGCGGGTACGGACACCCGCCCCTCGACGTCGGAGTCGACGCGCAGGGTGCCCTCGCCGGTGGTGTGGTCGTAGGAGGCCTGCACGAAGAAGTCGCCCGCGCTGCCTGCCGGGCGGTGCAGGAGGGTGACATCACGGAAGATGCCGGGCAGCCACCACTGGTCCTGGTCCTCCAGGTACGACCCCGCGGACCACTGGTGCACCCGGACGGCCAGCACATTGCCCGTCGGCTTCAGCAGCGGCCCGGCCGCGAACTCGTGCGGCAGCCGGGAGCCCTTGAACTCGCCGAGCTCCGTGCCGTTCAGCCAGACGCGGGCGCAGGACTCGACACCGTCGAAACGCAGGACGGCGTCGCCGTCGCCGGGCCAGTCGGCCGGCAGGTCGAAGACGCGGATGTGGTCGCCGGTCGGGTTCTCGGTCGGGACGTGCGGCGGATCCACCGGGAAGGGGTACAGGTGGTTCGTATAGATGGGCGAACCGAACGCGCCGTCGCCCTGGAGGACCCAGTGCCCGGGGACCGTGACCTCGGCCCAGTCCCCGGTGTCGTACCCCTCCTGAGCGAAGGAGCCGTCCTCGGCGTCCGCCGTGGCGGACAGTCGGAAGCGCCAGCTGCCGTTGAGGGAGAGCGACGTGGCGTCGGAGGCCGCGTACCAGGCGCGGGGCGGCAGGGCCCCGCTGCCCGGTGAGACGTCCTCGACGTAGTCGACGGATGGGGTGGTGCGGAAAGTCATCGGTCTCCAGGTCTTCAGAAGAGGGCGTCAGCCCTTGATGCCGGTCTGCGCGATCCCCTGGACCAGCCAGCGTTGGAGGAAGAGGAACACGAATACCAGGGGCAGGATGGAAATGGCCGTGGCCATGAAGATCAGGTGGTAGTTGACGGACTGGTTGGTCGCGTACGTCGAGAGGGCGACCTGCACCGTCCACGCGCTGGGATCCTGGCCGATGACCAGGGGCCACAGGAAGGCGTTCCAGCCCGCGATGAAGGTGATCGTCGCGATCGCCGCGAAGAAGTTCAGCGAGTTGGGCACGACGACACGCCAGTACGCGCCCCAGTAACCGAGCCCGTCCACCCGCGCCGCCTCCTCCAGCTCCTTCGGGAACCCCAAGAAGTACTGCCGGAACAGGAAGCAGGTGAAACCACTGAACAGGCCCGGAATGATCAGACCGCGGTAGGTGTCCACCCAGCCGAGCGACGAGACGAGCACGAAGCTCGGCACGAAGGTCACGGCTGTGGGCACCATCAGGGTGGCCAGTACGACGTAGAACACCTTGTTGGCGTGCTTGTACGGGATGCGGGCGAGGCCGTATCCGGCCAGCGAGCAGATCAGGAGGATGCCCGTGGTGTGCAGGACGGCGACGACCAGCGAGTTCCACATCGACCGGGCGAAGTCGACCGTGACGTCGTCGAACGGCTCGGTGACGTTGCCCCACTGGATGTCGGTGGGGAACCACTTCCACTCCTCGCCCGTGATCTCCGGGTCCGTCATGAAGGCGTTGCGGACGATCAGATAGAACGGGACGAGGAAGAGGACGGCGGCCACGCAGGTCGCGATGTAGAGACCGGTGTTGCTCATGACGCCGCCGGGGCGCTTGGCCTTCGCCGGCTTCCTGACGTCGGGTGCTGTGGTGGTCACTGGGACTCGTCCCCCCTTCCGAAGCCCATGATCTTGCCCTGGAGCAGGGTCACGAGGCAGATGAGCACGGTCAGGACCAGCGCACCCGCGCTGCCCGCGCCGTAGTTCTGGTTCTCGCCCAGCGCCATCTTGTACAGCTCGACCAGGGGCGGCATGCCCCACGTGGCCTTGCCGAGCAGGATGAAGAACTCGTCGAAGGCCTGGTAGGCGGCGATGAGCAGCAGCAGGATCACCGCGGTGGACGTCGCCCGCAGCTGGGGCAGTGTGATGTAGCGGAAGGTCTGCCAGCCCGGCTTGGCGCCGTCGATGGCGGCGGCCTCGTACAGCTCCCTGGGGATGTTCTGCAACGCCGCCAGGAAGAGGATCATGTAGAAACCGGCCTGCAGCCAGAGCCGGACGGTCACGATGACCAGCCAGTACCAGGGCGGATCGGGATTGTCGAGCCAGGCGATGTTCTCGACCCCGAACCAGCCGAGGAACGTGTTGGCCATGCCGAAGCGGACGCCGTTGAAGATGGACATCTTCCAGATCAGCGCGGCGGCCGCGTAGCTGACCGCGGTCGGCAGGAAGAACACCGACCGGAAGAACGCCTGCATGAACCGCAGCCGGTTCACCATCAGCGCCAGCCCGAGCGACAGCGCCCACGTGGTGGGCACGATGAACGCCGCGAAGACGGTGAAGGTGACGAGGGAGTTCCTGAAGTCCGTGTCCGTCAGGATCTGCTTGTAGTTCTCCAGGCCGACGAACTCGCTCGGCGTGACCGTGAACCGTGCCTCGAAGAAGCTGAGATACAGGCTCCAGCCGATGGGCACGAAGACGAAGATCACCAGGCCGATCAGGAACGGGCCGGTGAAGAGCCAGAAGTTGAAGGTGCTGTTCGCCCTGAGGCCCCGCCGCGGCCGGGCCTTGGAGACCTTGGCCGGGGCGGGGTTCTTGGCGACCCCGGGTGTGGTGGTGGTCGACATGTCGAGATCCGTCCGGCGCCCTATCCGAAGAGCTTCTTGAGCTCTGCGTTGACCTTCTTCTCAGCGGCGGCGAGCTGGGCCTTGGGGTCACTGTTCTTGCGGACGGAGTTCGCCATCACGTCGTTGACGGCGGCGATCATGGCCTGGGTCCAGCCGATGTTGTCGAAGTGGCCGAACTCGTTGAACAGCTTCACGCCCTCGGCCGGAAGGCCGGACTTCAGCTTGGTGGCGGACTCGGCGAGCGAGGTGCGCGGCGGGATGTGGAAGCCGTAGGAGGTGGCGAAGTCCTCCTGGTATTCCTTCTGGTCGATCCACAGCCACTTCACGTACTCCTTGGCCGCCTCGACGTTCTTGCTCTTGGCGTTGACGAACATCGACCAGCCGCCGTTGTAGACCGACTCCTTGCCGGCGGAGCCGACCTTCGGGAACGGGAAGATGCCGATGTCGTCGCCGAGCGCCTCGATCATCGCGGGCATCGCCCACATGCCGCACCACTGGATCGCCGTCAGGCCCTGGGTGAAGGCCGACGGGTCCCACCAGTCCGCGGGGGCGCCGAGGAGCAGGTCGCCGCTGGTGAACAGGGAACGCAGCTGCTTGAGGCCCTCGGCGACCTCGTCGGTGTTGAAGGCGGCCTTGTTGTCCGCGGTGAGGGTGTCGGCGCCGGCCGACCAGATCAGGTTGTGCTGGACCGGGGTGAGGTCGTTGCCGAGGTAGGCGCCCTTGACCTTGCCGGTCTTGAGCTTGGCGGCGGCCTCGACCAGCTCCTCCAGCGTGGTCGGCACCTCGACCTTGGCCTTCTCGAAGAGCGAGGGGCGGTAGAAGAAGAACTGCGGGTCGTCGATCATCCGGACGCCGTATATCTTGCCGTCGACCGTGTGCGACTTGATGTCGGCCGCGTTGAAGTCGTTCTTGACCGGCTCGATGATGTCGGTCAGGTCGGCCACCTGGCCGCTCTTGATGAGCTGGATCTGCGGGTGGAACTCGAAGACGTCCGGCGCGTTCTTGGTGAGCAGCGCGGCGAACAGCTTCTGCTCGAAGTTGTTGCCGGTGATCCACTGGGTGGTGACGTTGGCTTCCTTGTAGGCCTTGGCGTACTTCTTGACCGCCTGCTCGACGCCCGCCTCGCCGTACGCGTGGAAGTACTGCACGAGGCCGTCGCCCGAGCCTCCACCGGCGCGCCCGGTGTTGCCGCCGCACGCGGCCAGACCGCCGGCGGCGGCCAGACCCATCGCGGCCCGCAGCACATTTCGACGGTCCCAGTTGGTGTTGCTGAATGCCGACATGTTGACGTCCTTGTCTCGAGTACGGCTGCGGCTCCACGGCTCTGTGGCCGGTGGCTCAACCGGTGGCTCAATTCGGCTTGCGGTGCGGGACGTTAACCTTCGGCTAAGCCTTCGGCAAGGGGTTGGACGAAGTCTGCTCGAAGCGTTGTGTGGCGTTCGGGATACCGGACGTGCCCGGTGGCGGGCCGCCGCACCAGCGGCCCGCCAACTCATCGATCAGGAAGGGTTACTGACGGAACCAGGCCTGATTGGTCCCGCCGTTGCAGGACCAAAGGCCCACCTTGCTGCCGTCGGCCGTCGCCTGCCCGCCGACGTCCAGACACGTCCCGGACGCCTCGTTCACGATCTGCCCGTTGGAGTTGAGCAGCCAGCGCTGACCGGCGTCACCCGTGAAGGCCGCGCTGGTCGTCAGACCCGCACTCCCGGCCGTCAGATAGCCGCCCGCGCCCTTCAGCGCGCCCTTCGCGTCGTACGACCAGTCCTGCGCGTCCGCGCCCGTGCAGGCGTTGATCGCGGCCCCGGAGGCGTCCGCCGTCAGGCACTTCCCGGACTGCTGCCCCTGCAGCGCGCCCGTGATCGCCGAACTGCCGCGGCCCTTCTGGTCGAGGACGTATGTCGTGATCGACCGGGCGGGCAGGGAGGCGGAGACGGTCGAGCCGCGCACCGCCGGCTTGGCCACCTTCGCCCAGTTCTCGTCGGCCGACGTCCGTACGGCCTGCGAAGCCCGCACCGGCGTCTTGCTGTTGAAGTGCAACTTCAGCGAACTGTCCGTCGCGTTGTGGTTGTTGACGACCACGACCCACTTGCCGTTCCGGTCGTACGTCGACACCTCGACGCCGTCCGGCACTCCCGTCACGTTGTGCGCGACCGAACCTGGCCTGACGAACTTGCTGTACTGGCCGAGCGCGTAGTAGCGCTTGGTGAAGTACAGCTCCTGGTTGCCGTTCGTGGCGTAATCGGGGTCGTAGTAGATCAGGCCGTCGTTCCAGCCGGAGTCGTTCTTCGCGTACGGGTCGGTGCCGATCATCTCCGACAGGGCGACCCACCAGTGGAACGCAGAGTCGTGCGCGGTCGCGAAGTCCTTGTGGATGATCCGGGAGAGGTTCAGACCGCCGTCGATCGTCGGGTCGTACTCCTGCGCCCAGCCGGTGCCGCCCTTGCCGAAGCAGCAGACCTCGGTGGACCAGGACTCGATGCCGGCCTTCTTGGCGGTCTCGTAGACCTGCGCGCGGTTGGCGTCGCTGGGGTTGTCGTACGTGTGGTGGGCGAGCTTGTCGACGTACTGGGCCGTGCCCGGCTGTGAGATCCAGCGGGGGACCTCGTCGTTGAACTTGACCGTGCTGGTCGACTCGTCGGCGATGATGCCGGTCTTCTGGCGCCGCGCGTCCTGCTCGGCGCCGAGCGCCCGCACGATGTCGTCGCGCTGGTCGACGTCGACGAGCATGCCCTCCTGGCCGCAGGAGTCGAAGCTGTTCGTCGGCTCGTTGAAGGGGCTGATGTGGTCGAACCGCTGGCCCCGCTTGGCGAAGTGGTCGGTGATGTCGGCGATGTACTTCGCGAAGTCCTGCTCGTTCTCCGCCTTCAGATAGCCGCCGCAGCTCTTGCCGTTGGTCTTCCACTCGGCGGGCGCGCTGTTCACGAAGGCGACGAGGTTCTCGACACCGTACTTCGCGGCGTAGGACAGGAACGTACGGCCGGCCTTGTCCTTGCTCCAGTCGTACGTCCCGTCGTCGTTGCGGAAGTCCTCCGGGGCGCGGGACGGGGTGGTGACCGCGGTGCCGCCACCGCCGATGTTGTAGCGGTAGTTGCTCAGGTCGAGGCCCTGCGACGAGAAGAGCAGCTTCGCCACCCGGGCCTGGACCTTGGGGTCGAAGTTCTTCAGGTCGTTGACCCACCAGGCGCCGGACGCACCGATGTTGTCGATGGTCTGGGCGGCGTAGGGGGAGACTTCCGCGGCCACCGGGTCGGCGGCGCTCGCGGGCGGGGCGGTTATGAGAGGGCCTGCGACAGCGAGTGCGGCTGCGGCTGTCAGGAGGGCCGATCTCTTGCGGGGGTGAGTGGGGCGGGGGTGAGACACGTGCATCCCTTCCGTCGTCATGAAGGTGGTGCGGTACGGCTCCTTGCGAGGGTGGTGCGCTTTGTGGCGGTCCTCTGTCCCACCGACTGCAGCGCCCCTTCGAGCGCGAACGTCGCCGCGCCCAGGCACACCGGGTCGGTGGGGATGGGGGAGAGGACGATCTCGGTGGCGGCCAGGGGCCGCCTGAGCGCGTGCCGGGCGACGGCCTCGCGCACTTCGTGCAGCAGCGGTTCGCCGAGCGTGCGGGCGACCCAGCTGCTGAGCACGACCACTTCGGGGTTGAGGATGTTGACGAGATCGGCGATGCCGGCGCCCAGATAACGGGCGGTGTCCCGGACCACCTTGAGGGCCACCGGATCCTGCGCGGCGACACCACGCGCCAGCGCGTCGATCGTGGCCGTCTGGTCCTCGGGGTGCAGCAGCGTGCTGCGGGGGCTCAACTCGCGCAGGTTCAGCATGATTCCGGGCGCGCCGACGTACGTCTCGACGCAGCCGTGGTTGCCGCAGTGGCAGAGCCGTCCGTCGAGGACGAGCGTGGTGTGGCCCCACTCCCCGGCGCTGTTGCTCACGCCCCGGTGCAGCCCCCCGCCCAGTACGAGCCCGGCGCCGACCCCGGTGCCGAGGTTGACCACGACGGCGTTGCCGTATCCGCGGGCGGCCCCGAACCACTGCTCGGCGACCGCGCAGGCGCGCAGCGGGTTGTCCAGGTACAGGGGGTAGGCGATGTGCTCGGCGAGCAGGTCGAGCAGCGGCACGTCGTGCCAGTCCCAGTTCGGCGCGTACTCGGAGATCCCGGTGTCGCGGTCCACCTGCCCCGGCACGCTCACGCCGACGCCGAGAACGCGCGCGCCCTCGATCCCGGCCTGCGCGACCACCGAGCCGACGGCCGCGGCGACATGGGCGACGACCTGCTCCGGGAGGCTCTCGCCGGGGCGCATGTCCTCGTCGGCGCGGGCGAGCACGTTCAGCCCGAGGTCGAACAGCTCGACATGGACGTACGTCTCCGCGATGTCGACACCGATCAACGCGCCCCCCGACGCGTTGACGGCCACGAGTCCCCGGGGCCTGCCCCCCGCCGAGTCCTCGAACCCGACCTCCGTGATCATGCGGAGGTCGAGCAGCTCCCCGACGAGCGTGGCGACCGTGGCCAGGCTCAGTCCCGTGGCGGCGGCCAGCTCCTGCCGGGAGGTGGGCGACTCGGCGATGATCTGGCGCAGCACCTCGTAGCGGTTCGCGGTGCGGATGTCACGTGAGGTGCGCTTCACCGGAGCGGCCCATCCCTTCCCAGCCAGGCCGGGGTCTACGACGGCACCGGCGCGGCGCAAGGCTATGGGCTGCCAGGACTTTCGACAAGGGGTTAGGAAAGGGGGTGTAGAAAGTCCCCCGCGGTTCAGCCGGCCAGGATGTCCCGCACGAAGGCGTTGGCGAATTTGCCGCTGGGGTCGAGCACTTGGGCCAGCGCCCGGAAGTCGCCGAGCTGCGGATACCGGTCCAACGGGAGTGCGGCGAACACCTTCCCCCAGTGCGGCCGGGCGTCCAGCCCGTCCAGCGCCTCCTCCACCCGCCGCACCACTGGCAGCACCGCGTCCGTGTCCTCGACCCAGGTGAAGTGCGCGGCCACGGTGTCCCGCCCGTAAGCCGGGCTCAGCCACTGCGTGTCCGCGGCGACCGTCCGCACCTCACAGGTCTGCAGGACGGGAGCCAGCGTCGTACGGATCGCGTCCAGCGCGTGCAGCATGTCGAGGGCGTACGGCCGTGGCAGCAGGTACTCCGACTGCAACTCGGCGCCGCTGCTGGGTGTGAACTCGGCCCGGAAGTGCGGCAGTCGCTCGTGCCACGGCCCCGGCACCCCGAACTGCTCCGTGCAGTTGACCGCGGGCATGCCCGGCACGGGGTGCAGCTTCTCGGTGGCGGGCGCGGCCCACGGGAAGTCGGGCAGCGGCTGGTCGGTGCGCCGCTTCAGCCACACCTGCCGGAAGCCGGGCTCACGCCAGTCGGTGAAGAGGCTCACGCTGTACGCCGCCGCCAGCACCGTCTCGAGCGTGTCGAAGTCCAGCCCCGCCAGCGGCAGTTCGGTGAACAGGTGCTGCTCGACGTCGTAGGACGGCTCCAGGTCGAGGGTGAGCGCGGTGACGACACCGAGCGCGCCGAGCGAGGTCACCGCCCCGCCGAACCGTTCGTCGTCCCGCTCGATGACGACGGTCGACCCGTCCGCCGTGACGATCTCCACCTCGCGCACCGCGGCAGCGAGTGGACCGTTGCGGACGCCCGACCCGTGCGTACCGGTCGCCACCGAACCGGCCACCGAGATGTGCGGGAGGGACGCCATGTTCGGCAGCGCGAAACCCCGCTCGTGCACCTGGCGGGCCAGCTCGGAGTACCGGACCCCGCCGCCGACCCGCACCGTGCGCGCCGCCGCGTCGACATCCACCTCGACGGGCAGGCCGCCCAGCGACACCAGCGCCCCCTCGACGCCCGGCTCGGCGATCTCGTTGAAGGAGTGCCCGCTGCCCAGCACCCGTACGCGGTCGCTGCCCGTCACGAGCGCGCGCAGCGCGTCGAGCGAGTGCGGGCGGTGCAGCTCCTTGGCGGTGTACGTGATGTTGCCCGCCCAGTTGGTCACGGTCTCGGCCATGCGGTCGCCCCTCCCGAGGAATACGAGAACCAGGAATGCGGGAGCCAGGAATGCGAAAACCAGGAATCCCCTGGTGGAAACTACCCTGACCGGAAACACAGGGCCCCCGCCCCCACCTCCGCTCGCACGGGGGCATACCGTGAGGAGTCGAACGCCTGAGCCGGGAGGAGACACGGGATGGGCAGCCGTACCGCGCTGGTCGAGGATCTGATGGAGCGCTTTCCGCATGTGCCGCGGGAGGCCGTCTTCAAAGAGGATCTGCTCCGGGGCGGGGTCGCCTTCGACCCGTCGGCCCTCAGTGACAACGAAGGCGGCGAGGTCAAGCCGAAGTCGTACTTCATCTTCTCCTTCGACCACGGCACCCTGCCCGAGCTGGGCGAGGCCGCGCTGCGCCGCCCGCCGGAGGAGATCATCCTCACCGGCGGGCCGTACGGCCTGCGGCGGACCGTGGTCTCGGTGCGGGTGAACCCGTCGTCGCCGTACCGCGTGGCCGCCGACGAGGACGGGATGCTCGGGCTCTACCTCGACGGGAAGCGGATCTCCGACGTCGGGGTGCCACCCATGCCGGAGTACTACCGGCACACCCTCTCCAACGGGAAGTCCGTGATGGAGGTCGCCCCGACCATCCAGTGGGGCTACCTGATCTACCTCACCGTCTTCCGGGTCTGCCAGTACTTCGGCGCCAAGGAGGAGTGCCAGTACTGCGACATCAACCACAACTGGCGCCAGCACAAGGCGGCCGGGCGGCCGTACACGGGCGTCAAGGACGTGGAGGAGGTCCTGGAGGCGCTCGAGATCATCGACCGCTACGACACCGCGAAGGCGTCCACCGCCTACACGCTCACCGGCGGCGCGATCACCAAGACCGTCTCAGGCCGCGACGAGGCCGACTTCTACGGCCACTACGCCAAGGCCATCGAGGAGCGCTTCCCGGGCCGCTGGATCGGCAAGGTGGTCGCGCAGGCGCTGCCGCGTGACGACGTCCAGCGGTTCAAGGACTACGGCGTGCAGATCTACCACCCGAACTACGAGGTGTGGGACGAGTACCTCTTCAAGATGTACTGCCCGGGCAAGGAGCGCTACGTCGGCCGCGACGTGTGGCACAAGCGGATCCTCGACTCGGCGGAGGTCTTCGGCGCCCGCAATGTGATCCCCAACTTCGTCGCGGGGGTGGAGATGGCCGAGCCGTTCGGGTTCACGACGGTCGACGAGGCGATCGCGTCGACCACCGAGGGCCTGCGCTTCTTCATGTCGCACGGCATCACGCCCCGGTTCACCACCTGGTGCCCCGAGCCGACGACCCCGCTCGGCAAGGCCAACCCGCAGGGCGCCCCGCTGGAGTACCACATCCGTCTCCTGGAGGCCTACCGCGCCACCATGGACGAGTTCGGCCTGTCCTCGCCGCCCGGATACGGCCCGCCCGGCCCCGGCCGCGCGGTCTTCTCCGTCAGCTCCTTCATGGACAGCCTGTCGGCGCAGGAGCCGGTCGAGGTGTGACTCCGGCCGTGCCGCTGGACGCGGAACCACAACAATGTCGGCCGGGATCGAGACTTTTCGGCGTTCCTTCCGTATGTCTCTCGTAGGAGCGCGGAGGGGCCGCGTACCCGTCGGGCACCGGATTTGAATAGCGTGCTTGTCAGTTGTGTCGAGAACGTGAAAGGCTCACGGTCTGCCGCGAGGTTTCCCCCAACTCCGTTGCCAATATAGTGAGTTGACCTCGCTCGTGGATGCAGGAGACCCATGCCCGACCTGCCGACCCCTCAGGACGCCGCCGAGGCCGCGCTGTTCTCCGAGTGCTGGGACGCGGTGCTCTCGTACGCCGACCTGTGCACGGCCGGATCCGTCGCGGCCACCCGGCTGGCCACCGAGGCCTTCGCGCTCGGCATACGCGAGGCGCGTGCCGATGAGACCGGCACGTCCAGGAACACCGGCCGCCGCCCGGCCCGGCTGCCCCGGATTCCCTTGCTGCTGACGGCCGTTCGGACCACCGCGGCGGCCTGGGAGACCGACGGCCAGGGCCACAAGCTCGACCCGGAGCTGCGGCTGTGGCTCAACTCGGACAAGGCCGAACGCTATACCGGACCCCCGCTGCACCGCCCGCTCGCGCTGCGCGGCCTGCGTGACATGCAGGAACCGGACGCGGCGCTGCTGTGGCTGGCCGAGGTGGAGGGCCTGCCGATGTCCGTCGTGGCCCGCCGGCTCGGCCTCGACCCGGCGTCGGTCTCCGACGAACTGGAGCAGGTGCGGATCCTCTTCAGGGACCGCTGCCACCGCAACCACCTCGACACCCCGATGGCCGCACAGTGCCGCAGCTACGCCCGGCTGCTCGACGCGGTCACCCGCTCCCCTCTCGCCGACACCCCGGAGGACCTCTCCCGCCACCTCGCCCGGTGCGTGGAGTGCGCGGAGGCCGCCGCGTGTCTGCGGTTGCACGGCGGCGGGCTGCCGGCCGCGCTCGCCGGCGGGGTGATCGGCTGGGGCGGCCTCGCCTATCTGGAGCGCCGCCGCAGAGCCGCCGAGGTACGGCTGGGCGCCGGGCGTCCGGACCCGGTGGACACGGACGGACCCCCGAACCCCGCTGCCCACAAGGCGCGCGTCGTGCGGGGCGGCCTCCTCGTCGCCGCCGTCATCGTCTCCCTGCTGGCACTCGGCGTGTCGATGATGCCCGGCGGCACCACCGACGACGGCGCCGCGGGACCCACCGACGGTTCCGACCGCCAGCCGGTGGCCGTCCCCAGCGTCTCCGAACCGTCCACCAGCGCGCGGCCCTCGGCCTCGGCGACGGTCTCGCCCGAGCCATCGGCGACCGGTTCCGACGGCAAGGGGCCCGACCCGGAACCCCAGGGCACCACCTCGTCCACCGCCAACGGCGGCGAACCGGACCCCGGGACGAACGAGCCGGCCACCTGCGAGGTCGACTACGACCTGGTCAACCAGTGGCCCGACGGCTTCCAGGCCACCGTCACCATCACCACCACCTCGGCCCTGGACAACTGGCGGGTCGCCTGGTCCTTCAAGGACGGCCAGCAGGTCGGCCAGATGTGGGACGCGAGCTTCGCCCAGGACGGCTCCCGCGTCACCGCCACCGCCGCCGACTACAACAAGACCGTCCCCGCCAACGGCTCCCTCGCCTTCGGCTTCCTCTCCTCCTGGCGCGGCAAGAACTCCCCGGGGTACGACTTCACCCTCAACGGCCACGACTGCACGAAGGCCTGACGCCGGGGGCGGGCGGGGCTCACCTTCGACGGTCAGCATGGCCTCCTCGAAGGGGCGAGGCTACCGCCAGGTACGTGACGATGCGTTCCGCCGCCGGGTCGGCCTCGATGAACGATCACCATTGAGATAGGGGTACAGTTTATAGATGTGTGGTTCTATCTTCAGGCAACCGGAGGGGTATGGACAAGCCCGTCGAGATGTTCGACCGCGACTACGAATGGTCCGCGCTGACCCGGTTCATCGAAGATGAACAGCCCGGCGCGACGCTCGGTGTGGTCTCCGGACGGCGCCGCCAAGGCAAGACCTTCCTGCTCGACGCGGCCTGCCGTGCCGCAGGAGGGTTCTACTTCGGGGCGACCGAGGCCGCCGATGCCGAGTCCCTGCGGCGCATCAGCGCCGCGCTCACCGCGCATGTGCGCCCTGCCAGTCCGTACCACTTCTCCGACTGGGCCGAGGCCGTCGACGCGCTCCTCGCGCTGGGCGCGGAGCGGCCCGTACCCGTCGTGATCGACGAGTTCCCGTATCTTGCCAAGGCGAATCCGGAGCTCCCCTCGATCATCCAGGAAGCGCTGCGGACCCTGCGTGACCAGCGCAGCGCCTCCCGCACCCGGCTACTGCTGTGCGGCTCGGCGCTGTCGTTCATGGGCAGGCTGCTGTCCGGCAACGCTCCTCTGCGAGGCCGGGCAGGGTTGGAGCTGATGGTCCGCCCTCTCGACCACCGCCTGGCCGCCGAATTCTGGAACATCACGGACCCGCGCCTGGCCCTGCAGGTCAACGCGATCGTCGGCGGTACACCCGCGTATCGACGGGAATTCGCCCGCGGCGACACCCCGAACGGAGCTGACGACTTCGACGACTGGGTCGTCCGCACCGTCCTCAATCCAGAGACCCCTCTGTTCCGTGAGGCCCGCTATCTGCTCGCGGAAGAGCCCGACCTGCGAGACACCGCCCTGTACCTCTCCGTGCTGGCCGCAGTCGCCGACGGCAACGCCACCCGTGGAGGTATGGCCGGGTATCTGGAACGCAAGGCCACCGACATCGCACACCCCATCAACGTCCTCGAAGACGCCGGCCTGCTGCACCGGGATGCCGACGCCTTCCGCGACAACCGCCCCACCTACCGCATCGCTGAACCGCTGATCGGCTTCTATCACGCCATCATGCGACCGGTCTGGGACCAGTTGGAACGCCCCGGCAGCGCAGCCCGGGTCTGGCAGGCCAGCCGCCGCCGCTTCACCAGCAACGTCCTCGGCCCTCATTTCGAACAGGTCTGCCGCGACTGGGCGCTGCACCACGCCGACCCGGAGCTGATCGGCGGTCTGCCCGCCCGGGTCGGACACGGAGTGGTGCACGATCCCAAGGCCCGTGTCGGACATGAAGTGGATGTGGCGGTCGTCGGTATCGCCGACGGCTCCAGGCCACCGCTTCTCGCGATCGGTGAGGCCAAGTGGAACGACACCATGGGCATCGCCCATATCGAGCGCCTCCAGCACGTTCGCGACCTCATCACCCAGGCGGGACGCTACGACACCACCGGTACCCGACTCATGTGTCTCAGCGGCGCCGGCTTCAACGACAAGGCACACGCGGCCGCACATGCGGACCCTGGTGTCCAACTGGTCGACCTGGAGGCGCTTTACGGACTGGCGTGACGCTTGCCCGTCGCGCAAGGGGCCGGCGTTCATGGGGTGCCGTAATTCGATGGCGTCGTGGCTCAGGTGTCTCTAGTGTCAGTGCTGTTCGAGCGGTGGCCGGAGGGTGCCGCGGGTGACTTGGCTTGGTTGGGAGGTGTGACCGATGGCTGTCTTCGTGATGGGCGCTGCCCGCATCCGGAAGTTCATCAAGTCCACCTCTGTGGCCGCCGGCTGACATCCTCCCGGGGCCGCCCTTCGAAGGGTCACCCTTGACTACCACCTCTGCTTTCTCCGCTCTCGCTCCCTACGGCTGGGACGAGGCGTGGGCGGACCAGTTCACCCCCTACGTGTCCGAAGGGCTGCTGCCCGGACGGGTGCTGAGGGTCGACCGCGGACAGTGCGACGTGTTCACCGCCGACGGGGTTGTGCGGGCCGACACCGCGTTCGTCACCCCGAACGATCCGCTGCGGGTCCTGTGCACCGGGGACTGGGCCGTGGTCGAACCCGCGGGCAACCCCCGTTACGTACGGACGTATCTGCCGCGCCGTACCGCCTTCGTGCGCTCCACCTCCTCCAAGCGGTCCGAGGGGCAGATCCTCGCGGCCAACGTCGACCTCGCGATCGTCGCCGTGTCCCTGGCCGTCGAGGTCGACCTCGGCCGGATCGAACGCTTCCTGGCCCTGGCCTGGGAGTCCGGCGCGCAGCCGGTCGTGGCGCTCACCAAGGCCGACCTGGTACCGGACGCGGCCACCCTCGCCCATCTCGTCCAGGACGTGGAGACCACGGCGCCCGGTGTGCCGGTGCTGCCGGTCAGCGCCGTCGACGGGGCCGGGCTCGATGTCCTCGCCGCGGTCGTCTCCGGTGGTACGTCCGTGCTGCTCGGGCAGTCCGGCGCGGGCAAGTCGACCCTCGCGAACGCGCTGCTCGGCGAGGACGTCATGGACGTACAGGCCACCCGGGACGCCGACGGCAAGGGCCGGCACACGACGACCACCCGCAATCTGCTGCTCATGCCCGGCGGCGGCGTCATGATCGACACGCCGGGGCTGCGGGGCGTCGGGCTCTGGGACGCCGAGACCGGTGTCGGGCAGGTCTTCTCCGAGATCGAGGAGCTGGCCGCGCGGTGCCGGTTCCACGACTGCGCCCACGAGGCCGAGCCCGGCTGCGCGGTGCTGGCCGCGATCGACTCCGGCGAGCTGCCGGTACGACGGCTGGAGAGCTACCGCAAGCTGCTGCGGGAGAACCAGCGGATCGTGGCCAAGACGGACGCGCGAGTCAGGGCGGAGATCCGCAAGGACTGGAAGCGGAAGGGGGCGCAGGGCCGAGCGGCGATGGAGGCGAAGCGGGGGCGGTGGCAGTAGCCCTCCCCACCCCCATGTCCGATTTCCGCCAGCCGCGGCGTCCCGTCTGGCGGAAACTGGGACACGTGATGGACGAAGACACCAGGTACGAAGCGGTGCGCAGCCGGGACGCCCGGTTCGACGGCGAGTTCTTCTTCGGCGTCGAGACGACCGGTATCTACTGCCGCCCGAGCTGCCCCGCCGTCACCCCCAAGCGCCGCAACGTCCGCTTCTTCACGACCGCCGCCGCCGCGCAGGGCTCGGGTTTCCGGGCCTGCCGGCGGTGTCGGCCGGACGCGGTGCCGGGGTCGGCCGAGTGGAACGTGCGCGCGGACGTCGTGGGCCGGGCCATGCGGCTGATCGGGGACGGCGTGGTCGACCGGGAGGGTGTCGCCGGGCTCGCCGCACGGCTGGGATACAGCGCGCGGCAGGTCCAGCGGCAGCTCACCGCCGAGCTCGGCGCCGGGCCGGTCGCCCTGGCCCGCGCCCAGCGCTCGCACACCGCACGCGTCCTGCTCCAGACCACCGCACTGCCGGTCACGGAGATCGCGTTCGCATCCGGGTTCGCCAGCGTCCGGCAGTTCAACGACACCATCAAGGCGGTCTACGCCTCGACGCCCACCGGGCTGAGGGGCGCCGCACCGAAGGGCCGTACGGCCACCCCGGCGGCCGGCGTGCCGCTACGGCTCGCGCACCGCGGCCCGTACCAGGCCGGTGCCGTCTTCGATCAGCTGGCGGACGACGCCGTCCCCGGCGTCGAGGACATCGGCGGACGCCGCGGGCGACGGACGTACCGCCGCACCCTCCGCCTCCCCTACGGCACCGGGATCGTCGCCGTCGAGGAGCGGCCGGGATCGCCGCGGCCCGGGTCCGGCGGCTGGCTGGATGCGCGGCTGCACCTCACCGACCTGCGCGATCTGACGACGGCCGTCCAGCGGCTGCGGCGGCTGTTCGACCTGGACGCCGATCCGTACGCCGTGGACGAGCGGCTCGGCGCCGACCCGCGGCTAGCCCCGCTGGTCGCCGCCCGGCCCGGACTGCGGTCGCCGGGCACCGCCGATCCGGAGGAACTGGCGGTACGGGCGCTGGTGGGGCGTACGGCGGCCGAGCAGCTCGTACGGCGCTACGGCAAGGCCCTCGACGCGCCCTGCGGCAGCCTCACCCACGTCTTCCCCGAGCCCGCGGTCCTCGCGGAGGCCGAGCCGGACGGTCCCCTGGGCGCGCTCACCGCCGCCCTCGCCGACGGCTCCGTACGACTGGACCCGGGGGCCGACCGGGACGACGCGCAGGACGCGCTGCTCGCCCTGCCCGGGATGGACGCCCGCACGGTGGCGATCATCCGCACCCGTGCCCTCGGCGACCCGGACGTGGCCGTGCCCGGCACGGACGTCCCCGACAGCTGGCGCCCATGGCGCTCCTACGCACTACAACACCTGCGTGCAGCAGGGGAGTTGGAGCAACGATGACGTACTGGACCAACCTCGACAGCCCTCTCGGCCCCCTTCTCCTCACCGCCGACACCGATGGCACGCTGACGTCCCTCTCCATGCCGGGGCAGAAGGGCGGCCGGACTGTCCAGGACGGATGGCGGTCCGACGCGGGGCCCTTCCGGGAGGCGGAGCGGCAACTCGCCGCGTACTTCGCCGGTGATCTGAAGGAGTTCCGGCTGCCGTTGCGCTCCGAAGGCACGGTATTTCGGGAGCGGGTGTGGGCCGCGCTTGACTCCGTGCCGTACGGCGCGACCGCGACGTATGGGGAGATCGCTGCGCGGATCGGGGCGTCTCGGGCTGCTGTGCGGGCGGTGGGTGGTGCGATCGGTGCGAATCCGTTGCTTGTGCTGCGTCCCTGTCATCGGGTGATCGGTGCGGATGGTTCTTTGACGGGGTATGCGGGGGGTCTTGAGCGGAAGGTGGAGCTGCTTGGGCTGGAAGGTGCGCTGTGAGGTTTTCTGCGGCGCCGTTGTGGCTGGTCGCGCAGTTCCCCGCGCCCCTTACGGGGCGCTGCAGGTCAGCCCTCTTCCAAGCCCCAGCTGTGGATCCTCCGCGGACGGATGCGGATGACTTCCTCGCTGAAGTGGGGGCCCAAGTCGTGGGGGCCGACCAGGAGTTCGGCTTCTCCGCGGATGTCGACGCCTCGGACCCGCCAGGGTCGGGCGCTGATCATGTCGTCGACGACCAGGGCGACCTTGGCGTTCTTCTGGAGGTTGCGCCACTTCTTGGTGGTGCCCATCGCCCGGCCGCCGATCAGGATCGTCCCGTCGTCCTGGGGGAAGATCCCGACCGGGTTGGCCTGCGGCTGGCCGTGCGGGTCGACGGTGGCCAGCCGTCCCAGCCGCTGGGTCTTCAGGTACGCGCGTTCGGTTTCGGTGAATTCCGCCATGGCAGCAGACAAGCATGTCGTACGTACCGGGTCAGCCGTCCATGCCGGGCAGCCCCCAGCGGGGCGCGTCCTCGTTGGGCCGTACGGGTGTGACGGTGAGGTCGGGCCGGTCGCCCCGGCGGGTGATCAGTGCCGACTCGCCCTTCCGGAGGGCGATGCGGATGGCGCCGTCACCGGCGTCCGTGTACCGCAGTGGGCGGCCGCGTCCGTCCCGTACCTCGATCGGTCCCGGGATGCCGTGCCGTACGACGCAGGGCGCGCCCGCCTCGCTGGCGAGCCGGACCCAGCGGGTGGCGCCGCCCTCGCGGACCGCCGACAGCAGGAAGGCTCCCTGCGTGCGGAAGTCGTGGACCGTCAGGTCGGCCCAGGCGGCCGGGAGGGCCGGGAAGACGCGGATGGTGCCGCCCCAGGACTGGCAGACCATGTCGTGCAGGGACTGGGCCGCCGACAGCGGGGTCTCGATGACCGGGCCGGACTCCTTGTACATGGTGTTGGGCTGGATGAAGCGGGTCATCAGCTCGCCGAGATATCTCAGCGCGTCCTCGCCCTTGCCGAGGAGTGCGGACATGGAGGCCGCGCCGGTGAAGGTGTAGCCCTGCAGGGCGCCTTCGAAGCCGACCCAGTGCGCCAACGACCTCTCGATCAGGGCCCGTTCGTCCGCCGTGCGGCCGGTCAGCTCGTACAGCGGGTAGACCGCGAGGAGATGCGAGTAGTGGCGGTGCGACTTCGCGTACGGGATGTCCGCGCCGATCATGAAGCCGTTCGCGTCGGTCGGGTACGGCGCCCGCTTGGCCAGTACCTCACGCCAGCGCGGTGCCAACTCGTCGTCGATGCCGAGCAGTTCGGCCGATTCCAGGAGGGTGCGGCAGCCCCAGGTGAGCAGCATCAGGTCGTAGTTGCAGTCGCGCGAGTTGCCGCCGTACTCCGGGGAGAAGGTGGCGGGGAGGTGCAGCTTGCCGTCCGGGCCCGGCTCCAGGAAGTGCAGGTAGTAGGTGATCGCCTTGCGGAGGAGGGGGTAGAGGACGTCGCGCAGGATGCGTTCGTCCATCGTGTGGCGGTAGCTGAGCCAGACGTTGTGGAGGGCCCAGGTGAGGTTGCCGACCTCGGGGGTCGGCGGGTCCTGGCCGGGGATGCCGACGCCGTAGCCGGTGAGGGTGCCCGCCGCGCCGTTGATCAGGTGGGGGTCGGTGGTGCGGGGGATGCCGAGGGAGTCGGCGCGGTACTGCGGGGCCATCTCCTTGGTGAGGTTGTCCCGGAACTCGCTCAACGCCCTGGTCACCGCGTCGAGTTCGAGGTGGTTGGCCCCGTGGATCAGCCAGTACTCCAGCTGCACGTTGAGGTTCCACCAGGTGTTGGGCCAGGGCGTCGACTCCAGCCAGGGGCCGCAGGTCGCCATCACAGGCGCGTCACGGCGGGCGGCGGACGCCGTCTTGTACAGCTGGATCCAGTAGAAGCGCTGGATGCGGGCGTCGGGGACGGAGAGGAAGCTCTTGCGGTAGAACGCGTGCCACCAGGCCCGGTGGGTCACCGCCAGCGCCGCGTACGGAAGCGCGGAGGCTTCGCGCACCGCCTTGAGCGCCCGGTCCAGCGCCGTGGCCCGCGGATACGAGTGCGCGACATGGACGTACAGCGTCCTGGTCTTCCCCCGGTCCCGCTCCCGCCACGCCGTCACATGCTGCCCGCCCGCCAGCAGCGGCTGTACGGCGGCCGAGACGCCGGCGTGGTCGGCGACCTCGGCGGGCGGGTTGCCCTGATAGCCGTCCGGGAGCGGCTTGAACGCGGCGCGCGGGCTGATCGCGTCCGCCGGATGGAACACCCAGCGGAAGCCGCGCTCGCCCGCGCTGGGCGTCACCTCCACGGCGAGCACCGAGCGGCTGGTGTGCACCAGGGCGCGGAGCGTGAGCGTGCCCCGGTCGGTGGTGAGGGTGCCGGTCAGCTCGGCGTCGCGCAGTCCGAGCCGCCAGTCCAGGCCGGTGATCGTGCCCACCGGCTCCAGGGTGAAGTGGCCGATCGGCAGCCGGGCCAGGCCGAACAGCGAGCCGAACTCGGGGCGGTGGTCCTGCACCTCGGAGTGCTGGACGTTGAAGCGGACGGCGCGGGTCTCGGCGCCCGGCTCGGCGTAGATGCCCGAGCCGAGGAAGCCGTTGCCCAGATACGGGCCCTCGTACCAGGTGGCGGGCATCCGCTGCCAGACCAGGTCCGCGTCGTCGAGGACGGTGCGCCAGGGGTCGGAGGTGTGGGCGTGGTCGTGGGTGTGGTCTTGATCTGCCGCGGTCGCTTGCGTCGGCAGACCCGTGGTGAGGAGCGCGCCGCTCAGGGCGGATCCGGTGGCGAGGACGGTTCGTCTGGACGGTTTCGGCATGGCGGTCACTCCCGGCGGCTCTGCGACTGTGCGGCGGCTGGCGGCTGTTGTGATTCATCGGAGCTATCCCGGAGTGCAACGTAGGGTTGGGGCGGCGGACCGTCAATATGGCGGGATAGACCCGATCAATCGAAAGCGGCGGAGATCGGCGGAGATCCAGGGCGTCAGCCCCAGAGCACCGCGCCCAGCCACGCCCCGGAGATCACCAGACACGTGAACAGCTCGGCCAGCACACTGGAGCCCCCGTTGCGCATCGCCGTACGCAAGGCCGCCCTCGCCTCACCGTGGCGGCCCAGCCGGAGGCGCTCGTAGAGGTAGATGCCGCCGATGAAGCCGGGGACGGCGCCGAGCACGGGGATCAGGATGAAGCCGAGGAACGCCCCCGCGCCGGCGTACACCCCCATCCGCGGTGTGGCTCCGCTCGCGCGCAGACGTCGGGGCGGCAGGGTCCAGCGGACCACCTGGGAGAGGAGCAGCGCGACGGTGGCCCCCACGAGCACCCACCAGGCGACGGGCTGCGGATCCTGCAGCGCCCACCACATGACCGCGGCCCACACGAGCCACGACCCCGGCACGCCGGGCACCAGCACTCCGCACAGGCCGAGCACGATGACCACGCCGACCAGCAGGAGGTCCAGGACTCCCATCTGTCCAGGGTGCCGGAGCGGAGGAGAAAGCGCAGGCCACGCCTACTGGGCCCGCAGATCACCACCGGCGCACATCACCCCGCGCCGACAGCGTGGCGACGGTGGCCGGAAAGCGGTGGGGAACCACACCGGCGCGACAGGGAAGCAGGTCACACTCAGGGTGCGGATGACGGATGCGAACGGCGATTCGGTCACCCAGATCGTGACCCGGTCCTACGACGTGCGCCCGCGCGTGCAGGGGATCGGCGGGCCGGGGTCACTGAGGCGTCGCCGGGCGGTTCTCCCGTGGGGGGTGGGATCGCCCGGCGACTTCCCGAGCGCCACGACCGGCGCCCGATTTTCCCGATGCCCCGTTTTCATCCGGCCCGTGCGGTGGACAATTGGGGGCATGAGCCAGCAGGGGGGAAGTCCCACCGGTCACGAGGACGACTGGTGGAGGCAGCTGTACGAGGACTCCACGGACGATACGGGCCCCACGGCCGCGCCCGACTCACTGGACGATCGGTTCGCTTCGGCGGCGGGGACGGTGGGGGAGGGGAGTACGTCGCCTTCGGCGGTGGAGGACGGGCACGCCGCCCCGACGCCGGGAGCGGGTCCCTCGCCGGGGCAGCCGCAGCCGACGCCGGGAGCGGGTCCTCCGCCGGGGCAGCCGACGTCGGGGAGCAGAGTGCCCCCGCCGCGTGCCGAGGCCGCACCCACAGAGGGCACAGGACGGCACCGCGCCCCCTGGGAAACCCCGCCCACCGCACCGGCGAGCTTCCCACCCGGCCCCATGCCCCCCGGCTTCACCGACGAGCCACCCTCGACGACCGGCGCCCCCCGCACCTCGACGGAGACCCCGGCGACGACGACTCCGACGTCACCGACACCGGATGCCGGCCCACCGCCCACCCCGAACGGCACGGAAAGCGACCCCGCGCCTCCCACCCGACCGGACCCGGCCACGGAACCCGCCCGCCACGGCACGGAGGCTCCTTCCGAGCCGCTTCCCACCCACCCGGCCGCTGAGCCCCCTTCGGCACCGCCGCCCACGCGCCTGGACGCCGAGGTCCCTTCCGCGCCTCCGTCCACCGGCCCGGCTGCCGAGCCCCCCTCCGCCCCCCCCCCCCCCCCCCCCCCCC
>NZ_JAFFSU010000047.1 GCF_017948455.1 Streptomyces sp. GESEQ-4
GGGTGTGGCTCTCTTCCAGGGAAGTCCTGAGCTGGGAGAACGCTGGTTGACGGTGTGGGCGGGGTAGGCGTCCTTCTACTGTGGCGGGTGCGAGGCCCCGGGCGTTTTGCCGCCCGGGGCCTCGGGTGCTTCCCGCTCATCGGTCTCGCGGTGTTTGTGTCAGCCCTGCCAGACCCACATGGAACTGATTCGGTCATTCGCCGACCACGGGATGTTGTCCCCGGTGCAACGGCCGCAGTAGTAGATGTTGTTGCCGTAGTTGCTGTTGTCGTAGCCGGTGATGCTGTTGCAGGTGCCGAACAGCTTGTAGGAGCTGATGCGGTCGTTCCAGTCGTCGCCGACGTATGCGAAGCCGTAGCCTGAGGCGTCGCATCCGCCGCTGCTGCCCCTGATCTGGGTGCTGGCACCGCCCTCGTTGGCGTCCGCGTACCACGTCATGAGGAGCGTGCTCTGGATGGTCGAGGGCTGAGCCTTCGCTGATGCCGCCCCCGTGGTGCAGGTGCGTGACAGGATCCGGGACGAGGTCTGCCCCGGCTGGAGTTCGTCCAAGACGATGACGCAGTTCTGGGTCGTCTGGGTGTCCGCTGCGGTGGCTGCGGATGAGTAGGTGCCCGTCAGGGCCAGCACGGTGGCCGTGACGGCCGTGGCTGCGGCGATACGCCCGCGGTGCAGTCGTCGGGACATGGTTTCCCCCATTTCGGCCGGGCACGGGTGGCCTCAGCTCGTGGCGCACGCTATATATGGCGGGCACACGTCAGCAATCGTTTCGAGTGGGGTCGAAAGGTCCCTGCTCAGGTGCCTGCTCCCTGTCGGGTTTGGGTGCGGCTTTCTCTGAGTGAGTTCCCGTGTCAGGCTTGAAGTGCGTAGATGTGCTGGTCGGGTAGGGGATGGAGCCGTTCGTGCTCTTGCCGCGCGTGGAAGATCCAGTAGTCGGGGAAGTCGCCGTTGCTGATGACGGTGCGGAGGGTGAGGACGGCTTCGGCGCCGGGGACGGTCCACCTGCTGCCGGTGATGTCGAGTCTGTCGGCGACCAGATGGCGTGCTGCTCCTTCGACGGCGCCGCTGGCGATCGGCCAGCCCGCTGCCAGGGCTTGGCCGTAGTGGACGAAGTCGGCGTTGTTCTCAAGGTATCGGCACGCTTTGTCAGCGGCGGCGCGCTGGTCGTCGCTGAGGTGGCGGTCGGCTTCGGTGCGGATGTCACGGGCGGCGCCGGGGGCGTCGCCGGCCAGGATCCGGGCGGCCTTGATGCCGACCCAGTCCTCGGCCGCGGGATCGGTGGCGGTGTGGAAACACCTGGCGGCCGCCCATAGCTTCTCGATCACGTGGACGATGTCGAGGACGATGTGGATCGTGACGCCGCGCCGGGCGGCCTCGGTCTGGATCAGCTCCCGCTGGTGGGTGGCGCCGTCAATCAGTACTACCCAGTTCCGGTGGTGTTCTGGGTCGCGGGCTTCGGCCTGGTCGAACGCGGCGGCGATGACCGTTTCGGCGTCCTCGCGCACGGAAGCGGTGAGCCATTTCGCCCGCGCGACAGGTCCTTTGCGGACGGTGCGGTGTCCGTTCGTGGTCAACGCAGGGACTCGCGCCATGACGCGCGTCCCAGAAGTCATTCCTTCACCGTCACGTTCCGGTGGTCGGTCTTCCCTCTTGCCCGCCCCCGTCCCTTTCCGACGCGGATTTCGGTGTCTCCTCGTACGTCTCCCATTCCTTATCCGTGAGGGCGAGGAGCTGGTCGGCGAAGCTGTGCGGCGGGAGTGGGCCGTGGTCGCCGGTCACCTTCAGGGCGGAGACCGCTGTGATGTGGCCGATGCGCAGGGCACGGTCCACGGGTTCACCGCGCAGCAGGCCGGCAAGAAAGCCTGCCGCGAAGGCGTCGCCCGCGCCTACGGGCTCCACCACGGCGACCCGCAGGGCCGGGACCGTTACGGCGCCGGAGTCGGTGAACGCCGTGGCCACGCGGGAGCCGTCCTTGACGACGACGATCCGCGGTCCGGGCAGTAGTTCGCGCACGGTGGCGGCGGTCAGGTCGGCACCCCACAGGTCCTGGGCCTCATCCAGTCCGACGAGGACGATGTCGGCGCGCCCGGCGAGGTCGCGCAGCACATCCGGGGCGGTGCCCTTGGGCCAGAGCGGGGCGCGGTGGTTGACGTCGAAGCTGATCGCGTACCGGCGTTGGGCGGCAGGGACGGCGAGGGCGCGGGTGACCAGCTCGCGGCAGGACGCGGACAGAGCCGGTGTGATGCCGGTGAAGTGCACGAGGGCGGCCGTGCGCACCGCCTCGTGGTCGAGCAGGTCGGGGCCCAGAGCGGACGCGGCCGAGCCCTTGCGGTAGTAGTGAACGCGGGTGCCGGTGGGCGCCGGGTTTTTCAGCATCAGGCCCGTCGGCCGGTCGGGGTCGGTGCGCACGTGGGCGACGTCCACCCCGGAGGCGGCAACGACGGCGCGCACCCGGCCGCCCAGCGGGTCGTCCCCCAGTGCCGAGAGCCAGGTCGCCGGGACGCCATGGTCCGCGAGGTACATCGCCACGTTGGACTCGGCTCCCGCCACCGACAGCCGCAGATGGCCGGCGTCGGCCAGCGGCCCGGGCGGGTCGGGGACGAGGGCAGCCATGGTCTCGCCGACGCAGACCACGCGTCCTCGTGCCGGGCGCCAGGTGTCTGTCACGCGAGGTCTCCCGCCGCCGGTGCGGAGGGGGCGAGCCGGAAGGCGGGTGTGGGCGTGCCGGGCACATCGACGGGCACCGTGAAGACCGCGCCATCGTACGGTCCGGGCGCGTCGAGGCCCACCGTGGCGGTGGTGACGTGCAGCAACGTGCCTTGGAGGCAGACGCCTGCGGGCTGTCCGGCGGGGAGGCGGACGACCCGGTCGAGGGTGCCGTCCGGCAGGTACCGGCGGACCGTGCCGGTGCCCCAGACGGCGCACCACAGGGAGCCCTCGGCGTCGACGGTCATGCCGTCCGGGCCGCCCTCGTCCACGGTGAGGAAGTCGTCGGGGGTGCCGACGCGGCCGGTGCCGGGGTCGACCGGGTAGCGGCGGACGATCGCGTGGGCGCTGTCGGCCAGGTACATGGTGCGGCCGTCGGCGGTGAAGGCGGGGCCGTTGGGGATGGTCAGGCCCTCGACAGCGGGGGTGACGGTGCCGTCGTGGTCGACGAGGTAGAGGGTGCCGGCGCCTTCGGTGTTGTCGTAGGCCATGCTGCCCGCCCAGAAGCGGCCCGAGGGGTCCGCGACCCCGTCGTTCATGCGCATCTCCGGTCCGGGGCGGTCCTCGGGTGTGGCGAGCCAGGTGGGTGCGCTGTCGGGGCCGAGGAGGCAGACACCGGTGCCGGCGGCGGCGATCCAGGTGCCGGGGCGGCCGGCGACGGGCGCCACCGCGCCCAGCGGGACAGGGAGTCGGAGTATCTCGATCAGCGGGCGGTGGGAGTCGTCGGGGGTGGTGAGCAGGCGTCCCTGGAGAATGTCCACCAGGACGATGCCGTCGCCGGTCCAGCGGATGCCCTCGCCGAGTTCGAGGCGGTCGGGGCGGGTGGGCAGGGGCTGATGCTCGGTCATGCGGTGGCCTCCTGGGCGGCGGCGCGGAAGGCGCGGGCGCGCTCGCGCAGGGCGGTCAGGCTGCCGCCGTCGGCGGCATCGGCGACGAGCGGGGAGCCGACGCCGACGGCGGTGGCACCGGCGGCGAGGTAGGCGCGGGCGGCTTTGAGGTCCACGCCGCCGACGGGCACGAACGCGGCGTCGGGGAAGGGGGCGCGCAGGGACTTGAGGTAGGCCGGTCCCCCGGCGTCGGCGGCCGGGAACAGCTTGAGTGCGTCGGCGCCCTGGGCGCGGGCGGCGATGATCTCGGTGGGGGTCATGACGCCTGCGAGGACCGGCAGGCCGAGGTCGCGTGCGGTGTCGGCACCCGCGCCGAGGCCGGGGGTGACGGCGAAGGCGGCACCGGCATCCCGCGCGGCGCGCGCGTCGTCGGCGGTCAGGACGGTGCCGGCGCCGATCGGCCGGTCCGGCCCGAGTTCCGCGGCGGTCCGTGCGATCACGCCGAGCGCGTCGGCGCCGCTGAGGGACACCTCGATCAGGTCGATGCCCTCCTCGGCGAGCGCCAGTACGGTGCGCAGGGCGGCGTCCCGGTCGCCTCCGCGCACGATGACGAGGAGGCGGCGGTCGGCCAGGGCGGCTCGTAGGTCCACGGACTGGGGCTCCTTCGCTGTCGGTTCGGTGCTGCGGGGCGTCTCCCGGCGGGTGCGCCCGGTGTCGCTCGGCAGGGCGGCGGTCGAGGGGTCAGGGGCAACCGCAGTCGGCGGTCAGGGTGAGCCGCCAGCGGACCTCGCCGGAGGCAGGGACGCGGGCCGCGTCGTGCGGGCCGGCCTCGGCGAGGTCGAAGGTGCGGCCCAGCATCGGTTCCACCCCGGTGCTGCGGTAGGGGTCCTCCTCGGGGAAGCCGCCCAGGTTGCGCCACAGGGCGACGGACACGGGCTGCCCTCCGGCCTCGACGGCGAGGGCGAGCCGGTCGGGTCCGTCATGGACGCAGACCCGGCCGTCCGCAAGAACGGCGCCGACCGCGGTGCCGTCGTCGGGGCCGAACCGGTCCAGGCGCAGTCCGCGCGGTGCGGGCCAGTCACCCTCCACCCAGGGGGCGCCGTCGGCCCAGGGGCCGCCGAGCAGGGGTGCCGCCTCCGGGAAGACGCGGGTGGGTGTGCCTGTACGGGCCCGGAGTTCGGCCCGTTCGGAGAGGTCAAGCAGGGCGTGGGCGGCCCATACGAAGCGGTAGCCGGGGTCGGCGGTGAGCGTGTAGTCGGCTTCGACGCCGTCGGCGGTGGTCCGGACGGTGCGGGCGAGGGTGAACGCGTCGCAGTCAACGCGTTCGGTATCGCCGTCGCGGGTCCAGGGCCGGGACCAGGCGTCGCCGTGGTCGGGGGTGCCGCGCACGGTGGGGACGCATTCCTCCAGGCCGCCCGCGTCCACGAAGGCGTCACCAGGTACGACGCCGTCGCGTGCGGGGTCAGGTCGGTGCCACAGCCATTCGCGGGCGCCGGCGCGCAGCGAGGTCCAGCGTCCACCGTGCGCGGGGTCGGTGGTGAACGCGAGGGACACGCTCACCACTCCGTGAACGAGCCGTCGGCGTGCCGCCACACCGGGTTGCGCCAGGCATGCCCGGTGCGGTCGGCGGCGCGTACGGCGTTCTCGTCCACGGTGATGCCGAGGCCGGGGGCGTCGCCCCGGTGGGCCGATCCGTCGGTGAAGCGGAACGGCTCGGGGTCGACGACGTAGGAGAGCAGGTCGGCGACCTTGTTGTAGTGGATGCCGCGGCTCTGTTCCTGGATGAGGAAGTTGGGCGTGGCGAAGGCCACTTGGAGGCTGGCGGCGAGCGCGATGGGGCCCAGTGGGCAGTGCGGGGCGAGCAGGGCGCCGTAGGTCTCGGCGAGGGAGGCGATGCGGGTGACCTCGGAGATGCCGCCCGCGTGCGAGAGGTCGGGCTGGGCGACGGCGATGCCGGCGTTCAGTACGGGCAGGAACTCGGCGCGGGAGAAGAGGCGTTCGCCGGTGGCGAGCGGGACGGGAGCGGTGGCGACCAGGCCGGGCAGCAGGTGGCTCTGCTCGGGCAGGACGGGTTCCTCCACGAACAGCGGGTGCAGCGGGGCGAGTTCGGCGAGGACACGGCGGGCCGAGGCGGCGCCGAAGCGCCCGTGGAAGTCGACGGCGACGTCCCGGTCGGGGCCGAGTACGTCACGGGCGGCGGCCACGCGGGCGACGACGGCCGCGGTCTCGGCGACGGTGGCGACGGGCGAGGTCGGGCCTGCCGCGTTCATCTTGACGGCGGTGAAGCCCGCCTCGACCTGTTCGGTGATCTGCTCGGTGAGCTGGGCGGGTTCGTCGCCGCCGACCCAGGCGTAGACGCGGACGCGGTCGCGGACCGGACCGCCGAGCAGGGCGTGCACGGGGGCGCCGTAGGTCTTGCCGGCGATGTCCCACAGGGCCTGGTCGAGTCCGGCGACGGCGCTGGAGAGGATCGGGCCGCCGCGGTAGAAGCCGCCTTTGGTGAGGACCTGCCAGTGGTCCTGGATGCGCAGCGGGTCCTGGCCGACGAGGTACTCGGCGAGGACGTCGACGGCGGCCCGGACGACCTCGGCGCGCCCCTCGACGACCGGCTCTCCCCAGCCGACCACGCCGTCGTCCGTCTCGACGCGGCAGAACAGCCAGCGCGGCGGAACGAGGAAGGTCTCGATACGGGTGATCTTCACTGAGGGCGGGGGCCTTCCGTCTCGTCGGCGGTGTCGATCCGGTCCAGATCGCGGCCGGCCTGGTCGAGCAGGGCACGCATGGCGGCCTCGGCGGCCAGCGGGTCACCGTCCCGTACGGCGTCCAGGACGGCGCGGTGGGCAGGGACGGGGTCCTCGCTGTGCGGGGAGCTGTGCACGATCCGGTCGCGGTGAGCGAGGCCGGACTCGATGACCATCTCCATTCGTTCGAGGAGTTCGTTGTGAGTGGCGGCGAGCAACGCACGGTGAAAGGCGAGGTCGGCGTCGACGGCGTGCGCCGGGTCGGGCTCGGCGCGACCCATCGCGGCGAGCGCGTCGTCCAGGGCGACCAGGTCGGCGTCGGTGCGCCGTTCGGCGGCGAGCCGGACCGCGGCGGGCTCGATGATGGCACGGACCTCGGCGAGGTTGCGCAGCAGGAGCCGGTCGGTCTCGCCCGTGCTGCCGCCCTCGAACTGCCAGCGCAGCACGTCGGCGTCCAGCAGTTTCCAGTCGGCGCGGGGACGTACGAAGGTGCCGCGTTTCTGGCGAGCGTCGACCATGCCCTTGGCGGCGAGAACCTTCAACGACTCGCGCAGGGCGGTGAGGCTGACGTCGAGTTCGCTCTGCAGCGCCACGAGGTCGAGTGTGGCCCCTTCTGGGATCTCACCGCCCAGGATGCGGCGCGCCAGTGCCTCCACGGTCTGGCCGTGGACACCTCGGCGGGCGTAGGGCGTCATGTCGTAGACCCTTTCTTGGTTCGCGGGCGGTCGGCGGTGCTCACGCGGAGGACTTGACGACGCTCCAGCCGCCGTCCACAAGGAGGTGGGACCCGGTGATGTAGCCGGCCTCGTCGGCGCTGAGGAAGGCGATGGCAGCGGCCACCTCCTCGGGGGTGCCGAAACGGCCGGCGGCGGTCTCGGCGACGCTGCGTGCGCGGTCGGCCTCGGAGACCCGGTCCCAGGCGGCAGTCATGATCGGTCCGGGCAGGACGGCGTTGACTCGGACCTCGGGGCCGTACTCGACGGCGAGTTGCCCGCACAGGGAGAGCAGCGCGCCCTTGGCGGCTGCGTAGGCGGGGTGACCGGGGATGCCCTTGAGGGCGTGAACGGACGAGGTCAGCACGACGGCACCCCGACGCTCACGCAGGTCGGGCAGCACGGCGCGAAAGCCGAAGAACCCGCCGGTGAGGTTCACGGCGAGCTGCCGCTGCCAGGACTCGGGCGTCATCTCGTGGGCGGGGCGGACATCAACGGTGTAGGCGTTGGAGACCAGGACGTCGACCGAACCGAAGGCGTGGGCCGCGTCGACGACGCGCGTCCAGTCGTGCTCACTGGAGACGTCGGCGTGGACGTAGGCGGCCCGACCGCCGTCCTTGGTGATGCGTTCGGCCACGGCCTCACCCCGCTCGTCCGCGATGTCGGCGAGCACGACGGCGGCTCCCTCCTGCGCGAGGCGTTCGGCGGTGGCCGCTCCGATGCCGGAGGCCGCTCCGGTCACCACGGCTGTGCGGCCGGTGAAGCGCGCACCGTACCTTCGTGCGGGCTGGTACATCGTGGGGTTCGGCTCCTTCGTGGGTGGTGGGGACGCTTCGACCGGGCCGGCGCGTGCCTAGCTGCGGGTCAGTATGACGAGCCGGGCATCGTGGCCTACGGTCCAGGCGAACGGCAGACCGTAGTGCAGCAGGTGGGCGCCGCTGTAGTGGATGCCGGTCTCCTCGTCCCGGTAGGCGGCGGCCGGGTCGAGTCCGCGCAGCCGGAGCCGGGCGGGGCGGCCGGGGACGAGCGGGGCGCCATCGAGGACGCCGGTGCTGAACGCGGCGACGACGGTGCGCGGGCCGTCGATCTCGGTGTACTGGACGCCGCAGGTCGGGTCCTCGGGGGTGCCGAGCAGGCGGGCTTCACCGTGGTGGACGACGTCCCGGATCTCCTTGTAGCGGGCGATCCAGCGGGCGGCCTCGGCGCGCTGTTCCGAGTCCCAGGAGCGCAGGTCGGCGCCGATGCCGAGGACGCCGCACATCGCCAGCACGAACCGGAAGGCGAGGGAGCGGGGTCGGGGGTCGAACACACCGGGCGAGTCGGTGACCCAGGAGCTCATCACGTGCGGGGCATGCGCGTGCAGGAAGCCGTACTGGATGGTGAGCCGGTCCAGGGGGGCGGTGTTGTCGCTGGGCCAGACCACGTCGGTGCGGGCCAGGGTGGCGTGCTCGATGCGTCCGCCGCCGCCGGCGCAGCCCTCGACGGTGACATGCGGGTGGGCTGTGCGCAGGTGGTCCAGGACTCGGAGATAGCCGGTGACGTGTCCAGCGTCCAGGTCGAGCCGGTCGGCGGGTCCGACGCCGGGTCGGCCGCGCTCGGTGGGCGGCCGGTTCATGTCCCACTTGACGTACTCGATGGGGTACTCGGTGAGCAGCCGGTCGAAGGTGCCGATCACGAAGTCCTGCACGTCAGTGCGGCCGAGGTCGAGCAGAAGCTGGTTGCGGACCAGGCGGGCGGGGCGGTCCTCGACACGATAGACCCAGTCGGGGTGTTCGGCGTGCATGCGGCTGTTCGGGCTGATGGCCTCCGGTTCGACCCACAGTCCGAAGCCGAGGCCGAGGGCGCGCACCTCCTCCACGAACCGGCCGAAGCCCTGCGGGAACTGCGCCGGGTCGGGGTACCAGTCACCGAGACCGCCGGTGTCGTCGGCGCGGCCGGTGAACCAGCCGTCGTCCACGACGAACAGTTCGGCGCCGATCTCGGCGGCCACCTTGGCGAGTTCGAGCTGATCGGCCGCGTCGACGTCGAAGCCGGTGGCCTCCCAGGAGTTGTAGAGGACCTTGCGGGTGCGGTCCAGGCGGTCGCCGCCGAGGTGCCGCTCGTAGCGGTGCCAGACGCGAGCGAGGCCGTCGAGCCCCTCGGGGCTGAACGCGCAGGCCAGACGCGGGGTGGTGAGGGTCTGGCCGCGCTGGAGGACGACGGCGCCCTCGTGCGGGACACGGCCGGCGCGGACGCGGACGGCGCCGCCCGGTTCGGCCTCGGCGGTGATGTGCCAGTTGCCGGGCCACTCCAGAGCGATGCCGTAGGTCGGGGCGGTGCCGTCGTCGGGCAGGGCCGCGTCCTGGACGGCGAGCCAGGGGGCGTAGGCGTGGCCGGGGACGCCCTGGGTGCTGCCCATGGTGAACGTGCCGTGCCTGAGGTGGAGTTGCGTGTGCGTGAACTCCTGCGACCACTGTCCGGTGAGGTAGGTGAGCCGGGCGCCGTCGGCGACGGGCACGGTGACGGCGCCCGAGTCGAGGCGTTCCAGGCGGAGTTCGCCGTCGCCGGTGCAGGTCAGCTCGGTCCAGCGCAGAACGACGTCGGTGCCGGGCACGGTGGTGTAGCACAGAGTGGTGCGCAGTCCGGCGACGTCGTCGATGAACGCCAGGCGCAAGCCGTCCGTGTCCTGTTCGGCCCCGGCGAACCCCCACCACACGCCGCGCTGGTCCCCGGAGTGCCCGACGACGAGGTCGGCGCCGGTGAAGGGACGCTGGCCCTGCGGCAGGTACTCGGCGGGGGCGGCGTCGGCCAGGGTGATGAAGTGGGTGCGCCGGGACCAGTCGAGGGCGGACGGGCCGTCCTCCGCGCCCAAGGGGCCCCAGGCGTCGAGTTCCGCCCAGGGGCCGTCCGGGGAAAGCCGCACCGTGTAGCTGGTGTGCTCCGTGCAGAGGGTCCAGCGTTCGTAGGAGGTCACTTCACCGCTCCGAGGTTGAGGCCGGCCACGAAATGGCGCTGGAACCGCAGGAATACGGCCACAGTGGGGGCGGCGGCGATGACGGATCCGGCCGCGATCACGTTCCACATGGAGACGTACTGCCCCTGCAGGCCGATCAGGGCGGCCGTGATGGGCATCTTCGTGTCGCTGCGCAGGACGGTGATGGCCCAGAGCAGGTCGTTGAAGATCCAGGTGAAGGCGAGCGCGCCGAGGGCGGCGAGCGCGGGGCGGGTGAGCGGGAGGATGATCCGCCAGAAGATCTGCCAGGGGCCGGCGCCGTCGACGACGGCGGCCTGCTGGATCTCGTTGGGGATGGCCCCCATGAAACCGTGCAGGACGAAGACGTAGAAGCCGACGCCGAAGCCGATCTGCACGCCGATGAGGGCAGGCAGGGTGTCGTAGATGCCCATGATCTCGCTGAGCTTGGACACCGGGATCAGCAGGATCTGCGGGGGCAGCAGGTTGCCGGCGAGCATGAGCAGCAGCAGCGTGCGGCGCAGCGGCATCTCGTAGCGGCTGAGGGCGAACGCGGCCATGGCGGCGAGTGCGAGGGTGATCAGCACGCAGGGGACGGTGACGATCAGGCTGTTGATGAGGGCGCGCTGCTGGCCGCCGTCGACCCAGGCCTGACGGAAGTTGCCGAGGGTGAAGGAGTGCGGGAGGCTACCGAGCCCGTTGGCGGCGATGTCGTCGAACGAGCGCAGGCTGGTGACGAGGACCAGGACGAT
This sequence comes from Streptomyces sp. GESEQ-4, assembly GCF_017948455.1. Lineage (GTDB taxonomy): Bacteria > Actinomycetota > Actinomycetes > Streptomycetales > Streptomycetaceae > Streptomyces. The sequence continues at coordinate 10,687 of NZ_JAFFSU010000047.1, forward strand.
GGGCAGCAGCCAGAGCACGGCCAGCAGTCCGGAGCCGAGGTGGAATCCGACGGTCGCGGCCCGCCTGCGCTTCAGGGCGGTCGAGTTGGCGGACATCAGTCGGCCTCCCGGAACGCGCGGACGAGGTAGGAGCAGATGACGCCGAAGGCCAGCGCGAAGATGACAACAGCGAGTGCGGAGCCGTAGCCGAGTCGCAGGGACTGGAAGGCTGTGGAGTACATGTAGGTGCTCAGCAGTTCGGACGAGTGGTAGGGGCCGCCTCGAGTGAGCGACCAGACGACGTCGAAGGAGCGCAGCGAGTCGATGATGATGACGGACAGCACGACGGCGTTGACGCTGCGGAGCTGCGGAAGCGTCACGTGCCGGAAGCGCTGCCGGCGTCCGGCGCCGTCCATCTTGGCCGCCTCGTACAGCGAGGGGTCGATGCCTTTGAGGCCCGCCAGGTAGAGCACCATGACGTAGCCGATCTGGCGCCACAGGGCAGGCACGATCACCGCGTACAGGGCGGTGTCCTGGTCGGCGAGCCAGGCGTGGCGGAGGCTGCCGAGGCCGACGCCCTGGAGGATCTGGTTGAGCACGCCGTCGGGCTGGTAGATCGCCTGCCAGACGAGGGCGGTTGCCACCAGCGAGAAGACGACGGGCAGGAAGAGGGCGGCGCGGTAGAAGCCGACGCCGCGGCGCTCCTGCTGGAGCAGCAGGGCGGCGGCGAGGCCGAGGATCGCGGACAGTCCGCCGAACAGCACCAGCCACAGGACGGTGTCGATCGCGGCGGTCCGGAAGACCTCGTCGTGCACCATCTCCTGGAAATTGCCGAGGCCGACGAAACGGGGCGGGGAGACGCCGTCCCAGGAGGTGAGGGCGAGGTAGAACCCCTGCAGGGCAGGCCAGAACACCCACAGGGCCTCGGCGAGCAGAGGTATGAGGACGAACGCGAGGACGAGCGGCGGGGTACGGCGGACAGGCCCCCGGCCGCGCCCGCCGCTGCGCGGCGCGACGGACGGGGTCTTGCGCGCGGTGGTGGTGAGCACTGCCACCTCAGGCACTCCAGATCTTCTGGGCGTCGCGCTGCCAGGTGGTCAGGATGGAGCCGACGTCCTTGGGCCTCGCGATGAACTTGGTGAGCGCGGTGTCGGCCGTGGGCTGGAGGGCGTCGCTGGAGTCGCGGTTGAAGAACTGCGTGATCTCGGCGGCGGACTGGATGTGTGCGCGCCCCTTCTTCACCAGGGGCGTGTCGGCGTCCTTGGCGTCGGGGTTGCAGGGCAGGACCGTGCCGGAGGAGCCCTTGATGTAGATCTCCTGGGCCTCGGCGGTGGCGAGGTACTTCAGCAGGTCGCCGGCCGGCTTGGCACGTCCGCTGCGGGCACTGGCGAAGTAGCCGTCGGTGGGGGCCTCTTCAGCGAGCGGAACCTTGGGGTCGATGACGGGGAAGCGGAAGAAGTCGATGTCATCCAAGGCGTCCTTGGGCGCGGCGTCGGCGAAGAAGGTGCCGATGAGCATCATGCCGGAGCGGCCGTTGAGCAGCGCGGTGGTGGCGTCCTGGAAGGCGACGGCAGTGCCGTCGGGGTCGAAGTAGGGCAGGGCCTCGGTCCAGCGGTCGAAGACCTTGCGCACCTCGGGGTCGTCGAAGCGGTGCTTGCCGGCGAGCAACTGGCGGTGGTAGTCGGCGCCGTTGATGCGGATGTTCAGGTAGTCGAACCAGGCGGAGGCCACCCAGGGGGTGTTGCCACCGGCGCCGAGGCCGATGGGCGCGACGCCCTTCGACTTGAGCTTGTCGCACAGGTCGAGGAACTCGTCCCAGGTCTTGGGCTCCTTGACGCCCCACTTGGCGAAGTTGGACTTCCGGTAGAACATGCCCCACCAGTAGTAGGTGGAGGGCACGAACACCTTCTTGCCGGAGCTGGAGGTGCACAGCGAGTTCAGCGCCTTGGAGTAGCGCTTGAGGTCGGGCGAGGAGGCCCAGACCTCATCAAGGTCGAGCAGCAGGTTCTTGGCGGCATAGGCGTCGGCGACCGAGCCGGGGTACCACGTGTAGACATCCGGCGGGTTGGCAGACGTGAGGTACGTCGGAAGCTGGGTGCGGAAGGTCTCGGCGGCGACGGTGTTGAGGCTGACGCGCCCGGACCCCTTCTTGCCGTAGGCGGCGGCCAGGTCCTCCATCGCCGCCTTGGCCTGCGGCGCCGAGAGGTTCGACTGGAGGGTCACCGGGCCCTTGGAGGAGGACTTGGCATCGGAGGTGGAGGTGACGCAGCCGCTGAGCAGAGCCGCCGTCCCGGAGGCACCGAGTCCGGCGAGGAAACGCCGACGGTTCGTCTGAAGGTTCGTCATGAAGGGCTCCCTGGGGATTCACGCGACGGGGCCGTGCGGCCAGGGGCCAGGGCAGCCCCATCGCGGCGAATCAAGGTTCGCGTGGCACTCACACCACGTCAAGATTAATTACTAATTTATTGGAACTTGGTGCGATGGACCGTGCCGTCGACTCCGCGGTAGACCGCGTCGACCGTGCCGTCCGGACCCGCTACGGCACCGAGGGAGCCGTCGAACGCGGCGCTCGGGAACTCCTCGCGCTTGCTCCAGCCCTGCCAGGAACCTGAGTTGTACCGCTGCTGCCAGAGCGTGTAGTCACCGGCGCGGACATAGAGGAGCACGCTGTCGCCGGAGGCGACGAGGGTCGGGCTGCCACTGACCGTGCCGCCAACGGAGGTCCAATCGGACCACTCGCCGTTCGCGGTACGGCTGCGGGTCCAGATGTCGTCGGCAGCGGAGCGCACGGCGACGTGGACGCGGCCCTCGGAGTCGACAGCCGCCGACGGCCTTCCGTACGCCGGGCGGCCGCCGGGCGTGCCGAGTGAGGTCCAGCCGGTGCTCGCGCCGCGCTGGACGACCTGGCCGTCCGCTCCGGTGGCGAACAGTGTCCAGTGCGCGGGGTCGGTGAAGGCGACGCTCGGGGCGTCGGCCACCTCGCCGCCCAGGCTCTGCCAGCCGCCCCAGCGGCCGCCGGTGTAGGCGCCCCGGTAGACGCGGGAGTCGGCACCGCGCACGAAGACGTCGATCCGGCCGCCGGCCGAGGCGTACGCAGCGGGCTGGCCGAGGATGCCGCCGCGGACCGGACCGCCCAGGTCACGGACGTGGTTGCCCTTGCCATCGGAGGTCTGCTGGAGCAGGGTGCCGCGCGGGCCGCGCACGAAGGTGCTGAGCGCCGAGCCGGTGCGGACGACGGCCGGACTCGCGGTGGCTGGCAGGCCGAGCTTCTCGCCAGGCAGCGCGTCCTCGCCAGTGAGCCGGAGGAAGGCGGTGCCGTGCGCGGGAACAGTGACGGTGTACGACCCTTCGTGCGTGCCCCGGTCTGCGCGGGCCCTCAGGTCGCGGACCTTCACCCGGCCGCCAAGGGCGGCGTCGGAGAACTTCACGGTGCGCTCGGCCGCCTGGTCGGAGCGGTTGAGCAGGACGACTGCGCGGCGGCCGTCTCCGGAGAGCACCTTGCTGTAGACGTCGCCGGTCGCGTCGGTGGCCACGCGAACGCCCTGGACGCCAAGGCGGTCCTGGTCGACGGCGATGATCTCCGGGTTGCGCAGGGTGGCGAGCATCGACGGCGACAGCGTCCGCGGGTCGGAGCCGAGGATCAGCGGTGAGCCCATCTCCGCCCACATGACGAGCTGGGTGGTCGACTCCTCCTCGGTCAACTCCAGGGTCCCGTCCGACATGCGGCGCGTCGGGATCAGGTAGTCCGGGTCGTTGTAGTGGCCGGGGCCCTGGGCCTCGGGGTGCCAGGCGTTGGCGTCCATGTTGCGCAGAACGTTGGGCCACTGGCCTGGGCTCGGGGTGCCCCAGGCGATGTCGGTGCCGGTGCGCCAGGAGTCTGCGATGGTCGGCGCGTAGGCGTAGGTGTTGTGCGCGTCCTGCTCCGGGGTGTGCGGCAGGCCCCAGTCGTCGGTGAGCGGGTTGCACAGGTTCAGGAGCATCTTGCGGCCGGACTTGGCGACCGCGTCGCTGAACTCCTTGAACGCGGGCCCCGGATCGAGCTTCGCGCCGATCCCACACAGGAAGTCCACCTTGATGGCGTCGACCTTCCACCCGGCGAACTGCTTGGCGTCCTGCTCATAGTGCCCGCGGCTGCCGAGGCCGCAGCTCTTGCCGCCGTCGTAGGTACCGGCGTCGGTGTAGATGCCGGCCCGCAGGCCGCGCTTGTGCAGGTAGTTCACCAGGGACGGGATGCCGGAGGGGAACCGCTCGGGGTTCGCCACCAGACGGCCCTGATCGTCGCGCGGATTGTCGGCCTGCCAGCCGCCGTCCAGCCACACGATGTCGTAGCCGCTGTCCCGCAGACCGCTGCTGACCAGCTTGTCCGCAACCGAGCGCACCTCCTTCTCGGTGGGCGCGCCGAGGCCGTAGTAGGTGTTCCAGCCCATGTAGGGCGTGGCTGCGAGTCCACTGTCGTAGTAGTCGGGTGCACCCTGGTCCACGGCCGGGGCGGCGTGGGCGGACGGGGTCACGGTGGCGGCCAGAGCCACCGCGGTTGCCGCAGCGAGCGTGGTCCGGGCGAACCGGACGTGTCGGTAGTCGCGTATGGGCGGGCGTGAAGTCACGTGCCTCTCCCAGAGGTTGGGAAGCGGGATGTGTGACGCGGGCCGCGTTGACGCAGAGGCCTGCGGCGTCACGGCGACGACTGTGACGCCCGGCCGAAACCGTGTCAATATTTATTCCTAATTTAATAGAAACAACGCCGAAGGGCGCCCGGCATCTTGACAGTCCGGCCATGCAGCGGCAGTGTTCGGCAACGTTGTCATCCATCCTGATCGACTGGCCTCGCCATTCCCTGATCAGGGCCTTGCTCAGGCGCCGCCATCGGGTGCCGCGAGCGCGCCGTCGTTCCCTCAGGCGGGCGGCGAGGATGCGGAGGGCAGAGCCGGACACGTCGACGCCGGACGGGTAGACAAGCATGCGAAGCCTCTGGTGGAGACGGTTCTCTTGGTCGAAAACCCATCTACCAGGGGCTTCATCCGTTTGTCAGGCCAACTTCCCAGCCAACGCAAGAGGTTGGAAAGAGCTCATTCTCATGAGGCTTCTCTCCTTCAAGGGAGCCCTTTCTTTCTCGTGTGTACGGGCGTGCAGAGGGCTCACCACAGTGCGAGGTCTCCCCTCCGCTGCTTTCCTGGCGATCTCGCGTGCATCTGCGTCACGACTGGGCCAAGGACCACGAGGTGACCATGGACGGGCCGCGGCCTCGATGGATCCCCGCCGTTGCCTTTGCAAGAGTCGAACGCTTGCTGCGGCCGAACCTGCCGACTGGAACAGGACGTGCCGGTCGCGACGCGTGACGCCCGCTTTGGGCGTTCGCTGGCACGGCAGACGGTGCCCTGACTTCCCAGGACCCTCAGAGCCCGGCATTCGCGCCGTGTCGTACATGCCGTTCACCGCACCACTGCTGTCGTGCCGTACGGTCGGCGCCCGCCAGAACATCACCCCATGACCGGGTACGGCAGGGCGCGACCGGAAACGGGCGGACCCGCGCAGAACGCCACCCGGATCGGTCCGGGTGGCGCTTGCGACCAGCGCACCTACGGCCGCTCGGCGTGGATCAGCGGGCGTAGCCGCCGTCGGCCATGATGGTCTGGCCAGTCACGAAGGCAGCGTCATCGCTGGTGAGGAAGGCAATGGTGCCGGTCAAGTCTTCCGGCAGCCCGTTGCGCTTGATGGCCTGGGACTGTTGCGGCCGCCGTGAGGGCTTCCTGCGGGTGGGCATTCAGGACGCCGGGTGTGATGGTCAAGGTCGGGCCGACCGCGTTGACGGTGATACCGAACGGGGCGAGGTCGTTGGCCAGTCCGCGGCTGAAGCCGATGTTGCCCATCTTGCTCGCCATGTAGTGGGACAGGCCGGGCGCGTTGGTGACGATTGAGTTGGACGTCAGGTTGACGATGCGGCCCCAGCCGCTCTCCTTCATGGTCGGTAGCAGGGCCTTGACCATGAGGAACTGCTCCTTTGTTGCGAACTTCCGGTCCCGTGCCTCGCGGCATGGGGCCCGGGACTTCTTTTCCGGGCCCCCGCACGGGTGAGCGTCACGCCGCGCGGCCGGCCTTGAGGGTCCTGGCGACGTTGGCGATTCGCTTGCCCTGGTAGGCGCCAGAGGCGCGGGCCGTGCTGTCGACGGGGATCTCTCCCTGGGCACCCGTCACGTGCGAGGTTCCGTAGGGGTTGCCGTCGGTGAACTTGACGGGGTCGGTGAAGCCGGGGGGCACCACGAATCCGCCGAAGTGGTAGATGGAGTTGTAGAGGGCGAGCAGGGTGGACTCCTGGCCGCCGTGCAGCTGGGACGTGGCGGTGAAGCCGCTGTACACCTTGTCCGCCAAAAGACCCTGGCCCCACAGGCCGCCGAGGGTGTCCAGGAACTGCTTGAGCTGGCTGGCGACGTTGCCGAAGCGGGTGGGCGTGCCGAAGATGACGGCGTCGGCCCACGCGATGTCGTCCGGCGTGGCCACCGGTATGTGCTCGGTCGCCGCGGCGTGGTCGGCCCACGACTTGACGTTGGCGATCACTTCCTTGGGCGCGAGCTCGGCGACGCGCAGCAGACGCACGTCGGCCCCCGCCTCCGATGCACCGGTGGCGATGGTCTCCGCCAGCTGGTGAACGGTGCCGGTGGAGGAGTAATAGATGACGGCGATATTAGGCGTATTGGACATGATTCGGTGCCTTCAAGTTCGAGACGCCGAGCCAGGAGCTCGGCGAGGGGGCAATAGAGGTGGGGCCACAGCGGGGCCCTGCCCGGTATGCCGGGGGATACGACCGACCGGCATACCGGGGGCACGACTGCCGCGACCGGAGGGGGGCCGGTCCGCAGATCTGCGTGCATCACCATGAAAACATAATTTGCTTGCGTCCGCAACATACTGGCTGCGGCACGACGCCTGCGCAGGCACTGTCGATGGCGCACCTGGGAGTCTCTGCGTTCCGCATTGTCGCCGCACATCGACCGACTTCACGCAACAGCGCCGGTACGCGATGACAGAGGTGACGTGACCGGCCCCAGCGGCGCCGCGCCCAGTGCCTGCGAAATACCCGCTCGCGGGCGTGGTGGATTTCGGCCGTCGCGCATTCGGCCCCGGGCGGAGATCCTCGGCCCACAGGGCCTGGCCCTGCCGGACGACTGCCGCGGCGGTTGCCTTCAGGGTTCCGCTTCATCTTGCCGACGGGGAACGCCTCTGGTCCGAGCGGCTCACCGATCCGGGCCAGCGGTGTCGGCCGCTGCGATCTGGATCAATGCTGTCGTCCGGAGCCAGTCGTCCACGGTGGCGCCCTGTGCCGCCGCCAGCCCTCGGGGCGCCTTCGCATGCGGCGCCGTCCGGTTGCCGGTCACTGGAAAAGCGGACCACGCAAGCCTCTTCGGTCGCGCGTTTGACGCCGATGCAGAGGCCGAGGTCAGCCGAGGATCGTGGCACCCTGAACCTGCCCGATGGTCGTCTCCTGCCACAGGGCGCTGTCCCAGGTGGACGTCATCCGGCTGATCAGGCCGTCTTGACTCAGTTCGAGCGCGGTGACGCCCAGCAGCAGCGGGGCGCGGCCGACCCACTCGAAGGCACCGCCCCGGGCACAGCCGACGACGTGCCGCAGGGTCACGCCGTGGCCGTACGGGAGGATCGGCAGGGTGCGCCCCAGGAATTCCTGAACCCGGCCCCGTCCGACGACTTGGGTGTGCAGGGCGATGTCCTCGACGACGACATCGGGGTCAAGAAGGGACGCTGCCCGCGCCGCATCTCCCGCGGCCAGCGCGGCCACCAGTTTGCGGACGACGGTGCGCAGCGCGGGAGCGGCGGTCTCACCTACCGTCTCCTCGCCGAAGTCGGTGGGGAACTGGTCGGCGGGGACGCGCATGTCGGCGACGCCCTTGACGGTGAGGGAGCGTCCGTCCCAGTGGTCGACCCAGCGGGCGACCTTGCCCTGGCGGAAGTTGATGGTGCCGATGGCCCGGAGTTCGCGGCCGAACAGTTCCGGCGAGTCGGTGAAGAAGACCACGGCGCTGCTGTCGTCGCCGACGATGCGGGTCGGGTAGGCCATGGCGGACTCGGGCCAGGTCGGGAGCAGGCTGGCGAACAGGTCGTAGAGGGACTGCCAGTTGGGGAAGGCCCAGCCGACGGTGGCGTCGGTGTAGACGATCGACTCGCGCGAGAAGTGTGTCATCAGGCGGTCGACGTCGGTTCCCGACTTGGCCTCGAAGTAGGACGCGAAGAAGTCCGCCAGCCAGGGCGTGGCCCTGCTGACGTCGACGTCGTGTCCCATCACCTGGACCGTGCGGGACCGCAGGGAGTGGGTGTTGGTGGTGGCAGCGACCGACCCGGCGGCCAGGCCTGTCACGGCTGTGGCGGCCACCATTCCGCCGAGCAGCGTTCGCCGGCTCGGACTGGCAGGGCCGGCTGAGGAGAGCTTCATCGATTACTCCACTAGTTCGTCCCTGCAGCGAAGCGGCCGTCGGCACCGAAACCCGGCGCGAGCGGTGAGATCCCTTGCGCCGCAGGGTTCCCTTCGCCACCGTAGATGTATGTGCGGACGCAAGCAACTTTCTCGGCTATATTGGCTTGCGTCGCACACCCTCGCGTCAGTCGGCTTTGTCAAGTCATTGGTCGGCCGTCTCCTCGGATGACGCGATCTGCCGGTCTGCACAAGCGACCGGGATCTGTCCACAGGCCAAGCCAGGGACGTCCGTGCCGCTCAGGACCAGGGCCGGACCGAGGGCGTGCGGCGACCTGGCGCGCACAGAAAGGCAGCACCACCATGGAGTTCGGAATATTCTCCGTCAGCGACGTCACTCGTGACCCTGTTACGGGTTACACCCCCAGCGAGGCAGAACGCATCGATGCCATCGTGCGCATCGCCAAGCGCGCGGACGAGGTGGGTCTGGACGTCTTCGCCATCGGCGAGCACCACAACCCACCGTTCTTCTCATCCTCGCCGACCACGCTCCTCGGGCACATCGCGGCCAGGACCCAGCTCATCACGCTCAGCACAGCGGTCACGCTCATCACCACCAACGACCCGGTGCGGATCGCCGAGGAGTACGCGATGCTCCAGCACTTGGCCAAGGGCCGGGTCGACCTCATGCTCGGGCGCGGCAACACCGTCCAGGTCTACCCGTGGTTCGGCCACGACGTCCGCAAGGGGGTACACCTCGCGCTGGACAACTACAACCTGCTACACCGGCTGTGGCGTGAGGACGTCGTGGATTGGGACGGGAATTTCCGTACCGCGCTGCAGGGCTTCACCTCGACACCGCGACCGCTCGACGACGTGCCACCGTTCGTCTGGCACGGCTCCATCCGCACCCCCGAGATCGCAGAACAGGCCGCCTACTACGGCAACGGCTTCTTCGCCAACAACGTCCTGGCCCCCTACGGGCACTTCGACAAGCTCATCGACTTCTACCGGGACCGCTTCGCCCACCACGGGCACGGCACGCGCGAGCAGGCCATCATCGGCCTCGGCGGCCACGCCTTCATCGCCAAGAACTCGCAGGACGCGGTCAAGAGGTTCCGCCCCTACTTCGAGGCCTTCCCGCTCTTCAGAGGCAACTCCCTCGACGACTACATGACGACCACACCGCTGTCGGTGGGCAGTCCCCAACTGGTCATCGACAAGACCATGGACTTCCAGAAGCGCCACGGCGACTACCAGCGCCAGCTGTGGAACATCGACCTCCTGGGCCTGCCCGTCGAAGCCGCCCTCGAGCAGGTAGAGCTCCTCGGCACCGAGGTCGTGCCCGTGCTCCGCAAGGAGATGGCCGCGGTCCGCGCGCCCGGCGTACCCGAGACGCCGACCCACGCGACCCTGGTCAAGGCCAAGTACGGCAACGCCGCACCTCGTCAGCCGCGACCAGCCCCCAACCGCGGCGACAACGTCACCGGAACCTCACCCTACGAGGACAGCGATCCGGCATTCGCCGCCCGTTACCCCGAGATCGGCTGAACCATGACCGACCACACGGCATACTTCCAGGCCGGTCCGGAGCACCCGGCCGACGCACCACTGTCACTCGTGGTGGTCAGCGCCGGGACCGGCAACCCCTCGTCATCCCGGCTGCTGGCCGACCGAATCACGCAGAAGACCGCCGACCTGCTCCGCCGGCAGGGCAGAACGCCCGCGATCCAGATCATCGAACTCGCTCCGCTCGCTGTCGACATCGCGCAGACCATCGTCTCCGGCTTTCCAGGCGAACGGCTCCAGACGGCCATCCAACAGCTTGCCGCCGCAGACGGCGTGATCGCGGTCTCGCCGGTCTACACCGCCGGTATCAGCGGATTGTTCAAGTCCTTCTTCGACGTACTCGACAACGACCTCATCGTCGCCAAGCCCACCCTGCTGGCCGCCACGGCCGGCAGTTCCCGCCACGCACTGGTCGTCGACGGGCAACTGCGCCCGATGATCGCCTACCTGCGTGCGCTCGCGGTGCCCACCTCCATCTTCGCCGCACCGGAAGACTGGGGTGACTTCGCCCTCGGCGAGCGCATCACCCGCGCGGTCACCGAACTCGCGACGCTGATGACCACCGCTGTCGGGGCCGCGATCACCGACCACGTCTGGAACGGTTACCAGCACCGCTTCAGCGGAAACGCGACCCGCGCACAGCAGACCGCGGCGGACGTCGACTTCGACACCCCGCTGATGAGACTTGCCACAGGTGGTGCCATCCCCCGGCAGAGTGACCCGTCCGACACCTGATCGCGAGGACCGCTCACCGTCACCGTGAGACGGCAGCGGCAACCCCCTTCCCGATGGAGCGGGGTTGCCGCTGTTCGCTCTCCAGTACCCGGACCGCGCCGCCTGCCGACTCAGTCCATGGGGGACTCGGTCTTCCGGAACCCGTCCGCCGTAGCGGTCATCAGGATTTGAACCTGCGGCCCTGACCGCCCGAGTCAAGGACTCTGTGCCCTCAAACCTCCGCCGGGTAGCCTCGTTGCCTCGCCCACCGCCTGCCACGGATCGAGCACGGTTCTGAGCTCCGTGCGCGAGGCGATGCCGCGCTTGGCGAAGACCTTGCGCAGGTGGTACTCGACCGTGCGCGGACTCATGAACAGGCGGCTGCCGATCTCCGGGTTGGTCAGGCCATCGGCGGCGAGCCGGGCGACCTGCAGCTCGCGTGGGGTCAGGTCGCCGCTGGTCTCGACCGTGCGCTTGCGGGGGTTCTCCCCCGTGGCCCCCAGCTCGTTCGCCGCGCGCTCAGCGAACGCCTCCATGCCCATGATGCTGAACAACTCGTGCGCGGCGCGCAGCTGTTGACGGGCCTCGAGCCGGCGTCGCTCGCGGCGCAGCCATTCGCCGTACACGAGGTGGGCGCGGGCGCTCTCCGAGCGCAGCGGTGTGCGGTCGAGCCGGTCGATCGCCTCGCGGTACAGGGCCTCGGCGTCCTCGTCGTGCGTCACGAGTGCGCGCGACCGGGCCTCGATGCCGCGCGCCCAGTCGGTTCGGCTCGCCCGGGTCGTCGTCATGAGCTGTTCCAAGGCCTGGGAGGCAAGCTCCGTGTCGCCGCAGCGCACGGCGGCCTCCACCAGTTCGGCCGGCGCTCACTGGGCCGGCGCGCCCGGTGCGGGCGAGTCCCCGGCGGCTTCCCGGGCGGCCGCGCACGCCTCTTCGTACCGGCCCAGGCCGTTGCAAAGCACTGCGCCGGCCCACTGGCCGACGGTCAGTGCGATGGCCTCGCCGCGCGAGGCCGCGTCGTTCACCGCGGTCTTCCTCAGTCGTTCGAACTCGGCCGGTCTGCCCCGCCAGGCAGCGAGCGCCAAGCCGCCCAGGTTCGTCGTCCGCATCCCGGTGACCGCGGTGATCGAGTCCACCTCCGCGCTCAGCGAGGTGGCCTCCGCCAGATTCCCCTCGAAGACGTGTGCCAGGATGCGCGCCATCAGCGCGACGGGCAGGACGGCGAGCGCGCCGGTGGCGCGGGCAAGCCGGACATGGCGGTCCGCCAGCATGCGCCAGGCTTCGTCGTCCCACTCGGCCAGCGTGAGGATGACGGCGAGCCACAGCCACCGGCGCTCCTCCTCGGCGGAGGCGCGGCCGTCCAGGAAGGCGCGTACGGCGTGCCGCAGGGCGGGGGTCGCCGCGGGGATGCCCTCCGTGTAGTGCCGGCCCAGGGCATCCAGGAGCAGGTCGGTCGCGCGGGGGTCGCCAGTTGGGGGCGGCGCCGCGCGCGCGGCCACGGCAGCGTCCCGCACACCCGCGCCCTCAGCCAGGCGGCCGGCGTACATCGTGGCGGCGATCGCCTGGAGGTAGGTGTCGCGCGCCAACGGCACGTCCATCGGCCCCAGTTGCTTCGCCGCGTCGAGCAGCAGGGAGGAAGCGCCGTTTCCGTGGTGCGTGGTGAAGACGATCTCCGCATGCAGCAGAGTCGCCAGCGCCCGCTGTCGCTCGTCCAGCGGCCCCGCCTGTGCGGCGGCCAGCAGCTCCCGGGCGGCGTCGGGCGCGCCGGCCTCCTGCTCGGTCCGCGCGGCGGCCAGGGCCCGCTCTGCCCGGCGCGCCGGGTCCCGGGTGAGCATGACGGCGCGCCGCATGAAGGCCGCCGCCGCGGCCAGACCGCCCCGCGCCTGCGCACGGCCTGCGGAGTGCTCGAGTTCCGCAGCGACCTTCTCGTCAGGCTCGGCCGTCGCGTACGCGCGATGCCACGCCCGGCGCTCCGGATGGGCATCGGCGTCGAGCACCGCCGCCAGCGCCGCATGCGCGCTCATCCGCTCCTCGGGCGACGCGGCCCGGTAGACGGCCGACCTCACGAGCGGATGCCGGAAGCGGATCCGGGTGCCGAAGTGGATCAGGTGGTCCGCGGGGGCGGCGGTCGAGGAGCCCGCACCGATGCCCACTTTGGTGGCCGCACGCCAGACCAGCACCGGATCGCCGACCCGCTCGGCGGCCGCCAGCAGCAGCAACTTCCGCGTGTCCGCAGGAAGTTGCTTCAACTGTCGCAGGAAGCTGTCCTCGATACGGCGGGACAGTGCCCGCTCGACCGGAAACCCGAAACCGCCCGCCAGCTCGGCATGGGTCAACCCGCGCGGCAGTTCCAGCAGGCCCAGCGGATTGCCACGCGCTTCGGCAATGAGCTGGTCCCGTAGGGCTTCGTCCAGCGGACCGTGGAACACCCTGCGCAGCAGCCTGCGGGCATCGGCATCGCCGAGCCCTCCGAGCCGCATCTCCGGCAGCCCACACGGACTCGGGGGCCAGTCATTCTCCGCGCCACCCTCGTCGCGCACCGCGCACACGCAGGCCACCGACTCCACGGCCAACCGTCGGGCCACGAATCCCAGGACCTGCAACGAGGCCCTGTCCAGCCACTGCGCGTCGTCAACCACGCACACCAGCGGCCGGTCTTCGGCCGCCGCCGCGAACAGACCAAGGACGCCGAGGCCCAGCACGAAGTGATCCGGCGGCGGCCCGCCGCGCATGCCGAACGCCGTGCCGAGCGCGTCACGCTGGGGCTCCGGCAGCCGGTCGCGCAGGTCCAGCAGCGGTACGCAGAGCTGGTGCACCGCGGCGAAGGCCAGCTCCATCTCCGACTGGATGCCCGCAGTACTCACCACGCGGCAGTCGGAGGCCTGCTCCACCAGGTAGTCCAGCAGTGCCGTCTTGCCCACCCCCGGCTCTCCGCGGATCGCCAGGGAACGGCTCTCACCGGCGCGCACCGCGTCCAGAAGCCGGTCGAGGGAATCGCACTGCGCACGCCGTCCCAGCAGGTGGGCGTGCAGTTGTCGGGCAGGAGGGTGAGGCTCACCCGGGCTCGTCGACATGCCGCCTCCGTCCGGAACCGACCTGTTGCCACTCTAGGCCGAATTGCCGGATCTTTCCCCGCAGACCACGACATGGACGGAGACGGGCGCACAGCACAAGCGGGAGGGGTGTACGACCTACGCAGAGTCGGTCGTACACCCCTCCCCTCTCGCTCCTATCCCTCGTCCGTGCCCAGTGCCGCACGCAGCGTCGCGATGGCCTGCGCCACGGCCGCCCGCGTCGCGTGAGTGGCGCTGAGCGGGTTGAGCATCATGAAGTCGTGCGTCATGCCGTCGTAGCGGACGGTGGTCACGGGAACTCCGGCGGCTCGCAGCTTCGCGGCGTACGCCTCCCCTTCGTCGCGCAGTACGTCGGCCTCGTCCACGGCCACGAACGTGGGCGGCAGGCCGGCCAGCTGGTCCAGGCTCGCCCGCAGCGGCGAGACAGTGATCGCCGAGCGGCGTGCGACGTCGGGCAGATAGGCGTCCCAGAACCACTCCATGGCCTTGGCCGTCAGGAAGTAACCCGTGGCGAACTGGCCATAGGAGCCAGTGTCCATGGCGGCGTCGGTGACCGGGTAGTACAGCGACTGGTGGACGAAACGGACGTCGCCGCGCTCCTTGGCCAGCAGGGTCAGCGCGGCGGCCAGGTTCCCGCCGACCGAGTCGCCGGCCACCGCGAGGCGAGCCGGATCCAGCCCGTACTCACCGCCGTGGCGGCGGATCCACTGGGCCGTCGCGTACCCCTGCTCCAGGGCGACCGGGTAGCGCGCCTCGGGCGAGCGCGTGTACTCGACGAACACGACGGCGGCCCGCGCCCCGACGGCGAGTTCGCGGACGAGCCGGTCGTGGGTGTCAGCATTGCCGAGGATCCACCCGCCGCCGTGCATGTACAGCACGGCAGGCAGAGGCTGTGCGGCGTTGGGCGGGCGCACGATGCGCACCCGGACGTCACCGACGTCGGCGGGGACGGTGATCCACTCCTCGTCGACGGGGAGCTTCTCGATCGGTTCCCTCTGGATGTCGTCGAGGACCTGGCGGGCCTTCTCCACGCCCAGTTCGTACATGAAGGGCGGTTGCGAGGTCGCGTCGGCGATCTGCTGAGAGGCGGACTCCAGGACGATGCCGGGGGTGGGCTGTGTGCTCATGCTCGCTCCTTCATTCTCGGAAACCCGCGGCCTCACGGATGAGGTCGGCGACGGGGGCGGGCTTGGGGATGCCGACGGTGTGCGATCCGCCTTCGATCTCCACCGTCCGCCTGGCCTTCGCCCGCTCGGCCATGAAGCGGTGGGAGGCAGCGGGGATGTTCTTGTCCTCGCTGCCGAACAGGAACCAGGACGGGACGGTCTTCCAGGCCGGCACCCCGGGGGAAGCCTCGCCCAGCGCGGCCTCGACGATGGGCCGCTGGCCCACAGCCATCACCGCGGCGTCGCGAGCCGAGGAGTCGGCGGCGAACTGGGCGCGGTACCGGTCCTGTCGGATGTACAGGTCGGCGCGGCCGTCGGGCAGCTTGATCGGTTCGAGCGTCTCCGCGAGGGTGCTGCCCGGGTAGCGGCCCGCGAGGTCGGCGGCGCTCTCTCCCTGGTCCGGGGCGAAGCCGCCGACGTAGACCAGGGCTTTCACGTTGCGGTTCTCGGCGGCCCCGTTGGTGATCACGGATCCGCCGTACGAATGACCGACACAGACGATGTCGCCGTCGATCGCCGAGAGGACGCCGCGCAGGTAGTCCGCGTCATGCGCGACCCCGCGCAGCGGGTTGGCGACGGCGAGCACGGGGAAGCCGTCGTCGAGCAGTGCGGCGATGACGCCGTTCCAGCTCGACGACTCGGCGAATGCCCCATGGACGAGCACGATCGTCGGTTTGTCCGCGGTAGTCGTGGTGATGGTCATGGGCCTTCTCCTCTGCAGGAGGCCCCAAGCTGACTCCAGGACGGCACCGCTCGCATCCGTGAGTCCCTGGCGGCGATCCCTGGTACCGCCGCAACCATGGCCGCGGTCGGCACCTCACAGACACAGAGCCGTGCCGATGGTGCCGGTCCGCTGCTCCTGCTGGTCATGGGGCCGTGCCGCAACCCTCCACCGGGACGACGAGGAAGCGATCGCACAACTCGCCGGAGGCCAATCTCAAGACGCCCTCGCCACGGATGACAGGGACCAGCTTCTGCCGCATGGCACCCGCACCCGCATCCCGCTAGTAGGACTCCGTTAGGTCTGCCTTGATCTTGTCGTCGTGCGTGTTCTGGAGGGTGTCGAGGACGTGGTAGAGGGTGAGCCCGGTGCGGGTGGTCAAGTCCCAGGCCGTGCTTGAGTTCGCGGTAGTCGTGCTCGATTGGCCGGCGGACCTTGGCCAAACGCACCAGGTCGATGATCGGGGTATCGGCGGGCAGGTTGGACAGCCAGTAATCGGTCGGCGCCTCGGCATCGGCGGGCCACTCGAGGAGCAGCCAGCAGTCCGGCAAAACTCCGTCCCACCAGCCCCGTTCGGCCGAGGCGGCGGCTACGCTCGACGGCCTTGCCGGCGGGGCGGACACGCACGGCGGCGAAGCGGGAGGGTAACTCACCTCGCGAGCCATGGCGCCAGGCCACGGGGGTGAATGCGCCACGCCCGAGGCACGGACTCGCCCCCCAACCGCCGTAACCCCAGCCGTCAAAGATCTCTAGACCGGTTCCGTCTCGAGGCGCCTCTCAAGGCTGTCCCGTAAATGATCTTCGGGTTGGTGAAGGTGCCGTTTCCCTGGGCAGGAACACTCGCACTATCCGACGAGGGCGAGGTTGTGCATGCGGGCGATGCCGAGCATGGCGTGGTGCACGCCGTCGCCTTTGAGGCGGCAGTCGCGCAGGATCTCC
>NZ_JAFFSU010000048.1 GCF_017948455.1 Streptomyces sp. GESEQ-4
TCCGCCCAGCCACCGCGCCGGGTGCTGTCGGGTGCCTCGCGTACGGCCCCACCCGGTGCGGTGGGGCCGTTCCTTGTCAGCCTGCGGCCGGTTCCAGGGCCGGCTTCGGGGCCTCGGTCCGGGTCGGCTGCTGGGGGTGCGTGGAGCGCCCTGCCGGGATCAGAAGGGCTGCGATTCCGGCCAGGGCCACCACCGCGGAGCCGGTGACCAGGGCAGGGCGCAGGCCGTCGACGAAGGTCTGTCCCGTCTCGTAACCGCCCTGAGCGGAGAAGATCGAGGCCATGACGGCGATGCCGAGCGCGCCGCCGACCTCGCGCAGGGCGTTGTTGGCGCCGGAGGCCACGCCTTGCTCACTGGGTCGGACGCTCGACATGACCAGGTTGGCGGCGGGGGCGAAGTAGAGGGCCATTCCGATGCCGCTGATGATCAGGCCGGGCAGTTGGATGGAGTAGGAGGCGTCCGCTGTGACCACGGAGGCCATGTAGCCGAGGCCGATCGCCTGGAGGAAGAGGCCGGTGGCTACGACGGGGCGGCCGCCGATGCGGTCGGAGAGGATGCCGGCGATGGGCGCGACGAGCATCGGCATGCCGGTCCACGGCAGCATGCGCAGGCCCGCCTCGGTGGGCGAGTAGCCGAGCACTCCCTGCATGTACTGACTGAGAAGGAAGATCGAGCCGAACATGCCCAGGAACATCAGCAGGCTCGCGGCGTTGATCCCGGAGAACGCCCGGGAGCGGAACAGCCGCATCGGGAGCATGGGGTTCTTGGCACGGGCGCTGTAGAGGACGAAGCCGACCAGCAGCGCGGATCCGGCGAACAGGCCGGTCAGGACGAGAGGGGCGGTCCAGCCGTCGGCGGGGCCGCGGACCAGGCCGTAGACGATCCCGAAGAGGCCGCCGCTGGCGAGCAGGGTGCCCGGGACGTCGAGCGGGGAGCCGGTGCCATGGGACTCGGCGAGGCGGAGGCGGGCGAGCGGCAGCAGGGCCAGGCCCAGCGGGACGTTCAGCCAGAAGATCCACTGCCAGGAGATGTGCTCGGTGAGGCTGCCCCCGATCAGCGGTCCGGAGGCGACGGCGAGTCCATTGACGGCGCCCCAGATGCCATACGCCATTCCGCGTTTCGCGGCGGGAACGGCCGCTGTGAGCAGGGTGAGCGTCAGAGGCATCATGATCGCGGCGCCTACGCCCTGGACCGCGCGGGCGGCGATGAGGCTGTCGATGCCGGGTGCGACGGCCGCGGCCGCGGACGCGCCGGTGAAGATCGTGAGTCCGATGATGAGGAGCCGGCGACGGCCGAAGCGGTCGCCGAGTGCCGCGCCGAACATCAGCAGCACGGCGAAGGTGAGCGTATAGGCGCTCACGGTCCATTCCAGGTCTTCCAGCGCTCCGCCGAGATCCTCGCGGATCGAGGGCAGCGCGGTGGTGACGACGAGGTTGTCCAGGGACGCCATGAATCCGGCGACACTGGTGATGGCGAGAGCCCAGACGGCCTCTCCACGACGTGCGGTCTGCTGTGACATCTCTCCCCCAGAGGGTGATCACTTGCCGTGGTTAGTAATTGATGACTAACTTTTGCGGTCATGAAAAGACGCTTGGACAGGCTCTCCTGGTCTCAGTGCTCGAGTCGACCCTTGGCACGCGCGGAGGGATAGAGCCCCTCCCACACCCGGTGCTCAGGCGGGAAACCCATGGTCACCAGGCAATTGACGAGCATCCCGTACGCCATGAAGGTCGTCGTCTCATTGACGTCGGCCCCCAGCGGCAGATGGACGGTCTCCCACAGGCGCATCCAGCCGTCCCGTACCGCCGCACCGAACTCGTGGTCGCCCTCCTTCTCGGCGGCCCCCACGGCGACATACATCTGCATCTGCATCAACAGCAGCTCGGGGTGCTCCGCGATGACCTTGGTGTACGCGTTCGCCATGGCGTGCAGGGCCTCTTCGCCGTGCAGACCTTCAGCGGCCTGCCCGAAGGTCTGAATGGTGTCCTCAACGCACCGCTCGGCCGCCGCCAGGAAGATCGCCTTCTTGCCCGGGAAGAGCCGGAAGAGATACGGCTGCGAGACGCCGACCCGCTTGGCGATCGCCTCGGTCGACGTGCCGTGATAGCCGCCGCGGGCGAACTCGTTCGTCGCCGCACGGATGACGCTCTCGCGCCTCTCGTCTGCGCTCATCCTGACCATGCGAGAAAGTTAGTGCTCAATCACTAACTACGTCAAGGGACTGTATGAGTAAGGGGCGCCCGCTATTGCGGGCGCCCCTTACCGAAGACCATGCTCAGGCCAGCCGGACGACCGCCCGGGACATCCCCAGCACCTTCTGCCCGGCGCTCGTGACGGTCAGGTCGACGCGGACCGTGTTGTCGTCGAGCTTGGCCGCGACCTTGCCGACGACCTCGATCGTGGCGCCCTGGTCGTCGTTCGGGACGACGACGGGCCGGGTGAAGCGGACGCCGTACTCGACGATCGCGGCCGGGTCGCCGGTCCAGTCGGTGACCACGCGGATCGCCTCGGCCATGGTGAACATGCCGTGCGCGATGACGTCCGGCAGCCCGACCTCCTTGGCGAACTTCTCGTTCCAGTGGATCGGGTTGAAGTCCCCGGAGGCGCCCGCGTACCGAACGAGGGTGGCGCGGGTCACGGGAAAGGACTGGGGCGGCAGCTCGGTGCCGACCTCCACGTCCTCGTACGAGATCTTCGCGGTCACTCTCAGTCCCCCTCTGCGGCGCGCGCCACGAGCTTGGTCCAGGCGGTGACGACGTGCTCGCCCGCCTCGTCGTGGACCTCGCCGCGGATGTCCAGGATGTCGTTACCCGCCATGGACTTGATCGCCTCGATGGTGGACGTGACCGTGAGCCGGTCGCCGGCGCGCACCGGGCGGACGTAGGAGAACTTCTGGTCGCCGTGCACCACCCGGCTGTAGTCCAGGCCCAGTTGGGGGTCGGCGGTGACCTGTCCCGCGGCCTTGAAGGTGATCGAGAAGACGAAGGTCGGCGGGGCGATCACATCGGAGTGACCGAGCGCCTTGGCGGCCTCCGGGTCCGTGTACGCCGGGTTGGTGTCCCCCACGGCCTCCGCGAACTCGCGGATCTTCTCCCGGCCCACCTCATAGGGGTCGGTGGGCGGATAGGTCCGCCCCACGAAGGACTGGTCGAGCGCCATGGGCTCGGCACCTCCTGATAGTTCAGCCGGTCCTGCTGGCCTGCTGGTCCTGCTGTTGCGCGGTTACCGGTCGGTTCCGGCCGGTGGAACGACGCGAGGCCGCCCCCGATGTGGGGACGGCCTCGTCGTACGAGCCTGATTTATCGCGTTTCGCGATGCGCGGTGTGCGCATTGCAACGCGGGCAGTGCTTCTTCATCTCCAGTCGGTCCGGGTTGTTACGCCGGTTCTTCTTGGTGATGTAGTTCCGCTCCTTGCACTCCACGCAGGCCAGCGTGATCTTCGGGCGGACGTCGGTGGCAGCCACAGGAGTGCTCCTTGACGAACGGATGGGACGATTAACGCATAGACATAGAAGAGTAGCCGATCGAAGGACCGACCCCACAATCGGCTACTGTCAGTAGCGGTGACCGGACTTGAACCGGTGACACAGCGATTATGAGCCGCTTGCTCTACCGACTGAGCTACACCGCTGTGATGTGATCGGTTCCCGCCTTGCGGCGAGAACCTCCCACACCGGAGCCCCAATACGGAATCGAACCGTAGACCTTCTCCTTACCATGGAGACGCTCTACCGACTGAGCTATTGGGGCGAGCGATGAAGACATTACACGCTCGGCCGCCGTTCACCCAAATCCGTTTCGCGGCACCCTGTCCCGTCCCGAACGCAGGTCCGCCACGCGCGCGTGAAGCGTCCCCGCGCGCCTCTCCCGTTCGGCGGACCACGCCGGTACGACTATTGCGGGCCTGCGCGTCGCGCGCGGATCGCCACCCTAGGCTCGACTCACTCTGTGTGATCTTGCGTCCTCCGCGCAGTCCCCGAGCCACTGGAGCGCGATGCCCGACAGCCAGCCGCAGCCGCCCCCTTCGTCGTCGTCCGCTTCGGGCTCGTCGTCAGCTTCGGGCTCGTCGGGTTCGTCGGGCTCATCCGGGAAGACCGAATCGGCCTCCCTGCTGCTGTGCGGGGCGCGCCTCACCGACGGCCGGACCGTGGACGTACGGCTGGGCGGCGAGCGAATCGAGGCGGTCGGTACCGCCGGGAGCCTGACGGCGGAGGGTTCGCCAGGCCCGGGCGCGCGCGTGGACCTCGGCGGCTATCTGCTGCTGCCCGCCCCGGCCGAGCCGCACGCCCACGCCGACACCGCGCTGTCGGCGGACGAGGGTGGTCCGGTCTCGTACGACCCCCAGGACGTCCAGCGCCGGGCGACCGAGGCCGCGCTGCTGCAGCTCGGACACGGGGCGACCGCGCTGCGGGCGCACGTGCGCGTGGGTGACGTGCAGGGGCTGGGCGCGCTGGGCGCCGTACTGCAGGCTCGGCGATCGCTGCGCGGGCTCACCGAGTTGATGACGGTGGCCATGCCCCGTGTGCTGACCGGCCGTGCCGGGGCGGACGGGCTCGCGATGCTGCGGGACGCGGCGAAGATGGGCGCCTCCGTAGTGGGCGGCTGCCCGGATCTGGACCCCGATCCGACGGGCTACGTCGAGGCTGTCCTGGAGGTCGCCACCGAGCACGGCTGCCCCGTCGACCTGCACACGGACGCCACCGACCCGGCTCGTCTCGCCCGCCTCGCGACCATGGCCGGCGGGCTGCGCCCCGGGGTCACACTCGGACCGTGCGGGGGCCTCGGCCGGCTGCCCTCCGAGGTCGCCGCCCGTACCGCCGACCAGCTCGCCGCGGCCGGAGTGACGGTGGCGTGCCTGCCCCAGGGCGGCTGCGGGGGCGTCGACCGCCGGGGCACCGCTCCGGTACGGCTTCTGCGCTCGGCCGGCGTACGGGTGGCCGCGGGCAGCGGCTCCCTCCGTGACGTCTCCAACCCGGTCGGCCGCGGCGATCCCCTGGAGGCCGCGTATCTGCTCGCCTCTCGCTACGGGCTGCGCCCCGAGGACGCCTACGACGCGGTGAGCACGACCGCTCGTGCGGTGCTCGGCCTGCCGGAGGTCCGTGTGGAGGCGGGTTTCCCGGCCGAGCTGCTCGCAGTGCGGGGCGACGGGCTGGCGAGCGCGCTGTCGCTGGCGTACAGCCGGATCGTGGTGCACCGGGGGCGCGTGGTGGCACGGACGAGCGCGGTACGGGAGTACTGCAACTCGACGGTGGCGGTGGAGCTGGGGTTGCCTCGGCAGGGGCGCGGGGAGTTGTCGTGAGGGTTGGGGTGGTGGGAGTGCGCGCGGGTCGGCTCGGGATCGGGATTGAGGTCGGGGCGTGCCCGGTTGCTGTGTGCGCCCTGTCGTGGGGCGCGTGACCGTGGTGTGAGCGCTGCGGGATGCGGAGCGTGGGGCATTGGTAGGCGCCCGGCGCACGATCCGGGGCGTGCGCGCCGTGGGGCGTGGCTGAAGTCGTGCGGCATGGGCGGCCGTCCGGGCGTACGGTCGGAAGCATGCGCATTGTCATCGCTGGGGGTCATGGTCAGATCGCGCTGCGGCTGGAGCGTCTGCTCGCCGCGCGGGGAGACGAGGCGGCAGGGATCATCCGCCACGCCGAACAGGGCGACGATCTGAGAGAAGCCGGCGCCGAACCGATCCTGCTGGACCTGGAGTCGGCCTCGGTCGAGGAGGCCGCGGCCCATCTGCAGGGCGCGGACGCGGCGGTCTTCGCGGCCGGCGCGGGCCCCGGCAGCGGGGCGGCCCGCAAGGACACGGTGGACCGGGACGCGGCGATCCTGTTCGCGGACGCGGCGGTCCGGGCGGGCGTACGACGCCACGTGGTCGTGTCGTCGATGGGCGCGAACCCGGCGCATGAAGGAAGCGAGGTCTTCGACGTGTATCTGCGCGCCAAGGGCGAGGCCGACGCGCACGTCCAGAGCCTCGACGCCCTCGACTGGACGATCCTGCGCCCCGGCATGCTCACGAACGACGCCGGTACCGGTCTCGTACGCCTGGAGGCCCACACGGGCCGCGGCGCGATCCCGCGCGACGATGTGGCCGCCGTACTGGCGGAACTCGTGGACACTCCGGCGACGGCCGGCCTGACCCTGGAGCTGGTCAGCGGGTCGGCGCCGGTGGCGGTCGCGGTGAAGTCGGTGGCGGGCAACTGAGGGGCGGCTGCAGGGTCGAAGCAGACCCGCGACCTCAGAAGAGCGGCAGCTGCCCGGGAAACTCGGGGACGACGTACCCGTCCAACGACGGCTGGGTCGCCCCGAGTTCCGCGAATCTGCGTGAGCCGGAGCAGGACACCAGCTCCCCACTCTCCCGCGCCCCCGGCGGATCATGCCGCGCGAACCTCCCCGCAACGACGGCGATCTCACGCCGGCATTCGGGACACCGTCTGCGAGGAGTGGACATGGGGCAAGTGTGCCCCGGCAGAACACCCTGACAACGAAGAGACCCCCCTCCGTCTGCGTTTCCGCAGTTCGGAGGGGGAAGTCGGCATGCTTCCGCGCGGGTTTCCGCTGCATGCCCTGTTCTGGCGGGCCGTCAGAAAACTGGCTCGGCAATGTCGGTGGCCACTGTTAGCCTCCTGCCGCTCGGCTGTCCGACGACCGAGCATTCATTCAGGGGAGGGGTACTCATCCATGTCAGGGAGATTCAGGAAGCGAAGACTGCTGTTGGGCAGTTGCCTCGCGGCGGTCTTGGGGGCGGCCGCACCGGGCACCGTGTACGCGGCGGAGAAGGAGAACCTGCCGCCCGTCGTCCAGGACCTGCAGACCGGGTTCAAGGACTGCACGACAGGTGACACGCCGGCCTACATCGGACAGCCTCCGGTCCTCACAGCCCGGCTGACCGATCCGGTCGAGGACGACCGCGTCGGATACCCGGAGCGGCTCACCGCCGAGTTCGAGATCTGGTGGTCGGACGCGAACGGCGCAGAGCAGCGCCGTTCCTTCACCACCGCCCCTGCCTACCCGGACGGGATCCACCGCATCAACGTCCCGTCCGACATTCCGGCCGACACGGTCATCTCCTGGCACGTCCGCGCCAACGACGGCACGGTGGACTCCGCCTGGAGTTCCGAGGCGCCCAGCGCCGCATGCCGGTTCGTCTACGACGACCAAAGCCCGGCAGCGCCGGTTGTGAGCTCGCCGGAGTACCCCGCGGAGACGTGGTGGGTCGGCGGCGTCGGCATCTACGGCAGCTTCACCATGGACTCCCCCTCACCGGACGTCGCCGAGTACCAGTACAGCTTCATCGGCGGCCCGCACGGCACCGTCCGCCCCTCCGAGACCGGCGGACCAGCCACGATCCGCTTCGTACCGCTGAGCAACTCCCCGCAGAGACTCAGCGTCCAGGCCCGCGACCGCTCCGGCCGGATGAGCGGGCGCACCGACTACACGTTCTTCCCGAAGGCGGCGAGCGCGCCGGTCTCGCGCTGGAAGCTGGCCGACGCGGCCGGCTCCACCACGGCAGCCGCCGAGGCGGGCCAGGCGGCACGGGCGGGACGCGGCGTGGCCTTTGACGGCCCCGTGCCCTCAGGAACCCCCCTCACCTCCACAGCCACCCTCGACGGCAGCGGGCACGGCTTCCTCACCACGGACACTCCGGCCGTCGACAGCGGCAAGACCTTTGCCGTCGGCGCCTGGGTGCGCCCGGCGGAGACTGGCCGTGCAATGACCGTAGTGAGCCAGAACACCGAGTCCGGCATGGCATACGCCCTCGGTCTCGAGGCCCCTGAGAACGCGACCGCCGACTGGACCTTCACTCTCGGCGGCGCGAAGGTGGCCGGCGGCACTCCGGAGGCCGGTGAGTGGGCTTACGTGCTCGGCGTCTACGACACCGAGACCGGGTACGCCCAGCTCTTCGTCAACGGCCACGAGGTCGGCACCAAGGTCAAGGCTGCGCCGGTCACAGCGGACGGCGCGTTCCAGATCGGCCGGATCCGCGGCAAGAACGGCTACCGGCAGCGCTGGCACGGCGATATCGGCGACGTCCGCGCGTACGACCGTCTCGTCGTCCCGCAGGAGGTGACCGAACTCGCGCACCGCAAGCCGAAGTCACTCGGCCACTGGTCGTTCAGCACGGCCGCCGACGGCATCTCGCCCGAGAACAACGGCGGTTCGCCACTGCGGCTCGGGGCGGGCGCGTCGATCAACCGAGGCCCGGACAACTCCTGCCTTCCCGACATCGACCCCGACTGCCCTTGGAAGCCGTACCCGCTGGTCGGCGAGGGGAGCCTGGTGCTGGACGGCGAAAACGGTCACGCGGTCCTCGACGCCCCGGTGGTGGACACTGGTGACAGCTTCACGCTTGGAGTCGTCGCCAGTATTGACGCCGACGCCACCCGGCCGATGACCGTGCTCTCGCAGGCCGGTAAGCACACCGAGGCGTTCAAGCTCCGCTACGACCCGTCGACGTACGCCTGGCAGCTGATCATGCCGGAGCGGGACGAGGCGGGCGCACCGGACACGGTCGTCTCGCAGGTCACGATGCCGAGCGGCAGCAGCGGCCAGGGCACGCGGCTGGCCATCGTCTACGACGACGCGACCGACACGGTCAAGCTCTACGCCGACGGCTACACGAACGCCGGGGCCACCGCCCAGCTCCGCGACGGCTGGACGAGCACCGGCCCGCTCCAGGTGGGGCGTGCCAGCACGGCCGACGGCTGGGGCGAGTACCTGAAGGGCGACGTCGACGAGATCCAGGCGTTCGCAGGCGCTCTGCGTGACGGCGACGTCCTCGCCCTGGGCCACGAGACCGAGCCCTGCCTGTGCCGCTGACGCCACTCAGTCCGTCGTCCACGGCTTTCGCCGGACCAGACAGAAAGAATGGCCCACAGAGTCGGTAGGAACCAGGAAGTCGTCGGGGTCCGGCTGGCGTTCCGGGCAAGTGGCGCCCAGGGACAGCAGCCGGGCCTCGGCCTCGCCGACGGCCAGCCGCTCTGCACCTGTCCGCCCAGTCCAAAGTGACGAGCCGCAGGCGGCTGCCAAGGCAAGACAGACCGGGAAAAGTACCCAGATCCCCATCAGTGCTCCAGGAACGCCGAAAGGGTCTGCGATCAGCATCGCTGCTGGTCACAGACCCTTTCGGTCGTGTGGCGGCGCCAGGATTCGAACCTGGGAAGGCGAAGCCGGCAGATTTACAGTCTGCTCCCTTTGGCCGCTCGGGCACACCGCCAGGGTTGCTGCCGTTCGAACCGCTTTTCGGCGGTGCTCGCTGGCAACGACCTAAACAATACCCGATGGACAGGGGTGCTTCGCCACCCGATTGATCGGCGCTCGGGGGACGGTGGGTGGCTAGGCTTATGCGGATGCGGCCCGGGACGACGCCGGGCTCGGCGGCCCCACGTACGCCGATACGCACCCGATACGCACCCCGATACAAGGAGCCACAGGACATGGCCGACTCCAGTTTCGACATCGTCTCGAAGGTCGAGCGGCAGGAGGTCGACAACGCCCTCAACCAGGCCGCCAAGGAGATCTCGCAGCGCTACGACTTCAAGGGCGTGGGTGCCTCGATCTCGTGGTCCGGTGACAAGATCCTGATGGAGGCGAACTCCGAGGACCGGGTGAAGGCTGTCCTCGACGTCTTCCAGTCCAAGCTGATCAAGCGCGGGATCTCGCTGAAGGCCCTTGACGCGGGCGAGCCCCAGCTGTCCGGCAAGGAGTACAAGATCTTCGCGTCGATCGAGGAGGGCATCTCCCAGGAGAACGCGAAGAAGGTGGCGAAGATCATTCGCGACGAGGGTCCGAAGGGCGTGAAGGCCCAGGTTCAGGGCGAGGAGCTGCGGGTCAGCTCGAAGAGCCGTGATGACCTGCAGGCCGTCATCGCTCTGCTGAAGGGCAAGGACTTCGACTTCGCGCTGCAGTTCGTGAACTACCGGTAAGTCGCGCCTGTGACGCCGTACGAGGAAGGGGTGGGCACCGAGTGGTGCCCACCCCTTCTTCCCTGCTGGCTGCGGTCGGGGGATGCGCTCAGTCGCGCGAGTTGCCGAACAGGAGGCGGTAGGCGACCAGCAGGACCAGGGAGCCGCCGATCGCCGCGGCCCAGGTCGTGGTGTCGTAGAAGTCCTTGGTGATCGGGTGGTCCAGCCAACGGGCCGATATCCAGCCGCCGATGAACGCGCCCGCGATGCCGATCACGGTCGTACCGATGAAGCCGCCCGGGTCCCGGCCCGGCAGCAGGAACTTGGCGATGGCTCCGGCCAACAGTCCCAGAATGATCCAGCCAACGATGGTCATGCCGTGAACCTGCCCCTTCGTGCTGTGCCCGCACTGTCCCTGCGCTGTGATGCAGGCCCGTCGGGCCGGTTGTACTGGTCGCGCGCGTGTTCGTGCCTTGTTGATGAAGAGGACGTCACCGGTGCACCCGCCGGTTGCACTGATCAGTAGGGTGCGGTGCGTGACGGCTTCCAGCTCTGAACTACGGCGCACCCTGGGTGTCGGGGACGCCGTGCTCATCGGCCTGGGTTCCATGGTCGGAGCCGGGATCTTCGCCGCCCTGGCGCCCGCCGCACACGCCGCCGGGTCCGGGCTGCTGCTCGGGCTGGGCGTCGCCGCCGTGGTCGCCTACTGCAACGCCACGTCGTCGGCGCGGCTGGCCGCGCTGTATCCGGCCTCGGGCGGCACGTATGTGTACGGGCGCGAGCGGCTCGGGGAGTTCTGGGGTTATCTCGCCGGCTGGTCGTTCGTGGTCGGCAAGACGGCGTCCTGTGCGGCGATGGCGCTCACCGTGGGCGCGTACGTCTGGCCGGAGCAGGCGCACGCCGTAGCGGTCGCGGCCGTGGTGGCGCTGACCGCGGTGAACTATGGCGGGGTCCAGAAGTCGGCCTGGCTGACCCGGGTGATCGTGGCTGTCGTGCTGGCTGTCCTCGCTTCCGTGGTGGTCGTGTGCCTGGGGTCCGGGGACTCCGACGCCGGGCGGCTGGACATCGGGGCCTCCGGTGGTCTGGGCGGGGTGCTTCAGGCGGCGGGTCTGCTGTTCTTCGCGTTCGCCGGGTACGCGCGGATCGCGACCCTCGGTGAGGAGGTACGGGATCCCGCGCGCACCATTCCCCGTGCCATCCCGCTGGCTCTGGGCATCGCACTGGTGGTGTACGCGTGTGTGGCGGTGGCTGTCCTTTCCGTGCTGGGGGCGGGCGCTCTGGGCGACGCGGCCGCGCCACTGGCCGACGCGGTGCGGGCGGCGGGGGTTCCGGGGCTGGTGCCGGTGGTGCGGGTGGGTGCTGCCGTGGCCGCGCTGGGTTCGCTGCTCGCCCTGATCCTCGGTGTCTCGCGTACGACGCTCGCGATGGCGCGGGACCGGCATCTGCCCGGCGCGCTGGCGGCCGTCCATCCGCGCTTCCAGGTGCCGCACCGGGCGGAGTTGGCCGTGGGCGCGGTGGTAGCGGTCCTGGCCGCCACGGTGGATGTACGCGGCGCGATCGGGTTCTCCTCCTTCGGTGTGCTGGTCTACTACGCGGTGGCCAACGCGTCGGCCTGGACGCTCCGATCGGCTCCCTTGGCCCGGGTGGTGCCGGCGATCGGGCTGCTCGGGTGTGTAGTGCTGGCGTTCGCGTTGCCGGTGGTTTCGGTGGTTGTGGGTGCGGGTGTGCTGGCCTTGGGCGTGGCGGCGTATGGCGTGCGGCGACGGTGGGTGGCCGGGCGGTAGGTGCGCGGTCCTGGGCACGGCGGTAGGTGCGCGGTGGCCCCGTGGCCTTGCGAGGATGGTTACGGCATCAGCGCCGTGCGTATGCGGAAGTCGGCCCAAGGGGCCGGCTCCAGCTCTTCGTTCATCTCGACGTACCAACCCGTGCGTGCCTTGGCCGCCACCTGTGTCAGCAACTGCTCGATCTCGGTCATGGGTTCATGATGCAAGCCGCCACTGACAATCGAGCGGGGCTGTGGACAACCGTCGGGCTGTGGATAACTGGCGGTCGGAGGCGGCGCGGTCGCCGCCTCCGACCTACCAGCGCGACGAGAACGGCTGGTCCGTCGACACGATTTCGCGGCCCAGCGGGAGCAGCGACACCGGGATGAGCTTGAAGTTGGCGATGCCGAACGGGATGCCGATGATCGTGATGCACAGGGCGATGCCGGTGACGATGTGGGCCAGGGCAAGCCACCAGCCCGCGAGGACCAGCCACAGGACGTTGCCGACGCAGGAGGGGGCGCCGGCGTCGCGGCGCTCGACCGTCGTGTACCCGAAGGGCCACAAGGCGTAGACGCCGATACGAAACGCGGCGACGCCGAACGGGATGCCGATAATGGTGATGCACAGCAGCACGCCCGCGAGCAGGTAGCCGAGGAACAGCCAGAAACCGCTCAGGACGAGCCAGATGACGTTGAGGATTGTCTTCACTGGGGGCGACCTGCCATCTTCTCGAGCCGGGCGATGCGTTCGGCCATCGGCGGATGTGTCGAGAACATCTTGGAGAATCCCTGACCGGGCCGGAAGGGGTTCGCGATCATCATGTGGCTCGCCGTCTCGATCCGGGGCTCGGGCGGCAGCGGGAGCTGCTTGGTGCCCGTCTCGAGCTTGCGCAGGGCGCTGGCGAGGGCCAGGGGATCGCCGGTGAGTTGGGCGCCGGACGCGTCCGCCTCGTACTCCCTGGAGCGGCTGATGGCCAGTTGGATGAGAGTGGCGGCGAGCGGGCCCAGGATCATGATCAGCAGCATGCCGAGGAGGCCAGGTCCGTCGTCGTCATCGGAGCGGCCGATCGGGATCAGCCAGGCGAAGTTGACCAGGAACATGATCACCGAGGCGAGCGCGCCGGCGACCGACGAGATCAGGATGTCGCGGTTGTAGACGTGGCTGAGTTCGTGGCCGATGACACCGCGCAGCTCGCGCTCGTCGAGGATGCGCAGGATGCCTTCGGTGCAGCACACGGCTGCGTTGCGCGGGTTGCGGCCGGTCGCGAAGGCGTTCGGCGCCTCCGTCGGGGAGATGTACAGGCGGGGCATGGGCTGGCGGGCCTGGGTGGAGAGGTCACGGACCATGCGGTACAGGGCCGGGGCCTCGAATTCGCTCACCGGGCGGGCACGCATCGCGCGTAGCGCGAGCTTGTCGCTGTTCCAGTACGCGTACGCGTTGGTCCCTAGGGCGATCACGACCGCGACGACGAGCCCCATACGGCCGAAGAGGCTGCCGATGACGATGATGAGTGCGGACAGTCCCCCGAGGAGTACTGCGGTCCTGAGCCCGTTGTGCCGGCGGTGCACGGTACGCCCTCCAAGTGGTGCGGCAGGGGAACCCTTTGCTTGTCGATGTCCGAAGCCACTGGTGCCGTGGTGTCACGTCCAGTGGACCCTCCCGTACTGGTCAACGCCAGGCGAGGGGGACTAGTTCCCTTGTGCGTGCGGCGGCGGGCGTGGGCCGTCCGGGTGAGGTGCGTGCGCTCAGAAGAGGCCGGTGTCGGCGAAGCGCAGGACCACCTGGGGCGCTCCGGAGAGGGCGATGCCGAGTACCGCCGTGATGGTGATCGCTGCGGTGACTGGTGCGGGCACCCGGTGCTCGACGGGCTCGCCCTCCGGGGCACGGAAGAGCAGGGCCGTCCACTGGAGGTAGTAGAACAGCGCGATCACTACGTTGACGGCCATCACCACGGCGAGCCAGCCGAGGCCCGCGTCGACGGCCGCGGAGAAGACGGTGACCTTGGCGAAGAGGCCGATGATGCCCGGCGGCAGTCCGGCGAGGCAGAGCAGGAAGAAGGCCAGGAGGAGGGCGGAGAGGGGGTTCTTCGCGTACAGGCCGCGGTAGTCGGTGATGCGGTTGAGGGATCTTGTACGGCCCACCAGTGCGGCCACCGCGAAGGCGCCGAGGTTCACGGCGGCGTACATGAGGGCGTAGGCGACGGTGGAGCCGATGGACTTCTCGGCGTCGTCGGAGTACGCGGCGGCGGCGATCGGCACGAGCAGATAGCCGGCCTGGCCGACGGACGACCAGGCGAGCAGTCGTACGGCGCTGTACGCGCGCGTGGACTGCTGGCGCAGGGCACCGACGTTGCCGACAGTCATGGTCAGGGCGGCCAGCGCGGCGAGTGCCGGGCCCCAGACGTCGGCGTACGACGGCAGCGCGATGACCGTGACGAGGATCAGGCCGGAGAAGCCGACGGCCTTGCCGACGACCGACAGATAGGCGGCGACCGGCAGTGGCGCTCCGATGTAGGTGTCGGGCACCCAGAAGTGGAAGGGCACGGCGGCCGTCTTGAAGGCGAAGCCGACGAGGGTGAGGACGACGCCGGTCTGGGCGAGGGTGACGAGCTGTCCGTCGACGTCCTGGATCCGGTCGGCGATCTGAGTGAGGTAGAGGGTGCCGGTGGAGGCGTACACGAAGCTGATGCCCATGAGGCTGACCGCGGTCGCGGTCACCGAGGACAGGAAGAACTTCAAGGCCGCCTCGGAGGACTTCCGGTCGCCGTGGCGAAGGCCTACGAGGGCGAAGGCGGGCAGGGAGGCGACTTCCAGGGCGACGATGAGGGTCGCCAGGTCGCGGGAGGCGGGCAGGAGGGCCGCGCCGGCCGCGGAGGACAGCAGCAGGAACCAGAACTCCCCTTCGGGGAGTCCCTTGTTGGCGTCCTTGAGGGCCGTCACCGACAGCAGGGCGGCCAGGAGGGCGCCGCCGAGGACCAGGAACTGGATGACGAGGGTGAAGCGGTCGGCCGTATAGCTGCAGATGTCCGGGGCGCCGGTCAGGCAGAAGGTGCTGCGGTCGCCGTCCAGGAGGGGCAGCAGCAGGGCGGCCGAGGCGGCGAGGCCCGCGACCGACACCCAGCCGAGCAGGGCCTTCCGGGCATCGGCGAGGAACAGGTCGGCCACGAGGACGACGAGTCCGACGACTGCCGCGACGGTGGGCGGCGCGATGGCGAGCCAGTCGACGGACTGGACGAGGGACTCGGCCAGTGGCTGGGCCAGGGCGCTCATCGGGTGCCTCCTGCGAGGAGCTGCTGCACGACCGGGTCGGTCAGGCCGAGGAGGGCCTTCGGCCACAGCCCGGCGATGACGGTGAGGGCGACGAGCGGGGTCCAGGCCGCGAACTCGTAGCTCTGGACGTCGGCGAGCTTCGGTGCCTCGTGCGGGACGACGCCCATGCAGACGCGGCGGACCACGACGAGCAGGTACGCGGCCGTCAGCAGGGTGCCGAACGCGGCGATCGACATGAAGGTCAGAAACGCCGGACGGCTGAGTTCGTCGGCGGGGTCGAACGCGCCGAACAGCGCCAGCATCTCGCCCCAGAATCCGGCGAGGCCCGGCAGCCCGAGCGAGGCGACCGCGGCGAAGGCGAGCAGACCGCCGAGGCGGGGTGTCTTGGCGTAGAGCGCGGCGCCGGTCTTGTCGGCGAGGGTGTCGAGGTCGGTCGTGCCCGTGCGGTCCTTCAACGCGCCGACCAGGAAGAAGAGGAGGCCGGTGATGAGGCCGTGGGCGATGTTGGCGAACAGGGCGCCGTTCACGCCGATCGGGGTCATCGTCGCGATGCCGAGCAGGACGAAGCCCATGTGGCCGACGGAGGAGTAGGCGATGAGGCGCTTGAGATCGCCCTTCGCGCCCCGCTTGGCGAGGGCGAGGCAGGCGAGGGATCCGTAGATGATCCCGACGACGGCGAACGCGGCGAGGTACGGCGCGAAGGTGCGGAAGCCGTCGGGCGTGATGGGCAGCAGAATTCGGACGAACCCGTACGTACCCATCTTCAGCAGGACGCCTGCCAGCAGGACCGAACCCACGGTCGGCGCCGCGGTGTGGGCGTCCGGCAGCCAGCTGTGCAGCGGCCACATCGGTGTCTTGACCGCGAGCCCGATCCCGATCGACAAAACGGCGATGACCTGCACGGATGTGGTCAGCGACCGGCCGTTGTCAGTGGCGAGTGCCACCATGTCGAATGTGCCCGCGTTGATTCCGATCAGGAGCAGGCCGAGCAGCATGACCACGGATCCGAGCAGCGTGTAGAGGATGAACCGCCAGGCCGCCTGGGTCCGGCCCTCACCGCCCCAGCGGGCGATGAGGAAGTACATCGGGATGAGCACCATCTCGAACGCGAGGAAGAACAGCAGCAGATCGAGGACGGCGAAGGTCGCGAGAGTGCCGGACTCGAGGACGAGCAGCAGTGCGACGAAGGCCTTCGGGGTCGGGCCCGCAGGCATCTTGAAGTAGGAGTAGAGCGCGCAGAGGAAGGTCAGCAGCGCGGTCAGGACCAGAAGGGGGAGGGAAATGCCGTCGATGCCGAGGTGGATCCGTACGTCGAGTGCGGGGATCCAGCTGATGTCCGTGCTGGCCTGCATCTTCGAGGGCTGGTCGTGGTCGAAGCCCAGCGTGAGGACGATCGCGGCGATGAGGACCGCGCCGGTCACGGTGACGCCGTGCCGCAGCACGGCCTGCTCGGGTGACTTCCCCTTCAGCCCGGGCGGGGCGGGCAGGAGAGCGGCGGCCGCGCCGAGGAGCGGGCCGACGACGACGAATGCCAGAAGGAACTGCATCACGGACTCGTTGATATCGATCACGCCTGCTCACGCTCCGGTGGCGACGAGGACGGCGGCGACCGCGAGGACGACGGTGCCGGCGAGCAGCGCGCTCACATAGGTCTGCACATTGCCGGTCTGGGCGCGTCGTACGGCGGCACCGAGCCAGCGGGGCAGGGTGCCCGCGCCGCGTACGTAGGTCTCGACGACCTCGCGGTCCAGGAACCGAACGAGGGTGGCTCCGGCCTGGACCGGGCGGACGAAGAGTGCCGAGTACACGGCGTCGAGGTGGAAGCCGACGGCCGCGTGGCGGTGGAGCGGGCCGAGCAGGAGGCGGCCCGGGTCTGCCGGGTCGGGCGCGTGGGCCACGTCTCCGTAGGCGGGCGCGTGGCTTGCGATGGCCTCGGCCTCGACCAGTCCGGCGTCACCTTCGGGGTGGGCCGCGACCGCGCCGATCGGTGTGCGGGCCGCCAGTGCGGTGGTGCGCTGCCAGGCTCCGTAGGTGGCGAGACCGCCGACGACGGCGAGGCCCGTGCCGAGGATGGATGTGGTGAGGGTCGGGGCCAGGTCGTCGCCGTCGAACCAGCCGGGCAGCGACTGGTAGGCCAACCCGCCGATGGCGAGTGACGGCGCGGCGAGCACCCAGAGCACCACGGTCATGGTGAGGGGCTGCCTGCCGTGGTCCGGGGCCTCGGCTCCCCGGCCGCGGAAGGCGAGCAGCCACAGGCGCATCGCGTAGGCGGCGGTGAGCAGGGCGGTGAGCAGGCCGGCGACGAGGATGATCCAGCCCGCGGCGACGGGGACGCCTTCGGCGTGGCCGGTGGTGATGTGCTCAGCGGCGCCGAGGACGGACTCCTTGGAGAAGAAGCCGCTGAAGGGCGGGATCGCGGCGAGCGCGAGGAGGGCCACGGTCATCGTCCAGTAGGCGTCCGGGACGCGGTCGCGCAGGTCGCGCATCCGGGATATGGCGGCCAGCGAGTTGGTGCCGGCGGCGTGGATGATCACGCCGGCCGCGAGGAACAGCAGCGCCTTGAAGGCGCCGTGCGTGAGGAGGTGGAAGACGGCGGCTCCGCGGTCGCCGACGGCGAGGGCGCCGGTCATGTAGCCGAGCTGGCCGATCGTCGAGTAGGCGAGGACGCGCTTGATGTCGTCCTGGGCGAGCGCGGCCAGCGCCGAGCCGGCCATCGTGACGGCGGCCATGACGGCGAGGACGACCATCGCGGCCTGCGAGGCCTCGAAGACAGGGAGGAGACGGGCGATGAAGTAGACACCGGCGGCGACCATCGTCGCGGCGTGGATCAGCGCGGAGACGGGCGTCGGGCCGGCCATCGCGTCGGGGAGCCAGGTGTGCAGCGGGAACTGCGCCGACTTGCCCGCGACGCCGGCGAGGAGCAGCAGGGCGATGAGGGTCGGATGGTCGAGCGCGCCGGTCGACACGGCCCCGAGGACCTTGGTGATCCGGAAGGACCCGGCGTCGGTGGCCAGCGCGAACAGACCGATCAGGAAGGGGACGTCGCCGAGCTTGGTCACCAGGAAGGCCTTGAGGGAGGCGGCGCGGGCCTCCGGGGTCTCCCAGTAGTGACCGACCAGGAAGTAGGAGCAGATGCCCATGATCTCCCAGCCGACCAGCAGCACCATCAGGTCGCCGGAGTAGACGACGAGGAGCATCGCGGAGGTGAAGAGGGAGACGAGGGCGGCGTACGAGGGGTAGCGCGGGTCGTCGCGCAGGTAACCCATCGAGTAGATCTGCACGCAGGAGGCGACGAAGGCGACCAGTACGGCGACGAGGGCGGCGAAGCCGTCGATGTGCAGGGCGAGTTCGATCGGGATCGAGCCCGTGGGGGTGAGTTCGGTGGCCGCGTTCACGGCCTCGTCCCCGCCCTGGCGCACGGCGACCGGCACAGCCACGACGAGGGAGGTGAGGACCGGCAGGACGGCGAGCGGGCGGACGAAGCCGGGAGCGCTACGGCCCAGGAGCAGGCCGGCGGCCGCGCCCAGGAACGGGAGGAGGGGGACGAGGACGGCGAGGGTGGTCGTGGTCACGCGGTGGCCTCAGCCTTCTCGGCCACGCCGGCTGCCGGGCCGTCGGTCTCGGGGCTCTCGGGCTCGTGGCCCTCGGCGGTGTCGCGGAGCTTGTCGATGTCCGCGGTGCCGCGGTTGCGGTGGACGGCGAGGACGATCGCCAGGCCGATGCCGATCTCGGCGGCGGCGATGGCGATGGTGAACAGGGTCAGCGCCTGGCCGGAGTGCAGGGTCTCCTCGGCGGTCCTGCTGAGCCAGACGTCGAAGGCGACGAGGTTGAGGTTGACGGCGTTGAGCATCAGCTCGACGGACATCAGGACCAGGATCGCGTTGCGCCGGGCGAGGACGCCGTACAGGCCGGTGCAGAAGAGGAGGGCGGAGAGTACGGCGGGATAGGCGAGGTGCATCAGCGGACACCTTCCTTGTCGGAGCCGTCTGCGTCGCCGGCTCCTGTGCCGCTGTCGGCCCCCTTGGTACTCGGGGTGCTCGGGGTGTTCGGGTCGGTCGCCGTGTCTGCCTTTGTCTTGCGGGAGAGGACGATCGCGCCGACCAGGGCGGCGAGGAGGAGGACGGAGAGGGCCTCGAAGGGGAGGACCCAGTTCTGGAAGAGGCTCGCTCCGGTGACCTCGGTGGAGCCGGCGGCCGGGCCGTCCAGCTCGATCCAGGTCGTGCGGAAGGCGTCGACGACGACCCAGACCAGGGCGACGGCCGCGGCGACGGCGACGGTGAGGGCGGCCCAGCGGTTGCCGGAGTCGGCGTCCGGGGAGCGGCCGATGGGGGCCCTGGTGAGCATCAGACCGAACAGAAGGAGGACGACGACGGAACCGACGTAGATGAGGACCTGGACCCAGGCGATGAACTCGGCGGTGAGCAGGAGGTATTCGACGGCGAGGCCGCCGAGGGTCACCACCAGCCACAGGGCGGCGTGCACCAGTTGCCGGGTGGTGACGGTGACCAGGGCGGCGCCGAAGGTGACCAGGCCGACGAGGAGGAAGGCGATCTCGACGCCGGTCGGGGAGAGAAAGCCGTGTGTGTCGGCGGCGACGGTGGTCGTGGTGTGCGCCGACGCGGCGGCCGAGGCGACGATCACGACTCGCCTCCCTGCGGGTCGGAGGGCTTGGCCTGCGGGTCGGAGGGCTTGGCCTGGGGATCGGCGGGCTTCGCCTGTGGGGTGGAGCCGGTCCCGCTCTCGGGCGTGGGGGTCGATGTGGGCCCGGATGGCTGCGCGGGGCCGGGCCGGCCCTCAGGTGGAGGGGGTGGTTCGGCCTGTGTGGCTGCCAGTTTCTCGGCGGTTTTGCGGGCTGCGGCGATTTCCTTGGGTTCTTCGGCGGCGGGGTCGAGGGCGGGTGGGGCGGGGACCGTCCACATCCACTCGCGGAGCTTGTCGCGTTCGTGGGTGAGTTCGCGGATATCGGTCTCGGCGTACTCGAACTCCGGGGACCAGAACAGGGCGTCGAAAGGACAGACCTCGATGCAGATACCGCAGTACATGCACAGGGCGAAGTCGATGGCGAAGCGGTCCAGGACGTTGCGGCTGCGTTCGCGGCCGCCGGGGGCCGCGGGCGGGACCGTCTCCTTGTGGGAGTCGATGTAGATGCACCAGTCCGGGCACTCGCGGGCGCACAGCATGCAGACCGTGCAGTTCTCCTCGAACAGGCCGATGACGCCACGGGTGCGGGGCGGCAGGTCGGGCTGGGCGTCCGGGTACTGGTCGGTGACGGACTTCCTGGTCATCGTGCGGAGGGTGACGGCCAGGCCTTTGGCGAGGCCGGACCCGGGAATGGGGGCCATGGTTACTGGATCACCACCTTCACGATGCCGGTGAGGGCGATCTGGGCGAGGGAGAGGGGGACGAGGAGGGTCCAGGCGAGCCTCTGGAGCTGGTCCTCGCGCAGGCGGGGGTAGGTCACGCGGAGCCAGATCACGATGAAGGCGAGGACGGCCGCCTTCAGCAGGGTCCAGACCCAGCCGAGGCCGTCGGCGCCCCAGGGGCCGTGCCAGCCGCCCAGGAAGAGGACGGTGGTGAGGCCGCACAGGACGACGATTCCGGCGTACTCGGCGAGGAGGAACAGGGCGAAGCGGAGGCCGGTGTACTCGGTGTACGCGCCGAAGATGATCTCCGAGTCGGCGACCGGCATGTCGAACGGAGGGCGCTGCAGTTCGGCCAGCCCCGCCACGAAGAACACGATCGCGCCGACGATCTGCCAGGGCAGCCACCACCACTCGAAGGCGTCGACGATGCCGGGGAGGGAGACCGTGCCGGCCGCCATCGCCACGGAGGCGGCAGTGAGCAGCATCGGGAGTTCGTAGGCGAGGAGTTGGGCGGCGGTGCGCAGGCCGCCGAGGAGGGAGAACTTGTTTGCGGAGGCCCAGCCGGCCATGAGCGAGCCGAGGACGCCTACGCCCATCACCGCGAGGACGAAGAAGATGCCCGCGTCGATGACCTCGCCGACCGCGCCCTCGCCCGGGCCGATGGGGATGGCGAGGAGGACCAGGAGGTACGGGAGGAGGGCGACGGCAGGGGCGAGCTGGAAGATACGGCGGTCCGCGCCCGCCGGGACCACGTCTTCCTTCTGCGCGAACTTCACGCCGTCCGCGACGAGTTGGGCCCAGCCGTGGAAGCCGCCGGCGTACATGGGGCCGAGGCGGCCCTGCATATGGGCCATGACCTTGTGCTCCGTCTGACCGATGATCAGAGGGAAGGTGAGGAAGACGACGAAGACGATCAGGAGTCGCAGGGTGACGTCGAGCACGTCGTTCACTGCGGGCCTCCTGTGGGGTCTTCGGTGCCTTCGGTGTCCTGGGTTTCCGGGGTGGCGTCCGCGTTCTCGTCCCCCGACTTCGGGGCGGTCTCCCCGGGCGGCTCGGGTTCGTCGAAGGTGGGGCGGGCGTGGTGCCAGGGGGCATCCGCGCTGCGGGGCGCCTCGGGCGGCGTGGCGGAGGCGGAGGCGGAATCCGACCCGCCCTCTGGCGCCGCATCCTCTGCTGCCGCACCCTCTGGCGTCGCTGCCCGCGTGCGCTGCGAGGCTGAGCCCTCGCCCACGCTCCGCGAGCGACGCGGCCGGGCCGGAGAGGCCGAGGCATCCGAAGGAACCGTCGGAGCCGATGGCGTGCCCTCCGCCGAAGGCGTTCCCCCCGTCGTAGGCGTGCCCTCCCCCGAGGCTGTGCCGCTGTCCGGCGTCGCCGTCTGACTCGCCGAGCCCTCCGACGCCGTACGGCTACGACGTACCGGACGGTCGCCCGCCGCGCCCGCACTCCCGCCCGCCCCCGTACCCGCACTCCCACCCGCACGTGCGGCCCGTGCAGGACGTTCGCCCGTGCCGCGTGCTGCCGCGCCCCGTGCGGGGCGGGCCGGGGCGGGTGGGAGTTGGCCTTTCTGGGGGCCCCATTCGTTGGGGTCGGGGACGCCCGGGGGGAGCATCTGGCGGCGCTTGGGGCCGCCGTGTTCGGACTCGCCCGGTTCCTTCGCGCCGGGCCAGGCCTTGACGACGCGGGAGGCGAGGACGAAGTCCTTGCGGAGGGGGTGGCCCTCGAAGGTCTCGGGCAGGAGGAGGTGGTCCAGTGCGGGGTGGCCCTCGAAGTGGACGCCGAACATTTCGTGGGTCTCGCGTTCGTGCCAGGCCGCGCCCGCGTACACGTCGATGGCGGTGGGCAGGGCAGGGGCCTCGTGCGGGACCGTCGTACGGAGCAGCAGGCGTCGTACTGGCGACAGGGCCGCGACATGGGCCGCGATGCGGAAGCCCGTGCCGGGTTCGTCGACCGCGCTGAGCCAGTCGAAGTAGGTGCAGCCCAGCTCGTCGCGGGCGGTCCGGAGTGCCGTGGTCCAGGCCGACGCCGGTACGTCGACCGTCAGGACCTCGTACGACTCCTCGGCCGTGGCCTCCGCGCCGAAGAGTTCCTCCGCGGGGGCGGGCAGCCAGCCGACGGCACCGGTCATCGGGCCTCCCCCGTATCGCCGTCCTTCGCGCTACTGCCGTCCGCCCCGCTACCGCCACCCGTCGCCGACACAGCCACCGCCGGCGGCTGCACCAACCCGCTCTGCAGCGCCGCCGCCGACGGACGCCCCGCAGAAGTTCCGTACCGCTCCCCCAGCGACTCCCGAGAGATCTTCTCCTGGAGCTTGATGATCCCCTGGAGCAGCGCCTCGGGCCTGGGCGGGCAGCCCGGCACATACACATCGACGGGGATGATCTGGTCGACGCCCTTGGTGACGGAGTACGAGTCCCAGTACGGGCCGCCGCAGTTGCTGCACGCGCCGAAGGAGATGACGTACTTGGGCTCGGGCATCTGCTCGTACAGGCGCTTCACGGCGGGGGCCATCTTGTCGGTGACCGTGCCGGAGACGACCATCAGGTCGGCCTGGCGCGGACCGGGTGCGAACGGGATGACACCCAGCCGGATGAAGTCGTGGCGGGCCATCGACGCGGCGATGAACTCGATCGCGCAGCAGGCGAGACCGAAGTTGAA
Organism: Streptomyces sp. GESEQ-4; assembly: GCF_017948455.1. Classification (GTDB taxonomy): domain Bacteria; phylum Actinomycetota; class Actinomycetes; order Streptomycetales; family Streptomycetaceae; genus Streptomyces. The sequence goes on from NZ_JAFFSU010000048.1 coordinate 22,944, forward strand.
GACCCAGAGCGAGTAGCGGCGGCCCCAGTTCAGGACGACCTTCATCGGCTCGGGGGCGAGGCGGGCGAGGGCGCCCAGCCGTTTCGGCTCCGGCAGCAGAACAGGCTCGGAAGAAGGAGTCACGTCCATGCCAGGACTCCCTTCTTGTAGGCGTACAGCAGGCCCACGGCCAGGAAGCCGAGGAAGAGGAACATCTCCACCAGCGTCGTCGCGCCGTAGCCGGGCGCGGCGAAGACCGTCGCCCACGGGAACAGGAAGATCGAGTCGACGGCGAAGATGACGTACAGGAAGGCGTAGACGTAGTAGCGGACCTGGGTGTGGGCCCAGCCCTCGCCGACGGGGTCGACGCCGCACTCGTACGTCAGGAGCTTCTCGGGGGTGGGGACCACGGGCCGCAGCAGGCGGCCGGCGCCGAAGGCGACCGCGACGAACAGCACGCCGATGACGGCGAGCAGCCCCACGACCGAGTACGACTGGAAGTAGTCCGCCGCGACGACGACGGTCGAATCGCGCACGTCCGTCTTCACGTCCGTCCTCACTCCCTGACCTCGTGACCCACGTGAACCCTGCGTTCGACGATCTGTACGCACGGGAGTCTAGGCCCTGATAAAGCGACGGTAAGCAGGCCTTCACGCCTTGGTCCACAGGGGTGGGGTTTTCCCCCGTGTATCCCCGGCGGCCGACCTCATGGCGCGGCGGCCGTCCGCGCGGCACGCTAGCCCATATGACCGCACGCACACCCGACACCGGCATGCCGCGCCACACCGCCACGGCCCCGGACGCCGAGCGCCTGCCGCCGGCCCACTTCGCCTTTCACTCGCAGACCTGGAAGGAGATCGCGCACCTTCTGCTGAACCTTCCGGTCGCGCTGTTCGGGTTCGTCTACGTCGTCACCGTGCTGTGGCTCGGCGCCGGGCTGACCGTCACGGTGATCGGCCTGCCGCTGCTCGCACTCGGGCTGACGGGCGCCCGGCAGCTGGGCAAGCTGGAACGGAAGCGGGCCAGGGCGCTGCTCAGGGTGCGGGTGGACGAGCCGAGCCCGTTGCGGATCCGTGGCCAGGGAGGGTTCTTCCAACGGCTGTGGATGTCGCTGAAGGACCCGGTGGGCTGGCGCACGGTTCTGTACGACTTCATCCGGCTGCCCTGGGGCATCCTCACCTTCACCATCACGCTGGCCTCGCTGTTCGTGCTGTGGCCGGTGCTGCCGTTCATCGCGCGGGGGCTGACCAACGCGGACCGGGCGATGGTGCGCGGGCTGCTGTCGCCCTCGGACGAGCTGGAGCGCCGTATCGCCGAGCTGGAGTCGGACCGGGGGGTCGTGGTCGACACGGCCGCGGCCGACCTGAGGCGCATCGAACGCGACCTGCACGACGGGGCGCAGGCGCGGCTGGTCAATCTGGCCATGGGGCTGGGTCTGGCCAAGGAGAAGCTGCTGGAGGACCCGGACTACGCCGCGTCGATGATCGCGGAGGCGCACGGCGAGGTGAAGCTGGCGCTGCAGGAGCTGCGGGACCTCGCGCGCGGGATCCACCCCGCGGTCCTCACCGACCGTGGCCTGGACGCGGCGCTCTCCTCCGTCGCCTCGCGCTGCACCGTGCCCGTGAAGGTGACGGCCGACCTGGACGCCAGGCCGGCCGCGGCGATCGAGGGCATCGCCTACTTCACCGTCTCCGAGCTGCTGCAGAACATCAGCAAGCACAGCGGGGCGCGGACCGCGTCGGTCGATGTGTGGCGGGTGGAGAACCGGCTGCTGATCCAGGTGTGGGACGACGGGCGCGGCGGTGCGCAGTTGGACGGCGGGACCGGCATGAGCGGTCTCGCCGAGCGGCTGGACGCCGTCGACGGCCTGTTCGTCGTCGACTCGCCGGCCGGCGGCCCGACGACGGTGACGGCCGAGCTGCCGTGGCGGGACCGCGCGCCTGACGCGGGCGGCCAGAGGTAGGGAAAACCCCCCGTTCAAGAGGCCGACGGACTCCATGGTCCGCGGAACTGCGGCAGAGCAGTGTGGGGGTACGACGGCACAGCCGCGGTACGACCAGGACGAGCAGGCCGAGTAGAACGGACGACGCCGATGGCCACGGAGTACGGACAGGGCTACGCCCAGCGCGACAGCGGGCTCGGACACCCCACCGGACACCCCACGGAGTACGCCACGTACGCCACCGAGACCGAGCGGCACCGGCTGCCGGCGGGGCTGCGGGCGCCGTTCGAGGCGCGCAGCTGGCGCGAGTTCACGTATGTGCTGCTGAGCCTGCCGATCAGCATCCTGCTCTTCACCTACGCCGTGACGATGGTGTCGCTGGGCGCGGGCCTGCTGGTCACCTTCCTCGGCATTCCGGTGCTGGCGGCGGCGCTCGCCGGGTGCCGGCTGTTCGGGTCGCTGGAGCGGGCGCGGGCGCGGGGACTGCTGGGGCTCGAGGTGGCGGCGCCCGAGCCGCTGCGGATGCGGAAGCCCGGCGCGATGGCCTGGATGGGGGCCGTGCTCAAGAGCGGCTCGTCGTGGCGGGCGCTGCTGTACGCGGTGCTGCACCTGCCCTGGGCGGTGTTCTCCTTCGTCGTCTCCGTGACCGTCTGGTCGATCGGCTTGTCGCTGCTGACGTATCCGCTGTGGTTCTGGCTCTTCCCGATGTACGGCGGTCAGGACGGCCTGCAGCTGTACGGCGACGAGACCCACCACGTCTACCTCGACAACGCCTTCGAGATCACCGTCACGGCGCTGGTGGGGCTGTTGTTCACGCTGGCCGCGCCGTGGATCGTGCGGGCGCTGACCACGGTGGACCGGATGCTGGTGCACGGGCTGCTCGGGCCCTCGCGGCTGGCGACGCGGGTCGTGGAGCTGGAGTCGGACCGCGGGGTCGTGGTCGACACGGCCGCAGCCGACCTGCGGCGGATCGAGCGCGACCTGCACGACGGGGCGCAGGCGCGGCTGGTGGCGTTGGCGATGGATCTGGGGCTGGCGAAGGAGAAGCTGACGGAGGATCCTCAGGCCGCGGCGCGGATGGTGGACGAGGCGCACGGTGAGGTGAAGACGGCGCTGCAGGAGCTGCGGGATCTGGCGCGGGGGATTCATCCGGCGGTGCTGACGGACCGGGGGCTGGACGCGGCACTGTCGTCGGTGGCGTCGCGGTGCACGGTGCCGGTGCAGGTGGAGGTCGATCTGGTGGAGCGGCCGGCGCCGGCGATCGAGGGGATCGCGTACTTCACGGTGTCGGAGCTGCTGCAGAACATCAGCAAGCATTCGCGGGCCACGTGGGCGGCGGTGGATGTGTGGCGGGTGGATCACCGGCTGATGCTGCAGGTCGTGGACAACGGGGTGGGGGGCGCGGACACCTCCGGTGGGTCGGGGCTGGCGGGGCTGGCCGAGCGGTTGGACGCGGTGGACGGGATTCTGGTGGTGGATTCGCCGGTGGGGGGGCCTACGCGGGTGACTGCGGAGTTGCCGTGGCGGAGTGAGCGGGTGTGAGCGGGTGAGGTGGGCGGGGGCTGGGGCCGGGCGGGGGTGGGTCGTGCGGCCGCCGCGCCGTCGTGGCGGGGGGGGGGGGGGGCGGGCGGCGGGGGGGGGGCGGGGGCGCCCCCCCCCCCCCCCGCCGCCGCCCCCGCCCCGCCCCCGCCCCCCGCCCCCCGCGCCCCCCCCCCGCCCCGCCCCCCGCCCTCCCCCCCCCCCCCCCGCCCGCCATTCCTTGAAGTCCGCCGCGCCCGTACGCGCGC
>NZ_JAFFSU010000049.1 GCF_017948455.1 Streptomyces sp. GESEQ-4
TCCCCCTCAGCGCCGTCGCCGAAGAGTTACGCGACAGCCATGGCAGCCTCGACGCCTTCGACGGCGGCGACCTCACCACCGACGCACGGGCCGTCTTCTCCTGGTCATACCACGCCCTGTCCACCCCGGCCGCGCGCCTGTTCCACCTGCTGGGCCTGCACGCCGGGCCCGACATCTCCGCACCCGCCGCGGCTGCCCTCGCCGGACTCCCGCTCCGCCCCACTCGCGGCCCGCTCGTCGAACTCACCCGCGCCCACCTGCTCACCGAGCACCTGCCCGGCCGCTACACCCTGCACGACCTGCTGCGCGTGTACGCCACCGAACGCGTCCTCGCCAAGGAGGCACCGCAGGAGCGGGACCGCGCCGTCGAGCGGCTCCTCACCTGGTACCTGCACACCGCCGACGCCGCCTATCCGTTTCTCACCCCGCATCGCCGGCGGGTTCCCCTCGACCCGTTGCCCGCCTCCTGCCACCCCCTGGCGTTCAGTGCCCACGACCAGGCCCTCAACTGGTGTGACAGTGAGCGTCCCAACCTCGTCGCCGCGGTGCACCAGGCCGCCACCGCCGGCCGACCGGGCATCGCGTGGCAAATTCCCGCCACCCTGTGGGGGTTCTTCTACCTCCGGGGCCATCTGCACGACTGGCTCGACACCACCCGGACCGCCCTCGACGCCGCCCGCGCGGCCGATGACCGCACGGGCGAGGCATGGAGCCTTGGGGATGTGGCCAGTGCCCTGACGCAGATACACCGGTACGACGAGGCCATCGATCACTTCCGGCAGGCGATGGTCCTCTGCCGGGAACTCGGGGACGTGTCCGGCAGGTGCCACGCCATGCTCAATCTGGGCTACGCGTACCGTTATTCCGGCCAGCCGGACAGGTCCGTCGAGTACTGCCGCCGAGCGCTGGCCATCCACGCGATGGGCGAAGCCCCGATCGGTCAGGGCAATATCCTGTTCAACCTGGGCGACTCCTACCAGCAACTTGGCCGGTTCGACGACGCCATCGACTGCCTGGAACAGGCACTGATCGTCTTACGCGCTGAAGGCGACCGCTGGGGCGAAGGCGTCGCACTCGACCTCCTCGGCACCGTCCACCACTGCCTCCAGCGCCACGACGACGCCATCGCGTACTACCACCAGGCGCTCGACACACATACGGACAGCGGTTACCGGTGGGGACAGGCCCACACCCTCGGCAACCTCGGTGACGTCCACCTGGCCACCGGCGCGACCGACACGGCCCGCGAAGCCTGGCAGCGCGCCCTGGCCATCCTCGGTGATCCCGACCACCCCGACACCGCACAGCTCCGCAACAAGCTGAACACCGTGACGTGATCACCTCTCGGCGAACAACTCCCGCAAATATGGCAATGCCCGGCAGGCTGTGACGTAGGGGAAGCGGGGAGGGGCCTCCGCGGTGGCCAGCGCCACCACCTCGATCCGGTGGCCGGCGGCCGGTATGCGGCTGCGGAGGCCCGGAAGTCGTCTGGTTGGCGAGTGCCGACTTCGCGACCCCGTCGAAGCCCTGGTCGCGGACGTGAGCTTCGACGGCGCCCTGCCAGCGCGCGGTGTCGGGGCGGACCAGGGTTCCTGCCGTGCGGACGTCGGCCAGGGCGTCGGCGTAGCGGGGATGAAAGGTGGCTACGGCGGCTTCTTCAGGTCGGCAATGCCTTGCTCAGAGCGAGCACGGCACCTCGGTGAAGGCGCAATAGACCGCTTCCCGGAAAAACGGCATGCCGCCGCACACCTGCAGCCAGCCCGATGCCCGCCGGCGCCGACCTTCAGGGCGCCGCTACGAATCCACGAGGTAGGCCTTCTCCCCCATCCTCAGCGGCGCATCGGCAAGCCCTTTGATGTAGGGCCCACGCCAGAGCACCCGGTGTTCCTGACGGCTGGGGTACCACCGCCTCACCTTGTGCATGCGCACCGGCCACCGGTGGTGGTAGACCCGCTTCGTTTCCCCCACCGTCTCCCCAAATGTGGCGGTCAGAGCAGCCGCAGGAGATCGCGGCTCTTGCCCGGGATGAGGCTGTCCTCCAGCAACTCCCACAGCGCCGTCTCATACCGATCGACGTCCACCGCCTGTCCAGATAGGCGGAAGCTCGCGGGCACCAACTCGCGGGGCGTCACCGGCTCTTCGGCCGCGGCGGTGCGGGGCGTGGACGCGGCATCGACGGCCAGGAGCCGCACGGTGCGCACGGCGTCGGCGCTCGTGGCTCGTAGCGGCACGCCGGAGCGGGCGGTCCACCAGGTGACGCCGCAGCGCGTCTCCCAGAAGACCACTGGTCGTCGCCGGAGACGGCGCCGGATCCAAGCGGGCCAAGGCCGAAACCCTCGGTATCCGACTGGCCAGTCCCGACGAATTCGCCACCCTCCTCTGTCAGTGGGGTTCGTGGCGCAGGCGGACCATTTCAGACGGACAACTGACAACCCACAAACACCGTCAGAGCCATCCTTGCGAAAACCATTGGTGCCCGGCTTGCTCCGCTGATGGACTGACGTCCTACCGTGAGTCTGCCGCGTGACGGAGTAGTGGTTGTGACAGGCTATGACGTGCTTGCCGAGGTGTACGAATGGCTTATCTCGGATGCAAAGTTGCCTCCAGCCGAGTTCGTTGCGTCGTTCGACGACGTCCTCAATCTCCTGCCGTCGAACGCTCACGTCCTCGACTGTTCGTGCGGAACCGGACAGTTGGCGGTTGGCCTCGCCGGTCGTGGCATGCAGGTTGTCGCAACTGACGCCAGCGAGGCGATGGTTCGTCGGACTGCAGAGTTGTCTGAGGAGTTCGGGGCATCCGTCCGGGCTGTACGGGCGAACTGGGAAGAGTTGCCCGACCATTTCCAGGACAACACGTTCGACATGGTGTTCTGCGTTGGCAACTCGCTTCACCATGCCGCGGGCGCGACAGGCAGGGGTGCTGCTCTGGAGTCGATGTCACGGCTTCTGCGCCCCGGCGGGCGCTTGGTACTCACATCCCGCACTTGGGAACTCGTGAGGGCCAGAGGCTCCCGGCTGGAGATCAGTGACCGACTCGTCCGCCGGAACGGTCGCGATGCCGTCGTGGTCTACCGCTGGGAGATTGCGCCGCATTGGGAGGAGGAGCACCACATCGAGATTGCGATCGCGCAAGTTGATGCGACCGGGTTGGTTCTTGTCCGCTCGGAACTGCTGTCCTGCTGGCCCTACCGGTACGAGGAACTCGAAGTCGAGCTGCACCGGGTCGGACTCCAGACGGAACTGAGCACGTACGATCTTGAGGCCGAGAACTACATGGTGGTCGCGAGCAAGGTATAAACACCGGACTCTCAGTCCCTGGCCGGACCGCGCGGTTGCTCGCAGGACGCTTGCGCCCTCTCGGTCCGGTGCATCCTCAACTCTCCTCGTGGGCGTGGTGCTTGCGGATGTGGTTGGCGGCGGAGGCGGGAGCGCCGGCGTGGCCGCAGCTGCGCGGGCGCCGCTCCCCGCCGTCGATCAGTTTGGCGACCGGGGCTCTGCCGGCTCCTTGCCCTGCTTCGTCGAAGGTGGGGTGGGTGGCGAGGCCGGGGTGCCGTGGGTCGCTTCAGCTGCTTCCAGGCCCCCGGTTCCCAGTCCGCAGGGCGGCGCGCAGCAGCGCATGACGGAAGTAGTACGTGATCCCTTCCTCGCGGAGCACTCCTGCGGCCTGGGCAGTGGTCATGAAGTCGCTGAACCGGAGCGGTAGCTGGTCTCGGACGATGTACCAGGCGTGGGCGGCCCGGAAGGCCGGCCAGGCGGTGAACAGCCCGGGGCCGACCACGGCGGCCGCGGTGGCGGCTGCGGCCAGGAACGCGCCCGGGGGCGTCCGGTCCAGATTCAGTGACCAGGCGGTCCATGTCACCAGCACGGTTGCGAAGGCGAGGCAGAGGGCGAACACGGCCGTGGCCTTGCTGTCCCGGCGCAGCAGCTCGAGGGGCCGGGTGGCGTTCGCCGGGGCGACGTTCGCGTCGAGGGTGTGTACGCGGTCCAGCACGGTTCCCGCGGCGAGTCCTCCGCAGAGTCCTGCGGCGGCCGACAGCGCCGTCCCCTGGCCGAGCAGCGCCCACAGGTCGGGCCAGTGCAGCGGAGTGAACAGCAGGCCTGTGACGAGCTGAGTGGCCACCCCCGCTGCGGTCAGGACGGGCAGCAGCCGAACGACCCTGGACACAACGGTCCTGACGCTCACGTCCGAGCGGAATCCGCCCGGTATCGCGGAGCGGTTGCGGTATTCCTCGGCCCGGGTGGTCACGTAAGCCACCGCGAAGGCGGCGCCGCACGCCGTCCCCCACAGCGCGCCCGCCAGCAGTGCGGTGCCGGCCGCCTGCGAGAGCGCGGAGAGGCCCGTCGCCAGCGCGGTCAGCGCCAGGCCGTAGACCAGGGCGAGTTGCCCTTGCGCACGGCGGTAGAGCGTCCACCACCGGATGCCGCCGTCGTCTTGGTGCTCTGCCAGGAAGCGCAGCAGGCGCCAGGCGCGGCGGGCTGTCCAGCGCTGCCCCGCCGGCAGGCTGTTGTTCAGCGGGTCGAAAGCAGAGGGAATCAGCGAGGCCAGTAGGTGCCGCTCGGCGTCCTGGGCGGTGGGAAACCGTGCCGGGTCCGCCAGCTGGGCCGGGATGGCGGTGCCGCTGCCGTAGGTCTGCAGGCCGAGCCACTGCATGAGGGGGGTGGCGAAGGCCTCCGTCGCCGAGGGCGCCCTCCCGGCGCGCATCGCCTCCAGCAGGGGCAGCCAGGCCATCCGGTTCGGTGTGCGCGCGTCGTCCAGGAAGTCGGCGAGATGCTGCGGCCCCAGCGGTCGCAGGCGAACCGCCACGGATCCCCGTACGGCTCCGACCGCGGCCACCGCCTGACGGAACTGTTCCTCCCTGGAGGCCAGTGCGATCGACAGGCCCGCGCCCAGAGCCTGGTTGAGTGCCCGCAGCAACGCGGCTCGCTCAGGGCCGGCCAGTTCGTCGAAGCCGTCCAGGAACGGCACGACGGCGCCGTCGTGCAGCAAGGCGCGGGTGAGGTCCTGCGCCTCGACTCCGCTCTGTGGGCCGACGACGGCCGGGTAGCGGTCGGCGATCCGTCCGATCAGCCACGGGTACAGCGGCTGGCGTGCGTCCCACCCGGCCAGGGACAGCACCACCGGCACAGGGCCGTCGGCGTTCTGCCCGCCGGTGGGCGGGGCCAGGAGCTGCTCGGCCAGCAGATGAAGGGCGATGCTCTTGCCGGAACCCGCCGGACCGCAGATGACGACCCGGGCGGGCGGGCGTCCCGGCCAGAGTTGCTGCCGAAGACGGTCGACGCGGCCGGTGCCCGGGGGGCCGTAGGACGCCGTCACACTGTGGTCGGCGAGTTCGGGCGCCGGCTCCCACGGAACGGCGATGCAGGCCACCTCGACGCCGCGGTCCCGTAGATCCTCCTGGAGGCGGTCGCGCTCGGCTCCCGCGAGGGCGGCGAGCCACTGTTCCCGGGAGGGAGGGGTCTGGGGTGGCTGCGGCCTGGACCGCCGCCACAACGCGAAGATCCACGGGCACAGCAGCCCGAGTGAACCGACGAAGGTGTCGACGGGATCGGTGAAGGGCGCTGTGGCCCGCCAGGTGTGGATCAGGTAACTGCCCGCCAGGAGAGCCAAGATGACCGACGCGATCACCACATGGGCGGATGTCCCGTGTAATCGTGCGCCGTTGGCCATGGTCGGCAGTGTGCCGCATGGGGCCGGCCCACATCGTGCTGAGGGCACAGCCCCCCACGAGGGGGCGTCGACGAAGGCCGGATCACGGATCTCACGGTCCAGAAGAGGATGATGGCCGGCTGCTGGAGTTCCGCTCCTCCGTCACCGCGTCATCCTCAAAGAGCGTTTTGTCCCAGCGAGGTTGTTTGGTTCGAGGTTCAGGTGTGGCGCCAGTTCGGGGTGGATTCGCGGGTGAGCCGACGGCGTATGAGGTCGATCATTGCGATGTGGATTATGGCTTCGGAGCGGTGCGGGTGCCTCTCGTAGTCGCGGGCGAGGCGGCGGCGGTGCATGAGCCGGCCGAGGGTCCGCTCGACCACCCAACGCCGGGGGATCACCTTGAACCCTTTGGTGCCGGGATCGCGTTGGACGACCTGGACATCGATGCCGAGACGGGCGCCGTGGTCGATGGCTTTGGTGCGATAGCCGGTGTCGGCCCACGCCTTGGTCACGCGGGGGCTTGTGGTGGCGATCTGGGAGAGCAGGTGGATGCCGCCGGTGTTGTCGCAGACGCTGGCGGCGGTCACCCAGACGGCCAGCAGCAGGCCGAGGGTATCGACGCCGAGGTGGCGCTTGCGGCCTGCGATTTCCTTGCCCGCATCGATGTCTTGGCCGGCCGCGGGAACGTTGGCTGAGGTCTTGATGCTCTGTGCGTCCAGCACGCAGGCGCTTGGCTCGGCATCCCTGGGTCAACCGGGCGGCGTGCGGCAGGTCCGCTCGGCCCCGGCGTGAGCAGCCCTCGCACGGAGCTCTGCGAGGATTTCGAAGGGATGTTCTACGCACCGAACTCGCGGTGATCCGCGAGTACTTCGCCGATCAGACGCCGGTAGCCGGCGGCCTTCTCGGGATCGGTGTCGATGCACTCGGACAGGTGGAGTGCGGCCTCCCACAAGGCCCAGCCACGAGCGCGCGCCCACGTGCCGCGGTCCTGGGCGACGGTGTCCCGGAACACCTGCCGGCTCTCGCCCGAGAACATGGCCCACGCGATCACCAGGTCACAGGCCGGGTCGCCGACGCCGGACGTGCCGAAGTCGATGACGGCCGCCAGCTTGCCGTCGGCCACGAGCAGGTTGCCCGAGGCGATGTCGCCGTGGAACCACACCGGGTCACCGTTCCAGGTGGCCGCGAGGGCGGACTCCCAGACCTGCTGTGCGAGGACGGTGTCGATGCGCCCGTTGAGCAGGTCCAGGCAACGGCGGGTCTCTTCGTCGTAGTACGCGGGGGACGCGCCGCGATACCAGCTGTGTTCCCCGGCGGCGGGGCCGTGCGTGGTGTCGCACCGCTGCAGGGCGCGGATGAACTCGCCGACCGACACGGCGAATTGGGCCATGTCGCCGATCCGTTCCGCAAGGGCCGTCTCGCCGGGCAGCCAGCCGCGCACCGACCAGGGGTGCGGGTAACCTTCGCCGGGCTCTCCCTTGGCCAGGACCGGCGGTATGTCGACCGGGAGTTCCGGTGCCAGCCGTGGCAGCCACACGTGTTCCTTCTCGACCGCGGGGACGTACCCGTGCCCGGTGGGCAGCCGCGCCGTCATGTCGTCGCCGAGGCGGTAGGTCCTGTTGTCCCAGCCGTCGACGGGCACTGGGATCACCGGCAGGCCGGCCCATTGCGGGAACTGGGTGCTGATCAGACGTTGCACCAGATCTGCGGTGATTCCGGCGCGGCCGTCGGGAGCGGTTGTCGCCATTGCGGAATGGTCCTTTCGGATGGCCACGCACCTGAAGCGCGGCTCAGCTTGCACGGGCCTCAAGTGCCTTGGAGTCAGGCCCGGTGTCAGGTGCGGAATCAGGGGTGCTGCTCAGTTCGGTCTTCGGGATGCCCGCCGCGTCGAATCCGAACACCTGGGCGTACACGGAGAGTTCCGCGTGCAGACAGGCGATCAAGCTGTCCGCCCGGCGGAACCCGTGCTGCTCCCCGGCGAAGGCGAGATAGGCGTGCGGGACGGTGGAGCCGCGGAGCCGGGCCAGCAACCGGTCGGCGTGTTCCGGCGGACAGATCTCGTCCTCGAGTCCTTGCATCAGCACGAACGGGGCGCGGATCTCGGATGCCGTGCGCAGCGGCGACCGTTGCGCGTATCTGTGTCGCGTCTGCGGCCACGGCCCGATAAGGCTGTGCAGGTATTGGGACTCGAAGTCGTGGGTGCCGCGTGCCCGCCACTCCTCCGGGTCCAGGAGTGGATAGTAGAGGGCGGCCGCCCGGTAGAGCTCCGGTTCCGCGGTCAGCGATACCGCTGCCGTCCAGCCGCCGGCACTGCGGCCGCGGATGCCGATCCGCTCGGGATCGGCGAGGCCTTGCTCGATGAGCCCCCGGGCCGCGATGGCGCAATCGCGTACGTCTACGTCTCCCCAGCCTTCCCGGAGCCGTTCGCGGTACTGCCGGCCGAAGCCGGTGGAACCGCCGTACTGGACGTCTACGACACCGATGCCACGGCTGGTGAAGTAGGCGATCTCCTCGTTGGGGACCAGAGGGGTGCGGCTGGTGGGTCCCCCGTGCGCGTGCACCACATAGGGTGGCAACTCGCCCTCGGGGGCGGCGAAGTCGGGGTTGCGGGGCGGATAGACATAGGCGTGGACGTCGGTGCCGTCCGCGCCCTTGAACACCTCGTGATACCCGCGGGGCAGAAAGCCGGCCGGCGTCGACCGCCCGGCGCGCAGGATGCGCACCTCACGGTCATGCAGGTCGGCCTGGACCACGCCGCCCGTGTGCCAGGGTCCCGCGGCGGTCGCCACCACGCGGCGGCCCGCCGCCGCCAATGAGGCCCATTCGGTGTACGGGGAGTCGAAGTCCCGCACCGTGCCGTCCGGTTCCAGGATGGCGAGGCGCTGCTGGCCCAGCCCGTGCACGACGGCCAGCCGCCCGCCCCCGAGGGGAAGGAACCACTGGGCGCCGATGCGCCAGAGTGCGTCGCCGAACTCCTCTGCTCTTGGACATAGCGCCCGCGCGGAGCCGTCCAGTGTGAGCTCGTGGAGGTTCCACCATCCCGCGGCGTCGCTGAGGAGATAGAGCAGGTCCGGCCGGTCCGGTGCCCATTCGACCTGGCTGACTGCGACGCCTTCGCCGCCCGCGACCTGCAGGGCCTGGCCGAGCGTGCCCGCCGGCCCCACCGGCGCGCACATCACATCGGTGCGGTCCCACGGCATGTCCGGGTGGTCCCAGCCGAGCCAGACCGCGTGGCGGCCGTCGGACGAGATCTTCGGGCCCGTCATGAAGTGATGGCTGTGCGCGAGCAGCCGGACGGCCGCCGGATCGTCTCTCGCGCTGCCGTCCAGCGGCAGCGCGACCAGATCGCGGCGGACGTCGGTCGGCTCGTCGCCGACCGACTCCTCGCGCAGGCACCACACTTCGTCGCCTGCCCGTACGAAGTCGCAGTACCGCGCTCCGGCGGTCCTCGCGGGCTGCGGGCTGATGGGTGCCGGAGTGCTGCCGGGCTGCGCCCGGTACACCCGCTGATCGTCCCAGTGGGTGAAGACGAAGCCCGCCGCGGCCTCATCGCCCAGTGGGAGCCAGGGCCGACCGCCGTATTCAATGACCCTGTTGCGCACGCTCCACCCGGAGCCGAGCGCGTCGAGCACCTTGCCGTTGGGGGTGCGACGTACGAGCGCGGCACGGCCCGCTTCCTGCGGTCGCTTCTCGACCCACCAGGTCTCGGCACCGACCAGGGCCACCCATTCGACGAGCGTTTGGCCCTTGGCCGCGTCGGCTGCCGTGATCGGGGAAGTCCAGGTGCCGTGGGGAGCAGTGCGCACGGGTGTGCCTCCACCTCTGGGTCGCGTGCGTGCCTTCGGCCTCGTCAGGCCCAGGGCAGCGCTCAGGCGGCGCCGCTGTAGGCCGATGTGTCACCGCGAAGGGTCAGGCCGGGACGGCCGTCGACCCCGACAGGGGGTGGTCCCGCGACCGTGACCCGTTCGGCGCGGCGGTGCGCCGTGCCGTAGTCGTACACGGCGTAGTGCTGGGTGGACTGGTTGTCCCAGATGGCCAGGTCACCGACGCGCCACTGCCAGCGCACGGTGTGCTCCGGCTTGACGACGTACTCCTGGAGGGCGCGGATCAGGTCGCGGCTCGCCTGGGGGCCGTATCCGACGACGCGGCGGGCGAAGCCGCCGAGGAGCAGCGACCGCTCTTGGGTGTCCGGGTGCACGCGGACCGCGGGGTGTTCCGCCTCGTAGGCCTGGGACACATAGTGCTCCCGGTCCCCCTGGGCCGCGCGGTGTGCGTAGGTCTCGTCGGTGAAGTCCGAGTCGTTGCTGTGCACGATGCGCAGGCGGTCGGCCATGTCGCGCAGCTCGTCGGGCAGACTCGCGTACGCCGCCGCCGTGTTGGCCCAGATGGTGTCACCGCCGACCGGCGGTATGACCTTTGCGTGCAGCAGTGCGTAAGCGGGCGGGCGCTCGATGAATGTGAGGTCGGTGTGCCAGTGGTTGGCACGGGTGCCCTGCCGTGAGTCCATCTCACGCACATGCGGCCGGCCGTCGGGCGCGTCGTAGATGGGGTGACTGAGCGTCAGCTGGCCGAGCCGCCCGGCGAATTCCGCCTGTTGCCGGTAGTCCAGGGTCTGACCGCGCAGAAAGACCACCTTGTGGTCGTGCAGCGCCTGGCGGACTCGGGAAACGATCTCCTCCGGGAGCGGACCGCTCGTGTCCACTCCGCTGATCTCGGCACCGACGTTGCCGGTCAGGGGCCTGACCCGGACATCGAATGCAAGCAGAGTTGTCATGGTGCGTGCCTTCCTGACCAATGAGGACGATGCGCCACCGGCGCTCCACGCGAAGGGGCAGCCCGTGCGCCGATGACCAACAAGGTTGCCTTGGTAGGCACCATTTGGCAATACTAGGCACAAGCCCATTGTCATCGGTCAGGCGCATCGGGCAATATCTTGACCGCTGGGTGGACTCCTGTCCGGGACCGGCCACGGTGGCGCCCTACATGGGAGGACGATTGTGTGCCAGACGGCAGGATGTTCAGCGTGCACCGCGCCTTCCTCGGGGTCGATGGAGACACTTGACCGGATTCTCCGCGGCGGGTTCGATGCCGAGGTCGACGAGTTCGCCGCCCTCGACCCACAGCTCTCGCACCGGACCACACCGCAACCCGGCGTGCTGGCCTTCCGCGAGCTCGTCCTCGGCGCCTATCCCGAAACGGGCTGCCTCGGCATCATCCGTTCCCCCCAGACGCCCGGGCGCAGCGAGCACAAGGAGGGGCGCGCCTGGGACTGGCGCGTGTGCCGCCAGTGCCAGGGCCGGCAGGCATCCCAGCTGCTCGGCTGGCTGATGGCCTGCGACGGTTCGGGCGAACCCTGCGCCGCGGCCCGTCGGCTGGGGATCATGTACATCATCTGGGACTCGCGCATATGGGGCGCGTACGCCGCCGATCAGGGCTGGCGCGCCTACAAAGGGCCCAACCCCCATACCGATCATGTGCACTTCTCGTTCAGCTGGCGTGGCGCCCTGGCAAGAACCTCGTGGTGGAGTGCGCGTGGCGGCATCCGGCTCCCCTTGAGCCATCCCTGAAAGGAGGGACTTCCATGGACAGTTCGCGAGCCTGGGACGCCGAAGCCACCGTGCCGGTGGCTCCCGTGCAACCGTCCGAGCGCACCCTGCACGGTGAGACAGTCCCCGACGACTACGCCTGGATGCGAGATCACACGGATCCGCGCCTCAAGGAGTACCTGGTCCAGGAGCGGGCGTACCACGACGGCTATGCCGGCACGATCGAGCCGTTGATCACCGAAGTGCTGGCTCAGACCGCCCTCCGCCGCCGCGACGAAGGCCACACCTTCACCTGGCGCGTGGGCGGCCATGAGTACTTCATCGACTCCCCCGACGGCTCCCGGCATCCCCGTTATCTGCGCCGACCGCTGGGTTCCACGGTCACCGAGACCGTTCTCGACCTCGAAGTGCTCGGCGTGGGACGGGTGTTCACCCGCATCGGCGTTTTCGAACCCAGCCCGGACGGAACGCTCCTCGCGTACTCCGTCGACCACGAGGGCCATGAGTCGTACGAACTGCGGTTCAAGGACCTCACAACCGGCCGGGACCTCCCCCGCACCCGTGCGCGGACGTACTACACGGGCGCGTGGAGCGCCGACTCGACGACCTTCTTCTACACCGTCCACGACCACGCCATGCGGCCCCACCGGGTTCTCGCGCACCGGCTCGACGCACCTGCCGGGACGCGGGATGCGGAGATCTCACGCGAGGACGATGAGCACTTCAACACGACCGTACGCACCACCCGCGGCCGTGACTGGATCGTCCTCACCCACCAAAGCCGCACCACGACCGAGGAGTCGCTGATCCCGGCCGACCGTGCGGACGCCGAACCGCAGGTGGTGCTGGAGCGCAAGCACGGCCGGGTCTACTTCACCGAGCACCAGCGCACGGCAGACCTGGACCGGCTGCTCCTGCTCGTCGCGGACGGCCGTGAAGAACGCCGGGTGATCAGCACCGCCACCGGTCGGCTCGCCGGACAGCAGTGGAGCGAACTGCTCACCTCCGAGCCCCAGATGGCCTGGTCACGTCTCGATGTGTTCGCCGAGGGGCTCCTGCTGAGCGGCCACCGGCGGGGCACCATGGTCTTCCAGTTGCACCGGCCCGACGGCTCCGTGCACGAGTTCGCGCCCGAGACCCCGGCAGGCTGCCTGATCTT
Source organism: Streptomyces sp. GESEQ-4 (assembly GCF_017948455.1). Lineage (GTDB taxonomy): Bacteria > Actinomycetota > Actinomycetes > Streptomycetales > Streptomycetaceae > Streptomyces. Next base: position 12,352 of record NZ_JAFFSU010000049.1, read on the forward strand.
CGAGGGCCGGCGCGACCCGACGCGCGTACAGCTGGACCATCGCGTGGCCTACGACAGCGAGTCCATCGTCCTCACCGAGCACTCGCTTCTCGACCCGCCCCGGCACCACCGGGTCGAGCTGCGCTCGGGACGGCGTACGCTGCTCGGCCAGGACGCGGTGGCGGCGTATGACCGCGACCGCTACCGCACGGAGCGGATCTTCGCCAAGTCGCCGGACGGCGTGGACATCCCGGTGACGCTCGCCTATCGGGACGACACCGTGCCCGGCGGCGCGAACCCCTGTCTGCTGTATGCCTACGGAGCATACGAACGCCCGTGGGAGCCCGTCTTCTCCGCCCCCGTGATCAGCCTCCTGGACCGTGGCTTCGCCTACGCCATCGCCCATGTGCGCGGTGGCGGCGAGCTGGGCCGCACGGGATGGATCGACGGCAGCATGGCCGCCAAGCCCAACTCCCACGGCGACCTGACCACGGCCCGCGGGCGACTCGTCGAACTCGGCTGGGCGGCCCCGGACAAGGTCGTCTGCCAGGGCAGTTGCGCCGGGGGCATCGTCGTGGCGCAGGCGTACACACAGCAGCCCGAACTCTGGGCGGGCGTGGTAGCCGAGACACCGGCCGCCGACATCCTCAACGTCATGCTCGATGCCGCGGCGCCCCTCACCGTCAACGAATGGGAGGAGTGGGGCGACCCCCGCGACGAGGCCACGTACCGTCTGATGCGCCAGTACGTGGCCTACGAGACCGTCTGTGACCGGCCCCGGCCGCCCCTCTACATGACCGCGTTCTTCAACGACCCCCGGGTGATGGTGGACCGGCCGGCCCGTTGGACGGCCGCACTGCGACGGGTCGATACCCACGGCAACCGCATACTGCTGCGCACCGAGCTGGGGGACGGCGGGCACCACGGATCGACGCTCTCCGATCGCGTGGCACGCGCCACGGCCGAGCTCTACGCCTTCATCGCGGACACCGGATCGACCGGCCGTGAATCCCCTACGCGTGCGACGGCGGCCGCCGAGCCGTCGCCGTGAGCGCGGGGCCCTCGCGACAAAGGGCGGACCGGGGCACGGGTCCCGACCGCGCGGCGCTGGCCGACGGCGGCGGGCGGCTCCTCGGTGCCACCCTGGTGCAGGCCATCGGCCAGGGCGCGTCGATGGCCTGCACCACCGTCTTCTTCGTCGGCACCATCGAGCTCGCGCCGGCCGAAGTCGGGGTCACGAACAGTGTCGCGGCAGTGGCGTCCATGGCAACGGCCGTGTTCGCGGGACGAGTCGTCGACCGCTGGGGCGCGCGGAACGTGGCCGTGTGGTGGGGGCTCGCGGCGACCGCGGCGGTCGCCTCGTATGCGCTGGTCTTCGATCTCATGGGCTTCGTTCTCGTCCATCTTCTGGTGACCTCGCTGCGGATGGGCAAGCGCGTCAGTGAGTACACCCTCGTGGGGCAGGTGGCCACGGCACGGACGGTGTTCCGGGCCTACCAGCGATCGGTGCTCAACGCGGGGATGGCCTTGGGAACGCTTGCCGCCGCGCTGCCGCTGTACCTGGACACACGGGCCGGCTACCTGGCAGTGATGTTCTTCAACGCGGCCGCCCTGACCACCGGTTCCCTGCTCCTGCGCTCGATCCCGGCGGGGCCCGCGCCGCAGGAACCACGATCGGCCCGGCGGCTCGGACGGGCACTGCGCGACCCCCGCTATGTGTGTGCCGGACTGCTGTGCGGCCTCATGGAGACCCGGGACAGTCTGCTCACCATGGCGCTGCCGCTGTGGGTGGTCGGATCGACGGCGCCGCCCTCCACCGTGTCCCTGCTGCTGTTCCTCAATACGGCGCTGGTCATCGTGTGTCAGGTGAGGGCGGCCCGGAACGCGGATACCGTTCCCGGTGCGGTGGCGACGATCCACAGGGGCGCGCTGGCACTGGCCGTCAGCTGCCCGCTCATCGGCGTGGTCGGCTACCTGCCCCGGTGGTGGGCCGTCCTGGTCCTGGTGTGTGCCGTTGTCTGCTTCACCTTCGGGGAGATGTGGACGTCCGCGGGCAGCTGGACGCTCAGCTACGAGCTGGCGGATCCTCGCGCGCCGGGCGACTACCAGGGCGTGTTCGGCATGACGTCCGGGATCGGCATGGTCGTCGGGCCGGTGCTCGCCACCACCGTGGCCCTGCCCTTCGGGCTGTGGGGCTGGCTGGTGATCGGGGCCTGCTACGCCCTCCTCGGCACCGGCACACGCTCTGTTGTACGCATCCGTACGCGGCCCCAGGACTCGGCCCTGACCTTGGGCGAAACGGCGAAGAAGGGTTGACTTCCTCCCCCTCGTGAACGAGGGGGATTCCTACGGCTCGCGCCGTGGGGTTTTCTGCTTCATCGTCGACTGCCCGCCCGGAGTTCTCCGTTGAGGTCTTACACCGGCTCCACAGACAGACACCGCCAGCCCGGCGGCCAGAAGGTTGTTCGCCGCGTTCACGTCCCGGTCATGGGCCGTGCCGCAACTGCCGCACGTCCAGGTACGGACATGCAGCGGCATCGCCTCAGCGAGGCTGCCGCAGGTCGAGCACAGCTTGGAGGAGGGAAAGAAGCGGTCCACCGCGACCACTTGCCGCCCGTACCAGTCGGCCTTGTACTCCAGCATGCTCCGGAACTGGGACCACGCGGCATCGCTGATGGCGCGGGCCAGGCTCCGGTTCTTGACCATGTTGCGTACGGTCAGGTCCTCGATCACGAGCGTTTGGTTTTCACGCACGAGTCGAGTGGTCAGTTTGTGCAGCACATCCCGCCTGCGGTCGGCGATCCGGGCGTGGATCTTGGCGACCTCCCGGCGGGCCTTGCGCCGGTTGGCGCCCTCGCCCTTGGCCTTGCGGGACAGCTCCCGCTGGGCCTTGGCCAGGCGCTCGCGGTCGCGGCGTTCGTGCCGCGGGTTGGTGATCTTCTCTCCGGTCGACAGCGTGAGCAGGTGGTTGAGCCCGACGTCGATACCCACTGCCCTGTCGACTGCCGTGAGCGGCTTCACGTACCGGTCCTCGCACAGCAGCGAGACGTACCAGCGTCCCGCGCTGTCCCGGCTGACGGTCACCGTGGTCGGCGTGGCGTTGTCGGGCAGGGGACGCGACCAGACGATGTCCAGTGGGGCGGCCATCTTCGCCAGTGTCAGCCGGCCGTCGCGGAACCGGAAAGCGGAGGAGGTGTATTCCGCGCTCGCCCGGGAGGTCTTCTTCGCCTTGAAGCGCGGGTACTTGGCGCGTTGGGCGAAGAAGTTCGCGAAGGCGCTCTGCAGGTGCCGCAGTGCCTGCTGCAGCGGGACCGAGGAGACCTCGTTGAGGTAGGCCAGTTCCTCGGTCTTCTTCCACGCCGTCAGCAGGGCCGAGGTCTGGTTGTAGTTGACCCGTTCCTGCCTGGCCCAGGCCTCGGTACGGGCGGCGAGCGCCATGTTGTAGACCTTGCGCACGCACCCGAAAGTACGCGACAGCTCGGCTGCCTGCGCATCAGTCGGATAGAAGCGGTACTTGAAGGCCCGCTTCACGCCAGTGGCCATGGCTCACAAACTAGCATCTCAACTCGTGAACTCCTGCGGATAGTTGATGGTGGACGCCGATCCGCCCAGAAGGCGAATCGGCTTTCCCTGCCCTGCTCCGCAGGAGTCCGTTTCCTCCCCCGCCTGAAGGCGGGGGTATCCACGGAGGAATCCCGATGAAACATCACAAGCGCATCGCAGTGCTGGTCGAGGGCGAGTGGGGCGCACGGCCGTCCAAGACCCTGACCGGGATGCTGCGTTACCGCAGTCAAGACGTAGTCACCGTCATCGAGAGCAGTTACGCCGGACAGGATGCCGCACAGGTACTGGGAGTCGACGCGCCGCACCCCATACCCGTGGTCGCCGATCTCGAGGCGGCGATGCGTCACGAGCCCGACGCGCTCCTGCTGGCGGACGAGCCGGTGGGATCGGCCATCGACCCGTTCTGGCACCGGCAGGTGCTCGCCGCGCTGGGCAGGGGGCTCGACGTCATCAGCGGCCTGCACTACCAACTGGCCCAGGACAAGGAAGCCGTGGCCGCCGCGGCAGGTACCGGTGCACACATCTGGGATGTGCGCCGGCCGCCCCAGGAGCTGTACTTCACCGACTTCACCGCCGAGGGCCGCCCCGTCGTCAACTACCGTCCGCACCGCTCCGGCACCAGGACCGTGCTCGCCGTCGGCACCGACTGCTCCAGCGGCAAGATGACGACCATGCTGGAGCTCGCAGGCGAGGCCACTGCGCGCGGCCTCGCGCCCGGCTTCGTGGCCACGGGTCAGGTGGGCATGATGATTTCCGGGGGCGGAGTGGCCGTCGACACAGTCATGGCCGATTTCGTGAACAGCGTGGTGGAGCACCATGTCTTCCACACCGCGCAGGAGCACGACCTGGTCCTCGTCGAAGGCCAGGGCGCCGTGAATCATCCCCGCTACTCCGCCGTGACTCTCGGGCTGCTCCACGGGGCCAGGCCCGACGCGCTGATCCTCTGCCATGAGCTGGGACGCACGTCGGTGGGCCTGCTGCCGCAGCACCCGCTTCCTTCGCTGGAGCGTGCCATCGAGATCAACCACCAGGCGGCGCAGTGGGTTTGGCCCGAGGACGGCTGCCGGGTGGTCGGCATCTCCGTGATGAGCCACCGTCTCTGCGACGACGAGGCACGCACCGCGATCGACCGCATCGAGCAGGAGACCGGGCTGCCGACCACCGACGTGCTCCGCTACGGTGCGAACCGCCTGCTCGACGCGGCACTCGCCGTGCCTGTCGCGTGAGACGCCGGCCCGCAAAGTTCGAACGAGACAGGGAACCGGCCCCGGCCACCCAGCGGTTCGAGCGGACAGCGCAGTGCTGCGCGGTCGCCTCGCGGGCAAGGCGTTGGCCATCGGCTTCATCAGCAACGACGTGCCGCAGCTTCGGCGGTCGCCCTACGCTGCACGCATGCCGCGCGGGGCCGTTCACCTGATTCTTGCGAGGATACCCCGGCGTTCACGCCGGGGAGGAATCGCATCTCGAACCGGTGACGCGGGGCGTCACCGCGTCCGATGGCCGGGCGCGGAGTGCCCGCACGGCTGTCCAGCGGAGCGGCGAATTCGCACGCGCGTGCTGGATGGTCGCGGGGGTGGGTGAATGAGTGCGAAGTTCGCCCGGGTGTGCGAGGTGCTGCCTAGGTTTGGGGCTGTGAAGCTGGTGGTGCAGGTGAAGCTGTTGCCGTTGCCGGAGCAGGCGGCGGCGCTGGGGGCGACCTTGCGTGCCTGCAACCGGGCCGCCGACCACGTCTCCCGGACCGCCTTCGAGACGGGTGTGAAGGACCGCAACGGGCTGCAGAAACTGGTCTACGCGGACATCAAGGCCACGTTCGCGTTGTCGGCGCAGCCCGCGGTGCGGGTGGTGAAGAAGGTCGTGGACGCCTACGGCGCGCTCGCAGCGAGCCTGCAAGCCGGGCGGCTGGGCGGACCCGAGTCGAAGCGGTACCGCAAGGCCATCGGCTCACCGGTCGCCTTCCGGCCCGATGCTGCGCAGCCGTTCGACGACCGGTGCCTGTCCTGGCAGACGGACGCACGGACGGTGTCGATCTGGACGGTGGACGGGCGGATGCGCGGCATCCGCTACACCGGCTCGCCGGACCAGCTCAAGACGCTGGCCGAGCACCGCAAGGGCGAGTCCGATCTGGTCCAGCGGGGCGGGAAGTGGTTTTTGATCGCGACCTGCGACCTTCCCGATCCCGACGTGTACGAGCCGGCCGACTGGATCGGTGTGGACCGCGGCATCGTCAACCTCACCACCACCAGCGACGGCACCGACTACCAGGGCCGTCGGCTGAACCGCTACCGGCGCTGGCAGGCCCGTAAACGCGCCGAACTCCAAGCAAAACGGAGCCGTTCGGCCACCCGCCGCCTGGCCCGCCGGGCGAAGAAGGAGCAGCGCCATGCCACCCATGTGAACCACCGGATCAGCAAGGAGATTGTGTCCGTCGCGCAACGCACCGGTCGCGGGATCGCCGTCGAGGAGCTCGACGGGATCCGGGACCGGGCACGGCTTCGCCGCGACCAGCGGGGCACCTTGTCTTCCTGGCCGTTCCACCAGCTCGGACAGCACCTGGCCTACAAGGCCCGCCGGGCCGGGGTGCCGTTTATGGAAGTGGATGCGGCCCATACCTCGCAGCGCTGCCCGCGCTGCGGGCACACCGAGCGGGCCAACCGGCCCGACCGGGACCGTTTCTCCTGTCGTCGGTGCGGCCTCGCTGGGCCTGCCGACCACGTCGCCGGGGTCAACGTGCGCAACCGCGCACGCTCGGCGTGGGTGTTCGTCACCGCACCCGTCCCCGCACCAGCCTGAACAGGCCGGATGGTGGGGAGATGCGACCCGTGACCGTCCCGTCGTAGGGGGCAGTCGGGAGCGCGACAAGGTGTGAACGACCGAGTACACAAGCTCGGCCGTTCACGGCCGAGAAGGTGACGGCCTGCGTAGCGCGTACTGGCTCCTCAGCGAGAGGCGCGCTGGGCTTCGACGATCCGCCGGCCGGTGTCGTCCGGCGTACCGCGGCGTTGGATCCAGGCTGCCGCGGCGGGGTACTGAACCGCCAAAGCGCACAGCAGCCGCAGCTTGACCGGAGCGATGTTGACCTCGCCCCGATTGTCGGTGACGGCCCTCAGAACCGCCGCCGCCACGTCGTGCGGAGTGACCGCGCGGGCACCGCGTGGCAAAGGCGCCCCGGTCTTGGCGAACATGCCCGCATCGCTGACGAAGCCGGGCTGGACGAGGGAGACACCGACGCCCGCCTCGCGCAGGTCGAGGCGGAGGGCGTGGGCGAAACCGCGCAGCCCGGACTTCGTCGCGGTGTACAACGACGAGAACGGGGTGGCGGCCTTCCCCGACATCGATCCGACGAATGCGAGGTGCCCCCGGCCCGCGTCCACCATCGCCGGGGCGAGCAGCCGCGCGAGCACGACGGCCGAGCGGAGATTCACCTCCAGGGCCCGGTCGATCTGCTCGGGTGTGTACTCGAGCAGGTCACCGCTGGCGGGCAGTGCCGCGTTCGCCACCAGGATGCTGGTGCCGGCGCAGCGCTCGGCGAGGCCGGCCGCGCCGTCCGGATCGGCGAGGTCGGCCGGCACCCACCGGGCACCGACCCCGACAGCGACCTCGCGCAGCGCGTTGGCGTCGCGTCCGGTCACGATCAGGTCGGCGCCCGCCCGGGTCAGGCGTTCAGCGAGCGCCCGGCCGATGCCTCCGGTCGCACCGGTGAGGAGAACCGTCTCTCCGGCGATCTTCATCCTGCGGCTCCTGGAGCTGGGTGGGGAAGGGTGTGCCGGGTCATAGGTCACCTCGGTCAACGGTCACCAGAGGTGGTGCACTCGGGCGCGGATCCGGCGCTCGTACAGCTCACGCAGTGCGTCGAGCGTCTGGTCGGTCAGCGGTGGCATGGACCCGACCGCCGCGTTGGCCCGTGCGTGGGCGACCGAGCTGGCCCCTGGGATCACCGTGGTGACGCCGCTGTGCTGGGTGACCCAGCGCAGGGCGAACTGCGCCGGGGTGAAGCCCTCGGGCACCAAGCCGGCGAACTCGGCGGCGGCCCGTACGCCGGTTGCGTAGTCGACGCCGGAGAAGGTCTCACCGACGTCGAACTTCTCGCCGTGCCGGTTGTAGTTGCGGTGGTCGCTCTCGGCGAAGACCGTGTCCCGCCGGAACTTCGCGGACAGCAGGCCGGAGGCCAGCGGGACCCGGGCGATGACCGCCACACCCGCGGCCTGCGCGGCGGGCAGTACCTGCTCCAGCGGCTTGCGCCGGAACACGTTCAGGATGATCTGCACCGACGCGACGTTCGGTCGGGCGAGGGCGGTCATGGCCTGGGCGCAGGTCTCCACGCTGACGCCGTAGGCGGCGATCCGGCCCTCGTCGACGAGCACGTCCAGTGCGTCATAGACAGCGTCCGACTCGAACACCGCGTCCGGCGGGGTGTGCAGCTGCACCAGGTCGAGGGTGTCCACCCCCAGGTTGGCCCGTGATCTGTCGGTCCACTCACGGAAGTTGTCGAGGGTGAACGCGGCGAGTTCCTGCGGGCCTCGGCGGCCGAGCTTGGTCGCGACCGTGAGGTGTCTGCCGGGTGCCGTGCGCACCTCCCGGAGGAACCGCCCGATGAGCCGTTCGCTGCGGCCGTCTCCGTAGACGTCGGCGGTATCGATGAAGTCGACGCCGGATTCGACGGCCGCTTCGAGGATGGCGAGGCTGTCGCGCTCCTCCACATGGCTCCATCCGTCGCCCAACTGCCATGTACCGATGCCGACTACGGAGATCTTCCGTCCGGTCCTGGTCACAAGTCGCTGTTCCACGTGCACACCTCCCTGATGCGAAGGAGAAAGGGGTCGGGATCGGGGCGGGCCGCAGCTGATTGCCTTACGGATGTCACAGGGACCCGGTCGAGAACAACTCGTCGACGAAGTCGTTGCCGAACTTGCCCTGGGGGTCGAACTTCTCCCGAAGCTCCTGGAAGTCGGCGGCCCGGCGGTAGCCGGAACGGATTTCGGCCCCGGCCAGGGTCGTCAGCTTGGCCCAGTGCGGACGCGCTCCGAGCGGCACCAGGCGTTCCTCCACGGCCGCGATCACCGGCATCAGGTGAGGGGTGCCCTTCTTCCAGGTGAAGTGAAACGCCACCGAGTCCCGTTCGTACGCGGGGCTCAGCCACAGGTCGTCCCCGCGGACGGTGCGGACCTCGCCGATGTGCAGGACGGGTCCCAGGAGCTCGCCGATCTCGCGCAGCGCGGTGAACGCTGCCGGGGCGGCGGCGCGCGGCAGGAAGTACTCGGACTGCAGCTCGTCGCCGACAGGCGCGATGGCGCCGGCCCGGACGTGTGGCAGCCGCTCGTGCCAGGGACCCGGCACGCCCAACTGCGGTGAGCACACGGCCGGGTCGGACCCGGGTACCGGATTCAGGCGGCTGAGGGCCCGGGTACCGAGTTCCAGGTCGACCACGGGCCGGTCGGTGCGCCGCTTCAACCAGATGTTCGCGTCGTCGGCCCACTTGGTGAACACACTGACGCTGTAGGCGGCGCCGTACACCTCGTCGAACCGGTCCCGCACCTCGTCGAGCGGGGCCGCCACCTGTACCGACTGGGCCACGTCGAACGTCGGCTCGATCGCCAGGGTCATCCGGACGGCGACCCCCAGGGCCCCGAGAGAGACCACCGACCCGGCGAAGGTGTCGAGGTCCACGTCGCGGCGCAGGTCGACCACGTCGCCCTGCGGGTCCACCAGCTGCATCCCGGTCACCGCGCCCGCGAGACCCTGCTGGGTGTCGCCCGATCCATGGGTTGCGGTGGCGCACGCCCCGGCGACCGTGATGTCGGGGAGCGACGCCAGGTTCGCCAGCGCATAGCCCGCCCGGTGCAGTGCGGTGGCCACGTCGGCGTACCGCATCCCGGCGGTGACCGTCGCGGTACCTGCCGCGGTGTCGATGTCGACGGCTTTCGGCAGCCCGTCGAGCTGAACGTAGCCGCCCGCTGTCGTCAGAATCCCGGTGAAGGAGTGGCGGGCGCCGAGCACGCGGACGTGTTCGCTTGCCGCGACGATCCGGCGGAGTTCCTCGAGGGACTCGGGCCGCGACACCCGGGCCGGCCCGATGTCGATGTTGCCTCCCCAGTTCTTCATCCGGACCCTACAAGGCCGGCGCAGTGTGCTTGAGGAGGTCGTCGGCCGTGGTGCGCCCGATCATGTCGTCGACCCGGACGAACTCGTAGCCGCGGTCCAGCAGACCCTCGATCATCGGCGGCAGCGACGCGACGGTGAGCGACCGGTCGCCGCCGCCGTCGTGCAGCAGGATGACGGAGCCCGGCCTGACCTCGGCCAGTACGTCGCGCGCGATGGCGTCCGCCTGCCGAAGCGCCCAGTCGTCCGGTGCCACGTCCCACAGCACCGTGGCAGTTCCCAACTCGGCGAGCCAGCCCAGCACTTCCGGTGTGCGCGCCCCGTACGGCGGCCTGAACAGCCGAGGTTGCACATACCCGCTGGCCTCGGCGATCGCCTCGTCGGTGCGCTGGAGCTGCTCGGCCAGCTGGGGCCGCGACAGCTCGGGGAGGAAGGGGTGCGACCAGCTGTGGTTGCCGATGGCATGCCCTTGCTCCTGCATGCGCGTCAGCTCTTCGACGAATGTGCCCGCGTTGATCCCGACGCAGAAGAACGTCGCGGGGATGCCGTAGCGCTCCAGGATGTCGAGGATCTGGCCCGTGTACGGCGGCAGCGGACCGTCGTCGAAGGTGAGCGCGACCTGGCGGCGGTCACGGCCGCCGTGGGGGAAGAAGCGGTTGGCCGCGGTGTGCTCGAGATCGGCCGCGGCCGACTGTGTGATCCAGGCATTGAGGTCGCTCTCGCGGCCGGTCTGGGTGCCCCGGTGGGGCTCCAGACGCGGCAGGCCGCCCCGGACGCGCTCGCCCACCCGGGCCAGTTCCTCCGCCGGGACCGAGCCGAACAGCGGCCGGTCGGGCAGCAGCCACGGGTCGGCGCGGTGTACCCGCAGGCCGGCGGCCATCATTCGGCCGTCCAACGTGCCGTTGGTGCTCTCCATGACGACATTGAGGCCGTCGCCCAGTTTCCGCAGCTGCGTGATCAGTTCGTCCACGTGGTCCGGTGCGTAGTCGCCCGGCACCGGGACCCGCCGACCGTCCGGGCCGATCACCGCCAGTCGGTATCCACCCACGTGCCATGAGATTCCCGCGTACAGCATGTGATCACCTCTGCTCGGGCTTGATGTAATCGCTGAAGTGGATCTCGTCGAACAGGTCCGGCCGGTCCGAGTCCGCGAGTCCGTTGTGCCGCGCCCTGTTCAACATCTCCCGCCAGTACGGCTTCACCGGCGGCCACAACGTCCCGACCTGGCAGTAGGAGGCGTCGACGAAGTAGCGCGGACGGCCCGGGCACTGCGGCTTGGCCCGCCGGGCGTGGAACAGGGCGGAGTGCAGCAGCACGGTCGAGCCGGGCGGCAGGTCCTCGATGAACACCTCGCCGGGCAGCACATCGGTGCCCAGGTGGGCGCGCGCGGTCTTCTCGGCCACCTCCAGATGCGAACCCGGAAGCACCGCGAGCCCGGCCATGTCCGGGTCTATGCCGTCCAGGTAGTGCAGCGCGTGGATCATGGGGTGGCTGCGGTTCGACTGGACGCGCTGCTCGTAGTCGTGGTGCCACGCCTTGCCCGGCCGGTTGGGCTCGTGGCGGTCGCTGTGCATGTGGTGGAAGACGAACCGCGATCCCATCAACTGCTCGAGGATCTCTAACAGCGGCTTGTGGGCGATGAGTTCACCATGCGCGGGCAGGTCGGGTTCCAGGATGTCCGGGACCTTGTGGGTGTCGGGGTCCACCGCGGCCGCGATGGCCTGGACACGCAGGCCGGTGTCGACCCAGCGGTCCACTTCCGCTGCCACGTCGGCCACGAGGTCGCGGGGCAGAAACCTTGGCAATACGAGGAAACCATCGCGCTCGAACTGCGCGATCGATTCATCGTCAAGCTTGGACAGTTGCATGGGGGCAAAGATCGTCTGTACTGACACTGCTCATAACTCCGTCCGCTATGGATGCATCCCTGGTGCGTGGATGCCTTCAGGTCCGGCGAGTCCCCTTGTCAAAACCCGTCACATGAATTGGTAACGTGATCGACAATATTGACAATGCACTCTGCCTAGACTGACCATGGAGCGATCGTCCAGCCGTTCCCCCAGAGACGTCCAGAGATTCCCGGAGCGAACGAGACCAGCTGACGACGCGAGGTGGCTCAGGGCTGGATCCCGGGCGGCTTGTGACTGGAGAAGGCAGCGGCGGGCAAAAAGAAGAAGGGGCGGGGGCGCGCGCACGCGCGCGGCGCCCCCCCCCCTCCTCCCCCCGGCCCCCGCCGGCCGCCGCGGCGCGGCCGGGGGGCGGGCGTGGGGCGCGCGCGTGCGGCCCCG
>NZ_JAFFSU010000005.1 GCF_017948455.1 Streptomyces sp. GESEQ-4
CGGGGGGGGGGGGGGGGGGGGGGTGGGGGGGGGGGGGGCGGCCGCCGGGCGGGGGGGGGGGGGGGGGGGGGGGGGGGGGGGGGGGGGGGGGGGGGGGGGGGGGGGGGGGGGGGGGGGGGGGGGGGGGGGGGGGGGCGGTGGGGGGGGGGGGGGGGGGGGAGGGGGGGGGGGGGGGAGCGTCGTCGGGGCGGCGGTGCTCGTCGGCGCCGGTCGGTTCGGCGGTGGGGCTGTCGGTCGGTTCTGCCGGTGGCTCGGCGCTGGGGGCAGCGGTCGTCCCGCTCGTGGGCGAGCCAGGTGCCGGGGCGGCGGAACCGGTGCGGGCCTCGTCCGGCCCTGACTGGGCTGGGGAGTTGGCGGGCTCGTCCCGGCCGGGGTCGGCGGCGGGAGGCGTGTCGGCGTCGGAGCCGGGGTCGGCAGAAGGGGCGGGGGCCGGGGCGGCGCCGGAGCCGGTGGCGGCGGGCCGCGTCGTGCTCTGCCTCCTCGGCTCGCCGCGGCCGCGGCCGGTCATCCGGGCGCGGAACGACGAGGGGCGGGGAGGTGCGGCGGACTCGGGCCCGTCCGCCGGAGGCTCCGGGGTTGCCGCGGGCGCGGGTGCCGAGGGCTCCGGGGGTGCGGTCGGCTCCGGTGGCGTCGGTGAGGGTGAGGGCGTGCTCGGGGTCGTAGCGGGCGGTTGCGACCAGCCCAAGTACGTGCCGCAGTTGCCGCAGAAGTCGTCCGTCGAGCCGTTGGACGCCCCGCACGCGGGACATGCGCGCATGGCGTCACCTCCCTTCGTCGGCGGGCGGGCCGGGGAGGACCTCCACCCGGAATGCCGTGTGCACCGGGCACATGGCCCGGACGATCTCGCGGACCCTGGCCGGATCCACCCGCGCCTCGCGGCCCGGCCAGACCCGGACCAGGACCTCGGCGGCGGGCGGGGGCGGCAGTTCGGTGCCGGCGGAGTTCGACCACCAGGAACCGCCGTCGCCGGTCACGTCGCTGTGCACGCCGAGCGCGAGCTGCAGGGCCTCGGCCAGACCGCGTCGGGTGCCGCGCCACCGGTGCAGCTCCACCGCGCGGACGACCGCCTCGCGGCGCAGCTCCACGGGCCACTGGGGGTCGTCGGCGGCGCCCACCCACGACGCCAGCCAGGCCAGGAAGTCGACGGGGGTGACCCGGGGGTCGAGGTAGGAGGTGAGGTTGTCGAGGGTCGCGAACACCGGGGCGAGGACGGTGTCGAGGCCGGCGGTGAAACGCTGCGCGAAGTCGTCGTCGGCGTACAGCGCGGGCAGTTGCTCACCGATGGGGAAGCGGCTCGGCAGTCCGGGTACGGCGGCGCGGCGGCTCATCCCCGTACCTCCGGCGCTACGGCGGTATCCGCCACGACGACCCCGCTCATCCCCGCCCCTCCCCGTCCATCGCCGTCACGACCACCTGGTGCTGGTAGGAGAAGACGAGCGCGCCCGCGGCCACGTCGATGCGGTCCGCCGGGGCGCCGCGGCGGCCGGTGATGGGGTCGGCGGGGAACAGGAGGATCTCCTCGACGAGGGCGTTGCCGGTGGCGCGTTGGAGGATGCCGAAGATCTCGCCGTACTGGACGGGCCGGCCGAAGGGCCAGCCGGTGCCGTCCGGGCCGCCGCTCAGCGGGTTGAGGTGGCGGAACAGGGCGTCGAGGGCGGCGTCACGGACGCGATCGGTGTCCGCGGCGGCCGTCGCGAGCCGGGCGACCACGGTGACGCCCTGGTACACCGGCGGCTCGACGACGAGGCGGGTGCCGATGAGGCGGCGTTCGTCGAGGCTCGCGGTGATGGCCTCCAAGACCTGGTCGGAGGGGATCAGTTGCTCGAAGCGGAGGCGGTCGTCGCCCTCGTCGGCCACGGCGTCCGGGACGACGAGGACCCGTACCGCGCCCGGTTCCTCCGCCGCGGGCACACAGCGGACCCGGCGTACCGAGGGCGCGGCCTGGCGGCTGATGATCTCGTAGTCCTCGGCGGTCACCGCGCGCTCCTGCATGCGCAGCACCTCCGGCGCCCGCAGCTTGGCGTTCTCCACCGTCTCGCCCGCGACGCCGCCGCGTGCCGCCTCCCGGTTGGTGACCTGGGCGATGTACGGAACGGAACTCAGCAGCACGGAGATCGCGCCGCGAGCGACGTTGCCCGCGGGGCCGCCGCCGGTGCGGTAGCGGGCGACGCGTATGTGGGCGCCCTTGGGCGGTACGGCGCCGCACTGGCGCAGCGTGCCGTCCGGTTCGCGCAGCACCGGCGGGAAGGCGAACTCGCCGTTGGTGGCGTCCACGCGGACGTGCCGGTCGGCGGGTCCTGAGCGGCCGAAGTGGTCGACCACGTCCCAGCGTTGCCAGCCGTCGGCCGAGGACACCTCCACCACCGAGGGCTCGCCGTCGAGGAGGACCGGCGGGCGGCCGAGCCGGAACGTCTGGCCGGCGACGCCCTCCGAGGTGCCGAGGGGTACGTCGATCACGGTCTCGGCGTGCTCGACGGACATGGTGCCGCCGACGGTGAACACCTCCGCCTCGCGCACCGTCGGGGACTCCGAGTAGAACGGCTGGCCCGGCTCCGCCTCGGTGACGCGGCAGCGCAGCCAGCCGGCCCGGGTGCCGCCGATCACCGACGCGGTGTGCCCGGCCGGTACGTGCACGATGACCTCGCCGGGCCGGTTCAGACCGCCGGTGGTGTCCGTGCTGGTCTCGCACAGCTGCCAGCCGCTGCCGTCCCACGCCTCCCACACCAGCGGGGGCTGGCGCGGGTCCACGCCGACGCCCTCCACGCGGCTGTCCAGGCGCACCGCGACGATGCAGCGCGGCACCGCCGTCGGCAGGCCGAACAGCAGCGCGTCGCCCGGCTCCGGTGCGGCCTGGAAGCAGGGGATGTCGTGGCCCTCGGCGAGCGTGCCGGTCATGTCGGTCTGCTCACCGGTCCTGGGCGCGGTCACCAGGCGGGTCAACTCGCTGGGCACGATGCGCAGTTCGTCCGTGGTCGCGAACACGACGGGCTCGTCGCTCTCGCCGCCGGCGGTGGTCACCTCGGTGCCGGCGGGCAGCGCGACGGTGTCGGGCTGCGGTGCCGACAGCCAGAAGTCGACGTCGGCCGAGGCGGCGGCGGGCGGGAACAGGCTGATGCCCAACAGGTCCAGGAACGCGGTGTAGTTCTTGTCCGGGACACGGTTCAGCCGGTACAGCAGCTGGTCCACCATGTAGGCGAACGTCTCGATGAGGGTGACGCCCGGGTCGGAGACGTTGTGGTCGGTCCACTCCGGCGTGCGCTGCTGCACATACCGCTTCGCCTCGTCGACGAGTTGCTGGAACCGTCGGTCGTCCAGGTTGGGGGAGGGCAGGGCCATCAGTCCGCGACCAATTCCTCGGCCCCCTCCTCGGAGGGGATCGTGTAGAAGGGAAAGACCAGGTTGCGCCGGTCGTTGGTGGAGCGCAGGGTGTAGTGCACGTCGATGTAGAGGGTGCCGTCCTCGACGGCGTCGAAGGCGACGATCACGTCCTCCACGGCGATGCGCGGCTCCCACCGCTCCAGGGCCTCGCGCACCTGCTGCGCGATACGTCCGGCGGTGGCGCCGTCGCCCGGGGCGAAGACGTAGTCGTGGATGCCGCAGCCGAACTCGGGGCGCATGGGGCGCTCACCCGGCGCGGTGCCGAGCACCAGCCGGATCGCCTCCTCGATCTCCCGCTCCCGCTCGACCATCCCGATCCCCCCGGTCGCCCCGACCCGCAACGGGAACGCCCAGCCCCGGCCGATGAACCGCTCACTCATCGCACACCTCCGGTCGGGACGGGTGGGGCGCCGGGCAGGATCGCGCCGCCGCACGCGCAGTGCCCGCCCCGCAGCCGGACCAGACAGCCACGCCGAATGGACCGCTCGCACATCGCACACCTCCGGTCGGGACGGCCGGAGCGGCGCTCATCACACGCCCCCGATCAGGACGTTCGGGGCGCCCATCATGATCATTGCGCCGCAGGTGGTCTGGTCGCGCATGCGGGCGGCCGGGAGGCCGCCGATGAGGACCTGGCCCTTGGCGAGGGCGCTCGGGTCGGGCTTGATCAGGTTGGCCGGGCCCAGGGCGGCGTGCGGTGGTATCGGGCAGGTGACCAGGCTGCCCACGCCGCCGACGGGGCTGGTGGCGACGGCGGCGGGTTTGCCGCCGATCAGCACGCGCAGCACCGCCTGGGCAGCGGGGCCGGTCGGCAGGGCGAGCGCCCCGCCGTGGTTGGTGGGGTCACCGGTACGGGCTGCGGGTGGCATGCGGTCCTCCTTGGGAAGGTGAAGGTCGGGAGTCAGTTGATCCGGATGAGCTTGGCCTTGAGGACGCCGAGCAGACCGCCGTCGACGGTGACCCCCGTGCGTCCGGTGACGTTCACGCTCGTGCCGTTGACGTCCACCTTGCGGCCGCCGATCGTCACCCCGACCCGGCCCTGGATGTCCACGTTCCGGCCGGACACGCTCACGTTGCCCCGCCCCGCGTCGAGGGTGATGCCCTTCTTGTCGAGCAGGACGGAGCTGAGCGGTCTGGTGCCCTTGGCGGCGTACACCGTCAGCTCGATCGATCCCTTCCGCTGGTCGACCTTGATCTCGAGGCGCTCGTCGGCGGAGGCGAGCCTGAGCCCGGACTGGCCCGGCGCCCGCGCGTCCAGCAGCTCCAGCCGGTGCCCCGAACGCGACACGATGGAGCGGCGGTTGACCTTGCCGGTGGTCTTGTCGATCAGCGGGTCCTTGTGGGGCGAGGGCTTGTCGACGCCGTTGTAGAGCCCGCCGATGACGTACGGGCTGTCCAGCAGGCCCTGTTCGAAGCCGACCAGGACCTCGTCGTTGACCTCGGGACTGAAGACGCCTCCGCCGCCCTTGCCGCCCCACTGCACGGTGCGCACCCAGTCGGTGGTGTACGTGTCGTCCAGCCAGGGGAACTTCAGCTTCACCCCGCCGTTCCCGCCGAGGAGGCCGCCGCCCGGCTCGCGGACGTCCGTCACCACGCCGATCGCCAGGCCCGGCATGCGCGGCCCACGGGCCGGTGCGTTGGCGCCGGTCACCAGGCCGGTGAGGGAGCGGTCGGGGCTGGCGCTGACCCACACCGTCGTCCGGTATCCGCCGTCCGGTTCGAGGATGTGCTGCACCGCGGTCGCCGTGTACTTGCCGGAGAAGTACTGTCCCACGTTGCCGAGCGTCACAGGCTTGCCCGCCCGCAGGAGGGGGTTGCCCTCGACCACCGCCTCCAACTCCCCGAAGCCCGCACTGACCTGGTCGGCCACCGCGTCCGCGACCGCCTTCACTTCGGCCTGGGTCCGGTACGGGGTGTCGGTGACGGTCAGCTTCGACGACTTGCCGAACCGGGCGGCGAGCGCCGGGCTCAGGCCCGGCACCACCGTGTCACTGTTCACCGACGGCGCGGGGGCCACCAGCGGCTTCTTCGTGGTGACGTTCCAGCCGCGCACCTCCACCTGCTGCGCGCCGTCGGCGGCCGACAGGGAGGCCCGTAGCGCCAGCAGGTTGCGGCCGTACTCCAGCACCATCGGGTTCTTGGCGGCCGAGGTCGACGGCGCGGGCGCGCCGGACGCCTTCTTCGGCTTGGTGAACTGCAGCAGCCCCTTGTCGTCGACGCTCACCTGCGCGCCGCTCTCGGCGGCCAGGAACTGCAGGAAGTCCCAGTCGGACACGTTCGCCTGGGAGAGCTGCGTATAGGTGACCGGCGCGGCCTGCACGGTGCCGACGGCCAGCCCGGCCCCGGCGGCCACCTTGCGGACGATGGCCGACGCGGTCATGTTCCGGTACGCCACCACCTTCCGGCCCCGCTGCAGCCGGTGCGCCTTCGAATAGGCGCGCACCACCGTGAACGAGCCCGTGCGGTCCCGGTCCACCTCCAGCGCGGTCACCTCGCCGTTGAACAGCCGCTCCTTGGCCTGCCCGGTCACGGTCATCACGGAGACCTTGAGCGGCGTGCCGATGGTGATGCCGGTCTTCTTGAGGAACTCGTGGTCGGGGTCGCGGAAGGTGAGCACCGCCGCGTCCGGCAGGCCCACGTTCTCGTCGACCACACAGCTCACCAGCTGGGCGGCCCAGACCGGCGGAAGTTCACTCGGCGCCTCCACGATGGGATCCGCCGCGAAGGACCTGCCGTCCCGTGCCCCGCCTGTCACTGTTCCTCCTCAGCGCCCGCGTCGCTCAGTGCCGGCACCACGAGTTCGGTGCCGGGCATGAGCGTCATCGGGTCGTCGATGTCGTTCGCCTCCGCGATGGCCCGCCAGGCCGTCGCGTCGCCGTACTCCTGCCAGGCCAGCAGCGCCAGGCTGTCGCCCGCCACGACGGTGTGCGTGGAGCGGGCGGTGCGCGCGCCGGACGTGGGGTTCTGGCCCGCCGGGCCGACGCTCGCCTCCTCGATCGACAGCTGGCAGGTGGCCCGTAGCGGCTTGCCGTCCACGTCGAACAGCGTGTACGACACGGACAGGCTGGTGAGCACCCCGTCGAACGACGTCGTCCGCGCCGTGCCCCACTCGAACCGCACCCACGGGCTGGCCGGCTTCCTGCGGCCCAGGCTGGCCTTGGTCGGCACGCAGGCCTTCATCAGCTTCTCGACCGCCTGCTCCACCGAGTTGTCGTGCTTGGCGGTGGCGTCCAGGAACACCTCGAGGCTCAGCGTGCGCGGGCCGCTGCCGACGAACTCGGGCAGCGCCGACTCCGCCGCCATACGGGACGGGGTGCGCCGCCACTCGGTGGTCTTGCTCAGCTCCAGGGTGGAGGGGTTGAACTGGAGGTTGAGCCGCGCGAGCGTCCCGCCGGGCTTCGCGCCGACCGAGGCAGGGGGCTCCTTCAGGGTCAGCTGAGCCCTGGCCCGACTGGTGCGGGACGTTCTGGGCATGCCGGGACTTCCTTTCCGGGACGATCACTAAGGCGGCGGGCGGTTCTTGAGGGCGGCTCAGGAAGGGCTCAGCCCCTCGTGGGCGATCTCCAGCGTCTCCACCGCCGCCTCCGAGTTGCTGGGGTCGAAGGACGGGCCCTGCCAGCGCACCGGCACGATCCCGAACACCTGCCAGCTGATGATCCGGGTGAGGTCCGGTTTCAGCGCCACGATCTCGCCGTCCTTGGGCTCCACCCGCTTCAGCGTCTCGTCGAACCAGCGGGCGATCTTCGCCGTGTCCTTGGTGACCGGCCGGGTGAACGTGATGTTCGACCAGGTCACCCGCCCGGGCAGGTTGTGCGTGAAGCCGTTGTTGCCGCCCTCGGCATAGGTCTCGATCTCGAACTCGGCGCCCATGCCGGAGCAGGTGTGGAACGCGCCGAGGTCGTTGCCGCCGATCACGAGCTTGAAGAACACGCTCGTCGCGAAGATGTTGTCCGTCATCCGTCCGTCATCCGTTCTGTGCCTCAGCGGCGTCCGTCGTAGGGGCGGCCTGTACGTTCCCGTCCACGCCGCAGCTCGGTACGCAGCAGCCGGGCCACCGGGTCGATCAGGCGACGCGCCAGCTCGTCCAGGTCCATGCCGGGGTCCTGCGGTGTCTCCGCACGCTGGGCCGTGCGCTTGGCGGAGGCGGAACGGCCGTTCCCCGCCTGGGGTTTGGCCGGTTCGGCGAGATCACCGGCTGCGGAGGCCGGCTGCCGGGGCCGCGTCGGAGTCGCCTTGTCCATACTCCCCGGAAGTGCGGAGTCGTCCGCGCTGTAGGCGCGCTGGACGGGGGGTGCGGCGCCGCCGGGCGGGGAGGTCCGGGGCCGGACCACGGGTACGTTCCCCGCCGATGCCGGGGCCGACGAGGCCGCCGGGCGGTCCGTGAGCGGGGGCGTCTGCGGGGCGGTGATCGGCAGGGACCGCGCAGGGACAGCGGCGGGCGCCCCGTGCGTCTCGCGGTGGGACGGCGCAAGTTGTACGACGGGGACGTGCCGGACCGCGGCGGACGAACCGGTCGTTCCCGCGCCCGAGTTCTGCGGGGCGGGGTGCGGGGTCGCGGCCCGCTGCACGTGAGGCGTCGCCGGGGTCACCGAGGACGGGCCCGGCGTCGGGCGTGCGGGGGTCCCGGTGCCGCCCTGGCTCTGGGGGGCGGCCTGGTCGCCCGGCCAGCGCATCGGCACCACGGGACGGTTGCCGGGGCGGGTGGCGGTGGGCTGTGCCGCACCTTCCGGGGCCCGGGTGCTCAGGGTGAGCGGGCGCGCGGGCAGCAGTTGGAGGGTGCGGGGGGTGCGGTGTGCCGCCGGGGCAGTGGGCCGGTCGGCGGCCGGGGTACGGGCATCCGAAACGCCTTCGGCCAGGGCTCGGGCCACCACAACCGGGCCCGGGGCGCCGTGGGTTCGGGATGCCGCCTGGACGGAAGGTGCCGCGGAACCGGCCCCGGGGAGAGAACGTGAGTCGGCCGCGCCTGGGGTCCCGGCGCGTGGCGCCGCCGGAGCAGCGGGCCGGTCGGCGCCCGGCGTACGGGCATCCGAAGCGCCCTCGGCCAGAGCGCGCGCCACCACAACCGGGCCCGGGGCACCGTGGGTGCTGGGTGCCGCCTGGACGGAGGGTGATGCGGAACCGGTCCCGGCGGCGCCCTGGCCGCGGGATGCCGCCGGGGCAGCGGGCCGGTCGGCGCCCGGAGTGCCTTCGGCGAGGGCGCGCGGGTCGGCTGCGCCGAGGGTCCCGGTGGCGCCGTGGCCGCGGGGGGCCGCCTGGACGGAGGGTGATGCGGAACCGGTCCCGGCGGCGCCCTGGCCGCCGGGTGCCGCCGGGGCAGCGGGCCGGTCGGCGCCCGGGGTGCCTTCGGCGAGGGCGCGCGCCACCACAACCGGGCCGGGGGCGCCGGGAGTTGAGGGCTGTTGCACGCCGGGGCGTGGGGCGTTCCCGGCCGGGGCTGCGGGAGTTGCCGGGGTTGCCGCGCCTTCCGACGCGGTGGCCTGGGACGGCGTCACCAGGGGCGTCGCGGGTCCGGTGCCGTGGGCCGTGGGGTGGCCGGGTGACGTGGTGTCCCCCGTGGCGGAGGGGGTCGTGACGCGGCGCTGGACGTCGACCGACCCCAGCAGCGGCGCGTCCGTTCCGCTCTCCCCGCCCGCGGGCGGTGCTGCCTCGGCGGACGTACCGTCGCGCCCCGACCCGGCTGCGGAACCGCGGCCGTCCTGGCGAGACGGAGCACGCTGGACGTCCGGGCCGGACGCGGGCGGCGTGGTCTGGGCGGACGTACCGTCGCGCCCCGGCGCGGTCGCGGAACCGCGGCCGTCCCGGCGGGACGGAGCGCGCTGGACGTCCGGGCCGCGGGAAGCGTGCGCGCCGGACGAGGTGGAACCCGGCACGGCTGCGCTCGGCGGCAGCGCGGGCAGCGGGGCGCCCAGGCCACCACGCGCGCGTGCCATGGACCGTCCCGCGTCGGACGTCCGGCGCGGGGCGGAGCCTTCCTGAGCCGTGCCCTGCACGCCACCGTCCGACGTACCGCCGCCTTCCGTCTGGCGCTGCACGACGGGAAGCGCCGGACCGGGCGCGGATCCGGTGCCTGACGCGGGGCGCGGGGCCGACCGACCCTCCGCCAACGGCGTTGCTGTGGACGGCAGTTCACTCAACGGAGCGCCAAGAGGAGCGCGGCTACCCGTGCGTGTGGCGGCGCGCTGTACGGGCGCCGTCGTCCCGGCCGCCGGTGCGGAGGGAGCAGCGGACGTGTCAGGGGCTGGGCGGGTGTCGGGCGCGGCCGGGCGCAGGGCGGGGACGCGGCGCGCGGGTCCGGCCTGGCGCCGGGCGACGGTCAGCCGGGGGCCCACCGGGCGGGGCTGAACGGCCACGGGGGACGGCCGTGACTCCGTCGCCGCGCGCTGGACAGCCGGTCCGGAAGTCGTACGACCCCCCGAACCTCCCGGCGACCGGGACGCGCTCCCGGAGTCCGACCCGGGCACGCCGGCCGTCGCACCCGGGACCACCGCGACCCGTCGCACCAGCGGAATCTCCCGAGCGAGGGCCGACCGGCCGGTGTCGGCAGGCGTCACGACGGCGGGAGCCGGCGAGGAGAGTACGGCGGGAGATTCCGCGGACGTGATGCCACGGGTGCGCGGAGCGTCGCCCGAACGTCCCTTCCCCGCACCGCTGTTGTCGGCGGAACGCTGAACCACGGGCCCGGCCCCGGAGGGCGCCGAGCGGGACGTCGTACCGGAAGAACCAGACGAAGAACCCGACCCGGACGAACCCGAACCCGTAGCCTGTCCCCCGCCGCCCAAGTCCCCCGCATCCGCCCCCTCTTGCCGCACCGCCCGCAGCAGCAGCGGCCCCCCGCCGGTGCGCGTGGGCTGGGGAGCGGCCGGGCGGGTGACCCCGCTGACCACGCCGGTCGGAGCGGTCGGCAGCAGGGCGTGGCCGAGGCCGTTGTCGAAGGCCGGGTTCTGCCAGGAGGCCAGGCCCGCGCGGAAGGTGAGGCCGTCGCTCACGCCGAGCGGGGCACGGGCGACGGTGAGCGGCGGCGGGGCGGTGCGGCGCCAGCCGCCGTCCCAGTCGCCGGGCACGGAGGAGCCGGAGGCACCGGCACCGGACGTGCCCCCGCCGTCACCCGGCGCACCCGGGACAGATCCGGACGAATCGCCGGAGCCGGACCGGCCGCTCTGCCCGGCGCCGGAGCCGTCCGCTCCGGCGGCCCGGCGGCGCAGCCTGTCCCGCCATGCCATGTGCTCAACCGCCTTCGTTCATGCGGGTGTTGATACGGGCGATCTCGGCCACCCACTGCTGGCGTTCGCCGTGGGTCAGGTCGAGGATCTGCTCGCGTTGCCAGTGGAAGTGGTAGGCGATGTACGCGATCTCCTCCCGGAGCCGGGGAAGGGCGTACGTCACGATTCCCCCAGGCGCCCACCCGAGAGGTCGACCTCGAAGCCGCCCTCGCAGTGCGGGCAGGTGACCGCCGCTCGGGTGTGGCCCTCGCTGTTGACGCGGCGGTAGAAGTCCTGGAGGAACGCCACGTCGGTGGCGTACATCCGCTCCACGATCCCGGCGTGCACATCGGTGATGTTGCCGAGCCGGGTGATCACCTGGCTCAGCAGCACCACGCTCAGGTACGCCGGGTTCTCCTTGACCCGCAGGTCGATCTGGGGCCGCAGTTCGTCGCGGGCGGTGGCCAGGCGCATCGAGCCGTGCCGGTGCACCGTGCCCTCGTCGTCGACGTACCCGCGCGGGAGTTCGAACTCGAACTCGGTGCGCAGCCCGTGGTCCTCGCGGCGCGGCGGGGCGGCGGCCGGGGTGGCCGCCGCCTGCTCCGACGCCGAGGCGGGCGCCGTGGCCTGGAGGATCTCGTCCAGGTTGCCCGCCGTCACCGTACGGCGCCTCATTCGACGACGATCTCCTCGAACGTGATCGTGACGGACTCGGTGGCCGGCGACGACTCGCCCGCCTTCAGCGAGGGGCCCTCCCACTTGGAGGCCCAGCCCTGCATCAGCTGGATGCGGCGGACCGTGTTGCCCTCGGTGTCCTTGATCTCGATGGTCAGGTTCTGCCGCGCGGTGTTGACGGCGCCGTTGTTCAGCGTCTCCTTGATCCACTTGGTGAACTCGCTGCTCTGGTCGAGTCCCCGGGTGATCGTGATCTCACCGGCCTGGCGCGCGCCGGGCTGCTTGCGGATGATCTGCTTGCCCTGGTCGCTGACCTGCTTGACCTCGACGACCTCCTCCTCGACGGTCAGTCCGCTGATCTCCTGGATCGACTCGACCAGGTAGCCACCGAGCTGCACGCCGAAGACGTGGGTGGAAAGAGCATCGCCCGTTGCCATGACTGTCTGTCACCTTTCCTTGAGGACCCGGCGGGTCACTCGTCGATGAGGCTGGTGCTGTCGGAGAACTGGGCCAGCCGGAAGACCACGAACTCGGCCGGCTTGACCGGCGAGACGCCGATCTCGCAGACGACCCGGCCCTGGTCGATGGACTCCTGCGGGTTGTTGTCGCGGTCGCACTTCACGTAGAACGCCTCTTCGGCGGTGCGGCCGAACAGCGCGCCCCGGCGCCATTCCTCCTGGAGGAACGCCGTGACGTTGCGGCGGATGCTCGCCCACAGCCGGTCGTCGTTCGGCTCGAAGACCACCCACTGGGTGCCCAGGAGGATGGACTCCTCCAGGTAGTTGAACAGGCGGCGCACGTTCAGGTAGCGCCAGGCCGGGTCGGAGGAGAGGGTGCGGGCACCCCAGATCCGGATGCCGCGGCCGGGGAAGGCCCGTACGCAGTTCACGCCGATCGGGTTCAGCAGGTCCTGCTCGCCCTTGCTGAGCCGGAGCTCCAGGTCGACCGCGCCGCGGATGACCTCGTTGGCGGGCGCCTTGTGCACACCGCGCTCGCCGTCGCTGCGCGCCCACACACCGGCGACGTGACCGCTCGGCGGGACGGTGGTGTTGCGGCCCACGGCCGGGTCGAAGACCCGCACCCACGGGTAGTAGAGGGTGGCGTAGCGGGAGTCGTAGCCCGCCTCGTCGTTGCGCCAGGTGCGCACCTGCTGGGCGGAGAGTCCGGGCGGGCTGTCCAGGACGGCGACGCGGTCGCCCATCTGCTCGCAGTGCGAGATCACGGCGAGCTGTACGGTGCGCACGCCCTCGGCGTCGATGTCGCCGCGCTGGTAGGCGCTCATCAGGTCCGGCACCGCGACCATGGTGATCTCGTCGATGGTCTCCAGGCCGCCGAAGCCGGTGCGGGCCGCGGAGTCGCCGACGTACTCGGCGGGATTCAGGCGTGCCACCTCGCCGGCGCCGTTCGTGGCGGGGGCGCCCGGCGCGTCGGGGACCGCCAGGGTCTGCGTGGCGGGCTTGGTCTGGGTGGCGCCGCGCTGCTCGGTGACCTCGATCAGCTTGGAGGCGCGGGCCTGGTTGACCAGGTAGCCCTTGACGTTCTTGCGGGTGGAGGCGTCGTACGTCTCCACGACCTCGTCGCCCCTGCGGACCAGCAGCTTGAAGCGGTCCTCCGGCGGGTTCTCGCCGCCCGCGTCGGCGACCTCCACCGACACTCCGGTCACGCCCGGCTTGGCCGCGACCAGGAAGCCGCCCAGCTCCACCGGCTCCACGGCCCTGGCGTCCCGCTTGCCCCGGGCGCCGTTCGCCGACGGGGCGGAGGCGTCCTCGGCGGAACCGCCGATGCGCACCACGTACGCGGCGCCGCCGCCGTTGGAGAAGTACCCGTAGACCGCGTGGGCCAGATAGGTGCCCTCGGTGAAGCCACCGAACTCCTGGGTGTACTGGTCCCAGCTGGTGACCAGCGTCGGCGCGTGGAAGGGGCCGCGCTCGGCGAACCCGACGAACGCGGCGACGGCGGTGCCGACCCCTTCGATCGGTCGAGCACCGGACTGCACCTCCTCCACGTATACGCCCGGGGTGAGGTACGTCGGCATGTTCGCTCCTTAGCGTCCTTGCTTGTCACCTGTGTCCAGGCCGAGTCTGCGGTGACGGGTGGGGCAGGTGACAGGGACCCGGGGACCTGGCCGGGGGCAGGCCCGCTGCCTTTCCGTACCTCCCGCACGGACCGTCCGGACATCCCCCGCCTTTGCCCTCACACTGCCCGTGCGGACCTGGACGCCCGGTCGGAGCGTGCGGTCCACTGGGGGACGCGGCAGGCGTGCGCCGAACGAGGAGGCAGTAGATGCAGAGGTCCGGACGGCGCACCGAGGGGACCGACGCCGAGCGGCCGGCGCGGGGCACGCCCGCCGCCCGGCGCGAGACACCCCCGGCCGGCGCCGCCGTCCCGCCCCCGCTCACCGCCGGCGTGCTGCGGGCGGCGCAGGGCAGCGCGGGCAACGCGGCGGTCACCGGCATGATCGCCCGCCGCGCCCGCCCCGCGCCCGCCCCGGAGCAGTTCGACAGCGTCGACACCGAGGTGCCCAAGGTCCTGAACTCGGGCGGCAAACAGTTCTCGGGGCCGGTCCGCCAGGAGATGGAGTCCCGCTTCGGCACCGACTTCTCCGACGTACGCCTGCACACCGGTGCCGCCGCCGGCCGCTCGGCCCGCGCCATCGGCGCCCGCGCCTACACCTCCGGCAGCCATGTCGTGCTCGGCCCCGGCGGCACCGACAAGCACACCCTGGCCCACGAGTTGACGCACGTCGTCCAGCAGCGCCAGGGCCCGGTGTCGGGCACGGACCACGGCAACGGCCTGAAGCTCTCCCACCCGTCGGACTCGTTCGAAAAGGCCGCCGAGTCCAACGCCCACAAGGTCATGAGCGGGCCCGTGCCGGTGGCCCGCGCCGTCGACGGGCATGACCACGGGCACCACGAGTCGGACGGGCACGACCACGGGCACGGCGAGGTGCACCGCTCGGCCGAACCGGACGCCGTACAGCGTCTGGTGGGCTTCGAGGTGGAGCTGAGCGTGCCGAGCTTCGGTGCGCACGCCACGACGGGGCTGAACCCGGTCGACGGGCGGCAGCCCGCCCCGGAGCTCGGCGCGTTCTTCCACGGCGGATTCCCCTACGCGGCCACCGTGATGAGCGAAGAGAACCTGACCATCCTCACCGACCACAACTCGCTCTCCCGCCGGGTCAGCGTCCTGCACATGGTGCTCGCCGGGCTGACTGGGTCCGACGGGAACCCCGTCGTGACCGGGAACCTCGCCTCTGCGATGAGCAACCTCGAGTACGTCACCGCACCGTTCGACGAGATGGCGCCGGGGTCCGACGCCGCGGTCAAGAAGGTCGCCGAAAGCATCGACCAGCACGTCGACGCGATCTTCCGGCAGGACCCGGTGCACAACCTCTTCCCCGTGCCGCGTTCGCCCATGGCCGGGACCGGCACCCCGCTGGCCGCCCTGAGAGCGTGGCTGGGCCCGGACCTGTTCGACCACCCCAAGGTGCAGACGGCCATCAAGGCCTTCCAGTCCGACATCAAGGCGGAGATGTACCTCCAGGCCACCCTCGGCGTGCTGCCGTCCGGGATGCCGTCGCTCTACAACTTCCAGGCCAACGACGTCAGCCACGACTCCCGGCGGGCACCCGGCAAGGAGCACATCGCCGACGGCTGGCGCGACGCCGCCGCCGCCGTCAACCGCTCGGTGCAGCGGCTGCGATCCGACGTCGTGCCGAAGCTCGTGCCCGACCTGGGGGCCGGCGAGCAGGAAGCCTTGACCGGCACCCTCGCGCTCGGTCTGTCCTACGCCATCGGCTCGGCGATGATCGAGGCCGGCGTACGCGGGCCCACCGCCTCCACGAAGAACGCCGTGCCGTTCCTGCTCAAGCTGGCCAATCTCGGGACCATCCGGAATCAGGCCACCACCGACACGCTGCGCGCGAAGGACATCGCGCCGGAGGTGATCGGCGAACTCGCCGAGTGGATGCACAGCCAGATCCCCGAGACCGGTGTCGGGCACTGGGAGAAGCTTCTGGACAAGTACCCGGACAACACGCCGAACCCGGCCGGGCCGGCGTACGGCCACGGGCAGACCGGCGTCCAGAACACCGCTGGCATGCTGCACAGCCTGCTCAACGGCGAAGAGACCTTCCCGGTGATCGCGCCCGGCAAGGCACTGCCGAAGGCGGACGAGCCCAATGCCGCGATCGTGCCGCACATCGGTGGCCAGAAGGGCGCGCCCCTCGAGATGCGCTGGCTGACCAGGCGGGCCAACAACCCCGGAGAGCTGTGGGGCATGTTCAAGACGATCATGGACGAGGCCCGCAAGGCCAACCTGGCGACGGTCCCCAACGCGGAGAGCCAGCAGATCTGGGCGGCGGCCACCGACCTGGGGGCGACGCCCGCCGCGGCGCGGCGGGGGGCGCACGCAGCCGAGCTCATGGAGATGTGACGCGACGACGTGCGGTGCCGTCGTCAGGCACCCACGGCGTCCGCCATGTACGGCCCGAACTCGCCCTCCAGGACCAGCCGTCCGAGCTTGCGGTACTCCTGCGCGACCGCCGTCACCACCTGCCGCATGGTGAGCGGACCGCCGGATTCCGCGGCGAGGTAGGCGGCGGTGACCGCGCAGGCGCGGATGGAGCCGCCGGCGAGTTCGAAGCGGTCCGCGCAGAAGGCGAGGTCCAGGTCGTCGGCGCGGGGCAGCCGGTCGCCCAGGCACCGGTCCCACAGGGCGAGGCGGTGACCGGCGTCGGGCACGGGGAAGTCCGCGACGACGTCCAGGCGGCGGGTGAACGCCTCGTCCAGGTTGGCCCGCAGGTTGGTGGTGAGCACCGCGATGCCGTCGAACGACTCCATACGCTGGAGCAGGTACGCCGATTCGATGTTGGCGTGCCGGTCGTGGGCGTCCTTCACCTCCGAGCGCTTGCCGAAGATCGCGTCGGCCTCGTCGAAGAGCAGCACCGCGTTGACCGCGGACGCCTCGGTGAAGATCCGCTCCAGGTTCTTCTCGGTCTCGCCGATGTACTTGTCCACAACTGTGGACAGGTCCACCACATACAGATCCATGCCCAGATCCGCGGCAACGACCTCCGCGGACATGGTCTTGCCGGTGCCGGACTCGCCCGCGAACAGCGCGATCACACCGCGTCCCCGGCCACCACCGGGCCGCATCCCCCACTGCCCGAGCACCTGCTCACGGTGGCGGGCCCGCAGCGCGAGCTCCCGCAGCCGCCGATGGGTGGTGGGCGGAAGCACCAGATCGTCCCACCCGACCCCCGGCTCCACCCGCCGCGCCAGCCGGTCCAACCCCGCCCCGTTCTGAGCGCGTACGGCAGCCCGCACATCGTCGGGCCGCACCGCACGCCCCGCCAGAGCCGCCGTACGCACCGCCACATCAGCGGCCCGCCGCAACTGCCCGGCATCCAGCCGATGCGCGGCAACAGCCGACGCGAGCTCCTCGGCGTCACCGGCGGCTTGGGCCAGCGAGTCGGCCTCACTGGCCGTGGCGCCATTCCCGGCGGCTGTGGCGAATGCGTCGGCGTCGTCCGGCGCGGATCCGTCGCCGGCGCCCCGCGTCGGGCGGCCGGTCGTGGGATCGGCACCGGCGGTCCGGGGGAACCCCTCGACGCCGCCGGGCACCGCCGAGCCCTCGCCCGCCGCCCGTTCCAGGGCGTGGCGCCAGCGGACGGCCTGGCGTTCGGGGGAGGGGGCTGGGACGGTCAGGGTGACGGGGGTGTCGGATGCCCATTCCGGGGACCAGCCGTCGGTGCCGTGGGTGAACAGGGGGATGCCGCGCAGGGCGGCGCACAACGTCCAGAGGGTGCGGGCCCGTTCGGCGGGTTCGGCGGGCAGTGATTCCAGCGGGCCCAGGACGACGCCGGCGCCGGTCAGGCGGGCTTCGCGGGCGGTCGCCCGGGCCAGCTCCGGCACGTCGGCCGGGCGCCGGGCGAGTGCCACCGCGTCCAGGGCGAGCGGGCGCAGTCCGGCCGCGTGCAGGGCGGCGGCGGCGAGTCCCTCGGCGTCGCCGCCGCGGCTGCGCAGATGGACGAGACCGACGCCGGTCATCGCCGCGGCGGCCGTCAGGTGGACCTCCGCCTCCTCGGCGGTCGGGTCCTCCCGTGCCTCGGCCAGCACCCCGGCGAGCCGGGCGTCCGGCTGCGCGCTGCCCAGCAGATGCGCGGTGACCCGGTCGGGGACCACCAACACCCGGGACAGCGGCGGCCGTTCAGCCTCGGTGACCTCCACCAGACCGCCCTCGATCAGCGGCGCTCCGGAGGCGAGACGGAACCGGTCGGGCCCCGCGCCGGTGAGCCCGCACAGCTCCAGGGCGAGCCCGACCGTGGGCCGGCGGCGTGTCAGGTCGTCGTTGAGATAGCCGTAGAGCCGCTCGAACCGCGCGTCCAGATCCGGCGCCACCGCGACCAGGAGCAGGTCCAGATCGAGGGAGGACAGGCCGAACCGCCGCGCCAGTGCGTCGAGTACGGAACCGGCCGGCGGCTGCCAGGGCTCCTCCCCGGGTACGGCGAGACCACCCGGCTCGTCCAGGATCCGCGCCGCCGCCTCGGGCGTCAGGTACTGCCCCCGGTACGGATCGTCAGGATCCGGATCCCCGGCCCGCCGCACCCCCACCGCATGCCGCACCCGCTCCTCGACCGCCCGAAGTCGCGCCCACAAGGGGTCGATGGCGGCGGGGAGGGGTTCGACGGCGGGGTCGGCCACGACATCCGGTTCGACTGTGTACGTCACGGCTGACGATCCCCCCGGCGGCGCCCATCGGCGTTGGGCTGAACGGTTGCGCGGTCTCCCCGGCACGGCCGGCCGGCGGTGGACCGAGCAGAAGCGCGGTCCTCACCGCGGCGCCGTTCGGCGCCGGACCGGACGGCGGATCCGGCCACAGCGGGTTCTGCGGCGTGTGTCACGGCTGACGGTCCCCCCGCCGGCGTCGGGCCGGGGCCTCGCCGCGTTCGCGTGGCCCGGCGAAGCCGTTCGGGCCGGGGTCGCTGACCTCCTTGTAGCGCAGCCGGCGGCCCGGGGCCGCTTCCTCGCCCTCGCGGGCGGCGGCGGAGCGGACGACGAGGCCCTCGGTGACCGGCGGCGCGGTGACCCTGCTGATACCGGCGAGCGGTGCGCGCACGCGCAGGCCGAGCGAGGCCTTCAGTTCGCCGCCGAGCGCCGACCACACATCGGACGCGGCGGGCGCGTCGAGCGTGGACCCGCCGGCGTCCAGCCATACCTTCAGGCCGAGTTCGGCGAGCGTGCCGGTGAGCAGCCGCTCGGGCACCGTGTCCGTGGCCACCAGCGTGGCGAGCACCTGCGACAGCAGCCGGTGCTCGTCCTGCGGCCGGCTCGTCCACGCCGTGACCATGTACGACAGCCAGAACCAGCGCGGCGGGGAGCGCCGCGCCACCACGTACCCGTCCTCGTCGTACACCTCCCCGGCGCCGGCACCCCGCCGGGCGGCGTCCTCGCGGATGTCGTACAGGAAGACGCAGACCGTCGGGGCGCTGCGCCGCGCCGCCCAGTCCCGGGTGGGGGCGTCGAAGACGACCTCGACGCCCGACGCCTCCAGGCCCGACTCGCCGAGCAGCCGCCGCAGCCCATCGTCGACCTCGTGGATCACCGGCGGGTCACCTCGTCGGGCGGCTGCACACTGCCCATGACCACCAGGAAGTCCGTCTTCACCGGCGAGAACCCGGGACCCCTCGCGGTGATGGTGCGCGGTCCGGTCTGGTCCTTGGCGAGGATGAGCAGCTGGCCGATGAACGTGCCGTCCCGCTTCGGAATGGTCGGCGCCGCCGCCGCGGTGATCCCCGGGTTCCACTTGAACCGCACCGGCACGCCCGGCGGGAAGTCCTTGCCGCGCACCGAGGTGACGAAGCCGGGCTTGCCGATCTCCGGCACCGCGATGATGCGCGGCTGCAGGATCCGCACCCGCTCCCGGGCGGTGTTGTCGTTCCGGTTGGCGTCCGTCCCGGTGGTGGTGAGGATGCCGACCGCCTGGCCCGTCGTCGCCTTCCTGGGGCTGAGGACCACCCGTACGACCGTGCTCGCGCCCGGCCTCAGGTCCGGCAGCGCACACACCCAGGAGGAGTCACAGCCGGCCGGCGGCCCGCTGTTCGCGATGCCCCTGGGCAGGCCGATCTTCAGCCGCAGCCCGGTCGCCAGCGCGTTGCGGCCGTTGCGCACGGTGTACGTCACCACGACCCGCCCGCCCACATAGCCGGGGTTCGGCTGGGCGCTGACCCGCACGCCGGGTCCGGCCTTCGGCTCCTGAGGCTCCGGGGGCACGGGGGGCTGTGGGGTCGTGGGCGGCCCGCTGGTAGGCGGCGCCGGGGTCGGGGTCGGAGGCGTCGGTGTCGGAGTGGGGCTCGGGTCCGGCGGGGGCGGCTGCTCCTCCTCGACGACCGGCACCACGGTCCGGCCCGAGTTGTCGGTGGGCTCCGGATCCAGGACCGTACCGGTGACCGACCAGTCGATCGGCGCGTCGCCGGGCGTGACGCCGGTGAAGGTCACGTCCACCGGCACGCTTGCGCCGGGTTCCACCACGCCCACGTTGCACTGAAGGGAGGCGGCATTGCAGGTGCCCCGGGGATGGCGGATCCCGGTGATCTGCACGCCGGGCGGCGGGGTGATGGTCAGCGTGGTGCCGGGCGAGGCGGCGGGCCCGTTGTTGATCACGTCGACGGTGACCGTACTGGAGGCCCCGACGGTGACCTCCGGCGCGGTGCCGGGCGCCTCGAGAGCGAGGTCCACGGACTGCTGGACGGCGGGTTCCTTCTGCCGGCCCGGGAAGTCGGTGGTGAGCGGGGTGATGTCGCCGGACTCGACGTTCAGGACGCTCAGCTTCTCGGGGCTGTTGACCTCGACCTCGGCACGCGAGCTGAACACCAGGCTCTTGCCGTCGGCCGTCCACGCGGCGTCGCGCGGCTGGAACGGGCCGGTGGCCGAGGTGTCCGGCAGCTCCCGGCCGCAGGCGCCGGGCAGGTCGACGAGGGAGGCGGGCAGCAGCACCTGGCAGTCGTCGCCCGAGAGGGACGTCAGGAGCAGGCCGTTCTGTTCGTCGACCGCGCCGCCGCCGTTCTTGCGGTTGTAGGCGATGGTGAGCCCGTCCGGCGAGAACGCCGGGCTGTCGTCGATGACTTCGCAGTCGCCCGGGCAGTTGATCGCGCTCAGGTCGGTCTGCCGGCCCAGGTTGTTCACGGGCACGGTCCAGATGTGCTTGTTGCCGCCGCCCCCGTTGATCTCCATGTTGCGGGTGAAGGCGAGGGTGGTGCCGTCGGAGGACCAGGTGGGCTGGGCGTCCTGGCCCTGGAGCTCACCGGCCGGCGGGGTGATCTCGCCGGTGATCTCACCGCTGGCCACGTCGGCGATGAGGATGCGGCTGTCTCCTGCGGCATCCCCCACACCGCCCGGCGAAGTCCGGGTGAAGGCGAGGAACTTGCCGTCCGGGGAGAACGTCGGGTCGGTGTCCCAGTCCGTCGCGGCACGTTCATCCAGCCGCATGGGCTCCGCGTTGGCGCCGTCGGCGTCCACCGTCCAGATCCGCTCGACGCGTTGCCCGTCGATGGTCTCGAAGCGGGTGACGACGATCCGCCGGCCGTCGGGCGTGTAGTTCTGCCGCTCGGTCCACGGGTCGTACCCGTCCCTGGGCTGGAACAGCGGGTCCTTGGCGGGATCGGTGTTGGTGTCGGCCTCCGGGTCCTCGTTGAGGATCGTCAGCCCCAGGTCGCGCGGGTCGGACCCGTCCATCCGGGCGTCCTGCAGCGTCACCACGTGCGCGGCGGAGACCTCGTCGGTACGGGTTCCGGGGTCGTCCGCCGTGGTGCGCTCCACGATCACGCCGCCGCCGGTGTTCGAGCCGAGCCAGGTGGGCGAGAGGACCTCCCGGTCCTCGTTGAGCACCAGGGGAGGTTCCACGTTCGGGTCCTCGCCGGCGTGCGCGGGGAACGTGAACACGTGGTCGTAGTCGCCCTCGCAGGTGCAGGTGATCTCAGGGCTCAGGAACACCACCGTGTTCCCGTCGGGCTTCCACGCTGCCGCGTGGGCACGCCAGTTGGCGAACCTGCCCGCGAACAGCGGCTCGTCGCTGGTCCCGTTCGTGATCCGCAGCGTGGACCGCGGCTGCCCGTCGACGGTGGCCGTGGCGGTGTACGCGATCCAGTCCCGGTTGACGTCGTCGTTCACCGGGTTCCACGCGGGCTCGGTGGCGGTGCCGTTCGCGGGATCGGTGACCCGGGTCTCGGTGCCGCCCGCCAGGGACCGTACGTAGATCTGCGCTCCGGCCGACGCGTCGCTGTCACTGGAGTACGCCATCCGCTGCCCGTCCGGGGAAACCGCCGGGTCCTGTTCGTTCGCGGGGGTGTCGGTGAGCCGCGTCGGGCTGCCGGTGCCGTCGGCGGGCACCTGCCACAGGTCGCGCTGCGTCCCGCCGCCGGCGCCGTTCGCCTCGGCGGAGTCGAACAGCACTGACCGGCCGTCCGGGGTCAGTTGGGGGTGCGCCGCGTTCATGCCGCTGGTGAGCTTGCGTACGGAACCGTCGGCGGCCCGCAGATAGATCTGCGGGTTCTTCTCGTCGCGGCGGCTCGCGAAGACCAGCTGGTCGCCGACGGCGGACGGCTGGGTGTCGTAGTGGGCCGGGCCCTCCCCGAACAGCGGTGCGCTGACGTTCTCCCTGGGGTCGGCAGAGGTGGCGGTGACCCTGCCGAGACTGCGGTGCCGGGTACCGGCGTACGCGACGCGGGCGTCCGCGGCGTCGGCCGCCGCCTGCGCCCGTGGTTCGGCGCTGCCCGGCCCCGCGGCGGCCGTCACCCCGAGCAGCGGGATCAGCAGCAGCAGCGACATCCCGAGTCTCCCCAGGCGGTACCGCCCGCCGGAGCCAGCGGTTTCCATCAGGGTCCCCTTCGCAGTCTGGATGAGGCATCTGGATGTGCCCCCGCCACCCTGCACCGCCCCCGTGCGGGGCGGCAGGGCGGTGGGGACGTACCCGGGGGAAACGTGGCTGCGCTTTCGGGCAGTGCCGGGTTCCCGGAGCCCGCCGGACGGGGTGCGCGCGAACCCGTCGCCCGGTACGCCGGACCGGTTGGCCTGATCCGTTGGCCGGACCAACCAGTCGGCCTGCTCGTCAGATCAGCCCGTTGCGCAGGGCGTAGCCCACCGCGTGGGCCCGGTTGCGCAGTTGCAGTCGCGTGATGATCTCGTGCAGGACGTTCTTGACGGTCCGTTCGGAGTACGCGGTCTTGCGCGCGATCTCCGCCGTGTCCAGGCCCTCCGACACCAGCCGCAGCATGTCCGCCTCGCGCGTGGTCAGCGTGGACAGGGACAGGCCCCCGGGGTCGAGTGCCGAGCGCTGGAGGTTGCCCACGTGGGAGAGCAGCTTGCCGAGCAGGTCGCCGGGCAGGACTCCCTCTCCGTTGGCTATCGCCAGGACCAGGCGCAGCAGCTGGTCCTGCTCGGCCTCGGCGCGACGCAGCACCGCCGCCACTCCGCACTCGATGACGCGTTGCAGCGCGCCGGGTCCGAGCGTGCCGATCACCAGGCCGGTGCGGGTGGCCTTGTTGTGCCGCAGCCGGTGCAGCAGGGCGACCACGTCGTCGCCGACGTCGTCGACGACCACCAGCGACACCGCGGCTCCTTCCGCTTCGGCGTCGTCGACCAGGTCGACCTCGGGGCGCTGGCGCAACTGGTGGACGATGCCGACGCGCAGCACCGGATCGGCGGCGTAGACGGCGACGGTCACCCGGCCGCCCGTCCGGTCGGCTCTGGACGCCCGGTGGCCGGCCTTTGCCTGAGCGGGCTCACGTGACGTGGTGTCGGACATGGCAGTGCGGGTCTCCTGTGCACATAACATCGCTTGTTACCTGTTCCAGGGTTCGTGGGGGCAGGAGTGGTTCAGGACGAGGCAACCGCCGCAAGGCGGCGCACGGGAAACGGCGCGCCACATTAACGAGGTTCCGTTACAAGGGAGTTGATATTGGCTTGCCGGGCAGCGTGACTGCCCGTGAATTGCCCTCGCGTTCCTCGTGGGACCGCGGGGCGCGCTTCTACGGTGATGGCGTGACGCCTTCTGCAGCCTCTTCCGGCCCGGGTGCGCCCGGCCTCGACATTCCGGCCGTGACGGTGACGCCGGGCGAGATCGCCACGACCACTCTGACCGTCCGCAACGACAGCGACATCGTCGAGGCGTACAACTTGGAGGTCGTCGGGGACTGTGCCCCCTGGACCACCGTGGAACCGGCCCGGGTCTCGCTCTATCCCGGCACCTCCGAGACGGTGACGCTCCGTCTGGCTCCGCCGCGCTCCCCGGAGATCCGGGCCGGCGAGAAGCCCCTCGGTGTGCGGGTCCTGCCGACCGAGCACCCCGAGTCGGTACGGGTCCTCGAAACGACCGTCCATATCGAGGCGTTCCACGAACTGCAGACCGAGCTGGCCCCGCGCCGACGCCGCGGCTGGCTGCGCGGCCGCTACAAGCTGGCGGTGCGCAACCAGGGCAACACCCCGGTGCAGGTGGGCTTCACGCCCGGTCAGGCGGGCGAGGAACTCGGGTTCGCCTTCACCCCGGAGCAGCCCAAGCTGGAGCCCGGTGAGTCGACCGAGGTCGGCCTGCGGGTCCGTACGGCCAAGCCGGTGTGGTTCGGCGCCCCGGTGGTGTGGCCGTTCACGGTGGACGCCGCCGAGACCGGTGACCGGGACGGGGACGCGGACGGGGAGCAGCCCCGCTGGGACGAGCCCGCCGCCCCGCCGCCGCTGGAGGCGGAGTTCGTCCAGATTCCGATCTTCCCGCGCTGGCTGCTGATTCTGCTGGCGGCGCTGCTCGCGCTGCTGCTCGCCTGGTTCGCACTGGTGCGTCCGGTGGTGAAGAGCGCCGCCAAGGAAGCCGCCGAGGAGGCGGTCCAGCCCCGTCCCACGCCCGCGGGCGAGCAGACTCCGGGCGCCGGCGGCGGTGCGAACCCCCAGCCGGGGGGCGGCGGTCAGGAGTCGGGTGCGCCGGCCGGATCGGGCGGTGGCGGTGGTGGCGGCGGCGCCACGGGCGAGGGCGGCGTCTCGAGCACCAGCGGCCAGCACTCGGAGACCATCGACGTGGAGTTGGCCGCCGGGGAGACCAAGTCCGAGTCCTACACGGTGCCGAAGGACAGTGTCTTCGGGGTCACGGACGCCGTCGTCGCCAACTTCCAGGGCGACGAAGGGGTCTTGACCTTCAACTTCGGCGACCGCAAAATCACCACCATCGCGCTGGAGACCTTCCGTAACCAGGACTACCACTGGGTGACCCCCATCAAGATCGCCGAGAACGACACCGTGACGATCAGCGTGACCTGCGCCAAGCCTGGTACACCGGCCACCGGTCGTCAGGCTCAGGGGTGTCACGAGGTCCTGAACGTGAGCGGAATTCTCAGCAGCACCAAGCAGTGAATCGGACCCCCCGATTCACAGACATTGTCGAACTGTGGTTGCGCTTTCTGTAAAGCGTTCGATCTCCATCCGTCCGGAAATGACCAACCCGGGTCCGAAACAGGACCCGGGCCACGTCCGTTCGGTCAGGTCAGCCCACTGTCGCGCCCGTTCTCGGCCCGTTCGGACGGCGTCACCGTGAGGCGGGCCGAGGCCACCTGCTGGGCCAGCAGCAACGCCAATGGGCCGCCCTGAAGCAGGAAGCGTCCCTCCGTGGCGGCCCGGATCGCGTCCGGCAGCGGCCACCACGTGAGTGTGAAGTCCGCTTCGGTGGGTGTGAGTTGCTGCGGGCCCAAGGTGAGGCCTTCGGCCAGGTAGAGGTGGATGCGGGCGGTCGCGTTCAGGACGATGGCGTACGAGCCGAGGGGCCGCCACGTCCGGGCGGTGACGCAGGCTTCCTCACGCAGCTCGCGACGCGCACATTCCTCCGGTGTCTCACCGGCTCCCGGCGCCCTCCGGGCAGGAACACGTACTCGCCGCCGTGCCGGGGGAATTCGGCGGTCAGGACGGCGACCATGCCGTCCGCGTCTCGGGCCACGGTGACGGAGGCGTCGGACATCGCGCCCTGATCGGCTGCTGTGATCATGGCCGGGGAGCGTAGCCGCCCGCTCGGACAACCACGCCTGTCTCCGTGTCGGTGAGTCCGTCGACCGGGCGGGCGACGATCCCCCGCCCCGGGCACCCGCCCTCCACATTCCGCTTACGCCGCCCGACGCCGCAGCGTCCCTTTCGCGCCATCGTCAAGACCCCTCGCGTCAACGCGGTGTGTCCGGATTGTTGCCGAGAGCGCCGCCGAATCGTTTCGGCGGGCCAAGGTTCCGTTTCCGTGGTGATGCGATTACGCCAGTGTGAGGAGGGTGGCGTAGTGTGGCTGTCCTATTAACTGTCCGATACTGACCCTGAGTTGACGGTTACTTCGCGCTGCGCGCCGTGTGTCCGAGCTGGTTGACCGAGAGGACTCCGATGCCCGAATCCCCGACCTATGCAGTGCGCTCGGAGCCCGACCGGGCGGGTGCCATGGGCTCGGCGCGGAACAGGCATGCCAAGCCGCCGGCTCAGGACACGCCGAGTGATTCGGCCACACTTTCGAGGACGGTGCGTCTCGCCGTTCTTCCCGCGGCCCTCATGGCGGTCCTCTCCG
This sequence comes from Streptomyces sp. GESEQ-4, assembly GCF_017948455.1. Lineage (GTDB taxonomy): Bacteria > Actinomycetota > Actinomycetes > Streptomycetales > Streptomycetaceae > Streptomyces. The sequence goes on from NZ_JAFFSU010000005.1 coordinate 25,827, forward strand.
CCGCGCTGATCGTCTTCGTACTGCTCACCCAGGACGGCACCGCGGACGGCACCACCTGGTCCGTGCTGACCGCCGGCGCCGTGCTCGGCTGCTGCGTGCTGGCCGGTGCGGTACGGGCCGGGCGGGCCGAGGCCCGGAACGCGTCCCGGGAGTACGCGCCGCTGCGCCGCGCCGTCGCCGAAGGCCAGGCCGCACTGCGGGGCACGCTGCAACGCCTGGAGCGGGGCGAGCCGTTGGAGCAGCAGGCTCCGTTCGCGCAGGCCGGCCCGCCGCCGTCCGACCCGGTCGACCGGCTCGCGTACGAGATCCGCGTCGGCACCTGGCAGGCCTGCACGGCCCTGGCGCAGTCGGCACAGCTGCCCCGCTCCAGCGCGCAGGACAGCGAGGAGCGCGTCGAGGTCTTCGTCAACCTCGCCCGGCGACTGCAGTCCCTCGTGCACCGCGCGATCAACATGCTCGACCAGCTGGAGAACGAGGTCGAGGACCCGGAACTGCTCAAGGGCCTCTTCCACGTCGACCACCTGGCCACCCGCATCCGCCGCCACGCGGAGAACGTCGCCGTGCTCGGCGGCTCCGTCTCCCGCCGTCAGTGGACCCGCCCGGTGACCCTGACCGAGGTGCTGCGTTCGTCCATCGCCGAGGTCGAGCACTACTCCCGGGTCAAGCTGGTGCCGCCGATCGAGGGCACCGTGCGCGGCCACGCCGTCGCCGACGTCATCCACCTGCTGGCCGAACTCGTGGAGAACGCCACGATGTTCTCCGAGCCGCACGCCCAAGTCCTGCTGCGCGCCCAGCGGGTGACCTCGGGGCTCGCGATCGAGGTGGAGGACCGCGGTCTGGGGATGCCGCTGCAGGAGCAGGCACGGATCAACACCCTGCTCGCCGAGCCCGACCACATCGACCTCAGCAAGCTGCTCGCCGACGGCCGCATCGGCCTGTACGTGGTCTCCGCGCTGGCCCGCCGCCACGGCATCGCGGTCCGGCTGCAGAGCAACATCTACGGCGGTATCCAGGCGATCCTGATCATCCCGCCCGCTCTGCTCGGCGACGAGCCCGAGAACGCGCCCGCGCGCGCGGCCCACGAGTCGCAGAGACCGCCCCAGGCCGCCCAGGCCCCGGCGCAGCGCCCGGTCCCGCCCCACCAGCAGCAGATCGCGCAGCAGCGGACCTCGCACCAGCAGCAGATCGCGCCACAGCAGGTCCCGCACCAGCAGCAGATCGCCGGCGCACAGCAGCAGTCCGGCCGGGCGGCCTCCGCCCGGCCCGTGACGCCGCCGCCCGCCCTGCGCCAGCCGCTGCCGCCGGCCCAGGCGCAGGCACACGCACAGTCCGCCGCACCTGCCGCACCCCACCCCATGGCGCAGCAGCAGGCACGGGGGACGGGCACGCCGCCGCCGTACACCCCGCCGCAGCAGCAGCCACGAGGTGCCGCGGCGCCTCAGGCGTACGACCGCGGTCCCTCCCTCGGCTCGGACGGCCGGGACGGACGGCCGCCGCTGCCGCAGCGCCACGCGCAGGAGCACCTGGTGCCGGAACTCCGCAACGGCCCCGCCCCACGCCGGTCCGACGACCAGGAGGTGGAGCACGATCCGGGGCTGATGGCCATGTTCCGGCGCGGGATCGACCTGGCCGACAACGAACCCGACGAGCCGCACCCCGACGGCTCCCGATGACCACTGGCTCCGTTTTCGGACAAGGAGAAGAACGCCACCGTGAGCGACATGTACGCCGGCCAGCAGAAGAATCTGGACTGGCTTCTGGCCGGACTCGTCCAGAGGGTCCCCTACACCCGCAGCGCCCTGCTGCTGTCCTCCGACGGACTGGCGAAGGCCTTTGACGGGTTCGAGACATCGACCGAGGCGGAACACCTGGCGGCCCTGGCGTCCGGCCTGCACTCCCTCGCCCGCAGCGCCGGGGTGCAGTTCGCCCAGGGAGCGGACGTACGGCAGGTGGTGGTGGAGCTGGACACCGCGCTGCTGTTCGTCTGCGCGGCCGGCTCGGGCGCCTGTCTGGCCGTGCTGGCCGAGCGGGACGCCGACGCGGCCGTACTCGGCTACGAGATGGCGATGCTCGTCAAGAGCGTGCGCCCGTATCTGTCCACCCCGGCCCGACAGCAGGTGCCCGGCGGTTCGCCGGACGCGGGGCGTTGAACGTGTCGGACGCCGATGACGAGTCGTGGCTCGATGACGAGGCCGGCCGCTTGGTACGGCCGTACACCGTCAGCAACGGCCGCACCCGTCCCTCGGCCCACTTCGACCTGCTCACCCTCGTGATCGCCACCGGCGTCCGGCCGCCGACCTACCTCGGACCCGACTACGACCAGGTGCTCGCCCTGTGCGACGCGCCCGTGTCGGTCGCCGAGGTGGCCGCCCATCTGCGGCTGCCGGCCGTCATCACCAAAGTCCTGCTGTCCGACCTCGTGACGCACCAGGCGCTCGCCATGCGGTCGCCGCGTCCCGTCGAGGCAGCCTCCCCGACCGACCGAAACATCCTGGAGGCGGTGCTGCATGGCCTTCGAAAGCGGATCTGATCCCTTTCCCACCGCCCTGAAGATCCTCGTCGCGGGAGGCTTCGGGGTCGGCAAAACCACCTTCGTCGGCGCGGTCAGCGAGATCGAGCCGCTCAGCACGGAGGAACTGCTGACCCAGGTCAGCGCGCGCACGGACAGCCTGGTGGGCGTCGAGGACAAGACGACCACCACCGTGGCGATGGACTTCGGCCGGCTGGCCCTGGACCAGGACCATGTGCTGTATCTGTTCGGTACGCCCGGACAGGAGCGGTTCTGGTTCATGTGGGACGAGCTGTCCAACGGGGCCCTGGGCGCGGTGGTCCTCGCGGACACCCGAAGACTGGACCACTGCTTCGCCGCGGTCGACTTCTTCGAGCGGCGCGGCATCGGCTTCATCGTCGCCGTCAACGAGTTCGACAACGGCTATCGCTACGAGGCCGATGAAGTCCGCGCGGCCCTCGCCCTCAAGCCCGAGATACCCGTCGTGATGTGTGACGCACGGCAGTGCAACTCCGCAACCCGCGTACTGATCGCACTCGTTCAGCATCTGCTCGCCTCGACTCCCGGCACTCCGCCCGCGGAACTCAACCCGCTGCGCTGAGGCACCCTCAGCGCAGCCGAATGGAGCCTGCATGTCAGCCCCGGTTCCCTACACCCCGCCGACCCAGTTCGACCCGACCAGCCACCTGCTGCTGACCCCCGAGGACCGGGACGCGCCGGCCCGGGTGGCCCGGCTGCGCGAGCTCGGCATCGGGGACGCCCCCATCCCGGAGTTCGACGAGTTCGCGCGCAATCTGGCGCAGGTCACCGGTGCGCCGTTCTCGATGGTCAACTTCATCGACGAGAACCGCCAGTACTTCGCCGGTCTCTACGCCGCCGGCAAGCCCGGCGTGCAACTGGAGGCGGCACCGCAGGAGCAGCAGGTGGGCCGCACGATGACGCGGGACCAGGGGTACTGCCCGCATGTCGTGGTCCGCAAGAAGGCGCTCGTGCTCGAGGACGTCTGCGACTATCCGCGGTTCGCGGGCAACCGGGTCGTGGATGAGATCGGCATCCGGTCGTACATGGGCGCTCCGCTGATCGACTGGAAGACCGGGATGGCGTTGGGGACGATCTGCGTGGTGGACACGGACACCCATCCGTGGGGGCGGGAAGGGCTGGCGACGATCAAGTCGCTGGCGCAGCAGTTGGTCGAGCGGATCCATGCGATGGAGCTCCGCGGGTAGGTCGCGTTTCGGCTGCGGGTTCGTGGGGGCTGGTCGCGCAGTTCCCCGCGCCCCTTTGGGGCGCGGGGGCACCGCGGTCAGCCTGCTGCCGGTTCCAGCTGGCCTTCCCTTGTGTGTGGGCCGGTCGTTCGGACCAGGTGGGACAGGCGTTCTGACCACTGGCCCTTGGATGTGCCTAGGGCTACCTCGCCCAGTCTCAGGAGCTGGATGTCGGAGGTGCCGGCGGGGGCGTAGATGTGGTGGGCGTCGCGTAGGTAGCGTTCGATCGGGCGGTCGGTGAACAGGCCTGCCGCGCCATGGATTTCCATCGCGTCCTTGGCCGAATCGACGGCGGACTCGTGGTTGAGGAACTTCGCGTTCATCAGCTCCGCGTCGCAGGGCAGCCCCTGGTCGAGCAGGTGCACGGCGTGATACGCGGCCAGCCGGGCGGTCATCAGCCGGGACTTCATGCGGCCCAGCTTGAGCTTGATGCTGTTGAGGGCGCCGAGGGGGGCGCCGTACCGCTCCCGCTCGATGCACAGGGCGGTGGTCTCCTCCAGGACGGCCTGGTGGATGCCGAGGGATACGGCGGTGAGGTTGGGGCGTCCGTAGAGGATGCTGGACGAGTAGGCGACGGCCAGGCCCTGGCCCTCCGCGCCGAGCCGGTTGGCCGCGGGTATCCGGAGGTTGTCGAAGATCAGCTTGCCGAAGCTGAAGCCGTGCAGGCCCATCGCCGGCTGGTGTGCGGCGAGCGAGAAGCCGGGGCGGTCCGACTCGACGAGGAAGGCCGACAGGCCCTGCGCTCCCTCGCCGGTGCGTACGACCGCTCCGTGCAGATCGCCGACGTGGCTGTTGCCGACGAAGACCTTGTGCCCGTTGAGGATGTAGTCGTCGCCGTCACGGACGGCGGTGCTGCTCATTCCGAGGACGTGGCCGCCCGACTCCAGCTCGGTCACCGCGATCGTCGGCAGGCAGTCGCCCGCGGCGATACGCGGCAGCCAGGTGCGCTTCTGCAGTTCGTCGCCGAAGTGAATGATCTTGGCGACGCCCAACTGGGAGGCCTGCGCCATGGCCCCCATCGCTCCGCTGACGCGGGCGAGCTCCTCGATGACGATGGTCTTGGCCAGATGTCCGGCGCCCATTCCGCCGTACACCTTGTCGATGGTCACGCCGATCCAGCCCTGCCGGGCGATGAGCCGGGACAGGTCGTGTGCCACCGCTCGCGAAGTCTCCATCTCCGCTATCCGGGGGCGTACTTCTCGTTCGGCGAACTCGCGCACCGTTCGTCGCAGGTCATCGTGCCACCCGCTGGTGAAAAAGTAGCGTTCCACAACCCCTCCAGCACGCTGCCTCCGGCTCCGTGCGGAGCCGGGGGTCATTCGTCGGGCAGTGGTTCCTCGCCCCAGGGCCGACCGCCCAGAAGATTGTCTACTTATCGATCCATCCCAGCCAAGATCAGCATGGAGGGTTGGCCGAAAAACGGTAGATTGCATTCCGCGCCAACCGTGCGCTATGGAGCGGAACTTGGCCTGAACACTGGCAGGTAACGGAGAGAAACCGTTCACGATTGAACAGAGTTCAACGCATACGGTCATGCACCCACCCATCAGGCAATTGCCCGGCGGGCAGTCGGCGAGGCACATGGACAATCAGTCACCTTCTGTGTGGCTGATATGAGGCCCACATGCTGGATCGATACTGCGTTCGACAGCTGCAGATCAGCCACATTCCCAGGGGTCACAGAGCAGCAGGTCTGCACCAGGAGACACTTGTGCCCCACTGGTGACGGAGGAACTTCGGGCCGCGGGGAAGCGTTGCCAGGAGGAAGCCCGGGAATGGTGCGGGCGACCGAACGATGTGGGCTCAAGCCGAGGTGGCACGTATGGCGATGTGGGATCGGATCAAGGACCAGGCCAAGGGGCTGCAGCAGGGGTCGCGCGGCCCCGGCGGTCACGGGGCTCCGGGTGCGCGGTCCGGCGGGGGATCGAAGGCGCAGCTGGTGAGCACGCTCAAGACCCAGCTCACGTCTCTGAAGACGGAGTTGAAGAGCGGCGCCTACCGGGACGCGAGCATGGCCATGTGCGCCCTGGTCGCCGCCGCCGACGGGACGGTCGACCCGGCCGAGCGGCAGCACGTGGAGTCGCTGATCGTCAGCAACGACGTGCTGCAGAACTTCCCGCCCGACCAGCTGCGGCAGCGGTTCAACAAGCATGTCGACCAGCTCGCGGTCAACTTCCAGCACGCCAAGGCGGAGGCGATGCAGGAGATCGCCAAGGCCGCGAAGAAGCCGACCGAGGCCAGGGCCGTCGTCCAGACCGGCTTCGTCGTGGCGGGCGCGGACGGCTACATCGCACCGGCCGAGGAGCAGGTCCTGCGCGAGGCGTGCGGGGTACTCGGCCTGTCCCCCCAGGAGTTCGGCCTCTGAGCGACCGCGGCCATCGGCCGGCGCCGGTAGTGTCCGGCGACGGCCGCCGGTCGTGTGTGCCGTGCTCAGGCCCAGCAGCCGTTGACCGTCGCGGCGAGGCCGTCGAGGGCGTCCTTGGTGGCGCTCGGGGCGGCCGGGGAGCCGTTCTCCACGAAGGAGAAGACCTTCCATCGCCCGTCCTGAGCCTTCGTCATGCCGCTCAGCGCGATGGCGCCGGTGAGGGTGCCGGTCTTGGCCCTGACCTTTCCGACGGCGCACCTCGATGCCGCGGTGTCGAAGCGGCCCCACTCCGGCCCGAGAGTGGAGCCCCTCTGCCCGGCGACCGGCAGTCCGTCCACGATGTGCTTCAGCGTCCGGGAGTGGCGCGGGTCGACGGTCAGATCGAGGATCTCGGCCAGCGTCTGCGCGGGGATCCGGGTGGCCCGGGACAGCCCGCTGCCGTCGTACATCCGGAAGTTGGCCAGTGACACGCCGTACGTCCCACTGAGCACCGTCCGTACGGCCGCCGTCCCGCCCTCGAAGGTGGCCGGGCGTCCAGCGCCGAGCGCGGTCATCCGCAGCAGCGACTCGGCGATGTCGTTGTCGCTCACCTTGAGCATCCGCCGCACGATCCTGGACAGCTCGGCCGACCGGTGCTGCCCGACGGTGACGTCACGGGCCCCGGCCGCACCGCGGTTCACGCCACCGGTGACGGTGACGCCCCGCTGGGCCAGGAGCCGCGCGAAGACCTGCCCCGCATCCAGCGAGGTGTCCATGACGTCGTGCCCGGCCACGGCCAGCGCCCGTACCGGCGTGACCTCGCCGGGGTAGTAGCCGCGCTTCCAGCCGGTGGCACGGGTAGGCCTGGGGAAGAGACGCCCGTCGACGCGGACCCGCACCGACGTCACACCGGCCCGCTTCAGACCCGCGACTGCGTCCTCGGCCAGCGCGTCGAGGTTCCCGGTGGTCAGGGTGTGGTCGCCGCCGCCGACGAGGGTGAGCGTGCCGTGGCCGTGGACGACCTTGGTGGTGAACCGGTGATCGGGGCCGAGGACCGTCAACGCCCCTACAGCGGTGGCGAGTTTGACGTTGGACGCGGGCATCAGCGCGGTCGCCGCGCGGTGACCCCAGATCCTCCTGTCGGACTGGGCATCGATGACGACACCGCTGACCCGGCCGCCCAGCCGCCGGTCCCGGACGCGGATGTCGAGGTTGCGCGCCATCTTCCGTTCGGCGCGGTCGAGTTCGGAAACGGAGCGCACCGCGGCGGCCGGGTCGGCTGCGACTGACGGAGCGGTGAGCATCGTCGCGGCGAGGGGGACGGTCGCCACGATCACGAGCGCGCGGCGCAGCGACGGGCTCGTCGTTCTGGGCTTGCGGGAACTGGGCATGTGGGGGCCTCGGTACAAGGGGAGAGTGGACAAGTGGTGCGAGCAGAACAGGCACAACTTATGCGGGATTTACCCACCACTCACCGCAAAACCGGCACCAGACGCATGTCGGCCGTGTCGCCGTCTCGCCGTATCAGAGGCGGCTGTCGGCCGTGTCGCCGTGTCAGGGGCGGCTGTCGGCCGGGGTCGCCTCGGACGTGGCGGCCTCCGTCGGGGGCGCCGACGCCGACGGCCAGGCAGGGCTGGGCACCACCGTGCTGCTCGGCGCGCGCGGCACGTCGGTGGCGGGGTTCCGGGTGTGACTGGCGCTGTCGGAGGGCGAGGGGGTGGTGGAGGGCGCCGACGGTGCGGGGGGTGTCGTACGACCGCTCGGGGGCGGTGGTGCGAGCGGGGCCGAGGGGGCGGCAGGAGAGGTGGAGGTGGAAAGGTGGAGCGGCAGCGCGATCAGTGTGGCGACGGCGCAGGTCAGGGCCGCTCCGGCGGCGGCGCGGAGCAGTCGGCGGCGGGATGCGGTGCGGCGGATCGTCTCGTAGTGGCCGGGGGGCGGGGCGAGGTGCTCGGAGGCGGGGCGGAGGATCACCGCGAGGGGGTCGTCCGGCGCGAACTCCGGGTCCTGGTCAAAGCGTGTGGTCAAGGCTTCTCCTCAGTTGGACGCGGAGCAGTTCGCGGGCCGCGTGCAGGTCGGCCTTGACGGTCCCTTCCTTACGTCCGGTCAGCACGGACACCTCCCGGATCGGCATGTCAGCGTAGTAGTGCAGCAGGATCGGCACGCGCAGTCGTTCCGGCAGGGACTGCACGAGCAGCCGTACGGACGGGTCCGCCGGTTCGGCGTGCGGGCGCACGGCGACTTCATGGGTGGCCCGGCGCACGGCCCTGCGTTCGCGCTCCAGCTTGCGCCAGTGGTCCCGGACGAGGTTCGCGGCCGTGACGTAGAGGAAACCGCGGGGCTCCTCCACCTTCGTCCAGCGGGCCCACAGCCGGGTGAACGCCTCCGACGCGATCTCGTGCGCCGTCTCGTCGTCGTCGACGAGACGGCGGCACCAGCCGGCCAGGCGCGGGTAGAGGGCGGCGAACAGCTCGGACGCTGCCGTGTCGCGGGACCGTTTCAACGCTCTCCAGGGTGGTGCGGGTTGTGGGGGGCCGGTTCAACTCGTGCTCAGCGCACACTCAGCGCGGCGAAGACGATCACGTTGTCGCGGTACTCGTCGCCACTCTTGGGCCCACCGCAGGTGATCAGTCGCAACTCCGGGCGGCCTACGTCACCGTAGACGTCGTCCGTCGGGAACTGAGCCTTGGCGACCGTCCGTACGGCGGTGACGGCGAACTCCGTCTCCGTGCCGTTCCCCAGGCGCACCTCGATCCGGTCGCCGCGGCGCAGCTGGTCGAGATGCCGGAAGACCCCGTCGCCGTACTCACCGACCGTCACATGGCCGAGGATCACCGACGGGCCGATCTCGCCCGGCGTCGGCGAGTGCCCGTACCAGCCCGCCCGGTCGTGCGCGGTGACCGGCGGTACTTCCACGGTGCCGTCGGACGCCAGCCCCAGCCGGATGACCGGGGTGTCGACCTCGATGCCGGGGATGCGCAGCCGGATGGGCACGGAATGGCCGACCGCCTTGGCGGGACCGGGAGTTGACCGCGGTGTCGTAGACCGCGGCGTGCTTCCCGTGTCCTGCTCGGTCCGCACGCCCTCGTGGCCGCCGCCGCACCCCGTGAGGAACGAGGCCGTCAGCGCACCCGCCGCCGCGGTCGCGAACGTACGCCGGGAGAGGGGCCCACGCCTGGAGAGCGACTCCGTCATGCCCCGGTCGCCCGCCGACGCCGTACGACGAAGACCGCCGCGCCACTCAGGCCCAGCGCCGCGGCAGCACCGCCGCCGATCATTCCGGCCCCGGGGCCCGAGTCCTGCGACGTCACTCCGGTGTCGGGGGCGCCGCTGGGGACGACGGAGACCTGATCACTCGGGACGCGCGTCGGCTCGGTGTCGGGGGCGTCCTCCGTCGGCGGGACAGTCGTCGGTTCGGCCGGCGCGGGGCTCGGGGTTGCGTCCTCGGCCGGTACGGGACTCGGGGCGGTGGTCGCCTTGGGGGCCGGGGTCGCCGCCTCGTCGGCGAGCGCGGGTGCGGTGGCCGCCAGTACGGCGGTGCACGCAAGTGCCAGGACGCTCAGGACAGTTCGGCGCATGGATTCGCTCTCTTTCGTCGGCCCGCCCGGTACGCGGCGGACTGTGTGACGGGTCGAGCGGAGAGACGAGGCGGGGGCGGGTCGGGTTGTAACGAGATGGCAAAGCCGTGAGAAGGCCACCCCTGCACGGCAGTTCATGTTGATGAACAGCAATCACGTACAAGTCATTGACGCGCTCACATCATGGCTCTAGCTTCCGAGAAAGCGCTTTCCCTCATCTGGATGTGAATCAAACCAACCGCATGTGAATCCAACCGACTTGGAGACGAACGATGCGATTGAGACCAGTGAGACCCGTCATCGCGTCCGTCGGCCTGCTGGCCGGGACACTCGTCGCGCTGTCCGCCACCCCCGCGGCACAGGCGGCGGCCACCCGCTACGAAGCCGAGAGCTCCCCGGCGGTCTGCACCGGCACCCTCGACTCCGACTGGGCCGGCTACTCCGGCAGCGGGTTCTGCAACGGCACCAACTCCACGAGCGGCTCTGCCCAGTTCACCGTGACCGCACCCGCATCGGGCACGGCGACCCTGCACATCCGCTTCGCCAACGGCACGACCGCCGCCCGCCCAGCCGGACTGGTCGTCAACGGGTCCACGGTGCAGACACCGTCGTTCGAGGGCACCGGCGCCTGGTCGACCTGGGTCACCAAGACGCTGACCGTGCCGGTGAACCCGGGCAGCAACACCATCCGGCTGGCCCCGACCACCGCGGCCGGTCTGCCGAACATCGACTACGTCGAGGTCGTGACGGACGGCACCACTCCGCCTGTTGGCAGAGCGCTCTACGTCGCCCCGAACGGCACCGACAGCGCGGCCGGAACGCAGGCCGCGCCCACGACGCTCACCTCGGCGATCAGCCGGATCTCCGCGGGCGGAACCATCTACCTGCGCGGAGGGACGTACAACCAGGCCTCGACGGTCACCATCCCGGCCGGCAGCAACGGCTCCGCGAGTGCCCGCACCACCCTGGCGGCGTACCCGGGCGAGACCCCGGTGCTCAACTTCTCTTCCCAGACCGAGAGTTCGTCGAACCGCGGGCTCCAGCTCAACGCGTCGTACTGGCACATCAAGGGTCTGATCGTCGAACGGGCCGGGGACAACGGCATCTTCGTCGGCGGCAGCAACAACGTCGTCGAGCGCACGGTGACCCGCTTCAACCGCGACACGGGACTGCAACTCGGCCGGATGACCTCCACCACCCCGACCGCCCAGTGGCCGTCCAACAACCTGATCCTCAGCGCCGAGTCGCACGACAACGCCGACTCGGACGGCGAGGACGCGGACGGCTTCGCCGCGAAGCTGACTTCCGGCACCGGGAACGTCTTCCGCAACGCCGTCGCGCACAACAACATCGACGACGGCTGGGACCTCTACACCTACGCCGACGAGGACCCCATCGGCCCGGTGACCATCGAGGACTCCCTCTCCTACGAGAACGGCACCCTCAGCGACGGCTCCCAGGCCGGCAACGGCGACCGCAACGGCTACAAGCTCGGCGGCGAGGACGTGCCGGTCAACCACATCGTGCGGCGCAGCTTCGCTGTCGACAACGGCAAGCACGGGTTCACCTACAACAGCAACCCGGGCTCGATGACGATCTCCAACAACGTCAGCGTCGACAACACCGAACGCAACTTCAACTTCGACGCGGGCACTTCGGTGTTCCGCAACAACACCTCGTGCCGCAGCGGCAGCGGCACGAACGACCGGATCATCGGCAACGCCGACAGCTCCAACCAGTTCTGGTCCGGCACGAACGGCTCCCGCTGCTCCTCCTACGACGGCGCCCTCGGCTGGTCCTTCGCCTCGGACGGGCGCCTGGTCGTGACCTTCGGGAGCACTCAGGTCACTCCTTGACCGCGTCATCACACAGAGCGGCCAGCCCGTACTCGAAGCGCTCCTCGAACGAATCTGCCGTGAGGTGGCCGAGGACGCGGTGGAGGGCGGGGTGGGCCGGCTCCGAGACCGCGTCCGCCAGGCGGTCGCCCAGGGGCCGGCCCTCGGCCGCCTGTTCCTCCTGGGTGAGTCCGAGGGTGAAGTAGACGATCGTCCAGGTGGTCCAGGCGGCCTCGCGCTCGTTCCGGCCGCTGTCCAGGAGTGCGGCGACGAGGGTTTCGGCGAGGCGCAAGGTGTGTGGTTCGGCGGCGTAGGTGCCGACGACGAGCGCGGCACCGTCGCGGTGGCAGAGGAGGGCGCGGCGGTAGCGGCGGGCCAGCTCGCGGACACGTTCGTCGGGCGAGGACGGCAGGTCGTCGAGGGGGATCTCGCCGATGACCGCGTCCGCCATCAGCTCCAGCATCCGGGCCTTGGTCTTCACGTGCCACAGCACGGTGTTCATCCGTACGCCGAGCCGGTCGGCGACCGCCCGCGTGGACAGCGCGTCCAGGCCCTTCTCGTCCAGCAGCTCCAGGGCGGCACGGATGACGGTGCCGGGTTCGAGACGGTCGCCCGCTTGCCTCTTGGTCATTGACCTAGTTTACTGCGAGCAGGGAGATTTGGTCACTGACCAAGACGGCCGAGAAGGACCTGGGATCATGAACACACAGCACGTCGTCATCGCCGGAGGCGGCCCTGTCGGGCTCTGGCTCGCCGCGGAACTGCGGCTGGGCGGGGTCTCCGTCACCGTCGTCGAGGCGCGCACCGAGATCGACGGGCGTTCCAAAGCGCTCACCATCCACCCGCGCACCATCGAGGTCCTGGCCTCACGCGGGGCGCACCGGGCCTTCCTCGCCGAGGGTCTGCCGATCCCGGGCGGCCACTTCGCCATGCTCGACGACCGGCTCGACTTCCGGGACCTGGACACCCCGTTCCCGTACACCCTCGCCCTGCCCCAGGCCCGCACCGAGGAACTGCTCCAGGAGCACGCACTCGGGCTGGGGGCATCGATCGTGCGCGGACATCGCGTCACCGGGTTCACCGAGCGCGCGGAGTCGGTGACCGTGCAGGTGGAGGGTCCGGAGGGGGCGTACGAGATCCAGGCGGCGTATGTCGTCGGCTGCGACGGCACGCGCAGCACGGTGCGCACCACCGCCGGTATCGACTTCCCCGGCACACCCTCCACCGTCCTCGGCTGGCTCGGCGACGTCGCCCTGGACAACCCCCCGCGACCCGGCTTCAGCACCTTCACCCTCCGGGGCGGGTGATGGTCGCGCCGCTGCCCGGCGGCCGGTTCCGGGTCGTCGGCGTGAGCCCCGACAGCCTCACCACCGAGTGGCCCGGCGACCTCACGACGGACGAGCTGCGGGAGAAGACCGCCGCCATCGCCGGAGACGACTTCGGCATGCGCGACCCGTCCTGGCTCTCCCGCTTCGGCAACGCCACCCGGCTGGCCGCCGAGTACCGGCGCGGGCGCGTCCTGCTCGCCGGTGATGCCGCCCACCAGCACTTCCCCGCCGGCGGTGTCGGCATGAACGTCGGCATCCAGGACGCGCACAACCTCGGCTGGAAGCTGGCCGCGACGCTGAACGGCTGGGCCCCGGAAGGCCTGTTGGACACATACCACGCCGAACGTCGCCCGGTCGGCGCCCAGTTGGCGGAACACAGCCGCGCCCAGACGGCCCTGATGACCACCTTCACGCCCGAGGGCCGCGACCTGCGCTCCCTGCTGAGCGGGATGATCGCCACTCAGCCCGCGTTCAACCGCGCCCTGGCCGAACGCCTCACCGCCTTCGCCGTCACCTACCCCACCGCGGCCCCGACGGCCCACCCTCTTCACGGCACCCGCGCCCCCGACCTGGCCTTCACGGATTCGCAGACCGGGTTGTTCGCACGGCTGCGTGCCGATGCATACCTGCTCCTCGACCTCACCGGCGGACACCTCAGCGAACTCGCCACCGCCCAGCGGATCGCCGTACACACCGCGGCCCTCGCTCACCCCCCGGCCGCGTGGGCCGAGGTACGCGCCGCCCTGATCCGCCCGGACGGCCATGTCGCCTGGGCCGGCACCGAACGGGACGACGCCACACTGTCCGCGACTGCGGGCGAGGCCATCACCGCAGCCGTGGCCCGTTGATCCGTCGAATCGCCACCGTCGTGGCCGCCGTTCCTACCAGGGGCTTGACGCGAATGTGGTGCCGGGTCAAGCCCGACTGGTGTCCCTGGTCAGGAAGATCCCGGAGTCAGAGCGGGACGTCAGCGTGGCTCAGGGGTCAGGGAGTGGTGCCACGGACGATCTCGCCTGGCACCCGCCACGGCCACATAGGCTCCCAGGGTGATTGAGACCATCGTGTTCGACATCGGCGAGACGATCACCCGTGACGACCGGTACTGGGCCTCCTGGGCAGACTGGCTCAACGTTCCCCGTCACACCCTCTCCGCACTCGTCGGAGCGGTCGTCGCCCAAGGCCACGACAACTCCGAAGCCCTCCGGCTCCTGCGTCCAGGCATCGACGTCGCCGCCGAGTACAACGCCCGCAAAGCCGCCGGGCGCGGCGAGCACCTCGACGAGAGCGACCTCTACGACGACGTCCGCCCGGCCCTGTCGGCACTCCGGGGCGAGGGCGTGCGCGTCATCATCGCGGGCAATCAGACGCCCCGCGCTGCGGAATTGCTGCGCACCCTGAGTCTCCCGGCCGATCTCATCGTGACCTCGGGCGAGTGGGGCGTCGCGAAGCCGCAGTCGGAGTTCTTCCGTCGGGTGCTGGAGGCGGCGCAGGCTGCTCCGCACGCAACCGTGTACGTCGGTGACCACCCGGCCAACGACGTCTTCCCAGCGAAGGCGGCAGGCCTGCGCACGGCGCACCTTCGCCGCGGACCATGGGGACATCTCTGGGCAGACGATCCGGAGGTTGCAGCCGCGGCGGACTGGCGGATCGACAGCCTCACCCAGCTCACCGAGATCGTGAAGGGCTGACCGGAACCATGCGGCCCCACCAGCCAGGGCTGATGGGGCCGTTCATGTCCACGCGGTGTCTCGGCGCGAGTACGGTGCGGAGTGGACGCACCGAACTGGAGCCGGAATGCCCTCACACACCAAGGGTGGCGTAGGCGCGCGGATCGCCTACTACCGCAGCGTCATGCGCCCGAAGATGACGCAGCAGCAGCTCGCTGAGGCCGCCTGCGTGTCTCTGGGCACTGTCCGCAAGATCGAGCGAGGCGAGCGCGGGGTCAGCGATTCCACGGTGGAGGCCATCGCTGATGCTCTCGGTGTAGATCCCACCCGCCTGCGCGCCAACCGCGTGCCGACTCACACGCGCGTCCACGAGGCTCTGCCCGTGCTCTCCGCCGCGATCGCTACGTACGACCTCCCCGACGACGGCCCCGTCCGCCCCGTCCACGAACTGCGGACATCGGTTACGGAGGCCGCCCGCTGGCGGCTGGGAGCCCAATACACGCGCATTGTCCGCCGGCTGCCCGACTTGCTCACCGAACTCGCTCGCACCTACCACGCTGCCCCCACCGGACAACGTGCGGAACTGGCCGGGCTCTTGGTCATGGCCTATCGGTCCGCGGACGCGGTCGCCTACAAATTCGGCGCCCGCGACCTGTCCGCCCGCATGATCGAACTCATGAGGTGGGCGGTCCCCGAGGCCGACGATCCGCTGCTGGCCGCGTCCGTCGCGTACGTGCGTACAGAGACGTTCTTCGCAGCCCACGCACACATGCCAGGGCTGCGCGCCCTGGAACAAGCCCTGGATGCCGCACCGGTCCCCGCCACAGCGCCGGAGATCGCAGCAAAGGGCGCGCTCCACATGCGGGCCGCCGTCATCGCAGGGCGAGCCCGTGACGCTTCGGCAGCGGTCACCCACCTCAACGAGGCGAGCGCCCTGGCTGCCCGAGTCCCCGAAGGCATCTACTACGGCACCGCTTTCGGCCCCGACTCCGTCAAGGTCCACGAGGTGTCAGTAGCGGTCAGCCTCGGGGACGACCATGTCGGCCGCGCCCTCGACGTGGCGGGCGGGTGGAAGCCGCCAGGGGATCTGCCAGCCGAACGGCGTTCCGCGTTCTACATCGAACTCGCCCGTGCGCAGTTGTGGTCCGGGCTAGCGGATGACTCATTCGAGTCGTTGAAGGTCGCCCGCCGTATCGCTCCGCAGCACACCCGAGAACACCCCTGGGTGCGAGAGGACGCTGCCACGCTGCGCCGCTTGAAGCGGGCCGACTCCGAGACGCTCACCGACTTCGCCGAGTGGTGCGCTGCTATCTGAGCAAGCTGCCCGACTACCCCTCGCTGGGGTACTTGTGACCCTCGCTGGCCCCCACCATCTGTCACACGCGTAGGAACCAGCAGATGGGAACCAGGGATGTCCGACGTACTCCTGCTCGCGCCCACGATCATCGACGGGCGCGTGAGCATCGTGCGGCTCCATGGTGAGGCTTGCTTCGACGGCCCCGGGGCGTGGCCAACGCTCAGACCAGAGAGGGAGCGTCGACACCATGAACGCTACTGCCCCGAGAACACCCGGGGTCAAGATGACCATCCCCGTGTACAAGGTGGACCGCTACGGCACGGTCTCCGACCACCGCGGCACGGTGAACATCCCGTGCGGGCAGAGCCACCACCACTGATGTCCGTGAACCAGCAGTGCATCTGCCTGCGCGGCAGGGCCGGGCAGGCGGTGCCCCAGTGAACGCCACCCATGCCGATACGAACGCACCGACGCTGAACACCACGGAAATGCGGGCCACGGCGTACGACTTCCTCGGGGCGCAAGCGCCACCCCGGTACGAGACGATCCAGCGCCTGGGACACGACTTCCGCCGGGACCTGTGGGAGCTCATTCCGCGGATCGAGCAGCTCACCGCACCCCTTCTCCATGAGGACGACGTGCCCGCGAAGGTGGCGCTGGCCGGGGTCGGCGAGGCTCACCGACGCCTGGACGAGATCGAGCGTGCGGGCCTGTTGGGCGAGTTCGAGCGCGTGAAGCGCCTTGCCCGGTCCGTCCTGGCTCTGTGCGACCACTACGCCACGCTCACCGGAATCGCGATGTGCCTCGTCTGCGACAAGCCGATCGAGGATGACGAGGAGTCCGTGCCATACGACCACGGCAGTCCCCTCGGCGAAGCGACACGTGCAGGCCGCGTCCACACCACCTGCGCGAACACGGTGCGCCGCCACTGACAAGCGCCACCCCAGCCCGGATGGGCCCCATGGCGACCGCAGGGTCAGGGTCGCACGCGAATCCTCCCGCCCCGGCAGCCCAACCCCGGAGGTCGACTGCACCACAGCGGGTCAGCAAGTGCATATCAGCTCAGACAGAAGAGAGGACTTCGAATTGACTGTGGCAACTGAACGACCGGTCGCCCTGCGACACGGCAAGGATCTCGTATCACCCGAGCTCTTCGAGCGATTGACCGAATTCTGCGCTGAGGAGTACGGACACGAGCGTTCCGCAGCCGAGCGGATCATGAGCGAGGCTCTGGCGTTGCTGGACGTGATGGGCCAGACCGGTGAGGGCCTGTCGCCCTCTCAGGTTGTGGACCCGGGATGGCACACGTTCATCCTTCACAGCCCCGAGTACACCGAGTGGTGTCAGAGGAGGTACGGGCATTACATCCACCACGCCCCCAAGTCCCGCTACCGGGACAGGGCCACGATGGTGGATGTGGTGGCCAAGATCCGAGCCCACGGGTATGCGGTCGACGAACGGCTGTGGGGCACCAAGGCGGACTGCAACCAACCGACATGCTGTGGCGACGGCCCATGCTGCTGAGGAGACTCCGTGGCAACTGCCGATGGAACCAAGGGCCGGGGAAGAGTGACCGTCTTCTCCATGTTCGGCCCTGTCTTCGGCTACGCGAGCAGGATCGTGGACGACCAACAGGTCGCGTACATCGGTCCCCTGACACCGGGTGTCAACTGGCGAAGGCTCTGGCAGATGGCCGAGCGGTGCAGCGCGCCGGGTGCCCGGGACACCAGGAGAGCCGAGTGGATCGTCTCGCAGGCGTCCCGTGCGTTCATCTGCGGCAGTGACGTCGTCGTGAAGTTCTCGGAAGCCGATTGGGAGATGGAGCCCGGGGGCCGACGAATGGAACTCGAATCCCCCTGGTGCAACCAGGACGTGTTGGCCACCGGCAACCTCACGATGCCGGAACTCACCGCAGAACAGATCGCCCCGAAGTTCACCCGCTACCCGCAGCACGCGGAATGACGCCCCGACCACGCCCACCCTGGCAAAGGTCACGTGGCCGAGGGCGCCTGGCTCCTCACCACCATGGCAGGAGGGAACACACCCATGACGGTAGACGTCCCGGCAACACCACCGGGCCCTGATCCGCCAGGCGGGCCTCCGCCGGCAAGTCCGCGGACCAGGCAGCAGCACGACACGCACTGAACAGAACGGAACCTACCCCGCTCATCCGCTCCCCTGTGGCGGATGAGCGGCGTCGTCGACCAGACGAGACGAGCGCGTGCTGCTGCTCTCGCCGACGTTCTCGCCCCCTGTGGGAGGCAGCGGTTCATGAACCCGGAGTGCGGCGCGCGCCTACGGCTTCGGGAGGCGGGCCATGGCCTTGGGGGCCAACTCCTGGGCGAGGGAGCACAGTTCCTGCCTCGACGAGTTGCCGGTGACTCCCACCGAGACCACCTCGGTCTGCCCCGCGACGATCGGCCCGGCCTCGCCGTACTCGACGTCGACCGAGCAGGTCGGCAGGGCGGGCCCGAGCAGCCAGCTGTCGTCCTCGGCGGGGTTGTACTGCACCGCCGCCGTACGTCCTCCGACCGTGAGTGGGCGTCCCTCCAGCGCCTCGTCGAGGTGCTCGAAGAGGACGTACAGGTTCGGTTGGTCGATGCTCTCGCCGCCCCAGGTGCAGCTCTGGCCGGTGAAATCGACGTGCACCTCGCCGGGGTCGATGTCCGGGACACGCGCCGCCTCGCTCTTCTTGATCAGTTCGCACGCGTCCAGGTTCGCCAGCGAGTCGGGGGCGTGGCGGGCGGAGGGAAGGTCCCCGGACTTGAGCAGGCGGATGACGTCGTCAGCGGCGGTGTCGGCGATCAGGCAGGCGCGGGTACCGGACTCGTCACCGTAGACGCCGATCGCGACCGCCGCGGTCCGCTCCCGCAGCATCACGTCCCGCGTGCAGTTCTTGCCGCCGGTGAGCCCGCCGTGGCTCTCGTTCTCGTAGACGGTGACGCCGTCCCGCAGCACGGGCGTCGGTGCGGGATCGCCCGCGTCCACGTCACTCGGTCCGGACTGCAGGTCCACGAAGACCGAGACGGACAAGTCGCCCGGACCGTCGAGCTGGATGTCGCACTGGCCGTAGCTGATCCCACGGTCGTACTCGACCTTCCCGAACTTCGCCAGCACCCTCTCGCCGATCAGCTTGCAGGGGTCGGCGCCCCGCAGTTCCTCGGGGGTGACGGACAGGGAGAGTTTGCCGGGCGCCGGTGGTGTGGATCCGGCTGAGGTGCGAGGTGGAGCGTCCGGAGACGCGTTGTCCTGTGCGGAGTCCTGTGCCGAGCATCCCGCCGCGAACAGCGCGATGGTCAGGGCCACCGCCGACACCGCCACACCACGAACCCCGCGCGCAAGCCGGCCCGTCATCGGATGTGGGTCAGGGCCGCGGCTGCTACCGACGCCCCCGCGGGGCACGTGGTGTCCTGCGGTTCCCCCGGTTCCGGGATGGTCGTGGTGCCGACCAGGCGATCGACATCGTCGACCGCGACGAAGATGAAGCAGATCCGCTGGAATTCGGCCTGGATGGCCTTGTGTTGCCCCACCGGCACCTGCGTGACCTGCCCGTTCTTGGTCATGGTCTTCGCGTAGGACAGCGGCAGGTCCAGCGCGAGGCTGACGTTCTGGCCCCCCAGGTTCCAGTGGCACTTCGGCCCATGCTTGGTGGACTCCTGTGTCCCCCGTCCGGTGATTCCGAGGGCAGCGAGGTCGCGCTCGTCGAGGGCGTCGCACGGCCGTGCCGCCAGCTGTGTCTGGGTGTACTTGGTGGGCTGCGCTGCGGCGGAGGGGGAGGACGGGGTGGCGGCGGGGGCAGAGGACGAGACCGAGGATGTCGGACTCGGGGACGATGACCGCGGCGTGCTCTGGTCACTCGCGCACCCGGCGCTGAGCAGGCTCACGGCAAGTACCAGCACGAGTCCGGCTGTTCGGCGGGAACGCCCGCCCCGGGAGCGTTGATCGAGATCGAATCGCAGCATATCGGCACGGTAGGGGCGCCACGCCGGGACCGGTCCCGGGGCGGCCCGCCGGGCGGCTGCCCGGCGGGACGCTGGCGTACGGGCTCAGCTTCCCGTGAGGGAGATGGCCAGGTCCGTGATGTTGACGGCGAACTTGGACGTGGCGGCGTCGGCCACGAGCGTGGCCTCGCCGGTGAAGATGTTGATGCTGTAGAGGGAGGGCCTGTTGGCGCCGGGGACGGTGAGAGCGGCGAAGGCGGCGTTGCTGACCGTCTTGCCGCCCGACAGGGTGCTGAAGATGTCCATGCCCGCGTTGATCTGCGCGTCGATGCCGAGGCTGCCGGTCGCTGCCAGCGTGCCGTTGTTGGCCGGGGACTGGATGACGACCTGGTCGGTGGTCGTGTTGATGTCGAACAGCGTGGTCGCGGTGGCCCCGTTGAGGTCGTTGTTCGTGTAGGCGGCGGCGGAGACGCCCTTGGTCGTGCCCTCGATCGGCGGGGTGGTGAGGTTCACGTCCTGGATGGTCGAGTGGTCGTTGAGGTTGTGCCGCAGGTTCTGGCCGGTGTCGCTGATCACACGCAGCCGGTCGGCGGCCGGGTTGAAGTCGACGCCGAAGTTGGTGCCGTGCAGCGTGTACTGGAGCTGGGAGACCTTGGTGATCACGACGTCCGTGGTGGCCGGCGGGGTCTTGATCGTGTAGATGCCGCCCTGGTTGCCGACGCCGTACATCAGGCCGTTCTGCACCCGGAAGTCGATGCCGATCAGAGTCGTGTCGCCACTGAGCCCGACGATGTCCCTGACCCAGTTGTTCACGTTCGGCTTGTCGGTGGTGAACATGGCCATCTGGGTGCCGTCACCGGTGATCCCGAAGGCCACCAGGCTGGGGGTGGCCGCGGCAGAGCCGCTGCCCGGCAGGCTCAGCATGAGCGCCGAGGAGACGGACAGGACCGCGATCGCCGCCGCGAGTCTCTTTCTGGTTCCTGATTTCATGGCTGTTTCCCTCCCGTTTGATCGAATGCCATCGAATGAAATTGCGCGCACAGTGCCTCTGCGAGTGCGAATTTCGACGCCATGGCGGCTCCCATTTAGCCGCCTTCACAGCAGCTCCACAACCGGATCAGCCCACAACGCCACCTCGATCAGCGAACTTTGCACACCGTGACAAATGCCGGGTCGATACCACGGTCTTCGATTCACGCGAAGTGATAAATCCCGTCCGGATTTCGTCTGTCGAGCCGCTCACCTGCGCTGGCAGGCTCCCGTCCATGGGGAGCCTCTTCGCTGAACTGGCCCGGCAGGCGTCGACCAACGCCCGCCGGGAGGTCGAGACGTACGCACGCGAGATTCCGGAGTTCCGATTTCTGGATACGGACCCCCGGGCCAGGGGCGAGACGATGGAGTACTCGGTGTGGCTCCGGCGCCGGACGATCGAACTGTCCCCGGGCAACAGCGAGCTGACCGCCGACGACCTCCGCTACATCGCGACCATCGGCGAGGTTCGGGCCGCTGCCGGAATGTCCTCGGATTCACGGCAGCGGGTGCTGCGCGTGCACACCGCGCTCATGCTGCGCGACATCCACGAGGCGACCGAGAGCCAGAGCCGCGGCAATGTCGAGGAACTCATGCAGGTGATGACCTGGTTCGCCCCGCAGGGTGACCGCGGCATCGTCGCCTACCGGCAGGGATTCGTGACGGTGCTGCGCCGCCGACTGCCGTACGTCCAACAGATCGCCCTGCTGGCCAGGTCACTGCTGACCGGCGACCCCATGGCCACCGACCTCGCCCCCGCCCTCGGGCTGGAAGTCCCCGAATTCTGCGCGGTCACGGTGATCCGGGTGCCGGACCGCCCCGCCGGTGACCGTGACCTGGACAACGAGATCGAGGCGCTGGTGAAGACGCACCGGGTGCCGGTCGTGTGGTGCCCGGAGGGCGGAACGCGGGGTGGTGAGCTGATCGCCGTAACTCCGTGTGCGGACGAGGAGTTACGGCAGTCCCCCGCGCCCGTGACTGATCTCGTACGGGACTTCGCCGAGGCCCTCGGCCGCCCCTGCGCCGCCGGCACCGCCACCGCGCCCCGGTCCGAACTCGCCGACGCCCTCAACCGGGCCCGGCGGATCAGCAAGGCGGCCCCGCTGCGACCGGCATCGGCCCGGTTGCGCCCCCACACCATGCCGGACGTCTTCGTCGAACTCGCCGTCGCGGACGTGCCGTTCGTCGACGCCTGGCTCCACACGGTGGCCCAGCGCCTCGACTCCGGCCCCGATCTCCTCGTCACCCTCGACGCGTACTACCGCCACGACATGAACCGCGCCGCCACCGCGACCGCCCTCAACGTCCACCCCCGCACCCTCGACTACCGCCTGCGCCGCGTACGCGAACTCACCGGCATCGACCCGGGCTCGACCTCCGGCGTACGGACGCTGAGTTCGGCCGTGACGCGGCGGCTGTCGGGGGCGTGGGACAGGGAGACGACCACCTGAGCGTGGGACAGGGAGACGGCAACCTGAACGTGGCTCAGTCAGTACCGCCCGCCGTCGTCTCGGGTTTCGTCCGCAGGATGTCGCGGGCCTGCTCCGCCGCGCGGGCGGTGCTCTCAGCTATGAAGTCGAGGTAGCGGGCGATGTTCTCGAAGCGGACGCCGGCCGGGGTGCCGGGGCCGAGGACGCTGACGCCCTGCCGTGCGGTCTGGACGGTCTGCTCGAGGGCCCGGGCGCTGGCCATCATCGACTGGTACCAGATGTCGTCGTCGACGACATAGCGCTCGCGGCGGCGGTCGTCGCGCTCCCGGCGGACCAGGCCCTGGCTTTCGAGGAACGCGACCGCCTTGGAGATGGACGCCGGGCTGACCTGGAGGCGCTGGGCCAGTTCGGACGCGGTGAGGCTGCCCGAGTCGCTGATGCACAGGCAGGCCATCACCCGGGCCATCATCTTGGGCGTGCCCGACGCCATGAGGACGGTGGTGAACACCTCCTCGTACTCGCGCACCGCCTCCGGGTCGCGTCCGTAGGCCTGCGGGGGCGCCTCGGGACTCGCCGGTGCGGCCTGCTTGCGGCGGTGGGCGCGGTGTTCGGTGGCGCGGTGGGCGAGGTCGGCGCGGTAGCCGGTGGGGCCGCCGTTGCGCATGACCTCGCGGGTGATGGTCGAGGTCGGGCGCTCCAGGCGCCTGGCGATCTCCGCGTAGGCGAGGCCGTCGGCCAGTCCCAGCGCGATCTGCTGGCGTTCCTGCTGGGTGAGTCTGCCTCCCGGCATCGCTGCCTCCTTCGTGGTCCGTGGCCTCCACCATAGCGTTCACTTCCAATTCATTGCAACAGGTGGAGCAGAGTCTGTTGCGTTACGTTCAGGACCGTTGCAACGATTTCTCGGCTCTTAGCTGCACTGATGCCGATTACGCGCAACGACTTGATTGCCAGATCCTTGAATGCAACGTAGCGTTTCTGTCATCGGAAACAGCGACTCCCAAGGAGCACACCATGTACAAGGCCCAGCCCACGATGCAGAAGTTCGACACCGCCGCCCCGATCTCCGCCCACATCGACATCCCGGCCGGACGCATCCAGCTCATCGCCGCGGACCGCGCCGACACGACCGTCGAGGTGCTGCCCGCGAACGCCGCCAAGAGCCGCGACGTGAAGGCGGCCGAGCAGATCGAGGTCACCTACGGCGACGGGCTGCTGCGGATCTCGGCCCCACCCGCGAAGAACAAGTACCTCGGCCCCTCCGGAGCCGTCGAGGTGACCGTCCAACTGCCCGCCGGCTCCCACGTCGAGGCGAAGACGGCCGCCGCCGAGTTCCGGGGCGTCGGACGGCTCGGCGATGTCGTCGTCGCGGACGGCCACCGCTCGGTCAAGCTCGACGAGGCGGCCAGCGCCCGCCTCAGCGCCGCCGACGGGGACGTCACCGTGGGCCGCCTCACCGGCCCCGGCGAGATCAGCACCCAGCGGGGCGACATCCGCGTCGACGAGGCCGCGAGCGGCACCGTCACCCTGAGCACCCAGCAGGGCGACATCACCATCGGCGCCGCCCAGGGAGTCTCCGCCTCGCTCGACGCCGGCACCGGCTACGGCCGCGTCAGCAACGCGCTCAAGAACTCCGACGGCGCCGCCGCCGGCCTGACCATCCACGCCACCACCGCCTACGGCGACATCACCGCCCGCAGCCTGTAAAGGAGCAACGTCATGACCAACCTGGCCATCGCGGCGAACGGGCTGCGCAAGTCCTACGGCGACAAGACCGTCCTCGACGGCATCGACCTGAACGTGGCGGAAGGATCGGTCTTCTCCCTGCTCGGCCCGAACGGGGCCGGCAAGACCACCGCCGTCAAGATCCTCTCCACCCTGATCAGCGCCGACGCCGGTGTCATCAGCGTCGGGGGCCACGATCTCGCCGCGGACCCGCAGGCCGTGCGCGGCGCGATCGGTGTCACGGGGCAGTTCTCGGCCGTGGACGGGCTGATCACCGGTGAGGAGAACATGCTCCTCATGGCGGACCTGCACCACCTGTCCAGGTCTGAGGGGCGGCGGGTCGCCGCCGAACTCCTCGAACGCTTCGATCTCGTCGAGGCGGCGAAGAAGCCCGCCTCCACCTACTCCGGCGGTATGAAGCGGCGGCTCGACATCGCCATGACGCTGGTCGGGAGTCCGCGGATCATCTTCCTGGACGAGCCGACCACCGGTCTCGACCCGCGCTCCCGGCACAACATGTGGCAGATCATCCGCGGGCTGGTCTCCGACGGGGTCACGGTCTTCCTCACCACCCAGTACCTGGAGGAGGCCGACGAACTCGCCGACCGCATCGCGGTGCTGAACGACGGCAAGATCGCCGCCGAGGGAAGCGCCGACGAGCTCAAGCGCCTCATCCCCGGCGGACACGTCCGCCTGCGCTTCACCGACCCGGCCGCCTACCGGTCCGCCGCCACCACGCTGGGCGAGGTCACCCGGAACGACGAGGCACTGGCCCTGCACATCCCCAACGACGGCAGCCAGCGCGAGCTGCGCTCCCTCCTCGACCGGCTCGACCTGGCCGGCATCGAGGCCGACGAACTCACCGTCCACACCCCCGACCTCGACGACGTCTTCTTCGCCCTCACCGGCAGCGGCGCCACCGTCCCCGACCAGCCCAAGGAGGCTGTCCGATGAGCAACCTCTCCCTCGCCGTGCGCGACTCCTCCACGATGCTGCGGCGCAATCTCCTCCACGCCCGCCGCTACCCGTCGCTCACCCTGAACCTGCTGCTCACGCCGATCATGCTGCTGCTGCTCTTCGTGTACATCTTCGGCGAGGCGTTCAGCGCCGGCCTCGGCGGCGGCGCCGACCGCTCCGACTACATCGCCTACGTCATCCCCGGCGTCCTGATCATGACGATCGGCTCCACCGTCGTCGGCACCGCCGTATCGGTCGCCAACGACATGACCGAAGGCATCATCGCCCGCTTCCGCACCATGGCCATCCACCGCGGGTCGGTGCTGTTCGGCCACGTCGTCGGCAGCCTCCTGCAAGCCATCGGCAGCGTCGTCCTCGTCGGCGCCGTCGGCGTCGCCATCGGCTTCCGGTCCACTGACGCCACCGCCCTGGAATGGCTCGCGGCGTTCGGGCTGCTCGTGCTCTTCGCGCTGGCGCTCACATGGATCGCTGTCGGCATGGGCCTGGTCAGCCCGAATGCCGAGGCCGCCGCCAACAGCGCTCAGCCCCTGGTGCTGCTGCCGCTGATCTCCTCCGCCTTCGTCCCCGCCGAGTCCATGCCCGGCTGGTTCCAGCCCATCGCCGAATATCAGCCCTTCACCCCTGTCATCGAAACTCTCCGCGGTCTCCTCCTGGGCACCGAGATCGGCCACAACGGCTGGATCGCCATCGCCTGGTGCCTGGGCCTCGCCGTACTCGGCCACCGCTGGTCGACCTCGAAGTTCAACCAGGACCCGAAGTAACACCATGACGACGCGGGCCCTCCCGCGGCGCGTCCCACCCCAGGGCGGCGTACACCGGCACCTCACCGGCGTACGCCGCCCCGTCCGTGTACTGGCCCAGGTCCCTACTTGGTGTGCACGATCTGGATCAGATTGCCGCAGGTGTCGTCGAGGATGGCGGTGACGGCCGGTCCCATGTCCAGCGGCTCCTGGGCGAACTGCACACCCAGTCCGCGCAGCCGCTCGAACTCCGCCGGCACGTCGTCGACGGCGAAGGAGACGGCCGGGATGCCCTCCGCGGCCAGCCCTTCCTTGTACGCCTTCACCACGGGGTGACGGGAGGGCTCGAGGAGGAGCTCGGTGCCGTCGGGGTCCTCGGGGGAGACCAGGGTGAGCCAGCGGTCCTCTCCCATGGGGACGTCGTGCTTCGTCCGGAAACCGAGCACATCCGTGTAGAAGCGCAGCCCCTTCTCCTGGTCGTCGACGAAGACGCTGGTCAGATGGATCCTCATGGTGTGCCCTCCGGGGTATCGGGCCTGAGCCATCGGATGAGATGACGGTGACCACCAGCTCATCGCGGATGGGCCGACCTATCAAGCCGACCCATCAAGGCGCCCACCACCAGGTGACCTGTCATTCCCGTACCGAGAGCGCGTCCGCCGGTGCCGTGCGCAGTGCCTGCCGGGTGGGCAGTTCGACCGTGAGGAAGGCCGTGCAGACGACCAGGACCGCGAGGGCGGGCAGGAGCCATGCCGGGCCGGCGGGCCAGGGTCGGTTCAGGAAGCCGATGCCGAGCAGGGCCAGGGGGATCACCGACAGCAGTACGCCCGTGGTGAGGGACGCCGCGCCGATCACCGCGGCCTCGCGGCGCATCATCGCCAGGATCTGGCGGGGTGTGGTGCCGTTCAGGCGGAGCGTGGCGATCTCGTTACGGCGCTGGGCGGTCGTGGCGACGAGCTTGTTGGCGATGCTCAGCAGCAGGTAGCCGAGGAGTACGACGATGACGGCCAGGTTGATCCACACCTCCGGCGGCGCCTCGCTGAGCCCCTCACCGGCCGCGGTGTCGGTCGGCTCCAGCACCAGCCCGGGCCGCGACGCCACCACCTCGGCGAGTTCGCGCTCCGCCGCCTCACTGCCGTCGGTGCGGACGAGGACGCTCTGGTCGAGCCTGGCGGTCGTGTGCCCCTTCGCGAGATCGTGGGACAGGGCGACCGGACCGAAGCCAAGGCCGCGGTCGTAGACGGCGACGACCCGCGCCAGGACCGGGGCGCCGTCACCGAGCACCAGATGCACCGTCCTGCCCAGCTCCGCCCCCCGCATCCGCGCGACCTCACTGCTGACGGCGACGGTGGCACCGGTGAGCCGGTCCAGGCTGCCCTCCCGGACGCCGAGATCGAGCACCGACCCCGCGTCCGGCGTCAGGATCATCGCCGTACCGGACTCGACCTCGTCCTCACCCAGCAACTTGTAGGGCCACACCACGGTCGTGGAACTGACGGGGGCAGCGGCTCGTACGCCCTCCGTGTCGCGTACGGCCGTCAGCGCGTCGGCGGGCAGTCCGCCCAGGCCGGGAGCGGTGAGGCGCTGCTGGGCGAGGGTGCCGGTGCGGACGTCGCCCGCGGTGGCCGCCATCACCGTCGTCTGCGTGAAGGTGTACGTCAGCACGAACACGACCGCCATCGCGAGGGCGCTGACGACACCCGCGAGCCGCATGGCGTACCCGCGAACGTTCGACACGGCCAGCCAGGTCGGCGCCGAGACGCCGGGGCGCAGCCGGCGTGCCGCCGCGTTGCCGAGGCCCCGGACCAGGGCGGGGCCCGCCAGCGCCAGGCCGATCGCGCCGATGAT
The DNA here is from genome assembly GCF_017948455.1 of Streptomyces sp. GESEQ-4. GTDB lineage: Bacteria > Actinomycetota > Actinomycetes > Streptomycetales > Streptomycetaceae > Streptomyces. Next base: position 53,335 of record NZ_JAFFSU010000005.1, read on the forward strand.
CCCGGCCATGGAGGTGGCCGCGGAGCCGAGGACCGTGCGGCTCAGCAGCGGGACGACCGAGAGGGCGGTCGCGGCGACGATGAGCAGCAAGCCGGCGCGGGTACGCAGCTTCGACGGGTTGCGGGGTTCGCTGCGGGACTCGGCGACCGCCTCGGTGGCCGGCATGCGCGAGGTGCGCCAGGCGGCGCCCCGGGCGGACAGCTGGACGGCGGCGGCCAGAAGCAGGACCGTGGCGGCTGCGGGGAGCGGGCTCAGGGTGAGGGGCAGGGTCTGAGGCAGGACCCCTCGGTCGACGAGGAGATCGCGGAACCGCCCGGCCAGCAGATAGCCCAGCGCCACGCCCGGCACCATCGCCACGCCCGCGATGAGCGTGGCCTGCGTCGCGGCAAGTCGCCGTATCTGCTTCGGAGTCGCGCCCACGGCGCGCATCAGGGCCAGGTCCCGGCGCTGCCCGCCGACCGCCACGGCCAGCGCGCTCGCCATGACGAAGCCGATGATCAGCAGGACGATGCCGGCCAGTGAACCGGCGAGCAGGATCAGCAGGGAGCGGGCCGCTCCGGCGCCGGGGGACTCGATGTCTCCCCGGTCGCCGCCGGTGGACACGATCAGTCCGGTCCCCTGCACTTCGGCGCGGGCCTCGGCGGCGACCTCGTCCTCGGCGCCGGGTTCGGTGCGCAGGGCGACCAGGTCGACGGTGCTGCCGCCGGACAGGCCGCGGGCCGTCGTATCGGCGAAGAGGATTCCGGCGCCGGGGGCGTCGACGACCGCGGAGAGGCGGTAGTCGGCGGCGGGGCGGCCCACCGCGGCGATCCGTATCTGGTCGCCGACCTGGACCCCGGCGGCCTGCGCCGTCTCGCTGTCGAGAGCCACCTGGCGCGAGCCGGTGGGCGCGGTGCCGTCGACCTTCGCGTCCTCGTACAGCTCCTTGGACGACCAGCCGTGTCCGGCCGTCTGCGGTTCCTCGGACGGTACGACCTGACCGCGCGCGTCGACGACGGCCGCGGGGAAGCCGATGTCGCCGACCGCCTTGGTGACGCCAGGCAGTTGGGACAGCTCGTCGACCAGCCGGGCCGGGACCGCCCCGCGCTCCGGGAGCGCGATCGGCAGATCGGCGGGCGGGCGGTAGGTCTGGTCGGCGGAGACCACGACGTCCGCTCCGGCGAGGCGGCCGGTGGGGAGCTGGGAACGCAGGCCGGACTCGGCGAGGACGCCGGTGCCGGTGATGAGCGCCGCGCCGCCGAGGACCGCGCAGGCCACCGCGAGGAGTGCGGTGATGCGGTGGCCGGCCATGCGTACCGCGAGATGCAACATAGGTTACGCCTCTCCCAACGCGACGAGACGGGCGGCCAGTTCGGGCGCGGTCGGCTTGTGGAGGGTGTCCGTCACGCGACCGTCGGCCATGACCAGGGCCTGGTGCGCCTGGGCGGCGGCGGCCGGGTCGTGGGTGACCATCACGACGGTCTGGCGGAGTTCGTCGACGAGTTCGCGCAGCAGGTTCAGCACCTGGTGGGCGGTGCGCAGATCCAGCGCGCCGGTCGGTTCGTCGGCGAACACCACGGCCGGTTTGGCGACCAACGCCCGGACGATGGCGGCGCGTTGCTGCTGGCCGCCGGAGAGTTCGGCGGGCCGGTGGCCGAGCCGGTCGGCCAGTCCGACGCGCGCCACCAGCGCCATCAGCCACTCCTTGTCGGGGGCGCGGCCCGCCAGGCGCAGCGGCAGGGTGATGTTGTCGGCGATGGAGAGGGAGGGGACGAGGTTGTAGGACTGGAACACGAAGCCGATGCGCTCGCGGCGCAGTTCGGTGCGGCGGGTCTCGTTCAGGCCGCTGATCTCGTGGCCGTCGATGGCGATGCTGCCCTCGGTCGGGGAGTCCAGCCCGGCGGCGCAGTGCATCAGCGTGCTCTTGCCGGATCCGGACGGCCCCATCACGGCGAGGAAGGTGCCGCGTGTGACCGTGAGCGACACGTCGTCCAGGGCTCGTACGCCACCCGGGTACGTCTTGCTGACGTGCGCCAGCGCGATGGCGGGAGCGTGGCCCGTGACCGTACGCGGAGCCCCCGCGGCGGGCGCCCTCATCGCCGGCCCCGCAGCCGCTGCACGACGAGCGCGGTCACTGAGAGCGCGGTGACCGCGCCGAACGCGAGGTGAATGTGGGTCGCGGCGCCGCTGTAGGAGGCGGCCATGTTGCCGACGACGCTGATCACCAGCACGATCCACAGGGTCGCCCTGGCGAGGTCGGAGAGGGTCAGGGCGCTCTTCCGGGCGCTGTCCGTGTCGGTGGTGAGGCGGTAGTGGTCGGTGGTGGTCATGGCCTGCTCCTCGGTTTCTTCGGTGATTCGCTGACGTCACCGAAACTACGGACCGTGACCCCCTGCCTCCGAGCCCGCAGGCCGCCCGGTTCGGGGTACAGCAGGCTGTACCTCTCGGCTCCTCCGCATGACGGCGAACCGGCCGACCCCCTAGGGTCACTGACGTGCACGCCGAAACCGCCGCCACCCCGGACGGCAAGAAGGCCGCCCCCGCGCGCCCCGGCATCCGGGAGACCGTCGTCCGCGCCGCCCGTGCTGCTGGCTCCGCGCTCGAACAGCTCGCCGGCGGGCTCGGTACCGCCGCGGTCGCGCTGGCCGTCCTGCTGTGGCTGCTGATCGCCACCGTCACCGTTCCGCTCGGCGTCGGGCTGCTCATGGCGCCCCAGGTGCTGCGCGCCCTGCACTCGCTGGCCGACCGCGAACGCGAACGGCTCGGCCGCTGGGGACCCGAGGTCATCGGCCCCGGTCCGGCGCCGACCCGGCTGCGGCTCGCCCTCGTCGACGCGACCACCCGGCGGGAGCTGCGCTGGCTGCTGCGCCACGCCACGCTGGGGTTCCTGCTGGGCTTCATCGGCGTGCTGCTGCCGCTGCTGGCCGTGCGCGACGCCCTGTTCCCGGCGTACTGGCGGCTGCTGCCGAAGGACACGACCAGCACCTCGCTGGGATTCGGGCTGGCGCAGACCTGGGCGGACGCGCTCGCCGTCGCGCTGCTCGGCCTCGGCTGGATCGCGATCATCGTGGGGCTCACGCCGGGCATGGCACGGCTGCAGGCGGCGCCCGGACGGCGGCTGCTGTCCGCCGGGCCCGACGTCGACCTGTCCCTGCGGGTCGCCGAGCTCACCGCGACCCGGGCCGCCGCGCTGGACGCCCACGCCACCGAACTGCGCCGTATCGAGCGCTCGTTGCACGACGGCACGCAGAACCGGATCGTCACCGTCACCGTGCTGCTGGGCGCCGCCCGCCGCATGGTGGCCCGCGACCCGGCCGGCGCCGAGGAACTCCTCGAACGCGCCCAGAGCGCCGCCGAACAGGCCCTCGCCGAACTCCGCGGCGTCGCCCGGGGCATCCTGCCGCCGGTGCTGGCCGACCGCGGACTCGAAGGCGCCCTCAGCGGACTCGCCGCGTCCTGCGCGGTGCCCTGCCGGATCGACGTGGACGCGCCCGCGCGGTGCGCCGCGTCCGTCGAGGCGACCGCCTACTTCGTGGTCGCCGAGGCCCTGACCAACATCGCCAAGCACAGCCAGGCCGACAACGCCACCGTCACCGTGCGCGGCCGCGGCGGCCTGCTGCGTCTGACCGTCACCGACGACGGCCGGGGCGGCGCGGACGAGGAGGGCGGCTCCGGACTGACCGGCATCCGCCGCCGGATCGCGGCCCTCGACGGCACCCTCGCCGTGACCAGCCCGCCCGGCGGGCCGACAACACTGGAAGTGGAACTGCCATGCGGAACATGACGAAGCGGGAGCGTTCATGCGGATCGTGATCGCCGAGGACGACCCGTTGCTGCGCGAGGGCCTCGCCCTGCTGCTGCGCGCCGAGGGCCTGGACGTCGTGGCCACCGCCGGAACGCCCGACGGCATCCTGGACGCCATCGACGAGCACAAGCCCGACGTCGCCATCCTCGACGTACGGATGCCGCCGACGCACACCGACGAGGGGATCGTCGCGGCGGTCGAGGCGCGGCGGCGCAGGCCCGATCTCGCCGTGCTCGTCCTGTCGGCCTACGTCGAGCAGAGCTTCGCCAGCGACCTGCTGGGCGGCGGAGTGGGCGGGCTCGGCTATCTGCTGAAGGAACGGGTCGGCCGGGTCGAGGAGTTCCTCGACGCGCTGCGGCGCGTGGCGGAGGGCGGCACCGCCATCGACCCCGAGGTGGTGGCCCAGCTGTTCACGCGCAGCCGCGAGGACACCCGCCTGGAGCGGCTCAGCCCCCGGGAGCGGGACGTGCTCGCGCTGATGGCGGAGGGGCTCGGCAACGGCGCCATCGCCGAACGGCTCGTCGTCACCGACGGTGCCGTGCACAAGCACATCCGGAGCATCTTCGCCAAGCTGGACCTGTCGCCGCAGGACCAGGTGGACCGGCGGGTCGCGGCGGTGTTGCGGTACCTGGAGGACGTACAGCGAAAGGGCTGAGGTACAGCAGGCTGTACGTCGTCACGGCAGCAACCCCCACCGCACAGAGGCCAGTTGGCCGGATCGTCCAGAAGCCGTCGGCTTCCTAGGTTGGTGTCCGCATCGCAGAGAGCGGTGCGGACACCAACCCGCGAGGAGCACCCGCAATGAAGCGCACCGCCACCGCCCTGGTCGCCGCGATCGCCGCGGCCGTCCTGACGATCCCCGTGGCGTCCGCCACGGCCGAGTCCTCGCAGTCCTCGCAGTCCTCGCACGATTCGCTGCGGGACCGGGTGAACGCCGTGATGGAGACCGGGGGGACCGTCGGCGCCCTCGCCCGCTCGACGGGCCCGCACGGCGTACAGCGCACGGCCACCGCGGGCGTCAGCGACCAGGCCACCGGCGAGGCCGTGCGCCCCGGCGACCGGTTCCGCATCGCCAGCGCCAGCAAGACGTTCGTCGCCACGGTGGTGCTGCAACTGGCGGGCGAGGGGCGGCTGTCGCTGGACGACACCGTCGAGGACTGGCTGCCGGGCGTCGTCTCCGGCAACGGCAACGACGGCAGCAGGATCACCGTGCGGCAGCTGCTCCAGCACACCAGCGGCCTGTTCAACTACACCACGGACTTCCCGGCGTTCACCAGCGTGGACGGCTTCCAGGCCGGCCGGTACACGACCTGGACGGACGAGCAGTTGGTCGCGATCGCGATGAAGCACCGGCCGGACTTCGCGCCGGGCACCAAGTGGTCGTACTCCAACACGGGTTACATCCTCGCCGGAATGATCATCGAGAAGGCCACCGGGCACAGCTGGCAGCACGAGGTCACCCACCGCATCATCAAGCCGCTGCACCTGCGCCACACCCTCGCCCCGACCACCCAGACCCACATCCCCGGCCGCCATCTGCACGGCTACTCCGACTTCGACGACTCCGGCCCGACCATCGACGTCACCGAGCTCAACCCGTCCGCGGGGAGCGCGGCAGGCGGCATGATCAGCACGTCGGCCGATCTGACCCGCTTCTACCAGGCGCTGCTCGGCGGTCACCTGCTCCGCCCGGCCGAGATGAAAGCGATGAAGACGACCGTCCGCGCCGCGGAAATGGACGAGGTCTGGGCCGGCGCGCGCTACGGCCTCGGTCTGATGGAGGTCCCGCTGTCCTGCGGCGGCTCGTACTACGGCCACGGCGGCGACCTCCCCGGCTACACCACCCGCGACGGCGCCACCGCCGACGGCCGCCGGGTCGTCGTCCTCGCGACCACCGGCGACGGAACGGCCGACCTGACCACGGAACACGCGCGGAACAAGGTGATCGACGGGGAGCTCTGCGCCTGAGACCACGCGAGACCGGACACTAGACCGGACAGGCCCGGAGCGCACCGCTCCGGGCCTGTCCCGCATTCCGGCCACTTCCCTCCTTCCGCGTACGCCTCCACCGGATCACCATGGCCAAGTGCCGCGGTGTGCCGATGAGTTGGAGTGATCCCCGATGGACAAGTCGACGATCGACGCGATTCCGGAGTACGGGACCAGCAGGGCGCCGGGCTGCCCCTTCGACCCCGCGCCCGCCATGCTGGCCCGGCGCGAGGAAGGCCCCGTGGTGCGGGTGCGGCTGTGGGACGGCAGCACCCCGTGGCTGGTGACCGGATACGCCGAGCACCGGGCCGTGCTGAGCGATCCCAGGGTCAGCGTGGCCCCGACCACGCCCGGCATGCCGAGGCTGTCGCCGTCGGAGGCGCAGGCGGAGGCGACGGCGTCCGCGCTCAGCTTCATCCTCATGGACGACCCCGAGCACGCCCGGCTGCGGCGGATGGTCACCGGCGCCTTCTCCGTCAAGCGGATCGAGACGATGCGGCCGGTCGCGCAGCGCATCGTGGACGAGCGGATCGACACGATGCTGGCGGGCCCGAACCCGACCGACCTGGTGGAGGCGTTCGCGCTGCCGGTGCCCTCGCTGGTGATCTGCGAGCTGCTCGGAGTGCCGTACGAAAGCCATGACTTCTTCCAGCGCGACAGCAGGGTCATCATCAACCGTGACTCCACCGCCGAGGAGCGGCGGGAGGCCGCGATCCGGCTGTACATGTACCTGGACGGGCTGGTCGGCGAGAAGCTCGACGACCCCGGCGAGGACCTGCTCTCCGGGCTGACCGGGCGGATCAGGGCCGGTGAGCTGTCCCGCGAGGAAGCGGTGCAGATGGGCGTGCTGATGCTGTTCGCCGGGCACGAGACCACCGCGAACATGATCGCGCTGGGCACGCTCGCACTGCTGGAACACCCCGCCCAGCTGGACCGCCTGCGCCAGAGCGACGACCCGAAGTTCGTCGCCGGCGCGGTGGAGGAACTGCTGCGCTATCTGACCATCACGCACGGCGGCACACGGCGCGTGGCGCTGGCGGACCTCGAGATCGGCGGGCAGCTCATCCGCGCCGGCGAGGGCATCGTCGTCGTCAACGAGACCGCCAACCGGGACCCCGCCGTCTTCGGCGACGACCCCGACCGCCTCGACCTCGACCGAGACGCCCGCCGCCACGTCACCTTCGGCTACGGCATCCACCAGTGCCTAGGCCAGTCGCTGGCGCGCATGGAGCTCCAGGTCGTCTACGGCACCCTCTACCGCCGCATCCCCACCCTGCGCCTGGCCGCGGACATCGACGACATCCCCTTCAAGCACGACGGGTTCATCTACGGGGTGTACGAACTGCCGGTCGCCTGGTGACGGAGCCGGCCGGTCGGCTCCCGCGCTCAGCTGTCCAGCAGCGTTCCCGGCAGGTCGAAGGTCTTCGTGCGGCCCGTGGCCGGGTCCACCCAGGTCACCGACTTCTCGGTGTAGAGCAACCAGCCCGCCGAGGTGGCGGTGATGTCCAGGGAGGCCGCCACGCCCTTCACGCGCGCGCGGTGGAGTTCCTTGCCGGTGGTGGCATCGAGTTCCAGGATCTCGGTGTCGTCGTCCGACGCCGCCGCGATCAGGAGTGACGATCCGGTGGCCGTCACCGCGTCGACGCGGCCACCCGCCACCGTCACCGTCGTCGATGCGGCGGTACGGGTCAGCGTGGCCTTCGGGGAGTCGGCGGAGCTGGTGGATCCGGTGGACGTCGAGCCCACGATCACCGGGTGGCCGGAGGGGCAGGCGAGGTTGACGACGTCCAGCCCGCTCGGCACGGCGACCGGTGTCACCTTGCCGGTGGTCAGGTCGGCGCCCGAGACCTTGTTGCCGCCGGCCAGGCAGATGCGGTCCGACGCCGGGTCCGAGGCCGCCAGGTCGATCGTGCCGGGGATCTTCAGTTCACGCTTCGTGGTCCAGTTCGCGGGGTCCTTGACCAGCACGCTGGACGCGGTGGGGTGCTGCGCGGACTTGGCGTCCGGCAGCCCCGCCACCTCGGCGACCAGTGTCCTGCCGGGCAGCAGCCGCCGCAGGCGCTCGTCAGCGGTGAGGCCGTCGAGGACCTGGTCCTTGCGGGAGATCTCGTAGCGCCGGTCCGGCTTGTCTCCCTTGCGGGGCACGGTGAGCAGCCGGCGGCCGTCGGCGAGTTCGACGATCTGCGGGCTGACGGAGTCGTCGTCGTCGGACTGCTGGGGGACGACCGCGAGGCTCTGCGCCCGTGCCTTGTCCGGGTTGATCCCGACGACCGTGACCAGGCCGTCGACCCTGGCGAGCACAAAGGTCTTCGAGCCCTTCCAGTCCGTGCCCAGATCCACGCCGCCGGGGCCGGAGCAGGCGGTGGTCAGCACGGCCGTGGCGGCGAGTGCGGACAGAAACAGAGAGCGCCGTGTCGTGAAACGTGGCATGGGGGGTGGCTCACCAGTCCTTCATTGCATCTGTGGGGGACATCCTCGCGGCCCTGCGGGCCGGGGCCAGCGAACCGATCGCCACCACCAGCACCGTCAGGCCGAGAAGAAGAAGCAGCGGGCTCGCCGACGGCAGCAGCACCCAGCCCTTGACGTACGGCGCCAGCTCCGCGCTGTCGCGCAGCAGTGCCGCGGCACCTGAACCGAGCGCGGCGCCGAGCACCGCGCCGAGCAGTGCGGCCACGGCTCCGACCAGCGCCATCTCGGTGACCAGCATCATCAGCACCGACCTCGTACGGAATCCGACCGCCTTGAGGATGCCGATCTCCTGCGCCCGCTGCCGCGACAGCGCACCGGTCACGGTGACCGCGCCGACGAACGCCAGCACACCGAGCACACCGAGCAGTACCTGGCCGACCACCTTGATCATCTCCAGGACGCCGGGCAGGGCATGGAGCTGCTGCTGCAGGGTGACCGCCGGATAGCCCAGCCGCTGCACGGACTTCGTCACGTCCGGCACGTCTGCGCTTGTCCTCGCGACCACGGTGAGCTGGTCGTAGCCGATGGTGGAGAGGTAGGTCTTCTCCGGTTCACCGGACCGCTGGGCCGCCCACTTGACCACGGTGGAGTCGGCGGCGTACGCGGCGTCCGGGTTGTCCAGCTGCCAGGTCGGGTCGTAGACCCCGACGAGGCGGGCGTGGCCGCTGACTCCGGTCCCCTCGCCCTGCCGTACGAAGCGCGTGGTCTCGATGTCGATCTGCCGGCCCACGAGCCTGCTCAGGTCCACGCCCTGGGACGCGGCCGGGGCCACGATCTCGCCCGGCTTCAGCGGGAAGAGGTCCTTGCGGACGGACTTGGTGACCGGCGGCGAGAGGGCCGGACGGTGGGTCGTCGCGTACAGCAGGACGGTGTCGCCCGCCTTGGTCAGCACCCCGAACGACACCTGCGCCCGGTGCTGCACCGACTCGACGTGCGGCAGCTTCGCCAGCCGCGCGGCCGTACGGTCCGTCAACTGCGGTGTGTCCGGGCGGGAGTCGGGACGGTCGACGGTGATGCTGCGATTGGCGCTGCTCTCCTTGACCCCCGAGTCGGTGACGCCCTGGGCGCTGTCGGCGATGCCCAGCGCGCCCAGACAGACGGCGGCGGCGACCGAGACCAGTGCGACGAGACCGATCAGACGGCGGCGCAGGGCGCGGACATTGGCCAGCGCCAGACTGAAGACGTTCATCCGGCGTTCTCCGTCCGCGTGTTGGCCCTGGCCCGCTCGCCCGCCGGCGTCCTGGCCGCTTCCTGCGTGAAGGCGCCGCTCTCCAGGCGGTGCACCACATCGGCGAAGTCCGACACCGCCGGGTTGTGCGTGACCAGGAGCACCGCACGGCCCTCGTCGGCCAGTTCGCGGAAGAGCCCGAGCAGCACGTCCTCGCTCTCGGAGTCGAGGTTTCCGGTGGGCTCGTCGGCCAGCACCGCGGGCGGATCGTTGATCAGCGCCCGCGCCAGCGCCACCCGCTGCTGTTCGCCTCCGGAGAGTTCGCCCGGCAGATGCTCGGCACGTTCCGCGAGCCCGACCCGCTCCAGCAACGTCAGCGCGCGTGCCTCGCCCTCGGCGCGGCGGCCGACGTACGGCAGGACGACATTGCGCAGTGCCGAGTGCTGCGGCAGCAGGTTGTACGACTGGAACACGAACCCGAGCCGGCTGCGGCGCAGATCCGCCAGCGCACCGTCGCCGAGCCCCGTGACGTCCGTGTCCGCCACGAACACCCGGCCGCTGTCCGGCGGGGTCAGCAGCCCGAGGATGTGCAGGAGCGTGGTCTTCCCGGAGCCCGAGTGCCCGACCAGGGCCGTGACCTCGCCTCCTGACACGGCGAGGTCGACTCCGCGCAGGACGTCGACCCTCCTTCCGCGCAGGGTGTAGGACTTGCCTACGCCCTCGGCCCGCAGCAGTGCGTTCACCGAACTCTCGCTCACTTTCCGTTCCTTGTGGCCGGCAGCCGGCCAAGGGCGCCGTGCAGTTGTCGGTCCAGGGTCCACACGGCCCAGGTCGTCTTGAGATCGCAGGCCAGGTCCCCGCCGCCGACCTGGAACAGGTCGGGCAGCCCGGGACAGCCCCGGTACGGCGTGATGCCGCGTCCCAGGGCCTCGCGCAGCGGTGCGTCCAGTGCGCCGCCGGTCAGGGAGTAGGCCCGTACGACCAGGGCGTAGTGGTAGACGGAGGTGAACCGGCCCGGGTCGCGCGCCCACTGCTCCAGGCCGTCGGCGGTGATCCAGGAGGGAATGCCGTCGCGCCGTCCGCTGTCGGCGAGACCGACGGCGACCGTGGCCGCCGCGACGACCCGCTCCGGGGTGTCCGTGCTCCAGGTACCGATCTCCGGTACGGCCGTGGAGACCCCGGCGTCGGCGCAGTTGAGGGTGGTGCGCTGCCACTGGGTGGCGTTCTGCTCGGTCACGGTGGCGGGCAGTACCCGCGGGTCGGCGCACAACTGCCGTGCCTGCTCGCCAGTGCCGCCGCCCGCGGTGACCTTCCGCAGGGCGGCCCGGCTCAGCCGTTCGCCGGCCGCCTGGCCGGCGTCGGCGGACTTCTCCTCGCGGTCGAGGGCCGCCAGCAGCCGGGAATCCTCCCGCGACCAGTCGGCCAGTGCCCGCAGGCGTTGTACGAAGAGGGAGGCGTCCGGGTTGCCGATGTAGGCGTCGGGGTCGCGTACCGTCCCGTCGTCGAGCCGTTCGCCGTCGAGCCGCTTGAGCACCGGCGTGAACACCGTTTTGGGCGAGCCGGCCGCCTTGAGTATGTGGACCAGTTCGTAGAGCTGCTCGTACGGAAGCGTCGCGGCACCGTCCCTGAGCACCGGCTCCCAGACCCGGCGGTCCACGGCGGGCCGCTTGCCCGCGGCCTGTTGGATCAGCGTGTAGCTGTAGGTGTCGTCGAGCCGGGTCGCCCTGGCGTCCGGCGTGAGGTCGGCGAAGTCGTCCGTACGCGGCGCGGGGATCCCGGTGAGGCCGGCCGGGACGGGCTCCTTCAGCAGATACAGCGAACGGGCCAGGGCGCTGCTCTCGTCGAATGCCCGGGGCTTCTTCCCCGGCCTGTCCAGCGAGCGCAGCCAGGCGACGGTCGCGGACCGGTCCGCCGCCGGGAGGTCGTCCAGGCGCCCGAGCGCGTCGAGCACTTCGAGGGCCGCCCAGGTGGCACCGAGGTGTGCCGCCTCGCTGTCGTCGCCGAGGGCGGAGTCGACATACCAGCCGCCCTCGGCCCGGAGCTTGTGCACGGCCGCCGCGTCGCTCGCTCCCAGCGCGGCACCGGCACCGGCCCGCCGCAGCGGGATCAGCCAGTCGCGGCCCCAGAGCGGAGAGGTCTGAAGCGCTTGTCGGCGCAACGAGCCGACCTGCGCCGACGCCACACTCGTCTTCGGGTCGCCGCCCAGCTCGAACAGCGTCCGCAAGGCATAGGACTGCGCCTGCGGGCCGGCGGGCTGATTCCGCAGGAACGGGTGGTAGTAGTAGCCGTTCTGTTTGCTGACCAAAAGGTCGAATTGCCGGGCAGCGGCGGATTCACGCTGCCGGGAATCACCGGAAGAATCAGAGGTGGTTGTACATGAAGTGACGAGAGCGGCACATAGGACCGCCCCGGCCAACCGGGACGCTGGCTTTCCGCCGCGCGCCACCGAACCGAATTTCACCGAACGCCCCCGTGCGTCGTCCCTCAAATGTCACCGAGCAGCCCTGCCGGCCGCAGCGAAAAGTGCCACACCGCCGGGCCCTGACGGTGTGACACCCCTGCCTACGGGAAGATCAGGCAGCGCCCGCGTAGGCGCACTTCTCGCTGACCTTGATCGCGCTGGTCACCTGCGCCGAGCCGCAGCTCTTGGTCGAGACGTAGGTGGTGGTACCGCCCGGCTTCATCTGGCCGTAGGTGTCGGAGATGTTGGCGCTGGTGTTCCTCCAGCGCACCTCCCCCAGGGACCGGCTCTTCATGGTGAGCGTGGCCTCGGGGTTCTTGGAGATGGTGATGGAGACGCTGAAGCCGTGAGCCGCCAACTCCGTGCGGTTCTGGATCCACTTGGCCTTGCGGGGGTTGGTTCCGGACATCTTGGTCGACGCCTTCCAGTCGCAGGCGGTGACGTAGAAGCCGCAGTGCCAGGCGTTGATCGTGACCTTGTTGCCGCCTGGGAGGCCGACCGAAGTGGAGGCCGAGGTGGCGTGGGCCGGCGTGGCCGTCAGCACCAGGGCACCGGCCGCGACCGCGGCGGCTGCCCCTGACATCAGGCGCATGCGTATGGACTTGTTCATTCGATTGTCTCCCCGTGAGATACCGGAAAGCGGTTCCGGGTCAGGAAACCGCAAACGCCCCGGACCTGAATCTCAAGATCCGTTTGGCGCCCCCAATTGATACAGGAGGTCGTTTCAACGGCGCAATCCAGCCAGCGGTCCGCAGTGGGTGCGCCATGTCACACCGGGGAAATGGAACCCGCACTCGGGAAATTGCATCGCAGGAGCAAACCCCGCACCGCGACGGCCGGCTACCGCTCCGTGTCGTAAGCGTGCCGGGACTCTTCGACCTTCCCCAGGTTGTCCGACGCCCACTCCGCGAGGTGGGCGAAGAGTGGGGCGAGGCTGCTGCCGAGGTCGCTGATCTCGTACTCGACGCGGGGCGGGACCTCCGGGTGGTACGTGCGGACGACCAGACCGTCGCGCTCCAGTTGCCGCAGCCGCTGCGTCAGCACCTTCGGCGTGATCTTCGCGATCCGCCGCTCCAGCTCGACGAAGCGCTGCCGGCCGTAGGTGTGGAGGGCCCAGAGGATCGGTGTGGTCCAGCGGCTGAAGACGATGTCCACGACCGGGCTGATGGGGCAGGCGAGTTCGGGGTCGGAGGTCGACGTCCGGGTCTTCGCTTCGGCGGCCATGGGCACATCCCTCTGAGGTAGTCACTTTCCTATAGGTACCTACTATACCGACGGTGTTAGCGTCCTCCCGTTGGCGCAAATGCGCAGATCACAAAGGGAGTTGACCATGATCGTGGTGACGGGGGCGACCGGCAATGTGGGGCGGTCGCTCGTACGGATTCTGGTGGGTGCCGGTGAGCCGGTGACCGCGACCTCGCGCTCCGTCGCGGAGGCGGAACTGCCGGAACGGGTGGTGCGGAAGGCCGCTGACCTCACCGACGCGGAGAGCATGCGGCCCGTGCTCGACGGCGCCGACGCGCTGTTCCTGCAGGACGGGGGTCCGAGCGCCCATCGGCTGGACCCCGCGCACCTCGTCGATGTCGCCAAGGCGGGCGGCGTACGGCGGATCGTGCTGCTGTCGTCCCAGGGGGTGGCGACCCGGCCCGGCTCCGCCTCGCACGGGGAGGTGGCCCGGTCCATCGAGGACGCCGTACGGCAGTCGGGGCTGGAGTGGACCGTCCTGCGGCCCGGCGGCTTCGCCTCCAACACCTACGCCTGGGCCGAGTCGGTGCGGACGACGCGGACCGTCACCGCGCCGTTCGGCGATGTCGGGCTGCCCGTCGTCGACCCGGACGACATCGCGGCGGTCGCGGCCGTCGCGCTACGGGTGAGCGGTCAACATATCGGGCAGGTCTACGAGTTGACCGGGCCCGCTGTCGTCACGCCCAGGCAGCAGGCCGCGGCGATCGGGGCCGCGCTCGGCGAACCGGTGCGGTTCATCGAGCAGTCCCGTGCCGAGGCCCGCGCGCAGATGCTGCGGTTCATGCCCGAGCCCGTCGCCGACACGACCCTCGACATCCTCGGCGAGCCCAACCCGGCGGAGTTGCGGATCAGCCCGGACACCGAACTGTTCCTCGGGCGGGCGGCGGAGACGTACGCCGGGTGGGCGGAGCGCAACGCCGCCGCCTTCCGGTGACCGCCCGCGCTCACGCGGGCCGTACCAGCCCCGCGTCATAGGCGAAGATCACCGCCTGCACCCGGTCCCGTGCCCCGATCTTCGCCAGCACCCGGCTCACATGGGACTTGACCGTGGACTCGGCGAGCGAGAAGCGTTCGGCGATCTCGGTGTTGCTCCAGCCGGTGGCCATCGCGGTGAGGACCTCGCGTTCGCGTTCGGTGAGGGCGGCGAGGCGGCGTTCCTGATCCGGGGTCCGGCCCGGCAGACGGTCGGTGAAGGCGTCGATGAGCTTGCGGGTCAGGCCGGGCGCGATGACGGCGTCCCCGACGGCCACCGCCCGGATGCCGGCGATCAGTTCGTCCGGCAGGGCGTCCTTCAGCAGGAAGCCGCTGGCGCCGGCACGCAGCGCCGAGTACGCGTACTCGTCGAGGTCGAACGTGGTCAGGACGAGGACCCGCGAGCGGCCGCCGGACTGGACGATGCGGCGGGTGGCCTCGATGCCGTCCATGCCGGGCATCCGTACGTCCATCAGCACGACGTCGGGGCGGAGTTCGGCGGCCATCCGGACCGCCTCGGCGCCGTGCGTGGCCTCGCCGACCACGCTCAGGTCGGGGTGCTGCTCCAGGAGCATGCTGAAGCCGAGCCGCTGCAGGGCCTGGTCGTCGACGATGAGGACGGTGGTCATAGGGGGCGCTTCTCCGTGGAGGTGGATGCCGGGGTGGTCGCGATCTCGAAGCGGGCGTGGACGGTCCAGCCGCCGCGGTCGTTGGACCCGGCGGTGACGCTGCCGCCGTACAGCGCGGCGCGTTCCCGCATGCCGACCAGGCCCCGGCCCTCGTCGCCCACGCGCGCGTGCAGCGACGGTCCGGTGTCCTCGACGGTGAGGTCCACGGCGGTGTCGTCGGCGGTGATCGTGACCTGGACGGTCGTGTCGGGCGCCGCGTGCTTGAGGGTGTTGGTGAGGGCCTCCTGGACGACGCGGTAGACGGCGAGCTGGAGGCTGGGCGGCAGGTCGGTGCGGTGGCCCTCGGTGTGCAGGGTGACGGCGGGGCCAGCGGCGCGAACGCGCTCCAGCAGCGGGGTGAGATCGCTGAAGCCCGGCTGGGGGGCGAGAGGGGTGCCTTCGGCGGTGGTCTTCTCGTCGTCGCCGATGACGGCGAGGAGGCGGCGCAGTTCGGCGAGGGCGCCCCGGCCGCTGTCGGCGATGATGCGCAGCGTCTCGGCGCCGCGCTGGGGTTTGGCTTCGGTCAGTCCGGCGGCGCCGTTCGCGAGGCCGACGATGACGGCGAGGGTGTGGCCGAGGATGTCGTGCATCTCGCGGGCGACGCGGGCGCGTTCGGCGGCGGCGGCGAGCCGGGCACGCTGGTCGCGCTCCACCTCCAGGCGCAGGGCGCGTTCGTGCAGGGCCCTGATGTACGCGTTCACCACCCGGCCGACCAGGCCCGCGGCGGCGACCGCCGCCACGAGGGCCGACTGGATGATCGCCACCACCGGAGCCTGCAGGCCGATGTCCCGGCCTTCGTCGCGCAGGACGGTGGCCACGGACGTCTGCGCGACGGCCACGCCCACACAGACCGCCAGCTGAACGGGCCGGCTGCTGCGGCCCACATTGAGCAGCGCCAGCACGCGCGCGGACTCGGACCCGGTGTTGGCGTCCAGAGCGATGGCCACCGTGGAGCCGACGGAGGTGAGAGCGAACACCAGGATCGGCCGCTGCTGCCGCCACAGCAGCGGGATGCAGAGGGCGGCCATCAGGACCAGCAACGTCGGTACGCCTGGCCCGGCGCCGTCCCCCGCGTCCTGAAGCGCGGGAACACCGAACCACGCGCAGAACAACGGACCCGCCCAGCGCCTGACCCAAGGACGATTCCGGTCGGCCTGCGCCACCCGCGTGAGCGCACGCATGACCGCGACGTCCGAGCGCCGCTCGGCCCCGCCCAGCAGAGTCTCGGGCGGGACGGAGGCCACCGGCTGCCCGGTGGCGGTCGGTCCTGTCACGTCGCGTACGCCCTCTCGGTACAGGGGCCGCCCGCCGGTCCCCGGGGGGAGTGGGACCGGCGGGCGGGGCGGGTGGTCACGGCCGGGGCTCGGGGCCGTACGCCTGCTTCGGATCGTACGGCCGACCGGTCAGCCCTTGCCGGTGGGCACGGGCTCGGGCTCCCGGTCGCTCTCCGGGGCCTGGTCGAGCAGGTGCCGCAGCTTCTCGCCCTCCACGTCCACGTTCGGCAGGAGGCGATCCAGCCGGCCGGGCAACGACCAGGCGCGGCGGCCGAGCAGGGCCATGACCGCCGGGACGATGGTCATCCGGACCACGAAGGCGTCGAGGAAGACGGCGGCGGCGAGGCCCAGGCCGATCGACTTGATCATCGCCTCGTCGCTGAAGACGAACCCGGCGAACACGGAGATCATGATGACCGCGGCGGCCGTGACCACCCGGGCCCCGTGCCGGAAACCGGCGACGACCGCCTCCCTCGCCTCGGCCCCGTGGACGTACTCCTCCCGCATCCGGGTCACCAGGAAGACCTGGTAGTCCATCGCGAGGCCGAACACCACGCCGACCAGGAAGATCGGCAGGACGCTCACGATCGGGCCGGTCTGTTCGACGCCGAAGAGGTCCGCGAGCCAGCCCCACTGGAAGACGGCGACGACGACGCCGAGGGTGGCGAGGACGCTGAGCAGGAAGCCGGCGGCGGCCTTGACCGGGACCAGGATCGAGCGGAAGACCAGCATCAGCAGGACCAGCGCCAGGCCGACGACCACACACAGGTACGGGATCAGGGCGTCGTTCAGCTTGTCGGAGATGTCGATGTTGAGGGCGGTGGTGCCGGTGACCATCAGCTCGGCGCCGGTGTCGTCGTGGAGCTGTGGGCCCCGGTCGCGGATCTCGGAGACCAGGTCGACGGTCTTCTCGCCGGCGGGGGAGGAGCCCGGGACGGCGCGGATCAGGGCGACGTCACCGGCCTGGTTGAACGTCGCGGGGCTCACCGAGGCGACGTCGGGCAGGCCGTCGAGGAGGGTGACCGCGTCATTCGCGGCGGCCTTGGGGTCGTCGCTGCCGCGCGCGTCGACCACGACTGTCAGGGGGCCGTTGTAGCCGGGGCCGAAGCCGTCGGTGACGGTGTCGTAGGCGGTGCGCTGGGTACTGCCGGGGCTCGCGGACTCGTCGCCGGGCATGCCGAGTTGGAGCGACAGGGCCGGGATGGCGAGCAGCAGCAGACCGGCGACCGAGACGCCGAGGACCTTGACCGGGTTGCGCAGCACGAACTTCGACCAGCGCACCCCCATCGGCTCGCGCTCGCCGCTCTCGATCGCCCGCATCCGGCGCGACGTGAGCTTCCCCGTCGCGATCCGGGGACCGGCGAAGCCGAGCATCGCGGGCAGCAGGGTGAGCGCGATGACCACGGCGACGACGACCGCGAAGGCGGCGCCGAGACCGATGTCGGACAGGACCTTGATGCCGATGACGCTCAGCCCGGCCAGCGCGATGACCACGGTCAGCCCCGCGAACACCACCGCAGAACCGGCCGTACCGAGCGCCCGCCCGGCAGCCTCCTCCGGCTTGTGCCCGTCCCGCAGCTCCCCCCGGTACCGGGAGACGATGAACAGGGCGTAGTCGATGGCGACCGCCAGGCCCAGCATCAGCGCCAGCGTGCTGGTGTTGGAGCTCAGGTCGATGAACGCGCTCGCGACGGTGATCCCCAGGATCGCCGCGCCGACCCCGAACAGCGCGGTCAGCAGCGGCAGTCCGGCCGCGACCAGCGAGCCGAAGGTGATGACCATGACGACGGCGGCGACCGCGATACCGATCAGTTCGGCCACGCTCTGGTGGGGCTGCTCCTGGACGGCGTTGCCGCCCATGCTGACCGCGAGACCCGCCCGCTCGCCCTTCCCGGCGATCTCCTCCAGATCGTCACGGGCCCGGTCGGTGACCTCGGCCTCCGCGACCTCGTACGTCACCTGCG
This sequence comes from Streptomyces sp. GESEQ-4, assembly GCF_017948455.1. Lineage (GTDB taxonomy): Bacteria > Actinomycetota > Actinomycetes > Streptomycetales > Streptomycetaceae > Streptomyces. The sequence continues at coordinate 71,329 of NZ_JAFFSU010000005.1, forward strand.
CGTAGGCGACCGTGCCGTCCTTGCTGACGGTGCCGCTGGTGTACGGGTCGGCGACGCTCGCCACCTGCCGGGCCTTCCCGAGGTCCGCGACGAGCGACTCCACCTCGGTCTTGTGGACCCCGGACGTCAGCTTCTGCCCGTCCGGCGCCTCGAACACCACCCGCGCCGTGGCCCCGCCCGCCGACGCCTGCGGAAACTCCTTCTCCAGCAGGTCCAGCGCCTTCTGGGACTGGGTGCCGGGAATGGTGAACGCGTCGGACGTACTGGCGCTGACACCGGCGGCCCCGATGCCGACGGCCGCCAGCACGGCTATCCACAGCATCAGGACGAGCCGTCGGCGCCGGAACGAGAACCGGCCCAGCCGGTAGAGGAACGTGGCCACGGAGAACTCCCGGAGGGGGTACGAGGAACGTGCCCCCACGCTAGGAACGTATTGCCGCGACTCCTTGGGCCCGGAGAGGTGAATACGGCCGCCGGCACCGGTACTGCGGTGCCGTGCGGCCGTCATCCGTCGGGTGTACTCCCCGCGGCTAGCCGCAGGCGGGCAGGGTGCTGCGCGAGAAGTCGCGCACGCTGCGGGTGGTCTGGGCGTTGTCGCTGCCGTACCTGCCGACCCAGACCACGAGCTTCTCGCTGTTGTAGGTGTCGGCGTAGACGTGGCCCTGGGCTTCGATCCGGTCATCCGCGAGGGCATCTCCCTCAATGGGCCAAGAGCTCTGCGCCGTGTAGAGATTCCAGTTGGCGTTGTCGCCCGAGTTGTTCCACACGGAGAAGCGGAAGGACGTCGAATTCGCCTTGCACATGTACACGGTGATCCCGGCCTTCCAGCCCAGCGCCTTGCCGTAGGTCGCCAGCTTCCGCCAGGTCTGGGGTCCGACCTTGCCGTCGACGCCGATGTTGGCGTCGTCCTGGAACGACCGGACGCGGCTGCGCGTCCCCGAGCCGTACACGCCGTCCACGTCGAGCCCGCCCAGGTTCTTCTGGAGCACCTTCACGCAGGTGCCGGTGGAGCCGTAGCTCAGGTAGGTGCTGGAACAGGACGCGGCCTGCGCGGAGGGAGCGGACGCGGCGACGAACGCGAACGTCGAGGCGACCACGGTGAGGGCTGTGGCCGAAGCCGTCAGCGCACGGTTGCGAGGGGTGGCAGACATGGCGGACCTTTCATCGCTGGAGAGTGAGGTCGTGCGCGGCCGCCACGGCCGGTGTCAGCCCCCGTACGCCCCCGTACGACGGGGACAGTAGCCCGCCCCGGTCGCTGAGTGTGACGGTCGTTCGCCCCACAAGGTCAATTACCCTTGTTCCATGCGGCTCGGGGGACACGCGGGGAACAGGGCTGGAGTCGCTGATCCCATGGACGGGTCCAGGGCCGGCGAGCGCCTGGTGATCGGGACCCTTGAGCGGTACGGAGTGTGGCTGCGGTCCACCGTGGTCTGCCTGTGCGGTGCGTTGGGCGTCGTCTCGGCGGACGGGGCGGAGATCGTCCCGGCGATGTCTCTGCTGGGGCCCGCTCTCCTCGCCTGCGGTGTACGGCTCTACGCGCTGCGCCGCCCGCTCCCGGCCGCCGTGCTGTGGACGTCGGACGCGGCCGTGCTGGTGCTGACAGGACTGTCTCAGCCGGTGCTCGGCGGCGACAGCGCTGATGTGATGGTGGAGGCGATCGTCAGCATCAGCGTCATCACCTCTCAGCACGAGTGGGGGACGCGACCGGCGGCCGGGGCCGCTCTGGCCGTGTCGGGGATCGCCGTCTGCGCACTGGGCGACGTCCTCTCCTCGCCCACGCACAGCCCGGAGTTGATACCCCTGGTGCGCATGGTTGTCGAGGTGGGCCTGTCGAGGGGCGCCTACCTGATGGTCCGGGCGCGGGCCAGGGCGGCGGACGGGGCGGCAGCGGCCAGGGCGGCGTCGCGCCGGGAGGCCGAGGTCGCCGCCGCACGGAGAGCAGCCGAGCGCGAGTACCTGGCGACCCTGCACGACACGGCGAGCGCGACGCTGCTGATGGTCTCCCAGGGCGACGGCCGGGACTGGTCGTGGCTGCCTCCACGTGCCAGACAGGATCTGGAGGCCCTGTCCGCCGTGCCCGGATTCGAGACGGGGAACGTCGACCTCGCGGCACTGCTCGACTGCGTGCCCGAAGGTGAGGGACAGGCCAGGGTGCAGCTCAAGACGCACATCGACGGCCCGCTCGTCATTCCGTCCGGCCCAGGGCTCGCGATGTTCAACGGGGTCCGGGAGGCCGTCACCAATGTGGCACGCCATGCCGGGGTGCGGGAGGCGGAGCTCAGGGCATGGACCGAGGAGGACGGCACCGTCGTCGTCGAACTGTCCGACGCGGGACGGGGCTTCGACCCGGAGTCCGTCCCCGCGCGGCGCCGGGGCATCTCCGGTTCCATCATCGGCAGGATGCACGCGGTATCGGGCTCCGCTTCCGTCACCTCACATCCGGACACCGGGACCCTCGTGCAGTGGCGCTGGCAGGGCAGGGCCCAGGCGCCACAGGCAGATGACGGAACGCAGATGACGGGCATACAGCGTCCGCCCCGCGCCCAGGCACAGCACACGGCTGTCGTCCGCCTCATCCGCGGGCAGCTGCTGTACGGGGCCCAACTGGCCGCGCTGCTGATCAGCCTGGTGTCGCAGTTCACCACCTCGCTGCGCATGCTCATGGCCTACCAGGACGTGTACCGCCCCGCGTGGGCACAGACAGCGGCCTTCGTCTGCCTCGCCGCCGTCGCGGTGAACGGGGCCGCCCATCTGCTGCGCGGCAGGCAGATCCCGTCGCGGGTGCGCTGGTGGAGCCTGGGCGCGGTGCTGACGGTTTCGGCGACAGGCGCGTTCACGCTCCCGCCGGAGCGGTTGGCAGGGCCCGAGGACTGGGTGTTCGGACTGGTCGGCTGGCACGCGCTGTTCCTGCTGGCAGACCTGCGGGTCAGGGTGTTCGCGGCGTTCCTCGGGGCGCATATCGGGCTCAACGCGACCGCTGTGTTCCTGTCGGGGGCGCCGACCGCCGTGGAGTCGGCCGCCATGGGGATCTCCGTCTGCGGCTTCCAGCTCTCCGTCGGTGTACTGCTGACGCACCTGCTCCACGGCACGGCGCCGGCAGCGGGCACCGCCGCCGCACAGGAGGAAGAACTGCGCACCCGGGAACGCATCCACGAGAACATGCAGCGTGATCACAAAGAGCGTTACCGCGCCCTGATGGCGACGACCGTGCCACTGCTCGTGGGCCTCGGCCACGGCGTGCTGAGCCCGCACGACGAGGACGTCAGGCTGCGGTGCGGCGTGGAGGCGGCCCGTATGCGCCGCCTGTTCGCGGAAGGCGACGCCGTCCTGGACCCGCTGCTGAACGAGGTGCGGGCGTGCGTCGAGGTGGCCGAGCACCAAGGGGTGACGGTGAGTCTGGCCGTACGAGGCCGGCCGGGTGAGGTGCCTGTGGAGGTACGCAGGGAGTTGGTCGACCCGGTGGCGGTGATCCTGGGCCGTACCCGCTCGACCGCGCGGGTCACCGTCGTGTGGACACCCCGCGCGGTACGCGTGAGCGTGATCGGCGAGGACTGCACCGACGGCCCTGGCACGCCGGAAGCCACGGACGCGAAGGTGAGCGTGGCCAGAACGACGCGCGGCGGGAGTGTGTGGGTGGAAGCCGACTGGAAGAGACCGGACCGGCGGCCTGGGGAGTTGAGCCGACATGAGTGACAGCGCACCGGTCAGCGTGGTCGTCGTCGACGACCATCCCGCGATCCTCTCGGGCGTGGAGGCGTGGTACGCCGCGTCGCGGCGGCCCATCACCGTGGTCGCGGCCGGCGGCTCCGTGGCGGAAGCCTGGACCGAGCCGGGCAGCACGGCCGATGTCGTCGTCCTGGATCTGCAACTGGGCGAGGGCGGCCCCGCCTTCGGCAGCCTGCGACGCCTCGTCGACGCCGGGCGGCAGGTGGTCGTCTACTCGATGCGGGACGACGAGCAGACGGCGCTCAGCTGCCTGGACCTGGGAGCCGCGACCTTTCTGACCAAGAGCGAGGGCCGGGACCACCTGGTCGAGGCGACGCTGGCGGCGGCCGACGACCGGCCCTACATGCCGCCCGCGCTGGCCGGCGCGCTGGGCACGAACACCCGCGCCGACCGCCCCCAGCTCTCCCTGCGCGAGGAGAACGTACTCATCGAGTGGTTCCAGTCGGAGTCGAAGGAGCTGGTCGCCCAGCGTCTCGGCCTCTCCGTCCGGACGGTCAACTCGTATCTGGACCGCGTGCGGATCAAGTACGCCAACGTCGGCCGCCCCGCGCGGACCAAGGCGAGCCTGGTCGCCCGCGCCATCCAGGACGGGCTGGTCGACGTCAACGACCTCTGAGAACACCGCACCGGCTCGCTGACACGAACCGGTGCGGCGACCATCGGTTGTGACTAGCCGGCGTTGATCAGGTGGTGCGGCGGCACCTTCACCGTGCGGGCGCCCGGCTCACCGCCCAGGACGACCTTGCGCACGGCCACGTTGTTGGTGGTGTGGGTCTCCTTCAGGCGCTTCGCCGGGTTGGCGATGACCTGGATGTAGTACGTGCCGTTCGGCACGTCGGTGATGTCGAAGGACTGACCGGGAATGTCCTGGGTGTACGTGTCACCGGAGCCGACGTCGAGGACCTCGCGGACGGAGATGGAGTTCTCCTCGCCGCAGGCGGTCGACAGATCGGTGTTGTACGGCTTCCAGTTGGCGTTCTTCACCGTGTAGTCGACGGCGTCCGTGTTGGCCAGGCAGAACGCCTCCTTGCCGCTGCGGACCTCCTTCGTCTGGTCCGCGCTGAGCAGGCGGTAGCTGGCGAAGTCGGTGAAGTGCCAGTGCTCATGGCCTTCGCGCGGGTCCCACTCCATGGTGCCGGTGGGGGTGTAGCCGACCTGCTTGCCCTTGGCGTCGTAGAAGTACTGGTAGGCGTCCATCAGCTCCTTGCCGGGGCTGCGGAAGCCGTCCACGACGAGGGGGGCGGGGCCCGCGTTCCAGACGTTGGCGCTGAAGGCGAGGTAGTCCTTGCCGGGTGCGTCGCCGTCCTCGCCGTCGCTGATGGCGATGTTGAAGGCGGGCAGGGACCGCAGGTCGGGCTTGGGCACGTCGGGGACGCTCGCCCGGCCGATGGGCCGCTTGGTGGCCGGCTTCAGTGCGGGCGCGATACGGGAGCCGTCGGTGTGGCCGCGTCCGTCACCCAGGTGGTGGGCGAGGCCCCGGTCCTCGAGGGCGTGCGAGAGGGCGCCCGGCGTGGGGGCGTCGGGACCGTGGTGGCCCGCGTGGCCGGCGGCCTGATGCCCGGCGTGCCCTGAGTGGCCGGAGTGGGCGGTCAGTCCCACGCCGCCGCCCCCGTCGCCCTGCTGCTGACGCACCGTCACCTTGATCGTCGGCTGGCTGTCGGGGATGCCGAACAGGTCCCGGTACTTCTTCGCCACCCGCACCTTCGCCGTGTACTGACCGGCCGGCAGGTCCAGCGGCTTGTCGTAGTCGAAGGTGCTGGAGTTGGACGCCCAGCCCTTCTCCACGCCCCACACCGAGCCCAGCGTGAACGGGTTGGTCGGGCAGCTCTCCGGATAGTGGTTGGTCGCCGCGCCGTCGGGACGGATACGGCCGGAGGCGTTGTTCGGGCAGTAGGTGCCCTTGGTCTTGGCCACCTCCTGGCCGGCCGTGTTCTTGACGGACACCTCCAGGAAGCCGGGCAGCCCGGAGAAGTCCTTCACCAGGCCGGCGGGGAGGGTCTTGGTCGTGGTCTTCTTGCCGTCGCGCAGGATCTGCTGGGCGACAATGGGGTCCTTGTACGACTTGCGCTTGACCTTGAACTCCAGCGGCGCGTTGTCGACGGTGACGTACGTCCCCAGATCCAGGTAGACGCCTGCCTGCCCGTCCCACTCGTAGCGTTCGAGTGTCACGGAGTTCGAGGCGGCGATCAGCTTGAGCTTCGGCTTGCCGGGTGTGCTCGACGGCGCCGCCCCGGCGCCGGGAGCGGTGGCGGCGACTCCGGCCACGACGGCGAGCGCCGCGGAGACGGCGAGTGCCGAGCGTTTCACACGCGTGCGGTGTTGCTGACTGGTCATCGATTCCTCGTCTGCGAGTGCCATGGTCAATGGCATCGGACTGGACAGTCCAGGAATCCGCCGGCCTTCGTGAACCCCCGGGCCGAACGGCTCTGTGAACAACCTGTGAGACCGGTAAATCCGGTGTGCGGGTTGCCTGTTGGGGGGAGGGAGTTTCGAGCCGAAGGGTCAGCGTTCGGTGACGTTCGCCGTCAGCAGCCGCAGCAACTGCTTGGCCTGCGCGTCCTGTTCCGGGGTCAGCCCCATCGCGTCGCCGATGGCGAGGGGCACGGCGGCGGCCCGTTCGCGGAGTTCGGCACCCGCTTCGGTGAGGCGGATGGCGACGGAGCGCTCGTCCTCGGGGCGGCGTTCGCGGTGGAGCAGCCCGCTCGCCTCCAGGCGCTTCAGCAGCGGGGAGAGGGTGCTGGACTCCAGCTGGAGGGCGGCTCCCAGGTCCCGTACGGAGATGGAGTCCTGCTCCCACAGCACCAGCATGACCAGGTACTGCGGATAGGTCAGGCCCAGCGCGTCCAGAAGCGGGCGATAGCGGGTGGTGACCGCCCGGGATGCCGCATACAGTGCGAAACAGAGCTGGTCGTCGAGGAGCAGCGAGCCCTCTCGCGCGTCCGGTGCCGCAGCGCTCACGTCGCCCTCCTCCATGTCTCCGAGCTGTTCGTTCACCGTACATGTTCAAGTCTACCCGATTCGATCGAGCACAAATGAGTTGCGCGCGACTTAATAGCGCAGTACCTTCATGGTGTGCCGCCGCCCACGACGGCACCCGATCCGAGGAGATCGCCATGACTGAGAGCACCGCCCCCCGCCCCGTCCTGGAACCCGCCGCCCAGGCCTTCACCGAGGCCACCGCGAACCCGCCGTACCTCTTCGACCTCGACCCCGCCGAGGGCCGCAAGGCCGTCGACGAGGTGCAGTCGGGCGAGATCGAGAAGCCCGAGGTCGACGAGGAGTGGATCACCGTCTCCGGCGGCCCCACCGGCAGCGTCCGGGCGCGCATCGTCAAGCCCGTCGGCGCCCAGGGCACCCTCCCGGTGATCATCTACATCCACGGCGCCGGCTGGGTCTTCGGCAACGCCCACACCCACGACCGGCTGGTCCGCGAGCTCGCGGTGGGCGCGAACGCCGCCGTGGTCTTCCCGGAGTACGACCTCTCCCCCGAGGCCCGTTACCCGGTCGCCATCGAGCAGAACTACGCGGTGGCCCAGTGGATCGTCCGCGAGGGCGCCGCCAAGAACCTGGACGCGGCCCGGATCGCCGTCGTCGGTGACTCGGTCGGCGGCAACATGAGCGCCGCGCTGACCCTGATGGCGAAGCAGCGCGGTGACGTCCCGCTCGTGGCGCAGGTGCTGTTCTACCCGGTGACGGACGCGCGCTTCGACACGCCCTCCTACCACCAGTTCGCCACCGGCTACTTCCTGCGCCGGGACGGCATGCAGTGGTTCTGGGACCAGTACACGACCGACGAGGCGGACCGGGCCCAGATCACCGCGTCCCCGCTGCGTGCCACCACCGAGCAGCTCACCGGCCTGCCCCCGGCCCTGGTCATCACCGGCGAGGCGGACGTGCTGCGCGACGAGGGCGAGGCGTACGCCAACAAGCTCCGCGAGGCGGGCGTCCCCGTCACCGCGGTCCGGTACCAGGGCATCATCCACGACTTCGTGATGCTCGACGCGCTGCGCGGGACGACCGCCGCGGAGGGCGCGATCCGTCAGGCGATCAGCACCTTGCGCACGGCCCTCGGCACGGACTGACGCAACACTCCTGCTACAGACGCTCGAGCCTCCTCCGCTCTCACCGCCAATGCCCATACATTTCAGGGCAGTTGGTCAGGTTGACCAGGAGGAGGCCGGAGTGAGCACCAAGACAGGACCGCAGCGGTACCCCGGAGCGAGCCGCGCGAACTGGTACCAGGACGACTTCGGCGGCGACGCGATGGAGGTCAACGTCGTCGTGCTGCACACCACCGAGGGCCGCAGCCTGCCCGGATACGGCGGTGGCGGCTCGGCCCCGAACCTCACGGCCGTGCCCGACCTCTCCGCCAAGAAGCTGAGGTGGTACCAGCACTTCGACATCGAGTCCTCCTCCCGGGCGCTGCAGAACCTGCGCGGCGGCGTCGAGACCAACACCCTCAACGTCTGCCAGGTCGAGCTGGTCGGCACCTGCGACCCCAAGACGCACAAGAAGTGGCAGGACGCCGGGCAGTCGCACATCTACTGGCCCGACGCCCCGGACTGGGCACTGCTGGGCGTCGCGCGCTTCCTCGCCTGGATGCACGAGGAGCACGGCGTTCCGCTGACGGGCCCGAAGGCATGGCCCGCCTACCCGACGTCGTACAAGAACGGCGGCGGCCAGCGGATGTCCGGCGCGAAGTGGAGCGGGTTCAAGGGCGTGTGCGGGCACATGCACGTGCCGGAGAACGACCACGGCGACCCCGGCGCGATCGACTTCGCCCGCCTCCTCAAGCACGCCAAGGCGGACCTGGACCTCGACGACGACAACCCGTCGGAGACCGAGCCGTCCAAGCCCTCGAAGCCGAAGGTGCCCGCCTACCCCGGCCGCAAGTACTTCCGCGAGGGCGCCTCCAACAAGTACGTCCTGCAGCTCGGCAAGCAGCTCGTCAAGCGCGGCTTCGGCGACCACTACCGCGTCGGTCCCAGCCAGGCCTGGGGCGAGGCCGACCGGCTCAACGTCCGTGACTTCCAGAAGTCCCGCAAGGAACTGCGCGGCGACGCGGACGGCTACCCGGGCCCGCTGACCTGGCGACTCCTGTTCTCGTAACCGCCCACAACGGACACCGCATGCACCCCGTGTCACACGCGGGGTGCATGCGGTCACAGGTCAGGGAATCTGCGCAAGAGCACCACAGGTACTGCACACAGGCTTTCGAAAGCCTCGTTAGGTTGCTGGCCAATCACCGCCGTCAACCCAGGAAGACCAGAGATGGACTACTGCACCACGTGTCGCCGGCACCTCAACGGCGCCCTGGTCTGTCCCGGGTGCGGCGCCTACGCCCCGGACATAGCCCCGATGACGATGGCCGGCTGGTACCGCCGCCCGGACGAGCCGGAGACCGGGCCCGCCATGGACGAGACCGACCCCGGGCAGCCCGTGATGGACGACGACACGGAGGTCCAGGCCCCCAGCCACGCCCCCGTCGCGTCCCCCGCACCCCACAGCGGCCGGGCCGCGCGGCGCCGGCAGCTCGCCCGGCTGAAGAAGCACCAGCGCCGGGCCATGATCGCGACCGCCGTCGCCCTGGTCGGCGGCGGCCTGAGCTTCGCCACGATGGACCGCGGCAACAACGACCGTGCCGAGGCGGCCACGACCCCGGACGACACGATCATGGGCGGTACGGGCCAGGAGACGACCGGAGTGGAGGAGGAGACGCCGAAGCAGGACACCGGCCCGGCCTCACCGACCCCCACCGCACCGGCCTCCGACCCGGCGTCCCCCAAGATCCCCGGTCAGCAGTCCGGCAAGCAGTCCCCCAACACACCGCAGACCACGCAGTCGCACAAGGTCATCACCCCGGAGACCCCGCAGCAGCAGCGCCAGAGCCTGCCCCTGCTGCCCAGCACCCCGGACACCCCGGCGACCACGCCGACGCCGACGCCCACCCCCTCCGCCTCCGCGTCGACCGCCCCCGTCGCTCCCTCGACACCGTCACAGACACCTTCCACCCCCGCGCCGACCTCGCCCTCGTCGTCGCAGCTGTGCCTGCTGGTGATCTGCCTCGGCGGCTGACAGCACTGCTCACTTCCCGCGCCGCACACTCCAGTCGAACGTCCCCCGGCACACCACGGCCCCCGTCGCGTCCGTGATCTCCGTGCGGGTGGAGAGGCGCGCCCGGTCGGTCTCGCGCGCCAGCAGCGGTCGTACGGCATCCCGCGCTTCCCGCGTCAGACGGCAGGTGGCGACCAGGCGCCCGCGCGCCGGGGCCAGGAACTCCATGCTCGCGTCGGTGCCCAGCGGGACGACGCCCGTCATGTCGTCGGGGCCCGTGCTCTCGGCGATGATCGCGGCCAGGCCCGCCGCGTCGGCGAGGGCGATGAGGCCGCTGGAGTGGAGGGAGCCGATCACGTTGGTGAGGGACTCCGGGGTGGGGCAGGTGAGTTCGGCGGTGCCGTCGGTCGCGCTGAGGACCTCGATGGCGGCCGTGCGGTGCGCGGGGATGTCGAGGAGGGTGCGGGCGAGTGCGGTGGTGTCCGTCCTGTCGTCCATCGCCGCAGCCTCGCACCGGGCGCTTACGACGGGATGACGTGGCGGATGACGTGAGGCGTCAGCCCCGTTCGTGCTGTCTGGGCAGGACGGTGACGCGGTGGAAGTTGCAGCCGGCGGGCGGCGGGAGCGCGCCGGGCTGGGGCGGCTTCTCGTGGGCCTGGAGGGCGACGCTCACCAGGCTGGCCAGCAGGTCGACGTCGGTCTCGCAGTCGAGGTGAATCGTCACCCACCGGGAACCGGGCACCACACGGATGGCCGTGGACCGCTCCAGGTCCTCGGCGAAACGCCTGATGGCACCGCTGGTGAGATGCAGGTCCACTTCGTGGTCGGAGTGGAAGTGCACGATTTCGCAGCGCCGGGAGCGCAGTGCGCGCCCGGTACCGCAACTGGCCTGGACCGCCGTGAGGTCGGGCCAGGATTCCAGTCGCTCCAGGGCACGCTGGGCCAGAGTCATGCCTCCATCGTCACCCGATACCCCCAAAGCCACCAGGGGTTGTTCAATCCGTAACCTTCACCAGCGGTTCACCCTGAGTGTGAGATCAGGTTCATCCCCGGTGAATCCGGTCAACCAGAATGTCGATGACGAGGGGTGTGCGCGGCCCGAAGCTCAGCAGCACGCCGTCCTCCAGGGACACGATCCGCCGGGCCGCCCCCGCCGGGGTCTGGGCGATCCCCGGGATCTCCTCCAGCCCCTTGATGCCGCCCACCGACTCCAGCCCCTTGTCCATCATCAGGAGCACATCGGGCCGGGCGGAGACCAGGGCCTCACTGGTGAGCGGCGTGAACGGCTTGTCGAGACCGGCCTCCACGCCCGCGTCGACCGCGCCCGCCGCCTCGATCAGCGAGTCGGCGCCGGAGCCCTTGCCGCCCATCAGATAGACGGCCGCGGTGCCGCGCATGTAGAGGAAGGCGACCTTGGGCCTGCTGCCCTCGGGGACGGCGGCGCGGGCGGCGGCGAGGTCGTCGCTCATACGGTCGTTGAGAGCCTTGCCCGCGTCGGGGACACCGAGCGCCTCGGCGATCCGGGTCGTACGGGTCGTGACGTCGGCCAGTTTCGTCGCCGGGTCGAGGACGACCACCGGGACCCCCGCGTCCCGGATCTGGTCGATCGCCTCGGACGGACCGGTGTCGGTGTCGGCGAGGACGACCGTCGGCCTGAGCGACAGCACGCTCTCCGCGCTCACATCGTGCGCCTTGGTGACCTGCGGCAGCTTCTTGGCTTCCTCGAAAGTGGCGGTGATGTCACGGCCGACCACCTTGTCGCCCAGCCCCAGCGTGAACACGATCTCCGCCACTCCGCCGTTGAGCGGCAGGATCCGCGACGCGTCCTGCACGGTCACCTTGCGGCCGTCGGAGGAGTCGACGGTCACCGGCAACTCCGGCGTGGGCACCTCGCCGTCAAGCGGTACGAGCGTGTTCCTTGCGAGCTGCTTCTCAGCCGTGGCGGCCCGCTCGCTCGCGGAGACCGGGGACACGTCCGAAACGCCGCCCGCGTCGGCGGAGTTGCCCGCACAGGCGCCGGTGAGCAGGGCGACCGCCAGGGCGAGCGGGGCGAGGGCCCACGCTCGCGGGTTTCTTCCGGACTTCTGCATCGCCGGTCCTCTCACGTCTCGTATCCCCCACACGGTTGAGCATTAGCTTAGGTTAGGTTTACCTTAATTACCCGAGGTGGGGGTGTGACGTGATGTCCACAAGTGGCTTGCATGACAGACGAGTTGTCGGATTCGCCGGGGTCGCCGCCTCGGTCGCCCTGGTGCTCACGGCCGCCGTACCGGCATCCGCGGCAGGCAACTCGGCGACCGGACCCGAGGACCAGAAACTCACCGCCTCCAAGGCCTCCGGCCTCGCCGCGGCGGGCGAGACGGTCACGGTCTCCGGCACCGGCTACAACACGGAGAAGGGCATCTACGTCGCCTTCTGCGTGGACAACGGAGCCGGAAAGACACCCACGCCCTGCGTCGGCGGCGTCGACATGTCCGGCGAGTCCGGGGCGTCCGTGTGGATCTCCTCCAACCCGCCCTCGTACGGCGAGGGCCTGGCCAAGCCCTACAAGGGCAGCGGCCACAACGGCTCCTTCAGCGTGAAGCTGAAGGTACGCGCCAAGGACGCCAACACCGACTGCACCAAGTCCGGCGTGACCTGCGCCGTCATCACCCGCAACGACCACACGCGGGGCGGGGACCAGTCGCAGACGGTGCGGATCCCGGTGAGTTTCGGAGGGAGCGGGTCGTCGTCATCCGACGACACGACGACGACTCCGAGCCCCACGGCCAGTGCGAGCACAACCGGCGGCAGCACGAGCGGCGACGAGCCCTCCGACGGCCCACTCGCCAGCACGGGGTCGCTCGCGCTGGCGAGCGGGGCGACTGCGGCGGGGCTGGTCGTGGTGGGTGCGGGGACGTGGTACTTGGCGCGACGGCGCCGGCGGGCGAGCCAGCGCTCAGCTGGATAGGCGGTTCGTTGACTGCGGGCCGGTGGGGGCTTGTCGCGCCCACGCGGCGGAGCCGCATATCGATACAGCCCCGCGCCCCTTTGGGGCGCGTTTGACTCAAGGAGACTTGAAGATGCTGAAGAGACCTGGCGCCGCGGTTATAGCCGGCGGCGCCCTACTCGCGCTACTCGCCCCCGCGCGCCCCGCGAACGCCGACGACACGTCCCCCCGTGACGTATCCGGCGGTTACGCGACCTGGTCCACCGGCTCGGCGGAGCTGAACGGTCTGACCCTCACCCCTGCCCGACCCGCCGTACAGGGCTCGGCGAACCGCACCTCCCTCCCGGCCACCGGCGGCCACACCGACCCCGCGACCGGCGCCGCGGACATCGACCTGGCCGGCACGCTCCGCCTCGACGGCTCCGCCGGACAGCCCCAGCCGCTCGTCCTGGGTTCCCTGCGACTGGCCCTGGACGGCGACGACGGCACCCTGCACACCCGTACGGCCGTCGACGGAAGGGCCCGTGACCTCGCGCTGGCCGAGGTGGCGACGGACGACGCCGCCATCGCCGTACGGGCGGGCGGGGTGACCTGGACCGGCCTGCGCACGACCCTGACCGACGAGGGAGCGGCGCTGCTGTCCGCGTGGAGCGGCGCGCAGTTCGCGGCGGGGGACGGGCTGGGCGTGCTGGATGTGACGGTGGGGACAGGGAGCGAGACGCCTGCCGAGACTCCTCAACCGACCCCCAGCACCCCGCCGTCGACGCCGGAGCAACCGAAACCCCAGGCTCAGACGGCGAGTTCACCGACCGCATCCGTCACCCACCCCACCCTGACCGCGGGCGGCGAACAGACCGTCACCGGAACGGGGTTCGAGCCCGGCGCGGTGGTGCTGGTCGCGATCGACGGCGACACCCGCTATCAGGCGGTGGCCGACGACGAGGGCCGGGTCGAGCGGTCGTTCCCGGTGTACGACACCGCCGAATCGGGCGCGCATACAGCGGAGTTGTACACGCCGACGGACCAACAGCAGAGCACATCCGCACAGTTCGGTGTTGCGTAAAGCCGAAGTCGTACTTAGGTTTGCCTACCCTAAGTTGAGCACTCGCTCGACTCACCCAGAAAGGTGCTCGGTACCCCATGAGACGTAACTCCGCACGTGTCGTACTCGCCGTAGCCGCCGCCGGTGCCCTCACCCTCGGTCTGGCCACCTCCGCGTCCGCCGCCACCTCGACCCGCACGGTCGTCGACGGCTCGACCACGTACAACCTGTCCCTGACCGCGCCGAACACGGCCGCCGCCGCGGGCCAGGTCATCACCGTCTCCGGCTCCGGCTACAACACCGGCCAGGGCGTCTACGTCGGCCTGTGCGTGGTCGACGGCGCGGCGGGCGTCAACAAGCCGACCCCGTGCCTCGGCGGCCAGGACGAGTCCGGCTCGACCGGCGCCTCGCACTGGGTGAACAACACCTTCGGCGGCATGTTCGCCAACAGCTCCAAGTTCGGCACCGGCGGCACCTTCAGCGTGAGCATCTTCGTCAAGGCCACCCTCGACGACGGCAGCGTCTGCGGCGAGGACGTCACCTGCGCGGTGGTCACCCGCGCCGACCACTTCGACACGAACGACCGCAAGTACGACGTGCACGTCCCGATCGCCTTCCAGTAACCCCCGTACGTGGTGCGGGCCGGACGCCCGTCACACCGGCCCGCACCACCAACCGACCCCGCCCCACCCCATCCCGCCTCCCTCCGCCGCCGAGCCGACCCACCGATGAGGAAGCCCATGTTTTCCACGGCAGTTGACATGCCACGCCCGCGCCGCAGACGCCCGGCGGCGCTGCTCGGCGCCGTCGCGCTCGTGGCCGCCTCGGTCATGGTCGGCGTCGGCTCCACGGCGCAAGCCGCCGACACCCCGAAGACGGGCCTCGGCAAGGACGGCCAGAAGCTGACCGTCTCCGCCTCCGCGAATCTCGACCCCGACGGCGAGACCCTCCGCGTCACCGGCGAGGGCTACGACGCGACCAAGGCCATCTACGTCGCCCTGTGCAAGGACAACGGCGACAACCGCATCCCCACCCCGTGCCTGGGCGGCGCCGACATGACCGGCGGCGGCGAGTCGTCGAAGTGGATCGTGCCCGAGGGCGACGAGTACGCCGGCGATCTCGCCGTGACATGGGGTGCGGGCGGCACCTTCGACGTCGAGATCGCCGTCAAGGCCAAGGACGGCGGGCTCGACTGCACCCAGGTCACCTGCTCGGTCATCACCCGCGTCGACCACCGCAACAGCGGCGACCGGTCCCAGGACGTCCGTATCCCGGTCGCCTTCGAGGGCCAGGACCCCGGCGGAGGCGGCGGCGACGGTGTGGACGTACCGGCCGGCACCGTCAGCTATGTGAAGGCCGCCGAGTTCACCACCGCCGGACGCCCGGTGGACCTCCTCCTGCACCCCGACTCCGGGAAGCTGTACGTCGGTTCGGAGAACATCCCGGACACCGCCGACGTCGCCGAGCAGGGCCTGTACGCGCTGGACGCCGCCGACGGCAAGCTGCTCAGCCATGTCGCGCAGGCCCCCGGCTCCACCGGCGCGCTGGCCCCCCGCGTGGTCAAGGAGATCACCGTCCCGCTCGCCGGTGATGGCGTCGTCTTCCACTACCCCCTGCGCGGTGTCGGCGCCGCCAAGGACGGCGACACGGTCGCCCGGGGCGTCTGGCTGACCGGCGCCTCGGTCACGGCCACCGGCCCGGGCACCACGGCATCGACGGTCCTGGTCCAGCAGGGCCCCACCGTCTCCGAGATCGAGTACGCCACGGGCGCCGTGCAGCGCACGCTCACCCTCGACGGCGGCAGCAAGCTCGGCGTCGACACCGCACACGCCGCCGCCTGGTCCGGCTACGACAACGGCAAGCTCAGCCGTATCGACACCGGCTCCTTCAAGGTGACCGCCACCGCCCAACTCCCCGAAGGCTTCCTCACGTTCATCGAGCCGGACCCGGACACGGGCAACGTCTGGGTCGGCGTCGGGGACGACGTTCTCATCTACGACAAGGACGCCAAGCTCCTGACCACGCTGGCCGGCAAGGACCGGGCGAAGGCGGTGGGCTTCGACAAGACCACGCACCGCGCCTTCGTCCTGCGCGAGGACACCGCCGCGGAGGGCACGGACAGCACCGGCTCCCTGGAGACGTACGACAGCACCACGTTCAAGCAGGCCGCCGCACCCCTCGCCCTCCCGGGCAGCCTGGCGGGCACCGGCGCCGCGGTGGCCGTGGCCCCGGGCGCCACGTCGGTCTATGTCACCGCTCAGGCCGAGAGCAAGGTCCTGAAGTTTGACGTCCGCGTCTCTCCGAAGGTCACCCAGTCCCCGACCGACCAGACCGTGGACCCCGGCGACGAGGTCACCTTCGTCGCGGCGGCCGAGGGCACTCCCGAGCCGGCCGTGCGCTGGCAGGTCAGCCCCGACGGCGGCCAGACCTGGACCGCGGTCGAGGGCGCGACGCGGAACGCGTACACGTTCACGGCGCAGGCGTCGCAGGACGGATACCGGTACCGGGCGGAGTTCACCAACGCGGCGGGCACCACCCGCACGACGCCGGTCACCCTCACCGTCAAGGAGCCGTCGGACGGCGGTGACGGCGGCGGCGACGGCGGCGGCGAGGACCAGGACCCCTCCGGCACGAAGACCGGCACCGGCCCCGAGGGCCAGAAGCTCACCGTCACCCCGGTCAACAACCTCGCCACCGAGGACCAGACCCTGAAGATCACCGGCTCCGGCTACGACACCGACAAGGGCATCTACGTCGCCCTGTGCGTCGACAACGGCGCCGGCGAACTCCCCACCCCCTGCATCGGCGGCGTCGACATGTCCGGCACCTCGCACTCCTCCGCCTGGATCTCCTCCAACCCACCGGACTACGGCGAGGACCTGGCGATCCCGTACGGCGACGGCGGCACCTTCGAGGTGGAGCTGACGGTCGACGCGAAGGACGAGTACACCGACTGCTTCAAGGCGACCTGCGTCCTCGCGACCCGCGCCGACCACACCCTCTCCGGCGACCGCTCCCAGGACGTGAAGGTCCCGGTCAGCTTCGTCGGCCAGGACCCGGTGGACACGGACGACGGCGACACGGGCGGCACGGGCTCGACGGGCGGGACCGGCTCGACGGGCGGGACCGGCGGCTCCACCGGCGGCACGGCCACCTCCCCCTCCGGCGGCAGCCTCGCCTCCACCGGCGTCACGGTCCTGACGGTCGCCGCCCTCGCGGCCGGCCTGCTGGGCGCGGGCTGGATGGCGTACCGACGGGGCCGCACGGCCGGCTAGGGCCCATTCGGGCCAATGGGGCGATAATGGGGGTATGAGTACGGCAGCGTTTGAGGTAGCAGCCACGGCGAGTGACGTACTGAACGTGATAGCCGCCTTCGCCGGAGGACTGTTCATCGCCGGTGCACTGATCTGGGCCGTGCGGCTCGGCATGCGGGTCAGGGACCAGGAACCCCCACGGCCTAGCCCGGAGGAACAGCCCCACCTTCCCGTCACCGGCCCGGTCCGCGAGATGCGGGAGGTACGGGAACCGGACGAGGTCCCCCATTCGGAGCAGGAGCGGCTGATGCCGTACGAGCTCCACCACGCAAGCACCAAGCGAGGAAAGGACCAACACCGCAAACGCTGGCTCCCCGGCTCCAGCGGCGGCTTCGGAAGCGGCGGCATCGGCCACGTGTGACTCCGTCGGTGGTGCGGTGATGGGTTGTCGGTTGTCTGCGGCTGGGTGGGGGCTGGTCGCGCAGTTCCCCGCGCCCCTTTCGGGCGCTGTAGCGCCCCGTAGGGGCGCGGGGAACTGCGCGCTCAGTCACGATGGCGCCGCAGCGAACCGTGAACCCCGCCACCCCCATCCCCGGGCTACGCCAGCCAGACCGTCGTATCCGGCCCGATCCGCCCGTCCTCGATCGGCGCACTGCTCAGCCGCACCTCACCCGGCGGCAGCGCGATCGCCGTGTCCGACAGGTTGGCGACGCACCGCCAGCCGTCCCCGCGGGCGAAGGCCAGCACGCCGGGCGGGGTGTCGGCCACCCAGGTCAGCTCCTCCCCCTCCAGCAGCTTGCGGCGCAGCCGCAGTGCCCGGCGGTACAGCTCCAGCGTCGAGCCCTCGACACCGTCCTGGGCCTCGACGGCGTACGACGCGAAACTCGCCGGCTGCGGAAGCCACGCGGTCCCCGCCCCGAAGCCGTACGAGGGACCGGTCGTCGTCCACGGCAGCGGCACCCGGCAGCCGTCGCGCCCCTTGGAGGTGTGGCCGGTCTGTTCCCAGATCGGGTCCTGGAGCACCTCGGCGGGCAGGTCGGCGACCTCGGGCAGACCGAGTTCCTCGCCCTGGTAGACGTACGACGATCCGGGCAGCGCCAGCATCAGCAGCGTGGCGGCCCGAGCGCGCCGCTGCCCTGCCGACTCGTCGACGGCGGGGGCGGTGCCGTCGGACAGGAGCCAGGCGTCGGGGTCGGTGCCGGGCGGGAGCATGAGGCGGGAGGCGTGGCGGACGACGTCGTGGTTGGACAGCACCCAGGTGGCGGAGGCGCCGGCGGCACGGGCGGTGGCGAGGGAGTCGCTGATGACCTGTTTCAGCTCACCTGCGTCCCAACCAGCCTGCAGATACTCGAAGTTGAAGGCCTGGCCGAGTTCGTCGGGGCGGGCGTACCGGGCGCGGCGGGCACCCGGGACCCAGGCCTCGGCAACCGCCATACGCGGCGGAATGTAGGCGTCGAGGATCTTGCGCCAGTCGCGGTAGATCTCGTGGACCTCGTCGCGGTCGTAGAAGGGGTGGGTGCCCGGCGCGAAATCCGTGAGGGCGTCCTCGGCGCTGAGTTCGGGGGCGCCGAGGTCGCGCAGCGGCTCGTTGAGGTCCTTGGCGAGGGCGTGGGCGACGTCCACGCGGAAACCGTCCACGCCCCGGTCGCACCAGAAGCGCAGGGTGGTGCGGAAGTCGGCGCGGACCTCTTCGTTGCCCCAGTTGAGGTCGGGCTGCTCGGGGGCGAACAGGTGCAGATACCACTGCCCGTCAGGAAGGCGCCGCCACGCGCTGCCGCCGAAGACGGACTGCCAGTCGGTGGGCGGGAGTTCGCCGTTCGCGCCCCGGCCGTCGCGGAAGACATACCGGTCACGGGCCGCTGATCCCGGCCCCGCGCGCAGGGCCTCCTGGAACCAGACGTGCTGGTGCGAGGTGTGGTTCGGGACAATGTCGACCATCACCTTCAGGCCGAGGCGATGCGCCTCCTCGACCATGGCGTCGAAGTCGTCCAGGGTGCCGAGGCGGGGGTCGACGTCGCGGTAGTCGGCGACGTCATAGCCGCCGTCGGCGAGTTCGGAGGGGTAGAAGGGGCTCAGCCACAGGGCGTCGACGCCCAGGGCGGCGAGGTGGTTCAGGCGCTGGGTGATGCCCTTCAGATCCCCGAGCCCGTCGCCGTCTGCGTCGGCGAAGCTGCGCGGATAGACCTGGTAGATGACGGCCTGACGCCACCAGTTGGGGTCGCGGGACGAGAGGTCGGGCACGCGGTCTCCTCTGCGGTGCGGTCACGCTGTGCGGTGGTGCGACAGACAAACCCTGTCCACATCGCCTGAAAAGTGAACCACCGGGCGGTTGTGTCAGGCGTGGACTGAAGCATTCCCCGTGTGACGAGAATGTGATGACGCCTGAACTTCCTCTCCATCTCCGCAGGTTGACAGGTTTCAACGGCACGACGAGCATGGTCCTCGCTGTGGCGCATGTGACCGATGCGCCCGGTGTTTTTTCGCTTGTCTCCACAACCACTCCACCCGGCTCGGCGTGCCCGGCAGCATCGCGCTGCCCTCCACGGCGCCGTGCCCGGGTTCTCTGCTCACGCCAAGATGGGGATCTGCATGTCCATAGCGAGACGTGTCACCGCGCGCCGCCTCCTGACCACGGGCGCCGCGTCACTCGCCCTCTGCGCCGCCACCGTCGCCTCCGCCTCCGGCGCCTGGGCCACCGGCACGCCCGGCGGCGAGGGCTGGAAGTCCGGCGGCACCTACCAGCCCGGCACCGGCGCGGGCACGGAAACCGGCACCGACCGCTGCCAGTTCTCGCTCGACGGCGCCAACTTCTTCGACTCGGTCAAGGTCGACGACGTCAACCTCCGGCCCACCGACGACGGCAAGGTGCACATCTCCGTCCGCACCGCTGGCGACGCCACCACCTGCACCGCCTCCCTCGCCTCCTACCTCGCCCACGGCCCCACCTTCGCCACCTCCGGCGAGCAGGTCTTCGTCGACTTCGACACCGTGACCGTCAAGCCCGGCCAGACCGACACCCTCGACATCGCGGTACCGGACGCGGGCTGCTTCGCCCAGATCGACCTGTACCGCGGCAAGGTCAAGTACGACGGCGAAGACCCCGACATCGGCGACGGCTTCGAGCACGGCGACCTGCCCAAGGGCCCGGACCGCCCGGTCATCAAGGACAAGCTGATCGCCGCGTGGAACGGCGGCACGAAGGACTGCACGACGGTTCCCTCCGAGCCCCCGGCCGAGACCCCGCCGGCCGAGACCACGCCGCCTCCGGCCGAGTCCACCCCGCCGGCCGAGGAGACGACCCCTCCGCCGACCGAGCCGCCGTCCGAGACCCCCTCCCCCCCGCCCGCCTCGGAGTCGTCGACACCCCCCGCCCCCACCCCGAACGGCGGCGACGGCGACCTCGCCGAAACGGGCGGCAGCAGCGCCACCATGCCGATCGCGATCGGCGCGACGGTACTGCTGGCAGGCGGCGCAGGAATGGTGGCACTGACACGCCGCCGCCGCTCGTCGAACTAACAGGGCGCCCCTTGAAGGACTAACGCTCGACGGTCGAGAGGTACAACTTCACGTACCTCTCGACATCGACGTCCAACGCCACCTCCACCAACGGCTGTTCACGCACACCCTCGTGAATCTCGGACTCACCGGGACGCGGACGCCGATCGACGACCGTCTGCCCCCGCCCCGGCCCCGCCGCAAGGTTCACCTCGACGGGCAGCAGCTCCGTACTGATGCCGGCCGGATCAACAACCGCACACACCGCCCCCGCGTCTCCAAGACCCCCCGTAGGGGTCGGGTCCCCGGACGCGGCCGGATCACGGTGAGCAAGCAACTCCCCGGCCATCCGAAGGCTCGCATCCTCGCTCGCCCGCAACCGCTGCACATCCGCCGGAGGCACCAGCACCCGCTTGAACACGTCGAGCCCGTACATGGTGATCGGCACCCCCGCGGTGAGCAGGATCGCCGCCGCCTCCGGGTCGTGCCACACGTTGAACTCCGCGACCGGCGTGGCATTCCCCGTCGCCACCGCGCCGCCCATGAACACGATCCGCTCGATGTTGCGCACCACCTCCGGGTGGGTCCGCAACAGCAGAGCGATATTCGTGAGGGGCGCGGTCGGAACGAGCGTCACCCGCCGCGGCGAGGCGAGGATCTCCCGCCGCAGCAGCGTCACCGCATCCACGTCGACCGCCGTACGGCTCGGCGCGGGCAGCCCGAGGTCGGCCATCCCGTCCTCCCCGTGCACATGCCGCGCCGTCCGCACAGCCTCGATCAACGGCCGCTCGGCACCGCGCGCGACGGGAATCTCGGGCGCGCCCGCCTGCTCCAGCACGGTGAGGGTGTTCCGTACGACCCCGTCGACGTCGGTGTTCCCGGCCACACAGGTGATCGCCCGCAGGTCGATCCCCGGGTGGCGTACGGCGAACAGCAACGCCAGGGCATCGTCGACACCGGTGTCGCAGTCGATGATCACGGGTATGGGCTGACCGGTCACGTCGGCGCTCCTCGTTCCACGTCCGGGTAAGTCACTGTCGACACGACCCTACGCAGCGGCCCAGAGTCCGGCGCCGTGACCCGATCGAGCAGCCCCGCCACAGGCACCGCCCCCGACTACCGCCCGTCCCGCAGCCGCACGGCCGCTGGCCTCCTCCTCCCCCCCGATCACCGCCTGGCACGGCACGAACCACCCCACCCGGACACGGGCGCCGAGGGCGCCGTCGCCGGGCCCGTACAGCTCGGCCCGAAGCCCGCGGCCGCACGGCCCGCCGTACGACCTCCCGCGCCTGCTCCTCCTGCGCCTCCGACACCGGCAGCACCGCGAGCTGCACGGGCGCGAGCCAGGCCGGGAAGGCGCCGCCGTGCACTTCGATGAGGTGGGCGACGGCGCGTTCTTCTCTGAACTACCGGCAGCACGGCAGCTGCCGGTAACCAGTGGCGTCTCCGTGGACGGGCCTCATAGCTTGTGCCTTCGTGACTGATGATCCGAAGACGCACCCGACTCGACACGGCCTCGGCCGGGTGTTCAACGAGGTGCCGGAGCTCTACGACCGGGTCCGGCCGGGATACCCCGACGAGTTGTTCGCGGACCTTTGCGCCATCACCGGCATGGACGAACGGTCGTCGGTGCTGGAGGTGGGCTGCGGCACCGGGCAGGCGACGCGCTCGCTTGCAGCGCTCGGATGCTCAGTGACCGCCGTCGAGCCGGGGGCAGACATGGCCGCACTCGCTCGCCAGCGGATGGCCTCTTTCCGGAACGTCGAAGTCGAGACGTCGAGGTTTGAGGAGTGGGACAACCGCGGTCGACGCTTCGATGTCCTCGTAGCTGCGTCGTCGTGGCATTGGGTTGCCCCGTCGATCGGCTGGCAGCGAGCGCACGACATGCTCCATCCCGGAGGCTGGATGGCGCTGCTCGGCCACGTCGTTGTCCGCCGGCCGGGAGAACCGGAGGTGTACGCCGAGACCGCCGATCTCCACGAGCGGTTCTGCCCCGGGAACCCCGACTGGGGTCATCCGCCACTAGAAGAAGACGTGCGCGGTACCGACGACGGTTGGGGCCTGGTCGACGATCCCGGAGAATTGTTCGGCCCAACGATCGTGCGCTGGTATCCGACCGTTCAGTGGTTCAACGGGGACGGCTTTGCCGATCACCTTCGCTCGTTGTCGCTGTACCGGAGACTCGATCGCGAAGTCCGTGAGCCCTTGCTCGACGCCGTCGCCGAGCGGATCCGCATGCAGATGGGCGACCGGGCATCACGCCGTTACCTGAGCGTCCTCCGTGTTGGACGGCGCGCCCAGTGAGGCCAGGGACCTGCCTCTGAACTAACTCGAAGGTCTCGTAGCTGTGCTGGTCCGTGTCGCGATCTGGCTGAAGGTAGGCATACCGAGGTCGATCACCTTGCACTGCCGTTCTCGTTCCGAGTCGAACTGGGCCAGATTCTCCTCGGCACTGGCGAGGCTGACTTGGAGTCCTTCGATCTCACCGAGCCATCCCTCCTGTTCTGCTTCGGTGATTCGGGCGATCAGGTTGTCGCTGATCTCGACGAGGCGGTGTCTCTGAGCCGGATCCGGTCGGAGCATGGAGCATCGAATACACACTTATCCGAATTAGCCCAGACGGTCTGGCGGGGGCGGATCGCAGTCGAGTTGCTCAAAGTAGTGGGCAACAATCTCGGCGCCAGCGAGCATTGGGCGTGTCGCGCCGCTAACTCCGGTCGGTCTGGTCACCCTTCAACCCGCGTCCGGAGACGGGGGAGAATGCAGCACATGGATGACGCGTTCACACTCCTTCGGCAGGCCGTCGATCTGCTGCCGGAGGACGCCGCGGCAGAGAACGGCCAGACGGTCGGGGATGTGCGCGAGGACATCGGGCGCCAGGAGTGGGAGATGGTGCTCGGCGTTCTCATCGAGCTCGGGGATGTCCAACCCGCGTCCGTTGACTTCTGGGAACTACTCGCCGAGGCCGCTCGGCAGATGATGCTCGACCGCAGCCGGCGTTGGTGCGAGTGGCGGGGCTGGGAAGTACGACACGGCACCGTCCGGGCGACCCTGAGCCTGGTGGGTGCGGAGGAGGGCCGACGCCGGACTGCCTTTGCCGCAGACGGGCGGCTCCGGCCGATGTGGGACATCGGCAACCGCACCGCCGGCAGCAGGGAGCGAGAACTGAACATCGCCCGATTGTGGGTGGAGCATGCGCAGGAGCTTGGCCCGGGAGAGACCGCCGACGTTCGGCTGGCTCCTCTGAGCCCCGAGCAGTGGAGGCACCTGAAACCCGGCGACGTGATCACCATGTACGAAGCCCGACCTGTTGCCGGAACGGCCACCGTGATCGAGGTCCTGCCGCCGGGCGCCTGAGCTCATCTCGCGTCAGGCGGGCCTCCGGCTGCAGCCAGGTGATCTTCGAAAACTGTCCGAGCTCAGATGGCGGGACCAGTACTGTTCCGACGTGATGAAGCCGGATGGGATGAGGCTGGGGATCGAAGCAGCGCGCCTTCTCGCCGTTGCGGACTGCTGTGAGATAGCGCCGGGACTGAGCGAGATCGAGCTCCAGCGTATTGAGCAGGAGTACGGCATCGAGTTTGCCGACGACCACCGGGCTTTCCTGGCGTCGGGCTTGCCGGTCAGTCAGCCACCCGAAGAGGGGGACACGTGGGAGAACCCGTGGCCGGACTGGCGCAACGGCGATCCCAAAGGACTCCGAGAGCGGCTTGAGTGGCCCGTGGAGGGCATTGCCCTGTCGGTCCGACACGGCTACTGGCATCCGAGCTGGGGGCAACGGCCGGAGGATGCCAACGAGGCCCTTCAGCAAGCTCAGACGCTGCTTGCTCGGGTCCCCAAGCTCGTTCCCATCTACGGGCATCGGTTCCTGCCTGCCGGCCATGGCTCCCATGGTCACCCGGTTCTCTCAGTATGGGGCACCGACATAATCTGTTACGGCACTGACCTGGTCGACTACGTCAACCACGAGTTCGACGATTTCGACGCCCACACCCCCGACGACTGGCGCCCCCAGGCGACCGTCTCGTTCTGGCGGGATTTCCTGCGCAAGGCTTGATCTCGCGGCGGCAACCGTCCCAAAGACGCGGTCGACTCACAACGGAGAGGAACTCGTCCCACTCGGTGGCGGTGAGCTCGCGGTACTCCTCGCTGGGCCGCTCGGTTCTGCGGCGGCGATGAAGGCCCGGTGATGGGAGATCACGTCCTCCGGGTAGATCGCTAATGGTGGAGTCGGGTATTGGAGCTGTCCGAATGTCTCAGCCTTGAGGAGCGTTAGGCGGGACGGCTGACTCACTCCGTTGGCGCGAAGCGTGAGCGTTCCGCTGAGGGGAAGCGTCGCCCTTCAGCATCGAGGAGGTCGATCAGGTCGATGAGTTGGTGCTGGATCCGGGCCAGACGGTCACGGGCCTGGTCGGGCTCACGGGCTGCGAGCTCGACGTGATCGAGGATTTCCTGCATCCACTCGGAGAACGCATCTTCAGCAGTGAGCTGCGCGCAGAATGTGGCGTAGCCGATGCATCGGCGCTCACCAGGCTCGCTGTCCGGATCGATCATGATTTCACCGACCGCTCTTTGATCCGTGCGGAAGATCCGGAAGCACTCTGCACCCGGGGTGTGCTCGACGTCTCCGAGAGTCCTGCTGATCCTGTTGAGGGTGAACATGATCTGCTGGTTCGCCCTGTTGCTTCCGAGGTCAAGGAACTGAAGATCCCTGCGGAAGATCTCGGCCCATCCCAGGTACTCAGCGAACAGGAACGCAGTGCTCCTCTTCACGTAATGCGCTTGCTGTTCAGTGCCCGCCAACAGGAAGGAACTTGTGAACCCCTTCATCCCTCGAAGGTCGGCTTGGTAACCCCTGAGGATGTTGTAGATCCTGCTCTGAAGATCGAACGCTGTCCATAACAGCGCATCCCGGTATCGGCTCATGTAGTCCCTGCGGTCGAGGGACTTCGCCTGAACCTGCAGCCGATGCCCCAGGACTGCCGTAAACACCGCGCCCAAAACGGCGATCACAGCCGATATCACCGCGATCATTGGCAGCCCCTGCTCGGGATTCCCGAAGGGGATGGGTCGGGTGGTTGAAATCCCTCGTTCACTTCAGTGATCTCCCGTCTGGAACGCCGGCTGACGTCGGCGGCGTAGGCGGCCCAGTCCACGGCGGATGCCTTCTGCCATTGGACGGCGACCTGGATGTGGACGCCGAGCATCCGGGCAACGATGGCGGCGGGCAGTTCGCCAGCGAGGGTGAACAGGGCTGTGGAGCGGTCCCGATGGGGCCGGATACCGATCTTCTGCAGCCGCAGACCGACCTGACTGTCGCTGAGCGGATGCCCTGGTTGTCCTCCGGGGAAGAGCCAAGGGGCGTCGTCCGGAGTGCCGATCTTGGCCCGTCCTGCTGCAATGGCTGGATGCCGTGCTCGTCGTGCCGGGCGGGCCGACCATGATCCAGCGAGACGAAGACCCAGAGCTTCTGCCCGCCTCCCTCAGGGACGAGTGGCCCGTCGTCATGGCCCGCACCGGCGCGGAGATCGACCGGGCGATCCGGGCTTCCTGAACAAACGCCGTCGGCCAGCACGCCTCCGCTCCACAGCAGCCACGCCAAGGTCCGATGCAGCACCGACCGGATCACCGACGTCGTGAAGACCGTTCTCGTCCTTCATCACGCCTCAACCTGAGGTTGGAAAAGGCTCGTTGTGTTAGTCGCTCTGAATACTCGCCCTCTCGATAGCGTCGAAAATGTCGGCGTCCGTCTCCTTTTGCCACTCAGGAAGCTCCGACCAATCCGCAACATAGCCCGGCTTCGGGTCTTCGATCCACCGGTAGATCTGAGCGATCCAGCACGTAGCAACAAAGCGACCGCGTTGCTCCCGAGTCAGCTGCGCCGTGCTGCCGCCTGAAGTTTCGACAAATTCACGCACCTGTCGGCACACGGCGGCGGCGGACTCTCGCTCCCAATCCGGCGTCTCCTCCCACGGGGTGATGTATCCCGGCTTAGGCTCTCCGGGAAAGTATTTCTTGACACCCTCGATCCATGCCTCACGGAAGATGCGGCTTTCATCGATACCCACGGATTACCTCTCATCCCGAGAATTTCAATGCCGAAATCTGCCCTATCAGGTCCCTGACCCTGCGGTCCTCCTTCAGCGGTTCAAGCTGCATCTGGAGCCCGTAGAGTTTGCGGCCGACCCAGCCTGAACCGCGTTGCCGCGCGATATTCAGAGCTTCGATCGCGTACGACACGAGTTGGTCAACGTCCCGCCGCTGCACCCCGAGCAGAGCCAGATCCGCCAAAATGGCACCCCTCCGGCGGGAAGTCGGGGGCAAATCCTTCAGTGCAGCGTTCAGCGCATTCTCGGCCAGATCAGGCCGCCGGAGTTTCGCGAAGCAGGTACCGCGCTCCTCCGCGAGACGGGAGCCGTCGAACCTCAGCCATCCTCCGTTGTGCACCGGCCCGGAGAGGGAGTGCACTTCCTCTGCTTCATCCAGGGCACGCTTGCAGGCGTCGAAGTCTCCAATGGCTGCGAAATTCTCTGCCTGAACGGCAGCGACCCAATGCCGGGTAGCAAGCTGCGTATCCCCCTGCCGGGCCACGTCACGGGCCAGTTCCAACAACGGTGCGGTCTCCTCGTACCGCTGATCACCGCACAAGCCGATAAAGGCATGACGGGTCAGGGCACAGGCCCACAGGTCGGGATTCCGGGCCTCACGTGCCGCGCTGGCTGCGAGGGTGTAGCAGTGTGCTGCGTCCGTGTAGTGGTTGCCGTCGAACATGATCTCCCCGGCGAGCTGGAAGACATCCGCTGCATCCGCACAGAGACGCCTGTGCGCCGCTCCACGCGCTCCGCGAAGCGCACTCGACAACTCGGCTGCCTGATCGCGGACAAGGGGGTACACGGACTGCTTCGACGAGGCCAAGGAGTACACCTGCCACAGATGCGGGCCCATACTCGTGGATCCCGCTGACGCCGTCGCTGCGGCGCAGGTAGGCATGGAGACCATCGCGCCTGCCATGGTCACTAGTTGCAAGAAGTCGCGTCGGATCACGTCGTCAAAGTCACCCCCCTCCACTCGCGTTCGCGGTAGTGACGTCTCGTCCGGTACCGACACGGCCAGTGCCAGCAGGTCCTCCAGCTCGGCCGGGGTCACCTTGAGGAGTCTTGCGAGCTTCGGCCAGAGGAACCCCTGAGGGGCCGCCTCTCCGCGTACCCACCGGCCAACCGTGGTGCGGTCGACTAGCAGGGCATGTGCTAACCGCTCCTGACTGTAGCCGCACGCCCTGATTCGCCGCTGTAGACGATCACGCCTGTCCGCCATACCTCGTCCTCTCGGCATGCCGTCTTCCCTGGTCACGGTAATGGATGCGTCAGACGTGCGTCATAACTGCGGCAAAAGTGACGTGGTCACGGCCCATGTTCCGGCCGTTCACTGAGGGCCCGTCCGCTTCAACTCCTAGCGAGAGGCCGTGAGATGACCGTGAAGGCTGAGGAGCCACAGGCCAACGCCGAGAGCTCAACCGTCTTCATCGAAGGCGAGGCGATCCCCAAGTGCCCCGGCTGCCGCTGCCTGGTCATTTGGGAGGACACGACGGGCGTGTGCCTGCACTGCCGGACGCAGATGAGGCCGGACGCATGAACTCCCGCTGCCTGCCGGTGGTTTTGTCCTTCCATGACACGGTCCCCACCCCCCACGGAAGCCCGGCGGACAGCAGGTCGCAAGTGCACCCCAATCCACAAGGAGGCACCATGCCAACGACCGACCCCACCACACCGATCAAGAAGGTGGATCCCCGCAAGCTCATGGATGAGCACCTGCTCGACCGGCTCTCCACCCGCATCACTGCCGATCATCGGCACATGGAGCATGAATACGCCCGGCGCATCATGACGGAGACCGTGAAGTTCCTCGTCGCCGGAGTCAAGAGCGACGGGCCCCTCTCTCCCTCGGAAACCGTCGACATCGGGTGGCACACGTTCATCCTGCACACGGCGGACTACGCCGAGTTCTGCGACCGGGTGGCGGGATACTTCATCCACCACAACCCTGAGTACCTGGACAGGAAGACCCACGGAGGGCCGAAGAACGTCCGGCAGCGCACCCTCGACGCCATCACAGCGGCCGGATTCGAGGTCGACCTTCCGCTGTGGCCGGCTGTGGCGGACTGCCACCAGTGCCACGCCGGGTGCCACGACAGCCCGAAGTAGGGGGACCACATGACCACAGCCCAGTTCTGGGGCGACTACGCCCGGACCAAGCCATCCCCTCGCGAGACCAACGCTGCCGGAGAGCGCACGTGGTTCAACTGGACCCAGTACCCGGAGCACGGCCCCGGTGAGGAGATCTTGTGCCGTCAGGGCTTCGGCATGCCCGAACGCGCCCTGGAACTGGGCTGCGGCTCCGGCCGTAACATCGCACACCTCGCCGGCCGCGGAGTGACCTCCGTCGGGCTGGATCTGTCGGACGTCCAGCTCTCCAGAGCCCGCGCGAAGTGGGGAGATGTGGAACACCTGCACTTCGTCCAGATGGACGCGACCGAGTTCCTGGGCAAGACCGAGGACCGGTACGACGCCGTGTTCTCGATCTTCGGCGCCCTCTGGTTCACCGACCCCGCCGTCTCACTGCCCCTCGTACACGAGCATCTGAACCCGGGTGGAGTCCTGGCGTTCTCCCACGCGCCGGCCATCGACGGCTGCTACGGGGCCCAAGGGGCGTACAAGGGAGACTTCGCAGGTGCCCCGCCGATCTTGCGCCGCTGGGCCTATACGCCCCAGATGTGGACGGGAATCCTGCTCAACTACGGCTTCGTGGACGTGTCAGCGGTCGTGCTTCCGGCCCCGCATGCCGGCGATCTGGGGACACTTCATGTCCGGGCTGTACGCATCTGAAACACAGCCGAACCCGGCCGTCCCCCAGACCCACGCTTCGGCCTGAACGGCCTTGTCCTCGAACGCCGGACGGGCTGAAATGCACGGAACGGTGAGATAGGCGACGAGCCAGCAGCCGTCCCGCCCCGCCCAAGCTGCGGGCATGCGTGCCGCCTGGGGCGGCACGGGTGGGCGCAGGCGGCACCCCGTCAGCGCCGGGCTGCGCGACCCCCCCCGCCTCAGCCACCGCGCCGGGCCGCGCGACCCACCCCCGCCCAGCCCCCACGCCGCGCACCCGCTCACCCGGACGGCCCGGCGCGCTGGTGGCCCCCCGTCGCCGGTGGTGCCGTAGGAGACACGCCCCCGCCCCGGCACCCCCAGGAGCCCCCTCGATGCCCCGCACTCCTGCTGTCCCCCTGCTCCTCGCATCCGCCCTCGTCACCATGACCGCATGCTCGGTCGACTGGCCGGAAACTCCCTCCGTGGCCGATCAGCCCAGCACCCCCACCCCCGCACAGTCACCGTCACTCTCCCCCTCACCCGCAGCCGCCCCCTCCCTCACCAGAGCCCAGACAGAAGCCGCACTCATCACCGAGACCGACCTCGGAGACCCCTGGATGCCGACGGAAGGGGCCGCTACCTGGCGGGACGGGCTGCTCAAGGCGGCCGCGCGGCCGGCGGAGTGTCAGCGGCTGCTGAACACCGTCTACACGGACGAACTGTTCGGCACGGCCACGGGGACGCGAGCCGTCGTCGCGCTTGACGACGCCTGGGACGGGGCGCAGTTGCGCTATCAGGTCGTCACGCAGCGCCCGGCGGAGGTGGAGAGCACGCTCGCCTGGCTGAGGTCGCTGCCGAGGACGTGCGCCACGTTCGCCGCGACGACCGCACAGGGGGCCGTACGAGAAGGCCAGGTCAGCGGACTGGAACTGCCCGACGTCGGCGACGCCCGCGAGGCGGTCCGGCTCACGCTCACCGGCGAATCGGCGGAGGGCGAGTTCACGCTCACCCTCGACGTCGCCGCCGTCCGCGTGGGCGCCGACGCGCTCGCGCTGACCAACGGCGGCATCGGCGAGGTATCGGCCGAGGTCACGCAGGGCGTCGCGGAACTGGGCGCCGCACGCCTCGCCGAGGTCCGCAAGCGGGGCCGCGCGGAGGTGTGAGGACGAAAGGCGGCAGCCTTCACCCCCTTCCACGCCTTTCCACGCCCTTCAATCCCGCTCGAACCTCACCCGCTGCGCCACCACATCCCGCGCCACATCCACCGCCGTCCGCTCCTGAGCGAACGCCCGCCCCCGCAGCCGCGCCATCGCCTCGTCCGCCCCGACCCCCAGCTGAGCCATGATCATCCCGGTGGCCTGGTAGATCTCGTCGTGCTCGGTGGCGAGCCCGCTGAGCCACCGCCCCGGGTCGAGCGCGCCGTCCTCCTCGCGTGGCAGGGCCATCAACGCCACCGTCATGACCCCGGCGACGAGCCGCGCGGTCCGCAGGTCACGTGCGTCGAGCGCGCCGGGCTCCCGGCGATACAGGTCAAGCGTGCCCAGACACTCCAGCCCCTCCGGCCCGGCACCGTCGTCCTCACCGCCCAGCGGCACCGCGTACGCCGCCCGTATCCCCACCGCCGTTGCCTCCATCGCGAACACCGGCCAGCGCCGCGCCCCCTCCTCGCCCGCCAGATCCTCGGCGAACACGGCCGCCCCGTCCTGCGCGGCGGACAGACAGGGCCCCTCGCCCAGCGTCGCCTGGATCTCCGTGAGCCGCTCCGCCAGCTCGTCACTCGCGCACAGTTGTACGGGCATCCCGCCGCCGTGCAGCGAAACGGTCGCCCCGGTCACGTCCACCAGCCGGACCGCGACCGCGCACAGCCGCCCCGGCACCTCAGCGGGCCGGGCACCCCGCACCTCCTCGCCGATCACACGGGCGGTGGGATCACGTTGCCGGGGACCCTCACCGCCGGCGGAACCGCCGTGCCGTTCGTTCCTGGGCCGCACGGTCACCATCTCCTCCATACGGTGCGGCCTGCACGGTCTCTGCGTCCGGGGCGGCCCACAGGACCGTCCGTCCCGGACGCCGCCCGACTACCCGAGGCACCAGGCCCGAAACGCCCGCCTACCGCTTCTCGTACGGATCCGAAGGCTGCTTCACCCGCACCACCGACCCGGCGTCCAGCACCGGCGGCCAGGCCGCGTCGCTGCCCAGCTCGCCCTTCGGACGCCAGGTGCCGGTGACGGTGACCCACGCGTCGGTGGGCGGAGGCCCAGAAAGGTCGGTGCCCCGGATCTCGACCTTGCTGGCGGTGGCGTCGGCGGCGCAGCAGGTGACGTAGAGGCGGGTGACGTACCAGGTGCCGTCGTCGTCCTGGGTGACGAAGCCGGTCATCCGGACGGTACGGCCCTTCAGTGACCGCCCGCTGTCGTAGATCGCCCGGGAGCTGAACTCGGCGAGCGTCAGCCGCACCGGGTCCCCGGAGGGCAGCGCGGGGAAGGTCCCGACCCCTTGAGCCGCCCGCTGCGCCGCCTCGCGCCCGGCGCTGTAGGACCCGAGCGCCGGGGGAGGGAAGAGGAGCAGGGCGAGGGCGGGAAGGGCGAGCAGCCAGGCCAGCCGGGGCCCGGGATGCGCATGCCCATGACCTCCCCCATGACCTTCCCCGTGCTCATCCCCATGGCCTTCCCCGTGCTCCTCTTCTCCCTCTTCTCCCTCTTCCTCCGCGTGCGGCCCCCGCCACCGTACGACCCCCGCCCCCGCCCCCAGCAGCACCAGCACCGCCCCGGACACGACGAGGTAGGGCCGTAGCCCCGACTGCACATACCGCAGGTACAGCTCGCTGAACAGCGAGATCCGCAGGATCGCGGCGCCGGTCAGAAGGAGCAGGATCGCCGAGCCGTAGCGCCTCACAGCAGCCACCACCCCACCAGCACGCTGCTCGCCACGGCCACCACCCAGGTCACGGACGAGAACCGCAGCGCGAAGCCGCGCCCGAAGGTCCCCGCCTGCAACGCCATCAGCTTCAGGTCGACCATCGGGCCCACCACCATGAACGCCAGCCGCGCGGTCGGCGAGAACCCGGTCAGGGAGGCCGCGACGAACGCGTCGGCCTCGCTGCACACGCACAGCACGACCGCGAGGACGGCGAGCAGCAGCACCGACAGCCAGGCGGAGCCGGTGAAGACGTCCAGGACGGAGCGCGGGACGGCGATGTTGAAGGTGGCCGCGGCGGCCGCGCCGAGGACGAGGAAGCCGCCCGCGTGCAGGAAGTCGTGCTGGAGCCCGGAGGCGAAGCCGCGCAGCCCGGTCGTCGCGTTCGACGGCGTCGTACGGCCCTTCGGCAGCCGCAGCCACTCGTCCTTGCCGAAGCGCACCCACAGCCAGCCCATGACGACGGCGGTCGCGAGGGAGGCGACGAGCCGCCCGAGGACCATCATCGGCTGCCCCGGGAAGGCGATGGAGGTCGCGACGAGGACGACGGGGTTGATCGCGGGCGCGGAGAGGAGAAAGGCGAGCGCGGCGGCCGGGGCGACCCCTCGCCTCATCAGGCTCCCCGCCACCGGCACGGACGCGCACTCGCACCCCGGCAGCACGACGCCCGCCGCACCGGCCACCGGCACGGCGAGCGCCTGGTTCTTCGGCAGAAGGCGGCTGAAGACCTTCTCCGGTACGAAGGCGCCGATCGCCGCCGAGACGACCGTCCCGAGGAGCAGGAAGGGCACGCCCTGGACGGCGACGGCGGTGAAGACGGTCCACCAGGCGGCGACGGGCGGGGTGTAGAGGTCGAGGGCCGCCATCGGCCCCAGCACGGAGACGACGGTGGCGATGGCGAGGAGCGCGGCGCCACCGAGCACGGCGTACGCGATGGTGCGTACGGTGATGCGCAGCCCGTCGGCCACAGTCGTCCGTTGGTTTTCCACGTGCCTCGCCCTGGTCGTCCCTATGTCCTCGCGTTTTCCTCGCGATTTCCTCGCGCAGGCTAACCGCAACCCCTGTGGGAAGGTCCTGCCATCTCAAAGAGGGGGCTGTGCGGGTGCGGGTCCGAGGGTGGTGGTGCCGGGGGCCGTACGGTGTCCCAGCCCCGTCCGGTACGCGTCCAGGGCCGCCTCCACGCGCCCGGTCCGGCGCAGCAGATCGCCGAGCAGCCGGCACAGGTCGGCGAGGTCACCGGCGGCGCCGGCGCGCTCCAGCAGGCTGAGCGCGCGTACGTAGTGCTCCTCGGCGTCGTCCGTGTCGCCGGTGTCCTCGGCGATGATCCCGAGCAGCCGGTGAGCGGCGGCGGCGTGGACGGCGCCGCGTTCGGAGGACAGATCACCGAGGACGCCGTTCAGGAGGGCCGCGGCCTCGTCGGACTTGCCCCTCCGGTGGAGTACGTCGGCCAGCTCGACGGCGACCTGGCTGCTGTAGAGGGCGGCGCGCTTGGCGGAGAGCATGTCGAGGGCTTCCCTCAACTCGTCCTCGGCGCGCTCCAGTTCGCCGTTCTGCGCGCACACGTACCCGCGCATCCAGTGGCAGTTGGCGAGTTCGGTGCGGATCTGCAACTGCCGGTACAGCTCGGCCGCCTTGGCGAGCGAGGCGTCGGCCTCGGCGAGGCGCCCTTCGGCGAGCAGGGTGCGGGCGACCGACCGGTGCATACGGGCCACCAGCGCCGGGTCGCCCGCGCGCGGGGCGAGCGCGAGGGCGAACTCGGCGGCCTGGGCGGCGCGGGCGTGGGCGCCCATGTCCATGTACGGCCCGATGGCGGAGGCGTAGAGCAGCAGCAGGGCGTCCGGGTCGTGCAGGCCGCCCCGGTTCAGCTCGTCGAGGGTGGACTCCAACAGGTAGACGGCGTACCGCAGTTCACCGGCGAGGTAGTGCGCGACGGCCCGGCCGCGGATCGCCGGGACACGGGCGGGCAGCGGTGCGTCGGCCAGGGTCTCCTCGGCCCGCTCGAAGCACTTGCGCGCCTCGACCAGCTCGCCGGTCTGCGTCCCGCATTCCCCCAACCCCAGCAGCGCGGCGGCCTGTTCCTCCGCCAGCCCGTGCGGCTCGGTCTCGTCCAGCACCGCCCTGAACGCGTGGGCGGCGGCCTCGGTCTCGCCGGTGGCGAGGGTCCGCTGCGCGCCGGTGAGCTGGAGCCGGAGCTCGGTGACGAGCCGGGCGGACCGCCCCTTGGCCAGCTCGTCGAAGCCGACGCCGAGCCGCTCGGCGAGATGCCGCAGCGCGTCGTCGGAGGGCCGCACCCGGCCGGCCTCAAGGGTCGACACATAGGCGGGCGTGTACGCGGGCTCGGCCAACTGCCGCTGCGTCAGCCCCTGCTCGACCCGCAGCCGCTGCACCCGGCGCCCGATGATCTCCGGGTCGTCCCGCTCCGGCATTCCGCCCAACTCCCCTTGCCCCTCTTGCCGTTCGGCAAGCACAGCCTCTAGGTTAAACGGCGGATTAAACGTGCGTAGGAGACCCGCTTAATGCACTCCTCAACCCCCCGCCGCTGTGAGGTCGCCGTGCTCGATCGCACCAGCCCCACCCAGCGTTACACCCGAGGCATCGCCGCCGCCGTCATCGCGGTAGCGACCCTACTGCTGGCCGCGAACGCGGGCCCGGCGAGGGCGGCGGAACCGGAACCGGCACAGCAGCAGCAGGTTCAGCAGGAGTCCTAGAACTCCCCGGTGTCCAGCTCGAACCCGAGGGGCTCGGGGAGCGGGACGGCGAGGCCGAGCTTGCGCTTGGGGCTCTTGGCGTAGTCGTCGCCCGACGGCTCGGAGTAGACGATGACCTCGCCCTCCTCACGGTCGATGAGGAGGTAGACGGGGATGCCGGCGCGGGCGTATCCGCGGATCTTCTTCTCACGGTCCCGGACGGCGGTGCTGTCCCGATGCCCGTGTAGTTGCGCAGCGATCGATCGGGACGTCGATCGGTGTAGACGCCGAGCCCGCACAAGGAATCCGGAGCCGACCACCCGAACGAGTGTGCTGTTACGTTTCCGCTCTTCAGGCCGCTGCCCCGGCTGAGGGGGGGATTCGGACCGGGGCAGCGACAGCTCGATCGTCACGGGCCGGGAGTTGATCGGCCAGCCTCTCGATCACGTCAATCAATCGCCCCTGACCAGGCGAACCAATGCCGGAGGGTCAGTCCCCGCACACCTTGCGATACGGCACGTCGGTCACGTACGTCTGCCACTCCGTCCGCGTCAGTCCGTGCCCTCCCGTCCGGGCGCAGACCGACTCGATCGCCTTCGACGGGTCGATCGTGTAGCGCTGGAGGGGCACGTGCGCGCTTCCCGCGTACAACGTGCCGCTGTCCGCGCCGAACGCCACCGTGTCGATCCCGTCGCCGGGTGTGGTCAGCGGTCCGCCGAGCGGCTGGTGGCTGGCGATGTCCCACAGCTGCAGACTTCCCGCCTCGCCGCCCACCGCGAGCGTGCGGCCGTCGGGGCTGACGGCGAGGGCGCTGACGGCCTCGGAGGTGTCGTCGATGATCGCGTCGACCACGCCCTCCGGAAGCGCGGGGAAGGCGTTGGGCAGGGTCCCCTCCCGCTGCCGGACTTCTCCGTCCCACAGCGCGACCCGGCCCGTCTGGTCCCCCGCCATGAGCCGCGAACCGTCCGGGGCGAAGGCGAGGGCGCTGATCTCGTCGCCCTTGGCCAGGTCGCGTGGGGTGGATCTGCCGCCGGGCAGGGCCGCCGTGCGGTTGTCGCCGGCCAGGAGCCCGCCGTCGGGGCGAACGGCCAGGTGGCTGCTGGACAGGCCGGTGAGGAGCGCCGTCCGGCGGTGGCCGGCAAGGTCCCAGGTCTCGTTGCTCAGCTCGCCGACGGCGGGGGTGCGGGTGAGCTGGAGCGTACGGGCGTCCGGGCCGAGGGCGAGCGTGATCACCGCCCCGGCCGATGTCCTCGTGGCGAGGTCGAGCGTGGTGCGGGTCCGGCCCTGGGTGACGTCCCAGATCGTGAGGCGCTGCGGGGACGCCGTGTACCCGGGCGCCGAGACGGCGTACGCGAGCGCCTTGCCGTCGGGGGAGAAGGCCAGGAGCGGGAGGGTGGCCTCCGCGTGCACCGGCATGGAGGGGTCGCGGGAGACGGGGAGCGGCGTGGCCGGCAGTGTCCTCAGGAGCCGGTTGTCGCGGGTGTCGCGCAGCTCGAAGCGGTAGGTGTCGCCGGTTTCGCCGATGCGGCGGGCGGTGGCCAGGGTGCGGCCGTCCGGGCTGATCAGCACCTTGCCCAGCGGCTCGTCCTGCCAGGCGGAGGTCACGGCGTTCGCGACGTCCAGGGAGTGGGCGGTGCCGCCCTCCAGGTAGCGCAGCACCGGGCGCTCGGGGTCCCAGGCGAGACCGCCGTCCAGATGCTGGTTGTTGAGGGGGTGCCGGAACACCGGGGCGGCGACGCCCATCCGCCACACCCTGATCTCCTCCCCGTCGGCGGTCGCCAGGAAGGTCCCGTCCTTGCTGAAGGCGGCGTACCTCACTCCCGTCTCGGGCAGGTCGGCCAGTTGCTCCCCCGACCGGACGTCCCAGACGCGCACGCCGCTCGGGATCACCGCGGCGAGCTTCTGTCCCCCGCCGAGCACCAGATGCGCGTACTCCTGGCCGCAGATGTCGGCCGCGCGTTCCCAGCGCCCGTGCACCGTCCTCCGGCCCGTCAGATCCCGCACGTGGAGCGGGCCGTCCCCGGTGGGGCAGACCGCGAGGAGCCGTCCGTCGGCGCTCGGAGCCGCCGTGGCCATGCTCATCGACTCGGTCTCGAACAGCGGCTTTCCGTCCGCGGCCGAGTGCACCCACACCCTGGCGTCGTCCACGCCGTGCACGACGTACGTGCGCTCGGCGAACTCCACGAAGGTCGAGGCCGGCAGCCGGTCACCGAACCATCGTCCGGCGGTCGTGTCCCACAGCCGTACCCCGTCGTCCCGGCGATCCCCCTGGGCCGCCAGCAGCCGCCCGTCCGGGCCCGCCCCGATTACGGTGCCGTCGTCCCGGCGATCCCCCTGGGCCGCCAGCAGCCGCCCGTCCGGGCCCGCCCCGATTACGGTGCCGTCGTCCCGGCGATCCCCCTGGGCCGCCAGCAGCCGCCCGTCCGGGCTCACCCCGACCGCGGTGCCGTCGTTCCCGTCACCCCCCCGGATCGCCAGCAGCCGCCCGTCCGGGCTCACCCCGACTGCGGTGCCGTCCTCCGGCAGCCGCCCTTCGGCGATCCGCCGGTGCCGTGCCACGTCCCAGGTCCGCCAGGTACGCCCCTCGACGCTGAGCAGCGTACGGCCGGAGTCCGTCAGGTAGCGGGAGGGGCCGTCGCCCGGCGCCGGGTCGCTGAAGGTGTCCAGTTCCTGCTGGCCGAGCGAGCCCAGTAGCGCCCGCCGGGACTCCGGCAGTTCGGCCACGCGCCAGGCGGCGACACCCAGCAGTTGCGCGGTGCGGGGGTCGGTCGTGCGCAGGGAGTCGGCGAGGGCGGCGACGCGGCGGGCCGCGTCGTCGACCCGGCGGCGCTCGTTGTCCCGGCTCTGCGTCCAAGCGGCGAGAGAAGCGACCAGCGCCACCGCGAGGACCGCCGCCAGTACGGCCACCCCGGCCCGTGTCCGACGCGTGGAGCGGGCGGCGGCCCGGCGCTCCGCCTCGCGGGCGGCCAGCGCGGCGGTGAGGAACTCGCGTTCCGGCACGGTCAGGGAGCGGTCGTCCTCGTGGTCGGGGAACAGTTCCGCCACCCGGTCCAGTCGGGTGCCCCGGTACAGGGCGCCGGAGTCGCGGTCGTGCTCCAGCCAGACCCGGGCGGCCTCGGTCAGCCGACGGTGGTGGCGCAGCCGCTCCCGGTCCTCCTCGATCCAGCCGCGCAGCCGCGGCCAGCTGGTGATCAACGCCTCGTGGGCGAGCTGGACGGCATCCTCGTCGACGGTCAGGAGACGGGCGCGGGCCAGCCGCTCCACCACCACCGGCACGTCGGGACATGCCCACTCCTCCCGCTCGGCCTGGGTGAGCGGCCGCCGGGTGTCGGGTGTGCCCTGGCCGGGCTCGACCATTCGCAGCAGCAGCCGCCGGGCGGCATCCGCCTGGAGTGCGGTCAGCTGCCCGTACGCCTCCTCGGCGCTCGCCGCGATGGCACCGCGCACCCCGCCGGCCGCCTGGTACGCGGCCAGGGTGAGCACCCGGCCCTTGCGCCGCCGCCAGGTCTCCAGCAGGGCGTGCGAGAGCATCGGCAGCCCGCCGGGCTCGTCGAGGACCTCCTCCACGATCCGCGCGGTCAGCTCCCGCTCCACCAGGAGCCCGGCCTCCTGCGCCGGCTTGACGACCGCCTCGCGCAGCTCGTCCGCGGTCATCGGGCCGACCAGCAGCCCGGCGCCGCACAGCGTGTCCGCCAGGCCACGGTGCTCGCCACACCGGGGGTAGAAGTCGGCCCGTACGGCGATGAGCACCCGCAGCCGGCTGCCGGGGTCCCGGGCGGCGAGCAGCAGATCGATGAACCGGGCCCGCTCCGCCCGGTCCCGGCACAGGGTGAAGACCTCCTCGAACTGGTCCACCACCACCCAGCTCTCCGGCTCGTCCGCCGCCGGGGCCAGCAGATGCGCGTATGTGGCGGCAGGCCGGTCGCCGGGCGTCAGCACCCGCAGCACCGCCGGACGTCCCCGCTCCGCGATCTCCTTCTGCAGCCGGGGTATCAGCCCGGCCCGCAGCAGCGAGGACTTCCCGCTGCCGGACGCACCGAACACCGCGGCGAACCGGTGCCCGCACACCAACTGGAGCAGGTCGTCCGTCAGCCGGTCCCGGCCGAAGAACAGCCCCTGGTCGGCCGGCTCGAACCGGGCGAGACCCCGGTACGGCGGCGCCGCGTCCTCGTCGTCCTCGCGGACCTCCCCCGCCACCTCCGCCTCGGCGTCCTTCCACCGCGACTCCCACTCGTCCGGGTCGCCGCCGCAGGCCCGTACGTAGCCCTGGACGACGGCGAGGGACGGCAGCCGTTCGCCCGCCGCGGCCTGCGACAGCGTTGTCGCGGAGAAGCCCGCGGTTTCGGCCATCGCCCGGTACGAGGGGCTCCCCGCGTCGCTGCGCAGCTTCCGCAGCTCGTGCGCGAGCCGCGGCACGGGACCGGCCGTCGGGTCCAGCGGTCTTTCCGGGCGCCCCATGCGCACCTCCCTGTACGTGGCCCTATACGTGGCGAAATAGCTGGCGAAAGCGACATCGAGCGCGACGAACGTACAAGCCGCCCGGTGACGGCCAGGTGGCCCACGGGTGACATCCAGGCGATGCGGCATGTGATGTCCATCAATCCCCTTCCGCCCACGGGATTGATTGACCTGACAAAAGGGACGTGGCAATCAACGTTCCGGTTGCGAGCGTCAGTGGGGCAAGGCCGGATCCCGGCACGCCGAACAACTGGAGGACAGCGCATGCCCCACACAGACGAGATGTCGCAGCAACGCACCCGCAGGGTCACCATCGGCACGGTCGTCACCACTCTGGTGCTGTCGATCTTCGCCACCCTGCTCGGGCCGCTCGGCGTGCTGTCGAGCGCGAACGCCGCCGACGGCCACATCACGTGGAAGATCGGGGACGACAACCCGAACAGCCCGACGAGCTACGTCCAGGTCGTCAGGGCGATC
The DNA here is from genome assembly GCF_017948455.1 of Streptomyces sp. GESEQ-4. Lineage (GTDB taxonomy): Bacteria > Actinomycetota > Actinomycetes > Streptomycetales > Streptomycetaceae > Streptomyces. The sequence continues at coordinate 111,228 of NZ_JAFFSU010000005.1, forward strand.
CGCAACGCGGTCGACAGCGGCAACCAGGCCGCGGTGCCGGGCGCCGGCTACCAGGTCATGCACACGGACACGGCCGCGAGTCAGACGTACGTCGACATCGACGTCGAGGACGCGTACAGCGACGCCTACGTACGCGTGCGGATGCGCGCCTCGGACCTGTACCTGATGGGCTGGTGGGCGAACGACGGCCGGTATCACTACGCCGACGAAGGCCAGGCCTCGACCAGCAACAGCGTGAAGGCGCCCTTCAAGGAGAACTACATCGACCTGGAGCAGAAAGCCGGGACCACGCGCTACGACGTGGCGTACAACGAGCCGAACCTGAGCAACACGGTGCACTCGCTCCTGAAGGCGGGCGACACGCGTGACCAGGCGCGAGCGTTCCTGATGTTGGCCCAGGCCCTCGCGGAGGGGTCACGCTTCCGCCCGATCGCCGACTTCTTCCACCTCGCCTCCGCCCCGAACGTGCAGGAGTCCCGCCTGCCCTCGCAGTACGTGGACATGGAGAACAACTGGGGCACGTTGAGCGAGCGCTTCAACCGGATGATGCGCGACCAGCAGAGCGAGCCGAGCTCGACCGCCCTGTGGATCTGGTCGTTCGTCAAGTCGAAGGGCGAGTGGGTCAAGATCTACCTGAACGACCCGAAGACGTTCGCCGCGTACTGCCTGCTGATCGCCCTCGGCAAGTACAGGGGCTGAGGAGCGGGCTACGCGCCGCCGCGCCCGACGTGACCCACGAAGGCGACATACGCCTCCGGGGAGAGCGTGAGGGTGCCGGCCTCGGGGTTCTTGGAGTCGCGGACGGCGATGTGCGGAGTGAGGTCGGCGACCTCGACGCACTCGCCGCCCGTGCTTCCGCTGTAACTGGACTTACGCCAGGCGGCGCCGCCGAGGGGGGCACACTCGACGCAGTCGCCGCCGCTGCTGCCGCTGTAGCTGGACTTACGCCACGTCGCGCTCCTCAGCTGCTGGCTGGTCTCCATAGCGCTCCTCCATCACGTGGGCGATCAACTCTGCCGAGTCCCGTACCGAGAGGGCGGCAGCTCGCAGTTGATCGTAATGGAGCCAGCCCTCGCTGACACTGTCCGGATTGGCCGTCATGTGGCCCTGGATGAAGTCCTCGGTGTAGACGACGTCCGGATCGTCGTCGAAGCGCAGGAGGTTGAAGGTGCCCGTCAGGCCCGGGTGTTCTCCCGCCGAGAACGGCAGCACCTGGATCTTCAGGCGCCGTTGGTCCCGGAAGCTCAACAGGTGCGCGAGTTGGTTTCGCATCACCTCCCGGCCGCCCATGGGCCGGTACAGCACCGCCTCGTCCAGCACCACCCACACCAGCGGCGGCTTCGCCTTCCGCAGGACGCGCTGCCGTTCCATGCGGGCCGCGACCAACTCGTCCAGTTTCTCCGGTTGGGGTGCGCCCAGCACCGCCCGCGCGTACTCCTCCGTCTGCAACAGCCCGTACACCAGCTGGCACTGGTACGTGGAGATGTACGTCGCCTTCGCCTCCATCTCCGCGTACGGCTGAAACCACGTAGGGAGTTGGCTCCGCAGCACCAGCCCGACCAACCGCGAAAAACACCCGTCCGTCAGCAGCGCCGCATCCGCCCGCTCCGCGAACTCCCTGGTCGGCACCTTGTGGGCGGTCTCGATCTGGCCCACCAGGGAGCCGGTGCAGAAGATGCACTCGCCCAGCTCCTGCTGGGACATCCCGGCTGACTCCCGGTACCGGCGGAGCTCGGAGCCGAAGTAGTCCAGCGGCGAGGCGGTGGGGTCGAGTTTGCGGATGTTGGGCATGCGGCGGTCACCCCCAGGTCGGAACGCGGCGCGGCGTTCAGTTCGGTCTGTAGCCGAGCGTAATCACATGACTCCACGCTGATGACATGAATCACGCAACTGCCACCCCCGAGGAAGGACTTGGCGCCCGGCATCTGCGCCGCATCCTCCGCCTGTATCTCGCCACCTGGGGGATGGACGACCTGTACGACTCGGCGTCCCTCGCGCTCACCGAGCTGATCGCCAATGTCGTACGCCACTGTCCCGGGCGGCGTGCGACGGTGCTGATCCTGCGGCTGCCGGAGGAGCGGGGAGTGCGTGTCGAGGTCACCGACACGAGCTCGCGCCCGCCGTTGTCCACAGCTGTGGATGCGCTCGCCGCGGGCGGGCGCGGGCTGGTGATCGTCGAGGCCGTCACGGATCGGTGGGGGTGGGTGCCGTTGGCCGAGCGGCCCGGCAAGACCGTCTGGTTCGAGTGCGACGCCAAGGCCGCGGGGGAAGGGGAGGTGACGCCACGAGGAACATCCCCCCGAAACGCCGAGGACGATTGATCGCCCTGATCAGAACATGCCGCCGATCAACCCCCCGCGCTCCAGTCTCGGTCTCGTCCCGCCGAAATCCCGGCAGAACGAACCACCACTGGAGCACCCGCATGTCGCAGACAGCCAAGGCCCGCAGACGGTCCCGCCTCACCAAGGCCGCCCTCGTCCTGGGCAGCGCCGCCGCCCTGACCGTCGGTCTGACGGGCAGCGCGAGCGCCGCCGTCCTGAATCCGCTGCCGTGGAACGCGAGCACGTTCCAGAGCAAGTACATGCCGCTGTTCGACTACGACTCGGACGGCTGCTTCCCCGCGGCGGCGGTGGACGCGGGCGGACAGCTCAACGGCGGCCTGAACAACAGCGGCTCGATCACCGGCGGCTGCCGGACCGACCACCTCGGCAAGGCCAACACCTACGCGCAGTCCCTGTGCAAGAACGGCTGGTGCGCCTACGTCTACGGGCTCTACTTCGAGAAGGACCAGACGCTCAACGGCGCCGACGCCTTCGGGCACCGCCACGACTGGGAGTCCGTCGTGGTCTTCCAGAAGCAGGGCGAGGAGCGCCCGCGTTACCTGGCCGCCTCCCGGCACGGCGGCTACAGCACCCACCCGATCAACGAGGTGCCGATGGACGGCAACCGCGTCAAGATCGTCTACCACAAGGACGGCGCGAGCACGCACGCCTTCCGCTTCGCCGGGTGGGGCGAGGACACGGAGGCCTGGGGTCCGGGCAACAAGTGGGACACCCCGGCCCTGGTCACCATGGAGCAGATGGACAAGACGCCGCGCGACGCCCTGTGGAACTCCCAGTGGGGCAAGGCCAACTTCCCGCTGACCAACAATCTCGTCGGCAGCATCAACAAGGCCCGGCCCGGCGAGGTCCCCGCGTTCTGACGCACGGACCGACCCCTGAACCGCCGCTGGCGGGACACACTCCCCCCTCGTCCCGCCGGCGGCCTTCCGCATACGCGGCCCCGACAGGTGATCGCCCTACCCTGACGCCATGACGTCTGCTGCCGCACGCACCGCGCTGGACCTCACCGCCGACCTGCCCCTCCCCGCCCTCGAGGACCTCTACCGCGATCTGCACCGGCACCCGGAACTGGCCTTCCGCGAGCACCGGACGGCGGCCGGGCTCGCCAAGAGCCTCACCGCGGCCGGGTTCGACACAGCCGAGGGCATCGGCGGCACCGGCGTCACGGGCCTGCTGCGCAACGGCGACGGCCCGACCGTGCTGCTGCGGGCCGACATGGACGCGCTGCCGGTCGAGGAGCGGACGGGGCTGCCGTACGCGTCGCGGACGCCCGGGGTGATGCACGCGTGCGGGCATGACATGCACGTGACGTGGCTGACGGGCGCGGCGCAGGCGCTGGCCGCCGGACGGGACGCCTGGTCCGGGACGCTGATCGTGGTGGGCCAGCCCGCCGAGGAGTCCGGGCAGGGAGCGGCCGCGATGGTCGCGGACGGGCTCTACGACCGTGTGCCGCGCCCGGACGTCCTGCTCGGCCAGCACGTGGCGCCGGGTCCCGTGGGCCTGTTCGGCCACCGTGCCGGGCTGATCCTCTCCGCCACGACGGACGTCGACATCGTGGTGCACGGGCGCGGCGGGCACGGCTCGCGTCCGGAGACGACCGTCGACCCGGTGGTGACCGCGGCCTATCTGGTGACCCGGTTGCAGACCGTCGTCAGCCGCGAGGTCGCCCCGCGCGAGTCGGCCGTCCTGACCGTCGGCCGTATCGAGGCGGGCACGGCGGCGAACATCATCCCCGCCACCGCCCGGATCTCCCTCAACCTGCGGACGCAGTCGGCGGCGGTGCGGGACCGCATGGTCGCCGCGATCAGGCGTATCGCGCAGGGCGAGTGCCTGGCCGCCGGCTGTCCGCGCGAGCCGGAGGTGACGCTGGGCGACGCCTTCCCGGCGACGGTGAACGACGCCGCGACCCACGACCGTATCGCTGGGGTGCACCGCGAGGTGTTCGGTTCCGCCGCCGTCTTCGACCCGGGCCCGGCGATGGGCAGCGAGGACTTCGCGCAGCTCGCCGAGAGCGAGGGCGAGGGCGGGCTGCCGTACTCCTTCTGGTTCGTGACCAGCACGCCGGACAAGGTGTGGGACGCGGCGGAGGGCGAGGACCTCAGGGCGCGAATCGACGCGGTCCCCAGCAACCACAGCCCGCTCTTCGCGCCCGATCTCGCGGTGGTCGCGCCGGGGGTGCGGACGCTGGTGGCGGGGGCGCTGGCGTACTTGGTGAGCTGATCAGCCGGGCAGGGCCTTCTTCAGGGCCGTATGCAGTTTCTTGGCCAGCTCCTCCTCCGGCGGCGGGTCATCGGTGAACAGGGGGTCCAGCTGGGCGATCACGGTCTGGGTGAAGGCGCCGTACAGGGCGGTGCGCGGGCGTTGGACGGCCTGCTGCAGTGCGGGGAGGAGCGTGGTGCGGGCGTAGGCCGGGCGGCCTTTCTCGCGGGGCATGTCGTCGGGGCGCTCGCCCGTCGCGGACGGCGCGGGCGTGGCCGCCGCCGTGCAGTCGACCGTGTCGTCGGTGTACGCCGACTCCCGGGTCGCCGCGAACCCCGCGTCCAGCAGACAGCGTTCGCTCTCCTCGCCGGTGAGGAACTCGATCAGCTCCATGGCCTTCCCCGCGCGCGGCGAGGCCCGCGTCACCGCCAGGTTCTGCCCGCCGAGCACCCCCTTGCCGGGCAGCGGGACCACGCCGAGCTGGTCCTCGTCGAGGGTCTGGTGCAGGGTGCCGTAGGCGTACGGCCAGTGCCGCAGGAACGTGGTGCGGCCCGCCGCGAAGTCCGCCATCGACGCGGCCTCGTTCGAGTCGTAGGCGTCCCGGAGGATGTACGGCGTCCGGGTGCGCTCGCGCAGCTCCCGGATTCCCCTCTCCAGCGTCTCGGCGTCGCCGGTGTATTCGCCCCGCTCGTCGGTCAGCTCCAGGTCCGGCACCGCCGACGCGAACGCCTCGACGGCGCCCACGGTGCGGCCCTCGTAGGGGCCGAGCTGGGTGGTCCAGCCCTTCTCGTAGCCCTCGGGCTCGTTGCCGCCGAAGTCGTCGATCACCCTGAGCAGCTTCTTCCAGGTGAGGTCGCCCGTCAGCTCGGTCTGCTCCAGGCCCGCGGCCTTCAGGTGGTCGCGGCGGTAGTAGAGCAGCCCGACGTCGCTGTTGAACGGCGCCGCGTACACCTTGCCGTCCCAGCGGGCGGTGTCGGCGACGGAGTCGATGACGTCGTCGCCGAGCAGGTCGTCGGGCAGCTCTCGTACGAGACCGGACTCGGCGAACTCCGGTACCCAGGTGACGTCCAGGTTGACCACGTCGTAGGTGGCGCTGCCCGACTGGAGGGCGCCGAGGAGCTGGCTGCGCTGTTCGTCGGCGCTGCCGGTGAGTTCGACCAGGGTGGCCTTGAAACCGGTGCCCTCCTTGGCCTGCCGGTCGTTCCAGGCGTCGATGAGCTGCTGGCGGATGCCGCCCTTGCCGGTGACGTCCAGGCCGCTGGCGATGACGATGTCGCCGACCACGTCGCCGGAGGGCTCGGCGGACGTGCCGTCCCCGCCGCCGGTGCAGGCGGCCACCAGCAGCAGGGCGAGCAGGGCCGCCGTCCGTCGGATCACTGGTCCTCCCCGAGTCCCGTCCGTTCGACCTCGGCGGACAGGCCCTTGCCGATGTCGTCGTCGGCGTCCAGGCAGCGGCCACCGCTCGCCGCGGCGATCCGGGCGTCCGGCTTGCCCGCTCCGCAGGCTCCGCCGCGCAGCGACACCATCGCCACCGGCACGCCCGCCGACTTCGCCCGGGTCAGCACCTCGTCGAGTTTCCCGCCGGTCATCCGGTCGTGGTCCCCGCTGTCGGTGATGTAGACGATCAGCTGAGGGCGGTCGTCGGTGCCCTGGTCCGCCATGTCGTCGAGCGCGCCGAGCAGCGCGGCGTGCGGATCGGAGTCGGCGCCGGACCGGACCTCGGCCTGGTCGATCGTGCGTACGGCGTCCTCGCGGTCGTGGGTGGCGAGGGGGAGCAGGGGTACATACCGGTCGCCTTCGGGGGTGTCCGCCACCGCCCGCACGCCGTACTCGTCCTGGCCGCCGAGCCCGCCGAGGGACTGCTTCAGCAGACCGGGGCCGCCGCTGGGCCCGTCCCACAGGGAGGCCATCGAGCCGGAGCTGTCGAGCAGGAAGAGGACCCGGCCGGGACCGTGGGCGGCGCGGTAGGCCCGCAACGCCGCCTCGGTCTCGTTCCGTCCGGCGGCCTCCGTCAGCGGCTTGGGATCGGGCAGCACCCCGGGTGCGGGCCCGCTCCCGTCCAGCAGTGGACGGCGGCCGGTGGCCGCGCGGAAACCCGCGCGCGCGAACGCGTCCCGCCCCTGCCCGTCGGTGAGCCAGGAGCGGAAGTCCGCCACGGCTGCGTCCCGCGCGTCCCGGTCCAGGTCGCCGTCCTGCCAGCGCACCCGCACGAACGTGGGCTCCAGGCCGGGCACGTTCGTCGGGTACTCGGCGATCCGGGGGCTGCGCCGCCAACTGTCGCAGCCGACCCCGGACTTCAGCAGGAATTCGGGGACGAGGACGGCCGTACGGTCGTCCACCGCGTCGTCGCGGGGCAGTTCGCACAGCAGCTGCGCGGCCGTGTCGGACGGCGGCCCCGGCTGGTCGAGCTGTTTCTCCACGTCGAGCGCTCGGTCGGCGTCGTCGTACAGGCCGATCGTGGCGAACAGCGCCGAGTCGGTGAACTCCGGGTCGCTGCGGCGCACTTCGGCCTGGTCCGCGCGGCCACGCAGGTCGGCGATCAGCTCGGCGAGCTTGCGGTCGGTGCGCTGGTCGGCGGCGGGGAGGGTGGTCGGTACGGCGAGGACGACCGGGGAGTACGCGAAGGGCTGCCCCTCCACCTTCAGCGAGGCCTTGGGATTGGTGTCCCGCTCGTGTTCGGCCCGTTGGGCGGCGGCGGGCGAGCCCGGGATCCAGATGTCGGCCTGCGGCCCGATGTCCCGCTGCGGGTTGGTCTCCTCCGCCCGGGGTTCCTGCCAGGGCTCGGACTCCTCGCGCAGCGCGGTCACCACATCGGCGGAACGGGCGCTGTACACCGTGATCCCACTGACCCGGCACCCGTCCCCGTCCGTGTTCTCCTCCGACGTCAGATAGGTGTTCGCCGCCGAGGTGACCGTCGGCTTCAGGTCGGGATCGGTCAGGACGCGCAGTTCGAGGGGCGGCGCGCAGACGGGGGAGGAGCCGACGAGGGAGACCAGGCCGTAGGTGCCGAAGGCGAAGGCGGCGAGGGTGAGGACGAGGGTGCCGAGGGCGGCGGCGCGGTGGCGCAGGTGCTTCAGGAGGGGCGACGGTCTGGGCGACAGGTGAGCCGGTTCTTCGGTCCGCGGCGGCTGCACGGCACCGCTCTCCGGCCGCGCGGACAGCAGTACGTCCTCCCCGGGCTCGGCCCGGCTCTGCGGCACCCATGGCTCACCGCGCATCGTCTTCTGCCTGGCCATCTCCTCACGCAGCTGACCGGAGAGCCATCGGAACCGCCATTCGCCCGGTTTCTCAAGGAGTCGGACGAGCTCGGCGGTGAACGGCGTCGGTGTGGCGGGGTCGCCCGCGTCGATGCGGTGGTTGGCCTGCACGCTCATCAGCAGCAGCACCCGCCGCTTGCTGTACTCGTGCTCCCGCTCCCAGGCGACGCCCGCGTTGCCGGCATAGCAGCAGTCGAGGACGACCACGATCCGCTCGGCCTTGCTGCTGAGCAGCACGGTCTGCACGTCGTCGTACTTCGCCGCGCCGGGGAAGACGGTATGTCCGCCCCTGATCACGCGCGCATCGCGCATCTGCAGGAACAGCGGGACGCCGGAGCTGGGCGTCGCGCCGTGCCCGGCGAAGTACAGCAGGAGCAGCCCGTCGGTCTCCGCGGCGGCGGAATACAGCGCCTCGTTGAACTTGCCCTGCGAGGGCGACCGACAGACGGTGATCGAGTCGTCGTCGAACACACCGCCCTTCAGCAGCGCCCGCCTGAGCATGTTCAGGTTGTGTTCGACGGCGGGAAGATCCCCGGGCACCCCGTGCGGCGGCTTCTTGTCCTCGTACGTGGACACCCCGACCAGGAGCGCCCGGTTCTTGCTGGGACTCACCGGACTACCCGTCGCCGTCCAACGGGTCGACGGTTCCCGCGGGCGGCTCGCCGTCCTCCACCTGGCGGCGGTTGGCACGCCAGGCATCGACGGACCGTCCGACCTGGTTGAGCAGCTGAAGGAAGACGGCGCCCCCGGCGGCCCCGATCAGCTGGATGACGATCTCCATGCCGACGCCCATCGGGGCACCGGTCTCGTCCGTGCGGGCCCGTTCGCGGATCCGCAGCTCGCCTTTGCGCACCATCTCGTCGAGCGGCTGTTCCCGCTCGAGCCAGTTCCGCAGCGCGTCGATGTCTCCCTCGCCCGCGGTCTCGTCCAGCCGGACGCGGATCGCTCGCTCGTCCCGGTCGGCCACTCCATCCCCCTCAGCCATAACTCACCATCATGGCAGGGAGGTTGCGGGCACTGAAGGGTTCGTCACCGGGGCACTGAAGTGCGTTTGCGTCACAAACGGAACTCAGTGCGCTGTTTGCGCGGACCGACTCTGTGTCTGGAGCTGGTTCAGATGCCGCTGGATGTGATCCAGCGCGCCCTCCCGACGCCCCGGCACCCGTGCCCTCAAGTCGGCCAGTGTGGGCGCCAGTTCGCGGGCCCGCGCCGGGTCGGCGATCCGGCCCCACTGGTGGTGCGCCCGGTCGACGGCCGCCTCGACGGCCGGGTCGGACGGCGCCTGCCCGGCCGCCAGCCGCGCGGAGGCGACGCCCAGCCAGGTACGGCAGCTGCGGACGGGGTCCCCGGCGAACATGGCCAGATCCGCGCGGACTTCGGCCCAGTGCAGGGCCTGTTCGGAACCGGGACCGTACGCCCGCACCGCGGCCTGCTCCTGATGCGCGGCCAGCGCGTCGGCGTCGTCGTGCCGCTCCGCCTGCACGGCGGCGCTGATCGCGGAGTGCGGATCGGCGACCTGAGGCGGATGCTGCGGGCGCGGCACGTGAACGGGCATCGGCACCGCCGACGGCGTCAGCACCAGGTCACCGTACGAACCCTCGTTGGCGATCCGGCTCAGCGCCAGCTGATGCAACTGCTCCAGCGGCGGCCGGTGTCCGCTGCGCAGGATCGTCGCCACGGCCTTCATGTACGAGGGCACCGCCACCGTCCGCCGGGGAGGCGGCGGCGCGATACGGCCGTAGACGGCGCTGTTGCCGCCCGAGTCGAAGGGCCGGGTCCGCAGATGGTCCCAGGTCTCCGCGTCCGCGTGCAGATCGAGGACGAGGGCCGTGGTCCCCGCCGCTCGCAACCGCAGTTCCTCCCGCACCCAGTGCCACGGGAACGCCGTGTACCGCACCGTCGACGGCGTCGTCCGGGCCAGCGCCAGGTGCGGCAGGAACTGCCGGCGGTCGATCTGCAGCTGGCCGGTGATGAAGACGGTGAGCGGGCCGGGGGCGCCCGCGGCGGCGCGCAGCCGGGTGAGGACGGCCTGCGGCTCGAGGGGGTCGGCGAGTTCGACGACGTTCGCGGTGTCCGTGCCGGACAGGACGGCGGGCGGGACGGCCGCGAGGACGGGAAGCACGGACGCGGCGTCCACCATTCGCCCCTTGCCGAGCGGCGAGGCCGCCAGCAGCAGCACGGTTCCGGGCATCGTCCCTCCCAATCCCCCGTCGATCACTTACGGCAGCACCGTAACCGCTGCGCCTGCAAAGGTGGGTGTCAGGACCACAAACCGTCAACCGTCCCGTGCCTCCAGGGGCCTGAGCCGCCGTACGGCGAACACCGTCGTGTCGTCGGCCAGCCGTCCCCCGCAGTGCCGCAGCACACCCTCCCGTACGAAGTCGACGAGGCGGCGGGGTTCGACGGTGCGCGGGTCGGCGGCGACGGCGCGGGCGACCTCCGTGGCGAGCGGGTAGAAGACGCCGTCGGTGTCCCGGGCCTCGGTGACGCCGTCCGTGGTCATCAGCAGCGTCTCGCCGGGCGCGAGGGTCACCTGCTGGACGGGCGGCGGGTCCTGGGCGGGGGCGAGGGTGCTCAGGCCGAGGGGGAGGGTGTCGCCGCCGGACGGCAGGGACCGTACGCCGTCGGTGCCGACGAGAAGCGGCGGCTCGTGGGCGAAGACGACGACCTCGACGACGCCGGGCTCCGGAACGCGCCCCAAAGGGGCGCGGGGCTGTGACATATGCGGCTCCGCCGCGTGGGCGCGACCAGCCACGACGGACCCGCGGCCGAAGAACCGCCCGGCGCTCGACTCGGGGAACCCCACAAGCACCGCCGTGGCGAAGCGGTCCGCGTCGTCGCGGCCGAGCGCCGTGACATGCCCGCCGTGCCGCAGCATCCGCACCTCCAGGCGGTCGGCGACCGTCGCCAGCTCCGGTTCGTGGTAGCCGGCCTCGCGGAACGTGCCCAGCAGCGCGGCCGCCGCCTCGACCGCGCCCAGGCCCTTGCCCTGCACATCGCCGATGAGGACACGCGTGCCGTGCGGGCCGGGCTGGATGTCGTAGAAGTCGCCGCCGACGCGGGCCTCGACATCTGCGGTCAGATACACCGCCGCGTGCTCCAGGCCGCCCCAGCCGGGCGGCAGCGGACGCAGCACGGTACGGCGGATGGTCTCGGTGACGTCCCGCATGTGCAGCATGCGGCGCTCGCCGCGCACCCTGACCGCGCAGGCCAGCACGGCCAGCACACTGCCGACGGCGACGAGGAAGAAGTCGGCAGGTCCGGCCTGGTACTCGTTCGGCCAGGCGCCGTCCGCGATGGGATAGGCGACGGTCGCGAGCACCGCGTAGGCGGCCGTGCCCCACACCCCGCAGATCGCGGCGGCGATACTCGGCACCAGCACGATCCAGGTGATGATCCGGAAGTCCCGGGTGGTGTTCCAGTCGACGATCAGGATGCCGACGAGCACCAGCAGCGGCGGCACCCAGGCGACGCTCCGGTCCCGGATCCGCAGAATCTGGTGGTGTTGCAGCACATCCCGGGGCACGGCGTCGGGCAGTCGTACGAGCGGGCGCCGACCGCCCACCGGCCTCAGTCCGCGCCCGCTCATGACGCCAAGCGAAACACGGCCGCACGCGGACCGCATCCGGACCGGGGCCAAGCGGGTATCTCACCGAGCCGACCGGGGTTTCCCACCGACTTGCCAGAGCACCCGCCCAGGTGTGCTCTGGATGACAAGAGCGACAGGAGAACAGGGGCAACAAGAGAGGAGTCCTCCCATGGCTCATGCGGCACCCAGCCCCAGGGGACGACCGGCCACGCGGCTCCCCACACCCGACGTCTTCAGCGAGCGCACCCACAGGATCGCGAGGTATGCGATTCCCGTGGTCCTCGGGCTCGTCTACGGCTACTGGGCCGCGGCCAACCGGCGCTCCGGCGGCGAGATCACCGGCTGGAACATCCTGTTCGGCTTCACCACCGCACTCGCGTTCATCGTGCTCTGCGTCGCCGTGGCGATCTGGGCCCCCCGGCTGAAGCGGGAACTGCACTCACTGACGAAGTCCGCCTTCGCCGGCGCGGCATTCGGGTTCCTCTACAGCCAGACGGGGGCGAGCGTGCTGCGCTCCACGGTGATGAGCCTCCTCATCACGGCCGCCATCTTCACGGTGTTCTTCTACCGCTACTACACACACGAGGACGCCGAGGGAAACCCGCTCCCTCGCTGACGTCACTACATCGGTTCGACGAGGGCGGCCCGCCATTCAGGCCGCGGGTCCGCCCCCAGGCTCGTCCAGTACTCCGTCCCACGGACGATCTGTCCGTCACGGACAGTCCAGAACGATGCCGCGCGGAAGACACCGAGACTGTCGTGTGGCACTTCGACTTCGGAGACGACTTCATCGCCCTCGGCCACCACCTTGAGCACCCGAATCGACCAGCCCTCCGGATATTCACGGTTCACCGCGACGAACTTCTCCCGGCCGATGATGCGTTCGAGGCTGATCGGCCACTCGACTACGACATCCTCCGCGATCAACTGGGCGACGCCTGCCCAGTCCCGAGCCTGGATCCGTTCCCACAGGGTCTCAATCACCTTCGAAGATTCCATCGACGGAGCCTCCCACAGGGGTCTGACAGAGGGACACGCGCACGCGCGGGCCCCGGCACCGCCGGCCGGAGCCCACGCGCTCCCCTGTTTCCCTTCCCCCGGTCACCAGTTGGTGTGGACGAAGGCGGCGCTCGCCCATGCCTGGACGCCGACGAGCCGGTACCAGTACGGGTTGCCGTTGACGCTCTGTCCGACGACCCGGCAGTCGATACGGACCTGACTGCCCGGTGCCAGCCGCGCAACGACGTGCGAGTGGACGGTCGGCGACTGCCGCACGTCAAGCTTCGTCGCGGAGACGACAGTGCCCCAGATCGGACCGGAGGATCCTCCGCTGCCGGCGTATGCCGTGCCACCCGCCGTCGAAACGGCGAGGCTTCCGCCGGTCAGCAGGGCCACGGCCAGGGTCCGCAGGGCCGGAGTGGTGCGCATGATCGGCCTCCTTCTCCCCAGAACCATGAGACACCCGATCGGGTGAACCCTCCACCGGAGAGCGCCCCCGTATGCCGTCGCCGAGGTCGCGCGCCCGCTCACCAGGGAGTTACCTGAAGAGGAGCGCCCCGAAGGGGCGCGGGGAACTGCGCGACCAGCCACAACGAACCCGCAGACGAGGTGCTCCACGTGCTCCAAGTCGCAGCCCTCTGGCTCCCCCTGGCGGCCGCCGCGTCCGCCGTCACCGGCATCGCAGTCGCCGCCTACCGCCGCCGCGCCCTCACCGCCACCGCCCTCGGCACCGCACTCGGCGGCGCGTTCCTCGCCCTGACCATCGAGATCGGCCGCCGCCTCACCCTCGCCCACCTCCCCGAGGACGCCCACCACCCAGCCACGAGCACCGCCTACGACGCCCTCACCACCACCCTCCGCACGGTCTCCTGGCTCCTGGTCGCCCTGGGCCTCACCGTGGCCCTCACATGCCACCTCGTACGACGTCGGCGAGCGTCCGCAACGCCCGCTCCAGATCCGGCTCAGGAACGGACGCGAGCCCGAGCCTGACCGCGTCCGGCGTGCGCGCCGGGTCCACGGCGAACGCGGGCCCGGGAGTCACCGCGATCCCGTGCTCGGCTGCGGCGGCCGTGAACGTGTCCGCACGCCAGGGCGCGGGCAACTCCCACCAGGCGTAGTAGGCGCGGGAATCGGACCGTATGCCGAACCCGTCGAGGTGCCGGGCGACAACCCGCTGCCGACGCGCGGCATCCTCCCGCTTCCCCTCGACCAGCCGCGCCACCGTCCCGTCCCCGCACCACCGCACGGCCGCCTCCAGCGCGAAGCGCCCCGCATTCCACCCCCCGGACCGGATCGCGGCGGCCACAGCCTTCGTCCGATCCTGCGGTACGACGAGAAAACCCACGGTGAGCCCGGGCGCGACCCGCTTGGACAGCCCGTCGACGACGTGGGTCAGCGCGGGGGCGTGCACGGCGAACGGCTCGGCATCACTTAGGAACGACCAGATGCGGTCCTCCACAACAGGAATCCCCAAGTCACCTACGACACCCGCGAGTTCGCACCTCCGCGCCTCATCCACCGTCACCGACGTCGGATTGTGCAGCGTCGGCTGCAGATAGAGCGCGGACAGGCGAGCCGTGCGGTGGGCGGCGGCGATCGACTGGGGGAGCGGTCCGCGTTCGTCGGCGGCGAGCGGCACGAGCGTGACGCCGAGCCGCCCCGCGATCTCCTTGACCAGCGGATACGTCAACGGCTCGACACCGACCCGACCACCGGGCCGGACCAGGGAGGCAAGGGCGGCGGCGATGGCCTGACGAGCGTTTCCCGTGAAGAGCAACTGAGCAGGGGCAGGCCGCCAGCCCGGAGTCGCGAGCAGGCCGACCGCCGCCTCCCGTGCCGGAGCCGTTCCGGTGGCCGCCGCCGGACGCAGGGCCTCCGTCAGGACGTCGGGGCGCAGGAGCGGGGCGAGGGCGGGGGCGAGCAGCTCCGACTGGCCGGGCGCGGAAGGGTAGTTGAGCTCCAGATTCACGGGCGCGGCAGTCCCCGCTTCGACGAGCTGACGGCCGTACGACATGACAGGCGTCGCCCGCACGAACGTACCCCGGCCGACCTCCCCCACGACCAGCCCCCGGCGCACAAGTTCGCCATATACCCGCCCGGCCGTGGACCCGGCGATCCCGCGGCGGCGCGCGAACACGCGCTGCGGAGGCAGCCGTTCGCCGGGGCGGAGCCGGCCGGCGGCGATGTCGTCGGCGATGCGGTCGGCGAGACGCCGGTAGTCGTCCACTCAACTCCCTCCCAGGATTGCACCGAGAGCAAAGATCTTATTGCACCGAGGAGTTGACCGGATCTAGGGTCATCCACATGGCACCCTTCCTCGCATACGAGGACAAAGGAGCGGATACCTCTCTGTTTCCCCTCGTCCTCGTCCACGGCCACCCCTTCGACCGCACGATGTGGACCCCGCAGACCGAGGCGTTCTCCGCCTCCCGCCGGGTCATCGCCCCCGACCTGCGCGGCTACGGCGCCTCCCCGGTGGTCCCCGGCGTCACCCCGCTCTCCGACTTCGCCCGCGACATCGAGGCGCTGCTGAACGAGCTGAAGGTGCGGGCGTTCGTCCTGGCCGGCCTCTCGATGGGCGGCCAGATCGCGATGGAGTGCTACCGCCTCTTCGGCGAGCGCGTCCGGGGCCTGGTCCTCGCTGACACCTTCCCGGCGGCGGAGACGGCGGAGGGCAAGGTGATCCGCAACGAGATGGCGGACCGGCTGCTGGCCGAGGGCATGCGCGGATACGCCGACGAGGTGCTGGAGAAGATGGTCGCGCCGTACGCCTCGCCGCAGGTCAAGGCCCACGTCCACGGCATGATGACGGCCACGCCCCCGGAAGGCGCCGCAGCAGCCCTGCGCGGCCGCGCCGAACGCCCCGACTACCGCACCCTGCTGACCCACGTCACCGTCCCGACGCTGGTCGTCGTCGGCGCCGACGACACGTACACACCGGTCGCGGACGCGGAGGCGATGCACGCGGCACTGCCCGACTCGACACTCAGGGTCATCGAAAGGGCGGCCCACATGCCGAACCTGGAACGCCCGGCTGAATTCAACGAGGCGTTGCGGGAGTTCCTGACGCGGGTCGACGCGTAATTACGGGGATCCTGGGCGTCACGTGCTCCCTCTTCCACTCGATGACCGGCGCCACATCATGCGCGCGCACCCTCGGGACCCCTCCCGCTCGGTGCAACCTCCCCCGCACCGCTCCCGTCTTTTTTGAGGGAGGATTCGGCCACCCCACCCGCGAACGGAAGGCCGGGCATTGGACACCGAGGTCGCCGAGTGGACCGCTTCCGATGACGTGCGCCAGCGACGGACCTCGCGGCGTCCCGGCGTCGGGTTCGCCGTGCTGCTGTTCGCCGGAGTCAGTGTCGTCGTGGGCTGCCGGCTCGCCGACACCGACGCCATCACGCCCGTCCCGCAGGTTCTCGCCTTCCTGCCCTGGCTGCTCGTGCCCACGGGTCTCGGGCTGCTGCTCACCGTGCTCGCGCGGTGGTGGGTCGGGGCGGTGTGGGGCGTCGTCCTGCTGGGTCTGCTGGCGTGGTTCATCGAGCCGTACGGCAAGAGCGCCCAGCCGACCGGGCCCGTCCTCGCCTCGTTCCGTGTGCTCACCTCGAACGTCGAGTTCGGGCAGGCCACCGACGCCCTCGTCGAGACCGTACGACGTGACAAGCCGGACATCGTGTTCGTGGAGGAGTGCGACGTCGCCTGCGACGCGGTGCTCAAGCGCGACCTGGCCGCCGACTATCCGCACCGCGAGGCCGCGATCGCCGACGGCTCCGAGGGGTCGGTCATCCTCAGCCGCTTCCCGCTCCAGGGCACGGACGGCGTACCCGGCACGCTTTCGATGCCCGGCGCCGTCGCCGACGTGCGCGGGCACGACGTACGGCTCCAGCTCGCGCACCCCATGCCGCCGCTGCCCGGGCAGACGGACGTATGGCGCCGGGAGCTGGGCGCCCTGCGTGACTACGTGAGCGCCGACGAGCAGACCCCCACCATCCTGGCCGGTGACTTCAACGCCTCCCAGGACCACGCCGCCTTCCGCCGCATCCTGGACGCCGGCCTGCGCGACGCGGCCCGGCTCACCGGCTCCGACCGCACACCGAGCTGGCCGACCCGGACGACACCGACGTTCGGCACCCAGATCGACCATGTGCTGCTGTCCCCGGACTTCTCCGCGCGCACGGCCCGCTTCCTGGACCTCGGCGACACCGACCACCGCTCGCTGCTGGTCGACGTCACGCTCCACCAGCGGGGATGAGGTTGGCGGGGGCGAACATAATGGGGCCATGTCCCGAGAGTTCCCCATCGGCCTGACGCCCCCCGACTGGCTGGTCCGGAACCTCCGGTCCGAACCGGCGCCCGTCAACCGGTCCGCCGTCGCCCGCGCCGCCCTTGCCATGGCCCTGCCCCTCGCCATCGGCCTCGCCGTCGACCGGCCCGCCTACGGCGCCCTCGCCTCCATGGGCGCGCTGTCCGGAGTCATCGGCGACACCGCCGACGCCTACCGGATGCGGATCCTCAACATCGCCGTCCCGCAGCTCTTCGGCGCCGTCGGCATCACCCTCGGCTCGCTGGTCTTCGGCCACGGCTGGCTCGCGGTCGCCGCCGTCACCGGCGTCGCGCTCGTCTCCGGGATGATCTCGACGATCGGCGCGGTCGCCTCCGTATCGGGACTGCTGCTGCTCCTCAACTCGGTGGTGGGCGCGGGCCTGCCGATGCCGGGCGAGTGGTGGCTCGCGCCGGCGCTGATGTCCGGCGGCGGGCTCCTCGTGCTGCTGCTCGCGCTGCTGGCCTGGCCGCTGCGGGGCGGAGTGCCGGAGCGGACGGCGGTCGCGGACACCTACCGGACGGTGGCCGAACTGCTGGCGGCGACCGGTGATCCCGACGCGTACGACGCCGCCCGCCACGCCGTCACCCAGTCGCTGAACCAGTCGTACGACCTCGTCCTCGCCCGGCGCACCCGCCACCACGGCCGCAGCCCCGAACTCACCCGGCTGCTCGCCCAGTTGAACGCCATCACGCCCGTCGTGGAGGCCGCCCCCGCGGCCCACCTGGCCGGAAAGCCGCTCCCGCCCGAGATCCCGTCAGCGGTCCGGCACGTCGCGGAGGCCATCGACACCGGCTACACCGGCCCGATAGGGCTCGACCTGCCGGCGGCCGTGAGCGAGACGAACCGCGCCATGAACCACGCCGTGCGCCACGCGGCCTCCGTCGTCGCCGCCCCGGACATCGACCCCCACGGCATCGACGACCGCCTCGGCCGCCCGGCCGCCCTCCGCATCCGCGCCGCCCAGGCCGGACGGAACGTGATCCTCTCCGCCACCTCCTGGCGCTACGGCCTGCGCCTGGCCCTGTGCATCGGCCTGGCCCAGGTCCTGGTCTCGATCATCACGGTCCCGCGCTCCTACTGGGTCGCGCTGACCATCACCTTCGTCCTCAAGCCCGACTTCGGCTCGGTCTTCTCACGGGCGCTGCTGCGGGCCCTCGGCACGGTCGCCGGACTCGTCGTCGCGGCGGCGGTGCTCTCCCAGGTGCCGCGAGGCTGGTGGGACGTACCGGTGATGCTGCTGCTCGCCCCGCTGATCCCCGCCCTCACCCCACGCGGCTACGGCTACCAGACCGCCGCCATCACCCCGGTGATCCTCCTCCTCTCCGACGTCCTCAACCGCCAGGGAACGGGCCTGCTGCTGCCCCGCCTCGTCGACTCCCTCATGGGCTGCGCGATCGCGCTGGTCGCGGGTTATCTGCTCTGGCCGGAGAGCTGGCACGTCCGCGTGGGCGACCGCCTCGCGGACGCGGTGGCGGACACGGCGACATATGTGGAGGCGGCCTTCGGCAAGGGCGAGGACCCCGCCGCCCGCGCCCGCATGCGCCGCCGCCTCTACCGCGACCTCTCCGTCATCCGCACGGAGTTCCAACGCGCCCTGACCGAACCCCCACCCACCGGCCGCCGCGCCGCCGCCTGGTGGCCCCTGGTCGTCGCCGTGGAACGGATCGTCGACGTGACGACGGCGGCACGGGTGCGGGTGAAGCACGGGGCGACCCCTCCGTCGTCCGCGGAGGTCGCTCAAGTGACCTTGCAACTCCGTGAACTGGCGGAGGGGCTACGAGAGGCAGACGTCCTGTACGAGGTCCGCACCGACCTGACCGGCCCGCCGGAAAGCGTCCTGGAGCCACTCCGCCAGGAGGTGGCGGCAGCAAGGGCGATCGCGTCCCCGCACTGACGGCGATGGCGGCCTGGTCAACTCCGCGCAGGCGGTGAATCGTTACGTCGTTCTCGTGCGAGTGACGCAGGGCGAGTTCGGGAGGGCGTACAGGTAATGATCAATCCTGTTCAACCGCCCTCCCGATAAGGGGATTTTTCATGCGTCGCACCGCCTCCGTCCTCCTCGGCACCCTGGCCCTCGCCGGAGCCGCCGCCCCGGCAGCCACCGCCGTGCCGGACCCGTCGGCCGCCGTCACCTGCCTCACCGAGGCCCCGGGCACCGTCACCGGACTCGTCGACCCGGCCGCCCTGCTCGACCCCACCGCCCTCGCGGCCCCGGCCGAACTCCCGGCCGTGAACTGCGTGACGGCTCCCTGAGCCGCACGGACAAACGGATGCGGGCCGCTCCCCTGAGGGGAGCGGCCCGCATCCGTATGCGTACGGGTTGCGTACGAGTGCGATCAGACGCCGATGTCGCAGCCGTCCTTGCGCCACACGGCCACGACCGCCGGGCGGACGTACTTGCCGGGTCCGTCGGGCCAGGTGCTGGCCGGCTTCTCGACGGTGGCGCCGTCCTTCTCGCCCGGGTGCTGTACGGCGACCAGAACGCGCCGGTCCTGGATGACCGGGCCGCAGGTCTCCGCGCCGATCGGCATCGTCGCGAACTGCTTCAGCTCACCGCGCCGTTCACCGCGCGTAGCTACCCCGAACAGACCGTCGTGGTAGCCGAGCTGGGCGCCGTCGGTGGAGATCCACAGGTTGCCGTACCGGTCGAAGGCGACGTTGTCCGGGCAGGAGATCGGGCTGACCTTGTTCTTCGGGAACCCGGCGAAGTAGGTGGCCGGGTCGTTCGGGTCGCCCGCCACCAGGAACAGCGACCAGGCGAACTTGGTGCTGTCGGCACGGTTCCAGCGCTCGGTCAGCTCCAGGACGTGCCCGTGCTTGTTGGCGTTGCGCGGGTTGGCCTCGTCCGCCTTGGCGTTCGTGCCGGTACCGCGGTTGGTGTTGTTGGTGAGGGCGACGTACACCTTGCCGGTGTGCGGGTTGGGCTCGATGTCCTCGGGCCGGTCCATCTTGGTGGCGCCGACCTTGTCACCGGCGAGCCGCGTGAAGACGAAGACCTCGTCGGCGGTCATGCCCTCGACGTGCGAGACGGCACCCTTCGCCGTGGCGGTGGCGAGCGGGATCCACGTACCGCTGCCGTCGAACTCGCCGTCGGCGGGGAGCTTGCCGGTGCCGTCGATCTCGATGGCGGGCGAGTCGCCGCTGAGCTTGGCGACGTACAGCGTGCCCTCGTCGAGGAGTGAGAGGTTGTGCTCGCGCACCGCCCTGCTCGACCCCTTCTTCATCCGCTTGCTGCCGACGAACTTGTAGAAGTAGTCGAAGCGCTCGTCGTCACCGGAGTAGACGACGGGACGGCCGTCGTCCGTGAGACGCACGGTCGCGCCCTCGTGCTTGAAGCGGCCCAGCGCGGTGTGCTTGCGCGGCTTGGAGGTGGGGTCGTACGGGTCGAGCTCGACGACGTAGCCGAAGCGGTGCACCTCGTTGGGCTCCTGCGCGACGTCGAAGCGCTTGTCGAAGAGCTCCCACTTGCGCTCGGTGGCGGTGGTGCCGATGCCGTACCGCTTGTCCGTCGCCCGGCTGCTGTTGGCGAAGTACTGGTTGAAGTTCTCCTCGCCGTGCAGCGTGGTGCCCCACGGGGTGGTGCCGCCGGCGCAGTTGTTGAGGGTGCCGAGCGCCTTGGTGCCGGTCGGATCGGCGGAGGTCTTCAGCAGGTCCGAACCGGCGGCGGGCCCGGTGATCTTGAACTCGGTGGCCGCGGTGACCCGACGGTTGAGCGGGTGCCGGGGCACGGGCTTGAGCTTGCCGGTCTTCCGGTCACCTTCGACGACGACGGCGGAGAGCCCGTGGGCGGCCCAGGCGATCTCGACCTGCTCCTTGGTCGGGTTGGCGGAGTCGTAGCCACGGAACATGAGCACCTCGTCGGTGTACTCATGGTTGGCGACGAGGATCTGCCGGTTCCACTCGCCCGGGAGGGGCAGCAGCGCGAGGAAGTCGCAGTTGTACCCGAACTGCCCCGCCTGCGCCTTGGCGGTCTGGTTGTCCGGGTCGAAGGCGGGGGCGCCGCGCAGGATGGGCTCGCCCCAGCGGATGACGACGTTCTGGGCGTAGCCGTCGGGAACGGTCACCGCGTCGTTGGTGTTGGGGGCGACAGCGGTGAAACGAAGCCCGCGCGCGCCCTTGGAGGAGCCGAAGGTGGACGTCGTCCGAGTGGCGGCGGCGGCCTCCGGGGCCGCGGCGGCGGTCACGGCGGTGCCGGCCGCGGCGGCCACCGTGACGACGGCGGCGGCCTGCATCACCGAACGGCGGCTGAGGGCGCCCTGGATGACGTCGCCGACGTATTCGTTGGTGGTGGTGTTGGGCACCTCGTGGAAGCAGGCGTTCCCACACCGGTACAAACAGGTCATGGCCGACCGGCCACCGGGATGCGAATCGGACGGCGTTCTGACGAGCGGGAGCGGAATGCGCACTTTGTTTTCCCCTTGCTTCCCCTTGTAACCAGCGTGACGGACGGTAGGCGCATGTTTGTGCGGGAGCGGGGCGACACGGTGAACTAAAGGTGAACTGGAGGTGCCTGTACATTCGTTACGTTCGTGGCGGATGTTTGACCGGTCCGG
This sequence comes from Streptomyces sp. GESEQ-4, assembly GCF_017948455.1. Taxonomy (GTDB): domain Bacteria; phylum Actinomycetota; class Actinomycetes; order Streptomycetales; family Streptomycetaceae; genus Streptomyces. The sequence continues at coordinate 132,491 of NZ_JAFFSU010000005.1, forward strand.
CCCTTGACTCAGGACATCCCGCCGACCCTGCCCCTCCCGAAGATCACCTTCCGGGGCGGCTAACCTTACGTGTCCGTCCTGGCCAGGGATTAGCGGGCATCAACTCACGCGAAGGGTTGCGTACATGGGCATTCTCACTCTCCTGCGGAACGCGTTCGGCCGCAGCCGAAAGGCCCGCACGGCCGAAGCAGAGGGTGCGACACCTTCGCAGACACCGGAACCGACGGTCCCCTCCCCCTCCCCCTCCCCCGAACCGACCCCCACGGCTTCCATCCCGGAACCCCGCACCTCCACGCCGGACGACTCCGAGCACGACTTGGTCTCGGCCGCTTTCGACAAGGTGACGGTGCCGGGGCCGACGGGGCCGGTGGGAGAGAAGGGGGAGACGGGGGAGACGGGGCTGGATGAGCCGAGGCCCGAGACGCCGGGGGCCGACGAGCCGGTTGTCGAGGCCCCGGTGGCTGAGACGCCGGCTGTCGACGAGCCGGTGGTCGAGGATCCGGTATCCGAGACTCCAGCCGCCGAAGAAGCGGTGGCGGTCGCTGATGAGCCGGCGGTGGAGCCGGAGCCCGTAACTGACGAGCCGGTGGCTGAAGTGGCGGTAGTCGAAGAACCGGCCGCCGAGGAGAAGGCCCTCGAGCCGACCGTGGACGAACCGGTCGCCGAGGAGCCGAAGGCGGTCGTCGCAGACTCCGGCCCGGAGTCCGAGCCGGAGTCTGCCGCTGCTACCGAGGTGGCTCCCGCCGCCGCCCAGGCGGACGAGCCCGCGGCCGCCGACGGCGATCAGGCCCCACAGGGGCCACCCGCACCCGACGACGAAACCGCCACGGGTGGTGCGGGTGGGAACGACGAGGCCGAAGGCGAAGCCGAGGCCGTAGACGACGCCCCGCTGCCGCAGGCGCTCCTCACCGCCTACAACGCCGCCCGCGAAACCCTCACCACCCGCAACCTCACCGGCACGACCGCCAAGGTCTACCTCGTCCTCGACCGCTCCGCGTCCATGCGCCCGTACTACAAGGACGGCTCCGCCCAGGCCCTCGGCGAGCAGGCCCTCGCCCTCGCCGCCCACCTCGACCCCGAGGCCAAGGTCCACGTCGTCTTCTTCTCCACGGAACTCGACGGCACAGGCGAACTCACCCTCACCGACCACGAGAACAAGATCGACGACCTGCACGCAGGGCTCGGCCGCATGGGCCGTACCAGCTACCACACGGCCGTCGAAGAGGTCATCAGCCACTACGAGAAGTCCGCCACCACGGACCCCGCACTCGTGATCTTCCAGACGGACGGTGCCCCGGACGCCAGGACCCCCGCCACCCAGTCCCTCACGGACGCGGCGAAGAAGCACCCCGCCGTCTTCTTCTCCTTCGTCGCCTTCGGTGACCCGGAGAACAAAGCCTTCGACTACCTCCGCAAGCTCAAGTCGGACAACACGGCCCACTTCCTGGCCGGCGAAACCCCACGCGAGCTGACCGACCAGGAGCTCTACGAAGGCGTACTGGCGAACTGGCGCCCGTAGCCCCTCGTAGAACCTCCGCACACGACCGACAGGGCCCGGCATTACCCCGGGCCCTGTCGCCGTAATCCCCCACCCGCAATCGATGTGAGTCGATCTCCCCCGGGCCAGTACGATTTCGACCATGGCGGCCACTGGATCCGAGAAGCAGGGCGGGAAGGCGTACTACGTCTCCACCCCCATTTATTACGTCAACGACGCTCCTCACCTGGGCCACGCCTATACGACCGTCGCAGGCGACGTGCTCTCGCGCTGGCACCGTCAGCGCGGTGAGAAGGTGTGGTACCTCACCGGCACGGACGAGCACGGTCAGAAGATCATGCGCACCGCGGAGGCGAACGGCGTCAGCCCGCAGGAGTGGGCCGACAAGCTCGTCACCGAAGCTTGGCAGCCCCTCTGGGAGCACCTGGAGATCGCGAACGACGACTTCATCCGTACGACGGAGAAGCGTCACACGGACCGCGTCCAGGAGTTCGTCCAGGATCTCCACGACAAGGGCGAGATCTACAAGGGCGGCTACGAGGGCCCGTACTGCGTGGGCTGCGAGGAGTACAAACTCCCCGGCGACCTCATCGAGACCGAGGCCGAAGACGGCACGACGACGAAACTGTGTGCCATCCACAAGAAGCCGGTGGAGATCCTCAAGGAGGAGAACTACTTCTTCAAGCTCAGCGAGTACGGCGAGAAGCTGCTCGCCCACTACGAGGCGAACCCCGGCTTCATCCAGCCCGAGTCGGCCCGCAACGAGGTCGTGAACTTCGTCCGCCAGGGCCTCCAGGACCTCTCCATCTCCCGTTCCACCTTCGACTGGGGCGTCCCGGTCCCGTGGGACGACAAGCACGTGATCTACGTGTGGATCGACGCGCTGCTGAACTACGCGACGGCGGTCGGCTACAACGAGAACCCGGAGAAGTTCGAGAACACCTTCCCCGCCGACGTACACCTGGTCGGCAAGGACATCCTCCGCTTCCACGCGATCATCTGGCCCGCGATGCTGATGGCGCAGGGTCTGCCGCTGCCCGGCAGGATCGTGGCCAACGGCTGGCTGATGGTCGGCGGCGAGAAGATGTCGAAGTCGAACCTGACGGGCATCAAGCCACAGGACCTGACGTCCCACTTCGGCGTGGACGCGTACCGCTGGTACTTCCTGCGCGCGATCGCGTTCGGCCAGGACGGCTCGTTCTCCTGGGAGGACTTCTCCGCCCGCTACACGAGCGAGCTGGCGAACGACTACGGCAACCTCGCGTCGCGCGTGGCCGCGATGGTCGGCAAGTACTTCGGCGGCGCGCTGCCGGAGGCAACGGCCGTGGGCGAGGCCGAGAAGGCCATCCAGGACGGACTGGCCAAGGCGGCGGCCGAAGCGGACCGCCGTATCGGCGACGACCTGGACTTCCAGGGCGGCATCCTGGCGATCTTCGACTTCGTGAAGCAGGTCAACGGTTACATCACGGAACAGGAGCCGTGGAAGGTCGCGAAGGACGACTCCCCGGAGGGCAAGGCCCGCCTGGCAACGATCCTCTACACGGCCGCGGAGTCGCTCCGCGCGGTGGCGGTCCTGCTCAACCCGGTCATGCCCGACACCTCCCAGAAGCTCTGGGACTCCCTCGGCGCGGACGCCGTCCTCGGCCCGCTCCCCGACCAGACACTCACCGACGCCGCCGCCTGGGGCCGACTCCCGGCGGGCGCGACGATCACCAAGGGCGCGGTGCTCTTCCCACGCCTGGAGGAGAAGCCGAGCGCGTAGTACGTACTGCGTACGTACTACGAACACATGACGGGCTTCTCAGGACTCGGGCTCGGGCTCGGCCAGCCAGACGGTCGGCTGGCCCGTACGGTGGGCGACGGTCTCGAAGTCCCGGTCGTGGTGGAGCAGGGTCAGGCCCGACAACTCGGCTGTGGCAGCGATGAGCAGGTCGACCGGTCCGGCCGAGCGGTGCTCAACGTTGTCGGTGAGCAGTTGCTGAACCTCGCGAGCGCGCTGATAAATGCCGTCGGGCATCAGAGTCCAGCTGAACAGCTGCCGCAGCTCCTCCTGAATGCCTTCGCGATCCGCTCGCCCGCGAGCGGAGAAGAGGATCTCCAACTCGGTCAGATCGCACAGCGCGACCAGCCCGTTGTCGAGCACTTGCCCCCAGTCTGCGTCGTACGCATCGCTGCTGAGCAGACGCACGGCGGCCGAGGTGTCGATCAGATACGAGAGATCACTCACCGGCGGTAGTTCCTCTTGTCCAGAAGGATGTCGAAGTCACCACGCGCCCCCCTCTCACGGAGCTTGGCCAGCGCTATGGCCCGGCTGCGCCGCTTGGCGACTTCCAGCAGCGCGGTGTTGACGGTGTCCTTCTTGGTCTTCGTGCCCAGCAGCTCCTGGGCTTCCGCCAGAGCTTCGTCGTCGACCTCGATGAGCAACTTCGACATGACGCACCCCTCCCGTTCAAGCGTTCTATACGATACGCAAGGACAGTATATATTCAAGGCATCGCGATCGTCCCGGTCGACTACGATTTCAAGGTTCGTAGGACGACCCCTCACCCCACGCAGCAAGTCTGGAGCAGCCCGCAATGGCTCGACACCTCATCACCAGCGCCCTTCCGTACATCAACGGGATCAAGCACCTGGGCAACATGGTGGGGTCCATGCTCCCGGCGGACGTCTACTCCCGGTACCTGCGCCAGCGCGGCCACGACGTCCTCTACATCTGCGCGACCGACGAACACGGCACCCCGGCCGAACTGGCGGCCAAGGAGCAGGGCATCCCGGTCGACGAGTTCTGCGCGCAGGCGCACGACCAGCAGAAGGCGATCTACGACGGCTTCCAGCTGGCCTTCGACTACTTCGGCCGCAGCTCCTCCCCGCAGAACCGCGAGATCACCCAGGAGATCGCGCGCGAGCTGAAGGCGAACGGCTTTATCGAGGAGCGGGCCATCCGCCAGGTGTACTCGAACACCGACGGCCGTTTCCTCCCGGACCGCTACATCATCGGCACCTGCCCGCACTGCGGCTACGACAAGGCCCGCGGCGACCAGTGCGAGAACTGCACGCGCGTCCTGGACCCGACCGACCTGATCGACCCGCGCTCCGCGATCAGCGGCAGCAGCGACCTGGAGATCCGCGAGACCAAGCACCTGTTCCTCCTCCAGTCGGCCCTGGCCGGCGAGGTCGAGGCATGGGTCGACGAGCGCGCCGACAACTGGCCGATCCTGGCGTCCTCCATCGCCCGCAAGTGGCTCACGGAGGGCCTGCACGACCGCGCGATCACCCGCGACCTCGACTGGGGCGTCCCGGTCCCGGCGGACACCTGGCCCGACCTGGCCGCTGACGGCAAGGTCTTCTACGTGTGGTTCGACGCCCCGATCGAGTACATCGGCGCGACGAAGGAGTGGGCGGACCAGGACCCGACCGGCAACCGCGACTGGCGCTCCTGGTGGTGGAAGTCGGACGCGGACGTCCGGTACACGCAGTTCATGGGCAAGGACAACGTCCCCTTCCACAGCGTGATGTTCCCGGCGACCCTGCTGGGCACCCGCGCGCCGTGGAAGAAGGTCGACGTGATCAAGGCCTTCAACTGGCTGAACTACTACGGCGGCAAGTTCTCCACGTCGCAGCGGCGCGGCGTCTTCACCCACGACGCCCTGGAGATCCTCCCCGCCGACTACTGGCGCTACTTCATGATGGCCAACGCCCCGGAGTCGGACGACTCGTCCTTCACCTGGGAGCACTTCACGGCCACGGTGAACAAGGACCTGGCGGACACCCTCGGCAACTTCGTCAACCGCGTTCTCTCCTTCTCGAAGAAGCGCTTCGGCGACGAGGTCCCGGCGGGCACGGAGCCCGGCGAGGCGGAGGCGAGGCTCGGCGCGGAGATCGCCCGCCTGCTCACCGAGTACGAGGAGCAGATGGAGGCCATCCAGTTCCGCAAGGCGGCGGCCGCCCTCCGCGCCCTGTGGTCGGCCGGCAACTCGTACCTCGAGGAAAAGGCCCCCTGGCTGGAGATCAAGACCGACAAGGAGGGCGCGGCGCTCACCCTCCGCACGGCGATGAACCTGATCCACCTCTACGCGGTGGTCTCGGAGCCCTTCATCCCGACGACCTCGGCCGCCATGCGCCAGGCGTTCTCCCTGACGGACGACACGGCGACCTGGGTGAGCACCGACGAGGCGAAGGCACTGAACTCGGTCCCCGCCGGCACCCCCTTCACCGTCCCCCCGGTCCTCTTCGCCAAGCTCACGGACGACGACCTGGAGACGTACAAGGAGCGCTTCGGCGGCGAGTAAGGGTGAGAAAGGGGTGATCAACTCGCGGACGAAACGAGAAAGTTGCCCGAGCGGCCGATCCAGTGTGTGCCCTGCCCGCACGGCGCACACATCACGACCGTATGGTCTGCGCCATGGCAGTACCTGAGGTCATCCCGATCGCCTACGAGCCACACGGCCGTACGGAGGCCATCGGTCGCTACGCGGACGGACAGTTCCTGGGGTCGGTCACCTGGGCCTTCCCCAAGGGCTTCCGCCTTGACGCGGGCTGGGAAGAGCACAAGCGGCTCTACGCGGCACTGCACACGTTCGACGCCAAGGGCATCTACCGCGACTCGCAGATCCTGTGCGCGGGCACCTGGGCCGAGCAGCAACGCACCCCGGCAGTCCTGCCCCGGGCCCGGGCCCACCTGGCGACCCTGCTCAGGGCCCTGCCCCGCCGCACCTACACGGACATCGCGATCCGCCCCTTCCAACTCACCGTCGAAGGCGTCCTGTTCGGCCTACTCACGGGAGAGGACGAGGGCGAACCCTGGGCCGAGCTCTACCCGGACCACCTGGGCTTCGGCCCACCCTGGGACGGCCTGTACGACACGTGAGCGCACTGGAAATCAGCCTGGAGAACCCTCAGGCCAGGGAGATGTGGAGAAAGGTGCTGATGGCAGTCACCGCTGACAACCCGAGCCGATTGACCCTCTGGCAGGAGACCTCGACACCCTCACCCTCTGGTTCGACCGCTCCCTGACGGCGACCACGGCCGAGGAACTGTTCGCAGCCGAGGCCTAGGTCACACGACGCGGTACCGACCTCCGTCGGCGCAACCCCCCGCTCCTCCCTGTGCGTCCACCCACCGGGCAACAAAGCCAATCGAGTGGGGGTCCCATCCATGGCACTGTTCGGCAACGCGCACACCATTGACCCGGGCAAGGCACAGCACGACTACGCTCGACTGCTGGGCCAGAACGAGCAGGTGCACGCCGCGTACATGCTGATCCGCGACACGATCCTGCTTACGGACCGGCGTCTGATCCTCGTCGACAAGCAGGGCATCACCGGCAAGAAGGTGGAGTACCACTCCGTCCCGTACCGCAGTATCACCCACTTCGCCGTGGAGACCGCCGGCACTTTCGATCTCGACGCCGAGCTGAAGATCTGGATCTCCGGCACACCGACCCCGATCGAGAAGACCTTCACCAAGGGCGTCGACATCTACGAAGTCCAGGCGATCCTCACTCACTTCGTCGCGAAGTAAAGGGAACTAATCGAACTCAAACACCGCAGGTTGTCCGGGACTTCACCGTCCCGGACGCCCTTCACACTCGTGCGAGGAATCCGCGTCGGACCAGGTCGCCACTACGGTTCACGGGAGCGGAATCTGGGTAGATCAAATCTACGTAGAATGAATCTACCTGAATGCTCGCCCTGGCCCTGGGAGATCCCATGCCCACCCCATTTGTAGGCCGCCAATCCGAGCTGGCCCTCCTCCACAAGCGTCTCGACCGGGTCACCGCCGAGGGCGCCGGGGTCGCGGTCGCCATAAGGGGGCGGCGGCAGGTCGGGAAGTCGCGGCTGGTGCAGGAGTTCTGCGACCGGGCCGGTCGGCCGTACGTCTTCCTCAGCGCCACCAAGGGCGCGTCACCCGTGGAGGGAATCGCCGACTTCATGGCGGAGCTGCGTGAGTCCTCGCTGCCGGCCGACCCGGAGCTCGTGCCGAAGACCGCCCCCACGAACTGGCCCGACGCCCTCCGGAGCCTCGCCGCCGTGCTGCCCGCCTCGCCCAGCATCGTCGTACTCGACGAACTGCCCTGGCTCGCCGAACAGGACCCCGTGTTCGACGGGGCTCTCCAGACCGCGTGGGACCGACTGCTGTCCGGTCGGCCCGTGCTTCTGCTGCTGCTCGGCAGCGATCTGCACATGATGGAGCGGTTCACCGCGTACGACCGCCCCTTCTACGGTCGGGCCGACCCCCTCGTGCTCGGACCACTCAATCCGGCCGAGGTGGGCGATGCCCTCGGCCTGGACGCTGCCGACGCCATCGACGCACACCTCGTGTCGGGCGGGCTGCCGGGCATCCTGCGGGCCTGGCCGCACGGCACCCCGGCGCTGGACTTCATCAAGGCGGAGTGCGCCGACCCGGCCTCGCCGCTCTTCGGTGTCCCGGAAGCCGCCCTCATGGCTGAGTTCCCCGCGCCGGACCAGGCGCGCCGCGTCCTGGAGGCGGTGGGCAGCGGAGACCGTACGCACGCCAACATCGCCGCGACGGCCGGCAGTCAGAGCGGTGCCCTGCCCTCGGGGATACTGTCCCCGCTGCTCCGGCGTCTCACCAATGAGAAGCGAATCCTTGCCTCGGACTCACCGCTGTCCACCCAACCCGGCAAACCAGCCCTATACCGCGTGGCCGACAGTAATCTGCGGCTCCACCTCGCCGCGACGCGGTCCGCGCAGGAGCTGTCCCGGCGCGGCCGGCCCGAGGCCGCGTACCGAGTGGTCGAGCGACGGTGGGCCGCCTGGCGGGGACGGGCCGTCGAACCACTGATTCGGGAGGCGATGGAACTGGCCGCGACGACAGTGGACTTCCCGTGGCCGGACACCGAAGTCGTCGGCGGCTGGTGGAACCGGCGGTTCTCGCCGGAGATCTATCTGATCGGCGCCGACCGCTCCCCCGTAGCGGGGGCGCTGTTCTTCGCGGGCTCCGTGAAGTGGCTCGCCTCCCCCTTCGACCAGCATGACCTGACCGCCCTCATGCAGGGTGCCGCCCAGGTCCCCGGTTTCACTCCGGGGGCCACGGGTCTCGCCGTCGTGTCCCTCTCAGGTACCACGGGAGCAGTGAACGAGAGTGGCGTCGGGCTGGCGTGGGGGGCGCGCGACGTGGTCGCGGCCTGGGGTCGCTGAGCGACTCCGACGTCACCCAGCGGGGCGCCGTTCAGCAGGTCGCGCGGTACGGCAGATCCGGCAGATACGTCTTCCAGTCCGCCGCCGACAGACCGCCGCCGGCGCGCTGGCAGGCCTGGTCGGCCAGGTGGGACGGGGTGAGGTCGTACTTCTGGAGCGGGACGTGGCGGCCGGCGACGTACAGCGTGCGCCCTTCGGCGCCGAAGGCGAGGGACAGGACCGGTCCGCCCGAGGTCGACAGCGCGGAGCCGAGGGGGCGGCTGGACGGTACGTCCCAGAGCTGGACCCTGCCGAAGGGGTCGCCCACCGCGAGGGTACGGCTGTCGGCGGAGAAGGCGAGCTTGGTCATGCTGCCGGTGTAGCCGCCGAAGGCGTAGGGGTCGGAGTACGCGTAGTCGTCCGTGCCAGGGAGCAGGCTGAGGCGCCTGCGCACGGCTCCGTCCCAGAGCTGGACTCTGCCGGTGCGGTCGGCCGCCGCGAGATAGGCCCCGTCGGGGCTGAAAGCCAGCTCTTCGGTCAGGTCATCGCCGAGATTGCGGTCGCTGACCAGCCCGGTGGAGAGGTCGGCGATCACTCCGTCGGGGGTCACCACGGTGTCTCCGTTCCGGCGCACCGCCAGGCTCATCACATACGGGTAGAAACTGTCCACCGCCGCCGTCATCGCCAGACCGTTGGCGGCGGCCCTGTCCACCGTCCGGACGCGCTCGCGGCGGCGCACGTCCCACACGTCGACCGCTTTGTCATTCCAGGACCTGAACGACAGCAGAGAAGTGCCGTCGTGAGTGAGCGCCACGCTCTGCACCCCCCACAGACCACGGCCGCCCGGCGGCTCGATGACGGCGTGTTCCCGCCGGGCTCTGATGTCCCAGACGGTGATCCGGGGCCGCTTCGTCACATCGGTGACGGCGTCGGACCAGCTCCTGCCGTAGGCGAAGTACCTGCCGTCGCCGCTGAATGCCATGAGATCGACGCAGGTCGACTCCAGCTCGCTCCCGTCGAACTCGTCCGGCCCCTCGGCATCACACGGCGTTCCCTCCGGTCCGAGGAGAACATTGCCGTCGCGCGTGTCCAGCAGTTGGACGCCTTTCCCGGCACCGCTCTGCCGCAGAACGGCCAGCGTCGCGCCGTCCTGGGCCAGTTGGGCATGGTAGGCCGGTTGTTGCTCCCAGCGCCGCGCCGTCCCGTCCAGGCGCAGCGACCGTACGACCGTCACGGCTCCGTTGACATAGCGCACGGCGTGCGCGTCGAGGTCGAGCGCGAAATCGCTGGCCTCCGTGGGCAACGAGTACCGGAGGACGGGGACGGGGTCGTGCGGCTCCGATGGGCGCCACACCGCAAGCCCCCGCTCGCCGCTCGCGGCGAGGAACCGGCCGTCCTCGCTGAACCGGAGCGTGCTCAGGCCCTCCTCCTCGATCCCGGTGAGCTCACGCCCGGAGCGGAAGTCCACCATGCGGATCCCGGTCTCGGTGAGGAGCGCCATGGTGCGGTTGTCCGGGGCGAAGTCGAGCCAGCTGGCCTCACCGGCACACGAGTACCGTTTCAGTCCTGCCGGCCACGGTACGGGGGCCGTCCCCCCGCCAGCGGTGTCCCAGATCTCCAGCGGGCGCTTGTCGGAGCACAGCGCCAGCCAGCGGCCGTCCGGACTGACCGCCATCTGCTGCACCGTCTCCGCCTCCCGCACCGTGACCCGCACCAACATCCGCCGGGTGCGCAGGTCCCAGGCCTGGACGGAAGTCGGGCCACCCTTCTCCGGGTCCGAAGGCTCTGTGGCCACCAACAGGGTGTCCCCGCCGGGCCCGAACACCACGCTCATCGCCCAGTCCGTCGGCAACTCGGCGGTGGCCCGCCCGGCCCGGACGTCCCATATCCGGATCCCGTCGCCCTCCCACAGCGCGAGCTGACGGCCGTCCGGTGCGACGGCCTCGACCGTGGCCAGTGCCTCGTCGCCGTACCCCGGGTACGAGCCGGTACGACGATGGGTGCGCACGTCCCACGTCGTGATCCTCTCCGGAGCGACGGACATCAGGGTCCGACCGTTGTCGACGAGATGGCGCCCGTCGCCTGTGCCCGACTCCGCGTCTCCTACATCCGCCCCAGGTATCGCGAACGTGTCCTCCTCCCGCTGTGCCACCGCCCCCACCAACGCCCCCCGAGTCTCCGTGGTCTCCGCCAGCCGCCACGCCGCCACCCCCAGCCGCATCGACGTCACCGGATCGGACAGCCGCATGCTCTCCGCCACCGCCGCGATCCGCCGCGCCTCCGCCTCCGCATGCCGTCGGTCGCTCGTGCGCCCCTGCTGCCAGGCGACGACCCCGGCGACGAGGGACAGGACGACCAGGAGGCTGAGGGCGCCGATCAGTCCGCGGCGGCGGCGCCGCGCACCGGTTCGGGCCTCCCGGCTCGCGGCCAGGAAGGAACCTTCCAGCGAGGTGAGGCTCCCGGGGGCGGTGAACAGTTCGTCAGCCGTGTCGAGGCGGGCACCCCGGTACACGGCCCCGGGGTCGCGCCCCAGGTCGTCCCATGCCTGGGCCGCCTCCGTCAGCCGCCGGTGGGCCCGCAGCCGCTCCCGGTCCTCCTCGATCCAGCCGCGCAGCCGGGGCCAGGCGGTGAGCAGCGCCTCGTGGGCGAGGTCGACGGTGTCCTCGTCGAGGGTGATCAGGCGGGCGTGGGCCAGCCGGTCCAGGACGAGGGCGACGTCGTCGGGGCCGTCGGCGAAGTCGAGTTCCGTACGGGCGACCGGCCGCCGCGTGTCCTGCGAGCCCTCGCCCGGCGTGATCAGCCGGAGCAGGATCAGCCGGGCCAGTTCCGCCTGTGGCGTGGACAGCCCGGCGTACACGTCCTCCGCTGTCTGTGCGATCGCCCCGTGCAGCCCGCCCGCCGCCTCGTACGCCGCCACCGTCAGCGCCCGCCCCCGCCGCCGGCGCCAGGTCTCGTGCAGCACGTGCGACATGAGCGGCAGCCCGCCCGGCTCGCCCTCCACCTCACCCACCACCCGGGCGGTCAGTTCCCGTTCGACGATCAGCCCGGCCGTCTGCGCGGGTCCGATCACCGCCGCACGCAGCTCGGCCGCGCTCATCGGCCCGACCAGCAGCCCGGAGCCGGACAACGCGTCGGCCAGGGCGCGGTGTTCGGCGAGGCGGCCGTAGAAGTCGGCGCGTACGGCGATCACGACCCGCAGTCGGCTGTCCGGCTCACGGGCGGCGAGCAGCCGTTCGACGAACTGCGCGCGCTCGTCCGGGTCGTGGCAGAGGGTGAAGACCTCCTCGAACTGGTCGACGACGATGACCGTGTCTCCGGCGCCGTCTGTCGGCCGTAACGCCTCCGCATGCGTACGCAACGGACGCTCGCCCGGCGTGAGGATGCGGATTCCGGCAACAGAGCCGCCTTGTTGCCGCAGCACCGGTATCAACCCGGCCCGCAACAACGACGACTTGCCGCTCCCCGACGGCCCGAACACCGCCGTGAAGCGCTGCTCGGCCGTCAAAGCCTGTAACGCCGCGATCAGTTCGTCCCGCCCGAAGAACCGGTCGTGGTCGTCGGGCTCGAACCGGGCCAGCCCCTGGTACGGCGACCGGGCCTCGTCCCCCGCCCGTTCCCGTGACGCGGTCTCCTCGCTCGTCTCCGTCCAGCGCCGCTCCCACTCTTCCGGGTCGCCGCCGCATGCCTCGACGTACGCCAGGGTGACGTCCAGCGAAGGCAGTTGCTTCCCGGCGGCGGCCTGGGACAGCGCGGGCACCGAATAGTGCGCCCGGCGGGCCATCTCCCGGTAGGTGAGCCCGCCCGCCTCCTGCCTGAGCTTCCGCAGTTCGTACGCGAACCGCTGCACAGGCCCCGCGTTCGGATCGACCGGTGTCTCGCGACGTCCCATCGCTGCTCTCCCCCGAAGCCTGTGGCCACAACGGTCGACTCGCTTTGTTCAGTGTGGCGGATGAGGGCTGCTTAACAACCCGGACCAGGGCTGAACTCGTAGTCGGCGGGCCGCTCTTGGGCCAGCCACGGCACAGAACGAAGCGCTCGACCCGGGGCACCGAGCAAGGGGAGGAACCAATGTCCGTACCGGATACCGGGAGCTGACGTACGCCGAGCAGGCCCTCGTCGAACGCGCCGAGGGCGCGGCCACCGGGTGAAGTGACCAGACCCGGCGAGGGGCGCGCCCCTCGCCGGCCCTTCCAGAACCGTTCCGCAGACACGAGACACGGGGGAGCACCGACATGCAGCACCAGAAACACCCCGGCCCCACCGCCCACCGCCTCCTCACCGGCACAGCCATAGCCCTGGCCGGTACGGCGGTAGCCGTAGCCGTCGCCCTGCCCATGAACGCCTCGGGTGACGACGGCACCCCGAGCCCGGCGACCACAGCCCAGGCCACAGCCTCGCCGTCGCCGTACGACTCACCGGAAACACCAGGACAGCCCGCACCCGCCGCCGCCCCGCAGACCACCGGAACCGCCAACGACGCCCTGACCGACGCCGAGATCGAGCGCGCCGCGCAGCTGGCCCTCGGCGCGGACCGGCAACTCCGCGCCACCAGCGAGGACGTACGAGGCCTCGACGGGAAGCCGCAGCTCCTCACCACCACCCTGGTCGACCCGGACGGGGCGGACGCCGAGCGGCGGGCCGACATCCTCTTCTACGACTACCGCGACAACCGCCTGGTCAAGAAGACCGTGAACCTCACCACCGGCCGCGTGGAGCGCGCCCAGTCCACCACCGGCACCCAGCCGCCGCCCGCCGGACCGGAGTCGCGCGAGGCGCTGAAGGTACTGCTCGCCGACCCGCTCGGGCAGGGGGTGCGGCAGGACTACGAAAGCGCCACCGGCCGGCCGCTGACGAGCGACCGTCAGCTCCGGGTGCAGGGCATGACGTACGACACCCCACCGCCGGACGCCACCGAACTCGCCGGCTGCGACGGCACGCACCGCTGCGTGCGGCTCTTCACCAGCGTCAGGAACGGGCCCTGGATCGACACCCTGAAGTTCGTCATCGACCTCAGCGACCGCTCGGTGCACCGGCTCCCCTGAGACCGGTCGATCGTGTACGTATCAGACAAGGAGTCCCGCCCATGCGGTCCCTCACCCGGCGACTGGCCCTCACCGGAGCCTGCGCCCTGCTCGCACTGCCCGCCACCACACTGACGAGCGCCGACGCCGCGCCCGAAGCCGCGCCGACGGCACAGGCGGCCTGCAGCCCTTCGTCCACCATCACCAAGAAGCTGCCGAACGGCACCACCTGGCGCATGTGCTGGCGCAACGACCCCACCTCGGGTCTCGTCCTGACGAACATCACCTACCAGCCCAAGCACGCCATCCGCCCGATCGAGGTCCTCGGCAGAGCGGCCCTCGCGCAGATCCATGTGCCTTACGACAACGGCGAATTCGAGTACAACGACGTGACCGAGCAGTACTTCGGCGCCAACATCCTCACCGTCAAACCGAAGGACTGCCCAAGCGGCACGATCAAGAGTGTCCGGGTCGACGACCCGGACGGGCCCGGACGCCGGACCGTCAAGGGGCTGTGCGTGACGACGCAGCCGCGCGGTTTCGCCTACCACGGGAACAGCGAGCACGTCGGGGAGGACCACCCCCACATCGACTCCGCGCAGGGCAGCGACCTGGTCGTGTACACCGTCAACGCGGTCGGCTGGTACCACTACATCACCCAGTGGAACTTCTCCGACGACGGCACCATCACCGCCAAGGAGGGCGCCACCGGCAACCTCGCCGGCGACGAGTTCGATGCCTCCGACGGCACCGGCTGGCCGGTCGGCAAGAACGGCAACGCCAAGGCCCTCAGCCACCAGCACAACGTCCTGTGGAAGCTCGATTTCAAGCCGGACGGGTCGTGGAAGTCCAGGGTCGAGCGCTACGACACCAAGCCCAACGGCACCGAGGCCACTACGGGCTACGGGCGGCTGAAGACCAAACGCACGCCGATCACCAAGGAGTTCAAGGGCGACAACAGCAACGCCCGCTGGTGGCGCGTCGTCAGCACCGCCAGGAACGGGGACAACCATCCGCGCTCGTGGGAGATCGTCCAGCAGCACACCGACAAGTACAGCTCGCGCCCGTACACCCGGCACGACCTGTACGTCACCCAGTTCAACCGCTGCGAGACCTACTCCAACGACAACAACAGCAACGGCGAGACGGGCTGCAAGGACCACGTGGGCCAGTTCGTGAACGGCCAGACCCTCACCCGCCCCGTCGTCTGGGTGAACGTCGGCTTCCACCACATCGCCCGCGACGAGGACCAGACGCCGATGCCGGTGCACTGGCAGGGCTTCGAGATCGTCCCGCGCGACGTGACCGACATGAGCCCGCTGACACCCGACCGCCTGCACAAGCCGAAGTACAACGGCGCGAACTGATCGGGTGACGAGAGGGACAGACAGCAGTGGGGCCCGGAACCGGTCGACGGTTCCGGGCCCCTCCGGGCTGGACGCCTACTTCGGCTGCGGCTTCCGCACCGACAGGTGCAGTTCCTTCAGCCGCGCCTCCTCCAGCTCCGTCGGCGCGCCCATCATCAGGTCCTGGGCATTGCCGTTGAGCGGGAAGGCGATGGTCTCGCGGATGTTCGGCTCGTCGGCCAGCAGCATGACGATGCGGTCGACGCCGGGGGCGATGCCGCCGTGCGGCGGGGCGCCGAAGCGGAACGCGCGCAGCATGCCGGCGAACTTCTCCTCGACGGTCTCGCGGTCGTAGCCCGCGATCTCGAAGGCCTTCAGCATGATCTCGGGCTCGTGGTTCCGGATCGCGCCGGAGGACAGCTCGACGCCGTTGCAGACGATGTCGTACTGCCACCCCAGGATGTCCAGCGGGTCCTGGGTCTCCAGGGCCTCGAGGCCGCCCTGCGGCATGGAGAACGGGTTGTGCGAGAAGTCGATCGCGCCGGTCTCCTCGTCCTTCTCGTACATCGGGAAGTCGACGATCCAGCAGAAGCGGAAGACGTTCTCCTCGAAGTGCCCGGCGCGACGAGCGGCTTCCACCCGCACCGCGCCCATGATCTTCGAGACCTCGTCGAACTCGCCCGCACCGAAGAAGACCGCGTGGCCGGCCGACAGCGACAGGCGCTTCGTCAGCTCCGCGACGTTCTCCTCCGTCAGGAACTTCGCGATCGGGCCGGACAGCGAACCGTCCTCGGCGACCCGCACCCACGCCAGGCCCTTCGCGCCCTGCGAGACCGCGAAGTCACCGAGCTGGTCGAAGAACTTGCGGGGCTGCGCGGAGACGTCCGGCACCGGCAGGGCCCGTACGTGCTTGCCCGCGAAGGCCTTGAACTCCGAGCCCTCGAAGATGTCGGTGATGTCGACGAGCTCCAGCTGGGCGCGCAGGTCCGGCTTGTCGGAGCCGTACTTCAGCATCGCCTCGCGGAACGGGATCCGCGGGAACGGCGACGTGACATGGCGGCCGTTGCCGAACTCCTCGAACAGCTCCGTCATCAGCTTCTCGACGGGCTGGAAGACGTCCTCCTGCTCGACGAAGGACATCTCGACGTCGAGCTGGTAGAACTCGCCCGGCGAGCGGTCGGCGCGCGCGTCCTCGTCGCGGAAGCAGGGCGCGATCTGGAAGTAGCGGTCGAAGCCGGAGATCATCAGCAGCTGCTTGAACTGCTGCGGCGCCTGGGGGAGGGCGTAGAACTTGCCCGGGTGGAGGCGAGAAGGCACGACGAAGTCTCGGGCGCCCTCGGGGGAGGTCGCCGACAGGATCGGCGTCGCCATCTCGTTGAAGCCCAGCGCCGTCATCTTGTGCCGGATCGCCGAGATGACCGCCGTACGCAGCAGGATGTTGCGGTGCATGCGCTCGCGGCGCAGGTCCAGGAAGCGGTACTCCAGGCGCCGCTCCTCGTTGACCCCGTCCTCGGTGTTGATCGTGAACGGCAGCGGGGCGGCCGCGCCGAGCAGCTCGACCTCGGAGACCTCGACCTCGATCTCGCCGGTCGGCAGATCGGGGTTGATGTTCTCGGCGCCGCGGGAGACGACCTGGCCGTCGACACGGACGGTGGACTCCTTGGAGAGCTTGTCCAGAGCCTCGTACGCGGGCGTGCCCGGCCGGGCGACCAGCTGGGTGATGCCGTAGTGATCACGCAGATCGATGAAGAGGATGCCGCCCAGGTCGCGCCGATTGTGCAGCCAGCCGCTCAGCCGGACGTCGGTGCCGACGTCAGAGGCGCGGAGCTCGCCGCAGGTGTGGGACCTGTACCGATGCATCGTCGTTCATCCAGTCTTCGCGGATCGGGGGCTGTTTCACGTGAAACTCCCACCAGTGGATCCAGGGCTGTTTCACGTGAAACTCCACCAAGCCTACCGGGCACCCCAAGATCGCCTCCCACCCATTAATCGCCTCCCACCCATTCAACGATGAACAGCTTCGGTGGCAGTCACCGAACACCTCTCCCTACAGTGGGGCAATGCGCACTGGTGAGCCCCTGCCGGCCGTGGGGGAGGTTCTCGCCGCCCTCGCGACGGGACTGTGGCACTGGAACACCGCCACAAGACTGGTCACAGTCGACGCGGAGACGGCACGGCTGCTCGGGCTGCCCGCAGAGCAGTGCACCCTCAGCCAGGCCCAGGTGCGCGCCCGCCTGCACCCCGTGGACTGGAACGAGATCAGCGGAGTGATCCAGCTCGCCGTCGCCGAGGGCACGCTCGGCGAGGTGCGGGTGCGGATCATGGACGAGCGGGGCCAGATCATCCGGGTCGGCCGCAGCCGCTTCCACGCGTCCTTCGACCGCGAGAAGCGTTCGTACGAGGTGACCGGCTCCCTCCAGGAGGTCACCGACCCCTCGCCGGGCACCACCGCGGGGCGTGCGGTGACCGGGGACTGGCGGCGCTCCCGGGAGGCGTTCCTGCTGGACGCGGGCCGGGCGCTGGCCGAGGCGCGGTCGACGGCGGAGGTACTGCGGGTCGCGGCCGGGCTGTCGATGCCGGGGTTCTCACCGGACGGCCTCGCGGTGTTCGGCGTGGAGGGGGACCGGCTGACGATCATCGGCCACCACGGTCACCAGCAGGGCGACGAGAGCCCCTTCTCGCACATGGCGCTGGGCACCGACTACCCGGCGGCTGAGGTGGTCCGCACCGGCCGAGCCGTCTATCTGTCCACGCCCGAGGAGTACAAGACCCGCTACCCGGTCACCTGGCCGCTGGCCCAGAACTTCGGCCGTCAGTCGTGGGCGTTCCTGCCGCTGACCGTGGCCGGACGGACGATGGGCGCCTGGATGGCGGCCTTCGCCTACCCCGTCGCGTTCACACCGGACGAGCGGTCCGTGCTGACGACGGTGGCCCGCATGCTCGCGCAGGCCCTCTCCCGGGCCGGGCTCGCCGAGTCGGAGCGTGAGCTGACGGACGGCCTCCAGCGCTCGATGCTGCCCACGCTCGGCCCCGAGATACCCGGCATGAGCGTCGCCGCCCGCTATGTGCCGACCGGCGGCGGCCTCCAGGTGGGCGGCGACTGGTACGACATGATCCCGCTGCCCTCCGGCCGGTTCGCGTTCGTCATCGGCGACGTCCAGGGCCATGACGTGCGGGCGGCCGGCCTGATGGGGCAGCTCCGGATAGCGCTCAGGGCGTACGCCTCCGAGGGCCACCGCCCGGACGCGGTGCTCTCCCGCGCCTCCCGCTTTCTGCACGGCATCACCTCCGACGGCGACGACCTGCGCTTCGCGACCTGCCTGTACGCCGAGGCCGACCCCGTGACCGGGACCCTGGACATCGCCCGCGCCGGGCACCCCGACCCGGCGATCCGGATGGCGGACGGCACGGTCATGGCACGGCCCACGGAGGGCGGCCTGCCGCTCGGCATCGACCCGGACGCCGACTACCCGACGAGCCGGTTCACCCTGGAACCCGGCGAGACCATGATGATCTGCACGGACGGCCTGATCGAGACCGGCGGGCACGACCTGGAGACCGGCTGGCTGCGGCTCCGCGCGATCCTGGAAGAGCACAAGGGCGACCTGGAGGAACTCGCCGACTCCCTGGTCCAGGCGGTGCACGGCCCTTCCTCCCACTACACCACCGGCCCGCTGGCCGACCGCCGCGAGGACGACATCGCGCTCCTGCTGCTGTGCCGGCAGGGGGAGGGCTGCGGCTGCGAGGACACGGCGGTCGTCAGACGTCCCACCGTTCGGCGCACGATGCTCTCGGTGGCCCAGGCGGAGCCCGAGCGGGTCGCCACCGCCCGCCAGCAACTCCGCGAACTCCTCCACGACTGGGCCTCCCCCGACCAGGTCGACTCGGCCGTCCTGCTGCTGTCCGAGATGCTCACCAACGTCCTCGTCCACACCGACGCCGACGCCCTCCTCCTCGCCGAGATCACCGGCGAGGCCGGCATCCGCCGCCTCCACGTCGAGGTCACCGACACCAGCGACGACCTCCCCCACAAACGCCGCCCCGGCGAACTGGCCTCCTCCGGACGCGGGTTGATGCTCATCGAACTGCTGGCGAACGCGTGGGGCGTCGACCCGCGCGGCGAGGGCAAGAGCATCTGGTTCGAGCTGTACGAGGAGCAGGGCGCGGCTCAGTGACGCCGGCCCCTACGCATCCGACGGCTCGGCACTCCCGTACCGCGTCCGCAGTTCCTGTACGACCCCGAAGGCCGCCGCGGTCAACGGCACCGCCAGCAGCATCCCTAGGACACCGGCCACGGATGCGCCCGCGGTGATCGTCACCATCACCAGCGCCGGATGCATCTGCACGGTCCGGCTCTGGATCACCGGCTGGAGGACATGCCCCTCCAGCACCTGCACGGCGAGGACCACCCCCAGCACCCACAACGCGATCACGAACCCGCGGTCGGCCATCGCGACCAGCACGGCGACGGCACCGGAGAGGAAGGCGCCGAGGTAGGGGATGTAGGCGCCGACGAAGACGAGCGCGCCCAGCCCGACCGCCCCCGGCACATCCAGGACCAGCAGGCCGACCGTGATGCACACGGCGTCGATCAGCGCGATGAAGGTCGTCCCGCGCATGAACCCCTCGACCGCCTCGAAGGCCCGCCGCGCCATGGCCTCTACGGTGTCGCCGGCCTCGCCCCGCACGACGGCACGCAGCGTGCCGGCGGCCTTGTCGGAGTCCCGCAGGAAGAAGAAGACGAGCAGCAGCGCCAGTACGGCCATAGCGATGGCCTCCCCCACCACACTGACCCCGCTGATCACCCCGGACGCGGCGGTCCCGCCGAACTTGGTGAGCAGTTCCCTCGCGTTGGACGCGAGGTCGTCCAGCGAGGTCCCGGCCGCCCCGAAGTGCTCGGCGAGCGACTCGGCCGCCTGCCTCAGCGAGGCGACGATCTGGTCCCCGGTGTCGATGAGCGCGGCGACCACGATGTACACGGCCCCGCCGACGACGGCCACCACCGCCACGCAGGTCACCGCGGCGGCGACGGACCGGTTGACCCGCGCCTTCACCAGCCGCCGGTGCATCGGCCCGAGCAGCGCGGTCCCCAGCAGCGCCAGCAGCACCGGCACGACGGCCGTACGGACCTCCACGACCAGCCTGATCCCGACGTAGACCACCCCGGCGACCAGCAACACCACGGCACACCAGGCCGCGAACCGGCGCACGGGGTCGGGAAGCAACTGCACGCGTCCAGCGGATCACGCACCGGCCGGGCTGTCCTGCGCGGACAGCCCGCCCGGGTGACGGAGCGTCAGACGTCGGGGCCTGCTCGGTCAGGCGCCAGGGCCCTCTCCGGTCATGCCGTGCACGGCCGGGATGGTCCCGAGCCGGCCCTTCTGGAAGTCCTCGAAGGCCTGCTGGAGTTCTTCGCGGGTGTTCATGACGAACGGGCCGTAGTGGGCCATGGGCTCACGGATCGGCTGGCCGCCCAGGAGGACGACCTCCAGGTCCGGCGTGTGCGAGTCCTGCTGCTCGTCCGCGCGGACGGTCAGCGAACCGCCGGCGCCGAAGACCGCCGTCTGGCCCAGCTGGATCGGACGGCGCTCGGCACCGACCGCGCCCTTGCCCGCCAGCACGTACGCCAGCCCGTTGAAGTCCTCGCGCCAGGGCAGGGTGATCTCCGCGCCCGGCGCCAGCGTCGCGTGGATCATCGTGATCGGCGTGTGCGTTACGCCGGGACCGGCGTGGCCGTCCAGCTCACCGGCGATGACGCGGAGCAGCGCGCCGCCGTCGGGCGTGGTGAGCAGCTGGACGTTGCCACCGCGGATGTCCTGGTAGCGCGGGGGCATCATCTTGTCCTTGGCCGGGAGGTTCACCCACAGCTGGAGGCCGTGGAAGAGACCGCCGGACATCACCAGGTGCTCCGGCGGGGCCTCGATGTGCAGCAGGCCCGCGCCTGCCGTCATCCACTGGGTGTCCCCGTTGGTGATGGTGCCGCCACCACCGTTCGAGTCCTGGTGGTCGAAGATCCCGTCGATGATGTAGGTGACGGTCTCGAAGCCGCGGTGCGGGTGCCAAGGGGTGCCCTTGGGCTCTCCCGGCGCGTAGTCCACCTCACCCATCTGATCCATCATGATGAACGGGTCGAGGTGGCGGTAGTTGATCCCGGCGAACGCTCGGCGCACCGGGAAGCCCTCGCCCTCGAAACCGCTCGGCGCGGTCGTGACAGTGAGCACGGGACGTGCCACGGCGTCGGCCGGGGCGGCCACGCGGGGCAGGGTCAGCGGGTTCTCGACGGTCACTGCAGGCATGTCGGTACCTCCTTGTGCGGCCAGTTTAGTTGAGCATTGAACTTCCTGCTACCCGGAACGACAAAAGCCCGGAGGACATTCCCCCGGGCTTCGCCGTACGGGCCGCAGCCCGCGTCAGTTGCTGAAGTACAGGTACTTCCAGGCCCCGTACGTCGTCGAGTTCACCGTGTCGCCGGACGAGCCGTTGACGTACACCGACCGCATCCGCGCCCGGATGCCCGACTCACCGGGTGCCTCGAGCGTGACGGCCGACTTCCCGTTCGTACCGACCGGGAAGTACTGCGAGTCCCCCGGGTACCACGAGCCCTGGTAGTAGACCTCGATGTCGAAGCGCTGCTGACGGCCCGGGTAGTAGCTCATCGTCGTGGTGAGCAGCGGGTCGGTGTTCTTGTGGAACCAGGAGTACGACGTCGAGCCGATCTTCGCCGTCTTGTAGTGCTTGGAGACGGCGGTGGAGACCTTGACCCTGGCGTACGCCGTGACCTTGACCGTCTTCGGCTTGTAGCGGGCGTCGCCCGAGAAGACCGCGGTCACGGCCGTGTCGCGGGTCATGTCCACCCACGCGCTGAGGTCGCCGGCGGAGTTGACCTTGCCGGACTTGATCAGCTTCTTCGGCTTGTCGCCGCCGAAGGGGTCCGCGTAGATCTGGACGGAGCGGTTCTTGTACGTCGTACCGAGGTGCGCGGTGAACTTGACGTCCGTGCCGTAGTTGTACAGCTTGCCGTTGTTGTTCAGCCTCAGCGCGGTCGAGGCGCGGGAGACGTCGACCTTGTCGGAGGCGCTGACCGCGGTGTGCGTGGCGTCGCCCGCGTAGGAGACCTTGTACGTGACCTTGCCGCCGACCGGGGGCGAGGTCGTGAAGGAGTACGTGCCGTCCGCCTTGACCGTGACGGTCGGCAGCGACTTGCCGTTCGGGCTCTCCAGGTCGGTGCGGGTGACGGCGAGCTTCGTGCCCACCGTGAACGGCACGTTCGCCGTGAGCTTGCCGGTGACTGTGAGCTGCTTGGCGCGGGTCGCGGACGCGGGCGCGTTGACCGTGAGGGTCGGCACGCTGAGCGATGGGCCCGTGAACGCCTTCAGGGTGTAGGTGTTGTCCGAGTTGCCGGCCAGGGCGAACACCCGGGAGGAGTCGGGCGCCCAGGCCACCTCGCCCATGCTGGAGGTCCCGGCGTCGAAGCGGCGCACCGGCGTGGCGGAACCCGCCTTGTAGATGTTCACGTGGCGGTCGTAGGCCTGGGCGATCAGGCCGCCCGGCGAGACGTCGCCGTGCCAGCCGGTCTCGGTGAGGCCCGCGACCTCCGTGAAGGTGCCGTCGGCGTAGTTCAGCTTCCGGGAGCCGTTCCACAACACCTGAGAGGTGCCGGGCACGAGGTCGATGTCCAGGGTCCAGCGGTCGCTGTCCGTCTTGGCGATCACCTGCGGGGTGGTGCCGGAGACGTCGAGGAGGTTGATCGCGCCCGAGCGGTCGCCGCTGTCGTAGAAGGAGAGCAGACCGGGCGAGGACGGGTCCGCGTCGAGGACGGCCGCGTTGTAGTACGGGGCGACACCCTCCGGGAGCTGTCCGAGGGCCACCGCGGCGGCCGGGTCGGCAGCGGGGTCGATGACGCCCAGATTGCCATGGAAGCCGCTCTCGTCCGTCGTCCGGTACGAGAACCACAGCCGCCCGCCCGCGAAGGCGGTCTCACGCGGGTCGACGCCGGCACCGAGGTCGTAGCGGGTCCTGACCTCCAGGGTGGCCGCGTCGATGGCCACGATCTCGTGCGTTGTCGGCAGGGCCGCGTACAGGGTGAGACCGTCGTCCGAGAGCGCGAGATCGCTGGGGCGGCCGAAGCCGACGTTCACGTCGACCAGGGTGCCGCTGTAGTCGGTGGCCAGGATCCGTCCGTTGTCCTGGTCCGCGACGAAGACGCGCTGCAGCGCGCCGTCCGCGACCAGGCCGACGGGCTGGGTGAGGACGGCCGACGCGGCCGAGGCGGTACCCGCCGCGGCGACGCTCAGTGCCACCGAACTGAAGAGGACCGCGAACGCCGTCGCGGCCGAGGTGCTGCGCATGCGCACAGGAATGAAACCCCCACAAGGAATCCCGGGGTCGCCGGGAGCTGAGAGCGCCGCGCGGCACCCGGACGCGAACCGCCGGAAGCGGTGACGTGCGGGGCGCGGCTGCCGGGGATCACTCTATGGCATGGCTGTGACAATCGAGTGGAGATTTTGCGACGCGGGGTTTCCCCCGACGGGCACTGTCTAGCCGTACATCCGCCGCATCGCGAACTCCACCATCTGCTCGACCGCCTTCGCGTCGAACACCATCCGGTGCTCGCCCTCCATGTCCAGGACGAAGCCGTAGCCGGTCGGCAGCAGGTCGATCACCTCGGCGCCGGTGATCACGAAGTACTTGGACTCCTTGCCCGCGTACCGGCGCAGCTCCTTCAGCGAGGTGAACATCGGGATCACCGGCTGCTGGGTGTTGTGCAGGGCGAGGAAGCCGGGGTTGTCACCGCGCGGGCAGTAGACCTTCGACGTCGCGAAGACCTGCTGGAAGTCCTCCGCGGACAGCTGCCCGGTGGTGAAGGCACGCACCGCGTCCGCGAGCGACGGCGGGGACGGCTCGGGGTACAGCGGCGGCTGCTGGCCGTACCCGCCGGGCATGGGCTGCTGCGGCGGGACGTAGCCCTGCTGGGCAGCTCCCCCATCCATGGGCTGGCCGTATCCATACATGAGCGCAAGCGTACCGAGAGCGGCGGGGCGCGGGGCCGGTACGGGTGCCCTGGCAAACCGACAGCGACTTGACAGCCACCGCATTGGTTTCCGACAGCCTGCGCTCCTAGCGTCGGTAGTGCCGTGGGGAGCACTGGAAACGGCACGACGCCAGCGAGGGGACAGCCATGCACCGACACCACGACGACGAGGTCCACGAGCACGACAGAGGGCTCTCCTACGACCTTCCCGTCCTCGCCCGCCGCCGCATGATCCGGCTGATGGCGGGGGCGAGCCTGATACCGCTGGTGGGGTGTTCCGCCGAGGACGACACCTCCGCGGCCTCCTCGTCGTCCCCCTCGTCCTCCTCCTCGTCCGCTGCTTCCGGGTCCACCGGCTCCACCGGCGAGGCGTCCGAGTGCGCGACCATCCCGGACGAGACGGCCGGTCCCTTCCCCGGCGACGGCTCCAACGGCGTGAACGTCCTCAAGGAGAGCGGTGTCGTCCGCGGCGACATCACCAAGAGTTTCGGCGACTCGGCGGGCGGCACCGCCGAGGGCGTGCCCCTGACGATCACGCTCACGGTGGTGGACGCGGCCTCCGGCTGCGGGACGCCGAAGGAGGGCGCCGCCGTCTACATCTGGCACTGCGACCGGGAGGGCAGGTACTCCCTGTACTCCGAGGGCGTCACCGAGGAGAACTATCTGCGCGGTGTCCAGGAGACCGACGACAAGGGGCAGGTCACGTTCACGAGCATCTTCCCGGCCTGCTACACCGGCCGCTGGCCGCACATCCACTTCGAGGTCTACGGCAGCCTGGAGGACGCCACGGCCGCCACCTCCATCACGAACACCTCGCAGCTCGCGTTCCCGAAGGACGTCTGCGACACGGTGTACGCGACGGACGGTTACAGCCAGAGTGTGCAGGAGCTCAGCCGGCTCTCCCTGGAGTCGGACAACATCTTCAGCGACGGCTACGACCAGCAGCTGGCGGCGGTCGAGGGCAGCGTGGCGAAGGGGTACACGGCGACTCTGACGGTTCCGGTGTGACCTGTCACAGATGACCGGATCGGGGTTGCGTCTTATTACCGGCGGGTAGCATCATCGTAGCCACGTGTTGGTATGTGAACGGGCGCGAGGATCCAGTGCCTCGCCGATCTCTCAACGGAGCCAGTCGCCATGGGGCACTACAAGTCGAATCTGCGCGACATCGAGTTCAACCTCTTCGAAGTACTCGGGCGCGACAAGCTGTACGGC
Organism: Streptomyces sp. GESEQ-4; assembly: GCF_017948455.1. Taxonomy (GTDB): domain Bacteria; phylum Actinomycetota; class Actinomycetes; order Streptomycetales; family Streptomycetaceae; genus Streptomyces. Next base: position 157,741 of record NZ_JAFFSU010000005.1, read on the forward strand.
ACGGGCCCGTTCGAGGAGATGGACGCCGAGACGGCGAAGTCCATCCTCGACGAGATGACCCGCCTCGCGGAGAACGACCTGGCGGAGTCCTTCGCGGACGCCGACCGCAACCCGCCGGTCTACGACCCCGAGACCCACACCGCGCCGGTCCCCGCGTCCTTCAAGAAGAGCTACAAGGCGTTCATGGACGCCGAGTACTGGCGGCTCGGCCTGCCCGAGGAGATCGGTGGCACCACTGCTCCCCCGTCGCTGATCTGGTCGTACGCGGAGCTGATCCTGGGCGCCAACCCGGCCGTGTGGATGTACTCCTCCGGTCCGGCCTTCGCCGGGATCCTCTTCGACGAGGGCAACGAGGTCCAGAAGAAGATCGCTCAGATCGCGGTCGAGCGGACCTGGGGCTCCACCATGGTGCTGACCGAGCCCGACGCGGGTTCGGACGTCGGCGCCGGGCGTACCAAGGCGATCCAGCAGGAGGACGGCTCCTGGCACATCGAGGGCGTGAAGCGCTTCATCACCTCCGGTGAGCACGACATGGAGGAGAACATCCTTCATTACGTGCTGGCGCGTCCCGAGGGTGCCGGCCCCGGCACCAAGGGCCTGTCCCTCTTCCTCGTCCCGAAGTACCTCTTCGACTTCGAGACCGGCGAGCTGGGCGAGCGCAACGGCGTGTACGCGACGAACGTCGAGCACAAGATGGGCCTGAAGGCCTCCAACACCTGCGAGATGACCTTCGGCGACCAGCACCCCGCCAAGGGCTGGCTGATCGGCGACAAGCACGACGGCATCCGTCAGATGTTCCGGATCATCGAGTTCGCGCGGATGATGGTCGGCACGAAGGCGATCTCCACGCTGTCGACGGGCTACCTCAACGCCCTCGAGTACGCCAAGGAGCGCGTCCAGGGCCCGGACCTGGCGAACTTCATGGACAAGACCGCGCCCAAGGTCACCATCACCCACCACCCCGACGTACGCCGCTCGCTGATGACGCAGAAGGCGTACGCGGAGGGCATGCGCGCCCTTGTCCTCTACACGGCCTCGATCCAGGACGCGATCGCCGTCAAGGAGGCCGCCGGTGAGGACGCCAAGACCGAGCACGCGCTGAACGACCTGCTCCTGCCGATCGTCAAGGGCTACGGCTCCGAGAAGGGCTACGAGCAGCTCGCCCAGTCGCTGCAGACCTTCGGCGGCTCCGGCTTCCTGCAGGAGTACCCGATCGAGCAGTACATCCGCGACGCCAAGATCGACACCCTGTACGAGGGCACGACCGCGATCCAGGGCCAGGACTTCTTCTTCCGGAAGATCGTCCGCAACCAGGGTGCCGCGCTGAACTCCCTCGCCGAGGACATCAAGAAGTTCCTGGCCGTCGGCACCGGCGGCGAGGAGCTGGCGGGCGCCCGCGAGCACCTGGCCAAGGCCGCCGTCGAGCTGGAGGCCATCGTCGGTCTCATGCTGACCGACCTCGCCGCCACCGAGAAGGACGTCAAGAACATCTACAAGGTGGGCCTGAACACCACCCGCCTGCTGATGGCCTCCGGTGACGTCGTCGTCGGCTACCTGCTCCTCAAGGGCGCCGCGATCGCCGCCGAGAAGCTGCCGAACGCGTCCGCCAAGGACAAGGCGTTCTACACCGGCAAGATTGCGGCGGCGAAGTTCTTCGCGGCCACCGTCCTGCCCGGCGTCACCGGCGCGCGCAAGCTCGCCGAGGGCGTCGACCTGGACCTGATGGAGCTGGACGAGGCCGCGTTCTAGCCCTTCGGCTCCCTTTACGAGGGCCCGTTCCCGGTCATGGGGAGCGGGCCCTCGTACGTCGTCAAGGAGCCCTCGTACGTCGTTAAGGTGAACCCATGAGCGAACCCCACCGCTTCGACCGCGGCCACACCGACGACCTCATGACCTTCCTGGCGGCGAGCCCGACGCCGTACCACGCCGTGGCGAACACCGCCGAGCGGCTGGAGAAGGCCGGCTTCAAGCAGGTCGCGGAGACGGACGCCTGGGACGGGTCGAGCGGCGGCAAGTACGTGCTGCGCGGTGGCGCGATCATCGCCTGGTACATCCCCGAGAGCGCCGCGGCGCACACGCCGTACCGGATCGTCGGCGCGCACACCGACTCGCCGAACCTGCGGGTCAAGCCGCTGCCGGACGCCGGGGCGCACGGCTGGCGGCAGGTGGCGGTCGAGATCTACGGCGGCCCGCTGATGAACTCCTGGCTGGACCGCGACCTGGGGCTTGCGGGCCGGCTGACGCTCAGGGACGGCTCGACGCGCCTGGTGAACGTCGACCGCCCGCTCCTGCGCGTCCCCCAACTCGCCATCCACCTGGACCGCTCGGTCTCCTCCGAGGGCCTCAAACTCGACAAGCAGCGCCATCTCCAGCCGGTCTGGGGCCTGAGCGACACCGTGCGGGACGGCGACCTGATCGCGTTCCTGGAGTCGGAGAGCGATCTGGCCGCGGGCGAGGTCACCGGCTGGGACCTGATGGTCCACTCCGTGGAACCGCCCGCCTACCTGGGCCGCGACAAGGAACTGCTCGCGGGCCCCCGCATGGACAACCTGCTCTCCGTGCACGCGGCCACGGCGGCACTGGCCGCGGTGGCGACCGGCGGCGCGGGGCTGCCGTACATCCCGGTGCTGGCCGCCTTCGACCACGAGGAGAACGGCTCGCAGAGCGACACGGGCGCGGACGGGCCGCTGCTCGGCAGCGTGCTGGAGCGTTCGGTGTTCGCGCGCGGTGGATCGTACGAGGACAAGGCGCGCGCCTTCGCGGGCACCGTCTGTCTCTCCTCCGACACCGGCCACGCCGTCCACCCCAACTACGCGGAGCGGCACGACCCGACGCACCACCCGCGCGTCAACGGCGGGCCGATCCTGAAGGTGAACGTCAACAACCGCTATGCGACGGACGGTTCGGGCCGCGCGGTGTGGGCCGCGGCCTGCGAGAAGGCGAACGTCCCCTTCCAGTCCTTCGTCTCCAACAACTCCATGCCCTGCGGCACGACCATCGGCCCCATCACCGCGGCCCGGCACGGCATCAAGACCGTCGACATCGGCGTGGCGATCCTGTCGATGCACAGTGCGCGGGAGTTGTGCGGGGTGGACGATCCGCATCTGCTGGCGAACGCGATGGTGGCCTTCCTGGAGGGGTAACTGACGCACCGCCGGGTACTCGCCCCCGACCGGAAGACCGGAACGACCGGACCGGACAGGGAGGCGAACAGCTCATGGGCCTCGGCGGATGCATCATCCTCATCGCCGCGGGAGCCATCCTCAGCTTCGCGACCGACTGGCACATGGAGGGGGTCAACCTCGACCTGGTCGGCGTCATCCTGATGATCGTCGGACTGATCGGAGTGGTGACGTTCAGCAGCGTCGCACGGCGCCGGCGGGTCGTGGTGCCACCCTCGACGCCGGTCATCGAAGAGGAACGGCACCACTACCACGACGGATACGGCCGCTGACGTCAGGTCAGGGCATGCCCCGTCGTGGCGTCCACATGGTCCGGCACCTCGTCGTGGCGGTCGCCCACGGTGAGGGTGCCGGTGGGTTCGAAGAGCAGGATGGCGGCGGGGGCAGGGGCGTACGGCTTGTGTTCCGTGCCGCGAGGGACCGTGAAGACGGAGCCCTTCGGCAGGACGACCGTGCGTTCGCCCTGCGCCTCCCGCAGCGAGATCTGCAGCTCGCCGTCCAGGACCAGGAAGAACTCGTCGGTGTGGTCGTGGACGTGCCAGACGTGGTCGCCGTCGACCTTGGCGACGCGGACGTCGTAGTCGTTGACGGCCGTCACGATGCGGGGGCTCCACGTTTCAGCGAAGGAGGAGAGCGCCTTTTCCAGCGAGATGGGTTCCATGCGCCCATCGTGCGGGTGGCCGGGAGCGCGTGCGAGTGCTAGGAATCGCACATGCCGCAAGGATCCTCTCAGCCGCGTACACATAGCGTCGCCGTGATCGTCGACGAAGGCACCAACCCCTTCGAAGTCGGCGTCGCCACCGAGTTGTTCGGGCTGCCGCGGCCCGAGCTGGGGCTCCCTGGCGCTCTGTACGACGTCACCTTGTGCACGCCCACCCCTGAAGTCCGGATGAACCACGGCTTCTTCACCCTCACCGGCGTGCCCGGCCTCGAGGTCGTCGACGCGGCCGACACCCTCGTCGTCCCCGGCCGCCCCGACAACGTCGTACCGCGCGGCGCCGCCGTCCTCGACGCCATCCGCCGCACCCACGCGCGCGGGGCGAGGATCATGAGCCTGTGCACCGGAAGCTTCGCGCTCGCCGAGGCCGGACTGCTCGACGGACGCCGGGCCACCACGCACTGGCGCTGGGCCGACACCTTCCGGGAACTGCATCCGAAGGTTCTGCTGGAACCGGACGTGCTCTTCGTCGACGAGGGCGACGTCCTCACCGCCGCGGGCAGCGCCGCCGCGCTCGACCTGTGCCTGCATGTCGTACGGCGGGACCATGGCGCCGACGTCGCCAATGCCGTGTCCCGGCGGCTGGTGTTCGCCGCGCACCGGGACGGCGGGCAGAAGCAGTTCGTGGAACGGCCGCTGCCGGACGTGCCCGACGAATCGCTGGGCCCCCTGCTGGCATGGGCGCAGGCCCGGCTGAGCGAGCCGCTGACGGTGGCGGACCTCGCGGCGCGGGCGGCGGTCAGCCCGGCCACCCTGCACCGCCGCTTCCGGGCCCAGCTGGGGACGACCCCGCTGGCCTGGCTGACCGGGGAGCGCGTCGCGCTGGCGTGCCGGATGATCGAGCGCGGGGAGGAACGGCTCGACGTGGTCGCCGCGCGCAGCGGTCTGGGCACCGCCGCCAATCTGCGGGCGCGGCTGCGGCGCGAGACCGGGCTCAGCCCGTCGGCCTACCGGCGGCGTTTCGGGGCCGGTGGCGTGGAAGTCCTGATGCCATGAGATTCCTCGTACGCGACAGGCTCCTCGGCTTCGGTGACGACTACTGGATCGAGGACGACAGCGGCAACAAGGTGTACCTCGTCGACGGCAAGGCGATGCGGCTGCGGGACACCTTCGAGCTGAAGGACACCCAGGGGCGCGTCCTCATCGACATCCACCAGAAGATGCTCGCCCTGCGGGACACGATGGTGATCGAGCGCAACGGCGACCCCCTGGCCCGCATCAAGCGCAAGCGGATGTCCCTCCTGCGCAACCACTACCGGGTGTCCCTCGTCGACGGCACCGCACTCGACGTCAGCGGCAAGATCCTCGACCGTGAATTCGCCGTCGAGTACGCCGGTGAACTCCTCGCCGTGATCTCCCGCCGATGGCTGCACATCCGCGACACCTACGGCGTAGACGTCGTACGCGGCGACGCGGACCCGGCACTGCTGATCGCGGTGACGGTGTGCGTGATCCATCTGGCGGAGAAGGAAAGGGATGGGGACTGATAGCGCCCCATAGGGGCGCGGGGAACTGCGCGACCAGCCACGACGGCCCCGCAGCCGCCCGACAGCCAACCTCGGCACCCCGGAGCGCGCATCGGTATCCGCATCGCCGCACGTGTGAGACAAAAGACCCATGACCGAATTTCTCGGTCGCATGCGCCGGGCGCTGAGCATCCGCACCGTCGCCCGGCAGGTCTTCGTCCTGCAGGCGGCGATCGTCGTGCTGCTCGTGGTCGCCGCCGTGATCGCCGTGGTGCTGCAGGTGCGCGGCGACAGCGAGCGCGAGGCCCGCAACCGTTCCCTCGCCGTGGCCGAGACGTTCGCGAACGCGCCGGGCGTCGTGGCGGCCCTGGAGGCGCCGGACCCGTCCGCGGTGCTCCAGCCGCGCGCGGAGGCGGCACGCAAGGCGTCCGACGTGGACTTCATCGTGGTGATGACCCCGGAAGGGATCCGCTACACCCACCCCAACCCCGCCCAGATCGGCAAGCACTACATCGGCCACATCGCCCCGGCCGCGGCGGGCGGGGTCGTACGGGAGACCTTCACCGGCACGCTGGGCCCCTCCGTGCGTGCCGTCGTCCCCGTGGAGGACGCCGACGGCAAGGTCATCGGCCTGGTCGCCGCCGGTGTGACGCTGGCCAGCGTGGGCGGGGTGGTCGATCACCAGCTGCCCGTGCTGTTCGCCTCGGCCGGGGTCGCCCTCGCCGTCGCCACCGGCGGGACCGCTCTGGTCAGCAGGCGGCTGCGGCACCAGACGCGCGGGCTCGGGCCCACCGAGATGACCCGGATGTACGAGCATCACGACGCGGTCCTGCACTCCGTACGGGAAGGCGTGCTGATCATGGACGGAGACGGGCGGCTGGCGCTGGCCAACGACGAGGCGCGGCGGCTGCTCGGACTGGGCCCGTACGCGGAGGGCCGGCTCATCCAGGACCTCGGCATCGACCGCGACCTGGCCCGGCTGCTGGCGTCCGGCCGGGACGCCACCGACGAGGTGCAGCTGTCGCGGGGCCGGCTGCTGGCGGTCAGCCGGCGGTCCACCGCGTGGGACGGCGGGCCGCCCGGCAGCGTCGCCACCCTGCGCGACACCACCGAGCTGCAGGCCCTCACCGGCCGGGCGGAGGTGGCGCAGCAACGGCTGCGGCTGCTGTACGACGCCGGACTGGAGATCGGCACCAGCCTCGACGTGACCCGCACCTCGCAGGAGCTGTCCGACTTCGCGGTCCCCCGGTTCGCCGACTACGTCACCGTCGACGTGGCCGACCCCGTGCTGCGGGGCGGGGAGCCGAAGGCGGGCATCACCGACATGCGGCGCGTCGCGTTCCAGGGCGTGAAGGAGGGCAGCCCGCTCTACGCGCCCGGCAAGCTGATCCACTTCGCGGCGACCACCCCGCAGGCGGCCGGGTTCCTCGCCGGTGAGCCGGTGCTCGAGGAGGACCTGACCACGTTCTCCGGCTGGCAGGTGCAGGAACCCGAACGGGCCCGGAACATCGTCGCGTTCGGCATCCACTCGATGCTCGCGGTGCCGCTGCGCGCCCGCGGCGTCATCATGGGCGTGGCCACCTTCTGGCGCGCCGACCAGCAGGAACCCTTCGAACGGGACGACATCTCCCTCGCCGAGGAACTCGTCGCCCGCGCCGCCGTCAGCATCGACAACGCCCGCCGCTACACCCGCGAGCACGACATGGCCGTCACCCTGCAGCGCAGCCTGCTGCCGCGGGCCCTGCCCGACCAGAGCGCCCTGGACGTGGCCTACCGCTATCTGCCCGCGCAGGCCGCGCAGGGCGGGGTCGGCGGCGACTGGTTCGACGTCATCCCGCTGCCGGGCGCGCGGGTGGCGCTGGTCGTGGGCGACGTGGTGGGGCACGGCCTGCATGCGGCGGCCACGATGGGCAGGCTGCGGACCGCCGTCCACAACTTCTCGACCCTGGATCTTCCGCCCGACGAACTCCTGTGGCACATGGACGAGTTGGTGGCACGCATCGACCAGGACGAGGAAGGGGACGAGGGCGGCGGCGAGGACGAGAACGCGCCGGTCACCGGGGCGACCTGCCTGTACGCCGTCTACGACCCCGCGTCCGGCGTCTGCACCCTCTCCCGCGCGGGCCATCTCGAACCGGCGCTCGTCCGTCCGGACGGCGAGGCGGAGTTCGTCACCGTCCCCGGCGGCCCTCCGCTGGGCCTGGGCGGCGGGCTCCCCTTCGAGGTGACGACGGTGCAACTGCCGGAAGGCAGCGGCCTCGTGCTCTACACCGACGGCCTGGTGGAGGACCAGCGCCGCGACATCGACGACGGCCTGGAACTGCTCCGCCGCGCCCTCACCGGCCCCGGCCGCACCCCGGAGGAGACCTGCGACGCCACCCTCGACGCCCTGCGGCCCGACCGGCAGCGCGACGACATCGCCCTGGTCGTCGCCCGCGCCCACAGACTCGCCGCCGACCGCACGGCGTCCTGGGACGTACCGCCCGACCCCTCAGCGGTCGGCCGCGTCCGGGCGGCGGCCACCCGGACCCTCCAGTCCTGGGGCCTGTCGGACGAGGCCTTCACCACCGAACTGATCCTCAGCGAACTCGTCACCAACGCCCTCCGCCACGCCACCGCCCCCATCCACGTCCGCCTCATCCGCGACCGCACCCTGATCTGCGAGGTCTCCGACGCCAGCAGCACGGCCCCACATCTACGCCGCGCGGCCACGACGGACGAGGGCGGACGGGGGCTGTTCCTGGTGGCGCAGGTCGCGGAGCGGTGGGGGACGCGGTATTCGGGGGGCGGGAAGGTGATCTGGACGGAGCAGCCGCTGGAGAAGTGACGGCAGGTCTACGGCCTCACCTGCGCGGCGGCGCCAGCCCCAGTACGCGATCCTTGAGCGCCGGGAACTGGTCCCGCGTCACCGAGACCTTCCCGGGATCGAACTCCACCGCGAGGACCTCCTCCCCGGCACCCGCCTCCGCGAGGACCTCCCCCCACGGATCGACCACGATCGAGTGACCGGCCTGCGGAACCCCGGCGTGGGTCCCGGCCGTTCCACAGGCGAGCACGAACGCCTGGTTCTCCACCGCCCGCGCCTGAGCCAGCAGCGTCCAGTGCGCCCGGCGCCGCTCCGGCCAGCCCGCCGGGACGACGAAGGTCTCGGCACCGGCGTCGACGAGAGAGCGGAAGAGTTCGGGGAAACGGAGGTCGTAGCAGGTGCCCACGCCGATGGTCGTCTCCGGCAGGCGAACCGTCACCAGTTCCTGGCCCGCGCCCATCAGCACCGCCTCGCCCTTGTCGAACCCGAAGCGGTGGATCTTGCGGTAGGCGGCGGCCAGGTCACCGGAGGGAGAGAAGACGAGAGACGTGTTGTAGAGCGGCCCGTCGGGGTCCCGTTCCGGAATGGAGCCCGCGTGCAGCCACACGCCGGCGTCGCTCGCGGCCTTCGCCATCACCTCGTACGTCGGCCCTTCGAGCGGCTCGGCCTCGGTGCCGAACTCCTCGTACGCGAAGGCCCCCGTCGTCCACAGTTCCGGCAGTACGACGAGATCCGCGCCCGCCTGCTCCCGTACCAGAGAAGCGACGCGCCGTCGGCGCGATTCGACCGATTCACCCTCGTTCACCGCGATCTGGAGCAATGAGGCGCGCACGCTACCACCGTCCTGGCATTCGAGCCGTACACACGGCCTACGATCGTCACACGAAAGCACTGCCGGGGTGCCTCACAGCAGCGTAACTTAGCGTTCCAAGACACCCGCCGACAGCAGCCGCCTCCCACTGGCAACGCCGCCACAACCAAGCCTGTACCGACCGCCGAGGGGTCCCGTTCCGTGAGTCTGCATCCCACTCTCCAGCCCTACGCCGACGCCTGGACCCACTCCATCGAAGCGATATCCGAGCTGGTGCAGCCCCTTGTGGAGGGCGAGTGGAACCGGCGGACACCGTGCCCCGGCTGGTCGGTCCGTGACGTCGTCTCCCATGTCATCGGCCTGGACTGCGAGATGCTCGGCGACCCGCGCCCCATCCACACGCTCCCGCGCGACCTCTTCCATGTGACGAACGACCACCAGCGCTACATGGAGATGCAGGTCGACGTACGCCGCCACCACACGGGGCCCGAGATGACCTCCGAGCTGGAGCTGGTCACCATCCGGCGCAACCGCCAGCTGCGGAACGAGTCCCGCGACCCGGGGACGAAGGTGCGCGGCCCGCTCGGCACCGAGATCACGCTCGAAGAGTCCATGCGCCATCACGCGTTCGACGTCTGGGCCCACGAACAGGATCTCCGTGTCGCCCTCGGACACCCCGGAAACCTCGATTCGCCCGGCGCGCACGTGGCCCGTGACGTCCTCCTCGAGGCCCTCCCCGACATCGTCGCGAACAAGGCGAACGCGCCTCGCAGCTCGGCGGTCGTCTTCGACGTCCACGGCCCCATCGAGTTCCTGCGCACCATCCGCGTCGACATCCAGGGCCGCGGCACTCTCGAAACGGCCCCTGCCCTCGGCCCCGCCGCCACCCTCACCCTCGACTGGGAGACCTACATCCGGCTGGCCTTCGGGCGCGTGTCGGTGGAGTCGGTCGCCGACCGGATCAAGGCCGAGGGCGATGTGGATCTGGCGGCGGCGATTCTGCGGAACTTCACGGTGACGCCGTAGCCGGGCCGTCGGTTCAGCGGTCTTCCGTGACCGTCGTGGCGACGCCGTCCTTGATCTCGACCTTGGCGGAGACGCCGTTCTTGGCGGCGCTCTCCAGCTGGGTCAGGGTGCACTGCGGCGTTTCCTCGGACTGCGGGTCGCCGCAGATGGTGCCGGCGCCGTACACCCGCGTGTTGTCGGAGACGAAGAACGCCTGCTCGACGCCCTTCATGTCGGAGACGGTGAACTTGCCCGGCGCGAGGTAGCTGACGTTGCCGAACCAGGTGCCGTTGACACCCGACGCGCCGGTGCCGTTCTCGACGCCGGGGCGCTCGCGTACGGCGGTGGCGATGCCGTCCTTGAGTGTCACGTCCGCGGTGACGGCCGCCTTCTTGGTGGCCGTCTCCAGCTGGTCGAGCGTGCAGCTCGCGCTCCCGCAGATCGCGCCGGCGCCGTAGACCGCGGTGTTGTCGGCGACGAAGAACGCCTGGTCGGTCTTGCCGGCCACACTGACGGTGTACTTGCCCGGGGCGAGGTAGCTGACGGTGCCGCCGTTGAAGGTGCCGCTCACGCCCTGCTGGGAGGAGCCCGCGGCGTTCTGCGCGGAGGCGCCCGCCGGCGTCGAGTCCTTGGAGATGTCGGAGGTGTCGGACTTCTTGGCCGAGGACTTGTGCTGGGAGCTGCCGGTGCTCGAGGAACCGTTGCTGTCGGAACCGTTCTGACATGCGGTCATCGCGAGCCCGGCGGCGAGCGCGGCGGTGACGACGACGGCGTGGCGCAGGTGGCGGTTCATCACGGAATTCCCTTCGGAGGCGCGGAGTTCGTTCGATGACTATGAGGGCCCGACAGCCCCTCAGGTCACGCCCGTCCCCGCCTCACGACACCGTTGTCACACCCCTATGACAGAGCAACACCTCAGCCGCAAAGGTCAGCTGCGGTGAACCGTCACGCCGGCACATGCACCGTCGCCACCCGGCTCGCCACCAGCCGCTCCCGCTCCCGCCGGGCCGCCCGCTTCCGCAACCGCAGAATCTGGCTCACGCCCAGCGCCTGGAGTACGAACACCGACGAGAACGCCACCGTGTAGTCGTCCCCGGTCGCGTCCAGCAGCACCCCGACCGCGAACAGCGTGGTCATCGAGGCGACGAAGCCGCCCATGTTGGTGATCCCGGACGCCGTGCCCTGCCGCTCCGGCGGATTCGCCGGCCGGGCGAAGTCGAACCCGAGCATCGAGGCGGGACCGCACGCTCCGAGCACCGCGCACAGCATCACCAGCAGCCACATCGGCGCGTGCTCCCCGGGATACGCCAGCACGGCAGCCCACATCAGCGCGGTCGCCCCGACGGTCCCCAGCGCGAGCGGCAGCCGCGCCGCGTGATGCCGGGCGACGACCTGGCCGTACACCAGACCGACCAGCATGTTCGACAGCACGACGAGCGTCAGCAGTTCCCCGGCGGTCGCCCGCGACAGCCCCTGCGCCTCGACCAGGAACGGCAGCCCCCACAGCAGCAGGAACACCATGGCCGGGAACTGGGTGGTGAAGTGCACCCACAGCCCCAGCCGTGTCCCCGGCTCCCGCCACGAGGCGGCGATCTGCCGGCGGACGTAGGCCGCGCCCTGATGCGGGAAGGGCTGCGGCTCATGCCCCTCGGGGTGGTCCTTCAGGAACAGCAGGAGCAGCACCAGCACCACCACGCCCGCGAGCGCGCTCCCCGCGAAGGCCGTGGTCCAGCCCACGCCGTGCAGCAGCCGCGCGAGCACCAGCGTCGAGACGAGGTTGCCCGCCATGCCGGCCAGCCCTGCGAGCTGCGCCACCATCGGCCCGCGCCGCGCCGGGAACCAGCGGCTGCCGAGCCGCAGCACACTGATGAACGTCATCGCGTCACCGCAGCCGAGCAGCGCACGGGAGGCGAGGGCCATGCCGTACGACGGTGAGAACGCGAACCCGAGTTGCCCCGCCGTGAACAGAACCACGCCGATCGTCAGCACCTTCTTCGTGCCGAGCCGGTCGACGAGCAGGCCCACGGGTATCTGCATGCCCGCGTACACAAGGAGCTGGAGGATCGAGAACGTGGACAGCGCGGAGGCGCCCACGTCGAACCGCTCGACCGCGTCGAGGCCGGCGACCCCCAGCGACGTACGGAAGATGACGGCGACGAAGTAGACGGAGACTCCGATGCCCCAGACGGCGATGGCCTTGCGGCCGCCGGGCGGGTCGCCGGGGAGGGCGACGGCGCTCATCTGACCTCACCCCGCGCGAGGTGCGAGAACCAGCCGACGTGCCGGTGGACGACATCGACGGCCGCCTGCGCGTCCCCGGAGCGCAGCGCCTCAAGGATCTCCTCGTGCTCGGCGAGGGTCTTGGCGATCCGGTCGGGGTGGGAGTGCATCACGGCGACGCCCATGCGCAGTTGCCGGTCGCGGAGTTGGTCGTAGAGCCGGGAGAGGATCGCGTTGCCGCCGCTGCGGACGATCTCGGCGTGGAAGCAGCGGTCGGTGACGGCGGCAGCGGCGAGGTCGCCGGCGGCAGCGTGCGCCTTCTGCTCGGCGAGCAGTTCCTCCAGCCGGGTGATCAACCGCGGACTCGCCGGTACGGCCTTCCGCGCGGCGTGCTCCTCGACCAGCAGCCGGGTCTCCACCACGTCCGCGATCTCCTGCGCGGAGACGGGCAGGACCAGCGCGCCCTTCTTCGGGTAGAGCTTGATCAGCCCCTCGACCTCCAGACGGAGCAGCGCCTCGCGCACCGGAGTGCGGGAAACCCCTACAGCCTCGGCGAGTTCGCCCTCGGTGAGGAGGATGCCGCCCTCGTAACGCCGTTCCAGGACGCCCTGCTTGACGTGGGCGTAGACGCGGTCGGCGGCAGGTGGTTGCTTGACGGGTGCGGGCGGGGCTGAGGGCATGCCCACAGCTTAGATACAACACGTACGCATGCCGCTGATCGTTCCAGCATGCGGACGCGCCGAAATCTGCCCCACGCACCGCGCAACCATCTCTGCTGGTTACATGTCCCACGTATGCGGCCTGCCTGTTTTGCCATTCAACTCGGCCGCATCTCAGGGGCATTCGACGTATTCGGGGTATATCAGTTGATAACTGCCACCAAGGGCATCCGTGTCCGCAGAGCCGCCGCCGTCGCCGTCACGGCGGGCGCGATGCTCGCCACCGGAGCCCTCACCGCGGCGCCGGCGCAGGCCGCGACGGCGCCCACCATCACCGCCAAGGGCGGATTCCTGATGAACGGTGCCAACGGCGCGACGCTCTTCTCCAAGTCGCCCGACACCAAGCGGCTCACCGCCTCGACCACGAAGATCATGACCGCGAAGGTCGTGCTCTCGCAGGCGAATCTGAACCTGAACACCAAGGTCACGATCAAGAAGGCGTACAGCGACTACATCGTCGCCAACGGCGCCTCGTCGGCCCGGCTGATCGTCGGTGACAAGGTCACGGTCCGTCAGCTGCTGTTCGGGATGATGCTGCCGTCCGGCTGCGACGCCGCGATGGCTCTCGCCGACAAGTTCGGTTCCGGCTCGACGGTCTCGGCCCGCACCAAGAACTTCATCGGCAAGATGAACTCCATGGCCAGGAGCCTGGGCATGGCGAACACGCACTTCGACTCGTTCGACGGCATAAGCCGCGGCTCGAACTACTCGACGCCGAAGGACCTGACGAAGCTCGCCCGCAGTGCGATGAAGACGTCCATGTTCCGGGGCGTCGTGAAGTCGAAGTCGTACACGGCGAAGACGATCACCAAGACCGGCTCCACCCGCACGATGGCAGCGTGGAAGAACACCAACACCCTGCTCGGCTGGAACGGCACGCTCGGCATCAAGACCGGCTCCGGCACCGAGGCCAAGTACTGCCTCGTCTTCAGCGCGACGAAGAACGGCGAGACGGTCGTCGGCGCCGTCCTCACCGCTTCCTCGGCGGCCAACCGCACGACGGACGTGAAGAAGCTCATCAACTACGGCTACGCACGCATCAGCTGACACCGGCACCTCAGAGCACTGTTGGAGAAGGGGCCCGCCACGACGTCCCGAGCGGACGGGCGGGCCCCTTCGCCGTTCAGCGACAGCTGTCCCCTCAAGGGCACCTGTTCAGTCGAGGACCGCGGTGGCTTCGATCTCGACCAGGTGGTCGGGGACGTCCAGTGCCGCTACGCCTATCAGCGTGGCCGGCGGGACCGGGGTGACTCCCAGCTTCGCGGCTGCCCGGGAGATCCCTTCCAGGAGCGGGGGCATCTTGTCGGGGGTCCAGTCGACGACGTAGAAGGTCAGCTTCGCCACGTCGTCGAAGGAGCCACCGACCTCGGCCAGGGCGGTGCCGACGTTGAGATAGCTCTGCTCGACCTGGGCGGCGAGGTCGCCTTCGCCGATCGTGACTCCCTCGGCGTCCCAGGCGACCTGCCCGGCGATAAAGACCAGCCTCGACCCGGATGCGATCGACACCTGCCGGTAGACGTCGATCTTGGGCAATCCGTCGGGATTCACAAAGGTGATGGCCATGCTGCCTGTCTCCTCGGTCTCTTGTGGTTACTCAGGAACCATAGGAGAGTGGTTGCTGACATGGAAGAACGCACTTTTCAGTGACTGGAGAACCTTATGGTGACCAAGCAGCTCACAGGCTCGCCCGAGGATGCGGACCTGGCGCGGGCGGACTCCTTGGCACGGGAGATCTTCTCCGACGTCGCCAACAAGTGGGCGTTCCTCATCGTCGAGAGTCTCGGTGATCGCACCCTGCGCTTCAGCGAGCTGCGGAACGAGGTCGAGGGCATCAGCCACAAGATGCTCACCCAGAACCTGCGCATGCTGGAGCGCAACGGCCTCGTCGAGCGCACGGTGCACCCCACCGTCCCACCGCGGGTCGAATACACCCTCACCGAGCCGGGTCAGGCTCTGCGCGCAACCGTCGATGGAATGTGCGGCTGGACCCACCAGTACTTCGGTCACATCGAGGCCGCCCGCCGCCGCTTCGACGCCTGACGGCCGGCTGGACGCCTACGCCAACTCGCTCCACCGGTCGGACTGAGCGCAACGACAGGTGACAGAGCGCCCTGCCTCGATCGAGGCAGGGCGCTCTGTCATTGCCGCCGAGGGCCGGCCCACGCGGCTCACGCCCAGGTGATCAACCTCTTCGGCTGTTCCAGAATCGCCGCCACATCCGCCAGCACCCTCGAGCCCAACTCCCCGTCCACCAGCCGGTGGTCGAAGGACAGTGCCAGTGTCGTCACCTGGCGGGGCTTGACCTTGCCCTTGTGGACCCACGGCTGGAGTTTGATCGCGCCGACGGCGAGGATCGCGGACTCTCCGGGGTTGAGGATCGGCGTGCCGGTGTCGACGCCGAAGACGCCGACATTGGTGATGGTCGCTGTGCCGCCCTGCATCGCGGCGGGGGAGGTCCTGCCTTCCCGCGCCGTCGACACCAACTCGCCCAGTGCCTCGGCCAGTTGGGGCAGCGTCTTGTCCTGCGCGTCCTTGATGTTCGGGACGATCAGGCCGCGGGGGGTGGCCGCGGCGATGCCCAGGTTGACGTAGTGCTTCTGGACGATCTCCTGGGCCGCCTCGTCCCAGGACGCGTTCACTTCCGGGTGACGCTTGATCGCGACCAGCAGGGCCTTGGCGATCAGGAGGAGCGGGTTGACCCGCAGGCCCTCCATCTCCTTGTCCTGCTTGAGCTCCTCGACCAGCTTGATCGTGCGGGTCACGTCGACCGTGACGAACTCCGTGACATGCGGCGCCGTGAACGCCGAGGCGACCATCGCCGCCGCCGTCGCCTTGCGGACGCCCTTGACGGGGATGCGGGTCTCGCGGGACGTGTCGTATGTCGGCATCGGGATCTGGGCCGGGGGTGCCGTCGACGCCGGCTCAGGGGCCTTCGGTGGTGCCACCGCCGCGTGGACGTCCTCGCGCGTGATGATGCCGTCCGGTCCGGAGGGGGTGACCGTGGCCAGGTCCACGCCCAGGTCCTTCGCCAGCTTGCGCACCGGCGGCTTCGCCAGTGGACGGTCCTGAGGGGCCGCGGAGGAGGGCGCCACAGGGGCAGGAGCCGCGGGGGCGGGAGCCGCAGGCGGCGGGGCCGCTGCCCCGTGTCCGTTCAGCTCTGTCTGGATCGCCGCCGACGCCGCCTGGACCGGGACCTCCGGGCCCTTGCGGGGGCGGCGCTTGGTCGAGGACGTGGCGACTCCGTAGCCCACCAGTACCGGCGTGCGGCCCGAGCCCGTGCTCTGCGGCTTGGGTTCTTCCGCGGGTGGTGGCGCGACCGGCGCCGCCTCCGAGGGTGCTGCCCCGCCTGCCACGTCCACCGCGATGATCGACGTGCCCACGTCCACCGTGGTGCCCTCGGGGAAGTGGAGTTCGCGGACCACGCCGTCGTAGGGGATGGGGAGCTCGACCGCGGCCTTGGCCGTCTCGACCTCGCAGACCACCTGGCCGTCCGTCACGGTGTCGCCGGGTCGCACGTACCACTTGAGGATCTCGGCCTCGGTGAGCCCCTCGCCCACGTCGGGCATCTTGAACTCGCGTACGGACGCTTCAGTCATCGTCGTCACGACCCTCTCCTCAGTACGCCAGGGCGCGGTCGACGGCGTCGAGCACCCGGTCCAGGCCCGGCAGGTACTCCTCCTCCAGGCGGGCCGGCGGATACGGGGCGTGGTAGCCGCCGACCCTGAGCACCGGGGCTTCCAGGTGGTAGAAGCAGCGCTCCGTGATCCGGGCGGCGATCTCGGCGCCCGAGCCGAAGAACACCGGTGCCTCGTGGACGACGACCAGGCGGCGGGTCTTCTCGACCGACGTCTGGATGGAGTCGAAGTCGAGCGGAGACACCGAGCGCAGGTCGAGGATCTCGAGGTTCTTGCCCTCCTCGGCGGCCGCGTCGGCGACCTCCTGGCAGAGCTTCACCATCGGGCCGTACGCGGCAAGCGTCAGGTCGGTGCCCTCGCGCACCACGCGCGCCTTGTGCAGCGGGCCGGGGATCGCCTCGGTGTTGACCTCGGCCTTGTCCCAGTACCGCCGCTTGGGCTCGAAGAAGATCACCGGGTCGTCGCTCTGGATGGCCTGCTGCATCATCCAGAACGCGTCCGAGGCGTTCGACGGGCTGACGATCTTCAGGCCCGCCACGTGCGCGAACAGGGCCTCCGGGGACTCCGAGTGGTGTTCCACCGCGCCGATCCCGCCGCCGTACGGGATGCGGATGACGACCGGGAGCTTGACCTTGCCCAACGCGCGCGCGTGCATCTTGGCGAGCTGGGTGACGATCTGGTCGTACGCCGGGAAGACGAAGCCGTCGAACTGGATCTCCACAACCGGACGGTAGCCGCGCAGGGCCAGGCCGATCGCCGTGCCGACGATGCCGGACTCGGCGAGCGGGGTGTCGATGACCCGGCTCTCGCCGAAGTCCTTCTGCAGGCCGTCCGTCACCCGGAAGACTCCGCCGAGCTTGCCGACGTCCTCGCCCATGATCAGGACCTTGGGGTCGGACTCCAGAGCGCGCCGCAGCGACTCGTTGATCGCCTTGGCCAAAGCCATGTTTTTTGACGTCACAGCTTCCGCTGCCATGATCAGGCCCCCTCTCCGTCAGCGAACGACGCCTGGTAGGCGGCGAACTGGGCTCGCTCCTCGTCGACGAGCGCATGCCCGTCCGCGTACACGTTCTCGAAGATGGCGAAGTGGTCCGGGTCCGGCATGGCACGGACCGCCTCACGCACTCGCCTGCCCAACGCTTCGCTCTCCGCTTCAAGTTCCGCGAAGAATCCCTCGTCCGCGTGGTTTGAGGCCTCGAGATAGGCGCGGAGACGGGCGATCGGGTCCTTCGCCTCCCAGGACAGCCGCTCGTCGTCGCCCCGGTAGCGGGTCGGGTCGTCGGAGGTGGTGTGGGCGCCCATGCGGTACGTGTACGCCTCGACGAGCGTCGGTCCCTCACCGCTGCGGGCCCGCTCCAGCGCCCACTTCGTCACGGCCAGACACGCCAGTACGTCGTTGCCGTCGACGCGGACGCCCGGGAAGCCGTAGCCCTGTGCGCGCTGGTAGAGCGGCACGCGGGTCTGCTTCTCGGTCGGCTCGGAGATCGCCCACTGGTTGTTCTGGCAGAAGAAGACCACCGGGGCGTTGTAGACCGCGGAGAAGGTGAAGGACTCGGCCACGTCGCCCTGGCTGCTGGCGCCGTCGCCGAAGTAGGCGATGACCGCGCTGTCGGCGCCGTCCTTGGCCACGCCCATCGCGTAGCCGGTCGCGTGCAGCGTCTGCGAGCCGATGACGATCGTGTAGAGCTGGAAGTTGTTGCTGTTGGGGTCCCAGCCGCCGTTGTTCACGCCGCGGAACATGCCGAGCAAGTTGGCCGGGTCGACGCCGCGGCACCAGGCGACGCCGTGCTCACGGTAGGTCGGGAAGACGTAGTCGTCCTCGCGGGTGGCCCGGCCGGAGCCGATCTGGGCGGCCTCCTGGCCGAGCAGCGAGGCCCACAGGCCCAGCTCGCCCTGGCGCTGCAGGGAGGTGGCCTCGGCGTCGAAGCGGCGGGTGAGCACCATGTCGCGGTACAGGCCGCGCAGGTCTTCGGGGGTGACATCGGCGACGTACGGGTCGTACTGGGCGTTCTTGACGCGCTTGCCCTCGGGCGTCAGCAGTTGAACCTGCTCGGGCTTGGTGCTCGGGGACTTCTTGGTCCCGGCGCTGCGTCGCGGCTTGCGCGCGGCAGTGCTCTCCACGGTCACGTGTGCTCCTCCGTCGGTCCGGCCCCCGGGGTTGCCGGGTTGACCAGTGCGGCTCACCTGGTCCGACACCCGTGCACGGGGTGGGTGCCACTCGGCCGGAACAGGCGTGACAGGTGCCCCGGCGAGCGCCCTGCAAGCATCACGTTACCCAGTGCTCCACATTTCTGGGAAACCCCATTTGACCTGCGATTTTGCTTGGATTTCCAAGTAAATCGGGAAGAGCCCGAAGGGGTACTGGTCACAGCCTTGCAGGAGGCCGGAGCAACGGCACGTTATCCCGCCGACCCAGGTCACCGGAAGGGTTTGTGTTCCGCCGTGTATGTGGCGCGGATTAGGCGGAGCCCGGAACGCCACTTCGAGGACGTCCTGTGACCTAAAGCGACCACTGACGACGTGCTGTGACAATGCCCAGCTCATGGGCTCGGCCGGTGCCCTAGCATCTGGCGCGTGCCGCGCCCCTGTGTACCACCCCTCGTGCCCCACGCGCCCCCGCTGGGCGCCCTGCTCCGCCAGTACGCCGCCGGTTCCGCCGTCGCCTGCGAACCCGTCGACGAGGGGCTCCTCAACCGCGGCTACCGGCTGCGCACGACCCGCGGCCGCTACTTCCTCAAGCACCACTTCGACCCCGAGACCGCCGACCCGACGGCGCTCGAACGCCGGCACCGCGCCACCCAGCGCCTCGCCGACCTCGGCGTCCCGGTGGCACCGCCCGTGGCCGCGCGCGACGGGCGGACAGTGGCGGTGGTCGGCGGCCACGCCTACGCCCTGCACCCGTGGGTCGAGGGCCGGCACCGGCACGGCGGCCAGCTCAGCGCGGAGCAGTGCGGACGGCTGGGGGCGCTGTTAGGGGTGGTGCACGCCGGCTTGGAGCGCGTGATGCCGGTGCGGAGGCGGGGACGTACGGAGCCTCCCCGCAGCGCCAACCCGACCGACACCTTCGCCCTCATCGACGACCTGCTCGCCCGCGTACGCCGCCACCGCCCCGCCGACTCCTTCGACGAACTGGCCCGGCACCGGTTGCGGGAGCGGCGCGTGCTCCTGGAGCGGCACGCGGACCGGCGCCCGCCGCGCGGAGGCTGTGTCGGCTGGGTGCACGGCGACTTCCACCCGTTCAACCTGCTCTACCAGGGGGACGCGCCCGCCGCGATCGTCGACTGGGACCGGCTCGGCGTACAGCCCCGCGCGGAGGAGGCCGTACGAGCCGCCGCGATCTTCTTCGTCCGTCCCGTCGGCACCCTCGACCTGCCCAAGGTGCGGGCGTACGCGCGCGCGTACCGGCGCACCGCCGGCGCCACGCCCTCCCAGCTCGCGGCGGCCGTGCACCGCGTGTGGTGGGAGCGTCTCAACGACTTCTGGATGTTGCGCTGGCACTACGAGCGGGGCGACACGCGCGCGGATCCCCAGTTCCCGGCCGCCTCGGCCCTCGCCGTGTGGTGGACACGGGAGTACGACGCGGTGTGCGAGGCGTTCAGCGGCTGACGTCCTGGCCTCCGCCGCAAAAAGCAGCACGCGCGCGTGCAGCCCGTTTCCGGGCCGTACGCGCGCGTGAACGCTGTCTTCCGGCGTGCCGGGTCAGCCCTCGGCGCCCGTGGTGTCACCGCCGTCGGTGCCCGTCGGCCCCCCCGACGGGGTCGGCTCTTCGGACGGCGTGAAGGACGGCGTCGGCTCCCCGGACGCGGTCGGCTCGTCGGACGGCGTGTAGGACGGCTCCGAAGAAGCCGTCTGGGACGGCGTGTAGGACGGCTCGTACGACGGCGTGTAGTTCGAACCGCCGCTCGTGTCCGAGTCGCTGTCCGTCTCCGTGTCGGTCGGCTCGTTGCTCGCCTCGTCGCTCGGCGACTCGCTGGTCTTCTGGTCCTCGGTGGTCTGCGAGGTCGTCGGCGACTGCTTGGTGCCACCGCCGCCGCCACTCCCGTCACCGCTGTTGAGCGCCAGCGCGACGCCCGCGGCGATGGCGATCACCGCGAGGACGGCGAGGATCCACAGCTTGCCGCGACCGCTGCCCCTGTTGCCGTTCCCCTCGAAACCGCCGTCGTCCCCGCCGCCGTATCCGGACGGCAGGATCTGCTGCGGGATCTGCGAGGTGCTGGAGCCGTCACTGTGATGCTGCATCACGGTGGTGCCGGCGAAGCCGCCGGCCGGGGTCTGCCGACCGTCGTGCGCGGTGACCGGGCCGGTGTTCCAGGTGCCGGTGTGGCCGCCCTGGTCGTACAGCATCTGCAGGCCGTACTGGACGAGCCCGCGCATCTCCTCGGCCGTCTGGAACCGGTCGTCCGGCTCCTTGGCCAGCGAGCGCATGACAAGGCCGTCGAGCTCCGGCGGGCAGGCGTCGGAGGCCTCGGACGGCGGCGTCGGGATGTCCTGGACGTGCTGGTAGACCACCGACAGCGGTGTCTCGCCGGTGAACGGAGGCCGCAGCGCGAGGAGTTCGTAGAGCAGGCAGCCCACTGCGTACAGGTCGGAGCGGTGGTCGACGGCCTTGCCGAGCGCCTGCTCAGGTGAGAGGTACTGCGGCGTGCCCATGACCATGCCGGTCTGCGTCATCGTCGTGGACGCGCCGTGCAGCGCGCGGGCGATGCCGAAGTCCATCACCTTCACGGCGCCGTTGTGCGTGATGATGACGTTCGCGGGCTTGATGTCACGGTGGACGATGCCGTGCTGGTGCGAGTAGGCGAGCGCCTCCAGGACGCCGGAGACGATGATCAGGGCCTGCTCGGGCCCGGGCGCCTCGGCGTTGATGAGGAGGTCGCGGATGGTGCGGCCCTCGACGATCTCCATCACGATGTACGGCACCGACTGGCCGCCCACGAAGTCCTCGCCGGAGTCGTACACGGCGACGATCGCGTGGTGGTTGAGCCCGGCCACCGACTGGGCCTCGCGTGTGAAACGGGCCTTGGAGACCGGGTCCTCGGCGAGATCGGAGCGCAGCAGCTTCACCGCCACCGTGCGGCCCAGGCGCACGTCCTCGGCCGCGAAGACCTCGGCCATACCGCCTCGGCCGAGTCTGTGGGTGAGCCGATACCGGCCATCGCCGACCAGCCCGCCATTACCCCACATCTCCGGCGCATCTGACATACCGCCGCCAGTCGCCTCGGGGTCGGACGGGCCCTGAGCGCGCTGCTGCTGTGCCATCAGTCCTCGCCGTCGTTTCTGCCCGCGGTGCGCGCGGTGTTGTTACGGTCTCCGTCGGCCACGCTACAGCCTCCACGCAAGCCTCCGGTCCGGTACGGGCTCCCGGACCGGCACGAGACGGACCGGCCATCAAACCCGTACTCCACGGTGTCGTGCAAATTCTGTGTACCGGCAGTACGGCCGCTGTAACGCTTCCGCGACGCTTCTTTCGCGTACGGTCACGGAACGGGCACCGCGCTTGACCTGTCAGTGCCGCGGGGCAGACTTGGGCCGGGAACAGGACATTGGATCACTGACTTCCGGCCGCCGGCGCCGATGGGGGACGCAGAACATGAGCCAGGACGGCGCACAGGGCCGGTACGCGGGGCGGGCGCTGGCCGGTGGCCGCTATCAGCTGCGCGACTTGCTCGGCACGGGCGGCATGGCGTCGGTGCACCTCGCGTACGACTCCGTGCTCGACCGGCAGGTCGCGGTCAAGACGCTCCACACCGAGCTGGGCCGCGAGCAGGCGTTCCGGGAGCGCTTCCGCCGCGAGGCCCAGGCCGTGGCGAAGCTCACGCACACCAATATCGTCTCGGTCTTCGACACCGGCGAGGACGATGTCGACGGCGTGACGACGCCGTACATCGTCATGGAGTACATCGAGGGCCGCCCGCTCAGCTCGGTGTTCGACGAGGACGTCCGGCAGTTCGGCGCGGTGCCCGCCGACAAGGCGCTGAAGATCACCGCGGATGTGCTGGCGGCGCTGGAGATCAGCCATGAGATGGGGCTGGTCCACCGCGACATCAAGCCGGGCAACGTGATGATGAACAAGCGCGGTGTCGTCAAGGTCATGGACTTCGGCATCGCGCGCGCCATGCAGTCCGGTGTGACGTCGATGACACAGACCGGCATGGTCGTCGGCACCCCGCAGTACCTCTCGCCGGAGCAGGCGCTGGGCCGGTCCGTGGACGCCCGCTCCGATCTGTACTCGGTCGGCATCATGCTGTTCCAACTGGTCACCGGACGGCTCCCGTTCGACGCGGACTCGCCGCTGGCCATCGCGTACGCGCATGTGCAGGAGGAGCCGGTGGCTCCGTCCTCGATCAACCGCGCCCTGCCTCCGGCCGTGGACGCGCTGGTCGCCCGCGCGCTGAAGAAGAACCCGAACGAGCGCTTCCCCAGCGCCGAGTCCATGCGCGACGAGTGCCTGCGGGTGGCCGCGTCCCTCCAGCCGGCCCCGCCGAACATCGTGCCGGGCGCGCAGACGCAGAGCGGCCAGGGCGTCGGCGCCTCGGTGTTCCCGCCGGTCGGCCAGACGCCCCCGCCGTCGGCCCCCGTCCAGACGCCGTACCAGCAGCCCCAGACCCCGAACCCGTACGGCACCCCGCCGCCGTCGATGCCGTCACCGGCGTACGGCTACCCCCAGCAGTCCGGCTACCCGACGCCCCAGCAGGCGGCGTACTCCCCGCAGCCGGGCCACTCGACCCCGCCGCCGTACACCATGTCGCCCCAGCCGCAGACCACTTCGGGCGGCGGCAGGAACAACCGGTCGGTCATCATCGGCTCGGCCGTCGTGTCCGTCGTCGCGGTGGTCGGCCTGATCGTGGCCCTGACGCTGAACAACGGCGGCACCGACGACGACGCGGGCGGCAGCGGCGGCTCGTCGGCCTCGGAATCGGCGACGAAGGCCGCCGGGTACCGGGAAGGCGACAGCACCAAGACCGTCGAGACGACCGAGTGCACCGAGCCGCGGGAGTCGTACCGGGACCCCGATCAGGTGCAGATGCCGAACCTGACGTTCAAGTACTGGCCGTCGGTCGTCGCCTGCCTCGACGCGGCCGACTGGAAGTACAAGAAGGTCGACATCAACGAGAACACGTACGGCCAGGGCACGATCATGCGGCAGACGCCCGAGGCCCGTACGGACTTCGACCCGGAGAACCCGCCGACGTTCACGTTCGAGGTCTCGACCGGCAACCCGGAGTGACGTGGCACAACTGCTACTCCGGCGGGAAGTTCAACCCCCTCTTCTGACGCCTGCGCGGCCGTTCCGCATCTCCCTGAACGACGCAGCGAAGGGCCCGGCAGCACAGGCTGCCGGGCCCTTCGCTGATCGTGGGCAGGTGGGTTGGTTACAGGTACGGTCCTCCCGAACGGCCGCCTGGCTGGCCCTCCTCGCCCGGCTCATGGCCGCCGACGCCCGGTGGGAGGGCGCGGCGCATCTGCTCCAGCTGGGCGCGTGCGGCCATCTGCTGGGCGAAGAGCGTGGTCTGGATCCCGTGGAAGAGGCCCTCCAGCCAGCCGACCAACTGGGCCTGCGCGATCCGCAGTTCCGCGTCGGAGGGGGTCGCCTCGTCCGTGAACGGCAGGGAAAGCCGCTCCAGCTCCTCGACCAGCTCGGGCGCCAGGCCGTCCTCCAGCTCCTTCACCGAGCTCGCGTGGATCTCCTTGAGCCGGACCCGGCTGGCCTCGTCGAGAGGTGCGGCGCGCACCTCCTCCAGCAGCTGCTTGATCATGCTGCCGATCCGCATGACCTTCGCCGGCTGCTCGACCATCTCGGTCACCGGGATCTCGCGGGAGTCCTCGTCCCCGTTGCCGCCACCGAGCGCCATGCCGTCCTGGCCCACGACCAGGATCTGCGGGTTCTCGGGCGACCGTTCGTTCCTCGGCATCTCCATGCCGCCATTCTCTCGCACCCGTACACCTCACCACTGAGGTGCCCCCGGTGACAGCTGATCCACCGTTTTCCAGTGCGCCTGATCTCGATATGCGCGCTTTCGACCCGTCGGCGGTACCCGGAGTGCCGGAACAGTGCGGAGATGTGAGGCTTGTTCCGTGATTCCGTGGTGGCGGGTGCTTCCGGGGCTGGTGGCGGGGCTGGTTCTGCTGCCGTTCGGAGGTGTTACGTCCGCGGCCGTCCTGTCGTACGGGGCTGTCTCGTCGTACGACATCCAGGTCGGCGCCTCCGCCTCGCCCTCCCCTTCCGATCAGCCGTCCCGGGCCGGAAGCCGGGCCGGGGAGGGGCGGGAGCGGCCGGGGCGGCAGGGTGTGGCCGAGCCGGTGGAGGAGGTGCCTCGGGCGACCCTGCCGCCTCGGCAGCCCCGGGAATCCACCACGCCGCCGCAGCCGGTGGAGCAGGCCGCCGAGGCGGAGAGCCCCGCCGAACCCGTGCTGCGGATCATGCCGCTGGGCAGCGGACTGGTCCTGATCGGGCTCGGGCTGGGGCTCGCGTTTCTCGGGCTGCGGCTGCGGCGGGGCTGAGCCTGTCCGGCACACCGGTGCTGCGGCTGCGGCGAAGCTGAGTCTGTCCGGCGCACCGGTGCTACGGCACTACGAGCAGCACCTTGCCGACGTGGCCGCTCTCCTCGACCACGCGGTGGGCGGCGGCCGCGTCGCTCATCGGGATCTCGCGGTCGACGACCGGACGGACGTGGCCGGCGTCGAGCAGGGGCCAGACGTGTTCGCGTACGGCCGCGACGATCGCCGCCTTCTCGCCGAGCGGGCGGGCGCGCAGCGAGGTCGCGCTGATCGCGGCGCGCTTGCCCAGCAGTGCGGCGATGTTCAGCTCGCCCTTGATCCCGCCCTGCATGCCGATGATCGCGAGCCGGCCGTTGACAGCGAGGGCCTGGACGTTGCGGTCGAGATACTTGGCGCCCATGTTGTCGAGGATGACGTCCGCGCCCGCGCCGTCGGTGGCCTTCTTGACCTCCTCGACGAAGTCCTGCTCGCGGTAGTTGACCAGGATGTCCGCGCCCAGATCGGCACAGCGCCGCAGCTTCTCCTCGGTGCCCGCGGTGACGGCGACCTTGGCGCCGACGGCCTTGGCGAGCTGGATCGCCATGGTGCCGATACCGCTGGAGCCGCCGTGCACGAGGAGGGTCTCGCCGGGACGCAGGTGGGCGATCATGAAGACGTTCGACCAGACCGTCGCGGTCACCTCGGGCAGTGCGGCGGCCTGCACCAGGTCGAGGCCCCGCGGCACGGGCAGCAGCTGACCGGCCGGGACGGCGACCTTCTCGGCGTAGCCGCCGCCCGCGAGCAGCGCGCACACCTCGTCGCCGACCGCCCAGCCGGAGACACCGGGGCCGACCGCGGTGATCCGCCCGGAGCATTCGAGGCCGGGGTAGGGGGAGGCGCCGGGCGGCGGGTTGTAGAAGCCCTGGCGCTGCAGGATGTCGGCCCGGTTGACCGCGCCGGCCGCCACCTCGACCAGCACTTCGCCCTCGCCGGGCACCGGATCGGGGACCTCGTGCCACACCAGCGCCTCGGGCCCACCAGGTTCGGGAATCGTGATCGCGTACATGGGCAGGACGCTACTCCCCTCTCCCTCTCTTCCCCGGGCTCCGGCCCTCTGCCGCTACGCCCCCGGACCGGTGCGCCTACGTCGCTGGACCGGTCCGCTTCGGTCCTTCGACCGGTCCGCCGGGAAATCCCTGTGCGGCACCGATGAGTTTGAGGGACGGTAAAGGTCTCCCCATGCGTAGCCCACGAACGCGGAAGGAAACCACCATGAGCCAGCAGAGCTCAGGCCTGGCCATCGAGACCGCGGGCCTGGTGAAGACGTTCGGCGAGACCAGGGCCGTGGACGGCGTCGACCTCGCCGTCCCGGCCGGCACGGTCTACGGCGTCCTCGGTCCGAACGGCGCCGGCAAAACCACCACTGTGAAGATGCTCGCCACCCTCCTGCGGCCCGACGGCGGCCAGGCCCATGTCTTCGGGCACGATGTCGTGCGCGAGGCCGACGAGGTGCGCGGCCGGGTCAGCCTCACCGGTCAGTACGCGTCCGTGGACGAGGACCTCACCGGAACCGAGAACCTGGTTCTGCTCGGCCGTCTTCTCGGGCACCACAAGAAGGCCGCCCGGGACCGTGCCGCGCAGCTTCTGGAGGCCTTCGGGCTGACGGACGCGGCCGGAAAGCAGGTCAAGAACTACTCGGGCGGCATGCGGCGCCGTATCGACATCGCCGCGTCCATCCTGAACACCCCCGAGCTGCTGTTCCTCGACGAGCCGACGACCGGGCTCGACCCGCGCAGCCGCAACCAGGTCTGGGACATCATCCGCGCGGTGGTCTCCCAGGGCACGACCGTGCTGCTGACCACGCAGTATCTGGACGAGGCCGACCAGCTGGCGTCCCGGATCGCCGTGATCGACAAGGGCAAGGTGATCGCGGAGGGCACCAAGGGCGAGCTGAAGGCGTCCGTCGGCGCCGGGTCCGTCCATCTGCGTCTGCGTGACGCGGCACAGCGCCCGCAGGCCGAGCAGGTGCTGCGGCTGGCCCTGGACGCGGACGTGCAGCTGGAGCCCGATCCGGTGGCGCTGACCGCGCGCGTGGGCGGCGGCGCGGCCAACGGACAGGGCGCCGCCGAGCAGGCGGCCCGGGCACTCGCCGAGCTCGCCCGCGGCGGCGTCATCGTCGACAACTTCTCGCTGGGCCAGCCCAGCCTGGACGAGGTCTTCCTCGCCCTCACCGGACACGACACCCACGAGCCGAAGGACAAGGTGTCAGCATGAGCACCGCGACCACCCCCGAGACCAAGGAACTCGCCCCCGTCAGCGCCGAATCGCTGGCCGCGCTGCTCGTCGCCGGCGAACGGCCGCCGAGGCCCAGCGCCCTGTCGGCCTCCCTCACCTTCGGCTGGCGGGCGATCCTCAAGATCAAGCACGTTCCCGAGCAGCTCTTCGACGTCACCGCGTTCCCGATCATGATGGTGCTGATGTACACGTACCTGTTCGGGGGCGCCCTGGCAGGGTCCCCGAAGGAGTACATCCAGTTCCTGCTGCCCGGCATCCTGGTGATGTCGGTCGTGATGATCACGATGTACACGGGCGTCTCGGTGAACACGGACATCGAGAAGGGTGTCTTCGACCGCTTCCGCTCGCTGCCCATCTGGCGGCCGTCGGTGATGGTCGGCTATCTGCTCGGCGACGCCCTGCGGTACACCATCGCGTCCATCGTGATGCTCACCGTCGGCATCATCATCGGCTACCGCCCGGACGGCGGGGTCGGCGGCGTACTCGCCGGGATCGCCCTGCTCGTCGCCTTCTCGTTCGCGTTCTCGTGGGTCTGGACGATGTTCGGGCTGATGCTGCGCTCCGAGAAGTCGGTGATGGGCGTCAGCATGATGGTGATCTTCCCGCTGACGTTCCTGTCCAATGTCTTCGTCGACCCGAGCACCATGCCGGGCTGGCTCCAGGCCTTCGTCAACAACAGCCCCATCACCCACCTTTCGTCGGCGGTGCGCGGACTGATGGCAGGCGACTGGCCGACCGACGAGGTCGCCTGGTCGCTGGGCTGGGCGGGCCTGTTCGTGCTGGTCTTCGGGCCGATCACGATGCGGCTGTACAACCGCAAGTGAGCCGTTTCGGACGGCGATTCAGTCCTGCGGCAGCGGGCGGACGTCGGGTGCGACATGCGTACCCGGCGTCGCCCGCACAATGGTGATCAGCCGGTCCGTCAGCTCCAGCGTCCCGATGGCGGGATCGTCGTATCCGAGCACCCGATGCCCGCGTACGACACTCACCACCAAGTCCTCCGTCTGCCGTGGGCTCTTGCCCACCTCGGCCTTTATGACGGGCCGTTCGATGATGTCGAGCCCGCTGCCCTGCTGGATGAGGTCCTCCATCACCATGCCGGCGGCGGGGCTGAGTACCGAGAGGCCGAGCAGCCGGCCGGCCGCGCTGGCGCTGGTGATGACCGCGTCGGCGCCGGACTGCTTCAGCAGCGGTGCGTTCTCCTCCTCCCGCACCGCGGCCACGATCTTGGCAGCGCGGTTGAGCTGCCGGGCCGTCAACGTGACCAGGACGGCCGTGTCATCGCGCTGCGTCGCGATGATGACCTTCCGCGCCTTGTGCACCTCAGCCCGCTTCAGCACATCGCTGCGTGTCGCGTCGCCCACGATCCCCGCATACCCCTCGGCCGTCGCGGCGTCGATCGCCTTGGAGCTGGGGTCGACCACAACAACCTGCTCCGCCTTGACCCCCGACGCGCACACGGTCTGGATCGCCGAGCGCCCCTTCGTCCCGAATCCGACGACAACAGTGTGATCACGCAAGGTGGACCTCCAGCGGGCCAGGCGCCATTCGTCCCGGGTCCGTTCGGTGAGGACCTCGAGGGTGGTGCCGACCAGGATGATCAGGAACATCACGCGCAGTGGCGTGACGACGAAGATATTGGTGAGCCGGGCGGCATCGCTGACCGGGGTGATGTCGCCGTATCCGGTGGTGGAGAGGGTGACGGTCGCGTAGTACCAGGCGTCGAGAAAGTCGACGGAACCGTCGGAGTTGTCGTTGTAGCCCCCGCGGTCGGCATAGACGAGCAGCGCGGTCACCACCAGGACCAGCAGGGCCAACGCCAGCCGCTTGGCGACCTGCCGAAAGGGGTGCGTCACCACCTTCCGCGGAAGCCTCACCCGATGGGTTGTCAGATGTTCACCCGCCTCGCGGGCGATCACGTCATGGCCCGGTTGTTTCACGTGAAACACACCTCGATACCGGCGAACGCCCAGGGCAGATCGAGCAGTTCCACCTCCTGCCCCGGTCGGGCACCGCCCGGTGGTACGACGGCCAGCGCGTCGGCCGCCGCGATGCCCCGCAGCATCGCCGGGCCGTTGTAGTGCAGCGGAACAGCACTGTCGACGCGCAGCGCCACGGGGATGAGCCGGGTGTCGTACGGATGCCCGTGCGCCGCGTCCTGGAGCGGCAACGCCAGCGGCTCGGGGGCGGGACGGGCGGCGAGGGTGCGCAGCAGCGGTTCGGCGAGCGTGAGCAGGCCGGAGACGGCCGCGAGGGGGTTGCCGGGCAGGCCGACTAGGTGCTGGTCGTCCTTGATACGGGCCAGCAGCATGGGGTGGCCGGGGCGCACCTCGACGCCGTTGACCAGCAGCTCCGCGCCGATACGGCTCAGAGTGGGGTGGACGTGGTCGACGGGGCCGGAGGCGGTGCCGCCGGTGGTGACGATCAGGTCGGCGTCGGAGGAGGTGATGGCCTTGCGCAGGGCCTTCGCGTCGTCGCCGATCCGGCGCACCGCGATGACCTCGGCGCCAAGCCCTCGCAGCCAGGGGGGCAGCATCGGGCCGAGCGCGTCCCGGATCAGCCCGTCGTGCGGCAGCCCTTCCGTCAGCAACTCGTCGCCGAGGATCAGGACTTCGGCGCGGGGGCGGGGGACCGCGGTGACGGTGTCGTATCCGGCCGCCGCGGCGAGCCCGAGCACGGCCGGGGTGACCAGGGTGCCGACGGGGAGGAGTTGGTCGCCGGTACGGCATTCCTGGCCGCGTGGGCGGATGTCCTGGCCGTGGCCCACCTCGCGGGTCGCGTGCAGGCGGCCCTGGGTGTCCGTGCGGCCGTGCTCGCTGCGGATGACGGCGGTGGTGTCCAGGGGGATGCGGGCACCGGTGGCGATCCGGACGGCCTCGCCGTCGGTGAGCGGTTCGGGCTCGGCGTGCCCGGCCAGCACGCCCTCGTCGCGTACGTCCCAGGGTCCGGGCCCGGCGACCGCCCAGCCGTCCATCGCGGAGGTGTCGAACGAGGGCAGGTCGGTGAGGGCGGTGAGGGGAGCGGCCAGGGTGAGGCCGAGGGCGGCGTCGAGGGTGACGGAGACGGGGGCGCGGCGGGCCCCCGAGCGGCCCGCGCGCTCGGCGATCCTCCGAGCCTCGGACCATGGCGTGGCCTGGTGGCGAGGGTGTGCCGAGGATGCCGGGGACGCCGCGGCACTCTGCGGGGCGGGCACGGCGTGGTCCTCACGACCGCTGTCTTCCTTCACGAGGGCCAGCACCTCCTCGACGTCGAATTCCTCGGCGTCGTCGCCGGTCCGGACGGAGCGGGCGGTCATCCGGCGTCCGGGGTGCGGTCGGGTTCGCCGGCGCTCGAGGTACTCCCGGGCTCGGCGGCCTCCTTCGCGGCGTCTGTCTCGGCCTCTTCGGCCCAGCGCAGCGCCAGCGCGGCGGCCTTGCGCGCGGCCTCCGCGACGGCTTCGGGGCCTCCTCCGGCCTGCGCCGCCGCGTAGCCGACGAGGAAGGTGGTCAGCGGCGCCGCGGGCCTGGCCACTCCGTGGGCGGCGTCGCGCGCTAGGTCGAGCAGGACGCCTTTGTCGACGTCGAGGTCGAGGCCCAGCTCGTCCTTGACTGCGGAAATCCATTCATCCAACACGTGCCCATGCTCCCTGATACGTGCCCTGGCAGTGGCGATGTCGTCCCAGGTGTCGCAGTCGAAGGACGCGACGGGGTCCGGGACGCGGGTGAGGTCGAGCCCGCCGGTCAGCCGGCGCAGAGGCAGACCGGTGAGGCCGCCGTGCTCCCGGGTGAGCGCGGCCAGCCCACGGCGCAGCGCCCGCGCCTGGTAGGCCGCCACCAGCGGCTGGTCGCGGCCGTCGGGGTCGGTCAGGACCGCGCCGTCGGCGGAGCCGTCCCACAGCGTCGCCAGCAGCCGCCCGACGGTCCGCTCGCCGAGGAACGGCAGATCGGCGGAGAGTACGACGACGTACGGAGCCGTGGTGTGCCGCAGCCCGGCGTCGAGCGCGGCGAGCGGTCCGCCGCCGGGAGGGTCCTCGCGGGCCCAGGTCACGGCCCGCACGGTGGGGCGGGGATCGGCGACGACGACGGTGCTCCGCGCCCCGGCGCAGGCCGTCAGCACCCGGTCGAGCAGCGCCCGCCCGCCGACCCGCACCCCGGGTTTGTCCACACCGCCGAGCCGGCGTGCGGCGCCGCCGGCGAGGACGACGGCGTCGTACGCGGCGCCGGGTTCGCTGGAGGGCTCGTACGCGGTCACTCCCCGAGTATGCGTGCCGTCATGATCGGAGGGAACGGCCACGTGCCTTTCTCACCACGTGCCTTTCTCACATGGTGCGCAGCAGCACCGCCGGCTGTTCCACGCAGTCCGCCACATGCCGGAGGAAGCCGCCGGCCGTGCCGCCGTCGCACACCCGGTGGTCGAAGGTGAGCGAGAGCTGGACGACCTGCCGCACCGCCAGCTCGCCCTGGTGCACCCAGGGCTTGGGGACGATACGGCCGACGCCGAGCATGGCCGCCTCGGGGTGGTTGATGATCGGCGTGGAGCCGTCGACCCCGAACACCCCGTAGTTGTTCAACGTGAAGGTCCCGCCCGTGAGTTCCGCGGGCGTCAGCGTCCCCGTCCGGGCCGCCTCCGTCAGCCGGGCGAACTCCGCGGTCAGCGACTCGGCGTCCCGCGCGTGCGCGTCCCGTACGACGGGCACGACGAGCCCGCGCTCGGTCTGCGCGGCGAAGCCGAGATGGACCTGGTCGAGCCGGACGATCTCCCTGGCCTCGACATCGACCGTGGAGTTGAGCTCGGGGAACCGGGCGAGGGCGGCCGTGCAGATGCGTGCCAGCAGGGCGAGAAGGGAGATCTTCGTCCTTCCGGCCCCGTTCATCGCTTCGCGCGCCCGCATCAGCTCCGTCGCGTCGGCGTCCACCCAGCAGGTCGCGTCCGGTATCTCCCGCCGACTGCGCGACAACTTGTCGGCGACCGCGCCCCGAATGCCCTTGAGGGGGATACGGGTGCCGCCGGGCGTGGAGGTGACCGGGGCCCCGGCGGGCGCGTGCGTCACCCGGGCGACGAGCGATTCGGCGGGCGTGTGAGCGAGGGGGGAGTCGGCGGGGGCGCACGGGGCGGCGGCCGTCGGGGCGGCCGAGGAAGGTGTGGTGGCGGACGGCTCGGTCGCGGACGACATGGCCGTACGCGGCGACGGTCGGGCGGGCGACGCGGCGGCCGCCCGCAGCGCGTACTCCACATCGGCCCGCAGGATCAGCCCGTCCGGTCCCGAGCCCGTCAACTCCCGCAGATCCAGCCCGTTCTCCCGAGCGAGCCGCCGCACCAGGGGCGAGATCACGGCGACGGGACCGTCGGCCCGGTGGCCGTTGCCGGAATCGGGCGCGATGTCTGTGGTGGCGTGGGTGATGTCGAGGGCGTCGGGCGTCGGCGAGGCCGCACTCGTACGAGCGGACGGATCCGTCGGAGCCGTACGAGCCGTCGGCCGTACCCTCCGGCGGCGGGCCGGGGCGGCGCCGGTGCCGTAGCCCACGAGCACGTTGCCTGAGCCTTCGTGGGGGTGCCCAGCCGAGCCGCTGCGCGTGCCCTCACCGGAACCCACACGCGCGTCCTCACGCGAGCCCTCGTCCGATCCCGTGGCCGGACCGCCGGAGGCCGCCGCCCCCACGGCCACCGTCAACAGCGGCGCCCCCACGGGAAGCTCCGTGCCCTCCTCGCCGAAGCGGGCCGTGACGACGCCGCCGTACGGGCAGGGCACCTCGACCATTGCCTTGGCCGTCTCGACCTCGACGACCGGCTGATCGACGGTGACGACGTCGCCGACCTGGACCAGCCAGCGCACGATCTCCGCCTCCGTGAGCCCTTCGCCGAGGTCGGGAAGCTTGAACTCCAACACCTGTGCCATCAGCTCTGGGCCTCCCATTGCAGACGCCCCACGGCGTCCAGGATCCGGTCCACGCCAGGCAGGTGGTGACGCTCCAGCATCGGCGGCGGGTAGGGGATGTCGAACCCGGCCACACGCAGCACCGGCGCTTCCAGGTAGTGGAAGCAGCGCTCCGTGACACGGGCCGCGATCTCCCCGCCCGGGCCGCCGAACCCGCCCGACTCGTGCACGACCACCGCGCGCCCGGTCCGCCGCACCGAAGCGGAGACCGTCTCGTCGTCGAACGGCACCAGGGAGCGCAGGTCGACGACTTCGAGGTCCCAGCCCTCGGCCCGCGCCGCCTCGGCGGCTTCGAGGCAGACGGGTACGGACGGCCCGTACGTGATGAGCGTGGCGCTCCGGCCCGAGCGCCGCACCACCGCGCGGCCTATCGGTTCAACGGCCGTCGGCTCCTCGGGGTTCCAGGACTCCTTGGACCAGTACAGCCGCTTGGGTTCGAGGACGACGACCGGGTCGTCGGAGGCGATGGCGGCGCGCAGCAGGCCGTAGGCGTCGGCGACGGTGGCGGGCGTGACGACATGGAGCCCCGGAGTCGCCATGTAGTACGCCTCGGAGGAGTCGCTGTGGTGCTCGACGCCGCCGATGCCTCCGCCGTAGGGGACCCGGATGGTGATCGGAAGCGGCATCGTCCCGCGTGTGCGGTTGCGCATCCGGGACACATGGCTGATCAGCTGCTCGAAGGCGGGGTAGGCGAACGCGTCGAACTGCATCTCCACGACCGGCCTGAGGCCGTACATCGCCATGCCGACCGCCGTGCCGAGGATGCCCGCCTCGGCCAGCGGCGTGTCCGTGCAGCGGTCCTCGCCGAACTCCTTGGCGAGCCCGTCGGTGACCCGGAAGACCCCGCCGAGGGTGCCGACGTCCTCGCCCATGACGTGCACGGCGGGGTCGGCGGCCATGGCGTCGCGCAGCGCGCGCGTGAGGGCCTGCGCCATGGTCGCGGGTTTGAGGGCGACGGTGGTCATCGGTGCGTCCCTTCCCGTTCGGCCTCCAGCTCCGCCGCCAACTGCTCCCGCTGCTCGCGCAGTTGCGGTGTGGGCTCGGCGTACACGTGGGCGAACAGGTCCATGGGGTCGAGCGCCGGGTCCTGGTTCATGTGCTCGCGCAGGTCGGCGGCGAGCCGCTCGGCGTCCTCGCGCGCGTGCCGGATGCCGTCCTCGTCGATCAGGCCCCGCTCGGTCAACTCCCGCTCCAGGAGGGCGATCGGGTCGTGTGCGCGCCAGGTCTCGACCTCGGTGTCGGCGCGGTACCGCTTGTCGTCGTCGGCGTTCGTGTGGGCCTCGATGCGGTACGTCACGGCCTCGACCAGCGTCGGACCGCCGCCCGCGCGCGCGTGCCGTACGGCGTCGCTGAGGACCTCATGCACGGCGGCCGCGTCGTTGCCGTCGACCAGGCGGCCGGGCATGCCGTAACCGACGGCCTTGTGGGCCAGCGACGGGGCCGCGGTCTGCTTGGCGAGCGGGACGGAGATCGCGAAGCCGTTGTTCTGGACCAGGAAGACGACCGGGGCCTGCCATACGGCGGCGAAGTTGAGCGCCTCGTGGAAGTCGCCCTCGCTGGTGCCGCCGTCGCCGACCAGCGCGAGCGCGACCACGTCGTCGCCCTTGAGGCGGGCGGCGTGCGCGAGGCCCACGGCGTGCGGGAGCTGGGTGGCGAGCGGGGTGCACAGGGGGGCGACGCGGTGCTCGTGCGGGTCGTAGCCGGTGTGCCAGTCACCGCGCAGAAGCGTCAGAGCCTGCACGGGGTCCACGCCACGGGCGACGGCGGCCAGCGTGTCGCGGTAGCTCGGGAAGAGCCAGTCGCGCTCCTCGAGGGCGAGCGCGGCGGCCACCTCGCAGGCCTCCTGGCCGGTGCTGGAGGGGTACACGGCGAGGCGGCCCTGCTTGGTGAGGGCGGTGGCCTGCGCGTTGTACCGGCGTCCGCGCACCAGATGGGCGTAGAGCCGGCGCAGCAGGGCTGGGTCGGCCTTCGCGGCGGCGTCCGTGCCGAGCACGCGGTACGGCTCCGCGTCGGGCAGCAGCGGCGCGGGGTCCGTACGGGGCTGCCAGGCGGGCGGCGGCGTTGGCCGATATGCGCCCCGCTGCTCCATGACCGTCATCACGGCACCTCCTCATGGGAGTGGCTTGGAGAGGCGCGTCGGATGTGATGCGCCTCACCTACCGATTGTTCGGTCGTCGGCACATTTTGGCTACAGGCACCTTCAGGCTGTGGACAAACGGTTCTCCACAGCCTGAGATGGACGCAGTACGTCCATGGTAGAGAGGCGGGGGGACATGGCACCTGAACAAATGGCCGAAGGTCCCGAGGGCGGCCCCCTGCCGCCCGCGCGGCCCCTCGACGCCATCGATCAGGACATCCTGCAGATGCTCCAGGCGGACGGCCGCGCGTCGATACGGTCGGTCGCCGAACGTGTCCATGTCTCGCGCGCCAACGCCTACGCGCGCATCAACCGCCTCATCGAGGACGGCGTCATCCGCGGCTTCGGGGCCCGCGTGGACCATGAACGCGCGGGCCAGGGGACATCGGCGTACATCACCCTGAAGATCGTCCAGAACACCTGGCGCACGGTGCGCGAGCAGCTCAAGCAGCTCCCCGGGGCAGCCCATATCGCCCTGGTGGGCGGAGACTTCGACGTGCTGCTGCTCGTGCACACGTCCGACAACCGGGCGCTGCGGGAGCTGGTACTGACCCGCATCCAGGCGATCCCCGAGGTGCTCAGCACCCGCACGCTGCTGGTGTTCGAGGAGGAGGACCTGGAGCCGCAGGGCTGACCCGGACGTCGGTCTAGGAGGACTTGCGCAGTCCCCCGAACACCAACTGCGCGACCGCGTCGGCCACTTCGCGCTCGTTCATGCCGCGCCCGTCCGGCCGGTACCACTCGACGATCGAGTTGATCATCCCGAAGACCAGCCGGGTCGCCAGACGCACCTCCACATCACCGCGCACATCCCCGTCGGCGGCTGCCGCCTTCAGCAGCTCGGCGACCCGGTGGTCGAAGTCGCGGCGCTGCTCCAGGGCCCACCGCTCGGTGTCCGTGTTGCCGCGCACGCGCAGCAGCAGCGTCACATACGGCAGTTCGGCGATCAGCACCTCGACCATGCGCCGCACGACGTACTCCAGGCGCTCGGCGGCACGCCCCACGCGCGCGTGCTCCTCGTCGAGGATCCCGAAGAGCCCGTCCAGCGCCCGGCTCACCGCGCGGCGCAGCAGCTCCTCCTTGCCGGCGACGTGGTGGTAGATCGACGACTTGGAGATGCCGGCCGCTTTGGAGAGGTGCTCCATGGAGGTGCCGTCGTAGCCGCGCTCGTTGAAGACCCGCACGGCGACGGTGAGCAGCGACTCCGGGGTGTACGTGTCCCGCTTCGCGGTGGTCATGACGTGCTGCCCTCCCGCCTGTCGGTGGCGTACGCATGGCGGTAGAGCGCGAGCGAGGGCGCGTAACGTCCCGAGGGGTCGCGCATATGCAAGTCGTCGAGGAGGGCGTACGCCCAGTTGCGGCCGAGTCTGCGGCTCCATTCGAAGGGGCCCAGGGGGTAGTTCACGCCCAGCCGCATCGCGGTGTCGATGTCCTCCTCGGTGGCCACCCCCTTGGCGACGGCGTCGTGCGCCAGGTCGACGATCCGCGCGACCGTGCGGGCGACGATCATGCCGGGTACGTCGCCGATGACGCTGACGTCCTTGCCGAGTGCCTGGAACAGGCCGATCGCCTCGGTGAGGGTCTGCGAGGCGGTGTCCTGGGAGGCGGACAGGGCGATACGGGTGGCCCTGCGGTAGTCGAGCGCGAGGTCGAAGTAGACGACGTCCCGGAACTCCACGGAGGTCTGGCCGTCGGCGAGCGCCAGCTGTCCGCCGCCCGGCAGCACCAGGCGGGTGCCGTGGTCCTCGTCCTCCTCGCGGACGGCGATGCCCGCCTCGCGTATCAGCGCGAGCAGTTCGGCGGCGGGGCCCAGGTCGCCCTCGGCGACGACGTACGCGGGCGGCTGGGCGCGTTCCGCGGTGTGCGGCTCGGCGGGCTCGGCGCCCTCCTGGTAGTCGTACCAGCCCTGTCCGGTCTTGCGGCCGAGCCGGCCCGACTCGACCAGGCGCCGCTGGGCGAGCGAGGGCGTGAAGCGCACGTCCTGGAAGAAGGACTGCCACACGGAGTGCGTCACCGACTCGTTGACGTCCTGGCCGATGAGGTCGGTCAGCTCGAAGGCGCCCATCTTGAAGCCGCCGGACTCGTGCAGGATCGCGTCGATGGTGGCGGGGTCGGCGCCCTGGGCCTCGTAGACCGCGAAGGCCTCGGCGTAGAAGGGCCGTGCGATGCGGTTGACGATGAAGCCGGGGGTGTCGGCGCAGGCGACCGGGGTCTTGCCCCAGGCGCGCGCCGTCTCGTACGCGCGCGTGGCCATCGTGACGTCGGTGGCGTGCCCGGAGACGACTTCGACCAGCGGCAGCAGCGGGGCCGGGTTGAAGAAGTGCAGGCCGACGAGACGGCCGGGGTTGCCGAGCGCGCCGCCGATGGCCGTCACCGACAGGGACGAGGTGTTGGTGGCGAGCAGACAGTCCGCGCCGACGATGCCTTCCAGCTCGCGGAAGAGGTCCTGCTTGACGTCGAGCCGCTCCAGGACGGCCTCGACGACCAGGGCACAGTCCGCGAGGTCGGTGAGGCTCTGGGCGGGCAGCAGACGGGCGCGTGCCGCGTCCCGGTCGGCGGCGGTGAGCCGGTCCTTCTCGACGAGCCGGTCGAGGCGGGCGCCGATCGCGGCGGACGCCTCCTGGGCCCGCCCGGGGACGGTGTCGTACAGCCGCACGGGGTGGCCGGCGACCAGCGCGACCTGGGCGATGCCCTGGCCCATGGTGCCGGTGCCGACGACGGCCACGGGGCTGCTGAGGTCGAGTGCTGTCATGTGCGCGATCCTCCCGCACGGGGTTTTCCACAGATGCGGCGGACCCCCTTGTCCCGACCGATCGTTCGGTTACTCTAACTCTGTCCGGCTGTTTCCGCCCAGGTCATGAGCTCAAAGAAGAGTTCTTGAGACGAGGAGTTGGTCCCGTATGGCCGCCGAACTCACCGCGCACCAGCTGATCGCCGCTCACCGGCCCACCCTCGACCAGGCGCTGGAAGCGATCCGCACGCGCGCGTACTGGTCTCCGCACCCCGAGCACCCCAAGGCCTACGGCGAGCAGGGCAGTCTGGACGCGGCAGCCGGCAAGGCCGCCTTCGACGCCCTTCTGGGCACCCGCCTCGACCTCGGCCAGCCCGGCACGGACGGCTTCACGGGCGGCGAGGTCTCGCCGTACGGCATCGAGCTGGGCGTCACGTATCCGCACGCGGACATCGAGGTCCTGCTGCCCGCGATGAAGGCCGGTCAGCGCGCCTGGCGGGACGCCGGCGCGGAGATCCGGGCCGTGGTGTGCCTGGAGATTCTCAAGCGCATCAGCGACCGGACGCACGAGTTCGCGCACGCGGTCATGCACACCTCCGGCCAGGCGTTCATGATGGCGTTCCAGGCGGGCGGCCCGCATGCGCAGGACCGTGGCCTGGAGGCGGTGGCGTACGCGTATGTGGAGCAGGTCCGCACCCCCGACACCGCGGAGTGGACCAAGCCCCAGGGCAAGCGCGACCCGCTCGCGCTCACCAAGCAGTTCACGCCGGTCCCGCGCGGGATCGCCCTGCTGATCGGCTGCAACACCTTCCCGACGTGGAACGGCTATCCGGGCCTGTTCGCCTCCCTGGCCACCGGAAACGCGGTCCTGGTCAAGCCCCACCCGCGCGCG
This sequence comes from Streptomyces sp. GESEQ-4, assembly GCF_017948455.1. GTDB lineage: Bacteria > Actinomycetota > Actinomycetes > Streptomycetales > Streptomycetaceae > Streptomyces. Next base: position 196,750 of record NZ_JAFFSU010000005.1, read on the forward strand.
GTGCTGCCGCTCGCGCTCACCGTGCAGGTCGCGCGCCAGGTGCTGGCCGAGGCGGGCTTCGACCCCAACCTGGTGGCGCTGGCCGCCGAGCGCCCTGACGAGGGCATCGCCAAGACCCTGGCCGTGCGCCCGGAGATCCGGATCATCGACTACACCGGTTCGACGGCCTTCGGTGACTGGCTGGAGGCCAACGCCCGCCAGGCGCAGGTCTACACGGAGAAGGCGGGCGTCAACTCGGTGCTCGTGGAGTCGACCGGCGACTACAGGGGGATGCTGTCCAACCTGGCCTTCTCGCTGTCCCTGTACAGCGGTCAGATGTGCACCACCCCGCAGAACCTGCTCATCCCGCGCGACGGCATCCGCACCGAGGAGGGCCCCCGGACCTTCGACGAGGTCGTCGCCGACCTCGCCCGCGCGGTCGACGGCCTGCTCGGCGACGACGCGCGCGCCAACGCGCTGCTCGGCGCGATCGTCAATCCCGATGTGAAGGCTCGTCTGGAGGCGGCGGCGAGCCTCGGCGAAGTCGCCCTCGCCTCACGGGAGATCAGCAACCCGGAGTTCCCGGACGCGGTCGTCCGTACGCCGGTGATCGTGAAGCTGGACGGGACCAAGCCGGACGCCGAGGCCGCGTACATGAGCGAGTGCTTCGGGCCCGTCTCCTTTGCCGTCGCGGTCGACTCGGCGTCCGATGCGGTGGAGTTGCTGCGGCGGACGATCCGCGAGAAGGGTGCGATGACCGTCGGTGCGTACACCTCTGACGAGGAGGTCGAGCAGGCGGTTGTCGAGGTCTGCCTGGAGGAGTCGGCGCAGTTGTCGCTCAACCTCACCGGTGGGGTGTATGTGAACCAGACGGCCGCGTTCTCCGACTTCCATGGGTCGGGGGGCAATCCGGCGGCGAACGCTGCGTTGTGTGATGGGGCGTTCGTGGCCAACCGGTTCCGGGTTGTTGAGGTGCGGCGGGAGGCCTAAGAGCTCGGGGGTTCGGTGATCGCGCGGCTGCCGGTGCGTTGTGGCTTGTCGCGCAGTTCCCCGCGCCCCTATAGGGGCGCTTCCGTGCCCGTGCTCCAGTGGTAGAGGGTCATTCCCACGCTCGTCGCCAAGTTGTAGCTGGAGACCTGCGGGCGCATCGGCAGGGAGAGCAAATGGTCGGTACGCGCGCGTAGGTCGGCCGACAGGCCGCTGCGCTCGGAGCCGAAGGCGAGAACGGCGTCGTCCGGGAGCTTCACGCCCCGGATGTCGTCGCCCTCGGGGTCCAGGGCGAACAGCGGCCCGGACGGCAGTTCGTCGACGGTCAGCCGCTCCACGGCGGTCGCGAAGTGCAGGCCCGCTCCGCCGCGTACGACCGTGGGGTGCCACGGGTCGAGGGTGCCGGTGGTGACCACTCCGGTCGCGCCGAAACCGGCGGCCAGACGGATGACGGCGCCCACGTTGCCGAGGTTGCGCGGGTTGTCGAGGACGACGACGGGTGCGGTGCGGGGTGAGTGCGCCAGCTTCTCCAGGTTGGCGGCACGGGGCGGTCGTACGGCCAGGGCCGCCACCGCGGTCGGATGCGGGCGCGGCACGAGGGACCTGTACGTCGGCTCCGGGACCTGCGTGAGCAGCGCGGCCAGGGTGTCTCGTACGTCCGGAGCCAGCTCGTCGGCCAGGGCGAGTGTGGCCGCCCGGTCGACGGCCACCGCCACCGGGACAGCGGCTTTGAAACGCACCGCGTGCTTGAGGGCATGGAAGCCGTCGAGCAGGACGGAGGCGTCGGCGAGCCGGTGCCAGGAGGTCACGGGATCGGCGGCGGTCATGCCGTGAAGCCTACGTGCGTGTGCTCGGGGTTCTCCGGGTTGTCCGGGTTGTCAGGGGCTGACGCGTCCCCGGTCCGCTGGCCCGGCACCTTGGGGCCGTCCTTGCCCCGGAACACGCGTCCACGCGCGCGTGCGGCCCAGTCGCCCAGCCGACGCAGGAACGACGTCGGCAGGAATACCGCGTCCGCCGCGATCATCGCCAGGGAGAAGAAGGGCAGTCCGAGGACGACGGCGATCACGGCGTGCTCGGTGATCATCGCGGCGAGCAGGACGTTCTTGACGCGTCGATGGAACAGCGTGAACGGGAAGGCGACCTGGACGGCCACGGTGCCGTATGTCACGAGCATCACCGCCGTGCCGCTGGCCGACAGCAGGTCGGCGAGGGCGGGCCAGGGTGAGAAGTAGTCGAGGTGCAGGGGGTAGTAGACGGCGGTGCCGTCCTGCCAGCGGGAGCCCTGGATCTTGTACCAGCCGGCCGTCGCGTAGATCAGACAGGCCTCGGCCATGATCACGAGCAGGGCGCCGTTGTGGACGATGTTGCCGACCACATCGAGCAGGATCCGCGGCTCGTCACTCCTGGCCAGGCGTCCGACGACCCACCACACGGCCAGGGCTACCCACACAGCCCAGATGATCACCGGCACGGTCAAGTCGCCGTCGAGCTGGCCCGCCGCGGTCACCACCACCAGCACCAGCCCGAGCGCCCCCCACAGGGCGGGCCCCACCCGGTCCACCACACGCTCTCCACGCGCGCGTGCCGCACGCACGCGCCGTTCCCGGCGCTCGTCCAGCGACCACACCTGGCCACAGCGCGTGAAGACGAGGTACATGCACATCAGGTGCAGGACGTTGTCGCCGCCGTCCCCCATGAAGATGCTGCGGTTCTGCAGCGAGAGCACGCCGACCATGAAGAGCACGGACATGGTGCGGGTGCGCCAGCCCAGCAGCAGCAGGACGCTCGTGAGGACGGCGAGCGCGTACACGGCCTCGAACCAGAGCCGGCCGTCGGACCACATCAGGGCCGTGAAGGCGCCGTTCGTCGAGATCAGTTGCTCGGCGAGTCCAAATGTCCAGGGGCCGTCGGGGCCGTACAGCTCCTGGCGGTGGGGCAGCTCCCGCAGCAGGAAGAGCAGCCAGGTCGCGCTGAACCCGATGCGGATGACGGCGGTCTGGTACGGGCCGAGGGCGGCCCCGGTGACACGGGCGATGCCGCCCGACACGGCCTGCGCGTAGCGGTTCACCGGGCGCCTCCCCCGAGGTCGCCGGCCGAGACCGACCACCAGGGCAGCACCCGGAACACCGGCTGGTCGGAGACCTGCTCCGCGCTCCACTCGGGCGGGCGGACGTTGGTGGTGCGGGAGCGCAGCTGGACCCGCTCGATCGTCTCGCCCCGCCCGGCCGCGTTGTCGCGGTCGAGGCGCAGCAGCACGATCCGGCGCAGATAGGTCTCCGAGAGGGCGCCGCGCAGGCCCGACGGGCGGTTCTCGGCGTCGTGGGTGGCGAGGAAGAAGTCCCACGCGCGACGCAGTTCGTTCTGCTGGGTGTGGCTCGGCAGCAGATTGCCGTCGATGGCCCGGCCGTCCTGCGCGGACAGGTCGTACCAGCCGGTGGTCTCCCTGCCGCCGTCGGGCCTGCCGATCTGGGCGCGGACCTGGACGGCGATGTTCTGCTGCAGCGGGTTGGGCGCGAAGAGCTTCCAGTTCTGCTCGAACTCGGGGTAGATCCAGTCGTCTATCGCGCGGCCGTGCTGCTTGGTGACCGTGTTCGACGGGGCGACGTGCAGGAACACCATGCCGATGTGGACACAGACGGCGACCGCGACGCAGGCGAGCGCGAGCGCGACGCCGATCTGGTAGCGGAGGGAGAGCGCGGCGAGAGCGGTGCGGGGGCCGGCGGCCGGTTCGCCGGACGTCTCGCGCCCGTCCGGTTCGACCACCCCGCCCGCCCCGTCCGGGGCGTTCGAGCCACCGTCGTACGCGTCGTCCATTCCGCCCCGTTCCCGATTCCGCTCAGTCTTCCGGCCACCTGGACGGGAACGGTACTCAGCCCCGCGCGCCCGGCACACCCCATCGGCCCGTCCGCCGGTCGGGCCGGTTGTCCACAGGTGGTCCCGGCAGGTTATCCACAGCGGTTGACACCTTACGGCGGCCGTCACACCATGGAATCGCACGAACCGAACGATCGGTCGGGAGCAGGTTCCAGGCAGAGCCCAAGGTCGAGGGGGCCCCATGGCGACAGCAGCCGCGCAGCAGACGGCCGGCACACAGGCGTACGGCGCAGGAGAGGGCACCGTCGACACGGCGGCGTACGAGCGCGCGTTCGACGCCGCGGTGGCCGCCGACGAGCGCATCGAGCCGCGCGACTGGATGCCGGACGCCTATCGCGCGACGCTGGTGCGGCAGATCGCCCAGCACGCGCACTCCGAGATCATCGGCATGCAGCCCGAGGCGAACTGGATCACGCGCGCGCCGTCCCTGCGCCGCAAGGCCATCCTGATGGCCAAGGTCCAGGACGAGGCGGGGCACGGCCTGTATCTCTACAGCGCGGCCGAGACCCTCGGCACCGGCCGCGACGAGCTGCTCGACAAGCTCCACACCGGCCGCCAGAAGTACTCCTCGATCTTCAACTACCCCACCCTGACCTGGGCGGACGTCGGCGCGATCGGCTGGCTGGTGGACGGCGCCGCGATCACCAACCAGGTCCCCCTGTGCCGCTGCTCATACGGCCCGTACGCGCGCGCGATGGTCCGCATCTGCAAGGAGGAGTCCTTCCACCAGCGCCAGGGGTACGAGCTGCTGCTCGCCCTCAGCCGCGGCACCCCGGAGCAGCACGCGATGGCGCAGGACGCCGTGGACCGCTGGTGGTGGCCGTCCCTGATGATGTTCGGCCCGCCCGACGACGAGTCCGCGCACTCCGCGCAGTCGATGGCGTGGAAGATCAAGCGCCATTCGAACGACGAGCTGCGCCAGCGCTTCGTCGACATCTGCGTCCCCCAGGCCGAGTCCCTGGGCCTGACGCTCCCCGACCCGGACCTGAGGTGGAACGAGGAGCGGGGGCACCACGACTTCGGTCCGATCGACTGGTCGGAGTTCTGGGCCGTCCTCAAGGGCGACGGCCCGTGCAACGAACAGCGCATCACCCAGCGCAGGCAGGCGCACGACGAAGGCGCATGGGTCCGGGAAGCCGCCGCGGCGTACGCGGCCAAGCACTCGGCTCCTGCCCCGCGCGCCCATGAGACGGGAGCGGCACACGCATGACGAATACCGACTGGCCCCTGTGGGAGGTCTTCGTACGCTCCCGCCGCGGTCTCTCGCACACCCACGCCGGCAGCCTGCACGCGCCGGACGCGGAGCTCGCCCTGCGCAACGCGCGCGATCTGTACACCCGGCGCGGCGAGGGAGTCTCGATCTGGGTCGTGCCGTCGTCCGCGATCACGGCGTCCTCACCGGACGAGAAGGACCCGTTCTTCGAGCCGGCCGCCGACAAGCCGTACCGGCACCCGACGTTCTACGAGATCCCGGAAGGGGTGAAGCACCTGTGACCGTCGCCGTTCCCACCACGGCCGCGCTCGCCCTCGGCGACGACGCGCTGGTGCTCTCCCACCGCCTGGGCGAGTGGGCGGGCCACGCGCCCGTGCTCGAGGAGGAGGTCGCCCTCGCCAATATCGCCCTCGACCTGCTGGGCCAGGCCCGGATCCTGCTGTCGATGGTCGGCGACGAGGACGAGTTGGCCTATCTGCGCGAAGAGCGCGCCTTCCGCAACCTCCAGCTGGTCGAGCAGCCGAACGGCGACTTCGCCCACACCATCGTCCGCCAGCTGTACTTCTCCACCTACCAGCACCTGCTCTACGCCCGCCTCGCCACCGCGGACGGCCCCTTCGCGCCGCTCGCCGCGAAGGCCGTCAAAGAGGTCGCCTACCACCGCGACCACGCCGAGCAGTGGACCCTGCGGCTCGGCGACGGCACTGAGGTCAGTCATGAGCGGACGCAGCACGCGTGCGAGGCGCTGTGGCGGTTCACCGGCGAGATGTTCCGGCCGGTCGAGGGCCTGGATGTGGACGCCGACGAGCTGCAGGCCGCCTGGCTGAAGTCCGTGTCAAGCATCCTCGACCGCGCCACCCTGACCGTCCCCGAAGGGCCGCGGTCCGGTGCGTGGGCCGCCGGGGCGGGCCGTCAAGGCCTGCACACCGAGCCCTTCGGGCGGATGCTCGCCGAGATGCAGCATCTGCACCGCAGCCACCCGGGGGCGTCATGGTGACCCTCACCGCCCTGGAGGCGGAACTCCTCGAGGTCGCCGGTGCGGTGCCCGACCCCGAACTGCCCGTGCTCACCCTCCAGGAGCTGGGCGTCCTGCGCGCGGTGCACGTCCGCGGCACGGACTCGGTGGAGGTCGAGCTGACCCCGACGTACACCGGCTGCCCGGCGATCGAGGCGATGTCCCTGGACATAGAGCGGGCGCTGCACGAGCACGGCATAGGGCAGGTGTCGGTCCGTACGGTGCTCTCGCCCGCCTGGTCGACGGACGACATCTCGGCCGAAGGGCGCCGCAAACTGCGGGAGTTCGGCATCGCACCGCCGCGGGTGCGTGAGGCGGCCGAGCCGATGCTGATCGAGCTGGGCCCGACCCGCACCACGGATCCCGTTCTCTGCCCGCACTGCGGATCGGCGGACACCGAGCTGCTCAGCCGGTTCTCCTCCACCGCGTGCAAGGCGCTGCGGCGGTGTCTGTCCTGCCGCGAACCGTTCGACCACTTCAAGGAGTTGTGATGGCCCGCTTCCACACGCTCCCGGTGGCCGCCGTCGACCGGCTCACCGACGACTCGGTGGCCCTCACCCTCACCGTGCCGCCGGAACTGCGGGAGGAGTACCGCCACGCCCCCGGCCAGCATCTCGCGCTGCGCCGCAGGGCCGACGGTACGGAGATACGGCGCACCTACTCGATCTGCTCCCCGGCGCCCGGCCCCGAGGGTCCACGGACCCTGCGGGTGGGGGTGCGGCTGGTGGAGGGCGGGGCCTTCTCGACGTACGCGCTCAAGGAGATCAACGTCGGTGACGAGCTGGAGGTGATGACCCCGGCGGGCCGTTTCACGCTGGAGCCCGCGGCCGGCCTGTATGCCGCGATCGTGGGCGGCAGTGGCATTACCCCGGTTCTGTCGATCGTCTCGACACTGCTGGCGCGTGAGCCCGGGGCCCGGTTCTGCCTGATCCGCAGCGACCGTACGACCGCGTCGACGATGTTCCTGGAGGAGGTCGCCGACCTGAAGGACCGCTACCCCGAGCGGTTGCAGCTGGTGACGGTGCTCTCCCGGGAGGAACAGCAGGCGGGTCTGCCGTCCGGGCGGCTCGACCAGGACCGGCTCACCGGGCTGCTGCCGGCGCTGCTGCCGGTGGACGACGTGGCGGGCTGGTTCCTGTGCGGGCCGTACGGGCTGGTGCAGGGGGCCGAGCGGGCCCTGCGCGGACTCGGAGTGGCGCGGACCCGTATCCACGAGGAGATCTTCCACGTGGACCCCTTGACCACCCTCGCGACTCAGGTCCCGGCCCCCGCCCACAGCGCCGTGACGGCACGGCTCGACGGCCGCGGCGGAACCTGGCCCGTCCAGGACGGCGAGTCCCTGCTGGAGACGGTCCTGCGCAACCGGCCCGACGCGCCCTACGCCTGCAAGGGCGGGGTGTGCGGGACATGCCGGGCCTTCCTGGTCTCCGGCGAGGTGCGGATGGACCGCAACTTCGCGCTGGAGCCGGAGGAGACGGAGTCGGGGTATGTGCTGGCGTGCCAGTCGCATCCGGTGACGGAGAAGGTGGAGCTGGACTTCGACCGCTGAGCGCTCCGCGAGCTGTGCCCCTTCGGGGCGCTGCCCGGCCGTTCCTTCGTCAGGGCCGTCACCCTTACCCGGCGCCGCCCGCCCGTTCCCTTCTCCTAGAACCTGTTCTATCTTGACGCTCCGTCAGATCAGCGGATCCGCCGGAGGGACAGGGACTGTGGACTTCACCTTCACCGAGGAGCAGCAGGCGGCGGCCGAGGCGGCGCGGGGAGTGTTCGGCGGGGTCGCGCCGGATGCCGTGCCCAGCCCGGCGCTCACCCTGGGCGCCGTGGCCGACGACTTCGACCGGGAGCTGTGGGCCAGGCTCGCCGACGCGGACCTGCTGAGCCTGCTCCTCGCCCCGGAGTACGGCGGGGCGGGCCTCGACGCCGTCGCACTGTGCCTCGTCCTGCGGGAGTCGGCGAAGGTGCTGGCGAGGGTGCCGCTGCTGGAGAGCTGCGCGGCCGCCGCGGCCGTACAGGCTTATGGCAGCGAGGAGTTGAGGTCCGAGCTGCCGGCGCGGGCGGGCCGGGGTGAGGTGGTCCTGACCGTCGCCGCCGCCGGCCGTACCGGGCACGACCCGGCCGAACTCGCCGTCACCGCACGCCATGAAGGCGACCACTGGACGCTGGACGGGCTGCAGACGGCGGTGCCCTGGGCGTACAACGCGGACTTCGTCCTCGTACCGGCCCGGACGGACGCCGACCGGACCGTCCTCGCGGTGGTGCCCCGGGTCCACGAGGGGGTCGCGCTCGCCGAGCAGTTCTCCACGAACGGGGAGCGGCTGGCCGAACTGCGCCTGGACTCCGCGCGGATCGTGGCCCGCGATGTCATCGACGCCGACGGCGCCTGGGAGTGGCTGCGCGATCTGCTGGCCACCGGGACCTGCGCGCTGGCCCTCGGGCTCGGCTCCCAGGTACTGCGGATGACCAGTGAATACACGGGCAAGCGCGAGCAGTTCGGGTTCCCGGTGGCCACGTTCCAGGCGGTCGCCGTGCAGGCCGCCGACCGCTACATCGACCTGCGCGCGATGGAGGCCACGCTGTGGCAGGCCGCATGGCGGATCGCGTCGGGGGCACCGGGGGCGCTACCTGCCGCCGGGGACGTGGCCGTCGCGAAGATCTGGGCGGGGGACGGCGTACGGCGGATCGTGCAGACCGCGCAGCATCTGCACGGCGGTTTCGGTGCAGACACCGACTATCCACTGCACCGGTACCACGCCTGGGCCAAGCACCTGGAACTGTCGCTCGGCCCGGCGTCGGCACACGAGGAGGCACTGGGCGATCTACTGGCGGCGCATCCCCTGGGCTGACCCGCCGACACGGCTGCCCGAGCAGCGCTACCAGGACGACCGCCGCGCCCACGTCATGGAGCCCGAAGGCCCGGAGCCCGAACGCCAGGAACCCGAGGACCCCCAGCCCCAGCGCCTGTTCCTGCGGGCCGGCCCCTAGAGGACGTACCCGGGCTGTCCCTGGTCCGTCACGACCGGTCGGCCCGCGTGGGCCCACATCTCCATGCCGCCGTCGACGTTCACGGCGTCGATGCCCTGCTGGACGAGGTACATCGTGACCTGGGCCGAACGTCCGCCGGAACGGCAGATCACATGGACCCGGCCGTCCTGCGGCGCCGCCTCGGTCACCTCGCCGTACCGGGCCACGAACTCGCTGATGGGGACGTGCAGTGCCCCTTCGGCGTGACCCGCCTGCCACTCGTCGTCCTCGCGGACGTCCAGCAGGAAGTCGCCGTCCTTGAGGTCTGAGACCTCGACCGTGGGCACACCAGCTCCGAAACTCATGCCCCCGACGCTACCGGACCGCCCGCACGGCCCGACGCGGCTACGGCAGCAGCTCCGCCAGCTTCGCCTCGCGCTCGGCGACCTGGGCCAGCAGTTGCTCGGCGACCTCCTCCAGAAGGCGGTCGGGGTCGTCCGGGGCGATCCGGAGCATGGCGCCGATCGCGCTCTCCTCCAGTTCGCGGGCGACGACCGCGATCAGTTCCTTGCGCTGGGCGAGCCATTCGAGGCGGGCGTAGAGCTCCTCGGCTGGGCTCGCCTGCCGCTCCTCGGGGACCGGTCCGGCGGCCCACTCCGCGGCCAGCTCCCGCAGCAGCGCCTCGTCGCCACGGGCGTAGGCGGCGTTGACCCGCGTGATGAACTCCTCACGCCGTTTGCGCTCGCCCTCCTCCTGCGCCAGGTCGGGGTGGGCCTTGCGGGCCAGCTCACGGTAGAGCTTGCGGGCCTCGTCGCTGGGGCGCACCCGCTGCGGAGGCCGTACCTGCTGCTCGGTGAGCATCGCGGAGGCCTCCGGGGACAGCCCGTCCCCGTCCATCCAGCCGTGGAACAGCTCCTCGACGCCCGGCATCGGCATGACGCGCGCCCGCGCCTCGTCCGCCTTGCGCACGTCCTCGGGATCGCCGGTGCGGGCGGCCACGGCCTCGGCGATCTGCGCGTCCAGTTCGTCGAGCCGGGCGTACATCGGGCCGAGCCTTTGGTGGTGCAGCCGCGAGAAGTTCTCCACCTCCACCCGGAAGGTCTCCACCGCGATCTCATACTCGATGAGCGCCTGTTCAGCAGCCCGCACGGCCCGCTCCAGCCGCTCCTCGGGCCGGGGAGCGGCGTCTTCGGACGCGGCACCAGTGTCTTCGGACGCGGCACCGGCGTCTTCGAGCCCGGCCGCACTGTCCTCGGCCTCGGGCAGCCCGTCCTGCGGCGTCACCCCCGCCTCTCCGGCGACGCCACCCTGCTCAGCTTCCGACCTCGTCACGCGACCAGCGTAGGCCACGCCCCGGCCGACCCCGACGGCCTCAGCGCTCCGCTGGATATGCGGTTCGTTCCCCGCGGGCCGATGGGGGCTGATCGCGCAGTTCCCCGCGCCCCTTGCGGAGCGCGGTCACACCCCTGTCTCCGCCTTGAGCCGCCCCGCCCGCACCGCCGCCACCAGCTCCGCGTGGTCCGCCTCCGTGCGGTCGGCATAGGCCACCGCGAACGTCGCCATCGCCTCGTCCAGCTCCTCGTTCTTGCCGCAGTAACCGGAGATGAGGCGGGGGTCGGCGCTGTGGGAGTGGGCGCGGGCCAGGAGGGCGCCGGTCATGCGGGCGTAGTCGTCTATCTGGTCGGTGGAGAGGGCGGCGGGGTCGACGCTGCCCTTGCGGTTGCGGAACTGGCGTACCTGGAAGGGCCGGCCGTCGACCGTCGTCCAGCCCAGCAGGATGTCGCTGACGACCTGCATCCGCTTCTGGCCCAGCACCACACGGCGGCCCTCGTGGTCCACCTGGGGCGCCTCGAACCCCGCCGTCACCAGGTGCGGAACCAGCACTGAGGCCCTGGCCTCCTTCACCTGCAGCACCAGCGGCTCGCCCCGGTGGTCCAGCAGCAGGACGACGTACGACCGCGTGCCCACGCTGCCCGTGCCGACCACCCGGAAGGCCACGTCGTGCACCGTGTGCCGGGCCAGCAGGGGGAGGCGGTCCTCGGAGAGCGTCGTCACATACTCCTCCAGGGACACCGCCACGGCCGCCGCCTCCGCGTCCGGCACCTGCCGCAGCACCGGAGGGGCGTCGACGAACCGCCGTCCGCCGTCCTCGGTCGGCACCGTCGACCGCTCCGCGAAGCGCCCGCTGGTGTTGGCACGTGCCTTTTCGGAGACCCGCTCCAGCGTGCCGAGCAGGTCATGGGCGTCGGTGTGGGAGACGAGCTCCTCGTCCGCGATGGCGTGCCACGCGTCCAGGACCGGGAGCTTGGCCAGCAGCCGCATGGTGCGGCGGTAGGAGCCCACCGTGTCGTGCGCCGCCTTGCGGCAGGTGTCCTCGTCGGCGCCCGCCTCCCGGGCCGCGAGCACCAGTGAGGCGGCGAGCCGCTTGAGGTCCCACTCCCAGGGGCCGTGGACCGTCTCGTCGAAGTCGTTCAGATCGATGACCAGGCGGCCGCTCGCGTCGCCGTACAGACCGAAGTTGGCCGCGTGGGCGTCTCCGCAGATCTGGGCGCGGATCCGGGTCATGGGGGTGCGGGCCAGGTCGTAGGCCATCAGGCCCGCGGAGCCGCGCAGGAAGGCGAAGGGGGTCGCCGCCATGCGGCCGATCCGCAGCGGCGTCAGTTCGGGAAGCCGGCCGCGGCTGGACTCCTCGACCGCGCTCACCGCGTCGGGGCGGGAGCCGTCCAGGTCGAGCGCGGCGTGTGTGCTCCGCGGAACCAGCCTGCGCAGCGCCTTGCCCTCTTCCTTCGGCGACTGCGCCCCCGCGGCGGACCACTGGGCGAAACCCCGCACGCGCGGCAGCCGGCGCGCCGCCCCGGCCTCCACGGCAGCCTCCTGGACCGCCTCAGCCATACCCGCATCCACCTGGGTCACAACGACCGCCTCCCCCGCACACGCACGAACATCAACTCGTGCCGACCGTACAACCGGCAGCCAGAACGCGTCAGACCCTGTGGACAACTCCACAACTGTGGAAAACCCGTCATCCGCGAACTGTGGAAACCCGTCATCCGCGCCCGGGGCTAACAGCCACCGCCCCGCTCGCTCTCCGGCAGATGCTTCTCCGCCCACTCGCCGAGCTCCCGCAGGGCGGGCCCCAGCGCCGCTCCCGCCTCCGTCAGGCGGTACGACACCCGCAGCGGCGGGCCTTCGTCGACCTCGCGCACCAGGAGTCCCGCGGTGGCGAGTTCGGTGAGCCGGTCGGAGAGCATGCGCTCGCTGATCCCGGGGACGGCCCGGCGCAGATCGGCGAAGTGCGTGGGCTGTTCCACCAGCACGGACACGATCGGGCCGGTCCAGCGCTTGCCGAGCAGCTGGAAGACACGGCTGATGCCGCCGTCCACCTGCTTGCACGTCGACTCGTCGTGAATCCGCTCACCCGCCATGGGCTCAGGGTACTGCCCCGACGTATAGGGATGAAAAAAAGTAAGTACCTGTGTTATCCATAGTCGAGTACGAAAACTTAGCCCGCCGTTCCCGTGCGGGCACCGCTCTCTTTGGAGACCCCATGGCCACGCTGCTCCACATCGACTCGTCCGTGTTCCCCAGCGGCGCCTCCGCGTCCCGCGCCGTCACGGACGCCTTCCGCAAGACCTGGGAGGAACAGCACCCCGAGGGCACGGTGATCTATCGCGATCTCTCCGTGAGCCCCGTGCCGCACATCACCGCCGACGCCCACACGGCCGGCTTCGCCGACCCGGCCGCGCACAGCCCCGAGCAGGCGGACGCCTTCGCGGAGCGCCTGCGGCTGATCGAGGAGTTCGAGCAGGCGGACGCCGTGCTGATCGGCGCCCCGATGTACAACTACGCGATCCCGTCCACCCTGAAGGCCTGGCTGGACCACGTGATCCTGATCGGCCGCACCGCGCGCGCCGAGGACTCGAAGGTCAAGGGCACCCCGGTCACCGTGGTCGCCAGCCGCGGCGGCTCCTACGCCCCGGGCACCCCGCGCGAGGGTTCCGAATATGTACAGAACTACCTGTCGGCGATCTTCGCCGAGACCCTCGCCATGGACCTCGACTTCATCGTCCCGGAGCTCACCATGGCCCCGCACAACCCGGCGATGGCCGAGCTGGTCCCCCTCTTCGAGGCCTCCCGCGAGCGTGCCCTCGACGACGCCGCCACCAAGGCCAAGAAGCTGGCACAGCGCTTCGCCGCGTAACGGCCTTCGAGGGCGTCCACAGGGCGATTCCGCGGTGTGATTGTCCTCTCACCCGCGGCCCCTCGTCCCGCCCGTCCGGGGAACGCAAAAGCCCCGCAGGTCCAAGACCTGCGGGGCTTTTGTCTGATGTGCGCGAGGGGGGAGTTGAACCCCCACGCCCTTGCGGGCACTGGAACCTGAATCCAGCGCGTCTGCCTATTCCGCCACCCGCGCATTGGGTGTGTCCTCGGGGCTTTCCCCCATGGGTTCGGCGCCCTCCGACACGCAGAACATTAGCACGCGCACCAGGGTGGGTTCACATCCCTTATCCCGGGGAAGCCGCCGACCAGCGACGTCTGTGCCGTCGGCCGGACCGGGCGGCAAACCTCCGAACCCCGGGCTACGTATCAACGTGTACCGGTTCACGTATCAACCTCGTACCGGTACCGCCCGTCTCCCCAGGAGCCGGTCGGGGTCCACAGTCAGGTGCGGGACACTTGTCTGCGGCCGCCTCTACGATCCTTGGCAGGACTGTGTCCCCGAGGGAGTTCGAAGGGGACCTGTGGAGGGAACTTCGTCAGGCGTCGACAACCGCCGACTGGGCCGACAGGGGGAACCAGCCGATTCACCGGCGCGTGGATACGATCAGTAAGCAGTACCAGGTAAGAAGCAGTACACAGGACGACAGCCTAGGAGGAGGTGCCCCATGGGAGTCCTGAAGAAGTTCGAGCAGCGTCTCGAAGGTCTGGTCAACGGCACCTTTGCCAAGGTCTTCAAGTCCGAGGTGCAGCCCGTGGAGATCGCGGGCGCGCTCCAGCGTGAGTGCGACAACAACGCCACCATCTGGAACCGCGACCGCACCGTCGTACCCAATGACTTCATCGTGGAACTGAGCACGCCCGACTTCGAGCGGCTCAGCCCCTACTCCGGCCAGCTCGGCGACGAGCTCGCCGGCATGGTGCGCGACTACGCCAAGCAGCAGCGCTACACCTTCATGGGCCCCATCAAGGTCAACCTGGAGAAGGCGGACGACCTCGACACCGGCCTGTACCGGGTGCGCAGCCGTACGCTCGCGTCCTCCACCGACCAGCAGGCCCCGGCAGGCGCCCCCGCGGCCCCGCCGGCCGCCGGACGCCCCGGCGGCGGGTACGGCTACCCGCAGCCCGCCGCGCCCGCGGGCGCCCCGCCCATGCCGGCCGCGCCGCCGCCCGGCGGCCGCCCCGGCGGTTACGGCTACCCGCAGCCCGCGGGCGGCCAGCGTCCCGCCGCCCCCGCGGCCGGCGGCCGCACCCGCTACTGGATCGAGATCAACGGCACCCGCCATCAGATCTCCCGCGCGACGCTGGTGCTGGGCCGCAGCACCGAGGCCGACGTGCGGATCGACGACCCCGGCGTCTCCCGCCGGCACTGCGAGATCCGGACCGGAACGCCCTCGACGATCCAGGATCTCGGGTCCACCAACGGCATCGTGGTGGACGGGCAGCACACCACCCGCGCTACGCTCCGCGACGGCTCGCGGATCGTCGTGGGCAGTACCACCATCATTTACCGGCAAGCCGAAGGGTGAAGCGGGGGCAATGTCAGAGCTGACCCTCACGGTCATGCGGCTGGGTTTCCTGGCCGTACTGTGGCTGTTCGTGATCGTGGCCGTGCAGGTCATCCGCAGCGACCTGTTCGGAACGCGCGTCACGCAGCGCGGCTCACGGCGGGAAGCGGGCCGGCAGCAGCAGGCCGCCGCCCGTCAGGCGGCGCCTCCGCAGCAGCGCCAGCAACCCGCCACCGGCGGTCGCAGGGGCCGTAACGCCCCGACGAAGCTCGTCGTGTCCGAGGGCACCCTCACCGGCACGACCGTCGCGCTGCAGGGCCAGACCATCACCCTGGGCCGGGCGCACGACAGCACGATCGTGCTGGACGACGACTACGCCTCCAGCCGTCATGCCAGGATCTACCCGGACCGCGACGGCCAGTGGATCGTCGAGGACCTGGGCTCGACCAACGGCACGTACCTGGACCGGTCCCGGCTGACGACCCCCACACCGATCCCGCTGGGCGCGCCGATCCGCATCGGCAAGACCGTCATCGAGCTGCGGAAGTAGTACGACAATGAGCGAGCGGAGCGAGCACGCAGCGGCGGTCCACACCCCGGACCCCGGCGCGCTCCCGACCGGAGGGTGGGCACCGTGCGGATGTACCCGGAGCCGACGGGCGAGGTGCGCATGAGTCTGTCACTGCGCTTCGCCGCCGGATCGCACAAAGGCATGATCCGGGAAGGCAACGAGGACTCCGGATACGCCGGGCCCCGGCTGCTCGCCATCGCCGACGGCATGGGTGGCGCCGCGGCCGGCGAGGTCGCCTCCTCCGAGGCGATCTCCACGATCGTCGCCCTCGACGACGACGTCCCCGGCTCCGACATCCTCACCTCGCTCGGCACGGCCGTACAGCGCGCCAATGACCAACTGCGCGCGATGGTCGAAGAGGACCCGCAGCTGGAGGGCATGGGGACCACCCTCACCGCCCTGCTGTGGACCGGGCAGCGGCTCGGTCTCGTACACGTCGGCGACTCGCGCGCGTATCTGCTCCGCGACGGCGTCCTCACCCAGATCACCCAGGACCACACCTGGGTGCAGCGACTGGTCGACGAAGGCCGCATCACCGAAGAGGAAGCCACCACCCACCCCCAACGCTCCCTGCTGATGCGGGCGTTGGGCAGCGGCGACCACGTCGAGCCCGACCTCTCCATCCGCGAAGTCCGCGCCGGCGACCGCTACTTGATCTGCTCCGACGGCCTCTCCGGCGTCGTCTCCCACCAGACGCTCGAGGACACCCTCGCCAGCTACCAGGGCCCCCAGGAGACCGTGCAGGAGCTGATCCAGCTCGCACTGCGCGGCGGCGGCCCCGACAACATCACCGTCATCGTCGCCGACGTCCTCGACCTGGACACCGGCGACACCCTCGCCGGGCAGCTCTCCGACACCCCGGTCGTGGTCGGCGCGGTCGCCGAGAACCAGCACCAGCTGAACGACAACGGCATCATGCAGACCCCGGCCGGACGCGCCTCAGGCCTCGGCCGTCAGGTCCCCGGCCAGGGCGGCGGCGAGTTCGGCCCGCCCGGCTCCGGCGACACCACCGGCTACGTCCCCGAGGGCAGCTTCGGGGACTACACCGACGACGACTTCATCAAGCCGCGTCGGCGCGGCAGGTGGCTGAAAAGATCCCTCTACGGCGTCCTCGCGCTGGCCGTCATCGGCGGCGGGCTCTACGGCGGCTGGCGCTGGACGCAGACGCAGTACTACGTCGGCGTCAACGACGAGCATGTCGCCCTGTACCGCGGCATCAGCCAGGACCTGGCCTGGGTCTCGCTGTCGGACGTGGAGAAGGACCACCCCGAGATCGAACTCAAGTACCTGCCGCCGTACCAGCAGAAGCTCGTCGAGGGCACGATCGCCGAGGGCGACCTGAAGCAGGCCCAGAAGAAGATCGACGAACTGGCCGTGCAGGCGTCCGCGTGCAAGAAGCGGTCCGAGCAGCAGGCGACCGAGAGCACGAACAACTCCAAGACAGGCGAGGGCGAGGCCGGAGGCACCACGGGAACCACCCGTTCCTCCTTCACGTCCAAGGCGACACCGACACCCACCAATCCGCCGGGGACTACGGCTCCGAATCCATCAACGTCCCCGACCGCACCCACCCCCACGCCCGGCCCGACTCTCTCGGAGGAAGAGCAGAAGGTCGTCTCGCAGTGCGGTACGCAGTAGGCAAGCCGTGAGAGGCCCCGTCACACGATGAGCAGTTCTCCCAACACGTCGACGCACCACACGTCCACGATCGGCTCGATCGGCACCCCGAGCCGGCGCAACACCGAGCTCGCCCTGCTGGTGTTCGCCGTCCTCATCCCGGTCTTCGCCTACGCCAACGTCGGCCTCGCCATCAACGACGAGATCCCGGCCGGCCTGCTGAGCTACGGCCTGGGCCTCGGCCTCCTGGCCGGCGTCGCCCATCTCGTCGTACGCAAGTTCGCACCGTACGCGGACCCGCTGATGCTGCCCCTGGCCACGCTGCTCAACGGACTCGGGCTCGTCGCGATCTGGCGTCTTGACCAGTCCGAGATGCTGAACGAGATCGGCGTGGCCGGCGGCAAGGCGACCAACCAGCTGCTGTACACGGCCATGGGCATCGCCCTGTTCGCCGTCGTGATGATCTTCCTCAAGGACCACCGGGTCCTGCAGCGCTACACCTACATCTCCATGGTCGGCGCGATCATCCTGCTGCTCCTGCCGCTCGTCCCGGGCCTCGGACTGGACGTCTTCGGCGCCAAGATCTGGATCAAGATCGGCTCCTTCACCATCCAGCCCGGTGAGTTCGCGAAGATCGTCCTCGCGGTCTTCTTCGCCGGCTACCTGATGGTCAAGCGGGACGCGCTCGCCCTCGCCAGCCGCCGTTTCATGGGCCTGTACCTGCCGCGCGGCCGCGACCTCGGCCCGATCCTCGTCGTCTGGGCGATCTCGATCCTCATCCTGGTCTTCGAGACCGACCTCGGTACGTCGCTGCTGTTCTTCGGAATGTTCGTCATCATGCTGTACGTCGCCACCGAGCGGACCAGCTGGATCGTCTTCGGTCTGATGATGTCCGCGGTCGGCGCTGTCGGCGTGGCCAGCTTCGAGCCCCACATCCAACAGCGCGTCGACGCCTGGCTCGACCCGATGCGGGAGTACACACTCAGCCAGGAGGGCGTCGTCGGCCACTCCGAGCAGGCGATGCAGGCGCTGTGGGCCTTCGGCTCCGGCGGCACCCTCGGCACCGGCTGGGGCCAGGGCCACTCCGAGCTCATCCGGTTCGCCGCCAACTCCGACTTCATCCTCGCCACCTTCGGCGAGGAACTGGGCCTGGCCGGCGTCATGGCGCTGCTGCTGCTGTACGGCCTGATCGTCGAGCGCGGTGTGCGCACCGCGCTCGCCGCCCGCGACCCGTTCGGCAAGCTGCTCGCCATCGGCCTGTCCGGCGCCTTCGCGCTGCAGGTCTTCGTCGTCGCCGGCGGCGTCATGGGCCTGATCCCGCTGACCGGTATGACCATGCCGTTCCTGGCGTACGGCGGTTCCTCCGTCATCGCCAACTGGGCGCTCATCGGCATCCTGATCAGAATCAGCGACACCGCCCGCCGCCCGGCCCCGGCCCCCGCACCCAACCCCGACGCCGAGATGACCCAGGTGGTTCGACCGTGAACAAGCCCCTGCGCCGGATCGCGCTCTTCTGCGGACTGCTGATCCTCACCCTGCTCATCCGGGACAACTGGCTGCAGTACGCCCAGGCCGACAGCCTCAGGGAAGACCCCAAGAACCGCCGCGTCGCCATCGAGCGCTACGCCACCCCGCGCGGCGACATCATCGTCGACGGCAAGGCCATCACCGGCCACGCCACGACCAAGGGCGACTTCAAGTACAAGCGCACCTACAAGGACGGCGCCATGTGGGCGCCCGTCACCGGCTTCGTCTCCCAGGCCTACGGTGCCAACCAGCTGGAGTCCATCGAGGACGGCATCCTCACCGGCAACGACGACCGGCTCTTCTTCCGCAACACCCTCGACATGATCACCGGCAAGCCGAAGGAGGGCGGCAATGTCGTCACCACCCTCAACGGCGCCGCGCAGAAAGCCGCGTACGACGGTCTGAAGGCCCAGGGCGGCAAGGGCGCCGTCGCCGCGATCGAACCGTCCACCGGCAAGATCCTGGCGCTGGCCTCCTTCCCGTCGTACGACCCCTCGACGATCGCCGGTGGCAGCACCTCGGACGAAGAGGCGTGGAAGAAGCTCCAGAAGAAGGCGAACCCCGACGACCCGATGCTGAACCGGGCGCTGCGCGAGGTCTACCCGCCCGGCTCCACCTTCAAGGTCGTCACCGCCGCCGCCGCGCTGGAGAACGGCCTGTACACGGACCCCGACGGCAAGACGGACACGCCGCTGCCGTGGACCATGCCGGGCACCACCACCGTGCTGAAGAACGACGGGAACATCCCCTGCAAGAACGCGACGCTCCGGGTCGCCCTGCAGTGGTCCTGCAACACCGTCTTCGGCAAGATCGGTTCCGACCTCGAGAACGAGAAGATGCTGGAACAGGCCAAGAAGTTCGGCTTCAACGAGGAGCAGTTCACGCCGGTCCGCACCAGCGCCTCCGTCTTCTCCGACGACATGAACAAGTCGCAGACCGCGCTGTCCTCCATCGGCCAGTTCAACACCGCCACGAGCCCGCTGCAGATGGCCATGGTCGCCTCGGCCGTGGCCAACGACGGTGAGCTGATGAAGCCGTACATGGTCGACGAACTCCAGGCGCCGAACGTCGACCCCGTCGAGAAGACCGAACCCGAGCCGATGAGCCGCCCGCTGTCGGCGAAGAACGCCCAGATCCTCCAGTCGATGATGGAGACCGTCGTCTCCGAAGGCACCGGCAAGAACGCACGGATCGACGGCGTCACCGTGGGCGGCAAGACCGGTACCGCCCAGCACGGCGTCGGGAACAGCAAGAACCCGTACGCCTGGTTCATCTCCTACGCCAAGACCGACGAGGGCTCACCGGTCGCCGTGGCCGTGGTCATCGAGGACGACAACGCCGTCCGTGAAGACATCTCCGGTGGTGGCCTCGCGGCGCCCATCGCGAAGAGCGTGATGGAGGCGGTCATCAACAGCAAGCGATGAGAACCCCGTCACGTCGCCTTCACATCGGCGCACGGTGCGATACCGGTCCTGTATCGGCTGACGGGCTTGGCCAGGTCACACAAAGCGAGCCGGGTACGGTAGGCCCGGACGGCAGCCTCCGATCCGCACACGAGTGCGGATCGGGACCGACGGAGAGGGCTGGTAGGTAGCTTATGGAAGAGCCGCGTCGCCTCGGCGGCCGGTACGAGCTGGGCCAGGTGCTCGGCCGCGGTGGCATGGCGGAGGTCTACCTCGCCCATGACACCCGCCTCGGCCGCACCGTGGCAGTGAAGACGCTGCGCGCGGACCTCGCACGCGATCCGTCCTTCCAGGCCCGCTTCCGCCGGGAGGCCCAGTCGGCCGCCTCGCTCAACCACCCCGCGATCGTGGCGGTCTACGACACGGGCGAGGACTACATCGACAACGTGTCGATCCCGTACATCGTCATGGAGTACGTCGACGGCTCCACGCTCCGCGAGCTGCTGCACTCCGGCCGCAAACTGCTGCCGGAGCGCGCCATGGAGATGACCATCGGCATCCTCCAGGGCCTGGAGTACGCCCACCGCAACGGCATCGTCCACCGCGACATCAAGCCCGCCAACGTCATGCTGACGCGCAACGGCCAGGTCAAGGTGATGGACTTCGGCATCGCCCGCGCCATGGGCGACTCCGGCATGACGATGACCCAGACCGCCGCCGTCATCGGCACCGCACAGTACCTGTCGCCGGAGCAGGCGAAGGGCGAGCAGGTGGATGCCCGCTCGGACCTCTACTCGACCGGCTGCCTGCTGTACGAACTCCTCACCGTCCGCCCGCCGTTCGTGGGCGACTCCCCGGTGGCGGTCGCGTACCAGCACGTCCGGGAAGAGCCCCAGGCGCCGTCCGTCTTCGACCCCGAGATCACGCCCGAAATGGACGCGATCGTCCTGAAGGCGCTGACCAAGGACCCCGACTACCGCTACCAGTCCGCCGACGAGATGCGCGCCGACATCGAGGCCTGCCTCGACGGTCAGCCCGTCGCCGCCACGGCGGCCATGGGTTCCGTCGGCTACGGCGGCTACCCGGACGACCAGCCCACCACCGCCCTGCGTTCCGCCGACGCGGGCGCCACCTCGATGCTGCCGCCGATGAACCCGGACGACGGCGGCTTCGGCTACGACGACCGCCCGGACCGGCGACGCCAGAAGAAGTCGAACACCTCGACGATCCTCCTGGTCCTCGCGGGTGTGCTGGTGCTGGTCGGCGCGGTGCTCATCGGCAAGTGGGTGGTCGACGGCTCCGGCGGCGCGAGCAACGACACCGTGGTGGTGCCGAACTTCGTGGACTTGTCGCTGGAAGACGCCCAGAAGCAGGCCAAGAACGCGGAGCTGACCCTCGACCCCACGGAGAAGGCCTGCGAGGAGACGCCCAAGGGCTCCATCTGCTCGCAGAGCCCGCAACCCCCGACCGAGGTCAAGAAGGGCAGCACGGTCGAGGTCGTGGTGTCTACGGGCGCGCCGAAGGTGGCGGTGCCGAGCGTCATCGGCGACCCCCTCGAGGATGCCAAGGCGACGCTGGAGGACGACAAGTACGGGTTCACCGTCAAGACGGAGACGAAGGAGTCCCCCGAGGACCCCGGCACCGTCCTCGAACAGGACCCGACCTCCGGCCAAGAGGTGGAGAAGGGAACCACCGTCACCCTCACCATCGCCAAGGCCGAGGCAAAGTCCACGGTCCCGGACGTCACCGGCCAGAGCTGTGACGCGGCCAAGGCCCAGATGGAAGCCAACGACCTCACCGGCAACTGCGTCGAGGTCGACACCGCCGACCCGAACCTGGTCGGCAAGGTC
Organism: Streptomyces sp. GESEQ-4; assembly: GCF_017948455.1. Lineage (GTDB taxonomy): Bacteria > Actinomycetota > Actinomycetes > Streptomycetales > Streptomycetaceae > Streptomyces. Next base: position 218,470 of record NZ_JAFFSU010000005.1, read on the forward strand.
ATCAACACCACGCCGACGGCCGGCTCCTCGCTCGACAAGGGCTCCACGGTCCAGATCAACATCGGCAAGGCCCAGCAGCAGACCCAGGTCCCGGACGTCCGCAACCAGACGGTCGCTCAGGCCAGGCAGTTGCTCCAGTCACGCGGCTTCACGAACATCCAGTTCGCGAACGGCAGCGACCAGAGCGACACGGCGATCGTGATCGACCAGGACCCCGACGAGAACAGCGGCGTCGGCGACCCCGCCGGCACGACGATCACCCTCACGACCGTCGGCTTCGGCAACGGAGGAAACGGCAACGGAGGAAACGACGGCGGCATCATCGGAGGCAACAACTCCGACTGATCCCCAAGTCCGAGACATACGAGAGCCCCGCCCCCTCTGCACGAGGGAGCGGGGCTCTTTCTCTACGGCGATGGAGCTCCCGCAACGAGCTCAGTCAGCGCAGCTCCTCCGGCGGCGTCCGCTCCGCATCCACCTTGTCCACCCGCTCCAACTCCCCCCACACCACATACCGATACCGGGACGTGAACACCGGCGTGCAGGTCGTCAGCGTGATGTACTTGCCGGCCTTCTCCTTGCCCGACTCCCTCGGGATGGGCGAGAGCACCTTGACGTTGTACTTCGAGGTCTCGGGCAGGACGGCGTAGACCTTGTAGACGTACCACTTGTCCTTCGTCTCGAAGACGATCGGGTCGCCCTTCTCGATCTTGTCGATCTTGTGGAACTTGGCGCCGTGGCCGTCACGGTGGGCGGCGAGGCTGAAGTTGCCGTTCTTGCCGCTGGTGGGGAGCGTGGCCTTGACGGGGTCGACGTAGTAGCCGGCGACGCCGTCGTTGAGGTTCTTCGAGGACGTGCCCTTCTCGACGAGGATCTCGCTCTTGCTCATCGCGGGGACGTGCAGGAAGCCGATGCCGTTCTTGCTGTCGAAGGCGACGGGGCCGGAGTCTCCGTCACGGGCCCAGGTGTCGCGGACCTTGTCGGCCTGCTTGTCGGCCTCCCGGTCCGCGATGACGTTCGTCCACCACAGCGAGTAGACGACGAACAGACCGAGCACCAGGCCCGCGGTGATGAGGAGTTCACCGAAGACACTCACCGCCATGGCGATCCGCCCGGGCCCGCGGCGGCCCGGGGCGGGCGCGGATCGGGACGCGTCGGTGCGCTCTGCGTGCTCGGTGTCGTCAGTGGTCGCTGCCACGTTCATCCGCCCTTACGAGACGAGCGCATCCGGCTTCCCCTTGCTGCGCGGCCGTTCCTCGACCATCTTGCCCCAGACGATCATCCGGTACTTACTGGTGAACTCCGGCGTGCACGTCGTCAGCGTGATGTAGCGGCCGGGCGCGGTGAAACCGCCGGCCTTGGGCACGGGGTCCAGCACGCTCACATTGCTCGGCGCGGTCACCGGCAGAATCGACGCCATCTTGTAGACGTAGTACGTGTCCTGCGTCTCGACGACGATCGGATCGCCCGGCTGAAGCTTGTTGATGTACCGGAACGGCTCGCCATGCGTGTTGCGATGCCCCGCCAGCCCGAAGTTGCCGGTCTTCGCACTGGGCATCGCCGTCTTCAGCGCGCCCTCGGCGTAATGGCCGACCATCCCCTTGTCCAGCACCTTCTTGTTGCTGATGCCCTCGGCGATCGGCACCACCACGTCCAGCTTCGGGATGTACAGAAGGGCGAAGCCCTGCCCCGGCTCGAAGCTCCCCGGGGCGCGTTTCCCGCTCGCCCAGTCCTGCTGGAGGTTGCTCGCCGCCTTCCCGGCCTGCGCATGCGCCCGGACGTTCGTCCACCACAGCTGGTAGGTGACGAACAGCAGCATCAGCACGCCGGTGGTGATGAACACCTCACCGATCGCCCGGCTGGCCATGACACCGGCGCTCGGCTTGGTCGCCCGCGCCCGCCGACGAGCCTCCACGCGCGACAGCGGCCGCTCGCCCTCCGCCTCGGCCGGTGACGCCGCCTCCTGCGGCTCCCGCGCCCCGCCATGCCGCCCGTGACGGCGCTTGGCTGCCTTTCTGCGGGCCGCTCGGCCGCCCAGGGCGGGTCCGGTGGCCGACGATGCCGAGGAAGCGCCAGAAGCCGATATGGACGCGCCGCCGGCTGTCGGAGGCGGATCGGGTATCCGCAGGGCGACGGTCTCGTCATCGACGGGAGGCAGAAAGGCCTCACCGCCCGGCGGCTCCTGCGCCGCGTAGGCCTGCGTTTCCTCCACCCCGTAGGCCTGCGTCTCCCCGGCCCCGTACGCCTGCGGCCCCTGGCCGTACCCCTCCTGCATTCCCTGGCCGTACGTCCCCTGCCCGCCCTGCCAGTCCTCGCCCTGCCGGTTCTCGCCCTGCCAGTCCTCGAACGCACCCGGCGCCTCGTACGGCTGCTCGCCGTACGAGGTCCCCTGGTCGCCGGCGTTGCCGTAAGCGGCCGCGCCGGACTCGCGCTCGGGGCGCAGGGCGGTCACGCCGAGGCCCTGCCCACCACCGGGGCGAGCCCCGCCGACCTCGCCACCGCACCCTGGTCACCGCACTCCACCAGCCAGTTGGCCAGCATCCGGTGACCATGCTCGGTCAGCACCGACTCGGGGTGGAACTGCACACCCTCGACCGGGAGTTCACGGTGACGCAGGCCCATGATGATGCCGTCGTGCGTACGGGCGGTGACCTCCAGCTCGGCCGGGACCGTCTCCGGCTCCGCCGCCAGGGAGTGGTAGCGGGTCGCCGTGAAGGGCGACGGCAGGCCCGCGAAAACGCCCTCGCCACGATGCTCGACCAGCGACGTCTTGCCGTGCAGCAGCTCGGGCGCCCGGTCCACGACACCGCCGTACGCCACCTGCATCGACTGCATGCCGAGGCACACGCCGAAGACGGGCACCCCGGTGGCGGCGCAGTGGCGGACCATGTCCACACAGACCCCGGCGTGCTCCGGCGTACCCGGGCCCGGCGACAGCAGCACCCCGTCGAAACCGTCCTGGGCGTGCGCCGTCGACACCTCGTCGTTGCGCAGGACCTCGCACTCGGCGCCCAGCTGGTACAGGTACTGGACCAGGTTGAAGACGAAGCTGTCGTAGTTGTCGACGACGAGAATGCGCGCGCTCACTGGTTGTCCACCGTCACATCGTTGAAGGGAAGCAGCGGTTCAGCCCACGGAAAGACGTACTGGAAAAGGACGTAGACCACGGCCACGACCAGCATGAGCGAGATCAGCGCCTTCACCCATGCGTTCCCCGGCAGATGCCGCCAGATCCAGCCGTACATGCCGTCCCTTCCGTCGCACCACGGCACCAGACTCACGCCGTACCGCACCAGACTAACGGCGCAGGGCTTCTGGTTTCCCGGCCTCCACAGGCTGGGTGGAGTCGAGGTGAGCCCAGACGATCAGCCGGTGACTGCTTCCCCACTCCGGATCGCAGGTGGTCAGCGTGAGATAGCGGCCCGCACGTGTGTACCCCGATTTACGTGGCACAGGATCGATCACCTCAACGTCGGTGGGAACGGTTTTGTAGGGCCCTTTGTCGATCCTGTACGTGAACCACGTCGCCCCGTCCGTCAGCACCACCGCATCTCCCGCCCTCAGCTCGGGAAAGTCCTTGAACGGGTCTCCATACGTGCGCCGATGCCCCGCGACCGAGAAGTTGCCCTTCTGACCGAGCTGGGCGGTGCGCGCGTAGTGACCGAGGCCCTTCTTGAGCGTGCCGGTGGCGGTGCCCTCGAGCACGGGCTTGTTCCACGTGAAACCAAGACGCGGGATGTACATGATCGCGAAAGGCTTGCCGCTCTTGTACGGCGCCGGCTCCGCCGGGGTGGCCGAAGCGCCGGGGGCCGCCGACGGCGCGGGCTGCACCGCTCCGCGTGCCCACTGCTCCTCGAGCTGGTCGATCTGGTCGCCCATGACGTTGTCGGCCTTCACGCCGATCCAGAACAGCACATAGACGACGAACAGGACTATCAGGGTGCCTACGGTGATACAGAGCTCGCTGACCGCCCTGACGACGACACGCACCGGCAGCTCCCGAACAGACTCACTCCACGGGCTGGGCGTACTGCAGATCCACTGTGCCCGAGTAGCCGGGCAGAGTCACCGCCCCGTCCTCCTCGACTTTCCAGCCGAGCCCGTACACGTTGACGTACACCATGTAGTTCTGGATCGCCGGGGACGCGGTGAGCGCCTTCTGCAGCTTCTCCGGGTCCCCGACCGCCGTGATCTTGTACGGCGGTGAGTAGACGCGGCCCTGAAGAATCAGGGTGTTGCCCACACAACGCACGGCGCTGGTGGAGATCAGCCGCTGGTCCATGACCTTGATGCCCTCGGCGCCGCCCTGCCAGAGGGCGTTCACCACGGCCTGGAGGTCCTGCTGGTGGATGACCAGGTAGTCGGGCTGCGGCTCGGGATAGCCGGGGAGCTTGGCGGTGGCGTCCGGCGGAGCGTCGTTGAGGGTGACCGTGATCGCCTCACCGGTGAGCTTCTGGGTGCCCGCGTTCTTCTCCAGGCCCGCCAGCCTGGCGTCCTCGGCCTTGCTGCTGCCGTCGTCCCGCTCGGCGAGCGCGTCGATGTCGTCCCGCAGGCCCGCGTTGGACTCATCCAGCTCGCCGTTGTTGTGGCTGCGCTCCTGAATCAGGTCGGACAGCTTCAGCAAGGAGTCATCCGTACGGATATTGGTGCCTTTGGCAGTATTGAAACTGGTGAAGAAAATGAGCCCCGCGAGAGCGAACACACCCGCCGTGAGCACCCGCACCGGGCGGAAACGGCGTCCGCGGGCAGGGCTGGATCCCGTCCCGGGGAAGTCGGCAGAATTGCTCAACGTACCCTTATCTCCTTCGGCGCCGCGGAAGCACTACGCTAACGGACGCCCGGGGGAGCACTAAGAGTCCCCTTGTACGCAGCCCCGGAGCCCGCCCCAGTTCCCTGCGCGGCCACGCAGCGCATCGACAGGAGAGACCCTCGTGCCGAAGTCACGTATCCGCAAGAAGGCCGACTACACGCCGCCGCCGGCGAAGCAGGCGACCTCCATCAAGCTCACCAGCCGCACCTGGGTCGCGCCCGTCATGCTGGCCATGTTCCTCCTCGGCCTGGCATGGATCGTGGTGTTCTACGTCACCGACGGCTCGCTGCCCATCGACAGTCTCGACAACTGGAACATCGTCGTGGGCTTCGGCTTCATCGCCGCGGGATTCGGTGTTTCGACCCAGTGGAAGTAGCGGCCACGGGCCGGTGAACACAGTTCTGCCCAGGGCTATCCGCTGAGTTATCCACAGCGTCGTCCACAGTGTGGAAAGAACGACGATCTGTGGATAACCCATCGAGTGTTGACGCCGGTGTGACAGACCTACCGGCAACCGAAAGCACGTTCGCCCCCTGTGCCTGACCTGCGGAAACGCAGCTCGGGCACAGGGGGCGCAGCCATTCCCGCACAGCGTGCACTAGATCCGCCACAGACTGTGGACAACGCTGGGGATTCAAGTGAGCTGGGCAGTCCTCAACAGAGTCACTCCGACGATCACGACCAGCAGCAGCACACAGCTGCCGTACTGGACGAGGTTCCGCCGCTCGCGGGGGGCGTGGACCATGGCGTAGCCGATCAGGAGGCCGCCGACGAGCCCGCCGATGTGGGCCTGCCAGGCGATGCTGCTCCAGCCGAAGGTGAAGATCAGGTTGATCACCAGGAGGGCGATGATCGGCCGCATGTCGTAGTTCAGGCGGCGGACGAGGACGGCGGTGGCGCCGAAGAGGCCGAAGATGGCGCCGGATGCGCCGAGCGAGGCCGTGGTCGGGGACTCGAGCAGATAGGTCAGGGCGCTGCCCGCCAGGCCCGAGACCAGGTAGAGGGAGATGTAGCGGGCTCGGCCGAGGGCGGCTTCGAGGGGGCCGCCGAGCCACCACAGGCTGAGCATGTTGAAGGCGATGTGCCAGATTTCCTCGTGCGTGAACATCGAGGTGAACAGGCGGTACCACTCGCCTGCCGCGACGCCTTCGGTGGGCGTGAAGGGGGCCGGGGGCCATTCGCCGATGAGGAACAGGTCGCCCAGGAGCGTCGACGATGACTGGACGGCGATGAAGACCGCGAGGTTGATCCCGATGAGGATCTTGGTGAGCAGTCGGGGGTCGGCAGTGACCGTGCCGCCGGCGATGGTGCGGGGCCGGGACGCGGTGGGCGAGACGCCGGTGCCGGTGCCTTCGCGGACGCAGTTGGGGCATTGGAAGCCGACTGAGGCGCTGACCATGCACTCGGGGCAGATGGGGCGCTCGCAGCGGGTGCAGCGCACGCCGGTCTCGCGGTCCGGGTGCCGGTAGCAGACAGGTGCGCTCTGCGCGGGGCCCTGGTCCTCTGGGCCCTGTGGGCTGCCTGGCGCCTGGTCCATGGGATCCCCTCGTCTCGTACGCAGCTGAACCGCCCCGCCCATCCTTACGGATGAGCGGGGCGTTTGGTTCCCTGCGGGAGGTACCGGGCCCTTCGGACCCGGGCTCTGTCCTAGCCTTCGCGGGTCTCGACGACGACCGACTCGATGACGACGTCGTTGACCGGGCGGTCGGTGCGCGGGTTGGTCTGCGCGGACACGATGGCGTCGATGACCTTCTGGCTCGCACCGTCGATGACTTCGCCGAAGATGGTGTGCTTGCGGTTCAGCCAGGTCGTCGGGGCGACCGTGATGAAGAACTGCGAGCCGTTGGTGCCCGGACCGGCGTTGGCCATGGCCAGGAGGTAGGGCTTGTCGAAGGAGAGGTCCGGGTGGAACTCGTCCTCGAACTGGTACCCGGGTCCACCGGTGCCGTTGCCCAGCGGGTCACCGCCCTGGATCATGAAGCCGCTGATCACCCGGTGGAAGACCGTGCCGTCGTAGAGCTTGTTGGTGGACCGCTCGCCGGTGGCGGGATTGGTCCATTCACGCTCGCCCTTGGCGAGCTCGACAAAGTTCTGGACCGTCTTGGGCGCGTGGTTCGGCAGGAGCCGGACTTCGATGTCGCCGTTGTTGGTCTTCAGGGTGGCGTAGAGCTGCTCAGCCACGATCTGCCTTCCGTTGTCTTCCTGTGACCCCCTGATCCTCGCATGGTCCACGCCGTACGTCGCCCGTCGCCCGGTTCCGCACCGGTTTGCCTGCGTGTCGCTGGGGAGAAATCCGGGCGAGTGGCCTCGGGGCGGGGGCGCGAAGCGGCGATCCGTGGCATTGTCGACGACAAGCTCCTGTTGCCCCGTATTCATCCGCTATTGCACTTGATTCATGACCCGGATGCCCGCCCTCACATGCTCAAGGGCTGCCTTGCAGGCATGATCCGTAAAAGGGTGGATAGCCGAAATACCGTACGCCACCGAGGAGGAGGATCCCGTGACCCGCATCGACAGCGTGCGCGCCGCGACCGGCTCGGCGAAGGACAGCGTGCTGCACGCCGCGGAAGTGGTGGCGCCCTACGCCGACACGGCCAAGGACAGGGCCACGCACTATGCGCACGAGGCACGCGTACGGCTCGCGCCGAAGGTGTCGCTGGCCGCCGAGCAGGCGCGCGCTCAGTACGGCACGCATGTCGTGCCGCGTCTGGAGCAGGCCCGCACCCATGTACCGCCGAAGGTCGACCATGCCGCCCATGAGGCCGCCGTCCGCACCCGCAAGGCCGCTCGGCAGGCCGCCGACTACTCCAAGCCGCGGCTTGAGCAGGCGGTGGCTGCGGCCGCGCCCGTCAAGGACGAGGCCGCTGCCCGGAGTGCCGCCGCGTTGGCTGCACTACGCAGCCATGTCTCGGCCAAGGACATCCAGAAGTTGGCCCGTCGGCACGAGCGGCGTGCTCGAGTCGGCCGGGTCGCCAAGGCGCTGGCGGTTCTCGGCGTGTTGGCGGGCGGTGCTTTCGCCGCCTGGAAGTGGTGGGACAAGCAGGCCAACCCGGACTGGCTGGTCGAGCCGCCCGCCGCGACGGAGGTGCCCGAGGGTGGCCGGCTGACCTCGGTGGACGGCAGCGGTCAGGACGTGCTCGATCCCGAGGTGCAGGCCAAGGAGGCTGAGGAGGAGGCCGCCAAGCGCGACGAAGGTCGGTGAGCGTTCCGGCCGGTCGCGCCAACTGTGCGGTGGGGCGGGAGACTTGAGGGTCTCCCGCCCCACTGTGATGTTTCACGTGGAACATGCGTCGAGCCCGGGCACGTGTTTACACACGCCGCTCCCGATGACGTTTGCAACGGCCCGGTTGTGCAGGTTCGGCACAGACTTCCTTAACGGAACGTATTCCTCTGGCTACCTGGAACCGTTCCCACCAGCTCACACGGCCTGCACGCCGGAGCGCGCTCCCTCATACGCCGTCGGTCACGGTCGGCGACCACTGTGCCGCCCTCGCCGGCCCCATCTGTTTGCGCAAAGAACTGCAACGCCATCGGACCGCCCCACGTGACGCACGTCACCCCTGGAAACGGGCCCAACAAAAGAACCGGCCAGGCGCCGCTGAGGCACCTGGCCGGTCCGAGGTGTGGAGCCTAGGGGAGTCGAACCCCTGACATCTGCCATGCAAAGACAGCGCTCTACCAACTGAGCTAAGGCCCCGGAAGATGAGCGTCCGACCGGAAGAACCACATACCGGCGGGCGCCGCAGACCAGAGTACCGGGTCGCCCCCCGTATCTCGCAAAAAGATTGGGGGTCCCGATGGACCGCCACTCTCCGTAAGATGCTCGGCGTGGTTCGCGACAGCGAACCGCCGTTTTGGGGAAAGCGATGGGGAGACGCAATGGACGCCGCACAGCAGGAAGCCACCGCAAGAGCGCGGGAACTGCAGCGGAACTGGTACGGGGAGCCGTTGGGGGCGCTCTTCCGTAAGCTGATAGACGATCTTGGTCTCAACCAGGCTCGTCTCGCGGGGGTACTGGGCCTGTCCGCACCGATGCTGTCGCAGCTGATGAGCGGCCAGCGGGCGAAGATCGGCAATCCCGCCGTGGTCCAGCGGGTGCAGCTGTTGCAGGATCTGGCGGGGCAGGTCGCGGACGGCAGCGTGAGTGCGGCCGAGGCGACCGAGCGCATGGAAGAGATCAAGAAGTCGCAGGGGGGCTCGGTGCTCAGCAACACCACGACCACGACCAGCAGTTCGGGGGCGCCCACGGTCAAGCGGGTGGTCCGCGAGATCCAGTCGCTGCTGCGCTCGGTGGCAGCGGCGGGAGACATCATCGAGGCGGCGGACACCCTCGCCCCGACCCACCCGGAACTGGCAGAGTTCCTCCGGGTGTACGGCGCGGGCCGCACCTCTGACGCGGTCGCGCACTACCAGTCCCACCAGAGCTGAACCGGCGCCCCGGTCACCGAAGGGGGTTCGGTAGCCGGGTCGACGGCCGAGGAGTCAGCGCAAGGGTTCGTGGAACACGGGGGGCCGCGATCCACGGGGGTATCGCTCATCGCACAGGGGGCGGCAGGAGTCGTGTCGCTCATCGAGGGGGAAGCAAGGGGGACAGGCTGAGGGGGAGGAGCGACGCACAGCCATGGGTGAGGTCTTCGCCGGCCGGTATGAACTGGCCGACCCGATCGGACGCGGCGGCGTGGGCGCTGTGTGGCGTGCCTGGGATCACCGCAGGCGCCGCTATGTCGCCGCCAAGGTGCTGCAACAGAGCGACGCGCACTCGCTGTTGCGCTTCGTGCGGGAGCAGGCGTTGCGGATCGATCACCCTCATGTGCTCGCGCCGGCCAGCTGGGCCGCTGACGACGACAAGGTCCTGTTCACCATGGATCTGGTCGCCGGCGGTTCGCTGGTCCATCTGATCGGGGACTACGGTCCCCTGCCGGCGCCCTTCGTCTGCACCCTGCTCGACCAGCTCCTGTCGGGGCTGGCCGCGGTGCACGCGGAGAACGTCGTGCACCGCGACATCAAGCCCGCCAACGTCCTGTTGGAGGCCACCGGCACGGGCAGGCCGCGGCTGCGGCTGTCCGACTTCGGTATCGCCATGCGCCTGGGCGAGCCGCGGTTGACGGAGACCAATCTCGTGGTGGGCACGCCCGGTTATCTGGCGCCCGAGCAGATGATGGGCGCGGAGCCGGACTTCGCCGCGGACCTGTTCGCCGTAGGGCTGGTGGCGCTGTATCTGCTGGAGGGTGCCAAGCCGGATGCCAAGGCCCTCATCCAGTACTTCGCGGAGCACGGGACTCCGGGGGCGCCGAAGGGCATTCCCGAGCCGCTGTGGCAGGTCGTGGCCACGCTGCTGCAGCCGGATCCACAGGCGCGCTTCCGCACGGCCACGGGGGCGCGCAAGGCCCTCGCCTCGGCCGCGGAGCTCCTTCCGGAGGGCGGCCCGGACGACGAACTGATCGAGATCTTCGACCAAATCGGCCCGCTTCCCCCGGGGTTCGGCCCCGAAGGCCCACTCAAGCCGGCAAGGGGAGTGGAGCCGGCCAGGGGCGGGCCGGGCTCGGCTGCCGAGCGGGGCGAAACGGGCTACGTGCCGGACGGCTCTGATACGGACTCCGGGCCGCACAGCTCCGGCACGGGTTCTGGTCCGACCGACGCGGACGCAGCCGTCGTACGGGGTGATCTGCGGCAGGAGACCGATGCGCGGCAGCCGACGGGGTCGCAGCCGCCCAGCATGTCGGACACCGGCAGCTTCCATCTGCCGCCCCCTCAGCCCACCGGCGCCTCCCCTCGGCCGCAGCAGGTGGATGCCCAAGCCCAGCGGCGCCCCCAGCACCAGCCACAAGCGCAAGCTCAGCCGCAGCCACAACTGCACCAGCACCCGCATTCGCAGCCCTCGCCACCCCAGGGCAGCCACCACAGCCCCGCCCCCTTCTCCCCCTACGACTCCACGCATGTCCTGTCCTCCCCCCAGCCGCCCACGCCGCCGCGCCACTCCCCTCAGGCCCTGACACCGGCATCGCATCACCGCGCCGATGCCTCTACTGCTTCGTACACCGCTCAGGACCCGCAGGTTCCACCTTCCGCGCAGGCAATTTCGCAGCCGCGCCACCGGGCAGCGCGCCGACCCCGCCGTCCCGGCCCGCCGGCGAAGGTGGCCGTCCCGCTGCTGCTGCTCGCGCTGGCCTGTTACGCGGTGGGGTTCTGGGCGCTGACCCGCATCTGAGCCCCGGCCCGCAGGCACAGCCGCTCTACCAGGCCCCGGCCCGCCTCCGCGCCACGAGCGTCCACACCCCGAGCACCGCCACCAGCACCGTGCCCGCGCCGATCCCGCCCACGGCGATCACCGTCATCGCGGCGTCGCCGCTCCCGGATACCCCGGAGCCGCCCCCGATGACGGCCTCCTGGCCCTGGGCCGTGACGTCGAAAAGGCTTGGTGGCTCGGCTTTCCCCGCATAACCGGGCTCGGCCTCGGCCGCACCGCTGACACGGATCCGCAGGGTCAGTCCGAAGGGCCCGTCGCCGAACTGTTCGGCCACCTGCTCCGCGAGATGGACGACGAGGTAGTACGAGCCCGCGAACCGCATGCCGCTGACCGGGTCGGAGCGACCGGCATAGCGGTTGACGTAGGCGACCGGCGGCAGCGGATCGATCGACTCCGCCTTCTGGCTGCCGTTGTAGTGCAGGCTGACGTCGTCGACATGGGCGCGGACGGGGTTGTAGAGGGACATGTCCAGGGCGGCGGCCACGAGGCTGCCGTCGCCGCTCGTACTGCCCAACTCGGCGGTGGCGTAGAGCTGCTGTCCCCAGTCGACCGGCACCTTGTAGAAGAGGGTCTGCCCGGGCCGCAGGTCGTCGCGCCAGACGCCTTGACCGATGGATGCGGCCCGGGTGAATCCACCGCCGCCGTCGCGGTCCTCGGCCTCGCTCAGCAGCGGTGAGGGCGAGGCGGAGTTCCAGTCCTTGGGTGCTTCGGTCTCGGTCGCATCGGTCTGCCTCAGCCGTGGTTCCGAGACGGGAGCCAGCTCCAGGTCCCAGGCGTCGGGTGAGGAACCGCTCCGGTCGACGCGCTCGATGACCACGTAGTAGGTGCCCACGCCTTCGCAGGAGGAGGCGCTCGTGGCGGCCTCACGCTCTGCCCAGGCGGCGATCGGGTGCGGGCTGCGACTTCCGAAGGTGGCGGTGTCGTACGAACAGGAGCGGCCGTTGGCGTCCTGCACCGACACCTTGAGACTGTCGGTGGGGGTCACTGTGGTGCCCGCGCGCGGGACGGCGGTCACGGAGACGTACACGTCCGACGTGGCGTCGAGTTCGAGGCGGTAGAAGAGCTTGCCGCCCTGGGGGAGGGAACTGCGGTACGTCGTGGCCACGTCCAGCCGGTCGGCCTCCGTGGTGACTGCCGCCCCCTCGACGGACCGGGCGTCCTCGTCGAAGGCGTACGAGCCGGGCGCCCCGAAGGCATTGGAGCCGGGCGTCGCCCCTGCGGCGAGCGCCGCGCCCCCCGGCAGAACCGTCACCGCGCACAGGACGGCTGCCACGACAGCCACGCGCGCGTACCGCGGCGGACAGGGTCGACGACCGGGCCATCCCCTCGCACGCCCCCACGTCGTACGCCGCCGCCCCATGACACGCCACCCCTCGTCGTCGCCGGACCCGGGACCGTGGCCCATCCTGCCCCGCTCGGGGGTATGTCATCCGCGCAATCCGTACGAGCGGCCGAAACGCCCGCCTCGAAGGCACCTGGTGGCACATCGCATCCCCTCACACATCCGGGGATGTCCCGCAACACAAAACCCCGACCGCTCGGCGGCCGGGGTTTTCAGAATCCGATGTCGATACTCACGAACCCGTGGGCACGGAGTCAGTCGCCTCCGTCCACAGATCCTGCTCGGCGCGATCCGCCTGGATCTGGCGGTACACGAGGAGCCCGCCGATGGCGGCCAGTGCGACCAGGAGAAGCTTCTTCACCGCGCGACCTCGTCTTTCCTTGACGTAGGGGACCTCTGCCGCCCGACTATACACACCGACCGATATCGATCGGTGACCTGCGTCCGCAGCCAACTCCCGTCCGGAACACCGCAGTAGAAGCGGATGACATCGCTCCGATCGGAGGGTGATCACACCGACACGGACGGCGACTTTATGACCCTCCTTGCGCTTTTCATCCCCTCTGCACCCATTCGTGTGGTGTTGATCGGAACATCGATGCGCAAGGGGCGTCGGTCCACCACTTCGCGGCCCACATAAACATCATGAGGAAAGTACGCAAATCGCCCAACCCGAAAGTGAGGGGCCATGGCCAGGAACAAGGTCATGAAGCTGTGGACCGCCATCGTCACCGCCTTCCTCGCGCTGTGCACGGCGCTCGGATTCGCCACCACGACCGCGAACGCGGCCGTACCGCAGTCCGAGGCCACGAGCAACAGCGTCACGCACGTGACGGCGCCGCCGATCCCCTGGGCCTGGTCCCGCTCGCTGCCCCCCACCATGAAGCAACGCATCCGCGCCGAGGCCCACGGAAAGTCCCCCAGCTGCCGGCACCGACCGCAGACGGACACGGTCGCGGACGCGGCACTCGAAGCCGCCGCCCTCTGCGACCCGGCCGAGCCCCTCACGCCCCTCCAGCGCTGACCCGCGGCGCGCTTCTTCCTCCCCCATCCCGCAACGGCGAACTTGCGTACAGCACCGCCCGGACCAAGGCCCGGCCGCTCGACTCGAGCGGCCGGGCCTTTCTTACGAACACGTCACGGGGCAGTAGCGGGATACCAAGATCTACACATGCAGAAGCCCGGTAGATCCTGGAGATCTACCGGGCTTCTCACCTGGCGCTGTGCCGCTGTGGGGCTAACAGGATTTGAACCTGTGGCCTCATCCTTATCAGGGATGCGCTCTAACCAACTGAGCTATAGCCCCGCCGCGCTCTGCGGTGTACGTCCCGCGCGCTGACCCCTGAAGATTAGCGCACGACGTGGGCAGTCCCAAAATCGATAGTCAGAGGACCGTCGACCGAGGTTTGAAGCGGCGTTGCCGGTTAATGTCACTCGTCCTCGGCGAGCGTCAGCTCGACGCCGCCCACGAAGCCCGCCGACAGGTTGTAGATGAACGCGCCGAGGGTCGCCAGGGCCGTCGCGAGGACGACGTCGATGACCGCGATGATCGACGTGAACATCAGGACGTTCGGGAGGGACAGGAAGGACTGGAGGTCGAAGCCGTTCGACTCGTTCGAGCCGGTGGCCTCGGAGATCGTGCCGCCGACGGTCGAGAAGACGCCCATCGCGTCCATGACCATCCACAGCACCGCCGACGCGACGATCGTGCAGATACCCAGGGCGATGGAGAGCAGGAAGCTCACCTTCATGACCGACCAGGGGTCGGCCTTCGCCACGCGCAGCCGGGCCTTGCGGGTGCGGGGCGTCGTACGCGCGCCCGTTCGGGGTCGGCGTACGGCACCGGCGGGCGCCGCCGCCGGCGGGTAGGCCTGCGGCGGGTGGTACGGGCCGGCGGGCTGCTGTGGCTGGCGCTCTCCCGGCAGCGGAGAGGCCGACGGCTGCTGCGCCGCCTGGGCGGCTTGCCGGTCCGACGGCCGGGGCTGGGAGCCCGGAGCGGCCGAGCCCGCCCCAGCCGCGTGCTGCTGGGTCTGCGAGCCACGGGTGTCCGTCACAGTTCCCCCCTGGGATCCATGAGTGTCAGGCGAGTGCGAGTCGGTCGGGGACGACTTGATCGCTTGCAGATTGGTCGTGTGCGAGTCCGTCACACGCGCGGCGGAGCCACTGCCGCCGCCGTCCGTGTCCGTACCGGTCGGTCCGGCGCCCGTGGCTCCGCTCACGATGACTCACTCCTCGCTTACTCGTCCGAGGGCGCCTCGCCCTCGTCCGTGCCGGTGGTCGCGACACCCTCAGCGGTCTCGTCCACGGCCACGTCGCCGTCGACTTCCTCTGCCTCGCGCCCCGCCTCGGCGTTGCGTGCGATACCGACGACGGCATCGCGCTTGCCCAGGTTGATCAGTTGGACGCCCATGGTGTCACGGCCTGTCTCCCTGATCTCGTTGACTCGCGTACGAATCACACCGCCGGACAGCGTGATGGCGAGGATCTCGTCGGTCTCCTCGACCACCAGCGCACCGACGAGCGATCCGCGGTCCTCCACGATCTTGGCGGCCTTGATGCCCAGGCCGCCGCGTCCCTGGACGCGGTACTCGTCGACAGCGGTCCGCTTCGCGTACCCGCCGTCGGTGGCAGTGAACACGAACGTACCGGGTCGAACAACATTCATCGAGAGCAGCTCGTCGCCCTCGCGGAAACTCATGCCCTTGACACCCGAGGTGGCACGGCCCATGGGACGCAGGGCGTCGTCCGTGGCAGTGAACCTGATCGATTGCGCCTTCTTGCTGATCAGAAGCAGATCGTCATCGGGCGATACGAGTTCGGCTCCGATCAGTTCGTCATCGGAACCGTCCGCTGTCTCACGGAGGTTGATCGCGATGACGCCACCGGAACGCGGCGAATCGTAATCCTTCAGAGGCGTCTTCTTGACCAGACCGCCCTTGGTGGCGAGCACCAGGTGGGGCGCCGCCTCGTAGTCGCGGATCGCGAGAATCTCTGCGATCGCCTCGTCCGGCTGGAAGGCGAGCAGGTTGGCCACGTGCTGGCCGCGCGCGTCACGGCCGGCGTCCGGCAGCTCGTACGCCTTCGCCCGGTAGACGCGGCCCTTGTTGGTGAAGAACAGCAGCCAGTGGTGGGTGGTGGACACGAAGAAGTGGTCGACGATGTCGTCTTCCTTGAGCTTCGCGCCGCGCACGCCCTTGCCGCCGCGCTTCTGGGCGCGGTAGTCGACGGTCTTGGTGCGCTTGACGTAACCGCCACGTGTGACGGTCACCACGATGTCCTCTTCGGCGATGAGGTCCTCGATGGACATGTCGCCGTCGTAGGGCACCAGCATGGTCTTGCGGTCGTCGCCGTACTTCTCGACGATCGCGGTCAGCTCCGCGCTGACGATGCCGCGCTGGCGGACCGGCGAGGCGAGGATCTCGTTGTACTCATTGATCTTCGCCTGGAGTTCGTCGTGCTCCTGGACGATCTTCTGGCGCTCCAGCGCGGCGAGGCGGCGCAGCTGCATCTCGAGGATGGCGTTGGCCTGGATCTCGTCGATCTCCAGGAGCTGCATCAGGCCGCCGCGCGCGATCTCGACGGTGTCGCTGCGCCGGATCAGCGCGATGACCTCGTCGATGGCGTCCAGGGCCTTGAGGAGGCCGCGGAGGATGTGGGCGCGCTCCTCGGCCTTGCGCAGGCGGAAGCGCGTCCGGCGGACGATGACCTCGATCTGGTGTGTCACCCAGTGGCGGATGAACGCGTCCAGGGAGAGGGTGCGGGGCACGCCGTCGACCAGGGCCAGCATGTTGGCGCCGAAGTTGGTCTGCAGGTCGGTGTGCTTGTAGAGGTTGTTCAGGACGACCTTGGCGACCGCGTCCCGCTTCAGCACGATGACCAGTCGCTGGCCCGTGCGTGACGAGGTCTCGTCACGGACGTCCGCGATACCGCCGACCTTGCCGTCCTTCACCAGGTCGGCGATCTTCTGCGCCAGGTTGTCGGGATTGACCTGGTACGGCAGCTCCGTCACCACCAGGCACTGGCGGCCCTGGATCTCCTCCACCTCGACGACCGCGCGCATCGTGATCGAGCCACGGCCCGTGCGGTACGCCTCCTCGATGCCCTTGCGGCCGACGACGAGCGCGCCGGTCGGGAAGTCCGGGCCCTTGATGCGCTCGATGAGGGCGTCCAGGAGCTCCTCGTGCGAGGCCTCGGGGTTCTCCAGGTACCACTGGGCGCCGGACGCGACCTCGCGCAGGTTGTGCGGCGGGATGTTGGTCGCCATGCCGACCGCGATACCGGCCGAGCCGTTGATCAGCAGGTTCGGGAACCGGGCGGGCAGGACGGTCGGCTCCTGGGAGCGGCCGTCGTAGTTGTCCGTGAAGTCGACGGTCTCCTCGTCGATGTCGCGGACCATCTCCATCGACAGCGGCGCCATCTTGCACTCGGTGTACCGCATGGCGGCCGCGGGGTCGTTGCCCGGAGAGCCGAAGTTGCCGTTGGAGTCGACGAGCGGCATGCGCATCGACCACGGCTGGGCGAGGCGGACCAGGGCGTCGTAGATCGAGGAGTCGCCGTGGGGGTGGTAGTTGCCCATGACGTCGCCGACGACGCGGGCGCACTTGTAGAAGCCGCGCTCGGGGCGGTAGCCGCCGTCGTACATGGCGTACAGGACGCGGCGGTGAACGGGCTTGAGCCCGTCCCGGACGTCCGGCAGCGCACGGGAGACGATGACGGACATCGCGTAGTCGAGGTACGAGCGCTGCATCTCCGTCTCGAGCCCGACGGGCTCGACACGCTGGGCGATGTCGCCGCCTTCTTCAGGCGTGAAGGGAGTGTTCTCGTCGGCCATTGCTGGTGAAGATCCTTCCTGGTGCGGTCAGCTGAGACCGACTCAGATGTCGAGGAAGCGGACGTCCTTGGCGTTGCGCTGGATGAACGCGCGGCGTGCCTCGACGTCCTCGCCCATGAGGACCGAGAACAGGTCGTCGGCCTGCGCGGCGTCGTCGAGGGTGACCTGGCCGAGGACGCGGTGCTCCTGGTCCATCGTGGTGATGCGCAGCTCCTCGGCGTTCATCTCGCCGAGACCCTTGAAGCGCTGGATCGAGTCCTCGCGGATGCGCTTGCCGCGCTGGCGGCCCATCTCGATCAGCGCGTCGCGCTCGCGGTCCGAGTATGCGTACTCGAGGTCGTCCCGGCCCCACTTGATCTTGTACAGCGGGGGACGGGAGAGGTACACGTGCCCGGCCTCGACCAGCGGCCGCATGAAGCGGAACAGGAAGGTGAGCAGCAGGGTGCTGATGTGCTGGCCGTCGACGTCGGCGTCCGCCATCAGGATGATCTTGTGATAGCGCAGCCTCTCGATGTCGAAGTCCTCGTGGACTCCGGTGCCGAAGGCCGAGATCAGCGCCTGGATCTCCTGGTTCTGCAGGATCTTGTCGATCCTGGCCTTCTCCACGTTCAGGATCTTGCCGCGGATCGGGAGGATCGCCTGGTACTCCGGGTTGCGGCCGGACTTGGCCGAGCCGCCGGCGGAGTCACCCTCGACGATGAAGATCTCGCACTTGGTGGGGTCGTTCGACTGGCAGTCGGAGAGCTTGCCCGGCAGGGACGCCGACTCCAGCAGGCCCTTGCGGCGGGTCAGGTCGCGCGCCTTGCGGGCGGCCACGCGCGCGGTGGCGGCCTGGATGCCCTTGCGGACGATGTCCGCGGCCTCGTTCGGGTTGCGGTCCAGCCAGTCGTTGAGGTGCTCGTAGACCGCCTTCTGGACGAAGGTCTTCGCCTCCGTGTTCCCCAGCTTGGTCTTGGTCTGGCCCTCGAACTGCGGCTCGCTCAGCTTCACCGAGATGATCGCGGTCAGACCCTCGCGGATGTCGTCGCCCGTGAGGTTGTCGTCCTTCTCACGGAGCAGCTTCTTGTCGCGCGCGTACTTGTTGATCAGGTTCGTCAGCGCCGAGCGGAATCCCTCTTCGTGGGTGCCGCCCTCGTGGGTGTGGATGATGTTGGCGAAGGAGTACACGCCCTCGCTGTAGCCGCTGTTCCACTGCATGGCGACTTCGAGGGAGAGGGCCTTGTCCTTGTCCTCGGCCTCGAGGTCGATCACCGTCGGGTGCACCGCCTCTCCCTTGCGGGAGTTGAGGTACTTCACGAAGTCGACGATGCCGCCCTCGTAGTGGTACGTGACCTTCTTGACCTCGGCGGTCTCGTCCGCGCCGGCCTCGTCGGCCCCGGAGGTCGCCTTCGCCGACTCGCGCTCATCAGTGAGTTTGATGGTCAAACCCTTGTTGAGGAACGCCATCTCCTGGAAGCGCCGCGAGAGCGTCTCGAAGGAGTACTCCGTGGTCTCGAAGATGTCGGCGTCGGCCCAGAAGGTGACCGACGTGCCGGTCTCGTCCGTGGCCTCGTGCTTGACCAAGGGCGCCGTGGGGACGCCCATCTTGTAGTCCTGCGTGTGGCGGTACCCGTCGGTCTTGACCTCTACGGCGACCTTCGAGGACAGCGCGTTCACGACGGAGACACCCACGCCGTGCAGACCACCGGAGACCGCGTAGCCGCCGCCGCCGAACTTGCCGCCCGCGTGCAGCACGGTCAGCACGACCTCGAGGGCAGGCTTGCCCTCCGAGGCCACGATGCCCACCGGGATGCCACGGCCGTTGTCGACCACGCGGACGCCGCCGTCGGCCAGGATCGTGACGTCGATGGTGTCCGCGTGGCCGGCCAGCGCCTCGTCGACGGAGTTGTCGACCACCTCGTACACGAGGTGGTGCAGTCCGCGCTCACCGGTCGAGCCGATGTACATACCGGGTCGCTTGCGGACCGCGTCCAGACCCTCGAGGACGGTGATGGCGCTGGCGTCGTACGAGGCGGTGACCTCGCCGTTCGACGAAATCACCGCGCCGTTGGCGCCGGCGTCGGTGGACGGGATGTTCTCGTTGGGGTTGCCGGAATCGGCCACGAAGCGCCCTTTCTGGCACAGCACGAGCCAGGCTCGCCGGCAGGTTGCCGGAGCGGCTGCGGCATGTTGCGTTGGTAAGCCTTGATCAGCGTTGCTCAGCTTTTCCCGGACGGTCCCCACGGATGGGGCGGGATTAGCTTCCAGTCTACCGGTAGCGCCGACAGTGATGGGGGTTTGCCGGTACCTGAGTCCTCATGTGGCGCCCTGAATCGGTCTCCGCCGGGTCCCCATATACGGAGCGGGGCTCCAAGAGGCTCACAGCGGCACTCAGCGCTTTCGGCTGTCAACCCATGGCTACTTCGGAGTCAGGTCGCGATTCGCAACCGCGTCCACCGGTACTTCGCGGACGTCGACGCGCGTTGATCGCTTGCCTGGACGTGATGTCCGTCACCCATAGGTGTCGCCGGGGCCCGTGCTGCCCGGAGCACGCAGCGGACCGTAACGGCGGGGCGGACCACCAGGGCCGTTCACCTTGATCAACCGCACCGTGCCATGGCCCAGATCCTCGTTCAGCCGGGCGACCAGCGTGGGGGCGAGCAGACGCAGGTTCGTCGCCCAGGCCGTGGAGTCGCAGCGCACGATCAGCACATGCTCGTCCTCGTCGTACCGCTCCGGCACACAGTGCTTGGCGACGTCCTCGCCGACGATCTGCGGCCAGCGGCCCATCACCCCGCCCACCGCGGCCGGGGCCTCCCAACCCCGCTCGGTGATCAGGCGGTTGATCGCGGCGCCGAGCGCCATGGGGTCGCGTCCATCGGCACCCGCGCCGGAGCGCAGGCCACCGCGACGCGCCTGCTTCTTCTGCTGCACGGCATCGCCACGCGCGCGTGCCTGTTCCTTCGCCGCGCGCAACGCCACGCGCGCGAGGTCCACCCCGGACGGCTCGGGTGCCCCCTGCTCGGCTGCCTTCTTGGGATCGTCGGTCGTCATGCGCGCTCCACCGTCCCGTCCGACACCGTGTACCGCGTCCCCGTCAGCACGTGCGGTACGTCGTCGTCCACCGCGGCCGTCACCAGCACCTGCTCACCGGGTGCCACCAGTTCGGCCAGCCGCTCGCGCCGCCGGGTGTCCAACTCGGCGAACACATCGTCGAGGATCAGCACCGGCTCATTGCCCTCGGCCCTGAGCAGGTCGTACGACGCCAGCCGCAACGCCAGCGCAAACGACCAGGACTCACCGTGGGACGCGTATCCCTTGGCCGGCATCTGACCCAGTTTGAGATTCAAATCGTCTCGATGAGGCCCTACGAGGGTGACGCCCCGCTCGATCTCCTGCTTGCGCGCATCGGCGAGCGCCATCATCACCTGCGCGTAGAGGTCCTCGCGCGTGTGCGCCTCACCCGGCGCCGACGGCTTGTACTCCAGGGCCACCGGCCCGCCACCGGGCGCCAGTTGCTCGTACGCCTTGTCGGCCAGCGGCTGGATCGCGGCTATCAGATCCAGGCGCTGAGCAAGCAACTCGGCGCCCGCGCCCGCAAGGTGCTGATCCCAGACGTCGAGGGTCGACAGATCCATCGAACGACCGCCGTGCCGACGAGCCAACGCAGCACTTTTCAACAGGGTGTTCCGCTGCTTGAGGACCCGCTCGTAGTCCGAGCGCACACCGGCCATACGCGGAGACCGGGCGGTGATCAGCTCGTCGAGAAAGCGGCGCCGCTCCCCGGGATCGCCCTTGACCAGAGCGAGGTCCTCGGGCGCGAACAGCACAGTCCGTACGATGCCCAGCACATCACGGGGTCTGACCTGCGAGGACCTGTTGATGCGAGCGCGGTTCGCCCTGCCCGGGTTCAGCTCCAGCTCGACCAGCTGCTGCCGCTCGCCCTGCTTGACCTGCGCGCGGATGACCGCACGGTCGGCGCCCATCCGGACGAGAGGGGCGTCGGAGGCGACACGGTGACTGCCCAGAGTGGCGAGGTAGCCGATCGCCTCGACGAGGTTCGTCTTGCCCTGCCCATTGGGGCCGACGAAGGCGGTGACGCCCGGGTCGAGCGGAACTTCGACCCGGGCGTACGAGCGGAAGTCGGCCAGCGACAGATGCGTGACGTGCATGGTCGTTCGCCGACCTCCCCCAGTGTCGTGGACCGCTCAGCGGCCCTGTGGATTACTTCGTCTCGACCGCGTGGCCACCGAACTGGTTCCGCAGCGCCGCGATCATCTTCATCTGCGGAGAGTCCTCCTGCCGCGAGGCGAACCGCGCGAACAGGGACGCCGTGATCGCCGGCAGCGGCACGGCGTGGTCGATGGCGGCTTCCACAGTCCAGCGGCCTTCCCCGGAGTCCTGTGCATAACCGCGCAGCTTCTGAAGGTGCTCGTCCTCGTCGAGGGCGTTCACCGCGAGGTCGAGCAGCCAGGAGCGGATGACCGTGCCCTCCTGCCAGGAACGGAACACCTCCCGGACGTCGGTCACGGAGTCGACCTTCTCCAGGAGCTCCCAGCCCTCGGCGTAGGCCTGCATCATGGCGTACTCGATGCCGTTGTGGACCATCTTCGCGAAGTGGCCGGCACCGACCTTGCCGGCGTGCACCGCACCGGAGTCGCCCTCGGGCTTGAGGGCGTCGAAGACCGGCTGCACCTTGGCGACATTCTCCGCGTCGCCGCCGTACATCAGCGCATAGCCGTTCTCCAGGCCCCAGACGCCGCCGGAGACACCGCAGTCGACGAAGCCGACGCCCTTGGCGGCCAGCTCCTCCGCGTGCCTCTCGTCGTCCGTCCAGCGCGAGTTGCCGCCGTCCACGACGACATCACCGGGCTCCAGCAGTTCGGCCAGCTCGTCGATGGTCGACTGGGTGGGCGCACCGGCCGGGACCATCACCCATACGACGCGCGGGCCCGCGAGCTTGCCCACAAGCTCTTCCAGGCTGTGGACATCGGCCAGATCCGGGTTGCGGTCGTATCCGATGACGGTGTGGCCTGCGCGGCGGATCCGCTCGCGCATGTTGCCGCCCATCTTGCCGAGGCCGACGAGACCGAGCTCCATCAGTTGTTCCTTAGGTTGCTGTGTGGCGTGTGAGGCACCTTCGTACCCATGTCCGAGCCTAAACCCGGACTCTCACGCACACCTGTGGGCATACGCGCTCAAACGTATGCCCCGACCTGCGGTGTTCTCGTCGGCCGCGGTCAGCCGCTGAGGCGGACCGGCATGATCAGGTACTTGTAGGCCTCGTCCGCCTCGGCGTCCAGCGCCGGCTTGCCGCTGAGCAGCGCGGGCTTGGTGGACGTCGTGAAGGACAGCTGCGCGACCGGGGAGTCGATGGCGCTCAGGCCGTCCAGCAGGAAGGTCGGGTTGAAGGCGATCGACACGTCATCGCCCTCCAGCTGCGCGTCCACCCGCTCCACAGCCTGTGCGTCGTCGCTGGAACCGGCCTCCAGGATCAGCACGCCCTGCTCGAAGCTCAGCCGCACAGGAGTGTTGCGCTCGGCGACCAGGGCCACGCGCTTGACGGCCTCCACGAAGGGGGCGGTCTCGATCACGGCGACCGAGTTGAACTCTGTCGGGAACAGCGAGCGGTACTTCGGGAGGTCGCCCTCCAGCAACCGCGTCGTCGTACGTCGGCCGGCGCCCTCGAAACCGATCAGGCCCTCGCCCGCGCCCGAGCCGGACAGCGCCAGGATCACGCTGTCGCCGCTGGTCAGCGCCTTGGCGGTGTCCAGGAGCGTCTTGGCGGGGACCAGGGCGACCGCGGACGCCTCCGGGTTCTCCGGCTTCCACAGGAACTCACGGACCGCGAAGCGGTAGCGGTCGGTGGAGGCCAGGGTGACCCGGTCGCCCTCGATCTCGATGCGCACACCGGTGAGGACGGGAAGCGTGTCGTCACGGCCTGCGGCGATGGCCACCTGGGAGGCGGCGGAGGCGAAGACCTCGCCGGGGACGGTGCCGGTCGCCGACGGCATCTGCGGCAGCGCCGGGTACTCCTCCACAGGCAGTGTGTGGAGTGTGAACCGGGAGGAGCCGCAGACCACCGTCGCCCGTACACCGTCTGTGGAAATCTCCACCGGGCGGTTGGGCAGGGCGCGGGAGATGTCGGCGAGCAGCCTGCCGGAGACGAGGACCGTGCCCTCCTCCTCGACCTCGGCCTCCACCGACACGCGTGCGGAGACCTCGTAGTCGAAGCTGGACAGGCTCAGCTGGCCGTCCTCGGCCTTCAGCAGCAGGCCGGCGAGGACAGGCGCCGGCGGACGGGCCGGGAGGCTGCGCGCCGCCCAGGCCACTGCCTCCGCGAGTACGTCGCGTTCCACCCGGATCTTCACTGTTGCCGCCTCCTGCTGTTGCCGGCGCTTCTCGGCCTGCCTGGCTTCGTCGTCTGTCTCGGTGTGCTCGGTCCCTGTGAGGGGAACGACACCGGGGAACAGTCTGACGCACGGCACTGACAGTAGGTGCCTCTCGGGGTCAAGTCGTGACGAGGGGCAGTCGGGCGCCGAAGAGCGAGTTGTGCACAGGACCCACTTCGAAGCGAATTCCGCTCTCTCTCTAGTTGGGAGTAGTAGTAGGGCCTGTGGATACCGTGGATAACCCTGTTTTCCCAGGTCAGCGGCAAGATTTTGTCCACGGACCCTGTGGGTGACACCGGTGGACAACTAGGCGAATCTGTGGAGAACGGAAAGTTCTGCACACCCCATGCACAGCCTGGGGTGACTTCTCCCCAGGGCTGTCCCCAGCTTTACCCAGCTTTCCCACAGACCAACCCGGCAGCTTGATGTGACGCCTTTCACTCGTCCCGGTGAGGAGGCGCGTCGCGTTGCCGAACAGTGGACAGCGGTGTGGAGAAGCGGGCCATCCTTGGGGACAACTGGCCCCAGCCTGTGGGTTGCCGGTGGACAACTTCGTGCACACCCTGTGGATCTTTTCGCTGTCCACAGTCTGTGGAGATCGTTCGTCCACCGATCCACAACCACGTGAGCTGGCTTGATGGTCTGTCAGCGGAGTCTGCTGTGGACAGGATCTGGACAACTCCCCAGTCCCCAGGGTGTGGACGGCAGAAACTCACCGAATCTGTGGAGAGTGGCCGTAACCCGGCACGTAATCGAACACCAGGTGGCTGCGGCATAACGAAGGGCGCCCTCCGGATCTCCTCCGAAGGGCGCCCTCGGTGCCGTGACCTTGTGGTCGTCAGCCGTTTTTGATGCGGTTCGTCAGCTCGGTCACCTGGTTGTAGATGGAGCGCCGCTCGGCCATCAGATTGCGGATCTTGCGGTCGGCGTGCATCACCGTCGTGTGGTCGCGGCCGCCGAACAGCGCGCCGATCTTCGGCAGCGACAGGTCCGTGAGCTCGCGGCACAGGTACATGGCGATCTGGCGGGCTGTGACGAGCTGGCGGCCGCGCGAGCTGCCGCACAGATCCTCGACCGTGAGCCCGAAGTAGTCGGCGGTCGCGCTCATGATGGCCGTCGAGGTGATCTCCGGCGTCGAGTCCTCACCGCCGGGGATGAGGTCCTTGAGGACGATCTCGGTCAGGCCCAGGTCCACCGGCTGCCGGTTGAGCGACGCGAACGCCGTCACCCGGATCAGCGCGCCCTCTAGCTCGCGGATGTTGCGCGAGATCCGGGAGGCGATGAACTCGAGCACCTCCGGCGGGGCGTTGAGCTGCTCCTGCACCGCCTTCTTGCGGAGGATGGCGATACGGGTCTCCAGCTCGGGCGGCTGGACGTCGGTGATCAGGCCCCACTCGAAACGGTTCCGCAGCCGGTCCTCCAGGGTCACCAGCTGCTTCGGCGGCCGGTCGCTGGAGAGCACGATCTGCTTGTTGGCGTTGTGGAGGGTGTTGAAGGTGTGGAAGAACTCCTCCTGCGTCGACTCCTTGTCCGCGAGGAACTGGATGTCGTCGACGAGCAGGATGTCCATCTCGCGGTACCGCTTGCGGAAGCTGTCGCCCTTGCCGTCGCGGATGGAGTTGATGAACTCGTTGGTGAACTCCTCCGAGCTCACGTACCGCACGCGCGTGCCCGGGTAGAGGCTGCGCGCGTAGTGCCCGATCGCGTGCAGCAGGTGCGTCTTGCCGAGCCCCGACTCCCCATAGATGAAGAGGGGGTTGTACGCCTTCGCCGGCGCCTCGGCGACGGCCACTGCGGCCGCGTGCGCGAAGCGGTTGGAGGCGCCGATGACGAACGTGTCGAAGAGGTACTTCGGGTTCAGGCGTGCGGTCGGCTCGCCGGGGCCGGTCGCCGGCGCGGGCTGCGCGGCCAGTGGGCCGGGGGCGCCGGTCGTGGGGAGCGTGGGTCCGACCGGTCCGCCGCGATGCACATGCCCGGACCCGGACGGCGGCTCGGGCCGCTCCCGGCGGGCGTCACGCTGGTCGTAGTCGGAGCGGGACTGCTCGTAGTCGGAGCGCTGCGTGTCGTAGGAGGGGCGCTCCATGGACTGCGGACGGTAGTCCTGGGAGGGCTGGTGGTACGAGTCCTGGGACGGCGGGGAGTACGAGTCCTGTGAGCCGTAGGAGTCCTGGGACCGGTACGAGTCCTGTGACGGTGACGCGTACGGGTCGCGCTCCGGGAAACCGAGCCGCTGCTGCTGCCAGCCGTAGTCGTCCTGGGATCCGCGGGGCCAGGCGCCGGGTTCGGGGCGCTGGTATTCCGAGGGGTACGCGGGGCGGGCCGTCGGGAGCTGGTCCGTGCGGGGCGGGGGCAGCTGGTCGCTCGGGGTGCCGGAGCGGTCGTCGGCGCGGTGGCGGCCGTAGCCCTCGTACTGGGAGGAGGGGAGTTCCGGTTCTTCGTAACGGGGGCGCGCGGGCGGGGCCGGGGGTTCGCCGACGGAGTCGTCGACGGTGATCGCGATGCGGATCGGGCGGCCGCATTCGCGGCTCAGCGTCTCGCTGACGATCGGTGCGAGACGGCCCTCCAGTACGCCCTTCGCGAATTCGTTCGGTACGGCGAGCAGGGCGGTGTCCGCGACCAGTGCCAGGGGCTGGCAGCGGCGGATCCAGCGCTCGTCCTTCGCTTCGACGCCCTGCCCGCGGCCCTCCCCGAGGAGTTGCTCCAGTACTCGTGGCCACACTGCGGCAAGATCGGCAGGTACGTCAGCCACAGGGCACGCTCTCTCGTGGGTCCCACGAACGTGTGGTTGTGGGACGGATTGGGATTCACATCGGATGGGACGGGCGAATCGGAGTCCAGCCAAGGTAGTCAGGGCGACGGGTGCGGTTCAAGTTGTTGTCCCCAGGCTGTGGATAGTGTCTCCTGTGAGCCCTTGGTTTGACCGGATGGCGTAGCCCCGCGTACCGTGACCAGGTCGAGTTGTCGATGGCTGCTGCCGCCTGCCTCCGATGGGCACAGATCGCTGAAGGTGATCGGGAAGCGGTGCACTCGGGCGTGATGCGAGCTACTCGTGGGCGCACGGTGACAGCCAGGACGGCACCCGCCACCACCGATTGATTTCTGGAGCCCCCGAGTGAGCAAGCGCACCTTCCAGCCGAACAACCGTCGTCGCGCGAAGACCCACGGCTTCCGGCTGCGTATGCGCACCCGTGCCGGCCGCGCGATTCTCGCGTCCCGCCGTGGCAAGGGTCGCGCCCGTCTGTCCGCCTGATCCCGGTCAGGTCATGACGTCGTGCTGCCCACCGAGAACCGGCTGAGGCGGCGCGAGGACTTCGCGACCGCGGTACGACGAGGACGCAGGGCCGGACGCCCGACTCTCGTCGTCCACCTTCGAAGCGGTGCCACGGACCCGCACGCGCCTGGGGAGAGCGCTCCCCCGACGCGTGCGGGTTTCGTCGTGAGCAAGGCGGTGGGCGGCGCGGTCGTCCGGAACAAGGTGAAGCGCAGACTCCGTCATCTGATGCGGGAGCGAGTCGCCCTGTTGCCCCCCGGTAGCCTGGTAGTCGTACGAGCGTTGCCCGGCGCGGGCGACGCCGACCATGGACAACTGGCCCAAGACCTGGATGCCGCTCTGCGGCGGCTGCTGGGAGGGGGCGCACGATGAAGTACCCGCTACTGGCTCTGATCAAGCTCTACCAGTGGACGATCAGTCCGCTGCTCGGGCCGGTCTGCAAGTACTACCCGTCGTGCTCCCACTACGGCTATACGGCCATCGACCGGCACGGTGCGATCAAGGGAACGGCACTTACCGCCTGGCGCATCCTGCGGTGCAATCCGTGGTCGCTGGGCGGTGTGGACCATGTCCCGCCGCGCAAGCGCCCGCGGTGGCACGAAATGCTGCGTGACGCCTGGCGCACACGCAGGGGCGGGAACTCCGCCGCCGTAACGGCCACCGAGGGGCAGACTCCTTCGAGCCCGGCCGCAGAGACCCCGTCCCATGCCCAAGGAGCATGATTAGTGGACACGATTGCCAGCTTCTTCAGCTTCATCACGACACCTGTCTCCTGGGTCATCGTCCAGTTCCACACGGTGTACGGCGCCATCTTCGGCGATGACACCGGGTGGGCCTGGGGCCTGTCCATCGTGTCCTTGGTGATTCTGATCCGTATCTGCCTGATCCCGCTCTTCGTGAAGCAGATCAAGGCGACCCGGGCGATGCAGACGCTGCAGCCCGAGATGAAGAAGATCCAGGAGCGCTACAAGAACGACAAACAGCGTCAGTCCGAAGAGATGATGAAGCTGTACAAGGAGACGGGTACCAACCCGCTCTCCTCGTGCCTTCCCATCCTGGCGCAGTCGCCGTTCTTCTTCGCTCTGTACCACGTGCTCAACAGCATCGCGAACAACGACACCATCGGTTCCATCAACCAGAACCTGCTGGACAGCGCGCAGAAGGCGCACATCTTCGGCGCTCCGTTGGCCGCGAAGTTCACCGACAGCGCCTCGGACGTCGCCGCCCTCGACGCCTCGCTGACCACTGTCCGCATCATCACCGCGGTCATGATCGTCATGATGTCGGCGTCGCAGTTCTACACGCAGCGCCAGCTGATGACGAAGAACGTCGACACCACGGTGAAGACGCCGTTCATGCAGCAGCAGAAGATGCTGATGTACATCTTCCCGGTCATGTTCGCCGTCTTCGGCATCAACTTCCCGGTCGGTGTCCTCCTCTACTGGCTGACCACCAACGTGTGGACCATGGGCCAGCAGATGTACGTGATCCGCAACAACCCGACTCCGGGTTCCAAGGCGCAGGCCGCGTACCTGGAGCGCCTGTACAAGCACGTCACGCACCACGGCAAGACGCGTGGCCGCGGTGAGAAGGCCATCGTCAAGGCCATCGTGGCCAAGGGCCGTGACCGCAACGAGTACGAGCGGAAGTTCATCAACGGCCTGAGCAAGGCGGGCCTCGCGGCTCAGGCGGACGGCACCGTGGTGAAGGGCGAGACCGCGACCGTCGTGCAGACGGAGGACGGTACGCCGACGACCGCCACCCCCAGGCGCCAGCAGCCGAAGCGGCAGTCCAAGTCCCAGCGGCAGGCCGGCGCAGCAAAGCCGGCCGGTGAGTCCTCCGAGCCGAAGACGTCACTGAGCAAGTCCGATGAGCCCGAGGACGCCAAGCCCGCCGCGAAGAAGGCCGCGCAGAAGCCCGGTGGCGGTGGCCGCAGCAAGGCCCAGTCCGGGCAGCGCAAGGGTCCGCAGCGGCCCAAGTCCCCGACCAAGAAGTAAGAAGGAGTCCATCCCGTGACGGAAGGCACCACCTCCGCCGCTGCCGAGGGCGCAGACACCCTGACCCGCCTGGAGCAGGAGGGCGAGATCGCGGCGGACTACCTTGAGGGTCTGCTGGACATCGCCGATCTCGACGGCGACATCGACATGGATGTCGAGGCGGACCGCGCGGCTGTGTCGATCATCAGCGACTCCGGGACCCGTGACCTGCAGAAGCTGGTCGGCCGTGACGGTGAGGTGCTGGAGGCGCTCCAGGAGCTCACGCGGCTGGCCGTGCACCGGGAGACCGGGGACCGCAGCCGCCTGATGCTGGACATCGCGGGCTACCGGGCCAGGAAGCGTGCGGAGCTCTCCGAGCTGGGCGCGAAAGCGGCTGCTGAGGTCAGGAGCAGCGGTGAGCCCATGAAGCTGAAGCCGATGAGTCCTTTCGAGCGCAAGGTCGTGCACGACGCGGTCAAGGCCGCGGGTCTGCGCAGCGAGTCCGAGGGCGAGGAGCCGCAGCGGTTCGTCGTTGTACTGCCCGCCTGATCGGTCCCTGCGGTTCTCCGGCCCCGTCTGCCCGGCAGGCGGGGCCGAACTTTGTCAGCCTGATAGTTCTGGTGGTTCTCGTGGTCGGCGTTCGGTGCGCCGAGGCGGTACGGAAGGACGGTCCCCGTGACGGAGGCAGTGGAGCTTCCCCCTGCGCCGGAGCAGGCGCGCGAGGTGTTCGGCGATCGCTTCGCTGATGCCGTGCGCTATGCCGAGTTGCTCGCCCAGGCGGGCGTGCAGCGCGGTCTGATCGGCCCGCGCGAGGTGCCCCGGCTGTGGGAGCGGCACCTGCTGAACTGCGCTGTGCTCTCCGAGGTCGTGCCCGAGGGGGTGACCGTGTGCGATGTCGGCTCGGGCGCAGGCCTGCCCGGCATTCCTCTGGCCCTCGTCCGGGAGGACCTGAAGATCACGCTGCTGGAGCCGCTGCTGCGCCGCACCACCTTCCTGACCGAGGTCGTGGAGTTGCTGGGGCTCGATCACGTGACGGTGGTGCGCGGCCGAGCCGAGGAAGTCATGGGGAAGCTGACGCCGGTGCATGTCGTGACAGCGCGGGCCGTGGCGCCACTGGACCGATTGGCCACGTGGGGCATCCCGCTGCTGCGCCCGTACGGCGAGATGCTCGCGCTCAAGGGTGATGCGGCCGAGGAGGAGCTGAAGAGCGCGTCCACGGCGCTGAGCAAGCTCGGAGCCGTGGAGACGTCCATCCTCCATGTGGGCGAGGGAGTGGTGGATCCGATGTCCACCGTCGTCCGGGTCGAGGTCGGGGAGAGCCCTGGAGGTGTGCGCTTTGCGGCGAAGCGTGCGAAGGCGGCCCGGACGGGGCGGGCACGTCGACGCCGTTGAGATGAGTGGGCGCGTGAGGTGCGCCGCTGATCCGTCCTGACGACGACACGTACGCCACACAAGCTGCCAAACCTACGCATGCCGGAGTGTCGCGACACTCCGGCCAGGGCTGCTGTGCATCGTGTTTCACGTGAAACGTCGCTCATTGCTGCACGGCATCATCAGTCGCGGCCGCGCCGCGGCCGAACCTCGCGACCGAAAGCCTCTCGGATCACTCGGTGAGGCGCCAGCTTCCGATTCCGGCGGCTCTCGGTCCCCCTCAGGGGGCACGGAGTTGTCCACAGAGGTGGAATTCTCCACAGAACAACAGGCCTCACTGGTTCACGACCCCGAAGACATGGGAGGCTCTGTTCATTGCGAGCCTGAAGTCGAGGAGAGTGAATCCTTGCGGTCCGACGCCAACATCGCGGGACCGATGACCGATCCGGTCCCCGGTCCCCGTACCGAGTCGATGGGGGACGATGTTTCACGTGAAACACCGCCCCCGATGGACGACACTCCCATCGGTCGTGCTGCCCAACTGGCGGTGGAGGCTCTGGGCCGCGCCGGCGAGGGCCTGCCACGGCCTGAGCAGACCCGGGTCATGGTGGTCGCCAACCAGAAGGGGGGCGTGGGCAAGACAACGACGACCGTCAATCTTGCCGCTTCGCTGGCCTTGCATGGCGGCCGTGTCCTGGTGATCGACCTCGACCCCCAGGGCAATGCGTCCACCGCCCTGGGAATCGACCATCACGCCGAAGTTCCTTCCATCTACGACGTGTTGGTCGAGAGCAAGCCGCTCTCGGAAGTCGTCCAGCCGGTCCCTGATGTCGAGGGCCTCTTCTGTGCACCCGCCACGATCGATCTCGCCGGTGCGGAGATCGAGTTGGTCTCCCTGGTGGCACGAGAGAGCCGGCTGCAGCGGGCCATCCAGGCCTACGAGCAGCCGCTGGACTACATCCTCATCGACTGCCCGCCCTCGCTCGGCCTCTTGACCGTCAATGCGCTGGTGGCCGGCGCGGAGGTCCTCATCCCCATCCAGTGCGAGTACTACGCACTGGAAGGCCTGGGCCAGCTGCTGCGCAACGTCGACCTGGTGCGGGGGCACCTCAACCCCAATCTGCATGTATCGACGATCCTGCTCACCATGTACGACGGCCGGACGCGCCTTGCGTCCCAGGTCGCGGACGAGGTGCGCAGCCACTTCGGGGACGAGGTGCTGCGGACGAGCATTCCCCGCTCGGTCCGTATCTCCGAGGCGCCGAGCTACGGGCAGACGGTGCTGACCTACGATCCTGGATCGAGCGGTGCCCTGTCCTATCTTGAAGCGGCACGAGAAATCGCACTGAAGGGCGTGGGCGTCACCTACGAAGCGACGCACGCCCATATCGGTGCCCAGAGCGACCCGAACATGGTGGAGGGGATCCAGTGAGCGAGCGACGGAGGGGGTTGGGCCGTGGTCTCGGCGCACTGATCCCGGCAGCCCCGACGGAGAAGACGGTGCCCCCCGCGGTGGGAGGCGCTGCTTCCCCGTCCCCCACGGCAGTGCCGGTGCTGACGACCGACCGTGGCGTGGCCGCGGCCAAGGTGGCCACGCTGCCGCCTGTTTCACGTGAAACCGAGGAACCGTCGGTGAACGGCGTGGCGGAGGCGCCCGCGTCTCCCATGGGCGCCCACTTCGCCGAGATCCCTCTCGACGCCATCACGCCGAACCCGCGTCAGCCGCGTGAGGTCTTCGACGAGGATGCGTTGCAGGAACTCGTCACCTCCATCAAGGAGGTCGGTCTCCTTCAGCCGGTCGTCGTACGGCAGATGGGCCCCGCCCGTTACGAGCTCATCATGGGCGAGCGGCGCTGGCGGGCCTGCCGTGAGGCGGGGCTCGAGGCGATCCCGGCGATCGTGCGGGCCACGGACGACGAGAAGCTCCTCCTGGACGCGCTCCTGGAGAACCTGCACCGTGCTCAGCTGAACCCGATCGAAGAGGCGGCTGCCTACGATCAGCTGCTGAAGGACTTCAACTGCACGCACGATCAGCTGGCGGACCGCATCGGCCGGTCCCGCCCTCAGGTCTCCAACACCCTGCGCCTCTTGAAGCTCACGCCGAAGGTCCAGAACCGGGTGGCCGCCGGTGTGCTCTCCGCCGGGCATGCGCGGGCGCTCCTGTCCGTCGACGACCCGGAGGAGCAGGAGCGGCTGGCTTACCGGGTGGTGGCCGAGGGGCTCTCGGTTCGATCGGTCGAAGAGATCGTGACCCTGATGGGCTCCCGCCCGCAGAAGGCCCAGCGTTCCAAGGGGCCCCGGGCCGGAGCCCGGGTCTCCCCGGCGCTGACCGATCTGGCGTCCCGTCTCTCGGACCGCTTCGAGACGCGGGTGAAGGTGGACCTGGGACAGAAGAAGGGCAAGATCACGGTCGAGTTCGCCTCGATAGAGGATCTTGAGCGCATCCTCGGCTCGCTTGCTCCCGGCGAGGGTCCTGTCCTGCAGAAGAGTCTTCTGGACGATGACGACGCTGAGGACTCCGAGGACTGATCCTCCGGCTGCCTGGTGGTTGTGCCTTGGGCGGTCTGCAGAGCGGGCCGTGTCCGGTGTGTACCGGAACACGGTCCGCTCTTTGCTTTTTGGCAGTATCGATCGAATCGCAATCGTGGATACGATGCGTTCGGGTATGGCGCATCCACCCGGCAGCACCTCTCAGGGGAGGCAGAGGCCATGCGAACGGTGAGCCGCACCGGACTGGTGAGCGCGGGCCTCGGGCTGGGCGCGGTCGGCGGATTCGTCGGCAGCCTGCTCCGGGAGCGAAGCGCCCTGACGGCCGCCCGCGACGCGGCAGGCGAAGGAAGCGAGGAACAGCCTTCATGGGGCGCCAGCTCGTACCGCTCACGCTGGACAACCTTCAGGACCTTCCCAAGCGCTGTCGCACGTGTGTCTTCTGGGAACTGGACCCAGTCAGTGGCGAAGCCGCGGTAAAGGCGGGCACCCCGGCGCTGGAGAAGGAAGCCTGGATCTCCGCCGTCCTGCTGGACTGGGGATCCTGCGGCCGAGTGGTGTACGTCGATGAAGTGCCCGTGGGTTTCGTGCTGTACGCCCCTCCCGCCTACGTCCCCCGGTCGACGGCGTTTCCCACGAGTCCTGTCTCACCTGATGCCGTGCAGTTGATGACCGCTTTCATCATGCCGGGCTACCAGGGCCAGGGGCTGGGCCGGGTGATGGTGCAGACGGTCGCGAAGGATCTGCTGCGCCGGGGCTTCAAAGCGATCGAAGCCTTCGGGGACGCTCGTTGGTCGGAGCCGGCCTGTGTGCTGCCTGCCGACCATTTGACGGCCGTTGGCTTCAAGACGGTCCGGCCTCACCCCACATATCCGCGACTGCGTCTGGAGCTGCGAACGACGCTCTCCTGGAAGGAAGACGTGGAGATGGCGTTGGACCGGTTGCTGGGGGCGGTTCAGAAGGAGCCGGTGCTGCGGCCGCTGTAGAGATCTCCCGGACAAGCGAATGGGCCAGCCCCCTCAGAGGCTGGCCCATTCGTGTTTCACGTGAAACATCGACTACTCGGCGATGAAGTCCTCGAGGTCGCGGACGATCGCGGCCTTCGGCTTCGCACCGACGATGGTCTTGGCGACCTCGCCGTTCTGGTAGACGTTCAGCGTCGGGATGGACATGACGCCGTACTTGGCGGCCGTACCCGGGTTCTCATCGATGTTCAGCTTGACGATCTCGATCTTGTCGCCGTACTCGGCAGCGATCGCCTCGAGGGACGGCGCGATCTGGCGGCACGGACCGCACCAAGCGGCCCAGAAGTCCACCAGAACGGGCTTGTCGCTCTTGAGGACGTCCTGCTCGAAAGAGTCGTCGGTTACATGCTTCAGGGTGCCGGCCACGGCGGGCTCCTTAACTGGTTGGTGCGTGGGGCGGAAGGGGGTCAGACAGCGGTCTTCTCGGGCTCGGCCTGCTCCTCGTCCGCCAGGGCGGAGAGGAAACGCTCGGCGTCGAGAGCGGCGGAGCAGCCGGTGCCGGCCGCGGTGATCGCCTGGCGGTAGGTGTGGTCCACGACGTCGCCGGCGCCGAAGACACCGGTCAGGTTGGTGCGCGTCGAGGGGGCGTCGACCTTCAGGTAGCCCTCCTCGTCCAGGTCGAGCTGGCCCTTGAAGAGCTCGGTGCGCGGGTCGTGGCCGATCGCGATGAACAGGCCGGTGACCGGCAGGTCCGAGAGTTCGCCGGTCTTGACGTTGCGCAGCTTCAGACCGGACAGCTTCTGGTCGCCCTGGACCTCGGCCACCTCGCTGTCCCAGACGAACTTGATCTTCGGGTCGGCGAAGGCGCGCTCCTGCATCGCCTTGGAGGCGCGCAGGGTGTCACGGCGGTGCACGATCGTCACGGACTTGGCGAAGCGGGAGAGGAAGGTCGCCTCCTCCATCGCGGTGTCGCCGCCACCGATCACGGCGATGTCCTGCTCCTTGAAGAAGAAGCCGTCGCACGTGGCACACCAGGAGACGCCACGCCCGGAGAGAGCGTCCTCGTTCGGCAGGCCCAGCTTGCGGTGCTGCGAGCCGGTGGCGATGATCACGGCCTTCGCCCGGTGGACCGTGCCCGCGGTGTCCGTGACGGTCTTGATCTCACCGGACAGGTCGACGGCCACCACATCGTCCGGAATGAGCTCGGCACCGAAGCGCTCGGCCTGGCCGCGCATGTTGTCCATGAGCTCGGGGCCCATGATGCCGTCCTGGAAGCCCGGGAAGTTCTCCACCTCGGTGGTGTTCATCAGGGCACCACCCGCGGTGACGGCGCCCTCGAACACCAGCGGCTTCAGCGACGCGCGTGCGGTGTACAGCGCCGCCGTGTAGCCGGCGGGCCCTGAGCCGATGATGATCACGTTACGGACGTCGCTCACGGCTTGATTCCTCGTCTCTGGACTGCGTCAGTACGGCCAGTGGAGCCCTCTCGGAACTCTCACCCCACCCAACGGATCCTAAGGGGCGTGCATTCCCGGTGTGCCCGGGCACACGGAGAGTGGACACCGTACGGGATACCACGGAGGACAGAAACGAAGCGTTCGCGCTCAGGAGCGCGTGTAGGAGTCCTTCAGCAGGACCTTGGCTGTGCCGGATGACGGGTGGGCGACACAGGTGGCATCCATGACGTAGGCAACGACCCGAGTGGTGTCGGCCGGGTCGAGCAGCACGACGAGCATGGCGTCCGTTCCCTGGAAGGTGCCCTTCTGAGTCGCGATCGCCGTGTCGCTCGTGCCGATGCCCTGCTGGATACACGGCGGGACCGTGGGCTCCCTGAAGACCCGGGGGCTCGCGCTGTCGGGGGTCTTCTCCATGCCGAGGCTGTACGGGGCCTGGGAGCCCTTGCCGGCGCTCTGATTCCCGGCAAGGAGATCGGCGACCTGGTTCTCCAGCTTCCCCTCGGAGAACGTGTCGGACGCGGCGGTCGTGTCGTCGGACGGCTTGCCGTCATTCAGATACGCCACCAGCACGGAACCGAGCCCCAGAGCGGCCACTGCGAAAACGGCGCCGAGGACGGTGGCCCTGCGGCGCACGCCCCGCTTGCGTTCCTTGCGGCCCGGGCCCGTGGACGCGGTGCGGGCGTTCCCTGCGGGACGGGCTGCGGAGACCGATGTTTCACGTGAAACATGAGCACGGTGGTCGGGCGTAGAAGTGCCGACAGGTGTCGGGTCGTCCCCGGTATCGGGTGCGGTGGCCTGGAGAAGAGCCTCAGCGGCAAGGGCGGCATCGATACGGCTCGCAACATCGTCAGGCATGCGCTGTGAACCGGGCAGTGTGCCGAGGAGATCCCGGATCTCTTCGAGCGATGCGTGCACATCCGCGCAGAGCTCGCACTCGTCCAGGTGCCGCTGTACGTCCGCGGTCCGGTCCGGAGGCAGCAGGCCCTCGGTGAGGTCGGAGATCTCGGCGACGTCCGGGTGCCCGGCCGTGTCTGTCGTGGATGTCACGCTCGCCCACCTCCGCCCTTCACAGCAGCTGAATCACTGGGTCCTGTATCGCGGGAACCGGCATTCTGCGGATCCGCTGACGGTGGGACGGATGTCCCGTGCGCACGGTTCCGTCCGCGGCCGGTTTCTCTGTCGTCGTCGGCGTTCCCGGGCCGCAGATGAGAGAGAAGGGGCAGAAGCCGGGCTCTGCCACGGGCACAGCGGCTCTTCACCGTGCCGGTCGGCACGTCGAGGACGCGGGCGGCTTCGGCGACGGGGTAGCCCTGCATGTCCACCAGGACGAGCGCCGCGCGCTGGTCGGGCGGAAGCGTACCGAGCGCTTCGAGAAGCTGACGGTTCAGATCGTTGCGCTCCGCGGGAGCCGAGGCCGACTCATGCGGCTCCAGCAGCTGCTCCAGGCGCTCGGCGTCATCGACGGGAGAGGTCTTGCGCGAGGCCGCCTTGCGGGCGCGGTCGAGGCAGGCGTTCACCGTGATGCGGTGGAGCCATGTCGTGACGGCAGACTGGCCGCGGAAGGTGTGGGCGGCCCGGTAGGCGGAGACGAGGGCGTCCTGCACCGCGTCAGCGGCCTCCTCGCGGTCCCCGAGCGTCCGCAGGGCCACGGCCCAGAGCCGGTCACGGTGACGCCGTACGAGCTCGCCGAAGGCGTCGGGGTCGCCTTCCACATGGCGAGCGAGGAGGTCTTGATCGCTTGCGTCGCCGTATGCGGTGCCATCTGCCATCGGACCCCCTCCCCTGAGATGCGGTGAGCTGTCAGCCGGTGAACTTCACGTCGGTGATGGCCTGCTTGTAACCGGCGCCGCTGTAGTTGGCGGAATCCTCTCCCGAATACGGCATCGCTGTCAGCCAGACCAGCACGTAGCGGCTCTTCACCGGCTTGTCGACCGTCACCTTTGCGGAGGTGCCGCTCGTGGACGCCTCGCCCAGCTCCTTCATCGAGCTCAGCGGTGTGGACGAACCCGGCGAGTCGGTCGCGTACAGCTTGACGGTGGTGTGAGGGCCGCCGTAGCGGAGGGAGAGGGTCGCGGTCGACACCTCCTGGGCGGAGCCGAGGTCGTAGAGGATGCCGACACCGGGCTTGATCACTATTTTCGGGCCGTCGTTGTAGCTGTTGGTACGCCATCCCGTCGTGGTGCTGCTGTCGTACGTCAGGCCCACGTCGCCGGGATGCTGGGCGTCGCCCTCGGCCACGTACTCCTCGGCACCCTCGATGGCGAACGTCTTGACCGGCTTGGTCTTGTCGCCGTTCTTTTCGTTGTCTTCCGTCTGCGTCTGGTTGGTGTCCTCGGACTTGCCGCCCTGGTCCATGAGCGCATCGGCGAGCTGCCAGCTGCCCAGGCCCAGGGCCGCGATCAGGAGGGCCGAGACAGCCCACTTCAACGCCTTGCCAGTGCGGCTCTGCAGCGGGGGCGGCGGTGCCTGTACCGGCATGGCGGCACCGGGGTGCGGCGCCTGACGGCCGTACGTGCCCTGCTGGTAGGTCGTGCGCTGATACTCGGGCGGGGCCGTGAACGCAGGCTCCGGCGGCCGGATGCGGGGCATCTCGCCGATCGCCTTCACCAGCTCCTCCGGCGTGGTGCACGGGGACTCGTGCCGGGAGGCGGTCGCGCCGTCGTTGGCGAGTGCGCGCATGGCGAGTTCGGACAGGCCGCGGTGGACGCCGGCGCGCACCTGGTCGGGGGCGATCAGACCGACGTCCTTGGGCAGCCCGGACAGGCCGTAGGCGTCGCTCTCGTACGGCCAGCGCTGGGTGAGCGCCGCGTACAGCAGGGCGCCGATGGACTCCGTGTCGGTGCGCTGTGGGGTTTCGGAACTGATGCCGCGCAGCGCTGCGTTCACGGCGAGGCCGCGGATACGCCACTGACCGGACGAGGTGCGCAGGACGGCGTTGGGGTTCAGACGCAGATGGGCAAGGCCCTCGCGGTGGGCGGCGGCCATCGCGGCGGCCACCTGGCTGACCATCTGGTAGGCGTCGTGCGGCTCCAACGGCCCGGGGGCCAGGAGCGCGGTCAGCTCGACGGCGTCGGGCAGCCACTCGTGGACGACGTAGACGAGGTCGTTCTCCTCGACGGCGTCGAGAACCTGGACGAACCGGGGATCGCCGAGCAGGGCGGAGGAGCGGGCCGCTGCCAGGACGGAACGCGCCCGGGTGTGGTCCGCGGGCAGGATGTGGACGCCGACCGCGCGACGGAGCTTCTCGTCCACCGCGCGCCAGCTGCTGAATCCGTCCAGACGGGTGACGCATTCCTCGAGTCGGTAGCGTCTGGCGAGTTTGTGGCCGCTGTGCAGTTCGGGCGGTGAGGCTTCTCCGGGACGCTCGGTCCCGCCGCTCCCCTGTGCCTCGTCGATGTCCGTGTCCAGCTCCCGATTCTTGGCCACCCCGTCGGCCGTGGACTGGTCCGCCTGAGCGGTCAGCGGCTCGTCACCGCTGTTGTCTGCCACGTCGACGGCAGCTGTGCTCCGTTCCGCCACCGTCGTTCCTGCCTCCCCATCCATTGCGCGCCGTTCGACTGGCGTGCGCGCCGTCCGACGCCGAAACCAATTGTGCCCACAGTCCGCCGCTATGCACGACACACGGTGGGGTCCGATGGTTGTGCGCGTACCCCAGCCCTAGCGCCCCAGACGCCCGCGGACCATGCCGACGAGCGAGTTGAGCTCCTCGATGCGCATGCGACGGGCCGCCACGTAGAAGATGCCCAGCAGTACGGCTCCGCCGGCGAGGAGCGCGGCGAAGGAACCGACGACGCCCTGGCCGAGCGAGCGGCTGATGCCGTAGCAGGCTGCGCCGCTGAGCAGCGCCGCGGGCACCGAGGCGATGCACAGTCGGGCGTACGTCCGCATCACGCGAGTCCCGTCGAGGTCCCCGCCCAGCTTCTTGCGCAGCCGGTTCCAGGCGACGCCGACGCCGATCGCGTAGGCCAGGCCGTACGAGGCCGCCATGCCGACCACGGCCCAGCGGGCCGGGATGACGAAGTAGCAGGCGGCCGAGGCGACGGCGTTGACGGCGGCCACGATGACCGTGTTGTAGAAGGGGGTGCGGGTGTCCTCGTAGGCGTAGAAGGCACGCAGGACGACGTACTGCACGGAGTACGGGATCAGGCCGATGCCGAAGGCCATCAGCATGAAGCCCATGTTCGTGGCCTCGCTCGTGCCCGAGGAGCCGAACATCAGCGTGCACATCGGGATACCCAGAGCCAGGAACCCGAAGGAGATGGGGACGATGGCCACGGCCGTCGTCCGCAGGCCCTGGGAGATGTCGTCCCGGACAGCCCCGCTGTCGTCTTCCGCGGCCGAACGCGAGAGCCGCGGCAACAGGGCAGCCATCAGAGAGACCGTGATGATCGCCTGCGGCAGGCCCCAGATCAGCTGGGCGTTGGCGTAGGCGGCGAAGCCGGTGCCGTCGAGGGGTGATTCCTTGCCCGCCGCGGTGGACAACTGGGTGACGACGAGGGCGCCGGCCTGGTTGGCGAGGACGAACAGGAACGTCCACTTGGCGAGCGTGACGGCTTTGCCGAGGCCGTGGCCCTTCCAGTCGAAGCGCAGCCGCAGCCGGAAGCCGGTCTCCCGCAGATACGGGATCATCGCCAGCGCCTGTACGACGAGACCGAGGAGGACACCGATGCCGAGGAGGCGCTGCCCCTCCGGCGGAATGTTGGTGACTGTCATGCCGGAGTGCTCGGCTGTGCCGTAGACCCAGATGAACATCCCGAGCGTCATGATGATGACGATGTTGTTCAGGACCGGCGTCCACATCATCGCGCCGAACTTCCCGCGCGCGTTGAGGATCTGACCCATCACCACGTGGATGCCCATGAAGAAGATCGAGGGCAGGAAGTACTGGACGAAGGTGACGCCGACCTGGTTGGCGGCAGGGTCGCCGGCGACGGAGTCGGACAGCAGCCGGATCAGCAGTGGTGCGCCGAAGATCGAGAGCGCGGTGAGCGCGCCCAGCGCCACCATCACCAAGGTCAGCAGGCGGTTGGCGTACGCTTCGCCACCGTCTTCGTCCTCCTTCATCGCCCGCACGAGTTGCGGCACGAAGACGGAGTTCAGGCCGCCGCCGACGGTGAGGATGTAGATCATCGTCGGCAACTGGTAGGCGACCTGGAAGGTGTCACCGAGGAGGCCGACGCCCAGCGCCGAGACGATCAGCGCGGAGCGGATGAAGCCGGTGAGGCGGGAGACCATCGTGCCCGCCGCCATCACGGCGCTCGACTTCAGCAGACCGCCCGCCCGGCCGCCCTTCTTCGTCGCCGCCGGGGCGGGCGCGGGAGCGGGGGCCTCAGGCGCGGGCTGCGGCGGGGTTGCCGCGGGGTACTGGCCGTACTGTCCCTGCGCCGGGTACTGGCCGGGTACCGACGCGGGCTCGTACTGCGGATGGCCGCTGCCCTGCTGCTGGTCCCGGAAGAGATGCGCGAAGGCGTCCGGCTCGTGGCGCTCCTCGGAGGAGTGGGTGACGAGGTCGTCGACGCCGACGTACTGGGTGGTGCGGGGATCGTCGCCGTACGGCAGGTACTGGGTCGGGCCGTCCGGCTCGGGGGGCGGGGTCTGGGCCCAGACGCGCGGGTCGGGAGCGTACGGGGACTGCGGCGGCTGGGCGTAGAGCTGTTGCGGCGGCGGATAGGTGCCGGGGGGCGGCGGAGGGTGCGCGGCGCGGTCGTAGAGCGCTTCGGCGACCGGGTCCTGGGCCGAGAGGTCCTGCGCCCGGTAGGGATCCTGGTCGTAGGCGTCCTGGAGGTACATGTCCGCGGGGGGCTGCGGCGGCACCTGGCCGTGCTCGGGCGGCGGGCCCTCGGGGTGCCCCGAGTTGCCCGCGGCCTGGCCGCGGTCACCGTCGTGCGGCGCGTTCATGGTTACCCCACCTCATCGTCCCGGGCCCACCGGCCACGACATCCTCAACGGTCCACTCTCTCACCCGTGCCGGACGGGTCTGCGCTTTCCGCTGGGGTGTCCGGTGCCGGGTCACTCGGCTGCTCCGGGTCGCCTGCCCGGGTCCGGGTGCCGGACTCCTCCTGGAGACGGTCTTCGGGGCCCTCGGGGTTCTGCGGGGTGTCGTCGCCTTCGCTCGCCTCGTCGGGGCCGTCTCCGTCGGCCTCGCGGGCGGCGGCGCGCTTGCGCTGGGTGTACATCCGGAAGCCGGCCAGGACGAGTAGCAGGACACCACCGCCGATGACCAGCATGACCGTGGCCGTGAACTCGGTGACCTTCACGTCGAAGGTGACCGGCCAGCCGTACGGCTGGCCGTCCTCCGTGTACAGCTGGGCGATCACCGTCGCGCGGCCGTTGGCCTTGGCCGAGGTCGTGAACTTCACCGTCTGGCTGTGGCCGCCGGAGACCGTGACGGGCTGTTCCTCGTAGGAATCGCCGCCGATCTCGAGCCGGTTCGGGCTTGTCGACGTGAGCCGCAGCACCAGGTGGTCGACGCCCTGCACCAGGTTGTTCTGCACGGTGACGGGGATGGTGGCGCTGCGTCCGGAGAGCTTGGTCTCGGACTTGTCGATCAGCGTGACCTGGCCGGCGAGGCTGTCGAGATACTTCTCCACGTCTTCGCGGAAGCTTTCCGCCTCCTTCGCCCGGCCGCGCCAGGAGGTGGACATCTCGCGGTTCATGGCCCGCCCGAAGGGGGTCACGACACGGGACTGGTCGTTGAGGATCACCTTGAACTTGTCGAGCTTGTCCTGCGTCGTCGCGATCTGCTGGAAGGCCGACCGGGGCAGCTCCTGCTTGCGCAGGGACGCGGGGTAGGCGGAAGTCGACGGCACCTTCGTGGTGGCGCCCTCGTCCGGCTCGGCTGCTGCGGCGGCCGTGAGCACCTGGGACTCGGACCAGGCGCCGCCCTGGAGCGCCGTCACCGCCTCGGCCATCGCCCGGGCCTGCCGTGCCGTCGGCGTGCGCTGCGGGGCGACGACGACGCTGCGCTGCTTGTCCGTCTGGAGGTTCATCGTGAGGCTCTGGGCGAGGAACCTCTGCACGGCGAGCGTGGAGGCCGACGCCTTCGTCAGATCGCCCTGGAAGACCGTCGACAGCCGTGTGTCCGCGACCACCGCGGTGATGCCCCCGCCGATGGGCCGTGCCGCCGAGGGTGTGTACGGCAGTCCACCCGTCTCCTCCAGGCTGTCGCTGCGCGCGATCACCTTGTCCGCTCCGGCCGAGGTGGCGACCTTGACGATCGACGGGTCGACGGCGCCGTCCACGGGCCAGGCGAAGTCC
Source organism: Streptomyces sp. GESEQ-4 (assembly GCF_017948455.1). GTDB lineage: Bacteria > Actinomycetota > Actinomycetes > Streptomycetales > Streptomycetaceae > Streptomyces. The sequence goes on from NZ_JAFFSU010000005.1 coordinate 260,855, forward strand.
GTGATCGGTTCCACGTGGAGGATCGTCTCGACGGTGCCGGCGACGACGTCGGTGGCTTCCTTGAGGTGGCTCAGCGAGCCGGTGACGCTGGTGCCGTTGTGGGCGATGGAGGCCAGGTCCGGGTCGGCGAAGGGAAGAGCGACGACTTCCTTGTCGACGACCGCCTCCTGCAGCGAGGCGAGCCACTTCTTCGCGACTGCCTGATGGGCTCCGGCCGTGGTGGTGCCGTCCTCGTTCTTCACCCGGTAGCCGCGCGTCATGGCGTCGACCGATGCCAGCAGGTCCGGGTCGATCACCCAGGTGACGTCGAGGTTCTTGCCCAGGGACAGGAGCTGGTTCAGTCGGCCGCCCGGGGAGATCTCCTTGGCGAGGTCGTCATTGAGGAAGACCGGAGTCTGCTGTTCGTTCGATCCCGTCTCCGCCGTCATATGGACCGTGGAGATGAGTGGCCACAGGACGGTTGTCTTCGTCCTGGTGTCGGCCTCGCCGGACTGCCAGGGCAGGAAGGTCCGCTGGATGCCGAGCACCTGGTCCCACGGTTGCGCGGTCGTCTCGCCGGAGAGTGAGACGGCGAACTGGTAGACCCCGTCCGCGCCGAGATCCAGCTCGTCGACCGGCACGGAGATGCTGAAGTGCTCGGAGACTCCGGGCGTGAGCTTCGAGAACTCCTCGACGTACTCCCCGCCGACCGGTGAGCCGTCGGCGCCCTCCTGGTAGCCGGTGCGCTGGGCGGCGCTGTCGATGGAGGAGCGGGTGGTCAGCCGGGGGCCCAGACGCAGATCGACCTCGGCGCCGGTGACAGCCTGCTTGCCGTTGTTGGTCACCGTGCCGGAGACGGTCAGGGTGTCGCCCTCCACGGGGGTGACAGGGGTGAGCGAGTCGATGGCGATGGCCACCGTGCTCGAGCCGGAGGCGGCCTTGAGCGAGGTCTGTGCGGCGGCGTCCGCGGGCGTGGCGGCGGGCAGCTGGAGCAGCCCGGTCAGCAGGGGCGCGCCGGCGAGCAGTGCTGCCGTGCGCCGCAGCCACCGGCGGGCAGGTGAGGGACTGGTCCCCTGGAGTTCTGCCGCCTCGGCCACGCGCTCGTCCGTCCCTCGTCGTCGTCAGTGGTCGTCGGAATGTCCGCCCACGCATGGTAACGATGCGCGCTGAGGGGAAGTGCCGCGGACCGCTCCACAAGATCGGTGGACGGCACCGGGCTGTCCCGTATGTGCCCGTATAAAGGAGGAGCGTCTCCGCTCGCCGCACGGACGGATCTTGTGCGCATATCAGGGAGGCGAGGTGCCCGTCGGCTTTGGGCTGTGATGTCTTCCCCTTTTAATGGGGGCGCTCGGGGTCGCCCGGGCCACGTACCCTCTTCTGTTGTGCCGAACGCCAACGAAGACAACCTCAGTGCCCTGAGCCAGGTGCAGCACCGCGCGGTGAGTGAACTGCTGCAGATCGCTCCTGTCGCCGACGACCTCGCCCGCCGCTTCCAGGAGGCCGGGTTCTCACTCGCTCTGGTCGGCGGATCGGTCAGGGACGCGTTGCTCGGCCGGCTCGGCAACGACCTCGACTTCACGACCGATGCCCGCCCCGAGGACGTACTGAAGATCGTGCGTCCGTGGGCGGACGCCGTGTGGGAGGTCGGGATCGCCTTCGGGACCGTCGGGGTGCAGAAGGACGCCCGCGTCGGAGACACTGATCGACGCTTTCAGATCGAGGTGACCACCTACCGGTCCGAGGCGTACGACCGGACCTCACGCAAGCCCGAGGTGTCGTACGGCGACTCCATCGAGGAGGACCTCGTCCGGCGCGACTTCACGGTGAACGCGATGGCGGTCGCGCTTCCGGAGAAGGAGTTCATCGACCCGCACGGTGGGCTCGAGGACCTGGCGGAGCGTGTGCTGCGTACTCCGGGCACACCGGAGGAGTCCTTCTCGGACGATCCGCTGCGGATGATGCGGGCCGCGCGCTTCGCCGCGCAGCTCGACTTCGAGGTGGCTCCCGAGGTCGTCACGGCGATGAACGAGATGGCCGGCCGCATTGAGATCGTCTCGGCCGAGCGGGTCCGGGACGAGCTGAACAAGCTGATCCTTTCCGCGCACCCGCGCAAGGGGCTGACGCTGCTGGTCGACACCGGGCTCGCCGACCATGTACTGCCCGAGCTCCCGGCACTCCGTCTGGAGCGCGATGAACACCACCGGCACAAGGATGTCTACGACCACTCGTTGATCGTTCTGGAACAGGCGATCGCGCTCGAGGACGACGGCCCCGACCTCACCCTCCGCCTCGCCGCGCTGCTGCATGACATCGGCAAGCCCCGCACTCGTCGCTTCGAGAGTGATGGCCGGGTCTCCTTCCACCACCACGAAGTGGTCGGCGCGAAGATGACCAAGAAGCGGATGACGGCGCTGAAGTACTCCAACGAGCTTGTGAAGGATGTCTCCCGTCTGGTCGAACTCCACCTCCGCTTCCACGGCTACGGCACCGGAGAGTGGACGGACTCCGCTGTCCGGCGCTACGTCCGTGATGCCGGCCCTCTCCTCGACCGCCTGCACAAGCTGACCCGCTCGGACTGCACGACCCGCAACAAGCGCAGGGCGGCTGCCCTGGCGCGGGCGTACGACGGACTGGAGGACCGCATCGCTCAACTCCAGGAGCAGGAGGAGCTGGACGCGATCCGCCCCGACCTCGACGGCAACCAGATCATGGAGATCCTGGGAGTCGGACCGGGGCCGGTCGTCGGGCGTGCGTACCAGCACATGCTGGAGCTTCGTCTGGAGAACGGGCCGATGGAACACGACGCGGCGGTGGCGGCACTCAAGGAGTGGTGGGCCGAGCAGGGCTGAGGATGTGGAAGGAGGCCATGTTTCACGTGAAACATGACCTCCTTCAGCACGCACGAGAGGGGCGATGTTTCACGTGAAACATCGCCCCTCTCGATGTCTGCCCTACTTGGCGTAGTCCTTCAGGCAGAGCAGGAAGTCGCTGCCGTCGCCGCTCTCGGTGTACACGTACTGGAAGTCCTTGGCCTTGGCCTCGCACTTGGAGCTGGCCACGGCGTCAGTGGTGTACGAGCCTTCGATCTTGGCCAGCACCACGTACTGGGCGTCCGCAGAGCCGCACTCGACGACCTCGAGGTCCGGATTGCTGTTGCTGGTGCTGCCGCGGTGCATGCAGTCGCCCACCGCGGCGCTGTTGGCGTCATCGCGGCTGGCGAGGAAGCCGCCGATGATCACGCCAATGACCACCACGCCGATGACGATGTTCTTGATCGTCTTAAAGCTGAGCTTGCGGCCGGACGGCTGCGGCGGGACCGGCGCGTAGGGCGAGCCGCCCTGCTGCGGGAAGCCGGGCTGCTGGGGGGAGCCGGGCTGGCCCGGCTGCTGCGGATAGCCGCCCTGGGGCGGGTACGGAGCCTGGCCCTGCGGTTGGCCGTAAGGGTTCTGGCCCTGCGCGAACGGGTTCTGGCCCTGGGGCGGCGGAGTTGTCACTGGGGTCCCCCTGAAAAGGATGTGTGACGCGGACATGGCGTCGAAATAAGACGCACGTAAGTTACCGGCCTCCACTGACAACTCCGTGTCCGGGAGTGACTCTGTGGCACTGATGTGACACTTACTGGCGTCCAAAGCGGGCCATAGTGGCGGCAACTGCCCCGTAGATAACGGCCACCGTGACCACCAGCGCCGCCGACCGACCGTCCGGCGGCAGCATCACGGCGGCCACCGCGGCGGCTCCGACGAAGGCGGCGTTGAACAGGACGTCGTAGACGGAGAAGACGCGGCCGCGGAAGCCGTCGTCGACCGAGGACTGCACGATCGTGTCCGTGGCGATCTTCGCCCCCTGCGTGCTGAGGCCCAGGACGAATGCCGCGGCCAGCATGGGAGCCGCGGCGAAGGGCAGGCCCAGGGCGAGTTCCAGGACCGCGGCCGCCGCGGCACACACGACGATCCAGCGGCCGGGGCCGAGTCGTCCCGCCGCCCAGGGCGTGAGCACCGCCGCCGCGAAGAAGCCGGCGCCGGAAATGCCCAACGCCAGTCCCAGCAGGGCGAGTCCGTCCTCCGAGGTGGACGTGAAGGCGTACCGGCAGAGCATCAGCAGCATGACCGTCAGGGCGCCGTAGCAGAACCGCATCATCGTCATCGCGCCCAGTGCCCACGTCGCCTGCCGGCGCTGCGGCGCGGCGAGATGACGTACACCTGCCGCCAGGTCGCGTGCGGTGCCGGCGAGTGCGGTGGTGAGGCGGGGCTGGACCAGCTCCCGGTCGGGACCCAGCAGGTCCCGGGCCATGCTCAGCGCAGCCAGCCCGGCGCACAGATACAGCACGGCGCCCAGCAGCACCACGGCCGCGTCGGAGTCGGCGCCCAGCAGCCGTACGAGAAAGGCGAGGCCGCCGCCGGCGGTCGCGGCGAGCGTTCCGGCGGTCGGGGACAGGGAGTTGGCGATCACCAGCCGGTCGGCGTCGACCAGGCGGGGCAGCGCGGCGGACAGGCCCGCCAGGACGAAGCGGTTGACGGCGGTGACGCACAGGGCGGAGACGTAGAAGAGCCAGTCCGGGACGTCGCTGACGATCAGGGCGGCCGTCGCCGACGCCAGCAGGGCGCGCAGGAGGCTGCAGTACAGGAGGACCTGCCGGCGGCGCCAGCGGTCCAGCAGGACGCCGGCGAAGGGGCCGACCAGGGAGTACGGCAGGAGCAGGACCGCCATCGCGGAGGCGATCGCGGCCGCCGACGTCTGTTTCTCCGGCGAGAAGACGACGTAGGAAGCGAGTGCGACCTGGTAGACGCCGTCGGCCCCCTGGGACAGCAGGCGTACGGCGAGCAGGCGCCGGAAGCCCTGGAAGCGCAGGAGGACGCGCAGGTCACGGACGACGGCCATGGGGCACAGCCTCACATACGGGGAGGGTCCCCGGGCGGCATGCCTCGGGGACCCTCACCATCGAGCTGGACCTGGTCTTTAGCGCTCGACCTCACCCTGGATGAACTTCTCCACGTTCTCCCGGGCCTCGTCGTCGAAGTACTGGACCGGCGGGGACTTCATGAAGTAGCTCGACGCCGACAGGATCGGGCCACCGATGCCGCGGTCCTTGGCGATCTTCGCGGCGCGCAGGGCGTCGATGATGACGCCGGCGGAGTTCGGGGAGTCCCAGACCTCGAGCTTGTACTCCAGGTTCAGCGGGACGTCACCGAAGGCGCGGCCCTCCAGGCGGACGTACGCCCACTTGCGGTCGTCCAGCCAGGCCACGTAGTCGGACGGGCCGATGTGGACGTTGTCCGCGCCCATGTCGCGGTCGCGGATCTGGGAGGTGACGGCCTGCGTCTTGGAGATCTTCTTGGACTCCAGGCGCTCGCGCTCGAGCATGTTCTTGAAGTCCATGTTGCCGCCGACGTTCAGCTGCATCGTGCGGTCGAGGACGACGCCGCGGTCCTCGAACAGCTTCGCCATGACGCGGTGCGTGATGGTGGCGCCGACCTGCGACTTGATGTCGTCGCCGACGATCGGCACGCCCGCCTCGGTGAACTTGTCCGCCCATTCCTTGGTGCCGGCGATGAAGACCGGGAGGGCGTTGACGAAGGCGACCTTGGCGTCGATGGCGCACTGGGCGTAGAACTTCGCCGCGTCCTCGGAACCGACGGGCAGGTAGCAGACGAGGACGTCGACCTGCTTGTCCTTGAGGATCTGGACGACGTCGACCGGCGTCTCGGCGGACTCCTCGATGGTCTCGCGGTAGTACTTGCCGAGGCCGTCGAGGGTGTGGCCGCGCTGGACGGTCACACCGGTGTTCGGCACGTCGCAGATCTTGATGGTGTTGTTCTCGGAGGCGCCGATCGCGTCCGCGAGGTCGAGGCCGACCTTCTTGGCATCGACATCGAACGCGGCGACGAACTCCACGTCACGGACGTGGTACTCGCCGAACTGCACATGCATGAGGCCGGGCACCTTCGACGCCGGATCGGCGTCCTTGTAGTACTCGACTCCCTGCACCAGCGACGCGGCGCAGTTGCCCACGCCGACGACGGCTACGCGAACCGAACCCATTCCGGTTGCTCCCTGTGTGTACGAGTGAGGCCCTGGCAGGGGTCTCACGTGGTGGTGTCGCCGGGCGTATCCGGACCGGGGGTGTCCCCGGGCCGGGGCAGGACGCCCGGCGCTCCCTCTGTGGTGTCGCGAGCGGCTTCTCCGTGGGCGGGACCCTTCAGGTCCCGGCCCGCCCGCTCACTTTCGATGAGCTCGTTCAGCCAGCGCACTTCGCGCTCCACGGACTCCATCCCGTGGCGCTGGAGCTCGAGTGTGTAGTCGTCGAGGCGCTCCCGGGTGCGCGCCAGAGAGGCGCGCATCTTCTCCAGGCGCTCCTCCAGCCGGCTGCGTCGCCCCTCGAGTACGCGCATGCGTACGTCGCGCGACGTCTGCCCGAAGAAGGCGAAGCGAGCGGCGAAGTGCTCGTCCTCGTACACATCGGGCCCGGTCTGCGTGAGCAGTTCCTCGAAGTGCTCCTTACCTTCCGCCGTCAGCCGGTAGACGATCTTGGCGCGGCGGCCGGTGAGGGGCGCGGCGAGGGCGTCCTCGGTGGTGTTCCCCGGCTCTTCGATCAACCAGCCGTTGGCGACCAGCGTCTTGAGGCAGGGATAGAGCGTCCCGTAGCTGAACGCACGGAACACACCCAGTGACGTGTTGAGTCGTTTGCGCAGCTCGTATCCGTGCATCGGGGATTCGCGGAGCAGGCCGAGTACGGCGAACTCGAGGATCCCGGAACGCCGGCTCATCGTCGCCTCCTCTCTGCCGCGGCCCGTACGACGGGCGCCTTGACGGCCCTTATGCCGAGCTGATGTATCGACTCGATACATCCCGACGATAGAACGGCCTTCCGGATGCGACAAGAGGGAGGACGGTGAACGGGATCACATCACCGATTCGTAGGAAGTAAGTTGCCTGTTTTGGGGTGAACTTAGGTGCTAGGTGGGTTTTGACGGTGCGTAGTCTGTGCGGCATGCAGACCACCGGGAACCGAGTGACGTCTGGGGGCGTCCTCGTCCCTGGTGCAGTACGGATGAATGCAGGACCGACCGCATCCGTACTTCGGGGGGACCGGAAACCTGCCGCCGTTTCCAGGCGCGCCACGGTGCGCCTGCCCTAGGAGTAGTCGTTCGATGAGCGAGCACCGTCGCAAACCGCCGCAGCCGCAGGGAGGCGGACGTGCCGCGGCCCGACGCGGCCAGTCCAGCTTGCCCACCGGCCGCCGCGCGGCACCGCGGGGCGTAACCGGGTCTCCTTCCGACTCGTACGGGTCGGGTTCCGGGCCGGGAGCAGAGGAGCGGCCGTACGGCGGCCGCGCCGAGGCCCGGCGTGCGGCCCAGAGAAGCACAGGCGGCCGCCGCAGAGCGGCCGACCCCGGCCGGGGCGGCCGAGGCGCCGTCCCCGGCGGTCCGAACGGTCCCGGACGAGGAAGAGGGCGACCGGCTCCTCCTGGCCGGAAGAGGCTCGTCGACTACCCCCGGGCCGGTAAGTACGGGTGGCGCCGCTGGGTGCCCTCCTGGAAGCTCGTCTCCGGCCTGTGCATCGGCTTCTTCGGCAGCCTGGTGGCCGTAGCGGGCATCGGCTACGCGATGGTGGGCGTCCCCGACATCCAGAAGACCGCCGAGGCGCAGAACAACGTCTTCTACTGGGCCGACGGCAGCGAGATGGTCTCCACGGGTGGCGAGACGAACCGCCAGATCGTCAATCTCTCGCAGATCCCCAAGGCGATGCAGTACGCGGTCATCTCCCAGGAGAACAAGACCTTCTACTCCGACAACGGCATCGACCTGAAGGGCATCGGCCGGGCCGTGTTCAACATGGCCAGGGGCGGCGAGACGCAGGGTGGATCCACGATCACCCAGCAGTACGTCAAGAACGCGATGCTCAACGACCAGTCGCAGACCGTATCCCGGAAGTTCCAGGAGATCTTCGTCTCGGTCAAGGTGGGAGCGAAGCTCTCCAAGGACGAGATCATGGCCGGCTACCTGAACTCCGCCTACTACGGCCGCGGGGCCTACGGCATCCAGGCGGCCGCGCGCGCGTACTTCAACAAGGACGCCGTCGACCTGAACGAGGGCGAGTGTGCCTTCCTGGCAGCGACGCTCAAAGGCGCCACGTACTACGACCCGGCGGGTTCGCCCTCCATCGACCCGGTCGGGGCCAGTGCCGAGGCGAACAAGCGGCGCGCAAAGATCCAGATGCAGGACACCTTGGACAAGATGGTCGAGTACGACCATCTGGATGCCGCGACGCGGGCCAAGTACACCGAGCTTCCCAAGACCCAGAGTCCGCGTTCGAACGCCGCGCTGAGCGGCCAGGTCGGCTATCTCGTCGACCTGGCCAAGGCCTATCTGGTCAACAACACGAAGATCACTGAGGACGACCTGCAGAAGGGCGGCTACTCGATCTACACGACCTTCGACAAGAGGAAGGTCAAGGAGCTCGAGGACTCCGTCAAGAAGGTCCAGAAGGCCAACATCGACCCCAAGAAGCGCCCGAAGACGGACACCCATGTCCAGTTCGGCGGCGCCTCCATCAGCCCGAAGACCGGCGCGATCAAGGCCATCTACGGCGGTGAGGACGCGACCAAGCACTTCACCAACAACGCCGACGTCACCGGTGCCCAGGTCGGTTCGACCTTCAAGCCGTTCGTGCTCGCGGCAGCGATGACGTGGGGTGTACGGGACCCGGATCTGGGTCCGACCCAGGCGCAGGACGAGCGGACCCAGGTGAACCCGAAGAGCCTGTTCAGCGGCAAGAACAAGCTGAAGATCGAGGATTACACCGGAGAGGTCTGGAAGAACGAGAAGGGCAAGGAGTGGCTGCAGGTCAATGACGGCGACGAGTCGTACGGCACTCCGCCCGACTACCAGATCGATCTCCGTGAGGCGATGCGGGAGTCGGTGAACTCCGCCTTTGTGCAGCTCGGCATGGACGTCGGCCTGGACAAGGTGAAGGAGGCCTCGATGAACGCCGGCCTCAAGGAGGACAGCCTGGCCGGCACCAACTACCCGACGTTCTCCATCGGCACCTCCGACCCCAGTGCGATCCGTATGGCGGGTTCGTACGCCACGTTCGCGGCCAGCGGCAAGCAGCGTGAACCGTTCTCCGTGGAGAAGGTGACGAGCAAGGACGGCACGATCTTCACGCACGAGACGAAGACCAAGGAGGCCTTCACCGAGGACGTCGCCGACAACGTCACCGACGTCCTGAAGACGGTCGTCGATGACGGAACGGGTACCAAGGCTCAGCTGACCGGGCGCGATGTGGCCGGCAAGACCGGTACCACCGACGGCAACAAGTCCGCCTGGTTCGTCGGCTACACCCCGCAGCTGTCCACGTCGATCACCATGTTCCGGTACGACGACGATGAGTCCAAGAAGAACCGTACGTTCCTGGAGATGTACGGCACGGGTGACCAAGAGTCGATCCATGGTGCCTCGTTCCCTGCCGAGATCTGGCACGACTACATGGACGCGGCGCTGAAGGGGGAGCCTGCGATCGACTTTCCGACGCCCAAGCCCATCGGCGAGATCGTCAACGAGCCGACGCCGACCCCCACTCCCACCATCACGGAGACGCAGGAGGAGAGCCCGACGCCGACTCCGACGCCCAGTCAGCCCTCTCCGTCGCCTACGCCCACGGAGAGCGAGAACTGTGGCTTCTTCGGCTGCGAGGACGGCGGCGCCGATGCGGGCGGTGCGGACGCCGGAGGCACGGACGGCGGCGTGACGGCCTCACCGACGCCTACAGATACGGGCGACGAGGGCGGAAATAACGGCAATGGCAACGGAGGCCTTTTCGTAGGCGGGACCGGTTAGCCGCCGGATCGTCCGGTGTGACTGTTTCACGTGAAACACCCGGATGTTTCACGTGAAACGAGGGCCGCCGCACCCACGAGGTGCGGCGGTCCTCGGCGTATTCCTAGGTCCGTACGGCAGGATGTGCCCTATGCCCAGCGCAGAATCGACGCAAGCGAGCGTGCACGAGCCGGACCTGGTACCGCCGACCAAGACCGATGAGGTCGCGGCCACCGGCAGTGAGCTGATCGGCGGCCCCATCGGCCGACGCGCCCTGCCCGGGACCTCCTGGTGGACCCCCGTGCGGATCGTCGCGCTGGTGGCGATCGGCGTGTTCGCCCTCGGCCTGGTCCAGAAGGCGCCCTGCTACAACGGCGCCTGGTTCTTCGGCGCCAGCTCGCAGTACACGCACGCGTGCTACTCGGACATCCCGCACCTCTACCAGGGGCGGGGCTTCGCCGACGGGCTCGTGCCTTACTTCGACGAGCTCTCCGGCGATATGCAGTACCTCGAGTATCCGGTGCTGACCGGAGTGTTCATGGAGGTGGCCGCCTGGCTCACGCCCGGCAGCGGCAGCATCCAGGACCAGGCGCAGTGGTACTGGATGGTCAACTCCGGGCTGCTGATGGTGTGCGCCGTCGTCATCGCCGTCTGTGTGACCCGTACGCACGCCCGGCGGCCCTGGGACGGTCTGCTGGTCGCTCTGGCGCCCGCCTTCGCGCTGACCGCCACCATCAACTGGGACCTGCTGGCGGTCGCTCTGACGGCCGCGGCGATGCTGATGTGGTCGCGGGGCCGCTCGCTCGCCTTCGGCGTCCTCCTGGGGCTTGCCACGGCCGCCAAGCTCTATCCCTTCCTGCTGCTCGGGCCGCTGCTTGTGCTCTGCTGGCGCGCGGGCAAATGGCGGGAGTTCGGCACGGCACTGGGAGGGGCGGTCGTCGCCTGGCTGGTCGTGAACCTGCCGGTGATGCTGTTCGCCTTCGAAGGCTGGTCGAAGTTCTACGAGTTCAGCCAGGAGCGGGGCGTCGACTTCGGCTCCTTCTGGCTGATCATGGCCCAGAACTCGTCCAACCCGCTCAGCACCGACACCGTCAACACGCTCGCCACACTGCTGATGCTGGTGTGCTGCGCGGGCATCGCGGCGCTCACGCTGACCGCACCGCGCCGTCCGCGCTTCGCCCAACTCGCCTTCCTGATCGTCGCGGCCTTCATCCTCACCAACAAGGTCTACTCGCCGCAGTACGTCCTGTGGCTGATCCCGCTGGCCGCGCTGGCCCGGCCGAAGTGGCGGGACTTCCTGATCTGGCAGGCCTGCGAAGTGGCGTACTTCCTGGGCATCTGGCTGTACCTCGCTTACACGACCAGCGGAGACGCCCACAAGGGCCTTCCGGCCGACGGCTACCACTGGGCCATCGGCGTGCACTTGCTGGGGACGCTGTACCTGTGCGTGCTGATCGTGCGCGACATCCTCATGCCGGAGAGGGACGTGGTGCGCAGGGCCGGCGACGACGACCCCTCGGGAGGCGTTCTCGACGGTGCTGAGGACGCCTTCGTGCTCGGCGCTGCAGCCCATCCACCGCGGCACGCGGCTCAGTTCGAAGGAGCTCAGGTGGAGTGGGGCAGCGCACGTCCCGGGCAGCCCTAGGGTGTTCGCTCTGAGCGAACGGAGCGGACGCGGGCTACGCAAAAGGCCGTACACGGGTTTCCGTGTACGGCCTTTCCTGCTGCTGCGGTTTCCTGCGGCCGCCGTTGCTCAGCGATCGACGAGCCGGTCGAACTGTGTGGTGGTGTGCCGCAGATGCGCCACCAGCTCGTCGCCGACTGTCGGCTCCGGGGCGTCCGCGGGCACGAACAGAATGGAGACCTGCATGTGCGGCGGCTCGGCGAACCAGCGCTGCTTGCCGCCCCAGACGAAGGGCGAGAGGTTCCGGTTGACGGTGGCGAGGCCGGCGCGGGCGACGCCCTTGGCGCGGGGCATGACGCCGTGCAGCGCCTTCGGGGCTTCCAGACCCACCCCGTGCGACGTACCGCCCGCCACGACCACCAGGTAGCCGTCCGAGGCCGCTTTCTGCTGCCGGTAGCCGAAGCGGTCGCCCTTGGCGACGCGGGTGACGTCCAGGACCGCGCCGCGGTACTCGGTGGCCTCGTGGTCGCCCAGCCACAGCCGGGTGCCGATGCGGGCGCGGAAGCGGGTCTGCGGGAACTGCTGCTGGAGGCGGGCGAGTTCCTCGGCCTTGAGATGGCTGACGAACATCGTGTGCAGCGGCAGACGGGCCGCGCGCAGCCGGTCCATCCAGCCGATGACTTCCTCGACGGCGTCCGAGCCGTCGGTGCGGTCCAGCGGCAGATGGATGGCGAAGCCCTCCAGGCGGACGTTCTCGATGGCGGCGTGCAGCTGCGGCAGGTCCTGCTCGCTCACGCCGTGCCGCTTCATCGAGGACATCACCTCGATGACCACCCGGGCGCCCACGAGGCCGTACACGCCGTCCACCGACGACACTGAGCGGATGACCCGGTCCGGCAGCGGCACGGGCTCCTCGCCGCGCCGGTACGGCGTGAGCACCAGCAGGTCGCCGCCGAACCAGTCCTTGATGCGCGCGGCCTCGTACGTCGTGCCCACGGCGAGGACCTCCGAGCCCAGCCGGGTGGCCTCCTCGGCGAGCCGTTCGTGTCCGAAGCCGTAGCCGTTGCCCTTGCAGACCGGGACGAGGCCCGGGAACTGCTCCTGCACGTGCTTGTGGTGCGCCCGCCAGCGCGCGGTGTCGACGTAGAGCGTGAGCGCCATGGCCGGACCTGGAACCTTTCTCGTGGCTGCGGTGTATCAGAGATGTGAAAGCGAATTGTGGTGTGTCAGCGGCGGGACATGTAGATGTCGAGCGCCTTGTGGAGCAGCTTGTTGAGCGGGAAGTCCCATTCACCGAGGTATTCGGCGGCCTGGCCGCCCGTGCCCACCTTGAACTGGATCAGGCCGAAGAGGTGGTCGGTCTCGTCCAGCGAGTCGGAGATACCGCGCAGGTCGTAGACGGTGGCGCCGAGCGCATAGGCGTCGCGCAGCATCGTCCACTGCATCGCGTTCGAGGGCCGGACCTCGCGCCCGATGTTGTCGGACGCGCCGTAGGAGTACCAGACGTGCCCGCCGACGATCAGCATGGTCGCGGCCGACAGGTTCACACCGTTGTGGCGCGCGAAGTACAGCCGCATGCGGTTGGGGTCCTCAGTGTTGAGGGCCGTCCACATGCGCTGGAAGTACGACAGCGGGCGGGGCCGGAAGTGGTCGCGCACAGCGGTGATCTCGTACAGCCGCTGCCATTCCTCGAGGTCGTGATAGCCGCCCTGGACGACCTCGACGCCGGCCTTCTCGGCCTTCTTGATGTTGCGGCGCCAGAGCTGGTTGAAGTTCTTGTGGACGTCTTCCAGGGAGCGGTTGGCCAGCGGCACCTGAAAGACGTATCGGGGCTGTACGTCACCGAAGCCGGCGCCCCCGTCCTCCCCCTGCTGCCAGCCCATACGGCGGAGCTTGTCGGCGACCTCGAAGGCGCGCGGTTCGATGAAGTCGGCCTCGATGTCGCGCAGGCGCTTCACGTCCGGGTTCTGGATGCCCTGCTTGATGGAGCCGGCCTCCCAGCGCCGGATGATCACCGGCGGGCCCATCTTCACGGAGAAGGCACCCTGCTGCTTGAGGTGCGCGAGCATCGGTTCCAGCCACTCGGTGAGATTCGGCGAGAACCAGTTGATGACCGGGCCCTCGGGCAGATAGGCCAAGTAGCGCTTGATCTTGGGCAGTTGCCGATAGAGGACGAGCCCCGCGCCGACCAATTCACCGGTGCGGTCGTCGAACCATCCGAGGCTCTCGGAGCGCCACTCCGCCTTGACCTCGGCCCAGGCCGGGACCTGCATGTGGCTCGCCGCCGGCAGACTCTGGATGTATGCCAGATGCTGCTCGCGACTGATCGTCCTCAGGGTCAGGCTCATTCGGGGCGCTCCTCGGGCTGGTGTGTCCCCATGGGTACAGGGGCTCCGGCTCTAGCGCCGAAGCCTACTGCGCCTTGCGGGCGCCCCGACTGGGCCTACGGAAGCTTCGCACCGGCCTGTTGGCCGCCGGTGCGTGGTGCGGTGTTGAGGAAACAGCGGCGGTGCCGTCAGAAGACCCCGCCGAAGAGACCGCCGTGCGCCATGCCGAGGAAGAAGCCGACCCCTGAGGCGCCGAGGCCCAGGATCAGACCGAAGCGTTCGCGGGTCGTCTCCGAGATCCACTGCCCGTAGGCGCCGGTGATGATCCCCACCAAGCCTGTCCAGGAGCTCAGCAGGTGCAGGCTGTGGAACATCGCTGTGACGAAGGAGATGATGCCCAGCACCAGGGTGACCGCGAGAAGCGTGTCCTGGAGCGGGTGGGGTTTGCCGTCGGTGGCGAACAGGCCTCCGACGGTGTTGGGTCGCAATGCTTGTGCCATAGGGCACCTCCTGCGGAAGACGGCGCATCGTAGCGCCATACACACCCGATGTGTACAGATTGTCGGTGTCGGCGGCCGGATTTCAACCGGAAGCCGGTGTGCGGGTACTCTGTACCCTCTGCACTGGTGTCTGCCCATGCCACGGCTCGGAATCCCGAGGGGAACCCCGATTGTCAGTGGTGGCCGATACCGTTGCGTACGCATCACAACCCTCCTGCCACGGAACGACCGTGGCCGTTGAGTCCAAAGGAGGTGGGTTCCACATGCGTCACTACGAGGTGATGGTCATCCTCGACCCCGATCTGGAGGAGCGCGCTGTCTCCCCCCTGATCGAGAACTTCCTCTCCGTCGTCCGTGAGGGCAACGGCAAGGTCGAGAAGGTCGACACCTGGGGCCGTCGTCGTCTCTCGTACGAGATCAAGAAGAAGCCCGAGGGCATCTACTCGGTCATCGACCTGCAGGCCGAGCCTGCGGTCGTCAAGGAGCTCGACCGCCAGATGAACCTGAACGAGTCGGTCCTCCGGACCAAGGTCCTCCGCCCCGAGATGCACTGAGCACTCCCGCTCAGCTGATTTCGGGATTCGAGTAGCAGCACCAAGCAGCCAGCAGCAAACCCGCCGAGAGGTTCCCCCATGGCAGGCGAGACCGTCATCACGGTCGTCGGCAATCTTGTCGACGACCCCGAGCTGCGCTTCACCCCTTCCGGTGCGGCGGTCGCGAAGTTCCGTGTCGCGTCCACTCCCCGCACCTTCGACCGCCAGACGAACGAGTGGAAGGACGGCGAGAGCCTCTTCCTCACCTGCTCGGTCTGGCGTCAGGCGGCGGAGAATGTCGCCGAGTCGCTTCAGCGAGGCATGCGCGTCATCGTGCAGGGCCGGCTGAAGCAGCGGTCCTACGAGGACCGTGAGGGCGTCAAGCGCACGGTCTACGAGCTGGACGTCGAGGAAGTCGGCGCCAGCCTGCGCAACGCCACGGCCAAGGTCACCAAGACCGCCGGCCGCGGTGGCCAGGGTGGTTACAGCGGCGGCGGCGGTGGCGCCCAGGGTGGCGGCGGCTGGGGCGGTGGCTCCGGCGGCGGTCAGCCGCAGGGCGGTGGCGGTGCTCCCGCCGACGACCCGTGGGCGACCGGCGCTCCCGCCGGTGGCCAGCAGGCCGGCGGTGGCGGCGGCTGGGGTGGAAACTCCGGCGGCAGCAGCGGTGGCGGCGGCTACTCGGACGAGCCCCCCTTCTAGAACTTCGGGCCCATGTGCCCGTGGTCGAGGGTGGGTCGTACCCCACACTTCTTGATCACACAGGAGAAACACCATGGCGAAGCCGCCTGTGCGCAAGCCTAAGAAAAAGGTCTGCGCTTTCTGCAAGGACAAGGTCACGTACGTGGACTACAAGGACACGAACATGCTGCGGAAGTTCATTTCCGACCGCGGCAAGATCCGTGCCCGCCGCGTGACCGGCAACTGCACGCAGCACCAGCGTGACGTCGCCACGGCCGTGAAGAACAGCCGTGAGATGGCACTGCTGCCCTACACCTCCACCGCGCGATAAGGGAAGGGTGACCGACACATGAAGATCATCCTCACCCACGAGGTCTCCGGCCTCGGTGCCGCGGGCGACGTCGTCGACGTCAAGGACGGTTACGCTCGCAACTACCTGATCCCGCGGAACTTCGCGATCCGTTGGACGAAGGGTGGCGAGAAGGACGTCGAGCAGATCCGTCGTGCTCGCAAGATCCACGAGATCCAGACCATCGAGCAGGCCAACGCTGTGAAGGCCCAGCTCGAGGGCGTCAAGGTCCGTCTGGCCGTCCGCTCCGGCGACGCCGGTCGTCTCTTCGGTTCCGTCACCCCGGCCGACATCGCTTCCGCGATCAAGGCTTCCGGTGGCCCCGAGGTCGACAAGCGCCGTATCGAGCTCGGTTCGCCGATCAAGACCCTCGGCGCGCACGAGACGTCTGTACGTCTGCACCCCGAGGTGGCCGCCAAGGTCAGCATCGAGGTTGTCCCGGCGTAAGCACTGCGCTCGCGAGAGCGGTGTGTGGGGCCGCACCCTTCGGGGTGCGGCCCCACACTGCTTGCCGGTGTTTCACGTGAAACACCGCGAACCGCATGAGACGCCGACCCCGCATGTTTCACGTGAAACGCTCAGCCCGTCCGAAACGCTCAGCGCGTCGCGCCGGTGACGATCCAGCGGCCCGAGCGGGTGCGCAGCCACAAAGTCAGCATCCGGACGGTCATCATCAGTGTCATGGCGGCCCAGACCGCGGTGAGTCCTCCGCCGAGCGTGGGGATGAGTAGCGCGACGGGGACGAAGACCGCGAGGGTGACCACCATCGCCCACGCCAGATAGGGTCCGTCTCCCGCGCCCATCAGGACGCCGTCCAAGACGAATACGATGCCGCAGATCGGCTGCGAGAGGGCCACCACCAGCAGAGCGGGCAGCGCGGCGTCCTTGACCACGGAGTCGCTGGTGAACAGTGGCAGGAACAGCGGGCGGGTGAGCATCACCAGCAGTCCCAGTACGAGTCCGGTGGCGATACCCCACTCCACCATGCGTCGGCATGCGGCTCGGGCACCGTCGGCGTCTCCGGCGCCCAGATAGCGTCCGATGATGGCCTGCCCGGCGATCGCTATGGCATCCAACGCGAAGGCGAGCAGGCTCCACAGGGACAGGATGATCTGGTGCGCTGCGACATCGGCATCGCCGAGGCGGGCTGCTACAGCAGTGGTGATCATCAGGATCGCCCGCAGGGAGAGCGTGCGGATCAGCAGGGGCAGGCCTGCTTGCGCCGAAGCCCGGATCCCGGCGATGTCGGGGCGCAGCGAAGCACCGTGACTGCGAGCGCCCCGGACGACCACCACAAGGTAGGCGGTCGCCATACCGCACTGGGCGATGACGGTGCCCCAGGCGGATCCGGCGATGCCGAGGTCGGCGCCGTAGACGAGTCCCACGTTCAGGGCGCCGTTGGCGATGAAGCCCGCGAGCGCGACGTACAGAGGCGTCTTGGTGTCCTGGAGTCCGCGCAGGACTCCTGTCGCGGCGAGTACGACGAGCATGGCCGGTATGCCGAGGGCCGAGATCCGCAGATAGGTGGTCGCATACGGTGCCGCGGTGTCTGAGGCGCCGAAGAGATCCACGAGGGCTGGTGCCGTCGGCAGGACGACGGCCACGACCGCTGCGCCGAGGAGTAGGGCGAGCCAGATACCGTCCACACCCTGGCGGATGGCGGACTGGAGGTCGTCGGCGCCGACCCGTCGGGCAACAGCCGCCGTGGTGGCGTAGGCCAGGAAGACGAAGACGCTGACGGCTGTCATGAGGAGGGCGGAGGCGACCCCGAGTCCGGCGAGTTGCGCGGTGCCGAGATGGCCGACGATCGCGCTGTCGGCCATGACGAAGAGGGGCTCGGCGACGAGTGCGCCAAAAGCCGGGACGGCCAGTGCGACGATCTCTCGATCGTGCTGTCGCCGGGCGGCCTTGGGGGTCGCGGGAGCCTGTGTCATGAGCATCAATCTAATCGTCCACAGGTAAGAGATGCAATGCCGGTAGGACCCTTACTTGCTCTCTCGACCCCCGCGCACTCGTACACAGTTTGAAGTGATCTTGGCCCGGCGGGAAAAGTTTTTCTTCTGCACAGCCGGTGGATGGGAAAGCTGCAGGTCAAAGCGTGTTCGGGGCCGGAGGTGGGGGCTTGTTCACAGGCCTGTCCACCGTGTCGTGCACAGGTTTTGGGGAGTTCTCCACAGCATCGGGCCCGTCGTCCACATGGCCTGTGGATAACCAGATTGGCTGACGGTGCCGAGGGGCCTACGGTGGTCCGACGCCTGCCCCGCCCGTCGGCTTGAGAACCATCACAAATCCGACGCGTCAGAACCGGAGTTGGGCCTCTTATTTGTCAGTGCCGTGCCGTAGAAAAGATGGGGCGCGGCGAGGTCCGCTGGGCGGACGGGAGGAGGTGGCTCGGTGACTATTTCCGAGCCCTTGGACGACCCGTGGGCCGACAGCGGTCCAGGTGATCGTCTCCCCGCGTCTCGCCGACGCGGTGACGGCGGCCGTGGCCGCGACGAACAGCACGACCGCGGCCGGGAGAGCGCCTGGGACGGCGGGGGCACGTCCTTCGAGCGTGTGCCGCCGCAGGATCTCGACGCCGAGCAGTCCGTCCTCGGCGGCATGCTCCTGTCCAAGGACGCCATCGCAGACGTCGTCGAAATCCTCAAGGGCCACGACTTCTACAAGCCCGCGCACGAAACGATCTTCCAGGCGATCCTCGACGTCTATGCGAAGGGGGAGCCGGCCGACCCGATCACGATCGCCGCCGAGCTCACCAAGCGCGGCGAGATCAACAAGGTCGGCGGCGCGTCGTATCTCCACGGCCTCGTCCAGACCGTGCCGACGGCGGCGAACGCCGAGTACTACGCCGAGATCGTGCACGAGCGGGCTGTCCTGCGCCGCCTGGTGGAGGCGGGCACCCGTATCACCCAGATGGGATATGCGGCCGACGACGACGTCGACGAGATCGTCAACCGCGCCCAGGCCGAGATCTACGCGGTCACCGAGCAGCGCACCAGCGAGGACTACCTGCCGCTCGGCGACATCATGGAGGGCGCGCTCGACGAGATCGAGGCGATCGGTTCGCGCAGCGGCGAGATGACCGGTGTGCCCACGGGATTCACCGACTTCGACTCGCTGACCAACGGCCTGCACCCGGGGCAGATGGTCGTCATCGCCGCGCGTCCCGCCATGGGTAAGTCCACGCTCGCGCTGGACTTCGCGCGCGCCGCGTCGATCAAGAACAATCTGCCGAGCGTCATCTTCTCCCTGGAAATGGGCCGCAACGAGATCGCGATGAGGCTGCTGTCCGCCGAGGCCCGTGTCGCCCTGCACCACATGCGGTCCGGCACGATGACCGACGAGGACTGGACGCGGCTGGCCCGCAGGATGCCGGACGTCTCGGCCGCCCCGCTCTACATCGACGACTCTCCGAACCTGTCGATGATGGAGATCCGCGCCAAGTGCCGTCGACTGAAGCAGCGCAACGACCTCAAGCTGGTGGTCATCGACTACCTCCAGCTGATGCAGTCCGGCGGCTCCAAACGAGCCGAGAGCCGTCAGCAGGAGGTCTCGGACATGTCCCGTAACCTCAAGCTGCTGGCCAAGGAGCTGGAGCTCCCGGTCATCGCGCTCTCCCAGCTGAACCGTGGTCCCGAGCAGCGGACCGACAAGAAGCCGATGGTCTCCGACCTGCGTGAGTCCGGCTCCATCGAGCAGGACGCCGACATGGTGATCCTGCTGCACCGCGAGGATGCCTACGAGAAGGAGTCGCCCCGCGCGGGAGAGGCCGATCTGATCGTGGCCAAGCACCGTAACGGCCCGACAGCGACGATCACGGTCGCCTTCCAGGGGCACTACTCGCGTTTCGTGGACATGGCGCAGACCTGATCCGACGCCGACGGGCGGGCACGCGGAAATGCGCTCGACGTGTGCCGTCCCGCCGGATGGACTGGGGAGCATGACGACAACTCAGGATGAGCTTCTTCCCGGCACGCGCCGGGCGCTGCTGCACCGGATCGCGGTGGCCCAGTCCGAAGGGCGTACGCCGTCGCTGGTCGCCGCAGTGGTGCGGGACGGCCGGACGGTGTGGCACGGTGCCCGGTCCTCGGTGGACGGGCACGCACCCGACGAGAACGTGCAGTACAGAATCGGCTCGATCACCAAGACCTTCACGGCCGTTCTCGTGCTGAGGCTGCGCGACGAGGGAGTGCTCGACCTCGGTGACCAACTGGAGAAGCATCTGCCGGGTACGGGCGCGGGGGAGGCCACCATCGCCGAACTCCTCGCGCACACCGGCGGGTTGGCCGCCGAGTCGCCCGCGCCGTGGTGGGAGCGGACGCCGGGGACCCAGCGCCCCGAACTCGCCGACGTGCTCGGCAAGCAGCCCTTGGTGCATCCCGTAGGCCGCCGCTTCCACTACTCGAACCCCGGCTACACGATGCTGGGCGCGCTCGTCGAGAAACTGCGGGGGGCTGCCTGGGAGGACGTACTTCGGCGTGAAGTGCTCGAACCTCTGGGCCTGAATCGTACGAGTGCTCAACCCCAGGCACCGCACGCCGGCGGCTGGGCCGTGCATCCCTGGGCCGATGTGATGCTGCCCGAACCGACCGAGGACCTGGGGCGGATGGCTCCGGCAGGGCAACTCTGGTCCACCACTGACGACTTGGCGCGATTCGCGGTCTTCCTGAACAAAGGGGACAGCCGGGTGCTGAGTGCGGAGACGGTACGGGAGATGCGGACTCCGGCGGCGCCCGCTGAGGCCGCGGATGTCGTGGACGGTGCGACCTATGGTCTCGGCGTGCAGCTCCAGAGCCGGGACGGTCGGCTGCTCGTGGGGCATTCGGGCTCGCTGCCGGGCTTCCTGGCGAATCTCACCATGAGTGTGGAGGACGACGTCGCGGCGGTGGTGCTGGCCAACTGCACGTCCGGGCCCTTGCTGGGCTCGGTCGGCGCCGACCTCGTACGCATCGTCGCCGACGCTGAGCCGCGCATTCCCGAACCGTGGCGTCCCTTGCCCGAAGTAGACCGGTCCGCACTGCAGTTGACGGGCCAGTGGTACTGGGGGACGCACGCTTTCGCTCTGCGGCTCGCAGCCGCCGAGGGCGTCTCACTGGAGCCGCTGTCCGGTACGGGCCGTCGCTCGCGCTTCCGGTCGAACGGCGACGGCACCTGGACCGGCCTGGAGGGCTACTACGCCGGAGAGCTTCTACGGGCCGTACGGCGCGCGGACGGGACGGTGGACCATCTGGACCTCGGGTCGTTCGTGTTCACGCGTCAGCCGTACGACGAGGCGGCTTCTGTGCCAGGTGGCGTCGATCGGGAAGGCTGGCGGGGCATTCGGTAACGACCGGCTCGGTGCGTACGACAGGTGAGGGTCCTGTTTCACGTGAAACGGGACCCTCCGTCACAGCGTGAGCTTGAAGCCCACATGCGAGGCCTCGAAGCCCAGCCGCTCATAGAAGCGGTGAGCGTCGGTCCGGGAGGCATCGGAGGTCAACTGCACCAACTGGCAGTCCTGGCGCCGGGATTCGTCGACTGCCCACTCGATGAGCTGGGTGCCCAGACCGCTGCCGCGCTCGTCCGCGTGGATGCGTACGGCCTCGATGATCGAGCGGGTCGCTCCCTTGCGGGACAGCCCGGGGATGATCGTGAGCTGCAGGGTCCCGACGATCCGGCTCTCCCTTACGGCCACGACCACGTGCTGGTTCGGATCGGCGCTGAGGCGCTCGAGAGCCGTCAGATAAGGGGTCAGGTCGTCCGGGGACTCGCGCTGGGCGCCCAAGGGGTCGTCGGCGAGCATGGCCACGATCGCCGGGACGTCGTCCGTGGTGGCGGGACGTATGTCAAGGTCGCCCGTGCCCGTTTCAAGATCTCCCATGCCCGCACCCTACGCGGGCACGTTCAGCGACTCCACGACGCGTACCAGCGGAGCCAGCTCGGGGTTTCTGGCTGCCTCGTCGAGGGCCTCGCGCAGGGCGGCGTCGTTGGTCGGCCGCGCCTCCGCGAGGAGTTTGAGCCCCGCCTCGGTGACGTTGGTGTAGATGCCGCGGCGGTCAGTGGGGCAGAGGTAGCGGGTGAGCAGACCGCGGTCCTCGAGCCGTGTGACCAGCCGGGTGGTGGCGCTCTGGCTGAGAACGACGGCGTCGGCGACCTGCTTCATCTGTAGATGGCCTCCGTCTCCGTCGTGCTGACGGCTGAGGACGTCGAGCAGGGAGTACTCGCGCACGCTCAGGTCGTGCTTGGCCTGCAGGGCCCGCTCGATGTGGGCCTCGATCCTCCCGTGCAGCAGGGAGAGCGCGCACCAGCCCTGGGCGAGGGCGGTGAGCGCGGGGTCCGTCGCTGTCATTGGCGTGTTCCTCCGTCGCGGAGCGGCTGACACCAGGATAGACCAGGCTCGCAATAGCCTGCGCTTGCAAGTATAAGGCGTATGCAATTATTGTGAGTGTGCGCAAAGCGCCTCTGCAATCGTCTGGAAAGGTGTACCACCCCATGCCTCTCGCGCTTCTGGCCCTCGCGATCGGGGCCTTCGGGATCGGAACGACCGAGTTCGTGATCATGGGCTTGCTGCCCGAGGTCGCCGCAGACTTCGGCGTCTCGATCCCCACGGCCGGCTTCCTGGTGACGGGCTACGCGCTCGGCGTCATGTTCGGCGCACCGCTGATGACCGTGCTCGGCACCAAGATCTCCCGCAAGCGGACGCTGATGCTGCTGATGGGCCTGTTCATCGCCGGCAACCTGCTCTCCGCCCTCGCCCCGGCCTTCGGCGTCATGCTGGCCGGACGGGTGATCGCCTCGCTCGCCCACGGCGCCTTCTTCGGCATCGGCTCGGTCGTCGCGGCCGACCTGGTCGCCCCGGACAGGAAGGCCGGAGCCATCGCGATGATGTTCACCGGGCTCACGGTCGCCAATGTCGTCGGCGTTCCGCTGGGCACGCTGGTCGGACAGTCCGTCGGCTGGCGCGTCACCTTCGGCATCGTCGCCGCCCTCGGCGTCGTCGGCCTGGCCGGCATCGCCAAGCTCGTCCCCGACCTGCCCAAGCCCGAAGGCGTACACCTGCGCCATGAACTGGCCGCCTTCAAGAACGCCCAGGTCCTGCTCGCCATGGCGATGACCGTCCTCGGCTTCGGCGGCGTCTTCGCGGCCATCACCTACATCGCGCCGATGATGACCCACGTCGCCGGCTTCGCCGACGGCTCTGTCACCTGGCTGCTGGTCCTCTTCGGCCTCGGCATGGTGGGCGGCAACCTCATCGGCGGCAAGTACGCGGACCGAGCCCTGATGCCCATGCTGTACGTCTCACTGGGCGCCCTGGCGGTTGTCCTCGCGCTGTTCACGCTCACCGCGCACAACAAGGTCCTCGCGGCTGTCACGATCGCCCTCATCGGTGCCCTGGGCTTCGCCACCGTCCCGCCGCTGCAGAAGCGGGTCCTCGACCAGGCGCACGGCGCCCCGACCCTGGCCTCGGCCGTGAACATCGGCGCCTTCAACCTCGGCAACGCGCTGTCCGCCTGGCTCGGCGGCCTCGTGATCGCGGGCGGTCTCGGCTACACCGCGCCCAACTGGGTGGGCGCCGTCCTGGCTGCGGCGGCGCTGGCCCTGGCAGTCCTTTCAGCCGCTCTGGAGCGCCGCGAGAGCGCCCCCAGTGCCGTTGTGGCCGGTGCGGTGCCCGCCGAGCGGCAGAGCGCCGTACACCACTGATGTGCCCCAAGGCCGCGCCGGTTCCTGCCATCCGCGGGGGCCGGCCTCGGCATGTCGGAGGGTCTCAGCCGGCGGCCACCGTGAGCGGGGCGAACCGCCGGGTCCAGTCGCCGGGCAGTTCCGAGATGCCGTACGTCATGACCGCGTTGAAGGCGACGGAGGCCAGACCCCGCTCCTTCGCCCACGCCAGCAACTCCTCATGGCGCACATCGATGTCCGTGCGCAGCGGGCGGTTCGTATGGGCGGCCAGGGAGGCGATGAGTGCCTTGGCGGTCTCCGTGTCCTGGGCGATCAGCGGGCCCACGACATGTGTGTCCATGTTGGGCCAGGCGGCCGCGTATCCGATGATCCGGCCGTGTTCCTCGGCCACACACAGCCGATCGGCGAAGGCCGGGAGCCGGGTGATGATGTGTGTGCGATCGGCGCCGAACACCTCCTCGTCGAGCCGGACGATCGCCGTGAGGTCCTCGGCGGTGGCGGCGCGGGTGGCGACCCCGGGCGTGCGACCGCCGGGCGAGAAGTGCCCACGCACCATCTCGGCCCGGCCGGTGACCTTGAAACCGATTTCCTCGTACAGCGGGCGGCCGTTCGGCGTGGCGTGCAGTGTCAGCGGCGTGGTGCCCAGTTCGGACACGACATGCCGCATCAACCGGCGGCCGATGCCCTGGCGGGCGTACCGCTCGGCGACCAGGACCATGCCGATGGCGCCGAGGTCGGGACGTTCCCGGGGACCGTACTCGGTGACGACACAGGCGCAGACGAGTCCTCCGTCGGGGTCGTCGATGCCGTAGCCCTTTCCTGCTGTGAGGAGGAAGCTCCACTTGTGCTCCTCGCGTGGCCACCCCCGGTCCTCGGACAAGTCGGCGCATGCGGTGAGATCACGGTGCGTCAGACGGCGGATGGGCAGAGCGGTGAGGAAAGGAGTCGGCACGCAGGTCAGGCTGTCCGACGGATACCCTCTGCGTCCACCTGTTTCCGGGGAGTTGTACGACCTTTTGGCCATGTCATAGCGACGCGCACAGCGCGTCCATGCGTGCCGGATGTTTCACGTGAAACATGGGCGAACGGCGGGCATCGGACGCTCGGACTCGGCTCGTCCGGACTGTACTCGCGCAGAGTTCCGCATACGCGTCCCGTTAGCCTCAAGGCCCATGGCGAGACTTCATCTCTTCGACCTCGACGGCACATTGCTGCACGGCACTTCCGCTCCCATGGAGATCTCACGGCAACTCGGACTCGAGGCCGAGACGGTGCTGCTGGAGCAGGCGATCTCGGCGGGCCGCATCGGGCCGCCGGAGTATGCGACGAGGGTGCACGGGCTGTGGGCGGATCTCACCGAGGCGCATGTGTCCGCCGCCTTCGAGGGTGCGCCGTGGCTGACGCGTATCCGTGACGTCTGGGCGGAGATCACGGCGCGGGGCGACTACTGCGCCGTCGTCTCGCTCTCGCCGTCTTTCTTCGTCGAACGCCTCACCGCCTGGGGCGCGCACGCGGCATATGGATCCCGCTTTCCCGCCCTCCCGTTCACCGAGCCCGTGGACCCTGCCGGAGTGCTCAGTGCCGCAGCCAAGGTCGAGATCGCGGACATGCTGTGCGAGAAGTTCGGAGTGATCCGCGGCGACTGCGTCGCCTATGGCGACTCATCGTCGGACACGGCCCTGTTCGGCGTGGTGCCGGTCTCCGTCGCGGTCAACGCGGACCGTGCCCTCTCCGGTCTCGCGACGCATTCCTACAAGGGCAGGGATCTGTGGGAAGCCTATGAATTGGTGCGTCACGCCCGGTAATTGAGGGAATTGCTGGTTCGCCCTCTCGCCCTATTCGTGGGGGAGCGAGGGGGGACTTGTGATCGGGGCGGCGGCCGGTATGGTCGACTCCGGTTCGCTTCCGGGGCCGGGGCGCACAGCTCTTGGTCCGGGCCGAGAGCAGGGCAATGCAGCCTAACGGGACGGAGAGATCGAAGACCCGCATTCCGGGTTATACGGCTGAGGCTTCCACGCGGGGTGGGATGCTGCGGTCACAGCACTGCGGCCAATGTCACACTCTCGCCTTACTTGTCCGTACGCAGCACGAATGCGGGTTGAATGTGGCCGCATTGGCCGCGGCGCCGAACGGGACAGCACAACCGTCTGCGGGGGAAAGCAGGCACCTTCCGAACAGGGAAGTGCGCAGACCGACCGAAAGATGTTCGAGGCGAGGCACACGATGGACGCTCCGACCACCACGTCGGCCGACAATGGCACTTCCGGCGGCGGTGGCGGCTGGTTCACGCCGCGCAAGCCGCCGCCGGCGACTCCGGGCGGTGAGCAGGACGCGGCGGAGGGCAGCCGCCTGGCCGGAATGCGGCCGATGGGCAGGTCTGCCTCCGTCGCAGCCCCGGAGAATGCGCCGGAGACGGCCACCGAGGAGCCGTCCGCACGCGCTGCCACGCCGCCCCCTGACGTCGAGGCAGGTCCCGCGGCACCGCCGTCCTCCCCGGCAGGCAGCCTGGCTGCTCCCCCGCCGCCGCAAGCCATCCCGGCCGATCCTCCGCCCTCCGAGCAGCGCGTACCCGCCCAGCGCTCGGAGCCGCCCGAGAGCGCCGCCTCGCCGGACGCCGTTCTCGTCCGCCGGACCATGGCCGAGGTCGGCCCGGTTGCCGACAAGGTCACCTCGTACTTCTACGCGCTGCTCTTCGTCCGCCATCCCGACCTGCGGTCGCTGTTCCCGGCCGCCATGGACACCCAGCGGGACCGGCTGCTCAAGGCGCTGCTCACCGCGGCCGAGCACATCGACAACACCCCGGTCCTCGTCGAGTATCTGCAGAACCTCGGACGCGGCCACCGCAAGTACGGCACCCGTCCCGAGCACTACCCGGCCGTCGGTGAGTGCCTCATCGGCGCCTTGAGCCGATACGCCGAGTCCATCTGGGACGCGGAGACGGAGGCGGCCTGGGTCCGGACGTACACGACGATCTCGCAGGTGATGATTGACGCGGCGGCCGCGGACGAACTGCGCGCCCCGGCCTGGTGGTACGCGGAGGTCGTGGCGCACGATCTCAGGACGCCGGACGTCGCGGTGGTCACCGTCCGCCCGGACCAGCCCTATCCCTTCCTCGCCGGTCAGTACGCGAGCCTGGAGACGCCGTGGTGGCCGCGAATATGGCGGCACTACTCCTTCGCGTCGGCGCCCCGCTCCGACGGCCTGCTGTCGTTCCATGTGAAGGCCGTCCCCGCCGGCTGGGTCTCCAACGCCCTGGTGCACCGTGCCCGGCCCGGCGACATCATCCGGCTCGGCCCGCCCGCCGGTTCGATGACGGTGGACCACACGACGGACAGCGGGCTGCTCTGTCTGGGCGGCGGCACCGGAATAGCGCCCATCAAGGCCCTCGTCGAGGATGTCGCCGAGCACGGCGAGCGGCGACCGGTCGAGGTGTTCTACGGCGCCCGCACCGATCACGACCTGTACGACATCGACACGATGCTCAGACTCCAGCAGTCCCACCCCTGGCTCTCGGTCCGGGCGATCGTCGACCAGAAGGCGCATCTCCAGCTCCCTGACGCCGTACGCGAGTACGGGCCTTGGACCGAGTACGACGCCTATCTCTCGGGCCCGCCCGGAATGATCCGCAGCGGCGTGGACGCCCTGAGGGACGTCGGCATCCCGTCGGAGCGCATACGGCATGACTCGGTGGAGGAGCTCGTCGCCGTCGGGGACTGATGCCCCAGCGCGCTATCAGCCCAGGTCCGGGGCGTGCATCGCGCGTACGCCCTCGATGTTCCCGTCCAGGTAGTGCCGCAGTGACAGCGGGACGAGGTGCACGGAGGCGATGCCGACGCGGGTGAACGGCACGCGGACGATCTCGTACTCGCCAGCTGGCTCGTCCACCTCGGGTCCGTGCCGCAGGGCCGGGTCCATGGATCCCAGATGGCAGACGAAGAAGTGCTGCACCTTCACTCCGGTCGCGCCGCCGTCCTCGCCGATGTGCTCCACGGTGTCCACGAAGCAGGGCACCACATCGATGATCTTGGCGCCGAGTTCCTCGTAGACCTCGCGGTGCAGGGCTTCGACGACCGTCGTGTCCTCCGGTTCCACCCCACCACCGGGCGTGATCCAGTAGGGATCGACGCCGGGCTTGGTGCGCTTGATGAGGATCAGGTCGTCACCGTCCAGGAGAACGGCGCGGGCGGTGCGCTTGACCACGGGTCGGACGGTCATGGGAGAAATGTGGCCCGCCATGTTCCACGTGAAACATCGCGGCATGTCACCGCATGGGCTCGGGGCGTGATGCCCGGTGGTCGGAGCCTCAACACCAGTCCGTGGCGGCCTGGTGCAGCCACTCATGGGCCCGGGCGATGTGCGGCATCGCCAGCGTGCCGGTCCGCACCACCAGGAAGTACGTCCGCAGCGGCGGGACCGCGGGCTCGTGCAGGGCCACGACCTCCCCACGCTCCAGAGCGGGCGCACAGAGATAGCGAGGCAGCACCGCGAGCCCGGCGCCCGCGGACGCGCAGGCGAGCACCGCGCGCAGATCGGGAACGATGACGGCGCCGGAGGCCGCCGGGCGGGAGTCGAAGACGGAGGCCCAGTAGCGGGAGACGAAGGGCAGTGACTCGTGCACCTCGACGACGGGAAGGTTCTCCAGGACGGGCGCCCCCATGTGGTGCAGCTTCCCGGAGTCGATCTGCTCGGCCCAGCGCGGGGCGGCGACCAGGACGTGCTCTTCGTCGCAGAGCGCAGTCGCCGTGAGCAGAGCACCGCGTGGACGTGCCGTACTGATGGCCAGATCGTGATGCCCGGCGGCGAGCCCCTCCAAAGCTTCCTCGGCGTTCCCGAAGGAGGCGCGCAGCGCGAAGCCCTGGCCGTCCTCGCCGGTCAGCTCGGTGAGCACCGGCAGCGCTCGCTCGGCGGTGAACTCGGGGGGGCCGGCGAGATGCAGGGTGCGCAAGGAGGACTCGTCGTCGATCCCCGTCTCGGCGATCTCGACCAGCGCGTCGAGATGCGGCGCGGCCTTGTGCGCAAGCTCGTCGCCGATGGTCGTCGGTGTCACACCTCGCGCCTGCCGCAGGAACAGAGGGCGGCCCAGCTGCCGCTCCAGGGTGCGGATCTGGGAGGTGACGGCCGGCTGGGACAGTCCGAGCAGCGCGGCGGCGCGGGTGAAGGAGCCGGCCCTGTGCACGGTCACAAAGGTGCGCAGCAAGGCCAGATCCATGGCGCACCCTCCCCTTCTCTGCTTCCCTCTGCTGACCCCCCGGTCGCGCCCAACTATAAATAAGTCGATAGGTCGCTGTCGCTACTGTGATTGGACACTGACACAGAGTCAACTAGCCTTGTTCGCGCGGTTCTTCGCGCGCGGAACCGAGGACGGTCCGAGCCACGAGGGGGGAGGCTCGGACCGTCCGTTGTACGTATCCGGACCCCGTCGGGGCCGGTGAGAAGCCGTCAGCCCGCCGACTCGTCGAGCGCGTGCAGCACATCGGCCACCAGGTCCTCGGGATCCTCCGCGCCGACGGAGAGGCGGATGAAGCCCTCCGGCACCGCATCCCCGCCCCAGCGGCCCCGGCGCTCGGCCGTGGAGCGCACCCCGCCGAAACTCGTCGCGTCGTCGACGAGCCGCAGGGCGTCGAGAAAACGGTCGGCACGCGCGCGCGTGGGCAGCGTGAAGGAGACAACGCACCCGTAGCGATGCATCTGCTGCGAGGCGATCTTGTACGAGGGGTCGCTCACCAATCCCGGGTAGCGCACCCTGAGCTCCTCGGGCCAGTCGCGCAGCGCTTCGGCGACCGCGAGGGCGGTGGCGTTCTGCCGGTCCACCCGTAGCTGCAGCGTCGCGACGGAACGGTGCGCGAGCCAGGCCTCCATGGGCCCCGGGATCGCCCCGACGACCTTGCGCCAGCGGCGTACGGCCGCCATGGCCTCGGCGTCGCGGCCGACGACGTAGCCCAGGAGGACGTCTCCGTGCCCGGTGAGCTGCTTGGTGCCGCTGGCCACCGAGAAGTCGGCGCCCAGCTCCAGCGGACGCTGCCCGAGCGGTGTCGCGAGCGTGTTGTCGACGGCGACGAGGGCGCCACGCGCGTGTGCCGCCTCGGCGAGCCGCCGGATGTCGCACACGTCCAGCCCGGGGTTCGACGGGGTCTCGATCCACAGCAGCCTGGCGCCATCGAGGACGTCCAGTTGGGCGTCGCCTCCGGTCGGAGCGGTGCGCACCTCGATGCCGTACGACTCCAGCTGCGTGCGCAGCAGCGGCAGCGCCTGGTAGCCGTCGCCGGGCAGGACGACCGTGTCGCCGGAGCGCAGCTGGGAGAAGACGACGGAGGAGACGGCGGCCATGCCGGAGGCGAAGACCAGCGTCTCGATGCCGTCCTGCCCGGGAGCCTCCAGCTCGCCGATCGCGCGCTCCAGATGCGTCCAGGTCGGGTTCTCGTCGCGGCCGTAGGTGTACGGGCCCGTCGGGTCGCCCGGCAGATGGTAGTGCGCGGCGAACACCGGACCGGGCAGCGTCGGCTCGCCCTTGACCGGCTCAGGGAGGCCGGCCCGCACCGCGCGCGTGCCCTCGCCGGTGCCGGGACCGCCCCTGCCCCTTGCGGAATCGTTCACGCTGCCTCCCCCTCCACCTGCTCGCGGACCGCGGCGAGCAGTCCTGTGCTCGCTGCCTCCACCATCTCAAGACACTCCTCGAAGCCGTCCATCCCCCCGTAGTACGGATCTGGGACGTCGACGTCGTGGCCCGCGGTGGGGTCGTACGAGCGCAGCAGCCGCACCTTCGCCGCGTCCTGTTCGGTGGGTGCGAGGCGGCGCAGGGCCTTGAGGTGGCCGGTGTCGAGGGCGATGACGAGGTCGAGGCGGGAGAACCAGGAGGCCTGGAACTGGCGGGCCGTGTGCTCGCTGTCGTAGCCGTGCTCCGCGAGTACGGCTACGGTGCGCGGGTCGGCTCCGTCGCCCTCGTGCCAGCCGCCCGTGCCGGCGCTGTCGACCTCGACGAACTCGTCCAGCCCGGCCTCCGCCACGCGCGCGTGGAAGACGGACTCGGCCATCGGGGAGCGGCAGATGTTGCCGGTGCAGACGAAGCAGACGCGGTAGGGCATGCCGTACTCAGTCCTTGCCGTCGGGCAGGGCCACGTGGAGTGCCCAGGACACGATCGAGATGATCAGGCCGCCCAGGACCGCGGTCCAGAAGCCTTCGACGTGGAAGCTCAGGTCGAGCTTGTCGGCGATCCATGAGGTGAGCAGCAGCATCAGCGCGTTGACGACCAGGGTGAACAGGCCGAGCGTCAGGATGAGCAGCGGCAGGCTGAACAGCTTCACAATGGGCTTGACCAGGAAGTTCACCAGGCCGAAGACCAGGGCGACGAGGACGAGCGTCCAGATCTTCTTGCCCGTACTGTCCCCGGTGAGGGTGATCTTGTCGAGCAGCCATACGGCGACCGCCAGGGCGCCCGCGTTGGCGATCGTCTTGACTACGAAATTCTTCATGTGTCTGATCGTGGCAGACGAGATCGGTTACCAGCAGTGGGACAAAGGCGGACGAGGGCGATGAAGGCATTCCGGCTGGATGAACTGGAGGCGGAGCGCGCCGCCAATGAGGGCGCCTACCTGCAGTTTCTGCGTGAGCGGAACATGTCGGTCGGCCTGTACGCGCTCGACGCGGGCGAGCATGATCCACAGAAGCCGCACAACCAGGACGAGGTCTACTTCATTGTGAGCGGCCGCGCCGCGATCACCGTCGGCCTGGAGACCACGCAGGTGGCACGTGGCAGCGTGGTGTACGTGCCGGCCGGTGTCGCCCACAAGTTCCACCACATCAGCGAGGACCTGCGGGTGCTGGTGGTGTTCTCTCCGCCCGAGAGCTGACCTGGCACCCCGGGATTCCCTAGGGGATCGATCAGGGGAGGACAAGGGCTGCGAGGCCCCCGCTGCGCCCCCTCGCGGCCCTAGCATCGAGTGCAGGACATCAGAAGGATCCGGTACCGACAGGACCGGACATCGACGGACCCGGCACAGCGGCGGGCGGAGCAGTAAGGACAAGGGCGATGCGAGAGATCTTCACGGGACTGCCGTGGTGGGTGAAGTGGATCGCGGTGCCTGTCATCGCCCTGGTCGTGTTCGGCGGGCTGATAGCCAGCGTCGTCGGCTTCGTCATCGGGCTGCTGTTCAAGCTGCTGGTCTTCGTGGCACTGGTCGGTGGACTCATCTACGTCGTACGCAAGTTCACGTCGAGCTCGTCCTCACGCAGCGACTGGTGAGGACCGCGGGGAGCCGGTGAGCGGTAACAGGAATCACCGGTTCCCTCGGGCGAGGGAAGTTTTCCGGACGGGCCGACTGCGAGCGGTGGCAGACGGTTAAAGTCCGGAATTCGACGCGGGGCGTACGAACCCCGCGAGCGGCGCACACCCCTCCCGTGTTCCCCCCGCACGGGCTGCCCCCTCGCATCGGGAGTAACCCTTGGCCACGGCTGACACCGCACCGGCAGACCCCCACGCACCCCCCACAGCCGTCCTGACCCCGGGCACCCGCCTCAGGCCCCCGGAACAGCCCGGCCCCCGGGAGCGACAGCCCCGGCAGCAGACAGCGGCTCCTGAGGAGCAGCCGCACTCCGCGACGCTCATCGGATCCGTTCAGCGCGCCATGCGCCTCCTCGAAGCGGTCGCCGAGCATCCGCATGGCGCCCCCGCCAAGCAGCTGGCCCGCGAGACCGGCTTGGCGCTGCCCACGGCCTACCACCTGCTGCGCACCCTCGTGCACGAGGGCTATCTGCGCCGTGACAAAGGGCTGTTCTTCCTCGGGGCGGCCGCTGAGCGGCTGAGCAGCAGCGGGGCCCGGCAGAAACGTCGCACCACGGTCGTCGAGACACTCGCGACCTGGCGCGACGCCATCGGCGTACCCGTGTACTACGCGATGTACCAGGACGGCGAGATCGAAGTCATGTGTGTCTCCGACACCCCGGGCAATCCGGCGGTCGAGGAGTGGGCCGACTTCCGCGAGACCGGGCATGCGCACGCCATCGGGCAGTGCCTGCTGTCGCAACTCGACGAGGACGCGCGCCGCGACCATCTCGATCGCTATCCCGTGCAGTCCATCACCCCGTACACCGTGCGGGACGACCACACGCTGCTGCGGCGGCTGGAACGGACGCGGCGGACGCAGCCGGTGACCGAGCGGCAGGAGTACGCGCTGGGGACCGTGTGCGCGGCGATTCCGATCACCGTGGGCACCACGGCCGCGACGATGGCCATCTCGCTGCCCTCCCATCAAGCCGATCGGCTGCTGCCCGCGGTGCGGCAGTTGCAGGGTGAGATCGGGCGGCTCCTGGGCTCGCTGGCGATCTCTATCAGCATCTGAAAACTCACTCCTTGTGATCTGTCGTGTACGTTCAGCAAGATGCCTTCAGTGCCGGGGGTCCATTCCCGGCCGGACGATGGCAAATGACGGGACAGGCGATGCGCGAGTCCGTACAGGCAGAGGTCATGATGAGCTTTCTCGTGTCCGAGGAGCTCTCCTTCCGTATCCCGGTGGAGTTGCGCTACGAGACCGATGATCCCTATGCCGTGCGGCTGACGTTCCATCTGCCCGGTGACGCCCCCGTGACCTGGGCGTTCGGGCGGGAGCTGCTGATCGACGGGGTGGGCCGCCCGTGCGGAGAGGGGGACGTCCGTGTCTCACCCGCCGAACACGACACGCTCGGCGACGTCCTGATCCGGCTTCAGGTCGGGGGCGATCAGGCCGTGTTCCGTTCCTCGGCGGCACCGCTCGTGGCCTTTCTCGACCGCACCGACAAGCTGGTGCCGCTGGGCCAGGAGGGCGCCCTCGCCGACTTCGACGCCCACCTCGACGAGGCGCTGGACCGCATCCTGGCGGAGGAGCAGAGCGCGGGGTGAAGGGTTGGGGGGCGGCGGTGATGCAACGGTTCGCCGGGGCTGTGCAGCCGTGCAGGAACGCTTTTGCGAGGCAGGCCGAGGTGAGCGATTGCGGGTTCGGATGGCGCCCGTGGTGAGCGGCTTCCGGTGGCCGCTCACCTCAGCGCTTGCGGCGTCGCCCCTTCCCGCCTCGTGTCGGAGCCGCGACAGTCGCGCCGGACGGAGCGGCCTGCTCTCCTCCAGGGCGGTCGGCCGAGACCATCAGCGCCGCGAGCGCCGTGGTGACCGGCACCGACGCGACCAGACCGATCGAGCCCACCAGCGTGCGCACGATCTCCTCCGCGACCAACTCGCTGTTGGCGACGGTGCCGACGCTGCTCTGCGCGATCGAGAAGAGCAGCAGCAGCGGCAGGGCGGCGCCCGCATAGGCGAGGACGAGCGTGTTGACCACCGATGCGATGTGGTCGCGACCGATGCGGATGCCCGCGCGGTACAGCCCGCGCCAGCCCATCGTCGGGTTGGCCTCGTGCAGCTCCCAGACCGCCGACGTCTGCGTGACCGTCACGTCGTCGAGCACACCGAGCGAACCGATGATGATGCCGGCGAGCAGCAGACCACTCATGTCGATCGACGGATAGAGGCCGTGGATCAGACCGGTGTTGTCATCCGTGTTGCCGGTGAGCGCGGCCCAGTCGATGAACAGTGAGCCCAGGATGCCGATCAGCAACAGCGAGATGAGGGTGCCGAGCACCGCCACCGAGGTTCTCGCGGACAGGCCGTGGCACAGATACAGGGCGACCAGCATGATGGCGCTCGACCCGATCACCGCCACGAC
Organism: Streptomyces sp. GESEQ-4; assembly: GCF_017948455.1. Classification (GTDB taxonomy): domain Bacteria; phylum Actinomycetota; class Actinomycetes; order Streptomycetales; family Streptomycetaceae; genus Streptomyces. Next base: position 295,005 of record NZ_JAFFSU010000005.1, read on the forward strand.
CAGTGGGTTCGAGCCCTGCAGGATGGCGGGCAGGATGAAGAAGTTCAGCACCAGGAAGCTGATGGCCAGCGCGACCAGTGCCATGACACCCCGCAACCGTCCGACGACCACGACGGCGAGGGCGAAGATCCCGGCAAGGACCATCATCGGAAGACGACGGTTCACATCGGTGACCGAGTACTGCAAGTCCTTGGGTGCGGAAGGCTCGTAGGCGACGACGACCTTCTGGCCCTCCTCCAGCTGCCGCGACTGGTCCGGCTGCACGATCTCGGTGAACGTACGGCCCTCGTCCTTGCCCGTGTCGACCCGGATCGTCGCCTTCTTGCAGGTGCCGTTCGCCTGCTGCTGCGCCGAGGAACCCTCCGCGGTGGAGGTGTCACCGGTGGGGGTCTCACCCGAGGCGTTGACGTCCTTGCAGCTGACCTCGACCACCTTGGTGACCGTGGCCTGTTGGGTCTGCCGGTCGAAGCCGACCCCGGTGCGCTCGTGCGGCGGCGCTCCGCCGGGCCACAGCACTGCGAGGCCTACGACCACGGCTGCGGCGAACGGGATGAGGATCGCCGCGATGATCTTACGCAGATGCTGGGAGACGGGCGCCGCGGGACCGTGACTGTGCGAGTGGCCATGCCCGTCACCGCCGCCGCCCCCGGGTCCGTGTCCGCCCCCGCCGCCATGACCGTGGCCGCCACCGGCACCCGAACTCTGGTCGGGTCCGGCATCGGAGGCGGGCCCGTGCTCATGCCAGTCGCCGGATCTGGTTCCGGCTCCAGTCTCGCGACCGCCGCCGGAAACAGGCCCGCTTCCACGGCTGTTGCCGTTCGCGGGGCCGCTTCCGGAGCCGGGGCCGCGGGGCGGCTCGGGCGGTGGGTACGGGGACTGATGTGTCGTGGTCACCGCCCGATCATCGCAAGAACGGCCGGGGCCCACTGTTCAGCACGCCCGAATTGACGCTAGCGTGTAGGCACCTTTGTACACGCGGGAGCTCGGAGCACCGGGCTGAGAGGGCGCTGACCTCCGTCTTCGCAATGTTTCACGTGGAACGTCATCGGAATCGAGTGATGTTCCCCATGAAACGCCGGCAGACGGAAACCGCTGCGTCGACCGCTGAACCTGTTACCGGGTAATGCCGGCGTAGGGAGTAGGTCTCATGACCATCAATGACACACGCACGCCTGCCTCCACGCAGAACGCGACGGACGTTCCGTCGCCGACTCCGACCAGCGAGGAGGCCGGGAAGTCCATCGGCTGGCACAAGGCGTACATCGAGGGCTCACGCCCTGATCTGCGCGTGCCGGTCCGCCAGGTGCATCTCACCAACGGGCAGTCGGTCACGCTGTACGACACCTCCGGCCCGTACACCGATCCGCTGGTCGACACCGACGTCCGCCGGGGACTGGCCCCGCTGCGAGAGAACTGGATCATCGCCCGCGGCGACACCGAGGAGTACGCGGGCCGTCCCGTCCGTCCCGAGGACGACGGCATCAAGCACACCTCACCGCGCGGCGGCCTGCGCAACCTCGACGCGGTCTTCCCCGGACGGCCACGTCAGCCGCGCCGCAGCCGCGACGACAAGGCCGTCACCCAACTCGCCTACGCACGCAGGGGCGAGATCACGCCCGAGATGGAGTTCGTGGCTGTCCGGGAGGGTGTTGCGCCCGAGGTGGTCCGTGAGGAGATCGCGGCGGGCCGGGCCGTGCTGCCCGCGAACGTCAACCACCCGGAGATCGAACCGATGATCATCGGCAAGCGATTCCTGGTGAAGGTCAACGCCAACATCGGCAACTCCGCGGTGACGTCCTCCATCGAGGAGGAGGTCGAGAAGATGACCTGGGCGACCCGCTGGGGCGCCGACACGGTCATGGACCTGTCCACCGGCCGCAATATCCACACGACCCGTGAGTGGGTACTGCGCAACTCCCCCGTTCCCATCGGCACGGTCCCCCTCTACCAGGCCCTGGAGAAGGTCGACGGCCGCGCCGAGGAGCTGACCTGGGAGATCTACAAGGACACGGTCATCGAACAGGCCGAACAGGGCGTGGACTACATGACCGTCCACGCGGGCGTCCGCCTGCCGTTCGTTCCGCTCACCGCCAACCGCAAGACCGGCATCGTCTCGCGCGGCGGCTCGATCATGGCGGCGTGGTGCCTGGCGCACCACAAGGAATCGTTCCTCTACGAGAACTTCGAGGAACTCTGCGAGATCCTCGCCGCCTACGACGTCACGTACTCGCTGGGCGACGGACTGCGGCCCGGCTCCATCGCGGACGCCAACGACGAGGCGCAGTTCGCGGAACTCCGAACTCTCGGGGAACTCAACCAGATCGCGAAGCGTTTCAACGTACAGACCATGATCGAGGGCCCGGGACATGTCCCGATGCACAAGATCAAGGAGAACATCGACCTTCAGCAGGAGATCTGCGATGAAGCTCCATTCTATACGCTCGGCCCGCTGACGACGGACGTCGCGCCGGCGTACGACCACATCACTTCCGGCATCGGTGCCGCGATGATCGCCTGGTGGGGCACGGCCATGCTCTGCTATGTCACGCCCAAGGAGCACTTGGGCCTGCCCAACCGTGACGACGTCAAGACCGGCGTCATCACCTACAAGATCGCCGCCCACGCAGCCGACCTCGCCAAGGGGCACCCCGGTGCACAGGAGTGGGACGACGCGCTGTCCGACGCGCGCTTCGAGTTCCGGTGGGAGGACCAGTTCAACCTCGCCCTCGATCCGGACACGGCCCGGGAGTTCCACGACGAGACCTTGCCGGCCGAGCCGGCGAAGACGGCTCACTTCTGCTCGATGTGCGGGCCGAAGTTCTGCTCGATGAAGATCTCACAAGACATCCGCCGTGAGCACGGCAGCACCAAGTCGGAGATCGAGGAGGGTATGGCGCAGAAGTCGAAGGAGTTCGCTGACGCGGGCAACCGTGTGTATCTGCCGATCGCGAACTGACGTCGACGTCCGGAACAGGCCGTCCGCAGCCCCGTGTTCGGCTTGCGCTCCCCTCCGGGGGGGGGCGCAAGCCGAGGGGCGTCATGCCGGAGCGGGCTTACTCCGGCTGGTGCTCCGGGCCTCCGAAATCCGGGCTGCTGTAGTCCGGGCTGCTGAAGCTCGGACGATGGCCCGGGGCGGAGCCTTCGTCGGGGCTGCTGAAGCCCGGGCGGTTGTAGCCGAGATGCGGCATGCGGCTGGGGGTCGCCTGGGGTGCCGTGCGGTGCAGTGCCGCGGCGGCGCCGGGCTCGGCCAGTGCTTCTCGCAGGAACGGCAGGATGCCGCGTTCCAGCAGGGCCTCGCGCCAGGCTTCCCTGGCCCTGTCCACCTCCCCGCCCAGCTTGCCGTAAGGGCCGGTGTCGAGCGAGGGCCTGTTGCGCAGGGCGGTGATCAGCAGTCCGACGGCGGCGACAAGGATCGCGATCGCCGTCACGGCGCCGAACACCCATCCGGTGTTCAGCATGGTCTGGGCGAACTTCGGCACGGGGTCCAGCATCTTCAGGATGTAGCCCACGAGCAGGAAGATCGCCGCTGCGGTTCCGGCGAGGACGGGTGCCAGGACCGCGACGACGGCGACGGCGCCCGCGCCGGCGGTCTCGGCGACCTCTCCCATGGTGGCGGCGAGCCCCACCGTGTTCGCGGCCGGCTCCGTGGAACCGGATTCGCGGACGGACGACGGGGTGGACGGCGCCGGTTGGCGCAGTTCCTCGCGGACCTTCACGTAGTGCTGGTACTCGGTGGCCGCCGCCGCGGTGATGAGTGCGGAGGCGTTGAGAGCCATGGTGCGCAGCTGTTCGGGGTTGAGCCGCTGTCCGACAGCGGTCAGTTCAGGGCGGTGTGGGGCGGAGCGCAGCGCCTCATCGAGGATCCGCTCGTATTCCGGGCGGTCCTCGCTCAGCAGGTGCTGCGGAACGCTGTTCATGTGCATCCCCCGATGCTCCGTAGGGCTTGGGGCTCGCACGCTGACGAGCCGTATGGCAGAAACGGAGGGGAGCCTGCTACGGATAAGCCGATGGTAGAGCGGTGACGGCACACGGTGACAGGGGGTTTCCAAAAATTGCCCCTTGGCCTGGGCCGTCTCCGGCAGTACCTCCGTGACGGGACGCCTGCCCTGTGAACGTTCAGATATCCAGCGGAAGTTGCTGGACCAGCAGCTTTCCGGCCATGGTCACTCCGCCGTCCATCGCGATGGCGAGCCCGTCGGCGTAGACATGCGGTCCCTCGACATGGGGACCGGTCTCGTCCTCGCCGTCCTCGGAGCCGACTTCGCCGAGGAGGTACGGAATGGGGCTGTGGCCGTGAACGATGCGGGTGCCGCCGTACGTATCGAGCAGTGAACGCACATGGTCGGCGCCGCCCTCGTCGCGGAAGGAGAAGCGCTTGGTGAACTTGCGGAAGAGATCCCAGACTTCGTCGGCGTCATTGCGTGTGAGCGTCTCGCGGACGGTGTCGTTGACCGCCTCGATCGAGTCGCCGTAGTCGAGATAGGCGGTGGTGTCCGAGTGGACGAGCAGATGGCCGTCGACCTTTTCCATGGCGTCCAGCCGGGCCATCCACTGCAGGTGGTGGTCCTGGAGGCGGTCCATGTCGGTCTTCTGGCCGCCGTTGAGCAGCCAGGCGGCCTGGAAGGTGGCCGTGCCCGCGCCGGAGTTGACGGGAGTGTCGCCGAACCGCTTGGCGCCGATGAGGAGCAGCTCGTGGTTGCCCATGAGGGCCTTGCAGTAGCCGCCCGCCGCGGCGGCCTCGGCGGACAGCCGCATCACGAGGTCGATGACGCCGATGCCGTCCGGGCCGCGGTCGGTGAAGTCGCCGAGGAACCACAGCCTGGTGGTGCCCGCGCACCAGTTGCCCCCGATGTCGATGAGGCCCTTCTCCTGGAGGGCGGCCACCAGCTCGTCGAGATAACCGTGGACGTCTCCGACGACGTACAGCGCACCGGGCCCGGCAGTCGAGTCCGGGGCCGGCTCGGACACGGGGTCGACGGTCACCTGCAGCGTGTCACCCCGGTTGATCACGGGCAGGTCGCGCTGCGTGGGTGTGTAGCCGTCCGGGTGGTCCACAGGCTCCTCGACGGGGCTGACGGCCTCGCCGGGGTGCATGTCGTGGACGTACAGACCGGTCTCGTGGACATACGCGGGTACCCGGAAGTCGCGCAACGTCGCCGTCCGCTCCACCTCGGGTCCCTGACCGGCCCCCTGAGTCATCGACCCCTCCACCATCGCGCCGCAGCTGCACCGCATCGGACTGCCTGGTCGCAGCGGCCCGCGGTGTCGTGGGCCCATCATAGGAATGCGGATCGCGCCATGTGATGACCCAGGGGTGGTGAATCAGCGCAAGACTCCAGTTCATCGCGGCTTTCGCCCCGATTGGGCCGGGCTTTGCCCGTTGGGCGACCGCCCTTGGCCTACTCCTTCTTGGGCGACCGCGGCGGGCTGACGGTCGTCCGCGGCGGCCGTCGCTGGGACGAGGTGCGCACGATCAGCTCGGTCGGTATCACCTGCTCGACCGGTTGGTCCGACTCGGCCCCCTCGATGGCGTCGATGAGGAGCTGGACCACCGCCGTGCCGATGCGGCGCGGCTTCAGGGAGAGCGTGGTGACGGGCGGCTCGGTGTTGGCGTACACGGTGGACTCGCTGCAGCAGACCAGAAGCAGGTCGTCCGGTACGCGCAACCCGTAGCGCCGGGCGGCGGCGAGCAGGTCGGTGCCGTTCGGGTCGAACAGGCCGTAGACGGCGTCGGGCCGGTCGGGGCGGGCGAGCAGCCGGTCGGCGGCGACGGCGCCCGAGCATGGGTCGTGCGCCGGGTAGGCCTCGTACACCGGATCCTGTCCGACCCGTTCGCACCAGCGCAGATACGCCGTGGTCGACAGATGGGTGTACGTGTCCGTCGACGTCCCGGTCAGCAGGCCGATGCGGCGGGCGCCGGCGTCGGCCAGGTGGTCGAGGATGCCCATGACCGCGGCCTCGTGGTCGTTGTCGACCCACGCCGTGACCGGCAGCGACCCGGCCGGGCGGCCGTCGGAGACGACCGGTAAACCCTGCCGGACCAGCTCGCTGACGACCGGGTCCTGGTCGGACGGGTCGATCACGACCGTGCCGTCCAGGGCGACGTTCGACCACACGTCGTGGCGTGAGGTCGCGGGGAGGATCACGAGGGCGTAGCCGCGGGCGAGCGCGGCCGAGGTGGCGGCTCTGGCCATCTCGGCGAAGTACGCGAACTCGGTGAAGGTGAAAGGTTCATCCCCGTATGTCGTCACGGTCAGGCCGATCAGTCCGGACTTGCCGGTACGGAGGGTTCGGGCCGCGGCCGATGGGCGATAACCCAGTCGGTCGGCGACCTCGCGGACATGGCGTCGGGTGGCGTCCGGGAGCCGGCCCTTGCCGTTGAGGGCGTCGGAGACGGTCGTGATGGAGACTCCGGCGGCGGCGGCTACGTCTCTGATGCCTGCCCGGCCCGGCCGACTGCCTCGACGTGAGGTTTCCGCGCGGCTCACCTGGTGCTTCCCTGCTGCTGTCATGGCGAGCCGATAGTAGGGCTCATGCGGTGGGGTAGTGCGGACGCATATGCACCCGTTGACAGGCACGTTTCTGCAAGGTCATAGGCTGTCAATTTCCTTGGAAAGCAAGAGAGTTGGGCGCTTCCACGCCAGCACGTAACTTGTCGGGGTGTGCATACCTGCCAAGTAGCCGATGTTTCGAAGAGGTCTCAACTCACCTTCACGGGTGATGCGCGCCACCGCGCGAGCCACCGGCGCATAGATATATGTGTGAGCGCCCTGGAAATTCGCACACCTTCGTACAGTGATGCCCCTGATGTCAGTGGGGCAGATGGGATCAGCTCCTCCCGGCTGTACGAGGTGACCGCCGCCCCATACGCAGCGGCGCCGAATCCTCATAAGGTGAGAAGCATTGGAAGCCGGCGGCGGTCAAGGGCCGCCGGTGGTCGCGAGGAGGACTGCGGTGAGCGAGACCAGCCCCAAGCTGCGCGCCGAGCTGGAGGGTATCCCCACCTACAAGCCGGGGCGGCCCGCTGCCGCCGGCGGTCCGGTGGCGTACAAGCTGTCCTCCAACGAGAACCCCTATCCGCCGCTGCCCGGTGTGATGGAGAGCGTGACGGCCGCTGCCTCGTCGTTCAACCGCTACCCGGACATGGCCTGCACGGGCCTGATGAACGAGCTGTCCGATCGGTTCGCGGTCCCCGTCAGCCATCTGGCCACCGGCACCGGCTCGGTCGGCGTCGCCCAGCAGCTGATCCAGTCCACCGCCGGCCCCGGCGACGAGGTGATCTACGCCTGGCGGTCCTTCGAGGCGTACCCGATCATCACGCAGGTCAGCGGCGCCACCTCGGTGCAGGTGCCGCTCACGCCGGGTGATGTGCACGATCTGGACGCGATGGCGGACGCCATCACCGACCGGACGCGGCTGGTCTTCGTCTGCAATCCCAACAACCCGACGGGCACGGTCGTACGGCGGGCCGAGCTGGAGCGCTTCCTGGACCGGGTGCCGAGCGATGTGCTCGTGGTGCTGGACGAGGCGTACCGGGAGTTCATCCGTGATGCCGAGGTGCCGGACGGTGTGGAGCTGTACCGTCACCGGCCGAATGTCTGTGTGCTGCGGACGTTCTCGAAGGCGTACGGTCTGGCCGGGCTGCGCGTCGGGTTCGCGATCGCGCATGAGCCGGTGGCGGCGGCGCTGCGCAAGACGGCCGTGCCGTTCGGTGTGAGCCAGATCGCGCAGGACGCGGCGATCGCCTCGCTGCGTGCCGAGGACGAACTGCTCGGCCGGGTCGGCTCGCTGGTGTGCGAGCGCACGCGTGTGGTCGACGGGCTGCGCGCCCAGGGCTGGACCGTGCCCGAGACTCAGGCCAACTTCGTGTGGCTGCGGCTGGGGGAGCGCACGGTCGCGTTCGCGGCGGCGTGTGAGCAGGCGGGTGTCGTCGTCCGGCCGTTCCCGGGCGAGGGCGTGCGGGTGACGGTCGGCGAGACCGAGGGGAACGACATCTTCCTGAAGGTGGCCGAAGGGTTCCGTAAGGAGCTGTAACGGGACACAGGGAGCGCTGGCCGCGTCGCAGCCCGCTGTGTCGCGTCAGATACGGGTGTTGGCCGCCTCGTCCGGCTCGAGCTGCTGCGCGTCGTCGCGTCGTGGCAGCAGGAGCGGGGTGGTCAGCAGCAGGAGACCGGCGATGGCGATCGCGGTGCGGGTGCCGGTGACGGCGGCCAGCAGGCCCCATACGGCGGTCATGGTCGCGGTGGCGGCCTTGCCGGTGATCGACCATGCCATCAGGGTGCGGGCGACACGCTCCTTGGGGGTTCGGTCGAGCCGGTAGGTGGCGACCACCGGGCTGAACACCCCGATGCAGATGATCAGCCCGAACTCGACGACCATGACGAGGACGAGCCCGGCTGTGCCAGGGCCGACGAAGGCCAGTCCGAGCGGCCAGCAGGCGCGCAGCGCCCCGGCGGTGAGCATGATCCGGTGCCGGCCGAACCGGGCGACCAACGGACGGGCCAGCCACGAGCCGATCAGGCCGCCGGTGCAGGGCACCGCGAAAGCGAGGGCGTACTGCCACGGTGCGAAGCCGAGCGGGCCGAGCATGAGGACGGCGAGAAGCGGCGCCGGCGCCATGATCAGGCTGTTGACCAGGACCGAGTTGAAGAACAGTGGGCGCAGCGTCGAGTGGCCGAGGATGTAGCGCCAGCCGTCGAGCAGGTCGCCTGCGCGCAGCCGTGGTCCCTCCTCACGTACGGGGCGGGGCTCCTTGCCGCCCACCGCGCGGATCCCCAGTGCGGAGAGCAGGTAGCTCACCGCATCGGCCGTCACGGTCGTCACCGGCCCGAACAGGCCCACCGCGGCCCCGCCGAGCGGTGGGCCCAGCATGGTGGCGGTCCAGGTCGTGGACTCGAAGCGGCCGTTCGCGACCAGCAGGTCCTGTGGCTGTACGAGGCTCTTGAGGAAGGCGCCGCTCGCCGAGATGAAGGCGATGTCGGCCACTGCGACGACGACCGACACCATCACGAGCTGGGCGAAGGTGAGCAGGCCGAGCGCGTACGCGGCGGGGACGCTCAGCAGCGCGGTGAATCGCACCAGGTCCATCGCGATCATCACCGGCCGTTTGCGGCGGAACTCCACCCAGGGACCGAGCGGGACCGCGACGACCGCTCCCACGGCCAGCCCCGCGGCGGCCAGCAGCGACACCTCCGTCGGACCGGCGTCCAGGACGAGGATGGCGATCAGACGGAAGGCGTCGAAGGCGAAGAAGGTGCCGAAGGTGCTGACTGCGTAGGACGCCCAGAGCCACTCGAACCGCCGATCGAGCATGCCCCCGGACCTCCTCGCTTGAGGCTCGAACAGCCTCGCCTTGACCGGCGCCATCCAAGCGTGAGGCCGGCGGATGGAGCAAACGAGAGAGCCGACGGTCGCTGTCCGTCGGCCAGTTCTACGTCGTCCGTGAGATCGGTGTCGATGTTTCACGTGGAACAGAGACGACGAGGGGGGACCCCCTTGCGGAGATCGAAAGTGGGTGCGTCATAATTGCTTGTGAATGTGAACGCGTTCACAAGCGTGTCCCAGTTCAACCCGAGATGTACGGAACAAGCGGGGCAAGCTGCCGCTGTGACCACGGCGACGTAAGGAGACTGACGACGTGGACCTGGCTCTGGCGCCGGAGACTTTGGCGCGATGGCAGTTCGGCATCACCACCGTCTACCACTTCCTGTTCGTCCCCCTGACAATCTCGCTGGCCGCCCTCACGGCCGGACTGCAGACCGCCTGGGTGCGCACGGAGAAGGAGAAGTACCTCAGGGCGACCAAGTTCTGGGGAAAGCTCTTCCTGATCAACATCGCGATGGGGGTGGTCACCGGCATCGTGCAGGAGTTCCAGTTCGGCATGAACTGGTCCGACTACTCCCGCTTCGTCGGTGACGTCTTCGGCGCCCCGCTCGCCTTTGAGGCCCTGATCGCGTTCTTCTTCGAGTCGACCTTCATCGGCCTGTGGATCTTCGGCTGGGACAAGCTGCCGAAGAAGATCCACCTGGCCTGCATGTGGATGGTCTCGATCGGCACGATCCTGTCCGCGTACTTCATCCTGGCGGCCAACTCCTGGATGCAGCACCCGGTCGGCTACAGGATCAACGAGGCGAAGGGGCGGGCCGAGCTCACCGACTTCTGGCTGGTGCTGACCCAGAACACCGCGCTCGCCCAGGCCTTCCACACACTCTCCGCCGCCTTCCTCACCGGCGGTGCCTTCATGGTCGGCATCTCCGCCTTCCATCTGCTCCGCAAGAAGCACATCCGTGAGATGAAGACCTCGCTGCGGCTCGGCCTGGTCACCGTCGCGATCGGCGGCCTGCTCACCGCTGTCAGCGGCGACACGCTCGGCAAGATCATGTACGAGCAGCAGCCGATGAAGATGGCCGCGGCCGAGGCGCTGTGGGACGGCGAGGCGCCGGCCCCCTTCTCGGTCTTCGCCTACGGCGATGTGGAGAAGGGCCACAACAAGGTCGCCATCGAGATCCCGGGCCTGCTGTCCTTCCTGGCCAAGGACGACTTCACCTCGTACGTCCCCGGCATCAACGACGTCCAGAAGGCCGAGCAGGAGCAGTTCGGGCCCGGCGACTACCGGCCCAACATCCCGGTCGCCTACTGGGGCTTCCGCTGGATGATCGGGTTCGGCATGACGTCCTTCACCATCGGCCTGATCGGACTGTGGCTGACCCGCAAGAAGTTCCTGCTGCCACGGCACCTGCGGGTGGGCGATGACGAGGTACCGCATCTCGTGCTGTTCCGGAAGAAGCCGCTCGGCCCGACGCTCACCAAGTGGTACTGGCGCATCGCCATCTGGACGCTGGCCTTCCCGCTGATCGCCAACTCCTGGGGCTGGATCTTCACCGAGATGGGACGCCAGCCATGGGTCGTCTACGGCGTCCTGCAGACCCGTGACGCGGTCTCCCCCGGCGTCTCCCAGGGCGAGGTCATCACCTCGATGATCGTCTTCACCAGTCTGTACGCGATTCTCGCCGTCATCGAGGTCAAGCTGCTCGCGAAGTACATCAAGGCCGGCCCGCCCGAGCTCACCGAGGCCGACCTGAACCCGCCCACGAAGATCGGCGGCGACCCCCGTGACGCCGACAAGCCGATGGCCTTCTCGTACTAGGCCGAGGGAGCTGCACAGTCATGGAACTTCACGACGTCTGGTTCGTCCTCATCGCCGTCCTGTGGACCGGCTACTTCTTCCTGGAGGGGTTCGACTTCGGGGTCGGCATCCTCACCAAGCTGCTGGCGCGGGACAGGCCCGAGCGGCGGGTGCTGATCAACACCATCGGACCCGTCTGGGACGGCAACGAGGTGTGGCTGCTCACGGCGGGCGGCGCGACCTTCGCCGCCTTCCCCGAGTGGTACGCCACGCTCTTCTCGGGCTTCTATCTGCCGCTGCTGCTCATCCTGGTCTGCCTTATCGTGCGAGGCGTCGCCTTCGAGTACAGGGCGAAGCGGCCCGAGGAGAACTGGCAGCGCAACTGGGAGACGGCGATCTTCTGGACCTCCCTGATCCCCGCGTTCCTGTGGGGAGTGGCCTTCGGCAACATCGTGGGGGGCGTGAAGATCGACCAGGACTTCAACTACGCCGGCACCGTCTTGGACCTGCTCAACCCGTACGCCCTGCTCGGCGGTCTGGTGACCCTGACCCTGTTCACCTTCCACGGTGCGGTGTTCACGGCACTCAAGACGGTCGGGGACATCCGGGTGCGGGCACGGAAACTGGCGCTGCGAGTCGGCCTCGTCACCGCTGTGTTGGCGTCCATCTTCCTGCTCTGGACGCAGGTCGACAGTGGTGACGGCCAGAGCCTGGTGGCCCTGATCGTGGCGGTCGCCTCGCTGGTCGCGGCGCTGATGGCGAATCAGGCGGGGCGTGAAGGCTGGTCGTTCGCCCTGTCCGGGATCACGATCGTGGCCACCGTGGCGATGCTCTTCCTGTCGCTCTTCCCGGACGTCATGCCGTCCTCCCTCAATGAGGACTGGAGCCTCACGGTCACGAACGCGTCGTCGAGCCCGTACACGCTGAAGATCATGACCTGGTGTGCGGCGATCGCGACGCCGATCGTGGTCCTCTACCAGTCGTGGACGTACTGGGTGTTCCGCAAGCGGATCGGTACGCAGCACATCGCCGGCGACGCTTCTGCCGGGGCAGCGCACTGAGTCCGAATTGGGGCATGTTTCACGTGAAACATGCCCCATGAGACCTCGTGAGAAGAGGGTGTGTTTCACGTGAAACCGATCGATCCGCGACTGCTCCGCTACGCCCGCGCCACCCGGCTCTTTCTCCTGGCCGTCGTCGGCCTGGGTGCTGTCGGAGCGGTGCTGGTCATCGCGCAGGCCATGCTCATCGCCGAGGTAGTGGTCGGCGCGTTCCAGCACAGGCTGTCGGTCGGTGAACTCAGCACTCCCCTGCTGCTGTTGGTGGCCGTCGCCCTCGTTCGCGCCACTGTCGCCTGGCTCACCGAGCTGGCCGCCCATCGGGCGAGCGCGGCGGTGAAATCGGAGCTGCGGGGGCGGCTGCTGGAACGGGCCGGGGCGTTGGGTCCTGGCTGGCTGAGCGGACAGCGGACCGGCTCGCTGGTCGCCCTTGCCACCCGTGGAGTCGACGCCCTCGACGACTACTTCTCGCGCTACCTACCGCAGTTGGGGTTGGCCGTCGTCGTCCCTGTAGCGGTGCTGGCCCGGATCGTCACCGAAGACTGGGTCTCTGCCGCGATCATCGTCGGCACCCTGCCCCTCATCCCGATCTTCATGATGCTGATCGGCTGGGCCACGCAGTCCCGGATGGACCGTCAGTGGCAGCTGCTGTCCCGGCTGTCCGGGCACTTCCTGGACGTCATCGCGGGGCTGCCCACCCTGAAGGTGTTCGGGCGGGCCAAGGCGCAGGCCGACTCGATCCGCCGCATCACAGGCGAGTACCGGCAGGCCACCATGCGCACCCTGCGGATCGCCTTCCTCTCCTCCTTCGCTCTGGAGTTGCTCGCCACGATCTCCGTGGCCCTGGTCGCGGTGACGATCGGTATGCGGCTCGTCCACGGCGAGATGGACCTCTACATCGGTCTGGTCATTCTGGTGCTCGCACCCGAGGCCTATCTGCCGCTGCGACAGGTGGGGGCGCAGTACCACGCGGCGGCGGAGGGGCTCGCGGCCGCCGAGGAGATCTTTGCGGTGCTGGAGACGCCGGTGCCGGCGTCGGGAACCGCGGCCGTGCCGACCGGGCCGGTGCGGTTCGAGGGCGTCACCGTCCGGTACCCCGGCCGGTCCATGGACGCCGTGTCCGAGGCGTCCTTCGCCGTCGAGTCCGGAGAGACGGTCGCACTCGTCGGGCCGAGCGGCGCGGGCAAGTCGACGCTGCTGCACGTCCTGCTGGGGTTCGTACGACCCACTGAGGGACGTGTGTTGCTCGGGGGAGTCGATCTCACCGAGGTCGACCTCGAGGAGTGGCGGTCGCGGATCGCTTGGGTGCCGCAACGGCCCCATCTGTACGCCGGGACGATCACCGAGAACGTACGGCTGGCGCGTCCCGACGCGGACGACGCAGACGTACGGCAGGCGCTTCGGGATGCGGGAGCCCTGCAGTTCGTGGACGCGCTGCCCCAGGGTCCGGACACCTTGCTCGGCGAGGACGGGGCCGGGCTGTCCGCCGGTCAGCGACAGCGGCTCGCGCTCGCCCGTGCCTTCCTCGCGGACCGGCCTGTGCTGATGCTCGACGAGCCGACGGCCGCGCTGGACGGGCAGACCGAGGGCGAGGTCGTGGAGGCGGTGCGGCGCCTGGCCGTGGGACGGACAGTGCTGCTCGTGGTGCATCGGCCGGCGTTGCTGAGCGTCGCGGATCGGGTCGTGCGGCTGGAAGAAGTCATGGCCTGCGCTTCTGTGGACGCGGAGGTCGTGTCCAAGGGAGCGGTGGCTCACCGCATCGAGGAAGCAGCGGCGGACGACCTCGTCGCTGAGCCGGAGCCGGAGGTCCCGACGACCGCCGGCGGCGTACTCGCCCGCGTCCGCGCCATGGCCCGCGCCCACCGCGGACGTCTCGCCCTCGCCCTGCTGCTCGGAAGCCTCGCTCTCGGGAGCGCCGTCGGGCTGATGGCCACCTCCGGATGGCTCATCTCTCGGGCCTCGCAGCAGCCGCCGGTGCTGTATCTAATGGTCGCGGTGACGGCGACACGGGCCTTCGGCATCGGGCGCGCCGTTTTCCGGTATGCCGAGCGGCTGGTGTCGCACGACGCCGTGCTGCGGATGCTGGCCGATACACGGGTCGCCGTGTACCGGCGGCTGGAGCGGCTGGCGCCCGCGGGACTGCGCCGGACCCGGCGGGGCGACCTGCTGTCGCGGCTCGTCTCCGACGTGGACGCACTGCAGGACTACTGGCTGCGCTGGCTGCTGCCCGCCGGTGCCGCCGTCGCCGTGTCCGCCGCCTCGGTCGGATTCACGGCCTGGCTGCTGCCCGAGGCCGGTGTCGCGCTCGCCGTCGGGCTGCTGGCGGCCGGAGCCGGTGTCCCGCTGCTCACCGGCGCCGTCGCCCGGCGAGCGGAGCGCAGACTGGCCCCCGCTCGTGGAGTGCTGGCGACCCGGGTGGCCGATCTGCTCACCGGTACCGCCGAGTTGACCGTCGCCGGCGCGCTGCCCGCACGTACCGCCGAGGTACGCCGGGCCGACGGCACGCTCACCCGGATCGCCTCGCGCGCCGCCACCGCCACCGCGCTCGGTGACGGGCTCACCGCGCTCGTCTCCGGCCTGACCGTCGCCGCCACCGCCCTCGTGGGCGCCCAGGCGGTCGCCGGCGGCCGTTTGGGTGGCATCGCGATGGCCGTCGTCGTCCTCACCCCGCTGGCCGCCTTCGAGGCCGTGCTCGGCATGCCGCTGGCCGTGCGGTTCCGGCAGCGGGTGCGCAGGAGCGCGGAGCGCGTGTACGACGTACTGGACGCGCCCGAGCCCGTACAAGAGCCGGAGCGGCCCCGGCAGGCGCCCGCGTCGCCGTTCCCGGTCGTCGTCAAGGCCCTGGCCGCCCGGCACACGGGGCAGGAGCGGGACGCCCTCGCCGGCCTCGACCTGACGCTGGCGGAGGGCCGCCGGATCGCCGTTGTCGGCCCGTCCGGGTCCGGCAAGACGACGCTCGCGCAGGTGCTGCTGCGCTTCCTGGACGCGGACGCGGGCTCTTACACGCTGGGCGGCGTGGATGCGGGCGCGCTGGACGGCGACGACGTACGGCGGCTCGTCGGACTGTGTGCCCAGGACGCGCACCTCTTCGACAGCTCGGTGCGCGAGAACCTGCTGCTCGCCAGGAAGGACGCCACCGAGGGCGAACTGCGCGACGCCCTGCAGCGGGCCCGGCTGCTGGACTGGGCCGACAGCCTGCCCGACGGACTCGACACCCTGGTCGGCGAGCACGGGGCGCGGCTGTCCGGCGGGCAGCGGCAGCGGCTCGCGCTGGCCCGTGCACTGCTCGCCGACTTCCCGGTCCTGGTGCTCGACGAGCCCGCCGAGCATCTCGACCTGCCGACGGCGGACGCGCTCACCGCCGATCTGCTGGCCGCCACCGAGGGTCGTACGACACTGCTCATCACGCATCGGCTGGTCGGTCTGGAGACGGTGGACGAGGTGATCGTGCTGGAGGAGGGGCACGTGGCGCAGCGGGGCACGTATGCGGAGCTGGCCGTGGTGGAAGGGCCGCTGCGGAGGATGGCGGAGCGGGAGGCGGAGTCGGAGCTGCTGGTCGGCGTGCACTAGCGGAGAGCTGCTCCGCCGGCGGCGGTACGACGGTGGCCCCGCGCTGAGAGGCCGCTGCCCCGGTTGTGCGCAGGCCGGTGTGCTCCGTACGCAGCAACGCGTCCCCCATGCGTACGACGTGAACAGGCCCACAGCCGCGGCAGGGCGTCACGATCGCTGACATGCGCTCATCTCGCCGCCATCCGCTGGTCGTTCTGGTGCTGCTGTGCGCACTCGCCGTCCTCGTGGCCCGCCCCACCGGCGCCGCGGACCACGCGACGGGCGACGGTCCCTCCGGGGTCAGCGCTCAGGTGGCGCGGCTGTACGAGGAAGCGGCGGTGGCGACGCGGCAGTACGAGGCGGTGCGGCAGAAGGCCGAGGCGCAACGGGCCAAAGCCGAACGGTACGAGGCGCTCCTCGACCGCGAGCGGCGGGAGATCGCCGTGCTCCACAAGGGCCTGGGCCGTATCGCACGCGCCCAGTACCGCACGGGCGGCGGGGTGCCGCTGACCGCGCAGATCATCCTCGCCGACAGCCCGGACGAGCTGATGCGCGGTCAGCGCGTCTTCTCGCAAGCGCAACTTGCCGTCGGCAACGCCCTCGACAAGAGCCGCCGGGCCGAGACGCGGCTGGCCGCGGACGAGGCCACGGCAGAGGCGGCATGGCAGGACCTGGAGCGACGCAACGCCCAACTCGCGCAGTTGAAGAAGGACATCGAGCGGAAGCTGGACGAGGCGCGGCGACAGTTGCAGGGCCAGGCGGACGCGTCGGTCGCCGCGGGCAGCTGCGGTGGTGCCGCCCGGATCGACCAGCCACAGGTGAGCGGCACGCGCGCGTGGGTCGCGCCCGTGGAGACGTACGAGATGTCCGCGAGCTTCGGCAGCGGCGGAGAGCGGTGGGCGCACCGGCACACCGGGCAGGACTTCGCGGTGCCGATCGGCACGCCGGTCCGGTCGGTCGGCACGGGACGCGTCGTCAGGGTGTCGTGCGGCGGCGCCTTCGGCATGCAGGTCGTGATCGGGCATCCCGGCGGCTACTACTCGCAGTACGGGCACCTCGCGTCCGTCACCGTCGACCAGGGCGAGCGAGTCTCCCCCGGGCAGTGGATCGGGCAGTCCGGCAGCACCGGCAACTCCACCGGCCCGCATCTGCACTTCGAGGTACGGATCACACCGGAACTCGGGTCGTCGGTTGATCCGGTGCCGTGGCTGGAAGCGCGCGGGGTCCGGCTGTGATCGCCGCTCGCGCGGAGCGCACGTAAGGGGCGTGCGCCTGGACGACGCCTGTTACAGCCGACGCCTGTTTACAGCCGCTCCGCCAGCATCTGCTCGATCACGACCGCCACCCCGTCCTCGTTGTTGGCGACCGTCCGCCCCGACGCGGCCGCGATCACATCCGGGTGTGCGTTGCCCATCGCATACGACTGCCCCGCCCAGGTGAGCATCTCGACGTCGTTCGGCATGTCACCGAACGCGACGACCTCCTCGTGCGAGATACCGCGCTCGGCACAGCACAGAGCGAGCGTGCTGGCCTTGGAGACGCCCGGGCCGCTGAGTTCCAGCAGGGCGCTGGGGCTGGACCGGGTGACGTTGGCACGGTCGCCGACAGCGAGGCGGGCGAGGCTCAGGAAAGCATCCGGATCGATCTCGGGGTGGTACGCGAGGATCTTGAGGACCGGCTCATCGGCACCGGGACCGCCCGCGGCCAGCAGTTGCTCGGCCGGCGCCAGGTTGTCCGGGACCTCCATGTGCAGCTTCGGATAGTCCGGCTCCTGGTGGAAGCCATACGTCTGCTCGACCGCGTACACCGTGCCGGGCGCCGCCTCACGCAGCAGTCGTACGGCGTCCAGCGCGTCGGGCCGCGTCAGCTCCCGCACCTTCACGAACCGGTGGGCGCCCGGGCCGCCGTGCAGGTCGACCACCGCGGCGCCGTTTCCGCAGATCGCCAGCCCGTGGCCATGGACGTGGTCACTGACGACGTCCATCCAGCGGGCCGGGCGGCCGGTGACGAAGAAGACCTCGATGCCCGCCTCCTCGGCGGCGGCCAGAGCGGCGACCGTACGCGGCGAGACCGACTTGTCGTCGCGCAGCAGGGTGCCGTCGAGATCGGTCGCGATCAGGCGCGGCGGGACGGTGGTGGCCGGGGTCTCGGGCTGTCTGGTCGCTGAGGTCACCCGGCCATTCTCCCGCATATGCCTGCACGGCCGTGCGGGACTCCGCACATGTGAGTGGTGATGGCTCTCACCTGCACCCTTGCGCCCCTGCGCCCCTGCGCCCACGAGCCCTCGCTGTCGCGGCGACGGCTCAGCTGAGCTGTGCGGGCGCCTCCATGGCGATCTGCTCGAAGACCTTCTCGTCGGCGGCGAAATCCGAGTCGGGGATCGGCCAGTGGACCACGATCTCCGTGAAGCCCAGTTCCAGGTGCCGGCCCGCGAAGTCCACGAACGCGTCGAGCGACTGCAGCGGGCGGCCACGGTCCGGTGTGAAACCGGTGAGCAGGATCTTGTCCAGCCCGGACGCGTCACGGCCGAGGACGGCGCATGCGTCGGCGAGCTTCTCCACCTGTCCACGAATGGCTTGAATCGACTGTTCAGGAGTGCCGTTCTCGTACAACTTGGGGTCGCCGGTGGTCACCCAGGCCTGCCCGTGCCGGGCGGCGAGCCGCAGCCCACGCGGCCCGGTGGCGGCCACCGCGAACGGCAGCCGGGGCCGCTGCACACAGCCCGGGATGTTGCGCGCCTCGTGCGCCGCGTAGAAGTCGCCCTCGTACGACACCGTGTCCTCGGTCAGCAGCCGGTCGAGCAGCGGTACGAACTCGGCGAACCGGTCGGCACGCTCGCGCGGCGTCCACGGCTCCTGGCCGAGCGCGGTGGCGTCGAAGCCGGTACCGCCGGCACCGATGCCGAGCGTGACGCGCCCACCCGAGATGTCGTCGAGGGAGATCAGCTCCTTGGCGAGAGTCACCGGGTGCCGGAAGTTCGGCGAGGTGACCAGGGTGCCCAGCCGCAGTCGATCGGTCACGGCCGCGGCGGCGGTCAGCGTGGGCACGGCACCGAACCAGGGGCCGTCCCGGAAGCTGCGCCAGGACAGATGGTCGTAGGTGTACCCGGTGTGGAAGCCGAGCTGCTCAGCGCGCTGCCATGCCGAACGGCCGCCTTCGTGCCAGCGGCGGTAGGGGAGGATCACAGTGCTCAGACGCAGACTCATGCGTCGAGCCTAAGCGGCCGACGGGGTTTC
The DNA here is from genome assembly GCF_017948455.1 of Streptomyces sp. GESEQ-4. GTDB lineage: Bacteria > Actinomycetota > Actinomycetes > Streptomycetales > Streptomycetaceae > Streptomyces. Next base: position 313,973 of record NZ_JAFFSU010000005.1, read on the forward strand.
ACGTGAAACGGTCATCGCACACGGCTGCTCAGCCACGGCGGGAGGGAGATCATCTCCGTCCACTCCTTGTGCACACGGTCTCCGGGCAGCGGCACGACCAGGCGGTAGCCGGGCGGGAAGCGGCGCGCGGTGACGTACGCGAGCCCACCGAAGACGGAGCGGAGAAAGGCCGGGACGTCGTCGCGCGGGATGTCGGGGCACTCGACGCCCTCGACCGTGATCAGCGCGTCGTCCTCGGGGTAGAGGCGGACACTCACCTGGGGCGAGCCGCCGAACTCGACGTAGGCTCGTGGGGCAGGGAGCCGTCCGGGTCGGTGGTGACGCCTATGCCCGCCGCCGTGCGGCGCGAGGTCTGGTCGGCGCCGATGTCATGGCTCACCTCGATCTCGCGCGCGTACTCGGCGGCGATCTCTCGGAGCACGGTGACGGCGGCCTCGGTGCTGGGGAGGTGGTCCATACCACTGATCATGCCGGAAGAGAGTTCAGTGGCGCTCGGGAAACCTCACGTACTCCGGTGGCACGGCCTTCGTCAGCCACACCCCGTTCGCGCTCACCTGGAAGACATGGCCGTCCCGGTGCATGGCACCGGCGTCCACGGCCAGGACGACGGGGCGGCCGCGCCGGGCGCCGACGCGGGTCGCGGTCTCACGGTCGGCCGAGAGATGCACGTCGTGCCGGTTCATCGGGTGGAGCCCCTCGGCGCGGATCGCGTCCAGGTTCCGGGCCACGGTCCCGTGGTACAGGTACGGCGGCGGGGTGGCCGGGGGGAGTCCGAGGTCGACCTCGACGCTGTGGCCCTGGCTGGCGCGGATCCGCGAGCCTTCGATCTCGAAGCGTTTCTTGTCGTTGGCGGCGACCACGTGGTCCAGCTCGTCCCGCGTGAAACGGAAGCCGTGCGCGGCTGCCGCGGCCATCAGCGTCTCGATCTCGACCCAGCCGCCCTCGTCGAGTACGAGCCCGATCCGCTCGGGCTGATGACGCAGATGCTTGGAGAGGTACTTCGACACCTTCACGGTGCGTCTTTCATCCATGCCTTCAGGGTGCCGCGAGAGACGTGGATCACGCGAATGAATTGACTCCGGATGTTTGATCCACAGCCAAGTCAGGTTATCCACAGGGGAATTGGCGACTCTGTGGACAACGAGCCATCGATTCAAGGGGTTTGGTCAACATCAGCTGCCGGGGCACCACTTGCAGCGAGATCGTCCAAGACGCGGGCCCGCACCTCGCGTTCGGCGGCCAGCGCGATGAACTCGGCTGCCTTCCCCGGACCAACGAGCTTCTCCACGGCCCGCATTGTCTCTGCCGGAATCGTCACGGACCGTGTCTCATCGCTCTTGTGCGGAGCCTCGCCCGTGCCGAGGTGCTCCCGCAGGTGCCGCACTGCGAACAGGCGCATCGCGCGGGCGAGTTCGGCGTCCACGGACTGGCGGGCGAGCGGCCGCAGACGTCGTACGAGCGAGGCCGCCTCGGCGGCGTCCGCGTCGGTCGGACGGTGTGGTCCGTCCAGGTAGCGGGCGAAGATGTGCTCCGTGGTGAACTCCAGGAAACGGGCCGCGATGTGCTCGACCTGGCCCCTCAACTCCCGTAGATGTCCTGAGATCGCGGACAGGGGAACCCCCGCCGCGTGCAACTCGGCGGCCACGGCGAGCTCTTGGGGGCTGGGCACGAGGAACGAGTCGTCGTCGCCCGGCACCGGCTCCAACACACCGAGTGCGACCGCGTCGGCGACCGCCGCGTCGTCCGGAGAGCCGCCGAACCGCTCGTCCAGCTCGGCGCGAGAGATCCGTACCGCCTCCTCGTCGGTCCACGGACCGTCGACCTCGGCGACCAGCCCGAGCACGCCGCCGAGGCCCCGCCCGGCGTCCCAGGCCTCCAGGAGCTCCTTGATGGAGGCCAGGGTGTAGCCGCGGTCCAGGAGATCGGCGATCTGGCGCAGACGGGCGAGATGCGCGTCGCCGTACACGTTCGCCCGGCCACGGCGCTCGGGGCGGGGGAGCAGGCCGCGGTCCTGGTAGGCACGGATGGTGCGGACCGTGGCGCCGCTGAGATGCGCGAGGTCATCGATCCGGTAGGCGGGCGCGGTCCCCGCCCCGGCTGCGGCGCGCAGCCCCGGGATTCCGGCACCCTCCCCGCTCATGCCGCGGCCCTCGCCGCCGGTGACCTCCGCAGATACTCGACCGCCCGGCTCAGCGACCCTTCCTGCGAGGGGTGGTACGACCGCTTGAAGTAGCGGGGTATCGCGGCACCCAGCTCCCGCCACGTCGGCAGCAGGCCCTTGCGGACAGCCGCGTTGTGTCCGGCGAGGGAGTAGCGCAGGCGGCCGGCGAGCTGCGGATCCTGACGTATCAGGTACGCCGTGCCCCATACCCACAGGTAGAGCATCACCGGCGCGGTGACGGCCATAGCGGCGAGGCGGCGGGCGTAGCGGGGCATGCGGGCGCCGCCGCAGTGCTGGTACATGTCGAAGGCGACCGCGCGGTGCTCGACCTCCTCAGCGCCGTGCCAGCGCAGCAGATCGAGCATGACCTCGTCGGCGTCGGCCCGGTCCAGGGCGTCGGCGGCCAGCACCCAGTCGCCGAGCACCGCCGTGAACTGCTCGATCGCCGCGACGACGGCCAGCCGCCAGCGCAGCCACTCCGGCTGCGGTATGGGTGCGCCGAGCGGTGGGCGCTCGCCGAGCAGCCGCTCGAAGAGGAAGTCGACGTACTTGGTGAACTCCGCCGTGTCCAGCTGCTGTGCCTCGAGATGGTCGAGCACATGCGCGTGCTGCACGCTGTGGGTGGCCTCTTGGCCCATGAACCCCTTGACGTCCGCCAGGAGTTCGGGATCCCGCACCAGCGGCAGACCCTCCTTGAAGACCTTCACGAACCACCGCTCCCCCGCCGGCAGCAGCAGATGCAGCACGTTGATGACGTGGGTCGCGGTCGGCTCGCCGGGGATCCAGTGCAGGGGTGTGCGGGTCCAGTCGAAGGACACGCGGCGTGGAGTGATGGCGTACCGGTGATCGCTCATAGCGGTGGCTCCAGCCGGGCGACGGCCCGCAGTGCGCGGGGCGTGAACCGGGACATGAGGTGGGCGCCGCGCGCCTCGGGTGTCACCGGGACGACGGCCTGGTTCTTCACCACCGCCCGCAGGATCGCGTCGGCGACCTTCTCTGGTGGGTAGTTCCGCAGCCCGTACAGACGGGCGGTCTTCTTCTGGCGCCGCTTCTCCTCGGCGGCGTCGACCCCGGCGAAGCGCGCGGTCGAGGTGATGTTGGTGTTGACGAAGCCGGGGCAGATCGCCGTCACGCCGATGCCCTGTCCGGCCAGCTCCGCGCGCAGGCACTGGCTCAGCATCAGCACGGCCGCCTTGGAGGTGCTGTAGGCGGGCAGCGCCTTGGAGGGCTGGTACGCCGCCGCCGACGCGGTGTTGACGATGTGGCCGCCCTGTCCGCGCTCGGCCATCTGCTTCCCGAAGAGGCGGCAGCCGTGGATCACGCCCCACAGGTTGACGTCGAGGACCTTCTTCCAGTCCTCCGGGCTGGTGTTGAGGAAGGAGCCGGACAGGCCGATCCCGGCGTTGTTCACCAGCACGTCCACCACGCCGTACTCGGAGGCGACCTTCTCGGCGAGCTTCTCCATGGCCTGCTCGTCACAGACGTCGACGGTCTCCGCCCACGCCTCGGGGGCGCCGATCAGCCGGGACAGCTCGGCGGTGCGTGCCGCGGCCTCCGCGTCCCGGTCGACGGCCACCACGCGCGCGCCCGCCTCGGCGAACGCGAACGCCGTGGCCCGTCCGATGCCGCTGCCCGCGCCGGTGACCAGGACGAGCTGCCCGCCGAACCGGTCGGCGTGCCTGCCCGTGGCGCTCATCCGCGGTCTGCCGCCCTCGACGGCGGTCACGAACTCGGAGATCCACGCCGTCAGTTGGTCGGGCCGGGAACGCGGGATCCAGTGCTTGGCGGGGAGCGTGCGGCGGGTCAACTGCGGAACCCACTCCTCCAGTCCGTCGTACAGCTTCTCCGACAAGAACGCGTCCCCCAGGGGCGTGATGAGCTGAACGGGCGCGTGCGCGTAGGCGTCCGTGCGGGGCCTGCGCAGCCTCGGTCGTACGTTGTCCCGGTAGAGCCATGCCCCGTGGGCCGCGTCCCTGGGGAGCGAGGAGGTCGGGTAGCCGTCGCCGGGTACGCGCTCGACGCGTTCCAGAATGCTTGGCCAGCTCTTGCCGAGGGGGCCGCGCCAGGCCAGTTCGGGCAGGACCGGCGTGTGCAGCAGATACACGTACCAGGACTTGGCGCCCTGGCCCAGCAATTGGCCCACCCGGCGCGGGGTGGGGCGCTTCACGCGCGCGTGGATCCAGTGCCCGAAATGGTCCAGGGACGGCCCGGACATCGAGGTGAAGGACGCGATGCGTCCCTCGGTGCGCTGGACGGTGACGAACTCCCAGGACTGCACCGAGCCCCAGTCGTGCCCCACCAGATGCACCGGCCGGTCCGGGCTGACCGCGTCCACGACCGCCAGGAAGTCGTCCGTCAGCTTCTCCAGCGTGAACCCGCCGCGCAGCGGCCGCGGTGCCGTGGACCGGCCGTGGCCCCGGACGTCGTACGCCACGACATGGAAGCGGTCGGCGAGGCCGGCGGCGACCTCGGACCACACCTCCTTGCTGTCGGGGTAGCCGTGCACGAGGACGACCGTCGGCCGGTCCGGGTCCCCCAGCTCGGCGACGCAGAGCTCGACCCCGCCGGTCCGCACGCGGCGCTCCCGCGCCCCCTTCAGCACCGTCACCTGTCCTCCGCCCAGCGCCGCACATGCGGCAGATCGTCGTCCAGCCAGAAGGCGCTCTCCTCGAGGTCCTTGGAGTCGGTGACGACCAGGATCTCCTCGAACTTCGCGCCCGTACCCCGGAAGCCGAGATGGGGTTCGACCGCCCACAGGCCCGGCTGCGGCGGGTGGTCGGAGAAGCGGTACGGCGACCACAGCGGCGACCAGCCCTCGCGGTGGCCGTGCAGCGCGTCGCTCGCCAGGCCCTTCAGGGACTGGGTGCCGAACCCGAACACATGCGGCGACCAGCGCCGCTCCTTGACCCGGTCCACCTTGTGGGCGATCACGCCGAACGGGTAGGCGCGGTGCCGGTTGGCGTAGCCCTGGCGGGCCATGAGCCGGTCCACGTCCTCGTAGATCTCCTTGAGCGGGCGGCGCTCGCGCACCTCGCGCAGGATCAGCTCACGGTGCGCTTCCAGGTCGGCCATCAGCTTGTCCTGCACGGGGTTGAGGCCGAGCGAGCCGGAGTAGCCGATGTCCGCCGTGCAGCCCTCGAAGACCGGGGCCATGTCCAGGATGAACGGCATCCCGGGCTCGAGCCGGCGGTTGGTGGGGAAGAACTGCAGCGGAACGCGGAAGTTCACGAACGCCGTGCGGTCGCCGAACCAGGCGAAGGGCAGATGGAACCAGTCCCGCACACCCCGCTCACGCAGCCACTCGCGCTGCATCCGCGCCGCCTCACGCTCGGTCACCCCCGGCTGCAACCGGGCCGCGACCGCCTCCGCGCACTCGTACGCCAGACGCTGCACCTTCCGGAACTTCCGCAGCTCCGCGGCGCGTTCATCTGCAACAGCCGTCGTCATCCGACACCGCCCACCCTGTCCACGCTGACCGCGGTACGTGTCCGTAACTTGACACTGGCGAATGTGACAGTTGTTGGAGGCTGCGTCAATAGGCCTGTGTTCGACCTCAGGGTGACCCTTAGGGCCCCGTAATACTCGAGAGGGACACCAAGACGGCTCTCCGGTCTGACGACCGGAGTGGTTTGCGTCACTACCGTCTTACACGTGACTGTGATCGCGACCGAAAGCCTGAGCAAGCGGTTCCCCCGGGTGACCGCGCTTGACCGGCTCTCCGTGGACGTCGGGCCCGGTGTGACCGGACTCGTCGGAGCCAATGGAGCCGGCAAGTCCACACTGATCAAGATCCTGCTGGGTCTGTCTCCCGCCACCGAAGGCCGTGCCGAAGTGCTCGGACTCGACGTCGCCACCAAGGGCGCCGAGATCCGCGAGCGAGTCGGCTACATGCCGGAACACGACTGTCTGCCGCCGGACGTCTCGGCCACCGAGTTCGTCGTCCACATGGCACGCATGTCCGGCCTCCCGCCCGCCGCCGCGCGTGAGCGCACAGCGGACACCCTGCGCCATGTCGGTCTGTACGAGGAGCGCTACCGCCCCATCGGCGGTTACTCGACCGGCATGAAGCAGCGCGTGAAGCTGGCCCAGGCCCTGGTGCACGACCCGCAACTGGTCTTCCTGGACGAGCCGACCAACGGCCTCGACCCGGTCGGCCGCGACGAGATGCTCGGCCTGATCCGCCGGATCTACACCGACTTCGGCATCTCCGTGCTGGTCACCTCGCACCTGCTGGGCGAACTGGAGCGCACCTGCGACCACGTCGTCGTGGTCGACGGCGGCAAGCTCCTGCGCTCCAGCTCCACCACGGACTTCACCCAGACCACGACGACACTCGCCGTCGAGGTCACCGACACCGACGCACACCCGGACGGCACCCGCGCGCTGCGCGAGGCGCTGCACGCGCGCGGGGTGGAGCTCCTCGACTCGGCGAGCGGCCTGCCGGGCGCCGGTCACATCCTGCTGCTGACCGCGCAGGGCGAGGAGACCTACGACCTCGTCCGCGACGTGGTGGCCGACCTCGGCCTCGGTCTGATCCGCATGGAACAGCGCAGGCACCACATCTCCGAGGTCTTCACGGACGAGGGGTCCCGACAAGACAGCGACACCGACACACAGCGGAAGGAGGCCGTCGGCCATGGCAGTTGAGCACCCCGTAGCGGCACCCCCGGGCGACCAGACCCGCATCCACAACATCGGCTACCGCAACTACGACGGCCCCCGCCTCGGCCGCTCCTACGCCACCCGCTCGCTGTACTCGCAGTCCCTGCGCGGCTCCTACGGCCTCGGCCGCTCGGTGAAGTCCAAGGTGCTGCCGATGCTGCTGTTCGTGGTGATGTGCGTACCCGCGGCCATCATGGTCGCCGTCGCGGTCGCCACCAAGGCGAACGACCTGCCCGTCGACTACACCCGCTACGCGATCATCATGCAGGCCGTCATCAGCCTGTACGTCGCCTCGCAGGCACCCCAGTCCGTCTCCCGCGACCTGCGCTTCAAGACCGTACCGCTGTACTTCTCGCGGCCCATCGAGACCGCCGACTACGTACGCGCCAAGTACGCGGCGCTCGCCTCGGCCCTGTTCATCCTCACCGCCGCCCCGCTGATCGTGCTCTATGTGGGCGCGCTGCTGGCGAAACTCGACTTCGCCGACCAGACCAAGGGATTCGGCCAGGGACTCGTCGCCGTGGCTCTGCTCTCACTGCTCTTCGCCGGCATCGGCCTCGTCATCGCCTCGGTCACCCCGCGCCGCGGCTTCGGCATCGCCGCCGTGATCGCCGTCCTGACCATCTCCTACGGCGCCGTCTCCACGCTCCAGGCCATCGCCGACGCACAGGGCACGACCGACGCCATCGCCTGGATCGGCCTGTTCTCGCCGATCACGCTCATCGACGGAGTGCAGTCGGCGTTCCTCGGAGCCTCATCGGCCTTCCCAGGTGCCGTCGGCCCGTCCAACGGCGAGGGCGTGGTCTACGTCCTCGTCACCTTGGGCCTGATCGCCGCCTGCTACGGCCTCCTGATGCGCCGCTACCGAAAGGTCGGACTGTGACCACGCTCTCCATCGACCACGTCTCCCGCTGGTTCGGCAACGTGGTCGCCGTCAACGACATCACCATGACGATCGGCCCCGGCGTCACCGGCCTCCTCGGCCCCAACGGCGCCGGAAAGTCCACCCTCATCAACATGATGGCCGGCTTCCTGGCCCCCTCGACGGGCACCGTCACCCTCGACGGCCAGCCGACCTGGCGCAACGAGCAGATCTACAAGCAGATCGGCATCGTTCCCGAACGCGAGGCGATGTACGACTTCCTCACCGGCCGCGAATTCGTCGTCGCCAACGCCGAATTGCACGGCCTCGGAGCCAAGGCCGCCCAGAGGGCCCTGGCCACCGTCGAAATGGAGTACGCGCAGGACCGCAAGATCTCCACGTACTCCAAGGGCATGCGGCAGCGCGTGAAGATGGCCAGCGCCCTGGTCCACAACCCCTCGCTCCTGCTCCTCGACGAACCCTTCAACGGCATGGACCCGCGTCAGCGCATGCAGCTGATGGACCTGCTGCGGAAAATGGGCGACGAGGGCCGCACGGTCCTGTTCTCGTCCCACATCCTCGAAGAGGTCGAGCAACTCGCCCGCCACATCGAGGTCGTCGTCGCCGGACGGCACGCGGCCAGCGGCGACTTCCGCAAGATCCGCCGCCTGATGACCGACCGCCCGCACCGCTACCTGGTGCGCTCCAGCGACGACCGCGCGCTCGCGGCCGCGCTGATCTCCGACTCGTCGACGTCCGGCATCGAAGTCGACCTGGCGGAGGGCGCGTTGCGCATCCAGGCCGTCGACTTCGGCCGCTTCACCGCGCTGCTGCCCAAGGTCGCCCGCGACCACGGCATCCGGCTGCTGACGGTCTCGCCGTCCGACGAGTCCCTCGAGTCCGTGTTCTCGTATCTGGTCGCGGCGTAGGAGGCCGAAAGATGTACGACCCCACAGTCGCCCGACTCACCTACCGGGCCCTGCTCGGCCGGCGCCGGGCCCTCATCCTGGGCGCCCTGCCCCTACTGCTCATCGTGATCTCCGTGATCGTGCGTGTCCTGGTCGGCACGGACGACCAGACCGCGGCGGACCTGCTGGGCGGCCTCGCGCTCGCCACCATGGTGCCGATCATCGGCGTCATCGCCGGCACCGGAGCGATCGGCCCGGAGATCGACGACGGCTCCGTCGTCTATCTGCTGTCCAAACCGGTGAAACGCCCCACGATCATCTTCACCAAGCTGATCGTCGCGATAGCCGTGACCATGGTGTTCTCGGCGGTGCCGACCCTGATCGCCGGCTTCATCCTCAACGGCAACGGCCAGCAGATCGCCGTCGCCTACACGGTCGCCGCACTGGTCGCCTCCATCGCGTACGCCGCGCTCTTCCTGCTGCTGGGCACGGTGTCCCGGCACGCGGTGGTGTTCGGACTCGTCTACGCCCTGGTCTGGGAGGCCCTGTTCGGCTCCCTGGTCTCCGGCGCGCGCACGCTCAGTGTCCAGCAGTGGGCGCTGGCCGTCGCCCACAAGGTCGCCGGCGGAGACATGGTGACCTCGGACGTCGGACTGACGACGGCCACGGTGCTGCTGGTCGTGGTGACCGTCCTCGCCACCTGGTACGCCGGACAGAAGCTGCGGTCGCTGACGCTGGCGGGCGAGGAGTAGCCGCGCCGCTCATGGAGAGGGACGTATCGACAGGGACGTACCGACAGGAACGTATCGACAGGAACTTTTGACAGGGACTTCACCCTTGTCGGGACACACTGGGCGCAACGGGGACGCACGGTTGGGAGGCACCGGGGATGGCAGGAGAGTCGACGCAGGGCGGCGGACAGCCGGAGTCGGGGGACACCTGGGACGAGTTGGTCCTGGACGACGACTTCATACGCTCCGCCGAGACCTCCGAGCCGTCTGCCCGAGCCCGGATGCTCGCCGCCCGGTGGCGCAAGGAGAAGCCCGAGCCCCAGCCATGGCGGTCCGACGAGCCGCCCGCGGGGTGGTTCTTCAGCAAGTCCCGTCGGCGCAGGCGGCGGCGCCGGTAGCGGTCCCACGGCCGCCCCAAATTCAGTGGCGCCCAACTCGTCGTACAGGCACAGTGGTTATGTCCACGACGCCGGACGGTGAGTTCGGCGCCACGTTCTGGGAGAGGAGCTGCGCGATGTCCATGCACGACAGTACGCACAGCTCCCGACAGGGCAGCCCGCGGCGAGTTCCGGTGTAGTTACCCCACCGTCGAACCCGCTCCGCACGGGGAGCTGCCCGGGGCGGCCGCTTCGAGCACGCGACGTCGCTCTCGCGTGGGCCGCCCTCCCTTTCGCCCCCTGTCGAAGGGGGCACCTTCCGCTGGGGCGCACGGAGTTGGCTGCGCAGCTCGGCGCCACGAGGTGCCGCTGCGCCCACCCGTGCCGCCCCAGCGGCACGACTGCCCGCACCGGCGGCCGGTGTATGACACCGTTGCGGGAACTCACTCAGGGGCGCGGGGAACTGCGCGACCAGCCAAACTCAACCCGCGGCCATCAGACGGCCTCAACCCAGCAGACGCTCCACGACCACCGCGATCCCGTCCTCCTCGTTGGACGCGGTCACCTCATCCGCCACGGCCTTCAGCTCCTCATGCGCGTTGGCCATCGCCACCCCGTACGACGCCCAGCCGAACATCGGCACGTCGTTCGGCATGTCGCCGAAGGCGATCGTCTCCGCGGCCTTCACGCCCAGCCGGCGCGCGGCGAGCGACAGCCCCGTCGCTTTCGACAATCCCAGCGGCAGCAACTCGACGATGCCCTCGCCGGCCATGGCGACGGTGACGAAACCACCGGCGGCCTGCCGTGAGGCTTCCGCGAGCTCGTCGTCCGACAGCTCAGGGTGCTGGATGTAGATCTTGTTCAGCGGCGCCGCCCACAGATCCGACGCGTCCGTGAACGGGGTCGACGGCAGCGCCCCCGTGACCGCGTAGCCCGGACCGACCAGGACATCGCCGTTCAGCCCGTCCCGGCTCGCCGCCAGATACAGCGGCCCGACCTCCGCCTCGATCTTCGCCAGGGCCACCCCGGCCAGCTGCCGGTCCAACGTCACCGACGTGAGCAGACGGTGCTGCCCGGCGTCGTACACCTGCGCGCCCTGGCCGCAGACCGCGAGGCCCTCGTAGCCGAGGTCGTCGAGGATGTGCCGCGTCCACGGGACCGCGCGGCCGGTCACCACGATGTGCGCGGCACCGGCCTCCGTGGCCGCGGCGAGGGCCTCACGGGTGCGTCGGGAGACAGACTCGTCGGACCGCAGGAGCGTTCCGTCGAGGTCGGTCGCGATGAGCCGATACGGGAAGCCGGCGCTCACTTGGCCACCGGCTCCAGGACCTCTCGGCCGCCCAGGTAAGGACGCAGCACCTCGGGCACGTGGACCGAGCCGTCGGCCTGCTGGTGGTTCTCCAAAATCGCCACGATCGTGCGCGGTACGGCGCACAGCGTGCCGTTCAGCGTCGCCAGCGGCTTGACCTGCTTGCCGTCACGGAAACGGATCGACAGGCGCCGGGACTGGAACTCGGTGCAGTCCGAGGTCGACGTCAGCTCGCGGTACTTGCCCTGGGTCGGGATCCACGCCTCGCAGTCGAACTTGCGGGCGGCCGAGGAGCCCAGATCACCGGTCGCGACGTCGATGACGCGGAACGGCAGCTCCAGCGACGTCAGCCACTGCTTCTCCCACTCCAGCAGGCGCTGGTGCTCGGCCTGCGAGTCCTCCGGGGCGACGTACGAGAACATCTCGACCTTGTCGAACTGGTGGACGCGGAAGATGCCCCGCGTGTCCTTGCCGTGCGAACCGGCCTCGCGGCGGAAGCAGGGCGAGAAGCCCGCGTAGCGCAGCGGGAGGCGGTCGGCGTCGATGATCTCGTCCATGTGGTACGCGGCGAGGGGTACCTCGGAGGTGCCGACCAGGTAGAGGTCGTCGTTGGCGAGGTGGTAGACGTCCTGGGCGGCCTGGCCGAGGAAGCCGGTGCCGGCCATCGACTGCGGGCGGACCAGCGCCGGGGTCAGCATCGGCGTGAAACCGGCGGCCGTGGCCTGCGCGATCGCCGCGTTCACCAGCGCCAGTTCCAGGAGCGCGCCCACACCCGTAAGGAAGTAGAAGCGCGAGCCGGAGACCTTCGCGCCGCGCTCGACATCGATCGCGCCGAGCAGCTGGCCGAGCTCCAGGTGGTCCTTGGGCTCGAAGCCCTCGGCGCCGAAGTCGCGGATCGTGCCGTGCGTCTCGAGCTCGACGAAGTCCTCCTCGCCGCCCACGGGGACGTCGGGGTGGACGAGGTTGCCCAGCCGGAGCAGCAGCTCCTGGGTCTCGGTGTCGGCCGCGCCGCGCTCCGCGTCGGCGGCCTTGACGTCCGCGGCGAGCTGGCCCGCCTTCTTCAGCAGCTCGGCCTTCTCGTCCGCGGAGGCCTTGGGGATGAGCTTGCCGAGCGCCCTCTGTTCGGCGCGCAGTTCGTCGAAGCGGACGCCGGACGACCTGCGCCGCTCGTCGGCAGACAGGAGGGAGTCGACGAGCGCGACGTCCTCTCCACGGGCGCGCTGCGACGCACGCACACGGTCGGGGTCCTCACGGAGCAGGCGAAGGTCAATCACGCGGCCAAGGCTACCGGTGCGGACTGACGGCACACGACTCACTATTCCGAGCGGTGTCCGAACCGATCCTTACGTTGCGTTATGAGTGAATTGCCCCCTGTGTCAATAAAAGGCGTCTCACCCCCTGGAACGGGTCACCGGTCAGGCACCCGGTTGACTCGATTTCCTTGTGGGGAACGGGACTTGGAGGACCTGTTGTCCACAGGGCTCCACCGCCCCGAAAAGTTATCCACAGGCTGTGCGAAAGATCTGTGGATGTCGCAAGTGATCATTCCGAATCGTCTCCGCCGACCGAAGGCCGACCGAAGAATTCCCAAGCCAAACCATCCCCAGGCTCACTTTCGGGTGGAAATGGGTCGCCCCAAAGGATTGCCCCAAGGAAACGGGTGGACGAAGGGTGACCGCAGGGGCTGTGGACGAACTTGCCCGCTGTACGGCGATTTGTCGACTGAGTCGCGCTCCGTTGTCGACTTGTCCCCAGGTCGAGATGGCAGCCTGTGGATAACTCCTGTGGATAACGTAAATCAGCAGGTAGGACCGGCCGAAACCAGCCCGCAACCCACACGTCACGTGCCGTCTGCCTGCCCGGAACCAAGGCGCAGCCGCCCGCAACCCGGGCTCAGAACCGCCCGTCCTGGCAGCGCGCCACCCACTCGGACGCCGATACGAACTCGTCGTCCGAGGTCCCCGTCAGCGGAGCCCGTACATCCCCCGGCTGCACATCGGCGCGCGGATACGAGCCGAGGAAGCGCACCTGGAGGCAGATCCGCTTGAGCCCCATCAGGGCCTCGGCGACCCTGCGGTCCGAGATATGGCCCTCGGCGTCGATGCAGAAGCAGTAGTTGCCGATGCCGGCGCCGGTGGGCCGGGACTGGAGCAGCATCAGGTTGATGCCCCGGGTGCCGAACTCGCCCAGCAGATCGCGCAGCCCGCCGGGGTGGTCGTCGCGCTGCCACAGCACGACGGACGTCTTGTCCGCGCCGGTCGGCGCCGCGGGCCGGGCGGGCCGGCCCACCAGCACGAACCGGGTCTGGGCGTTCTCGGCGTCGTGGATCCCGGTCTCCAGGGCCTCGAGTCCGTACCGGGCGGCGGCGAACTCGCCGGCGAAGGCGGCGTCGTACTGGCCCTCCTGGACCAAGCGTGCGGCGTCCGCGTTCGAGGCGGCCGACTCCCAGTGCGCGTCGGGGAGGTTGTTCTTCAGCCAGTTCCGGACCTGCGGCTGGGCCGCCGGATGCGCGGAGACCGTCTTGATGTCCGACAGCTTCGTGCCCGGCCGGACCAGCAGCGCGAAGGTGATGGACAGCAGCACCTCGCGGTAGATCATCAGCGGGGCGCCCGCGACCAGCTCGTCGAGCGTGGTCGTGATGCCGCCCTCGACGGAGTTCTCGATCGGTACGAACGCGGCCTCGGCCTCACCGCCGCGGACCGCGTCGAGCGCGGACTGCACGGACACGTAGGGGATCAGCTCCCGGGTGGCCGTCTCGGGAAGGGTGCGCAGGGCGACTTCGGTGAAGGTGCCTTCAGGGCCGAGATACGCATAGCTGGCTGGCATGACCTCACCCTAATGGGCCCCCGGTGACACGGCCCACGCATCCCACCGGAGCCCCACGGACAAGCCACTTTCACCCCTCCAGCAACCGCTGCCCCACGTACTCCCCCTCCGCGGCCCCACCCGGCACCGCGAACAGCCCGCTCGCCTCGTGCCGGATGAACTTCGACAGCGCGTCCCCCCGGTCCAGCTTCCGCTGCACCGTCACGAAGCCGCGCAGCGGATCGGCCTGCCAGCAGACGAACAGCAGCCCCGCGTCCGGCACGCCGTCCGTGTCGAAACCGTCGTGGTACGAGAAGGGCCGCCGCAGCATCGCGGCCCCACCGTTCTGGTCGGGCCGGGTGATGCGCGCATGGGCGTTGATCGGGACGACGAGATTCCCTTGCGCGTCTGTCTTCTCCAGCTCCATCTCGGTCGTCTCGCCGCCCCCGGACAGCGGCGCCCCGTCGGACTTGCGGCGCCCGATGACGTCCTCCTGGGCCTTGACCGAGAGCTGCTCCCAGTCGTCGAGGAGCATGCGGATCCGTCGTACGACGGCGTAGGAGCCGTTCGCCATCCACTCCGGGTCCTTCGACGGGGACGCCGGCACGAAGATCCGCCGGTCGAAGTCGGACTCGCTCGGCTTGGGGTTGCGGGTGCCGTCGATCTGGCCCATGAGGTTGCGTGCCGTCATGGGGTGGGCGGTGGCGCCCGGCGAGCGGTTGAAGCCGTTCATCTGCCAGCGGATGCGGGCCGCGCTGCCCGCGTCCTTCTGGATGGCGCGCAGCGCGTGGAAGGCGACCAGGGCGTCGTCGGCGCCGATCTGGACCCACAGGTCGCCGTCGCTGCGGTTCTTGTCGAGGTGGTCGGAGGAGAAGTCGGGCAGCGGGTCGAGGGAGACCGGCCGCTGTTTCTCCAGGCCGGTACGGGCGAAGAAGCTGTGCCCGAAGCCGAAGGTGACCGTCAGCGAGGACGGCCCGGCGTCCCGCGCCACATCCGTGTCGTCCTGCTTCGCCGCCTCCCCCGCCATCAGCCGCCGGGCCGTCTCCGACCAGCGCCGCAGCAGCGCGGCGGCTTCCTTGCGCCCCGCGCCCGCCGTCAGGTCGAAGGCGACCAGGTGCCCGCGGGCCTGCAGCCCTTCGGTGATGCCGGGCTGATGTTTCCCGTGAAACATCGCCTGCCCGGCGCCGAGCGAGGTCAGCGGCGTGGCCTCGGAGGGCGCCGCCGCGTACCCCACGGCACCGCCCGCCGCGCCGAGGACGAGCCCGGTGGCACCGGCGGTGCCGAGGAGTTTCCGCCGCGAAACGCCCTCGTGAGCGACGGAAGCCGCGTCAGGGGCGTCAGGCGTACGGGCCTCAGGGATGGACGTGTGGTCAGCCATGATGGTGGTTCAGCCGATCTGCGCGTTCTTGTCGACGGTCACTTGGTCGATGTCGGAGGTCCGTACGGTCACGGCGATCTTCCAGTCGCCGGCCATGGGGATCTGCACTCCGGTCGCCGTCCAGTGGCCGGTGGTGATGTGGTCGGGGGTGACGGGCAGGGGCCCGAGGTCCTTGGCCTCGAGAGTGAAGGCGACCTTCACCTCGGGGATGTCGAAGGCCCGGCCGTTGGGCCGCTGCACGTAGACATGCATCTCGTTGCCTCCCACGCGCGCGGGGTCCAGGTCGATCCGTACGAGGCCCTTGCCGTCCTCGCCGCCCGTGTCGAACGGCATGTCCAGGGTCAGCGCCCCGGACTCCGAGTCCGAGGCGGAAGCGGCGGACGAGGAGGCGGCCTTGGCGTCCTCCTCGGTGCGTCCCGGCTCGGTCTGCGTCAGCACGGTGGTGACGGCGAGCAGGACGACGGCGACGCCTGCCTCCGCGAGCACGGAGCGCCGTAGCCCGAACCGGTTCGGATCGGCGTCCCGTGACCGCTTCTGCCGCGCCGCGTCCATCGCGGCCTGCTGCCGAGCGAGCTGAGCGGCCCGCTCCGAGTCGCCGTCGGGCTGCTTCGAGCCGGTGCCGGCCCGGGCGCCGGCAGGCTCCTTCGCGACGACCTCGGCCGCCGCGGGCACGGTCTCCGCCAGCCGGGCCGTCCACCGCCGCGAGAGGTATGCGACGCCGACGAGCAGCGCCACGAGCCCGATCTTGACGAGCAGCAGCTGGCCGTACGTCGTGTCGATGAACGCCGACCAGGAGCCGAGCTGGCGCCAGGACTGGTAGATCCCGGTGGCGACCAGCGCGACGACGCTGCTGAAGGCGACGGTCGAGAAGCGGCGTACGGCGGTGGAGTCGAGCGGGTTGTCCGCGGGCGCCCGGTACAGCGCGAGGAGCAGCGCGGTGAGTCCGCCGAGCCAGGCGGCGACGGCGAGCAGGTGGAGGATGTCGACCGGCATCGCGATCCCGGCCTGGATGCCGACGGAGGCGTGCTCGGACATCGCCCAGCTCGCCGCGAGCCCGGCGGCCACGACGACCCCGCCGACCGCGAGCCCGAAGGTCAGGTCCCGCTTCTCCTCCTCTTCTTCGCGCTTGTCGTAGGCGCCGAACAGCACCGCGATGAACAGCGCCGCTGCGGCGAGCAGCAGGAGTCGGGAGACGAGGGCCGCGCCGGTCTTGGTCTGGAGGACCTGTCCGAGCAGGTCCAGGTCGAAGATGTCGCCCACTTGCCCGCTGCTGGTGTAGGCGCCGCGCAGGAGCAGCAGCCCGAGGGTGGCCGCGGTGAGCGTGATCCACCCGGAGACGACGAGCCGTTGCAGGGCCGGCACTCCGGCGCCGCGCTGCCAGCAGGCCAGGACGAAGGCGGCGCCGCCGACCAGCACGATGAAACCGGCGTACGACATGTACCGCCCGAACCCGTACAGCCAGCCGACGACCCCGCCGCCCACGGTCTCGTCGGCCACCGAGACGGAGGTGGCGGAGGGGGCGCCGATGGAGAAGGTGTAGGCGCCGGCGATGGGATGGCTGTCCGCGGAGACGACCTGGTAGGAGACGGTGTACGTACCGTCGGGCAGGCCGCTGTGCAGCTTCACGGTGTACGTCGTGCCGCTCACGTTGGACGGGGCGCCGCTGGTGACCTGCTTGCCCTTGGGGTCGAGCACGCGCAGCGAGTCGTCGGACATCGAGACCTGCTCGGTGAAGGTCAGCGACACCTGGGCCGGGGCCTTGTCGACCACCGCCCCCTGCTGGGGGTCGCTGCCGCTCAGCGCGGCATGCGCGGAGGCCTGTCCGGCCCCGGTGAGGAGCAGCCCGGTCGCGGCCAGGAGCAGCAGCACCAGGGTCCGGACGCGGGGGGCGATGGTCTGTGTCACAGGGGGTCCCTCCCTCAGTGCCCGGTCTTGGGGTTGTACGTCGCCGGCTTCACCGGCATCTCAACCGTGATCGGGCCGGACTCGGCGAAGTGCAGTTCCACGGAGACCGTCTCGCCTTGCTTCGGCTTCCGCTTCAGCTTCTCGAACATCAGGTGGTTTCCGCCGCTCTTGAACACGAGTTGACCGTGTGCGGGGATGTCGAGGGAGGCGACCTCCCGCATCGCCGAACCGACGGTCTCGTGGACGGTGACCGTGCCGGCGTCGCTGGTGGCGGAGGTCAGCTCGTCCTTGGTGCCGCCCTTGTTGTCGATGGTGAGGAAGCCCGCCGCCATGGAGTCCGAGACCGGCTGGGGCATGTAGGCGGCGCCGACGGACAGTTCGGGTTCGCCGTCCGCGGAGGCCGAGCCGCCGCAGCCGGCGAGGACCAGCGTGCCCACCAGGGCCGTGGCGGTCAGGGCGATCCGCTTCACGGGTTCTCACCCTTGATGAGCTTGGGGAGGTCGGCGGTGTAGACGTCGACGGTGGCGTCCTCGCCGTAGAGGACGTAACCCCCATCGGTCTTCGGGGAGAAGGCGATGACCTGGGTGCCGTGCGTGGAGACGATCTTGCCCTTCTCCTTGTGCGGCGGCTCGAGGGAGATGCCCAGGGTGCGGGCGCCGGCCTGGATGGTGGCGAAGTCGCCGGTCAGGCCGACCACTTGCGTGTCGATGCCCTTGAGCCACTTGCCGAGCGCCTTCGCGGTGTCACGGTCGGGGTCGGAGGTGACGAACACGACCCGCAGCTCGTCCTGTTCGGCCTTGGGCAGCTGCTTCTTGGCGACGGCGATGTTGTTCATCGTCAGCGGGCAGACGTCGGGGCAGTTGGTGTAGCCGAAGTAGAGCAGGGTCGGGTGGCCCTTGGTCTCTTTGCGGAAGTCGTACGGCTTGCCGCTGGTGTCGGTGAGGACGAGGTCCGGCTTCTCGAACGGCTGGTCGAGGACGGTTGCGGCCTTGTCGGAGCCGGCTTCCTCGGAGACCACGGCGACGGGCGAGTCATCGCCTTCGCTGCTGCCGCAGGCGGAGAGGGTCAGGGTGGCGGCGGCGAGCAGTGCGGCCGCCGCGAACGTCTTCTTGCGCATAGCGAAATATCCCAGATGTGTGAACTCCGGCGCGCGCCGGGGGCGTACAGACGCCTATGAGATGCGCTGTACACGCTCCGGCGCGCACCGCGGGTGGCGGGCTCAGGCGTTGTCGGTGCGCCGGCGGCCGGCGAGCACGCCGTAGGCCACGCCCACCGCGCCGATGACGATGCCGACGATGCCGAGCACGCGGGCGGTGGTGTCGCTGCTGTCGGCGCTCTCGGCGTCGGCGGTGGTGGTCGCGGCGGCTGCCGAGGCGTCGTCGGCGGGCTCCTCGCTCGCCCCCGAGCCGTGGTGGCCCTCCTCGGCGGCGGACAGGGTGAGCACCGGAGCCGGGTTCTCGGGCTCCTCCTGGCCCTCCTGCTGCTCCTCGATCCAGCGGACGACATCGCCGTTGGAGTAGGTCTGGAGCGCCTTGAAGGTGAGGTCGTCGGTGTCCTCGGGCAGGGCGCCGATAGAGACCGGGAACTTCTGGAAGAAGCCGGGCTTGATGCCGTCGCCGGTGGCGGTCCAGGTGACCTTGGTGATCGCCTGGGTGAGCTTCTCGCCGTGCGACTCGACGGGCTTGTCCAGCGTGGACTTGGTGGTCTTGATGCTCCACCCCTCGACCGGTTCC
Source organism: Streptomyces sp. GESEQ-4 (assembly GCF_017948455.1). Classification (GTDB taxonomy): domain Bacteria; phylum Actinomycetota; class Actinomycetes; order Streptomycetales; family Streptomycetaceae; genus Streptomyces. The sequence continues at coordinate 332,804 of NZ_JAFFSU010000005.1, forward strand.
GGCATCACGGAGGCCAGCGGGTGGTCGATCGGGAAGCTGACCTCGAGTTTGGTCGTCGAGGCGTCGTCCTGCTCGTTGGGGACCTTGAAGTCGACGACGGCGTAACCGCCCTTGGCGGCGGTCCCCTCGGGCTGCACGGTGACGTGCGCGAACGCGGGGGAGGACAGGACGACGACGGCCGAGGCAGCGATGGCGCCGGCGGCGGCGAGACGAGAGGCCTTCATGCGGGGCACTCCACTTCGAGTGAGATATCGCGGATTCCGGTGGTGAAGAGGGGTACACGCGCGCGTGGGTGCCTATTGAGGCAAGGCTGATGAGAATGACCGGCACGCGCGTGTGCCGCGCGACGGCGGCCTCTTACGGATCCGTAACTCAGTACGTCGACTCAGTACGTCATGAAGGGGCGGGCGCGCGTCGCGTCAGGCGGCGAGAACGAGCGTGACGACCGGCGGGCCGCGTCTGATCACCGTGTGCTGGAGTGCGGTGGTGCGGGGCCGCGGCGGCGCGAGCGGCACGGTGCGCGTCGGACGCGGACCGGCTTCCGGCGTGGCGGGCAGGCCTGCGCACAGGGCACGAGCCAGCGCGAGCGCCCCGCGCAGGGACCGTACGAGCGCCCCTTCGGCGACCCCGTGCGCCGACAACTCCACGAGCCGCAGCAGCGCCAGGTCCCCCCGGCGCAGCAGCCACCCGGCGGCGAGCGCCGCGAGGAGATGGCCGAGCAGCATCGGCAGGGACGGCAACAGGGCTGACCCCGAGTCCGCGGACACGGTGGCCGACGCATGGTGGGCGTGCGTCCCCGCCGAGACGGGGTCGATCCGCGCCTCGGTGAGGATCCGGTGGGCCTGCGCGGGGCTGATCGCCGCCGCGGCGGACCCGCACAGCAGCCGGGCGGCCTGCGCGACCAGCGAGGCGTCACTTGCGGCGCCCGTCGTCGAGCCGGCCGAGGCTGTCGCGGCATGCTGCCCGAGCCCGAACACCGAGTGCAGGACCACCTGCCCGACCGCGAGCAGTCCCGCGATCCCCGGCAGCGAGCGCGCCCGCCCGGCGAGCGGCGCCGCCACCCCGAAGACCCCCAGGAATCCCGCGCCCAGCGTCCACAGCGGCACCGTGGCGCAGGAGGTGAGGGCGTGCCCGGCAGCGGCCAGCACGACGCAGACCGCGGCGAACACCGCGGCCCGCAGCACCCGGAGGTCCCGTCCGGAGCGCACCCAGCGCTGGTGGGGGGCAGTCATGGCGGGCCAATCATCGCACTGGCCCGACGGGTCCCATACGGCAGGTCCGCAAGATGGCCTAGGACCGGAAGCTCACCTTCTGGTGTGTCTCGCCCATAGATGCCCACCCCACATACACCGATAGACGCCCCCGGCGCATCGGCCGTATGGGCGGCATCACGTCAACGATGCGCTTACGCCCGGGCGCTTGCGGCAATACGTAACGGTATGTCGAGCCGCGGGCCGGGAGGCTGGAGCATGAGCATCTGGTGGTCACTCCATCTGCGGCGCGAGGCTGCGAGCGTTCCCCTCGCCCGGCGGCTGCTGCTCGGCACGATGGAGAGCGCGGGCGTCGACCCCGACATCTCCTACGACCTCTCCGTCGCCCTCACCGAGGCCTGCGCGAACGCCGTGGAGCACGGCGGCGACACCGGGCACGGCGGCTCGTCGGAGGCCTTCCGCGTCACCGCGTACCTCGACGGCGAGAAGTGCCGTATCGAAGTGGCCGACTCAGGACCGGGTTTCACCGGCCGGCAGAGCCCGCGCCCCTCCCACAGCGAAGCCGAGCACGGCCGCGGCCTGTACCTCATCCGGGAACTCGCCGACCACGTCCAGATCGGCAACAAGCCGGGACGTGGCGGCGCGGTGGTCAGCTTCGACAAGATCCTCAAGTGGCGGACTGACGCCCCCCTGGTGGCGGTGTGACGCCTGCGGCGGGTCAGCCGCCGAGGAGCGGTGCCGAGAAGCGGCAGCTCACGGGCTGGGCATGGGCGGGGTCGAGGGCGTTGCCGACGAGTTGCAGGGCGTTGGAGTCGTAGGCGATCGACACGTGTTCGGAGCGGTCCTGGGGACAGACCTCCTGAAGAAGGATGTTGCGTACGGTCGCGCCCGGCCCCGCCTTGAGGAACTGGTGGTGGTACGGCGTGACGACCTCGTCGTATCGCGTGGTGATCACTGTGTAGTCGACGCCCGGCTGTGTGTCGCCGTCCCGGTCGAGCGTGGTGTGCACCTGGGACCCGACCATCTGGTCCGCGTACGCCTGCCCCGCGACGAGGGACACCGTCTGGTTGAGACCGAGTTCGGTGGTGAGGGTGCCCAGGCCGGACGCGGTGGCGCCGTGGTTGGACGGGGCCAGGCCGATGAGCCGGCGGACCTTGTTGTGCGCCGGGTCCGCCGGGTTCGTACCGCCCTCGAACCGCAGGTACCAGCGGGGCAGCACGCCGCCGCCCTGGGAGTGGCCGACCAGGTCGACCTGCTTGGCGCCGGTGGCTTCGAGTACCCGGTCGACGTAGCGGGCGATCTCGCGGGCGGAGTCGGGGATGTGGCGTGTGGCCTTGAACGGAACTCCCGGTTCCCCGCCGTAGTTCGGCGCGAAGACGCAGTATCCGGCGTTCTTCAGCCAGGTGGACAGCGTGATCCAGTTCAGATTGGCGTTCGACCAGGTGGCGTGCAGCAGGACGACGGGGCGGGGGTGAGCGGCGGTCGGCCGGCACTGCCAGTCGTTCGCCCCCGGTGGTGAGGCATCCGGCTGGAGGGTTCCGCGGATCAGGGCCTCGGGGCCCGAGACGGTCGGTCCCGAGGGCGGTTTCGGGGTGTCGGCGGCGACCGACGTGGCCGGGGAGCCGAGTAGCAGGGCCGTGACCGCGCCGAGGGCTGCCAGCCAGGTGATCAGGCGGGAGCGCGGGGCGGGCCGGACGGTGCTATGTGACATGTACTGCTCCTAGTCAGAGTCCTGGTCACACGCAGACGCCCAAGATCATCAAGGAGCGGCCGTCAGTCCCAGGGCCCCGCACCGCACCCACCCCCGTTGGAGCAGCGCTTTTCATACGTGCGGCTCTGCCCAGCCCCGTCACCTCGGTCTTCGGGGTCCTTAGGGTGGGCGGATGGAGATCGCAACCGAAGAGCTGCCGGGCGGGGTGACACTCCGGCTCGCCGGGCCGTCCGACGCGGCCGCGCTCTGTGCGGCCTACGTCGCCAACCGGGACTTCCTCGCCCCCTGGGAGCCGCGCCGCCCGGAGAGCTTCTTCACCGTCGAGGGACAGGCCGAACGCCTCGACGCACGGATGCGGGAGTTCGCCGAGGGCCGACTCGTGCCCTGGCTGCTGGTATCAGGCGGCCGGGTCGTCGGGACGATCACGCTGACCGGCATCACCCTGGGACCCTTCTGCAGCGCCTATCTCGGCTACTGGGTCGCCGCCGACCACCAGAAACGGGGTCTCGCGACCGCCGCCGTACAGCAGGTGTGCCGCATCGCCCGCGACCGCGTCGGACTGCACCGGATCGAAGCCACCACCCTGCTGGACAACACGGGATCCCAACGCGTGCTGGAGAAGTGCGGGTTCGAGCCGATCGGCACCGCCCCGCGCTATCTCCACGTCGACGGCCAGTGGCGCGACCACCGGATGTTCCAGCGGATCCTGCACGACGAGGACCCGCGACTGTGAGACTTCAGGCTCCTCAGCATTCACAGCCGGAGCACAGCGCCGCCCCATCTCCTTGACGGACGGCGCCCATACGTTCCCGACCATGACGGGAAACCACAGGAACACCACGATCACCCGGCGCCGCGCCCTCGCGGTGACCGGTGGCACGGTCGCGGCGGGCGGCCTCGCAGTCGCCGGCTACCAGACGGCCTTCGCCGACGAGACGACGACCGCCGAAGCGACCGCGACCGCCTCGGCGAGCGCCACCAGCGGCAGCGCCTGCATGACGCTGATGTCGAGCGTCACGGAAGGCCCCTACTACCTCGACGGTGCCCTGGTGCGGAAGGACATCACCGAGGGCAAGAGCGGCGTCCCGCTGACCCTGCGCCTCACCGTCGTCGACGCCACCGACGGCTGCACCCCGGTCCCCGGCGCGGCCGTGGAGATCTGGCACTGCGACGCCTGGGGCTACTACTCCGGCTACACCACCGCCAACCCCGGCGGCTCGGCCCCCGCCGAGAGCGAGGACGGCTCCACGGCCAACGACAAGACCTACCTGCGCGGCTACCAGATCGCCAATGCCAACGGGGTCGTCAAGTTCGAGACGATCTTCCCCGGCTGGTACACCCCGCGCACCTGCCACATCCATGTGAAGGTGCACACCGGCGGCGAGAAGGAGGACGGCACCTACGAGGGCGGCAAGGTCAACTTCACCGGCCAGTTCTTCTTCGACGACGAGATCGCCCAGGAGATCTTCACCCTGGAGCCCTACGCCCAGCACTCCGGCAGCTACACCACCCTCGACAACGACATGGTGTACGACGGCGGCGGCGCGTCCAGCGGCCTGCTCACCCTCAAACCGGTCAAGAAGGCCGACCCCTCCAAGGGCTACAAGGGTTTCCTCACCCTCGGCGTAGACCCGGACGCGGAGAACACCGGCGCGGGCAGCGGCGGTGGCGGCGAGGGCGGTACGCCTCCCACGGGCACCCCGCCGAGCGACGCCCCGTCGGCTTCGGCGTCCGCGGCCTCGTAGGTACGACGATGACGAGCCGCGAGGACGAGAGGCTGGCGCAGGCCGCCGTGACCGCGCTGACCGGACAACTGGCGCTCGCTCCCAAGCCCGGCCTGCCCGACCCGCGTGACCTGGGCGCCCGCGCCACGCGCCAGGACCACCGTGCCCTGCGCTGGTCGGCCAAGGCGCTGGCGCCCGGCCTCGCGGCGATGGCCGCGGCGGCCCGCCGCACCGGCGAGCCCACGCCCGGACTCCGTGCCGAACTGGGCGCGATCGGGCGCGGCACCGAGCACTCGGTGGGCCTCGCGGGCGGCGGCCACCGCGGTGCCCTGTGGGCGCTCGGCCTGCTGGTAGCGGCGGCCGCCCTGGCTCCCGGGGCCGGCGCGCGCGACGTGGCCGCGACCGCCAAGCGCCTCGCCGCCCACCCCGACAAGCGCGCCCCGCGCAGGCCCTCCCGGGGCTCCTCGGTGTCCGCCAAGTACGGCGCCGCGGGCGCCCGTGGCGAGGCCCGCGCCGGGTTCCCGCACGTACGGCGGGCGTTGGACGCGCTCACCACGGCCCGCTCGGCCGGCGCCACGGAGGGCGAGGCCCAGCTCGACGCCCTGCTCACCGTGATGTCCACCCTCCAGGACACCGAGCTGCTGTACACGGCGGGCCCGCTGGGACTGCGCCATGTCCAGGCCGGCGCCCGCGGTGTCCTGGCGGCGGGCGGTACGGCGACGGAGGCGGGCCGCGAAGCCCTGACCGCCCTCGACGCCGACCTGCACGCGCGCGCGTGGAGCCCACGGGGGAGTGCGGGGCTGCTGGCGGGGGCGCTGTTCCTGGACTCGCTGCCGGTCAGCGCACGCGTACCGGCAGCGGCCTGACGTCACGTTGCATCCGGCCGGCGGCCACCCGGGCCGCCGGCCCCATCGCATACGACGCCGCCAGCGTCACCGCGCCCAGCAGCAGCCAGCCCGCCGTCCCCCACCCCACGAGCAGCGTCGTCAGGACGAGCGGACCGGCGGTGCGGGCGACGGTCACGCCGGTGCCGAAGAAGCCCTGGTACTCACCGACCCGGTCGGCCGGCGCGAGCTCGAACGACAGCTGCCAGGACCCCGCCGACTGCCCCATCTCGGCGACGACCTGCAGTACCGCGCCGATCACCAGGACAGTCACGGCCACCCACGACGAAACGCCCGCCGACAGCGCGAACACCGCACACGCGGCCAGCATCACCCAGCCCGACCACCGCACCGCGCGCGTGGCCGTCGCGAGCCCCGTGATCCCGCGCGCCGTCCGCACCTGAAAGGCCATCACCGCCCCGGTGTTGAGCACGAACAGCGCTGCCACCAGCCAGGCCGGAGCATCCGTGCGCTCAGTGATCCACAGCGGTATCCCGAGGCTGAGCAAGGGCATCCGCAGCAGCAGCACGGTGTTGAGCAGCGTGACGACGGCATACGGCCGGTCACGCAGGACCCCGAGCCGCTCGGCACGCTCCACGCGCGCGTGGGCGACGGCCGGCAGCCTCAGCAGCAGCCCCGCACACACCACGAAGCTCGCCGCGTCCAACGCGAACACCCCGAGATACGCCGTCCTGGTCCCGGCCTGCAGCGCGAGCCCGCCAAGACCGGCGCCCACTGCCAGACCGGCGTTGAGCGTCGCCTGCAGATGCGCCAGCAGCCCGGTCCGCTCCCCGGCGGACACCAGCCCGGCCAGCAGCGCCTGCCGGGCCGCCGCGAGCCCGGACTGCGCGGTGGCGTACGCACACGCCGCGACAACGAACGGCACAAAGCCCCGTACGACAAGGAACGACGCCACCGCGAGCCCCGTCGCCAACGCCAGCAGCACGGCCGTACCGCGCGGCCCACGCCGGTCCGCGAGCCGCCCCAGCGGTACGCCCGCCAGCGACCCCACGCCCCACGCGAGGGTGAGCCCGAGTCCCACGCGCGCGGGGTCGAGGCCGACGACATGGGTGAAGTACAGGGCGGACGTCACGTAGAAGGCGCCGTCGCCGACCGAGTTGGTCAGCTGAGCCAGGGCCAGGACACGCTGCGGGCCTGCGGGCGGGACGAGGGAGTTCGGCATGCCGTCGACACTAGAAGTGCACTGGACCCCTCAGAAGGCCCAATCAACCGCTCGTTCAGTGGCCCAATTTCAGCGGTCCAGCACCTTCCCCAACACCTCCAACGCCTCCGGATACACCCGCTCCCGAGGCGTCCCGTACCCCACGACCAGCCCCTGCGGCCGCCCCTCACCGGATGCGTGCCAGTGCTCGCCCAGATGACCGACAGCGAGCCCCGCGGCCTCCGCCCGCTCCAGGGCAGCCGCCTCGTCCTCGACCTCCACCAGAGCGTGCAACCCGGCCGCGATCCCCCGCACGTGCCGCCGCGCCCCCAGCCGTTCCACGAGCCGGTCCCGGCGCCGCCGGTACCGCAACCGGCACGCGCGCACATGACGGTCGTACGCATGGCTGTCGATCAGCTCGGCGAGCGCCAACTGGCCGATGGACTCGGTGTGATGGTCGCTGTGCAGCTTGGTGTCGGCCACCGCGTCGACCAGGTCCGGCGGCAACACCATCCAGCCGAGCCGCAGCGCGGGCCCCAGCGTCTTGGAGGCGGTGCCCAGATAGACCACCTGCGCCGGTGCCATCCCTTGAAGGGCGCCGACCGGCTGCCGGTCGTAACGGAACTCCCCGTCGTAGTCGTCCTCGACGATCAGCGCACCACGCGCGCGTGCCCAGTCGGTGAGCGCCCGCCGCCGCTCGGGACGCAGCGTCACACCGGTCGGATACTGATGCGCCGGCGTGACGACCACGGCGGCCGCATCCCCGAACCCCTCGACGCAGGCTCCCCCTTCATCGACCGGGACGGGCACCACGCTCCCGCCGCCACGCCGCACCACCTCCCGGTGAAAGGGCAGCCCGGGATCCTCCATCCCGAAGGTCCCGCCCTCCAGCACACGCGTCAGCAGCGAGAGTCCCTGCACATACCCGGAGGTGATCACGATCCGCTCCGGCGGCGCGATGACCCCCCGCGCGCGTCCCAGGTATCCCGACAGCGCGGTCCGCAGTTCGACACGCCCTCGCGGATCCCCGTAGTCGTACGCCGCGGAGGGCGCCGTGGCGATGGCCCGCCGCAGCGCGCGCAGCCAGGCGGCAGCGGGGAACGCCCCCACATCCGGACTCCCCGGCCGCAGATCGAACAGGGGCGCACGCGCGCGTGCGGCTGCCTCCGGCGGCTCGGTGGTGGCGGAGGGCAGCGGCGCGACCTGCGTACCGGCACCTTGCCGAGCGGTGAGATACCCCTCGGCGACGAGCTGGTCGTAAGCGGCCTTCACGGTCCCCCGCGAAACCCCCAACTCAGCCGCGAGCCGCCGAGTAGCGGGCAAGGGGGCCCCAGGAGCAAGCCGCCCATCCCGAACGGCGTCACGCAGGGCACGCTCAAGTCCCGCGCGACGCCCCTCAGCAGCGATGACTTCTAGATGCAGGTCCACACCAACCCCGCCAGGGGCGCGGGGCTGTGACATTTGCGGCTCCGCCGCGTGGGCGCGACCAGCCACGAACTACCCGCAGCCGAAACTCAACCCTTGAGCCGAGCCATCCACGCCTCCACCTCATCAGACCGCCGAGGCAACCCACCCGACAGATTCCGGTTCCCACTCTCCGTCACCAGAATGTCGTCCTCGATCCGCACACCGATCCCCCGGTACTCCTCCGGCACCGTCAGGTCATCGGCCTGGAAGTACAGCCCCGGCTCAACGGTCAGACACATCCCCGGCTCCAACGTGCCGTCGACATACGTCTCGGTCCGCGCAACCGCACAGTCATGCACGTCCAGCCCGAGCATGTGCCCCGTGCCATGCAGCGTCCACCGCCGCTGCAGCCCCAGCTCCAGCACCCGCTCCACGGGCCCTTCGACGAGCCCCCACTCGACCAGCTTCTCGGTCAGCACCCGCTGCGCGGCGTCATGGAAGTCCCGGTACTTCGCCCCCGGCTTCACCGCCGCGATCCCGGCCTCCTGAGCCTCGTACACGGCGTCGTAGATCTTCTTCTGGATCTCGCTGAACCGCCCGTTGATCGGCAGCGTTCGCGTGACATCGGCGGTGTACAGGGTGTGCGTCTCGACGCCCGCGTCCAGCAGCAGCAGCTCACCGGAGCGCACGGGCCCGTCATTGCGCACCCAGTGCAGCGTGCAGGCGTGCGGTCCGGCCGCGCAGATGGAGCCGTAGCCGATGTCGTTGCCCTCGACCCGCGCGCGGAGGAAGAACGTGCCCTCGATGAACCGCTCGGAGGTCGCCTCGGCCTTGTCGAGGACCTTCACCACGTCCTCGAAGCCACGCACGGTCGAGTCGACGGCCTTCTGCAGCTCGCCGATCTCGAACGCGTCCTTGACCAGCCGCGCCTCGGACAGGAAGACCCGCAGCTCCTCGTCCCGCTCGGCGGTGACCTTGTCGGTGAGCGCGGCCTCGATGCGGGTGTCGTAGCCCCGTACGACCCGGACCGGACCCGTGGCCTCCGCCAACGCGTCCGCCAGCCCGCGCACGTCCGCGGCCGGGATGCCGTACAGCTTCTCCGCCTCGCTCAACGAGTGCCGGCGGCCGACCCACAGCTCGCCCTGGCCGGAGAGCCAGAACTCGCCGTTCTCGCGGTCGGAGCGCGGCAGGAGGTAGAGCGTCGCCTTGTGGCCGTCACCGACCGGCTCCAGGACGAGCACACCGTCCTCGGTCTGGTTACCGGTGAGATACGCGTACTCCACCGACGCGCGGAAGGGGTACTCCGTGTCGTTCGAGCGGGTCTTCAGGTTGCCCGCGGGGATCACCAGCCGCTCGCCCCGGAAACGCGCCGACAGCGCGGCACGCCGCGCGGCGGTCTCGGCGGCCTGGGCGATCGGCTCCAGGTCGCGCAGCTCCGTGTCGGCCCAGCCGGACTTCATGTTCTCGGCCAGCTCGTCGGACACGCCCGGGTACAGGCCGTTCTTCCGCTTCTTGATCGGCTTCTCGGTCTCGTCCGGGGTCTCCGGTGTGAGCTCGTCGGCCACGGTCATCCTCCTAGATACGGCACTGGACCCCCACCATCGTACGGTCGCGAGGAAGGGGGCCCAGGGCCGGAAGACCTGTTACCGGCTGCTACTCGAAACGAGCGGCCAGTAGTACGACGTCCTCCGCGGAGTCCGTTTCGTCCCGCCCGTCCGGCAGTACGGTCCGCAGGATGTGGTCGGCGATCGCGGCCGGATCCCGGCGCAAGCTCCGGGGTACGCCGGCCGCCGCGGCGTGCAGCCGGGCGAAGGCGCGGTCGGTGGGGTCGCCGGTGCGGTGCAGCAGCCCGTCGGTGTACAGCAGCACCGTCTCCCCGGCTCCCACCTCCAGTTCCACGCTGGGCGCCTCCCAGCAGGCGAGCATCCCCAGCGGCGCGGACACGGACGTCTCCACGAACTCCGTGCGCCGCTCACCGATCAGCAGCGGCGGGGTGTGTCCCGCGCCGGCCAGCGTGATCTTGCGCAGCGCCGGCTCGCAGTAGGCGAACAGGGCGGTGGCGGACCGGGCCGGTTCGGTCAGCCGCAGGAGCAGCTCCAGGTCGGACAGGACGGCGACGGGGTCCTCGCCCTCCATCACGGCGTACGCCCGCAGGGAAGCCCGCAGCCGGCCCATCGCGGCGACGGCGCTGGGTCCTGAGCCGGTCACCGAGCCCACGGCCAGGCCGAGCGCGGCGTCCGGCAGCGGCAGCGCGTCGTACCAGTCGCCGCCCCCGCGCGGGCCGGTGCGGTGCCGGACGGCGAGCTGCATGCCGGCCACCCGCGGCAGCCGTGAGGGGAGCAGTTCCTCGGCCATCGTCGCCATGCACGCGCGCGTGCGCTCGACTTCGAGCAGCCGGGCCAGGTGCTCGGTGGCGTAGCGGACGTACAGACCGACGAGGTGGCGCTGCCGCTCTACCGGCTCGGCGGGCTCGTCGTAGAGCCATACGGCGGCACCGAGGCGGCCGGCGGCGGACGTGGACAGGGGGAGCGTGTAGCTGGCGGCGTAGCCGAGGCGCGCGGCGACCTCGCGGTGCCGGGGGTCGAGGCCGTCCTCGGCGAACAGATCGGGCTGGACGATGCCGTCCTCGGTGCCGGGCAGACCGTCGAGAATCCGGCCGAAGGGCATCGCGCCGCGCGGCACGGTCTCGATGTGGCCGAGATCGGCTCGCGCCAGGCCGAGGCCGATGGTCGTGTCCGGTCCCAGCCCGTCGCCGGGCTCCAACGCGACGAGACCGCGCCGGGCGCCCACGAGGGCGGCTCCGGCGCGCAGCACTTCCTGGAGGGCGTCCGCCAGTGCGGCTGTGCGGGCCAGACGTTCGGTGAGTTCGTGGAGAGTCGTGAGGTCGGAGACCCAGCCGGCCAGGCGGTCCTGGAGCAGTGCGCCGGGCGCGTTCGGGGCGGGGACGGCTGGGCCGGCCGCGTTTTCGGAGGCCGCGGGCGCGGGCGCGACAGTGTGTGCGGGCGACGGAACCGTTGTATCGATTCCAGCCACTTTCGGAGCGTGAGGGGCGTTCATGGTGTCCGGCTTTCCGACCGGTGCGTATTGCTCGATAGCATCGCAAACCCCCATGTCATTCTGCGCCGCTAGCAGTGTCTCCACATGTACACGCACTCGTGAGGGGATGTCCAGCATTGTCCTGCTGGGATTCCTGGTGTCCGTGGGATTTCAGTAGACCTCTTGCGTAAAAGCGAAGTTGGCTCAAAACTGCCTCGGGTAACAGCCTATTGCGGTCGACTGGCCTTGCTCCACGGAGCGTCACAGCGGTCGTGATGGGTACGTACTCGGTGAAGGCCAGGGGTGGTTGGGAATCACCCGGAACCTGGCGACGGACCCGGGCGTCTTAACCACCGACGACCGTGCCCCATCCTCCCGTGGCGGAGGCGAAGAGAAACACGCGCGACAGCAAAACGCCAGACTTCGCCACCCCACGCCACGCCCGTGCTTTTGATAGACGCAGTATGGACGAGGCTGCCGCGGAAGCTGCAACGCTCGGCCCATAGGGGTTCCCCATGCCTGGGGCTGGGGTGTGATGCGCCAATAGGTACGCACAGTGAAGTGATCGACACATGGTGTGAGTGGTCCACGGTGTTGCCAGCGGTGCAACGGAAAGGAACGAGCGCTCATGCGCGAGATCCTCGGAAGGCGACGCAGGCTCCTGTCCCAGCGCAGTGACGGGGGGCCTGACATGATCAGCGCGGCCCTGACCTTCGCGACGGAATGGCAGTGGCCCGTACTCCCGGGCGCGGCGGCAGACCCTCAGGGGCGCTCCCGCTGCGCCTGCCCGGACCCGGACTGCACGGTTCCCGGCGCACACCCCTTCGACCCCGGCCTCCTCACGGCCACCACCGACGCCCGCATGGTGCGCTGGTGGTGGACCAACCGGCCCGCCGCGCCGATCGTCCTGGCCACCGGCGGCAAGGCTCCGTGCGCGGTCTCGCTGCCCGCCCTGCCGGCCGCCCGCGCGCTGGGCGCCCTCGACCGCATGGGCATGCGCCTCGGCCCGGTCGTGGCCTCGCCCACCCGGTGGGCGCTGCTGGTGAAGCCGTACTCCCTGGAGCAGCTGGGCGAACTGCTGTACGCCCAGGACTTCGTCCCGGGCTCGCTCCGCTTCCACGGCGAGGGCGGCTATCTGGCGCTGCCGCCGTCCGAGACCGGCCAGGGGCAGACCCGCTGGGAGCGCGCGCCGCTGCCCGGCTCGGCCTCCCCGTGGGTGCCCGACGTCGAGGCCGTGGTGGACGCCGTGGTCGAGGCGCTCACTCGTACGGGTGTGAGCGCGCCCGAGTTGTAGGGGTGTCGGGCGCGCACCGGGCCGCGTGCCCCAATCCGGTCGATATCGTCCCCTTCATGAATATTCGCCTGATCGCCCTCGCGGGCGTGGTGGCATGCGCGATCGCGCTGCCACTGGCTGTTGCGTCCGCGGGGCCCGTGGGCGACCAGGACCCCGAGGCCGTACGACCGTCCCGTCAGCCGGACGCCAAAGCGCCCTCCCCCGAACCCGTCGACGCCCCTGGGCTGCTCGGCCTCGGCCTGGCCACCGCCGCCCGCTGCGGCCCCGAACTCACCTCGCCCGACGGCATCGAGGCACAGACCTGTGTGATGACCCAGGGTGAGGACACCTGGGCGCGCACCTACTACCGCAATGCGAGCGGGGACGCACTGGACTCGGTGCTGAGCCTCATGGGGCCCGGTGGCCGCACCCTGCAGATCCGCTGCGCGATCGGCGCCGACGACGAGCCGGCCACCTGTGAGACGCCGCGGGAGCGGACGCGGGGCGACGTGGGTGCCTACACGGCGGTCGCGGAGTTCGCGTCCCGGGCCGGCGAGGGGCCGCTGCTGCTGCGGTCGGGGAGCAACTCCGGGGCGCCTGCGGGCGGTTGACGCGCCACGGGTCTTCACCCTCGCGCGCTTCTTCGCACCCCCGGCGAGGCGGCCACATGAAAAGACCCGGTTGCTGGCGACGGGGGATGCACCAGCAACCGGGCTATTGGAACGGTAACAAGAGATCGGCTGTTCGCAAATTCGATCTCTCGTTTTGCTCGGCTATTCGGACACCGACTCGCCTGCCGGAACGGGGAGTTGTGGACGGAGCCGGCCGTTCCGGCAAGGCTCGCTCCGGCTGACCGACCGGTCAGCCGGAGCTGTCGGTCAGCTGAGCGTGACCTGCCGGTTGGTGAGGCCGCCGCGCGCGCGGCGCTCGTCGGCGGTGAGCGGAGCCTCCGTGGCCAGCGCGGTGGCGAGGCGCTCGGCGAACTCGGCGGCCGGCTTCTCGATGTCCTGCGCGGTGACCTCGCTCGGCAGGTCCCAGACCGGGACGGTGAGCCCGTGAGCACGGAAGGAGCCCACCAGCCGGGTGCCCTCCCCGAGGCTCGACCTCCCGGCCGCGTGCAGCCGCGCGAGAGCGTCCAGAAGCTGCTCCTCCGGATGCGGCATGACCCACCGCAAATGGTTCTTCTCCGGCGTCTCGCACCAGTACGCGGCATCCACGCCGGTCAGCTTCACGGTCGGGATGGCCGCCGCGTTGGCCCGCTCCAGGGAGGCGGCCACCTCCGGAGCGGCGTTGTCCGCGTCCGAGACCCAGAACTCGAAGCCCGAGTGCACCACTGGCTCGAACGGGCCTTCCGGGGCGAGCAGATCCTGCAGCCGCGGACCGTCGCCGGGCGCCCGGCGCCCCTGCACGGGCGTGCCCGGCTCGGCGGTGAGAGCGTGCTGGAGGGTGTCGGCGAGGTCGCGGCTGATGTCGCCGGACGCCGTGTCGTTCTGCAGGCCGAGCAGGACCGAGCCGTCGTCGCGGCGCAGGGCGGGCCAGGCCATCGGCAGGACCGTGGCGAGCGTGACCGACGGAACGTCCTCGGGCAGACCGTCCTTGAGCGTCAGCTCCACGGTCGCGGCCGGGACCAGCTCACGCAGTGCCACCCAGTCGCACTCGCCCGGCAGGCCCTCGAACGGGCGCTGCACCAGCTCGGTCACCGCGTGCGCGGCGGCCCGGCCGTGGCACGCCTTGTAGCGGCGGCCGCTGCCGCATGGGCAGGGTTCACGGGCACCGACGACCGGGATCTCGGCATCTGTGAGCTGCGGCCGCGGGGCCTTCGTCTGGGGTCGCTTCTTGGCCATCGTCGTGTCTCCCGGTTACGGCTCGTGTCGTACGGCGGGAGCCTAGCCGTTCACACCACTGCCGACGGGAACCCTGTGGACAACGTGGCCGACCCGGTGCGACGGGGGCTTCAGTCCAGGTCGTCGAAGGCGTGTCCGAAGTCCAGGTCGGCTATCGCGGACACCCGCGGAGCGGCGACACGCGTAGCGAAGTCGTCGCGTCGGCGACCGGCGTCGGGGTCGTGCACGTCGTCGTGGACCACGACCCACACCGTGACCTCGCCGCGGGCGTCGTCCCGGACGCCCCAGTCGTCGGCCAGCGCGGTGATGATGTTCAGCCCGCGGCCGCCGTGTGCGGTGACCGAGGGCGTGGCCGGAGCCGGGCGGGTGGGCCCACCGCCGTCCGTCACCTCGACCGTGAGTCTGCCGCGCCGGTCCACCCGCCACGCGGCCCGGACGTCGCCGTCCCCGGCCAGGGCGTCACCCAGCGGCCGACCGTGTTTGCACGCATTGCTCAAGAGTTCGGAAAGAATCAACACGGCATCGTCGATGACCGATTCCGCCACACCACCCGTGCGCAGCTGAGCGCGCATACGGTGTCTCGCTTTCCCCACGCCCGCAGGGCCATGGGGTACGGCCATGCTCGACGACGTGGGCACCTCCTGTGCCACCACCAACGCCACCCCCGAGACCTCCTTTGCCCCACGCCACGGTGTGGATGCCCCATTGGCCTGAACCGGAAACCGGCCAGGGAACCTTCGGTGACGCATTCGCAACGATCGAATACGCATCGAACGCGCCGGTGCACTCCCTGTGACGATGTGGCTTGATTTCGCCGGTGTGGCCGAGATCGGAGGATGCTGTATGCGGGCTGCGGGGGTCAAGCTTTGTTTCATGGTTCACCGACCGAGTCGGCGCAGCACCTCGCCCGGGCGGTTGGTGATGATGGCGTCGATGCCCAGGTCGACGCAGAGATCGACGTCCTGCGGCTCGTTCACGGTCCAGACGTGCACCTGGTGGCCGGCTCGCTTCAGGCGCTCGACGTAAGCCGGATGGTTGCGCACGATCCGGATCGAGGGGCCCGCGATCCGGACACCGGCGGGCAGCCGTCCGTCGCGCAGCCGGGGCGAGACGAACTGCATCAGATAGACCGTCGGCAGGGTCGGCGAGGCGGCTCGGACGCGGTGCAACGAGCGGGCCGAGAAGCTCATGATCCGCACCTGGGACTCCGCCGGCGTGGCGGGCGCGTCCAGCCCGAAGCGCTTCAGGAGCAGTAGCAGCCGCTCCTCGATCTGGCCCGCCCAGCGGGTGGGGTGCTTGGTCTCGACGGCCAGCTCGACCCTGCGGCCGGTGTCGGCGATGAGTTCGAGCAGTCGCTCCAGGGTCAGGACGGAGGTGTCCTCCGGGTCCTCGGGCAGATGCTCCCAGTCGGGCTCCTCGTCCCGCATCCGCAAGGAGTCCCGGTGCTTCCAGGAGCCGAAGTCCAGGGCCGCCAGCTCGGCGAGCTCCAGGGCGGAGACCGCTCCGCGGCCGTTGGAGGTGCGGTTGACGCGGCGGTCGTGGACACAGACGAGATGGCCGTCGGCGGTCAGCCGTACATCGCACTCGAGGGCGTCCGCACCGTCCTCGATCGCCTTCTTGTACGCGGCCAGGGTGTGCTCGGGAGCCTCTTCGGAGGCCCCGCGGTGGGCGACGACTTGAATCCGTTGCTGCCGTGCAGGGGTCACCGCGTCATGGTGCCACCGCGAGGGGGTAGGCGTGACGGCGATACCTCTGCGTCGGACACGCGCGCGTGGCGGGCGGGGGCGTCGAGATGCGCCCATCCTGCCCGAAAGGTCCTATATAAGGGATGGTCTCGCACCCACAGCAACCGCTTATGGTGCTCTGACGGCCCGTGGGAAAAGCTGTCAGCAGACAAAAGAAGCACATGCACAGCTGAATCGCGCCGGACCGACGACAAGCGTGAGCGCGTGTGACCGAGTGCGACCGAGAAGAACAGCCGTGGATCGAGGAGAAAAGCTGTGAGCACCGAGAACGAGGGCACTGCGGTACCCCCGGCCCCGTCCGCACCTCCCGTGCCGGTGGAATCTCCCGCAGCTTCCACGCGGCCGGCCGCGCCGACGGCTCCCATACCGTCGGTGCCCGCTGGTGCCCCGGACCATGAACCGGCCCGCAGCGCGCCCGCCTACGCGTCGGCCGGATCCCCGGGCGCCCACCCCCAGGGCGGCGGGTCCGCCCCGGACGCCTCCTGGCCGCCCCCGCCGCCCGCCACTCCGTCTTACGGGGACGCAGGCGGCTCGGGAGTCGGCTCGTACGCCGACGGGGGCTCTGGAGGGTCGGGCTCCGGCTGGGGTGCCGGCTTCCCGCCGCCCGCTCCCAAGCCCCGTAGCAGGCGCGGTGGCCTGGTCGCCGCGATCCTGACCGCCGCCCTGGTCGCGGGCGGCCTGGGTGGCGGCCTCGGCTACACCCTGGCCAGGAACAACGACAGTGGCGACTCCACGACCGTCTCCGCCTCCGACAGCGGCGGCACCGTCAAGCGCGACGCGGGCACGATCGCGGGCGTGGCGGACAAGGCCCTGCCGAGCACGGTCACCATCCAGGCCGAGTCCTCCAGCGGCGAGGGCGGCACCGGCACCGGCTTCGTCTTCGACAAAGAGGGCCACATCGTCACCAACAACCATGTGGTGGCCGAGGCGGTCGACGGCGGCAAGCTGACGGCCACCTTCCCGGACGGCAAGAAGTACGACGCCGAGGTCGTCGGCCACGCGGCGGGCTACGACGTCGCGGTCATCAAGCTCGAGAGCGCCCCGTCGAACCTGAAGCCCCTGACCCTGGGCGACTCCGACAAGGTGGCCGTCGGCGACTCCACCATCGCCATCGGCGCCCCCTTCGGCCTGTCCAACACGGTGACGACGGGCATCATCAGCGCCAAGAACCGCCCCGTGGCCTCCAGCGACGGCACCGGCAGCAACGCGTCGTACATGAGCGCCCTCCAGACCGACGCCTCGATCAACCCGGGCAACTCCGGCGGCCCGCTGCTGGACGCCCAGGGCAACGTCATCGGCATCAACTCCGCGATCCAGTCCACCAGCAACGGCGGCCTGGGCGGCACCAGCCAGTCCGGCTCAATAGGGCTGGGCTTCGCCATCCCGATCAACCAGGCCAAGTACGTCGCCCAGCAGCTGATCAAGACCGGCAAGCCGGTCTACGCCAAGATCGGCGCGTCCGTCTCCCTGGAGGACACCACGGGCGGGGCGAAGATCACCGAGCAGGGTGCCAGCGGCTCCGAAGCCGTCGAAGCCGGCGGCCCCGCGGCCAAGGCCGGCCTCAAGCCCGGCGACGTCATCACCAAGCTCGACGACCGAGTGATCGACTCCGGCCCGACCCTCATCGGCGAGATCTGGACCCACCAGCCCGGCGACAAGGTCAAGATCACCTACGAACGCGACGGCCAGACCCGCACCGTGGACCTCACCCTGGGCTCCCGCGTCGGAGACAACTGACCCGCACACCCCCGTGCCAACCGGTTACTCTTGTTCCCGCGCCGCCGATCACCGGCAGCGCGGGGTGGGTTGCCCGAGCGGCCTAAGGGAACGGTCTTGAAAACCGTCGTCGCAGCGATGTGACCGTGGGTTCAAATCCCACACCCACCGCGCGATGAGCAGCGAGAACGGCCCCTGACCAGGTCATATGGTTGGGGGCCGTTGTGCTGTGCGATGCCCGCTCGGCGCCGTGTCTTCCCGTGGTTTCCCGTGCGATCGGGCACGGGTGGGGCATGCGTGGGCTGTGGGCCGACCACCGCCTTCGTTGATCCATTGGGTGGCGGGCTCGCCGTCGATAAGACGTCGGTGGCAGCCGTTCCGGTCCTCTGGTCGAATGGATATTCGACCAGTCAGTGACCCGCTTTCGCCGCCCTTGCGTTCGTCGGCATAGCCTCGGCACTCATCGGCTACCGCCGACTCGCGAAGTGAACGACGTCAAGTAGCTTCTGTCCCCTCGCTATAGCGTGTGGCTATGTCCGCGTTCATACAACAGCTCCCCGCCTTGATGGGCGTGGTAATCGGCGCCCTCGGGTCGTACTTGGTGGTTATGCGCGGCGATCAAGCCCGCTTCCGTCGCGAGCAGGCGGCCCGATGGGAGGAACGGCGGCTGACGGCCTACGCCAACTACGCCCGGTCGCTGAAGAAGACTGTCACTCTGACCTACCGGATAGCGGCACACCTTGGCAACGATCCTCATCCGCACCCCTTGTCACCGGAGGAGGCAGCGCCCCATTTGGCCGATGCTACTGATGACCGGGATCCGGCCGGGGAAGCACTGTTGATGCTCGGCAGCCCGGACGTGGTGGAGAAAGCCCGCGAATGGGTCGTCGCGATCATGGACATGGAGAGTTTCCTGCGAGACGGGACCCATAGCCCAGAGACGTGGTCTGCCATGCTTGAGCGCCAGCGCGCCGCGCGTGAAAGCTACTACGCGGCCGTCCGGCGCGACCTGGCGCTCCCACCCGGCCATTCCGGGCGATGGCGGCTCGCGCCGACCCAGACTCCCTAATCAGGACTGTTATGACGGCCTGGAGCTGTCGCACTCGGGGATTCGAGCCTGAGGATTGCTTGGCTCGGCCCCCCTCGTCGTCATGCTTAAGCCACCACGCCTCACCCAATGACATGGCCTCTAACGGTTGATCGGAATCTCGTAGACGATCTCGCAGTGGGCGGCGGGCACCACGATGTCCGCCGTCTCCACGGGGCGTCCCTGGTCGCTGTAGTAGGTCCGCCGGATGTGCGTGACCAGAGCGGCCTTCTGGATGCCGAGAAGTGATGCTTCCTCGGTGGTCGCCTGCCGTGGCTCCGGCTGCTCGACCGCGTGGCTGACGGTGATTCCGATCTCCGCCATCCGGTTCACGACGCCCGCTCCGGCGTGCGGCCCTCCCTCGGGCAGGACGACGAGAGTGCCGGCGGTGAGGTCGTACGGTTCCCAACTCGTCGACAGCTGCACCGGCCTGCCGTCGGCGAGGAACTCGTACTCGGTACGGACGCACAGGTCGCCCTCGGCTATACCGAGCCTCGCCGCGATCTCCGCCGGCGCCGGGACCTTGGCGTCGGTCCGGCTCTCCCAGTCCCCCTGCCTGCCCACGGCCTTCATGTCCGCGCGAAACGGGGAGCTCTCGGGCCGCTCGCGCGCCGATGAACGGACAACCCGTACGCGCTGCCGGGGCTCGGCGACGTAAGTGCCGGATCCTGCCCGACCCTCCAGTACGCCCTGGGAAATCAGCAACTCCTGTGCCCGGCGCACCACGTTCTCGCCCACGCCGTACTCCTGGCCGATCTGGGCGCGGGAGGGCAGACGGTCCCCCGGCGTCCACACATGCTCCGCGATCCGCCGCCGGAGTTCGTCGGCGATGCGGAGGTAGGGCGGCTGCTCAGGCATATGGAAAATCTAGTCCACTAGCTCTAATCTAGTTAACTAGCTTCACTCAAAGTGATCGCCGGTGAGGGAGGCTGCCCTGTGCCCGCTTCGGGTCTAAGCGCGGAGGCCATCGCCGCTCGGTTGTCCACCGTCGGGCTCACCACGCGTGTGGAGGAGCACATCCGATGCACGTCGATCGAGGCGGAGGTGCCGGAATCGCTCTCCGCCGAGTCATGGCGGGAGGTCCTGGAAGTGGTGGCCGAGGCCGATCGATTCGGGTTACGCGCCACCAGCATGAACGGCCGCACTCTCTGGGCGGTCGTACGCAAAGCGGGTCCCCCGACGGGCGATGTCGGGGGCCCTGGCCTTCAGCGATAGGAGCTGAGAAAGCGTGTTCAACCGTATCCGTCGTGCCGCTTCGTTCGTAAGTAGGCGGCACCGCCCCAGGGGTCGGCATCGCCGCCCCTTAACGTCCGCCATGTCCACTCGGCCAATGGCAGCTGCATCAGGCCTCTCCGACGGGTCGACGCCGCTCATGGCGAGGCGTCGCGCTGGCGTGGAGGTTCTCGCGGGCGAGGAGACCGCGCTCGTCCGCCCGTACGTGCTGGCCAGTGAGGAGTGGGAGCGGCAGCGCTCTACGGCCCCCGCGAGCACTTGGTACGTCCCGGAAGGGGCCTTCTGATGCACCCCCGCATTGGCCATGCGAAGGCCATCCTCTGTCGGGCGAACCCTTATCTGTCCATCTCGTGCCGGATCGGTACGCACCGCACGTGCACGGAAACCTCCCTGCCCGCGGCGCCGGTGGACATCCCGGTGGTCTACGAGGCGTGCGATTGCTCCTGCCACACGGCCGTTGACCGCAACGCACCGACTGAGGTGGCACCGTGAGGCGACCGGCACCCAGCGCCGCGTTGGCCTCCACGGTCGAGATCACCTCAGCCAGCGTGCAGCGCGGAGACGTCATCGAGGTCGGCGGCCAGCACTGCCGTGTGACGGACCTCTTACAACTGCCCCACGGCGCAGAGCAGCTCGTGTTCGAGTCGGGTGAACTGCTGACCGTGCACAAGCGGACCCGGCTCCTCGCCCTGCGGATGCTGAGAAGGCGGTGATCCAGTCCGTGCCTTCTATGCCTTCTCGCCGTGACGCCATCGCCGATGACCTGAGGGACCAGATCGCGACCGGACGGATCAAGCCGGGCGAACGCCTTCCTTCTGAGGCCCATCTCGCCTCTCAATACATGGTCAGCACGCCGACACTGCGGAACGCTCTCGCAGTGCTCCAGCGGGAGGGCCTTGTCGAGAAGATCCACGGCAAGGGCAACTTCGTCCGTCGCCCCCTGCGCAGAATCACGTACCTCGGCGGAAGGGTTGGGCCCGACGCACTGATCGCTGCTGATGCGGCTCTCCGCGTCACTGTTCGGACCACGCAGATCCGGGCGCCTGGTCATCTGGCGGCTCTGTTGAAGGTGCCGGTCCGCAGCTCACTGACCGAGTTCCTCTACCTCAGCCATGAGGGGGAGTTGCCGCACAGCCTGGCTCGCATCTACGTCCCTCGCGACCTGGCGCCGGCCGCGGTGGCCGGGGACTCGCCTTCCTGCGACAGGACGTGGGCGAGATTTCCGGTGCCGCGCCATCCGCTGGCGCAAGTCCGGGAGACAGTCACCACTCGCCTCCCGACACCGGACGAAGTCCTGACCCTTCGGATCAGCTCGGCCTTGTCGGTTCTCGCGATTACACGCGTGACGGCCGACTCCACTGGGCGCGTGGTCGAAGCCGCGCTTCTGGTGTTCCCGGGAGACCGCGCTGATGCGGTCTTCACCACCCACCACGTGATCGACGAGCCGGGAGACAAGGATGACGGACAAGGGTGAGTTGCGGCTTCTCCCGTGGTCGGGGCCGGATGGCAAGCCCTGCTACCTCAGCACCGACGACCGCGATGGTTACATGTCCCGCCTGGCGGACAACATTGAGGCGGTCCAACTCGGGATGGCAGCCGAACTGCTGGAGCAGGCACAGGAAGTTCTCGGCGCCGAGGACGCGGATCTGGGAGAGCTGCGCCCTCTGACGAGGAAGCTGACCGAAGCCTTGCAGGACGTGCTCCGCGTCGCGACGAGCCGAGGGTTCCTCTTGTCAGTGAGCGATTCTCACCACTCGTGAAGGGGCCCTTCCAGTGGCGTGTACTGGTGTGCGGCGTACAGATACGTGATCAGCAACAGTCGGTAGCGGCTCCTGCGTATGCGCTCAGGATCTGAGCAGGGCCTCTCGCAACTGCGCCGCCCCGCCCGGGAACGTCGGTCGGGGCGGCTGCCGTGTGCGCCGTTCATTGATCGCTTAGCGACGGTCAGGTGGTCCTGGTGTCGTCTACCCGCTCGCCCTCCGCTTGAGACGGCTCGGTCCTGGGAACGTCCGGGTGCTGCTCCATGGCCGCGTTCTCAGCCGGTTCGTCACGCTCGCCCTCGGCCTGGGAGGGCGTGTGAGAGTACAGCCAGCGGTCGTAATCCGAGGCTCCGGTCTTCATAGCGGACCTCCCTTGCTCGCTCAACTCCCATGCTCCTCCCTCGACCGCAGCCAGGGCGAGAGCACGGTGCAGAGGAGGCGCGAGTGTGTTCGCCCACCGACAGACAGCCACGCTGAAGAGGGCCAACCAACGCCGAGCTGTGGTCGGGAAGCCGGATCACAACATCACAGGCGAGGTCCCCTCCTCCATAGACTCGTAAATCGAACACATGATTGAATTTGTGCATGCGACCGTTTCCCGCCGACCTTGCCCGGACGCAGCAGGAGTGGAGCGCCACCTACCGGCAGCTTGCGGAGCAGCCGGGCCGTACCGAGTTGCGCCGACATCTGTACCGGCTGTCGTCTCGGCTGTTCTTCCACCCCTACTGGCGGCAACGGCGGCCAAGCGCCGCGGAGTGGTGGGAACTGCGTGACCTGGGACGGTCGGACGGGGACGTGTGCTGAGTGGCTCCATCAGCGGATCTACCTGCGGCTTCAACGCGACGTGTGCTGTCGTCCGGACACTGAGGGTCCTCAGATGACGTGCTGGAATGCGGGGCCGTACATCCCGGATGATCCTGAAGCCATGTCCGGCCCGATTCGCGTGATCGTGCATCCGCCTTCGCCCACCGGTGGCCGGCGAGTGCGCGTGAACGGTGAGATCCTTGGCCTGGCCCACAATGTGGCCGACGTGGCCGAGTTCCTCCGCCGAGCCGGCCTGGAGATCGACCCCGCTGAGGTCGCGGGGGTGCCGTGGATCGACTGGTGCGGAGTGGGGCCGGAACGCTGGGGCTCGGAGACAAGGGGCTGACGCCCTCCCCAACCGAGGGGCCAACACGCTTTCCAACTGTGGTGGTGGGGTCCTGGGCTCTGGGCAGGGGCGTTCACCTGCGTTCATGGGCGGCTGGCTGCCGGTGCGGAGACGACTCCGGGTCTCGCCTGAACGGCCGTGAACGGGGCTGAATGAGACGGAAAATGAGACGGCCGTGCGTTCTCCAGTCCTTCTTGCTGCCTTGGTCGGCCCGAGAGGGGGTCGCGGGGGTTTTGCTGGCCAAATAGGTATACTTGTCTGGCTTCTTGGCGCGTCCTCACACTTCCGGCATGGTGTATCGGTGCCGTGCGCAGACCGACGACGGGACGTTATGCAAGAACCGAGTGACCGACCCAGACGTGCGATGTCATCACCATCGCGGTCGGCCGGCCGGACGCGTCCCGACACCCCGTAAACGACCTGCGAAGCGTGCCCAACCCCAGCGTCGAGCACCGCGGCAGTCGGCCGCGCCCATGGCCGCCACTCGGCTCCAACGACGCCCCCAGCCTCCAACACAAGCCACCCGAGAGCGTCAGAGAGCGGAGGAGGCCGCGCGGCTATGCCTGGACGTCGTCGAACACGGTGGCACCGCGGTCATCGCTGAGCGCGCCTCCGCCTACGTCTCGGACGAGACGTGGAAAACGCTCGTGAAGCGCCATCGCCGGAGAGGCTGTGATGACCTCGCCCAGTTGGCGCGCAGCATCCTCAAAGGCAAGGATTGGTTGCATGAGGCCGTTGGCCGCGCAGCAGGCGGCCTCTTCGGCTTGCTCGGGCGCCCCAGGATCGAGCGGGTCTTTGCGCAAGAGCTGGCCCGGAGGATCCCACTGCCGGTTGATGCGAAACTCGCGGCAGCTGCGCGGGGCTTGCAGATCGCGGGTATCTATATCTGCATCGTTGGCAACAGGGACCTAGCCGCCTGCGCCTGCCTGCGAGACGTGCTCAAGGTCGAAGGCAAGGAACGCCTACAGCGACTGATACAGGGCGCGATGGAGGACTGGCAGGGGCTTCCTCGCCGCATGCGCGATGGCGTAACCGAGTCATGAGAGTTCGGCTGCGGGGAGGTGCGTGACTCCTAGAGCTGACTCTTAGCTTGGGAAGCAAAGGGCATCTAGGGCTTGCTCCAGTCCTGACCTGCGGCGGAGCGGTGTCGACGCATGGTGGGTGGTCAGTTCGTTCCCCGCCATTCCCCGTTGTTCCCCGCACGATCTGGCACGCGTCTGGCACGGATCGCTGCGTCCCGAACTCTCGGCTGGGCGCTCAGCTTCCGGTGAGCTGGCTAGTTGCCTGCTGAAGCCGTTCACCGTCGGCTGGGGTCGCTGATCGACAGCCCCCAGGGCGGACGCGACTGCGGGAATCTCCCAGCGTTCCGTGAACTGAATGCTCGCACGATCTGGGCCTCGAGCCTAAGAACAGGCTCGATCGGCGCTGGCTTCTTGATTGCTCGCGGTGGGACCATAGATCATCTATCATCCGTTTATGGCCTTCTCTGGAATTCGGAACCTTGCCGCTGCAGCAAAGCGGTCCCCAAGTGACGCCGCCACGTATATCGTAATCGCTGTAATCGCTGCACTCATGCTGCTTGACTTGTCCAACGTCCTTTCTTTGAGTGTCGAAACCTTAGCCAAGGCGACAATCTTTATTCTGATCTTCTTTCTGGGGGTGATAGTGGCGACGAATAGGGCTGCTGTGAAACAACGGACAGCTCTAGAAGAGGTCGTTTCAGTTGTGGGCCGCCTCCAACAGGAAATCGAACTTCGAGGTGTGGGGGCTCAGGCTGTCGAGATCCCGCCATATGAGATCAATGGGCGACTTCAAGCTCTCTTGCAGTCAGCGAATTCCTGGCATTTTCGGGGCGGTTTGGGCAGTTGGCAACGTAGTACTGCTCTGCCAGCCCTAGCAAAGGTGACAAGTCGAGACGTTCCCTATGTCATGCAGGTTCTTAACCCCGCCCACGAGGATCTTTGTCGTCGTTACGCTGACTACCGGGCGCGTTCCCGTCACCGTCCAACGACTGGCGATCCAGGAAAAGTGCGTGATGAACTGCTTTCCCTTCTATATGCTGCGGCATGGTATGGGTACCGCACTCGGATCAACCCGGAAGTCTCCTTCCTGCCTCTTTTTAGCCCTCTGCGCTACGATATGAGTGATGCAGGACTTATCCTGACTGTACCCAATCCGGAAGAGAGGGCGCTGTACGCTCCTTCTAACGGCTGGCATTACACGGCAGTGCGCGATGAGTTGGAGCAGGCCACAGGGGGGCTTCCGCGCGTTATGCTTCCGTCGGAGGCGTCAATGTTCCCTTCAGATTGGACCACTGTCGGTGCGCAGCACGCGCAAGACGCCCTGAGCGCCATGAGAATCAACACAGGAGGACGCTCAAGCCAGCCTCTTCTGAGAAACTGGGCCAACGCTCAGAATCTAGATTTCTCAAGAATCGCGCAACTCGCGTTTGCAGGGAGGGCGAACTAGCGTGGAGCCAATTCGGCGTGCAGTACACATGGTGCGGTCATCGTCGGACGGTAATGCCCTGGCGCTCAATAGCCGGCAACTCCTCAACTGTATTTCTAATAAAGCCGAAAGCTTTCAGGCATTCCTGCATCCTCTTGGTTTCATCCATGCAGAACTAACCGAGCTGTTGGATGAGCAGTTTGCGGGTATGCGGGTGCGCGTTCACATTTGGACTTCGCCTTGTCCTGAGAGTGACGCCCTCGGTCTAGTTCATGATCACATGTGGGAGCTCAAGAGCTGCGTGCTGGTTGGAGAACTGACCGACTTGACTATCGAAGCAGTCGCTGAAGATCGGGGGAGTCATGACGCCATTCGTGTTAAGTACGGTTCGAAGAATGAATTCACTCACGAGGGGCGTGTTAATTTAAGAGAGGTGCAGCGTCGTAATGTGGGGCCCGGTCAGGTATATCACATTCCGTCTAGAAGGATTCACGAGACGGTGATTGACGTGGCGCCGGTCGTTACACTGCTCGTCTCCAAAGATGATCCCCCCGGCAGTCCTGGCCCGCTTATCTTTACGCCGCATCCTGCGGAACTGGCAGGAACTGCTGAACGATCCCTTGTTTCGGGCCGCGAAATTGCCGCGATCTGCCGGGATCTAGCAAATGCAGCTGGCTAGCGCTTCTTGCGTATCTTGCGCTTCTTCTCCTTGACTTCCTTCTCCTTGCGCTGGGCCACACCGTACGCCGACCACGGCCCCTGATGGACTGGGCAGCGCGAGGTGCCTGACACCACGCTCCGCTGACACCAACCGCCCGTCTTGGTGGGCGCCCCACACTTCGTAATGCCGCCTCCCCTAGCCTGATGCGCAGTCCCCAAGGCCTAGGCACAGTGGCCCGCTTCCTTTCATCCGTGAAGGCGCGAACTGTTCACGCTGGAGTGCGCGGGCGCGTGCAGCCGGCCATCAGTTTGGAAGCTGCGGCATTCTGGGACCGGTTGAGACGCTGACCTGAGGAAACGGTGCGGCTGAGGCCTCGTCGGGCTCAGTGGATTCACCGCTGTTCCCCGCTAGATCTGGCGCGCTTGTGATGCGGTCCGTCGCGCACACACCACAGCCGTAACTCTCTGATCCGTAGCTTTATGCAGACCAGTCACAGCCGGTCATAGCAGTTGCGCAACGGCCCCGGAGGGACACCCCGGGACGGGACCGGTTGCTGTGGTTGCTGTACTTCTCTGCTGTACAGCCCGGGTCCGGCGGGGACTACTCAGGACGCCGATCGCGCGCCACGCTCGTACGGCCACCCCGTGAGCCGCCTCTTACTCCCACCGGTTCGGCTTTCGCCTCGGGCGCCCCGGGGCACCTGTTGGCGGGACGACGCAACCCTATGGCCGCCACGGCTCGGGCTCCAAGGCGTTTCCGCGTTGACCGCTTCGCCCCGAAGCAACTCGGGTGGGCCGTTGACCGTGGGGCGGTGCACCTGTCACCAGCTGCAATAGTCCAGAGGTGTGTGGTTGTCCGTCGCCGTACGTGGGCGTTGTCACGCAGTTAGACACGCAGGCGCAGTCCAGCTGTCCAGGCGCGCTGCCCACGCG
Organism: Streptomyces sp. GESEQ-4; assembly: GCF_017948455.1. Classification (GTDB taxonomy): domain Bacteria; phylum Actinomycetota; class Actinomycetes; order Streptomycetales; family Streptomycetaceae; genus Streptomyces. The sequence continues at coordinate 359,788 of NZ_JAFFSU010000005.1, forward strand.
TCGTCGTGCTCGCGGGCTTGCACAGCCATGCTCCGATCACTGTTAGTCGCAGATCAACCCTGGGAGTCATCCTCTCGTTGGAGAATATTAATTAGGGAGTCAAGAAGCGGATCCACGTTTGTGGCGCTTTCGTGAGCAGCCTCGTAAAGGTCGGCGATCATTTCGAAAAGTTCTCCCCCCAATTCGTGAGAGGAGGCCTGAACGCTCAATTCCCCCACGCCGTCGTAAATCTCCAGGATGAACGGCTGGCGGCCATCGCTATCTTTGCTGTAGACCTGCACGGTTGCGTCTGGCATGGAGGCGGTGTAACCGTCGCGGGTTCGCGACTTACGCATTCGCGTCCAGTCCAGACGGCCTTTTCGCGTTAGAGAGATGACCAGCTCTACTACTCGCTGAAGCTTTGCATAGTTGGGCCCCATACCTATTCTCCTTGCATTCCATAGTTGGCGGCCAGTGAGCCCATTTCTCCAGCTGCTTTACTGATGGCCTTGCGTGCGGCTGCTGAATCCTGCACCAAGTCATTAGATCCGGCGACAAGCGCATTTTTTGCGTCACCGCATGCTGTGATCGACGCCTGCAGGGCTTTCATTACTTTCGGATCGTCTGCCTTTGCGGCCTGCAGGAGCCCTTTTGCTTGCCCTGCTTGCCATCTCCATGTATTAATCCAAGACACAACAAGGCGCACATCATTTTCATTCACTGCCCGATCGATCTCGTCTTCTATTCGCATCAGCTGTGGAATGAGCATAATCAGGGAGGATTTGCTGATTCTATCTCGCATTGACTCTGCGGCTAGCTGAGCTTTTTCTGCAGCTGTTGCTGCACGCCATGATTGCCAGATGGTGACGCCGAAGCCCACCAAGGCAAACGGGATGCTGGTGAATGTAGATGCCTTGTCTACGATGTCGTAAACGGACACCAGCCCTCCGGTTCGGTTGGTCGGCAGGAAGTAGTCGATCTTGCTGTGGCGTATTCTAGTGGTGCGCGACTGGTCATCTGCCTGTATTGGCTAAATCTGTTGGCGCCGATCTCCCTGGAGATGTGGCTCTCCGCATGGATTACTGGCGTCGTTGCGATGTGACCGGTCAGAGTTATCTGTGGGAACTGCCGCCTGCGTAGGGCAGCACTCTGAGGTCGGCGGAACGGCTTTGGGCGGGAGCTGCCATGGGGCGAGTGATCATGGCCCCGTAAGCTTCCGGCGCGTCGGGCAGTCTGTGGACCTGCCCGTTAAAGCACGACGTTGGGGCCATGATCTTAGAGGCTCGCCCCAAAGTGGCTGCCTAAAGCCGTGGAGCCGACCGCCCAGCCACAGAGGGTGTCTCCCACTTCATGCCCGCAGTCGCCTAGCGCGCCGCCGGGCGCGGCCAGCCGGGGCGAAGACAGGAGGCGGGCCGCGCAGGGGCGGCGCGCGCCCGCGCTGTGCGCGGGCCTTGATGAAGTAGGGAAAGTTCTATCCCGCTAGCGTGTGGCGCTTGGGTCTAATCGCGGCTGACACTCGGCAGCTCGGCAGGGCGAAACGCCAGGACTCAGGCGTTGCCAGAACCAGCTGGCCGCTGATGCCCGCACTCCAGCTTCTCGCCGTTGGCGTCGACCACCTCGTAGTCGAGCATCACTTTGTGCGGGTCGCCGTCCTCGTAGAGCCACACCGTGATGACACCCGTCGCGACGACCACCGTGAACTGTGCGTCGCCGTCGCTCATCGGCACCACGATGAAGGTCCCTCGGGGCCTCAGCCAGAAGTCCTCGCCATACGGCTCGATGGACAAGCAGACGTCTGTGTCCCCCGCGTTTTCCACCGGCAGTCTGTTCTTCACATGCTCCCGCCGATGAGCTGCTTGCCGTCGTGGCTCCGGACGTGCGGGCGGTTGCCGTCCAGGGCGTCCAGGAGACGGACCGCGTAGACCTCGGTCATGCGCTCGCTGACCTCTTCCGGCGTGAGCCAGGCAACGGCAGTCGACTCAGTCGACGTTCGCTCAGCGCCGCCGGATGGCTTGCAGCGGAAGACCAGGGCGACGATGCCTCGGGTCGTGTTCTTGTAGACCCCGGTGAGTTCGTCCACCTCGATGTGGATGCCCGTCTCCTCCAGGACCTCGCGGGCGACGCCTGCCCCGGGGGTCTCGTCGAGTTCGAGTACACCTCCGGGGAGTACCCAGGTGGCGGCAGCGGCCGATGCATGGCTCGGAGGGCAAGAAGGGATCGGCTCTCCTGAGGTGCACAAACCGCTCTGAGACGCCCGCACTTGTGACGCCCCTGGCCAGAATCACGGTCCGAGGCGTCGCTCTGTGCGGCACCCGGGCGCCGTGTGATGCCCCTCTGCTCCGTGATCGATCACGACGCCGGGCACGTATAGGGCCTGTCCAATTCGCGTCTATGCGCTGTGCATATGCGCCACTGCTCTGCGTGCTCATGGGGAAAGTGGTGCGTCTGTACTGGGGATACATGGTGGCTGCTGCCTTGGTTGTTGCTTGGAGCCAGCAGTGGGCATTGTCGGTGATCGTGGCTCTGTCAGTCGGTGTCTCGGCTTATGCCGCCTTCCAGGTGCCGGTCTGGTGTGGAGCGGTTAACCGAGACGGGCAGACCTACTGCCGGAACAACGCTTATGGCGTGTTGATGGGGTGTTCGAAGCGTCAGCACAGGTGGCAGAAGATCAAGATGATTGTTCTGCGCACCAAGGTCGGGAACGTGAGTCGCTCCGTGTTTCCAACGGCCAAAGAGAAGTTCAATGGCGCTCTCGCCGTTGGAGGGCTGTTGTCGGCTGTCGCCGCAGTGATTGTTCCCGCTGTGACCGGCGGCTGAGCGGGCACGATCGTGCGCCTGGGGCACGCAGAGGGCACGACAAGCATGGCTGCGACTGCGGCGGCCCGGTTTCGCGGCTCTGACCTGCGTGGGAGCGGAGATCCCGCCCGGCTCCCGAAAGGGCTTGAGAACCGTCGTCGCAGCGATGTGACCGTGGGTTCAAATCCCACACCCACCGCAGGTCGGCGTAGGAACGCAGGCGGAAGGGGTGCCCCTCGTAGGAGGGGCACCCCTTTTGTGTTGCCGGGAGCGGTGGGGGGTCAGCCTGCGGTCGTGGTGGGGTGCGTGTCGACGACCGTGCGGCGCATGACGGCGCCGGTGCCGATCAGGGTCTCGGCTTCGGTGCCCTTCTCCTCGTCCTTGGTCAAGTACGAACGCGAGCCGATGTAGGTGAGCTTCTGCTTGTCGAAGATCCACTCGTCGCGCACCGCGGAGGCCGGGTCCTCGCGGGTGATGCCGATGCCGTGACGCCCGGCGGTGTCGACCACGTCGGGGATGACGGTCACGCCGGGAATCCTCGCGGTCGCCTTGTAGAACGCGGCGGCATTCTCCGGCGGCATGATCGTTTCGTTCAGCAGATCGCCGATCTTGAAGAAGACGGCCTGCTCCTTCGACTCGTCCTCGCCCACCTGGGTCTGGGCGTAGAGCAGTTCGAGCAGGGCGTCGGGGTCGGTGGGCAGTGAGGCCAGCCACTTGTACGTGGGGCGGTCGATGCCCACCGGGTAGGCGCTGGGGGACTCGATGGGAATGGTCTGACCGGGCATGATGGCGTCCTTCCCGGAGTCGCGGAGCCAGCCGGTGATCTTGACCGGGTCGGGGTCCTGCGAGAACCAGGCCTCCCGCTTGTGCACGGCACCGAGCCGCACGGCTCCTCCGAAGGTGCCCTTGTTCGAGCGGACCAGGCTCTCGACGTACACGAACTGGCCGTCCTTCACCGGCGTCGCGTCGGTGGCCATGGACGCGGCGGCGATGCGGTCGAGTGTCACGGACGCGTTGTTCGGTCGGGCCTCTGCGGTCGTGGTCCCCGCTGCCGGCGCGGAACCGTTTCCGCCCCCGGAGAGTGTGACGACCAGTGCGCCGGCCAGTGCCATCGCCGCAACGGGCAACACCACGGCCGTACGCGGGAATCGGCGGCGCGGTGCCGGGGGCGACTGGGTCGAAGGGGAGCTGTCGCGGTCGATCCGCTGCATCAGAACGTCCTTGAAGTGGAGGTGTCTGCTCGGCGGGAGGTCCCATTCGGCCGGTGCCGACAGCAACTCCTCGGCCTCGCTCCGGGCGGAGCCGGCGCTCGGCGGCTTGTCAGCGTTCATGGGGTTTCCTCCTGCAGAAACATGGCCGCGAACGCGGCCTCACCCTCTACCTCTCCGCGACGGTCGGGCAGTTCCACCCCGTCGTCGGGTGGGCCGGAACTCAGCTTGGCGAGCCGCGCGCGGGCGCGGGACAGCCGCGAACGCACGGTGCCGACCGGGACGCCGAGCGCCTGGGCGGCCTGCTGATAGTCCAGCCCGGAGGCCACGCAGAGAGCGAGCACTTCCCGGTCCTGGCGGCGCAGTTGGCTCAGCGCGCGATGGACCACCGCGAGACGGCGCGCGTCGTCGATCCGGCCGGCCGTCTCGTCCGCGAAGTCCTCGACCGGCGGCGGGGCCGGGCTACGGGCCAGGAAGGCTAGCCGGCGGCGCAGCCCACGGTTGGCGTTGCGTGCCTTGTGCGTGGCGATGCCGAGCAGCCACGGCTTGAGCGATCCGCCCTCCGGGTCCACGGTTTCCCGGGTACGCCAAGCGGCGAGGAAGGTCTCCGACATCGCCTCCTCGGCCTCCGACCAGTCACCGGTCAGCCGTAGGGCATGGTTGTACACCGCGCGCGCGTGCTGGTCGTACAGCTCGGCGAAGGCCTCACGGTCCCCGGCCCGTATGCGCGTACGTACTGACTCTCCTCGTTCCGTTTCCCTCACACTCGTAACTCTCCGCGGTTCCATGGGGGTTCCAGTGGCCTGCGCCACACTGCGGTCCAGCCGGGCCAAGCCCGGTGCGCGACTGCACGCATGGCCTTCCCGCACGGCCGACACTGCCTCAGCGCAGGCGCCTCCCAGTGTCACCTTCCGCCGGGGCGCACGGTTGCGCGCCCCGGCGCACCCTCACGGTTGGTGCCCCGTCATGCGCGCCGCCGACGCGATCGTGGCGCGGGCTTCGCGTTCGGTGAGGCCGGTGTTGAGGGCTGCCTCAACGAACGGTTCGACGAGGTCGGGGCCGATGCCGTCCTCGTAGGCGCGGCAAGCCGCCCAGAACAGGCGGGTGTTGCGCTGTCCCTCGTGGGCCGCGAGGACGAACTGGACGAGGCCCTGGCCGTGCCCGCCGGTCGACGGGGGTGCGGGGTGGTGGGTGCGGGGCGGTGGGAGCAGGAGGCGTAGGAGGGCGGGCGGGCAGGCCGCGGGGGCGAGGTGCGCGGTGCCGGGGGCGGTGCTGTAGACGCCGTACTCGGTGCGGGAGCCGGGGCCGACGAGGTAGCCGCCGGCGCCGCGGATGTCGATGCCGGGCGCCAGGCGGCCCGCGGAGTTGGGGACGACGACGTCGGGCGGGCCGCTGAGCCACAGGTGGCGGCCGCCGCTGGGGGTCAGGACGACGACGGTGGCGGGGATCGTGAACAGGTGCCGCAGGGCCAGTTCGCGCAGGGCCGCCGAGGAGTCGGTGCCCGACTTGGTGTCCAGATCGATGCCGATCAGGTGGTGCGGGGGGAGGCCGCAGGCGATGCCGTAGCCGGTGGCCCAGGGGGCGGCGGCGAACAGTTCGCGGATGCGTGCCGGGTCGGTCGAGGCGTCGTACACCCCATGGCCGAAGCGGCCGCATTCGCCGTGGCAGAGGGGTGCGGTGGGGTCGTCGCGGTGGGGGGAGCGCAGGGCCGGGAGTTTCGTCCGGGACAGGGGGATGACGGCCAGTCCGCGCTCCGCGGCTGACAGGGCGTGTGCGAGGGCCAGCATCGTGGCCTGCCGATCGGTGGTGGCCATGCCTCCATGTTCGTACAGGTGTTCGAAAAAGGGAAGGGAGGTAGGGCGCGACTCGCCGGGAACCGCATGTTGGCCGGATATACGCCGGAGCGCTTCACCCCTTGTGGCGCTTGGGGTGGAGGTGTCCGGCCCGCCCCGGCCTGTGGCTGAAGGCAACCAAAGGGGTTTATCGACTTGTCATCACGCTTCAGGGCGAATAGGGGCATCCGGGGTGGTTCGCCGGGGATTCGGTGGGCAACTCTGATCTTGCGACGTCGTGCACAACGCTGAGGCGGATGGCCAACTGCCTTGGTACAAGCCGTACTTCATGTACCGCGCGCACTTTCGGCCCGACAGCCGATGCGCACCTTGTTCTGGAGGAACAACATGGCAAGCATCCGTACCGCCCGCGTCATCGCCGCCGTTTCCGCCCTTCCGCTCGCCGCAGCCCTCTTCGCCGGCGTCGCGACGGCGGACAACGGCGCCCTCGCGGACGACGGATCGAACGCGACCGCCACCAAGGCCTCCGCCGGCATCATCGGCAGCGGCGTCGGCGACGACAACAACGGCAACTCGTCCACCACGCAGCAGCAGGCGGTGGGCGACGGCGCCTCTAACCAGAGCAACACCGCCCAGGTCGACGGCTCCGCCTTCACGGCCATCAACCAGGGCAACGAGAACGTCGCCGTCGGCTTCGCGCCCCTCTGGTGAGGCCGGGAGGGCCGGCCCTCGGGCGCCGGTCCTGAACTCCCTTGTGGGGTGTGCTCTGTGGGGTGATCACACGTCCGCGCGGCGGTGCTTCGGCACCGCCGCGCAGGCGTTTTCCGCACGAGACAGGCGCTGTTCCGGGTGCGGGCGACGACCTTGACAGAGCACGGTATCTGACGGACAGTCAGAAACCCTCAGCCCGTACGACGCCCCGGAGGGCCGTCATCGTGCACCTCGCCCCCACCGAGCGCCAGCGGCGGCTGCGCGCCGAGCTGCGTACGTACTTCCGGGCCCTCATGCCGGACGGGCCGCCCCCGGCTGAGGAGCACGCGCGCGTGCGCGCACTGCGACGTCGTATCGGCGCGGACGGCTGGCTGGGGCTCGGGTGGCCCGTCGAGTACGGCGGTCAGGGCCGGGGCGCGGACGAGCAGTTCGTCTTCTTCGACGAGGCGTACCGCGCGGGCGCGCCCGTCTCGATGGTCACCCTCAACACGGTCGGGCCGACCCTGATGAAGTACGGCAGCGAGGAGCAGAAGGCCGCCTTCCTGCCGGGCATCCTGCGCGGGGAACTCGTCTTCGCCATCGGCTACAGCGAGCCGTCGGCCGGGACCGACCTGGCGTCGCTGCGGACCCGGGCGGTACGGGACGGCGCGGGCGACTGGCTCGTCGAGGGGCAGAAGATCTTCACCTCCGGCGCCCAGCACGCCGACTGGATCTGGCTGGCCTGCCGCACCGACCCAGAGGCACCCAAACACCGTGGCATCTCGATCCTCCTCGTCCCCACCGACGCCCCCGGCTTCTCCTGGACGCCGATCGAGACGGTCGGCGGGCAGACCACGACGGCCACGTACTACGACGCCGTCCGCGTCCCGGCCGGCAACCTCGTCGGCGCGGAGAACGAGGGCTGGACGCTCATCACCAACCAGCTCAACCACGAGCGGGTCGCCCTCGCCGCGCTCGGCATGCAGGCCGAGGACTTCTACACGGCCGCGCTGAACGCCGTACGTACCCCCGATCCGGTGACGGGGAGGCGCCGGGTTGACGAGCCGTGGGTGCGCTCGCGGCTGGCCGAGGCACATGCCCGGCTGGCGGCATCGCGCCTGCTCAGCTGGCGTCTGGTGGGGGATGTGGGGGCAGGTCGCCTCGCGCCCGGCGACGCGAGCGGGGTGAAGGTCGCGGGAACCGAATCGGCGGTGGCGGTGTACCGAATATGTCAGCACGCGATCGGGACGGACGGGCTGGCAGGGCTGGTTCGTTCGGGGTCGCCGGGGGCGTTCGGGGACGGCGAGCTGGAGCGGCTGAACAGGGCGGCGCAGATCAACACGTTCGGGGGCGGGGTGAGCGAGGTGCAGCGGGAGATCGTCGCGACGATGCGGCTCGGGATGACGAGGGGGCGGCGGTGAGCGGACAAGGGACGGGGGTGAGCGGACAGCGGACGGGGGTGAGCGAGGTGCAGGACGAGCTGGGGGCGCGGCTGAAGGCGTTCGAGGGGCGGGCGACCGCCGTCGCGCGCGCGGGCAAGGATCCGGTCAACGAACCGATGATCCGGCACTGGTGCGAGGCGCTGGGCGACACCAACCCGGCGTATTCAGGACCGGACGCCATCGCCCCGCCCACCATGCTCCAGGCATGGACCATGGGTGGCCTCTCCGGGCATACGGGACGCTCCCAGGCGTACGACGACCTGCTCACCCTCCTCGACGAGGCGGGCTGCACCTCGGTCGTCGCCACCGACTGCGAGCAGGAGTATCTGCGCCCCCTGCGACCCGGCGACGAGATCTCCTACGACGCGGTGATCGAGTCGGTGTCGGACCGCAAGACGACCAAGCTGGGCACGGGGTATTTCGTCACGACCCGCATGGACGTCCGGGTGGGACGGGACCTGGTCGGCACCCACCGCTTCCGCATCCTCAAATACGCCCCCGCGCGGAAGACGCCGAAAGCCCCCCGCCCCCGGCCGGTGATCAACCGCGACAACGCCGGCTTCTGGGAAGGAGTGGACCGCCATCAGCTCCTCATCCAGCGCTGCACCGGCTGCGCGACCCTGCGTTTTCCCTGGCTGCCGGGGTGCAACGCATGCGGCGGCCTGGACTGGGACACGGTGGAGGCGAGCGGCGAGGGCACGGTCTATTCGTACGTCGTGATGCACCACCCGCCGTTCCCGGCCCTCGATCCTCCCTATGCCGTCGGCCTGATCGAGCTGGCGGAAGGCGTGCGGATGATCAGCAACGTGGTGGGGGTGCCCTACGACAAGGTCCGCATCGGCCTGCCGGTACGGCTCGAATTCCAGCGGTACGAGGACCCGGGCGGCGCCTTGGTGCTGCCGGTCTTCCGGGTTCCCGAGGGCGAGGCCTGACATGGACTTCACGCCCACACAGGAGCAGGCCGCCGCGCAGGAACTGGCCGCGCGGATCTTCGGCGACCTCGCCACGCACGAACGGCTGACGGCCGCCGGCACAGGCAGCGACCCGGAGTTGTGGAAGGCCCTGTGCGCGGCCGGACTCATCGGCGCCGTCCAGGAGGTGGGCCTGCTGGGCCTCGTCCTCCTCCTGGAGGAGCAGGGCCGCACGACGGCCCAGGTGCCTTTTGCGGCCACATGTGTGTACGGACTGCTGGCAGTGTCGGCCCACGGCTCGGCGGAGCAGCGCGAGCGGTTGCTGCCGGGGATCATCGACGGCTCGGTGGTGGTCAGCGGGGCATTTCCGGCACAGGGAGGGGTACGGGCGTCTGCGGGCGGCGAGTTGACCGGCACGGTCCCCGTCGTGCCCTGGTTGCGGGACGCCACGCATGTCCTGGTGGCCGACGCGGACCGGAATCTGTGGCTGGTGCCGACCGTCGGCCACGTGGAGTGGCAGCCGGTCGAACTCACGGCGCCCTGGGCGGCGGGGCGACTCGTGCTGGAGGGAACCGACGCCGAGCTGCTCGGCGGGCCGGGTGCCGAGCGGCTCAGCGGCACCGAGGACTTCAGCGGCCACGATGCCGTAGGGCTCGGCGGGCTCGATGCCGATCGGCTCAGCGGTACCGAGCATCTCAGCGGCCCCGGTGCCGAACGGCTCAGCGGCACCGAGCACCTCAGCGGCCCCGGTGCTGAACGGCTCAGCGGCGCTGGCGCCGGACAGATCGGCGGCGTAGGCGACGAACACCCCGCCGGACCCGACGCCTACGCCGACGTCCTTGCCACCGCCCGCACCGCCTTCGCCGGTCTTCAGGCCGGGGTCTGTGCCGGTTCCCTCGCGCGGGCCGTGGCGCACACGAACAGCCGGGAGCAGTTCGGGCGACCGCTCGCCACCAAGCAGGCCGTCCAACTCCGGGCAGCGGACGCGTATATGGACACGGAGGCGATCAGGGTGACGGCGTACGAGGCGGCCTGGCGGCGCGACACCGGGCTCCCCTACGCCTCACACGCGCTGGCCGCCGCCTGGTGGGCGTCCGAGGCGGGCAGCCGGGTCGTCCACGCGGGCCAGCATCTGCACGGCGGCGCGGGAGCCGACCTGGACCATCCGGTGCACCGGCACTTCCTGTGGGGCCGGCAGCTGGACGCCTATCTGGGATGCGGCGACGAACTACTGCAGGAACTGGGCGAGTTGATCAAGGAAGGGGAGGAGGGCGAGGCATGGGATCGGTGAGGACCGGCGACCAACTGCCGATGACCGGCGACCAGCTGCCGAGGGTTGGCGACCGACTGCCGCCGCTGGAGATCGAGATCACCCGCACGCTCATCGTGGCCGGAGCGATCGCCTCCCGGGACTACCAGGACGTGCACCACGACGCGGAACTGGCCCGCCAGAAGGGCTCCCCCGACATCTTCATGAACATCCTGACCACCAACGGCCTGGTGGGCCGCTACATCACGGACCACTTCGGCCCGACGGCCGTCCTGCGCAAGGTGGCCATCAGGCTGGGCGCACCCAACTACCCAGGAGACACGATGGTGTTGACGGGGACGGTGGACGAGCTCGACGGCGACACCGCGACGGTTCGGGTCGTGGGGGACAACGGCATCGGCAGACATGTGACCGGCACGGTGACGGTCACCGTACCGACGGGGGGTGCGCGATGAGCACCCGAACCCCGGACACCCTCGGCAGGCGCGCCGCGATCGTCGGGATCGGCGCCACCGAGTTCTCCAAGGACTCGGGCCGCAGTGAGCTCCGGCTGGCCGTGGAGGCGGTGCGGGCGGCCCTGGACGACGCGGGGCTGACACCGGAGGACGTGGACGGGATGGTCACGTTCACGATGGACACCAGCCCGGAGATCACGGTCGCCCAGGCCTGCGGGATGGGCGAGCTGTCCTTCTTCTCCCGGGTGCACTACGGCGGCGGGGCGGCCTGCGCGACCGTCCAGCAGGCGGCGCTCGCCATCGCCGCGGGCGTGGCCGAGGTGGTGGTCTGCTACCGCGCGTTCAACGAGCGGTCGGGCCGGAGATTCGGCTCGGGAGTGCAGCACCGGGAGCCGTCGGCGGAGGGCGCGGCCCTGGGCTGGTCCCTGCCGTTCGGGCTGCTCACCCCGGCCTCCTGGGTGGCGATGGTGGCTCAGCGGTATCTGCACACCTATGGGCTGACCCCGGAGGTGTTCGGGCATGTGGCCGTCGTGGACCGCAAGTATGCGGCCACCAATCCGGCGGCGTACTTCCACGGCAGACCGATCTCCCTCGCCGACCACGCGGCCTCGCGCTGGATCGCCGAACCGCTCAGGCTGCTGGACTGCTGCCAGGAGACGGACGGCGGTCAGGCCATCGTCGTCACCTCCGTGGAGCGGGCCCGCGACCTGCCGAACCCCCCGGCGGTCGTCGCAGCCGCCGCCCAGGGGGCGGGGCGCGCCCAGGAGCAGATGACCAGCTTCTACCGCGACGACCTGACCGGCCTGCCGGAGATGGGCGTGGTGGCCCGCCGGCTGTGGCGCAGCGCCGGGCTCACCCCGGCCGACATCGATGTGGGGATCCTGTACGACCACTTCACACCGTTCGTGCTGATGCAGCTGGAGGAGTTCGGGTTCTGCGGAAAGGGGGAGGCCGCTGAGTTCATGGCGGAGGAGCGGCTGCCGGTCAATACGCACGGGGGACAGTTGGGGGAGGCGTATCTGCACGGGATGAACGGGATCGCGGAGGGGGTACGGCAACTGCGCGGCACATCCGTCAACCAGATACCGGGGGCCGGCCGGGTCCTGGTGACCGCGGGGACAGGTGTGCCGACGTCGGGGCTGGTCCTGGAGGGAGGGTGAGGCAGGCGCCGTGGGGAACCCCGGCCCCGGCTGCCGCACGGGGGGCCGGGACCGGGGACCGGCGTCGGCGGGACCGCCGCCATGCCGGGTCCCGTGCCGGCCGCACAGGTACAGGAACCGGCACCGTGGTCGTAGCCCCCAGGGGTAAACCCGCAGTAGGTGTCCTCCTCCGGTCCACCTTCAGGAGGTGCAGTCGGCACCACCCCTACAACCTGAGGGGGAGTGCGCTTCGGGACCTGCGGCCGATCCGCTGGAGAGGGGGTCGCTCATAGCGTGGAGCCATGACCACAACCGTCTGCACCAGCGCTTCCCAAGCCGCGACGCGGTCGCTGACGTACCCGTCGTTCTCGTCGTACGTCAAGGCCCGCCAGCCGGTGCTGCTGCGTACCGCCCGGTCGCTCACCGCGAACCCGAGCGACGCGGAGGATCTGCTGCAGACGGCGCTCACCAAGACGTATGTCGCCTGGGAGCGGATCGAGGACCACCGCGCGCTCGACGGCTATGTGCGCCGGGCGCTGCTGAACACCCGAACATCGCAGTGGCGCAAGCGCAAGGTGGACGAGTTCGCCTGCGACGAGCTGCCGGAGCCCGAGCCGGTCCCCGGCGGGGACGACCCGGCCGAGCAGCAGGCGCTGCACGACGCGATGTGGCGGGCGATCTCCAAACTGCCCGCACGGCAGCGCGCGATGGTCGTCCTGAGGTACTACGAGGACCTCAGCGAAGCACAGACGGCCGAGGTGCTCGGCGTCTCGGTGGGCACGGTCAAGTCGGCGGTGTCCCGCGCCCTCGGCAAGCTGCGCGAGGACGCGGAACTGTTGCTGGTCCGCTAAGCGCTCCGCTGGAAGCCCGGTGCGTCGACTGCGGGTCCGTCGTGGCTGGTCGCTCCCCCACTCTCGGCTTCGCTCGAGCGGGGGGACCCCCATCGCGGCGGAGCCGCACATCGATACAGCCCCGCGCCCCTCACGGGGCGCGATACAGCCCCACCTCGGTGGACGCAACGTGACGTGATCGACGTGATCGATCGTCCGCGCCTAGTGACATACCGCGCGGTATGTGAGCAGAATCAGCGCAACCCTTACCACCGCGTAGGCAATGTCGCCCCCGGGAGGACGCCGTGCTGAGCACCATGCAGGACGTACCGCTGCTGATCTCGAGGATCCTGACCCACGGGTCGACGATCCACGGCACATCACAGGTGATCACCTGGACCGGCGAGGAGCCCCAGCGGCGTTCCTTCGCCGAGATCGGAGCCCGCGCGGCTCAGCTGGCGCACGGCCTGCGCGACGACCTCGGGGTCGCGGACGACGAGCGCGTGGCGACGCTGATGTGGAACAACGCCGAGCACGTCGAGGCGTACTTCGCGATCCCCTCCATGGGCGCGGTCCTGCACACGCTGAACCTGCGCCTCCCGGCCGAGCAGCTCGCCTGGATCGTGAACCACGCCGCGGACCGGGTGGTGATCGTCAACGGTTCGCTACTGCCGCTGCTCGCCCCGCTGCTGCCACACCTCAAGACGATCGAGCACGTGGTGGTGTCCGGCCCCGGCGACCTGTCCCTGCTCGCGGACGTCGCCCCGCGGGTGCACGCGTACGAGGAGCTGATCGCCGGGAAGCCGACGACGTACGAGTGGCCGGAGTTGGACGAGCGCCAGGCCGCGGCCATGTGCTACACGTCCGGGACGACGGGCGACCCGAAGGGCGTGGTGTACAGCCACCGTTCGATCTACCTGCACTCCATGCAGGTCAACATGGCCCAGTCGATGGGCCTGACCGACCAGGACATCTCGCTGGCGGTGGTCCCCCAGTTCCACGTCAACGCCTGGGGCCTGCCGCACGCGACCTTCATGACCGGCGTGAACGTGCTGATGCCGGACCGCTTCCTGCAGCCCGCCCCGCTCGCCGAGATGATCGAGCGCGAGAAGCCCACGCACGCGGCCGCCGTCCCGACCATCTGGCAGGGCCTGCTCGCCGAGCTGACCGCCCACCCACGTGACGTCTCCTCCCTCACCCAGGTCACCATCGGCGGCTCGGCCTGTCCGCCCTCGCTCATGGAGGCGTTCGACAAGCTCGGCATGCGGGTCTGCCACGCCTGGGGCATGACGGAGACCTCCCCGCTCGGCACCATCGCCCGCCCGCCGGCCCACGCGGTCGGCACCGAGGAGGAGTTCGCCTACCGCCTCACCCAGGGCCGTTTCCCCGCGAGCGTCGAGGCCCGCCTCACCGGCCCCGGCGGCGAGCGTCTCCCCTGGGACGGCGAGTCCGCGGGCGAGCTGGAGGTCCGCGGCCCGTGGATCGCGGGCGCCTACTACAACGGCCCCGGGGCCGAACCCCTGCGCCCCGCCGACAAGTTCAGCGAGGACGGCTGGCTGAAGACCGGTGACGTCGGCACGATCTCCGCCGACGGCTTCCTCACCCTCACCGACCGCGCCAAGGACGTCATCAAGTCCGGCGGCGAGTGGATCTCCTCGGTCGAGCTGGAGAACGCGCTGATGTCCCACCCTGACGTCGCCGAGGCCGCCGTAGTCGCCGTCCCCGACGACAAGTGGGGCGAACGCCCGCTCGCCACGGTCGTACTGAAGGAGGGCGCCACCGCCGACTTCGAGACCCTGCGCACCTTCCTCGCCGGCGAGGGCAAGATCGCCAAGTGGCAGCTCCCGGAGCGCTGGACCATCATCGAGGCCGTCCCGAAGACGAGCGTCGGCAAGTTCGACAAGAAGGTCCTGCGCAGGCAGTACGCCGACGGCAAGCTGGACGTCACCAAGCTCTGAGGGGCGGAGGCCTACGCCGGGCAGGGCACCCACCTTCCCTGCCCGGCGGACGCCCGCCTCACCGCCGTATCGAAGTAGTCATCCACCCCAACACCAGCCACACCCCCGCCACCGCGCACACCCCGCCCCAGCCCCAGTGGCTGAAGGCGCTCCCGGCGAGCGCGGACGCGATCGCGCCGCCCGCGAAACCTGCGACGACATACGCGGTGTTGGCGGTGGCCGGGGTGGAGGTGGTGGTCAGGGCGAGCGTCTGGTTGGCGACGTGGGAGGCGACCAGGGCCGCGTGGATCACGATGGCGGCGATGAACAGGGCCCACATCACCTGCCCGCCGAGCCAGAAGAGCGGCACGGACACGGCGGCGAGGAGAAACGCGGACCGTACGACCCTGGCGGCACCGAAGCGGTCGACGAGGCCGCCAGCCAGCGGCGCGACCGCGCTGGCCGTGAGACCGAAGAGGCCGAAGAGCCCGGCGGTGGCGGTGGTCAGGTCGTACGACTCCCCGGTCAGCAGCAGGGCGAGCGAGGTCCACAGCGCGCTCCAGGCGCCGAACATCCCGGCCTGCCGCAGGCATGCGCGCCACAGGTCGGGGGAGCCGCGCACGACTCCCGGCAGCGAGACGAGCCCGGCGAACAGCGGACCCGTGCGCCGGCGCCGCCCCTCATCCGGCAGGACGAGCGCGGTGGCCAGACCGAGTACGGCCGTCAGGACCGCGGCCCCGATGAACACCACCCGCCAGCCGAAGGCCTGTCCCACCAGCCCACCGAGAACCCTCGCGGCCACGATCCCGGTGAACAGCCCCGCGATGACGGCGGCGACATGGCGGGCACGCCGTGCGGCAGGAGCGCGGGCCGCGACCAGCGGAACGAGTAGCTGGGGTATGACCGTCGCGGCGGAGGCGATGAACACGGCGGCCGCGAGGGCGTCCGTGCCGGAGGCCGCGGCACCCGCGAGCAGCGCCAGCGTGGTGGCCAGGGAGAGCAGGCCGACCAGACGGCGCCGGTTGACGCTGTCGCCGAGCGGGGCGAAGAAGAGCAGGCCGGCGGCGTAGCCGAACTGCGCGACCGAGGCGATCCAAGCCACGGCCGAGGGCGTGGTGCCGAAGTCGCGGGCGATGAGGGGGAGCAGTGGGGCGGCGATGTAGATATTGGCGGCCGTGACGGCGGTGCAGACGGCGATGAGGACGAGGAAGAGGGTGGGGGCCTTGGATTCCCGGTCTTGGGAGGCCTGCTGGCCCTGATCGCCCTGTTGGCCCTGCTGGCTCCGGTCCTTCCGGTGGCCCGGCGAGGCGACGGCCGTGTTCTGGCTGGGGACGGCTGACGGCATGAGCGGAGGGACTCCTTCGAGTGGGCTCTAGTTCGAGTGAGCTCTAGCAACCAACTAGTTGGTTGCTTTCATCCAACAGCATGCGCCACCCCCGAATTCCCGTCAACCAAACAGTTGGTTACTCCCCCGCTACCCTGTCCCCATGGCAGCAAGAGACCCCGAAGCCACCAGGGCCCGGATCTTCGACGCGGCGGTCGCCGAGTTCGCCCGGTACGGCATCGCGGGCGCCCGCATGGACCGCATCGCCACCGCGGCCAGGGCCAACAAGCAGTTGATCTACGCCTACTTCGGCAACAAGGCGGAGCTGTTCGCGCGCGTCCTCGAGAAGAAGATGCTGGACCTCGCCGAATCCGTCCCGGTCGACCCGGACGACCTCGAGGGCTGGATCGACCGCCTGATGGACTACCACGCCGCCCACCCCGAGCTGCTGCGCCTGCTCTTCTGGGAGGGCCTGGAGTACGGCACCGCGGAGCTGCCCGACGAGTCCGAACGCCAGGACCACTACACCCGCAAGGTCGCCGCCCTCCAGGACGGCCAGGACCGGGGCGTCGTCACCGACGCCATCCCGGCCCGCGACCTGCTGTTCCTCCTGACAGCCTTGGCCAACTGGGCCGTGGTCGTCCCCCAGATGAGGCGCATCCTGGCCGGCGGCGAGGACACCGACCGCGACCGCCTGCGCACGTCGATCAAGGAAGCGGCGCGGAGACTGACGGCTCCCTAGGACCTGTGGGACCAGAAGGACCTGTGGGACCTGTAAGCCCTAGTTCGTCCCGATCCGCGCGAGCAGGTCCACGATCCGGCTCTGGACCTCCGTACTGGTGGACCGCTCGGCGAGGAACAGCACGGTCTCGCCCGACGCCAGCCGCGGCAGATCCGCCTGGTCGACGGCGGCGGTGTAGACGACGAGCGGGGTGCGGTTGAGCTGCCCGTTCGCGCGCAGCCAGTCGACGATCCCGGACTGCCGCCGATGCACCTGCATCAGATCCATCACGACGAGATTCGGCCGGAACTGCCCCGCCAGCGTCACCGCGTCGGCATCGCTCGCCGCCCGCGCCACCTGCATCCCGCGCCGCTCCAGCGTCGCGGTCAGCGCGAGCGCGATCTCCGCATGCTCCTCGATCAGCAGCACACGCGGCGGATGCTGCTCACTGTCGCGAGGCGTGAGCGCCTTCAGGAGTACGGCGGGATCGGCGCCGTACGCCGCCTCCCGCGTCGCCTGCCCGAGCCCGGCCGTGACCATCACCGGCACCTGCGCGGCCCCCGCCGCCTGCCGCAACGACTGAAGTGCCGTCCGTGTGATCGGCCCGGTCAGCGGATCGACGAACAGCGCGGCGGGGAAGGCCGCGATCTGCGCGTCGACCTCCTCGCGCGAGTTCACGATGACCGGCCGGTACCCGCGATCACTCAGCGCCTGCTGCGTGGTCACGTCCGGCGCGGGCCACACCAGCAGCCGGCGCGGATTGTCCAGCGGCTCCGGCGGCAACTCGTCGTCCATCGGCTGCGGTCGCGGCGGTTCCTTCACCTCGACGGCCCCACCGGGACCGTCCAGCGGCTCGGGCCCCTCGGCGGCGTTCTCGTCCGGTGCGCCTATGGCGTACGACCGACCGGCGGCCTCGGTGGACTGCGCCAGCCGGGAACCGCGCGCCGACGTCTGCTCGCCCGAAGGATGCGACCGGGCCGCCTGGTCGGGCCGGTCGGGCGGCGTCCCCAGCTTCCGTCGCCGACCGCCGCTCGTCTGCGGCGGGGCCGGCGCGGATGCTGCCTGCTGCACCTGCGCCGCCTGCCTGCTGAACGGCACCCCCTGCCCCAACGTCCGCACACTGATCGCCCGCCCCTGCGTGGAGTTGGGGTCCACGGGAGCGGCGGCGGCCGCCTCGGCGGGCAGCGGCTGAGCGGCCCGCTGCGGCACGGCGGCGTTCTCGGGGGGCAGGGGCGCGTTCGGCGGTACGGGGGTGGCGGCGCCGTTGGGAGGCACGGCGGCGCCGGTCGGGTTCGGCGGCATCGGCGCGGGGGCTGCCCCGTTCGCCGGTACGGGGGCGCCCGCGCCGGAGCTGCTGTCGGCGCCGGGCCACGGCTGGGCGGGCGTGCCCTGAGGCCCACCGGCCTGCACGCCGCCGGGCGCGGCCTCGGCGGGGAGCGGCTGACCGGGGGCGGTGTGCGGGCCAGGGGCTGACGGCTGGACGCCGGTGGTCTGCGGAGCGGGGAGGCCGGGCTGTGGTGCAGGGAGGCCGGGCTGCGGTGCGGGGGAGTTCTGCGCGGGGGCGCCTGGGGCGCCTTGGGCAGGAGGGGCAGCCGAGGCAGCAGCCTGGGCCGCAGGTGCGGGACCTGCCTGCGCGGGGACCGGCTGCTGCGTCGCCGGGCCCGCCTGCACGGGCTGACCGGGGGCCGCCGTCGGTACGGCCTGAGGCTGAGCCGCGGCACCCTGCGGGGCCACGTTCACGGAGGGCTGGCCCCCGGCGGGCTGACCGGGTGCGGCTGCCTGTCCTGGCTGGGGTGCGCCGGGGACACCGGCTTGCGTCGACGGGGCCAGCGGACTCACGCCGGGTTGACCGGGGACTGGCTGCCCTGCGGAGGCTGCGCCTTCGATCGCGTGTGGTGTCGGAACCGGTTGCCCTTGGGGCGCGTGTCCGGAAACCGGTTGCCCTTGGGGCATGAGTTGCGGAACCGGTTGCCCGGCTGGCACCTGCACGGCCTGCCCCGCCTGCACAGGCACACCCTGCCCGGCACCCTGCTGCACCGGAGCCCCCGTCGGCTCCGCAGCCGCTGCAGTCGCTGCAGCCGCAGGCTGGGCGACCGCCCTCCGCCGACGTCCCGTGGGCGCGTTCGTGGGATGCGGCTGCGGCGGGGTGTGGTCGTCGGACTGGTCGTGCGGTACGGAGTCGTGCCGGCCGTCGTCGACCACGGCGTCCCCGGCCGCACCGGGAGCGGGAACCTGTACGGGCGCCTGCCCTTCGGCGCTTACGGGCGCCCGGTCGGCATCGGCGGGCGGCAGGGCGAACACCGCGCGCGGGGCCGCTTCTTGAGCGGCGGCACGTTCGCTTGCGGCGGCCAGGGCACGCCGGCGGCGCCCGGTCGGCTGCGCGTTCTCCGCGGCGGTCCCGTTGGGAGAAGCGGGCAGCGCGGCCGGCAAGGCCTGCTGGGCCCGCTGCCCCGCGGGCAAGGCACCACCACCGTCGGACGTGGGCACGCCCTGCGGCGGCACCGTACCGCCCAGACCGGACCCGGAGGCCGCGGCCCCGGCGGCATGCTCGGCAGCCGTGACGACGGCACCCTCGGACACCCCGGCAGAGAGTTCGAGGCCCGCACCGGGCGCCGTACCCGCAACCGCGCCCTCGGCAGGCCGCCCCCGCCGCCGCCCGGTACCGCCGGCCCCGTCGCCCGAAGCCTGAGCCGGAACAACAGCCGTACCCGCAGCCGCACCCGCCCCCTCGACCGCACGCCTCCGGCGCCGCCCGGTGGGCGCCGAACCCTCGGAGCCACCGGACTCACCGCCGCCGCCCGGCACATCGCTCTCCAGGAAGGCGTCCACGGAGGACCGCCGGGCCCGCCGCCGCCCGCCGACGGAGGTCTGCTCGGCCTCCTGCGGCTCAGCAGCCGCGGCGTCCGAAGCCGGCACCGCACCCGCCCCGCCGCCGATCGGCACCTCGAGGACGAACGCGCTCCCGCTCATCCCCGGCACCTCATGCGTCTGCAGCACACCGCCGTGCGCCCGCACGATCCCGCGGACGATCGGCTCGTGCACCGGGTCTCCCCCGGCGTACGGCCCGCGCACCTCGATCCGTACGACCTCACCGCGCTGAGCCGCCGCCACCACAACGGTGTTGTCCATATAACCGCCCGTGGACACGGGCGAGTTGCCGGTCGCGTCGACCCCGGCGACATCCGCGACGAGGTGCGCGAGCGCGGTGGCCAGGCGGGCCGCATCGACCTCGGCCTCGATGGGCGGCGCGTGGACGGCGAACTGCACGCGCCCCGGCCCGATCAGCTCGACGGCCCCGTCGACACCCGCGGCGACGACGGCGTCGAGCATCACCTTCGTACGGACGATCTGCTCACTGCCCGCGTCGATCAGCTGATACGCGAGGACGTTGTCGATGAGCTGGGTGATCCGCGAGTACCCAGCGGACAGATGGTGGAGCACCTGGTTGGCCTCGGGCCACAGCTGCCCGGCGTCATCGGCGGCCAGCGCCGACAGCTCCCGCCGCAACTCGTCGAGCGGCCCGCGCAGGGACCGCCCGAGCAGCGTCAGCAGCTGCTCATGCCGCCCGGCGAGCGCCTCGAACCGGTCCTTCTCGCGCTCGGCGAGCGCGGCGTACCGGTCCTCGCCGGCCGCCAGCTCCTCCTCGTGCTGCTCGCGCAGCTCCTCGAGCTCGGTGACGTGCTGCTGGCGCAGCGCGGTGAGATCGGAGGCGTGCTCGTCGCCGAGCCGCTCCAGCTCCTCCGCGTGACTCTTGTCAGCGGTGGCCTTCTCCTCGGCGAGGCTGTCGTACGGCCGCCGGTCGGTGAAGGTCAGCACGGCACCGACGAGCTGGTCGCCGTCGCGCACCGGCGCGGTCGTCAGGTCGACCGGGACCTTCTCACCCTTCTTCGACCACAACACCTGCCCGCGCACCCGGTGCTTGCGCCCGGAGCGCAGGGTGTCGGCGAGCGGGGACTCCGCGTACGGGAACGGCGTGCCGTCGGCGCGCGAGTGCAGCATGAGGTCGTGCAGCTCGCGTCCGCCGAGATCACTGGCCCGATAACCCAGTATCTGAGCGGCCGCCGGATTGACGAGCACGATCCGCCCGTCGGTGTCCGTCCCCACCACACCCTCGGACGCGGCCCGCAGAATCATCTCGGTCTGCCGCTGGGACCGAGCCAGCTCGGCCTCGGTGTCGACAGTCCCCGACAGATCCCGTACGACGAGCATCAGCAACTCGTCGGAGGTGTAGCCGTAGCCGTCGTAGGCCTGCTGCCCGTTCTCCAGGTTCGCGCTGGTGACCTCGACCGGGAACTCGGTGCCGTCCGTCCGGCGGGCGATCATCCGCGTCGGCTTGGTCCGCCCGCGCGGGTCCATGTGATCGGGCCGCCGCATGGACCCAGGAATGAGCTTGGAGTCAAACTCCGGCAGCAGGTCGAGCAGCCCCCGCCCGACGAGAGCGGTCCCCGGCGTTTCGAACGCCTCGAGCGCGATGGTATTGGCATTTACGACGGTCCCATTGGCGTTGACCAGCACCAACGCGTCGGGAAGCGCGTCCAGTATGGCTGCGAGGCGAGCAGCGCCTCGGGATGGCCTGCTGCTCACGAGACGCTTCCTCCCTGTTACCGCACCTTGCCCACCGCTCCGGCCATCTTGCCAACCCGCCCGCGGTGTGTCACGCGAGGGAGTCTAAGGGCTGCGGTTGCGCTCGCGACGCCGGATGAGAGGGAGGTCGCACGACGAAGTGACGACGACGTGACGCGGCAGACGACCCAGAACGCGTCACCCTGCGTTTTCGCCCCACCCTCACGTCGCGAGACCTTCGCGGGACCTTTACGGCACTTCTGATTCCGTAATGAGGTGCCTATGAGGCAGGCCTTGAGGCGCTCACGAGTTGACGTCACGCCGATGTCTATGGGGCGGCGTGGAGGCGCCGCCGACTCAAGACGACGTCGGGACGCGACCTCAAGACGCGACCTCAGGACGACCGAGCGAGATCGGGCAAGAGCGGCACGAGCCGGTCCCACCGGGCGATCTGGCACCCGTCACGGCGGCTGTACGTCGCGTCGACGGGCCGCCCGCCCCACGTCCCGGTGACATGGGCGGTCGCGTCGCCGCCGTACTGCATCGTGCAGATGGTGCCGTCGGGCACGGGAGCGAAGGTCTCCCGCCCCCACCGCGTACTCCGATCCACGGCCGCACACGCGCCGCTCGCGTCGGGGTGGCTGCCACCGACGGGACGGCAGTACAGCTCATACGTCCCGTCCGCATCACCGCCCGCGTGCCGCACGGTGACGGTCAGGTGATCGCCGCTCCGGTCCTCGTCGCGGACGGGCGGAGGAGCGGCCTCGACATGGCCGGCGGCGGACGACGGCGCCGTCGGCAGACCGGCCGCGGCGACGGAAGCGACGGCGGTAAGGAGAATCCGGGTGGCCCGGTTGACCTGCAACATGACCTGACCAACGCCGTACGGCCCCCACGGTTGCGCTCCGCCCCGCCGCACCTCAAGCCCTTTGCCCTGCGGCCTGCCTGCCTAGTACCGTGGGGGGCGATTGGTGACACCACGCTCGACTGTGTCATCATCTGCACGCACCACTCGCGCTCGCGCGAGCGGCTGTGCGGGAGGCGTCGCCTAGTCCGGTCTATGGCGCCGCACTGCTAATGCGGTTTGGGCCTTAAAGCCCATCGAGGGTTCAAATCCCTCCGCCTCCGCGCAAGATCACCGAAGCCCCGGTCCCCCCGACCGGGGCTTCGCCCGTCCCGGCCCCCTGAACCCCGTTTCCGCAGGTCACAAGGGCTACAGCAAACGGATTTCACATGGCGGCGGCAGTCATGTAATGTTCTTCCTGTCGCCGCGAGCGGCCCAGCAGGGCCCAAAACGGCGACAAAAACAAGAGAACACAAGCACTCGTAGCTTAACGGATAGAGCATCTGACTACGGATCAGAAGGTTGCAGGTTCGAATCCTGCCGAGTGCACACAGGTCAAAGGCCCCGCCGGTTCGCCCGGCGGGGCCTTTGACATCAGCGGGTGACATCAGCGCGGCTGGAAAGCCGCCCTCAGTCACGCGACTCGTCTCCTCCTGTTCCTCGTCGGGGTCATGGAGATTCAGCGCGTCGTCCCCGTCGGCGTGGTGAAGATCGGCCCGTCAGGAGGGCCTGTTCGCCAGGGTTCCGACCGGAGACGAGGTGCAGCTTCTCCAACTCCCGCCCGGCGAACCCGTGGTCGAACTCCACCGGACCACGTACAGGGCGGACGGCACGGTGGTTGAGTTCGCAGTGGGCATCCATGCGGCCTCATGCTTTGTGTGGGAGTACGACTTCAAGGTGCCCGACTCCGCCAACGACGGCAGCAAGGGCAAGGAGAGTCCAGCGTGATCTCGGTACGGGACTGGGAGGACACCCAACTCTTGTGGGACTACCAGCAGATGCACCACGAGCCGCGCCCCTGCTCGGTCGGTATCGGTCTCGGCAGTCACGATCTGGGCGTCGCAGACACCACGGTCGACCTGTACCGGCGCGGCATGATGCCGCTGATCGTCTTCACGGGAGCGACCAGCCGGACCACCCAGGACCGTATGCCGCGCGGGGAAGCCGAGCACTACCGAGACCGCGCCGTTGAGCTGGGCGTACCGGCGGACGCCATCGTCGTCGAGCCGCGGGCCCGCAACACCGGCCAGAACATCACGCTCTCTCGCGGGTTCCTCGAAGAGCGCGGCATCAGCGTGTCGTCCGTGCTTCTCGTCAGTAAGCCGTACGAGGAACGGCGGGCCTATGCCACCGCTCGGAAGATGTGGCCGGAAGTCGAATTCGTGAGCGCGTCCACTTCCATGACGCTCACCGAATACGTCGACTCGATCCAGGACGCACGCCTTGTCATCGACATGCTTGTCGGGTCACTGCAACGGCTGCTGATCTACCCCGCACAGGGCTTCATGGTCGTACAGGAAGTGCCCGACGAGGTGATCCGCGCGTACGAGCGGCTCGCGTCCGGTGGTTTCACGAGCCGACTCGTTCCCGAGACTGCCGGGAGCACCCTCGGTGCCTCGTGACCCCGAGGACCGAAAATCGCGTCGGCCGCCCGACAGCAGTTCCCCTCAACGACTCCTCATCGCCCCAGCCAGGACAGCGAGGTCAGATTGCTGAGGAGACGTCTGGCCGACCGAGCCTATGGGTGCGTGTCCGTGATCGCGATGACCTTGTCGAGGTGGTCCAGGGTGGCCTGCAAGTCGTCGATCTTGGCCTGGATGCGCTCGCGCTCGGCTCGCAGCATGGCTCGTTGCGCGGCGTCGGTGTGCCCGGCTTCCCAGCACGGCATGAGTTCGCTGATCCCTCGGCTGGTGAGGCCGGCGGCGTACATCTGCTGGAAGAAGCGGACCCGGGCGATGGCGTCCTGCCGGTACAGGCGCTGGCCGGACGGGCTGCGCTCCGCGATGAGCAGCCCTTGCTGCTCGTAGTAGCGCACGGCGCGCACGGAGACGCCGGCACCTCGTGCCACCTCGCCGATGCGGATCAACCGCTCGGCTGCGGTCTCTGTGGCAGTCACCGTGATTCCTCTCATCCCAGCCCTGACGATCAGCACTTGCCTCTGACGCCAGCGTCAGGTTTTAGCGTACCGGCCATGGATATCAACAACTCCGTCGCCCTTGTCACGGGGGCCAACCGCGGCCTGGGCCGCGCCTTCGCCCAGCGCCTGCTCGAACGGGGCGCCCGTAAGGTCTACGCGACGGCCCGCCGACCGGAGACCGTGGACCTGCCCGGGGTCGAGGTGCTGCTCCTCGACATCGCCGATCCCGCATCCGTGAGGGCGGCCGCCGAGGCCGCCCCGGACGTCTCGCTCCTCATCAACAACGCGGGAATCAGTACGGGGGCCGACCTGGTGACCGGTTCGCTGGACGCGGTGCGGCACGAGCTGGAGACCAACATGTTCGGCCACCTGGGAATGATCCGGGAGTTCGCGCCGACGCTCGCCGGGAACGGCGGGGGCGCGATCGTCAACGTCCTCTCCGCCATGTCGTGGTTCGGGGTCAAGGGCGCCAATGCCTACCACCTGACCAAGGCCGCCGCCTGGGCCATGACCAACGGCGTCCGCCTGGAGCTCGCCGAGCAGGGCACGCTCGTCACAGCGGTACACCTCGGCCTGGCCGACACCGACATGGCGGCGGGCATGCCCGTGGACAAGATCGCTCCGTCGGACCTGGCCGATGCGGCACTCGACGGTGTCGAGGCGGGCTCCGCCGAGGTCCTCGCCGACCAGTGGAGTCGGGACGTCAAGTCCCGTCTGCCGCTGACGCCGGAAGAGTTCAACGCCGCAATGGACCGCGCCCTGGCGGCGCTGATGGCGGCCTGAGGGATCTCTCAGGCCACACAGAGGCAGTCACGACGGTTCCGGGATCAGGCTGCTGTGCAGTAAGGCAGTGGGGCGGTACGTCGGCTCGTGTTTGGTACGGCGTGCTGGGCCGGACTCGGGTTCTTCCGGGCGGGGTTGAAGACGAACAGGCGCAGCACCAGGAAGCGGCCGATTCCGGCGAGGCCGGCTGCGGTCAGGTAGACGGTCTGTTCCCGGAGCAGCGTCGGCGAGGGCTGGACCGTGTGGAGGGTGAGTATCGCGGTGGAGGTCACCGCGTACGCGGCCGTGGCTGAGCCTGCCGACTGCAGGTGGCGGCGCAGGCCGGCGCGGTGTCCGGTGCCGAAGGTGAACAGGGCGTGGAGTTCGGTGCAGAGGAGTGTTGAGGCGACCGTGATGAGCGCGTTGGCCAGTGTCCAGGGCATGAGTGTTGCCGTCAGCGGCACCGCCGCGCTGGAAAGGACGCCGACGCCGCCTCCGCACACCACGAAACGGACGAAGGATGCGAACGGGCCGGGGGCGCCCGCGGTGCGGATTGCGCCGTCCTTCCCGCCGGTCGGCCCCAGCTTCGCGGCGCTCGGCTCGTACGCCATCTCCTGGTTCGGCGAACGCAGCGACTTCATGGGGAAGTTCCTTCCGGGCAGGGACCGTTGAGACTCGGTGATCAGCTGGGTCAACGATCCCGTCACCGGCTCCGCGAAACGAGGACGCGGCCACCCGTATTGAGGGTGCAGCCAGCCCTACCAACGGGGTCCGGTCCGCCGTACGACGCCTGCCCTCGTCAGGTCATTCCGCGCGAGCCGTGAAACCGTGCGATGCCGCCGGTCATGACCGCGGGCGTTGGGGCGGTTGTGAGCTGTGGAGTTCGCGCAGCTCCTCGATGTACTCCAGCGCCAGACCCGTCGTGCGGGTGAACCAGTCGTTCAGTACGGCGATTTCGGCGGCGGAGTAGTCGGCGAAGAGGGTGTGGAGGCGGGCGTAGTAGGGGCCGTAGAGGGCCTCGACGCGGGTGACGGCGGCGGGGACCGCGGCCAGGCGGACGCGGCGGCGGTCGGTGGGGTCGGGGCGGCGGGTGATGAAGCCGGCACGTTCCAGGCGGTTGATGATGCCGGTGGCGGCGCCGGTGGTGACGTGGGCGTGTTCTGCGAGGTCGCCCGCGGTGAGGAGGTCGTCGCCGGCCTTGAGGACGCAGGCGAAGCAGAGGAGGTCGGTGACGTTCAGGCCCAGCCGCTGGGCCATTTCCTGCTGCCCCAGCAGGTGGGTGGCGATCAGGGAGTCCATCGCTGACAGGGCCTGGGCCGGGGTGGCGGTCGGGCGCGGCTTGGCTGACATCGCGGTTCCCTGTTTCCTTAGTACGTGAGAGGTTTAGGTGCTAAATTTCTTACGGGGTGAGGGATATTTCATGGGGATCCATCCTCGCCCACACAGCGGACGTCCGCTGCCCAAGAAGGAGGCAGGTACGTGAGCGCACAGTATGACGAGGGCCATACGGTCGCGGGGTGGACCGGATTCGGCGTCGCGTCCGTCGGGGCGGTTGTGGCGGGGGTGGGGGGGGGGGGGGGGGGGGGCGGCGGGGGGGGGGGGGGGGGGGGGGGGGGGGGGGGGGTGGGGGGCGGCCGCTTTGGTGGGGGTGGGGCGGGGGGTTGGGGGGCGCCCGGGGGGGGGGGGC
>NZ_JAFFSU010000050.1 GCF_017948455.1 Streptomyces sp. GESEQ-4
TCCCGTACCGATAACCGGTACGGGGGTTTTCTGCGTTTGGGGTCGGTTTAGGCTCGTAGGCATGCGCTATGACCTCGTGATCTTCGACAACGATGGAGTGCTCGTCGACAGCGAGCCCATCTCCAACAGGCTGCTGGCCGCTTATCTCACCGAGCTCGGGCATCCGACCTCGTACGAGGACTCCCTTCGCGACTACATGGGCGCCGCCATGCACCGCGTACACGATCTGGTGGAGGAGCGGACCGGGCGGCGGTTGCCGGCGGACTTTGATGATGTGTTTCATGCTCGGGTGTTCGCGGCGTTCGAGCGGGAGTTGAAGCCGGTGGACGGGGCCGTGGGGGTGCTCGAGAAGCTTGCGGGGGACGGGGTGCCGTACTGCGTGGCTTCGTCGGGGAGTCATGAGCGGATTCGGGTGGGGCATCGGGCGACCCGGTTGGACCGGTGGTTCGATGACGGGCGGATCTTCAGTTCGGAGGACGTAGGGCGGGGGAAGCCGGCGCCTGATCTGTTTCTGTACGCGGCCGAGCGGATGGGGGTCGTGCCGGAGCGGTGTGTGGTGGTGGAGGACAGTCCGTTGGGGGTGGAGGCGGCGGTTGCGGCTGGGATGGACGTGTATGGGTTCACCGCCATGACTCCTGTGGCGAGGCTGTCGGGGGCGACTCACGTGTTCGCCGGGATGGGGGAGTTGGCCGGACTGCTCGCCGCCGACGCCGCCTCCGGCAAACTTGAGGGAAATTCATCTTTGGCTTGATATACCCAGCGGTACGCTTGGGCCCTACGCTCGCCGCCATGACTGATGTGCTGCGGCGCGGTAGGGCCTCGTTGGCGTTCGGCTTCTTCGTTCAGGGTGTTGCCTTTGCGCTGCTCGTGACGCGCATCCCTGCCATCCAGGACCGGTACGGCGTCTCCGACGCGCTGCTGCCTGCCTTCCTGGCGGCGGTGCCGATTCTCGCCGGGGTGGGGAGTGTCACGACCGAGCGGCTGGTGAAGCGCATACGGCCCAGTGTGGTGTTGCGGTGGTCCCAGCCTGTGGTGCTCCTGGCGCTGCTCGGGGTCGGGGCCGGGGAGCGGACGGTCGAACTGGGCATCGCGCTGGCCGCGTTCGGGCTCGCCGTGGGGGCGCTGGACGCGTCGATGAACATGCTCGGGGTGAGTCTGCAGCGGTCGTACGGGCGCAGCATCATGCTCAGCTTCCATGCCGCGTTCAGCCTGGGCGGGATTCTCGGGGCCTCGCTCGCGTGGGTTGGGGCGCACTGGGATCTGGCGCTGTTCGTGTCGTATCTGCCGGTTGTGGTGGTGCTTCTGCCGGCGGCGCTGGTGGGGAGTCGGTGGTACGTCGACGGGGTGGCGGAGGGGAAAGGGGCGGACGTCGAGGGGGGTGGGGGTGGCGCCGTCGGCTTCAAGGTGCTGTTGCCGCTGTGTCTGGTGATGACCATCGCTTACATCGGGGACTCGACCGTCTCCAACTGGAGCGCGAAGTATCTGGAGGATGTGCTGGGGAGTTCGGAGGAGCTGGCCACCGTTCCGTACAACGTCTACATGGTGACGACTCTGGTGGGGCGGGCCCTCGGGGACTTCGGGGTGCGGCGGTTCGGGGCCGTGGTGGTCGTGCGGGGTGGGGCGGTGGTGGCTGCTGTGGGGTTTGCTGTGGTGGCTGTCGCGCCTGGGGCTTGGGTGGGGATGCTCGGGTTCACCTTGTTGGGGCTGGGGTTGTGTGTGCTGGTGCCGCAGACCTTTGCGGCGGCCGGGCGGTTGTTTCCCGGGGCTTCGGATGCGGCCGTCGCTCGGCTGAATGTTTTCAACTATGTGGGGTTCTTGATCGGTTCGCCGTTGGTGGGGGCGTTGGGGGATGCCTGGAGCTATCGCGGGGCGATGCTTGTGCCGATGGTGTTGGTGCTGGTGACGTTGGTGTACGCCCGGTCGTTCGAGGGTCAACCGGACCGATACGGTGGCGGGCATGAGCGGCCGCGCACAGCTGATGTGGGACGAGGCAGTAACGGGCTATGACTTCGGTCCGGAGCATCCGATGGATCCGGTTCGGCTTGCGCTGACCCGGGGGCTGGTGGGTGCGTTCGGGCTCGACCGGGATGTGGAGGTCGTGGCGGCGAAGCCTGCCGGGGAGTCGACGTTGCGGCTGGTCCATCGGGAGGATTACATCGCCGCGGTGAAGGCGGCGTCGGAGGATCCCGGGGCGGCGGACGGGTCGTACGGGATCGGGACGATCGATGATCCGGCGTTCGCCGGGATGCATGAGGCGTCCGCGTTGATCGCCGGGCAGTCGGTGGGGGCGGCGGAGGCTGTGTGGCGTGGGGATGTGCTGCATGCGGTGAACTTCGCGGGTGGGTTGCATCATGCGATGCCGGGGGGTGCGTCGGGGTTCTGCATTTACAACGACGCGTCGCTGGCTATTGCGCGGTTGCTGGAGCTGGGGGCTGAGCGGGTCGCGTATGTGGATGTCGATGTGCATCACGGGGATGGGGTGCAGGCGGCGTTCTGGGAGGATCCGCGGGTTTTGACGATTTCGCTGCATGAGCATCCTCGGACCTTGTTTCCGCAGACCGGGTGGGCTGAGGAGACGGGGGCGGAGGGGGTCGCTGAGGGGTCGGCGGTGAATGTGGCGTTGCCGGCGGGGACCGGGGATGCGGGGTGGTTGCGGGCGTTTCATGCGGTGGTGCCGGAGTTGATTGCGGACTTTCGGCCGGATGTGCTGGTGACTCAGCATGGGGCCGATACGCATTTCGAGGATCCGTTGGCTCATTTGGCGGTTTCGCTGGATGCGCAGCGGGCGGTGCAGGTTGCTTGTCATGAGTTGGCGCATGAGTACGCCGGGGGGAAGTGGGTCGCGTTGGGTGGGGGTGGGTACGCGGTGGTGGATGTGGTGCCGCGGTCGTGGACGCATCTGGTGGGGATTGCGGCTGGGCGGGCGGTGGAGCCTGAGGCGGTGATTCCTGAGGGGTGGCGGCGGGAGGTGTTTGCTCGTACGCGGCAGTTGGGGCCGGTGCGGATGACTGATGGGCGGTGGCCTGTGGGCTTTGCTGCGTGGGAGGCGGGGTACGACCCTGCGGATCGGTTGGATCAGGCGGTGTTGGCTACGCGGAGGGCTGTGTTTCCGTTGCGGGGGTTGTTGCCGTAGGGGTTTCGCCCCCGCCGCTCCTACCCGTCCCATCCTGAAGGGGCTCCGCCCCTTCAACCCCGCCAGGGGGCTCCGCCCCCTGAACCCCCCGCGGGGCTTCGCCCCTGCACCCCGGCCGGGCTTCGCCCCTGGACCCCCCGCGGGGCTTCGCCCCTGCACCCCGGCCGGGCTTCGCCCCTGGACCCCCCGCGGGGCTTCGCCCCTGCACCCCGGCCGGGCTTCGCCCCTGGACCCCCTGCGGGGCTTCGCCCCTGCACCCCATCGGCCTGCGGTCTCGTCCTGAAACGCCGGACGGGCTGGGGGCTGAGTGGCTCGACGTCGGCGGAGGGGCTGGGGGGCTGAGTGGCTCGTCGTCGCCGGACGGACCGGGGTGGTTGAGGGGGCTCGTCGTCGGCGGGGGCGGGTGTGGCTGTGGTGGTCTCGTCCTCGTGCGTCGGAGGGGCTGGGTGGGGCTGTGGCGGTCTCGTCCTCTAGCGCTGGATGGCTGGGTGTGGCTGAGGTGGGCTCGGCTTTGGGTGGTGGGTGGGCATTGTGGGGCAGGTGGCGCTGGGATGGGCCGCGCTACGCCAACTGTGCGGTCTTCCTCTGTTCCGCTGACGGCCATCACACGCGTCCGTCACCATCGCACCCGTGTTGAGTACCGGTGCACTGCGTGCGCATCTGTTGGCTGCTCGGTTGGCTGGGGTGGTGGCTACTTCTCGGGAGGAGAGTCTGCGGAGTTATCGGTTGTTTGCGGCTCGGGATCCTCGGGTTTTGATCGGGATTGATCCTGAGTGGGCTTGGGGGGTGCGGGAGTTGGTCGGGTTGATGGCGGAGAAGTGTGGGGTTTCAGCTGATTTGGGGTGTGTGGCCGGGCCTGATGTGATCGATCCGGAGCTGACTTTGGACGCGCTTGACGCCTTCGCCGATCGGGTCGGGGCCGTCGCGGAGCGTGGCGCGCCTGTGTTGTTCGGTACCGGACATCCGCACCGTCTGCTCGGGTTCTACGCGGCCTTGGCAGACGCTTTGTCGGCGGCGGGATGTGCCGTACTCACACCGGCGCAGGGTCGCTGTGTCGACATAACGACCCGGTTCGGTCTACGCACGTACAACCTTGACTACGTACGAGGAGTCGCGCTGATGCGAGAACCGGATGCCTTCCGCTCCGGTTGTGAGACCGGCGCACACACGCACTCACCACTCCCGGTTCGTACCGCGCTGGCGGCGGCGGCCGAGGCCGGCGGGCCGTTGCCCGAGTTGGTGATCGGGGATCACGGGTGGGTCTGCGGAGCAGGTCAGCTGGGGTTTGAGGCCATTGGTCTTGCGGATACCGATGACCCCGCGCTCTTCGTGGGGGAGGCCGAGGGGTCCGTGTCCGTCGCCGTTCCACTTGATGACGCTGTGCGGTCTGATTACTACCTGCCGCTTACCCGCTACGTACTCAATCGAGCGTGTCTGTCACAGTAGGCCGCCGATGGGTGCACCTCTTCCCCACTCGCATCACCCGCCCCTACATTGGGGAGTGAGCACGCAGCG
This sequence comes from Streptomyces sp. GESEQ-4, assembly GCF_017948455.1. Taxonomy (GTDB): domain Bacteria; phylum Actinomycetota; class Actinomycetes; order Streptomycetales; family Streptomycetaceae; genus Streptomyces. Next base: position 4,649 of record NZ_JAFFSU010000050.1, read on the forward strand.
ACGAAGAGTCACCGGAAGGGGAAGCCGGTGGCCGTCGGTCGAGTGCGGAAGGTTCAGGTGTGTCATGGCTGCTGAGCAGAGGCCTCTGAGCGAGGTTCAGTTCCTTACCGTGGCGGAAGTCGCCTCGGTGATGCGAGTGTCGAAGATGACCGTGTACCGACTGGTGCACAGTGGTCATCTGCCTGCGATCCGGGTGGGGCGGTCCTTCCGCGTCCCCGAGAACGCGGTTCACGAGTACCTCCGCGAGAGCTACGTGGGGGTGGAAACCGCCTGACGACGGTGGTCCGGGGAGATCCTCAGGGCACCATTGGATCTGCCCGGGCCCCTCGATTACGACCTCAGCGCTCGGACGGGTAGGCTAGCCCCTCGTAGGTCGTATGGGCCCATGGCGCCCAAACGCCGAGTGATGAGAAGTGAGCGAGGGTAGTCGTGGGCTCTGTTATCAAGAAGCGGCGCAAGCGGATGGCTAAGAAGAAGCACCGCAAGCTGCTCAAGCGCACGCGCGTTCAGCGTCGCAACAAGAAGTAGTCCGCCCGTCCGCGAGGACGAGGACTACGGACGGCGCAGAAGACGTCGCGAGAGCGTGACCGTGGCCCCCCACCGCACCCGGTGGGGGGCCACGTGTGTCTCCACCGGACCAGGTGTGCCGTACGTACGCCTGTGTTTCACATGGCTTGGTCTGTTCGTACGTCTGTGGATGCCGTCACTTCGTGCATTGGGTGGTCATCACAGCGCAACATCGAGCCGCTAAGTTGGCGAGACACGGGGAACACGGCAGGGTAACGAGCAGCGGTGTGTCGGGGCAGGACGATTCCTGGAAGGAAGGCGCTGATCTTGGGGAAGGTCGTGCTCGTGACCGGAGTGGCCCGTCAGCTGGGGGGCCGGTTCGTACGACGGATCCAGCGTGACCCACAGGTGGACCGGGTGATCGCCGTGGACGCGGTCCCGCCCGCGCATCATCTGGGCGGCGCCGACTTCATCCAGGCCGACATCCGGCAGCCGACCATCGCGCGCGTTCTCGCCGAGACGGCCGCCGACACGGTCGTCCACATGGATGTGACGGCCACCGCGCTCGGCAGCGGCAGCCGGACGACGGTCAAGGAGACCAACGTCATCGGGACGATGCAGCTGCTGGGTGCCTGTCAGAAGTCGCCCAGCGTCAAACGGCTCGTCGTGAAGTCCAGTACGAATGTGTACGGGTCCGCGCCGCGCGATCCTGCCGTCTTCACCGAGACGACCCCGCCGAAGTCCCTGCCCAGCGGCGGCTTCGCGAAGGACACCGTCGAGGTCGAGGGGTATGTACGGGGCTTCGCGCGCCGGCGGCCGGACGTCGCCGTGTGTGTGCTGCGGTTCGCCAACATCCTCGGCCCCACCGCCGACACCCCGCTCGCCTCGTACTTCTCGCTGCCGATCCTGCCGACCGTGTTCGGCTACGACCCCCGGCTGCAGTTCGTGCACGAGGACGACGTGATCGACGTCCTGCGGATCGCCTCGCACGAGCCGGAGCGCGGCACCCTCAACAGCGGCACCTTCAACATCGCCGGCGACGGCGTCCTGCTGCTCTCCCAGTGCTCCAGGCGGCTCGGGCGGCCCACTCTGCCGCTGCTGCTGCCCGCCGTCACGTGGGCGGGCTCCGCGGTGCGTACGCTGGGGATGACGGACTTCTCGCCCGAGCAGATCCGGCTGCTGACCCACGGCCGGGTCGTGGCGACGGACCAGATGCGGGAGACGCTCGGATTCAAGCCGAAGTACACGACCGCCGAGACCTTCGCGGAGTTCGCGCGCAGTCACGGTCCCGGACTCCTGCCCCCGGAGGCCCTCGCGGGGGCTGTCGACCGGATCGCCGCGCTGCCCTTCCCGGGCAGCGGCCACCCCCCGACGCAGAGCGCCAACTGAGGAGCGCATCAACGATGGCGGACGCCAAGGTCATTCCGTTCGACGACGACCGGTCCCGCGGGAGCGCCGTACAGCGGCCGCCGCGGCGCCGGACCAGTTCGGGGAGCCGGCGCAAGAGCGGTGAATCCGCACTGGTCCGTGAGGTCCAGCCCCTGCCCGGGCGGGCGCTCGAGCAGGATGATGTCCCTGTGACGCGTGAGGAACAGCCGCCGCAGCGGCCCAAGGACGACGGCGGCCTGGAGCGGCGCATCGCGGGCGGCCTGGCCTTCCTGCGCCGCCGGCTGACGGGGGACTACGAGGTCGACGACTTCGGCTACGACGAGGAACTCACCGACCATGTCCTGATGTCCCTGCTGCGCCCGGTGTACGAGAAGTACTTCCGGGTCGAGGTGAAGGGCGTCGAGAACATCCCCACGGACGGCGGCGCCCTGATCGTCGCCAACCACTCCGGCACGGTCCCGATGGACGGCCTGATGATGCAGGTCGCCGTGCACGACCACCACCCGGCCGGCCGTCACCTGCGCCTCCTGGCGGCCGATCTGGTCTTCGTGCTGCCGGTGATCAACGAACTGGCCCGCAAGCTCGGCCACACCCTGGCCTGCGCCGAGGACGCCGAACGGCTGCTGGCCCAGGGCGAACTGGTCGGTGTGATGCCGGAGGGCTTCAAGGGCATCGGCAAGCCCTTCAGCGAGCGTTACAAGCTCCAGCGCTTCGGCCGCGGCGGCTTCGTCTCCACGGCACTGCGCCAGGGCACCCCGATCATCCCGTGCTCGATCGTCGGGGCCGAGGAGATCTACCCGATGATCGGCAACGCCAAGACCCTGGCCCGGGTGCTCGGCTTCCCGTACTTCCCGCTGACGCCGACCTTCCCGTGGCTCGGCCCGCTGGGCGCGGTCCCGCTGCCGACGAAGTGGACGATCCAGTTCGGCGAGCCGATCCTCACGGACGGCTATCCTCCGGAGGCGGCGGAGGACCCCATGCTGATGTTCAACCTGACCGACCAGGTCAGGGAACAGATCCAGCACACCCTCTACAAACTGCTGGTGCAGCGCCGCTCAGTCTTCTTCTGACGGTCTTCTTCTGGCCGAGGAAACGTTTGTACGACGACGGGGGCGCCCCTTGTGAGAAGGGCGCCCCCGTCGTCGTACTACTGCCGTGACCCCTACTCGACGTCCTCGCCTTCGATGCCGAGACCGGGCAGCAGGCCCGGGAGCAGCGGCGGAAGGGTGACGTCCGGCTCGGTGCTCGGGGTGCTGCTGCCGGACGGGGTGGCGGTGCCGGTGTTCTTCGGCGGGTCGAGCAGGCCGCCGGTGCTGCCGCCGAGGAGACCGTCGCTCTCGGTGTCGGATTCGGACGGCTTGCTGGGCTTGGTGTCGCCTGCGCCGCCACGGTCCGATGTGCCGCTGCCCGCGCTCGGCGGCGCGGACCGATCGGCGCCGGAGGAGCCGGTGGACGTAGATCCGGAGCCCTGCCGCTCACCGTCGCCGCCGCCCCCGTGGGTGGGAGGCTGCGGAAGCAGGGACTGCAGCGGGGCGACCTCTTCGTCTATGGCGTCGAAGACCGACGACACCTGCTCGCTGACGTCCCCCAGTTGCACGGGAAGCCGCTCGCGCAGCGCGCCCCAGGCGTCGCGGTGCGAACTCGAGAAGGTGGAGAGGGCCTGGATGGGGCCCAGGGACGCCGGGTCGCGCTCGTACGCCGCGCTCAGCAGGCGGTGGCCCTCCGAGGCGTCGTGCGTCATACCGGACAGGGCACGGCGGATCGCGCCGACCGACTCGTGGTCGAGCTGTCCGCTGCGGTCGCGCTCCATCAGGCGCCGGGCCTCGCTGAGCCTGGTCGAGGCCTGGTCGAGGTAGGAACGGCCGCGCTCGTCGTCCCCGTCGGCCAGGTAGTTGAGCTTGAAATCCTCTATGCCGCGCTTGAGCCCGTAGAGCGAGTCGCCGGGAAGCGCCTCGGAACTCGCGGCGGCGACGCCACCGAAGGCCCCGGCGGCCACTCCGACGCTGAGCCCGCCGGCGGTGAGCCCCTTGGCCAGCCGGGTGCGTGGCCGCAACTTGCCCAGCGGGCTCGCCCGATGGGTACCGCGCCCTCGATGGGACCGCTGCCCCGGCATCGCGGGCGCGGTCGCCCCGCCACCCACGGAACCCTCTTGGAGCATGGCCTCCATGGCGGCCACCAGCTGGGCCCGCTGGACGACCTTGACCTCGGGGTCCATCACCGGCTTGGGCAGCTCGCCGAGACCGGTCGTGAGGGCCAACAGGCGCCCTTGCTCGGTCTGTTCCGCAGCAGCCTCTGCCGGTGGTGCCTCTGACTGCTCGGCCGCCGGGCCCCGGTCGGACTCCTCCAGGGCCTGGGCGAAGGCGTTCGCCCGCCGGTGCGCCGATACGTTCGCGATCACTGGCGGCACCTCCTCTCGTCATGACGGTCGACTCCCCAGGGGGTCCTGAGGGTTGCACCCCCTGACCGAATCCACACGATCGAGTGATCGAAGACGGTCGGGGAGTGACCACAGGGAGCCTGCATCCCGCACAACGAGCGGCCCGGCACTTGGGTTACGGACGATGGATGATCCGACGGTGGAGTCAACGGAACGTCACTGTAGGTGAGTTGGAGATGGCTGAGCGTGTACGGGCGGTCAGCGGACGTCGTCCGGGAGGAGCCGGGCGAGTGTGCGGACGGCACGGTACTGGAGGGTCTTGATCGCGCCCTCGTTCTTGCCCATGACGCGGGCGGTCTCGGCGACGGAGAGGCCCTGCAGGAAGCGGAGCGTGACGCACTCCTGCTGCTGGGGATTGAGTCGGCGCACGGCATCGAGCAGTGCGGCGTTGGAGAGGGATTCGAGCACCGAATCCTCGGGCGAGCGCTCGACCTCATTGGCGTCGAGCATCTCCCCGGTGGTCACCTCCAGCCGGAACCGGCTGGACTTGAAGTGATCGGCGACGAGGTTGCGGGCGATGGTCACGAGCCATGCCCCGAAGTCCCGTCCCTGCCAGGTGAAGGTGCCGATTCTTCTCAGTGCCCGCAGAAAGGTCTCGCTCGTAAGGTCCTCGGCGGTCGCCTTACCTCCCACCCGGTAGTAGATGTACCGATAGACAGTGTCGCTGTACTGGTCGTAGAGACGCCCGAAGGCATCGGCCTCGCCGGCCTGCGCGCGTTCGACGAGGTCCATCATGCGGGCGCTGTCGCTGTCCGCGGCCGGGCGGCGAGCGGTGGTGGCACCGGCCGAACGCCCTCGTCTGCCGACGGCGGCGGTGCCGTCGGCAAGCGCGTAGCACGGGCCGACCGGCGCTGTGGCTACGGCGAGGGCGGGGACGGCGTACGCGGTGGGGACGAAGCCGCGCAACAGGTCGAGGACCGTTGCGCGCAGCGTAGCCAGGCCCGAGGCGTCAACCCCGACGTGTGGGTACACGGGACTCCCAGAGGCAGAGCTTCCATCACGTGCAGTGCGGGACCGTTCACCCGTCGTAGCGACGGAGGGGTACCGGATTGCGTCTGAGGAGAATAACGCTTCGTGCAGGCATTGCTACGCCCAGTTGCTCAAATCATCGATTCCGTCGCTTCTGTAACCGATTGACGGTCGATCAAGTGCCGCACAGTGACCGGTTGTTGATCGTGTGTGGTCGGGTTCCGGTCAGGAGCGGGGCGTGTTGTGGCCGTGTGCAGCCAACGGGACTGGGTGGGGTGGTGTGGGGGTACGACCACTGGATTGCCCGGCGTTCGGGCGTTGCGCGGCGTTGTGGCTGGGCGGGGGTGGGTCGCGCAGCTGGAGCTATCGCCTGCGGCGGCTCAGGGCGATTGCTGCTGCTGTGCCGCCTGCTACCGCGCCTACGCCGGCTGCTGCTGGGATGCCTACCTTCGCGGCCTTGCGGCCGGTGCGGTAGTCGCGGAGGCGCCAGTCGAGTTGGCGGGCGTGTTTGCGGAGCTTGGTGTCGGGGTTGATGGCGTAGGGGTGGCCGACGAGGGAGAGCATCGGGATGTCGTTGTGGGAGTCGCTGTAGGCGGCGCAGCGGGTGAGGTCGAGGCCTTCCGCCGCGGCCAGGGCGCGTACCGCCTCCGCCTTTGCCGGGCCGTGCAGGGGTTCGCCGACCAGCTTGCCTGTGTAGACCCCGTCCACCGACTCGGAGACCGTGCCCAGTGCGCCCGTGAAGCCCAGGCGGCGGGCGATCACCGTGGCGATCTCGACCGGGGCCGCGGTCACCAGCCACACCTTCTGGCCCGCGTCCAGGTGTGCTTGGGCGAGCGCGCGGGTGCCGGGCCAGATGCGGTCGGCCAGGTACTCGTCGTAGATCTCCTCGCCGATCGTCATCAGCTCGGCCACCCGGTGGCCCTTGACGATGGACAGGGCGGAGTCGCGGGCGTCCTGCATGTGCTCGGGGTCCTCGACGCCGGCCAGCCGGAACCATGCCTGCTGCCAGGCGAACTTCGCGAGATCGCGGGTCTCGAAGAACTTCCGCTTGTGCAGGCCCCGTCCGAAGTGGAAGAGCGCGGCGCCCTGCATCACGGTGTTGTCGAGATCGAAGAACGCGGCGGCCTTGTCGTCGCCGAGGACGGGGAACTCCGGTTCTCCCTTGTCCTTCTCGGCGGACGGCGGCGGTTCCTGCTCCTGCGTGGACTTGCGCGCGGCTTCCGCCGACGCCTCGCCTGCCAACACGCTCCGGGCGGTGGCGGAGCGCCTACGGGGAGTGAGCCATCCAAGAGCGGCCATGGCGTGAGCATAGCCAGTCTGTTCGGTGGTTCCGGAGTCGGGAGGTTTGGTGGCTGTGAACTCTCCGCGACCGTGCCGTTAAACCGTGGTCGTCGGGGCGCGAGAATGGCCGTATGAGTCCCATCTTCCGGCGGCCCGCCGCCCGTGCCCGGCTCGTCACTCTCATTCGCAAGCCCGGCTGCCATCTGTGTGATGACGCACAAGTGGTGGTCGAGAAGGTCTGTGCGGACCTGGGTGTTCCATGGGAGGAGAAGGACATCAGCCAGGACCCCCAACTCCATGACCAGTACTGGGAGCAGATTCCGGTCGTCCTGGTCGACGGGGAGCAGCACACGTTCTGGCGCGTGAACGAGGACCGGCTCCGCAAGGCTCTGGCCAAGCACTGACCGACCAGTCCAAGTCGGCCGGAAACTGGCTTAGGATCGACGGCGACCTGGTCTCGGGGGTGGGGATCGTTGAGGAGAGTGTTCGGTTTTGACCCCCGTGGCGGCCCGTGAGGAGCGGCGCGTGACCCCGGTCACGTTGGCCGGGCAAATCGGACACCATCTTTGTGCACGCGTTCACAAAGACATAGCCTGCTTTCGACGGGGCGGTCCAGGGACGTGTGACCGCCTGCAGCCCCGCTCTACCCGCAGGAGCACCGTGGCAACTGGCCGAACTCACCGACCGGCGACCCGTAGCCGAGGGATTCCCGAGGCCACCGTCGCCCGGCTTCCGCTGTACCTCCGCGCGCTGACCGCACTGTCGGAGCGCTCGGTCCCCACGGTCTCCTCCGAGGAGCTGGCGGCCGCGGCGGGGGTCAACTCCGCCAAGCTGCGGAAGGACTTCTCGTATCTGGGCTCGTACGGCACCCGTGGTGTCGGCTACGACGTCGAGTATCTCGTCTACCAGATCTCCCGCGAACTCGGCCTGACCCAGGACTGGCCTGTTGTCATCGTCGGTATCGGTAACCTCGGCGCCGCCCTCGCCAACTACGGCGGGTTCGCCTCCCGTGGCTTCCGGGTCGCCGCGCTCATCGACGCCGATCCGGAGATGGCCGGAAAGCAGATCGCCGGGATCACCGTCCAGCACAGCGACGACATAGAGCGGATCATCTCCGACAACGGCGTCTCGATCGGGGTCATCACCACCCCGCCCGGCGTCGCCCAGCAGGTCTGCGACCGGCTCGTCGCCGCCGGTATCACCTCCATCCTGAACTTCGCGCCGACCGTGCTGTCCGTCCCGGACGGCGTCGACGTACGCAAGGTCGACCTCTCCATCGAGCTGCAGATCCTCGCCTTCCACGAGCAGCGCAAGGCCGGCGAGGAGGCCGCGGCGGCCGAGAACGCCGGAGCGGTCGCCGCCGTGCGCGGCGAGTCCGCCGACAAGGGACCGGACGGGGACGTACCCGCCGTGATGCCGGCATGAGTCTCCTCGTCGTCGGGCTGAGTCACCGCAGCGCTCCGGTCAGCGTCCTGGAGCGGGCCGCGCTGTCCGCGGACGCCCAGATCAAGCTGCTGCAGGACACCGTCGCCGCCGAGCCGGCCACCGAGGCCGCCGTCCTGGCCACCTGCAACCGCATCGAGCTGTACGCGGACGTGGACAAGTTCCACGCGGGCGTCGCCGAGCTGTCCACGCTGCTCGCCCAGCACAGCGGGGTCGGCCTCGAGGAACTCACTCCTTACCTGTACGTGCACTACGAGGACCGGGCCGTCCACCACTTCTTCTCGGTGGCCTGCGGGCTGGACTCGATGGTCGTGGGCGAGGGCCAGATCCTCGGCCAGATCAAGGACTCCCTCGCGACGGCCCAGGAGCTGCACACCGCCGGCCGCCTGCTCAACGACCTGTTCCAGCAGGCGCTCAGGGTCGGCAAGCGCGCCCACTCCGAGACCGGCATCGACCGTGCGGGCCAGTCGCTTGTCAGCTTCGGCCTGGAGCAGCTGGCCGTCGGCAAGCCGGTCGACGGCTGGGCCCGCGGCAAGAAGGCCCTGGTGATCGGCGCGGGCTCGATGTCCTCGCTGGCCGCGGCGACGCTCGCGCGTGCGGGGGTCGCCGAGATCGTGATCGCCAACCGTACGTACGACCGTGCCGAGCGGCTCGCCGAGATCCTCGCCGAGGGGGACGACACGGGGGTGGTGGCCCGCGCGGTACCGATGGAGTCGGTGCCGGACGAGCTGACACGTGCCGATGTTGCCGTGTCGTGCACGGGGGCTACGGGGCTGGTGCTGGCGGCGGAGACCATTGCGGGGGCGCTGGAGGGCCGGGGGGGCGTTGCGCAGCCCGGCGTTGACGGGGTGCCGCCTGCGCCCACCCGTGCCGCCCCAAGCGGCACGACTGCCCGCAGCTTGGCGGGCGGCGACGAGAACTGTCCGCTTGATCTTGCCGCCGTGCAGCCCGGGTTCTCCCTCATGGGCGAGGCCGCCGTGGCCGGTATGGACGCGGCCACGCTGGAGCAGCACGCCACCTGGGTGGACAACGGCACGGTCGACCACCGGGAAGCCGCCCGCCGTGCCGAGGCCGACGCCGAGCTGATCACCGCGCTCGCCGCGACCGCGGCCACCGCCGGGCGGATCCCCGAGCGGCGCAGGCCCGAGCCGGTGGCGGTCGTGCCGCGGCCCGAGCCGGTGCTGTTCCTGCTGGACCTGGCGATGCCGCGCGACATAGACGCGGCCGTGCACCGGCTCGCCGGCGTGCGGCTGGTGGACATCGAGTCGCTGGCGGATGCCTCCGCGGACGCTCCGATGGCGGCCGACGTCGACCAGGTCCGCCGTATCGTCTCCGACGAGGTGACGGCATTCGGGGCGGCGCTGCGGGCGGCGCACATCACGCCGACCGTGGTCGCGCTGCGGACGATGGCCGCCGATGTCGTGGCCGGCGAGATCGCGCGTCTGGAGGGCCGGCTGCCCGGCCTCGACGACAAGTACCGGGCGGAGATCACACAGACCGTGCGGCGCGTCGTCGACAAGCTGTTGCACGCGCCGACCGTACGGGTCAAGCAGCTCGCGGCCGAACCCGGCGGCGCCGGGTACGCGGATGCTCTGCGGACCCTGTTCGACCTCGACCAGGAGACGGTGGCCTCCGTCTCGCGCGCCGAGGACAGCACCAGCAAGGAAGACCGAGGCTCGGCATGAGTGAGGACAAGGCACTGAGGCTGGGGACCAGGCGAAGCAAACTCGCCATGGCCCAGTCCGGGCAAGTGGCACAGGCCGTGAGCCAGGTGACCGGACGGCCCGTCGAGCTGGTCGAGATCACCACGTACGGCGATGTCTCCCGTGAGCAGCTCGCGCAGATCGGCGGCACGGGTGTCTTCGTGACGGCGCTGCGGGAGGCCCTGCTCAAGGGGGAGGTCGACTTCGCGGTTCATTCGCTGAAGGACCTGCCGACCGGGCAGCCGGACGAGCTGGCGCTGGCCGCCGTCCCCGAGCGTGAGGACCCGCGGGACGTGATCGTCGCTCGGGACGCGCTGAAGTTCACCGACCTGCCGCGCGGGGCGCGCATCGGTACGGGTTCGCCGCGGCGGATGGCCCAGCTGAACGCGTACGCCCGCACCCATGGGCTGGATATCGAGACGGTTGCGATTCGCGGGAACGTGGATACACGCGTGGGGTATGTGCGCGATGGTGAGCTCGATGCGGTGGTGCTGGCCGCGGCCGGGCTCAGCCGGATCGGCCGTATCGATGAAGTGACTGATTTTCTTTCGGTCGACACAGTTTTGCCCGCTCCCGGCCAGGGAGCACTCGCGATCGAATGTGCCGCGGACAACGCGGACCTGATCGCCGCGCTCGCGGAGCTCGACGACCCGTTCACGCGGGTCGCCGTGACCGCCGAGCGGTCACTGCTCGCCGCCCTGGAGGCCGGTTGCAGCGCACCTGTGGGTGCGCTGGCCGACCTTCTGGCCGACGGGCAGATTGTCAAGGAAATGCGCCTGCGCGGCGTCGTCGGCACGACCGACGGCTCGCGGATGGTGCAGTTGTCCACCACCGGTCCCGTGCCCGAGACGTACGACCAAGCAATGGCGCTCGGCCGTGAACTCGCGGCCGAGATGCTTGCCCAGGGCGCGGCCGGTCTGATGGGGGAGCGAGCACAGTGAGCCCCACCACTCTTCCCGCAGCCGGTCCTGAACACGGGCACGTCACCTTCCTTGGTGCCGGACCCGGAGATCCGGGACTACTGACTCTGCGCGCCGTCGAGGCGCTGGCGAACGCGGACGTTCTCGTCGCCGAGCACGAGGTGCTCGACGTCGTACGCGCTCATGCCAGATCGGGCGTCGCCGTCGTGAACACGGATCCGGGTCCTTCGTCGGACCCGCATCCGGGCACAGGCACGCCTCAACTAACGGTTGTTGACGGTCAGTCAACAACCGCTGGCGCCCCCGCCGTGCGGGATGCCGCACATCTTGTCATGGAGGCCGCGCGGGGCGGCAGGCGGGTCGTGCGTGCGGTCTCGGGGGACCCGGGACTGGATACGTACGCCGCCGAGGAAATGCTCGCCTGCGCCGCCGCGGGTGTTCCGTTCGAGGTCGTGCCGGGTGTCGCGGCCGCCGTCGGGGTGCCCGCGTACGCCGGTGTTCCGCTGCGGGACGCGCAGGGCGCCGATGTGCGGTTCGTGGATGCGCGGACCGCGTCGGAGCGGTGCTGGACGGAGGTCGGTGCGTCGGACGGCACGGTGGTTGTGTCGACGACGCTGGAAACCGTGGCCGCGGCTGCGGGTGAGCTGGTGTCCGCCGGGCGTAAGCCCGATACGCCGATGACGGTCACGGTCGCCGGTACGACCACTCGGCAGCGGACGTGGACCGCCACGCTGGGGACCATCGCGCAGACGCTGAAGCAGGCGAAGGTGCTGCCCTCGCCCGAGGGCGCGCGGCCCGTGATAGCCGTGGTCGGGGAGCGTTCCGCCGCGGCTCAGCGTGAGCAGCTGTCGTGGTTCGAGTCCAAGCCGTTGTTCGGCTGGAAGGTGCTCGTTCCGCGTACGAAGGAGCAGGCGGCGTCGCTCTCCGACCAACTGCGGTCGTACGGGGCCGTGCCGCACGAGGTGCCGACGATCGCCGTCGAGCCGCCGCGGACGCCTCAGCAGATGGAGCGGGCGGTCAAGGGGCTGGTGACCGGGCGGTACGAGTGGATCGCTTTTACGTCCGTGAATGCGGTCAAGGCCGTGCGCGAGAAGTTCGAGGAGTACGGGCTCGATGCGCGGGCCTTTGCGGGGATCAAGGTTGCCGCGGTGGGGGAGCAGACCGCGAAGGCGTTGGTCGCGTTTGGTGTGAAGCCGGATCTGGTGCCGAGTGGGGAGCAGTCGGCGGCGGGGTTGCTTGAGGACTGGCCGCCGTATGATCCCGTTTTTGATCCCATTGACCGGGTGTTTCTGCCGCGGGCCGACATCGCTACCGAGACGTTGGTGGCGGGGTTGATTGAGCTTGGGTGGGAGGTTGACGACGTGACGGCTTATCGGACCGTGCGGGCGTCGCCGCCGCCTGCGGAGACTCGGGAGGCGATCAAGGGGGGCGGGTTCGATGCGGTGCTGTTCACGTCTTCTTCTACGGTGCGGAATCTGGTCGGTATTGCCGGGAAGCCGCACAACGTGACGGTGATCGCTTGTATCGGGCCTGCTACGGCCAAGACCGCTGAGGAGCATGGGCTTCGGGTGGATGTGATGGCTCCGGAGCCGTCTGTGCACAAGTTGGCTGAGGCGTTGGCGGACTTTGGGATGCGGCGGCGGGCTGCGGCGTTGGAGGCGGGGGATGCGGTGACTCGGCCTAGTGAGCGGCGGCCTGGCGCTCGGCGGAGGCGTACGACGTAGCTCCGCGATGGGCTGGCTATCGTCTGCGGGCCCGTTGTGGCTGGTCGCGCAGTTCCCCGCGCCCCTTCGGGGCGCGGAGACCGCTTAGGTAGGCGTTGCGGGCACCGTATGGCCGTAGCGTAGGAGGTTTTTGGGGTCGTAGGTGGCCTTGTCTTGGCGTAGGCGGTTGTAGACCTCGGGGGTCCAGGCTCGGGCTCGGTCGGATTCGTTGCCGGGGGTGCCGTGGATGTTGACCATGGAGCGGCCGGTGCCGTAGGGGGCCATGGCGGTGTTGAGGGCGGTCGTGGCTGTTTCAACGGCCTCGGCCGCTTCGGGGTTGGGGACTACGGCGACTGTTTCCAGTAGGTGGCTTGCGTCGCGGGCGCAGATCGCGTCCTCTGTGGCGGTCGTGCGGGCCAACGCGCCTCCCATGTGGCGGAGTTCGACTATCAGCAGGGGGTAGTCGGGGGGTGCGGCTGGGCCTGCGTGTGCCAGCAGGGTGTCGACGGCTTCAGGGGTGAGGTCGGCCAGTAGGGCGCACGACTCCCTTGCGGGGAGCGGGTCCTGGGGTTCCGCGTAGATCGAGTCCACGTCGGTGTAGTCCATTTCGTCGACCGTGTCGAACACGACGGGGGCGGCGGAACGGACCGGGTCGAGGAGGCGTTGGCCGTCGGCCGGGTCGCCGGTCCAGGCGATCGCCACTCGGGCCCAGAAGCGGCCGCGCAGGGGTTCGGGGATCGCCGGGAGCGGGGGGAGGCGGAGGAGCGTGAACGCCGAGCACATCTGGGTGGGGACGGTGGTCGTCCAGTCGGCCCAGGCTCGGAGGAGGGGTTCCGCGTGGTCGCCGGCGCAGTAGATGCCGCCGCCGAGGATGCGGGTCAGGGGGATCAGGTCGGTCACCAGTGAGGTGACGACGCCTACGTTGCCCTTGCCGCCGCGCAGGGCCCAGAACAGTTCCGGTTCGTGGGTCGCGTCCGTTTTGCGGAGGGTGCCGTCGGGGGTGACGACGTGGAAGGAGCGGACCAGGTCGGAGGCGTATCCGTAGGCGCGGCCGAGGACCGGGAGGCCGCCGCCGAGGGTGTAGCCGATCACGCCGGCGTCTGTGGAGGAGCCGTTGAGGGCGGCGAGGCCGTAGGGGGCGGCGGCGTCCAGGACGTGGCGCCATTTCGCGCCCGCGGCGATGGTTGCGGTGCGTTGGGTCGGGTTGATCTGTACGTGCGTCATGCGGGACGTGTTGATCAAGAGGCCGTTGTCGATCGGGAAGTTGGCGCCGTGGCCGGTGCCCTGGACTGCTACGGGGGTGTCTGTGGCCGCGGCCCAGCGCATCGCGGCGACTATGTCGCCGGGGGTGGTGGCGCCGACGACCACGTCCGGGATGTGGCGGGCGGACAGGTTGAAGCCGGTGACTTCGTCGGCGTAGCCGTCGTCCGTGGGGCGTAGGACCGGGCCGAGGATGTCGGAGAGGGCGAACAGGTCGGGGGTGTCGTGGGGGTGGTGCGGGTGGTGGGCGGTCGTCATGGGGTCCTCCCCGTCGGGGTGCTCGGGGGGCTGGGTGGCTCAGGGGGCTTGTTCTCTCAGCTTGGACCCGCGGGTCGTGGGGCGCATTCGGGGGATGCGGGGTGCCTCCCGGCGGGGGGGCGGGGTGGGGGGGGGGGGGGGGCGGGGGGGGGGGGGGGGCGGGCGGGCGGGGGGGGGGGGGGGGGGGGGGGGGGGGGCGCGGGGGGGGGGGGGGGGGGGGGGGGGGGGGGGGGGGGGGGGGGGGGGGGGGGGGGGGGGGGGGGGGGGGGGGGGGGGGGGGGGGGGG
>NZ_JAFFSU010000051.1 GCF_017948455.1 Streptomyces sp. GESEQ-4
TTGGGCCGACGATGAGGCTGGCCGCTGGTGGCTGCCCTTGTGCGCTGTGCGGGGGCTTCACGGCATGTTCCGGGGCATCGCCCGCAACGATCCCAGGGCCGCCGTCGACCTGTTGGACGTTTGGGCGGTCGACGCGGTCGCGGCTGCCATGAGTGCCGTATAGCCACGGCGCTCCATGCTCTCGCGCTGTGGGTTTCATCGGCCGAGCCAATGGGCCGCCCGCTGGCGAACCCCTGTCCACGCGTCTGTGCTTGCGGCCTGCACCACCGCAGTGCTCCTGCCGAGGCCAGCACGGCCGTTGCCTCCGGCAGCATTCTCGTCCTTCCTCCTGAAAGATCAGATTCGCCCTCGGTACGCGCGATGGTGTGCCGTCACCGCGTCACTCCATCAGCTACATGCCACTGTTATCCCCGGTTCCCGCCCGTGACGCTCATGTACCTGGACACGGGGACGGATCGACAGGAGGTGGGGGCGGCGCCGACGGTCTGGCCGGTGGAGCTGCGGTTGGGGATGCGAGGTGTCGCTGGAGGTCGACGTGCCGGAATTGGTAGACCGATCCGGCTTGCCGCAGCACACCGCGATGCCGGTGGGCGTCGTCGAGGAACGCCATGACATTCCAGGGCAGCCGCCACCGCAGAACCAGATGGAGGCGGATCAGGGTGAACCGTCCCCAGGCGGTCCGGTTCAGTGCGAGCGCCAGGCCAATGACGGTTCCCACCCAGAATCCGACACCGCTCGCGACAGAGACGGAGTAGCCGTTCAGGACGAAGTGTTCGTTGGCCGCGATATGCCCGAGCATGATTCCCGGGGCGAAGAGGAGGCTGCCGCCAAGGACAGGAGCAAGGAGCAACTGCGCGCAACTGCGTCGGTCTTCACGGAACACGGCCTTGGGCGAAGCGGCTGTGCGGGCATCGGCAGGAATCGCCGTCAACCCGGTGATGATGGCGCAGATGGACAAGGCAACAGCGGCCCAGGAGAGACCGGCCAGGCGCCCGAAGTCCTGCGTGACCAGCAGCCAGGTGGTGAGCGTACACAGCAGACTCAGGACCATGGTGCGCGAGTTGAACGACAGGCGCAGGCGCCGGGCCGGGAGGAAGCGGCTTCTCAGCCGTGCCACACCATCAACGAGAAAGCAGAGCATCACGAGGAACCCGGCAGCCGGCAGGCCGAACGGCCAGGCCAGAAACGGCCATTGGGAGCTCTCCCCGGGGTAGACCTCGTCAAATGTGGAAGTTGGCGCCAGTTCGGCGGCGAGGAATTCCGGAAAGATCGTGAAGCCCGTGAACCAGGGTCGTGCCAGATTGATGCAGGGCCCCGTGCAGTATTCGTCGCTGAACCCGTAATACCTCAGTAGGGCACTGGCCGTGTAGCCCACCGCCGAGAGCACGAACCCGAGCAGACCGATCGTGGATGCGGTGAACAAGGTGAGCAACGGGGCGGGGAGGGCGTAGCGCAGTTCCCACCAGGCGATGTCGACCCCACCGTGCCGTCGGTTCTCCAGGTGCTGGGCGAGCTTGCGCAGGACGTGTTCGGCCCGAGCCAGCGTCCAGGGACAAGGGTGGAGGGAGTGCGGGCGGTAGGCGGCGGGGACGAAGGCGTCGAACAAGTGGGTGCGCAGGGCGGTTTCGTCGGGAAAGCGCCGTGTGTTGCACAGTTCCGCGGGGTCGGAAAGATGGGGGCCGACTTCGTCGGGGCGGGGATTGTAGATGGTGCGGGCCAGGAAGAGGGCCAGTGGTGTGGCGAGCACGGCGGTGAGCGGGGACCGGTGGGTCATGCGCTCGAGGACCGCATCCCAGCGGGCAGCGGTCGGGGTGCCTTCGCCGCCGGCGTCCCGGCGCAGGTAGCGGGCGACTGTATGCAGTGTGAGTGGCTCAAGGACGATGCCCGCAGCGCCGTTGAGCCGTTGGGGAACGCCGGTGGCCGGGCTGAGCGCCTGACCGTACTCGGTGCGCCGCGAGGAGAGGACCACGGGTCGTCCCGGTGGCAGGGCGGTATTGATGGCGGCGAGCGCGGTGCTGCGAGCGGAGGGCTCGATCTCGTCGAGACCGTCCAGGATCGGAAGGATCATGCGCCGTTCCAGCAGGACCCGGGCCATGTTCAATCGACCCTGCTCGGCGATGTGCCCGCGCAGGGCGGGGTAGTCGGCCGTGAGCCGGTCCGCCATCCAGGAGTCCAGGCTCTGGTGACGGGGGTTCCATGAGGCAAGGGGAAAGATGACCGGTACCGGGTCCCTTGGGCTGCGCCGGTCGAGCAGGCCGAGCAGGAGGACGACGAGCAGCATGGTCTTGCCGGCGCCGGGTTCGCCCAGGACGAGCAGGCGACGCCCCGGGGCACGAGCCAGGAAAACGTCGGTGATGTCGGTGTCGGTACCGGCCAGGTCTTGCGGGCACGTAGCCCAGTCGTCCTGGCGACCGTGGCGGGCAGCCATCTCCACCAGGAGCGGCCAGGGCTCCACCAGGTCGCTTTCGGCAGGGCGCCAGGAGACGGGCAGCGGGTAGGGGTCGTTCACGCCGCAGCTGGGCTTCGGCCTCCCACTGACCCCGTACGGCCAAGGCCAAGCTGTCCGCTATGTCGCCGATCGGGACCTGGGCCGCATGCTCATGCCGGTCGGCCCGGTAGCCGAGCCAGGAGACCGCAAGCGCGGCCACGCCCACGATCAGCCCCAGGGCACTCAGGCCAAGGCTGAACACTCCGGTCAGCACATCGAGCTTGAGCTCGTCGCGTATGACCTTGCGTGCCGTCCACACCAAGCCGGCCACACCGGAGCACGCCGACACCAGGCCGACGGCCCACAGCGACCGCTGGAACCATGAAGTCCCCCTGCACATACAGCGCATCGTGCCCGACGGACAAGGCGGGATGGCCTGGTCGGATCGCTCATCCCCCCAAAGGGGCACCCGGAAGGGAACTCACGCACGGTGGCCACTGATCAGCTCCAGGTGGCGGACGGCAGTGGGGGGCAACTCAGTCCACAATCGCGGGTCCGAGCATGGTCCGGGGAAAACCCACACCGATCACGTCCTGCCAGCCGCGCGAACATCGACAAGTACCACCACAGAGGAACTGGTGATCAGCCGGGCCTCGCATTCCCGCGGCGTATTCGGGCAGTTCCAATACCCGACTCCCCATGTGTCGGCGGACCCGAGCGCGCCGACCATCGTGCGATGAACCTGATGCACCTGATCGACAGCGACCCGGAGCAGTGGGCCCGCGTGCGGCGCCCGGTGTACCGCGTGTTCGCAAGCCTGTTGTGGCCGCACGCCATTCGCCTCACCGCGCCGACGGCTCGTACAGCGCGGTGCTGGCCTACCGGCTGCGGCAGGCCCCGGGGCGCAGAGGCGACTACCGGTCCCTGGCCGAAGTCGCCCCTTCCCTGGGCATGTCGCCCGCCCCTGTCGGCGATCCACGTTGGTACGAGGGATACGACGTCGTCACGGCAGCCGAGGCCAGTTGCGCGCTCGGCCGGTTGCGCGTCGGCGGGGCCGTCGCGCCCGTGCCGCCGTCAGTGCGGCAGCGACGCCAGGCTGGGGACCTGTCAGCGGGAGCGAGGTCAGAGCGGGTCCGAATGCCAGCGCGCGGGTGCCGCCACCGGCCAGCGATAAGCTCACATCTCATGACAGATGATCTCCGAGCCCAACTCGCCGAGTATGACCGGGCCGTAGCGCTGGCCATCGAGACCTACCAGGGCATGAGTTCCGACGAGCGCACTGTCCGAGCCGTCGCAGGACAGCTGCGTGTTGAGTTAGAAAGGCGCAGCCAGCCCTGGGCTACTGCCCCGGGACCATGTCATGGGGGAATGGCGTCGAGCGTGTCCTTGAGGCTGCGCAATGCGGCCCCGAGCTCGTCTCGGGACGGTGTGGCCAACGCCAGGCGGAGTGCTCGGGGACGGTGGGGTCCGGTGGCGAAGGCGTCCGCGGTGGACACGAGGATCCCCTGCTCCGCGAGTACGGCAGCGGCGTGATCGGGGCGCTGATGCGACTGCAGAGCGAGCCACACGGTGTAAGAGACCGGGTGTGCCGTGATGTCCAGGCCGGCGAGGGCGGCGCGGGCGATGTCCTGTCGGGCGGCTGCGTCCTCGCGGCGGTCTTTCTCCAGGCGGGTGACCGTTCCGTCGGTGATCCAGTTGGTGGCGAGTGCGGTGACGACTCCTGGTGTTCCCCAGGCCGCGGCACGGAGGCTGCTCGTGGCTGCTTCCAGGTGGCGGTCGGGCAGGACGGCGAAGCCGAAGCGCAGGCCGGGTGCCACGTTCTTGGACAGGCTGGCGACGTAGCAGGTGCGTTCGGGCGCGAGGGCCTGGAGCGGTGGTGGGGGCGAGGGTTCGAGGAAGGCGTAGGTGCCGTCTTCGATGATCAGGCAGTTGTGTGAGCTGGCGAGGGTGGCCAGATGCTCGCGTTGCTCCCGGTTGAGCACCCAGCCGAGCGGGTTGTGCACGGTGGGGATCGTGTAGATCGCGCGGACGGGCCGGGCGCGGCACATCTGATCGAGCGCGTCGAGGTCCGGTCCCGTGGCCGTGACCGGTATGGGGGCCAGGTTGAGGCTGTGTGCCGAGGCGAGGAGCTTGATGCCCGGGTAGCTGAGCGCGTCGACGGCGAGGACATCGCCAGGCCGAGTGAGCGTGCGCAGCACCATGTCGAGTGCCTGCTGGGTTCCGCTCGTCAGCAGGACGTTGTCCGGCACCGTGTCGATGCCCCGCTCCAGCAGGTACGTGGCCACGATTGCCCGGTCGTGGCGGTGTCCGCCCGGGGGGTGCTGGCGCAGCAGCGCCTCGACGTCTCCCGATGCCGCCATCGTGCGCAGGGCCTGTCGCAGCTGGTCGCCCTGCCCGGGGGCCAGGGGCTGGTTGAACGACAGGTCCGCCACCCTGGGCACCGGCAGAGCGCGTGAGGGTTCGAGCCCGTCGTAGCCGGAGCGCACCCGGACGAACGTGCCCCGGCCCGGCTCTCCCACCACCAGGCCCAGGGCGGCGAGTTCGGCGTAGACGCGGGTGGCCGTGGCCAGCGCGATCCGCCGATCGCGGGCGAGAGTGCGGTGTGTCGGGAGGCGGGTGCCGGCCGGGATCGCACCGGAGCGGATGGCTGCGGCGAACTCGTGGACGACGGCCTTGTAGGAGGACGGTCGCATGCGGCACCTGCTGTCCGTCGCGGAGGGATGTGGGAATACGGGCTCCATTGTATCTAGGACAATTATTGGATCGTCCTGGATTACGGCTCGTAGCCTCGGTGGGTCCGAACCCAGGCGAAACGGAGCAACCGGCATGACCGTGCGTATCGAGCGGGACGACCAGGTCGCCGTGATCACCATCGACCGGGAGCAGAAGCTCAACGCCCTGGACTATCCGACGATCGACGCGCTGCTCGCACAGCTCGACCTCATCGACTCCGACGACAGCATCCGGGCGGTCATCCTGACCGGCGCCGGGCAGAGGGCCTTCAGCGCGGGCGCGGACATCCCCTCGCTGGCGGCCAGCATCGCCGACGGGCCCGAACGAGCGCTGCGCGAGATCGTGCGCCGGGGCCACACGCTGACCCGGCGGATCGAGGAGTTCCCCAAGCCGGTGATCGTCGCGGTCAACGGCCTCGCCTACGGGG
This sequence comes from Streptomyces sp. GESEQ-4, assembly GCF_017948455.1. Taxonomy (GTDB): domain Bacteria; phylum Actinomycetota; class Actinomycetes; order Streptomycetales; family Streptomycetaceae; genus Streptomyces. The sequence continues at coordinate 5,589 of NZ_JAFFSU010000051.1, forward strand.
GTGGCTGCGAGATCACCGAGGCCGCCCCGCTCGCGATCGCCGCGGAGCACGCGACCTTCGCCAAGCCCGAGATCACCCTCGGCTTCCCGCCGCCCTTCGGCGGCTCCCAGCGCCTGCCGCGGCACGTCGGCCGCAAGCGCGGCCTGGAGATGATCCTGACCGGCGACCCGATCCCGGCCGCCCGGGCTGCCGAGCTGGGCCTCGTCAACACCGTCGTACCGGCCGACGAGCTCCTGGACGCTGCGAAGGAGCTGGCCGGGCGGATCATCCGGCACGCACCGACGGCCGTAGCGGCCTGCCTGCGCGCGGTCACCCGCGGCATCAACCTGCCGATCGACGAGGGCCTGGCGGTCGAGGCGGCGTGCTTCGCCGCCACCGTCCCCACCGACGGCGTACGGACTGGCCTGCGACGGTTCCTCGACGGACGGGCCTAGCCGACTGAGGCGACGCGCTCGACGTGACCGTTTCCGGAGCGCCGACCTCACCGTGAAACAAGGACCCACGTCGTTCTTCGAGACGACAGACGAGGATCAGGGCAGGAGGGCATCTTGATCGACCGCAATGCAATCTATGTGGACGGAACATGGACGCCGGGCACGGCGGGGACGATCACCGTGGAGAACCCGGCCACCGAGGACGTGATCGGTGTCATTCCCAACGGCACTGCCGCGGACGTGGAACGGGCAGTGCGGACAGCACGCGCGGCGTTCCCCGCCTGGGCCGCGACGTCCCGCGCTGAGCGGGCGGAATACCTGCGCAAGCTGCACGATGGCCTCGCCAAACGCTCGGCGGAGATCGCCGAGACGATCGCCACCGACGTCGGCACTCCGATGCGTATCGCCACCCGGATCCAGGCCGCACTCCCCTTGACGGACATCGCCAGCTACATCGACCTGCTGCAGGAAGACGAGCCAGAGGAGCGGATCGGCAACTCGCTGATCCTCACCGAACCCGCGGGGGTCGTCGCGGCGATCACGCCGTGGAACTACCCGCTGCACCAGATCACCTGCAAGATCGCGCCCGCGCTCGCCGCCGGCGCACCGTGGTGGTCAAGCCGAGTGAAGTGGCACCCCTCGCCGCCTACCAGCTGTTCGACGCCATTCACGAGGCTGGTTTCCCTCCCGGCGTGGTGAACCTGATCAGCGGCTACGGCCCCGGCGTGGGAGAGGCACTGGTGACCCACCCGGACGTGGACGTCGTCTCCTTCACTGGTTCTCTGCGCGGCGGCGCCCGGGTCGCCGAACTCGCAGCACGGTCGATCAAGCGCGTCACGCTCGAACTCGGCGGCAAGTCCGCCAACGTGATCCTCGACGACGCCGATCTCGGCACCGCGGTGAAGGTGGGCGTGGCCAACGCGTTCCTCAACGGCGGGCAGACCTGCACCGCCTGGACCCGCATGCTCGTCCCTGCCCAGCGCCACGACGAGGCTGTGGAGCTGGCGAAGAGCATCGCGGAGGGCTTCGTGCCCGGAGACCCGCTCGACGCGAAGACCAAGCTCGGGCCGCTGGTCTCCGGCGCCCAGCGCGACCGGGTACGCGAGTTCATCAGGCAGGGCATTGAATCCGGTGCGCGCCTGGTGACCGGCGGCAGCGCGGCGCCCGACGGCTTCGATCGCGGTTACTTCGTGCGGCCGACCGTGTTCGGCGGAGTCGATCCGGACTCGGTGATCGCACAGGAGGAGATCTTCGGCCCTGTCCTTTCGATCATCCCGTTCGAAGGCGACGACGAAGCTCTGGCGATCGCGAACCATTCCGCCTTCGGCCTGCACGGTGCGGTCTGGTCGGCCGACCAGGATCGCGCACTCGCCTTCGCGCGGCAGGTCCGCACCGGGCAGATCGACGTCAACGGGGGCGCCTTCAACCTGCTCGCTCCGTTCGGTGGCTACAAGCAGTCCGGCATTGGCCGGGAGCTGGGCAGGCGGGGTCTGGCGGAATTCCTCGAGACGAAGACCATCCAGATCTGAGAGGACACTAGGCTGTCCCCGCGAGGTTCGGTCAGCCGTCGTAGCCGGGTTGCCAGCCGGCGGAGTCTTCGTGTGCGGTGCGGAGGGAAGGCTCCGATTGGGCCGCGTGGCGCAGATGTTCGGCGAGCGCTGCGGTGGCCGTCGGCGCGGCGCCGTCCTTGACGCCCCAGGCCAGTAGGTGGTGACGGCGAGCCCAGGAATCCTGCAGTTCGCACACGTCGAGGCTCATGTGGGGGTCAAGGGCGCGGCGCGGTACGACGGCGAGCCCGGCGCCGGCGGCGGCGAGGGAGACGAGGACGCTCAGGCTGGCGACGGTGGTGCGGTGGCGCACCACCGGGGCGTGGGGCCCCAGGTGTTTCTCGATCCAGCGGCGCAGAGAGGAGCCGGCGTCGAGGCCGACGAGGGGGTGTTCGGCGACTTCGCTGTAGGCCAGCGCGGTCCGCCCGGAAAGAATCCCTCCGGCTTGGCCGATGACGACGAGGGAGTCGTCGCCGAGACCCTCCATGCGCAGGCCGCAGTCGCCGGCCTCGTCATCGAGGACGACCCCCAGGTCCGCCTCGCCGTCGGCGAGCTTCCGCACGGTCTGCGGGGTGCGGCTCTCGGACACGGCGACATCGGTGTCCGGATGGGCGCGAAGGAACGAGATCAGCGCTTGCGGCACGAGCCGGTGCATGGCGGAGCCGCCGGCCAGCAGGGTCAGCGGCGCGGCCGGGGACTGGGTGTAGCTCGCGACGGCGCTTTCGAGCCGTGCGGTCTGGTCGAGCACGTCACGAGCGTGGCGGGCCAGGGTCGTCCCCGCCGGCGTGGGCTGTACGCCCCGTCGACCGCGGACCAGCAGCGCCACGCCGACCTGATGCTCCAGCGAGCGCACTCTGGCGCTGGCCGAGGGCAGGCTCAGATGCATGCGATGAGCACCCGCCGTGATCGACCCCTCCGTGACGATGTGGAGAAACAGCCGCAGGTCATCCAGGTCATAGCGCACCCCCTTAGACTAAGGCCCAGCCTTAGTCTGAGTATGCCGATTCCGCATTGTGGAACGGCTCGTCAACGGGTGATGCTCGGCTTGTGATCGAGTTTTCTCTTGTCCTGCTGGCCGGTGTTGCCGCCGGAGCCCTGAACGCCATAGGGGGCGGAGGCACCTTCGTCGCGCTCCCCGCCCTCGTCGCCTTCGGCCTGCCACCGGTGACCGCGAACGCGGTGTCGCGAGTCGCCCTCGTCCCCGGCGCCGTGGCCAGCGCATGGGTGTACCGACGTGAACTGACCCCTGTCGGGCCTGCTTCCACGAAGGCACTGACAGCCATCAGTGTGATCGGCGGCGGCGTCGGGGCCGCCTTGGTACTGGTACTGCCCGCGTCGTCGTTCGACGCCGCGGCACCGTGGCTGCTCGCCTTCGCCACAGTGATCCTCGCCTTCGGCCGCCACCTCTCCCGGGCGCTGAGCAGCGCCCTGGGCCGCTCCGTCAGCATGAGCTCACGAGCCGTCCTGATCGGACAGTTCCTCCTCGCCATCTACGGCGGATACTTCGGCGGAGCCGTAGGCATCCTGATGCTGGCCCTGTGGAGCATCGGCCTCGGCCTCGACGCCGCAGTCAGCAACCCGATGCGCATCACTCAACTCGCGGCCATCTACCTCAGCGCGACAGTGCTGTTCCTCATCGCCTCGGACGCACTGAGCGCTTCGCTGCTCTTGACCGCGATGCTGATCGGTGCCGTGGCCGGGGGCTTCGCCGGCGCCCACCTCGCCCGCCGGCTCCCCGCCTGGCTGCTGCGGGGCATCCTCCTGGCGACCGCCGTGATCACGACGGTCCTGTACTTCCTGCGCGGCTGACCACAGAGGAAGAAGCAGCGGTCCTCACTGATCACCGGGAGCGGAGGCGGACGACATGACGGAAAGCAGCCCGGGACCTGCCGCACCGTACACGGACGCGGCACGAGCGAGACTGCTGATGGCCTACGAAGCCTGCGAACTGGCCGACCTCGCACGTGCCGCCGTCCCGATCGGCGAGCGTGAGCTGAACCCCGACGGCACCGCCCGTGCGCCAGGGACCGTGCTGGCCGATGCCGCCCGCGTACTGACCGCCGCGCAGCGGTTCCTCGACGCCGCCGCCGTGTTCGAGCGCGTGGGCGGCGCCGACTGGCAAGTCATCGGCGACATCCTGAACGTGCCTGCCCACACCGCGCGGGTGCGCTTCGCACTGTCCGAAGCCGCCTTCCGGGAAGACCTGCTCCCACCAGAGGGGACCCACTCGGGCTCCGTCGGCGGGGTGACCAGCTTGCGCGCCCACATCGTCAGGGAACCGCTGGAAACAGCCCTCGACCTCGACGACTGGGTACTGCGTCACCAGGACGGCGACAGCGACCTAGGCACCGCACCAGTCTCCGGAGGCTTGATTCAGAGGGACACCTCCTGACTCACTGAGAACTCCACGACCTTGACAACACGCAAGGCGCCGAACAGGTCAAGAGCGCCACCCGGCGCTTCCAGAACGAGCGGGAGGCGCTCTTCGGGCGAGACCCGCTGACCGCGCCGCCGTGATGGTGATGGCGTTGGGCGGTCCTGCCAGAGGTCATCGGCGACCAAATATCGCTCGGGCAGCAACTCAGTGGCTCGAGTCCGGGTGCGGCTGGGTCGGCAGTACCCGGACCGGGGAGCTGCCCAAGGCCCGCGGTGGAACGTTCGAGGATGTCGGCGCGATCGGTGACGAGCCGTACGGTGAAGCGTGCAGGCGTAGATCCTGACGAGCCGACATGTCGTCAGGATCTACGTGATCCGTGAACCACGACCCGGATCCTGCCCGCCGCCATCCGCCCGTGGCAGGGCCCTTGCCTCGCCACCCGACCCCTCATCTCTGCTGTACCTGAGCTTTACTGTCGGCGTGGAACTCAGTTCTGACCGTCCCGGTCGAACTGAGCAATCAACCGACGCCGGTTCGACCTCTGTTGCGAAGGTGTCGAATCGGTGGATGCGCTCACGTTGTGGATCCTGGCCACCTCGGCCAGCCTTACCTGCCCGGGCTCGGCGCCCTGGCGCCCGCCCCCGACCTGCCGCCGATGACCCACGCACGGCGGCGGGCCACGGGCTGCCGGAGAGAAGGGTGAGCACTGCCGCGGAGACGGCAACATGGACGGCCAGTAGGAGGATCACGGCCGCGCGCAGGCTGACCAGCGGCTCCTGGGTGCGGTCGCATGCGGGGTTCATGGCGCTCCGAGGCGGCTAGTTGCCCACTCGTGGCCGAGGTGCCGCTGCCGCCCACTCCGAGCGGCCCGCCGGACAACGCGCTCGGCCACGCCGCCATGGTCGCGTCCCTCGGGCTGCTGCAGCTGGGGCAGTGGTGGTTCCAGGGGCATTACGACTGCTTCGACGAGACGTACGGGACATCGCTGCCTCCACGGCCCGGCGGTGCGCCCTGGACTGCTACCACCCTGCTACCATGCTGGTGTGACTTCCACGAAGAAGCAGACACAGGTCCGGCTGGACGAGGACGTCCTCGCGGCTGGCAAGGCCGCCGCGCACGCCCGTCGGCTCGACTTCAACAAGTACGTGGAGCGCCTCATCATCGAGGACACCACGGGCGCCCGCGCCGCCGGCATGGCGGCCGCCCAGCGCCTCATCGACGAGCACGGCACATTCCTCGACGATCTGGAGCGGCAGCTCGACGCGCCGTACGCCGACCCGCAGTCGGGCGCCGCCGCGTGATCCTGCACGTCGACGAATCCTGGATTCTCGAAGTAGCGGAACGGGCCGGCCACCACGACCCCAGCGTCGACGACTACGGCGTCCCCATCGCTGCCGTCGCCCGCCACCGCGGCGAACTCCTCGACACCCCTGTCTACGACGGCGCCTACGCCCGCGCCGCCGCGCTGGTGCACACCCTGGGCCGCTGCCGCTGGCTGGAGCGCTCCAACCTCACCGCCGCCTGCGCCGTCGCCGTCATGTACCTCGAGGCCAGCAACATCCCCGTCAACCCCACCCGCGAACAACTCACTGCGCTCGCCCACGAGCTGAACAACCCGCGCTGCACCGCAGGCCGGATCACCTCCTTCCTGCGCACCTGGAAACCTTGATCCCGATCCGGGTGGTGATCGCCTCAGGCCACCGCGGCTCAGTGGGCCGGGGGAGAGTGGCGGCGTCGCTTGCGCTGATTGCCCGGCACGGCGCCACCAGAGGCCTCGCGACGTCAGTCAGGCCGCGCGTCAGCACTCCCCGCGCCACGTGACTCCCGTGATCACGACGCCTGGGGAGACATTGCCGCTGTACGTGCCGGGGCCGGGGTTGTAGTGGACGCAGAACTTGTCCTGCAGCCCCTGCCAGTCGTAGTGGATGTCGACGTGGTCGTAACCGGGGGACGGGTAGCCGTTGTTGAAGAACGACTGGTAGTACGCCCACCCGCTCCAGTTTCCCGCGGTCCGCACCACCATGGGGCCTGTGCGGTCCGGACCCTGCCAGGCACAGAAATAGCCCCGGGGGCAGCCCGGCGGGTCCGGTTCGGCCGAGGCGCTGGGCGCGGAGGCGAAGATCGCCGCGAGGGCGGCGGAGACGGCGGCGATGCTCACGGTACGAACGCGCATGACTGGTCCTCGAAACCTGTTGCCGTGGTCGGTGGTGGTCGTGCCGTGCGGCCGGGTGGGGGAGGCGGGGCGGCCTGCGTCGGCATGCCCGCCTCCCCGGTCCGCACGTGCGGTGATGCATATGGCAGCGCGGTGTTTCCGCTGTGTCATGTGGCGGTGTCGACCGCCTGGGCGGAGTGCCGTTGTGTGTCAGCAGTCCCCGACGTAGTGGGCGAAGTCGATGTCGTCGGTACTGCCGAGGTTGGTCTCACCCGGTCCGACGCATTGGTAGCGTTCGGTCGTGGTCCAGTCCAGATCGATCTCGATGATGATGCGATTGGTGCCGCAGTGGCCGTAGTAGGCGGTGTCTCCCGTCTCGTAGTAACCGCATGCCATGGCGGAGACGTCTCCCGCGGGCGCGGCCTGGGCGGTTGAGGTGAGCGCCGTGCCGGCGAGGGCAGCGGCGCTGACGACGGCCGCGGCGATGCGCAGCGGACTGCTGACTTTCTTACCCATGAAACTCCTTGACGACTGGTCCAACGGAACGATGTCCAGCTGGTGATGCTCTTCTCCTGTGGCGAGCACCGGTGTCGAGGCCGGGGCAGGGGGTGCCGGAGGAACACGTGCGACATGCGAGATGCCCGGCAGACAGTGCCTGTTGCCGTCGTGCGGACATTGCAAGGACATCGCCCGTGTCCGCCGGTTTCTCCGGCGTTTCGGGCGACATCAGAAGAATGCAGGAGGGCGCCATGGTTGTCAGCGGGTTCGATCATGGAGATTCCTCGCCACACGATAAGGAGGACGTTATGGCGCCAGGCAGGGGGGCCAGAGCGAGGCTCGTGGGCATCGCGGAACCCAGCGTTCACCAGTTACGGCTGTTTCTGACGCTGGGCGAGGAGCTGCACTTCGGCCGCGCCGCTGCGCGCGTGTTCATCTCCCAGTCCGCTCTCAGCCAGCAGATCCGCGACCTGGAGAAGCGGCTGGAGGTGCAGCTCTTCCGCCGTACCAGTCGCACGGTCGAACTCACCACGGCCGGAGAGGCGCTGATTCCCGAAGCCCGGAAGGCCGTCGCGGGCATCGACCGGCTCCGCCGTGTCGCCGGTGCGCAGTCCCGTCAGCTCTCCGCCAGGCTCACCGTGGGAACCATCGGGGCCGAGGCCGCCATGCCGCACACGCGGGCCGTCCTGCGGATTCTGAAGGAACGGCAACCTGGGATGGAGATCCAGGTGGTCACTCCGAGCTTCGTCGACCACATCGATGCACTCTTCCGTCAGGAAGTCGATGTGGTCTTCCTGCGCCCGCCCGTTCCGGACGGTATCGAGACCCATCACCTGGCCTCGGAACCACGGGTGGCCTGCCTGCCCGCCGACGACCCCCTGGCGGCCCTGCCGCGGGTCGCGCTGGAGCAGCTCGCCGACCGTCCCGTGGTCCGCATGCCACCGCGATTACCTCGGGTGTGGCGGGACTTCTGGGCGGTGGACCCACGCCCCGACGGCAGCCCCGTGAAGTACGGGCCGGTCGTGCCCGACATGGAAGCGCTGCTCCACACCGTGGCCGCCGGCGAGGCCATGTGCTTCCTCCCCGCCGCCGCCCGTGGCTTCTTCCCCCGCCCCGGCGTCCGGTACGTGGACGTCGCCGGACTGTCCCCGTCCGCCTCGTCGTTGGCCTGGCTCGCCGCCCGCCGTAACGCGCCCACCATCACCGCCGCCCGGTACGCCGCCCGTACGTACTCCCAGCACCCTGGCCACTGACCCGCCGCACACTCCGGTGCTCCGGGACAGGGCACCCTGAAGGCGGCACTGGCCGGGCCGGCACCGCCCTGTTGTCAGTGCCCGCGTCTAGCGTTGTGCCGTCGGGACGGCCCAGCGGTGGAGGCGAACAGTCGACGAATCAGGCATCGCGGTGGTCCTGCTCTCACGGCGACTTCACCTCGCGCGGACTCCTCAACCGGCAGTACGGGGGCTCCCTCATCAAGGGCATTGCCGCCTCTCCTGCTGGCAGCCACGTGCTGCTGTTCAACCGGGAGGTGGTCAGCATCAGCTCTGGCAGTGTTCACGTCACGCACTATGCCTTTCACCTTGCCCATCGGCCGCCCGGGTGACCGATGACCGGACCGGTCTTGGTCGGGCCCGTGGTCGGGCGCGAGGGGAACCTCCGACCATTCCGTCTCTAGCGGCGTCCACGGCTGGTCAGCCGGTCACCGGGTCAAGGTCGCCCTCCGTCTGGTGCCCGGAGTCGAGTTCCTGACGCAGGTCCAGGAAGCAGCGCATACGGCGGTCTGCGGATGTCGAGAACGTGCCACCGGCTCCGTCCCAGGGACATCAGCGGCCACCATCGGCCGCACGAGGAAGAAGGAGGAACCGGCATGGCGATTCAGCGGATGGACAACGTCGGCATCGTCGTCGAGGACATGGATGCCGCCATCGCGTTCTTCGTGGAACTCGGTATGGAGCTGGAGGGCAGGGCGGAGGTCGAGGGCCCAGTCGCTGACCAGTGCACCGGACTCGACGGCGTCCGCTGTGACATTGCGATGGTCCGGACCCCGGACGGTCACAGCCGACTCGAGCTGGCGAAGTACCGCAGCCCCGCGGTGATCAGCGCTGGGCCGCGCAACCGGCCGCACAACATTCTGGGCACGCACCGCGTCATGTTCGCCGTCGACGACCTCGAGGACACCGTTGCCCGCCTGCGCCCTCACGGCACCGAACTCGTCGGAGAGATCGCCCGGTTCGAGGACAGCTATCTGCTCTGCTACGTCCGCGGCCCGGAGGGCATCATCGTCGGACTGGCCGAGCAACTGCGCTGAGAAGGAGGAACCGAGCCATGCAGCTGAACGAGATCATCGAGGTTCTGAACCGTCCGATCAGCCGGGAGCTGCTGGCCCGTGACGTGACCCGCCTGCCTACGTCGCGCTTTCGCACCGAAACAGGAAACGGGAGACCAGTCGTGATCGAGAAGATTCGGCGTGCGCTCAAGGGTGCTGCGTCGCAGCCGGGCGCCGCGTCCTGCGGTCCCAGCAGTCGGATGGTGTGCGGCTGCTGAGTGGCTTCAGCGGTCGGTGCCTTCGGCCTGTTCCTTGGCCGCAGGCGCAGCTGTCGGCTCCGGGGCGTCGGGGGAGGTGTAGAAGACCGAGTGGCCCTGCTTGGTGCGCTGAGCCTGGCTCTTGGCCACGAGTCCTTCGAGGGTGACGCGCACGACCTTGGGCTTGATTCCGCGCTCGGGATGGGCCTGGCTGAGCGCGGTGGAAATTTCCACCGCGGAGCGCGGTTCGCTCTGCTCGGTGAGGTGGCGGCGGATGAGTTCCACCAGGGTGGGCTGTGTTGTCTTCGCGGCGGCCGCAGCCTTGGCCGGGGGCTTCTTGGCGGCGGACTTCCTGGCCGTCGGACTGCCCTGCGCGGCCGTGGTCTTCCTGGCTTGCCGCTTGCCGCTCGGCCCGGCGTCGGTCTTCTTCCGGGGGGAGGGCACTGCGGCGCTCTCGGGCGCGGCCGCGGGCTCAGCTGGTGCTTCCGGGATGCCGAGTGCCTGTTGCATGTTCACCAGCACGGTGTGGTCCTGCTGCAGGGCGGACAACTGCTCCTGCAGGGCGGTGATTTCCGCACCGATGCGTTCCTGCTCCTTGAGGTTGCGCTCGAGGTCGCCGGTCACCTGGGCGATGTAGTGCGATGTCAGTTCAGTGGTGGTGGTCGTGCTCTCGGACATGTGTTGACCCTTCCTCGGTTTGCGGCCGTGGTGCAGGCTCTGCGGGGCGGCTTTGGGCCGGGCCGCATCCCTCTTGGGTTGTGCTGGCGGCGCTGCAGTGGTGCCGTTACTGCTGCAAGGTGTCTTGCGTTGAGATAGTACGGACAGACGGAGCCGCTTGTTCCTCTCATGCGATCTCCTCTGCCCGAGACCAGCCTCAAAGCCGCGAGGCCTGATACCTGCGGGGTCGTGCCGCAGGGCCGGTTCGTACACGGGGCTGGGGCAGTTGCCAGAACGCTTCGTCGGTCTCCCGGTTGTGATGCCAGGCCTAAGCGTGCGTGTGGTCACCAGCCGGTCGAGAAGTTCTCCCGTCTGCTGGGGTGAGGGCGGCACAGGCGGGTGAGGATGTCCATCTCGGTGCTGTGTTCGGCATCGGCGGACGTGGGTACGGTCAGCCGCAGGGTGGCTGGTGTGGTCGGCAGGTTCAACGGCGCGGGGTGCAGGGCTCAGTGGGTGGCGCGGCAGCGGGCACGGCGACCGGTGCCTGGTCCAGGACTGCGGCACCGAGCAGCTGCACTTGCACGGGGGTGGACCTGACGGCCGACGGCTCCAGCCGGCTTCCGAAAGGTGGCTGACCTGTGGCGGTGTCCGGGTCTCAGTTGGGTGTGGAT
>NZ_JAFFSU010000052.1 GCF_017948455.1 Streptomyces sp. GESEQ-4
CCAACCCCCCCTGGCACCCCCGTTTGGCCCCCCGGGGGCCCCCGGGGGGGTTCCCCCGGGTCCCGGGCCGCCACCCCCCCCGCCGCCCCCCCCCCCCGCCCCGCCTCCACCAGCTGATCCACGAGCCCCAGCTCCCGCGCCTCGACCGCCTCGACCCGTCGCGCGGAGAAGATCAGCTCGGCCGCCCGCGCCGCCCCCACCCGCCGCGGCAGCAACTGGGGCCCCCCCCCCCCCGGAATCACCCCCACCGACACCTCGGGCAACCCCACCACCGCCGTCCGGTCGGCCACGATCACGTCACACGACAGCGCCAGCTCGAACCCACCCCCCAGCGCAAACCCATGCACCGCCGCGATCACCGGCACCGGCAGCTCCAGCACCCCGGTGTACGCCCCCCGCGCCACCGGCCGCTGCCGCACCAGCTCGGCATCGGTGAAGGAGTTCCGCTCCTTCAGATCCGCCCCGACACAGAACGCCCGCTCATGGGTCGACGTCAGCACGACCACCCGTACGCCCTTGTCGCCCCCCAGCGCCGTACACGCCGCCGCGATGGAGCGGGCCATCTCCGTCGACACGGCGTTCATGGCCTTGGGCCGGTCGAGGGCCAGCTCGGCGACATACCCCACGCCCCCGTCGCCGTGTCGCCGCACCAGCACGAACTCCCCGAACCGTTCCTCGCTCATGACACCCTCCGGGTTAACGCGGGTTAACAACAGCATGCGCCCCGATCATCGCAGCCATCCCGGGCCGGGAAAAGGCGGGGACGAGGCCGGGAAAAAGGCCGGGAAAGGTCCGACGCCGGTTCCCGGCCCGCCCCCGAACTCCCCCTTCGAGTGACATCCCGCCCGACTCCCACCCGACCGCCCACACCACCGCATAACGTGCGCTGCGCCACGCGCAACGGGGAGGATCGCGGTGACGGACCAGAACACACCAGCACGTCAGCGGGGCCGCCACCGCAAACCCCGCCCCCGCAAGCTGCTCCTCGCCGCCGGAGGCCTCGCCGTGGCCGCCGGCGTACTGAGCCTCGTACGCCTGACTCCCGACTCCGACGTGAGCCACCTCGGAACCACGAAAGCCGAGCCCGAGCCTCGCCCGGATCCCGGCACCGACCGCAAGACGAACACAGCGGCCACCACGGCGGCCACCCCCACCGCGATCCCGACAGCGGCTTCAGTGATCCGCGCCCCCGCGAAGCCACCCTCCACGCCGCCGCCCACGAGGACAGCCCCGGCGCCCACAGAAGCGCCCACCACCATCCCCGAGACACCCGCCCGGACGCCGACGACAAACACCGCCCCACAGGCGTCACCCGCCCAGCCCAGCAATTCCCCGACCCCAACACCCAGTCAGTCCGGCATCTGCGTCCCGGTCATCGGCCTGTGCGTGGCAACGACTGACAGAACTGCAACGCCCTAAAGGGGCGCGGGGAACTGCGCGACCAGCCCCCACCGGCCCGCACCCAACACACAACCGTCACCCCGACGGCGCCCGCCGCGTAAGCAACCACGGCTCCACCACACCAAGCCCCCGCACCGGCCGCTGCCACATCGGCTGAAGCGCGAAGCGATACGTCGGCGGCTCCTCCCCCTCCTTCTCCGCAGCGGCAGCCGCCTCCGCGGCCTCCGCCTCGGACGCGGGCGCGTCCCCGGTCCGGATCAGATCCTCCGCGAACGCACTGTCGACGAGCACGGCATCACGCGGAGCTATCGACGTCAGCCGGGACGCCAGATTCACGGTCGTACCGAAGACATCGCCCATACGAGTGGTCACCGTGCCGAACGCGATGCCCACGCGGAGCTCCGGCATCGTCTCGTCATTCGCCATCGTCTCGATCAGCCGCAGCGCGATCTCCGCGGCGACACCCGCGTCGTCGGCGCTGTACAGCACCTCGTCCCCGAGCGTCTTGACGAGCCGCCCCCCGTGCGCGGCCACCAGGTCGGCGGCGGTGGTCTCGAAGGCCTCGACCAGTTCGCCGAGTTCCTCTTCCTCCATACGGCGGGTCAGCCGCGTGAACCCGACGAGGTCCGCGAAGCCCACGGCAAGGCGGCGATCGACCATCTCCTCGTCGTCGGCGGCCTGGACGACCCGGCCGGCCGAGGCGGCGAGCTGGCGCCGCCAGACGTAGACGAGGAACTCCTCCAGTTCGGGCAGGAGCAGCTCGATGATCGGGTACGTCACCTCGGTGCGCGTCATGCCGGGCTCGGGCGGCTCGGTCAGGCCCTCCAGGAAGGAGTCGATCTGCCACTCGGCCAGCCGGGCGGTGGTCTGCCCGGTGGAACGCGCCACCTGCACGGCCATCGCCTCGCTCAGCAGCCCCGCCTCCACGAGACCGGCGAGCCGCCGCAGCGCCAGTACGTCGGCCTCCGTGAGCGCCCTGGCCTGGCCGATGTCGGCGAACCCCATCGCCCGCCAGAAACGGGAGGCCAGCTCCATGGAGACACCCGCGCTACGGGCCGCCTGGAAGGGGGTGTAACGCCGTTCCGCGCCGAGGATGAGCTGTTCGAGGCGGAGGGCGAGGGGGTCCTCACCGGGGTCGGTGGCGTCGGGGTCCCGCCGGTCGTCGGGGTCGCCCCGCTCGATCGAAGCCGAGAGAGCATCCACCCGGCCGTCCGGGTCCCTGCCGGAGCCCGTGTCGTCGACGGTCACGCCTGCTGCCCTTCCGATCTGCCGCGGTCAGGTATCGACCGCGGTCAACTTTACGGCAGATGTGCGCCAGCTCACTCCGTGGCGCCGACGCTTTCGCACCGTCGGTCGGGAGGCACCCGGCGCTGGTGCCGGCCTCGTCCTCAAACGCCGGACGGGCTGAAATGCCCGGACCGGCATCGAGAAGCACCGCACACCAGCACTCACACGCACCACCCACCAACACGCACCGCACACACCGAAGCGTTCACGCCGTTCGCAAATGGACGATGTCCCCCGCCCCCACCGGCTCCTGCACGCCCTCCCCCGTCGCCAGCACCAGCCGCCCGTCCCCGTCGATCGCCACCGCCTCTCCGGTGATCGACCGATCGCCCGGCAGTTCGGCCCGCACCCTCCTCCCCAGCGTCGCGCAGCCCGCCGCGTACGTCTCCTGCAGCCCGCTCGCGCCCGGATCGCCCCCGGCTGCGCGCCACCGTCCGTACCACTCCTCCAGCGACCGCAGCACGGCCCGCAGCAAGGGGTCCCGGTCCGTCGTCACGGCTCCCGCCAGCGCCAACGACCCCGCGCCGGGCACGGGAAGCTCGTCCTCGCGCAGGGTGACGTTGATGCCGACGCCGACCACCACGCCGTCACCGCCCGCCCGCTCCGCCAGGATTCCGCCGGCCTTGCGTTCCTCGCCGCTGACAGTCAGCAGCAGGTCGTTGGGCCACTTGAGTGCCGTATCGACGCCCGCGGCCCGCGACAGCCCGGCCGCCACCGCGACGCCGGTGAGCAGCGGCACCCACCCCCACCGTTCCACGGGCACCTCCGTGGGCGTCAGGAGCACGGAGAAGAAGAGCCCGGAGCGGGCCGGAGCGGTCCACTGCCGGTCGAGGCGCCCGCGCCCGGACGTCTGCTCCTCGGCGACGAGGACCGCCCCCTCGGCGGCCTTGCCCGCGTTCGCCAGGGCCACCAGGTCGGAGTTGGTGGAGCCGGTACTCGGCACGACGGTCATTTCCGACCACAGTCCGCCCTCCCGCACGAGCCCCTTGCGCAAGGCAGTGGCGTTGAGGGGCGGCCGGTCCAGATCGGACCACCTGCTGCTGTCGTTCGGCTCTGCTGCATCTCGCGGCGTCATGCAAGCCACCCTAGGTGTGGTAAACGCCGCACTGCCGATTGGTAGGCACCCCACTACTCTACGGATGAGTAACCGTCCCCCCTTTTGAGCAGGCAGGGAGCCACATCCCGATGTCCGAGCCGGAAGAGCGTCACGAGATCCAAGAGTCCTCAGGGATCGACATCCACACCACCGCGGGCAAGCTCGCGGATCTCCAGCGCCGTATCGAGGAAGCGACGCACGCCGGCTCCGCACGCGCCGTCGAAAAGCAGCATGCCAAGGGCAAGTTGACGGCCCGTGAGCGGATCGAGCTGCTGCTCGACGAGGGGTCCTTCGTCGAACTCGACGAGTTCGCCCGGCACCGTTCCACCAACTTCGGCCTCGACAAGAACCGGCCGTACGGCGACGGTGTCGTCACCGGATACGGCACCGTCGACGGCCGCCCGGTCGCCGTCTTCTCCCAGGACTTCACCGTCTTCGGCGGCGCCCTCGGCGAGGTCTACGGCCAGAAGATCGTCAAGGTCATGGACTTCGCGCTGAAGACCGGCTGCCCGGTCATCGGCATCAACGACTCAGGCGGCGCCCGCATCCAGGAGGGCGTGGCCTCCCTCGGCGCGTACGGCGAGATCTTCCGCCGGAACACGCACGCCTCCGGCGTCATCCCGCAGATCAGCCTGGTCGTGGGCCCCTGCGCGGGCGGCGCGGTCTACTCCCCCGCGATCACCGACTTCACGATCATGGTCGACCAGACCTCGCACATGTTCATCACCGGCCCGGACGTCATCAAGACGGTCACCGGCGAGGACGTCGGCTTCGAGGAGCTGGGCGGCGCCCGCACCCACAACTCGACCTCGGGCGTGGCGCACCACATGGCCGGGGACGAGAAGGACGCGATCGAGTACATCAAGCAGCTGCTGTCGTACCTGCCGTCCAACAACCTCAGCGAACCCCCGGCCTTCCCGGAGGAGGCGGACCTCGTCCTCACCGAGGAGGACCGCGAGCTGGACACGCTCGTCCCCGACAGCGCGAACCAGCCGTACGACATGCACACGGTGATCGAGCACATCCTGGACGACGCCGAGTTCTTCGAGACCCAGCCCCTCTACGCCCCCAACATCCTCACCGGATACGGCCGCGTCGAGGGCCGCCCCGTCGGCATCGTCGCCAACCAGCCGATGCAGTTCGCGGGCTGCCTGGACATCAAGGCCTCCGAGAAGGCCGCCCGCTTCGTCCGCACCTGCGACGCCTTCAACGTCCCGGTCATCACCTTCGTCGACGTCCCCGGCTTCCTCCCGGGCGTGGACCAGGAGCACGACGGCATCATCCGCCGCGGCGCCAAGCTGATCTACGCCTACGCCGAGGCCACCGTCCCCCTGATCACGGTCATCACCCGCAAGGCCTTCGGCGGCGCCTACGACGTCATGGGCTCCAAGCACCTGGGTGCGGACCTCAACCTCGCCTGGCCGACCGCCCAGATCGCCGTCATGGGCGCCCAGGGCGCCGTCAACATCCTGCACCGCCGCACGATCGCCGAGGCGGAGGCCGCCGGAGACGCGGAGGCGACCCGGGCCCGCGTGATCCAGGAGTACGAGGACGCCCTCCTCAACCCCTACATCGCGGCCGAGCGCGGCTACGTCGACGCCGTGATCATGCCGTCCGAGACCCGCCGCCACGTCGTACGCGGCCTGCGCCAGCTGCGCACCAAGCGGGAATCCCTGCCCCCGAAGAAGCACGGCAACATCCCCCTCTAGGAGCCGCCATGACGATCAAGGTCGTACGGGGCAACCCCACCCCGGAGGAACTAGCCGCCGCCCTGGCGGTAGTCCGAGCCCGCGCCGCGGCAGCAACAACAGAGCCGCCCGGCGCGACGAAAGACAGAGACTCCTGGTCGGACCCGGCAAGGCTCGCAACTCGCCGCCTGCCGCAGCCGGGCCCGACAACGTGGGCACGTACATACTGGCCCAGCTGAAGCTAGCCAGGGGCGCGGGGAACCGCGCACAGTACGGCAAACCCCGGGCACAACTTGAGTACCCGTACTCAGGCGCCCCTCCCCCGCCCAGCCCCACGCTAGTGCCATGCTGTGGTCCGACCCCGAGAACGAGCCGCCCAAGGAACTGCGCGAAACGCAGCAAATGCTACGGCGGCTCGGCTTTCTCATCGCCCTGGCCATGCTGCTGGCGATGCTCGTGATCGGCCTGCCCTAGCGGAGCGACCCCCCATCGATACCCTGATCGCATGACCGTTCAGCCGCGCCGCGCCCTCGTCCTCGCCTCCCAGTCCCC
Source organism: Streptomyces sp. GESEQ-4 (assembly GCF_017948455.1). Lineage (GTDB taxonomy): Bacteria > Actinomycetota > Actinomycetes > Streptomycetales > Streptomycetaceae > Streptomyces. The sequence goes on from NZ_JAFFSU010000052.1 coordinate 6,025, forward strand.
CGCCCGCCTGAACCTCCTCCGACAGGCGGGCCTGGACCCCGAAGTGATCGTGAGCGGCGTGGATGAGGACGCCGTCACCGCTCCCACCCCCGCCGAGCTGGCCCTCGCCCTCGCCGAGGCCAAGGCCTCCGTCGTCGCCGCGAAACCGGAGGTCAAGGGCGCGCTGGTGATCGGCTGCGACTCGGTGCTCGAGCTGGACGGACTGGCGCTCGGCAAGCCCGCGGACGCGGAGGAGGCCACCGCCCGCTGGAAGTCGATGCGCGGCCGTGCGGGCACCCTGCAGACCGGGCACTGCGTCTACGACACGGCCACCGGCCGGTACGTATCCGGCGTCGCCTCCACCGTCGTCCGCTTCGGCGAGCCGACCGACAAGGAGATCGCCGCGTACGTCGCCTCGGGCGAACCCCTCTACGTCGCCGGGGCGTTCACGCTCGACGGCCGCTCGGCGCCGTTCATCGACGGCATCGACGGCGACCACGGCAATGTGATCGGCATCAGCCTGCCCCTCGTACGCCGCCTGCTGGCCGAACTGGGCGTGCAGATCACGGAGTTGTGGGCGTCGGCGGAGGACTGACCGGGGAGCCGCCGCCCGCGGGCCTGCTGTCCTCGGGCTCCTGGGCGGCGGGCCGCTCCTCCGCGTCGTATGTCATCAGCAGCAGCACGATGAGGCCGAGCACCAGCACCATGAACAGGAACGCCGGCCAGCCCACCAGGCCCCAGACGAAGGCGCCCAGCAGGCCGTGCACCACGGCGGCGCTGATGAGCAGGACGCGGCCGAAGCCGGCGGGGCGGCGGTCGCGCAGGGCCACGAGCAGGGCGACCAGGCCGCAGAACGCGAAGTAGAGGCCGAAGACCACGCCGCCGGCCTTCGAGGACACCGACATCATGTGCGGGTCGAGGCCCGCCAGCGACATGTCCTGGCGGTCGACCACCACCCCCAGGAACCAGTTCAGGCCGGCGATGAACAGCGCCTCCACGAAGAGCACGACCGCCACGACCCATGCCACCGGTCTGCGCACCACCGGTCCCCACCCACTCTCAAGCCGAGCCCTGGTTACCCCAAGTACGTTCGATACACGGTGAACGCTACTAACGGGTAAACCCCGGGACAAGGGTTCGACGGAGGGCAAAGAATCATTGGGCCATTCGTAGGGACTCGACAAAGAAACAGAGTGGGGCGCAGCACGCTCTCACAGAGACCTTGACCACACCGGAGGGCTAGGGTTTCCCGGAGGAGTCCTGCGTGCCTAGGTGCGACAAGGGATTTCGCAGGTCGAGCGAGCCTCGAATCACGCTCCGTGTGGGCAAGGTCACCATTGGGGACGGGTCGAAGTGCCGTGTCGGCAGTCCCTAAACTCGGCTTGTTTCAAGGAGGGAGCCTCAATCGTGCGCAAGGTGCTCATCGCCAACCGTGGCGAAATCGCTGTCCGCGTGGCCCGGGCCTGCCGGGATGCCGGTATCGCGAGCGTGGCCGTATACGCCGACCCGGACCGGGACGCTCTGCATGTCCGCGCCGCGGATGAGGCGTTCGCCCTGGGCGGTGACACTCCGGCGACCAGTTACCTGGACATCGAGAAGGTCCTGAACGCCGCCCGGGAGTCCGGCGCGGACGCGATCCACCCCGGATACGGCTTCCTTTCCGAGAACGCCGAGTTCGCTCAGGCGGTCCTGGACGCGGACCTGATCTGGATCGGCCCGCCGCCGCAGGCCATCCGGGACCTCGGCGACAAGGTCGCCGCCCGGCACATCGCCCAGCGCGCCGGCGCCCCGCTCGTCGCCGGTACGCCCGACCCGGTCTCCGGCGCCGACGAGGTCGTCGCCTTCGCCCAGGAACACGGCCTGCCCATCGCGATCAAGGCCGCCTTCGGTGGCGGCGGCCGCGGTCTGAAGGTCGCGCGGACACTCGAAGAGGTGCCCGAGCTGTACGACTCGGCGGTCCGTGAGGCCGTCGCCGCGTTCGGGCGCGGCGAGTGCTTCGTCGAGCGGTACCTGGACAAGCCGCGGCACGTGGAGACGCAGTGCCTGGCCGACACGCACGGCAACGTGGTCGTCGTATCGACCCGTGACTGCTCGCTGCAGCGCCGGCACCAGAAGCTCGTGGAGGAGGCCCCGGCGCCGTTCCTCTCCGAGGCGCAGAACGCCGAGCTGTACCGCGCCTCCAAGGCCATCCTGAAGGAGGCCGGGTACGTCGGCGCGGGCACCGTGGAGTTCCTCGTCGGCATGGACGGCACGATCTCCTTCCTCGAGGTCAACACCCGGCTCCAGGTCGAGCACCCGGTCACCGAAGAGGTCACCGGCATCGACCTGGTGCGCGAGATGTTCCGCATCGCCGACGGCGAGGCCCTCGGTTACGACGACCCGCAGATGCGCGGCCATTCCCTCGAGTTCCGCATCAACGGCGAGGACCCGGGCCGTAACTTCCTCCCGGCGCCGGGCACGGTCACCAGGTTCGACCCGCCGGCCGGTCCGGGCGTCCGCCTGGACGCGGGCGTCGAGTCCGGCTCGGTCATCGGCCCGGCCTGGGACTCGCTGCTCGCCAAGCTGATCGTCACCGGCGCCACCCGCGAGCAGGCCCTCCAGCGGGCCTCCCGTGCGCTGGAGGAGTTCCAGGTCGAGGGCATGGCGACCGCCATCCCGTTCCACCGCGCGGTGGTGAAGGACCCGGCGTTCGCCCCCGAACTCACCGGCAGCCAGGACCCGTTCACGGTCCACACCCGCTGGATCGAGACCGAGTTCGTCAACGAGATCAAGCCCTTCGCCGCCCCCGCCGACGCGGACACGGACGAGGAGCCGGGCCGCGAGACGGTCGTCGTCGAGGTCGGCGGCAAGCGCCTGGAGGTCTCCCTCCCGGTCTCGCTCGGCATGTCGCTGGCCCGCACCGGCCTCGCCGCGGGCGCCAAGCCCAAGCGCCGCGCCGCCAAGAAGTCCGGTCCCGCGGCCTCCGGCGACACCCTCGCCTCCCCGATGCAGGGCACCATCGTCAAGATCGCCGTCGAGGAGGGCCAGGAGGTCAAGGAGGGCGACCTGGTCGTCGTCCTGGAGGCCATGAAGATGGAACAGCCCCTCAACGCCCACAAGGCCGGCACCATCAAGGGCCTGTCCGCCGAGCTCGGCGCCTCCATCACCTCGGGCGCCGCGATCTGCGAGATCAAGGACTGAGTCGTACGACATCCTGAAGCGCCCGGCGGAGACCACAGCGGTCACTCCGCCGGGCGCACTCATGTCCCGATGGCATTCTGGAGAGACACCCGGGCGGGCGGACGAGAGGACAGGTGGAAGCCATGGCGGCCGCGACCTCACAGGAGACGACCCCGCCGCGCCCCATGCGCGCCGACGCCCGCCGCAACTACGACCGCCTGCTCACCGAGGCCCGCTCCGCCTTCGCCGCCCACGGCACCGACGCCTCCCTGGAAGACGTCGCCCGCCGCGCCGGCGTCGGCATCGGCACCCTCTACCGCCACTTCCCCAACCGCCACGCCCTGCTGAGCGCGGTCTTCGAGGACGGCGTGAGCGACCTGCTCGCCCGCTCCCGCGAGTTGCTGGGCGCCCCGGATCCCTGCACGGCCCTGGTCACCTGGCTACGCGAGATCGTCACCCACGCCGGCGAGTACCGAGGCCTGGCCAAGGCGCTGATGTCCGTCTCCCACGACCACACCTCGGCCCTGGCCCGATGCAGCGACCCGATGCGCAAGGCAGGCCAGTCCTTGCTGACCCGGGCCCAGGAGGCGGGCGCGGTACGCGAAGACGTGGCGATCGAGGACCTGCTCCAACTGACCCACGCGATCGCGTTGGCGGCGGAGGAGGCGCCGGGGGATCCGGACTTGGCGGACAGATTGCTGAAACTGACGTTGCGCGGACTGACCTAAGGGGCGCGGGGAACTGCGCGACCAGCCACACACAACCCGCACCCGCGCAACAACACGAACCCCTACGGCGACCACGCGCCCCTAACGCCGCCGCATATCCGCAACCCGCGCCCGCTGCTCAGCCCCCGCGTCCAACACCGTGGCCGTCCGCAACCCCTGCCCCCCGTTGGGAACACCCCGCCGCGGCCCAGGGAGCGGCACATCCCGACGCTGCTGACGCGCTGGCGCCGGCCCCGGCCCCGGCCCCGGTTCACCGCCCCCCGCGTTTCCCGACGCCCCCGCGACAGCGATCTGCACCCCCTGATCGGCCAGCGCCTGCAACTCCGTGGCCGCACGGTCGTCATGCGCGGGCGGCTCGTCCGTCACCAGCCGCGTGATCACATCCGTCGGCACGGTCTGGAACATCGTGTCCGTACCGAGCTTGGTGTGATCGGCGAGGACGACGACCTCCGCCGCCGCCTGCACCAGCGCCCGGTCCACGGACGCCGACAGCATGTTGGACGTGGACAGCCCGCGCTCCGCGGTGAGCCCGCTCCCGGAGAGGAACGCCCGCGACACCCGCAGCCCCTGCAAGGACTGCTCGGCGCCGCTGCCCACCAACGCGTAGTTGGAGCCACGCAGGGTGCCGCCGGTCATCACGACCTCCACCCGGTTGGCATGGGCCAACGCCTGGGCCACCAGGAGGGAGTTGGTGACGACGGTGAGTCCGGGGACCCGGGCGAGCCGGCGGGCCAGCTCCTGTGTGGTGGTACCCGCTCCGACCACGATGGCCTCGCCCTCTTCGACGAGGTTCGCGGCGAGATCGGCGATGGCCGTCTTCTCGGCGGTCGCGAGATGTGATTTCTGCGGAAAGCCGGACTCTCGCGTGAACCCGCCCGGCAATACCGCACCGCCATGCCGGCGGTCGAGGAGTCCTTCTGCCTCCAGTGCGCGCACGTCCCGCCGTACGGTCACTTCGGAGGTCTGGACGACGCGGGCGAGCTCACGGAGCGATACGGCCCCGTTAGCTCGCACCATTTCGAGGATCAATTGGCGACGTTCTGCAGCGAACACGAAACTGACAGTAACCCCAACGACCGTCTGCTTTCAGCAGTTTGCGCCGAATAACAGAAGTTGTGAGCACAGGAAGGCGGGAAGTGGTATAGGGCCTAGTCCCCCCGACTATGCCGTACGAATGCTCGACAACTCCCCGTGACCAGCGGGGAGTCGGTTCAAGCCGTCAGGCGTCGCCGTTCGTCTTGCGGGTGTGGAGCTGGCGTGCCACCTCGGCGATCGACCCCGAAAGGGAGGGGTACACGGTGAACGCGTTCGCGATCTGTTCGACCGTCAGATTGTTGTCGACGGCGATCGAGATGGGATGGATCAGTTCCGAGGCGCGCGGCGCGACGACCACACCGCCCACCACGATGCCGGTGCCCGGGCGGCAGAAGAGCTTCACGAAGCCGTCGCGGATGCCCTGCATCTTGGCGCGCGGGTTGCGCAGCAGCGGCAGCTTGACGGAGACGGCGTCGATCTTGCCGCCGTCGACGTCGGACTGGGAGTAGCCGACGGTGGCGATCTCGGGGTCGGTGAAGACGTTCGACGAGACCGTCTTCAGGTTCAGCGGGGCCACCGCGTCGCCGAGGAAGTGGTACATGGCGATGCGGCCCTGCATGGCGGCGACGGAGGCGAGGGCGAAGACGCCGGTCACGTCACCGGCGGCGTACACGCCCGGGGCGGTCGTACGGGAGACCCGGTCGGTCCAGATGTGGCCGGACTCCTTCACTCGCACGCCCGCCTCCTCCAGGCCCATGCCCGCGGAGTTCGGGATGGCGCCGACGGCCATCAGGCAGTGCGACCCGGTGATCACCCGGCCGTCGGCGAGCGTCACCTCCACCCGGTCCCCGACGCGCTTGGCGGAGGCGGCGCGGGAGCGGGCCATGACGTTCATGCCGCGGCGGCGGAAGACGTCCTCGAGGACGACGGCGGCGTCCGGGTCCTCACCCGGCAGCACGCGGTCGCGGGAGGAGACAAGGGTGACCTTGGAGCCGAGGGCCTGGTAGGCGCCGGCGAACTCGGCGCCGGTGACACCGGAACCGACCACGATGAGCTCCTCGGGCAGCTCGTCGAGGTCGTAGACCTGGGTCCAGTTGAGGATGCGCTCGCCGTCGGGCTGGGCGTCGGGCAGCTCGCGCGGGTGACCGCCGGTGGCGATGAGGACGGCGTCGGCGGTGAGCGTCTCCTCGGTCCCGTCGGCGGCCCGTACGACGACCTTCCGGGAACCGTCGAGGGCCTGCATGCCCTCCAGCCGTCCGCGCCCGCGCAGGACGCGTGCGCCGGCCCGGGTCACGGAGGCGGTGATGTCGTGCGACTGGGCGAGTGCGAGGCGCTTGACACGCCGGTTGACCTTGCCGAGGTCGACACCGACGACCTGGGCGGGCGTGTCGATGTGCGGGGTGTCGTCGGCAACGATGATGCCCAGCTCTTCGTACGAGGAGTCGAAGGTGGTCATCACCTCGGCCGTGGCGATCAGGGTCTTCGACGGCACGCAGTCGGTGAGCACCGACGCGCCGCCCAGACCGTCGCAGTCGACGACGGTCACCTCCGCGCCGAGTTGCGCGGCCACCAGCGCCGCTTCATATCCGCCGGGTCCGCCACCGATGATCACGATCCGAGTCACGTACTCCATTGTCCCGCACGCTTGCGGGTGGTCCTGCCCTGGGGGGCGGCCCGAGATACCACTGTTACGGGAGGGGCGGCCGATTCTGCTGCCGTACGCTCGACCCATGTCGCTCTACGCCGCCTACGCCGGCAATCTCGACGCGCGGTTGATGACCCGCCGCGCACCGCACTCGCCGATGCGGGCCACCGGCTGGCTGAACGGGTGGCGGCTGACCTTCGGCGGCGAGCAGCTGGGCTGGGAGGGCGCGCTCGCGACGATCGTCGAGGACCCGTTGGAGCAGGTCTTCGTGGCGCTGTACGAGATCGCGCCGATGGACGAGGAGTCCCTGGACCGCTGGGTGGGCGTCGGCCTCGGCATCCACCGCCGGGCCCGCGTGCGCGTGGTCACGCTGGACGGCGAGGAGCCGGCCTGGGTGTACGTCCTGAACGGCTACGAGGGCGGCCTGCCGTCGGCCCGCTACCTGGGCGAGATCGCCGACGCGGCCGAGTCGGCCGGGGCGCCGCACGACTACGTGATGGAACTGCGCAAGCGGCCCTGCTGAAGATCCTCCGAGCGACGCCGCCGGCCGTCTTCGTCGGAAACAACAAGACAACGATCGCCATCTCGTTAGCTCCGTCATCTACGCGCGTAGGCCCGGACCGGCTACCCTCATGCGCGTGAACGCATCTCTTCTTCCGGACGACATCCAGCGCGACCCCCACGGCGCCGCCGACGCCGCCGCCGCGCGCCTGCGCGAACTCACCGGCGCCGAGACCCACGACGTCGCCCTCGTGATGGGCTCCGGCTGGGCACCGGCCGTGGATGCCCTCGGCGCACCCGATGCCGAGTTCCCGGTCACCGAGCTGCCCGGGTTCCCGCCGCCGGCGGTGGAGGGCCACGGCGGCACGGTCCGCTCGTACAAGATCGGACACAAGCGGACGCTGGTCTTCCTTGGGCGTACGCACTTCTACGAGGGCCGCGGGGTGGCCGCCGTCGCGCACGGCGTCCGTACGGCGGTGGCGGCCGGCAGCAAGACGGTCGTCCTCACCAACGGCTGCGGGGGGCTGCGCGAGGGCATGCGGCCCGGGCAGCCGGTCCTCATCAGCGACCACATCAACCTCACCGCGGCCTCCCCGATCATCGGCGCGAACTTCGTCGACCTCACCGACCTGTACTCGCCGCGGCTGCGCGCCCTGTGCAAGGAGATCGACCCGACGCTGGAAGAGGGCGTCTACGCCCAGTTCCCCGGGCCGCACTACGAGACCCCGGCGGAGATCCGCATGGCCCGTGTCATCGGCGCGGACCTGGTCGGTATGTCCACCGTGCTTGAGGCCATCGCGGCGCGTGAGGCGGGGGCCGAGGTCCTGGGCATCTCGCTGGTGACGAACCTCGCGGCGGGGATGACGGGAGAACCGCTGAACCACGAGGAGGTCCTGCAGGCCGGGCGGGATTCGGCGACGCGGATGGGGTCGCTGCTGGCGCAGGTGCTGGGCCGGTTGTAAGGCGTTATTCGCCCCCGCCGCCCCTACCCGTCCCATCCCTGGGGGCTGCGCCCCCAGACCCCCGCTTCGGCCTGAACGGCCTCGTCCTCAAACGCCGGACGGGCTAAATGATGCCGACCGGCGCTGAAAGTCCAGCCCCTCCGGCGTTTGAGGAGCGGGGGTCCAGGGGGCAGAGCCCCCTGGCGGGGTCGAAGGGGCGG
>NZ_JAFFSU010000053.1 GCF_017948455.1 Streptomyces sp. GESEQ-4
TTTGGTCACGCGGGGGCTTGTGGTGGCGATCTGGGAGAGCAGGTGGATGCCGCCGGTGTTGTCGCAGACGCTGGCGGCGGTCACCCAGACGGCCAGCAGCAGGCCGAGGGTGCCGACGCCGAGGTGGTGCTTGCGGCCTGCGATTTCCTTGCCCGCATCGATGCCTTGGCCGGCCGCGGGAACGTTGGCGGAGGTCTTGATGCTCTGTGCGTCCAGCACGCAGGCGCTTGGCTCGGCATCCCGGTTTTCGGCCTCCCGTACCAGGCGTCGTAGCAGGCCGTTGAGTTGGTCGAAGATGCCTTCCTTCTGCCAGGCGGCGAAGTAGCCGTAGACCGTTTCCCAGGGGGCGAAGTCGTGCGGCAGGTACCGCCAGGGAATTCCGGTGCGGTCGACGTAGGGGATGGCGTCCATGATGCGGCGCAGGTCGTGTTCGGGCGGGCGGCCGATGTCCAGGCCCTTGCCTCTGCGCTCGGCCCGCCAGACGGTGAGTGTGGGACCGGTCAACTCCCAGCGGGCATCGGAGAGGTCGCTGGGATATGGGCGGTGTGGCGGCATGTTTCGTTAGTACCGTCGGACATGGCTTGTCCCCAGGGGCGCAAACGGCGGTAATCGGGGGCGCCTTGGGATCAGACAGGAGCGACTCGACCTGAACGGGCAAGGGTGAGGCGTCTGCTGTCACACAGCCCGCATTGAGCACGCTCGCCTCGCCGGTCTCATGTCCACTCGCCGCCCGAAGCGTCACCAAACAACCCTGCCGGGACAAAACGCTCTTTGAAAGAGAGTTTTGCCCCGGTAAAGGTGTTTGGTGATACTTCAGTGGTGCGTCGGTCTGGGGCTGCTGGGGCTCAGGTACATCGTGAGGCGTATGTGGCAAGGGGCCTCATCCGGCGGGCCGTTTTGGGCAGTTTGCTCCTGTCTGATCCCTAAGCGCCCCCGCATGACGTCGTTTGCGCTCTGGGGACGGACCGTACCCGACGGCACTAACGAAACATGACGCGACAGCGCCCGTATCCCAGCGATCTGTCCGATGCCCGCTGGGAGTTGATCGAGCCCACTCTGACAGCCTGGCGAGCCGAGCGCAGGGGCAAGGGCCTGGACATCGGGCGCCCGCCCCAGCATGACCTGCGCAGGATCATGGACGCCATCTTGTATGTCGACCGGACCGGGATCCCGTGGCGCTATCTGCCGCACGACTTCGCGCCGTGGGAGACCGTCTACGGGTACTTCGCCGCGTGGCAGAAGGACGGCCTCTTCGACCAACTCAACGGCATCCTGCGCCAGTTGGTGCGACAGGCCGAAGGCCGGGACGCCGAGCCGAGTGCCTGCGTGCTCGACGCCCAGAGCGTCAAGACCTCCGCGAACGTGCCGGCCACAGGCCAGGGCATCGACGCAGGCAAGAAGATCGCAGGCCGCAAGCGCCACATCGGCGTCGACACTCTCGGCCTGCTCCTGGCCGTCTGGGTCACCGCCGCCAGCGTCTCGGACAACGCCGGCGGCATCCACCTGCTGTCCCGGATCGCCACCGCGAACCCGCAGGTCACAAAGGCCTGGACCGACACCGGGTACCGCACTAAGGCCATCGACCACGGCGCCCGCTTGGGCATCGACGTCGAAGTCGTCCGCCGAGATCCTGCCGCCAAGGGTTTCAAGGTGATCCCGCGGCGCTGGGTCGTCGAGCGGACCTTCGGCTGGCTCATGCACCACCGCCGCCTCGCCCGCGACTACGAGACCCACCCGCACCGCTCCGAAGCCATAATCCGCCTCGCGATGATCGACCTCATAAGCAGACGACTGACCCGCGAATCCACCCTGAACTGGCGCGACACTTGACTTCGAACCAAACACTTCCCCCAGGACAAAACGCTCTTTGAGGAGGCCGATGCGCTGAGCGTCGCCGTCGTGCCCGTGGGCCCCGCCGCATCGGCCCAGGCGCTGCGGATTGACGAGTACCAGCGCTGCCAGAGCAGGGATGACGAGGAACCTTCTGCCTGATTCCCGGTCAGCTGTCCCTTTGGCCTTCACCCCTGGAGAGTGCCGGTGGGCTCTGTTTGTGCCCCGGTTGGAGGCATGGGCAGAGTCGCCTCTTGGTGGGAAGCTGAGGCCAGCGTCCTCGATGGCGCATGGGGGATTCATGTTGATCCGGCGACGAGCAATAACCAAGTGCGGGATTGCCGTTGCAGCGACCGCGTTGGCCTGGGGCGCCGTAGCATGCGGAGCGGCTGCAGATCCGCCTGGAAACACGGGACCCCCACCTGGGGACGGTGGGAACGCCGGGCCCTCCGCCGTCACTGACACAGCACAACCACACCCCAGCACAGACGAGGTGCCTCAACCTCCTCCTCCACCATCGAATACCCTTCCGAGCGAGGGACAGCCCCCGATCCCATCCGGCGAGCCGACGTCGTCTGCCTCATGCAGCGACCTGCCTACTCCGTCGCTCTCGCCGACATGTCCCTCACCCTCACCGGATGGCTCAGGACCATCGCCTGAACCGGATGAGTCCTGAGGCAGCCGATGGCCTCCACCAGGACACCGGCTCCCGCGAGCGGCTCTCCAAGTCCGTCCTCCCGCAGTCGACGCCGCGCGGCGCGACAGAGGACAGCGCGGCGGGCCGAGCCCTCTCCTGCTGCCGCCCGCCCCAGAGGGCGTCGGACGGAACGCAGGCGGGACGGGCGAAATCCCCAGCGGCCGGTGGCCGTGTGGGGTGGAAACCCGGTTGAGCTGGCCAATTCGGCTTTGGGCGCGGGCTCGTTCATCGTTGCGCTGATGCTCTTCGCCGGCTTCGTCCACAGCAGCGTCTACTACGGCTACTTCCACCTGGAGAGCTCCGCCATCGGCTTCGACTCGGTCGAACTGGCACTGCGCAGCCTGCGACTGGCCACGTTCCCCGTGCTCATCACCCTGGCCCTGGCGATCGTCCTGCCGCGTCTTCCCGAGCTGCTGCCGGCGCTCGGCGTCCCTGCCCACCTCATCCGGCGCATTCGCCGCGCCGGACGTGTGGTGGCCCGGGCGTATCTCGCCTTCGTTGCCGCTGGCGTCGTCCTGATGCTGTTGTGGCGCTACATCCAGCTCTTCGCCTGGGCCGCTCCTCTTCTGGTGGCCTGCGGGTTGCTTCTCGGACAGACCAGCGCCGCAGCGCCCGTGGCGACCAGACCAAGGCGTCCGTGGGACCGTGCGCTCCCCGTGGTCGGCGCGGCGCTGTTCCTGATGTGGGTGGTAGCCCTGGCCGCCGGGCAGCTCGGCCGCCAGGACGCGGAGCGAGACGCTGAACGCGTCGTGGAGCGCGTGGCCGTCCTCGTCCACAGCACCGAGCAACTGAGCATCACCGGTCCCCCCGGACTGATCATCGAAGACTTGGGTGAGGGCCTGCACTACCGGTACCGCTACAGCGGCCTGCGACTGCTGGTCGAACGAGACCACCGCTACTACCTGCTACCGCTGGGCTGGAATCACGACACCGACCCCACCTACGTCATCGACGACGACGAAACCATCCGGATCGAACTACGCCCTGGCACCCAACCCCGCCGATGACGCCTGCCGGTAGTCTCACCTGCACGCCTTCGCGGGGTCATAGCCCAGCGCCAGCCCGCAGACCGTCCGAGCAGTGTCGTTACTCATGCCAGCCCCACGAGCCGTTCGCTGACCGGTCACAACAAGCGTTCTGTCATGTCGGCTCAGAAGCAGGCACTCAGCCTGCGGCCGCGCCGCTGGGGCCGGCGAAGACCAGGGAGAGTGCTACCGTCGCGCGCTCGCCGTGCACCAGTCCGCCGCGCACCCGAGCCGCGTCGACCCGTGCATCGCGGAAGCGGGGGAGCGGCAGACGAAGGCGATGCGCGAGCTCAGCGCCCGTGCTTTTCCCGAGCCCGGAGTCAGCGCCGGACGGTGAGCCGGCCTCGATTGCGGCGGCCCGTGTTCAGCGCCGCCGCGAGTCCGAGGCCACCCGTGCCCTGGCGCTGCGCCGGGCCCGGGCGGAACCCGCCGGCGGGCAGGATGGCACGCCGGCCGCGGCAGCCGAGCCTGCCCCGCTGCGTACGACGGCGTGAGCACGGTGATGGTCTGTGAGGTCAACAGCCTGGGTGGCACGATGAGTTGGGATGAAAGGCGGGGTTTCGTGCGGGGTGACAGGCGGCAGATCCAGACGGCGGTCCTGGGCGGCGCGGACTCGGAGGAGCCGCTGATGCTGCCGCTGGAGGCGATCGAGCTGGACGCCTTCCGCCGCCGGCACGAGCACGACACGTTCTGGTGCGGGCTGCTGCTCGGAGGCTGCGGCGGTCAGTTGACCACCAAGCTGTACACCGACCGTGCCTGCCACTTCGCCCACCACCCGGACCCGGACGGACAGCCGCATGAGTGCCGGCGCCGCTCGCGGGGCGTGGCGAGCGCCGACCATCTGTATGTGAATTCCCTGATGATTGGGCGAGTTCAAGCATCAGGGGAGGTGTCTGTTGAGGGCGTGGTACATGGTCAGGGTCCCGGACTCGGGGCGGTGGGGGACGATGCCCGCGGAGGGGGTTCTCGGCGTCGGGGACTTGCCGGAGGCGGTCGCCCGAATCGGGCTTCGTCCGGGGGCTCCGGTCTTCGTGGGTCCGGACGGCATGATCGATGCGGGCTTGTTGGACTTCGTTCGCTCCAAGGAGTTCCGAAATCTGGAGCCGGAATCAAAGCGCAACTACGCCACCGACATCCGTCTGTTGCTCGAGTTTCTGTCCTCCCGCGGAGTGCCGTGGTGCCAGGCGAGTGAACGGGACCTGGCCGATTACCGAGACTGGCGTTGCTCGGCGCCGGCAAATCCGGGGCGAATCGGCGGTACGAAGTGGAACCGGGAGGGCGCCGCGTTCACCAAGCTGTTCCGCTGGGCGAAGGTCTCTCCGCTGCCGGTCGACCTCTCCCGCCGGGAGGACCGGGCCCCGGACTCGGTCAGCGCACGGGTGTCGTGGCTGACGCCGCGGACCTGGGCCCTGTGGTCGGACATCGGACTGCGCGGTCACGCGGCTGGCGGGGGCGCTGCACCGGGTTGGGATGCGCGGACGGAGCTGCGGAACACCAGTTTCGTGCAACTGCTCCTTAGTTCCGGACTTCGCCGGCAGGAGGGCGGGTCGCTGCTGACGTTCGAGGTTCCGACCCAGCGGCTTCGCTCCGGCCGGTACTGCCACGGCCGTGTCGCGGGCGCCGTCACCAGGTCGAAGTGCGGGCGAGTCTTCTACGCCTCGGTCGATGCGGTCGGTCAGGTCGAAGCGTATGTGGCGTCCGAGCGGGCCTGGGCAGTAAGGCGCGCTCAGGCCGCGGGCCGCTACGAGCGGCTGCCTGAGATTCGGCTGCTCACGAAAGTGACCCGTGGCCCGAAGCCGAAGGTCGAGTGGGTAGACCGGGACGGCGTCGCTGGGGGCCGCGAGCTTGGTCTGTTGGGCTGGCGGGAGCGTCAGTGGCTCTTCCTGGATGGGCCGGAAGGGCCCGAGCCGGCCTGGTTGTGGCTGACCGAGCAAGGGCTGCCGATGCTCCCGGGCCGGTGGAACGGCGTGTTCAGGAGCGCGAATCTGCGTTGCGACGAGGTGCTGCTCGCGCCGGTGGAGCGGGTGGTCAAGCGGGAGCTGCGGCTGGCAGAGGTCCGCGGGAAGAGTCCCTACGCGACCCCTCACGCCGCGCGGCACTCATTCGCGCTCTACATGCTCATCGTGCTGAACCAGCTCATGGAGACACGCTACGGGCTCACCGCGGCCGACCGGCGGGACTTCGCGCTGCTGTTCGGTGACCCCTGGTGGTTGGTGAAGACCCTCCTCGGGCACGCGGACGTGGAGGTGACCAAGCGCCACTACCTCGCGCCCGTCGCGCACCTGCAGCTGGAGTCCATCCTCGCCACTGCTGAGATCACCGACGGCCAGGGCGCGGTGGGAGGCGAGGGCATCGACGACGTGTTCACCCGGCTGGCTCGGGAGACGGCCGGCATCCAGGACGTCGACACGCTGCTCGGGGTGAGTGGATGAGCGGGCGGGGACGGAGGGCCGTGTTGCCGCCGGCCGGCTATCGCACCGGACCGCCGCGTCCCCGGGACGGACTGGTAGTGACGGTAGGCAACAAGGCCGGCGAGAAGAAGGAGTTCGACTTCGCGAAGCTGCCCGCCCCAGAGCGTATGCGGCACTCGCTGGCCGCGCTCTTTGCTGCCCAGTCCCGTCGGTGGACGAGCCACTCCTCCGCCGACCACTACTGGAACCAACTGCTGGTCTTCGTGCGCTTCCTTTCCCGCCTGGACAACCCGCCTGAGGATCTCGACGGCCTGACCGCCGCCGCCCTGAAACGCTGGCGCGAGCGGAACATCAAGACCAACACGGGCAGGATCACGCTGGCCACCATTCGGGTCCTGCTGCGCGCGGACCCGAGGCTGCGCACCGGCCAAGTGGCCGAAGAGCTCGCCCGCCGGGTGCCACAGGGAACGCCGAGCAAGCAGTCGTACGAGGATGCGGAACGCGAGCAAGTGCTACTCACCGCGCAGCGCCAGTTCCGCGCCGCTTGGATGCGCATCCGGGACAACACCATCGTGCTGGAGCGCTGGCGGCTCGGGCAACTGCCCGAAGGCAGCCGTGAAGCGCAGCTCGGCCAGATCCTCGACGTGATGGCGTGCACCGGAGACGTGCCCCGCGCACGGCGGAGCGATGGCCTGACCAACCTGAGGCACCGTGGTCTCCTCGGCGGGGGCAGCGTCGAACGAACGTGGGGCCGGCTGTTCTTGACCCGGCACGAGCTGACTGCCCTGGCCGTGCTGCTGACCGACCGCTTTGCCTGGAATCTGTCCGTCTACGACCGCATGCCCGCGCCCACCCGGGCGCCGTCGGTTGGTGAGAGGACGACGGTGACATACCTGGTGCAGGTGGAGAAGCGGCGACCCGGGGCGGGCCGGTGGTTCAGCACGGAGAACATCACCGACTCGGGAGCCGCCTCCCCGGGACGTCTGATCACACAGGCCCTGGACGCCACCGCACACGGCCGCGCGCTCGCCGCGAAGCTGGTCCCCGGCACCGACCTGCTGATGACCGCACGCCTGCAACAAGTCGGGCGCGAGCGCCGCGATCTGGATCGCCCACCGCGCATCGGCCCGCTGGTCTTCGGTGTCTCCCGTGTCGACGCCACCAGCTGGGCTCGAAGCCACGGGCTGAGCGGATCGCCGTTCCAACGCACCAGGCGCACGACGGTCACCCGCGAGGGCAGACCCATGCAGCACACTCAGGGCACCCACGAGAGCGTCTACGTGCTGCCCGACCAGCGAGTCCAGCGAGCATCCCAAGCAGTCTTCGAAGCCGGCGCCCACGAAGCACTCCAGCAAGCGCAGGCAACCGTCTTCGGCGGACACCTCGCACGTGAGCCGAACCCCGCGCATCACGAGACCGCGACGGCCGATTGCGAGGACGACACCACCAGCCCCTGGCCCGCCCCGGACGGGGGCTGCGCAGCGGACTTCCTACTCTGCCTGGCCTGCGGCAACGCCCATGTCCACCCCGGTCACCACCCCCGCCTCGCCCATCTGCATCAGCAACTGATGAGCCTTCGCTCGGTGCTCCCCGATCACACCTGGACGGCGCGCTGGCACGACCACCTGCTACGCCTGAACGACATGCGCGACAGAGTGGGCCCAGCCGCCTGGAATGCCGCGCTGGGCCGGGTCAGCGACCGGGACCGCACGGTCGTCGCGCTCCTACTGAAGGGAGAGCTGGCCTCGTGACCTCCGCCCTCGTCGATGAAGTCGACCCGTACGTGCTGCCCATGCCGACGCCGGATTCCCCCGTCGTGATGGACCGGTGGATCAGCGCCGGCAACCGGCACCCCAACGGCCGCTACGCTGATGCGGTCTGGCCCTTGGCGCCACTCATCGACAATCCGGGCGCCACACTCTCCAAAATCCATTGGAGCAGGTGCCCGATCGGGCTGCGCGGCCAGTTGAAGCTGCCAGCCTGGATCATGATCAACGGCGAGCTGCGACCCACCGTTGTCCAGACCCGGGGACACCGCGCACGGACCCGCGGCTCCGCCGACGACATCCTGGAGACATGCCGCGAGTGGATCCGCCTTGCGCACTGGGCGCACGAGCGCGGCATGTCCGACCTCGGAGCTTTTACCGACGAGTGGTGGAGCGCATACACCACGGAGCGCTGGCAGAGCGGCATCACACGCGCTTACTCCGAGAAGGTCCTCGCCCGGCTGACCGACCTATGGGCCTACGACCAACTCGCTGCCCACCCCTCGGGGATCCCCCGACCTCCCTGGGACACCGAGGGCGTCGACGACTACCTGCCCTCCGCCACCGGTGAAGGCGGCCGTGAGAACACCACCGAACCCTTGGACCCGCAGGTCATCGGCCCACTGCTGGTCTGGGCCGGCCGCATGGTCGACGACCTCGCCGAGGACATCCTGGCCGCCTGGACCGAACGGCGCCGGCTGCTCAGCATCGCTTCCGCCAGCACCGCCACCCCCGCGGGACGCGCCCGAATTGAGGAGACCCTGCTGCCCCTCATCACCTCCGGAGCCCCGATACCCAGCACAGGATGCGACGGTGGCCACACCCTGGCCCGCGCTTTCATCGCCGCAACCACCGGTGCCAGCCTCGGCCAGGTCGATCGCTTCAAGAAGCAGCACGGGTTGACCAACCTGGCCGCGTACCGGCCCGGCCCATGCCCACTGGACGTTCCGGTTACCGGCCAGGTCGCCGGACGCCCCTGGCGCCAGAGCCTCGACTTCAATGAGGCCGCCGACCTGATGAAGCACCTCGGCACGGCCGCCATGATCATCATCCTCTATCTGACCGGCATGCGGCCGCAGGAAGCGCAAGGCTTGCGCTCCGGGTGTTGCCCTGACCCGGCGCCCCGACCCGACGGCACCCCTGGACGCCACCTCATCCGCAGCCATCACTACAAGGAGGTCACCAACGACAACGGCCACCACATCTCCGCCGGCGTCGAGCGGGAGGTCCCCTGGGTCGCCATCGCCCCTGTCGTCCGCTCGATTCGCATCCTTGAGCGCATCGTCCCCGAAGGGGAGCTCCTTTTCAGCGCCGCCCATCACGACTTCCAGGGGGTCAAAGCCCACCAGGGGGCGCTGAAGAACGGGACTCTGAACCGCCGCATCGGCAGCTTCGTCGCCTGGGCCAACCGCGAAGCCGTCGCCCAGGGCCTTCCGGAACAGGCCATCCCCCAGGACCCGCACGGTGAGCTCGGCATGGCCCGGTTCAGACGTACGCTGGCCTGGCACATCGCCCGCCGCCCGGGCGGGCTGATCGCCCTCGCCATCCAGTACGGCCACATGCGCACCGTCCTGGATGCACGCACATCCACCGGCTACGGAGCCCTCGGCCGCTGGGGCATCCACGGGGTGCTCGATGTCGAGACAGCCCTTGCCGCGGCCGACACCGCCGCGCGTCTTCGTGACCGCATGGCCGCCGGTGAGAAGATCTCGGGACCGGCGGCCCGTCGCGCTGTCACCGGCGCGACCCAAGCCCCGCACTTCGAGGGCCGCATCGTCCCCTCCACGTTCGCGAGGAAGGCGGCCGCCTATCTCGCCCGGGACGGCATTGTCCTGTTCGACAACTCCGACGCCCTCCTGATCTGCGCATTCAAGCGCGAGACGGCATTGTGTGAACCGGCAGCGAACGCGACCTCGCCGAATGTGGTCGACTGCCGGGCGGGCTGCGGAAACATGGCCCGCACCGACACTCATGCCAGTCAACTGCGTGATCGTGCCGACGAGATCGACCAGCTCGCCGCGCATGCACCCATGCACATCGGCAACCGGCTGCAGGCCCACGCCGCCCGACTCCGCCAGGCCGCCGTTACCCACGCCGCCACTGCCGAGACCGCCGAGGTCCTGAGATGACCGAGCAACCCACCGACGAGCGCACGCGCATCCGTGAGGCGATGGACCGCCTCCTGGCCGGGCAGGCCACCGCGTCCAATGGGAGTCTCACCATCGCGGCCCTCGCCGTCGAGGCAGACGTCCACCGCATGGCGCTGATGAAGCGGCACGCGGATCTGAAGAACGAATTCTACGAACGGGTACGCACCGAAGCGCAGCAAGTCCCCGAGGCGGAGCGCCGACTGCGCGAGTCCGTGGTCAAGCTCAAAGAGACCGTCTCGAACCAGCGAAGGGAGATCAAGGAACTGCGAGAGCTAGTCACCCGTCTCACCCTCGCCGCCGCGGTCCTGACCGACCAGCAAAGCCAGTCGGCGCCCCGCTCGCAGGTCCCAGACAACGTCGTTGCCTTCCGTCCGTCGGAGCAATGAAGATCTGCCATCCTGATTTCCGCTGGTCAGCAGGGCTGGTGTGAGGTTTCCGCGGGGTTCTCGTGCTGGTCGGGCGAGAGATCGTTAGCACGTGATCGTCCGTCACGGGCGGCCTCTGGGATTCCCGGGGCCGGGGCAGCGGGCCGCTGCATAGCCTCCTGGTGGGAGGTGTGTATGACGGATGTGCTGACATGGACGGTCCAGCAACGGCTTGAGCTGGAAGGACCGGCTGAGCTGCTCCGCAAGGAACTGTCCGGGATCGAGTCGCAGTTGGCCCGGCTGGAAGCAGCCGAGGTGGTGTTCGGGCAGTGGGCCGAGGCAACCGATGGTGGACGTCGGTCGTCGGGCATCGTGGAGCCGGAGCCGGAGCGTGTCGTGGCGGGG
>NZ_JAFFSU010000054.1 GCF_017948455.1 Streptomyces sp. GESEQ-4
GCGGCGGGCTGGGGCGGGGGGGGGCGGGCGGTGGGGGGGGTCGGTGGGGGGGGGTGGGGGGGGGGGGGGGGGGGTGGGGGGGGGGGGGCGGTGGGGGGTTGTGGGGGGGGGTGGGGTGGGGGGTCAGAGGCGGGTGCCGCCGCTGGCGTCGAGGTATTGGCCGGTGATCCAGCGGGATGCGTCGGAGGCGAGGAAGGCGACGATGTCGGCGATGTCGTCGGGGTGGCCGATGCGGTTGAAGGCGGACCAGGCGGCGAGGTGGGCGGCGGCTTGTGGGTCGGCTCGTTTGTGGGCGTTCATGTCGGTTTCGACGAATCCGGGGGCGACGGCGTTGACGGTGATGCCTCGGGGTGCGAGTTCTTTGGCGAGGGCGAGGGTGAGGGTGTTGAGGGCGCCTTTGGTCATCGCGTAGACGAGGGATTCGGGGTAGGCGATGCGGGTGGCGGCGGAGGAGATGTTGATGATGCGGCCGCCGTCGCGCAGGGTGTTAAGGGCCCGTTGGATGAGGAAGAGCAGGGATCTGGTGTTCACGGTGAAGAGCCGGTCGAACAGGTCGGGGGTCACTTCGTGGATGCGGGCGGATCCGCTGACGGCTGCGTTGTTGACGAGGATGTCGAGGTGGCGGCTGGTGGTCCGCTGCGTGAGTTCGTCTTCGAGTTGGGTGTAGAGGGTGTGGATGTCGCCGGGTATGCCCAGTTCGGCGCGGATTAAAAAGGCCTGCCCGCCGTCCTGGTCGATCAGGTCGAGGGTTTCTTGTGCGGCGTGGTCGTTGGCGGCGTAGTGCAGGGCGACCAGGGCTCCCTCGGCGGCCAGTGTGCGTGCGATGGCCCTGCCGATCCCGCGGCTGGCCCCGGTGACCAGTGCTGTCTTGCCGGCCAGTGTTCCCATGCCGTGGTTCCCCCTGTGTCGTCGGTGCTGTGTCGTGGGTGAATCGGATGCGCGCTGTGGGGCTGCGGCTCTTCACGCGCGGGGCGTGCAAGGGGTCCCGCGGCCGGTGCCGGGCGGGTGGTCTGCCGGGCGGGTGGTCTGCCGGGCCTCTGGCAGGCCAGTGGTGGCCGGCGTGCCCGAAATTACACGTGCCCCCACGGTGGCCTGCGGGCCCTGGCGCGGGGCACGCACGCGGCGAACGCCCCGCCCGCCCCGCCTGCCGCCCGCCCTGCCTGCCTGCTGTCCGCGCGCTGTCCGGCGTTGCGCCCACCGGGCAGTGGCCGGGCCTTTCATCGGCGTCTGCGGCGGCACCTGCCGGGTCTGGTGACACCAACCCGCCGGGTCGTCCGTTCGGCGGGGGGCGGCGGTCATGCCGGGTTTGGGGGCCGGCGGTCCTGGTGGGGGAGGCGCGAAGGAGATGACGGGGGTGGTTCGGTGGCGGGCCCGCTGCCCGGGGGGTCAGGCGGCGGGCAGTGTGTTCTGCTGTGCGGTGATCAGTTCCTGGGCCTCCTCGTACACCGCCGCCCCCCTGGACGGGGACAGGCGCAGCGAGGCGATCACGGAGGGCTGCGCGAAACTGGGCAGCAGGTGGCGCATCAGCTCGACGACCCGGCCGGGGAGGTCTTCGTAGTCGCTGAAGGCCTGGGACATGGACTGGACGCCGGCGAAGGCGCCCACGACCACATCCGCGGTGTCGGCCGGGACGACCTGGGGCAGCAGCTCGCCCTGGGGCTGCGCTTTTTCCAGCAGTTCCTGGACCATCTCGCTCCAGCGCTGGAAGGGGCCCCTGCGGTCCAGGTCGGCGGCTTTCTGGTCCATGGCCAGGCGGACGCTGGCGCGCACCATGGGATCGGTCTGCAGCCGGTGGGCGTGCAGCATCACGACGTCCAGGACCTCTTGCACCTTGCAGGCGCGGGAGGGGGCGATGAACTGGCTGCCCTGCGCGTCGAGCACGCCGAGCGCCAGCTCCTCCTTGGACTTGAAGTGGAAGTAGAGGGCTCCCTTGGTCACGCCGGCGGCGGTGAGGATCTCGGAGATCGTCGCGGCCTGGTACCCGCGTTCCTCGAAGACCTTGGCTGCTGCCAGAAGGATTGTCCGACGGGTGCGGATGGCCCGGTCCTGCTTCGCCATTCCGTCCTCCATGTCTCTCGCGGCCGACGGGCTCCGGTTCTCCAAAAAAACCGCCCAGTTTGTATCTTACAGGAATGTGGCGCAGGGTGACCCGTCCGCCCGGCCCGGATCCCGGCAGAGGGGGTCCGGTCCCCTGCGGGAGCACCGGGAGCACCGGGAGCACCGGGAGCACCGGGAGCACCGAGAGAGCGGGAGAGCGGGAGAGCGGGAGCGGGAGCACCGGGAGGGCGGGAGTGCCGGGTCGGTCGGCTGCGGCGCCCGCACGGCCGGTGTCGGGCGCCGGACGTCGTCGCGGCGGCGGGTCCTTCAGCGGTGCCGGCGCGGCGGGGTGGCCCCTCCCGCCCTGCTCGGGCCCGCACCGCCCTGCCCCGGCCCGCGGTGCCGGCCGGGGCAGGGCGGTGCCGGGTGCGGGAAGGGGCCCCGTGTGCCGGTCGCCGGACGCCTGACGCCGGACGCCTGACGCCGGTTGCCGGGGGCTGGGAGTGCCCTCCCGGCAACCGGGGGCGGGGGGTGTGGGCCGGGCCGGTGGATGGGGGTGCGGGGTGGCCCGTGTGCGGTGTGTTGCCGGCGGGGGTGTGGTGTTCAGGTGGTGTGTGCTGCTGCCCTGACGTGGGAGCGGAATACCGCCTCGCCGTGCTGGTGGCCGGTCACCAGGACCGACTGTTCGCCGCTCTCGGTGTCGGCGGGGGCGGGGTGGGCCTCGATGAGGCAGGGTGCGTCCAGTTCGGCGTAGCGGTCGAAGCTGCTGTCCAGGGACAGGGGGAGGAAGGAGCCTTTCAGGGTCGCGGCGGTTGCCTGGCGGGCGGCCTCGATCAGCATCATGCCCGGTATGTGGTCGACGGGGTGGTCGAAGAGGACGGGGTGGCGGGTGTCGACCCTCAGCTGCCACCGGTTGGCCTGGCCGGCGGGGGAGAGCACGACGTCCCTGGGTGACATCCGTCCCACCGACTGCGGGGCCACGGGGGCGGTCAGGGGCAGCGGGGGGCGGCCGCTGTCCAGTGTCCGCCCCTGGCGCAGGCGCCGGTAGACGGCCGGGGTGGCGGAGGTGTAGGAGGCGCTTCCGGTGGCCACCTTTTTCCCGTCGCGGCGCAGCACCATGTGGTTGCGGCCCCCGGTCAGCTGGTTGCCGCGCCGTTTGAGGTCGCTGCAGGTGATGTCCAGCTGGACGGAGGCGGGCGCGGTGCCCACCAGCAGCTGCTCGGGGTGCACGCGGACGGTGAGGTCCCACATCAGGAAGTGGTGGCCCAGGGGGATGCCGAACTCCGTGTGGGCCAGCAGGGTGCTGGCCTGGCGGATCGTTTCCGCAGCGATGAGGGGGTCGTGGAAGCCGTCCACGGCGGTGAAGAAGCTGTGCCCGCGCGGCCACTGCGCGCTCACGGTGAAGCGGGTGTCGTCGGTGCGCTCCCAGTCGGTGAGCAGGACCTCGGCGACGCTGGCGCGGTGGACGAACTCCTTGGGGACGGTGGTGGTCAGGGACGGGTAGCGCACGACACCGGTCCCCGCCGCCGGTGCCGGCACGGGTGCGGGTGCGTGGTGCGCGATCACCGGCGCGCCTGGCGTCGGGCGTTCGGTGCGGAACGTGCTCGCAGACATGTCTTCCCCCTGGGTCGCGTGGTGTGAGGTGCGTGTGAAGTGCATGAGCGGGCCGTGTGCCTTGGACACGAGAAGATACATACCAACCGGTTTAATTTCTAGCGGTACGGGCGACTCCGGCGGCGGAAAATGGGGAGCTTTTCCCTCCGATTTGCGGGCCGGGTTTTGCCGGCGGTCGCGCCGGCCGCCTGACCTGGCGGGTGGGCGCGCACCAGCGGGGGTGCCGGCCGGGCGGGCGGGGGAGGTCTTTGCCCCCGCGCACGGCCGGCCCGGTGGGTGCTGTCCCCTGTCTCGAGCGCGGCCGCAGTGATTCTTGAGCGGGGTGGCCGACCGTGTTCCCCAGACAGGCAGAGGAGGGGGAGCGGCCGGATGAACAGCGAGGAAGCCCTGTTCCGGGTGGAACGCGGCCAGGTGGACGAGGCGGAGCTGGCCGCTTTGACCATGGTGCTGCTCGCGCTGCTGGCGGGCGGCCAGGAGGTGTCCGGGCCGGCGCCGGCGGCCGGCATGCGGTGGTGGCGCACGCCGGCCGCCTACGCGGCGCCCGACGGCTGGCGCTGAGCCCGGCGGTGATCTGCACGCCGCCTCCGAGCAGCCTCCACCGACAAATAGAAACCGCACGCGCGGTTTGTTATTATGCGGTCACGATCCGGGGCGGGGCCTTGCGGCCTGGTCCCAGGAAGGCACCTGACATGGCGATGACGACTGCCCCGGCACCGGTCGAACCGGGGCCCACCGATATCCGCGGGCGTGTGGCGGAACTGCACGGCATCCGTGAGCAGGCGCTGGCCGGCCCGGGTGAGCAGGCGACCGCGGCGCAGCATGCCAAGGGCAAGCTGACCGCGCGGGAGCGGATCGACCTGCTGCTGGATGAGGGTTCCTTCCGGGAGGTCGAGCAGTTGCGCCGGCACCGGGCGACCGGGTTCGGGCTGGAGCTGAAGAAGCCGTACACGGACGGTGTGATCACCGGCTGGGGGACGGTGGAGGGCCGTACGGTCTTCGTCTACGCCCATGACTTCCGTATCTTCGGCGGTGCGCTGGGCGAGGCCCACGCCACGAAGATCCACAAGATCATGGACATGGCGCTGGCCACCGGGGCGCCGCTGGTGTCGCTGAACGACGGTGCCGGCGCCCGGATCCAGGAGGGCGTCAGCGCGCTTGCCGGGTACGGCGGCATCTTCCAGCGCAACACCAGGGCGTCGGGGGTGATCCCGCAGATCTCGGTGATGCTGGGCCCGTGCGCGGGCGGCGCGGCCTACAGTCCGGCGCTGACCGACTTCGTGTTCATGGTCCGCGAGACCTCGCAGATGTTCATCACCGGCCCGGACGTGGTCAGGGCGGTCACCGGCGAGGAGATCACCCAGAACGGGCTGGGCGGTGCGGACGTGCACGCCGAGACGTCCGGTGTGGCGCACTTCGCCTACGACGACGAACAGACGTGCCTGGCGGAGGTGCGCTACCTGTTGTCGATGCTCCCGCAGAACAACCGTCAGGCCCCGCCCGTCGTGCCCGGCGGCGACCGGGCCGAGCGGCGTTCGGAGGTGCTGCTGGACCTGGTGCCGGCCGACGGCAACCGGCCCTACGACATGGCGAAGGTGATCGAGGAGATCGTCGACGACGGTGAGTACCTCGAGGTCCACGAGCGGTGGGCCCGCAACATCATCTGCGCGCTGGCCCGCCTGGACGGGCAGGTCGTCGGCATCGTCGCCAACCAGCCGCAGACGCTCGCCGGGGTGCTGGACATCGAGGCCTCGGAGAAGGCCGCGCGCTTCGTCCAGATGTGCGACGCGTTCAACATCCCGCTCCTGACCCTGCTGGACGTCCCCGGGTTTTTGCCGGGCGTGGGCCAGGAGCACGGCGGGATCATCCGGCACGGCGCGAAGCTGCTGTATGCCTACTGCAACGCGACCGTGCCGCGGATCTCGCTGATCCTGCGCAAGGCTTATGGCGGCGCGTACATCGTCATGGACTCGGCGTCCACCGGCGCCGACCTGACCTATGCCTGGCCGACCAACGAGATCGCGGTGATGGGCGCCGAGGGCGCGGCGGGTGTCATCTTCCGCCGCCAGATCGCCGAAGCGGAGGACCCCGAGGCCATGCGGCACAAGATGGTCAAGGAGTACAAGTCCGAGCTGATGCACCCTTACTACGCGGCCGAACGCGGCCTGGTCGACGACGTCATCGACCCGGCCGCCACCCGCGAGGTCCTCATCCGCTCCCTGGCCATGCTCCGCAGCAAGCACGCCGACCTGCCCTCCCGCAAGCACGGCAACCCCCCGCAGTAGCACGACGCCCGCGGGCGCGTCGGCGCCGGTGCGGCGGCGGCCTTCGGCGTCCGGCCCTCGGCAGGAGGCAGCACATGGTCCAGCAGGAGCGAGCGGCGCGCACCCGGCACGCGCTGGTGAAGGCCGCGGCCGCGGTGTTCGCCGAGGAGGGCTTCGTCACCGCCTCGCTGAGCACCATCAGCGGCCGGGCCGGGGTCAGCAACGGCGCGCTGCACTTCCACTTCGCCAACAAGAACAGGCTCGCCGAAGCGGTCCGGGCCGAGGCTTCCGAGGCCGTCTCGCGGATCACCGAGACGGCGCGGGCCCGCCACGGCGACACCCTGCAGACGGTGGTGGACGCCACGCACGCGCTGATGGACAGCCTCGCCCGCGACCTCGTGGTCCGCGGCGGCTTCGCACTCGCCGGCGACGCCGCCCGCCGGGGCGGGCCCTGCCCGCGCAGGCAGTGGCAGCGCTGGGTCAAGGACAGCCTCGTGCGGGCCGGGCGCAGCGGCGCCCTGGCGCCCGGGATCTCGGCCGCGGACGCCGCCCGCGTCGTCGTCGCCGCGACCACCGGCTTCGAGGTCCTCGGCGGCGAGGACGCCTCCTGGCTCACCCGCCGCAGCGTCACCCGCCTGTGGGAGGTCCTCCTGCCGCTGCTCGCCGGCCGGCAGGGGATGGACACGCTGGTGTGCGCGGGCTCGGACCTGCTCGGCGCCGTCCCCCCGCAGGAACGGCCGGCCCGGTCAAACCCCGAAAATTTGCATACCAAGCGGTCTGTTTAGTTCCGGATCCCGGTCGCACCGCCCCCGCTTTCCCTTGAGAAGCTCTGGAGGATGCCCCGCGAACGCCTGGAGTTCTGCCGGAGATCGGGCGTTCGGCCTGCTCGGGGGCGGCATGACCTCGGCTCGGAACAGAAGAATACAGGACGCGCGGTTTGGTATTGACATACCGGGCGTGCTGTTTTTAGTCTTGGCAGGGAGCCGGACCGGCCTCCGTTGGCGGCCACGGAACGACCGGAGCTCGTGCATAAGACAGGGGAGATCGCGTGGATATCAAAGTACTGGGCGCACTGGCCGTCACGGAGAACGGCGTCTCCATAGCGCCGACGGCTCCCAAGCCGCGCCAGGTTCTGGCTCTGCTGGCGCTGCACGCCGACCGGGTGGTGCCCGTCTCCGCCCTGATCGAGGAGCTGTGGGGCGTCACCCCGCCGCGCAGCGCCCGCACCACCCTGCAGACCTACGTCCTGCAGCTGCGCGAACTCATCGCCGTGGCCCTGGACGGCGAGCGCGGCGGCGCGCACGCACAAGGCGCGCGGCGCACCGCCAAGGAGGTGCTGGTGACGATGCCCGGCGGCTATCTGCTGGCCAGCGGCGGCGGGGCGAGCGACATCCGCCTGTTCGAGCGTCTCGCGGGCATGGGATACCGGGCCATGGACGCGGGGGACTTCCCCGGCGCCGCCCGCCAGCTGCGCGAAGCGCTCACCCTGTGGTCCGGCACCGCCTTCGCGGACGTACAGGTCGGGGAGCAGCTGGAGACGGAGATCAAGCGCCTTGAGGAGAGCCGGCTGTGCGCTCTCGACCAGCGCATCGAGGCCGATCTGCGGCTGGGACGCCACCGAGAACTGCTGGCCGAGCTGACGGTCTTGGTGAACCGTTACCGCACCCACGAGAGCCTGCACGGCCAGTTCATGCTCGCGCTGTACCGCTCGGGGCGGCGCGGAGAGGCCCTGGAGGCCTACCAGCGGCTGCGGGCCACCCTCGTACGCGACCTCGGTCTGGAGCCGTCCGCGGCGCTGCAGCGCCTGCAGCGGTCCGTCCTGACCGCCAGCCCCGAGCCGGCGGGCACGCCCGGCGCGGCCAAGGAGCGGCTCGTTTCGACGAGCTGAGCGACGGCGCCCCTCAAGGGCCCGTGCGTGGCGGGCGACCCCCGCCGGGCCGGCGCCGGGACAACGGCGGCACCGGCCCGCACGGCCGCCGAGCCGCCCGCCGCCGTGATCCGCCGGGGTGCGCCACCGCCGGTGGCGCACCCCGGCGGATCACGGCGGCGGGCGCGGCCCGTCCGGCCGCCTGCCGGGAGCATCCGGCCCGCACCGGCCGTGCGCCGGCCCTCGCACCACGGCCCGGACCGTCTGCGCCGTCATGGCCCCCACCGCGCACCAGGACACCGCAGCCCGGCCCGCCCGGCCCGCGTCCGGCCCGCCCGGCCCGCGTCCGGCCCGTCCGGGGGCGCCGCACCGCCGGCTGCGTCCCCTTCTGCCGAAGCGGCGGCGCAGCCGCGGCAGGCGTGCGCCGCCCTGCCCTGACATCCGCCGGGCGGCACCGAGCCGCCGGGCCGCCGGCCACCCGTGCGGGGCGTCCCCCGGGCCGCGCCCGAACCGCCGCCCGCTGCTTCCTGGGCGCGCGCAGCGGGTGACACCCGTTGGCGCCGGGCGTGCCCGCCGGCCCAGGCCGCGAGGTCCGCCCCCCCTTTTTTTCAGTTTCTCTGCAGCAAAACTCCATTCGAATGGGACCGGGAAGAGCATGACGTGATACGCCGGACGCCTCCGGCGCCGGTAAGCGTCCTCTATTCACCGGCGGACCCATTGTGCGGATCCAGGTGTTCCGCTGAAACAGCCTCGAGCCCCGGTCGAAGAAAGGAGGGTGCGGCGCGATATTGGCTAGTGTGCTGACGGTGACGGAATTCAGCCATGAGAGGAACTCGGCGAGCTACGGAGGAAAGCAGTGAAGATTCAGGTTCTGGGTCCGTTGAGTGCCGAGGTCAATGGGGGATCGATTGTCCCGACGGCCGGAAAGCCGCGGCAGATTCTTTCCCTGCTGGCCCTCTACCCCGGACGGGTGATGCCCGTTCCCCTGCTCATGGAGGAAATCTGGGGAACCGAGCCGCCGCAGAGCGCGCTCACCACGCTGCAGACCTACATCCTCCAGCTGCGCCGGCGCCTGGGCACCGCGATGGGGCCCGACGCCCCCGGCACGGCCAAGGAAGTGCTCGCCACCCGCCACGGCGGCTATCTGCTGCAGATACCGCCCGAGAGCGTCGACGTGCACGAGTACGAACGCATGGTCACCGAAGGCAGGTCGGCCTTCGAGGCCGGGGACGACGCGACCAGCGCCGCCCGTTTCCGTAAGGCGCTGGAGCTGTGGCGCGGCCCCGCGCTGGTCGACGTACGGGTCGGACCGATCCTCGCCATCGAGGTCATGCGCCTGGAGGAGAGCCGGCTCGGCACCGTCGAGCGGCGCATCGACGCCGACCTGCGGCTCGGCCGGCACGCCGAACTCATCGCGGAACTCGCCGAGCTGACGGCGCGCTACCCGCAGCACGAAGGGCTGCACTCGCAGGCCATGGTGGCCATGTACCGGTCGGGGCGGCAGGCATCGGCCCTCGCCGTCTACCGGCAACTGCGCAACCGGCTGATCGACGAGCTGGGCGTGGAGCCCTCCCCGCAGGTGCAGCGCCTCCACCAGGCCATGCTGGCCGTCGACCCGCAACTGGACGTCGTCGCCGGAGAGCGGCGCGGCTCGACCTTCGATCTTTACGCCGCCTGAGGCCGGCCGGAGCGGGGGCCTGCGCCGTACTCAGCGCCTGTGGGTGATCCGGATTCTGACAGCCCCGGTGGCCCGGGCCCGGTGGGATCCGCGAGGAGCCCGGGCACCCACCTCTGTGTTCCGAGCCGACGCGGCCCTTGAGCCGCTGGGACGGTGGGCCACTGGGGCGGTGGGCCGCCTGCACAGCGAGCAACGCGTGCGCGAGGCGGTGCACCGCGGGGGTTCGCACGGGATGCCACCGCACTCGTGGAGGCACCGGGCGGGACGGGACACCGCCCAAAGGCCGCGGTCTTTCGGTGCGAAGGAGAGCGGTCGATGACCGGCCGGTGCCGGGCCGTTCACGGCGTGGGCACGGAAGACACAAGGCCGGCTGCCGCAGACCTCCTGCCCTCGCGGCCATGAGGTGAGCCGAAAAAACGCGTGGACGCCCGCGACGCGGCGCCGGGCTGACGAGCCGTCTCAGGACGCTGCCGCGCGGGAGGTGTCAGAAGATCTCGGCGAGCACGGATCAGCTTTTTCGTGGAGGGAGCGGCAGGCCGCCGGGACGCAGCCCCGCCTCGCCGCGGGCGAGTGGGGTCAGCCGGGTGCCGTCCAGGAACCAGCGCAGGATCAACCCCGCCAGATGCCGCCGACCCCGCTGTTCATCCGGCAGGGCACCCGCACCCCGTCACACACCACAGGTGCCACGTCGCCGAGAAGACCCTGCGTGCCCCTGCCGAAGCGGACTACTTGACGGGCTCCGGCTCCGGCGTGCTCTCCGCCCCGGCCGGGCCCTTGGGGTCCTTGCGGTCCACCGGCGTCTTCACGGAGTCCAGCAGGAGCTGGGCGACGTCGACGACCTGGATGGACTCCTTCGCCTTGCCGCCCGCGGCCAAGCCGCTGCCGACTGCAGCCTTCTTGCCGTTCACGGAGTCGGTGAGCATGACGAGGCAGAACGGGCAGGCCGTCGAGATGATGTCGGGGTTGACGGACAGTGCCTCGTCGACGCGCTCGTTGTTGATGCGCTTGCCGATCCGCTCCTCCATCCACATCCGCGCG
>NZ_JAFFSU010000055.1 GCF_017948455.1 Streptomyces sp. GESEQ-4
GCCCAATGCCGTGACTCTGTTGGTGATCTTTAGTGGTCAGATGATCGTGAATTCTGCTGCGGTGCAGAGAGTCTGAAAGCGAGATGCGCGGCGGGTCGATGAGGTGGTGTCGTGCCAGTTGGCGAGGCGGCTGAGGTTGCAGGCCATGGCGGTCAAGACGTGTTGCACGTGAGTGCGGGTCAGACCTCGATAGCGGCTTCTGCGCAGGCCGTGAGCTCGTACGTTCTGAGAGAGGGTGGACTCGATTCCGGCGCGGATCGCGTACCGGCGTTGCCAGTGTTCGGTCTGTTGGTCGAGCCGATTGCGCATCTGGATCTCGTGCAGTGCCTGCGGCAGGACTGCGATGGAGCGGGAGCCTGTGGCCGAGGAGGTGCACCGGGCACGGTCTGGGCAGGGCCGGCAGTCTCTCTCGGCGAACCGGGCCTGAAGATAGGTGTGGCCGGAGATATGCAGCTCGGTCCAGGACACACTCGTCGCACCTCGCGGGCAGATCGCCTGCTCGTTGCCCCAGTCAATGGCGAAGGCCGTCTTGTCGAAGCCCGAATCTGCTTTGGCCTGGCGGCTGTTGTCCGCAAGAACCGGGCCGAGCAGCGTGATGCCGTGCACGCGCTGAGCCCGCTCGATCTGCGCGGGTGAAAGGTAAGCGGTGTCCACGACGTGCTCGGCCGGAGCCAGGCGACGAGTGGCGAGGTCGTCGTGGATCTTCTCGGTCAACTGCCCGTCCTGGACGGGAGCAATGGTGGTGGCCACATGCGTCACGAGGTGCGGCAGATCCTGATCACACGACTCGGTGACATGAACCCGGTATCCGCTCCACTGGACATCGCGTTTGACGCAGTAGTGCGCGTCCGTGTCATACGGGGAGTCGAACCGCAGCGAGGCCGGCGGCAGAGCCGTGCCCTCCCGCCAGCGCAACTGCCCGTCACGATCCCAGTAGTACTGATGGACCCAGACCCGCCGCAGGATCTCCACCTGGCGCAGCATCCGCAGACGGTCTGGGGCGTCGGCCGCCCAGACCGCGGTGAGGAGTTTCTGCCCGTCCCGGCCGAACTCCTCGGCACGCTCGCGCACCGCTACCTTGCCGCCCGCAACTTTCCCGATCTCGACCTTCCGGCCGTACCGCTTGGCCCACTCCGGATCGATCAGCGGCACCAGCCAGTCCGGATCGGCCTCGGCAATCTCCTCCAGCGCAGCCCGCACGCTCTCACCCGCCAGCTCCAGCCGGCTCAACCGCCGCACCGCCGCCAGGACATGAGTGGCATCAGTACGCTGCCGGCCCCGCCCCTTGAGCAGCCCGGCCGCCACCAAGCGGTCCAGCATCAACTGCAGCAGCTGATCCGCCCGGCTGCCCTCGGCCAGCCGGGCCCGGAACTCACTGAGTACCGAGTGGTCGAAGCCCGGATCGTCCAGTTCAAGGCCAAGTCCGTACTTCCAGTCGATCCTCGTGCGCACCGCATCCGCCGCCGCCCGGTCCGAGAGGTTCTCCGCGAACTGCAGGACCGACACCAGCGCCAACTGCCCCGGCGAGAAGCCCGGTCGGCCATCGGACGGATACAGATGAGTGAAGTCCTCGTCGGCGAACACCACATCCAGCCGGTCCCTCATCAGCATCACCGGCGTCCCCTTCGGACACGCCGCCCATGCCGTGCGGACCGTCATTGGAGGAATCCGCTGGAAACTTGCCGGACGCATCGACACCGTCCACCGCCCCAAAACCGAGGCCGCCCCGCCTCCGACCAGCCAACCACCACCAGCGTCCGCCGTCACCACCCCGTCAAGATCACCAACAGAGTCACGGCATTGCAGCTAGGCCGTGTCTGACAAATGATCTCTGCGAAGCTTCGGTGTCCGAGGCCGAAGGAGGGGTCATGGGGATTGAGCTGGAACTGCACTCTGGGCGACCAACACAAAAGGGGTCGTCCCGGGACACCTTGCTGCGGGGTTCTTACGAGCACGGTGAAGCGTTGTCGAGGGTGCTGAGCACCCTCGACCGGCATGGCTCGGGCAAACTCGGCTGGGTGGATCCGTACGATGACACGTTGTTCAACGAACAGGAAGCTCAAGTCGCCTGCCAGGAAGCCGTCGCCCTGGCACAGGGGTGTACGGACGACCAGCAGAAGGCGGCTCTGCTGGACCTTGCCGAGCTCCTTGAAGTGTGTGCGTCGACGCCAGGCAGCTACTTGTGGTTCATGGGTGACTAGCCATACCTGATCATTGCTCTTGTGGTTGGCCGGGGTGAGTACGACATCCCGCACTCCGGGCAGCTGGCCGTCAGGCTGGCCTGCACCGCCCCGGTCCTCACCCGCGCACGCCGCATCCGCCGCCAGTGCCACGACCGACACGCCGAAGAACAGAACACCGCCGTCGCCTTCACCGAAGGCATCAGCGGACCACCGCACCCACGGCACACCGCGGACCGGCATCATCGTCCGTGACGGAAACCAGCCGCAGCCTGGGACCTCCGTCCCTGCCCATGCCGTCACGGTAGCCCGACACCACGGTCCGGAGCAGACCTCGCTCCGGACCGTGGTGTCGGGCTGGTTGAGGCGTCAGCAATTGCCCGACACGTCGGCCCAGGAGGTAGACCGGGCCCAGAAGTTGAGCTTGCCCCAGGTGTTCGGTCCGACAATTCCGTCGATGGTGATGTCCGAGCAGTCCTGAAGTTTCCGCACGGCCGAACGGGTGGCGGAGCCGAAGTAGCCGTCCACCGTCAGGGTCGTGTTGCGCAGCGAATAGTTCAGCTCGCACTGCACCTGCTTGACGGCCCGCTTGTAGGTGTCGGGGTCGTACGACAGGGTCGGCTCGTTGCTGGTGTGCGTGCAGCGGTTGGGGATGATGGCTGCGGAGGCCGAGGGAGCGGTCGCCATGGAGGCGCCCGCGGCTATAGCTCCGGCGACGAGCAGCGATGCCGCCCCACGTGCGATTCTTCGGGTGGGGGTGCTGGGTGAAGCCGACATGAATTCCCCTCTGATCTGAGTCATTGCGGTGTTTTGCGATTGGGGCCGTGTATCCACGGGCTATGTGAACCGGAGCGGTTCGCATAGCCCGCTTCTCCGTCAGGACAGCCGCTGGGGGCGTCCTGGATCGAGTTCATCGGGCTGGGGGTTGTTGCACAGCCGTGTCCCGGGCGTGAAACAAAGCAGGTCACAGGCTTGGGTTGGCGAGATGGTGTCTTTCGCGGTGGTGGGGCGGGTGTTGGGATGAGACGCGGCTGCTGGTCACGGGTCGCGGCACGGGGAGGGAAGCGTTATGGGGCGTCCGGAGGCGGACCTCGATCCGGGGCTGGGGCCGGTTCAGCGGTTTGCGTTCGAGTTGCGCAAGCTGCGTCAGGAAGCGGGCGGCATCACCTACCGGCAGATGGCCCGGCGAGTGGAGGTCTCGGTGTCCACCCTGTCGAGAGCGGCCAAAGGGGAGCAACTGCCCTCCCTGCCGGTGGCCTTGGCCTATGTGCAGGCGTGCGGCGGCGATGCGGAGGAGTGGGAGCAGCGCTGGCGCGAGGCAGTCACAGAGCAGGACCGGGCGGCTGATGTGGTGGCGGACGAGACCGTTGCTTCCCCCTACCGTGGCCTGACCCGGTTCGACGTGGGAGATGCGGAGCTCTTCTTCGGCCGCGACGAGATGACCGACGTACTGGTCCGCGCGGTGACGAGCACCGCGTGTTCGCGGTCTTCGGACCGTCCGGCAGCGGCAAGTCATCCCTGCTGCGGGCGGGGCTGATTCCCCGCCTGCGCAGCCTCGACGGACCCGACCGGCCGGCGGCGGTACGGATCCTCACCCCGGGCGAGCATCCGCTGCGCACCCACGACACCGTGTGCGTACCAGCCCCGGGTGAGGGGGATTACCTGGCTGGTGGTGGACCAGTTCGAGGAGGTCTTCACCCTCTGCCGCGACCCCGCAGAGCGGGCCGGCTTCCTGGCCCGCCTGCTGGCCGCCGCCGAGCCCGCAAGCCGGCTGCGTGTCGTCCTTGGCGTACGCGCCGACTTCTACGGACGCTGCGCCGAGCACCGCGAGCTCGCTGACACCCTGGCCGAGGCCAACCTGCTGGTGGGACCCATGAGCCCGGCCGAGCTCCGCGAGACCGTCGTCAGGCCCGCGCAGTCGGCCGGACTGATCGTCGAACGCGAGCTGACCGCCCGCCTCGTGGAGGAGGCCGGCGGCGAGCCGGGCGGGCTGCCGCTGCTCTCGCACGTGCTGCTGGAGACCTGGCGCCGCCGCCGTGGCAAGACCATGACCCTGACCGGCTACGAGGCCGCCGGGGGCTTGGACGGGGCGGTCGCCAAGACCGCCGAGGGCCTGTACGACACATTCACTGAAGGCCAGGCGGCTGCGGCCCGCCGGGTGCTGCTGCGGCTGGTCGCCCCCGGTGACGGTACCCCCGACACCCGCCGGCCCGCCGAAAGGGGAGAGCTGCAAGACGCTGGCCGGCAGGAGACTGGCCAGGTGTTGGAAGCCCTCGCCCGGGCACGCCTGCTCACCCTGGATGACGCCAGCGTCGAGATTGCCCACGAGGCTCTGCTGAGCGCGTGGCCGCGGCTGCGCGGGTGGATCGAAGAAGACCGTGACCGCCTGCGCGCCCACCGGCAACTGACCGAGGCGGCGCGCGCCTGGGAGGAACTGGGCTGCGATGCGGGGGCTCTGTACCGGGGCAGCAGGCTTGTCACCGCCCAAGAACACTTCGGCGACGCAGCCCCAGGGGATCTCACCGCCTTGGAGCATGCTTTCCTCAGCGCCAGCGCCACTGCACGTGACCAGGAGGAACAGGCAACGGCCCGCACCACCCGCCGCCTACGCTGGCTGAGAACGGGCCTGCCCCTGGTAGTGGTACTTGCCTCTCTCGCGGGCGCGATCGCCTGGCAGCAGAGTCGGTTCAGTGATCAGCGGCTCGCCGACGCCACGTCCCGTCGTGTCGCGGCTGCCGCTGAGGCCATGCGCTATGCCGACCCGCTGACGGCCATGCGGCTGAGCGTCGCGGCATGGCGCATCAGCCCGACCTTGGAGGCCAAAGCCGCGCTCATGGGTTCGCTGACCCAACGCGAGCAGGACGTTTTCACCGGCCCCGGTGTACAGGGAGAGGACATGCGACGCCTCAGCCCCGACGGCCGCACCCTGATGACGCCCAGCGACGGCCAGGTGCTCATGTGGGACGTGGATCGCCGGCAACGCACCCGCACCATCCCGCTCGGGCAGGACGTCTCCCCATACGATCTTTCCGCAGACGGCAGGTACCTGCTGGCGGCCGCAGGTGACACGGTGCAGTGGCAGGACACGGTCTCGGGCCGGACCACCAGCCTGCCATTGGACTTCAATGACACCTACGCGCGGTTCACCGCGAACGATCACATCCTCAAGGTGGTGGACGAACGCTCGGTCGGCCTG
This sequence comes from Streptomyces sp. GESEQ-4, assembly GCF_017948455.1. Lineage (GTDB taxonomy): Bacteria > Actinomycetota > Actinomycetes > Streptomycetales > Streptomycetaceae > Streptomyces. Next base: position 5,377 of record NZ_JAFFSU010000055.1, read on the forward strand.
TGGGACCTGCGACAACAGCGCATGGTGTTCCAACGCCGGAGCCACTACCCCGAGCGCGCCGTTCTCGACGCCAGCGGCAGGTTCATGGCGTGGTGCACGACATCCGGTGCCCTGGAGATATGGGATATCCAGACACCCCGCCAGGTATGGGTCTTGCGTTCGGACACCGTCTCCCGGCTGGCCTGCGTCCGCAACGACAACGACAACACCGACGCCGGGCGGGTTCTCCTCGACTCGCGGCGGCGGATGCTGATGGTTGTCACCGGCGCAGGGCTACGGATGTGGAACTGGGACTCGGACAAAGAAGTCCCGCCCGTTGCGGACGTCACGTCGGGGCATGCCATTCTCAGCCGGGACGGTCAATTCCTCGTCGCGGTGGACGACAACACGATCCGTGTGTGGAGAACCGCATACCCCGACGCACCGGTGTACCGATATCCGCTGAACGGCCGGAGCATTGGGGATGTGCAACTGGATCCAGAACGCAAGGCGATTCGGTACATCGAGGTACAGCCCGCATCAGCCGCCCTCGTGCGCAGCATCTATCTGGGGCAGGCACTGGACCCGAAGTGGCACCATGCCCAACAGCATGCTGCCGCACCGGAAACCAGGTTAGGCGGCGCGGTCCTGACCGCTACGGCCCCCGGGCCCCCAGGCAGTGACCGCATGGCAACCGGCGACGAGGACGGCCGGGTGACCGTATGGGACCGGGCACTCAAACGACGACTGAGCATCTTCACCGGAACCGCCACAGGCAGCGCAGGAAGCAAGGAACCCGAAGCCGTGACCGAACTGACGTACTCACCCGACGGCCAGTTCCTTGCCATCGGCGGCAGCGCCGGCACGGTGAGGCTTTGGGACGCCTCATCCAACCGGCCACTGGGATCCAGCTTCCTCACAGCGGGAGACGGCATCGAGTCCCTCACCTTTGCGCCCGACGGGGCCACACTCACCGTCGACGGCGGACACACCCCGCCACGCACCTACCCCATCGCCCCGGAACTCGCCTTCAAGACCATCTGCACTCGCGCGCAGGGCGGCGTGCCCCCAGCGGACTGGACATCACTCATCCGCGAAATTCCCTACCGGAAAACCTGCTGACCAAGCACCACTTGCCGCCCGACCAGCCACCGCACGCCGCATGCCCAGAATGAGCTTTGAGGACGGCTTCGGCGCCGGTCAGGCCCCAGCGGGCGCCGGTGATGTCGAGGCGGTCGCCGATCAGGTGGCGGCAGGCGCCCTCGATCGCGCCGGTGGCGATCGGCCAGCCCGCCGCCAGGGCGGAGTCGTAGCCGAGCTGGTCGAGGTGGCCGGTCGGGGGACAGCTCTGTCCGCGGTGGCCGTGACCAGCACAAGTCCAGTAATAGCGCGTGGCTGGAATGACGCTCCCTACCAGTCGGCGCCTCCGCCTGGAGCGCGCAGCGGCGTGAGCAGTACGCCAACGACCTCGGCGACGAACGCGCACTGGTTGCGGTTACCGCACGGTCCAACCGGCAGAAGGCCGACCAGGACCCCGCCACATGGCTTCCCGACGCCCGGGCCGTCTGCCGCTACGTCGCCGACTGGACCGTAATCAAACTCCGCTGGTCACTGGTCGTCGATGCCACCGAGCAGCACACCCTGACCGGCCTCGCCGCCGACTGCCCCAACACA
>NZ_JAFFSU010000056.1 GCF_017948455.1 Streptomyces sp. GESEQ-4
CGGGACAAAACGCTCTTTCACGTCCGCAGGAACATCAGCACGGCCAGCACCCGGCGGGACTCGCTGCCCGTGGCCGGGAGGCCGAGCTTGCCGAAGATGCTGGAGACGTACTTCTCCACCGCGCGCAGGGTGATCACCAGCCGGTCGGCGATGCCCTGGTTGGAGTTGCCGGCGGCCATCAGCTCCAGCACCTCGCGCTCCCGCGGCGTCAGCCGGTCGAGCGGGTCGTCGCTGCGCCGCCGCGACAGGAGGATGGAGACGATGGTCGGGTCGATGACGGAACCGCCGGCGGCGACCCTGCGGACGGCGGCCAGGAAGTCGGGCACATCACTGATGCGGTCCTTGAGTAGATAGCCGACGCCCTCCGCCGAGTCGGCCAGCAGCTTCATCGCCAGGCCGGGCTCGACGTACTGGGACAGCACGAGCACCCCGACCTCGGGATGGGCCGCGCGGATCTCCACCGCCGCCCGCAGGCCCTCGTCACTGTGGGTGGGCGGCAGCCGGATGTCGACGACGACCACGTCCGGCAGCAGCCGGGTCCGCAGCAGAGTGAGCAGTTCCTCTGCGTCTCCGCAGCGCCCGAGCACCTCGAATCCGGCGTCGCCGAGGAGTCGGGCGAGGCCTTCCCGGAGCAGGACGCTGTCCTCGGCGATGGCTACCCGCATGGCAGCTCTGCCTCCACTCGGGTGCCGGTGCCGCGCGACGTCCACACGCGCAGTCGGCCGCCGAGCGCCTCGACCCGGTCGGCCAGTCCCCGCAGTCCGCTGCCGCCTTCGGTGTCGGCGCCCCCGCGGCCGTCGTCGAGGACCTCCACCACGAGCCGGCCGTCGGCCTGGGCCACGCTCACTGTGGCCGTGGTCGCCCGGGCGTGCTTTCCGATGTTGGCCAGGCTCTCGCAGACCACGTAGTACGCCGCGACCTCGACGGCCTCGGCGAGTCTGCCGTCGAGCCGTACCGTCAGCCGGACCGGCACCGGCGCCCGCGCGGCCAGCGACTCCAGGGCTACGGCGAGCCCGTGCGCGCTCAGGACGGCCGGGTGCAGCCCGCGCGCCACGTCCCGCAGCTCCGCCAGGGAGGTGGCGATCTCACCCCTGGCCTGGGACAGCCGGGCGCGGGCGGCCGGGGCGCCGCCGAGACTCGTCTCCAGCATGGCCAGGTCGAGGGAGAGCGCGATGAGCCGCTGCTGGGCCCCGTCGTGCAGATCGCGCTCCAGCCGCTGGCGCTCCTTTTGGCCGGCCTCGATGACCCGGGCCCGGGAACCGCGCAACTCGTCGACGTGGGCCCGCAGTTCGGCCTGCAGCCGGCCGGTCTCCAACGCGATGGCCGCGGCGGCGCCGACCGCGTCGAGGAGCTCGCGTTCCTCGGTCAGCGCCGCGTCGTGGACGAGAGCCGCAACCGGGGCGCCGTCCCGCTCGATGAGGGTGGTCGCCCGGCCCGGACCGGCGGGCAGATCGAGCGGTTTGCCGTCCTGGTCGGCCCAACTGGCGAACTCCGGCAGCCAGTAGACCAGCATCAGCGACGGGTCGCCCAGCGCCCGGGCCAACGGGGCCCGCAGATCGTCCGGTTCGGCCCGCAGTTCCATCACGAGGCCCGCGACGGCGGTACGGGCCAGCCGGGCGCCCAGCAGGCCGGCGAGGAAGGCGACCGGGGCGAGGCCGATCACCGCGAGGCTCACCCGCTGGATCGGCGGGAACGGCGGTCCGCCGAACACGCCCACCAGCAGCAGGACGGCGATCATCACCAGGGCGAGCCCGAAGGAGTCGATGAGCAGCCCCAGCGACCGGCGCAGCGGCCGTCCGTCGGCCCACCGACGGGCGGCGAGCAGGGCGACCCCGGCGAGAGAGAGGACACTGATCGCGATGAGCTCACCGTCGTACAGCACCCTGGCCGCACCCGGCGCGTCGACCAGCCGCAACGGGTGGTCCGGGCCGAAGCCGCCCAGCATCATCACCATCGGCTGCGCACCGGCCGCGGCGAGGTAGCCCAGGCCGACGAGCAGCCGCGTCGGCCGTCGCGTCAGCCGTCCGGCCGGGAACGCCAGGAACAGATGCAGGATCACCACCATCGGCAGCAGGTCGAACAGCTGGCCGACGGTCTGTACGGCGGTGTCGCCCGACCACGTCAGAGCCGAGAGGAAGGTGGTCACCCCCGCGAGCAGCATCAGCGGACCGATGCGGCCGGCCGGCCGGTGCCACCACGCGACGAGTCCGGCCGCGGAGTAGGACACCGCGATCCAGATGATCAGACCGGCATGGATCGCCGGCATGCCGCCCGTAACGGCGAGAGCGGTACACCCGGCGGCCGCGGCCGGCACCAGACCCGCCAGGCCGATCAGGAGCACCGGCCTCCGCATGCGAACAGGCGGATCCGCCGAGGTCGTTGGCATCACTCCCCCTTCCCGATCATTGCCGTCGGGCGTGACCGGGCGCGACCGTCCACAAGGGGCCCGCGTACGACCGGACATGAAGGGAGGCGTCGCTCGCACGCTACTCCCGGCACCGGACCGGCGCCAGGGTCGGCCCGATGCCGGCACGGGTCGCCGGTCCCCCGTACGGACACACCAGAAACCCGCCCCCCGAACCGCCAGTGGCCCGCCTTACCTGCCGCACCGCTCGCTGCCAGCGTGAGGGACACCCCCCGAACCCACCGAGGAGCCGTGATGAAGACCCGGGTCATCCAAGAGGAACCGGAGGAGCCCCGCCGGGGCGCGCTCGACGCATCCGCACCACAGGACCCGGATACGTCGCGACTCCGCGCCCCGAGGAGGAAGCTCATGGCTCGTCCCGCCGCATGGGTCCAGGCCCATCCACTGGCCGCGTTCTTCGTGCTGGCCTACGCCCTGAGCTGGGCCGCCGTACCGTTCGGCAGTTTCTTCGCCCCCGGCGCCCTGATCGCCGCCCTGATCGTGGTGTCCGTCGCCGAAGGGACCGCGGGGCTGAGGGAGTTGGGCTTCCGGCTGATCCGCTGGCGGGTGCACTGGATCTGGTACGTGATCGCGATCGTCGTACCGCTGGCGGTCCACTTCTCCACCATGGGCGCGAACATGGCGCTCGGCGCACCCGCCCCCTCGACCGACGACTTCACCCCCGTCTACGGCATCGCGCTCGCCATCGGGATGAACATGGTCAACCCTCTCGGCGGCCCGTTCAGCGAGGAGCCCAGCTTCCGCGGCTTCGCCCAGCCGCGCCTCCAGGCCCGCCGCAGCCCGCTGGCCGCCACCGCGATCCTCGCGGTGCTGATCACCGGCTGGCACGCGCCGCTGTTCTTCGTCTCATCGTTCGGCCTGGAGCCGTACGAGGCGCTGACCACCGTGGCCCTCACCTTCTGGTACGGCTGGCTGTTCAACCAGGCAGGCGGCAGCGCCCTGTTGACCCTGCTGGCCCATGCCACCGAAGGCAGCATCAACACCGAGGACCTGTGGCCGTCCGGCGCGGACGCGACCCGCGAGACCTGGCTCTACGTCGTCATCTGGTCCGCGGTCGCCCTCGGCCTGGTCCTCGGCCACCGGCGCTTCTGGACCGCCAAGGCCCCGCCCGGCGCCGCAGAGCCGTCCGCGCGCCCCGCTCCCACACTCGCCACCGAAACCTGAGAGGCACCCCATGTCCCGACTGCTCTACCGGATCGGACACTTCGCCGGCCGGCACCCATGGCGCGTCATCATGACGTGGCTCGTGATCGCGGCCGCCGCCTTCCTGCTCAACCAGTCCTACGGCGGCACCACCGACGACAACTTCAAGCTGCCCGGCGTCGAGTCGGCGAAGGCCGCCGAGGCGCTCGAGGACAAGTTCCCGCAGGAGACCATCTCCACCGCCAACATCATCTTCCACTCCGACGCGGGGCTGACCCAGCCCGAGGTCAAGGCCGCGATCGCCGAGGCACGTACCGAACTCGCCGCCATTCCGCACGTCGTCGAGGTATCCGATCCCTACGACGCACGGGGCCCGACGTTGAGCCCCGACCGCAGGACCGGCTTCACGACCCTTGCCTTCGACACCGAGAAGCGGGTCACCGCTGCCCAGTTCGACGCCGCGGAACGAGCCACTGAGCCCGTCCGCGCCGCCGGAGTGCAGGTCGAGTACGACGGCGGGCTCGGCACCGCCAAGGGTGAGGAGGGCGGGGCCAACAGCGAGATGCTCGGCATCGCGCTCGCCGTCGTGATCCTCGCGGTGGCGTTCGGTTCCCTCGTCGCCATGAGCCTGCCGGTCGTGACCGCGCTGGTGGCCATCCTCATCGGCTTCAGCACCATCGGCGTCATGTCCGGGGCCATGGCCGTCCCCAAGATCGCCACGATCGTCGCGATGATGCTCGGCCTCGGGATCGGCATCGACTACGCACTGTTCATCCTGACCCGGCACCGCCAGCACCTGGCCCACGGCATGCCCGTGCCCGAGGCGGTGGGCCGCGCGAACTCCACGGCCGGCCTCTCGGTCCTGTTCGCCGGCGTCACCGTCATCGTGGCGATCACCGGCCTGCAGCTGGCGGGCATCCGGATGCTCACCGTGATCGGCTGGGCCTCGGCGGTGATGGTCACCGTGACCATGCTCGCCGCGCTCACCCTGCTGCCCGCGATGCTCGGGCTCGCCGGCCGACGGGTCAACAACCTGCGGATTCCCTTCGTGAAGCCCAAGCCGGCGTACAACCCGAAGTCCAAGTCCAGCCGCTGGTCCGCCAAGGTGGTCGCACAGCCCGTCCGCTACGGCGCCGCAGCCGTCGTTCTGCTCGGTGTGCTCGCCGTGCCGGTCTTCTCCATGCATCTCGGCATCCCCGACGCGGGCAACGATCCCGCGGCCAGCACCACACGCAAGTCGTACGACCTCGTCGCCGAGGGCTTCGGACCGGGCGTCAACGGTCCCCTCCAAGTGGTGATCGAGATGAACGGGACCGACCCGTCCGCGATCGACGGCGTGGGCACGGCCCTCGAGGACGAGCCCGGAATCGCCTCCGTGGGCGCCGTGGCGCTGAGCCCCAAGGGCGATCTGGCGGCGTTCGCCATCACCCCGACCACCGCGCCGCAGAACGCGAAGACCGGCGAGCTCGTCGAGCGCCTGCGCCAGGACCTGCTGCCCGTCGCGCTGCGCGGAACCGAGGCGAAGCCGATGGTCACCGGCGCGACCGCCCTGGATGTCGACCTCTCGGATCAGCTCCAGCAGCGCATGCTGTGGTTCCTCGGCGCCGTGATCGGACTGTCCTTCATCATCCTGATGATCGTGTTCCGGTCGATCCTGGTGCCGCTGAAGGCCGCGATCCTCAACGTCCTCAGCATCGGTGCCGCGTACGGAGTGGTCGTCGCGATCTTCCAGTGGGGCTGGGGAGCCGGTCTCATCGGCCTCGACGGCAGCGTTCCGATCATGTCGCTGGCCCCCATGCTCATGTTCGCGGTTCTCTTCGGACTGTCCATGGACTACGAGGTGTTCCTGCTCAGCCGGGTGCGTGAGCAGTTCCAGCGCCACGGCGACGCCAAAGCGGCAGTCGTCGAGGGCGTCGGCTCCACGGCTCGGGTGATCACGAGCGCGGCACTGATCATGACCGGTGTGTTCGGCGCGTTCGTGCTGGACCCCGACGGCACGGCCAAGCTGTTCGGCGTCGGCCTCACCGTGGCCGTCATCCTGGATGTGACGCTGGTACGGATGGTCCTCGTCCCCGCCGCGATGAGCCTGCTCGGCAAGCATGCCTGGTGGCTGCCGGGATGGCTGGACCGGATCCTGCCGGACATCCACCTCGAAGGCGACGACGCCGACGACCTCCTCCTGCCCACGCCCACAGCGCCTCCGGATCTGGCGGCCACGGCGCCCGGCGCACGGTAGTCACTGCTCGAAGCCACCCCTCCACCAGGGCCTGTCCGGCATGATCCGCCGGACAGGCCCTAGTAGTGCTTCGTTAGGTTCTTGTTCTGGTGAGGGGGCGGCCGCAGGTGGTGCAGGTGCCGTCCCAGCACCGCAGCAGG
>NZ_JAFFSU010000057.1 GCF_017948455.1 Streptomyces sp. GESEQ-4
TGAGATCCTGCGCGACTGCCGCCTCAAAGGCGACGGCGTGCACCACGCCATGCTCGGCATCGCCCGCATGCACAACCTCGCCCTCGTCGGATAGCGCGAGTGTTCCCGCCCAGGGAAACGGCACCTTCACCAACCCGAAGATCATTTACGGGACAGCCCTTAGTAGGCGACGCTCAGGGCGCTCCATGTACGGCACCCGCCGTCGACGGCGTGACGGTCAAGGCATCAGTGGACGGACCGCTGGCTCGGCGCGCAAGGGCAACCCCCCGACCCGGACTCCGTGCCCAGAGAACTCACCCGGGCAGAAATGGAAAAGGTCACCGAGATCGTCACCGAATTCTTCCCCGACCTGACCCCCACCATCGTGCGCTCCGACGCCTTCCCCGACCTTTTCACCGAGGACCGGAATCCACTCCTCGGCTGGCTGGATGAGAACAGCAGGGTCTACTGTGCCACCGGATTCTCCGGTAAAGGCTTCAAAATGGCTACCGGCTATGGCCACATCGCCGCACACGAGGCGCTCGGCAAACAGACCATCGAAGGCCTGGACTTCGTGCGTCCGAACCGGTTCAAGACCAGGTAGCCCACCCACTACCGCCACCTCGGCGCAGTAGCCTCGGTATCGCCATTCGGCTGACGGTCGTTGCGGGCCTCATCTCTTGATGCCCCGCAACGACCGTCTGCCATCAGCTGAACTGTCCACCCGTTAAGACACTCAGCTTTACGCTGATCCGGAGCACCGGAAACGGGAATTGAACGTCGTGTCAGTTGGTTGGTCGGCGGTAGCCGATGAGGGCTGCGGTGATGCCGACGAATGCCAGGAAGTGTCGGCTGCCTTGCCTTGCACTCGTAGCGGCGGTGCGAGGACTCGATGCCTTTGCGGGCGAGGTGATGGAGGATGCCCGGCCGGTGGAGACACCCGCGCGGGCGCCGTGGTCGTAACTCTTGCCGACGTGGAGCTTGGCCGGTCGCCGGCGATGCGGGCCGCGCCGCGAGCGGATCGGTGGGATCCCGCGTACCAGCGGCCTTCAGGCCGAGCCTGTCGTGCATGGCGCCGGAGATGTCCCGCGACAGAGGTAGTCCGTCCTGGTCCGTGATCAGGCAGCTGCCCATGATCTAGGACGACTCATTGCGGTCCATTCCCGGGCCAGCGCACCCCTCTGAGTACCGCGAGGCGCCTTTGCACTGGTCAGCAACGCGCCGCACGTGTACCACCAGCAGACGAAGAACCTGCTGACTGCCGCCGCGCAAAGGCCAAGGGTTCAGCGGCCTGTTCTCTCGATCCCGCCGTCATGCCTTCTGACCACCGCTGACCTGACCCTATGAGGGCTGGGCGTTGTCATCTACCGTGCGCGCCGCCGTCTACGCACTGGCCTGGGACGACGCGCCTCCGGTCACGCCAATCGTCGACTCGCAGTCGGTCAGGGGCGCTTCAGGTGGGCAAGGCAACTCGCGGGCTCGGCTGGGGACGCAGCTCGTGGCCGTACCGTCAGCCCCGTCGGACCGCCCCGAGCTGGGCGCGGTGCAGGCCCGGGGCGGTGAATTGCTGCGCCACCGTGCGCAGGACGCGGGCCATCGCCTGGGCGGGTGGGGTGGCGGGGCGTGTCGCGGCGCGTGCGAGGAGGATGCGGCGGGTGGGGGCGAGGACGTCGGCGGCGAACGGCAGGAGGCGTACGTCGCTGCGTCGGCTGGTGAGGGCCAGGCGGGGTGCGAGCGCGATGCCGAGACCAGCGGCGACCATGGCCTGCGCCTCCTGGTAGTCGTGCGAGGAGTAGGCGATGCGCGGCTCGAATCCTGCCTGGCGACAGCTTCGGCGCAGAACGTCGGCGACGGGGTGGTTGTCGGCGCGGATGATCCACTCCTGGTCGGCGAGGTCGCCGAGGTGCACGGAGGGATGTGTGCGCAGGGGTGAGTCGGCGGGGACGACCAGCACCGTGGGGTCGTCCAGCAGGTGAGTGAGGGAGAGCGCCGGATCGTCGAGGCGGTTCCATTCGTAGTCCCAGAGCAGCCCCTGCTCCACCTCCCCGGTGTGCAGCATCTCCCTGAGCTCCGCGAGGACTCCGGCCCGTACCTCGATGCGGATGCCGGCGTGGCGACGTCGGAAACGCGTGAGCGCCAGCGGCAGCAGGGACGCGCTCGCCGTGGGGAAGGAACCGAGCCGCAAGGTGCCCTGGTCGAGGGCGGCGAAGGAGTCCAGGTCGGCCTGGGCGGCACGGAGCTCCCGGCGGATGGCCCGACCGCGTTCGGCCAGCGCGGCACCCGGAGGGGTGGGGCGGATACCGCGTGGCAGCCGCTCGATGAGGGGCTGTCCTGCCTCCTGCTCCAGCAGGGACATCTGCTGGGAGGCGGCGGAGGTGGTCATGCCGAGGGCTTCCGCCGCGGCAGTGAGTGAACCGCGTTCGGTGGCCTCGGTGAGCAGCAGCAGACGGCGCACGTTGAGCATGCCGTCGACTTTAGCTGAGCTAAACCCTGGTGAAGCGAACTGCGATTGTTCCGAAGTCATGCCTCTGCGAAGGTCTCCGCAATCGCCGAGCGGTTCACCGGCCCGCAATGCGCCCGTAACCGCTGCCTCGGCCCTTTCCCTACCTCCGTTGATCCAGGAAGAGCCTCAGACGTGCACATTCCCGCGACCCTGGTGCGTGGCGGCACAAGCAAGTGCTGGCTGTTCAACCAGGTCGAAGTCCCTGCCGACCGTGGCGCCCTCGAAAGGCTGCTGGTCGCCGCGTACGGCGCCACCGATCCCGTGGAGCTGGACGGCGTGGGCGGGGCGACCCCGACCACCTCGAAAGCGGCCGTGGTCAGCGCCTCGTCCCAGCCTGGCGTCGACGTCGACTACCTGTTCGCCCAAGTCGGCATCGGGACGGGCTCGGTGGAGTGGACGAGCAACTGCGGCAACTGCGCCACCGGCGTCGCCCTGTACGCGGTGACCAAAGGAATGGTGCCGGTCACCGGCGACCGGACGCGCGTGGTGATGCGCAACACCAATACCGGCGCGGTCCTCGAAGGGATCGTCGACACCCCCGGAGGCGTGGTGCACCACTTCGGCCGCCAGACGGTACCCGGCACCCGTGCCGGCGGGGTCGCGGTCGGCCTCACCTTCCGCGACCCGGCCGGTGGCAGCACCGGCTCACTGCTCCCCACCGGCCGGGCCGCCCAGGACCTGCGGGTCGGCGCCGCCGAGCCGGTTCGCGTGAGCATGGTGACCGCAGGAGCTCCGGTCGTCCTTGTCGACGCCGCCAATGCCGGGCGTACCGGTGCCGAGTCACTGGAGCGGATGAGCGCAGACGTCCCCTGGCTGCGCACCGTCCGTCATACCGCCGCACCCCTGATGGGTCTGGACCGGCCGGGCGAGGAACCGGGCGACGCGGTGCCCAAGGTGGGACTGGTCGGGCCGCCGGTGCCATACACCACCACCCTCGGTGAATCGATCGGTGCCGAGGACTACGACGTGTCCGTGCGCATGCTCACCATGAACGCCCCGCACCCCGCGATCGGCCTGACCTCTGCCGTCGCCGTCGCGGCGGCCGGGCTGCTGGAGGGGTCCGTGGTCTCCCGGATCACGGGCGGCCCGACCGACGAGTGGTTGCGCCTCGGCACGCCCGCCGGCGTCGTCGCGGTCCGCTGCACCGATGTAAGGGACGGCCTGCCGCACCGGGTCACCGTGCAGCGCGCGGCCCGTCTGCTCGCCGACGCCCGCATCTACGTACCGGAAGCAGGCAGCCCGCAAGCCGCCTGAGCCGCGACGAACACGACCTCGGTCAGGCCGGCTCCCCGCCGTCTGCACCGGGATACCCTCGCGCCCTCGGGCGCGCCACCCCGTCCCCACCGCACCAAGGACAAAGATGTCTGCTGAAGTGATCTCCATAGGCGCCCTGCTGGTGATGTTCGTGGTCGGCACCGTGCTGCCGATCAACCTGGGCATTCTCGCCTTCGTCGCCACCTTCGCGGTCGGCACCGCCTCGCTCGGCCTCACCGAGGACGAGATCTTCGAGGGGTTCCCGGCGAAGCTCTTCGTCACCATCGTCGGAGTCACCTACCTGTTCTCCGTCGCCCGCCGCAACGGCACCATCGACTGGCTCGTCGCGGCCGGGGTGCGGCTGGTACGCGGCAAGGTAGAGCTCATCCCCTGGGTGCTGTTCCTGGTGGCCGCCCTGCTGACGGCGTTCGGTACGTTCACCCCGGCCGCGGTCGCAATCCTCGCGCCGATCGGCATGAACTTCGCCTACCGCTACAAGCTCAACCCGCTGGTCGTCGGCATGATGGTGATCAGCGGCGGGCACGCGGGCGCGTTCTCCCCGCTGGCCGTCTCCGGTGCGCTGGTGCTCGGCCTCGTCGACAAGACCGATCTGCAGGTCTCCGCCGTGGCGCTGTTCAGCGCCAGCTTCGTGATCAACTTGGTGCTGTCGATCCTCACCTACGCCCTGCTCGCCAAGCGTCCCGCCCCGCTGGTCGAGGGCGCCGCGGAGGCAGCCGACGACGAGGATCTCGACGTCTCCGGCAGGCCCGATTGGCGGCAGTGGCTCACCCTCGCCTCTCTGGTGGCCCTCGTCGTCGGCGCGCTCGGCTTCCAGCTGGAGATCGGCTTCCTGGCCCTGGCGGCCGGCGCCCTGCTGGCCCTGGTGGACATGAAGCGGCAGGAAAAGGCCGTGGACGGCGTCAGCTGGTCCACCCTGCTTCTGGTCGCAGGCATGATGACGTACATCGCCATGCTGGAGAAGGCCGGCATCATCGAGGAGATCTCCGAACACGCGGCGGGCCTCGGCGCCCCGGTCGTCGTCGCCCTGCTGCTGTGCTTCACCGTGGCCATCACCTCCGCCTTCGCCTCCTCCACCGCGATTCTCACAGCGATCATCCCCATCGCCGTACCGCTGCTGCTCTCCAGCCACCTCAGCGCCGCCGGACTGATCGCCGCGCTCGCCGTCTCCACGACAATCGTCGACACCTCTCCCTTCTCGACCAACGGAGCACTCGTCCTCAGCAACGCCCGTGGGGTGGACACCCGCCGCTTCTACCGCCAGGTCATCGGCTACACCGGCGGAATCGTCGCCCTCGGCCCCGTCGTCGCCTGGGGCGCCCTGGTCCTGCCCTGGTCATAGTGCAAAGACCGACGACGCCCACCTGAAGAACTGGCACGTGCTCGGCAAGGCACGCACTGACCCGAAGTGGGCGACCACGCTGGACAAGATCACCCTCACCGGCGATTCCCTCCCGCGAACTCGTCCTCGACCGGCTGCAGGTCACGCCCTCCAGCGGCACGTTGACGTCCAAGGTGTACCAGGCGGAGGACGGGGCGTTGACGGGTGCGGCCAAGGTGACCGAGGCCTACCCCTTCGCCACCGGTGGAAGGGCGGTCACCGACATCGGCGACGGAAGGGCCAACGCACTCTCCCTCGACGCCGCCGCCGAACGCTCCGGCCGGCACGCCGTGACCATCCGCTACTCCAACGCCGAACAGGCACCCGCCACCCACTACAACCCCGACCCGATCGCCCGCCACGCCGACCTCTCGGTCAACGGCGGACCGGCCCGCCGCGTGCTGTTCCCGACGACCTTCCACTTCAACAACTTCTGGGAACTGACCGTCCCGGTCACCCTGAAGAAGGGCACGAACCGGCTCACCTTCACCGCGCAGGAGCTGCCCGACTTCAACGGCGACACCTACAACCAGTACGACCAGCGGTCCCCGTACGCACCGGTCATCGACCGCATC
>NZ_JAFFSU010000058.1 GCF_017948455.1 Streptomyces sp. GESEQ-4
TGCGGAGGGCGGTCGCCTCTCGGCGGAGGGCTCCATGGGGCTTCAGCCGGACGATCGTCCCCATGGGCTGTAGGTGAGGCCCGGGGACACTGTCCCCTCCGCAGCCACATATAGGTGAACGGTCAACCGCTTCGGGTTGTTCCTTGTGCCGCACGGACTCCGCTGTGAGGTGGGGCACCCGCCGTCACGGGGTCACTCGAGGAACTCGGAGATGAGGGTGGCGAATTCGTCGGGACTGGCGCTCCCGGGTCGTTGTACGGTCCGGCGATGATGCCGGCGAGCGTGGCTACTGAGCTTCAAAGCGTGGTGTCGGCAAGGGCTGACGGCTCCTGATCCCTGCGGTATGCCGACTGCATGAGGTATGCGCAAGGGGGCGGGCTGACCGACGAGCGGCGGGCCTTCCGCGAGAAGTTGAGGATGGAGGCGGCCGAGCGGTTCGCCCAGGGCGACGAGAACGCGGTCATCGCGCGCGACCTGCGGGTCAGCGTCCGGTCAGTGCAGCGCTGGCGCAGGGCCTGGTCTCAGGAGGGGCCGAGAGCCCTGGCCTCCAAAGGGCCGGCGTCGTTGCCGCTGCTCAGTGACGAGCTGTTCGCCGTGCTGGAGCAGGAGCTGGCCAAGGGGCCGGTGGCGCACGGCTGGCCGGACCAGACCTGGACCCTGTCACGGATCAAGACCCTCATCGGGCGCCGGTTCCATAAGAGCTACACCGTGCAGGGTGTAGCCGCGCTGCTCAAACGGCACGGTTGGAGCTGCCAGATGCCGGCCCGCCGGGCGGTGGAGCGCGACGAGGAGGCGGTGGCCGGCTGGGTGAAGGAGACCTGGCCGAGCGTGGAAGGACCGTGGCGGCGCTCGATGCCTGGCTCGTCTTCGAGGACGAGGCCGGATTCTCGATGACGCCGCCGACCGCCCGCACTTGGGCCCGCCGCGGCCGCACTCCGGTCGTACGCGTGCGGGGCCGCTCACGCCGCCGCTTATCCGTCGCCGCCCTGGCCTGCTACAAAACCGGCGAACGCGCGCGGCTTATCTACCGGCCCTGCCCGGACGCCCGATCCGACGGACGCAAGAGCTTCTCCTGGAAGGACTACCGCGACCTGATCCAGACCGCGCACCAGCAGCTCGGCGGCCCGATCGTACTGGTGTGGGACAACTTGAACACCCACCTGACGGCTGGGATGCGCCGCTACATCGCCGAACGCGACTGGCTCACCGTCTATCAACTCCCGCCCTACGCACCGGACCTCAACCCGGTCGAGGGCATCTGGTCGGTACTGCGGCGCACCACGGCCAACCGCGCGTTCGCCGACGCTGAGGACTTGATCACCGCCGTCCGGCGGGGCCTACGCCAGCTCCAGTACCGCCACGACGTCCTCGACGGCTGCCTCACCGGAACTGGACTTGCGCTCGCCCCACCATGACGACATCACGCTTTGAATGTCAGTACCTGGGAGACCAGAACTGTCACCAGGTCAGCGCTCCCTATGGGCTCGCGGGCAACGGGCGCTACGTCAGGGGCGAGTGCGGTCGTCGGAAGCGAAGAAGAAGCCGAAGGCTGCGCTGGCCAGCGCTATGACAGGGGTGAACATGGAGTTGACTTCTCGGTAGTCCTCGGTTGTGAACTGCAGACCGTCACCGAATATCAGGGCGATTGTGGGAGCGAGCGCGAGCACCCCGACGAGGATTAGCAGGCCCATTGCCAGCCGCGTCCTGGTCTTGTGCATGCCTTCCTGCGGGTTGAACGGCTTGGAGAGGACAGTGCGGCCTGTGTCGGGTTGGTCGTCCTCTTCGAACTCGCCCAGGGGGTCCGGCTGGCCTGAAGGGAGGCTGCTGGGCGTCCTCTCTGGGCCGGTCAGGCCTTGTGGCCTCTGCCCTTGGATGTGATCTCTGAGGATGTAGAAGGGGCTGCTTTCCAGAGCAGCAGGCGTCTCATCCTCCGTCAGGTCCTGGTCACTTGCGGGCATTGGGAATCAGATCTCCGTGTCCGGGCTGCCGTGCTGTCGGGGAATGGTGGGCGGATCGGGAGACATCCACGGCATCCATGGACCCAGCCGGAAGAAGTCGTCTTCCCCCTTGGAGAATTCGTCTTCGGCTAACTCGCGGGGAGGCTCCTGAGGGACCTCTAACTCGCGTATGTGCTTGTCTGGAGGCCCCTGAGGGACCCCCTCGTGTTCGGCTCCATGCCCCTGTGCGTCCACTTACGTGTGAATACACCCGCCTGTGCCTTGCGCGCAGGCGATCAGCTCAAGTGGTGGGCCCAGCTTCCAGATCTCGCTGCCTGACCGAGGAACCTCGTACTCAGCCAGCAGGATCTCGGTCGTGCATGACGGTTCCTCTTCGGCAGGCCCGATGAATTCGATGATCTGCGGGGACCGCTGTCGAACCTTCCGAAGCTCATGGAGGCCGGGCAGTTCCCAGTTTGCGTGGCTGCAGATCAACACCACACGACGTACGGGGCGGACAGATCCCCGGTACCTCGATCCCTGATTGTCCATGCGTGGTGTCCCCTCGAAGGCCCGCCCTAGGGCGATGGACTGGCGGTAGAGGCGCAGAGCCCCCAGCCTTCTGTGTGAGGGAGGATAGCACACCATATGTGATCTTACTCAACATCAGATACACATGCAGTGTGTATCCATGCCGCATCATGTACTGAAGAACTTGACACGGGGTGTGCTATCGAGGAACATGGCACTACGCATTCCGTCTGGCAGGACGAAGGGGGCGCCAATGGAGACCTGTTCTCCCTGTGCCTGGCGACATGGCCCTGCCGGCAGGTGCGCACCGCCGATGCCGCCTTGGGGGATCAATGGGGGTCACGGCGTAACGGGGCGCAAGGGGTGCTTCGTTATGTATGCGGCATAGGCGCCAAAACGTGTCCACGCACAATCGTCGGGCTCGCTCGCACTGCGGGGCGGGCCGATGGCTGTCGTGTCCGAGCTTTGCGACACCTTGGAAATGGGAGCTTTGCCATGCCTTCAAAGTCGACGTCGACCGACACCACAACCGATCCGCTGGCGCCGACCGGTGAAGTGAGCCGGCTCAGCGTAAACATCAACGCAGACACGGCGGCCAAGCTCAGGTGGTATAAGGACAACAAGCACATCTCGATCACCGAGACCGTGAGGCGAGCCGTTGCGCTGCTCTACCTTGTGGAGCAGGAGACCGAGGGTGGGAACGAGATCCTCATTAGGTCCAAGGACGGCAAGTCTGTGCGCCAACTCTGGATGGTGTAGCAACCTGAGCACGTCCTGATGTATCCGCCCCGCCTGAAGCCTGATACCCCCAGCTGCTCCCCCGAGATAAACCTGGCTGGGGGTATCTCTTTGTCACTGGATCGGGTCTTGTGCCGACTGTGTGTGATCTTGGACGCTCGTACGGTCCGGCTCCTGTGTCGAGGAGGATTCCGTGCCGTCTGAAGCCGACATCCTGGAGCCGCCCAAGCGGGCGGCGGAGCGCCTCGCACGATGGGAGGCAGTCCTTGACGAGTCGGTGAAGCCGAAGAGGTCCGGCTCGAAACTGCGGATCGCGACGTGGAACCTGCGGGCCTTCTCAGGTCTGACCAAGGCGTGGACGACAGCGGAAGGAGCCTCACCCAAGCGGAATTTCACCGACGTCCACGTCATCGCTTCGGTGGTCCGCCGGTTCGATGTAGTGGCGGTACAGGAAGTGCGCGGCGATCTGCGGGCGCTACGCTACCTGCTCAAGGTGCTGGGGGAGCACTGGGCATTCGTCCTGACCGACGTGACCAAAGGGAGGGTCGGCAACAACGAACGCCTCGCCTTCCTCTTCGATACCCGCCGGGTCAAACTGTCCGGCCTGGCCTGCGAACTCGTCGTCCCGATCGAGGAAGAGGCGGGTGTTCCTCCGGGTGATCTGGACCGGCAGTTCGCCCGTACCCCGTACGCGGTCAGCTTCTACTCCCAGGGGCAGACGTTCACCCTGGTCACGCTGCACGTCCTCTACGGCCAGGACGCGGCCGACCGGGTGCCGGAGCTGCGGGCGATCGCGAAGTGGCTCGCTTCCTGGGCGGAGCGGGAGTTCGGCTGGGACCACAACCTGATCGCGCTCGGCGACTTCAACATCGACCGCGCCGGCGACCCACTGTTCAAGGCGTTCACTTCCACTGGGCTGGTGCCCGCTCCGCAGCTGGACGGCTTGCCGAGGACCATCTTCGACGACCCGGGCGCCGAGCACTTCTACGACCAGATCGCCTGGTTCACCCAGGGCGAGGAGCGCCAGCCCGTTCTGAGGCTGGACGTCGTCCGCGGCGGTCACATCGACTTTGTGCCCGAGATGCGCGGTACCGGCACGCTGAACGACCTGTCGTGGCACGTCTCCGACCACTACCCGCTGTGGGTGGAGTTCGCGATCCCCGAGGCCTGACCCGAGGGACGCTGCTGCATCGGACGGACCCGCAGCGACAGCCTGCCTGCCTACGTCATCGCCAAGAGCGGTGACCTGCGCGTCGTCTCCGGCTTTCGTGTCCTTGACTTCTGGCGCTGCGACATCCGCGCCCTCTACCCCTGCCCGGACGGCGTACGCCGCTGCGGTCGCTTCCACGCCACACCCAAGCTGCGCGACGTGATGTTCGACGACCTCATACGCCGGACGGCGGCCGGCACCATCGTGCCGGTGCAGTTCCGGGTCGGCGGTACGACGCACCGCTTCTGGGTCACCGACACCGACCGCGACCGCCTCGAGGACCTCCGCAGTGACGACACCCAGCTGCCACCCGTCCCTGCGCCCGGCGCCCCTGCCCGCGCCAGCCGCAACCGACCGACCTGCAAGCCGTCCGTTTCTGCCCCGAACGCTCCAGCCCCAGTCCCGGCCCGGCCTGCTTCTCCTGCTGCTGAGACGGCGCCGGCACCGTCCGAGGCAGGAGCTCAGACAGATGCCGCGCCCTCCCACCCGCCGCTGCACCGAAACGGGCTCCCCGATGAGCTCGTTACGCTCCAGCAGGCGGCCGACGACGCTCATCTCCAGCTGCAGCGGCTCGAAGAGCCGGAGGAGCGCGACCGGCAACGCCGGGCGTGGCGCGAAGCCGCAGCGGCTGTCCAGGACGCAGTGGCCCAGTACGCGAAGGCACAAGGTCTCAACCGGTACGAGGTGGAAAAGCGGCTACGCCATGCCGTCCGGCATCCGTAGACGCAGCCAAAATCGTGACCGCCCACAGTCGTCCTGACGCCGATTGCTGAGCTTGTGCTGGACGCCCAGGCCAGCTAGTAGTGCTTCGTTAGGTTCTTGTTCTGGTGAGGGAGCGGCCGCAGGTGGTGCAGGTGCCGTCCCAGCACCGCAGCAGA
>NZ_JAFFSU010000006.1 GCF_017948455.1 Streptomyces sp. GESEQ-4
ACCCCCCCCCCCCTGGGACCCGGGCAGCACCCCCCACCCCGTCTCCCACCCGGTCTCCCCCTGCCACTCCCGCTCCCAGAACCCGATCGCCCCGACACTCTCGCCCCCGTCCGCCAGCACGACCCGGAACATCCCGCCGACCTCCATCTCGACATACCTCCGATGCCGGGCGGCCAGCTTCTCCTCCGGCTCCGGTCCGCCCAAGTGCTCGGTCATCTCAGGACTGTTGTTCCTCCGCAGCAGCCAGAAGTCGCCCTCCGCCCAGGGCACCAGCCGCACCTTCTCCGCGCTCGCCGCATCCATACAGATCACAGTAGGCCGAGGGTCTGACAATGGCCCCGAGCCGCACATCCCGTCGCCGTTTGCCGGACCGGCAAAATTCCTCGCCCGCGTCCGCCCCGGCCGCGCAAGATCGCCGTACGAGCAGAACCCGGCCCCGACGGCCCGCCACGGAGGATTGGCCCCATGCCCCACCAGGACCCGCTCCCGAACGTCAACGTCAACGTCACCCACCGACTCGTCCCCTCCCCCGCCGGCCGGATCCACCTGGTGGAACAGGGCAGCGGCCCGGTCGTCCTGCTGGTGCACGGCTTCCCGGAGTCCTGGTACTCGTGGCGCCGCCAGCTGCCGGTGCTGGCCGCGGCGGGATACCGCGCGGTCGCCGTGGACGTGCGCGGCTACGGGCGTTCGTCGCGGCCGGAGGCGGTGGCGGCGTACCGGATGACCGAGCTGGTGGCGGACAGCGTGGCCGTGGTGGAGGCGCTCGGCGAGCCGTCCGCGGTGATCGTCGGGCACGACTGGGGCGCGAACATCGCCGCGCACTCCGCCCTGCTGCGCCCCGACGTCTTCCGCGCGGTCGGCCTGCTGAGCGTGCCGTACACGCCGCCCGGCGGCCCCAAGCCGAGCGAGGTGTTCGCGGGCATGGGCGGGGAGGAAGAGTTCTACGTCTCCTACTTCCAGGAACCGGGCCGCGCCGAGCGCGAGATCGAACCGGACGTACGGGGCTGGCTCGCCGGCTTCTACGCCGCCATGTCCGGCGACACGATGCCCGCACCGGGCGCCCCGGACCCGCACTTCGTGAGCCCCGGCGCGACCCTGCGCGACCGCTTCCCCACCGACCGTCTCCCATCCTGGCTCGGCAAGGCGGAACTCGACGTCTACGCCGCGGAGTTCGAGCGCACGGGCCTCACCGGCGCCCTGAACCGCTACCGCTGCATGGACCGCGACTGGGGGGACTTCCAGTCCTTCGCCGGCGCCCCGATCCCCCAGCCGTCCCTGTTCCTCGGCGGCGCACTCGACGCGTCCACCACCTGGCTGGCCGACGCGATCGAGGCATACCCCACGACCCTCCCCGGCCTGCACAGCTCACACCTGCTGGAGGGCTGCGGCCACTGGATCCAGCAGGAACGCCCCGACGAGGTCAACCAGCACCTGACGGCCTGGCTCGCTGACCTGCCCACCTGAACCGGGCAGGTCAGCAAACCTCGCCGGGGCGTGCGGCGGTGGCGCGCAGCAGGTCTCGTACGAGATCGAAGTCCACGGCCTCCGGCTTGCGGAAGCGGAGACAGCCCTTGCCCATGTCCTGTTCGGCCAGCCGCTCCTCGAAGGCCTCACGGACGTCGGTGCGCATCAGGTAGAAGGAGATGTACTGCTTCTGACTGGCGAAGGCGATCTCGGCGGCCCCGTCGCGCTGGTACGCGGGCATGCCGTACGCCATCACCTCGTCGAATCCCTTGAGCTCCGCCCGGCACAGCCGCCGCAGCGCGGTCAGCGCCTCCCGGCGGTCCTCGTCGGCCTCGGCGAGGTAGCCGTCGACGTCGGTCGCCTTGCTCTGCACCATGCGGCAAGGGTAGGCCGCCGGCAAGGACAGGGACTAGGACAGATCGGCCGGGCAGGCCTACGGTTGGACCGTGGACGAAACACCCGATTCACCCCCTCAGGCGCCCGTCGACGTAGCGGAAGAGGCAGAGGCCCAGCTCATCCGCCTCGCAGAGAACTGGGCTGTCGCGATCGTCTCCAACGACGCGGAACGCATCGCCGGCTTCATCGCCGACGAATGGGTCATCGTCTCCGAGTCGGGCATCTCCTCAAAGGACGAGTTCCTCTCCCTCGTCGCGACCGGGGAGCTGACCCACTCGGCGATGGACCTGGAGACGCGGCCCAGAGTCCGCGTCCACGGAGACACGGCGATCCTCACCGGGCGAGTGACGAACACGGCCCACTACCAGGGCAAGCGCTACGACGCGGACGAGTGGACAACCGACGTGTACGTCAGACGCGACGGGCGCTGGCAGTGCGTGCTGAGCCACATCACGCCCGCGCTCCCGACGACCTGACGCGGTACGAGGAACTCCGCCGTGACCGTCCGGACGACTCTTGACCTTGCCCATGGGCGAAGGCCGAAGGTGTCTGTCGGCTGAGAGGAAGCCGAGTGGACGCCGAGAGGAACTCGCATGGACGACGATGCTCTCCTGGCGGAGCAGCTGGCCTATTACAGGGCGGGCGCGGCCGAATACGACCGGCCCTATGCGGAGTGCGAGGAGCTGAAGGAATTACCGGCGGTCGTCGATGACCTTCCGGTTGCCGGGGATGTGCTGGAGCTGGCCTGCGGAACGGGCCAGTGGACCGGAAGGCTCGCGGCGCGGGCGCGGTCGGTGACGGCTGTCGACGCGGCGGCCGAAGTGCTGGCCCTGGCTCGGGCACGGACCACGTCGCCCACCGTCCGGTTCCTTCAGGCGGACCTGTTCGCGTGGCAGCCGCCACGGCGCTACGACACCGTGTTCTTCGCCTTCTGGCTCTCCCATGTCCCGCCGACGCGCTGGCCCGGCTTCTGGAACACCGTCGCCGCCGCACTCGCCCCGGGCGGCAAAGCGATCTTCATCGACGACGGCCCCGACGCTGCCGCGGGAGAGAACGTCCTGGCAGGCCAGTCGGCCCCGGCGGCGCTTCGGCGGCTCGACGACGGCAGCCAGTACCGCATCGTGAAGGTGTTCCACGATGCGGCGACCCTCACGGACGACCTGGCAGCGCTGGGGTGGTCGGCTCACATCCGGTCCGTATCCGGCCATTTCGTCGGCGTCGCGGAACCAGTGGGTGGGGCTTGGCTCAGGTGACGCCGCATGGCGCACTATGGATCACAGGGGGCGCCGGATCCGGGGGCGCCGACGGGGAGGAAATGCTGTGGGTGGGTATTCGTTGAAGGCGACGGCCGTGGAGATGCGGGAGGCCGTGCGCGCGCTGCTGTCCGTGCTGGAGCCGGAGCAGGTGCGCGAGCTGCGCGCCGGGCCCGACCGGCTGGACGCGCCCGAGCTGCGGGAGTGGACGTATCTGCCGGGTCCGCGCCCCGGGCTGTCCACCGAGGGCCTCGGCGGCGAGCAGCGCGCGGCTGTCGACGCGCTGTTGGCCGCCGCGCACAGCGCACCCGGAGCGGAGCTGGCGCGCGGCGCGATCGAGGTGGAGCGGCACCGCCGCACCCTGGTCGGTGCCACGGGTGCCGACCGCTACTGGGTGCGGCTGCTGGGCGACCCGGACGGCGACGGTCCGTGGGGCTGGCGGATGAACGGTCACCACCTCGCCGTGCACGTAGTGATCACGGCGGCCGGGATGCGGGTGACGCCGCACTTCATCGGGTCGGAGCCGGCGCGGATCGCGGACGGTCCGCAGGCGGGCCGCCGGCTGCTGGGGCCGGAGGAGGATCTGGGCCGGGAGCTGGTCACGGACCTGGACGCCGGCCGACGCGCGAAGGCGGTCTTCGCCGACGCGCCGCCGGACGACATCCTGACCCGCGACGACCCGTTCGCCGATCCGGACCTGCTGCCGACGGGACTGCCCTACGGCGACATGACGCCCGGTCAGCAGCGGCTGCTGGAGCGCCTGGTGCGCCGCTACCTCGACCGCGCGCCCGCGGCGTACGCGCAGGAGTGCTGGTCCGACGCCGTGGCGCGAGGACTGGACGCGCTCTCCTTCGCCTGGGGCGGCGGCCTCGTCCTCGGGGACCGGCACTACTACTGCGTCCGGGCCCCGGACTTCCTCATCGAGTACGACAACACACAGGACGACGGCAACCACGCCCACTCCGTCTGGCGACACATCCGCCACGACTGGGGCACCGACCTGCTGCGGGCGCACTACACAGAGCAGCACCGGTAGGGGGCGGCGGCGGTCAGGGAGGCCCCGGCTGCCCCTGTCCCTAAGACGAGACGTACCGTCTTGCGGAATCCTCCGTCATGCCGTACGGTCTTCCGCATGGGTTCCCTGTGAGAAAACCGGCGCCGATCGCGTAGAGCACCGCTCCGCCATCGCCGCGCCCCGCCGTGCCCTTTCCCTTCCACCCGATCCGGCCCGGGCGAAGCCCCGGTCAGGAGGGACCCGCGCATGCGCACCTCACAACTCACCCTTCAGCACGTCACCAAGCGCTACCCCGGCCGCACCGTCCTCGACCAGGTCTCCTTCACCCTCAAGCCGGGCGAGAAGGCCGGCCTCATCGGCGACAACGGCTCCGGCAAGTCCACGCTCCTGCGGCTCATCGCGGGTCAGGAACGCCCGGACAGCGGCGAGTTGACCGTGTTCGCCGCCGACGGCATCGGCTATCTGCCGCAGACCATCCCCCTGCCCCCGACCGCCACCGTCCAGGACGCCGTAGACCTGGCTCTCGCGGATCTGCGCGCACTGGAGGCCGAGCTGCGCCGGGCCGAGCAGGCGCTCGGCGACGGCTCGGACCCGGCGGCACTCGCCGCGTACGCCGCACTCCTCGAGCGGTACGAGGCGCGCGGCGGCTACGACGCCGACCACCGCGTCGACCAAGCCCTGCACCATCTCGGCCTGCCCACCCTCCCCCGCGACCGACGGCTCGGCACCCTCTCCGGCGGCGAACGCTCCCGGCTGGCGCTGGCCGCCGTCCTCGCCGGCCGCCCGGAGCTGCTGCTCCTGGACGAGCCGACGAACGACCTGGACGACCAGGCCGTGGAGTGGCTGGAGACGCAGCTGCGGGCCCACCGCGGCACGGTGCTCGCGGTCACCCACGACCGCGTCTTCCTGGAACGCCTGACCTCCACGATCCTGGAGGCCGAGGCGGGAAAGGTCACCCGGTACGGAGACGGCTACGCCGGCTACCGCACCGCCAAGGCCGCGGAACGCCGCAGCCGGCTCCAGGAGTACGAGGAGTGGCGGGCCGAACTGGCCCGCAACGAGCGGCTGGCCGCAAGCCATGCGGTCCGCCTCGAAGGCATCCCCCGCAAGGCCGCGCTGGCCAATTTCGGCCACGGCGGCTTCCGGGCCCGCGGGCGGGCGCACGGCGCGATGTCCCGTATCCGCAATGCCCGCGAGCGGGTCGACCGGCTCACCGCGAACCCGGTCGCGCCGCCGCCGGAGCGGCTGACCTTCACCGCACGGGTGGTCGGTACGGCCGGGGACGGCGCGGATGCATCGGCAGCGGAGCTCCCTTCCGTACAGCTGTCGGACGTACGCGTAGGAGACCGTCTCCACCTGGGCTCCCTCACCCTCCACCGCTCCGGCCGACTACTGGTCACCGGTCCCAATGGCGCAGGCAAGACCACGCTGCTGAAGGTGCTCGCAGGTGAGGTGCGGCCGGACGAGGGATCGGTTCAGGTGCCGGGCCGGGTGGGTCATCTGCACCAGGACGAGACGCCGTGGCCGCCGGACCTGACGGTGGCTGAGGCGTTCGCGCTGGGCCGCGTGGGCTCAGCCGACGAGCACGCGGACGCGCTGCTGGCCCTCGGCCTCTTCCGACCGGCGGAGCTGAGGCTGCGCATCGGCGAGCTGTCGTACGGCCAGCGCCGCCGCGTGGACCTGGCCCGGCTGGTCGCCGACCCCGCGGATCTCCTGCTGCTCGACGAACCGACGAACCACCTGTCCCCCGCCCTGATCGAGGAACTGGAGGCAGCACTGACCGACTACCCGGGCGCGATCATCCTGGTCACCCACGACCGCGCCCTGCGGTCCCGCTTCCGGGGCGAGCATCTCGCCCTGCCGAAGACAGCGAGGGTCGAGGTGGGATGACGGCCGGAGGGGCCGGGGCGGCCGGGCACCTGAGGCGCCCCGGCCGCTCCGGCTGCGAGGCCATTCCTGATGGGTGAGGATGGCCGGTAGCGGCTCGGGGCTGAGGTGAAAGTCGAGGTCCCGTGGGGCGACGAGGTCGGCAGGTGAGGTCCGGGGTCTCCATGCGTCGGCCGCCCTGGCGCCATGGCCTGCTCGCGCTCGTCGTCCTGCTGGCGGTCTGCGGCGCCGGTATCGGGCTGTACTTCAATGAACGCGGGGCACGGCAGAAGACCCTGACCGTCGGCGCGAAGAAGGCCCCGCGCGACCGGCTCGACGTCGAAGCCGCCGTACGTCGGACCAATCCCGAACAGCACACCGCCACGCTGCAGTTGACGGCCACCCCGCACGGCAAATACAGCGACGGCGAAGGGCTGCCGGTCAAGGACATCACGCTGTTCACCACCGCACCGGACGGCAACACCTTGCTGTTCGAGGCGGACAGCACGGCGTGGCTCAAGGAGATCTCCGTACCGCTGACCGAGGGCACGTCGTCGGACTACCCGTTCGACCGGTACGCCGCCAGCCTCGTGGTCGGCGCGATGGCCGGCCAGGAGCGGGTGCCCGTGACCCTGCACTTCCGGGACCAGGACCCCGCCTTCGCCATCACACCGCACAAGAGCGAGTACCAGGACGAGATCGCCGCCGTCGCCGCCGACGTCAAGCGGTCACGGAGCACCTTCATCCTCGCCTGGTTCATGATCGTCGCCATGTGGGCGGTGGCCCTCGCGGTGGTGGTCGCCTGCTGGCTGGTCGTGCGCCAGGGCCGCGGCCTGCTCTGGGGCGCCCTGGGCTGGATGGCCGGCAGCCTCTTCGCCCTGGTGGGTCTGCGCAACGCGGCTCCGGGAAGCCCGCCCAACGGCAGCCTGCTCGACTACACCGCCTTCTACTGGGCCGAGGCGCTGATCGCCCTGAGTCTCACCTGCCTCGTCCTCCGCGGCGTCCTCGTCGAACACCGCACCGGCGGCCCCGTCCCCGAAGCACCCCATCCCGCTACACTCCGCTCTCCTCGGTTCCGCCACCGCCCCGGCCCCCGGCGGGTACGAGGCCGTTGAGGAACTGTTGTTGGCCGTCCAGGAATCCGTCCGCGAAGAGGGAGCGGGGGGAGAAGACCGCGGTGAGCGTGGTCTTGAGGCCGGAGTGCTCGATGGACTGCTTGAGCAGTGAATGGGTCGCGTCCGGATAATTCTTGACCGTCAGTGCGCCGCCCGCGTCCAGCACCTTGCGGTAGACGCGCTCCGTGTCGGCGGTGTCCACGTTGATGTCGTGGCCCGCGAGGGTCAGCAGCACCGGTACGCCGCTCAGCGCGCGGAGGTCTCGCGTGGCATCCGCGGTGTAGTTCTTGGAGATGAAGCCCCAGCGGTCGGCGGTCATGCCGTCCGCGTCGCCGCCCCGCGCCCTGACGTACTCCTCGAAGGTCGCGTGGCGTTTCAGCAGCCGGCGGGTGGTGTCGCTCCTGGCGATCTCGGCCTTGGTGCGGGCCGCCGACGCTCCGTCGGCGCGCAGTTCGGCGAGGAGGTTGTAGCGGCCCTGCTGGAGCCAGTTGATCGCGGGCGAGACGGCGATGACGAAGCTCACGGGCGTCCTGGCGGCGACCTTCGGCAGGACCCAGCCCGCCTGGCTGGCGCCCCAGAGACCGATCCGGTCGCCGTCGATGTCCGGGCGGGCGCGCGCCCAGGCGATGGCGGCAGCCGCCTCGTCGGCCCGGTCGTCCATGGACTGGTCGAGCCAGTTGCCGGGTGCGCCCGCGACGCCGGGCTTGTCCCAGGAGAGGGAGGCGTAACCGGCCTTGGCATTCGCTTCCCAGATGGGCTTGTAGCCGTCGTCGTGGGTGGCGTCGATGGGGCCGTCGCCGTGGACGTACACGACCAGGCCGTGGCGCTTGCGGCCGTCCTTGGGGGTGGCCAGTACGCCGTTGAGGGTGTGGCCGCCGTGGCGGATCGAGACCCGCCGCTCGTCCATGTCGTACGAGTTCTGCCACAGCACCACACCGACGAGACCGGCGACCACGACCAGGACCGCGACGAGGGACCACACGGCGATGCGGAGTCCGCGCCGTCGGGGCTGGACCTTTGGACCCATGAGATCGGACCGCCTCTGTTCGGGTTCACGTCCCACGGAAACTATCACTTCCAACACGATCGTCGTGAGAGTGATAGTTTTGAGGGAGGTTGCAGCGAGCAGGAAGCGAGAAGGAGGGGCACGGCATGGGAGTGGACGCGACAGGTGCCGACACCGGTACCGGCGCCGGACCGGTGACAGTCCGGCGGGGCGTTCCGGCCGGAGCCGAGCGGCGGGCGGCCGAGCTGTACTGGGACGCTTTCGGCCGCAAACTCGGCCCCGCCCTGAACCCGCCGGACAAGGCGGTGTCCTTCCTCGCCGCCCACCTGAACGCCGATCGCTCGGTGTGCGCGCTCCTCGACGGCCAGCTCGTCGGCCTCGCCGGCTACCAGCTCGGCGGCCGGGCCCTCACCGGAGGATCGTCCTCCGACGTGCTGCGCGCGTACGGACACCTGCGGGGACTGCACCGGCTCCTGCTCCTCGCCCTGTTCGAGCGCCGTCCCGCGCCCGGGCAGCTCCTCATGGACGGCATCGCCGTGGACCCGGACATACGCGGCCGGGGCATCGGGAGCCTGCTCATCGAGGAAGTGGCCGCCGTCGCGGCGGAGCAGGACTGCCGGGAGATCAGACTCGACGTGATCGACGTCAACCCGCGCGCCAGAGCCCTGTACGAGCGGCGCGGCTTCACGGCCGTACGGACCGAGCGCACGCCCTATCTGCGCGGGCTGCTGGGGTTCGGCGCGGTGACCACCATGCGCCGCCCTGTCGAGGCGAACGGGCCGAGAGGACCGCGCACACCATGACCGACCACGCCATGCCCGACCACGCCATGCCCGACCACATCGAGATCCCCACCCGCATGCTCGTCCACGCGCTGATCCGTGAGGACGGCACCGTCGGCGCGGACGAGCTGTACACCGTCGCCAACACCCTGGGTATGAGCGACCAGCAGGTGCGCCTGTGCGTCAAACGCCTTGTGGCCGAAGGCCGGTTCACCCATGAGGGCCGAGGCCGCAAGGCGGAACTGCGCGCGACCGCGGACACCACGCGTGCCCTCGCCCCCAACGCGGACTTCCTCCGGCACGCGTTCCAGCAGGACGCCGGGCTCGCACCCTGGGACGGTGTCTGGCACCTGGCCGCCTTCGCGGTGCCCGAATCGGCGCGCACGGCCCGGGACTCCCTGCGCGAGACGCTCGTCCACCTCGGCGGCGCCCCGCTCCAGGGCGGACTGTACGTCTGCGCCAACTCCTGGGAACCGTACGTCGAAGAAGCGGCACACCGCCTCGGCGCCCACGGCGCGCTCACCCTCCTCACCACGACGGACCTGCGCAGGGGCGACACCCGGGAACCCGCTGAACTCGCCCGCCGCCTATGGCCGTTGCAGGAGATCGCCGACCGCTACCACCGCCTCGGCCGGGTCACCCGGCCCCGCCTCGCCCGGCTCACCGGCCCTGACGCACTCTCCCCCTCCGCACTCCTCACCATCGCGGTCGAGCTGGCCGCCGAACTCACCCGCGCCATGGAGCCCGACCCGCTGCTTCCGCCCCAGCTCCTGCCCCAGCCCTGGCCCGGCACCCAGGCCCGGGAGCTCATCGCCCGGGCCTGGGCGGCCCTGCACGAACGAGAACCCGACGAAGCCCGCCCGGCCCTCTTCCGCATCTACGCCGACATCACCCGAGAAGCAGCGGAGCGGGCCGCGCGGCCTCCGCGAAGTGGGCGCCTCGCCTGAGGCTGTGTCAGCCGATCATGTCGAAGCTGGCGCGGGCCTGGTCGAAGCGACGGGCGGCCAGGTCGTCCCGGCGGATCACCCAGTCGACGAGGCCCGGGTCGGTCAGATCCTCGCCGGCGATCTCGGCGAGCAGCACCCAGTCGCCCGGGCCGTTGCGCGGGTGATGGGTGGGATCCTCGTTCCAGACCCAGGGGTAGCCGCCCATCTGCACCGGTCCGTCCGTCCGCATCTCGTCGCCGATCTCCCACCACACGTCGCCCAGCTCGCTGCTGTGCGGGAACTCCTCGGACTTCCAGCCGCGGTTGGGCAGTGAGGCTTCGATCATCAGATGGAGGTCTTGGGCGGGGTGGACCGGTGGCGGCTCCTCGCCGTCCGGACGGCGTTCGGAGACGGCCGTGCCGACCGGAACGTAGACGAGCCGGGACCAGACGAGGCCCGGCCACGGGTCCTCGGTGTCGGCGAAGAAGAGCAGCGTGCCGTCCTTCGGCAACGGGATGTCCGTCGCGCCGGGCGGGATGGCCGCGAGGTCGACCGAGGCGAGGAACGGCAGGTCCGGAACGGGTTCGTCCTCGGGCATCGGCGGCAGTCCACCGAGTCGTCCGACCACCGGGCTGCCGGGCGGCGCGTCACCGGCGGTGCCCAGCATCGCGCAGGGACGGACAGTGCCGAGCCATCGCTCGACCTCGTCCTCCGGTAAGTCACGCCTGCGGGCTTCGTTGCGGAATGGATCCAACGATTTCATGGCGCAGAGTATGGCGGGGCGATCAGGAACGCCTGAGCACCGGCCCGTTGGCGTTTGAGTTGGCTCACGCGTGGGCGGTGGACGGCGGTGATCCTGCGCCTGCGGCTTCCACGACGATCTCTCCGGTCCGGGTTCGTGCGTACAGCACCTCTCTGCCCGCACGGTGGGCGCTGACCAGACCAGCGGTGCGCAGGGCCGTCAGGTGCTGGGAGACGCCGCCGGGAGTCAGCCCGGTGCGGCGGGCGAGGCCGGTGGTCGAGGCGGGGGCCGTCAGCTCGGTCAGGAGGGTCGCGCGCGAGCGGCCCAGCACCCCAGCCAAGGCATCGGACACGGTCACGGACCGCCTGTGCCAGAGCATGCCGACGGCGCGTGGCGGGTAGCGCAGCGAGGGCTGCCACGGCTCGTCAAGCACGGAGAACACGCGCGGCCACACGAAGGCGGACGGCACCAGCAGCAAGCCCCGGCCGTCGAGCCGACGCGCTCCGCGCACGGTGCGGTGCTCCAGGTGCAGGGTGCCCCCGGCCCAGGTGACCTGTGGGTCGAGGTCTGCGAACAGGTGCTGGGCGCCGCCTTCGACCAGGCGGCCGGCACGGTAGCGGATGTCGCCCTCCAGCAGGGTGAGGATTCCCGACCAGTACGGTGCCAGAGCCAGTTCCCAGTACGTCTCCATCACATCGGTCAATCGCCCGAGCTCGGCGGTCGGGCTGGCGCGAAGGGCCGTCATCCGGGCAGGCGGTACCTCGGCCGTCGTGTGCAGCAGCGCCGCTGGGGTGGCCCGGACCGTGGCCAGCTCCACATCCAGTGACGGCAGCGGCGTCGTGGGCGGCGGGCAGATGAACCCCGGAACGCGGCCGGCCCAGGGCGAGCGCGTCGGCACCGGAACGAGGTCGAACAGCGGCCTCAGGTCGACGTCCGCCTTGGCCAGCCGCGGGCGCACCTGTTGGACCCAGGTGCGATGCACGCCATGTTCGTCCGCACCCTTGAGCACCCGGACGCTGGCCACCAATTCCCACAGCGGAGAGATCGCGAAGCGGGTCCGGGCCACATCTTCCAAGCCGAGTTCGATCTCGATCATTTAGCTGAGAGTAAATCACTGGGTAAAGCGGTCGACCGTCGCGCACGGTACCGCGCATGACCGAAGCACCCCGTTCCCCGTGGCGGCTGCGCGACTTCCGCATGCTCTTCGCCGCGAGCGCCCTCAGCCACCTCGGCAGCAATGTCGGCTACGTAGCGATCCCGCTGCTCGCCGTCACCACTCTCGGTGCGGGCCCCGGCCAGGCCGGTGCGCTGGCCGCGCTGTCCACCGCCGCATTCCTCCTCATCGGCCTGCCCGCAGGCGCCTGGGTGGACCGCCTGCCCGGCCGCCGGGTGCTGGTGGCCGCCGACGCCACTCGCGCCGTGCTGTTCGCCTCGATCCCCGTTGCCTGGTGGCTGGGCGTGCTGTCGTTGCCGCAGCTGTACGCGGTGGTGCTGCTGAACGGCTGCGCCACGGTGTTCTTCGACGTCGGCTCACAAAGCGTCCTGCCCGAACTGGTCGGCCGTGAGAGCCTGGTGTCGGCGAACGCCGCCCTCGTGAGCCTGATGGCCGGCACCAACATCGCCGGCCGCGGTGCCGGCGGCTTCCTGGTCCAGCTCTTCACAACTCCGCTGGCGATTCTCGGCGGGGCCATCGCTTACCTGGCCTCCGCTGCCGGCCTCATGGGCATCGGCCGACGGCGCACTCCTGCCGTGGGCTCGGCCGACCGGCAACGGCTGCGGGCCGAAGTGGCGGAAGGGCTGCGCCACGTCCTCGGCAGCCGCGAGCTACGCGCGCTGGCCTTCACCGCGACCCTCACCAACCTCGGCGCACAGATGATCAACGCCATGCTGCCGGTGCTGTTCATCCGCGAACTGCGCCTGTCCGCAGGGGCGCTCGGGACGTACTGGGCCGTCGGCGGCCTGGGCATCCTGCTCGGCGCCAGCCTCGCCCGCCGCCTCGCCGCCCGCCTCGGCCACGGTCGCACTCTGGCGTTGGCCGGGCTCTGGTTCGCACCTGCCGGACTTGCCATCGCGCTGATCGGCGAGGGGCCGTGGCTGTGGGTGGCCGGTGCCGGATGGTTCGCGGCCATGACCAAGACGGGCATCGACAACGTCCTCGGCGTCACCCTGCGCCAGCACTTGACCCCGGACCCGCTGCTCGGCCGAATGAATGCCACCTTCCGGTTCCTGCTCACCGGCGCCCTGGCCATCGGCTCCGCCCTCGGTGGCCTCGTCGGCCAGGCGGCCGGCGTACACGTGGCAGTCTGGGCGGGCGCGATCTGCCTGGCCGGCGCCTTCCTCCCGGTCTTCTGCTCCCCCGTCCGTACGCTGCAAGAGCTTCCAGCAGCTACCGCGCCACCCCGCCGGGCATCAGCGGCGTCCGCCACCGAGGCATGAACCGCCAACGGGCCAACTGAAGCGCTCAGTCACATCCGTCCGCATGAACAACCCAAAGAAGCTCGCAACCCAAAATCGAACAGGCGTAGCATTGCCGCGTGGCTACGCCCTATGACTTTCCGAGTGACCTCCGCGCCGGTCAGGAGGAGCTGCATCAGGTCCGGGCCGAGCTGTCGGCCCTGCTGAAGCGGCTGCCCTGGTCGGTCGCGCCCCTGGACGGCTTCAGTGACACAGGCGGCTGGCGCAAGGTGGAGCGCCCCGCCTCCCCCGGCTGGACGGCCGACGAACAGGCCGAGGTGGAGAAGCTTCGGCAGCGCGAGCACGAACTCGCGGTGTTCGTCAGCTGCCACCGCTTCTGGGCGGAGGTCGCGGCGGCGGAGCGCGTGGACGCGCGTATGAAGCTGAAGCACGTCCATGAGATCCCGGAGGAGACCGAGCGCTAGCCTCGGGGCCCATGATCGTATGGCTCAACGGCACTCATGGCGCAGGCAAGACGACGACCAGTCCACTCGTGCAGCAACTCATCCCGGATTCACGGGTGTTCGACGCCGAGAAGGTCGGCGAGACCCTCATGGACATCACACCCGGGCTGCCCGCGACGGACAACTTCCAGCACTGGCCGCCATGGCGGCCGCTCGTCGTCGAGACCGCCCGCCGCGTGCTCGACTACACCGGCGGCACTCTGGTGGTGCCCATGACCGTCCTGGTCGAGCAGTACTGGCGCGAGATCAGCACGGGCCTCACCCAACACGCCATCCCTGTACGGCACTTCGTCCTCCACGCCGACCAGGACACCCTCCGCGGACGCATCGCGGGCGACACCGTCCTTGGCCCGAACTCCCCGTTCCGCCTCAAATACCTCGAGCCTTACGCCGAGGCGGCCCGCACCTGGCTGCACCGCGAAGCCGAGGTCGTCGACACCACCCACCTCACACCCGCCGAGGCCGCCCGGCAGATCGCGGAAGCCGTCAAGAGCTGAGCCCCGCCGGTGGACTCCACGTGAACCCCGATCATGGAAACGACCCCTCGGAGATCACTCCGAGGGGCCGCCATCGTCCAGCCGAGCCGGTCTTTACCTATGGTGGGCGCGGACGGTTTCGAACCGCCGACATCCTGCTTGTAAGGCAGGCGCTCTACCCCTGAGCTACGCACCCGGGACCTGAGCCGATGTGCTCAGGACGAGTCGACAGCCTACCTTGCCCGGGGCACCGCACGGCAAACCCGTATTCCGGGACGGGCCGGAGTCAGGGGCATCCGGGGGTTAACCCCAGGGCGGATCCGGGAGTGGCCCGGATCCCCGGGTGGGCGGGGGCTCCGTACGGTCGAAGAGTCGCAGCAGAGTCCTCGTACTCCGACTCAGGGGGAGACCGTCATGGCCCGCACCGTTTCTGTCCGCGCAGCCGCCGTCACCGGCGTCGTGGCGCTGCTCGTCGTAGGGGCCACCGCCTGCGGCTCCTCCGCCGGAGACGACAAGGAGCCCGAGCACAAGTCCTTCGATCTGAAGGGCCGCACCCTCACCGTCGACTCCGACGACTCGGCGCTGGAGATCATCGCCGCGGACGACAACCCGGAGGGGCGGATCGAGGTCACCCGGTGGTTCCAGGGCACCGTCGCCATCGGCAACGACCCCAAGGTGACGTGGTCCATGGAGGACGACCGGCTGAAGCTGCGGCTGAAGTGCTCCGGCATGGTCGCCGACTGTGACGCCAAGCACCGTATCGAGGTACCGCGCGGGGTCACGGTCAAGGTCGAGGACGGCGACGGCAGCGTACGCGCGCGTGGCTTCGAGGACCCGCTGAGCATCCGTACGGGCGACGGCTCGGTGCGGGTCACCGACAGCAGCGCACCGCTGGACCTGCGGACGGGCGACGGGTCCATACGCGCGGACGTCACCTCGCGGGAGGTGCGCGCCCGGACCGGCGACGGCTCGGTCCACCTCGAACTGGGCGCCGTACCGGACCTGGTGGAGTCCCGTACGGCAGACGGCTCCGTGACGATGGTGCTGCCCCGGGCGACGTACAAGGTGTCGACCAAGACGGGCGACGGCAGCGTGGATGTGTCCGTGCCCCGGGACGAGTCCAGCTCGCACGTGGTGACCGCCGAGACGGGCGACGGGAAAGTCACGGTCCGGAGCGCGAACTAACCGGCCCGTGTGTTCGTCCTTAACCGGTGGGAGAATGACACGGGCAGGGCGGACCACGGGCACGGGAGAGGGATGTGACGGCGACACCATCGCAGCGCCGTCCCCGCGCGGGGCGTGCCGGGTTGTTTGGCCGTCGTTCGTCTGCGGGTGCGTCGTGGCTGGTCGCGCCCCGCGGCGGAGCCGCAGATCGACACAGCCCCGCGCCCCTTCGGGGCGCTCCTCAACCGCGGCCCACTTCGCGACGGCCCTCCGCGCTGCGTGACGCGCTCGTCCTCGTGAGTCTGCCGCTCGTCGCGGTGCTGGCGCTGCCCGCCGCGTTCGCGGGTGGCGGGACCCGGCGCTGGTTCGGCGGGCGGTCCGAGAACCAGCGGGCGGAGGCGCAGGCGGCGAAGGACGCCGCGGCCGCCGCGTTCTACGATCTGGACACCGCCCAGCGCGACCTGCGGATCTCGATCGAGACGATCACGGCGGTCGACGACTCCCCCGCAGCCCGGCGCGCGGTGGGCGACTTCGAGGCGCTCGGCCGGCGCATCGACGAGGCCAGCCACCAGTACATCAACGCCGTCGACGCGCATGACCTCGACCGCGACGACCTGGAGGCCTCGGTGGCGGCACGCGCGCGTGCCGAGCTGACCGCCGCCAAGGACGAGTTGGGGCGGGTCAAGCAGGACCTTGACCGGTTCGCGGACGGGCTCGGGCCGCTGCTCGGCAAGGCCGAGACCCAGCTCGCCCGGCTCGCCCCCTCGGTCGAGCGGGCCCGGCAGGGGCTCCTGGCCGCGTCGAACGCGCTCGATGCGGTACGAGAATCAGGGCTGAAGGCGGACGACCTCGCCGCCCGTCTCGCCGCCCTCGGCTCGGACCTGACGAAGCTCAACCAGGGCGCCGGGCAGCACGGCGTCCCGCAGACGCTGGAGCGGGCCGAGCGGGTCGCGCGGGCGGCCGAGACGATCAAGGTGGAGGCCGAGCGGCTCCCGGAGCGGGCGGCCGAGATCGATCACCGACTGGTGTCGCTGCGGACGCGCGCACAGGCGCTGACCACCCGTTCCGGCCAGGTCGACCCGGTGCTGAGCGAGCTGCGGCGGCGGTTCGTGGTGGCCTGCTGGCAGGATCTCCAGCATGTGCCGGAGCAGGCCGAGGAGAACGTACGGCAGGCCGAGCAGAAGCTGAAGGAGGCGCAGACCGCGCGGGACGAGCAGCGCTGGCCGGACGCGACCGCGCTGCTGTCGACCGTGCGGGCGCTGCTGAACACCACGGACGAGTCCGTCTCCGCCGCCGGCGACCGGCTGCGGCGGCTGAACGCCGTGCAGAAGGACCCCCAGCAGGAGATCGACCGCACCCGCTTCGCCATCCGCGACGCCCAGCGGCTCGCCATGGCCGGCCGCAACACCCCCGATCCCCGGCACGCCCGCCCGCTGGACGACTCCGTG
The DNA here is from genome assembly GCF_017948455.1 of Streptomyces sp. GESEQ-4. GTDB lineage: Bacteria > Actinomycetota > Actinomycetes > Streptomycetales > Streptomycetaceae > Streptomyces. The sequence continues at coordinate 16,572 of NZ_JAFFSU010000006.1, forward strand.
GCCCGGCTGGAGCGCGCGATCACCACGCTGGAGGGGCGGCACCCCGACTACTGGCACTTCCTGACCGAGACGGAGGCGGTGCGGCAGACGGTGGCGCGGGTGGTGGCGCAGATCCGGGAGGAGCGGGGGGCTGCGCCGCACTGACCGTTAATCTGTGCGCATGCCTCGTTATGAGTATCGGTGTCGGACCTGCGGTGACACGTTTGAATTGAGCCGGCCTATGGCTGAGTCCTCGGCCCCGGCGGACTGCCCCGCGGGGCATGAGGACACGGTGAAGTTGTTGTCGACGGTTGCGGTCGGAGGTACGGCCAGTACCGCTTCGGCTTCGGCTCCATCCGGTGGGGGATGCTGCGGTGGGGGGTGCTGCGGCTAGCTGGGCGGCTGCGGGTGCATTGGGGTTGATCGCGCAGTCCCCCGCGCCCCCTCAGGGCGCTGCAAGCGCCGCGAGCTTTGAAGCCGACGGTCAGACCGCCCACCTGGGGGCGCGGGGAACTGCGCGACAAGCCCCCACCGGCCCGCAGGCCCGCCGTCACCTCGGCCCCCGCACCGCCTTCAAGAACTCCCGCAGGATTCGCTCCCCCGCCAGCACGCCCCTTTCCTGCAACGGGGTGATCGCCGGAGCGGTCCAGTCCGCGTCGGCCAGCTCGCCATGTCCCGGTCGCCAGCCCTGGTCGGCCGCGAGGAGGAGGTCGGCGTCGAGCAGGGAGTCGCCGGCCGCGAGGGTCAGCTCGGCGCCTGTGCGGCGGGCCAGCTCCCGCATGGCCGCGCTCTTGGTCAGCGGCTTCGGGACGGCGTAGATCTTGCGGCCCTGGAGCGACACCGTCCAGCCGCGGTTCTCCGCCCAGACCGCCAGTTCCTTCACCCAGTCCTCGGGCAGCAGCTCCCGCTCCACGACCATGTAAGCGAAGAGGTCCTCGGCGACCCGGTGCTTACGCACCCACAGCGGATCGGCCGTCTCCATCAGGTGCTCCCGCACCTCCGCGAGCGACGCGCACTCGTCCGCCAGCCGGGCCGTCACCCGCGCGTACCAGTCCGGGTCGGAGACCCCGTCGACGAGCAAGTGCCCGCCGTTCGCGCAGATCGCGTATCTCGGCGCCGGGCCGGGCAGGTTGATGCGCTCGTACTGCTTACGGGTGCGGGTCGTGGTCGGTACGAAGACCGCCGCGTCGCCGAGTTCCGTCAGCAGTGCGGCCGCCGTCTCCGTCATGTACGACAGGGGCTTGCTCTCGTGCACCTCGACGCAGAGCAGCCGGGGCGCCCGCGGGTCCGGCATGGTCAGGGCGAGGGCGCCCGCGGAGTAGATGAGCGTGCGGTCGAGGTCGCTCGCGACAAGCACCGGCATCAGACCGTCACCGCCCTGCCGTCGGCACCCGTCGCACCGCGCGTGTACTTGGGGTGGATCAACCCCACGCAGGTGTAGGGGAGTTCGGCGACCTCTTCCACCGGGACACCTCTCTGTTCGGCCAGCAGTCGTACGTGGTCCAGGTCGGCGCCCGCCCCGGCCCGCGCCAGGATCTTCCACGGCACGCGGCGCAGCAGCACGCGCGTGGTCTCGCCGACGCCCGGCTTGACGAGGTTCACGTCATGGATGCCGTACTCCTCGCTGATCCGCTCGACCGCCGCCCAGCCCTCCCAGGTCGGCGAACGGTCCGCGGACAGCAGCTCCTTGGCGAGTGCGTCCACCGCGTCCGCCACCTCGGGGAAGCGCGCGGCCACCGCGTCGAGGAAGTCCACCGACACGTCCGCGCCGGCGAGTTCGCGGTAGAACTTCGCGCCGTGGTAGTCGTGCGGCCCGACCAGGTCGGCGCGCAGCACCGTACGCGAAATCAGGCCCGACACCGTCGAGTTGAGGCAGGCGGAGGGGATGAGGAAGTCCTCCCTGGTGCCGTACGTCCGGACGCACGAGCCCGGGTCGGCCAGCACCGCGATCTCCGGGTCGAAGCCGGACACCCCCTCGGCCTCCTCGAACTCCCGCAGCGCGTCGGCGAGTTCGCGGGTGATGGCGCCCTTGCCGGTCCAGCCGTCGACGAACACGATGTCGGCGGGGTCGTGATGCGCCGCCAGCCAGCGCAGGGCGTTCACGTCGATGCCGCGGCCGCGCACGATCGACACCGCGTAGTGCGGCAGGTCGAGGCCGTGCCGGTACTCGGCCCAGCGGCGCATCAGGACACCGACGGGCGTGCCGGCGCGGGCGAGGGACACGAGGACCGGGCGGGGTGACCGCTCGGCGAGCACCAGCTCGGTGACCGCGCCCACCGCCCGCGCGATCCGCGCCGCGGACGTGTCCAGCGCCGCGTGGAACAGCTCCTGGTACTGCTCGCTCGGCTGGTACTCCACCGGCAGCGACTCCGCGTAGTGCGCGCCGCCACTCTGGATGGCCTCCTCGCGCTCCTCGGTCGGCGCCTCCAGTGTCACGTCCGAGAGATCCTGCAGCAGCCAGCCGACCTCCTCGGGTGCGTACGAGGAGAAGGCGGGGCCGCGCAGGGGCTCGGGCAGCATGTCGGGCCTTTCGGGGACGAGCGGGGGCTCGGGGACGTACGACGGCACGACCGCGAGCAGGACGTGCGGGGTGTGCGCGGCGAGCCGGGCCAACAGGCCGTCCGGCGCGTGCAGTTCGGGGGTGTCGGCGGTGGAGTCGACGACGGCGATCACGGCGTCGAATCCGGCGCCGGCCACGTTGTACGCGTAGCGCTCGCCGGGGCCGTCGGCCGGGTCGTCGTGGGCGGGGAAGACCAGGCGGGTGCGGATCGCGTAGCCGGGGTCGTCGACCGCGAGGACGGGTGAGCGGGTGGTGGTGGAGTAGCGGACCTCCGTGTCCGACGCGATCTGCTCCAGCTCACGGGCGAGTCTGAGCGGGGCGTACATCAGCTCCTCGAAGCCGAGGATGTGCACGCGGCGTGCGTCTTCCGGCAGCGCTTCGGCGAGCCTCGCCGCCATCGTGGGGAGGGCGCGCTCCAGGCGTATTCGGTGCGTGGGGGTGAAGCCATGACGGCCGCCGTCGGGGAGGCCGGGGGGCCAGTGCAGGTCGACGCGGGTGATGTGGGGGTGGGTTCGGTTGTCGGCCGGGTGCGGGCCGGTGGGGGCTTGTCGCGCAGTTCCCCGCGCCCCTAGGTGGGTGGTCCGCCCGTCGGTCCCAAGGCTCGCGGCGTCGGCATCACCCTCAAGGCTCGCGGTCCCTGCATCGCCCCTAAGGGGCGCGGGGAACTGCGCGACCGGCCACGACGCACCCGCAGACGATCGATCACCCATCGCGGCACTCTCTGCCTCGTACCGCGCCACCAGCTCCTGCCCCTTCTCCAGCACCCCCTCCGGCAGGCGTACCGTGCCCGAGGCTGCCGCCACCAGGTCCACCCGCGCCCCGATCTCCCCGGCGAAATCCGCGAGGCGCCCCGCGTTCGCCGCCGACCGCATATCCACCAGCGCGACCACGACGTACCGCTGCCTGGGATACCGCTCATGAAGGTCCCGGACGGTGTTCAGGACCGTGTTCCCCGTCGAGAACTCGTCGTCGACCAGCACCAGCGGCCCGTCCCCGGCGAGTAGCGCCGGGTCCTCCGGCAGCAGCACATGCGACGTGGCGTGGGAGTGCGCCTCCTCGAAGCCGCCGGCGGGGGCGATGCCGGGGATCGGGCGGCGGGTGGAGTGCAGGTAGGGGGCGAGGGCGAGGCCGTCGGCGACGGAGTGGCCGAGCCCGGTCGCGGTCTCGGCGTATCCGAGGACCACCGCGCGGCCCGCCTCGTCGTCGCCGAGCAGTTCGCGGACCCGGCGGCCGAGTGCGAAGCCGGCGCCGTACACCACGGACGGTGACTGCGGTACGTGCTTGCCGAGCACGTTGGAGACCAGCAGATGCGCCCGCTTGGGGTTGCGGCGCAGCGCGAGCCCCAGCAGACCGGTCAGTTCGTCGTCGCCGACGAGTTCGACGCCGAGCCGCTCGGCGACCCAGCTGCCGGTCCACACCTGGTCCGACGCCCCGTTGTTCACTGCCCTGTTCATGCGTCCCTTGTTGTTCAGGCGGATTCGGCCGGATCCGGCGGTTGAGCCGGGTATTCCGGCGGTTCAGCCGGGTATTCCGGCGGCGAGCAGTTCGACGAAGCCGATGTCCTCGTTCGCCACACCGAAGACCTCGGCGCGCAGCATGGTCCTCTCGGCCCATGCGCGATGCGGCTTCACTTCATTCATTTTGTTCGTGTACGCCGACCTGAGCACACCCCCGCCGCCCCGCTCGGGCCGCAGGATGTCCTGGGCGTCACTGAACTCCTCGTGGCTGACCACGGAGAGTGCGTGCACGGGCAGGACGTGCGAGGGGTGGATGCAGGTCTTGCCGAGCAGGCCGTTGGCCTGGTCGAGGGTGATCTCGCGGAGCAGCCCGTCCATGGAGTGCTCGATCAGCGCCTCACGCAGCTCCTCGGCCTGCCCCTCCAGGAAGGGGCTGCGGCGCAGCTGGGGCTTGAACATACGTTCCTGCACGCGGAAGTACTCCCACACCGGCCCGGTCACCGTGAATCCGGTGCCGTCGGCGCGTCCCAGCATGTTCACCACGTCGGCGATCACGGAGGCGACGATCTGGACGTCGTACGCCGTCATGTCGGGGGCTCTGCGCAGGCCGTACGAGGAGCAGAAGTCGGTGACGCCGAGGCGCAGCGCCAGCACCCGCACGCGGTACTTGTCGACCGCACGGAAGATGCCTTCCAGGATCTCCACCCGGGACTCGCGGTACAGCAGCTCCGGCGATTCGAGCACCGGCATGGCGAACAGACGCCGGCCGCTCGCGCTCTCGGCGCTCTCCAGGGCCTCCAGGAAGGGCATGCCGCGTTCCTCGGTGAACTTCGGCATCACGAATCCGGACAGCAGCCGGGCGGCGGGGCCGAGGCGTCGTACCAGGTCGGGGATCTGCTCGGGGGTACGGACCCGGATGAAGAGAAGGGGCAGGTCGGCGCCTTCCTGCCCGGCCAGGTCCGTGAACTGCCGGACGAGGTTCTCCTCGGCGTCCGGGACCTCCGAGTCGTCGATCGAGTCCTCCAGGCACAGCACCATGGAGACGACGCCGCGGCCGGCCTGCTTGAGGATGTCGTCGGCGAGCCGGGGGCGGGTGGCCGGACTGTAGAGCGTGGCGCCCAGGGCCGCGGAGAGCAGCCGCGGTGAGGAGTCGGCGGTGAAGTCGCACGGCTCCTGGTGGAAGAGGCGCTGCCGCACCTCCGGGGCGATGTGCCCGAAATGACGCATATGGACTCCCCCGTTACGGCTGGGCAACCTGTGGCGTGTGAAAGGTGGCCGGTAATAGTACGTAGAGGCCTATGTCTGGGGTTCCCGCAGGGCATGAATTTCAGGTAACGCGGGTCGGCACAGCCCGTATGGGATAAGCACCCCCGCGTTGTCGTGACCAGGACCGAGAGGGCAGGATGACCGCATGACGCACGCCATGCTGAAGGGGTCGAACGTCCCACTCAATGCCACCACGGTACGTGCCGTGGTGCGCTGGACGCCCGGGCAGGGGGTCCCGGACGTCGATGCCTCCGCGCTCCTCCTCGGCCCCGACGGACGCGTGCGTTCCGACGAGGATTTTGTCTTCTACAACCAGCCCCGGCACCCCTCCGGGACGGTCTGGCGGCTCGGCAAGCGGCGTGTTGCCGAGGGCCCGACCGACACGATTCAGACAGATCTCAGCGGTGTCGAGGCCGACGTCAGCCAGATTCTGCTGGTCGCTTCGGCCGAGGGGGTCACCTTCGACCGCGTACGAGGGCTGCGGATCGCGCTGTACGACGCCACCGCCGCCGACGGTGAGCCACTGGTCTACTTCGACATCAAGCCCGAGACCGGCCGGGAGACCGCGCTGATCTGCGGTGAGCTGTACCGGCGTGGGGAGGGGTGGAAGTTCCGGGCGCTGGGTGAGGGCTACGTGGAGGGGCTGAAGGGGCTGGCGTCGGACTTCGGGATCTCGGTGGACGAGGCGGAGGAAGCGGCGGCCGCAGCGGCGGCGGCAGCCGCGGCGACCGTTCAGGCGGCGCCCCCGACGACCGCTCCGGCGCAGCCGTTGCCGCCGGAGCAGTCGGCCGGGGTGCCTGCGCAGCCGGCGTACGGGTATCCCCATCCGACCAGCCAGCCCGCGTACGGCTACCCGCAGCCGGTGACTGCCGCGCCGGACAGCGACTTCCGGCTGCCGCCGCAGGGGCCGCAGTTCATCGGCCGCTAGTTGTTTGTGCAGGTAGGGGTGGGTCGCGCAGCCCGGCGCTTACGGGGTGCCGCCTGCGCCCACCCGTGCCGCCCCAGGCGGCACGCATGCCCGCAGGCTACGTAGCTAGCGTTCCGCCTTTGTTTTGTAGCCCCGACCCCACTGCAGCCCCCACCCGTACAACCGGTCCAGTTCCGCCTGGAAGCCGTACACGAACTTCACCTCGCGGCGGACGATCATTTCGCCCTTGATGTTCTCGAGCATGACGACGGCGCAGGAGCGGGCCTGGGGGTGGCGTTCGTCGAGGCCGATCTCGATGCGGGGGCCGTTGCTGGGGTAGAGGGTGACGATGGCGTGGGTACGGTCGAACGCCGGCGTCTGGTCGTAGATGTAGACGAAGACCAGGATGCGTTTGATGGCCTCGCGATGGTCGAGGTTGACGTAGATCGTCTCGCCGGACGCCGACCCGAACCGGTCGTCGCCGCTGAGCTTGACGTACGGCGGAGCGTTCACGTCGCCGAAGAGCCCACCGAGCGGCTGGACGACCCCCTTCGTGCCGTCCATCAGCTCATACAGGCAGCCGAGGTCCAGGTCGACGTTGACCATGCTCTGGCTGTGCCCGAGCACCTCCGGCGGCTTGAGCGCCTTGAAGGGGTGCCGCAGCAGACTCTCCCGCTGGGAGCCGCCGATGTCGGAGGTCCGCATCCGCCAGGCCAGATTGATGCGCAGATGCCCGGTGGCCGCGTCCTGCTTGGTCAGTGAGACCTGACTGTGCCGCTTCGTCAGCTCGATCGCATTGCTCGCGGCGCTGCCCGAGTCGAACCCGGCCTCGCGCCGACCGCGCCAGAGCAGTCCGTCCAGCAAGCCCATTTCCCGCCCCCACGTCCGCATGAAGTCCGGCGGGGCGGCCACGAGGACTCGCCTCGAAGCCGCCCCGCACAGAGCGTTCCTCACCTACAGCGGTGTCACACCCCGGACGAGACCTCAGTCTTCTCGTCCGAGCCGGCTTTTCCCTCGGCCGCCGCGATGGCGCGGTTGCGGCGGACGGAGGACCAGAAGGACCAGCCGATCAGGACGACCCCGATGAGGCCGGTGATGATCTCGCTGATCTGGTACTGGATGGTGATCAGGAGGATCGCGGCGAGCGCGCCGATCGCGTAGTGCGCGCCGTGCTCCAGGTAGACGTAGTCGTCGAGGGTGCCCTGGCGGACCAGGTAGACCGTGAGCGACCGGACGTACATCGCGCCGATGCCGAGACCCAGGGCCATCAGGACGATGTCGTTGGTGATGGCGAAGGCGCCGATGACGCCGTCGAAGGAGAAGGACGCGTCCAGGACCTCGAGGTAGAGGAACATGAAGAACGCGGCCTTGCCGGCCAGGACGACCGCCGAGCGTGGCTTGCCCTCGCGTTCCGCCGCTTCCTCCGCCTCGTGCTCCCGCTCTTCCTCTTCCTCGAGTTTGTCCTCGAAGTAGCCGGAGAGACCGCCGACGATCATGTACGTGATGAGACCGGCGACACCGGAGAGCAGAACTGTCTCCGCCTTGTTCGCGCTGCCGGCGTGCAGATGGGCGTGGGTCGCGAAGGTCATGGCGGTGCCCAGCAGCACGATCAGCGCGATGCAGACCGACAGCATGTCGACCTTGCCGAGCTTGGCCAGCGGCCGCTCGATCCAGCCGAGCCACTTGATGTCGCGGTCCTCGAAGATGAAGTCGAGGAAGATCATCAGCAGGAACATACCGCCGAAGGCCGCGATCGACGGGTGAGCGTCGGTGACGAGCTGTTCGTAGCGGTCCTTGTCGGTCAGCGCGAGGTCGACGGCCTCGATCGGACCCATCGAGGCGCTGACGGCGACGATGACGACAGGGAAGACCAGCCGCATACCGAAGACGGCGATCAGAATGCCGATCGTGAGGAAGATCTTCTGCCAGAAGGCACTCATCTTCTTCAAAATGCCGGCGTTGACGACTGCGTTGTCGAAGGACAGCGAGATCTCAAGGATGGAGAGGATCGCCACGATACCGAAGGCGGTCCACCCCCCGATGAGGACCGCCGCGACGAGGCCGAGCGCGGTGACCGCGAACGACCAGCCGAAGGTTTTCAGAACCACTGGCTACCCAATCCCTTGTGTACGGGGTGTACGGGTCTCCCCCGCGCCGCACCCGGCTTTACGAAACGTTGACTCCAAAGTCTAGAGCGATGCCCCGCAGCCCCGACGCGTACCCCTGTCCGACTGCTCGGAACTTCCATTCGCCCTGGTAGCGGTAGACCTCGCCGAAGATCATGGCGGTCTCCGTGGAGGCGTCCTCACTGAGGTCGTAGCGGGCGAGTTCCTGGCCGTCGGCCTGATTGACCACGCGGATGAAGGCGTTGCTGACCTGGCCGAAGGTCTGGCCACGCTCGTCGGCCATATGGATCGAGACCGGGAAGACGATCTTCTCGCACTGGGCCGGCACCTTGGGGAGGTCGATCAGGATCGACTCGTCGTCGCCCTCGCCCTCACCGGTGAGGTTGTCACCGGTGTGCTCCACCGAGCCGTCCGGGCTCTTGAGCTGGTTGTAGAAGATGAACCACTCGTCACCCATGACCCGTCCGCCGCTGCACATCAGCGCACTGGCGTCGAGGTCGAACGGGGCTCCGGTGGTGGAGCGAGCGTCCCAGCCGAGACCGATCAACACCTGAGTGAGGTTCGGTGCGGCCTTGGACAGGGAGACATTTCCTCCCTTGGCGAGCGTGACGCCCATGATGCTGGTCCCTCCCCGAGTGGAGCCTGTGCGGTTGTACGGAGTCCTGTGCGCCCGGCGCCGCACTCAAACCGTGCGGCGCCGGGCGGGTGAGGCAGTCGGACCGGCTCAGACGTTCACACCGAAGTCCTGCGCGATGCCGCGCAGGCCCGAGGCGTAGCCCTGGCCGATGGCGCGGAACTTCCACTCCGCACCGTGCCGGTAGAGCTCGCCGAAGACCATGGCGGTCTCCGTCGAGGCGTCCTCGGAGAGGTCGTACCTGGCGATCTCCGCCTCGCCGGCCTGGTTCACGACGCGGATGAACGCGTTGCGGACCTGGCCGAACGACTGCTGGCGGTTCTCGGCGTCGTAGATCGAGACCGGGAAGACGATCTTCTCGACGTCGGCCGGGACCGCGGCGAGGTTCACCTTGATCTGCTCGTCGTCGCCCTCTCCCTCACCGGTGATGTTGTCGCCGGTGTGCTCGACCGAGCCGTCCTGGCTCTTCAGGTTGTTGAAGAACACGAAGTTGGCGTCACTGCTGACCTTGCCCTCCGCGTTCGTGAGGATGGCGCTGGCGTCGAGGTCGAAGTCGGTGCCGGTGGTGGTGCGAACGTCCCACCCCAGACCGACGATGACCGCGGTGAGACCAGGTGCCTCCTTGCTCAGCGATACGTTGCCGCCCTTGCTGAGGCTGACTCCCACGAGTCCTCCCAATGGTGTCCAGGGGCGGTCAGCCCCGTTTTGTGCGTTGCTATCGGATCAACGTCTCGATCCTAGTGACGGGTTCCCGGACCCCGCAGGCCCTGGAACCGAACAATCACAGGGCGTCGAGCGCCTTCACGTACTCGTTCAGGTCACGGGCGTCCGGCAGACCGTTGACGACGGTCCAGCGCACGACGCCTTCCTTGTCGATGACGAAGGTCCCGCGCACCGCGCAGCCCTTGTCCTCGTCGAAGACGCCGTAGGCGCGCGAGGCCTCGCCGTGCGGCCAGAAGTCGGACAGCAGCGGGTACTCCAGGCTCTCCTGCTCGGCGAAGACGCGCAGGGTGTGGATGGAGTCGTTGGAGACGGCGAGCAGCTGGGTGTCGCGGTCGGTGAACTTCGGCAGGTTGTCGCGCAGCTCGCACAGCTCGCCGGTGCACACGCCGGTGAAGGCGAAGGGGTAGAAGAGCAGCACCACGTTCTTGTCGCCGCGGAGTTCGGACAGCCGCACGGTCCTGCCGTGGTTGTCCTTGAGCTCGAAGTCGGGTGCCTTGTCGCCGACCTGGATCGCCATCGTCGTAGAACCCTTTCGGTGGGCTGTTCGGGTGGTGCGAACACCCTATGCAGCGTCCACCTCGGGCCGTCGGACGGGCTGAGTGAATTCATTCAGCCCGTCCGCCGTTCGGGGACGAGGCCGGGTTACTTCTTGGACTTGGCGGCCTTGGGCGTCACCAGCCGGCTGCCGCTCCAGTCCTTGCCCACGCTGACGCTCTTGGACGCTGACAACCCTGCCGTGGTCGCGGCTTCAGAGATGTCGCTCGGCTCAACGTAGCCGTCGCGGCCGGTCTTCGGCGTCAGCAACAGGATCGAGCCGCCCTCTTCGATGTACGTGGTGGCATCCACCAGCACATCCGTGAGGTCGCCGTCCTCGTCGCGGAACCAGAGCACCACGGCATCGGCGACGTCGTCGTAGTCCTCGTCCACAAGGTCACTGCCGATCACTTGCTCAATGGCCTCGCGGAGCTCCTGGTCTACGTCGTCGTCGTAGCCGATCTCCTGGACCACCTGCTCGGGCTGGAACCCCAGCCTGACGGCAGGGCTCGTCTCCGCGTGGTCCGCGGTCGCGCTCACGGGTTGCCTCCTGATCATGTCTTGGTGAATATCTCAGCCACGCGCGTGCGCGCAGCATTGGCCGTAGTCCACACGGGCGGGACGGATCGCGCAAGTACCCGGCCGTTCAGACCGCCGAAACGGTGACGATCCTGGCTGTCTCGCCGCAACTCCCGGCAGGACGCCCCAAGCCGTTCGTGACATACGCCACACCTTTCTGCCCTCTTTGCGCGTTTGGGAACCCTATAGGAGCGTCAAGCTTGGGTTACCTCGAAGTAGAGATGACGTTTGGCATGCCGAGGTAGACGATGGTGGACGGTGCTGGGCACCCGCAAACCCCGAAAAGCAGCCCTCCGACAGGTAAGGAACACCGTGGCTTCCGGATCCGATCGAAACCCGATCATCATTGGCGGCCTTCCGAGTCAGGTTCCTGACTTCGATCCCGAGGAAACCCAGGAGTGGCTCGACTCCCTCGACGCCGCCGTGGACGAGCGCGGCCGGGAGCGGGCCCGTTACCTGATGTTGCGGCTGATCGAGCGGGCCCGCGAGAAGCGCGTGGCCGTGCCCGAGATGCGCAGCACGGACTACGTCAACACCATCCCCACCAAGAGTGAGCCGTTCTTCCCGGGCAACGAGGAGATCGAGCGGAAGATCCTCAACGCGACGCGCTGGAACGCCGCGGTGATGGTCTCGCGCGCCCAGCGTCCCGGCATCGGCGTCGGCGGTCACATCGCCACCTTCGCCTCCTCCGCCTCGCTCTACGACGTGGGCTTCAACCACTTCTTCCGCGGCAAGGACGAGGGCGACGGCGGCGACCAGGTCTTCTTCCAGGGGCATGCCTCGCCGGGCATCTACGCCCGCGCGTTCCTGCTTGACCGCCTGAGCGAGGAGAACCTGGACGGGTTCCGCCAGGAGAAGTCGAAGGCGCCGCGGGCGCTGTCCAGCTATCCGCATCCGCGGTCGATGCCGGACTTCTGGGAGTTCCCGACGGTGTCGATGGGTCTCGGCCCGATCGGCGCGATCTACCAGGCGCGGATGAACCGCTACATGGAGGCGCGCGGGATCGCGGACACCTCCAAGTCGCATGTGTGGGCCTTCCTCGGGGACGGCGAGATGGACGAGCCGGAGTCGCTCGGCCAGCTGTCCATCGCCGCCCGTGAGGGCCTCGACAACCTGACCTTCGTCGTCAACTGCAACCTGCAGCGCCTCGACGGCCCGGTGCGCGGCAACGGAAAGATCATCCAGGAGCTGGAGTCGGTCTTCCGGGGCGCCGGCTGGAACGTGATCAAGCTGGTCTGGGACCGCACCTGGGACCCGCTGCTCGCCCAGGACCGCGACGGCGTGCTGGTCAACAAGATGAACACCACGCCGGACGGCCAGTTCCAGACGTACGCCACCGAGACCGGCGCGTACATCCGCGACCACTTCTTCGGCGACGACCACCGGCTGCGCGCGATGGTCGAGAACATGACCGACGACCAGATCCTGCACCTGGGCCGCGGCGGCCACGACCACCGGAAGATCTTCGCGGCGTTCTCGGCGGCCAAGGCGCACAAGGGCCAGCCGACGGTGATCCTGGCCAAGACGATCAAGGGGTGGACGCTGGGCCCGAACTTCGAGGGCCGCAACGCCACGCACCAGATGAAGAAGCTGACGGTCGACGACCTCAAGCGCTTCCGGGACCGGCTGCACCTGCCGATCGCCGACAAGGAGCTGGAGAGCGGGCTCCCGCCGTACTACCACCCCGGGCGGGACTCCGAGGAGATCCAGTACATGCACGACCGCCGCAACGGACTCGGCGGTTACGTCCCGACGCGCGTCGTGCGCTCCAAGCCGCTGACGCTGCCGGAGGACAAGACGTACGCGACCGTGAAGAAGGGCACCGGCCAGCAGTCGATCGCGACGACTATGGCCTTCGTGCGGCTCCTCAAGGACCTCATGCGGGACAAGGAGATCGGCAAGCGGTTCGTGCTGATCGCGCCGGACGAGTACCGCACGTTCGGCATGGACTCGTTCTTCCCGAGCGCGAAGATCTACAACCCGCTCGGCCAGCAGTACGAGGCCGTCGACCGGGAACTGCTCCTCGCGTACAAGGAGTCGCCGACCGGGCAGATGCTGCACGACGGCATCTCCGAGGCGGGCTGTACGGCCTCTCTGATCGCGGCGGGTTCGGCGTACGCGACGCACGGCGAGCCGCTCATCCCGGTGTACGTCTTCTACTCGATGTTCGGTTTCCAGCGCACCGGCGACCAGTTCTGGCAGATGGCGGACCAGTTGGCGCGCGGCTTTGTGCTGGGTGCGACGGCGGGCCGTACGACTCTGACCGGTGAGGGTCTGCAACACGCCGACGGACACTCGCAGTTGCTGGCCTCGACCAACCCGGGCTGTGTGGCGTACGACCCGGCGTACGCGTACGAGATCGCGCACATCGTGCAGGACGGGCTGCGCCGGATGTACGGCAGTGACGAGGAGCATCCGCACGGCGAGGACGTCTTCTACTACCTCACCGTCTACAACGAGCCGATCCAGCACCCGGCCGAGCCTGCCGACGTCGATGTCGAGGGCATCCTCAAGGGCATCCACCGCATCTCGGCCGGGACGACGGGGTCGATTCCGGCGCAGGTCATGGCGTCCGGGGTCGCGGTGCCGTGGGCGCTGGAGGCGCAGCGGATCCTCGCCGAGGAGTGGAACGTGAAGGCCGACGTGTGGTCGGCGACCTCCTGGAACGAACTGCGGCGCGAGGCCGTGGCGTGCGAGGAGCACAACCTGCTGCATCCCGAGGAGGAGCAGCGGGTGCCGTGGGTGACGCGGAAGCTGAGCGGCGCCGAGGGACCGTTCGTGGCGGTTTCCGACTGGATGCGGGCGGTTCCGGACCAGATCTCGCGCTGGGTTCCCGGGACTTACCAGTCACTGGGAGCCGACGGCTTCGGGTTCGCGGACACACGGGGGGCGGCTCGGCGGTTCTTCCACATCGACGCGCAGTCGATCGTGGTGGGTGTGCTGACCGAGCTGGCGAAGGAGGGGAAGGTGGACCGGTCGGTGCTGAAGCAGGCCGTCGACCGGTACCAGTTGCTGGATGTCTCGGCCGCCGATCCCGGGGTCGCGGGGGGCGACGCGTAGCGCCGCGCGCGGCTAGGTAGTTGAAAGGGCGGTGGGGCCTGCGGCTTCACCGCCCTTTCACGTTCCCTACGATGCGGTCATGGATGCGCGCTTGGATTCGGGCTTGGATGCGGGCCGCCTGGGGGAGCTACCGGCGCAGGAGCGTTGGGAACAGCGCACCCAGCGGCCCTTGATGGTGCTTGCCGTGCTGTTCGCCGTCGCCTATGCCGTGCCGATCGTGAACCCGTCCGCGGGGCGCTCGCTGACGGTGGCCTGCGCGGTGGTCGAGTGGGTGGTGTGGGGGGCGTTCGCCGTCGACTATCTGGTGCGGCTCGTACTGGCGCGGCACCGGGCGGAGTTCGTACGGCGGCACTGGCTGGACCTGTGTGCGGTGGTGCTGCCGCTCGTGCAGCCGCTGCGGCTGCTGCGGGTCGTGTCCACGGTGTTGCTGGTGGGGCAGCGGGCGCGGATGGCCTCGCAGATCCGGCTGACGACGTATGTCGCCGGGGCGGTGGTGGCGTTGCTGATGTTCGGGTCGCTCGCTGTGCTGTCGGTGGAGCGGGAGTCGCCGGACGGGAACATCAGGACGCTGGATGACGCGGTGTGGTGGTCGTTCACGACGATGACGACCGTGGGGTATGGCGATCATGCGCCGACCACCGGGCTGGGGCGGATTCTGGCGGTCGGGCTGATGTTGTCCGGGATCGCGCTGCTGGGTGTCGTCACGGCGAACATCGCTGCGTGGTTCATCGCGCGGTTCGAGTCCGATGACGTGGAGGAGCGGCGGCAGACGGAGGCGATCGCCCTGCTGACGGAGGAGGTTCGGGCGTTGCGGGCGGAGGTCGCGGCGTTGTCGGGCGCGGCGGGGGTTGTGGTGCCGGGGGGTAGGGATGGGCAGCGTCAGTAGTCGCGTTGCCCGGGGTGGGGGTGAGGCGGGGGGGGGTCGCGCGGCCCGGCGCTGACGGGGTGCCGCCTGCGCCCACCCGTGCCGCCCCAGGCGGCACGACTGCCCGCAGCTGAGCGGGACGGGGTGCCCGCAGCTGGGCAGGACGGCTGCCCGCAGCTTGCGGCGAGCATGCCGACCTAGGGGCGCGGGGAACTGCGCGACCAGCCCCCACCGGCCCGCAGGTCTCCGCTTAGAACAGGCCCTGGCCCGGAGTTGTCGTGCCTGCCAGCCAGAGGATGGCCAGGAGCGTGTCGATCGCGCCGAGGACGAGGGCGATGAGGGCCGGGAGCGGGCGGGCTGTTGACCAGGTTCGGCCCATGGAGAGCCAGCCGCAGACCATGGCCACGGGGCCGAGGATGATGCCCAGGGTGAAGAAGCCGGCGATGGCGCAGATCGCTCCGATGATGCCGAGGGTCGCGCGATCCGGCCCGGTCCGTGACCACGTCCGGCCACGTGAGCGGGGGTACCTGCGCGTTCCGTGTCCGAAGCCCGCCATGTCAACTCCCGGGGCCCGTCGATCGGTTCGGTCGGCGGGACGAGTACCCCCGGTGCCGTTCCTAATCATGCGGAACTGCGGCGCGCCGCCCCCCTCCGGCAGCGCGCCGCAGTCCCGGTCGCCCTTCTCGTCGTACGAACTTGCCTCTGGAACATGCCGCACGAAGGACGTGACCACTGTGAACCGCGGCGCGTGCCGGGTGCGAGGAATCTTTAGCGTTGTCACCCTGATGGGCGAAATCGCCGTGGATTCCGCGGTGTTGAGCGCCTAGATGTGAGCCGCCCCCGCTCCCGCCTCCGCGTTCTCGCCCCGCTTGGTGAGGAACGCGACCAGGACGGCCACCGCGGCAACTCCCGCTGCCACGAGGGACGCCAGGCTCATGCCGGAGATGAAGGTGTCGTGGGCCACGTCGGTGATCTTCGCGGCGATCGCCTCCGGCGTGCCCTTGGCGACCGGGGCCATGCCGACCTGGACCGCCTCGGAAGCCTGGGCCTCCTGGGCCGGGGTGAGCTGCGGAAGGCCCGCGTCCGTCCAGTTGCCCGCGAGGTCGCTGTCGACCTTGGAAGCCATCACGGCGCCCAGCACGGCCGTACCGAGGCTGCCGCCGATCTGCATCGCGGCCTGCTGGAGGCCACCCGCGACGCCGGAGAGCTCCATCGGGGCGTTGCCGACGATGACTTCGGTGGCGCCGACCATGACCGGCGCGAGGCCGAGGCCCAGCAGGGCGAACCAGATCGACATGACGCCGCTGCTCGTGTCCGTCTCCAGCGTCGACATGCCGTACATGGCGATGGCGGTGCACGCCATGCCGCCCGCCAGCGGCACGCGCGGGCCGAGCTTGGTGATCATCGCGCCCGCGAGCGGGGAGCCGACGATCATCATGCCGGTGAGCGGGAGCAGGTGCAGACCGGCGTCGATCGGGCCCATGCCGTGCACGTTCTGCAAGTAGAACGTCACGAAGAACAGGCCGCCCATGAACGCGATGGCCATCAGGACCATCAGGACCACGCCGGCGGACAGCGGGATCGAGCGGAACAGGGCCAGCGGGATCAGCGGTTCCTTGACCCTCTGCTCCCACAGGGCGAACAGCACGAAGCCCACCACCGACACCGCCACGAACAGCCAGGTCTTGCCCGCGCCCCAGCCCCACTCGGGCGCGTTGATCAGCGCCCAGACCAGGCAGAACATCGCGCCCGAGAGCAGGCCGATGCCGAGGAGGTCGAAGGAGCGCGGCGCGTTCTCGGCACGGTGGTCGAGAAGGATCCACGCGCCGAGGGCGACGGCCAGGATGCCGACGGGCACGTTGATGAAGAACACCGACTGCCAGTTGACGTGCTCGACGAGCACACCGCCGAGGATCGGGCCGCCGGCAGTGGAGGCGCCGATGACCATGCCCCAGATACCGATGGCCATGTTGAGCTTCTCGGCCGGGAAGGTGGCCCGCAGCAGGCCGAGCGCGGCCGGCATCAGCAGGGCGCCGAACAGGCCCTGCAGGACGCGGAAGGTGACGACGAGCCCGATGCTGCTGGACAGGCCGATGGCGCCGGAGGCCACGGCGAAGCCGACGACGCCGATCAGGAAGGTCTGGCGGTGGCCGAAGCGGTCGCCGAGCTTGCCCGCGGTGATCAGGGAGACCGCGAGGGCGAGGAAGTAGCCGTTGGTGATCCACTGCACCTCGGCGAAGGTGGCGCCGAGGTCCTGCTGGATGGCCGGGTTGGCGATGGCCACGATGGTGCCGTCGAGGGCCACCATCATGACGCCGACGGCGACGGTTATGAGGGTGAACCACGGGTGGCCGCGCAGCCCCTTGGCCGGGCTCGCGTCAGACGGGGCTTGTGGTGCTCTGTCCCCCGGCCCCGTCTTGTCGATGGTGGTCTGACTAGTCATGCGTTCGAGGCTAATGACAGCCACTGACAATTGACAAACCAGTTCACACGCCGGTAACTGACACACATGGAAACACTGCGCGAACGCAAGAAGCAGCGCACCCGGGACGCGCTGCTACGCGCCGCGCTCGAACTGTTCACCACGCATGGGTACGAGCAGACGACCGTCGACGACATCGCCGAGGCCGTCGAGGTCTCGCAGCGCACCTTCTTCCGCTACTTCGCGAGCAAGGAGGACGCCGCCTTCTTCGCCGCGCGCCTCGCCGAGTCACGCTTCATCGAGGCCGTACGAGCCCGTCCGCCCCACGAGGCGCCGCTGGAGGCGCTGCGCCGGGCCGTCCTGGAGAGCTGGGACACCATCGGCGAGGCCATCGAGGAAGTGGTGCCGCTCGAACTGCACATGCGCATCTACCGGATGATCGAAGCGACACCCTCCCTGCTCGCCGCTCACCTGCGGCGCTCGGCGGAGCTGGAGGAGGAAATGGCCCGCATCATCGCCGCGCGTGAAGGGCTCGACGTGGACGCCGATCCGCGGCCACGTCTCGTCGTGGCGGTCTTCGGCTCGGTCATCAGGGTCACGGAGCGGATGTGGTCCGAGGGGGACGACTTCAGCCCGACGGCGATGCGTGAGCTGACCGCCATCTACCTGGAACAACTGGGTCCGGCACTGATGGGGAACTGGCGAACGAACTGAGGTCATCGTCACGTAACCCCCAAACGTGATACCCGTCACTTGGTTAACGCGAGACCGTCTCGTTCTCCTAGTGTGTCCTCCCAGTGACTTCCTTCGACACCTCTCCCCAATTGAACGTCTGGCGCGCACTGCTCGCGCTGGCCGTGGTGTTCGTGATGCTGGCGACCACGGGGTGGACCGCCCTGCGGCACCAGCGGACGTCCACCCCGCTCCAGGCCTCGGTCACCGCATGGGAGCACGGCCGTGTCAACGGTCACCGACTCCCCGACCCGGACGCCGGTCCCGCTCTGCTCGCCCGCTTCTTCGCCACGCTCACCGCGGCGCAGCGCGTCGACCTCGCGCAGCGCTACTCCCTCGCGGTCGGCAACATGAACGGTGCCCCGGTCGAGCTGCGCTACCGCGCCAACCGGATCGCCATCGACCAGGCACGCAAGGTCGAGCGAAAACGCATGCACGACGAGCGCCTGACGCCCGACGGGCAGCAGGAGGCGGGGCGCCGTATGCACCGCCTCGAGTCGCTGATGCTGGCCGAGCGCAGGATCCTCGCCTTCGACCCCGCGGGCGGGGGGCGGGTCGCCGAGGTCTTCGGCAACCTGGACAAGGCCGAGCGCGTCTCCGTTGTCGTGCCCGGTGTCGACACAGACCTGCTCTCCTTCCAGAAGACGGCCCGCAAGTACACGGCGACCGCCGGTATGGCCGAATCCCTCTACCACGCCGAGCGCGAGGCGAGCCCTTCGACGCGTACGGCCGTGATCGCCTGGGCCGACTACACCGCCCCCGCCGGTCTCGGCATCGAGTCGGCCACCGCGACACGCGCCACCGAGGGAGCCGTACGACTGAACTCGCTGGTCAGGGCGTTGCCCGGAGCCGCGGCCGTTTCACTGTTCTGCCACAGCTACGGCTCCGTGGTGTGCGGGCTCGCCGCGCCCACGCTGCCCGGCCGGGTGGCCGACATAGCCGTGGCCGGCAGCCCCGGCATGCGGGTCGCCAAGGCGTCCCATCTGCGCACCTCCGCTCATGTGTGGGCGATGCGCGACGCCGACGACTGGATCGAGGACGTGCCGTATCTCGAGCTCGGCGGACTGGGGCACGGTGCCGATCCGATGTCCCGTGCGTTCGGGGCGCGGGTGCTGGGGGCGCGGGACGCGAAGGGGCACGGCGGCTATTTCGAGCCCGGTACGGAGAGTCTGCTGAACTTCGCCGAGATCGGAATTGGCGCGTACGACTCGGTGCACTGCGCCGACGATGACGAAGGCTGCCGGGCGGGTTTGTCCGGCAGCGCCACGGCCGGACGCGCGTAGAGGCGCAAGAAACTGCGGTTTGCGCGGGGAGGGGACGAAGGAGCTCGTGCCGCATACGATGAGCCGCATGGGTGACGTACTGGCCGGATTTCATGCCGCCTGGGAGTTCGACTCCGACTCCGTGCTCATCCGCTACGAACGGGGGATTCGAACACCCAAGCTGTTCCAGGTGCTCGGCGAGCGGCGCGTGCCGCTCGCGGCTCTGCAGGGGGTGACGCTCACCCACGGCAAGCGCGGCACGGTGATCCTGCGGGCCGAGCCGCGGCCGGGCGCGGATCCGCTGCTGGAGGCTGCCGCCGGCCAGCTGAAGGAGGGCAGCGATCCCTACCGGCTTGTGTTGCCGGCCGACAAGGAGACGCTGGCCGAGTACTACGCCGACGAGCTGCGGGCCGCGCTGACCGAGAGCGGGCCGGCGGAACGGTATCTGGTGGCCGCGCCGGATGCGCCGCGGGCCTTCAAGGCGTACGACGCGAAGGCGTCCTTCGACGGGCGTTCGGTGTCGTTCCGGTGGTTCTGGACCGGGGCGTCGTCCGCGAAGTGGAAGGCCGGGGACCAGACGTTCGCCGTCGGCGACCTGAGTGGGGTCGAGTGGCGGTCACCGGAGGTCTTCGAGGGGTATCTGCGGTTGCTGCGGCGCGATGCGGCTGTGCCGGCGCCCGCGCAGGCCGATCAGGATCCGGGGGCTGTGGTGTTCGGGTTGGGGTACGGGCCTGTGCATGAGTCGTTGCCGTTCGCGGCGGCTGTGTTGGCTGCGGTGCGGGAGTGTGGGCCCGTCGCGGCGGTGCCGGCGAGCGCGCCGAGGCGCGATCCCGCCGACATCGCCGAGCGGATCCGTCATCTTGGGGAGCTGCATCAGGCGGGGCTGGTGACGGATGAGGAGTTCTCGCTCAAGAAGGCTGAGCTGCTGGCGGAGTTGTAGCTGGGGGGTGGGTCGCGCAGCCCGGCGCTGACGGGGCGCCGCCTGCGCCCACCCGTGCCGCCCCAGGCGGCACGCATGCCCGCAGCCTGGGGCGGCGGCCCGCTACTCCCTGCCTGCCGATGTGAACGTCATGTCCGCGTACCTGTTGCCTGCCACCTTCGCCGCGATGGGCTCCAGCAGGGCCAGGTCCTCCTCGCCCAGCACGATCCTCGTGGCGGCCGTGTTCTCCTCCACCCGGCTCGGCTTGCGGGTGCCCGGGATCGGGATCGAGAGGAGGCCGTGCTGGGCTGCCTGTTGGTGGACCCAGGCGAGGGCGATCTGGCCGAGGGAGGCGTCGTGGGAGTCGGCGACTGTGCGGATCGGGTCCAGGAGGGCCACGTTGGCGGCAGCGTTGTCGCCGGTGAAGCGGGGCTGCTGGCGGCGGAAGTCGTCGGGCGTCAGATCCTTGTCGGCGGCGGCGAAGGAGCCTGTGAGGAAGCCCCGGCCGAGCGGGGAGTACGGCACGAGCGCCACGCCCAGGTCGCGGGCCGCGGGAATCACGTACGCCTCGATGTCGCGGCTGAACAGCGACCACTCGGACTGCACGGCCGCGATGGGGTGCACGGCGTGGGCGGCGCGCAGTTCGGCGGCCGTCACCTCGCTCAGGCCCAGGTGCTTGACCTTGCCCTCGCGGACCAGTTCGGCCATGACGCCGACGGTCTCCTCGATGGGGACGTTCACGTCCCGGCGGTGCATGTAGTAGAGGTCGATGACGTCGACGTCCAGGCGCTTCAGGCTCGCCTCGACGGCCTGGCGGATGTACGGCGGGTCGTTGCGGATGACGCGCCGCGTCGGGTCGTCCGGCGGGATCGACAGGGCGAACTTGGTCGCGATGACGACCTCGTCGCGGTGGGCCTTGAAGAAGGGGGACAGGAACTTCTCGTTCTCCCCGGCGCCGTACGCGTCCGCCGTGTCGTACAGAGTGACGCCCAGTTCCAGCGCCCGCTCCAGCGTGGCCCGGGACTCCTTCTCGTCCGTCGGACCGTAGGCGAAGCTCATTCCCATGCAGCCGAGGCCCTGGACGCCGACCTCGGGGCCGCCGTGCTCGCCGAGCCGGGTCGTGGGGATCCTGGTGCTGTCGGTCATCGGGGCCTCTCCGACGCCAGGGCACGCCCGGCGTCCGCGTAGAAGTTGATCTTCCGGTCGAGTACGGCGAGGGTGTCGTTCAGCTCCGCGATCCGGGCGCGTACGTCCCGTCGGGTCGCCTCGAGGAGTTCGTACCGTTCGCCGTAGGTGTGGTCGCCCTCGCGCACCAGCTCGGCGTACCGCACCATGTCGGCGACCGGCATGCCGGTGAGCCGGAGCTTGCCGACGAGGTCGAGCCAGTCCAGGTCGCGGTTGCTGTAGCGGCGCTGGCCGGTGTGCGAGCGGTCGATGTGCGGCATCAGACCGATGCGCTCGTACCAGCGCAGGGTGTGCGCGGTCAGACCGGTGAACGCGGCGACCTCGCTGATCGTGTAGCTGTCCTGTCCGTCCGGCCGCCGATCGACATGCGGCGGGCCTGCGCAGGTGTCGGTCCTGGTACTCGTGGTGTCCATCACCGTCATGGCCTCAACGCTATGGCCTTGGAGTGCACTCCAGGCAAGCCGACCGTGAGAAATCGGCAAGACTCCACGGGCTGTTGTCATTAGCGTGCGGGCCATGAGTCTCGTACGCCGTGCCACTGCCGAAGACGCGGAGGAAGTGCTCCGCCTGCGTCAGGTCATGATCGATTCCGTGTTCTCCACAGGGTCCGAAACCGACTGGCATACCGCGTCCCTCCCCACCCTCCGGGACCGGCTCGCCGACCCCGACGGGAACTTCGCCGCGTTCGTCGTCGACCACCCGGAACGGCCGGGGGCGCTGGCGGCGCTGGTGGCCGGGACGGTCGAGTACCGCATCGGAAAGGCCGGGAACCCGCACGGCCGGGTCGGGTACGTCTTCAGCGTCGCCACAGATCCAGACGCGCGACGCCGCGGGTACTCACGCGCATGCATGGCGGAGCTGCTGGAGTGGTTCCGGGAGCGGGGCGTCGGGCAGGTGGATCTCACCGCCTCCGAGGACGCCGAGCCGCTGTACGCCTCCCTCGGCTTCGCGCGTACGAACGACCCCTTCATGCGCCTGAAATTCTGAGCAGCTTACGCTCGACGCATGTCCTTGAAGAGCCTCGCGTTGATCGAGAACTGGCCGGTTTCCACCGCCGCGGCGGCCGTCGTACGAGCCGACGGCACCGTCCTCGGGTCCCACGGCCCGACCGGCCACCGGTTCCCCCTCGCCTCGGTCACCAAGCCGCTCGCCGCATACGCCGCCCTCGTCGCGTACGAGGAGGGCGCCGTCGAACTCGACGAGCCGGCAGGCCCGCCCGGCTCGACCGTCCGTCACCTCCTCGCCCACACCTCGGGGCTCGCCTTCGACGAACACCGCGTCACCTCCGCACCCGGCGAGCGGCGGCTGTACTCCAACGCGGGTTTCGAGCAGCTCGGCGACCACATCGCGAAGGCCACGGACATCCCCTTCGCCGAGTATCTGCGCCAGGCGGTGCTGGACCCGCTGGGCATGACCTCGACGACGCTGGAGGGCTCCCCCGCGAAGGACGGCGTCTCGACGGTCGACGACCTCACCCGCTTCGCCGCCGAGGTCCAGGCCCCCCGCCTCCTCGACCCCCGCACGGTCGCCGCGGCCATGACCGTCCAGTACCCCGGCACCAAGGGCGTCCTTCCTGGCTACGGACACCAGAACCCCAACGACTGGGGCCTCGGCTTCGAGATCCGTGACTCCAAGTCCCCCCACTGGACCGGCGCTTCCTCCTCACCGCGCACCTTCGGCCACTTCGGCCAGTCCGGTACGTTCCTCTGGATCGACCCGGACGCCCGACTGGCCTGCGTCGCCCTCACGGACCGCGCCTTCGGCCCCTGGGCGGTCGAGGTGTGGCCGCCGTTCACGGACGCGGTACTGACCGAGGCCCGCTGAACCCGCTGAACTCCGCCTACTTCTCAGGCAGTTCCCACACCAGCACCTCGGCCGGCGCGGACACAGCCAGAAGCTCGAGATCCTTCTCACCAATCACCCGCACCGCGTCCCCCGGCGCCAGCTCATGCGGACCGAGCCGAACGGTGCCGCGCACCACATGCACGTACGTCAAAGGCGCATCAGGCACCGCAGTCCGCTCCCCCGCCGCGAGCCGCCGCACATGCAGCATCGCCCCCGCCTCCGGAACGGCGTACGGCGTCGAGTCCGCGATGCCGCGCACGGTCTCATAGGCGGGATCACCACCCGGCTCCAACGGCGCCAGCCACATCTGCACGAACGTGAGCGGCCCGGCACCGTCGTTCCGCTCCACATGCCGCACCCCGGCCGCCGAACTCAGCCGCTGAACATCACCGCGCCGGATCACCGTCTCGTGCCCCTGCGAGTCCCGGTGCGTCAGCTCCCCCTCGACAACCCAGGTCACCAGCTCGGTATGGCTGTGCGGATGCTCGTCGAAACCGGCGCCGGGCGCCAGTCGCTCCTCATTGCAGGCGATCACCGGCCCGAAGCGAAGGTTGTCGGGGTCGTAGTGCGAGCCGAACGAAAAGGCGTGCCACGACTCGATGCCGGCCGCGGGCTCGCCTCCGAGGTACCGGTCAGCCGCACGCCTTACATCCATCACGCCCCCCACCGTAGCCCGCCCCAACAGACGGCAAGGGCCCACCAACGAGCACCGTCCCCACGCGCCGGCCGCGAGGGAGCCGCAGGGGGCGCGCCGGTGTCGAGACGGCGAACGCGCGGAGGCGCGAAGCGTCGAGCACGATCGCCGTCTCGACACCGGCAGTAAGCGCCCCCGAAGGCGACCGAGCCATCCAACACAGCGCGTCGCCAGCCTCTAGACGCCGCCCCCCGAAGGCGACCGAGCCATCCAGCACAACCCCGCCCGCACGCACCGACGTCCCGATAAGGCAGTCTTGTCCCGTGCCCGAACCCCAAACCAGCAAGCCCCCCGCCGCAGCCCACGCCCCCCACCCCCACCCCGCCACCCTCAAGCGGCTGGAGAAGTCGTCGGGAAATCTCGCCGCGCAAGCCATCACGCGCATGGACGAGACGCTGCCGTGGTACCGGGCCATGCCCCCGGAGAACCGTTCCTGGATCGGTCTGGTGGCCCAGGCGGGCATCGCCGCGTTCACCGAGTGGTTCCGGCACCCCGACGCCCCCCAGGCGATCTCCACCGACGTGTTCGGAACCGCGCCGCGCGAGCTGACCCGGGCCATCACCCTCCGCCAGACCGTCGAGATGGTGCGCACCACCATCGAGGTCATGGAGTCCGCGATCGACGAGGTGGCGGCGCCCGGCGACGAGAACGTGCTGCGCGAGGCCCTGCTCGTCTACGCCCGCGAGATCGCCTTCGCCACCGCCCAGGTCTACGCCCAGGCCGCCGAGGCACGCGGTGCCTGGGACGCGCGCCTGGAGTCGCTGGTCGTGAACGCGGTCCTCAGCGGGGAGGCCGACGAGGGCGCGGTATCTCGCGCCGCCGCCCTCGGCTGGAACGCTCCCGAGCATGTGTGCGTGGTGTTGGGTACGGCGCCGGACGGTGACAGTGAGTTGACCGTGGAGGCGATCCGGCGGGCGGCCCGGCACGCCAAGCTGCAAGTGCTCACCGGGGTGCTCGGGAACCGGCTCGTGGTGATCGCGGGCGGCAGCGACAACCCCCTCGCGGTGGCCAAGTCGCTGATCGGGCCGTATGCCGCCGGGCCGGTGGTGGCGGGTCCCGTCGTACCGGATCTGCTGGCCGCGACCCGGTCCGCGCAGGCCGCCGCGGCGGGGCTGAAGGCGTGTTCTGCCTGGCAGGACGCCCCGCGGCCGGTGCTGGCCGACGATCTGCTGCCGGAGCGCGCGATGGCCGGGGACCCGAGCGCTCGCGAGCAGTTGGTGGAGGAGATCTACAGACCGCTGGAGGAAGCCGGGTCGGCGCTCCTGGAGACGCTCTCCGTCTATCTCGAGCAGGCGAGCAGCCTCGAGGGCGCGGCGCGCATGCTGTTCGTCCATCCCAACACCGTGCGCTACCGGCTCCGACGTGTGACTGACGTCACCGGCTGGTCGCCATCAGATGTACGGTCGGCGTTCACGTTGCGAATCGCGCTGATCCTGGGACGTCTGGCCGATGGAGATCCGCAGACCTAGTCTTTTGTCGGGGGCCTACAAAACCCCTTCGCGTTCTTCGTCCCTGTCCCCACGGGCGGCCGTGGCCGTCCACAAGAGAGAGTGTGAGAGTGCTCGTACTCGTCGCTCCCGGCCAAGGCGCTCAGACGCCCGGCTTCCTGACCCCCTGGCTCGAACTGCCCGGTGCCTCGGACCGCGTCGCCGCGTGGTCGGACGCCATCGGACTGGACCTCGCCCACTACGGCACACAGGCCGACGCGGACGCGATCCGCGACACCGCCGTGGCCCAGCCGCTGCTGGTCGCGGCCGGAATCCTCTCCGCCGCGGCACTCGGTGCCTACCCATTTGCCGCTGACGCGGCGGGGGCGCCCGGCGCGGTCGCCGGTCACAGCGTCGGCGAGTTCACCGCCGCCTCCTTCGCCGGCATCCTCGACGACACCGCCGCGCTGACCCTCGTACGCAAGCGGGGTCTGGCCATGGCCGACGCCGCCGCGGTCACCGAGACGGGTATGTCGGCGCTGCTCGGCGGCGACCCCGAGGTGTCGGTGGCGCATCTGGAGAAGCTGGGCCTGACCCCGGCGAACGTCAACGGCGCCGGTCAGATCGTCGCCGCGGGCACGCTGGAGCAGCTCGCCGCGCTCGCCGAGGACAAGCCCGAGGGCGTCCGCAAGGTCGTCGCGCTGAAGGTGGCCGGCGCCTTCCACACGCACCACATGGCTCCGGCGGTCGACGCGCTGGCCAAGGCCGCCGCTGATGTGACGCCCGCCGACCCCCGGATCACCTACGTTTCGAACAAGGACGGCCAGGCCGTCGCGACCGGCGCCGAGGTGCTCGACCGCCTCGTCGGCCAGGTCGCGAATCCCGTCCGCTGGGACCTGTGCATGGAGACCTTCAAGGAGCTGGGCGTCACCGCGCTCCTGGAGGTCTGCCCCGGCGGTACGCTCACCGGCCTCGCCAAGCGCGCGCTCCCCGGCGTCAAGACGCTGGCCCTGAAGACCCCCGACGACCTCGACGCGGCCCGCGAGCTCATCGCCGAGCACGCCGACGCCTGACGCCTAAGGAGCCGTAACGAACATGTCGAAGATCAAGCCCAGCAAGGGCGCCCCGTACGCGCGCATTCTCGGCGTGGGCGGTTACCGTCCCACCCGGGTCGTGCCGAACGAGGTGATCCTCGAGAAGATCGACTCGTCCGACGAGTGGATCCGTTCGCGCTCCGGCATCGAGACCCGGCACTGGGCCTCCGACGAGGAGACGGTCGCCGCGATGTCGATCGAGGCGTCCGGCAAGGCGATCGCCGACGCCGGGATCTCCGCCGAGCAGATCGGCGCCGTGGTCGTCTCGACCGTCTCGCACTTCAGCCAGACCCCGGCCGTCGCCACCGAGATCGCCGACAAGCTCGGCACCGCCAAGGCCGCCGCGTTCGACATCTCGGCGGGCTGCGCGGGCTTCGGCTACGGCCTCACGCTCGCCAAGGGCATGATCGTCGAGGGCTCCGCGGAGTACGTCCTCGTCATCGGCGTCGAGCGGCTGTCGGACCTGACCGACCTGGAGGACCGGGCCACCGCGTTCCTCTTCGGCGACGGTGCCGGCGCGGTCGTGGTCGGTCCCGCGCAGGAGCCCGCGATCGGCCCCACCGTCTGGGGTTCCGAGGGCGACAAGTCCGAGACCATCAAGCAGACCGTGCCGTGGAACGAGTACGACAGCTCCACGGACAAGTTCCCTGCGATCACGCAGGAGGGCCAGGCGGTGTTCCGCTGGGCCGTGTTCGAGATGGCGAAGGTCGCCCAGCAGGCGCTGGACGCGGCCGGGATCAGCCCGGACGACCTGGATGTCTTCATTCCCCACCAGGCCAACGAGCGGATCATCGACTCGATGGTGAAGACGCTGAAACTGCCGGAGCACGTCACGGTCGCCCGTGATGTCCGCACCACCGGCAACACCTCGGCCGCCTCGATCCCGCTCGCTATGGAGCGGCTTCTGGCGACCGGCGAGGCGAAGAGCGGCGACACCGCGCTCGTCATCGGATTCGGGGCGGGTCTCGTCTACGCCGCCACGGTCGTTACCCTCCCCTAGGCACTCCGTGCCGGATCACCCGATCCGGCACGGGAACCAACGCCACACCCTCTGGATACATAGAAGGAGCGCCTGACATGGCCGCCACTCAGGAAGAGATCGTCGCCGGTCTCGCCGACATCGTGAACGAGATCGCCGGCATCCCGGTTGAGGACGTCCAGCTGGACAAGTCCTTCACCGACGACCTGGACGTCGACTCGCTGTCCATGGTCGAGGTCGTCGTCGCCGCCGAAGAGCGCTTCGACGTCAAGATCCCGGACGAGGACGTCAAGAACCTCAAGACGGTCGGCGACGCGACCGACTACATCCTCAAGCACCAGGGCTGACACACCCCGTAGCCCTGACTGCAAGGCCCCGCCACCCGGCGGTGGCGCCGTTGTCCCCGCGATGAGCGGGGGTTGTCCTCCTCGGATCCGTTGGAGAAAGAATTCCCGTGAGCCCGACCAATCGCACCGTGGTCGTCACCGGTATCGGCGCAACCACACCGCTGGGTGGCGACGCAGCCTCTACCTGGGAGGGCCTGATCGCCGGCAAGTCCGGCGTCAAGCCCCTGGAGCAGGAGTGGGCGGCCGAGCAGGCCGTCCGTATCGCGGCCCCGGTCGCCGTGGAGCCTTCCGAGGTCATTCCACGGCCGCAGGCCCGCCGCCTGGACCGGTCGGCGCAGTTCGCGCTGATCGCCGCCCAGGAGGCCTGGGCGGACGCCGGTTTCACCGCCAAGGCCGGTGAGGACGGCGCCGTCGACCCCGACCGGCTCGGCGCGGTCATCGCCTCCGGCATCGGC
The DNA here is from genome assembly GCF_017948455.1 of Streptomyces sp. GESEQ-4. Taxonomy (GTDB): domain Bacteria; phylum Actinomycetota; class Actinomycetes; order Streptomycetales; family Streptomycetaceae; genus Streptomyces. The sequence goes on from NZ_JAFFSU010000006.1 coordinate 44,623, forward strand.
GGCGTGACGACCCTGCTCGACCAGTACGACGTGCTCAAGGAGAAGGGCGTCCGCCGCGTCTCCCCGCACACCGTCCCCATGCTGATGCCCAACGGCCCCTCCGCCAACGTGGGTCTGGCCGTGGGCGCCCGCGCGGGCGTGCACACGCCGGTCTCCGCGTGTGCCTCCGGCGCCGAGGCCATCGGCTACGCCATCGAGATGATCCGCTCCGGCCGCGCCGACGTCGTCGTCGCCGGTGGTACGGAGGCGGCGATCCATCCGCTGCCCATCGCCGCGTTCGGCAACATGATGGCGATGTCCAAGAACAACGACGACCCCGAGGGCGCGTCCCGCCCGTACGACGTGGCCCGTGACGGCTTCGTCCTCGGCGAGGGCGCCGGCGTGATCGTCCTGGAGTCCGCCGAGCACGCCGCGAAGCGCGGTGCGCGGGTGTACGCCGAGGCGGTCGGGCAGGGTATCTCCGCCGACAGCCACGACATCGTGCAGCCCGAGCCGGAGGGGCGCGGCATCTCGCACGCGCTGCAGAACCTGCTCGACAACACCGACCTCAACCCTGCCGAGGTCATGCACGTCAACGCGCACGCGACGTCCACGCCGGCCGGTGACGTGGCCGAGCTGAAGGCACTGCGGAAGGTGTTCGGCGACGACGCGGATCACATGGCGGTCTCCGCGACCAAGTCGATGACCGGGCATCTGCTGGGCGGCGCGGGCGGCGTGGAGTCGGTCGCGACGGTGCTGGCCCTGTACCACCGGGTGGCTCCGCCGACCATCAACGTCGAGAACCTTGACCCTGAGGCCGAGGCCAACGCGGATGTCGTGCGCGGCGAGGCTCGGAAGCTGCCGGTCGAAGGGCGGATCGCTGCGTTGAACGACTCGTTCGGGTTCGGTGGGCACAACGTGGTGCTGGCGTTCCGTACGGTGTGAAGTCGCCGTTAGCTGAAAGTGGCCCGGTCTCCGTGGGGAGGTCGGGCCATTCGCCGTTTTGCTGTGTGTTGTCGGCCGACTGGCGGCCGGTGGGGGCTTGTCGCGCCCACGCGGCGGAGCCGCATATCGATACAGCCCCGCGCCCCTAGGTACCTCACACCACCTGATGTAGCCACCTCACCGGTGCTCCCTCACCCGCATACCTGAACGGCTCCAGCTCGTCGTCCCACGGCTTTCCGAGGAGCTTGGAGAGTTCGGCTTCCAGGTCCGTTTCTCCTCGCTGGGAGCGGACCAGGGCTGCTCTGAGGCGGTCTTCGGGGATGAGGATGTCGCCGTGGATGCCGGTGACGGCGTGGAAGATGCCGAGGTCGGGGGTGCAGCTGTAGCGCTCGCCCTCGGCGGTGGGGCAGGGCTCGGCGGTGACTTCGAAGCGCAGGAGGTGCCAGCCGCGCAGGGCGGACGCCAGTTTGGAGGCGGTGCCGGCCTCGGCCTGCCAGGAGAACTCGGAGCGCCAGGTGCCGGGTGCCGCGGGCTGCCGGATCCAGTCGAGGCTGACGCGTGTGCCGAGCACCCCGGCCACGGCCCACTCGACATGCGGGCACAGCGCGCGCGGCGCGGAGTGCACGTACAGAACTCCACGTGTCGTCACCGGGACCTCCGGGCAGAGCGGACCATCTTTGCGACCTGGCGGAACAGCAGTGGTTCCAGCCACGTTTGATGGCGAGGCTACCGTGCGACGGCGCAAGGAGTGTGACGTACCGTCGGTCCCGGTGCCGTGAAACGCCCGCCATTCACCCGGCAGGACGCTTGTACGGGTGCGCGGAGTTGCGTCTCGCGCGGTCGGGAACTCCCGCGCGTTGTTATGGGGGAGGAGCATTGCATGTCGAGCGAGGGGACCACCAGGGGATGCGGAAGCGCAACGGCCGTGGGACGGCCGTTCTCGCCGTTCTGGTGACGGCTGTCCTGAGTGTCGCGGGGTGCGACGCCACCGGTGGCGACTCGCCGGCGCCGAGAGGCACCGAGGCCAAGCAGGGGAAGCCGTCCCCCAAGCCGACGCCGACATGGGACCGCAGCCCGGGTTCGGTCGCCGCGGTGGGCGACTCCATCACCCGGGGTTTTGACGCGTGCTCGGTGCTGGCGGACTGCCCCGAAGCCTCTTGGGCGACCGGCAGCCGGGCGGACGTGGACAGTCTCGCCGTACGGCTGCTGGGTCCGACGCGGGCTGCCGAGCGCAGCTGGAACTACGCCCGGACCGGGGCGCTGATGGCGGACGTGGCCGGGCAGATGGCGCAGGCGGTGACGCGGAAGCCGCAGTTGGTGGCGGTGATGGCGGGGGCGAACGACGCCTGTCGCGCGACCACGTCGGCGATGACCTCGGTGGCCGACTTCCGCACCCAGTTCGAGGACGCGATGAGCACGCTGCGCACTGCTCTGCCCAAGTCCCAGGTGTATGTGGCGAGCGTGCCGGACCTGAAGCGGCTGTGGTCCGAAGGGCGGAGCAACCCGATGGGCAAGGCCGTGTGGAAGCTCGGCATCTGCCCCTCGATGCTGGACGACGCGGACGCCCTGGACGCGGCGGCGACCCTGCGGCGGGACACGGTGCAGGACCGGGTGGAGGCGTACAACGGTGTGCTGGAGCAGGTGTGTGAGAAGGACCGGTACTGCCGCTTCGACGGCGGCGCGGTGTACGAGTACCGGTTCGGTACGGAGCAGTTGAGCCGCTGGGACTGGTTCCACCCGAGCGTGAACGGACAGGCGCGGCTGGCGGAGATCGCCTATCGCACGGTCACCGCGAAGAAGGCGTGAGCCGGAGCTCTGAGGCGTGAGCCGGGCTTCCGAATTAGAGTTCCGAACATGAACGAACTCTTCGGCACACTTTCCGACGGCACCCCTGTCCACCGCTGGACCCTGGAGCGGGCGAACGTGCGCGTGCGGATTCTGTCGTACGGCGGGATCGTGCAGTCGGTGGAGGTGCCGGACCGGGAGGGGCGGCCGGGGAACGTGGTGCTGGGGTTCGCGGACCTCAATGGATATACGGCGCACCCGGGACCGTATTTCGGTGCGCTCGTCGGGCGGTACGCGAACCGGATCGCGGGCGGCCGCTTCTCGCTGGACGGCGTGACCTACGCGCTGGAGCCGAACAACGGGCCCAACTCGCTGCACGGCGGCGGGCGCGGCTTCGACAAGCGGGTGTGGGACGTGACGCCGGTCGAGCACGGGGTGCGGCTCGCGCGCGTCAGCCCGCACGGCGAGGAGGGCTTCCCGGGACGGCTCGAGGTCTCGGCGACGTACACGCTGGATGGCGCCGGTGCGCTGCGGATCGCGTACGAGGCGGTCACCGACGCGCCGACCGTGGTGAACCTGACGAACCACTCGTACTGGAACCTCAGCGGTGCGGGGAACGCGGGCGGGCATGAGCTGCGGATCGCCGCGTCGCGGTTCACGCCGGTCGACGCGGATCTGATCCCGACCGGTGTCGCCCCCGTCGAGGGCACCCGCTTCGACTTCCGTGCGGAGCGCAAGGCCGGCGCCGGGTACGACCACAACTTCGTGCTCGACAAGGGGGTGACGTCGGCCCCCGAGCAGGTGGCCGAGCTGTACGACCCCGCGTCCGGACGGGCGCTGACGGTCGCGACCACCGAGCCCGGCCTCCAGCTCTACACCGCCGACCACCTGACCGAGCCCTTCGCTCCCGGCGATGGCGTCGCCCTGGAGACCCAGCACTTCCCGGACTCCCCGAACCGGCCGGAGTTCCCGAGCACGGTGCTGAGGCCGGGCGAGGTGTTCCGGTCGGAAACGGTGTACGGCTTCTCGGTGAGGTAGTCCCTGAGGGCTTGCGAACGCACGAGCCCCGGCCCGGGTGTCAGGTCCCGGGCCGGGGCTGCTCGTGGGAAGGCTCGTCCCGAAGTCCCGTCCCGCCTCAGACGTTAATCGTCGCGGTGAGACGACGGTCCGTGATCGAGCGGCCGACCTGGATCTCGTACGAACCCTTCACAAGCGACCACGACATGGTCATCTCGTCCCAGATCTCGAACATGCGGCGCGGGAGTTCCACGGTCACCTCGGCGCTCTCGCCGGGCGCGGCCTCGACGCCCGCGAAACCGGCCAGCCAGCGTGCCGGGCGCTCGGCGTCGGGCTCGCTCGGCGCGAGATAGACCTGGACGACCTCGCGGCCCGGGCGCTGTCCGGAGTTGCGCACCCGGACCCGCACCGTCGTGCCCGTGACCTCGACGGACTCGTATGTCCAGTCGGTGTAGCCGAGGCCGTGGCCGAAGGCGTACGACGGGCTGCGGCCCTCCTTCTCCCAGGCGCGGTAGCCGATGAACACGCCCTCCGAGTAAGGGAGTTCACCGTCGGACGGGACGACCTGGGTGACCGGGGCGTCGGTGAGGGAACCCCAGGTGGTGGGCAGGCGGCCGCCGGGCTCGTGGGCGCCCGTCAGGACGTCGGCGAGGGCCGCGCCGCCCTCCTGGCCGGGGAACCAGCTGAGCAGGACCGCGGCCACGTCGTCGCGCCACGGCAGCTCCACCGGGGAACCGGAGTTGACCACCACGACGGTGTTCGGGTTGGCGGCGGCGACCGCGCGGACCAGGTCGTCCTGGCGGCCGGGCAGGCGCAGGTCCGCCCGGTCGAAGCCCTCGGACTCGACCCGCTCGGTCGTGGCGACCACGACGACCGCCGTGTCGGCGTCGCGTGCCGCTGCCACGGCCTCGGCGATCAGCTCGTCGGGGTCGCGCTGCGGATCCTGGTGGGCGAGGGCGAAGATGATCGCCCGCATCGGGAGGCCCTCGGGCTGTGTGACGACGTAGGTGAGGGAGACGTCGACCGGTTCGCCGGCGGTGAGTTCGGCCTGGGCGCGGGGGGTGGGCTCGCCGAAGAAGGTGATGAAGGGGTCGTCCTTGGCGGGGTTCTGGACGTCGTCGAAGTACGTCGTGCCGCCGATGGTCAGCGTGAAGGTGCCGATGCCCTGGATGCCGAAGGCGTGGAGCCCGCTCTCGCGCGGCGTGAAGGTGCCGGTGACCTCGACGGTGTGCAGCTGCTCGAAGGTGACGCCCTCGGGCAGGGCCGACGGGCCCATCCACTTCAGCTGGCCGCCCGGGGCGGAGTCGGAGCCGAGGACGTTTCCGTCGGCGTCACGGCAGATCGCACGCAGCTCGAAACCCGGGTCGAAGACGGAGAGTTCGGTGTCCGGGGCGGCGCCGACGGCGTAGGTCAGGGTGCCTTCAGGAAGCGCGGCGGTGAGGCCGTCGAGCGGGGAGACGATGCGGGACGGGAAGACGGTCGCGGAGCCGCCACCGAGGACACGGGCGTCGCGGGCGGCGGCGCCGATGAGGGCGACCCTTCCCGGCTTCAGCGGCAGCGCGCCCTCGTTGCGCACGAGGACGAAGGCGCGGCGGGCGATCTCGCGAGCCAGCTCGCTGCCGTCGACGGTCTCCGGGAGCTCGGTGACGACCGGCTCGGCGCCTTCCAGGATGCCGACGCGGGCCGCGAGGCGCAGGACATTGCGTACGGCGGTGTCGACCGTGGCCTCGTCGACCTTGCCGTCCCGTACGGCCGCCGCGAGCGCCGCGCCGTACACCGTGTCCGGACCCGGCATGGCGACATCGAGGCCGCCCTCGATGGCACCGACCGTCGACCGGGCGGCCGTCCAGTCGGAGACGTTGAAGCCGTCGAAGCCCCATTCGCCGCGCAGGACCTCGTTCACCAGGTAGCGGTGCTCGGTCATCGTCGTACCGTTGACCGTGTTGTACGCGGTCATGATGCCCCAGGGGTGGGCGTTCTCGACGATGGTCTCGAAGGGGGCCAAGTACAGCTCGCGCAGGGCGCGTTCGGAGACCAGGTTGTTCACCGTGAAGCGGTCGGTCTCGGCGTCGTTGGCGACGAAGTGCTTGACGGTGGTGCCGACGCCGCCCGACTGGACGCCCTTCACATAGCCCGCGCCGATCAGGCCGGTGAGGTACGGGTCCTCGCTGTAGGCCTCGAAGTGCCGGCCGCCCAGCGGGGAGCGGTGCAGGTTGACCGTGGGGGCGAGCAGGACGTGCACGCCCTTGCGGCGGCTCTCCTGGGCAAGCAGCACCCCTGCCCTGCGGGCGAGTTCCGGGTCCCAGGTGGCGGCGAGGGCGGTCGGGGACGGCAGGGCGACGGAGGGGTCGTCGGCGGTCCAGCGCACACCCCGGACGCCGATCGGGCCGTCCGACATGACCAGGGGCTTCAGCCCGATCTCGGGGAGCCCGGGCAGGGTCCACATGTCCTGACCGGCCAGCAGCCGTGCCTTCGCGTCGAGCCCGAGCCTGGCAAGCGCGGCCTCGACGACCTCCTCGCGCGCTTCATCGGCGTGGGTGCGGGTTCCCGCCATCGGGGTTGCCTCCTCGTTGAGTCCGTGCTGTCTCGTTGAGTCCGTGCTGTCTCCATCCTTCCTCGGCACCCGCGAAGGACTCGAAACCGCAACTGGCCGCCTCTCCTGGCTGAGCTACCCATGTCACTCCCGTCACGCCATACTGCCGAGCACGCTTCCCCGCAGCGACGGAAGGACCTGACCCCCTTGAATTCCATACGTGTTCGGATCGGCGTACTCGGACTCGCCCTGCTGGCGGGGCTCGCCGCCCCGACGACGGCGACGGCGGACACAGCCCCGGCCCCGACGGTCGAGGAGCTGCGGCTGGACAAGGCGCAACCGCAGGAGATCCTCAGGCGCTCCGGATTCGACACGGTGGCGCCGGAGTTCGCGCGGGCGCTCGCGGCGGCGGAGTCGTATGCGCAGGCCCGCCGGACCGTCGTACGGGAGGGCGCGACGCTGTGGCGGCTGGCCGTCGCTCGGGCACAGGGTCGGGCGCCGGCCGCCGGGGATCTGAGCCGGGACGACGACCGGCCGCTGTACTGGGCGCGGCTCGGGATGACCCGGGAAGTGCGCACCTGGGAGCCGGAGTTCACGCTGAGCGACTCCCAACGAGCCAAGCTGCTCGACGAGTTGGAGCGGAATTCTCGGGGACAGACCGCCATCCGGTATCCGCACGGCAAGGGGATGAAGCGGGTCCTGGTCACCGGGTTCGACCCGTTCACGCTGGACCGGGACATCCGGATCTCCAACCCGTCCGGGGCGACCGCGCTGGCTCTCGACGGCACGGTGATCGAGACGGCGGACGGTCCGGCACGGATCGAGACCGCCGTGTTCCCGGTGCGCTGGCGGGACTTCACGGCGGGGACGGTGGAGCGGGCGCTGCGGCCGTATCTGCCGAAGGTGGACCTGTTCACGACCGTGAGCCAGGGCCGGGTCGGGCGGTTCGACGTCGAGCGGACCAACGGGGCCTGGCGGGGCGGCTTCCTGGACAACGAGAACACCGGTACGGCCGAGACGATCCCGGTCACCGACCCGGCCTCGCAGCCGCAGTGGACGACGACCAGCCTGCCGTACGCCGCGATCGTGGCCGCGAACACCGGGCGGTTCCCCGTCTACGACAACACCAGCGTGACCGAGATCCCGGCGGGCGGCACCCAGTCCGTCGTACGGCCGGACGGGCCGACGCCCGGGTCGACGGCGCGTGCCGGGGGCGGCGGCGACTACCTGTCCAATGAGATCGCCTACCGGGCCACGCTGTTGCGGGACCGGCTGGGGCTGCACGACGCGCTGCCGGGCGGGCATGTGCACACGCCGGTGCTGCAGTTCGGCACGGGCAACACCGACCCGGCGACGGGGGCGGTCACCGACCCCGAGTTCGTGAAGAACCGGCTGGACATCATCGGTCAGGTGCGGGCGATCCTGACGGTGGCCGTCAACGAATGATCACTGAGTGACTCCCTCCTCCTCGGAGTCTTCGGCACCGTCCTCGACGGTCTCCTCGCCGGCCAGGTCGCGGGCCATCAGCGTCGCGCCCGCGACCGCGCCCGGCATCAGGAACACCGCGACGAACGGGACCACGAAGGCCAGCGCGAGAGGCGTGCCGAAGCCCCAGACCAGGGACTTTCGGGAGCGGAGCAGGGCGAGGCGGTCGCGCAGGACGACGTTTCGGCGCTGGAGGGCGACGGAGGTGAGTTCCTCCGTGAGGAAGAAGCCGGTGACGAAGAAGCCGATCACCGGGACGACCGTCTGGCCGGCGACCGGGATGAAGCCGCAGGCGAAGAGCAAGATGCCCCAGAGCAAGGCCCGTATGAGGACTCTCAGGCTGTCGCGGCCGGAGATCCACAGCTCGCGCCAGAGCGGCAGGCCGGACTCCGGTGCGGTGCCGTCCGGGGAGACGTCCCGGTCGACCTTCTCGGAGAGGTTCTCGTAGAAGGGCTGGCCGATCAGGAGGGTGACCGCGGTGAAGGTGAGGACGGCGAGGAGCAGGCTCAGGGCGAACAGGACGGCGGTGAGGAAGCCGCGGAACAGGCCGAGCCAAGGGCTGGACCAGTCGTCGGCGAAGGGCGTCGCCCACGCCACCAAGTCCTCGCCCCACAGCGCCAGCGAGACCAGCGCCGCCGCATAGAGGACGAGCGTTATCAGGCCCGGGACCAGCCCGAAGCCGTACTGCTTGCCGTGCCGGGCCACCCAGCGTTGGCCCTTCAGCAGGTAATTGAAGCCCACCCCAAGATCGCGCATGGAGAAAACTCTAACGGCATGCACTGACAGTGACGGGGTGGGCAGTGGGCACTCCCGGCTATCCGAACTGGCCGGGCTGGTAGTCGCCGGCGGGCATCTGGAGCATGACGTTCGCCCGGTTGAAGGTGTTGATGAGGGCGATCGTGCACACCAGGGCGGCCAGCTCCTCCTCGTCGTAGTACTTGGCGGCGTACGCCCAGGCCTCGTCCGTGACACCGCCGGCCGCGTCCGCGACGCGGGTGCCCTGCTCCGCCAGTTCGAGCGCGGCCCGCTCGGCCTCGGTGAAGACCGTGGCCTCCCGCCAGGCCGCGACCAGATTGAGACGCTCGGGGGTCTCACCGGCGGCGACGGCGTCCTTGAAGTGCATGTCGGTGCAGAAGCCGCATCCGTTGATCTGGCTGGCGCGGAGCTTGACGAGCTCCTGTGTCGCGACCGGCAGCGTCGAGTCCTTGAGCACCGTGTTCGCCGCGGTGATCTGCTTGAAGACCTTCATGATGGTCGGGCTGCTGAAGGCGTCCAGTCGGGCAGTCATGGTGATCTCCTCGGCCGTTGTCGTTGGCTACACAGCTATGACGGAACGACCCCGGCGCGATGTGACATCACCGAATGTGGCCTGCGTCTCCCTGTCTCAGCCCGCCGCCGCGGACACGGCCACCACCACCCCGCGATCCGCCGCCGGAGACACCGCCGCCGTCACCCGTATCGCCGCGGCCCGCGCCACCCGCCCCGCGCGCGAGGCCGTGGCCAGCATCAGGGGCTGAACCGACTCCAGTGCGGACACCACCAGTTCCTCCCCGGCGATGAGCACCGGCCGCGCCGCCTTGGTCGTCGCCGCCGCGGCTTCCGTGAGGTCGGCAAGGGGCGGCAGGGCTGCGCGTACGACACCCGCGCCCGCGGCGGCCGCGCGCTCGGCCAGGGCCACCTGGAGCGGCATCAGAGGAGCCAGCGCGGACGTCAACGCGTCGGCGACACGGCGGAGTTCGGGGGTCGACTCGTCGAGGACGTCGGTCGCGGCCCGGATCAGCGGGGTGAGAGCGAGCAGCACACCCGCGGCCAGGCCCGCCGCCGCGGGCAGCAGCGGGGACGTCGCCTCGACGAAGTCGCCGAGGGCAGTGGCGAATTCCTCCACCGCGGGCTCCACCGCGTCCAGCACCGGCAGCAGACTGTCGCTCACCGCCGCCAGCAGCGCCTGGGCCGGTTCGCTGACCGGGTGCACGGCGAGCGGGGCGCCGCTGGTGCCGAGCCGGGTGAGGGTGTCGACGATGCGGTAGAAGGCCTCCTGGGCCTGCGGGGAGGCGCTGGCCTCGGCGAGTTCGGCGGTGGTCTCGCGCAGGACGCGCAGCGCCTCCGCGCCCGAACCGTCGCGTGGGTCGAAGGTGTTGATGGCGATTCTGGTGATGTTCCCGGCCGTGTCCAGGAGTTGGCCGGTGATGTCGGTCGTGCTGCGGGCCATGCGCAGCATCTCGTCCCTGCTGGGGAGCGAAGGGATCGTCGCCATGAACACTCCTCGCGTATGCGCTCCGCTGGAAGGCGGTGACTCGGCTGCGGGTCCGTGGGGGCTGGTCGCGCCCACGCGGCGGAGCCGCATATGTCACAGCCCCGCGCCCCTTCGGGGCGCTGCGGAACCGCCGGGCCCTCTCAGCATGCCCCGTTCACCGGGCCGGGGATGCGCCATCCGGGGCATCGGCGCCACGGACTCCCTCTTGTTGCCGTTGAGTCGAACAGGTACATCTCGCCGTACCGATCTCAGGAAGCCCGGAGGAGGTACGCGTGCGCACCACGAGAACCGCCCCTGCGAGACCCGTCCTGATCACCGCCCTGGCCCTCACCACGGCGGGCTCACTTCTGCTCACCCCCGGCAGCGCCGGGGCCGACACCGAGCCCGTCACCCGCGAGGGCCCCGCCCTCGACCGACAAGCCGCCCTGACGCCGGTGGGCGCGGCCGAACGGGCCCTCGCCACCACCGTCGGAAGAACCGATTCCGCAAGCGGCTATCCCCGCGAGCAGCTCCTCACCCCCGACCCCGAGAACCCCGCCGACAAGTCGATCAAGCTGGGCCTCACCCCGTACCACGCGATCGCCCCGAAGCTGAACGCCTTGCAGGCCTTAGGTGATCGGGTGAGCGTAGAGGTCGCGGGCCGCTCGGCAGGCGGGCACCGTCTGTACCTCGTCACGGTCACCGCCCCGGAGTCCGCCCGCCAGACCCGCGCCCAGGAACGGATGCGCGAGCTGATCGAGAAGGCACCCGCGGCCGCCGCCAAATCCCCTGAGATCAAAGCGCGTTACAAGGTCCCGCTGTTCGTGAACAACAACATCCACGGCAACGAGTGGGAAGGCACAGACGCCTCCCTCGACCTCATCGAACAACTGGCGACGGCGAACGACACGCGCACCAAGGACCTCCTCTCCCGCTCCCGCCTCTACTTCAACATCACCGCCAACCCGGACGGCCGTATCGCCGGAACCCGCGCCAACGCCAACGGGTTCGACATGAACCGGGACTTCGTGACCGCCTCGCAGCCCGAGACGCGCGCGATGCGCCAGATCCAGATCGACAAGCAACCCGCCGTCATGCTCGACCTGCACGGCTACGTCAACGGCACCCTCATCGAGCCCACCACTCCCCCGCACGGCGAGAACTACGAGTACGACCTCTTCCTCAAGAACACCTACGCCAACGCCCTGCGCATGGAGTCGGCGGTCAACGGCCTCGGCTACACACCCGCCAAGGACGGCGTGGAGCCCGCCCAAATCCCCTTCCGTGACCAGCAGGAGGGCTGGGACGACTGGCCGCCCATCTTCACCCCTCAGTACGCGGCCTTCCAGGGCACGGTCGCAGCGCACACCATAGAGATCCCGCTCGCAGTGAACAACGAGGAGTACGACACCCTCCCGACGGCGGAACTGCGCCGCAGGTCCGCGATCAACGTCGACGTAGCGGGCGCCGCCCTCCGCGCCACCCTCGACTTCACACGCGCCCACCGTGGTTCACTGATCGCCGACCAGATCGAGGTCTTCCGGCGCGGCGCGGCAGGCGAGGCACAGATCCCGGTCTCGGAGGAGACGGTTCCCGGCGTCCCCGGCATCGGCCCCGAGGACGTCTACACCACGAACTTCCCCCGCTCATACGTCATGCCCACCGGGCCGTCCCAGCGCTCGGCGACCGCAGCCGCCCGCCTCGTGGACCACCTCCTCGCCAACGACGTCACCGTCACCCGCGCCACCCGCCCCTTCCACCTGGCCGGAAAGACGTACCCCCAGGGCTCCTACGTCATCGACATGCACCAGCCCAAGCGCGGCCTCGCGAACGCCCTCCTCGCCGACGGCACCGACATCAGCGACAAGGTATCGGTGATGTACGACATCTCGGGCTGGAGCCTGGGCCGCCTCTGGGGCGCCACGGTGAAGTCCGCACAGAGGGGCAGCCTGCCGTACGGCATACTCCGCACCATCGACAGAGCCACGCCCGTCGCCCACGTAGCCCCGTACGGCCCCCTCCGCCTCCGCCTGGACACCCCCCAGGAGATCGCGGCTCTCAACGACCTCCTCCAGCAGGGCATTTCCATACGCCAGGCCCCGGACGGCAGCGCGATCCTCCCGCCCTCGGCACGCAAGGCGGCAATCACGGCGGCCCGCACCCACGACGTGACCTTCGAGGCAACACACGCGCGCGGCACCACGAAACTGCGCCGACTCCGCCTGACCGCTGCCGTCACAGCGGGCGAGCTGTTCGCGCTCCGGGAGATGAACTTCGAGGTCACGCCCGTCTCCACGGCCGTACTGAACGCGGGCTTCGACTGGTCGAAGACGGACGCCCTGTTCGTCTCAGCAGGACTGTCCTACGAAGCCCTGAATCCGGCGGCCCGCAAGGCACTGGACACCTTCCTCACCACCCACCACGGCGGTCTGGTCGGCCGAGGCGCCACCGGCGCGGACCTCACCTCCGCGACCGGCCTGCTGGCGGCCAAGCCGGTGGAGGGCAACGGTGACGCCAACGGCGTAGTGCAAGTCGTCAACAAAGCCGGGCGGATCACCGGCGGAGCTCCGGACCACAGCTTCGTCTACGCGCCCGTCTGGTTCACCGACCTCGGCCCAGAAGTGCGGGTCGAGCAGTCGTACGGAACCGCCAACCCCCTGCTCTCCGGGCACTGGAGGCCCTTGGAGGACGGCAGTGGCGGTCCGGAGGCGGCGGCCGGGCAGGCCTCCGTCATCAGTGGTCCAGGTGCCGTGCTGTTCGGCACCGAACCCCTCTTCCGGGATCATCCGAAGGGGGAATTCGCGCAGGTGGCGCGGGCATTGTTCACCGTGGCACAGGCGAGTCAGGAGAGTGGTGGATGACGACGAAGGAGATTCACGGCACGGTAGCGGAGGGTTTCGACACGGTGCGCGACGAATTCGCCGCGTTCGTGGCAAGCGAACGGGACGACTACGAGGGCCAGTTGTGCGCGTACGTCCACGGCCGCAGAGTCGTCGACCTGTGGACCGGCGAGGGCGCCGACGCCACATCCCTCTACGGCGTGTACTCGTCCACCAAGGGCGCCGCCCACCTCGTGGTCGCGCTGCTCGTGCAGGACGGCACGCTGGAACTCGACCGCAAAGTGACCTACTACTGGCCGGAGTTCAGCGCCGAGGGCAAGGCCAACCTCACCCTGCGCGACCTGGTGACCCACCGGGCAGGCCTGATCGGCCTCGACACCGGCTTCTCCCTCGACGAGCTGGCCGACGACCGTATGATCGCCGAACGGCTCGCGGACCAACGCCCGTTCTGGCGTCCCGGCACCGCCTTCGGCTACCACGCCCTGGTCATCGGCGCCCTCGCCGGCGAGGTGGCACGCCGCGCGACGGGACGCACCCTCCAGGAACTGTTCGAGGAACGCGTACGCGCCCCGTACGCCCTCGACTTCCACCTCGGGCTCCCCCAGCCGCTCGAGCCCCGCTTCCGCTCGGCACAACCCATGCTGCCGACCCCGAAGCAACAGGCCGTACTGGACGCAGCCCCGACCGGCCCGCACACCCTCACGTCGATCGCGTTCAACGCCCACGTCCCGGACCCCGGCGAATTCACCGACTTCGCCAACTCCCGCACCGTACGCGCCAAGGGCCAGGCCTCAGCGGGCGGCGTGGCATCCGCGCGCGGCCTGGCCGGCATGTACGCGGCAGCGATCAGCGAGATGAACGACCGCCCACCCCTCCTCAAGCCCGACACCGCAGCCGAGGTGGGCCAGATCCACTCCATCGGCTACGACCTGGTCACCCGCACCCACCGCTCCTACGGCCTGGGCTTCCAGGCCACCGCCGACACCTGGTACCCCTTCCTGGGCGCCGGCGCCTTCGGCCACAGCGGCGCCCCCGGCTCCCAGGCCTTCGCCGACCCCCGCAGCGGCCTCGCCTACGGCTACACCCGACGCCGATTTGCCTACCCAGGCGGAGCAGCACCGGAGAACGAGCGCTTCGTAAGGGCGGCCCACAAGGCAACGCTGGCGACCTGACCGCAAACAAGAGCAGAGGGCAAGAGCCCACCAACAACAACTGGTCCGAAGCGCCGGCCGCGAGGGAGCCGCAGGGGGCGCGCCGGTGTCGAGACGGCGAACGCGCGGAGGCGCGAAGCGTCGAGCACGATCGCCGTCTCGACACCGGCAGTGAGCGCCCCCGGAGGCGACCGAGCAATCGAGTAGGGCCACACCAAAGGTAGGGCTCAGGGGCATCCCGTAGGTCCTGAGGACTACCGGTGGATCACCACGCAGAGTGACGCGGTCTACACTCCCGGCCTCCTAGCCTCATCTGCATGAATCGACTGCCTCGCGGCGCCACGGCCGCGTTACTCGGCCTGTCCTTGGCCCTCCTCGGCACAGGCGCGGCCATGGCCGCGCCCATCCACACACCCACCCCTGCTCCCACCCTTGCTCCCACCCTTGCTCCCACCCAGAACGACCAAGTACGCCTGGAACTCCCCCGCCCCACAGGCCAGTCGGCCATAGGCCGCGACACCCTGCACCTGATCGACAAGACCCGCCCCGACCCATGGGTCCCGGAGGCAGGCGCCCGAGAGCTGATGGTGTCGCTGTACTACCCGGCCCGCCCCGGACACGGCAGGACGGCCCCGTACATGACCACCGGCGAGGCGCGAGCCTTCCTGGAGGACCGCGACCTGGCCGATGCCGTGCCCGCCGAGACGCTCAGCGGCACCCGCACCCACGCCCGCCCCGGCGCCCGCCCTGCCCAGGGGAAGTTCCCGCTGGTCGTGCTGTCGCCCGGGTTCAGCGTCAACCGCTCGACCCTGACGCTGCTCGCCGAGGAGCTGGCGAGCCATGGGTATGTGGTGGCCTCCGTCGACCACGCCTATGAGTCGGTGGGTACGGCGTTCCCCGGCAACCGGCTGCTGACCTGCGTCGCCTGCGAGAAGGCGCCCGAAGTCGGTTACAAGACCGTCGCCGCCGGTCGCGCGAAGGACGTCTCCTTCCTGCTCGACCGACTGACCTCCCGTCATTCAGCCTGGCGCCACGCCGAGTTGATCGACCGCACCAGGATCGGCATGGCCGGTCACTCCATAGGCGGCGCCTCCACCGCGTCCACCATGGCCGGCGACCAGCGGGTCCGGGCCGGGGTCAATCTGGACGGCTCGCTGTTCGACCCCGTGCCCGCGAGCGGCCTGGACGGGCGGCCGTTCATGCTGCTGGGCACCGAGGAGGACGACGCCTCCTGGGTGCGCGACTGGCCGCACCTCGACGGCTGGAAACGCTGGCTGGCCGTGAAGGGCTCCGGGCACTTCACCTTCACCGACACACCGGTGCTCGCCGACCAGTTGGGGCTCCTGCCCCCGGAGGAGCCGCTGTCGGGCGAGCAGTCGCAGCGAATAACGCGCCGCTACGTCACGGCTTTCTTCGACCTCCACCTCAAGGGCGCCAGCCGGCCCTTGCTGGACGGCCCGTCACCGGAGTTCCCGGAAGTGCTCTTCCACAAATGACCTACGGGTGACCGTTCTACACATGACCTACGGTGACCGCCGGCAAATGATCTACAGGCGACGGGCGACCCTCAGAGCTTGACGATCATCTTCCCGGTGTTGTCGCCGCGCAGGACGCCGAGGAAGGCCTCCAGGTTGTTCTCGATGCCCTCGACGACCGTCTCGCGGTACTTGAGCGCACCCGAGGCGACCCAGGGGCCGACCTCCTGGACGAACTGCGGCTGGAGGTCGTAGTGGTCGCCGACCAGGAAGCCCTCGATGCGGCCACGGGTCTGGATGAGGCGGGCGAGGTTGCGCGGGCCGGGGGCAGGCTCGGTGTTGTTGTAGACCGAGATCATTCCGCAGACGGCGATCCGGCCGTCCCGGTTCAGCTGGCCGATCGCCGCCTCCAGGTGATCACCGCCGACGTTGTCGAAGTAGACGTCGATCCCGTCCGGTGCGGCCTCCCGGAGCTGGTCACTGACCTTGCCGTTCTTGTAGTTGAACGCGGCGTCGAAGCCGTACTCCTCCACGAGCAGCTTGACCTTGTCGTCCGAGCCCGCGGACCCGATGACCCGGGAGGCGCCCTTCAGCTTGGCGATCTGCCCGACCTGGCTGCCCACGGCGCCGGCGGCACCGGACACGAACACGGCGTCGCCCTCCTTGAAGGAGGCGGTGCGCAGCAGACCGGCATAGGCGGTGAGGCCGGTCATGCCGAGCACACCGAGGTAGGTGGACAGCGGCGCGGCGTCGGGGTTGACCTTGACGGCGTTCTTCGCGTCCACGGCGGCGTACTCGCGCCAGCCGAGGAAGTGCAGGACGTGGTCGCCGACGGCGATGCCCTCGGCGTTGGAGGCGACGACCTCGCCGACGGCGCCGCCCTGCATGACCTTGCCGAGCTCGAAGGGGGCGACGTAGGACTTGGCCGCCGACATGCGTCCGCGCATGTACGGGTCGACGGAGAGGTACTTGTTCCGGACGAGGACCTGGCCTTCGCCCGGCGTCGGGGCCTCACTCTCGACCAGGGCGAAGTCCTCGGGCTTGGGCCAGCCGACGGGGCGGGAGAGGAGGTGCCATTCGCGGTTGATCATGAGGGGAGTGCCTTTCCGAGCGAGCGAGAAAATGCTTCGGTGCCAGTACTTCGACTACTTCGACGTCAATACTTCAGCACCTGAAACAACCATGCTCCTCAATATTTCATGATGTCAAGTAACGGGGTACGCTGAGACGCATGGCCACTGACCAGAAGACCCGCCGCCCCGACGCCCTCACCATGGAAGTGGTCGAGCTGATCGGTGGCGTCGTGGCCCGCTACCACGAGGACTTCGACGTCGCCGCCGCCGACCACGCCCTGACCGGCGCGCAGGCGCGGCTGCTCAGCCTGCTGTCCCTGGAGCCGCTGCCGATGCGCAAGCTGGCCCAGAAGCTGAAGTGCGAGCCGTCGAACGTGACCGGGATAGTGGACCGGCTGGAGTCCCGGGGGCTGGTGGAGCGCCGCCCGGATCCGAAGGACCGGCGGGTGAAGCTGGCGGCCACGACGGACGAGGGGCGGCGGGTGGCGCGCGGTCTGCGGGAGTCGCTGCGGTTCGCGCGGGAGCCGTTGGCGGGGCTCTCCGAGGATGAGCGACTGGCGTTGCGGGATTTGCTACGGCGCATGTTGGAAGCGTGAGCGCTTCGCTGGATGGTGCCGGGATGTGAGGCGGTCGTTTGGCTGCGGCGCCGTCTTGGCTGGTCGCGCAGTTCCCCGCGCCCCTTCGGGGCGCTGTGCTAAGCGCACCACCACAGGAAACGCTCGCACGTCTCCGAAGGTGAGGGGTCCGGTGTCGGGTCCGAGGTGGGCGGGTTCGCGCTGGGGGCCGGGGTTTCGGCGGGGGACGAGGGGGCGGGGTCCGGGGTGGTGGGGTTCGGTGCCGGGGCCGCTGTCGCGGACTGGGCGTCCTGCTCGGCCTCTTCCTTGGTCGGCTTGTCGTCCTTCTCGGACTTGGACGGCGAGGGGGAGGTGGAGCCGGACGGGCTCGCGGTATCCGTCGTTCCGGCGGTGCCCTCCGCGTCGCCTGTCGGCTCGGCCGTCTCGTCCGCCTCCTTCGACGTGCCGCCCTCGGCGGACGCGTCGCCGCCCGCGGCCGCCGGTTTCGAAGGGGAACCCGGGGCGTCTATGCCGAGTTCCGCGAGGCTCAGGCCGGCGGCGGCGAGGATGAAGCCCGCGGATATGAGCACGGTCCGGCGACGGCGGCGACGGTGGGCCGCAGCCTTGCGGTCGCGACGACTCGCGCCTCCGGAGGCCGGGTCCTCGTCGTCGGCACCCTCGGGGTCAAGCTCGTCGTCCGACTGGTCACCGTCACCGACACCGACCGCCCCCACGGCGACCGTGACATCCCGCGCACGGCCCCGCCCCCGACGCCGACCACGCCGCCGGGCGGCACGTCCGTGGGGCTCGTCCTCGTCGTAATCGCCGTCATGACCGTCATCACCGTGGGCGTCACTCTCACCGGCGTCACCGGCGCGCGGCTCCTCGTACGCCCCACCGGAAGCTTCATACGCCCCACCAGGCGCCTCGTAGAACCCCTCAGAGGCCCCGGGAGCGTCATACTCTCCCGACCCCCCGTACGCCCCGCCCGGAGCCTCGTACACCCCCGCATACGCCGCGCTCGCGCCCGCGCCCGCCCCCGCGTCAAGCGAGTCGGCCGGTGCGCCGCAGCCCGGGCAGGTCAGGGCGCCGTTCAGGTGCCTTTGGCACGGGTGGCAGTAGTTCATGACGCGAGGAGACTAAGTTCCTCGGACGTAACGTTCATAGTCACGGCTGTGAAAGTTGTGTAGGGAACTTCCGCTTCCGGTATGGCGCGTTGACGCGGGGCATCGAAAGCTCTTCTCGAAACTGTCGAAACTGTTATGTGTTCGACCCATTGACACCCAGACCACCCCGTCCTTACTGTCACGCCAGCATTTCGAACGAGTGACGAAATATCGAACACGCAAGAACAGCCAGCACAGCCAAGAACAGCCAAGAACAGAGCCGTCGACGCAGCAAGGGGCAACTGCAGTGCGCATCACCGGAATCAGTACATACGTGGTCGGAACGCCGTGGCGCAATCTGACGTATGTCCAGGTGCACACCGACGAGGGGATCACGGGTGTCGGCGAGACCCGGATGCTGGGCCACACCGACGCGCTGATCGGCTACCTGCGGGAGGCCGAGAACAACCACATTCTCGGCTCCGACCCGTTCGCCACGGAAGACCTCGTGCGCCGGATGAAGTACGGGGACTACGGGCGGGCCGGCGAGATCGTGATGTCCGGGATCGCCGTCATCGAGATGGCCTGCTGGGACATCAAGGGCAAGGCGCTCGGCGTACCGGTGTGGCAGCTGCTCGGCGGCAAGGTCACCGACAAGGTCAAGGCCTACGCCAATGGCTGGTACACGACGGAGCGGACGCCGGAGGCCTACCACAAGGCCGCCCTGGAGGTCATGGCCCGCGGGTACAAGGCGCTCAAGATCGACCCCTTCGGGACCGGGCACTTCGAGCTGGACCACCAGCAGACCCTGTACGCCGTGTCGCTGATCGAGGCCGTGCGCGACGCCATCGGGCCGGACTCCGAGCTGATGCTGGAGATGCACGGCCGGTTCTCGCCCTCCACCGCCGTCCGTCTCGCGCACGAGCTCGCGCCCTTCAAGCCCGCGTGGCTGGAAGAGCCCGTGCCGCCGGAGAACCTGAAGGCGCTCGAAAAGGTTTCGGCGAAGGTGGACATGCCCGTCGCCACCGGTGAGCGCATTCACGATCGCATCGAGTTCCGCGAGCTGTTCGAGAGCCAGGCCGTCGACATCCTGCAGCCCGATGTCGGCCACATCGGCGGCATCTGGGAGACCCGTAAGCTCGCCGCCACCGCCGAGACCCACTACATGCTGGTCGCGCCGCACAATGTCGGCGGCTCCGTGCTGACCGCCGCCTCCCTCCAAGTCGGCTTCTCCACGCCGAACTTCAAGATCCTGGAGCACTTCAACGACTTCGCGGACGCGGAGATCAAGAAGGTCGTCAAGGGGGCGCCCCAGGTCGTGGACGGGTACTTCGAGATCTCCGACGCGCCCGGTCTCGGCGTCGAGCTCGACACCGACGCGGCGGCCGAATTCCCGCAGCAGCAGGCCCGGTTCGACCTGTGGGCCGAGGGCTGGGAGCAGCGCAAGCCGAAGGGCAGCGACAAGTGAGCACCGCGGTCGTCATCGAGGCGCCCGGCGAGCACCGGCTCGCCGAGCACACGCCACGTGAGCCCGGTCCCGGCGAGGCGCTCGTCGGCGTGCACGCCGTCGGGATCTGCGGCAGCGACCGCGAGGTGTATCAGGGCAACCGGCCCGAGGGGTACGTCCGTTACCCGCTCACCCCCGGTCACGAGTGGTCCGGCACCGTGCGCGCCGTCGGAGCCGGTGTGCCGGAGTCGATCGTCGGCCGCAAGGTCGTCGGCGAGGGCTTCCGGAACTGCCAGGTCTGCGACCGCTGCCACGCGGGCGAGACGACGCTGTGCACGGCCGGCTACGAGGAGACCGGGTTCACCCAGCCGGGCGCCATGGCCACCACGCTCACGCTTCCGGCCCGGCTGCTGCACGTCCTGCCGGACGACTGCGACCTCACCGCGGCCGCCCTGCTGGAGCCCGCTGCCTGTATCGCCGCTGCGGCGATCAAGGCGAACGCGCGGCCCGGCGAGCGGGTCGCCGTCGTGGGCACCGGCACGCTCGGCATGTTCGCCGTGCAGTTCCTGAAGGCGGGCTCCCCGGGCGAGCTGCTGGTCGTCGGCACGCGGGGCGACCGCGAGGCGCTGTCACGCCAGTACGGCGCCACCGACTTCCGTACGAAGGACCAGCCGCTCCCCGACGACTTCGACGTGGTGATCGAGACCGCCGGGTCCGCGTCCGCCGCGCGCACCGCCGCCTCCCTGCTCAGGCGCGGCGGACGCCTGGTCCTGACGGGCATCCCGGCGCCGGGCGCCGACGGTCTCGACCCGACCGATCTGGTCGTACGGCAGCTGGAGGTGCACACCGTCTTCGGGGCGCCGCCGGACGCCTGGGCGCACACGGTGCGGGTGTTCGCCGCCGGGCTGCTCGATCCGTTGCCGCTCGTCTCGCACGAGCTGCCGCTGGCCGAGTTCGCGCAGGCCATCGAGCTGGTGGGGTCCGGTGATCCGAAGGTCGGCAAAGTGCTCCTGCGCCCCTAGTCGTACGCCGGTACGGGGGCAACCTGACGGCTTCCGTACCGGCGTACACCCAAGCCCCCCGCACCCTGAGCCGCGAACCTCGTCCGACATATCGAACAAGAAGGACAGCTTGTGACCGACGCTTCCGATACGGCAGCCCGCCGACCCGGTGAGCAGGCCCTCACCACGCTCGGCCTGGGTGCGCCCGCCCTCGACCCCGCCGACGCCTCGCCGCACTCCTTCCCCGGTGGCGGCGGCTGGCGCACCGAGGTCCCCTCGTGCGAGGGGCCCGAAGCGCTGGCCGTGATCCTCAAGGAGTCCTCGCGGCTCGATGTGCCGATCCACCGGATAAGCCAGGGCAGCGGCGTGTGGATGCTGACCGACGCCGAGATCACCGAGATGGTCGACGCGACGAACGCTCGTGACATCGAGCTCTGCCTGTTCACCGGCCCGCGCGGGACCTGGGACATCGGCGGATCCACCCGGACCGACTCCCGCGGCGGCGGTCTGCGCGCCCGCGGCCATGACGCCGTCGCCGGCTGCGTCGAGGACGCCGTCCGGGCGACGGAGCTGGGCGTCAAGTGCCTGCTGGTCGCCGACGAGGGCGTGCTGTGGACCCTGCACCGGGCCCGCACGGCGGGCATCATCCCCGCCGACACCACCCTCAAGGTCTCGGCGCTGATCGGACCGGTCAATCCGGCCGCGTACGCGGTCTACGAGAATCTGGGCGCCGACTCGATCAATGTGCCCAGCGATCTGACGCTCGACCATCTCACCGAGATCCGGCGGGTCTCCGCCGCGCCCATGGACATGTACATCGAGGCCCCCGACGATCTCGGCGGCTATGTGCGCATGTACGAGGTCGCCGAGCTGATCCGGCGCGGCGCACCGCTCTACCTCAAGTTCGGCCTCTCGAAGGCGCCCGGTATCTACCCGTACGGGCACCATCTGCGCGATCTGACCCTGACCACCGCCCGGGAACGGGTGCGGCGCGGACGGCTCGCTCTGGACCTGCTCGCGCGGCACGGAGCGGACGGCGACATGGCGCCGCTCGGCTCCCGGCTGCCGGGCGCGCTCCGTCGTTTCGAAACACCCTCATAACGTTCCGGCCGTCACCTCTTCACAAAAGAAGACGCAGCCGAACACAATCCCACACACCCTCTCTTCGGTCGTACCGCACCACCCGACGGGGCCTCACCGCACCGCCAGACCGAGTCAGTCACAGACATCAAGGATGATGATCATGCGTACTCGCCGAGCCGCACTCGCCGCGATAGCCACGGCCGCCTCCCTCTCCCTCACCCTCACTGCCTGCGGTCAGAGCGGCGAGGGCGGCAGCGAGGAGGACTCCGGTAGCACCAAGGGCGCCACCATCGGCATCGCGATGCCCACGAAGTCGTCGGAGCGCTGGATCGCCGACGGCAACAACGTCAAGAAGGAACTGGAGTCCAAGGGGTACAAGACCACGCTGGTCTACGGCGAGGACGACCCCGACCAGCAGGTCTCCCAGATCGAGAACCTGATCACGCAGGACGTGAAGGCGCTGATCGTCGCGGCCATCGACAACAAGTCGATGAACAACGTGCTCCAGCAGGCCAAGGAAGCGAACATCCCGGTCATCTCCTACGACCGCCTGATCCTCGGCACCGAGAACGTCGACTACTACGCCTCGTTCGACAACGAGAAGGTCGGCGAGCTCCAGGGCAACTACATCGTCGAGAAGCTCGGCCTGAAGGACGGCTCCGAGAAGGGCCCGTTCAACATCGAGCTGTTCGCCGGCTCCAACGACGACAACAACACCCGCTACTTCTTCGGTGGCGCGATGAAGGTCCTGCAGCCCTACATCGACAAGAAGCAGCTCGTCGTCCGCTCCGGCCAGACCAAGCTGACCCAGGTCACCACCCTGCGCTGGGACGGCGGCACCGCCCAGAAGCGCATGGACGACATCCTGACCGGCTCCTACAAGTCCGAGCGGGTCGACGCGGTCCTCTCGCCGTACGACGGCATCTCCATCGGCATCCTGTCGGCCCTGAAGTCCGACGACTACGGCTCCAAGAGCAAGCCGCTGCCGATCGTCACGGGCCAGGACGCCGAGCTGGCCTCGGTGAAGTCGATCATCGCGGACCAGCAGTCGATGACCGTCTTCAAGGACCTCCGCGAACTCGCCAAGGTCGCCTCGAACATGGTCGACTCGGCGCTCAACGACAAGGAGCCCGAGGTCAACGACACCAAGACGTACGACAACGGCTCGAAGGTCGTCCCCGCCTACCTGCTGGAGCCGGTGGCCGTCGACAAGGCCAACTACCAGAAGGAACTGATCGACTCCGGCTTCCTCAAGGCGAACGACCTCTAAGACAACCGCCGCACCTAGGGATTGGAAGGCACGACCATGGCGGGACCCGTCCTGGAAATGCGCTCGATCGTCAAGACCTTTCCCGGCGTCAAAGCGCTGTCGGACGTCACTCTGACCGTCCAGCAGGGCGAGGTCCACGCCATCTGCGGGGAGAACGGCGCCGGCAAGTCGACCCTGATGAAGGTCCTCTCCGGCCTTCATCCGCACGGGACGTACGACGGTGAAGTCCTCTTCGAGGGAGAGGCCTGCAAGTTCAAGGACATCAAGGCCAGCGAGCATCACGGCATCGTGATCATCCATCAGGAGCTGGCCCTGATCCCCTACCTCTCCATCGCGGAGAACATCTTCCTCGGCAACGAGCACGCCACCCGCGGGATCATCAGCTGGACCGAGACGCTGCGGCACGCCACCGAGCTGCTGCGGCGGGTCGGTCTCAGCGATCACCCGGACACCCGCGTCGCCGACATCGGCGTGGGCAAGCAGCAGCTCGTGGAGATCGCGAAGGCGCTGTCGAAGAAGGTGAAGCTGCTCATCCTGGATGAGCCGACCGCCGCCCTGAACGACGAGGACAGCGGCAAACTCCTCGATCTCATCCTGGAGTTGAAGAAGCAGGGCATCACCTCGATCATCATCTCCCACAAGCTCAACGAGATCCGCACGGTCGCCGACTCGGTGACGATCCTGCGCGACGGCCGCACCATCGAGACGCTGAACGTGAAGGCCCCGGAGACCACCGAGGACCGGATCATCAGCGGCATGGTCGGCCGGGACCTGGAGCACCGCTTCCCGGAGCGGACGAAGCACGACGCCGAAGTGGGCGCCGCGGCGGCTCTGGAGATCCGCGACTGGACCGTGTTCCACCCGATCGACCAGCAGCGCAAGGTGGTCGACGATGTGTCGCTGACCGTGCGGCGCGGGGAGATCGTCGGCATCGCGGGCCTGATGGGCGCCGGCCGCACCGAGCTGGCGATGAGCGTCTTCGGGCGCACCTACGGCCGGTACGCGGGCGGTTCGGTCTTCAAGGACGGCCGGGAGATCCGTACGAAGTCGGTGGCGGAGGCCGTGAAGCACGGCATCGCGTATGTCACCGAGGACCGCAAGCACTACGGCCTCAACCTCATCGACACCATCGGCCGGAACATCTCGCTCAGCGCCCTGGGCAAGGTCTCCAAGCGCGGGGTGGTCGACGAGCACGAGGAACGGCGGGTCGCCGAGGGCTTCCGCAAGTCCATGAACATCAAGGCGCCGACCGTCTTCGAGCCGGTGGGCAAGCTGTCCGGCGGCAACCAGCAGAAGGTCGTCCTCAGCAAGTGGATCTTCGCGGGTCCGGATGTGCTGATCCTGGACGAGCCGACGCGCGGTATCGACGTCGGTGCCAAGTACGAGATCTACACCGTCATCGACCAACTCGCCGCGCAGGGCAAGGCGGTCGTCTTCATCTCGTCCGAGCTGCCCGAGCTGCTCGGCATGTGCGACCGCATCTACACGATGGCCGCGGGCCGGCTGACCGGTGAGTTCTCGCGGGCCGAGGCCTCACAGGAGACGCTGATGCGTCAGATGACCAAGGACAAAGAGGTAACCCGATGAGCACGGATGTGACCGCCAAGACGCCGGCCCCCGCGCCGGCCGGAAAGGGCGGTTCGAGCACAGGCGGCGGCCTGTTGCAGCTGATGCTGGACGGTATGCGCCGCAACATGCGGCAGTACGGCATGCTGTTCGCACTCGGCCTGATCGTGGCGCTGTTCGCCGTGTGGACCGACGGCGATCTGCTGCTGCCGCGCAATGTCTCCAACCTGGTGCTGCAGAACAGCTACATCCTGATCCTCGCGATCGGCATGATGCTCGTCATCATCGCGGGCCATATCGACCTGTCGGTCGGCTCGTTGACGGCGTTCATCGGCTCGATGGCAGCCGTGTTCATGGTCAAGAACGACCTGCCATGGCCGGTCGCGGTGATCCTCTGCCTGGCCATGGGCGCGGTCGCGGGCGCGGCACAAGGGTTCTTCATCGCGTACGGCGGCATACCGAGCTTCATCGTCACCCTCGCGGGCATGCTGATCTTCCGCGGTCTCACCGAGATCTTCCTCGAGGGCCAGACGCTGGGCCCGTTCCCGGAGGGGCTGCAGAAGGTCTCCAACGGCTTCATGCCGGAGGTCGGGCCGGAGACCAACTATCACAACATCACGTTGTTGTTGGGCATCGGGCTGATCGCGTTCGTGGTCTTCCAGGAGTTCCGCGACCGCCGCCGGCAGCAGGAGTTCGACCTCGACGTCCTGCCCACCAAGCTGTTCCTGCTGAAGCTGGTCGCGCTGGGCGCCGCCATCCTCACGGTGACGTTGATGCTCGCCAGCTACAAGGGCGCCCCGATCGTGCTGCTCATCCTCGGTGTGCTGCTGGTCGGCTTCGGCTACGTGATGCGCAACGCGATCATCGGCCGCCACATCTACGCGATCGGCGGCAACCTCCCGGCGGCCAAGCTGTCGGGTGTGAGGGACAAGAAGGTCACCTTCCTTGTCTTCGTGAACATGGGCATGCTCGCGGCCCTGGCGGGTCTGGTCTTCGCCGCCCGCTTCAACGCGGCCTCGCCCAAGGCCGGACTGAACTTCGAGCTCGAGGCGATCGCGGCCTCGTTCATCGGCGGCGCGTCGATGAGCGGCGGCGTAGGCACCGTCCTCGGCGCGATCATCGGCGGTCTGGTCCTGGGCGTGCTGAACAACGGTATGAACCTCGTCGGCATCGGCACCGACTGGCAGCAGGTCATCAAGGGCCTGGTCCTGCTGGCGGCGGTCGGCTTCGACGTGTGGAACAAGCGCAAGGTCGGTTCGTGAGTCGTCCTCGGGCCCCGCTCACAGAGCGGGGCCCCTCCATTTGCAGGAGCCGCACATGGAACTGAACAGACGAACGGTCATCGCCGGAGCAGCGGCGGCGGGCATAGCCGCCACCACGCTCGGCGGCACCGCGCACGCCACGGGAGGCAAGAAGCCGGTGAAGTCGCTCTTCGGCAAGCTCGCCGACGGCACGAAGGTCCACAGCTGGTCGCTGGAGAACGGGGGGACGCGGCTGAAGGTCCTCTCCTACGGCGGCATCGTCCAGTCCCTGGAGATCCCCGACCGGCGCGGGCGCTACACCAACGTGTCGCTCGGCTTCGACAACATCGAGGACTACGTCGCCAACAGCCCGTACTTCGGCGCGCTGATCGGCCGTTACGGCAACCGCATCGCCAAGGGCAAGTTCACCCTGGACGGCAAGAACTACCAGCTCGACGTCAACGACGGCGAGCAGAGCCTGCACGGTGGCGCCAAGGGCTTCGACAAGCGGGTGTGGAACGTCGAGCCGTTCACCAAGGGCTCGGACGTCGGCCTGTACCTGTACTACACGAGCGTCGACGGCGAGATGGGCTACCCCGGAACGCTGAAGACCAAGGTGACGTACACCCTCACCCGGCACGGCGACTGGCGCATCGACTACGAGGCCACCACCGACAAGGCCACCGTCGTCAACCTCACCAGCCACGTCTACTGGAACCTCGCGGGCGAGAGCAGCGGCACCATCTACGACCACGAACTGTCCATCGCCGCCTCCCGCTACACGCCGGTCGACTCGGGGCTGATCCCCACGGGCGAGCTGGCGAGGGTCGGGGGCACGCCCTTCGACTTCCGCTCCACCAAGACCGTCGGCGAGGACATCCGCGTCCCCCACCAGCAGCTGCTGTACGGCAAGGGCATCGACCACAACTGGGCGCTCGACAAGGGCATCACGGCCCGGCCGCAGCACGTCGCCACCCTCCGCGACCCGTCCTCGGGCCGCACGATGAAGATCGCCACGACCGAGCCGGGCCTGCAGTTCTACTCGGGCAACTTCCTCGACGGCAGCTTCGCCGGCACCGGCGGCAGCATCTACCGGCAGGGCGACGCGCTGTGCTTGGAGACACAGCACTTCCCGGACTCGCCGAACCAGCCGTCGTTCCCGTCGACAACGCTGCGACCTGGGCAGACGTACCGTTCGACCACGGTTCACTCCTTCGGAAAGTGACCCTGCTTCACAGCAGCTTCACAATTTTCCACCGAATCCACAGCGGTTGAACAGCGCCTCATAGGCATCCGTATCTAAGGGCGGCCCGCGCTCCCCCGCGCGGGCCGCCCAAAGACGACGGACCCGGTCGTCCCCACCGGGTCCGCCCCATACGGAGGTTCCATGGCTGAGAACGTCACCTCGCTGTTCCGCAGCACGGCGGCGCACAGCCCGTCGATGGCGGCGCTGACCCGCGAGGGCGGCGACGGAGCCGGTCCGATCGACTTCTGTATCCCGTGCAACCCGTACTTCCCCACGCCCGCGATGTTCGACGACATGGCGGGCCGGTTGCGCGACATCATCACGTACTACCCCAGCAGCGCCGACACGATCACGGCCGAGCTGTGCAACCTCCTCCAACTCCCGCCGCAGGCCGTCGCGATGGGCAACGGCTCGACCGAGCTGATCACCTGGATCGACCACCTGATGGTGCGTGAGTCCCTCGCCATCCCCGTCCCCACCTTCGGCCGCTGGACCGACCAGCCGATGGAGACCGGCAAGCGGGTCGACATGTTCCCGCTCCAGGAGTCCAGCGGCTTCGCCCTGGACCTCGCGCAGTACGCCGAGTTCATCCGGGCCCGCGGCACCCGCGTCGCCGTCATCTGCAACCCGAACAACCCCGACGGCGGCTATCTGCACAAGCACGCGCTGGTGCAGTTCATGGACGCGATGGCCGACCGGGACCTGATCGTCATCGACGAGTCGTTCCTGGAGTTCGCGGACGCCGAGCAGGAGCCGTCGGTCGTCCAGGAGGCGATGCTCCGCCCGAACGTCATCGTCCTGCGCAGCCTCGGCAAGAACTTCGGCCTGCACGGCATACGCTTCGGCTATCTGGTCGCCAACCCGGCGCTCGCGGGCCGCGTCCGCTCGATGCTGCCGAAGTGGAACCTCAACGCCTTCGCCGAGCACGTGGTGTTCATGCTGAAGAACCACGGCCAGGAGTACGCCCAGAGCCTGCACCAGGTGCGCCGCGACCGCCTGGACATGGCCAGCCAGCTCTCCGCCCTGCCCGGCCTCACGGTCTACCCCTCCCAGGGCAACTTCCTCTTCGTACGCCTCCCCGTGGGCGCGGAAGGCACCGTGGTCCGGGACCGACTGCTCACCGAGCACCGGATCCTGGTCCGCGAGTGCGGCAACAAGATCGGTTCGTCCAGCCGCTTCCTGCGGCTCGTGGTGCGCCCTCAGGTCGACGTGCGTCGCCTGGTGTCCGGCCTGGAACAGGTGCTCTACGGGACCAGGAGGGGAGCCGCCGTGCCCGAGCTGGGTACAGGGACCAACTACAGCTCGGGTACGGCGGCAGTGGACCGGTTGATCGGACAGACCAACGGGGCGGGCGTGCAGGGCCTCGCGGCGCAGGCGACGGCCTCCGGCGGTATGGGGGGTCAGGGGCAGGCGGGGGCGCCCATGCCAACGCCGATGCCGACGCCTGCGCCGATGCCCGCGCCGACGCCGATGCCGGCGGCTGCTTCGGCGCAGTCCTATCCGCAGCCGGTTGCCGCGCAGGCGTATCCGCAGCCGGTGCCTCCGGCGGCGCCGCCGCCACAGCAGTTCCCGGCGCCCCAGCCGATCCCTGCGCCGCAGCAGCCCGTCCCCGCGCAGTTCCCGGCGGCCGCGGCGTCTGCGGCCCAGCCGACGGGGCCCACGCCGGTGGGGGTTCCGGCGCGGGGTGGGCTTACCGCTGCGCAGGTACGGGGTACTAATGGGCTGACTCCGGCGCCGGCCACTGGGTGGCCGAATGCCGGGAGTTGGCCTAGTGCGGCGGGGCAGGCGGGGTAGGTAGCGCCTTTTCGCCGTAGGGGTGCGGGGGCTTGGGCGGGTAGCGGTTCGTTGTGGCTTGTCGCGCAGTTCCCCGCGCCCCTTACGGGGCGATGTGCTACACGGCGTTCAGGCGCCACTGTTGGCAGTTGTTGTTCAGCCATGTCCACTGTCTTACGTCCGACCCGTCCGCGGTCGAGCAGTTCGCTACGTCCGCCACCTTGCCGGTCGCCTGATTCACGATCCGGACGTAGCCGTCAGCCGTCGCCTGGAACCTGAACCGCTGGCACGTGTTGTTCAGCCAGGACCACTGGCGTAGGTCGGTGCCGTCGACGGAGGAGCAGTTCTCGGTGTCGAGGACCTTGCCGGTGGCGGTGTTCACCAGGCGGTGGGTGTCGTCGGCCAGGTCTTCGAGGCGCCATTTCTGGTTGGTGCCGCCGTTGCACGTCCACTGCTGGACGTTGGTGCCGTCGGCCGTCGAACCCCCGGCCACCTCAAGGCACTTACCGCTGTTGCGGTTGGTGAGGGTGTACGTCGTGGAGGCGGAGGCCGGTTCTCCCGACGGGCCGGGCATGCTCGCGCCGAGGCGGGCCGGTGTGCCGAAGTTCGGGGTGCCGTCGGAGTTCCAGGTGAACTTCTGGGCGCGGGTTGTGCGGCCGTTGTCGCAGCCCTCGGAGGCCGCGTCGTTGGCGTGGTAGACGATCCAGTTCTCGGTGCCGTCGGGTGAGGTGAAGAAGCCGTTGTGGCCGGGGCCGTAGACGCCGGCGGAGTCGTTGCGCTGGAAGACCGGCGTGGACTTCTTGGTCCAGGAGGACGCGGAGAGCGGGTTGGAGCCGGTGAGGCTGAGCTGGCCGAGTTTGTAGTCGGGGGTCCAACAGCCGCTCGCCGAGTAGATGAGGTAGGTCCGGCCGCCCCGTTGCAGGATCTCCGGGCCTTCGTTCACCGAACCGCCGGAGGTCTCCCAGGAGTTGGTGGGGGTGGAGACGGTGGAGAAGCCGGTGGCGAGGGTGTAGGGGTTGGACATACGGGCGGCCACCAGGTTCTGGGTGCCTCCGCTCGCGCTGCCGAACAAGTACAGGCTGCCGTTGATCGTGGCGACCGTAGGGTCCAGCATCCAGGCCGAGTTGAGCTGGTTGCGGTAGGTGTACGGGCCCATGGGGTCGGAGCCGGCGCTCTCCAGGACGTGAGTGCGTTGGGTCGGGTTGTAGTCGGAGACGTTCTGGCCGGCGACGTAGTACAGATACCAGCGACCGTTGATGAAGTGGATCTCCGGCGCCCAGATGTTGCAGCAGCGGTTCGCCGCGTCACCCTTCCACACCTCCACGCTGGGCGCGGTGGCGAGCCCGGCGAGGGTCGTGGACTTGCGCATGGTGATGACGTCGGTCCAACTCGTCGTCACCATGTAGTAGTTGCCGTTGTGGTATGAGATCCAGGGGTCGGCGCCCTTCTGTGCCTTGACGGGGTTGGCGAAGGAGGCGGCGCTCGCGGAGGACTGTCCCAGGCTCAGCAGGAAGACCAGCGCGGCCAGCAGGGTCAGTAGGCGACGGGCCATCCGCTGCTCCAGTTCAGGAGGTTGATGCCGAGTTTGGGTGTGCCGTTGTCCTGGGCGTCGTAGTAGTGGTAGACGATCAGGTCGCCGTCGGCGTCGTTCATGATCGACTGTCCGCCGGGGCCGATGTAGCGGCCGTGGGACTCGAGGACGGGTGTCCCGCCGTTGTTCATCATCGCGACGCCGTTCTTGTCGTGGTACGGGCCGGTGACGCTGGTGGCACGGCCGACCTTGACCTTGTATGTGGAGCTGGTGCCGGCGCAGCAGGTGTCGTACGAGGCGAAGAGGTAGTAGTAGCTGCCGCGCTTGACGATGTACGGCGCTTCGACGGCCTTGGTGCCGGTCGGGCGGGAGGCGAGCGAGTACCGGGTGGTGTTGCCGGCGAGCTGCTTACCGGTGGACGGGTTGAGCTGGATCATCTTGATGCCGGTCCACCAACTGCCGAAGGACAGCCACCACTTGCCGTCGCTGTCGACGAACAGGTTCGGGTCGATGGCGTTGTAGTCGCTGGACGAGCCGGAGGTGTAGACGGTCCCCTGGTCGGTCCAGCTGCCGGGCCGGCCGGTGCTGGAGGTGGCCAGCCCGATGGCCGAGGTGTTCGAGCCGAACTTCGAGACGGAGTAGTACAGCAGGTACTTGCCGCCCTGGTAGGAGATGTCCGGCGCCCAGGCTTCCGGCACGGAGGAGTACGACGACCACCAGCCCGGGCGGGAGGAGAAGGCGTCGGCGCCCGCGCTGAAGGCGATGCGGTTGCCGGACGACTTGCTCGCGATGCCGCCGCCGGTGGCGTACAGCAGGTACTGGCCGGACGAGGTGCGGATCATCGTCGGGTCGTGGGTGACGATGGAGCCGGTGACGGTACCGGGGTTGGGGTAGGCCGACGCGCTGGAGGGGATGAGGGCCAGCAAGGCGGCGGCGGGGAGGGCGAGAAGAGCGGTTCTGGTGCGGCTCACGTGAACGCTCCTGTTCTGTATCTCGAACAACGATCGTCACTTCGGACGGAACGTAGAATCGAATCACTTGCGCGTCAATGACCCGCGCGGAAGGTCCACCTCCGCGAGGACGGTCTTGCCGGGAAGGTCCCGATCCAGCACCTCCCACCGGTCGGCCAGCGCCTCCACGAGGACGAGTCCACGGCCGTGTTCGTCGAGGGGACCCGGAGGCGGTACGTCGCCCGGCTTCGGGACGCCGGCTTCGGTACGGGTGTCACTGACCTCGACCCGGACGCTCCCCGTCGGCAGCGACAGCCGCAGCTCGAAGTCCCGTCCTGGGACCCGGCCGTGGGTCACCGCGTTGGCCGCCAGCTCGGCGACGATCACAGCGACGGCGTCAGAGACGGCACTGCCGTACGGGATGCCCCATTCGTGGAGCTGGTTCAGGGCAAGGTGCCGGGCGAGACGGGCGCCGCGTGGGGTGACGCTGAGACGCAGGGTGAACGTACGTACGGTAACCGGGGGTTGGGGGGTGAGCGGTGCGTGCATGCGCTCAATCTGGCGACTTCGGCGGGCAGTTCACCAGGTCGGCGGCGCGTACGGTGCGGGAGCGTACGCGGTTACGGGGTGGACAGTACGCGTGACTGGCCGTGACCATGTGTGCGGGAGGTGACCGACAGTGGTCGATGCGGCGGTGGGTGGCGGTGAGCCGGAGGCCTCGGACAGTCTGCGGACGTTCGGGGCGGTGGTGCAGGCGTTGCGGGAGCACGCGGGGCTGAGCCGGGAGGAGTTCGGGGAGCGGGTGGGGCTGTCCAAACACACCGTGGCTTCGGTGGAGTTGGGTCGGCGGATGCCGGATCCGACGTTCGCGGAGCGGTCGGAGGGGGTGCTGGGGAATACGGGCGCCGTACGGAACGCGGCCAAGCATCTGGCTCGGCAGCCGGGGTTGGCGGCGTGGTTCCGGCGGTGGGCGCAGCTTGAGGCCACGGCGATCACGCTGTACACGTACGAATGCCGGTTGATTCCGGGGCTGTTGCAGACGGAGGCGTACGCGCGGACCCTGTTCACGAACCAGTTGCCTCCGCTGAGCGACGAGCAGATCGAGGCGCAGTGGGTAGCGCGGGCGGAACGGCAGCGGCTGCTGCGGGAACGCCCGAACACGGCGTTCGCGTTCATCCTGGAGGAGCACCTGTTCCGTCGGCGAACGGGCGGTTCGGAGGTCACGCGGGAGCTCGTCGATCATGTACTGGAGATCGCCCAACTACGGAACGTGGAACTCCAGATCATGCCGACGGAGCAGGAGACCCACGCGGGACTGGACGGTCCCATGCGACTGCTGGAGACACCGGAGAACAAGTGGTTCGCCTACTGCGAGGGGCAGGAAAGCGGCCAGTTCATCGCCGACCCAAAGGTGGTCAGCATGCTTCAAATGCGGTATGCCAGGATGCGCTCACAGGCTCTCACTCTCAAAGACTCCATGAGCCTGTTGCAGCGGATGCGAGGAGACCAATGAGCACGTCCGACCTGGCCTGGTTCAAGAGCAGTTACAGCGGAGGCTCCGGCGACGACTGCGTCGAGATCGCCGTCACCCCCGCCACCATCCACATCCGCGACTCCAAGGACAAGCAGGGCCCTCAGCTCACCCTCTCCCCCACCGCCTGGGCCGACTTCCTCACTTACCCGGGCACTCCTTCCAGGCCAAGTGGTAGGTCGTGCTGATGTCGCCGTCGGTCGAGTCCATCGTCATGAAGCTGGAGCTGCCCGGCGTCGACGTGCCCGCGCTCACGCGCAGCTCTGTGTTGATGTTGAAGTTGCGCTCGACTCCGCAGGGCGACCAGACGATCTGGGCGTACTCCGTCTGGTCCGTGGCCTGCCAGTTGTCGTTGTAGACGCCGCTGAAGTTGTGGGTCTTGGACGCCGTGTTCGACGAGCCCTGGAAGTAGTACGAGGCCTTCTGCATGCCGGTCGCGCCGCGCTGGAGTGAGGCGAAGCCCCGGTAGTCCGCGCTGGCGATGCCGTAGGTGAAGCCGCCGGGGACGTGGACGATCAGGTTGAGCTGGCAGTTCTTGCGGAACGCCGTGGGGTCGGCGTTGCCGCCGACCTTGGCGAGGTAGTCGCTGTAGGTGACGGTGAAGGCGGTGTTGTCCGGGGAGACGGCCACGGCGGCCGTGCCCAGCGGGCAGCCCGAGCCGTTCACGGTGGCGATCTTGATGACGACCTTGTCCGCGGGCGGGTCGTCGAACGAGGAGGTCGGGGTCGCGTGCGCGGGCAGTGTGGCCGTGAGGAGAGCGGCCAGCGCGCCGCCGCTCAGCAGGAGTCCACGAGACATGGTCTCTCCAAAGGGTTGGGGGGTGGCTGTGTGCCTCCAGCCTTCGTTGAGTTTTGAAGAAACTGTGAGGTTTCTGTGAAGACGAGAGGCGTTCGCATCGTACGAGCCGCACGCACGGCCGTCATGGGCGAACTCCAGCCATTTACAACCCAGTTGAGCGAGCAGGGGCGGGTTCAGCGGGTCGAACGTTGGATCAGTTCGTACTGGGCGGACGTGGACTCTCCGGTGATGAGTCCGTAATTGCCGACGGACCAGAACTGTCCGGTGCGGCCGGTGGGCGCGAGAGCATCGATGTCGTACGCCTGGGTCTGGCCGCCGGGGACGGCGTCGCCCTCGACGGAGGTCCAGACGCCGCCGCGCAGGCGCCAGTAGAGGGCGGTGCCCTCGTAGCCGTAGCGGTCGCCGGAGAGCCAGACGGTGCCCTTGCCGTCGCCGGTGATGGCACTGGCCCACAGCCCGTCGACCGGCCCGGTGACGTCGCGCCAGCTGCGGCCGTCCCAGTGCAGCACCTTGCTCTGCTGCGGTTCGTCCTCGGTGTACGGGGTGAGTGCGGTGACCCAGACGCTGCGGGCGGACTCCTGGTACACGGACGTGACCGTGAGATCGCTGCCGGCCGGCGCGACGTCGGTCCACGAACTGCCGTCCCAGTGCATGAGCACGGACCGCCCCGGCTGGCCGACGTGCGCGAACTGCCCGACCGCCCAGGCGTCGCGGGAGTTGCGCGCCTCGATGGCGTTGATGAAGAGGCCGCTCTGGAGGGGTGTGCTCTGCCAGACGCCGTTGGCGTAGGAGTTGATCGCGGTGTCGCTCACCAGCCAGACCTTGCCGGGAACGGCGGCGAGCTTCGCGAAGCCGTAGCCCTTCTCCGCGGGCAGCGGCATCTGCGTCCACCGCTTCCCGTCGTAGTGGGCCAGGGTCTCGCCTTCCTGGCTCCAGCCGTACGCCCAGACGTCGTGCGCCGACACCGCGTCCACGGCGTACCACACGCCGGTCCCCGGCACCCCGGGGGTGGACTGCTGCTGCCAGGTCCTGCCGTTCCAGCGCAGGATGACGCCCTTGGCGATGCCGTCGATGTACTGGTGTCCCACGGCCCAGGCGGCGTTCGGACCGGCCGACGCGATGTCGGACAGCGCGGAGTTGTCCGAGAGCGTCCCCGCCAGGGAGGTGCGCCAGGCCGGAGCCGAGGCCTGGCCCGGGGCCGACGCGGCGGGAGCCGCACGGTCCGCCGCCGATACCGTGGCCGGGGCGACGGCCACGGTGGCCGCCGTTAACGCCGTGACGATCGCGATCTTGAGATACGTGCCTGTCTTCATGACTGCTCCCCGTTGTCTGCCTGCTACGGGGGTGCCCCGTGGATCCTGCAACTTCGCCCCCCGTGGTCAGTTGCTCACTCATGAGACCGCTCGCCCGGCCGGACGGTTGTGCCCATCACGGGTCAGGCCGGCTCAATCAGTTGTGGGCCGGCCGAGGAGGCTTGTACCGCACCAGTTCTGCTGGTGGAGATGGTCGAGCATGGCCGTTTCCGCCGAACCCGGATTGCGCCGGACGCCGACGAGGACGGGTTCGGTCAGGGAGGGCAGTAGTGGGCAGGCCAGTTCTTCGAAGCCTTCGGGGATGGCCGAGGCCGGGACCACGGTGACGCCCAAGCCCTGCGCCACGAGCCGCACCGCGGTGGAGATCTGTGACGCTCGGGCCACCGTGTGCGGGCTGAGGCCCGCGTCGGCGAGCAGGCGGGCGAGGTAGTCGTCGAGCAGGCTGGCGCGCCGGAACCGGATCCACCCCTCTGAAGCCAGGTCTTCCAGGCTCAGGGCGGAGCCGTCCGGGAGAAGCGGGTGCCCCTTCGGCAGGACGGCGACGTAGGCTTCCTCGCCCAGCGGGTGAGTGTCGAAGGTGCACCCGGCGGGGATGCGGTGCACGAGGAGCATGTCGAGGGTTCCCTGGCGGACCAGTCGTTCCAGGTCCGCGGGATCGGGTTCCTCGTGGAGAGTCACCTGCAGCTTCGGGTGGCGATTGCGCAGCTGCCCCAATGCCTGGGGCAACTGGCGTGATCCCAGGCCCATGTGGACAGCCATGATGAGTTCGCCTGCCAGTTCCCCGTCGGCGGCGCGGGCGGCCGTGATGGCACGCCGGGACGCGGTCGTCGCGATCTCCGCCTCCGCGAGGAAGGCCCGCCCTGCCACCGTCACCGTCACCCCGCTCGGGGTGCGGGTGAACAGCTGCACCCCGAGGTGCTTCTCCAAGGCGCCGATCTGCTGCGACAGAGAGGGCTGAGTGACCCCGAGACGTTCTGCTGCCGCTGTCATGGAGCCCTCCTCGGCGACGGCCAGGGCGTATTCGTATTGGCGCAGGTTCATTCGAAATCCAACCCTCGACATGACATAGGCGATGTCAATGCAGGATATACGTTGCCACTATTTGCCTCTATGTCAGGCCGGTCCTACCGTGGTGCACGCCCGGCGCGGCCACCAGGGCCGGAAAGCTGCCGCCCGATCTCGGCGCGCGCTGCCAGGCATCTTTTCTTTTCGAGGAGCACACCATGGATTTCGCGGGCAAGAGCGTTCTGATCACGGGTGCGGGGTCGCGAGGAGGTATCGGCGCCGCGACGGCGCACGCGTTCGCACGCGACGGAGCGTCGGTGGTGATCACCGGCCGCGACGCCGAGCGCGGGGCCGAGGTGGTGGACGACATCACCGCCGGCGGAGGAAAGGCCAGGTTCATCCTCGCTGATCTGAGTGATCTCGCCGACGTCGAGCGGCTGGCCGAGGAGGCGGGTGAGGTCGACGTGCTGGTCAACAACGCGGCAAGCTACAGGGCCAGCATCAAGCCGACCCTCGACCAGGACATCGAAGCGAACGCGGAGTCGTGGGACACCAACGTGCGCGCCACCTTCGTCCTCAGCACACGACTCGTCCGGGGGATGATCGAGCGGGGCGGCGGCACCATCGTCAACATCAGCAGTATCGCCGCCGCGATCGCCATGCCGCACATGGCGACGTATGGAGCGCAGAAGGCGGCCGTCGAATCCTTCACCCGCAATTGGGCCGCGGAGTGGGGCCGTTACGGCATACGCGTCAACGCGGTGGCTCCTGGGAACGTGAACAGCGACAACGTGGTGGACTTCATCGGCGCCGACCAGTTCACGGCGTGGTCCGAGGTCAACCCGCTCAAGCGCAACGCCACGCCCGAGGAACTCGCCGAGGTCATCGCGTTCGTCGCGAGCGAGCGCGCGAGCTTCGTCACCGGCCAGGTGATCGTGGCCGACGGCGGTCGCCTCGCCGTCTGAACGACGCGGCGACCACCGCCACCGCGAAGATCTCCGGCCGCCGGTCCGTGTGCGGCCGGAGACCGAGCCGGGTCACGACGCCGACCACCAGCCGGGCCGACGACGCATCCGCCGCAGTGCCTGAGGTTGTCGAGAACTCAGCCACCCCTGCGCCCGGCCCGACACCCACCTGACCCGCACCGGATTGTGCGAGAGGAGGGACAGAAATGACCGAACTCACCCTGGAAGAGGCGGAAGCGTATGTGCTCGGCGTGTGTTTCAAGACCGGCCCCCCTGAGCGGATCGGTGTGGAGACGGAGTGGCTGGTCCAGGACCGCCACAACCCTCTGCTACCGATATCCGTCGACCGGCTGAACGCCGCCCTCGCGCCGATCGAGGTGACAGGCGCCCTGCCCGGGGGCAGCAGGCTCACCCGTGAGCCGGGCGGCCAGCTGGAGCTGAGTTCCCCGCCGGCCCTCTCGCTCGGCGCGTGCGTCGAGATGATGGCCGCGGATCTCGCCGTACTGCGCACGGCAGTCGAGCAGGCCGATCTGGCACTCGTCGGCCGGGGCCTCGACCCCTATCGTGAACCGCCTCGCGTGCTCGACCACCCCCGCTACCGGGCCATGGAGAGCTTCTTCGACCGCGAGGGCCCCTGGGGCCGCGACATGATGCGCCGCACCGCATCCGTACAGATCAACCTGGACTCCGGCGAGGACTCCCGCGGCGTGGGCGGCTACCGCTCCCGCTGGGAACTCGCCCACCGTATCGGTCCCGTGCTCGTCGCCGCCTTCGCCAACTCCCCGATACAGGACGGGTGGCCCACCGGGTGGCTGTCCACCCGGCAGGACGTCTGGTCCCGGATGGATGCCGGTCGTACCCGCCCGCCCCGCCACCACTGCGACCCACGTGTGGCCTGGACCCGCTATGCGCTCGACGCGCAGGTGATGTGCATACCGGGCGACCTCAACGGGGACTGGTCCGCGCCCTCCGGCTTGACCTTCCGCGCCTGGCTGCGAGGCGTACCCGAACTGCGGCCGCCGACCCTGGCCGACCTGGACTACCACCTCAGCACTCTGTTCCCGCCGGTCAGACCGCGCGGCTGGCTGGAGTTGCGGATGACCGACGCTCAGAACGGCGACGACTGGGTCGTGCCGACTGTACTGGCCGCGACGCTCCTGAACGACGCGGTGGCGGCCGATGCCGCCTACGCGGCAACCGAGCCACTCTGCCCGGACTCGCGGCGGCCCGTCCCCTCCCACGACGTCTGGCTGCGGGCGGCCCGCAGCGGCCTCGACGACCAGGACCTCGCCAAGGCCGCCCGCGCCTGCTTTGCCGCGGCCGACAGCGCCCTCGCCGTTCCCGGCACCCCGGCGGTCCTGCGGCATGTCCTGAACGATTTCGCCGAGCGCTACACAGAGCGCGGCCGTTCCCCGGCCCATGACCATCTGGACGCGCTCCGCCGCACCTGACCCCTGGGCCCTGCGGCGACCGAGGACGAGCCGATCCCATGAGCGCTACGGGTTCTCCCAAGCCGCCGGTTCCGCCGCCAGCTCCTTCACCGCCACCGGCAGGGCGTCCGCCGCGACGTCCGCGATCGTGACGCCCTCCAGGATCCGGCGGACGTTGGCGCGCAGCGCGATCCACAGCGGCAGCAGCGGCTCGGCCGAGCCGGCGTAGGACAGGCCGGTCGGGCGGACCCCGCGCACGGAGACGATGGGGCCGTCGACGGCCCGGATCACGTCGGCGACGGTGATCGCCGCCGCGTCCCGGGCCAGCTGGTAGCCGCCGTTGCCGCCGCGCCGGCTGTCGACCAGCCCGGCGCGGCGGAGGTCGCCGAGGATGCCCTCCAGGAACTTGTGCGGGATGTCCTGGACCGTGGCGATGGTCTCCGCCTTCACCGGACCGTCGCCATGGCGCACGGCCAGCTCCAGTACCGCCCGTACCGCGTAGTCCGCCCGTGCCGAGATCCTCATACGCCCATTGTCACCGGTCCCGCCCGTCTCAGCGCAGCCGGATCACGTTCCAGGACAGCGGTTCCAGTACGGCGGTGAGGGTGCCGTCCGTGAGTGCCGTGCCCTCGACGGGGTGCGGGCTGACACGCTCGGGGTCGTCGAGGGTGTTGCGGGCGTCCGGGTCGGCGTCCGCGAGGGTGCTGTGCTCGACGACGGAGGTCAAGTCCAGGGCGTTGAGGGCTACTTCGAGCGGCAGCGCTTCAGTGCGGCTGCGGTTCACCGCGAACACGGTGACCGAGCCGTCTTCGGCGCGTACGGCGGTGGCGTGCAGCAGGTCCGCCTCGCCGTACTTCTTCGTCTCGTACGTCGGTGAGTCCACCCGTACGTCCAGGACCTGCCCGCGCCCGTACTTCGACGCCTGCGCGAACGGGAAGAACGTCGTCTGCCGCCAGGCCGCGCCGCCCGGCTCCGTCATGATCGGCGCGATGACGTTGACGAGCTGGGCGAGGCAGGCGACAGTGACGCGGTCCGCGTGGCGGAGCAGGGCGATGAGGAGCGAACCGAAGACCACGGCGTCGGTGACGCTGTAGTTGTCCTCCAGGAGACGGGGCGCCTCGGGCCAGTCGTCCTGCTCGAACGCCTTCGCCCGCGCCTCCCACTCGGGCAGGTACCAGACGTTCCACTCGTCGAAGGACAGGTTGATCTTCTTTTTCGACTTGAGCTGTGCTCCCACGTGGTCGGCGGTCGCGACGACGTTGTCGATGAAGGACTCCATGTCGACGGCGGAGGCGAGGAAGGAGTCGATGTCGCCGTTCTCGGGCCAGTAATAGGCGTGCAGCGAGACGTAGTCGACGAGGTCGTACGTCTCCTTGAGGACCGTCGCCTCCCACTGGGCGAACGTCGGCATGGACTGGCTGGAGGAACCGCAGGCGACGAGTTCCACGGTGGGGTCCATCTGACGCATGGCACGGGCCGTTTCGGCGGCGACGCGGCCGTATTCCTCGGCCGTCTTGTGGCCCGTCTGCCAGGGGCCGTCCATTTCGTTGCCGAGGCACCAGAGCTTGATGCCGAAGGGGTCCTTGTCACCGTGGGCGATGCGCTGCTCTGCGAGGGCGGTGCCGGAGGTGTGGTTGGCGTATTCCTGGAGCTCCAGGGCTTCTGCCACGCCTCGGGTGCCGAGGTTGACCGCCATCATGGGTTCGGACTGGGGGCCGATCTTGCGGAGGAAGTCGATGTATTCGGAGAGGCCGAATCGGTTGGTCTCGGTGGAGTGCCAGGCGAGGTCGAGGCGGCGGGGGCGGGTCTCGGCGGGGCCCACCGAGTCCTCCCACTTGTAGCCGGAGACGAAGTTTCCTCCGGGGTAGCGGATGGCTGTTACGCCGAGTTCGCGGACCAGGTTGAGGACGTCTTGGCGGAGGCCTGCGTCGTCTGCGGTGGGGTGGTCCGGTTCGAAGATGCCGGTGTAGACGCAGCGGCCGAGGTGTTCTACGAAGGAGCCGAAGATACGGGGGTTTACCTGGCCGATGGTGAATGCGGGGTCCAGGGTGAAGCGGGCGGTGCGCATGGGGTCCTTTCGGTTGTGAGTATGTGCGGGTTCGTGGGGGCTTGTCGCGCAGTTCCCCGCGCCCCTAAGCGGCGATTGGCCAGCCGTTTCTTGTCCAGATCAGCTTGTTCAGGCCCAGCTTTGGCGTGCCGGCATCCTCCGCGTCGTAATAGTGATACGCCAGCCAGTCCTTGCCCCTGTCCCGGAACACCGACTGGCCTCCCGTACCGACGTACCTCCCATGTCCCTCCAGCAGCAGGTCGCCGCCGCCCTCCAGCATCGGCCTTCCTGTGCTGTCAACGTACGGGCCCGTGATCTTCGTAGCTCGGCCGACCTTGATCTTGTACGTCGAGTTCACGCCCGCGCAGCAGGCGTCGTAGGAGGCGAAGAGGTAGTAGTGGCGGCCGTGTTTGACGATGTACGGGCCTTCTACCGCGTAGGGCGCGTCCGGGCGAGTGGCCAGGTGGTGGACCGGGGTGTTCGCTGCCGCCTTGCCTGTCCGTTCGTCCAGCTCGATCATGCGGATGCCTGTCCAGTACGAGCCGAAGGACATCCAGAGTTTGCCGTCTGCCCTGGTCAGGGCGGGGTCTATGGCGTTCCAGTGGTCAGTCGTTTCGGAGGTGAAGGCCTTGCCGTGGTCGGTCCAGGTGCCGGGGAGGCCGGAGGGGGAGGTGGCGACGCCTATCGCGGAGTGGTTGGTGCCCCAGCTCGATACGGCGTAGTAGAGCCAGTAGCGGCCGGCGCGGTAGGAGATGTCGGGGGCCCAGGGGTCGCCGGTGTCGTTGTACTCGTACCACCAACTCGGGGGCTCGGCGAAGGCGTTGCCCGCGTCAGTCCAGTGGGTGCGGTCCTGGGAGACGCGGGCGCCGAGCACGCCGCCGGTCGAATAGGCGACGTAGCCGCCCTTCTTGAGGCGGATGACGGTCGGGTCGTGGATGATCTGCTGGCCGGTGATCGGCTGGGGGGCGGGGTAAGTCTCGGCTGCTTGCGCCGTGTTGGGAAGGAAGCCCAGGAGGACCGCCGTCAGTACGGCCGTCAACGCTCTGTGCGCTCTCACTGTCCCGCCAATCCCGTGTGGGCGACGCCCGCGACGATCTGCCGTTGGAAGAAGATGAAGACGACGATCAGAGGCAGGCCGGCCATCAACCCGCCCGCCATCAGCTGCGCCCACTGGATGCCGTAGGAGTTCATGACCGTCGCGATGCCGTTCGGCATCGTCATCAGGTCGGGGTTGTTGGTCACCATGTACGGCCAGAGGAAGTTGTTCCAGGACGCGATGAACGTGAAGATGCCTACCGCCGCGAGGGAGGGACGGGCGAGGGGGACGACGATGGTGAAGAAGACGCGCCAGCGGCCCGCACCGTCGATGAAGGCGGCTTCCTCCAGTTCGCGCGGGATGCCCTGGAAGAACTTGTAGAGGATGTAGACCATCGCGGCGGGCGCGCACTGCGGCAGGATCATGCCCCAGTACGTGTCGACCATCCCCATCTGCTGGACCGTGGTGAAGAGAGGCACGCCGAGGACCGCGGGGGAGATCATCAGGCCCGCCATGACGACGGCCATGAGAACGCCCTTGCCGCGGAACTCCGTGCGGGCGAAGCCGTATCCGGCCAACGCGCTCACCAGCAGGACCACTGACGTCACGCAGACCGAGACGACCAGGGAGTTCACGAACCAGTTGGTCATGTTGCCGGTCTCGAAGAGGGCCGTCCATGCCTGGCCCGTCCAGTCCTTCGGGAGCCAGTGCGGGGGGACCTCGACGGCCTCGGTCTCCGACTTGAGGGAGGTGAACAGGCCCCAGGCGAACGGCGCGAGGAAGACGACGGAGACGGCCGTCCCGAGGAGGGTGAGGATGATCTGGCTGGGGGTCCATGCCTTGCGCGGCTTCATCGGTACGGCGGTCGTCATCGGAGCGCGCCCTCCTCACGGTTGCGCAGCAGCCACATCCGGGCGAGGGCGACGGCCGCGATGATCACGAAGAAGATGATGGAGATGGCGGAGGCGTAGCCCACGCGGTAGCTGGTGAAGCCCTCTTCGAGGGTGTACTGGACGAAGGTGCGGGTCGCGCCCTCGGGGCCGGGAGTGAAGTCCATCATCACGACCGCCTGGTCGAAGACCTGGAGCGAGGCCAGGATCTGGAGCGCGATGACGAGGCCGGTGATGTTGCGGAGCATGGGGAGCGTGATGTGGATCATGCGGTGCCACGCGTTCGCGCCGTCCAGCTTCGCCGCCTCGTAGAGGTGATCCGGGATGGACTGGAGCGCGGCCAGGTAGAGCAGGAAGCTGAAGCCGACCGTCCACCACAGGGTGGTGATGACGATGGCGAGCATGGCGTACGACTTGTCGGTCAGCCAGGGCGTCTCGATGCCGAAGACGTGGTTGATCATGCCGGTGCCGGGGTTGAACAGCCACTGCCACAGGTTGCCCGCGACGGTGGAGGGGAGGAGGAAGGGCGCGAAGAAGCACAGGCGCCACAGCCAGGTGGCGTGTTCGATGTGGTGGGCGAGCATCGCGAGGAGGAAGGCGAGGACCGTGATGCAGGGGACGACCAGGAGCGTGAAGTACGCGCTGTGGCCGAGGGTGTCCCACATCAGGGGGTCCTGGAGGGCCTCGCGGTAGTTGTCGAGGCCGACGAAGTTCGCGCTGTCGCCGGAGATGTTGGCGTCGGTGAAGCTGAGGTAGAGGCCGCGGAGAAGTGGCCAGATGACGAAGAGGGCGAAGAGGACCAGGAACGGGGCCACGAACCAGCCGCCGTGCTGGAAGCCTTGCTTCCGGCGGACGGTGGCGCTGTCGGCGGCGGTCTTCGCTCGCGCCGGTGCGAGCACGGTCTGAGCGCTGGTGGTCATGCGACCGCACCTCCCTGCGCGGCGGTCCTGCCGTCCATGGGGTTCTTCGTCGCGAGCAGCCTGGTGAGCTCGCTCTTCATCCGGCGGGCGGCGGCGTCCGGCTTGGCGGAGCCCGTCGTCGAGGAGACGACGATCGGGCCGATGTCCTGGGCGAGGATGCCGGTGGAGCCCGCGAACCACACCTTGGGTTCGGTGGCCTGGTGGTCCATGGCGGAGACGTACTCGTTCTGCGGGGTCATCTTCCGGTACGCGGCTGTGGACAGGATCGGCCGGTAGGCGGGGATGTGGCCGCCGAGCGCCCACTGCTGGGCATCCTTGACGATGTAGGCGGCGAGTTGGTGCGCGGCCTCGTTGGCGGGGCCGCCGCGGTCGGCCTGGTGCGGCAGGACGAAGACGTGCGCCTCGGCGTGGGTGGCCTGCTTGCCGAAGACGGGCGGCAGCGGGGTGGCGCCGTAGTCGACTTTCGCGGCGTCGAAGACCGGTACCGACCAGTTGCCCTCCCAGACGAAGGGGGAGCCGTTGACGAACTGTTCGGCGCCCGCGCCGCCCCCGAAGTTCGGGTCGGCGTATCCGTCGGTGATGTGCCGGCGCAGGAACTCCAGGACCTGGGTGGCCTTGTCGGTGTCGAAGGTGACCTCGGTGCCGGCGTCGTTGAACCAGGTGCCGCCGAGCTGGGTGTAGAAGGCGACGAAGAACCACCACTGGAAGTTCTGGTCGCTGTGC
Source organism: Streptomyces sp. GESEQ-4 (assembly GCF_017948455.1). Lineage (GTDB taxonomy): Bacteria > Actinomycetota > Actinomycetes > Streptomycetales > Streptomycetaceae > Streptomyces. The sequence goes on from NZ_JAFFSU010000006.1 coordinate 88,565, forward strand.
CAGAAGCCGAAGGTCTGCAGGCCCTTCTTCGTGGCCGCCTTGGCCTCCTTCAGCACGTCGAACCACTCGTCGGTGGAGGAGACCGGGACCATCCGGCCGTCGTCGCCGAGCAGCCCCGCCTTCTTCAGCACGTCCCTGCGGTAGAAGCAGAGCTGGACGTGGATGTCGAGCGGGACGGCGTAGAGCTCGCCATCGATGACGCCGCGGTTCCACAGCTGGGGGTTGAAGTCCTGCTGCCGTACGCCGTACTTGGCGAGCAGGTCGACGTCCCAGGCGTCCAGGAGGCGGCCGGGCGAGAACCCGGTGACCCGGCCCATGTGCATGACGCCGAGATCGGGTGCGCGGCTGCCCGCGGCCGCCATGGCGAGCTTGGTGTAGAAGGGGCTGCCCCACTGGAGGGTGGAGTCCTTCACCGCGATGTCCGGGTTGTCCTTACGGAAGGCGTCCAGCATCGCGATCATGTTGTAGCCGTCGCCGCCGCTGAAGAGGTTCCAGTAGCGCACCCGGGTGTCCGCGCCGGAGGCGAGCGCGTCGGCGCCCGTGCCGAGTGCGGCGAAGCCGAAGCTGCCCGCGACCGCCAATCCGCCTGCCGCGGCCAGAAGTTGCCTGCGATTCAGGCCGGGTTGTCCCATGTGCCCTGCCCTCACTGTTCGACATTTCGGATTATGCTCGTAACTTCGAACCGGACCCTAAAAAGAAAGCGCTTGCACGTCAATGAGTTGCACAGGACTTTCGGTCGGCGCCGGTCGTTTCGCGTTGGACAACGGTCGGCCGATCGCATGACGTGGACAGTTCCGGGCGCGTAATCTCTGACGGGCTGCCGAACGGCGGTGAGAAGGGGGTCCGATGGGCATCGCGGGCGCGCGCAACAGTGCGGGGCGGGTCGCCACGGCACTGCGGCGCGCGAGAACCAGCTCCGTGATGCGCGAACTCGCCGGCGAACTCGGCGCCGCGGTCCGGGCCAGGCCCCGTCCACCGTCCGGGGTGCACGAGGTGTGCCGGGCGCTGTGCGAGGAGATGAGCGTGCGCCGCGGCGGACGGCCCGTCGAGCTGCGCTTCGAGCGGTTCCCCGAGGAGATCGAAGTCACCGGCCTGTGGGTGGAGTTCCAGGACTTCGACCTGGTCATCGTGGAGGAGCGGGCCGAGGCGGTGCAGCAACTGGTCATCCTGGGCCATGAGTTGTGGCATCTGCACGCCGGGCACCGCCACCACCACGGCATCGGCACGGCCGCCGCCCACGCCCTGGCCGGGCCCCGCGGCTGGGACGACCTCGCCCTGACGGTCGCGGCCCGCAACGGCTCCCGGCAGACGGACGAGGCGGAGGCGGACGACTTCGGGCACCGGCTGGCGGCGATGTTCCGGCCCTTCGTCGCCGGACAGGGCGGCGAGACCTCGCCCGACCCGGTCCAGAGGTCCCTCGGCTACCGCGGACGCGGAGGCGGGCGGCGGTGACACATCCCCAACTGGCCTCAGGACCGGCCGAGTTCTTCACGGGGCTGTACATCTCCTTCTGGCTCCCGGGCCTGGTCCTCGGCACCGCCCTGGCGATCAAGCTGCCCAGCCTCGTCAAGCTGTGGCGGGACCCGCTGCTGCGCGCCGTCGGCGGCCTGCTGCTGCTCGCCTGCGCGGTGTTCGTCTTCGCGGCCCCGAGCACCATCGCCTGGACGAACCGGGTCACCGGCGTACCGAACATCGCGGCACCCTGGGTGTACTCCCTGATCACCGCGCTCTCCGCGTCCTGGCTACTGCTCGTCATCCACTGGCGCAACGGCCGTACCGAACGTCAGGCGCAGACCCGGCGCGCGACCCGGTGGGTCGTCTCCGTCTACGCCGCCGTGGTCGTCGCGCTGTGGGTCCTCTTCGCGCTCGCCGACGTACCGGTCGAACAGATCGAGGACCTGGACACGTACTACGCCACGACACCGTTCATGCGCGAGGAGATCCTCCTCTATCTGATCGTGCACACGGTGGCCTGTCTGATCACCGCCCGGCTCATCTGGACCTGGATCCGCACCGACGGCCTCGACGGCTGGCTGCGCTGGGGCCTGAGGTTCCTGAGCGTCGGCTACGTCACGAACCTGCTCTTCAGCGCCGCCAAGTTCACCGCCATCACGGCCCGTTGGACCGGACACGACCTGAACTGGCTCAACACCAACATCGCGCCGTCCGCCGCGTGCATCGGCGCCACCATGGTCGCGGTCGGCATCATCGTCCCGCACGCCGGGCAGTACCTCCAGGAACGCTGGCTGGTCAACCGCCGGCGCCGGAGCCTGGCGCCGCTGGCCCGGCTGCTGCGGAGCGTCACCGGCCGCCGCGAGCCGCTCGCCCTGCGGGCAACCCCCGAGATCCGCCTGATCCGCCGCGAGACCTATATCCGCGACGCGCTCCTCCAGCTCTCCCGCCACCTCGACGAGGACCTGCGACGCCGGTCCTACGACAGCGCCCTCGCCCTCGGTGCCGAGCCCGACAGGGCCCAGGCCCTCGCCGCCGCCGTGACGATCCTGGACGCGGTGGAGGCGGAGCGGCGCGGCCCGGAGGGCGACAGAACGACCGCCCCCGACACCGCGTACCTGTTGCAGGAGATCTACGCCGTGTCCGAGGCCCTGCGCGCTCCCGACGAGATCACGGCGGTACGCGCCCGCGCGGCCGTCCCGGCACAGGCCCCGTCCGCGCACGACTACAGCGTCTTCCCGGGGGACACCCCCCGGACCCCCGGCAGCACAGCAGGTCGGCAAGGATGACCGGCGTGGACATCGCGAGGCAAGCTTGAGTGAACCACCCTCCCCCGCCAGAGTCGCCGTCGTCCTCGGGGGATCTCATACCGGCATGCTCGCGGCACGCGCCCTGGCCGGGCTCGCCGACCGGGTCGTCGTCGTGGAGCGCGACGAACTGCCCCGGGAACCCGCGCCCCGCAAGGGCCTGCCGCAAGCGCGCCACGTCCACATGCTGTGGTCGGGCGGTGCCCTGGCCATGGAGGAACTGCTGCCGGGCATCACCGAGGTGCTCCGCGCCGCCGGGGCCCGCCGGGCACCGATCACCACGGACATGGTCGGCCTCTCCCCGAGCGGCTGGTTCCGCCGGTGGCCCGAGTCCCACCACGTGATCCTGGCCGGACGGGACCTGCTCGACGCGACGGTCCGCGCGCAGGTCCTCGCGGACGGGCGGATCGAGGTGCTCGGCGCGGAGGTGCTGGGGCTCGTGGGCGGCCCGGAGGCGGTCACCGGGGTCCGGGTGCGCGAGCGCGACGGCCGGGAGCGGACCCTCGACGCGGTCATGGTCGTCGACGCCACCGGCCGGGGTTCCGGAGCGCCCCGCTGGCTGACCGACCTCGGGCTGCCCGCGCCGGAGCGGCGCGAGGTCGACTCCGGTCTGGCGTACGCCAGCCGGCTCTATCTCGCGCCCGAGCAGGCTCGCCGCGGCTTCCCGGTGATCAACGTGCAGCCGGACCCACGGGACGGCGGCCCCGGCCGGACAGGCGTCCTGCTGCCCATCGAGCACGGCCGCTGGCTGGTCACCCTCAGCGGCACCCGCGGCGGCGAACCCACCCCCGCGAACGCCTCCTCCGACGACTTCGTCCGCTTCGCCCGCGAGGAGCTGCGGCATCCACTCGTCGGCGACCTGATCGCACAGGCCGAGCCGCTGTCCGAGGTGGCCTTCACCCGCACGACCGCCAACCGCCGGAACTTCTACGAGCGGATGCCGGTCTGGCCCGACCACTTCACCGTCCTCGGCGACGCGCTCGCCGCGTACAACCCCGTCTACGGCCATGGCCTCGCGGTCGGTGCGCAGAGCGCCCTGATCCTGCGGGATGTCGTACGGCGTCGCGGCCTGGGCTCGCCCGGGCTGTCCCGTCGTATCCAGAAGGCGGTGGCCCGGCCGGCCGGCGCGGCGTGGGATCTGGCGATCGGGCAGGACGTGTTCTACCCCGGGGCCACGGAGAACGGGCCCACGCTGCGGGACCGGCTCGTGGCCGCGTACGTGAACCGGCTCATGCACACGGCCACCGGCAACGGCCGGATCGCCCGCCGCGTGACCGACGTGACGTCGCTGGAGCGGCGGGCGGAGGTGTTGCTCACTCCGTCGGTTCTGCTGGCGGCGATGGTGGGGCCGTTGCAGCCGCCCCTGAGCGAACCGCCGTTGACCGGGGACGAGTTGAAGCGCGCGGGCTTGCGCTGAACCCGCGCGCGACGACGGGCGTCAGCCGGCGAACGCCGGCTGCGCCAAGCCCTTTCCGGCCCCCGGCACCACCAGCAGCGAGCCCGCCACCGGGTGCGGGAACTCCAGGCCCACCCGCGCCGTCGTGATGTAGAGGTCGGTGAGGTCCGCTCCCCCGAACGCGCACGCCGTGACCTGCGGGGTCGGGAGGGTGATGACCCGGTCCAGCTCGCCGTCCGGCGTGTAGCGGCGTACCGCTCCCCCGTCCCACAGCGCCACCCACACACAGCCGTCGGCGTCGACCGTGAGGCCGTCGGGGAAGCCCGCGCCCTCCTCGATCTCGGCGAACCGGCGGCGGCCGGAGATCCGCCCCGCCGCGTGGTCGAAGACGTCGACACAGCGGGTCGGCGAGTCGATGTAGTACATCCGGCGTCCGTCGGGGCTCCACCCGGTGCCGTTGCTGACGGCCACGTCGTCGAGGACGGTCTCGACGGTTCCGTCACCGGTGACACGGGACAGGCTGCCGCCGCCCGGCGCCTCGTCGTACCGCATGGTGCCCGTCCAGAGCGATCCGTCAGGTGCGACGGCGGCGTCGTTGGCGCGGCGGCCGGGGACGCGTTCGCGGTGCAGCCAGCGGAAGCCTTCGTCCGCGTCCAGGAGGCCCACCCCGTCCACGAGATTGAGGACGAGCCCTCCGCCGGCGCGCGGCTTGGCGGCGCCCACGTGCTGGTCGACGACCCGAAGCGTTCGCCGGCCGGACGCGGGCTCGTATGTGTGCACCCGCCCGCCGAGGATGTCGACCCAGATCAGCCGCCCGGCCGCCGCGTCCCAGGTCGGGCCCTCGCCGAGGGTCGCCTCGGCCCGTACCGCGACTTCGTACTTGTACGTCATCCCACGCTCCGGTGACCGAGCCGCTCGGACAGTTCGGCCGCGCCCTTGGCGGCCAGCTGCTCCAGCTCACCACGCCGCTCGTCGCTCCAGCGGATCATCGGCACGGAGATGGACAGCGCCGCGACGACCTTCCCGGTACGGTCCCGGACGGGCGCGGCGACGCAGGAGACGTCGGGGTTGGACTCCCGGCTCTCGACGGCGATGCCCCGCTCCCTGATCTCGTCGAGGGTCTCGCGCAGGGCGGCCGGGTCGGTGATGCTGTTCGGGGTCATCGCGACCAGCTCGGCGTCCTGAGGGATGCGCGCGGTGAGTTCCGTCTCGGGAAGGGAGGCCAGCAGCATCTTGCCGACGGAAGTGCAGTGCGCGGGCAGCCGGCGTCCGGCGGCGGAGACCATCCGCACGGCGTGCGTCGAGTCGACCTTGGCGATGTAGATGACGTCGGTGCCCTCGAGGATCGCCACATGCACGGTCTCATCGCAGGTCTCGGCGACGGACCGGGCGACCTGCTGTCCCTCGGCGGCGAGGTCCAGCTGCTCGGCGTACCGGCTGCCGAGCTGGTACGGCCGTACACCCAGCCGGTACCGACCCGGCTGGCCCGGGACCTGGACGATGTACGACCGGGCGGCGAGCGTGGTGACCAGCTCGTGCACGGTGGTGCGCGGCAGCTGCAGCTTGCGCACGATGTCGGGGGCGGAGAGCGTGCCGTCCCCGTCGAGGAAGAGCTCGAGAATGTCGAGAGCCCGGGTCACGGCAGGTACGAGACGTCCCACGTCCGGCCCCCTCCCTTGGTATGTGTTCGAGATTTCAACAGGCGATCGGAATAACGAACACAGGCTACTCAAGGTCTGTTTGCCTGGGCAATGGGCAGGCACCCACCCGTCACCCCTGCACTTCTCCCAGCCTCCCCCGCAACCGCTGCGCCCGCAGCACCAGCTCCAGCTCGAACCGGCGGTCCGGGTCGTCGATCTCGTCGCCCCAGAGTTCGCGGATCTGGCGCAGGCGGTAGCGGACGGTCTGCGGGTGGACGCCGAGGCGGGCCGCCACCTCGGGGGCTCCGCCGCGGGTCTCCAGCCAGGCCAGCAGGGTCTGGGCGAGCCGGCGGCCGTGGGTGGGGCCGCAGTGGGCGAGGGGGGCGAGGCAGCGCAGGGCGAGGTCGTCGAGGAGTTCCTCGGGCTGGAGCAGGACCAGCGCCTCGGTGTGCTCGGTGCAGTAAAGGACGTCGCCGGCGGGCAGCAGACCGCGTTCCATCAGGCGTACGGCCGCCTCCGCCCAGCGCAGTGACTTCGCGGCGTCCGCCAGGGGGACCGGGGGGCCGATGGCTCCGGACCAGCCGGTCAGGGCGCGGTGCAGCAGTTCGGGGCGGCCGGCGGCGTCCGGTTCGGGGACGACCATGCGGGGCTGCTCGTACTCCATGTCGAGCAGGACGCCCTGGCCCACCGCGGGGGCGACGGCCTCCCGGGCGGGGCGCAGCAGTACGCCCACCGCGACCTTCTCGGGCAGCGGCCAGCCGATCCGGGCGGCCCGTTCGGAGAGCGCGTCGGCCGGGTCGCCGCGGTGGTGCTCGGCGAGCAGGAGCTCCATCAGGCGGCGCTGCAGCCTCAGCCGTTCTCCGGCCTGCCGTGCGGCCGCCTCCGCGTAGCCCCGTACCGACTGGTCGACCAGGCCGTCGAGGTACTCGTAGCCCGCGTCGACCAGCTCGTACATCGCCGGGGGCGGGATGTCCACGCGCTGGCCGATGTCGGCGAAACGGCGCCAGGCCAGTCGTACGCCCATGCGGTAGATCGCCTGCAGCGAGTCCAGACTGCGGCCGTTGAGACCTTCGCCGCGGCCGAACTCCTGGAAGACGCCCGGCGGTACGGTCGGGCGGCCCTCGGCGGTCTCCAGGTGCTGGACGAAGACCTCGATGGCGCGGCGGATGCCGACCAGGGCCATCGGCTCGCCGGACTCGTCGAGGACGACCGGCAGATGGGGATACTCGCGGCGGATCTCGCGCAGGATCTCCTCAGCCAGGTCGGGCGCCTCGGACATGGCGATCGCGGCGAAGCGGCGGACCTGGAGACGCGGGACGTCGAGCCAGGCCGAGCGCGTGGACACTGCCGGGGATCGGGCCGACACGGGTCAGCTCCCCTGGCCGGCTTGCTCGTACGTGATCAGGGGGGTGTTCGGTTGGTCGGGGGTCGCCTCGAGGAGCGCGACGATGCCGAGGGCGGCTCCTACGGCCAGTGCGGCGGCGGCCGCCACCGTGAGTGCTGCGGCGAGCAGTCTGGACATGTCGGGTCAGCCTTTCCGGACATTTCTAGACGCATCTGGACACGTCTAGAGGTACTCGAAAGGTCGCCCTCACCCTTGCGCCGGCCCCGTCCGGCAAAGGTTCAGTCTTGACTTTCCATTGACACTCCGTCAAGGGTGCGCCTACGGTTCCCGGCGCAGACGGGTTCGCGCGCACTGTTCCCCAGCACACCCCAGCCTTTGGAGTGCCAGGATGCGCCGTACTGCCTCACCGCTGTCCCTGATCCTGCTCGGCCTCGGCACGTTCCTGCTGGTGCTGGCGCCCCTGCTGGCCTGGTACGTGGAGCCGCGGGCCGCCGTGAATCCGATCGACATCGACCAGACCGCCGTCTACCAGGGCACGGGTTCCGTCTTCGACGTGGAGCAGGTCGAGACCGTCCCCGACCAGGCCATCACCATCACCCAGCGGGTCCGCGGCGACGTCGCCGAGAGCGAGCGCAGCGGACGGGCCGCGGTCTGGGACGTGACGACCACCGTCGACACGGACAAGTCCCTCCCTGCGGCCGATCCGCACGACGCGCTGGACTTCGTACCGCACCGCTGGGTCAGCGACCGCCGCACCAACCGGCCCGTGCACTGCTGCGGCGAGACGCCGTACATCGAGGGCGAGGCATATCTGAAGTTCCCCTTCGACGTGCAGAAACGCGACTACCAGTGGTGGGACAACACCGGCGAGCGCACGGTCACGCTGCGGTACCGGGGCGAGAAGAAGATCCAGGGGTACGAGGGCTACCGGTTCACCGGGACCGTTCCGGCCATCAAGACCGGAACGCGACTCGTGCCCGGCGCCATCATCGACCAGCCCGAGCGCTCCCAGGTCTTCGCCGAGGAGTGGTACGCCAACCACGGCATCGAGCTGGTCGTCGACCAGGCCACCGGCCGGGTGCTCTACGCCCAGACCGGCCCGCGCCGGACGCTGCGCGCGCCGGGCGGGGACGAGGACGCGGCGGTGCTCCTGGACAGCCGGAAGATCGCGTTCACGGACGAGACACAGGAGTTCGCGGTCGAGCGGGCCAAGGAGGACAGCGGGCAGCTGCGCCTCGTGGGGCGGACCCTGCCGGTGGGGGCGGCCGTGGCCGGATTCGTACTCGCGGCGGTGGGTGGCGTTCTGGTGATACGTGGGCGGAAACGTCCGGAAAATGCCGAGGAATCCGAACAATACCCACCGACCCTCACGATGTGATGTGGCGTCAGCTCCACAAAGCCCGGAAATTGTCACGCCGGTGAGTAGCAGCTTCGAACCACTGGGCGAAAACTGTCCACCCCCACAACTGAACACAGTGCGCCCACACCCTGTTCACAGGACAGTCCGCCCCATTCACAGAAGGAGTCCACGCCCTCACCGGCACCCTCACCGGCGCCCCAACAGGCGAAAACCACTCCACGCCCTCATGCACACCCCCCACCCCACGTGCCACTCCCCCCACTGAGTTCCGCACCCTGAGACGAGTTGGAGCACCGATGCCCCAGCACGTGCCTTCCCAGCTGCGCGCCGCACTCCCCCGGGCGCCGCAGCACCCCCCGGCGCACCCCCCACCTCCGCGCCGCATCGTCTTCCTCGCCCATCGGGACCTGGGCAATCCTGCCGCCGGCGGTTCCGAGCTGCTCGTCGACCGGCTCGCCGACGGACTGACCGGCCTGGGCCACCAGGTGACCCTGCTGTGCGGCGGCCCGGCCTCCTTCCGTGACTACCGGGTCGTGTCGGCGGGCGGTGAGTACGGCCATTTCCTGCGCGCCCGTTCCGCCTTCGCCCGGCAGGTCGGCGACTGCGATCTGCTGGTCGAGGTGTGCAACGGCATGCCGTACTTCGCGCCGATGTGGCATCGCGGCCCGACGATGTGCCTGGTCAACCATGTCCACACCGATCTCTGGAAGATGCGGTTCGGCGGCGGGCCACTGGCGCCGGCCGCCCGGATCGGACGAAGACTCGAACACTGGGCACTGACCGGTGCGCAGCACCGGAGCCTGATGGTCGCCGTCTCCCCCTCGACAGCGCACGCCCTGCGCGGGATCGGCGTCGAACGGGACCGGATCCGTGTCGTCCACAACGGGGTCGAGGACCCCGGCCCACGCGCCGACCGCTCACCCGAGCCGCTGTTCGTGGCGGTGGGGCGGCTCGTCGAGTACAAGCGGATCGATCTGCTGCTGCGGCTGTGGGAGCGGGTGCGGCCGGTGACGGGCGGGCGGCTGGTGATCGTCGGCGACGGGCCCGAACGCGCGCGGCTGGAGCAACTCGCCGGTGCGGGCGTGGAGTTCGCCGGGCATGTCAGCGAGGCCGAGAAACACCGGCTGCTGTGTGCGGCGTGGCTGCTCGTGCATCCCTCCGCGGTGGAGGGGTGGGGGCTGGTCGTCACGGAAGCGGCGACCCGTGAGACACCGGCGATCGCCTTCGACGTGCCGGGGCTTCGGGACTCCGTCGTGGACGGGGAGACCGGGATTCTCGCGCACGGGGAGTCCTCGTTCGCGGCGGCGTGGTGCACGCTGGCGCTCTCGGAGCATCGGCGGGAGCTGATGGGGAAGGCGGCGCGGGACCGGGCGGCACGCTATCGCTGGGATCGGACGGTTCGGCAGTTCCGGGCGGTGGCCTCCGAGGCGGTGCGGGGTTGGGTGCCGTGACGCCTAATCGCCGTGACGGTGAGGCCGGTTTGCGACTGCGGGTCGTGCGTGGCTTGTCGCGCAGTTCCCCGCGCCCCTATCGGGGCGCCCCAGCTCGTCGGCATATGAAGGATCCGTCTCTTCGGCGGTCCTTTGCCCTCTTCCGTGCGTTTCTGCACGAGCAGGACGATCCCGACGCCTGCTACTCGCTCCTCGCCCGGGATGCCGTCGATCAGGTCGAGGCCTACGGCGGTCCCGTCGTCGGGCGTACCGTCGTCGATGTCGGTGGCGGCAGCGGGTACTTCACCGAGGAGTTTCGGCGGCGTGGTGCGCACGCGTTTCTCTTCGAGCCCGATGTACGGGAGTTGGGACAGAAGCCTCCCGACTCGGCCGTGATCGCGGACGGGTATCTGCTTCCCCTGTACGACTCGGTCGCCGACGTCGCTTTCTCGTCCAATGTGCTCGAGCATGTCGACGATCCGCAGACGTTCCTGAGCGAGCTGGTGCGGGTGACCCGGCCCGGTGGGCTGATCTATGTCTCGTTCACCAACTGGCTGTCCCCGTGGGGCGGTCACGAGTGGGCGCCCTGGCACTACTTCGGTGCGGAGTGGGCCCGGGCCCGCTATCGGCGCCGTACCGGGAAGCCCGCGAAGCACACCCTCGGCGAGAACCTGTTCGCCGTGCACATCGGTCCGACCCTGCGGCAGGTGCGTGCCCGGGACGACGTCACGGTCGTCTCGGCGCGTTCCCGCTACTGGCCCTTCCTCGCGGAGACCGTCGTCAAGGCGCCGGGCATCCGTGAGGTGGCCACCTGGAATCTCCTCCTCGTCCTCCGGCGGTGTCCTCCATGACGACCACGGTCCAGGCTCCTCCCCCGGCAGCCGTCCCCACCACCACGACCGCGTCGGGCCCGCCGCACGGCCCCCGGTCGCGGCGCTGGCTGCTGGGGTTCTGGGCCGTGGTCTTCGTGCTGCTGCTCGCGGTGCAACCCGGGCGGCAGACCTTCGACACGAAGCTGGGCGTCACCGTCGACCCCGGTCAGTTCCTCGCCGACCTGGGCCACTTGTGGCACGACCGGGGCTCCTTCGGCGGGATCTCTGACCAGTACGTCGGCTACCTGTGGCCGATGCTGCCGTACTACTGGCTGTGCGATCTGATCCAGTTGCCGGTGTGGCTGGCGGAACGGCTGTGGCTGTCGCTGATCGTGTCCGTCGCCTTCTGGGGCGCGCTGCGGCTGGCCGAGCGGCTGGGGATCGGCAGCGGCGGGTCCCGGCTGGTGGGGGCGGTGGCGTATGCGCTGTGGCCGACCTTCACGATCGTCGTCGGCTCTACGTCGGCGGCGGCGCTGCCCGGTGCGTTCCTGCCGTGGGTGCTGCTGCCGCTGACGAACGAGCGGTACGCCGCCCGGGTCGCCGCCCTCCGCTCCGCGCTGATCGTGCCGTTCATGGGCGGGGTCAACGCGGCGGCGACGCTGGCGTCCCTGTTGCCGGTCGGCCTGTATCTGCTGTCCCGACCGCCCGGACCACGGCAGCGCAAGCTGATCGCCTGGTGGGTGCCCGGCGTGATCCTGGCGACCGCCTGGTGGTGGATCCCGCTGCTGCTGCTCGGCTTCTACGGCGAGAACTTCCTTCCGTACGTGGAGACTTCGCAGACCACGACGGACACGATGGCGGCGACGGAGGCACTGCGCGGCGCCGGGAACTGGGTCGCCTATCTGCACTTCGGTGAGGCGTGGCTGCCCGCCGGGTGGACCGTCGTGTCCTCGGTCGTCGTGGTCGTCTGCTCGACGCTGGCCGCCGGGCTCGGGCTCGCGGGACTGGCCCGGCGTGACCTGCCGGAGCGGCGCTGGCTGGTGCTGACCGTGCTGACGGTGGCGCTGATCGTGCTCGCCGGGTACGGCGGGGCGTTCGGGGCGCCCTTCCACGGGGTGGTGCAGGACTGGCTGAACGGCTCTCTGGCCCCCTTCCGCAACATCTACAAGTTCCTGCCGGGCCTCGCCCTCGCGCTCGTCCTGGGCCTGGCCCATCTGGTGGGCGTGGCCACCGAGCAGCGCGGCGCCCGCCCGGTCCGGGGCCGTCGTCTCGCGCCGCTGATCGCGGCGGTGCTGGTGCTGCCGGGGCTGATGTGGCCGTATCTCAACGGGTCGATCCTGAACCCGGGGTCCTTCCAGGAGATCCCCAAGTACTGGACGGCGACGGCGGATTGGCTGGAGGAGTACTCGCCGGATTCGCGCGCCCTGGTGGTCCCGGCGACCGCGCACGGCATCTACACCTGGGGGTCGACGATCGACCAGCCGCTGGACGTGGTGGCCGAGTCGCGCTGGGCGCAACGGGATTACGTGCCCATGGGCACGCCCGGCAACCGGCGCGCGATGGACGCCGTGGAGCAGGCGCTGATGTCGGGCGCTGAAGTCCCGGGCCTCGCGGACTACTTGAGCCGGGCCGGCATCCATTACGTCGTCGTCCGCAACGACCTCGACCCCGACCAGATCGGCCACGTACCGACCACGACGGTCAAGCGCACCCTGGAGCAGTCCGGGTACGAGCGGGTGAAGGGCCTGGGTCCGGTCATGACGGGCGGCCGGATCGCCGAGGGCACCCCGCTGGAGATCGAGGGCATCTATCCGAGGCAGCGGGCGGTGGAGATCTACCAGCCGCCGGGGAACGAGGGGGTACCACGTCCCGGCCAGGCTTCGCTCCTGCCGGTGTCCGACACGGCCGTGGTCTCCGGCGGCCCGGAGGCGCTACTGCCGCTGGCGACCGAACTCCGGGGCCGGGCCACGGTGTTGACCGGGGACAACCACCCCGGGCTCGGCACGCCACCCGTCCAGGTGGTGGGCGACGGACTGCGTCGCGCGGACACCCGGTTCGGGCTGGTCAACGCCAACACGTCGTACACGTACACCCGCGACGAACGCAACGCGCCGGACGCCGCCCAGGACGCCGGCGGGAAACCCCACCAGATCCTGCCGACCGAGGGCCTCGGCCATCAGACGGTCGCCGAACTGCGCGGCGCCCGCTCGGTCACGGCCTCCTCGTACGGCAACTGGCTCTTCCACCTCCCGCAGTACGACCCGGTGAACGCCTTCGACGGCAACCCGGACACCGCGTGGGCCGAGGGCTCGGCGGGCTCGGCGGACGGGCAGTGGCTGCGGATCGGGTTCAGCGAGGCGTACGACATGCCGTCGTCGTTCAGGGTGTCGCCGTTGCCGCAGGAGAGTGTGCGGTCGGCGGCGACGCGGGTGCGGGTGGAGACGGAGAAGGGGGCGCGGACCAGCGTCCTGCGCCCGGACGGGACGGCGCAGAGCATCAAGGCACCCTCGGGTGAGACGAGTTGGATGCGGCTGACGATCGTCGACTCGGTGGCGCGGCACACGGGTCTGACGGGCGCGGGCTTCTCCGAGATCTCGCTGCCTGACGTGCAGGTCACGCGCATGCTGCGACTGCCGACGGACGCGCGGGAGGCCGGTTCCGCAGCCGAGATCGTCTCGCTGCACCGCACGGCCGACCCGACCGGCCTCTCCGCGACCGGCACGGAGGCGGGCCTGCACCGCCGCTTCTCCACGGGCACGGCAGGGACGTACGAGGTGACGGCGAGCGCGGTGCCGGTACCCGGCGCGGAACTCGACCGGCTGCTGTACGACGTCGCCCCCGACCAGCAGAGCCGCATCGTCGCCACCGCCGACTCCACGGCACGGCTCGGCGCGGGCCTGGCGGCGCGCAACCTCACCGACGGTGACCTGACCACGGCGTGGATCGCGGGCGACCGCCCCACCATCCACCTCCGCTGGGACGGCGCACAGCCGGTCGGCGAACTGGTCCTGGCCCCCGCGGGCGGCCTCTCCACCCGACCCACCGAGGTGCAGATCAGCTCCCCGGCCGGAGCCGCCCTCGCCGGCGTCGACGAGAACGGCTGGGTCCGCTTCCCGCCGATCACCACGGACCGCCTCGACATCACCGTCACGGCGACGGCCCCGCTGACCCTCCACAACCCGGTCGTCGACGAGGACCTGCGACTGCCGGTGGGCCTCACGGAGGCGTACGTCCCAGCCCTCGACGCCTACCGCACACCCCAGCCGGCGGCCACGCGCACCTTCTCGCTGCCGTGCGGGCAGGGGCCGGTGATGGCGGTGGACGGGGAGCTGTACGAGACGAGTGTGCGGGGGACGGTACGGGACCTGACGGAACGGCGACCTGTACAGGTGACGCTCTGTCAGGAGGGGCGTGCGAACGCAGAGTTGGACCTGACCTCCGGCCAGCACCGGGTCGAGGGCGGGGACGCCGGGCCGCTGGCGCTCACCGATGTCACCCTCACGCGCGGCGGGACGCTCGCCGAGCCCACGTCCGCGGACCGCGACCTCCAGATCCGTGACTGGCTCGGCGACCAGCGCCAGGTGACGGTCGGGTCGGGCGCGGCCACGTACCTGACGACGTACCAGAACTACAACGACGGCTGGAAAGCCACCCTGAACGGCGACGAGTTGTCCCCGGTCCGCCTCGACGGCTGGCAGCAGGGCTGGCGGATCCCGGCCGGGGCGGGCGGCACGGTCAAGCTGTCGTACGAACCCGCGACGACGTACGACGCCGCGCTGATCGGCGGGGGTGTGGCGGTGGCGGCCCTGGTGGGGCTGGTGTTGTGGCGCCGTCGCTCCCCGAACTCCGACGAGCCGCAGCCGGTGCCCCCGCCGCCGGGTCTGTGGCTGGGGACGGTGGCGCTGACGCTGGTGGGCGCGGTGATCGCCGGGTGGTTCGCGCTGCTGGTACCGGCGCTGGCGCTGCTGGCTCACCGACGGCACGCACTGCTCGTACCGATCGCGTTCGTCGCGCTCGCGGGGGCGGGGATCGCGGCGGCGGTGGGAGCCGGGGAGCCGGCGGGCGCGGAGGAGGGGGCCTTCGGTCCGGCGGCTCAACTCCTGGCGCTGATCGGGTTGTTCGCGGGGTTGGTGAGCGTGCGGGAGCGGGACTTGACGGCGGTGCCGCCATCGGCCGCGGGGCCGCCTCCCACGTCGGAAGCCCCGACGCAGCAGTTGCCGCAACGGGAGCGGGGCGCGAGCCCTCTCGGCGCCGAGCCCCCGCCGCCTGCCCGCCCGGACTCCGGCCCGACCGTCTCGGCACGGGGCCCCGGCGCCCCGCCGCCCGACCCGCCCACCGTGCGCTTCGCGTTCCGCAAGCCGAGGCTCAGGGCGACACCACCCGAGGCGGACCTGAGGGGGGACCGCGCATGACGACGCTGGAGCACCGCGCCGAAGGCCCCGTACGGCCTCCCGAGCGCATCCCGTTCCCCGTGGTGGACGAGATCGCCCGCCACTGCCTCCAGGAGGAGGAACCGGAAACGGTCCACATCGAGGTCCACCTACCGGGCCACCTGGACCGCGACCGCCTCCGCTCCGCCTTCCACGAGGCCCTCCGCCGCCACCCCCGCATCCTCATGCGGGAGGCGGCGGGTCGGTGGTACCGACGCCGGTACGAGTGGGAACTGACGGCGGACCCGGATGTGGAGGTCGTGACGTTCCTGCCGCCGGGCCCGGACGCACTGCGAGGCGCACGGACGCGTGCGCTGGTGGAGGCCCCGCCGCTGACGGCTTCGCCGCCGATACGGCTGGAGGTGGTGGAGGGGGCGGGGGCGGTGGAGGGGAGTGAGGCGACGGATGCGGTGGGGGAAGCGGCGGCGGCTGCATCCGCCGCCGCTGCGGGCAGCGGTGCGGGCCCCGCGGGTGCGAGCAGCCGTGCGGGCCAGGGCGACGCCCACCCCAGCAGCGGCGCCGACGCAACGGCTGCTGACGCTGGTGCACCCGCCGCTGCCACACCCGCCGCCGCTGCCGCTACTGCATCCGCCGCCGCTGCGGGCAGTCGTGCCGCTGGGGCGGCACGGGTGGGCGCAGCGGCACCCGGCCAGCGCCGGCAAGCGACACCCACGCCCGGCACCAGCAACGCCGGTCACAGCAAAGGCACGGTCCTGTTCCTGACCATCAACCACACCGCCCTGGACGGCCCCGCCTGCCTCCGCGTCCTCGCCACCGCCGCCGAGCTGTACAGCGGCCGTGACAACTCCCCCGCAGCCTCCCCCACCCGCCCGACGCAACCCCCACCCCACCCCGAAGAGACCCCCTCCAACTGGTCACCCCCCGCCCGAGTAGCCCCCGGCACCCCCGAACCCTCCCCCGGCAACGGCATGCTCGTCACCGAACTCCCCCTCCCCCCCCGCCCCAAAGGCTCCCCCTACACGGTGAACGACCAGCTCATGGTCACCACAGCCCTGATGATCACCCACTGGAACAGAGAACACGGCGAACACCCCCGCCCCCTCCGCATCACGATGCCCGTGGACGACCGCCCCAGGGACACGACGATGCCGATAGGCAACGGCACCCGCCTGGTAGAAGTCCCCTTCACGCCAGCCGAGTTGAACCCGGCGGACATGCCCGCACTCCTCAGCCGTACGGCACTCCGAACCCGCGCCCTCAAGTCCCTCCCCCGCCCCCAACTCGGCCACGGAGCCACCCTCCTCACCGCCCCCATCACCCCCGTGTCCTGGCGAGCCGCCCTCACCAGAACCCTCCGCCGAGCAGCCGCCCCCTGGACCTCGACGACGCTCCTCAGCAACATCGGCCGCGTCCCGTACCCCCTGGACTTCGGCGAGGAGGCAGGCCGCGCGCACGCCGTCTGGTTCTCGGCCCCCGCGAGAATGCCCCGCGGCCTCACCGTCACCACCGCCTCCACGGCCGGCCGCCTGCACCTGGCCCTGCGCTGGTCCCGAGCCCTGCTCAGCCACGGCGACGGCGCGCACCTGCGTGACCTGTTCGAGCACTATCTGCACACCACGGAGGTGGCCCCATGACGACAACGTCCACGACCACCACCCCACCCCGCACGGAACTCCGCGACTTCTACGAGAACCCGGCGGTCCCCGTAGCCTCCGGCACCCCCCGCACCCTCCGCCAGGCCCACCTCCTGGCCACCGCCCTGGGCCCGTCGACCGGCCCGTCCGGCCACACCCGCACGATCCTCGACATCGGCTGTGGCGACGGCACGGCAGCCGCCACCACCGCACCTCTCCTCCCCGGCCACCGCATCATCGGCGTCGACTGGTCCCAGGACGCCCTGAAACGCGCGCACACCAGAATCCCGTACACCCTCCGAGCCGAGCTCAACTCCCTCCCCTTCAGGGACAGTTCAGCGGACGCCGTGCTGTTCAGCGAAGTGATCGAGCACCTCGTGGACCCGGACGCCGCCCTCGACGAGATCCGCCGGGTGCTGCGCCCGGGCGGCCATCTGATGCTGTCCACCCCGAACCTGGCCGCCTGGTACAACCGCGCCCTCCTCCTCGCGGGCGTGCAGCCCGTCTTCTCGGAGGTCAGCCTGCGCGCGATCCACGGCCGGCCGGGACGGGAAGTCGTAGGACATCTGCGGCTCTACACGGCCCGCGCCCTCCGCGAGTACGTCACCGCGGCAGGCTTCGAAGTCGTACGACTCAAAGGGGCCCCCTTCCACGGCGTACCGCGTCCCCTGCGCCCGCTCGACCGTCTCGCCTGCTCCAGAGCGCCACTCGCCTCGATCCTCCTCCTGCACGCGCGAAGGACGTAGCCGATGTGGTGGGGAGTAGCCGCGGCGTTGCTGGCGAACGTCCTGTACAGCACCGGTTTCGTCCTGGAGAAACGGGCGCTCGCGGCCCTGCCCCAGGTGACCGTGCGCGAACCGGCGAAGCTCCTGAGACTGGTCCTGGGCAGCCCGCTGTGGATAGGCGGATCGCTGTCGTTGGCCGCCGGATTCGCCGCCCAACTGGTCGTCTACCGCACGCTCCCGATCGCCGCCGCGCAGGGCATCTTCGTCTCCGGCCTGGTCCTGCTGGTGCTGCTGTCGGCCCGGCTCCTCGGCGAGGAGACCACCGGCCGCGAGCGGTACGCCCTCGGCGCGATCCTCGCCGCGCTGCTGATGGTCGTGCTGTCGCTGCGGGAGGACGCGGACACCGTGGGCGGCGAGGCGCCGTACCCCCTGATCCTGCTGGTCTGCGTACCGTCGCTCGGCGCGGGCGTCTGGCTGTACGGCTCCGCCGAGCGCCGCGCCCGCCACCGGCACCGGCTGCCGACGACCGGCGTCGAATACGGCGTGGCGGTGGGCGTGCTGTACGGCGTCAGCTCGCTGGCGATCAAAGGCGTCTCCAACTACCTCACGGACCTCACGGCAAGCGGAATCGGCGAGGCGCTGCTCGACCTCCTCCGCTCCCCGTATCCGTATCTCCTGCTGTTCACCGGCGCGTTCGGGCTGGTCATGTCGCAGGCGGCGCTGCAACGCTGCCGGGCCTCGCTGATCGTGCCGGTGTGTACGACGGTGACCTGCCTCTATACGGCGGTGCTCGGCACGCTGTCGTTCGGCGAGGCGCTGCCACAGGAGCCGTTGCGGCTGGCGCTGCGGCTCGCGGGCACGGCGCTGGCGATCACCGTACTGCTGACCATGCCCAAGCACGACCGGCAGGCAGCGCCCCAACCCTCCCTCGGTGCCAAGGAGTTGACACCACCGTGAAACCCGAAGACCCCCTGCTCCAGATCCTGGCGTGCCCGCTCGACAAGGGCCCGCTGCACCTGTTCACGGCCGATGACGAGGAGGTGCTCTACAACCCACGCCTGCGCCGCCGCTACCCGATCGTCGACGGCATCCCGCAGCTGCTGCCCTCGTCCGGGGAGCAGGTCACGGACGACGAACACGAGGAACTCCTCAAACGGATGACCCCATGACCAAGCCCCCGCGAACCCTCGCGGCCCGCCTGGCACCCCTGCTCCCGACCCGACTGGTCGCGGCAGCCGCCCGGGCCGTCTACCCCCGCTTCGAACCGGAGCTGGCCCGGCTCGGCGAGCTGTGCCCGCCCAACTGCGGCACAGCGGTGGACATCGGCGGCTGGTACGGCCCCTGGACACGCCGCCTGGCGAAGCGAGCCCGCGAGGTGGTGACCGTAGAACCGGTCCCCCACCTGGCACGCCTCCTCTCCGCCACGTCCCCACCCAACGTCCGCGTGATCCGCGCCGCCGCCTCCGACGGCCCCGGCATGGCCCGCCTCTGGCTCCCGGCGGACGACCCGGGCGACAGGGGCGTGTCCTCCCTGGTCCGCCGAGACATCCACAGCCGCGCGCTGGACGTCGGCTGCGTAGCCCTGGACGACCTGGGGCTCCGGAACGTCGACTTCATCAAGATCGACGTGGACGGCAGCGAACTGGCGGTGCTGCGCGGCGCGACAGGCATCCTGTCCCGCGACCGCCCGGCTCTGTTCGTCGAGCTGGAGTCCCGCATCCAGCCAATCGCCCGAGTAGTCACGTACCTCTCCCTACTCCGCTACGACGGCTGGGTCCTGCCCGGCGACACCTGGGTCCCGCTCGCTTCCTTCCCCCTGGAGGCGCACCAAGCGGAGGCCGCCCACGTCGTAACCCAGGGCCTGCTCCCCCGAGTCCTCCCCTTCCGCCACCGCCCCCGCTACGTCAACTCCGTCCTCTTCCTCCCGGACGGCCGCCGTCCGGGAGGAAGAGTGGTGAGCGACGAGATGAGCGCCGAGGTGAGCGACGATGGGAGGCATGCCGTCCGCAACACGCCCCCAAGGCCCCTTCACTCCCCTCGACTTCCAACTGGTCCTGCTGCGCCGCATGGCCGACCACAACCCGGACCTGGTGGCGGACGCGCGAGCTGAACTCGGCGCCTCCATCGCGGACATGCGCGAGGCGAACAAGCGCTGGCAGGCAATGCTCCACTCCCCGCGATCTCGCGCTGCAGCCTCCCGCTACCGCTCGATCCTGGGCACCCCCGAGTCCACCGTGCCCCGCACGATCGGCGACCTGAAGTGCGAGGCCTGGCAATGGCCCCTCCCCCTCTGGCCCGACCTGCGCTTCGAAGTCCTCACCGCCCCGAACGGCGCGGTATGGAACGAGTGGCTGGTCCGCGCGCCGGGTACCGAGGGCCCCGAGCTGCGGTCTTTGGCCGACCTCACCCCCTGGTCCTGCACGGTCGACGAGGCAGCCCGAGCCTTCCCCCCGGCCCGCCCACTGGAGGGTTCGGCCCCGACTCGGTGGGGGCTGGCGTTCAGGGCGCCGGATGGGGAGGGGAGGTCGCGGGAGGTGGTCGCGGAGTTCACGTGGGGGTTGTTGCAGCGGGTGGCGGTCGGCGAATGACGACGACGTACGTCATGCCATAGAACCCCCGCCGAACCAGGAATTGTCAGAACGGCACGGCGGGGCAGCTGGTGCCCCGTGGTGGGACTGCCAGGTCGGTGAGGTAGCTGTCCACGGCGTCCTCCATACACGGGCCGCTGGTGACGCTGCCGTGGCCGTGGCCCTCGTAGGTGAGGAGCACGCCGCTGCGGCCGAGTTGCCGGGCCACCGAGACCGCCCACTGGTAGCCGGTGGCAGGGTCGTGCAGTGCGTTGGACACCAGAATCGGAGGGGCACCGTGTGCATCCAGGGGGTGCTGTGGGTTGGCGGTCGGCAGGCCCAGACACGCCGCTGCCATGTGGATCGGCAGCAGGTGAGGCAGGTCAGGCGCCGTCCTGTTCATCATGGCGTCGAGCGAGGCGTACTCCCGGTAGTCGCGCACTGGCAGATGCCAGTCCGAACAGAAGACCGGCGTGGCCGGAGGCAGCGGGGCTACCGAGGTGGGCGACGCGGGCAGCGGCCTACTCGCCTCCATCCCCGCGATCGCCGTGGCCAGGCCCGCGTAGTCGGCCCCGTAGAACTTTCGGAACGCGATCTTGTTGACCAGATCCGAAGACGACAGCGAAGTGCCCGGCTTCGCCGGGTCCTCCAGTTCGCCGCGTCCGGCCCGGGCCAACAGGCCCTGCCAGACGGCGCGGACGTTGCGGCCGTGCAGCGCGCAGTCCGCTGCACCGTCGCACCACTTCACGAACTCCTGGAAGGAATCCTCTGCCGTGACCGCCTCGGACCGCAGGAAGGCACGGGTGGTCGGGACGCTGTGGTCCATGACGCTCTCCAGCACCATCGCGCGAACGCGGCGCGGGTAGGTCTCGGCGTACTGCGCCCCGAGCAGCGTGCCGTAGGAGCTGCCGTGGAAGGTCAGTTTCCGCTCGCCGAGGGCGGCTCGGAGGGCGTCCAAGTCCCGGACGGTCTGGGCGGTGTCAAGGTGGTCGAACACCGGGCCGGTGCGAGCCCGGCAGTCGGCACGGAGCCGCGTGTTGTACGCCACGGTGACGTCGAAATCCGCCTGGTTCTTCAGCTCCGGTGACGGCCGCTCGGCAAGCAGGTCGCCGGAGCATGTCACCGGGTTGCTGTCGCCCACGCCACGCGGGTCGAAGCTGACGATGTCGAACCTGCGGCGGACCTCGGGGCTGAACCGGCTGATACGGTCCACCACCATCTCCACACCCGAGTCGCCCGGCCCGCCGGGGCCGAACACCATCGAGCCGACGCGTGCGCCGGGGTCGGTGGCCGTGCGGCGGGCCACAGCCAGGTCGAGTCTCGGCCCGTCCGGGCGGGCCCAGTCGACGGGCACCGAAAAAGTGGCGCACTCGGCTCCCGGCTTCTCCGGGTCGCCGCACGGTGCCCATCGCAGGACCCCGGTGGCAGACGGCGACGCGTGGATCGCGGGAGCGGCGGCGAGGCCGGTGATGACGGCCATGGCGGCTCCCACGGCCATGGTCGTGCCCTGCACAGCGATGCGCCGCAGTGCGGATCTACCCCTTAACGGCATGAATCCTCCTCGTGGAAACAGCGGTTGTGTGCCCCTGTGAGGGGCATTTCCGGGTTGGGTCGGGGGCTGCTCAGAGGCGATCGGAGCCCAGCAGTTACCTCGCCGGCCTGCTCCTACGCGCCTCGATGACCTGGATAAAAGTCCTCACCCGGACCACCCATTGATCACGACTCGATACGCGCCCTAACCGCGTCCTCCGCACACCGCGCGCTCGACCATCCCGTAGGTCGCCTTCTCCTGCTCCGCCGACCGCTTCTGATCACCGAAGCGCGTGGTGAACACGGCCGCGGCGGCCGAGACCTCGCCGTCCGGCGTGACGGCGGCCTCGGAGACCGTGCCGAAGGACGTGCCGCCGTGGTACCAGACGCCGGTGTCGCAGCCGTCGACGGGGCGCCAGGCGATGCCGAGCCCGTAGCGGGCCTTGGCGCCGCCGGCGAAGTCGGGGGCCGGCACGGTGGTGCGCATCTGCGCCAGCTGCTTCGGCGGGAGCAACGTGCCGTCCATCAGGGCGCGGAGGAACGTGTTCATGTCGGTGGTCGTGCTGACGATGCCGCCGTCCGCGCCGCCGTCGACCTGGAGCGTGGTGTCGGTGAGGTCGTCGCGGCCGGGGAACTGGAGGTAGGCGATGGCGGTGGGCTGGGGGACGTAGGCGGAGGTGCCCAGCGTCAGGGTGTGGCGCAGGCCGAGCGGCTCGATGATCCGCTCGTGGATCTCCTGCTCCCAGGGATGCCCGGTGGCCCGCTCGATGATCATGCCGATCAGGACGTAGTTGGTGTTGGAGTAGGCCCACCGGGTCTCGGAGCCGGGATCCCCGGCGTCCGGCAACCAGCCCGGAGCGCGTGTCATGGCCAACGCGACCTGTTCTGCGGGGGTGCGCGCCGTGAAGCGCTTCGCGCGATAGTTCTCGGGCGTCAGTTCCTTGGGATCGCTGAACAGGATGTCCGTGTAGTTGGGCAGGCCGCTGGTGTGCTGGAGCAGGTTGCGGATGGTGACCCGGCTCCCGTCGTTGCCATGGCCGGTCACCACCCCGGGCAGCCACTGCTCCACGGTGTCGTCGAGAGCCAACTCGCCCTCGGCCACCAGCTGAAGCGCGGCCACGGCCACGAAGGTCTTGGTGTCGCTGCCGATCCGGTAGTACGCGTCGAAGGGCACCCGCCCGCCCCGCTCCAGATCCCGGACACCCGCCCTCGCCTCGCGATGACGCCCGCCGGCGTCCCGCGCCTGCACGACCAGACCGGAGGCGCCCGTACCCACCACCGCATCCGCGTCCCGCTGCAACCGCGTGCCCCTCGCCGAGTCGCTGTCATCGCCCTGCGCCCACGCTCCCGAGCCGAGCACCATGGCCCCCACGACCGCCGCACCGACACCGGCCGCGACCAGCACCACCCTCGGCCGGACCAGCCGGCCCCACTGCTTCCGCATCGTCGTCAACACGGATCAGACGCTACGGACCGGCCCACCGCGGGCCCATCCGGCAGCCCGGACCCTCGAAGCTGGGGGTAGCCCCACCTGCGCCCCACCCGTCCACGTGATCGACGAACGGTTGGCAGGCCCGTACGCTCGTATGGGTTATCGTGCCTCGTCGACCCCGACTGTTCACGAACGGGAAGCGGAGAAGGTGACGATCTCGGTGTCCGATCTTGGGCGACTCGTCGCCGGCCGTTACCTGTTGGTGGAGCGGGTGGGCAGTGGCGGTATGGGTACCGTGTGGCGGGCCGAGGACAAGCTGCTCGGCCGTCATGTCGCCGTGAAGAAGCTGCACATCCCGCCGCACCTGCACGACGACGAGGTCCGCACGCTCCATGAGCGCACCCGCCGCGAGGCCCGGAGCGCCGCCCGGATCGCGCACCCCAACGTGATCGTGGTGCATGACGTCGTCGATGACGAGGGCCTGCCGTGCATCGTCATGGAGTACATACCGTCGGCGACGCTCAGTGACGTGCTGAAGCGGCGGGGCGCGCTGCCTCCCGAGGAGGCGGCCCGGATCGGGCTGGCGATGGCCGCCGCCCTGCGCGCCGCCCACGACGCCGGGGTCGTGCACCGGGACGTCAAACCCGCCAACGTGCTGCTCGGTGCCGGCGGTCGGATCGTCCTCACCGACTTCGGGATCGCCATGGAGTCGGGAACGTCCTCCCTCACCAAGCCCGGTGAGCTGATCGGCTCCATCCGCTATCTGTCGCCCGAACGCCTCCGGGGCGCCGAGCCCGGTCCCGCCAGCGACCTGTGGGCCCTGGGGGCGACGCTGTACCAGGTGGTCGAGGGGCAGCACCCGTTCGCCCGCGACACCCCGATCGAGACCGCGTACGCCATCGCAACGGATCCGTACGAGCCCTTGCGCAACGCCGGGGACCTGGCCCCGGTCATCGAGGGTCTGCTCGTCAAGGAACCCGGGCAGCGCATGGACGTGCACGAGGTCGAACGCCGCCTGGGCGATGTGACCGCCACACGGACCGCTCGCCTCGATCCGCCCACACGGTCGGAACGGACCGACACCCCCTCGCCTCCCGCACAGAAGGGCAGTGGCAACCGCAGCCGTACGGTGGTGCGGTCGGTGGTGGCAGTGGTGCTCGCCGCCGCTGTGGCGGGCGGCGGCGCACTGTGGTGGCTCAAGGGCCCTGCCGATGAGCCGAGTTCACAGGCGTCCGGGTCCGGTGCCTCCGCCTCTCCCAGTCCCAGTCCCAGTCCCAGCGCCACCCTGCCGCCGCCGGTGCCCGACGGATATCAGCTCCAGAAGGCGGGCAGCGGCTTCTCCGTACCCGTACCGGACGGCTGGACCCGCAAGACGCTGGACGGCGGCGAAGTCGCCTTCATCGACCCGTCCGGTCTGGTC
The DNA here is from genome assembly GCF_017948455.1 of Streptomyces sp. GESEQ-4. Classification (GTDB taxonomy): domain Bacteria; phylum Actinomycetota; class Actinomycetes; order Streptomycetales; family Streptomycetaceae; genus Streptomyces. The sequence goes on from NZ_JAFFSU010000006.1 coordinate 113,006, forward strand.
GGGCTCAGGGTCAACGCCATCGAGTTCGCGGGCACCGATCCGCTACGGCACTGGCGTGAGACGGAAGAGGAACAGACCGCCCGCGACAACCCCGGCTACGAACGCGTGCGGATGGCCGAGACGACCTTCCGCGGACGACCCGCCGGGTACTGGGAGTTCACCTTCGACGGCAGGGCACGGCAGTTCCGGGCGGCGGAGCTGGCGTTCTCCAGCACCGACGGCACCCAGTACGTGGTCTATCTCTCCGCGCCGAACGCGCAATGGCACAAGTACCGGCAGGTCTTCGACACCGCCGCCAACGGAGTCCGCGTTAGCGAGACCGGTGAGTGAGACCGGCTAGCCAGACCGGCTGAGGAAATCGTCCGTCGAAGCTGTTGCATCGCGCAACAAAACGCAGAACGCACCCAGGTGAGGGACCGACGCGGACGCCCCCGGGACTTCTACTCGTCCTGAACCGCCGTCCACTCCCCGGCCCGGACGACGTCGGCGACCACACAGCTGACGTTGTCCGGGCCGCCAGCGTCGTTGGCGGCGTCGACCAGGGCTCGTACCGCGGTGTCCGGGTCCGGGACAGAGAGGAGGAGGTGCCGGATGCGGTCTTCGGGGACGACGCCGTACAGCCCGTCCGAGCAGAGGAGGTAGCGGTCGCCGACGCGAGTCTCGTGCAGACGCAGGTCAGGGGCGGCGGGCGGGCCGCTCCCCATGGACTTGAGCAGGAGCATCCGCTGCGGATGGGACCCGGCCTCCTCCGGCGTCAACCGGCCCTCGTCGATCATCGACTGGACGACGGTGTGATCGTGGGTGATCCGGAAGAGGCCGCCGTCCCGCAGCAGATACGCGCGGCTGTCGCCGATGTGGACGAGGGCCAGCTGGGAGCCCGTCCACAGCACGGCGGTGAGGGTGGTACCGGCCTCCTCGCCGTCGGCCGCGACATCCCGAACCGCGTCGGTCGCCCCCTGCACGGCATCCTCCAGCAGCCCGAGGACGCTACCGGCCGGCACCTCGTCCCCGTCCAGGAACTTCAGCGCCTGCACGGCTGCGCTGCTGGCGGGCGCACCCGCAGGCCCGTACCCGTCGGCCACGGCGAGCAGCCGCGCGCCCGCGTACGCGGTGTCCTGGTTGGCGGGGCGTACCCGTCCGATGTCCGAGTGGGCGGCGTAACGCAGTTCCAGCATGCTGGTGCCTCTTTCCGATATGCCCGGTCCATCCGCTACGGCGGACAGCTGATCGACGAGGAACGAGGCGAGGTCACGCCGGACCGCCGTCTCGGCCTCGACGCCGGCCCAGTAGGCACGGATCTCCCGAGCGGCGGCGGCGCGCTCAAGACCGCACACCGCACGGATCCGCGCCAACGGCATCCCCAGCCGCCGCAGCCACGCCACCAGCCGGGCCCGCTCCAACTGGCCGGGCGCGTAATAGCGGTAGCCGGTGTCCGGGTCGACGTGGGCGGGCCGCAGCAGGTCCAGTTCGTCGTACAGCCGCAGTGCTTTGGGCGTGAGCCGGGACGCGTTCGAGAAGGCGCCGATCGTGAGCAGATCCATTCGCAGATCCATCCGTGAGCTCCCCCTGTTCCGCCACCGATGCTGGGGCTTCACCAAGGGTGAAGGTCAAATGGGTTGTCGCGGTTGCGGGCGTGACGGTTAGCCTGCGGGAACGCCGTACGAGAATGGAGTCCCGCCGTGCCCCGAGTCGCCCTCGTCACCTACGACCCCCGACCGGAGCCCAGCAAGGACGCCGACCTCCCCGTGCTGCTGCGGGCGCTGCGCGAGGCCGGGGCCGAGGCGGAGGCGGTGTATTGGGACGACACCGAGGCCGACTGGGCCGCGTACGACCTGGCCGTCATCCGCTCCACCTGGGACTACAGCTGGCGGGCGGACGAATTCCTGGCGTGGACGCAGAAGTGCGCGACCCTGACACGGCTGGCGAACCCGGCCGAGGTCGTGCGGTGGAACGCGGACAAGCGGTACCTCGGGGATCTTGCGGGGGCGGGAGTGCCGGTCGTCTCGACCAGCTACATAGCCCCCGGGGAGCCGGCCAGCCTCCCCGACACCCACGAGTACGTCCTCAAGCCCACCACCGGCGCCGGCTCCCGCTATGCCGCCCGGTACACCGCCGACGACCACGACACGGCCGTACGGCATCTTGCGCGGATGCACGATGAGGGGCTGACCGCGATGGTCCAGCCGTACATGCGCGGCATCGACGTCTCCGGCGAGCGCGCGTTGCAGTTCTTCGGCGGAGGGTTGCTGCACGCCAGCCGCAAACGGGCGGTGCTCACACCAGGCACGGCATACGACGCCCCCAAGGTGGCCCACCCGGACCTCGCCCCCTGGACCCCGAGTCCGTCCGAACTCGCCGTCGCCGAACAGGCGTTGGCCGCCGTACCGGACGCGACGGACCTGCTCTACGCCCGCCTGGACCTCGTGGACGGCCCCGACGGCGAACCACGCGTGATGGAACTGGAACTGGTCGAGCCGAACCTGTTCCTGTTTCTGCACCCGACGTCGGTGCCGGCGGTCAGTGACGCGATCCTGGCGGCGGTTGCGCGGTAGCCCCTAGGGCCGTGTCCCCGACCTCTTTCCGGGATGTTCCCGATGTATGGGGATGGGGCACCTTGGTCAACTTTTCCCATGAGCCGTCAACAGTCCTCTCGTGGACTCCCCATCGCCCTTGCCGTCGCAGCCGTCGCCCTGGGAACGCTCGCCGCTGCCACCGCCGCACCGGCCGGGCCAGCCCACCATGATCCGCCCCGGTTACACGCGAAGACCCAGGCCGTACTGAACGAGATCGTCGCGCAAGGCACTCCCGGCGTCATCGCCCGGGTACGAGACGCGCGCGGCGTGTGGGACGGCCGGGCCGGTGTCGGTGACCTGGTCACCGAGCGACCGAGGAGTACCAGCGAGAAGTTCCGTATCGCCAGCGTGACCAAGACCTTCACCGCCACGGTGCTGCTCCGGCTCGAAGCCGAGGGCAGGCTTTCGCTGGACGACAGTGTGGAGAAATGGCTGCCCGGGGTGGTGCGCGGCAAGGGCTACCGGCCCGGGAACATCACCGTGCGGCACCTGCTCAACCACACGAGCGGCATCTTCGACTACAACATGGACGACGGCTTCCGCGCCCTGTACGCGGGTGACGAGTTCGACCGGAACCGCCACACCAGGTGGTCCCCGAAGGAGCTGGTGGACATCGCGCTCGCCCACCCGCCCAACTTCCAGCCGGAGCAGGGCAGCAGGCCCGGCAGGCCAGGCAGGTGGGACTATTCCGACACCAACTACATCGTCGCCGGCATGGTCATCGAGAAGGCCACCGGCGGCACCTACGCGCAGGCGGTCGAGCGTCTCGTCATCCGGCCGCTCGGTCTGCCCGGCACGATCGTGCCGGGCACCTCGCCCCGACTGCCCGCGCCCCACGCGCGGCACTACTCCACGCTGTTCGAGGACGGGCCGGAGGCGAAGGTACGCGACGTCACCGAGTTCAGCCCCACCGTCGCCTTCTCTGCCGGGCAGATGATCTCGACCGTCTCAGACGTGAACACCTTCCTGTCCAAGCTCCTGGCCGGTCAGCTGCTGCCGCCCGCCCAGCAGCGGCAGCTGCTCGACGCGGTCCACGTCGACGGGGACAAGGGACACGGTGGTCCGCAGGACCGCTACGGCCTCGGCATACGGCACTTCAAACTCAAGGAGGGCTGCTGGGCCTGGGGCCACGGCGGCATGATCCCCGGCTCCGCGACCCGAACGCTCGCCTCGGCGGACGGCCGGCACGTCATGACCATGAACCGCAACGGCGACTGGGGCGAACAGCGACTGGAGGACGCGGCGGTCGAGACCGAGTTCTGCGGGCCCTGACACCCTGGGTTCCCTGCCCCGCGACGTCTGCCCGCGCGCACATGGCGACACAACCGCTCCAGCGCGTCGCCGGCGGATCGACATCACCGCCTGGGAAGCGCGTTCATGGCAGTGGTGATCCGGGCTTCTGCGGTTACCTACTGCGGAGCTGGGACCGGGGCCGCGGAAAGCCTCAGGCGCGGGCCCGGACGATGAGCGTGCCGATGTGTCCGGCCTCGGGGGCATCCACAATCGTCGCTTCAGCGGTGGCGAACCCAGCACGGAGCAGATGCCGCTCCCACACCGCGGGCTTGTAGCTGTACCGGTAGGTGAACATCGCCTTGCCCGCGAAGCCTCCCTTGTACATGCCCTGCGGCCCGTAGGCCCCGGGGATCGCGGGTGGCTGTGAGAACACGAGGACGCCGCCCGGGACCAGGTGTGCGCGGACGAGGGGGAAGAGGCGGGATGGGTCGGTGAACCATGCCGCGCCGAAGATCGAGTACACGGCGTCGTACCGGCCCTCGTCTGCGGCGAGCCAGTCGATGATCTCGCCCTGCTGGATCCGTACACCGAGCGGGGCCCACTTCTCGCCCGCGAGTTGCACCATGCGCGGCGACAGGTCGACCCCGGTCGCTTTGACGCCCCGCTGTGCGAGGTGGGCGAGGGCGCGGCCCGTGCCGCAGCCGATCTCCAGGACGGACTCCGGGGCACCGAGGAGTTCGGGACCGGGCCCGTGGCCGGCGTACTGCGTCCAGCAGAACGAGGGTGGGGCGTCGTCCTTGAACGCGGATTCGGCGTAGGTGTCCCACAGTTCGGTCTCGGCGGCGATGTCGTGCGGTACGGGCACGGGCGCGTTCCTTCGGATTGTCGGGATGCCGGAGCCCCCACCCTCGGGGAGATGTGTGAGGGCGGGGGCCGACTGTAGCGGGGTCAGTGGCTGTCGGGGACCTTGTCGTCGCAGGGAGAGCAGTCAGTGCCGTCGATGGCCCACAGTTCCTCGTCGATTGCCCAGCCCTGGCTCTTGAGGAAGTCGCCGGTGCGCAGGCACAGGCCGTCGCGGCGGCGCTCGATGAACGGGGCGTGGTGCTTGGAATCGGCCGCCGTTGTACAGGCGGCAGATGCCCCACCAGACGGGTGTGTCGAGGATGAGTTGATGGACGCCGATGTCGACGAGTTTGCCGACGCCGAGGTGCACGTCGGGATTCTCGATGGAGCCGAGGACGTACATAACGGCGTTGCCGAGGATCCGCTCGGCCATGTCGCGGACCATCGTGTGGTCGCGGAGCAGTAGGGCGACCTCGCGGTCCCACAGGCTCATGCCGGAGTCGAAGACGTTGACGGTCAGCTCGGTGATGTGCGGTGCGACCGAGTTCAGCAGCTCTTGCGGGTCACGGGTGCGGGTTGCGGCGGGACGTTCCAACGCGACGGTCACGTGGTCCTCCTGTTGTGGACGGTCGCCTCCGGCCGGAGGCGACCGTCCCTTCGAGGGTGCAGGGCAGGCGGGTCAGTGGTTCGACAGAGCGCGGGCGGGCCCGAGTTGGCGGGCTCGTGTCCACGAGCACTGAGTCGTCGGGATCGGTGATCGGCTCGTCGCAGTGACGGCAGATGTGCAGCGTCCCCGTCACGGGCGCCCGTTCAGCGTCTCGAAGTGGTCGCACAGCGAGTTCAGGGAACGGGCCAGACGGCGGGCGTGGGCAACACCGGCATCGAGCCTGGCGAGCGGTGTAACGGCCATCTTCCGGCGCGCCTCACCGACGCAGGCCATGGCGCAGTACGACTGCACGCTCTTGAGCCGGTTCCCCGCGGCCCGCTCCACCTCCGGGACGAGCAACTCCAGGTGGCCGCGCAGCACGAGGGCAAGCGCGTCGACCTCGGTGGCTGTCGGCGGCAGCGCCTCCGGACCGTCATCGGGGCCGAGGAGACGGCGCGCGTTCTCCCTCATCATTTCCAGGTCGGGAGGAGCCTGATCGCACTCTTCGACGGCCGGTGGGCGGGCTGTAGCTTGGGCCATGTCGGCGCTCCTCAGCAGCGTTGGCCACGCCCCGGGAGGCCTCCACCTCGCCGGGTCTTTCCGTAGCTCCCGACGCTAGAAGTGCAGTCTGCGCAACCTCCAGGAATGTGCATGGATGTACACCCGTCTTGTTTGCGGTCTTGACCTGCCAACTGCTCCACACGACCGTGGTGTACATCCCTGAACACCATGAGCAGCGGAGGCGATTGTGGACCTACGGTTCATCGGGATCGACCCCAACACCGGCGACGGCGAAAGCCCCACCGTGTGGGTCGACCAGGAGAAGCAGGAACTCGTACTCCAAGGCTGGAAGCCGGGTCCGGAACTTGAAGCGGCGTGTGCGCAGTTCGAGGTGCCCGGCCACGCGGTGGGGATCCCGGACCACGAGGCCGTGATCCGTATCCCCGCCAGGATGGTGCCGATGATCAGGGAGGCCTGCGATGCCGTCGAGCGTGCCGACGTTTCCTGAACTGCTCGGCTCGGCAACGAGCACGGCCGTCCATCTGGAGATGCGCGACAGCTACGCCGTCGACTACGAGAACGGGCCGTTCGCCGACTGGCGGGCTGGCTTCCGTCACGACCCCGCGGACCGGGCGTCCTGGTGGCGTCCGTGGCTCGACCTGATCCAGGAGACCGTGGGCCGCGGCGTCGTCGTCCGCCGGGCCCGTATCGTGTCCGAGCCGGTCAGCGAATACACCCGCTTCCTCTACGACGGCACGTTCACCAACGTCGCCGCGGGCGAACAGGTGCGCTGGCTTGCTCGCCGCCGTGCTTCAGACATCGCCCTGCCGGGAAACGACTTCTGGCTGATCGATGGCCGGCTGATCCGGTGGAACCACTTCACCGGCGAAGGCGCGTCCGGAGGCGGGGAGATCAGCGATGATCCGGCCGCGGTGAAGCTGTGCGCCGACGCCTTCGAAGCGGTGTGGGAGCGAGCCATCCCGCACGACAAGTACAAGATCAGCTAGCACGGAAGGCGCACGCCCAGCTCATGCCCATCTCTCCCTCGTCCTCGGCGCAGGCCGCCCGAAAAGCAGTAGCCGGACGGCTGAAGGAACTTCGCGCCGACGCCGGGATCACCGGCCCCGAGCTGGCCGCGCGCTGCGGCTGGAGCCACCCGAAGACGTACCGGATCGAGGCTGCCCGCACGCCGCCGTCAGCTGACGACATCCGTCGTTGGTGCGAGGCGTGCGGCGCCGCGGGCCAGGCCGAGGACATCATCGCCCAGTCCCGCACCGCCGAGTCCATGTACACGGAATGGCGACGCAAGGTGCGCACTGGCCTCAAGCAACTCCAGAACAGCTACGTGCACTTGTTCCGGTCCACGCAGCTCTTCCGCGTCTACTCGCCCACGCTCGTGCCCGGCCTGCTCCAGACCGAGGGATACGCGACGGGCCTGCTCTCCTCGATCACAGAGTTCCGCGACATCCCCAACGACGTCGGGGAAGCCGTAGCCGCGAGGCTGGAACGATCCCGGATCCTGCACGAACCCGGGCACCACTTCGTGATGGTCATCGAAGAGCCGGTCCTCTACTACCGACTGGGCGACAGCGATGCGATGGCCGCCCAGCTCGGCTACCTGCTCACCGCTGGCGCGCTGCCGTCGGTGTCGCTGGGCATCATCCCCAGCGCGACCGAGGAACGCGCCATGTGGCCACAGGAGTTGTTCCACGTGTACGACGACGCGCTTGTGTCGGTGGAGCTGCTTTCGGCGCGCGTCCAAGTCACCCAGCCCTCGGAGATCGCCCTGTACGTGAAGGCGTTCGAGCAACTGCGCGGCATGGCCGTGTACGGGGCCGACGCTCGCGCGTTGATCGTGAAGGCCATCGAGGTGCTGAGATGACCCGGGTGCAGGGCCTACCCTCCCCGGCATGACCGCCGTCGCTGTGACCCTGGCCGTGATCGCCGCCGCCCTGGAGATCTGGGGCATCTGGCGGACCATCAAAGACATCCGTACGGCACGCCGGCGTCTGGCGTCGTATCTGGATCTTCCGCGCACCGTGTACGGGTCGGCTCACGGCCTCCTTGGCGGCTTGAGGATGATGGCCACTGGGACGGTGCGGTCAGACGCTGGAGCAGCGCATCGAGGCTCTGGAGGCGGCACAGCGCGGTCTGCATGACGAACTCGACCGTCGGGAAGAGACGGCGAGGGAGCGCCTCAGGAAAGAGTTCCAAGGCGCCCTGAAAGATTCCGAGAAGACCATCGACGACCAGTTCACGAAGCTGCGGAGATACGTCGTGGGCGATGGTCAGACATCCCGGACCAGGGCGTACCGGGGGCCGATCGTGTTGGGCATCGGCATCGTGGTCGGCCTGGTCGGCAACATCTTCTCCAGCCTCTGATCGCAGAGATCAGGCAAGGGTGGACGGGTCCGCCGACCGAGAAGAACGAGTCCGACCGCATCGAGTGGATCCCGCTCGCGGAGGTTCGGGGCATGATCGACCGCCGCGAGGTCGTGAGCAGTGGGTCGCTTGTGGGTCTTCTCTACCTGCTCATGGATGAAGCGATCCGCTGACTGGTGGGACGAGTCCCCGTAGCTCTGTCCCGACACTTCGGGCCGGGACAGAAGCCGCACGGCTACGGCTCGAGGCCGCTGGCCTTGGCGATCGCCTCTACCTCGCGGCGGAGTCGTTCACGATCGGTGGCGCTCTGACCGGGATCCGGGCCCGCGGCGCCGAAGCCGACGAAGGTCTGCGCGCCGAGCGGGCCCAGGAGCGTCAGGAGTTGGTGGAGCTGCTTGCCGAACTTCGGGGTGAACAGTTCCTGTTCGCGTGGGGAGAGGGCGATGTCGATGTTGGTGTTGCGGTGCACCAGGGCGTCGTTGGTGCCCTTGAGGATGCGTAGCAGCAGGTCGTACGACTCGGGGTCGAGGCTGTTCTGGAGCTCGGACAGACAGAGGGCGAACTGCTTGGTGCTCTCCAGGAATCCGTGTTCGTTCATTGGGGCATCGTGGCGGATCACTGGCTGCGATATGGGGTGTTTCGGGGGATTGGCTGTCTTTCCTCTGTCTGGCTTGACAAGACAAGGATGCAGGGCGGGGGTTCGGGGGGTTCGGACAGGATGGGTCCCATGACTTCCTCGTCCTCGCTGTCCGCCACGGTGATCACCTCGGACCGACTCCGGCTGCGCAAGGCCCATGACACCGACCGCGATGGAATCATCGAGCTTCAGACCGATCCACGGGTCCGGATGTACCTCGGCGGACCGAGGCCCCGGAGTGCTGTCGAGCAGTATCTCGATGCGGCCGGTATCGCCGACGTGGCCAACAAGCCCGGCACCTTCGTCATCGCCGACAAGACGACGGACCGGCTCATCGGAACGCTCGTACTCGACCGACGCTCCCCCGACCTCCCCGGTCACGTCACCGAGAACGGTGGGGAACTGGAGCTGGGCTACCTCCTCCGACACGACGCCTGGGGCGCGGGCCTGGCGTTCGAGGCCGCCACGGCCGCGTTGCGCGCCGCCGCCGACGAACTGCCCGACCAGCCGGTCCTGGTCGTGACCCAGACAGCCAACGAGCGTTCACTCAAGCTCGCCACAACCCGCCTCGGCTTCCAGCGCATCAGCACCTTCGAGGCGTACGACGCGGAGCAAACCCTCGCCGTAGCCAGCCTGCACTCATTCAAAGCCTGACCGACAACCTTGTGCCGGTGCGGTTTTCCGCAGCGTCGGTCATGCGGAAACCCGTACAGGACCGGACGGCAACCCTCATACCAGCGTTGAGCTGCGGTTTCTAAGTTGGAGGGCGGTCGGGGTCGTTGCCCCGGCGAAACTGAACCTGACCCTCCGCGGGGAGACCGTATGCAGCTCACGTCCTTGGCTCTGACCGACCAGCCGACCGGCGGTATCGCCGGCTGGGCTGCCGATCTTGTGGAGGCGTTGGGGGGTCCCGGGGCCGGACTGGCCATCGCGTTGGAGAATCTCTTTCCGCCGCTGCCGAGTGAGGTGATTCTGCCGCTGACCGGGTTCGCGGCGGGGCAGGGATCGCTGAGTCTGGTCTCGGCGCTGTTCTGGACCACGCTCGGGTCGGTTGTGGGGGCCGTGGTGCTGTATTGGACCGGCATGCTCTTCGGGCGTGAACGGATGCACGCGATCTGGGCGAAGCTGCCGCTGGTGAAGGCTTCCGATCTGGAGCGTACGGAGCGGTGGTTCCTGAAGCACGGCACCAAGGCGGTGTTCCTCGGCCGTATGGTGCCGATCTTCCGGAGTCTTGTCTCCGTGCCCGCCGGGGTGGAGCGTATGCCGTTGCCCGTGTTCGTCATGCTGACGACGCTGGGCAGCCTGATCTGGAACTCGGTTCTGGTACTGGCCGGTTACTGGCTGGGCGACCAGTGGTCGTCCGTGGAGAGGTATGTCGGGGCCCTCTCCAAGGGTGTGCTGATCCTGGTGTTCGTCGCCCTTGCGGCATACGTCAGCGTACGGCTGCGCGGCGGCAACCGGGCCCAGCACCGCCGTACTTCATGACCCACCGGATAGGCTCGGCGCTCGTGCAGGGGGATTCCGCAGGTGTCAGCGGCCAGGACTCCGCAGGTGTCACCGGCCAGAACCTGTCGGCCTCGTGGCCGCGTCGAAGTGCCGGTACGTTACTCGGCTGCGTCACGGGGCTGTTCGACTCCCTTCATTTCCTCGTCGTAGGCACCGCCCTCGGCCCCTTCCTGCTGTGGCCACTCACCCGCGCCAGTGCCCTCGGCGTCCTTATGGCCGGAGCCCGTCGGCTGATGGTCCTGGAGCGGAGGCGGCGGGCCGTCTTCTTCGGTGATGTCTTTCCCGGGCGCTATCAGGCGTCCGATGAGAAGGTTCTGCGCTATCTGGCGGTGCGCAGTTACGCCGGTCTGCTGTGCGGTGTCGTGATCGCACTGCTGGGGGCCGGCATCGTCCTGGCGGGGCTGCTCGTCGCGGGAGTGGTGCAAGGGAGCGTCCGCTGGAACGAGTTGCTGACGCAGGTGCTGTTGGGTGGTGTGCTGCTCTTCCTCGATCTCCAGGGGCTCCACTCGCTCGCCGCCCTGGACGCGCGTCTCGCCCGCGAGTACTTCGGCCCCTCCGAGCGGGAACTGCTGGAGCGCCGCATCCATGAACTCGCCGCCAGCCGGGCAGCGGTCGTGCAGGCCGTCGACGCGGAACGCCGGCGTATCGAGCGGGATCTGCACGACGGGATTCAGCAGCGCATGGTGGCGCTGGCCATGCTGCTGGGCCGGGCACGCCGGGGACGCAGTCCCGAGCAGGCGGACGCCATGCTGCGCCAGGCGCACCAGGAGTCCCAGGACATGATGGCGGAGCTGCGCGAAGTGAGCTGGCGGGTGTACCCCTCGGCGCTGGACAGCCTGGGGCTCGAGGAGGCGCTGGGCGGGGTGTCCGAGCGGTGCGGCATTCCCGTACGGACGGAGTTCGACGTCGGTGGGCCGTTGCCGCAACCGGTGGCGACCGCCGCGTACTTCGTGGTGTCGGAGTCCGTGACCAACGCGGCCAAGCACTCGCGCGCCACGGCCGTCTCCGTGCGGGTCGGGCTCCGCGGCGGAATGCTCGCCGTGCAGGTCCAGGACGACGGCAAGGGCGGCGCGAATCCGGCGGGCGGCGGGCTGAGCGGGCTGCGCAGCCGGGTGGCCGCGCTGGACGGCGCCCTGCGTGTCGACAGCCCCGAAGGGGGACCCACCACCATCACCGCGGAGCTGCCATGCGCCTGATGATCGCCGAGGACTCGACCCTGCTGCGCGAAGGGCTGGTCCGTCTCCTGGTGGAGGAGGGGCACGAGGTCCTGGGCGCGTACGGCGACGCTGGTCCGTTGATGGAGGAGATCGCCGTACGGCGGCCCGACGTCGTCGTTCTCGACATCCGGATGCCGCCTACGCACACCGACGAGGGGCTGCGTGCCGCGCTGGAGATCCGTGAACGGTGGCCGGAGACCGGCGTAATGGTGCTGTCCCAGCACATCGAACGCAACTACGCCGTCCAGCTCCTGGCCTCCAGCGCGGAACGAGTCGGCTACCTCCTCAAGGACCGCGTCGCACAAGTAGAGGAGTTCCTGGACGCGTTGGAGCGCATTCAGGCCGGGGGTGCGGCCATCGACCCGGAGGTGGTACGGCAGTTGGTGGTCCGGACGACGAACGCCGATCTCCTGACCCGCCTCACGCCTCGCGAGCGCAGCGTTCTCGAAACCCTGGCCCAGGGGCACACCAACACGGCGATCGCCCAGCAGCTGCATATCTCGCTGAGCGCGGTGGAGAAGAACCTCAACGCGATCTTCGACAAGCTGGAGCTGTCGCGCACCACCGGTTACAACCGGCGGATCCTGGCGGTGCTGAGGTATCTGGAGGCGTAGCGAACGCCGGTTGGCGGGAGGCGTGGAACGCAGACCGTGGCGCCTCGCGGCTACGCCCCCTCCCCCGGGTCCCAGTCCAGCAGCCGTACCTTCGCGACCGTCCGGACGTGGCGGCGCATCGCCGCGGCGGCGGCTGCGGGGCGGCGGTCGGTGATCGCGTCGAGGATGGCCTCGTGCTGGGCGTAGGAGCGGGTGGGGCGGCCGGGCTGGCGGAGGGACTCGGTGCGGCTCTCGGCGATCTGGTCGGAGATGGAGCGCATGAACTCGGCGAGGATGCTGCTGTGCGCGGCCGCCGTGACCGCCGCGTGGAACAGGCGGTCACCGTCGACACCGGGCCGGCCGTGCTCGATCTCCTCGGCCATGTGCGCGAGCGCCTGGCGCATCGCGGTCAGGTCGTCCTCCGTACGCCGCTCCGCGGCCAGTTCGGCGAGTTTCGTCTCCAGGGCCTCGCGGGCGTCGAGGACGTCGGGGAGACGCCGGCGACGCTCGACCAGCTTCTCCACGGGCTCCACGTCGAGGCTGTCCCGGACGAGGTACGTGCCGCCGCCGTGCCGCGCCTCCACCAGGCCCTGGACCTCCAGCACCACGATGGCCTGCTTCACCGAGGCGCGGCTGACGCCGAGGCGCTGGGCGAGGTCGCGCTCGGGCGGGAGACGGTCGCCGGCCTTGAGGTCACCCTCGGCGACGTACTGGCGCAGCCGGTCCAGCACCTGCTCGTAGAGGCGCTGCTTGCTCATGGGGCGCAGGGCGTCGGTCACAGGGTCCCCCTCTCGTGGGGAGGGTAACACTGGGTGGTCGAGTGGTTCATTGGTGCAGTGGCTGAGCCAATTCTTGCGCGACCCCTTGACGCGTCGGACAGACGGGCCCACGCTAACCAGCCAACCAGGCAAAGTGGCTCAGCCACTCGTCCACTCACCCAGCCGTCCACTCACCCAGCCAGTCATCCCTCACCGCTCCGGGACCCAAAGGCGGGAGCCCGTATGTCATCCGAACTCATCTCGATCCTCGTCCTCGTCGTGGTGTTCGTCATCGCCACCACGCGCTCCATCAACATGGGCGCGCTCGCCTTCGCCGCCGCCTTCGCGGTGGGCGAGCTCGTCGCCGACCTCGACGCGGACGGCATCTTCGCCGGCTTCCCCGGCGACCTCTTCGTCGTCCTCGTCGGCGTCACGTATCTGTTCGCGATCGCGCGGGCCAACGGCACCACCTACTGGCTGGTGCATGCGGCCATCCGGCTCGTACGGGGGCGGGTGGCCCTGATCCCGTGGGTGATGTTCGCGATCACCGGGGCGCTCACGGCGATCGGCGCGGTCAGTCCGGCCGCGGTCGCGATCGTCGCGCCCGTCGCGCTGAGCTTCGCCTCCCGTTACGGGATCAGCCCGCTGCTGATGGGCGCGATGGTGGTGCACGGCGCCCAGGCCGGCGGGTTCTCGCCGATCAGCATCTACGGTTCGATCGTCAACGGCATCGTGGAGCGCGAGAAGCTCCCCGGCAACGAACTCGCCCTCTTCCTCGCCTCGCTCCTCGTCAACCTGGTCATCGCGGGCGTGGTGTTCGTCCTCTTCGGCGGCCTGAAGCTGTGGACGCAGGGCGCGGTGGCGACGGAGACAGGGACAGGGACGGAAGGCGGTGGCTCCGGCAGCGGCGATACGGGGAAGCCGCGCCCGGAGCCGAACGGCACCGGCACCTCCCCCACTCCCACCGCCACAGTCACAGCCACCCACCCCGACACAGCCCCCGACACCCGCCTCACCCCCTCCCGCATCACCACCCTCGTCGCCCTGGTCGCCCTCGTCGTCGCCGTGCTCGCCTTCGATCTCGACGCCGGGCTCACCGCGATCACGCTCGCCGTGGTCCTCAGCGCCGCCTGGCCGGAGGACAGCAAGAAGGCGGTCGGGCAGATCGCGTGGCCGACGGTGCTGGTGATCTGCGGTGTGCTCACGTACGTCGGCGTGCTGGAGGAGATGGGCACGATCACCTGGGCGGGCGAGGGCGTCAGCGACATCGGCGTGCCGCTGCTGTCCGCCGTGCTGCTGTGCTACATCGGTGCGCTCGTCTCGGCGTTCGCGTCGTCCGTGGGGATCATGGGCGCGCTGATTCCGCTGGCGGTGCCGTTCCTCGCGGAGGGGGACGTGGGCGCGGTCGGCATGGTGGCGGCGTTCGCGGTGTCGGCGACGGTCGTGGACGTCAGCCCGTTCTCGACGAACGGCGCGCTGGTCCTGGCCGCCGCGCCGGACGTCGACCGCGAGCGATTCTTCAAGCAGCTGATGGTGTACGGAGGGATCGTGGTGGCGGCGGTACCCGCGGTGGTGTGGCTGGTGCTGGTGGTGCCCGGCTGGGGGTAGGCCTCACCGGCCTGCGCCGCCGCAAGGTGACCGTTGCAGCGTGACAACAGGTTCGAGTTAAGGAGTACGACGCGTGTCCTCTCTCTTTCCCGCCCTGACCGAGGGCCCGACCGACCGTCCCGCGCTGCGGTTCGGCGACCGCTCCCTGACCTACGGGCAGCTCGCCGCCGCGGCCGGCGCGACGGCCGGGAGAATCCGGGGCGCGGAGCGGGTGGCCGTCTGGGCGACCCCGGCGCTGGAGACGGCCGTCGCCGTGGTGGCGGCGCTGGAGGCCGGGGTGGCCGTCGTACCGCTGAACCCGAAGTCGGGCGAGAAGGAGCTGGGGCACATCCTGGCCGACAGCGCCCCGTCGGCCGTACTGACCGCATCCGGCACCGAACTCCCCTCCCCCCTGGGCGACTTGCGGCGCATCGACGTGAACCCGCAAGCCACCGGCACCACGCCCGCCACCTCACTCTCTCCCGAAGATCCCGCCCTCGTCGTCTACACCTCCGGCACAACCGGCCCGCCCAAGGGCGCCGTCCTCCCGCGCCGCGCGATCGCCACCACCCTCGACGCGCTCGCCGACGCCTGGCAGTGGACCGGCGACGACATCCTCGTCCACGGCCTCCCCCTGTTCCATGTGCACGGTCTCGTCCTGGGCGTCCTCGGCCCGCTGCGGCGCGGTGGGTCCGTCCGCCACCTCGGCCGGTTCAGCACGGAGGGCGTGACGCGCGAGCTGAACGACGGCGCGACCATGCTGTTCGGCGTGCCGACGATGTACCACCGCATCGCCCAAGCCCTGCCCGAGGAGCCGCAGTTGGCGAAGGCTCTCGCCCATGCCCGGCTGCTCGTCTCCGGGTCGGCCGCGCTGCCCGTGCACGACCACGAGCGGATCGCGGCGGCGACCGGGCGGCGGGTGATCGAGCGGTACGGCATGACGGAGACGCTGATGAACACCAGCGTGCGGGCCGACGGGGAGCCGCGGGCGGGGACGGTGGGCGTACCGCTGCCGGGCGTGGAGCTGCGGCTCGTCGAGGAGGACGGGGCGGCCATCACGTCGTACGACGGCGAGACCGTGGGCGAGATCCAGGTGCGCGGACCGAACCTGTTCACCGAGTATCTCAACCGGCCGGACGCGACGGCCGCCGCGTTCACCGCCGACGGCTGGTTCCGCACCGGCGACATGGCGGTGCGGGACCCCGACGGCTATGTCCGGATCGTCGGTCGCAAGGCCACCGACCTGATCAAGAGCGGGGGGTACAAGATCGGGGCGGGCGAGATCGAGAACGCGCTGCTGGAGCACCCGGGTGTGCGGGAGGCCGCGGTCACCGGTGAGCCCGACCCGGATCTGGGTGAGCGGATCGTCGCCTGGATCGTTCCTGCGGATCCTCAATCCCCGCCCGCCGACGACGAGTTGGCTGATCATGTGGCCCGTCGCCTGGCCCCGCACAAGCGGCCCCGCGTCGTCCGTCACCTCGACGCCCTGCCCCGCAACGACATGGGGAAGATCATGAAGCGGGCGCTGAGCACCGATGGCTGACCGTCTCACCGCCCGCGAGACGATCGCCCTCGTCGCCGACGACTTCTCCGAACTCCCGCCCCCGCCGGGGCAGTCGGCCCCGGACGGCCCCCTCGGCTGGCAGGGTTACGACGCCTCGCGCGCCCGCGCCGCCGAACGCACCGGCGAGCAGGAGTCCGTCGTCTGCGGCACGGCCCGCATCGAGGGCACGCACGCGCTGCTGATCGCCTTCGAATTCGGTTTCCTGGGCGGCTCGTTGGGCGAACGGACCGGCGACCGTATAGAGGCCGCCTACGCTCACGCCCGCGCTCACCGTCTCCCCGTCGTCCCGCTCGTCGCCACCGGCGGCAGCCGCATGCAGGAGGGCATGTTCGCGCTCACCCAACTCCAGCGCGTGGCCCGGCAGTCCGCCCTCACCCGCGAGGCGGGCCTGCCCCAGATCGCCGTACTCCGCGACCCGACGACCGGCGGCGGCTGGGCCACGCTCGGCGCGGGCGCGGATGTCGTCCTCGCCCTCCCCGGCGCCCAGGTCGGCTTCGCGGGCTCCCGGGTCCGTCCCCCGGACGCGGATCCCGCCGCGTACACGGCGGAGGCGCAGGTGGCGGCGGGCGCGGCGGACGCGATCGTACGGCCGGAGCAACTGCGGGCGACGCTGGGCCGGTGGCTGAAACTCCTGACGCGACCGTCGGCACAGGAGGCACCGGTCCCGCGGACGCTGGGCACCGCGGAGGCCTCGGCCACAGCCACCGCGGCACAGCCCGCCGTCACAGGCAACGCCCCCGACGACGCCCCGAACCTCCCGCCAACAGCCTGGGAAGCCGTCCAGCGCGCCCGCTCGCCTCAACGCCCGCGCGCCGAGGCCTACTTGGACGCCTACTTCACCCACCGCGTCGCCCTCAGCGGTGACCGTTGCGGTGGCACCGACGCGGGGATGCTCTGTGGGTTCGGCGAGCATGACGGTCGTACGGTCGCGTATGCGGCGCAGGCCGGGACGGCGACGCGGCCCGCCGGTTACCGTATGGCCGCCCGGCTGATCCGGCTGGCGGACCGGCTCGGGATTCCCGTGCTGACGCTGGTGGACACGCCGGGCGCGGCCAATGACGCCGAGGCGGAGCGGCAGGGGGTGGGCGCGGCGATCGCGGACGTGTTCGTCGCGGTGGCCGGCGCCCGTACGCCGATCACCACGCTCCTCATCGGCGAGGGCGGCTCGGGCGGCGCGCTGGCGCTGGCCGCGCCCGGCAACACCTGGGCCACACCGGACAGTTACTTCTCGGTGATCGCACCGGAGTTGGCGGCGGCGATCCTGAAGCGGCCGGCGGAGGAGGTCGAGGCGACAGCGGATCAGCTCCGTATCCGGCCGCAGGACCTGGCGGAGCTGGGGGTGATCCGGGGCGTGGCCGGCTGACTCCCGGCGGAATCCGGTGACATCTCCAAGCACCGTCCGTAACAATGGAGTTCGCACAGGTCACATACATCGCGGGGGAGCGGGCGACGCCATGGACGGGTTGATGGAGTTCCGGACCGAGGGCGGCGCCATGGTGGTCGTGGAGGGTGTCGAGGACGAGTCGGGCGCCCGGCTGGTGTCGCGCGGCGACGGGCCGGCGCGGGCGGCGCGCACGTTCGAGGGCGCGCTGGACGGGGTCCGGGCGGCGGCCGAGTCCGCGTTGCGGGTCTTCCGGGACGGCTCGCTGCGGCCGGACTCGGTGGAGCTGGAGTTCGGCGTGAAGCTGACCGCCGAGTCCGGAGCGGTCATCGCCAAGGGGTCGGCGGAGGGCCATCTGGTGGTGAAGCTCAGCTGGTCCCCGGGACAGACCCCGGGACAGCCCCTGGGACCGACCCCAGCGGCACCGGAGGCCGCCGGCCAGTCATGAGCGGCGCCGCCTGGCACGCCCGGATCTCCTGCGGGAACGAGGTCGGCGCGGGCTTCCTGATCTCCCCCCGCCGTGTCCTCACCTGCGCCCACGTCGTGCGCGGGCGCGGCACGTCGGAGGTGACGGTGACCTTCCCCGGCAGCAGAGGGCTCGATCCGCTGTCCGCCACGGTGACCGCCCACGGCGGCTGGTCGGGCGGCGCGGCCGACCCCGGTGACCTGGCCGTCCTCGAACTGGACCGCGAAGTCCCGCTGGCGCCCGCCCAGTTCGCACCGCCGGGCGCCGAACTGGGCGACCCCGCGCCGACGCTCGTCGCATACGGCTTCCCCAAGGGGTACGACGAGGGCATGCTCGCCCGCTACCAGGCCGTGCCCGGCGCACTGGTCTCGGACGAGTGGCGTCAGCTGGAGGCCGTGACGGCTCACGGGCAGCCCCTGGCGGCCGGCTTCAGCGGCGCCGCGGTGGCCCTCCCGGACGGCAGGGTCGTCGGCATGGTGGCGTCGGTCGCGGGCGCGCGGGACGTCCGGGTCGGGCGGATGCTGCCCACCCAGGTCATGGCGCGCTACTGGCCGGAGCTGGGCGAGCGGGTGCCCACTCCCGACCATCACCCCGATGCCGTACGGCGGTTGTACACGCTGGTGCGCAGGGCGGTGGCGCACGACGTGGACTGCGATCCGAACCGGCTGTACGTCGATGCCGTGGGCCCGTTCGGGCCGCCGTTGCCGGAGGGCGGGTTCGCCTCGCTCGGGGCGGCTGCCGGGTATGTGCAGTGGGAGGTGCCGGGCGCGGAGGCGGTGGGCCGGTTCGCCGACCGGCTGCAGGAGCTGCTGGACGCGACGCCCGCCCGGCCCGCCGCCGCGCACGCATGGTCGCCGATCCTGGTCGAGATCGAGCACAGCGGAGCCGGCGTCGACCAGGTCACCGTCGAGGTGTCCGCCTACCGCGACGGGCACCGGCGGCGCATCGGGTCGCGCAGGCTGCCGCGCACCGCCGTACGGGCGTACGTCCAGGAGCGCATCGACGAGGCGTTCAGCCACCTCGCTCCGGACGCGGACGAGCTGATCACGTTCGTGCTGCCCCGCGAGTGGCTGAACGAGCCGGTGGCGCACTGGGAGTGCGGTGAGGACGACTCCACCCCGCTGGGCTGCGCCTATCCGCTGGTCGTGGTGGACCGGTCCCGGCACCGCAGCGGGCGGCTGCGGCACCGGCTGGCCAAGCGGTGGCAGCAGCTGGACGCCTGTCCCGGGGCGCGGCTGCACCGCGTGGAGTGCGGTGCCCCGGAGCGGCCGCCGAGCCTGCGCAAACGGCTGCGCGACCACTCGGCCGACCTGGCGGGCTTCGCCTTCCCGCCGTCCACCGCGAGGCCGCACTTCGAGGTCGGCCTCAACACTCCGGTGCCGGTGCTGCTGTGGTCGCGTACGGGCTGTGCCGACCTGCGGCACGACGGTCCCTGCTCCGGGGCCGCGTTCCTCGACGAACTCGCCGCCTCCGTCGCCGATGTCCCGCCGATCGAACTCCCGCGTCACGTCATGGAGTTGAGGGAGTCGGCGGACGCGGACGACGATCCGGAGAGCCACTGGGCGAAGGACGTCCAGCTGCTCTGGGACGACCCGCGCTGCTTCCCCGAGCCCGCCGCCTCCTTGCACTCACCCGTCGTCTGAGCTGCCCAACCCCATGGAGAGAAGATCCATGCCCCTGTGGCCCGTCTACACCGGTACGACCGAGCCGCACGACGGCATCGACCGGCTGCCGCCGCCCCCGCCCTGGCGGGCCTTCGACGGCGGCCCGGTGCTCGACGCCCCGGACGGGGCCGCCGACGCGTCGGCCGTCTCCCCGGACCGCACCCATCGCGCCGCGACCTACCGGGCCACCCCGCAGACGGTCCAACTGGTCAACGCGGCCCTGTACTTGCGGCGCCCGCTCCTGGTGACCGGCCCGCCAGGCACCGGCAAGTCCTCCCTGGTGTACGCGGTCGCGCGCGAGCTGAGCCTCGGCCCGGTCCTGCGCTGGAACATCACCAGCCGCAGCACCCTGCACGACGGCCTCTACCAGTACGACCCGCTGTCCCGCCTGTACGCGGCCCGGCACACCCCGGCGGCGAAGACCGGCGACGCGGGCGGCATCGAGGACCATCTGAGGCTGGGCCCCCTCGGCACCGCCCTCCTCCCCTACGCCCGCCCGCGCGCCCTGCTCATCGACGAGATCGACAAGAGCGACCTCGACCTGCCCAACGACCTGCTGAACGTGCTGGAGGAGGGCCAGTACGAGATCCCCGAACTGATCCGGGGGTCCCGCACGGCCGAGGTCATGATCGACGGCGCCGACCAGCGGGTGCCGGTGCGGCGCGGCCGGGTGCGCTGCCGGGCCTTCCCCTTCGTCGTCCTCACCAGCAACGGCGAGCGCGAGTTCCCGCCCGCCTTCCTGCGCCGCTGTGTGACCTTGCGCCTGCGCCAGCCCGACGACGGCCACCTCGCCGACATCGTCCGCGCCCACTTCGACGAGGATCCCGACGCCTACGCGCAGACCCTCATCGACCGTTTCCTGTCCCGCGTGGGCGGCGGCGACCTCGCCACCGACCAGCTCCTGAACGCCATCTACCTGGCCCGCTCCTCCGACCTGGCCGCCGAGTCCCTCGACGAGCTGGCCGAGCAGCTGATGCCGTATCTGAGCGAGGCACCGCAGACCGATGCCTTCTGAGCGCCCCGGACCGCGCACGCCGCTGCTCCGCCTGGCCGACATGCTGGCCGAGGCGTCCGGCGGCCCGCACCCGACCCCGCTCGAACTCGCCGAACTGCTGTGGCTGGCCCGCCACATGGAGCCCTCGGCGGAACCCCCGGCCGCCCCTGCCGCGCAGGCCGCCGCCGATGTCGTACGCCCTCCCGAAGCCGCGCCCCAGACACCACCGCCACCCCCAGCCGGGCATCAGGACGTCAGCCGGCCCTCCCCTCGCGCCCCGCTTCACCTGCCCGCGCCGACCACGGCACCCCAGTCGACGACCCAACCCCACACGACCCTCCTGGCCCCCGCGCCCCCGATGCTGCGCCACCCCCTGGCCCTGCAACGCTCCCTGCGCCCGCTCAAGCGCCGTACCGACGCCCCCGACCGGCTCGAACTGGACGAGCGGGCCACGGCCGACCGCATCGCCCGCCTCGGGGCCGCCCCCGAATGGTGGCTGCCGGTGCTGCGGCCCGCGCGGGAGCGCTGGCTGCGGCTGAACCTGGTGTACGACACGGGCCCGACCATGCCGGTCTGGCGCCCTCTGATCCGCGAACTGCACACCGCGCTCGTCCAGTCCGGGATCTTCCGCACGGTCACCCTGCATCGCGCCCACCCGGACGGCACCGTGCGCTCCCTCCCCCTCCCCGGCGACGGCCGCACGGTCACCCTGCTGGTCAGTGACTGCATGGGCCCGCAATGGCGGCAGGGTCCGGCCGGCGCCCGCTGGTTCGGCACGCTGGCCCGCTGGGCGCACCGGATGCCGCTGGCCGTCGTACAACCCCTCCCGGAACACCTGTGGCGGGACACCGCGCTGCCGTCGACGCCGGGCCGTCTGTCGGCACCGCATCCGGCGGCACCGGCGGCCTCGCTCGCGTTCACGCCGTACGACGACGCCCTCGACGCGCCGGACGGCACCGGCACCAGCACCGTCCCGCTGCCCGTGCTGGAGCCGGGGCCGCGCTGGCTGGCGAACTGGGCGGCGCTGGTCGCGGCGCCTGGCGGGCAGGAGTTTCCCGGTTCGGCGGCCCGGCTGGGCGGACCGCTGCCGGCCGCCTCCGACGACCGTACGGACATCACCGGCCTGTCCGCCGAGGAGCTGGTCCTCCGCTTCCGCGCGACGGCGTCGCCGGAGGCGTTCCGGCTGGCCGGCCATCTCGCGCTGGGCCGCCCGGACCTGCCGGTCATGCGCCTCGTCCAGGCCGCCGTCGAGCCACGCCCGCGCCCCCAGCATCTCGCCGAGGTGATCCTCAGCGGCATGCTCACCACGGTCCCCGGCCCGGCCGGGTCGTATGCCTTCCGGCCCGGCGTGGGCGAACTGCTGCTGCGCAGCCTGCCGCGGACAGCGCGGGGGCGTACGGCCGAACTGCTCACCCGAGTGGGCGGGTTGATCGAGGAGCGGGCGGGAGCGGCGCCGGGTGAGTTCCGGGCGTCCACACCGGCGGCGGGCGGTACGCCGACCGTCGTAGAAGGGGAGGCGTTCGCGACGGTCACCACGGAGAGCGTGCGGCAGTTGACGGGCGGGGGCACGGGGACGTCGGGGTCCGTGCCGCCGGTTCTCGGCCGCTACCGGATGCTGGGCCTGCTCAGGTCGGACAGAACGCTGTGGCGGGCCCATGACACCGAGGCGGACCGGACCGTCGTGATCCAGCGGCAGCGGCCGGTCACCGACCCGGAGGGGCGGGAGGCCTTCCTGCGGGAGGCGCGGATTCTCCAGGGCATCGAGGACCGGGGTGTGGTGACCATCCACGACTTCGGCATCGAGGACAACATCCCGTACGTGGTGATGGAGCATCTGGACGGCATTCCGCTCAACGCGATGGCGGCGGCGGGCGGTTATGAGCTTCCGTTTCCGCTGCTGGTGTCGATCGGGACGCAGCTCGCGCGGGCCCTGCGGGCCTGCCACCTGTCCGGCATCTTCCACAAAGGGCTCGAAGCAGGGCAGGTCGTCCTCCTGCCGGACGGCACGGTCAAGATCACCCTCTTCACACCGGGCCGCACCGCCGGCCCTGATCTGCGGGCCCTGACCGAGGTGCTGCTCGAACTGGCGGCGGCGACCGCGTGGCTGACACGGCCGGTACACCCGGACCAACTGATCCATCTGCCGAGCAGCTTGCGTCCGCGGTTCGCGGAGGCGATCGACCAGCTGCTGTCCCAGGATCTGAACACTCAGATGCAGGGCCTGGAACAGCTCACCTCCCCGGACCTCCTGCTGACGGCCAGGGAGGCCTACGAACCCCGCTACCACTACGTCCTGGGTCCCCTGCACGTGGAAGGCCCGACCGGCGACATCCCCATCCCCCGGCACCTCCGGCCCATGCTCGCGATGCTGCTGCTCAGAAACGGCCGCAAGGTGACCTACGACGAGCTGGCCGCCGGCGTGTGGGACCCGGGCGAGGCGCCACAGGACACCGTGGCCGAGCTGGCCCGGCAGGCGTCCGAGCTGCGCGCCCTGCTGGGCCCCGGCACCCTTGCCGTCCAGCCCGACGGCTATGCCCTGCACACGAGCGCCGACTTCGTGGACCTGATCACGTGCGAACGGCTCGTGGCCCGCACACCCCGCCACCCCTCGCACTACGACCGGGCCCTGGAGCTTTGGCGCGGCGACGAACCCCTCGCCGACGTCCCCGGCCCCGCCGCGCACACCGCCCGCGGCCGGCTCCAGCAGCTCCGCCTCGGCCTCTACCGTTCCCGCGCCGAACTCGACCTGGAGCGCGGCGAGTTGGAGCGCGCCGAGACCGACTTGGCCGAGCTGCTCCGCGCCCATCCCGACCGTGAGGACTTCCGCCGCCTGTACATCACCGCGCTCCGCCGCCAGGGCCGTACCGAAGACGCGCTCGAGGCGTACGAGGAGTACGAGGTGTCCGGCGGCCAGAATCCGGAACTGCGGACCCTAGGACACGAACTCCGAGACGAGCTGGAGAGGTTCGACGACCCTCCGGAGGGCGGGTACGAGGAGCCGGCCGCCGACAGCACCGTCACCGACATCCTGCTCGGTTACGCCGCGGCGGCCGAGGAGCTGCCGTCGGGGGAGCCACTCCCCGAGGAGGACGTGCCGGTCGACCCGCGCGACGAACTTCCGCCGGAGACGTTCGACAATGCGGACGACGAGCCGGATGCCGACCAACGCGACTGTGCCGCCTTCGAGTTCGTGGACGGCCCGCCGTCCGAAGAGGCGCTGGAGGGCCTCCGCCGGCTGGTCACGCTCCTGCTCACGGTGAGTGGTCTCGACTCCGACCAGTACGAACTGGTAGGAGGCCGCACGGGTTTCACAGTCCTGACGGCGCCGTACCTGGACGGGGCTCCCCTCTTCCGGGCGACCGTGGCGGGGCTGCCGGAGCTGCTGGAGCGCTTGGACGGCCACCGCCTCCGGGCGGAGTTCTGGCAGGCGTGGTTCCGGCCGGACGGCACCGAGGAGTACAGCGACCGGCCGGGCGCCGAAGCGGTGACGGCTGCGCTGGACGCGTCCGGTGCGCTGGCGGTCCTCGCCTTCTCGGGCTTCTGGCACGATGTCGAGGTCGCCGAGAATCCGTACGCGAACCCGGGGTTGTTCGAGCCGTTGTGGGACGGGACGGGGTGGTGTCTGACGGTCCAGCCCGTCGAGGTGCGCGAAGCGCCCGCGGCGGACGTCGTGGTCGACATCTCCGGCGCGGCCTACGACGTGGTCACGGCGTCGACCGACCCCGCGGTGCGCGGCCCCTTCCCCATGCCGGCCGACGGCGGACTCGTACGTGCGGAGAGCGCGTCCGAGGCTGTCGTTCTCTCTCTCCCCGGCGGCGAACTCATCCCTGTGGACTCGTCATTGGCCCGCGTCGCACCCGATGACGTCCGTGCGACGTGGAGCTACTTCACGGTCGACCTGACGGAGCGCGGCCTCGCGCCCGACGCCGTGCGCGGCGTCGAGGTGAGATGGTCCGTCAAGGACCCGGTGAAGGCCGCGAGCAGCCTCGATCTCGACCTGCCCGGCCTATTGACCGAAACGCTGCTCGGCGCGCGGGGCATGTACGGCCACGAACTGCGCGAGGCGTTGGCCCGGACGAAGGTGCCCGGCTATGTCATCCACTGGATCCTGCCCGCCGAGTTCCAGAGCGCGACGCTCGGCACCATGCCCGACTGGTCCCGCCGGGCCAAGGCCTCCTTGACCCTCATCGCCGCCGCCGACGCGGTCATCCTGGCCTTCGAGGACGTGCTGGCCCGTATGTTCGTTGCGGGCGCCGAGCGGGAGGTGCTGCGGGATGTGGCGCGGCTCATCGCGGAGGTACGTGATCTCGAGGTGCTGACGGGGAAGCCGCTGCTGCCGGGGGGCGGGCCGGTTCCGCCGCTGGAGGGGCACGCCAACTCCCTCGATCTGCTGAGGGCGTTCGCCGGGCACGGCCTGCTGGCGGAGGAGGTGCGGCGCCGGATGGACGCGCACGAGGCGCGGGCGGCGGCGACCGCACGGCCCACCCCGCGGTCCGACCAGCTGGTGAGCACCCTGGCCGCGGCGAACGTCCCCTTGGCCGTGGTGACCGACAGGGCGCCCGAGCCGGTCAGGAAACACCTGGACCGACGGGGCCTGACCCGGCACGTGACGGGCGGCGTGCACGGCCGCGGCACCGAACTCGCCCTCCTCATGCCGCACCCGCATGTCCTCCAGCAGGCCCTCGACCGGCTCGGCGTGCCTGCCGCCCGCTGCGTGATGATCGGTTCCACCGTCGCCGAGCAGGCCGCCGCCCGCGCCATCGGCCTGCCGTTCATCGGCTTCAGCCCGGACGACCGGACCCTGCGGCGACTGCGCGCGGCGGACGCCGAGGCCCCCCTCGTCACGAGCCTCCGTACGCTCATGAAGGCCGCCCGGTACCGCTGAGCCCGCAGGAGCCCGATACCGCTGAGCCGACAGGACAGGGCGGCGACGCGCCACGTGAAGATCAGGAATCACCCGTCCAGTCGCACCCCACCCGGCCCCCCACAAGAGGCGGCCCCCGTCACGCCCCCCGCACGATGCGAGGGAGAGGCCCGCCGCCCGGCGGCCCGCGAAGCGAGGCCGGCCGGCGCGCGTCCGGCGGCCCGCCACGCTCTGCACTCGGGAGGATCTGCCGTGACCGACAGCCTGAACCAGTTGCGCCGTTGCCATTTCGCCGTCGACCTGGGGGCGGCCCGGACCCGGGTCTATCTGAAGGGGACCGGGCTCGTGGTCGACCAACCGTCGGCGGCGGCCGTGAACACCAGGAACGGTGCGCTGATAGCGGTCGGGGAGTCCGCGGAGCGGATGACGGGCCGTACGCCGCCGTTCATCCGGGTCGTCAGGCCCGTATCGGGTGGCAGTGTCGTCGACATCGAGATGGCGCAGCGGATGCTGCGGCATCTGCTCGGTGACAAGATCCGCCGCTCGCTGCGCCGCAGGCCGTTCCTGCGGGCCGCCGCCTGCACACCGCACGACGCGGACCCGCTGGCCCAGCGGGCGACGATCGAGACGCTCGTCGGGCTGGGTGCGCGCCGGGTCGAGCTCGTCGACACGCTGATCGCCGCCGCCGTCGGCTGCGGGCTGCCCGTCGAGCAGCCGGAGGCCACGATGGTGCTGGTGTGCGGGGCCGCCGCCACGCAGATCGCCGTGCTGTCGTTGGGCGCGATCGTGACCGCCGAGCGCATCTCCGTGGGCGGCGAGGCCGTCGACCGCGCGATCGTGCAGCACCTGCGGCACCAGCACGAACTGATGCTGCCGAGCCAGTCCGTACGGCCCCTGCAGCTCGCCCTCTCCGGCAACGGACTCACGCCCCACGGGCCCGCCTCCACCGAGATCCACGGCCGGGACGTCGCCACGGGTCTCGCTCGTTCCGTGCACGTCGACACGGCCGCCGTACGCGACGTCATCCAGACCCCGCTCACCGCCGTCCTCGACGGCATCGGCAAGGTGCTGCGGGACTGCCCGCCCGACCTGGTGGCCGACCTGGCCGACCGGGGCGTCATGATGGTCGGCGGAAGCGCCCTGATCCCCGGCCTCGACCAGATGGTCCGCCAGGCGACCGGCATGCCGGTACACATCGCGGAACGGCCCGACGTGTGTGCCGTACAGGGCCTCGGCTCCATGCTGGAGGGCGAGATCGAGCCGATCGCGCTGGACACGAGCACGACGACCTGACGACGGACCGGCCGCGCCCCGAAGGGGCGCGGGGAACTGCGCGACCAGCCCCAACGGACCCGCAGACGACAGCGCACCCAGCGGAGCGCCTACGTGCGGGTGACCGTCCCGCACTCCTCCTCGCGGTCCGGCTCCGGAGTGCGGCTGCGGTCGTACGGGTCGACGGCCGAACCGGAGGGCGAGGGGCCGGAGGGGACGTCCGAGTCGAAACCGGGGTGGAGGAAACCGTCGTAGACGTCGCAGGCGGAGTTGCCGATCTCCTGGTCGTAGCGCTTGACGGCGATCTTTCCCGGGGTGACCTGGTAGCGGCCGGGATCGTCGAGGCGGAGGTCGAGCACGCGGCGTACGACGGTCCGGGCCACCTCGGTCGCACCGTCGCCCGCCTTCACGAGCGGGTAGACGAAGGTGTAGTCGGCGTGCACGGCCAGCGAGCCGTCCTCGCCGGCCCCGAAGGTCATCCGCCCGCGCGTCTTGACGACGTCACCGGCGAGGCGGACTTCGTCGGGGTCGAAGCGGCTGAACATGGTCAGCGGGTCGTGGTCCTTGTCGGGCTTGCGCAACGACATGTCGAGCAACTCCACAAGCTCCGTCTGCTTCGGCTCGATCACGCCGAACGCGGTCTCGGGCCGGCCGCCACGCAGCGTGACCGGGTCGAGGTTCGCGTCGACCAGCAACTCCCGGGTCTGCCGCAGGGCTTGGCCCACTCGCGCCGCGGAGAACGTGCCGACCGCGGTCGCCTTCGGCAGTACGATCCCGGCCGCGCCGTCGGCGTACTCCTTGGCCGGTGACCCGGCGAACGGATCGGCGAGCGTGGCGGTGTCCGGGGCCACCGAGGACGGCGGTGCGGTGGGGCGGGCGGTTTCGGCGGGCAGCGGGGAGGCGGCGCCGACGTCGTCCGAGGCGCCGGATCCGAAGGGGTCCCCGGGGAGCAGCGACGGCTTCACCGCCACCAGCGCGACGACGATCGCGACGGGAACGCCGAGGATCGCCCACAGCCGCCGGCGCCGTGTCCCGCGCCGCTCCGTCACCCGCCGGTCGGGCCCGGCCCGCCATGCTTCGGGCGCCTGCCCCCGCGCGTCCTGCTCCCGCAACCGCGCGGTGACCATACGGGCCCGCGCGGACGGTTCCTTCGGCGCCGAGGCCGGGGTCTCCCGCTCCGCGTCCTTGAGGAACCGCTCCCACTCGTCGTCGGAAATGGGCGTCTCGTCGGACGGCTGTCCGGCCATGCTGCTACTCCCCCTCGTTCACCATTGCCCCCAGGGCAGCGTCGCCCCTGCTGGGCGGGGCTGACGCGCAGGCGCAAGTGTAGATGCGGGTCGGGTGGAAGTCGGCCGACGGTTCGGCAGCGCCCCGAAAGGGGCGCGGGGAACTGCGCGACCAGCCACAACGGACCCGCACACGACCGACGACCGGCCTCTGCCCCTTACGGTGGCTATATGGGTGGCGGCGGCGTAGTCACGCTGTTCCTGTGCGGCGACGTGATGCTCGGACGAGGCGTCGACCAGATCCTCCCGCACCCGGGCGATCCGGCCCTGCGGGAGACCTGGGTCGCGGACGCCCGTTCCTACGTCGACCTGGCCGAGGCGGCGCACGGGCCCGTCCCCGCCCCCGTACCCCCGTCCTGGCCGTGGGGCGAGGCCCTGCGCGTGCTGGACGAGGCCGGGCCGGACGTGCGGGTCCTGAACCTGGAGACGTCCGTCACGCGCAGCGACACGTTCGCGCCCGGCAAGGAGGTGCACTACCGGATGCACCCGGCCAACCTGCCCGCCCTGACCGTGGCCCGCCCCGACGTGTGCGTCCTGGCCAACAACCACGTCCTCGACTTCGGCCGCCCCGGACTCGACGAAACCCTCGGCTCAGTCGCCGGCGCGGGCCTGCGGACGGCGGGAGCGGGACGGAACGCCGACGAGGCGTACGCGCCGGCGGTCGTCCCGCTCGGGCACGGCCACCGGGTGCTGGTGTTCGCCCTGGGGGCGTGGTCCAGCGGCATCCCGCCCGACTGGGCCGCGACGACGGACCGGTCCGGTGTCGCCTACGTGCCCGAACTCTCCGCCGCCGAGGCCGCCGCGACAGTCGTACGCATACGACGGACCAGACGCGCGGGCGACCTCGTCGTCGTCTCCGTGCACTGGGGCTCCAACTGGGGCTACCTCGTCCCCCACGACCAGACCGCCTTCGCGCACGCCCTGGTCGACGGCGGCGCCGACGTCGTCCACGGGCATTCCTCGCACCATCCCCGCCCGTTGGAGGTGTACCGCGACCGGCTGATCCTGCACGGCTGCGGCGACTTCATCGACGACTACGAAGGCATCTCCGGCTACGAGCAGTACCGCGACGACCTGCGCCTCGCCCACCTCGTCTCGCTGGACGCGGAGACGGGACGGCTGACCGGGCTGCGCCTGGTGCCGCTGCGGGCGCGCCGGATGCGGCTGGAGCCCGCACCGCCGGATGACCGCGCGTGGCTCGCCGAGACGCTCGGCCGGATCAGCGGCGGGCCGCGGATCGCCGTGGAGCGCGACGGCACGCTTGGGCTGGTGCTTGCGGATATGCCGGGGTGAGCGTCATCAACTACCGGACGGCGTGAGGAGAGAGATCCCGCCGCCGCACATCCGCCCCCCTCCTCCCCCCTCGGACACCGACCCCAACTCGCTCACAGGCACCACCTAATATCAACGCGATGAAGAGCCGGGCGCAGGACGCGACCCGCGGCACGCGGTGGACCACGCGGATCGCGGCGCTCTGCCCTGCCGCCGCCGTACCGCTCTCCGTACTGCTCTCCGCGCTCGTGCTCTGCCTGGGCCTCGTGACGCCCGGTCAGAGCGCCCCGGCCGACGACGCCTCCACGATCTCCGTGTCCACCACCGCGATGGGCTCCCCTGCCGGGCAACCCCTCGCGGCGCCCGTCGCGCACGCCTCCGACTGCCCCTACGGCGACATGTGCTGCCACCGGGCCGTCGACGCCGTACGAGCCGTGCTCGCCGCTCCCGTCCATCCCCTCCCGGCGGTCCTCCCCCGCTCGCCGGACCTGCCCCGGCCGCCGGACACCGCCCCGCGCATCGCCGGGCCCACGCCGGCCTGTCGCGCTCCCGATCTCCACGTCCTCCAGGTGCAGCGGACGTAGACGAACACCCAGGGCCCGGTACGCACGTGTGCGCACCGGCCCGGCGGCGTACGTCCAACCACCCCTGCATGCACCGCCGTTCGGCGGGGACGAGGAACGCACAGCCATGAGCAGAACCAGCAAGAAGGCCGCCGCCCAGGCACGGCGGGCGCGAATAGAGGAGATGCGCCGCGCCGACCAGGCCCGCGAGCGCCGTAACCGGATCATCACCATCACGCTCAGCACGGTCATCGTCGCCGGACTGGTCGGCTGGGGCGGGTACGCCCTCAACAAGGCCGACGAGAAGGACGAGCAGCAGGCCGCCGCGGCGAAGAAGCCCGTACGCGGCGAGCAGACCTGGGCGAAGAAGGAGCTCACGCAGAAGCACGTCGAGGGCACCGTCGACTACCCGATGGACCCACCCGTCGGCGGCGATCACCATCAGGCCTGGATGACCTGCGACGGCACGGTCTACACCAAGCCCGTCCCGAACGAGAACGCCGTGCACTCCCTGGAGCACGGCGCGGTCTGGGTGACGTACAACGACAAAGCCGCCGACGCCGACATCAAGACGCTCGGCGACAAGGTCTCCCGGACGCCTTACACCCTGATGAGCCCGAACGACGACCAGTCCGGGCCCATCATGCTGTCGGCCTGGGGCCGCCAGCTCAGTGTGGACAAGGCGTCCGACCCGAGGGTGGAGCAGTTCTTCACCAAGTACGTCCAGGGTGCGCAGACCCCTGAGCCGGGCGCCGCCTGCTCCGGGGGCCTGACCGGGGCGTGAGGGCTGATCGCAGCCCAGTTCATACCGTTTCATGCCAGTTCATGCCGGTTCGTAGACACACCCCCGTCTACGGACCGGCAGTCGGCCCTGTGCCCCGCAGTTCCCGGACGGTCCCGCCGATCTTGTCCCGGAACCGCTCCAGCATCTCCGGCTTCGCACTGACGACCCAGCGCTCACCGACCAGGTACTTGCCGCCGTAGACCGCGGCGGAGTCCAGCCAGACCTGGGTGTACTTCTCCTCGGGGAAGGTGGTGATGAGGTACTCGGCCTCCTTCGTGCGGCACACCCCCTCGCGCAGTTGGTCCGCCTCGACGCGGATCTTGGGCTTGCACCCGGTCAGGGAGGCGATCACCTCGACCTTCGCCGGAGCCTCGACACCGGCCGCCGGAGCGGCCGACATCTCCGAAGGCTTCACGTCCGCCGACGCCTCACCTTCATTACCACCGCACGCTGCGACCAAAGGAAGAAGGACCAGACTCACGACCGGCGCGGCAGCGCGCAACAGACGGGCGATGCTTCCTCGCGCGGGCCACCGTGACTCCTCAGGCAGATGTGGCACGAACCTCTCCGTCTCCGTACTGCTCAGACCTACGAGAAGAGGTACGGGTGTCCGCCGACGACTGTTCACCGGGCTGCCTCCCTCAACAGGTCAGCGGCAAGCTGGAGGGGGCTGTCTGGGCGCCCAGGTCAGGCAGGCGACCGCGGTTGCGTAGGCGGCGGCTGCCGAGGAGGCCAAGGTGAGGGCCGTTCGATCGGCTCGGTCACCATGGCCTGCGATCGGTGGGGACCGGCCTTGTGGAGGCGGTCCTGGTGATCAGGCTCGTACGTCTCGCTGCTGAAGTTCCTTGAGCACTCCGGCGACCGTCGCGAAGTCGTTGTCCACATGGAGGACGGTGTGCCCGTGGTGGACCGCGGTCGCACACACCAACAGGTCGATCGCCCCTGCAGCACGATGCTCACCCTGTTGTGTCAGCTTGTACTGGGCGGTGTCGACCCAACGCCAGCCATTCTTCGGAACGGGAGAGAGCAGGCAGAGTGCGTCCAGCTCCTCCGCGAGCTCGTCCCGGTGAGTCGGACTGGTTGCCGAGACGGGTGGGGCGTTGGGGCGACCGACACGTCGGACAACGCGAGCGGCGCATGCACCTCATACCCGTGATCATGGCGTCCGTCGGCATCGCCATCACGGCCATGGTGCTGCTCGACGCGCCTGCTCAGATGACCGCCCTGGTGGTGGCGATGCTGGCTACGCTCGGGGCGATCCTGCCGGTGACGGCATTCTGGAAGATCAGCGTGCATACCTCGGTCTCGGCCGGAGCCGTCGCGATCCTGGCGGCCGGCATCAACCCCTGGTGGGCGGCGGCCTTCCCGCTGGTCGCGCTCATCGGCTGGTCGCGGGTTGCTTTGCGCGACCACACGCTCGGCCAGGTGGTGGCCGGCGCGGCGCTTGGCACCCTCGTCGCCAGCGGAGTCTTCGCGTGGTTGACCTGAAAGTCCGTCGGCGTCCGACACGCCACGAAGAGAGCCGGAACGCCCCGACAGGGGATCACGCGCCGGCGGAAAGTCCTCGCCCGAAAGACCGGTCAAGGGCGATGCGCGTGAGCCAGCCGAGGCCGGCGGTGAACAGCGGTGGCCAGACGATCGGCCCGAGCGCGTAGCCGATCAGTACCACCAGCGGGATCCACACGCGGTGTACCGCTTGGTGGAGTGGGCCCGGCGGGCGGACCCCAGCCAGCCGAGCCAGGTCAGGCAGAGCGAAGAACACCAGCGCGGCAGCCGTGGTCGGCAAGCCGTACTTGACGCTCTCGAA
Organism: Streptomyces sp. GESEQ-4; assembly: GCF_017948455.1. Taxonomy (GTDB): domain Bacteria; phylum Actinomycetota; class Actinomycetes; order Streptomycetales; family Streptomycetaceae; genus Streptomyces. The sequence continues at coordinate 145,399 of NZ_JAFFSU010000006.1, forward strand.
AACCGCGAACGCAGCCAGGAACAGGGTGAACGCCCCCCAGCTGCTCTTCCTGACCCAACCGCCGGCACCGTGTCGGCTGCCGACCCCCGTGATGCGCTGCGACACATCGCCATGAGCGCGTTCGCTTGTCACGCCCACAGCGTAGGCCAGTTGAGGACTGGGCGGCCCAACTACCAGACTCGCACGGTGAGCTGTACCAGGTTCCCCGGCGCTGCTCGCGGCCCGCGGTCTCGTTCCACCAGGTCCCGACGCCCTGGTCCCCGGGGGCCCACACCGGGTTTCCCCCGACGTTCCCCCGACCGAGTGCAAAACGTACGAAACAACGAGCTGCGGCCCCTGAAGCAGGTCCAGGGGCCGCAGTCTTGATCTACGTGACCCGGATTCCCACAGGCCACATCGTTTCTGCGCGAAGTGTGTGAGGTGGGGCGGGTGGGACTCGAACCCACGGCCGACGGATTATGAGTCCGCTGCTCTAACCGGCTGAGCTACCGCCCCATAGCGGCGTGTCGCGCACATTTGTGCGCGCCGTCTGCCGCAGCATAGCCGCTCATACGATCTCCTGCCTCGGATGGTCGACTTCGCACGCCCATGAGGACTTAGGCCTGGCCTGGGCGGTTCCACCGGACATGAAAAAGGACCCCAACGGGGTCCTCTTCAGGGGCTCTCCCGACTGGACTCGAACCAGTAACCTGCCGGTTAACAGCCGGCTGCTCTGCCAATTGAGCTACGGAAGATCGAAGCTCCCCCGACTGGACTCGAACCAGTAACCTGCCGGTTAACAGCCGGCTGCTCTGCCAATTGAGCTACGGAGGATCGCCTCGTTGCATCGAACGTACCTCCCTGGGTATTCGCCAGGGGGCGCGCGCTCGCTGCGACACATACATTAGCGCAAGCAGGGGGGTGCTCCGCCAATCGGTTCCCCCCGGCCCGACGCCGACACCAGGGACTCGTCAAGGAAGGGTGGCCACCATGCGCTACCGGCTCACGTTCGTCGCCGGACTCGCTCTTGGTTACGTGCTGGGCACACGGGCCGGGCGCGAGCGCTACGAGCAGCTGAAGAAGTCCGCCCAGCAGATCTCCCAGAACCCCGCCGTCCGCAACACCGCCGAATCGGCCGCCCAACAGGGCCGCCAGTTCGCCGGCAAGGCCTACCACACGGTCACCGAGAAGGTCCACGTCCCCGACTCAGTAGCCGAACGGGTCCGCGCCCTCCGCGACCGCAACACCAACGGCGCAGTAGAGGACGACTGGGGCACCAGCAACACATGAACCCCGAGTACCTGGATGCCCTCAAGGGGCGCGGGGAACTGCGCGACCAGCCACAACGCACCCACACCAGCAAGACCACCGGCACCCCTACGGCGCCGATGGCCACACCCAGTGGAACGGTGCGGCAGAATTTTGTGTCATGGGGATAGTCGCCGGGCTGGACAGTGCGCCCGATTTCACTCGCATCGTCGTCTGCGACGCGGACACCGGAGCCGTGCTCCGGCAGGGGTACGCCCCGCATCCGATCGAAGGTGCCGAAGGCGGATCGCGGCCGTCCGATGTCGATCCGCAGGCCTGGCTGCTGTCCCTCGGTGAGGCGGCCGGGGGTGGTCTCCTCGAAGGTGTGCAGGCCATCGGCGTGTCCGCGCAGCAGAACGCGCTGGTGCCGCTGGACCCGCAGGGCAACACCGTGCGGCCGGCGATGGTCGGCGGTGACAAGCGGGCGCAGGTCGCGGCGGCCGATCTGATCGACGCGCTCGGCGGGCGTGAGGCGTGGGCGCAGGCGGTGGGGTGTGTGCCGCAGGCCGCTCAGCCCGTGACCAAGCTGCGGTGGCTGGCGAAGACCGAGCCGGAGAACGCCGTACGAACCGCTGTGCTGATGCAGGCGCACGACTGGCTGGTGTGGCAGTTGCTGGGGCGGCCGGTGCGGAGGACGACCGATCGCGGTGGGGCTTCCGGGACGGGGTACTGGTCCGCGGCCACCGGGGCCTACCGGGGTGATCTCGTCGAGCTGGCGCTCGGGCATCAGGCGATGCTGCCCGAGGTGATCGGGCCGTCGGACGCGGGCGGTACGACGCCGGAGGGGCTGCTGATCTCCGCCGGGACCGGCGAGACGATGGCCGCCGCTTTCGGGCTGGGGATCGGGCTCGGCGATGCCGTCGTGTCGCTGGGCGCGTCCGGGTCGGTGATGGCCGTGCACCCCGAGGCGCTCGTCGACCAGACCGGGATGATCACCTCGCTGGCCGACGCGACCGGCATGCACTTGCCGGTCGTCACCACCCTGAACGCCGTACGGACCCTGCGCGGCACCGCCGAGCTGCTCGGGCTGCCCGACCTGGAGAGCCTGTCCGACCTGGCGATGAAGTCGACGCCGGGCGCCCATGGACTCGTGCTCCTCCCCTATTTGGAGGGTGAGCGGACGCCGAGTCTGCCGCACACCGCGGGGACGCTCGCGGGGCTCAGGCGGGAGTCGATGAAGGCGGAGCATCTGGCGCGGGCGGCCTTCGAGGGGATGCTGTGCGGGCTGGCGGACGCGCTGGACGTGCTGCGGGGGCGGGGTGTGGAGGTGCGGCGGGTGTTCCTGCTCGGAGCCGCTGCCGAACTGCCCGCCGTGCAGGCCGCGGCGCCTTCGCTGTTCGGGGCGCAGGTCGTCGTGCCGCAGCCCGCGGACTACGGGGCGATCGGTGCGGCCCGGCAGGCGGCGTGGGCGCTCGGCACGTCGCAGGGCTACCTCGACCCGCGTACCCCGCCGGCCTGGCAGGGACCGGCCGCGCAGGTCCTGGAGCCCGGCGAGGAACTGGCGGTGGGACAGGCGGTGCGGCAGCAGTTCGTGTCGGTGCGGGAGCAGACGCATCCCGGGGCGTTCCGGATGTGAGTCCGGCCTTGCGGAACGTAAGAGACCGGTAGGAGTCGGGCGCTGTCCGTACCCATTCCGTACCCATAAGGCCGTACGAAGCACTGCTGACGGCTTAATCGGTTGAGGTAACGCGGGTGGAGTGTCCGACGATAGGGGCCAAGGGCAACCACCGCCCCCACCGCCGACTCCGAGAGACGTAGCGTGCTCATACGACTTCTGCGGACCTATCTCAGGCCCTACAGAAAACCCATCGCTGTGCTGGTGCTGCTGCAGTTCCTGCAGACCTGCGCCACCCTCTACCTGCCCACGCTGAACGCCGACATCATCGACAACGGTGTCGTGAACGGCGACACCGGCTACATCCTTTCCTACGGCGCCCTGATGATCGGCATCTCGCTGGTGCAGGTCGTCTGCAACATCGGTGCCGTGTACTACGGCGCCCGTACGGCGGCGGCGCTCGGCCGCGACATCCGGGGTGCCGTCTTCGACCGGGTGCAGTCCTTCTCCGCCCGTGAGGTCGGTCACTTCGGGGCGCCCACGCTGATCACGCGGACGACCAATGACGTCCAGCAGGTGCAGATGCTGGCGCTGATGACCTTCACGCTGCTCGTGTCGGCGCCGATCATGTGCGTGGGCGGCATCGTGCTGGCGCTGGGCCTGGATGTGCCACTGTCCGGGGTGCTGGTCGCGGTGGTGCCGGTGCTGGGCATCTGTGTGACGTTGATCGTGCGGCGGCTGCGGCCGCTGTTCCGGACGATGCAGGAGCGGCTGGACACCGTGAACCGGGTGCTGCGCGAGCAGATCACCGGCAACCGGGTGATCCGCGCCTTCGTCCGCGACGAGTACGAGCAGCAGCGCTTCCGGCACGCGAACGCCGAGCTGACCGAGATGTCCCTGGCCACCGGCAAGCTGCTGGCGCTGATGTTCCCGATGGTGATGACGGTGGTGAACCTGTCGTCGATCGCGGTGGTGTGGTTCGGCGCGCATCGCATCGACAGCGGTGGGATGGAGATCGGCGATCTGACGGCGTTCCTCGCCTATCTGATGCAGATCGTGATGTCCGTGATGATGGCCACCTTCATGTTCATGATGGTGCCGCGCGCGGAGGTCTGCGCCGAGCGCATCCAGGAGGTGCTGGACACGTCCTCATCGGTGGTTCCGCCGACCGCGCCCGTGGTCAAACTGCTTCGGCACGGGCATCTGGAGATGCGCGGGGCCGGGTTCCGCTACCCGGGTGCCGAGGAGCCGGTGCTGAAGGCCGTCGACCTGGTGGCCCGGCCCGGTGAGACGACCGCCGTGATCGGCTCGACCGGCAGCGGCAAGTCCACGCTGCTGGGGCTGGTGCCGCGGCTGTTCGACGCGACCGACGGGGAGGTGCTCGTCGACGGCGTCGCGGTGGCCTCCCTCGAACCGAAGCTGCTGGCGAAGACGGTCGGGCTCGTCCCGCAGAAGCCGTATCTCTTCGCGGGTACGGTGGCGACCAATCTGCGGTACGGCAATCCGGACGCGACGGACGAGGAGCTGTGGCACGCGCTGGAGGTGGCGCAGGCCAAGGAGTTCGTGGAGCGGCTCGAAGGCGGGCTCGACTCGCCGATCGCGCAGGGCGGCACGAACGTATCCGGTGGTCAGCGGCAGCGGCTCGCGATCGCCCGCACGCTGGTCCAGCGGCCGGAGATCTATCTCTTCGACGACTCCTTCTCCGCGCTCGACTACGCGACCGACGCGGCGCTGCGTGCCGCGCTCGCCCAGGAGACCGCCGAGGCGACCGTCGTGATCGTCGCCCAGCGGGTGGCCACCATCCGGGACGCGGACCGGATCGTCGTACTCGACGAAGGGCGGGTGGTCGGGACGGGCCGGCACCACGAGCTGATGGCGGGCAACGAGACCTATCGGGAGATCGTGCTCTCCCAGCTGACGGAAGCGGAGGCTGCGTGATGGCCGGGCCTGCGGGGCGGATGATGGCCGGGACGGGACCCGAGCACCGCTCGATGGACTTCAAGGGGTCGGGCAAACGACTCGTCGCCCAGTTCAGACCCGAGCGGCTGACGATCTGCGCGCTGCTGCTGTGCGTGCTGGTGAGCGTGGGCCTGTCGGTGGTCGGGCCGAAGATCCTCGGTCATGCGACCGACCTGGTCTTCGCGGGCATCGTCGGGCGGCAGTTCGAGGCCGGGTCCACCAAGGAGCAGGTGCTCGACGCCATGCGGGAGCGGGGTGACGGCTCGGTCGCCGACATGCTCCGCAGCACGGACTTCACGCCGGGTCAGGGCGTCGACTTCGATGCGGTCGGCTCCGTACTGCTGCTCGCGCTGGGCGTGTTCGTGGTGGCGGGGCTGCTGATGCTGGTGGCGACGCGGCTGGTGAACCGTTCCGTGAACCGGACGATGTACCGGATGCGGGAGGACGTGCAGACGAAGCTGTCGCGGCTGCCGCTGTCGTATTTCGACAAGCGGCAGCGCGGTGAGGTGCTGTCCCGTGCCACCAACGACATCGACAACATCGGGCAGACGCTGCAGCAGTCGATGGGGCAGCTCATCAACTCCGTGCTCACGATCATCGGTGTGCTCGCGATGATGTTCTGGGTGTCGTGGATCCTGGCGCTGGTGGCGCTGGTGACCGTGCCGCTGTCGTTCGTCGTCGCCACCCGGGTCGGGAAGCGGTCGCAGCCGCACTTCGTGCAGCAGTGGCGGTCCACCGGGAAGCTCAACGCGCACGTCGAGGAGATGTACACCGGGCACGCGCTGGTGAAGGTGTTCGGGCGGCAGGACGAGTCGGCGCGGCAGTTCGCCGAGCAGAACGACGCGTTGTACGAGGCCGGGTTCAAGGCGCAGTTCAACAGCGGGATCATGCAGCCGCTGATGATGTTCGTGTCGAACATCAACTATGTGCTGGTCGCTGTGGTCGGTGGCCTGCGGGTCGCGTCGGGCGCGCTGTCCATCGGTGACGTGCAGGCCTTCATCCAGTACTCCCGGCAGTTCTCCATGCCGCTCACGCAGGTCGCGTCGATGGCGAACCTCGTGCAGTCCGGGGTCGCGTCGTCCGAGCGGGTCTTCGAAGTCCTCGACGCCGAGGAGCAGGAGGCCGATCCGATGCCGGGCGAGCGGCCGGAGGAGCTGCGCGGGCGGGTGGCGCTGGAGCATGTGTCGTTCCGGTACGACCCCGAGAAGCCGCTCATCGAGGATCTGTCGCTGAAGGTCGAACCCGGGCACACGGTCGCGATCGTTGGGCCGACCGGTGCGGGCAAGACCACCCTCGTCAATCTGCTCATGCGGTTCTACGAGGTCTCCGGCGGGCGGATCACCCTCGACGGCGTCGACATCGCCCGGATGTCCCGGGACGAACTGCGTGCCGGAATCGGCATGGTGCTCCAGGACACCTGGCTGTTCGGCGGGACCATCGCCGAGAACATCGCGTACGGGGCGTCCAGGGACGTCACCCGAGGCGAGATCGAGGAGGCGGCGCGGGCTGCGCACGCGGACCGGTTCGTGCGGACGCTGCCGGACGGGTACGACACCGTGATCGACGACGAGGGGACCGGGGTCAGCGCGGGTGAGAAGCAGCTGATCACCATCGCGCGGGCGTTTCTGTCCGATCCGGTGATCCTGGTGCTGGACGAGGCGACGAGTTCTGTGGACACGCGGACCGAGGTGCTGATCCAGAAGGCGATGGCGAAGCTGGCGCACGGTCGTACGTCGTTCGTCATCGCGCATCGGCTGTCGACGATTCGGGATGCCGACACGATTCTGGTGATGGAGAACGGGGCGATCGTGGAACAGGGGGCGCACGGGGAGTTGCTGGCGGCCGACGGGGCTTATGCGCGGCTGTACAAGGCGCAGTTCGCGCAGGCGGTGGCTGAGGTGGACTGAGCGGGTGCGGGGGGGGTGGGGGCTGGGGCGGGGGCGTGGCGCAGCCCGGCGCGACGGGGTGCCGCCTGCGCCCACCCGTGCCGCCCCAGCGGCACGACTGCCCGCAGCTCAGCTAGTCGAGGTAGCCCCTCAGCTGGTCCGCGAAGGCGTGGTCGCGCAGTTTGTTCAGGGTCTTCGACTCGATCTGGCGGATTCGTTCCCGCGTCACGCCGAAGATGCGGCCTATCTCCTCCAGCGTGCGGGGGCGGCCGTCTGCCAGGCCGTAGCGGAGTTGGACGACTTTGCGTTCGCGTTCGCCGAGGGTGGAGAGGACCGCCTCGAGGTGCTCTCGGAGGAGGAGGAACGCTGCTGATTCCACCGGGCTTGCGGCGTCGCCGTCCTCTATGAGGTCGCCCAGGGCTACGTCGTCCTCCTCGCCCACGGGGGCGTGCAGCGACACGGGCTCCTGGGCCAGGCGCAGGACCTCGCTGACGCGCTCGGGTGGGAGGTCGAGGTGGGCGGCGACCTCTTCGGGGGTGGGTTCGTAGCCGCGTTCCTGGAGCATGCGGCGCTGGACGCGGACCACCCGGTTGATCAACTCGACCACGTGGACCGGGACTCGGATCGTGCGGGCCTGGTCGGCGAGGGCTCGGGACATGGCCTGGCGGATCCACCAGGTGGCGTACGTGGAGAACTTGTAGCCGCGGGCGTAGTCGAACTTCTCCACCGCGCGGATGAGTCCGAGGTTGCCCTCCTGGACGAGGTCGAGCATGGTCAGCCCGCGGCCGACGTACCGTTTCGCGACGGACACGACGAGCCGCAGGTTCGCCTCGATGAGGCGGCGCTTGGCCATCCGCCCCATGACGACGAGTTTGTCGAGGTCGAGGGCGAGCTGGCTGTCCAAGTCGGAGGCGCCGGCGAGCTTCTCCTCGGCGAACAGGCCGGCCTCGACACGGCGGGCGAGGTCGACCTCCTCGGCCGCCGTGAGCAGGGGGATGCGGCCGATCTCGCGGAGGTACTGGCGGAACAGGTCCGAGGACGGGCCGCTGGTGTCGGCGCGGCGCGGGGGTTCCACCGGCTCGGGTTCCGCCTCTTCGACGGGCGGTTCCGCCGCTTCCTGCGGGGCCTCCGGCTCCGCCTCGGGATGGTGCACGACACGGCCCTGCGGCGGAACAGCGACGAGCACGTCGGTCTCCGCTTCCGGCTCCGTGATGTCGGTCTGGGTCAGGGTCTGGGTCTGCACGGGGGCGACCTCCAGGATGATCGCTGCTGAGGTGTGCGGCAGCGCTGCTTCGGGAGCGGAGTCGGCGGCCACGCCGCTGTCCGTCCCGTACGCGATGAGCGGAACCGCGGGGGTGTGGGATCCGTTGGGGACGGATCGGCCGCGCTCCGAGGACTCAGGCACCGGAACCCAGTGTGGAGTACGACACATCGCCGCCACGAGGGGCGTGCGGTGACTTTTTGAGTCCGGTCCGTGACCGCGTGGTTACCCCTGCGAAAAACCCGGGTGCTCGTTCGCGCCCTGATCTGCGACGACCCGAGGGCGTCCGGTTCCTTGTGGGACCGGCCGGTGCCCTCTTGCCGGGTTCCCCGTCATATGCCGGGGAACCAGCCAGGGGGCAAGAGGAACCGGAAGCGGGCTAGAGCGCCGCCACTCCCCGCTCCCGCAGCGCCTGCCCGTACTGCTGGAGCACCCACAACTCGTTCTGTACGGCCGCCAGTTGGGCCGGGTCACCGCCGTTGGTGAGGCGGGTGAGGGTGCCCTGGATCTCCTGGATGCGGCGGTCCACGGCGCGGCGGCGGACCATGACGAGCTGATCGCCGGCGTAGATCTCGTCGACGGTGCGGCGCATGATCGCCTCCACCGCCAGCTCCGTCACCATCGCGCGGACCTGGTCGTCGGGGGCGGCCTCGCGGACGCGGACCAGGTACTCCTGCGGGTCCTGGATGCCGTACTCCGCGCCGCCCGCGTCCATGACGGCCTGGCGTACGGCGGCGTAGGGCGGGGCGGTGAACTCGTCGACGCCGTATGCGTCGAAGGCCGGGGAGACCAACTCGGGGCGTTGGAGGGCGAGTTTCAGGAGCTCGCGTTCGGTGGCGTATACCGGGTTGCGGAGGTTCAGGGCCGGGCCGGAGGGGGCGCGGACCATGTCGTACTGCTGCGTGTGGCGCTGCTGGGCGGGGGCCGGGCCCTTGCCGCCGCGGTCCCTGGCCCAGCGCGCCAGCTGGGCGACCCGCTTGACCACGAACTGGGTGTCGAGGATGCCGAGCATGCCCGCGAGCTGGACGGCGACCTCGTGCTGGGCGCCGGTGTTCTTGATGCGGGCGACGATCGGCGCCGACTCGTCCAGCGCCGAGGCGCGGCCCGCGGGGGTGTCGAGGTCGTAGCGGCTGACGATCTGGCGGAGCGCGAACTCGAAGAGCGGCGTGCGGGGTTCGACCAGGTCGGCCACCGCCTCGTCGCCCTTGGCCAGGCGCAGCTCGCAGGGGTCCATGCCGTCGGGCGCGATCGCGATGTACGTCTCGGCGGCGAACTTCTGGTCGTCCTCGAAGGCGCGCAGGGCCGCCTTCTGACCGGCCGCGTCGCCGTCGAAGGTGAAGATCACGCGGGCCGAGCCGTTGTCCATCAGGAGGCGGCGGAGGATCTTGATGTGCTCGCCGCCGAAGGCCGTGCCGCAGGTGGCGATGGCGGTGGTGACGCCGGCGAGGTGGCAGGCCATGACGTCCGTGTAGCCCTCGACTACGACCGCGCGGCTGGCCTTGGCGATGTGCTGCTTCGCGAGGTCGACGCCGTACAGGACCTGGGACTTCTTGTAGATCGCCGTGTCGGGGGTGTTGAGGTACTTGGGGCCGTTGTCGGACTCGTACAGCTTGCGGGCGCCGAAGCCGACGACGTCGCCGGCGATGTCGCGGATCGGCCACATCAGCCGGCCGCGGAAGCGGTCGATGGGGCCGCGGCGGCCCTCCTGGGCGAGGCCGGACAGGAGCAGCTCCTTGTCGGAGAAGCCCTTGCCGCGGAGGTAGCGGGTGAGGTGGTCCCAGCCCTGGGGGCTGTAGCCGACGGAGAAGTGCTCGGCGGCGGACTGGTCGAAGCCCCGCTCGGCGAGGAACTTGCGGCCGGTGTCGGCCTCCGGGCTGGTGGCCAGCTGCTCCACATACCACTGCGCGGCGATCTTGTGCGCCTCGACCAGGCGGATGCGTTCGCCGCGCTGGTGGGAGGGGTTGTACCCGCCCTCCTCGTACCGCAGGGTGATGCCGGCCTGGCCGGCCAGGCGCTCGACCACCTCGGAGAAGGAGAGGTGATCGACCTTCATCACGAACGTGATGGTGTCGCCGCCCTCCTGGCAGCCGAAGCAGTGGAAGAGCCCCTTGCTCGGGCTGACCTGGAAGGACGGTGACTTCTCGTCGTGGAACGGGCAGAGGCCCTTCAGGTTGCCGCCGCCCGCGGGGCGCAGCTGGAGGTACTCGGACACGACGGCGTCGATCGGGACCGCGTCCCGAACCGCCTTCACGTCCTCGTCGTTGATCCGTCCTGCCACGCGGTGATTCTACGGGGCAGAACTGACACTCTGGGGCGCGGTGACCGACCCCCGGCCGGGGGTCCGGGGGTTGTCCCCCGGGAATTGCAGCACGGGGGCGGACCGACATTCCTGACTGCTGCCGTCGGCTACGGGATGAGGCTGTCGAGTGGTACGTGCGGGTCCGCGAGCGCCTCTGTGTCCACGCGTGCCGCGGAACGAATCAGCTGCTGGATCGGGTCTGTGACGTCCCACACATTCACGTTCATCCCGGCCAGCACGCGGTTCTCCTTCACCCAGAAGGCGATGAACTCACGCTTTCCGGCGTCCCCCCGGATCACCACTTCGTCGTACGTGCCCGGGGGCGCCCAGCCGGAGTACTCCATGCCGAGGTCGTACTGGTCGGAGAAGAAATAGGGCACGCGGTCGTAGGTGCCGTCCCGGCCGAGCATCGCGCGAGCCGCCGCCGGGCCGCCGTTGAGGGCGTTGGCCCAGTGCTCGACGCGTACGCGGGTGCCGAACAGGGCGTGCGGGAACGCGGCGACGTCGCCGGCCGCATAGATATCGGGGTCGGAGGTGCGCAGCTGTTCGTCGACCAGCACGCCGCCGCCGTACGCGCGCTCGGCGATTTCCAGCCCGGCCGACTCCGCGAGGGCGATGCGCGGGGCCGCGCCGATCGCCGCGAGGACGTCGTGCGCGGGGTGTTCCTCGCCGTCGTCGGTGCGGGCGGCCAGGACCATGCCGTCCTGGCCGATGATCTCCGTCAGCCGCACGCCGAAGTGGAAGCGGACACCGTGCTCGCGGTGCAGCTCGGCGAAGACGTTGCCGAGTTCGGGCCCGAGGACGCCGTGCAGCGGGGTCGGCCCCGGCTCGACGACCGTGACCTCCGCGCCGTACTCCCGGGCCGCCGCCGCGACCTCCAGGCCGATCCAGCCGGCGCCGGCGATGACGAGGTGGCCGTTGTCGCGGCCCAGGGAGGCCAGGACGCCCTTGAGGCGTTCGGCGTGGGCGAGGCGGCGCAGGTGGTGGACGCCCGCGAGGTCCGTGCCGGGGACGTCCAGGCGGCGGGGTTCGGCACCGGTCGCAAGCAGCAGCTTGTCGTAGCGGACAACGGTGCCGTCCTCGCCGAAGCGGACCGTCTTGGCCGTACGGTCGATGGCGTCGACGGTCTGGCCGAGGTGCAGCTCGATGTCGTTGCGGGCGTACCAGGCGGGCTCGTGCACGAAGACGCTGTCGCGCTCCTCCTTGCCGAGCAGATAGCCCTTGGAGAGGGGCGGGCGCTCGTACGGGTGATCGCGTTCGTCGCAGATCAGTATCACGCGGCCGGTGAAGCCCTCCGCTCGGAGTGTCTCGGCCGCCTTCGCGCCGGCGAGACCGCCTCCGACGATGACGAATGTCTGATCCGCGTCGACCACTTGATGCCTCCTCGTAAGGATGTCGCCACATGCGAGCGTCCCGCACGCAGCGTGATGGGGGAAGAGGGAGTGGCCCGATCAGGCCACGGAGGGTCACATTCGGGCTTGATTCACCTCACTGCCGTCCCGTGCGCCTCTGGTGCAACGACCGCGCCGACGCGTCCGTGAGCGACGCGATCTGGTCGACGATCACGCGTTTACGGGCGCGGTCGTCGGACGCCCGGTCGAACAGCGCGCGGAACTGGGGGTCGAGTCCGTCGGGCGCGCGGGTGGTGAGCGCGTCGGCGAGTTCCGCGACGACGATGCGCTGGTCGGCGCGGAGACGTTCCTGTTCGGCGCGCTGCATGACGTACCGGTCGGCGACGGCCTTCAGGACGGCGCATTCGAGGCGGACCTCGCGCGGTACGACGAGTTCGGCGTCGTATCTCGTCAGGCGGCCGGTGCCGTACGCCGCGCGCGTGGCGGCCTCCGCGCCCAGGCAGAAGCGGCCGATGAGCTGGCTGGTGGCATCCTTGAGGCGGGCCTGGGCCACGGCCGTGCCGTCGTAGCCGTGCGGCCACCAGTCCTCGTCCAGGAGACGGTCGAGGGCCTCGGCGAGTTCGGCGGGGTCGGTGTCCGGGGGGACGTAGCGGCCGATGGCGACCGCGAAGACCGCCTGCCGTTCAGGTTCGGCGTGCAGACAGTTGGGGTCGATGTGGCCGGCGTGCAGGCCGTCCTCGACGTCGTGCACGGAGTAGGCCACGTCGTCGGACCAGTCCATGACCTGGGCCTCGAAGCAGGTGCGGGTGCCGGGGGCGTCCTTGCGGACCCACTCGAAGACCGGGCGGTCGTCGTCGTAGACGCCGAACTTCCGGGACTTGGGGTCGGTGGGGTGGGCGCCGCGGGGCCAGGGGTACTTGGTGGCCGCGTCGAGGGCGGCTCGGGTGAGGTTGAGGCCGACGGAGCCTTCGGGGGTGAACCGTTTGGGCTCGATGCGGGTGAGGAGCCTCAGGGACTGGGCGTTGCCCTCGAAGCCGCCGCAGTCTTCCGCGAACTCGTTGAGGGCCTGTTCGCCGTTGTGGCCGAACGGGGGGTGGCCGAGGTCGTGGGAGAGGCAGGCGGCTTCGACCAGGTCGGGGTCGCAGCCGAGGGCTGCGCCCAGTTCCCGGCCTACCTGGGCGCACTCCAGGGAGTGCGTGAGCCTGGTGCGGGGGCTGGCGTCCCAGACTGAGGAGCTGCCCGGCGTGACGACCTGGGTTTTTCCCGCGAGCCTTCTGAGCGCGGCGGAGTGCAGGATGCGGGCGCGGTCGCGCTGGAAGGCGGTTCGGCCGGGGCGTTTGTCCGGTTCGAGGGCCCAGCGTTCGGTTGACTGCAGGTCGTACGGCATGACTCGACAGTAATCGCCGGTGGTGGCGAACGGTGTGCGCCTTTGCGTCTGCCGAGTCCGGTTAGCTGGCGAGTGCGGGTTGTGGGTGGCTGGTCGCGCAGTTCCCCGCGCCCCTGACGTACGTCCGCTCGTCCTGCGTTTTCAGTGACTCGTCGTAGCGGTGCAGGACCAAGCGGGCCATCGCCGGGTGAGTGCCCAGGGGGGCCGACGCTATCCAGGGGGCCGCCTCCGCGCACTGGGTCGCGAAGTAGCCGGGGGCCGTGAAATAGCTCGCTACGGCCACCCTGCGGCAGCCTCGGGCCGTAAGCGCCTGTACGGCTTCCTCGACCGTGGGCTTCGCTGCCGACGCGTACGCGGGGATCACCGGTACGCCCAGGCGGTCGGCCAGCAACTGGGCCGTGCGGCCTGTGTCTGTTGCCGCGTCTGGGTCGCGGGAGCCTGCGGCGGCCAGGACGACTCCGGTCTTTTCCGTGCCCTTGCGCCGCCAGCCCGCCTCGGTCAGGCGGTCGTGGAGGGCGTCCACGAGGAGGGGGTGGGGTCCGAGGGCGGGGGCGACGCGGGTGCGGGCCGGGGCCGCGGCGGCCATGTCGGGGATGTCGCGCTTGACGTGGTAGCCGCGGCTGAGGAGGAGCGGTACGAGGACGGCTTCGGAGGTGCCGAGGGCGGCGAGGGTGTCCGGGAGCAGGGGCTCGTTCAGCTCGATGTGGCCGAGTCGGACGGGCAGGCCGGGGCGCAGTTCGCGGACGCGGTCGACGAGGGCGGTGACCGTGCGCAGGGTGCGCGGGTCGCGGCTGCCGTGGGCCACGAGGACCAGGGCGGGCGGCTCCGGGCGTCGCCTGCCGTCGCGGGAGACGAGGCTGAGCTGGTCGGCGAGCTGGCTGGTGATCCGGTTCATGATGTGCGCCGTACTGTCGAGGTGGGCCCCGTGCGGGAGGGTCGCGGACTCGTCGTGGAGGTTTTTCGACGCCGTCATGAACCGATGGTGACGGCGGGAGGTTGCCGCCCCGTTGCATGGGCGTCACGGGTCTTTTCGCGGGGTTCACGGTGGGGGGCATGGGGTGTGTGAGGTGGCCTGACCTGCGGTTTCGGTGGGGTGAGTGAAGCTGGTCACATGGGCGGGACCGAACCGGAACGGCTGTACGGGACGTCTGTCACTGTCGAGAACCCACCAGGGAGGGACCGTGAAGGTGCGCAGACCCCGTCTGCCGCGTAGCCGTACCGGGCAGCGGTGGCTGGTGCAGGCCGTGATGCTCGGGTGTGTGCTGGCGCTGCTTCCGGCGACCTGGATGTACGTGGTGGCCGGCGACCGGCTGCGGACCACGGCGGACGTGCCCCGCACCGAGGTCGCGGTCGTCTTCGGCGCGGGTCTGTGGGACGGCGAGCCGTCGCCGTATCTCGCGCACCGGCTCGACGCGGCGGCCGAGCTGTACCGCGAGGGCCGTATCGAGGTCGTCCTCGTCACTGGCGACAACAGCCGCGAGGACTATGACGAGCCCGACGCGATGCGCACCTATCTGACCCGGCGGGGCGTGCCGGACGCGCGCATCGTGAGCGACTACGCGGGGTTCGACACCTGGGACTCCTGTGTCCGCGCGAAGAAGATCTTCGGGGTGGACGAGGCCGTGCTGATCAGCCAGGGCTTCCATATCCGGCGGGCGGTCGCGCTGTGCGAGGAGGCGGGGGTGTCGTCGTACGGCGTCGGGGTGGCCGACGTGCACGACGCGACCTGGTACTACGGCGGCGTCCGGGAGCTGATCGCCGCCGGGAAGGCCGCCGTGGACGCCGTGTTCGAGCCGGACCCCCGGTTCCTCGGACCGCGGGAACCGGGGGTGGCTCGGGCGCTCGCTAGCGCCCGGTGAAGTGCGGGGCGCGTTTCTCCAGGAACGCGCTCATGCCCTCCTTCTGGTCGGCCGTCGCGAACAAGGCGTGGAACACCCGGCGTTCGAAGCGGATGCCGTCGCGCAGGCCGGTTTCCAGGGCCTGGTTCACGCATTCACGGGCCGCGGTGACCGCCGCGCGGCCGTACGAGGCGATGGTCGCCGCCGCTTCGAGGGCCTCCGGCAGGACCTGGTCGTCGGATACGACGCGGGAGACGAGACCGCAGCGTCCAGCCTCCCGTGCGTCCATGGTGCGACCGGTGAGGATCAGGTCCATCGCCGTGGCCTTGCCGACCAGCCGGGTCAGCCGCTGGGTGCCGCCGATGCCCGGGATCACCCCGAGCTTGATCTCCGGCTGGCCGAACACCGCCGACTCGCCCGCGATGACGAGGTCGCACATCATCGCCAGCTCACAACCACCGCCCAGGGCATGCCCGTTGACGGCGGCGATCTTCGGCGTACGGAGGTCGGCGAACTCCTCCCACGCCGCGAAGTAGTCCTCCGCCGCCATCTCCGCGGCCGACTTCCCCGCCATCTCCTTGATGTCGGCGCCGGCGGCGAACACACTCTCCGAGCCGGTGACGACGAAGCAGCCGACCTCGGGGTCCGCGTCCAAGGGGCGCAGGGTGTCGAGGAGTTCGGTCAGCAGCTCGGTGTTCAGTGCGTTGAGCACGCGCGGCCGGTGCAGTCGGACCGTCACCACCCGGCCGTGCTGTTCGACTTTCAGGTTTCTCATACGGAATCCCTTCGAGGGTTACGAGTCCCAGATCGCGCCGTACGCCGGAATCCCGCGCCGCTCCAGCCCGTGGACGACCTGCCAGGTGAGCTTCTTGTTGGAGATGCAGATCACCGCCTCGGCGCCGAAGTCGCGGTACGCGGCGTACGCGAGGCGCACCATGTCGGGCTTGCCGTGCCGGGAGGTGTCCCAGATGACGGCCTCGGGCTGGACGGCGAGGATCTCGTCGGCGAGGGCGTCGCCGTAGGTCGTGCGGGGGTCGCGGGTCGCCCAGACCAGGCGGGAGGGGACCTCGGCGGCGAGGAGATGGGGCAGGCAGGGGCCGATGCCGCTGCCGGTCGCGACGTAGATCACCTTCTTGAACAGGACCTCGATGTTGGCGACGCCGGCCGTGGTGATGCCCTTCACCCACACCTTGGGCGGCAGGTCGTCGATGAACGAGCCCGTCCAGTCGCCGGCCCGCGAGATGGTGAGCCGGAAGCCGGGCTCGCCGGGGGCCGGGACGTTGGCGAAGGAGTGCCATTCCCGTAGCGGGCTGCGGCTGATCGCGGTCGAGGAGCCCGCGAAGGGGGTCTCGCCGTGGTCGAAGCGGGCCAGTACGACGTGGCGCGAGGGGCGTTCGAGACGGACGGCGACCTTGCGGAGCCGTAGCCAGGGCAGGGCGACGCTGAAGGTGACGACCGTGAGGACGGTGACGGGTATCGGCCCCGGCGTCGACATGAGCGTGTGCGTCCAGAAGAGGGCCAGGGCCGTCCAGCCGCCGAAGCGGTGGATCTTCTCGAAGTGGTCGTGATGGCGGGAGCGGAAGGGCGGCAGGGCGGTGGCGACGATGACGGTGAGGAGGGCGATCAGGGTCCAGCTCACGGTCCTGAGCGCCGTACTGGCCGGCCCCTGGGTCGTGCTGATCGTGAGCGCCAGGAACCAGCCGGTCCCCGCCAGCGCCCCGCCCGCGTGCAGTCCGCCGAAGTGGTACACCTTCCCCAGCGTCCAGCGGATCTTCAGGGGCCAGTGCGTCGGCGCCCAGGTCGCCAGCCGGAAGAAGAGGTTGATGACGTACTGCTGTCGTACGACGACGGCGAGCGCGAGGTTGGCGAGGGCCGCGTGGCCGAAAGTCTCGGTCGACAGGGGCCAACGGGCGTACAGGAAGACGAGGTTGGCCAGGATCACCAGGGCCGCGAGCCTGTTGTAGTGCATCAGGCGTGGGTGCTTGAGCAGGCGGCGAGGGCCCGACAGAAGCGGGGGCAGCTCGGTGGTGTCCTGCCGTGTCCGCGGAGGTGAGGTGGTCATCGGGCCACCGCCATCCGCTCTTCGGCCATCCGCAGCAGCGCCGTTTTGTCGATCTTGCCGCGGTCGGTCTCCGGGAGGACGGGCAGGGGCAGGACCTCGTCGGGCACGCAGTAGTACGGCAGGGCGTCGGCGACGGCGCCGCGGGCGGTGCCCGGGTCGACGTCGGCGGGGCAGACGAAGGAGACCAGCGTGCGGGCGTCCCGCTTCAGGGTCACCGCGCGCCGGCAGCCCGGCACCGACTCCAGCACCGAGGACACCGAGTCGAGCTCGACGCGGAAGCCGCGCACCTTGACCTGGTCGTCGGTGCGGCCGAGGTGTTCCAGTTCGCCGTCCGAGGTCCAGCGGCCGAGGTCGCGGGTGCGGAACATACGGCGGCCACCGCCGAGGAAGGGGTCGGGGGCGTATCTCTCGGCGTTGAGCCGGTCGTCGCCGAGGTATCCCGCCGAGACGCAGTCACCGCCCGCCCACATCTCGCCGATCTCGCCGATGGGCAGCGGGCGGCGGGCGGCGTCGAGGACGTAGACCGTGTTGTTGGGGGTGGGCCGGCCGATGGTGAGGAGCGGGTCGGCCGGGTCGTGGCGGCGCATCGTGTTGACGATGGTCGTCTCGGTGGGGCCGCAGCAGTTGTGGAAGGCGGCGCGGGCGGCCCAGGCGTCGGCGAGCGGACGGGGGCAGGGTTCGCCCGCCACCGCGACCGTGCGGACGCGCGGGCAGGCTGCCGGGTCGATGCCGGACAGGACGGTCGGCGTGGCGATCAGGACGTCGGCCGTACGGGCCGCCGCCGCGATGTCCTTGCCGCGGATCGCGAGGGTGCCTCCGTGGGCGAGGCAGCCGAGGATCTCCCAGGCGGCCATGTCGAAGGCGATGTTGAGGAGCTGGGCGACCCGGTCGCCGGGACGGATGCCCAGGTCACCGGGGGCGGTGAGGAGGATGTTGGCGACGTTGCGGTGGGTGACCTTCACGCCGTTGGGTCGGCCGGTGGTGCCGGAGGTGAACAGGACGTAGCAGCCGTCGTCGGGGCTGATGTGCGGGCGGGGGGCGATCGCAGGGGGCAGCGGGCTGTCCAGGGCGATCACGCGCGGGCCCCGCGGAATACGGGCCGCGTGTTCCGCGACGGTGAGGATGACGCGGGTGCGGGCGGTGCGGACGACGTGGGCGAGCTGGACGGGGGGCGCGAGAGCGATGTCCTGGGGGACGTAGGCGGCGCCCGCCTTCAGGATGCCGAGCAGTCCGACGAGCATCGGGAGCGAGCGGCGTACGAAGAGGCCGACGTGGTCGCCGGGCCGTACGCCCTCGCGGACCAGACGGGCGGCGAGCGCGTCGGCCTGGCGGTCCAGCTCGCCGTAGGTGATCAGCGCGCCCTGGTGTTCGGCGGCGACGGCGTGCGGGGTGGCCGCGGCGTGCCGTTCGACGGCGCGGTGGACGAGGGGGTCCGGGACGGGAACCGTGGGACCGCGACCGTATTGCCGGAAAAGGTGCTGGTCACGAGGGGTCAAATGGCGCAGGGGCATGACTCGGAGACCTCCTGGCTGTTTCGCTTGACGGGCTGTTTCGATGGCGGTTACTGCCTTGCCGGATCCGGGATGAGCGGCGGGCATGCCCGGTATGTCGAACGCCGTACGGAGTCGCGCGAAGGCCCGACTGTAGGGGCCTTTACTCCAACACTCAACAACCTGCGATCGGCCAACTACAGTACGGAACGAGCCACATGTGGCGCCTTTCACACCAAGGGCACCTTGCGCACCGTCCGGCGGCGTCTCAGAGGCGGGCTGCCGTGCGCCTCACGTCGGTCCGGTGGCGGCGGGGAGGTCGCCGTCCCGGCCGTGTAACAAAGAGCCGACCCGACCCGTAACAAGGACGAAGCATGCTGAATGACATGCAGAACTCCGCGACGCCCACGCACTGCCCGTACTGCGCCCTGCAGTGCGGGATGAATCTGACGCCGGCCCCGGACGGGACCGTCGAGGTGACCGAGCGCGCGGACTTCCCGGTGAACCGGGGTGCGCTGTGCGGCAAGGGCCGTACGGCGCCGGCGGTGCTCTCGTCCCGGGTGCGTCTGACCTCCCCGTTGGTGCGCTCCGAGGGCAAGCTCGTGCCCGCCTCCTGGGACGAGGCACTGGACCGGATCGCCGAGGGGCTGTCCCGCACGCGCACGGAGCATGGCCCGGACGCGTGCGGGGTCTTCGGCGGCGGCGGACTGACGAACGAGAAGGCGTACACGCTCGGCAAGTTCGCGCGGGTGGTGCTGGGCACCTCCCAGATCGACTACAACGGGCGCTTCTGCATGTCCTCGGCGGCAGCCGCCGGGATGAAGGCGTTCGGCCTCGACCGCGGCCTCCCCTTCCCCCTGGAGGACATCCCGAAGACGGGCTGCGTGATCCTCGTCGGCTCGAACCTCGCGGAGACGATGCCGCCCGCGCTCCGCTTCTTCAGCGAGCTGCGCGAGAACGGCGGCACGCTGATCGTCATCGACCCGCGCCGCACGAAGACCGCCGAGCAGGCGGACCTGCATCTGGCGCCCCGCCCCGGCACCGACCTCGCGCTCGCCCTGGGCCTCCTCCACCTGGTCGTCGCCGAGGGCCGGGTGGACGAGGAGTACGTGCGTGAGCGCACGGTTGGCTGGGAGGAGGCGCGGGCTGCCGCGATGGCGCACTGGCCGGAGTACGTGGAGCGGATCACCGGCGTCGATGTGCCCCAACTCCGCGAGGCTGTACGGATGTTCTGCGAGCCCGAGGCCGCGATGGTGCTGACCGCGCGCGGGCCCGAGCAGCAGTCCAAGGGCACCGACACGGTGGGCGCGTGGATCAACCTGTGCCTGGCGACCGGCCGTGCGGGCCGCCCGCTGTCCGGCTACGGCTGTCTGACCGGACAGGGCAACGGACAGGGCGGGCGCGAACACGGCCAGAAGGCCGACCAGTTGCCCGGCTACCGCAAGCTGACCGACCCGGCGGCGCGACAGCATGTGGCCGAGGTGTGGGGCGTGGACCCGGACTCGCTGCCGGGTCCGGGGCGCAGTGCGTACGAGCTGCTGGACGCGCTGGGCACGGATATTCGGGCGCTGCTGCTGATGGCCTCCAACCCGGTGGTGTCGGCGCCGCGCGCCGCGCACATCGAGGAGCGGATCAAGTCCCTTGATTTCCTTGCGGTTTGTGACGTTGTACTGTCCGAGACCGCAGCCCTCGCCGATGTCGTCCTCCCGGTCACCCAGTGGGCGGAGGAGACGGGCACGACCACCAACCTCGAGGGCAGGGTGTTGTTGCGCCGGCAGGCGATCACCCCGCCCGACGGCATCCGCAGCGACCTCGACGTCATGCACGAACTGGCCGACCGGCTCGGGGTGGAGAAGGGTTTCCCGACCGACCCCGAGGAGGTCTTCGAGGAGCTGCGCCGGGCGAGCACGGGCGGCCCCGCGGACTACTCCGGCATCACCTACCGCAGGCTGATCGAGGAGAACGGGGTGTTCTGGCCGTGCCCGACCCCGGCGGAAAGTTCTGACGCCGGTGACCATCCCGGCACCCCCCGCCTCTTCCTCGACCGCTTCGCCACCGAGGACGGCCGCGCCCGCTTCGTCGCCGTCTCGCACCGGGCGATCGCGGAGGAGCCGGACGACGAGTACCCGGTGCTCCTGACGACCGGCCGGGTCGTGGCCCAGTACCAGTCCGGCGCCCAGACGCGGCGCGTGGACGAGCTGAACGCCGCGGCGCCGGGGCCCTTCGTGGAACTGCATCCGCGGCTGGCCGAACGGCTCGGCGCCAACGAGGGCGACCCGTTGGCGGTCGTGTCCCGGCGGGGCAGGGCGGTGGCCCCCGCGCGCATCACGACCACGATCCGCCCGGACACGGTCTTCATGCCCTTCCACTGGCCGGGCGAGGGCCGCGCCAACACGCTGACGAACCCGGCGCTGGACCCGACGTCGCGGATGCCGGAGTTCAAGGCGTGTGCGGTTCGTCTGGAGACGGTGAAGCCGTAGTAGCCCGGTTCAGCGCCGGGCGGCCCGCCAGTCCCCGCCCTCGATGACCTTCCCGCGCGCCCGCAGTCGTACGGCGACTGCGGGCGCCGCGACGTACACCCAGGCGCGTACGACCGTCCCGTCCCCCTCCCGCGTCACGTCACGCGCGACGCGCTCGTAGAGGTTGCGCGGGTCGCCGGGGGTGTACTCCTCCAACTGGTCGAGGGTGGCGAGGAGTTCGCCGTACGCGTCGGGGCGCGCGGTGACGATTTCCCCGCATACGGCACCGGCTCCCGCATCCTCCACGGCGTACGGATATCCGGGCCCGGCGTAGAGCAGCCCGCCCGTGAGCCGGGCCGGCTCCTCGGCCTCGGTGCGGCCGCTCAGGAAGAGGTCGTGGTTGGGCTCGCCGGGGCGGAGGGTGCCGTAGACGAAGAACGGAAGTCTCGCGGATCTCACAGAAACGATTCTCTCTCCTCACACATCTCCTCAGCAGCGCCATGGACATGGCAGGTCAGCGGCCCCTTGAATCGCAGGACCGCAGAAACGATCACGCCTCCGTCCCCACGCGCCCGTCCCCATGCGCCCGCCCCAGGCGCCTCCCTGAGGAGACTCATGAGCCGTATACGCATACGGACCCGGACCATCCGGGGTTCCCGTCTCACCGCGGCCGGCACGGCGGCGACCGCAGCCGCTCTGCTGGCCGCCGCCCTCTCCCCCACGGCGGACGCCACCGACAAACCGACCCGCGCAACCGCTGTCGAGAACGCGGCAGCGGCGCTCGCCGAGCACGCGACGTCGCTGGGTCTCACGCCGGCGACGGACACGAAGGTGCGGGACGTGATCGTCGATTCGGACGGCACGCAGCACGTCCGCTATGACCGGACGTACCGTCACCTCCCGGTGTTGGGCGGCGACTTCGTCGTGCACCTGGCTCCGGACGGGGCGTACCGAAGTGTCTCGCGGGCGACTCGGCAGGTGGTGGGGTTGTCGAGTGTGACACCCAAGTTGTCGGGCCCCCGTGCTGCCGACCTGGCGGCGAACGCGCTGCGGGCGGCCAACTTGGGCGAGACGCTTCACAAGTTGACGTCGAGGCCGGAGCTGGTCGTCGACGCCCTGCACGGCGCCCCGAAGCTGGCCTGGCGCACGGACGCGACGGCTCAGGACTCGCTCGGCAACCCGGTCGCCCGCACGGTGCTGACCGATGCCGTCACGGGTGAGCAGATCGACGCGTGGGATGTGTTGGAGACGGCGACGGGAGACGGGGAGTCGCTGTACGCGGGCACGGTCCCGCTGGAGACGACGGCGACGGGATCGACGTACGCACTCAAGGACCCGACGCGCGGAAACACGTACACCGGCGACGCGGCGAACAAGACCGACCTGTGCCTGCTGACCACGATCTGCCTCAGCCGCGCCCCCTCCACGGTGTTCACCGACACCGACAACCACTGGGGCACGGGCACGACGACCGACCGCGCGTCGGCGGCGGTGGACGCGCAGTACGGCACGGACGTCACCTGGGACTACTACGAGAACATGCACGGCCGTTCCGGCATCCGCGGCGACGGCGTGGGCTCGTACAACCGCGTGCACTACGGGACGCGGTACAACAACGCCTTCTGGGACGACAGTTGCTTCTGCATGACGTACGGGGACGGCGACGGGACGCAGCTCGGTCCGTTGGTGTCCTTGGATGTGGCCGGGCACGAGATGTCACACGGGGTGACGTCGGCGACGGCGGCGCTGACCTACTCGGGCGAGTCGGGCGGGCTGAACGAGGCGACGTCGGACATCTTCGGGACGCTGGTGGAGTTCTACGCGAGGAATGCGTCCGACCCCGGTGACTGGCTGATCGGCGAGAAGATCGTCCGGTCGGGGCTGGGGCGGGATGCGCTGAGGTACATGGACCGGCCGTCCAAGGACGGCAACTCGGCGGACTGCTGGAGCGCCGGGACCGGAAGGCTCGACGTCCACTACTCGTCGGGCGTCGGCAACCACTTCGCGTATCTGCTGGCGGAGGGGAGCGGGGCGAAGACGATCGGCGGGGTTGCTCATAACTCGCCTACGTGTGACGGGTCTTCGGTTGCGGGGATCGGGCGGGGGAAGTTGGGGGCGATCTGGTATCGGGCGCTGACGGTTTATATGACGTCGTCGACGGATTATGCGGGGGCTCGGGGGGCTACGTTGCGGGCGGCTGCGGATCTTTATGGGGCTGGGGGTGCTGAGCACGATGCCGTGGCTGCGGCTTGGGGGGCTGTGAACGTGGGGTGAGTTGAGTGTCGTGTCGGCGGCCGTTGCGCGTCGGTGAGGCATGTTCCCTCACCGACGGAGGGGCGGTCAGCCCCAGGCCTTCAGCAGAGCATCCGGCTGCCAGCACGCAGCCAGATGCTCGCGCGCTCCCTCCGTCGGCGGAGTACGGGTGACGGCGACCAGCTCAGCCCTCTCCGCCCCTGGGACATGACGGGCGTGTTCGCGGAGTTCAGCGAGGTCGCGTACGTCGAAGGGCGCGTCGTCCCGCCACTTCACCGATCCGACGAAGCGCACAGCGGCGGCCACCGGCTCACTGTCGGCGCCGATCAGATCCACTTCCGGGTTGTTCTGGCGGTTCCACCAGCCACCCACCTCGGACACCTCCGGAAAGGTGTCGTCGGGGAGCAGCCTCACCAGTGCTTCCCGCACGACCGGTTCGATCGCGCGCCCGCGCCAAGACGGCCAGGACTTCTCGATCCGG
Source organism: Streptomyces sp. GESEQ-4 (assembly GCF_017948455.1). Lineage (GTDB taxonomy): Bacteria > Actinomycetota > Actinomycetes > Streptomycetales > Streptomycetaceae > Streptomyces. The sequence goes on from NZ_JAFFSU010000006.1 coordinate 168,968, forward strand.
GTGAGCGACTGGGCGCCTCGCCCCCGCTCTGCCTGAGCGACCGCGTTCTCCAGGTGGGCAAGCCAGAAACGGAGGTAGGTGTCGGCGATGCGGTACCGCTTCAGTTTGGGAGCCGGCTGAGTGGAGAGCGGCATGTCGACGGCCACGATCTTCTTGGCATCGGTGAGTTCGGTCAGTATCGGGGCGAGGGTCCCATGGGCGAGCGGCTGACCTCCGCTGCCGCCGGTACGGGCCGCGATCCCGGAGAAGGTCCGCTCCCCGGAGCCGATGGCCCGCAACACCCGGCCCGCCTGCAGCCGGGCCGGGAACTCCGCCGCAAGCGAGCGCTCCCCCGTGGTCAGCAACACCGAGGACGGATCCTCCAACTGCCGTTCGAGATAGGCGGACAACGACTCCCCCGGCCGCCAGCCCGTGACGACCTCCGGGAATCCGCCCGTGACGAGGTAGGCATCCAGAGCGGATGCCGCGTCCAGTCCAGTGACATCACGGATGTCTGCGGGGTTGAGGGGACCGACCGTATACTGCCCGGCCCGCCCGTAGAACGGATGGTCGTAGGAGGTGAGCCGGTCCATCATCGCCAGGTCGGAGCCAAGCAGCAGGAGCAGCACGGGCCGGGCGGACAGATGCATGTCCCAGGCTGTCTTGAGCGCGGCGTCGAACCCGGGGTCGGCTTCCGCAAGCCAGGGCACCTCGTCCAGTACGAGGATCGACGGCCCCTGGGCCGGCAACGCGGCGGCGACGGCGGCGAGTGATCGCGCCCAGTCCGCGGGGGGCACGGCATGGGCCAGTGCCTGAGCATGTTCACGCAGCCCTTCTCCCTCAGCCAGGGCATCGAACAGCGCCTGCCTGGCCAGCGGCGCGGGCTGGCTCCTGGTCGCCTGGAAGAAGGCGTACGGCACCCCGGACTGCGCACAGAACTCCTGCACCAACCGCGTCTTCCCGATCCTCCGTCGCCCCTTGAGGACCAGTGCCTGCCCCAGGCTCCCGCCGGACGGCGAGCGGACCTTGTCGAGCCAGGAGTCGAGGATGCGCAGTTCGCGCCGGCGGCCGGTGAATGCCATGGGCGGCTCCAAAAGTAGGATTCGAGCAAAGTTGGGACCATTCCTACTTTACCTCGGCGGTCGCGATGCCGCGCACACCGAGGCTTCGGATCGCAGCCGGCGCCGGTGGGGTACTCCGCACGTATCCAGGGCCCTCAGCCCTTGCTCCAGCTCCAGCTCCAGCTCCAGCCCAACGTCACCGCTACTCGGGTACGCCGTCAGGCTCGGGGAGGTAAGACCGACACAGGAGGCCCTGAGCAGCCACTACCAGCATGCGCCCAGGGACCCGGAGACCACGCCCGGTGGATCAGCGGCACCTCACAGACCACTCAGCAAGCCCGTTCCTCGCGCCGCTCGTCCGGGAGGGCCGCACGGATGTCGGGGATGCTGTTGGGGACCTCGATGGCTACGCCGTTGACGACAGCCTTGAGCGGTTCGGCCATCGTTGCCCTCCCTGAGGACCGTGGTTCGCCGGGCTCACAGTGATGCATCGAGGCGGCTTCTCGTACGACGTCCAGCTCGGCCCACACCGATTTGCCGACGGCTCGCTCGCACACGCCCCACCGGTCGGCGACCTCCCGCACGATGAGCAGGCCTCGTCCGAACATGTCATCGTCCGATGCGTGGCGTGGGATTGGCAGTAACTCACCCTTGGGGTCGGAGACATCGATGCGCAACGCGCGCTCGGTGAGGGTGAGTTCGACACGGAAGAGGCGGTCGCGAAGGCATCCGTGGAGGACTGCGTTGCCGCCGAGTTCGGAGACCAAGAGGGCGGCGTCGGCGGCGAGTTCGGGGTGGCCCCATTCGGCGAGGAGGCGGTGGGCTCGGCGGCGGGCGAGGGTGACGCTTTTGGGGAACGGGGTGTAGTCGAGGCGGTCGCGTTGAAGGACGCCATCGGGTTGCCGAGGCTCTTGGGGGACGGCCATGCCAGTCACCTCCGGGCAGGGGCGAGCTGCACCAGACATCCACTGGCACCGCTCTGCGATCGGTTCACAACGGAAGGTAGCGGCGCGAACTCAATCCATTCAACCTCTACCCGGAAGATATCCACCGAACGTGTTTGCCAGACCGATCTCGCACCCAGCAAACTGACCGCGCACAGCGCCGAAGGAGCAGCTAGTGACAGCAGGTCAGGCACGTCAAGGCAACAGCACGACCAGCGTCTTGGGACGCAGGCTCGGAACAGAACTCCTCAAGCTCCGCACGGCGGCCGGCCTCACCCAGCCGCAGGCCGCCAATGCACTGTCGGCTTCAACTGCGAAGGTCGCCAAGATGGAGGGTGGCTGGGTTCCCGTACGCGATCCGGACATCCGGGCGCTGTGCGAGTTGTACGGGGTACATGATCCCGCCACCGTGGGCGGACTACTGGAGCTGGCCAAGGTCGACCGCGAACGCCGCAAGGCAAAGGGGTGGTGGGACGACTACCCGCTCCCCGGCATCATGCAGGAGTACATGGCGCTGGAGAGCGCTGCGACGACCATCAAGGCATGGCAACCGGCGTTCGTCCCAGGGCTGCTCCAAACGCCAGAGTATGTACGGGCATTGAGGGAAAGTCCCGCGGCGCAGGTAGCCAAGGGGACCGTACCGGACGAGGAGTTCATCGAGACTCGGCTCACTCGCAGGCAACGCCTCGTAGGTGACCCGGCACTCGCGTTCCAGGTGGTGATCTACGAAGCGGTTCTTCGCAACTTCCCGGGCGGCGCGGCGACAGCGCGGGGTCAGCTCGAAGACCTGACGAAGACCGCCGACCTGCCGAACGTCAGTCTCCGGGTCTTCCCCTTCACCTCCGGCACGCACTCGGGCCTCAACGGCTCGTTCAACATCCTCTCGTTCGCTGCCCCCGGAGCCATGGACGTCGTCTACGTCGAAGGGCCCTTCGCTCAGCGCTGGTTGGAGGGAGGAGACGCCGCAGCCTCCTACGATGAGCTGTTCGAGCGGATCACCGAACGCTCCCTTGATGAACGGGAGTCGGTGTCCTTCCTCCACAAGCTGCGCAAGGATCTGTGAGACCGTGCCTGACTTCGAGTACCGCAAGTCCAACTACAGCGACGAAGCCGCCGAGTGCGTCGAGATAGCGACCAACGTCCCCACCACCGTCGCTATACGCGACTCCAAGGACCCCGACGGCGCTTCCCTCCAACTCCGAGCAACCACCTGGGGTTTCTTCCAGGCAGCCCTCCTTGAGGGAAAGCTGTAGCCACAGCCCCTCAAGACGGCTCTATCCGGTGAAGGGGTCTTCCAGCGTCGGGATGCAAGGAGACAACAACGCCTCCGTGTGCAGTGTGATCGCGCCCCGCGCGAGTCTCAGCACGCGTACCTCGTTCTCATGGCCCGGATCCTCGTCATCACGAATATGAAGGAGTCCGTAGGAGCCAGGAGCAACCGCCGCCACATGCTCGAACAGACCGACAACATCAGGCGACGAGCGGTGATTGGAATGGCCTCCGAGGTGGATGAACGCCTCGCCGTTCATCCACCTGAGGTCAAGGAGGTAGGGGCTCGCCATCTGGGCGATACGAGGCTGAAGCTCATCGACGATCTGCCGCAGCCGGATCTCATCATCGTCATCAACTGCGGTCTCTCTGACGGTGATCCAGCCGTGGTATTCGAACACACCACGATCCTACTGAGTTCAGCTGTGCGTCACTGATCCGCATCGGCAAGCCGTTGCAACACTTCCTCGATGGTGAAGCTCCACCCCACGAGACGGGGTCCGGACCAGTTGACGCCGATGAGCAGACCGCCGCGGCGCGCGGCCGGTAGTTCACCAGCACGCCAGGCGCCCAGGGTCATCGACTCCATCCACAGACCCTGGCCCCAGATGTCGCGGGCCGAAGACGACCAGAAGGGCAGGCTGCGTCGGCCATCAGCGCCCAGGGGCGCGGGGCTACCGTCGCCGTCCCGGACAAACCAGACCGTCTCCGTCTGACGGACATCTCGAAAGAAGGCCGCCGCCTGTGCACCGCTTTGACTCATGACAGCGGGAGCGTAGCGCGGCCCGCCTCATTCCGCTGAGAGCTCTACCAATGGCTGAGGCGCCATGAGTTGGTGATTGGCGATGTAGATAGTCACTGGCAGACGTGCTGCGGTAGCGGTTGAATGCCTTGGTGAGCGGCTACTGGACTCCCGCCCATCACGCGGTCGAGCACGAGGATGCGGAAACCTTGGCCCGGTTGCTGGCCGACGGCGCCAATCCCAATGAGGTCTTCAGCAACATGACGCTGCTGACGCACGCGATCGACGTCGAGGGCGATGGCTCCCTGCAGACCGGCTGGCCATTGACCGTGCACACCACTGCTGTGCTGCTGGCTTTCGGGGCTGATCCTGAGCTCGCAGATCCAGACGGCCACAGCCCCCTGGACATGGCCAATGACTACGGTCACGTCCTGGCGGTGAAGCTGCTGCGCGCCCACATCAGCGGGCGAGGCGCCCGGTAACAGATGAGGGTGCAGGCGACTCTCGTTAAGACAGGGAACCGTTCGGCCTTGCGCCCGTAGCGATGCTGGAGACAGCGGCAACCGGCGAGCCAGGACGTTGGGTCGGCCACGCGACTTCAGACAGTGCAAATCTACTGGGAAACCGGTCCAAAATACACGAAGCCGCCTTTTGAAACTGGCCTGCTGCCTGATCGCCCACCGATGGATCGACTCGCTGTACCGACCGTCGAAGGCGAACGGCCGATTACCATCGCTCACTTCAGCGACTCAGAACTCTCGCCCTGCCCATAAACCCCGGCGTGGGAACCTTCGACTCCACTACGATAGAGGGCGATGGGCATGTGGATGCGGCCATGAGCTTCTACTCCAATACGAGTTGACCTTTCTCGCTCAGTGACAGCGACTCGTCTAGGGTCAGAAATCGGCACTCGCCAGTCTGAAGAGATGCAAACACAGGAGTGATCCCCACAGCTGATTCTCCACGCCCTTCAAGGAAGGATTTCAAGTTACAAAGAAACACAATCCCTTCATCAAAATTGAAATGAATCCCGCCCTCGATGCCCAATCCCTCGCCGTCCTCGGTGTCCACCGATTCCAGGAAGGAGCGCGCCCGATTACGCAATTCATCGATCTTCACACTCGCCACCCCCGTCCTCATGTTCGACCATCAAGGAAGATCACATCGCCTCATCATTTGTGAGGTTGAACGCGTGCGATGATACCTCGCGCCCCGCAGCATCGGTCTTGGTATCGACAAATATACCTAGCCCTCATCACCATTCTTCGAAATATCGCCGACGCTACTGGCCAGGGATCTGCCGTGAAATTCCTCCCAGATAGCTTCTCAATGGGCCGTCGACACTAACTCCCTAGTCCCATTCAGAGAGGCAACCGCAAGCGACGTCACCAGGTGAGGGGCCCACTCTCAGTAGAGCGTAGACGATCAAGGTATTCTCTACCCCATCCGATAAAGTCGTCATCATTGTCGATCACGCAGGGCCACCGGTCACACATCGCGGCCACAACCATCACCGCGACTTCTATCGTTCGATAGTCGATAATGAAGCCAACCCACTCTCCGATGAGTCCGCTGACAAGAGCAAGCTCATCCGGCTCGTACTCCCTCTCGAGCTCGCCGTCCGAGTCTCGCCCGATCCACGCGATCGACCCTCCACTGGACACCGTAACCCGGTTGTCCCGGAATTCCACTTGCATTCCGGATTCAGACAGCTGGTCGCGTACATCCTCCGAGGTCACGCTGCGTGGCACGCAGACGATCAGCGAATTCATGGCGCCACACTGCCAAACAGATCGTCCAGTGATGTCACGCCAATTACTCCACGACTACTCAGTTCCGCTGATCCACTCTCTCATGGCTGCAATCACCATATCCCCGATGAGATTCCAGCTCGGCGGCTCGGGGAACCTCTTCTCCGTTCCGCTCGAACCATCCAGGACAGCTGTTGAGCCAAGCGGCCCAGGCGGGGATGAAGGCAGGCAGGGAGTCGTTCTCCCAGCCTTCCGGATTCGCCGCGAGGTCCTCGGCAGCCAGGCGCAGAAAGGCGCCTAGGTCGTCTCTCGTACGCACTTCTCGTACGCGCGTCTCGCACACTTTCAGCCAGACCCGCCACCGTCCAACCCTCACCATGATCGAAATTCCATCGTTCCGCGTTGGGAATTCCACGCTTCGTTCTCCAACTCGGCGGCCGTGGCCAGTTTGTCCTCGCTTCCCCCGGCTCCCCTGAAACACGACAAACCACCCCCACCTCTCGACCAAAGCGATTGGGCCCCTGCAGCCGCAAAGGCGGCACCCCGATGCATGAGGAGCGCCGCCTTCGTCGTATCAGTCCATTCCGCCGTTCAGACCACTTCCTCAGTGACCTCGAAGGCGACCGGGACCCTCTTGCGGATCACATCCCATACGGGATCCCGCAGCACGCTGTCGAACCACACGGCGAAGGAGGTAACGCCGTCGCGAAACCACCAGGAGTCGGGGCTCTTGAGCTGGTCCAGTTCGGCGTCGTAGTGGTACTGATACTCGAACTGGACTTGGACGTACTCCTCCACGGAGCCCTCCTCTCCCACTCCCAACTGCCGTGTGATCCCCAGGACGAACGTGGGCTCCGGGAACCAGTTCGCGTGACCGTACTGGAAGAGGAAACCGTCCGTTTCGTCGCCCGCCGGGACCTCGAACTCCACCTGCTCGAAGCGACGCACTGCCTCGGCCAGGTCAGGGACTTCGGGAATCGCCGCGGAGGTTACAGACAGGAGCACCCTCAGGGCGACCTCACGAGCGTGGTCAACAGGCTGCTTCATGGTCGAACCCTCTCATGGCCAGTACCCGCCCTCCAGTTGTCTGCGCATGTGGCCGAGCACATCGATCGCTTCGCTGCGGTTCCGTGCCCCGTCCATCATGGTGTTGACGTAGTTGAAGTATGCGTTGGTGTGGATCCTCGAATGCACGGACATATTGTTCGGGTTCACGGACTTAGAGCTCGTTGGCAGATACACCCCGTTGACCGCGTCGTTGAAGTTGATGCCGTATTTGGCCATCACGGCCCGCGCGGGAGCGGCCTTTTTCGATGTGCTCGCCACGATGTGATGCGCGGAAGTCTCCGCCGGACGGCTGATACGGGCCTTGGTCATGTTGTTGGCAAGGATCTGCGCGTTCGAGGCGGTGGTGGGGGGTACCTTCGCGCCGCCAGGCTTGCCTTTGCCCAGAGGCGCCCCCAAGCTCCCCACCGCCGCGCCGAGGCCGGCCGAGTTGGAGTCGGGGTCGAGGCCGTGCTCCTCCCCCCAGGTCCGGTAGCGGTCGGCCAGGCACTTGCCCTCGACGATGCAGGCGGGGGTGTAGAGGGCGCTGGTGTAGTCGAGGAGGGTGGCGAAGGGCAGGCCGAGACCGAAGAGGAAGTTGTCAATCCAGCCAGCACCAGAGTGGCCTTCCCCGTTCACCCCGCCACCAGTATTTTGGTCAACATCGGCCGGCCCAGCGACTACACCGGTCCCGGAATCCGTAGTGCTGAAAGTGTCATCGGAGCTGCTGCCGTCGGCCGTGCCCCCGGTGTTTCCGCCTCCGTAATTGCAGGTGTAGTAGCAGCCGCCTTCGCGGGTTCCGCCCGCCGGGATACCCGGTGTCGAACTCTGGCCGCCGCCACCGCCGCCGGGGCGGGGTTCGTTGTGGCCCGTGCCGTCGTCGAGCCACAAGCCCGTGGGGTCGCTGAAAGTGGTCGGGTTGTTTCCGGCGTAGCTGTAGCCGTTGAGGGTTTGGTGGCGGTCGGGGGTGAGGAGTGGGTCGACGCTGATGAACTGGCCCGTTTTCGGGTCGTATTCGCGGGCGCCGATGTGGGTGAGGCCGGTGGTGGTGTCCTCGGGTTTGCCGAGGAAGCCCTTGTCGTCCGGCCACGGGCCGAAGAGCGTGGTGCCTCGGGGAGCGCCGAATGGCGTGGTATAGCGCTTGGTGATGGCCCACGTCGTCGCGTCGAGGACGACGCTTGCCGTGCCGTGAGGGTCGGCGGCCAGGAAGGAGAGCTTGGTGGTGCTCGTGCCGGCTGTGGCCGTGCGGACGGCAATGGTCTTGCCGCCTGCTGAGTAATACCGGGTGCCGGTCAGGGTTTTCGTGCTGCCCTTGACCGTCAGGCGCACTTCGGTGTCGCCGAGGTAGAGGATCGTGTCGCCATCTCCGGTGGCGCGACGGATGAGGAGATTGCCGTCGGCGTCGTAGATGTAGCCGGTCTTCTTGGTGCCTTCGGTGAGGCCGGAGAGCTTGCCTTCGCTGTTCCAGGCGAGGGTCTGTGTGCCGGTGGTCCCCGGGCGCTTGGTCGTGTTGCCCGTCTTGTCGTACGTGTACGTGGCGCTCTTGGCGCCGGTGGTGTGGTCCAGGGGGTGAGGCTGGCCGTTGGCCGTGCCGTAGACGTAGTCGGTCGTCTGCTTGGTGGTGGTCAGGTTCTGCGTCTCGGTGTCGCGCTGCCCGGAGGTCGTGTAGGTGTACGAGGTCCAGTACGGGGCCGCGCCGCCGAGGTTGGCCGTGGTGCGGCCGGTGGCGGCGCAGTCGGCGGTCTTGGGGGTCCAGGCTTCGGTCATGCGACGGTAGCCGTCGTAGGAGAAGCACTGGTTGTCGGCCTGGCCGGTGCCGCCGAGGGTGCTGGCGTCCTTGATGGAGGTGACGTTGCCCGCGTCGTCCTGGGTGAACGTGAGGTCCTGTGGCATGTAGCTGTGCGTGTCGTCGGTGATGTAGGACCGGGTCAGGCGGCGGGTGCCTTGCTCGTACCTGTAGTTGAGATATGCCTTCCTCGCCGAGTCGGTGTCGTCCATGCCCAGCGTGAGCTTGGTCAGGTCGCCGAGTTCGGAGTAGGCGGCGCCCAGGAGGTAGCCGGTCTTGCCGTTGAGGGTTTTCGGGTTGCCGAGGTTGTCGAAGGTGGTACTGATGCCTTCCGTGGCAAGGCCCGCAACGGCAGGGTCGCCGATGAGGGACAGCTGGTTGGCAGCGTTGTAGGTGGCGGTGAAGTTCAGCGTCGGTGGGACACCGGCATCGACGAGCGCGTCGCTCTCCGGGAGGATCAGCGAGGTACCCGTGGCGTTGTAAAGGCCGTCGAACTTCGTGATCTTCTTGACGTACGCCTGACCGCCGCTACCACCGACATAGCGCGTGGCAGTGTCCTGCTGGCCCTTGGCGACCTGGTCGTAGTCCCAGTGGGCGAGCTTGTTGGCGGCGGTCTTGTCGGTCTGCCACTGGTCGGTCTTGCGCCCGAGCAAGTCGTACGCGTAGATCAGCTTGTTGTTCTCCGTGTCCTGCGTCCACTCGACTTGGTCGAGGTTGTTGTAGTGGGTGTTGGTCGTGCCCGAGTCGGGGTCAGTGGTGCTGGTCTTGCGGCCGAAGAGGTCGCAGGCGTAGGACCAGACACTGCTGTCGTGAGCGGTGAGGGTCTTCTGCTGTCCGGCGGGCGTGTAGGTGTAGCGGGTGTGGTTGTAGGAGCCGGTGCCGTTGGGCTCGGCGTATTCGCGGGTTTCGGTCGTCTGGCCCAGGGCGTTGGTCAGAGTTGCGGTGGCCTGGCCGCCCGCGGGAGCCGTCTGGATGACGCGGTCACCCTGGTACTTGGTGGTCGTCGTCCAGCGCTTGACTCCCTTCACCTTTGTCTCGCTGGTAACAGGGCGGGCGGCACCGTCGTAGGTGGTGTCCACCTGTAGGGGGGCCTCGCCGCCCTCGACCGTGGCCGGGTTGTCCCCGGACGGAGCGTTGTTGGCGTCCCAAATATCCGCCATGGTCGAGTTGGCCAGGCCGCGGGTGTCGTACTGGGTCAAGCTGACGATGCGGCCGCCTGCCGGCGAGGGGGACTGCGTTTCACGGGCCCGCAGCAGCGAGTCGTAGATGGTGTACGTGGTGGTGTATCCCGACGCGGTCGGCGTGAGGGTGCTCGTCGAAACCCAGGACGCGGTGTCCTTCGACAGGTGGTACTCGTACTTGAAGTTCGGTGTGGCTCCGGCCAGGCGCAGGCGGTTGGGCAGCCAGACGTCGGTGACGCGTCCGAGGCTGTCGTACGTGGTCTCGGTGGCCTTCGAGTTGGGATCGGTGACCTTGGTTGCCGTACCTGTCGCGAAGTCGATGACGCTCTTGGTGGCGTAGTCCTTCGCGTCGTACACCGTTGTGGCGGTAAGTGGGCCGGTGGTTTCCGGGGTGTACGTGGTCTTGCTGGCTTGCGCGTCGTTGGTGTCTTTGACGACCAGGGGTCGGCCCAGAGTGTCGAACGTCGTAGTGCTGACCTTCTGCCAAGTCGGCTGATCGTTCGCGTCGTAACCGCTCGCGCGGCCGGTCCACTTCGGCTCACCCCGCGTGGGTGACTGGCTTGAGGTCCAAGCCGTCGTGGCGTCGTAGGTGACAGCGGTGTCGGAGATGACGTCACCTGCGGATGCGGAGTTGGCAGGCAGGTTGAGTGCGCTGTCTGCTGTGGCGCAGGGGTCGGCGGTGGTGCGCGTGCGGGAGACCAGGGATGTCAGACCCGCGGACGCGTTGCGGGCGTACCAGGTGCGAGTGCAGGTCTCATCGCCGGTGGCGGCGTCGTCGCCCTTGTCCTCCACGGTCTGCGCCATGCCGTAGTCGTCGTAGGTCGTGACGGTCGTCCTCGTGCGGTCGACCGGAGTGCTGCCGCTGGTGATGCGGGTGCGGGTGTGGGAGGCGCCGGTGCGGACGTAGTACGCCTCGGTGTCGGCGTACGACTTGTGCTGAGTGGCGGTCCTGCGCGACCAGGGGTCATTGATCGTGCCGGTGACTTCGTCGGCCCCGTTGTAGGTGACCGTCTCCCGAGTGAAGCCCGCGTACTGGTCGGCGTCGGCGATGGCCGCGGCCTTGATGCCCGTGATCTCAGCGTTTCTGCGGGCGTCCGGGTCGAGCGTCTTGCCGTCGGCCTTCAGCAGGCGATCGCCGTTCATACCGCGCATGTAGACGGTGACGGTCTTGCTCCGTGGGCCGGCGGCGGGACCGGTGAGGTGGGTGACCTTCGCGAAGCCGCGCCAGATGGACCAGGTGCGCTCCTTCTCGGGGGTCATGGGGTCGTCGTTGTAGTGCCAAGCCCCGCTGCTGGATGGGTACTCGTAGGTGTCGGTGATGGTGCCGGAGGCGCCAGTCTCGTCGGTGGTGTTGACGGCGATCACGGGGTACTTCTGGAACCAGTCCAGAATGGGATCGACATCTCCCCCGTTCGGCCTCCAGTAGACGGGGTAGCAAGTGCTCTTGTTCTGGTCAGGGCGGGGCCTTGCCTGGCCGGCGACGCAGCCCGCCTCGGCGTAGGTGACGGCGGTCTTGGCTCCTGTCTCCGTCACGATGCCGGTCAGGCGCGGCTTGGCGAGGGGCAGGATGTTGTCGGATTCGCCGTCGACGCGGTTGGTGAGGAATTCGCTGGCGAAGGTGATCGGCTCGGTCGACAGGGGCGTGCCGTGCTCACCGGTGTGGCGGATGGACTGCAACACGAGGGACTGGTCGCCGGAATCGCCGGTCTCACCGGCCTCTTGGTAGTTCTGCGTGAGCTTCCAGGAGTCCACAGCCTCGAAGTCGGCGGTCGGGGTGAGAGCCGCGTTCCACGCGTAGGTGGTGATGCCGGTGAGTCTCTTGCGGGTCACCTTCTCGGCCGTGAACGGCCGAGCTTGTGTACTCGGTCGTTCACACCTTGTCGCGCTCCCGACTGCCCCCTACGACAGGACGGTCACGGGTCGCATCTCCCCACCATCCGGCCTGTTCAGGCTGGTGCGGGGACGGGTGCGGTGACGAACACCCACGCCGAGCGTGCGCGGTTGCGCACGTTGACCCCGGCGACGTGGTCGGCAGGCCCAGCGAGGCCGCACCGACGACAGGAGAAACGGTCCCGGGTGGGCCGGTTGGCCCGCTCGGTGTGCCCGCAGCGCGGGCAGTGCTGCGAGGTGTAGGCCGGATCCACTTCTACAAACGGCACCCCGGCCCGGCGGGCCTTGTAAGCGAGGTGCTGTCCGAGCTGGTGGAACGGCCAGGAAGACAAGGTGCCCCGCTGGTCGCGGCGAAGCCGTACCCGGTCCCGGATCCCGTCGAGCTCCTCGACGGCAATCCCACGACCGGTGCGTTGCGCGACGGACACAATCTCCTTCGAAATCCGGTGGTTCACATGGGTGGCATGACACTGCTCCTTCTTCGCCCGGCGAGCCAGGCGGCGGGTGGCCGAACGGCTCTGCTTTGCCTGGAGTTCGGCGCGTTTACGGGCCTGCCAGCGCCGGTAGCGGTTCAGCCGACGGCCCTGGTAGTTGGCGCCGTCACTGGTGCTGGCGAGATTGACGATGCCACGGTCCACCCCGATCCAGTCACTCGGCTCATACACCTCGGGATCGGGAAGGTCGCAGGTCGCGATCAAAAACCACTTCCCGCCCCGCTGGACCAGATCGGACTCGCCCTTGCGGTACTCGGCCAGCACCTTGAGCTGGTCCGACGAGCCGGTGTAGCGGATGCCGCGCATCCGCCCATCCACCGTCCAGATCGACACCGTGCGCGCGTCCATCTGCCAGGACAGGCACCGGTCGTCGAACGGCTGCGCCGCCTCGGGCCGGAAAGTGACCGGCGAACCGACCGCCTTGCGGTACCGCTTCGACCCCGGACCGCCCAGCCGCCCGGCCTGCAGGCTCGCCCCGAGCGCACCGTAGGCGTCCACGACCTTCTTCACCACCCGCACCGCGGGCTGCGCCGACAGCCCGAACGTGGCCTTGATGTCCGCGTAGACCAGCTTCTGCAGCCCGTTGCGGTCCTTCACGCCCGTCTCGAAGGCGGTCCGGGACACGTGGTCGGCGGCCCGGTTGCAGGCACGCAAGGTCGCCTCCAGCGCCGCCGCCTGCTCCGGCGACGGCAACAGCTTCATTTGCACCACCAGCTTCACAGCCCCAAACCTAGGCAGCACCTCGCACACCCGGGCGAACTTCGCACTCATTCACCCACCCTCGCGACCATCCAGCACGCGCGTGCGAATTCGCCGCTCCGCTGGACAGTCATGCGGGCACTCCGCGCCCGGCCAGGGACGCGGTGACGCCCCGCGTCACCGGTTCGAGATGCGATTCCTCCCCGACCTGAACGCCGGGACATCCTCGCAAGAATCAGGGGAAGGTGCTCGAGGAGCCACCGGTCGGCCAGGTGGATGAGGCCGACAGCGGCCTGGCCTTGTAGCCGCCGTCGTCCGACTTGGTGCCTGCTGCGAGGGCGAGCACCATGGTCTGGCCATCGGCTGCCGCAGAGCTGAAAGCGAGGTGGGTGCGGAGCCTCTCTCCACTGCGGTCAATGGCGACGCAGATCATGCGGCGATTTTCGGTCGAGCGTTCAAGCAGCGAAACAATCGACCATCTATCTGAATCCAAGAACGTGATAACCACAGGCATACGCAGGGAACTTCTGGCGCTCGGGGCAACGCGGTCACGTCGGCCGTAATGCCGGAAGCGGACCAATGAGTGACACCGCCCCAGCCCCACTACCCCGCATACGCCCGCCGCCCCCGCCCCTCCCGCAACGCCCTCCCCCACCACACCAACTGATCCAGCATCCCCTTCGCCGCCGCATCCGCCGCGGACGGATCCTTCAGGCGTCCGTCGTCGCCGAAGGACGCCCCCGCGTTGTGGAAGGACACCGTGTCCCGGATCGTCACGGCGTGGAGTTCGGCGAAGACCTGGCGGAGGTGTTCCACCGCGCGCAGGCCGCCTGCCAGGCCGCCGTACGAGACGAGGGCCACCGGCTTGGCGCGCCATTCGGTGTAGTGCCAGTCGATGAGGTTCTTGAGGCCGGCCGGGTAAGAGTGGTTGTACTCGGGGGTCAGGACGACGAACGCGTCGGCGGCCGCCAGTTTCGGGGTGACCGTGGACAGTTCGGCGGTGGCCTGCGGGGTCGGGGCGAGAGATGTCGGGAGGGAGATCTCGGCTACGTCGACGACCTGGGGGATCAGGTCGTCCCGGTCCCGGAGGCGAGCGAGCAGCCAGTCGGCGACGACGGGGCCGAAGCGGCCGTGGCGGTTGCTGCCGATGACCAGGGTCAGGTTCAGGGGAGCGTTCGGAGTTGTTTTCGTCTGCATGCCGCCCACCCTCGTATCTCAACCTAACTTGAGGTCAAGGTCCGGCTGCCCGGCGTCTTCGTGTCACCCGTTCACAGCCCCGCCCCGCCTCCTTCCGGTTCTTTACCGAAGGCCGCCCCGCACACACCGGTGACCTGCCGAAATGCCGGCCCAGGGGGCCCTAGGGCGACCCTCACCGCGCCCATTCACCCCACTCCCCCCGCCCGCTCAGGAAGCGCGCTCGGCGTCCTCCCTTTTTCCTCGGAAGGGAAACCACCGCTGATCTCGAGGGAGCACCGAATGCGACGTACCGCCCGCCTGCTGTCCGGTGCCGCACTCGCCCTAGCCGCCGCGGGCCTCGGCAGCGGGCCCGCGGACGCCGCGGACGCCGCGGACGCCGCGGACGCCGCGGACGCCGCGGACGCCGGGAGTCTGGAGGTGTTTCCGTCCTCTGTCGTGCCGGGCGGCCAGGTCTCGGTGAACACGACGGCATGCGGCGATACGGGCACGGCGGCGGGGGACGCCAGCGCGGTCGGCGCCGGTTCGTTCACGCTCGCGCCGAGCACCCACAAGGGCAACGCCATCGGGCAGTTCAAGGTGCCGCCGAGCGCGCAGCCGGGGACGTACGAGATCGTCGCGACCTGTGCCGAGGACGGGAAGCGGGTGACCGGTGACCTGGTGGTGACGCTGACGGCGCCCCGTGAGCAGGTGTACCCGAGAGGAAGCGTGAAGACGGGGGTCGGCGGCGCCCTGGGCCCCGATCCCGTGCAGACCGCGGCCGGCATCGCGGCTCTTGCCGTCGCCGCCGCGGGCGGTACCTGGCTCCTGCATCGCCGGGCGAGAGGCGACGGGATCTGACGGACACCCTCCGCTGTCCGTCCGCCGGTACCGCACGTCCCCTCCCCCTCCGGGTCCGACGCCCCTCGCGGCCCGGAGGGGGATCGGGGCCAGCCGGCTTCAGGGGGTCGTTTTACGGGGTCGCTTCAGGAGGTCGTATGCGCAGGTCGGGCAAAGCCGTCATAGCCAACGCCTCCATAGCCAACGCCGCGATAGCGGCCGTGACCCTCACCGCCCTGTGCACCGGCGCCTGGCTGCTCAGCAGCGGCACCCAGCCGCACAACACCCCTCCGCAGCCCTCCGCCCAGGAAGCACAGCAAGCACAGGAAGCACAGGAAGCACACGCCGACGCGTCCGTACGGCACTCCGCCCTACCCGCCACCCCCGCCCTGCCCCCCTCCCCACCCGACCGCATCCGCATCCCATCCCTCCGCGTGGACGCCCCCCTCATGGGCCTCGGGCTCACCAAGACCGGCAGTCTCGACGTCCCGCCGGCCGGGCAGCGGAACCTCGCCGGCTGGTACGAGGCCGGCACCACCCCGGGCGAGACGGGCACCGCCATCGTCGCGGGCCACGTCGACAACGCCGACGGACCCGCCGTCTTCTACGGCCTCGGCGCCCTGAAGCGGGGCAGCACGGTGGAGGTGGACCGGCGCGACGGCGGGATCGCCGTGTTCACCGTGGACGCCGTCGAGGTGTACGACGCGAAGGACTTCCCCGACGAGAAGGTGTACGGGGCGGCGAACCGGCCCGAGCTACGGGTGATCACCTGCGGCGGGGGCTACTCACGGGCGACGGGATATCAGGGGAACGTGGTCGTCTTCGCGCATCTGACGGGCAGCCGCTGACTCCCTGCCCCTCGCACTCAAGGCAGTGCCCACCGCCTGCCTCCCCGGCCGTGAGCTGCTGAAAGCCGCCCCCTCCAGCCCGCCCCGCCCCCGCTTCGTAGACGATGGTGGCCGCACGGATACCGCACGGATACCGCACGGATACCGCTGGTTCGGGCACCCGTACCGGCCCCGCCTCACAGTCCGCGACCCGCGCACCGTCCGAACCCTCACACACACCCCCGGCCTCCGCTGAGGGCAGCGTTCCTCACGGGAAACAGACGTGATGCGGCCGGGTAACACCGGCACCGCACGCTCAAGGGCATGACCTCGAATACGCGTGTGGTGGTGATCGGCGCCGGCCTCGCGGGCGTACGTCTCGCCCGGCGGCTCGGTGAGCTCGGCACGCCCGTGACGCTGATCGGCGAGGAGGAGCACAGGCCGTACAACCGGGTGCTGCTCGCCGAGGTGCTGGCCGGCCGGTACGCCCCCGAGGTGATCGCCCTGCCCTCTCCCACCGGTCTCGTCCGGGCCCGGGTCACCGGGATCGACCGTGCCGGGCGGCAGGTGGAGTGCGCGGACGGCACGAAGATCCCCTACGACACGCTGGTCCTGGCCACCGGCTCCAACCCGGTGCTCCCACCGCTGCGCGGACTGTTCACCCCCGAGCACGAGCTGCCCGAGGGCGTGCACGCGTTCCGGACCATGGACGACTGCCTCGGCCTGTCCAAGGCGGTACGGCCGGGTGTGCGCGCGGTCGTCATCGGCGGCGGGCTCCTCGGGGTCTCCGCGGCCCGGGCACTCGCCATGCGCGGCGCCCAGGTCATGCTCGCCCAGCAGTCCGAGCGGCTCATGGAGCGCCAGCTCGACCCGAACGCCTCGGGGCTGGTGCTGCGGCACCTCAAGGATCTCGGCGTCGAGGTCCACACCGAGTGCCGCGTGCGCGACGTGCGCTGCGTCGGCGGCGCGGTCCGCTCGGTGGAGATGGCCGACGGATACGCCCTCGACGCCGACCTCGTCGTCCTGGCCTGCGGGGTCCACCCGCGTGTGGGCCTCGCCCAGATCGCCGGACTCGCGGTGCGCAAGGGCGTCATCGTGGACGACGAACTGCGGACGTCCGACCCGCACATCCGGGCGATCGGCGACTGCTCCCAGCACGACGGCGTCCTGTACGGGCTCGCCACTCCGGCCCTCGAACAGGCCGACGCACTGGCCGAGATGCTGGCGGGGAAGGCGGGCGCCCGCTACACCGGCACCCGTTCGCTGACCCGGCTCACGCTGAACGGGACGGACGCGTTCGACCTCGCCGCGTTCGGCGAGACCGTGCCGCTGCCGGGCGACGACGTCGTCCAGCTCGCCGACGCCACCCGCGGCACCTACCGCAAGGTCGTCGTCCGCGACGACCGCGTGGTCGGCGGCGTACTGGTCGGCGAACTCGGCACCGTGGGCGCCCTCGCCCGCGCCTGGGAGGGAGCAGAGCCGCTTCCCGCCGACGGCGCCCCCCTGCTCCACCTGCTCACCAACGATGGAGGCTCCTGATGACCGCCACCCTGGGGGCCACCCCCACGATCGTGCTCGTCGGCCATGGCATGGTCGGCCAGCGCTTCCTCGAAGCGCTGGCCGAGCGCGGCCTGACCGCCACGCACCGCGTGGTCGTGCTGTGCGAGGAGCCGCGCCCCGCGTACGACCGCGTCGGCCTCACCTCGTACTTCTCGGGGAAGACGCCCGAGGACCTGTCGATGACAGACATGGAGTTCATCGAGAAGCACTCGATCGAGCTGCGCGTCGGCGACCCGGCCGTCTCCGTGGACCGCGAGGCGAAGAAGGTCACGGCCAGGTCCGGTGAGGTCTTCGAGTACGACACCCTCGTCCTCGCCACCGGCTCCTTCCCCTTCGTGCCGCCCGTCCCCAACAAGGACGCCACCGGCTGCTTCGTCTACCGCACGATCGAGGATCTGCTCGCGATCGAGGAGTACGCGAAGACGGCCACGACCGGCGCGGTCGTCGGCGGCGGTCTGCTCGGCCTGGAGGCGGCGGGCGCGCTGCAGGGCCTCGGGCTCACCTCCCACATCGTGGAGTTCGCGCCCCGGCTGATGCCCGTCCAGGTGGACGACGGCGGCGGCGCGGCGCTGCTGCGCACGATCGAGGACATGGGCCTGAGCGTCCACACGGGCGTCGGCACGCAGGAGATCGTGGTCGACGCGGACGGCGCCGTGACCGGCATGAAGCTGTCCGACGGCTCCGAACTCGCCACCGACCTGGTCGTGTTCAGCGCCGGTGTCCGCCCCCGCGACCAGCTGGCCCGCGACTGCGGTCTGACGGTCGGCGAGCGCGGCGGCATCACGGTCGACGAGCAGTGCCGTACGGTCTCCGACCCGCACGTCTTCGCGATCGGCGAGTGCGCGCTGGCGTCCGACGGCCGGGTCTACGGCCTGGTGGCGCCGGGCTACGAGCAGGCGGAGACGGCCGCCGCGACCATCGCGCGGGACGAGGCGGAGTTCACCGGCGCCGACCTCTCCACCAAGCTGAAGCTGCTCGGCGTGGACGTGGCGTCCTTCGGTGACGCGCACGGCTCCACCGACGACTGCCTCGACGTCGTCTACTCCGACTCCCGCGCGGGCCTGTACAAGAAGCTCGTCATCGGCCGCGACGGCACCCTGCTCGGCGGCATCCTGATCGGCGACGCGGACGCGTACGGCACCCTTCGCGCGCTGACCGGCTCGGTCCCGCCGATCGCACCCGAGTCGCTGGTCCTGCCGGCCGGCGCGAGCGGCGGCGCCCAGCTCGGCCCGTCCGCGCTGCCGGACGACGCGGTCATCTGTTCCTGCCACAACGTCTCCAAGGGCACGATCCGCGGCGCGGTCACCGACCACCAGTGCACGACCGTGCCCGAGGTGAAGAAGTGCACCAAGGCCGGTACGGGCTGCGGCAGTTGCGTCAAGGTGCTCGGCCAGCTGGTCACCGCGGAGCTGGAGGCCAGCGGTGTCGAGGTCGACAAGGGCCTGTGCGGCTGCTTCTCGCAGACCCGCGAGGAGTTGTACGAGATCGTCCTCGCCCTGCGCATCAACACCTACCAGGATCTGCTGGACCGTTACGGCCGCGAGGACGCCCGGGGCGGCGACGGCTGCGAGATCTGCAAGCCGGCGGTGGCGTCGATCATCGCCTCCCTCGCCCCGACGATCGGCGCGAGCGGCTACGTCCTCGACGGCGAGCAGGCGGCCCTCCAGGACAGCAACGACCACTTCCTCGCCAACCTCCAGAAGAACGGCTCGTACTCGGTCGTCCCGCGCATCCCCGGCGGTGAGATCACCCCGGAGGGCCTGATCGTCATCGGCGAGATCGCCCGCGACTTCGGCCTCTACACGAAGATCACCGGCGGCCAGCGCATCGACATGTTCGGCGCACGGGTCGAGCAACTCCCGCTGATCTGGACGAGGTTGGTGGACGCCGGCTTCGAGTCCGGCCACGCCTACGGCAAGTCCCTGCGCACGGTGAAGTCCTGCGTCGGCCAGACCTGGTGCCGCTACGGCGTCCAGGACTCCGTCCGCATGGCGATCGACCTGGAGCTGCGCTACCGGGGGCTCAGGTCCCCCCACAAGCTGAAGTCCGCGGTCTCGGGGTGCGCCCGCGAGTGCGCGGAGGCCCAGTCGAAGGACTTCGGCGTGATCGCCACGTCCAACGGCTGGAACCTGTACGTCGCCGGCAACGGCGGCGCGACCCCGCGCCACGCGGACCTGCTCGCGCAGGATCTGACCGACGCCGAGCTGATCAAACTGATCGACCGTTTCCTGATGTTCTACATCCGCACCGCCGACCGCCTGGAGCGCACGTCGACGTGGCTGGAGCGGATCCCGGGCGGCCTGGACCACGTACGCGATGTGGTCGTCGAGGACTCCCTCGGTATCTGCGAGGAGCTGGAGACGCTGATGGCCGCACACGTCGCCAACTACCGCGACGAGTGGTCCGACACCATCAACGACCCGGAGAAGCTCGCCCGGTTCGTGTCCTTCGTGAACGCGCCGGACACCCCCGACCCCGTCGTCGGCTTCGTCCCCGAGCGCGACCAGATCAAGCCCGACCTGCCGTTGCTGTCCATCGGCCTGCGCCCCGCCGATGACGTCCTGGAAGGAAGCGCCCAGCGATGACCCTGGCCCCCGAGACGACCGATCTGTTGGTCCAACTCCGCCTCGACGACAGCTGGTTCACCGTCTGCGACCTGAACGTCCTGCTGCCGGGCCGCGGCGTGGCCGCCCTGCTGCCCGACGGCCGGCAGGCAGCCCTCTTCCGCGACCGGGCCGGCAACCTCTACGCCATCGACAACCGCGACCCGTTCGTCGGCGCGGCCGTCCTCTCCCGCGGCCTGATCGGCTCCCACCAGGGCCGCCCCTTCGTCGCCTCCCCGCTGCTGAAGCAGCGCTTCGACCTGGAGAGCGGGCAGTGCCTGGACGACGACACGGTGCGGATCACCGCGTACGAGGTGCGTACCGCTGACGTCGGCGCTCCTACGACCGACGGCTGAGACGAAGGCCGACCGCACCGGCCGGCCTTCCGCGTCTCACTCGCAGCCGACGCCGTCGCCGTCCCGGTCGAGGTGGCGGCCGTAACCGGGATCGCCGACCCGCACGGGCGCGGCACCGGCGGCGCGGGCCGCGTCGCAGTTGCCGTAGTAGACGCTGCCTGAGCCGCCGCCGTCACCGGATCCGGCGTCCGCGTCGGCGGCGGGCCGGGCCGTGACGGTGACGGTCTCAGTGACCTCGACGGTCTTCGTCGCGGTCACGGTGGGCGCCGCTTCGGGCTCCGCCGTCTCCGTGGCGGTCGCGGTCGCCGTCGCCGTGACAGTGACGGTCGGCTGTGGCTTGGCGGACGTGGGCTGCGCCTGGTCCGTCGTCGTGCCCTGGCCGCTGTTGCCTATCCCGACGCCGATGAACAGCGCCACGGCGAGCGCCGGCAGGACGTACCGCTTCCTGGCCCACTTGGGCGTGGGCGTGGGCCTGGAGGCCGGCGGCTGCGGCGGCCAGGGCGGTGTGGTGTACGCGTTGCTCATGCTTGCTCATCCCCCCGAAGGTGTTACGTGAGGGGATGACCGTATTGCCGCGCTCTCGCTTGTGAAGGTTAAGTGACCATCTTGTGATGCATCGGTGGTCGACTGCTCAGGCCTTCAACCCTTCGTACGTCACCCTGGTCAACCGCTCCGACGCCTCCCAAAGGCGTTCCCCCGCCCGGTTGTTGAGCGTCCAGGGGGCGCGCCAGGCCCGGCCCGGTGCGCCTCGCCAGCCCGCGAGTGACGGGCCGGTGAAGGAGTCGGGGGTCGCGTCGGGGGCGGTGGCGGCGTAGAGGGTGGGCAGGGCGCCGGTGGTGGCGGGCTGGGCGAAGATGCGGTTGCCGAGGAGCATGAACCGTTCGCTGAGCTTGCTGCCCGCCATTCGGGGGCCTGCGGTCTGGAGGTTGGTCTCGGCGTAACCGGGGTGCGCGGCGGCGGCCAGGAGGTCCGCGCCGGCGGCCGCCGCCCTGCGGGCCAGCTCGTGTGTGAAGAGCAGGTTGGCCGTCTTGGATCGGGCGTAGGCGATCCAACGGCTGTAGCGGCGCTCGCTGTTGAGGTCGTCGATGTCGATGTTGGACAGGGCGTGCATGGCGCTGGAGACGGTCACCACGCGCGCCCCGGGCGTGCCGAGCAGCACCGGCAGCAGCCGTCCCGTGAGCGCGAAGTGGCCCAGGTGATTGACCCCGAACTGCGTCTCGAAGCCGTCCGCCGTCGTCCCGTACGGCAGGGCCATCACCCCGGCGTTGTTGATCAGCAGATCGAGACGGTCGTACGGATACCAGGCCGCGAAATCCCGTACGGACCCCAGGTCCGCCAGGTCCAGCCGGCCGCACTCCACGTCCGAGCCCGGCGCTTCGGTGACCAGCCGGTCGCCGGCCTCGGTGCCGCGGGCCTCGCTGCGGCAGGCGAGCACCACACGGGCGCCCTTGCGGGCCAGCTCCCGCGCGGTGACGTAGCCGAGGCCGCTGTTGGCGCCGGTGACGACGGCGACGCGGCCGTGCTGATCGGGAATCTCCATCGTGTTCCAGCCGGCCATGGCCGAGCTCCCTCCGCTGACGGCTGGATTCAGCGTACGAGCGGTGGGCGGCCGGCGTAATCGGCCGGAAGGGGGCGTGTGTCCAGGTAGAACCATTCGGCTCCGGGGCCCGGGGCGGGCAGCGCGGCCGTGTCGGCGTCGGCGGGGGCGGGTTCGGTGGGGGTGGGAGCGGGGTCTGCCCCTCTCACCGGGCCCGGCATCAGCAGTTCCACCCGTGTGCCCGTCCCCCGCTGCTGGGCCGTGAACTCCTCGATCTGGTTGCGGCAGGCGTGGTCCAGATGGGTCACGCCGGTCAGATCGAGGCGGATCCTCGGCTTGCCCGACGCGGCGGCCGCCTCCAGCGCCTCGATGACCTGCGGCAGCCGCAGGAAGGTGGCGTTGCCGACCATGACGACCTTGGCGGTGTCCTCCTCGGTGTGCTGCCGGATCACCGTCTGCGACATGCGCAGCGCGGCCAGCACGATCCCGGCGCCGAGTCCGACGATCACGCCTTCGAGCAGCGCGGTCGCCACGATCACCAGCGTGGTCACCGTCATCACCACGAACTCGCCCCGGTCCTGCCGCCACATCTTCGGGAACTCCTCGGGCGCGAACAGCTTCCAGCCGCTGTGCACGAGGACCCCCGCGAGCACCGAGACCGGGATCAGGGCGAGGACCTGCGGCAGCAGCAGCGCGAACGCGAGCAGCCACAGGCCGTGCAGCGTGCGGGAGAGCCGGGTCTTCGCGCCGGCCTGGACGTTCGCCGAGCTGCGGGCGACGACCGCGGTGATCGGGAGCGCGCCCAGCAGCCCGGCGAGGGTGTTGCCGGCGCCCTGCGCCATGAGCTCCGTGTTGTAGCGGGTGCGCGGGCCGGTGTGCATCCGGTCCACGGCCGCCGCGGTGAACAGGCTCTCCGCGGAGGCGATGACCGTGAAGGTGAGGACGGACGTGATGATCGCCGCGTCGGCGAGGCCCGCGAACTGCCCGGCGCCCGGCGGCTGTATGGAGTCCAGCAGACTGCCGACCTGGAGGGTCTTCACCTCCACGCCGGGCAGTGCGGCGACCGCGATGCCGATGCCCACGGCGATCAGGGCGGCGGGGATCTTCCGCAGCGGCCCCGGCACCTTCTTCCACACGAAGCTGAGCACGATGGTGACGACCCCGAGCAGCGCGGCGATCATCGCCTGCCGGTCCGTCAGGATGTCGCCGAGCAGCCCCGGGATGCCGGCCATGTTCTCGATCGGGGTGCCGGGGGCCTTGGCGTCGGCCATCGGATAGGCCTGGCTGAACATCAGCGGCAGTCCGATGCCGGCCAGCATGCCCTGGATGACGGCGAGGGAGATCGCCTGGAACAACCGGCCGAGGCGTACCAGGCCGAGGATGATCTGCAGCAGCCCCGAGCACAGGACGATCACACCGAGCATGACCACGCCGTGCTCCGCGACGGTCTCCGCGACCAGTGCGGCGAGGCCTGCGGCGGGCCCGCTGACCTGGAGCGTGCTGCCTCGGAACGCGCCCACCACGAGGCCTCCGATGACGCCGGAGATGATGCCTAGCTCGGGCGGGACGCCGGATGCGACGGCCACGCCGATGCACAGGGGGAGGGCGACGAGGAAGACAACGAGGGAGGCGGTGATCTCGGTGCTGAGCGGTCCGCTGGGATTGCCCTTCGGGGTCGTCGGTCGGCTGCTGCGCCGTTGTGGCTGGTCGCGCCCACGCGGCGGTAGCCGCACATCGATTGCAGCCCCGCGCCCCTTTGGGGCGCTGCCTCGCACCGTTGGTTTTCGGCCCCGCGCATGCGCCCCGCTCATCCGGCGTGCACCCGGAAGCGGCCGTCGTCGTCCAGTTCGGCCACCCGGCCGGTGTGGACCTCGTAGTACCAGCCGTGCAGCCGCAGCCGGCCCGCGTCGAGCCGCTGCCGCACCACCGGGTAACTCCGCAGCGCGGCCAGCTGGTTGACGACGTTGCGCTGAACCACCTCCGGCAGCGACGGATCGTCGGACGGGCCGGCCAGCACCGATGCCAGCTCGGGGCGGGCCGTGCGGAGCCAGGCGTCCACGCCCGGCAGCGCGGTCAGGTCCTCGCCGGACATGAGCGCACCCATCGCCCCGCAGTGTGAGTGACCGCACACCACGATGTCCTGAACTCCGAGCACCTCCAGCGCGTATTCGACGGTGGCGGCCTCGCCACCGGCGCCGTGCTGCCCGTACGACGGCACGATATTGCCCGCGTTGCGCAACTCGAATATCTCTCCGGGGCGGGCTCCGGTGATGAGCGCCGGTATGACCCGGGAGTCCGAGCAGGTAATGAAGAGGACCTCGGGATTTTGCCCCTCGGCCAGTTTCCGGTATTCGCCGCTCTCGAAATCCACGTGTCGTTTGAACGAGCGGGCGCGGTCCAGCAACGCCTTCAACGGTGCCTCCTCGACTGGGAGTTCGGTCAGTGCACGACACCGTAGAGGGGCGATGGACAGAGGAAGGTTAAGCCAACACCAGAGCGCGGCCAGCAGCCGGACATTCTTTGTCACGGAGCCGGTGACACACGCGGAAATAGCAGCGGACAAACGCTTTCTGAGCGGCTGGTCACACTGTGCCGCATTCGCTCGACGCACGGTTGGCATCCCTCGTAACGTGTCAACTCCACGACACACCGAACGCATTGTCGTGATGTTGATACGCATTGTCGTGTTGTTGTCCGGATTCACGGAGAGACGGGACCTATGGGCCTACACGTGTTGCTCATCGAGGACGACGAGACGATCGCCGAGCCGCTCGCCGAGGGGCTCGGGCACTTCGGGCTGACGGTCGATCGCGTCGCCACCGGCACCGAGGGTCTGAGAGGTCCGTACGGCGATGTGGTCCTGCTCGATCTGGGGCTGCCGGACATGGACGGCATCGACGTCTGCCGGGGCATCCGGCAGACCTCCGACGTCCCCATCGTCATCCTCAGCGCGCGCGGCGAGGAGGCCGACCGCGTGCTGGGCCTGGAGCTGGGCGCCGACGACTATCTCGCGAAGCCGTTCAGCGTACGGGAGTTGGTGGCGCGGGTGCGGGCGGTGACCCGGCGGACGCAGCGCACGCAGGAGCCCGCGGAGTCCGCGCCGGAACCGGCGTACGAGCCCGGGCCCCTCGTGGTGGACCGCCGTACCCGCCAGGTCTGGGTCGGTGAGGTGCAGATCCCCCTGACTCCCAAGGAGTTCGAGTTGCTGGCGCTGCTCACCGAGGACCCGGGCGCCGTCTACTCCCGGCAGCAGATCCTCGACCGGGTGTGGGACCCGCACTACGAGGGCCCGACCAAGACCCTGGATGTCCATGTCGCCGCGTTGCGCCGGAAGTTGGGGCACCCCGCGTGGATCCAGACCCTGCGCGGGATCGGCTTCCGGCTGGCGGTGCAGTCCGGGCCGAACGAGCCGACATGACGCGTCGGCTGCTGTTCAGCTATCTCAGCCTGGCCGCCCTGGTGCTGCTCTGTCTGGAGGTCCCGCTGGGCTTCGTGTACTCGCGGGGCGAGCGGGAGCGGGTGGTGGGCCTGGCGAGGGACGAGGCCGAGTCGGTGTCCGCGTACGCCGCGCTGTCCCTGGCGGCCGGCCGGGCCGAGCGGGACCTGCCCGGCCGGGCGGCGCACTGCGCGGTGCGCATCGGCGGGAAGGTGGTGGTCGTGGACGCCTCGGGCACCCTGCTCGCCACCTCGCATCCGCTGACCGGGCAGGCGGTGCGCGCACTGCCGACCCGCCCGGGGATCGCGGCGGCGCTCCGGGGCACGTCCACGGTGGATGTCCGTACGTCGACCATCGGCGGGGTGGAATACCTCTCCGTCGCCGCGCCCGTCGGGGAGGGGGCGCGGGGTGCCGTATGGCTCACGGTGCCCACGCGGACGGTGCATGAACGCGTCCACGATGTGTGGCTGCTGCTCGCTCTCGGCGGGCTCGGGGTGCTCGCCGCGGTCACCCTGGTCGGCTTCGGCATCGCCCGCTGGACCGGCCGCCCCATCCGTGAACTGGAGCGGGCCACGCACGCGTTGGCGGACGGCGGCTGCGCCGAGCCGGTGACGATCACCAAGGGCCCGCCCGAAGTACGCAGGCTGGCCGCCGCGTTCAACCGTACGGCGGCCCGGCTCGCCCATCTCCTCGATTCCCAGCACGCCTTCGCGGGCGAGGCCTCGCACCAGCTCAAGACGCCGCTCGCGGCACTGCGGCTGCGGCTGGAGAACCTGGAGCCGAACGTCTTGGCGCGCGGCCGGGGCAGCCTCGCCGCCGCCGTCACCGAGACGGACCGGCTGTCCCGGATGGTCGAGGGCCTGCTGGCGATGGCCCGGCTGGAGGAGGACGCGGTCACTCCCGGGCCGGTCGACGTGGGCGCGGTCTGCGCGGAGCGGCACCGGACCTGGGGGGCGCTGTTCGAGCAGCAGGGGGTCGCGCTGGTCCTGTTCGCCGGCAGCGTGGGCCCGGTGCTCGCGGTGCCCGGGGCCGTCGAGCAGATCCTGGACAACCTGCTGTCCAACGCCTTGCGGGCCTCCCCGTCCGACAGCACGGTGACCATCGAGCTACGGCTCCTCGTCCCCGCCCGCCGGGCGCTGCGCGACAGCCGCCCCTGCTGGGTCGACCTGCACGTCACCGACGAGGGCCCCGGCATGACCGCGGACCAGCGCCACCGCGCCTTCGACCGGTTCTGGCGCGCGCCCGGCGCCCCCAAGGGCGGTACAGGCCTAGGGCTCTCGCTGGTCCAACGGCTCGCGCACGCGAGCGGCGGCGAGGCGAGGCTGCACGCCGCGGCGACGGGAGGGCTCGACGCCGTGGTCCGCCTGCCCTCCGCGGACCCGTCCGCCGGCGGCCACCCCATCACCAGGCCGGGCCCACCACGCCGCCGCGAGGCACCGGCGCTTCCGGCATGAGCGGTCTTGATCGGCGTGAGCGGCCGGATCGGCCTGATGGCAACGGCGCCCGAGCCCGCCACAGCCGCCGCACAGCCCCGTCACAACCTGTCCATGACACGTCAACCCAGGGTCTCCGAGGGCGGTAACCCGCGCCCATAGGTTCCGTGACCGCACGACCCCGTCGCCGATCGGTGACGGGGCGGTCATGCCACCCTTGGAGCGAGAGTGGAACGTCGTACTGTCCTGCGTGCGGCCGTCCTCGGCGGGTCCTCCGCCGTCTTCGGCGGAACCCTGTGGCGCGGCGCCGCGTACGCCGCACCCGCGCAGCCCGGCACCGGCCCGTACGGAGCGCTCGGCTCGCCGGACGCCCGCGGCATCAGACTCCCCAGCGGCTTCACCAGCCGAGTGATAGCCCGCTCCGGCCAGACGGTTCCCGGCACGTCGTACACCTGGCACAACGCCCCGGACGGCGGCGCCTGTTACACCGACGGCAGCGGCTGGATCTACGTCTCCAACTCGGAGATCAACCCGTCCGGCGGCGCGAGCGCGGTGAAGTTCTCGTCGACCGGCGCGATCACGGGCGCGTACCGCATCCTGGCCGGCACCCGCCAGAACTGCGCGGGCGGCAAGACCCCGTGGAACACCTGGCTGTCCTGCGAGGAGGTGTCCCTCGGCTACGTGTACGAGACGGACCCCTGGGGCGTGAACGCCGCCGTGCGCCGCGACGCCATGGGCCGCTTCAAGCACGAGGCCGCGGCCGCCGACCCCGTGCGCAAGGTCATCTACCTGACCGAGGACGAGTCCAACGGCCGCTTCTACCGCTTCGTACCGACCACTTGGGGCAACCTCGCCTCCGGCACCCTTCAGGTCATGGTCGCCGGGTCGGGTACGTCCGGCTCCTTCACCTGGGCCAACGTCCCCGACCCGGACGGCTCCCCGACGTCCACCCGCACGCAGGTCTCCGGCTCGAAGTCCTTCAACGGCGGCGAGGGCTGTCACTACGCCGACGACACGGTCTGGTTCACCACCAAGGGCGACAACCGCGTCTGGCAGCTCAACCTGACGTCGAACACCTACGAGCTGGCGTACGACGACTCCCTGGTGACCTCGGGCACGGCCCCCCTCACCGGCGTCGACAACATCACCGGCTCCGCCTCCGGCGACCTCTTCGTCGCCGAGGACGGCGGCACCATGGACATCTGCGTCATCACCCCGGACGACGTCATCGCACCGTTCCTGCGCATCGACGGCCAGTCCGGCTCGGAGATCACCGGCCCGGCCTTCTCGCCCGACGGCTCCCGGCTGTACTTCTCCAGCCAGCGGGGGACCAGCGGAAGTTCGGCCGGTGGGATCACATACGAGGTGACGGGGCCCTTCCGCGCGTAGCGGCCCGTCCGGCGGGGGCGTCCGTGCCGTGCGGGACGCCCCACGGCCTGCTTAGGCTTCCGTCATGACCGTGACCTTCTTCGCCGTGACCGTTCCCAAAGACTGAGCGGGAGTGAGTCCTGTTGCCAGGACTCATGCTCAGCCGAACGCCCCGTACGGTGTTGGGCGTTCTGGTCGACCGCGTTCGCTCCGCGTCCGGCGCGCACGGATCGTGTCCGTGGTCCGGGGATGCGCGGGCGGTTTCCCTCACGCCCCGGGGTGCCCGGTCGGGCCTGGACGGTCCGATGCCCCTGCTCATCACTCCGGTGAGCAGGGGGCGGTGCCGTCCGTCGCCGGATCGGGTGCCCCAGGGCGCGCCTTCCGATCGCCACGGCCGCTGCGTCGTGGCGGGTCGTCTTACGGGTCTTGCTGGTGAGGGGCTTTTGCCAGTGTTGGGCGCCCCAGCGAGAGGTGTAGGCCGGGTCCACGGCGACGATGGTGACGCCGAGTTCGGCAGCCATCGACACCAGCCGGGCCCGCAGCCTGCTGACCGGCATGCCGGAGATGAGCTTGCGGAACCGCTTGCGGCCGCCGTGCTTCTCGCGGGTCTTCTCCGCGGTGAAGTCGAGGTCCTCGACCGCGATGGACAGACCACGTCGTTTGGCCCAGTGCAGTAGGCGGATCAGTGCGTGGCGGACTTGCGCGTCGCGGTGGCCGGCGGTGCCGGACAGGTCGTAGCCGAACCGGAGCGGTTCGCCGGTGGGGTTGCCGTGGTGGTCCAGGCGGCGAGGTGGTCGGCGTTGGTGTCCACGCCGACCATGCCGTGCGCGCGGGCCGCCTCCAGCGGCACGAGGGCCACGGGCGGGTTCGTCCATGACGCGGTCAGGTACCGGCGGCCCCGCACGGTGTCTTCGTGGATGCGGTAGGCGACGGCCCGGTTGGCGGCGACCCGGTCGGCCCACTGCTCGCCCCGGTGCGCGAAGCTCACCCGGGCGGTGAGCACGTAGCGGCCGTGCGGCGCGTTCGCCAGGTGCGCCAGCGGCGCCGGGAGCTTGAGCGAGACCTCGCCGTCGGGCGTGACGCGGATGGTCTCGTTGCCGTACCGCTTGCCGGTCTCGCCGTCCGCCTGCAGGAACCGCCGCCCCGCCTCCCACCGGGCACGCCATCCGGCATCGGTGAGCTGGGCTTCCTGAAGGTGGTGCCGGGTGTTCAGCAGCCGCTTGCCGCCCCGCACCACGCGCACGATTCCGGCCTCGCGGTCGGCCCGCGCCGCGTCGAGCCGGTCTTCGAGTACGTGCAGGCGGCGGGACTTGGCGAACCACCCCTGCCGACTGCGGTACCCGCCCGGAGCGCGCTTGCTGCCCTTCTCACCGATGGGCCTCGACAGCCGGTGGGTGATCGTCTCGATCCCGGCTTGAAGGCTGTGGATGTGTGCGAGCTGGCCGCGGCGGGCGAGCGCCCACTGATCGTGGGTGGCCTTCGTGATCGCCCCGGCCCAGCGGGAGGAGGACTGCTTGGTGAGGGTGCGCTTGCGCTCGGCCCATCGCTCGGCGTCGTGATCCGTCCCGGCCGCACACCGCGCTTTGAGGTCGCGGGAGGCGAGCGTGCCGAGCAGATCACCGACCGGCCGAAGCACCTTCTCGTCCCCGGCACTCAGGTGCTTGAGCCGGGTACGGATCGCGACCCCGCAGGGGCCGGGCACCACGAACGGCGCCGCCACCTCCCGCAGCCCACCCACCCCGTTCCCCCCGCACTACACAAGCCGAAGAACCCACTGCCCCACCCAACGACCCACCGCCCGCAAGGGTCACGCATTCGATGTAGGAACCTTCGTTCCCATCCCGGACGCCCGCACCCGCCGCCAGGACACTCACTCATACACACCAGAACGCGCCCGTGCGCAGTCGATCGACAGCAGCTCATTACCCCCCAACCACCCCACTGGCCGGACCCGGCCGCCCCGCGCCGCCATCACCTGGAGTTCGCCGTCGACGAGGACATGCCCACGATCGAACGCCGCCTCCTCGAACTCGGCGCGACCATGCACGAACACCAGTCGGGCGCCGACCAGTTCCGGGTGTTCACCGACCCCGCCGGTCACCTGTTCTGCGTGGCGCCGCGCGAGACGACGTATGTGCACGGGGAGTTGCTCGACGCCGAGCACTGAAGCGGGATCGGGCGGACGCCGACGCTCCGGGGCCAGGTGGCGTGGCCCAGCGCTGATCCAAACGAAAAGCCCTGGTGGGATGTCTCCCCGATCGGTGCCGGTACGTTGGCCCGATGGACGAGGCATGGAGCGAGTTCCGTGACCGGCTGCGGGCGGAAGTGACCGGTATGCGCGAGAGGGACACCCTGGTGGTCTCCGAGCCCGACCCCGAGCCGGCGCCCGATGCTCCGGGCCGGCACTGGTGGCAGCGGCGCCCCAAACCTCGGCAGGATACGGGGCGTTACGTGCAGTTCATGAGGTGGGACGACGGGTTCGGCGCCGAATGCGTCTCATTGGCGTACCGGAAAATGACCGAGGCACAGAAGCAGCGACTGCTGTCGCTCGGCTGGTCCGACCCGGACGCCCACCCGCCGCGCAGCGGGCGCTCGGAGAATCACGAGATGTGGTTCGGCCTCGACGAGGTCGACCGACTTGCCCAGATCTCCACCGACTCGCTCCGCGTACTGGGCGAGGAGCCGCCCGACGCGCACTGGACCTGGCGCAAGGACCCGCCGGCGTGAGCGGCCGGACAGCACACCTAGTCGCGCTTGGGCCAGATGAGGCCCTGATCGGTCCAGATGACACCCTTGTTGCGGCAGAGGCAGAAGGGGTGGCCGATGGGATCGGTGTAGACGCGGAAGCCGTAGCCGTCGGGGCCGACGCAGTCCCGCTCCAGGGTCGCGCCGAGGGCCAAGACCCGGCGCTGTTCGGCCTCGACGTCATCGACTTCGAAGTCGAGGTGGAACTGCTTGGGGTGCTCGCTGTCGGGCCACTGCGGGGCGCGGTAGTCCTCCACCCGAATGAAGGCCAGCTCGATCTCGCCGCACTTGATACCGGCCCAGTCCTCGTTACTGCCCTCCTTGACCGGGAGCCCGATCACCTCGGAGTAGAAGGCTGCCAGCTTCATCGTGTCCGGGCAATCGATGATGAAGTCGGTTAGTCGTAGCATCCGGCGATCTTGCCACAAGATCCGAGTGCTCGACTGCTTGCTCCGCCGGCGCGGCCGGTCTTGGCAGCGGGCCAGGTTATGCGAACGCCCAGCCGCTCCACCGCTCGACCCGAATGGCGGCCACGGGACCCTGGGGAGGAGAGTCCCGGTACTGGTCGTACTTGTCGCGCAGCAACTCCACCGCGCGATGCCGCTCTTGCCCGTCCTCCAGCACTTCCCCGCGTCCGTCGGCACGAGCCCACCACAACGTCGACCAGTCCTCGGCGTAGTGGTCGACCAGGACCGTCACCGAGGGATTCTCCCGAATGTTGCGGAGCCGCCGCAGTTGCCATGTGCTCTTGGGTTTGTGGTCCACCGCGAAATACACGACGTCGTCCAGGACGGCGAAGGTCACCGGCACGGCGTGGGGCACTCCATTGGCGTCGGCGGTCGCCAGCCGTGCGACAGGGGATCCGGCAAAGCGTTTCCGGGCGACGAGCGGCGAGAGCTTCACGCATTCCACGGTAGAGCTGAAGCATCACCGGGTTTACAGAACGCCAACCCATGAGCGGAGAGCTACCGTCCGGTCACGTCACGTTCGCATCACGTGTCCGGCATTTCGCCGCGGCATCAGCAGCCCCCCAATACTTTCGTCACCTCATATCCGGCCGATTGCCTCTGTGTGATCAGGCGTATGGATATCCGCGCACATTGAGGGGGCTCTCCGTGAAGTCGTTCCACAAGCCTGCCGCCGTGGCTGTCGCCGCGTTGGCACTGGCCGCTCTGCCTGTCACTGCCGAGGCGCATGACGGCAATCACCCGTTCGAGAACTGCTCCGAGGCGTACGACAACGGGTACTCCAATATCAAGGAGGGCGACGAGCACTACGGGGAGCACCTGGACCGCGATCAGGACGGCGTCGGCTGTGACAACCCGCCCGCGGGCTTCGTCCCCGCCGAGGACGAGGGCAGCGGCGAAGACGAGGACGCTGCGGGGCAGGACGACACCGACCTCGCGGCGACCGGCGGCAACAGTGTCACGCCGTACATCGCGGGTGGCGGTGCGGCCGTTCTGCTCGCCGGGGGTGGGCTGCTGGTCGTGGTGCGTCGGCGGCGCGAGGTTCGCTGAGCCGCGGAATCGGGGCGTCTGTCGGCGAGTTGACGAGAGCGTATCCGCGATCTTCAGAGAGCAGGCCGACATGTCTGACGAACCCGCCGTCCGTGAACTCCGCCTCGTCGTCACAGCGGACGACTACGACGCCGCCCTGCACTTCTACCGGGATGTCCTCGGCCTGACCGAACAGGCCGCGTTCTCCTCACCCGGCGGGCACGTCACGATCCTCGATGCGGGGCGGGCCACGCTGGAGCTGACCGATCCGAATCATGCGGCGTTCATCGACGAGGTGGAGGTCGGGCGGCGGGTGGCCGGGCATATCCGCGTGGCGTTCCAGGTGGGTGACTCCGCCGCCGTCACGGCGAGGCTGGCCGCCGCCGGTGCCGAGGTGGTCGCCGAGCCGACGCGGACGCCGTGGAATTCGCTCAACTCCCGGCTGGAGGCGCCGGGTGCGCTCCAGCTGACCCTCTTCACCGAGCTGGGCGAAGGCGAATAGGAAGGGCGAGAGGGCGGCACCCCCCGCACGGGGTGCCGCCCTCTCGTCGTGCGCCGGAACCGCCGCCCATCGGTGAGGGTCGGGGACGGACGACGGCTCCGGGGACCGAGGGTCAGCGGTGGTCGCTGCCCTGCGACTGAGACGCCGCCCGGCCCGCCTCCAAGCGCGCCACCGGGATGCGGAACGGGGAGCAGGAGACGTAGTCCAGGCCCACCTCGTGGAAGAAGTGGACGGACTCCGGGTCGCCGCCGTGCTCGCCGCAGACGCCGAGCTTGAGGTCGGGGCGGGTCGCACGGCCCGCCTCGGCGGCCAGCTTCACCAGCGAGCCCACGCCGTCCCTGTCGATCGTCTCGAAGGGCGACACTCCGAAGATGCCCTTCTCCAGGTACGCGGTGAAGAACGAGGCCTCCACGTCGTCCCGGCTGAAGCCCCACACCGTCTGGGTCAGGTCGTTCGTGCCGAAGCTGAAGAACTCCGCCGCCTCCGCGATCTGGCCCGCCGTCAGCGCGGCGCGCGGCAGCTCGATCATCGTGCCGATCGCCAGCTTCAGGTCCGTGCCCGTCGCCGCCTGTACCTCCGCTACGACCTGGTCGGCCTCCTCGCGGACGATCTCCAGCTCCTGGACCGTGCCGACGAGCGGGATCATGATCTCGGCGCGCGGGTCGCCCTTGGCGTTCTTGCGCTCGGCCGCGGCCTCGGCGATCGCCCGTACCTGCATGGTGAACAGGCCGGGGATCACGAGGCCCAGGCGCACACCGCGCAGACCCAGCATCGGGTTCTGCTCGTGCAGGCGGTGGACGGCCTGGAGGAGGCGCAGTTCGTTCTCGTGCGGCTCCTGGCGGGACTCGGCGAGTGCCACGCGGACCGACAGCTCGGTGATGTCGGGGAGGAACTCGTGCAGCGGCGGGTCGAGGAGACGGATCGTCACCGGGAGGCCGTCCATCGCCGAGAACAGCTCCACGAAGTCCTGCTTCTGGAGCGGGAGAAGGGCCTTCAGGGACTCCTCGCGCTCCGTCTCCGTGTCGGCGAGGATCAGGCGCTCGACCAGTTCGCGGCGGTCGCCGAGGAACATGTGCTCCGTACGGCAGAGTCCGATGCCCTGCGCGCCGAACCTCCGCGCCCGCAGCGCGTCCTCCGCGTTGTCCGCGTTGGCGCGTACCCGCAGCCGGCGCTTGCGGTCGGCGAACGCCATGATCCGGTGTACGGCCTCGACCAGCTCGTCGGCGTCGTTGGCACCCGCGTGCATCCGGCCCTCGAAGTACTCCACGACGGGAGACGGGACCACCGGGACCTCGCCCAGGTAGACCTTGCCGGACGAACCGTCGATCGAGATCACGTCGCCCTCCTCGACCACGTGACCACCCGGCACCGTCATCCGGCGCCGCTTGGTGTCGACCTCGAGCTCCTCCGCGCCGCACACGCACGTCTTGCCCATGCCGCGCGCGACCACGGCCGCGTGGGACGTCTTGCCGCCGCGGGACGTCAGGATGCCCTCCGCCGCGATCATGCCGTCCAGGTCGTCGGGGTTGGTCTCCCGGCGGACCAGGATCACCTTCTCGCCCGAACGCGACCACTTCACGGCGGTGTACGAGTCGAAGACCGCCTTGCCGACCGCCGCACCCGGCGACGCCGCGATGCCCCGGCCGACCGTCTCGACCTTCGTGTCCTCGTCGAAGCGCGGGAACATCAGCTGGGCCAACTGGGCGCCGGTGACGCGCTGAAGCGCCTCGGCCTCGTCGATCAGCCCCTGGTCCACCAGCTGGGTCGCGATACGGAAGGCCGCGCCCGCCGTCCGCTTGCCGACGCGGGTCTGGAGCATCCACAGCTGGCCGCGTTCGATGGTGAACTCGATGTCGCAGAGGTCTTTGTAGTGGTTCTCCAGGGTCTCCATGATCTGCATCAGCTGGTCGTACGACTTCTTGTCGATCGACTCCAGCTCGGCGAGCGGGACCGTGTTGCGGATGCCTGCCACCACGTCCTCGCCCTGCGCGTTCTGCAGGTAGTCGCCGTACACGCCCTGGTGGCCGCTGGCCGGGTCACGGGTGAAGGCGACGCCCGTGCCCGAGTCCGGGCCGAGGTTGCCGAAGACCATCGAGCAGATGTTGACCGCGGTGCCGAGGTCGCCGGGGATGCGCTCCTGGCGGCGGTACAGCTTGGCCCGGTCGGTGTTCCAGGAGTCGAAGACGGCGTGGATGGCGAGGTCCATCTGCTCGCGCGGGTCCTGCGGGAAGTCCCGGCCGGCCTCGGTCTTGACGATCTTCTTGAAGCGGGTGACCAGCTTCTTGAGGTCGGCGGCCTCCAGCTCGGTGTCGACCGTGACCTTCTTGGCCTCCTTGGCCTTTTCCAGCGCGTCCTCGAAGAGGTCGCCGTCGACGCCGAGGACGGTCTTGCCGAACATCTGGATGAGGCGGCGGTAGGAGTCCCAGGCGAACCGGTCGTCGCCGGCCTGCTTGGCGAGGCCCTGCACGGACTTGTCGGAGAGACCGATGTTGAGGACCGTGTCCATCATGCCGGGCATCGAGAACTTCGCCCCGGAACGTACCGATACGAGGAGGGGGTTATCGGCCTGTCCGAGCTTCTTGCCCATCGTCGCTTCGAGGGCGTCGAGGTGCGCGCTCACCTCGTCACGCAGTGCCACCGGCTCCTCGCCGCTGTCGAGGTAGACCTTGCAGGCCTCGGTGGTGATGGTGAAGCCCGGAGGGACCGGAAGACCCAGATTGGTCATCTCGGCGAGGTTCGCACCCTTTCCGCCGAGGAGGTCCTTGAGTTCCTTGTTGCCCTCGGTGAAGTCGTAAACGAACTTTTGATTTTCCGACACGGGTCCCAACTCCTCGAGGACGCGGTGGCTGCCCTGACGGCCAGGAACATACCCAGTTCGAAGGCGCCTGGGTACGTCCACTTGTGCGTCATGAGCCTGTAACCAGCCGTCCGCCACAGGATCGAAAGTCAAAGCTTGGCAAGGAATAGCCCGGCCATGTGTTCACCTCTTGAACGGGCCAAGCCCCGCATGTCGCCATTATCGCTCACCTGAGCGGCTCTCAGCACGTCTGATTTCGATCGATGAACGATCAAGGGGTGGCACTCAGTGCCACCCCTTGGAGAAGTGCAGCCGCTCAAGATCCGCTCATCTGAGCGCAACCCTTATCAAGGGTGGCGAGAATCACGCTGCCACACGCGACGGAATTTCACCATGCGGACGCCCCGCGGACAGGTATCCGGACCGAAACGTGCTGCTTACACAACGTCTTGCTTACAGACCGAGCGCCAGCAACCGCTCCTCCACCCGCTCCGGCGCATACAGGTACTCGACGACCAACGCCCCCGCCCCCACAAGACCGGCCCGCTCACCGAGCCGCGAGGTCACGACCTCCAGATGAGCGGTGGAACGCGGCAGCGCCCGCTGGTACAGCAGCTCCCGTACGCCGGTGAGGAAGGGAGTTCCGGCCAGATCCCCGGCGATCATCAGAACCCCGGGGTTCAGCAGCGTCACGACGGTCGCCAGTACGTCCCCGACCGCCCGCCCGGCCTCCCGCGCGAGCGCCGCCGCCTCCGGATGCCCGGCCGCCAGCAGATCCCGTACATCCGAGCCGGAGGCCGCCGGCACCCCGGTCTCCGCCAGCCGCCGGGCCACGGCACCACCGCTGGCGACGGCGGCCAGACAGCCGTACGAACCGCACCGGCACAGCGCCTCCGCGCCCACCCGGATGTGCCCGAGGTCGCCCGCGCCCCCGTCGATGCCCCGGTAGACCGAGCCGTCGACGACGACGCCCGCGCCGATACCGGTGGACACCTTGACCAGCACGAAGGCCGAGCAGTCGGGGTGGCTGGTGCGCTGTTCGCCGTACGCCATGAGGTTCGCGTCGTTGTCGACGAGGACGGGGACGGGTGCGGCGCCCGTGTGCTCGGTGAAGGCCCGGGCGAGGCGGCCCCGTATGTCGTAGCCGTCCCAGCCGGGCATGATCGGCGGCTGGACGACGCGGCCGGTGTCGCGGTCGACGGGGCCGGGCACCGCGAGCCCGATGCCGCAGACCTCGTCGGCCCGGTGACCGGCCTTCTCCAGGAGCTCGGCGAACCAGTGGCCGAGATCGCCGAGTACGGCGTCCGGGCCGTCCTCGACGACCAGCGTGCCGGAGTGCTCGGCGAGGATCTCGCCGGTGAGCGAGAGGACGGCGGCGCGGGCGTGCCGGGTGTCCAGGTCGGCGGCGAGGACGACGGCGTGCTCGTCGTCGAACTCCAGGGTGATCGAGGGGCGACCGCCGAGCGGGGACTCGACCCGGCCGCCGGCGCCCTCGCGCAGCCAGCCCGCGCGGAAGAGACGGTCGAGACGCTGGCCGACGGTGGCGCGTGAGAGACCCGTCACTTGCTGGAGGGCACCACGAGTCGTCGCACGGCCGCTGCGCACCAGTTCCAGCAGCTCTCCGGCGCTCGCCTGAGTCCGACCGGCCATGCACACCCCCTTGTGTTTCTCAAGCCTGCATTACATATTGAGTTTTGCGTGTTAAATAGACGTAACTCTACGGTAGCCAGCGCCGAACCGATCGGCCGGACGTCTTCGGGGAGCCCCGAGTGGATCGCACTGCCCAACTCACAGCACGCCGCACCGAGCGTGAGCTCGTATACGATCCGCCCCGCACGAAACCTTCGCTGCACCTCAGGGCCGCGCGGGTGCTGGAGACCAACTGGACCGGCACCAACACGGTGCCCTCGCGCAGCCTGTATCCGCACCAGTGGTCGTGGGACTCCGCGTTCATCGCGATCGGCCTGCGGCACATCTCGCCGTTACGGGCGCAGACGGAGCTGGACACGCTGCTCGACGCCCAGTGGGGCGACGGCCGGATCCCGCACATCGTCTTCAACCCCTCCGTACCGCTCGACGCCTACTTCCCGAGCCCCGACTTCTGGCGCTCCTCGACCGCGGGGCGCGCTGCGGGCGCCCCGCGCACCGTACAGACGTCCGGCATCGTGCAGCCACCGGTGCACGCGCTGGCGGCCTGGCTGGTGCACTGCGCCGACCCCGGCCTGTCCCGCGCGCGCGGCTTCCTCTCCAGGGTGTATCCCCGGCTGGCCGCCTGGCACCGCTATCTGCTGCACCGGCGGGACCTGGGCGGCGGCGGTCTCGCGTCCGTCGTGCACCCGTGGGAGCAGGGCATGGACAACTCCCCCGCCTGGGACGCTCCGCTGAGCCGCATCACGCCCGCCCCGGCCCGCTCCTTCCGCCGCGCCGACCTCGACCACGGGGCGGCCGAGGACCGGCCGACGGATCTGGACTACGGACGGTATGTGCGGCTGGCGACGGACTACCGGGACCGGGGGTACGCCGACGGGGCCGGCGACTTCGCGGTGGAGGACCCGGCCTTCAACGCCCTGCTCATCGCCTCCGAACACGCCCTCGCCCGCATCGCCCACGAGCTGGGCGCGACGGGCACGGCCCGGCACGCACGCGCGGAACGGCTGACGGCGGCGCTGGTGGACCGGCTGTGGGACCCGGAGCGGGGCATGTTCTTCTGCCGGGATCTGCGGGGTGGCGCCCTGATCCCCGAGCGCGGTGTCTCGGGGCTCATCCCCCTCCTCCTGCCCGGCCTCCCGCGTGACATCGCCGCCGCCCTGATCCGCACGGCGAGCGGCCCGCACTTCGGCCTGGGTGACACGACGCGCCTCATCCCGTCGTACGACCTCCTGGGCGAGGCCTTCGACCGGCACCGGTACTGGCGCGGCCCGGCGTGGTTCAACACGAGCTGGCTGCTGGAGCGCGGGCTGCGGATGTACGGCGAGCGGGAGCGCGCCGGTGCGCTGCGCGAGGCTGTGCTGGAGCTGGCCGACACGTCCGATTTCGCGGAGTACGTCGACCCGTACACCGGCGAGGCCTGCGGAGCCACCGGCTTCGGCTGGACCGCCGCGCTCGCGCTCGACCTGCTGCACAGCGACACGTCAGTCAGCGGCACCTCAGTCAGCGATACCTCAGTGAGCGATACCTCAGTCAGCGGCACCTCAGTGATGGCCGGCGCGGCGGCCAAGGGAGGGGACCAGGGATGACGGACCGGCATCATCTGCTCGTGCACGGCGGGACGTTCGCCGCCGTGGGCGACGGCGGCGACATCAGCGGCGTACGGGGCGGCACCTCCCCCGACGGCTTGTTCGTGCGCGACGCCCGGCACCTCAGCCGCTGGCAGCTGACGGTCGACGGGGCCGTGCCCGAGGCCCTCAGTCCCGTCGCCGACGGGGACACCGCGCGCTGTGTCCTGGTCCCGCGCGGGGGCCGCCAGGAGCCACCGGCGTACACGATCTTCCGCGAACAGGCCGTCGGAGACGGCGCGTTCGTCGAGTTACTGCGGGTGACCAGCAACCGCCCGGTGCCGACCACGGTCCGCCTCGCGGTCACCGCCGACGCCGACTTCACCGACCAGTTCGAGCTGCGCTCCGACCACCGCACCTACACCAAGATCGGCGCCACCCGCGCCCGCCAAGTCCTCGACGGCGGCGTGGAGTTCACCTACCGGCGCGGCGAATGGCGCTCCCTGACCACGGTGACGGCCGAGCCGGTGCCGGACGGCGTCGAGGAGACGGGCACGGGCGCACGTCGCCTCGTCTGGACCCTGGAACTGGAGCCGCACGGCACGGCGGAGCTCGCCCTGCGGGTCATGGCCCGCCCGCACGGCGACAAGCGGGCCCTCCGGGTGCCCCGCTCCCCCGCCGCGCTGACCGACCAACTCCTGGCCATGGAGGGCGAGTTCGTCGAAGGCGTGGCGTTCCCGACCGGCTGGCCGGAGCTCGCTGCGGCCTGCGCGCGCGGCCTCGCCGACCTGGCCTCGCTGCAGATCCCGGCGGCGGGCCTGGACGGTGAGGAGGTACGGGTTCCCGCGGCCGGAGCGCCCTGGTTCCTGACGCTGCTGGGCCGCGACGCGCTCCTGACATCCCTGTTCGCCCTCCCCTACCGCCCCCAGCTCGCCGCCGCCACCCTCCCCGCGCTCGCCGCCGTCCAGGCGACGGAGACCGGCGCGGACTCGGTCGCCCAGCCCGGCAAGATCGTGCACGAGGTACGGCACGGCGAGCTGGCGCACTTCGGACAGGTGCCGTACGGGCGTTACTACGGGTCGGTGGATGCGACGCCGCTGTTCCTGGTGCTGCTCGGCGCGTACGTCGAGCAGACGGGCGACGCGGAACTGGCCCGCCGCCTCGAGCCCCACGCCCGCGCCGCGATCGGCTGGATGCTGGACCACGGCGGGCTCACCTCCCGCGGCTACCTCGTCTACCGCGCCGACCAGGGCGGCCTCGCCAACCAGAACTGGAAGGACTCCCCCGGCGCGATCTGCTCCGCCGACGGCACGAGGGCCTCCGGCTCGGTGATGGCGGCGGGCGCGCAGGGTTATGCGTACGACGCCCTGCGCCGCACCGCGTGGCTGGCCCGCACGGTGTGGGACGACGAGGTGTACGCGGCGCTGCTTGAGCAGGCGGCGGGCGATCTCCGCGACCGTTTCCAGCGGGACTTCTGGATGCCGGACCGGTCCTTCCCCGCCCTCGCGCTGGACGGCGAGGGCCGACATGTCGACGCGCTGGCCTCCGACGCCGGGCATCTGCTGTGGTCGGGGCTGCTCGACAAGGAGTACGGCGCGATGGTCGGGCGACGCCTGCTGGAACCGGACTTCTTCTCCGGGTGGGGCGTCCGCACGGTGGCCTCCGGCCAGCCCGCGTACCATCCGCTGTCGTATCACCGGGGGTCTGTGTGGCCGCATGACAACGCGCTGATCACGTTGGGGCTCGCGCGGTACGGGCTTCATGACGAGGCTCGTACGGTGGCGCATGCGCTGGTTGACGCGGCGGCGGCGACGGGGCATCGGTTGCCGGAGGTGCTGGCGGGGTACGGGCGGGACACCCATGGGGAGCCGGTGCCGTATCCGCATGCGTGCGTGCGGGAGTCTCGGTCGGCGGCGGCGCCGCTTGCTCTGCTGACGGCTGTTGGGGGTGCCTGAGGTTTGTGTTGCGGGTGCGGGTGAGTGGGGGCTGGTCGCGCAGTTCCCCGCGCCCCTATCGGGGCGTCTTGTTTGCCCGGAGTTTGCTGAGTGCTGGGCGAATGTGCTGAACACGAGCCACAGCCCGGCCGTACGGGATGGCGTAGATCCTGGGCTTTGCACGGAAGGACTTCGGGTGCCCGTCTTCACGCGCCAACGTCAACAGCCTGCTACGACTGACGAGCCGGCACCCGCCGACGGCGAGACACCACTGGAGGGGCCACCCGCACCCGACGACGAAAGTAGTACGGGTGGTGCGGGTGGGAACGACAAGGCCGAAGGCGAAGCCGAGGCCGCAAAGCTACCCACCATCCTCAGCTGGACCACCACCATCCTCGCCGCCACCCTCGTCATCGCCGCCTTCCTCCTCCCGAACGCCTGGGGCGCCCTGCGCCCGAACAGATTCATGCGGCTCCCGGCGGAGGCGATCGTAGGAGCCGTGCTCCTGCTCGCACTCCCCCGCCGCCCCCGCACCATCGTCGCCGCGCTGATCGGAGCCGGCCTGGGTGTCCTGACTGTGCTG
This sequence comes from Streptomyces sp. GESEQ-4, assembly GCF_017948455.1. GTDB lineage: Bacteria > Actinomycetota > Actinomycetes > Streptomycetales > Streptomycetaceae > Streptomyces. The sequence goes on from NZ_JAFFSU010000006.1 coordinate 210,213, forward strand.
AACTTCCTGGACATGGGCTTCCGGGAGTACCTGGGCCGGGGCTTCAACCTGGTCCTGGACTGGGAGTTGCTGGACGACGCGCAGTCGTACATGGCGGACTCGATGGGCGGTACGGTCGCGACGCTCGCCGCCGTCGGAGCCGTACTCCTCGTCGTCGTACTGATAGCCGTGATGGCGCTGGCGACGGTCAGGCTGGCGAATCTCCTCGGCCGGAACACCGCGCTGGCGACGCGCGGCACGCTGATCGCGGGCACCGTCTGGATCATGTGCTCGGCGATGGGGGTCCAACTGCTGGGCGTGCCGGTGGCTTCCGACCGGGCGGTGAGCGCGCTGGCGGTCCAGGCGCGGCGGGTGAAGGACACGCTGCGGGACGAGGCGGCGTTCGCCGAGGAGGCCAAGGCGGACCGGTTCGGCAGTACGCCCGGCGCTCAGCTGGTGCCGGATCTGCGGGGCAAGGACGTCATCTTCACGTTCATCGAGAGCTACGGCCGCAGCGCGCTCGAGGACCCGGACATCTCGCCCGGCGTGAACAAGACGCTCGACACGAGCGCCGAGGCGCTCACGAAGGCCGGTTTCGCCGCCAAGAGCGGCTGGCTGACGTCGGCGACCTTCGGCGGCAGCAGCTGGCTCGGCCACTCCACGTTCCTGTCCGGCCTGTGGATCGACAACCAGCAGCGCTTCCGCACCGTCATGTCCAGCGACCGGCTCTCCCTCACGAAGATGTTCCAGAAGACCGGCGCGTGGGACACGGTCGGCATCATGCCGGGCATCCAGAAGGGCTGGCCGGAGGAGAAGTTCTACGGCCTCGACAAGGTCTACAACGCCTTCGAACTGGGCTACAAGGGCCCGAAGTTCAGCTGGTCGACGATGCCGGACCAGTACGCCCTGGAGGCCTTCCAGCGCCAGGTGCACGGCAAGAAGCGCGACAAGCCGCTGATGTCGGAGGTCATCCTGACCTCCAGCCACCAGCCGTGGTCCCCGATACCCAAGATGGTCGGCTGGGACGAACTGGGCGACGGCTCCATCTTCAACAGCATCCAGAAGGCCGGCACCAACCCGTCGGACGTCATGTCCGACAGCGCCAAGTCCCGTGAGGAGTACGGCAAGTCGATCGAGTACTCGGTCACTTCCCTCACCCAGTGGCTCGAGCGCTACGGCACCGACGACACCGTCCTCGTCTTCCTCGGCGACCACCAGCCCATCGCCCGCGTCAGCGGCAACAACGCCAGCCGCGACGTCCCGATATCGATCGTCGCCAAGGACCCCAAGGTCCTCGACAAGATCTCCTCCTGGAACTGGACCGACGGCATCAAGCCCGCCACCAAGGCCCCCGTCTGGAAAATGGACACCTTCCGCGACCGCTTCCTGATGGCATACGGCTCAACACCCGGCCCCAGCAAGGGCTGAGGGGGCTGCCGCGCCCCGAAGGGGCGCGGGGAACTGCGCGACCAGCCCCAACGGCGCCGCAGCGGACCACTTACCCGCCGGACGTATCCAGTTCCGCATCCTCGCCGATGCCCGCACAGTCGTACGGATCCTTCAACCAGCCATCCGGGAGAACGACCCGGTTGTTCCCAGAGGTACGCCCGCGAGGGCCATCCGCCCCGGTCGGCCAGGCCTGGTCGAGGTCCAACTCGTCCAGACCAGAACGGAGTTCCTGAAGCGAGGAAGTGATCGCAAGACGCTTCCGCATCTCCGAACCCACCGCGAAGCCCTTCAGATACCAGGCCACATGCTTACGGAAGTCGATGACGCCGCGCGCCTCGTCACCGATCCACTCCCCGAGCAGGGCCGCGTGGCGGACCATGACGTCGGCCACCTCACGGAGGGTGGGCCTGCTGAAGTCCGTCCGTCCCTCGAACGCCGCCACCAGGTCGGAGAACAACCACGGCCGCCCAAGGCAACCCCGCCCGACAACCACCCCGTCGCATCCGGTCGCCCGCACCATCCGCAGCGCGTCCTCCGCCGACCAGATGTCGCCGTTGCCGAGGACCGGGATCTCCGGCACGTGTTCCTTGAGGCGGGCGATGGCGTCCCAGTCCGCCGTACCCCCGTAGTGCTGCGCAGCCGTACGACCGTGCAGCGCGATGGCCGTCACGCCCTCCTCGACGGCGATCCGCCCGGCGTCGAGGTAGGTGATGTGATCGTCGTCGATGCCCTTGCGCATCTTCATCGTGACCGGCAGGTCCCCCGCCCCGCTGACCGCCTCCCGCAGGATCGCCCGCAGCAGGTTCCGCTTGTACGGCAGCGCGGAACCCCCGCCCTTGCGCGTCACCTTGGGGACCGGACACCCGAAGTTCAGGTCGATGTGATCGGCCAGCCCCTCCTCGGCGATCATGCGCACGGCCTTGCCGACCGTCGCCGGATCGACGCCGTACAGCTGGATCGACCGCGGCTTCTCACTCTCATCGAAGTGGATCAGCTGCATGGTCTTCTCGTTGCGCTCGACCAGCGCCCGGGTGGTGATCATCTCGCTCACGAACAGGCCCTTGCCCCCGCTGAACTCCCTGCACAGCGTGCGGAAGGGCGCGTTGGTGATCCCGGCCATGGGGGCCAGGACGACGGGCGGCTGGACGGTGTGGGGGCCGATCCGCAGGGTCGAGTTCATCGTGGACGTGGGCGTGGACATTCCCCCATTCTCCCGTACCGAGGGGGGTGCGGCCAGATTCATTAGTTAGGCGTACTATTGATGGATGCCCGAGTTGAGCCCCCGTCGCCGCAAACTGGTGCTCGCGATCTGCTGTATGAGCCTGCTGATCGTGAGCCTCGACAACACGATCCTCAACGTGGCCCTGCCCTCGGTGCAGCGCGAGTTGCACGCGAGTACGGCGGGCCTGCAGTGGACCATCGACGCCTACACCCTCGTACTCGCCTCGCTGCTGATGCTCGCGGGCTCCACCGCCGACCGGATCGGCCGCAAGCGCGTCTTCATGGCGGGGCTCGTCGTCTTCACGATCGGCTCGGCGCTGTGCTCGATCGCGCCGAACCTGGAAACGCTCGTCGCGTTCCGCATGGTGCAGGCGGTGGGCGGTTCGATGCTGAACCCGGTCGCCATGTCCATCATCACCAACACGTTCACGGACCCGCGTGAGCGGGCCCGGGCGATCGGCGTCTGGGGCGCGGTGGTCGGTATATCGATGGCCGCGGGCCCGCTGGTCGGCGGACTGCTCGTGGAGTCGGTGGGCTGGCGGTCGATCTTCTGGGTCAACCTGCCGGTCGGGCTGGCCGCGCTGCTGCTGACCCTCCGCTACGTCCCCGAGTCCCGTGCGGACCGGGCCCGCCGTCCCGACCCCGTCGGCCAGCTCCTGGTGATCGCGCTGTTCGGCTCCGCGACATACGGGATCATCGAGGCGCCGCACGCGTCGGCCGCCACGGTGCTGCCGTTCGCGGTGGTCGCGGTCGCCGCGCTGATCGGGCTCCTCGTGTACGAGCCTCGTCGCGCCGAGCCCCTCATCGATCTGCGGTTCTTCCGGTCGGCACCGTTCAGTGGGGCGACCGTGATCGCGATCAGCGCGTTCGCCTCGCTGGGCGGGTTCCTGTTCCTGTCGACGCTGTATCTGCAGAACGTGCGGGGGCTGGACGCGCTGCACGCGGGGCTGTGGATGCTGCCGATGGCTGTGCCGACGCTGGTGTGCGCTCCGCTGGCCGGGCGGTTGGTCGGGAGCCGGGGGCCGCGGTTGCCGTTGCTGATCGCGGGGGTGGCGATGACGTGCAGTTCGCTGTTGTTCGCGGTCTTCGACGCGGAGACCTCTGACGTGACGCTGTTCCTGGGGTACGCGCTGTTCGGTGTCGGGTTCGGGTTCGTGAACGCGCCGATCACCAATACGGCCGTGTCCGGGATGCCGCGAGCGCAAGCCGGCGTGGCCGCCGCCGTCGCCTCGACGAGCCGCCAGTTGGGACAGACGCTCGGTGTCGCCGTGGTGGGGGCGGTGCTGGCCGCCGGTGTGGGGGCAGCGGCGTACAAGGACGCGTTCGTGGCTGCCGCCGTGCCGGGGTGGTGGATCCTGACCGGGTGCGGGATGGCCGTACTGGTGGTGGGTCTGCTGAGCAGCGGGCGGTGGGCACGGGGAACTGCCGAACGCACGGCTGAGAAGCTGGACGCGGTGGAAGTACGTCAGACCGTAGGGGCTTCTGAGCGTCATTGAGGGACGTGAACACTGGGACCTCTTCGGCAGAAACTGGTGAAGGACCACCTGTTGATGTTGGTCTTCCTGCACACTCCTCCTTGACTCTCCCGGGACGACTTTCCCAGGACGCTGGAGGCGTCATGCCGCAGATCGACTCGAGCAAGGTAAGCCGCTGGGACCAGCACGGCCGTGAGCACGTGGTGCGGGTGCAGCGCACCGGAGTGCAGCGCACGATCAAGTGCGACACGTGCGGCTGGCGCAAGCCGGCGCAGTTTCTGCCCTGGCTGAAGGCGGAGGAGCATCTGGCGGAGGCGCATCAGGCGACGGTGGATCCATCGGCGGCCTAGCGCTCCGCGGGATGGGCCGCGATGGGCTGTCGATCGGCTGCGGGCTCGTCGTGGCTGGTCGCGCAGTTCCCCGCGCCCCTTTTGGGGCACTGTCGAGCCGTAGCCAACAACGATCAACGCGGAAGGCCGGCCCATGAGCGCTCTGCGCGAGACCCTGCGACGGCACGTCGACGACGGATCTGTGCCGGGCGCGGTCGGTCTGGTGGACCGCGGCGACGAGGTGGAGGTGGTGACCGTCGGTTCCCTGACCGCCGGCGGCACCGCGCCGCTGCCCCGGGACGCGATCTTCCGGATCGCCTCGCTGACCAAGCCGATCACCGCGGCGGCGGTGCTGATGCTGGTGGAGGACGGGCGGATCGGGCTCCATGACGCCATCGACGAATGGCTGCCGGAGCTGTCGAAGCCGATGGTGGTGCGTACGCCGTCGAGTCCCGTGGACGACGTGGTTCCGGCGGTCCGCCCGATCACGGTCGAGGACCTGCTCACCTCCCGGACGGGCTGGGGCTACGCGTCCGACTTCTCGCTCCCCGCGGTCCAGGCCCTCTCCGCGGTCCAGAAGGACAGCCGGGAACCGCACACCTATCCGGACCCCGACACCTGGCTACGGCAGCTGGCCCAGGTCCCGTTGCTCCACCAGCCGGGCGACGGCTGGCTCTACCACACCGCGTCCGACCTCCAGGGCATCCTGATCGCCAGGGCGTCGGGCCGGACCTTCCCCGACTTCCTCGCGGAACGGATCTTCGAACCGCTGGGCATGAAGGACACGGCCTTCGAAGTGCCGGAGACGAAGCGCGACCACTTCACGACCTACTACCGCACGGACTCGACCGGCACCCTTGAACCGGCGGACACCCCGGACGGCGACTGGAGCCGCCTGCCCGCTCTCCCGTCGGGCGGCGGCGGACTGGCCTCCACGGCCGACGACCTGCTGGCCTTCTTCCGCCTCCTCCGCGCCTCCGGTGAATCCGGCGGCCACCGTCTCCTGACCCCCACCTCCGTCAGCCGCATGACCACCAACCACCTCACCGCCCACCAGCGCGAACTCGGCACCCTCTTCCTCCAGGGCCAGGGCTGGGGCTACGGCGGCCAGGTCGACGTCACTCCCAGCCAGCCCTGGAACACGCCCGGCCGCTACGGCTGGGTCGGCGGCACCGGCACCACCGCCTACCTCATCCCGCCCACCGGCACCATCACGATCCTGCTGACCCAGGTGGGCGTGGAGAGCCCGGAACCGGTGCGGTTGCTGGTGGACTTCTGGCGGTGTACGGCGGGAGGTTAGGCCCTGAGTCCGCGCACCAGCAGATCCACCATCGCCTCGAACTCCCCCTGGATCTCCGCCCGTTCCCACTCCCGGTAGTACCGCGGGTCGTGGAAGAGGGCCGTGGCCTGGAAGAGGGCGGTGGCGGTGGTCGCCGGGTCGGCGGTGGAGAAGGCGCCGGACTCGGTGCCGGCGCGGACGATGTCCGTGAGCTGGCCGGTCAGGTCGGTGAGGTGTTCGTCGACGGCGTGGCTGTTCTCGCTGGTGAGGACGGTGTAGGTGGCGAAGAGTTCAGGGTCGTCGCCCGCCTTGTGGCGCTTGGCGTCGAACAGGGCCCGCAGCCAGTCGCGGACCCGGGACTCCGGGTCACGGTCGGTCGCCGCGACGATGCCGGACAGGGACGCCGACGTACGGTCCAGCCACCTCTTCGTCACGGCCTCCCGGAGCGCGGCCTTCGTGCGGAAGTGCCGGTACACGCTCCCGTGGCTGACGCCGAGCGCGCGGGCCACGTCGACGACGGTGGCCTTGGCGGGGCCGTGGCGGCGCAGCACCTCCTCGGTCGCTTCGAGGATGCGCTCGGCGGTCAGGATCTCGGAGGTGGGTGGCATGGTCAGACCGTACCTGGCGGCCCGGTCGTCACTTGGTGCCCAGGTGGGACATCTGCGCGGCCGGGTAGCGGTCGCCCGCCGCCGCGTCCGCCGGTACGGCCTCCTCGACAGCCCGCAGATCGGCCTCGTCCAGCGTGACGTCCAGCGCGCCGAGGGACTCCGTGAGCCGGTCCCGGGTGCGGGCGCCGACGAGCGGCACGATGTCGTCGCCGCGCGACAGAGCCCAGGCGATGGCGATCTGCGCGACCGAGACGCCCTTCTGCTCGGCGATCTTCCGCAGGGCCTCGACCAGGTTCAGGTTGTGCTGGAGGTTCTCGCCCTGGAAGCGGGGCGACAGGGACCGGAAGTCGTTCGCGGCGAGCTGCCGGTCGGCGGAGAAGTGGCCGGAGATCAGTCCGCGCGAGAGCACCCCGTACGCCGTGATGCCGATCCCCAATTCGCGCGTGGTCGGCAGGATCTCGTCCTCGATGCCGCGTGAGATCAGCGAGTACTCGATCTGCAGGTCGGCTACGGGTGCCGTGGCGGCCGCCCTGCGGATGGTGTCCGCGCCGACCTCGCTCAGACCGACATGCCGCACGTACCCCTTCTCGATCAGCTCCGCGATCGCTCCGACCGTCTCCTCGATGGGCACGGCCGGGTCGAGCCGGGCGATCCGGTACACGTCGATGTGGTCGACGCCGAGGCGCTGGAGCGAGTACGCGGCGAAGTTCTTCACGGCGGCGGGACGGCCGTCGTATCCGCTCCAGCCGCCGTCCGGGTCGCGCAGTGCGCCGAACTTCACACTGACGACCGCCTGTTCACGCCGGGCCGCCGGCGCGCTGCGCAGGGCCTCGCCGATCAGCATCTCGTTGTGGCCCATGCCGTAGAAGTCGCCGGTGTCGAGCAGGGTCACGCCGGACTCCAGTGCGGCGTGAATGGTCGCGATCGACTCGGCCCGGTCCGCGTCGCCGTACAGCGCGGACATGCCCATGCAGCCGAGGCCGAGGGCGGAGACCTGGGGGCCGGTGGTTCCGAGGGTTCGGGTTCGCATCGTCATGTGCTCCAGCCTGACATGACAGCTGACATATTTCAATATCTGTCAGCTGTCATTCGTCAGCCACCACAGCCGTTCCTGCGGAGCGAACCCCGAGCACATCGAGCATCGCCCGCGTCGCCGGACTCGGATTGAACCGGCTCCACGCGAGCACCTCGATACGACGCGGCCCGCCCACCACCGGGACCAGCACCAGCTCGGGGTCGCCCTCCGCCAGCGGCCGGGCGAAGGCCGACGGCAGCAGCGCGACGCCCAGGGCCCGGGCGGTCAGCCGGGTGATCAGCTCGACGACCCCGACCTCGTAGGCCACGTCCCGCGCCAGCCCTGCCGCGGCGAACGCCTGGTCGGACTGGGCCCGGGCGGGTGTGCCGTGCATGAAGTCCACGAAGGTCTCCTCGGCGATGTCCCGCAGGGTGACCCGGGAAGCGCCCGCGAGCCGGTGCCCGGCCGGCACGACCAGCACATGCTCGTCGTGATCGAGCACCAAGGTCTCCACCTCGGCCGGCCGCTGGTCCTCGGGCAGACCGAGAAAGGCGATGTCCAGTTCGCCGTCCCGGATCGCCGCCACCAGATCGTCGCTGCGCCCGGAGCGCAACACGATCCTGACCTCCGGGTGCAGCGCGCGATACCGCTGCAACAGCTCCGGTACGTCGACGGCGGCGGTGGTCACGATCACGCCGACGGCGAGCCGGCCCCGTACCACCCCGGCCGCCGCGCCGGCGTCGGCAGCCGCGAGGTCGGCGGCCGTCAGGCACTCGCGGGCCCGCGCGACGAACGCCTCTCCGGCGCTGGTCAGCTCCACCCGACGACTGGAGCGGGCGAACAGCCGGACCCCCAGCTCCCGTTCCAGGCCCGCGATCCGGTGGCTCAGTGACGACTGCACCACGGAACACCGCTCCGCGGCCCGCGTGAAGTTGCGGGTCTCGGCGACGGCGACGACGTAGCGCATCTGCTGAAGATCCATCCAGCCATCGTTCTGATTCATCGCTGCCATGGCAACCATGCTTTGGAGTCATGACGCGGTGCGGCCGAGACTGCACCCCATGCAGAGGAATTCGTCCGCGCAGCACGCGGCGACCGTCGCCCTGACCGCACTCGCCCCGGCCTCCTGGGGCACCACCTACGCCGTCACCACAGAGCTGCTGCCGCCCGGGCATCCGCTGTTCGCCGCGCTGTTGCGTGCCCTGCCCGCCGGGCTGCTCGCGCTGGCGCTCACCCGTGTGCTGCCGCGCGGCGACTGGTGGTGGAAGGCCGCCGTCCTCGGCACCCTCAACATCGGCGCGCTGTTCCCCCTGCTGTTCGTGGCCGCCGAACGGCTTCCCGGCGGTGTCGCCGGCACCCTCGGCGCCGTCCAGCCGCTGCTCGTCGCCGGGCTGGCCATCGCGGTGCTCCACAGTCGGCCGACCGCCTGGACCTGGATGTGGGGTGTGCTCGGTGTGGTCGGCGTCGGGCTCGTGGTGCTCGGGCCCGAGGCCCGGCTGGACGCCGTCGGCGTGCTCGCCGGTCTCGGCGGTACGGCGGGCATGGCGGCCGGGGTGGTCCTCACCAAGCGCTGGGGCCGCCCCGCGGGGGTCGGTCCGATGACCCTGGCGGGCTGGCAACTGACGGTCGGCGGGCTGGTGTTGCTGCCCCTCACCGTCGTGTTCGAGGGAGCGCCGCCGTCGATCGACACGGAGGCCGTCGTCGGCTATCTGTGGCTCGGCAGCATGGGCGGGCTGATCTCGTTCACGCTGTGGTTCCGCGGCATCGGGAAGCTGCCGGTCAGGGCGTCCGCCCCGCTGGTGCTGCTGTCACCGCTGGTCGCCACCGTCGTAGGTCTCACGCTCGGCGAGACGCTGAACCCGCTCCAGGCCTTCGGTTTCACCCTCGCCCTGGCCGCCCTGCTGGCCGCGCAGTTCAACGCCCCGCACACAAGGAGAGCAGATTCCATGACGACAGGGTCGACAGGGACGGCAGGGACGGCAGGCCTGACGATCGCCGTGCTCGGCGCCACCGGCATGGTCGGCAGCCGGGTGATCAACGAGGCCGTCGCACGCGGACACCACGTGCGCGCCCTGTCCCGGAAGCCTGCCGACGAGGACCCCGACGTGACGCCCTTCGCCATCGACGCGAACGACACGGACGCCCTGCGCGAGGCGCTCGCCGGCACCGACGCCGTTGTGGTCGCGGTGCGGACCGATCCGGTCGACCAGGACTTCCTCGTCGGTACGACCCGTGCGGTGCTGAACACCGGGATACGCACCCTCGTGGTCGGCGGCGCGGGGGTGCTGCGCAGCCCGGAGGACGGTGAGCTGCTGGTCGCCGACAACCCGGTGTACGTGCCGGAAGAGGTGAAGCCGGTAGCGGCGGCCGGAGTGGCTCAACTGCGGGCCTGCGAAGGGCACGGCGGCAACTGGGCCTATCTCGCGCCGCCCGCCCTGCTGGTCCCCGGCGAGCGCACCGGCCACTACCGGCGGGGCACCGACACCTTGCTCACGGCCGCCGACGGCCGCGCGTGGATCAGCGCGGAGGATCTGGCTGTCGCCGTACTCGACGAACTGGAGGCGCCCGCCCCTGACCGCCTGTTCACCGTCGTCCACTGCGGCGCCGTCGTGGCTGGTCGCGCAGTTCCCCGCGCCCCTTTGGGGCGCCACCGAACCGCCTAGCGGGAGGTGAACGCCAGCTTCGCCCCCAGCGCCACGAACGACCCCGCGAAGCTCCGCCGCAGCCACGTCATCACCCCCGGCCGGGACGTGACGTGGCTGCGGACGGACGCGGCGAGGATGCCGTAGGCCGCGAAGACGACGAAGGTGGCCAGCATGAAGACGCCGCTGAGGGCGAGCATTCGCGGGACCGCACGCGGCCCGTCCGGGTCGACGAACTGGGGCAGGAAGGCGAAGAAGAACATCGTCAGCTTGGGGTTGAGCAGATTGATCAGTACGCCTCGGACGATCATTCGACTCGCCGAGACCGGCGCCGCCGTACGCTCCACGGTGATCGCATCCTTGTCCCGCAAGGTCGCCCACGCCATGTACAGGAGATAGGCGACACCGGCGTACTTCAGGATCTGGAAGGCCGTGGCACTGGCGTGCAGCAGCGCGGCGACGCCGGTGATCGTGGCCACCATGTGCGGGACGATGCCGAGGGCGCAGGCGAAGGCGGCCACCACACTCGCCCGCCGGCCGTGCGACAGCCCGGCCGCGAGGGTGTAGACGACGCCGGTGCCGGGAGTGGCGACCACGACCAGGGTGGTCAGCAGGAACGCGATGCTCATGCCACCCACCCTGTCGGGCCGCCACGGACCGGTACAGGACCAATTACTCGTCCCCTACGGGGACCACTCAGCCCTGCTTCAGCGGCAGCGCCAGGTCGACCACGGCCCGGCCGCCGTCGAAGGTCCCGGCCCGCGTGACCGAGCCGTTCAGCAGGTCCACGCGGTACAGCCGCTGTGCGCCGCCGACGCTGAGGACGCCGTACGCCGTGTTGGAACCGCTCCTCGTGGACGTGTAGATGTCGAAGCCCGCGCTCGGGCCCGCGTCGACGCCCAGCTTGCCGGTGGGGGCGAGGTTGCCCGCGTTCGCCGGGGACTGGATGGAGACCTGGTCGCCCGCCGTGTCCACGTCGAAGAGGGTCGTGGCGGTGGTCTGGGAGAGGTCGTTGTTCGTGTACGCCGCCCCGGTCACGCCCTGTGCCGTGGCGCCCGCCGTCGCGGGCGGGACCGGCGGGTTGGTCAGGGTGCCGTCGACAGCAGTGGTGCCCGCCGCCGGGGCGCCCGCCGGGTCGTCGATGTTGTGGCGGAGGTTCTGGCCGGTGTCGCTGATGACGCGCAGGCGGTTGGCGGCCGGGTTGAAGTCGACGCCGTACGACCCGCCCTGCAGCGCCACGCTCAGCTGGCTGACCTTCTTCGCCTTCGCGCCGATCTCGCGGACCGTGTAGACGCCGCCGCGGTCGCCGACGCCGTACAACTTGCCGTTCTGGACGCGGTAGTCGATGCCGACGAGCTTGGTGTCGCCCTGGAGGCCGTGCACCTTGCCGAGCGGGAGGACGCGGTCGGGACGGTCGGTGCGGAAGCTGACGAGCCGCTGGTCGGCGGTGAGGCCGATGGCGGTGAGCCGGTCGCTCTGCGCCGCGCCCGCACCAGCGCCGGCGCCGGCGCCGATCAGGCCGCCCTTGTTCTCGATGGCGGCGGGGGAAGACTCGGCCTTCGCCGCCCCGTCGCCCGTCGCTCCGCAGCCGACGGTGCCGATGGCCAGTGCCATGACGGACGCGGCGATGACTGCTTGCTTGCGCATTGGTGCCCCCGTGAAGTTCTCACCGCGACCCGCCCGCTGCGGGCCGCGCATGTCCCCTCTTCGGAGCCGGATGGGCACTGGATGGGAAAAACCCCGGTTCCGTTACGTCTGTTACGTCCGTAACGGAACCGGGGTTTTTGCCGACACTTACGCGCCGATGAGACGACCCGCCAGGTAACCCTCGATCTGGTCCAGCGACACCCGCTCCTGCTTCATGGTGTCGCGCTCGCGCACCGTCACCGCGTTGTCGTCCAGGGTGTCGAAGTCGACCGTCACGCAGTACGGCGTGCCGATCTCGTCCTGGCGGCGGTAGCGGCGGCCGATGGCGCCGGCGTCGTCGAACTCGATGTTCCAGTTCTGCCGGAGCGCCTGGGCGAGGCCCTTGGCCTTGGGCGACAGTTCCGGGTTCCTCGAAAGAGGAAGCACGGCAACCTTCACCGGAGCCAGACGGTGGTCCAGACGCAGCACCGTCCGCTTCTCCATCTTGCCCTTGGCGTTGGGCGCCTCGTCCTCGATGTAGGCGTCGAGGAGGAAGGCCAGCATCGCGCGGCCGACACCGGCGGCGGGCTCGATGACGTACGGCGTCCAGCGCTCCCCGGCCTCCTGGTCGAAGTAGGAGAGGTCCTGGCCGGAGGCCTTGGAGTGGGCGCCGAGGTCGTAGTCGGTGCGGTTGGCCACACCTTCCAGCTCGCCCCACTCGTTGCCGCCGAACTGGAAGCGGTACTCGATGTCAGCGGTGCGCTTGGAGTAGTGGGAGAGCTTCTCCTTCGGGTGCTCGTACCACCGCATGTTCTCCTCGCGCAGGCCCAGGCCGGTGTACCAGTTCCAGCGCTGCTCCATCCAGTACTCCTGCCACGTCTCGTCCTCGCCCGGCTTGACGAAGAACTCCATCTCCATCTGCTCGAACTCGCGGGTGCGGAAGATGAAGTTGCCGGGCGTGATCTCGTTGCGGAAGGACTTGCCCATCTGGGCGATGCCGAACGGCGGCTTGCGGCGCGAGGTGGTCTGCACCTGGGCGAAGTTGGTGAAGATGCCCTGCGCGGTCTCGGGACGCAGGTAGGCGATGGAGCCGGAGTCCTGGGTGGGGCCGAGGTGGGTGGAGAGGAGGCCCGAGAACTGCTTGGGCTCGGTGAACTGGCCCTTGTTGCCGCAGTTGGGGCAGTTGACGTCGGCGAGGCCGTTCTCGGGGAGGTGGCCCTTCTTGGCCTCGTACGCCTCCTCCAGGTGGTCCGCGCGGAACCGCTTGTGACAGGAGGTGCACTCGGTGAGCGGGTCCGTGAAGGTGGCGACATGGCCGGAGGCGACCCACACCTCGGGGGCCAGGATCACGGACGAGTCGATACCGACGACGTCCTCGCGCGAGGTCACCATGTAGCGCCACCACTGGCGCTTGAGGTTCTCCTTGAGCTCGACACCAAGCGGCCCGTAGTCCCAGGCGGCGCGCTGTCCGCCGTAGATCTCACTGCAGGGAAATACGAAGCCACGGCGCTTGCTCAGGCTGACGATGGTGTCGATCTTGTCGGCGGCCACGGTGCTCTCTTCATTACGACGACGGGCGACGAAGCGAGGTGCTTCCAGCGAATGCTTCAGGTTACCGGCGCAGGCTCCCCCTCAACCAAATCGGGTTGTGCTCAGGGCCACCCCGGACCTTTGTTGACAATCGTTTCCAGAACCATTGAAAATGACTGTCATGAACGTACGTCGTCGTCTGATACCCACAGCCGTGGTGACCGCCCTCGGTCTCGCGGCCCTCTCCGCCTGCTCCAGCGACAGCGGCAGTGACACCGCCGCGAGCGCGGGCGGCACGGACAAGTTCGACGTCGTCGCGTCGTTCTACCCGATGCAGTTCCTCGCCGAGCAGATCGGCGGGGACCATGTGAACGTCACCACGCTGACCGAGCCCGGCCAGGAGCCGCACGACCTCGAGATCAGCGCCAAGCAGACCGCGGCACTCCAGGAGTCCGACGCGGTGCTCTATCTCAAGACCCTCCAGCCCGCCGTCGACGAGGCGGTGGAGCAGTCCCCCGTCAAGACGAAGATCGACGCGGCGACCCTCACCAAGTTCGAGAACCACGGCGAGACCGGCCACGCCCATGAGGGCGAGGAAGAGCACGCCGAGGAGGAGCACGCGGAGGAGGAGTCGGCGCTCGACCCGCACGTCTGGCTGGACCCGGTGAAGTACGCCGAGGTCGCAGAGGGTGTCAGCGCCGCCTTCGAGAAGGCCGACCCGGACAACGCGGCCGACTACCGGAAGAACACCGTGGACCTGGTCGCGAAGCTGAACACGCTGAACACCGACTTCGAGACCGGCCTGAAGAACACCGACACGAAGGTGTTCTTCACCAACCACTCGGCCTTCGCCTACCTCGCCGAGCGCTACGGCCTGACCCAGGAGTCCGTCACCGGCGTCGACCCGGAGAGCGAGCCCAGCGCGGCGCGCATGAAGGAACTCCAGGCGGAGGCCAAGGCGGACGGCGTGACCACCGTCTTCTACGAGACCCTGGTCTCCGACAAGACGGCCAAGACCCTGGCCGACGACGCCGGGCTGAAAACTGATGTACTCGACCCGCTCGAGGGCATCACCGACAAGTCCAAGGGCGACGACTACTTCGGGGTCATGCAGGCGAACCTGACGGCCCTGGAGAAGGCGCTCGGCGCGAAGTGACCAGCAGTACACAGCAGTTCGGAGGCGCACGCCATGACGGCACGTAAAGCCGGCGACCCCGTCATATCCCTGCGGAGCGTGACGGCGGAGCTCGGCTCGCGCCCCGTGCTGCGCGGCATCGACCTCACCGTGGGCCACGGTGAGGTCGTCGCGCTGCTCGGCGCCAACGGCTCCGGGAAGTCGACCGCGGTGCGCACGATCATCGGCCAGGTCCCGGTGTCCGGCGGCGAGATAGAGATCTTCGGCACCCCGCGGCGCCGGTTCCGCGACTGGGCGCGGGTCGGCTACGTCCCCCAGCGCACGACCGCCGCGGGCGGTGTCCCGGCGACGGTGACCGAGGTCGTCTCCTCGGGCCGCCTCTCCCGCACCCGCTTCGGCGTCCTGCGCAAGGCCGACCGGGACGCGATAGGGCACGCCCTGGAGCTGGTCGGCATGGCGGACCGCGCCAAGGACTCCGTCGACGCGCTCTCCGGCGGCCAGCACCAGCGGGTGCTGATCGCCCGCGCGCTCGCCTCCGATCCCGAACTGCTGATCATGGACGAGCCGATGGCAGGCGTGGACCTGGCCAGCCAGGAGGTGCTGGCGCGGACGCTCACGGAGCAGGTGTCCCAGGGCACGACGGTCCTGCTCGTCCTGCATGAACTGGGCCCCCTGGAGCCGCTGATCGACCGAGCGGTCGTCCTCCGCGACGGCTGTGTCCTGCACGACGGCCCGCCCCCGAAGGCGGTCGGCCAGCACGCGCTGCCGGGCCACGACCACGTCCACCCGCACTCGGCCCACGACGCCGAACCGATCCGCACGGGACTGCTGAGCTGATGGAGATCCTGGACTACGCCTTCATGCAGCGGGCCCTGCTCGCCGCCGTCCTGGTCGGCATCACCGCCCCCGCGATCGGGATCTACCTCGTCCAGCGCCGCCAGGCCCTGATGGGCGACGGCATCGGCCATGTCGCGATGACCGGCGTCGGCCTCGGCTTCCTGCTCTCCACCTCGCCGGTGTGGATGGCGACGGCGGTCGCGGTGATCGGCGCGGTCCTGATGGAGCTGATCCGCTGGTACGGCCGCACCCGCGGCGACATCGCCCTCGCGATGCTCTTCTACGGCGGTATGGCCGGCGGCGTGATGTTCATCAACCTCGCGCCGGGCGGCTCCAACGCCAACCTGAACTCGTATCTGTTCGGTTCGCTGTCCACGGTCTCCGAGGACGACGTGGCGGCGATCTGTCTGCTGGCGGCGTTCGTGGTGCTGGTCACCGTGGGGCTGCGCCGGCAGTTGTTCGCGGTCAGCCAGGACGAGGAGTTCGCGCGGGTCACGGGCCTCCCCGTCCGCGCCCTGAACCTGCTGACGGCGATCACGGCGGCGGTGACGGTGACCGTCGCGATGCGTGTGGTCGGGCTGCTGCTGGTGTCGGCGCTGATGGTGGTGCCGGTCGCCGCGGCGCAGCAGCTCAGCCGGAGTTTCGCGCTAACGTTCGCCATCGCGGTGGCGATCGGGGTGAGCGTGACGATCGGCGGGACCGTGACCTCGTACTACCAGGACGTGCCGCCCGGCGCGACGATCGTGCTGTTGGCCATCGGCGCGTTCATCGTGCTGACCGCGACGGCGGCTCCGCTGGCCCGGCGCCGTGCTCGGGCCCTGGCCGCGGCACACCCCGTGGGAGACCCCGCGGAGTGTGCGATTCCGGCCAGCCGGGAACGCGACGGAAAGGTCGGTGTCTGACCGCGCACATGTCGGACTGGCACAATGGCCGGGCACGGCAAGCGCAGATGTGAGTCGCTCGGTCGACACCGGCGCAAGCGCCCGTAGGCGACCGAGCAATAAAGGAGGACCGGTGACGACCGCTGGACAGCCGGTGAAGGGCCGAGCCACCCGGCAGCGTGCCGCCGTGGCGGCGGCGCTCGACGAGGTCGACGAGTTCCGCAGTGCGCAGGACCTGCACGACATGCTGAAGCACAAGGGCGATTCCGTCGGGCTCACGACGGTCTACCGCACCCTGCAGTCCCTCGCCGATGCCGGTGAGGTCGACGTCCTGCGCACCTCCGACGGCGAGTCCGTCTACCGCCGCTGCTCCACCGGCGAACACCACCACCACCTCGTCTGCCGCGTCTGCGGCAAGGCCGTCGAGGTCGAGGGCCCGGCCGTCGAGAAGTGGGCGGACGCGATCGCCGAGGAGCACGGCTACGTCAATGTGGCGCACACGGTGGAGATCTTCGGCACGTGTGCGGACTGCGCGGCGGCCACCGCGTAACTGACGCACCCGACGCACCTGGGGCGCCCCTCACGGGACGCCCCAGAGCCGTTCACTCCTGCCTGCCCTCCATGGCCAGCAGCTCCTCGTTCGGGATCGCGCCGCCGAAGCGCCGGTCGCGGGAGGCGAACTCCAGGCACGCGCGCCACAGGTCACGGCGGTCGAAGTCCGGCCACAGCACATCCTGGAAAACCATCTCGGCGTACGCGCTCTGCCAGAGCAGGTAGTTGGAGGTGCGCTGCTCACCGCTGGGCCGCAGGAAGAGGTCCACGTCCGGCATGTCCGGGTAGTACAGGTACTTCGCGAAGGTCTTCTCGTCGACCTTGGACGGGTCCAGCCGCCCGGCCTTCACATCCTCCGCCAGCGCCTTCGCGGCGTCGGCGATCTCGGCACGCCCGCCGTAGTTCATGCAGAAGTACAGGGTCAGCTTGTCGTTGTCCTTGGTCTGCTCCTGGGCGATCTGGAGCTCCTTGGCGACCGACTTCCACAGCTTGGGCATCCGGCCCACCCAGCGCACCCGTACGCCCAGTTCGTCGAGCTGGTCGCGGCTCTTGCGGATGAAGTCGCGGTTGAAGTTCATCAGGAAGCGCACCTCGTCGGGCGAGCGCTTCCAGTTCTCGGTGGAGAAGGCGTAGAGCGAGATCGCTTTGACGCCCATCTCGATCGATCCCTGCAGCACGTCGAGCACGCGCTCGGCACCGACTTTGTGGCCCTCGGTCCGCGGCAGCCCGCGCGCCTTGGCCCAGCGTCCGTTGCCGTCCATGACGATCGCCACATGGCGGGGGATCAGCTCGCCCGGGAGCTTCGGCGGGCGGGCACCGGACGGGTGCGGCTCCGGCGTCGTGTACTCGCGGCGCTGACGCCCCAGAAACCCGCGTACGGCCATGTGTTTCTCGTCTCCTCGCTCCGTGCATGTTGTGCGTGTTGCACGGGTTTCGCGTGTCTCGCTACTTCTCTACGTACCTGAGTGAGCGCAGCCCGCGCTCCAGGTGCCAGTGCAGGTAGGCGGAGACCAGCCCGCTGCCCTCCCGCACATACCGCGGCTCGCACGCGTCCGCGGTCTCCCAGTCTCCCGTAAGCAGCGCGCCGAGGAGTTCCAGGGTCTGCGGCGAGGGTACGACGCTCCCGCCCACCCGGCAGTCGACGCAGACGGAGCCGCCGGAGGCCACGGAGAAGAACCGGTTCGGCCCGGGCAGCCCGCACTTCGCGCAGTCGCTGAAGCTGGGCGCGTAGCCGTTGACGGCGAGCGAGCGGAGCAGGAAGGCGTCCAGGACGAGGTGGGAGGCGTGCTCGCCCCGGGCGAGCGTGCGCAGGGCGCCGACGAGCAGCAGATACTGCTGGACCGCCGGCTCGCCCTCGTGGTCGGTGAAGCGCTCGGCGGTCTCCAGCATGGCCGTCCCGGCGGTGTAGCGGGCGTAGTCGCTCACGATCCCGCCACCGTACGGAGCGATCGTCTCGCTCTGCGTGCACAGCGGCAGCCCGCGCCCGACCAGCTCGCTCCCCCGCGCGAAGAACTGCACGTCCACATGCGAGAAGGGTTCGAGCCGCGCCCCGAACTTCGACTTCGTCCGCCGCACCCCGCGGGCCACGGCGCGCACCCGCCCGTGACCGCGGGTGAGCAGGGTGATGATGCGGTCGGCTTCCCCGAGCTTTTGCGTCCGCAGGACGATGCCGTCGTCCCGGAAGAGACTCATGAGCCCATTCTCGCCTACCGCGTGCGCGCATCCGCCCGGTTGTGGCCCAGCCCACCCGGATCCGGTGCGTCGGCCGTTTCCCCCATGGGACGGATCAGCGGCCCCATTGACGGCATGGCCAACACCGGCGGACCGGAACAATAAAGTCCGGATTTCGATCCCGTAACAAGAATCGTCGGGTCCCGTGAAAATAACCACCCTCGCATGACCCACCTGCAGAGAAGCCCTTAATCAACCGCCTTTACGACCAGATTCAACATCTCCATCCTGACCGAAACGAATCAGCGAGTACGTGTAGCATCGATTGCCAGCGACCCGCCAATTCAACGGCGAAGGAGGCCGGGCCGCCAACGGGGGCACCACATGCTGCGCCCGCGCACTCTCTTCACGCACGCGAACGTCACGCGAACGAAGGGAAAGCATGTCATCGATACGAATCCTGCTCGTGGACAGCGAACGTTTAGTGGCCGAAGGATTCCAGAAGTTGTTGGAAAGTTTCTCCGAGTTTTCCGTCGTCGCAGTCGCCCGTGACGGGCTGTCGGCGCTGAGGGAGGTGCGCCGGGAACAGCCGCACCTCGTCATCATGAATCTGAGCCCGGCCGGGTCCAACTCCGCGCAGGTCGCCCGGGAGATCCGCCGCGACTTCCAGCACGTACGGATCGTCGTCCTCGCCACCAACCAGCAACCGGTCTACATGCGCGAGGCATTCGTGGCCGGCGCCAACGCCTACCTCTCCCGCAACATCGGCGCGGACGAGCTGCGCGACACCCTGCTCACGGTGCACCGAGAGGGCGCCGCCCTCTCGACCGTCGCGGCGGGGCAGGTCCTGGAACTGCTGTCGGGGCGCCCGCCGGACGGCGGCTCCCCACTCTCCCTGCTCACCGAGCGCGAACGGCAGATCCTGTTCCTCGTGGCCGACGAGCAGGCGACGCACCGCATCGCCAAACGTCTGGGCATCAGCCCGAAGACGGTCCGCAACTACCTGAGCCGTATCTACGCCAAGCTCGGCACCCAGAACCGCGTCGAGACGGCGCTGTACGCCAAGCGTTCCCTGGACCGTCGACCGGAGCCGGTCGCGGAGTTCTGACCTGCTCCCTCCGGACGCCCTGTTCCCCCTTGGGTAAATACGCTACGCTACTCGTAGCGTATTTAAATGGTCTGGCATTGAACAACCCAAGGAGGGGGCATGGCGCCCAACCGGTGGTGGACACTGACCGTGGTGTCGGTGGGCAGCTTCATGCTGCTGCTCGACGTCACGATCGTGAACATCGCACTGCCCGAGATCGAGGAGGCCCTGGACGCCACGCTCACGGACCTGCAATGGGTGGTGGCGGCCTACGCCGTGGCCCTGTCGGCCGTGCTGCTCACGGCGGGCTCCCTCGCCGACCGGTTCGGCCGACGCGCGGTCTTCTCCTGGGGCATGGCGGTCTTCACGCTTGCCTCACTGCTGTGCGGGGTCGCCCAGGACCCGCTCACCCTCATCGTGGCCCGGGTGCTCCAAGGGGTGGGCGGCGCCGCCCTGCTCGCGACCTCGTTGGCCCTGCTCGCCGCCGCCTACCCCGACCACCGCGACCGGCATGTCGCCCTCGCCGTCTGGGGCGCCGTCAGCGGGGCAGCGCTCGCCGTGGGACCGCTCGCCGGCGGGGTGCTGGTCGAAGCGGCCGGCTGGCGGTGGATCTTCCTGGTCAACCTGCCCGTCGGCATCCTCGCTCTGATCGCCACCGCACTGTGCGTGGCCGAGTCCCGGGCGGAGAGCGCCGGGCGGATCGACTGGCCCGGCTTCCTCACCTTCGGCACCGCGCTCGGCGCCCTGTCCTTCGCCCTGCTGCGCGCCAACGAGGAGGGCTGGGGCAGCGCCCCGGTGGTCAGCGGCTTCGTCCTGTCCGCCGTGTCGATGACCGCGTTCGTCCTGGTCGAACGCGCCCGGCGGGACCCCATGCTCCCCGGCGCCGTGTTCCGGAAGATCACCACCACGGGTGCCGCTGTCGGCGTCCTTGCCATGAGCTCCACGGCGTTCGCGCTGCTGCTGTACCTGACGCTGTATCTGCAGACGGTCCTCGGGCACGAACCCCTGGCGGCCGGGCTGCGGCTGCTGCCGCTGACCCTCTCCATCTTCGTCGCCTCGGCGATCGCCGCCCGGGTGGGCACCGTGCTGCCGGCCCGCTGGCTCGTCTCCGCCGGCCTGGCCTGCGTAGGGCTCGGGCTGCTGCTCATGGGCGGCCTCGACGCGTCCGACGACTGGACCGCTCTGCTCGCCGGGCAGTTGGTGACCGGGCTCGGCGTCGGACTGGTCAACCCGAACGTGGTCGCCGCCGCGATGGGCGCGGTCGAACCGGCCCGCGTGGGGGTGGCCTCCGGGCTGAGCAACACCTGCCGGTCCCTGGGCATCGCCGTCGGCATCGCCGCCTTGGGCGCGATCTTCGCCGACCGGGTGCGCGACGCGGTGCACGACGCCGTCGCCGGCACCCCGCTCCAGGAGCGGGCGGGCGAGCTCGGCCACGCCGTCGCCTCCGGGCAGATAGGTCCCGCCCTCGCCGGGCTCCCGCCCGAGCAGCGGGGCATCTTCACCGACGCGGCGCACTCCGCGTTCGTCCACGGGCTGAACTCGATCCTGACGGTGGCGGCGGTGGTGGCCTTCGCGGGTGCCCTCGCCGTCATCCCGCTCATTCGCAGCCGCGACCTTTCCACCACCGGGCCGGACGGCGAGCCCCTGCCGATCGCGGCCGGGCACTGACCCGCGCCCGCACGCAACCCAGGAGCGATCCATGAAGACCGAGACCACCCAGTGCGTCGTCGTGGGCGGCGGCCCTGCCGGGATGATGGCAGGACTGCTGCTCGCCCGGCAGGGTGTGCAGGTCACCGTCATCGAGAAGCACGGCGACTTCCTGCGGGACTTCCGCGGCGACACCGTGCACCCCTCGACCCTCCAGGTCATCGACGAACTGGGGCTGCTGGACGAGTTTCTGCAGATCCCGCACACCAAGGTCACCGACATCACGGTGAGCACAGCCGCGGGGCCGACCACGTTCGCCGACTTCTCCCGGATCCGCAGCCGCTACCCGTACATCGCGTTCATGCCGCAGTGGGACGTCCTGGACTTCCTGGCCCGCAAGGCCGGGGAACTGCCCGGCTTCCGGCTGCTGCAGAAGACCGAGGGCACCACCGTGATCCGCGAGGGCGACCGGGTGGTCGGGGTGCGCGCGGACACCCCGGAGGGGCCGCTGGAGATCCGGGCCGACCTGGTGATCGCCGCGGACGGCCGCCACTCGGCCATGCGCAAGGCCGTCGGACTGCGCGTGGCGGCGAGCGCCGCGCCCATGGACGTGCTGTGGTTCCGGCTCGGCCGCGAACCCGAAGAGACCATGACCTTCCTGCACACCGGGAAGGGCTTCGTGCTGATCACCATCGACCGGGGCTCCTACTGGCAGGTCGCGTACGTCATCCCGCAGGGCCAGTACGACGCCGTACGGGCGGAGGGCCTCGGCCGGCTGAGGGCCGACGTGTCCTCCGTGCACCCGCCGTTCGCCGAGCGGGCCGAGCGGGAGATCCGCGACTGGGACGACGTGAAACTGCTCGGCGTCCGGGTCGACCGGCTGCGCAGCTGGTACCGGCCCGGCCTGCTGTGCATCGGGGACGCGGCGCACGCCATGTCTCCGGCCGGCGGGGTCGGCATCAACCTCGCCGTGCAGGACGCGGTGGCCGCCGCGCGGATGCTCGGACCGGTGCTGCGCACGGGACGTACGCCGACCCTCAAGGAACTGCGCCGGGTCCAGCGGCGGCGCGAGTTGCCGGTACGAGCCGTGCAGTTGGCGCAGGTGCACATGCTCGCCGACCTCTATCCGAAGGACCGGCGGTCGGTGGTGGAGCGGCCGTTCGCGGCCCGGCTGGTGCGGCGCTTCCCGTTCCTGAACCGGTGGACAGCGCAGTTCATCGGCGTGGGGCTGCGGCCGGAACACGTGTCCTGAGCGGCCTGCCCTCAGGTGGCCCGGATGGCCGGCCAGATCGTGTCGACCACCACGTCCGCCCAGTCGGCGGGTGGCGGCGCGCCCCGGACCGCGAACCGGGCGATGAAGGAACCGGCCAGCATGCTGACGACCGTCTCGTAGTCGGCGTCCGCCCTCAGTTCGCCGCTCTCCACTCCGGACCGGAGGGTCTGGAAGATGACCTCCAGCCGCGGCCCCAGAATGGTCTCCCGGAACACCTGGGTGAACTCCGGGTCCTCGTCGCCGTGCAGCAGGGCGACGAGGGCCCGGAGGCCGACCACCTCTTCCAGACCATGTCGGAATTGCGTGAGCAAATAGACGAGCCGTTCCCGCACCGGAAGACCGGGGGACGGCTCGGGAATGTCCTCGACGAAAGCGAGCGAGGACCGCAGAAGTTCATAGCGGTTCTTGTACCGGCGGTAGATCGTCGTCTTCGCGGAACCCGAATACTGGGCCACCGCCTCGACCGTGACGCCCTGCGGGCCGCGTTCCCGCAGCAGGGCGAGAGCGGCCAGATTGATTCCTCTGGACACTTCCGCACTGCGCGGGCGGCCCGGAGCGGACCGGGCGATATCTTCTTCAACCATTGCCGCCAGTATAAGGAAAACCCGGGAACGGCTATACGACGGAACGGGACCCGGGGTAGACACGGCTCCAGTCCACCGGCACCCCCGCCGTGTACAGCCGCCCCAGCGCCATGAGCATCGGTCCGGTGCCGTCGGTGCTCCTGCCCAGCGAGGCCAGCCACAGCCGCCCCTCCCCCGGCAGGCAGCGTGCCCCGAGCCCGACCAGCGCCCGGCCGGGTCCGGCCTCCACATGGGCGCGGATGCCGAGTCCGTCGAGGACACGGACGGCGTCCAGGAATCGCACCGGGCCGCTCAGATGCCGGGACCAGTGCTCGGGGGCGAGTGGGCCGGTGACCCTGGCGCCGGTGACCGTGGACACGAAGGGAATGCGGGGCGGGCGCGTGGGGATCCTCTCCGCCACGGCCCGCAGTTCGGCCGACGCCGGTTCCTGGAGCGGTGAGTGCAGGCCCGAGGACACCGGCAGGCTGCTGGTCCGGACGCCGGCGGCCGTGAGGCGCTCCACGATCCGGGCCAGTTCCGTGGCCCGGCCCGAAAGGGACACCTCGCCCGGTGAGATGACCGCCGCGAGCCCCACCGACGGCCCGGTCTCCGCGAGGAGGTCCAGCGCGGCCTTCTCCTCCAGGCCGACCACCGCCATCGCACCGTCCGTGACCCGCTCGGCAAGGGTGACCTGCGTGCCGAGCAGCAGCACCGCGTCCTCCGGGGTGAGGACCCCCGCCCAGCAGGCGGCCGCATACTCGCCCGAGCTGAAGCCGAGCACCGCCGCGGCCTCTATCCCCCAGCTGCGCCACAGCTCGCCCAGCGCGAAGTTGACGCAGAACGTGCCGAGGGCCGCGTGGGCGAGCCGGTACACCACGGCCGGCCCGGCGCCGGGGTCGAGCAGGTCCTGGAGAGGAATGCCGAGGTAGGGCCGGGCCGCCTCCGCGCACCGGTCGAAGGCCGCCCGGAAGACGGGTTCGGTGCGGTGGAGGCCCCGGCCCATGCCCGCGTACTGCGCCCCCTGGCCGCTGAACAGCAAGGCGACCGGCGGCCGACGGGCCGGGTCCGCGTGCCCGACGGACACCTCCCGGACCGGCTCGCCCGCCAGGTGAGCGCCGATCCGGTCGGCCATCTCACCCGCCGTGCGGCCCACCACGCCCATCCGATGGCCGGAATGCGGGCCTGCGGCGGCCTCGGCGCACCACTGGGCCAAAGCGGCGTCGCCGAGCCGGGCGAGCCGGGCGGCGGTTTCGCGAGCGCCGGCGGTCAGGGCGTCCGAGGTGTCGGCGGAGAGGGTGAGGAGGTGCGTGGCGCGGGGGTCGTACGTCATGGTGGGAGGCCTTTCGCTGCGGGCGGGCCGGAGCCCGGTCACTGTGGGGCGGGGCCGGGCTCCGGGAACCCGGTGCGCGCCACCGCCCGGCACCATGCCGCCCCCGCGTCGGCGAGAGCGACGGGGAACGCCATGAACGTGAACGGGCCGTCCGGCAGCGCCCGTAGCCGGGCGAGCCCCTCGATCTGGATGAACTCCCGCCGCCTGCCGTGCAGATGGGTGGGCCACAGGGCGCCGGAGTCGCCCGTGGCGAAGAAGTCCTCGACCATCCGGCGGGCCGGCCCGTCGAAGCTCCAGCAGTCCGTGCCGAGCACCTTGACGCCGAGGTCCAGGAGGAGGTCGACGGCCTCGGGAGTGATCGCCGTGGATTCGGTGTAGTACGCCGGTGTACCGAGCCTCAGGTCGGAGTCGGTGCGGAACAGCACCACCCAGCCGGGACCGACCTCCGGACCGGCCGTGCGCAGCGCCTCCTTGACGTCGGCGGCCGTCACCCGGCCCCCGCAGCCGCGCACGTCGAGGACGGCACCCGGGCCGTGGAACCACTCCAGGGGCAGGTCCATGACCTTCTTCGCGGGGCGTCCCTCGCACTGCGGGCCGTAGTGGAAGGGAGCGTCGACGTGGGTGCCCTGGTGGACGGACATCCGGTAGAACTCGTTGGACATGAAGCAGCCGTCGGGCAGGTCCTGTTCGCGCAGCCGTCGGCTGCCGGTGAGCCAGCGCAGGTGGTTGACGAACCGGTCCCGGCGGCTGTCACCGGGCAACGCCCGGATCCGGCGGGAGAGATGGCGGATGCCGTCCCGGTGGAGCCACTGTTCGAACTCGACGCCGGGGGCCCGGCGGCTGACGGGGATGCTCAGATCGACGAACACGGCTGCTCCTCTACTCCTCGGTCGGTTCCGGCCGCCTGCGCACGGCCCTGCGCCCGGTGCCCGCCGCGGTGCCGGGGATCCACGCGGGCACGGCTCGCCGGTAGGCGGCGTACTCGGCACCGAAGGTCTCCGACAGTCCCGGCTCCTCGATCCGGCGGGCGGTCGTCCAGGACACGGCCAGCACGAACGCGGCCCACAGGGCGACGCCCGGCGCGGACCACAGCAGGGTCTCGCCGGCGAGGACGAGGGTCATCCCGGCGGCCATGGGGTTGCGGATCACCGCGTACCAGCCGGACCACACGAGATGCTCGGGCGGCCGGTCGCCGAGCGGGGTGGGCTGGCGCAGGTAGACCCGGTCCACGGCGTCCACGGTCATCCAGGCACCGAGGAGGACGAGAACGGCCCCGGCGGGCAGCGACAGCCAGCGGGCGAGCGGCAGTCGCGGCCCGGACAGCCACATCCCCAGCACGCTGGGCACGATCCCGGCGACGGTCAGGGGAATCAGCAACGGCCCGGGCCGGACCCGACGACCACGGCTCACGGCGGCCTCGCCGGAATTCACGAGAGGCCTGCCTTCTGCGTCTTGGGCGTGAGCCCTGGCACCGGTGCCAGTTCCGCCAGTGCCCGGTCGCCGTAGACCTCGCGCACCCGTCCCGCCACCGCCCGTGCCCTCGGCGCGTAGGTCTGGGTGCCGATCGACTCCAGGGCGAAGGACGCGAGGGCGCACCCCAGCCGGGCCGCCGCCTCGGCCGGTACGCCGAGGGCGAGGGCGGCGAGCATGCCCGCCCGCAGCGCGTCTCCCGCGCCCGTCGGATCGGCCACCGGGACATCGGGGACCGCGGGCACGACGACCGGTCGGTGGCCGGCACGTTCGAGGCGTACGCCGCTCGCGCCGAGCGTGGTCACCCAGGTGCCGACCCGCTCCAGGACGCTCGCGGCGCCCCAGCCGGTGCACTCCTGGAGCAGCGCGGCCTCGTACTCGTTGGTGAACAGCCAGCGGGCCGCCCCGAGCAGGAACCGGACGTCCGCCCGGTCCATGCGGGCGAGCTGCTGGGAGGGGTCGGCGACGAACGGCAGTCCGGCGCTACGGCACTCCTCGGTGTGCCGGAGCATCGCCGCGGGGTCGTTGGGCGACACGACCACCAGGCCGAGTTCCCCGACCCGCGCCAGGACGTCCCGCAGGGCGATGGTGTACGCCGCCCGCATCGCGCCCGCGTGGAACGTGGCGATCTGGTTGTGGTCCGCGTCGGTCGTGCACACGAACCGTGCCGTGTGCTCGCCCGGCACGACCAGCACGGAGTCGGTGTCGACGCCGTGCTGCTTGAGCCAGACCTGGTAGTCGGAGAAGTCGGCCCCGGCCGCGCCGACCAGCACCGGGGACATCCCGAGCCGCCCGAGGCCGTAGGCGATGTTGGCGGCGACGCCGCCGCGCCGTATCTCCAGCCGGTCGGAGAGGAACGACAGGGAGACGCTGTGCAGCCGGTCGGCGACGAGCTGCTCGGCGAAACGGCCCGGGAAGGACATGAGGTGGTCCATGGCGATGGACCCGGTGACGGCGATACGCGGCGAGGACGGGGGTCGGGTCACGGCCCCACGGCCCCTGACTCGATCTTCTGCTTGATGCCGGCCTGGTTCTGCCGCGTGTGGGTGTTCATCCGCTCCAGGACCGTCGCGAGCGGGACGTCGAACTTCTCGTCGAGCTCGAAGTCCTGGACCCAGGTCATCCGCGTCCCCTCGGGGACCGCCTGGTAGCTCCACCGCAGGTGCATGTAGCCGAACGGGTAGAGGGGGTCGCGGCGTTCGGCCACCGCGACCAACTCGCGGTGGTCCAGGATTCGCCAGGAACGCCAGCTCGCCCCCTCCTCGTTGGTCAGCTCGAACACGATCTCCGTCCAGCGGCCCTCGCGTTCCTCGGAGAGGACCTTGGCGTCGCTGTACTCGTCGAAGATCTCCGACCAGCGGGCGATGTCGTTGGTGACGTCGAAGACGAGCCGGGGGTCGGCCCCGATCACGATGCTGTTCTCGATCCGCGGCATCCCGTCACCTCCGCGTGGCGGTGCCGGCGGACAGCAGCCGTCCGACGCAGCCCACCAGGTCGCCGGCGGTGGTGAAGCCGCCCTCGGCGTCCGCGTCGATGGCGATGTCGAAGTGCTGCTCCAGGGCGACGACGATCTCCACCAGCTCGGTCGAGTCGATGTCGAGGTCCTCGGCCAGCCGCTTGTCGGCCTCCAGTTCGTCCCCGTCGAAGCCGACGCCGCGCATCACGGCGAACACCTGCTCTTGTACGTCCATGACTCCTAAGTCCTCCGTCTCGTGGTCGGGGTGGTCCGGTTCGTCTAGACGGCGAGGGCGATCGCCAGGGCGAGCCCCGCCTCGTGCGTGATGCTCAGGTGCAGTCCGGTGAACGAGGCCTGCCGAAAGGCTTCCTCGGCCCGCCCGGACACCCGTGGCAGCGGCTGCCCGGACTCCGCCCGGCCGATCTCGACGTCCAGCCAGCCGCACCCCTGCCCGTGCGCGCCGAGGGTCTTGCGGACGGCCTCCTTGGCGGCGATCCGGCCGGCCAGGCGGCGGGCGCGGTGGTGCGGCGAGCCGCCCTCGCACAGGGCCAGTTCGGCGGGCGTGAACAGCCGGTCGTACAGCGGCCGTCCACGGCGTTCGAGCATGGCCCGCAGTCGCTGGACGTCCACGACGTCGATGCCGATGCCGCGTACCGCCGCGGGGGTGTTCAGCAGGGCTTCCGCGATCAACGCCTCAGTAGGAGACATGCGTTCACACCTCCCAGGCCTCGGGACACGACCAGCGTGTGCTCCCACTGAGGGGCCGGCCGCGCCTCGCCCCGGACGATGTCCAGCTCGATGCCCGGCGCCTGCCGGTCGAGGTTCACTGTGGGCGGCACCGAGCCCGCCGCCATGGCCCGCAGGGCGAGCGCCACGTCGGCGGGGGCGGCCGCGCCGAGCAGATGCCCGAAGCCCGACTTGGGCGCGGTGACGGGCACGTGTGCGGCGCTCTGCCCGAACGCCTCCTTGAGGCCGTAGCCCTCGGTGACGTCCTCGAAGGGGATGCCGGAGCCGTGTGCGAAGACGGCGCCCAGGTCGCCACCGGAGATCCCGGCGCGCTCGGCGGCGGTGCGCATGGCCCGGCCCAGCACCTGGCCGGTCGGTTCGACGGTGTAGTACGGCATGTATCCGTCGGTGCTGACGCCCCAGCCGGCGAGTTCGCCGAGGATGCGTGCCCCGCGCCGCTCGGCGTGCTCGCGGCGCTCCATCACCAGGAACACCGACCCCTCGGCGAAGACACTGCCGCCGTGCCCGGCGTCGAAGGGCCGGTACAGCTCGTGCGGGGCGAGGGAGCCGCGGGCCTTGGCGACCAGCCCGCTGGTTTCCAGGCACAGCCAGCCGTACGGCGACAGCGGGGCCTCGACACCGCCCGCGAGGACGACGTCGGCCCGGCCTCGCAGCAGGGTCTCGGCGGCTCCGATCAGCGCGTATGCGCCGCTGGCCCGGTCGGCGACGAAGGTGCGGGCCGGGCCCTTGATGCCCTGGTCGATGCAGATGTTGCCCTGCGGCGCCGCCGGGAACCAGGCGGTCGCCTGGTACGGGCTGACCGCGCGCGGGCCGTCGATCCACAGCTTGCGCAGCTCGCGCTCGGCGAACTCCCAGCCGCCGAGGATGTTGCCGACCATGACGCCGGTGCGCTCCGGGCTCACGTCGGTGCCGACGGCGACCCCGGCGTCCGCGAGAGCCCGGCGGACGGTGTGCACGGCGAGGTGGGTGAAACGGTCGGTGCGCTTGACGAAGCGGGAGGGCAGCTCGGCGTCGGCGTCGAAGTCGGCCTGGCCGGCGACGGGGCAGGCGTAGTCCCCGGCGTCGAAGCGGTCGATGGTGGCGAGGTGCGAGGTGCCCGCGCGGGCGCTGTTCCACAGGGGTTCGACGCCGTCGCCCGCCGGGGTGACGGCACCGATGCCGGTGATGACGATGCTCATGACCGGCCCCCGTCCCGCACGGTCCGCACGACCATCGCCGCGTGCAGGCCCGCGAAGCCGCTGGCGTCCTTGAGGATGACCTCACCGTCCCAGGGACGGCCCGTGCCCGGCACATAGTCGAGGTCGCACGTGGGATCGGGCGTCTCGTAGTTGGCCGTGGGGTGCACGAAGGAGTGCCGGCCGGCCAGGGCGCACAGCACGATCTCCATGGCGCTGGCGGCGGCCAGGGCGTGACCGAGCATGGACTTCGCCGAGTTCACCGGGATCTCCCGTGCGCGCTCGCCCAGTGCCAGCTTGAGCGCGCTGGTCTCGCAGGTGTCGTTCTGCCGGGTGGAGCTGCCGTGCGAGCTGACGTGGTCGATCGCGCCGGGCGCCACCCCGGACACGTCGATGGCCTGGCGCATGGCCCGGGTCAGGTCCTCGCCGTCGGACAGCAGGTCGGTCATGTGGATGGCGTTGGACGTGTGCGAGAAGCCGCTGATCTCGAGGTAGGGGGTGGCACCGCGCCGCAGCGCGTGCTCCTTCTCCTCCAGTACGACGACACCGCAGCCCTCGCCGAGCACGAAGCCGTCGCGGTCCGCATCGTAGGGGCGGGAGGCGGCCTCGGGGTGGTCCCGGTGGGCGCGGGAGAGGCAGTTGATGATCTCGAAGGAGGCCACGGTCACCGGGGTGATGGGGGCCTCGCTGGCGCCGGCGATCATGACGTCGGCGTCGCCGTGGGCGATCGTCTCGAAGGCGTGGCCGACCGCGTCGATGCCGCCGATGCAGCCCGTGGACAGGGTGACGCAGGGGCCCTGGGCGCCGAGCAGGGCCGACAGGACGGTCCCGGGCGTGTTCGACATGGACGCGAGATACAGGTCCCGGCCCGCCTTGGCCGGGTCGATGGGCTTCCGGCCCTCGTCAGTGACGGCGAGGAACTCCTCCTCCATCTTGGGCGTGCCGCAGATCGCCGTGGACAGCGAGATGCCGGTCCGTTCCGCGTCGTAGCCGCCGTCCTGGAGTCCCGCGTCCCGTATCGCCTGCAGGGCCGCCGCGACCGCGAACTGCACATACCGGTCGAGGCGTTGCACCTCGGGCGGCAGCGAGGGTATCTGCTCCTCGAATCCGGGGACCTCGGCTATCGCGTCGGAGGCGAAGTCGAAGGACTTGAAAAGGGGAGAGCTCGTAATGTCGGAAAGGGATTTCGTGACGCTTTTTCCCGCCGAGACCGTGTCCCAGAAGGCTTCTTTCCCGATTCCCGCCGGGCTGATCACGCCGAGCCCGGTGACGACCACTTCTCGCATGGTTACCGCCTTTCTCCTGTCTGGGCCGTCACCAGCCCGTGCGTTACGCATTCCTTCGCCGTCACACCGGCGTCTTCCATGAGGGCGCGGTAGTCCTCCGCCGCGAGTACGGCCCCGTCCGCGGTGTTGACCAGGAGGCTGAGCCCGAGCATCGGCCGGCTCAGCGCGGGCCGCCCGGGCTCCGGCCGCATGACGTCGGCCAGCAGCAGCGTGCCGCCCGGGCGGAGCAGCCGGGCGCACTCCCGCACCAGCCGGGCCGTGGCGGTGGGCCCCGCGAAGCGGCCCGCGTGTGCCAGCACCACGGTGTCGAAGCCGGCGTCGGCGAACGGCGGTGCGGCGAAGTCGGCGGACACGAACCGGAACCTGTCGGCCACCCCGAACTCCGCCGCCCGCGCCCGGGCCGACCCGAGCAGCACCGGATCGTCGTGCGCGGTCACCTCGGCCCGCGGATCGGCGGCGGCAAGGGCGATGCCCCACTCGCCGCCCCCGCAGGCCAGGTCCAGCACCCGGCCCGCGCCGCGCATCCCCAGGGCCTCGACCGCCGCGAAGGCGACCCGGACGGCGAGCGGGAAACCGCCGCCGAAGAGTCCGGGGTGACGACCGCGCGAGGCGGGGGCGCCGAAGTCCCCGGAGCGGTCGCCGGAGCGGGTGACCGAGGTCAGCGCACTCCACCGGTCCCACTGGCCGAGCACCTCGGTGAAGTGGTCGCCCAGGTAGGTCGGCTCGCCCTCGACGAGGTAGGCACGCGACAGCTCGGTCAGTCCCTGCCCGTCACCGGTGAGCAGTCCGAACTCGGTGAGGGCGGCCAGCAGGTCGCCCAGGGCCCGGGGGTCGCAGCCGAGTGCGCCGGCGAGGTCCTCGATGCCGCGCGGGCCCCGGGCCAGCTCGGTGAACACGCCCAGTTCCAGGGCCGTACCGAGGGCTCTGGCCCTGGCGAAGCCGAAGTTGAGGGCGAGCAACGGGCCTGGGTCGGGGGCGGTCGTGTAGCGGGCCAACGCCGCGGCGGGGGGCGCGGCCTGCACCGGGGTGTCCGTCATCGTGGCGTCCTACTTGGTTGCCGTGAGCAGACCGGAGAGCAGGGACACGTTGCGGGTGCCGATGTCCCGGAACCCGGCGCCCTCCACCCAGGCGCGGATCTCGTCCACGTCCCGGACCTCGCCCTCCTCGGTGTTGACCAGGAGGATCAGCCCGAACATGGCCGGGAAGAGCCCGGTGGCCAGGGCGGGCATGTGGGAGTGCACCAACAGTCGTCCGCCGTCGGGCAGATGGGCGTGGATGCGCTTGACCAGGTGGGCGGCACGCTCGGGGCCGTAGCCGTCGAGGACGTGGGAGAGGAGGACCGCGTCGGTCTCGGGCCAGGCGTCCTCCATGATGTCGGCGGGCCTGACCTCGATCCGGTCCTCGAGTCCGGCCTCGCGCACGTTGGCGCGGGCCAGGTCGGTCACGGCGGGGTAGTCGAGGGCCGTGACGCGCAACTCGGGGTGGTGCGAGGCGAGGGCGATCGAGTAGTCGCCCGAGCCGCAGCCCAGGTCGACGACGCGGCCGACGCCGGCCAGCGGGGCCGCGGCGGCCAGCTTGCCCGCCTGGAGCCGGGAGCTGACCCGCATGGCCTGGATGAGCCGCCCGGTGCCCTCGCGGCCCTCTCCGGCCGCGGCGCCCTGGTCGCGGTAACCCTGCTTGAGGACCCGCTGGTTGAGGGAGGTGTTGGTGCGTACGGCCTCGTCGAGGCGGGAGAAGTGGCCGAAGTGGGAGTTCTGGTGCGCGGCGAACCCGCCCATGTACTCGGGCCGCCCGGCGACGAGATACCGGCTCGTCTCGTCGGAGTTGCGGTAGCCGCCGTTCTCGGCACGCACCAGGTCCAGGCCCTTGAGAGCGACGAGGAGGGCACGGGTGGGACGTTCCTGGAGGTTCAGTTCGCGGGCCAGTTCGGCCACGGTGCGCGGGTTCTTCTCCAGCGCCTCGAAGACCCCGAGCTCGAGGGCCGTGAACACGGCCTTGGACTGGAGGTAGGCGGTCAGGATGGTGTGGACCCGCGAGGAGTCGCCGTCGGGTGCGGGGGAGCCGGCCTGGGTGTGGAGGTCCTGAGTGGTCGTCACTTGTTCTCCAGGAGGCTGGTGTACTCGGGCATCTGCGTGTACTCGTAGGGGTCCTCGGAGAGGAAGACGTTGCGCACCGGCGGCCGCTCGCACGGAGCGACCACAAGGAACCGGCACGTCTGCTCGGGGCCGGTGACGAAGCCGTGCTGCTCGCCCCGGGGGATGAAGATGGCCTCGCCCGGCCCGACCTGCTCGGTGCGGCCCTGGTCGGGCAGGACCAGGCCCATGGAGCCTTCGAGCACGTAGATCTCGTGCTCCCAGTCGTGGAAGTGGGGCGGGGTGGACCCGTTCGGCGACACCTCGAACTCGGTGAGGACGAAGCGGTCCGCGCCGTCCGGGGTGTCGATCAGTTTGCGGTGCGTCGTTTCCTTCGCTCCCGGTTCCCTTACGATTTCCGCCTTCACATCGGTTCGGTGCACGCGTTTCATCGGCCGCCTTTCCGCTCTGAGGGACCCGTCATCCGGTGATTCGGAGCCTCGTTCGGAAAGCGACTCTAGGGCTGACATAAGAAAACCCTCTACGGACAACCGTCACCGCATATCCGTGACAATCACCCATTACCGACCGGGACATGTGCCCACCCGATGGGGACATCCACCCAGGGGGCCATCACCGGCCGGTGCTCGGCCGAAATTCGAGGGTGGCCGGCATATCGCCGGCCACCCTAGGTGAGCGGCCCCTCAGGGGATCTCGCCACGGCTGCGTGCGTTCGCATAGGCCGTGGCGGCACTGAGCCGCTCGGCGGGGGTGGCATGCCGTACGACGCTGGGCTCGGCGTCCCACTCCTTGCCGCCGCCGTACGGTCTGAGTTGTACGTATGGCCCCTCGTGCCCCATGACGAGGCCGACCCGCCCAGTGCGGGTGTCCACCACGTACGACCCGACCGGCGGCTTCATCGCAGGACCACCGCGAGTCGCTGCGCGGCCTCGACGGAACAGCCGCCCAGTTCGACGAGCGGACATGGGGTCTCCCGCGCGAGACTTGCCGGGTCGAGCCGCAGGGACGGCAGAATGATTCCTGCGTTTTCCAACGCTGCCCGCAATTCTTTCACTGCTTCCTCCGCCTCTTCGACGCAGAGCGCCGAGTGCTGTGCCTTCACGTGGTTCCCCTCCCTTTTCGGGTTTTACGCTTCGCATCTCAAGGCTCGCGCACCACATCTACACTCGGCAGGAGTCTGTGCTCTACAAGTGCGGGGCAGTACAAGGGGGTTGAACTGTGGCCAACGGTTCACGTCAGGCGGCATGGGAGTTCTTCGGCACGGAACTGAAGCGGCACCGGGAGGACAGGGGGCTCACTCAGGTCGAGTTGGGGGCGCGCGTCTTCGTCTCGGGCGCCTATATCGGCCAGTTCGAGCAGGCGATTCGAAAGCCGCAGCTGGATATCGCCCAGCGGATTGACGAGGTGCTGCAAACCGACGGTATTTTCGAGCGGGCGTGGCGCAAGCTCATCGACGACAAACGGTATGCCGATTATTTTGCGGCCGTCGTGGAACTGGAGCGGACGGCGACGAAGATTGCGGAGTTCGCACCCACCGTGGTGCCGGGCCTGTTGCAGACCGCCGCCTACGCACGGGCGGTCACCATCGCGGCCAACCCGTTCGTCACCGACGAGTACGTGGAGGAGAAGGTTACGGCCCGCCTGGAGCGCCAGCACATCCTCAAGGACGCTACAAGGCCGGAGTATTGGGTGATCCTGCATGAGGGGGTGCTGCGCAGCCCGGTGGGCGGCCCGGAGGCCATGGCCCAGCAACTGGAGCACATCGCGGGGCTGATGCGGGAGCGCAAGGTGTGGGTGACGGTGGTGCCGTTCGCGGCTGGAGCGCATGCGTCGATGGGCGGAATGCTGCAGCTCATGGAGTTCGACGACGCCCCTCCGGTCGCCTATACAGAGACCGCGTTTTCGGGAACGTTGTTGGACGATCCGGCTGTGGTGAAGCGGGCACAGCGCGCATACGATCTGCTCAGGGGCGCCGCACTGTCGCCGTCGGCGACCCTGGCCCTGATCGAATCGGCGGCTGAGGACTACAGACGATGCGCGAGTACGACCTGAGCAACGCCCGCTGGCGCAAGAGCAGTCACAGCAACGGCGAAGGCGGCAGCTGCGTCGAGGTCGCGTACGACTTCCCCGGCGCCGCCCGCTGGCGCAAGAGCAGCTACAGCAACGGGCAAGGCGGCGACTGCGTCGAAGTCGCCGACGGAGTCCCCGGCGTCGTACCGGTCCGCGACAGCAAAGTCGCCGACGGCCCCGTCATCCTCCTCGGCGCCACCGCCTGGGCGGCCTTCATCCGCGCCTGCTAGTCTCCCCGAGCCTCCTGCGGGGGAAGTCCGGTGAGAGTCCGGCGCTGACCCGCAACGGTGTGTGCGTGGGCCCCCTGGGGCCGACGTGCAAGCCCGATTACCCGCAGGCGGTTGCCAGCCCATTGACCGCTCGCCGAGGACTGCGAGCCGAGGCGAAGGACCGCCGAGCGTGCGCCTCTCCCCAGGCCGAGTATCTGTGCCGCTGTTGGTTGTCGCCCTCGCGATGCTGCTCCTCGTCTCCCTTGTCGCCGGCGTCGGGCTGGGGGCCGCCGGGGTCGGCTGGGGTGACGTCCTCCGGTTCCTGGGGGCCGGGTTCACCGGCGAGACCATTCACTCCGCGGACGTGGCGTCGTACACCATCGTCTGGGAGATCCGGCTGCCTCGTGTCGTGCTCGCCGCTGTCGTGGGGGCGGGGCTCGCGACGGTCGGGGTGGCTGTGCAGGCGATGGTGCGTAACGCGCTGGCCGATCCGTTCGTGCTGGGGATTTCGTCCGGTGCCGCTGTGGGGGCCAACGCGGTCATCCTGCTCGGGGCGTTCGCGGGGCTCGGGGTGTGGGCGCTGTCGGTGTCGGCGTTCTGCTCGGCGCTGGTGGCGATGGCGATCGTGTACGCCGTGGCGCGTTCCGCGACGCACGGGCTGACGCCGCTGCGGCTGATCCTGACGGGGACGGCGCTGGCGTACGGCTTCGAAGCGCTGACGACCGTGATGGTGTTCGGCGCGGCCCGGGGCGAGGCGGCCAGGTCGGCGATGATGTGGCTGCTGGGGAGTCTGGGCGGGGCGACCTGGCCACGGGTGCCGATCGCCGCCGCGACGGTCGTGGCCGGGTGGGTGTGGCTGCGGTGGCGGGCGGAGGCCCTGAACGCGCTGGCGATGGGGGACGAGACGTCGGCGACGCTGGGGGTGCAACCCGGGCGGCTGCGGCGGGAGTTGTTCCTCGTCACGGCGGCGGTGACCGGGACGGTCGTCGCGGTGAGTGGAGCCATCGGGTTCGTCGGGCTGATGGTGCCGCATGTCGTACGGATGCTGGTGGGCGCCGATCACCGGCGGGTGCTGGCCGTCGCGCCGCTCGCCGGGGCCGTACTGCTGGTGTGGGCGGATGTGCTGTCCCGGCTGCTGCTGGCGCCCGCGGAGTTGCCGGTCGGGGTGATCACCGCGGTGGTCGGCGTCCCGGCCTTCCTGCTGCTGATGCGGCGCGGCGGCTACGCCTTCGGGGGGCGCTGATGCGGCTCGACGTGGAGGGCGTGACGGTCGAGGCCGCCGGGAAGCGGCTCGTCGACGAGATCAAGCTCACCGTGGACAGCGGGGCGTTCGTGGGGCTGGTCGGGCCCAACGGGAGTGGGAAGTCGACCCTGTTGAGGTGCGTGTACCGGGCGCTGCGGCCGGCTGCGGGGGTCGTACGGCTGGACGGGGACGACGTACACACGCTGGCTCCTCGTGCCGCCGCCCGGCGACTGGCCGCGCTGCCGCAGGAGTCGTCGTCGGAGTTCGACTTCACCGTCGCCGAGGTGGTCGGGATGGGGCGGCTGCCGCACCGGGACCGTACGGCGGCGGAGGACCGGGCGATCTGCGCGGAGTCGATGCGGGCCACCGGCGTGGAGCATCTGGCCGCCCGCGGCTTCCTCGCTCTGTCGGGCGGCGAGCGGCAACGCGTGCTGATCGCGCGGGCGTTGGCGCAGCGCCCCCAGGTGCTGGTCCTCGACGAACCGACCAACCACCTCGACATCGCCCACCAGTTGGACGTGCTGTCCCTGGTCCGGGCGAGCGGCCTGACCGTGCTGGCCGCGCTGCACGACCTGAACCTCGCCGCCGCGCACTGCGATCTGCTGTATGTCCTCTCGGCGGGCCGGGTCGTCGCGTCCGGGCCGCCGCACGACGTCCTGTGCCCGGACCTGCTCGCCGAGGTGTTCGGCGTGCGCGCGCATCCCGTACGGCATCCGGAGACGGGTGCCATGCAGCTGCTCTTCGACCTTCTCCCGCCGTCCGAATAAGGAACTAAGGAACTCTCCCGCATGCGTAAGCCAGTTGTCGCCGCCGCCGTCTGCCTCGCCGTGCTCATCACCGGCTGCGGTGCCGAGGTCGAGCCCTCGCCGGACTCGAAGGCCGCGTCGTCGGTCACGCTCACCAACTGCGGGCGCAAGGTGACGTACGACAAGGTCCCCGAGCGGGTCGTCACCAACGATGTCGGCATCACCGAGTTGATGTTCGCGCTCGATCTTGAGGACCGGATGGTCGGGTTCGCGATGCCCGACGACAAGGGGGACCTCGGCGGGGTGCCGTGGAAGGACGGCTACGACAAGGTGACGTGGCTGTCGAAGGACCAGCTCACCAAGGAGAACGTCCTCGACGCCCGCGCCGACTGGGTCTTCGCCGGCTGGAACTACGGCTTCCGCGAGGACGACGGCTTCACCCCGGACGCCCTGCGCAAGCTCGGCATCCCCTCGTACATCCTCACCGAGTCCTGCCGCAACGGCCGTACGGAGTCCTCGCGGGGCATCATGCCGCCGCTGGACGCGCTGTACGAGGACCTCACCAACCTGGGCAAGCTGTTCGGCGTGGAGAAGCGGGCGGCGGCCCTGATCTCCGGCTTCAAGCGCGAGGTGGCGGAGGTGAAGGCGAAGGCCCCGTCCGCTTCCCCCAAGGTCTTCCTCTACGACAGCGGCGAGGACCAGCCCTTCACCTCCGGCCGCTACGCCGCGCCCGACCAGATCATCAGCGAGGCGGGCGGGGTCAATGTCATGCACGACCTCCAGGACTCCTGGACGACCGTCGGCTGGGAGACCGTTGTGGAACGCGACCCCGACGTGATCGTGGTCTGCGACTACGGGGACGTGAGCGCGGAGCAGAAGAGAAGGTTCCTGCTGTCCTACGCCCCGCTGCGGAACGTGTCGGCCGTCAAGCACAAGCGGATCTTCACCCTCGACTACGTCGACCTGGTGGAGAGCCCGCGGAACCCCTCTGCCATCGCCCGCCTCGGGGAGTACCTGCGGACGACGACGCCCTGACTCGGAGGCCGGGACCGGTCCCGGCTCGTCCGTGGTCGAATCTGCGCCCGTCAGCAGTGCATGTCACGGAACGCGGAGAGTCGGATGAGAAGTCGAAGTCCGGTACGTGCAGGTGTCGTCGCCCTGGCCGCAGTGGCTCTGTTGGCCGCGTGCACGGGAGGCTCGACCGGGGAAGGCGACAGTCCCGCTGCCTCCGGCTCGCCCACCCGGAAGGCCCTCGACCTCAGCGGCGATCCACGGGCCGCGGCGCCCTTGGCGTTCGACAGCAAGGCGGCCCATGTGCTGCCGACGGGCCCGAAGGGATTCCCTCCCCTCACTCTGTACGGGCGTGCGGCCTGGCTCACGCACGCGTCCGGCCTGACGATGTACAACCTGGCCACGGGTAAGGCCGTCACCGACATCAAGACCCAGAACACGCCCACGTACGACCTGCCGGCGCCAGGCGATCTGAGCAAGAAGCAGGCCGATATGGTGCGCAGCCGCGTGTCGTTCCCTGTGCCGGTGGAGATCGGCGGTGTACCGGCGCTGGTCGCCGTCGTGCCGGTCCAGCTCGCCAAGCAGGGCAGCGGTTCGGCGCAGGCCGGATTCGAGGTGATCGCCGCCCGTGCGGACAACGGCAAGCTGATCTGGCGGCTGCCTGTGGACATCTACGGTAAGCCGGAGGGCAAGCTCGGCGCGCTTCTGGGTGAGCCCGGGGACGGTGTGGTGACCGTCTCCTGGACCGAGGACGACTACCCGCAAGGCGCCTTCGCGGTCTCCTTGGACGACAAGCCCAGCATGCTGTGGCAGCGTGCGGACTTCTGGACGGTCGCCGGATCCGGCGACACCGTTCTGGGATTCCGCGAAGACTCGGCCGAGGAATACTCGTTGACCGGTGTCGCCGCGACCGACAGCCGTGACCTGTGGGCCAAGGGGATCCCCGCCGGAACCACTTGGGCGGTCAAATCGACCGACACCCCATTGGCCAAACTCGACGACGACAGCGAGCAGGCGCGGCTGATCGAGATCGCGACCGGCGACTTCGTCCTGTCCAAGCGGGCGGGCCTGACCAAGCGCATGAACTGCGAACACGGCGAGGGCGGCACCGTCCTGCTGTGCACCTCGAAGCAGGACGGTGCGCTCGCGGTGGACAAGACCGGCAAGGTCCTGTGGCGCCGGGCGGCGGGGGACGGTCCGGACAAGTGGAATGCCACCGTGGAAGCCGAGTTCAAGGATCTGTTCTACGCCAAGGGCAAGGACGGAGGATTCGTCATCGACGGCCGTACCGGACGAACGGTCAGCGCGGACGCGGGGATTGTGCCGGATCGCGTCAACGCCTATGCCGCGCTGGTCTACACCGACAAGGGCACGGAGGTCCATCTCCCTAAGCGCTAAGCGCTCCGCGGGGGTGCCGCGATAGGTCGTTGGGCGGCTGCGGCGGCGTGGGGGGCTTGTCGCGCAGTTCCCCGCGCCCCTTCGGGGCACGACCGGTGGCGGGGTTGAACCCGCCACCGGTCCTCTTGCGCGTCCTACGCGGCGCCTGGGCCTACGTCCGTCGCATTGAGCGGCGTCCGTGTGACCGGGGACGACGATCGTTCGTCGGCGCCCGCGTCGATGGTGCCGACTCGGGCCTGGCCGTCCATGTCCTCGGTCACGAAGGCGTGGCCGCTGGTACCGGTGTCGATCGCCGGGCTGCCCGCGCCGATCCGGTACAGCGATCCGTCGGAGGCGAGCAGCGGGTCGACCGCCCTGACGGAGCCGGAGGGCAGGGACACGCCGACGGTCGCCGATCCGGTCGGCCACGCGATGTTGCCGGCGTAGGTCATGCCCACGGGCTTCTTGACCTCGTTGAGCAGCTTGCCCCGGCTGCCCGTGATGACGTTGTCGGCGATGACCGAGTCGACCGGGGCGAGGTTGTAGTTGGCGCCGATCTCGATGTTGGACACGTTGTTCACGAAGGTGTTGTGCACGACGGTCGCCCGGTAGACGCGCCAGTGCGCGCTCAGCGCGCCCGAGGTGTCCACGTCGCCGCCGTCGATCTGCAGCGCGGCGTCGAAGCCGGTGCCGGTCAGGCCCTCGAAGTAGTTGTTGTAGATCTTGTGGTCCTGGCCGTAGATGCGGATCCCGCCGGTTCCCGCCTTGCCCTCCCCGAAGAAGAAGTTGCCGTAGAACTCACCGCGGTTCCCGTGCCGTTGGGACAGGACGCCCTGTGAGGCACGGAAGGTGTTGTGGCGGACGATGTTGTCGTTGCTCTTCACGGAGACGATCTCCGGGTCACCGTCGCACCTCTCGAAGAGGTTCGACTCGACGACGGTGAATCCGCTCGACTGGGACATGCCGCTCCAGCCGACCCGGACGGCCTCCATCTCGTTCGTCACGCGGGGGCCGATGTCTCGGAAGTGGTTGTGGTCGATGCGGTCGTACTGCGACTGCTGCGTCCCGGACCCGTCGATGGTGATGAAGTTCCCGGGCTGGTGCTTCTCCTCGAACAGGTTGTGATCGATCCGGTTGTGGTGGCTGTTCTCACCCTGGATGATCACCCACTTCAGCGAGGACTCCCCCTCCGTCAGCCGGAAGTGGTTGCGGGTCAGCCGTACGTTGTTCGAGCTGGTGATCTTCAGGGTGTTGCTGTTCGTGAACTTCAGCCCCTGGAAGGTGACGTAGGAGGAGCTCGCCACCTCCAGCTGCCCATCGCCGATCACCGCCTTGCCGCGGTTCTCCGCGACGACGGTGATGGGCTGGGCGGCCGTTCCGTTCTTGCCGGTCAACTTGCCTATCGAGTACGTGCCGTCCGCGAGGACGATGCGGTCGCCGGGGCGCGCGTCGCTGAACGCGCTCTTCAATGCGGTGGAGTCTGCGACACGGACGGTGCGAACGGGGGCCGGGTCTGTTGGGTCCGTTGGATCTGTCGGATCCTCGCCGCCGTCACCGCCCCCGTCGGCTCCGTAGATGTCGGTCTCGGTGATGCTGGTCCAGTCGTTGACCGTGTTGCCGTGGCCGACGATCCGTACGTAGCGGGCCGAGGCGTCGGCGAAGTCGTACTTCTGCTGCTCAAGTGTGCTGCCGCTGCTGGTCTTCCGGGCCAGGACCGTCTTCCACGACGATCCGTCGTCGGACAGCTGGATGTCGAAGGTGTTCGTCCTGCTGTTCCCCTGATGCCAGCCCAGCGACACCGACCCGACGTTCTGCGTCGAGCCGAGGTCGTAGCGGATCCAAGCCCCGTCGCCCTGCGACGACCAGCGGGTGCTCAGGTTGTTGTCCAGAGTGTTGGCGGGAACGTTGCCGTCATCAGGACTTGCCGTGACGTCTGCGACCTGGACCGGGGAATCCCCGGAGGGGTCCTCGCTCGCATCGACGTCGTACGTCCGGACCCAGTCGACCTCGAACACGGCCGGGCGCGGAACGCCGTTCTTGGCGAAGTTGTCCAGCTGGATGACGAGGTTCCCCAGGGGCATGTCCTGGATGTTCCCTCGGTCGGCGTTCGCGCCGTCCGCCAGCCGGAACCATTCGACACC
Organism: Streptomyces sp. GESEQ-4; assembly: GCF_017948455.1. Classification (GTDB taxonomy): domain Bacteria; phylum Actinomycetota; class Actinomycetes; order Streptomycetales; family Streptomycetaceae; genus Streptomyces. The sequence goes on from NZ_JAFFSU010000006.1 coordinate 251,366, forward strand.
GTCGACGTAGCCGACCAGCGCCTTGGACGTCCACTCGAACGCGAAGTTGTGCCACTTCGTCATGTCCACGGGGCAGTGATCTTCTTGTTCCTTCTTGTCCGACGGGCTCTTCGGGTAGTGCAGGAACGCCCCGAGGCACTGCGCGTCGGGGTCCGAGTACTCGACCCAGTCGTACTCGCCGTTTTCGAACCGGTCGCCCGCGGTGGGCCAGATCAGGTGCAGCGGGTGGTAGGGCACGCCCTCCGGGCCGGTGTTCCGGGAGCGGGACCGGATTTCCCACCGGCCGTACTGGGTGGGCTCGTGCTGCCTGATCCACCCCGTGTCGCCGTTCGCCTCACCGCGCATGGTCATGATGCCGTCGGCGACGGTGCTGTTCTTCCCGCACCGGCGGCCGTTCTTTTCGTGGCCGTCCCAGCATTGGGGCGTGCCGCCGACGCTGCCCGACGGTACGTCCCACTTCGCGGGGTCGACCGGGCCGGTGTAGTTGAACTCGTCGGATATCGGCAGCGGGTTGCCCCAGCCGTACCGCTTGGCGGCCTCGGTCGAGTCCCCGCCGCCGTCGCCGCCGTCACCACCGCCGTTGCCGTTGCTGTGCGTGACGTTCAGATCGTAGATCTTCACCTGGCCGTAGTTGTCGGCGCTGCACGGATCCGAGTTGCCGCAGTTGGCCTGCGTGTACGCGCCCGCCTTGAAGTAGGCGCCGGAGAAGTCCTTCGACAACGTGGTCTGCAGCACGCCGTTGTAGTACGCCTTGATCTTGCCGTCGCTGACCACGAACTTCGCCTCGAACCGCGTGCCCAGCTTGTAGTCAGCCGTCACCAGATGGTGATGCTTTGTGTCGCCGTCGGTGACGTAGAGCTTCTCGCCCTCCAGACGGAAGACGCTGAGGTCGTCGGAGCCGCCGTGGATCTGGCCGGCGACGACGTTCGGGGTCTCCTTGGGGACGTCCGTGATGGCCTGGTCGATCACCATCGTGTGGGTGCCGGACGTGGACGACCAACTCGCCTTGTTCTTCCCCGAGTCCGTCATCTCCCGCAGCTCCGAGCGGGGGTACTTGGAGCCGCTGGTGGTGACGCCGTTGACGGGGGCGCGGAACCGGACGGCCGCGCACTCGTCGGACGTGGTGAACCAGGGGTCGTTCGCGTAGGTGTCGAGATCGGGCTGGTAGACGTTGGTGGGGGACTCCTCCTCGCCCACCGGCAGCCCGATGTACCAGTTCGTCAGGTCCAGCACGTCGGCCGGGTACGCGCAGGAACCGCCGCCACCGCCGCCGGTGCCGTCGGCTCCGTAGATGTCGGTCTCGGTGATGCTGGTCCAGGCGTTGACCGTGTTGCCGTGGCCGACGATCCGTACGTAACGGGCCGAGGCGTCGGCGAAGTCGTAGCTCTGCTGCTCAAGTGTGCTGCCGTTGCTGGTCTTCCGGGCCAGGACGGTCTTCCACGACGATCCGTCGTCGGACAACTGGACGTCGAAGGTGTTGGTCCTGCTGTTCCCCTGATGCCAGCCCAGCGACACCGACCCGACGGTCTGCGCCGAGCCGAGGTCGTACCGGATCCACGCCCCGTCGCCCTGCGACGACCAGCGGGTGCTCAGGTTGTTGTCCAGGGTGTTGGCGGGAACATTGCCGTCATCGGGACTCGCCGTGACGTTCTTGACCTCCAGCGGAGAGGTGTCGGCGGCCGACGCGACCGGGTGGAACACACCCGAGACTCCGACGGCGACCGCACCCACTAACAGCGCATGACACATGCGTCTCATAGGGCCCTCGCTTCCGTGAGGTGGCGCACCGTGGGGTGGTGCGCCGAATGCGGAGATACTGTGTCTGTCCTGTGACGGGAGGGGTCCCGTTCCGTCCGTGGTCGAATCTGCGCACATCAGCAGTGCAGGTCACGGAACGCGGAGAGTCGGATGAGAAGTCGAAGTCCGGTACGTGCAGGTGTCATCGGCCTGGCTGCGGTGGCTCTGTTGGTCTCGTGCACCGGAGGCTCGACGGAGGGCGGCGGCAGTCCTGCGGGCTCCGGCTCGCCCACCCGGAAAGCCCTCGACCTCAGCGGCGATCCACGGGCCGCGGCGCCCTCGGCGTTCGACAGCAAGGCGGCCCATGTCCTGCCGACCGGCCCGGTGGATACCCCCAGCGTCGCTTTGTACGGGCGTGCGGCCTGGCATGCGCACGCGTCCGGCGTGACGATGTACAACCTGGCCACGGGCAAGGCCGTCACCACCATCCCAACCCAGAACACGCCGACGTACGATCTGCCGGCGCCACGCGAACTGAGCAAGAAGCAGGCCGGCATGATCGCCGGGCGCGTGCGGGCCCCTACGTCGGCGCAGATCGGCGGTGCACCGGCCATGCTCGCCGTCGTGCCGGTCCAACTCGCCAAGAAAGGCAAGGGTTCGGCCCAGGCCGGGTTCGAGGTGATCGCCGCCCGCGCGGACAACGGCAAGCTGATCTGGCGGCTTCCCGTGGACATCCATGGCGAACCGGACGGCAAGCTCGGCGCGCTCCAGATGGGGATCGGGGACGGCGTTGCGGCCGTCACCTGGACGGCGGACGACTACATGACAGGCACCTTCGCGGTCGCCCTGGACGGCAAGCCCCGCCTGCTGTGGCAGCGTCCGGACTTCTGGAAGATCGGTGGATCCAGCGACGCCCTGGTGGGGTTCGGCGATGACGCGGCCCAGGCGTTCCCGTTGACCGGTGTCGCCACGACCGACGGCAGTGACCTGTGGTCCAAGAAGATGCCGCAAGGTACCGTCGCGTCGATCGACGGCACACCCTTCGCCAAGTTCGAGGAGGACGGCAGCAAGCAGGCGCAGCTGATCGACATCGCGACCGGCGAATTCGTCCTGTCCAAGCGTGCCGGCCTGACCAGCGGCATGGATTGCGGTCAGGGCGAAGGCGGCACCGTTGTGCTGTGCGCCTCGAAGCAGGACGGGGCACTCGCGATGGACAAAGCCGGCAAGATCTTGTGGCGCCGGGCGGCGGGGAACGGCCCCGACGACTGGAACGCCACCGTGGAAGCCGAGTTCAAGGATCGGTTCTACGCCAAGGGCAAGGACGGAACGTTCGTCGTCGACGGGCGCACCGGACGAACAGTCGCCGCCGACGCGGGAGTTGTCCCCGATCGCGTCAATCCCTATGCCGCGCTGGTCTTCACCGACGCCGGCGCAGAGGTCCACCTCGCCAAGCGTTGAAGTGAACAGGTTGTTTACAACGTCTAGTTGACATCGAGTCGTGCGCATCTCATGCTCATCTCATGCCTTCGACTCCTGATCAGCCGGCCGATCCCTTCACGCCTCCGCAGCCGGAGCAGGCGCGGGCACACCGCGTCTACGCGTCCCTGTTCCGCATCGCCGAACGCCACGCGGCCACGGACAAGCAGCGCCACCGGCAGGTTCACCCCTCGGTCCTCGGGCCGCACGAGGCCGTCAGGCTTGTGTCGTTCCTGCTCAGCGGCGCCGCACAGCCCGATGACGGCGAACCGGAGGTGGACCACGCCGATATCACCGCCGCATTGAGTCTCGTCCCACTGGTTCGCGGGGAGATGGACGAGTTGGAAACCGGACTTCTCCAGATGGCCCGGGGCCGCGGCATGACCTGGCAGGAGATCGCTTTCGGACTCGGGCTCGGCACTCCGCAAGCCGCCAGGCAGCGATACGAACGACTGGCCAGCCGCACCACAGCCGACGCGGACGGCTCGGAGTAGCGAGAGCCCGTGCCTAACTCACCGACACCAGGCCCGCCTCGTACGCGATGATCACCAGCTGGACCCGGTCCCGTGCGTCCAGCTTGGTCAGCAGGCGGGTCATGTAGGTCTTGGCTGTCGCCACGCTGATGCACAGCTCCGCGGCGATCTCCGTGTTGGACAGGCCCGTGCCGACGAGGGTGAGGACCTCGCGTTCGCGGTCCGTGATGGCCTTCAAGTCGCGGCGGGAGCCGGGCGGTTGGGGGCGGGAGGCGAAGTCGCGGATGAGGCGGCGGGTGACGCTGGGGGCGATGAGGGCGTCTCCGGCGGCGACGACGCGTACGGCCGCGATGATGTCGTCCAGGGCCATGTCCTTGACGAGGAAGCCGGACGCGCCGGCGCGCAGGGCGCCGTAGACGTGATCGTCGTCGTCGAAGGTGGTGAGGACGACGACCCGGGTGTCGGGCACGTCGCGGGTGATGTGGTCCGTGGCCTCGATGCCGCCCATGCCGGGCATCCGGATGTCCATCACCACGACGTCCGGGGCGAGTTCGGCGACGAGCCGCACCGCCTCCTCCCCCGTCGCCGCCTCCCCGACGACCTCCACGTCGTCGAGTTCGGCCAGCACCATGCTCAGTGCCGTGCGGATCAGCTGCTGGTCGTCGGCGAGGACCACCCGGACCGGGGCGGTCATCGGACCACCACCGGCACCGGCAGCCTTGCCGCCACCCGGAAGCCGCCCTCGGGGCGCGGTGCCGCCGTGAACTCGCCGTGGAGCAGGGCGACGCGCTCTCTCATGCCCGCAAGCCCGAAGCCCGTGTCGGTCGAATTGCCGCTGCCCCGGCCCTCGTCGGTGATCTCCAGGGCCAGTTCGTCGTCGGCGCGGTAGTCGAGCGTGACCCGGCACGCGCGCGTGCCCGCATGCCGTACGACATTGGTGACCGACTCCTGGACGATGCGGAAGGCCGACAGGTCGATGTCCGGGGGCAGGGCTCGGGGGTCGCCGACGCGGCGCACCTCGACCTGGACGCCCGCCGCCGTCGTCGTGGCCGCGAGCCGGTCCACGTCGGCGAGACCGGCCGGGGTCATGCTCTCCCCCTCGTCCGCCGCCCGCAGCGCGACCAGCATGCGCCGCAGGCCCGCCAGCGTCTCCCGCCCCTCGTTCTCCACCGCCCGCATCGCCTCCAGGGCCGCCTCCGGACGGGCCGTCGCCACGCGGGCCGCCGCTCCGGCCTGGAGGGCGATGATGCCGATGCTGTGGGCGACCGTGTCGTGCATCTCGCGGGCGATGCGCAGGCGTTCCGCGGTGACGACCTGCGCGGCGTGCTCGGCCACGAGCCGTTCGGCGTGGACGCGGGCCTGGTGGGAGGAGTTGCCGAGCAGCCAGGCGATCACGGCGACCATGGCCACGGTGAGCTCGGCCGAGGTGCCAACGGTCCAGCCGCTCAGCAGGCGCACGGTCAGCCAGCCGGCCAGCGTGCCCAGTGCCATGGCCAGGGCGATCACGGCAGTCCGCCGGGCCTGCGACGCCGCGATGAAGTACAAGGCGACGGTGGGCGCGAGGAACTGGGCCATCGGTATCTCGCCCCCTCCCAGCGCGGTCGTCGCCAAGCCCGCGGCCGTCAGCAGGCAGGCGAGAGCGGCGAGCGGTTTCCGGGACAGCAGGCGGCCGCCGTTCAGGGCCAGCGCTGTGGCCAGCACGAGGGTCACCAGCCCCTCCCAGCGGTACAGCTGGGCCGCGGGCCACTCCTCAGGCTCGATCTCGCCGGGCAGGCGCACGCGCGCGAGGCGGGTGAACAGCTCCCCCGCGCACCACGCGAGCGCCACCCAGACGCCCGGCGGTATGCGTTTGTGCAGGGGCGGCGGCGGTTCGGTGGCGGGCATGACGTGATCGTAGAGCGGGCTCTATGAGCTGGTCATCGGCCCGGAGATGTACAACCACGGTCGACATCGGGTGCGTACGAGTGTCAGCGGGCGGCCGATGTGCCGCACCGGCCGGCCGCGCGACCGTGTTCCCGTGATCGAAGTCAACGAACTGACCAAGAGATACGGCGGCACGACCGCCGTCCGCGACCTGTCCTTCTCCGTCCGTCCCGGCCGCGTCACCGGCTTCCTCGGTCCGAACGGCGCGGGCAAGACCACGACCCTGCGGATGCTGCTGGGCCTCGTGGAGCCGAGCGGCGGCACCGCCACCGTCGACGGCCACGCCTTCCGCCGCCACCGCCGTGGACTGCGGCACGTCGGCGCGCTCCTGGACGCCGGCGATGTGCACGGCGGACGCAGTGCGCGGGCGCATCTGGGGGCACTGGCCCGGAGCAATCGCATCCCCGCGCGCCGGGTGGACGAGGTGCTGGCGGAGGTGGGGCTCGGTGATGCCGCCGCCCGGCGCCGGGTCGGCGGGTTCTCGCTGGGCATGAAGCAGCGGCTCGGCATCGCGACCGCGCTGCTCGGCGAGCCGCCGGTGCTGGTCTTCGACGAGCCCCTCAACGGGCTTGATCCGGAAGGGGTGTTGTGGGTGCGGGGACTGTTCCGGAGGCTGGCGGCCGAGGGGCGTACGGTCTTCGTCTCCAGCCACCTCATGTCAGAGATGGAGCACACTGCCGACGACCTGATCGTCATCGGACGGGGCGAGCTGATCGCCGCCGAGAGCCTCGCCGAGTTCTCCGCGCGGGGGACGGCGCCGACGGTGACCGTGCGGTCTCCGGACGCGGGGGCGCTGGCCGGCGTACTGGCGTCTCAGGGTGCGGCGGTGGCGCCGTACGACGAGGAGACGCTCCAGGTGGCGGGGCTCAGCACCGAGCGGATCGGCGAGCTCGCCTTCGAACACCATTTCCTGGTCAGGGAGTTGACCACACGCGCCGCCTCCCTGGAAGCGGCCTTCATGGAACTGACCGCCGACAGCGCCGAGTACACCGCCGGAGACCCACGATGACCGACGCCCGCTTCACCGACCTCCTGGCCGCCGAGTGGCTCAAACTCCGCTCCCTGCGCTCCACTTACTGGGCACTCGGCCTCGGCACGCTGACCGTCCTCGGCTTCAACGCGAACGCCGCCCGGGACCACTACGTCAACTACCCGTACATGCCCGCCGACATGAAGGCGGACTACGTGGAGTGGGCGCTGCGGGACGCGTTCACCGCCGGGGCCGCGCTGATCCTGATCCTGGTGTGCGCGAGCGTCGGCGCGATCACGGTCGTCGGCGAGTACGCGACCGGGCTGATCCGTACGACGTTCGCGGCCGTTCCCGACCGGCGGGCGCTGATGGCGGCGAAGGTGACGGTGGTGGCGGGGGCGATGACCGGCTACGGGGCCGTGGTCGTCGGCACGTCGTACGCCGCCACGCAGGGCATCCTCTCCGGCCGGGGCGCGGACGTCCCGGTCAGTCACCCGGGCGTGCTGTCGCTGCTGCTGGCCTCCGCCCTGCTCGCCCCCGTCTCCGCGCTGGTCGGCATGGGGCTGGGCGCGGTGATCCGGCACGGGGCCACGACGACAGGCGCCATCACCGTCGTCCTGCTGCTCCTGCCGACCTTCATCACCGACCGCTACGCCTGGACGGCGGCCGTCCGCAACGCGCTGCCCGTCAACGCCTGGACCCGGCTGGTCGATGTGACGTACGGGGAGTCGGCGATCCGGCTCTATCCGCCGCACTATCCGACGACGGTGACGGGGAGCTGGGTGGTGTTCGCGGCGTGGGCGGCGGTGGCGGCCGTGGTCGCGGTGGTGGTCGTGGACCGGCGGGATGTGTGAGTCGGGGGTGACCCTGACGTGGGCACTGGGGTAATCCCCCGTGCGAAGTGGGTTGTTGCCCGGATGTGAGGGACGGTCGGGCTCCGCGAGGCTCGTACCCATGAAGCCGATGACCAAGAGCCTCGCCCTGATCGCCGCCGCCTCCGGAATCGTGTTCGGTGTCGTGACGCCTCTCACCGCGTCCGCCACGAGCGGCCCCGCGCCAAAGTCGCCGAAGTCGCTGAAGTGGACGAAGTGCGAGGGCACCGGCCTCGATCCACGACAGCAGTGCGCGACAGTCGAGGTACCGATGGACTACGCCGACCCGGACGGGCCGACGATCGACGTCGCCGTCTCCCGTATCCCGAGCGAGAAGCCGTCCGCCCGCCGGGGCGCCTTACTGCTGATCCCCGGCGGACCCGGCGGCTCCAGCCTGAACAACCCGTCGGGCAAGGGCCAGCAATTGCCGCAGAAGGTGCGCGACGCCTACGACCTGATCGGGTTCGCCCCGCGCGGGCTGGCCCCGTCCACCTCCGTCGACTGCGGCCTCGAACGCCGCGATCTCGCCCTCACGGCGACCCGGCCCTGGCCCGCCCCCGACGGCTCCATCACGGAGAACCTGGTCACCGCGAAGCGCATGTCGGACGCCTGCGCCCGCAATGGCGGCGAGCTGATCCAGCACCTCAGCTCCGTCAACGAGGCCCGCGACCTCGACCGCATCCGGGCCGCGCTCGGCGAGCGGAAGATCTCCGCGTGGGGTGTCTCCTACGGCACCTATGTCGGCTCGATCTACAACGAGCTGTTCCCGCACCGCACCGACCGCATCGTGCTGGACAGCAACGACAACCCCGACCCCGTCAGGGTCCAGCGCGCCTGGCTGGCCGCGTTCGAGCGGGGCGTCGAGGACGTGTTCCCCGAGTTCGCCAAGTGGGCTTCCGCGCCCGGCAATCCGCACCGGCTCGCCGAGACCCCGGCGAAGGTCCGGGCGGACTTCCTCAGCCTGACCGCCCGCCTCGACCGCGAGCCCATCCCCTGGCCCGGCGCCAACCCGCCCGTGCTGAACGGCAACGAGCTACGTCAGGCGATGCTGAGCGCGATGTACGACACGGACGACTTTCCCGGCCTCGCCCAGCTGATCCTGGCCGCCCGGAAGGGGACCGTGCCGCCCGCGCCGCCGTCCCCGCCCGAGGAGGCACTTCAGAACCTCTCCGCTGTCGCCATCGGGACCATCTGCAACGACGCCGACTGGCCGGCCTCCGCCGACGCCTACCGGGACGATGTGGCGAAGAGCCGGGCCGAGCACCCGCTGACCGCGGGCATGCCCCGGAACGCGATGATCTGCGCCGCATGGCCCTACGAACAGCGCGAGGCGCCGGTCCGGATCACCGACCGCGGCCCGTCCAACGTCCTCCTCGTCCAGAACGAACGCGATGTGGCGACCCCACTCACCGGCGCCCTGAAACTCCGCGCGGCGCTCGGCAAGCGAGCAGTCATGGTCGTCAACGACGCCACCGGCCACGGCGCGTATCTGGACGACGGCACGGCGTGCGGCGACGAGATCGCGTCCCGCTTCCTGGCGACCGGAGAGCGTCCGCGAAAGGACACGTACTGCAACTAGGCAGCGGTACAACCACGCCCCGATAGGGGCGCGGGGAACTGCGCGACCAGCCACAACGGCGCCGCACACGCTCACGACCGATCCCGGCACCCCCAGCGCCGCGCAATCGCCCTGAACGCCTCCTTCCGCTCCCAGTGCCAGTCAGACTCCGGATCCCCCGGACGATCCTTGATCGGCTTCGTAATGGCATAGCTCGCCATGTCGATGTCATAGCGAGGATCGTCCACCCGGTGCTCGGAGTCCGCGGTGACGAACTCGAAGACCATCGCCGCATACAGCCCCATCGACTCAAAGACGTCCAGCAGCTCGACCAGATAGTCGGCCTGCGTACGCTCACTCCGAACCGGGTTCCCCTTGATCTCCGGCGGAGTCTTGTAGTGGTCGACGATGTTCCAGCCCATACCGCCCGCCTCGGGGGCGCCGACGAACGTGCACGTCCCGAACTCGGTGATGGCGAGGGGCTTGCCCCAGCGGAGGTAGCGCTTCAACTCCCGTACGTAGTCGGCGCGGTCGGGGTGGGACGAGTAGTAGTCGATGCCGACGACGTCGAACAGGTTCCAGTCGACCTTGTCGTCCTGCGCGGCGGCGTAGGAGAGGCGGCCGCGGAAGACGGAGCGGCCGACCGCGGCGGCTTTGGCGATGAAGGCGTCGAGACGGCGCTGCATCCGCGCATAGTCGACCGTGCCGTTCAGGAGGTTCTCGATGCGGTCGAGAACCGTCTCGCCGGGCACGATCCCCGGCACGAACAGCCAGAACTCGCACCCCACGCTGAAGTCGACGCCCGCGCCCTGCCGGCGCAGCCGCTCCGCGTGCCGGCCGGTCTCCGCGATGTGGTCGAGGATGTCCCGCTCGGGGGCGTCGCCGAGGGTGGGCTGCAGCCAGACGCGCAGTCCGGCTTCGGCGGCCTCGGTGGCGGTGGTGTTGAGGCGTTCGACGCCGTCGCCTGTGACGTCGACGGTGTCGGCGTGCAGGTCGTCGCGGATGACCCGGATGTCCCTGCGCATGCGGGCGGTGCTGAAGGCCGTACCGGGCGTCTCCCCCGCGCCGACGGTGTAGACGACACCCCGGTGCCGCAGCCCGCGACGGCCCCCCGTCGCCTCCGTCGCCTGTGCACCGGTCGCCGGCAGCATCGCCGCCCCCGCGACTCCGGCGGCCACGGCCCCGGCCAGGAACCGCGCCCTGCTGATCCCGTTCTTGGTGTTCTCCATGCCCTCACTGTGGCGAGCGGGGGCTTGTCCAGGCTGTCGCCCGAAGGTCTATGGCACGGCAACCAAGGTATGAGGTTCTGCGCGGATCACATCCAGACGCTTCCGTGGCACGAACACTGTCCACGGGGGCGCCGCACAGGGGACGGCGCCCCCCACCGCCCGGCTCACCGCGCCCCGGTGGGCCCCGCCGGCGCCGCCGCCCGCGCCTCGATCCCCTGGAAGTGGACGGCCATCGCACGCTGCGCGCCCTCGACGTCGCGGGCGCGCAGGGCGGTGACGATGTCGCGGTGGCGGCTGACGGTGAGTTCCGGTGCGGGTTCGTTGGGGCGGCCGAGCGCGCCGGCCACGCGGCGGAAGACGGTCCAGAAGGCGCCGAGCAGCTGCGGCACGAGCGCGTTGCCGAGCGAGGCGTAGAGCAACTCGTGGAATTCGCGGTCGAGTTCAGCGAAGGGCGTACCCGCCCGGCCCGCGGCCTCCATGCGGTCCACGACCGACTCGAGGCGGTCCAGGTCGGCGTCGCTGAGCAGCGGCGTCACCCGCCGGATCAGCCCTTCCTCCAGCACTTCGCGCACCTGCAGGATGTCGGCGAGCGCGTCGGCGTCGCCCTCGTGCCGGGCCAGTGTGCGGAACGTCAGCCCGTCGATCAGCGGGGTCAGGGAGGCCTGTCCGACGTAGGTGCCGAAGCCGTGGCGGATCTCCACGATGTCGAGCGCCTGGAGCGCCTTGAGGGCTTCGCGGACGGAGTTGCGGCTGACGCCGAGGTCGGCCATCAGCTCGGTCTCGGTGGGCAGCGGCGCACCGACCCGGAGCTTGCGGTCGAGGATCAGCTGTACGACCTCGCGCTGTATCCGGCTGTTCCTGGGCTCCGAGGACATGCGCCGCATCGTACGCGCCCGGGACGTCCCACGTCCCACGTCTGACCGGTGACGGTTCGTCAACATCGGCACGCGACAGCGCCATTGGTCCGACCTCTGGCATATACGCCATTCGTGTGCGTTCCCTTGACCGCCCTCACAGCCCCTCCTATGGTCGCGCTGACTGCAGGACGTAGGACGTCGTATCTCCTCATATCTTCCGCCCGTCCTCTCGTATCCCCACCCTGATCTCGCTGGAGGAACCGTGCGCGACGTGACCGACGACGTGCCGGCGCTGCATCGCCGGTCGTTCCTGAAGTACACCGGCGCGCTGGGAGCGTCCGCCGCCGTCACCGCGTCGCTGTCGGCCTGTTCGGCGGGCCCGGAGTCGACCAATGACACCGGCGGCAGCGGCAAGAACCGCACCCTGACCGCGGTCATCGGCTACGGCAACGACGGCAGCTGGGATCCCACGCAGACCGCGTCGGCGTTCTGCATGGCCGCCAACAACCACATCTACGAAGGGCTGCTCGACACCGACCCGATCTCCCGCGAGCCGTACGCGGCGCTCGCGACACAGGTGCCGGGCGACCCGAAAAGCACGTCCTGGAAGTTCACGCTGCGGGCGGGCGCCACCTTCCACGACGGCAAGCCGGTCACCGCCGACGACGTGGTGTTCGTCTTCGACCGGATCCTCGACCCGAAGACGCAGACCCTGGCCAAGGGGTTCTTCGCGAGCTGGCTGAAGGAAGTCCGGAAGATCGACGCGCAGAACGTCGAGCTGGTGCTCAAGTTCCCCTTCCCGGAAGGGATTTCGCGGCTCACCCTCGCCAAGATCATGCCGAAGCACGTGTTCTCGCAGCCGGGTGCCTTCGACGACGCGATCAGGGGCAAGGCGATCGGCTCGGGACCGTACCGGCAGACCGCGCACCACCCGAAGTCCAACACCACCTTCGAGGCGTACGTCGACTACAACGGCCCGCGCAAGGCCGCCTTCCAGAAGATGAACTGGCTGACGATCGTGGACGCCGCCCCGCGCGTCGCCCGGATCTCCGGCGCCAGCGCGGGCGCGCAGATCGCCGACAACATCCCGTACGCCAATATCGGCCAGCTCACGAGCGGCGGGCTCACGGTCGCGGGCGGGGCCGGGATGAACAACCTGTTCCTGATGTTCAACACCAAGCACAAGCCCTTCGACGACGTGCGGGTCAGGCAGGCGCTGCACTACGCCATCGACACCGAGAAGATGGTCGAGGTCGCGCTGAAGGGACACGGGAAACCGTCGTCGTCCTTCCTCAACGAGGGCAACCCGAGCTACCGGCGCGCGAAGACGGTCTACGACTACGACCCCGACAAGGCGAAGGCGCTGCTGAAGCAGGCCGGGGTCCGCGGGCTGAAGATCGACATCCTTGCGGTGAACGTGAGTTGGATCGTCGACTGCCTGCCGACCATCAAGGCGTCCTGGGACGCGATCGGCGTCAAGACGACCCTCAATCCGCAGGAGACCACGGCCGTCTTCACCAAGATGGACCAGAAGCAGGACTACCAGGTCGTCGCCGCCGCCTCGAACCCCAACCAGTTCGGCCTCGACGCCGACCTGATCATGCACTACAACTACGGGCCCACCAACCTGTGGATGGGGTACACGCGCTGGGCGGACAACTCGGTCGCCAAGAAGCTCTTCCAGGACATGGACGCGGCGACCCGGGAGCCGGACGCGGACCGGAAGAAGACGATGATCCAGGACTACATCGACGTCGTCGCCGAACAGGCCGTGCTCTACCCGGTCGTCCACAACGAGCTGATGACCGCCTGGGACCCCGCCGAACTCGCCGGGATAAGGGCCCAGCCGTACCCCGGAATCAACCTGCTTCAGGCCAAGTGGGTCTAGTCACCGACGTCGTACGGGAGTTGGTCCGTGGTCGCCATCGCCAGGATCCTGGCCCGCCGTGTCGCCCTGCTCGTGCCGCTGATGCTCGGCATCGTGCTGTTCGTGTTCCTGGTGATGCGGTTCTCGGACGTCGACCCGGCGTCCGCCTTCTTCCAGGGCGCCAATCCGACGCCCGAGCAACTGCACGCGTTCCGTGAGGAGAACGGTCTGCTCGACCCGCTGCCGGTGCGCTACGTCGACTTCGTGGGCGCGCTGCTCCATGGCGACATGGGCATCAGCGCACTGACCCGGGCGCCGGTGATCGACCAAGTCACGACCGCGCTGCCGCTCACGCTCCAGCTCACCTTCCTGGGCCTGGGCATCGCGGTGGTGCTGTCGCTGATCGGCGGCGTGACCGCGGCGATCTACCGGGACCGGCTGCCGGACCAGATCATCCGGGTCGTGTCGCTGACCGGCGTCGCGGCGCCCGGCTTCTGGCTGGCGCTGCTGATGATCCAGTACCTGGCGGTCGACCTGGGCTGGTTCCCGACCGGCGGCTACATCAACCCGGCGGACTCCTTCACGGGCTGGCTGAAGACGATGACGCTCCCGGCGCTCGCGCTGTCCCTGCCGGTGGCGGCCCAACTCACGCGCATCGTCCGGACGTCCGTGGTCGAGGAGCTGGACAAGGACTACGTCCGCACCGCGATCGGCAGCGGACTGCCGCCGCGCGTCGTGGTCGGCCGGAACGTCCTGCGCAACGCGCTGATCAATCCGCTCACCGTGCTGGGCCTGCGCGTCGGCTATCTGCTCGGCGGCGCGGTGGTCATCGAGACGATCTTCTCGCTGCCCGGCATGGGCAAGCTGATGATCGACGCGGTGAAGAACGGCGACCCGGCCGTCGTCCAGGGCGTCGTCCTGACGACCGCGACCGGCTTCGTCGTCATCAACCTCGTGATCGACATCCTCTACCTGCTGGTCAACCCGCGACTGAGGGAAGCCTCCTGATGTTCACGCGCAAGGGGCTCACGGACGCCCTCGCCCGGCCCGGCATCCGGCTGCGCGGCTGGCGCCGGCTGCCGCTGCTGTCGAAGATCTCCGTCTGCTTCCTGGCCGTCGTGGTCCTGGTGGCGCTGTTCGCGCCGCTGCTCGCGCCGGACGACCCGCTCGACCAGCAGCCGCCCGTCGACGGCACCGGACATCCGTCCGCCGGGCACTGGATGGGCCAGGACAGCCTCGGCCGGGACATCATGAGCCGGCTGATGTACGGCGCCCGCTGGTCCCTCGCCATCGGGCTCGGGGCGACCGGGCTCGCGCTCGTCGTGGGCGCGATCGTCGGCGCGATCGCGGCGACCTCCCGCAAGGCCGTCGACGAGACGCTGATGCGCTGCCTGGACGTGGTGATGGCGTTCCCGGGGATCGCGCTGGCCGCCGTACTGGTCGCCGTGTTCGGCGGCGGGATCACGGTCCTGATCTGCGCGATCGCGTTCCTGTTCACGCCGCCGGTGGCACGGGTCGTACGGGCCAATGTGCTCGATCAGTACGGGGAGGACTATGTGACGGCCGAGCGGGTGATCGGCGCCCGCACCCCGCACATCGTCTGGCGGCACGTGGCCATCAACTGCGCCGCGCCCGTGCTGGTGTTCTGCACCGTGCAGGTCGCCGAGGCGATCGTCTTCGAGGCGTCGCTGTCCTTCATCGGCGCGGGCGTCCGGCCGCCGGACCCGTCCTGGGGCAGTGTCATCGCGGACGGCAAGAACATGGTGCTGACCGGCGGCTGGTGGGCGACCGTCTTCCCCGGGCTGCTGATGCTGGTGACCGTGCTGTCGCTGAACATCCTCTCCGAGGGCGTCTCCGACGCGTGGGCGGCACCGTCGGCGCGGGAGGTCGAGGTCCGCGACGAGGACGACCGGCTGGAGGCGCCGGAGCCGGGCAGCGGGGAGATCGTGCAACTGCCGGGGCTGACGGAGGCGGCGGCGCGGCTGCGGGCGCGGGCCCGGCCACTGCCCGGCGGCGCTCAGCCGGTGCTGGCCGTGGAGAACCTGGCCATCGGCTTCGCGGCCCGGCACCACGGCGTGGACATCGTCGACGGGATCAGCTTCGAGGTGCAGCCCGGTGAAGTGCTGGGCCTGGTGGGCGAGTCGGGCTGCGGGAAGTCGCTGACCGCGCTGACGGTGATGGGCCTGGAGCCGAAGGGGGCCCGCGTGCGCGGCCAAGTCCGCTTCCACCAGCGGGACTTGCTCGCCGAACCGATGCGCGTGCGCCGCAAGCTGCTCGGCCACGAGATGGCGATGATCTACCAGGACGCGCTGTCGTCCCTGAACCCGGCGATGACGATCCGCGCGCAGCTCAAGCAGGTCGTACGACGCGGAGGGCGCCGTAGCCCGCGGGAACTGCTGACGATGGTCGGCCTCGACCCCGACCGCACCCTGCGCAGCTATCCGCACGAACTCTCCGGCGGTCAGCGCCAGCGCGTCCTGATCGCCATGGCGCTGTCCCGCGACCCGAAGCTGATCGTCGCCGACGAACCGACGACCGCGCTCGACGTGACCGTACAGGCGCAGATCATGGAGCTGCTGCTGCGGCTGCGCGAGGAGCTGGGGTTCGCGCTGATCCTCGTCTCGCACGACCTCGCGCTGATCGCCGACATCACCGACCGGGTGGTGGTGATGTACGGCGGGCAGATCGTGGAGACGGGCGTGACCGCCGATCTGGTCGAGGCGCCCGCCCACCACTACACGCGCGGGCTGCTCGGCAGCGTGCTGTCCCTGGAGAGCGGGGCCGAGCGGATGACGCAGGTCAAGGGGGTCGTGCCGTCCCCCGCGGACTTCCCGGCGGGCTGCCGGTTCGCCGACCGGTGTCCGCGGGCGAGCGAGGTCTGCCGTACGACTGCTCCCGTGCTGGCGGGTACCCGCACGCATACGGCGGCCTGCCACCATCCGGCCGTCGACCTGATGGACGTGGAGGTCGCCCAGTGAGCGCGCTCGTCGAGCTGTCCGACGCGCATGTCGTCCACAAGGCCCGCAGCGGCGGCCTGTTCACCCGGGACCGGGTGTACGCCCTGACCGGCGCCGACCTCGCCATCGCGCCCGGCGAGACGGTCGGCGTCGTCGGCGAGTCCGGGTGCGGCAAGTCGACGCTGGCGAAGGTGCTGGTCGGCGTGGAGCGGCCGACGTCCGGCACGGTGTCCTTCCGGGGCCGTGACCTGTGGAGCATGGCGCCCGCCGAACGCCGGGCGACGGTCGGCCGGCACACCGGCATGATCTTCCAGGACCCGTCCACCGCGCTGAACCGGCGCCTGACGGTACGGCAGATCCTGCGGGACCCGCTGGATGTGCACCGGCAGGGCACGGCGAAGGAACGGGACGCGCGGGTACGGGAGTTGATGTCCCTGGTCGGCCTGCCGAAGGCGCTGACCGACGCGCTCCCCGGCCAGCTCTCCGGCGGCCAGCGGCAACGCGTCGCCATCGCCCGGGCCCTCGCGCTCGACCCCGATCTGGTGATCGCGGACGAGCCGACCAGCGCGCTCGACGTGTCGGTGCGCGCGCAGATCCTGAATCTGCTGCTCGACCTGAAGGAGCGGCTTGGGCTGGCGCTGGTCTTCGTCTCGCACGACATCCAGACGGTACGGCGGATGAGCGACCGGGTGATCACGATGTACCTGGGCCGGATCGTGGAGGAGGCACCGGCCGGGCGGGTGACGGAGGGCTCCCGGCACCCGTACACCCGTGCCCTGTTCTCGGCGACCCCTGGACTGCTGCACCCGATCGAACCGATCCCGCTGGTCGGGCCGGTGCCGTCGGCGACCCACCCGCCCAGCGGGTGTCCCTTCCGGACGCGCTGCTGGAAGGCGGACGGGGTGTGCGCCGACACGATGCCCGAATTTTCCGTTGCGTCCGCTCCTGTGCACCGGTTCCGGTGTCACCATCCAGTGGAGGAGGGCCGACCTACCCGCGACCTCGTGGGCCAGGCGGCCGTACCGGAAGAGCACCAGGAGCCGACATGAACCTCCCCACCCCGCTCACCGGAGTGGTCCCGCCCGTCTGCACGCCCCTGACGCCGGACCGCGAGGTGGACGTGGACTCGCTGCTCAGGCTGGTCGACCATCTGATCGACGGCGGGGTGGACGGGCTGTTCGTGCTCGGGTCGTCCTCGGAGGCCGCGTTTCTGACGGACGGGCAGCGCAGGCTGGTCGTGAAGGCGGTGGCGGCGCATCTGGGCGGGCGGCTGCCGCTGCTGGCCGGCGCGATCGACATGACGACACCGCGGGTGCTGGACCATGTGGCGGCGGTGACGGAGGAGGGCGCGGACGCGGTCGTCGTGACGGCGCCCTTCTACACGCGCACCCACCGCGCGGAGATCGCCCGCCACTACCGGCGGATCGCCGCCGCCTCCCCCGTGCCCGTCGTGGCGTACGACCTCCCGATGGCCGTCCACACCAAACTCCCCGCCGACCTGGTCCTGGAACTCGCCGCCGACGGTGTGCTGGCCGGGCTGAAGGACTCCAGCGGCGACCTGGGTGCCTTCCGCGCCGTCGTGACCGGCGCCCGCACCCACCCCGGCCTCACCGGCTTCAGCGTGCTGACCGGCTCCGAGGTGATCGTCGACGCGGCGCTCGCGCTGGGCGCGGACGGGGCGGTGCCTGGGCTCGCCAACGTCGACCCGCACGGATACGTCCGCCTCTACCGGTTCTGCCGCGCGGGTGACTGGGAACGGGCCCGGGCCGAACAGGAGCGGTTGTGCGGGCTGTTCGGCATGGTGGGTGTTGGTGATCCGGCGCGGATGGGTGGTAGTTCGTCGGCGCTCGGGGCGTTCAAGGCGGCGTTGCAGTTGCGTGGGGTCATCGCTTGTGGGGTGACGGCGGAGCCGCAAGTGCCTCTGGCGGAGGACGAGGTGGAGCGGGTGGGGAAGTATCTTGCTGCGGCGGGGTTGCTTTGAGCTTCGCGGTGGGTTGATTTTCGTCTGCGGGCTTGTGGGGGCTGGTCGCGCAGTTCCCCGCGCCCCTATCGGGGCGCTTCGCTCAAGGTCAGCTCACACATTGAACTTGACTGCTTCGAGCCACAAGTCGTTGTTGAGGGTTCCGCCGAAGATCAGGTTCTCGCCGCCGGGTTCGTCGCAGCCCATGCCGTGCCAGCCCTCCTTGTGGACGTTCGAGGTCTGGCAGATGACGCTCGTGCTTCCGCCGACGTTGATGGCGAAACCGAGCATGTCCGGGGCGCTGTTCTTGCTGCTGCCGATGTAGTTGTCGATGCCGTCGACCGCGCCCTTCCATCCTGTGGGGTAGTGCCCCTTGCCGTCGGTCGAGTCGGGGTTGTGGACGAAGGCGGTGGCGGCTGTGCCGTTGGTGCCGGACACGGCGATGTTCAGCGCCTTGATCGGCCTGCCCTGGCCCACCGTGCCGGCGGTGGCGCCGTCGCACACCGCGGCCTGCCAGCCGAGGTTCTCCACGTAGGCCCGGTAGCAGATGTGCCGGCCCGGATTCCGTGTGGCCAGCTGCTGCACGGCGACCGCGGCGGTCCTCACCCGCGGCTTGGCCGCCTCCTTCGTCACGTCGCCCCCGGACCCCGTACCGGCGGCCGGCGCCGAGGCGACCGGTGCCGCGGACGAGGTCTCCGGTGTCACGACGGGCGGAGGGGGCGGGGCCACGGCCTTGGCGGTGGGGGTGGGCTTGGTTCTGGTGGGCGTCGGCGTGGGTGTGGGCGAAGGGGTGCGCGAGGGAGCGGGCGAGGTGGGGACGGTCTCCGCGGTGACCACTTTGTCGCTGTCGTCCGAGGTGAAGACGCCACTGCCGACGAGCGGGATGCCGACGGCGAGGACGGCCGTCAGGGCACCGCCCCAGCCCAGGCTGAGCCAGACCCGACGCCCGGGCACGAGACCACGGGGTGAACGGGCGGGTTTGCGGGCGAAGGTGTCCGAGAAGCCGTTCGGTGACTTCGAGGGCTTGGAGGACTTCGAAGGCTTCGGTGACGGTGTGGGCATCGGGGTTACTCCGGGAATCGTGGACGGTGAGTCGGGCGTCGTCTTCTGGTACGGCCTGCGCCGGACCCGCTCAGGGGACCGTCCACTTCTGGGCCGCGTTGCCCGAGCACCAGGCGATCTGGAGCGGAGCGCCGTCGGTGGTGGCGGCGTTGGCGACGTCGAGGCACTTGTCGGCGGCGACGTTGACGATGTCGTAGCCGGCGCTGTAGCGCCACTGGGTGACCGTGGTCGAGTCGCAGGAGGCCATGACGACCCGGGTGCCGTCGCTGGTGGAGCGGCCGGCCAGGGACAGACAGCGGCCGTCCTTCCGGAGGGTGCCGTTGGCGGCGAACTGCCACTGCTGGTCGGAGCCGCCGTCGCAGCCGTACAACTGGAGGGCACTGCCGACGAGTTGGACGCACTTGCCGACGAACCCGTCGTAGTGGCCGGAGATCTGGCCGACGGGGCGGGAGAAGTCCTGGGCGGGGGTGGTGGATTCGGGGGTGCGCCTGGTCTCGGGGGCGGGCTTCTGCTTGGCGGCGGGTGGCTTGCTGCTCGCGGTGGCCGTGACGGTGGCTACGGTGCCCGGGTGGTTCGGGGCCTGGGCCGGGTCCGGGATCCCGGTCTCCTTCGTGGTCTTCGCCGGGGTCCTGGAGGGGCGCGGGGACTCGGGGGAGGGCGTGGGCGACGGAGCGGGCGGCGCGGCCGGGATGCCGCTCGCCGCGGCCACTTCGGCGCCGTCGTCCGAGGCGAGGCCCCCGCCGCCGGCCAGCGGGATGGCGAGGGCGCAGACGGCGGCCACGGCACCGGCCCAGCCCAGGCTGATCCAGACCCGTCGCCCGGGCACGAGACCGCGGGGCGAGCGGGCGGGTCTGCCGGCGAAGGTCTCCGAGAAGCGCTGCGGGGATTTCGAGGGCTTCGGGGGCATGGGGGTTGCTCCGGGTGGTCGGGATCGGGGGCCGTGGGACGGACAGGGGTCGGTCAGACGGGTGTGGCGGGCTGGGGCAGGTCCTGCTCGTCCAGCAGTACGAGCTGTGCCGCCTCGGGCGCGGTCAGCTCGGCGACCCGCATGGCCTGGCGTTCCGTCATGGTCTGGAAGAGCTGGCGGGCCGTGCGGCCGTTGCCGAACCGGTCGTTGCGCGGGATCAGTTCGACGTGCTCGGCCAGCGCCTTGCGGGCGGCCGTGCTGAGTTCGTACTGATGGCGCTGGGCGTGGTGCTCGACGATGCTGACCAGTTCGGCCGTGGAGTAGTCGGCGAAGACCAGGCTGCGGGTGAAGCGGGAGGACAGGCCGGGGTTGGAGCCGATGAAGCGGTCCATGTCGTCGGGGTATCCGGCGGCGATGACGACGACCTCGTCCCGGTGGTCCTCCATCAGCTTGACCAGGGTGGCGATCGCCTCGCCGCCGAAGTCGTTCGCGGACCCGGCCGGGACCAGGGCGTACGCCTCGTCGATGAAGAGGACGCCGCCCCGGGCACGGTGGAAGGCCTCGGTGGTCTTCGGGCCGGTGTGGCCGACGTACTCGCCGACGAGGGCGCTGCGGTCGACCTCGACCAGGTGGCCGCGGGCGAGCAGGCCGAGGGCCTTGAGGAGGCGGCCGTAGAGGCGGGCGACGGTCGTCTTGCCGGTACCGGGGTTGCCGGCGAAGACCAGGTGGCGGCTGAGCGGCGGGGCGGGCAGGCCCGCCTGCTCGCGCAGCCGCACGGTCTGCATCAGCTTGACCATGCCGCCGACGTCGCGTTTGACGCCGTCCAGGCCGACGAGTTCGTTCAGTTCGGCGAGCAGGTCCTCCAGGGTCTCCGGCTCGGGTTCGGGCTCGCCCTGCTGGGCCAGGCCGGGGGTGCCGGTCGCCGGCCCTGCGGGGGTGGCCGGGGTTCCCGCGGGGGTGCGGGGTGTGGCGGGGGCCGTCGGCAGGTCCGAGAGCGTCGGGAGCAGGGCCGTGCCGACCCGGATCGCGGCGCAGTCCTCGAACTTCGGCTCGGCGCCCTCGGCGAGTTGCGCGTCGTGGCCGCAGTCGAAGACGCGGCAGCCCCGGAATCGCGGGGTGGCGCCGCGGGCCATGTGCAGCGCGGGGAACGCGGTGGCCGACACATCGCAGTGGTCGAAGGTGCCGCCGGACTCCTCGCCGACGAGGATGCCGTTCTTGCCGGTGCCCTCGATCCGTACGCCCCGCACCTCGGCCTGTGCCTTCCGCCCCAGGACCAGGCCGCCGGCCCCCGACCCCGAGACCGATCCGCCCTCCATGACCAGCCGGGCCCCGGTGTCGACGGTCACGCCCGCGCCGCCCACCTCGGCGATCCGGGTACCGCGCAGCACGGCGACCGCGTCGGCCGCCAGCTCGACGCCGCCCCGCCGCTGGCCGGTCACCGAGCAGTCCAGGAGCTGCGACTGACGGCCGGAGCGCACCCGTACGCCCGTCTCGCCGTCCTCCACGCGTACGGCGGCCAGCACCACCTGTGCCTCGTCGTCCACCTGCGCTCCGCACGCCCGCGCCCCGGCCAGCGTGGTCCGGGTGACCTCGGCCTGCGTGCTCCCGGCGGCCACCAGGGCGTGCTCCCCGCTGCCGGACACCCGGCAGCCGGTCACCACCGCGACCGCCCGCTCGTCCAGGTGCAGGGCCGAGCCGCCGGTGCGGGCGAACAGCGAGTCGGTCAGCGTCACCGTCGTACCCCCGGCCGCCAGCAGCCCGTGGCCCGCCGGGTCGAGCACATGGCAGCCGCGTGCCGTCAGCCGGGACGCGTCGCCGGCCTCCAGGCCGTGGCCGCCCGCCCCGGTGATCCGGCAGTCGGTCAGCTCGGCCCGGGCCTCGTGCGAGACCTGGACACCGGAGCGGGCCACGCCCTCGATCCGGCACCCGTCCAGCAGCGCCTCGGCGGTGTCCTGGACGAGGACGCCGTTGCGTCCGGCGCCCACCAGGCGCGCGTCGCGCACCAGCAGCCGTGCACCGCCGCGCACCCGCAGCGCGGATCCGGAGTTCTCCTGGATCCGCAGCCGCTCGGCGAGCAGCACGGCCGTGCCGGACAGTACGGCGCCGATGCCGTCGACCGACTCGATCACCGTGTCCTCGACGCGGGCGCGGGCGTCCCCCGCGAGGTGCAGCGCGGTGTGCTGGGCGCCGCTGAGCCGGGTCCCGCGCAGCACCAGGACTCCGCCGCCCAGCGGGTCCGCCAGCTCGGCGGCGAGATCGCTGTCCAGGTCCAGGGCGGCGTTGGCGACGGCTCCGGAGCCGTCCGGGGAGCCGAGCACCTCGATGCGGCCGTGGCCGAGCCGGCAGTCCTCCAGGCTGAGCCCGGCGGCGTCCTCGACCCGGATCAGCGCCTCTGTGGGGTCGGCGCCGCGCAGCACCAGGCCGGTCAGCAGGCACTCGGGGGCGGTGACGGTGAGGGCGATGCCCGCGGGGGCCCGCAGGACGACCGAGCCGGGGCCGTACTCCGGCTCCAGCGTGACGCGCCGGTCGAGCCGCAGGGTCTCCTCGTACTCGCCGGGCGCGACGGTGACGACCGCGCCGGCGGGCGCGGCGGCGAGCGCCGAGGCGATGGAGCGGTGGGTGCCCCGGCCCTTGGGCGCGACCCTGATGATCCGGTCCGTCATGCGCCGCCCCCGCTGTTTCCACTGTTCCCGATGTCTCCGACGACCGAGTCGCGGATCGCGTTCGTCAGGTACATGTTGGCGAAGATCTTGTCGGCCAGCTTGCCCATGCCCGCCGCCACGAAGATGTCGAAGAAGCCCTGGCGGTGGTACCAGCGGCCGGCGATGTTCTGGGTGATGATCGTCTTGGCGAGGCCGGTGGTGACACCGCCGATCACACCGGACGCCGCACTGGCCGCGCCCACCAGCAGCGCGTCGGTGCCGTAGAGGTGGACGGTGTTGCCGTCCTTGTCCTTCACGCCGAAGATCGCCGCGCTCGCGCTGCCGCCGATGAAGCCGGACAGGGCGCCGCCGACGATGCCGACGCCGAAGTCGTAGGTGCCCGCGCGCCAGCGGGTGACCTTCTCGTTGCCCGCGAACTCGCTCTGCCAGCTGTCGTCGTTGGGGCGCCGGGAGTAGGGCTGCCCCATGTCCATCTGGCCGAGGCCGGTCTTCCAGGGCCCGCCCCGGAACGTGGCGAGGTGCCCGGCCGAGAGGCCGCCCTTGACGCCCACGCTGACGGTCGCGCCGAAGGCCGCCTTGGCGACGTCGGTCCAGCCGAACTCGCTGCCGGTGGCGGCCGCGACGATGCCGTAGACGACCAGGTTCATGCTGAAGTCGAGCAGCCACTCCTGGCCCATCTCGACGGCCAGCATCTGGGCGGCCTTCCCGGCGAACGGGGTGTACACGGACTCGCCGCCGACACTGCGGCCGAAGTCCCAGCGGTTGGGCTCGCGCCACATCCGGCTGAAGCCCCGGTACTCGCCGAACGCGCCGGTGAAGTTGGTCTCACGGCCGATGAGCGTGGTCCGGCCGAAGGTGTCGCTGCTCCAGATGTATCCGGAGATGGCGCGCTGCTCCAGGAGTGTCGTGCCGGTCGGGCCGCCGTAGCGCCGCCACTGCTTGTGCCACTCCTCGCTCTCCAGGAAGGTGCCGTCGCCGAGATCCTCCTTGCGGCGGATGTCGATCCCGTTGTCGAACTCCTTCCACACGTTGGAGTTGAAGTTCCCGCCGACGTCCGGCACGTACTCGCGCACCCGGAACGGCGCGTCGGTGGCCCAGGTGTGGATCGGGCCGGTGGCCGGGCGGGCCGGGATCTCCTGCACGGTCATGGTGTTGACGGTGGCCGGGTTGTTCGGGTCCGGAGTGGCCACCTGGTCCTGCCAGCGGGCGTCCGGCCGCCAGCCGGGGAGCACGTTGCCGTTCGCGTCGATCCAGTTCCGCACCCGGTGCGCGGCGGCGCCGCCGAAGTCCATGACGTTGCCGTAGCGGTCGATCTTGTTCCACTGCCAGGTCTCGGCGCCGGTGTTCGGGTCGCGGTGGACGCGCCAGGCGTCGACGGTGGTGCCGTCCCCGAGCAGCCGGTGCTCGCGGATCAGCCGTCCCCCGTCGAAGTCCTGGAACGACTCCCTGTCCCAGGCCCAGGTCTCCATGCCCCGGTGGTGCTGTGTGTACCGGATGCCGTGGGTGCCGTTCGAGCCCTGCCATTGCAGGGTCTTGGCGCCCGCCGGGCCCGTGGCGGTGATCGTGATGGTGTTGTTGCCGCCGCCGGCCGGGTCGGGCCAGGTGTCCTTGCGGCCGACGACCACGCCGTGCGGGTCGTACTTCGTCCAGTCGCCGGTGCCCGCGTGGACGTTCTGCTGGAAGGCGATGTCCCCGTTGCCCGCCTGGCCGTCCGGGCGGACGGCGGGGGCGGGCCGGTACTCGACCACCGTGCCGTCCTTGAGGCCGGTGCGGGCGACCTCCCACTGCTTGTTCGGGTCGGGCGAGTACCAGTCGCCGTCGGCCCGGTTGGGGGTGAAGCGGTCCTGGAAGAGGATGTCGCCCCGCTGGTAGCCGTGGCCCGGCGGCACGTGGAAGTCGGCGGCCACGTACGTGCGGTGGCCGTCGAGCTTGCCCGCGCCCTCGGACCAGGGCAGGTAGTTGGCCTGCCGGTTGACACCGTTGGGCAGCGGGACGTCGCCGACGGTGAGTTCGTTGCCGCTCGGCGTCTTGCCGGTCACCCGGACGACCTGTCCGTTCCTCGCGATGTCCGTCGTGACACCGCTCATGCTGACGAACCGCACACCGCGCTCCGGCAGTCCGCCGGCCGCGGGGGTGAGCTTCCACTCGTGGACCTGGTACCTGCCGTCGAAGCGCAGCCAGCTCGCGTCGGCCAGGCTGGTGGCCCGGTAGTCCCCGCTCATCGCCCAGCGGGCGAAGAACGGCGGGCGCTGCTCGGCGATCCGGTACGACTCCAGGAAGTCGCCGTTGCTCAGCGTCTTGCCGCGGTCGATCTCCTTGCCGTGCGGCGAGTGGGACATCCAGTCCCGCTTGGGGATGCCGTCCGCGCCCATCTCCACCTGGAAGTAGCGGCGTACGTCGTGCGGGCTCGGGGTGAAGCGGCCGAACTTCTCGTGGACCACGGTGTCCGCGCCGGTCTTCGGGTGGGCCATGGTGTCCGTCCAGCCCCGGCCCGGACCCCACTTCCTGGCCCCCTCCGCCAGGTGGTTGTAGTCCGCGTCGAAGCGGTGCCAGGTGCCGTGGCCCGCGCTCTGCGTCCAGACCGAACGGTCCAGGCTCGCCAGCACATGGCCGCCGTCCGGGTTCTGCTGGAAATGGCGGACGCGGGTGTCGACGCCCCGGACCGTGGTGACGTCGAAGTAGCTGCGGCCGCTCTCGCCCCAGTGCCGGGTGCCGTAGCGGACCGCCGCGCCGGCCCCGTCGAACTCGGTCCACACACCGCGCTGGTTGAAGCGGCCGAACGCGCCGACCCCGGCGGCGGAGTGGAAGGCGTCGATGGAGCCGCCGTTGCCGAACGGCAGCGGGCGGCGCTCGAACACCTCGGTGCCGGAGTGGCCGAGCAGCCGGACCCGGCCGTGGTCGATGCCCTTGAGGTCGACCGTCCCGCCGTCGTACCAGGGCCGGTTCCCGGCCGGTGGCACCGGGTTGCCGGCCGCGTCCAGGTGGATCCGCTGCCAGGTCGGCTTGGCGCCGGCCGGGGCCGTGTTCGGGTTCGGGTAGGTCACCTCGATGTGCTGGTCGGGCTTGATCCGGCCCTGGTGGATGACGTTGATCCGCTGGAAGTCGAGTCGGCCGTCGGCGTCGTACCGCTTGAACTCGCCCTGGTGCGGGGCGCCGACGCCGTCGACCCGGTACTGGCCGTTCGGCTCGCGGGTGACGTTGCCGGGTGTCGGGGTCAGGTGGGCGTCCAGGACGCGGAGCTGGTTCAGGTCGGTGCGCAGGAAGCGGGTGCCGATGCCGTCGCCGAGCCGGACGGTGTCGTACAGGTGCGTGCCGTTCCCGTCGTCGACGCGGAAGACGCCGCCCTGGCCGGTGTCGGTCACCGAGTGGTCCAGCCTGCCGTTGTTGCCGTAGAGCCGGAAGCCGCCGTCCGCCTGCTCCACCCGGTGTCCACCGCCGGGCCGCGCGGTGACCTTGATGTTCGGTATCTCGACCAGGTTGTTGTCCACCAGCTCCAGGGCCCCGCCGGGGTGGACGCGGACGTTCTGGCCGACCGGCGCACCGGCCGCGTCCTGGAGCCGGACGGTGTCGATGTCGACGCGGCCGTCCGCCGCCCCGTGGACGCGGAGGGCGGTCGGCTGTTCGACGAGGAAACTGCCGTCGGCGCGGACGGTGACATGGGAGTTCGGGATGACGGAGCCGTCGCCCTGCTTGAGTACGGCCGGTCCGTTGACCGGCGTGTGGACGAACTCGCCGTTCGCGTGCGGGGCGGTGCCGCCGGACAGCTCCCGGACATCAGCGGTGTGGTTGCCCCTGACGTCCACGGCGACATGGTCGTTGCCGCGGAGGACGCGGAAGCCGTTGCCGTCGCCCGGCTGGGGGACGGCGGTGGCGGTCGGGTGACCGTTCAGACGGACCGTGCCCGCGGGGTCGATGCGTAGCACTCCGCCGTTCAACGCGCCGCCGTTGAGGGGGAGTTCGTCGTGCATGTGTGTGTAGTTGGCGTTGTAGAAGGCCGTACGGTTGTTGGCGGCCGGTACGCGGTACTCGCCGCCGACGTGAGTGATGCCGCCCGGCTGGGGTGCCCCGGCCACGTCCGTGCGGATGATGCCGCCGGGCTGGCCCGCGACGGGCGTGTGGACGAACTCGCCGTTCGCAGCGCCGCCGTTCAGGGGGCGGGCGGTATGCGTCTGAACGCCGAGGTCGTTGACCACGAGGTGCGGCTGACCGGCACCGCTCTCGATGCGGAAACCGGTCGGCTGCTGTGGCTCCACCCGGGCACCCGGCACCGGATTGCCGCCCGCGTCGAGCAGATCGTGAGTCGCACGGGTCCCCTCCGGGAAACGGACCACGTTGCCGCCCGGCACCGGCAGAACCCGATGCACATAACCACCGTCAGCCCCGTACACCCGCAGCCAGTTGCCGCTCGCCTCCCCCACATGGAAACCGGCGTTGCCCGGCAGGACCGTGACGTTGACGCCGGGCTGACCGGTCACACCGACCCTGCCGTTGCGGTCGATCCGCAGTGCCCCGCCGTTCAACGTGCCGCCGGTCAGCGAGAGTTCGTCGTACGCGTGCGTGAAGTTGGCGTCGTAGACGACCGTGCGGTTGCCCGGCCCGGGGACGCGGTACTCGCCGCCGACGTGGGTGATGCCGCCCGGCTGGGGTGCCCCTGCCGCGTCGGTACGGATGATCCCGCCGGGCTGGCCCGCGACGGGCGTGTGGACGAACTCGCCGTTCGCAGCGCCGCCGTTCAGGGGGCGGGCCGTGTGCGTCTGAACACCCAGGTCGTTGACCACGAGGTGCGGCTGACCGCCACCGCTCTCGATCCGGAAACCGGTCGGCTGCTGTATCTCCACCCGGGCACCCGGCACCGGAGTGCCGCCGGCGTCGAGCAGATCGTGAGTCGCACGGGTCCCCTCCGGGAAACGGACCACGTTGCCGCCCGGCACCGGCAGAACCCGATGCACATAACCACCGTCAGCCCCGTACACCCGCAGCCAGTTGCCGCTCGCCTCACCCACATGGAAACCGGCGTTGCCTGGCAGAACCGTGACGTTCACGCCGGGACGACCGACCACGCCGACCGTGCCGTTGGCATCGATCCGCAGCACCCCGCCGTTCAACGCGCCACCGCTCAACGGGAGTTCGTCATACGCGTGCGTGAAGTTGGCGTCGTAGACGACCGTACGGTTGCCCGGCCCCGGGACGCGGAACTCGCCGCCGACCTGCGTGATGCCGCCCGGCTGGACTGCTCCCGCCGCGTCGAGGTGCCGTATCGCGCCTGTGCCGCCCGGCAGTACGTCGATGCCGACCGTCGTACCGCCGAAGTGGCCGCCCCGCAGGGTGATCTGGTGCTCGGCGCCGACCAGACGGGTGCCGTGGGCGTCGACGTCGAAGTCCCAGTGGCGGGTCTCGCCGCCGTTGACGTGCTCGACACGGACGACGTTGCCCTGGCCGGTCTGTTCCGCGCGCAGTCCCTGGACGCCGTTCGGGTTGACGATGTTCGGCCGGGAGCCGGGCGTGATGTCGACGCGGACGCCGTTCAGGCCGGGCACGTTGACGGCGTGGGCGGGTGCGGTGTTGGTTTCGGAGGGTCCGGCCGTGGTGATGTGCGGCGGCGGGGCCTGACTCGGGAGGGTCTGGAGCTCGATGCCCCGGACGACCTGGGTGCCGATCTGCTGGTGGTTCAGGGCGGCGCTCAGGTGGTAGTCGGTCCGGCGGACCGAGCCGTCGCCGAGGTCCTGCTCCACCCGCAGGAACTGGTTGCCTCCGCCCTGCGGTGTCTCGTACGTCGCCCGGACTCCCGGCGTGGCGGGGACGACCCGCGGTCCGGTGGCCGTCGGGGTGACTTCGACCCGTACGTGGGGCAGCCCGGGGATGTTGGTGAAGGTGTGCTGGAGGTCCAGCACCTGGTCGTTCTGCATGAAGACCCGGATGGTGCGGTGCTGGTCACGGAACGCGGCCAGGTCGACGCGGCCGAGCTGGGGCAGGTCGGCGAGGAGGCTGTCGTTGCCGGGCAGGCCCAGGCCGCCGTTCTTGGCCGGTCCCCCGGTGCCGGCTGGCGGTACGTGCGAGGCCGGGGTGCCGTCGAGCCCGCCCGTGGGGGTGTGCTGGACTCCGCCCGGTGCCGGGGGCGCGGTCAGCGCGTTCGCCGGCGCCGGGTTCACCGCGGGCGTACCGCTGACGGGCACGTCCACCCGACCGAGAGCGGATGCGGGCGGTGCGTCGACGTGGGCGGCCCCGGCCGGGACGTCCGACGCGACCCCTGTCGGTCCGCCCGCGTTGCCGGTGACGGGGAGGTCGACGCGTCCCACGGACGGCACGTTCACGCTCCCGGCGGCCGGAACGTCGAAGCGCCCCACGGACGGCACGTTCACACTTCCCGCGCCCGGGACATCCACCCGCCCCACCGTCGGCACGTTCACCCCACCCGTGGCCGGCACATCCACCCGACCCACCGGCGCCACACCCACACCACCCGCGGCCGGCACATCCACCCGCCCCACGGCCGACAGATTCACCCCACCCGCCGCCGGCACATCCACCCGACCCACGGCCGACAGATTCACCCCACCCGCCGCCGGCACATCCACCCGACCCACGGCCGACAGGTTCACGTTCACGCTCGTGACCGACGGGACGTCCACGCGGCCGACGGACGGTGCGTTCATGGTGCCGACCGACGGGACGTCGACCCGGCCCAGGGTCGAGCCGACGCCGTTGACCGAGGGGATGTCGGTGATCCGGGCGGCCATCCCCGGGGCGTCCAGCCGCGCCGTCGTGGGGCCGTTCGCCAGCGCCCCGGGGCTCGGCACGTTGACCTGGTGCGCGCCCACCGCGGCGACGTCCGGCGCGGCCCCCATGTTCACCGTGGGCACGTTGACCTGCCCGAGGCCCATCGTGGGCACGTTGACCTGGGCGACGGCCGGGACGTCGACCTGGCCGACGGACGGTGTCTGCACGGAACCGACGCCGTGCGCCGAGGGGATGTCGGTGACCCGCGCGTCCACCGAGGGCATGTCCACCCGCACCGCGGTCGGACCGGACGCCACCGAACTGAGACTCGGTACGTCGATCCGGGCGGCGCCGACCGCCGCGATGTCCCCCACCGCGATGTCGGCGCCCCGGAAGGCGCCCGTGCCGACCGCTCCGACCTGGCTGATCTGGCCCAGCTGCGGCATGTTCATGTTGCCGAGCCCGCTCAGCTGGGGCACGTTGACGCCGCCGAGCCCGGCCAGTGGGGGCATGTGCGCACCGCTGAGTCCGGAAACGGCCGGCAGGTCGGTGATGCGGGCGCCGATGGCGGGGACGGGCGCGTTGAAGGACCCGCCGAGCCCGCTCAGTCCGCCGGTGAGGTTGACGTTGCCGATCGAGGGCGACAGGTCCAGCGGCGGCAGCTTCGTCAGCCCCGAGCCGAGTCCGCCGGCCGGGGTGGGAGTGAAGCCGGTCAGGTTGACGTGCGACAGTCCGCCCAGGTCGGCCCCGGGCCGCAGCAGCGTGAGCCCCGACGCCGCGGCGCCGCTGATCTTGCTGGACGCGCCGAGGAACTGGCCCCCGGCGAAGGCCCCGTACCGGTACATGCCGAAGACACCGCGGTCGATGACGCCGATCCTGAGCGCGAAGAGCAGGCCGTTGCCCATCTCGTCCGCGGCGACCGGCAGGAAGAACCGCAGCCCGTTGAGCCCGCGCACGCCGTTCAGCATCGTGTGGCCCAGCGAACTGCCCAGCCTCCCGATGCCACCCAGGCCGCTGATCACGCTGCGCACCGCGAAGAAGCTCTTCGCGCCCAGCAGGTTGATGACGGTCAGTTCGGTGGCCGCCGGGAGGACGCTGAAGCCCTTGCCGAGGCCGACCCCGCCCAGGGTGAAGCCCTTGAGTCCCGGCATGAAGGCCAGACCGGGCGTGAACTTCATCCCGTTGATGCCGCGCAGACCGTTCAGCCAGACTCCGGTGGCCCGGAAGGTGTCGTCGATGCCGAGGGTCAGCCGGCCGAGCAGCCCGAACGCGTTGGGCCCGCCCAGGAACAGGGTCTTGCCGCCCTGGAAGGCGGAGACACCGGCCCCCTTCAGCCCCTTGAACACCGCGCCGACGTTGATGCCCTTGGTGGTGGGCGCGATGACGCCCAGGATGGAGAGCACCAGTTCGGTGACGCTCGCCTTGCCCTGGGAGAAGTCCACCGCCGTCTTGATCAGCAGCGCCACGTTGAGCCCGATGGCGAACAGGGCCAGCGGACCGCCGACGATGATCGCGGGGATGATGAGGATCAGCGCCAGCCAGCCCAGCGCCTTCCAGAACTCCTCGCAC
This sequence comes from Streptomyces sp. GESEQ-4, assembly GCF_017948455.1. GTDB lineage: Bacteria > Actinomycetota > Actinomycetes > Streptomycetales > Streptomycetaceae > Streptomyces. The sequence continues at coordinate 282,163 of NZ_JAFFSU010000006.1, forward strand.
TCGTCGATCGGCGAGGCGATGCTCTCCGCCGCCGTGGTCAGCGCGGTCGCCGCCGTCTCGGCGGCGTCCGACAGGATGCTCCCCGCGTCCTCGGCGGTTGACTTGTGGCCCTCGCGTCCCTCGTCGTCGTCCTCGGCCAGCCCGGCCGCCGCGGTCAGGGCGGCGTCGGCCCGCTCCTGCTGGGCGCGCATCACACCGACGTAGGTCCGCAGCGCGGCCTGGGCGTCCTGGTGGGCCTGCCGGAACGTGGAGACGTAGTTGCGCAGATCGCCGTCGATCACCTTGCGCAGCGCGTCCGCCGTCTCGCCGACGAAGGCCCCGTCCGTGGTGTTCTTGATCTCCGTCAGTCCGGTGTCGATGGTGTCCGCCAGAGTGACCAGTTCGCCCTGCGAGGTGATGATCTCGTCGATCCGGGCGGCATCGCCCGGGGTGGGGTCACTGCCGAGGCCGAGCGCGCTCCAGTCGGCGGGACGAGCCATCGGGGGCGCCTCCTTCTGCTTGCGGGACGTGCGTCGGGACGCACCCGGACGTGACGTGGGACGTACGTACGGGCCGTCGTCTGTCCCGTCCACGCACCGGGACCCCGAGATGGTTCAACGCACGGGAAAACAGTGTCTGTTGAACCTTTCCGGGGTCCTGGTGCGTGGAGGGGGCGGAAGAGGCGGACGGGACACCAGGAGGTACGACGCGTGGCGGACTTCTCCGTCGACTACTCGGCCCTGCACACGGTCCAGAAGAAGATGCACGACCTGGCCGACCAGGCCGACTCGGGCGGCGCGACCGGGGCGTTCAAGGAGGTGGGCGAGGACACCTCCAGCGAGCGCAGGGCGGTCTTCGGCGACTCCGGTCTCTCCTCCGCGTTCAACCTCTTCTACCGCCGCTCCAGCTCCCGTACGAAGCAGGCCAAGGACGGGCTCGGCCAACTGGCCGACGTTTTCAGCTCCGTCGCCAACACCTTCTTCGACGCCGACGCCCAGCTCTCCAGCGCGGCGGGGCTGATGGGCTCCAGCATCGGCCTCGACGAATGGAAGAACGACACGGCGGCGTACGAGGCCTGGCAGGAGGACAAGACCGCCTGGGACGCCTACCTCGACAAGATCGGCGCCGGCGAGTACTTCGACCAGCACCCGGACGCCGACATCGGTGAGGTCTGCCGGGCGGACGGCGCCCCTTCCTGGTGCGAGACCTGGCAGAACGACGAGGATGCCCCCGATCCGCCGGGCCCCGCTCCGGAGAAGCCCTCCGCCGACCCGCCGACCGAGTACACCTACGAGGACGAGCACGGGACGGTCGAGGTCAAGGTCGAGCTGAACGACCAGCACGACGTCATGAAGGAGACGTCGACGATCACCACCCCCGACGGCCAGTCCTACACGTCGGTCACCACGTACGACTCCGCCCCGAAGATCATCGATCCGGAGGGCAACGGCACCAAGGACGCCTTCGACGCCCGCGACTACACCATGGTCACCACCTACGCGGACGGTTCGAAGACCACCAGCGTCTTCGCGATCAGCGACGACGGCTCGGGAACCATGACGAGCACCGATCAGGACGGCAAGGTCACCGTCTCCACCCGCTCCGGCCCGGACGCGGAATGGGTGACCCCCGAAGACGACGAAGAAGAGTAGAGACCGGGAAAGGACCCCTCCCCCATGGCAGCCAACATCAGCCTCTCCTACGCCGAGATCGAACGTGTCGCCGGCCTGCTGGACACGAGCGTCGACCAGACCCTGGTCCCGCGCATGGACGAGGCCAAGCTGGAAGTGGACACCCTCCTGGACACGGCCCTGATCCTCACCGAGTCCAGCCCCGCCCTCCAGGTCCAGTACGAGAAGTTCACCACCTCGCTGAAAGAGGCCACCGACAGCATCAAGGGCTACGCGGAGCAGTTCCGCAAGATCATGGAGTCGGTGAAGGGGATGGACCACGACATCGCCGAGAAGGTCAACAGCAGCGGTCAGTAGCCCGAGCAGTCGGACACCCCTCAGGAGATCACGATGGCAGCAGGAAATCCCGATGTCCTTTTCGATTACGACGAGATCGCCCGGGCCGCCACGACCATGGGCAACAAGCTCACCGACATATCCAACGAACTGACCGACCTGGAGACCACGGTGAGCGGTCTGCTCCAGGACGGCCTGGTCTTCGAGAAGGCCAGCCCCGCGCTCAAGGACGCGTACGACGCCTTCAGCAAGCAGATGAAGTCCTCGGCCAGCAACATCGGGGAGTACGGCAAGAGCTTCCAGGACATCGGCGAGTCGATCGCCCAGTCCGACCAGGACATCGCCAACGAGGTCATCAAGGCCCAGAGCGAGTCGAACGCCTGAACCGGTAGAAGGGGGGTGGGGCCGCTGTCCGGCGGCCCCACCCCCTTTTGTACTGCCTTTTTGTACTGCCTTCTCAGCCGTCAAGCACCGTGAGCGGCACCTGGACCGCGATCGGGGCGCCCGCCTCGCTCGCCGTCCAGCCGCGGCCGGGGGCCAGCGGTGTGCGGACCTGCTCGGAGGAGATCCGCACCCCGATGAGGTCGCCCTCCCCGATCGACTTCGGCCCGAGCAGGATGCCGCGCCGCGAACGGCGGGCCATACCGACCCAGCCGAGGGAGCTCATCGACTCGGGCAGGCCGGCGAGCAGCAGGCCCTGCTGTCGGTCGCGCCCCGAAGTGGCGACCTGCCGGAGCACCTTGTCCGCCCCGCACGCCAGGAGCAGGTCCGCGTCGTCCACGACGACGACCACCGGTTTCCCGGAGACCGCGCGCAGGGCCTGGGTGACCGCGTCCGCCGAGGGGTCGTGGTCGGTGATGACCTGGGCGAGATCGTGTGCGGCGAGCTGCCGCAGCTGCGAGTCGCGCGGCGCGAGGACGACGAGGGCCGTGCCGCCCATCAGCAGGGACACGCACATGGAGGCGAGCGTCGTGCTGCGCCCCGAGCGCGGGGGCCCGGCGACCACGAAGGAGCCGCCGCCGGCCGCGAAGTCGAAGCCGAGGGGCTCGGCGGTGTCGCCGCCGATGCCCACCAGGGCCCACAACGGGCGGCGCTGGGACTCCGGGACGCGGTCCACGGCCTCCTGGAAGCCGATCAGGGAAGGGAGTTCCTCGATGCGGAAGGGACGGCGGACGACGGGGATCGCGGAGTCGCGCGCGGTGGTGCGGCGGCCGATCTCGGCCAGTGCCTCGCCCTGGTCGGCGCCGTCCTCGGCGGGCAGCAGGGCGATCTGGGCCTCGACGCCGCTGGGGGCGTGCCAGCCGCGGCCGGGCGGGATGTGTGCCGGAACCTTGCCACGGCCCATGCCTGCGATGTTGTAGTCGCTGAGGTCGGCCTGCTTGAGCAGGAACCGGCTGTCGTTGTGGGCGGCGAGGCGGCCGCCCAGCAGGATGCGCTCGGAGGTGGCGATGACATGGATGCCGGCCGCCGCGCCCTCCCTCAGCAGCCGTACGACCTCGGAGTACAGCCGGCCGCCGTCGTAGTCGTCGAGCATCGCGCTGAGCGCGTCCCAGCCGTCGATGAGCAGCAGCAGTCGGGCCGGGCGGCGGTCCTTGGGGAGCTTGGCGCGCAGTTCGCCGATGCCGGGGGCGCCGTGCTGCGAGATCAAGCGCTGACGGACCGTCAACTCCGCGGTCAGGCGGGAGATCAACCGCTCCAGGCGTTCCGTGTCGTGCCGCGAGACGACCGCTCCGCAGTGCGGCAGGGACTCCAGGGCGGCGAGACCGCCGCCGGCCGCGTCGATGCCGTAGATGTGCAGGTCGGAGCTGGGGATGACGAGGGCGGCGGAGCCCGCGACGGTCCGTAGGACCTGGGTGCGCCCGGAGCGGGGCGAGCCGATGACGTAGAGGTGGCCGAAGCTCGCGAAGTCGATCGTGCCGAGCCGTTGTTGCTGGAGCTGCGGGACGTCCATGAGGGCGTACGGCACCAGCGGCAGCCCACCGGGTTCGGGCGGCGGGCAGGGCGGCAGGGATTCCATGGGGACGGTCTCGGCCAGCGGGGGCAGCCAGGGGCTGCGCTGCGGCTTGTAGTCGTCGAGGAGCTCGGCGGCCCGGCCGACGGCCTCGACCAGGGCGCTCAGGTCGGTGACGGGTTCCTCGCCGCCGGTGCGGTACTCGAAGGATTCGTGCTCGTCCTCCGCGGCCAGGTCGGCGGGGCGGCCCAGCCGGTTCCAGGTCAGCTCGACCCCTCGTACCGGACGGGAGGGCGTCACCGATTCGGGCGTGGCGGCTCCGGCACGCTCGGCGCCGACCCAGGCCGTCTGGAACGGGGTGGGGGCGCCGGAGCCGCGCCGGATGAGGGCGCGGCCCGGGGTGGAGGGCGAGATGCTGGCCGCTTCCGGGGCGTTGATGATGTCCTGGCTCTCGGAGCGGTCGGTCACCCGAAGCGCGATCCGGAGGTTGGTGTTGGCCTTGATCTCGTTGCTGACCGAGCCACCGGGCCGCTGGGTGGCCAGGACGAGGTGCAGGCCGAGGGAGCGGCCGCGCTGGGCGAGGCTGATCAGGCCCGGCACGAACTCGGGCAACTCCCGTACGAGGGTGGCGAATTCGTCGATGACCAGGAGCAGTCGGGGCAGCGCGGGCAGCTTCGGGTCGCGGGCCCGTTTGGCCCGGTACTCGGGATGGTCCTTGGCCTCGACGTCGGCCAGCACGCGTTCACGGCGGCGCAGTTCGGCGTCGAGCGAGGCCAGGGCCCGCTGCACCAGATGACCGTCCAGGTCGGTGATCATGCCGAGGGTGTGCGGGAGTTCGGCGCACTCGCGGAAGGCGCTGCCGCCCTTGTAGTCGACCAGCACGAAGGCCAGTTCGTCGGGCCGGTTGACGACGGCCAGTGAGGCGATCATGGTCTGCAGCAGCTCGGACTTGCCGGAGCCGGTGGTGCCGCCGATCAGCCCGTGCGGCCCGTCCCTGACCAGGTCGAGGCGGAGCTCGCCCTCGTATCCGGCGCCGAGCGTGAACGCGGTGGAGGCGGGCCGTCGGGCCCAGCTCGCCGCTATCGCGGCCGGGTCGGGCGGTTCCTGGCCGAGCAGCGGCAGCAGCCGTACGTCGGAGGGCAGCCCGGAGTCGCTGTCGACCGTGACGTCCCGCACGGGCGCGAGAGCGCGGGCGACCTCCTCGCACCAGTCGGCGCCGACCAGGTCGGCCCGGATGTCCTCCACGGAGGGCACCCCGGACGCCCGTACGGTCAGCCGGTTGCCCTCCGTCGTGATGACGGCGGTGCACTCCTCGGGCAGCAGCCGTTCGCGTTCGTCCACGCACAGACTGAAGATCCGCACACCGGGTCCGCCGGTCAGCAGCTGGACGACGCCGGGCACGTCCCGCAGCCGGCGGGCACCGTCGAGGACGACCAGCACATCCGGTTCGCGCAGCAGGGTGTGGCCCAGCGCGGAGCCGGCGGCGGACGTCCTGGCCTGGATGTCGGCGATCAGTTCGCTGACGCGGTGGGCCGTGCTCTCCGGGTCGTTGCCGAGCGCGATGACCGAGCCGCGGCGGTCGGGCCGCAGGTGCGGCAGCCAGCGCACCCAGTTCCAGGCGTCCGCGTGCGCGTCGTCGGTGAGGACGACGATCCGCAGGTCCCGGGGACTGTGCAGGACCGCGGCCTGCGCGACGGCCCAGCAGGCCACCGTACGAGGGGTCTCGCCGGCACCGGACAGGCCCACGACGCCGAAGTCGGCCAGTTCGACGCCGAACGGCACGTCGGCCAGGCGCCAGTGCACCTGGCGGTGGTTGGACTCGCGGGCCTGGTCGTCGATGCGCTTGAGGGACGGGCGGGTGACCGTGCCGAGCCTGAGGGTGAGGTGGTCGGGGTCGCGGCGGCGGCGCTGCCACAGCAGGCTGCCGGGGCCGGTGGCGGTGAGCAGGACGGTGGCCGGGTCGGGGAAGGTGATGTTGCGCAACTGCCGTTCCGCCACGGTCGCGTCGCGCATCTCCAGCTCCAGGGAGGCGCGGCGCAGCCGGTAGATGCGCAGTGCCTCCTCCTGCTGTTTGCGCCCGGTACGGCGGCCCATGATCCAGTTGCTGACCGCCATCATCGGCGTGAAGAAGATGAAGATGATGAAGTAGAAGGAGCGGAACAGGCTCATCAGGACGAGGCCCATGACCAGCGGCATCAGCATCATCAGCACAGGGAACGGCCGTGAGCCGCGTTCGCCGGGCGGACCCTGCATCCGGATCTGCTCGCTGTCCAGGTGCGGGGCGATGCGCGGCGGCCGGTTGTACTCGATGGCCAGCCCGTCGGCCGAGGGGTTGACGGCCGCGTCCGGGTCGAACAGCGGGCTCAGCCGCAGCAGATGGTCACCGAGCGACAGGTCGGCGTAGGCGGGCCAGTCCTGCGAGCCGTCGTCCGGCGGCGGAAGCCAGCCGACCGGGGGCGGCGAGGGCGGTTGCGGCAGACCGTCCGGACCCGGCCGGGCGGGCTGCGGGGTGTGGCCGCCGGGGCCGCCGTCCTGCGGGCCCGCCGGTTCCTCGGCGGTCAGCGGGGTCCCGGTCTCCGGGTCGACGGGCGGCGGCGGGGTCAGGCTGCGCAGCCCGCAGCGGTCCTGGTCGGCGTCGCCGGGCAGCCGGTAGGTCACCGTGCCGTCCGTGCCCACGGTGATCCACACGCCCTGCTCGGGCGCGCCCCCGCCGTCCAGCCGCAGGGCGCAGCCCCGGTCGGTGCCGGCTTCGTGACTGCCGGGCCCCAGCCGCCAGGACCGTCCGGCGCCGGGCCCGCTCACATGCCGGATCTCCACCAACTCCGGGTCGCAGGACGGCGGTTCCCAGGCGCGGGCGGCGGTGCGGGCCGGCACGGGGGCGCCCAGGCCGACCACGACACCCTCACGGATGCCGCTGGCACCGATGGGCAGATCGGGGCCGAGCAGCCGGTCACCCAGATACAGCGGCCCGGCCTCCAGAGCGGCACCGAGGTCACCGACCGTGGCGCCCTCAGGCAGATCCAACAGATGGTCCACCCGGCGCCCGGCCGGGTCGGCGGTGGTGAGGATGAGATTCAACGTGGGTCCAACCGGTGCGCGAGGGGTCAGCTTGCGTGGACGTGGTGCCGACGGGCGGGGCCGGACGGGGGCCGGCCGTGCGGACGGGGGCAGCTGTGCGTGGACGAGGGGCCGGCTCCCGACGGGGGCCGGCCGAGCGGACGGGGTCGACTGTGCGTGGACGAGGGGCCGGCTCCGGACGGAGACAGGCCGCGCGGACGGGGTCAGCTGGGCGTGGACGTGGTGCCGGTGGGCGGGGTGGCGGGCTCCGGGTGGGGGGCAGCCGCGCGGGAGGTGCCGGGGAGTGGGGCCTCGCCGGTCGTGTGCAGGGAGGTGGCGGACTCGTCGGGCGTACTGCGGGACGCCTTCGGCGCCTCCCCCACGCCTTGGTCTTCCTCTTCTTCGAACAGGTCGCGCGCGTGGCGGCCGGACAGTCCGGTCGAGGCCTCGGCGGCCGGGGCGGGCGGCAGGACGGGCGGGATCGAGGGCAGCACCTTGGCCACGGCGCGGCCCAGCGGGCCGCAGCGGGCCAGCAGCGGGGTCCCGGCGACGGCCACCCTGCCGTGCCGGTCGGTCAGCAGCGAGCGGACGTAGGCCCGGCCGGGGCCCAGGACCACGGCCCGGACCGTGGGGTCGTCCCCGGGCGGCGCGGCGAACTCCGGGGGCAGCGGGTCCGGCAGCTCGGCCGCGATCAGCACGGGCGCGATACCGAGCCGGGGCGGAGTCTCCCGGGCGGTCCGGTACGCGGACCGCACCGGGGGGCCCGCGTAGTCCCGGTGCACGCCCTCGGCGACGACGACCAGCGGGCTCGGCAGCCGTACGTCGAGCTGCGCGGCGACCGCCTGGACCAGGGCCGTGGCCGCCCGGTCGTGCCCGGTGACGGAGAGCACGGGCGGGCCGACGGCGAGGTCGAGGAAGGCCACCGACCGGTCCGCCTCACCGACGGCGACGATGATCGGACGGACGTCGGCCGCCTCCGGTGTCACCGAGGGCAGGTCCGCGCGGGCCACGAGCCATCGCTCCGGCTGGTCCGGCTCCGTCCACCACGCCCCGTCGGGGTCGGGCCGCGGGAGTTCGGTCCCGGCGAGGAGCACGGCGACCGAGTCGGAGGCCACCAGCGCGGCGTACGGCCGGGCCGGCGTGGCGGCCGACCGGGCCGCGGCCAGGGCCCGTTCCGCGTCCCGCCAGGTCGCGGGGGCGCCCAACTGCCGTACGAGCAGCCGCAGACTGCTCCGGTGGCGGTACCAGGCGCGCAAGGGCGCGGTGAACGCGTACCGCGTGACGGCCACTTCACGGCGCAGCCGCGCCCAGGCCGCGCGCCAGCCGCCCCAGCGCATCGCCCACACGCGCAGCAGCAGGTAGACCAGCAGCAGCGCCCCCAAGATGCCGAGCACCCGGTAGATGGTGTCGCTGTGCTGCCGGAAGAAGACGAAGGGGTCGGTGTTCCTCATGCCGCCTGGATCTGGTCTCGTAGCGCCAACAGGGCATAGTGGTTGCGTGACTTGACGGTGCCCTGCGGGACCCCGATGGTCCGCGCGGCCTGCGCCCGGGTGTGGTCGCGCACGTGGATGTGGAACAGCACCTCGCGATGCTCGGGCGACAGTCCCGCCAGGGCCAGCCGGACGATCTGACGGTCGGCGACGCTGTCGGCCAGGTCGCCGGCGCTGTCCGGCCGGTGCACGATGTCGTCCGGGATCACGCCGACCGGGACGGCCCGGTCGCGTCGGCGGGCATCGACCGCCAGATTGCGGGCTACGCGGTAGAGCCAGGCGATCCGGCGGTCCTCGTCGTACCGGTCGAGGTCGGCGGCGGCCAGCCAGGCCCGCAACATCGTTTCCTGCACGATGTCCTCGGCGCGGTGCCGGTCTCCGGAGGTGAGCCGGTACGCGTGGCGGAGCAAGCGAGCCCGGTAGCGCTCAGCGGTTGGGGGAGAGCCGGGTAATTGAGCGTGAGACATGGTTTTGCTCCAACGACGCACTCTGTGGGGCGACATGGGGGCACCGGGCCCACTGGGGCCGTGGTGGAACTCTGAGGCTATTGACATCCTGCCGATTTTTCTTCTGTCAGCTTTTGCCCAATAACGACAAAAGAGAGCAGAGTCACCTCAGATATAGCTCAGAGTTCCACTTCCAATGGGCAACAGCGACAGGCAAGTTGCCCAATCGGTCTAGAGCCCGCTGACCGGAAGCCGACGGAACTCGATCGTCTCGTACGTCCCGCTCGTCCCCGTCTCGTACAGGATCCCGACCGTGTTCCGGTTCACCTGGACCAGGTCGGAGTAGGCGGCCCGGCGGCCGTCCAGGGTGCGGACCTTCTTGAATGTCTTCCCGGCGTCCTTGCTGCGCCAGATCGCCATGGACCGCCGGGCGGTGGGCACGGACGGGCCGGAGAACAGCAGCGGGCCCGACTGGACCTGGAGGACGGCGGCCTCCACCACGGGCACGTCGTCGAGGGTGGGCTGCACGCGGTAGGGGCGGTCCAGCTTCCGTGCGCCGCTGCTCGAATAGCTGTCGAGGCGGTTGCCGGGGCTCGTGCCGTTGTGGTCGCGGGAGTTGAAGTAGAGGCGGCCGTCGGTGAGCTGGGTTGCGGTGGATTCGTTGGCGTTGTTGTAGCCGTTGTAGGTGGCGTCGACGAAGCCCAGGTTCCAGGTCTGGCCGCCGTTGTCGCTGTAGAGGGCGTGGCCGCCGTAGTACTTGGGCTCCTGGCCGGTGTCGGCGGAGCCGGCGGGCGGGGCCGTGGAGTGGTTGGCGGGGACCACCAGGCGTCCGGCGTGCGGGCCGCGGCTCAGGGCGACGGCGTGGCCGGGGCCGGTCGCGTACCAGCGCCAGTTCCGCGGCTTGACGCGGGTGGTGATGTCGCGCGGGGACGTGAAGGTGCGGCCGTCGTCCCAGCTGCGCTGCACGAAGACCCGGCGGCTCTGCTGGGGCGTGACCTCGCCGCGCATGATCTGACTTTCCGTCACATCGCCGCTGTTGTAGGAGGTGAGCAGGATGACCGCCTGGGCGCGCGGGTCGTACACGGGTGCCGGGTTGCCCCGGGTGTTCCCGCCGCCGGCCGCGACGACCTGGAGCGGACCCCAGGTGCAGCCGCCGTCGCCGGAGCGGCGCAGGACGACATCGATGTTGCCGGTGTCGCCGGCGCCGTCGCGCCGGCCCTCGGCGAAGGCGAGGATCGTGCCCTCGCCGGTCCTGACGGTGGCGGGGATGCGGTAGGTGTCGTAGCCGCCCTTTCCGGAGACGTACGGCAGTGAGGTGGTGCAGGCGGCTGCCGAGGCGGTGGCCGTGGGAGCGGCCAGGGGACTGAGGAGTACGGCGGTGACGAGGAGGGTGCGGATCAGGAGTCTCATCCCTCTCCCTGACGGATCGTCGGATGCGGTCCGTCACATGGTCCCCGGTGTGACCATCCCCGACTCGTACGCCACGATGACCAATTGCGCCCGGTCCCTCGCCCCCAGCTTCCCCATGATGCGGCTGACGTGCGTCTTCGCCGTCAGCGGGCTCAGCCCCAAGGTCTCGGCGATCTCGGTGTTGTTGAGCCCGCGCGCCACCAGGGTGAGCACCCCGCGCTCCCGTTCGGACAGGGATTCGGGCCCGCCCGCCGCCGGTGGAGCCGAAGGGCTGCGCAGAAGTCGCTCGATCAGCCGTGCCGTCGGTCCCGGCGACAGCAGCGCCTCCCCGGCCGCCACCGTGCGGATCGCGTCCAGCAGTTCGGCCGGACGGGTGTCCTTCACGAGGAACCCGGAGGCGCCGGCCCGCAGCGCCTCGATGACGTACTCGTCGGTGTCGTAGGTGGTGAGGACGAGGACCTTGACGCCGGCCAGGTCCTCCTCGGCGGCGATCTGCCGTGTCGCCTCGATGCCGTCCAGGTCGGGCATGCGGATGTCCATCACCACCAGGTCGGCGCGTTCGGTGCGGGCCAGTTCCAGTGCCTCGCGGCCGGTCGCGGCCTGTCCCACGACCTCCATGTCCGGCGCGGACTCGACGAGCATGGCGAACGCGGCCCGGACGAGGGTCTGGTCGTCGGCGAGCAGGACGCGGATGGTCACGTGGCTCCTCCCAGCGGAAGTACGGCGGTCACCTGGAAGCCGCCCCGGTCGCGCGGCCCGGCGTCGAGTGTGCCGCCCACGCTGCGGGCGCGTTCGCGCATTCCGACGAGCCCGAAGCCCGGTGACTTCCCGGGGGTGGGCCCGGTGCCGTCGTCGGTGACGGCGAGGTGCAGGGCGCCGTCCTTCTCGTGCAGGTCGACGGCGACGGCCGGTTCGGGTCCCGCGTGCCGTACGGCGTTGGTGAGCGCCTCCTGGACGATGCGGTAGGCGGCGGCGCCGACGGCGGGCGGGGCGTGCCGTATCGCCACCGTCTGCTGGACCTTCGCGCCCGAGCGCCGGGCGGCCTCCACCAGGTCGGGGAGCCCGTCGATGCCGGGCAGCGGGCCGCGCGCGTCGACCGAGCCGTGCTCGCGCAGCACCTCCAGGGTGGTGCGCACCTCGCCGCGTGCCGTACGGCAGGTCTCGGCGATGTCGTCGAGGGCCTTGGCGACCGTCTCCCGGTCCAGGCGCTCAGGGTCGGCGGCGAGGACGTGCGCGGCGACGGAGGTCTGCACGCCGATGAGAGTGATGCTGTGCGCGAGCAGGTCGTGCAGGTCCCGGGCGATCCGGAGGCGCTCCTCGGCGACGGCGCGGCGGGCCTCCTCCTCCCGGGTGCGTTCGGCGCGTACCGCGCGTTCGACGATGGTGGCGACGTACTGGCGGTAGTAGCGGACGTTCATGCCGCAGAAGAGGAAAGCGATGACCCAGCCGGAGATCCGCAGGAGCTCCACCACCCCGTCGGGGTTGGTGAGGGCGTTGATGATCAGCGTCACGCCGAGGATCGCGGTGCCGGTGAACAGACTACGGCGGACCGTGCCGGTCGCCGCGATCGTGTAGAGCACCACCATGGTCGCCGGAATGGGCGCGGAGTGGTTGTTGTCGAGGGCGTGGTACGGAGCGATGCAGGCCAGCGCCACGAGCAGCACCCGCACGGGGTGGCGGCGCCGCCACACGAGCGGCACATGCGCGGCGAGCAGCAGGGTCCAGCCGAGCGCGTCGGGCCGCAGCCCGTCTTCGACGAGCAGGGCGAGGGCCGTGGCGACGACGGCGAGCGCCCCGGCCAGCAGCGCGTCGTTGCGCATGCCGTGCGGGGCGGTGCGGGGGTCGCGGTTGATCGCCGCCATGACCCGCTCGCCGAGACGGGGAGATGCCGTGGTGGTGGATGTCTGCACAGGGTCATCTTCCGTGCGGAGGGCGCCCCTCCGGGAGGGAGGGGCGCCTTTCGGGTCAGTGGGCGGACGCGGTCACCCGCTCGGGTTCCTTCGGCGGCACCGGCGGTTCGGGCTCGCGGGACAGGCGGCCCGGCCACCACACCTTGCGGCGCAGCGCGACGCTCGCGCTGGTGACCAGGTAGGTGCGGACGAGGAAGGTGTCGAGCAGGACGCCCACCGCGATGACGAAGCCCAGCTCGGCGAGTTGGACGAGCGGCATGTTGATGAGCACCGCGAAGGTGGCCGCGAGGACCAGTCCCGCGGAGGCGATGACCCCGCCCGTCGTCCGCAGCGCGGTGAGGGCGGCCGCCACGGGCTCGGCGCCCTTCAGCGCCTCCTCCCGCATCCGGTGCATCAGGAAGATGCCGTAGTCGACACCGAGGGCGACGAGGAACACGAAGGACAGCAGCCCGAGTCCGGGGTCGGTGCCCTCGAAGCCGAACACCGGCCCGAAGACCAGCCCGCCGATGCCGAGCGCCGCGCCCCACACCGCGACCACGGCGGCCACCAGCAGCAGCGGCGCGACGATGCTGCGCAGCAGCGCGATCAGGATCAGCAGTACGGAGGCGAGGACGAGCGGCACGACGACCTTCGTGTCGCTCGCGTTGGTGGACTTCAGGTCGATCTGCTCGGCGCTCACTCCGCCGACGTAGGAGCCGTCGAGCCGGTCGCGCAGATCCTTGATGGTGCGGGTCTCGCCCGGGGACTCCGGCGGGGCGGCGGCGAGTACGGAGATCTCGGTCCAGCCGTCGCCGCTGCGTTCACGTTCGGCGCTCTCCACGCCGGCCGTGTCGCGGATGTCGGCCAGGGCGGCGTCGGCGCGGTCGGTGGGCGCGATGACGCTGATGGGCTGCGTGCCCTGCTCGGGGTAGGCCTTGACCACGGTCTCCATGGCGGCCACGGCTTCGGGCTTGTTGGTGAAGGAGTCCTCCTGCTTGATGGTGCCGGGCAGGTTCAGTGTGCCCAGCGCGAGCGCCCCGAGCAGGATCGCGCCACAGGCGAGCACGGTCAGCGGGCGTCGCCCGGCGGAGCTGCCCATCGCGGAGAACAGCGACCGGCGGACCTTGGGTGTACTGCCGTAGCGCGGCACCAGCGGCCAGAACACCCGCCGGCCCAGCAGCACCAGCAGCGCGGGCAGCAGGGTCAGCATGGCCACCAGAGCGCACAGCACGCCGAGGGCGCCGAGCGGTCCCATGCCCCGGCTGGAGTTGAGGTCGGCGGCGAGCAGGCACAGCAGTCCGGCGGCGACGGTGCCCGAGGAGGCGAGCACGGCGGGCCCGCAGCCGCGCAGGGCGGCCATCATGGCGTCGTACGGCCGCTCGATGCGCCGCAGTTCCTCCCGGTACCGGGCGACGAGCAGCAACGCGTAGTCGGTCCCCGCGCCGATCACGAGGATCGTCATGATGCCGGAACTCTGGCCGGACACGGGCGTCCCGAACCACCGGTTGAGCCCGTAGGCGAGGCCCATCGACAGATAGTCGGCCAGACCGGCGACGAGGAGCGGCAGCAGCCACAGGAACGGGCTGCGGTAGATGAGGATCAGCAGCAGCGCGACGACCGCGAGGGCGGTGTAGAGCAGCGGTCCGTCGAGCGAGTCGTAGACCTCGGAGGCGTCCGTGTCGAGCGCCTCCGGACCGCCGACGTCGACGCTCAGCCCGTCGCTGCCCTGCGCGATGTCCCGTACGTCGAGGACCATCTCCTCCCGGGCCTTCTCGTCCGCGCCGGGCTCGGTGCTGGACACCGGGTAGATCAGGGTGGTGCCGTCCTTGGACGGCACTCCGGCCGGTTCGTCGGTCAGGGTGTGCGCGCCCGCGATCCGGTCGATCTGGCCGGCGGCGGTGGCCTTGTCGGCGGCGGTCAGTCCGCCGTCGCGGTGGTAGACGACGACCATTTCGGTGGCCTCACCACCGGGCAGCCGCTCCTCGATCTTGGCGGCCTGGGTGGAGTCGGCACTGGCCGGCAGATAGTCGACGGCGCCGTCACGCTGGACGTCGGCGAGTTTCGCGGCGAACGGCGAGGCGATCACCAGTACGGCGATCCACAGCCCGAGTACCAGCCAGGGCACGGCTCGTCGCCGTACGGATGTCTTTGCGGCCCCCATATGACGGGCCTCCCTCCGGTCGGGGTGTCTGGGTCGTTCTCCAGACTCCCGGCGGGAGGGGGGCGATTCGTCGCGCGTGAGGGCGAGTTGAGGGGTACTGCCAGGGGCGTCACGTGGGCCGCGTTACTCCCCGGGGAGTACGGCTACGACGGTGTACGCGCCGCCGCCAGCAACCGGCTCACATCGTCCCCGCAGATCGTGAGCGCCGCCCCTACCGTGCTGAGCACGTCCCGCTCGGCCGGCGTGTACGGCCCGTCCGCGAGCGCGATCCGCGCGCCCTGCAGCAGGATCGACTCCCGGCCCGCCGCCGCGAGGTGCGGGGCCAGCGGATCGAGAGCCTCGTGCAGCTCTATGGCCAGGCCCGCCCCGCACGGCTCCCCGTAGACCCGGCCTGTGTCCGCGGCCAGCGCCTCCACGAGAGCGTTCAGCTGGTCCTCCGTGCACTCGTCGAACCCGGCGGCCCGCACCTCGGTCGCCGCCGCCTCAAGCGACGTACGACTGCACGTGCCGCCCGCGGCGAGGACCGCGAGGGCGACGGTGTGCACGGCGTCGCGGAGCATCGCGGAGAACCGCGTGGTCGTCGGGTGATCCAGCACATCGGTGCCGAAGTGCCGCTGGCACGCCGCACACTCCACGACCGGCCCCGACTCACCCCTCGGCAGCACGGGCACACCCAGCATCGTGAACCGGCGACGCCCGGTCAGCCGCTGATAGTTCCGGTCTCCCCCACACCCCGGACAGAAGAACTCGCCGTCCCCGACGGCACGCCACGAGGTACAGGTGCCCAGAATGCGCGCACGCCTGGCAGCACGGCCGTCTCGTCCCCGTCCTGGCAGCACGTCGCACCTCCGTAACCCCACGGCAACATCGCCGCGCTCGCGTGATGTTAGCCACATTGTCGAGCCAGAGTCAGCACCCCGGACGAGACCCACCCGTGACCTGCACAGGGATTGGCCGGAAAACGACAGCCCCCGCGCCCCGATAGGGGCGCGGGGAACTGCGCGACAAGCCACGACGGCGAGTCAGCCGCTCAACAACAGCAACCCCGTCAACGACCCGCCCGGTTGACGGCGGAGACAACGGCCTTCAGCGACGCCCGAGTCGTATTCGCATCGATCCCGATCCCCCACAGAACCTTGTCCTCGATCGCCACCTCGATGTACGACGCGGCCTGCGCGGACGCCCCCTCGCTCATCGTGTGCTCCTGATAGTCCAGCAGCCGCGCATCGATGCCGATGCCCTGCAGCGCGTGGAAGAAGGCCGAGATCGGCCCGTTGCCCGTGCCGACCAGCGTCGTCTCGACGCCGTCCACCTCCGCCTCGACATGGAGCGTGTCCACACCGTCCGTGTCGGTCGTCGACTGGCCGTTCTTGACCTGGATCCGACCCCACGGATTCCCGGGGTTCGGCAGGTACTCGTCCTGGAAGACCGTCCAGATGTCCTTCGGCGTGACCTCGCCGCCCTCGGCGTCCGTTTTCGCCTGGATGATCTTCGAGAACTCGATCTGCATCCGGCGCGGCAGGTCCAGCTTGTGCTCGTTCTTCAGGACGTACGCCAGCCCGCCCTTGCCGGACTGCGAGTTGACGCGGATGACCGCCTCGTACGACCGCCCGACGTCCTTCGGGTCGATCGGCAGGTACGGCACGGCCCACTCGATGTCATCGACGGTGACACCCTTCGCGGCCGCCTCGGCCTCCATCGCGTCGAAGCCCTTCTTGATGGCGTCCTGGTGGGAGCCGGAGAAGGACGTGTAGACCAGGTCGCCCACGTACGGGTGGCGCGGGTGGACCTGCATCTGGTTGCAGTACTCCCACGTACGACGGATCTCGTCGATGTCGGAGAAGTCGATCTGCGGGTCGACGCCCTGCGAGAACAGGTTCATGCCCAGCGTGACCAGGTCGACGTTGCCGGTGCGCTCGCCCTGTCCGAACAGGCAGCCCTCGACGCGGTCGGCGCCGGCCATCAGCGCCAGTTCGGCCGCCGCCACCGCCGTACCGCGGTCGTTGTGCGGGTGAATGGACAGGCAGACGTGCTCGCGACGCGAGAGGTTACGGCCCATCCACTCGAAGCGGTCCGCGTGCGTGGACGGCGTGGAGCGCTCCACGGTCGCCGGCAGGTTGAGGATGATCTCGCGCCCCGGACCGGGCTGCCACACATCCATCACCGCCTCGCAGACCTCCAGCGCGAAGTCCAGCTCCGTGTCGGTGAAGATCTCCGGGCTGTACTGGTACCCGAACTCGGTCTCCGGCCCCAGCAGCTTCTCCGCGTACTCCATCACCAGCCGCGTGCCGTCGACGGCGATCTGCTTGATGTCGTCCTTGGAGCCGCGGAAGACGACCCGCCGGAAGACCGGGGCGGTGGCGTTGTAGAGGTGCACGGTGGCGCGCTTGGCGCCCTTGATGGACTCCACCGTCCGCTCGATCAGGTCCTCGCGGGCCTGGGTCAGTACGGAGATGGTGACGTCGTCGGGGATCGCGCCCTCTTCCTCGACGATGGAGCGCACGAAGTCGAAGTCGGTCTGACCGGAGGCCGGGAACCCGACCTCGATCTCCTTGTAGCCCATCTTGACCAGCAGGTCGAACATCGCGCGCTTGCGCACGGGCGACATGGGGTCGATCAGCGCCTGGTTGCCGTCACGCAGGTCGGTGGAGAGCCAGCGGGGGGCGGTGGTGATCCGCTTCTCGGGCCAGGTGCGGTCGGGAATGTCGACCTGCTCGTACCGGCCGTACTTCTGAATCGGCATAGAACTGGGCTGCTGGCGATTTGCCATGGTGCGGGGCTCCTCAGGATGTCCGGAAGGACGGCCGACGACGCAACACCAAGCTCCGCGGGGAGGGAGTCGACCTGTACTACAGGCCCTCGCCGCGGCAGCTAAGGAGGAGCAGCCCGAAACGCATGATGCGCAGCATGCTAGCGGACCGTTCCCGGATGCAGGTCTCTGTATCAATATGCGGGACTAGAACGCGCCCCACAGGGGCGCGGGGAACTGCGCGACAAGCCCCCACCGACCCGCAGCCAATAACACAGCGCAACCAGCCTACGCCCCAAACATCCCCACATTTCACCAATCATGGTTGCCGATAGTGACAGCCAGCTAACGCAGTGCCATCGTGCCGCACATGACGACAAACGGGGGCTACACGCCCGTCTTCTGCACCGTCGTACCACCCCACATCCTCGACAAGCTCGCCCAGGCCGAGGACCCCGCGCTGGCCGGCCCCGCTCGCAAGACCCTCGAGCGCGACGCCTACCAGCGCACCCACCGCCGCCTGACCACGGTCCTCGGCGCACCCACCGTCACCCCGCCCGCCCAAGCCGCCGCAGGCAAACCGCACCGCACGATCTACGACGCCGAGCACAAGACCGACCTGCCCGGCAAGAAGGTCCGCGGCGAGGGCGACGAGCCCGGCAAGGACGCCACCGTCAACCGCGCCTACGCGGGCCTGGGCGCGACGTTCGAGCTGTTCCTCAAGGCGTACGGGCGCGACTCGATCGACGGCGACGGACTGCCGCTCGACGCGACCGTGCACTACGACGAGGACTACGGCAACGCCTTCTGGAACGGCGAGCAGATGGTGTTCGGCGACGGCGACGGCGAGATCTTCCTCGACTTCACCATCCCGATCGACGTCATCGGCCATGAGCTGGCCCACGGCGTCACCCAGTACACGGCGAACCTGACCTACTTCGGCCAGCCGGGCGCCCTGAACGAGTCGATGTCCGACGTCTTCGGCTCACTGATCAAGCAGTACACCCTCGGCCAGACCGCCGCCGAGGCGGACTGGCTGATCGGCGCGGGCCTGCTCGCCCCGCGCGTGACCGGCAAGGCGCTGCGCTCCATGAAGGAGCCGGGTACGGCGTACGACGACGACGTCCTCGGCAAGGACCCGCAGCCCGGCACGATGGACGGCTACGTCCGCACCGGCCGCGACAACGGCGGCGTGCACATCAACTCCGGCATCCCCAACCACGCCTTCTACCTCGCCGCGACCGCGCTCGGCGGTCACGCCTGGGAGCGGGCCGGGCAGATCTGGTACGACGTGCTGACCGGGGGCGAGCTGAAGGAACAGGCCCTCTTCGTCGACTTCGCCACGCTGACGGTCGCCGCCGCGAAGGCACGGTACGGCGACAGCGGCGAGGAGATTCAGGCCGTACTCAAGGCCTGGGAGCAGGTCGGGGTGCGCACCCTCTAGTTCCGTACTAGACAGGATCCATGCGTATTCAGGTGCGACGCACAGGCGGATTCGCGGGCATCGACCGGCACGCCGAGGTGGAGACCTCGGGGCGGCCCGATGCCCAGGAGTGGCACTCCCTGGCCGAGAGCGCGGTCGCGTCCGGCCGGGGCGTGCCCCCCGTCGGGGTTCCGGACGGCTTCAGCTACCAGATCACCGTGGACGGCAAGACGGTGTACTGCTCGGATCCCCGGCTCACGGACGAGCAGCGGAAACTGATCTCACGCGTCCTGAAGGAAGGCGCGTAACCGGTCGGGGAAGGGCGCGTAACTGCTTGTTCACGCCTGCCCGTTGACTTCCGTTACCGGCGGTACGGATGATCCGGCGCATGGCGACCGATCCGATACCTCAGTTCCCCTCCGGCTTCCTGTGGGGCGTCTCGACGTCCGCGCACCAGATCGAGGGCGCGGCCGACCGACGCGAACCCTCCGTCTGGGACGCCTTCACGGCCGAACCGGGGCGGGTGAAGGACGGCTCGACGGCGGCGGTGGCCTGCGACCACTACCACCGCTACCGCGAGGACGTGGCGCTCTTGGCCGAGCTCGGGGTGGACGCGTACCGCTTCTCGATCTCCTGGCCGCGGGTCCGGTCCGACGGCGGACTGGCCTTCTACGACCGTCTGGTCGACGAGCTGTGCGCGGCGGGCGTACGTCCCGTCCCCACCCTCTTCCACTGGGACCTGCCGGTGTCCCTCGACTGGCTGAAGCGCGACACGGCCGCGCACTTCGCGGAGTACGTGTCGACGGTGGCCGACCGCCTGGGCGACCGCGTCTCGAAGTGGATCACCCTCAACGAGCCCGCCGAACACACCCTGTTCGGCCATGCGATCGGCGCCCACGCACCGGGCAAGCAGCTGATGTTCGACGCGCTGCCCGCCGCCCACCACCAACTCCTGGCCCACGGCCTGGCCGTACAAGCCCTGCGCGCCTCGGGCGCCACCGACATCGGCATCGCCAACTCGCACGGCCCGACCTGGCCGGCCTCCCGCGACCAGGCGGACCTGGAGGCCGCCGACTTCTACGACCTGCTGCTCAACCGCCTCTTCGCCGACCCGGTCCTGCGCGGCGAATACCCCGAGGGAATCGGCGAGTTGATGCCAGGGCCGGTCTCCGCCGACCTCAAGGTCATCGGTGAGCCGCTGGACTTCTACGGCGTCAACTACTACTCGCCAACGCGGGTGGGCGCCCCGCAGGGCACCGACATCGAGTTCGGCGGGCTGACGATCCCGGCCGAACTCCCCTTCTCCGTCCACGAGATCGACGGCGTCCCGGTCACCGACTTCGGCTGGCCGGTGGTCCCGGAGGGCCTGCCCGAGCTGCTCACCGGCTTCCACGAGCGCTACGGCGACCGGCTCCCGCCCGTCGTGATCACCGAGAACGGCTGCTCGTACGAGGGGATCGACGACCAGGACCGGATCGCCTACCTGGACGCTCATGTGCGCGCGCTGCACCGGGCGGTGGAGGCGGGCGTGGACGTACGCGGCTACTTCGTGTGGTCGCTGCTGGACAACTTCGAGTGGGCGGAGGGGTACGCGCGGCGCTTCGGGCTGGTCCACGTGGACTTCGAGACCCTCGCCAGGACCCCGAAGGCGTCGTACGCCTGGTTCCGGGATGTGCTGCGGGCCCAGAGATGAGCGGGGTCGCCCTCGCGGAGCCCGGCATGGGGGTCCCCCCGGTTTGAGCGAATTCGAGAACTGGGGGAGGGTCGGCCGGGGCTGGATGTCGGCCCTGTCGCTGGCCAACGTGGCGATCTGGGTGGGCTGGTACGGCCCGCTGCAGATCCTGCTGGCCCGGCAGGCGGAGGACTTCGCGCCCGGCACGGGCATGTCGAAGGAGACGCTGCTGGCGTGGGTGACCGGCGTGGGCGCGGTGGTGTCGCTGGCGGCCAACCCGTTCTTCGGCGCGCTGTCGGACCGGACCACGGCCCCTCGGGGTCGCCGTACGCCGTGGATCGTGGCGGGGGCTGCGGGCGGTGCGCTGTCGTTGCTGCTGCTCGCGGGCGCGGGCGGGCTGTGGACCATGGCGGTGGGCTGGTGTCTGGTCCAGCTCACCCTGAACGCGTCCTTCGCGGCGGTCACGGCAGCGGTGCCGGACCGGGTGCCCCGGCTGCAACGCGGTTCGGTGGGCGGGTGGTTGGGAGCGGCGCAGATCCTGGGCGCGGTGGTCGGGACGGGACTGGCGACGGCGGCGGGCGGGATCGCGGCGGGCTATGCGGCGTGCGCGCTTTTCACGCTGGCGGGTGTGCTGCCGTACGTCCTGCGATACGGGGATCTCAGGCTGGCGGTCACGGACCGGCCGGCCTGGTCCCCGAAGGCCTTCCTCAAGGGCTTCTGGCTGAGTCCGCGCCGCTACCCGGACTTCGGCTGGGCCTGGCTGACCCGCTTCCTGATCAACCTCAGCAACGCCCTGGTGATCCTCTACCTGCTCTACTACCTACGGGACCGCCTGCACCACGACGACCCCGAGTCCGGCGTCCTGATCCTCACCGCCGTGAACAGCGTGACCCTGCTGGCCACGGTCGTGGTCGGCGGCGCCTGGTCGGACCGCGTGGGCCGCCGCAAGCCCTTCGTGCGCTGGTCCGGCGTACTGATGGCCGCGGCCACCGCCCTCCTGGCCGCCTGGCAGACCTGGCCGAGCGCGATCGTCGTCGCGGCCCTGCTGGGCGTGGGCCTCGGAGTCTTCATGTCGGTCGACTTCGCCCTGATGACGGACGTCCTGCCGCAGGCACGGGACCGAGGCAAGGACCTCGGCCTCATCAACGTGGCCAACGCCTTACCCCAGGTCGCGGCCCCCGCCCTGGCCGCCCCGATCGTGACGCACTTGGGCGGCTACCGGGTGCTGTACGGGGTGGCGGCGGTGATCGGGCTGGCGGGGGCGGTACTGGTGGGCCGGATCAGAGGGGTGGACTGATTCAGCCGCGGTCGGGCAGCGCCGCTAAGGGGCGCGGGGAACTGCGCGACCAGCCACATCAAACCCGCAGCCGCCCAACCACCCATCGCGGCACCCCCTTAGAGCGCCCCTGCGTCCCGAGCCGCATAAACACTCGGAAACACCGGCCGATACCCCAGCTCCCGCCGAATCCGTTCCGTGGACATGATCACCAGCCACGGATCGGGATCGGTACGGGCATACAGCTCCTCAGGAACCTCCACCCCGTTCACCTGATGCAGCTCAACCGCCGTGACGGGCGCATCGTCAGCGATGTTGTAAACCCGGCCCCCGATCCCCGGCGCATGCAGGATCCGCAGCAGCCCTTGCGCAACGTCCACGTGATGCCCCATGTGCAACCGCTGGCCCGCCGCCCAGGCACCCGCCCACATCAGGGACTGGGCCAGATGCGGATCGCCCTCCCCGTAGACGAAGGGAAGCCGGCCGACGCGCACGTCCAGACCCTCCAGCGCGAGCAGCTCCCGCTCGGCCTGCGCCTTGGACTCGGGATAGGCACCCCACATCGCCCCGCCGGGCCGGCTCTCGTCGTCCTCGGTGAGCGGGCGCCCCCGTCCGACGCCGTACACCAGCCCCGTGCTGACCTGCACGAACCTCTGCACACCGGCAGCCTGTGCGGCACGCCCCAGCTCCACGGCCGCGTCCCGGTTGACCGCCCACGCCTCCTCGTCCGGCACCCCGCGGAAGGACGCCGCGACATTGACGACCGCGTCCACCCCGGCGACCGCCTTGCCGAGCACCTCGGCGTCCCGCAGATCGCCGACGACGACCTCGGCGCCCAGCTCGGCGAAGGGCTCACCCCGCGCCGCGTCGCGCACCAACACCCGCACCCGCTCGTCCGGCCGCGCCTGCGCCAGCAGCCTCGGCACGAAGCGCCGCCCGACCTGCCCCGTCGTACCCGTCACCAGTGTCAGCATGATCTGCTCCTCACGAACCGGATGTTCTCGTGCCACCACCCTCGGAGAGACTCGCGCCGACCGGGAGAGACCCGTCGATCAGGGGACCGACAGTCCCTGGATACGGCGGGGCGCGTGCCGCACCCTGGACGCGTGAACCGAGCCGAACTCGCGGACTTCCTGCGCCGGAGCCGCGCCCGCCTGGCCCCGTCGGACGTGGGCCTGGCGCCGGGCGCCCGGCGCCGTACGGCCGGTCTGCGGCGCGAGGAGGTGGCGCAGCTGGCGGGCATGTCGGTGGACTACTACACGCGCCTGGAGCAGTCCCGCGGTCCCCGCCCGTCCCGGCAGATGCTGGCGGCGCTGGCCCGTGCCCTGCGTCTCACCGCCGACGAACGCGACCATCTGTTCCACCTGACCGACGAGGAGCCACCGCGCCGCGAGACGGCGTCGGCGCACGTCGCGCCCGGTCTGATGCTGATCCTGGACCGGCTGCATGACACACCGGCGCAGGTGGTGACCGACTGTGGCGAGGTGCTGGCCCAGAACGCCATGGCGCGGGCGCTGACCCGCGATGTGATGTCGCGCCCTCCGGGCGAGCGCAATCTCCTCCGCCTCTACTTCCTGGACCCTCAGGCGTGCACCCTGTTCCCGGAGGAGGACCGGGCCGAGCACGCACGCGCCCATGTGGCCAATCTGCGTGCGGTGGCCGCCGCCCGTCCCGACGACCCGGAACCCGCCGCGCTGGTCGCGGAGCTCCGTTCGTCGAGCGAGGAGTTCGCGCGGCTGTGGGACGAACACGAGGTGTCGCTGCGCCACCGGGCGACCAAACGCTTCCTGCACCCGCTGGTCGGCCTGCTGGACCTCGACTGCGAGATCCTGCTCAGCCACGAACACCACCAGCTCCTGGTCATCCACACCGCGCGCCCGGGCACGGAGTCCTACGAACGCCTCCAGCTGCTGCGTGTGCTGGGCCTGCAGAACATGTCGGTGGGCAGGCCCTGAGCCGGGCCATGAGCCGGGCAATGAGCCGGGCCGATGAAAAGACCTACGGCGTTGTCAGTCTCCCGGCGTACCCTTGAAATCGCCAGGCCGCCCTTGTGGCAGGCGAGTCGTATGGAGGAGGACGTGCAGGCCTACAGAGCCGGCCCATGACTCAGACACCCACAGCTCACACCCCTGCGCAGGGGCAGTCACGAGCAGAGTTCACCGTCCCCGCCCAGCACCCCATGGTCACGGTCCTGGGGTCCGGCGACGCCCTACTGCGCGTGATCGAGAAGGCCTTCCCGGCGGTCGACATCCATGTCCGGGGCAATGAGATCAGCGCGGTCGGCGACACCGCAGAAGTCGCCCTCATCCAGCGCCTGTTCGACGAGATGATGCTGGTGCTCCGCACCGGACAGCCGATGACGGAGGACGCAGTGGAACGCTCGATCGCCATGCTCCGGGCGAGTGAGAACGGCGAGAGCGACGGCGAGGAGACCCCCGCCGAAGTCCTCACGCAGAACATCCTCTCCTCCCGCGGCCGCACGATCCGCCCCAAGACCCTCAACCAGAAGCGGTACGTCGACGCGATCGACAAGCACACGATCGTCTTCGGCATCGGCCCCGCCGGTACCGGCAAGACCTATCTCGCCATGGCCAAGGCGGTGCAGGCCCTGCAGTCCAAGCAGGTCACCCGCATCATCCTGACCAGGCCCGCGGTCGAGGCGGGCGAGCGTCTCGGCTTCCTGCCGGGCACGCTCTACGAGAAGATCGACCCGTATCTGCGTCCGCTGTACGACGCGCTGCACGACATGCTCGACCCCGACTCCATCCCGCGGCTCATGGCGGCGGGCACGATCGAGGTCGCCCCGCTGGCGTACATGCGTGGACGTACCTTGAATGACGCCTTCATCATCCTGGACGAGGCCCAGAACACGAGCCCCGAGCAGATGAAGATGTTCCTCACCCGCCTCGGCTTCGAATCGAAGATCGTGATCACGGGTGACGTCACCCAGGTCGACCTCCCGGACGGCACCAAGTCCGGCCTGCGCCAGGTCCAGGACATCCTGGACGGCGTCCCGGACGTCCACTTCTCCCGGCTCTCGTCCCACGATGTCGTCCGGCACAAGCTCGTCGGCCGTATCGTCGACGCGTACGAGGAGTACGACAGCCGGCACGGCACCCAGAACGGCACCCGCAAAGGCGGCCGGAGCAGGTCCGGGCACAAGGGGCTGTGACATTTAAAAGCGGGAGACCGAGCAGCACCATGTCGATCGACGTCAACAACGAGTCCGGAACCGAGGTCGACGAGCAGGCGATCCTCGACATCGCCCGCTACGCGCTCGCGCGGATGCGCATCCACCCGCTCTCCGAGCTCTCGGTGATCGTCGTGGACGCCGCAGCCATGGAGCAGCTGCACATCCAGTGGATGGACCTGCCGGGCCCGACGGACGTCATGTCCTTCCCGATGGACGAACTGCGTCCGCCGGCGAAGGACGAGGACGAGCCGCCGCAGGGCCTGCTCGGCGACATCGTGCTGTGCCCTGAGGTCGCCGAGAAGCAGGGCAAGGAAGCCGAGACGCAGCACTCCATGGACGAGGAGCTCCAGCTCCTGACCGTCCACGGAGTGCTGCACCTGCTGGGCTACGACCACGAGGAGGCGGACGAGAAGGCCGAGATGTTCGGGCTCCAGGCGGCGATCGTGGACGGCTGGCGGGCGGAGAAGGGCCTCACCGGCCCGTCCCCGGCCCCGACCGTGTCATGAGCCTCCCGCTGATCTCCGGCGCCGTCGCCCTGGTCGTCGTCGCCTGGCTCGCCGCGTGCGCGGAGGCCGGTATCGCCCGCGTCTCCAGTTTCCGCGCCGAGGAGGCCGTCAAGTCCGGCCGCCGCGGCAGCGAGAAACTCGCCCAGGTCGCCGCCGACCCGACCCGCTATCTCAATGTCGCGCTGCTGGTGCGCGTGGCCTGCGAGATGGCCGCCGCGGCGATGGTGACGTACGCCTGTCTGAACGAGATCGAGGGCACCACCCGGGCCCTGCTCGCCGCGATCGGCGTGATGGTCCTGGTGTCGTATGTCGCCGTCGGCGTCTCCCCGCGCACCATCGGCCGCCAGCATCCGCTGAACACCGCGACCGCGGCGGCGTACGTCCTGCTGCCGCTGGCCCGCGTGATGGGCCCGATCCCGCCCCTGCTGATCCTCATCGGCAACGCGCTCACCCCCGGCAAGGGCTTCCGCCGCGGCCCCTTCGCCTCCGAGGCGGAGCTGCGCGCGCTGGTCGACCTCGCCGAGAAGGAGTCCCTGATCGAGGACGAGGAGCGCCGCATGGTGCACTCCGTCTTCGAGCTGGGCGACACGCTCGTCCGCGAGGTCATGGTCCCGCGCACCGACCTGGTCGTCATCGAGCGCTACAAGACCATCCGGCAGGCCCTGACGCTGGCGCTGCGCTCCGGTTTCTCGCGGATCCCGGTGACCGGCGAGAGCGAGGACGACGTCGTCGGGATCGTGTATCTGAAGGACCTGGCCCGCAAGACGCACATCAGCCGGGACGCCGAGTCCGAGCTGGTCTCCACGGCCATGCGGCCCGCCGCCTTCGTGCCCGACACCAAGAACGCCGGCGATCTGCTCCGCGAGATGCAGCAGGACCGCAACCACGTCGCCGTCGTCATCGACGAGTACGGCGGCACGGCCGGCATCGTCACCATCGAGGACATCCTCGAGGAGATCGTCGGCGAGATCACCGACGAGTACGACCGGGAACTCCCGCCCGTCGAGGAGCTGGGCGAGGACCGCTACCGCGTCACCGCCCGCCTCGACATCGGCGACCTCGGCGACCTGTACGGCCTGGAGGCGTACGACGACGAGGACGTGGAGACCGTCGGCGGCCTCCTCGCCAAGGCGCTGGGCCGCGTGCCCATCGCCGGGGCGTCGTCCGTCGTCGAACTCCCCGACGGCCGTGAACTGCGACTGACCGCGGAGGCCGCCGCGGGCCGCCGGAACAAGATCGTGACGGTGCTGGCGGAGCCGGTGGGCGCCTCGAAGGAAGGGGAGGAAGAGGAGTGAGCCCCGAGGAGCTGCGCGGCTTCTGCCTGTCCTTCAACGCGGCGGTGGAGGACTTCCCCTTCTCGCCGGACATCTCGGTCTTCAAGGTCCTGGGCAAGATGTTCGCCCTGAGCTGGCTGGACTCCCGCCCGCTCACCGTCAACCTCAAGTGCGACCCGGAGGACGCCATCCGGCTCCGCGGCGAGCACGAGGGCCTGATCATCCCCGGCTACCACATGAACAAGCGCCACTGGAACACGGTCACGGTCGACGGCGACCTCCCGGACCGCCTGGTCCGCGAGCTCATCGAGGACTCGTACGACCTCGTCGTCGCCGGACTTCCGCGCGCCGAACGCCTCCGGCTCGACCGGCCGTGACAGCCACTTCGTATGCTCAGGGCATGACCGACAGCAGCGCGCTCGACCCCGAAGACCGCAAGATCGTCACCCTGGCCCGTTCCGCGCGGGCCCGCAACGGTGTGCCCGAGGGGGCGGCCGTACGGGACGACACCGGGCGTACGTATGTCGCCGGAACCGTTGCCCTCGACTCCCTGAAGCTGAGCGCGTTGCGGACGGCCGTGGCGATGGCGGTGGCGTCCGGGGCGACGTCACTGGAGGCAGCGGCCGTGGTCACGGAGGCGGAGTCGGCGTCGGCCGAGGACCGGGCGGCCGTGGCGGATCTGGGCGGGCCTGGGACGCCGGTGCTGGTGGCAGGGCCCGACGGCACGGTAAGGATGACTGTGCCCGCAGGCTGAAAACCGCCCTTTTCAGAGTCGTCCGGAATTCAGCCTTGCCGACCCGCATCTCCCACGCATCAATGGGACCCGTAGTTCCGACGGACCGTCAGATTCACCGCTCCACCCCCACCGAGCGTCCCGCACCGCGCCCGTCGACGGCCCCGTCGGGTTCTCCCACATCCATCCCCACATGGCATTCCCAGATACGGGAAGGGAGCCGGATTCCCCATGAAACGCATAGCAACGGGTGCGGCACTGACGGTCGGGGCCCTCGCGGTCACCGGCCTGGCCTTCGCACCGGCCGCCCTCGCCGTCGCGCCGACGACGGCGACGCTCAACGCCGACTGCGGCAGTTTCGGTGGCGGCGCGGCCACGCTCACGGCCACGCAGAACGGCACCGCGGCGACCATGACCCTCAAGTCGTCCGCCGTCAAAGCGCCGATCGGGCTGGGCGCGGACTCGATCACGTCCACTCTCACTCTCGTGAAGGCGGGCGGCGGCACCACCACCTTCACCGCCAAGGAGAACCCGGCCATGGCGGCCGGCGACGACGTCCAGGTCGGTCCGCTCCCCGGGACCGTGGCCTCCGGCGACAGCCTGGAGGCGTTCGGCGGATCGCTGAAGATGACGGTCCTCGGCATCACCATCACCTGCACGGCGACGGGACCGCAGTCACCGGGTCCGTTCGTGTTCGACTGACAGTCACATAGCAGATGGGTCGTCAGTTTCCTGGAGTGACAAGGAAACTGACGATCCATCAGCTCTTTTCGGCGTCTCCATTGACTTCTCACGCAATCCCCACATCAATGCCCCACAGCGGGCGCGGGAGTTCAGCAGCCGCGCCCGCGTCCTCAGCCATCGCTCAGGAGGGGGCACCATGGCTACGAGAGCCCGAAGACGCCGCTGGTCATCGCTGCTCGGGGTGACCGCGCTCGCGGTCACCGGGGGCGGCGCACTGGCCTGTCCGGCCAATGCCGCGCCCACGAACGTGGACTTCGCCACGCACTGCATCCCGCCCGACATCGCGGGCATCCCGCCGATCGACGGCACCACCACGGCCAGTGTCGCGGTGGACAACGCCAGTCCGAAGGTCGGCGACACCGTCACCGTCACGTACACGGTCGTCAAGCCCGCCGCCAACAACCCCACCGCCATCGCCCTGCCGGCCGACATCATGACGCCCACCGGCAAGGTCACCCTCGGCGGGGCGCAGACCGGTGACGTGACCGTCGCCGGGCCGAAGAAGAACGACCCGGTGCCGGGCAACGGCCCCTTCCCGTCGTTCTCCATGACCGGCACCTTCAGAGTCACCGCGCCGGGGCCGATCACGCTCTCGCCCGGCGACTACAACATCCACACCAGCTACATCCTCGAACTGGACACGCCCTGCACGGTGATCACCCCGCCCGCACCGGTCTCCGAGACGATCACCGCGACGGACGGCAACCCCACCAACAACCGTGCCATCTCGCTGAGTTCGGCCTCCGGCGACCCGGGTGACAGCGTCACCGTCAGCGGCAGCGACTTCACGCCGGGGGCGACCGTCACGCTGGCCGGGCGGTCGGGGAACACCCAGACCGCGGACCAGGCCACCGTCACCGCCGGAGCGAACGGCTCCTTCAGCGGCTCGCTCGTCGTCAACGACAAGACCACGACCGGTGTGGTGGCGTACGAGGGGAGCGCGTGGAACGCGGAGAAGGGGGCCGGGCCCGCCGCGTACGTCGTCAATGACGACACACCCGTGCCCGACGGAAGCCAGAAGCTGACGACGACCGTGAAGGCGGGGACACTCTCCATGTCCCAGGCCGGGGACTCCGTACAGCTGTCGGCGGTGGACTTCGGCGAGGGCGGGGCGTCGACGGGCTCGCTGCAGACCGTCACCGTCGAGGACTTCCGGGGCGGGCCCGCAGGATGGTCCCTCACCGGCAAGGTCACCGACTTCACCGGGCCCGGCGCCAAGATCGACGCCGGGAAGCTGAAGTGGACCCCCGCCTGCGCCACCAAGGCGGGCAGCCCGAGCACGTGCCAGACCGGTTCGTCCGGCGTGGTCGGCGGTGCGGGCGCGACCCTGGCGTCCACGCCCAACGGCACGCTCACCGGCGGTGAGTTCACCGTCGACGCCGGGCTCTCCCTGGACGTACCGGCGTTCACGCCTCCGGGCTCGTACGCCGGAGTGCTCACCCTCACGCTCAGCTGACCGTACGGGCGTCCGCACCCGCCCGTTCACCTCATCCACGTGGGGGTCCGCACCCATGCGCAAGCTGTACGTCCTCCTCCCTGGACTGCTCCTGGGCCTGCTCCTCGCCGCACCCGCGCACGCCGCCGACAACGGCAGCTGGTCCGTCTACCCGGCCGCCTCGAAGGTCGCCGCGCGCCCGTACTTCTACCTCTCCGCCGATCCCGGGACGACCGTCGAGGACAAGGTCGTCGTCGCCAACAAGACGGGGCAGCCGCTGACGTTCCGGCTGTACGCCGCCGACGCGTACAACACCGCGCGCGACGGCGGGTTCGCCGTGCGGACGGTCAAGGAGAAGCAGCGCGGAATCGGAGCCTGGGCCAGGCCCGCCAAGTCCCGGGTGACCGTGCCCGCGCACGGCGAGGTCACCGTCCCCTTCACGCTCCGCGTGCCCGAGGGCGCCGAACCCGGCGATCATCCGGGCGGGTTGGTCGCGCTCGACGAACGTGTGGACCGGGGCGACGGCTCACTCGCGCTCGGTGTGCAGCGGGCCGTCGCCGCCCGGATCTATCTCCGTGTCGGTGGTCCGACGCTCCCCGCGATCGCCGTCGAGGACGTCCGCGTCGCCCACCACCAGCCCCTCGTCCCGGGCCTCGGCGACAGCACGGCGACGATCTCCTACACGCTGCACAACACCGGCAACGTCACCCTGAACCCGAAGGTGGAGCTGCGCGCGAAGGGCCTGTTCGGCCGTACGCTGCTGGCCCGCGACCTGTCGCGCGTCCCCACGGAACTGCTGCCGCGCCAGCGCGTCCGGCTGACCGAGCCCTGGCGCGGGGCGCCCCAACTCGACTGGGGCGACGTGACGTTGACGGCGAGCGCGCAGGACACGCGGGAATCGGCCGCCGCGTCGTTCTTCGCGCTGCCGTGGCTGGTCGGCGTGGTGCTGCTGGTCGTGGTGGTCGTCGGGGTGGTGCTGTGGGTCAGAGCGCGTCGGGCCCGCGCTCGTCGGTCCGCACGCGTACGACCGTCTCCACGGGCAGCACCCACACCTTCCCGTCCCCGATCTTCCCCGTCTGCGCGGCCTTGACGATCGCGTCGATGACGTCGTCCGAGGCGGCGTCCTCGACGACGATCTCGATACGGACCTTCGGCACCAGGTCGACCTGGTACTCGGCGCCGCGGTACACCTCGGTGTGGCCGCGCTGCCGGCCGTAGCCGCTGGACTCGGTGACCGTCAGACCATGCACGCCCAGCTCCTGGAGCGCGTTCTTGACCTCGTCGAGGCGGTACGGCTTGACGATCGCGGTGATGAGCTTCATGCCGGGGCTTGACCTTCTGGTCGGAGGGGACAGGGGACGCGCTGACCGGGGCGTCATGGCCCGGGACGCCGCGATCGTATGCGGTCCGGGCGCGCACCGTAAGGGAGGCGGGCGTGCACTGGTGCGGCGGGGGCCTGTGGATCAGGGAGAATGGGCGCCATGAGCGTGCGTATCAAGTCATCCGAGCCGTCCGAGGCCACCCATCGCGCCGGCTTCGCCTGCTTCGTGGGCCGCCCGAATGCGGGCAAGTCCACCCTTACGAACGCTCTGGTCGGCCAGAAGGTCGCGATCACCGCGAACCAGCCGCAGACCACGCGGCACACGGTGCGGGGCATCGTGCACCGGGAGGACGCCCAGCTGATCCTGGTCGACACCCCTGGGCTGCACAAGCCGCGCACGCTGCTCGGCCAGCGGCTCAACGACGTCGTACGCACCACCTGGGCCGAGGTCGACGTGATCGGCTTCTGTCTGCCGGCGAACGAGAAGCTCGGCCCCGGTGACCGCTTCATCGCCAAGGAGCTGGCCGGGATCAAGAAGACCCCGAAGGTCGCCATCGTCACGAAGACGGACCTCGTCGACTCCAAGACCCTGGCCGAGCAGCTGATCGCGATCGACCAGCTCGGCAAGGAGCTCGGCTTCGAGTGGGCGGAGATCGTGCCGGTGTCCGCGGTCAAGGACCAGCAGGTGGACCTGCTGGCCGACCTGCTCGTCCCGCTCCTGCCGGAGGGCCCCGCCCTCTACCCCGAGGGTGACCTCACCGACGAGCCCGAGCAGGTCATGATCGCCGAGCTGATCCGCGAGGCCGCGCTGGAGGGCGTCCGCGACGAGCTCCCGCACTCCATCGCGGTCGTCGTCGAGGAGATGCTCCCCCGCGAGGACCGCCCCGCCGACAAGCCCCTCCTCGACATCCACGCCTTCGTCTACATCGAGCGCCCCAGCCAGAAGGGCATCATCATCGGCCCCAAGGGCAAGCGCCTGAAGGAGGTCGGCATCAAGAGCCGCAAACAGATCGAGGCGCTGCTCGGTACCCCGGTCTACCTGGACCTGCATGTGAAGGTGGCGAAGGACTGGCAGCGCGATCCGAAGCAGCTGCGCAAGCTCGGCTTCTGAGCTTTCAGGCAGACCTTGAGCTTTCAGGCAGACCTTCGGAAGCCGATCGTCGGGACCGCTCGGGCCAACGGCCAAGGGCGGGCCGATGCCTCCGGGACCAGGGACTGAAGGAACGCGTAGCGCTGGAGCGCCGCCCGGTCCTGTCCCTCCAGGGACTGCACTTCGCGCCACCACGTGGCGATCTCGGCCCAGCCGGGGGCCGAGAGGGAGCCGCCGAACTCCTGGACGGAGAGGGCGGCGGTGAGGCCGGCGAAAGCGAGGCGGTCGGCGAGGGGCCAGCCGGCCAGGGTGCCGGTGACGAAGCCGGCCACGAAGACGTCCCCGGCGCCGGTCGGATCGAGGGCCTCCACGGCGATCGCGGGCACCTCCGCGGTCTCGCCGGTGCGCCGGTCCACGGCGTACGCGCCCTCTTTGCCGAGGGTGACTACGGCGACCGGCACATGCTCGGTGAGGGCGTGGGCGGCGGCGCGCGGGCAGGTGGCGCCGGTGTAGCGCATGGCCTCCTCAGCGTTCGGCAGGAACGCCTCGCAGTACTTGAGGTCGGTCAGCCCCGCCAGGTCCCAGGCACCGGTGTCGTCCCACCCGACGTCGGCGAAGATCCGGGCGCCCTTGCCCGCGGCCTGGGCGACCCAGTGGGCGGGTCTGCCCGGGGTGAGCGAGGCGATCGCGGCACGCGCGCGGGGCGGGCAGTCCGGCGCGGGCTCCTCCGGCGGGGGCTCGTGGCCGTGGGAGACCATCGTGCGCTCGCCCTCGTACGCCATGGAGACGGTGACCGGCGAGTGCCAGCCGGGCACGGTGCGTGCCAGGGAGAGGTCGATGCCCTCGCCGTGCGCCAGGGCGTCCCAGCAGTACTCGCCGTAGTGGTCGTCACCGAAGGCCGCCGCCAGGGACGTCCTCAGACCCAGCCGGGCCAGCGCGGTCGCCATGTTGGCGACGCCGCCGGGGCTGGAGCCCATCCCGCGGGCCCAGGACTCGGTGCCCCGCACGGGCGCCGAGTCGAGGCCGGTGAAGACGATGTCGAGGAAGACGGTGCCGGTGAGGTACACGTCCCAGGGCGGGTCGTCTGACCTGCGCAGGGGCCCCAGCGGGTCGACCTGGGCCTGGCAGCGGTGTCCCTCTCCGTTGAACACGATCACGGTGAGCTCCCTGGCATGGTGCGGATCAGGCCAGTGTGCCTCACACCACTGACACCGCGCCGTCGCTCACCGTCAGCCACCGCCCCGTCCCGCACCGGCGGCCCGCTTACCAGCGAGGCACCGCCGGGGTGACCCAGCCCGGGTCGGCGATGCGCATGGCGGCTGCGTCGTCGCGCTCCCGCAGCGCGCCGTCGTCATCCAGCCACCGTTGGTGCAGGAGCCGCAGCTTGTCGTGGTCGAGCTCGACTCCGAGGCCGGGGGTGTCGGGGACGGCGACCTTGCCGCCCTCGAAGGTCAGCCGCTCGGTGAGGACGTCCTCCGACTGCCAGGGGTAGTGGGAGTCGCAGGCGTGGTGGAGGTTCGGAACCGTCGAGGCCACGTGAGTCATCGCGGCGAGGCTGATCCCCAGGTGGGTGTTGGAGTGCATGGACACCCCGACGCCGAACGTCCGGCAGATGGCGGCGAGTTGCTGCGTGTTCCGCAGCCCGCCCCAGTAATGGTGATCGGAGAGGACGACCTGCACGGCATCCTTCGCGAACGCCTCCTTGATCTCCCCGAACGTCGTCACACACATGTTGGTGGCGAGCGGCACGTCCGTCCCCACGGAGACCTCGGCCATCGCGGACGTACCCAGCGTGGGATCCTCCAGATACTCCAGAACGTCCCCCACCTCCTCCACCACCCTCAGCGAAGTAGCCACGGACCAGGCCCCGTTGGGATCAAGACGCAGCGGATGCCCGGGAAACGCCTCCGCCAGCGCCCGTACGGCGGCGATCTCCTCCTCCGGCGGAAAGACACCCCCCTTGAGCTTGAAGGACGTGAACCCGTACCGCTCCTTGAACACCCGGGCCTGCGCGACCACCCCGGCCGGATCGACGGCGGCCCCCCAGTCGTCCTTCTCACAGGCCACCCCCTCCGGATGATCGGCCCACCTGTAGAACAAATACGCGCTGTACTCCACCGCGTCCCGCACCTTGCCGCCGAGCAACGCATGCACCGGCAGCCCGACCGCCTTGCCGAGCGCATCCAGGCAGGCCACCTCGAACCCGGAGACGACGGACAACCGCAACTTGTCCGCGGTCTGAACACCACGCAGCCCACCGACGTCGACCTGCCCGGAGACCCGCGACTGATCGACGGCGACTTCGTCGGCGACCGTGAACAGCCCGTTCAGATCGGAGACTTGACGCCCGATCAGCTTCTCGGCGAAGGGCCGCGCCAGCTCAAGGTACTTGGTGTCACCGTACGTCTCGCCGACCCCCACGACCCCGTCACCGGTCACAACCTCGACGATCAACCGAGGCGTGTAAGGCTGATGGACACCCTGGGTATTCAGCAGAGGCGGATCGGCGACAAGGATCGGCGTAAGGCGCACGTCGATGATGGCGAGGTTCACAGAGAGGCTCCTACGAAGTCGAATAAGCGGGACTACAGCGCCCCTTTAGGGGCGCGGGGAACTGCGCGACAAGCCCCCACCGACCCGCAGGCGACAAACAAACCCGCTCAGCCGAACTCGTACGCCGCGACCTCCGCGAGATACCCCGCCCGCCGCTCCTCATCGTGCTCCAGAAACGCCGCGAGAAACGAGTTACGCGCCAACTCCCGCAACCGATCCTCCCCCAGCCCCAACACCGACCGCACCGCATCGAAGTTGTCCCCGACATACCCGCCGAAGTAAGCCGGATCGTCAGAGTTGACCGTGCACAACAGCCCCGCATCAAGCATCGCCGGCAACGGATGCTCGGCAAGAACATCCACCGCCCGCAACCGGACATTGGAGAGCGGACACAGAGTCAGCGGCACGCGCTCCCGCACCAGCCGCTCGACGAGGACCGGGTCCTCCATACACCGCAGCCCATGGTCGATCCGCTCGACGCCCAGCACGTCCAGCGCCTCGGTGATGTACTCCGGCGGCCCCTCCTCCCCCGCATGCGCGACACGCCGCAGCCCCAGCTCCGCCGCCGCCTCATACACCTCACGGAACTTCACCGACGGATGCCCGACCTCGGCGGAGTCCAGCCCGATGCCCACGATCCGGTCGAGATACGGCTTCGCGGCCTCCAGCGTCGCCATCGCCGACTCGGCGGACTCGTCGCGCAGGAAGCACATGATCAGCTGCGTGGAAATGCCATGCGCCTCCACGCTCAGGTCGAGCGCGCGAGACAGCCCTTCGACGACCGTGCCCATGCCCACGCCCCGCGCCATGTGCGCCTGCGGGTCGAAGAAGATCTCCGCGTGCCGCACACCCTGCGAGGCGGCGCGCGCGAGGTAGGCGTCGGCGAGATCCTCGAAGTCCCGCTCGGTCCGCAGAACGGCCATGAGCTCGTAGTACAGGTTCAGAAAGGACTGGAGGTCCTCGAACTGGTACGCCTTGCGGAGCTGGTCCGTGTCGGCGTACGGCAGCTCGACGCCGTTGCGCGCGGCGAGCTCGAAGGCCAGCTCGGGCTCGAGTGTGCCTTCGATATGAAGGTGCAGTTCTGCTGTGGGGAGGGGCATCGAAATATCGTACGGGCGTTTTACCGCCGTTTCGGAACCGGCACCCTCAGCAGATCGTGCGCCACGGTCAGCTCCCCCTCGAACCCGGCGGCCCGCGCCTGCCGCTCGAACTCGTCGGGCTCGGTGTACCGCTGACTGAAGTGGGTGAGCACGAGATGCCGTACGCCGCCTTCCTTCGCCACCCGTGCCGCCTGACCGGCCGTCAAATGACCGTGTTCTACGGCGAGTTGCTCGTCCTCGTCGAGGAACGTGGACTCGATGACGAGCATGTCGCAGCCCTCGGCGAGGGCGTATGCCCCGTCGCACAGCCGGGTGTCCATGACGAACGCGAACCGCTGTCCGCGCCGGACCTCGCTGACGTCCTCCAGCGTGACGCCGCCGAGGGCGCCCTCGCGCTGGATGCGGCCCACGTCCGGGCCCTTGATGCCCTGCGCGGCGAGCCGTTCGGGGAGCATCCGCCGCCCGTCGGGCTCGACGAGGCGGTAGCCGTACGACTCGACGGGGTGGGAGAGCTTGCGGGCTTCCAGGGTGTAGGCGGGGGTGGTGGCGAGCGCCCCGTCGGCGGTCACGGGTGCCTGGGTGAGCTGGACCGTCTCCCGGTAGGCGGTGGCGTACCGCAGCCGGTCGAAGAAGCGCTGGCCCGACTTCGGGTAGTGGGCGGTGATCTCGTGCGGCACCTGGTCGAGGTTGATGCGCTGGATGACACCGGCGAGGCCCAGGGAGTGATCCCCGTGGAAGTGGGTGACGCAGATCCGGTTCAGGTCGTGCGCGGCGGCCCCGGCACGCAGCATCTGGCGCTGGGTGCCCTCGCCCGGGTCGAACAGGATGCCCTCGCCGTCCCAGCGGAGCAGATAGCCGTTGTGGTTGCGGTGCCGGGTCGGGACCTGGCTGGCTGTGCCGAGGACCACCAATTCACGTACGGACACGGTGAGTTACCCGGGCGGCCACTGCATGCCGCGACCGCCCATGACGTGGGCGTGCGCGTGGAAGACGGTCTGGCCGGCGCCGGCTCCCGTGTTGAAGACGATGCGGTAGCTCTCCAGCTTGTCCTCGTCGGCGACGGCGTGCGCTTCGCGGAGTACGTCGGCGGCGATCATGGGTTCCGCGGCTGCCAGCTCGGCGGCGCTGGGGTAGTGCGCCCTCGGGATCACCAGGACGTGGGTGGGCGCCTGGGGGTTGATGTCCCGGAACGCGACGGTGGTCTCCGACTCTCGGACGATCGTCGCCGGGATATGCCCCTCGACGATCTTGCAGAACAGACAGTCGTCCTGCGGTTCCCCTGCCATGCGGTTCCCTCCGAGTTTGGGCCGTTTACAGCTCGCATCGTATCGTCGTCGGCTGCGAGTGCTTCGTGGCTGGTCGCGCAGTTCCCCGCGCCCCTTCGGGGCGCGGGGCTGCGGGCATGCGTGCCGCCTGGGGCGGCACGGGTGGGCGCAGGCGGCACCCCGTCAGCGCCGGGCCGCGCGACCCACCCCCGCCCAGCCCCCGGCAGGGTCACGGCAGACTCGGCGGCACCTTCGCCGGCGTCTCCTCCAACGCGGCCAACGCCAGCCTCACCGCCTCGTCCAGCTGGACGTCCCTCCCCGCCGCGTAATCCTGCGGTCGCTGCACGACCTCCACATCCGGATCCACCCCGTGGTTCTCCACACCCCAGCCGTAGTTCTCGAGCCAGAACGCGTACTTGGGCTGAGTGACGAGCGTGCCGTCGACCAGCCGGTACCGGTTGTCGATGCCGATCACGCCGCCCCACGTACGCGTGCCGACGACCGGCCCGATCCCCAGCGCCTTGATCGCCGCGTTGACGATGTCCCCGTCGGACCCGGAGAACTCGTTGGCGACGGCGACGACGGGACCGCGGGGGGCGTCCTCGGGATAGCTGTACGGCCGCATGCCGCGCGGCGAGGCCCAGCCGACGATGCGGCGGGCCAGCTTCTCGATGACGAGCTGGGACGTGTGGCCGCCCCGGTTCTCCCGGACGTCGACGACGAGCCCTTCCCTGGCGACTTCCACGCGCAGGTCGCGGTGGATCTGGGCCCAGCCCGGCGCCTGCATGTCGGGGACGTGGAGGTAGCCGAGACGGCCGCCGGAGCGTTCGTGGACGTAGGCCCGCCGGTCGGCGACCCAGGCGTGGTAGCGCAGCGGCTCCTCGTCGGCGACGGGGACGACGACGGCGTGCCGGGGCTCGCCGCCGCCGGAGGGCGACACCGTCAGCTCGACCGGCTTGCCCGCCGTACCGACGAGGAGGGGGCCGGGTCCGGTCACCGGGTCGACCGGGACGCCGTTCACCGCCACGATCGCGTCGCCCGCGCGCACAGCCACACCAGGCGCAGCCAAAGGCGCACGGGCATCCGGGTCGGACGTCTCGGAGGGCAGGATCCGGTCGATGCGCCAGCTTCCGTCCGCATGCCGGGAGATGTCCGCGCCGAGCAGCCCCTGCCGGTCCCCACTGCCGTGGCCGCCGCGCGGTATGACGTACGCGTGCGAGGTGCCCAGCTCGCCGTGCACCTCCCACAACAGGTCCACGAGGTCGTCGTGGGTGGCGACGCGGTCGAGGAGCGGGCGGTAGCGGTCGAGGACGCCGTTCCAGTCCGTGCCGCCCAGGTCGGGACGCCAGAAGTTGTCCCGCATGATGCGGCCGTTCTCCTCGTACATCTGCCGCCACTCGGCCGCCGGGTCGACGGTCTGGCGGATCCGGCCGAGGTCGACGGTGATGTTGGTGTCGCTCTCGTCGTCGTTCGCGGCCCGCCGGTCGCTGGGGACGACCTTGAGCCGGCCGTCGGTCCACAGCAGGACCCGCTTGCCGTCGCCGCTGACCCGGAAGTGGTCGGCGTCGTCCGCGAGATGCTCCACGCGCCGCTGGACGAGGTCGTACCGCTCCAGCTCCGACTTGGGGTCGGGGTCGTCCGGGTTGGCCCGGGTGGCGCCCAGCGCCCCGCGCACCGGGTGGCGCAGCCACAGCACGCCGTCCTTCGCGGCGCGCAGCCCGGAGTAGCGGGCGGCCTCGACGGGGAACGGCACGATCCGGTCGGCGAGTCCCTCCAGGTCGACGCGGGTGGTCGGGGCGCCCTCGCTGTCCGGGGTCTCGTCCTTGTCCGGCGCGTCGAAGGGGCGGCCGTGCCGCTGCGGGCCGAACGGGGACGGGGTCGTCGCGGCCAGCGTGATCAGGTGCGGGCGTGAGCCGACGACGAAGGCCAGGTCGAAGACGTGCTCGTCGTAGACCGGGTCGAAGGCGCGCGTCGACAGGAAGGCGAGGTGCTTGCCGTCGAGAGTGAACGCGGGCGCGTAGTCCTGGAAGCGCAGCGGGGTCGCCTCGGTGACCGACAGGTCGGTGGTGTTGGCGAGTTTGAGGTGGCACAGGGGGCGCGGGCCGGGGTGCGACCAGGCCAGCCATGCCGAGTCGGGCGAGAAGACCAGGCCGGAGGCGTCTCCGTCCTCGCTCCGGTCGACCTCGCGCACCTCGCCGGTCTCGCGCTCGACGAGCAACACGCGTCCGTCGTGCGAGGCCACGGCGGCCCTGCTGCCGTCGGGCGCCATCGCGAGCGCGAGCACGCGGCCGAGCTGCCCGGCGGCGAGCCGGCGCGGAGTCGCGCCC
Organism: Streptomyces sp. GESEQ-4; assembly: GCF_017948455.1. GTDB lineage: Bacteria > Actinomycetota > Actinomycetes > Streptomycetales > Streptomycetaceae > Streptomyces. The sequence goes on from NZ_JAFFSU010000006.1 coordinate 321,174, forward strand.
GGCGCCAGACCGGTCGCCGGCGCGAACTCCAGGGCGTCGTCTCCCTCGGCGTCCGTCACCCACACCACCCACTCCTCGCCCTCCGCACGGAACGTGCGCGGCAGCCGGGCCCGTACGCCGGGCTGGGCAGCGAGCGCGCGGGCCGGTCCCGAGCGGTGGGTGACCCAGTGCACGGCACCGCGCACCGCGACCGCGCTGCCGCGCGCGGTGTGGTCGGGGGACGCCGACCCGAACCAGCGGGCTGGGTTCACCGGGTACGGCTGCCGGTCGGTGCGCTGCCCGCCGAGCCGGATGTCGAGCCTGCGCGGCTCGGCGCCGTCGAGGTCGTCCAGGATCCAGAGTTCACCGGCACAGGAGTAGACGACGCGGGTGCCGTCGCCGGAGGCGTGCCGGGCGTAGAAGCCGTCGACGGGAGTGTGCCGCCGTAGATCCGAACCGTCACCGAGGGAGGAGTACAGCGCACCGACCCCTTCGTGGTCGGACAGGAACGCGATCCGCTCCCCCGCCCACACGGGGTACTCGATGTTGCCGTCCAGTTCCTCATGCAGCCGTACGAACTCCCCGGCACCTTCTTCACCTTCGGCGCCACGGTCGATCCACAACTTGCCCGCCGTACCGCCCCGGTACCGCTTCCACCACGCCGCCTCCCGCCCCATCGGCGAGGAGAGCAGTACCGCGCTGGGGCCGTAGGCGACGTGGCCGACCCAGCCGTACGGCAGGACGGTCGACGGTCCGCCGTCGAGCGGGACGGCGTGGGCCCAGCTGCGGCGGAGGTTGGCCTGGCCGTAGGTCGTGATGGCGAGGACCTGGCCGTCGGGGGTCCAGCCGCGCACCTGGGTGCGTGAACTGCCCCAGTGCGTCAGGCGCTTGGCGGGACCGCCGTCGACGGGGGCGATGTGCACCTCGGGGGCGCCGTCGCGGGTGGAGGTCCACGCCACCGTCGTACCATCGGGCGAGATGCGCGGCAGGGTGACCGGCACATTGTCGGCGCTGACCCGCCAGGCCCGGCCGCCGTCGAGAGGCGCGAGCCAGACGTCGTCCTCGGCGGTGAAGGCGACCAGGTCACCGTGCAGGTGCGGGAAGCGGAGATACGCGGCGGAAGCGGGCTCTGTCACCCGATCACCCTATGCAGGCGCGGCGCCGCTGGACAGGCCTTTGGATCACTTGCCCGGTCCGCGTGGACCACGGCTCACTTGCCCTCGGGCCAGCAGTTCGGCTGCTCCTTGCACCACAGCGTCTTCGTCTCGGTGACCGTCACCGTGGCCCCGGGCCGCTGCGGATCATTGACCGGCGGGGTGCTCGCCGCGTCGCAGTCGCCGAGCCCCTCGACGTGGAACCACTCCTTGCCGTCGATCTTGGCGGTGAGGTCTCCCCGTACACACTTGCCGTTGACCGCGCGCGTCACCTTGCCGGTGACGGTGATGTCCTGCCCCTGGTCGGTACGGCCCTTGCACTCGACGTCGGCGACGGCGTTCTCGCTCGGGCTCGAACTCCCCGACGCGGAGGCCTTGTTGCCATCACCGAAGGACGCCGTACAACTGAGCCAGCTCACCTTCGCGTTCCGCCGCTCCAGCTCCTTGGTGACGGTCTGGTCGGTCGTATACGCCACCGTCGCCGAACTCAGCCCGGCCGGATCACAGCCGACGACCACCCCGACGACTCCGACCACGGCAACGATCCGCGTCCCGCGCGGGCGATCCCAAATCCACCGCAATGCCCCCATGGACGGCAGCCTCCCACTGTCCCGCCCGACACGGAAGAGCGCATACGGCCACTCAGGGCCCTCTCCCGTCACAATCAAGCGCCGCCCAGCTGGGGCGCCCCGAAAGGGGCGCGGGGAACTGCGCGACAAGCCCCCACCGGCCCGCGGATTGAATACCGCCCTCCCCGCGGAGCGTCACGTACGCAGCAGCAACCACTCTTGGAGCTCGACCAAGTTGCCTTCCGGATCCTTGAGATGCGCGACACGCATACGCGCCGCCATATGAGTCGGCCCGTGCAGCAACTCGGCACCACGCCCAGCGACCTGCTCGCAATACGCATCCAGGTCATCGACGCGCAGCACAACCAGCGAACGATGACCAGTGGCCGCGTCCCCCAACTCCCCCAGCATCTCCGCCATCATCGCCCGGTCCTGCAGCGCGATCCCCGCGGAGCCGGTCGCGGGACTGAACTTCTCGTACGGCCCCTCCGTCGCCCCCGACTGCGGCTTGAGGCCGAGGACCTCGGAGTAGAAGCGGTAGCAGGCGGCGAAGTCGGTGACGAGCAGCCGTACTTGAGCGAGTTCCATGACCACTCCCGGGTGTTCAGGACCACCGGCCGGTGCGGCCGAGAAGAAGCGCCGCCGCCGCGGTACCGGCGGTGGAGGTACGCAGCACACTGGGCCCGAGCCGGTACGCCCGCGCACCGGCCTGAGCAAACAGTGTCAACTCCTCGGGAGAGACGCCCCCTTCGGGCCCGACGACCAGCACGATCTCACCCTCGGCGGGCAGTTCGGCACCGGCGATTGGTTCCGTACCGCTTTCGTGCAGTACGGCGGCGAAGTCGGCCTTCGCGAGAAGTGCCGCGACCTGCTTGGAGGTCGCGGCGTCCGCGACGTCGGGGAACCGCACCCGGCGGGACTGCTTGCCGGCCTCGCGCGCCGTGGCCCGCCACTTGGCCAGCGCCTTCAGTCCGCGGTCGCCTTTCCACTGGGTGATGCAGCGGGAGGCGGCCCACGGCACGATCGCGTCCACGCCGACCTCGGTCATCGTCTCGACGGCGAGTTCGCCGCGGTCGCCCTTGGGGAGGGCCTGGACGATCGTGATGCGGGGTTCTGGCTGCGGCTGCTCGGCCACCGAGTCGAGCCGGACGATGAGGCGGTCCTTGCCCTCGGTGTCCAGCACCACGCACTCCGCCCAGCGGCCCGCCCCGTCGGTGAGCACCACGTCCTCGCCGGGCCGCAGCCGCTTCACCGAGACCGCGTGCCGCCCCTCGGGGCCGTCGAGGACGTACCGTCCGCCGCTGTCCGCGTCGAAGTGCTCGACCACGAAGACGGGGGCGGTCATCAGGCACCGCCGCCCATGGACGGAGCGGCCGACAACGCTGTCTTCGCTGCGGCGATCTCCGCGGCCAGCACCTCGACCAGTTGTCCGGCGGGCAGTTCGCGGGCCATCCGGTGGCCCTGTCCCGCCCACAGCGCCATGCCCTGCGCGTCGCCCGCCTTGGCCGCCGCCTTGCGCAGCGGCGAGGTGAGGTGGTGGACCTCCGGGTAGGCGGCGGGCGCGTACGGGCCGTGCTCGCGCAGGAAGCGGTTGACCAGGCCGCGGGCCGGGCGGCCGGAGAACGCGCGCGTCAACTCCGTACGGACGAAGAGGGGGTTGGTGAGCGCCTGCTTGTGCAGGGCGTTGGCGCCGGACTCGGGGGTGGCGAGGAACGCCGTGCCGAGCTGGGCCGCACTGGCGCCCGCGGCGAGGGCGGCGGCGATCTGGCTGCCGCGCATGAGGCCGCCCGCGGCGACGAGCGGGAGCGACACGGTCTCGCGGACCTGCGCGATCAGCGACAGCAGGCCGATGCCGCCGCCGTCCGTCTCCTGGACGTCCCGGTGCGTGCCCTGATGGCCGCCCGCCTCGACGCCCTGCACGATCACTCCGTCAGCACCGGCCCGCTGCACGGCGAGGGCCTCCTCGGCGGTGGTCGCGGTGACCAGCGTGAAGGTGCCGACGCGGCGCAGCGAGTCCAGTACGTCCCGGCTGGGCACGCCGAAGTGGAACGAGACCACCGGCACCGGGTTGTCGAGCAGGACGGCGAGCTTGGCGTCGTAGCCGTCGTCGCGACCGCTGTCGGGGTCGCCGAGCTCGGTCCCGTACCAGGCGGCCTCACCGGCGAGCTGATGGGCGTAGACGTCCACGGCGGCGGCATCGGCGTACTCCGGCTGCGGCATGAACAGGTTCACGCCGAACGGGCGGCTCGTGATGCCCCGCAGCTGTTTGATCTCCTGGTACATGCCGTCGGCGGTCTTGTACCCGGCAGCCAGAAACCCGAGCCCGCCGGCCTCGGACACGGCCGCAGCGAGATGCGGGACGGAGACTCCGCCCGCCATGGGGGCCTGCACGATCGGATGAGGGAAGAGATCGGTCAGTGCGGAGGACATGACGGCATGTTGTCACGTCCTCCGAACAAGTCCGAATCGAGCCTGACCTCCGGCATAGGCCAGGCGCAAACAGCCCGTCCGGCGTTTGAGGACGAGGCCGTTCAGGCCGAAGCGGGGGTCTGGGGGCGGCAGCCCCCAGGGATGGGACGGGTAAGGGCGGCGGGGGCGAGAAACCCCTCAGCGCCCGTTGAACGCATCCTTCAGCCTCGAGAACAACCCCTGCTGCCCCGGCTGGAACTGCCCCGTAGGCCGTTCCTCGCCGCGTAGCTTGGCCAGCTCTCGCAGGAGGCGTTCCTGCTCGGGGTCGAGTTTGTTCGGGGTCTGGACCTCGACGTGGACGATGAGGTCGCCGCGGCCGCCGCCGCGGAGGTGGGTGACGCCGCGGCTGTGCAGCGGGATCGACTGGCCGGACTGGGTGCCCGGGCGGATGTCGACCTCTTCCAGGCCGTCCAGCGTCTCCAGCGGGACCTTGGTGCCGAGCGCCGCCGCCGTCATCGGCAGCGTGACCGTGCAGTGCAGGTCGTCGCCGCGCCGCTGGAACTGCGCGTGCGGCAGCTCATGGATCTCGACGTACAGGTCACCGGCGGGACCGCCACCGGGGCCGACCTCGCCCTCACCCGCGAGCTGGATCCGCGTGCCGTTGTCGACACCGGCCGGGATCTTGACCGTGAGGGTGCGACGGGAGCGGACCCGGCCGTCACCGGCGCACTCCGGGCACGGCGTCGGCACGACCGTGCCGAAGCCCTGGCACTGGGGGCAGGGCCGGGACGTCATGACCTGGCCCAGGAAGGACCGGGTGACCTGCGACACCTCACCGCGACCGCGGCACATGTCACACGTCTGGGCACTCGTCCCCGGCGCGGCCCCCTCGCCACTGCAGGTCGAGCAGACGATCGCCGTGTCGACCTGGAGGTCCTTGGTCGTGCCGAAGGCCGCCTCGTCCAGCTCGACGTCCAGCCGGATCATCGCGTCCTGGCCGCGCCGCGTACGCGACCGCGGGCCCCGCTGGGACGCCGTACCGAAGAACGCGTCCATGATGTCCGAGAAGTTCCCGAAGCCGCCCGCGCCGAAGCCGCCCGCGCCACCGGCGCCGCCGGCCTGGGACAGCGGGTCGCCGCCGAGGTCGTAGACCTGCTTCTTCTGCGGGTCCGACAGCACCTCGTAAGCGGCGTTGATCTCCTTGAACCGCTCCTGGGTCTTCGGATCCGGATTGACGTCCGGGTGCAGCTCGCGTGCGAGCCGCCGGAAGGCCTTCTTGATCTCTTCCTGCGACGCGTCGCGGCGCACGCCGAGAACGGCGTAGTAGTCCGTGGCCACTTACGACTCCGCCAGGATCTGTCCGACGTACCGTGCCACTGCGCGTACCGCTCCCATCGTTCCTGGGTAATCCATGCGGGTCGGTCCGACCACGCCGAGCTTGGCGACTGCCTCGCCGCCCGAACCGTAGCCGACCGACACGACAGACGTGGAGTTGAGTCCCTCGTAGGCGTTCTCATGACCGATGCGTACGGTCATGCCCGAATCCCCGGCCTCACCAAGCAACTTGAGGAGCACGACCTGCTCCTCAAGCGCCTCGAGCACCGGCCGGATCGTGAGGGGAAAGTCATGCCCGAAGCGGGTCAGATTGGCGGTGCCGCCGATCATCAGCCGCTCTTCGTTCTCCTCGACGAGGGTCTCCAGAAGTGTGGAGAGCACCGTCGAGACCGTGCCGCGGTCCTCGTGGTCGAAGCCCTCGGGCAGGTCCTCGACCAACAGCGGGACATCGGTGAACCGGCGTCCGGCGACCCGGCTGTTGAGCCGCGCGCGCAGATCGGCGAGAGAGGCCTCGCCGAACGGCGCCGGACAGTCGATCATCCGCTGCTCGACCCGTCCGGTGTCCGTGATCAGCACGAGCATCACGCGCGCGGGAGCGAGCGAGAGCAGTTCCACGTGCCGCACGGTGGAGCGGGTGAGCGAGGGGTACTGCACGACGGCGACCTGCCGGGTCAGCTGCGCGAGCAGCCGCACGGTCCGCGCCACCACATCGTCGAGATCGACGGCCCCGTCGAGGAAGTTCTGAATCGCCCGCCGCTCGGGCGCGCTCATCGGCTTGACGCCGGCCAGCTTGTCGACGAAGAGGCGGTACCCCTTGTCCGTGGGGATGCGCCCGGCGCTGGTGTGCGGCTGGGCGATGAACCCCTCATCCTCCAGGACCGCCATGTCGTTGCGCACGGTCGCCGGGGAGACACCGAGGTTGTGCCGCTCGGTGAGCGCCTTGGAGCCGACCGGCTCCTCCGTGCCGACGTAGTCCTGGACGATGGCGCGCAGCACCTGAAGCCTGCGTTCACTCAGCATCTCGCGCACACCTCCAGAAGTCGTCCTCTCGGCGCCTCGCCTGGCACTCTTCGCTTCCGAGTGCCAGAGTTCCCCGGCCCAGTGTACGGCGGTCGGGTACTCACGGGGCAAGGACGGGGTCGTACGGCTAGCGTCGCCGTATGAGCGTGACTTGGGAAGAGCTGGGGTGGGAGCGGCTGGCGGCCGGGGTGGGGCGGTGCCGGCTGCCGGTCTGGGACTGCACGGTGGGGCTGGTCGTCGGGGCCGGCGCGGCCCTGGTGATCGACGCCGGGTCGAGCCTCGCGGAGGGCGCACGCGTGCGTGCGGGGGCGCAGGAGCTCGCCGGTCACCGTGTGACTCATCTCGCGCTCACCCACCCGCACTTCGATCACGTCTTCGGGGCGGGGGCCTTCGCGGGCGCGGAGTTGTACGGCGCGGTGGGCATCGACACGGCGTACTCGCACACCGGGCGCGAGGAGCTGCGTACGGACGCCGTACGCCACGGTCTGGACGCCGGCCCGGCGGACGAGGCGGTGGCGTCCCTCACACCGCCCCGCCATCACGTCTCCGGCGAGTGGACCCTCGACCTGGGCGGCGGCCGGCAGGTCCTCCTCGCCAACGTGGGTCCTGGCCACACCGCCCATGACCTCGCGGTCCTGGTCCCCGGCGATCCGGAGGTCGTGTTCTGCGGCGATCTGGTCGAGGAGTCGGGGGAGCCGCAGGCGGGCGCCGACGCCGTACCGACCCACTGGCCCGCGGCACTTGATCGTCTGCTGGACCTGGGCGGCGAGGACGCGCTGTATGTGCCCGGTCACGGAGCGGTGGTGGACGCGGAGTTCGTCCGCGCGCAGCGGAACGCGCTCGCGCGCCGATTCGGCGTGTCGTGACCACGCCCCTCCGGCTTCTCCTATCGTCATCCGAATGCGCCAGTACTCTTCGGACCTGACCCCGCCGTGGAAGAAGCCCAAGCCCGTCCCCGAGGTCCCGGCGGACCCCGGCCTGGTCGTCGAGGAACCCGGCACCGGCTTCTGCGGCGCGGTGATCCGCTGCGAGGCGGGCACGGTGACCCTGGAGGACCGCTTCGGCAAGCACCGCGTCTTTCCCCTGGAACCGCGGGGTTTCCTCCTGGAGGGCCGAGTGGTGACCCTGGTCAAGCCTGCCGCCGGTCCGGTACGTCCCACCCGTACCGCATCCGGCTCCGTCGCCGTCCCCGGCGCCCGCGCCCGCGTCGCCCGCGCCGGGCGCATCTACGTCGAGGGCCGGCACGACGCGGAACTCGTCGAGAAGGTCTGGGGCGACGACCTCCGCATCGAGGGCGTCGTCGTGGAGTACCTGGAAGGCATCGACGATCTGCCCTCCATCGTGGCCGAATTCGCACCGGGCCCGGACGCACGGCTGGGGGTCCTGGTCGACCACTTGGTGCCGGGCACGAAGGAGTGGCGCATCGCGCAGGCGGTGCCGAGTGAGCACGCTCTGGTGGTCGGCCACCCCTACATCGACATCTGGGAGGCCGTGAAGCCGTCGTCACTGGGGATCGCGGGGTGGCCACGGATTCCGCACGGCCAGGACTGGAAGACGGGGGTGTGCCGGGCGCTGGGGTGGCCGGAAAACACCGGTGCGGCCTGGCAGGGGATTCTGGGGCGGGTGCGGTCCTATCGGGACCTGGAGCCGGAGTTGCTGGGGCGGGTGGAGGAGCTGATCGACTTCGTCACATCACCGGCGTAAGGGCGGCTTCGCTTCAGTCCACCAGGTCCCGCACCACCGCGTCCGCCAGCAACCGTCCCCGAAGCGTCAGCACTGCACGCCCCTCCTCGTACGGCCCCTCCTGCAGCAGCCCCTCTCCCAGCGCCCGCCGAGAGGCCTTGAGGCCCTCCTCCCGGAGCAGGGCCAGCGGTACGCCCTCCCGAAGCCGCAGCTCCAGCAGGATCCGCTCGACCCTCCTGTCCTCCTCCGACAGGAGCTCGCGCCCGGCCCCCGGCGACCGCCCCTCCGCCAGCGCCGCCGCGTAAGCCCCCGGGTGCTTCACGTTCCACCACCGCACGCCGCCCACGTGCGAGTGCGCTCCCGGTCCGGCGCCCCACCAGTCGGCGCCTCGCCAGTACAGCTCGTTGTGCAGGCACCGCCCCGCGTCCGACGTCGCCCAGTTCGACACCTCGTACCAGTCGAAGCCGGCTCCCGACAGCACCGACTCCGCGATCAGATACCGGTCGGCGTGGACGTCGTCGTCGGTCATCGGAACCTCGCCGCGGCGGATGCGCCGGGCCAGTTGTGTGCCCTCCTCGACGATCAGGGCGTAGGCCGAGACGTGGTCGGGACCGGCGCCGATCGCCGACTCCAGGGAGGCCCGCCAGTCGTCGTCCGACTCCCCCGGCGTGCCGTAGATCAGATCCAGGTTGACGTGCTCGAAGCCCGCCGCCCGGGCCTCCGCGACGCAGGCCTCGGGGCGTCCCGGCGTGTGCGTGCGGTCCAGCACGCGCAAGACGTGCTGCTTCGCGCTCTGCATGCCGAAGGACACCCGGTTGAAGCCGCCCTCCCGGAGCGTGGCCAGGTAGGCCGGGTCCACCGACTCGGGGTTCGCCTCGGTCGTGATCTCGGCGTCGGGTGCCAGGCCGAACTCGTCGCGGATCGCGCCCAGCATGCGGACGAGATCGTCCGCGGCCAGCAGGGTCGGCGTACCGCCTCCGACGAAGACCGTCCGCACGGCGCGCGGGTCGTCGCCGAGGACCTTGCGGGCCAGGCGGACCTCGTCGATCAGCGTGTCCGCGTAGTTGTCACGGGACGCCAGCACGCCGCCCGTGCCGCGCAGCTCGGTCGCGGTGTAGGTGTTGAAGTCGCAGTAGCCGCAGCGGGTGGCGCAGTACGGGACGTGCAGATAGAACCCGAGGGGGCGGGCGGCGGCGTCGGCGAGCGCGGGGGCGGGGAGCGCGCCGTCGTCGGGGACGGGCTCGCCGTCGGGGAGTGCGGAAGGCATGCCTTCCATTGTCCAGCACCCGTACGGATCACTCCGCCTGCAGCACCAGCAGCGCCAGGTCGTCCTCCGGCGGCCGCCCGCCGAACTCGTGCACCAGCCTGCGGATCCGTTCCGCGATCAGCTCCGCGCTGAGCCCTTCGCACCCCGCCAGCGCCTGAGCCAGCCCGTCGCCGTCATCGAACTGGCGGGAGCCGGAGCGCCGCTCCGTCACCCCGTCCGTCACGCACAGCAGCGTGTCGCCGGGGCCCAGCTCAAAGGTTTCGCTGGTGTACGTCTCGTCCTCGACGACGCCGAGGAGGGTCTGCGGGCGGGCGGCCGTGCGGACGGAACCGTCCGGGCCGAGCAGGAGGGGCAGCGGGTGGCCCGCGGATGCGAGCGTGCAGCGTACGCCGCCGTCGAAGGGCGCCAGCTCGCCGTAGAGGAGGGAGAGGAAGCGGGTCTGCGGGCCGTCGTCCGGCCGGCCGCCCGCCGCGACCAGCACGCGCGCCGCCGCGTCCGCGGCCTCGGTGGCGTCGTCGAGGAGGAGCTGGTTGAGACGGTCGAGGACGTCGGCGACGCGGTAGCCCTCGCGGGCCAGCAGCCGCAGCCACGGGCGGGCCAGACCGATCACCACGGCGGCCTCGGGGCCCTTGCCCTGTACGTCGCCGAGCGCGAAGCACCAGCGGCCGTCGCCGGCCGGGAAGAGGTCGTAGAAGTCGCCGCTGGGTCCGCCCTTGTCGCAGGGCTCGTAGACGAGGGCGCTGTGCACGCCGGGGATCTCGGCGACCGCGCCGGGCAGCAGTCCGCGCTGGAGTACGGCGCTGATGGTGGCCTGGCGGGCGTACTGGCGGGCCGTGCCGATGGCGAGCGCCACCCGGCGGCCGAGATCCTCGACCAGCCCGGTGATCTCGTCGGGGAAGCGGAACAGCCCGGACCGCCCGATGACGAGCGTGCCCAGCGGACGGCCGCCCGCGATCAGCCGGTACGCCAGTGCCGAACCGTGCTCCGCGCGCGGGCCGAGGGCGTCGCCGGGCCAGGGGTAGGGGACCGGGCCCGAGCGGACCGGGTCGGGGGCGCGCGGCGGGTCCTTCTCCAGGGCCTGGCGCAGCTCCTCGATGCGGTTCTCGCTGCTGTGCCAGACGCGGGCGAGCCGGGGCCCGGTGCCGGCGACGCCCTCGGACCAGACTCCGCGGCCCATGACCTCGTCCTCCAGCCACACCGCGCACCACTCGGCGAGGCGCGGCACGATCAGCTGTCCGGTGAGCGCGGCGACGAGATCCTCGTCGAGCTGTCCGGCGAGCAGGTCGGAGGCCTCGGCGAGGAAGGACAGGGCGCCCCGGTTGAGCCAATCGCGGTCCCGCTCGGCCTGCTGCGGTTCGGGGGCGAGGAAGTCGGCGACGCGGAGGCTGCAATCCCCGGCGTACGCGCCGGGCGCCTCGGCGGGCAGTCGCGCCCACAGTGTCTTGGCGCCCCGGCGGTAGGTGACGCCCCAGTCCTCCGCGAGCGTGGCGACGAGGCGCAGGCCGCGGCCGTACTCCGGTGTCTCGTACGGCGGTTCGCTGTCGCTGTCGCGCGGGGCGCGCGAGGGGTGCTGGTCGGTGACCTCGACGACCAGGTCGCCGGCCGGCGCTTCCAGCCGGCACACCAGCCCGACGTCGGTGCCCGCGTGGATGACGGCGTTGGTGACGAGTTCGCTGACGACCACCACCGCGTCGTCGGCGAGCCGCTGCGTGACGTGTTCGGTGCCGGGCAGGCCCAGTTCGGTCCATTCGGCGAGTGCGGAGTGCAGAAGTGCGCGGGCGGCTCCGGGCGCGAGGGGGCTTCCGCAGAGGGTCGTATTCACCTCCGCGCTCCGGTGCCCGCTCTCGTGCGCAGGTGCACCACAGGCACGGGGATCGGTCTCCCGTTGCATCGGAATGGCCCCCATGTCCAGCTCCCCGAGCAGATCGGACGAATAGCCTCGGTCGATGCGGACAGAGTGACAGACTGGCCACGCCCATAAGCGCCGAGTTACCGAAGTGGGCCGCCATGAGTGAGAACACTGCTACGCGTGTGCTCGAAGACGGACACATTCGGGCATCGGATTTGCGCCCTCTGCTCGCCGCGATGACCGCGGCCCGCGACGGAGACTTCTCCAGGGTGCCGGAATCCGGCCATGGACCGGGTCATGACGACGGCAACGGCCTGGTGGCCGAACTCGCCGCCGTCTTCAACCAGATCATGGACCGCAGCAACCACTTCAACACGGAGGTGCAGCGCGTACGACGCGAGCTGATCCGGCACGGCCGGCTCGACGAACGCCTCTCGGCCAGCCCCGGCCAGGGCGACTGGACGTCCCGTGTCAACGAGGTGAACCAGCTGCTCGACGCCCTGGTCGCCCCGGCCGCGAACGCCACGCGCGTGCTCGATGCCGTGGCAGGGGGCGATCTGACCCAGCGGGTCGATCTGCACGACGGCAGCAGGCAGTTGCGCGGGGACCTGCGGCACCTCGGGCGTGCCGTGAACAAGATGGTGGACCAGCTCTCCCTGTTCACCGGCGAGGTGACCCGGGTCGCCCGTGAGGTCGGCACGGAGGGACGGCTCGGCGGCCGGGCCAAGGTGACGGGCCTGTCGGGCAGTTGGCGGGATGTCACCGAGGCGGTCAACACGATGGCGTCCCGGCTCACCGCTCAGGTGCGCGACATCGCCCTGGTGACCACGGCGGTGGCCCGCGGCGATCTGACCCGCACGGTCACGGTGGAGGCGACCGGTGAGCTGCTGGAGCTGAAGCTCACCGTGAACACGATGGTCGACCAGCTCTCCGCGTTCGCCGACGAGGTGACCCGGGTGGCCCGCGAGGTCGGCACGGAAGGGCAGTTGGGCGGGCGGGCGCAGGTGCGGGGCGTGTCCGGGGTCTGGAAGGACCTCACCGACAACGTCAACTTCATGGCCTCGAACCTGACCTCCCAGGTCCGCAACATCGCCCAGGTCACCACCGCCGTCGCCAACGGCGATCTGAGCCAGAAGATCACCGTGGACGCGCGCGGCGAGATCCTGGAGCTGAAGTCGACGGTGAACACGATGGTGGACCAGCTGTCCGCGTTCGCCGACGAGGTCACCCGCGTCGCCCGCGAGGTCGGCACCGAGGGAGACCTCGGGGGCCGGGCTCAGGTGCGGGGCGTGAGCGGCGTCTGGAAGGACCTCACCGAGAACGTCAACTTCATGGCGGACAACCTCACTTCGCAGGTCCGCAACATCGCGCTGGTGTCCACGGCCGTCGCCCAGGGCGACCTGTCCAAGAAGATCACGGTCGAGGCCAAGGGCGAGATCCTGGAGCTCAAGACCACCTTCAACACCATGGTCGACCAGCTCTCCGCCTTCGCCGACGAGGTCACCCGCGTCGCCCGCGAGGTCGGCACCGAGGGAAACCTGGGCGGGCAGGCGCAGGTGCGGGGTGTCAGCGGCGTCTGGAAGGACCTCACCGACAACGTCAACTTCATGGCGCTGAACCTGACGTCGCAGGTCCGCAACATCGCCCAGGTGACCACCGCCGTCGCCAACGGCGACCTGTCGAAGAAGATCACCGTCGACGCCCGCGGCGAGATCCTCGAACTGAAGGACACCGTCAACACGATGGTGGACCAGCTGCGCGCCTTCGCCGACGAGGTCACCCGGGTGGCCCGCGAGGTCGGCACCGACGGCCGGCTCGGCGGACGCGCGCAGGTACTGGGCGTCTCCGGCGTCTGGAAGGACCTGACGGACAACGTCAACTACATGGCGGACAACCTCACTTCGCAGGTCCGCAATATCGCCCAGGTGGCGACGGCCGTGGCGCAGGGCGACCTGTCGAAGAAGATCGACGTGGACGCGCGCGGCGAGATCCTGGAGCTGAAGACCACCATCAACACCATGGTGGACACGCTGTCCTCCTTCTCCTCCGAAGTCACCCGGGTGGCCCGCGAGGTCGGCTCCGAGGGCCAACTCGGCGGCCAGGCACGGGTGGAGGGCGTGTACGGCACCTGGAAGCGCCTGACGACGAACGTGAACGAACTCGCCTCGAACCTGACCACCCAGGTCCGCGCCATCGCCGAGGTCGCCTCCGCGGTGGCCCAGGGCGACATGTCCCGCTCGATCACCGTGGAGACCCAGGGCGAGGTCGCCGAGCTGAAGGACAACATCAACCTGATGGTGGCCAACCTCCGTGAGACCACCCGGGCCAAGGACTGGCTGGAGTCCAACCTGGCCCGTCTCGCCGCCCTGATGCAGGGCCACCGCGATCTGATGGAGGTCGCCGACCTGATCCTGCGCGAGCTGACCCCGCTGGTGAACGCCCAGTACGGCGCCTTCTACCTGGCCGATCCGGACGAGGACGGCGCCGCGCTGCGCACCACCGTCCCGTCGAAGGGCCTCGCGTTCATCGCCGGATACGGCGCGGCACAGGGCGCGACCGTGGAGACCGGCGGCCTGCCCACCCACGGCCTGGTCCGGCAGGCGGCCCGCGAGAAGAAGCGGATCCTGGTGGAGGAGGCCCCGCCGGACTACATCAAGATCAACAGCGGGCTCGGCGAGGCGGCGCCCACCAGCGTGGTCATCATCCCGATCCCGTTCGAGGACAAACTCCTCGGCGTGATCGAGCTGGCCTCGTTCTCCCGCTTCTCCGACGTCCACCTGGCGTTCTTCGACCAGTTCGTGAACACCATCGGCGTCGCCATCAACACCATCATCGCCAACTCCCGCACCGAGTCCCTGCTCGGCGAGTCCCAGCGCCTCGCGATGCAGCTCCAGGAACGCTCGGACGAACTCCAGGAGCAGCAGGCCGAGTTGCAGCGCTCGAACGCCGAACTGGAGGAGAAGGCCGCCCTGCTGGCCACGTCCTCGCAGTACAAGTCGGAGTTCCTGGCCAACATGTCGCACGAACTGCGCACCCCGCTGAACTCCCTGCTGATCCTGGCGAGGCTGCTGTCGGACAACCCGGACGGCCATCTCTCCGACCAGGAAGTCCAGTTCGCGACGACGATCCACCGCTCGGGCTCGGACCTGCTCCAGCTGATCAACGACATCCTGGACCTGTCGAAGATCGAGGCGGGCAGGATGGACGTACGCCCGAAGAAGCTCCCCCTCATCAAGCTCCTCGACTACGTCCACGCCACCTTCCGCCCGCTCACCATCGACCGGGGGCTCGCCTTCGAGGTGGCGGTCGGTGAGGACGTGCCGCGCGAGATGTACTCGGACGAGCAGCGGCTGCAGCAGATCCTGCGCAACCTGCTCTCCAACGCGATCAAGTTCACCGCGAACGGCCGGGTCGAACTCCGCGTCAGCCGGGTCAAGGACCCCCAGCACCACTACGTCCGCGACACCGACGAGGTGATCGCCTTCGCCGTCTCGGACACCGGCATCGGCATCGCGCCGGAGAAACTCCCGGTGATCTTCGAGGCGTTCCAGCAGGCCGACGGCACGACCAACCGCAAGTACGGCGGCACGGGACTGGGACTGTCGATCAGCCGGGAGATCGCCGGCCTGCTGGGCGGCCGTATCGCCGCCGAGAGCGAACCCGGCAAGGGGTCCACCTTCACCTTGTACGTCCCGGTCGTCAGCCCCGGTCACTCGGCGACCGGCCCGGTCCCCGAGCAGCGCCCGCTGCCGGTGCCCGAGCAGCTGTCGGCCGAGCCGTACACCGCGCACGAGCCCGACGACAGCTGGCCGGCACCCACCAAACTGGAGGAGTGGAAATCCGGTCGCGCGGGTCAGGTCCTGCCCGGACGGCGGGTGTTGATCGTGGACGACGACATCCGCAACGTCTTCGCCCTCACCCATGTCCTGGGCCGGGTCGGGATGCCGGTGCTGTACGCGGAGAACGGCCGCGAGGGCATCGAGACCCTGGAGCGCAACCCGGACGTCGAACTCGTCCTGATGGACATCATGATGCCGGAGATGGACGGCTACGAGACCATCGCCGTCATCCGCAGCACCCCCCGCTGGACGGGCCTGCCCATCGTCGCGCTGACCGCGAAGGCGATGCCGGGAGACCGCGAGAAGTCCATCGCCCGGGGCGCCAACGGCTACGTACCCAAGCCCGTCGACGTCGACCAGCTGCTGACCGTCGTCTGCGCCCTCCTCGATCCGGAGGGCGCGGACGCGCAGCACACCGACAGCGACACGGAGACAGCAGTACCGGAACCGGACCCGGCAGGTGAGGCTGCGGTTCCGCCGACCACTGAGTGAGGCACAGTCATCATGAGCGCTGAGGCAACGACCGGCGAGCGCGCGAACATCCTCCTGGTGGACGACATGGAGGACAACCTGATAGCGCTTGAGGCCGTCCTGGGGTCCCTCAACGAACCGCTCGTGCGGGCACGTTCGGGCGAGGAAGCGATGAAGGCACTGCTGCGGCAGCAGTTCGCCCTCGTCCTTCTCGACGTCCGTATGCCGGGCATGGACGGCTTCGAGACCGCCGCGAACATCAAGCGGCTCGACCAGACCAAGGACGTCCCCATCATCTTCCTCACCGGCGCGGAGGACGACTCCGGCTACGCCTTCCGCGGCTACGCGACCGGCGCCGCGGACTACCTGACGAAGCCGTTCGACCCCTGGGTCCTACGGGCGAAGGTGAGCGTCTTCCTGGAACTGCACCGCAAGAACCGGCAGTTGGAGAGGCTGAGCGGAGAAATGGGCACACGACTGGCCGTACTCGAGGAGCACTTGACGGGGGAGAGCCCCCCGGACAAGGCGAGCCTACTGAGGCAGGTGGTGGAGCTACGCCAACTGGTGAACAAGGGCCGCGTGAACTGACCTGAAGGGGCGCGGGGAACTGCGCGACAAGCCACGACGAACCCGCAGCCGCCACACAGTCCCCCACCACCCCCTACGCCTCGCGCGAACCCTCGTACATCTCCTCGATCAGGTACTTGTACTCCCGCTCGACAACCGGCCGCTTCAGCTTCAGGCTCGGCGTCAGCTCACCGTGCTCGACGTCGAGATCCCGCGGCAGCAGCCGGAACTGCTTCACGGTCTGCCACCGCTGAAGCCCTGCGTTGAGTTCCTTCACGTACCCGTCGATGAGGGCCACCGTGGCGGGCGCGGCGACGACCTCCTCGTACGACTTGCCCTCCAGGCCGTTGTCCTTCGCCCAGGCCATGATCGACGGCTCGTCGAGGGCGATGAGGGCGCTGCAGAAGTTCCGGTCCGCGCCGATCAGCACGATGTTCGAGGTGTACGGGCACACCGCCTTGAACTTGCCCTCGACCTCGGTCGGCGCGACGTACTTGCCACCGGACGTCTTGAACAGGTCCTTCTTGCGGTCGGTGATCCGCAGGTACCCGTCGGGCGACAGCTCGCCGATGTCGCCGGTGTGGAACCAGCCGTCCGCCTCCAGCACCTCGGCGGTCTTCTCGGGCAGCCCGTGGTAGCCCTCCATGATGCCGGGGCCACGCAGCAGGATCTCGCCGTCGTCGGCGATCCGGACCTCCGTGCCGGGCAGCGGCTTGCCGACCGTGCCGGTGCGGTACGCCTCACCGGGGTTCACGAAGGACGCCGCGGAGGACTCGGTGAGGCCGTAGCCCTCGAGGATGTGGATGCCGGCGCCGGCGAAGAAGAACCCGATCTCCGGCGCCAGGGCGACCGAGCCGGAGACACAGGCCCGCAGATTCCCGCCGAAGGCCTCCCGCAGCTTGGCGTAGACGAGCGCGTCGGCGACCTTGTGCTTGGCGGCGAGCCCGAACGGCGCGGAGTGGTTGCCGGTGCGGCGGAAGTTGTCCTGGGTGACCTTGGCGTACTCGCGGGCGACCCCCGCGGCCCACTGGAAGATCTTGTACTTGGCGGGACCGCCCGCACGGGCCTTGGCCACGACCCCGTTGTAGACCTTCTCGAAGATCCGCGGGACCGCCGCCATGTACGTCGGCTTCACCACCGGCAGATTCTCGATGATCTTGTCGACCCGGCCGTCGACCGCCGTGACGTGCCCGACCTCGATATGGCCGGAGGTGAGCACCTTGCCGAAGACGTGCGCGAGCGGCAGCCACAGATACTGCACGTCGTCGGCGCTGACCAGCCCGGTCGCGGCGATCGCCTTCGCCATGTACGACCAGTTGTCGTGCGGGAGGCGGACGCCCTTGGGCCGGCCGGTGGTGCCGGAGGTGTAGATGAGGGTGGCGAGCTGGTCCTTGGTGATCGCGCCGACCCGTTCCTTGACGACGTCGGGGTTCTTCTCCAGATACGCGGCGCCCCGGCTCTCCAGCTCGGCGAGGGTGAGCACCCAGTCGCCGGTCTCGACACCCTCCGGGTCGATCACCACGACATGAGTGAGCTCGGGCAGCTCGGCGCGCTTCTCCCGCGCCTTGGCCAGCTGCTCGGCGTTCTCCGCGATGAGTACCCGGCTGCCGGAGTCGGCGAGGATGAACGCCGACTCCTCGGCGTTGGTCTGCGGGTAGACCGTGGTGGTGGCGGCGCCCGCGCACATGATGCCCAGGTCGGCGAGGATCCACTCGATCCTGGTGGCGGAGGCGAGCGCGACGCGCTGCTCGGACTGCACCCCCAGCTCGATCAGTCCGGCGGCGATCGCGTTGACCCGCTCGGCGGTCTGCGCCCAGGTCAGCGACTTCCAGTCGTCCGGGCCCTGCCCGGACGCGGCCGGTACCGGGTAGCGGTAGGCCTCGGCATCCGGCGTGGCGGCCACGCGCTCCAGGAAGAGGCCCGCCACGGACGGCGGACGGTTCTCGATCAAAGTCTGTGTGTCGCTCACGACATCCTCCGGGGCCCGCGGCTGCGCGGCTGGCTCATTGCGGCTGTTTTCACTGCTGCTGATTCACTCACGAGCGGTTGCAGATCTGTTGTTTAACTCGCGAGTAACTACCGAGCAGAGATCAGAGTAGAGCGCGACCGGCTGGTGCGTAAGGGGCTGCGGCCTGTCACTTCCCCGATCGGGCGACCGTACGCACGCACAGGGGCCCGCCGCGCTGTGACGCGACGAGCCCCGATTTTCGCGGGTGACAGGTGGCTATTTCTTGCCCTTGCCCGATCCGGCGTTCTCGTCGCTGGACAGAACGGCGATGAAGGCCTCCTGAGGAACCTCCACGGAACCCACCATCTTCATCCGCTTCTTGCCCTCCTTCTGCTTCTCCAGCAGCTTCCGCTTACGGGAGATGTCACCGCCGTAGCACTTGGCGAGGACGTCCTTGCGGATGGCGCGGATGGTCTCGCGGGCGATGACCCGGGAGCCGATGGCGGCCTGGATGGGGATCTCGAAGGCCTGGCGCGGGATGAGCTCGCGCAGCTTGGCGACGAGCCGTACGCCGTACGCGTACGCGGCGTCCTTGTGGGTGACGGCGGAGAAGGCGTCGACCCGGTCGCCGTGCAGCAGGATGTCGACCTTCACCAGCGAGGCGTCCTGCTCGCCGGTGGGCTCGTAGTCCAGAGAGGCGTAGCCGCGGGTCTTGGACTTCAGGTTGTCGAAGAAGTCGAAGACGATCTCGGCGAGGGGAAGCGTGTAGCGGATCTCCACGCGGTCCTCGGAGAGGTAGTCCATGCCGAGAAGGGTGCCGCGGCGGGTCTGGCAGAGCTCCATGATCGAGCCGATGAACTCGCTGGGAGCGAGGATCGTGGCCCTCACGACCGGCTCGAAGACCTTGTCGATCTTGCCCTCGGGGAACTCGCTCGGGTTGGTGACCGTGTGCTCCTTCCCGTCCTCCATGATCACGCGGTAGACCACGTTGGGCGCGGTGGCGATGAGTTCGAGGTTGAACTCGCGCTCCAGGCGCTCACGGATGACGTCGAGGTGCAGCAGGCCGAGGAAGCCGACGCGGAAGCCGAAGCCGAGGGCCGCGGAGGTCTCCGGCTCGTAGACCAGGGCGGCGTCGTTGAGCTGGAGCTTGTCCAGGGCCTCGCGGAGGTCGGGGTACTCCGAGCCGTCCAGCGGATAGAGGCCGGAGAAGACCATCGGCTTGGGGTCCTTGTACCCGCCGAGGGCCTCGGTGGCGCCCTTGTCCTTGCTGGTGATGGTGTCGCCGACCTTGGACTGGCGGACGTCCTTCACGCCGGTGATGATGTAGCCCACCTCGCCGACGCCGATGCCGTCGGCGGGCGTCATCTCGGGGGAGGAGACGCCGATCTCGAGGAGCTCGTGGGTGGCGCCGGTCGACATCATCTTGATGCGCTCACGCTTGTTGAGCTGGCCGTCGATGACGCGGACGTACGTGACCACGCCCCGGTAGGAGTCGTAGACCGAGTCGAAGATCATCGCGCGGGCGGGGGCGTCCTTGACGCCGACCGGCGCCGGGACGTCGCGGACGACCCGGTCCAGGAGCGCGTCCACGCCCAGGCCGGTCTTCGCCGAGACCTTGAGCACGTCCTCCGGCTGGCAGCCGATGAGGTTGGCGAGCTCCTCGGAGAACTTCTCCGGCTGGGCGGCCGGCAGGTCGATCTTGTTCAGTACGGGGATGATCTTGAGGTCGTTCTCCATCGCCAGGTAGAGGTTGGCGAGGGTCTGGGCCTCGATGCCCTGGGCGGCGTCGACGAGGAGGACGGTGCCCTCGCAGGCGGCGAGCGACCGCGAGACCTCGTAGGTGAAGTCGACGTGCCCCGGGGTGTCGATCATGTTGAGGATGTGCGTGTTGCTCTTGTCATGGGTGGGGGCCCACGGCAGGCGCACCGCCTGGGACTTGATCGTGATGCCGCGCTCGCGCTCGATGTCCATACGGTCGAGGTACTGAGCGCGCATCTGCCGCTGCTCGACCACTCCGGTCAGCTGGAGCATCCGGTCGGCGAGCGTGGACTTGCCGTGGTCGATGTGCGCGATGATGCAGAAATTGCGGATCAGAGCCGGGGCGGTACGGCTCGGCTCGGGCACATTGTTAGGGGTCGCGGGCACGCAGGGTCCTGTCTCTTGAGGCGCCTTATGCCTCGGGTCGGATCGATACGTAGGCTCCATGGTCCCACGGGCGGCGACCGGACACCGTTTTGGGCCGTGGGCCGGGCCACTGGTACTCTGGGTGGCTGTGTCTCATGCCCTCTCAGCGCGAGGCACACCCCGAGAAAAATCACCGGTGCGGGACCCGTGTGGGCCCGTGCCAGAACCTGTAGAGGCTCATTCGTGGCGAACATCAAGTCCCAGATCAAGCGGATCAAGACCAACGAGAAGGCCCGGCTGCGCAACAAGGCCGTCAAGTCCTCCCTGAAGACCGCGATCCGCAAGGCCCGTGAGGCCGCTGCCGCGGGTGACGTCGAGAAGGCCACCGAGTACCAGCGCGCTGCTGCGCGTGAGCTCGACAAGGCCGTCTCCAAGGGCGTCATCCACAAGAACCAGGCCGCCAACAAGAAGTCGGCGCTGGCTTCCAAGGTCGCTGCCCTCAAGGGCTGACACTTGATTTGACCGCCGGAGGGAATCGAGCGGGCCCTCTCTCATCCGCTCCCGTCCGGCACCCCGAGCCTGTACGCGGCCTGCGTTCGCCACGCGGGTACGGGCTCATCATCTTGAACCGAAGGCCCCGGCACCTCGCCCTTCCCCAGGGCGGGAGCCGGGGCCTTCGGTGTGCCTGGGTCACGTCCAGAAGTCGTTGGACTTGTCGATGTCCGCAAGGCACTCGTCGAGATCGGTGATCTTGTCGCCGACGATCCGGAAGACGATGCCCCCGTCCTCGTCGATGTGCTTGTCACCCCGGTCGGCGGTGAAGCGGTGCACGGTGACGGCGTGCCCGCGGCCGTCCACGAATATGTTGCGCAGCTCGACCTGGAACGACCCGCCCGTCTCCGAGTAGAGCCGGGCGTAGTACCCGTCGAGGATCGAGTCGATCCCCTTGAAGTCCCCGGAGAGCGGGTGCGAGCCGGGTACGTGGTGTGTGCAGTCCCCGGTCATCAAGCCGCGCAGAGTGTCCATGTCTCCGCGCTGGAAGGCTTCATAGCCCTTGCGGACGAGAGCGGCATGCGGGTGTTCAGCCATGACAGTCGCCACCTTTCCGTCATATCGGCGATCTACGGCTGATACGCCCGATTCTCCTCTCTTCGGGCTACGCACGCCCCCTGGACCGAGCGGCCCGCGCGATCGTGACGACGGCTTTCTCCAGCGCGTACTCGGGATCGTCCCCGCCGCCCTTCACCCCGGCGTCGGCCTCCGCGACGGCCCGCAGCGCCACGGCCACCCCGTCCGGAGTCCATCCCCGCATCTGCTGGCGCACCCGGTCGATCTTCCACGGCGGCATGCCCAACTCACGCGCCAGATCGGCCGGCCGTCCGCCGCGTGCCGAGGACAGCTTTCCGATCGCCCGTACGCCCTGGGCGAGCGCGCTGGTGATCAGCACCGGAGCCACGCCGGTCGCCAGCGACCACCGCAGCGCCTCCAGCGCCTCCGCGGCCCGGCCCTCCACGGCGCGATCGGCGACGGTGAAGCTGGAAGCCTCGGCCCGCCCGGTGTAGTACCGCCCGACCACCGCCTCGTCGATGGTCCCCTCGACATCGGCGACGAGCTGGGAGACGGCCGAGGCCAGCTCCCGCAGATCGCTCCCGATGGAGTCGACGAGCGCCTGGCAGGCCTCGGGCGTGGCCGACCGCCCGAGCCCCCGGAACTCACCTCTGACAAAGGCCAGCCGATCCGCCGGCTTCGTCATCTTGGGACACGCGACCTCCCGCGCCCCGGCCTTCCGCGCGGCATCGAGCAGCCCTTTGCCCTTGGCTCCGCCCGCATGCAGCAACACGAGCGTGATCTCCTCGGCGGGCGCCCCGAGATACGCCTTCACGTCCTTGACCGTGTCCGCGGACAGATCCTGCGCATTCCGTACGACGACGACCTTCCGCTCCGCGAACAGCGACGGACTCGTCAACTCCGCCAACGTCCCCGGCTGCAACTGCTCCGACGTCAGATCCCGCACATCCGTATCGGCATCAGCGGCCCGCGCCGCAGCCACCACCTCCCGCACAGCCCGGTCAAGCAGAAGATCCTCCTGCCCCACAGCAAGCGTCACAGGCACGAGCGGGTCATCATCAACACTCTTCCTGGCCATTACGCCAAGCATGTCACGCCCCACTGACAACGGGAGCGAGACCTCGGCCCGCCAGGCTGCGGGCATGCGTGCCGCCTGGGGCGGCACGGGTGGGCGCAGGCGGCACCCCGCCAGCGCCGGGCTGCGCGACCCACCACCGCCCAGCCCCCACGCCGGGCACCTTCAAAGCGAGCCCGCACTCACCCGGCAGGGCAACGCAGCGCAGCGCTACGGCTCCTCCCGCCACCCCTCCCACTCCCCCACAAACGCGTCCAGCTCCCCCGCATCCAACCGCCCCTCCTCATCCCGCAGCACCACAAGCCACTGCGCATCCTCCGCATCGTCCTCACCGGCCAGCGCATCCCGCACCACCTGCGGCTCCTCACGCACCCCGAACCGCTCCCCCAGCGCCTCCACCACCTCGTCCGCCGCATCCCGGTCAGGCAGCACCAGCACATGTCTCACATCACTCACGCCCCCATTTTCCGACACCCATTTCCGGCACCTACCCCACCCCCGAACCACCAGGTCAGCCCTCCCGACCGGCGGCCCCCTCCCGAACCACCGGCACAACCGCCAGCTCGATCCCGAACCTCTCCCGATACGCCGCGAGAACCTCCGTATCCGACCCCAGCTCCCGCACCTCCCGCGCCCCGTCCGCCGCCGTCACCGTGAGCGCCCGCCCGCTGAGCGTGACCCTCCCCCCGTCCTCCGTGACCCGCGAGCACACCAGCGACCGCACGAAGTGCGAAGCCGCAGACGTGCTGTGCCACCACACCCCGGCCACGAAGTCACCGAGCACCCGCGGCCGCGTCTCCAGCCGATACTGCGGGCTGCCGTTCCGGACGACGTCCAGATCGGGCGCCCCGGCCGCCTCACCCCGCACCCCGGCCGCATCCGGCCCCGCCTCGACGATCCGGAAGACTCCCCCGGGATCCCGCTGCTCCGCCCGCGCCTCGAACGCCAGCGGATAGTGACTGTGCGCCCCGAACCCGACGTCGGCCAGCCACTCACCCCCGTCCACCGTGCGCACCTTCAGCGCGAGATGGTCGTACGGGATCCCCAGCCGCCCCTCGTCGCCGTACACCCGGGCCGCCAGCAGCGTGACGTCGTAGCCCAGCGCGGTCAGCAACGCCCCGAACATCCCGTTGAGTTCGTAACAGAACCCGCCCCGCCGTGCCGCCACCACCTTGTCCAGCAGCCGCTTCTCCTCCAGCACGATCTCCTCGCCGAGATGGATCGACAGGTTCTCGAACGGAACGCGCTGCAGATGCCGCAGATGCAGCTCGCGCAGGACGTCGACGGTGGGCCACGCCGGGCGCTCTGCTCCCAGGCGACGGAGATAGGCATCAACCTCTGCGGAATCCATGCCCTCAGTCTCGCGCCACCAGCAGCTCTCCGCCCGTACCCGCGACAGCCAAGGCCCCGTCCTCGTCCGTCCGCAGCACCACCGCTCCCTGCGCCCGCAGCGCCGCGACCGTACCGGGTGCGGGGTGACCGTACGGGTTGTCCCGGCCGCAGGAGATCAACGCCAGTCGCGGCGCGACCCGGCGTATCAGCTCCGGATCCTGATAGGCGGAGCCATGGTGGGCCACCTTCAGCACGTCCACGCCGCCCAGCCACGCCCCCGCCGGTGACCTCAGCAGCGCCTGCTGGGACGGCGGTTCGAGGTCCCCGAGCAGCAGGAGCCGCAGCCCCGCCGAGCGGACGAGCAGGCTGACACTGGCGTCGTTCGGCCCCTCCGCGTCCGGCACCGACGCCGCATGCGGTGGCGGCCAGACGACCTGCCAGCTGAGCGCCCCGCTGCGCCGCTGTTCCCCGGCGACGGCTCTCATCATCGAGATGTGCCGCGCCGCGGCCTGTCTCCGGACGAACTCCGCCTGGTCCTCCGGTTCTTCGAGTCCCGTCGTCTGGATCGCACCGATCTCGCGCCCATGCAGCACCCCAGGCAGACCGGCCACGTGGTCCGCGTGGAAATGGGTCAGGATCACCAGCGGAACCCGCGTGATGCCGAGTGTGCGCAGACAGCGGTCGGCCAGCCGGGGATCCGGCCCGGCGTCCACGACCACACCGGCGCCCTCACCCGCCGCGAGCACCAGCGCGTCCCCTTGTCCCACATCGCACATCGCCATCCGCCAGCCCGGCGGCGGCCACCCCGTGATCACTCTGGCCAGCGGCGGCGGCTGCACGACCGCCAGCAGAAGCAGCACCCCGCAGGCCCCGCACCACCAGGGGTGCCGCAGCAGCCGGCGGCCGACCAGCAGGACCACCACCGTGACGAGCGCGAGCAGGGCCGCCCCGGTCCAGCTTCCCGGCCAGTCCACGCCCGCCCCGGGCAGCGCCGCTCCGGTACGGGCCACGTCCGCGATCCACCCGGCCGGCCAACTCGCGCACCACGCAAGGGCTTCGGCCAAAGGCATCGCCACCGGCGCCGTCGCCAGCGCGGCGAAGCCCAGCACCGTCGCGGGGGCGACCGCGAACTCCACCAGCAGGTTGCACGGCACCGCCACCAGGCTCACCCGTGCCGACAGCACCGCGACGACCGGCGCACACAACGCCTGAGCGGCGGCAGCCGCGGCCAGCGCCTCAGCGAGCCGCGGCGGCACCCGGCGCCGCCTCAACGCCGTGCTCCAGCGGGGCGCGAGTGTGAGCAGGGCGCCGGTGGCCAGCACGGACAGCAGAAAGCCGTAACTCCGGGCCAGCCATGGGTCGTAGAGCACCAGCAGCAGGACTGCCGTCGCCAGCGCCGGGATCAGCGATCTGCGGCGTCCGGTCGCGAGGGCGAGCAGCACGACCGCCCCGCAGGCCGCGGCCCGCAGCACGCTCGGGTCAGGCCGGCACACCACGACGAACCCGAGCGTGAGCACGCCGCCGAACAGCGCGGTCGTCCGCAGCGGGATGCCGAGGCGGGGCGCCAGTCCGCGCCGCTCGACGCGCTGGGCCAGGCCGGGCGGTCCGATGAGCAGGGCGAGGATGATCGTGAGGTTGCTCCCTGAGACGGCGAGAGTGTGCGCGAGGTCGGTCTCCTTGAAGGCCTCGTCCAGCTCCGGAGTGATCCGTGCGGTGTCCCCGACGACCAGCCCCGGCAACAGCGCCCGCGCGTCCGCCGGCAGCCCGTCCGTGGCCTCCCGCAGCCCGGCCCGCAGTCGCCCCGCGAACCGCTGCGCCGCCGACGGCTCCCCCACGACCAACGGCACCGCCTGGTCCCGCACCCGCACCACGGCGGCGACCCGGTCACCGCCCATCAGGGCAGGGGCCAGCCGTGCGGTGACGCGCAGCCGCGTGGAGGGCAGCAGCCTGAGCCACGGCGAGGCCTTCGGCCCCTCGGCAGTGGGGCGTGGCCCCGCGTCGACGATCAACAGCACCGGTGCCCGCGTCTCCACCGCCGTCCCGTCCGCCTTCTCGACGTGCCGCACGTCCGCGCCGATCAGCACGGCACTCGGCGCCGCGTGGTTCCCTCTGATCCGGGGCCGGGTGAGCCGGGGATCGGCTCTCACCTCGACCTCGGCCGTCACGGTCGCGTACTCCCGCGCCAGCCCGGGCACCGGCCCGCGCCGCAGATCGGCCCCGTGCAGCCCGGCGGAGGCCGCGCCCGCGGCGACACAGAGGAGGACGGCGGCGACCGAGACGCGGGACCATCGTCGCCGTATCGTCACCAGCACACTCGCCGCGACCAGGCACACTCCCGTGATGCCGATGATCCACTCCAGCGGCGCGTCCAGCGCCAGCGCGGCCGTCGCCCAGGCAGCGAGCGCGGGCGGAACAAGTCGTAGGTCCGTCGGTCCTTCCTGTCGGGGGTGGGCGGCGCCGAGCCGGTTGCCGGAGGCGGTGTGCACCGAGGCGCGGGGACCGGCGACGCCGGCCTCGTCGGAGATGTCGGGGGCGACCACACTGCGCCGGCGGGTGGCACTCATGGCTGTACGAGATCGCGTAGATCGGCGAACCGGCGGTCACCGATCCCATTCACGTCACGCAGCTGGTCCACCGAGCGGAAGCCGCCGTGCTGGGTGCGGTAGTCGATGATGTGCTGCGCCAGCACCGGTCCCACGCCCGGCAGGGTTTCGAGCTGGTCCACGGTCGCGGTGTTGAGCGAGACCGGAGCCGTGGGAGCCGCCGCCGAGCCGGCCTGGCCACCGACCGCCGTACCGCCCGCGACCGGCGCGGAGCCCGAGCCTGCGACGGGACCGCCGACGATCACCTGCTCCCCGTCCACAAGGAAGCGGGCGCGGTTGAGACCGTCGGTGTTCGTCCCGGGTCGCACCCCGCCGGCCGCACGGAGCGCGTCGACGACCCGCGAACCCGCGGGCAGCCGCTGGATCCCGGGCTCCCGGACCTTGCCGCTGACGTCCACCACGATCTCGGCCGCCGCCGTCCCTCCGGCGGCGGGTCCGCCGGGAGCCTTGCTCGGCTCGCCTTCCGCTTGCGCTGCTTCCGCGAACGGAGCCGCCGCCTGTACGACCTCGGGCGGGCGCACGGACAGGGTCCGGCCGGTCCAGAAGTGCTGCACCGCGAAGGCCGCGGCGACGACCAGCAGCGCGGTGAGTGCGACCACGCTCCTGCGCTCCAGCCCGCACCGCGCCTGCAACCACACCGGCATCCGCTCCCGCAACACCGGCCCGACCCGCCCCCGCCAAGCCCTCACGCCGTGCCGGGCCTGGGCACCGGCATCGACGTCCGCGGCGACGGGCGGGGCATGATCGCCGACTCCTCCGCCGTCGGGCGGCACATCGTCGCCGACGTCCATGTCGGCGTACGGGATGTGAGGTTCGGCATACGGGACGTCAGGTGCGCCCACGCCCTCGTCCCGACCCGCCGCCTCCTCTCCCAACTCCCGCCGCCGAACAGCCCGTTCGCCGAACAGGACCTCCGCGCGTCGGCGAAGCTCCTCCGCCGACGCGTATCGGTACCGGGCCCGGTTCCGTGGATAAGGGCGGCGGCGATGCCGGGTGCGGCCGTCGGAGGCGGGGCCGCGGCCGGGACCGCTGCTTGCAGTCGCTGCGCGTGAACGTGATCGAAGTGCCATGCGACGAGGATCAGGCAGCCCGACCCTCTCGCGATGATCTTGGTCAAATCCCGGGGATTACCGCCCAGTTGTGGATAACTCCATCACCCACACGTGTGAGACAGCCGACTCACCGCGGCGACACCACAACCCCCAGCAACCCGGGCCCGGTATGCGCCCCGATCACCGCCCCCACCTCACTCACATGCAGGTCGACGAGCCCGGGCACCCGCGCCCGCAGCCGGTCCTCCAGTGCCGACGCACGCTCATGAGCCGACAGATGGTGGACGGCGATATCGACCTGGGCGCCGCCCGCCCGGTCGGCCACGATCTCCTCGAGGCGGGCGATGGCCTTCGATGCCGTCCGTACCTTCTCCAGGAGTTCGATACGGCCGCCCTCCAGCTTCAGCAGCGGCTTCACCGCCAGCGCCGAGCCGAGCAGCGCCTGCGCGGCGCCGATCCGGCCGCCGCGGCGCAGATAGTCGAGGGTGTCGACGTAGAAGTAGGCGGACGTGCCCGCGGCCCGCTTCTCCGCGGCCGTGACCGCCTCGTCCACCGTGCCGCCGGACTCCGCCGCCTCGGCGGCGGCCAGCGCGCAGAACCCGAGCGCCATCGCGACCATCCCGGTGTCCACGACCCGCACCGGCACCGGCGCCTCACGCGCCGCGACAAGCGCCGCGTCGTAGGTGCCGGAGAGCTCGGCGGACAGGTGCAGCGAGACGATGCCGGTGGCCCCGGACTCGGCGACCCTGCGATAGGTCGCGGCGAACAGCTCGGGGCTGGGGCGTGAGGTGGTGACGGGGCGGCGCTTCTGGAGCGCCTGGGCGAGGGAGCGGGTGGAGATCTCGGTGCCCTCTTCCAGTGCCCGGTCGCCGAGGACGACGGTCAGGGGCACCGCTGTGATGCCATGGCGCTCCATCGTCCGCGGCGGCAGGTAGGCCGTTGAATCGGTGACGATCGCGACATGGCGGGACATGAGCTGGAGGTTACCTGGCGTAGCGCCCTGGCGGCAGCCCGGCCCCGCTGACCCGGGCCGGCCGGAACCGGATCAAGTGGTGCTCTCGGGACGGGGCTTCTTCTGCCAGGGATACGTGGGACGCGGGGCCGGCGGGGTGATGGCGGGCCGTGCCGGTTTCTCCTCGGCCGGCTCCGGCCGGGGTGTCTCGGGCCAGGTCTGCTGAGCGGCGGGGCTCTCGGCGGCGGGCGCCTCGGGCCACGGGGGCGGCGCGGGTTCCGAGGTGGTCCAGTGTCGCAGCGCGCCGGTCTCCACGTCGATCTGGGTGCTGAGCGAGTCCAGGTCGTCGTCGGCGAAGCGGTGGGCCCGGTCCCGGGCCGCCCAGCGCAGCGAGTCCGCCGAGTCGATGATGCGCTTGGTGCGCTCGCGCAGCGCGGGCAGCCGCTCGGCGAGGGTCGCCCGGTCGGGCTCGGACTCCAGGCGCTTGAGGTCGTCGTCGAGCTCATGGCCGTGCGCGCTGAGGCGCTCGAAGAGGCCGATGGACTCCTTGAGGGACTCGTCCTCCGCCACGCGTGCGTGCAGCGCGTCCTGGGTGGCGCGCATCGAGGTGCGCAGCTTCAGCCGGAGCTGGGCGATCTCGCCCGCGGGGCCGATCTGGGCGAGGGACTTGGCCCTCAGGGTGTGCTCCTCCACCGTGCGGCGGGCCTGGGTGAGGGTGCGGTCCACGCCGCGCTTGGCCGCGCCGACCGCCTTCACCGTGGCGTAGGCGCCGAGTCCCAGGAAGAGCAGGAAGAGCAGGGCGAAAACTGCGACGACTGCTTCCACGACGCTCCTCCTCCGGACCGGGCCCGGCACTCGCGCCGCGCCACTCTTCAACGGTAAACGCAGCGGGCAGGCCCGGAGTTCCAGAAAAACCCCGAACCTGCCCGTAGGGGACCACCCTTAGCCGGAGGCACAAACCCGGAAACGACGCCTACGCGGGAACGATGTTCACCAGCTTCGGCGCTCGCACGATCACCTTGCGGATCCCGGCGCCGTCCAGCGCCGCGACGACCTTCTCGTCCGCCAGCGCGACCTTCTCCAGCTCCTCCTCGGAGATGGCCGGCGAGACCTCCAGGCGGGCCTTGACCTTGCCCTTGACCTGGACCACGCAGGTCACGGTCTCGTCCACGACGTACGCCGGGTCGGCGACCGGGAAGTCCTGGTGCACCACCGAGTCCTCATGGCCCAGCTTGCGCCACAGTTCCTCGGCGATGTGCGGGGCCAGCGGCGCTACCAGCAGCACCAGCGGCTCGGCGACCGACCGCGGCACCGCGCCTGAGGCCTTGGTCAGGTAGTTGTTCAGTTCGGTGACCTTGGCGATGGCGGTGTTGAACCGCAGGCCCTCCAGGTCACCGCGCACCCCGTCGATGGCCTTGTGCAGGGCGCGCAGGGTGCCCTCCTCGGGCTCCGCGTCGACGACGGTGACCTCACCGGTCGCCTCGTCGACGATGTTGCGCCACAGCCGCTGCAGCAGCCGGAACTGCCCCACCACCGCGCGCGTGTCCCACGGCCGGGACACGTCCAGCGGGCCCATCGCCATCTCGTACAGACGCAGGGTGTCAGCGCCGTACTCGGCGGCGATCTCGTCCGGAGTGACCGCGTTCTTCAGGGACTTGCCCATCTTGCCCAGCAGCCGGGAGACCTTCTCGCCCTGGTAGTAGTACGCGCCGTCGCGCTCCTCCACCTCGGCGGCCGGCACCGCGATGCCACGGCTGTCGCGGTAGACGTAGGCCTGGATCATGCCCTGGTTGAACAGCTTGTGGAACGGCTCGGCCGACGACACATGCCCCAGGTCGTGCAGCACCTTGGACCAGAAGCGCGCGTACAGCAGGTGCAGTACGGCGTGCTCGGCGCCGCCCACATACAGGTCGACGCCGCCGTGCGGCTGACCCTGGCGCGGGCCCATCCAGTACTGCTCGATCTCCGGGTCGACCAGCTTCTCGCTGTTGTGCGGGTCCAGGTAGCGCAGCTCGTACCAGCAGGAACCGGCCCAGTTGGGCATGGTGTTGGTCTCACGCCGGTAGGTGCGCGGGCCGCGGCCGTCGCCCAGGTCCAGGGTGACGTTCACCCAGTCCTCGTTGCGGGACAGCGGGGTCTCCGGCTCGGTGTTCGCGTCGTCCGGGTCGAAGGTGCGCGGCGAGTAGTCCTCGACCTCCGGCAGCTCCAGCGGCAGCATCGACTCGGGCAGCGCGTGGGCGATGCCCTCCTCGTCGTAGACGATCGGGAAGGGCTCGCCCCAGTAGCGCTGGCGGCTGAACAGCCAGTCGCGCAGCCGGAAGTTGACCGTGCCCTCGCCGATGCCCTTGCGCGCCAGCCACTCGGTGATGCGCGCCTTGGCGTCGACAACGCCCAGGCCGTCCAGGGAGACACCGTCACCGGTGGAGTTGACGATCTTCGCGTCGTACGACACGAAGGCCTCGTCCCACGCGGAGGTGTCCGTGCCGCGACCGTCCGTCGGCTCGACCACGCAGTTGATCGGCAGCTCGAAGGCGCGCGCGAACTCGAAGTCACGGCCGTCGTGCGCCGGTACGGCCATGATCGCGCCGGTGCCGTAGCCCATCAGCACGTAGTCGGCGATGAAGACGGGGATCCGCTCGCCGTTGACCGGGTTGGTCGCGTACGTGCCGATGAAGACGCCGGTCTTGTCCTTGGCCTCGGCCTGCCGCTCGACGTCGGACTTCGAGGCGGCCTGCGCGCGGTACGCGGCGACGGCTTCGGAGGGGGTCGCGTGGCCGCCGGTCCACACCTGGTGCGTGCCCTCGGGCCACTCCTGGGGCGTGAACTTCTCGACCAGCGGGTGCTCGGGGGCCAGCACCATGTAGGTCGCGCCGAACAGGGTGTCGGGGCGCGTGGTGAAGACCGTGATGCGCTCGCCGTCTACGGGGAAGTCGACGCGGGCGCCCTCGGAGCGGCCGATCCAGTTGCGCTGCTGCAGCTTGATGGCCTCGGGCCAGTCCAGCGCGTCCAGGTCGTCCAGCAGCCGGTCGGCGTAGGCGGTGATGCGCATGTTCCACTGGCGCAGCTTGGCCTTGAAGACGGGGAAGTTGCCGCGCTCGGAGCGGCCGTCGGCGGTGACCTCCTCGTTGGCCAGTACGGTGCCCAGGCCGGGGCACCAGTTGACCGGCGCGTCCGAGGCGTACGCCAGGCGGTACTCGCTCAGGACGTCGGCGCGCTCGACGGCGCCCAGCTCGTTCCAGGAGCGCCCGCCGGGCAGCGCGCGCTCACCGCTCTCGAACTGTGCGACCAGGTCCGCGATCGGGCGGGCCCGGCGCGCCTCGTCGTCGTACCAGGAGTTGAAGATCTGCAGGAAGATCCACTGGGTCCACTTGTAGTAGTCCGGGTCGATCGTGGCGAACGACCGGCGGTTGTCGTGGCCCAGGCCCAGCCGGCGCAGCTGGATCTTCATGTTCTCGATGTTGGCCTCGGTGGACACGCGCGGGTGCGTGCCGGTCTGTACGGCGTACTGCTCGGCGGGCAGGCCGAAGGCGTCGAAGCCCAGGGTGTGCAGGACGTTGTGGCCGGTCATGCGCTGGAACCGGGCGTACACATCGGTGGCGATGTAGCCCAGGGGGTGACCGACGTGCAGACCCGCCCCGGAGGGGTACGGGAACATGTCCATGATGAACTTCTTGGGCCTGGCGGCCAGTTCGGCATCGCCCGCCAGGTCGCCCTTGGGGTTCGGTGCCGCGTAGGTGCCGTCGGCGTCCCAGAAGTCCTGCCAGCGTGCCTCGATCTCCGCGGCCAGGGCCGCGGTGTAGCGGTGCGGCGCGGCCACCTCGGCGGCGGCAGCGGGGTTCGTCTCGCTCATGATCCTCAAAGCTCCATCGATCGTCTCTGCCGGCGGCGACATTCAAGAAACGAAAAATCCCCTCGCACAGGAGGGGACGCCGCGCCGATTCCGACCACCAGGACTGGCCCGGGTCGGGACTGATCAGCGCGGCTCGCTAAGCAGAAGGCGTACGGCACGCATGGCGTCAGGGTACCGCAGCCGCCGAGGAGGCCGCGACGGGCTTCCATGGGGCACACTGACGCCTCACGGCCGCTTGTGAAGATTCCGAAAAGCTGAACAACGTTCAATTATTACCCGGCGTAACAGTCGCTAATGGACAACACAGGCCCCGCATGGCCCGTAGATAACAACGCAATAACTCAAACGGCGTACCGGTCAGTTTGAACTGGACTTAGAGTGCGGCAGCGGGACCGCTTTCCCGAACCGCTCGGAGTTGCCCCCATGAACCCTCGTCGTACCAACAGCTCGATGCCCCAGACAGGCCGGTCGGCCTACGGGGTGGCATCGGCTGTCTTTCTGCTGGCCATACCCCTCGTAGTGGTGTACGGAGGCTTCTGGCTCCAGGAATTCCTCAACTTCGGGGCGGGTGTCTTGACGCTCGTCCTGCTCACCTGCTCCGTGATCTGGGGCCTCGTCGCCCAGGACCGGATGATCCTCAACACCAGGCAGCGGATCATCGCGCAGGGCATCCACCGGGTGACCGCCGTGGGCTCGATCGCGTTCCTGCTGCTGCACATCGGAGTCAAGCTGGCGCTCGACCACGTCGGCTGGTTCGCCGTGTTCATCCCCTTCGTGCTGGTGTTCTCCGGCGACGACGAAGTCCTGGGCGGCGGCGTCCTCATCGGGCTCGGCACGCTGGCCGGTCAGCTCATGATCTTCGTGGGGATCACCGGCGCGCTGCGCAACCAGTTCGCGGGCGCGGGCCCGGTCGCCGCCCGCTGGCGGGCGATGCACATGCTGGCCTATCCGGCCTGGTGCGCCGCGCTGGTGCACGGCCTGTACGCGGGACGCGCGGTGCAGAGCCCGATCTTCACGGTCATGTACGGGCTCTGCGTGCTCGGCGTCATGGCGGCCCTCGCTCTGCGCGCGGCCCCGCGCCCCGTCAAGCGCCAGATCATGGACAAGGCCGCCGCGCTCATCGGCACCGAGGAGAAGCCGGGCCGCGAGAACCTGGAGGAGAGCCGCGCCCGGGTCGCGGGCGGCGCCAGCCTGCCCGGCTACGAGCGGGCCGACGCGACGGGCCCCCAGCCGCGTATCACAGCCGGCATGGCACCCCCCACGGCGCCGCTGTACGAGCAGCCCGCCCCGGAGCCCACGAACGGCTTCGCGGCCGCCTACCGCGCCGTCACGCCCCCGCACCCTCAGCCCCAGCAGTCGTTCGCGGCCGACCAGACCGCCCGCATGGACCTGCCGCTGGACATGCAGGCCACGGAGGCGATCCCGCGCGTGGACGGCGGCGGCAGCACCTCGGGCAGCTGGCCGATCCCGATGCCGCCGCCCGTCGGCGAGGCGCCCCCGTCGGCGTACGACCCGCTCACCGACACGGGATACAACATCCCGGCCTACACCAATCCGGACATCGGCAGGTACGGCCAGAGTGATGTGTACGACACCGGTGAGACGAACACCCTCTACGACACGTACTCCCCCGATGACACGTACAACAGCGGTCCCGCCAATGAACCAACGCCCGGCGATTCGTACGACTTCGACTCACCGGGCCCGGGCGAACCTTGGAACACGCCTTCCGGAGGCTATAGGTGAACGAGGCCCTGCCCGACGTACCCGAAGTCCGCGTGGTCGGCCTTCCGCAGCTCACGTCTGGCTTCGACCTTGTCGAAAGACTTGATCTGCCCATGCACCTGAAGGTGCACGGGCCGCTCGAACCCATGGGCGGCGAGCAACTGGCCAAGCTCGCGGAGAACATCAGCCTCAAGGGCCGCGGCGGCGCGGGCTTCCCCTTCCACAAGAAGCTGCGCTCGGTCGCCGAGGCGGCGATCAAGCGCGGTGTGCGCCCGGTCGTCGTCGTCAACGGAAGCGAGGACGAACCGGCCTGCCGCAAGGACACGGTGCTCATCAACCGTGCCCCGCATCTGATCCTGGACGGCGCCTTGTTGTGCGCCGAGGCCCTGGGTGCCCGCACGCTCGTGGTGGGGGTCACCCGGGAGTCCACCCAGCGCTCCATGGAAGCCGCGCTCGCCGAACGCGGCCTGAGCAACGGCCGCAGGTCGGCGCTCCGCGCGCGCGTGCAGCGCAATCCCGTACGGATGGTCACCGGAGCGGCAGCGTCGCTGATCCGGTCCATCGACGGCGGCCCGGCGATCCCGCCCGGCCGCAAGGTCAGCGCCTCCCAGAACGGCGTCGGCGGCGCACCCACCCTGCTGTCCAACGCCGAGACGTTCGCCCAACTCGCCATCGCCGCCCGTATCGGCCCGGAGCGCTACGGCAACACCGGCCTGTACGACGAACCCGGCACGGTCATGCTCACGGTCTCCGGCGCGGTGGCCCGCCCCATGGTGATCGAGGTCCCCACCGGAGTGCCGCTGCGTTACGTCCTACAGCTCGCCGGCGCCCCGCCGGTCCCGCAGGGCGTGCTGACCGGCGGCTACCACGGCAAGTGGATCGACGCCGCGACGGTCAACGAGGCCATCGTCTCCCGCAACTCGCTGGACGCGGTGGGCGGTTCGCTCGGCGCCGGCGCGATTCTGCCGATCAGCCAGGACACCTGCCCGTTGGGCGAGTCGCTGCGCGTGGCCCAGTGGCTGGCCGAGGAGAGCGCGGGACAGTGCGGTCCCTGCTACCTCGGTCTGCCGGCCGCGGCGCGCGGCATGGAGGACATCCTCAACGGCGGCGGTCCGGCCGCCCTGGAGGCCCTCAAGCAGGTCGCCAAGAACGTGAAGCGGCGCGGCGCGTGCTCCCACCCCGACGGCTCCGCGATGTTCCTCGAGTCGACCGTCAAGGCCTTCACCGACGACCTCGCCGCGCACGTCCTCGGAAACGGCTGCGGGAGGCCCGTGGAGGGCGTTCTGCCGCTCTTCGAGGGCGGCAGGACCCCGACGGGCCTGCCGGGCGGCGGCGAATCCGAGGAGAACGGCCCCAGCCGCCAGAAGATCTACGTCGACTGGACGCTCTGCCGCGGCCACGGCCTGTGCGCGGACATCCTCCCGGAGGTCTTCGAACTGGGCGCTGACGGCTTCCCGACCGTCGCGCAGGCACAGGTGCCGCGCTACGCGGAGGCCAAGGCGGTGCGTGCGGTGCGCCGTTGCCCCGCCCTCGCCCTGCGCATCGAGGAAGAGACCCAGCGCGACAAGGCGCCGGCCCGCAACCTCCCGGTCTTGTCCCAGGGCCGCGGACGCCGCGCACTGGGCCGCTGAGCAGGGAAACGCGACGGGAGATACGACGAGGGCGGGCCATCCGATCGGATGGCCCGCCCTCATTCTCTGTGGAGCTAAGGAGAATTGAACTCCTGACCTCCTGCATGCCATGCAGGCGCTCTACCAACTGAGCTATAGCCCCGCGTTGCCTTCGTGCCGGTTTCCCCCGGCGGCGACGCCAACATTACACGGTCCACCGGGGGCAACACCAAATCGTTTCCGTCGGCTCGGAGTCAAGCCGTGACGAACGAGTAGAACCGCTTGAGAGTGCAGTGCTCCTCCAGGAGCCGACCGTAGATCGGCTCGCCCTCCAGCTCACGGTACGTCTCGATGGGGTCGCCTTTTATGATCAGCGCCCGCGCGCATTCCTCGCACCAGTACTGGTAGTCGGGATTGACCGGCTCCATGTCTCGGACGATCGGCGTCCCGCTGCCGCACCAGTCGCACTTTCGCCTGTGTGCACCCATCGATCAGCTCCAGCTGTGGCCGCAGGCCGTGCACACGTAGGAAATTCCGCCGTTGTCGCCGAGGACCTGAGCGACATGGAGGGAACCGCAGGAAGGGCAGCTCAGTCGGGTCACCGTGTCCCGTGTCATCGCTGCGTCGAGGTGGTCACCGACCGCCTCACGGATGCTCGCAGGCATCACTGGCTCCCTCCCGTCGGGCCGCGCCCCCTTCCGGCCGTTTGATTCTGCCACGGCCGGACCGATACGGTCAGCGACGCCTCAGTACCAGTCCGGACACGGCACTCGCCGCGACCGTCCCGGCCAGCGCGAACCTGCACGCCGGCGGCGTCTCCGTAGAGGTATACGCCTCCGGGGCCCAACTCACTCAAACCGGTGCGAACAAAAAGATCCCGTCCCCGAGGGGGACGGGATCTTCGTCCTGTGGAGCTAAGGAGAATTGAACTCCTGACCTCCTGCATGCCATGCAGGCGCTCTACCAACTGAGCTATAGCCCCTGGTGTTGCCCCAGCTCTCGGCGGGGCGAACAAGAAGAACTTTAGCCTGCGAGCTGCCGGAAAGTGAAATCCGGGTCACGAGCCCTGGAGCAGGGCTCAGTCGTCGTCGCCGAGCACCGGCTCCGGCAGCGTCCCGGCGTTGTGCTCGAGCAGCCGCCAGCCGCGGGCGCCCTCGCCGAGGACGGACCAGCAGCAGTTGGACAGGCCGCCGAGGCTCTCCCAGTGGTGGGCCTCCAGGCCGAGGAGACGGCCTATGGTCGTGCGGATCGTGCCGCCGTGGCTGACCACCACGAGCGTGCCGTCGTCGGGCAGTTTCTCGGCGTGCCGGAGCACGACGGGGGCGGCGCGGTCGGCGACCTCCGTCTCCAGTTCGCCGCCGCCGCGGCGGACCGGCTCACCGCGCTTCCACGCGGCGTACTCCTCGCCGTGCCGGGCGATGATCTCCTCGTGCGTCAGCCCCTGCCAGACGCCCGCGTAGGTCTCGCGCAGCCCCTCCTCGTGGGTCACCTCCAGGCCGGTGAGCACGGAGAGCTCGGCGGCCGTGAGGGCGGCCCGCTTCAGGTCCGAGGCGACGATCGCGGCGGGCTCCAGGGAGGCCAGCAGCCGGGCGGCGCGTCGGGCCTGGGCGAGGCCTGCCTCGGTCAGGTCGACGTCGGTGGTGCCCTGGAAGCGGCGCTCCACGTTCCACGCGGTCTGGCCGTGCCGCCACAGGATGACGCGGCGGCCCCGGCCCGGCCTCGAGTCGGCGGGGGCGCTCACCGCAGCCCTCCGAACTCTGCGGCGTCCTCCTCGGCCTGCAGCTTGGCGTGCTCGGCGGCCTTGCCCCGGGTGGCCTTGGCGTCGGCGGGCAGCTCGAGCTCGGGGCAGTCCTTCCAGAGCCGCTCCAGGGCGTAGAAGACCCGCTCCTCGCTGTGCTGGACGTGGACGACGATGTCGACGTAGTCGAGCAGCACCCAGCGGGCCTCGCGGTCGCCCTCCCTGCGCACCGGCTTGGCGCCGAGCTCCTTCTGGAGGCGCTCCTCGATCTCGTCGACGATCGACTTGACCTGGCGGTCGTTGGGCGCGGAGGCCAGCAGGAAGGCGTCCGTGATCGACAGCACATCGCTGACGTCGTAGGCGATGATGTCGTGGGCGAGCTTGTCTGCGGCCGCCTGCGCGGCGGTGTTGATGAGCTCGGTGGAGCGGTCAGTCGCGGTCACTACGTGGCTTTCGGTCGGCGGTCACTTGACATCAAGGGTCTCACGACCCGCCGACGGCACCCCACGTGATTAAACGGATCACTCCCGATCGCCTCCTGAGCGCTCCTGATCACTCCTGTTCGCTCGCTGCGGCGCTCACGACGAGGACGGCTCGTAGTCCTGGCCCAGCACCACCGACACGTCCGCGTTCGAGGACCCCTTGCCCTTGGTGACGGCGCTGGTGGGCAGGCCCAGGGTCTTGGCGACCTCGGTGGCGTTCTCCTTGTCGGCGGCATCGGTGTAGGTGACCTTGGACGCCGCCTGGGCGCCGGACGCCGTACCGCCCTCCAGGAAGGTGAAGCCGCCGTTGAGGAGCACCACGCGGGCCTTCTCGGTGTTGTCCTTGGTGCCGCTGGCGTTCTGGACGGAGACGCGGACGGCCGCGTCCTTGTCGGGGCTCTTCGCGGTGCCGCCGAGGACGTCCTTGACCACGCTGTCGCTCGCCTGCGCGCTGAGCGTGCCGTCGGTCTGGACGGGCAGCAGCGCCGTCTTGTAGTCGCCGCCCTTGGCGAGGTCGGCGAGCTTGGCGAGGAAGGTGCCCAGGTCCTTGTCGGTCAGCGACGGGTCGAGGATCTGCGCCAGCGTCTGCACGGTGGTGGTGGCCGCCGTCGCGTCGGAGGACAGCTTGCGCAGCACGGCCTGCATGACCTGCCCGAACCGCTCCAGCTGAGCGTTCTGGGCCTCGCCGGAGGCGCGGTAGGTGGCGTAGGCGACGGCCATCTTGCCGCTGAGGGTCTGGTCCTCGCCCTTGCTCACCAGGGGCGCGGCGCCCTTCTTCTTGGCGTCGGGGTCGGGCACGTCGGTGTTGGTGGTGACGTCGACGTTGCCGACCAGGTCAACCAGGTTCTGCAGATACGGGGTGTCCAGCCGCCAGGTGCCCTGGATCCGGGTGCCGAGGACGGTGTCGAGGGCCTCGCGCGTTCCGGAGGAGCCGTCGTCCTCGACGGACTTGGCGAGGGTGGTCGTGGTGCCGTCGTCGCCGGTCATGGCGAGGGAGTTGGGCAACAGCACCGTGGTGCCCTGCTTGGTCGTCGCGTTGTCGACGAGCAGCGCCGTGGCGGTGCCGCCCTGCTTGGTGTCGTGCAGATGGACGACGATCACGTCCCGCTTCTGGGCGCCCACGGCCGTCGCCTCGCCCGTCTTCGAGTCGTCGGAGGAGGACAGGCCGGGCAGCTTGCCCGCGTACCAGAGGTAGCCGACCCCGCCGACCGCGACCAGGGCGAGTACGACCACCAGGGCGACGACCCGGCTACGGGCGCGGCGCCGGGCCTCCTCGCGGCGCTCGGTGCGGTTCTCCGTGAACGCCAGCCAGTCGATGACGTCCTCGGGGTCGCCCTCGGGATCCTCGACGAAGGCGAACTGCTCGGTGTGGTAGTCCCGTTCGTGGTCGTCCCGTTCGGGCTGCGCGGAGGCGGCGGCCTCGTGCTCGGCCGGACCGGCCTGCTGCGGGATGTAGGCGGTCTGCTCGGCGGTGCGCTGCTCGACGCGCGGCTGCCGGCCGCCGGCCGCGGCCTGGCCGTAGGGGTCGTACGGCGTGGCGGTCGGGGTGCCCCCTCGGCCGCGGTTGCCGAAGGCGTCGAAGGAGGAGGCGGTGGGCGCCTGCTGACCGGTGTCGTAGGGGTCGTACGGCGAAACCGGTTGCTGGGAACCGGTGTCATAGGGAGGAACCGGTTGCTGCGCGCCCGTGTCGTACGGGTCGTAGGAGGGCGCCGGCGGCTGCTGGCCCGTGCTGTACGGGTCGTAGCCGTAGCCCTGCTGGCCGCCGTGCTGTTGCTGTGCGTACGGGTCGTACGACTGCTGCTGCGGGAGCTGCTGAGCCGGGACCTGCCGGTACATCGGCCGGCCGTACTCGTCGTAGCCGACGATTTCGTACTGGTCGCCGTGGTCGCCGGGGTACCCCGCGTCGTATCGGTCGTTCACCGGTGCCCCTCTCGGCTCACTCGCCGCGGTACAGCTCGCGCTTGTCGATGTAGCGCACGACTCCGTCCGGCACCATGTACCAGATGGGGTCTCCCTTGGCGACTCTCGCACGGCAATCGGTGGACGAGATGGCCAGTGCGGGAACCTCCACAAGCGACACACCGCCCTCGGGGAGACCGGCGTCCGTCAGATGGTGGCCGGGGCGGGTGACCCCGATGAAGTGCGCGAGGGAGAACAGTTCCTCGGTGTCCCGCCAGGTCAGGAGCTGGGCGAGGGCGTCGGCGCCCGTGATGAAGAACAGGTCCGTGTCGGGGTTGAGCGCGCGCAGGTCGCGCAGGGTGTCGACGGTGTACGTCGGCCCGCCGCGGTCGATGTCGATACGGCTCACCGAGAACTGCGGGTTCTCGGCGGTCGCGATGACCGTCATCAGATAGCGGTCCTCGGCCGGGGAGACCTTGCGGTGGCTCTTCTGCCAGGGCTGGCCGGTGGGGACGAACACCACTTCGTCCAGGTGGAACTGCGCGGCGACCTCGCTGGCCGCCACGAGGTGACCGTGGTGGATCGGGTCAAACGTCCCGCCCATGACGCCGAGGCGGCGCTTGCCCGCGCTCGTCGGGCCGGTAGGCATGTCCTGCTCTCCCATGCGTGCAGACCCTACCGGCCCGTCCTGAGGACTCCGGCCTCAGGCTTCAGCGGTCGCGGTTGAAGCGGGTGGTGATCCACAGCAGAAGCAGCAGGATGAAGAGCGCGCCGCCGCCGGTCAGATAGGCGCTGAGGCTCTCGTGGCTGCCGCCATGCTCCTCGCCCTCGGCGGCGAGGGTGACCAACTGGGCTGCGGTGCTGGGGAAGCTCATCTTCGGCAGTACCTATCCGGTGTGGGCGGGATAAAGATGTCGGCCCATGGTAAGCGGGCGGCCCGGCAGCCCTCACGCCGACTCCGCCGTCGGTACACGGCGGCCGGGACGGAGGAACTTCCCGGCCGTTTCAGTCGTCCTTTTGTTTGTACCCCCGCAGCAGGAACCACGCGGTCAGGACACAGCCCAGCACCATCACGATCAGTACGACCCGGAGCAGGTTCCCCGCCCCTTGCTGTTCGGCGGCGTTCGCGGCTCCGGCGAGCCAGGCGGACGCGGGGCTGTGCTCCATGACGGACTCCTTCGCTGTACTGCCCGTCCACGGTATATCCGCCTAGGCTGGGCTCTGCTTCGGGGGCGCAAAGGGCCGCACAAGGGTCCGCAAAGGGCCACACACACGCACATGGGGGAAGACATGTCCGACGGCCACGAGCACAACGGGCACGAGAACGTGCCGAGCAGGCAGCGCAGGCGCTTCCCTGGAATCTCCTCGCGTGCGTACGAGCATCCGGCCGACCGCTCCGCCCTGGTGGCGCTGCGCAAGCTGAGCGGCTTCGACACGGTCTTCAAGGCGCTCAGCGGTCTGCTGCCCGAGCGCAGCCTCAGGCTGCTGTTCCTGTCCGACTCGGTGCGCGTCTCGGACCAGCAGTTCGCCCACCTCAACGACATGCTGCGGGACGCCTGTTACATCCTGGACCTGGAGAAGGTCCCGCCGATGTACGTCAACCAGGACCCGCAGCCGAACGCGATGTGCATCGGCCTGGACGAGCCGATCATCGTCGTCACCACCGGCCTCGTCGAGCTGCTCGACGAGGAGGAGATGCGCGCGGTCGTCGGGCACGAGGTGGGCCACGCCCTGTCCGGCCACGCCGTGTACCGGACCATCCTGCTGTTCCTGACCAACCTCGCGCTCAGGGTCGCCTGGATCCCGCTGGGCAACCTGGCGATCATGGCGATCGTGACCGCGCTGCGCGAGTGGTTCCGCAAGTCGGAGCTGTCCGCGGACCGCGCGGGCCTCCTCGTCGGCCAGGACCTCACGGCCTCGATGCGCGGCCTGATGAAGCTGGCCGGCGGCAACCACCTGCACGAGATGAACGTGGACGCGTTCCTGAAGCAGGCCGAGGAGTACGAGGCGGGCGGCGACCTGCGCGACTCCGTGCTGAAGATCCTTAACGTGCTGCCGCGCTCCCACCCCTTCACCACCATCCGGGCGGCCGAGCTGAAGAAGTGGTCCGAGTCCCGCGACTACCAGCGGATCATGGACGGCCACTACCCGCGGCGCAGCGAGGACAAGGACACCTCGGTCTCGGACTCGTTCCGGGACTCGGCGTCGCACTACGCCACGCACGTCAAGACGTCCAAGGACCCGCTGATGAAGCTGGTGAGCGATCTCGCCGGCGGGGCGGGGGACCTGGGCGGCCGGGTGCGCCGTGGCTTCAGCGGCTTCGCCGGCCCGGCGGGCGGCTCGGCCGAGTCCACACCGAAGGACCAGCCGCCGCGCGACGACAGCACGGGTCCGGACGACGACAATCGCTGACCTGACCGAGGGTCCGGTTCACACCTTCGGCTGCGCGCTCTGCGCCAGCGTCCCGCACAGCGCCGTCGCGCTGCCCGTGGCGTAGGGGTCCGTGCCGGCCGGTCCGCCGCCCTTGGCGGTCTGGCCGGCCAGCAGCGGGCGCAGCTGGTTGGTGGAGTCGCCGGCGCAGGAGACCGGCCCGGCCTGGACGTAGGAGACGGCCAGCTGGGCCTGCTGGAGGCGCAGGTCGTCGCGGTCGAAGCGGAAGTGCAGCTCACGGCGGACGGTGAACAGGGACGCCTCGGCCTTCTCGCCGGCGCCGGTGGGTCGTAGCGCGTACACGAAGGTGTGGTCCGAGGTGACCTCGAGCGTGGACGCGTCGGCCTCGGCCGCGTGCAGGCTGCCCTGGACGCGGATCTTGTCGTCGGCCAGCTCGGTCCTGTTCGGGTCGAAGCGAACCAGCCATCCGGTCGGCGCATGCCTGCCGTCGGCGGTCGGCTGCCGGAAACTCTGGTCGAACTGGTCGAGTTGGTCCGGGGCGACCAGGACCCGCACGGGCCGGACCTGTCCGCCGGTGAGCACGTCCGGGTAGAGGGAAGAGCGGACGAGG
This sequence comes from Streptomyces sp. GESEQ-4, assembly GCF_017948455.1. Taxonomy (GTDB): domain Bacteria; phylum Actinomycetota; class Actinomycetes; order Streptomycetales; family Streptomycetaceae; genus Streptomyces. The sequence goes on from NZ_JAFFSU010000006.1 coordinate 363,775, forward strand.
TAGTCCTTGGCGGTGTTCAGGGCGCTCACGACCTGGCTGTCCGAGAAGTGCTCGGTGCGCCGGGTGGCGGGCAGTGGTATCCCCTCGGCGCCGACGCGGAACTGCGCGGCGGGGCTGTGCGCGAACAGTTCCTCGGGGTCCGCGGAGCCGGGCACCTTGCCCTGCGGGGCGAGCGGGATGACGGTCATCCGCAGGGGCTCGACGGGCTGCCGGGCCTGCGGGGTCTGGTAGGGGTGCCGTACACCCATGTAGATCGCGGTGCCGAAGGCGACCGCGATCAGCAGGACCAGGATCAGCGCCTGCCGGGACAGGCCGCTCCGCCGCACCGGCGGCCGGCGCCGTACGGCGGGCGCGTGGTCGGCGATGCGCTCCTGTGCGGAGAACTCCTGAAGACGGGCAGCCCGGACGAACGATTCGTCGAAGACGACGGATCGGTATTCGTCCTCGCCACCTCCGGGGCCGCCCTCGGGTGTCCCCTCGTGTGGGTCTGAAGGCCCTCCCATATCTTCAGAGTAGGTCTCCGGGAGGCCAGGTAAACGCCCTGGTATACGACAAGTTCTGACAGGTTCTCACCAGGATGGCCCCAGGGTGATCAGGGCCTGTCGGGGGCGGATGTCAGGGCGTGCGCGGGGTCGCGGGGACCGGTGGCCGGGAGTAGCTGGCGGAAGCGGAGGGTGCCGCCGCACTGCCCTGTTCGAGGCCGGTGGAGGCGGGTGGCGGGACCCTGTCCCGGTTGCCCGAGGACGCGCCCCGGTAGACCGCCGTGAAAGCCAGCGCGACCATGCCGATGCCCATCAGGATGGCGAGCATCCAGGCGACGGGGCGGTGCCAGCGGACCTGCTTGCCGTAGGTCCCCGGAGCGCCGTAGCGGCCGTTGAGGGTGTCGGGGTCGTCCAGGTCGTCGAAGTCCGGATCATGGCCGAAACCGCCGCGATCGTCAGGGCCGTAGCCGTCCTCGTGGCGTTCGCCTCTGCGGTGGGCCCGGCGGGCCTCGGCAGCGGCCAGGAGGCGTTCGACGGCGGTCGGCTCGTGCACCACGGCCGACCGTACGAAGGCCTCGTCGAAGACCACGGAGGCGAACTCTTCGTCCGACACCCCGCGGTCGTGGTCGTCGTCGGGCTCCCAGCCGTCAGGGAACGGCGTGCCCCCCACGTCCTCCGGCACGGATCCAGAGTAGACCGGAGGGATCAATTTGGGCAGACGGTATGGAAATTCATCCGCCCTGTGAGACGGCTCGCTCCGCGGGTGGTGCCGTGAACCTACGGGGCGCTCTCAGCGCCGTACGTGGCCATCTCCCGTGACGATGTACTTCGTGCTGGTCAGTTCCGGTAGGCCCATCGGGCCGCGGGCGTGGAGCTTCTGGGTGGAGATGCCGATCTCCGCGCCGAAGCCGAACTGGCCGCCGTCGGTGAAGCGGGTGGAGGCGTTCACCGCGACCGTGGTGGAGTCGACCAGCTGGGTGAAGCGGCGGGCGGCCTGCTGCGAGGTCGTGACGATCGCCTCGGTGTGGCCGGAGGTCCACAGCCGGATGTGCTCGACGGCCTTGTCGAGCGAGTCGACGACCGCCGCGGCGATGTCGTACGACAGGTACTCGGTCTCCCAGTCCTCCGGCGTGGCCTCGACGACCGTCGCCTTGGAGTCCTTCGCGTACGCCAGCACCCGCTCGTCGGCGTGCACGGTGACCCCGGCCTCCGCGAGGGCGTCCAGGGCGCGCGGCAGGAACTGAGGCGCGATGTCCTGGTGGACCAGGAGCGTCTCGGCGGCGTTGCAGACGCTGACGCGGTGCGCCTTGGAGTTGATCAGGATGTCGATGGCCATGTCGAGGTCGGCGTGCGCGTCGACGTAGACGTGGCAGTTGCCGGTGCCGGTCTCGATGACCGGGACGACGGACTCCTGGACGACGGTCTGGATCAGCGAGGCGCCGCCGCGCGGGATCAGTACGTCGACCAGCCCGCGCGCCCGCATCAGCTCGCGGACGCTCTCGCGGCTCTCGCCGGGCACGAGCTGGACGGCGTCGGCGGGCAGCCCGGCGCCGCCCACGGCGTCGCGCAGCACCCGCACCAGGGCGGTGTTCGACTCGTAGGCGGAGGCGGAACCCCGCAGCAGCACGGCGTTCCCGGACTTCAGGCAGAGGGCGGCGGCGTCCACGGTGACGTTCGGGCGGGCCTCGTAGATGATCCCGACGACGCCCAGCGGGACGCGGACCTGGCGCAGGTCGATGCCGTTCGGCAGGGTCGAGCCGCGGACGACCTCGCCGACCGGGTCGGGCAGGGCCACGACGTCCCGCACGTCGGAGGCGATCGCCCGGATCCGCTCCGGCGTCAGCGTCAGCCGGTCGACGATGGCCTCGCTGGTGCCGGCCTCACGGGCCTTGACGATGTCCTTGGCATTGGCCTCGACGATTTCGCTCGTACGGACCTCCAGCGCGTCCGCGATGGCGAGCAGCGCGTCGTCCTTCTCGGCCCGCGGCAGCGGCGCGAGGTCGGCTGCGGCGGCCTTGGCGCGGTAGGCGGCCCGGGTGACCGGGGACATCGAGTCGTACGGCGAAAGCGTGGTCATGAGGGAAGCGTAGTGCGCGGAACGGGTCGGTCCGGCCGCCATCCCAAACCCCGAGACAAGCCGCCCGGACTCGGTAAAACGATCACTCGGCCGCTCAATACGGGTGGACGCCTACCGGCGACGCAGGCGGCGGTCCGTACCCCTCCGCGAGCCGCTGGTGGTAGGTCTCGCGGTCGATGACCTCCAGGCCGACGATCTCCCAGGGCGGCAGCCCCGCGGACTGGCGGTGTTCGCCCCACAGGCGCAGGGCGACGGCGGCGGCGTCGTGCAGGTCGCGGGCCTCTTCCCAGTAGCGGATCTCGGCGTGGTCGACCGCGTAGCGGCTGGTCAGCAGAAAGGGGTGGTCATGGGCGAGCTGCTCGAGGCAGCGCCGTACCTCCTTCAGCGGGGTCTCGGCGCCGGAGACGCTCAAGGTGACATGCCACAGGCGGGGCGCGTCCTTCGGCTCCTCGTACCGGTCGCCGGCCGCGACGCTGGTCAGGGCGCGCTCCTCGCCGCCCGCGCGGGAGGGAACACCGTCGCGGGACGCGGCCGCCCCAGGGCGCACTCGTCTCACGACGGCCTCCTTACGATGGTCGTGCGGATTGGTCCCTAAGACAAAGTTGAGCAGGCCGCAAGCCGCTGCGGGGCTGTTTTGCGCAACGGTCACCTTTTACGGGTGCAGGATCACGAGGTCGTCCCGGTGTACGACTTCACGTTCGTACGCCGGGCCCAGTTCACGGGCGAGTTCCCGGGTCGAGCGGCCGAGCAGCTGCGGGATCTCCTTGGCGTCGAAACTGACGAGCCCGCGGGCCACCGCACGCCCCTCGGTGTCGCGCAACTCGACCGGGTCGCCCGCGCTGAACTCGCCCTCGACGGCAGCGATCCCGGCCGGCAGCAGCGACGTGCGGCGCTCGACGACCGCCCGCACCGCCCCGTCGTCCAGGGTCAGCGAGCCCTGCGGGGTGGACGCGTGCTGCAGCCACAGCAGCCGGTCGGCGGAGCGCTTGCCGGTGGGGTGGAAGTACGTGCCGGTGTCACCGCCGGACAGCGCCTCGGTGGCATGGATGGCGCTGGTCAGCACGACGGAGATGCCGGCCGCGGCGGCGATCCGGGCGGCCTCGACCTTGGTGACCATGCCACCGGTGCCGACGCCGGCCTTGCCCGCGCTGCCGATCTCCACGTGCGCGAGGTCCGAAGGGTCACGCACCTCCGCTATCCGCGCGGTACCCGGCTTGCTCGGGTCGCCGTCGTACACGCCGTCGATGTCGGAGAGCAGCACCAGCAGGTCGGCCCGTACGAGATGGGCGACGAGGGCGGCGAGGCGGTCGTTGTCGCCGAAGCGGATCTCGTCCGTGGCGACGGTGTCGTTCTCGTTGACGACCGGGAGGGCGCCCATCGCGAGGAGCTTGTCGAGGGTGCGCTGCGCGTTGCGGTGATGCGCGCGGCGGCTCATGTCGTCGCTGGTCAGCAGCACCTGGCCGACGCGGACGCCGTAGCGGGCGAAGGAGGCGGTGTAGCGGGCGACGAGCAGGCCCTGGCCGACGCTGGCGGCGGCCTGCTGCCGGGCCAGGTCCTTGGGGCGGCGGCGCAGGCCCAGCGGGGCGAGTCCGGCCGCGATGGCACCGGAGGAGACGAGGACGATCTCCTTCTCTCCCCCGCTGCGGCTCTTGGCGAGGACGTCCACGAGTGCGTCGACGCGGTCGGCGTCCAGGCCGCCGGACGCGGTGGTCAGCGACGAGGATCCCACCTTGACGACGATCCTGTGGGCCTCGCTCACGGCCTGCCTTGCCCCTGCCACTTCGCTTCCGTCCCCTCGCACTCGGCTGTCCGCAATCTACGCGAAGGGGGCCAGGGACCGCGCATCGATATCAGTCCCTGGACGTGCGTCCGGTAACCGTGTCCTCACAGGTCGCGCACGGTAAAAAGGTTGTACCGGTTGCTTCTAGTAATCAAACGCTATGCAAATTTAACGTGAACGCCGTGCCACCTAAAGATCACCACGGCGCCCGCGTGCAGCGCATTCTGCTCCGTTCCGGGAAGAGCCCGTACGACGTCGTCCCCATCGAGGAAGCCCTTCACCGGGACGTGTTCGCCACCAACTCCGGCAACCTGATCTTCAGCGACGCCGCGCACAAGATCCTCGAGACTCCGGATACGGAGGTCGTCTCCAACGGCATCCGTACGGACGTCTCCGCGGCGGCCCGGATCAACGAGGAGTACGACGCCTTCGTCGTGCCGCTGGCCAACGCCTTCCGGCCGTCGTTCGAGCAGCAGCTGAAGCGGCTGACGCGGCTCATCGGCCGGCTCCGGATCCCGGTCGTCGTGCTGGGTGTCGGCGCGCAGACCGGGCTGACCTACGACCCGGCGCGGCTCAAGCCCATCGAGCCGACCGTGCGTGAGTTCGTCTCGGCGGTGCTGGACCGCAGCGCCTCGATCGGGGTACGGGGCGAGTTCACGGAGACGTACCTCAAGGACATGGGGTTCAGGGACGTCGAGGTGATCGGCTGCCCGTCGCTTTTCCTGTACGGCAAGGAACTCGCCGTGTCCAAGCGGCAGCCGGAGCTGTCCGCCGCTTCCCGGATCGCCGTCAACGGCTCACACAGCGCCGTACGGTCGCAGGGCCTGGACCGGATCATCCGCCACACCCACGAGCGCTACCCGCACCTCCGGTTCATCGGCCAGAACCTCAGCGACGCACGGCAGTTGCACTGGCGGGACCTGTCCGACCCCAACGGCCGGATCACCGCCATGCCGACGCACCCGGACCATCCGATGTACCGGGAGGACAAGGTCCGCGTCTACGTCGACCCGATCACGTGGATCGACGATCTGCGGCCGTTCGACTTCTCCTTCGGCTCCCGTATCCACGGCAACATCGCGGCGTTGCTGGCCGGGACGCCCGCGACCGTGCTGTGCGGCGACTCGCGCACGCTGGAGCTGTGCCGCTACTTCGGCGTCCCGCACCGCAGGATCGACCAGCTGCCCGAGGACCCCGGAGCGTTGGATCCCGCGCGGCTGTACGAGGAGGCCGACTTCGCCGAGCTGACGGGCGGCCACCAGGAGCGGTTCGAGCGGTTCACGGGGTTCCTGGACCGCAACGGGCTGCGGAACACGTTCACGCATGGTGACGGCGGTGCGGCCTTCGACGCGCGTATGCGGTCTCTGGCCTTCCCGGCGGGGATCCGTCCCTGGAACGACGCGGACATCGCTTCGCTCACGTCCCGGTTCGGGTGGCTGCACAGCCGTATCGCCGAACTGGCGGTGGACAACGCGAAGTTGAAGCGGGAACTGAAGCGCGCGGCGAACCCGGCGGTGGCGTCGGCGCCGACCTCGGTCTATCGCAAGGCCCGGCGGGTGGTGGGGCGGCCGATCCGCCGGGCACTTCAGTCAGGACGTTAGCGCTCCGCTGGGAGTCTGGTTCTTCGTCCGCGGGTCCGTTGTGGCTGGTCGCGCCCACGCGGCGGAGCCGCATATCGATACAGCCCCGCGCCCCTTTGGGGCGCTGGGAGTTCAGGCCGCTGTTCGCATCCCCGATGCGGGCAGCACTCGGCGTACCCGGCGGATCACCTTGCGCGCGAACATGTCTGCGCCGCCCTCGCGGTAGCCGGGGACTGCGCGGGCCTCGCGGGGTTCGGCGAGGTAGACGGTGTCGGGTATGGCGGCCGTGCGGTCGCGGAAGAGGGGGTAGGCGAGGTAGACGCGGCGGCCCTTCTTCTCCAGCAGGGGGGCGGCCTGCTTCTTCGCGCGGAGGAACTCCAGGACCTCGACTAGGAGTTCGGACCGTTGCCCGGCCACCAGGTGCAGCCGCAGCCGCTCCTCGACCTTGAGGCGGCGGGCCACCTCTTCGGTCCAGTAGGCCTCCATCAGCGGCTTGGCCAGCTCCAGCTTGTGGCGCCGCACCTCCTCGCTGTCCTTGAGGTACTGGGGGCCGAACTGCGGCAGCAGCGTGACCGTGAAGGGCCGGACCATGAGCGTATCGCGGCGCGGGCCCGCCGGGACGAGGTCGGTGATCAGGCGCATCAGGGCGCGGGCGGAGTCGAAGCGCAGGGTGTAACCGCCGCTCTTCGTCACATGCTTGCCGTCGTCGCGGCCGACCAGGTAGTAGCAGACGTAGTCAGCGACCACCGAGACGCCGTCGGCCCGCAGATACGCCTCCATCGTGAACAGCGCGTCCTCGCCGGTCCACAGGGACTCGTCGAACCACATTCCGTGCCGGTCCAGCAGCGCGCGGCGGAACAGCTTCTGGGCGCTGAGCGTGAACTTGATGTTGGAGGAGTAGACGTCGGTGCGCTCCAGCGTCTTGCCCCACATCGACCTGGGCGCCTTGCGGTTGATGCCCTCGACCTTGCCGAGGACGACGTCCGTGCCGTTGCGGTCGGCCATCGCGACCATCCGCTCCAGGGCCTCGGCGCCCAGCCGGTCGTCGGCGTCGAGGAAGAAGACGTACCGCCCGGCCGCCTTGCCCAGGCCGACGTTGCGCGGGCCGCTGGGGCCGCCCGAGTTCTCCTGCCGGATCACGGTCACGTGCATCGGCGCGCGGGCCGCGAACTCCTCCAGGTACTCCCCCGTGCCGTCCGTCGAACCGTCGTCGACCGCGATGACCTCGATGCGCTCCGGGTCGATGGTCTGTGCCTCGACGGATGCCAGGCACTCGACCAGATACGGCATCGCTTCGTACGCCCCGATGATCACGGTCACATCAGGCTGCGCCACGGTCACATTTTCCCCCTCGCTAACGGGACATTCCCCCCGTATCTCTTTATTCGCAACCTTGTAGACGGGCGAGTGGGTGAACCGGTTGCTTCCAGACCGTGAATTAGTGACCTACGTCATACGAATTCCAGGTGATTCCAGATGACGAAAAAGGCCCCCGAGGAATTCGCTCCTCGGGGGCCCCGTCGGGCTTGTGACGGTCGGTCAGCCCGTCAGCTCCGCCTCCGTCGCCGCGGTCCGCGCCTCCTGGCCGAGGTTGCGGGTCTGGGCCTTCAACGCCAGGTTCGCCACGGCGGTGTTGAACTGCTCGATGGACTTTGGCTCGTCCGGGCCGAGCAGATACCGCTTCAGCTCCTTGCGGTCCGCGGCCAGCGGATCGGCGGCCGGATCGCGGACGGCGGCCAGCAGCCCGCCCAGCTCGGCGGCGCTGTTGCTGAGGATGACGGCGGCGCGCACGGCGGTGTTCTGCCGCTTGAACTCCTCCTCGCCCAGTTCGGCGGAGTCGGTGACCGCGTACGGCTTGCCGCTGGCGATGAAGTCCGAGACCACGCTGGAGATGTCGGAGACCATCGCGTCGGAGACGTTGAAGCAGTCGTACAGGCGCGGTTCGGCGCCCTCGATGACGCGGTGCTCATGGGCGGGGAAGGAGCGCCAGTAGGCGTCGTTCCACTCGGCGCGCAGCCGGGCGAGCTCCTCGTACTGCGCCACGTCGACCACGCCGTCCCGGGTGGCCTCGGCCTCGTCGCGCTTCTCCGCGCCGATGCCGGACAGCTCCGCGATACGGGCCTCGATACGGACCAGCTCGGCCTTGGCGGCGTCCTGCGCGGCCTCGTCGACCGGGCCCCGGGCCTCGGCGGCGGCCTTCTCGACCAGCGCGGTGATGCGCTGGTGGGCGGCCTTGGCGGCGGCGCTGCGGGTGCCGGTGAAGGGATGCGGCTTGTACAGGACGCGGACCGGCGGGTCGGCGGTGATGAGGGTGCGGACGATGTTCTCGCCGGCGAGCAGGAGGGAGGTGTTGCCGGGGTTGTCGTCCCAGCCCTCCCAGGTGGGAGCGTAGAGAACGGTCGGGATACGTCCCTCCGGCACGCCCTGCCACGTCTCGATCGGCGCCAGCTGCGGGCGGCCGACCTCCACGATGTCCTCGTCGCGGACCCCGACGTCGGCGATGGCGTAACGGTCGCGGCCCGCGCGCCCGGCGGTCCACACCTCGTCGTACACCTTGCTGAACGGGTTGACGCTGGCCAGCTTGTCGCTGTCGCCGTGGCCGATGAAGACGTGCTTCATGGTCGGGACACGCAGCATGTGGACGTTCTTGCCGACGTTCGCCGCGTACAGCGTGACGCGCACCGTGGAGAGGTCCATGTTCATCAGGTGCACCCCTCCGGGCACGCAGATGACGGGGACCGTGGTGGGCGCCATCCGTTCCAGGACGGCGCGCTCACGCAGGATGATCAGCGGCCTGGAGTCCAGCTGCTCCATGGTCTCCAGCCACATGTTGACCTGGTACGCGGAGTCCTTGGACCCGGAGAAGTACAGCGCCGTCTGAGGCCGGTACTCGCCCAGCCAGCCGTCCACGGCGGCCAGCACCTTCTCCGCGTTCGGCGGGATCTTCGAGCCGCGGACGTACGGCACCAGCGCGAGGACGTACAGGCAGCCCAGGAACAGCGTCACGCCGATGCCGATAAAGCCCGCCGCGGCCGACTTCATGCCCGCGGAGACGATCACGCCGGTGACGGCCGCGAGGTCGAGGTGGAGCATCTTCTCGGCGGAGCGGTGCAGCAGCGGGCGCGGCGGGGCGTCCGGGATGCGGATGCGGGAGGCCAGGTCGACATTGCGGGTGGCGACCGGCATCCGGCGGCGGTTGCGGATGAGGGTGACCAGCGCGCCGTGCGGGGCCTGGAGGCCGTAGAAGGCGATGAAGCCGGCTATCGCGCCGTAGAAGATCAGGTCGTCCGCGAGGGAGAGGCGGGCCAGCAGCAGGACCAGCAGGAGCTGCCTGATCAGGAAGCGGATCGACAGACCCGCGCGCACCTTGCTCAGGCGGTTGATCAGATAGCTGCCCTTGTGGTGCAGATAGTGGTCCGCCAGATACGTCACGGCGGCCGCGGCCGCGAAGGCGGGAACGCTCGGGACGAGCGCGGCCAGCATGAGCGCCGGGAAGCCCAGCATCATGAGGGCCGCTGCGGCCAGCTCGGCCGCGCTGCCCACCCGGGCGACGCGAATAGCGGTGGAAATCACGGAGAAACCTGCTCCTGGAGGGGGAATGCCGGTTTTGTTCTGTACGGCTTCAGGCCTCTGTGAACACCCCGTAAAGGGATACCCACAAAGGCCTGAATTGAAGATCTATTTGGCGGTAATTATTACACGCCGTCCTGGCGGTCGAGGACCGAGGCCAGGGCCGCGTCGAAGCCGGAGGCCTTCGCCGCACCCGCCGTCGGGTCCTGCTGGCGGACGTCGATGACATGGCCGGTCAGCTCGGACAGCAGCACGTCGAGCGAGGTGCGGGCGACGGCCTCGGAGGAGAGCAGGCTGCCCGCGGGCTCCTGGCCGAAGGCCTTGGTGCGCATCGGGGTGGCGGTGCGCTCCGGGTTGATGCAGTTGACGCGGATGCCGTCGCCGGCCCACTCGTCGGACAGGGCCTGGGTGAGGTTCACCATGGCGGCCTTGGTGGAGGAGTAGAGGCTGTACTCGGCACGGCCGCGGGTGTAGCTGCTGGAGGTGTAGAGCAGCAGCTGGCCCTTGGTCTCCGCGAGGTACTTGTACGAGGAGCGCGCGATCTGCACCGGGGCCAGGTAGTTGACCTTCAGCGCTTCCTCGATGGTGGCGTTGTCGGTCTCGGCGAGCTTGCCGATGCGCAGCACGCCCGCCGTGTTGACGACGTAGTCGATGCGCCCGGTCTCGGCGTACGCCTTGGACAGCGCGTCGTCGACCTCCTCCGGGTTCTCCACGTGCGTGCCGGTGGTGGAGCGGCCGAGCGCGTAGACGTGGGCGCCGTACGCCTGCGCGAGTTCGCAGATGTCCTTGCCGATGCCGTACGAGCCGCCGAAGACGACGACCGTCTTGCCGCCGAGCAGCTCGCGGTAGGCCTCCTCGCCGAACTGCTCGGGCGTGGCGGTGGAGGCCAGCTGGAACAGCTTGTCGGCGATGAACACGTCGACGGGCTGGGTGACCTTCATGTTGTACTCGTCGCCCGCGACGACATGGATCGGCACGTCCGGCAGATAGCGGAGTACGACGGTGCAGTCGTCCGTGGCCTGGAAGTTGGGGTCACCGGCCGCGACCTCGTAGGCCCGCTTGATCGTGGACAGCTTGAACGCCTGGGGCGTCTGGCCGCGGCGCAGCCGGGAGCGGTCCGGGATCTCGGTGATGAACTCGCCGTCCTCGCCGTGCGTGCGGGTCACGATGATGGTGTCGGCGGACGGGATGGCGACGTCGACGGCCTGGTAGCGCTCCAGCGCGGTCACGCAGTCGTCGATCACGCGCTGCGACAGCAGGGGGCGTACGGCGTCGTGGAACAGGACGTTGCGGTCCTCGCCCTCGGCCAGGCCCTCGCTGAGCGCCTCGATGGCGCGCTCGGTGGTCTCGTTCCGCGTCGCGCCGCCTTCGATGATCCGGGAGACCTTCTGGAACCCGGCCTTGGCGACGATCTTCTCCACGTCCGGCACATAGCCCGGCGCCATCAGGACGATGATGTCGTCGATCGAGTCGGCCTTCTCGAAAGTGGTCAGGGTGTGCTCGATGACTGCCTTGCCGGCGATCTTCAGCAGCTGCTTGGGGATCGAGAGACCCACACGCTGGCCGGTGCCACCGGCCAGGATCACTGCGGTGGTACGGGGCTTGGCAATGTGCTGTGACACAGGTGACCTACCTTGGGGCGACTGGGGACCTGGAAATGGTCCCACTTGTGGTTACCGCAGTGCAAGGTGAGCGCCCTCCACTGCATATGTGCGCGCAACCTGGTATTCACCTTGCACGCCTGGTCATGGGCGAGAACGTTCCATGACCAGGCGTGCAATTGCTGTGAGTAACTCCACAGGTGATCGGCGTCGCGGAGCGTGACGAATTAAGAAGAGCCTGGAACTCTGCTGAGTCCCAGGCTCTCCCCTCGAAACGTTTACACCACGTGCACGCCCGGCTTCCCGGACTCCACCCACAGCTTGGCGAGCGTGCTCGCGGCCGCCGTCGGCTGCCGCACCGTGTCCACGACCCGCACCCGCGCGTCGATCCCGTCGCGGCGGAGGTCGAAGAGGTGGTAGCCGCGGTGGGCGTCGAGCAGCTTCCAGTGCGGGTTGTCCGGCATCCGCGGGTCCCACTCCTTGCGGAAGGCCGCCTGGTCCTGGTCGCCGTTGCTGGAGATGGACGTGCCCACGAACTCGGCGCCGACGACGTCGGAGCCCGGGTCCGCGTAGTCCTTCTTCAGGTCGCTGATCATCGTCAGATGACGGTCACCGGTGAGCACGACCGGGTTGCGGACCTCGGCGAACTCCGCCATCAGCGCGTTGCGTTCGACCTGGTAGCCGTCCCAGGCGTCGTAGAACCACTGCTTGCCCTCGCCGATCAGCAGATCCGTCTCGGCGACCATGATCTGCGAGGCGACCAGGTTCCAGCGGGCGGGCGAGCCGTGCAGCCCGTCCAGCAGCCACTGCTTCTGCTCGGCGCCGAGCATGGTGAGCGACGGGTTCTTGGCGGCTTCCTGGCTGGTCACCTGGTCGCTGCGGTACTGCCGGGTGTCCAGCACATTGAGCCGGGCGAGACGGCCGAACTCCAGGCGGCGGTACATCTTGATGTGGGGTCCGCTGGGGATCGCGCTCGCCCGGACCGGCATGTGCTCGTAGAACGCCTGGTAGCCCGCGGTCAGCCGGGCCACGAACGAGTCGTGGGTCTGCTTGTCCGGGTCCTGCGGGATCTCGCCGGCGAAGTCGTTGTCGATCTCGTGATCGTCGAAGGAGACCACGAAGGGCGCGTTCGCGTGCATCGCCGCGAGATCGGGGTCGGTGCGGTACTGCGCGTACCGGTTGCGGTACTGGGTGAGGCTGTACGGCTCACCGGTCCCCTCGTGCTTGCGCAGCGCGGTCGCCGACGGCGTCGACTCGTAGATGTAGTCGCCGACGAACACCACGACGTCCGGGTCCTGCGCGAGCATGTCGGCGTACGGCGTGAAGTAGCCGTGCTGCCAGTTCTGGCAGGAGGCGAGCGCGACGCGCAGTTGTCCGCCGGAGCTGAGGCGGGAGGGCGCGGTGCGGGTGCGGCCGACCGGCGAGAGCTGGCCGGAGGTGCGGAAGCGGTACCAGTACGTACGGCCCGGGCGCAGTCCCCGTACATCGACGTGAACGCTGTGCCCGTACTCGGGCCGCGCCTGGGCGAGTCCCCGGCGCACTCCCTTGCGGAACCGCTCGTCCTCGGCGATCTGCCACTCCACCGACACGGTGCGCGCGGGCATGCCGCCGCCGTTCAGCGGGTCGGGGGCGAGCCGGGTCCACAGCACGATGCCGTCGGGCAGCGGGTCACCGGAGGCGACACCGAGGCTGAACACCCCGTCGGGAAGCGGGGTTTCGGCCGCTCGGGCGGCCGCGGGCAGCCACAGCTGGGCGGAGGCGGCGGCGCCCAGGACGGCGGCTCCCGCGGTCAGAAAGCGACGTCGGTCGGGGGATACGGCGGGGGTCATACGCGAACTCCCTTGCCTCGCTGGCCTCTTGGACACTGCAAGGCTCACGCTTCCGGGCGGACCACCCGTTGAACAGAGGGGTGCGCGTGCATGACAAATAGGGAGACAAGAGGAGACCCGTTGCGGCATGGATGGAGAAACGACGGAAGTGATCGCGCCGTAACGCCCTGATGGGCCGTCAGACGGTCAGGACAGCGCCCCGAAAGGGGCGCGGGGAACTGCGCGACCAGCCCCTCACACACCCGCAGACGAACGACGGCCCCCGCGGAGCACTACCGCGCGAACTCACCACCGAGGTTCGCGTCCGCCGGCTCAGCGCCCAGCGTCCCCGCACCGAAGCTGAGGGAGCCGTTCGTGGTCGGACCCATGGCGGTGGAGCGGAACGCCCAGACCGCACCGTCGCCCTGGTTCTCGCTCGCGGCCCCGGCGTACAGGTCGGCCCTGCCGTCGCGGTCGGCGTCGACCAGCGAGGTGTTGGCGCCGAAGTAGTCGTTCTGCTCCGCCGTACCGGGCACGTTCGCGGTGTTCTGGCTGAAGGACTTCGCGCCGCTCCCGGTGAGCCCGGCCGCGCTGCCGCGCAACACGTTCACCTGGCCCGCCGCGACAACGTTGCCGAGATCCTCGCCCGCCGAGCCCGCGGCGACATCCGCGTAACCGTCGCCGTCGACGTCGGCCACCGCGATGTCCGAGCCGAACAGGTCGCTGTACTCGGCGGCGCCGGGCACGCCCGGGGTGTCCTGCGTGATGGTCGTCGTACGGGAGGTGTCGGGGCCGGCGGCCGAGCCGTACACCACGCCGATCTGACCGCCGATCAGCTGCGGGTCCACGTCCGGGACCTCGCCGAACCCGTCCTTGGTCCGCCCGATGACGACATCGCCGTACCCGTCCTTGTCCACATCGCCGACGCCCACGCTCTCGCCGCCGCGCATCACGGTCCCGTCGGGGTTCTTCAGGGTGGCCGGGGCGGACAGGCCGTCCGGGGTGCCGCGCAGGTGGACGGCGCGGCGGTTGAAGGCGTCCGGGTCGTGCGTGTCGCTGTCGCTGGGGTCGTGGAGGAGCGCGACGAGGTCCGTGACGCCGTCGTGGTCCACGTCGCCGGCCGCTATGTCGTCCGTGACGTAGGAGGCGTCGAGTTGGAGGGCGGTGGTGCCGGCCGCACCGGTCGTACGGCTGAAGGGTCCGGCCAGGACGCGGTCGGGCGTGGCGAGGTCGAGGTGGCCGTCGCCGTCGAAGTCGCCCACGGCGGTCCGGACGTCGAGGTCGTCGGTCTGTTCGCCGGTCGCGATCCCGGTCCCGCCGGACAGCCCCTGCGATCCGCCCCACAGCACAGCGAGCGTGCCCGGGTCGCGGATCTCCCCGACGTCCTCGCCGGAGGAGCCGACCACGAGGTCCGCGTACCCGTCGCCGTCGAGGTCGCCGGTGGAGAGGCTGTCGCCGTAGGAGTCGTCGGCCTCGGCGACACCAGGTACACCGGGGCTGTTCTGGCTGACGACCTGCCGGTGCGCGAGGTCGAGTCCCTCGGCCGAGCCGTACACCACGGCGACGTACCCGGCACGCGCCTTCCCGTCGACCTTCGCGCTGGGCGCGGCGACGGCGAGGTCCTGATATCCGTCCCCGTCGAAGTCGCTGCGCAGCTTCACCGCGGTGGGCTGCGCCTCGGCCGCCGTCGCGGTCACCGGCGCGATGACGGCACCGGCGACGGCGATGGCGGCGGCAAGTCCGATACGACGGAGTGACGTGCGCTTACTCATGTGGCTCCTGGAGTCGGGAGGTAGAACTTTCACTTTCTACGACCCACCCACGAGCCACGGAGTTGCCTCACGGCAGCCCCAACTTTCCCCGCCGTTAACCCAATTCACCGCCCGGCGGCCCTCACAAGGCCCCTTCGGCCGCGCCTAGAACGGATTGAAGTCGTCGAACTCCTGCTCCGACTCGTCCCGCTCCGCCTGCCGGTCCCGGCGCCGCTGCGCCGCGGGCCTCGGCTCCTCGAGGCGATGGTCCTCGCCCCGCCGGCCCAGCATCTCCGCACCGGCCATCACCGTCGGCTCCCAGTCGAAGACGACCGCGTTCTCCTCGGGACCGATGGCGACACCGTCTCCGGTCCGGGCACCCGCCTTCATCAACTGGTCTTCCACACCGAGGCGGTTGAGCCGGTCGGCGAGATAGCCCACCGCCTCGTCGTTGTTGAAGTCGGTCTGGCGCACCCAGCGTTCGGGCTTCTCGCCCCGGACCCGGAACAGCCCGTCTTCCTCCCGCGTGACGGTGAAGCCCGCGTCGTCCACGGCCTTGGGCCGGATGACGATCCGCGTCGCCTCCTCCTTCGGCTTGGCGGCCCGCGCCTGCCCCACCAACTCCGCAAGCGCGAACGACAGTTCCTTCAGCCCGATGTGCGCCACCGCGGACACCTCGAAGACCCGGTAACCACGAGCCTCCAGATCCGGCCGCACCATCTCGGCGAGGTCCTTGCCGTCCGGTACGTCGACCTTGTTCAGGACGACCATCCGGGGCCGGTTGTCCAGCCCGCCGTACTCCCGCAGCTCGGCCTCGATGACATCGAGGTCGGACACCGGATCCCGCTCGGACTCCAGGGTGGCCGTGTCGAGGACGTGCACGAGCACGCTGCACCGCTCCACGTGGCGCAGGAACTCCAGACCGAGCCCCTTGCCCTGGCTGGCACCTGGAATGAGGCCCGGCACGTCGGCGATCGTGTAGACGGTGGACCCGGCGGTCACGACACCCAGGTTCGGGACGAGAGTCGTGAACGGATAGTCGGCGATCTTGGGCTTGGCGGCGCTCAGCACGGAGATGAGGGACGACTTGCCGGCGCTCGGGTATCCGACCAGCGCCACGTCGGCGACCGTCTTCAGCTCCAGGACGATGTCCTGCAGATCCCCCGGCTCACCGAGCAGCGCGAAGCCGGGCGCCTTGCGGCGGGCGGAGGCGAGAGCGGCGTTGCCGAGCCCGCCCCGGCCGCCCTGCGCGGCGATGTACGACGTGCCGTGCCCGACCAGGTCGGCGAGCACATTGCCCGCCTTGTCGAGGACGACGGTGCCGTCCGGCACGGGAAGGATCAGGTCCTGCCCGTCCTTGCCGGAGCGGTTGCCGCCCTCGCCGGGCTTGCCGTTGGTGGCCTTGCGGTGCGGGGAGTGGTGGTAGTCGAGCAGCGTGGTGACGGACTGGTCGACGGTGAGGATGACGTCGCCACCGCG
>NZ_JAFFSU010000059.1 GCF_017948455.1 Streptomyces sp. GESEQ-4
ACAACGAACAGTTGTCGGCTTTGAGCTTGAACATCTAACTGAAGAGTGTGCTTGTTCGCTCGAAACCAATAGGGTTTCGGTGGTCATAGCGTGAGGGAAACGCCCGGTTACATTCCGAACCCGGAAGCTAAGCCTTACAGCGCCGATGGTACTGCAGGGGGGACCCTGTGGGAGAGTAGGACACCGCCGAACAATCTTTGGAGGACCCCTGGTCCCAGCGTTCAGCTGGGGCCAGGGGTCCTTTTGTTTTTACTGGAGCGCGCCGGGTGTCCCGAGTTGCGCGAGAATGACTGCGGTACCGAAGACAGGAGTCACCCATGTCCACCAACTCTCCCGAAGATCGACCGGAGCGCGACCAGCGGCGACGGGACAGTGGTGACCGTGGTGATCGCGGCGGGTACCGCGGGGGTCCGCGGCGCGGCAACGACCGTGCAGGTAGTGGTAGTGACCGAGGTGGCAACGACCGTGCCGGGACCGGTCGCGGCAATGACCGCCGTGATGACCGTCGGGGCGATGACCGTTCCGGTGGTCCGCGTCGCGACGACCGCGGTGGGCGGCCCGGGGGCTTCCGCCGGGACGGAGACCGTCCTCCGTTCCGTCGCGACGACCGTGGGGATCGCGCCGACCGTGGTGACCGGGGTGGGGACCGTCCCCCGTTCCGCCGTGATGACCGTGGTGACCGGGGTGGGGACCGTCCTCCCTTCCGCCGTGATGACCGTGGTGACCGGGGTGGGGACCGTCCTCCCTTCCGCCGTGATGACCGTGGTGACCGGGGTGGAGACCGTCCTCCCTTCCGTCGTGATGACCGTGGTGACCGGGGTGGGGACCGTCCTCCCTTCCGTCGCGATGACCGCAGTGACCGGGGTGGAGACCGCCCCCCGTTCCGTCGCGATGACCGCGGTGACCGTGGTGGAGACCGCCCTCCCTTCCGTCGCGATGACCGCGGCGACAGGGGTGGGTTCCGGCGGGACGATCGTGGTGACCGTCCGGAGCGTGGTGGATTCCGCCGGGACGACAGCGGTGGACGGCCCGGAGGCTTCCGTGGGCGGGACGACCGGCGTGACGAGCGCAGGGATGACCGTCGCGAAGGCGACCGTCCCGGGTTCCGGCGTGATGACAACCGTGGCTACGGCCGCCGTGACGACGACCGTGGTCATGGCCGCCGTGACGACGACCGCGGCCAGGGGCGCCGGGATGACGACCGTGGTTACGCCCGTCGGGACGACGACCGCGGCCCCGCGCGCCGTGACGACGATCGTGGCTACGGCCGGCGCGACGACCGCAGGGACGATCGCCGAGGTGGCGACGACCGTGGGCCCCGTACTGGCTTCCGCCGGGACGACAGCCGGCGGGATGACAGTCGCGGAGACAGCCGAGGTGACCGCGGTGGGTTCCGTGGGCGTGAGGGGCGCGACGGGCGGGACGACCGTAGCCGTGGGCCCCGGCGTGATGACCGCGGCGGGCGGCCCGGGGGATTCCGTGGTCGGGATGACCGGAGGGACGACCGCAGGGGCGATGACCGGCGTGGCGGTGGGCGTTTCCGTGATGAGCGTGACCGGGACCGGGAGCCCATCAGGCGGCTGCCGATTCCGGAGGACGTCACCGGCGAGGAGATCGACAAGGACGTACGGCAGGAGCTGCAGAGTCTGCCGAAGGGGCTGGCCGAGGACGTCGCCAAGAACCTGGTGATGGTGGCTCGGCTCATCGACGAGGATCCGGAGGGCGCGTACGGCTACTCCAAGGTGGCTCTGCGGTTGGCGTCGCGCGTTGCCGCCGTACGCGAGGCTGCTGGGTTCGCGGCGTACGCGAACCAGAAGTACAGCGAGGCGCTCGCCGAGTTCCGGGCCGCGCGGCGGATGACCGGGAACGTGGATCTGTGGCCCGTCATGGCGGACTGCGAGCGGGGTCTTGGGCGGCCGGAGAAGGCGCTGGACATGGCCGGGGCGCCCGAGGTGAGCAAGCTCGACAAGGCAGGTCAGGTCGAGATGCGGCTTGTCGCGGCGGGTGCCCGGCGTGACATGGACCAGCTCGACGCGGCGATCGTGACGCTGCAGAGCCCGGAGTTGGCCGCCGGTTCCGTGCAGCCGTGGACCGCGCGGCTGCGGTACGCGTATGCCGACGCGCTGCTGGCCGCCGGCCGGGAGGCCGAGGCCCGGGAGTGGTTCGCGAAGGCGGCCGAGGCCGACAAGGACGGCAGCACGGACGCCTCCGACCGGCTTGCCGAACTGGACGGTGTCGAATTCGTCGACGCGCTGGACGAGGACGAGGACGAGGACGAGAACGAGAACGAGGGCGACGAGACGCCGCCGCAGCCGTCCTCTGAGGACGGCGAGGAGGACTAGTCGGAGACAAGGGCGGGATCCTGGGTTCAGGGTCCCGCCCCTTCGTCGTTCAGAGGTCCAACGTGCGTAGGACCAGGCCCGACGCCGGTTTCGGGCCGAACGACGTGGACTTGCGGGGCATCGTGACGCCCTGGCGGGCCAGGTCGCGTACGACCTCCTCGTGGACCGGGTGCATCAGGACGGCCGTACCGCCGTCGTGTTCCGCCTTGCTGACCGTGGCCGCCGTGTCGTGGATGTAGGCGATGTGGGCGGGGGAGTCCTCGGGGATGTGCCAGATGTGGTCGAGGAGTGTGGCGTGCAGGACGGTCGCGTCCAGGGTGCGCCAGGCCGCGGGGCGGTCCGCCGGGACGGTGCGGGCCAGGAGGTCCGGGTCCGGTTCGTCCACGAGGTGGAACGTGCCGTCGCCGGCCAGGAGGAACGCGTTTCCGGCGCCGGCCGCGTCGGCGAGGGCGTCCAGGGCCTCGGGGAGGGGGACTTCCAGGTGGCGTACGCGGAACAGGTCGTCGAGGGGCTTGAGTGCTTCCGCGACCGGCAGGCCGTGCAGCAGGCGGTGGATGGCGCGGACGCGGAGCGGGTAGCGGGCCGTGTCGACCAGGAGGACCAGGCCGTGGTCCCAGGGGCTGGGGGAGGGATGCTCCGCGCGTAGACGACGGTACGTCGCCCAGCGGTGGTGGCCGTCGGCGATCAGGGCCTGGTGCCCGGCGAGGTCGGCCTGGATGCGGGACTGCTCGGCGGGGTCGGTGATCGACCACAGGCGGTGGCTGAAGCCGTCCTCGGTGGTGGTGGAGAGGAGTGGGGGCTGCTCCGCCGTACGTTCGATGATTGCGGTGGTGTCGGTGGTCGAGCCGTTGCCGCGGTACGTCAGGAGCAGGGGCTCGAGGTTCGCGGATGTGGCGCGCATGAGGTCGGCGCGGTCGGCCACGATGTGCGGCATGACGTCCTCGTGCGGCAGGACCAGGCCTTCCGCGGGATCCGTCACGCGGAGGGCGCCGATCACGCCGCGTTGCAGCATGCCGTCGCCGTCGCGTTGTTCGTAGACGTACAGGCCGGGCCTTGGGTCGGCCGCCAGGACACCCTCGGAGAGCCAGCGCCGCAGGGTCTTGGCCGCCTGTTCGTTGCGGGCGGCGGCGGTGGGCGCCTGGGGGAGAATCAGGCGGACGATGTTGTACGGGTCGGCCGACTCGAGATGGAGCACGCCGTCGGGGCGGACCACGACGTCGTACGGCGGTGAGGTCACGGCGGCCAGACTGCCGACCCGGTCGGGGTCGTAGCGGAGCCCTCGGAACGGGGTGAGTTCGAGGCCCCGGTGCGCCGTTGCTTCCGAGTGACCTGCTGAGTTCATCCCGGCATCGTACGTGTGTCGGTGGCATGCGCGATGATCGGGGGAAAGCCGTCGAACGAGGAGCGATGCGGAATGAGCCAGAGCGTCAGGACGAGGCCGGAGGGCAGTGGCCAGGCCCTGAGCGAGGCGTACGACACGGCGCTGCTCGACCTGGACGGAGTGGTGTACGCGGGTGGGAACGCGATCGCGTACGCCGTCGAGTCGCTTGCCGCCGCCCGCTCGGGAGGCATGCACCTGGCGTATGTCACGAACAACGCCCTGCGCACCCCTGACGTCGTCTCCGCGCATCTGACCGCGCTGGGCATACCGACGGCGGCGTCCGACGTCATCACCTCGGCGCAGGCGGTCGCCCGGCTGATCGCCGATCAGGTGCCGCGGGGCTCCCGTGTGCTGGTGATCGGCGGGG
>NZ_JAFFSU010000060.1 GCF_017948455.1 Streptomyces sp. GESEQ-4
GTCGTTCCGCCGCGCGTCATCCAGCAGGATCCGGGGCCTTCACCCATCTATGGTCACAACACGGGCGCACTCCCTCCACGCGGCACACATGAGGACGCATGATGCCCTCCTGCACACCACGTCCTTGGGGGGACTATGACCGACAGCACGCCACCACCCATGCCCGACTTCCCGCCACCGCAGCAGCCGGTGGTGAAGAACCACACCAACGCGATCATCATCGG
Source organism: Streptomyces sp. GESEQ-4 (assembly GCF_017948455.1). Lineage (GTDB taxonomy): Bacteria > Actinomycetota > Actinomycetes > Streptomycetales > Streptomycetaceae > Streptomyces. The sequence continues at coordinate 225 of NZ_JAFFSU010000060.1, forward strand.
TGCGGCCGCTGCCGTCATCGCCGCGGTCGTCGCCACCGGCGTTGTCGTCGTGCAGGCCACAGGCGACGACAGCAAGCCGGCCACCACCGCCAAGTCGAGCGCCCCGGACGTCGTGACTCCAGCCGCGGAGGAGCCGGACCCGGAGCCGACGTACGACGAGGTCGACGCCGACAGCTTCACGATCAAGCTGCGCACCACCAGCCGACAGTGCTTCGGATCGGCGGGCTGCAACCTGACGGTCGAGCCGAACCTGACCTACCTGGCTGACAGTACGTCCATCGACCCGGACGCCGTGTACGAGATCACCTACGAGATCCGCGGCGACGAGTCCGGGCCGGTCATCGAGACGGCCGAACTGTCGGACCAGACGAGTCTGAACTACACGCCATCTGTGATCAGTACTGTTTCGTCGGGTACGAAGGTGTCGGTGGATATCACCGACGTCACGACCCGGGGGTACTGAGGCGTTGCAGGTCATGCGTACGGGCCCCACTCGGGAGGATTCCGGGCGGGGCCGTCGTCATGTGGTGAGCTGCTGCCCCCTGCTTGCGCGCAATCCGAGCAACCTCGTACACACAGGCAATCTGCCGCAAACCGCGGGCGCGCGCCGCCAAACCTGCGCATGCTGGATCTCCAACCAGCGCTGATGGAGGGCAAGATGACGCTCAGGTCCCTCGGCCCAACCAGCGACGACAGCGACTGCCCTACCCTGTAACGGTCGACGGCACAGACGAGATCCTCGTCCAAGGCGAACGGGAGACCGACCCCGAACACCTCGTGCCACTACGCGACGTCAAGCCGTCCGAGACCTTCGTACGGGTACCCCGCGCCCTGCTCACCCGCTACGCACCCTGTACCGAGGCGCCCCAGCTCCCCTCGTTCGCGTCAACGGATGGAGGACGCAGGCTCTGGGCCGGGCCGCCCTGAGCCCTCTATGCCTGTCGCCCCTGCGGCGAGGCGTACGACCTGGCCCCGCTGGCCGACCGCCTTCAGGCGCACGGCAGCTGACCCAGCGGCCGTCCGCGGTCGGCCTGTGCCTCCAGCAGTGCAGCCACACCCGGATCCCTCGTGAAGGCGGGGCCCGCCCAGTGCGCCGGTGCTGCCACGGGCGCGAGGCACACCTCGGTGCCGTGGACGCGCGCGGCGTCGAAGAGGGTCTGCAGCACCTGCACGCCCGTCAGGTCGAGCGCACCCACGCAGGCACGCCACGTCTGGGTTGCTGAGTCGTACGCTGCGATCGTGCGGAGCCTGTCCAGCTGCTCCTGCCATTGAGGATCGGCGGCGGACGCTGTCCGGATGGTGGCCTCCAACACCCACGCGTTGTCACGGGAGTACGGCGAAGTAGTCATGCCGGTGACGGTAAACCCCGCCACTGACAACTCCTCCGATCAGGTGAATCCGGAGCCGTACAGAACTCTGCCGTGCCCGAGCACGTCCTGACAGACGTGGACCCGATCAGAGAAACTCACCTGTCCGAACCCGGCCTGCTCGTTGTCGATGTGGCCGGCCTGGACGACGACACCGTGTTCGCCTTCCAGGACGCGATCGCCCGAACGTGGGGGACGTCGACCGCCGAGCGCACCACCCGGGACGTCGGCCAGCCCGGCGTGCGGCTGCGTAAGTACACCGATCTGCGGCAGGTCCTCGCCCAAGCCTCCCCGCCGGAGCCGGTCACCAGCACGCAGTAAGCCTGGTCCGCCACCACGGGGGGAGCGACGGACCAGGCCCGAAGTCCACGGTGCCACACCTGCCCCCGACGCGTGCGGTGTGCTGATGAAGTGGCACTGACACCCGGTCGGTCCTCAGCTAACCGGTCGGGCGCGGTGCCGGGGCGTGAGACCGCCCGCTCTCAGAGAACCGAACACCGCACGGCTCAGGCTGCGGGCTTGATGGACACAGTGGCGTCCGGGCAGTCCTCCACCAGATTGTTCAGCACCGCGAGTTCCTTGTCGTCCGCGGCCAGGTCCCCACCGGAGTTTCGTGGCGGTCCAGTCCACGGCGTAGGTGCAGTGCCCGATGTGGCCGGCGGCAGCCACCGCACTGGGTCCTTCCCGCCCTTGGACCGGTTGGTCCTCGCGGTGACCGCGACCAGCGACCGCTCAGTGCCGATGTCGTTGGCGTACGCCTCACGCCGCTCGTCCGTCCAACCCGTGGCACCCGACGCCCACGCCTCCTCCAACGGCACCATGTGGTCGATGTCGAGCCCGGAGGCTTCGGTGAGGGTGACCTCGTCGTAGTACGACAGCCACTTACCACCCGTCAGTTCGCAGGCCTCGCCGTACTGGACGGCCTTGACCGCCTCGTCGATCAGAACCTCGGACCGGGTATCGCACGCATCGTCATCAGCGTCGACCCAGTGCTTGAACCGGGCGCGGTCATATCCGTCGCGGTCAACTTCCTCCGCCGCACGGAGCTGGGCGACGGCCTCGGCAAGCGGGATACCGCCGGGAGTGCCGCCCGGCGCGGCGGACCGACCGGCCGGAGTGGTGATAGTCGGGGTGGTTGGCTTTGCATCCTCGGACGTTACGGCGGTGCCGCAGCCGGTGACGGTGGCCAGGAGCAAGCCGGCACTGACGAATGCATGGCGGCGTAGCGACACTTGGGCTCCATGCTCGACTTCTGATGGCGACTCATCGTCCCAAGCGTCCCAGGCTGTTGGGCACGGTGCACTTGCGGCTCACTGCCTCACTGTCAGGTGCGCACCCGCCTCCCCCACGCCCCCGGCTGCCTGCGTCTGCATCCGGTCGCGGGGGCGGCTAGGACTCGTGATGCCGGCGCCTCGCTGGGACGCAGCCTCACGGCGGCCCATCGGCCCATATGAATATTTCACCCACAGGTGCGGCATCCACGGGGACTTCGCATAGCCGCACAGCACGCAAGGACATGTACACGGCGTGAAGCTCTCGAATCGCCTTCTTCGCGCCGGACTTGTGGCCATCGCCTCGCTCGCGGTCGCCGCTCCGGCAGCCCACGCCGAAGAGACTCTCCCCCTGCACTCGGCCGTTGCCGCGCTGCCGGTCGCTGACGAGGACCGCACCGGCTACGACCGGGACCTGTTCAACCACTGGATCGACGCCGACCGCGACGGATGCTCCACCCGCGCCGAGGTCCTCCTCGATGAAGCGACGATCGCGCCCGCGGTGACCGGCAGGTGCACTCTCACCGGGGGCCAGTGGTACTCCTGGTACGACAACCAGTACGTCGAAGGCGCCCGCGGCCTGGACATCGACCACCTCGTCCCGCTCGCCGAAGCCTGGGACTCCGGCGCCTCCACCTGGAGCGCGCAGCGGCGTGAGCAGTACGCCAACGACCTCGGCGACGAACGCGCACTGGTCGCGGTCACCGCACGATCCAACCGGCAGAAGGCCGACCAGGACCCCGCCACATGGCTTCCCGACGCCCCGGTCGTCTGCCGCTACGTCGCCGACTGGACCGTAATCAAACTCCGCTGGTCACTGGCCGTCGATGCCACCGAGCAGCACACCCTGACCGACCTCGCCGCCGACTGCCCCAACACC
>NZ_JAFFSU010000061.1 GCF_017948455.1 Streptomyces sp. GESEQ-4
CTCAGAACTAACACAGTGGACGCGAGCAACTGAGGACAAGCCCTCGGCCTATTAGTACCGGTCACCTCCAGCGGTTACCCGCCTTCCAGATCCGGCCTATCAACCCAGTCGTCTCCTGGGAGCCTTAACCCCTCAAAGGGGGTGGGAACACTCATCTCGAAGCAGGCTTCCCGCTTAGATGCTTTCAGCGGTTATCCCTCCCGAACGTAGCCAACCAGCCATGCCCTTGGCAGAACAACTGGCACACCAGAGGTTCGTCCGTCCCGGTCCTCTCGTACTAGGGACAGCCCTTCTCAATGTTCCTGCGCGCGCAGCGGATAGGGACCGAACTGTCTCACGACGTTCTAAACCCAGCTCGCGTACCGCTTTAATGGGCGAACAGCCCAACCCTTGGGACCGACTCCAGCCCCAGGATGCGACGAGCCGACATCGAGGTGCCAAACCATCCCGTCGATATGGACTCTTGGGGAAGATCAGCCTGTTATCCCCGGGGTACCTTTTATCCGTTGAGCGACGGCGCTTCCACAAGCCACCGCCGGATCACTAGTCCCGACTTTCGTCCCTGCTCGACCCGTCGGTCTCACAGTCAAGCTCCCTTGTGCACTTACACTCAACACCTGATTGCCAACCAGGCTGAGGGAACCTTTGGGCGCCTCCGTTACTCTTTAGGAGGCAACCGCCCCAGTTAAACTACCCATCAGACACTGTCCCTGATCCGGATCACGGACCCAGGTTAGACATCCAGCACGACCAGACTGGTATTTCAACGACGACTCCCCCTGAACTGGCGTCCAGAGTTCACAGTCTCCCAGCTATCCTACACAAGCCGAACCGAACACCAATATCAAACTGTAGTAAAGGTCCCGGGGTCTTTCCGTCCTGCTGCGCGAAACGAGCATCTTTACTCGTAGTGCAATTTCACCGGGCCTATGGTTGAGACAGTCGAGAAGTCGTTACGCCATTCGTGCAGGTCGGAACTTACCCGACAAGGAATTTCGCTACCTTAGGATGGTTATAGTTACCACCGCCGTTTACTGGCGCTTAAGTTCTCAGCTTCGCCCGACCGAAATCGGACTAACCGGTCCCCTTAACGTTCCAGCACCGGGCAGGCGTCAGTCCGTATACATCGCCTTACGGCTTCGCACGGACCTGTGTTTTTAGTAAACAGTCGCTTCTCGCTGGTCTCTGCGGCCACCCCCAGCTCACACTGCAAGAGTGATCACCGGTGATGGCCCCCCTTCTCCCGAAGTTACGGGGGCATTTTGCCGAGTTCCTTAACCATAGTTCACCCGAACGCCTCGGTATTCTCTACCTGACCACCTGAGTCGGTTTAGGGTACGGGCCGCCATAAAACTCGCTAGAGGCTTTTCTCGACAGCATAGGATCATCCACTTCACCACAATCGGCTCGGCATCAGGTCTCACCCACATGCACAGCGGATTTACCTACTGTGCGGGCTACACCCTTACCCCGGGACAACCACCGCCCGGGATGGACTACCTTCCTGCGTCACCCCATCACTCACCTACTACCAGCTCGGGTCACCGGCTCCACCACTTTCCATTCCCCGAAGGGTCCGGAACGGCTTCACGGGCTTAGCATCACTGGATTCGATGTCTGACGCTTTACAGCGGGTACCGGAATATCAACCGGTTATCCATCGACTACGCCTGTCGGCCTCGCCTTAGGTCCCGACTTACCCTGGGCAGATCAGCTTGACCCAGGAACCCTTAGTCAATCGGCGCACACGTTTCCCACGTGTGAATCGCTACTCATGCCTGCATTCTCACTCGTCAACCGTCCACAACTCGCTTCCGCGGCTGCTTCACCCGGCAGACGACGCTCCCCTACCCATCCCAGCCCCCGTTGGGGGTACATGCTGGAATGACACGACTTCGGCGGTACGCTTGAGCCCCGCTACATTGTCGGCGCGGAATCACTAGACCAGTGAGCTATTACGCACTCTTTCAAGGGTGGCTGCTTCTAAGCCAACCTCCTGGTTGTCTGTGCGACTCCACATCCTTTCCCACTTAGCGTACGCTTAGGGGCCTTAGTCGATGCTCTGGGCTGTTTCCCTCTCGACCATGGAGCTTATCCCCCACAGTCTCACTGCCGCGCTCTCACTTACCGGCATTCGGAGTTTGGCTAAGGTCAGTAACCCGGTAGGGCCCATCGCCTATCCAGTGCTCTACCTCCGGCAAGAAACACACGACGCTGCACCTAAATGCATTTCGGGGAGAACCAGCTATCACGGAGTTTGATTGGCCTTTCACCCCTAACCACAGGTCATCCCCCAGGTTTTCAACCCTGGTGGGTTCGGTCCTCCACGACCTCTTACAGCCGCTTCAACCTGCCCATGGCTAGATCACTCCGCTTCGGGTCTTGAGCGCGCTACTCTACCGCCCTGTTCGGACTCGCTTTCGCTACGGCTTCCCCACACGGGTTAACCTCGCAACACACCGCAAACTCGCAGGCTCATTCTTCAAAAGGCACGCAGTCACGACGCAAGGAACAAGTTCCTTGCGCGACGCTCCCACGGCTTGTAGGCACACGGTTTCAGGTACTATTTCACTCCGCTCCCGCGGTACTTTTCACCATTCCCTCACGGTACTATCCGCTATCGGTCACCAGGGAATATTTAGGCTTAGCGGGTGGTCCCGCCAGATTCACACGGGATTTCTCGGGCCCCGTGCTACTTGGGTGTCTCTCCAACGAGCCGTTGACGTTTCGACTACGGGGGTCTTACCCTCTACGCCGGACCTTTCGCATGTCCTTCGCCTACATCAACGGTTTCTCACTCGTCTCACGGCCGGCAGACCGTGAAAGAGAGATCCCACAACCCCGTATACGCAACCCCTGCCGGGTCTCACACGCATACGGTTTGGCCTCATCCGGTTTCGCTCGCCACTACTCCCGGAATCACGGTTGTTTTCTCTTCCTGCGGGTACTGAGATGTTTCACTTCCCCGCGTTCCCTCCACATACCCTATGTGTTCAGGTATGGGTGACAGCCCATGACGACTGCCGGGTTTCCCCATTCGGACACCCCCGGATCAAAGCCTGGTTGACGACTCCCCGGGGCCTATCGTGGCCTCCCACGTCCTTCATCGGTTCCTGGTGCCAAGGCATCCACCGTGCGCCCTTAAAAACTTGGCCACAGATGCTCGCGTCCACTGTGCAGTTCTCAAACAACGACCAGCCACCCATCACCCCGGACCTTCATCCGAGTTCACTGGGGCCGGCATCGAGGGGGTTCATTCCCTCAGACACCCAACAGCGTGCCCGGCCCACTCGCCGCTCCCCTCAACGTTCCACACTCTGAAAAGAGCTGTACTAGAAGGAGAAGACGATCAAGTGTGCCGAATAATCAACGTTCCACCCATGAGC
>NZ_JAFFSU010000062.1 GCF_017948455.1 Streptomyces sp. GESEQ-4
GCCTTTAGTTGGCATCAGCGCAGGTCACGAACGTTGCCCGATGCCAACTAGCGATCCTGGTCACACTATTTGTGTCAGGCGGCGGTGGCCGACGTCGTGAACGTGGCCGACGCCGACGACAACGTACGGACGACGGTCGTACTGCTGCTGCGCTTCGCGGCCTCGGCTGCGGTGCGCAGGGTGTGTTCGTGGTCGGCGAAGCCTTTCTCCACAACAGGCCAATAGCCTGGCCGGCCCGGAGGGAAGTATGGACACGTTGGGCTGAAGTCTTCTAGCCTTGTCGGCGGACCATCAAGGTCGTCGATGTGACCCGACAGCGCGGTAGCCATCGACTTCTGTTTCCGAGCGGTTGCCCCCGCTCGGCTCCCAATCCCGCTACGGCATCGGCGCGGCAGCGCGCGCCCCAAGCCTGGCAGCCACCTGTTCAGGAAGGGGAGTGCATTGTCATGTTCATGAAGATCAGGAGGGCCGCAGCCGCGCGTTGGCCGGTCATCGGTTCGGCTCTGCTCCTGGTCGCGGCCACTCTCACCGCGGCCTTATCCAGTGCGACCCCGGCCTCGGCGCACCCGATCAACGCCGCCGACTTCCAGCAGGTCCAACTGGCCCGCGGGGTCCCGGAGGTCGGTGAGCCGATGTCGCTGGCCGTACTCGCCGACCGGTCGGTGCTGCATACCGCCCGCAATGGGACCGTGCGCCGCACGGATGCGGGCGGCACCACCACGGTGATCGGCAGCATCCCCGTATACGTGCACGACGAGGACGGCCTGCAGGGCATCGGCATCGACCCGGGTTTCGCCACCAACCGGCACATCTACCTCTACTACGCCCCGCCGCTGTCCACACCGGGAGGCGACGCACCGACCACCGGCGGCAACTGGTCGGCGTGGCAGGGTGTCAACCGGCTTTCCCGGTTCACGCTCAACGCCGACTTCACGCTCAACCAGTCCAGCAGAGTGGACATCCTCGACGTGCCGGCCGACCGAGGTATCTGCTGCCACGCCGGCGGAGACATCGACTTCGACGCGGCAGGCAACCTGTACCTGTCCACAGGCGACGACACGAACCCGTTCGAGTCCGCCGGGTATTCCCCACTCGACGAGCGGGCCAACCGCAACCCGGCGTTCGACGCGCAGCGCACCGCCGCCAACACCAATGACCTGCGCGGCAAGATCCTACGAATCAAGGTGAACGAGAACGGGTCGTACTCGATCCCGGCAGGCAACATGTTCCCGCCCGGCACGGCCAGGACCCGGCCGGAGATCTACGCGATGGGCCTGCGCAACCCGTTCCGGATGAGCGTGGACAAGGCCACCGGCATCGTCTACGTCGGCGACTACGGCCCCGATGCCGGCGCCACCTCGGGGCGCGGGCCGCAGGGCCAGGTCGAGTTCAACCGCGTCACGGGCCCGGGCTTCTATGGCTGGCCGTACTGCAACGGCACGAACACGAGCTCCGAGACGTTCGCCGAGTGGGACTTCGCCACCAACACGGCAGGCGCGAAGTACAACTGCGCGGGCGGGCCGACGAACAACTCGTTCCGCAATACCGGCTTGAGCACGCTGCCCCCCGCCAAGGCTGCCTGGATTCGTTACGGCGGCGACGCCGGCAGCCCGCCGGCCTTCGGCAGCGGCTCGGAGTCGCCGATGGCGGGCCCGGTGTACCGGTACGACCCCGACGTCAGCTCGCCCACGAAGTTCCCTCAGTCGTTCGACGGGCAGTTCTTCGCCACGGAGTTCGGCCGCGGCTGGATCAAGCCGATCCACCTCAACGCCGACGGCTCCCCGGGGACCATCGACAGCTTCCCCTGGAGTGGCAAGCAGGTGATCGACTCGGCGTTCGGCCCGGACGGCTCGTACTACGTGCTGGACTATGGCGCCGGGCTGTACCAGGGCGACCAATACTCCGCCCTTTACCGCTTCGACTACGTCGGCGGCGGCAACCGGGCGCCCACGGCGATGGCCGGCGCCAACCGGACCTCCGGCGCCGCGCCGTTGACCGTGACCTTCTCCTCGGCCGGATCGTCCGACCCCGACGGTGGGGCACTGACCTATGCCTGGAGCTTCGGTGACGGCACCAGCTCCACCGCCGCCAACCCGACGAAGACGTACAACACGAACGGCAACTACACGGCCACGCTGACCGTGCGCGACCCGCAGGGTGCCACCGGCACCGCCGACGTGCGGATCACCGTCGGCAACACCGCGCCGACCGTGACCATCAACAGCCCCGCCGCGGGGGAGATCTTCGCCTTCGGCGACACCGTGCCGTTCAGTATCACCGTGACGGATCCGGAGGACGGCACGGTCGACTGCACCAAGGTCAAACTGACGTACATCGTCGGTCACGACAGCCACGGCCACCCGATCACCTCGAAGACCGGTTGCTCGGGCACGATCACCATCCCGGTCGACGGTGAGCACGACGACGCGGCGAACATCTTCGGAGTCTTCGACGCCGAGTACACCGACAACGCCGGGCTCACCACGCACACGCAGCACATCCTGCAGCCGAAGCACCGGCAGGCCGAGCACTACAAGACCTCGTCCGGCATCGCCACCTTGGACAAGTCGACCGCCGAGGGCGGCAAGTCCGTCGGTGACATCGAGAACGGCGACTGGATCGCATTCGAGCCGTACAAGCTGAGCAACGCCACGTCGTTCAGCGCCCGGGTGTCGTCAGCCGGCGCGGGCGGCACGTTGCAGGTTCGGGCCGGCTCGCCGACCGGCACCGTCCTCGGCTCCGCCACCGTCCCGGTCACCGGCTCGTGGACGAACTTCACCACCGTCAACGGCTCGATCTCCGGTGCACCGGCCGGCACCACCACGCTCTACCTGACCTTCGCCGGCGGCTCCGGATTCCTCTTCGACGTCGACGCGTTCACCTTCAATCCCGGCGGC
>NZ_JAFFSU010000063.1 GCF_017948455.1 Streptomyces sp. GESEQ-4
CGCCCACCGCACGCGGCCCCGGCTGGTCTCCCCCGTCCAGCCGGGGCCTTTCACGTACTGATCACCGGCGCCGGCCTCCGGGGCGCCGCTACGAATCCACGAGGTAGGCCTTCTCCCCCATCATCAGCGGCGCATCGGCAGGCCCTTTGATGTAGGGCCCACGCCAGAGCACCCGGTGTTTCCGTGCCTCGACCGCGGCAGTACGGCTTCGAGTGCGGCCGCCTTGGCCGCCACCTGCCCAGCCTCGGGTGCGCCGGCAGGCGACGGTCTCGAAGTAATCAGCAGTAGTACGGCCTGATTTCGAACCTGTCTGGATTTGTTGCCCAGTCCGGGAGCCATACCCACTGTTCTCCCGCATACCACCTGCCAGTGCCAACCCACTCGCCATGTTGGTAGACCCAGAGACCAGTGCACGACCCGAAGCCCAAGTAGAAGCCCGCTGCGCGGTCCCAGCCGAGATTGGTGTCCGTGCGCTGGCCGGGGTGCAGTATCGCATCGTACTTCCCGTGCACGTACTTTCCGTCGCCCTCATAGATAACACCGACACCCAGGAAGCCCTGATTGCTGATGTAACTGCTCAGTGCTGCGGGCGCGGAGGACGTAGGGCGTGAGGCCGAAACCCCGTCGTTTGCTCCCGGACTCTGTGAACCCGTCGGCACGGCGTTTGCGGAACCGCATAGCGAAAGCGCGGTGAGTACTGGTAAGACCAGTACCGCGAACCTTCTCAGATACTTCATTGTGCCCCTTTCAGCCAGGCCAAATACCCAGCGTCGCTTGCGAAGTGCGCGATGGATGCTGTCCGTGACGGGTCCGGGTCCTCCGGTCGGTCCGCAGCGTTGCCATACACGTGGCGAGGCATCGGCACGACGGGCCGGTCGAGTTGGCGTCCGACGACACGGGCGCGTACAACAGCGAAAAAGGGCCTCATTGCACTAGCGCGAGTGCCGCACCGATTCTCTTCACCATGGTTGAATCCCCTTCTCGTGGATCTCGAGCTGCTTTTCGACTGGCGGTACAGCCCCGCCGTCCGATGCGGCCGGCTTGCCCGTGACGGCGGTTTGTTGGCCGGGGCGGTCGGGCCGTGGTGTGTGCCACTGTGCTGCGGCGGCCATGGGGAAACCTGGGGAAAGTCTTGAATCGGGCTTGGAACCCCTGGTCTGCGGCGATAGACCGGAGTGATGTGATCACGACCACGGGGGCGGGGTGACGGTGCGATTCGGGGTTTTGGGCATCGTTGAAGCGTGGCGGGGTGATGCCGTGGTGGATGTGGGGCATGCCCGGCAGCGGCGGGTGTTGGCGGCGCTGCTCGTGGACGCCGGCCACGTGGTGCCGGCGGGTGTGCTCGAGGAGCGGGTGTGGGGGGAGCGCGTTCCGCGGCGGGGCCGGGAGACGCTGTATGGGTATGTGTCGCGGCTCCGGCAGGCGCTGACGCCATGGGGACCGGACCTCGTGCGGGAGCAGGGCGGTTACCGGCTCTCGGTGGCGGTGGAGGCGGTGGACCTGCACCGGTTCCGTGACCTTGCGGCTCGGGCCCGGTCGGTGGATGCGGATGAGCGTGCGGTGGCGTTGTGGGAGGAGGCGCTGGGGCTGTGGCGGGGGGAGGCGTTCGCCGGGGCGGACACCCCGTGGTTCAACACTCAGCGCAACGTTGTGGAGGCAGAACGGCTGGCTGCCCAGATCGATCTGGTGGACGTGCGGCTGCGGCTGGGGCAGCACGCTCGGGTGCTGGCCGAATGCTCATCGCGGGCGGAGGCGTATCCGCTCGATGAGCGGGTGGCCGGGCAACTGATGCTGGCCCTGTTCCGGTGCGGGCGGCAGGCCGAGGCACTGGCCTGCTACACCGCTTTATACAAACGGCTGGCCGAGGAACTGGGCACGGAACCGGGCGCCGAGGTGCAGCGCGTGCATCAGGCGATGCTGCGTGGAGAATCCGCCCGGACCGCAGCCCGCGATGCGCTGCCGTCGGCCAAGACCGGGGCCCTGCGGGCGGTCCCGGCGCAACTGCCTTTGGACGCACAGGGGTTCACCGGCCGGGCGGAGGAACTAGCCCAGCTGGACGGGATCCTGGCCACTGGTGCGGAGCGGTCGGCTGCGGTGGTCATCTCCGCGGTGTCGGGGACGGCGGGGGTGGGCAAGACGGCGCTGGCGGTGCACTGGGCCCACCGGGTGGCCGACTGGTTCCCGGACGGCCAGCTGTATGTGAACCTGCGCGGCTTCGACCCGTCCGGCGCGGCGGTGACGCCCGATCAGGCGGTGCGGAGCTTCCTCGACGGGCTGGGCGTGCCGGCCCCGCAGGTCCCGGTGGATCTTCAGGCGCGGGTGGGGCTGTATCGGAGCCTGCTGGCCGGGCAGCGGGTGCTGGTGGTGCTGGACAACGCCCGCGATGCCGATCAGGTCCGCCCGCTGCTGCCCGGCTCTCCCGGCTGCCTGGCCGTGGTGACCAGCCGCAACCGGCTCACAGGCCTGGTCGCCGCCGAGGGCGCCCACCCCCTGACCCTGGACCTGCTCTCCCCGGCCGAGGCCCGCGACCTGCTGGCCCACCGCCTCGGCGAGGACCGGCTGGCGGCCGAACCGGACGCCGTGCAGGAGATCATCACCCGGTGCGCCCGGCTCCCTCTGGCCCTGGCCATCACCACCGCCCGCGCCGCCACCAACCCCGACT
>NZ_JAFFSU010000064.1 GCF_017948455.1 Streptomyces sp. GESEQ-4
GCGTCGAGCGGGTTCTGCCCCTGGCGCGCGGCCTCCGGCCCCAGCAGCAGGGCCACACTGGTCAGCGCCGCCGCGATCAGCGCGTCGACGGCGAGGGGGCGGATCCGCATCGCAGCAGCGTAAGGCCGGTTCCGGTGGATGGGCGTCAAACTCCTGCGGTACCGCGGAAGTTGCAGGAACCGGGCGGCTACCGCGCTGGTCTGCGCCGGGGTTCAACCCCGCGTGGGACGCGGGTCGTACGGGGCGGACCGTACGTTCTGGGATCACAAGGATCCACCAGGGGTGGGTTCCACAGCCCTTCCTGTTTCCGCACGGGGGAATCATGCATGCACGAATCCCATGGCGTCTTACGACCGCGCTGACGGCCGCCGCGGCAGCGGTGGCGATCAGCGGCCTGACGGCCGCGCCCGCATCCGCCGGCAACAGCTACACCGGAGCTGCCTACGTAAGCGGCAAAGGCGGCTTCGCTGACGACTGGTACGACGAGGGCATCCTGTCGACCAGCACGAACACGAACTCCAACGCGACGTGTCTGTGGCAGAAGGTTCTGTGGGCGGATGGACTCCTCGCGTGGGAGGACATCGACGGGATATTCGGCCCGAAGACCCGCGACGCCACCCGGACGTTCCAGGCCAGGCACCATTTGGATGACGACGGTGTGGTGGGCGAGGACACGTTCGGCTGGGCGGGCAGCTACGGCAAGCTCGAGGACATCGATGGTGACACGACCGTCGACAGGTACATCGGCCCCCGGCACGGCTTCACCATCTGGCGGGACGGGGACGGGCACTACGGGTTCTATGACGACGGCGTCAAGCGGAGCGCGGGATACAACTACCGCACCTGCAGCTGACGAAGCCGGCTGAGTACTGCGGTCATCAGCTGGCACGTGAACCGCTGCACGGTCCGGGACCGGGATCCAACGGGTGTCTCATGACGCCCCGTACCGCTGGTCGCTCCCCGAGTTGGCTGTAGGGGCTTGCGCGTTGGCGGTGGTCCGCACCACCGCCATCCAGAGCCCGACGGTGACCGCCAGGGGTTCAGAAACAGGGGCGCGCCATCACCGCCTGCCGGTCCCGATCGCGGACACCGTCGCTGAGGTGAGCGCCTGACCGCAATGATCAAAATCCAACAAAGAGGGACAAGATGAGTGCACGAGAGTCTCATTGGCAGTCGACCGAACGGGAGTGGGCGCAGCGGACCGAGGTGGTCGGAGGGCAGAAGCTGACCAGGCCATCCGGTGAGCAGGTGCGTGAGGCCTTCGACGCGGAACCGCTCTCAACGCCGCGGATACCGAGGTTCATCTCCCGCTCGGAGTGGAGGGCCGCAGCGCCCACGCAGATCGACACCACCCACTTCTGGCCGGAATGGGGTGGCGTAGCAATCCACTACGAGGGCGGTGGGAAGGAGATGCGTCCGCAGCACACCCCCGACACAGCTCTGCCTCATTTCGACGACTGCTACTTCCAGGTGCGGCGCATCCAGCACGTGCACCAGCATCCCCTGCCGCTCGTCGGCGGCGAGCGGTACTGGGACATCGCCTATAACTACCTGGTCTGCCACCATGGGTACACCTTTGTCGGGCGCGGCATCGGCTCTCAGCCGGGGGCCAACGGCAGCCAGTGGCACAACGAACGCTACTACGCCATCTGCGGCCTGATCGGGTCCGATGACCCTCAGCCGTCGCAGGCGATGCTGGACGAGATCAAGGCCGTTGCCGACTGGGTCCGGACCTACGACCAGGCAGGTGCCCACGTCAAAGGGCGCCACGTCAAGGGGCATCGGGACTTCATCAAGACAGAATGCCCTGGCCAGCTTTACTCGTATATAGGCAAAGGCACCTTCGACTGACTCCGCTTTGAAACCCTGCTTCAGGGCTGGCGGGCAGTCCGCAGGACGCTTGCGAACACGAGCGCTGATGCCCCTCTGTACGGCTACTTGACGTGCGGAGCGGTTCCTGCGGCGGTGTCCGGGTCTCAGTCGGGTGTGGATGGGCTTC
>NZ_JAFFSU010000065.1 GCF_017948455.1 Streptomyces sp. GESEQ-4
TCCTGTCGTCCGGAGCCGAGCCAGCGCACCAGGGCCACCAGGCCCAGGGCGAGGACCGCGAAGGCGATGAGGATCGCGCTGATCGCGGTCACGCTGGGGTCGATGTCGAAGGTCAGGGAGTTGTAGACCCGCACCGGCAGGGTGACGGTGTCGACCGAGGACAGGAACTGGGAGATGTAGAACTCGTCGAAGCTGGTGATGAAGGAGAAGATCGCCGCCGCGATCATGCCCGGCGCCGCCAGCGGGAAGGTGATCTTCCGGGCGATGGTCAGACGGCCGGCACCCATGCTGGCCGCGGCGTCCTCGAGGCGTTCGTCGATGCCGCGCAGGGTCGCGATCAGGATGAGTACCGCGATCGGTGAGGCCAGCACGGTGTGTCCGAGGGCGATGGCGATGGGGCTGCCGAGCATCGCGGCGGGCTCGAACAGCAGGAACAGCCCGAGTGCGGTGACGATCTGCGGGATGACCAGCGGTCCCAGCACCAGGGCGAAGACCGCCGAGCGCAGCGGGAGTTCGCTGCGGACCAGGGCGGTCGCCGCGGTGACCCCGATGATGAGGGAGAAGACGGTGCTGATGGCGGCGACCAGGGCGCTCAGGGAGAGCGCGGCCGGCCATTTGCTGCCGTCGGCGAACAGCGCCTTGTACCAGTTCAGCGTCCACGCCTCGGGCGGGAAGGAGGCGAAGGCGTTGTTGCTGAAGGAGGTGACGAGGATGACCACGATCGGCAGCGCCAAAAACAGCAGGATGACGGTGGCGATGGCGGTCAGGACGATCCGCCCGGCCAGGCTGCTGCGGAGTTCCATCATGACGTGCTCCTCTTCTTACGGCTGGCGCCCAGGGAGCTGACGGCCTTGACGAGCAGCAGTCCGGCGAAGGTGAGCAGCAGCAGGATGACGCCCTGCGCGGCCGCGCCGTTCCACTGGTTCTCCTTGGTGACCTGCTGGTTGATGAGGGTGGCGATCATCGTCTGGTTGGGTCCGCCCATCAGGGCCGGGGTGATGTAGTAGCCCAGCGAGAGGATGAAGCTGAGCAGTCCGGCGCTGGCCAAACCGGGGGCGACCAGCGGCAGATAGATGCGCCGGAAGATCGTCACACGTCCCGCGCCCATGCTGGCCGCGGCCGCCAGCAGGCGGCGGTCCACGCCGCGCATCACGCCGTACAGCAGCAGCACCGTGTACGGCAGCATCATCGAGGTGGTGCCGATGACCACGCCGAGCTCGTTGTAGAGCAGCGAGTACGGCGCCCCCGGTGCCCATGCCAGGCTCTCGTTCACCAGGCCCTTGTCGCCGAGCATGATGATCCAGCCGTAGGTGCGCACCAGGGCGCTGACGAAGTGCGGGACGACCACGACCAGCATCGCAAGTCCCGCCCACAGCGGCTTGAGCCGGGAGATCGCCTGGGCCAGGACGAACCCGAAGACCAGGCTCAACAGCGCTGTCTCCGCGGAGATCCGCAGCGTGGTGAACAGCACGGAGAGGTTGACGCCGGTGAGCGCGTCGGCGTACCAGTGCAGGGTGAACGATCCGTCGGCGTCCTTCAGGCTCAGCAGCAGCGTGCTGAAGATCGGGTAGACGAACAGCACCAACAGATAGATCACGACAGGCAGCGCATACAGGATCCCGAGCCGGGTCTTGCGCGAGGCCAGCAGCTTGCGCGGACGGGCGGGGGCCGTGGCGGTGAGGGCGGCCATGGCTCACCCTCCCTGTCCGGCGGCGAAGAGGTTGACGTCGTCCGCCTCGGCGGTGATCCCGACCCGCTCGCCGGTGACCGGTCCGCGGCCGGCCGGGACCTCCAGGCGCAGCGGCGGCGCCTCCTTGCCGTCGATGCGCACGCCCGCGCGGACCAGGGTGCCCACATAGGTGGCGGTCTCCACCGTGCCGGTACA
>NZ_JAFFSU010000066.1 GCF_017948455.1 Streptomyces sp. GESEQ-4
TGTCCCGCAATGTTGGGCAACGGTCAGGCCCATGCCGGGTGGAGTTACCCCTTCGGGAATCGGGCGCCCCAGGTCTCCTCCTCCAGGAGGAGCCCGTTGGCCAGATAGCTGATGGTTCGGTACCAGCCGATCAGTACGAGGAGTTCGAGTAGCTGAGCGTCCTCGTAGTGAACGCGCAGGGCATCCCAGGCGGACTGCGAGAGCTGGGCCGTGTCGTGCAGTTCGTCGACTGCGTCGATCAGTGCGGCATGGCGTGGCGGCCATGTGGCACTGGCTGCCGTATCGGTTTCGGTGGTTGCCCGTAGCTGTTCCGGGCTGAGTCCGGCCTGCTGGGCGAGAGTCGCGGCGTGCACGCCCCATTCGTAGGCGCAGCCGGCACGCGCGGTCACGCGGGCGATGACGATCTCGCGGTCGATGGCCGGGAGGAGTCCATGGCCCAGCAGCCCGGCGCCCAGGGAGAACATGCGTGAGGCCAGTTCCGGGTTGCGGTGGAGTACGCGGAACAGCGCGAGTGGCTCGTGCGGCACGTCGGGAGGCATCCACCGGCGGAGTGCCTGGTCCACGGAGGCAGGGTAGGGCGGATTGAGCGGTTCGATGCGCGGCACGGGGCACCTCCTGCTTCGATTTCCGAATCACTATGATGCTTCGAGAACCGAAGCGCAAGGAGTGGGCATGGAAGCCAGAGCGCCACGGCCGGGTGTGCCGGTACGAGGGTCCGAGTCGGGTCGACCAGTCATGGCGGCACTCGACCTGCTCGGACGACGCTGGACGATGCGCATTCTGTGGGAACTGAGCCAAGCCCCGGCCGGCTTCCGGGAATTGCAGCGCCGATGCGAGCGCATGTCCTCCAGCGTGCTCACCACCAGGCTCGACGAGCTGACCGGCGCCTGCCTGCTCACCCTGCAGGCAGATGGCTACCACCTCACCCAGCTCGGCCAGGACCTCGTCAAGGCGCTGAGCCCGCTGGACGCCTGGAGTCGACGATGGGCCAAGGCGACGGGCAACGGCACGACCGGAGGGTCCGAGGGCTTGAAATGATCACAGCGTGGCTGGTGTGATCACGGCGTCGGTGTCGTCCTGGACAGCTCCGTTCAGCGGACTGAGCCCGCGCTGTTTCGGCAAGTTGGTGACCGTGGTGCGCCGCGAGACCGCGGGTGAGAGGCGGCGCGGGCGGCCGTGGAGCCTGCCGCTGGAGGACCGGGTGCTCTTCGCGGCGTACTGGCGCACGAACTTGACACCGCGCCGGCTCGCCCCGCTCTTCGGTATCTCCAAATCGGCGGCCAATCGGATCATCGACCATCTCGGCCCGAAGATCGCGCTCCGGCCGCGCAAGCGGTTCGGCAAGGACACTGTCCTCATCGTGGACGGCACCCTGGTGCTCACCTGTGACCGCACGATCGCCGAGCAGTCGAAGAACTATCGGTACTCCACTGGCCACCAGGTCGTCATCGCCGCCGGCACTCGCCTGGTCGTGGTGGTCGGCCGACCGTTGGCCGGCAACCGCCACGACTCCCGCGGCTGGGAGGAGTCCGGGGCCAAGGCTGCGGTCGGCGCCACGATGACCATCGCGGACGGCGGCTACCAGGGCACCGGCCTGGTCATCCCGCACCGCCGGGCCGGCGGAGAAAGCGAACTGCCTGCCTGGAAGGAGCAGCACAACCGCTCCCACAGGCAAGTTCGCGCCCGTGTCGAGCACACCTTCGCGCGCATGAAGGGCT
>NZ_JAFFSU010000067.1 GCF_017948455.1 Streptomyces sp. GESEQ-4
GACCGCCTATGCGCTGGTGGTCCTGGTCCATCTGCCGCTGGTGCTCCGCGGCCGGGCCCCGGTCGTGGTCTGCTGCCTCGTGCACGCGACCTGGCTGGTGTACATCACCGCCGGCTACTGGGCCGTGGTGTGCAGCTTCGGCCCCATGCTCGCCGTCTACACCGTCGCCTCCCTGCGAGCGCTGCGCGTCTCCGTCCCCTGCGCCGCGCTGATGGGCGGGGTCTGGATCTATGCGGGCGCGGTGAGTCACACCGACTCGTGGCCGTCCGTCGTCGGGCAGGCCGTGGTCTATCCGGCGGTGCTGTGGCGGTTCGGCGTCGTCGCCCGCCGAACGACCGACCTGACCCGGCAGCTGCGCCGGGAACAGGCCGAGCGGGCCCGGCGCGAGGTGGCCGAGGAACGCGGCCGGATCGCCCGCGAACTGCACGACGTGGTGGCCCACCACATGTCCGTGATCTCCGTGCAGACCGGTCTCGCCCGGTTCGTCTTCGACACCGACCGACAGACCGCGCGTACCGCACTCGACACCATCGACGCCACCGGCAAGGAGGCCCTCGACGAGCTGCGCCGCATGCTCATGGTGCTGCGCGCCGCCGACGACGGCGCCCCGGCCGGCCCGATGCCGGGCCTGGCCCGCCTCGACGAGATGGCCGAACGCGTCCGCGGCGGCGGGGTCCCGGTCGCTCTGAGCGTCGAGGGCACCCCGCGCCCGCTCGCCCCCGGCGTGGAACTGTGTGCCTACCGGGTGGTGCAGGAGGCGCTCACCAACGTCCTGAAACATGCGCCCGGCGCGAGTGCGGAGGTACGGCTGAGGTATGAACCGCATCACGTGACCGTTTCGGTCACGGACGATGGAGAGGGGGTGAATTTGGACAGAGTACGCAGCGACGGCGGGCATGGCTTGCTTGGCATGCGCGAGCGGGCCAAGCTCTACGGCGGGCAGATCAGCATCGGCCCGCAGGAGCAAGGGGGCTTCGCCGTGCGGCTGACCCTGCCTACCTCCGCGCGGGCCGCAGGGCGGGGGGACGACGCCACCACATGACCACCGTGCTCGTCGTGGACGACCAGTTCCTCATCCGGGCCGGACTGGTCGGGCTGCTGCGCGCCGCACCCGGTATCGAGGTGGTCGGCGAGGCCAGCGACGGCGCGGAGGCCGTGGCGCTGGCCGCCGAGACTGCCCCCGAGGTGATCCTGATGGACGTCCGGATGCCTGGCATGAGCGGCATAGAGGCCACCGAACGCATCCTTGCCCAGGCTGCCGAGCCCCCGCCCCGGATCCTGGTGCTGACCACGTTCGACCTCGACGAGTACGTGTACGGGGCGCTGCGCGCCGGAGCCTGCGGGTTTCTGCTCAAGGACTCCGGCCCGGAACGGCTGCTCGCCGCGGTGATCGCGGTCGCCGGTGGTGACGCCCTCTTCGCGCCCAGCGTCACCCGCCGCCTGGTCGAGGCGTACGCCCGCCAGACCGCATGCGAACAGCCCGCGGACCTGGATGCTTTGACCTCCCGCGAACTGGAGGTGCTGAAACTGATCGCACGCGGCCTGTCCAACCTGGAGATCGCGGACCGCCTCTACATCAGTGAGGCGACCGTAAAGACCCACCTCAACCGCACGATGACCAAGCTGGACCTGGACAGCAGGGCACAGGCGGTGGTGGTGGCGTACGAATC
>NZ_JAFFSU010000068.1 GCF_017948455.1 Streptomyces sp. GESEQ-4
ACCGCCCAACTCCTTGATCCGGACGTTGCGGAACGATACGTCGTCCCCCGTACCGTGATTCTGAATGCCGACGTGGCCGGCGAGCGAGCGGGCCGGGTCGGTGTTGGTGAAGTCATTGATCTTCACGCCATTGAGCCAGACCTGGAGCCGCTCGCCCTCCACCAGCAACTCGAAGGTGTTCCACTCGCCCGGTGGGTTGAGCGCCGTGTCCCGGGCAGCCGTGTCCGGGGCCTTGATGGCGTATATCGAGCCAGTCGTGCGGTCAGGCGCGTCGGTGGCGTCGATCTGGACCTCGTAGCCGTTGTTCAGTGCCGACTGCGGGTCGCTCGACGGTGGGAAGCCCACGATCACGCCGGAGTTGTCGTCGCCGGCCATCTTCCAGTCCAGCTTCAGCGAGTAGTTGGTGAACTGCCGCGCGCTGTACCAGAGCATGCCCAGGCCGCCGTACGAGGCGAGGGTGGCGTCCGAGTTGGTGAAGCCGCCTGGGCCGGCCTGCGACCAGCCGGTGGTCGAGCCGTTGTAGAGGGCCCTATAGCCGGTCTCGGGCCGGCAGTCGGCCTTGGTCCGGCCTGCCGCGTACCGGATGCCGCCGAGCAGGTGCGCCCGGAGGGCCGGCTCCGCGTACGACGCCTGGCTGTGCCCGCCTCCGGTGTAGAAGGACCGGCCCCCCGAGTGTGTCTTGCACCAGGTGTGCGGGTGGTCGGCGCCCATCGAGCCGCCCGAGTACGACGACTCGTCCAGCGTGGTGAGCACGCGCGCGGTGGTGCGGGGGTTGGTCCGGAAGTTGTACCACTCATCGGTGCGGGTCCATGTCTGCGGCAGGTGAGCGGTCGCCGCGTGCGCCCGCCCCTCCACCTTGACGTTGGCCTGCTGGATGGCGGGGTGCGAGGCGAAGTAGGCGCCGACCAGCTCGCCGTAGAACGGCCAGTTGTACTCCGTGTCCGCGGCCGAGTGGACGCCGACGAACCCGCCGCCTGAGCCGATGTACGACTGGAACGCCGACTGCTGGGCGTCGTTCAGAACGTCCCCGGTGGTGTTGAGGAAGACCACCGCCTCGTAGCGGCTCAGATTGCTGGTGGTGAAGTGGTTGCCGTCCTCCGTGGCCGTCACCGTGAAACTGTTCGCCGCGCCGAGGTCGCGGATGGCCTGGATCCCTGCCGGGATCGAGTCGTGCCGGAAACCGGCCGTCTTGGAGAACACGAGGACGTCGTAGGGCGTGTCCGCGGCATTGACTGGGTTGGGCAGCCCGACGAGGGCCAGGGCGGCGAGTGTCGCGGCCGCCCCACCAAGCAGGCTTCGGGGTTGTCTGCGCATGTCCGTCGCTCTCTTCTTGGTGACAGAAATCAGGGCAGGGTCCATTAGGGCAGGGTCCATTTCTGGTTGGCTCCGCCGTGGCAGGTCCACAGGTGTACGAGGGTGCCGTCCGACGAGCCCGCGCCCGACACGTCCAGGCACTTGCCCGACTGCGGGTTCCGCAACGACCCGTCCGGGTGCGCCTGCCAGTTCTGGTTGGCGCCACCGTTGCAGGACCACAACTGGACTTTCGCCCCGTCCGCCGTGCTGTTACCG
>NZ_JAFFSU010000007.1 GCF_017948455.1 Streptomyces sp. GESEQ-4
AGGGGCTGCGGGTCGCGTTGCGTGAGCGGGGGCTCGAGCCCGTGGAGTCGGCGGACGACGATCCGGCGGCGGTCGTGCAGGGGTACGGCGGGCCCGAACTGCCGTGGGGCCGCTTCGCGGAGGCGTGCTACGCCATCGCGCGCGGGGTGCCCTGGTTCGCGTCCAACACCGACCTGACGATTCCCAGCGCCCGCGGGATCGCGCCCGGAAACGGCGCGGCGGTGCAGGTCGTCCGGATCGCGACGGGTGCCGAGCCGCAGGTGGCCGGCAAGCCGCTGCCTCCGATGCACCGGGAGACGGTCCTGCGGACCGGGGCCGAGCGGCCGCTGGTGGTGGGGGACCGCCTGGACACGGACATCGAGGGCGCGTTCAACGGAGGCGTGGACTCGCTGCTGGTGCTGACCGGTGTGACCGACGGACCTCAGCTGCTCGCCGCGCCGCCGCAGCACCGGCCGACCTATGTCGACGCCGATCTGCGCGGCATGCTCACCGGTCAGCCGGAGATCACGGCGGAGAGTGACGGGTTCCGGTGCGGTGGCTGGAGGGCGAAGGCCGGCGCCGAGAGACTTGAACTCGACGGTGACGGTGAGGCGTTGGACGGCCTGCGGGCGCTGTGTGCGGCGGCCTGGGCGTCGGCCGGGCAGGGAGTGTGCGAGCTGGACGGGGGGAAGGCGCTGGCGCGGCTGGGGTTGTGAGCGCTCGCGGTCACTCACCGGCAGGGGATCCGCGTTCGGCGACGGAGCGGAATCGTGGCCGAATAGGAGGGTAGGCTAACCTAACTGCGTGTTGGTAGACAGTCCTCCCGAACAGCGCGCGGAGACCGCCCCCGCGCCCCCGAACCGCCGGGCGATACGTGCCTTCGGTCTGCTTGTCTCCGTGGCGATCCTGTTGCTCGTCGCGCTGGCGAGCATCGCGATCGGTGCGAAAGAGCTCTCCGTGGACCAGGTGTGGCACGGATTGTTCGAGGACTCGGGGACGTACGGCGATGTCGTCGTCGCGGAACGGCTGTCGCGGACCGTGCTGGGACTGCTCGCCGGTGCCGCGCTGGGCCTGGCGGGCGCGGTGCTCCAGGCGCTCACCCGTAATCCGCTGGCCGACCCGGGGCTGCTCGGAATCAACGCGGGCGCCTCGGCCGCGGTCGTCACCGCCATCACCTACTTCGGCGTCACCAGCCTGACCGGCTATGTGTGGTTCGCGTTCTTCGGCGCGGCCGCGGTCGGGGCGCTGGTCTGGTTCCTCGGCGGCAGCCGGGGTGCGACGCCGGTGCGGCTCGCACTCGCCGGCACCGCGATCAGCGCCGCGCTCTACGGCTATCTCCAGGCCGTGATGATCATGGACGAGGCCGCGCTGGGCAAGATGCGCTTCTGGACGGTCGGTTCACTGAGTTCGGCGACGAACGACATCATCCTGAGGGTGCTGCCCTTCCTCGGCGTCGGCATGCTGCTCGCTTTCGCGCTCGCCCGGCCGCTCAACGCCATGGCCATGGGCGACGACACCGCCAAGTCCCTGGGCGCCAACCTCAACCGCACCCGGGCGCTGTCCATGCTCGCCGCCACCGTCCTGTGCGGAGCCGCGACCGCCGCCTGCGGGCCGATCGTCTTCGTCGGGCTGATGGTGCCGCATGTCGTACGGTCCTTCACCGGTCCCGATCTGCGCTGGATCCTGCCGTACGCGGCCGTCCTGTCGCCGGTGCTGCTGCTGGGCGCCGATGTGATCGGCAGGATCGTGGCCCGGCCCGCGGAGCTGCAGGTCGGCATCGTGACCGCGATCCTCGGCGGGCCGGTCTTCATCTTTCTGGTACGACGGCGGAGGACGGCCCAGCTGTGAAGACGACCGTAAAGCCGACTGTGAAGACGACCAACCGTGCCATCAGGACGCCCGGCGGACTCTCCGTCCGGCTGGACGTCCGTGCCTTCACCGTCGTAGCTCTGCTGCTGCTCGCCGCACTCGCCGCGAGCGTCCTACTGATCGGCACTGGCGACTTCCCCATCTCGGTCGGCGATGTGCTCAAGACGCTGGTGGGCAACGGCGATGCGGGGCAGGAGTTCATCGTCAACGATCTGCGGCTGCCGCGGGTGCTGGTCGGGCTCCTGGTGGGTGGCTCGCTGGGGCTGGGCGGTGCGCTGTTCCAGGCCATCTCCCGCAATCCGCTGGGCAGTCCGGACATCCTCGGCCTCGGGCAGGGTGCGACGGCCGGTGCGCTGGTCGTGATCGTGCTGATGTCGGGAAGCGCGGCCCAGGTCACCCTCGGGGCGCTGGTGGGCGGTCTGGTGACCGGTATGGCCATCTATCTGCTCGCCTGGAAGCGGGGTGTGCACGGGTACCGACTGGTGCTGGTCGGTATCGGTGTGTCCGCGATCGTGACGGCGGTCAACGGCTATCTGCTCACCAAGGCCGACCTGGTCGACGCGGCCCGTGCGGTCGTCTGGATGACCGGGTCCCTCAACGGCCGTGACTGGGAACAGGTCTGGCCGCTGCTCTGGCTGTGCGCCGTGCTCGTACCGCTGGTTCTCGCCAATGCGCGCGCCCTGCGGATGATGGAGATGGGCGACGACGTGTCGAACGCCCTCGGGGTGCGGGTCGAGCGCGTCCGGATGCTCCTGATGGTGGCCGCCGTACTGCTCACCGCGGCCGCGACCGCCGCCGCCGGGCCCGTCAGCTTCGTCGCGCTCACCGCCCCCCAGCTCGCCCGGCGCCTGACCCGCTCACCAGGGCCGAACCTGCTGCCGTCCCTGTGCATGGGCGGCGCGCTCCTGGTCATCGCCGACTGGGCCTCACAGCGGGCGTTCGGCGCCGACCAGCTGCCCGTGGGCGTGGTCACCGGAGTGGTCGGCGGCGTCTATCTGCTGTGGCTGCTGGTCACCGAGCGCAAGGCGGGACGGATATGAGGGCCGCGAGGAGAACGGCGGACACGAGCGCCGCGAAGACGACACGTGGCACCGCGCACGAGACCACCAAGAGGAGCACCGTGAACCGCCTGTCCGCCGAGGACGTCACCCTCGCCTACGACCAGCGCGTCATCGCTGAGCAGCTGTCGGTGGAGATACCCGACAACTCCTTCACGGTGATCGTCGGCCCGAACGCGTGCGGCAAGTCCACGCTGCTGCGGGCGCTGTCGCGGATGCTGAAGCCCAGCCGGGGCCGGGTGCTGCTCGACGGCTCGGTCATCCAGTCGATGCCCGCGAAGAAGGTCGCGCGGACGCTGGGCCTGCTGCCGCAGTCGTCGATCTCGCCCGACGGGATCACGGTCGCCGACCTGGTGGGCCGCGGCCGGTACCCGCACCAGGGGATCCTGCGCCAGTGGTCGACCGAGGACGAGCGGGTCGTACAGGAGTCGATGCGGCAGACCGGGGTCGCCGAGCTGGCCGATCGCTATGTCGACGAATTGTCCGGCGGCCAGCGGCAGCGCGTGTGGATCGCGATGGCGCTGGCGCAGCAGACGCCGTTGCTGCTGCTGGACGAGCCGACGACGTATCTCGACATCCAGCACCAGATCGACGTGCTCGATCTCTGTGCGGAGCTGCATGAGGAGCAGGGGCGCACGCTCGTCGCCGTGCTCCACGACCTCAACCATGCCGCCCGGTACGCCACCCACCTCATCGCCCTGAAGGAAGGGGCGATCATCGCCGAGGGCGCGCCCAACGACATCGTCACCGCCGACCTGGTCGAGGAGGTCTTCGGCCTGCGCTGCCAGGTCATCGACGACCCGGAGACGGGGACGCCGCTGGTGGTGCCGGCCGCGCGGAAGGCGCGCACCGGCGACACGAAGGTCGCCGCTACAAAAGCTTCCTGAGGACGAGCAGGTCGCGCAGGCTCGCGTGCAGCTTCACCCGGCCCGAGCCCCAGGCCTTCGCGAAGTTCAGCTCGCCGTCGACCAGTGCCACCAGGTCGTCGCCGGCCAGGCTGAATCTGACCTGGGCCTTCTCCCGGGGCGGGCCCTCGAACGTCTCTTCGACATCGATCCGGCCGCCCGTCATGCGTCCCGCGAACGTGACGTCCAGGTCGGTGATGTGGCAGCTCACCGAGCGTTCCAGGGCGGCGGCCGTGCGGGCGTCCCCCTCGGCGGCCTGCATGTTGTCCGAGAGCTTTTCGAGTGCGGCGCGGCACTCCTCGATCGTGGCCATCGAGATCGACGGTACCCCAGCGGTTCGGGGTAGCGTCTGGGCATGAGCGACTCACTGCCGGGGACCGAGGTCCCGGAGGAGGAGACGGCGGCGGTCGAGCCCGAGTACGACCCCGCCGCCCCCGCCCCGCTGAACGTCCCGCGCACCTCCACCGGCAACGCCGACGTCGACGCCCAGCTGGACCGGCTCGGCGACGCCGACCACCTCGCCACGGACGGACACATGGAGGTGTACGAGGATGTACACAGAGGGCTGCGTGACGCGCTCACCGCGCTCGACGCCCGCCCGGGGCCTCCAGGGCCGCCGGCGTCGTACGGACAACGGACATAGGAGCTGAACCGAACGTGGCAGGAGTCGCACGCCGCCGTCTCGACGCGGAGCTGGTCCGCCGGAAGCTCGCGCGCTCGCGTGAGCATGCCAGCCAGCTGATCGCCGCAGGGCGCGTGAGTGTCGGCAAGACCGTCGCGACCAAGCCGGCCACGCAGGTGGAGACCGCGGCGGCGATCGTGGTCCAGACGGACGCCGGCGACCCGGAGTACGTGTCGCGGGGCGGCCACAAGCTCGCGGGTGCGCTGAGTGTCTTCATGGAGCAGGGGCTCGTCGTCGAGGGGCGTCGGGCGCTCGACGCCGGCGCGTCCACGGGTGGTTTCACGGACGTTCTGTTGCGGACCGGAGCCGCGCACGTCGTCGCCGTGGACGTCGGATACGGGCAACTCGCGTGGACTCTGCAGAGCGATGAACGCGTCACCGTCAAGGACCGTACGAACGTACGCGAGTTGACGCTTGAGGCGATCGATGGGGAGCCCGTGGATCTTGTCGTGGGGGATCTGTCCTTCATCCCGCTCGGGCTGGTGCTGCCCGCCCTGGTGCGGTGCGTGCGGCCGGACGCCGATCTGGTGATGATGGTCAAGCCGCAGTTCGAGGTGGGGAAGGAGCGGCTGGGGAGCGGGGGTGTGGTGCGCAGTCCGGAGCTGAGGGCCGAGGCCGTACGGGGTGTCGCCCGGCGGGCCTGGGATCTTGGGCTGGGCGTGCAAGGCGTCACCGCCAGTCCGCTGCCCGGGCCCTCCGGGAATGTCGAGTACTTTCTGTGGCTGCGGGCCGGAGCAGCCGAACTGGACCCGGCCGACGTTGACCGTGCAGTGGCGGAGGGGCCGCGTTGACACAGAACCGAGCTCGTACTGTTTTTCTGCTCGCCCACACCGGCCGGCCTGCGGCGATCCGCAGCGCCGAGCTCGTGGTCAAGGGGTTGCTGCGGGAGGGTATCGGAGTGCGCGTCCTCGAGTACGAGGCGCGTGACCTGCCCTTGCCCGAAGAGGTGGAGCTGGTCAAGGAGGCGACACCGCAGTGCCTCGACGGGTGTGAGCTGCTGATCGTGCTGGGCGGCGACGGGACGTTGCTGCGCGGCGCCGAGTTCGCGCGGGCGTCCGGGGTGCCGATGCTCGGCGTCAATCTGGGGCGGGTCGGGTTCCTCGCCGAGGCCGAGCGGGACGATCTCGACAAGGTTGTCGACCGGGTGGTGACGAAGGCGTACGAGGTCGAGGAGCGGATGACCGTCGATGTCGTCGTGCACAGCAACGGGGACATCGTGCATACGGACTGGGCGCTGAACGAGGCGGCGGTGCAGAAGGCTGGCGCCGAGAAGCTGCTTGAGGTCGTGCTGGAGATCGATGGGCGGCCGGTTACCGGGTTCGGGTGTGACGGGATTGTCTTGTCGACGCCGACCGGGTCTACCGCGTATGCGTTTTCTGCGGGTGGGCCTGTGGTGTGGCCTGAGGTGGAGGCGCTGTTGATGGTGCCGATCAGTGCGCATGCGTTGTTTGCGAAGCCGCTTGTGACGTCGCCGGATTCTGTGTTGGCGGTGGAGGTTCTGCCTCATATTCCGCCGGGGGTTTTGTGGTGTGACGGGCGGCGGACTGTGGAGTTGCCTGCGGGGGCTCGGGTTGAGGTGCGGCGGGGGGCTGTGCCGGTGCGGTTGGCTCGGTTGCATCATGCGTCGTTCACGGATCGGCTGGTGGCCAAATTTGCGTTGCCGGTTTCTGGATGGCGAGGGGCGCCGCATTAGCCGGTTGTGGGGGGTGGTTTCGGTGCGTCGGGGGCTGCCGGTTTGTTGTGGCTTGTCGCGCAGTTCCCCGCGCCCCTATAGGTCGGTCCACTCCCGTGGGTGACAGGGTGCCTCGCACTCTTGCTGCTCTACCTCGTAAGGTCGTGTCCGTGTTGGAGGAGATGCGGATACGGTCGCTCGGAGTCATCGACGATGCGGTCGTCGAGTTGTCGCCGGGGTTCACCGCTGTCACCGGGGAGACCGGTGCCGGTAAGACCATGGTCGTCACCAGCCTCGGGCTGCTGCTCGGGGGGCGGGCCGATCCGGCGCTCGTGCGGATCGGGTCCGAGAAGGCGGTCGTGGAGGGGCGGATCGGCGTGCCCGAGGGTGCCTCCGCCGCGGTACGGGCCGAGGAGGCCGGGGCGGAGCTCGATGACGGGGCGCTGTTGATCAGCCGTACCGTTTCCGCCGAAGGGCGGTCGCGGGCGCATCTCGGTGGGCGGAGTGTGCCGGTCGGGGTGCTGGCGGAGCTGGCCGATGAGCTGGTGGCCGTACATGGGCAGACCGATCAGCAGGGGCTGCTGAAGCTGTCCCGGCAGCGGCAGGCGCTCGACCGCTATGCGGGGGAGGCCGTCGCGGGGCCGCTCGCCAAGTACGGGGAGGCGTATCGGCGGCTGCGGGCCGTCTCCGTCGAGCTCGACGAGATCACCACGCGCGCGCGTGAGCGGGCTCAGGAAGCCGACATGCTGCGGTACGGGCTCGAGGAGATCGCGGGCGTCGATCCGCGTGCCGGTGAGGACGTCGAACTGGCCGAGGAGGCCGAGCGGCTGGGGCACGCGGAGGCGCTGGCGTCCGCCGCGACGGTCGGGCATGCCGCCCTCGCCGGGAATCCGGAGGATCCGGAGGGGGTCGACGCGACGACGCTCGTCGCGGGGGCGCAGCGGGCGTTGGACGCGGTGCGGTCGCACGATCCGGCGCTGGCCGCGCTGGCGGACCGGATCGGGGAGATCGGGATTCTGCTGGGGGACGTGGCCGGGGAGCTGGCGGGGTACGCCGACGATCTCGATGCCGATCCCTTGCGGCTGGCGGCCGTGGAGGAGCGGCGGGCCGCTCTCAGTGCCCTGACCCGGAAGTACGGCGAGGATGTCGCGTCCGTGCTCGCCTGGGCCGAGCAGGGCGCCGCGCGGCTCACCGAGCTGGACGGCGACGACGAGCGGCTCGACGAGCTGACCGCCGAGCGGGATGCGCTGCGGGTCGAACTGGGCGGGCTGGCACAGGCGTTGACGGATGCGCGGGCGGAGGCCGCCGAGCGGTTCGCCGCCGCGGTGACCGCTGAGCTGGCCTCGCTGGCCATGCCGCACGCGCGCGTGTCGTTCGACATCCGGCAGACCGAGGACCCCGAGGGCGTCGAGGTCGGCGGGCGTACGGTCGCGTACGGGCCGTCGGGTGCCGACGAGGTCGAGCTGCTGCTCGCCCCGCATCCCGGGGCGCCGCCCCGGCCCATCGCCAAGGGGGCGTCCGGTGGTGAGCTGTCGCGCGTGATGCTGGCCGTGGAGGTCGTGTTCGCCGGGACCGATCCGGTGCCGACGTATCTCTTCGACGAGGTCGACGCGGGTGTCGGTGGCAAGGCGGCCGTGGAGATCGGGCGGCGGCTGGCTCGGCTCGCCAAGACCGCGCAGGTCGTCGTCGTGACGCATCTGCCGCAGGTCGCCGCGTTCGCCGATCGGCAGCTGCTCGTCGAGAAGACCGACGACGGGTCCGTCACCCGGTCCGGGGTGAAGGTCCTCGAAGGGGAGGAGCGCATCCGGGAGTTGTCCCGGATGCTCGCCGGCCAGGAGGACTCGGAGACGGCCCGGGCCCATGCGGAGGAGCTGCTGGCGACGGCTCGGGCGGACATGTAGCGCCGGCCGCTTAGGGTGTACGGATGATCATCACCCGACTCGGTCTGTCCGCGCTTCTCACTCGTGCCACCACCGCCGTCCTCCGCGCCAAGGCCCCGGGTGAGCGTTGGCGCCGCACGAACTACGCCGGGCGGACCGTCGAGTTGTACGCCGGTCCGGCGGCGGCCGTGGCGGTCACGCTCGGCACCGCATACGTCCGTCCCGCCGCCGCGCTCGCTGTGGCCGCCGCGGGGGCGTGCGGGGCGTACGACGATGTCGCCGGGGACCACCGGCGGGGTTTTTGCGCGCATTTGTCGGCGCTTCGGCAGGGTGAAGTCACCAGCGGCGCAGTGAAGTTGTTCGGGATCGGGGCCGCCGGTCTGGTCGCGGGGGCGCTGCTCAAGGAGAAGCCGGTCGACAAGGTGCTCGCGGGAGTCGTGATCGCCGGGGCCGCGCACTTCGTCAATCTCGTGGATGTACGCCCCGGGAGGGCCGCGGCGGCGGTTCTGCTCCTCGGGGCGCCGGGGTTGTTGCGCGAGGGAGCGGGCGTGGCCGCCGTCGCCATGGGAGCCGCTGGTGCCGTGCTGCCCGACGATGTGGGTGAGCGGGCGATGCTCGGCGACACGGGAGCGCATGCGCTGGGCGCGGCTCTTGGTGCCGCCGTCGTCGTGAGCAATGGCCGGGCGGGGCTGGTGGCGCATGCCGCCGCCGTCGTGGCCGCGGCGGTGTACGGAGACCGGGTCAGCGAAGCGGCTCGCTCACTCGTGTGAGTGACCGTGGGGCCGTGGTGTGCGGTCGTGTCACCTCGGGGTTCACGGAACGCCCGTGCGGCCTGGCATCCTTGGTGTTGTACGTCGTACGCGTAGGGATCCACGCGGTACACCCCCGCCGCTCGATCCTTCTGTACGTTTCTTCGTGACCGCCCGACGCCGAACCAGGAGCCCCCGGCCACGTGAGCCCCGTGAGCAGCCACTCAGCGACCGGCCAGTCGCCGCTGCGTACCGTGCAGGTGCTCGGCGGAGGCAACGCCGGCAGCAGCGCACATGTGCGTTCGCTGGCTTCGGGGCTCGTCGCTCGGGGCGTGCGGGTGACTGTGTGCGCCCCCGTGGAGGCCGACCGCGCCTATGACTTCACCGGCGCCGGAGCCGAGCACGTGCATGTGCCGCGCAGCAGCGATCCGACCTCCGTGGCCGCGCTGCGGGCGGTGTGCGCGGACGCCGACCTGGTGCACGCGCACGGGCTGCACGCCTCCTTCCGCGCCGCGCTCGCGCTCAGCGGGCGGCGCACTCCGCTCGTCGTGACGTGGCACAACCGTGGGCATGCCGAAGGGGCCCGCGCCCATCTGCTGAGGGTGCTGGAGCGACGGGTCGTGAAGGCGGCGTCGGTGGTGCTCGGGGCGTCCTCGGATCTGGTGGAGCTGGCCCGCCGCGCCGGTGCGCGTGACGCCAGGCTCGCCGCCGTCGCCCTGCCCGGGCCGCGCACGCCGGTCGAGCAGGACGATCCCGACCGGCTGCGCCCCAAGGTGCGGGCCGAACTCGGCGCGACCGGGCGCCCGTTGCTGATGGCCGTCGGCTCCCTCGACCGGCACCGGGGCTACGAAACACTGCTGGACGCCACGCGCGCGTGGCGCCGCCTCGACCCCGTGCCGCTCGTCGTGATCGCCGGGGAAGGCCCGCTGCGGGCCGACCTCCAGCGGCGGATCGAGGACGAGGGACTGCCGGTCCGGCTCCTCGGGCTCCGCGACGACGTCGGTGAACTGCTCGCCGCCGCCGACCTCGCCCTGCTGCCCAGCCGTTGGGAATCGCGCTCCGTGCTCGCGCAGGAAGCCCTCCACGCGCGCGTGCCGCTCGTCGCCACAGCCGTCGGCGGCAACCCCGAACTCGTCGGCGACGCCGCCGAACTCGTGCCGTACGGCGACGCGGAAGCACTCGCCGACGCCGTCGTACGCCTCCTCGCGGACCCCGAACGCCGGGAGCTGCTGAAGGAGAAGGGCGCGCAGCAGGCCGTCAGTTGGCCCACGGAGGACGAGACGGTCGCCCAAGTCCTCAGCGTCTACGACGAGTTGACGCAGCCCAGGCCCATGATCTAGGGCACGTGCCGGCGGGCGCGCAGCGCCAGGCTCAACGCCAGTACCGTCTGCGGGTCGTCGAGGTCCGTGCCGAGCAACTCGCCGATGCGGGCGAGGCGGTTGTAGAGGGTCTGCCGGTTCAGATGCAGCTCGCGGGCCGTCTCGGCCTTGCGGCCCGCGTGGGCCAAGTACGTCTGCAGGGTGGGCAGCAGCGGGGGCTTGGACTTGCTGTCGTGGTCGCGGACCGGGCCGATCGCGCGGTCCACGAAGGCAGCCAGGTCCGGGTGGCCGCGCAGCCGCCACAGCAGCAGGTCGATGTCGAGGCGGCGGGCGTCGTACCAGGGGCGGTCCGTCAGGCCCTGCGCCGCCGTCGCCGTCTCGGCCGCGTGTCTGAGCCCCGCCGACGCCGCCGCCCAGCCGCCGGCCACCCCGACCACCACGACAGGCGGTTGCGCGCCCGGCCGTCGCATCCCGGCCCGCTCCACACCCGCCCGCAGCGCCGCCGCGACCCGGTCCGCGACGGGTGCCCGCTCCGATTCGGAACGCAGCCCGAGCAGCACCAGGACACGGCCCTCCACCGGTCGTACGCCCAACAGGACGGGCACGCCCACCGACGCCAGCTCCTCCGAGACCGCACGCGCCAGCACCGCCCAGCCACCGCCGGGCGAGAGCGCGTCGCCCAGCCGCATGACCACGGGCATCAGCGGACTGTCACCCGGCTTGAAGCCCAGCACGCGCGCCTGCGCGGGCGCGTCCTGAGCCGTGATACGGCCTTCCGCGAGGTCGGTGAGGAAGTCGCCCCGGCCCCGCGCCGCCAGCTCCTCCTCCTGGCGGGCCTGCATCAGCACCACGGCCAGGATGCTCGCGGCCCGCTCGGCGGCGATGCGGTGCACCGGCGCCAGCGGGGCCCGCACCGGCAGCAGGGCGAGACGGGCGCGCACCGACCCCGCTCCCGGGCCGCCGCCCGGCACGTCCACGAGCACCGACCCGGCCGGCGGCGGGGCGTCCTTGTGCTGGCCGCGCAGCCCCTCCCACACCTGGAGCGGATCCGCGCCCTTGGGCCCGGCACCGGCGGCGTACAGCAGCTGCCCGTCCGTCGTCTCCAGGAAGACCGGGTTGCCGCAGAAGTCGGCCAGGATCCCGAGCACCTGCGGCACCCCGCCACCGCCCAACAGGGCCTCCGTGCACCGCCGGTGCACCTCTTCGGCCCGCTGCAGCAGCGCGTAGTGGCCGTTGACGATCTCGGTGTGGATCTCCTCGGTGACCGTCACGAAGGGCACCTCGCGGTGCAGCTGGACCAGGGGGAGCCCGGCGGTCCGGGCCGTCTCGACGAGGGCGGCGGGCAGGCGGGTGAAGCGCGGGCCCAGCTCCACCACCAGGGCCGCGATCCCGCGCTCGGCCAGTGTGCGGACGAACGCGCGCTGGTCGGCCGGACGGGTGCCGAGCGCGTATCCCGTCGTCAGGAGCAGTTCGCCGCCCTTGAGCAGCGAGGCGATGTTCGGGACCTCGCCCGCGTGGACCCAGCGCACCGTCCGCTGCAGCCGGTCGGCGCCCGCGAGCACTTCGGGCAGTCCGCTGCGCAGCCCGGGCAGCTCCAGCGCCCGCTGAACGGTGATCCCGGCGCCCTGGCTCTCGAAACGGCTGTCCGTGCGGCTGTCCATGCTGCGGACGGTACCTGCGGGGGCGATCCCGCGACATCTCCGAGACGATCTTCGTGCGGTTGCGAGGACCGCGGCGGGGTATGCGCGCCGCCATGGACTTCAGCGTGGTCGCGGTTGCGCGAGAGGACGACAGTGCCGTCGAGGAGCCGCTCAGGGTCGCCGTGGTCGCCGACCGGCTCGGGTACCGCGAGGTGTGGGCCGGTGAGGGGCCGACGTGGGACGCGTTCGTGCTCGCAACGGCGATCGGGCGGGCCACCGAGCGGGTCGCGCTGACCGCCGGGCCCGTGGCGGTGTCCGTGCGCGACCCGTTCACCATCGCCCGGGGCGCCGCCTCCTGCGCCGCCGTCACCGGCCGGCCGGTCGGGGTGGCGCTGGGCACGTCCAGCAAGCGGGTCGTCGAGGGCGTGCACGGGCGCCCGCGGGTGCGGGCCGCCGCCGTACTCGAGGAGAGCGCGGCCGCCGTACGAGAGCTGCTGCACGGCGCGTACGGTGAGCCGGTCGTGCCCGGCAGCGCTTTCCGGCGGCGGCAGCAGCCGCCCGGCGGACCGCTCACCGTCGCCGCGTTCGGCGACCGCGCGACCGCCACGGCCGCCGCGCACGCCGACCGCATGCTGCTCGACATCGTCTCCCCGGAGCAGGTCCGCACCCTGCGCGCCCGGATGACCGACGCCGCGCAGCGCGCGGGCCGTACCTCGCCACCGACCCTGGCCGCCTGGCTGCCGGCCGCCGTCGATCCGGACCCCGACTCCCTCGCGCAGATCCTGCGGAGCATCGCCGGCTATCTGACCGTGCCGGGCTACAGCGACATGTTCGAGGCGGCCGGTTTCGGGGAGGCCGTCGAACTGGCCCGTACCGGTGCCGATCCCGGCACACTGGTGCGGGCGCTGCCCGCTCAGGCTGCGGGCATGGTCGGCCTGGTGGGTGACATCGACGCCGTACGCGCGCGTGCCGAGGAGTACGCCGAGGCCGGCCTCGACGAGATCGCCCTCGTCCCGGCGACGGCGGGCGACCCGGGCGGGGAACGCACGCTGACGGCCCTCAAGCAGGCCTGATGTTGTGGTTGAAGCGGAAGACGTTGTCCGGGTCGTACTGCCGCTTCAGAGCCTCGAGCCGCCGATGGTTCTCGACGCCCAGACCCGCGATCACCCGCTCCGGGCCCTCGTCGCCGATGAAGTTCAGATAGACCGCGCCGGTACTCCACGGCTCGGCGTCGGCGCGGACGTCGCGGACCCACTGGATGCACCGCTCGTCGTCCGCCGGGTCCTGCCACATGCCGTACGGGTGCACCGCCCACGGCGCGTCACGGTAGGGCACCGGATAGTCGTGCGGGCCGGCGGCGATCGCACCGCCCTGGGGGAGCAGCGCGTACTGGGTGCCGGTCGGTACGGGCAGGCCCTGGGCGCCCGTGCAGAAGACGGCCACGTAGTTGTCCGGTGCGCCGGTCAGATACTCCGCCGACCAGTAGTGCCGCATGCCGGGCGGATCGTCGATCATGCACTGCACGTCGGCATACGGCATCGCGCCGACGATCTCCGCCTCGTGCTGCAACGCCAGCAGGGGATCGGCGTACTTGCGCATGTCCTGCTCCTCACCGGCGTACGTCAGCAGCACACCGCACACCAACTCGCCGACCAGGGACGGCGGTACGAAGTCCTCGGGCGGGCCGGTGAAGTACAGGGCCCCGCCGCTCAGCTCGTCCGGGCCGGACTCGATCACGTCGCGGAAGGTGCGGACGGCCGCGGGCGCGAACTCCGGCTCGTACAGCAGCATCGCGATGGCGAACTCGGGCAGTTCGTGCAGTTTCAGGGTGAGCGCGGTGGCGATGCCGAAGTTGCCGCCACCGCCGTGCAGCCCCCAGAACAGCTCCGGGTTCTCGTCCGCGTTCGCGTGCACCCGGTTGCCGTCGGCGGTGACCAGCTCCACGCCGAGCAGATTGTCGACGGCGAGCCCGCAGCAGCGGTCCAGCCAGCCGGTGCCGCCGCCGAGGACGAAGCCGCCCACGCCGGTCGTCGAAGCCCGGCCACCCGTGGTCGCCAGGCCGTGCGGCTGGGTCGCCCGGTCCACATGGCTCCAGGTGGCCCCGCCCTCGACCCGTACCGCCTCGGCTCCCGGATGGACGGTCACGTCGTGCATCCGGCGCAGGTCGACCACCAGACCGCCGTCGTTGACCGCCATCCCCGCCACGCTGTGCCCACCGCCGCGCACGGCGATGGCGAGGTCCAGCTCCCGGCCGAACCGCACGGCCCGGACGACGTCGTCGACGTTCGCGCACTGCGCGATCACCGCGGGCCGCCGGTCGATCATGGCGTTGAAGACGGCGCGCGCCTCGTCGTAACCGGGATCCCCGGGAGCGAACACCTCACCGGCGAGATCCTCACGCAGCGCGGCGAGGGCCGCGCCCGCCTTCGAGAGGGAAGCCATGGCTGCCCCCTTCCATGCCGGGGCAATCGCTTGCTCCCAGCCTAGGCGCTCCGCTGGAAGTGCCGCGATTGGAAGTGCCGCGATGTGCCGTCGGTTCGCTGCGGCGCCATCGTGGCTGGTCGCGCAGTTCCCCGCGCCCCTTCGGGGCGCTGCCGAACCGCAGTGGACTTTGCCTGACGCCAGTCCTGTTCAGCCGCCGTACGCCCCGGACGCCGTCAGGCGCAGTGCCGTGTCGATGAGGGGCACGTGGCTGAAGGCCTGCGGGAAGTTGCCGACCTGGCGTTGCAGGCGCGGGTCCCACTCCTCGGCCAGCAGACCGAGGTCGTTGCGCAGGGACAGCAGCTTCTCGAAGAGCTTGCGGGCCTCGTCGACGCGGCCGATCATCGCCAGGTCGTCGGCCATCCAGAACGAGCAGGCGAGGAAGGCGCCCTCGTCGCCGGGGAGGCCGTCGACGCCCTCGTCCTCGCCCTGCGTCGGGTAGCGCAGGATGAAGCCGTCCTCGGTGGACAGCTCGCGCTGGATCGCCTCGATGGTGCCGATGACCCGCTTGTCGTCCGGCGGCAGGAAGCCCATCTGCGGGATCAGCAGCAGCGAGGCGTCCAGCTCCTTCGAGCCGTACGACTGTGTGAAGGTGTTGCGCTCCTTGTCGTAACCCTTCTCACATACATCCCGGTGGATGTCGTCGCGCAGCTCGCGCCAGCGGTCCAGCGGGCCGTCCGCGTCACCGGACTCGATCAGCTTGATCGTGCGGTCGACCGCGACCCACGCCATGACCTTGGAGTGCACGAAGTGGCGGCGCGGGCCGCGCACCTCCCAGATGCCCTCGTCCGGCTCGTCCCAGTGCCGTTCCAGATAGCGGATCAGCTTGAGCTGGAGCAGCGAGGCGTAGTCGTTGCGGGCCAGGCCCGTCATGTGCGCGAGGTGCAGGGCCTCGGTGACCTCGCCGTACACATCCAGCTGGAGCTGGTGCGCGGCGCCGTTGCCGACCCGGACCGGGGCGGAGTTCTCGTAGCCGGGCAGCCAGTCCAGCTCGGCCTCGCCCAGCTCGCGCTCGCCCGCGATGCCGTACATGATCTGCAGGTTCTCGGGATCGCCGGCGACCGCGCGGAGCAGCCACTCGCGCCAGGCACGGGCTTCGTCGCGGTAGCCGGTGCGCAGCAGCGAGGAGAGCGTGATCGCCGCGTCGCGGAGCCAGGTGTAGCGGTAGTCCCAGTTGCGGACGCCGCCGATCTCCTCCGGCAGGGAGGTGGTGGGGGCGGCGACGATGCCGCCGGTCGGGCCGTACGTCAGCGCCTTGAGCGTGATCAGCGAGCGGATCACCGCCTCACGGTAGGGGCCGTGGTACGTGCAGTGCTCCACCCAGTCGCGCCAGAAGTCCTCGGTCGCCTCCAGCGACTGCTCCGGCTCCGGCAGCGGCGGCGGCTGCTTGTGCGAGGGCTCCCAGGAGATGGTGAACGCGATCCGGTCGCCCGGTCCGACGGTGAAGTCCGAGTAAGTCGTCAGCGACTTGCCGTAGGTCTCGGCGGATGTGTCGAACCACACGGAGTCGGGGCCCGCGACGGCCACCGTGCGGCCCTCGTGCCGGTGCACCCACGGGACGATCCGGCCGTAGGAGAACCGCATCCTCAGCGCCGAGCGCATCGGGACGCGGCCCGAGACGCCCTCCACGATCCGGATGAGCTGCGGGGCGCCGTCACGCGGGGGCATGAAGTCGATGACCCGGACCGTGCCGCGCGGGGTGTCCCACTCGGACTCCAGGATCAGCGAGTCCCCGCGGTAGGTGCGCCTGGCCGCGACGGGCGGCGCGGCGTCGGCCGCGTGCGCGGGGCCGAGCCGCCAGAAGCCGTGTTCCTCGGTGCCCATCAGACCGGCGAAGATGGCGTGCGAGTCGAAGCGGGGCAGGCACAGCCAGTCCACCGTGCCGTCCCGGCAGACCAGGGCAGCGGTCTGCATGTCTCCGATGAGTGCGTAGTCTTCGATGCGCCCGGCCACGTGCAACTCCAGTCGAACGGCCACGTCACCCCACAAGGGGGCTGTCGCTAGTGCGGTCAAGGGGTCTTTGTCATACGTCGTTGAGCGATGAAGCAAATCAGTCGCTCATGCCATGAGGCAAAACAACAGTCGTTGCTCAACGAACTGACGAGCTCTCGTTGTTCCGGTGGGTACGGGCTGGGGTGGTGCCGTTTTGCCGGCCGGGCTCGGCAGCGAGTGTCCGAGCAGGATACGACGCACGTAGATGATCTGCGTGCCGCTCCGGGCAACGCGGGTGCGCCGAACGGGTGAGCAACGGGTGAGGGAGAAGTGAGCGGTACGTGTCCGTGCCGACCTGTGTGCGGAGAGTGGCCGGAAGCCATCGCCCCCTGGCGCTGATACCCTGGTAGCCCGTGGACCGGTGGGAGAAAAACCCCGGAACGCCACCCAGACCGCGACCACGGGAGCCCCCTCTTGGCCATGCCGCCCGCTGTTTTTCGAAGTAACACAGCCACGACGACCAAGCACATCTTCGTCACCGGGGGTGTCGCCTCCTCTCTCGGCAAGGGCCTGACGGCCTCCAGCCTCGGCATGCTGCTCAAGGCCAGGGGCCTGCGCGTCGTGATGCAGAAGCTCGACCCGTATCTGAACGTCGACCCGGGCACGATGAACCCGTTCCAGCACGGTGAGGTGTTCGTCACCAACGACGGCGCCGAGACGGACCTGGACATCGGACATTACGAGCGCTTCCTCGACCGTGACTTGGACGGCTCCGCCAATGTCACTACAGGGCAGGTCTACTCGACGGTGATCGCCAAGGAGCGGCGCGGTGAGTACCTGGGCGACACCGTGCAGGTCATCCCGCACATCACCAACGAGATCAAGCACCGTATCCGCCGTATGGCCACCGACGAGGTCGACGTCGTGATCACCGAGGTCGGCGGCACCGTCGGCGACATCGAGTCGCTGCCGTTCCTGGAGACGGTTCGCCAGGTCCGGCACGAGGTCGGCCGTGACAACGTCTTCGTCGTCCATATCTCGCTCCTGCCCTACATCGGCCCCTCGGGAGAGCTGAAGACGAAGCCGACCCAGCACTCGGTTGCGGCGCTCAGGAACATCGGTATCCAGCCGGACGCGATCGTGCTGCGCAGCGACCGTGAGGTGCCGGGCGCGATCAAGCGCAAGATCTCGCTGATGTGCGACGTCGACGAGTCGGCCGTGGTCGCCTGCCCCGACGCCAAGTCCATCTACGACATCCCCAAGACCGTGCACGGCGAGGGCCTGGACGCCTATGTCGTCCGCAAGCTGGACCTGCCCTTCCGTGATGTGGACTGGACGACCTGGGACGACCTGCTCGACCGCGTCCACAACCCCGACCACGAGATCACCCTCGCCCTGGTCGGCAAGTACATCGACCTGCCTGACGCCTATCTCTCGGTCACCGAGGCGCTGCGCGCGGGCGGCTTCGCCAACAAGGCCCGCGTGAAGATCAAGTGGGTCACCTCGGACGACTGCAAGACCCCGGCCGGCGCCAAGGCGCAGCTCGCCGACGTCGACGGCATCTGCATCCCGGGCGGATTCGGCGACCGCGGTGTGCTCGGCAAGGTCGGCGCGATCAAGTACGCCCGCGAGCACAAGATCCCGCTGCTCGGACTCTGCCTGGGTCTGCAGTGCATCGTGATCGAGGCCGCGCGCCACCTGCTCGACATCTCGGACGCCAACTCCACCGAGTTCGACTCCGCCACCGGCCACCCGGTCATCTCCACCATGGCCGAGCAGCTCGACATCGTCGCGGGCGAGGGCGACATGGGCGGCACGATGCGGCTGGGCATGTACCCGGCCAAGCTCGCCGAGGGCTCCCTCGTGCGTGAGGTGTACGACGGCAAGGAGTACGTCGAGGAGCGGCACCGTCACCGGTACGAGGTGAACAACGCCTACCGCGCGGAGCTGGAGAAGAAGGCCGGCATCGTCTTCTCGGGCACCTCGCCGGACGGCAAGCTCGTCGAGTACGTCGAGTATCCGCGTGACGTCCACCCCTATCTGGTCGCGACCCAGGCGCACCCCGAGCTGCGCTCGCGTCCGACGCGTCCGCATCCGCTGTTCGCCGGGCTGGTGAAGGCCTCGGTCGAGCGCCAGCGTGCTGAGGGCGCGCGGAAGAATTCCAAGTAACACACCAGTTGTACGGTTGCCGGGGCGCGTACCTTCAAGGTCGCGCCCCGGTTTTTTTCTTGGCACACCGGAAAGGACACGGCATGACCATCAAGGACACTCCCGAGGAGTGGGAGATCCGGGCGACGGAGACCCCCTTCGTGGGCAACAAGACCTCCGTCCGCACCGACGAGGTGGTCATGCCCGACGGCTCGGTCGTCCGCCGTGACTACCAGGTCCACCCCGGCTCCGTGGCCGTCCTCGCCCTCGACGACGACGGCCGTGTCCTGCTCATCAAGCAGTACCGCCACCCCGTACGGCAGAAGCTGTGGGAGATCCCGGCCGGCCTGCTCGACGTCCCCGGCGAGAACCCGCTGCACGCCGCCCAGCGCGAGCTGTACGAGGAGGCGCACGTCAAGGCCGAGGACTGGCGGGTGCTGACCGACGTCTACACCACCCCCGGCGGCTGCGACGAGGCCGTACGGATCTTCCTTGCCCGCGATCTGTCCGAGGCCGAGGGGGAGCGCTTCGAGGTCGAGCACGAGGAGACCGAGCTGGAGTACGCGCGCGTGCCCGTCGACGAGCTCGTCCGGGGCGTGCTCGCGGGCGAGCTGCACAACAACTGCCTGGTCGTGGGCGTCCTTTCCCTGGTCGCCGCCCAGCAGGGTGACGGACTCGACGCACTGCGCCCCGCGGACGCGTCCTGGCCCGCGCGTCCCTTCGAGGCCTGAACACGGTTGGCCCACACCCGGTGTGACCATCGGCTGATCCGATCGGGCGACGTATCCGCCGCGCTCGTCACGGAACGTTGCAGAGCGTGAACTAGGCTCTGAAAATGCCCGAGCCGGAGTCCCGGCGGGTCGGCACGTGTGGTGGGACGGGAGTGTGGCCCGTGACGGATCAGGCGGTGGACACCGGTGGCGTGCGGCTGTCCGCACACACTGCTGCGGAGTCTCGATTCCTGGGTCGCACACGGGAGTTGAAGGAGCTGCGCGCCGACATCGAGCGCGCGGGACTCGACACCCTCTCCGGCCGCAAGGCCCCCCGCGCGCGCGTGCTGCTCATCGCGGGCAGGCCCGGCTCGGGACGTACCGCACTCGCCGAGGAACTGGTCCGGCAGGTAGCGGACGGTTACCGGGACGGAGTGCTGCGGGCCCGCCTGAGCGAGCCCGACGGGAGTCCCGTCCCCGTCGAGCGCACCGCCCGCGAACTGCTCACCGCCCTGGAACTGCCCACCCCGCCCGGCGCCCGTGACGACGACCTGACCGAGGTGCTGCGCACTGCCCTCGCCGACCGGCGTGTCCTGCTCCTGCTCGACGACGCCGCCACCGCGGAACAGGTCGACGCGCTGCTGCCGGACACCGCGGAATGCCTGGTCGTCGCCGTGTCCGGCGGCCCGCTGACCGGGATCGCGGACGTCCGACCGTGCACCCTGGGCGGCCTCGACACCAAGTCGGCCGTGGAACTGCT
The DNA here is from genome assembly GCF_017948455.1 of Streptomyces sp. GESEQ-4. Taxonomy (GTDB): domain Bacteria; phylum Actinomycetota; class Actinomycetes; order Streptomycetales; family Streptomycetaceae; genus Streptomyces. The sequence goes on from NZ_JAFFSU010000007.1 coordinate 19,785, forward strand.
GTCCCGGCACACCGGCTCGGTCCGCATCACCGTCGACCCGCGGGCCGCCGAGGGACTCGTCGAGGAGTGCCAGGCCCAGCCCGCCGCGCTCATGCTGGCCGGCGGCTGGCTCGCCGCCCGCCCGAAGGCGGCCGTCGCCGACTTCGCCAAGCAACTGCATGCGGAGGGTGACGACGGCACGCCGCTCAGCCGGGTCTTCCGGCTCGCCTACGCGTCCCTGCCGAGCACCGCCGCCCGGATACTGCGTCTGCTCTCCCTCGCGCCAGCGGGCCTGGTCGACCCGCACACCGCCTCCGCGCTCGCCGGCTGCTCGGTGGACGGCGCTCACACCGCCCTGGACGAGTTGGTCTCCCTCGGCCTGCTGCGGAGTGTGCCCGCGCCGCTGCCGCAGTACCAGGTCCCCGGCTGTCTGCACCCCCTGCTCAAGGCGCTGACCGAGACCCAGGACCGTCCCGCCGAGCTCCAGCTCGCGCGCGCCCGCATGCTGGAGCGGACCGTACGGCTGCTGCAGTCGTGCCGGGCGATCACCGAGACCGACAGCCCGCTCGCCCGGGAGAAGCTAGTCGGCATGCCGCGCTCCCTGCGCTTCCCCAGCCCGCGCGCGGCGGCCGACTGGCTGGCCGTCCGCAGGCCCGCCCTGCTCGCGTCGGCGCGGCTCGCGGTCGCCGACGGGGAGCTGGACACGCTGGCGCGGCGCCTGATGGCCCAGCTGGTGCGGGCGATGGCGGCGCATTTCGGCACCCGGGCCGCCGCATCCGACCTGTACGACATCCACCGGCTGGTCCTCGACGTCGCCGAGCGCCGCGAGCTGCCCCGCGAGAAGGCCGCCGCGCTGCTGAACCTCGGTGATCTGGACGCACAGACCGGCCGTACCGCCGAGGCGCTGGTCCGCTATCGCGCGGCTCTGGACGCCGGACGCGAAGCGAACGATCCGTATGCGACCGGGCGCGCGATGGAATCCGTAGGCGGCGCGCACCAGGAGCTGGGGGACTACGACCGGGCCGCCGACTGGTTCGGCCGGGCCCTCGCCGAGCGGCTGGCGCGCGACGAGCGCGAGGAAGTCGCCCGGCTGTACGGCCGTATCGCCGCGGCCCACACCTATGCGGGCCGCTATGGCGAGGCGCTGCGGTGCTGGCGTGCCGCGGTCGCCGGGTACCGCAAGAGCGGCGATGTGGCCGCCCAGGCACGGGCGTTGAGCGAGCTGGCGCGGGTCCAGGAGTACGCGGGACGGCCCGAGGAGTCGCTGCGCACCTGTCACGAGGCGATCGAGTGGGCGCGCCGCGCCGAGGACGTGCGGCTGCAGGCAGCGCTGCAGCTCAGGCTCGCCGACACGCTGGACCGGCTGGGCGACCCCACGGCCGCCCGACTGCATCGCGGGGCGGCCGAGCGCATGCTGGGTGAGGAGCTCCCGGAGAGTGATCCAGAGCCGGAACAAGGTCCTAACACCTACGAAATCCGCAGTACATCCGACGAAGATTGAAGTAATGAAAGGCTAGACAGCGGGAACGCCTTCATTAGACTGGCTCTGCCGCGCCTTCTCCTGCGGTGTCTCCTGGTGTGCCCACGCACGTCCGGGTAAGTCTTGTAATGCACCCTCTGAGCCAAGGACCGTGATCGACGTGAAGGTCGGCATCCCCCGCGAGGTCAAGAACAACGAGTTCCGGGTGGCCATCACCCCCGCCGGCGTGCACGAGCTGGTGCGCCACGGCCACCAGGTCGTCATCGAGCACGACGCCGGTGTCGGCTCCTCGATCCCGGACACCGAGTACGTGGCCGCCGGCGCTCAGATCCTGGACACCGCCGACGAGGTGTGGGCCACCGCCGACCTGTTGCTGAAGGTCAAGGAGCCCATCGCCGAGGAGTACCACCGCCTCCGCAAGGACCAGACGCTCTTCACCTACCTGCACCTGGCCGCGTCCAAGGAGTGCACCGACGCGCTGCTGGAGTCCGGCACGACCGCGATCGCCTACGAGACCGTCGAGCTGCCCACCCGTGCCCTTCCGCTGCTCGCCCCCATGTCCGAGGTCGCGGGCCGGCTCGCCCCGCAGGTCGGCGCCTACCACCTGATGCGCGCCAACGGCGGCCGCGGTGTGCTGCCCGGCGGTGTCCCCGGCGTGCTGGCCGGCCGGGCCGTGGTCATCGGCGGCGGCGTCTCCGGCTGGAACGCCGCGCAGATCGCCATCGGCATGGGCTTCCACGTGACCCTGCTCGACAAGGACATCAACAAGCTCAAGGAAGCCGACAAGGTCTTCGGTACGAAGATCCAGACGGTCGTCTCCAACGCCTTCGAACTCGAGAAGGCGTGCCTCGAGGCCGACCTCGTCATCGGTGCCGTGCTCATCCCGGGCGCCAAGGCGCCGAAGCTCGTCACCAACGAGCTCGTTTCGCGGATGAAGCCGGGAAGTGTCCTTGTCGATATCGCGATCGATCAGGGCGGCTGCTTCGAGGACTCGCGTCCCACCACCCACGCCGAGCCGACCTTCCCGGTCCACGGCTCGGTCTTCTACTGCGTCGCCAACATGCCCGGCGCGGTGCCCAACACCTCCACCTACGCGCTCACCAACGCGACGCTGCCGTACATCGTCGAGCTTGCCGATCGAGGCTGGGTCGAGGCGCTGCGCCGTGACCCCGCGCTCGCCAAGGGCCTCAACACCCATGACGGCAAAGTGGTTTACCGCGAGGTCGCAGAGGCGCACGGGGTGGAGCACGTGGAGCTGGAGTCACTGCTCGGCTGAGCCGCGCCGGACCGGCCCGTGCGGCTAAGTCACCTTTTCGTAAAGGCGATACGTCAACACAGGTCGTCAACGCCGCACACCCGGCCGGACCTTGCCCGACAAGGTCCGGCCGGGTGTGTGTATGGTCACTTTGCGGCTCTCGGTCAACTCGCCTCGAACGTAACCCTTGAACCGATTCGTACACCGGTGAAACCTGCCGTGCGACGGCCGTACGCCCTTGACAGAGGGATGTTTCATTGCCGACACATCCTGCCGGGTCCGGCGGATTGTGTTGCTGCGGACGCCCGACACGCCATAGAGTCGCCAACCGTCGGCATGGTGCCACGCTGACCTGTCTAGAAGTTTCCTGGTCACCAAGGAGGTAAGACGACTTGTGAATGAGTCGACATTTTCTCCCGGGGGTGGTCAACCAGGAATGCCTGCACGGGCCGAGCGCCCCGCGGGGTTCGAGGCTGTCGGCTCCGTAGCGGTGCGCACCTTCGCAGCCCAACAGAGTCACCTGAAGTCAGGTGTGACTCAGCCAGCACACCAGAGCATGGATGGCCATCACGTGAACGCCATGGCCGGCGACGGAAGTGGCGCGCCCCACAACCACTTCGCCGACTACGACGAACTGCCCGACGGGCACTTCTACGATCCCGACGCGGAGTACGAGCCCGACCCCGAGTACGCGGCCACGCTCGCGCCCGACGCTGCCCGCCAGCGCCGTGAGCGCATCGGCCCGACCGGACGGCCGCTGCCGTACTTCCCGATCCCGGGTCCGCTGACCGACCACGGTCCCGCGAAGATCATCGCGATGTGCAACCAGAAGGGCGGCGTCGGCAAGACGACGTCGACCATCAACCTGGGTGCCGCGCTCGCGGAGTACGGACGCCGAGTCCTGCTCGTGGACTTCGACCCGCAGGGCGCGCTGTCGGTCGGTCTCGGCGTCAATCCGATGGAGCTCGACCTCACCGTCTACAACCTGCTCATGGAGCGGGGCATGGCGGCCGACGAGGTGCTCCTGAAGACCGCGGTCCCCAACATGGACCTGCTCCCGAGCAACATCGACCTGTCGGCCGCCGAGGTACAGCTGGTGTCCGAGGTCGCGCGCGAGTCCACGCTGCAGCGGGCGCTCAAGCCGCTGATGGCCGACTACGACTACATCGTGATCGACTGTCAGCCCTCGCTCGGCCTGCTCACCGTGAACGCCCTGACGGCGGCTCACAAGGTGATCGTGCCGCTCGAGTGCGAGTTCTTCGCCCTGCGTGGCGTGGCGCTGCTGACGGAGACGATCGAGAAGGTCCAGGAGCGGCTCAACCCGGAGCTGGAGCTCGACGGGATCCTCGCCACGATGTACGACTCGCGCACCGTGCACAGCCGTGAGGTGCTCGCGCGTGTCGTCGAGGCGTTCGACGATCACGTCTACCACACGGTCATCGGCCGCACGGTCCGCTTCCCGGAGACCACGGTCGCCGGTGAGCCGATCACCACGTACGCATCCAACTCCGTCGGTGCCGCCGCCTATCGCCAGCTCGCCAGGGAGGTGCTCGCCCGGTGTCACGCCGAGTGAGTCTGCCGGGGGCCGACGAACTGTTCCGTACGACAGGGGGGATGGCGCTTCAGTCGTCCTCCCCCCGGCGCCAGGCCAATGGCGAGGCCCGGGTGCCGGCTCCGGCGGGGGACAGCGACGCCGCCGCAGAGGACGCGCCGCCGTCGGTGCCCGCGCAGGGCGGTGACGGAGACGGGGCCGAGCATGCCGCGGCCGACGCGGAGTCGGTCGACGCCGGCGAGTCCCGTATCCGGGCCGCCGCCGCGGAGCGCTCCGCGCGTCGTCAGGGGGCGCAGGAAGGTTCTGCCGGTGGTCCGGCGGCCGCATCCGCTCAGCCCCGCAAGCGCGGGGGCCGGGCCGCCGCGCGCCGGCCCAGCGGGCGGGAGCGGCACGACGAGAAGATCACCGTGTATGTGTCCGCCGAGGAACTCATGGACCTGGAGCACGCACGGCTGGTGCTCCGCGGTGAGCACGGTCTCGCGGTCGACCGCGGGCGCATCGTGCGCGAGGCGGTGGCCGTGGTGCTGGCCGACCTGGAGTCCCGTGGGGACGCGAGCATCCTCGTACGCCGGCTCCGTGGGCGGTAGCGGTAGCCTGCGGGGGCTATGACCTCGAACGACCTTCCCGCCCCCGCGTCCGGCTCCGCCGGGCGTCGGCGTGCGCTTGGGCGGGGACCGGGCGGTCCGCGGGTCGAGCCGGTTTCCGAGGCGGAGCCGGTCGGCGGGGAGCCGGAACCTGAGGCTCCTGAGGTTGTTGTCCCGGAGCCGGAACCTGTGGTTCCCGAGGTCGTCGAGTCGGTCCCGCAGGACGGTGGTGAGTCCGACGGTGTCTTCAAGGTTCGGCTGTCCAACTTCGAGGGGCCCTTCGACCTGCTCCTCCAGCTGATCTCGAAGCACAAGCTCGACGTCACCGAAGTGGCCCTGTCCAAGGTCACCGACGAGTTCATGGTGCACATCAGGGCGATGGGCCCGGACTGGGACCTCGACCAGACGACCGAGTTCCTGGTCGTCGCGGCCACGCTGCTCGATCTGAAGGCGGCGCGTCTGCTGCCGTCGGCGGAGGTCGAGGACGAGGCCGACCTCGCGCTTCTCGAGGCGCGTGACCTGCTCTTCGCTCGGCTGCTGCAGTACCGCGCGTACAAACAGATCGCCGACATCTTCAGCCGCCGGCTGGACGAAGAGGCGCGCCGCTATCCCCGTACGGTCGGACTGGAGCCCCACCACGCCGAGCTGCTGCCCGAGGTCGTCATCAGCATCGGGGCGGAAGGGTTCGCCAAGCTCGCCATCAAGGCGATGCAGCCGAAGCCCAAGCCGCAGGTGTACGTCGACCACATCCACGCACCGCTGGTCAGCGTGCAGGAGCAGGCCGGGATCGTGGTCGCGCGCCTGAAGGAACTCGGTGAGGCCAGCTTCCGCTCGCTGATCGAGGACACCGAGGACACGCTGACGGTCGTAGCCCGCTTCCTGGCGCTGCTGGAGCTGTACCGGGAGAAGGCCGTGGCGCTGGAGCAGGAGACCGCCCTCGGGGAGCTGATGGTGCGCTGGACCGGTGGGGAGGGCGACGCGGAGCCGATGGTGACCGACGAGTTCGACCGGCCGCCCGAGCCGCCCAAGGACGAGGAGAAGAAGGCGTGAGCGAGGAGACCACCGAGTTGCCGGCCGGGCTGCGTGCCGTCGCCGATCTGGAGCTGAAGCCCGCCCTGGAGGCCGTCCTCATGGTCGTCGACGAACCCGCGACCGTGGAGCACCTCGCGAAGATACTGGAGCGGCCCAAGCGGCAGATCACCAAGGCGCTGCGGGAGCTGGCCGACGACTACACCGTGCAGGGGCGCGGCTTCGAGCTGCGGCTCGTCGCGGGCGGCTGGCGTTTCTACACCCGCCCCGAGTTCGCTCCCGCCGTGGAGCGGCTCGCCCTGGAGGGCCAGACGGCCCGGCTCACGCAGGCGGCGCTGGAGACGCTCGCGGTCGTCGCGTACCGGCAGCCGGTCAGCCGCAGCCGGGTCTCGGCGGTGCGCGGAGTGAACTGTGACGGGGTCATGCGGACCCTCCTCCAACGGGGTCTCGTCCAGGAGGCGGGCACGGAACCCGAAACAGGTGCGATCCTGTACACGACGACGAACTACTTTCTGGAGCGGATGGGCCTACGCGGTCTGGACGAGCTCCCGGAGCTCGCGCCCTTCCTCCCTGAGGCGGAGGCGATCGAGGCCGAGACCCAGGAAGGGGTGCCGTCGTTCGACCCGGACGCACCCGATGCGCCCGGTGCAGACGACGCAGACGACTAGACGGAACTTTGATGCGAAGCAGCGGCAGCGGCAAGAGTGGCGGGACCGGCGGGCGGGGTAACAACCGCGGTGCCGGCAACAACAGGGACCAGAAGCAGGGGCAGGGCCAGGGTCAGGGCCGTCCCAGCAAGCCCCGCCCCGAGGAGCGCCGTTACGACGTGGGCCCCGGCGGGAGCCATGAGGGCCCGAAGTCCGGGCGCGGCAGCTCCGCGCGCGGGGGCGCCAAGGGCGGACCCAAGCAGGGCCAGGGCTCCGGGCGGGGGCGCTGGGCTCCGGCCACGTCCCGTGAGTACGACGCGCGGGCCGAGGAGCGCAACCGCGAGCGGTACGCGGGCAAGAAGGACGTCAAGCCGCCCAAGACCTTCCCGGGCGCCGAGCAGGAGGGCGAGCGGCTGCAGAAGATCCTCGCGCGCGCGGGCTACGGCTCCCGGCGTGCCTGCGAGGAGCTCATCGAGCAGGCGCGGGTCGAGGTCAACGGCGAGATCGTCCTGGAGCAGGGCAAGCGGGTCGACCCGGAGAAGGACGAGGTCAAGGTCGACGGGCTGACCGTCGCCACGCAGTCGTACCAGTTCTTCTCGCTGAACAAGCCCGCCGGTGTCGTCTCGACGATGGAGGACAACGAGGGGCGTCAGTGCCTCGGTGACTACGTGACGAACCGCGAGACGCGGCTCTTCCACGTCGGACGGCTCGACACCGAGACCGAGGGCGTCATCCTGCTCACCAACCACGGCGAGCTGGCGCACCGGCTGACCCACCCCAAGTACGGCGTGAAGAAGGTCTACCTCGCGCACATCGTCGGCCCGATCCCGCGTGACCTGGGCAAGCAGCTCAAGGACGGCATCCAGCTGGAGGACGGCTACGCGCGCGCGGACCACTTCCGGGTCGTCCAGCAGACCGGCAAGAACTACCTCGTGGAGGTCACTCTCCACGAGGGGCGCAAGCACATCGTGCGCCGCATGCTCGCGGAGGCCGGCTTCCCGGTCGACAAGCTGGTGCGCGTGGCCTTCGGCCCGATCACCCTGGGCGACCAGAAGTCGGGCTGGCTGCGACGGCTGTCGAACACCGAGGTCGGGATGCTGATGAACGAAGTCGATCTCTAGAAGTCGATCTCTAGAAGCGGCACGTGACGGCCGGTCCCGGATTTTCTTCCGGGCCGGCCGATTCGTTTTGGCGCTCCCCGCGGTCTGTACCGGTGACGGAGGGAGCGGTATGGCTGCGACGACGACGGACCGCGTGGTGCAGGAGACGTGTCTGACGGCGCTGGAGAGCCGTACGCGCCGTCCGCTGCCCCGCGGGCTCGGGGCGCCATCAGAGGCGCCTGAGGAGCCGCTGAGGGCGCCTGTGACGGACGTTCCGGGGCTGCAGTCGCTGCCGGATGCGCTCATCGACCCCGCGACCGTCGTCGCCGCGCGCGGCACTCTGCGGCTCGCGCTCGTCGACCTCGTCGTGGAGCCGGAGGGCGTGGCCGACCGGGAGGTGCTCGACCGGTACGTGGCCGCCTTCGAGAACGCCGACATGGAGGCGCTGGCCGACGGCGTCCACCGGGCGCACTCCCTGCAGGTGCTCACGGTGTCGGACGGCGCGGTCGCGCGGATGACCGTCTTCATCGATCCGGAACTCCGCGAACTCTTCGGCCGCTTCGGGTTGCCTGAGGTGATCTCATGAACTCCGGTGAGCTGTTGGAGCGTTCGCTCGCCTACGCGCTGGGGTGCGTGGCCGGGGTGGAGCGGGCGGCGCTGGGGCGTCGGACGCCGTGTGGGGAGTGGGACCTGGAGGGTCTGCTCGGGCATCTCGGTGACTCGCTGGACGCGCTGCACGAGGGGCTGACCGGCGGGCGGATAGCGCTGGTGCCCACGCGTCCCGGAGCCGACCCGGCGTGCGGTGTCCGCACGCGCGCGTGCGCGGTGCTCGGCGCCTGGGCGGCGTCCGGTCCCGGCGACCCGGTCCTGGTCGGCGAACGGCCGCTGGACGTGCGGGTGATGGCGGCCGTGGGTGCCGTCGAGATCGCCGTGCACGGCTGGGACGTGGCCCAGGCCTGCGGGCGGCCACGGCACATTCCGGGCCTGCTCGCGCTCGATCTGCTGCCCGTCGCCCGGCATGTCGTGGCGGACGAGGACCGGGGAGTGCGGTTCGCCGCGCAGCTCGCCGTGCCCATGTCCGCGCGGCCGGAAGCACGGCTGCTGGCGTTCCTCGGGCGCCGCGATTCCTTTGGGGGGTGAGCCCGGTCCGACGTACGGCGGCCGCGGCGTTCGCGCCGTCGCGCGGGGCCAGTTGAGGGGGTTGTGCGGTCCCGTCGCCCCCTTTATAGTCGTGGTGACTATTAGTTGCGCTGACCATAAAGGGGGCGAGCGGACGTGACCGTGCCGACCGGCTACGACAAGTACGCGCACGAACCCTTCGCCGTCACCGTCGACCTCGCCGTCCTGACCCTGCGCGCGGGCGCACTGCATGTGCTGCTCGTCGAGCGCGGGCAGGAGCCGTACGCCGGACAGTGGGCGCTGCCCGGCGGCTTCGTACAGCCCGACGAGTCGGCGGAGACGGCGGCCCGGCGTGAACTCGCCGAGGAGACCGGTCTGGTGGACGTCTCCGGGCTGCATCTGGAGCAGCTGCGGACCTACAGCGAGCCCGACCGCGATCCCCGGATGCGGGTCGTCTCCGTGGCGTTCGCGGCGCTGCTGCCGAACGCACCGGAGGCGCATGCGGGCAGCGACGCGGCGCAGGCGCGCTGGGTGGAATGCGACAGGGCACAGCCCCTCGCCTTCGATCACGACCGCATCCTGGCCGACGCACAGGACCGCGTCGGCGCCAAGCTCGAGTACACCTGCCTCGCCACCGCCTTCTGCCCGCCCGAGTTCACCCTCGGCGAGCTGCGGCAGGTCTACGAGGCCGTGTGGGGCACCGCGCTGGACCGGCCCAACTTCCGGCGCAAGGTGCTCGCCACGCCGGGCTTCGTCGAACCCGTCCCCGGCGCCGCCCGCTTGACCGGTGGCCGCGGCAAACCGGCCGCGCTGTACCGCGCGGGCACCGCCACCGCCCTGCATCCGCCCCTCCTCCGACCGTCCCGGGAAGGACGCCCCGTATGACCGCCACCACCGTCGCCAAGCGCGCCGCCACCGGAGCCCTCACCGGACTCGCCCTCGGTGACGCGCTCGGCTTTCCCACCGAGTTCGACGACGTGCCGTCGATCCTCGCCAAGTTCGGCCCCTGGCGGGAGATGGGGCTGCCGAAGCCCGCGATCGTCACGGACGACACGCAGATGACGCTGGCGTTGGGGAAGGGGTTGCGGACGGCGATGGACCGGGGAGTGCTGGAGCCGTCGGCGATGGCCGAGTCGGTGCGGCAGGAGTTCATCGCCTGGAACCGCTCCCCGGAGAACAACCGGGCGCCCGGCAACACCTGCATCCGGGCGTGTGTCCTGCTGGAGGGCGACCGCCCTTGGCAGCAGGCCAGCCAGATCGACTCCAAGGGCTGCGGCGCCAACATGCGCGTGGCGCCCCTCGGTCTCATCGTCGGCCTCAGCGACGAACAGCGCGCGGGCGCCGCCCAGTTGCAGTCCGCACTCACCCACGGCCACCCGACGGCGCTGGCCGCGTCCGACCTCACCGCGCACGCCGTACGACTGCTGGCGCAGGGCGCCGAGCCGACCGGACTGGTCGGGCTGCTGCGCTCGTACGCCTTGGAGCACCGCTCCACGTACCACCACCGCTGGCTCGGCGACCTGTGGACGCGCGGCCAGGACCCGACGGCCGAGCAGTTCATCGGGCGCGGCTGGGACGAGTGCCTGGCGATGCTCGACCGCCTCCAGGACGCCGTACGGACCGTGTCGCCCGAGACCGACCCGTGCCTGGCCACCGGTGCGGGCTGGATCGCCGAAGAAGCCCTGGCGACTGGGCTGTTGTGCTTCCTGCTCTTCGTCGACGAACCCCTGACCGCCCTGCGCCGCGCCGCCTGTTCCTCCGGCGACTCGGACTCCATCGCCTGCCTCGCGGGCGCGTTCGCCGGGGCATACCTCGGCGCCGACGCATGGCCCACGGAATGGGCCGACCGCATCGAGTACCGAGGCGACCTGCTGACCCTCGGGGCCCTCTGGGACGCTTGACCCATGATCGACGCCCTGGACATCGACCTGACACCCGTGGTGGCCGAACAGCCCGACCCGCTGCTGTTCGCCACCGTCTCCGGCGCGCACCTGTACGGCTTCCCGTCCCGCGACTCGGACGTGGACCTACGGGGCGTGCACCTGCTCCCGGCCGCCGATCTGGTCGGACTGCGGGAGCGCTGAAGCAGCTCCTCTCGCCGCTCGTCGTGCACACCACCGACGCCCACCGCGAACTCGCCTCCCTCGCCCCCGGCGTCCTCACCAGCCACCACGCCCACCACTACCGGGCCCGCCGCGGAGCGGCTGATGTCAACGTGCGGTGACGCAGTGGCGGCTGTTCGAGAAGACCGGCGAACTCAAGCCGCTGCTCTACACGTTCCGTGTGCTGCTCACCGGCATCCAGCTGATGCGCAGCGGCGAGGTGCAGGCTCATCTGCCCACGCTCCTCGGGGAGATCGCCGAGGCACCGGCCTACGTGCCGGAGCTGATCACGGCGAAGGCGGAACAGGAGCACGGGGTGGCCGATGCCGCCCTGCACGCGCGCGTGCAGGGCGACATCGAGCGGCTGCATGGTGTGCTGGACGAGGCGCAGGCAGGGTCAGTCCTGCCCGATGCTCCGGCCGTGTACGACGCCCTGCACGAGCTCGTCGTACGGATCCGGCTGGAGGGCTGACGTACGGCGGACGCGGATGAGGAAGTCCTCGACGCGCCGGCGGTCCGGTTCGGCGGGCAGTGGGCTGTGCCGGTACGCCTCGTCCGTCTCGGTCGCCAGGCGGGTCATCCAGGACTCGACCTCGGGCCAGGGGACCTCACCGCGTTTCACCGCCAGCAGTGGTTCGCGGCCGTCGCCGACGTCGATCGTGAGCTCGCCCGTGCGCAGCAGGTCGCGGACGCTCATCAGCAGGCGCAGCAGATGCATGGCGTGCTTCCAGCGCGGGGCGCCGTGATTGCGGACGTCGGCTTCGAGCTTGTGGCGCTGGCCCAGGGCGTACCGGGCGAAGGTCTCGTGGGCCTGGCGGGAGAGGAACGCGCCGCGCAGGGCGATCAGCTCGCGGCCCGTGTCGTCGGCGTACTCCACGAGCGGGGAGTGCAGGCACTCCAGGACGTTCGGATTGGCGCGCAGGGCCAGCTCGCAGAAGCGCTCCAGCTCCCAGCTGAACTGCTCCTCGGCCGGCCCGTCCACATGCGTCGGCGGCTTCTCGAAGCGCCAGAACAGGGCAGTGGGGGCCACGAACACGCCACGGCGGTCGGTGTCGCTGCCGTCCGTGGCCAGGCCGAAGGCGCGCGAACCCATCACGCAGGAGTAGATCGTGTGGTCGCGCACCAGGGCCTCGGGCTGCATGCCCGGCAGCGTACGCGGCGGTTCACGCCAGGCGGATCGAATTTCCGTCCACGGTGAGCTGCTTCTCGGGCAGCGCCTTCGTCGCCGGGGGATTCTGCACCGAGCCGTCCTCGATGCTGAACTTGCTGCCGTGGCAGGAGCAGTTGATGGTGCCACCCGAGACGCTCGCCACCGGGCACTGCTGGTGGGTGCAGATGTTCGAGAAGGCCTTGAAGTCGCCTTCCTTGGGCTGGGTCACGACGACCTTCTCGTCCTTGAAGATCGTGCCGCCGCCGACCGGGATGTCGGACGTCTTCGCCAGCTCCTGACCGGGGGAGGCGTTCTCCTCGGAGGAGTCGCCCCCGTCGTCGCCGTACTCACTGCAGCCCACGAGAAGCGCCGCCGCGCCCGTGGCGAGGAGCACCGTGCGCCGGGTCGGGTCAGGGGTCATGTCGTCACTCCGAAGGTGCGGAAGAACCAGAGGGCGGAGGTCAGCCAGACGATCGTCAGGACGGTGAGGACAAGCCCGCCGACGATCGGCAGCAGCCAGTTGGGGAGGCGCTCCGAACGGAGCAGCAGCATCTTGGCACTGAAAGCACCGAAGAAGAAGCAACCCAGGAGGGAGTGCCACAAAACCCTCGTTTCGTACGTCTGATAGCCCAGCGCATACAGGCAGTGCACCGCAACCGGAACCGACACCAAAAACGCCACCCGCCCCGACCAGCGGTGCAGCGCCGACGACCAGCCGGGGCCCGGCAGCCTGCCGTACACCATCAGCGCCGAGACGACCTGGACGAGCGCGAAGAAGATCGCCGCCGTCGCCAGCCACGACTTCACCGCCCCCGTGCTGCTGAAACCGGCGAGATTGAAGGCGATCCCCGCCGGGTCGTGGACCTTGCCGTACACCCCCAGGCCGACCGCCACCGCGGCGGCGACCAGCGCCGGCACCAGATAGCGGGCCGGGTGCGGGCGGCCGTGGCCGGGATCGGGCGAGGGAAAGTCCTGGGTGGCGGCGTTCGGGTCGACGGTCATGCTCGACTCCCGGGAGCAGGGGATCAGGGGGTGACAGGCCGGGATCAGGGGGTGACAGGCCGGGCCGTGAGCTGCTCTCCGTCGACCGTCACCGCACCGGTCTCCGGGTCGATCCGTGGTGCGGGGGAGGGCTCTCCGTCGCGGTTGAGGATGCCGACCTGCTGCGTGCCGCCCTGCCGTACGATCCAGCCGCCGTCGACGTCGGTGCCGCCCGCCCTGCCGGTCGCCCGGTACAGCCCGTCCGGCTTCTTGGCCCGGTCGGCGGTGAAGTCGTAGTGCCCGCCGTCGATGTCGACGGTGCCGCTGATCTGCTTGCCCTCCAGGGTGCCGTTCAGCTTCGCGCCGTTCTTGCCGGTGAGCCGCATGGTGCCGTCGTCCTCGACGTCGCCCTTCAGCCACGACTCCTTGTCGCGGCCGTCGCAGAAATACGCGACCGCCTTGCCGTCACGCAGGGAGACGGCGACGGAGGCGGAGTCGTCCGTCGTGCGGCCCGTGTAGTCGGCATCGGGCACGGGCGTCCGGGACGGTGTGGGGGAGGGGGACGCGGTCGTCTTCGTGGGCGCCGGGGAGGCCTTCGGCGAAGGGGACTCCTCCGTGTACGAGGACGAGGCGCTCTTCGACCCCGTCGTCGCGTTGAGCGACAGCATGAAGAAGCCGAGCACCAGTCCCGCGAGCAGAGTGAACAGTGGTCCGGAACGCTTCATGACGGGCCTCCCCCGAGGCGGGCTTCCCGCCCCATGAGAGCGGACCCGACGGCCGGCGTCCAGAGGCGCACAGGGGTGTTGTGACCGCAAGTAGCGAAATGGGGACGTTCACGTGACATTGTCAGGGTCTGGTGCCCACGTCTCAGCGGGCGGGCGCGGCGCACCCGCGCGACCCGGGCTGACTAGGCTGGACGGACCAACGATCCGTACATCAGCAAGGAGCCAAGCCGTGGCGGTACGAGCGGTCCGAGGCGCCGTCCAACTCGAGGTGGACGAGGCTGGCCACATGGACGAGCAGGTCGGAGCCCTGCTTACCGCCGTCCTGGAGCGGAACGACCTCACCGCGGACGACCTGATCAGCATCTGGTTCACGGCCACGCCCGACCTGCACTGCGACTTCCCGGCCGCCGCCGCCCGCAAGCTCGGCATCGTCGACGTACCGCTGATCTGCGCGCAGGAACTGGACATCCAGGGCGCCATGCCGCGAGTCGTCCGTGTCCTCGCGCACATCGAGTCCGACAAGCCCCGCGCCGACATCGCGCACGTCTACCTCGGCGCCGCGGGCGCCCTGCGCAAGGACATCGCCCAGTGAGGACCGCACTCGTCATCGGCACCGGCCTCATCGGCACCTCCGCCGCCCTGGCCCTGGCCAAGCGGGGTGTCGTCGTCCACCTCGCCGACCACGATCCGGAGCAGGCCCGTACGGCGGCCGCGCTCGGCGCCGGCTCGGACGAGGTGCCCGAGGGCCCCGTCGACCTCGCGATCGTCGCCGCCCCGCCCGCCCATGTGGCCGGCGTGCTCGCCGACGCCATGCGCCGGGGCGTGGCCCGCGGCTACCTCGACGTGGCCAGCGTCAAGGGCGGCCCACGCCGCGAGCTGGAAGCGCTCGGTCTCAACCTGTCGCCGTACATCGGCACCCACCCCATGTCCGGCCGTGAGAAGTCCGGCCCGCTGGCCGCGACCGGCGACCTCTTCGAGGGCCGCCCCTGGGTGCTCACGCCGACCCGGGACACCGACACCGAGGTGCTGAACCTCGCCCTGGAGCTGGTCTCGCACTGCCGCGCCGTGCCGGTCGTCATGGACGCCGACGCCCACGACCGCGCCGTCGCCCTGGTCTCCCACATGCCCCACCTGGTCTCCAGCATGGTCGCCGCGCGTCTGGAGAACGCCGACGAGGCGGCCGTACGGCTGTGTGGGCAGGGCATCCGCGATGTGACCCGGATCGCCGCGTCCGACCCCGGCATGTGGATCGACATCCTCTCCGCGAACCCGGGTCCGGTCGCCGACCTCCTCGCGGACGTCTCCGCCGACCTCGACGAGACGGTCCGCGCCCTGCGCGCCCTGCAGTCCTCCGACGACGCCAAGCGCCGCGAGGGCACCGCCGGCATCGAGGACGTCCTGCGCCGGGGCAACGCCGGCCAGGTCCGGGTCCCCGGCAAGCACGGCGCCGCGCCGCAGGTGTACGAGGTCGTGGTCGTCCTCATCGACGACCAGCCCGGACAGCTGGCCCGCATCTTCGCCGACGCGGGACGGGCCGGGGTCAACATCGAGGACGTACGGATCGAGCACGCGACCGGGCAGCAGGCCGGTCTCATGCAGCTGATGGTGCAGCCGCAGGCGGCCCCCGTACTGACGGCGGCGCTGCGGGAACGGGGCTGGGCGATCCGTCAGTAAGTCGGATGCGGTTCTGCAGCGCCCCGTCACGGGCGCGGGGAACTGCGCGACAAGCCACGACGCAGCCGCAGACGACAGACAGCCCAGGCCCCGCGGCGCACCCTCGGCACAACCCGCAGAGCGCACCGTGGGCCGGACGAGTGACCCGAACCCAGTAACCTTGTGCGGGGCACGATCGCGCCCCGCACACTCCCACCGCACCGCACCAGGAAGGTGTCCATCCGTGGAAAACGGCGCCGCCCCGACCGCCCCGGCCGTGATTGTCGCCATCGACGGCCCCTCCGGCACGGGCAAGTCGAGCACGTCCAAGGCCGTGGCCGCGCAGCTCGGCCTGAGCTACCTGGACACCGGCGCCCAGTACCGGGCGATCACCTGGTGGATGGTGACCAACGGGATCGACACCGACGACCCGTCGGAGATCGCCGCCGCGGCCGGAAAGCCGGAGATCGTCTCCGGTACCGACCCGGACAACCCGACGATCACGGTCGACGGCACGGATGTCGCCGGGCCGATCCGCACCCAGGAGATCACCTCCAAGGTCAGCGCGGTCAGCGCGGTGCCCGAGGTGCGGGCGCGGATCACCGAGCTGCAGCGCTCGGTCGCGGCCTCCGCCGCACGGGGCATCGTCGTCGAGGGCCGCGACATCGGTACGACGGTGCTGCCCGACGCCGACCTGAAGATCTTCCTCACCGCCTCCCCGGAGGCGCGTGCCGCCCGCCGCAGCGGTGAGCTCAAGGGGTCGGACGTCCACTCGACCCGTGAGGCGCTGCTGAAGCGGGACGCGGCCGACTCCAGCCGCAAGACCTCGCCGCTCGCGAAGGCCGACGACGCGGTCGAGGTGGACACCTCCGACCTCACGCTCCAGCAGGTCATCGAGTGCGTCGTCACCCTCGTCGAGGAGAAGCGAGCAGCGAAGTGACGGCACCGACGGAGCGGGGCGCGGAGGTCGGGCGGCGTATCGGCGTCGGCCTGATGTACGGGCTGTGGAAGCCGCGCGTCCTGGGCGGCTGGCGGGTCCCCGCGACCGGCCCGGTGATCCTCGCCGTCAACCACTCGCACAACATCGACGGCCCGATGGTCATCGGCGTGGCGCCGCGGGCCTCGCACTTCCTGGTGAAGAAGGAAGCGTTCATCGGCCCGCTCGCCCCCTTCATGCGGGCCGTCGGCCAGCTGGAGGTGGACCGCTCGATCGCCGACCGCACGGCCATCACCCAGGCGCTGGACGTGCTGGCGGCCGGCGGTGTGCTCGGCATCTTCCCGGAGGGCACCCGGGGCGAGGGCGACTTCGCCGCGCTGCGATCCGGGCTCGCGTACTTCGCGGTGCGCAGCGGCGCCCCGATCGTTCCCGTCGCCGTCCTGGGAAGCACCGAGCGGCCCGGACGGTTGATAAAGGCGCTGCCCGCGCTGCGCTCCCGCATCGACGTCGTCTTCGGCGACCCCTTCGAGGCGGGCGACGGCAGCGGACGGCGTACGCGCAAGGCGCTCGACGAGGCCACCGAACGCATCCAGAAGCAGCTCACCGCGCACCTGGAAAACGCCAGGCGCCTGACCGGGCGCTGAGCGACACTCAAGTAGTGGATCACCCGAGATCGGGGGTTCCACCGATCACCACACTGAACGAGGTACGGACTTCATGAACGACCAGATCCACTCCGACGGCTCGGGCGAGGAGCACGAGCACGGAGCACTTGGCGACGCCGAGTACGCGGAGTTCATGGAGCTCGCCGTCGAGGAGGGCTTCGACCTCGAGGACGTGGAGGGCGCGATCGAGGCGGCCGGCCACGGCCCGCTGCCGGTGCTCGCCGTCGTCGGCCGGCCGAACGTCGGCAAGTCGACTCTGGTGAACCGCATCATCGGCCGCCGCGAAGCCGTCGTCGAGGACAAGCCCGGCGTCACCCGCGACCGTGTCACCTACGAGGCCGAGTGGGCGGGCCGCCGCTTCAAGGTCGTCGACACCGGCGGCTGGGAGCAGGACGTCCTCGGCATCGACGCCTCCGTGGCCGCGCAGGCCGAGTACGCCATCGAGGCCGCTGACGCCGTCGTCTTCGTCGTCGACGCCAAGGTCGGCGCCACCGACACCGACGAGGCGGTCGTACGACTGCTGCGCAAGGCCGGCAAGCCCGTCGTGCTCGCCGCCAACAAGGTGGACGGGCCGAGCGGCGAGGCCGACGCGGCGTACCTGTGGTCGCTCGGTCTCGGCGAGCCGTACCCGGTCTCCGCGCTGCACGGCCGCGGTACCGGCGACATGCTGGACCAGGTCCTGGAGGCGCTGCCCGAGGCGCCCGCGCAGACCTTCGGCACGGGGGTCGGCGGCCCGCGCCGCATCGCCCTCATCGGCCGCCCGAACGTGGGCAAGTCCTCGCTGCTGAACAAGGTGGCGAACGAGGAGCGCGTCGTCGTCAACGAGGTCGCGGGCACCACCCGCGACCCGGTCGACGAGCTGATCGAACTCGGCGGTGTCACCTGGAAGTTCGTCGACACGGCCGGTATCCGCAAGCGCGTCCACCTCCAGCAGGGCGCCGACTACTACGCCTCGCTGCGCACCGCGGCCGCCGTCGAGAAGGCCGAGGTGGCGGTGATCCTCATCGACGCCTCCGAGAGCATCTCGGTGCAGGACCAGCGGATCGTGACCATGGCCGTCGACGCCGGACGTGCGATCGTCCTGGCCTTCAACAAGTGGGACACCCTCGACGAGGAGCGCCGCTACTACCTGGAGCGGGAGATCGAGACCGAGCTCGGCCAGGTGGCGTGGGCGCCGCGGGTGAACGTCTCCGCGCGCACCGGCCGCCACATGGAGAAGCTGGTCCCCGCGATCGAGACGGCCCTCGACGGCTGGGAGACCCGCGTCCCGACCGGACGCCTCAACGCCTTCCTCGGCGAACTGGTCGCCGCCCACCCGCACCCCATCCGTGGCGGCAAGCAGCCCCGCATCCTCTTCGGCACCCAGGCCGGCACCAAGCCCCCGCGGTTCGTGCTCTTCGCCTCCGGCTTCATCGAGGCGGGCTACCGGCGCTTCATCGAACGCCGGCTGCGCGAGGAGTTTGGCTTCGAGGGGACGCCGATCCATATCTCCGTGCGGGTGCGCGAGAAGCGCGGCAAGAAGAAGTAGACAGCGAAAGGGCGGCCCCGACCGGGGCCGCCCTTTCCGCTTCACACCTCAGTTGCCGCGCCGCGGCCCCGGCGGCAGCGCCGGCACATGCTGCATGCCCGCACCCTGCGGCCGGAGCTGCCCGACCCGCTGCCACTGCGACTGCTGCCCGCCGCCGTGCCGGGTGCTGTACGCCCCCATGCTGTAGGCGCCGTACGAGCTGCTGCACGAACCCGGACCGGATCCGCCGTGGTCGAGATACCCGAACGCGACAAACCCGAACTCCTCCTCGCCCCTGCGGTCACCCGGCAACGTACGGAAGGACTTGACGTACTCGGCGTAGAGCTCGTCGTAGATCGGCGTGGCCGATGCCCCACCCGAACTCTCCGCAGCCGCCCGAGCGGCCGGAATCGACGAGAAGGACGGGCGGCGGGGAACGTCGTATGCGTGCACGTATGTCCAAACGACACCAGACGGGAAGAGATGCGGCTGAAGAGCCCGACATCGCAGGTCACTGATGCATTAGGGGCGCGCATAACGCCCCGACAGGGGCGCGGGGAACTGCGCGACAAGCCGCAACGAACCCGCAGCAGCCACTCAACAGCAGGCCCCCGGACAGTAGGCAAAGCTCACGTCCCCGCAAGAGGCAACGCCGCCGCCACCAACTTCCCATTAGCGGCCGCCTTATCCAACGCATCCCGCAACAGATCCTCCCGCGGCTGCCGCCCGATCGCCCCCACAGGCGCCGCGAACATCAACACCTGCTGATGCTTGTTCGCGGCGGTCCGCCACCCATCGGTCACCTGCAACGGCTGATGCGCCTGCCACCACGCGACCGGCTGCCCAGAGGACCCCGGCCCCGGTTGGAGTACCGCATGCAACTGCCCCATCGCCAACAGCACCGACCAGCCGTGCAACACCGACGGCACCGACTCGATCGCCGTCAGCGGCATGAACCCCTGCTCGATGAGCAACGGCAGAAAATCGTCGCCGGCGCCGACCGCACCGGGCCGCACGATGGGCGCGGTCGGCTCGACGACCAGCGCCGGGTGCAACTCACCGGCGATCAGGACGAGTCCGCTGGTCACACCGAGCACCGCCTGCTCGGGGACGATCTTGTCGGGCTCCAGGTCCACGGTGTCGCCGCTGATGGAACGCACCGCGCCCCGCAGTTGCTCCTCGGTGACCTGGACGACCTGCGAGGGCAGGCAGGTGGCGTGGGCGAAGGCGAGGACGGCGGTCTCGTCGCCGATGAACAGGACGGTGCTGGTGCGCTCCTGTTCGGAGTCGCCCGGGGTGCGGCAGGACGTGCAGTCGTAACTGCCAGGGGCGTTCTCTCCGGCGAGCAGCCGGTCGGCTTCATCGTCGCCGATCTCGGCGCGTACGTCGTCGCTGACGTCGAGCATGCGCGGCACGGGTGGCTCCCTCGGATGTGGTGCGTATCGGGACCGGGCGGGTCCCGGGCTCATGAAGAGACAACGGGCGTTCTGTGGCGGGAGTCACGCCCCAAGACGAACGGAGTCGAACCGTCCGATGCGGTAGGTCACATTGCGTCCGGAATCGGATACTCCCTGTCAAGTACTCGGGAACCCAAGGATGTTGGATCGGTGATGTGGGTCACAGGTCATCTGGGGGCTTGGTCGACAAATGCCGAAATTCACGAATGAAGTGGGTGTCCGGAAATCGTCGATACCCGAGGTAACGGTGAACTGGCCTGGAATGACAAGGAGTTGGTTGATGCCGGCCCACCGTCGTCCGTACATTCCTCCGCCGTGTGCAACGAGCACCGCTCGGGAACGTCCGCCGGCCGCACCAAGCCAGCTCGTCGTACAGCCTCCGGCGGACGGGGCTGAGCGCGCCGACCGCGACCAATCGCGGGACGTGCGCCCGGCCTTGGGGGATCCCGGGTCCGTGGAGAGGGATGTCCATGTCCGATTGTGCCGATACCAACCGCGACAACGTCCGCAAGACGAGTACGACACGTACGACGGCGGTCCTCGCCGGGGCCGCTCTGCTCGCCCCCCTCGGACTGCTGGCCGCGAGCGGCAACGCCGCGGCGGCGGACGGCGGGGTCTGGGACCGCATCGCCCAGTGCGAGAGCGGCGGCAACTGGCACATCAACACCGGTAACGGCTACTACGGCGGACTGCAGTTCGCCGCCTCCACCTGGCGCGCGTACGGCGGCACGGCCTACGCGCCGACGGCCGACCAGGCCTCCAGGGAGCAGCAGATCGCGGTGGCCACCAAGGTCCAGCGCGGCCAGGGTTGGGGCGCCTGGCCGACCTGCTCGGCACGGGCCGGGGCGTACGGGAGCGCACCCGCGGCTCCCGCGACCGGCTCGCCCACGACGAAGGCGGCTCCGCCGAAGGCGCCGGAACGCTCTTCCGCCCACCCCGACCGCAGCGCGTCCCGCGGCGACCACACGGTCCGCCAGGGCGACACCCTGAGCGGCATCGCCGCCCGGTACGGGACCACCTGGCAGCAGATCCACGCCGCCAACAAGGACATTATCGGCAGTGATCCCGATGTGATCGTCCCCGGACAGCGCCTCGACATCTGAGCCGTCCCCGCTGCTGCGGGCACGGGGCCCCGTCCGGTGCGGCCGACCGGGTGGGGCGCCTAGGCGCACCGGACGCGCCGCGGCGGCCGTACGCGGCGCACTGCTTAGCGTGAGCCGATGATCACCAAGTACACCAAACTGACTACGTTCGCCGTGGCGGCGATGCTCGCCACCGTCACGTCGTCCGCCGCGCACGAGATGCCGCCGCGGCCGGCCCCCGTTCCGCTGCTCGACACGCTGCTCGGGCCCCGCGACTGCGGCAAGGGCAAGTGGCCCTGGGGCTGCCTCGCCCATTGCGAGAGCAGCGGGCGCTGGAACGTCAACTCCGGCAACGGCTTCTACGGAGGGCTGCAGTTCGGGCAGCCCACCTGGGAGGAATTCGGCGGCCTGAAGTACGCCCCGCGCGCGGATCTCGCCTCGCGCGAGGAGCAGATCGCCGTAGCCCGGAAGGTGGTGGCCGTGCAGGGCTGGGGGGCCTGGCCCGTCTGCTCCAAGAGATACGGGCTCAAGGGCCGGATGCATTTCGTGCAGCGCGGCGACACGCTGACGTCGATCGCCCGCAGATACGGCGTCAAGGGCGGCTGGAAGGCGCTCCACAAGGCCAACAAGAAGCGGCTCGGACGCCGTCCCGACCAGCTGAAGGTGGACATACTGCTGGTCATCCCGGAGGACGGGGACCGTGAGCCGGACCCGGCCCCTGGTCTGTTCGGTCCGCCGCTGCCCGCCGCTGAAGTTCCCCCGCCTCGCCACTGAACACGACGGCGCCGCGGCGCAGTTCGTATCCGAGCGCCGCCCGGCCGTAGGGGGCGGGCGGCAGCCGCTGTTCGGCGACGACCACGCACGCGTCGAGCGCGGCCAGCAGTTCGTACGTCCGTGCCGCGACCGTGGCGGACATGCCCTGCGTGGGTTCGTCGACGAGCACCACGCGCGCGCGTGCCAGCAGGGCGCGGGAGAGCGCGAGCATCCGCTGCTCGCCTCCGGAGAGGGTGCCGGCCCGGCGCGGCAGCAGGGGCGTCAGCTGCGGGTAGGCGTCGAGGGCGGGGGTGACGTCGGCCGCCGCCAGTTCGAGGTTCTCGCGGACGGTGAGGGAGCCGAACACCGCCTGCCGTTCCGGGACCATGCACAGCCCGCGCCGGGCGCGTTCGAACGCCGGTGTCCGGGTCACGTCGACGCCGTCCCACACCACCGCGCCGCCGGACAGGGGCACGGTTCCGGCCAGGGCGCGCAGGGCCGTCGTACGGCCGGATCCGTTGCGGCCAAGGAGGACGGTGAGGCCGGGGCCGGGGGCGGCGAGGGTGACGCCGTGCAGGGCTTCCAGGGGGCCGTAGCGCACGCGCGCGTGCCGCAGGGAGATCGTGGTGGTCATCGGCCGGCCGCCTCCAGCGTGTCCAGTACGCGGTCGGGCGGGCCGGAGGCGACGATGCGGCCCGCCGCCATGACGTGGACGACGTCGGCGAGGTCGGCGACCAGGTCGAGGTCGTGCTCGACGACGAGCAGGGCGGTGCCGTCGGCGGCGAGGGCCTTCAGAACGCGGGCCAGCGCGGTCACTTCGGCGGTGTCCAGCCCTGCGGCGGGCTCATCGAGCAGCAGCACGCGCGGGCTGCCCGCGAGGGCTCGGGCCAGCTCCACCCTGCGCAGGGTGCCGGTGGGCAGGCCCGCGGCGGGAAGCTCCCCGACCGGCCCGTCCAGACCGAACAGCCGCAGCGCCCGCTCTACGGCCGTGTGATCGGCGATCCGGCCCTGCTCGGCGCCCACGCGAACGTTTTCGGCCACGGTCAACGAGGGGAAAACGGCCAGTTGCTGGAACGTCCGTGCGATGCCGATCCGGGTGCGGGCGTGTGCGGGCAGCCGGGTGATGTCCCGGTCGTCGAGCCGTACGTGGCCTTGTGCGGGGCGCAGGGTGCCTGCGAGGCAGTGGAACAGGGTGCTCTTGCCCGCGCCGTTGGGGCCGACGATGGCGGTGATCCGGCCTCGGGGGACGTCTAGGTCGATGTCGTCGAGCGCGGTGAAGCCGCCGTAGTCGGCGTGCAGGTGGCGGGTGGTGAGGATCGGATTGGAGTTCCCGCCCGCACCACCCGTGACAGTTTCGTCGGCGGGTGCGAGTGGCCCCGGTGGGGGCGGAGCGCCGTCGGCGGGTGCGGGTGGTTGCGGTGGTGGCTCGGTGTGGTCGGTCGTTGTGGGTGGTCGTTGCGGGGATTGGGCGCTGATGTGGCCCGTGGGTGGACCCTGGCGGAGCCTCGTGTCGGTTGTCGTGGCCGTGGCTTTGTCGTCGGTGGTCGTCGCGGGCGTCGGTTCCCAGTGAGGGGGGCGGCCTTGTGCCCGTCGTCGTAGGCGCCTTCGTAGTTGCACGCCCGCCGTCGTCAGCCCCGCGTTCCGCCATGGCCGCAGGCGCTGCGTCGCCGTTCGCAGTGCCTCGTACGGGCCTCCGGGGAAGCGGCCGACCAG
This sequence comes from Streptomyces sp. GESEQ-4, assembly GCF_017948455.1. Taxonomy (GTDB): domain Bacteria; phylum Actinomycetota; class Actinomycetes; order Streptomycetales; family Streptomycetaceae; genus Streptomyces. The sequence goes on from NZ_JAFFSU010000007.1 coordinate 43,255, forward strand.
GACTGCCAGTACGCCGATGAGGGCCGCTGCCACTCCGCCGCGCGCTCCCGCGTCCAGGCCCACCAGGAGGGCCGCTGCTGCCAGTGCGCCCAGGGTGGAGTCGGCGCCCAGGACGACCACCGCCGCGAACCAGAGCAGGCCGCGGACGGGGTCGTAGGCGCCGGGGTCGAAGGCGCGGAGCCCCATGCCGAGCATGCCGCCGCCGAGGGCGGCCAGGGCGGCGCCGGAGACGAAGGCCAGGAGTTTGAGGGACGGGACCTTCACGCCGGCCGCCGACGCGCCCGATTCGTGGTCGCGCATGGCCGCGAGGGCTCTGCCCGTACGGCCCCTGCGCAGCGCGTGCGTCGCGAGGAGCGCGGCTGCCAGCAGGGCCAACTCCAGGACGTAGTACGCGCGGTCCCCGTCGAAGCCCGCCGGGCGGTCCAGCGAGAGGCCCGACGTGGCGTACGGCTGCGCGAAGACGAAGCGGCTCACGCCCACGCCGACCGCGAAGGTCGCCAGCGCCAGCGCCAGGCCCTGGCGGCTGATCGCCGGCCAGCCGGTGAGCAGGCCCAGGGGCGCGACCAGGAGCACCGCCACCGCCAGCGCGGCCAGTTCCGGCAGGCGGGGGACGCCGGGGAAGCGGCCCGCCGCGAGCAGGGCGGTGAAGAGGGCGCCCAGACCCGCGTACGCCGCCTGGCCGAGCGAGATCTGGCCGCCGCGGCCCGTGACGACCACCAGGGAGAGCAGCACCACGCCCAGCGCCGGCACCTGAACCGACGTATGGAGGTCCGAGCCCGCGAAGCCCAGCGGCAGCAGGAACAGGACCACCGCCACGATCCAGGCGCCCGGCGGGGTCGGCACGCGCGCGGTGGCTGTGCGCGGCAGTGCGTCCCGGGTGCCGACGCGGGGCAGGACGAGGGCCGCGATCAGCAGGGCCACCACGAAGAGGTTCGCGCCGACGGCCTGGAGCAACGGTTCGCCCCATCCGGAGGGGTGAAGCCGCGTCAGCTGGCTCTGCGCCACCCCGATGCCCAGCGCCGTCACGACCGCGACCGGCAGACTCCGCATCCGCGCCGCCACCGCGACCGCGACGACCTCCATGACGAGCAGCGGCAGTCCGTACGGGTCCAGCCGGACGTACGGCGCCAGCAGCACGCCCGTCAGCCCCGCCGTGAACGACCCGAACGCCCAGCCGGCCGCCGCCACCCGGTCCGCGTCGATCCCGCCGAGCACGGCCAGCTGCCGGTCGTCCACGACCGCCCTGAGCTCCCGCCCGAACCGCGTCCACCGGATCACCGCACCGACGCCGGTCGCCAGTACGGCCACCACCGCCAACTGCCCCCACGGATCCGCCGACACCAGCTCCGGAGCGTCGTCCCGCGCACCCTGCCCCCACACCAGCGCCGCCCCGCCGACCAGCAGCACGAAGACCCCGATCGACGCCACCAGCGTCTGCGCCGGATCGCTGCCGAGCACGGACAGCGGGCGGAAGACGAAACGCTCCAGCACCACCCCCAGGCCCGGCGCCAGGACCACCAGCGTCACCAGCGCGCCCAGCCACAGCGGCCAGCCCCACTCGACCACGCACTGCCGCAGCGCGTACGCGCACACCATGGCGATCGCCCCGTGCGCGAAGTTGAGCACGCCGGTCGCGCGGTACGTCACGATCAGGCCGATCCCGGTGAGCGCGGCGGCGCTGCCGACCGACAGACCGGCGAGCGTGAGGTCGTACGTGAGGGACGACATCAGCCGTCTGCTTCGGCGGGCTCACAGATCGGGCACGGGCCCAGTTCGCCGCTCGCCACCAGCTTCCCGTCCACCGGCACCGACTCCGCCTTCCCGGCGACCAACGGGCAGTCCGCGCGATGGAACAGCGTGCCGCCCGGCACCATCAGCAGATCCGCGCTGACCGCGAGGGGTGCGGCCGCCGCCTGCCCGGAGTCCACCGTGCCGTCGGGCTCCGCGGCGACCAGCAGGCCGTACAGCTCCTCCACGCGCGCGGCGGCGAGCGCGTTGCGGCCATGCGTCAGCAGCACCGCTCCGGCGATGATCAACGCGGCTCCGGGGACCGTGCAGGACGCGAGATAGGGCAGCTGCCGCTCGGCGAACCGCTCGCCCGAGATGCCGTACCAGCCGATCACACACAGCACCGCGCCCGCGGCGAGCGCCGCCCAGCCGGCCCACAGGACGGGGTGCACGGTCCGCAGTCGGGCTGTCCGCATCTCTGGCTCCCACACGTCGTGAGTCTGTCCATGTCAGCCGATCGCTTGCACTATGCCTTCTGCAAGCTGACCCTGAAAGCACCGGGCGCGCACGGCCCGGACCGACACCCGGTGGTGAGCCAGATGGTTCTCGGGAGCGACCTCAGGCGGGGGAACGCGGGACGGGGCACCGCGATCGCAGCAGCACTGCTCCTCTTCCTCGCCCCGGCCCTCGCGGCCTGCAGCGACGACGAGGGCGGCGGCAGCGGCGAGACACCGCCGACACCGACGGTCGAGCAGACCGAACAGCCGACGAGTCCGGCCGCGTCGGGGCCCGCCGACACGGCGGCGGCCGAGCAGGAGATCAAGCAGAACTGGCAGAAGTTCTTCGATCCGGCGACCTCGACCCAGGACAAGCAGTCCGTCCTCGAGAACGGCGACCGGATGGCGCCCGTGCTGGCGGCCTTCAGCGGCGACGAACGTGGCGGGCAGGTCGAGGCGAAGGTCACCGCGGTCGAGTTCACCTCGCCGACCGAGGCGAACGTGACATACGACCTGACGCTGAAGGGCGCCACCGCACTGCCCGGCGCCTCCGGAACGGCGGTCGAGCAGGACGGCGCCTGGAAGGTGTCCGCCAAGACCCTGTGCGCGCTGGTGAGCATGAGCGGCAATGCCTCGGCGTCGGCCCTCCCGGGCTGCTGAGGCCCTCGCCGCGGTGCTGTTGCTGGCCCTGAGCACGGCCTGCGGCAGTCGCCTGCCGGAGAGCGACTTCGAGAGCGACGGCCGTACGACCCCGTCGGCGACCGCCGGTGCGCCGCTGCGCGTCGGCATCATCACCAGCGTCACCAGCCCCGTCGGCGGCAACGCCTTCACCGGCCCGCGCGACGGCGCCAAAGCCTGGTTCGAGCGCCTCAACGCGCGCGGGGGCATCGACGGCCGCCCGGTCGAGGTGCGCCTGTGCGACGACGGCGGCAGCGGGGTCGGCAACAACGAGTGCGTGCACCAACTCATCGAGGAGGACGAGGTCGTCGCCCTGGTCGCCACCACCGCGCTCGACTACGCGGGCGCCTCCCGTGTCGCACGCGCGCGCGTGCCGGACATCGGCGGCCAGCCCATCGGCGCCGCCTACGACACCTGGCCGCACCTCTACGGCATCTACGGCAGCCTCGCGCCACGCGACGGCACGACCGGCTGGGCCGGCGAGCAGTACGGCGGCACCGAGGTCTACCGGTACTTCAAGCGCGAGCACGGCGCCCGCACGGCCGCCGTCGTCTCGTACAACCAGGCCGCGTCCGCCGCCTACGCACGGCTCGTCGAGCGGGGACTGAGGGCAGAGGGCTACAAGGTCGTCACCGAGCAGGTCGACTTCGCGCTGCCCAACTTCCGTGCCGTGGCGGCCGACCTCAAGGAGCAGGGCGCCGACCTCGTCTTCGACGCGATGGACGGACACGGCAACGCCCAGCTGTGCAAGGCGATGGACGACGTCGGCGCCGAGGTCACCGCCAAGGTCACGAACGTACAGAACTGGACGTCCGCAGTCCCCGAGGACTACAAGGACTCGCCGCGCTGCCGCAACGCCCTGTGGGCGACCGGATCCAGCCGGAACTACGAGGACACGGACCATGAGGCCGTACGGGAGTTCCGGGACGCCACTGAAGGGCTGAAGACGCACTCCCAGTGGCAGTTGGAGGGGTGGGCCGCGGCCATGTGGTTCACGGAGGCGGCACGGTCCTGTGCCCAGGAGGGCGTCACGCGCGCGTGCGTCGACGACTTCATGAACCGCAGCGAGGGCTACACCGCCGACGGACTGCTGGTTCCGGTCCGGTTCGAGCGGCTGGCCGAGCCGCCCAAGACCCGCAGGACCTGTGTGTCGGTGGCCCGCTGGCAGGACGGCAAAGGCTGGGTCTCCCAGGGGGACATGAACGACACGTGCTTCGAAGTGCCGCAACTGCCGTACGAGCAATGAGGGCTTGTACGAGCGATGACGTCCTTGCGGACAGTCTCTGTCCGCAAGGGCTGGCAGACTCACCACCATGTTGGAGACCTCGGCACGACTGCTGCGCCTGCTCTCGCTCCTCCAGGCCCACCGCGAATGGTCCGGCGCCGACCTGGCCGAGCGGCTCGGCGTCACGCCGCGCACCGTGCGCCGGGACGTGGACCGGCTGCGCGAGCTGGGCTATCCCGTCAACGCCAGCCCCGGCACGGGCGGCGGCTATCAGCTGGGCGCGGGCGCCGAGCTGCCGCCGCTGCTCCTGGACGACGACGAGGCGGTGGCCGTCGCCGTCGGGCTGCGCACGGCCGCCGGACAGGGCATCGAGGGCATCGGCGAGACCTCGGTACGGGCTCTCGCCAAGCTCGAACAGGTCCTGCCGAGCCGGCTGCGCCACCGCGTGGGCGCCCTGAACGCGTTCACCGTGCCGATGCTGCGCGGCCCCCAGCCCTCCGCCGTCGATCCGGCCGTCCTCACCGAGCTGGCCCATCTGTGCCGGGACGCCGAGCGGCTGCGCTTCGAGTACCGCACGCACGACGGAGCCGTGACCCGCCGTACCGTCGAACCGCACCGCCTGGTGTGCACCGAGCGCCGCTGGTACCTGGTCGCCTGGGACCTGGACCGCGACGACTGGCGTACGTTCCGCGTCGACCGCATCACCCCGAAGCCGCCGCACGGCCCGCGGTTCACCCCGCGCGAGCCGCCCGCCGACGACCTCGCCGCGTATGTCTCGCAAGGAGTCTCCACGCGCGCGTACGCCTCGCACGCCGTCGTCCGGCTGCTGGTGCCGCTGGCGGAGGCGGCCGAGCGGATCTCGCCGTCGGCCGGGGTGCTGGAGCCCGAGGGAGAGAACAGCTGTGTCCTGCGCACCGGGGCCGCGAGTCTCGACGTGATGGTCATTCACGTGATGCTGATGGGCTTCGAATTCGAGGTGCTGGAGCCTGTCGAGCTCACCGACACGATCAGGACCGCTCGGGACCGGCTGTCTCGCGCTCTGGAGCGAGCTCCGCGTACTCGGGATGGTGCAGGTCGAACGCCGGGGACTCCGAGCGGATCCGGGGCAGCGCGGTGAAGTTGTGCCGGGGCGGCGGGCAGGAGGTCGCCCACTCCAGGGAGCGGCCGTAGCCCCAGGGGTCGTCGACCTCGACCTGCACGCCGTACTTGGCGGTCTTCCAGACGTTGTAGAGGAACGGCAGCGTCGACAGGCCGAGGAGGAACGAGCCGATCGTCGAGACGGTGTTGAGCGCCGTGAAGCCGTCGGCGGCGAGATAGTCCGAGTAGCGGCGCGGCATGCCCTCGGCGCCCAGCCAGTGCATCACCAGGAACGTGGTGTGGAAGCCGATGAACAGCGTCCAGAAGTGGATCTTGCCGAGCCGCTCGTCGAGCATCTTCCCGGTGAACTTGGGCCACCAGAAGTAGAAGCCGGCGAAGATCGCGAAGACGACCGTGCCGAACACGACGTAGTGGAAGTGCGCGACCACGAAGTACGTGTCCGTGACATGGAAGTCCATCGGCGGCGAGGCGAGGATCACGCCGGTCAGACCGCCGAAGAGGAACGTCACCAGGAACCCCACCGACCACAGCATCGGCGTCTCGAAGGACAGGGAGCCCTTGATCATGGTCCCGGTCCAGTTGAAGAACTTCACGCCCGTCGGCACCGCGATCAGGAAGCTCATGAAGGAGAAGAACGGCAGCAGCACCGCGCCCGTCGCGAACATGTGGTGTGCCCACACCACCACCGACAGACCGGTGATCGCCATCGTCGCGCCGATCAGCGTCAGATAGCCGAAGATCGGCTTCCGGCTGAAGACCGGAATGATCTCCGTGATGATGCCGAAGAACGGCAGCGCGATGATGTAGACCTCGGGATGGCCGAAGAACCAGAACAGGTGCTGCCACAGCAGTGCGCCACCGTTCGCCGCCGTGAAGATCTGCGAGCCGAACCGCCGGTCCGCCTCCAGACAGAGCAGCGCCGCGGCCAGGACCGGGAACGCCATCAGGATGAGGATCGACGTGAACAGCGTGTTCCACACGAAGATCGGCATCCGGAACATCGTCATGCCGGGGACGCGCATCCCGATGATGGTGGTGATGAAATTGACCGCGCCGAGGATCGTGCCGAAGCCGGCCAGCGCGAGCCCCATGATCCACAGGTCGGGTCCGACGCCCGGTGAGCGTTCCGCGCTGTTCAGCGGCGCGTAGGCGAACCAGCCGAAGGCCGCGGGCCCCGAAGGCACCAGCAGCGAGCCCAGCACGATGAGGCCACCGAACAGGAACAGCCAGTACGACAGCATGTTCAGGCGTGGGAAGGCGACGTCGGGGGCGCCGATCTGCAGCGGCATCAGCTCGTTGGCGAAACCCGCGAAGGTCGGCGTCGCGAACAGCAGCAGCATGATCGTGCCGTGCATCGTGAACAGCTGGTTGAACTGCTGGTTGTCGATGAGCTGCAGCCCCGGCCGGGCGAGTTCGGCGCGCATGACCAGCGCCATCAGACCGCCGACGAGGAAGAACGCGAACGACGTGATCAGGTAGAGATGTCCGATCTTCTTGTGGTCGGTGGTCGTCAGCCAGTCGACGATCACCCGGCCCTGCGGCCTCCTCCGCGTGGGCCGCATCGCCGTCTGCACGGTCTCGGTCCCCATACGCTCGCTCGCCCCTTCGCTCGTCGCGCCACGGGCCGCTGCAGCCCGCGGCGCGCGAGTGCCCGCGAGCTCACGTCATGATGCTCGCGTCGTCGCGCGCCGCGACAGGGGGCGTACCGGGGTTCTGTGCCTGAGCCATGCATTTCCTGTGCGACGTCAGCCCCCGTGGGCCCCACGCGGAATCGGAATGGAATGCGGATCCGTGGCGGTTACCCCGGCACTTTCCGCCGGGCTTTTCGCCGGAGTCGGGGCGACACGCGGAAATTACGTTCGAATGCCTGCGTAAGGCGTACGCGCGCGCCCGTTCGTGTGACGAAGTGCACCAGAAACGCGTGTCGTGATCCTGTGACAAAAGTGTGACCCGGGAGGGATCAGTGACCCACGGTGTACGGATCCGACTTCCGCGCCCGCTCAATGGGGCCTAGCGTGGCGCCATGGCACCCATTCCGAAACCCCCCGCCGAACCTCAGGACAGCCCGGATTCGTATGTGGGCCTCGATGCCGGAGCGGCCGAGCAGCGCGCGCGTGACCGGGGCTGGTCGACCGTGCGGTCCCTGCCGCCGGGCGCGATCATCACCATGGAGTACCGCGTGGGACGGCTGAACTTCGAGGTCAAGGACGGCCTGGTGGCGCGGGCCTGGAAGGGCTGAGTAACGAAAAACGGCGACGGCCCTGGTTTCCCGTATCCGACGCATCGGACGCGGGAAACCAGGGCCGTCGTGCTGTGTGCGCTCAGCCGCCCGCGATGGGGTGGGCCGAGGTGGTTGTGCCGCGGGTGACGCGGTCCGCCTGCGGCGGGCGGCGGCTGCCGACCGGAGTGACCGGTGTGCGGTCCGAGCGGGCCGTGTGCGGGCCCGGCGCCAGATGGAGCGCCTTGGGCGTGTGGGCCGTGGAGACGGGGTTGTCCTGCGCCGTGGAGACCGGCTCCTGCGCCGTGCAGACCGGCTCGGGCGCCATGGAGACAGTGGAGACCGGCTCGGGCGCCGTCGAGACAGCGGACACCGGCGACGGGGCCGTGGACACCGGCTCCGGCGCGGCGGGCTCGTCCTGGGCGGACGTACGCGGCTTGAGCGCCACCGGCACCTCGACCGGGGTCGCCGGGACCGTCGCCGGGGCGGCGCGGCGGGAGCGCCAGCGGTCGCGCAGATCGAAGATCTCGGCCTCGGCGCGGGCGACCAGCGGCTCGAACCACGGCAGCGCCAGCAGGATCAGCAGACCCGCGGCCCAGCCGAGCACCACATCGCTCAGCCAGTGCGTACCCAGGTACACCGTGGTCAGGCCGACGCTGAGCGACACCACGGCCGACAGGGCCGACAGCCAGCGCCGGGCCCGCGGCGTGGCGGCCAGATAGGAGAGGATTCCCCAGGTCACCACGGCGTTCGCGGTGTGTCCCGAAGGAAATATGTCGCTGCCGGCCTGGAACCAGTGCCACATCTCGTTCGAGCCGATGTCGGTCGCGTAGTGCGGACCGGAGCGGCCCAGGCCGTACTTCACCACGGCCACCGTGATGTTCAGCAGCAGTACGGCCGCGCCGAAGGCCAGCAGCGGGCGCAGCGTGTGCTGCCGCCAGGAGCGCCAGCCCAGCCAGGCCGTGACCATCACAGCCGTCGGACCGCGCTGGCCGAGGACCACCCAGTAGTCCAGGAAGGCGTGGATCTCCGGCCATTGCTGGTACGGCCGGAAGAGCATCGCCTGCCAGTCGAACCGGACCAGCCAAGAGGTCAGCGCGACCGCCAGAACGATCGTGAGGTAGAAGGCGAGCGTCGCGCCGAAAAGGACCACCCGGTGCCGCGTCATCCGGGGCACGTCTAGGACGGGCCGCTCCGGTTCACGGTCCAGCCGGGCGAAGATCCGGTCGAGCCGGCTCGGCTTTGGTTCGGTACGCACACGATCGACGTTACAGGGAGTGAGTGGAGTTACCCGCAGAAGCTAGCCCTTTGTAATGACGATGTGATGTGGGAAAGCTCTCAGGGCGGGGTTTATTTCCGAGGATTCGGCAATCCCCAGTGGCCCTTCCCTTCAATTCCTTTGATCACTTCAGGGGTCAGGTTTTGCTCTGCTTATAAAGCCGTTCACCGGGTGATGGCCGGGAATTCTCCGGAAGCTCACCCTCCGTCGGCGGCTCGGCGGCTCGGCGGCTCGGCGGCTCGGCGGCGACCTGTCAGGGCGGACCGGAGCCGTTCAGCCAGAACGCCCCGTACACCGCCGAGCCGACCGCGACAGCGCCCAGCACCAGCGCCGACCTGGTGGTTCGCAGCCGGGCCAGGGCCAGGGCGAGGGGCAGCAGCAGAGGGAAGGCGGGCATGAGCAGGCGCGGTTTCGAGCCGAAGTAGCTCGACGCGCACAGCGCCAGCGCGGTGACGACACCCGCGTAGACCAGCAGCGGCAGCGGCTGGCGCTGTCGCACACAGACGACGTACAGCCAGACGACCAGGCCCACGCCGGCGATCAGCCCCACCCCGGCCACGGCCGACGGAAACGACGTGAACTTTGCGGCGACGAATCGGGCGAAGGCCCAGCCGCCGTCGAAGCCGTTGCGCCAGCCCGCCTGGACGTCGAGATAGCCGAGCGGGCCCTTGCCGGTGCGGTGGCCCACCCACAGGACGTACCCGGCGGCGCCGAGGGGCGCGAGCAGCATGCCGAGGGCGCGTCGCCACGCGGACGCGCCGCTCTCCGGTGTACCGGGGGCAAGGGAGGGGGCGCGTTCCGGGCTGCGTGCGCCCTCGTCGGGCGCCACGCTTCGGTGTCGTACGAAAGAGGCGATCCCGACCGCCCATACCGCCGCCACGACCGCCAGGCCCACCGGGCGGGTCAGGCCCGCCAGCAGGGCCAGGGTGCCGGACGTGAGCCAGCGGCCGGTCAGGACGGCGTACAGCGACCAGGCGGCGAGCGCGGTGAACAGTGACTCGCTGTACGCCATCGACTGCACGATCCCGACGGGCAGCACGGCCCACAGGAGCACCGCGCAGAACCCCGCGCGCGGGCCGTACACATGGTCGGCGACCGCGTAGATCCCCCAGGCCGCGGCGAGCGAGGCCAGCACGGCGACGAGGAAGCCGGCGCCCGTGTACGACAGTGGGGTCGTCGCGTGCAGCAGCCGCTCCAGCCAGGGCAGCAGCGGGAAGAAGGCGAGGTTGGAGTGGATGTCGCCGTTCGGAAGGCGGACCTCGTAGCCGTACCCCAGCTCGGCGACCCTCGTGTACCAGAGGGAGTCCCAGCGGGCGGTCAGCAGGGTGTACGCGCTCTTGTCGCGCGCCGTGCTCCACAGGGCGAGGGCGAGCAGGCCCAGGGCGCGGACGGCCGCGTACCCGAGGAGGGCCCGGGCCGTCCCCGTGAGTCCGGCCGGTGCCACGCGCGTCGCAAGATCGGTCACGGGTCCGATTATCGACGGCCCCCGGAACCCGATCGGCCCGCGCTCCGTGGGGGAGGGCAGGTGGAGTGGCGTACGCCACACAGGTTCCATCAGACCCGTGAGAGGTCCGCCACGCAGGACCGGCGCGTTCTCGCGTACATTGACGTGTCACTCGCCATTCGTTGCGCGGGCCGGAGACCACCGCTCCTCTCCGGCCGAGTCACGGGGAGCCCCACCCCGTGTGCCCGCCGAACGCGAGGGAACATCTGGGAGGTACGTACATGTCCGGGACGACCACGGCCGCCTCGCTGCGCCGTCGGGCGGCCGGGGCCGGTGCAAACCGCTGGGTCGTCCTGGTCGTCCTCTGCGTGAGCCTGCTCCTGGTCGCCGTCGACGCCACCGTGCTGCACGTGGCGGTGCCCGCCGTCACCGAGGACCTCAAGCCCGGCGGAATAGAACTGCTCTGGATCGTCGACATCTATCCGCTGGTCTGCGCCTCGCTGCTGATCCTCTTCGGCACGCTCGGCGACCGGGTGGGCCGCAGACGGGTCCTGCTCCTCGGATACGGGCTTTTCGGCGTCGCCTCCGCCATGGCGGCCCTAGCCGACACCGCGCAGGTGCTGATCGCCGCGCGGGCGCTGCTCGGCGTCGGCGGCGCGATGATCATGCCCGCGACCCTGTCGATCCTCCGCCAGGTCTTCCCCGACCGGCGTGAGCGGGCCCTCGCCATCGGCATCTGGAGCGCGGTGGCCGCGGTGGGCGCGGCGGTCGGACCGCTGCTCGGCGGCTTCCTCCTCGAGCACTTCTGGTGGGGCTCGGTCTTCCTCGTCAACATCCCGCTGATGCTGGTCAGCCTCCCTGTGGGACGCCTGCTGCTGCCCGAGTCGAAGGGCGACGGCAGGGGGCCCTGGGATGTCGTCGGCGCACTGATGGCGGCGGCCGGTCTGTTCGGTGTCGTCCTGGGCGTCAAGCGGCTCGGGGGCGGCGAAGTGGACGGGGCCACCGCGCTGCCGCTGGTGGTGGGCGCCGTGCTGCTCGTCCTGTTCGTACGGCGGCAGCGGCGGCTCAAGCATCCGCTCGTCGATCTGCGGATGTTCTCCCGTCCCGCGTTCAGCACGTCCGTGGGCTGCATCGTGCTGGCGATGCTGGCGCTGGTCGGGCTCGAGCTGATCGCGGCGCAGTATCTGCAGCTGGTGCTGGAGCTCTCCCCGCTGGAGACCGGTCTACGGCTGCTGCCGCTGACGTTCGCCGCGATGGCGGCGGGGCTCGCCGGGGCGCGGATGCTGCGCCGGTTCGGGCCGCGGCGGGTGGTGTGCGCCGGGTTCGCGCTGACCGCGGTCGCGGTGCTGACGCTGATGGCGATGGGCGGCGAGGACAACCCCGGCCTGCTGCTGTTCGGGTTCGTGCTGCTGGGCTTCGGCCTGGAGACGACGCTGTTCGGGGCGTACGAGTCGATGCTGAGCGAGGCTCCGCAGGAACAGGCGGGCGGCGCCGCCGCGATCGGCGAGACGTCGTACCAGCTCGGTGCCGGGATCGGGATCGCGCTGCTCGGCAGCGTGATGAACGCGGCGTACGCGCCCGGACTGTCGTCCGTGCCGGGGGTTCCGGGGCGGGCGTCGGCCGCGGCGGAGCACTCGCTGGGCGAGGCCTACGAGGTCGCCGACCGTCTCGGCGGCCCAGCCGGAGTCGCCCTGCGCCGCGCCGCCCAGGACTCCTTCGTGCACGGGCTGCATGTGACGCTGCTGGTGAGCGCGGGGCTGCTGGTGCTGGGCGCGGTGATGGCGCTGCGGTTGCCGCGGGTCATGCAGTGCGAGCAGGCGGCGGCGACCGTGGAGCTTCCCGGTCCTCGGGAAGTCGCCGACTCCCGCGTCTCGGTGTGACGGCGAACCCCGGGTACCGTAACTACCGGTGCTAGTTAATTATCCGGAGGGTGTCCCATGCCGTTGCCCCCGTTCGATCCCGCCGACCCCCTGGGCATCGACGACCTGCTGGACCCGGAGGACCTCGCGATCCGCGACACCGTGCGCAGATGGGCCGCCGACCGGGTCCTGCCGTATGTCGCGGACTGGTACGAGAAGGGCGAGCTGCCTGACGTAAGGGAACTGGCCCGTGAACTCGGCGGGATCGGGGCCCTGGGCATGTCCCTCAGCGGGTACGGCTGCGCCGGTGCGAGTGCCGTGCAGTACGGGCTGGCCTGCCTGGAACTGGAGGCCGCCGACTCCGGCATCCGCTCCCTCGTGTCCGTGCAGGGCTCCCTGGCCATGTACGCGATCCACAAGTTCGGCTCTCAGGACCAGAAGCAGCAGTGGCTGCCCCGTATGGCATCCGGCGAGGTCATCGGCTGCTTCGGTCTCACCGAACCCGACCACGGCTCCGACCCCGCCTCCATGCGCACGCACGCCAAGCGCGATGGCGGCGACTGGGTCCTCAACGGGCGCAAGATGTGGATCACCAACGGGTCGGTGGCCGGTGTCGCCGTCGTCTGGGCGCAGACCGAGGAGGGGATCCGCGGGTTCGTCGTCCCCACCGGCACCGCCGGCTTCTCCGCTCCGGAGATCAAGCACAAGTGGTCGCTCCGCGCCTCCGTCACCAGCGAACTCGTCCTCGAAGACGTACGGCTGCCCGCCGACGCCGTACTGCCGGACGTCACCGGTCTGCGCGGCCCCCTCAGCTGTCTCTCCCACGCGCGCTACGGCATCGTGTGGGGGGCGATGGGGGCGGCGCGGTCGTGTTTCGAGACCGCTGTGGAGTACGCGAGGACGCGGGAGCAGTTCGGGCGGCCCATCGGGGGATTCCAGCTCACCCAGGCCAAACTCGCCGACATGGCGGTCGAACTGCACAAGGGGATTCTGCTCGCCCATCATCTGGGGCGGCGGATGGATGCCGGCCGCCTGCGTCCCGAGCAGGTCAGCTTCGGCAAACTCAACAACGTACGAGAGGCGATCGAGATCTGCCGTACGTCTCGGACGATCCTCGGGGCCAACGGGATCTCCCTGGAGTACCCCGTCATGCGGCATGCGACGAACCTCGAGTCGGTGCTCACCTACGAGGGCACCGTCGAGATGCACCAGCTCGTGCTGGGCAAGGCGCTCACCGGACTCGACGCGTTCCGGTAAGGGCCCGGCGGAGCGGGCAGGGCCGACGGGCGGCCCTGCCTCAGCTCTGGTTGAAGAAACCGTCGGCGCGGTGTGCCGCCGGCTCCCCGCTGACGATCTCCGTGTCGGCCGGGCTGAGCAGGAACACGCGGTTGGACACCCGGTCGATCGAACCCCGCAGACCGAAGATCAGGCCCGCCGCGAAGTCGACCACGCGCTTGGCGTCGCCCGGCTCCATGGCCGTGAGGTTCATGATGACCGGGACACCCTCGCGGAACAGTTCGCCGATGGCGCGCGCGTCCCGGAAGCTGTCCGGAGTGACGGTGCCGATCCGGCGGCCCTTCTCGACCGCCACGTCCGAGGCCACCTTGACCCGCGGGTCGGTGACCCAGGCCTCCCCGGGCTCGGTCCCTTCTGAGTAGTCGTCGTCGTAGTAACGCTCGTCATCGTTGTCGTCGACGAGGCCAAGCCAGGCACTCGCCTTGCGTACCGATCCCATGGACGCCTCCTCTCACAGCGGTCTGTTTTGCTTTCCGCATCCCTATCGTCATCCATGATGCGGACGTCGCGCCAAGTGGATAGACGCCGCGCGGGGGGTTTGTGACGGTACTGGTGCACAGCGAATTCGTCGAGAGCCCTGGTCCCCCAAGGGTCTTGCCGGACAGTGCTGCTGACTGTGAGTGAAATATGATTGTTCGCGTCGTATGGGTGAGCGGCGGGGCGTACGGGTGAACAGCGATGGTCCCATCGGCGCGTTACAACGGGCCGCTCGTCTCGGTTCTGACGGAGGCTCAGGCCGATCGGGGCGCACACCTTCACTGATCGTTCAATGGTTGACGGCCGAAAGGCACCCTTGCGTCAACCGGTCGTTCGGCCGAATACTCCCTCCAGCGCTTGTCAGGGGCACGGCATGTTCGGAATCCGGACATTCGGGCCACTGACTGCGCCTCACGGGCCCCGACCCCACGCGGGCCCCCAACTTCCCATGTGGAGGAACGAAAAGTGAGGATCAAGCGCACCACCCCCCGCAGCGGTATTCAGAGACGGACCCGGCTGATCGCCGTCAGTACCGGTCTCGTGGCCGCAGCCGCGATCGCGATCCCCAACGCGAACGCCGCAGACCCCACCACGTTCAGCGCCTCCCAGCTCAAGAGCGCCGGCTCCTCGGTGCTCAAGGCTGACATCCCCGGCACCGCCTGGGCCGTCGACGCGAAGACCAACCGGGTCGTCGTCACCGTCGACAGCACGGTCTCCAAGGCCGAGATAGCCAAGATCAAGGAGCAGGCGGGCGCCAACGCCTCCGCGCTCACCATCAAGCACGCCCCGGGCAAGTTCCAGAAGTTCATCCAAGGCGGCGACGCCATCTATGCGAGTAGCTGGCGCTGCTCGCTCGGCTTCAACGTCCAGAACAGCAGCGGCCAGCAGTTCTTCCTGACCGCCGGTCACTGCACCGACGGCGCGGGCACCTGGTACTCCAACTCCGGCCGCACCACGGTCATCGGCTCGACCGCCGGCTCCAGCTTCCCGGGCAACGACTACGGCATCGTGCGCTACTCCGGGTCCGTCAGCCGTCCCGGCACCGCGAACGGCGTGGACATCACCCGCGCGGCCACGCCCAGCGTGGGCACCACCGTCATCCGCGACGGCTCCACCACCGGTACGCACAGCGGCCGGGTCACCGCCCTCAATGTGAGCGTCAACTACGGCGGCGGCGACGTCGTCGGCGGCCTGATCCAGACCACCGTCTGCGCCGAACCCGGCGACTCCGGCGGTTCGCTCTACGGCAGCAACGGCACCGCGTACGGTCTGACCTCCGGCGGCAGCGGCAACTGCTCCTCCGGCGGCACGACCTTCTTCCAGCCGGTCACGGAGGCCCTGAGCGCCTACGGCGTCAGCGTCTACTAGACCGCCCGGCGGATACACCCAGCCGCCTCGCACCACCGCACTCCCATGGCACCACCTGCAGCCGGCAGCAGGCGAGCCCCCGCACGCACCCGCGTGCGGGGGCTCGCCGTCGTGCAGGGAACATGCGGGAGAGGAACGGCAGTTGGAGTGGAGCCCGGGCCCACAGGATCACGACGCCCTGGACTCCGGTGTGGCGCACAGCCAGTCCAGTACGGCGGGCAGGGCCTTCAGCGCTCCGAAGTGACCGGCGTCCGGGTCCAGGACGGGGCGGGCCCGGGGGATGCGGTCCGCGAGCCACTTGAAGTGGCCCACGGGGGAGAAGGTGTCGAGGGCGCCGTGCCAGAGCAGCACCGGGCGGGTGATGGCCGCCGGGTCGAAGCCCCAGCTGCTGAGCAGGGCGAGGTCGTCGTCGAGCCAGCCGTACGCCGAGGTGCGCAGCGACTCGCGGTAGTCCCGCAGCAGCATGTCGCCGATGGCCGGGTCCGAGATGATCCGCCGGTCGGAGTCGGTGAGCCCGTCGCGGATGGAGACCAGCAGCTGGGCCGGATCGCTGCGGATGGCGGCGGCGCGCGCGGCCAGCCGGTCGGCGTGGTCCAGCGGATCGGTGAGGGCTCGGGTGAAGTCCTCGACCTTCGAGAGGGCCATGCCCTCGAACCAGCTCAGTCCAGCGGTGTTCGGCGGTGCGGGGCACCCGAGCGCCGCCGTACGCCGCACCCGCGCCGGCAGCAGCGCGGCGCAGGCCAGCGCGTGCGGGGCGCCGCCCGAGTGGCCGAGGACGGCGAACCGGTCGAGCTTGAGAGCGTCCGCCAGCCTGGCCACGTCCCGGGCCGCGTCGGCCACCCGGCGTCCCGGCCGGCGGTCCGAATCGCCGTAGCCGGGACGGTCGTAGAAGATGAACCGCGTGCCGGGGCGCGCGGTGAGGACGTCCTCCGGCACCGTGCCCCGGCGGCTGCCCGGGGTGCCATGCAGCAGCACCACCGGCGTGCCGTCCGGATCTCCTCGCTCCGCCACCGTCAGCCATCGGCCGTCCCGCATCCGTACGCCGTCGACCACCTGCGTCCTCCGTCTCCCCAACGCGAACATCCCGGATTACCGTCGAAGTACACACCTTGTGCGCCCGATTCGGACCCTGGGGGCCGTGATGGTCGAGGAGCTGGTGGCGGCGGGCGTCTCGCTCGCGTCGGTCGGAGCGGTGTACGTGATGTCGGCGGCGCGGGTCGTCAAACAGTACGAACGCGGGGTGGTGTTCCGGCTCGGCAGGCTGAAATCCGATGTGCGCGGGCCCGGGTTCACGATGATCGTTCCGTTCGTGGACAAGCTCCGCAAGGTCAACCTGCAGATCGTGACGATGCCCGTGCCCGCGCAGGAGGGCATCACCCGGGACAACGTCACGGTGCGGGTGGACGCCGTCGTCTACTTCAAGGTCGTCGACGCGGCCGATGCCATCGTGCAGGTCGAGGACTACCGCTTCGCGGTCTCACAGATGGCGCAGACCTCGCTGCGCTCCATCATCGGCAAGAGCGACCTGGACGATCTGCTCTCCAACCGCGAAAAGCTCAACCAGGGCCTGGAGTTGATGATCGACAGCCCGGCGATCGGCTGGGGCGTGCAGATCGACCGCGTCGAGATCAAGGATGTGTCGCTGCCCGAGACCATGAAGCGCTCCATGGCCCGGCAGGCGGAGGCCGACCGGGAGCGGCGGGCCCGGGTCATCAACGCCGACGCCGAGCTCCAGGCGTCCAAGAAGCTCGCCGAGGCCGCCCAGCAGATGGAGGCCACGCCTTCCGCCCTGCAACTGCGGCTGCTCCAGACGGTGATGGCGGTCGCCGCCGAGAAGAACTCAACGCTCGTGCTGCCCATCCCGGTGGAACTGCTGCGCTTCCTGGAGAAGGCGCCGGGACAGGCGCCGTCGGCCCCCGCGATGGCCCCGCCGCCGGCGCAGGAACAACTGCCGCCCGCCGAAACGCGCTTGGATCCCGACCCTGGAGGGTCGATTTCAAGACAGGACTAGTCCTCACAGACAGCACATGAATTACCCGCTCGTAGTGTTTGCAGCGCGAACACACCAGGGGTGACTGTGCACGGTCAAGACGAAGGGGCGTGCAACCGCGTTCTACGCGCGTCCGGAAGTCGACCTTGTGTGCCCCCTGTAAGCCTCGGGATAGTGAACCTTGTTCAACCGGCACGGACGCGGCGCTTTTTGCTGTACGTCGTCCCCCGTGCCGTACGCCTTCCGGTTCGCCAGGCCCCCACAGCCTGTCGGACCGACCCCCCACAGGAGGACGTAAGTTGAAGCACCGACGCATACCCAAGCGGCGTGCCGCCGTGGCAGGTGCGGGCATCGCCGCACTCGTAGCCGCGGGTGTCACCTTGCAGACTGCGAACGCCAGCGAGAGCACGGAGAACTCCGCGCCCGAGACGCTCTCGGTCACCGCGGCCGGAAAGCTCGCCTCGACGCTGGGCAAGACGCTCGGCACCGACGCGGCCGGCACCTACTACGACGCGCAGGCGAAGAGCCTCGTCGTCAACGTGCTCGACGAGGCCGCCGCGCAGACCGTCGAGGAGGCCGGCGCCAAGGCCAGAGTCGTGGCGAACTCCCTCGCCGAGCTCAAGAGCGCCCGGACCACCCTGAAGCAGGACGCGACCATCCCGGGCACCTCCTGGATGACCGACCCGGCCACCAACAAGGTCGTCGTCACCGCCGACCGCACGGTCTCCAAGGCCGAGTGGGCCAAGCTGACCAAGGTCGTCGACGGGCTCGGCGCCAAGGCGGAACTCAAGCGCACCAAGGGTGAGTTCAAGCCCTTCATCGCGGGCGGTGACGCCATCACCGACGGCAGCGGGCGCTGCTCGCTCGGCTTCAACGTCGTCAAGGGCGGCGAGCCGTTCTTCCTGACCGCCGGTCACTGCACCGAGGGCATCACGAACTGGCAGGACTCGGACGGCAACGAGCTGGGCGCCAACGAGGTCTCCAGCTTCCCGGACAACGACTACGGCCTGGTCAAGTACTCGGCCGACGTCGAGCACCCGAGCGAGGTCAACCTCTACAACGGCTCCACGCAGGCCATCGCGGGCGCTTCCGAGGCCACCGTCGGCATGGAGGTCACCCGCAGCGGCTCGACCACGCAGGTGCACGACGGCACGGTCACCGGCCTGGACGCCACCGTGAACTACGGCAGCGGCGACATCGTCAACGGCCTGATCCAGACCGACGTCTGCGCCGAGCCCGGTGACAGCGGCGGCTCGCTGTTCTCCGGCGACCAGGCGATCGGCCTCACGTCCGGCGGCAGCGGTGACTGCACGTCCGGCGGGGAGACGTTCTTCCAGCCGGTGACCGAGGCGCTGTCTGCCACGGGCACGGAGATCGGCTGACGTTTTTTGTAGCGCCGTGAAGTCCCGCCCCTTGTTCGAGGGGCGGGACTTTCGCGCCCTAAGGGGCGCGGGGAACTGCGCGACCAGCCACGATGGTGCCGCAGACAACCGACGACAGATCGCGGCACATCCAGCGGAGCGTCACCGCTTGGGCCAGTACCACAGCGGTTCGTCCAGTGGGCCCTCTCGGCCCGCCACCTCCGTCTGTCCGAACTCCTTGATCAGCTCTATGGAGTTGACGTCCAGGCGATGGCGTATCGCGCCCTTGGTCAAGGCGTCGGCCAGTGGTCTTGCGTGGGTGACGACGATGATCTGGATGTCCTTCGTCGCGGTGAGGATCAGGTCGGCGAGTGGGGGGATCAGGTCGGGGTGGAGGCTGGTCTCGGGCTCGTTGAGGACCAGGAGGGACGGTGGCCGGGGGGTGAGCAGTGCGGCGGCCCAGAGGAGATAGCGCAGGGTGCCGTCGGACAGTTCGGCCGCGGTGAGCGGGCGCAGCAGTCCGTGTTGGCGCAGGGCGAGTTCGAAGCGGCCGCCGTGGTTCATGACCTCGACGCGGCTGCCGGGGAAGGCCGCGTCGACCGCCTCGTCCAGCGCCTCGTGGTGACCGACCTCGCGGATCGTCTGGAGAGCCGCCGCCAGGTCGGAGCCGTCGCCGCTGAGCACCGGCGTGCGGGTGCCGATCACGGCGGCGCGGGCCGGGGCGTGGGCGTCGGTGCGGACGTGGTCGTAGAACCGCCAGGATCTGATGAGTTCGCGTACCGCCAGTACGTCCGGCGCGTGCTGGGGGTCGGCCATTTCGCCGAGCATGCTGTCGTACGGCCGTAGCGTCCCGTGCACCCGGGACCAGCCGCCGCCCGCGCCGCGCACCTTGACGGCCGCCCCCGCGCGGTCCGAGAGGACGGCGGCGGGGCGCAGCACCGGCCCGCTCCAGATGCACTCGCGCTTGATCTCCGGGTCGACGTCGAACATGGACGGCGGGCCTGCCGGGACCGGATACCCGAAGTCCATCGCATATCCGAACTCGTCTCCCGAGAAGCCCAGTTGCAGGCTGACCGGGCTGGTCTTCTCGGGTCCCGCCCACAGCACCGACGGCAGCCCGCCCTCGCGCGCGAGAGCCGCGACCGCGCCGCCGCGCGCGGCCTCGGCCAGCAGCCGCAGGGCGCGGTACAGGCTGGACTTGCCCGTGCCGTTCGCTCCCGTGATCACGTTCAGTCTGTCCAGGGGCACGATCAGGCGACGCAGGGACCGGTAGTTCTCGACGGCGAGTGTGCGAAGCATGTGTCCAGGCTGGCAGACGGGACTGACAATGGCTTCTGCGTCAGCCTGCCGCCCGCCTCCGGCGGAACGTCGCCGCGGCCATCGTGATCGCGATGCCGGCCGCCGCCCACGCCGACAGCACCAGCAGCGATGCCGTCGTGTCGTTGCCCTTGAAGTAGGCGATGGAGCGCGCCGCCCACGTCCCCGCGCCCGGCGGCAGGGCAGGGCCGATCGCCTGCCAGAAGGGCGGCAGCATCGGCAGCGGGAAGGCGCCGCCCGCGCTCGGGTTGCCCGCGATCACCACGATGAGGATCGCGAGGCCGACGCCGACGATCCCGAAGACGCCCTGGAGCGCGAGCGTGGCGGCCCCCACGGCGAACGTGATCAGCGCGCCGAGCCCCCAGAGGGCGGCCACGCTCCCGGGCAGGGCGCCCAGGATCGGCCCGACGACGACCGCTCCGCCGAGCCCTCCGACGATCGACACCAGCGCCATGACGACCAGCCGGATCGCCGCGCGGCGCGGGTTGGCGGGCCGGGCGCCGGAGCTGATCGCCAGGATCGAGGCGCACAGATAGCCGCCGACGCACCAGCCGACGACGAGGTAGAAGGACGACAGCCCGTCGAAGTCCTGGGGCGAGGCGGGGGCCACGTCGACGACCCTGACCGTGCGCTGCTCGGCCTTCTCCAGGGTGGTGGTGATCGTCTCCAGGGCGGTGGCGAGGACAGTGCCGCCGCCGGTCGCGACCAGGAGCGTGTCCGTCGTCCCCGCCGGGTCGATGATCAGCGCCCCGTCGATGTCCCGGTTCAGGATCTGCTCGCGCGCCGTCGCCGCGTCGGCCACCGCGCGCGGGTCCAGGGGTGAGCCGGGCAGCCGCTCCAGCCGGGTCACCGCCTGCTCGGCCGCGACCTGGGGTGCGACCACCCCGAAGGGCACGTCCTTGGGCTTCGGGTCGTGCAGTGCGCCTACGTAGGAGGCGATGAACAGCAGTTGGAGGGCGATCACCCCGATGACCAGCAGGGTGGCTCTTGGGGTGACGGCGTCCTTCACCTCGGAGAGGAAGCTGTTCCGTGTCATGCCCCCACGGTCCGAGGGGGTGGGCGTTTCCGCAGGTGGGGTGCGGCCGAATGGGTGCCGTACACACGTTCTTCATCATCGTTATCTGTTCGAGATCTTCTGTGGCTCACGCTGTGCTTGGGGTGCCCGTTACATTTGGGGCTCCGGGGGACCTCAACGTTGTTGACCACAGCGGAAGTTGATCCTCCGTCAGTTCCTTCACAGCCGTACAGCCGAACGCTCGGGGGAAAGCGCTGTGCAGAAAATCCAGCTGACCTACTGGTGGAACGGGCATGAGCCGGGGGATGTCGTCGAGGTCGACGACCCGACCGCGCGCGGAGTGCTCGGTGTGATCGCGCGGCCCGTGCCGGAGGCTGAGGCGGAAGCCGAGGCCGAGTTCGAGGCTGAGCGGGACGGCGAGCCGGAGCTCCGGGGATGAGCGAGCCGTACGTCACCTTTCCGGACGTGGAGCAGCTGGTCGTCGATCTCCTGAAGGACCGTAGTGAGCTGGCCGGCGTCCTGGTGGACGTCCAGCCGCCCTCCGGGTTCGACGGCTCGCAGCGTGCCGTGCTGGTCTCCCGGGTCGGCGGGGCCTGGGCGGAGGATCCCCGGCTCGACAATCCACTGGTCGATCTCGAGGTGTACGGCCCTTCCAAGGCCGCGGCCCACACCGTCTCCCTCGTCGCCCGCGCTCTGATGCTCCAGCTCAGGGGAGCGGTGCACGGTGCGGCGACCGTCGTGGACGTCGTCGAGGAGGACGGGCCGCGCTGGCTGCCCGACTATCGGCACGCCACCGCCAACCGCTATGTCTCGACCACCCGGCTGGTGGTCCGCCCGGCCTGAGCCGGTTCCCTCGTACGTCCCCTCAGCGCCTGGTGCGCGCCTGGTGCGCACCGCAGGCCGCAGCACGTCATGTCCAACTCCCACCAAGGAGCAGTGATGGCCGGAACGAACGCCAAGGAGATCCGGGTCGCGGGCAGTGGCCGGGTCCTGATCGCCCCGCTCGCCACCGCACCGCCCGCCGACACCGGTGCGGCGTGGGGTGCCGGGTGGAAGGACCTCGGCTACACCACCACCGACGGGGTGAAGATCTCCAAGAAGGACAAGCTGGACCCCGTGGACACCTGGCAGAGCGTCAGCTCGGCGAGGTTCGTCTACTCCGACCGCGACCTCAGCTTCAAGTTCCAGCTGCTTCAGCTGAACGAGGACACCCTGCCCTTCTTCTTCGGCGGCGGGAAGGTGACGGAGACGGCGACCGGGTCCGGCCTCTACAAGTACGAGATGGCGGCCGAGCCGAAGTTCGACGAGCGGATGCTCGGGCTGGAGTTCACCGACGGGGACGAGGTGACGTATCGCATGATCGTCGCCCGTGGCCAGGTCACCGAGACGGAGGAGATCGCCCTCGTCCGCACGGCCCCCGTGAAGCTGGGCGTCACCTTCACGGCGCTGGCGACGGTGGACGACGCGCCGCTGGCGACGTTCCTGATGAAGGACCCGAGCTTCAGCGCGGCCTGACCGATTCCCCTTCCTTCCAGTTCTTTCCAGCTAGGAGCCCTACGCGCCATGGCCCGTTTCAATGTCAACGCCGCCCGTGCCCAGCGTCTCGAAACCCTCGGGAAGGACTGGGAGTTCGAGGTGGACAGCGATGTGTTCCACCTGCCGACCGAGTTCCCGCGCAGCATCGCCAAGCAGATCGCGGCGCTGGACGACAACGACATCGACGGCCTGCTGGCGCTGCTGCTCGGGCCCGAGCAGTTCGAGCGGCTGGGCAAGTACGACATCAGCGTCCAGGACGTCTCCGCGATCCTGGAGGCGTACGGCAGCGAGACGGGCATGACGCTGGGGGAAGGCTGAGCCTCGGCGCGCTGGTCGACGAGCACGCCGAGGCCCTGGAGGCGGACCTGCTCCGCCACTACGGTGTCGACCTCCTCGACTGGCACCGGGGCCGCCTCTCCTCCCGCCGCCTGCGCGTCCTGACGGAACACCTGCCCGCCGACTCGTCCTTCGCCCGCGCGGTCCATGGCGAACAGGCGGACTGGTCGGTCACGGACCATCTGCTGGCGGCTGTCGTCGACCAGCTCGCGGTCGCCAACTGGATGTTCGCGACAGCCAACCGGGACGAGGACACGGAGCCGGCGCCTTATCCGGAGCCGGTGCCGCGACCGGGGGACGGCAGTTCCGAGGACCCTGAGCAGGAACCTCGGCCGACTGCGGAGCAAGGGGCGTCGGCAGCGCAGATCGTGGCCTTCCTGAGTTCACCGAGTTGAGAGGAGCCAGTGCGTGGCTGAGGACATCAAGGTCCTGGTCGAGAGGCTGACCGCTCGGGTCTCGACCCTGGAGGGCACGGAGAATTTCGCCGCGCGCTTCAAGGCACAGTTCGCGGACGCCTCGCGTGTTCCGACGGAGTTCAAGGAGGCGGTTCAAGGCGAGATCGCCGCCTGGAAGGCGCAGCAGGACGCCGCGCAGAAACCCGTGGACGCCAAATGGGTCGCCGACACTGTGCCGGTCACGGGCGTGAAGCCGGAGCTCACCGGGCTGAACCTGGCAGGGAACCTCGTCAAGGTCGAAGGGAACTTCCTGGCCCTCCAGGCTGACGTGATCAAGGTCGACGCGATCTTGAAGGACTTTGCGCTCAACAGGATGGAGACCAAGCGCACGGTCGAGCAGTTGAAGGCGCTGAACCTGGCCGGCCAGACGGACACCAAAAAGGCCGTCATGGACATGGTCGACCCGGTGAACATGCTCAAGCGGATCAGGGACCTCGAAGAGGCGACGAAGAAGAGCGTCGGCGCCATGCAGCAGCAGGTGGACGGCGCCCACGCCAAAGCGAACAAGATCCGTGAACTGCTCAACCAGGAACCGGGTCTGCCCCGGATGCGAAGAGACCTCGTCAAACTTGAGAAGAGCGCGGCTTGGGCGAAGAACCGGATCGAGAAGCTGACAGGTTCGAAAGATGCGGCGACGGACCAGACCAAGAAGCGGCAGGGCGGTAAGGACATACCGAACGTCCAACAGTTGGAGCGCCAGGAGAAGCAACTCAGGGCGACCATCGTGAGGTTCGTCCGCCTGGTGGAGTTGGCCGCCCCCGAGATGAAGTCGTTTTCCAGTCAGATAAGCGGGATCGAGCGGGAGTTGCAGAGATGAGAACCGCACTGGTCCAGGCCACCGGCGCGCTCACTCGCTTCCGGACCGCCCTGACCCAGACGAGTACGGCCGGAAACCGGCTGCGGACCGCAGCGACCGGCACCACCGGTTCGGTGAACCGGCTCAGGAGTGCCGCGACACAAGCGAGTACCGCCACCGGCCGGCTGCGGACCGCTGCCACCCAGGCGAGCGGTGGCCTCAACCAGGTACGGACCGCCGCCACCCGGGCCTCCGCCGATGTCCAGCGGGCGGGGCGGAGTGCGGCGTCGGGGGGTGGGTTGTTCTCGCGGTTCAGTCAGGGGCTGCGAACCGCCACCACCGCCCAGCGCGGGCTCAACACCGCCATGAAAGCCAACATCCTCGGGGCGATTCTCGCTCTCGTCCTGCCGCTCATCACCAAGCTCGTCGAGATGGCGATGCAGTCGAAGACCGTGCAGGCCGTCGTTCAGGCGGCGTTCAAGATTATCGGGCAGGTGGTGGGGACGGTCATGAAAGGGGCGTCGGTCGCCATCAATTGGCTGATCGATGCCGGGAAGAGCGTGGTCAATTGGCTGAAGGCCAACTGGCCGTTGCTCGTGGCGATTCTCACCGGGCCGGTGGGGATCGCCGTGCTGGCGATCGTGAAGCACTGGGACCGGATCAAAGAGGCGGTCGGGTCGGTGCGGGACTGGATCGTCGACAAGTGGAACGCCGTAGTTGATTTTCTGCGGGGGGTACCCGGGAAGATCTGGGGCTTCTTCGCCGAACTGCCCGACCGGCTGATGGGTTTGGGCGGCGACCTCGTCATGGGGCTGATCAACGGCATCAAGAACTCGGCCTCGGCCCTTCTCAACACCGTGAAGAACTTCATCATCAACACCATTCCCGGGCCCATCCGCAGCATCCTCGGCATCTCGTCGCCGTCCAAGGTGATGATGGGCTTCGGCGGTGACGTCGGCGAAGGTCTCGCGCTGGGCATGGAAGGCGCCGGGAACCGAGTGGCGGGGGCCGCCGGGCGGCTCGCCACCGCCACCGCGCGCAGTGTCATCGGCCCCGGCTACGGTCTCACCGGCACTGCCGCCCGCTCGGGGTCCGGTGTCGGGGGCGCCTCCGCGGCCTCCGCGGTCACCGTCAACGTCCACCCCCGTCCCGGACAGTCCGAGTACGAGATCGGCCGTATCACCGCCCGTGAACTCGCCTGGGCGGCCAAGCGATGAGCGGGCGGCAGCTCCAGCAGCCGGTGTTCGAGGTGGACGGCTGGGCGGGGAACACCGTCGACGACTCCGGCGTCGAATGGTGGGTCACCAGCGAGCAGGGCTGGGCCGGCACCCCGCCCGTCCGGCTCACCCTGACCGACCGGCCCGAGCGGCACGGGGCGTTCGACGCCCCCTCCTACCGCGGACCCCGCGTGATCACCCTGGAGGGCACCGCCGTGGTCCCCGACCGGGCGGCCCGCGAAGCGGCCAAGGACCGGCTGGCGGCCGTACTCGCCGACGGCGGTACGCTCACGCCGCTCGTCGTCACCGAACCGCACCGCACCCGGCGGGCGTTGGTCAGGCTCACCGCCGAGACGAAGATCGTCGACCGCAAGTCCGGCTTCGAGTTCTCCCTGACCATGACCGCGCCGGATCCGCTGCGGTACTCGTACGGGCTCAACACCAGTACCTGCCCGCTGCCCTCCTCCAGCGGTGGCGTCGCCTTTCCGCTCACCTTCCCCCTGGACTTCGGATCGGGCTCCTCCGGCGGCCGGCTGCTGCTGGAGAACCAGGGCACCGTCCCCACCTCGCCCGTGTGGCGGATCGGCGGGCCCTGCGTCCAGCCGGTGATCACCAACACCTCGACCGGCGAGGAACTCGCCTTCGAACTCACCCTCCAGGAAGGCGAGTTCCTGGTCATCGACACCGACGCGCGCTCGGTCCTCCTCCAGGGCACCGCCTCCCGCCGCTCCGCGCTGCGGCCCGGCTCGGACTGGTTCCCGCTCCGGCCGGGCTCGACGCCCGTGCTCTTCCGCGCCCGCGACTACGCCCCGGCCGCCCGGCTGACCGCCGAATGGCGCGACGCCTGGCTCTGACCCCGCCCACCAGAAGAGCTACAGAAGGAACGCACCCGCATGGCTGAA
Organism: Streptomyces sp. GESEQ-4; assembly: GCF_017948455.1. Lineage (GTDB taxonomy): Bacteria > Actinomycetota > Actinomycetes > Streptomycetales > Streptomycetaceae > Streptomyces. The sequence continues at coordinate 69,347 of NZ_JAFFSU010000007.1, forward strand.
GACGAATTCGAACGTCACTCCGGATGGCTCTCGGGCAGTGTCGTCGACGCCGAGGACGCCCGGCTCGCCACCGGTGTGCTCGCCGCCGCGTCCGCCGACCCCGGCAACCCGATCGCCGCCCGTACGGGAATCAAGCCGGGCCCCGGCAGCCCGGGCGCCGTCGAGGCGACCGCCACGCCGTCCCGCGAAGTGACCGTGCGCCCGTTCCAAGGCGTCGTGCAGGGCACCCGGAGCACCGCGGCGGGCGCGTATCTGATCACGCTCGCCAAGCAGAAGCACCTCGACGTGCTGACCGCGGCCCCGGCCCACTCGTCAAACCCCCGCATCGCCCTCGTCGTGGCCCAGCAGACCGACCGGCAGTACGGCGACGCGAGCGACGGCATGCTCGTCCATGTGGTGGCCGGGGCCCCCGCGGTGACGCCGGTCGCGCCCACGGTGCGCGACGACTGCATCCCGCTCGCCGCGATCACCGTCCGGGCGAACGCGGGGTCGATCGCCCGAGGTGACATCAAGGACCTGCGTGTGTTCACCGTCGCCGCCGGCGGAGTGCTGCCCCTCCAGGCCCACGAGTCGCTCCCGGCCGACGGCTACCCCGGGCAGCGGCTGCACGACCTGGAGACCAGGCTCGACCTCGTACGGACCGGCACCGAGTGGCGGCCCGCGGTCACCGGCGCGGTCCAGTTCTTCGGCCCGGCCGACAACGGCTGGCCGCTGACCAGCGGTTCGGCGGGGGCCACCGGCTACACCTTCAACCAGGTGACCGTGCCGGCCGCGCCCTATCCCCGACTGCTCCTGATCACGGGGCAGTTGACCGCGTCGACCTCGGGCGCCGACGAGCGATGGGACCACGTGGTGCGCGGGCAGGACGGGACGCCCTACTCCCTCGCCTGCTTCCACGGCGGCGCCACGCGGATCAGCACCAGCGTCGCGAGCGGCCACCGACTGCTGCCCGCGAACACGCCGCTGGTGCTGACGCAGTTCGTCGCCCGGGGCGGCGGCGTCACGACCGGCACCGCGTCCGTGTTCTCGCCCGACGCGCACTACACCGGTCTGCGCGTGATGGCGTTCCCCGTCCCCTGACTCCGCGAGCAGAAGAGGCACCCGCATGAGTACGCCCACTCCAGAACGCGACTCCGCCTGGGTAGCCGGCGGTGTCATCGACGCCGAGGACGCCCGGCTCGCGACCGGCGTGCTCGCCGCACCCGGGGCCGGACCGGTCCAGGCCCGCAGCGGCATCCGCGCGGCCACCGGCGACCCCGGCCGGGTCCAGGCCACCACCACGGTGTCCGGCAAGGTCACCGTGGCGCCCTTCCAGGGCGTGATCCAGGGGACGCGGGCCACCGCGGCCGGCGCCTACCTCGTCACGCTCGACCAGGAGAAGACCCTCGACGTGCTCGGCACGCACCCCGCCGACTCGGCCAACCCGCGCAACGACCTGGTCATCGCCCGGCAGCGGGACGAACAGTACGGCGACGCCACCACCGCCATGACCGTCGAACTCGTCAAAGGAACGGCCGCCGCCACCCCCACCGACCCCGCGGTGACCGGCGACCACATCCCGCTCGCCCGGATCAGGATCCCGAGGAACGCCACGTCCGTCGCCAACGCCAGCATCGAGGACCTGCGCCCCTGGACCACGGCCGCCGGCGGCATCCTGCGGGTCTGGGGCGCGGCCAACCGGCCCACATACCCCTACACCGGCATGTACATCCACCGCTGGGACACCAACCATCTGGAGTGGTACGACAGTTCGGCGGGCTGGCAGGCGGTCAACGACGACACCGGCTGGGTCACCCTCCCCCTGCTTCCCAACTGGAACGTGTACAACAACGAGACACCGGCCGTACGCCGGATCGGCGCCACCGTCCACATGCGCGGCGCCCTGCAGACCGCCGTCGCCCTCTCGACCAACGCCATCTCCATGACCGCCGTCCCGGCCGGTTTCCGCCCGGCGATGGGGCACCACTGGTACACCGCGCTGGGCGGTGTGACACGAGGGCTCGAACTCATGCTCCGCACCGACGGCACCGTGGTGCTGTTCGCTCAGGGCGTCCAGTTGCCGGCCACCCAGTTGATCTACCTCAACACCACCTGGCTGGTGGACCAGTGACCCGCACCCCGACCCGCTACACCTACTACACCGCCGACCTCACCACCGGCGCCGTCACCGACGAACTCCCGCTGTACGACGTCACGTTCAGCAGCGAACTCAACGAGGCGGGCGAGTTCCGCGCCCGGTTGCCCCTGGGCGACCCGCGCGTCACCGTGCACCGCCCCCGGGAACTCACCGAGCCCGGACGCACCGCCCTCTACGTCGAGCGGGACGGAGTGCTCGTATGGGGCGGGATGATCTGGACCGTCAAGTACACCTCCGCCGACCAGCACCTGGAGATCGGGGCGGCCGGTTTCCTCTCCTACTTCGACCACCGCCGGGTCCTGCCCGCCGACTTCGACCCGGACGCCACCGACCTGTCCGCGGCCGACGTACCCTTCATCGACCGCGACCAGTCCGACATCGCCCGCGCCCTCGTCGCCACCGCCCAGGCGCACCCCGGCGGCGACATCCGGGTGCGCCCCGAGTCCACGGCCGGCTCCGGCATCATCCGCACGCTCGTCTACCGCGGCAGCGACCTCAAGAGCACCGGCGAGGCCCTGCGCGAGCTGGCGAGCCTGGAGGACGGCCCCGACTTCGTCTTCGACATGGCGTACGGCACCGACGGCCGCCCCGTCCACCGGCTGCGCGTCGGCACCCCGCACCTCGGCCAGCAGGGCACCCCGCACGTGTGGGAGTACGGGGCCAACCTGACCGGCTACACCTGGCCGGTCGACGGCGCCTCCACCGCGAGCCGGGTCTTCGCCCTCGGCGAGCAGGGCGAGGGGGAGAACAGCCAGCTCGTCGCGGTCGCCGAGGACCGCGCCACCGGACGCCCGCTCACCGAGACCGAGGTCTCCTACGTCCATCTCACCGACCCGGCCCTCCTGGCCTCCCAGGCCCGCTCGGCCCTCGCCGCCGTCTCGGCCCCCGTGGTCCTGCCCGAGCTGACCGTGCGGGCCGACCTGGACCCGGTGCTCGGCTCCTACCAGGTGGGCGACGACGCCACCGTCGTCATCAAGGACGTCTTCTTCCCCGAGGGCACCCAGTTCGACGTACGGATCACCGGGATCGAGGTCACCCCGGGCAACGACGCGGGCGAGGAACAGGTCCAGCTGACCGTGACACCCACCACGAACAGGAGCATCCCGTGACCAGGATCAACCGCCCCGACACCCTCCTGACCGAGCTCCGCGACATCAAGCGCCGGCTGCACGCCCTGGAGACCGCGCAGCGCACGACGCCCGGCCCCACCGCCCAGGCGACCGCCGGGGACGCCGGGGAACCCGCCGAGACGGACGCTTCCGAGTCCGAGTAGCCGTTTCCGCAGGTGAGGGACGCTCCAAGGGTAATCGCACAGACGTTCGGGTTTTGGTCTATGGTGGGGGTGAGGCAGTCGGGAACTGATGTTCGATAGCGGGAGGTGCGGATGCCTGGCTTCACCCATCTGCACACCGTCTCCGGGTTCTCCCTGCGCTACGGCGCTTCCCATCCGGAGCGGCTGGCCGAGCGCGCCTCCGAACGGCACATGGACGCCCTCGCCCTCACCGACCGCGACACCCTCGGCGGCACGGTCCGCTTCGCCAAGGCCTGCGCCAAGGCGGGCGTCCGTCCGCTGTTCGGCGTGAACCTGGCGGTGGAGGAGCAGGAGTCCGTACGTCGACAAAAGCGCCGCACCCCGGTCCGCGGCGGTGCCTTCATCGACGAGTCGACACCGCGGGTGACCTTCCTCGCCCGGGACGGCGCCCGCGGCTGGGCCGGCCTGTGCCGTCTCGTCACCGCCGCCCACACCGCCGAGGACGCCCCCCTGCTGTCCTGGGCCGCCGTCCCCGCCGAGGGCCTGACCGTCCTGCTCGGCCCCGACTCCGACGTCGGCCGCGCGCTCGCCGCGGGACGCCCCGACCGGGCGGCGAGGCTCCTCACCCCCTGGCGGGAGGCCTACGGCGACGCCCTGCGCCTCGAAGCCGTCTGGCACGACCGCACGGGCACCGGCCCCGGCTCCCTGCGGCTGGCCGCCCGCACCATCGGCTTCGCCGCCGAGCAGCGAATCCGGCCCGTGCTCAGCAATGCCGTCCGCTATGCCGACCCCGGCCTCGGTCCGGTCGCCGACGTCCTGGACGCCGCCCGCCGTCTCGTCCCCGTCGACCCCGCCAAGGGGCTGGACTCGGGGGAGGCCTGGCTCAAGGACGCGGGTGTCATGCGCGAGGCGGCCGAGCGGATCGTCGAGGCCGCGGGCTTCCGGCGCGACACCGCGCTCCGCCTGCTGGAGCAGACGCAGGCCACCGCCGCCGAATGCCTGGTCGACCCCGAGGACGACCTCGGCATCGGCACCGTCCACTTCCCCGAACCGCACCTCGTCGGCGCCGGCCGCCGCACCGCACAGCGCGCGCTGGCCTCCCGGGCAGCGGCGGGCATGGTGCTGCACGGCTACGACCAACGGCGTGCCTACTGGGAGCGGATGCACGAGGAACTGGACATCATCGCCCACCACGGCTTCGCCTCCTACTTCCTGACGGTGGCTCAAGTCGTGGACGACGTGAAGAAGATGGGCATCCGGGTCGCCGCGCGCGGCTCCGGCGCCGGCTCCCTCGTCAACCACCTCCTCGGCATCGCCCACGCCGACCCCGTCGAGCACGGGCTGCTGATGGAGCGCTTCCTGTCCAAACGCCGGCTGGTACTGCCCGACATCGACATCGACGTGGAGTCCGCGCGCCGGCTGGAGGTCTACCGCGAGATCATCGGCCGGTTCGGCACCGAACGGGTCGCGACCGTCTCCATGCCGGAGACCTACCGCGTCCGGCACGCGATCCGGGACGTCGGCGCCGCCCTCTCCATGGACCCGGCCGACATCGACCGCATCGCCAAGTCCTTCCCGCACATCCGCGCCCGGGACGCCCGCGCGGCCCTGGAGGAGTTGCCGGAACTGCGCCAACTCGCGGGCGAGAAGGAGAAGTACGGCAGGCTCTGGGAGCTGACCGAGGCCCTCGACGCCCTCCCGCGCGGGATCGCCATGCACCCCTGCGGAGTGCTCCTGTCCGACGCGTCCCTGCTCAGCCGTACGCCGGTCATGCCCACCAGCGGCGAGGGCTTCCCCATGTCGCAGTTCGACAAGGAGGACGTCGAGGACCTCGGGCTGCTCAAGCTCGATGTGCTCGGGGTGCGGATGCAGTCGGCGATGGCGCACGCGGTCGCGGAGGTGGAGCGGACGACGGGGGAGCGGGTCGACCTGGACGCGCTCGACTTCGAACGGGGGGACGGCGACCCGGCGACGTATCAACTCATCCGCTCCACCGAGACGTTGGGCTGCTTCCAGATCGAGTCGCCGGGGCAGCGGGACCTGGTGGGGCGGCTTCAGCCGGCCACCTTCCACGATCTCGTGGTCGACATCTCCCTCTTCCGGCCGGGGCCGGTGGCCGCCGACATGGTCCGGCCGTTCATCGAGGCGCGGCACGGGCGGGCGCCGATCCGCTATCCGCACCGGGATCTGGAAGGGCCGCTGCGGGAGACGTACGGAGTGGTCGTCTTCCATGAGCAGATCATCCACATCGTCGACATCATGACCGGCTGCGGACGGGCCGAGGCGGACCGGGTGCGGCGCGGGCTGTCCGACCCGGAGTCGCAGGGGCGGATCAAGGTGTGGTTCGCCCAGGGCGCGGCGGCGAAGGGCTATGACGCGGAAACGATTCAGCGGACCTGGGAGATCGTCGAGGCCTTCGGCTCGTACGGCTTCTGCAAGGCGCACGCCGTCGCCTTCGCCGTACCGACCTACCAGTCGGCGTGGCTGAAGGCGCACCACCCGGCCGCTTTCTATGCCGGGCTGCTCACGCACGACCCCGGGATGTATCCGAAGCGGCTGCTGCTGGCGGACGCGCGGCGGCGTGGGGTGCCGATCCTGCCGTTGGACGTGAATGTGTCGGGGGTCGCACACCGTATCGAACTGGTGTCTGAATCCGGGGTGTGGGGGCTGCGGTTGGCCCTCTCCGACGTGCACGGCATCAGCGAGGCCGAGGCGGCGCGGATCGCGGACGGGCAGCCGTACGCCTCGCTGCTGGACTTCTGGGAGCGGGCGCGGCCCAGCCGTCCGCTCGCCCAAAGGCTGGCCCAAGTCGGCGCGTTGGACTCCTTCGGGGCCAACCGCCGTGATCTGCAACTGCACTTGACCGAGCTGCACCGAGGCGCCCGCGGTGCGGGCGGCGGCCAGCTCCCGCTGTCCGGCGGGCGGAAGACCGTGCCGGCCGGACTGCCCGACCTCTCCTCGGCGGAGCGGCTCAGCGCCGAACTGGGAGTGCTGTCCATGGACACCTCACGCCATCTGATGGATGACCACCGCGCGTTCCTCGACGAACTGGGGGTGGTGTCCGCGCGGCGGCTGCGGGATGCCAGGCACGGGGAGACGGTGCTGGTCGCGGGCGCCAAGGCGGCGACCCAGACCCCGCCGATCCGGTCCGGCAAGCGGGTCATCTTCTCCACCCTGGACGACGGCACCGGCCTGGTCGACCTCGCCTTCTTCGACGACTCCCACGACGCCTGCGCCCACACCGTCTTCCACTCCTGGCTGCTGCTGGTGCGCGGAGTGGTGCAGCGGCGCGGCCCGCGCAGCCTCAGCGTGGTGGGCGCCGCCGCCTGGAACCTCGCCGAACTGGTCGAACTGCGCGCCGAGGGCGGCCTCGACGTGGTGGCGGCCCGGCTCGCGGAGCCGATGCCGGAAGGAAGCGGGGATTCGACGGGCGGACGGCGAATCCAGATGCCCACCGGATACGAAATGCACCCGTGGGCCGATCTGCGTCCGGCGGGTCAAGAGCCTTCACAAGTACGGAAGTTGTGGCACCAGAGTCCGGGGAGTGCGGGATGACCATCCTCTGCGTACGTTTCCAGCTGCCGCCGGCGCGCGAGGCGGCCCTGCCGGAGCTGATCGGGTTGCTCGAGGAGTTCACGCCGGTCGTCGAGGCGCTGCCGCCCGACGGGGCGCTGGCCGATCTGCGGGGCGCCGAGCGGTACTTCGGGCGCAGCGCCGTCGAACTGGCGGCGGTGATCCGCGTCCGTTCCCTGGCCCTGCACGGGGTCGACTGTGCGATCGGCGCCGGGCCCGGCCCGATGCTGGCCCGTATGGCGCTGCACGACGCCCGGCCCGGGGTGACCCATGAGCTGCCCGAAGGGCCGGACGGCATCGCCGAGCTGCCCGTCACCGCGCTCCCCGGCGTCGGCACCGCGACCGCCCGCACCCTGTGCGAGTACGGGCTCGACACCCTCGGCCTGGTCGCCGCCGCCCCCCTGTCCACGCTCCAGCGCCTGGTCGGCGCGAAGACCGGCCGCGAGCTGCGCGAGAAGGCGAACGGCTTCGACCGGGGCCGGGTCGTACCGAACGCCGTCTCCCGCTCCCTGGCCGCCGAACGCCCCTTCCGTCGCGATGAGTTGGACCCCGACCGGCACCGTCGCGCCCTGCTCTCGGCCGCCGAGGAACTGGGCGCCCGGCTGCGCGCCCTGGAGAAGGTCTGCGGCACCCTGACCCTCACCGTGCGCTACGCCGACCGCACCGCGACCACCCGCACCCGCACCCTCAAGGAACCCACCGCCCACTCGGCCGCCCTCACCCGGACCGCGTACGACATGTACGAGGCCCTCGGCCTCCAGCGCGCCCGGGTACGGTCGGTCACCCTGCGCGCCGAGGCCCTCGGCCCCGCCGAACAGGCCTCCTACCAGCTCACCTTCGACCCGGTGGACGAGAAGGCCCGCCGCATCGAGGAGGTGGCGGACCGCGCGCGAGCGAAATTCGGCCCGCACGCGGTGATGCCGGGGACGCTGGCGGCGTAACTCTCTTCAGACAGGGATCAGTTGGCCCACGGCGGCACGATGCGTGTGCCGTCGGCCAGCTCCGCCTCCAGGCCGATGGAGGTGGTGACCCAGGTGAGCGCGGTCCGGTCGGTCGGGTTCTCGACGGCGAGGGTCGCGCCGGGGTTGATGATCAGGGTGTCGCCGGCCGTGATGCGGTCGGTACGGCCGTCGAGCGTGACCAGCAGCTCGCCGTCGAGCAGGTGCAGGATCTCCTCCCGGTTGACGGTGTGTGCGGGCGCCTTGGTGCCGGGCGGGATCTCACCGCGCCAGGCGCACAGTTCCTTGCTGCCGGTGCGGGGGGTGGCGTACGAGACGAAGCGGGCGCCGTGGATCTCGTGGGTGACGGCGTCGGACTGGCGGATGACGGGCATGGGTGGACCTCCCGGGCAGATGGTCAAGCTGCTTGACTATTGACTACAGGAACATGGTCAAGCAGCTTGACCAATTCGTCAAGAGTGTTTCAATGCCTCCGTGCAGAACTCCGAAGCCCTCGCCCTGACTGCCGCCCTGCTCTCCGCCGCGGCCGACCTGACGCGGCGCATCAACGACCGTGTCGTGGCGCGCGGGTTCGAGGTGCGGCCCGCGCACGGCTTCGCGTTCACGCGGCTCGCCCCCGACGGGGCGACGGTCACCGACCTTGCGGTCCATCTCGGGGTCACCAAGCAGGCGGCGAGTCAGCTCGTCGAGGAGCTGGTGCGCAAGGGGTATGTCGAGCGTCGGCCGCATCCCGATGATGCGCGTGCCCGGCTGGTCGTGCTGACCGAGCGGGGGTGGGCCTGCACGCGGGCCGCGGAGGAGGCGGCCGCTGAAGTGGTGCGGGAGTGGGTCGAGGTGCTCGGCGAGAGTGAAGTGCGGGTGCTGACCGACCGATTGGGGTGCATCGCACCCTATGGCCCTCTCAGGCCCATCTGGTGATGGTTCGTCAGTAGCACTACCACGGCACTGTCACCGCCACTGGCTAGCGCTGGAAGTTTTTACTGGCACGTAACTTCACAAGTGAACTACTCACTCGTAACTTGACAAGTGAACAGCATCCTCGTGATCCGGATCACAGGGCGTAGAGCCGCCTCAACTCCCTTGAGCCGCAAGGAGATCACCCGATGCTGCCCTGGAAACGAGTGCTCAGACCCCTGACCGCGCTGCTGCTGACCGCCACGGTCGCCCTGGTCCCCGCCGCCGCGGTTCAGGCCGCCGAGTCCCCCGACAGCGGTTGGAACAACTACTCCTGCAAGCCGTCCACCGCCCACCCCCGCCCCGTCGTCCTGGTGCACGGCACCCTCGGGAACTCCGTAGACAACTGGCTGGGCCTCGCGCCGTATCTGAAGAACCGCGGATACTGCGTCTTCTCCCTCGACTACGGCCAACTCCCAGGCGTCCCCTTCTTCCACGGCCTCGGACCTGTCGACAAGTCGGCCGAGCAGCTGAAGACCTTCGTCGACAAGGTGCTCACCGAGACCGGCGCCACCGAGACCGACCTCGTCGGCCACTCGCAGGGCGGCATGATGCCCCGCTACTACGTCAAGTTCCTCGGCGGCGCCGCCAAGGTGAAGGCCCTCGTCGGCATCGCCCCCAGCAACCACGGCACCGACCTGGGCGGCCTGACCCACCTGCTGCCGTACTTCCCGGGCGCCGGGGACCTGCTCACCACCGCCACCCCGGCGCTCGCCGACCAGATCGCCGGCTCCGCCTTCCTCGCCAAACTCAACGCGGGCGGCGACACCGTCCCCGGCGTCAGCTACACCGTCCTCGCCACCAAGTACGACGAGGTCGTCACGCCGTACCGGAGCCAGTTCCTGAGCGGATCCGGTGTGCGCAACGTCCTGCTCCAGGACCTGTGCCCGCTCGACCTCTCCGAGCACGTGTCCATCGGGCTGTTCAGCCGGATCGCCTTCCACGAGGTGGCGAACGCCCTCGACCCGGCCCGCGCCACCCCGACCACCTGCGCGTCGGCGGTCAGCTGAACGGCGCCGGGGCCTGACCGGCCTGAGCCGCCGGTCAGGCCCCGGAGTCCCAGGGATGTCAGCGGCCGTGCCGGCCACCGCTCACCGCGCGCCGGCGCACCGACGCGAACAGGGCCGCGGCGCCCAGCGCGAGGGCCGCCGCGCCGCCCACCGCGATGTAGGCAGTGCTGCTGTCGCCGCCCGTCTCGGCCAGGTTCTCCGAAGCGCCGGCCGCCTTCGGCTCGTTGGCGGCGGCAGAATCGGCGACCGGTTCAGCGACCGGCTCGGTGGCCGCCTCGGTGGCCGGCTCCGCCGACGTACTCGCGTCGTCGTCGCCGTGACCGTGGTGCTCGACGGTCGACTTGTCGGCACCGTCCTCGATCTGCTCCTCGGACGGGGCGGACGCGGACGGGGCAGGGGCCGCGGAGGAGTCGGCGGCGGCCGGGGCGTCGCCGCCGCCGAAGGTGACGTCCGAGCAGGAGTAGAACGCCTCCGGGCTGTCCGAACGCTGCCAGACCGCGTACAGCAGCTGCTTGCCGGAGCGCTCGGGCAGGCTGCCGGAGAACGTGTAGTAACCGCCTGCGGCGGCCGGGTCGGTGGCCGTCGTCACCGGGTTGTCCAGGTCCAGGTCGTCCCAGGCCAGCGGCTGCGCCGGATCGTAGCCGGGCCTGGTGATGTACACCTTGAAGGTGCCCTTGTGCGGGGCCGTCACACGGTACTTGAAGGTGTACGACCCACTGCTCACGCTGGTCGCGGGCCAGTCGGCGCGGGCCAGGTCGAGCCCCTTGAACGCCTCGTTGTTCGCGCTGCACAGCTTGCCGTCCGGGATCAGCGCCTGGTGCCGCCCGTTCGCGTCGCCGATGCGTATGCCGTTCCAGTCGTACAGCGCCTGCGTGCCGCCGGCCGCGACCGCCGCCTTGCACGCCTCGGACTTCGGGCTCTCGGGCCCCTCCGCGTAACACTGCGAGACCCGGCTGACCGGGTCGCCCATCGAGCCGTGCGCGGACGCGGGCGCGGCGGCCAGCGCGGTCAGGGCGAGCGGGGCGATGCCGACGGCTGCGACGGTGGCGACCTTGCGGCGTGCGGGCATGACGGAACTCCTCGGAACGGTCACTGGATCGATGGGCCGGAACCCGTGGGGGGCGATCAGCAAGCTAGCCCCGGATGACCGTGAAATCGCCTGCTGGAGGCGGGGGAGGGAGATCCTTATGGTCGCTTTAAGGGAGTGTTCGGACTGGGATCAGGTAGCTACGGTTCGAGACATGACAGACGACGAGATCCGGCCTGCCGTGGCCGCCGACGTACCGGCCGTGAAGAGCGTCACGGACGCCGCGTTCCGTCCCTATATCGAGCGCATCGGGGTGGTGCCGGTGCCCATGGAGGCGGACCACACGGCGAACGTGGCCGCGGGGAAGGTGTTCGTCACGGGCGATCCGGTGATCGGCCTGGTCGTGATCGAGACGCACGAGGACCATCTGCTCCTCGACAGCATCGCCGTCCACCCCGACGCCCATGGCCAGGGTGTGGGGCGACGGCTGCTGGAGTTCGTGGACGCGCGCGCGTGCGCTCGGCCTGCCCGAGGTCAGGCTCTACACGAACGTGATGATGTGGGAGAACCAGAAGATCTATCCGAAGTACGGCTACGAGGTCATCGAGCAGCACGCGGACGGGCCGTACGACCGCATCCATTACCGCAAGCGGCTCAGCTGACGCGTCTCATGACCTCGCCCGCCCGGTCAGCCGTCCGGCCACCAGGTGCGCGCGATGTCCTTTCGGACCTCTGAACGCTCGGCGGGGCGCTCGTCGGCCCGCTCACGGAGCCGGCGGACGTCCGTCTTCTTCAGGGGCTTCTGCACGGTGACTCGGCGCATGGCTGCCTCCTTCAGGGCTACCGGGTTCCGCGTTGTCACGGAGGTAGACCCTTTCGGCGAGGGTTCCTCATCGGCGCCCCGCTGTCAGTGGCGGTCATCACGATTTCGACCTTCATTCGACCGGGCCTCGACCAGGGCTCGAGTGTCAGTGGTGGCTGTCACGCTGTGAGCATGAGTGATGACGAGAACACGCACGCCGGAGAGGTCATGAGAGCGGTCGCGGACTGGGACGCGGCGGCCCCCACCTTCGACGACGAGCCCGACCACGGCCTGCGCGACCCCGACATACGCCTGGCCTGGGCCGACCGGCTGCGCGCCTGGCTGCCCCCGCGGCCGTGCGACGTCCTCGACCTCGGCTGCGGCACCGGCAGCCTGTCGCTCCTCGCGGCCGAGCAGGGGCACCGCGTCACCGGCGTCGATCTGTCCCCGGCCATGGTCGCGCTGGCGAGAGCGAAGCTCGCTGGACGTGACGCCGTGTTCCTCGTCGGTGACGCGGCGGCGCCACCGGTGGGCGAGGACCGGTTCGACACCGTGCTCGTACGCCATGTCCTGTGGGCCCTGCCCGACCCCGGCCGCGCCCTGCGGCACTGGCGGGAGCTGCTGCGCCCCGGCGGCCGGCTCGTGCTGGTCGAGGGGGTGTGGGGCACGGTCAGCCCGGTCGGCATACCCGCCGACCGGCTCACCGCACTGCTCGCGCCGCTCGCCGGACAGGCGCGCGTGGAACGGCTGTCGGACGAGCCCCGGCTGTGGGGGAGGGCGGTGGAGGACGACCGGTATGCGGTGGTGGTCCAGCTGTGATCCTCAGGCCAGCAGCGCTTCGAAGTCGCCCTTGAGCGCCAGGGCCTCCAGCTCGTCCAGGGCGGCCATCGCCGAGGCCGCGGCCTCGGGGTCCCGTCGCGCAAGCCCGCTCTCGGCGAACTCGTCCTCGTCCAGACGTCGTACGTCCGTCCCGTCGGCGGAGCGCCAGAGGTCGAGGTCCAGATCCTCCACGACCAGCTCGGCGCCGGAGAGCGCGGCCGGGCGCGTGATGTCGCAGTACCAGCCCTTCAACGCGCCTCGGGCGTCGCGGACCTCCTTCACCGAGTACCAGCGGTCGCGCCAGTAGTACTCGGTGAAGACGTCACCGGACTCGAAGCGTACGAAGCCGAAGTCGCGGGTGGTGTCGCCCGCCCAGGGTGCGCGCACCGCGATCCTGGTGCCGTCGTCGCCGAGCAGCCGCGCCGGGTAACGGATCTTCGTGCGGCCCGCCTTGACCAGGACGACATCTACAGGGGTCTTCGAGTCAGCCGAGTTCGCGGACATAGCGCACCTCCGTCGCGCAGATCTCGTATCCGAACCACTTGTTGATCGCGAGCATCGGGTCGTTCCCGGTGTCGTTGCCCGTGAACGCCTCCGTCAATCCGGCGGCGCGGGCGCGGTGCAGGGAGTCGTTCTTGGCGAGCTTGGCGAGGCCCCGGCCGCGGAAGTCGCGGGCCGTGCCGGTCATCACGGTGGCGTAGCGGGTGCCGCCGTCCGTGCGGGCCGCGCTGAAGGCGGCGGGGCGGCCGTCGACGAGTGCCACGGAGGTCAGTTCGGGACTGAACAGGGGGTGCCGCCAGGTGCTCTCCAGCCAGGCCTCGTAATCCGTGAACTCATAGTCGACGTCGCTCGGTTCGTCCGACGTCGTCTCCGCGTCCAGCGTGAACAGCGGGCGTGGGTCGTCCGCGAAGTCGGCGGCCGACCGCAGTTCGACGCCCGGCGCGGCGTCCTGGAGCGGGGGCAGGGAGCCGTTCACCAGGTCCAGGCGGAGGAAGTGGGCGGAACGGCTCGACCGATAGCCGTGCCGCTCGGCGAAGACGCGGTTGCCGGGCTCGTCGAGGACCCACGCGAAGAGGGCTGTGGCGCCCTGCGCGGCCAGGTGTTCCTCGGCGGCACGGACCAGCAGGGCACCGGCGCCGCGACGGGTCCGGTCCGGGCGCACGTACACATTCACGTAACCCTGGCCGGGGTCCGGGCTGTCGTGGACCATGCCGACCTGCGCCGTGCCGATGACCTCGTCGTCCTCCACCGCGACCAGCGGGCTGTAGTGCGCGTCGGGGTGGGCGTGAGTGACGTCGTAGGTGATGGAGTCCGGGGTGACGAGATAAAAGGGGAGTGCCAGGTGGCGGACGTGGGCGAAGCCCTCGACGTCGGCCCGGACTTCGGGGCGCAGCTCGCGCACGATGATGGTCATGTGGCCGCACGCTACGTGGACCGTGAGCCGGGATGCCTCTCATTTTCCTGCGGTGCGGGACAATCGGCCCGTGACCTTGAAGATCCACATCGATGACAGTGCCCCGCCGTACGAGCAGGTGCGTGCGCAGATCTCCGAGCAGGCGCGGGCGGGGGTGCTGCCCGTGGGGTACCGGCTGCCGACGGTGCGCGGGCTCGCCGAGTCGCTCGGGCTGGCCGCGAACACGGTCGCCAAGGCGTATCGGACCCTGGAGGCGGACGGGGTGATCGAGACGCGGGGGCGGAACGGGACGTTCGTGGCGGCGGCGGGCTCGGCCGCCGAACGGGAGGCCGCGGCGGCCGCTCAGGCGTATGTGGAGCGTGTGCGGCGGCTGGGGCTCGGCGAAGAGGAAGCACTTGCCGCCGTACGGGACGCCGTGCGGGCGGCATACAGCAAGGGCTGAGGGACCGAGGGTCACGTCGTAGGCACACGCTCCGGCACCCGCGTCACCCGCAGCCCGGCCTTCCTCGCCACTCCCGCGAACAGCACCGCGTCCTCCACCGCCGCGCCGCCCGGGTCGTTGTTGAAGTAGGCGTGGACGTCGTGGTCGTCGGTCCAGGTGTCCGTGATGCGGTGGACCCAGGTGGTCAGGGACTGGCGGCCGTAGCGGGGCCAGGGCTGGGCCCGGCCTTCGTGGAAGCGGACGTAGCCCCAGTCGGTGGTGCGCCACAGGGGGGTCATCGGGCGGGCCTGGATGTCGGCCCAGCACAGGGCCGCGCCTCGGGCTTCGAGCACCTGGCGGATCGACTCGGTCCACCAGGAGTCGTGGCGGGGTTCGACGGCGACGCGGCTGCCGCGCGGGAAGCAGGCGAGGCAGGCGTCCAGGAGACCGGGGTCGGCGCGGAGGGTGGGCGGCAGCTGGAGGAGGACGGGGCCCAGGCGGTCGCCGAGGCCGGCGGCGTGGGTCATCAGGCGGTGCACCGGTTCCTCGGGCTCCCGCAGCCGCTTGATGTGGGTGAGGAAGCGGCTCGCCTTGACCCCGACCACGAAGTCCGGCGGGACGCGCTCCCGCCAGGCCTCGAAGGTCTCCCGCGTCGGCAGCCGGTAGAAGGCGTTGTTGATCTCGACCGTCGCGAACCGCCTCGCGTACTCCTCCAGCCAGAGCCGCGTGGGGCACTCCGCCGGGTAGAGAACGCCCCGCCAGTCCTTGTACTGCCACCCCGACGTGCCGACGAACAGGGTCATACGTCCATCAAAGCACCGCCCCGGCAGCGCGACCTACAGATACAGCCCCGCGTCCGCCCGCCCCCGCGGCTCCGGCAGCGACGTCGGTGACGTGCCCCGGCGCAGTGCGTACAGCTCGGCCAGGGTCGCGCCCTCGCGGTCGATGCCCTCGTCCGTGCCGAGCCAGCTCACCGACTCCGCGTGGGTCAGCGGACCGACCTCGATGCGGGCGAGACAGCGGCCGGGGCGGACGACGGCCGGGTGGAGGCGTTCCAGATCCTCGTTGGTGGTGACACCGACCAGGACGTTGCGGCCCTGGCCGAGGAGGCCGTCCGTCAGGTTCAGCAGCCGCGACAGTGCCTGGCCCGCGGTGTGCTTCGCCTCGCCGCGGATCAGTTCGTCGCAGTCCTCCAGGAGCAGCAGCCGCCAGCGGCCCTTGCCCGTCGAGTCCTCCTCGCCGATCGCGATGTCCATGAGATAGCCGACGTCACTGAAGAGCCGCTCGGGGTCCAGCACGCAGTCCACCTGGCACCAGTCCCGCCAGGACCGGGCGAGCGTGCGCAGCGCCGACGTCTTGCCGGTGCCGGGCGGGCCGTGCAGCAGGAGGAGACGGCCCGCGATGTCCTCCGGGGTCGTCTTCATCAGGCGGTCCATCGCGTCCGCGACCGGCGCGGTGTAGTTGGTCCGCACCTCGTCCCACGTACCCGCGGAGATCTGCCGTGTCGTGCGGTGCGGGCCGCGCCTGGGGGAGACGTACCAGAAGCCCATCGTCACGTTCTCCGGCTGCGGCTCGGGTTCGTCCGCGGCGCCGTCCGTCGCCTGGTCGAGGACCTTCTCCGCCAGCTCGGCGCTGGTCGCCGTCACCGTGACGTCCGCGCCCCGGTTCCAGCGGGAGATCAGCATCGTCCAGCCGTCGCCCTCCGCCAGCGTCGCGCTGCGGTCGTCGTCGCGGGCGGAGCGCAGCACGCGGGCGCCCGGCGGCAGCAGGGTCGCCCCGGTCCGTACGCGGTCGATGTTCGCCGCGTGCGAGTGCGGCTGCTCGCCCGTCGCGAAGCGGCCGAGGAACAGCGCGTCGACGACGTCGGACGGCGAGTCGCTGTCGTCGACGTTGAGCCGGATCGGCAGAGCTTCGTGAGGGTTCACAGACATGGGCCCATGATCCGGCACGCGGGCGCCGAGTGCACCCGGTTTCCGCAGTGGGTCCGGAGTGTCGGGTGTGTTCCGCTCGTGACGCTCTTTGCGCAAGTGTTCCCCGGAGGCGCCGGACGCCTCCGGGGAACTGCCTGTCAGTTCAGGCCGGTTGCCGTCACGGAACGATCTTCAGCAGCCGGTTCGGGGAGCCGCTGCCCGGGCTGGTGACCACACCGGTGGTCGCGCCGCCGGTCAGCGCCGAGGCGACCTGCGCCGGGGTGGACGAGGTGTGGTTCGCCAGATAGACCGCGGCCGCGCCCGCGACGTGCGGCGTCGCCATCGACGTACCGGAGATGGTGTTGGTCGCGGTGTCGCTGGTGTACCAGCCCGCCGTGATCGAGGAGCCCGGCGCGAAGATGTCCAGAATCGAGCCGAAGTTGGAGTAGCTCGCCTTCGCGTCCGTGTTGGTGGTGGCGCCCACCGTGATCGCCGAGGCGACGCGGGCCGGGGAGTACGAGGAGGCGTTGGCGCTGCTGTTGCCGGCCGCGACCGCGTAGGTCACACCGCTGGCGATGGAGTTCGCGACCGCGGTGTCCAGCGCGGTGGAGGCGCCGCCGCCGAGCGACATGTTGGCGACCGAGGGACCGGAGTGGTTGGCCGTCACCCAGTCGATGCCCGCGACCACGCCGGCCGTGGTGCCGGAGCCCGCGTTGTTGAGCACCCGCACGCCCACGATGTTCGCCTTCTTGGCGATGCCGTAGGTGGATCCCGCGATCGTGGTGGCCACATGGGTGCCGTGGCCGTTGCCGTCGGAGGCGGTGGTGTCGCCGTCGACCGCGTCATAGCCGTAGGTGGCACGGCCACTGATCTGCGAGTGGGTGATCCGGACGCCGGTGTCGATGACGTATACGGTCACGCCGCTGCCCGCGCTGTCCGGGTATGTGTAGGTGCCGGACAGCGGGAGCGAGTTCTGGTCCGAGCGGTCCAGGCCCCAGGGAGCGTTGGTCTGCGTGGTGTCGGTCAGGTGCACGCGCTGGTTCTGCTCGACGGAGGCCACCGCCGGGTCGGCGGCGAGTTGCTTGGCCTCGGTCGCGGAGAGGGTGGCCGTGTAGCCGTTCAGCACCGTGCCGAACGTCTTCTTCACCGTGCCGCCGTACTCCTTGACCAGGCTCTTGCCCGCGCTCGACGCGGCCTTGAGGCCGGCGCTCTTCTTGAGCGTGACGATGTAGCTGTCCTTGATGGCGGTGGGGGAGTCGGCCGCGAGCACCTTCCCCTCGGCCGGTGCGGCCTCGGCGGGAAGTGCGGTGAGCCCGCCCACGAGGGCGGCGGTCGCCAGGCTGGTTATCGCGGCGAACCGGAATCTCTTGCTACGCAGCTGTGCCATACGAGGGAGTCCTCCTCTTGGCGGCGCGCGCCTGGGTGGGGCGCGCGTCTGTGGGGGGTGTGCGCGTCATCGCGCACACGACCCGGAGCGTCGCGTTCCGTCCCGGGCTGAAGTAAAGGATCAGCCGTTTACGGGCCTGGCGAAAGGGAGTTGAGCGTCTGTCAACAAATCTGTCATGAGCACGAAACGAGCGACCGGGTGAACCTCCGGCGCAGATCCCGCAAAGCACCGGAAAGTCTTGGCATGGACACTTCCGTTCAACACGCGTAGTTGCTACGACGGTTGTGGCAGAGATCCTGCTATAGGGAGGTTCCATGAGACGTTCCCGAATTGCCGTATACGTCAGTTCACTCCTCCTGGCCGTCGGTGTCACCCTCACCGGATCGCCCGCCGCGCAGGCCGCCCAACCCGCCGCAGAAGGCGGCTATGTGGCCCTCGGCGACTCCTATTCCTCCGGACTCGGCGCGGGGAGCTACCTGGCCCCCAGCGGCGAGTGCAAGCGCAGCACGAGGTCGTACGCCTACCTCTGGGCCGCCGCCAACTCACCCTCGACGTTCGACTTCACCGCCTGCGCGGGCGCCCGAACGGATGATGTTCTGGCGAGTCAGCTCGGCCCGCTCAGCGCCGCCACGTCCCTCGTCTCCATCACCATCGGCGGCAACGACGCCGGCTTCATGAACGTGATGGTCACCTGCGTACTGCAGTCCGACAGCGCCTGTGTCTCCCGCGTCAACACCGCCAGGGCGTACGTCGACTCGACGCTGCCCGGCAAGCTCGACAACGTCTACTCGGCGATCCGCGCCAAGGCCCCGTCCGCCCGCGTCGTCGTGCTCGGCTACCCCCGCCTTTACCGGCTCGGCGCCCTCTGCCTCGGACTCTCCGAGACCAAGCGGAAGGCGATCAACGACGCCGCCGACCACCTCGACACCGCCACCGCCAAGCGCGCCGTCGACCACGGCTTCGCCTTCGGCGACGTCCGCCCCACCTTCACCGGCCATGAGATCTGCTCCGGCAGCCCCTGGCTGCACAGCGTGAACCTGGCCAACATCAGCGAGTCGTACCACCCGAACGCGGGCGGTCAGTCCGGTGGGTACCTGCCGGTGCTGAACGCGAACGACTGATGGTCGACGCGAACGACTAGGAAGCAGTAGGTGAAGGGGAGACCCCGCCCGTCGGGGTCTCCGACTCGCACGTCACCGAGAACGGGACCGAGTTGGACTTGGTCTCCACCGGGTCGCGCACCTCGACACTGATCTCGTTCTCGAAGGTCCCGCTGTCGTCGTACGTCGTCACGAACGCCCGGTCCTGCTTGGTCCGCGAGCCGCCCTCGGGGAACGACAGCGTCTTCCAGCCCTGGTCCATCACCTTGCCGTCCTGGGACACCCAGCGGTAACTCACCTCGGCCGGAAGCTGCCCGACCGAGAACGTAGCCGTGAACGCGGGCGCCTCGCCGTCCGGCGGCGGACACGCCCCGGAGTACTCCGTGTTCGCGCCCGCCAACGAGACCTGCACGGACTGCTCCGGCGGGGCCGAGGTCGTCTCCTCCTCGCTCTGACTCTCGGTGGCCCCGGTCGCCACACCGGCCCCCTCGTCGTCCTCGGACGGCGAACTGCCCTCGCTCGTCTGGCTGGTGGTGGTGCCGCCCCCTTGGTTGTCGCCGTTGTCCTCCCTGTTCAGCAGGGCGTACGTCAGCCCGGCCAGGGCCAGTGCGAGGGCGGCGAGGCCCGCGACGATGGCGACGGCGGCACGGCGGTTGCGGTCGGGTTCCCGGGTCGTGGTGGTCGTCCCCGGCGTGGGGACGGGCTGGGTGGAGGGGAACGGCGGGGTGGGCGCCTGCTGCGGCTGGGCCGCGAGCGTCGGTGTGTAGGGGACCGTGGGGGGCGTGTCCGCGCGCGGGGTGCCTCCCGCCGCGATCAGCCGCAGATCCTGCTCCGCCCGGTCCGCCGACAGCCGCTCGGCCGGGTCCTTGCGCAGCAGCCCCTCGATGACCCCGGCGAGCGGACCGGCCCGGTGCGGCGGCGGCAGCTCCTCGTCGACGATCGCGCGCAGGGTGCTGAGCGGGGTGTTCTGGCGGAAGGGGGAGCTGCCCTCCACCGCCGCGTACAGCAGCACGCCCAGCGACCACAGGTCCGACTCCGGACCCGGCGTGCGGCCCAGCGCCCGCTCCGGCGCCAGGAACTCGGGCGAGCCGATGACCTCCCCGGTCATGGTCAGCGCCGAGCTGCCCTCGACCATCGCGATACCGAAGTCGGTCAGCACGACCCGGCCGTCGTTCGACATCAGCACGTTGCCCGGCTTCACGTCCCGGTGCAGCACCCCGGCGGAGTGCGCGGCCCGCAGCGCCGCCAGCACCTCCGCGCCGATGTGCGCGGCACGCTGCGGCGACAACGTGCCCTCGGCCTCCAGCTGGTCGGCCAGCGACACCCCGCGGACCAGCTCCATCACGATCCACGGCCGGCCGCCCTCCGAGGCCACGTCGTACACCGTCACCACGTTGCGGTTCGCGACCCGCGCCGCCGCCCACGCCTCGCGCTCCAGCCGCGCGTACATCCGCTCGACCTCGGACGCCGGCAGCCCCGCGGGCGCGCGCACCTCCTTGACGGCGACCTCGCGGTGCAGCAGCTCGTCGCGGGCCCGCCACACCGTCCCCATGCCGCCCTCGCCGAGCGGGGACAGCAGACGGTAGCGGTCCGCGATCACACGCTCACTGCCCGGTTCTTCGGACACGGGCTCCCCCATTCGCATCCGGGCCGATTCTCCTCAATCCTTCCCGAACGTAACTCAGCCAAGTGCGGATGCGGCCCCCTTGAGGAGCAATCCGATGCCGAGCGCGACGACGACGAACGCGGATATCAGCGGTGCGGTCCTGCGCAGCAGGGTCACCGTCGGGCTCGCGGTCCAGCGGGGGCGCCTGTCCAGCATCCGGGTCATTCCGCCGCCCAGCCTGACGACCGCGAACCCGGCCGCGGTGAGGGTCAGCGCGAGCCCCGCGCCGTACGCGACGACGAGCAGCAGCCCGAACCAGGCTTTGCCGAGAGCGGCGGCACCGACGAGCACGACGACGGCCGACGGGCTGGGCACGAGTCCACCGGCGAAGCCGAGGAGGATCGTGCCGCGGAGGGTGGGGGCGGTGGAGTGGGTGTGGGTGAAGCCGCCGTGTGAGTGCTCGACGGTGTGGGAGTGGCTGTGGGGGTGGTCGTGGTCGTGCTCGTCGTGATGGTGGTCGTGGGGGTGAGCGTGAGCGTTCGCTGAGGGGGATGCGGATGTGGCTGCGGATGCCGCGCCGACCAGGGCGAGTTGGCGGGCGGGGGGCTTGTCGGGCTCGTGATCGTGGTCGTGGGTGTGCCCGTGCGTGTGCCCGGGTCCGTGCGTGTGGCGCCGGTTGCGCCAGGCCCGTCGTACGAGATTCGCGCCCGCCGCGATCACCAGGGCGCCGCTCGCGATGCCCAGCCAGGCGATCACCGAGGGCGTCGCCGCCGAGCCGGCCGTCACCAGGAGGCCGAGGGCGACAACGCCGAGGGTGTGGGTGACCGTGACGGAGGCGGCGAGGGGGAGGACGTTCCTGAGGCGGGCCCGGCCGCCGTGGGCCGCCGCGGTCGCGGCCATGAGGGTCTTGCCGTGGCCCGGGGCGAGGGCGTGCATCGCGCCGAGGCCGACCGCGATGACCAGGGCCAGCGCGGCGAAGCCGAGGGTGAGGTCGTGGCGGGCGACGAGGGAGTCCAGGGCCCGGGTCCAGCGGTCGGCGCCGCGCGGCAGCACGGAGGCGGCCGGGGCGTCCTGCTGGTCGTCGGCGAGGGCGGGGCCGCCGGAGCGTATGCCCAGGGACGCGGTCGCGGTGTCGGCGGGGGAGGAGAGCAACTCCTCCGGGTACTCGGCCAGTTCACGGGAGATCGACTTCTCTGGGACGTCCGACGCGGAGAGCGTCATACGGTCGCCGCGTGCGGTGATCTCACGCCAGCCGGGGCCGGACTCGGCGCCCGCGCCGCGGAAGTCGAGGGCCAGGGACTCCTGGTCGGGGAGCGGCGCGGTCAGCCGGCACTCCACCCGGAGCGTGTCGAGCCCCGCCTGTCCGGGCCGCACGCGCGCGCGGCTCTCGGCGACCGTGAGGCCGACATCGCGCCCCTCGACGGTGACCTTGCTGTCCCGCGCGGCCGAGGCGCACCTCTGCCGGGCCCAGTCGGCCATGCCCGCCTTCTCGATGTCGGGCTTGGCCTGGGTCGCCGGGATCTCCGCCAGGTCCTCGACGTGCCGGACCCGGAGTTCGCCGGGGGCGGCGACGAGGCCGTCGTAGCGGTTGACGGTGAAATTGCCGAGGGGATGCGCGCTCGCGTTCGCGGCAGGGACGAGCACGAGCCCGCAGACGGCCGTCAGGACGGCCGCGCCGGAGGCGAACAGACGACGGGGGCTCATCACCGGGCCGCCTCCAGGTCCTTGAGCGTCGTACGGGCCTCCCGCGCGCCCAGCGGCGAGAAGCCGGGGTTCAGCTTCAGTGCCGACGTGAGCGAGGCGCGGGCCTCCTCGGCGTTGCCGGTGGCCTGCTCGATCATGCCGCGGTGGTAGAGGAACGCGGCGTTGCGGTAGCCGGTCGCGGTGGCGCGGCGCGCGTACGGGAGGGCTTCCTCGTCACGGCCGTTCTTGTGCAGCGCCCAGGCGACGGCGTCCGCGGTGTGCACGGTGTGCCGGCGGTCCCACTCGGCACGGGCCGCCCGCAGCGCCGACTTTGCGTCGCCGTGGTCGGCGGCGGCGAGCGCGGTGTCGAGGTCGGCGTTGACGCCGTTGGCTCGGGCGAGCGCGGTCCAGGCGTCGACGAGGGCGTACTGGTCGTTCGCCTTCGCCCGGTCCCCGTCGGCGCCCCGGGCCTCGTACAGCTCACCCAGGACGACGAGCGGTCCCGGCAGCGGATACCGCGCCACGACCTGCTCCATCCCCTTGATCGCGCCGGCCCTGTCACCGCTCGCGGCCTGCGCACGGGCGCGGCCCTCCAGCGCGGGGAGGTGGTTCTCGTCGACGGCGAGCGCGCGGGCGAAGTGCTCCAGCGCCGTCTCGTAGTCGCCCTGGTTCCAGGCGAGTTGACCGAGCTGCGTCGCCACGTACGCCACGTCTCCGGGCGCCGTGGCGGACGTGAGGGCCTGCTCCAGCACCCGCTGCGCCGTCCGCACGTCGCCGCGCAACTCGCGCACATACGCGTACCGGCTGAAGACGGGGACCCCCGGACGCCGGGAGTCGGCGGCGTCGGCGGCCTTCGACGCGTCGGCGTACCGGCCGAGTTCGACGAGGGCGTCGATACGGGAGGACAGCGCGCGTTCGTTGTAGGGGTTCTGCTTCAGCGCCTGGTCGGCGAACTTCAGCGCGTCCTCGAAGTCATGCCGGGCGGCGGCGAGCGCGGCACGCCCCGCCAGGGCCTGGTCGTTGTCGGCATCCAGCTCCAGGGACCGCTTCAACGCCCGCTCGGCCTGCGGATAGCGCGAGGGGTCACCCTTGGTCCGCGCCTGCTCCACATAGGCGAGCCCGAGGGTGGCCCAGCCGCCGAAGTCCTTCGGCTGGGCGCGGAGATGGGCCTGCAGCGAGGAGATGCTCGCGTCGAGATCGCCGCCGGTCAGCAGCGCCGGTGACATGGCGGCGGGCGCCGAGGCGACGGCCTGGCCCCCCTCGTCCCGCATGGCCCCGAACGCGATGGCCCCGGCGGTCATGGCGACCGCCAACATGGCCGCACACCCGGCGAGTTGCACCACCCGCCAACGCCGCCCGGCCTCCGGCCGCTCAGCGGCCTCGCTGTTTTCCGTACCCGGGGACATGCCCTCTCCTCGGTCGCCTGAAGGAAGTGATGAGATCGAGCGACGCGGCCCGCGCCGTGGGGGATGGATACGAGCGGGCCGCGCCAGTTTTGGGGACATGGGGCGAGAACAGCGCCCCGTAAGGGGCGCGGGGAACTGCGCGACCAGCCACAACGGACCCGCAGTGTCCCCACGCCCCGACGGAGTCAGTACGCACGCCCCCGCATACGCCGCCACCACATGAGCCCCCCACCGATCAGCAGGATGCCCACCGCACCGGCACCGGCCGAGGCCGCGATCAGCGTGGTGTCTTCCGTACCGCCGGAGCCGGCCGGCTGAAGCGCGTCGCCCAGCTGGTTCCGCACGTCGTTGTCCCCGGTCGTGCCCTTGGCGAGCGGACCGCGCGACCCCTCGGTCGGCAGAGCGACGTACGGGAACGCCTTCTCGAAGTCCTTGTCGTTCTTGTCGACCGCGTCGCCCAAGTCGTTCTTGGCACCGACCAGTTCACCCTCGACGACCTGCAACGAGGCGTCGAGCACGTCGTCGCTCAGCCGACGCCCGTTCGGGAAGCCCGCGTTGTCACCGTCGAGGACGCCGAGCCGCTTCGGTTCGGCGGCCGGCTTGATCGACGTGTTGAGCCGCAGCTGCTCCGACGCGCGTACGTGCGGCGGCTGGTTGAGGCCTTCGACGCCCTTGAGGAAGACGTCCACGAGATCGTTGCGCGGCTCGTCCGGGGCGTCGATCTTGTAGATCGCCTCGATGAGCTTCGGCAGCTCGGGGTTGGTCACGTTCTTCAGGAACTGCGCGTCGTCCCACGGCGCGGACGCGTTGAACGTGTCCTTGTCCTTGAGCGGGTTGACGACCTCGTTCACCAGCGGCATGCCGAGCCGCGAGACCTGGGCGAAGTGCCCCTGCGCGTTCTTGCGCTGGGTCGTCGACCAGATACCGACGATCGGCTGCTCCGCCGACTCGGTGATCATGTCCGTCGGGACCTGCAGGGCGATGGAGTTGACGTTGTAGCCCTTGAGCGTGTCGTTGCCGACCTCGGAGAGGTTCCCGCCGTACAGCAGGTCGAAGACGCGCAGGTCCAGGAAGAACGGGTCGTCCGCCTGACCGGCGAACGTCGTGGCGCCGCTGGTCAGTTCGTGCACGGCCTGGGAGCGCAGCTTGGCGTAGTCCGGCATCGAGGCCTTGCCGACGTTGGACGGGGCCACCGGGACGTCGTCCGCGACCTTCGTCTTCGACACCAGCTTCTGGTTCTTCAGCCGCAGCAGATCGATGTCGTACGTCTGCGTGATGTTCAGGTCGGGGTCGTCCAGGCTCTCCACCGGACCGGTGTTGTACAGGAACGTCTTGTCGTTCTTGGTGTGCGTCTTGAAGGTGTAGCGGAACAGGAGTTCGCCCTGGGCGTCGCCGTTGTTGTCGATGTGGACGTCGTACTGGGCGTCCTCGGCGAACGTGAAGAAGTTCGGTCCGCCGGCCGGCTCCTCGAAGGGGATCCAGTTCGCGACGATCGTCGTCGTGTCCGGCTTGTCCGGGCTGACGAACGCGTACACGTCCGTGTTGTCGTACTGCGGGGTCCCCGAGATCAGCGGGGCCTCCCGGTGGCTGGAGGCGGAGGCCGCCCCCGGTTCCAGCGTGGCCACGCCGGCGGCTGCGAGCGCCCCGGCGGCCAGCGCACCACATACGAGGGTTGCGACGCTCCGCGCGCCCACGCCGCTCCTGGAGATAGGTGTCATGCCGTCCGTCCTCAGTCCAACTTGCCTGACGCACCAGGATTCGGCGCCGGTGGCGGGGCGGATTGGTCGAACTTCAAAACAAAATTTCCCGTTGCCGGACTGGCGTTTCGGGCACGCTGATCCGTAACCCCATCCGGAGGTGGGTTCGTTGCGAATGCCTCGTGGGACGGGATCGGCCCCGTGCGGCCGAAGAGAGGGGGACCGGGTGGAGGCGGACGAGCTTCTGGTGCTGGTGGCGGGGGGCGACCAGCACGCCTTCGAGAAGCTGTACGGACTGGTGTCCGGGCCGGTGTACGGACTCGTCAAACGAGTCGTGCGCGACCCGGCGCAGTCGGAGGAGGTGTCACAGGAGGTGCTGCTCGAACTCTGGCGGTCCGCCGCGCGGTTCGACCCCGGCCGGGGCAGCGCCCTGTCCTGGATCCTCACCCTCGCCCACCGCCGCGCCGTGGACCGGGTGCGCAGCGCCCGCGCGGCCGGCGAACGCGAGCAGCGCGAGGCACGCCGCTCCCACAGCCCCGCCTTCGACCAGGTCTCCGAGGAGGTCGAGGCCGGACTGGAACGCGAGTGGGTGCGCCGCTGCCTGGACAGCCTCACCGTGCTCCAACGGCAGTCCGTCACCCTCGCCTACTACGACGGGCTTACGTACCGTGAAGTGGCCGAGCAGCTCTCGCTGCCGCTCGGTACGGTCAAGACCCGGATGCGCGACGGACTGACCCGGCTGCGCGAATGCCTGGGAGGTGTCGCATGAGCTTCCTCGACCGACTGCGCCGCGAGGACCTGCACTCCCTGGCCGCCCCCTATGCCCTTGATGCCCTGGAACCGGCGGAACGCGTGCGCTTCGAGAAACACCTCGACGACTGCCCCCTGTGTGCCGCCGAGGTACGCGCCCTCACCGAGGACGCCGTCCGCCTCGCCTGGTCCACGGCCGCGCCCGCGCCGGCCGCGATGCGGGACCGGGTCCTGGCCGCCGTACGCGCCACTCCCCAGGAGCCCGCCGCACGGCCCGAACCGGCACGCGCGCGTACGCCGCAGCTGCCGCCGCACGTCTGGGGCACCGAGCCGCTGCCGGCGCGTGCCCGTCCACGCAGGGGGCGCCCCCTCTTCGTCCCGTTCGCCACCGCGACGGCCGCGGCGGCCCTGGTCGTCGCCTCGCTCTTCGCCGTGCAGGCCAACCAGACACAGGACCAGCTGGACGCCCAGCGGGCGCAGGCACGTGAGATCGCCCACGTTCTCGCGGCACCGGACGCGCGCTCGAGCACCGGAAAGGACGCGCGGGGCCGGAGTATCGGAGTCGTCGCCTCGGCATCCGAGGGGAGCGCGGTGGTCACCCTGAGCGGATACGGCGATCTGCCGAGCGGCAGTGTGAACCAGCTCTGGGTCATGCGCCCCGACGAGCAACCGCGCTCCCTCGGGCTCTTCGAGGGCGACACGCCCTTGGTCGCGGCCGGACTGGAGAAGTCGGCGACATCACTGGCTGTGACGGTGGAGCCCGACGGCGGGTCGGAGCAGCCCACCACCCAGCCGGTTGTCCAACTCGCCCTGAAATCGGTTGGATTCGGAGAGTAACTGGAGAAGAGTCGTCAACCCCCTTACGGGGAAGGTGAATCCTGTGACCGCGATACACGAGTGCCCCATGAGGGCGATAGGGTTACCCTGCCCGGGCCGGGTGGACTCGTACGGGTGGGGAGTGACATGGAACAGATAACAGTGCGCAGCAGGGCGAGGGTCCCTGCGATCACCTGCGGGAGCAGCGCGACCAGTTCGCGCCTCGACCGCCATCTCTCGGTACTGGCAGGTCCTGCCGTGCCGCACACGGAGGCAGCCGAGGCGACCTCGCTGATGCGCGAGATCACCGCACGTGACACCCCGCGCCAGCGCAGCGACAGGGGCAAGAAGGTGGGCCGGCTCTCGCTCTTCGCGCCACTGCGGCGGCTGCGCCGTTCGCTGTTCGGCGACCGCTGAGCACCACCGCGCTTCTCGAGACCGTTCCTCGAGTCCCGCGCTCAGGCCGCCACACCGTCCCGGCGCAACGCTGCGATCTCCTGGTCCGTCATCCCCACGGCACGCAGCAACGATTCGGTGTGCTCCCCGAGCGCGGGCACGGCCCCCATCCGTGCCTCGTCCCCGCCCGGCATGGTGATGGGCGGCAGCAGTGCCCGTAGCGGCCCCACCGGCGACTCCACCTCCCGCCACCGCCCCCTGGCCGCCAGCTGCGGATGCTCCGCGACCTCCCGTACGTCCCTGAGCCTGGCGCAGGCGATGCCCGCGGCCTCCAGGCGCGCCACCGCCATATCAGGATCCAGCGCGGCCAGCGCCTTCGCGACGGCCGCGTCCGTACGTTCCCGGTTCGCCACCCGCGCCGCGTTCGTCGCGTACGCCGGATCGCTCCCCAACTCCGGCCGCCCCAGCACCTGTTCGGCCAGCCGCCGCCACTCCCGGTCGTTCTGCACCGACAGCAGCACCCCGCCGCCGCCCGCCGTCGGATAGGCGTCGTACGGCGCGATGACGGCGTGCGCGAGCCCGGTGCGCGCCGGGGGTGTGCCGTCGTGCATCACATGGTGCAGCGGATGCCCCATCCACTCCGCGAGCGCCTCCAGCATCGACACCTCGACCGGCCCGCCACGGCCCGTCGTCCCCCGCCGCACGAGCGCCGCGAGGACGCCTGAGAAGGCGTACATGGCCGCCGCGATGTCGGCCGCCGGAATCCCCGCCTTCACCGGCTGCTCCGGCGTCCCGGTCACCGACACCAGCCCCGCCTCGCACTGCACGAGCATGTCGTACGCCCGCTTGTCCGCGTACGGCCCCGACGCCCCGTATCCGGAGATGTCCACGGCGACCAGCCGCGGGTGCGCCGCGCAGAGCGTGGCCGCGTCGAGCCCGAGCCGGGCGGCGGCCCCCTGGGCGAGGTTCTGCACGAACACATCCGCGTCCGCCACCAGCCGCCGTACGACATCGAGTCCGCGCGGGTCCTTCAGATCGAGGGCGATCGACTCCTTGCCCCGGTTGCACCACACGAAGTGCGAGGCGAGGCCGCGCGCGGCGGTGTCGTAGCCGCGGGCGAAGTCGCCGCCGTCGATCCGCTCGACCTTGATGACACGGGCGCCCAGGTCGGCGAGCTGACGAGTGGCGAAGGGGGCGGCGACGGCCTGTTCGACGGAGACGACGGTGATGCCTTCGAGGGGCAGGGGAAGCGGATCCATGCCGTGGATCATGACCCACGAGTGGCGCTCCGCGGAAGGAGGGCCCGCCTCACCGCTCGCCGCGTGCGTACCGTCGTACGGCGAGCGGCCCGAAGACGGCGATCAGCACCGCGCACCAGGCCAGCGACCCGGCCACGGGATGCGCCACCGGCCAGGCGGAGCCCTCCGGCACCGGAGCGTTGCCGAACAGGTCCCGCAGGGCCGTGGTCACCGCGCTGATCGGGTTCCACTCGGCGATCGTGCGCAGCCAGCCCGGCAGATTGTCCGTGGGGATGTAGGCGTTGGACAGCAGCGGCAGCATGAACGTCGCGCTGCCGAGCTGACCGGCGGCCTCCTCGCTCCGGGACAGCAGCCCGAGGAAGATCCCGACCCAGGTGCAGGCGAACCGGAACAGCAGCAACAGCCCGACGGCACCGGCCGCTTCCAGCGCGGACCCCTCGATGCGCCAGCCCACCGCGAGCCCGACCAGCAGATACGGCACGGTCCCGACCGCCGTGACGACGACATCGGCGACCGCCTGACCGAGGGGGACGGCCCCTCGGCTCATCGGCAGCGTGCGGAGCCGGTCCGTCACCCCTCGGTGTGAGTCCTGGGCCGCCTGGAACATCCCCGTCATGATCCCGTTGGCGGCGGTCGCCACCAGCAGCCCCGGCACGAGGAAGGACCGGTACTCCGCGCCCGGCATCGCGAGGGCGCTGCCGAAGACATAGCCGAAGAACAGCAGCATCGTGATCGGCATGGTCTGGGTGAGGATCACCAGCGCCGGGTTGTTCCGCGTCCGCCGCAGTTGCCGGCCGAGCATGGCGGTGCCGTCGAATGCCAAGGTGCTCATGCCACCAGTTCCTTTCCTGCGGTCAGTCGGAGGAAGACGTCGTCGAGGCTGGGCGGACGCAGGCTCGCGTCGAGCAACGGCACGCCCGCCGCGTCGAGTTCACGCACGAGACGGGGGACGGTGAGGGTCTGGTCGGCGGTGACCGCGCCGACCGCGTTGCGTGCGCGGTCGAACGAGGGCTCGCTGCCGGTGAGTCGGTCCAGGACGGCGGCGGCCTCGGTCAGGGCGTCGGCGTGGGCGACAACGACTTCGGCGTACGACCCGATGAGTGCCTTGAGTTGAGCGGGGGAGCCGGTGTGGGCGACCCGTCCGCGGTCCACCAGGGCGATGTCGTCGGCGAGTTGATCGGCCTCGGCCAGATACTGCGTGGTGAGCAGTACGGTCGTGCCGTCCGCCTTGAGGTCGCGGACCGCGTCCCAGATCTGATTGCGGGTGGCCGGGTCGAGGCCGGTGGTGGGCTCGTCGAGGAAGAGCACGTCGGGGCGGCGGATCAGGCTCGCCGCCAGGTCCAGACGCCGCCGCATCCCGCCCGAGTAGGTGGACGCCGGGCGGTCGGCGGCCTCGGTCAGCCCGAAGCGGTCCAGCAGCTCGCCCGCCCGCTCCGCCGGCCCCCGTACCCGGTGCAGCCGCGCGAACAGCCGCAGGTTCTGCCGCCCGGTGAGGTCCCCGTCGACCGACGCGTACTGCCCGGTGACGCCTATCCGGCGGCGTACGGCCGCCGCCTCCCGTACCAGGTCGTGCCCGGCGACCCGGGCCGACCCCGCGTCGGGCCGCAGCAGCGTGGTGAGCAGTCGGACGGCGGTGGTCTTGCCCGCGCCGTTGGGCCCGAGGACCCCGCAGACCGAGCCCTGCGCGACGGCCAGGTCCAGTCCGCGCAGGGCGTGTACCGCCCCGAACCGCTTCTCCAGGCCCTCACTAAGTACAGCGTACGTAGAAGTCATGGGTCGACCATAGCGCACTACGTACGCTGTACGTAACTAGGATGGAGGCCGAGGTGATGATCGATGGCGGGCCGAGCGGCCGAACCCGAAGTGATCTGGGCACGTCCCGAGCGGACGGGCCGGGGGCCGAAACCCGCGTACACCCGCGCCGACATCGCGGCGGCGGCCGTGCGGGTCGCCGACGCGGAGGGGCTGGACGCGCTCTCGATGCGGCGGGTGGCCGGTGAGCTGGGCTGCGGCACGATGTCGCTCTACAACTACGTCCCCCGCAAGGAGGACCTGCACGAGCTGATGATCGATGCGATCGGTGCCGAGCACGACATCCGGGAACCCTCGGGCGACTGGCGCGCGGACATGCTCCGCAACGCCCGGGAGACGCGCGCCATCATGCACCGCCACACCTGGGTGCCGCGGCTGATGTCGGGCGTGTACGGCGTCAGCCCCAACTCCCTGCGCTATCTGGATCACTGCCTGGACTGCCTCGAACCGCTCGACCTCCCGTACGGCCCCAAGATGGAGCTGGTCGCGCTGCTCAACGCCGTGGTGACGACGTACGTCGCGAACGAGATCGCCACCGCCGAGCGAACCCGGTCCGTGCCCTGGTCCGCGGAGGAGGAGAACGCGGTCCGTATCGCCTACCTCGGCAGCCAGGTGGCCACCGGTGCGTATCCGCGACTGGCTGCGGCGTTCATGGAGCAGAGCGGGCCGGTTGATATGGAGGGGGTGTTTGAGCGGGCGCTGGGGCGGGTGCTGGATGCTTTTGACCCGGACTAGTGCTGGTAGTTCGTCGGGTGCGGGTGCGTTGGGGCTGGTCGCGCCCACGCGGCGGAGCCGCAAATCGATACAGCCCCGCGCCCCTGAAGGGGCGCTACAGCAGCGTTAGTTGGCCCTCCGGGCCCTCCTCGTGTGTGTCCAGTACCGATGCCGGGCGGCGGGACCGGGGCGGCGGTGGGAGTACGGCCGCCTTGTGCAGGTCGGTTGCTGTGATGGGGGACGTCAACTGGGACGGGAGGGGTGGGACTTCGGAGAGCAGGGCCAGTGCGGTGATCAGCTCCAGCAGCTCCGACGTCCAGGTCTGGGGCCAGGTGGCCGGGCGGATCGATTCGAGGGTGCCCGGTGGTTCGGTGGGTGCTGTCCGTGCCGTGAACCATGCCTCCAGCACCCGGACCCCGCTCACCTCGAAGTCCCAGGCCTCGGGCGGTACCGGGGAGATACGGCCCTCGTCGATCTGCAGGGCCTCCTCCTCGCGGTCGTAGAGGAGGGTGTGCGGCCGGGCCGGAAGCGGGGCGCGGACGTAGGGCCGGCGACCGCCGGGGAGCTTCGGGCGCTCGCCGTCGCGGCACATCAGCCGGAGCACCCGACGGCCCGACTCCACGCCCAGCGCCCAGAGTTCGGGGTCCCCGGTGAGGGGCACGGCGAGGTCGACACGGACCGCCGCCATGATCCAGGCCAGCACGTCCACCGGCTCCGGCACCTCGCCCAGACGCTCACCCAGGTACTCCAACAGGCCCGGCGCCAGGTTCGGGTCCACCCCGCCCGGACGGCGATACAGCGGCCGGACACGGCCCGGCCGCAGCAGCGGCAGCAGTGAAGTCGCCAGGAGAACCGGCCCGGCCCCACCGCCCGCCGTCTCTGCCACGAACACCTGCCGCTCGTCCGCCACCCGCCACAACTCCGGCCGCGCCACGTCGATCAGCCGGTGATCGGGGATCAGCCACTGCTCATCGAAGGGCGCGTGCAGCACGCGCACGGGTTCCGGGCACGGCCCGGCGGCCCGGGCCAGCTTCTCCGTGCCGCTGCTCTGCCCCGGCAACTGCCCGACCGCCGAGTGCAGCGTCCGCGACCGCGTCGGCTCGAACAACGCCTCCCGATCCGGCCCCTCGGCCTTCACCAACGCATCCCACCGAGCTTTCAGGGACGCCGCATCGGGCCCCGTCGGCCACCCCCGCCCGATCCGCGGCGATGCGACGGACCACGGCATGAGATCCGTCAGCAGCGGAGCGTCGTCGTGCGTCACGCAGAGCATCGTAGAACCTGGGTAAGACAAGCGCCCCAAAGGGGCGCGGGGCTGTATCGATTTGCGGCTCCGCCGCGTGGGCGCGACAAGCCCCCACAAACCCGCAGACAAAGAACTACGCGTCCAGGCTCACTGTGAAGGAAAAACGATCGCCCCGATAGTGGATCACCGCCGCGTCCAGAACCCGCCCATCCCCGTCGTACGTCACCCCCGTGTAGTGCAGAATCGGGCTCAGCAACGGCACTTGGAGCAGCCGTGCCGTCTCCGGATCGGCGAGCCTCGCCTCCACCGTGTCCGTGATCCTGCTGATGTCCGCCCCGACGACATCCCGCAGCACCTTGGTCATCGGCCAGCGCAGCAGATCGGCGGGATCGATGCGCGTGGCCATTTCGGGACGCACGTAGTTGCGGGCATGGTTCGTCGGCTCGCCCGTCTTCTCATCCCCACGCAGCCGGTGATACGTCGCCACCTCGTCGAGATCCGGGAAGTACTCGGCGAGTTCGCCCGGCACCGGCGCCTTGCCGTGGTCGAGGAGCTCGGTCGTCATGCCGGACTGCTGGGCCACGATCGCGTCCACGGAGCCGAGCAGCCGCACCGGGGCGCCTCTGATGGCATCCGGTTCGATGAACGTGCCGCGCCGGCGATGGCGGGTGATCAGCCCCTCGTCCTCCAGCTCCTTCAGCGCCTGCCGCATGGTCAGCACGCTCACGCCGTAGTGCCCCGCCAGCTGTTCCTCGGTCGGCAGCCGCAGCGGGTCCTGGGGCGAGCGGCCGAGGATCGAGGCGCGCAGCGACTGCGACACCTGATACCAGAGCGGCAGCTTGCGGTTCAGGACGATCGAGTCCGGGGCGAAGGAGGTCATTGGGCCATCCGTACCGGCAGGCGATCCTCAGTGCAAGGGGCGGAAGTGGCGTTCGAGGCCCTGCCACACGTCGTCGTACCGGCGCTGCAGATGCTCCGCCCCGGCCGCCTGCGCGGTCAGCGTCACCGGCCAGCGGGTCTCGAACATGAACGCCAGCCCGTCGTCGACCTTGTGCGGCCGCAGCTCGGCGGTGCTCGCGCGGTCGAAGGTCTCCCGGTCCGGGCCGTGCGCCGACATCATGTTGTGGAGCGACCCGCCGCCCGGCACGAAGCCCTCCGCCTTCGCGTCGTACGCGCCCTCGATGAGCCCCATGTACTCGCTCATCACGTTCCGGTGGAAGTACGGCGGCCGGAACGTGTCCTCGCCCACCAGCCAGCGCGGCGCGAACACGACGAAGTCCACGCCCGCGAGCCCCGGGGTGTCGCTCGGCGACGTCAGCACCGTGAAGATGGACGGATCCGGGTGGTCGTAGCTGATGGTGCCGAGCACATTGAAGCGGCGCAGGTCATAGGCGTACGGCACATGGTTGCCGTGCCAGGCGACCACGTCGAGCGGGGAGTGGTCATAGGTGGCCGTCCACAGGTTCCCGCAGAACTTGTTGACCACCTCGACCGGACCCTCGACCTCCTCGTACGCCGCCACGGGCGCCCGGAAATCCCGGGCGTTGGCAAGTCCGTTGGCACCGATCGGGCCGAGGTCGGGCAGTTGGAACGGCGCCCCATAGTTCTCGCACACATAACCCCGGGCGGAAGCATCCAGCAGCTCCACACGGAAGCGCACCCCACGAGGAACCAGCGCCACATGTCCCGGCTCCACATGCAGCAGCCCGAACTCCGTGCGCAGCAGCAGCCCGCCGTGCTCCGGCACGATCAGCAGCTCTCCGTCGGCGTCGCTGAAGACACGCTCCATGGAGGAGTTGGCGTGATAGAGGTGCACGGCGATACCGGTGCGCTGGGTCGCGTCGCCGTTGCCGCCCAGGGTCCACAGGCCCCGCAGGAAGTCCGTGCCGGCCGGCGGCTCGGGCAGGGGGTTCCAGCGCAGCCGGTTCGGGTCGGGCACCGACTCCGTGAAGGGCGCCGTACGGATCGAGCCGTTCTCCGTGCGCGTGAACGCCGGGTGCGCGGCCGAGGGGCGGATCCGGTACAGCCAGGAGCGGCGGTTGTGGGCGCGGGGCTCGGTGAACGCCGTACCGCTGAGCTGCTCCGCGTACAGCCCGAGCGGGGCGCGCTGGGGCGAGTTGCGGCCCTCGGGCAGGGCGCCCGGGACGGCCTCGGAGCTGTGCTCATTGCCGAAACCGGAGAGGTAGGCCAGCCCCTCGGCGGTCTTTCGTGCTCCCCCACGCTCGAATGCGCTCACGTGGGAGGTACCCCCATCGCTCATGATCAGTGCTCCCTCGCGATCTGATTCCTATGCTCCACCGTAGGATTGCGGTTTCGTGGGCGCAAGAGGGTCCCCATGACCTCCCCAGGTTGTACGCCGAGAACCCGACTCCAGGGGGATTCGAGGTGTCGGACCCTTGTTCTACGCTCACCGCCATGTCGTGGACACGTGTACTGCTCGCGGCGCTCGCGGTCTGTGTCCTGCTCCTCGCCGGAGCGGCGGGCTGCGGCGCCGGTGACGCGGGCGAGGGCGGGAGCCGGAAGAACGGGGAGTCGATGTCACCGGTCGGCGAGCTCCTCGATGCCACCGACGACGAGGGGCGGCGCTACCGCGAGGTGGACGACGAGGACGCACCCGAGGTCGGCATCGAGGTGCAGCCGGACGCCGACGAGGGGTGGGACGTACGCCTGACGGTCCACAACTTCCGCTTCTCGCCGCCCGGCACCGAGGCCGAGGCCGTGCCCGGCCGGGGTCTCGCCCACCTCTTCGTCGACGGCCGCCGCATCGCCCGGCTACGTGCCCCCGAGTACCGCCTTTCGGCCGACCTCGTCCAGCGCGGCACCCACCACGTCACCGTCCGGCTCTACGCCGACGACGGCACCGTGTGGGCCGTGGACGGCGAGCCCGTCGAGAGCACGGCCGACATCACGGCGTCGCAGCCGGGGCCGACGGCGCGCACGAGCGCGCCCGCGGGGCGGTGAATGTGGCCGACAACAGGGGGCGAGCTTCACCGGGCCCGGGCGGAGGGGCATCATGAAACCCGTGCCCCATGCGACATCGCTCCGTCGTGCGCCCATCCAGCGGCGCAGCGCCGAACGGCTGACCAGGATCCTCGACGCCTGCGCCGACCTCCTCGACGAGGTCGGCTACGACGACCTGAGCACCCGTGCCGTCGCCCAGCGCGCGGGCGTCCCCATCGGCTCGGTCTACCGCTTCTTCGGCAACAAACGGCAGATGGCCGACGCGCTGGCCCAGCGCAACCTCGAGCGCTACACCGAGCGCGTCACCGCCCGCCTCGAGGAGGCCGGCGACGGCGACGGAGGCTGGCGGGTCGCGATGGACGCCGTCCTCGACGAGTACCTCGCCATGAAGCGCACGGCG
Source organism: Streptomyces sp. GESEQ-4 (assembly GCF_017948455.1). Taxonomy (GTDB): domain Bacteria; phylum Actinomycetota; class Actinomycetes; order Streptomycetales; family Streptomycetaceae; genus Streptomyces. Next base: position 104,858 of record NZ_JAFFSU010000007.1, read on the forward strand.
CCCGGCTTCTCCCTCGTCGACTTCGGCAACCAGATCCCGGTCGGCACCCGGCACTCCGAGCCCAACCACCGCGTCGCCGACCGTCTCACCGACCTGCTCTCCGGCTATCTCGAACGCAGCCCCGACGACGATCTGCGGCGCACCTTCCTCATCGCCGTGGAAACCGCCGACACCCTCGTCCACCTGGCCTTCCGGGTGGCCCCCGAGGGCGACGAGAAGATCATCGAGGAGGCGCGGGAGCTGCTGCGGGCGTACCTGGCGCGCGTCCTGGACTGACCCGGACCCTCGCCCTCGTGCATACCGGTCGGTATGCTCGACGGCAGTTCGTGCGTCACCGTCGCCGCCGCCCCCGGGAGGACCCGTGTCCCGCACCGCCCTGCGAATCTGCCCCCTGTGTGAGGCCACCTGCGGGCTGACCCTCACCATCGAGGGCACCCGTGTCACCGGTGCCCGCGGTGATCGCGACGATGTGTTCAGCGAGGGGTTCATCTGCCCGAAGGGCGCCTCCTTCGGCGCCGTCGACGGCGACCCCGACCGGCTGCGCACACCCCTCGTCCGCAAGGACGGCGAGCTGCGCGAGGCCACCTGGCAGGAGGCCTTCGACGCGGTCGCCGCCGGTATCCGCCCGGCCGTCGAGCGCTACGGCGCCAACTCGGTCGGCGTCGTCCTGGGCAACCCGAACGTCCACACCATGGCCGGCGCCCTCTACCCGCCCGTCCTGCTGGCCGGCCTCGGCACCCGCAGTCTGTTCACCGCCTCCACGGTCGACCAGATGCCCAAGCACGTCTCCAGCGGGCTCCTCTACGGCGACGCCCTCGCGATCCCCGTGCCCGACCTGGACCACACCGACCACCTGCTCCTCATCGGCGCCAACCCCCTGGAATCCAACGGGAGTCTGTGCACCGCCCCCGACTTCCCCGGCAAGCTCAAGGCCCTCAAGGCCCGCGGCGGCACCCTCACCGTCATCGACCCGCGCCGCACCCGCACCGCCAAACTCGCCGACCGCCACCTCGCCATCCGCCCCGGCACGGACGCCCTGCTGCTCGCGGCGATGACGTACGTCCTCTTCGAGGAGGAACTCGTCGACCTCGGCGGCCTGACGCCCCATGTGCAGGGGGTCGAAGAACTCCGGGACGCCGTACGGCACTTCACCCCCGAAGCCGTCACCGCCGCCTGCGACATCGACGCCGACGTCATCCGCGCCCTCGCCCGCGAACTCGCCGCCGCCCCCACCGCCGCCGTCTACGCCCGCATCGGCAGCTGCACCGTCTCGCACGGCACCCTGGCCAGCTGGCTCGTCGACGTCCTCAACATCCTCACCGGCAACCTCGACCGCCCCGGCGGCGCGCTCTTCCCGCAGTCGGCCACCGACAAGACGCCCCGGCCCGCCGGACCCGGTCGCGGCTTCCAGCTCGCCCGCTGGCACTCCCGCGTCAGCGAACACCCCGAGGCCAAAGGCGAGTTGCCGCTGTCCGCGCTCGCCGAGGAGATCGACACCGCCACACCCGAGGGCGAGCCGATCCGCGCCCTCATCGCCATCGCCGCCAACCCGGTGCTGTCCGCCCCCGACGGCGACCGGCTCGACAAGGCCCTCGACTCGCTCGACTTCATGGTCAGCGTCGACCCCTACCTCAACGAGACCTCCCGCCACGCCCACGTCGTCCTGCCGCCGCCCCCGCCCTCCCAGAGCGCCCACTACGACTTCGCCTTCAACACCTTCGCCGTACGCAATCAGGTCCGCTACACCCGCGCCGCCGTCCCGCTCGAACCCGGCCGCATGTCCGAGAGCGAGATCCTCGCCCGGCTGACCCTCGCGGCGACCGGCATGCACGGCGCCGACCCCGCGGCCGTGGACGCGCTGGTCGTACAGCAGACCCTGGGCAAGGCCGTCAAGGAGCCGCACTCTCCCGTGCACGGCAGGGACCCTGAGGAACTGGCGGAGCAGCTCACCGGCGAGAACGGCCCCGAGCGGCGGCTCGACATGATGCTGCGCCTCGGCCCCTACGGCGACGGGTTCGGCGTACGACCGGACGGCCTGACCCTGGAGAAGGTCCTCGCGCATCCACACGGCATCGACCTCGGACCGCTGCGCCCGCGGCTGCCGCAGCCGCTGAAGACCCCGTCCGGCAAGATCGAGCTGCTGCCGCAGCCGATCGCCGACGACCTGCCCCGGCTGACGCGCGCCCTCGACGAGCGGCCCGACGGACTCGTCCTGATCGGCCGCCGCCATCTGCGCTCCAACAACAGCTGGATGCACAACGTCCCCGCCCTGACCGGCGGCACCAACCGCTGCACCCTGCACATCCACCCCGCCGACGCCGAACGCCTCGGCGTGCGCGACGGGGCGCCGGTGCGGCTGAAGGGCGCCGGGGGAGAGGTGACGGCCCCGGCCGAGGTCACCGACGGCGTCCGGCAGGGCGTGGTCAGCCTGCCGCACGGATGGGGCCACAACCGTCCCGGCACCCGGCTCGGCCACGCCTCCACCGACCCCGGCGTCAACGTCAACCAGCTCCTCGACGGCAGCCTGCTCGACCCGCTGTCGGGCAACGCGGTCCTCAACGGAGTGCCTGTGGAAATCTCCCCTGTGACCGAAGCCGTGACCGAAGCCGTGAGCGAAGCCGTGACCGAAAAGCTCACCCCGCTGACCTGAGCAAAGCCGTGACCAGGAGTTTTGCGCTTATTGCTCGCATGTCAACGTCTTGTTAACGCCGTTCGACGGCACCTAACGTCATCGCACTGCCGACTCCGGTGGGAGTTCAAGGGCGAACGTTAGGTATCCACTCATGCTGACCATCCTCGGCTTCGCCATGATCGCGACCTTCCTGGTCCTGATCATGATGAAGAAGATGTCGCCGATCGCGGCGCTCGTGCTGATCCCAGCGCTGTTCTGCGTGTTCGTCGGGAAGGGCGCCAAGCTCGGTGACTACGTCATCGACGGCGTGACCAGCCTTGCCCCGACCGCGGCGATGCTCATGTTCGCGATCGTCTACTTCGGAGTGATGATCGACGTCGGGCTCTTCGACCCGATCGTCCGGGGGATCCTCAAGTTCTGCAAGGCCGACCCGATGCGCATCGTCGTCGGCACCGCCGTACTCGCCGCCATCGTCTCGCTCGACGGCGACGGCTCGACCACCTTCATGATCACGGTCTCGGCGATGTACCCGCTGTACAAGCGCCTGAAGATGAGCCTGGTCGTCATGACCGGTGTCGCCGCGATGGCCAACGGCGTGATGAACACCCTGCCGTGGGGCGGCCCGACGGCCCGCGCCGCCACCGCCCTCAAGCTGGACGCCAGCGAGATCTTCATCCCGATGATCCCGGCCCTCGCCGTCGGCCTCCTCGGCGTCTTCGTGCTCTCGTACGTCCTCGGCATGCGCGAGCGCAAGCGGCTCGGCACGCTGACGCTGGACGAGGTGCTGGTGGACGAGAAGGAGACGGAGACCGTTCTCGTGGGTGCCGGAGGCTCCGGCAAGACCCCGGTGGCCACCGGCGGTTCGGGCGGCGGCACGGACGCCGACGCGCCCGACGACGAGGACGACAGCATGCTCAAGGTCCTCGACCCGGCCCGGCCCACCCTGCGCCCCAAGCTGTACTGGTTCAACGCGCTGCTCACGGTGGTCCTGCTCACCGCCATGATCATGGAGTGGCTGCCGATCCCGGTGCTGTTCCTGCTCGGCGCGGCCCTGGCGCTGACCGTCAACTTCCCGCACATGCCCGACCAGAAGGCCGGCATCGGCGCCCACGCCGAGAACGTCCTCAACGTTTCCGGCATGGTCTTCGCCGCCGCCGTCTTCACCGGCGTCCTCCAGGGCACCGGCATGGTCGACAGCATGGCCAAGTGGATGGTGGACGTCATCCCCGAGGGCATGGGCCCGCACATGGCCCTGGTCACCGGTCTGCTGAGCCTCCCGCTCACCTACTTCATGTCGAACGACGGCTTCTACTTCGGTGTCCTGCCCGTCCTCGCCGAGGCCGGTGCCGCGCACGGCGTCTCCCCGTTGGAGATGGCCCGCGCCTCCCTGGTCGGCCAGCCGCTGCACATGTCGAGCCCGCTCGTCCCGGCCGTGTACGTCCTGGTCGGCATGGCCAAGGTGGAGTTCGGCGACCACACGAGGTTCGTGGTGAAGTGGGCGGCGCTCACATGTCTGATCATCCTCGGGTCGGGCATCCTCTTCGGAATCATCTGACGTACCGCACGGAGGACTCGATCATGGCGCCCGGTGGGAACCGCGGCTGGCTGCTCCGCCTCGTCATCGCCTTCAGCTTCGCGCAGGGGGCGGTGTCGATGGCCCGGCCGGCCGTCTCCTACCGGGCGCTCGCGCTGGGTGCCGACGAGCGGGCGATCGGCGTCATCGCGGGTGTGTACGCCCTGCTCCCGCTGTTCGCCGCCGTCCCGCTGGGCCGCCGTACCGACCACGGCCGCTGTGCGCCCCTGCTGCCCGTCGGTGTGGTCCTGATATCCGGCGGCTGCGCGCTCAGCGGCCTCGTCGACTCCCTCTGGGCGATGGCGGTCTGGAGCGGAGTGATGGGACTCGGACATCTGTCCTTCGTCATCGGCGCCCAGTCGCTCGTCGCCCGCCAGTCCGCCCCGCACGAACAGGACCGCAATTTCGGCCACTTCACCATCGGCGCCTCGCTCGGCCAACTGGTCGGCCCGATCGCGGCGGGCGTGCTGATCGGCGGCCGGGACATGGCCGGGACGAGCGCCCTCGCGTTGCTGGTCGCGGGTGCGGGGGCGGCGGTCGCCTTCACGTCGCTGTGGCGCATAGAGGACCGTACGACCGCCAAGTCCCGTACCGCGCAAGGTGACCGCGTCCCCGTCCAGCGCATCCTGCGCGCCCGGGGTGTCCCCGCGGGCATCCTCATCAGCCTCTCCGTGCTGTCCGCGACCGACATCCTCACCGCCTATCTGCCGGTGGTCGGCGAACACCGGGGCATCGCGCCGTCGGTCATCGGCGTGCTGCTCAGCCTGCGTGCGGCGGCCACGATCGCGTGCCGTCTGGTGCTGACCCCGCTGCTGAGGCTGCTGGGCCGGACGCTGCTGCTCACCGTGACCTGTTCGCTGGCGGCCCTGCTGTGCGCGGGCATCGCGCTGCCGGTGCCGGTGTGGGCGCTGGCCCTGATCCTCGTCGCCCTCGGCTTCTGTCTCGGCGTCGGCCAGCCGCTGTCCATGACGACGGTCGTCCAGGCGGCCCCCGACGGCGCCCGCTCCACGGCCCTCGCACTCCGGCTGACCGGCAACCGCCTCGGCCAGGTCGCCGCGCCGGCGACCGCGGGTCTGGTCGCGGGGGTCGCGGGTGTGGCGGCGCCGTTCGTGATGCTGGGGGGTCTGTTGCTGCTGTCGGCGGGGGGCGCGCTGCGGACGCCGAAGGGACCCGGGGGTCCTGGCCCCGCCTCGCCAGCGCGGCCGAGGCGCTCCAGATTCCGCCGCACGAGTGATATCTGACGACGCGCCGGGGTCGGTACGGCGCGTCGCAGTGCGCGTAACGGAGAGTCAGGCGAAAGAACGATTTGTATGAAAATCGTCTGAATCGGAGGAGCGCGCATGCCCACCCAGACACCCACACGTACCTTCCGCCGCCGCGCGGGCGCCACTGTCGTCCTCACCGCCCTCACCGCGGCGGGCGCGTCATGGGTGGCGGCGCCGACGGCGTCGGCCCAAGGGGAGAACGGCGACATCAGGATCCACAGCGCGGGCGTGCCCTTCGGGGACTCGAGAGACGAGCCGGTGGTCTGCAGGTTCTATCTCGACGCCGTCAACTTCGACGTCCTCCCCGCCATCGCCTACACCATCACGCCGCAGCCTCCGCTGCCCTCCGCCGCCACCGTCGCCGGCACCATCCAGCTCGGCGGGGGCGCCGGTCACACCGACCAGCTGAGGCTCGCGGACGGACAGTACAAGATCACCTGGATCGTGCTGGGCGCCCCCAAGGAGAAGGTCTTCCGCGTCAACTGCCGCGACCGCAACCGCATCGAGGACAACCACCGCGCCGACGGGGCCTGGGGGCCGGGCGACCACCGCGGCCCCCGGGGCGGTGTGCACGCGGGCGGCGGCGGTCTCGTCGACAGCGCCGCCGCGTTCGCGCCGGTGACCGGCGCGGCGGCCGTGGTCGCCCTCGGCGGCACCATGTACTTCCGGATGAACCGCCGCCGGCCCCATGGTGCCGCGTAGGCGCAGACGCAGGCCCTGGCACCGGACGCGCGCCTACCGCCTGACCAGGACGGCCCTGCTCGCGGCCGTCCTGGTCACGGTGGGGGTGCGGTGCGAGAAGCCGGACATGCCGGTGGCGCCGGAAGGAGCCGACGGCCCGGCCCCCGTGGCGGCCCCCGCCCCGTCCCGCCCCACACCCTCCGCTCACCCCGTCCGCGCCGAACGCCGCCCCACACCCACACCCACACCCACACCCACGCCCCCGCTCCGCCCGCTGCCCCGGTCCCGGCCGACAACCCTCCGCATCCCGTCCCTCGGCATCGACGCCCCGGTCATGGGCCTCGGGCTCGACCCGGACCGGGAACTGGAGACGCCCCCGATCGACAAGCCCAAGCTCGTCGGCTGGTACGAGGGCGGCCCCACGCCCGGCGAGCCCGGCACTGCCATCGCCGTCGGCCACCGCGACACCAGAACCGGCCGCGCCGTCTTCGCCGGGCTGGCCGAGGTGAAGCCCGGCAAGCCGATCGAGGCGCGGCGCGCGGACGGCCGTACTGCCGTCTACACCGTGGACCGGGTCAAGGTCTTCGACAAGGCGGACTTCCCCGACAAGGAGGTCTACGGCCCGGCCAAGCGCCCGGAACTCCGTGTGATCACCTGCGGTGGCCTCTTCAGCCGGCGCTCTGGCTACACCAGCAACGTGGTGGTCTTCGCCCACCTGACCGCCACAAAGTGACCAACCTCTTCCCCGACCGCGCACATTCCGTTAACTTCCGTGACGCACAGCCCCGTCCGACCCGGGCGGGGCATTTCGACCGCGGAACCAGCGCACGAGTGAGCCCTCGGGGGCACCTGTCATGACACGCGCCATCTCTCTGCACGATGTGAGCAAGGTGTACGACCGTGGTGTCCGCGTGGTGGACCGGCTGTCGCTGGACATCGAGCCCGGTGAGTTCCTGGTGCTGCTCGGGCCGTCCGGGTGCGGGAAGTCCACCGTCCTCAGGATGATCGCGGGGCTGGAGGAGATCACCGAGGGCGAGCTGCTGCTCGACGGCGTGTACGCCAACGAGTTGGTGCCGTCCGAGCGGAACATTGCGATGGTCTTCCAGAACTTCGCGCTGTACCCGAGCATGACCAGCCGCGACAACATCGGCTTCCCGCTGCGCATCGAGGCGCCCGGCGCGGACCCCCGCCCGCGCGTGGACGCCACCGCCCGCATGCTGGGCATCGAGGACCTGCTCGACCGCTTCCCCGGCCAGCTCTCCGGCGGCGAACGCCAACGCGTCGCCATGGGCCGCGCCATCGCCCGGCACCCCTCCGCGTTCCTGATGGACGAACCGCTGTCCAACCTCGACGCCAAACTCCGCAACCACCTGCGGGCCGAAATATCCGCCCTCACCCGCGAGTTGGGCGTCACCACGGTGTACGTCACCCACGACCAGGCCGAGGCCATGTCGCTCGGCGACCGGGTCGCCGTCCTGCGCGGCGGCCGCCTCCAGCAGGTCGGCACCCCGCGCTCGGTGTACGCGCTGCCCCGCAACGTCTTCGTCGCCGCTTTCATCGGCATCCCGCGCATCAACCTGCTGCGCGGCCTGGTGCGCGCCCCGCTCGACGGCGCGATGACCATCAGCCTCGGCAAGCAGTATCTGCGGCTGCCCGAACCCCTGTCCCAGGACCACCAGTTGCTCCGTGTCCAGCAGGGCCGGGAGGTCATCGTCGGCCTGCGCTCGGAGGCGGTACGCATCGCCAAACCGGCGTCCGCCCGGCCCGGTGAGGCCGTGCTCACCGGTCTGGTCGAGCATGTCGAGTTCCAGGGCCACGAGGTCCTCGTCCACTTCAACACCGGCTCCCAGCCGGCCGTCGTACCCGATCTGGAGGCCCCGCGCCCGGCCCGCCCGGCCCGCCCGGTCCGGCGCCGGCGCCGCGAGGGCGGCACGGTCCTGGACCGCATCCGCGAGCGCGCGGGCGCGCGGCGCGCGGGACCGGTGGTGGTCCTGGACCACCCGGCGGACGCGGCCCCCGACCCGGCGCCGCCCGAGGGCCGGCTCCCCGGCGACCTCATCGTCCGCACCACTCCGGACATCGAACTCCGGCACGGTATGCAGGTCCCCCTCCTCGTCGACATCGCCCACCTGTTCGTCTTCGATCAGCACGGCGAGCGGATCTGCCCGGCTCCGGCGCGTTTGCCGGACTTGGACGAGTGAGGCCCGCGACGATGGGTGCATGAATCTCCAACTCACCCGCACCCAGGCCGCGTTCGCCGTGGCCGGGCTGCTGCTCGCCGTCGGCGCTCCGACCGCCTACGCCACCTTCGACGAGGGGACCTCCGCCGTGCCGCCGCGCGGAGAGCCGTACATCGAGACCCAGCTCTTCTTCGGCACCGCGCGCCCGGACGGCGGTCCGGCCGTCACCGACAGGCAGTTCATGGCCTTCATCGACAAGGAGGTCACGCCCGGCTTCCCGAACGGGCTGACCGTGCAGAGCGGGCGCGGGCAGTGGAAGGACATGAGCGGCACGATCGAGAAGGAGCGGTCGTACGAGCTGATCCTGCTGTATCCGGTGGCGGAGGCGGGCCCGAGCGACCGGAAGATCGAGGAGATCCGCCGGGACTACGAGAAGGCCTTCGGCCAGGAGTCGGTGGGCCGGGTCGACGACCGGGCCCGGGTCGACTTCTGACCGGTCCGTAAGCTCAGGCCCCCCTGGCGAGCAAAAACTAACATCGCTAGTTTGGTGCTCGGAGCACATGGTCCCGCCCGGGAGGAAGCACGATGAAGGCACACGACGGCATGTACATCGACGGCGGCTGGCGCCCCGCCGCCGGTCAGGACGCGATCGAGGTGGTGAACCCGGCCGACGAGCAGGTCATCGGCCGGGTCCCGGCCGGTATCGCCGAGGACGTCGACACCGCCGTACGGGCCGCCCGCGCCGCCCTCCCGGGCTGGGCCGCGACCCCGCCCGCCGAACGGGCCGCGCGCCTGACCGCCCTCCGGGACGTCCTCGTGGCCCGCAAGGACGAGATCGCCGAGACGGTCACGGCCGAGCTCGGCTCGCCGCTGAAGTTCTCCGAGAACGTCCACGCGGCCGTCCCGATCGCGGTCGCGGGCTCGTACGCCGAGCTGGCGGCGACGTACGCCTTCGAGGAGAAGGTCGGCAACTCGACCGTCTTCCACGAGCCGATCGGCGTGGTCGGCGCGATCACGCCCTGGAACTATCCGCTCCACCAGATCGTCGCCAAGGTCGCCCCGGCGCTGGCGGCGGGCTGCACGGTCGTGCTGAAGCCCGCCGAGGACACCCCGCTCGTCGCGCAGCTCTTCGCCGAGGCGGTCCACGAGGCAGGGGTTCCCGCCGGTGTCTTCAACCTCGTCACCGGCCTCGGCCCGGTCGCGGGCCAGGCGCTCGCCGAGCACCCCGGCGTCGACCTGGTCTCCTTCACCGGCTCCACGGCCGTCGGACGGCAGATCGGTGCGACGGCGGGCGCGGCCGTCAAGAAGGTCGCCCTGGAGCTGGGCGGCAAGTCCGCCAACGTCATCCTCCCGAGCGCCGACCTCGCCAAGGCCGTCAACGTCGGCGTCGCCAACGTCATGTCCAACTCCGGCCAGACATGCAGCGCGTGGACGCGGATGCTGGTCCACCGGGAGCAGTACGACGAGGCGGTGGAGCTGGCCGCCACCGCCGCCGCCAAGTACGGCGAGCGCATCGGCCCCGTCGTGAGCGCCAAGCAGCAGGCGCGGGTGCGCGGTTATATCGAGAAGGGTGTCGCGGACGGCGCGCGGATCGTCGCGGGCGGCGCGGAACCCCCGTACGAGCAGGGCTACTTCATCGCGCCCACGGTCTTCGCCGACGTCACCCCCGACATGACCATCGCCCAGGAGGAGATCTTCGGGCCGGTGCTGTCGATCATCCGGTACGAGGACGAGGACGACGCGCTGCGGATCGCCAACGGCACGGTCTACGGGCTCGCCGGCGCCGTGTGGGCGGGCGACGCGTCGGAGGCGGCGGCCTTCGCGCGCCGCATGGACACCGGGCAGGTCGACATCAACGGCGGACGTTTCAACCCCCGTGCCCCCTTCGGCGGTTACAAGCAGTCAGGTGTGGGCCGGGAACTCGGTGCGCACGGCCTGGCCGAGTACCTCCAGACCAAGTCCCTGCAGTTCTGAGGAGCCCGCACATGGTTCGCGCCGCCGTCCTTCCCGCCATCGGCTCCCCGCTGGAGATCACCGACATCGACCTGCCAGACCCCGGCCCGGACCGCATCCGCGTCCGCCTCGCCGCCGCCGGCGTCTGCCACTCCGACCTGTCCCTGTCCAACGGCACCATGCGGGTACCGGTCCCCGCCGTCCTCGGCCACGAAGGCGCCGGGACGGTCGTCGCCGTGGGCGAGGGGGTCACCCACCTCGCACCCGGCGACCACGTCGTCCTCAACTGGGCCCCGTCCTGCGGCAGTTGCCACGCCTGCTCGCTCGGTGAGGTCTGGCTGTGCGCCAACGCGCTGAACGGCGCCGCCGACGTCCACGCCCGGCGCACATCCGACGGCACCGACCTCCACCCCGGCCTGAACGTGGCCGCGTTCGCCGAGGAGACGGTCGTCTCCGCGTCCTGCGCCCTCCCGCTCCCCGAGGGCATCCCGCTCACCGACGCGGCCCTCCTCGGCTGCGCGGTCCTCACCGGCTACGGCGCCGTCCACCACTCGGCACGCGTCCAGCCGGGGGAGACGGTGGCGGTGTACGGCGTCGGGGGAGTGGGCCTCGCGGCACTCCAGGCGGCCCGTATCGCGGGCGCGTCGAAGATCGTGGCGGTCGATGTCTCCCTGGAGAAGGAGGAGTTGGCGCGGGCAGCGGGCGCCACCGACTACGTCGTCGCCTCCGACACCACGGCCCGCGAGATCCGCGCACTCACCGGCAAGCAGGGCGTCGACGTCGCCGTCGAGTGCGTGGGCCGTGCGACGACCATCCGCACGGCCTGGGACTCCACCCGCCGCGGCGGACGCACCACGGTCGTGGGCATCGGCGGCAAGGACCAGCAGGTCACCTTCAACGCCTTGGAGATCTTCCACTGGGGCCGCACCCTCTCCGGCTGCGTCTACGGCAACTCGGACCCCGCGAAGGACCTCCCGGTCCTCGCCGAGCACGTCCGCGCGGGCCGCCTGGACCTGGGAGCGCTGGTGACGGAGCGGATCGCGCTGGACGGGATTCCGGCGGCGTTCGAGAACATGCTGGCGGGGAAGGGCGGACGGGCGCTGGTGGTGTTCTGAGGCAGCGGTGAGCCCGGAGCCCCCTGGGTGCTCCGGGCAACCTTCGCGCACAACCGTTGACGGCATACCGTCCGGTCAGTACGTTCGCCGCCAACGTCCCCAGCACCCACCGGAGTGTGCACGCATGGACATGGCCCCCTCCGCCCACCCGCTCCCCACGACCACCGTCCCCACGGTCAACCGCCGCCGCGTAGCCACGGCGGCAGCGCTCGCCTCGGCCGTCGAGTGGTACGACTACTTCGTCTTCGGCATCGCCGCCGCCCTCGTCCTCGGCGACCTGTACTTCCCCGCCGGCAACTCCACCGCCGGAGTACTCGCCTCCTTCGCCACCTTCGCGGTCGGCTTCCTCGCCCGCCCCCTCGGCGGCATCGTCGCGGGCCAGCTCGGCGACAAGCGCGGCCGCAAACCCATGCTGGTCCTCGCGCTCACCCTGATGGGCGTCGCCACCACCGGCATCGGCCTGCTCCCGACGTACGAGACGATCGGCGTCGCCGCCCCGATCCTCCTGGTCCTCCTCCGCGTCGCACAGGGCGTCGCCGTCGGCGCGCAGTGGGGCGGCGCGATGCTGCTGGCCACCGAGTACGCCCCCGAGGGCAAGCGCGGCGTCTACGGCAGCGTCGTCCAACTCGGCGTCCCCATCGGCGTGGTGACCGCCAACACCGTCTTCCTGCTGGCCGGCGCCTTCACCTCCGAGTCGGCGTTCGCCGCCTGGGGCTGGCGCATCCCGTTCCTGATCGGCCTGTTCGTGCTCGCGCTCGCCTGGTACATCCACACGCGCGTCGAGGAGACCCCCGAATTCCGGGCGGCCGAACGGGAGTTGAGCGAGCAGGAAAAGTCGGAGCAGAAGCAGAACTCCCCGCTGCGCACGATCCTCCGCAACCACCTCGGCACAGTCCTCCTCGCCGGCGGCTCCTTCGCAGTGAACACCGCGACCTTCTACATCCTCATCACCGGCGTCCTCGACTACACGACCCGCGAACTCGACATGAAACGCAGCGCGGTCCTCACGGTCTCCCTCTGCGTCAGCCTCACCCAGCTGATCCTCATCCCCGCGTCCGCCGCCCTGTCCGACCGCGTCGGCCGCATCCGGGTCTACGCGTTCGGCGCGGCCGGCATCGCGCTGTGGGCCGTACCGCTGTTCCTGCTGATCGACACGGGTTCGCTGCTGTGGCTGGCAGTCGGCACGTTCGTCGCCAGCTGCTTCCTCAGCATCATGTACGGCCCCCAGGCCGCCCTGTTCGCCGAGCTGTTCACGGCCGAGATGCGCTACACCGGCGCCTCCCTCGGCTACCAGATCGCGGCCGTGTGCGGCGGCGGACTCGCCCCCTTCGTGATGGTGCTGCTCCTGGAAGCCACCGGCACGTCGATGGCGGTGTCCGCCTACATCATCGGGCTCTCCGTCATCGCCCTGCTGTCCATCAAGGTCCTTGCGGACAGGGCGCGTTCACGTTGATTCCGAGGCCCGCTCGGGCTGCGACGCCGGCGGCACCGCCTCCGGCGTCGCAGCCCGAGCGCGCGACCGCGACACCGCCACCCCGGCCAGGCACAGCGCCCCGCCCGCCAGCGTGAGCAGCTTCGGCACCTCGCCGAGCGCCAGCCACGACATCAGGACGACCAGTGCGGGGACGGCGTACGTAGTGGCGCCCATCTTGCTGGCCGTCGTACGGGACAGGGCGTAGGCCCACGTCGTGAAGGCCAGCGCGGTCGGGAACACGCCGAGATAGACCATGTTGAGCGTCGCCGACAGCGGCGCGTCCGCCGCGTCCGACACCAGCTGCCCGGCGAACGGCAGACAGGCCACCGCCCCGACCAGACACCCGAACGTCGTCACCTGGAGCACACTGGCATGCCCGAGCGTCGGCTTCTGCGCCACGACCCCGCCCGCGTAACCGACAGCCGCCAGCAGACACAGCACCACGCCGAGCACCGACGATCCGCCCCCGCCCGACATCGACAGCCCCACGGCCACCGCACCCGCGAACGACACCGCCATGCCCGCCAGCAGCCGCGGCGGCATCGCGTCACCGAGCAGCCGCGCGGCAAGCAGCGCCACCAGGATCGGCCCGATGTTCACGACCAGGGCGGCCGTCCCCGCATCCACCTGCTGCTCGCCCCAGTTGAGGGCGACCATGTAAAACCCGAACCACAACACCCCCGATATCGCGATCCCGGGCCACGCCGCCCGCGGCGGCCACCCCTCCCGCCGAACCAGACAGAAAATCCCCAACGTGAGGCCTCCCGCCAACAGCCGCCCGAGCGCCAGCGCACCCGGCGAGTACGACTCCCCGGCGCTGCGGATGGACACGAAGGCGGAGGCCCAGAGAACGACGGTGACGGTGGCGGCTCCGGCGGCGAGGAGATCGGTACGGCGGGCGGGGGAGGGGTTCATCATGCTCCAGAGGCTAGGAGGGGAGGACGGGGGAGGCTCGCGAATTTCGGACGGTGAGATGGGGGTGTCAGGGGCGGCCTGGGGGGCCTTGGTTCACACGGGTCACTGCAGCGCCCCGTTAGGGGCGCGGGGAACTGCGCGACCAGCCCCCACAAACCCGCACTCGCCAGACGACAGCAGCCACCTCACTGCAATGCCCCCGCCTCAATACCGAGCAATTCACCAAGCACCCGCTCCCCCGACGGAGTCACTTTCACAGCCCGCTCGGACCCGATCCGCACACACCAGCCGGCGTCCAACGCATGACGGCACAACGCCGCCCCCGCCACGCCCGCAAGATGGGATCGGCGTTCCGTCCAGTCGAGGCACCCACGGGCCAGCGGACGCCGTCCCTTGCGGTCGAGTCCTATGCCGACCGACTCGAACCACCGCAGCCCCGCCTCCGTGACCGCGAACCCGGTGTCCTGGCTGAGCAGTCCGCGCTCGAACAGCGCGTCGGTGAGCGTGATGCCGAGCCGCCCGGCGAAGTGGTCGTAGCAAGTGCGGCCGCGGGCCATCGCGGACCCGGCGGTCGACTCCCGGAGGGTACGCGGGCGCGCTGCCGCATCCGGCGAGACCTGTGCGGCCAGCTCCTCCAGCAGCTCCGCGACCTGTGGATCGGCGAGACGGACGTACCGATGCCGCCCCTGCCGCTCCTCCGCGAGCAGTCCGCCCGCGACGAGCCTGCCCAGGTGCCCGCTCAGCGTCGACGCGGCGACACCCGCGTGCCGGGCCAGCTCACCCGCGGTCCACGCCCGCCCGTCGAGCAGCGCGAGCAGACACACGGCCCGCGTTTCGTCGGCGACGAGTCCGGCCAGCCGGGCCAGTTCGGGGGCGCGGGCGTCCTTGGTGGTCATGCGTTCCAGGATGGGCCACTGATACTTCGGCCTGGACCGAACTGTGGGGTCGGGTGTCGTCTGCGGGTTTGTTGTGGCTGGTCGCGCAGTTCCCCGCGCCCCTAACGGGGCGCTGATGCTCAGGTCGTTTGTTTGATCTGCTCGTACTGGTGCACCAGGCCGTCCAGCAGTGCCGTCAGTCCCGTCTCGAAGGCCCGTTCGTCGATCTTCTCCTGCTGTTCGGCGAGGAGGTGCGCCTGGCCCAGGTGGGGATAGTCCGCGGGGTCGTACGCGCTCGCGTCGTCCACGAAGCCTCCGGCGAACGAGCCGAGGGCGGAGCCCATGATGAAGTACCGCATCAGCGCGCCGATCGAGGTGGCCTGCGCGGGGGGCCAGCCGGCCTCGACCATCGCGCCGTAGACGGCGTCGGCGAGGCGCAGTCCGGCGGGGCGGCGGCCGGGGCCCTGGGCCAGGACCGGGACGATGTTCGGGTGGTCGCGCAGGGCGGCCCGATAGGAGACGGCCCAGTCGTGCAGGGCGGTCCGCCAGTCCCGGACGTCCTCGAACATCGACAGATCGACCTGGGCGCTCACCGAGTCGGCGACCGCCTCCAGGATCTCGTCCTTGGTCCGGAAGTGGTTGTAGAGCGAGGGCCCGCTCACGCCCAGCTCGGCGGCGAGCCGGCGCGTCGAGACCGCGGCAAGCCCCTCCGCGTCCACGAGCGCCCGTGCAGCGTCGACGATCCGGTCGGTGCTGAGGAGGGGCTTGCGCGGTCGGGCCATGGCGCACATAGTAGGGCTGCGAGAGGGAAACTAGCAGTGCTAATTTAAATGTACGTCCTTCAAGTAGGGCCGACTTAGGGGTGACTTCGGCATGAACCTGGAGCTCAGCGAGGAGCAGACCGCTGTCCGGCAGCTCGCCCGGGACTTCGTGGACCGCGAGATCACCCCGAACGTCGTCGCCTGGGACCGCGCGGAGGACGTCGACCGGGCCATCGTGAAGAAGCTCGCCGAGGTCGGCTTCCTGGGGCTGACGATCGACGAGGAGTACGGCGGCAGCGGCGGCGACCATCTCGCGTACTGCCTGGTGACGGAGGAACTCGGCCGCGGCGACTCCTCCGTGCGCGGCATCGTGTCGGTCTCCCTCGGCCTGGTCGCCAAGACCATCGCCGCCTGGGGGAGCGAGGAGCAGAAGCGCCGCTGGCTGCCGGGGCTGACCTCCGGCGCGTACGTCGGCTGCTTCGGCCTCACCGAGCCGGGCACCGGCTCCGACGCCGGCAACCTCGCCACACGCGCCGTCCGGGACGGCGACGACTACGTCATCAACGGCACCAAGATGTTCATCACGAACGGCACTTGGGCCGACGTCGTCCTGCTCTTCGCCCGCTCCACGGACGCACCCGGCCACAAGGGCGTCTCCGCGTTCCTCGTACCGACCGCCACGCCCGGCCTCTCCCGCCGCACCATCCACGGCAAGCTCGGCCTGCGCGGCCAGGCCACCGCCGAACTCGTCCTCGAGGACGTCCGCGTCCCCGCCTCCGCCATGCTCGCGCCCGAGGGCAAGGGCTTCTCGGTCGCCATGTCGGCGCTGGCCAAAGGGCGGATGTCGGTGGCGGCGGGCTGCGTCGGCATCGCGCAGGCCGCGCTGGACGCGGCGGTGCGGTATGCGACCGAGCGGGAGCAGTTCGGCAGGACCATCGCGCACCATCAGCTCGTACAGGAACTGATCAGTGACATGGCGGTCGACGTCGACGCCGCCCGGCTGCTGACCTGGCGCGTCGCCGACCTCGTCGACCGCGGCCTGCCCTTCGCCACCGAGTCCTCCAAGGCCAAGCTGTTCGGCTCGGAGGCCGCCGTCCGCGCCGCCAACAACGCCGTCCAGGTCTTCGGCGGCTACGGCTACATCGACGAGTATCCGGTGGGCAAGCTGCTGCGCGACGCCCGCGTGATGACCCTCTACGAGGGCACCAGCCAGATCCAGAAGCTGGTGATCGGGCGGGCGTTGACGGGGGTTTCGGCCTTCTGAGTACGTCTCCGTACGTCTCTGAGTACCTCGGCGGATGTGGTGCGCCGCACGTCAGCCGACCCTTGTCCCCATGAGTGACACAGCGGGCAAGCAGCAGAACACGGCCGCCTTCTACGGGCAGGCGGTCGCCTCCTTCGTCGTCGCCATGGCCGCCACGGCGATCGGCATCTTCAAGCTGGAGGCCGACGTCTGGGTGCGGGCGTTCCTGGCGATCGCCGTCCTGTACCTCGTCACCTCCGCCTTCACCCTCGCCAAGGTGATCAGGGACCGGCAGGAGGCGGAGAACCGTGCGTACCACCCGTTCGAAAAGCTCTGAGCGGGCACGCTAAGCGCTCGCTCACCTTGAGCGGTATGGTGGTGGCCTTGTCGGTGAGAGGGGCGAACGAGCGATGAGTGCGGCGCAGGAGACGGTCGGCGGCGAACCGCAGGCGTGGGGCGAGGTCACGCCGGACGCGGCCCGGCGGCTGCTGATCGCCGCCGTGGAGGCCTTCGCCGAGCGCGGCTACCACGCCACCACGACCCGTGACATCGCGGGCCGCGCCGGTATGAGCCCGGCCGCGCTCTACATCCACTACAAGACCAAGGAAGAGCTGCTCCACCGCATCAGCCGGATCGGCCATGAGAAGGCGATCGACATCCTGCGTACGGCGGCGCAGCGCCAGGGCAGCCCGGCGGAGCGACTCGCCGATGCCGTGAGCTCCTTCGTGCGCTGGCACGCCGGGGGGCGCACCACCGCGCGGGTCGTGCAGTACGAACTCGACTCGCTCGGCCCCGAGGCCCGCGCGGAGATCGTCGCGCTGCGCCGGCAGTGCGACGCCGAGGTGCGCGGGATCATCGAGGACGGCGTGGCCGCGGGCGACTTCGACGTCCTCGACGTGAAGGGCACCACGCTCGCGGTGCTCTCGCTCTGCATCGACGTCGCCCGTTGGTTCAGCATCGACGGTCCGTGGACCCCGGACGAGGTCGGCGCGCTCTATGCCGACCTCGTGCTGCGGATGGTGGGGGCGAAGTAGCTCCCTGTGCGCCTCAGAGGTAGTAGCGGGACACCGACTCGGCGACGCACACCGGCTTGTCCCCGCCCTCGCGCTCCACGGTGAAGGCGACGGTCACCTGCACGCCCCCGGTCACCTCGTCGACGCCGCTGATCGTGGCGGTGGCGCGCAGCCGTGATCCGACCGGCACCGGCGCGGGGAAACGAACCTTGTTCGTCCCGTAGTTGACGCCCATCTTCACGCCTTCGACCTTGATGAGCTGGGGCCCGAAGAGCGGAAGCAGCGACAGCGTGAGATACCCGTGGGCGATGGTGGTGCCGAAGGGCCCGGTCGCCGCCTTCTCCGGGTCGACGTGGATCCACTGGTGGTCGCCCGTGGCCTCGGCGAACAGGTCGATCCGCTTCTGGTCGACCTCCAGCCAGTCGGTGTATCCCAGCTGCTCGCCCACCGCCGCCTTCAGTTCGTCGGCGGACGTGAAGATCCTCGGCTCTGCCATGTCCCGGCCCTCTCGCGTCGCAATGTGACCTGCCTAAGCAACTGCTTAGCATGGTAGGTGACGGTTCCCCTGTCAACGCACAGGAGCTCTCCGGACGCCGGGCGCCGCGGCGGGTCTTCGATGGGTAATCTTCGAGGGGTGCCCCAGATTCACGAGAAGGTCCACGAGCTCACGGTCGGCCAACTCGCCGCCCGCAGCGGCGCCGCGGTGTCCGCCCTACACTTCTACGAGTCCAAGGGCCTGATCACCAGCCGCCGTACCTCCGGCAACCAACGCCGCTACACCCGCGACACCCTCCGCCGAGTCGCCTTCGTCCGCGCCGCCCAACGCGTCGGCATCCCCCTCGCCACCATCCGCGAGGCCCTGGCCGAACTCCCCGAGGAACGCACCCCTACCAAGGACGACTGGGCCCACCTTTCCGAGGCCTGGCGCTCCGAACTCGACGAACGCATCAAGCAACTCAACCGCCTCCGCGACCACTTGACCGACTGCATCGGCTGCGGCTGCCTCTCCCTCGACACCTGCGTCCTCTCCAACCCCGACGACATCTTCGGCGAACACCGCACGGGCTCCCGCCTACTGGTGGAACGACGCGGCAGGAACGAGGAGTAACGGAGCAGGACAGCCAGCTGTGGGCAGGCTGGCGCGGGGCCGCAGCCTCGCCAAGCTGCGGCCCCCGTCCCGCCACCCAAGCTGCGGGCATGCGTGCCGCCTGGGGCGGCACGGGTGGGCGCAGGCGGCACCCCGTCAGCGCCGGGCTGCGCGTCCCACCTCACGGCGCCCAGCCCCGCGGCACCCCGTCAGCGCCGGGCCGCGCTACCCACCCCCGCCCAGCCCCCACCCCGGGTGCCACTAAGCCCACAATCACCCGGCACCGCTAAAGACCGGCACCGCTAAAGACACGCCCCGTACTCCCGAACCCCCGCCACCACCAACTCCGCATTGGATCGCGCCCGCCCCCCGTCCGGCAGGACAACCGTGTCCTCCATCCCGATCCGCGTAGCCAGCCCCAACCGCCCCGCCAGCCGCAGCACAGGCCACGCACCCCCGTCCTCCCCATGGAGCAACACCGGCCGGTCATGCGCAGAACCCAGGTCGGCCAACAGTGCCCGCGCGCTCTCCTCGGCCGTGTCCGGCGACGGATCCGTCACCTCCGCCAGCACTCGCAGGACCTGACCCCGGAGTGGCGAGCGCGCGAAGCGGCTCGCCGCGTCCGTCCCGGACCAGATCCCCGCCTCCACGCCGACCCCCCGCTCGATCAGCACGGCGGCGATCTCCTCGGCGCCCGGCTCATGCCAGTTGACCGAGGCGTGATCGGGCAGCACCGTCCACGCACGCACGCGCTCCAGCCGGGCCACCGGATCAGGCTCGGCCCACGCACCGGTGGTCACCCCGACCGGCACTGGCACCGGCACCCGCGCCCGTATCGCATCGAGCGTCGCCGCAACCACCCGCGGCGACAAGGAATCCTGCCCGCAAGGTGTCTTGGGATGAACATGAACGTCCGTCGCGCCGGCCGCGACGGCGAGCGCGGCCGACTCGGCCATCGCCTCCGGTGACAGCGGCACTCCGGCACCGTCGGCGGCCCCCCGGGGCCCGTTGAGACACACCTGCACCATGCCTAGATGGTGCCAGCCACCACTGACAACGCCCGTCGGCGCCGCAACTTGGCACCGCAGCTCATCACCCCAGCCCGGCACCGCAGCTCACCGCGTTCAATCGGGGGTGCGGCATCCCCGGCGCACCCCCGCCGTACCTATGCGGACGCGGACACCAGCAGCCGTCCGCGCCTGGCCGCGGCCAGCGCCTCCGGCGTCAGCACCGGACGCGGCACCACGATGCCGCAGTCCGTGCATACCGGGCCCGACGAGGGTTCATGGGCCAGGTTGTACTTCCAGATCAGACGCGCTCCGCCGCACACCGGGCAGTCGGACCCCGGTTCGCGTTCCAGGGCGGAGATCAGTCGGCGCAGTACCTCGGCCAGGGGCTCTCGCGGGTGGACCCGCGGATCGTCGCACCAGGCGACTCCGAAACCGCCCCAGGTCAGCCGGTGCCAGTCATCAACGCTGCCCGGCCTGCGCAGTCCGTCGTGCTTTTCCTTCTTGCGCCGCTCGGCGAACCCGACCTCGTAGGCCAGCCACACCGAACGCGCCTCTTCCAGCTCGTCCAACGCGGCCACGAGCCGCGCTGGATCGGGCGAACGGTCCTCGGGACCGAACCCTGCCCGGGAGCACAAATGGTCCCAGGTCGCCCTGTGCCCGTACGGAGCGAACCGCTCAAGGCACTTGCGGAGCGAATAGCGCCGTAGCGCCAGATCGCACCGTGGATCTCGCACCTGTCTCGCCAGACTCCGGAAACCGGCCATCGCCCTGCACCTCCGTCACACCTGCACCTGTACTTCGGTTACTTCGGCGTCGTCGTTCGGACGTTGTCGAATAGACGTATCGACACGCGATTCGGCTCCATCCTTTTTTCATGACCTCCAGAAGTTGACGCATGTTCACCTTCCATCGAGGGGATACCGGCGGTAACGTCCGGGCCCACCCCCGTCGGTAGGAGCTGCACATGGCACGGCGCACCCCACGCACCGCACTCGACACACTGAGAACTCCCCGTAGATTCCCCGGGTTCCTGAAGTCGGCTTCCGTATGCGTCCTGATTGCCGGTCTTTTGTCCCCGCTTTCCCAAGCGGCGGCGGCCGAGACCGCGGAGATCGACACGTCGGCGGCGGTCACCGACCATTGCGGCAGCCAGTGCTCCGAGATCCTCCCGGCCGGCCAGAACGGCAACGCCACCCTCGCCCAGATCATCCTGAACCAGGCCTTCGGCACCCAGCCCGCACACGCCGAGGACCAGCTCGGCCCGTACGCCAAGCTGGCCACCGGCTACTCCGGCCTCACCAACTCCACGATCAACTCGTTCTTCAACGACGCGTCGTTCGGGGTCCCCGCCGATCAAGTCGCCTCCACCGTCAAACCCGCCGGCCGCGGCGATGTGACGATCGTCCGCGACAAGAAGACGGGTGTGCCGCACATCACCGGTACCACTCGATACGGCACGGAGTTCGGAGCCGGCTATGCGGCAGCCGAGGACCGGCTGTGGCTGATGGACGTCTTCCGGCATGTCGGACGCGGCCAGCTGACCCCCTTCGCGGGCGGCGCGGCCTCCAACCAGGGCCTGGAGCAGCAGTTCTGGCGCACCGCGCCCTACACCGAGGCTGACCTCCAGGCGCAGATCGACAACGCGGTCGCCAGCAACGGCGAGCGCGGCCAGCAGGCCCTCGCCGACGTCAAGGCCTACATCGCCGGCATCAACGCCTACATCGACGCCTCCGACAAAGGCCGCTATTTCCCCGGCGAGTACGTCCTGACCGGCCACAAGGACTCCGTCACCAACGCCGGCACGATCCAGCACTTCAAGCTCACCGACCTGGTCGCGCTGGCCTCCGTCATCGGCGCCCTGTTCGGCTCCGGGGGCGGCGGCGAGGTCAACAACGCGCTCTCGCTGCTCGCCGCCCAGGAGAAGTACGGCGTCGCCGAGGGCACCAAGGTCTGGGAGTCCTTCCGCGAGCGCAACGACCCCGAGGCCGTCCTCACCCTCCACGACGGCAGCTTCCCGTACGCCTCGAAGCCCGACGACCCGCAGGGCGCCGCGATACCCGACGCCGGTTCGGTGGCCGAGGAACAGCTGGTGTACGACCGTACGGGCAGCGCCTCGACATCGAGTGCCGCCAGCACGTCGAGCACCGCGACCGACACCGCGCTCTCCTCCGCCAAGCGCGGTATGTCCAACGCCCTGGTGGTCAGCGGCGAGCACACCGCCAGCGGCAACCCGGTCGCCGTCTTCGGGCCGCAGACCGGCTACTTCGCGCCCCAGCTGCTGATGCTCCAGGAGATCCAGGGCCCCGGTCTCAGCGCCCGCGGCGCCTCCTTCGCCGGCTTGAGCATGTACGTCGAACTGGGCCGCGGCCAGGACTACGCGTGGAGCGCCACGACCTCAGGCCAGGACATCATCGACAGCTACGCCGTCGAACTGTGCCAGGACGACTACCACTACATGTACCGCGGCACCTGTACGGCGATGGAGAAGGTCGAGCAGAAGAACGCCTGGAAGCCGACCACCGCCGACGGCACGGCGGCGGGCTCGTACACGATGCGCGTCTGGCGCACCAAGTACGGCCCCGTCCAGTACCGCGCCACCGTCGACGGCAAGAAGGTCGCCTACACCACCCTGCGCTCGTCCTTCCTGCACGAGGCCGACTCGATCATCGGCTTCCAGATGCTCAACGACCCGGGCTACGTCGACAGCCCGCAGACCTTCCAGCGCGCGGTGCAGCACATCAACTACACGTTCAACTGGTTCTACGTCGACTCCGAGCACACCGCGTACTACAACAGCGGCAACAACCCGGTGCGGGCCACCGGCGTCGACGCCGAGTTCCCGGTGTGGGCGCGGCCGGCGTACGAGTGGAAGAACTGGAACCCGGCGACGAACACCGCCGACTACACGCCGCCGTCCGCGCACCCGAACTCCATCGACCAGGACTACTACATCTCCTGGAACAACAAGCAGGCCAAGGACTACACGACCGCGCCCTGGGGCGGCGGCTCCGTGCACCGCGGCAATCTGCTGGAGGACCGGGTGAAGAAGCTGGTCGCCGCCGGTGGGGTCACCCGGGCCTCGCTGACGAAGGCGATGGCCGACGCCGGGCTCGCCGATCTGCGGGCGGAGAACGTGCTGCCGGATCTGCTCAAGGTCGTCAACAGCTCGACGGTGACCGATGCCACGGCCAAGGCGGCGGTCGACAAGCTGTCCGCGTGGGTGACGGCGGGCGGCGGCAAGCGCACGGAGACGTCGGCCGGTTCGAAGACATACGCCCATGCCGACGCGATCCGCATCCTGGACGCGTGGTGGCCCCTGCTGGTGAAGGCCGAATTCGAACCCGGCCTCGGCAGCGAGCTGTACGGCGCCTTCACCGCCAACCTGCCGATCGACGAGACCCCCTCGGCCGCCCACGGCCCGACCGGCGCCCATGCCGGAAGCGCCTTCCAGTACGGCTGGTGGAGCTATGTCGACAAGGACATCCGGGCAGTGCTCGGTGAGAGTGTGCAAGGGCCGCTCGCCAAGAAGTACTGCGGCGGCGGCAGCCTCAGCGCCTGCCGGGACACCCTCATCAGCACGCTGAAGGAGGCGGCCGGCAAGACCCCGGCCCAGGTCTACCCCGGCGACGACCTGTGCGCGGCCGGCAACCAGTGGTGCGCCGACTCGATCAACCAGCGCACGCTGGGCGGCATCAAGCACCCCAACATCAGCTGGCAGAACCGGCCGACGTACCAGCAGGTGGTCGAGTTCACGTCACACAGGTGAGTTGAGGGGCGGCGGGTCAGGCGACACGGCCCGCCGCCAGCACCACCTGCGCCAACTCCCGGTGCGCGATGTCGCTGTGCGCGCCGGCCGGTGGGCCGCCGCGTTTGACCACGGCGGCCGCGTCGACGTTCACACACCCCGACGCGGGCAGCTTGCCCTTCTTCAGCGCGTCGGCGAGCTTCAACGCGCGCGTGCCCGGCACCGCCCGCATCCCCTTGTGTCCCATCGCCCCCCACTTGTCGCCGAGCATCCCCCCGACATTCAGGCCGAGGACCGTCCGATCGTCGTCCGCCATGCGTGAGGCCAGCGGATACATCGTGCCGAGGGCCGAGTCGTGGTGGGAGTGGCAGCACACCATGGGACCGTCGATGCGGTTCTGCTGGCCCTGGAGCACGCCTCCCGCGCGCGCGTCGTGCGGGAGCCGAGCAGCGAACGCGTAGTGCGAGAAGGCCCCTTGGAGCAGCGTCACCGACTTCACCGTGCGCACCCCCTCGGGCAGCCCGCGCAGCGCGAACGACACCAACCGCCCGCCGAAGCTGTGCCCGACGAGATGCACGCGCGCGTGCGGTACGTCCTTGGCCAGCTGCCCGACGACCCGGCCGAGCCCACGCTCCCCGACGGTTCCCGCGCGCCGCTTCATCGCGTAGTACGTCGCCTGCCGCAGCAGTTCCTGGGCACCCTTCCAGGGGTTGGGCAGGGAAAAGGACGCCGTGCCGCCCGGAGACTCGAGACCGGCCAGCGCCTGCGCGAACTCCTCGCAGGCCGTCGCCGCCGACCCGGAGAACATCCGCGGCTCGCTCTGCGGCACCCCCTCCGCCAGCGTGTCCGCCGCGAACAGCGCCTGCGGCCCCGGCGGTACGACCTCCACCAGCAGCCGCACCAGCCGGCCGAACTCCTCCAACTCGGCCTCCTCACGCGGCTGCTGGTCCAGCATGCGCGCGATCTGGTCGATCACGGTCGCCCGGCCGGGAAAGGTCTCCAGCAGCGAGTGCCGCGTGTCCTTGTCGAGCGCGGATTGCTGCGACATCTCGGCCGCCACCGACCGTGGGAAGTCGGGGATCGGCTCGTCGGAGAACCGCATCGACGGCCACAGCACACCCACGTACCCGAGCCTGGCCCCCGGCACGAGCTGGGGGAACGGTGCGAAGAAGCGGCTGTAGAGCCGGGTCGCGATCGAGCGGTCGTTGTTCCAGCCATGCGCGAAGACGATCAGGTCACCGACCTTCCGGTCCGCGACACCGGCGAGCAGCCGGTCCCGCTGCTTGCCGTTCACGTCGCCGTCCGCGTCGAACGTCAGCTCCCAGTAGGGAGTCACGCTCATCTCCGGATCCGTCATGCCGGGCCCCCTTGTCCCCCGATGTCACGTGATGCGTGGCATCGTCCTGCGCCCGGGCGGGGTTGGCCAGACGGCCGGAGTCATCTGTAGAGGAGATACTCCTTCCGGACCTTCCGGAACGCCGCCAGCTCCTGCTGCCAGCCCGCCACCACCTCGTCCGTGCCGGCTCCCGCGTCGATCGCCGTGCGCACCCGCGTGGAGCCGGTGAGCTTGTCGATCCAGTTGTCCGACCGCCACGCGAAGCCGCTCCACACCTTCTTGGCGGTCACCAGCAGCGCGATGCCCGTGCGCACGGGGTCGTACGCGGCCCGGTCGTGCACATGGAGCTGTACGCCGCCGATGGTCTTCCCCTGGAACTTGGAGAAGACCGGAGCGAAGTACGCCTCCCTGAAATGGACGCCGGGCAGACGGAGTTGATTCACCTCGGCGGCCCAGCGCCCGTCGATGCCCTCGGCGCCGAGCAGTTCGAAGGGGCGGGTGGTGCCGCGTCCCTCGGAGAGGTTGGTGCCCTCGAAGAGACACGTCCCCGAGTACACGAGGGCGGTGTCGGGGGTGGGCATGTTCGGGCTCGGAGGCACCCACGGCAGCCCGGACGCGTCGTAGAACTCCGACCGCTTCCACCCCGTCATCCGTACGGTGTCCAGCTCGACCGGGGTGGTCAGGAACTCCCCGTTGAACAGGCGCGCCAGCTCGGCGACCGTCATGCCGTGCGCCTGCGAGATCGGTTGCCGGCCGACGAAGGTCGCGAACTCCTTGTGCAGGACCGGGCCTTGGGCCTCGCGGCCCGTCACCGGGTTCGGGCGGTCGAGCACGACGAGGCGTTTGCCGGCGAGTCGGGCCGCCTCCATGCAGTCGTACAGCGTCCAGATGTACGTGTAGAAGCGGGCGCCGACGTCCTGGATGTCGAAGACGATCGTGTCGACGCCTGACGCGGTGAAGATGTCGGCGAGGGGGCGGCCGCTCTTGAGGTACGTGTCGTAGACGGGGAGGCCGGTTGCCGGGTCGTCGTAGCGGCCTTCGGAGCCGCCGGCCTGGGCGGTGCCGCGAAAGCCGTGTTCGGGGCCGAAGACGGCCCCTAGGTTCACTCGGTTGTCGTTGTGCATGACGTCGACGATGTGGCGGGTGTCTCTGGTGATGCCGGTGGGGTTGGTGACGATTCCGACTCGGTCGCCGTCGAGTGCCGCGTAGCCGTCTGCGGCCAGTCGCTCGAAGCCGGTTTGCCTGCGGCGCTGGGCCGCGGAGGCGGGGGGTGCGCTGGATAGTGCGGTTGCTGCCGTTGTCGCTGCGAGGAGGGCTCGTCTGGATAGGCGCATGGGGTGCACGGTATTGCTCCCGCCGGTTGTGTGGAAGCTGCTGGTAGTTCGTGGCTTGTCGCGCAGTTCCCCGCGCCCCTTACCGGCGATTTCCTTGCCCTTCCTCTAGCACATACCGACCGGTTAGTCTGGCCCTGCAGTGGAGCCGTAGTCGAAGGAGACCGATGGTGGAAGCCGTGCAGGACACCGGAGTAGTCGTCACCGGAGCTGGGGGCGGGATCGGGGCCGCGCTTGCGCGGCGGTTTGCTGCCGGAGGGGCCCGGGTCGTCGTCAACGATCTGGATGCCGATAAGGCCAAGGCCGTTGCCGATGAGATCGGGGGCATCGCGGTGCCGGGTGATGCCTCGGCCATTGTTGGCGAAGCCCGCGACGCTCTCGGTGGCGTCGTCGATGTCTACTGTGCCAATGCCGGGCTTCCCTCGGGTGGGTCCGAGGGGGCCGGTGAGCAGGTGTGGGCGTTGGCCTGGGATGTGAATGTGATGGCGCATGTGCGGGCGGCGCAGGAGTTGGTTCCGGGGTGGCTGGAGCGGGGGCGGGGGCGGTTCGTGTCCACCGTGTCGGCCGCGGGGCTGCTGACCATGATCGGGGCCGCGCCGTACAGCGTGACCAAGCACGGTGCGTACGCCTTCGCCGAGTGGCTGTCGTTGACGTATCGGCACCGGGGGATCAAGGTGCACGCGATCTGTCCGCAGGGTGTGCGGACGGACATGCTGGCCGGTACCGGGAGTGCCGGGGATCTGGTGCTGAAGCCGACCGCGATCGAGCCGGAGGATGTCGCGGACGCGCTGTTCAAGGGGATCGAGGAGGACCGGTTCCTGATCCTGCCGCATCCCGAGGTCGGCGGGTACTACCAGGCTCGGGCCACCGACCCGGAGCGCTGGCTGACGAACATGAACCACATTCAGCAGAAGTGGGAGGAGGCCGAGTGACCGGCTCCCGCTATGCCGAGCGGCCCTGGCTGGGGCTGCTGAACGACGCCCAGCGTGCGCCCATCGCTCCCGTCGACTCGCTTGTGCATGCGCTGCGTCGGGCCGTCGGCGAGACGCCGGACCGTATCTGCCTCGCCTACTTCGATGCCCGGCTGAGCTTTCGCGAGGTCGACGAGCTGAGCGACTCCGTCGCCGGGCATCTGGCCGCGCGGGGTCTGGAGCGTGGTGACCGGGTCGCGGTGTTGCTGCAGAACTCGCCGCACTTCGTGCTGGCGCTGCTCGGCGCCTGGAAGGCGGGCGCGGTCGTCGTGCCGGTGAACCCCATGTACAAGGCGGGGGAGGTCGGCCATGTGCTGCGGGACGGTGACGTGGCGGCGCTGATCTGCGCCGACCGGGCCTGGGAGTCGTATCTGCGCGAGACGGCACAGGGCTCGCCGGTGCGGATCGTGCTCACCGCCAGTGAGTTGGACTTCCAAACCCGTGACGACGCGCGCGTGCTGTCCTTCGAGCGGCTGCCGCAGGCCGCCGATGCCGATGATCTGACGGTGGTCGCCCGGCAGGGGGACAAGGCACCGGAGGGGCGTGAACCAGGGCCCTCGGACATCGCGCTGATCAGCTACACCTCGGGCACCAGCGGCACGCCCAAGGGCGCCACCAACACGCACGGCAACATCATGTACAACGCCGAGCGGCAGCGGACCGGGCTCGGGCTGCCCGAGGAGCCCGTCTACTTCGCGCTGGCGCCGCTGTTCCACATCACCGGGATGGTCTGCCAGCTCGGCGCGTGTCTCAACAGCGCGGGCACGCTGGTGCTGGCGTACCGCTTCGAGGCCGGGGTCGTGCTGGACGCGTTCGCCGAGCACCGGCCGTACTACACCGTCGGCCCGTCGACCGCCTTCATGGCGCTGGCGGCCCATCCGGACGTCACCCCGGACCACTTCTCCTCGTTCCGGATCATCTCCTCCGGCGGTGCTCCGCTGCCGCCCGCGCTGGTGGAGAAGTTCCGGGCGGGCTTCGGGCCGTACATCCGCAACGGGTACGGCCTCACCGAGTGCACCGCGCCCTGTGCGTCCGTGCCGCCGGGGCGGGAGGCGCCCGTCGACCCGGCGTCCGGGACGCTGGCCGTCGGGGTGCCGGGGCCGGACACGGTCGTGCGGATCGTCGACGACCGGGGAGCGGAGGTGCCGTTCGGGGAGCAGGGCGAGATCCTCGTACGGGGACCGCAGGTCGTCCCCGGTTACTGGCGCCGCCCCGACGCCACCGCCGAGACCTTCCCGGGCGGCGAGTTGCGTACCGGCGACATCGGCTTCATGGACGCCGAGGGGTGGCTGTACGTCGTCGACCGGAAGAAGGACATGATCAACGCGTCTGGCTTCAAGGTGTGGCCGCGTGAGGTCGAGGACGTGCTGTACACGCATCCGGCGGTGCGTGAGGCGGCTGTCGTCGGGGTGCCCGACGGGTACCGCGGAGAGACCGTCAAGGCGTACATCAGCCTCCGTCCCGGCGCCGACACGGACCCCGGTGCGCTGGCCGCGTACTGCAAGGAGAGACTGGCCGCCTACAAGTATCCGCGGCAGGTGGAGATCCTGCCCGAGTTGCCCAAGACGGCGAGTGGCAAGATCCTCCGTCGGGAGCTTCGTTCCCGGCCGCAAGACGGTCAGTGAAGAACAAGAGAACAGCAGACAGCTCGGAAAGGCAGGTGGCGGCAGTGCCCAGGACGACGGACGGAGACGGTACGCCCGTCCCGCAGCGGCTGCTGGCCGCCGCCACCCGGCTCTTCGCGGAGCAGGGCTACGACCGCACCTCGGTGCAGGAGATCGTCGAGTCGGCCGGCGTCACCAAGGGGGCGCTGTACCACTACTTCGGCTCCAAGGACGACCTCCTGCACGAGGTGTACGCGCGCGTGCTGCGCGTCCAGCAGGAGCGGCTCGACGCGTTCGCGGGCGCCGACGAGCCGATCGAGAAGCGGGTGCGGGACGCGGCGGCGGATGTCGTGGTGACGACGATCGAGAACCTCGACGACGCGATGATCTTCTTCCGCTCGATGCACCATCTGAGCCCCGAGAAGAACAAGCAGGTGCGCGCCGAGCGGCGCCTCTACCACGAGCGTTTCCGCGCACTCATCGAGGAAGGGCAGCAGGCGGGAGTCTTCTCGAAGGCGACCCCGGCCGACCTGGTGGTGGACTACCACTTCGGGTCCGTCCACCACCTGTCGACCTGGTACCGCCCCGACGGCCCGATGAGCCCTCAGGAGGTCGCCGACCACCTGGCCGACCTGCTCCTGCGGGCTCTCAGACCCTGAGTCACAGGTACTTCTTCAGCTCCCGTCGCGCCAGCGACCGCTGATGCACCTCGTCCGGGCCGTCGGCGATCATCAACGTCCGTGCGCCCGCGTACAGTTCGGCGAGCGGGAAGTCCTGGCTGACACCGCCCGCGCCGTGCAGTTGGATCGCCTTGTCGAGGATGCCGACGACCGTGCGCGGAGTGGCGATCTTGATGGCCTGGATCTCGGTGTGCGCGCCCCGGTTGCCGACCGTGTCCATCATCCAGGCCGTCTTCAGGACCAGCAGCCGCAGCTGCTCGACCGCGACCCGCGCGTCGGCGATCCAGTTGTGCACCACGCCCTGCTGGGCCAGCGCCTTGCCGAAGGCCTCGCGCGCGACGGCCCGGCGGCACATCAGCTCGATCGCCCGCTCGGCCATGCCGATCAGCCGCATGCAGTGGTGGATGCGGCCGGGGCCGAGGCGGGCCTGGGCGATGGCGAAGCCGCCGCCCTCCTCGCCGATCAGGTTCGACACCGGCACGCGCGCGTGGTCGAAGATCACCTCGGCGTGGCCGCCGTGGGAGTGGTCCTCGTAGCCGAACACCTGCATGGCGCGCTCGACGGTAACGCCCGGGGTGTCGCGGGGGACCAGGATCATCGACTGCTGGCGGCGGATGTCGGCGCCGTCCGGGTCCGTCTTGCCCATCACGATGAAGATCTTGCAGTCCGGGTTCATCGCCCCGGAGATGTACCACTTGCGGCCCGTGATGACGTAGTCGTCGCCGTCCCGCCGGATCAGGGTGGTGATGTTCGTGGCGTCCGAGGAGGCCACCTCCGGCTCGGTCATCGCGAACGCCGAGCGGATCTCACCGGCGAGCAGCGGCTCCAGCCACTGCTTCTTCTGCTGCTCGTCGGCGAACTGGGCGAGCACCTCCATGTTGCCGGTGTCCGGTGCGGCGCAGTTCAGCGCGGTGGGCGCCAACTGCGGGGAGCGGCCGGTGATTTCGGCGAGGGGGGCGTACTGGAGGTTGGTCAGTCCTGCGCCGTATTCGGAGTCGGGGAGGAAGAGGTTCCACAGGCCCTGCCGGCGCGCCTCGGCCTTCAGCTCCTCGACCACGGCCGGGGTGTCCCACGGGGAGGCCAGCCGCGCGCGCTGCTCCTCCGCGACGGACTCGGCCGGATAGACGTACTCGTCCATGAAGGCGAGCAGCTTGGCGCGCAGTTCCTCGGTGCGCGCGTCGAACGCGAAGTCCATGGCGGATCAGCCTTCCTGAAGGGTGGTGAGGCCGTGCTCGATGAAGACGGGGACCAGGTCGCCGATGCGGTCGAAGCCGGGGCCGACGGTCTGGCCCAGGGTGTAGCGGTAGTGGATGCCCTCGAGGATCACGGCGAGCTTGAACCAGGCGAACGCCGTGTACCAGGAGACCGCGGAGACGTCGCGCCCCGACAGCTCGGCGTACCGCTCGATCAGTTCGGCCGGCTTCGGGTGCCCCGCGGCCTCGGCGGTCGTGGAGACCGGGGAGTCGGACGTGCCGAGCGGTGTGCTGTACATCACCAGCAGGCCGAGGTCGGTGAGCGGATCGCCGAGCGTCGACATCTCCCAGTCGAGGATCGCCTTGATCCGGTCGTCGTCGCCGATCAGGACGTTGTCGAGCCGGTAGTCGCCGTGTACGACGGTCGGCGCGGGGGAGTGGGGGAGGTCGCGGCCGAGGGCGGCGTGGAGCTCGTCGATTCCCGCGAGCTCACGGTTGCGGGAGGCGTCCAGCTGCTTGCCCCAGCGGCGCAGTTGCCGGTCAAGGAAGCCCTCGGGGCGGCCGAAGTCCGCCAGTCCCACGGCGGCCGGGTCCACCGCGTGCAGCTCGACGAGCGTGTCCACCAGGGACAGCACCGCGCCGCGGGTGCGCTCCGGGCCGAGCGGGGCGAGCTGGTCGGCCGTGCGGTACGGGGTGCCCTCGACGAACTCCATGACGTAGAACGGCGCCCCGAGCACCTGCTCGTCCTCGCACATCAGCACCGGCCGCGGCACCGGTACGTTCGTCGGGTGCAGCGCGCTGATCACCCGGTGTTCGCGCTTCATGTCGTGCGCGGTGGCCAGGACATGGCCCAGCGGAGGGCGCCGTACGACCCAGCGGGAGGTGCCGTCGGAGACCGCGTACGTGAGGTTCGACCGTCCGCCCTCGATCATCCGGCCGGTCAGAGGGCCGTGGACCAAGCCGGGCCGCTCGCTGTCGAGCAGCCCGCGCAGCCGGTCGAGATCGAGACCTGGCGGGTGATCGGCGCTCATCGTTGCTCCTTTGCCGGCGCGAG
Source organism: Streptomyces sp. GESEQ-4 (assembly GCF_017948455.1). GTDB lineage: Bacteria > Actinomycetota > Actinomycetes > Streptomycetales > Streptomycetaceae > Streptomyces. The sequence goes on from NZ_JAFFSU010000007.1 coordinate 136,549, forward strand.
AACGGGTCCTGACCATGATGCCGACCGGTCGGTATGCCGTCCAGTGCGGGGGGCGAACGTGATCGGGACCACGTGAGCGCTCCGCTGTCAGTGCCACGCTATGCCGTCGGTCGCCTGCGGTGTCGTCGTGGCTGGTCGCGCCGTGGCTGGTCGCGCCCACGCGGCGGAGCCGCATATCGATACAGCCCCGCGCCCCTTTGGGGCGCTGCCGCCAAGGGGCAGGGCTCAGAAGACCAGGGCTGCCGCGCACGCCGCCAGTGCGACCGTGCACAGGACCGCCGCCGTGGCCTGCCGGGGGGTGAGGGGCGCGGGGGCGTGGGTCGCAGAGAGGGTGCGGATGCGGCCGTGGGCGACCAGCAGGAAGCCCAGCCAGAGGGCCACGCACAGGGCGCAGACGAGGACGCCGCTCACTGTCGCGCCGCCGTGCAGCGCCGTCTTCACGGCGAGCACGGCGGCGGCGGTGCCCGAGAGTGTCGTACGCCGCCAGGCGAGCCGGGTGCGCTCGGGCTGCAGTCCGGGGTCCCTGGTCCGGCCGCCGGCCGGTTCGGCGGTCACCCTTCCCAGCCGACGAGTACGACGACGACCATCGCGACGGCCACGATCGCGACGACGAGGCTCAGCACCGCCGGGAACCGTGACACCGGCAGATCCTCGCCCTTGCGCATGGCCCGCTCGCAGCGGATCCAGTGGTTGACCGCGCGCAGCGAACACAGCACGCCCGCGGCGAGCAGCGCCAGCGCGAGGCCGACGCGCCAGCCCCACCGCAGGTCCGGCAGGAACTGGTCCACCGCGAAGCCGCCGCCGATCAGCGCGAGAGCGGTCCGCAGCCAGGCCAGAAAGGTGCGCTCGTTCGCCAGCGAGAAGCGGTAGTCGGGGGTCGTGCCCTCGTCGCGGATCTCCTGCGGGGCGAACCACAGACGGACGTTACGAGCGAAATCGATCACGCTCAGGACGATACCGGTCAGGAATCGCCCGACCTGTACGCCCTCAGCCGTTCATACGCCGCCAGCCCGTCCGGCACCCACTCCCACTCCGTCAGGCGTCGCTCCACCTCGGCCTCCGGCAGGAAATCGTGCCAGGCCACCTCCTCGGCCTGCGGTTGTACGGGGAGGTCGCAGCGGACCTCGTACACCGCGGACCACCAGCTCTGGCCGGCGCCGTTGTCGTAGAGGAACTTGAACAGGAACTCGGGCCGCGGGAGACCCGAGACGCCGAGTTCCTCCTCGGCCTCACGGAGGGCGGCGGTGTCGTAGGACTCGCCCGCGCCGACGACTCCGCCGACGAACATGTCGTAGAGGGAGGGGAACACCAGCTTGGTCGGGGTGCGGCGGTGGACGAAGAGACGGCCGGTGGTGTCGCGGGCCTGGATGAAGACGCAGCGGTGGCGCAGCCCGCGGGCGTAGGCCTCGCCGCGCGGGGACCGGCCGATGACCTGGTCGTTCTCGTCGACGATGTCGAGGATTTCGTCAGCAGCGCTCATGTCGCCAATAAATCATTCGTCGGCGGCGCTCATGCCGCCACTGCATCAGCTGAGTCAGCGCGCTCATGCCGCCGCTACATCAGCTCAGCCGGCTCGGCTGCAGATCCCCTGCCCGTTCCCGCACCGGCGCCCCGCACGGCATGGCCGGGTGCAGGCCCAGCAGGACGATCCCGACAACGATGGCCGCGAGGCCCGCCGATTCCCAGGCCAGCGCGCCCGGGTCGGTGCGCAGCCGGTCGCCGAGGAAGCCCACCCCGCAGGCGATCCCGGCCAGCGGCTGGGCGGCGGTCAGGGCGGGCAGGGACATCCGCAGGGACGCCGTCTCGAACGCGCTCTGCACTAGGACCAGGCCGGTGACGCCGAGCGCCAGCACGGCGTACGGCTGCCAGCCGGTCATCAGCTCGACGAAGCCGCCCTCGGAGAAGCGCTGGCCGCTCACCCGGGTCAGCGCGTCCTGCACGCCGTACAGCAGACCGGCGGCCACGGCGAGAAGCGCCGGGCCCGAGCTGAGCCGGGAGCGTTTCGCGTACGTCGTGAGCAGCAGCGCGGCTCCGACCATCACGCCGATGATCAGCCAGTGCCGCATCGGGTCGGTGATCGCGGCGCCGCCGGTCGGCTGCCCCGCCACGATGAAGGCGGTCACGCCGCCCGCGAGGAGGGCGAGCCCCGCCCAGCCCTGGCGGCCCAGCGGCTGCTTGGTCTGGTGGCGGGACAGGGCCATCGCGAACAGCAGGTTCGTCGCGAGCAGCGGCTCCACCAGGGATATCTCGCCCTGGCCCAGCGCGACCGCGCCGAGCGCCATGCCGGCCACCATGAGTCCGAGGCCGCCCCGCCAGCGCGGCACCTTCATCAGATCGAGGAGCAGGCGGGGGGAGAGGAAGTCGTTCAGGGGCGCCCGCTGGGCCGCGTTCTGCTGGAGGACGAAACCGAAGCCCAGGCAGCACGCGGCGCTCACGGCGAGAATCAGAACCTGAAGCGACACGCTGCGTACCTCGATCGTTCGGCCGGGCCGGGGGCTGCGTCCGGCCGACTGTAGTGGCCCAGGGCCCGGTGCGCCCCTGGGAGTGCCCGAACCGGACAGTGGACTCGGTCACGGCACCCCGTCGATCAAGGGCGGTCGCACGACCGTCACGCCATGCTGCGATGGCCGGGCGAGCAACGCTATGGCGTGCGACACAGTCAAGGGGCGCGGTGTGGTGATCATGCGGCGGTCTCGCAGGGCCGATGAACCTCAAGTGTCTCTCGTGTAGCAGAGGTTGACGCGTGTAACGACTTCGTGGGCCTTGACGTGATGTGTTGGCTGCGGGTTTGCTGTGCGTGATCGCTTGATGGCAAACCGAGACCGACGACTGCGCGCGTCCGACTGTGCGCGTCGCGTGAGGAAGTTCCCGCGGTGCCCCCACCTCCGCCACCCCTCGGCCGTGCCCGAAGACGCGCGGCCCAGGCCTTCGACTCTGCCCTCGACGACGCCGAACTCGCCGCCGCCCGCGCCGCGTTGGCCCAGGGGCGCTGGCAGGCGGCCCGCTCGCTGCTCGCGCACACCGGCGACGACTTCGACCGCCGCGGCCACCGCGTCACCGTTCTCGCCGAGGAGCCGTACAGCACCGCATGGGCCCGGGACTGGCTGCTCGCCGAGCCCGACTCCGCCGACGCCTGCGTCCTGCTGGCCCTCTCCCTGGTCCGGCGCGCGCTGCGGGGCAAGGAGAAGCCGGTCCGGGCCCGTGAGGCCTGTCATGCCGCCGCCGCGCTCGCGCCCGCCGACCCCACGCCGTGGCTCGGCCTGCTGATGCTGGAGCGCCGCTTCGGCGCCGAGGAGGAGGCGGTCCGGCTGTTCGCTGAGATCCGCGCCCGGTACGCCGACCACCATCACGCGCACCATCTGATGGTCGCCCGGCTCGCCGAGCGCCGCGCCGGGACGGGCCCGGACCCGCTGCACGAGGTCTACGAGTTCGCGGCCCACTGTGCCGAGCAGGCGCCCGCGGACTCGCCACTCGCGATCCTCCCGGTCGTCGCGCACGCCGAGCGCTACCGCGCGCTGGCCGCCGCCGGCCAGGTGCCCGCCGACCCGGCCGGCTCGGGGCACTGGTCCGGGCGCCGGGCCCGGCAGGTGATGAAGGCCGCCTTCGACTGGTGGCTGGAGTGGGAGCAGGAGGGCCATCCGCGCCGTCTGGTCGACCTGAACTTCCTCGCCCACGCCAAGGTCTGCGAAGGCCGCGGCGCCGAGGCCGCCGCCCTGTTCCACCGGATCGGCGAGCACGCCACCCCGGACCCGTGGTCGTACCCGGACCACGACCCGCACTCCGCGTTCCGAGCCGCACGCGCCACCGCGCTCGGCACGGCTTGACCCCCGCACCGCCGCATCCCTCGCCACCTGTGTCCCCACCCATGTCCCCACCAGGAAGGACGGCCCCGATGACGACGGGCAGTTCGCACACGAGCACCGCTCCCGACTCAGGCATCAGCACCTTCAGGGGACAGGAACGCGCCCTGCGCGCCGACCGCCTCGGCACCGGGGGCCTGCTGCTCTCCGTCCTCGCCGCGACCGCCCCTCTCATGGTGGTCGCGGGTGTCATGCCCACCACATTCGCGGTGATGGGCATCGTCGGACAGCCGCTGCTCTTCGTCGTGCTCGGAGTGGTCCTCGTCCTCTTCGGCATCGGATACGCCGAGATGAGCCGCCACGTCCACAACGCGGGCGCCTTCTACGCCTATATCTCCCGCGGCCTCGGCGGCACCGCCGGAGCGGCCGCCGCCCTGGTCGCGCTCGTCGCCTACAACGCCCTCCAGGTCGGCATCTACGGCATCTTCGGCTTCGAGGTCTCCGGCCTGTTCGCCACCTACGCCGAGGTCGAGGTCGCCTGGTGGATACCGGCGCTGGCGGCCGCCGCCGTCGTCGGCGCGCTGGGCTGGCTGAAGATCGACGTCAACGCGCGCGTGCTGGGCGTTCTGCTGATCGTCGAGGTGGCCCTGGTCGTCGTCTTCGACATCGCCGCCGTGGCCGACCCGGCGGCTGAAGGGCTGTCCCTGCACGCCTTCAACCCGGACACGCTCAGCGGCGCCGGAGTCGGCACCGCCCTGTGCTTCTGCATCGCCGCCTTCCTCGGCTTCGAGCAGGCGCCGGTGTACGCCGAGGAGACCAGCCGTCCGCATGTCCTCGTCCCGCGCGTGATGTTCCTCGCCGTCGGGGGTGTCGCCGTCTTCCTCGCGTTCAGCAGCTGGGCCCTGACCGTCGCCGCCGGACCGTCCGCGATCGTCGGCACGGCCCGGGAGCAGAGCGCCGGGCTGCTGTTCTTCCTGACCGAGGAACGGCTCGGCGGCACCTTCACCGACGTGCTGCACATCCTGTTCGTGACCGGCATGTTCGCGGCGATGCTCAGTTTCCACAACGTCGTCGCCCGGTACGCCTTCGCCATGGGCCGCGAGGGACTGCTGCCCGCCGCCTTCGGCCGCACCACCGGCACCAGCGGCGCCCCCGGCACCGGATCGCTGCTCCAGACCGCAGTGGCCGCCGTGATCGTCATCGCCTTCGCGATCGCCGACGACAAGCCGACCGGCGACCCGACCGCGCCTGTCCTGCACCTGTTCACCTGGTTCGGCAACGTCGGCGCCCTCGGCGTGATCGTGCTGATGGCGCTGGCCTCCCTCTCGGTGGTCGTCTTCTTCGCCCGCCGCGGCGCCGCCGGCACCCAGGCCTGGCGGCTGGTCACCTCCGTGCTGGCCGGGATCGCCCTGCTCGTGATCGCCGGCTACACCGTCAAGGACTTCGACGTCCTGGTCGGCACCGGCCCCGACTCGGCCCTGAGCTGGGCACTTCCGGGCATCATCGCCGCCGCCCTCGTCATCGGCCTCGTCCAGGGCCTGCTTCTGCGCTCCCGCTCGCCCGAGACCCACGCCCGCATCGGCCTCGGCAATCAAGCCTTCCAGCTGGACAAGGCGGCGGAGGCGGACGCGGACAACTGATTACGGAAACCTGACGAGCACCCGCGAACCCTGGTCCCGCAGGGCCCGCGGGTGCTCGAATGAACGGGTGACCCCCGAACAGCCCGAACAACCCGAGCGGCCGGAGCAGTACGAACAACCCGAGGAACGCGGCAAGCCGATCGGCCGCCGGGTCCTCCTCGGCACCCTCGGCCTGGGCGCGCTCGGCGTGGTCGCCGCGCCCACCCTCCAGCGCGGCCTGGAGTCCTTCCTCGGCAACGCGGCCGACAAGGACCCCACGGGCCTGACCGGCCTGCTCCCGAACGGCGGCGGCTTCCGCTACTACTCGGTCGCGTCCTCCGTCCCCCACAAGAACGCCGGGAACTACCGGCTCACCGTCGACGGGCTGGTCGACCGCCCGCAGACCTACACCCTGGCCGACCTGCGGGCCCTGCCGCAGACCCGGATGGTCAAGGACGTGCAGTGCGTCACCGGCTGGCGCGTCCCGGACACACCCTTCGAGGGGGTACGCCTGTCCCGGTTGCTGGACGCCGCGGGAGTGCGCCCCACGGCCGGGGCGGTGCGTTTCACCTGCTTCGACGGCACCTACACGGAGAGCCTCACCCTCGACCAGGCCCGCCGCGCGGACGTCCTGGTCGCCCTGCGCATGCAGGACAAGGACCTCGGCCACTCCCACGGCGGCCCGGTCCGCCTCTACGTCGCCCCCATGTACTTCTACAAGTCGGCCAAGTGGCTCTCCGGCATCACCCTCACCGACGAGGTGAAGCCCGGCTACTGGGAGGAACGCGGCTACGACATCGACGCCTGGGTCGGCCGCTCGAACGGACGCGACGATGAGCCTACGAGCTGAGGCGCCGCCGGCCGCGGAGGTCCGCCGGTTCAGCCGGGCCGAACGGTGGGTGCACCGGCTGACCGCCGCGCTGATGGGTATCTGCGTGGTCACGGCGGCCGTGCTCTACCTGCCCGAACTCGCCGAACTCGTCGGCCGCCGCGAGCTGGTGGTCCGTATCCACGAATGGGCCGGACTCGCCCTGCCCGTCCCGGTGCTGGCCGGTCTCGTCTCCCGGGCCTTCCGCGCCGACCTGCGCTTCCTGAACCGCTTCGGCCCGCACGACCGGGTCTGGCTGCGCGCCGCCCTGCGCCGCGACAAGCGGGCGGCGGCCCGTCCGGCGGGCAAGTTCAACGCCGGGCAGAAGATCTACTCCGCCTGGATCGCCGGCGCCACGCTGGTGATGCTGGGCACGGGCCTGATCATGTGGTTCACCCACCTCACCCCGCTGATGTGGCGCACCAGCGCGACCTTCGTCCACGACTGGCTCGCCCTCACCATCGGCATCGTCCTCGCCGGCCACATCGGCATGGCCCTGGCGGATCCGGAGGCCCGCCGCGGTCTGCGGACGGGTTCGGTGTCGCGGGAGTGGGCGGACCGGGAGCATCCGCTGTGGCGGCCGTGAACGCGGTCGCTCACGGGACGGGATCGCGGAGGACTCCGCCGGCGACGGGCCGGCGGAGCTTGTCGTACTGGGGGCGATGAGGGTGAAGGCGTCAGTTGCCGAAGTCGAGCAGCACCTTGCACGAGCGGCTCCGGTCCGCCGCGAGGGCGAAGGCCGATTCCGCCTCCCGTACCGGCACCACCGCACTCACCAGCCCGTCGAACGACGGCTCCACAGCGAGCCCGAAGGAGGCTGGGCCCGACCTGCGCCGTTTCGGCATCCCGAGAGGGGAACAGGAATTCCTGCCTCGAATGCGTGACCTTTGCGAGCGGGCCTCGTTGGACGCCATGACGGGGTCAACGGGGCGGGGGTGGGGAAGTGGGAGGGCTGCGGACGATCGCTGCGCCATTCGTGGCGTCCGCACCGGCCGCGGTCGCTGTCCGCACCCGGATCAAGCACCTCAGTGCGCAGGACGAGAAGGTTCTTGAGCTGGTCGGCGTGCATCTGGGCGCGCTCGCGTCGGGGGACCTCAAGGCGCGCTGCGCGGACGGACTGGAGCACTCCGCCGAGGCATGGGCGGCCCGCAAGCGGGGGTTGACGGCGGTTTCGTCGGCGCGCTGGGCCGGGACGATCACTAAGGCGTCGCACGACCAGTGGGCACTGGCACGGCGCGGCCAGCTTGCCCACATCCACGACCTGGAGGCTGGCATTGCCGCGATCACGCACCGGCTTTCCCTCCCGGTCGGGGCGAAGGGGACGAAGAAGGCGCCGGGGGGATACCGCTCGCGGCGCGAGTGGCACGCCAAGTCCCGTCGTTTGCAGGCCCTTCAGGACCGGCTGGAGAAGGAGCGGGCCGACCGCGAGGCCGGGGTGGTTCACGTGGTGCGCGGCGGCAAGCGCCTGGCCCGCACCCGCCACCATCTGGATTTGGCGCAACTGACCGAGGACCAGTGGCGCACACGGTGGCAGGCCGAGCGCTGGTTCCTCACAGCGGACGGCGAGTCCGGCAAGCGGTACGGCAACGAGACCATCCGCATCACCCCCGGCGGCGACGTGAGCATCAAACTTCCCGCCCCGCTGACGGGCCTGGCCAATGCCCCGCACGGCCGGTACGTCCTGACCGGCACGGTGCGCTTCGCCCACCGGGGCGGCGAGTGGGCCGACCGCGTCGAAGCCAACCGGGCCGTCGCCTACCGCCTCCACTACGACTCCGGGCGCGACCGCTGGTACGTGACCGCCTCCTGGCAGCTCCCGCCCACCCCGGCTATCCCCATCGAGGCCGCGCTCGCCGAGGGGGTGGTCGCGGTGGACACCAACACCGACCACCTGGCCGCCTGGCGCCTGGACGTGCACGGCAACCCGATCGGCGAGCCGCGCCGTTTCTCCTACGACCTGTCCGGCACCCGCGAGCATCGCGATGCCCAGGTCCGCCACGCCCTCACCCGGCTTCTGCACTGGGCCCGCACCTGCGGCGTGAAGGCGATTGCCGTCGAGGATCTGGACTTCACGGCGGAGAAGACCCGCGAGAAGCACGGTCGCAGGAAGTGGTTCCGGCGGCTGATCTCCGGCGTGCCCACGGCCCGGCTGCGGGCACGCCTCACCTCCATGGCCGACCGCATGGGCATTGCCATCATCGCCGTGGACCCGGCCTACACCAGCCGCTGGGGCGCCCAGCACTGGCAGAAACCCCTTACCAGCATCAACCGCAAGACGACTCGCCACGACGCGGCAGCCGTGGCGATCGGCAGGCACGCCCAAGGGCACCCGATCCGGCGACGGACGGCACCGCCCCTGCACGACCGGAGTGATCGTGTAGGGCATCGGACCGTCCAGGCCTCATCGGGGACCTCTTGGCGTGAGGAACCCCACCCCCGCATGCCCGGACCACGGACGAGATCCGTGCGGGCCGGATGCGGAGCGAACGCGGGGAACCAGGACGCCCAACACTGTTCGGGGCGTTCGGCTGAGCATGAGCCCTGGCACCAGGACTCACTCCCGCTCAGTCTCTAGGAACCGTGAGCCGTCATCGTCGTACGCCTCCTAAATCACCAGGGACAACAGCAGGACGATGCCGCCCGCGACCACCGAGATGATCGTCTCCATGACGGACCAGGTCTTGATGGTCTGGCCCACGGTCAGGCCGAAGTACTCCTTCACCAGCCAGAATCCGGCGTCGTTGACATGGCTGAAGAAGAGCGAGCCGGCGCCGATGGCGAGGACCAGCAGGGCGGTCTCCGTGGTGGACATGCCGGCCGCGAGCGGGGCGACCAGACCGGCCGCCGAGACCGTGGCCACCGTCGCCGAACCGGTCGCGAGCCGGATCGCCACCGCGATCAGCCAGGCCAGCAGCAGGGCCGGGATCGACCAGTCCTCGGAGATCTCCAGGATCATCTGGCCCACGCCGGAGTCGATCAGCGTCTGCTTGAAGCCGCCGCCCGCGCCGACGATCAGCAGGATGCCCGCGATGGGCGCGAGGCCCTTCTCGACCAGCCCGGAGACCCGCTCCTTGGCGAAGCCCGCGGGCCGCAGCAGCGTGAAGATGCCCAGCAGCACGGAGGCGAGCAGGGCGATCAGCGGGGAGCCTATGACGTCGAAGATGCGCTGCGTGGTGTTCTCGGGGTCGTCGATGACGATGTCGACGAGCGCCTTGGACAGCATCAGGACGACCGGCAGCAGGATGGTGGTGAGGGTCGCGCCGAAGCCGGGGCGGTTCTCCAACTCCTCGGAGGCGCGCTGCGGGATCATCTTGTCGGGGGCGGGGACGTCGACCCAGCGGGCCGCGTACCGCGAGAACAGCGGGCCGGCGATGATCACCGTCGGGATGGCGACGAGCACGCCGAGCGCCAGCGTGACACCCAGGTTGGCTTGGACCGCGTCGATCGCGACCAGCGGGCCGGGGTGCGGCGGCACCAGGCCGTGCATCACGGACAGGCCCGCGAGCGCCGGGATGCCGATGCGCATCAGGGAGTAGTTGCCGCGCTTGGCGACCATCAGCACGACCGGGATCAGCAGGACGACACCGACCTCGAAGAACAGCGGCAGACCGATCACGGAGGCGATCAGCACCATCGCCCACGGCATCGAACGGCCGCTCGCCTTCGCGAGGATCGTGTCGACGATCTCGTCCGCGCCGCCGGAGTCGGCGAGCATCTTGCCGAGGATCGCGCCCAGCGCGATCAGGACGCCCACGCCCGCGACCGTGGTCCCGAGTCCGGTGGTGAAGCTGGTGATCGCCTTGTCCAGCGGCGCCCCGGCGAACGCGCCGAGCGCCAGCGACCCGATGGTCAGCGACAGAAAGGCGTGCAGCTTGAACTTGGTGATGAGCAGGACGATGACGGCGATGCCCGCCAGGACGGCGATGCCCAGCTGAGCGTGGCCGGCCGAGGTGATGGGCTCGACGGTGTCCGCTGCCAGCAGCTCGGCGTTGAGTCTGGTCACGGGTGTTCCCTTGCAGGTACGGGGATGGGGGGAGGGGCGTGGGGGGCCCGGATCACCGGGAGAATCGGGGTTACTGCGTCGGCTCGGGGAGCGCCGCGAGGGCGGTCATGGCTCGCTCGGTGATCTCCTCGGGGCTGCCGGAGACGTCCACCGCGACGCCCGCCTCGTCCGGCTCCAGCGGCTGGAGCGTGGCGAACTGGGAGTCGAGGAGGGCCGTCGGCATGAAGTGGCCCTGGCGGTGTGCCATCCGGTCCTCGATGAGGGCACGGTCGCCGGTGAGGTGCACGAAGACGATGCCGGGAGCCGCGGCCCGCAGCCGGTCGCGGTACGACCGCTTCAGCGCGGAGCAGCTGACCGCCCCGCCGAGTCCCGCCCGCCCGTGCGCCCAGGAGCCGATGGCGTCCAGCCAGGGCCACCGGTCCTCGTCGGTGAGCGGGGTGCCGGCCGACATCTTGGCGATGTTGGCCGGCGGATGGAAGTCGTCGCCCTCGGCGTACGGGACACCGAGCCGGGCGGCGAGCAGGGGACCGATGGTGGTCTTGCCGGTGCCCGCGACACCCATGACCACGACGACATGGGGGGAACGCAGCTGCTTCATCGTGCTCTCACTGTCTGCATGCATGTCTCCGTCGACACGTGCCTCGAAAAATCTGAATGAACTGAAGCTCATTAGGTACGACGAATTCAAGAGTCTGTGACAAATAAGTCTGACTTTTTGATTCCGTGACCTTCCCCGTACGCTGAGTGCATGAGCGCACCGGGCCGGGGGCTGCACGGCCATGTACTGGAATCCCTCGGCCCCGCGATCACCGCGGGCGAGTACCCGCCGGGCAGTGTCCTGCGCACGGACGAACTTGCCCAGCGGTTCGACGTGTCACGCTCGGTGATGCGCGAGGCGGTCCGCGTCCTCGAGTCCATGCACCTGGTCGAGTCCCGCCGCCGCGTGGGCGTGACGGTCCGCCCCAAGGCGGAGTGGAATGTGTACGACCCTCAGGTCATCCGCTGGCGGCTGGACGGCGCCGACCGTCCCCGGCAACTGCGCTCCCTCACCGTGCTGCGTTCCGCGATCGAACCGGTCGCCGCGGGCCTCGCCGCCAAGCACGCCACCGCCGAGCAGTGCGCCGAACTCACCGAGTGCGCCCTCGGCATGGTCGCCCACTCCAAGGGCCACCAGCTGGAGGGCTACCTCCTCCACGACGTCGCCTTCCACCGCGTGATCCTCAACGCCTCCGGGAACGAGATGTTCGCCCGCCTCGGAGACGTCGTCGCCGAGGTTCTCGCGGGCCGCACCCATCACGACGTCATGTTCGACGACCCCGACCCGGCCGCCGTCACCCTGCACGTCCAGGTCGCCGAGGCGGTCCGCGCGGGCGACGCGGCCCGCGCCGAACACCTGACGAGGGAAATCACCGAGGGCGCCCTCCAGGAACTGGACATCCTCGCGCCCTAGTCGGCCAGGAACTCCCCGTCCACGTACACCCACGCCCCGTCCACCCGCTCGAACCGGCTGCGCTCGTGCAGTGAGCCGCCCCGGTACGAGGCGCGGAAGGTGACCGTCCCGCTGGAGTGGAACGCCGACCCTTCGCCCGTGCCGAGGATCTCCAGCCCCGTCCACTTCATCCCGGGATCGAACTCGACCCGCTCGGGCCGCGTCCGCGGATGCCAGGTGCGCAGCAGATGCGCCTCGTCCCGTTTCGTAAAAGCGCTGTAACGCGAGCGCATCAGCGCCTCCGCGGTCGGTGCCGCCGCGTCACCCCGATGAAACCGGCCACAGCACTTCTCGTACGTCTCCGCAAGACCGCACGGACAGGAACGTGTGTGCGCGGCGAAGGAAGCGCGTTCTGGCCGGTGAGCCGCGTTGCGTCGGGACATGCCTCCATTCTGCTGCAACACCGGGTGTGAAGAGATCGTGGAGCATCCGTTCCGACACGCGCACATCGTGTGCGAGTCATGTTCGGCACCCTCCATCGAACCTCCCTCAGGGCTGGCGTGAACACGCCTTGTATGCCAACTGCATACTCACCAAGGTGGGTTGCGCACATGAGCATCAGGAGTTACAAGCGCGCTGCTTGTCCTGGACGGCCGTCCGTCCGGGAACTGACGGGGGAAAGCTGATGCGGTGTCCGTGGACCGGCCGCGTAGTCACGCGCCGGGGTCTCCGCGTGCGCCGGAACGGAACTCACCCTCTGCCGCCTCTTGGTGCCTTTGACCGGTGCCTGAGAAGGGATTGGAGGGGGAATGCCGACGAATGCAGTGAGCGCCGCCAGGCCGACGTACCCGGGCGTCTACGTCGAAGAGCTTCCCAGCAGCACCCGCACGGTCTCCGCCGTGACCACTTCGGTGACCGCCTTCGTGGGTCACACGCGGCGCGGTCCGCTGAACGAGCCGGTGCGCGTCACCGGATTCGCCGAGTTCGAGCGCCGCTTCGGCGGACTCAGCTCGCAGAGCGCCGTCGCGTACGCGGTGCACCAGTTCTTCGCGGGCGGCGGTTCCGTCGCCGTGATCGTCCGGGTCGCCAAGGCCGGCAGCGGCAAGGCCGCATGCGTCGTCCTGGAGTCCACCGAGGGCCACAGCGAGTCCCGCGTCCTCGAAGTCCACGCCAAGGAACCCGGCGTGTGGGGCAACGGCCTGCGCGTCGCCGTCGACTACGACACGCCCCACCCCGACGAGACCTTCAACCTGCGGGTGTACGACGCCAAGGGCGACGCCCGCGAGAGCTTCACCGGCCTGTCCATGGACGCCTCGCACGGCCGGTACGCACCGACCGTGATCAACGCCGGCTCGAAGCTCATCCGCGTCGAGGCGGTCGGCGAGGGCCGCCCCGACCCGTCCGGCACCGTCTCCAAGCCGTTCGGCGACGAACTGCCGAACCTGGAGGTCGACCTCACCGTCAAGATCGGCGACGTGGAGCGCGAGTTCAAGCTCTACGACCCCGACTGCGACGGCGAAGCCCCGTGCAGCGTCGCCGAGTTGGCGCTGCTCCTCGAGCGCAAGCTGCGCGCGCTGCCCGACGCGCCCGGCAAGCACGCCTTCGCCGGCGCCGAGGTCACCGCCTTCGGCCGGCGTATCCAGGTCGTCGCGGGCTCCACCGACCCCGAGGACGTCGTCCGCTTCCTCGGCGAGTGCGCCAACGACCTGGGCCTGGAAGCCTCGGTCAACCCGCCGGTGTTCCCGCTGGAGGGCGGCGAGGACGGCGAGGCCCCCGGCCCGCGCGACCTCATCGGCTCCGAGGCCGACAAGACCGGCATCCAGGCGCTGCGCGGCGTCGCCGACGTCAACCTCCTCGCGCTGCCCGAGCTGGCGGCGTACGAGAACACCGAGGACATGGTCACCGTCGTCTCGGCGGCGCAGCGGCTGTGCCAGGAGCGGCGGATCTTCCTGCTGGTCGACGCGCCCAGCACCTGGGTCAGCGTGGACACCGCACGCGCCGGGCTCGCCGCGTTCGACGCCGTCCGCGGCAGCCACGCCGGCCTGTACTTCCCGCACATCCAGCTCACCGACCCGCTCACCGGGCGGCTGCGTGCCTTCCCGCCGTCCGGCGCGGTCGCCGGCGTCATCGCGCGCACCGACTCCGAACGCGGCGTGTGGAAGGCACCGGCCGGCACCGAGGCGCGGCTCGCGGGCGTGCGCTCGCTCACGGTCGAGCTGACCGACCGGGAGACCGGGCTGCTCAACCCGCTCGGCGTCAACTGCCTGCGCACCTTCCCGGTCACCGGCCCGACGGTCTGGGGCGCGCGCACGCTGGAGGGCTCCGACGCGCTGGACAGCGAGTGGAAGTACGTGCCCGTGCGGCGGCTCGCGCTGCACGTGGAGGAGAGCCTCCAACGCGGCCTGCAGTGGGTCGTGTTCGAGCCCAACGACGAGTCCCTGTGGCAGCAGATCCGCCTCAGCGCCTCCTCGTACCTGCACACGCTGTTCCGCCAGGGCGCCTTCAAGGGCAAGACGCCGCGCGAGGCGTACTTCGTCAAGTGCGACCACGAGACCACCACCGACGAGGACATCGCCAACGGCGTCGTCAACGTCCTGGTGGGCATTGCTCCGGTCCGCCCGGCCGAGTTCGTGATCGTCAGGATCCAGCAGACGTCCGGGCAGTTCGAGCTCTAAGGAATCCCGAGGACATTTCGATGGCAGAGTTCACGGTCAACGCCCATCGGTTCGACCCGTACAAGAACTTCAAGTTCCTGGTCCTCTGGGACGGTCGTGCGGTCGCGGGCATCAGCAAGATCAGTCCCCTGAAGCGGACGACGGAGGTCGTCAAGCACCGGCACGGCGGCGACCCGTCGTCGCCGCGCAAGTCACCCGGCCGCTCGGAGTTCGAGGGCATCACCCTGGAGCGCGGGGTCACCCACGACCCCGAGTTCGACCGCTGGGCCAACAAGGTCTGGCAGGTCGGGGCGGGTCTCGGTTCGGAGGTCTCCCTCGCGGACTTCCGCAAGGACATCGTCATCCAGGTGCTCAACGAAGCCGGGCAGGTCGCCGTCTCGCACAAGCTGTACCGGACCTGGCCCAGCGAGTACCAGGTGCTCGGCGAGCTGGACGCCAACGCCAACGCGGTGGCCATCCAGTCGCTGAAGCTCGAGTGCGAGGGCTGGGAGCGGGACTACGAGGTGCCCGAGCCTCAGGAGCCGTCGTTCCTCAACCCGGCCTGAACTGAAGGACCTTGGGGGAGTTGATGGCTGGGGCGGCTGATCTGCTGGCCACCTGGGAGGCCGGGCTCGGCGCGGCGCCGGCCGGGCGCGCGGTGCTGCTGCACCGCACCGCGCGCCCGGACCTCGACGCCGCCGCCCTGCCCCGGCTTCCGGTCGGGGAGCGCGAGTCGGACCTGTTCACGTTGCGCCGGGCACTGTTCGGCGAGCGGATGCAGGTACGGCTCGCGTGCACGGCGTGCGGCGAGGACATGGAGTTCGACCTGGACGCGGGGGAGTTCGCCGCGGGCCTCGGCGCGGGCGGCGACTCAGTCGTACGGGTGTCCGAGGGTGGCTGGGAGATCGAGTTCCGGCTGCCCGGTGTCGCCGACCTGACGGCGGCGGCCCGGGCCGCGGACCCGCGCGGGGAGCTGATCGCGCGGTGCCTGGTCTCGGCCGAGTACGCCGGTGAGGTCCGCCCCGCCGACGCGCTGCCCGCGCCCGTGCAGCACCGGATCGCCGAGGCGGTCGAGGCCGCCGACCCGGGGGCCGACGTGACGCTCAACGTGGCCTGCCCCGAGTGCGGGCAGGCCACCCGGGCCGAGCTGGACATCGCCTCGTACCTCTGGACCGAACTGGACGCCTGGGCACGGGACGTGCTGCTCGACGTCCACCTGCTCGCCACCGCCTACGGCTGGAGCGAGCCGGAGATCCTGGCGCTCAGCCCGCTGCGGCGCCGCTACTACCTGGAGCTGTGTGCGGATGTCTGACGCCGACGGGGCGCCGGCCCCCGACTTCCTCGACCGGCTGCTCGCCCGGCACGCCGCCCCGGCCGCGGCGCCACGGCCGGGCGTGGTGCGGGTACAGCCCCGGCTGCCCGGCCCGTTCGAGCGGATCGAGGCGGTACGGGCCGGAGCGCCGGAACCGGACGGCACCGACCTGCTGTGGCCGGCCTCGACCCCGACGGCCGACCCGACGCCGGACGTACCGCGCCCGGCGCCCGCCACAGCCGGACCGCGCACGGTACGCGAGCGGACGATCGTACGCACCGAACGGGCGCCCGCCGACCCGGTCGTACGCAGCCTGCCTCCCGTCGTCGCGGAGGCACCCCTGCTGCGCCCCGCCACGCCGGTCACCCCCGGCCCGCGACCCGCGCCGGACACCACCCGGCGCACGGCGGGCCCGGCCCGCTCGGACCAGAACACGTCCCGGACCGCGGCGTCCGCACCCATCCCCCCGGGCACGGACGCCGCCCCCCGCACCCCGGCACCGGGCCTGCGCCCCAGCGCCGCGGAAACGGCGGCGGCCCGCGAGGCCGTACGGCAGGCCGCGGCCCGGCGGCCGGGGCGGGCGGCCGAGCAGGTGGTGCAGGTGCAGATCGGGCGGCTGGAGGTCACGGCGGCGTCGCCCGCGGGCGGTGCCGGCCGGCGTACGGAGACGGCGGGGCGGCAGGGGGCGACCGTGAGCCTCACGGAGTACCTGGCGCGGGGGCGCGAGTGAGCGGGCTCAGCTGTTGTATCCGTCCGCGCTGTTGTAGCGAAGAGACCAGCGGGAACCGAGGAGTCGAGGAACCGACGTCATGAGCAACGCACTTGCCCTCGCCCATGTCACCACGGCTCTCGCCCTGTTGATCGAGGCCAATCTGCAGCCCGAGATCGACATGGCCGTCAAGGTCGAGCCGCGGAAGCCGCCGGCCGATCCGCCGACGGACCCCACCATCACCGTGTTCCTGTACCAGGTCACGCCCAACACCTCCCAGCGCAACAACGACCTGCCGACCCGCGCGTCCGACGGCACGCTGCTCAAGCGGCCCGCCGCGGCGCTGGATCTGCACTTCGTGATCAGCGCGTACGGCGAGGAGACGGAGCTGGTCGGCCAGCGGCTGATCGGTTCCGTGGTGCGCACGCTGCACGAGATACCCGTGCTGCCGAAGGACATCATCGAACTGGCCGGGGAGCGGCCCTACTTGGCGGGGAGCGACCTGGCCGAGGCAGCACAGCGGGTGCGGTTCGCGCCGACGGTGATGGACATCGACGAGACCTCGAAGCTGTGGGGGATGCTGCACCAGACCCCGTACTCGCTGTCGGTGGTGTACCAGGCGGCACTCGTCTTCATCGAGGGCCGCGAGACGCCGACTCCGGCGAAGCCGGTGGAGCGGCACACGGCACGGGTGCTGCCGTTCGGGGCGCCGGGGGCGCCGGTGCCGCCGGGAGGGGCGGAGGCGTCGCCGGCGGGTGAGAGCGGTGCGCCCGAGCCTGTTGGGGAAGAGGCATCTGCGAAGGCCGTCGGCAAGGCGCCCGCCGAGTCCGTGGCGAAGGGGCCTGAGAAGGCGCCGGCCAAGACAGTCGCGAAGGCACCCGCGAAGGCGCCCGCGAAAGCCGCCGCCAAGGCGCCTGCTCGCGCCCGTAAGGAAGCGCAGCCGGGGAAGACGGCGCAGGCGGGCAAGTCCGCGCGTGGCGCGGCCAAGCGCACGGGGGCCGTGACGTCCGGGGACTCGTCGTCGGAATCCTCTTCGGGTTCGGGCTCCTCTCCGGCAGGCGGCCCCGAGGGCGCGGAGAGCTGAGGCGGCGTGGGGACAACCGGGGCAGGTGAGGACATGGGGACGAACGAGACGGGCGCAGCGGACGCACCGGGTGGCAGCCCGACGCTGACCGCGGAGATCCGGCGTGTCCTGGCCCGTGTCGACGCACACGCGGCGCGCGCGGCCGGGCGGGGCACGGCCCCGCAGACAGATTCCGATGACGGCTCCCGCGACGGCGGCGGCGCCGTCGCCCCCGCACCGGACCCGGCCGCTCCCGCGACCGCGCCGCTCGACGCACTCGTCACCTGCTTCGGCCTCACTCCCTTCGAACGGGACCTCGTACTCCTTACCGCGGCCCACGAGTTGAACCCCACGACCGCTGCCCGGTGCGCCGCCGCGAGCGGTGATCCGGAGCGTGCGTACCCCACCTTCTCGCTCGCCCTGGCCGCGCTCGCCGAACCGCACTGGAGTGCCCTCACCCCGGTCGCGCCGCTGCGGCGCTGGCGCATCGTGGAACTGGAGGACGATTCGCGCCTCACGCTGTCCCGGCTGCGGCTCGACGAACGCATCCTGCACTTCCTGCTCGGCTCGCCCTACCTGGACGCCCGGCTGCACGGCCAGCTGCGCCGCACTCCGGTGCCGGACGAGCTGCCGCCGTCGTACGACCTGGCCGCGAGCCGGGTCGCCGGCGGCTGGACGACCGCCGCCCGCCCGGACGCGCCGATGCTCGTCGAGGTGGTCGGCGGCGATCTGCGCAGCCGGGCCGAGATCGCGGCGGCCGCGGCCGCGCGGTCCGGCCTCGGGCTGTACGCGATGAGCGCCGAGGACATTCCCACCGACGCGGCGGAGCGCGACCGGCTCGCCCGGCTGTGGCAGCGCGAGGCGATCCTGCTGCCCGCCGCGCTGCTCGTGGAGGTCGGCGAACTCGACCGCGACCAGCACGCCGCCACCGACGCGTTCCTGGCCGGGGCCGCCGTTCCCGTCGTCGTGTCGAGCGACGATCCGCGGCAGACGGACCGGTCGCGCGGCGAGCGGGTGACCGTGCCGCGCCTGGACGACGAGGAGCAACTCAGGCTGTGGGCAGCCGCGTTCGAGAACGTGGTCGACATCGAGGAGAGGCAACTGCGGTCCCTGGTCGCGCAGTTCCAGCTGCCGCCGCACGTCGTACGTTCCGCCGCTGCCGCCGTACGCCGTGATCTGCCCGGCGAGGACGAGCTGGACGCCGCCGGGCTCGCCTGGCGGGCCGGGCTGAACGAGGCCCGGATCGGGATGGACGACCTGGGCCGCCGCATCGAGCCCGAGGCGGGCTGGGACGACCTCGTCCTGCACGAGCGGCAGACGAGCGTGCTGCGCGAGATCGTCGCGCATGTGCGGCAGCGGGCCACCGTGCACCAGGAGTGGGGATTCGCGGCGACCCTGCGCCGTGGGCTCGGCGTCACCGCCCTGTTCGCGGGCGGCTCCGGCACGGGCAAGACGCTCGCGGCGGAGGTCATGGCCAAGGAGCTGGGTCTTGACCTGTTCATCATCGACCTCTCCCAGGTGGTCAGTAAGTACATCGGCGAAACCGAGAAGAACCTCCGCAAGGTCTTCGACGCCGCCGAACGCGGCGGCGCCCTCCTCCTGTTCGACGAGGCCGACGCCCTCTTCGGCAAGCGCAGCGAGGTCAAGGACAGCCACGACCGGTACGCGAACCTGGAGGTCAGCTACCTGCTGATGCGGATGGAGGCCTACCGGGGCCTCGCGATCCTCACCACCAACATGAAGAAGGCCCTGGACACGGCGTTCATGCGCCGTATCCGCTTCGTCGTCGACTTCCCCTTCCCGGCCGAGCACGAGCGAGCCGAGATCTGGCGCCGGGTGCTGCCGCCGCAGACCCCCACCAAGGGCATCGACCCCGAACTCCTCGCCCAACTCACCGTGGCGGGCGGCTCGATCCGCAACATCGCCCTGTCCGGCGCGTTCCTCGCCGCCGAGGAGGGTGACCGGCTGCAGATGCGGCACATGCTCGCTGCGGCCCGTACCGAATACCTCAAGCTGGAGCGCTCTTTGACGCCGGGGGAGGTCCGCGGGTGGGTGTGAACAGGCCACATCGACAGGGCGCGGCCGGTCGTCCGGAGCCGCGCGAGATCCGCGTCGACATCGGCGAGCTGGTTCTGGACGGCTTCGGTTCGTCCGTGGATCCGCGGCGCGTATCGGCGTCGTTCGAGCGGGAGTTGACCCGTCTCGTACGGGAACACGGGGTGCCGCTGGCCGCGGACGGTGCCGTGTCGGTGGACGGGGTGTCGGGACTGCCCCCGATGCCCGCCGGGTTGTCCGCGCGCCGTCTCGGCCAGGAGCTGGCCCGCGCGGTGCACGCGGGGCTCTCGGGCCGTGGGGAGGTGGCGCGATGACGACCTCCGCCTCTCAAGACTCCCAGGCGGCCGAGCAGGCCGCCGCCGAGCGCCGCCGCAAACGCAAGGAGCGCGCGGCGAAGAACCGCGCGCCGGAGCCGAAGAGCATCGTCAGCGGGGCCGGGCAGCCGCTCGACGCCGGTGTGCGCCGCGAGCTGGAGGAGCAACTCGGCCACGACCTGAGCTCCGTACGCCTGCACACCGACCGCGACGCGGGTGCTCTCACCGGCATGCTGGGCGCGGACGCGGTGGCGGTGGGCCAGGACATCTTCTTCGGCGAGGGCCAGTACCAGCCGGGCACGGAGCAGGGCCGCGCCCTTCTCGCGCACGAGCTGCTGCACACGATCCAACACCCGTTCGCGAGCGGCACGTTGGCGGCGGGCCGTGACCTGGGCCAGGTCAGCGCGGCGCACGAGGCGGCCGAGCGCGCCGCCGAGGACGCCGCCCAGGCCGTGGCGCGCGGCGAGCAGGCACCCGAGGTCGCCCCGGAGGCCAGCACTCCGGCGTGGATGCGCTACACCACCGTCCACGCCGACCGCAATCGGCTCGAGCACCTCGACCCCGCCACGCTGGTCGACCGCCTCGCCAACACGGTCATCCGGTCGCTCCGTAGCGACCCTACGGACAGCGCGCAGCGCGTCCGCGCTGCCCTGGCCCCGCTCTCGGAGGAGCTTCAGGAGCGCGTACTGGACCGGCTGGAGCACCGGCTGCTCACCTCCGAGCACGACTTCGTGGTGGACCTGGTCACGGAGATCGACGTGGAGGGCCAGGCGGAGAGCGAGGCCACCGCCCGGCAGCGCGGCCTCCTCGCCCCGGAGCTCGAGGAGGACACCGCCGAGGAGGTGATGGCGGAGCGGGAGAAGGAGCAGGAGGCCGCCCAGGAGGAGCAGCAGCGCACCGAGCGGACGGGTCCCGCTCCCGGCCCGGAGAAGCAGTCGGTGGACGGGGCCGGGTCCGGGTCCGGGGACACCGCTCCCGCCGCGGGCAGTACGCCGGAGAACGCGGGCGGCACCGTCCCGCAGGGCGGCACTCCGGGCGCGGACGCCGGGAAGGCGGAGGACGACAAGGAGTCCGACCCGCGGACGGGCGGGGACGCCTCCAGTCCGAAGGGGGACGGCGAGCAGCCGACTTCGCCCGCCGCGCAGTCCGAGCAGAAGCCGGGGCAGCAGGAGACCACGGCCGGCGGGAAGGCCGGAGCGCAGGCCGCTGGGAAGCAGGGCGAGAAGTCCGGCGCGGAGAAGAGCGGACAGCAGGGGCAGCAGCAGGACAAGGGAGACAAGGGGGACAAGGGCAAGCAGGGCGGCGGGAAGGACGGCGACCGGGCCGGAGCGAAGCAGGCCGAGGAGCAGGCCAAGAAGGAAGCCGGCCAGGCGGATGCGGCGGGTTCGCGCGCGGACGCCGAGGAGGAGGCCGCCAAGGCCCGCGAGAGCGCTGCCGCGGCCGAGGAGGCCAAGCAGGACGCGCCGGCCCGCGACGAGGGCAGCCCGACGGCCATGGCGAAGGACGACGGGTTCCCCGGCCGCGCCGGCACGCTGGACGGGGCCCGCGCCCAGGACCAGGAGGGCGAGGAGGAGCAGGAGGAGTCCCCCGGCCAGGGCGGCGACTCCGAGGTGGAGGTCGGTGGCGGGGAGCCGAGCGCCTGGGACATCAAACTCAGGCCGGAGGACTTCCTTCCCGAGCAGGACCTCGACGTGTCGAACGTACCGACCTCCGACCAGATCGACGAGTCCGCCGGGAACTCCACCCCGTCCATCCCCTCCTTCTCCGCCCCGCCGCCGACCAGGGCCGAAAAGGTGCAGGCACAGCGTCAGCAGGAGGACGAGGAGGACGCCGAGCGCGAGGCGGCGGCGGAGAAGGACGACCCGGGCACCGACGACTCCCCGCCCGTGCCGGGCGCCGAGGAGGAGGCGGCGGACCAGGCGCGTCGTACGGAGAGTGAGCTCGACCCCGAGGAGAAGAACGAGCCGAAACCCGCCCCGGGCGTCGCCTCCAAGGACCCCAAACAGGGTGACGACCCCAAGGCGGGCCCGGCCGCAGCCGAGGCCAACGTGCAGGAGGCCCACGACCGTTCGAAGGAGACGGGCGGCGATACGGCCGAGCAGGCCGCCAAGGACGAGAAGGGCACGCCCGCCGCGGGCGGCCCCGGCGACAAGTCCTCGGGCGGCGGGGAGAAGGGCTCCGCGCAGTCCCGCTCCGACACCTCGGCCAAGGAGTCCCCCTCGGACACCGCCAAGACGGGCGCCGAGGGGGAGAAGGCTGCCTCCGACGAAGGCGCCACGGGAGCGGCGAAGGCCGAGGAGTCCCCTGGCCCGCAGGAGTCGAAGGGACCCAAGGACCAGGGCACAAGCGGCACTTCGGACGGGTCCGCGTCCGGCGGCGGGACGACCGACTCCGACAGCTCGGCCGATACGGGTACGACACCCCAGCCTTCGGGCACCGACAACTCCGGCTCGGATTCGACTAGTTCAGGCTCGCGTACGGAGTCCAGCTCTTCCTCTCGTACGGAGAAGCCGAGCCCGAGGGCTCAGGAACCGCGTACGGAGAAGCCCAAGGAGCAGGCACCGCAGGCGGAGAGCAAGGCGGACAGCGCGGCCGACTCCGGCTCCCGGTCCGCTCCTGCGCCGGCACGCGGCGGTGGCGGTGGAGGCGGCGGTGGCGCCTCGAAGGGCGGCTCCACGGGCGGAGGCAAGGCCTCCGCGGCCAAGGCGAAGAAGGCGGCCAAGGCGGCGCCGGACCTCTCCGGTGGCTCTCCCGAGGAGGGCCTTGCCACCGCGTCGAACCTCAAGCCGCACCAGGCCGTCGAGGCGATGGACAGCGTCGGCGGCGCCGTGGACAAGGACGTCGGCAAGGAGCACAAGCAGCTGGCGTCCAAGCCGCCCGCCATGGACCGCCCCACCGGCGCCCCGAAGACCCTGCACGGCAAGCCGGACGCTGAGGAAGCGGCGCAGTACAACGAGGACAAGGCCGAGCGCGCCGAGGACGCCAAGGACGAGAAGGCCGAGGTCAAGGGCGAGAAGAAGCCCGAGGGCAAGATCGAGGCCGAGGAGATGGAGGAGCCCGACTTCTTCGACCAGGTCGGGATGATGGCGGGTTACGCCCTCGGCTGGGCGGGCGACCTGATCGGCCTCGATGTGACGGCGGAGGATCTCGCCGCGCAGTTCGCCGGGATGCCGACCAAGGACGAGGCCATGAAGCAGGCGCAGAACGGTACTGCGCCGGGCGTGGAGATGCAGGGCCAGGCCGACGACAAGGCCGAGGAGCAGGGCGGCAACACCGACGACAAGAGCCAGGAGGCCGCCGAGACCGGGGCCGACGACGCCGGTCGGAAGATGGGCGAGGACCAGGTCTATCCGGACGCGCCGAAGGAGCGCCTCGAGGGCAAGGTGCCGAAGGAGCAGGGCGGCAAGGCGCGCGTCGGCGGGGGCGGCGCGAACACGGGTGCCGTACCGCCCGAGGCGGCTTCGGAGGTCGCCGAGCACGAGCGCAAGCCGCAGTTCAAGAAGGCGCTCACCGACGGCCGCCAGGACATGGGCAAGGGGCGTCAGAAGAAGGAGCAGGACACCCGTAAGTCCGAGGCGCAGCACAAGCGGCAGGTCGACAAGGAAGTCCAGTCCAACACCAAGCAGCAGACGGGCAAGCGCGAGGGCGTCCTGACGGACGTGGACAAGCAGCGCGCCGACTGGACCAAGGAGCAGGACGACGAGCTGAAGAAGCTCGGAACGAAGAAGTCGGACCGGGAGAAGAAGGTCCGGGACGACGTCAAGAAGGAAGAGGAAGACACCGACAAGGACGTCGAGAAGGAGAAGGAGACCAGCGACAAGGACGTCAAGGACAAGGGTGAGAAGGCCGAGGAGGACGCGGAGAAGAAGAAAGAGGAGAAGACCGACGACTCCAAGAACTGGCTGTCCAAGGCGCTCGACTGGATCAAGGAACAGTTCATCGCGCTGCGGGACAAGATCGTCAAGATCATCAAGGACGCCCGTGAAGCGATCATCGGGGCCCTGAAGAAGTTCAAGGAGACGGTCGAGGGCTGGATCAACGCGGCCCGCGAGGGCATCGTCGAGATGATCAAGCAGTTCATCGAGGACCTGATCGAGTTCGTCACGTCCTTGGTGGAAGCGGTCATCGAAATCGCCCGCCGCATCCGCAAGTTCATCACGGACCTGATCAGCGCGGCGCTCGCGTTCGTCACCCAGCTCGCCAACGCGCTGAAGCAGATCATGAAGGATCTGCTGGAGTCCATCGCGAAACTTCTCAGCGACATCCTGAGCGTCCTGAAGAAAATGCTTCTCGACGTCCTGAAGGCCTGCAAGGACGCCCTCAAGGCGGTCCTCGACTTCGCGACGAAGTTCATCGCCGCCTTCGGCGAGTTCATGATGATCCTGGTCGACATCCTCTCGGACCCGGGCGGCTGGCTCAGCGGCGCGAAGAACTCCGCGTACGACGGCGCGAAGAACCACCTCTTCAACGAGGTCAAGAGCGCCGTGAAGCAGTGGTTCAACGACAAGGTCAAGGAAATCACCGGCCTGACCGAAGCCGTCTGGAACAAGCTCATGAAGGGCGGCTGGACCCTAGAGAAGATCGCCAAGGAGGTATGGGACGCGATCGTCCCTCAACTCCCCTTCATCATCGGCGAGATCGTCATCACCAAGGTCCTGGCCAAGCTGATCCCCGGCGCCGGCTGGGGCGCGGCCATCCTGGAGGCCATCCAGGCCGCGATCGGCTCCCTGGGCGAGATCCTCAAGGCCATCGGCGCGGTCATCACCTGGCTCAAGTCCGTACGCCAGGGCGGCGCGGGCGTCCTCTTCGCCAAGGCGATAGCGGCGGGCATCGTAGTCCTCCTCGAAATGGCCTACGAGTTGCTCCTCAGCGGCATCGGCAAGTACGTGTCGAAGGTCGGCACGCGACTCAAGGGCGTCGCCGCCAATATGGGCAAGGTCAAGGGCGGCGGCACGGACAAGGCCAAGGACGGGCAGGGCGGGGACGACAAGGGGCCCAACAAGGACGGCGACAAGGGCGCGCCGCCCTCGTCCACTCCGGCCAAGACGCAGACCTCCACGACTCCGCCGGGGAAGAAGCCCCAGGACACGCCGAGCAAGCCGAAGGGTCAGGACGGTCCGGGTAAGCCGAAGGAACAAGCCGGTCCTGGGAAGCCGAAGGACCAGGACGCGCCGGCCAAGCCGAAGGACCAGGCAGGGCCTGCGAATCCGAAGGGCCAGACGCCTCCCGGCAAGCCCAAGGACAAGGACGCGCCGGCCAAGCCCAAGGACACTCAGGCCCCGTCCCCCAAGCCCACGAAGCCCAAGGGCCCCACGAACAAGAACGACAAGACCGAGGGCAAGAACAACACCCCGAGCAACGAGTCGACCAAGCCGACGCCTCCCACGTCCAAGGACAAGAACGGCAACCCGAAGAACGAGAACAAGGACGACAAGAAGGACACCCAGCCGACACCGTCGCCGAAGCCCGCTACGCCCAATCCGAAGAAGACGGATGGCCCGGACGGTACCAAGAGGGACACCACCAAGGACGACACGGGCAAGGGCCAGGGGTCTGACAGCAACAAGGACAAGACTGACGCCGACAGCAAGAAGGACACGTCCGACTCCGACGGGAGCGGCAAGACGGACAAGTCAGACTCGGACGGCAGTAACAAGAACGACACCGACGGAAGCAGCAAGAAGGACACGGACGGCAAGAGCCACAAGAATCCGGACAGCGACGGCAAGGGCAAAGACGAGCCCGGGAGGCCGAAGAGCGACACCGCGAAAGATGAGAGGAAGAAGGAAGAGGAATCCGAGGAGTCCAAGGAAGCCCAGCTCCAGAAGATTCTCGCCCGTATCCGCGCCCGGCTCACCCCAAAGGTCGAAGACGGCACGCTGGAGAGTGTCATGGACGACATGCTGGACGGCATGCGGGTCTTTTACCGCCTCAAGAGCCTTCGAATCGTCGGCGATGACCGAGTGAACGTCATCGGAACCCTCAATCCATCGGGAAGTGCGCTGGAAGCGTTGCGCGAACAGCACTTGCGGCGGAAGTGGATCGTATTCGCACGCTCCAAGAACAACGAGCTGCCCCCGCCGATATTCCCGCCCTTCGGTACCGGCCAGGCTCCACCCACAACGACAGCACAATTCCTGAGTCGGAACGTCAGGGATACGGGCACGGAACCGGGCGACGCCTACAGCTGGCCACTCGGGTGGGACTACATAAAGAACAACAACATGACCGACAAGACTTCCCAGTCTCAGTGGGTGCGCATGCACCTGCTGCCCGACAGTCTCGGCGGTCTGGCCTCGAACAATAATCTGGTACCAGCTCGGAAATCGACGAACAACGCCATGCGCGACGGGGTGGAGAGACTGGCGTATAACGAGATACGCGACTCGGACAAGGTGATCTGGTACAAGTCAAAGGTCGACTTCCACAAGCCGCAGGACGACGTAAACGGAGACCTCCTGGAAGGTTTCCCTGAGTCCATAACATCCAGCTACGGGATGTATGACCACGTGCGAGGTACCGGCAAGAAGAGGAGCGATTGGAGGCGGCGGGACGCCGCGGTAAAGACGCACCCGATCTCAGGCATACCGCTTCCCTCTCCGGATGAGCACAGCAAGCTGATCATCAACTCCGCAGGGGCCGACTCCATTTGGGGCCTCTTGGGAGGGCCCAACAGCGGGTTCTCCAAGCAGATCCCCAGGTACATCGCAGGAAAAGACGCCGACGGCAAAAAGCGCGAGACCGTGAAGTATCGAGGCACCGGTGCAGAACAGACTGTGGTAGACGTACACCCCGTATACCGCAAGGTCTCCGACATTCGGCGCTACTTGGAAGAGCGGAAACGTGAGATGCCCCCGGGGTCAATGCGCGACCTCTACCGCGTCATCTCAAAGCTGAAGGAACTCGACAAGCAGGGGAAGATCGACTGGCTGAAGTGAGCACTGAAAGAGTACAGCGGGACAGGAAGGCGGGAACATGTCGAGTACCCAGCACAGCGACGCGCTAAGAGCAGTACAAGAACTTCGGTCCGCCGAGGGCATCGTTCTGCACAAGGATCACATCATTGAGAAGGGGTATCCTGCGCTCTCGCCGGAACAATCCGAATCCGTTCGGTCGATCATTGGTCTCGCACCGGGTACTCCCGTGGAGGACCATCGCCTCGGGGCAGTTTTCGTCCACGCGGCCTGGTTCACGGGAGACTATTCCATCGAAGGAGAGTTCCGGCTGCACGACATTTGGTGCTGCCTGCGCGGGAAGCAGTTGAACTTCACAGACCGGAATCTCGCCACGAGCGATAATGAAACGCTGCGGAAATTGAAAGTCCTCGACCAGTCCACGGAGTCGGGACGCCTCACCGGAATCCATGTTTCAGAATCCGGGGAAGGTCATGAACTTTGGTTCTACGACACCAACCACTCAACTCTGAAGCGCATGGAAATCGATTACCGGGGCTATGTGCAGAATTTGTTCATCATGAAGGGAGTTTCGGGGTGGCAGTATCTGTTTACCGACACTGACCTGTCCGGTGATGAGTTCGATGTCCTCTCCGGATACCTAAAGAATGCACTGAACAGCTTTCCTACTCTCTTCCCCCGGTACGACTACTCCGACATGCGTGCTCGCCTGGAGGCCCGCCTGTGACCCGCTACGCCGACATCCCCAAGCCCATCCGCTCCGGCATCGTCCTCGTCGACCCCGAACTAGGCACCCCCCAACGCGTCATCGTGCTCCAGTTCAACCCCGACACCCTGGAACGCAGCCTCTCGCCTCAGTCCGCAGGAGGCAGTGGTGATTCCGGCGGCGGAGGGAGTGGCAACGGAGACAGAAACGAGGCGCTTCGCCTCAAGGGGCCCGCCCAGGAGACCTGGAAGTTCACCGCCGAGATCGATGCCACCGACCAGTTCGAGATCGCCGCACCCGACGGCATCCACCCCCAACTGGCCGTGCTCGAAATGCTCGTGCAGCCGACCTCCTCCCAACTCCGCGAAGCCAGCCGGCAGTCGCAGAAGGGGACCATCGAGATCTCGCCGATCGAGATGCCGCTCACTCTCTTCACTTGGGGGAGCAAGAGGGTCATGCCCGTGCGGCTCACTGAGCTGTCCATCAACGAGTCCGCGTTCGATGTCAACCTCAACCCGATCCGGGCCTCGCTCAGCATCGGGCTGAAGGTGCTCACCGTGAGCGATCTGCCGATGGGGCACCCGGGTGCCGAGTTCTACTACGCGCATCTCGCGCAGAAGGAGCGCCTCGCCGCCGCCGCGCGCACCGCGGGGATCGGGTCGCTGGGGCTCGGCTCCGCCGGCATCGGAGTGGGAAGGGGCTGAGGGGCGAAACCATGGCTGAGATCGAGCCGTACGAGAACGCGCTGGACGCGATACCGGGGGCCCACCCGTACCCCCGGACGAGCCGGTACCACGACGCCGAGATAGGCGTGCACCGGCTGCCGGACGGGACCGAGGTCCGGTACGCCAAGCGGCGGTTGCTGCCTCCGATCGAGGAGGCGGGCGACGCCACGCAGACGCACACCGTCCGCACCGGTGAGCGCCCCGACCTGCTCGGGCAGCGCTACTTCGGCGACCCCGGCCAGTGGTGGCAGATCGCCGACGCCAACCCGGTGCTGGACCCGCAGGAACTCACCGACGAGCCAGGTCGCGAGGTCGACGTGCCGCTCGCCGGCCACTTCCCGCAGGGGCCGCAGGGAGTGAGGCGTGGCTGAACTGCCCGTGGGGCGCGGCCCCGTTCACATCACCCTGCACATGGGACCGAAGCTGGCCAAGCCCGTGCCCGCGGAGGTCGCCGAGGCGTTGCTCTCCGCCCAGATCACCGCCACCGCCGGCGAACGAAGCGGTTTCCAGCTCGCCTTCGACCTCACCAAGAACGGGCTCATCAGCCGCACCCTCCTGCCCGAGGGTTTCTTCGACCCGAAGACGCGGCTCATCGTGACCGTCACCGTCCGCGGCACCCCCGAGGTGCTCTTCGACGGGCTCGTCGTGCGCCAGGAAGTCGGGGCCAGCAACCAGCCGGGGCACTCCACGCTCACCGTGACCGGCGAGGACCTGAGTCTCCTGATGGACCTGGAGGAGCGCACCGACCGCTACCCCAACCTCCCTCCGTCCCAGCGCGTCCTCGCCATCCTGCGCCGCTACTCCGACTACGGCATCCGGCCCGACGTCTACACCGAGAAGGTCAGCCAGCCGCCGCACCAGGACCTCCGCGTCCACTACCAGACGAGCACCGATCTGCAGTACATCAACGAGCTCGCCCGCGCGAACGGCTACACGTTCTATCTGGAGCCGGGCCCCAACCCCGGCCAGTCCTCGGCCCGTTGGGGACCCGAAGTGCGCCTCGGCATCCGCCAGCACGCCCTCAACGTCAACATGGACGCCAACTCCACCGTCGACCAGCTCACGTTCGCCTACGACGGGACGGCCCGCGAGGAGCCGCAGGCCCGCTGGCAGGACCCCGGCACCCGGCAGTCCACCCTCCTGCCCCAGCCGCCGATCAGTCCGCTGCGCCCGCCGCTCGGCAAACGCCCCACCCCGGCCCTCAGGCGCAAGACCCTCTCCGGCACCGCCAAGCACCAGCGCGAACAGGCCGAGGCCGAACTCCTCGCGCGCGCGGCCGTGTCCGCCGACGTCGTCTCCGGTTCGGGCTCGCTCGACGTGAACCGGCACGGCTACATCCTGCAGCCGCGCCAGTTGGTGGGTGTGCGCGGGTCGGGCCGTACGTACGACGGCGACTACTTCGTCAAGTCCGTCACGCACATCCTGCGGCAGGGGTCCTTCCAGCAGAACTTCACGCTGTCGCGAGAGGGGCTCGAAGCGCGCAGCGCCTACGTCAGGCCCTGATCCCCCGAAGATCCCCCGAACCGACCATCACGACCAGTCAGACCAGGAGCAGTTCACATGGCGGCACCCAGCAATCGCTACCTCGGCAAGTTCCGCGGCCGAGTCGTGGACAACAACGATCCGCTGCACATCGGCCGGATCACTGTCGAGGTACCTGACGTTCTGGGTGACGAGCCGTCGACCTGGGCGCTGCCCTGTCTGCCGTTCACCGGGCCGCAGGCGGGCCATTTCGTGGTGCCGGCGCCGGGGGCCGGTGTGTGGGTCGAGTTCGAGCAGGGCGATCCCAGCTTTCCGGTGTGGACGGGATGCTGGTACGGGGAACAGGGCGAGCTGCCGCCCGATGCCCGCCGTCTCGTGCAGCCCGCGTCGCAGGCCAAGCCCGTCGTGGTGCAGACACCCGAGGCGCACAAGATCGTGATGAGCGACCCACCGGGCCCCGATCAGGGGATTCTGCTGCAGGCCCAGGGCGGGGCGTACATCCGCATCACCAAGGAAACCATCGTGATCTCCAACGGTCTCGGCGCGGAGGTCATCCTGCGCGGAGACCAAGTGGACGTGAACGAGGGCCAGTTGACCATCGCGTCCAAGCGATAAGAACCGGGGGAAGGAAGAACGTGTCCGGGACATCCGGGAGTCTGCTCGACGCCGACGCCGTGATCGGCTGCCCGCACGGCGGCCGCGTCACGGCCGCCGGCTCACCGTCCGGCGGCGTACGCATCGCGGGTGCCGCCGTCGCCACGGCCGCCCACAGTTACGTCGTCACCGGCTGCCCGCACACCGTCGACGGTGTGCCCTCGCCGTGCGTCTCGGTCCGCTGGACCGCCGGCAGCACCGGCATCACGGTCGACGGCGCGCCTGTGCTGCTCGACACCTCCGCGGCTCAGTGCCTCACGGCGGCCTTCGTCCCGCAGGGTCCGCCCGTCATGCAGACCGCCCAGCGCAAGGTCACCGTCCGATGAGCCGCCGGCTGAGCAGACCGATGGGTCACCGGACGTGCCGACGGACGTGCCGACGGATGAGCGGCCGCCCGAGCCGCCGTACGACAACCGCGCCTGGTCGTCGTACGACCAGCCGACCGAGTCGCCGCGCGACAACCGCGCCGAGCCGCCGTACGACCACCGGTCCGAGCCGCTGCACGACCACCGCGCCGAGTCGCCGCGCGACCACCCGGCCGAGTCGCCGCGCGAGCAGCCGTCCCACGAACCGCGAGATGAGCCGACGATGAGCCCACGCACCCGCCCCCGCACCGACATAGCCTTCCCCTTCCGGGCCGACCGCCGAGGCCGTACCGCGCACGCCCGGCACGGCGAGCACGTCCACGACCTGATCGAGCAGTTGCTGTTCACCAGCCCCGGCGAGCGCGTCATGCGTCCCGACTTCGGCTGCGGTCTGCTGGACCTGGTCTTCGCGCCGAACAGCCCCGAGCTGATGAGCACGCTCGAACTCTCCGTCCAGGCCTCCCTCCAGCGGTGGCTCGGCGACCTCATCGACGTCGAATCCCTCGACGTGGTCAGCGAGGACCACGTCGTCCGCGTGTACCTGTCGTACGCCCTCCGTTCCGACGGGACCCGCCGCGACGACGTCTTCGAAGGGAGGGCCACCGCATGACGCACACGACAACTCCCCGGCGGGCCAAGGTCAGAGCCGCGCAGCTGAACGGAGTCGACGCCGTCGAGGTCAGCGACGACGGGCTGCTGCTCACCGTCACCTTCCTCGGCAAGGCCCCGCACGGCCTCGGCCCGGAGAACGTCCGGATCGACGGCGGCCGTCGGATCACCGGCATCACCGCCGTCGACGTCAGCGTCGAACGCGAGGAGGACCCGGAGCTCGACGACCGGCTCTACGTCACCCTCGACCGGGCCGGCGACACCTCCCGTTACCGGTTCGCCCTCGTGGAGACGGACCCGTACGGCCGCCCGGGCACGGAGCCGTACCGCGGCTTCGACCAGCGCTACCACAGCGCGGCCTTCGCCTTCCGGCCCGACTGCCCAACGCCCTTCGACTGCAAGGAAGACGGCGACGAGGACCCGGGATTCCCGGCCGCCCCCGTCGTCGACTACACCGCCCGCGACTACGACACCATCCGCAAGCTCCTCCTCGACCGGCTCGCCCTCACCACCCCCGACTGGGTCGAGCGCAACCCCGCCGACCTGGGTGTGACCCTCGTCGAGCTGCTCGCGTACACCGGCGACCAGATCAGCTACCAGCAGGACGCGGTCGCCACCGAGGCCTATCTCGACACCGCGCGCCGCCGGGTCTCCGTACGCCGCCATGTCCGCCTCATCGACTACGCGATGCACGACGGTTGCGCGGCCCGCGCCTACGTCGCCGTGGAGACCGCGGGCGACCACACGCTCGCCCCGGGCACCTACCGCTTCGCCTCCGTCGACGTCCGCACCCTCGACCCGCACGACCGCCCCCAGCCCGGCACGGTCATCGGCGAGGCCGACCTCGGCGACCTCGACGAGCGCGGCTCGGTGGAGGTCTTCGAACCGGTCGTCACCGTCGACCCGCTGGAGCTGCGGGTCGCGCACAACGCGATCCGCCTGTGGACCTGGGGCGGCGAGGTGTGCACCCTGCCGAAGGGCGCCACTTCGGCCACGCTGAGGGACGAGTGGCAGGACCCGGAGACCTGCCGGGACCGCCAACTCCACCTGAAGCCGGGTGACTTGCTGATCCTGGAGGAAGTGAAGGGACCGCGCACCGGCACCCCCGGCGACCAGGACCCGGCCCACCGCCAGGCCGTACGCCTCACCTCCGTCACCCCGGCCGTCGACCGAATCGAGGACCAGCCGGTCCTGGAGGTCACCTGGGCCACCGAGGACGCCCTGCGCTTCCCGCTCTGCCTCACCACACGCGGCGGACGCGACTGTCTGCCCGTCGAGGACGTGAGCCTCGCGCGCGGCAATGTCGTCCTCGTCGACCACGGACGCTCCCTGACCGGACTCCCCGAGACGGTCACCGTGCCCCAGGACCCCGCCGTGGTCGCTCCCTGCGACCCTCCGGCCTTCGGCTGCCACGACCGCGAGGAAGGCAACGCGCCCGCGCGGCTCATCAACTCCCTCACGGACAAGACGGAAGAGGGTCAGGCCCTCACGCCCGACGACGTCCGCGAGCTGTTCGAGGTGGTCGGCGAGGCCGCCACCGTACGCGCCGGACTCGGTCTGGAGCGGGCCGGGCAGCGGCACGAGCGCGTCGTGCCCGGCACCGCGTACGCCCAGACCACCGCCCTGCGCACGCTGCTCGCCCAGTCCGTCTACCCGGGGATCCGGCCCCGCTTCCGGCCGGTCCTCGGCCGTACGCCCGTCACCCAGGCCGTCCCCTTCCCGGATCCGCGGACGGTGTCCGCAGGCCAGGCCGAGCGGATCGCCGCCATCCCCGGGCGGATACGGCAGCGGCTCGTCGAACTGTGGCGCAGCGCCCGGGACCGCGACGGGCTCGGCGACGACGAGATCGCCGAACTCGCCGTCGTCTACGGCCTGAAGATCCTCGAGCGCCTGGAACTCCGCCTGCATCCGGTCCGCGCCTTGCGGGAACTGCTGTACCGCAGCGACCAGTTGCTCGACGCCAAGCTGCAGCGCGTCGAGGTGCTCGCGGCACGGGCCCGTGCCGGCACGGTCCTCGACGGTCACATCGCCTGGGAGATCGCGCACAGTTGGGGCCCGTCGTACGCGGCCGGACTCCACCCGGACGAGCCGGTGCTCCGCGGCTCCGCGACCGCCGGGCTCGCACAGGATCCGCGCCGCGCGCTGCCCGCCGTACGCGCCCTCGAAGGCGACGAGACGGTGTGGGAGCCGCGCCGGGATCTGCTCGACAGCGGCTCCCGCGACCGGCACTTCGTCGGCGAGCTCGAGGACGACGGCCGTATCGCGCTGCGCTTCGGCGACGGACGGCACGGGGCGAAGCCGACCCCGGGATCGCGCCTCGCCCTGCACTACCGGATCGGCGGCGGCACCGCGGGCAACGTCGGCGCGGAGGCCGTCAACCACCTCGTCGTCCAGGACGACTGCGAGCCGCCCCCGGCCGCCGTGGTCCGCAACCCGCTGCCCGCCACCGGCGGCACCGAACCCGAACCCATCGAGCAGGCACGCCAGTTGGCCCCGCTCGACCTGCGCCGCACCCGGCAGCGCGCGGTCACCGCCGAGGACTACGCGGCCCTCGCCTCCGCCCTGCCCGGCGTACAGCGGGCCGCCGCGGAGATCCGCTGGACCGGCAGCCTCCAGGAGGCCCACATCGCGATCGACGCATACGGCGCCGGCGCCCCGTCGGCGACGCTGCTCGCCTCGGTCGAGCAGGCCCTCGAGCCGTACCGGCGCATCGGCCACGACCTCGTGGTCGGCCCGGCCCGCCTGGTCCCGCTCGACATCGCGCTGACCGTGTGTGCCAAGCCCGGTCACCAGCACGGGCAGATCCTGGCCGAGCTGTACCGGGTGCTGGGCAGCGGCCGTAACGGCTTCTTCCACCCCGACGCGCTCAGCTTCGGCGAACCCGTCCGGCTCAGCCGTCTGGTCGCCGTGGCCGCCGCCGTCGCAGGCGTGGAGAGCGTCCGGGTCACCCGGCTGCGGCGGCTGTTCGAACAGGACCGAGGAGAGAGGGAGGACGGCGTGCTGCGGCTCGGCCCGCTGGAGATCGCCACCTGCGACAACGACCCGGACCGGCCGGAGAACGGCCTGCTGGCGATATCCCTGGGAGGTGCCCGATGAGCGACGCGTGCTCCTGCGGCGGCGCATGCGGCGGCCACGACGAGCGCCTCGCCCCCGCCCCGCTCCACAACCCGCCCGGCCGCACCGCGCTGGACTACCGCGTCGGCGAGTACGGCTCCTTCCTGGCGGCGCTGCTCGACCGGCTCGCCTCACCCGCGTACCCGGCGCTCGGCGGCCTGACCGTCCGCACCCCCGACGACCCGGCGATCGGCCTGCTCGACGCCACGGCCGTCCTGGGCGATCTGCTCACCTTCCACTCGGAGCGGATCGCCGACGAGGCGTACGTCCGTACGGCGAACGAGCACCGGTCGCTGGTGCTGCTCGGGCGGCTCGTCGGCCACCGTCCGCGCCCCGGCGTCGCGGCGGCCACCCACGTCGCCTACACCCTGGAACGCGATCCGCGCGCCGAGACGCTGCCGGTGGTCATCCCGCGCGGCGCGCGCAGCCACAGCGTGCCGGCGTCCGCCGACGAGCAGTCCCAGACGTTCGAGACCAGCCGTGATCTGGTGGCGCGCTGGGACTGGAACGAGCTGAAGGTACGTCGGCGTCGGCCGACGCTGGTGACGCCGGCGGACCTGGAGCGCCGGTCGGAGTTGTTCGTCGAGGGAACGGCGAACTCTCTGCACACCGGTGACCAGTTGCTGTTCGTGTTCGGTGAACGGGCGGGTGGGGAGCGGATGTTGCTGCCGGTCGCCAAGACGCGGGTCGATCGTGACGATGAGATCACCGCGATTTCGCTGCCGAAGTCGGCGCCGCCGACGCTGAAGGAACTTGTCGATGAGGTACGGCGGTGGATCGCCGAGCCTGCGGTTCCGGGGGAGCCTGGTGATGAGCCGCCTACTCCGGAGGTTCCTAATCCGCGTCCGGTCAGTCGGCTGATCGAGGACTTCGAGGATCAGGTGCTTGCGCCGTTGCGGACGGATTTGGGTGCCGTGAAGACGCCGGAGCAATTGGCTGCGCGGCTGGATGAGCCGGTGGCGCGGCTTGGTGAGGCGCAGGTTCTGGCTACGCCGTATGAGGATGTGGCTGAGTGGTTTGCTCAGTTGGAGGCGGTGCTTGCGGAACTTGGTGAGCGAGCCTTGGGGTTGGCGCCTGCGCAGACGGTTGAGTCGGGTGGATTGGCGGGTGCGGCGCCGTTGGGGCTGGGCGCGCAGTTCCCCGCGCCCCTGAGCGGCGATTCTCGTACCGCTGCTCTTCAAGCCCTGGGCGCTGTGCTGCCCGCCCTGCGTTCCTCCGCCCCGGCCCCGAGCAGTGCTCCACGTCGAGCCGCCGATCCTGTTCGGCTGCTCTCCGCGCTCAATCCCGGGCTCTATCCGGCCTGGCGTACGGCCGCCGCTCCTGGCGCGCCCCAGCTTCTCCGTGAGCTCCTCGCGATGCGTGTCACCGCGGCCCCCTTCGGGGCCACCGCTCCGCTCAAGCCGGTGCAGGACGACCGGGGGCGGGTGATCCGTACGGCGGACTGGCCGCTGACCGGGGCGGCGCTGACCAGCATGCGCGTCGTGTACGACACGGCGGGGAAGGTGCCGGTCCGGGGGGAGTTCCA
Organism: Streptomyces sp. GESEQ-4; assembly: GCF_017948455.1. Classification (GTDB taxonomy): domain Bacteria; phylum Actinomycetota; class Actinomycetes; order Streptomycetales; family Streptomycetaceae; genus Streptomyces. The sequence goes on from NZ_JAFFSU010000007.1 coordinate 172,469, forward strand.
GTACGTCGAGGGGAGCAGCTCCGATCAGCGGGCCGAGAATCTGCCGGTGCCGCAGTTCGTGAACTTTCCGCTGGGGCCTGGGCAGGTCGAGCTGTCGGTCCGGGCCGGGCAGGACAGGGACCTGAGCTGGCTCAACCGGCGACCCGCCGACTCCCAGGAGCCGGGCGTCACAGTCCGGATGCACTCGGGTCTGCCCGAGCGCACCCTGCATGTGTCGCGTCCCGACAGCGACGGCCTCGTCCACGTCGGCATCAACAACGGCACGGCCGAGGAGGTCGCCCTGCGGCCGGGCGGCAGCGAGCAGTTCACCCACGGTGCGTACGAGGTGAGCGTGCGCTACACGGTGGGGAGCGCCGAGCCCAACGTCGAGGTGGTCATCGCCAGCAAGCCGCAGCCCATCAACCGCCGTGTGCTGCAGCTCGACTCGGTCCACACCGGCATCACGGTCGGCAGCTGGGTCGCCGTCCAGCGCCCGAAGAAGGGTGCCCAGGACGGTATCCCCGGCGACGCAAAGCTGGCGTTCGTCACCACCCAGGTGGCCGCCGTCCGCACGGCCGCGTACAGCAACTACGGCATCACCGGACGCGGCACCGAACTCACCCTCTGCGACCCCTGGCTGGACGAGTTCGACGTCCTGCTCTCGCACATCCGCGACACCACCGTGCACGCCGCGGGGGAGCCGCTGCGCCTGGCGGACGAGCCGCTCGCAGAGGACGTGTACGGCAACGAGATCGAACTGGGGCAGCTGTACGACGGGTTGCAGCCGGGGCGCACGCTGATCGTCACCGGCGAGCGCACCGACATCCCGGGCGTGGCCGGCGTCACCGCCACCGAGGTCGTCACCATCGCCTCGGCCGACCCGGCCGTCGACCTGCAGCTGCCCGGCGACCACGTCCACACCGCGCTGACGCTCACCGCCGACCTCGCCCACCGCTACCGGCGATCGACCGTCCGCGTCCTCGGCAACGTCGTCGAGGTCACCCACGGCGAGAGCCGCGAGGAGGCGATCGGCAGCGGCGACTCGGACCGGGTGAACCAGACGTTCGCGCTCTGGCAGACCCCGCTCACCTGGCTCGCCGACGACAACCCGCTCGGCGCCACGCCGGTGCTGGAGATCCGCGTCGACGGGGTGCTCTGGCACGAGGTCGACAGCCTCGCCGGACGTGGCCCGAACGAGCGGGTCTACATCACCGGCAGTACGGCGGACGGGCGGACGACCGTCACGTTCGGCGACGGCATCCACGGCGCCCGCCTGCCCAGCGGCCACGAGAACGTCCGCGCCCGCTACCGCTTCGGCACCGGCAAGGCCGCCAACGTCGCCGCCGACCGCATCACCCAGCCCCTCACCCGGCCGCTCGGCGTCACGGCGGTCACCAACCCCCGCCCGGCGACCGGCGGTTCGGACGCGGACGGGCCCGGCCTGACCCGTCGTACGATCCCCCTCGCTGTCTCGGCTCTGGACCGGCTGGTGTCCACGCCGGACTACGAGGACTTCGCCCGCTCCCGTGCCGGTATCGGCCGGGCCGCCGCACGGGAACTCTTCGACGGGCGGCGGCGCGTCGTGCATGTGACGGTCGCCGGCACGGACGACGTGCCGCTCGGCGACGAGACGCTCCGGCCGTTGCGCGCCGCCCTCACCGAGTACGGCGACCTGGGCCTGCCGGTCCGCGTCGACGTCCGCGAGCTGGTCCTGCTCGTCGTCGCGGCCAAGGTGAAGGTCGCTCCCGACCACGCCTGGGAGATCGTGGAGCCGCGGTTGCGTCAGGCACTGCTGCGCCGACTCGGCTACGAGGGGCGGGAGTTGGCGCAGCCCGCGCGGCTCTCCGACATCCTGGCCACGGCCCACACCGTGCCCGGCGTCGACTACGTGGACGTCGACGTCTTCACCGGCGTCCCCGCGTCCGCCACCCCGGCCCGGCTGACCGAGCTGCTCACCCGTCCCGGCGCCCCGCGGACGAGCGTGCCCGCGCACCCGGCGACGTACGACGAGACGGTCCACACCGTCCGCGCCGACGACGGCGAGACCCTGAGTGCCATAGCGGCTCGCTACGGCATCCCGCTCGCCGAACTCCTGCGCCTCAACCCCGACATCACCGACACCCGGCGCCTGCCGAAGGGCCGGTCGGTGTTCGTCTTCCGCGGTATCCGCCCGGCGCAGCTCGCGCTGCTGTCGCCGAGGGCCGCGGACACCCTGATCCTGACGGAGGTCAAGTGATGGCCGCGAACTCGGCGGATGTCCAGTTCGAAACGACGACCGCCCCGGCGACGTCCCGGGAGCCCGACGGGCTGGCCGCGCTGCTGCCCCGCTGGCACCTGCTGCGGGACGCCGAGGAGGGCGAGGCGCTGCGCGCGCTGCTGGCCGTGATCACCGAGCAGCTGGACCGGGTCCGCGACGGTGTCGAGCAGGGCTACGAGGACCTGTTCGTGGAGACCGCGGCGCCCTGGGTGCTGCCGTACCTCGGCGACCTCGTCGGGTATCGCACCCTGCCCGGCTACGAACGCGTCCTCACCACGGGCCTGCACGAGGGCGGCCGGGCGGCACTCGCCGAGGCCGTCGCCCCGCGCGCCGATGTGGCCGCGACCGTCGCGAGCCGCCGCCGCAAGGGCACCCTCCACCTCCTGGAGGAACTCTCCGAGCAGATCACCGGCTGGCCCGCCCGCGCCGTCGAGCTGTCCCGCCTGGTCGCCCACAACCAGCCCGTGAAGCTGCACGGCACCGCCGAGCGCGCCGTCCGCGGGCGCCTCGCCGACCTGCGGAACTCCTCCGAACTCGCCCTCGCGGGCGGCCCGTTCACCACATCGGCCCGCTCGGTCGACGTCCGCAGCGCCGACTCCCGCTACCGGCAGGGCGGCTGGACCCCGGCCGGCGTGGGCCTGTTCGTGTGGCGGCTCAAGGCGTACTCGCTGACGTCGTCCCCGGCGTACTGCATCGACCGCGCCCGCCACCTCTACACCTTCTCGATCCTCGGCAACGACAGCCCCCTGGTCACCAAGCCCGTTCCGGAGCCGTCGCCCACCCACATCGCCGCGGTCGACAACGTGCCCGCCTTCATCACCCGCCGCATGCTCCACGACCGGCTGGCCGACTACTACGGCCCCGGCAAGAGCTTCGTCGTCCGGCGCGACGGCGAGGACAAGCCCGTACCGCCGCAGGACATCGTCGTGGCCGACCTGTCCGAGTGGCGCTACCGTCCCAAGCGCGGGCAGGTGGCCGTCGACCCGGAGCTGGGCCGGATCGCGTTCGGCGCCCGGTCGGCGCCCCGGCAGGGCGTGTGGGTGGACTACCACTACGCGTTCGGCGCCGACATGGGCGGCGGCGAGTACGAGCGGAACCGGGAGCCGCGGCCCGACGCGGAGACGTATCGGGTCGGCCCCGGACAGCCGTACCGGCAGATCATGGACGCCTACCGGGCCTGGCAGCACGACCGCCGGGCCGACCGGACCGGGCCCGAGGGCATCATCGAGATCACGCACAGCGGTGCCTACCAGGAGCAGCTGGACTTCGACCTCGACCCGGGCGACCGCCTCGAACTGCGGGCCGCCGAAGGCACCCGGCCGGTGATCCGGCTGCTCGACTGGTACAGCAACCGCCCGGACGCCCTCAACATCCGTGCCGTGTCCCAGGACTGCGCCCCGCACGAGCGGCCCCGCCTCGTCCTCGACGGGCTCCTCGTCGCCGGCCGCGGCATCAACGTCACCGGCCCCATGGGCGCCGTCGTCGTCCGCCACTGCACGCTGGTGCCGGGCTGGTCGCTGGAGCCGGAGTGCGAGCCGCACTCGCCCGAGGAACCCAGCGTCGTCCTGGAACGCACCACCGCCTGCCTCCAGGTCGAGCACAGCATCCTCGGCACCATCGAGGTCATCGGCGACGAGGTCACGGAGGAACCCCTCGACATCCACCTGCGCGACAGCATCCTCGACGCCACCGGCGACGACCGTGAGGCCCTGTCCGCCCCGGACTGCCGGCACGCCCACGCCGTCCTCCATCTGCACCGGACGACGGTGATCGGCGAAATCCACACGCACGCCGTGGAGATCGTCGAGAACTCCGTCCTCACCGGGAAGCTGCACGTGGCCAGGCGCGGCATCGGCTGCATCCGGTACTCGGCCGTGCCCGCCGGCTCGCGCACCCCGCGACGTCACCGCTGCACAGCCGTACGGCCGTTGTTCGCCGCCGTCCGCTACGGGACCCCGTGGTACGGGCAGTTGGCCGACCGCGGTCCCGAGGAGATCCGCCGCGGAGCCGACGACGGCGCCGAGATGGGTGCCTTCCACGACCTGTACCGGCCGCAGCGTGAGGACGGTCTGCGCGCGCGGCTGGCGGAGTACACGCCCGCGGGCACGGACGCCGGGATCTTCTTCGTGACATGACCGGGATCTTCAAAGAGACATGAGCAGTGCCGCCGTACGCCCGACCCGCATTTTCCTGAACCAGGGGGACCCCCTTCATGCACGCTGACCTCTCCCGCTCCACCTTCCGCCCGGAGCGGCACTACTCCGCGGTCATCGCCCAGCAGGGCCGCGTCCAGCTCGACGCCGACGCCAACGAGCAGACCGCGATCGAGCTCCACCGGGCGCGTACCCTCGCCGCCGACCTGATCGGACAGCACGGCGGTCCGCGCGACGCCGCCGGCTTCCGGATCGAGTACATCGGCGGCAAGCACGACATCGACACCCTGCACATCCACGGCGGCCGCTACTACGTCGACGGCATCCTGCTCGACGCGAACCGCCCGGCGCCCGGCACGCCCGTCCCCGACGAGGACGCCGACGAGCAGGAGACCGCGCCGCCGCCCGCGTACTGGACGTACTGGGACCAGCCCGACGGCTTCCGTGACCGGGAGAAGCCCGGCGACCGGCTGCCCTCGCCCACCCAGTCGCCGTTCCTCGTCTATCTGAAGGTGTGGGAGCGCGCGGTCAGCGCCGCCGAGGACCCGGCGCTGCGCGAGGTCGCGCTCGGCACGGCGCTGCCGGACACCGCCGCCCGTGTGAAGGTCGTCTGGCAGGTCCTGCCGCTCTCGCTCGCCGCGCTGGAGATCGAGGACGTGAACCCGCCGAAGGAGGACGTCCGGTCCGCCTTCACCCAGTGGGCGCACAAGCAGTCCACCCCCACCGCCCGGCTCGCCGCCCGCAGCGAACGGCCCGACCACGCGGACGAGGACCCGTGCCTGGTCAAGCCCGACGCCCGCTACCGCGGCCCGGAGAACCAGCTGTACCGGGTGGAGATCCACGAGGGCGGCGAAGCCAAGGACGCCACCTTCAAATGGTCCCGCGAGAACGGCTCCGTGGTCTTCCCGGTCGACGAACTCGACGGCACCTGGGTGCAGTTGGCGACCCTCGGCCACGACGAGAAGCTGGACCTCGACGTCGGCGACCACGTCGAGCTCACCGACACCGCGTACGCCTCCCGCCTCGAACCCCTACCGCTGCTGCGGGTCGAGGAACTGGACCTGCCGGGCCGCCGGGTGCGGCTGTCCGCCGAGCCGGAGGGCCAGGTCGGGCGGCTGCCCCACCTCAATCCGTTCCTGCGCCGCTGGGACCACCAAGGGGGCCCGAAGCGCAAGGGCCGTACGGCAGCCCTCAAGGGCGGCGCGGTGCGGATCGAGGAAGGGGAGTGGCTGCCCCTGGAGGACGGGGTCGAGGTCTACTTCGCCAAGGGCGCCACGTACAGGACCGGTGACCACTGGCTGATCCCCGCCCGCACCGCCACCGGCAGCGTCGAGTGGCCCGCCGACCCGGCCCGCCGCCCGCTCCTCAAGGCCCCGACCGGCATCGTCCGCTCCTACGCCCCGCTCGCGCTGGTGAAGGGCGAGGGCGGCACAGTGGACCTGCGGCTCGCGTTCACCGCGCTGGCCAGCAGCATCCCGCCGGCGGACGAGGCGGCCCTGGCGGCCGAGGCGCAGGCCCGCCGGGAGGAACAGACGGCGGAGGATCCCTCGGGCGGCCGGTCGCAGACCACCGCGGATGCCGAGCGCGCGGCGGAAGGAGACGAGTGATGGCCAAGCCACTGAGCGCGTCCAAGATGGTGGAGATCCTGCGCGCGGAGGGCCTGACGGTCCACGAGGTCCGCAACTGGCGCCACCACAACCGCAACGGCAAGGGCCCCTGGGGTCCGGTCAACGGCGTGATGATCCACCACACCGTCACCTCCGGCACCAACGCCTCCGTCGACATCTGCTACGACGGCTACTCCAGCCTGCCCGGTCCGCTCTGCCACGGCGTCATCGACAAGAAGGGCCACATCCACCTCGTCGGCAACGGCCGCGCCAACCACGCGGGCCTCGGCGACAACGACGTCCTGCGGGCCGTGATCAACGAGACGAAACTGCCCCCCGACAACGAGGCCGACACCGACGGCAACCGCCACTTCTACGGCTTCGAGTGCATCAACCTCGGCAACGGCAAGGACCCCTGGCCCGAGGTCCAGAAGGAAGCCATCGAGAAGGTCTCCGCCGCGATCTGCCGCCACCACGGCTGGACCGAGCGCTCCGTCATCGGCCACAAGGAGTGGCAGCCCGGCAAGGTGGACCCACGCGGCTTCACCATGGACGGCATGCGCAAGCGCATCGCCCAGCGGTTGGCCGGCAAGGGCGGCGACACCGGCGGCAAGGAACCCGACCCCAAGCCGGCCCCGCCCAAGCCGACCTACGAGCCCTTCCCCGGCAGCGGCTTCTTCCACGTAGGCCAGAAGTCCCCCATCATCACCGCGATGGGCCGCCGCCTGGTCGCCGAGGGCTGCGGCCGCTACGAAGAGGGCCCCAGCCCCGAATGGACCGAGGCCGACCGCCGCTCCTACCAGGCCTGGCAACACAAACTCCGCTTCAAGGGCAAGGACGCGGACGGCATACCGGGAAAGGTGAGCTGGGACAAGCTAAAGGTCCCGCACAGCTAGGGGACTTGTAGACACGCGTGCAGGACCGCGCCCCGAAAGGGGCGCGGGGCTGTGTCGATATGCGGCTCCGCCGCGTGGGCGCGACAAGCCACAACGCACCCGCAGTCGCGACACAACCGCTCCGCCCGAGCTCTCAGGCGCTACCCGGCGGACGGCTGGGCCGCACAGGCACCCGGACATCCTGCTCCGGCAACGGCGGCAACGCCCCCTTCTGCAACCACGCCGTGAACAGGTCCCCCAACGGCTCCGAAGTGAACCGCCCCGCATGCGCGGTGAACACCGCCGTGCTGACCGCACCATTTCGGTGCAGCCCCGCCCACGCCCGCAGCATCCGGAAGAAGTCCGCGTCACCCATCGCGCACCGCAGCGCATGCACGGTGAGCCCGCCCCGCTGATACAGCCGGTCGTCGAACATCAACTTCCGCCCGGGATCGGCCAGTTTCAGATCCTGCGGCAACGAGGACAGCGACCGGTGAGCCGCGGTGGCGAGTTGCTGCGCCGTGGGCCCGCCCGACCGCTCCGACCACAACCACTCGGCATACTTGGCGAAGCCCTCGTTCAGCCAGATGTGCCGCCAGTCCGCGATGGTCACGCTGTTCCCGAACCACTGATGCGCCAGCTCATGCGCGACCAGCCGCTCCCAACCCCGCGCCCCGTCCACATGGTTGGCGCCGAACAGCGACAACCCCTGCGCCTCGACGGGCACATCGAGCTCCTCCTCCGTCACCACGACCGCGTACTCGTCGAACGGATAGGGCCCGAAGAGCTCCTGGAACAGCTCCATCATCGCGGGCTGCCGTGCGAAGTCCCGAGAGAACTCCGGTAGCAGATGCGCCGGAATGTGCCCGTGCTGCGGCACACCGCCCGGCCCCGGGTCGCCGAGCAGCACGGTCTGGTACTTGCCGATCGACAGCCCGACGAGATAGCTCGACGTGGGCGCGGCCTGCTCGTACACCCACGTGGTCGTCGACGCCTTGGTGGTCCGGGTCAGCAGCCGCCCGCCCGCGACCACCTGGTACGCCGACGGCGTCGTGATGGAGATCTGGTACGACGCCTTGTCCGCGGGCCGGTCGTTGCACGGATACCAGGACGGCGCCCCGATCGGCTGGCTCGCCACCAGCGCCCCGTCCTCCAGCTCCTCCCAGCCGAGCCCGCCCCAGGGACTGTTCACCGGCTTGGGGTTCCCCGACCAGTGCACCTCCACCGTGAACGCGGCCCCCGCACGGATCGGCTTGGCGGGCCGGATCCGCAGCCGGCCACCGCGATGCGTGTAGTGCGGCTGCCGTCCGTCCACCCGGACCCGGCCGACCTTGAAGTCGGCCAGGTTCAGCTGGAACTCGCCGACCGCCGAGCGGCCCGCTATGGCGTTGATCCGGGCCGTGCCGGCCAGCCGGTTCGGCCCCGGGCGGTAGTCCAGCGCGAGCTCATAGCGGTGCACCCGGTAACGGTGATCTCCGTTGTCGGGGAAGTACGGGTCCGGACCCACTGTCTGTTGAACCGCCACTGCTGCGTCTGCTCCCTGCGCTGCGCTCGTACGACGTCCCTCGCCCCACGACGTCGTAGGAGCCGCGCTCAGCGACGCCATGACTCGATCGGGTTGCCCAGCCAGCGCGTGTCGTCGGGAACGGATTCCCCGGCCATCACCAGTGACGCGGGACCCAGTGTGGTGCGGGCCCCGACCGCGCTGCCCGGCAGGACGATTCCGCCAGGACCCAGCGTCGCGCCCTCACGGAGGACAACAGTATCCGTCCGCAAGATCCGGTCGTGGAAGAGGTGCGTCTGCAGCACACAGCCCCGGTTCACGGTCGCCGCGTTCCCGAGCGTCACCAGATCCGTCTCCGGCAGCCAGTAGCTCTCGACCCACACGCCCTTGCCGATCCGCGCGCCCAGCCCCCGCAGCCACGCCGTCAGCACCGGCGTACCCGGCACCGACCCGGCCAGCCACGGTACGGCGACCACCTCGACGAAGGTGTCCGCCAGCTCGTTGCGCCACACGAAGGAGCTCCACAGCGGGTGCTCCCCGCTGCGGTGCCGCCCGACCAGCGCCCACTTGGCGACGATCGACAGCAGGCCCGCAAGCCCGCCTACCCCCAGCAGCACGACCCCGCCCAGCAGCCAGGCCCAGCCGCCCAGCGCGCTCAGCGCCGCCACCGTCAGCACGGCCAGCGCCGCCGAGCAGAACACCGGCACGATCCGGCACAGCTCCACCAGACCGCGCGCCCACAGCATCCGCGCCGGCGGGTCGTACGTCCGGCTCTGGTCGCCGTCGCTCGCGCTGCGCGGCAGCTTCACCGGCGGCAGCCCCAGATACGACGTGCCCTTCTTCGCCTTCTTCGGCGTCGCTGACAACACCCCGACCAGACCGCCGTCCGGCACGCTCCGCCCCGGCGCGGTCATCCCCGAGTTGCCGAGGAAGGCCCGCCGCCCGATCTCCGCGCGCCCGACCTTCATCCAGCCACCGCCGAGCTCGTACGGCGCGGTCAGCGTGTCGTCGGCCAGGAAGGCACCCTCACCGACGGTCGTCAGGCTCGGCAGCGCCAGCACGGTCGACACCTCGGCGCCCTTGCCGATCCGCATCCCCAGCAGCCGCAGCCACACCGGCGTGACCAGCCCGGCGTACAGCGGGAACAGCGTCTCCCGGGAGAGGTCCATCAGCTGCGTGATGGTCCACGCCTGCCAGCCGGTCCGGCTGTGCGTCGGATACGTGCCCGCACGCAGGCCCAGGCTCAGCAGCCTTACGGCGATCAGGATCAGCACCGCGTACGCCAGCCCGAAAGCCAGCGTCGCCGGGACCAGCGCGAGCGCGGCACCCCGCAGGGCCTCACCGAGCCCGGCGCCCGGCGTCACGAAGACGCCCGCGACCAGCAGGGCGGCGACCAGCGAGAGGACGGGCAGCAGTGTCAGGGCGATGCCCGTCATGCCGTACATCGCACGCCAGAACGTGCCGCGTCGCGGCCGGTCCTTGGGCCAGTTCCGCTTCGCCCTGCCGAGTTTGACCGCCGGCGCGCCCGCCCAGCGCTGACCGGTCGGAATCTGCCCCGCGACCGCCGAACCCGGCGCCACCTCGGACCGCTTGCCCACACGGGCACCCGGGAACAGCATGCTGCGCGTGCCGACCACGGCGTGCGCACCCACCTTCACCGGCCCGATCTCCAGCCGGTCACCGTCCAGCCAGTACCCGGACAGATCGACCTCGGACTCGACGGCGGCGCCCCGGCCCAGCTTGAGCATGCCGGTGATCGGCGGCAGCGAGTGCAGATCGACGTCCTGCCCGATCCTGGCGCCCAGCGCACGGCCGTACCGCTCCAGCCACGACCCGGTCAGCGAGGTCGCCCCACTGAACTCCGCGAGCCGCTCGGCGGCCCACAGCCGCAGATGCACGCTCCCGCCGCGCGGATACCGCCCGGCCGTCACGCCGCGCAGCAGCAGCCGCGCCCCGCCCGCGGCGATCGCGAGCCGTCCCGGCGGGCTGAACAGCAGCAGCGCCCCGGACGCGACCAGCCACCAAGGAGCGGTCGGCAGCCAGGAGTACGCGGTCAGCACGTTTCCCAGCGCGGCCAGGGGCACCATCCAGCGCAGCCCCAGCAGCGTGAACAGGGGGAGCAGGACCAGCAGCTGGATCACCTGGGCGCGCTTCGGCACCGGAGCGATCGTCCGCCGGGCGGTGTCGTCCTGGTTGGACTCCTCCAGGTGCCGGGCCAGCTTGCGCAGCGTCGGCTGCTGGTAGATGTCGAGGACGGCCGCGCTCGGGTAGCGGGTGCGCAGCCGCGTCGTCAGCTGGGCGGCGGCCAGGCTGCTGCCGCCGATCGCGAAGAAGTCGTCGGTGGCGCTGCCCACCGGGATGCCGAGGACTTCCGTCCACTGCTCGGCGAGCCAGGCCTCGGTGCCGTAGAGCTGCTCGGCCTTGCCGCCGGTCTCCATGCCCTCCAGGGGCCAGGGCAGCGCGTTGCGGTCGACCTTGCCGCTCGTCCGCGTCGGCAGGTCCTCGACCGGCGCGAGCAGCGGCACCAGGGCCGCGGGCAGCTCGGCCCGCAGCTTCTCGACGGCGGCCGCGTGGTCCCAGCCGTCCTGCGTGACGACATACCCGACGAGCAGCTGATTGCCGCTGCGGGCGGTGCGTACGGCCGCGGCGGCACCGGCGACACCGGGCAGCGCCTGCAACGCGGCGTCCACCTCGCCCAGCTCGATCCGCCGCCCGCCGAGCTTGATCTGCTCGTCGGCCCGCCCGAGGAAGACCAGCCCCTCGGGCTCCGCCTTGACCAGGTCACCACTGCGGTACGCCCGCTCCCAGCCCAGCGAGTCCAGCGGCGCGTACTTCTCCGCGTCCTTCTCGGCGTCCAGGTACCGGGCGAGCCCGACCCCGCCGATCACCAGCTGGCCGCTCTCGCCCATCCGCACGGGCTGCCCGGCCTCGTCGACGACGGCCAGCTCCCAGCCGTTCAGCGGCAGCCCGATCCGGATCGGCTCCTCGCCGCTCATCAGCGACGCACACGCCACGACGGTCGCCTCGGTGGGCCCGTAGGTGTTCCACACCTCGCGCCCCTCGGTCACCAGCCGCTGCACCAGCTCGGGCGGACAGGCCTCACCGCCGAAGATCAGCAGTCGTACGTCGTTGAGGGTCTCCGGCTCCCACAGCGCGGCCAGCGTCGGCACCGTCGACACGACGCTGATGTCCTGCTCGACCAGCCAGGGCCCGAGATCGGCACCGCTGCGGACCTGCGAGCGGGGGACGGGCACCAGGCAGGCGCCGTAGCGCCACGCGAGCCACATCTCCTCGCAGGACGCGTCGAAGGCGACCGACAGGCCCGCCATGACCCTGTCACCTGGACCGATGGGGTCGTCGGTGAGGAACAGCGCGGCCTCGGCGTCCACGAACGCGGCGGCGTTCTCGTGGGTGACGGCGACGCCCTTGGGCTTCCCGGTCGACCCGGAGGTGAAGATGATCCAGGCGTCGTGCTCGACCCCGGGCCGGCCGGCGGGAACGTCCGCCCTGCTGTGGGCGGTGATGACATGGTCGGCACCGATGACGGCCCGCACGTCGGCCTCGCCGAACACCAACTCGGCCCGCTCGTCCGGGTCCTCGGCGTCCACCGGAACGTATGCGGCGCCGGCGGCCAGTACGGCGAGGATCGCGACGTACAGATCATTGGTCCCGGACGGCACCCGCACGCCCACCCGGTCGCCGAGTCCGACCCCGGCGTCGGCGAGCCCGCGCCGCAGCGCCGCGACCTCGACGGCCAGCGCACGGTAGGTAAGGCGCCGTGTGCCGTCGTCCAGGGCGAGCTCGTCCGGGTAGGACCGGACGGATGCCTCGAAGATGTCGACAAGCGTCCGGGGAGAGGCGGCGGCCCCGCCCGAGAAACGCGCGGAACTACCGAATCGTTCGCGGATCTCTTCATCGAGCAGGCCGAGAGCACTGCTCTCGTGTATGGCTGCCATCGGGTCCTCGCGTCTCGATCCCGGAAGCCTCCGGGGCGCTGGTGGGCCCGCAGGTTTGCCTGGGGTTGTCCGGCTCCAGCTCCGACAAGCCGGAAATTTTAGTCCGACGTTAGTCTCCGCGTTACCTTGCGGCCACATGAGTGAGCTGTCCGGGGTGCCGGGGGGAGGGGTGGCCGGGTGCTGTGACCTCGGTGTCTGCCCGCCCGGCGAGAGATGGCACACACTTGATCGCGGAGCGTGTCCGGCAGCGGTGGCGGACAGCAGAAAACCCCACATGGAGTGGGGTTTTCAGAGTGTGTCCGAGGGGGGACTTGAACCCCCACGCCCGATAAAGGGCACTAGCACCTCAAGCTAGCGCGTCTGCCATTCCGCCACCCGGACAAGGTGTGTGTCGTGCGGGGGTTCCCCCGCGGCGACGAAGGAAACATTACCAGGCTCCGGAGGGTGGCCGATCACCCCCTGTCGCCGCGTGAACGGCGTGTGACGGGGCGGGCGGGGTCTTGGGGCGGACCGGCGGGGGAGGGAGGATGTGGGGGGACCACCAGCAGTGACAGTGGGAGGAAGCAGCGTGAGCGGGACGGACACGGCCAGCAGCGTCACCGGCGAGGACGAGGTCGTGGACCTCTGCCGCGAGCTCATCCAGATCGACACCAGCAACTACGGCGACCACTCGGGTCCCGGCGAGCGCAAGGCGGCCGAGTACGTCGCCGAGAAGCTCGCCGAGGTGGGGCTCGAACCGCAGATCTTCGAATCCCACCCGGGACGCGCGTCCACGGTGGCCCGGATCGAGGGCGAGGACCCCTCCCGGCCCGCGCTGCTGATCCACGGGCACACCGACGTCGTACCGGCGAACGCCCAGGACTGGACCCACCACCCCTTCTCCGGCGAGATCGCGGACGGATGCGTGTGGGGCCGCGGGGCCGTCGACATGAAGGACATGGACGCGATGACCCTCGCGGTCGTCCGCGACCGGCTGCGCAGCGGGCGCAAGCCGCCGCGCGACATCGTCCTCGCCTTCCTCGCGGACGAGGAGGCGGGCGGGACGTACGGCGCCAAGCACCTGGTCAAGCAGCACCCGGACCTCTTCGAGGGCGTCACCGAGGCGATCGGCGAGGTCGGCGGGTTCTCCTTCACCGTCAACGAGAAGCTGCGGCTGTATCTCGTGGAGACCGCCCAGAAGGGCATGCACTGGATGCGGCTCACCGTGGACGGCACGGCCGGTCACGGCTCGATGACGAACAACGACAACGCCATCACCGAGCTGTGCGAGGCCGTCGGGCGGCTCGGGCGCCACACCTGGCCGGTACGGGTCACGAAGACCGTACGGTCCTTCCTCGACGAGCTGTCCGACGCGCTCGGCACCGAGCTCGACCCCGAGGACATGGACGAGACGCTGGCCAAGCTCGGCGGCATCGCCAAGATGGTCGGCGCGACGCTGCGGAACTCGGCGGCGCCCACCATGCTCGGCGCCGGCTACAAGGTCAACGTCATCCCCGGCCAGGCGACCGCGCACGTCGACGGACGCTTCCTGCCCGGATACGAGGAGGAGTTCCTCGCCGACCTCGACCGGATCCTCGGCCCGCGGGTGAAGCGGGAGGACGTGCACGGCGACAAGGCGCTGGAGACGGACTTCGACGGCAAGCTCGTCGACGCCATGCAGAGCGCCCTCGGCGCCGAAGACCCGATCGCCCGGGCCGTCCCCTACATGCTCTCCGGCGGCACCGACGCCAAGTCCTTCGACGACCTCGGCATCCGCTGCTTCGGCTTCGCGCCGCTGAAGCTGCCGCCGGAGCTGGACTTCGCGGGCATGTTCCACGGCGTCGATGAGCGGGTGCCGGTGGAGGGGCTGAAGTTCGGGGTGCGGGTGCTCGACCGCTTCATCGACGCGTCATGACGGGTTGACGCCGTTATTCGCCCGCCCGTACGGAGATCGCCCAGGAAGGGTGAATGCGACCATAAGCTCGTAGCCCTATTAGTTCCTCCTCGTTACTGCTGATGTGATCCGCGACTTTGGATCGCATTGCCAACAAGGAGGAATAATGATCAAGAAGGTCGTCGCCGCTGCTGCCGCCACTGGTGGTCTGGTTCTCGCGGGTGCGGGCCTTGCCGTTGCCGACTCGGGTGCTCAGGGTGCCGCCGTGCACTCTCCCGGCATCCTTTCGGGCAACGTCGTTCAGGCCCCGGTTCACGTCCCGGTGAACGTCTGCGGCAACACGGTCTCCGTGATCGGGCTGCTGAACCCCGCCTTCGGCAACACCTGCGTCAACAAGTGACGCTGCCTCTCTGAGGTTCTCGTCCACACCGCCGGTCCCGGAGCGCGCATACCAGGCGCTCCGGGGCCGTCCGGTCTTTCCGCGTCGGTAACGCAGGGACAAGGCAGGTAAGCAGCAATGAGACAGGTCACCCGCAAAGGCCTGATGACCGTGGCGGCCGCGACCGGCGTGATCGCCGCCGCCGGCGGCCACGCACACGCCGACTCGGGCGCGAACGGCTCGAGTTCGCACTCGCCCGGCGTGCTGTCGGGCAACACGGTGCAGGCGCCGGTGGACGTGCCGGTGAACGTCTGCGGCAACACGGTCAACGTCGTCGGGCTCCTCAACCCGGCGATGGGCAACAAGTGCGTCAACCAGGGCGGGAACAGCGGTCACGGCGGCTCCGGCGGCGGGTCGCAGGCCGACGGCCACGCCAAGGACTCCCCGGGCATCGGCTCGGGCAACCACGTCCAGGCGCCGGTCCACGTCCCGGTGAACGTCTGCGGCAACAGCGTCGACATCATCGGCGTCGGCAACGGCACCAAGGGCAACGACTGCGCGAACAACGGCGGTTCCGGCGGTGGGCAGCCGAGCACACCTCCCGGCGGGGGTGGCCACGAGACGCCGCCGCCCGGGAATCCGGACGAGCCGGGCAACCCCGAGCAGCCCGGCGACCCCGGACAGCCGGGCGATCCCGGGCAGCCCGGCAACCCCGTGGAGCCCGGTACACCGCCGAGCGTGGACGACGAGACACCGGACGGCGGCAACGGCTCCGCGCGGGGCAACCAGCCCGGCGCCCAGTCGATCCCCCAGCCGCAGGGCAGCGCCCAGCTCGCTCACACCGGCGGTGACCTTCCCCTCGGCCTCGTCCTGCCGGTCGGCGCGGGAGCACTGCTGGCGGGCACGGTCCTCTACCGCAGGGCACGCGCCTCGGCGTAGCGGCACCGCACAGAAACGGAGCGGGCCCCGCCGTGGCGGGGCCCGCTCCGTTTTTCTCTGCCTCAGTTCACCACGTGGCGCGCACCTGGCGGATGATCCGTCGGCGCAACCGCACCCTGCGGCTTCCGTCCCGCAGCAGACTCAGGCGGTCCAACTCCCAGTGTCCGTACTCGGCATGGTCCGTCAGCAGGCGTGTGGCGTCCTTGCGAGATACCCCGCGCGGCACGTACACGTCGACAAATTCGTATTCCGGCATCGCATCTATTGTGCGGGCAGAGCCCCTGTACGGATAGCGTCTGCTCTATGTCTGATGCTGAGCAGCCCACCGCTGCCGAGGTACGCGCCGCCGCCGAGGCGGTCAAGACCGCGCTCGACCGCCACCTGGCCGCGGTCGAACGCCGGTCGGGGGAGGACGACCCGACCGTCTACGAGGCGTTCAACCAGCTCGCCGCGGCCGCCGAGGCGTACGACGAACTGCTCTACGACCGCTACGACGAGGTCACCCCCTTCGAGATCCCCGGTACCGAAGACGCGCTGCCGCCGTACGCGGGGCCCGAGGAGCCGAACGCGCTGAGCGTGCTGATCCGCCGCGACTACGCGGTGGTGGAACCGCAGCGGCTGCTGGCGCAGGCCCAGCGGGTCGAGGCGGCGGACGACGAGGGCAGGGACGGCCCGGGGGCATCCGGCACCGTGCACGGGGCGCTGGGCCTTCTGTTCGGCGAGTTCGAACCGGACGAGATCGCCTCACGGCACAAGGAGTTCGGCCTGGAGGAGGGCGACTCCACGCTCTGGGTGACCGCGGCGGACGACCCCGCCGAACCCGGCGAGTGGCTGGAGGCACCGTTCGAGGCGATCGACCCGCAGCAGGTGGTCTGCCGGTTCGACGTCAGTGCCGTCTTCGACGACGAGATCGAGGACGACGTGGACGACGACCTCGAGGACGAACTCGAGCCTGACGTGGTGGAGGACGAGGACCTGGAGCGGCTGGACGCGGACCGCTGACGGGCTGAACACCGTCCGGTACGACGGCGGTGGTCACGGAGGTCACGGCCTCCGCGGCCACCGCCGTCGTCCGTGTCGCGCGTGCGCGTGCCCGCGTCAGCCCGCCGCCGGAATCTGCGGGGCCAGCAGAACGGGCAGGCGGGTCGTCCTGGGCTTGGGCGGGACCTCGGCCACCGCGCGCGGGAGCGCCTGCTCGACGCCGTGGACCACCGACAGATGGCGCTCCGCCCGGCCGAAGGCGGTGTAGACCCAGGGCCGGCTGAGGGCCTGCGCGGCGTCGCCGGGCAGCACCACGACCACCGCGGGCCACCGGGCACCCACCGCCTGGTGCGCGGTCAGCGCCCACCCGTGCCGCACGGACTGCTCCACCCGCTCCTTCGGTACGACGACCGGGGCGCCCGCACACGACAGGTGCAGCCCGTCGGCGTCGGCCTTCACCACCTGGCCCGGCAGCGTACGGCCCGGCGCGGGGGAGTAGGCGATCCGGTCGCCGGGGTCGAAGCCGCCGAACCGGCCGGGGCCGGGGTTCAGCCGCTCCTTCAGTGCCGTGTTCAGCGCGCGCGTACCGGCGGCGCCGCCGTGGCCGGGCGTGATGACGACGGTCTGCTCGGCCGGCACGCCGATCGCCCGCGGCACCGAGTCCGCGACGAGCTGCACGGTCCGGTGCACGGCCTCGCCCGCGTCCCGCACCGGCACGATCACCAGCTCCTTGCCGGGGGAGTCCACCTGGTTCAGCTCGCCGATGCCGATCCCGGAGACCAGCTCGCCCAGCGGACCGGGGTCGGGCTGCCGGGAGGCGATCTGCGGGCAGACCCGCGCCGCCAGCAGATCCGCGAACACCCGCCCCGGACCCGCCGACCACAGCACCCCGGGATCCCCGGCCAGCAGCAGCCGCGCCCCGTCCGGCAGCGACTCCGAGAGCAGCGCCGCCGTCTCCACGTCCAGCTGCGGAGCGTCCAGCACCACGAGGAGGTCGAGGTCCAGAGCGCCGTCCGTGTCCCGGCCGGGGCCCTCGGCACCGGAGAGCAGGCCGGACACGGTGGTGACCCGGGAGCCGCCCGGCTCGCTCAGCAGCGCCGCGAACCGCGTGCAGCCCAGCGGGCTGTGGGTGGCGGCCCAGGCGCGGAGTCCGAGTTCGGAGGCCGCGCGCAGCAGCGCCGCCGGTTCGGTCAGGGACGCCTCGCCGCCCGTGTGCAGCACGAGACCGTGGGACGCGACCGCGCGGATCAACTCGCCCGCGGAGCCCGCCGCCGACGCGGCCCGCTCCCACGTGTCGGCCGAACCGTCCTGCTTGGGCACCGAGTTGATCAGCCGGGCCAGTCCGTCGGCGAGGCTCTCCTCGGCGAGGGCGTACCGCTCCAGGCCGACCAGGACCCGGACCGGCCGCTCCTCGTCGTCCTCGTCGGCCGTGTCGCTGCCCTTGTCGTCCAACGCGTCCTGGAAGGCCAGGGCCTCGCCCTCGGCGAGGGTGTTCTGTACGGCGGTGTCCGCGTCCGGCACGCCCCGCTGGGTCAGTGCGGCGGTGAGCGCCGGCAGCTCCAGGGCGGTGTGTCCCGCCAGGGCGGCCTGCTCCAGGAGCCACACGGTGAGCGCACGGCCGCGCCGCTCGTCGTCCGGGCCTGACTCGGCGCCGAGCAGCGCCCGCGCGAACCCGTCCGCCTGCTCGGGGCGCACCCCGGTGACCCGCAGCAACTGCCAGGGGTCCGCCCGCAGCACGTCACCCGCGCCCTCGCCGAGGGCCGCGGCGACCTGCGGGGCGAGCGTCTCCGGGGCGCCGCCGTCGGCCAGCACACCGCGCACGGCGTCGACGGCCTCGGCCGCGGGGGCCGTGGCCGTAACCGCTCCGTCCGCCTGGACCGCCTCGGTCTGCGGCCGGCGCACCGGCTCAGCGGCGGGGCGTCGAGGCGTCGGCTCCGGCTCGCTGAACACGGTGGCCGCGGGCTTCTCCCCGCTCTCCACGGCACGCACAGCCGCGAGCAGATCGGCAGCCGTTCCGCTGAGCTTCGCCCCAGCCGTAATAGGCGCCGCCTTCTCAGCCTTCCGACGCTCGATCCGCTCCCGCTCGATCCGCTGCGCGGCAAGCTCAGCCTCAGCCTCGGACAACTTGGCAGCGGTAGCGGCTTCATCGGCCTGACCTTGGTCCTCGCCCGCGTCGGCTGCGCCCAGGCCGCCGTCCGCGTCGGCCCCGGTCTTGTCCGCGCCGCCCCTCGCCGACCCGTCCTCCGTCGTCCCCGTCTCCCGGGTGGTGCCCTCCCGCGCGGCGTCCGGGGTCCCCGGGTCGGCGTGCGCGGCTTCATCCGTGGGCTCGGGGTCCGTGCTCACAGCATGCTCCAGTCGTGATCGGGATAGCGGTGCACGGGCGCTGACACATCGTCGAGCGCCCGGCAGATCTCGTCAGGAAGACTAAGGGCCTCCACTGACAATGCCGCCGTGAGCTGCTGCGCGTTGCGCGCGCCGACGATGGGCGCGGACACCCCGGGCCGGTCGCGGACCCAGGCGAGGGCCACCTGGAGCGGGGTCACCGCGAGCCCGTCCGCCGCCGTAGCCACCGCGTCCACGATCCGGCTCGCGGTGTCGTCGAGGTACGGCGCGACGAACGGCGCCAGATGCTCGGACGCGCCCCGCGAGTCGGCCGGCGTCGCGTTGCGGTACTTGCCGGTCAGGACCCCGCGGCCGAGCGGCGAGGAGGGCAGCAGGCCGATGCCGAGGTCGAGGGCGGCGGGCAGCACCTCGCGTTCGACGCCGCGCTGGAGCAGCGAGTACTCCAGCTGCGTCCCCGCCAGCCGGGTCCGTACCCCCGGCGCCGTCAGCTGCCACGTGGCCGCCTTGGCGAGCTGCCAGCCGCAGAAGTTGGAGACGGCCGCATAGCGAGCCCGGCCGCTGCTGACCGCCATGTCGAGGGCCTGCAGGGTCTCTTCGAGCGGGGTGAACGGGTCGTAGGCGTGGATGTGCCACAGGTCGACGTACTCCGTGCCGAGCCGGGCCAGCGAGGCGTCCAGCGCGGCGAGCAGATGGCCGCGTGAGCCGTCGACGCGGACGTCCGGGTCGGGCACGCTGCCCGCCTTCGTGGAGATGACCAGATCCCGGCGCGGGACCAGGCCTTCTATGAGTCGTCCGAGCAGATACTCGGCCTCCCCGTCGCCGTACACGTCGGCCGTGTCGATGAGCGTCCCGCCCGCTTCCCAGAACGTCTTCAAGAGGTCCGCGGCGTCGTGCTCGTCGGTGTCCCTGCCCCAGGTGAGGGTGCCGAGCCCGATGCGGGACACGCGCAGGCCGGTGCGGCCGAGATGCCTCTGCTCCATGGACGCCGAGATTACTGGCCACGACCTGTCATGTGGGGGCCTGTGGATGACCAGTTTCCCCACCCCCGCGCTATGGTCTCCGGACAAGGGACGTTACTGATCGGTAAGGGGAATCCGCCATGCAGCTCGGGATCAACCTCGGCTACTGGGGCGCCGGAATGGACGCGGACAATCTCGCGGTCGCGAAGGAGGCCGACCGGCTCGGGTACGCCGTCTGCTGGGCCGCCGAGGCGTACGGCTCGGACGCGGCCACCGTGCTGACCTGGGTCGCCGCCCAGACCGAGCGCATCGACGTGGGCTCGGCCATCTTCCAGATCCCGGCCCGGCAGCCGGCGATGACCGCCATGACCGCCGCCACGCTCGACTCGCTCTCCGGCGGCCGCTTCCGGCTCGGCCTCGGCGTCTCCGGGCCGCAGGTCTCCGAGGGCTGGTACGGCGTCAAGTTCGACAAGCCGCTCTCCCGGACCCGCGAGTACGTGGAGATCGTACGGAAGGCGATGACGCGGGAGCGGCTGTCGTACGACGGCGAGCACTGGACGCTGCCGCTGCCCGGCGGTCCGGGCAAGCCGATCAAGCTGACCGTGCACCCGGAGCGCGAGCACATCCCGCTGTACATCGCCGCGATCGGCCCCAAGAACCTGGAGCAGACCGGTGAGATCGCCGACGGGGCGCTGCTCATCTTCCCGTCCGCCGACCACCTCGAGGACACCGCGATCAACCATCTGCGGGCCGGGCGTGAGAAGGCCGGGAAGACCATGGACGGGTTCGATGTCTGCCCGACGCTGCCGCTCGCGGTCGGTGCCGACAAGGACGTGACCGCGCTGGCCGACGCCTTCCGCCCGTACACCGCGCTGTACGTCGGCGGCATGGGCAGCGCCAAGCAGAACTTCTACAACCAGCTCGCCCGGCGCATGGGCTACGAGCAGGCCGCCGCCGAGATCCAGGAGAAGTACCTCTCCGGTGACAAGCAGGGGGCGGCGGCCGCCGTACCGCACGAGCTGATCGACCGGACCACGCTGCTCGGCTCCGTCGATCGCATCGCTGACCGGATGAAGGCCTACGCCGCCGCCGGCGTCACCACCCTGTCCCTCAACCCGGCGGGCTTCACGCTGGACGAGCGGCTCGCCTCGCTGCGGGCCGGCACCGAGGCCCTGGAACGGGCCGGGCTGGCGTAAGGGGCGTAACACGGAGGGAAGTTCTACGGCCGTGGTGGGGGCTCGGGGGTCTTCCCCGCCACGGCCGTCACGCAGCACAACGCGCCGGAGCGCGCTCGGTTACGCCCACGGCTGAGCCCGGGGTCATCCTTTTGGCGGAGTTGTCCGACACAGCTGTTGCAGCGTCCCTCGCACCGCATTTGACTCGTTCTTTGCGGAATCCTGCAGAGAGGTGCGCACGATGCTTTCGGCCAAGAGTCTGTTCCAGGAGATCCTCGACAACGACGAGTCCTTCCGCCTGTTCTGCTCCATCGCCGCCAGCGGGGAGTCGCAGGGCGGGTGGGAGAACGCCCGTATCGCCGCGCTCGTTCCGGACAGCGAGCGCGCACTCGCCCCCAAGATCACCCGGCACGGCGCGGACGAGGACAAGCACGGGCGGATCTTCAACGCCCTGATGAAGAAGCGCGGCCTCGATCCCGTCCCCGTACCGCCCGAGACCGACTACACCATGCTCCTCGAGCAGAACGGCATCGGCCTCGCGCACGACAAGCTCAAGCGCGACGAGCCGCTCACCGTCCAGGACATCGTCACCTACCTCTCGCACAGCCGGGTCACCGAGCAGCGCGCCTCCGAGGAGATGGAGCTGCTGCGCAAGCACTTCGCCGACCACCCCGACCTCGGCCGGGCGGTGAAGATGATCTCCAACGACGAGGACAACCACCTCGCCTACTGCCACGAGGAACTGCTCCGCTTCGCCCGCGCCGGGCACGGCCGGGCCATCCAGCGGACGCTGCGGGAGTGCGCGCTCGCCGAGATCCGGATCTACCGGGACGTCAGCCTCGCCGTCATGTCCCACATGGGCCGCATTCTCGGCTGGCCGAAGCCGAAGGCCGCGCTGCTCGCCGCGGGCATCCACGCGATCTACGCCTACGAGCGGATCGCGGGCTGGCGCCGCATGGTCAGCCTGAAGATGCCGGAACGCCGCGACGCCCTCGGCGGCCCCGCCACCTCGGCCCCCGAGTTCGCCTGAGAACAGCGCCTACAGCCAGCCCCGGCTCTTGAACAGCCGGTACAGCAAGACCTCCAGGGCGGCCATGGCCAGGATCAGCGCCGGATACGACCACACCCAGCGCAGCTCCGGCATGTGGTCGAAGTTCATGCCGTAGATGCCCGCGATCATCGTGGGGACCGCGGCCATGGCCGCCCACGCGGAGATCTTCCGCATGTCGTCGTTCTGCCGGACGCTCATCTGGGCCAGATGAGCCGACAGGATGTCCGACACCAGCCGGTCCAGGCCCTCGACGGACTCGTTCACGCGCATCAGGTGGTCGTTGACGTCGCGGAAGAACGGCTGTGCCTTCTCCGACACGAAGGGCACCCGCAGACCGAACAGGCCGGTGCCCGCGAGCCGTTCCAGCGGCTGGGCCAGCGGACCGGTGGCCCGGCGGAACTCCAGGATCTGCCGCTTGAAGTTGTAGATACGGGACGCGGTGTGCCGGGTGCCGCCGCCGGTCGGCGAGAACACCTCCGCCTCCAGCTCCTCCAGATCGGTGCTCAGCTCGCCCGCCACGTCCACGTAGTGGTCGACGATCGCGTCCGAGATCGCGTACAGCACCCCCGTGGGGCCGTGCCGCAGCATCTCGGGCTCCGCCTCCAGCCGCTTGCGGACCGCCGTGAGCGGAGCCTCCTCGCCGTGCCGCACGGTCACCACGAACGAGTCGCCGATGAAGATCATGACCTCGCCGGAGGTGACGTCGTCGCTCTTGGGCTCGTACGCGACCGGCTTGAGGACCATGAACAGCGAGTCGTCGTACACCTCGAGTTTGGGGCGCTGGTGGGCGGTCAGGGCGTCCTCGACAGCCAGCGGGTGCAGCCCGAACTCCTCCGTCACCTGGTCGAACTCGCGCTCCGTCGGCTCGTACAGCCCGATCCACACGAACGCGTCCCCGCCCACCCGGCACTGTGCCAGGGCGTCGGAGAGATCCCGCGGCCCCTCCGTGCGCATCCCGTCCTGGTATATGGCGCAGTCGACGATCACGGAGCGTATTCTCCCGCCCGCAGCCCCGAAGCGCACGCTGACTTTTTCGCCTCCGGGCCGCCAAAGCCGGTGTCGAGAGCCCGACCGTGCTCGACCCTTCGGGCCTCCGCGCTCCCCCACTCTCGAATACGCTCGAGCGGGGGGACCCCCATGGGCTCTCGACACCGGCGCGGCCCTTCGGCGGGTGATGGACGCCTACCCTTGGCCGCATGCCCACGCTGATCCTCGTCCGGCACGGACGATCCACCGCCAATACCGAGGGACTGCTCGCCGGGTGGACGCCCGGCGTCGCTCTCGACGAGCGTGGCGCCGCGCAGGCCGCGGCGCTGCCCGGGCGGCTCGCCGAGCTGCCGATCTCCGAGGTCGTCACCAGCCCGCTGCAGCGCTGCCAGGAGACGATACGGCCGCTGCTGGACGCCCGGCCGGAACTGACCGCGCACACCGACGAGCGGATCGGGGAGTGCCACTACGGCGACTGGTCCGGGCGCAAGCTCGCCGAGCTGATGGACGAACCCCTGATGGAGGTCGTACAGGCGCATCCGTCGGCGGCGCAATTTCCCGGCGGTGAGTCGATGCGGGCGATGGCGACCCGTGCCGCCGAGGCGGTGCGCGAGTGGAACGCGCGCGTGGAGCGCGACCACGGCGCCGACGCCGTCTATCTCATGTGCTCGCACGGCGACATCGTCAAGTCCCTCGTGGCGGACGCGCTCGGACTCCATCTCGACCTCTTCCAGCGGATCTCCGTAGAACCGTGTTCCATCACCGCGATCCGTTACACCCGCCTCAGGCCGTTTCTCGTTCGCCTCGGTGACACCGGGGATTTCGCCTCCCTTGCGCCGCGCGCGGAACCCCCGTCAGGTGACGCCCGGGTCGGGGGCGATGCGGGCGCACCGTGATCGTCAACCGCAGTAGGGTGAAGCGGTCGAGGCGGCCCTGACGCAAGTTCCGGTGGCCGCAGCGGCCGGTCCCGATGTCGATTCCAATGGAGACAGGACGTGTCCCGTCAGGTGTTCCTCTACGATCCGCCGGACCGCTTCGTGGCCGGTACGGTCGGACTGCCCGGGCGCCGTACGTTCTTCCTCCAGGCCATCGCAGGATCCCGGGTGACCAGCGTGGCTCTGGAGAAGACCCAGGTCGCCGCGCTCGCCGAGCGCATGGACGAACTGCTCGACGAGGTGGTACGACGCAGTGGCGGCAGCGCCGCCGTCCCTGCCGTGGCGCCCACCGAGGTCGCCGACACGGCCCCGCTGGAAGCCCCCGTCGAGGAGGAGTTCCGCGTCGGCACCATGGCCCTCGCCTGGGACGGCGACGAACAGCGCATGATCGTCGAGGCGCAGGCCCTCGTGGAGCTGGACGCCGACTCCGAGGAGGACCTCGCCGAGGCCGAGGAGCGGCTGCTCCAGGACGAGGAGAACGGGCCCCCGATGCTGCGGGTCCGGCTCACCGGCGCCCAGGCCCGCGCGTTCGCCAAGCGCGCCCTGGATGTCGTCAACGCCGGGCGGCCGCCGTGCCCGCTGTGCAGCCTCCCGCTCGACCCGGAAGGACACGTATGTCCGCGCCAGAACGGATACCGCCGCGGAGCGTGACCACGGCCCAGCTGCTCACCCGGGGTGAGCTCACGGTCCGCGGGCAGATCCGGGACGCCTCGAACGCGGTGCTGTACTGCTCCGTCTCCCACGAGGGGGAAGAGGCCCACTGCGTCTACAAGCCCGTCCGCGGCGAGCGCCCCCTCTGGGACTTCCCCGACGGCAACCTCGCCCGCCGCGAGGTCGCCGCGTACGAGGTCTCCGAGGCCACCGGATGGGGCCTGGTGCCCACCACCGTGCTGCGCGACGGGCCTTACGGCGAGGGCATGGTCCAGCTGTGGATCGAGGCCCAACCGGAGGAGAGCGAGCTGCTCGCCCTCGTCGACGGTGAGGAGCCGGAGGAGGGCTGGAAGGCGATCGGCTTCGCCGAGGTCGGCGACGGAAAGACGGCGCTGCTGGTGCACGCCGACGACGCACGGCTGCGGCGCCTCGCCGTCCTCGACGCCGTGATCAACAACGCGGACCGCAAGGGCGGCCATCTGCTGCCGGCCGCCGACGGCCGGCTGTACGGCATCGATCACGGCGTGACCTTCAACACCGAGAACAAGCTGCGCACGCTGCTGTGGGGGTGGGCGGGCGAGCCGCTCACGGGCGAGGCCGTCGACGTCCTCAAGGGCCTCAAGGACGCCTTGGGGGACGGCGGAGCACTGGCGGAGCGTCTGGCCGGGCTGATCACCGGCGCCGAACTCGCCGCCACGCGCGCGCGTGTGGACGCGTTGCTCACCTCGGGGGTCCATCCGGCGCCGAGCGGCGAGTGGCCTGCCATTCCGTGGCCGCCCGTGTAGGGGTCGCCGGTGCAGGGGGAACAACGGGCACGGCCGACGGCGTTCCGCAAGAGTGCGCCACCGGCCATCCGGCCTGGTCCGGTTCGAATATGGAACTTCCGTCCGGTTAGGCTCATGACATGCATGCCTGGCCCGCTTCCGAGGTCCCCGCCCTGCCTGACAAGGGCCGCGACCTGAGGATCCACGACACAGCGACCGATGGGCTCGTCACCCTCGACCCCGGTCCCGTCGCCCGTATCTACGTCTGCGGCATCACCCCGTACGACGCGACCCACATCGGTCACGCGGCGACCTACAACGCGTTCGACCTCGTGCAGCGCGTGTGGCTCGACACCAAGCGGCAGGTTCACTACGTCCAGAACGTGACCGACGTCGACGATCCCCTGCTGGAACGCGCGCAGCGGGACGACATCGACTGGGTCGCCCTCGCCGAGAAGGAGACGGCCCTCTTCCGCGAGGACATGACCGCCCTGCGGATGCTGCCGCCGCGGCACTACATCGGCGCGGTCGAGGCGATACCCGGCATCGTGCCGCTCGTCGAGCGACTGCGCGACGCGGGCGCCGCCTACGAACTCGAAGGAGACATCTACTTCTCCGTCGAGTCCGACCCGAACTTCGGCAAGGTCTCCCGCCTCGACGTGGCCGCCATGCGGCTGCTGTCCGCGGAGCGCGGCGGCGACCCCGACCGGCCGGGCAAGAAGAACCCGCTGGACCCGATGCTGTGGATGGCCGCCCGCGAGGGCGAGCCCAGCTGGGACGGCGGTTCGCTGGGCCGCGGACGGCCCGGCTGGCACATCGAGTGTGTCGCCATCGCCCTGGACCACCTCGGCATGGGCTTCGACATCCAGGGCGGTGGCTCCGACCTCGCCTTCCCGCACCACGAGATGGGCGCCTCGCACGCCCAGGTGCTGACCGGCGAGTTCCCCATGGCCAAGGCGTACGTCCACGCCGGCATGGTCGCGCTGCACGGCGAGAAGATGTCGAAGTCCAAGGGCAACCTGGTCTTCGTCTCCACCCTGCGCCGCGAGGGCGTCGACCCGGCCGCGATCAGGCTGGCCCTGCTCGCCCACCACTACCGGGCCGACTGGGAGTGGACCGACCAGGTCCTCCAGGACGCCCTCGCGCGCCTCGACCGCTGGCGTGCCGCCGTCTCCCGCCCCGACGGACCGCCCGCCGAGACGCTGGTCGCACAGATGCGCGAGGCCCTGGCGAACGACCTGGACGCCCCGGCCGCCCTCGCCGCCGTCGACCGCTGGACGGCGCTCCAGCAGGAGCGGGGCGGCACGGACGAGGGCGCCCCCGGCGTCGTATCGCGCGCGGTGGACGCTCTGCTGGGCGTGGCCCTGTAAGCACGCGGAAGGGCCGCTTCCTCATCGAGGGAGGAAGCGGCCCCATTTCTCACATGCGCGTCAGATCCGCTGGATCCGTACGCTGCGCAGCACGTTCGGTGACTGGGTGTCCCAGGAAGATCTGGTGCGGCTGCTCCTGGAGCGGGTGGACGATGTCGATGAAGCCGTTCGCCACACCGGAGGTGAGGGCCTGCACCTGCTGGACGACCTGCTGCACCGCCGACAGCGCGACCTGCTGGAGCTGCTCCAGCGTGCCGCTCATGCCCATGCCGTACGGCTGTTGCTGGTACGGCGACGTGCTGGGGAACTGCTGGCCTTGCTGTAGTCCCATGTGACTCATCTGCGGGGTGGTGCTCATACGGGTGTCACCTTCCCTTGATGTGATGGGCTGCGTCAGCCGGTGATCACCAGGCCGACGATCTCGCCGTCCGAGAACCACACTCGGACATCGGGCCGTCCACCCGCGACGGCGGTGTGCACCGCCTGGCGGATCTCGGGGGACGGGTGGTTCAGGTTGCGCCAGGCGCCGGCCACGAACAGCCGGAGCCGCGGCGGGAGTTCACAGGGGTAGGGGAGCAACTCGTCCCAGTACCGTTCGGCCCGGCCGAGCGGACGCCCGAGGCCCCGGCACGCAGCCGGACCTCGGGCGGATTCCTGGCTCACGCCGCCTGACCGCTCAACGAGGGATCGGGTCTTACGCGATCGACACCAGCCGGGTTGGAACCAGCCCGGTTGACGTGAACGTCAATGAGACAGTGCGCGCTTGGTTCTCGCAACGCACCGTGTGCAATCGGCGTGAAAGAGATGTCCCGTAACAATCCGGCCAGAAGCTGTCTACTGGCTGTCGAGGGACGGGGGAGAGCTGCGGAGCCCTCCGCCATGTGATGGGGTGGACGCGTCAGTTGACCGTTGGACCAGCCAGTCGGCCGGTCCCTCCGCGGAAGGACGCACAGTGGCACCCACGCATCGCTCCTTCGCACATGGCCCCACCCGCCGCAGACTCCTCACGGCCGGTGCCGCGACCGCCGGTGCCGTGCTCGCCGGGGCCACGACGGCCTCGGCCTCCGGGAAGTCCTGGCCGACCGTGATCCCGCTGCCCGACGGCTTCCGCCCGGAGGGCATCACCATCGGCGGCGGGCCCTACGCCTACCTCGGCTCGCTCGGCGACGGCTCGATCTACCGGGCCGACCTGCGCACCGGCAAGGGCGGCATCATCTCGACCGGGCCCGGCACGCCCTCCGTCGGCCTCAAACTCGACGACCGGGGACGGCTGTTCGTCGCCGGACGCGGCCAGGGCGCCCGGGTCGTCGACGCCCGCAGCGGCGCGATCATCGCGTCGTACGTCCTCACCACGGCGACCCCGACCTTCGCCAACGATGTGTTCCTGACCCCCCGCACGGCCTGGTTCACCGACTCCTACCAGCCCGCGCTCTACGCCCTGCCGCTCGGCCGGCGCGGCGCGCTGCCGGACGCGGACGACATCGTGACGCTCACACTGAGCGGCGACTGGAGCCAGGTCCCCGGCGAGGTCGTCAACGCCAACGGCATCACCCGCACCCCCGACGGCTCGGCCCTGCTGGTCGTGCAGTCCGGGGTCGGCGCCCTGCACCGGGTGGACCCGAAGACCGGCGTCACCAAGATCGTCGACCTCGGCGACGCGGCCCCGCTCACCAACGGCGACGGCCTGCTGCTGCTCGGGCGGACGCTGTACGTCGTCCAGAACCGGCAGAACGCGATCGACGTGTTCACGCTCGCGCCGGACGGCACCAGCGGAGTCTTCCGGCGCCGCATCACCGACCCGGACTTCGACGTGCCGACCACGGTCGCCGCGTACCGGGACCGGCTCTACCTGCCCAACGCACGGTTCACGACGACTCCGACGCCGACGACCACGTACGACCTGGTCGCTGTGGCGCGCTGAGAACGTCAGGGGCGGTACGGCTCTCCCGTACCGCCCCTTCTGTGTCTCAGTCCTCGGACGAATCCTCTTCGTCCGTCTCCGTCTCCGGCTTCGGAGGCTTCGGCGGCTTGGCACGACCGCCGGGGCCATCACCCCGGTCCTTGAGGAACGGCGTGCCCTCTCCGCCCTCCGTGGCATGGCCGCCCGGAGTGTCCCGGCGCCGCAGATACCGCTCGAACTCGCGGGCGATCGCCTCGCCCGAAGCCTCCGGCAGCTCGGCGGTGTCCCGCGCCTCCTCCAGCGTCTGCACGTACTCGGCGACCTCGGTGTCCTCGGCGGCCAGCTGGTCCACGCCCACCTGCCAGGCGCGCGCGTCCTCGGGCAGCTCGCCCAGCGGGATGCGTACGTCGATCAGGTCCTCCAGGCGGTTGAGGAGGGCCAGCGTCGCCTTCGGGTTGGGCGGCTGCGACACGTAGTGCGGGACGGCCGCCCACAGCGACACGGCCGGCACACCGGCGTGGGTGCACGCCTCCTGGAGGACGCCGACGATGCCCGTGGGGCCCTCGTACTTGGTCTCCTCCAGGTCCATCCGCCGGGCCAGGTCGGCGTCCGACGTGGTCCCGCTGATCGGGACGGGACGCGTGTGCGGGGTGTCGCCGAGCAGGGCGCCCAGGATGACCACCAGCTCCACGCCCAGTTCGTGGGCGAAGCCGAGAATCTCGTTGCAGAACGAGCGCCATCGCATGGACGGTTCGATACCGCGGACGAGAACGAGATCGCGGGGTTTTTCACCGCCGATCCGCACCACCGACAACCTTGTCGTCGGCCACGTGATCTTGCGCACTCCGGCGTCCATCCACACGGTGGGGCGGTTCACCTGGAAGTCGTAGTAGTCCTCGGCGTCCAGCGCCGCGAACACCTCGCCCTTCCACTCCCTGTCCAGATGCGCGACCGCGGTGGAGGCGGCGTCGCCGGCATCGTTCCAGCCCTCGAACGCGGCCACCATGACCGGGTCGATCAGCTCGGGAACCCCCTCGAGCTCGATCACCCAGCGCCTCCTTCCGACGTGCCCTCGCCTGACGTCCCAACCTTACGGCGTGCGACGGGGGTGCCCGCAGCCCCCTTGCACGGGGGAGTGAACGGATCAATGCCCTGTTCGCCACCCCAAAACACCCTTGGGCTCTCACTCGGGCCAGTGGACCAACCTAGGGGCGCGGGGAACTGCGCGACCAGCCACGACGAACCGGCACTCTCAAGACGACAAGCACCCCTACGGCGCCCCCCGGCCAAACTCACAACGTGGACCGCAACCACTGCTCCACGCTCGCGATATGCACCGTCGCCCACGACCTCGCCGCCTCCGCGTCCCGATCCCGCAGGGCCGCGAGGATCATCCGGTGCTCGTGCAGCGTGCGGCTGACCGCGTCCTCCTGGGTCAGCCCGCGCCAGATACGGGCGCGGGTGGTGGGACCCGAGAGGCCGTCGAGGAGCGAGCAGAGCACCGAGTTGCCCGAGCCCTGCACGATGCCCCGGTGGAAGTCCAGGTCACTCGCGACCAGTTCCTCGACCGACGGCGCGTCGCCGAGCTTGTCCAACTGGGCCGACAGTGCGTCCAGTTGCTGCTCGCTGACCCGGGAGGCCGCCATCGCCGTCGCGGCCGGCTCCAGGATGCGGCGTACGGCCAGGAACTCGAGGACCGTGTCGTCGCGGTGGAAGTCGACGACGAAGCTCAGCGCCTCCAGGAGGAGTTGCGGATCGAGGCTGGTGACGTACGTGCCGTCGCCCTGGCGCACGTCCAGGATGCGGATCAGGGACAGGGCGCGTACGGCCTCCCGCAGGGAGTTGCGGGACAGCCCCAGCTCGGAGGCGAGCTCGCTCTCCTTGGGCAGCCGGTCGCCCGGGCGCAGCGCGCCGGAGACGATCATGCCCTTGATCTTTTCGATCGCCTCGTCGGTGACTGCCATGGCCGGCCTCCCTGTCGTTCAGACATCCGATGTCTCACGCCATTATGGGGGTTCACCATGCTGAACGGGACGCCGAATGCGCAGATCAGGGCAACTGCCCCGCCAGCAGCCGCAGCGCCTCCAGGGATACGACGGCACCTCTTTCCACGCCCGCCGCCACGACCTTTCGGTGGGGGTCGTATCCGCCGGTGCCCTGTTCGTCGACGAGTTCGTCCGCGTTGGCACCGTCCACGACCAGCACGCCCCCGGCCACAAGCCCGCGCAGCGAGGCCGTCACCAGCAGCGCGGACAGCTCCATCTCGATCGCCGAGAGCCCCGCGCCGCCGTACGGGAAGAGGGGCAGCAGCCCCGGCTGGAACGCGGCCCGCGTCCACACGATGCCCCGGTGGTGCGGGGCGCCTGCCTCGCGTGCCGCGCGCTGGAGGGCGAACACCGCCTCGGGGGAGGAGACCGCCGGGTACTCGGGCGGCAGCAACTGGTGGGTGACCCCGTCGTCGCGTACGGCCGCCTCGGCGATGACCAGATCGCCGTCGCCGATGCCCGGCTTCATCGCGCCCGCCGTACCGAACCGTAGAAGGGTGTGCACGCCCGCGTCGGCCAGCTCCTGGAACAGCAGGATCGCGCCCGGAGCGCCCACCCCGTGCGAGGCGACGGTGACGGGCAGGCCCTTCCAACTCCCGCTGAAGACACGGTATTCGCGGTGGTACGAGACCTCCTCGGCGCCGTCGAGCAGTGCGGCGACGAGCGCCGCGCGTGCCGGGTCGCCGACGACGATCGCGTGCGCGGGGAGCCCGGTGCGGGGTATTCGGGTGACGGGCAGCAGATCATGGGGCATGTGGTGACGTTACCCAGGGGGAGGCCGGGTGCGGCGTACCGCACCCGGCCTCGGGGAGGTGACCGCTGTCAGCCGAAGGCCTTCACGGCCTGGTAGTACGTCCAGGCCGTGCTGTTGCAGGCGTTCTTCGTGCTGCCGCTGTAGTTGTTGCACACGCGCTTGAGGTCCTCGTAGAAGGCGCTGTCGAGGCGGGCCTTGTTGGCGTCGAACGCGCCCGCGGCCTTGTAGTTGCGGTAGCCGAAGTCGTGCCGGGCGCAGGACATGGCGAAGGGGAAGCCGAAGGGGTTGTCGGGCGAGGAGGAGCAGTAGTCGGTGGACCAGTTGAACTCGTAGGCGGCCCAGGCGGACTGGTTCGCGCGGGCGGCGGCCCACGTGTTGTAGCTCGACGCGCTGGTCTGGGTCCAGTTGGAGAGGACCTGGGGCTTGTCGGCGGGAACCGCGGTGGCGGTGGCGGCAGTTGCGGTGACGGTGATCAGGGCAAGGGCCGAAGCGGCGAGACCGGTGGTGAGTCTGCGGTGCATCCCACACCTCCATGAGGCCGCGATCCGTCCGTCGGATCGCAGGTTCATGACAAGATGATTGATCCACCATCAGGCCCTTCACACCTCTTGTGCCTTAATGGTCCGTTAACGGCATGCGAAAGGGGCGGCTCCGTCGGCGTGGAGCCGCCCCTTCCGTGTCGTAACGCCTACTTCTTGACGCCTACTTCTTGTCGAGCAGGTCCTGAACCTTCGCCCGGACGTCGTCCGTGGCCAGCCCTCGGATCGTCAACGTCGTACGGCGCCGCAGCACATCGTCCGTCGTCTGAGCCCACTCGTTGTCCCGCGCGTACACGACCTGCGCCCAGATCTCCGGGGCGTCCGGGTGGACCCGCTCACCCAGTTCGGGGCTTTCGTTCGCCAGCCGGGCGATGTCGAAGGCCAGGGAACCGTAGTGCGTCGCCAGGTGCTTCGCCGTGTCCGCACCCATCCGCGGGCCCGGCGCCGGCCGGTCCGTCAGCAGCCGGTGCGCTATCGCACGCGGGTTGGCGACGCCCGGCAGCGGCAGCTTCTTCGGCAGGGAGGCGATCGGCTCGAAGTCGTCGCCGAGCGGGTGCCCCGGAAGCGCCTCCAGCTTCTTCATGACCGTACGGCCGATGTGTCGGAACGTCGTCCACTTGCCGCCCGCGACCGACAGCATCCCGCCCCGGCCCTCGGTGACGACGGTCTCGCGCTTGGCCTTGGCCGTGCTGCCGGGGCCGCCCGGCAGCACCCGCAGGCCCGCGAAGGCGTAGGTGATCAGGTCACGGTCGAGCTGCTGGTCGCGGATGGAGAACGCGGCCTCGTCGAGGATCTGGGCTATGTCCTTGTCGTTGACGGCCACGTCCGCCGGGTCGCCCTCGAACTCCTCGTCCGTCGTACCGAGCAGCAGCATGTCCTCCCAGGGGAGGGCGAAGGTGATCCGGTACTTGTCGATCGGGGTCGCGAGCGCGGCCTTCCAGGGCGAGGTCCGCTTCAGGACGAGGTGCGCGCCCTTCGACAGCCGGATGGACGGCGCCGCGTTCGGGTCCTCCATCTTGCGCAGGTGGTCGACCCAGGGACCGGTGGCGTTCAGCACGAGACGGGCGCTGACGCCGAACTCGTCGCCGCTCGTGCGGTCCTTCAGCTCCGCGCCCGTCACCCGGCCCTTGGTGAAGCGCAGCCCGGTCACCTCGGCGTGGTTGAGGACGACCGCGCCCGCCTCGGCGGCCGCGCGGACCGTCATCAGCGCCATGCGGGCGTCGTTCATCTGGTCGTCGCCGTACACGGCCACGGCCCTGAGGTTCTCGGTGCGCAGCTCCGGCACGTCCTGCTGGGCCTTGGCGGGGGAGAGCAGATGGCCGACGCCGTCGCCGAAGGCGGAGAGCGCCGAGTACGCGAACACGCCCGCACCCAGCTTGGCCGCGCCGTGCGGGCCCCCCTTGTACACGGGGAGGTAGAAGGTGAGCGGGTTCGCCAGGTGGGGGGCCACCTGGCGGGAGACCGCACGGCGCTCGAAGTGGTTCTCCGCCACCAGCTTCACCGCGCCGGTCTGCAGATAGCGCAGACCGCCGTGGAGCAGCTTGGAGGAGGCGGAGGACGTGGCGCCGGCGAAGTCGCCGGCGTCGACCAGCGCCACCCTGAGCCCGGACTGCGCGGCGTGCCAGGCGGTGGAGATGCCCAGGATGCCGCCGCCGATCACGAGAAGGTCGTACGACGCCTTGGCGAGCTGCTCCCGGGTCTCGGCTCGGCTCGGGTTGAAGCCGGAGGCCGGGCGCGTCCCGAGGGCAGGCACGGACTGCAGGGTGGACTGACTGGTCATTTCGGGTTCTTACTCCTCATCAGAGTTCGAGAGCTGGCGGCTGTCGTCAGTTCTCGTCGTCCTCGATCCAGCCCATGGTCCGCTCGACGGCCTTGAGCCAGCTCTTGTACTCACGGTCGCGGGTGTCCGCGTCCATACGGGGGGTCCACTCGGCGGCCCGCCGCCAGTTGGCGCGCAGCTCGTCGGTGCCGGCCCAGAAGCCGACGGCGAGACCGGCGGCGTAGGCGGCGCCGAGGCAGGTGGTCTCGGCGACCATCGGGCGCACCACGGGGGCGTCCAGGAAGTCCGAGAGGGTCTGCATCAGCAGGTTGTTGGAGGTCATGCCGCCGTCGACCTTGAGGGCCACCAGCTCGTCGCCGGAGTCCTTGACCATGGCGTCGGCGATCTCCCGGGTCTGCCAGGCGGTGGCCTCCAGGACGGCGCGCGCGAGGTGCGCCTTGGTGACGTACCGGGTCAGACCGGCGATCACACCGCGGGCGTCGGACCGCCAGTGCGGGGCGAACAGGCCGGAGAAGGCCGGCACGAAGTAGGCCCCGCCGTTGTCCTCGACCGAGAGCGCGAGCGTCTCGATCTCGGCGGCGGTGGAGATCAGGCCCATCTGGTCGCGCATCCACTGCACCAGCGAGCCGGT
Organism: Streptomyces sp. GESEQ-4; assembly: GCF_017948455.1. Taxonomy (GTDB): domain Bacteria; phylum Actinomycetota; class Actinomycetes; order Streptomycetales; family Streptomycetaceae; genus Streptomyces. The sequence continues at coordinate 206,856 of NZ_JAFFSU010000007.1, forward strand.
GACGGCGATCGAGCCCTCGAGGGCGTAGACGGTCGGCTGCTCACCGATCTTGTAGCCGACGGTGGTCAGCAGTCCCGCGTACGAGTTGATGATCTTGTCGCCGGTGTTCATCACCATGAAGGTGCCGGTGCCGTAGGTCGACTTGACCTCGCCCTCGGAGAAACAGGTCTGGCCGAACAGGGCCGCCTGCTGGTCGCCGAGCGCGGACGCGACCGGGATGCCGCCGAGCAGGTCGCCCAGCTTGCCGCCCTTGATCTCGCCGTAGACCTCGGAGGAGGAGCGGATCTCGGGGAGGATCGCCAGCGGGACTCCGATCGACTCGGCGATCTTCTCGTCCCACGCCATGGTGTGGAGGTTCATCAGCATGGTGCGGGAGGCGTTGGTGACGTCGGTGACGTGATGGCCGCCGTTCACACCGCCGGTCAGGTTCCAGATGACCCAGCTGTCCATGGTGCCGAAGAGGATGTCGCCCGCCTCGGCGCGCTCCTTCAGGCCCTCGACGTTGTCGAGCAGCCAGCGGGCCTTGGGCCCGGCGAAGTAGGAGGCGAGGGGGAGGCCGGTCTCGCGGCGGAAGCGGTCCTGGCCGACGTTGCGGCCGAGCTCCTTGCAGAGCGCGTCGGTACGGGTGTCCTGCCAGACGATGGCGTTGTGGACGGGCTCACCGGTGTTCTTGTCCCACAGCACGGTCGTCTCGCGCTGGTTGGTGATGCCGATGGCCTTGATGTCGTCACGGGTGATGCCGGCCTTGGAGACGGCTCCGGCGACGACCTCCTGGACGTTGGTCCAGATCTCGGTGGCGTTGTGCTCCACCCAGCCCGGCTTCGGGAAGATCTGCTCGTGCTCCTTCTGGTCGACGGAGACGATACGGCCGTCCCGGTCGAAGACGATGCAGCGGCTGGAGGTGGTGCCCTGGTCGATGGCGGCGATGAACGGGCCGGCGGTGTGCGCGTCGGTCACGGTGTGCTCCTGGGGTTCCGTAGGAAGAGGCTGTCTGTACGGCGCGATGGCTGAATCGTGCTCTAAGCGAAAGCGACGTTGTAGATGCCTGCCGCGATGGCGCCGCCGATCAGCGGACCGACCACCGGGATCCAGGCGTAACCCCAGTCGGAGCCGCCCTTGTTGGGCAGGGGCAGGAGCGCGTGCGTGATTCGCGGACCGAGGTCACGGGCCGGGTTGATCGCGTAGCCGGTCGGGCCGCCGAGGGACAGACCGATCGAGACGACCACCAGCGCGGTGATCAGGGCGCCCAGCGTGCCGAGGCCGTCACCTTCGGCGTTCAGGCCCTGGGTGAGGATGGCCAGCACCAGCACGACGGTGCCGATGATCTCCGTGGCGAGGTTCTGCCACACCACCCGGATCTCCGGGCCGGTGGAGAAGATGCCCAGGACCGGTCCTGCGCCCTTCTCGCGGGCCTCGACGGCCTTGGCGGTGGTGGCCTGCGCGCCCGGACCGCCGACGATCTCCTTGTCGGTGAGGTGCGCGTGGAACTGGCCGTAGTAGGCGACCCACACCAGCGCCGCGCCGATCATCGCGCCGAGCAGCTGTCCGCCCCAGTAGGTCGGAACGTTGCTCCAGTCGTCGTCCTTGATCGCGAGCGCCAGGGTCACGGCCGGGTTGAGGTGGGCGCCGGAGAGCGGCGCAGAGGTGTACACGGCGGTCAGTACGGCGAAGCCCCACCCGAAGGTGATGGCGAGCCAGCCGGCGTTACGGGCCTTGGAGGCCTTGAGCGTGACGGCGGCGCAGACGCCACCGCCCAGCAGGATGAGTATGGCGGTACCGATGGTCTCGCCGATGAAGATGTCGGAGCTGGACACCCGCGACTCCTTTGTCCTTCGTCCAGGGGGAGAACTGCCGGCCCTTGGCGTCGTCACACTGTAACGCCTGTTGCCGGTCGGTGTTCGACAATGTCGACCGATGGACGGGAGTCTTGCCCTGGCGTTACAGGTGCGTCAAGAGTTCTGTTATCGAAAACACGATCGTTATTGATCGCGGTGAGCTATCGATCAGACGTCTTGCCAAACCAAGACAACGCCTACCAAGGCATGACAACAACCGGAGCGCCCGATGGTGCCCCGGTTTGCTGGATGTACTTGTCGGACGTGCTTGTGGGATGCGTTTGCCGGCGTACGGCGCTCAGAAGCGCCCGGCGCCCAGATCCCGGGAGACCGCGCGGGCGCAGTCCCGCACCGCCGCGATCAGCTCGGGCCGCACCTCGCCGTCCCGGCACAGCCGTTCCACGGCGCCGGCGACACCGACCGCGCCGACCGGCATGCGCCGCCGGTCGTGGATGGGAGCGGCGATGGAAGCGACGCCCTCCCAGGTCTCCTCGACGTCGGCCGCATATCCACGCGCGCGGGTCACGTCGAGGATCTGCTCGAAGCTGTCGAGCTCGCACACCGTCCGGTCCGTGAACGCCTTGCGGTCGGCCTCCAGCACCTCGCTGTGCGCGACCGGGTCGTAGGCCGACAGGACCTTGCCCAGGGCCGTGGAGTGCAAGGGCTGCATGGCGCCGATCTCCAGGACCTGGCGGCTGTCGTCGGGCCGGAAGACGTGGTGCACGATCAGCACGCCCTGCTGGTGCAGCACGCCCAGATAGACGCTCTCGCCGCTGGAGCGGGCCAGGTCGTCCGCCCACACCAGGGCGCGGGCCCGCAGTTCGTGCACGTCCAGGTAGGTGGTGCCCAGGCGCAGCAGCTCGGCGCCCAACTGGTAGCGCCCGGAGTTGTCGTCCTGCTCGACGAAGCCCTCCTGCTGGAGGGTGCGCAGGATGCCGTGGGCGGTGCCTTTGGCGAGGCCCAGGGACGAGGCGATGTCCGACAGGCCGAGCCGTCGCTCGCCGCCCGCGAGCAGCCGCAGCATCGCGGCCGCCCGTTCGAGCGACTGGATGTTCCGTGCCATCCCCGTCCTGCCTCCGTCCCCTTCGACCGTCGACCCGCGACGTCCGCTGCCGCCGTTCGGCAATGCCGAACACTACCGGTCCATGCCGACCCGCCGCCAATGGTCTGCGAGAACCCGTCGCGCACCCGTTCCTGCCGTGTCCCGCACTCGTATCCCGTTCGGGGCCCGCCCGTCATCTCGCGTCCGTCCCGTGGACCGTCTGACCATCCCGCCATGGACCCGGTTACGCTGGCTGCCGTGCGCCTACTGTGGAACGTCCCACGGGTTGCGCAAAGCCGACAGCCGTCGCACCAAAGGGAGCCCCTTAATGGCCTCGTCGCCGCTGACCCCTTCCGCCGACAGCCGGACCCGCGTGTCCGCGCTCCGTGAGGCGCTCGCCACCCGTGTGGTGGTCGCCGACGGGGCGATGGGCACCATGCTGCAGGCGCAGGACCCCACCCTCGAGGATTTCGAGAACCTCGAGGGCTGTAACGAGATCCTGAACGTCACCCGCCCGGACATCGTCCGCTCCGTCCATGAAGCGTATTTCGCGGTGGGCGTGGACTGCGTGGAGACGAACACGTTCGGCGCCAACCACACGGCCGCGGCGGAGTACGACATCGCCGACCGGGTGCACGAGCTGTCGGAGGCGGGCGCCCGTATCGCCCGCGAGACCGCCGACGAGTACGCCGCCCGCGACGGCCGGCAGCGCTGGGTCCTCGGCTCGGTCGGCCCCGGCACCAAGCTGCCCACCCTCGGCCACATCGACTACCGCACGATCCGCGACGGCTACCAGGCCAACGCCGAGGGCCTGCTGGCCGGCGGCGCCGACGCGCTGATCGTCGAGACCACCCAGGACCTGCTGCAGACCAAGGCCTCCGTGCTGGGCGCCCGCCGGGCCCTGGAGGCGACCGGCGCCGACGTGCCCCTGCTGGTGTCGATGGCCTTCGAGACCACCGGCACGATGCTGCTCGGCTCCGAGATCGGCGCCGCGCTCACCGCGCTGGAGCCACTCGGCATCGACATGATCGGCCTGAACTGCTCCACCGGCCCCGCTGAGATGAGCGAGCACCTGCGCTACCTCACCCGGCACTCCCGCATCCCGCTGCTGTGCATGCCGAACGCCGGTCTGCCGATCCTCACCAAGGACGGCGCGCACTTCCCGCTGGACGCCGAGGGCCTCGCGGACGCGCAGGAGAACTTCGTCCGCGACTACGGCCTGTCCCTGATCGGCGGCTGCTGCGGTACGACGCCGGAGCATCTGCGCCAGGTCGTCGAGCGGGTGCGGGACCTCACGCCGAGCGAGCGCAGCCCGCGCCCCGAGCCGGGCGCCGCCTCCCTCTATCAGACCGTGCCGTTCCGCCAGGACACCGCCTATATGGCGATCGGCGAGCGCACCAACGCCAACGGCTCGAAGAAGTTCCGCGAGGCCATGCTGGACGGCCGCTGGGACGACTGCGTGGAGATGGCCCGCGAGCAGATCCGCGAGGGCGCGCACATGCTGGACCTGTGCGTGGACTACGTCGGCCGCGACGGCGTCGCCGACATGGAGGAACTCGCCGGCCGCTTCGCCACCGCCTCCACCCTGCCGATCGTCCTGGACTCCACCGAGGTCGACGTCATCAAGGCCGGCCTGGAGAAGCTCGGCGGCCGCGCGGTGATCAACTCGGTGAACTACGAGGACGGCGACGGCCCCGAGTCCCGCTTCGCCAAGGTCACCAAGCTGGCCCAGGAGCACGGCGCCGCGCTGATCGCGCTGACCATCGACGAGGAGGGCCAGGCCCGCACCCCGGAGCACAAGGTCGCGATCGCCGAGCGGCTGATCGCGGACCTGACCGGCAACTGGGGCATCCACGAGTCGGACATCCTCATCGACACCCTGACCTTCACCATCTGCACCGGCCAGGAGGAGTCCCGCAAGGACGGCATCGCCACCATCGAGGCGATCCGCGAGCTCAAGCGCCGCCACCCGGACGTGCAGACCACGCTGGGCCTGTCGAACATCTCCTTCGGCCTGAACCCGGCCGCCCGCATGCTGCTCAACTCCGTCTTCCTGGACGAGTGCGTCAAGGCGGGCCTGGACTCGGCGATCGTCCACGCGTCGAAGATCCTCCCGATCGCCCGCTTCACCGAGGAAGAGGTCCAGACGGCCCTCGACCTGATCTACGACCGCCGCGCCGAGGGCTACGACCCGCTGCAGAAGCTGATGGCCCTGTTCGAGGGCGCCACCACCAAGTCCCTGAAGGCGGGCCGCGCCGAGGAACTGGCCGCCCTGCCGCTGAACGAGCGCCTCAAGCGCCGCATCATCGACGGCGAGAAGAACGGTCTCGAGCAGGACCTGGACGACGCACTGGCGGAGCGCCCGGCGCTGGACATCGTCAACGAGACGCTCCTGGACGGCATGAAAGTCGTCGGCGAGCTGTTCGGCTCCGGCCAGATGCAGTTGCCGTTCGTGCTGCAGTCCGCCGAGGTCATGAAGACGGCGGTGGCCTACCTCGAGCCGCACATGGAGAAGACGGACGACGAGGGCAAGGGCACCATCGTGCTGGCGACCGTGCGCGGCGACGTGCACGACATCGGCAAGAACCTCGTCGACATCATCCTGTCCAACAACGGCTACACCGTGGTCAATCTCGGCATCAAGCAGCCCGTCTCCGCGATCCTGGAGGCCGCCGAGGAACACCGGGCCGACGTCATCGGCATGTCCGGCCTCCTGGTCAAGTCCACGGTGATCATGAAGGAGAACCTGGAGGAGCTCAACCAGCGCAAGATGGCCGCCGACTACCCGGTCATCCTCGGCGGCGCGGCGCTCACCCGCGCCTACGTTGAGCAGGATCTGCACGAGATCTACGAGGGCGAAGTCCGCTACGCCCGCGACGCGTTCGAGGGCCTGCGCCTGATGGACGCCCTCATCGGCGTCAAGCGGGGCGTGCCCGGCGCGAAGCTGCCCGAGCTGAAGCAGCGCCGGGTGCGGGCGGCCACCGTCCAGGTCGAGGAGCGCCCGGAGGAGGGGCACGTCCGCTCCGACGTCGCCACCGACAACCCCGTGCCCACGCCGCCGTTCTGGGGCACCCGCGTCATCAAGGGCATCCAGCTCAAGGAGTACGCCTCCTGGCTCGACGAGGGCGCTCTCTTCAAGGGCCAGTGGGGCCTGAAGGAGGCCCGCACCGGGGACGGGCCGTCGTACCAGGAACTCGTCGAGACCGAGGGCCGCCCGCGCCTGCGGGGCCTGCTGGACAAGCTGCAGACCGAGAACCTGCTGGAAGCGGCCGTCGTCTACGGCTACTTCCCGTGCGTGTCCAAGGACGACGACCTGATCCTCCTGGACGACGACGGCAACGAGCGCACCCGCTTCACCTTCCCGCGCCAGCGCCGCGGCCGGCACCTGTGCCTGGCGGACTTCTTCCGCCCGGAGGAGTCCGGCGAGAGAGACGTCGTAGGCCTCCAGGTCGTCACCGTGGGCTCACGGATCGGTGAGGAGACCGCGAAGCTGTTCGCGTCCGACTCCTACCGCGACTACCTCGAACTGCACGGGCTGTCCGTGCAGTTGGCGGAGGCGCTCGCCGAGTACTGGCACGCGCGCGTGCGGTCCGAGCTGGGCTTCGCCGGTGAGGACCCGGCCGATGTCGAGGACATGTTCGCCCTGAAGTACCGGGGCGCCCGCTTCTCGCTGGGCTACGGCGCCTGCCCGGATCTGGAGGACCGCGCCAAGATCGCCGAACTCCTTGAGCCGGAGCGTATCGGCGTCCGGCTCTCCGAGGAGTTCCAGCTGCACCCGGAGCAGTCCACGGACGCCATCGTGATCCACCACCCGGAGGCGAAGTACTTCAACGCCCGCTGACGCGTCGCCGCCGTACCCGCTGACCTGCGGGTTCAGGCATCCTCGAGGACGATCGGGCACGCTGATCGAAGAAGTCGTACACTGGTCGGTCCACCGCAGGCCGGCTCCCTTCCCGGGAGCCGGCCTGATCGTCCCTCAAGGAGGTAGGCCGGATGACCAGCACGGTCCCCGCGCTCGGAACCCGAACGGCCGAAGGGTCGGCACTTCAGGCCGTGCTCCTCGACATGGACGGCACCTTGGTGGACACCGAGGGCTTCTGGTGGGACGTCGAGGTCGAGGTCTTCGCCGGCCTCGGCCACGTCCTCGACGACTCCTGGCGCCATGTCGTGGTCGGCGGCCCGATGAGCCGCAGCGCGGGGTTCCTGATCGAGGCCACCGGCGCCGACATCACCCTCGCCGAGCTCAGCGTCCTGCTCAACGAGGGCTTCGAGGACCGTATCGACCGCGCCCTGCCGCTGATGCCGGGCGCTGCCCGGCTGCTGGGCGAGTTGTCGGCGTACGGGATCCCGACCGCCCTGGTCTCCGCCTCGCACCGGCGCATCATCGACCGGGTGCTCACCTCGCTGGGCGCCCACCACTTCGCCCTGACGGTCGCCGGGGACGAGGTGCGGCGCACCAAGCCGGACCCGGAGCCGTACCTGTTCGCGGCGGCCGGGCTCGGCGTGGATCCGGCCAGATGCGCGGTCATCGAGGACACCGCGACCGGTGTCGCGGCGGCCGAGGCCGCCGGCTGCCAGGTCGTGGCCGTGCCCTCGGTGACACCCATCGCCGCGGCCGCCCGGCGCACGATCGTGACCTCCCTGGAAGAGGTCGACCTGGCATTTCTGCACGGGCTGATGACGGAAATGGGCTAGGCGTTCACCGAGCGTGCGGCGCTGATAGCGAGGGAATTCCATACGGGCTCCGGTAAAAGAATTCACACGGCGCCGGATGGCCGAATTCAGGCCCTCGCACCGACCGTTCAGACTGTGACGTTCCCCACGGTTCGGGGGGTCGACAGGGGCGTCGACGTGTGCCGCTCGCCCCCGATTCGACGGCTGAGACGGGGTCTTGTGTCCCGATTGAGTGGATGCTGCACGAATCCTTCCACTGTCGGGTTTTCGGTGCGTCCACAGCCGGTTTCACTGCGTGATGGGGCCTCAACTCCGGGTGCGGCCAAGCCTTGTGCAGGTGCGGACTAATCTCGTCGCGAGAACATCGCCACTACCCCCGTGCCCCGCTGCGACACCCCTGCATGCCGGGTACACGGACTCACAGCTCTGGAGAAACTCGAGCATGAACCGCAAGACTTTGGTGCTGCCGGCCGTCATCGGCCTGCTCGCGCCCGTGCTCGCAGCCTGCGGCACGTCGGGCAGCGGCAGCGGCAGCGGTGACGCGATCGTCGTCGGCACCACCGACCGGTTCAACGCCTCGACGGAAGCACCCGCGCCCCTCGACCCGGCGTACGCCTACGACGTCGGCACCTGGAACGTCCTGCGCCAGACCGTGCAGACGCTGATGATCCAGCCCCGCGGCGAGGGCGAACCGGTGCCCGAGGCCGCCCAGAAGTGCGGCTTCACCGACACCGGCAACGAGCGCTACGCCTGCACACTCCGCGAAGGCCTCAAGTTCGCCAACGGTGACGCCGTCACGGCGGCCGATGTGAAGTACTCCATCGAGCGCGCCCGCTCCATCCAGGCCGACAGCGGTGTGTTCGCGCTGCTGTCCACCATCGACACCGTCGAGACGCAGGGCGACCGTGAGGTGATCTTCCACCTCAAGACCGCCGACGCCACCTTCCCGTTCAAGCTGTCGACGCCGGTCGCCGGCATCGTCAACCCCGACGACTACGAGAAGAACAAGCTGCGCGACGGTTTCGCGATCGACGGCTCCGGCCCGTACACCTTCGCGTCCGAGGTCAAGAACGACGAGCTGGTCAAGGCCGTGTTCACCAAGAACCCCAATTACAAGGGGACGTTGAAGGTGAACAACGACAAGGTCGAACTGCGCTCCTTCGCCGACGCCGGCGAGATGGGCACCGCGCTCGACGACGGTGACATCGACGTGATGACGCGCACCATGTCGCCCAAGCAGATCCAGAAGCTCTCCACGGCCGCCGCCGGCACCGACGAGGACCTCGTCGAGATGCCCGGCCTGGAAATCCGCTATCTCGCCTTCAACACCGACGCCCCGACGGTGAAGACCAAGGCCGTGCGCCAGGCGATGGCCCAGATCATCGACCGCGCCGCCCTGGTCTCCAAGGTCTACGGCGACCAGGCGGAGCCGCTCTACTCGCTGGTCCCGGCCACCATCACCGGCCACACCAACGCGTTCTTCAACAAGTACGGCGACCCGGACGTGGCCAAGGCCAAGGCCATGCTGACCAAGGCCGACATCACCACGCCGGTGAAGCTGACCCTCCACTACACGACCGACCACTACGGCTCGGCCACCAAGGAGGAGTTCGAGCTGCTCCAGAAGCAGCTGAACGCCAGCGGCCTGTTCGACGTCCAGATCAAGGGCGCCCTCTGGGAGACCTTCCGCCCGGCCGAGCAGAAGGGCGAGTACGACGTCTACGGCATGGGCTGGTTCCCGGACTTCCCGGACGCCGACAACTACCTCGCGCCGTTCCTCGACAAGGACAACTTCCTCGGCTCGCCGTACGACAACAGCCAGATCCGCAGCGCGCTGATCCCCCAGTCGCGCCGGGAGGCCGACCGGCTGTCCGCCGTCAAGAGCCTGACGGAGATTCAGGACATCGTCGCCGACGACGTGCCCATGCTGCCGCTGTGGCAGGGCAAGCAGTACGTCGCCGCCCGCGACGACATCACGGGCACCGCCTACGCTCTCAACGCCTCCTCCACGCTTCAGCTGTGGGAGCTCGGCCGCGGAGTCAGCGGCTGACCACTCCCGCCTCCGGGGCCGCGGACGACGGCCCCGCAATCGAGAACCGACGACAAGGCACCTGCACGTGAATATGCGTAACCAGTGGCCAGTCCTGCCGATCGTGGCGGGACTGGCCTCCGGACTGCTGACCGGATGCGGAACGGAAAACGGGGACTCGGGGAGCGAAGGCTCCTCCGTGGTCATGGGGATGTCCGACGACGTCCTGGCCACCGACCCCGCCTCCGGCTACGACCCCGGATCCTGGCTGTTGTTCAACAACGTCTTCCAGTCGCTGCTGAGCTTCCCCAAGGGAGCCACCGAACCGCAGCCGGAGGCCGCCGAGGAGTGTGCCTTCACGGACACCTCGACCAGGGTCTACCAGTGCACGCTGAAGGACGGCCTGAAGTTCAGCAACGGTGACGCGCTCACCTCCGAGGACGTGAAGTTCTCCTTCGACCGCATGCTGAAGATCAACGACGAGGCCGGCCCCGCGATCATGTTCCCCATGCTCGACAAGGTCGAGACGCCGGACGAGAAGACGGTCGTCTTCCGCCTCAACACCGCGGACGCCACCTTCCCCAGCAAGATCGCCTCCGGCGCCGGCTCCATCGTCGACCAGAAGTCGTACGAGGCGAGCGGCCTGCGCAAGGACGGCGAAGCGGTCGGCTCCGGCCCGTACAAGCTCGACTCCTTCAGCGAGGACGAGGCCGTCTTCTCGGTCAACGAGCACTACAAGGGCACCGCCGAGGTGCGGAACTCCGGAGTCACCCTCAAGTTCTTCCACGGCGACCAGACCGCGCTGAAGACGGCCCTGCTCGACAAGAAGGTCGACATCGCCTACCGAGGCCTCGCCGCGAGCGACATCGCCGACATCGAGAAGGCCGACCCCGGCTCGGGCGTCGAGATCGTCGACGGCAACAGCGCCGAGGTCCAGCACCTGGTCTTCAACATGGACGATCCGGTCACCTCAAAGCCCGGCGTCCGCAAGGCCATCGCCCACCTGCTCGACCGCGACGCCCTGATGGAGGACGTCTACAAGGGCACCGCGACCCCGCTGTACTCGATCATCCCGGCCGGTATCGCCGGCCACAACACGGCCTTCTTCGACACCTACGGCGCCAAGCCCGACAAGACCAAGGCAGCCGCCGCCCTCAGCGCCGACGGCATCACCGACAAGGTCAAGCTGACCCTCTGGTCGACCCCGTCCCGCTACGGCCCCGCCACCGACGACGAGCTCAAGGCGATCGCCGGCCAGCTCAACGCCAGCGGCCTGTTCGACGCCGACGTCAAGTCCGTGGCGTTCGACCAGTACGAGAAGGACATCGCCGACGGCAAGTACGGCGTGTACGTGAAGGGCTGGGTCCCGGACTATCCGGACGCCGACAACTTCACCGGCCCCTTCTTCGGCGAGGGCAACGTGCTGAGCAACAACTACACCAACAGCACGATCACCGGCACGCTCATCCCGCGCACCGCGTCCGAGAGCGACCGCGCGGCGACCGACTCCGACTACGGCCAGCTCCAGGACATCGTCGCCGAGGACGTGCCCGTGCTGCCGCTGTGGCAGGGCAAGCAGTACGCCGTCACCCGCGACAACGTCTACGGCCTCGAGTACTGCCTCGACGCCTCGACCGTGTTCCGGTTCTGGGAACTCACCAAGGACTGACCCGCATCGGCACGAACACCGAGGGCGCCCCTTCCGGCGAAGGGGCGCCCTCGGTGTCGTAGGACACCCGGCTACTGCGCTCCCGGGCGCACCAGCCCGCTCTCGTACGCGTACACCGCGGCCTGCACCCGGTCACGCAGCCCCAGCTTCGTCAGGACGTGCCCGACATGCGTCTTGACCGTGGTCTCGCTGACGAACAGGTCTGCCGCGATCTCCGCGTTCGACAGCCCGCGCGCCACCAGCTTCAGCACCTCCACCTCACGCTCGGTGAGCGTGTGCAGCGTGTCCGGCACGGGCTCCTCGCCGGACGGCAGATGCGTGGCGTACTTGTCGAGCAGCCGGCGCGTGATGCTCGGCGCGAGCATCGCCTCGCCCGCCGCGACCACCCGGATCGCCTGCACCAGCTCATTGGCCGGGGCGTCCTTCAGCAGAAACCCGCTGGCCCCCGCCTTCAGCGCCTCCACCACATACTCGTCGAGGTCGAAAGTGGTCAGCACCAGCACCTTCGCCGGTCCGTCCCGCCCCGGCCCGGTGATCTGCCGGGTCGCCTCCACACCGTCCATCCGCGGCATACGGATGTCCATCAGAACCACATCGGGCTGCAGGGCCCGCACCTGGTCGAGAGCCTGGAGGCCGTCTCCGGCCTCACCGACGACCGCGATGTCCTGCTCGGCCTCCAGAATCATCCGGAAGCCGGTACGCAGCAGCGGCTGGTCGTCGACCAGTAGGACGCGGATGGCCACGTAAGTCTCCTTCGCTAGTCCGGCCCCATTCTGCCCTGCGGGCCGGCGCCGGACTCGCCCGCCCCGACAGGCAGCGACCACGCTGCCCGCGACCTCCGGTCGGCGACCCGCACCCGCGGCGGCTACGCCCCCTGGGAAGCACCCTCCGGCCCGTCGGCCGAACCCTGCCCGGTCACCTTCACCTGCAAGGGATACGGCGGGGGAGTGCCGCCGAATTCCGGGCAGTGGGCCTGGTGGTCGCACCAGCCGCACAGCTTCGTCGGCCGCGGCCGCCAGTCACCCGTCTCCGTCGCCAGCCGGATCGCCTCCCACAGCGCCAGCAGCTTGCGCTCCACCCGCTCCAGATCGGCGAGGACCGGGTCGTACGTCAGCACATCACCGCTGCCGAGATAGACCAGCTGCAGCCGCCGCGGCACGACCTTCTTCAGCCGCCACACCACCAGCGCGTAGAACTTCATCTGGAACAGCGCACCCTCGGCGTACTCGGGCCGGGGCGCCTTGCCCGTCTTGTAGTCGACGATCCGCACCTCACCCGTCGGCGCCACATCCACCCGGTCGATGATCCCGCGCAGCCTGAGCCCCGAATCCAGCTCCGCCTCGACGAACAGCTCCCGCTCGGCCGGCTCCAGCCGCGTCGGATCCTCCAGCGTGAACCAGCGCTCCACCAACTGCTCCGCCTCACCCAGCCAGCGGGCCAGCCGCGCGCCCTCCGGATCGTCGGCGAACAGCTCCACCACCTCCGGCCGGCTCTCCCGCAGCCGCTCCCACTGCCCCGGCACCAGCGACTTCGCCCGCGGCGCCGTACGCTCCGCGGCCGGGGCGTCGAACAGCCGCTCCAGCACCGCGTGCACCAAGGTGCCCCGCGTCGCCGCCTCACTCGGCTTCTCGGGCAGCCGGTCGATCACCCGCAGCCGGTACAGCAGCGGGCACTGCATGAAGTCACTGGCGCGCGAAGGGGAGAGGGAGACCGGGGGCGTGGCCTCGCGGACGGGCGGGGAGGCGGCCGCCCCCGCGGGCGACCCGGCCGGCGGCACCGCGGGCTCGGCAGGCACGGAGAGGGGCGGCTCGGCGGGCGCGGTGCCGGGTGGCTCGGCCTGCGGTCGCGCATGCGGTATGGCCGCGACCGCCGCCTCGGCCGCCGCCGTCCTACCGCCGCTGTGGGCCTCCGCCGCGTCCTCGGTGCTCGTCTCCATGACCACAGACCCTACGGCCCACCACTGACAGTGACCCCGTCACGGTCGTGAACGCCGCGACGGCAGTGCGAACACAGGGGGTGCCGGGGCGAACGCGTCCCGACGGCCGCATACCATCGACCCGAGACCTTCCGCCCGGCAGGAGCGGGAGACGCTGCGAACGAGGGGACACCGTGGACGAGAGCGGCGGGAGCGGGCAGCCGCGGTCCGGCAACGAGGAGCCGACCGAGCGCCACCGGGGTCGTACGACCCCGGCCACGGACCCCGCACGCCCCGATCCGGCCGACGAACAGGCCACGGAGGCACGGCACTCGGACCCGACAACGCCCCCGGACAGCGCCGCCACCGACGACCAGGACAGCCGGTCCGCGGACGCGGCCCCCGGCGGCGACGCACAACCCGGAACCCCGCCCTCCAGCGGCGGCGACACGAAACTGGGAACCCCGCCCTCCAACGCCGAGCGCCCGCCCGCGAGCCCCGCGCACCACCCCGCGCACACCGCCCAGGACCACGCCGACCGACCCCTCGCGCACACCGACGCCGGCAAAGCCCCCCAGCCCCCGCGCCCCCGCGACCCCAGAGGCGGGCTGCTGATGGGACGCCCCTTCGGTGTCCCCGTCTACGTCGCGCCCAGCTGGTTCCTCGTCGCCGCACTGATCACCTGGGTGTTCGGCGGCCAGCTCGACCGCGTACTCCCCGAACTCGGCGCCGCCCGCTACCTCGTCTCCCTCTTCTTCGCCGTCGCCTTCTACGCCTCCGTACTCGTCCACGAACTCGCCCACACCGTCGCCGCCCTCCGCTTCAAACTCCCGGTCCGCCGCATCCAGCTCCAGTTCTTCGGCGGCGTCTCCGAGATCGAGAAGGAAGCCGAGACCCCCGGCCGCGAATTCATCCTCGCCTTCGTCGGCCCGCTGCTCTCCCTCGTCCTCGCGGGCCTCTTCTACCTGGCCCTGCAACCCGTCGAGCCCGGCACCGTCCCCGGCGTCCTGCTGGCCGGCCTGATGATCTCCAACCTCATCGTCGCCGCCTTCAACCTGCTCCCCGGCCTGCCCCTCGACGGCGGCCGCATGCTCCGCGCCGTCATCTGGAAGATCACCGGCAAACCCATGAGCGGCACCATCGCCGCCGCCTGGGTCGGCCGCGCCCTCGCCGTCTCCGTCCTGATCGGCCTGCCCCTGCTCACCCAGTCAGGTGCACTCGGCCGCGACGCCGTGGACAACGTCGGCATGGACACCGTCATGGACGCCCTGCTCGCCGCGATCCTCGCCGCGATCATCTGGACCGGCGCCGGCAACAGCCTCCGCATGGCCCGCCTGCGCGAACACCTCCCCGAGCTGCGCGCCCGCAACCTCACCCGCCGCGCCGTCCCCGTCGAGACGGACACCCCCCTCTCCGAGGCCCTGCGCCGCGCCAACGAGGCCGGAGCCCGCGCCCTCGTCGTCGTCGACCCCGATGGCCAGCCACTCTCCCTCGTCCGCGAGGCCGCCATCGTCGGCGTCCCCGAACACCGCCGCCCCTGGGTCGCCGTCAGCGGCCTCGCCCAGGACCTCACCGACGGCATGCGCGTCTCCGCCGAACTGTCCGGCGAAGACCTCCTGGACGCCCTGCGCGCCACCCCCGCCACCGAATACCTCGTCGTCGAGGACACCGGCGAAATCTACGGCGTCCTGTCCGCCGCCGACGTGGAACGCGCCTTCGTGAAGGCGATGGCACGGCCCTCCTAGTGGTCGGCGCCGCAGATAAACGCCGGTAGGCTGGTCACATGTCCGAACCGACCGGTGCCGCCCGCCGACGCGGGCCCTTCAAGGTCGGGGACCAGGTACAGCTGACCGATCCCAAGGGCCGTCACTACACGTTCACGCTCGAAGCCGGGAAGAACTTCCACACCCACAAGGGTTCCTTCCCGCACGACGAACTGATCGGTGCACCCGAAGGCAGCGTCGTCCGCACCACCGGGAACGTCGCCTACCTCGCGCTGCGCCCCCTGCTCCCCGACTACGTCCTGTCCATGCCCCGCGGCGCCGCCGTGGTCTACCCCAAGGACGCGGGGCAGATCCTGTCCTTCGCCGACATCTTCCCCGGCGCACGCGTCGTGGAAGCGGGCGTGGGCTCCGGCTCCCTCAGCAGCTTCCTGCTGCGCGCCATCGGCGACCAGGGCATGCTGCACAGCTACGAACGCCGCGAGGACTTCGCCGACATCGCCCGGCAGAACGTGGAGCGCTACTTCGGCGGCCCCCACCCCGCCTGGCAGCTCACCGTCGGCGACCTCCAGGACAACCTCAGCGACGCCGACGTCGACCGCGTCATCCTCGACATGCTCGCCCCCTGGGAATGCCTGGAAGCCGTCTCCAAGGCCCTCGTCCCCGGCGGCATCCTCTGCTGCTACGTCGCCACCACCACCCAGCTCGCCCGGACCGTCGAGTCCATCCGCGAGATCGGCTGCTTCAACGAGCCGACATCCTGGGAGTCGATGATCCGCAACTGGCACGTCGAAGGCCTCGCCGTCCGCCCCGACCACCGCATGATCGGCCACACCGGCTTCCTGCTCACCGCCCGCCGCCTCGCCGACGGAGTCGAACCTCCCATGCGCCGCCGCCGCCCCGCCAAGGGCGCCTACGGCGAGGACTACACCGGCCCCAACGCCGACGGAGGCACCGCGCGCTAAGCGCTCCGCCTCAGGGCGGCCCTGTGCCGCAATCAACGTACGAACAACGTGGCCGAGTTCCCGGGAACACTCCGGAACTCGGCCACGACGCCTTTGCGTTGACACCGGGACAGGACGCGACGGCCAAGAGCACAACCAGCGGCAAACGGCACAACATCCGCCCACCCCCGCCGTTCCCCCGCACTGTGACGTGTGGCACCATGCTGGCCACCCCCACCGGCACAGCCCTCACAGGAGACACTCCTAGTGCAGCAATCCGCCGTTCCGGAACTCGCGCACACGCACACCCGCCCGATCCACTGGCTCGCCACCGCGACCGCCCTCGCTGGCGTCGTCGCCCTTTCCTCGATCCTCCAGCCCGACGCGGCCACCGCCGCCCAGGCCGCCGGCCCGGACTCCAAGACCGGCCGGGCGACCGCCCCCGCGCCCAACCCCGCCCACGCCGACTTCCCGATCGAATGCGGCCCCGTGAAAGCCGTCGTGGTGAAGAAGGCCTCCGGGGACCTCGACGGCGACGGCAACCCCGAAACCGTCGCCGTCGTGCACTGCGACGCCCCCATGGGCACCCCGCCCGACGGCCTGTACGTCCTCACCACCGACGCCGACACCGGCAAGGCGCGCGTCGTGGCCACGCTCGTCGACCCCAAGGACCGCACCATCGTCAGCGGCATCGCCCTACAGGACGGCACCGTCCTCGGCACCCTGCTCGGCTACTCGTCGTCCGACGTGCCCCGTTGCTGCCCCGACGTCAAGGACAGCGCGAAATGGCAGTGGAAGAACGGGACGTTCGAGCGCTCCAAGCCCTCCGAAGCCCGCAGCGTCTGAAACCCGCGCGGCCCCGGGACATCAGGCGCGGGTGACGCAACGCACCCGCGCCGTCACTCCACGTCGGGACCGAAGACCTCCACCCGGTCCGTCACCCGACGCACATGGATGCACTCACCCGGACACTCCCGCGCCGAGTCGACCACATCCGTGAGAAGCGGCAGCGGTACGGGTGTTGTGGCGCCCTTGGCCTGCAGCAGCTCGTCGCCCGAGCCCTTCACATAGGCCAGACCGTCGATGTCCAGCTCGAACACCTCAGGCGCATACTGGACGCAGATGCCGTCGCCGGTACAGAGATCCTGATCGATCCAGACCTCCAGAGCCTCACCGTCGACCCCGGCCTCCTGCTGCACGCTCATCGCTCCCGCCGTCTCCTGCGCCCGGTGTTGGACCCTCCCGACCCTACCTCCGCCCGAAGAGCGACCACGGTCGAGACGAAGTCCAGCACCGCTCGACAGCCGCCCCAGACCCCCGATCTCTCAGGGCGAACACGATCTTCCCGAGCCGCCTTCCATGTGACTCCAGCCACCCCTCACCGCCACGCTGAGTCAACGCCCGCGACGCCGCTCCCAACGCCCATCCAGACCCTCCGCGACCACCGCAGCGCCCCACCGCCCAAGCGCCGCAAGCCCTCCGACGACCGACGACACCGGCAACTCGCGCCCAGCGCGAAGGATTTTGACCACTCCACACTTGGAACAGGCCGCTTCTGAATCGCGTTGATTGGGTATCCACACGGCGTGAGGGAGAGCGCTGGGTGACCGACGACACACCTTGACAGTCTTTGTGATCTAGGGGTTTCAATCGACACCCACCCAGGTAGGGTCTGGAAGCGTCCAGCTCCCCTTGGAGGAGGTGAGGACCGTGGCAGCCCACGACGACGACATGAACCGCGGCATCCGCCCGGGACGAGGGTCCGACGACCCGGCCGGGCAGATTGCCTACCTTGAGCAGGAGATCGCCGTCCTGCGACGCAAGCTCGCCGACTCTCCGCGGCACACGAGGATTCTCGAAGAGCGGATCGTCGAGCTGCAGACCAACCTGGCCGGAGTGTCCGCCCAGAACGAGCGACTCGCCAACACGCTCCGTGAGGCCCGCGACCAGATCGTGGCCCTCAAGGAGGAAGTCGACCGGCTCGCACAGCCGCCGGCCGGCTTCGGAGTCTTCCTCACGGCGAACGAGGACGGCACCGCCGACATCTTCACCGGCGGCCGCAAACTCCGCGTGAACGTCAGCCCGAGCGTCGAACTCGACGAACTCCGGCGCGGCCAGGAAGTAATGCTCAACGAAGCGCTCAACGTGGTCGAAGCCATGACGTACGAGCGCGTCGGGGACATCGTCACCCTCAAGGAAATCCTTGAGGACGGCGAACGCGCCCTGGTACTCGGGCACACCGACGAGGAACGAGTGGTACGGCTCGCCGAGCCACTGCTGGACGTCAACATCCGGCCCGGCGACGCCCTGCTCCTCGAACCCCGTTCCGGCTACGTCTACGAAATCGTTCCGAAGAGCGAGGTCGAGGAACTCGTCCTCGAAGAGGTTCCCGACATCGGCTACGAGCAGATCGGCGGTCTGGGCGGCCAGATCGAGATGATCCGCGACGCCGTCGAGCTCCCGTACCTCCACCCCGACCTCTTCAAGGAGCACGAACTGCGGCCGCCCAAGGGCGTCCTGCTGTACGGGCCCCCCGGATGCGGCAAGACACTCATCGCCAAGGCCGTCGCCAACTCGCTGGCCAAAAAGGTCGCCGAAGTCACCGGCCAGGCCACCGGCAAGAGCTTCTTCCTCAACATCAAGGGCCCCGAGCTCCTCAACAAGTACGTCGGCGAGACCGAACGGCAGATCCGCCTGGTCTTCCAGCGTGCCCGTGAAAAGGCCAGCGAGGGCACGCCCGTCATCGTCTTCTTCGACGAGATGGAATCCCTCTTCCGCACCCGCGGCTCCGGTGTCAGCTCGGACGTGGAGAACACCATCGTCCCCCAGCTGCTCGCCGAGATCGACGGCGTGGAAGGCCTGCAGAACGTCGTGGTCATCGGCGCCTCCAACCGCGAGGACATGATCGACCCCGCCATCCTGCGCCCCGGCCGCCTCGATGTGAAAATCAAGATCGAGCGCCCGGATGCCGAAGCCGCCAAGGACATCTTCGCCAAGTACCTCACCGAACGCCTCCCGCTGCACCCCGAGGACGTCGGCGAGCACGGCGGCGACAAGTCCTCCACGGTCCAGGGCATGATCCAGACCGCGGTCGAGCAGATGTACGCCGAAACCGAGGAAAACCGCTTCCTCGAGGTCACCTACGCCAACGGAGACAAGGAAGTCCTCTACTTCAAGGACTTCAACTCCGGCGCCATGATCGAAAACATCGTCGGACGCGCCAAGAAGATGGCGATCAAGGACTTCCTCGAGCACAAGCAGAAGGGCCTCCGCGTAGCCCACCTCCTCCAGGCCTGCGTGGACGAGTTCAAGGAGAACGAAGACCTGCCCAACACCACCAACCCGGACGACTGGGCCCGAATCTCCGGAAAGAAGGGCGAACGGATCGTCTACATCCGTACCCTCATCACCGGAAAGCAGGGCGCCGACACCGGACGCTCCATCGACACGGTGGCGAACACCGGTCAGTACCTGTAAAAGACAGGGCGGCTGCGGGTGCCCTCACCGGGTACCCGCAGCCGACTGCTTTTCAGGCCACGGCTGGAGCAAGGCAATGACGCAAATGATCTCCCCACCAGCGCAAAGGCGTTCTAGGCTCTTCGGTACCGCCGAGTCGCGCAGTGCGGGGACGGGCACCGCACACGCACCGGAGCGCCAGCGGTACTTGAGCAGCGTCCCCGACCGAGGACGCCGCCGGGCAAGGAGGGCCGCATGACCGTACGGCGAGTAATGGGCATCGAGACGGAGTACGGGATCTCCGTCCCCGGCCACCCCAACGCCAATGCCATGCTCACCTCGTCCCAGATCGTCAACGCCTACGCGGCGGCGATGCACCGGGCCCGGCGGGCCCGATGGGACTTCGAAGAGGAGAACCCGCTGCGGGACGCGCGAGGCTTCGACCTCGCCCGCGAGTCCGCCGACGCCAGCCAGCTCACCGACGAGGACATCGGCCTGGCCAACGTCATCCTCACCAACGGCGCACGCCTCTACGTCGACCACGCACACCCCGAATACAGCTCCCCCGAGGTCACCAACCCCTGGGACGCCGTGCTCTGGGACAAGGCCGGCGAACGCATCATGGCCGAAGCCGCCGAACGAGCCGCCCAGCTCCCCGGCGCCCAGCCCATCCACCTGTACAAGAACAACACCGACAACAAAGGCGCGTCCTACGGCACCCACGAGAACTACCTGATGAAGCGGGAAACCCCCTTCTCGGACATCGTGCGCCACCTCACGCCCTTCTTCGTCTCCCGACAGGTCTTCGCCGGAGCGGGCCGCGTCGGCATCGGCCAGGACGGACACGAACACGGCTTCCAGCTCAGCCAGCGCGCGGACTACTTCGAAGTCGAGGTAGGCCTCGAAACCACGCTCAAGCGCCCCATCATCAACACCCGCGACGAACCCCACGCGGACGCGGAGAAATACCGCCGACTCCACGTGATCATCGGCGACGCGAACCTCGCCGAGATCTCCACCTACCTGAAACTCGGCACGACGTCCCTGGTGCTGTCGATGATCGAGGACGGCTTCATCGCGGTCGACCTCGCCGTCGACCAGCCCGTCCGCACCCTCCACCAGGTCTCCCACGACCCCACCCTCAAGCGCCTGGTCACCCTCCGCAGCGGCCGCACACTCACCGCGGTCCAGCTGCAAATGGAGTACTACGAGCTCTCCCGCAAATACGTGGAGGAGCGCTACGGCGCCGACGCCGACGACCAGACCAAGGACGTCCTCGCCCGCTGGGAAGACACCCTCAACCGGCTCGAGAACGACCCCATGAGCCTCGCCGGCGAACTCGACTGGGTCGCCAAACGAGAACTCATGGAGGGCTACCGACGCCGGGACGACCTGGACTGGGACGCGGCGAGGCTGCATTTGGTCGACCTCCAGTACGCCGACGTACGAGAGGAGAAGGGCCTCTACAACCGCCTCGTCGCCCGTGGCCGCATGAAGCGTCTCCTGGACGAGCCGGACATCGAGCGGGCCCGCACCAAGCCGCCGGAGGACACGCGGGCGTACTTCCGCGGCCGGTGCCTGGAGCAGTACGCGGACGACGTCGCCGCGGCCTCCTGGGACTCCGTGATCTTCGACCTTCCCGGGCGGGACTCGTTGCAACGCGTCCCAACCCTGGAACCACTTCGCGGAACGCGTAATCACGTCAAGGAACTCCTGGACCGTTGCCGCACGGCAGAAGACCTGGTCAGGGTCCTCTCCGGCGGCTGAACGAACACCCGGGCAGAAACGGCCCGGCAGGGTGGAAACCCCGGCGTCCGGGAATCATCGAGGTGGTCCCCGGACGTTGAGGAAACTGCGGGGCCGATGTCGGACCCTGCTTGTAGGGTCTGATCAAGAACGTCGAACCGAGCGGGGTGAGGGTTATGGCGACCAAGGACACCGGCGGCGGCCAGCAGAAGGCGACGCGCTCCACCGAGGAGGTCGAGGAGGCGCCCGAGGCGCAGGCATCCGAAGACCTCAAGGAGCGCCAGGAGAAGCTGAGCGACGACGTGGACTCCGTCCTGGACGAAATCGATGATGTGCTCGAAGAGAATGCAGAGGACTTCGTGCGCTCATTCGTCCAGAAGGGCGGCGAGTAGCCTTCGAATCGAAGGTTTCGGCGGTGCTCGGCTTGCGAAGCGAAGAAGCTGTGAAGCGCTGCGTGCGGTGCGGTGAGTACAGGCCGCGCGCAGCCTTCGCTCGCAAGCGGTCAAACCTTGATGGCTTGCAGCGCCACTGCCGGGACTGTGTAACCCGCTGTCGCTGCCCACTGGGCACAAGCATCTGTTGCGCAAGTACGGCCTGACGGAGGTCGAGCGTAACGAGCTGATCGCCTCCCAAGGAGGGGTCTGCTGTGTATGCCTTTCTGCTCCTGCTGCGCATGTGGATCACTGCCATAAGACGGGTAGGGTCCGAGGCGTACTGTGCTTCAACTGCAATTCCGGCCTCGGCCTGTTGAGGGACGATCCCGAAGCGATGTACCGAGCTGCCGACTACCTGGAAGGAAACGCGTGGAAGCCAACACTCGTAGCACCGGGCGTCTACCGGCTGCCTTCCTGACGCCTGGGTCGTCGTCCTTCATGGACTTCTTGTCCGAGCATCAGCCGGACATCCTGCCCGGTAACCGGCAACTGCCGCCCACGCAGGGCGTGATCGAGGCGCCGCACGGCACGACGATCGTGGCGGCCACGTTCCCCGGGGGCGTCGTGCTGGCCGGTGACCGTCGGGCCACGATGGGTAACGTCATCGCGCAGCGGGACATCGAGAAGGTGTTCCCGGCGGATGAGTACTCGGCCGTCGGGATTGCCGGCACGGCGGGCCTCGCCGTCGAGATGGTGAAGCTGTTCCAGCTGGAGCTGGAGCACTTCGAGAAGGTCGAGGGCGCGCAGCTCTCGCTGGAGGGCAAGGCGAACCGCCTGTCGACCATGATCCGGTCGAACCTCGGTATGGCCATGCAGGGGCTGGCTGTGGTGCCGCTCTTCGCTGGTTACGACGTGGATCGCGGCAAGGGGCGGATCTTCTCGTACGACGTCACTGGCGGCCGTTCCGAGGAGCACGGCTTCGCTGCCACCGGTTCGGGTTCGATCTTTGCGCGTGGTGCCATGAAGAAGCTCTTCCGGAGCGATCTGGCCGAGGACGAGGCCACGACTCTTGTGGTGCAGGCCCTGTACGACGCGGCAGACGACGACTCGGCGACCGGTGGTCCGGATGTAGCGCGCCGGATCTACCCGATCGTCACTGTGATCACCGAGGACGGTTTCCGTCGGCTGACGGAGGAGGAGTCCTCCGAGATCGCCCGCTCGATTCTGGAGCGGCGTCTGGAGCAGCCGGACGGCCCGCGGGCCGCGCTGCTGTAGGCGGCGGGCTCTTGTTGCAAGGTGGTCCAGTGACTTCGACAGAAAGGGATGGGTAGCCGGTGTCGACGCCGTTCTATGTCTCACCTCAGCAGGCGATGACCGACCGTGCGGAGTTCGCCCGGAAGGGCATCGCGCGTGGCCGCAGCCTGGTCGTGTTGCAGTATGCCGATGGCATCGTGTTCATCGGGGAGAATCCGTCCCGAGCGCTGCACAAGTTCAGCGAGATCTATGACCGGATCGGGTTTGCGGCGGCCGGTAAGTACAACGAGTACGAGAACCTCAGGATCGGTGGCGTGCGCTATGCCGACCTGCGTGGTTACACCTATGACCGTGATGACGTGACCGCTCGTGGCCTGGCCAATGTGTACGCACAGACGCTGGGCACGATCTTCTCGAGTGCGGCCGAGAAGCCGTACGAGGTGGAGCTGGTCGTCGCCGAGGTGGGGGAGACGCCGGAGGGCGATCAGATTTACCGGTTGCCGCATGACGGGTCGATCGTCGACGAGCATGGTTCGGTCGCGGTCGGTGGCAATGCGGAGCAGATCAGTAGTTATCTCGATCAGCGTCACCAGGACGGTATGTCTCTGGCGGGGGCGCTGAAGCTGGCCGTGCAGGCGCTGTCCCGGGACACCAACGGTACGCAGCGGGAGATTCCGGCGGAGCGGCTGGAGGTCGCGGTGCTGGACCGTACGCGTCCGCAGGCGCGGAAGTTCAGGCGGATCACGGGTCCGCAGCTGGGCCGGCTGCTGGAGGCGGACGGTGCGGAGACCGCGGCGGAGGCCGAGAGTTCCGAGGACGAGGAGTAGGTCCGCCCATGTAGGCCCGCTGCTCGCTGTGCCTTGCCTTGTGTGCCCCGGCCGCTGTCGTGCGGACGGGGCACAGGCGTGTCAGGGGGCGCTGGGCGGCGCTGTGGAGCCTCGTACGACGAGTTCGACGGGGATGTCGCCCGCGTCCGGTGTGCGGCCGTCCAGGACCGCCAGCAGCGCTTGCATGCCGCGTTCGCCGAACAGCTCGGCGTCCAGGCGTACGGTCGTCAGCTCGGGGTCGATGGCGGTGGCGAGGGCGAGGTCGTCGAGGCCGGTGACGGAGATGTCGTCGGGGATGCGCAGGCCCAGGCGGCGTACGGCCTTGTAGGCGCCGGCGGCGAGTTTGTCGTCGTCGCAGACCAGTGCGGTGGGCCGGGGGGCGCCGGGGGCGGAGAGCGCGGTTTCGGCGGCGATGCGGGCGTCTTCGATGGAGATGGGCGCGTGGGTCGTGCGTACGGAGGTGCCGGGGACCTCGCCGACTCGTGCGGCCAGTTCTCGTTCGCGTACTTCGAAGGTCCAGGAGGGGATGTCCGCCGCGAGGTGGAGGAAGTGGCGGTGGCCGAGGCCGAGGAGGTGTTCGGCGACTTGGCGGACGCCGTCGGTGATGTCGAGGTTGACGGTGGCGGCGCCGCGGCTGCCGTTCGGGTCGCTGTCGAGCATGACGAGGGGGAGTTGGTCGCCGCGGATGGCGGTGAGGGCGTCGGCGGCCATGGAGGAGGCGATGACGCCGTCGAGGGCGGCCTGGGCGGAGGCGAAGGGGTCGCGGGCCGGGCCGATGCCTTCGGGGGAGGGGTAGAGGACGACGCCGAAGCCGTGTTCGGCGGCGATGCGGGCCGCTCCGGTGTAGACGCCGGCGAAGAACTCGGTCGTCAGTGCGGGGACCACGAGCAGGACGGTGCGGGTGTGGCCGAGGCGGAGGTTGCGGGCGGCGAGGTTGGGGCGGTAGCCGAGGTCGCGTGCGGCTTGTCGTACGCGTTCGGCGGTGGTTTCCGAGACCCGGCCGCGCCATTTGTCGCCGAGGACGAGGGAGACGGCGGCCTGGGAGACTCCGGCGGCCTGGGCGACGTCGCGGCTGGTTGGGCGGGTGCTGCCTTGTGCCACCGTGCGACCTGCTCTTTCGTCTGGACGGGTGGACAGCGCACATGGTACGTATGACTGGGCACGTTATACGTAAAACTTCAGTGGGGTCGGCGAGCGGAAGGGCGGGACAAGGCCGTGGGATACCTGGAGATCCTCAGGGCGAGGCACGCCACCCGGCTGCTGGTCGGCACGCTCGTGGGCCGGCTGCCGAACGCGACCGGCGCGATCGCGATCGTGCTGTTCGTGCGGGCGGAGGGCGGCACGTACAGCCTCGCGGGGGCGCTGGCGGCCGTGTACGGGGTCGCGAACGCGGTGGGGCAGCCGGTGCTGGGACGGCTGGTGGACCTTTACGGGCAGCCGCGTATACAGCTGCCGGCCGCGGTGCTGTCGGCGCTGGCGATGGCGGTGTTCGCCTTCGCGGGCACCGGCCCGTTGCCGCTCGCCTGCGCGGCCGTGGCGGCTGCCGGGCTCTTCACGCCGCCTCTGGAGGGCGGTCTGCGGGCGCTGTGGCCGAGCGTGCTCCGTAAGGAGGGCCAGGTGCACACGGCGTACGCGATGGACGCGGTCGCGCAGGAAGTCATGTTCACCGTGGGGCCGTTGCTGGTGACCGTGTGTGTGTCGCTGTGGTCGGCGCAGACCGCGCTGCTGGTGCTGAACGTCATCGGGGTCCTCGGCGCGCTGTCCGTGGTCGTGTCGCCCCCATCGCGCGCGTGGCGTTCGGCGCCGCGTGAGGCGCACTGGCTGGGTGCGTTGCGTTCGCCGGGGCTGCTGGCGCTGCTGGGGGCGTTTCTGTTCGTCGGTATCGCGCTGGGTTCCATCACGGTGGCGGGGGTGTCGTACGCGGACGACAACGGCGGTGACGCGGTGTACGGCTGGCTGATGGCGGGGCTGGGGCTGGGTGCGCTGGTCGGCGGCACCGTGTACGGGGCACGGCAGTGGACCGGTGAGCCGGCGCGGCGACTGTGTGGGCTGGTGGCTCTTCTCGCGGTGTGTTATCTGCCGCTGATGCTCATGCCGGGCGCGGTCGCCATGACGTTGCTCAGTGTGCTGTCCGGGGTGTTCCTCGCGCCGTGCATCGCGTGTGCGTTCGTGCTCGTGGACCGGCATGCGCCGAGGGGGACGGTCACGGAGGCGTTCTCGTGGCTGGTGACGACGTTCACGGTCGGGGCGTCGGTCGGAACGGGCCTCACGGGTCCGGTCATCGAGGGCGGCGGGGCGCTGTGGGGCTTCGCCGTGCCAGGCGCCGCGGGCGGGGTGTCGCTGCTGGTTGTGCTGGTCACCCTGCGGGTGCTGGCGGCGCCCGGAGGGCGGGCCGTGGTGGCGGCCGCATCGGAAAATGATCGCAACCGTGCGGTCGAACCCCGTTTCAGCTCAGGGGATCGGGCGTAATGTTCACTCATGGACCGCCGCATTTTCGGGCTGGAGAACGAGTACGGCGTCACGTGTACGTTCAGGGGACAGCGACGCCTGTCTCCCGACGAGGTGGCGCGGTACCTCTTCCGCCGTGTCGTGTCATGGGGCCGCAGCAGCAATGTCTTTCTGCGAAACGGCGCCCGCCTCTATCTCGACGTGGGCTCACATCCGGAATACGCGACACCCGAGTGTGACAACGTGACCGAGCTGGTCACCCACGACAAGGCCGGCGAGCGCATTCTCGAAGGACTCCTGGTGGACGCCGAACGACGCCTGCACGAGGAAGGAATCGCGGGCGACGTCTACCTCTTCAAGAACAACACCGACTCGGCAGGCAACTCCTACGGCTGCCACGAGAACTATCTGGTGGCGCGGCACGGGGAGTTCTCCCGGCTCGCGGACATTCTGATTCCGTTCCTTGTCACCCGCCAGCTGCTGTGCGGTGCGGGCAAGGTGTTGCAGACCCCGCGTGGCGCCGTGTACTGCGTCAGCCAGCGGGCCGAGCACATCTGGGAGGGCGTGTCCTCGGCGACGACGCGTTCCCGGCCCATCATCAACACCCGCGACGAACCGCACGCGGACGCCGAGCGCTACCGCCGCCTGCATGTCATCGTGGGCGACTCGAACATGTCCGAGACGACCATGCTGCTGAAGGTCGGCGCGACCGACCTGGTGCTGCGCATGATCGAGGCGGGCACGGTGATGCGGGACCTGACCCTGGAGAACCCGATCCGGGCGATCCGCGAGGTCAGCCATGACATCACGGGCCGGCGCAAGGTGCGTCTGGCCAGCGGGCGCGAGGCCTCGGCGCTGGAAGTGCAGCGTGAGTACTACGAGAAGGCCGTGGACTTCTGCGAGCGCCGCGGGATCCGTACCGGCACCGTGGAGCAGGTCCTGGAGCTGTGGGGCCGCACCCTGGACTCGATCGAGGCCGAGGACCTCGACCGGATCGGCACCGAGATCGACTGGGTGATGAAGTACAAGCTCATCGAGCGGTACCGCGCCAAGCACAACATGACCATGTCGCATCCGCGCGTGGCGCAGATAGACCTCGCCTACCACGACATCCATCGCAGGCGAGGTCTTTACTACCTGCTGGAGAAAAAGGGGCAAGCCGCCCGGATCTGCAACGACTTGAAGATCTTCGAGGGCAAGTCGGTTCCGCCGCAGACCACTCGGGCCCGGCTGCGCGGTGACTTCATCCGCAGGGCTCAGGAACAGCGCCGTGACTTCACGGTCGACTGGGTGCACCTGAAGCTCAACGACCAGGCACAGCGCACCGTGTTGTGCAAGGACCCGTTCCGTTCCGTGGACGACCGGGTGGAGAAGCTCATCGCCGGAATGTGAGCATCGCGGTTCGGCTTGATCGCCGGAACGCAACGCGGGCGCCGTACGTTTTCCGTACGGCGCCCTTCTCACGCCGTAGAGTTGCGCGCACGCCATCAACAAGATCGACCGATTACGAGGCCCCCACCGTGCGCCGACGCTCACTGCTCATCGCTGTTCCCGCTGGACTGGTCACGCTCGCCGGATGCGGCGACGACGACTCGGCCGACTCGGCCCAGGCCTCCGACAGCGCGTCGCCCTCGGCCTCGGCATCCTCGGCGCCGCCACCGAAGCTCGTCGACGGCCCGCTGCCGGCGATCACGGCGGGCACGAAGTTCGAACAGAAGCCGACTGTCGCCAAGGGCAGCGGGGACCCGTCGAAGGATCTCGCGGTGAAGACGCTCATCGCGGGCAGCGGCCAGACCGTCGCGGAGAACGACTACGTCCAGGCCCACTACCTGGGTCAGATCTGGGACACGGCGAAGGTCTTCGACAACTCCTACGACCGCAAGACCCCGCTGATCATCCAGCTCGCCCCGGGCAGCATCATCGACGGCTGGCGGTATGCGCTGGCCGGCAAGAAGGCCGGGAGCCGCGTCCAGATGGCGGTTCCCCCGACGTGGGGGTACGGCACGCAGGGCAACCCGCAGGGGGGCATCAAGGGCACGGACACGCTGGTGTTCGTCGTCGATGTGCAGGACACGTTCAACGGCAAGAGCTCCGCCAAGGGCAGCACGGTCGCGCAGGACAACATCGACCTGCCCAAGGTGAGCGCCAACACCGACGGCAAGGCGCCCTCCATCGAGATGCCCAAGTCCGATGCGCCGAAGAAGCTGGTGGCGAACTACGTCCTCGAGGGCGATGGCGCCGAGGTCGCCGCCCAGGACACCGTGCTGGTGCAGTACAAGGGCGTGGTGTGGGACGGCGGCAAGGAGTTCGACTCGACGTACAGCCGCAAGTCGCTCACGTCGTTCTCGCTGCAGCAGGTCGTCCCGGGGTGGGCGCAGGGTCTGACGGGCAAGAAGGTCGGCAGCCGGGTACTGATCGTCATTCCGCCGGACCTGGGGTACGGCGACAAGCCGCCGGCCGGCAGCGGTATCGAGAAGGACTCCACGCTGGTCTTCTCGGTCGACATCCTGGCGAAGATGTGACGTCACCGAGATGTAAGACTGTGACCGTTCGCCTTTCCGCAGACAAGCAGGAGCTAGAGACGTGAGCATCGACAAGCCCGAGATCGACTTCCCGGGCGGCGAGCCCCCGGCGGACCTGGAGATCAAGGACATCTGGGAGGGCGACGGCGCGGTGGCGCAGGCGGGTCAGACCGTCACGGTCCACTACGTGGGTGTCGCCTTCAGCACCGGCGAGGAGTTCGACGCCAGCTGGAACCGTGGCACGCCCTTCCGTTTCCCGCTGGGCGGCGGCCGGGTCATCAAGGGCTGGGACCAGGGCGTGCAGGGCATGAAGGTCGGCGGCCGGCGTCAGCTGACCATCCCGGCCCACCTCGCCTACGGCAATCAGAGCCCCACCCCGGCGATCAAGCCCGGTGAGACGCTGATCTTCGTGGTCGACCTCCTCGGGGTCTGATCGACGTACGACCACACCCGATCACCTGGGGTCCATGCCTGCGCGGGCATGGGCCCTCGGCTTTTGCCGCGCCACCACTGAGCGGTACGGTCGTCGTTCGTAAGCACCATAGGGAGGCGAAGGGCGTCGATGGCCATTGCCAAGGCCGAGCGGCTGATGAACCTGGCGCTGTGTCTGCTGGGGACGCGGCGGCCGCTCAGCAAGCGCGAGCTGCGTGAGTCCATCGAGGCCTATCTGGAAGCCGGGTCGGACGACTCCTTCAACCGGATGTTCGAGCGCGACAAGGACGATCTGCGCGAACTCGGCCTGGTCATCGAGACGGTGGAGAATCTCGACGGTGAGGTCGGCTATCTGGCCCGCCGCGACAGCAACCGCCTCCCGCCCGTCACCCTCGACGCCGAGGAGGCCGCCGCCCTGGGGCTGGCCGCCAAGGTGTGGCAGCAGGCGCGGCTCGCGGGCGCGGCCAGCGGCGCGCTGCAGAAGCTGCGCGCGGCCGGGCTGCTCGAGGACATGGACCCGTACGAGGCGCACGGCGCGCTGGAGCCGCGGATTCCGGTGCACGAGGCGGCGTTCGAGCCGTTGATGCTGGCCTGCCGCGACCGCCGGCCGGTCGCTTTCGACTACCGCAAGGCCACCGCCGCCCATCCCGAACCCCGGCATGTGGAGCCGTGGGCGCTGGAGTGCTGGCGCGGCCACTGGTACCTGGCGGGCTGGGACCGTGACCGCGGTGCCGAGCGGGTGTTCCGGCTGTCCCGCATCACCGGCCGGGTGCGCACCCGCAGCGGCCGGTTCACCGTGGAGGTCCCCGATGTCGTCACCGTCCGGGAGACCGTCGCGAGCTGGGCGGGGGAGACCGCCGACCGCAGTGCGCTGATCCGGCTGCGTACGGACGCGGGGTACCCGTTGCGGGCGAAGGCCACGTCGGTGCGGGAACTGGGCGACGGCTGGGACGAGTTGGAGATCCCGTACGGGCACGGTCTGGACGCCTGGCTGGTGGAGTTCGGGCCGGACGTGGTGGTCCTGGAGCCGGCCGAGCTGCGCGCCGACGTGGTGGACCGGCTGCGTGCCGTGGCCAAGGGCTGAGGGGGAGCGAGAAAGACAGTGGCCGGCAAACCGATCAGGCCTGTGAACGCCATCGACCAGACTCGCCGGATGCTCTCCCTGGTGACGTACCTGAGGGAGCGCCCCGGCGCCCGGCTCGAGGACGTCGCCCGCGCTTTCGGGATCACCGAGGACGAGCTGGTCTCCGACCTCGATGTGCTGCCCATGTGCGGCACCAGCTTCCGCGGCGGCGATCTGCTCGACATCGACACCGACGGCGAGCGGATCTGGTGGCACAACCCCGCCGCCCTCGGGGCGGAGACGGCGGATCCGCTCAGGCTCGCCGCCGACGAGGCGACCGCGCTGCTGGTGGCGGCCCGTGCCGTTGCCACGCTGCCCGGTCTGCGGGAGAGCGACCGGCAGGCGCTGCTGCGGGCCACCGCCAAGGTGGAGGCCGCGGCCGGTGAGGCGGCCGGCGCCAGCGCCCGGCTGTCGGTGACCTTCGAATCGGAGGGCGGCGTCTTCGCGGACGTCGACCGGGCGATCTCCGAGCGCCGCCGTCTGTGGATCCGCTACTACTCGCCCGCCCGGGACGAGGTCACCGAGCGCGAGATCGACCCCATCCGCCTGGTCAGCGTGGGCCACACCTATGTGGAGGCCTGGTGCCGCCGCTCCGAGGCACGCCGCACCTTCCGTCTCGACCGGGTCGCCGAGATCAAGATCCTGGACGAGCCGTCTGCGCCCCCCGAGGTGGAGCTGCGAGACCTGTCGGAGGGTCTGGTGCAGCCCGCCGCCGAGGACCCGGAGGTCGTCGTCGAGGTCGGCCCGGGCGGGCGCTGGGTCGCCGAGTACTACCCGCACGACAGCGCGGATGAGCTTCCCGACGGCGGGCTGCGTATCACTCTGCGCACCCCCGACCCGGCGTCGCTGCGCCGCCTGGCGCTCCGGCTCGGGCGCGACGGCCGGATCGTGTCACCGCGCGAGCTGGCCGACAGCGCCCGGCACGCGGCCCGTGAGGCGCTGGCGGCGTACGACGGCATCGAGGCGCAGGCTCCCGGGGAGCACGGGGTGCGAGGCGGGCGGGACGACGGGCCGGAGTGAGCCGCACCGGGCGTGCCGGAGGCGAACGACCAGGAGAAGAGGAGCAGGGGCTTTGAGCGAGTCCGCGTCCGGGGTGCAGGGAATGTCGGTGGCGTCGGCGTTCGCCGGCATGAGAAGCGTGACTCCCGTGGTGTTCAGGGCGGGCTGCCCGGACTGCCGGGGCCGCTTCGAACTCACCGCGAACGCCCTGCGCCTGGCCATCGGCGCGAGCAGCCGCACCACCTTCTACTCCTTCACCTGCCCCGACTGCGGCGCGTCCGTGCGCAAGCCGGCGGGGGAGCGCATCGTCGAGCTGCTCACCGGTGGCGGGGTCAGCACACTGCGGCTGCACTCGACCCTCTAGGCTCGGCGTCATGTTCTGGCCGATGTTCGCCGTCGCTGTGGGTTTTGCCTCTCTCGCCGTCCTCGGCGTGCTCGCGGTGCGGGTCTTCCTGGAGGCACAGCGCCTGGGCAGGCAGGTTTCGGACTCGGCGGCTCGTATCAACCGGGCCGCGGAGGAGCTGGAGCGTGCGTCTTTGAGCGCGGCGCGCACTGTGGACTCGCTGTAAGTCCGGCTGAGGATGCCCTGTGAGTCCTGCGTCTGATGCGCTTTGGGCTGCTTCGCCCTGTCACCCTGGTGGCTCCGGCAGGTACGCTGCTGGTCGCGGCCCGGAAAACGAGGCTCGGGTCGCGGACCGGGAGTACGCACAGGGATTGCCACCCGTTTACCCCTGAGCGTTACGATCGCTGTCAAGCACGATCGATCGGATGAGTGTTCGACCGATCGGACAGCACCCCACCCCAGCCGCCTCGGTGAGAAGGTAAAGACTTATGTTCGGAAGGCTCGGAGCCCCCGAGATCATTCTCATCCTCGTCGTCATCATCCTGCTGTTCGGCGCGAAGAAGCTTCCGGACATGGCGCGCTCGCTCGGCAAGTCCGCGCGCATCCTCAAGAGCGAGGCCAAGGCGATGAAGACGGAGGGCCAGGACAACGCCTCCGCTCCCGCGGCCCCGCCGCAGACCGACGAGCAGCCCCCCGCTCAGCGCACCATCCAGGCCGCCCCCGGCGACGTGACCAGCTCACGGCCGGTCACCGAGCCGACGGACACGTCCAAGCGCTGACGCAGGGCCGGTGACCACCGGCCCGCTGCACGAGATGGGAATGTGGGTTGCTGAAGTCTGCCCGCAAGCAGGAGAGGGATCCCGAGGGGCGGATGCCCCTCGCGGAGCACCTTCGCGAGCTTCGCAACCGGCTCGCGAAGGCGCTGTTGGCCATCGTCGCCATCACGGTCGTCGCCGCCTTCTTCTACAACGACATCATCAACATCCTCACCAAGCCGATCCTCGACTCGGTCGGCTGTGGCAAGACGTTCGAGCAACTGGCGAACACGTCCAAGTCCACCGAGCCGTGCGCGCAGATCACCATCAACGGTCTGCTCACTCCCTTCACGCTCGCGCTGAAGGTGTCGTTGATGGCCGGTGTCGTTCTGGCCTCGCCGGTCTGGCTGTTCCAGCTGTGGGCCTTCGTCGCGCCCGGTCTGCACCGGCACGAGAAGAAGTACGCCTACGCGTTCGTCGGCATGGGCGCTCCGCTCTTCCTCTTCGGCGCCTACTTCGCCTACTCGGTGCTGCCCACCACGGCGGAGGTGCTGCTCCAGTTCAGCCCGGAGAACACCGACAACCTCCTGCCGCTGGACGACCTGCTCGATCTGGTCACCCGCATGGTGATCGTCTTCGGCCTCTCCTTCGAGCTGCCCCTGCTGCTGATCTTCCTCAACCTGACCGGGGCGATCACCGGCAAGCGCATGCTCGGCTGGTGGCGAGCGATGATCATGGGCATCACGGTCTTCGCGGCGGTCGCGACGCCCAGCACCGACCCGCTGACGATGCTCGCGCTCGCCGGACCGATCTGGATCCTGTACTTCGCCGCGACCGCCTTCTCGTTGATCAACGACAAGCGCCGGCGTCGCCGCGATGCCCTGGGCCCCGCCGACGACGAGGCCTCCGACCTGGACCTCACCCCCGAGGACATCGGCGAGGTCGAGACGGTCTCCGCCAACCGCGCGCTGCCGGAGCAGGCGGGCACGGACCGGGTCAACGGATACGACGACGTGACGTAGCCGCCTCCACGAACAGAACACACAGGGCGCCCCCATCACTACGCGTGGTGGGGGCGCCCCGCGTTCGCGGCAGGCCCCGAGGGCAGGGACTGCGCAGATCCGGATATTGATCGTCCTGTTGTCAGTGGGGCCCGGTACGCTCGAAAGCACGATGACAGAGGACCTCTCACCGGCCGAGCGGTATGCGGCGGCGCGTAAGCGCGCTGTCGAGCAGGCCACCGCGCTCGCCTCCTTCCGCGAGATGTACGACTTCGGCCTCGACCCCTTCCAGATCGAGGCCTGCGAGGCGCTCGAATCGGGGAAGGGCGTGCTGGTGGCCGCGCCCACCGGCTCCGGCAAGACGATCGTGGGCGAGTTCGCCGTCCACCTCGCCCTGATGCAGGGCAAGAAGTGCTTCTACACCACCCCCATCAAGGCGCTGTCGAACCAGAAGTACGCCGACCTGTGCCGCCGTTACGGCACGGGCATGGTCGGTCTCCTCACCGGTGACAACAGCGTCAACTCCGACGCCCCAGTGGTCGTGATGACCACCGAGGTGCTGCGGAACATGCTGTACGCCGGATCGCAGACCCTCCTCGGACTCGGCTATGTGGTCATGGACGAGGTGCACTACCTCTCCGACCGGTTCCGGGGCGCCGTATGGGAAGAGGTGATCATTCACCTCCCCGAGTCGGTGACCCTGGTGTCGCTGTCGGCGACTGTGTCGAACGCCGAGGAGTTCGGCGACTGGCTCGACACGGTCCGCGGTGACACCGAGGTGATCGTCTCCGAGCACCGGCCCGTGCCGCTGTTCCAGCATGTCCTCGCCGGACGCCGGATGTACGACCTGTTCGAGGAGGGCGAGGGCCACAAGAAGGCCGTCAACCCGGACCTCACCCGGCTCGCGCGCATGGAGGCGACCAGACCGTCGTACCAGGACCGCAGACGCGGGCGGGCCATGCGGGAGGCCGATCGGGAGCGGGAGCGCAGATCCAGGTCGCGGGTGTGGACACCCGGACGGCCCGAGGTTATCGAGCGGCTCGAGGCCGAGGGGCTGCTGCCCGCCATCACCTTCATCTTCAGCCGCGCCGCCTGCGAGTCCGCCGTTCAGCAGTGCCTGTACGCCGGGCTGCGGCTCAATGACGACGAGGCACGGGAGCGGGTCCGCTCCCTGGTCGAGGAGCGCACGGCCTCGATTCCCACCGAAGACCTGCATGTGCTCGGGTACTACGAGTGGCTGGAGGGACTGGAGCGCGGGATCGCGGCCCACCACGCGGGCATGCTGCCGACGTTCAAGGAGGTCGTCGAGGAGCTGTTCGTCCGCGGCCTCGTCAAGGCCGTGTTCGCCACCGAGACGCTGGCACTGGGCATCAACATGCCCGCCCGGTCCGTGGTGCTGGAGAAGCTCGTCAAGTGGAACGGCGAGCAGCATGCCGACATCACCCCCGGTGAGTACACCCAGTTGACCGGTCGTGCCGGGCGCCGCGGCATCGATGTCGAAGGACATGCCGTGGTGCTGTGGCAGCGCGGGATGAGCCCGGAGCACCTGGCGGGACTGGCCGGTACGCGCACGTATCCGCTGCGGTCCAGCTTCAAGCCGTCGTACAACATGGCCGTCAACCTCGTCGAGCAGTTCGGGCGGCACCGTTCGCGGGAGCTGCTGGAGACGTCCTTCGCGCAGTTCCAGGCCGACAAGTCGGTCGTGGGGATCTCGCGGCAGGTGCAGCGCAACGAGGAGGGGCTCGCGGGCTACAAGGAGTCCATGACCTGCCACCTCGGGGACTTCGAGGAGTATGCGCGGCTGCGGCGTGAGCTCAAGGACCGGGAGACCGAACTGGCCAAGCAGGGCGCGGCGGAGCGGCGTGCCGAGGCCGCCGTCGCGCTGGAGAAGCTCAAGCCGGGTGACGTCATCCATGTGCCGACCGGCAAGTACGCGGGGCTGGCACTGGTGCTGGATCCGGGACTGCCGGCCGGGCGGTCCAACGGCCACCGCGGCTTCGAGCACCACGACGGGCCGCGCCCGCTGGTCCTGACCGCCGAGCGGCAGGTCAAGCGGCTGGCGTCGATGGACTTCCCGGTGCCCGTCGAGGCGTTGGAGCGGATGCGGATCCCGAAGTCCTTCAATCCGCGCTCACCGCAGTCGCGTCGCGACCTCGCCTCCGCGCTGCGGACCAAGGCCGGGCACATCCCCCCGGAGCGGCATCGCAAGAAGCGGTCGCAGGCCGCCGACGACCGGGAGATCGCCCGGCTGCGGACGGCGATCCGGGCGCATCCGTGCCATGGGTGCAACGACCGTGAGGATCACGCGCGTTGGGCCGAGCGGTATCACCGGCTGATGAGGGACACCTCGCAGCTGGAGCGGCGCATCGAGGGCCGCACCAACACGATCGCCCGTACGTTCGACCGGATCGTCGCGTTGCTGACCGAGCTGGACTATCTGCGCGGTGACGAGGTCACCGAGCACGGCAAACGGCTCGCCCGGCTGTACGGCGAGCTGGATCTGCTCTCGAGTGAATGCCTGCGTGAGGGGGTGTGGGAGGGGCTCGGTCCCGCCGAACTCGCCGCCTGTGTCTCGGCGTTGGTGTACGAGGCGCGGGTCGGGGACGATGCGATGGCGCCCAAGCTGCCGTCCGGGAAGGCGAAGGCCGCGCTCGGTGAGATGGTGCGGATCTGGGGGCGGCTGGACGCGCTGGAGGAGGAGTTCCGGATCACCCAGTCCGAGGGTGTCGGGCAGCGTGAGCCGGATCTCGGGTTTGCTTGGGCCGCGTACATGTGGGCGTCCGGGAAGGGCCTCGATGAGGTGCTGCGTGAGGCGGAGATGCCGGCGGGGGACTTTGTGCGGTGGTGCAAGCAGGTGATCGATGTGCTGGGGCAGATCTCTGCGGCGTCTGCGGCGGAGGGGTCGACCGTGGCGAAGAATGCGCGTAAGGCGGTTGATGGGTTGCTGCGGGGGGTTGTGGCTTATTCGTCGGTCGGGTAGCGGGGGTGCGCCGTAGGGGTTGCCTTGGTTTGCCGGGTGCGGGTCGTCTGTGGCTTGTCGCGCAGTTCCCCGCGCCCCTGTCGGGGCGCTGCCGAACCGCCCTACGTGCTGAGATACGCGCGCCAGCCGCCGTACGACGTGATGTCCGCCGCCCCGTCCAGTGCTCCCGGTTCGCACAGGAAACCGGGGACGTGGGTGCCGTCGGCCAGTTCGACGGTGCCGAGGGTCATCGGGCGGGGGAGTGTGGCCAGCAGGCGGCCCAGGCCTTCGGCCGGGAGGCGCCATACCTCGGCCTCGATGGCGGCGCCGGTTTCGCCGGCGTGGACGAGGCCCGGCTTGGGTGGGGTGGTGGCGAGTGCGTGCAGGCGGTAGACGGGGGCGGTGGTGGTCGTACGGTCCAAACGGGCGCCCAGCGCGAGGAGTTGCGGGTTGAGGGGTTGGCCCGACAGATGGGCGCCGACGACCGCGAGCCTGGTCTCCGGCTGCAGCAGCCCGGCGATCCGGGTCAGCCGCTCGTCGGTGAACGCCGGGCCGATCAGCATCACGCCGAAGGGGAGGCCGTTCACCTCGCCCGCCGGGACGGCCACCGCCGCCAGGTCGAACAGGTTGGTGGAGTTGGTGAAGCGGCCCAGGCGGGCGTTGGCGCCCAGAGGATCGGCGGCGACCTCGCCGAGGGTGGGGTGGCCGGGTGTGGTGGGCAGCAACAGGGCGTCGGCGTCGGCGAGTTCGGCTTCGGCGCGGGCGCGCAGGGCGGCGAGCCGCTCCTGGTCGGCGTAGAGCTGGTGGGCCGGGATGTCGCGGGCGCGGGTGATGATGCCGGTGACGGTGGGGTCGAGGCCGGCGCCGCCTTCGGAGAGCGACTTGTCGATAAAACTCCCCACGGCGGTGTAGCGCTCGGCCACGAAGGCACCCTCGTAGAGCATCGCGGCGGCATCCGTGAACGGGGTGAGGTCGATCGTCCGCACCTCCGCACCCGCCTCGGTGACCTGCCGTACCGCCGCCTCGTACGCCTCCGCCCAGCCCGGATCCAGCGCGCCGAGCTGCCGCGGCGAGGCGACCGCGATCCGCCAGGGGCCCGGCGGGCGTTGGGGGAGCTGCTGGTCCACCGTGACCATGTACGACATCGCCTGCTCCGCTTCCGGGAGCGTCCGCGCGAGCACAGTCACGCAGTCGAGCGAGGCACAGGCCGGGACGACCCCCTCCGTCGGGACCAGGCCACGGGTGGGCTTGAGGCCGACGATGCCGTTGAAGGCGGCCGGCACCCGGCCCGAGCCCGCGGTGTCCGTGCCGAGTGCGAAGTCGACCAGGCCCAGCGCCACGGCGACCGCCGATCCGGAACTGGAACCGCCGCTGATCCGCGCCGGGTCGTACGCGTTGCGCACGGCGCCGTAGGGGGAGCGCGTGCCGACGAGACCCGTCGCGAACTGGTCCAGGTTCGTGGTGCCCAGCACCAGCGCACCGGCCGCACGCAGCCGGGCGACCACCGGAGCGTCCGCCTCCGGCCGGTAGGCGTACGACGGACAGCCCGCCGTGGTCGGCAGCCCCGCCACGTCGATGTTGCCCTTGGCGGCGAACAGCCGCCCCGCGAGGGGGAGCCGCTCACCGCGGGCCACGCGTTCGTCGAGCGCCGCGGCCTCCGCCTCGACCTCCTCCCGCGGCCGCAGGTCGATCCACACCTCGGGACGGTCCACGGCCTCGATACGGGCGTAGGCGGCACGGACACGGGACACGACGGTCGACATTGCTTGTGCTCCTCAGTTTGCTGCGGGCGCGAGGACGACCAGGGCCGTCCCCGCCTCCACCTGGTCCCCCGGCCCGACCAGGATCTCGGTCACCACGCCGTCGGCCGGTGCGTGGACCTTGGACTCCATCTTCATCGCCTCCAGTGCGAGCAGTGGCTGCCCGGCGGTCACCTCGTCTCCCGGCCCGACGCTCAACTGCCATACGGACGCGGCGAATTCGGCCTCTATGAGACGGCCGCCCGCAGGCACCCGCACCTCGGCCGCCGGTGCCGCGGGCGCCGTCAGGGTCTCCGCCCGCGTGAACTCGCCCGCCGCCTCCCACGCGTCCCGCTCCGCCGCGAACGCGGCACCCTGCCGGGCCCGGAACTCGGCGATGGAAGCGGCGTTCTCGGCGAGGAAAGCCTGGTACTCGGCGAGGGAGAAGGTGCCCTCCTCGATGCGGGGCACAAAGCGCCCGGACTTGATGTCGGCGCGCAGCTCCAGCAGTTCCTCGGCACCCACCGGATACCACTTGATCCGGTCGAAGAACCGCAGCAGCCACGGCGACCCCGGCTCGAACGCCCCGCGCTGCTGCCACGGCGACCACACCTGGGTCGTACGGCCAACGAACTGATAGCCGCCCGGGCCCTCCATGCCGTAGATACACAGATACGCGCCGCCGATGCCGACCGAGTTCTCGGCCGTCCAGGTGCGTGCCGGGTTGTATTTCGTCGTCACCAGCCGGTGCCGTGGGTCGAGCGGGGTCGCCACGGGTGCGCCCAGATAGACGTCTCCCAGGCCGAGTACGAGGTACTCCGCGTCGAACACCGTGCGGTACACGTCCGCCACCGAGTCGAGTCCGTTGACGCGGCGGATGAACTCGATGTTCCACGGACACCAGGGCGCGTCGTCGCGCACGCCCGCCATATAGCGGGCGATGGCCTCGCGCGTCGCCGGATCGTCCCAGGAGAGGGGGAGGTGGACGGTGCGGGAGGGGACGACGAGTTCGTCGGAGGGCGGGAGCGAGGAGACCGTTTCCCTTACGGCGGCGAGGAGTTCGTGCTGGGGGAGCCGCCGCGGGTCCGTCCGGATCTGGAGGGAGCGGATGCCCGGTGTGAGGTCCGTGATCCCGTCGAGGGATTCCTCGGCGATCGCTTCCATCAGCGCGTGGACGCGCATGCGCAGGGCGAGGTCCAGCTGCATCGGCCCGAATTCGATCAGCAGGCTGTCGTCGCCGCTCCGGTGGTAGGTCACGTCGTGGTCCCGCGCCAGCACCCCACCGTCCACGATCTCCGCCCGACTCGCCCCGTCCACATCCACCGGCACGAACCGCACCGTATCGCCCGGCCGCAGCTGCCCCAGCTTCCACCGCTCCGCGCTCAGCACCACGGCCGGGCACACGAACCCGCCGAGCGAAGGCCCGTCCGGACCCAGCAGCACCGGCATGTCGCCCGTGTAGTCGACGGAGCCGACGGAGTACGGCGTGTCATGGATGTTGGACGGATGCAGGCCCGCCTCACCGCCGTCCGTGCGGGCCCAGCGCGGCTTCGGACCGACCAGCCGCACACCCGTCCGCGCCGAATTGAAGTGCACCTTCCAGTCGGCCGCGTAGAAGTCCCGGATGTCCTGCTCGGTGAAGAACTCCGGTGCCGCATGGGGGCCTTCGACCGCGCCGACGTGCCATACGGTGCCGAAGTCGGGGCGGTCGTCG
This sequence comes from Streptomyces sp. GESEQ-4, assembly GCF_017948455.1. GTDB lineage: Bacteria > Actinomycetota > Actinomycetes > Streptomycetales > Streptomycetaceae > Streptomyces. The sequence continues at coordinate 246,377 of NZ_JAFFSU010000007.1, forward strand.
AGCGGTACGGGCGTGCCGTCCGCGCCCGTCCCCCCGTGCAGCACATCGCCCGTCCGCAGCTCCCGTCCCCCGTGCCCGCCGAACCGGCCCAGCGTGAAGGTGCTCGCGCTGCCCAGGAACCCGGGCACGTCGAGTCCGCCCGCGAAGAGTACGTACGTCCGCAGTCCGTGCTCCGTCGGCGTCCCGACCTCCAGTACGGCCCCCGCCGGCACTGTCACCGGCTCCCACTGCGCGACCGGCGCGCCGTCGACGGTCACCGGCGCGGGAGCACCCGTCACGCACACCGTCGTCGGCCGCGTGACCCTCAACGCCGGTCCCTGGAGGGTGCATTCGAGTCCGGGCGCCCCCTCGGGATTGCCCAGCGCCCGGTTGCCCAGCCGGAACGAGCGGTCGTCCATCGGCCCGCTGGGCGGCACGCCGACCTGCCAGTACCCGGTGCGGCCCGGCCAGTCCTGCACCGTGGTGAGCAGTCCGCCGGAGACGACCTCGATGCGCGGGGTCGGATCGCCCACCCGCGTGAGGGTGGCCGTCGAGTGCAGGGCCGCACCGAACTCCCGGTCCGTGAGCGCCGCCCGCACCAGCCCCAGGTTCGTCTCGATGCCGTCGATCCGCGTGCGGGCCAGCGCCGCGTCGAGCCGCCGCAGCGCGTGCTCCCGGTCCGGGCCGTACGCGACGACCTTCGCGAGCAGTGGGTCGTACGACGTCGTCACCTCCGTGCCCGTCTCCACCCAGCCGTCGACCCGGACGCCCGGCGGGAACTCGACCCGAGTCAACAGGCCCGCGCCTGGCCGGTGTTCACGGCTCGGATCCTCCGCGTACAGGCGGGCCTCGACGGCGTGACCGTGCGGCGGACCCGGGTCGCGTACGACGTCGGTCTCGCCGCGGGCCAGCCGCAGCATCCAGGCGACCAGGTCGACGCCGTAGATCTCCTCGGTGACCGGGTGTTCGACCTGGAGGCGCGTGTTGACCTCCAGGAAGCAGGCCTCCTCGCGGGCGGCGTCGTAGACGAACTCGACGGTTCCGGCGGAGCGGTAGCCGACCGAGGCGCACAAGTCACGTGCGGATGAGACGAGTTGGTCCCGCACATGATCCGGCAGCCCGGGCGCCGGCGCCTCCTCCAGCACCTTCTGGTTGCGCCGCTGGAGCGAGCAGTCCCGGTCGCCGAAGGTGACGACCTTCCCCGTGCCGTCGCCGAAGACCTGCACCTCGACATGGCGGGCGTTCTCGACGAGCCGTTCCAGGAAGACACCGGCCGAAGAGAAGGACGCGGCGGCGACGCGCTGCACTCGTTCCCAGGCCTCGGTCAGTTCATCGGCGGAGCGACAGGCCGACATGCCGATACCGCCGCCCCCGCCGGTCGCCTTGAGCATGACCGGATAGCCGATCGCCCGGGCCGCGTCCAGGGCCTCCTCGACCGAGCCAAGGAGCCCCGTGCCCGGCGCCAGCGGCACCCCCGCGGACCGCGCCGCCGCCCGTGCCGTGTGCTTCGCACCGAACAGCTCCAGCTGCTCCGGCGTCGGGCCCACGAACACGATCCCGGCGTCCTCGCAGCGCCGCGCGAAGGCCGCGTCCTCGGACAGGAAGCCGTACCCGGGATGGATCGCGCCCGCGCCGGTGTCCTTGGCGGCGTTCAGCACCAGGTCCACATCGAGGTACGACTCCTTCGCGGGCGCGGGGCCCAGCCGTACCGCCTCGTCGGCGAGCCGGACGTGCGGCGCCGAGCGGTCCGGGTCGGAGTACACGGCGATGGTGCGCAGCCCCAGTTCGCGGGCCGTGCGGATGATCCGTACGGCGATCTCGCCGCGGTTGGCGACCAGCAGCGTCTCGAAGCTCACGCGCTCTCCCCGATCGTCATCTCCACCGCCGTCGGATCGAAGCCGTTGCAAGGGTTGTTGATCTGCGGGCAGTTGGAGACGAGGACCAGCACATCGCGTTCGGCGCGAAGGGTGAGGGAGAGGCCGGGGGCCGAGATGCCGTCGACGATGCCGAGGGTGCCGTCCTTCTCGACCGGCACGTTCATGTACCAGTTGATGTTGGAGACCAGATCTCGCTTGCCCAGCCCGTACTTCGAGCCCTCCGCCAGGAAGTTGTCCACGCACGCGTGCTGCGACCAGGTGTGGTGGCCGTACCGGAGGGTGTTCGACTCCTTGGAGCAGGCGCCGCCGACCGTGTCGTGCCGGCCGACGTCGTCGGCGACCACCGTCATCAGCGGCGTGTGCTCGTTGGACATCAGCACACTGCCGGTGGTGAGGAAGAGGGCGCCCTGCGCTTGGATCGTGTCGGGCGCGCTGTAGCGGACCGACGTGTCCTGGGCGTCGTACACCAGGAAGTCGACGGCCTGGTTGCCGTGCAGGTCGGTGATGGTGAGTGTCTGGCCGGAGCGGACGACCGACGACCAGGCGGCGCGTGCGGGAACGACGGTCTTCATGCGAGCCCCCTCGCGGCGAGGAATTCGGCGGTGTTGAGGAAGGCGCGGTGGCCCTCGGGGGAGGCGTCCCACAGCGGGTCGCCGGCCTCGGTCGGCTCGCCGCGCCAGGCGAGGACCTCCAGCGGGGTGCTGACGTAGTCGTCCCGTGGGTCGACCGGATGGGGCACGTTGGCGATGAGCACGGTGACGTCCTGCTCGGCGCGCAGTGTCACACTGCCGCCGGGGCCGGCCGAGCCGGTGAAGTCCAACGCGCCGTCCTCGCGCACCTCCACGCCCTGGAAGAACGACAGCGACGGCGGCAGGTCGCGCGGTGCGAGGCCGTGCTTCGCGGCGGCCAGCTTGAACAGCTCACGTCCGGCCGGCGAGCCGGACTGCGGGGCGCCGTCGCCGTACCGCTCGATGTTGCGTACGAGGGTGGAGGTGCCGCAGAGCGCGTCGTGCCGCCCGGAGGTGTCGGCGATCAGCGAGGCGAGGACACGACCCTGGTCGGAGAGGAGCAGCAGGCCCTCGCCGAGGTAGGCGTTCCACTGGACCTTGACCGTGTCGGCGACGTTCAGCCGCTCCCACGGCCGGTCGGCGACGTACAGCAGCAGATGCGCGCAGGCGTCGCCGCGCAGATCGGTCAGCCGCAGCTCGGTGCCGCGGGCCAGCACCCGGTGCGTGTAGTTGCCGCCCGCCACCGTCTCCGCCCACACCAGCCGGCCCGCTTCCTGGGGCGGCTCGGGCCAGTCGGTGGCCGGGACGACGGGCATGGCCTCGGTGCGCGTGCCCTCCTGGGCGCGTGCGTGCGCACGGGCTCCGTACGTGGTCGCTGTTGCCTTCCCTGGTGTCATCGCGGACCTCCGGCTCCGGTGTCTTTGATTTCTGTCGCCCGACAGAAATTAGGCACGGGGCGCATCACCGGCATTGCCCGGATGCTGCCGCCCGGTTACCGATTCCTCACAGAGATCGCGACCTGCGTCAATATGCGAGGATCGACGGATGGGCACGAGCAGGGGACGACGCGTCGGCAGACCGCGGGCCGAGCGGCGGCCCGACAGCGGGCTCGAGCCGCGTGACGAACTCCTCGCCGCCGCCGCCGAGTTGTTCACCACCCGCGGCTACGCGGCCACCACGACCCGGGCCGTCGCCGAGCGCGCGGGCATGCGGCAGGCGTCCATGTACCACTACGTCTCCGGCAAGGAAGAGCTGCTCGCCGCGCTCCTGGAGTCCACGGTCACCCCGTCGCTGGCCTACGCGCGGGAACTGCTCGCCGACGACACCGCCCCGGCCGAGGACCGGCTCTGGGAGCTGTGCCGCGCCGACGTGGAGCTGCTGTGCGGCGGCCCGCACAATCTCGGCGGCCTGTACCTGCTGCCGGAGGTGCGGGCCGAGCGGTTCGCCGGTTTCCATGCCGTGCGTGCGCATCTGAAGGACGCCTACCGGCAGTTGCTCGCCGCCACGGCCGTCGGCGGCCAACTCGCCAAGAGCGAGCTCGAATTGCGGACGGATCTGCTGTTCGGGCTGATCGAGGGCGTCATCCTGGTCCACCGCTCCGAACCCGAGCGCCCTGTCTCGGTGTTCGCCGAGGCCACGGCGGACGCGGCGCTGCGGATCGCCGGGATCTGAGCGCCGCCCACGGAAGCCGATCTTCACCCGTCACGGGGAGTGTTCTTCGTACGGCCGTACGCCGTGACACAGCGTGTGCGAAAGATCTCTGAGCGTGTAAATGAGGCCGAGATTACTCCTGCCTCACGCCCCATTTCAGGTGCTTGCTGAATATGACACAGCGATGATCCGGTCGGACTAAGCTCGCCCGCAGCGCACCGAGTTGGCACATATTCGTGCGCTTGTTCCCAAACATGCAGAAGATCCCGACACCTCCAAGACGTACCCCCCGCAAGCTCCCCCGACACCCCGCCGATTCGTTTCAGAGGGCCTACATGGTGAGCGTTCACACTCCTCCCGCCTCTCCACCTCGTCGACGTGAACTGCCGTACAAGCGCCTGCTGTTGCTGCCCGCCATAGCAATGGCCGCGGCGACCGGAGCCGCCGTCGCCCTGGTGACCGGCCCGGCCCGGCCGGCCATCGGCCTGTGCGGCACCGTCGCCACACTGCTGGTGCTCGGAACGGCAGCCGAAGCAGTGCGCCGCGGCCGCATCCTGCGGGACGTGCACGCGGAGCACGCCCGTCACGGCGCGTATCTGGAACAGCGCATCGCCTCCCACGACGACGAGGTGCGCCGCCTCGCGAAGGAGATCGTGCCCGCCGCCATCTACCGGCTGCGCTGTGGCAACGCCGTCTTCGAGGTGATGCGCGACCTCGGCAAGATCGACCCGTCCTACCGCGAACTCCCCGAATCACAGCGGCTGTTGATCAAGTCGATGCTCGAGGTCGTCGACTACGAGGAATCCCTGCGCGACTCCGCCCAGCGCTCCTTCGTCGACATCGCCCGCCGCGTCCAGGCCATCGTCCACCAGCAGAACAAGGAACTGCGGGAGATGGAGGAGGACCACGGCCGCAACCCCGAGGTCTTCGACGACCTGCTGCGCATCGACCACGGCACCGCACTGATCGGCCGGCTCGCCGACTCCATCTCCGTCCTCGGCGGTGGCCGCCCCGGCCGCCAGTGGCCCGAGCCCGTGCCGCTGTACAGCGTGCTGCGCGGCGCCATGTCCCGCATCCTCGAGTACCGGCGCATCTCGCTGGACTCCATCGCCAAGGTCAACATCCGCGGCATCTCCATCGAACCGGTCATCCACGCGGCGGCCGAACTCCTCGACAACGCCACCCGCTACTCGCCGCCCCAGACCAAGGTGCACGTCAACGCCGTCGAGGTGCAGACCGGCGTCGCCATCGAGATCGAGGACGCCGGCGTCAGCCTCAGCGAGGAGTCCCGCGCCCGGGTCGAGGGCATGCTGGAACGCGCCAAGACCGCCAGCGACCTCCAGGACCTCAGCGAGAGCCCACGCCTCGGCTTCGCCGTCGTCGGCCGGCTCTGCTCGCGGTACGACATGCAGGTCTCGCTGCGTACCTCGGCCTACGGCGGAGTCCGCGCCGTCATGATCGTCCCGCGCGAGATGATCACCGACGAGATCGCCACCGCCTACGCGCACGGCATCGGCGCGGCCGGCGCGCCCAAGCCCGAACTCGGCGCGATCGAAGGGCCCAAGCGCAAGGAGAAGCGGCGCCGCCCCACCAGCCCCAAGATCCCCGCGTCGGTCTCCATGGAGGACGACGTCCCCGTGGTCACCGAGTGGACCGCCCAGGGCCTGCCGCAGCGCCGCCGCCGGGTCCAGATCCCGCTCAGCGAGCGCCTCGCCCAGCAGGCCGCCTTCGAGCGCGCCGAGGCCGCAGCCCGCGAGGCCGGCCAGCCCACCGTCTGGTCCAGGGAGCCCGAGCCCGAACCGGAAGAGAAGGACGAGCCCGCACCCGGGCAGTGGGTGGAGGCGTTCTGGAACGGCCTCAAGCGCGACCAGGACCCCACCGCACCCACCCAGCCGAACAACGAGCCGGCCCATGCCCCGGCCGACGACGAGGGAGACCTCAAGTGATCCAATCGCGCGCCAACTTCGACTGGATGCTCAAGGATCTCGCCGACGGAGTACCGGGCATCGAGATGATCGTGGTCCTCTCCGCCGACGGCCTGCGCATCGCCCGCCACGGCGGCGACCCGGACGCGGCCGACCGCGTCGCCGCCGCCTGCGCGGGCCTGCAGAGCCTGGCGAGTGCGGTCGCCCAGGAGATCCCGGACAGCGACGGCAAGATGAAGATGGTCCTCATCGAGATCAACGGCGGCTACTTCTATCTGATGGCCGCAGGACCCAACGCCTATCTCGCGGTGCTGTCCGACACGTTCGCCGAGCCCGGACTGATGAGCAACCGCATGAGCGACCTGGTCATCCGCATCGGCGCCCATCTCACCAGTCCGCCCAGGCGCAACGGGCAGACCGTATGACTCCTCCGCAACGCCGGCGGCGATTCCCCACAGCGGCAGCACCACCCCCGCCCCTGCCCCCGATGCCCAAGGGCGGCGAGGGGAAAGGGCCCAAGAAGATCGAGCGGCTGTATGTGATCTCCGGCCAGGACGGCGCCCGCGCCGACCTCGACCTGGTCACGTTGATCGTGGCGTGCGCCGACCCGCCGCTCTCCGCCACGCCCGAGCAGACGGCGCTGCTCCGGCTGTGTACCGCCCCGCTGTCCGTGGCCGAGCTCTCGGCCTACCTCAGCCTGCCGTTCAGCGTGATGACGGTGCTGGTCACCGAGATGCTGGCGGCCGACCTGGTACAGGCGCGCGCCCCGATCGCGCGGCAGTCGATCGCCGACCGGAACCTCCTCGAAGCGGTGATGCATGGACTTCAAAAGCTCTGACACGGTCCCGGGCCCACGCACCGCGGACCACCTGCCGCACACGGCCCAGGCCGCGGTGAAGATCGTGATCGTCGGCGGCTTCGGCGTCGGCAAGACGACCATGGTCGGTTCCGTCAGCGAGATCAGACCGCTGACCACCGAGGAGACCATGACGCAGGCCGGTATCGGAGTCGACGACAACTACGGCTCCGACACCAAGACGGCCACCACCGTGGCCATGGACTTCGGCCGCATCAGCATCACCGACCAACTGGTGCTGTACCTCTTCGGCACCCCCGGCCAGGAACGCTTCTGGTTCCTCTGGAACGGCCTGTTCGAAGGCGCGCTGGGCGCCGTCGTGCTCATCGACACCCGTCGGCTCGAGGTCAGCTTCGACGTCATAGGGCGTCTCGAGGAGCGCGGCGTGCCCTTCGTCGTCGCCGTCAACTCCTTCCCGGACGCGCCCCGTTACCCCATGGCGGATCTGCGTGCCGCGCTCGACCTGCCCGACGAGATCCCCATCGTGGAGTGCGACGCACGCCGCCGGGCCTCCAGCCGGGACACCCTCATGACCCTGATGCGCTTCCTGCACTCGCTCGCGATGACGGGCGCGCTCACCTGACCGTCGTATGCGCCACTCCCCAACACATCGGAACCTTTTTCGGAGCGACCCCTGTGACGCCTGAACCCCACTCCCGGACCGGCACGCACGACCCGATCACCGGCCCGCCCCCGGGCTGCCCCGCCCACGGCACCGGTCCCCGGGGACTGCACCGGCTCTACGGTCCCGAGGCGGCGGACCTGAGTGATCTTTACGAGCAACTGCGCGACGAGCACGGCACGGTGGCACCCGTGCTGCTCCACGACGACGTGCCGATGTGGATCGTCCTCGGTCACACCGAGAACCTGCACATGGTGCGTACGCCCTCACAGTTCTGCCGGGACAGCCGCATCTGGACCCCGCTCGTGGAGGGCATGATCAAGCCCGACCACCCGCTGATGCCGCACATCGCCTGGCAGCCCATCTGCGCCCACGCCGAGGGCGAGGAGCACCAGCGGCTGCGCAGCGCGGTCACCGGCGCCATGTCGACCATCGACCACCGCGGCATCCGCCGGCAGATCAACCGCTACACCCAGCGCCTGGTCAACGAGTTCTGCGAGAAGGGCAAGGCCGACCTGGTCAGCCAGTTCTCCGAGCACCTGCCGATGGCCGTGATGTGCGAAGTCCTCGGCATGGCCGAGGAGTACGACGACACGATGGTGCAGGCCGCCCGTGACGCGCTCAAGGGCACCGAGACCGCGATCGCCAGCCACGCCTACGTCATGGACGCGCTGAGCCGGCTCACCATCGCCCGCCGTGCCCAGCCGCAGGAGGACTTCGCCAGCCACCTCATCACCCACCCGGCCCGGCTGACCGACGACGAGGTCCGCGAACACCTGCGGCTCGTGCTCTTCGCCGCCTACGAGGCCACCGTCAACCTGCTGTCCAACGCGCTGCGCATGGTCATCACCGACCCGCGCTTCCTCGCCCAGCTCAACGGCGGTCAGATGACCGTGCCGGAGGCGGTCGAGCAGTCCCTGTGGGACGAGCCGCCGTTCAGCACCGTCCTCGGCTACTTCGCCAAGCACGACACGGAGTTGGGCGGCAAGCGCATCCGCAAGGGCGACGGACTGCTCTTCGCCCCCGCCCCGGGCAACGTCGACCCGCGGGTACGCCCCGACCTGTCCGCCAACATGCAGGGCAACCGCTCCCACCTCGCCTTCGGCGGCGGCCCGCACGAGTGTCCCGGCCAGGACCTCGGCCGCGCCATCGCCGACGTCGGCGTGGACGCGCTGCTGATGCGGCTGCCGGACGTCCGACTCGACTGCGAGGAGGACGAGTTGCAGTGGACGGAGTCGATCGCCTCCCGCCACCTCGTGGAACTCCCGGTCCGCTTCGAGCCCAAGCCGCAACAGGACGTGATGCAGAAGCCGAGCCACGCGCCCATTCCGCAACAGCGGGACACGTGGCAGATCGGCACGGCGCCGCCTGCGCCCGCACCGGCACCGGTCGTCCCGCCCCCCGCCCCGGAACCCCTGCCGGTGCCTCCGCTCCCCGCCGAGCCAGCCCCTCGCCCCAGCGCCTGGCGTCGCTTCTTGCGCTGGTGGCGCGGCGACTGATCGGGCGGCGTTCGGGTTTGCTCGGGCTGCGTGCGGGCTGCGGGGCGGTGGGGGCTGGTCGCGCCCACGCGGCGGAGCCGCATATCGATACAGCCCCGCGCCCCTTCGGGGCGCTGCCGAACCGTGCCTCAAGCGGAGCACCACGTGCCGTAGGAAGCCCACGCCTCCAGCACCCGCCCACTGCGAAACGCATGCTCGACCCCCGTGACCGGATCGGTGAACTCCAGTGACCGCGCCAGGAGTTGGAGCGGGCGCCGGAAGTCATCGGCCGGCACGGGGGCGGTCACCTTCGGGTAGAGCGGATCGCCCAGGATCGGCACCCCGAGCGCGCTCATGTGGACGCGAAGCTGATGCGTCTGCCCGGTGCTGGGCGTGAGCCGGTACCGCCCCAGCCCGTCCGCACGCCGGTCGAGCAGCTCGACACGGCTGACGGCGTTCACCTCGCCCTCGACCTCCCGCGCGGCCGGTACCCCGCGCTCCTTGAGGATCCGGCTGCGTACGGTCCGGGGGAGGGCGAGCCCCGCATCGTACGGCGCCACGGCCTCGTACTCCTTGTGCACCCGCCTGTCGCGGAACAGCGTCTGATACGCCCCGCGTTCCCCGGGCCGCACGGTGAACAGGACGAGCCCCGCGGTGAGCCGGTCGAGCCGGTGTGCGGCGCCCAGCGTCTCGATGCCGAGCTCCCGCCGCAGCCGGGCGAGCGCGGTCTCGGCGACATGGCTGCCGCGCGGCGTCGTCGCCAGGAAGTGCGGCTTGTCGACGACGACGATGTGCTCGTCCCGGTACACGACCTCCAGCGGGAACGGCACCCGCACCTCGTCCGGCAGCTCCCGGTGGAACCACACGAACATCCCCGGCACATAGGGCGCGTCCGGCGCCACGGCCCGACCGTCCGCCCCCACGAACAGCCCGTCACCGAACATCCCGTCGACGACCCCGGCCCCCGCCCCCGACAGCCGCTCCACCAGATGCTCCCGCACCGTGCCCCACGACTCCTCAAGCGGCAGCCGCACCCGCACCGCATCCACCCCGTCGCGCTGAGGCAACGGCGAGGACGGGATCCGCGCCTTACGTCTCACCCGGTCAAGCGTACGAGACCTCGGCCGCCGTCCGGCTCTTGTGGATCCGGTAGGCCACACCGACCACGAGGGTCACCCCGAGGAACAGCACCGTGAACCACTGGAAGTACCAGTGCCCGCCAGCCGGGTCGTACACCGCGGCCCGCGGCCACGCCAGGTTGACCGTCATGAACAGGCCGTAGAGCAGGGCGAGCGCGTTGACCGGGATGCCCCAGCGGCCGAGGGAGAACAGGGGGCGGCCCTGTTCGTCGGTGCCGCCGGACGGGAAGTCGCCGCGCAGGCGGCGGACGAGCATGGGGCCGGTGACCATGGCGTAGGCGAGGTAGAGCATCACGATGCAGGTGGTGCCGATGGCCAGGAACGCCTCCGGGGAGCCGAAGTTGAGCAGCAGCAGGGCGGCCGCGAGGACGCCGACCACCAGGGCGGGCGCCACGGGCATGCCGGTGCGTGGGTTGACCTTCGCGAGGCGACCGGCGAAGGGCAGCTGGCCGTCGCGGGCCATGGAGAACAGCATGCGGGAGGCCGACGTCTGGATGGCCAGCGTCGCGACGGTGATCGCCACCACCACGTCGGCGAGCAGGGCCCGCCCGACTCCGTCGCCGAGGCTGCTGGTGAGGACGTAGCTCAAGCCCTCGACCCCGAGGCGGCCGTCGGTGAGGCTCGGCGCGGCCAGCAGACCGCCGAGGATGATCAGGCCGCCGAGCAGGCCGGCCGAGGCGAGCGCGGTGAGGATCGTGCGGGGCGCGGTACGCCGGGGCTGGCGCGTCTCCTCGCTCATCTCGCCCGCGCTGTCGAACCCGATCATCACGTACGCCGCCGTGAACGAGCCCACCAGCAGCGCCCCCACCAGACCCGACTCGGCCGCGGTCCCGGTCTCGAAGGTGATGCCGGGGGAGCGCTCGGAGTGGGTGAACAGCAGGACGATGATGAGGACGGCGCCGATGATCTCTGCGGTGACGCCCACGCGGTTGACCAGTGAGAGCACTCGGTTGTCGAGGACGTTCACGAAGGTCGTCAGGGCCAGCAGGAGCACACCGAAGAGCGCCGCGTTGGCCGCGCCGCTCGCCGAGGTGGGTGCCGGGTCGTCGCCGATCAGCTGGAAGCCGGACCAGATGGCGGGCAGGACCACCTGCAGCGCGAGCGCCGCCGCGGCGACCACCACGATCTGCCCGATCACCATGATCCAGCCGGCGAACCAGCCGAAGGTGAGGTTCGACAGGCGCGACGACCACTGATAGATCGCGCCCGAGATCGGATAGCGCGCCGCCAGCTCCGCGAAGCAGGCGGCCACCAGCAACTGCCCGATCAGCACCGCCGGCCAGGCCCAGAAGAAGACGGGGCCGCCGAACGCGTACCCGAACGCGAAGAACTGGAAGACGGTCGTCAGTACGGAGATGAAGGAGAACCCGGCCGCGAACGAGGCGTACTCGCCCAGGCTGCGGTGCAGCTCCTGGCGGTAGCCGAACGCGGCGAGGCCGCGGTCGTCGGAGGACTCCGGGGGATCGGAACGTACGTCGGAGGGGGTTCCAGAGGGGGAGGCCACGGCGGCACCTGCCTTCGGCGGAGAAGGGGCGGAGTTCCTGTCGGGTGACAGAAATTAGGGAGTGCCTGTTTCGGGTGCGTCACGTCGGCATGTCCACGACGAGCCCACTTACTCACGCCCTTGCCTGCTGCGCAAAATCGCGATACATCGTGTGTGTTGCGCTCTGTCTCGGGTCGCGATATGTTCGGCCACGGATATTCGGAAGCGAGGTGGTCATCATGGCGAGGAAGCGTCGCAAGCTCAGCAATCCGTTGGCGCTCGCCGTGATGACGACCCTCTGGCAGAAGCCGATGCATCCGTACGAGATCGCCCAGACCCTGCGCAGCCAGGGCAAGGACGCCAGTACGAAGACCAACTACGGCTCGCTCTACACCGTCGTGCAGAACCTCGAGAAGCACGGCTTCGTCGAGGTGACCGGTGTGGAACGCCAGGGCAACCGCCCCGAGCGCACGGTCTACGGGCTCACCGATGCCGGGCGCGAGGAGATGGCCGAGTGGCTGTCCGACCTGCTCGCCATCCCGGCGAAGGAGTACCCGATCTTCGAGACGGCGCTCTCGCTGATGGCGGCACTGCCTCCCGACGAGGTGGTGCGGCTCCTGGAGATGCGACTGAGCTCGCTGGAGGTGCAGGTGGCGAGTGGCCGGGGAGCGCTCGAGAAGCTCTACGAGACGCTGCCGAGGCTGTTCCTCGTCGAGGTCGAGTACCAACTGCACTTGGTCGAGGCGCAGGCCGAGTGGGTCCGCGGCTTCCTCGACGAGCTCAGGAAGGGCTCGATGCCCGGCGCCGAAGCATGGCGGCACTACCACGAAACGGGGGAGTGGCCACCGGAGTTCACGTAAGGACGTAACAGTTCATGTAAGGACGTAACGAAAAGGACCCCGGCCGGGCTGTTGCAGCAGCCCCGCCAGGGTCACGAACCCCGAACCGACTCCGCCGTGGGGCGCAGCCGGGCCATCGAGGTGCGGCACACCCAGGATAGCCCGGCGCTCTTCACGCGGATCGGTCGTCAGTCCGCGTTCGCGGATTCCCGTACATCCGCTCAATCAGGAGAGCTGTCGTGATGAGTAGCAGCGCTACGCGCGCGCCCGCAGTGGAGGCGCGCGAACTGATCAAGACCTACCCCGGTGACGTCACCGCCCTGCGCGGCATGGACCTCACCGTCGAGCCCGGCACCGTCTTCGGCCTGCTCGGACCCAACGGTGCCGGCAAGTCCACCACCGTCAAGATCCTCACCACTCTGGCCCGCCCCGACTCGGGCACGGCCACCGTCGCCGGGCACGATGTGCTGCGCCACCCGGACCGGGTGCGCCGCGCGATCGGAGTGGTCGCCCAGAACTCCGGCGCCGACCCGGTCGCCACCGGCCGCGAGAACCTTCAACTCCAGGGCAGGCTCTACGGCTTGAAGGGCGCCGCGCTGAGCCGCCGCGTGGACGAGCTGCTGGAGCGGTTCAAGCTCGCCGACGCCGCGCGCCGCCCGGTCAAGGGCTACTCCGGCGGTATGCGACGCCGCCTCGATGTCGCCCTCGGCCTGGTGCACCGGCCCGAGGTGCTCTTCCTCGACGAGCCCACCACCGGGCTCGACCCGGAGGCCCGCACCGCGATGTGGGACGAGATCGCCCGTCTCGCCGGCGACGAGGGCCTGACCATCCTGCTCACCACCCACTACCTCGAAGAGGCCGACCGGCTGGCCGAGCGCATCGCGATCGTCGACCGCGGCCGGATCGTCGTGGAGGGCACCCCGCACTCCCTCAAGGGCGAACTCCGCGGCGACGCGGTCCACTTGGAACTGCGCGCCGAAGTCGGCGAAGCCGGTCGTACGTTGCTGAAGGGCGCCCTCGGCTCTCTGCCGGGCGTGCACGAGGTGGTGGTCGACGGGCACCGCATCAGTGCCCGCGCCGACGACGGGGCGGCGGCGATGCCCGCACTGCTGGGGGCACTGGAACGCGCCGGGGTCGGCGTCGCCGCCGCGACGGTCGCGCGTCCCTCCCTCGACGACGTCTATCTGCGGTACGCGGGCCGCCGTTACTCCGAGGCCGACAGCGCCGGCGACCTTCTCGTGGCCGGAGGTGTGCGATGAGCGCGGTGGTATCCCACACCTGGTACATGACTCAGCGTCAGCTGATGGTGTTCGCCCGCCAGCCCGCGTACGCGATCATCACGCTCATCCAGCCGGTGATCTGGCTGTTCCTGTTCGGCGGCCTCTTCAAGAAGGTCGTGGAACTGGGCGGCTTCGGCACCACCTCGTACCTCGACTACCTGGTGCCCGGCGTGGTAGTGATGAGCGCGCTCGGCTCCAACCTGTGGGCGGGCATGGGCACGCTGGAGGAGATCCAGCGCGGCACGCTCGACCGCTTCCTGACCACGCCGGTCAGCCGGGCCGCGCTGATGAACGGCAACGTCGTCAACAACGGCCTGGTCACCGCCCTGCAGTCGGTCATCATCGTGCTGCTCGGCCTGCTGGGCGGCGCCGAATACCCGGGCGGCGTCGGCGGCATCGCGGTCCTGGTCCTCGCCTCCGTGCTGCTGGGCACGGTCTTCGGGGCGCTGTCCAACGCGCTCGGCATGCTGGTGCGGGAGCGGGAGTCGATCATCGGCATCAACACGTTCCTGCTGCTGCCGCTGACCTTCCTGTCCAGCGCCTTCATGGCGCCGTCCCAGATGCCGGGCTGGATGCGGCACATCGCCGACTTCAACCCGCTCAACTGGGCGATGGTGGCGGGCCGTTCGGCCCTGTCCGACCACCCCGACTGGGGCGACGTATTCAGCCGCGGCGGCGCGCTGCTGGCCCTGGCGGTCGCGGCGGTGTGGCTGTCGATCCGGACGTTCCGGTCGTACCAGCGGTCGGTCTGAGACCACTATCAGTTATCAGTCGGTCCGAGACACCACTACCGGTCGGTCCGAGACCGCGAAAAGCGGCCCGCGCCTTCGACGCGCGGGCCGCCCTGGTCCGTGTCCGTTGTCACGCGGCCGGCGCCGCACCCTCCTGCTCCGCCTCGATGCGCGCGTTCCACTCCCGCTTGGCCGCCTGCCAGCCGTCCTCGTTGTGACCGAGCCGCCAGTAGCCGGAGATCGAAAGGTCCTCGCGCGGGATCTGCCGCTCGACCCGCAGCAGGGCGCGCAGTTCCTTCACGAAGGCCGCCTCGCCGTGCACGAACGCGCACACCCGGCCCTCCGGGAACTCCAGCGCCCGTACGGCCTCCACCAGCGCCTCGCCGATGGGCCGGTCCCCGCGGTGCAGCCAGACGATCTCCACGTCGGAGTCGACCTTCTGCTCCTCCTCGGGGCCGGAGACCTCGACGAAGGCGAAAGTCCTGGCGCCGGCGGGCAGTTCCTCCAGGGAGCGGGCGATGGCAGGCAGCGCGCTCTCGTCACCGGCGAGCAGATGCCAGTCGGCGCCCGGGTCGGGCGCGTAGGCGCCACCAGGACCCATGAACCGGACGGTCTCACCGGGCTGCACCCGCATCGCCCAGGGCCCGGCCAGCCCCTCGTCGCCGTGGATGACGAAGTCCAGCGTCAGCTCGCGGTGCTCCGCGTCCCAGTGCCGCACGGTGTACGTCCGCGTCACCGGCCACTGCTCGCGGGGGAACTCGGCCCGGATCCGCTCCAGGTCGAAGGGCTCCGGGTAGGTCGCGCCGCCGGTCGGGAACAGGAGTTTCACATAGTGGTCGGTGCAGGTGTCCGCCGCGAAGTCGGAGAGCCCGTCGCCGCCGAGTACGACCCGCTGCATATGGGGGGTCAGCCGTTCGGTACGCACGACCTGTGCGGCGTGGGGCTTCCGCGGCTGGCGGGCCGGACGTTCTGCCATGACGGCCTCCCTGTTCCCTTAGCTTAGGTTTACCTAAGTTAGCACTTCCCCCCAGTTAACACCTCGCGCGTGAATAATTCTTGGGTGCTTCACGCCGATATGGCACGCATCACACGACGGTGCCTGTCAGGTATCGAGTGTCGTCAACAGCCGCTTCAGCGATCCACCCAGACCCCAGCGCGTCGCGAGCTTCTCCAGCGCCGCCGGGTCGCGCGGCGTCTTCGGCAGGGTCGTGTCCACGTCCGGCAACGGGACGTCGTCCGCGACCTTCACGACCGTCGGCGCCACCGCGACGTACGGCCGCGACTCGTCGAGCCGTTTGCGCTGGGACGGGGTGAGCTTCGCCTTCGGGTCGTCGACCGCGGCCATGATCCCGGCCAGGTCCCCGAACTCGGTGAGGAGCTTGGCCGCCGTCTTCTCGCCGATGCCGGGCACGCCGGGCAGGCCGTCGCTCGGGTCCCCGCGCAGCGTCGCCAGATCCGCGTACCCCCTCCCGTCGACGCCATACTTCTCGCGCAGCCACGCCTCGTCGGTGAGCTGGAGAGAGGCGACGCCCTTGATGGGATACAGCACCCGCACCCCGCGCGCGTCGTCCACCAGCTGGTACAGGTCGCGGTCGCCGGTGACGATGTCGACCGGGCCGGTGGCGCGGGCGGTGAACGTGCCGATCACGTCGTCCGCCTCGTACCCCTTGACGCCCACGCGCGCGATGCCCAGCGCGTCCAGGACGTCCTCGATGACCGGCACCTGTGGCGAGAGCGTGTCGGGCACGACCTCCTCGTCGGGGCCGACCTCACGCTCCTCTGCCACCCGGTGGGCCTTGTACGAGGGGATCAGGTCGACCCGCCACTGCGGGCGCCAGTCGGCGTCCATGCAGGCCACCAGAGCGTCCGGTCGGTGGTCCTTCACGAGTCGGTCGATGAACTCCAGCAGTCCGCGCACGGCGTTCACCGGCGTGCCGTCCGGAGCCTTCACCGAGTCCGGGACGCCGAAATAGGCGCGGAAATAGAGCGAGGCGGTGTCGAGGAGCATCAGTCGTCCCATCACGGCTCGCCATCATGCCGTACCCCACCGACAATCACCCGGATGCATCACCCGTATGCCCAGCTCATTGCGCTCACGGCGCGTAGGTAAAGGCCTTGTGAACTGGACCACTGGGGCGTTTGACCTGCCAAGGCAAGGGCAGGCGCCGCCTCGGAGCGAAGCCGGTTGCGCATTTCAACTTTTTGCGCCGACGCCGCCCCTTCATGGCCCCCGAGCAGAGAGAAACGCGTGTCATCAACCCTTGAGGCAGAGCATCTGTACAAGGTGTTCGGCAGACGACCGGACGAAGCAGTCGACCGGCTCCGGCAAGGCGCCGACCGGGACGAACTGCGGGCCGACGGCACCACCGCCGCCGTGATCGACGCGTCCTTCACCGTGGAACCCGGACAGATATTCGTTGTGATGGGCCTGTCGGGTTCCGGCAAGTCCACGTTGCTGCGCATGCTCAACGGGCTCCTGGAGCCGACTGCGGGACAGGTCCGGTTCGACGGACAGGACCTGACCGCTCTCGGCGCCCGGGAACTGCGTGAGGTCCGCGCGAAGAAGATCAGCATGGTGTTCCAGCACTTCGCGCTGTTCCCGCACCGCAGTGTCCTGGAGAACGCCGGCTACGGCCTCGCCGTCCAGGGAGTGCCGCGCGCCGAGCGGGAGAAGCGCGCCACCGAGGCGCTGGAGATGTGCGGCCTGGCCGGCTGGGAGAAGTCCTGGCCCGACGAGCTGTCCGGCGGTATGCAGCAGCGTGTGGGCCTGGCCCGCGCCCTGGCCACGGACGCCGATCTGCTGCTGATGGACGAGTCGTTCAGCGCGCTCGACCCGCTTATCCGCCGCGATATGCAGGACCAGCTCCTGACGCTCCAGCAGCGCCTGAAGAAGACCATCGTCTTCATCACCCACGACCTCAACGAGGCCATGCGCCTGGGCGACCGCATCGCCGTCATGCGCGACGGCAGCATCGTCCAGATCGGCACGGCCGAGGACATCCTCGTGCGCCCCGCCGACGACTACGTCGCCTCCTTCACCAAGGACGTCGACCGCTCCCGCGTGCTGACCGCGTCTTCCGTCATGGACACGGAGCTGCGCGGCGACGAGGCCGACTGCCAGTGCGCGACGGCAACCCCCGAGACCCCGTTCGCCGAACTCTGCGCGATCAGCGCCCGGCTCTCCCACCCCGTCGCCGTGCTCGACAAAAAGGGCAAGCTGGTCGGCGTCGTACCGCGGCAGCGGCTCGTCGGCTTCCTCGGTGACGAGAGCGGGGCCCCAACGCCGTGCGACTCCCCGCGCGACAAGGGCGGAGAGAAGGTGATGGCCGGTGCCTAGGATCGAGTTCGGCTCCTGGGTCAACGACGCCGTCGACTGGCTCACCACCCACCTGGGATGGCTCTTCGACTTCCTCGAAGAAGTCTTCCGCGGCGCCTACGAGGGCGTCGACTCCGTACTGCAGGCGCCCGAGCCGCTGCTCCTTGCGGGCATCTTCGCGGTGATCGCCTTCTGGCTGCGCGGCGCGCTCGCCGGCGTCCTCACCTTCGCGGGATTCGCCTTCATCATCTCCCTGGAGTTGTGGGAGAACGCGATGATGACGCTGTCGCTCGTCTTCGTCGCCACCGTCATCGCGCTCGTCCTCTCGGTGCCCGTGGGCATCTGGGCGGCCCGCTCGAACCGGGTCAGCGCGGTCGTACGGCCCGCTCTGGACCTGATGCAGACGCTGCCGGCGATGGTCTACCTCATCCCGGCGATCCTCTTCTTCGGCAGCGGCGCCGCCGCGGGCATCGTCGCCACCCTGATCTTCGCGCTCGCCCCCGGCGTCCGCATGACCGAGCTGGGGCTCCGCCAGGTCGACAAGGAACTGGTCGAGGCCGCCGAGGCGTTCGGCACCACCCCGCGCGACACCCTGATGCGGGTCCAGTTCCCGCTGGCGCTGCCCACCGTCATGGCCGGCGTCAACCAGGTGATCATGCTCGGCCTGTCCATGGCCGCGATCGCCGGCATGGTCGGCGCCGACGGCCTGGGCGGTGACGTGAACGAGGCGATCGGCCAGCTCAACGTCGGCCTGGGCGCCGAAGCGGGCATCGCCATCGTGATCCTCGCGATCTACCTCGACCGCATGACCAGCGCGCTGGGCACCCAGGTCTCGCCGCTCGGCCGCCGGGCCGCCGCCCGGCTGCGTGCCGCGCAGGGCCTGAAGATCTGGTCGTACCGTCCCCGCCCGGCCGTCGCCATGGTCGGCGTCGTCGTCCTCGCGCTCGTCGCGGGCGGCATGGGCGTCTTCGGCGGCGGCGACAAGTCCGAACCGGTCGCCTCCAGCACCAACGTCGGCCAGGGCAAGAAGCTCAGCATCGGCTACATCCCCTGGGACGAGGGCGTCGCCTCCACCTACCTCTGGAAGGAGGTGCTGGAGCAGCGCGGCTACGAGGTGGAGACCAAGCAGTTCGAGGCCGGACCGCTCTACACCTCGCTCGCCCAGGGCGACATCGACTTCCAGACCGACTCCTGGCTGCCGGTCACGCACGAGCAGTACTGGAAGAAGTACGGCAAGCAGCTCGAAGACCTGGGCTCCTGGTACGGCCCCACCTCCCTCGAGCTGAGCGTGCCCGCCTACATGAAGGGCGTCGACTCCCTCGACGACCTCAAGGGCAAGGCCGCGGAGTTCGGCGGCAAGATCACCGGCATCGAGTCCAGCGCCGGCATGATGGGCCTGCTCAAGAGCAAGGTCCTCAAGGAGTACGGCCTCGACAAGGAGTACAAGGTCGTCGACAGCTCCACGCCAGCGATGCTGGCCCAGCTCAAGCGCGCCTACGACAAGCAGGAACCGATCGTCGTCACGCTCTGGTCGCCGCACTGGGCGTACAGCGACTACAAGCTGAAGAAGCTCAAGGACCCGAAGGGCGCCTGGGGCTCGGGCGACGGCGTGCACACCCTCGCGCGCAAGGGCTTCACCCAGGAGAACCCGGTCGTCGGCCAGTGGCTGAAGAACTTCAAGCTGACCGAGGAACAGCTCACCAGCCTGGAGTCGGAGATCAACAAGGCCGGCCAGGGCAAGCAGCAGCAGGCCGTACGCACCTGGCTGAAGTCCAACCCGGGTGTCGTCGACAAGATGGCCCCGGTGCAGAGCACCGCGAGCCCGGCCGAGGCGAAGCGTCCCCTGGACGTGGCCTGGTTCCCCTGGGACGAGGACATCGCCGTCACGTACCTGTGGAAGAACGTCCTGGAGCGGCGCGGCTACAAGCTGAACCTCAAGCAGATGGACGTCGGCCCGGTCTACACCGGCCTGGCCTCCGGCGACCTCGATCTCAACTTCGACGCGTGGCTGCCGTACGCCCAGGCCCAGTACTGGGACAAGAGCAAGGACAAACTCCACGACCTGGGCACCTGGTACGAGCCGACGTCACTGGAAGTCTCCGTCCCCTCGTACGTGAAGGGCATCGACTCCCTTGAAGACCTCAAGGGCAAGGCCGACACCTTCGACGGGAAGATCATCGGCATCGAGCCGGGCACCGGCGAGATGAACCTCCTGAAGACGAAGGTCCTGCCCGGGTACGGCCTCGACAAGGAGTACGACGTCGTCGACGGCTCCACGCCCGCGATGCTGGCCGAGCTCAAGCGGGCCTACGCCAAGCAGGAGCCGATCGCCGTCGTCCTGTGGTCGCCGCACTGGGCGTACAGCGAGTACAAGCTGACCAAGCTCGCCGACCCGGAGAAGTACTTCGGCGAGGGCAACACCATCCGCACCATCTCCAACAAGGACTTCCCCGAGCGGTACCCGCAGCTCACGAAGTGGATCAAGAACTTCAAGATGAGCGAGGACGAGCTCGGCACCCTGGAGCAGGAGATCAAGGACCGCGGACAGGGCCACGAGGAGGAGGCTGTCGCCGCCTGGCTCAAGGAGCACCCGGACATGGTGGACCGGATGACTCCGGCCGCCTAGCCGCGGACTCGAACCCGGCGCGCGCCCCGGCACCTGACGGACCGGGGCGCGCGCCGTTCTCTGTCTGTCTCCCCCCGGGCCCGGGAACACCCGGGGCCGCGCGCGCATTGAACTGCACAGCACCGCACTCTTCGCCCCTAAGGAGGAATCCGCGCCCGGAGAATCCGCAGAGCTGATCTACTGGCGAGAACTGTCGGGTCGCCTGGCACTCTGTGTGTCGGTGATGTGACAGGCGCATGAAACGGTTTGCCGAACATGCGTAGGGTGCAGAGAACTCATCAGAAGGAGTGCGCCCGGATGGCGGTGCACCGGCAGCGGACCGACGAGCCAGGGCGAAGGAGGGAGCCGGAGCTATGGGCGACCACAAAGAACAACCGCTTCGCGTGGGCGCGGCCGTACGGCGGCGGCGCCGGGCGCTGGACCTCACGCTCGCCGTCGTGGCCGAGCGCAGCGGACTGTCGGTCCCGTTCCTGAGCCAGGTCGAGAACGACCGCGCGCGCCCCAGCAGGAGCTCCCTGGAGAAGGTGGCCGACGCCCTGCGCACCACCGCCGTGGAACTCCTCGCCGCCGCCGACCCGGCGTGCAGCGTCGACGTCGTCCGCGCGGAGTGCGAACCGGGCCCGGAACCCAGCACGCGTTCCCTGGTGCGCGGTCACCACCAGATGCACGCCTCCGAGTTCACCGGCGACCATGACGCCGGCCGCGAATTCCAGTACCGCAATGACCAGTTGATGTACGTGGCAGACGGAGCGGTGGAGATCGAGGCGGAGGGCCGCGCCTACCGCCTGGGCCGTGGCGACACCTTGTACCTCACCGGCGGGGTGCGGCACCGCTGGCGTGCCACCGAGCCGGACACCCGGGTGGTCGTCGTCGCCGTGGCCGAGCACATCGAGGCGGTCCGGGACCGGCCGCGCCGGTGAGGGTCGTCTCCCTCGTCCCGTCGCTCACCGAGGCCGTGGCCCTGACACTGCCGGGGACCCTCGTCGGTGCCACGGACTGGTGCACCCGTCCGGCGGACCTGGACGTGCCCCGCGTCGGCGGCACCAAGAACCCGGCGATCGGCCGGATCACCGCGCTCCGTCCCGACCTGGTCGTGGCCAACGAGGAGGAGAACCAGGCACCGGACCTCCAGGCCCTGCGCTCCAGCGGCATCGCCGTCCTGGTCACCGAGGTGCGGAGCGTGCCGCAGGCCTTCAGCGAACTGGACCGGATGCTGACCGCCTGCGGTGCGAAGAGCCGCCCGCGCTGGCTGGACGAGGCGGAGACGGCCTGGTCCGCACTCCCGGCCCCGCAGACCCGCACGACGGCGGTCGTCCCCATCTGGCGCCGCCCCTGGATGGTCCTGGGCCGGGACACCTTCGCGGGCGACGTACTGTCCCGTCTCGGCGTGGACAACCTGTACGCGACCCACCCCGAGCGCTATCCCCGCATCCCGGTGGCCGAACTGTGCGCGGCGGCCCCCGACTTGGTGGTGCTTCCGGACGAGCCGTACCGCTTCACGCCGGACGACGGCCCGGAGGCATTCCCGGACCTGCCCTGCGCACTGGTCGACGGACGCCACCTCACCTGGTACGGCCCGTCGCTGACCGAGGCCCCACGCGTGCTGGCCGAGGCCCTGCGAGCAGCGCACCGCTGACCAGCCCGCGCGCCGTACACACGGCGGCCGTGCCCCAGGCGACGACAAGGACGACGTACAAGCCAATCGCAAGCCACTCGAAGGCGACGAGCCCCGTGCGCCGCGACAGCGCCTCCGCGCCGGTGACACACGTGCCGACCGGAAAGGTGAACGCCCACCAGGTCATCGCGAACCTCAT
Organism: Streptomyces sp. GESEQ-4; assembly: GCF_017948455.1. GTDB lineage: Bacteria > Actinomycetota > Actinomycetes > Streptomycetales > Streptomycetaceae > Streptomyces. The sequence continues at coordinate 268,501 of NZ_JAFFSU010000007.1, forward strand.
CCCGTCCCGCCGGGCACGCACCACACAGGCGGCGGCGAAGACCAGCCAGAGCAGGGCGAAGCCCATCACCGGCACGCCGTACACAACCTCGAGGATCCCGAACCCGTCGCTGTACGGGGCGGGCACGACCCCGGGGGCCACGTCCGCGAAGTGGCCGACGGCGGTGGTGGACTGCCCGAGCGGCCCCAGCACGAGAAAGAGCGTGGGCGTGAGCGCGAGCGGCAATGGCCCCCCGCTGATCAGCCGCCCGAAGACCAGCGGCAGCATGAGCAGCGTCCCGAGAAGACTGACCCCGAACAACCCGACGCAGCCGAGCAGCAGCGCCTCCTGAGCCTGCCCCGCCGGCAGATACGGCACGAGGAGCGGCCCGAGCGCGGCGGACACCATGGGCGCGACGACGGGCAACAGCCATACGGGCGTGGCCTGATGCGGCTCCACCCGATGTCGTACGGCCATCAGGTACGGCACGGCGACAGCAGCCGCGAGCCCCACCACCGTCCCGGCGGTGAACAGCACGGCATCGAGCGCGACCGCCGCGTCCGTCCCGATCCAGTCCCGTCCGACGGTGAGGGCACCGCCGCCGACGGCCAGCAGGGCCATGGCGAGGCAGCCGTAGAAGGGCGCGACGGCGGGGTCGAGGAGATGGGCGCGGGCCTGATCGCGGTGGTGAACCCAGTGGAGGGCGCGGGCGCAGAGCAGGACGGCGAGCAGGAGAAAGGAGAAGACCCAGACGGCGGCGCAGAGGGTACGCAGGCCAGGGATGCCGGAGAGGGGAGCGGGCAGGGCGGCGCCGGCGGTGGCGACGATGGCGGTGCCCATGACGGTGGCGTACCAGTTGGGTCCGAGGTGACGGACGGCCGGGACGCGCGGGGGCCGTGCGGTGGCACGGGGGAGGGGCTGGACAGCGGTGACCATGCTGTCACCGTGCCGCCGCGGACGGCCGCCGACCAGAGAGCACGCACCTATGAGGGCATAAACTGACCTTATGAGCAGCGTCACGGAAGAACCCCACCGCCCTCCGGCCCTCCTCGCCCACCGCGTGCCGGACCTGGGAGCCCTGGAGCTGCTGCTGGCGGTCGCACGGCTCGGCAGCCTGGGCGGGGCGGCCCGCGAAATGGGCATCACCCAGCCCGCGGCGAGCAGCCGGATCCGCTCGATGGAACGCCAGCTGGGCGTGGCGCTGGTGGACCGCTCCCCACGCGGCTCCCGCTTGACCGACGCCGGCGCACTGGTGACGGACTGGGCACGCAGAATCGTCGAGGCGGCCGAGGCCTTCGACGCGGGCGCCCAGGCACTGCGCGACCGAAGGGACTCCCGCCTCAGGGTCGCGGCGAGCATGACGATCGCCGAATACCTGCTGCCGGGCTGGCTCCTGGCCCTGCGCGCCGCCCGCCCAGACACGGCAGTATCCCTCCACGCGGGCAACTCCGCAGCGGTGGCACAACGCCTGCTCTCTGACGAAGCCGACCTGGGCTTCGTAGAGGGCCTGTCCGTCCCGACCGGCCTCGACTCGGTGGTCATAGCCCACGACCACCTGATCGTCGTCACGGCTCCGGGCCACCCCTGGGCCCGCCGCCGAAGCCCCCTGGCGGCGACCGAACTGGCGGCAACCCCCCTCATCCTCCGCGAGAAGGGCTCCGGCACCCGCCAGGTCCTCGACGCGGCCCTCGGCGGCCTCGCCAGACCCCTGATCGAACTCTCCTCCACCACGGCGGTAAAGGCAGCAGCGGTAAGCGGCGCGGGCCCGGCGGTCCTCAGCGAGCTGGCGGTAGGCGAGGAACTGTCGATGCGCCGCCTGGTACGCGTCCCCCTGGAGAAGGTCTCCCTCGCAAGAGACCTCCGAGCAGTCTGGCCAACGGGCCACCGCCCAACGGGCCCGGCGAGGGACTTGCTGTCGCTGACGAGGGGGTAGGCAAAACTAGCCCCTCCGGCGTTTGAGGAGCGGGGGTCCGGGGGCTGGCCCCCGAACGGGGCCCAGGGGCGGAGCCCCGGTGGGGTCGAAGGGGCGAAGCCCCTGGGGGATGGGACGGGTAGGGGCGGCGGGGGCGAAAAACCAGAGCGAGGGCCCCTGGGGGCTCAACCCCCCGCCGCCCGCACCAACGCCCCCATGACCCGCAGATCCCCCCCCATCTCCGGATGCCACTGCACCCCCAGCACCCACCCCCCAGCAGGCAGTTCCACCGCCTCCACAGTCCCGTCCCCCGCATGCGCCGACACCACAAGCCCGTCCCCCAGCCGATCCACGGCCTGATGGTGATACGTCGGCACAGCCGTCTCCTCCGGCACGACACCCGCGTACAACGTCCCCGGCACAGGCTTCACCGAGTGCCGCCCGAAGACACCCACCACCTCCGCATGCCCGTCGAGATGCTGAACGAGCGTGCCACCAAGGGCGACGTTCAGCAGCTGCATCCCCCGGCAGATGCCCAGCAACGGCACGCGGTCCCGCAAGGCGGCCTCGATCAGCGCCAGTTCCCACGCGTCCCGCGCCCGCGCCGGCGGCCCGGTCCGGGCGTCGCGCTCGGCGCCGTAGCGAACCGGCTCGACATCCGGCCCACCCGCGATCACCAGCCCGTCCAGCCGCGCCACGGCCGCCGCGGCCAGCGAAGGCTCGTCCGGCGGAAGCATCACGGCCAGCCCGCCCGCCGCCTGCACGAGCCGCGGATACCCGGCGGGCAGCAGCGCGGCCTCCAGTTCCCAGACACCCCAGCGGGCCCCGGCCTCCAGATACGTACTGATGCCGATCAACGGCCTGCCGGTCATACGTCCTCCCGCTCCCTTCAATGGATCGCGCTCACACCATTGCCGTAATCATCCTCCGACCGCAAGCCCGCCCTCAGGTCAGGAACCCCCGCAACAGCGCCGCCGTCCCCCCGCAGTGCTCCCGCATCATCTCCCGCGCCCCGTCCGCGTCCCCGTCCAGCACCGCCTCGACGATCGCGATGTGCTGCCGCTGGGAGTGCTCGAGGTTGCGGACGAGGAGCGGGATGCAGTCCAGCAGGTCGTTCACCGTGGCCCGGACCGCCGCGTACTGCGCGGTCAGCGACGGTGAGCCACACAGCTCGGCCAGGGTGAGGTGGAGCAGGGTGTCCAGCCGGCGGTAGTCGGACAGCGGAGCGTCCTGCGTGCGGGCGAGGGCCTCGCGCAGCCGGGCTGTCTGCTCGTCGGTGAGGCCGTGCGCGGCGCACAGGCCGGCCGCGCCGACCTCCAGCACCTCACGGAAACGCAGCATGTCCTCGATGTCGACCTCGGCGACCCGTCGCCGCAGCTCGTCCTCGCCGCCGCCGTCCTTGCGCGGCAGCACGAACGTCCCGCCGTACCGCCCGCGGCGTGACTCGACGAGCCCCTGGTCCTGAAGCACCTTGAGCACCTCGCGCAGGGTGACCCGGCTGATGCCGAGCCGCTCCGCCAGCTCCCGCTCGGCGGGCAGCCGCTCGCCGCCGGGCACCAGGCCGAGGCGGACGACCTGGAGGATCTGCTCCAGCGCCTCCTCGAAGCCGTTGCCCGCGCGCACCGGCCGCAGCACCGGAGTCAGCCCGTCCTGCTGAGTGGTGCCGTCGGGATCGACCGACATATGGCCGTGCCCCCTTCCCAAGCAATGGTTCTCCGCAATACCTTATGGCTCTCGGCTGGCTGAAACCAGCGCGCAGAAGCCCGAAGGAGGCCCTTCCCGTGGCAGACCGCACACCCCCGCTCGGCGTCGAGGAGCTGCACGCCCTCGTCGCGGGCGGTGAGATCGACACTGTCGTCCTGGCCTTCCCCGATATGCAAGGGCGGCTCCAGGGCAAGCGGTTCGCCGCCCGCTTCTTCCTCGACGAGGTCCTCCACCACGGCACCGAGGGCTGCAACTACCTCCTCGCCGTCGACACCGAGATGAACACGGTCGACGGCTACGCCATGTCGTCCTGGGACCGCGGCTACGGCGACTTCGCCATGCACCCCGACCTGAGCACCCTGCGCCGCGTCCCCTGGAACGAGGGCACGGCCATGGTGATCGCCGACCTCGCCTGGACCGACGGCTCCCCGGTCGTCGCCGCCCCGCGCCAGATACTGCGCCGCCAGCTGGAGCGCCTCGCCGAACTCGGCCTCACCGCCCAGGTCGGCACGGAGCTGGAGTTCATCGTCTTCAAGGACACCTACGAGCAGGCCTGGGACGCGCACTACCGGGGGCTCACCCCGGCGAACCAGTACAACATCGACTACTCCGTCCTCGGCACCGGCCGCATCGAGCCCCTGCTCCGCCGCATCCGCAACGAGATGGCGGCCGCCGGCCTCACCGTCGAGTCCGCCAAGGGCGAGTGCAACCCCGGCCAGCACGAGATCGCCTTCCGCTACGACGAGGCCCTGGTCACCTGCGACCAGCACGCCGTCTACAAGACCGGCGCCAAGGAGATCGCCTCGCAGGAGGGCATGTCCCTGACCTTCATGGCCAAGTACAACGAGCGCGAGGGCAACTCCTGCCACATCCACCTCTCGCTCGCGGACACGGCCGGGAACAACGTGATGCCGGGCGAGGGGCCCGGCGGCATGTCCGAGGTGATGCGCCAATTCCTCGCCGGACAGCTGGCCGCCCTGCGCGACTTCTCCCTCCTGTACGCCCCCAACATCAACTCGTACAAGCGCTTCCAGCCCGGCTCCTTCGCCCCCACCGCCGTCGCCTGGGGCTACGACAACCGCACCTGCTCCCTCCGAGTCGTCGGCCACGGCCGCTCGATGCGGTTCGAGAACCGGCTGCCCGGCGGCGACGTCAACCCGCACCTCGCGGTGGCCGGGCTGGTCGCGGCCGGGCTGTACGGCGTCGAGCAGAAGCTGGAGCTGCCCGAGCCCTGCCCCGGCAACGCCTACACCGCCGACTTCGAGCACGTATCCACCACCCTGCGCGAAGCCGCCGAGCTGTGGGAGAACAGCCCGATCGCCAAGGCGGCCTTCGGCGACGAGGTCGTCGCGCACTACCGCAACATGGCGCGCGTCGAGCTGGACGCCTTCGACGCCGCGGTCACCGACTGGGAGCTGCGCCGCTCCTTCGAACGTCTGTGAGGCCCTTCTTGTCCGCCGAGCACGAACTCGAAGTACTGAACCCCGCGACCGAGGAGGTCGTCGCCACCGTCCCCGCCGCCGACGCGGCCGACGTGGACCGTGCCGTCGCCCGCGCGGCCGTAGCCCAGCGGTCCTGGGCGGCCGCCGCCCCCGCCGACCGGGCCCGGCTGCTGCGCCGCTTCGCCGACGTCGTCGACACGCACATCGAGGAGCTGGCCCAGCTCGAGGTCCGCGAGGCGGGCCACCTCCTCGGCAACGCCCGCTGGGAAGCCGGCAACGCCCGCGACCTGCTGCTGTACGCGGCCGGCGGCGCCGAACGACTCCTCGGCAAGCAGATCCCCGTACCGGGCGGCTGGAACGTCACCTTCCAGGAACCCCTCGGCGTGGTCGGTGTCATCGCACCCTGGAACTTCCCGATGCCCATCGCCGCCTGGGGCTCCTTCCCGGCCCTCGCCGCGGGCAACGCCGTCGTCCTCAAACCGGCCGAGACCACCCCGCTCACAGCGCTGCGCCTGGCCGAACTCGCCCTGGAGGCAGGCCTGCCCGAGGGGCTGTTCCAGGCCCTCCCCGGATACGGCCACATCGCGGGCCGCGCCCTCGTCGACCACCCCGACGTGGCGAAGATCGTGTTCACCGGCTCCACCCGCACCGGCCGCGAAGTCATGGAGCGCTGCGCCCGCCTGGTCAAGCCCGTCACCCTCGAACTCGGCGGCAAGAGCCCCAACATCGTCTTCGCCGACGCCGACCTGAAGCGCGCGATCGACCCCTTCTCCTTCCTCGACAACAGCGGCCAGGACTGCTGCGCCCGCACCCGGATCCTGGTCCAGGAGTCCGTCTACGACGAGGTCCGCGACCTGCTCGCCGACGCGCTGTCCACGGTGGTCGTGGGCGACCCCGCCGACGAGCAGACCCAGATGGGCCCGCTGATCAGCCGTCAACAGCTGGACCGCGTACGGTCGTTCGTCCCCGAGGGCGCCCCCGCCCTGCGCGGCAGCGCACCCGACGGCCCCGGCTTCTGGTTCGCGCCGACCGTCCTGACCGGCGAGCGGCACGACTCCGCGGCGGCCTGCGAGGAGATCTTCGGCCCGGTCGCCGTCCTGCTGCCCTTCACCGACGAGCAGGACGCGGTCCGCCTCGCCAACGACACCCCGTACGGCCTCGCCGGTTCCCTCTGGACCCGCGACCTGGGCCGCGCCCTGCGCGTCTCGCAGGCCGTCCGGGCGGGCAACCTGTCCGTCAACTCCCACTCCGCGGTCCGCTACTGGACCCCCTTCGGCGGCTTCAAGCAGTCCGGCGTCGGCCGTGAGCTGGGCCCGGACGCCCTGGCCGCCTTCACGGAAACCAAGAATGTCTTCATCAGCACGGAAGGCTCCGCACAGTGACCGAAGAGAATGTGTGCCGCCGACTGGTCGGCCGTACCGCCGTCATCACCGGAGCCGGCAGCGGCATCGGCCTCGCCACCGCCCGCCGCCTCGCCTCCGAGGGCGCGCACGTGGTCTGCGGCGACGTGGACGAACAGCGCGGCAAGGCGGCCGCCGAGGAGGTCGGCGGAATCTTCGTGAAGGTCGACGTCACCGACCCCGAGCAGGTCGAGGCGCTGTTCAAGACGGCGTACGACACCTACGGCAGTGTCGACATCGCCTTCAACAACGCGGGCATCTCGCCGCCCGACGACGACTCCATCCTGGAGACCGGCCTGGACGCCTGGAAGCGCGTCCAGGAGGTCAACCTCACCTCCGTCTACCTGTGTTGCAAGTCGGCCATCCCGTACATGCGGCGCCAGGGCAAGGGGTCGATCATCAACACGGCGTCCTTCGTGGCCCGGATGGGCGCGGCCACGTCGCAGATCTCGTACACGGCGTCCAAGGGTGGCGTCCTGGCCATGTCCCGCGAACTCGGCGTGCAGTTCGCCCGCGAGGGCATCCGCGTCAACGCGCTGTGCCCCGGACCGGTCAACACCCCGCTTCTACAGGAGCTGTTCGCCAAGGACCCGGAGCGGGCGGCACGCCGGCTCGTCCACATCCCCCTCGGCCGGTTCGCCGAGGCCGACGAGATCGCCGCCGCGGTCGCCTTCCTGGCCAGCGACGACTCCTCCTTCGTGAACGCCACCGACTTCCTCGTCGACGGCGGAATCTCGGGGGCGTACGTCACGCCGCTGTAGGCCTCGCCCTACAGTGCCGGGATATGAGCATGACGCCCCCGCCCGGCTGGTACCGGGACCCGTCCGGCCCGCACCTGGAGCGCTGGTGGGACGGAACGGCCTGGACCGAGCACCGGCGCCCGCCCGAGATCCCCGCGCCGCCGGTGCCGGTCGTGCCGTCCCCCGACGGGGCCTCCGGACGCGCCAAGGCCATCGCCGTCACCAGCGCGGCCGTCGTCCTCGTCGTCGCGATCGTCACCGGCGCGGTCGTCCTCGGCCGGGACGACGGCGGCGGTGGCGCGGACCCGATCGCCGACCCGACGATCGCGACGCCCACCGCCGAGGCACCGACCAGCCAGACTCCGTCCCCGTCGACGAGCGAGCCGTCCGCCGACGACCCCGCCGTGGTCGTCGACCAACTCAACGGCCTCACCCTGCCGTTGATCGACGGCTGGGTCCGCCCCCAGTACGTCGCCGATCCCGACGTCCTGATGACCACCGACGGCACCTACGAGTGCCCGGCCGACGCCGGAGTCTGCCGCCACGGCGTCGTCATCTCCCGCACGGTCACCGGCACCGACGAGAAGTCCCCCGAAGCCCTGGCCAAGGGGGACATCGAGGATGCGGCCGGTGACGCCTACGACCGCGACCGCATCGGACGGCACCCCTTCGGCGGCATCGAGTCACACAAGCTCGTCGGCTCCGGGCAGGTCGCGGTGGCGGGCCGCGCCGGGTACTACGTGCGCTGGCAGGTCAGCACGGCCAAGGGGCCCGGCGGTTACGTCCAGTCGCTGGCCTTCCCGGGCGGCGTCGGCCCGGAGTCCCGGGTCATCGTCCGCTATGTGTTCGACGCGGGCGCGGACGGGCCGCCGCTGTCCGACATGGACCGGATCACCAAGGGAATCAAGGTGACCGGGGACGAGGACGGCGGCGGAGGGGCCGGCAGCAGCATCGGCCCGAGGGGCTGACGAGCTGCACGAAGGGCTACATGACGGGCTATAGGAACGTCAGCCCCTCGCCGCGATACGTCGGTACGGTCGCCGTCACCGCGTCCCCCTCGATCAGCTGCAGCGCGTCGAACCGCTCGCACAGCTCACCGGCCTTGGCATGCCGGAACCACACCTTGTCGCCGATCAGCAGATCGTCGGCGGGCGGCCCGAGCAGCGGCGTCTGGACCTCGCCGGGCCCCTCCTGCGGGTCGTAGCGCAGCCCCTCCGGCAGATACGGCACGGGCAGCCGGTCGAGCCCGGCCGCACCGGACGCCGGATACCCGCCGCCGAGGACGGTCACGACCCCGACGCCTGGCCGGCGCACCACGGGCTGGGCGAACAGCGCGGCCGGACGCCCGCTGAACGAGGTGTAGTTGTCGAACAGCCGCGGCACATACAGCCCCGACCCGGCCGCGATCTCCGTGACGGCGTCCTCGGCGGCGGTGTGCTGCACACTGCCGGTCCCGCCGCCGTTGACGTACTCCAGATCGGGCGCCACGGCCCGCACCGCCCGCACCACCTCGGCCCGCCGCTCGGCGAGTTCACGGCGGGCGGTGGCCTGCATCAGCCGGACGGCACGCGAGCGCAGCGGCCGCCCGGCGATCGCGTCACCGACGCCGGCGATGTGCCCCTCGTAGGCCATGATCCCCACGAGCTTGAAGCCGGGGCGGCGGGCCACCGTGCGGGCCATGTCGGCGACTTGGGCGGGGGAGTGCAGCGGAGAGCGCAGCGCCCCGATCCGCACGCGCCCGCCGAGCAGCTTCAGGGACGTGTCCAACTCCAGGCAGACCCGCACCACTTCACGCCCGCCGTCTCTGGACGCGTCGATGAGCGCGAGCTGCGCCGGGTCGTCGACCATCACGGTCACCGCGGAGGCGAGCTTGGGATCACCGGCCAGCTCGGCGAATCCGGCGCGGTCCGCCGACGGGTAGGCCAGCAGGATGTCGTCGAAGCCGGACCGTGCCAGCCACAGGGACTCGGCGAGGGTGAAGGACATGATGCCCGCGAAGCCGTCCCTGGCGAGGGCGCGTTCGAGCAGGGCCCGGCAGCGTAGGGACTTGCTGGCGACCCGGATGGGCTTTCCGCCCGCTCGGCGGACCAAATCCTCCGCGTTGGCGTCGAAGGCATCCAGGTCCACGATCGCGAGAGGGGCGTCGAGATGGGCGGTGGCCCGGTCGTATCGGGCCCGGTCGGGGGCGCGCGCAGTCATGAACGAAGCCTGCCAGACTGGATTACCGCAGGGTAGGGGGACGTTCCGGGCAGATGCCCCGGCGTCGTGGACCGGTTCCCGTTCGACCGGGGGCAACCCGTAGAGTTGCGCGCACGCACGCAGGAACGACTCCGGCCCGCGGAAGGCCCGGGCACGAGGAAACGGGGGGTGCATGAGCACGGAAGCGAGGCACGCCTCCGTACCCCCACGCCCACCTCAGCCGCCCACGGTTCCCTCGGATTACGACCACCCGGGGACCGGCGGGCAGTCATCCCCTGAGCAGCCGATGAACGGTACGTCTGCAGAGGCGCCGGCCAACGGCACGTCTGCAGAGGCGCCGGTCTCGCCGACGCACGGCGCACCGCGCGGACGCGGCGCATCCGCCCCCGCCAGCACCGAGCCCCACCTCACCGACCTGCGCGGCCCGTCCCACCAGGACTCCGACCCCACCACTCCACCGCCCCCACCGAGTGCCTCCGCCCGCTTCCCGGACACCCCACCCCCCACCGCCCACCCGACAGACCCGGAGCCCTCCGCACCGCAACGGTCGGCACAGCAACCGCGGACGCCCCATCCGGGCGTACCGGCACCGAACGCCGAGCCCACGCACCGACCCAGCGGATCTGCGGCGCCTGCCGAGCCTGCGCACCGTCCGGGTGCACCCGCGGCTCCCGCACAGCCCGCGCACCGGCCGGGCGTACGGTCGCCGAATGCCGAGCCCGCGCACCGTCCGAGTGGATCCGGGGGGCCTGCCGAGCCCGCGCACCGCCCGGGTGCCCCCGCGGCTCCCGCACAGCCCCCGCGTCGTCCGGCCGCCCAACCCCCCGCGCCCGCAGAGGCGCTGACGCGTCCCGTCGCGCAACCGTTGCCTGCCGAGACGTCGCGGCGCCCGGGTGCACCCGAGACTCCCGCCGCGCCGCCGCGCCATTCGGCCGCCGCGCCCCCGGCCCCCGCCGAGTCCCCGCGGCGTCCCGGCGCCCAACCGCTGCCTCCCGAGGCCCCTCGGCACCCCGACGTGCCTCCGGCGCCTGCTGACAGCTTGCGGCGGTCGGTTGTGCGACCGCGGCCTTCCGAGCCCCCGCGGCGTCGCGACGTAGCCCCGGCGCCCGCTGAGGCCCCGCGGCCTCCGGTGGCGCCCCCCATGCCTGCCACCGAGACCGTTTCCGAGCGGACCACGCGTCTGCGGCCGGTGCCGGCGGGTCCGGGGTCCGCTGGGGAGTCCGGTCGGAGCGGTGTGCCGCCGCGGCCCGACGCGCCGCCGGTGGCTGGGTGGGGCTTCTCGCCCGACCCGGCGTTCTCCTGGGGCGCGCCGGCGGGGCGGCCGTTCGTGTCGTTGGGGGAGCCGGAGGGATATGACGACCGGGCGCGGCCGCGTCCGCTGGGGGGCCGGGTGCGGAATCGTACCGTCGTGGCGGCAGCCTGCCTCGTGCTCGGGCTCGGGCTGATCGGCGGTGCCGTGACCGGGAGTTGGCTCCTCACCGACGGAGGCGAGGGCGGCACGGGCGGCGCGTTCGCCGCGGCCGGAGGCCTGTGGCACAGCGTGCCGGTCGATCAGCTGTTCCCGCCCAGCGTCGAAGGCCAGGGCGCCGGACCCGGCGGAGCCGACCGCACCTGGACCCGCGTAGCCGTCGCCCCGGACACCGGCTGCGCCGACGCCTTCGACCCGCTGCTGCGTAAGGCCCTCGCCCCGGTCGGCTGCCAACGCCTCCTGCGCGCCACCTACACAGACGCGACCCAGAGCTACGTCACCACTGTCGGCCTGCTCTTCACCAAGGGCGACTCCGCCGCCATGGCCGCCCTGCGCACCCGGTTCAAGAACGAGAGCCTGGACAGCCGTACCGACCTGATGCCCCGCCCGTACGCCGCGAAGAACACCGTCGCCGCGGGGTTCGGCAGCGAGCAGCGCGCCTCGTGGACCGTCTCCGTCCTCACCGACGCCCCGGTCGTCGTCTACGCCGTCTCCGGCTGGGCCGACGGCCGCACCGTCGACGAACCCGATCCCGCCGCCAAAGCCATGGCATCCGGCGCCACCACGGCCGTCGCCCAGGCAGGCCTGGGCCAGGAGGCGCGAGGCCTCGCCGACCGCGTCGAACGGGCGCTGCGCAAAACCGTCGACTCGGCCACGGAGCAGCCGTCATGACCGCAACCCGCCGCGTCGGCATCGTCAGCGTCCTGCTCGCCGCCTCTGTCGCCCTCGTGCCGCCCACCGCCGCCCACGCCGACGGCATACGCGCCCAGCAGTGGGCCCTGGAGGCCATGCACACCGACGAGGCCTGGCAGACCACCAAGGGCGCGGGCGTGACCGTCGCCGTCCTGGACACCGGCGTCGAGTCCGACCACCCCGACCTCGCCGGCAACATCCTCCAAGGCAAGGACATGATCGGCTTCGGCGCCGACCGGGGCGACCGCGCCTGGGCCCGCCACGGCACCGCCATGGCCGGCATCATCGCCGGTCACGGCCATGGCGCGGGCAACGGCGACGGCGTCATGGGCATCGCCCCCGAGGCCAAGATCCTCCCCGTCCGCGTGATCCTCGAAGACGGCGACTCCGCCCGCGCCAAGGCCCGCAACACCCGCGGCAACGCCCTCGCCGAAGGCATCCGCTGGGCCGCCGACCACGGCGCCGACGTCATCAATCTCTCCCTCGGCGACGACTCCAAGTCCGCCCACCCCGAACCCGCCGAGGACGAGGCAGTCCAGTACGCCCTCAGGAAGGGCTCCGTCGTCGTCGCCTCCGCCGGCAACGGCGGTGACAAGGGCGACCACATCTCCTACCCGGCCGCCTACCCGGGCGTGATCGCCGTGACCGCCGTCGACCGCTACGGCACCCGCGCCGCCTTCTCCACCCGCCGCTGGTACGCCACGGTCAGCGCCCCCGGCGTCGACATCGTCATCGCCGACCCCGACCGCAAGTACTACGAGGGATGGGGTACGAGCGCCGCCGCGGCCTTCGTCTCCGGCGCCGTCGCCCTCGTCAAGGCGGCCCACCCGGGACTGACCCCGGCCCAGATCAAGAAGCTGCTGGAAGACACCGCCCGCAACGCCCCGGCGAACGGCCGCGACGACTCCCGCGGCTACGGCCTCGTCGACCCGGCCGCCGCGATCAAGGCCGCCGACCGCCTCGAACCGCAGCGGCTGCGCGCGGCGGCCTACGGGGACAAGTACTTCGGCTCGGGCCCCGATGCCGCCGAGGCCGAGGACACGACGTCGAGTTGGGCCGCCCCGCTGGCGGGCAGCTTCGGCGGGGTGCTGCTGGTCGTCGCGGTGGTGGTGTGGCGCGGGCGTCGGTACGACTAGCTCCGCTGGTGGTGCCGCGATGTGCCGTCTTTCGTCTGCGGCGCCGTCGTGGCTGGTCGCGCAGTTCCCCGCGCCCCTACGGGGCGCTCAGGAAATCACCGAGATCGCGGTCCTTGCCGCCTCCTCGACCAGTGAAATCCCCTTCGCCTGTGTCGAGTTGCCGTCGGACAGCACCGCCACCAGGCACCCGTGGCCGTCGACGGTGATCCGCCCGATGCTGTTGATGTCCCACAGTCCGGTGGCGGTGCGCGGCAGCCAGCCGTTCTTCAGTGCCCAGGTCGAGCCGTCGGCCGCTGCCGAGACGCCCCACTGCTGCCCGGCGGCTATCCGAGCCATCAGCCCCTGGATGTACGACCGCGAGGCCTCGGTCAGTTCCGAGTTCTTCTCCCCGAACACCTGTTGGAGCAGCACGAGTTGATCTGTTGCCGTGGTCTGCGTCAGCCCCCACAGCATGTTGTCGCCGCCCTCGGTGTCGGTGAGCCCGAGACGCTCGTTCGCGGCGTCGAGCCCGGCCGCCTTCCCGATGGTGCGCCACAGGGCCGACGCGGAGGCGTTGTCGCTGTGCTCGATCATCGCCGTGGCGTACGACTTCTCCGCCGCGGTCAGCGCGCGCCCCGCGTCCTGCGCCTGGAGCAGCAGCGACGCCAGGATGTCCACCTTGACGATGCTCGCGGTGTCGAAGAGACCGTCCCCGTACGAGGCGCTCGTGCCGGACGCCAGGTCCAGCACCGCCACCGACACCTCGGCACCGTCCTCGACGGTCACCGACTCCATCGCCTCGGCCAGCAGCTCGTCGTGGTCCACCACCGGCTGCGCCACCGCTTCCACTGATGCCATCGGTGCCTCCCCGCTCGCCGAGGCCGACGGCGACGCGGAGACCGACGATACGGCCCCCGCACCGGAGTGCGCCTGCGCCGTCACGTACGCGGTCCCCCCTGCCGTACCGCCCACGACGGCGACCGCGGCGAGGGCGGCGTACACCAGCGTGCGGCGGCGGGACGGAGCACGGTGGGCGGCGCTGGAAGACTCCATGGCCGCGATGGTCGGCCAGCCGGCTGTGCTCTCTGTTAGACGGATGTTAGATGTCTGTCAGGGATGTCTGAGAAAACGCTGAAGGCGTCACGGCCGGGTTTCCGGGGCCGCACAACCGCAGCAGCATCCCCCCGGTAGGGTCGGTGACCGTGGCGAACAAGAACATTCCCGACTCCGGCTTCTCCGACGACGACGGCTCCGCCGACCCCCGGCTGAGCGCGGCGCTCGCCGCCTGGGCCGAGGACCGCACCGCCGTGGAGCCGGTGCTCGAGGCCCTGAAGGGCGCCCGGCTCCTCGTCCCCGTCGTGGCCGTCCTCGGCGAGGTCGAGGAGGACGAGAACGGGTTGCGCCGCGAGAAGACCAGCGACATGGCCGTACCGACCCTGAAGGCCGGCACCCGCACGGCCCTGCCCGCCTTCACATCCACCGACTCGCTGGCCCGCTGGGACCCGGAGGCCCGCCCCGTCGCCGTACCGCTGCACCAGGCGCTGCAGGCCGCGGCGCACGAGAAGGCGGACACGATCGTGCTGGACCTGGCCGGACCCGTGCCGTACGAGCTGACGCGGCCCGCGCTGCTCGCGCTGGCCGAGGGCCGAACGACCACCGATCCGCTCGCCGACCCCGCCGTCACCGGAGCCGTACGCGCCGCCGTGGCCGCCGAGCCCGCCGTACTCCGTGCCTACCTCGGCCCCGGACAGGCCGACGGCACGCTCGCCCTCGTCCTGGACCCCGACGCCACCCCGGGCCCGGCCGCCCACACCCTGGCCGAACGCCTGGCCGCCGACGAAACCCTGCGGGCCCGCCTGGTGCAAGGCCTCGACCTGGCGCTCCTGCCGGCCGGGGCGACACCACCGGGCGAGCCCCTGTACGTGCGCCCCGAATACGTGCGCCCCGAAGGGGCGCGGGGAACTGCGCGACCAGCCACGACGAGCCCGCAGACGACAGACGGCCCATTTCAGCCGTAAATGGGGCCCGTGTACTTCTCGCCCGGTCCCTGCCCCGGCTCATCGGGGACGACCGACGCCTCGCGGAACGCCAACTGGAGGGACTTCAGCCCGTCGCGCAGCGGAGCCGCGTGGAAGGAGCTGATCTCGGTCGCGCTCGCGTCGAGGAGACCGGCGAGGGCGGACACCAGCTTGCGGGCCTCGTCCAGGTCCTTGTGCTTCTCGCCCTCCTCGGTCAGACCGAGCTTCACCGCGGCGGCGCTCATCAGGTTCACGGCGACCGTCACGATCACCTCGACCGCCGGGACCTCGGCGATGTCACGGGTCATGGCGTCGAAGTCGGGCGTCTCAGGAGGGGTGTCACTCATGCCGGACACGATAGGCCCCGGTGCACGCCGGTTCGCACCACCCCCGGGATGCTGCTAACCTTGTGTAACGACCGGTCGGACGCGCATGCCTCACGGCACCGGGCCCGACCTACAAGTGGAGGCTTTCGAACTCCCACCTGACCGCCCCCCGGGCGGCGGGTCACCGGTCAGGCGGTCCCGTCCAGCGACGGGCATCCGCCCGAAAGTGCGCCCCGCGATCCTTGCGGCGGTCGCTCCGGTAGTTCGAGGAGCCCCGCCTGTGATCGTCCGGGGCATTTTTTGTGCTTCGGCGCGGTTAGGTCTATCGAAAAGAGACGTTACGCGGCTGTCCTCCAGACAGTCGTGTGGTGCTACCGAGGAGGATCCATCAGCGCCGAGCCCCGCATCAACGACCGGATTCGCGTTCCCGAGGTGCGACTTGTCGGTCCCAGTGGCGAGCAGGTGGGCATCGTCCCCCTGGCCAAGGCACTGGAGCTTGCGCAGGAGTACGACCTGGACCTGGTCGAGGTCGCGGCGAACGCCCGTCCGCCCGTGTGCAAGCTCATGGACTACGGGAAGTTCAAGTACGAGTCGGCCATGAAGGCCCGTGAGGCGCGCAAGAACCAGGCGCACACGGTCATCAAGGAGATGAAGCTCCGGCCGAAGATCGACCCGCACGACTATGACACCAAGAAGGGTCACGTCGTCCGGTTCCTCAAGCAGGGCGACAAGGTCAAGATCACGATCATGTTCCGTGGTCGCGAGCAGTCCCGGCCCGAACTGGGCTACCGACTGCTGCAGCGTCTCGCGGAGGACGTCCAGGACCTCGGTTTCGTGGAGTCGAACCCGAAGCAGGACGGCCGAAACATGATCATGGTTCTCGGTCCGCACAAGAAGAAGACCGAGGCGATGGCCGAGGCTCGCCAGGCGCAGGAAGCCCGCAAGGCTGAAGCGAAGGCCAACCCCGGCAAGTCGCAGAACGCCGCGGAGTCTGAGAGCGACGAGGTAGCCGAGGCACCTGCCGAGGCTTCCGCCGACGCGTGATCCCGGGGGACGCGAGTCCCCAGGCCATAACCGATACAAGAGACGCTCCACCGTGCCCGGTTTCACGACCGGGCATCGGAGCGCCACTGACGAGGAGAGAACGGCGCTATGCCGAAGAACAAGTCGCACAGCGGTGCCAGCAAGCGCTTCAAGGTCACCGGCTCCGGCAAGGTGCTCCGTGAGCGCGCCGGCAAGCGCCACCTGCTCGAGCACAAGTCGTCCCGACTGACGCGTCGCCTCACCGGCAACGCCGAGATGGCCCCGGGCGACGCCAAGAAGATCAAGAAGCTTCTCGGCAAGTGACGTACGGGCGCCTGGTCTTCTGATCACCGAGCGCCGTACGCCAAGACCGGGACCCCATCGATTCCGGGCCGTGTGAGTCCAACCACGGCCCCGCTACAAGGAGTTAACAAGTGGCACGCGTCAAGCGGGCAGTCAACGCCCACAAGAAGCGCCGGGCGATCCTCGAGCAGGCCTCCGGCTACCGCGGTCAGCGCTCGCGCCTGTACCGCAAGGCCAAGGAGCAGGTCACCCACTCGCTGGTCTACAACTACAACGACCGCAAGAAGCGCAAGGGTGACTTCCGCCAGCTGTGGATCCAGCGCATCAACGCCGCTGCCCGCGCCAACGGCATCACGTACAACCGCTTCATCCAGGGCCTGAAGGCCGCCAACGTCGAGGTCGACCGCAAGATCCTCGCCGAGCTGGCCGTCAACGACGCGCACGCGTTCGCCGCGCTCGTCGAGGTCGCGCAGAAGGCGCTGCCGGCGGACGTCAACGCGCCGAAGGCCGCGTGACGCTGGCGCTGAGCCTAGGCCGACGTGACTGAACGGACCCGTGGGTTTCGCCTGCGGGTCCGTTGCTGTGTGAGCACCGGTTGGTTCGGCACCGCCGAAAGCCGCCGTCGTGGTTGATCGCCGTTGCGGCGGAAGATAGTTGCTGAAGGTGAGTTGAATGTCCCCCGTCACCCCCGAGCTGATCTCCCCCCGGTCCCCCCGGGTCTCCGCCGCCCGGCGGCTGGCCAGGCGGAACTTCCGGGGGAAGGAGCGGCTGTTTCTCGCGGAGGGGCCGCAGGCCGTGCGGGAGGCGGGGGAGCAGGCGGACACATTGGTCGAGTTGTTCGCCACCGTCGAGGCCGCGGAGCGGTACGCCGACATCGTCGGGCGGGCCCGGGACATCGGGGTGCGCGTGCACCTCGCCTCCGAGCAGGTCATCGCCGAGATCTCGACCACGGTCACCCCGCAGGGCCTCGTCGGGATCTGCCGGTTCCTGGACACGCCGTTCGAGGAGATCCTCGCCGCCCGGCCCAAGCTGGTCGCCGTGCTCGCGCATGTGCGGGACCCGGGGAACGCCGGGACCGTGCTGCGGTGTGCCGATGCCGCCGGGGCCGAGGCGGTCGTACTGACCGACGCGTCCGTCGATCTGTACAACCCCAAGGCCGTGCGGGCCTCCGTCGGGTCCCTGTTCCACTTGCCGGTCGCCGTCGGGGTCCCCGTCGAGCGGGCCGTGGCGGGGCTCAAGGACGCCGGGGTGCGGATTCTCGCCGCCGACGGGGCCGGGACCGACGACCTGGACGACGAGTTGGACAACGGCACCATGGGCGGGCCGACGGCCTGGGTGTTCGGCAACGAGGCGTGGGGACTGCCGGAGGAGACCCGCGCGTTGGCGGACGCCGTCGTGCGGGTTCCGATCCACGGGAAGGCCGAGAGCCTGAACCTCGCCACCGCCGCCGCCGTATGTCTCTACGCGTCCGCCCGTGCACAGCGCGCCTCCGGAGGGTGCCGCTCCGTCACCGTGAGCTAGTAGGGTGACCTGCTCGGGGGCCCTGCGCCGTCGTGAGAGGTGGGGTACGGGGATGACCATCGGCACCAGCAACGCGCCGGGAGCACGGGACGTAGGGCGAGGGCCCGTGTCCCGGCCGTCCGGCGATGTCGCCGGGCTCGGCATCGACCCCGATCAGCTGCCGGACGGCCTCGTCGTCGCCGATGAGCACGGGTACGTCGTCTGCTTCAACGCCGCCGCCGAGCGCATCACCGCCGTCCCCGCCGCCGACGCCCTCGGCCGGCGGCTGGACAAGGCCCTGCCATTAGAGGACCTGGAGGGCAGGCGCTGGTGGCAGCTGACCGATCCGTACGGCGGGCTCGCCATCAGGGTCGGCCAGCCCGAGCGGAATCTGCTGCTGCCCGGCGGGCGTGAAGTCCTCGTCTCCGCGCGGTACGTCCGTACCGAACCCACCGGGCCCGTCCACCGCGTCGTCGTCTGTCTCCGCGACACCGAGGCCCGCCGCCGCACCGAGCGCAGCCATGCCGAGCTGATCGCGACCGTCGCCCACGAACTGCGCTCCCCCCTCACCTCCGTCAAGGGCTTCACGGCCACTCTCCTCGCCAAGTGGGAGAGGTTCACCGACGACCAGAAGCGGCTGATGCTGGAGACCGTCGACGCCGACGCCGACCGCGTCACCCGCCTCATCGCCGAGCTCCTCGACATCTCCCGCATCGACTCCGGGCGGCTGGAACTGCGCCGCCAGCCCGTCGACATCGGCGCAGCCGTCGGCCGGCACATCCAGGCGTACGTCGCCGCCGGACTGCCCGCCGACCGGTTCCTGCTCCGCGTCGAACAGCCGCTGCCCGATCTGTGGGCCGATCCCGACAAGGTCGACCAGGTGCTCAGCAATCTGCTGGAAAATGCCGTGCGGCACGGCGAGGGAACCGTCACGATTGACGTCACGCCCGCCACGTCCCCCCGCGAGGGAGAGGACATCGGCACATCGGTCACCGTGAGCGACGAGGGCCCAGGTATCCCGGAGGAGTCCATGAACCGCGTCTTCACCCGCTTCTGGCGGGGCAGCAAGCGCGGCGGCACCGGCCTCGGGCTCTACATCGTCAAGGGCATCGTCGAGGCCCACGGCGGCACCATCACGGTCGGCCGCGCCCCCGGCGGCGGCGCCGAGTTCCGATTTACGTTGCCCGTGAGCACTCCGGCCTACCTGGCCTGAGCAGCCCGCGGGCGCATTCGCACACCTCCACCCCGTTAGACTCGGCCTTTGGCACCCATGTGTCCCGGATACGGCCATGACGAGTCGGCGACGGGGACCTTCAGCCAGCCAATCGGAAGCACGGGAAGAGATGTCGGCACCGAATAAGTCGTACGACCCTGTCGAGGTCGAGGCGTTGAAACCGGAAGAGATCGAGCGCATGCGGGACGAGGCGCTCGCCGCCTTCGCCGCCGCGGACTCCCTCGACGCGCTCCAGGAGGCCAAGGTCGCTCACACCGGCGGTACCTCCCCGCTGGCCCTCGCCAACCGCGAGATCGGGGCACTGCCCCCGCACGCCAAGGCCGAGGCCGGCAAGCGCGTCGGCATGGCCCGCGGCGCCGTGAACAAGGCGCTCACCGCCCGCCAGGCAGAACTGGAGGCCGAGCGTGACGCCCGGGTGCTGGTCGAGGAGGCAGTGGACGTCACGTTGCCGTACGACCGCGTACCGGCCGGCGCCCGCCACCCGCTCACCACCCTCTCCGAGCGCATCGAGGACGTCTTCGTGGCCATGGGCTACGAGGTCGCCGAGGGCCCGCAGGTCGAGGCGGAGTGGTTCAACTTCGACGCGCTCAACATCGGCCCGGACCACCCGGCCCGCGGCGAGGCGGACACGTTCTTCGTGCAGGGCCCCGACGGCGGCGCCGAGTCGAGCGTCGTGCTGCGCACCCACACCTCGCCCGTGCAGATCCGCTCGCTGCTCGACCGTGAGCTGCCGGTGTACGTGATCTGCCCCGGCCGCGTGTACCGCACGGACGAGCTGGACGCCACGCACACCCCGGTCTTCCACCAGGTCGAGCTGCTCGCCATCGACGAGGGCCTGACCATGGCCGACCTCAAGGGCACGCTGGACCACATGGTGCAGTCGCTGTTCGGCGAGGGCATGAAGACGCGGCTGCGGCCGAACTTCTTCCCGTTCACCGAGCCGTCCGCCGAGATGGACATGGTGTGCTACGTCTGCCGCGGCGAGTCCGTCGGCAACCCCGACCGGCCCTGCCGTACCTGCTCCAGCGAAGGCTGGATCGAGCTCGGCGGCTGCGGCATGGTCAACCCGCGGGTGCTCACCGCCTGCGGCGTCGACCCGGAGAAATACAGCGGCTTCGCCTTCGGGTTCGGCATCGAGCGGATGCTGATGTTCCGCCACAACGTCGAGGACATGCGAGACATGGTCGAGGGTGACGTCCGGTTCACCCGGCCGTTCGGGATGGAGATCTGATGCGGGTCCCGCTTTCTTGGCTGCGGGAGTACGTCGACCTGCCGGAGACGCAGACCGGTCGTGACGTGCAGGCCAAGCTCATTTCGGCCGGTCTGGAGGTCGAGACCGTCGAGCAGCTCGGCGACGGCCTCAAGGGCCCCCTGGTCGTCGGCCAGGTGCTGACCATCGAGGAGCTGACGGAGTTCAAGAAGCCGATCCGCTTCTGCACCGTCGACGTCGGCACCGCCAACGGCACCGGTGAGCCCCAGGAGATCGTCTGCGGCGCCCGCAACTTCGCCGTCGGCGACAAGGTCGTGGTCGTGCTCCCGGGCGCGGTCCTGCCCGGCGGCTTCGCGATCAGCGCCCGCAAGACCTACGGCAAGACGTCCCACGGCATGATCTGCTCCAGCGACGAGCTGGGCATGGGCGACGACGGCACCAAGGGCATCATCGTGCTGCCGCCGGAGTCCGAGATCGGCAAGGACGCCATCGAGCTGCTCGAACTCGTCGACGAGGTACTGGACATCGCCGTCACCGCCAACCGCGGCGACTGTCTGTCCATCCGCGGCGTCGCCCGCGAGACCGCCATCGCCTACGGCCTCCCGCTGCGCGACCCCGCCCTCCTCGACGTCCCCGGCCCGAACGCCTTCGGCTACCCGGTCCAGGTCTCCGACCCGCTCGGCTGCGACCGCTTCACCGCCCGCACGGTCACCGGCCTCAGCTCCGAGGCGCGCTCCCCGATCTGGCTGCGGCGCCGCCTGCAGAAGGTCGGCATGCGCCCGATCTCGCTCGCCGTCGACATCACCAACTACGTGATGATGGAACTCGGCCAGCCGCTGCACGCCTACGACCGCTCCCTCGTCCAGGGCACGATCGGTGTCCGCCGGGCCACCGAGGGCGAGAAGATCGTCACCCTCGACGGCGTCGAGCGGAAGCTGCACGCCGAGGATCTGGTGATCACCGACGACCGCGGCCCGATCGGGCTCGCCGGTGTCATGGGCGGCGCCAACACCGAGATCGCCGACCACGAGGACGTCGAGAACGCGACGACCGACGTGGTGATCGAGGCCGCGCACTTCGACCAGGTCGCGATCGCCCGCACCGCCCGCCGTCACAAGCTGTCCTCCGAGGCGTCCCGCCGCTTCGAGCGCGGCGTCGACCCGCAGGCCGCCGCCGCTGCCGCCCAGCGCACGGTCGACCTGCTGGTCCTGCTCGCCGGCGGCACCGCCGAGGCCGGGGTCACCGAGGTCATCGCCCCGTCCGCGCCGCACACCATCACCGTCCCGGCCGACCACCCGGACAAGGTCGCCGGAGTCGACTACGGCCGGGAGACCGTCGTACGCCGCCTCCAGCAGGTCGGCTGTGATGTGTACGGGCAGGACGAGCTGATCGTCACCGTCCCGTCCTGGCGGCCCGACCTCATGGAGAAGAACGACCTCGCCGAAGAGGTCATCCGCCTGGAGGGCTACGAGAACCTGCCCTCCACGCTGCCCAAGCCGCCGTCCGGCCGGGGTCTGACGCACCGCCAGCGGCTGCACCGCCGCGTCGGCCGGGCGCTGGCCGGCGCCGGATACGTCGAGGCGCCGAACTACCCGTTCGTCAGCGAGCAGGTCTTCGACCAGCTCGGCCTGGACGCGGACGACCCGGCCCGCCGTGTCGTCAAGCTCGTCAACCCGCTCAACGACGAGGAGCCCGCGCTCCGTACGTCGCTGCTGCCGGGCCTGCTGGGCGCGCTGCGGCGCAACGACGGCCGCGGCTCGCACGACCTCGCCCTGTTCGAGACCGGGCTGGTCTTCCAGCCGCGCGAACAGCAGCGGGTCGCCGCCCCCCATCTGCCGGTCGACCGGCGTCCCACGGACGAGGAGATCGCCGCGCTGAACGCCGTGCTGCCGGAGCAGCCCCGGCATGTCGCGGTCGTCCTCGCGGGCGCGCGCGAGCAGACCGGCTGGTGGGGCGAGGGCCGTCCGGCCGGGTGGGCGGACGCGGTGGACGCGGGGCGCGTCGTCGCGCGGGAAGCCGGGGCCGACCTGATCGTCCGCGGCGGTCAGTACGGTCCGTGGCACCCGGGTCGCTGCGCCGAGTTCGTGGTCGTCCTCGACGGCACGGAGACGGTCGTGGGCCATGCGGGCGAGTTGCACCCCCGTGTGCTCAAGGCCCTGGGCCTGCCCGCGCGTACCTGTGCGATGGAGCTGGACCTGGACGCCCTGGAGCAGGTGGGCGACGGTGTCCCGCAGGCGCCGCGCATCTCCACGTTCCCGGTGGCCACGCAGGATGTCGCCCTGGTCGTCGACAAGTTCGTGCCGCAGGCCGATGTGGAGGCCGCGTTGCGTGAGGGCGCGGGTGAACTCCTCGAGGCGATCCGGCTGTTCGACGTCTATGAGAACGAGGACCAGCTCGGGGAGGGCCGCAAGTCGCTGGCGTACGCGCTGCGGTTCCGGGCGGGGGACCGGACGTTGACCGTGGATGAGGCGTCTGCTGCTCGGGATGCGGCGGTTGCCCTTGCGGGCGAGCGTGTGGGGGCGGTTCTGAGGGGCTAGGCGCCGTGGGGGACTGTGTGGTCTGCCGGGTGCGGGTTTTCGGTGGTTGATCGCGCAGTTCCCCGCGCCCCTAAAGGGGCGCTGCAGTCACCTCACTCAATGGGGTGACTTCTTCGGGCGAACTGGTTCTTCCTGGCCATGCGGTCGACAGAATCGGACCGGTCTTTCGGGGCCGGTCCGATTCTGTGCTGTCAGGGCCTATTGGGGGGCCATCGGCATGAACCGCATCAATGCTGGGGTTCCCCGCAGGCCGGGGCGCCGGGTGCTCGCGATCGGGCTGCCGACGGTGTGGGGCGCCATAGCGATCACGTACAAGATGGCCTGTCCGCTCGCCCAGCAGAACGGGTTCGGGGCGCGCATCGTCACCAGCGCCGTCTTCTTCGCCGTCGGGACGGGCCTGATCGTCCATGTCCGGCAGGCGCTGCTGCGGGAGCTGCGGCAGGTGCGCCGGGTCGCGGGCGCCGCCCAGAGTGTGCTGCTACGGCCGTTGCCGCCCCGCATCGACGGGCTGCACGTCGCCGCCGCCCAACTGTCCGCGGAGCGCGGCGCGGTCATCGGCGGCGACCTGTACGAGGTGATCGCCACCGAGCACGGCGTACGGGCGGTGATGGGCGACGTACGCGGACACGGTCTGACCGCCATCGGCACCGTCGCCGCCGTCCTCGGCAGCTTCCGTGAGGCCGTGCACGACGAGCCCGACCTCGGTGGTGTGCTGCGCAGGCTGGAGCGGGCGCTGGCCCGGCATCTGCGCGAGCGCGCCCGCGCCGCGCCCGACAGCCCGGTGGCCGAGGAGTTCATCACGGTGCTGCTCCTGGAGATCGGTCCGGACGGCGACATGCACGCCCTCAACTGCGGCCACCCCTGGCCGTACCGCCTCACCGGCACCCACGTGGAACCCCTCACCCACGCCGACCCCCTGCCCCCGCTGGGCCCGTTCCCCCTCCCGGCCGACCTGCCCGCCGTACGCTGCGGCCAACTACGCCCCGAAGAGGCACTGTTCCTCTACACGGACGGCGCCGAGGACGCCCGAGACGCTCATGGCCGGTTCTTCCCACTGCCGACCGTACTCACAGAGGCCCTCAGCGACGGCGTGAACACCCCCCAGCCCCTCCTGGGCACAGTCTTCACCCAACTCCTGCGCCACACAGCGGGCAGACTCACGGACGACGTGGCATTGCTGGTCCTACAGAACGACCGAACCAACGTGCAGCGCAACATGCCTATAGGGGCGCGGGGAACTGCGCGACCAGCCCCCACGCACCGGCTGCCGACAAACAACCTCCACTGAACGGCGCTTAGTCGCACCGCCAAGCCCCCGGCAGGGCCGCCGCACTGTACGAGGGGGAGCCGGCGGCCCGGCCGGCCTCTGACGAGGCATTTCAGTCAACCGGTCGGCAACTCTCCGCAACAGCGCACGCACGGTGCGGATTCGCGCACTCGGTTCACACCCCGTGTGAAGACGGAACCACTAATCTGACGCCACCGAGCCACCCGGGGGGCAACCCATGCAGCCCAACACTCTGCTCGACGCGATCCTGGACGAGGCGGGGGTCTCGCACGCGGGACTGGCCGCACATGTGAATCAGGCGGGACGGGCCCGCGGCCTCGCGCTCAGGTACGAACACACCGCCGTGGCGCGGTGGTTGAAGGGCCAGCGCCCCCGCGGCCAGGTCCCCGACCTGATCTGCGAGGTACTCGCCGCCCGACTGCAACGCCCCGTCACCCTCGACGACATCGGCCTCGGCGTGCCCGGTGAACCGTCCACCCCGCACGGCACCTCGCTGTCCGGTTTCGTCGAGCGGGCCACCGCGCTGTGGCGCTCGGACGAACAGCAACGCCCGCACATCCTGGGCGCCCCCGCCGTCACCGGCACGCCCGCCGTGATGCCGGTCTGGGAGTGGGAGAACCCGCCCGAGGACGTCGACGTCTCCCGCGGCGGACGGCACCGGGTCACCCCCTCCGACCTGGAGATGCTGCGCGCCGCCCGTACGCACTACGAGCAGATGTACCGCAAGGCCGGCGGCATAGCGACCCGCACCCGGATCGTCGGCTTCCTCAACTCCGAGGCCGCGCCGCTGCTGCGCGGCAGCTACACCGACGCCACCGGCCGCCAAGTACACCGGGCCACCGGCGGGTTGGTGGCGATCGCCGGGATCTGCGCGTACGACTCCGACGCCCACGGGCTGGCCCAGCGCTACTTCCACCAGGCGCTGAGGCTGGCGAAGGCCAGCGGGGACCGGGGGCTCGGGGCGTACATCATCGCGCTCCTCGTCAACCAGGCCCTGTTCATGCGGGAGCACCGCCAGGCCGTGGCCTTCGCGGAGGCCGCGCTGCGGGCTGCGGGCAAGCACATCACCCCGGCTCTCGCCTCCGACCTGTACGCGATGCAGGCGAAGGCGTACGCGCACCTGGGCGACGGCACGAGCGCCCTGTCCTGCATCCGGCGTGCCGAGACGGCCGCCGAACGCATCCGGCGCGGATACGAGCCCGACGAGACGGGCTATGTCCAGCCGGGACTCGTCAACGTCCAGGTGGCTGAGGCGCTTCTCAGCCTCGGTGAACTGGCGGCGGCGGGGGAGCATGCCGCGGCCGCTGTCGGTAACCCGGCCCACGATCGCGGGCGAGTGCACCGGCTCGCCATGCTCAGCACGATCGAGCTGCGGCAGGGCAACGCGGACAAGGCGGTGGCCACCGCGGTGCAGATGGCCGAACAGGCCCGGGGGATGGAGTCCCAGCGGCTGCGCGACAGACTCCGGGCGGTACGTGAGCACTTGATGCGCAGCGGCTGCGCGGGCACGGCCGAGGCCGCCGAACTCATCGATGGGGCACTGCGCGTACCGCTGTAATCGGGCGCTGGAACACCGACACTCATAGTCCCTGCTGCGATATTGCCACTTACTCGATGGAAGGTGGCAGAACCGTGCAGTGGACGAAACAGAACGAACAAACTGTGTATGAAAACCGCTGGTTCACCGTCAATCTGGCAGACGTGGAGCTGCCCGACGGCCGGCACCTGGACCACTTCCTCATACGGCTGCGGCCGGTCGCCGTGGCCACAGTGGTCACCGAGGCC
Organism: Streptomyces sp. GESEQ-4; assembly: GCF_017948455.1. Taxonomy (GTDB): domain Bacteria; phylum Actinomycetota; class Actinomycetes; order Streptomycetales; family Streptomycetaceae; genus Streptomyces. Next base: position 294,377 of record NZ_JAFFSU010000007.1, read on the forward strand.
AATGAAGTGCTCCTCCTGTGGCGCCACCGCTTCATCACCGACAGCTGGGGGTGGGAACTCGCGGCGGGCGTCGTCGAGGACGGCGAGGACATCGCCCGCGCGGCCGCCAGGGAACTCGAGGAGGAGACCGGATGGCGGCCGGGACCGCTGCGCCACTTGATGACCGTGGAGCCGTCCAACGGGCTCACCGACGCCCGGCACCACGTCTACTGGGCCGACCAGGGCGAGTACATCGGCCACCCCGTGGACGACTTCGAGTCGGACCGCCGGGAGTGGGTCCCCCTCAAACTCGTCCCCGACATGATCGCCCGTGGGGAGGTCCCGGCCGCCAACATGGCGGCCGCGTTACTGATGCTGCACCACCTCAGGCTGGGGCAGGACGCCTTGCCCTGATGCGACGTCCCTGATCAATGCCCTACCGCCTGCCAGATCGCCACGACGAGAGCACCCACGGCGGTGAGGGCGGCGACCGCGGGCAGCGGCCAGCGCGCGTGTTCCAGTGTGTTGATCCGGGTGTTCAGCTCGTCGAGTTCCTTGGCGGACTCCTCGGTACGGTGCGTGAGCAGAGCCAGGTCGCCCTCCACGCGGGCGTAGGCGACGTCGAGACGACGTCGTAACTCTGCGAGTTCACCGGTTACGACCGGATGCTCGGGATCGGCGGTCACGAGTCCGCTCCTTTCCGTAGTCGTTTCCATCCCTGGCATGCGCAGACAAAGTGAACTCGCCTGGTGGGCGTGTGGGGAGAGTGTGCGAGGGGCATATGCGAGCCCGGTGCGCACACGGTGTGTGAATGACATGGGCCCGGCACCTCTTCGGTGCCGGGCCCGTGTACTTGGCCGGAATCTGACCGTCTGTAATCAGCCGTAGGTGTAGAAGCCCGACCCCGACTTCCGGCCCAGCCGGCCGGCGTCCACCATGCGCTGCAGCAGCGGGGGAGCGGCGTACAGCGGCTCCTTGTACTCCTCGTACATCGAATACGCCACCGAGGCGACCGTGTCCAGGCCGATCAGGTCGGACAGCTTCAGCGGGCCCATCGGGTGGGCGCAGCCGAGTTCCATGCCGTTGTCGATGTCCTCGCGGCTGGCGATGCCCGACTCGAACATCCGGATCGCGGAGAGCAGATACGGGATCAGCAGAGCGTTGACCACGAAGCCGGAGCGGTCCTGGGCGCGGATGGCGTGCTTGCCGAGCAGCTTCTCGGCGAAGCCCTGCGCACGGCTGAGCGTGCCCTCGGAGGTTGTGAGCGCGGGGATCAGCTCGACCAGCTTCTGCACCGGGGCCGGGTTGAAGAAGTGGATGCCGATGACGTGGTCGGGCCGCGAGGTGGCGACCGCGAGCTTCACCAGCGGGATGGAGGAGGTGTTGGATGCGAGGATCGCGTCCGGGCGCGTCACGACCTGGTCGAGCACCTGGAAGATCTCGGTCTTCACCTGCTCGTTCTCGACGACGGCCTCGATCACCAGGTCGCGGTCGGCGAACTCGCCGAGGTCGGTGGTGAAGCCGAGCCGAGCCTGCGTCGCCTCCAGCTCCTCCGCCGTGATCTTGCCGCGCTCGGCCGCCTTGGAAAGGGAGTTGAGCAGCCGGGTGCGGCCGATCTCCAGGGACTCGCCGGTGGTCTCGGCGACCATCACGTCCAGTCCGGCGCGGGCGCACACCTCGGCGATGCCCGCTCCCATCTGTCCGCAGCCCACGACTCCGACGCGTTGGATGTCGGTCACATCGTCCCCTTACTGATCGACGCCTGCGACAGGCCGCCATTTGTGTGGAGCCTGCTCCGATCGTGCACGTTACCCGTAAGTATCGATGATCGATCGCCGGGGTGCGGGCATCCTGGGGCGCGGAGACGATCCGTGACCGAGCGGGTCCGCAGCGTATGGGGTGTACAGATGGGACGGTTGTCACGTCGGGCGTTCGCGGTGGCGGCGCTGGCGGCCCTCACGCCGGCGTCGAGTGCGTCGGCCGTGCCGCGCCATCCGCGGGCGGCGGCGGGCGAGATGCGCGGCATGTGGCTGGCGACCGTGGCCAACCGCGACTGGCCCTCCCGGGCGGGCCTGAGCCCGGCCCAGCAGCGGGCGGAACTGATCACCCACCTCGACACCGCGGTCCGCAACCGCCTCAACACCGTGATCTTCCAGGTCCGCCCGACGGCCGACGCGCTGTGGCCCTCGCCGTACGAGCCCTGGTCGCAGTACCTCACCGGCACCCAGGGCAAGGACCCGGGCTGGGACCCGCTCGGCTCGGCCGTGGCCGAGGCGCATGCCCGGGGCCTGGAACTGCACGCCTGGTTCAACCCGTTCCGCATCGCCAATCACACCGACCCGCAGCGGCTCGCCGCCTCGCACCCCGCGCGCAAGCACCCGGACTGGGTGGTGACGTACGGCGGGAAGCTCTACTACAACCCGGGGCTGCCCGAGGTCCGCGCCTTCGTCCAGGAGGCCATGCTCGACGCGGTGCGCAAGTACCCCGTCGACGCCGTGCACTTCGACGACTACTTCTACCCGTATCCGGTGGCGGGCCAGACCTTCGACGACGCCGCCGCCTTCGATCTGTACGGCGGCGGCTTCGGGAACCGGGCCGACTGGCGGCGGGACAACATCAACCGGCTGGTGGGCGAGATGGCAGCCCGGATCAAGTCGCTCAGGCCGGGCACCCAGTTCGGGATCAGCCCCTTCGGGGTGTGGCGCAACGCCGCCACCGACCCACTCGGCTCCGACACCCGGGCGGGGGTGCAGACGTACGACGACCTGTACGCCGACACCCGCAGGTGGGTCCGCGAGAACTGGATCGACTACATCTGCCCGCAGCTGTACTGGAACATCGGCCTCGCCGCGGCCGACTACGCCAAGATCCTGCCCTGGTGGGCCTCGGCCGTGCGCGGCAGCGGGACCCGGCTGTACGTCGGCGAGGCGCTCTACAAGGCGGGCGACCCGGCACAGCCCGCGGCCTGGCAGGACCCGGCCGAACTGTCCCGACACCTCACCCTGGCCAAGGAGCACCCGGAGGCGCGGGGGCACGTGTTCTTCGCGGCCAGGGAGGTCAGGGAGGACAAGACCGGGTCCATGGCCCGGGTGGTTGCCGACCACTACCAGCGGCCGGCGCGGACGCCCCGATGATGGAGGGGCAGGCCCTGCAGAGCAGCCGGGCTCAACGCCCGCCGGCAGGCTGAGTCGGGCTGCTTCAGGCCAGCCTTGCAACTGTCGCACTCGCGGCAGGAGTCGACGAGGCAACCGACGCCCACGCAGCGACCTGAGCGGCGTTCAGTCGATGCGGATGATTCCGCGGCCCAGTGCGGCGGTGACGGCGGCGGTGCGGTCGGCGACGTCGAGCTTGGTGTAGATGTGCAGCAGGCTTGTTGCTCTGCCCGCGGGCCACGGCGGACAGAACTTCGAGTTCCCGGCCGGCCAGGCCGGCACTCCGGTCGCCGCGCAGATGGGCGAGGACCTTGGCGGCCACCGAGGGGGACAGTGCCGCTCCTCCCCGGGCCGCAGTGCGCACGGCCTCGCACAGCTCGTGTCGTCCGGTGTCCTTGAGCAGGTAGCCGACCGCGCCGGCATCGATGGCGGCGGTGATGTCGGCGTCCGTGTCGTAGGTGGTCAGGACGAGGACCCGCACCTCGGGGTGGGCGGCGCGGATGGCGGCGGTCGCGGCGGTGCCGTCCATGCCGGGCATCTGCAGGTCCATCAGGACGACATCGGGTGCCAGTGACGCGGTCCGGCGCACTGCCTCGGCACCGGTGGCGGCTTCGCCGACGACCGTGAGGTCGGGCTGGGCGGCCAGCCCGTCGCGGACCACGGGGTGGTCGTCTGCGAGGAGGACCCGGATGGAGGGAGTGGCCGAAGTGCTCATGACGCCGGGGCCATCCGCTGGGTACCGGCCGCGGGTGACGGTGCGGAGGCCGAGGGCTCGACAGGGACGGAGACCGAAGGCCCGATCGGGAGCGGCACCGTGACGGCGACGGTCGTACCCTCGCCCGCGACGCTTTCCAGCGCGAACGTGCCGTCCAGGGCGGCGATGCGCTCGCGCATGGTGATCAGACCGATGCCGGCATGCCGGGCGGCGGGTGCGAAACCGGTGCCGTCGTCCTGGATGTCGATGGCCAGGGCGTCGCCGAGGTAGGACAGCGTGACCGACACGCTCGCCGCGTGGGCGTGCCGCCGGGCGTTGGTCAGCGCCTCCTGCACGACCCGTAGCAACTCGCCCTCGCTGCCGGCAGTCAGGGCGACCGGTCGGCCGGTCACGACCGTGTAAGCCTCGATGCCGGTCTCCTCCGTCAGCCGGGCAGTGAGCTCGCGGACCGCTTCCGCCAGGTGCGTGCGGTCCAGCGGCGCCGGGCGAAGCGCCTGCACGAGGCGGCGGCTCTCGACCAGGTTGTCCCGGGCCGTCCGCATGGCCTGCTCGACGCGGCGGGCCGCTGGAGAGCCGGGTGGCAGGTCGTCGCGTGCGGCGTCCAGCAGCAGGGAGATGGATGCCAAGCCCTGGGTCAGGGTGTCATGGACCTCTCGGGCCAGCCGACCTGGCCACCTACCACCCCACCTTCTTGTACGAGTCGCTGGGGTGTTTCGGTGTGGCCGCCCTGGTCATGTGGGCGGACCGCCGCTTCCGGGGCCGCTCGTTCGCGCTGTACGTCGCCGCCTACTGCGTCGGCCGCTTCTGGATCGAGTACCTGCGGGTCGACGAGGCCCACCACATCCTTGGCCTGCGCCTGAACGGCTGGACCACTCTGCTGGTTTTCGCGGCCGCCCTCGCCTACCTCATCGCTGCGACACGACACGCGTTCGACAGCCGTGGCGACGCCGCTTCCGACCGTCTCCCTCCGCGCCTGGACGCGACCAGCAGTCCCAGGAGCTGACCATGTCCCCTTTCACGAACTGGAGTTGTTTTCATCGCCTTTCTGCTCGCCTCCTTGGTGAACGCGTCGATCGCTGTGCTGGCGCACGCGATGAGCGCGCCGGACGACTTCAACCCGCTGGAGCCCTCGGCGTATGTCTTCCTGTTCGACGAGGGCGAGGTGACCGGTGTGGTGGCGCTGCTCGTGACGCACCTCGCGGTGACCGAGGATGGGTGCCTGGAAGATCCTTCTGCGCCTGTGTGCTCATGAAGTGCCGGTCTGCAACCCCGCGATGAGTCCGTCGAGTATCCGCAACTGGCGGGTGGGTGTGGTCAGGCGAGCCGCGAAGATCGCGTTGATCTGGAGTCCCATCAGCGTGGCCATCACAAGGTCCAAGAACGCATCGAGATCGCAGGACGGGTTGATCTCTCCCGCTTCAGCCGCAGTGCGCAGATACGAGAGCATCTGATCGCGCCAGCGCGACATTGCCTGGTCGTAGACGTCGATCAGTTCCTCATCGGCTACCGCGTAGTTCCAGAAGCCGATGACAACGCGGGCCTCATTGAGACGCACGTCGTCCAGGGGCATGATCTCGATGCAGAACTTGCGGAACGCGTTCACGCCGTTGATGCCGGCGATGGTGCGGGCGGCCCGCTGCTCGGTGGCTGCGTTGGCGCGCTCCAGCGCGGCCCGCAGAATTGCTGCTTTGGTGGGAAAGTATCGTGCGAGCGCACCGTTGGTGAATCCCGCTTCGGCGGCGAGATCCCGCATGTTCAGCGCCGCGAATCCTCGCCGCGCGACAAGGCGCCATACAGCTTCGATGATCTCTTCACGCCGCGCGTCGTGGTCCACGATCTTGGGCATGGTGAAACCTTACCAACGGGTAGGCGTCCGCATGCTGGTGGCTGTGGTCAGCACCATTGCGGCCGAACTGAGAACGTTCAAGGGCTCAGCGACGCACTTGGCGCCCCCTTCCCGGCAACCCGGTGAGGGGCTACATTGGAGCTATTAATCTACAACTGTAGACGGAAGGCTCTGGTGCGGCACCCGCACCTGATCCCCGGCGCCCAGGTAGGCGTCCAGCCCTCGTCATGACCATCACGACCTCATAGGACAAAGCGTGCCTGATCTCGAGCCTGATGAATTCCGCCGCCAGGGCCACCAACTGGTCGACTGGGTCGCCCAATACCGCACTTCGCTCCCCTCCCTGCACGTGCAGCCGAATGTCTCACCGGGCTCCGTGAAGGCTCAGCTTCCTCGTGAACTGCCTGAGCAGCCGTCCGAGGCGCTGGGCGATGATCTCGTCGCCCTGCTCAACGACGTGGTGGTTCCCTCGTCGCTCCACTGGCAGCACCCAGGGTTCTTCGGCTACTTCCCAGCGAACGCGTCACTGCTGTCGCTCCTCGGTGACATCGCATCGGGCGGGATCGGAGCGCAGGGAATGCTCTGGTCAACATCGCCGGCCGGGACGGAGATCGAGCAGGTCCTGCTCGACGGCCTGGCGGACGCGCTGGGACTTGGTCGCGAGTTCACTTTCGCCGGGGGCGGAGGCGGTTCGCTGCAGGATTCGGCCTCGTCGGCGTCTCTGGTGGCGCTGCTGGCTGCGCTGCAGCGCAGCAACCCGGACTGGCGCGAACACGGCGTGGACGGCACCGAGACGGTGTACGTCACTGCCGAGACCCACTCGTCACTGGCCAAGGCCGTGCGTGTGGCCGGGCTCGGCGCACGAGCATTGCGGATCGTCCCTTTTACCCAGGGCACGCTGTCCATGTCGGCGGATGCCCTGGCAGACATGCTGGCCAAGGACGCAGCCGCCGGAAAGAGGCCGGTCATGGTCTGTCCGACCGTGGGAACAACCGGCACGGGCGCCATCGACCCCGTCAGAGACGTCGCCCTGGCAGCACGTGAATACGAGGCGTGGGTGCACGTCGACGCCGCGTGGGCGGGAGTCGCGGCGTTGTGTCCCGAGTTCCGCTGGCTCCTGGACGGAGCGGAGCTTGCCGACTCGTTCTGCACCGACGCACACAAGTGGTTCTACACCGCCTTCGATGCCTCTTTCATGTGGGTGAGGGATGCCCGAGTGCTGCCGACAGCGCTGTCCATCACGCCGGAGTACCTGCGCAACGCTGCGACGGAATCGGGCGAAGTCATCGATTACCGCGACTGGCAGGTCCCGCTGGGCCGTCGTATGCGTGCGTTGAAGATCTGGTCGGTGGTGCACGGCGCCGGGCTGGAAGGCCTGCGCGAAAGCATCCGCGGCCACGTCGCCATGGCCGACTCCCTGGCCGGCAGGATCGAGAGCGAGCCGGGCTTCGCCCTGGCCACCCCGCCGTCACTCGCACTCGTATGCCTGTACCTCGTCGACCGGGACGGTTGCCCCGACGACGCTGCCACCAAGGCGGCAATGGAGGCGGTCAACGCCGAAGGGCATTCCTTCCTCACGCACACATCGGTCAACGGTCACTTCGCGATTCGCGTCGCAATCGGCGCGACGACGACGCTGCCCGACCACATCGACACCCTGTGGGACTCGCTTCGCAAGGCCGCTCGCCAGAGTGGTGCGTGACGTAAGAGCTACGCCCGTCTGCCGACGGCGAGACTCGTCTCACCTTGCCGCAAGAAGCTGGGCGAACCGGAACTCGGCGACAAGGTGTTCAAGAGCGGGCCAAGATCCTGCCCTGGTGGGCCTCGGCGTGCGCGGCAGCGGGACCCGGAGCGGGACTGGTGAGGTCCGGCGCGCAACAGCGCCCCTTCAGAGGCGCGGGGCTGTGTCGATATGCGGCTACCGCCGCGTGGGCGCGACCAGCCCCCACCGACCCGCAGCAAACGAGCCGCCCATCCAGCGGAGCGCTCAGTGTCGGGTTTCCTTGTGGCGGATCTCGGTGTCGGGTCCCGGTGAGCACACGCCCTCGTGCCCGTCCTCGAACCTGACGCGGTACGGGGGATTGCCCTCGCGTCCCATCACTTCGACGATCTCGCCGACCTTGTCGTGCTGTCCGACCACCCTGCCGTGCTGGACAAGCTGGTCGCCCACGGTTGCACGCATCTTGTAGGGCCTCCTCACGTCGTGCGGGAGCAGCGGTCCTTCGGCCTTGATTTTACGGCGCGGGGCGCCGGTTGGGACGGTGCCGTACGGCCTCCTCAGCCGCGCGCCCTCTGGGTGACGGCGATGCAGACGAGCACCGCCGCCGCCGTGAGCGGGGCGGCCACTGTCAGGTGCTCGCCCAGCAGCAGCACCGACCACACCAGTGTGAGCAGCGGCTGGGCCAACTGCAACTGGCTGGCCTTCGGGATGCCGATCGCCGCCATGCCGCGGTACCAGACGACCAGGCCGAGGAACTGCGAGCCGGCCGCGACCCACAGCAGTCCCGTCACGCTGTGCGCGGTCAACCGCACCGGCTCGTACGACAGGGCGAGCACCGCGGCGGGCACACCGATCGGCAGACACAGCGCCAGCGCCCAGCCGACGACCTGCCAGCCCGGCATGACGCGGGCCAGCCGACCGCCCTCGGTGTAGCCGGCCGCGCACACCAGCAGCGCCCCGAAGAGATACAGGTCGGCGGTGGTCAGCGCCCCGCCGCTCTGCTGCACGGTGAAGGCGACCACCGCGGCGGCGCCCACGAGCGCGGCCGTCCAGAAGGTGCGCGAGGGGCTGAGCGGGTCTGGCGAAGTCGGCTGCGATTCGGCAGCGCCCCGAAGGGGCGCGGGGCTGTGACATATGCGGCTCCGCCGCGTGGGCGCGACCAGCCACGACGGCCCCGCAGATTCTCGACGGCCGATGGTGGCACGTCCCGCGGAGCGCTTCGTGCCGACCCGCAGGGCGGAGCAGAGTGCGGTGGTCAGCGGGAGCAGGCCGACCACCACGGCGGCGTGCGCGGTGGTCGAGGTCCGCAGGGCGAGGGTCGTCAGCAGCGGGAAGCCGACGACGACTCCGGCGGCGACCACGGCCAGCCCCGGCCAGTGCGCGCGTCCGGGCAGCGGTACACGCAGCGCCAGCAGACAGCCGCCCGCGATCAGCGCCGCGAGCACGCTGCGCACGGCGACCAGGGACCACGGCCCGAACCCCTCCAGTCCCCATGCGGTCGCGGGGAAGGTGAGGGAGAAGGCGATGACTCCCAAGGCGGCCTGAAGAGTGCCGATCGAGGTACCGGGCCGACCGCTGACCGCTATCCCTGTCGGGGCGATAGCGCTACTCTGTGCTCTCATGCAAGAGCGTAGCAGTGTCGGTGAACTGGCGAATCGGTTGCGACGGGAACTCGACCGCTACTCACCGGGTGGAAAGCTCCCGTCTAGCCGGGCCCTCGTCGAGCGGTACCGGGTCAGCCCGGTGACCGTCTCGCGCGCCCTGGCGCAGCTGGCCGCCGAGGGACTGGTGGTGACCCGCCCCGGCGCCGGTGCCTTCCGCGCCCGGCCCCGGACGACGGCCACGCCCGCCGGGGACACCTCCTGGCAGGAGGTCGCGCTCAGTGCCGACGGCGCCTCCGACGTCGTACCGCGCTCCGTGGACGCGTCCGGAGTCGTGGTCTCGCTCGCCGCTCCGCCGCCCGGAGTGATCGAGTTCACCGGCGGCTATCTGCACCCCACCCTCCAGCCCGAGCGCGCCCTGACCGCCGCGCTGGCCCGTGCGGGACGCCGGCCCGGAGCGTGGGGCCGGCCGCCGTTGGACGGACTGCCGGAGCTGCGTGAGTGGTTCGCCCGTGAGATCGGCGGCACCGTCACCGCCGCCGAGGTGCTGGTCGGCGGGGGCGGCCAGGCAGCGCTGACCACCGCGTTCCGGGCGCTGGCGCCGCCCGGCGCGCCCGTCCTGGTCGAATCGCCGACCTACCCCGGCATGCTGGCCATCGCCCGCGCGGCCGGGCTGCGGCCGGTCCCGGTGCCGGTCGATCCGGACGGCGTGCGCCCCGCCCTGCTCGCCGACGCGTTCCGGGCGACCGGGGCCCGGCTCTTCGTCTGCCAACCCCTGTTCCAGAACCCGACCGGGGCGGTGCTCGCCGCGGACCGCCGCGCGGAGGTCGTCGCCATCGCGCGGGCGGCGGGCGCGTTCGTGATCGAGGACGACTTCGTACGACGGCTGGTGCACGAGGACGCGGGCCCGCTGCCGCGTCCGCTGGTCGCCAACGACCCCGACGGAGTCGTCGTCCACGTCAGCTCGCTCACCAAGGCCACCTCCCCCAGCTTCCGGGTGAGCGCGATCGCCGCGCGCGGCCCGGCGCTGGAACGCCTGCGCGCCATCCAGATCGTCGACACCTTCTTCGTACCCCGGCCCCTCCAGGAAGCCGCGCTCGAACTCGTCGGCTCGCCCGCCTGGCCACGCCATCTCCGGTCGATCTCGGCGGAGTTGAAGACCCGCCGAGACGCGATGACGGCCGCGTTGCGGACCGACCTCCCCGAACTCGCCCTGCCGCACATCCCGTCCGGCGGCTACCACCTGTGGCTGCGCCTGCCCGACGGCACCGACGAGGCCCCCCTCACCGCCGCCGCCCTGCGCGCGGGCGTCGCCCTCACCCCCGGCCGCCCCTACTTCAGCGCCGAACCCCCTGCCGGACACGTGCGGCTGAGCTTCGCGGCCGTGGCGGGGACGGGCGAGATCACGGAAGGGGTACGGCGCCTGCGTACGGCCTTCGACGAGGTGGCCGGACGAAAATGACAGGCAAGCCAGTCGGTATTTTCGAGCGAATTGCCCCTTCGATCCTGACCGTGAAGTAAGGCTTCGCGCACCCTGGGTAACTCCTGAGTAATCCCCCTTGACCTGCAACTTTCCGCGACTCACGATCCCCGTATGCAACTTCGCCTCACGTTCGTCGCCGCCGCGCGCAGCACGCCGCTGCTGGCGGAGCGGTTCGAGGACGACCGGCCGCTGGACCAGGCGGGCTGGGACGAGGTGCAGCGGGCCGCGCGGGAGCTCATTCCGCTGGCGGCGGCCGAGCTGCGCTACTGCTCGCCGACGCCGCGCAGCCGGGCCACCGGTGACGCCCTCGGGTATACGCCGCTGGTGCAACTCGCGCTGCGGGACTGCGACATGGGCCGCTGGCGCGGGCTCACGCTGGGGGAGGCGATGGCGCGTGAGCCGGAGGCGGTGGACGCCTGGCTGGCCGACCCGCGCGGCACGCCGCACGGCGGTGAGTCGCTGCTTGCCTTCATCACCCGGGTCGGCGACTGGCTCGACACCCGGCCGGTCGACGACGGGGGCCGGATCGTCGCCGTGGCCGAGCCGTCGGTGATCCGCGCGGCGCTGGTCTACGCGCTGAAGGCGCCGCCGTCGACGTACTGGAACATCGACGTCCGCCCCTTGTCGACGACCACGGTCACGGGCCGGGCGGGGCGCTGGAATCTGCGCCTCGAGGGGGTCTCGGCTCAGCCCACGCGCGCGTAGTCGGTCGTGAGGACCAGGTCCTTCGCCGGGCCGCGCACCCGCCACACCGTCCGCCAGTGGTCCGCGTCGGTGACGGTGAACTCGCCCCGGTAGAGGTCGGCCGAGCACGGATGGTCGGCCGTGTGCCGTCCCGAGGTCAGGTCCAGGTCGTGGAACGGGCGGCCGTCCGCGAACCATACGTCCGCCGCACCCGGCTCCCGGGACGGCAGGAAACGCAGGGTCCGCTCGGCGGGCCGGGGAACGCCCTGCCAGACGAACGTGCCGGACTCCTGGTGCAGCAGTCCGCCGCCTTCGAGCGGGCTGAATACGGTCGTCCCGCGGAACTCGCCACGCTCGTCGCCGGCGAGATCCCGCACCGACCGCTCGACCCGCCACTGCCCGGCCAGGTAGGCCAGTACGTCCGGCACTGGCCAGAACTCGCCCATTCCGTACCGCTTCCCGTCCCATGTGCTGCTGCGCGACCCATTGACGCGCCTGTGCCCCCTCCCTATCTTGCCGTTCGAAGTGCTGACCATAGTCCGATATTTCGAACAGCTAGAGCCGCGGAGTATCCATGTCACGCACCACCCGCCGGAGACAAGGCGTCACCGCCACCGCCCTCCTGATGGCGGCCGTCGCCCTGCCCGCTCCCGCGCACGCCGAGGACGTCACCGACTACGCGATCGCCGTCGACCCCGCCTCTCAGGGCGCGAAGATCGACGACACGATGTACGGCGTTTTTTTCGAGGACATCAACCGGGCCGCTGACGGCGGACTGTACGCCGAGCTGGTGCAGAACCGGTCCTTCGAGTACTCCACCGCCGACAACAGCTCGTACACGCCGCTGACCTCCTGGACGGCCGCGGGGTCGGCAGAGGTCGTGAACGACTCCGGGCGCCTCAATGACCGCAACCGCAACTACCTCTCCCTGGGCGCCGGTTCATCGGTCACGAACGCCGGATACAACACCGGCATCCGCGTCGAGCAGGGCAAGAGGTACGACTTCTCCGTGTGGGCCCGCGCCCAGAGCGGCACCACGCTCAGCGTCACCCTGAAGGACGCGCCGGGGACGCTGGCGAGCACCCGCCAGGTCGCCGCGAAGGGCGGCTGGACGAAGTACACGGCCACCTTCACCGCGACCCGCACCAGCAACCGCGGCCGCCTCACCGTCGCCTCATCCGGCGCCGCCGCGCTCGACGAGGTCTCCCTCTTCCCGCGCGACACCTACAAGCACCAGCCGAACGGCCTGCGCAAGGACCTCGCCGAGAAGATCGAGGCCCTGGACCCCGGCTTCGTCCGCTTCCCGGGCGGCTGCCTGGTCAACACCGGCTCCATGGAGGACTACAGCGAGGCCTCCGGCTGGCAGCGCAAGCGCTCGTACCAGTGGAAGGACACCATCGGCCCGGTCGAGCAGCGCGCCACGAACTCCAACTTCTGGGGCTACAACCAGAGTTACGGCCTCGGCTACTACGAATACTTCCGCTTCTCCGAGGACATCGGCGCGATGCCGCTGCCCGTCGTACCGGCCCTCGTCACCGGCTGCGGCCAGAACCGGGCCACCGACGACGAGGCGCTGCTCCAGCGGCACATCCAGGACACCCTGGACCTCGTCGAGTTCGCCAACGGCCCCGTGACGAGCAAGTGGGGCAAGAAGCGGGCCGAGATGGGCCACCCCAAGCCCTTCCACCTCACGCATCTCGGCGTCGGCAACGAGGAGAATCTGCCCAACGAGTTCTTCGCCCGCTTCCAGAAGTTCCGCGCCGCGATCGAGGCCAAGTACCCGGACATCACGATCATCTCCAACTCCGGCCCGGACGACGCCGGCGCGACCTTCGACACCGCCTGGCAGCTCAACCGCGAGGGCAAGGTCGACATGGTCGACGAGCACTACTACAACAGCCCGCAGTGGTTCCTGCAGAACAACGAGCGCTACGACAGCTACGACCGCGGCGGCCCGAAGGTCTTCCTCGGCGAGTACGCCTCCCAGGGCAACGCCTTCAAGAACGCGCTGTCCGAAGCCGCGTACATGACCGGCCTGGAGCGCAACGCCGACATCGTCAAGCTCGCCTCCTACGCCCCGCTGCTCGCCAACGAGGACTATGTGCAGTGGCGCCCGGACCTGATCTGGTTCAACAACCACGCCTCCTGGAACTCGGCCAACTACGAGGTCCAGAAGCTGTTCATGACCAACGTCGGCGATCGCGTCGTACCGTCCACCGCGACCGACACCCCCAACGTGAGCGGCCCGATCACCGGCGCCGTCGGCCTCTCGACCTGGGCGACCAGTGCGGCGTACGACGATGTCAAGGTCACCGGCGAGGACGGCTCGACGCTGTTCGGCGACGACTTCTCCGGTGACGCGTCGAAGTGGACGCCGGGCGGCACCGGCAGCTGGAGCATCCAGGACGGGCAGTACGTCCAGACGGATGCCGCCGCCGAGAACACCCTGGTCACCGCCGGTGACCCGGCCTGGAAGAACTACGACCTGCATGTGAGGGCCACCAAGAAGTCCGGCAAGGAGGGCTTCCTCGTCGCCTTCGGGGTCAAGGACACCGGCAACTACTACTGGTGGAACCTGGGCGGCTGGAACAACACCCAGTCCGCGATCGAACAGGCCGTGGACGGCGGCAAGTCGACGCTGATGTCCAAGGCCGGGTCGATCGAGACGGGCCGTGCCTATGACATCGACATCAAGGTGCGGGGCCGTCAGGTGACCCTCTACCTGGACGGCCAGGAGTGGGGCAGCTTCGCCGACGACAAGCCGGCCGAGCCGTTCCGCCAGGTCGTCACCAAGGACGCGAAGACCGGTGACCTGATCGTCAAGGTCGTCAACGCGCAGTCCGCCGAGGCCCGTACGGCCATCGACCTCGGCACCTCCAAGGTCGCCTCCAAGGCCCGGGTGACCACCCTGGCCGCCGGCCCCGACGAGGTGAACACCGAGACGGACACGCCGGTGACCCCGGCGACGTCCACCTTCCAGGGGGTCGCCAAGAAGTTCACGTACACCTTCCCGGCCAACTCGATCACCTTCCTGCGGATCAAGCAGCGGTAACCCGCCGGGCGGCTCAGGCGCCACCGAAGCACGCCTGAGCCGCCCGCACCGGTTGGGGTGCCGGATGGTCGTCCTCTGACTCCCGCGGCTCAGCTCAGGGACTCGAAGTACGCCTTCTGCGCGGGGTAGTAGTCGCCGAAGTCGGGGCGGTCGCCGTCTGTGCGTGCGGCGGTGAGCATGTCGAGGTAGTACTCCCAGCCGGGGCCGGTCGAGCCGAGGTGTTCCGTGGAGGTGAGGTGGTGGACCAGCCGGAGCTCGGTGGTACCGGTGTTCTCGGCCTCCCCCTCCGCGAGCAGCAGCTCCAGCGACCAGGAGCCTGCCTCGTCCTCCGTCGATGCCGCGAGCCGGTGAGGCGGCTCGCAAGCCTCGATCAGGAGGGAGCTCCAGGGCGCCTCCTCCTCGAACACCATCTGCACCTCGACGGTGCGCCCGGGAGCCGCCTCCCCGCGCCACGGCCCGAACCAGCGGGCGGTGCGCTCCGACTCGGTGACGCTCGCCCAGACGTCGTCGACGGGGGCGCGGTAGCTGCGGGTGAGGATCAGGTCGAACCCCGCGGGAGTGCGGACGAGCCGACCGGTGGGCGTGGGAGTCATGCCGTGTCCTCCTGTCGGCCTGCCGTGGGCCTCCTGTGCCTGACAGCATGAACGTATCCCGCCGTGGGCGTGGCGGCCCAGCCTGGGCACGGGATTGCATAAACGTGCAGCGAAACGTATAGTCATGCTCTCCAGGAGGAGGATGTCATGGCGGTACGTGCGGCAGTGGCCGGAGCGAGTGGGTACGCGGGCGGTGAGCTGCTGCGTCTGCTGCTGGTGCACCCCGAGGTCGAGATCGGCGCCCTGACCGGGAACTCCAACGCCGGTCAGCGGCTCGGCGCGCTCCAGCCGCACCTGCTGCCGCTGGCCGACCGGGTGCTCCAGGAGACATCGGCGGACGTCCTCGCCGGGCACGATGTCGTCTTTCTCGCATTGCCGCACGGACAGTCCGCGGCCGTCGCCGAGCAACTCGGCCCCGATGTGCTGGTGGTCGACATGGGGGCCGACTTCCGGCTGCGGAACCCGGGGGACTGGGAGAAGTTCTACGGTTCCGCGCACGCCGGGACCTGGCCGTACGGCCTCCCTGAACTGCCGGGTGCCCGCGCCGCGCTGGAGGGGTCCAAGCGCGTCGCGGTGCCCGGTTGCTACCCGACCGCCGTCTCGCTGGCCCTCTTCCCGGCGTACACGGCCGGCCTCGCCGGGACCGAGGCCGTGATCGTCGCCGCGTCCGGCACCTCCGGCGCCGGCAAGACGCCCAAGCCGCATCTGCTGGGCAGCGAGGTCATGGGGTCCATGTCGCCGTACGGCGTGGGCGGCGGTCACCGGCACACCCCCGAGATGATCCAGAACCTCAGCGCCGCCGCCGGCGAACCGGTCGCCGTCTCGTTCACGCCGACGCTAGCCCCCATGCCGCGCGGGATCCTCGCCACCTGCACTGCGCAGGCGAAGCCCGGCGTCACCGGCGACTCCCTGCGCGCCGCCTATGAGAAGGCCTTCGCCGACGAGCCCTTCGTCCATCTGCTGCCCGAGGGACAGTGGCCCGCCACGGCGTCCGTCCACGGTTCCAACGCCGTTCAGGTGCAGGTCGCGTTCGACGAGGCCGTGGGCCGCATCATCGCGATCAGCGCGATCGACAACCTGACCAAGGGCACCGCGGGCGGTGCCGTCCAGAGCATGAACCTCGCCCTCGGGCTCGACGAGACCACCGGGCTTTCCACGATCGGAGTCGCACCGTGAGTGTCACGGCAGCAAAGGGATTCACGGCGGCGGGCATCGCCGCCGGGATCAAGGAGAACGGCAACCCGGACCTGGCCCTCGTGGTCAACAACGGGCCCCGCCTCGCCGCCGCGGGCGTCTTCACCTCCAACCGCGTCAAGGCCGCGCCGGTGCTGTGGTCCGAGCAGGTCCTGAAGGGCGGGCAGGTCTCCGCCGTCGTCCTCAACTCCGGTGGTGCCAACGCCTGTACGGGGCCGAAGGGCTTCCAGGACACCCACGCGACCGCCGAGAAGGTCGCCGGCACGCTGGGGCTGAACGCCGCCGAGGTCGCGGTCGCGTCCACCGGACTCATCGGGATCCTGCTCCCCATGGACAGGCTGCTGCCCGGCGTCGAGACGGCCGCGGAGGCGCTGAGCGAGCACGGCGGTGAGAAGGCCGCCATCGCGATCAAGACCACCGACTCCGTCCACAAGACGTCCGTCGTGACCAAGGACGGCTGGAGCGTCGGCGGCATGGCCAAGGGCGCGGGCATGCTCGCCCCCGGCCTCGCCACCATGCTCGTCGTCCTCACCACGGACGCCGACGTCGAGAGCGGCGAACTGGACAAGGCCCTGCGGGCGGCCACGAAGGTCACCTTCGACCGCGTCGACTCCGACGGCTGCATGTCCACCAACGACACCGTCCTGCTGCTCGCCTCCGGCGCCTCCCAAGTCACCCCGGAGTACGCCGAGTTCGCCGAGGCCGTACGGGCCGTCTGCGACGACCTCGGCCAGCAGCTCATCCGGGACGCCGAGGGCGCCAGCAAGGACATCAAGGTCGAGGTGATCAACGCCGCGACCGAGGACGACGCCGTCGAGGTGGGCCGCTCCATCGCCCGCAACAATCTCCTCAAGTGCGCGATCCACGGCGAAGACCCCAACTGGGGGCGGGTGTTGTCCGCCATCGGTACGACGTCCGCGGCCTTCGAGCCCGACCGGCTGAACGTCGCCATCAACGGCGTCTGGGTGTGCAAGAACGGCGGCGTCGGCGAGGACCGCGACAAGGTCGACATGCGCTACCGCGAGGTGCACATCGTCGCCGACCTGGCCGCGGGCTCGGAGACGGCCACCATCTGGACCAACGACCTCACCGCGGACTACGTCCACGAGAACAGCGCGTATTCGTCATGAGCTCTACTCGTAAGCACACCGCCCTGCCCAAGGCCCAGATCCTCATCGAGGCACTGCCCTGGCTGGTCCGGCACAACGGCAAGACCGTCGTCATCAAGTTCGGCGGCAACGCCATGGTCGACGAGGAGCTGAAGGCCGCCTTCGCCCAGGACGTCGTGTTCCTGCACCACGCCGGCCTCAAGCCGGTCGTCGTGCACGGCGGCGGCCCGCAGATCAGCGCCGCCCTCGACAAGCACGGCATCGTCAGCGAGTTCAAGGCGGGCCTCAGGGTCACCACCGAGGACGCCATGGACGTCGTACGCATGGTCCTGGCCGGGCAGGTGCAGCGCGAGCTCGTCGGGCTGCTCAACCAGCACGGGCCGCTCGCCATCGGTCTGACCGGCGAGGACGCGCACACCATCACCGCCATCAAGCACCAGCCCGAGATCGACGGCGAGTTGGTCGACATCGGGCGGGTGGGCGAGATCACCGAGATCGACACGGGCGCGATCGAGGCACTGCTCGCCGACGGCCGGATCCCGGTCGTCTCCTCGATCGCCCGCTCCCAGGACGACGGACATGTCTACAACGTCAATGCTGATACGGCGGCTGCGGCACTCGCTGCTGCGTTGGACGCCGAAACCCTCATGGTCCTCACGGACGTCGAGGGCCTCTACGAGGACTGGCCGAACAGCGACGAGGTGATCAGCCGCCTCACCGCTTCCCAACTGGAGAAGCTGCTGCCGGAGTTGTCCTCCGGCATGGTGCCGAAGATGGAGGGCTGTCTGCACGCCGTGCGCAACGGGGTGACCACCGCCCGGGTCATCGACGGCCGCGTCCAGCACTCCATCCTGCTGGAGATCTTCACCGACGAGGGCATCGGCACGATGGTCGTGCCGGACGAGCAAGAGGGGGACGCCGTATGACCGCCAATCAGGACCTCACCACGCGGTGGCAGGGCGCGCTCATGAACAACTACGGCACTCCGCGACTGCCGCTCGTGCGCGGGGAGGGCGCGAAGCTCTGGGACGCAGACGGCAAGGAGTACGTCGACTTCGTCGGCGGCATCGCGGTCAACGCGCTCGGTCACGCCCACCCGGCGATCGTCGAGGCGGTGAGCCGGCAGGTCGCCTCGCTGGGGCATGTGTCGAACCTGTTCGTCGCCGAGCCGCCGGTCGCGCTCGCCGAACGGCTGCTGCAGATCTTCGGCCGGGACGGCAGGGTCTTCTTCTGCAACTCCGGGGCCGAGGCGGTCGAAGGGGCGTTCAAGATCGGGCGGCTGACCGGGCGGTCGCACATGGTCGCCACCGACGGCGGCTTCCACGGCCGCACCATGGGCGCCCTCGCCCTCACCGGACAGCCCGGCAAGCAGACCCCCTTCCTGCCGCTGCCCGGCGATGTCACCCACGTCCCGTACGGCGACGCGCAGGCGCTGGCCGCCGCGGTCACCCAGGAGACGGCTCTCGTCATCATCGAGCCGATCCAGGGCGAGAACGGGGTCGTGATCCCGCCGACGGGCTATCTGAAGGCGGCCCGCGCGATCACCGCCGCCACGGGCAGCCTGCTGGTGCTGGACGAGGTGCAGACCGGGATCGGGCGCACCGGGCACTGGTTCGAGTACATGGCGCACGAGGGCGTCCTGCCGGACGTCGTCACGCTCGCCAAGGGCCTCGGCGGCGGGCTGCCGCTGGGCGCGACCGTGGCCTTCGGGCGGGCGGCCGAGCTCCTCCAGCCCGGACACCACGGCACGACCTTCGGCGGCAACCCCGTCGCCTGCGCGGCCGGACTCGCCGTGCTCGACACCATCGCGAACGACGGGTTGCTGGAGAACGTCAAGCGGCAGAGCGAGAGCTTGCGCCACGGAATCGAGTCACTGAACCACTCGTTGATCTCCCACGTCCGGGGTGCGGGTCTCCTGCTGGGTATCGTGCTCACCGAGCCGCTTGCGCCACAGGTGCAGCACGCGGCCCAGGACGCCGGTTTCCTGGTGAACGCGCCCGCCCCCGATGTCGTACGACTGATGCCGCCCCTCAACCTGGGCGACGACGCGGTGGACGCATTCCTCCGGGCGCTCCCCGGTGTCCTGGACACGGTGACCGAAGGGGACGGACATTCCGGAGAATGAGACGACGATGAGCCAGGCGCAGGATCACGAGCAGCCGAGCGGGCCTGCCGTGCCGCAGACCCGCACCGCGCGTCACCGCCGGATCGTGGACATCCTCAACCGGCAACCCGTGCGGTCGCAGAGCCAGTTGGCGAAGCTGCTCGCCGACGACGGGCTGACCGTCACGCAGGCGACGCTCTCCCGCGACCTGGATGAGCTGAACGCGGTGAAGATCCGCAACACCGACGGCGACCTGATCTATGCGGTGCCGAGTGAGGGGGGTTTCCGTACGCCGCGTGCTCCGCTGGGGGGGTCGGCGAAGGAGGAGCGGATGCGGCGGCTCTCCGCGGAGCTGTTGATCTCTGCGGAGGCTTCGGCGAACCTTGTGGTGCTCCGTACGCCGCCGGGTGCGGCGCAGTTTCTCGCCTCGGCGATCGATCAGGCCGAGTTGCACGACATTCTGGGGACGATCGCTGGTGACGACACGTTGCTGTTGATCAGCCGGGATCCTACGGGTGGGCAGGCGCTGGCGGATCATTTGCTGCGGTTGGCTCAGAACGGGCACTGAGGGGTTGTGTGTCGGGTGCGGGTGTGTGGGGGCTTGTCGCGCCCACGCGGCGGAGCCGCATATCGATACAGCCCCGCGCCCCTGAAGGGGCGCTAGCGTCGCCGTTGGACATTGAGGCGGGCTGCCTGGCGCGTTAGGTGGTTGCGTTCCTCGAGGGTGGGGGCCTTTTGGGCTGCCTCGGAGTACAGGTGTGCCGCCGTGTCCAGGTCGCCGTCGCGTTCGTGGAAGTAGGCGGCTACGGCGGTGTAGCGGGGGAGTGAGGCGTCCAGCTCCGCCAGTGCCGCCAGGCCTGCGCGCGGTCCGTCTGCCTCGCCTACGGCTACCGCGCGGTTGAGGCGGACGATGGGGTTGTCGGTGAGGCGGGTCAGCTCGTCGTACCACTCGACGATCTGGACCCAGTCGGTCTCCTCGGTGCGGGGCGCGTCCGCGTGGAGGGCGGCGATGGCGGCCTGGGCCTGGAACTCGCCGAGCCGGTCGCGGGCGAGGGCCGACTGCAGGATCTCGACTCCCTCGGCGATCGCCTTGGTGTCCCACCGGCTCCGGTCCTGCTCGGCGAGCGGTACCAGGCTGCCGTCGGGCGCGGTACGGGCCGCGCGCCGGGCGTGGTGGAGCAGCATGAGGGCGAGCAGCCCGGCCACCTCGGGGTGTTCGATCGCCGCCGCTAGCTGCCGGGTGAGCCGGATGGCCTCGGCGGCGAGGTCGATGTCGCCGGAGTAGC
This sequence comes from Streptomyces sp. GESEQ-4, assembly GCF_017948455.1. Lineage (GTDB taxonomy): Bacteria > Actinomycetota > Actinomycetes > Streptomycetales > Streptomycetaceae > Streptomyces. Next base: position 314,895 of record NZ_JAFFSU010000007.1, read on the forward strand.
CCTCGTTGAAGACCAGGTAGAGGACGCGCAGCACGGTGGCCACATCGCCGGGCTGGTCGAACCGCACGCCGGAGACGGTCCGCTTGGCCCGGCTGATGCGCTGCGCCATGGTCGCTTCGGGCACGAGGTAGTTCTGGGCGATCTGCCTGGTGGTGAGGCCGCCGACGGCGCGCAGGGTGAGGGCGACGGCGGACGACGGGGTCAGTGAGGGGTGGGCGCAGAGGAAGTAGAGCTGGAGGGTGTCGTCAGCCGCGGGCGCGGGGCCTGGTACCGGCTCCTCCTCTACGCGGTCCTCGCGTCGGCGTCGGGCGGTGTCCGCGCGGGTCGCGTCGAGGAACTTGCGCCACGCCACGGTGACGAGCCAGCCCTTCGCATCCCGCGGCGGGTCGGCCGGCCAGACGCGTACCGCCTCGACGAGCGCGTCCTGGACGGCGTCCTCGGCCGCCGCGAAGTCTGCTCCGCGGCGGACGAGGACGGTGAGCACGCTCGGCGTGAGGCTGCGGAGCAAGGCCTCGTCCATGGGTGGGGTCACTCCGTGACGGTGGGCTGCACGCCGTAGAACGGGCGCAGTTCCAGCCACTCGTGGATCGTCTTGCCGCCCGCCCCGGGCGCGGCGGACAGTTCCCCGGCCAGCTCGACGGCGCGCTCGTAGCTGTCGACGTCGATCACCATCCAGCCGGCGATGAGGTCCTTGGTCTCGGCGAACGGTCCGTCGGTGACCGGCGGGCGCCCCTCACCGTCGTACCGGACCCACGTCCCCTCGGGGGCGAGGGCCACCTCGCCGACGAACTCCCCGGTCTTCTCGAGCCGCTCCGCGAAGTCCCGCATGTACTGCACGTGCGCCGTGATCTCCTCGGGCGTCCACTGATCCATGGGCACGTCGTTGACCGCCGCCGGCGCGCCGCGGTAGTGCTTGAGCAGCAGGTACTTGGCCATCGTGATTCTCCTCGGTGTGCTGCGACCCATTGTGGCCGCGTTCACCCCAGGGACGGAGCCGACCACGGGTCCTCGACATCACCGAGGGAACTTTTTTGAGGCCTCCGCTGTAGCTGCGGGCATGCGTGCCGCCTGGGGCGATGGGGGTCCCCCCGCTCGAGCGAAGCCGAGAGTGGGGGAGGGTGGGCGCAGGCGGCACCCCGTCAGCGCTGGGCTGCGCGACCCACCCAGCCCAGCCACCGCGCCCCGTCACCCCAACCGCGCCGCCAACCCCCCGGTGCACCGCACCTCGTCCCCCGCCGTCACCAGCAACGCCTCCACATCCGGCAGCGACTCCAGCCACCGCAACCCCGCCCGCGAACCCATCGCAAACGCGGCGGTGGCCCAGCAGTCCGCCCACGTGAGTGAAGGCCCCACCACGGTCACCGCCACCAGGTCCGTCACGGCGGACCGCCCCGTCCGCGGATCGACGATGTGCGCGCCGCGCTCGGCCGTACCGGACGTGGCGACGGCCAGCTCCTCCACCCCCGCAGCCGACACGACTGCGGCAAGTCCCCCCGGCCGCAAGGGATCCGCCACCCCGACCCGCCACGGCCGCTGCGGCCCGGGGCTGCCGAGCAGCTGGACGTCACCCCCGCCGTTCACGCTCACCCCGCTCGCCCCGACCGCCGCCAGGGACCGCGCCGCCCGTTCGACGGCCCACCCCTTGACGATCCCGGTCGGATCGAGCCGCCCCTCGTACGACGTGCTGAACCAGCCCTCGCTCAGCCGCTCCGCCTCCGCGGCCAGCTCCAGCACCTCGGCGACCTCGGGATCACAGTCGCCGACGCTCAGCTCACCGCGGGCCAGCCGCGACACCTGGCTGTCGTCCCGGTAGGTGCTGAACACCTCGTTCACCTGGTGCAGCCCGGCGACCGCCTCCTCCAGTGCCGCCTTGACCGCACCGGGATCCCCGCCGCGGACGTCGAAGGAGAAGACGGTCCCCATGACCTCCTCCACATGACGCACCGCGGCGGGAGCTGCTGCTGCCGATTCGGCGTGCTCGGCCACCGCCTCAGACACCGGCCTGGTCCAACGCCGACTGCAGTGACTTCTTGTACCCGGCGCTGGTGTACGTCGCCCCGGACACCGCGTCGATGTCCGCGCTGCCCGCGGCCACCGTCTGCTGGTTGAGCTTGGGCACCGCGTTGTTGGAGACCTGGGTGCTCTTCCCGCCACTGGGCGCCTGCACCACCGCGGCCTGGACGATCTTGCCGTCGCGCATCGTGATCCGGACCTGCACCGGCCCGTACTCGGTCTGCGCGACCGCGCCGGTGACGGTCCCGGTCCCGTTGGTGACACCGCCGCCGGCGTCCTGCCCGGCACCAGCACCAGCACCAGCGCCGGCCTCGGCACCGGCATCGCCGCCGGCAGCAGGCGCGCTGGGGCTGGCGCCCGCGCCGGCCTCCGCCCCGCTCCCCGACTCCGCGCCGCCGCCGGCGGGCTTCACCTTGTCGAGCGCCGACTGCAGGGACTTCTTGTACCCGGCGCTGGTGTAGGTAGCTCCGGAGACCGCGTCGATGTCCGCCGTCCCGGCGGCCACCGCGGCCTGGTTGAGCTTGGGCACCGAGTTGCCGGTGATCTGCGTGCTCTGGCCGCCGGTCGGCGTCTGTACCGCCTCGGCCTTGGTGATCTTCCCGCCGTTGACGGTGATCCGGACCTGCACGGGCCCGTACTGCGTGTCGGCCACGTCACCGGTGACGGTCTGAGCCTGCGCGGCCCCGCCACCGCCCGCGCCCTGCCCCGAGCCGCCGCCCTGCGCCGCGGCCTTGTCGAGCGCCGACTGCAGGGACTTCTTGTACCCGGCGCTGGTGTAGGTCGCCCCGGAGACCGCGTCGATGTCCGCCGTCCCGGCGGCCACCGCGGCCTGGTTGAGCTTGGGGATCGCGTTGTTGTTGATCTGGGTGCTCTGGCCGCCGGTGGGGTTCTGTACCGCCTCGGCCTTGGTGACCTTCCCGCCGTTGACGGTCAGCCGGACCTGCACGGGCCCGTACTGAGTGTCGGCCGCGTCACCGGTGAAGGATCCGCTGCCGATCGCCTGGGCGCCGCCCTGGGCGGATTCCTGTGCGCCGATCGACTGGCCGGGTGCCGCGCCGCCCACCGCCTCGGAGTCGGAATCCGACCCCGGTTTCAGCGACAGCAGCAGTACGATCCCGGACACGGTGGCGGCGCCGGCCAGCACGACACGCCGAAGGGGATGGGTCTTCCTCATCGCTCCTGAACTCCTGATTCCCGAAGATTCCCGAAGGTCCTGAAGACCCCGAAGGTGGTGATGTTTCCCGTCGTCACATCTCGAACGACTCGTGATGGATACGGCGGGCGGGGACGCCCGCGCCGCGCAGTGCGTCGTACACGCCCTGCGCGAAGCCGGGCGGCCCGCACAGGAACACGTCGTGCTCGTCGATGTCCGGCAGCTTCTGGCGCAACCGCTCCGCCGAGATGTCCGGGCGTTCCCCGTCCGGGGAGTTGACGGCGTACATCAGCCGGGCGCCCCGCTCGTCGGCGATGGCGGCCAGCTCGTCCCAGAGGGCCAGGTCCTGGGTGCTGTTGGCCCGGTAGAGCAGCGTGATGTCACCGGAGGCGCCCGGCAGTGTCTCGAACAGCGCCCGCATCGGCGTGATGCCGACCCCGCCGGCGACCAGCAGCACCTTGCCGCGGCTGCGGCGCTGGGCGGTCAGCGCGCCGTACGGGCCCTCGGCCCACACGCGTGTGCCGGGCGTCAGCTCCCGCAGGCGTTCGCTGTGGTCGCCGATCGCCTTCACCGTGATCCGCAGCATGTCCGGCCGCGGCGCCGCCGACAGCGAGTACGGGTGCGAGCTGAACCGCATGCCCGGCGCCAGGAACCGCCAGCGGAAGAACTGGCCCGCCTCCGCGCCCATCCGGTGCAGCTTCCGGCCGCCGATCAGCACGGACACGATCCCGGGCGTCTCCTCGATGACCGCCTCGACCCGCAAGCGGTGGCGCATGTTCAGCCGGATCGGGGTGAGGATCCGGTACCAGATCACCAGCGCCGTCACCGTGCCGTACAGCCCGTACCAGGCGGTCTTCGCGAGGGGCTCGACGGCGAACTCGTTGCCGGTGCTGAGCTGGTGCCAGAAGGCGAGGAACACCGCCGCGTACGTCAGCAGATGGACGTGGTACCAGGTGTCGTACGGAATCATCCGGCGGATTCCGCCGATGGAGATGATCCCGATGAAGAACAGCAGACCGGTGCCGATGGCGGCCTTGCCCATGTCCGGCAGCTGGTTGACGGAGTCGACCGTCTGCTGGGCGATGTAGCCGAGGTCCTTGCCGGCCTGGCGGGCGTAGCCCCACATGATCAGGAAAATATGGGCGACGGTCAGGCTGAGCGTGTAGCGGCCGCTCATCGCATGCCAGCGCGCCACCCGGTCCGAGCCGACCCGGCGCTCCAGCGCGGGCACCCGGGCCATCTGCAGCACGACCAGCGCCATCAGGTAGCCGGCGAGCAGACCGGTGATCCGGCCCGCGGCGATGATCTTGCCGGTGGTGTCGCCGATGGACGGGGTGTTGCTCCACCACAGCCAGATCACTCCGGCCGCGCCCGCCCACACGGCGAGCAGCAAGAGGGTCGCCGGGGAGCGGCGCGGACGAATGCGGCGCATCGTCTGGCGGCGGGCGGCGCGGCCGCTTGCGAGCGTGGTGGTCACGGTTCCTCCGTGAGAACGGGCTGTGGCCTTGGCCCACAGATACGTGCCGCGACGGCAGTGTGTTCAGCCGCTCCTCGAGTCCCGTGTGCCGGAAGCGACTCGCAGTGACCGTCGCCGGTCCCGCACGGCGCCCTACCCTTGCGCGGGGCAGGAGGAGACGGGTGTCACCGACGTCGCGACGGTGTCGGGCAGGGTGACCCGCTCACGGTCGCCGCCCTTCCCCTCGATGCCGAGTACGACGGCATCGGGCCCCGAGGCCAGGAAGGCTCCGCACCGGTCACCGGTGGTCGTTCCGACCCGGACCAGATGATCCGGAGCCGACTCGGTCGTCGACCAGGCGACGGCGATCGCCGCGGCCGCGAGCACGATCCCGGCACAGCAGCACAGAGCGGCCAGGCGCAGAGATCGCGTGACCCGGCCGATCTCACGCGTGGTCCAGCGCTTTAGACCCTGACCGCCGATCAGCCTGGATCTCTCATCCATCCGGCCGTGCGCGGCACGGGTCGCCAGGACGGAACCGGCGACCAGGAGCAGGAACGCCAGAGCGATCAGCCCGGAGGCGATGTTCCCCGCCGCTGTCGGGAGCTGGGCCAGATCGTCCCTGCCCTTGAGCACCACCAGGACAGTGAGCAGAGCGGCCAGGCCGGTGAGACCGGAGCGCCAGCCCTCGGCCTGTCTGCGCAACTCACCGAGCTGCGTGAACTCCAGTTCATCGGCGAGCAGGTCCCACCGCTCGTCGGACTCCAGGCTCACCGGGCCCCGATCCTCGCGAGGGCGCCGAGTACCCAGCTGGCGCCGCAGCCCACTCGGCCCGCGTGACCGTCGGACGGCCGGTTCGGATGGGGGTGCCCACAGGCACAGAAGTACCGCTCGGCCAGCAGCACCTCTTGGTCCATCGCCTGGTCCGTCGCGGCTTCGGGGTTCCTGCGCAACCGGAGCCACGAGGGCACAGACGGCGCCCCCTTGGTCCCCGTGCCGGGCACGATGCGCCGGATCTCGCGCCGTGTTCTGCCATGGCACCGGGGGCAGTGGCCCTCGACGACGACACCGAGGCCGTCATCGGAGTCGCGCCAGGTGAAGGGGAACGTGGTACGGCCGACGTCGGTGGCGGCGTACTCGGCGTCGAAGTCGTGGCTGCGGGGCGGTTGTTCAGGCATCGTCCCCCTCCAGACGCAGGTCGAACATGGCGGCGTACAGGCGCAGCCGCCCTCTGATCCAGTCCTCGGTCTCTCCGGTGGCCTGCGCTGCGAGCGTGATGTGCCGTGTCGTCACCAGGCCCTCCACAGCGGGCAGTACGCCGTCGAAATGTCTGCTCAGCAGGGCGAGGTCCTGCCACAAGGGGACTACGCCGGGCACGGACGGCAGCGTGACCGGGACCGGCCACAGGGGAAGGTAGGGCTCGATGCGGCGGACCGTGTCCGGGAGCGGTTCGCCGAGCCGGGCGGCGACGCTGACCAGGTCGAGGGGCGAGGGCGGCTGGTTGTGGTCGCTCACCCAGTGATCCGGGTCGAGAGCGGCCAGGTCGTGCCGGGTGGGGGGTGAGTCGGGCAGCGCCGCGGACGCGGCCCGGGACAGATCCGGCACCAGGGCGCCGAGGGGACGCAGCGCCGCCAGCCGTGCATAGGCCGCAGCGGTGCCGATCTTGAGTTCCGCCGCGAAGTCGGCCAGCAAATAGGGCGTGAGCGGCCCCCATACACTCGGCAGATAGTAGTTGTTTGCCCGGGGCTGTTCGGTCAGGGCGCCGCACTCTGTGGCAGACGGACGGTGATCGGCGAGTTCCTCGGGGAGCACCGGCACCGTCAGACCGAAACGGGGCGCCTCGCGCTCGGCGATCCCCCACACCTCGCGCAGGGATTCGTGCAGGAATCCGGCGGACTGGAAGAGGGAGGCCGTGGTCAGCCGGTCCGTGGGCCAGTTCTCCGCCTCGTTGGAGACCTCCTTCCCCGACAGGACGAAGCGCGTGCGCAAGGGGAGATCCCGCCAGGCCAGGAGGGGGCCGAGGTCGTCCGGGACATCGAGGCCCGCGGTGCGCAGCTGCTCGACGGCGTGGAGGAATCCCTGCTCGACGCCGGTCCATGGCCGTGCCAGCCGCCCCAACTGCTCGAGCCCCACGCCGTCCTCCAGCCGGTGACCGTCTCCGATGCAGTCGTTGATGAGTGCGACGACGACGGAGGTGGGGACGACCTGCGACGCGAGCGAGTCCTGGGCATAGTGGCGCTCGTGGATCAGGCCGAGACGGGCAGCCGCGTGGGCCAGGCACTCCTCGGCCTCGGCGAGGCTGATGCCCCGACCGGACGCCAGGTCGAACGTCGCTGTCCAGGGCAGGGCGTCGTGCCCGTCGCTGTCGACGCGGACACGATTCTTGAGGACGGTCTGGACATCGGCATCGAGTTCCGCCCAAGCGGTGACCTGTTCAGCCGGGGGAGCGGTCCAGCCGAGCCACTCGAAGCGGGAGAGCGTGGCCAGGATCTCGGAGGTCGGCAGCCCCAGGTTCCGGCTGGTCGTGTGGATCTGCTCCGGTGTGCTCACTCGGAGCAGGCTGGGGCTGTACACGTCATCGCTGGGCAGTGTCAGCCTGTCGATGTCGTCGGCCGTGCACACGTAGTCCTCGTGATGCGCCGGGACGGCAGGCCAAGGCGTCTCGCGGCCCAGGACGGCGTAGCGGGCGCACCGTCGGACCACCTCTCCGAGCGGCAGCGCCAGTCGCTCGGACGCCAGCACCGCGCCGCCGAGGTCGTAGAGCTTTTCCGAGCTGTCTAAGGCGATGCTTCGCGGGTTGGAGAATGCGTCGACGATGGCGCGGTCATCCTGGTCCGGAACCAGGGACGGAACCTCTCCGGAGACCGGCGACGCTCCTTTCCGCTTGTGGACCGGGCGAAGTCGCCGCCTCCGCTTGATCACCTCATTCACCGGCAAGCGTCGGCGTCCGGCGTACGCGACCACTCCCCACCAGGTATTGGCGATCCCCCAGATGTCGGCGTCTCCGGGTTCTGGAACCGGATATCCCTCCAGGCTCAAAGGCTGCGCCGGAGTGTCCGAGCCCTGGGCCAGCGCGAGGACGGCGGCTCTCCAGGGCGCGGTGTACTGGAGATCCGTGTCCCCTCCAAAACGCTCGGATACCTGCCACCTGTCGCCGATCGCCTGATCCAGACGGAACCAGCCCTGCGCGTCGAGAGAATGGACGTCCGACACGCCCCTGCGCACCGTCAGCCCCTTGCCGCGCCACTCGCTGTGCAGGATGGTGGCGGCGGCCAGTTCGTCGGTTTCCAACTGCCAGAGCCACTCCATGGTGAGCTCCGGCCACCCCGCGAGGGCAGCGGCGCCCGCGCGCCAGTTCTGCTCGGCCCAGGAACGGTCGTAGTCCTGGAGCTCCTTCCGGTTCACACTGAGTCGCCCCGCGTGCGGACCGGTCAGGTTGAGTACGTAGCCGAACGGCTGCTGATCGGTGGCGATGCCGTCGCACAGTACCGCGCCCTGCCCGGGCACCCACCACAGCACGCCCGGGACGGCTTCGAGCGCCTCGGCGACCGCGCCGGCGTCCTGGTGCAGCACGCCAGGGGCCCATGGGCGATCGAGACCGGACGAGTCACTCACGCGCAGTTTGAACTCGCTGACCCGGACCAGCTCGCGCAGCGTCTTCACACACGACAGTCCGTCGGTCGCGGGGCCCTCGCGCAGGTACAGGCGGACGAGAGTGCCGCCGCCCGACAGACTGTCCCCCGTCCCGTCGTGACGCTTGATGCGGAAAAGACTGCCGCTGCTCGGAATGTCGACCTGGAGCGCGTGATCGTCCTGAATGCCCTCCTGGTTGACCTGACGAGTCACGATGGTCATCTCGTCGGCGAGCATGAAGTAGCTGAACACACCGATACCGAAACGGCTGTTGGGATAGAGCCGTAGTCCGGGGTCGTGGCGCAGCCAGCGCGACTGCTCGCGGCGGAAGGCCTTCGACTGCTCGAAGCGACTGCCGGCCCGGGTGAACGTGTACTTCAACTGCTCGGCGCTCATGCCCACGCCGTTGTCCCGGCACTCCACATAGCGGCCGCGGGCGTCCTCGCCCTGTCTGATGGTGATGCGGCCGGACCAGTCGGCCGGGTTCCCGCCCATGCTGGTGAGGTACTTCCAGCGCATCGCACGGTAACGGCACGCGTCCATGGCGTTCTGGTACAACTCGCGCAGGGCGAGATGGGGTTCTCCGGAGTAGAGCTGCTCGCCCATCAGCAGCTCGCGGACCTCGGTCTGAGCCAGGCGGAAGCGCAGCAGGGGCGTCTCGTACGCCGGGACGTTGCCGACCTGGGCAGGGCCCACCCCTCGCGGAGTGACCTTCCTCGGCACCGCCGCCAGCAGTCCCGCCTCCGCGGCCGGCCGCGTGTCGGCCAGCGTCAGGACCTCCTCGGCGATCTGGTCCGCCCGCTCGGCCACCTCGGTGAGAGCGGCATGCAGGGCCTGATGCTGGCAGAGCGCGTCGAGATGCAGCGCGTCACGGTCCTCCTCCCAGGCCAACTGGCGGACGAGACCGATGACTTGGTGCGCCTGCACCGGGTCGCTCACGGCCAGGTGCTCGGCCACGATCTCGGGGAAGGTGCGCACGTCCACGGCGAGTACGGCCGCGAGGCGCAGCAGCGCGGTCAGTGGCTGGATCCGCAGTGTCTGGTGGTTGCCGTTGAGGAGCACCTTGCCGCGGGCGTGCGGGTGCGCGTCCTCGCGCGGTTCGGGCAGCCCGATGGCGGCGGCGGCAGAGCACAGCAGCTCGGACAACTCCTTGACCCGGCCGTCCGCCCTGTCCTGTCCGAGCAGCAGTGAGGCGAGGTCGTCGGCCGGACCGGCGGGCACCGGGGCGCTGTCCGTCTCGAAGCGCTCGGCGATCCAGCGGTGCACCAGCCACATGGTCACGGTGGTCGCGTCCTGCGCGCGGTTACGGGCGCGGCAGTCGGCCACTTTGCGGGCCACGCGCGCGTACTGGTCGATGACCTGCTCGTAGTGCCTGCGATCGTCGTTGGGCAGGATCTGCGGGTCGAGGGTCAGGGGATCGGCCTCGGCCGCACGGCTGAGCCGGTCCGCCCAGGCGGCCTCGTGGAGAAAGGGGGCGGCCACCAGGACCGCCGCCTCCACGGCCGAGAGTGTGGCGGTGTCCGGCAGCAGCCGCGGCAGCCGATCGCCCAGCAGACGGATGGGGAACAGGTCGTCGACCCATGGATCCGGCTCGGGCATGCGCTTACGGGCCGTGTGGAGTGTGTCCGCGCAGCCCTTCACCCACGTCTCCAAGGACTGCAGCAGACCGGGTACGCAGGCCTGCTGGCTCTGCTCGACGCGCTTCCACAGCGGGCAGCCCCGTACGGCGTCGCGCCAGGCCTCCAGAAGTTCCTGGCCCTCGCAGATCTCCGCGGCCCGGGTCTCCGCCTCCAGGTTGGTGCCGTACCGGATGGCTGCCAGCTGTCGTACCTGATGCCGGTCCGCCTCGGCCTGAGCCGCCTGCCGGGCCATCGTGAAGACGCTCTGGACGGTGCGCGCGGATGTCATCGAGTCCAGGGCCTCGACGAGTCCTCCGGTGAAGAAACTGCCCCGGGGGGTGAAGCCACTGAGTTCCCCGGGCGAGCAGCCGGTCATCACGGCGAATCCGCCGTGCGGCGGGCCGTTGTCGATGCTGTTGCCGAAGGGCACGCCGTCGTCGGGCATCTCGGTACGGCAGGCGTCGATGAGCCAGAGGACCGTTGCCGCCTTACAGCTCTTGAGCAGGGGACTGATCTTCGCCGGCAGGAGCGAGTCGATGTACGGCTCCTCCCAGTTCCCGTCCTCGGGCGGGGTCACGTCCCACGGGACGAGGAAGTCCTCCGTGCCGACACGGATGCCGTGCCCGGTGAAATAGAGCAGCAGCGTGCCGCCCTCAGGTATGTCCCGGGCCACTTCGCTGATGGTCGCCCTGATACGGGAGCGGCCCGCGTCCGCGTTGTGCAGCGTCCGCACCTCGTAGTCCGAGTCGTGGAGCACCGTCTTCATCCGTGTGAGATCGGCGGCCACGGCCGCGTCGAGAGATTCGGCACCCGATGGTGCCGCGGATGTGTCCCCGACCCCGATCAGCAGTGCCCTGCGTGCTGAACGCCCCATGTCAGTCCCCCCGTTTCGGCGTCAACATGATGGCACCGCGGACAAGCAACGCGAAGGGGATACAAGGAACCTGACGACGGTTCAGCGGCGGAGCGGAGGGTCAGTACCGCGTGATCGCCGTCCGCCCGCTCGTCGTCCCGATCGCGAGGTGCGGTCTGCGGCCGGGGTCGGCCCACTGGAGGATCCGCCGCATCGCGTCCGCCGGCACCGACACGCAACCGGCCGTCGCCCCGCGCCCGTTGACATGCAGGAAGATCCCGGCCCCGCGGTGGCGGACGGGCTCGCGGTAGTTGAAGTCGACGACGAGCGCGTGGTCGTACTGCGTGGTGTACGAGATCAGCCGCTCCGACTCCGCGGCCCGGCAGTCGGCCGCCAGGGGCTCGGTCCAGCGGTTGTAGGAGCGCGAGTCGTTGTCCTGGCACCACCAGGAGTTCCGGCGCACGGGACGGTAGGTGTACGTCGTCCCGCGCGGCGCCGCTTTGATGCCGAAGGCGTACGGCATGCCGTACAGCCCGGTCGGCGTGGTGTTCGTGCCCTGCTTGCGCGTGGCGCCCTCGACCAGGCCGTTCGCGCCGAAGCGGGCGGCGGCGGAACCCGCCTTCACCCAGCGGCCGTCGCTCAGGTCCCACCAGGTGACCGTGCCGGTCGTGGCGCCGGTCCGGGGTGCCACGGCCGTGATCAGCTGGGTGCCGCCGCCGGTGTCCGCCATCCGCGCGGGCAGCGGCGGGGCGCCCTCGGGCGCGGCACCGAGCAGGAGGAGGGGCGAGGCGGCGAGGGCGACGACGACACCGGGGCGCATGCCTCAGACCGTAGACGGGGGCAGCGGCAACGGCAGCCCGGGTAGGCCATCCAGGCTGGTCCCGATGTGATCCTTCTTCTGGAAATAGGCGCTGAGCGAGGCGTCGTCCTCGCGCGCGAAGCGCTTGGCGTGCAGGTCGCGGTCCGTGTCGTACGTCATGAAGGGCACCGCGTAACCGCAGGTGTCGCGGACGAGTTCGGCCGTCACGACGATGATCGCGCGCAGCCCGTGCGGCGTCGGGTCGATGTCCGGGAAGCGGGAGAGGAGTTCCCCGAAGCGGGGGTCGTCGCGGAAGACCGGCTCGCCCCTGCCGTGCACCCGGACGATGTTGGGCGGGCCCTGGAAGGCGCACCACATGAGAGTGATCCGGCCGTTCTCCCGCAGATGAGCGACGGTCTCCGCGTTGGATCCGGCGAAGTCGAGGTAGGCCACGGTGTGGTCGTCCAGCACCGCGAAGGAACCTTTGAGGCCCTTGGGGGAGAGGTTGACCGTGCCGTCGGCGGAGAGCGGGGCGGTCGCGGTGAAGAAGAGGGGCTGCTCCTCGATGAACGTGCGGAGCCTGCCGTCTATGCGCTCATAAGTCTTTCCCATGGCTAACGATTATGAGCGCAGTTAGTTCGCCTGTCTAATGAATTCCCCGATCCGGTTGTGTGATCCGGCTGCCGGACCGTGGCCGCCCCGGCCGGCGCTCACACGGGGCGGCCACAGCGCCTGTCACGTCACTGGGTGAGCGTGCAGGCGGCCAGGGAGTCCAGGCCCTGGGGCTTCTCGGCGGTACGGCCGATGGCGGTGGCGATGCGGTTGACCGTGGCGACGCGCTTGTCCTCCAGCGGGCCGAGGATGGCGTTCTGCACGAAGTTGGGTCCGCCCTGGCCCACGGTGTCGACCAGCCGCTGGTTGGCCTCCGCGACCTGGGCGTCGAGCAGCGTCAGGTTGCGGTCGACCTCGGCCTGGGCGGAGGCCGGGATCGCGGGCAGCTCGGACTCGACGTCCGGGCAGCTGATCGCGCCGGCTCCGGTGTTCCCGGCCTCGTCGCCGGTGTCGCCGGCGTCCCCGGCTCCCTCGGTCGGCGGGGCCTCGACCTCCTCGCCGGCGCCGGCCTCCTCGCCCGCACCGGCCTCTTCCCCGGCGCCCGCTTCCGCACCGCCGCCGGCTTCCTCGCCCGCACCCGCGCCGCCGCCCGCGTTCAGGCTGCAGGCGGCGAAGGCCTCCAGCCCCTCCGGCTTCGCCGCCGCGCGGCCGATGGCGGTCTCGATGCGGTTGAGGGCGGCGACGCGCTTGTCCTCGAGCGGGCCGAGGATGGCGTTCTGCACGAAGTTGGGTCCGCCCTGCCCGACGGTGTCGACGAGCCGCTTGTTGGCTTCGTCGATCTGGGTCTGCAGCTGGGCCAGGTTGCTGTCGACCTCGGCCTGGGCGGAGGCCGGGATCGCGGGCAGCTCGGAGGTGACGTCCGGGCAGCTGATCGTGCCGGGACCCGCGAGGGTCCGGACGCCGTCGCCGCTCTTGGACGTCTCCCCGGCGAGGGCGGACTGGGCGATCACCGCGCCGGTCAGCACGACCGCGGCGGCGCCGCCGATGAACGCGACGCGTCGCTTGTTGTACTTCGGAAGAGCCCTGGACATGCGGATGCCTCACTCGGGTCAGGGTCGATTCGGTGGGTTCCGAACGACTCGGTCGTTTACAAACGCGGCGCCTGCGTCCGGCGAGAGATACGGGAAAGCGATTTCCCGCGTTCAAATCCATCCGCGATTCACCTCCTGGGCCCCCGAGATTGACGAACCATGCAGACTCCTGCATACTCATGCATGTCAGCGAACACTGTGAGGAGAATCCCGTGACCGAGCGCGTCGTACTCGCCTACTCAGGCGGACTGGACACCTCCGTCGCCATCGGCTGGATCGCCGAGGAGACGGGCGCCGAGGTCATCGCCGTTGCGGTCGACGTCGGCCAGGGCGGCGAGGACCTGGACGTGATCCGCAAGCGCGCCCTCGCGTGCGGTGCCGTCGAGGCCGAGGTCGCGGACGCCAAGGACGAGTTCGCCGAGGAGTACTGCCTCCCGGCGATCAAGGCCAACGCCCTCTACATGGACCGCTATCCGCTGGTCTCGGCCCTCTCCCGGCCGACGATCGTCAAGCACCTCGTCGCCGCCGCCCAGAAGCACGGCGCCACCACGGTCGCCCACGGCTGCACCGGCAAGGGCAACGACCAGGTCCGCTTCGAGGCGGGCATCGTCGCCCTCGCCCCGGACCTCAAGTGCATCGCCCCGGTCCGCGACTACGCGATGACCCGGGACAAGGCGATCGCGTTCTGCGAGGAGAAGGCCCTCCCGATCGCGACCACCAAGAAGTCCCCGTACTCCATCGACCAGAACGTCTTCGGCCGTGCCGTCGAGACCGGCTTCCTCGAGGACATCTGGAACGCCCCGATCGAGGACGTCTACGAGTACACGCAGAACCCCGCGCTCCCGCGTGAGCCCGACGAGGTCGTCATCACCTTCAAGGCGGGCGTCCCGGTCGCCATCGACGGCAAGCCCGTCACCGTCCTGCAGGCCATCCAGCAGCTCAACCAGCGCGCCGGCGCCCAGGGCGTCGGCCGGATCGACATGGTCGAGGACCGCCTCGTGGGCATCAAGTCCCGTGAGGTGTACGAGGCTCCCGGCGCGATCGCGCTGATCACGGCCCACCAGGAGCTGGAGAACGTCACCGTCGAGCGCGAACTCGCCCGCTACAAGCGGCAGGTCGAGCAGCGCTGGGGCGAGCTGGTCTACGACGGCCTGTGGTTCTCCCCGCTCAAGCGCGCCCTGGACGGCTTCATCGACGAGGCCAGCCAGCACGTCAACGGCGACATCCGGATGACCCTGCACGGCGGCCGCGCGGTCGTCACGGGCCGGCGCTCCGAGACCTCGCTGTACGACTTCAACCTCGCCACGTACGACACCGGCGACACCTTCGACCAGGCCGCGGCCAAGGGCTTCATCGACATCTACAGCCTGTCGTCGAAGATCGCGGCGAAGCGGGACCAGGCGTAAGCCTCGCCCGTACCGACCTGACAGCCGCCTCCTCACCTGCAAGGGTGGGGAGGCGGTCGCACATTCACGATTCTCCGAGGAGCAGAGCAAAGTGAGCAGCAACAGCGGTGACGTACGGCTCTGGGGCGGCCGTTTCGCCGACGGTCCCGCCGAGGCCCTGGCGAAGCTGTCCGCGTCCGTCCACTTCGACTGGCGGCTCGCGCCCTACGACATCGCCGGTTCGCGCGCTCACGCGCGCGTGCTGCACAAGGCGGGGCTGCTCACCGAGGAAGAGCTGACGCGGATGCTGGCCGGGCTCGACCAGCTGGAAGCGGACGTGGCGGACGGCTCGTTCGTCGGCACGATCGCCGACGAGGACGTGCACACCGCCCTGGAGCGCGGCCTGCTGGAGCGCCTCGGCCCCGACCTCGGCGGCAAGCTGCGCGCCGGCCGCTCGCGCAACGACCAGGTCGCGACCCTCTTCCGCATGTACCTGCGGGACCACGCCCGCATCATCGGCGGCCTGATCGCCGACCTTCAGGACGCGCTGATCGGCCTCGCCGAGGCCCACCCGGACGTGGCCATGCCCGGCCGCACCCACCTCCAGCACGCCCAGCCGGTGCTCTTCGCCCACCACGTCCTGGCCCACGTCCAGTCCCTGTCCCGGGACGCGGAGCGCCTGCGTCAGTGGGACGAGCGCACGGCGGTATCCCCGTACGGCTCGGGCGCCCTGGCGGGCTCCTCCCTCGGCCTGGACCCGGAGGCGGTGGCGAAGGACCTCGGCTTCGAGCACGGGTCGGCCGCCAACTCCATCGACGGCACCGCGTCCCGTGACTTCGTCGCCGAGTTCGCCTTCATCACCGCGATGATCGGCGTGAACCTCTCCCGGATCGCCGAGGAGGTCATCATCTGGAACACGAAGGAGTTCTCCTTCGTGACCCTGCACGACGCGTTCTCCACGGGCTCGTCGATCATGCCGCAGAAGAAGAACCCGGACATCGCCGAGCTGGCCCGCGGCAAGTCAGGCCGCCTGATCGGCAACCTGACGGGCCTCATGGCCACGCTCAAGGCGCTCCCGCTGGCGTACAACCGCGACCTCCAGGAGGACAAGGAGCCGGTCTTCGACTCCTGCGACCAACTGGAGGTCCTGCTCCCCGCCTTCACCGGCATGATGGCCACCCTCACCGTCCACCGCGACCGCATGGAAGAACTGGCCCCGGCCGGCTTCTCCCTCGCCACCGACATCGCCGAGTGGCTGGTCAAACAGGGCGTCCCCTTCCGCGTCGCCCACGAGGTCGCCGGCGAGTGCGTCAAGGCCGCCGAGACCGAGGGCAAGGAACTGAACGACTTGACGGACGAGCAGTTCGCCAAGATCAGCGCCCACCTGACCCCCGAGGTCCGCTCGGTCCTGAACGTGCCGGGTGCCTTGGCCTCACGCAACGGACGGGGCGGTACGGCCCCGAGCGCGGTGGCGGTGCAACTGGCGGAGATTAAGGCAGACGTGGCGCAGCAGCACGCGTGGGCGACTGCCAAGAAGCAGAGTTAGGCGCCCTGAAAGCGGCGAAGCCGCTTTTTCAGGGGCGCGGGGAACTGCGCGACAAGCCACGACGAACCCGCACTCGCCAACGCACCGCACAACCCGAGCTCTGACGCGAAGGTCATCACGGGTTACGTTGTGGGGAAGCCGAACGGAGCCGACCCCACGGAGCCCGCGATGCCCTTCGCCCGACTGGCAACAGCAACGACCCCCACCTGCCACATCGGCCTAGGCCTCGCCGCCGTAGGGCGCCCCGGCTACATCAACCTCGGCCGAGACCAGGACCTCGGAGAGAACCGCAGCGTAGACACCCTCCGCACCCGCACCAACGAACTCCTCGACGCCGCCTACGCGCAAGGCGTCCGCTACTTCGACGCGGCCCGCTCTTACGGCCGTTCCGAGGAGTTCCTCGCCGACTGGCTGAACGCCCACCCCGACGTGAACGACGTAGTCATCGGCAGCAAGTGGGGCTACACCTACACCGCCGGCTGGACGGCGGACGCCGAGACGCACGAGGTCAAGGACCACAGCGTCACGACGTACGAGCGCCAGCGCGCCGAGACCGACGCCCTGCTCGGCGACCGGCTCGACCTCTACCAGATCCACTCCCTGACCCCGGACAGCCCGGCCCTCACCGACAAGGAACTCCACGCGAGGCTCGCCGAGGCCGCCGCCCAGGGCCTCACCGTCGGCTTCTCCACCAGCGGCCCCGCCCAGGCCGACACCATCCGCGCCGCCCTCGCCGTGACGGTCGACGGCGAACCCCTCTTCCGTACCGTCCAGTCGACCTACAACGCGTTGGAGACATCCGCCGGCCCCGCCCTCGCCGAGGCCCACGACGCCGGACTCACGGTGATCGTCAAGGAGGCCATGGCCAACGGACGGCTCGCGGAACCGCACGCGCCGGACGCGCTGAAGGCCGTAGCCGAAGAAACGTCTCTGGGCTGCGATGCCGTCGCCCTCGCGCTGATCCTGCGGCAGCCGTGGGCCGGGGTCGTCCTCTCGGGCGCCGCGACCGTCGTCCAACTGGCCTCCAACCTGCATGCCGCGGTCGTCGACCTCGACGACGCTCAGCTGTCCCGGCTGGCCGCGCTGGTCGAGGACCCGTCCGCGTACTGGGAGCGGCGCGGGCAGCTGCCCTGGCACTGAGAAACCGTGAGCGGACCAAGCCCGTGAGACGGCCATGCCCTGCGTGAGACAAAGCTGTCTCACGTGGGCTATGGTTGTCTCATGGCTGTCGACCGTGACCACGTGCTGCGCAGCGCAGCCGCCCTGCTCACCCGTAAATCCACCGCGACCATGGACGAGGTCGCCAAGGCCGCCGGGATCAGCAGGGCCACGCTGCACCGCCAGTTCGCCGGGCGCGACGTGCTCGTCCGGGCGCTCGAGTCGCTCGGCATCGCGGAGTGCGAGGCCGCGCTGGACAGGGCCCGCCTGGACGAAGGCGGCGCGAGCGATGCCGTAAGACGGCTCGTCCGCGAGATCGAACCGGCAGCTGCTCTGCTGGCCTTCCTTTACAGCGAGAACCAGCTGTTCGAGGGCGGGCAGCAGAACGAGGGCTGGACCCGGATCGACGACCGTGTGGCGGCCCTGTTCCGGCGCGGTCAGGCGGCCGGCGAGTTCCGTATCGACCTCACGCCGGCCTGGCTCACCGAGGCGCTCTACGGCCTGCTGGCCTCCGGCGCCTGGGCGGTGTCCGAAGGCCGCGTGGCCACCAACGACTTCACCTTCATGATCGTCGAGCTGTTGCTCGGCGGCGCACTGCGGAGAGAGGAATCATGACCAGCACCCTGCGGCCGGCGAACCCGACCGAGGCGGTGAAGCGCCCCGGCCGTTGGCTGGCGCTGGCCGTCCTCGTGCTCGCCGTGCTGCTGGTGGCCGTCGACGCGACCGTCCTCGGCCTGGCGACCCCCTACATCAGTGAGGATCTGAAGCCCACGGGCAACCAGCTCCTGTGGATCGGTGACGTCTACTCGTTCGTGATCGCCGGTCTGCTCGTCTCCATGGGCAGCCTCGGCGACCGCATCGGCCGCAAGCGCATCCTGCTCATCGGCGCCACGGCGTTCGGCGCGATATCCGTGCTCAACGCCTACGCGACGACCCCGGAGCTGATGATCGCGGCCCGGGCGCTGCTCGGTGTCGCGGGCGCGACGCTGATGCCGGCCACACTCGCCCTGATCCGCAACCTCTTCCACGACCCGCGCGAACGCAGCCTCGCGGTCGGCATATGGGGCGCCACCGCTTCCGCGGGCACCGCGATCGGGCCGATCGTGGGCGGCTTCCTGCTCGAACACTTCTGGTGGGGCTCGGTCTTCCTGATCAACCTGCCCGTGATGGCGGTCCTGGTCCTCGTCGGCATCAAGATGCTGCCGGAGTCACGCAATCCGAACCCCGGTCCCTGGGACCTGCTCAGCGTCGTACTGTCGCTCGTCGGCATGGTCGCGCTCGTGTACGCCGTGAAGGAGGCCGCGAGCCACGGCCTCACCTGGGAGACGGCCGCCGCCGCCGTGCTGGGCCTGGCGTCGCTGTACGGCTTCGTGCGGCGCCAACTCACCCTGCCCACGCCCCTGCTGGACATGCGGCTGTTCCGCAACCGCGGCTTCAGCGGGGCCGTCCTGGCCGACCTGCTGACCATCTTCGGCCTGTCCGGCCTGGTCTTCTTCCTCTCGCAGTACCTGCAACTCGTCCAGGGCCGACGCCCGTTCGAGGCGGGCCTGGCCGAACTGCCCGCCGCCATCGGCGCGGTGGCCGCCGGCCTGATCGCCGGCCGCGCGGCCCGCCGCTTCTCCGTACGCACCGTCGTCTCCGGCGGCCTCGCGGCAGTCGGCCTCGCCCTGGCCGCCCTCACGGTCATCGACCAGTCCACCGGCTACCCCCTCCTCGGCGCCGCCCTGCTCGTCGTAGGCATCGGCGCGGGCTTCTCCTTCACCGTCACCGCGGACGTCATCCTCTCCAGCGTGCCGAAGGAGGAGGCAGGCGCGGCATCGGCGGTGTCCGAGACGGCATACGAACTCGGCGCGGCCCTGGGAATCGCCCTGCTGGGCTCGATCGTGACGGGCGTGTACAGGGGCTTTGCAGGTCCGGCAGGGACTCCGGACGCGGCACACGAGTCGCTGGGCGGCGCGGTGGAGGCGGCGTCGGGGATGCCCGCACAAACGTCGGCGGCAATGCTGGACGCGGCCCGCAGTTCGTTCGTCGACGGCCTCGCCCTGGCGTCGGGCGCGGGTGCGGTGGTGCTGCTCGCAGCGGCGGCAGCGGCATGGTTCCTGCTCCGCAACCAACGGCTGGACAACGCCGCTTAGGGGCGCGGGGAACTGCGCGACCAGCCCCCACGCACCCGCACCCGCGAACCGCCACCGACCAGCCCCCACACTAGGCTTTAAGCCCGTTTTCGCCCCCGCCTGATGGTCTTGGCTCCGTACCCGACGTCGTTCCCCACGGCCGAAGGAGCCACAGACCATGACACGTCGTACACGCAAACTCCTCGTCACCGGCGCCGCACTGGCAACCGTCAGCCTCGCCGGAGGCGGCATCGCACTCGCCGTCGACGGAGACGAGGCCCCGCGCGAGACCGTGAGGTTCGTCGTCACGGATCACGACGACTGCCCGGACAAGGACAGCACCGCCCCGTCCGACGACCCGGCGTCCGCGCTGTGACCGCCGAACCCCCGGAGGGCACCGGCAAGGTCCTCGAACACGCCCTGTTCGAGGTCAAGAGGGTCATCGTCGGCCAGGACCGCATGGTGGAGCGCATGTTCACCGCGATCCTGGCCCGCGGCCACTGTCTGCTGGAGGGCGTGCCCGGAGTAGCCAAGACCCTGGCCGCGAAAACCCTCGCCCATGTGGCCGGAGGCGAGTTCGCCCGGCTGCAGTTCACCCCCGACCTCGTCCCCTCCGACATCACCGGCACGCGGATCTACCGTCCGTCCCGGGAGGCGTTCGACATCGAACCCGGCCCGGTGATCGCCAACGTCGTCCTCGCCGACGAGATCAACCGCGCCCCCGCCAAGGTGCAGTCCGCGCTCCTGGAGGTCATGGGCGAGCACCAGGTCTCCATCGGCGGCACCACGATCCCCGTCCCCGAGCCGTTCCTCGTCCTCGCCACCCAGAACCCGATCGAGTCCGAGGGCGTCTACCGTCTCCCCGAGGCCCAGCGCGACCGATTCCTGCTCAAGGTGGAGGTTCCCGCGCCCAGCGAGTCCGAGGAACTCGCCATCCTCTACCGGATGAGCGTCGACCCGCCGAGCCCCCGCCGCATCCTCACCCCGGAGCGGCTGATCGCGCTCCAGCGCACCGCGGACCAGGTGTTCGTGCACCACGCGGTCGCCGAGTACGCCGTACGACTGGTCTGCGCGACCCGCGAACAGGCGGGCCCGGAGCGGAGGCTGGCGCACGGCGCGGGACCGCGGGCCACGCTCGGCCTGGTCGCCGCCGCCCGCGCCCTGGCCCTGCTGCGGGGCCGCGGATACGTCCTGCCCACCGACGTCAGCGACTTGGCGCACGAGGTCATCGCACACCGTCTCGTCCTGTCCTTCGACGCGCTCGCCGACGGCATCGCCCCCGGCGCGATCGTCGACGAGGTCCTGGCGGCGGTCGAGCAGCCCCGTATCAGCCCCCGTCAGGCCGCCGAGGAGGAAGCGGCATGAGCGGCAGCACCCCGACGCTCCACGAACTCACCCCCGAACAGGCCCTGAAACACCTGGAGTTGATCTTCACCCGGCGTCCGGACGGACTCCTCCAGGGCGACCACGCCTCCCTGCTGCCCGGTCCCGGCAGCGAGGTCTCGGAGACCCGGCCGTACGTCATCGGCGACGACGTACGCCGGATGGACTGGAACGCCACCGCCCGCACCACCGTCCCCCACGTCCGACTCACCCTCGCCGACCGCGAACTCACCACCTGGATCGTCCTCGACGCCTCCGCGAGCATGGACTTCGGCACCGCCCGCATGGAGAAACGGGACCTCGCGGTGGGCGCGGCGGCGGCCGTCGCGTTCCTCACCGAGCGGACCGGCAACCGGCTCGGCGCGCAGCTCACCGGGCCGCACGGCATCCAGCGGATCCAGCCGCGCACCGGACGCCACCACATGCTGACCATCCTGCGCGCCGCCCTCGAACGCCCCCGGGTGACCGAAGGCGTCCCCGAACACACTCTCGCCGACGCCCTGGTGGCCCTGCGCGCGCTGCCCGCACGCGGGCTCGTCGCCGTCGTCTCCGACTTCCTGGAGACCGGCTGGGAGCAGCCGTTGCGCGTCGCCACCCGCCGCCACCAGGTCCTCGCCATCGAGACCGTCGACCCGCGCGAGCTGGAGCTGCCCGACGTCGGACTGCTCACCGTCGTCGACCCGGAGACCGGACGCAGGCGCGACATCCCCACCCACGCACGGAAGGTGCGCGAACGGTATGCCGCCGCCGCGCTGGAGCAGCGGGCCGTCATCAAGCAGTCCATACGCCGCGCGGGCGCCGCCCACCTCAGGCTCCGTACCGACCGGGACTGGGTGAAGGACGTCGTCCGGTACGTCGAGGACCAGCGGCGCCGAGCGGGCGGCGGCGCCGCATGAAGGAGGTCCGATGAGTCTGCGTTCACCCGGCTGGCTGCTGCTCCTGGTGCCGCTCGCCGGCCTGATCGGCGCGTATCTGCTGGTGCAGCGGCGCCGGCGCCGGTACGCCGTCCGATTCACCAACCTCGATCTGCTCGACAAGGTCGCGCCAAGCCGGCCCGGATGGCGGCGGCACGTCCCCGCCGCCGCCTTCTGCGCCACGCTCGGGCTGCTGGTCGTCGGCTTCGCGCGCCCCACCGCGGATGTACAGGTACCGCGCGAGCGGGCCACCATCATGATCGCCTTCGATGTCTCCGGCTCCATGGAGGCCACCGACGTCGAACCCACCCGCATGGACGCGGCCAAGCGCGCCGCCGTCACCTTCGTCGACCGGCTGCCTGAGCGGTTCAACGTCGGACTGGTGCCGTTCAGCGGTACCACCACCGTCGCGGTCCCGCCGACCACCGACCGCGTGGTGCTGCGCCGGGCCATCGAACAGCTCACCCCGGGTCAGGCCACGGCGATCGGCGACGCCGTGATGGCTTCGCGGGATGCCATCCGGACCCTCGACAAGGAGGCCGAGACCGAGCCGCCGCCCGCGCATGTCGTGCTGCTGTCCGACGGCGCCAACACCGCGGGCCGCTCGGTGGAGTCGGCCGCCGCGGAGATCGCCGCCGACCGTATCCCGGTCTCGACGATCGCGTACGGCACCGAGGACGGGGTGATCGAGTTCCCGGACGGCCGTGTCCTGCAGGTCCCCGTCGACGGCCCCGCACTGGAGGGCCTCGCCGAGCGCACGGGCGGCGACTTCCACGAGGCCGCGTCCGGCGAGGAACTCCAGGCCGTGTACGAGGACATCGGCAGCTCGGTCGGCTACCGCACCGAGGAACGCGAGGTCTGGCAGTGGTTCGTGGCCGCGGGCCTCATCACCGCCCTGGCCGCCGCGGCGACCTCGCTGCTCTGGTTCTCCCGGCTGCCCTGACGGCTCATTCACCGACGTTGGAGGAACGATGCCCGACCAGTCGCACACCGGCCCTCCCGGCTCACCGGGGGAGCAGGGGCTTGACGCACCGGACTGGGGTGGAGGCGCGGCGCCGCGGGAGGCGCCCATGCCCGACGTTCCGCACATCGGTCTCGGCCACCCGCGCGGCCCAGCCTTTGTGCCCGGGCGGCCCCCGGCGCCCCTCGACCCGTACGCACACACCACTCCCGTCACTCCCACCCCCTACACCACCCCGCAATCGCCGCCCCCGTCCCCTCCCCGCACCGCCGGTACCCGTACCCGCCGCCCCCTCACCGCCGCGGTCCTCGCCGCCGTCCTCGCGGGCGGGTGCGCCGGATACGTGGCCGGAGCCTTCGGGGACAGCGACCCCGCCGCCCCG
Source organism: Streptomyces sp. GESEQ-4 (assembly GCF_017948455.1). GTDB lineage: Bacteria > Actinomycetota > Actinomycetes > Streptomycetales > Streptomycetaceae > Streptomyces. Next base: position 337,907 of record NZ_JAFFSU010000007.1, read on the forward strand.
GCCGCCACCGTCCCCTCCGGTGACCTCGAAGCCGTGGCCGCCCGGGTCCTGCCCAGCGTGGTCTCCGTGGTGACCGCGTCCGGGCAGGGGTCGGGGTTCGTGTTCGACGAGCGGGGGCGGATCCTCACCAACGCGCATGTCGTGAACGGGAGTTCGCGCGTGTCCGTCGAGTTGCAGGACGGGCGCCGGCTCAGCGCCCAGGTGATCGGCGACGACCCCGCGCACGACGTGGCGGTACTGGAGCCGGAGACGGCACGCGGGCTGCGGGCCGCCGAGCTCGCCACCGCCGGACGCCCGGCCGTCGGCGACACGGTCCTCGCCATCGGCTCCCCGCTCGGCCTCAGCGGCACCGTCACCTCCGGCATCGTCAGCGCCCTCGACCGACCCGTCACACTGGGCGAAGGCACGGGCGGCGGACGGCAGCAGCGCGCGCTGCAGACCGACGCCTCGATCAACCCCGGCAACTCCGGCGGACCGCTGGTCGACGCCGACGGACGGGTCATCGGCATCAATACGGCCATCGCGACGTTGGACCGGCAAAGGGGCGGCTCCATAGGCATCGGCTTCGCGATCCCCGTGGCCGACGCCGCGGACGCCGCGGAGACCATCATCGACGGTGGGTAGGTGGTCGTACATGAGACTGCTCGTGGTCGAGGACGAGGAGGACCTGGTCGTCGCCCTCAAGGTCGGGCTGGTCAGGGCGGGCTACGCGGTCGACGTCGCCCCGGACGTGGACACCGCGACCGAGAAGCTCGCCGTCAACGACTACGACCTCGTCCTGCTGGACCTGAACCTGCCCGACGGCGACGGCTTCGCGGTGTGCCGCGCCATCCGCACCACCCCCGGGGGCCCCCGCATCCTGATGCTCACCGCCCGCGACCGGCTCGCCGACCGGGTACGCGGCCTCGACGAGGGCGCCGACGACTACCTGGTCAAACCCTTCGCCCTGCCCGAACTCCTCGCCCGCATCAGGGCGTTGCTCCGCCGCGAGGACGGCGGCACCTCGGTCGTCGAGGTGGGCGAACTGCGCCTGGACACGGCCCGCTTCGAGGCGTTCCGCGGCGCACGCCAACTCCAGCTCACACCCAAGGAATTCGGCGTCCTGCACTATCTGATGACCCGCCCCGGACGGGTCGTACCGACCGAGGAACTGCTGGAGCACGTCTGGGACGAGCACGCGGACCCGTTCACCAACACCGTGCGGGTCACCGTCGGCTCGCTGCGCCGGAAGATCACCGGTGACGGGGATCCGCTCATCGAGACGGTGATACGGCAGGGCTACCGGCTGAAGGAGACGTCATGAAGTCCCTCCTACGGCGTCTGCGGCTCCCGGCGTTCACCCACACCATCCGCTTCCGCCTCACCGTCCTCTACTCCGGCCTCCTCTTCGTCCTCACCGCCCTCGTCCTGCTCGGCACCTATCTCGCCGTCGAGCGCAGCGGGGAGGCGAAGCCGGTCACCAAGCAGTTCTCGGTCACGAAGATCGTGAACGGCGAGGAGGTCGGGGAGTTCGATGCCGTGAAGGTCGAGCAGGTCGAGGCGGCCGTCAACTACGAGACGCTCGCCAACCTCCGCCGCTTCTCCCTCGCCCTGCTCGGCGGCCTCGCCGTCGCCAGCCTCGCCATCGGCTGGATCCTCTCCGGCCGCGCGCTGCGCCCCGTACGCGCCATCTCCCGTACGGCCGCCGACATCCAGGCCACCGACCTCTCCCAGCGCATCCGGCTGGGCGGCCCCAAGGACGAGCTGCGGGACCTCGCCGACACCGTCGACTCCATGCTCGACCGGCTCGACGAGGCGTTCCGCGCCCAGCGCCAGCTGATCGACGACGCCTCCCACGAACTGCGCAGCCCGCTCGCCATCATCCGCGCGAATGTGGACGCCGTCCTCACGGCCGAGGAGTCCGACGAGGAGGAGCGGCGCATCGCCGCCCGCAGCGTCGACCGCGCCACCTCCCGGATGACCCGCCTGGTCGAGGACCTCCTCGCCACCGCCCGCCGCAGCGCGCCCGCCCTCGCCGACGCCGACGTCGACCTGGCCACCGCGGCATCCGAGGCCTGCGAGGACTTCACCCCCCTCGCCGCCGAACGCGGCCTCACCCTCCACCGCCGCCTCGCCACCGGCCTCACCGTCATCGGCGACCACGACGCCCTCCGCCGCGCCGTCGGCAACCTGCTCTCCAACGCCGTACGACTCTCCCCACCCGACACCCTCATCACCGTCGCCGCGGGCCGCACCGAGGGCTGGCTCTGGGTCGCCGTCCGAGACGAGGGCCCCGGCATCATCGACGACGACCAGTCCCGCGTCTTCGACCGCTTCTGGCGAGCGAAGGGCAACGGCGGCAACCGAGACCGGCACGCAGGCCTGGGCCTCGCGATAGTCCGCCAGATTGTGGAGTCACACGGCGGCCAGATCCGCCTGTTCTCCCGGGTGGGCGAGGGCTCGACGTTCGTGCTGTGGTTCCCCGCGCCGGGCGCAAAAACAAGCGGCGGACCGCCGGAGGAACAACCAACGTGACCCTGCAATGGGGCCGCGGTGGTGCGCCCCTTCAGGGGCGCGGGGAACTGCGCGACCAGCCCCCACGAACCCGCAGACGACTACGCAGCCTTGGCCTTAGTCGCGTACATATCCACGTACTCCTGCCCCGACAACCGCATGACCTCAGCCATCACGGAATCGGTCACAGCCCGCAAAACGTACCGGTCGCGGTCCATCCCCTCGTACCGCGAAAACTCCATGGCCTCACCAAAACGGACAGTCACGCGGCCAGGCCGCGGAATCCCCGCACCCCCCGGCTGCAACTTATCCGTGCCGATCATCGCGAACGGCACAACCGGCGCCCCGGTCATCAGAGTCAGCCGGGCGATCCCCGTACGCCCCCGGTACAGCCGCCCGTCGGGCGAGCGCGTGCCCTCCGGGTAGATGCCGAAGACCTTGCCCTCCTCCAGGATCCGGCGCCCGGTCATCAGCGCGGCCACACCCCCGCTCGCACCGTCCCGGTCCACCGGGATCATGCCGACGCCGGTGAAGAACCAGGCCATCACCCGGCCCTTGAAGCCCTTGCCGGTGACGTACTCGTCCTTGCCGATGAAGAGGACCTGACGGTCGCAGACCAGCGGCAGCACGATCGAGTCGATGAACGTGAGGTGGTTGCCGGCCAGGATGACCGGACCGTCGCCGGGGATGTGCTCCGCGCCCTCCACCCGGGGGCGGAACATCAGGCGCATGATCGGTCCGAGCACTGCCTTGATGAGCGCGAAGCGGGACAACGGGCCCTCCGGTGTCAAGGGATTCGGTATAAGTCTGTGCAGGTGAGGACGATACTCGCGGCCCCGGGGGTAGCGCACATCGGGAATGACGGGTTCACCGAGGTCTTACGCACTGTTGACCCAGGTTTACCTGCGGTGGCGTCCCGATGCGCGCCGGTAATGCGACCGGAACGATGTGACGGAGGTCGCGCCCGCCGGGACCACGGCGCCTCAACCGTGTCAACCACCGCCTACCCGGAACGATGCACTCGATGCCGACGAACCGTCAGAAGCCCGAGCCCAAACCCGAGCCCACACGACATCGGGCGTCATCCCCGTGTTCCGCCCCCGGTCTCCCGCTCGTCATGCGCACGCCCCTACGATCGGCCCGCATCAACGGGCAGAACGAGGGAGGGCGCTCATGGGGACGCAGGAGTCGGACGAGCAGGCGCGCGGGACCGGACGACGGGCGGTGCTCGGCGCGGCGGTGCTGGGCGCGGGCGGAGCGGTGCTCGGGCTGCCCGGCACGGCGAGCGCCGACGCACGCCACGGGGGTGGCGGTGTGAGGAGCCTGCCCGTACCGACGATCATCGGCCACCGGGGTGCCAGCGGCTACCGGCCGGAGCACACCTTCGGCGCGTACGAGCTGGCCCTCGACATGGGCGCCCATGTCGTCGAGGCCGGCGACCTGGTGCCGACCAAGGACGGCCACATCGTCTGCCGCCACGAGCCCGAGATCGGCGGCACCACCGACGTCGCCGACCACCCGGAGTTCGCGAGCCGCAAGACCACCAAGGTCCTGGACGGCGTCTCCACCACCGGCTGGTTCACCGAGGACTTCACGCTCGCCGAGCTGAAGACCCTGCGCGCGATCGAGCGCATCCCGGCCAACCGCCCGCACAACACCCTCTACAACGGCCGCTGGGAGATCCCCACCTTCGAAGAGGTGCTCCGGTGGCAGGACGAGCAGACCCGCAAGCGCGGCAAGCAGGTCTGGATCTACCCCGAGACCAAGCACCCCACCTACTTCCGCAAGCTGGGCCTCGGCCTGGAGGAGCGGGTCGCCAAGCTGCTGCGCAAGTACGGCAAGGACCGGAAGAATTCGCCGGTCATCCTGCAGTCCTTCGAGCCGACCAGCATCCAGCGCCTGAACAGGCTCGTCGGCAACCCCCTCGCCGTGCTGCTGTCCGGCCCCACCACCCGCCCCTGGGACTTCGTCGAGGCCGGTGACCCGCGCACGGTCGCCGACCTGGTCAAGCCCGAGGGCCTGAAGTGGATCGCCTCCTACGCGGGCGGCATCGGCCCCACCCTCGACCTGATCATCCCGAGGGACGCGAACGGCAACCTCACCAAGCCGACCACGCTGGTCAAGGACGCCCACGCGGCGGGCCTGATCCTGCACCCGTGGACGCTGCGCAACGAGAACCCCTTCCTGCCGGCGAACTTCCGCAAGGGCACCGACGCCGACGCGTACGGCGATGTCTTCGGCGCCTACAAGACCTACTTCGCCACCGGCATCGACGGCGTCTTCACCGACCAGCCGGACACCGGTCTGCTGGCCCGCGAGGACTTCGTCAACGGCTGAGCGCTCCACCCCGGTTGGGGTGACATCCGGCCGTCCGGGCAACCCGCAGCCCGGGCGGCCGCGTCGTGTCGCATATGACGGACGACCTGGTAACCGCACTGCGCCCGCTGCTCACCGCCGAGGCCTCCGCGGAGGCACATGCCTCCGGAACCGAACCCGGTGACCTGGAGCAGGCGGTCTGGCTCCGCCTCCTGGAGCACCTGGACACGGAGGGTCCGCCGAGCGACCCCCAGCGCTGGCTCCGCGAGGCCGTCCGCTCCGAGGTCCGCCGCACCCGCCGTACGACCCGACACGAACGGCCGTACGACACCGAACCCGCCGACACCAGCGACCACGGCCCGGAACACCTCACCCTCACCGCCGCCCGCCACCGCGCCCTGCGGGACGCCGTGCGCCGCCTCCCCGGCCGCTGCCCCAGCCTCCTCGAAGCTCTCCTCTCGCCGAAGGACCTCACATACCGGGAGATCGCGGGGGAGTTGGGTATCTCACAGGGCAGTCTCGGTCCGGAACGTTCCAGATGTCTGGGATGTCTGCGTCGATTGCTGACGCCGGAGGTTGCGGCCCGCGAAGCGCGGGGATAGGAACGAGGAACAACAGGCGACAGGTGAGCGGGAGGCGTGCACACATGGGCATGAGCGTGACCATCTCCGTGGCGGCCGAGCAGGATGCCGAGCAGATCTTCCGGCTGCAGTACCTCTGCTTCCAGAGCGAGGCGGCGCTGTACGGCAACTACCGCATCGACCCGCTCGTCCAGCCCCTGGACTCGGTCCGTGAGGAGGTCGCCAAGGACTGCGTCTTCGTCGCCCGCCTCGGCGACGAGGTGGTCGGCTCGGTCCGCGGCGCCCTCACCGACGACGGCGCCGCCGCCATCGGCAAGCTCTGCGTCCACCCCCGCCTCCAGGGCCACGGCATCGGCGCGCGACTCCTGCGCGCAGCCGAATCCGCCCTCGCCGAACAACACGGCGCCAAGCGCTTCCGCCTCCACACCGGCCACCGCAGCGAGGGCAACTTGCGGCTCTACCGCAAGGTGGGCTACCAGACGGTGGGCACGTCGAAGGGCGAGGACGGGGTACCGATGATCGTCCTCGAGAAGGCAGCGGGTTCATATGCGGCAACTGCTTGACGAGCGCCGACACTGACGCCCCTAGGGGCGCGGGGAACTGCGCGACCAGCCACAAACTGCCGGAAGTCGCCGACGATGATCAGCCAGGCTGCTCGGCGCGCGACTTCCGCAACCAGTACATGGCAGACACGGGCAACAGCACAGGGATGAACAAATACCCCATGCCATAGTCCGACCACACGGTCGCATCAGGAAACGCCGACGGATCCACCAACGTCCACGTACCGACCGTCAACACCCCCAAAAGCTCCGCCCCGCAGCACACCAACGCCACCTTGCGGGCCGTCTCCCCACCCCGCACCAGCGAGTACGTGATGAAGCCGTACACCAGCCCCGCCACCGCCGACAGCGAGTACGCCAGCGGCGCATGGTCGAACTCCGTCGCGATCTGGACGACAGAGCGCGACACCGCACCGACGACCATCACGCCGTACAGCCAGACAAGCAGCATCCCCGGCCCGCTGATGAGCCGGCTCCGCTTCTTCTCCGTGGCGGTCACCTCAGCCTCCCCAGATGTCATAAAGCCGCACCTCAAGAACCGCCATCACCACAGCACCGGCCGCCACCGTCACGGACCCCCACCGCGTCCGCTCGGCGAGCGACATGAACCCGGCCGCCGGAATACACGCGAACGCACCCACCAGATACGCGACGAAAATCGTCGTACCCTGCTCCGGCTCGTCGCCCTGCGCCAACCGCACGATCCCGATCACCAGCTGCACCAGGGCCAGTACCGTCACCACGGCCATGCCGATGAAGTGCCAGTCCTTGGTCGGCTGATCTCGGTACGCCGCCCACCCGCACCACGCGGCGAGCAACAGCGCGGCGACCCCGGTCGCCAGCGTCAGGGCATCAAACATGCGGCGAGCCTATTACGGCCCAAAAGGCCTGCTGCGGCGGCCCCCGGGGTGCACCGTAGGGTCGAGGGCATGAAGATCCGTGCACAAGCCCTCCTGTTCGACAACGACGGCACCCTCGTCTCCTCCCTCGCCTCCGTGGACCGCTGCTGGGCGCGCTGGGCCGGGGAGTACGGCATCACGGAGGAGTTCGGCAGGGTCGAGCTGCACGGACGGCCGGCCGTCGAGATAGTCGCGGAGCTGCTGCCCGCGCAGGTGGTGCCGGAGGCCCTCGCGCGGATCGAGGCGCTGGAGGTGGAGGACGTACCGAACGGGGGCGTGCACCTGCTGCCCGGCACGAAGGACTTCCTCGACTCGCTGCCCGCCGACCGCTGGGCCGTGGTCACGTCCGCCACCCGCAGGCTCGCCGAGGCTCGGCTCGACGCCGTCGGCATCCTCCCCAAGACCATGGTCACCGCCGACGACATCACCCGCGGCAAGCCCGACCCCGAGCCCTACCTGCTGGCCGCCCGCGAACTGGGCGTCGACCCGGCCCACTGCGTCGTCTTCGAGGACGCCCCGGCCGGGCTCCAGTCGGGTCGCGCCGCCGGGATGACCACCGTGGCGTTGGCCACAACCCACCAGGCCCATGAGCTGGACGCCGATCTGGTGGTCACCGACCTGTCGGCCCTGTCCGCGCTGGTCACCGATGGGGGAGTGGAGATCTCCGTCCGCCGCTGACACTTGTCCACCGCTGTCCAGCATGCGGACAGCGGTGCTCGGTAAGGACCGTAGGTCTGGTTTACTGATCGCATGACCACGACGAGCTGCCGCACCCTTGCGACCGAGGCGACCATGACGCCCGGTGCTCGTTGTATGTGTCGAATGTGCGCCTTCTAGAGGGCCCCCGCACGACCCCTTGAGCCTCGCGCCCCGAAGCGAGCCGCCGTGGCATGTCCGTACGCCGTTCGCCGTACGTGACCCCCTTGCCCGCGCACATCTTCTCTCCCGTACCAGGGCACACCCACGCCCGCGTACTCGACAGTGACGGAAACCCCAGTGATCACCACATCCGGCCTGACAAAGGTCTACCGCGGCCGCGGACGTGAGGTGACCGCCCTCGACGGCGTCGACCTGCACGTCCGCGAAGGCGAGGTGTACGGCGTCATCGGCCAGTCCGGCGCCGGCAAGTCCTCGCTGATCCGCTGCGTCAACCTCCTGGAGCGCCCCACCGCCGGCACGGTCACCGTCGCCGGCCAGGACCTCACCGCGCTCGCCGGGCGCGGACCGCGTGCCGGCAAGGAGCTGCGGCAGGCGCGCAGCCGTATCGGCATGGTCTTCCAGCACTTCAACCTGCTGTCCTCCCGGACGGTCCAGGACAACGTCGAGCTGCCGCTCGAAATCCTCGGCACGTCCGGCAAGGAGCGCTCCCGCAAGGCACTTGAGCTGCTGGACCTGGTGGGTCTGGCGGACAAGGCGAAGGCCTACCCAGCCCAACTCTCCGGCGGGCAGAAGCAGCGCGTCGGTATCGCCCGCGCCCTGGCCGGCGATCCCAAGGTGCTGCTCTCCGACGAGGCCACCAGCGCCCTCGACCCGGAGACCACCCGCTCGATCCTCCAGCTGCTGCGCGACCTGAACCGCCAGCTGGGGCTGACCGTCCTGCTCATCACCCACGAGATGGACGTCGTGAAGTCGATCTGCGACTCGGCCGCGCTCATGGAGAAGGGCCGCATCGTCGAGTCCGGCACGGTGAGCGAGCTGCTCGCGACCCCCGGCTCCCAACTGGCCGCCGCCCTCTTCCCGGTGGGCGGCGAGGCCTCCGCCGACGACCGCACCGTCGTCGACGTCACCTTCCAGGGCGAGGCCGCCACCCAGCCGGTCATCTCCCAGCTCTCACGCACCTACAACATCGACATCTCGATCCTCGGCGCCGCCATCGACACCGTCGGCGGCCTCCAGGTCGGCCGCATGCGCATCGAACTGCCCGGCCGCTACGAGGACAACGTCGTGCCGATCGGCTTCCTGCGCGAACAGGGCCTGCAGATCGACGTGTTGGGCCAGGAGCCCGTACTGCTCACGGAAGGTGCGAAGTAATGACCTGGGCTGATTTTTCGGCGAAGCAGCCCCTGCTGGAGCAGGCCTGTTGGGACACCCTCTACATGGTCGGCTGGTCCACGCTCATAGCGATCGTCGGCGGCCTTCCGCTCGGCGTCCTGCTGGTCCTCACCGACCGGGGCGGACTGCTCCAGAACGTCGTCGCCAACAAGGTGATCGGGCAGATCGTGAACGTCGCCCGCTCGATGCCGTTCATCATCCTGATGGTCGCGCTGATGGGCTTCACACGCTCGATCACCGGCACGACCATCGGCCGCGAGGCCGCCATCGTGCCGCTCGCCATCGGCGCGATCCCGTTCTTCGCGCGCCTCGTCGAGACGGCTGTCCGCGAAGTGGACGGCGGGCTCGTCGAGGCCGTGCAGTCGATGGGCGGCAACACCTGGACGATCGTCCGCAAGGTCCTCGTACCCGAGTCGCTGCCCTCGCTGATCGCCTCCACCACGACCACGATCGTCGCCCTCATCGGCTACTCCGCGATGGCCGGCACGGTCGGCGCGGGCGGCCTCGGCGACATCGCCATCCGCTACGGCTACCAGCGCTTCGAGACCGAGCTGATGTGGCTCACCGTCGCGATCCTCGCCGTGGTCATCTCCCTCATCCAGTTCGCCGGCGACTACGCGGCCCGCTCCCTGCACCGCCGCGGGGGCACCTCGGGCCCCGCGCCCAAGCTTCGGTTGCTGAAGGCGTCCACAGCCACCAGCAAGACCGTCTGAGTTCTCCCCGTCCACCCATCACGGGGTTGCACCACCCATCAGGAAAGGCACTTTTCGTGCGTAACACCGCCAAGATCACCACCGCCGTCCTCGCCGCCGGAGCCCTCACCCTCGGGCTCACCGCTTGCGGCTCGGACAACGACAACGCCGGCGCCGACGCGCCGCTGACGGTCGCCGCCACGCCCACCCCGCAAGGCGAGATCCTCACCTACGTCAAGGACAACCTGGCGACGAAGGCCGGTCTCGAGCTGGAAGTCAGGGAGTTCACCGACTACGTGACTCCGGACACGGCCGTCCAGCAGGGCGAGGTCGACGCCAACTACTTCCAGCACCAGCCGTACCTGGACGACTTCAACAAGGAGAACGGGACCGACATCGTGGCCGTGCCCGACGCCACGGTGCACCTGGAGCCGCTCGGCGTGTACTCCCACGGCGTCAAGAAGCTCACGGACCTGAAGAAGGGCGCCACGATCGCCCTGCCGAACGACACCACCAACGAGGCCCGCGCGCTGAAGCTGCTGGAGACCAACGGCGTCATCAAGCTGAAGTCGGGCGTCGGCTACGAGGCGACCCCCAAGGACATCGCCTCCAACCCCAAGAACCTCCAGTTCAAGGAGCTCGAGGCGGCCCAACTGCCGCGCTCCCTCGGCGATGTCGACGCCGCCGTGATCAACGGCAACTACGCCCTGGAGGCCGACCTCAGCCCGGCCGAGGACGCCCTCGTCGCCGAGTCGCCCAAGGACAACCCGTACGGCAACTTCCTCGCCGTGAAGAAGGGCGACGAGGACGACCCGCGCGTGCGGAAGCTGGCCGAACTGCTCACCTCGCCCGAGGTGAAGAAGTTCATCCAGGACAAGTACGACGGCGCGGTCGTCGCCGCCTTCTGACGGCGCGTATACGGCGTTTCGCCACGCACGGGGTCCGCACGCTCACTTGGTGTGGACCCCGTGGTGCGGTTCAGTGCTTTCATGCTGCATGCTGGGCAGTTCAGCAGGCCCCGCAGGTTTTCCCGAAGGTTACGGAGTGGCGCATGACGAGCACCTTCCCCGACATCTCCATCAGCACGGAGCGGTTGGTGCTGCGCCCCTTCGAGGCGCCGGACATCGACTCCCTGGCCGAGATGATGAACGACGAGATGGTCACCGCCTGGACCTCGGCCCCGCACCCCTACACCCGGGCCCACGCACGTGCCTGGGTCACCGAACAGGCCCCCGCCGAGCGCACCGACGGCCGCGGGATCGTCTTCGCGGTCACCGAGTTCCTCACCCAGCGTCTCGTCGGCATCGTGCACCTGCAGAACACCGACTGGCGGGTGCGGGCCAGCGAGATCGCGTACGTCATCGCCCCCTGGGCCCGCGGTGAGGGCTATGCCTCCGAGGCGGCCCTCGCCACCGCCCAGTGGCTGTTCCACGACCAGAAGTTCGAGCGGCTGGAGCTGCGCACCGCCGCCGACAACACCGCCTCCCAGCAGGTCGCCCAGAAGATCGGGTGCATCAGTGAAGGCGTCCTGCGCAACGCCTGGATAGCCCGCAGCAGAACCGAGAGCGGCGACTGGGCCGACGTACGCACCGATGTGATCGTGTGGAGCCTCCTGCCGGAGGACCTCGCGGGCGTCGGCGACGGCGGGTTCACCGAGCTCGCCGACTGGAACTGAGCCCGCGGCCGGCCACCACCCTCGCGGGTCTCCCGACGCCACCAGGTACTCTCACGGAGCCCGGTACGGGCCCCCTGACGACCTGTGCAAACCCTCTGGAGACTGACGACGATGGCCGACCGGGTCACGGTGATCGGCTGGGACGGTTCGCCCCTGACCGCCGCGGCACGCGCGGCCCTGGGCGCCGCCACGCTGGTGGCCGGCACCGCCCACCACCTCGCGATCCCCGAGGTGCCGCACACCGCCGAGCGGATCCGCCTCGGCAGCGTCGCCCTCGCCGCCCGCCGCATCGCTCGACACCGCGGCACCGCGGTGGTGCTCGCCGACGGTGACCCCGGCTTCTTCGGTGTCGTACGGACCCTGCGCGCACCCGAGTTCGGCCTGGAGGTCGAGGTCGTCCCCGCCGTCTCCTCCGTGGCCGCCGCCTTCGCCCGCGCCGGGATGCCCTGGGACGACGCCCACGTGGTCGTCGCCCACCGGCGCACCCTGCGACGCGCGGTGAATGTGTGCCGCGCCCACACCAAGGTCGCCGTCCTCACCTCACCCGGCGCCGGACCCGCCGAACTCGGCCTGCTCCTCGAAGGCGTCCACCGCACCTTCGTCATCTGCGAGGAACTGGGCACCGACCGCGAGCAGGTCACGATCCTCACCTCCGACAAGGCCGCCGACCACACCTGGCGAGACCCCAATGTGGTCATCGTCATCGGAGGAACCGCCGGCGGAGCCGAGGGCGGCTGGATCGCCGGCCGTGAACCGGCCGCCGGGCCGCGCGGCTGGACCCTGCCCGCCGCGGCGTACGGCGGACTCATGGGCGAGGGCGAACTGGAACCGCTCCGCGCGGCCCAACTCGCCCGCCTCGGCCCGCGCGTCGGCGACCTCGTGTGGGACATCGGCTGCGGCAGCGGCGCCTTCGCCGTCGACTCCGCCCGGGCAGGCGCGGCCGTCATCGCCGTGGACAGCGCGATCGAGGCCTGCGCCCGCACCGAGTCCGCCGCCCGCCACCACGGCGTCCAGCTCCAGGTCGTGCACGGCGGCGCCCCGCACGTCCTGGAGAACCTGCCCGAGCCGGATGTCGTCCGGGTCGGCGGCGGGGGAGCGGCCGTGGTCTCCGCGGTCGCCGACCGCCGCCCGCAGCGCATCGTCACCCACGCCGCCACCCGCGACGCCGCCGAACTCGTCGGCCGCGACCTGACCGAACACGGCTACCGGGTCGAGTGCGCCCTGCTGCAGTCCGTCGAACTCGACACGCGGGCCTGGACGGAGCGGGAACGGAGTGTCGCGTTCCTGCTCAGCGGCGTCCTGCCGGAGCGCGCGGGCTGATCCCGATCTCGTCCCCGTGATCCTGTTGTCGTACCGCGCGCGGTAGGCTGGCCGATCGTTGTACCGCACGCGGTCGCCCGGCGCTTCGTCGGTCAATGTCCGGAAAGGGCACCCGTTTTGGGGTGGCTGTGGTACGGCAGAACCGGAGGACGCGCAACGTGGCGCAGTCCACAGCGGTCTCGTCGCGATCATGCTGTCGTGACGGGGGAACGGCCGCGACAATGCCAGTTAATGGCTTTGTCGTCATTTGTCGACGGGTCGTTCGTGCCGCTGGGCACGCACGCTCGTTCTTCACTGCGGGGGCGGTCGGTGCGCCGTCCCCGGTGAGCAGGTCGTAGAAGCACTAACCGATGGGCGAGGGGTACGCATGACCGACACCGGCCAGGTCCCGGGCGAGGGGCTGCCGGAGAGCGCAGGCATGGTGGAGCAGCCGGGCGCCCCCGCGCACGGTGCGTACACCTACCTCTCCGAGACCACCGCCGAGGACGAAGACCTGTTGCTGCTGCCGGGCGCCCAGGGCGCGTGGGGCAACGAGGTACCTCCGCCCGCCCCCGAGCCGGTCGTCGAGGCCGTCCATGAGCCGGGCCCGCACGAGACCGCCGGCCGCGACAGCGGCAACGTGGACCTCAGCGGCGTCCGCCTGCCCACGCAGACGCCGCCGTCCACCCCGGCGACGACTCACCGCCGCCCGCTGCACCTCGGCCCGCCGACCCCCGACCAGTCCACCAGCCCGGTCCGCTCCCTCGCCGACCGCGGCCCCGCCGGCACCCCCGCCGGCCGGCCGGGCCCGTACCCGACCGGCCCTGAGTACCTCGACGTCCCGCAACCGCGCGACTCCGCCCCGCAGGGCGCGTCTCCCTGGGGCGCCCCCGCACCGGGCACGGTCCAGGCCCAGGTGCACACCGAGGCACCCCCTGCGGAAACGGTTGTCCCGACCGACCCCGCCGCCGAGCCGGTGGGCATGGCTCAGGTCGCTGTGGCGGCTCCGCGGACGGCGGAGGCGGAGCAGGGCGCGTACGGCGTGGAGGGCGCGGAAGCCGCTGAGAGCGGCGAGGAGTCGTACGGCGGAGAGGCTGTGCCGGGTTCTGGCTGGGGGTACGGGGCGGACGGTGCTCCGGTTCCGACCGCTCCGGCGGTCCCGGCGGACGGGGTTGGGCCGGAGACCGGGCAGGTGCCCGCTGAGGCTGCCGGCTCAATCGGCGAGGTGCCCGGGGCTCCGGCTCCCGAGGCCGACGCTGCCGGACCGCAGGCCGGGGCGGCGCAGGATGGTGCGCCCGCGGCGGACGACGGTCAGGCCGCCGGAGCCGAGTCCGGCGCCGATACGGGGCCGGTGACCGAAGGGCTTCCGCTTTCGGATGCCGGGCAGGCGCTGCCTGAAGGTCCTGCGGTGCTGGATGCGGGGCAGGTGTCTGAGAGCGCTGCCGTGCTCGATGCGGGGCAGGCGCCTGCGAACGCTGCCGTCCCGGATGCGGGGCAAGTGCCTGAGAACGCTGCGGCCCCGGATGCCGGGCAGGTGACCGAAGGCCTTCCGGATCCGGATGCCGGGCAACTGCCGGAAGGCCCCGCGGTCCCGGATGCCGGGCAGGCGCTGCCTGAAGGTCCTGCGGTGCTGGATGCGGGGCAGTTGCCTGCGAACGCTGCGGTCCCCGATGCCGGGCAGTTGCCTGAGACCGCCGCGGTCCCCGATGCCGGGCAGTTGCCCGATGGCTCTGTCACCCCGGACGCCGGACAGGTGGCCGAGGCTCCGTCCGCTCCCGAAGCGGAATCGCTGCCCGACATGGGCGTTGCCTCGGATGCCGCTCACGCTCCGACGACGATGACCGCCCCGGACGTCGGCCTCCCCGAGGCCGGGCACCTCGCAGAAGTCAGCGCCCACCAGGACGCCGGTCAGAGCCCCGTCGCCGCAGGCTCGCTGGACGCCCCCGAGGTCGTACCCACCGCGGAAACACCCGCACCGGAGCCCGCGCACGCTCCCGCCCCGGCCGCCCCGGAGCCCGTACACGCCTCTGATCCGGCCGCACTGGATCCCGCACAGTCCTCCGATCCGGCCGCCCCCACGACCACTCAGGCCCCCGACCCGGCCGCCCCGCAGCCCGTACAGGCCTTCGATCCGGCCGCCCCCACAACCCCGCCCGCCCCCACCCCGGCCGCACCCGCCTCCGCATCCGCGTCGGACCCTGACCCCGCCCTGCCCGCTCCCGCGCCGCACACCCCCGAATCCGCCCTGCCCTTCCCGGCGGCCCCGCAGGCAGCAGCGCAGCCCCTCCCGCCCCCCGGCGTCGAGATCCCGGCGCAGGACCCGCACGAGCAGCCGGTCGTCGACGCACATCACACGCAGGGCCCGCAGCACGCGGCCCCGCACACGCCCCTCGTCGGCGAGCAGCCGGAGGCCCACGGCATGGCCGTAGACCCGCCGATGGACGGTGCGGAGGCGCCTCAGCCGCTTGCCGCCGAGGACGTGACGCCGGCTGAACTCGTCGACGAACAGGCGCAGTTCGAGGAGGCCGTCGCCCCCGACCAGGACGGCGATGTCACGGGCACCTTCCCGGCCGCCGGTGTGCCGGAGGAGTCGATGGGCCAGTTCGTCCCGGTGGAGGGGTCCGTGCCGACGACCCCGCACCTCGCGCCGACGCCCCCGGAGGCCCTCCAGTTCCCGGCGGACGACCACCACCAGGAACCCCCGGTCGTCGTCCCCGTAGCGGCGGAGCCCGACCCCGAACTCGTACAGCATGCGGAGGACCTGGACACCCGGGCCGCCGACCTGGAAGAAAGCACGGCCGTAGTGGCAGAGACACCAGAGTCCACCGGCCCGGCCGCGCCCGCCTACGAAGACGCCGAACGCGAGGCCGTACTCAAGGTCATGCGGGAACGCCGCGACATCCGCAACGGCTTCCGCAGCGACCCCATCCCGCACGAGGTGCTGCTCCGTGTCCTGGAGGCGGCGCACACCGCCCCGTCGGTGGGCCACTCACAGCCCTGGGACTTCGTGGTCATCCGCTCCGCCGACACCCGGCGCACGATGCACGAACTGGCCATGCGCCAGCGCGACGCCTACGCCAAGTCGCTGCCCAAGGGCCGGGCGAAGCAGTTCAAGGAACTGAAGATCGAGGCCATCCTCGACACCCCGGTGAACATCGTCGTCACCGCCGACCCGACCCGCGGCGGCCGGCACACGCTAGGCCGCCACACGCAGCCGCAGATGGCGCCGTACTCCTCCGCGCTCGCGGTCGAGAACCTCTGGCTCGCCGCCCGCGCCGAAGGCCTCGGCGTCGGCTGGGTCAGCTTCTTCGACGAGCGCGAGATGGTCCGCACCCTCGGTCTGCCCGAGCACCTCGAAGTCGTCGCCTACCTCTGCGTGGGGTACGTCGACGAGTTCCCGGAAGAGCCCGAGCTGCTGCAGGCGGGCTGGTCCAAGCGCCGCCCGCTGTCCTGGGTCGTGCACGAGGAGACGTACGGCCGCCGCGCCCTGCCCGGCGAGGACCCGCACGACCTGCTCGCCGAGACCGTCGCCCAGATCCGCCCGCTGGACGCCAAGGCGCTCGGCGAGGCCTGGGAGCGGCAGAAGCGGATGACGAAGCCGCCCGGCTCGCTCGGCATGCTGGAGATCATCTCCGCGCAGCTCTCCGGCCTGTCCCGGCAGTGCCCGCCGCCGATCCCGGAGCCTGCCGCGGTCGCGATCTTCGCGGGCGACCACGGTGTGCACGCGCAAGGAGTCACCCCTTGGCCCCAGGAGGTGACGGCCCAAATGGTCGCCAACTTCCTCGGCGGCGGCGCGGTCTGCAACGCCTTCGCCGGCCAGGTGGGCGCCGAGGTCTGCGTCGTGGACGTGGGCGTGGCAGCCGACCTCCCCGCCACGCCGGGCCTCCTGCCCCGCAAGGTCCGCGCCGGTACGTCCGACATGACCACCGGCCCCGCGATGACCCGCGAGGAGGCCAAGCAGGCCATCGAGGTCGGCATCGAGACGGCCCGCGACCTGGTGGCGGCCGGCAACAAGGCGCTCCTCACAGGCGAGATGGGCATCGCGAACACGACCGCGTCCGCCGCCCTGATCTCGGTCTTCACCGACACGGACCCCGCCGAGGTCACCGGCCGCGGCACCGGCATCAACGACGAGACCCTGGCCCGCAAGACCGAGGTCGTCCGCCGCGCCATCGACGTCCACCAGCCGGACCCGGCCGACCCCATCGGCGTACTTGCCGCGATCGGCGGCTTCGAGCACGCGGCGATCGTGGGCCTCCTGCTGGGCGGCGCGTCCCTCCGCACGCCGGTCATCCTCGACGGCGTCAGCGCCGGCGCCGCCGCCCTGGTCGCCCGCGCCATCGCCCCCGAGGTCCTGGCCGCCTGCATCGCCGGCCACCGCAGCGCCGAACCCGGCCACGTAGCAGCCTTGAACAAGCTGGGCCTCCGCCCCCTGGTCGACCTCGACCTCCGCCTCGGCGAGGGCACAGGCGCACTCCTGGCCCTGCCCCTGGTGCAGAGCACGGCGAGAGCGATGCACGAGGTGGCGACGTTCGACTCGGCAGGGGTAACTGAGAAGTAGCTGGGCAGGGGGACTCGCGTCCCTCGCCACGCCGCGCGGTCGCGGTTGTGGCAGGCCGTGGGTCTGTGGGCAGTCGTTCCGCAGGGCGATGGGGGTCCCCCCGCTCGAGCGAAGCCGAGAGTGGGGGAGGGTGGGCACAGACCCACGCACCCGCACCCGGCAACGACGCTCAGCAACCGGACACCTGATCCGCCCTCCCCGCACGCACCGTAAAATCCGCACGTCAGGGCATCCGTACCGCCGCCGCAAAGAGGAGCCGCACCCTCATGGCCGAACACCCCGCCTACCCCGTAGGCCTCCGCCTCACCGGCCGCCGGGTCGTCGTCCTCGGCGGCGGCCAGGTCGCCCAGCGCCGCCTTCCGGCACTCATCGCGGCGGGCGCCGACATCGTGCTCGTATCACCCGAGGCGACCCCGTCGGTGGAAGCCATGGCGGACGCGGGCGAGATCACCTGGCACAAGCGCCCGTACGCCGAGGGCGACCTCGCCGACGCCTGGTACGCCCTCATCGCCACCAGCGACCACGAGGCGAACCACCTCGCCTCGTCCGAAGCCGAACGCCACCGCGTCTGGTGCGTACGCTCGGACGACGCCGACGCGGCCACCGCCTGGACCCCCGCCACCGGCCACAGCGAGGGCGTCACGGTCGCCGTCCTCACGACCGAGGCACGCGGCCGCGACCCCCGCCACACCGCCGCCATCCGCGACGCGGTCGTCGAGGGCCTCCGCGACGGCACCCTCGTCGCCCCCCACCACCGCACCCGCGCCCCCGGCGTCGCCCTGGTCGGCGGCGGCCCCGGCGACCCGGACCTGATCACGGTCCGCGGACGCCGCCTGCTCGCCGAGGCCGACGTGGTCATCACCGATCACCTGGGTCCGCGCGACCTGCTCGCGGAGCTGCCCGCGAGCGTCGAGGTGATCGACGCCGCGAAGCTGCCGTACGGCCGGTTCATGGCCCAGGAGGCCATCAACAACGCGCTGATCGAGCATGCCAAGGCGGGCAAGTCGGTCGTACGCCTCAAGGGCGGCGACCCCTTCGTCTACGGCCGCGGCATGGAGGAGGTCCAGGCGCTGGCCGAGGCCGGCGTCCCGTGCACGGTCGTGCCCGGCATCTCCAGCTCGATCTCGGTACCGGGCGCCGCCGGAATCCCGGTCACCCACCGCGGTGTCGCGCACGAGTTCACCGTGGTCAGCGGTCACATCGCCCCCGACGACGAGCGCTCCCTGGTCGACTGGCCGTCCGTCGCCCGGCTCACCGGCACGCTGGTGATCCTCATGGGCGTCGCCACGATCGGGAAGGTCGCCGAGACGCTCATCGCCCACGGCAAGTCCCCGGACACGCCCGTCGCCCTGATCCAGGAGGGCACGACAGCGGGCCAGCGCCGGGTCGACGCGACCCTCGCGACGGCCGGCGAGACGGTGCTCACCCACGAGGTGAAGCCGCCGGCGGTGATCGTCATCGGCGAGGTCGTGAACGTAGGCCCGCACCCGCACGCGTAACCCGGGGTAACAGAACCCGTCCCGAGCCGTTGGCACCGCACGCACGACAAGGCAGTATCACCCTGTGGCCGATCTCATCACCGTCCAGGACCCCGACGACCCGCGCCTGCACGACTACACGGGCCTGACCGACGTAGAGCTGCGCCGGAAGCGCGAGCCCGCCGAGGGCCTGTTCATCGCCGAGGGCGAGAAGGTCATCCGGCGGGCGAAGGACACCGGCTACGAGATGCGTTCGATGCTGCTGTCCGCCAAGTGGGTCGACGTCATGCGCGACGTCATCGACGAACTCCCCGCACCCGTCTACGCGGTCAGCCCGGAACTCGCCGAGCAGGTCACCGGCTACCACGTGCACCGCGGCGCGCTCGCCTCCATGCAGCGCAAGCCCCTGCCGACGGCGGCGGAACTCCTGCAGACCGCACGCCGGGTGGTGGTCATGGAGTCCGTGAACGACCACACCAACATCGGCGCGATCTTCCGCTCGGCGGCGGCGCTCGGCATGGACGCGGTCCTGCTGTCGCCCGACTGCGCGGATCCGCTGTACCGCCGCAGCGTGAAGGTCTCGATGGGCGCCGTCTTCTCCGTGCCGTACGCCCGCCTGGACACCTGGCCCAAGGGCCTGGAATCGGTCCGCGAGGCCGGTTTCACCCTCCTCGCCCTCACCCCGGACGAGAAGGCCAAGACCCTCGACGAGGCCGCGCCGCACCGGATGGACCGGGTGGCCCTGATGCTCGGCGCCGAGGGCGACGGCCTGTCCACCCAGGCCCTGGTCGCCGCCGACGAATGGGTCCGCATCCCCATGTCCCACGACGTCGACTCCCTCAACGTGGGAGCGGCGGCGGCGGTCGCCTTCTACGCCGTGGCGACCGGCCGCCCTCAGCTCTAAGGCCTGTCCGCAACCTGCCGCCCGTCCAACGACGGGTCATGCGGTGGTACGTCCATCCGCTCCTGCTGTCGTACGACGTCCCCGTCGCCGCCGAGCCCACTTGAGGGCCCCTGACAGCCCTGGGCCGCCGCGATGCCGAGCGCGACCAGCAGGGTCACGACGACGAACACGAACAGCCGCTGTCGCAGGAGCCGCGGATTGGCGGGCCGCATCCCGGTGCCCGTGGTCCGGGGAGCGGGACGACCGTTGCCACCGCGTGGGGTCGGCCTGCCGCCGTTGCCCGAGCGTGTCGAGTTCCGTGCGGGAGTGGTCCGTGGGGTGCCCTGCCGGGGAGTCGATGTGCCGCTGCCGCGTGAGCCATTGGCGCCGCGCGGAGTGCCGGGGCCCCGCTGCGGAGTTCCGTTCCGCGACGGCGGCGCCGTGTCCCGCCCGGTGGCGGAGCCGCGCGACCCGGCGACGGGTCCCCGAGGCGCGGGCGGTCCGCTCTGCGCGCCCGGTGCCGGTCCAGGCTGCCCCTGCGGGCGCCGCTGGAGACCGCGCTCGGGGTAGGTGTCGGCGAGCCGCCCGGTGGGCCGGTCCGCCTCCCCGGTGCGGGGTGCGGGCGGACGCGCCTCGGCGATCCCCTGTGCCTCGCGGGCCGCGATCTCCTTCAGACGGAGCGACAGCTGGAGGGTGCTGGGGCGTTCCTCGGGGTCCTTCGCCAGACAGGCCCGAACCAGCGGGGCCAGCGCGTCGGGAACGCCGCGCAGCTGCGCCTCCTCGTGCACCACCCGGTACAGCATCACTTCGGAACTGCCGTGCCCGAAGGGCGAGTCGCCCATCGAGGCGTACGCCAGCGTCGCGCCGAGGGAGAACACGTCCGTGGCCGGCGTCACCGCGGCGCCCCGCACCTGCTCGGGGGCGAGGAAGCCGGGCGAGCCGACGGCCGTGCCGACGTGGGTGAGGGTGGAGGCGCCGGTCGCCCAGGCGATGCCGAAGTCGATGATCCGCGGCCCCTTCGGGGACAGCAGGATGTTGGACGGCTTCAGGTCCCGGTGTACGACCCCGGCCTCGTGGACGGCGACCAGCCCCTCCGACAGGGCGGCCCCGACGGCGGCGACATCGGCGGCGACCAGCGGCCCCTCGCCGGCGACCTTGTCGTGCAGGGAGGGGCCGGGCACGTACTGCGTGGCGAACCACGGCCGTTCGGCGTCGAGATCCGCCGCGACCAGCCGGGCGGTGCAGCCGCCCCGGATCCGCCGGGCCGCCGACACCTCGCGCGCGAACCGCGACCGGAACTCCTGGTCCTCCGCCAGATCGGGCCGGATGACCTTGAGGGCGACCCGCTGCCCCTTCTTGTCGGAGCCCAGGTAGACCACGCCCATCCCACCCGCGCCGAGCCGTCTGTGAAGCCTGAATGAGCCGACGACGCGCGGGTCCTCGCGCCTCAGGCGCATCATCGCCATGTTCATCCCCGCTGCCCGGTCCCTGTGACGTGGCACAGCTTACGTTTCCACGGCCGCCCGCGCGCAGAGGCCGCGCCCTCTCGGCCCGATGGATTGTCAGTGCCGGGTGGGAGACTTGAAGAGTGGTCAGGGAGCGTGCGAGCAGGCGGACTTCGGGTGCGTGCGGATCCCAACGACCCGTCACAGAAGGGGGATTGAACCCGTGAAGGGTGATCGCGTGGAGATA
This sequence comes from Streptomyces sp. GESEQ-4, assembly GCF_017948455.1. Classification (GTDB taxonomy): domain Bacteria; phylum Actinomycetota; class Actinomycetes; order Streptomycetales; family Streptomycetaceae; genus Streptomyces. Next base: position 359,091 of record NZ_JAFFSU010000007.1, read on the forward strand.
GTCGTGGACGCCGGGGACACGACGCGCACGTACGAGGTGGTGGCGAGCAGGGCGGGCCGCAGGGTGGAGACGGCGGTACGCCGAGGTGTCGTGGAAGTGAGCGAAGTCACCAGAAGCGGTTCTGTGGTGCGCACGGCCCGTTTCATGGCGAACCGGGTCCTGGCGCTGGTCGAGCAGCCGATACCGCGGGAGGACAGCTCGGAAAAGTCAGGACACAGCGGGCGCCCCCTCAGGGAAGACCCCGAGACGTAGAACCCCGTCTCCACCCAGGGGAGTACTCCGCGGGGAACCGCTCATCCTCCGGGAGGCCCGGCAATCGGTACGAGGGCATGACGCCCCCGGCTCGCCGCGCCCCTAGATTGGAAGTCAAGCGGCGGGGGCAGCACTCCCCCCCCCAGGGCAGACACCCGCCGCTGCCAACGACAACTGAGTTCGGTCAGGAGAGGGACCATGGCCCAGACGGCACCGCGGACGATGATCCGCACACAGGGACGC
>NZ_JAFFSU010000070.1 GCF_017948455.1 Streptomyces sp. GESEQ-4
GTTACTGAGCTTGAACTCGGGTTGTCGTAGCTGCTGACAGAGCTTGATCCTCGCGGTACGCCGTCTGTTATGAGGTACGCGCAGGGCGGCGGGCTGTCGGATGAGCGCCGGCAGTTCCGCGAGGGGATCAGGTTGAGGGCCGCCGAGCGGTTCGCTGCGGGTGAGCCGAGTTCGGTGATCGCGAAGGAGTTGCGGGTCAGCGTCCGGTCGGTGCAGCGGTGGCGGCGCACTTGGGACAAGGGCGGTCCGCGGGCGCTTCGGTCGGCGGGTTCGGCCTCGACGCCCAGGCTGAGTGAGGCCCAGTTCGCCCAGCTGGAGGTGGAGTTGGCCAAGGGCCCGGTCGCACACGGCTGGCCGGACCAGCGGTGGACACTGTCACGAATCAAGACCGTGGTCGGCCGTCGGTTCCACAAGAGCTACACCCTGCAAGGAGTGCGCAAGCTGCTGATGCGGCACGGCTTCTCCTGCCAGATCCCGGCGAGGAGAGCCATCGAACGTGACGAGGATGCGATCTGCGGCTGGGTGAAGGAGACCTGGCCGCAGGTGGAAGGACCGCGGCGGCGCTCGACGCATGGATCGTCTTCGAGGACGAGTCCGGCTTCTCGATGACGCCGCCGACCGCCCGCACTTGGGCCAGGCGTGGCCACACCCCCGTCATCCGGGTTCGTGGCCGCTCCCGCCGCCGCATCTCCATCGCTGCCCTGACCTGCTACAAGCCTGGTGAACGCTCCCGGCTGATCTATCGGCCGCGCCGTGACGACGGCCGACGCGATGGTCGTAAGAGCTTTGCCTGGACCGATTACCGTGACCTGCTCATCACTGCGCATCAGCAGCTCGGAGGGCCGATCGTGCTGGTCTGGGACAATCTCAACGTCCATCTTGCCTACGGAATGCGGCAGTTCGTCGCCCGGCAGGACTGGCTGACCGTCTACCAGCTGCCCTCCTACGCACCCGACCTCAACCCGGTCGAGGGCATCTGGTCTCTGTTGCGGCGCGGCTGGCTGTCCAACACCGCCTTCACCACCCCCGAGCACCTCATCCAGACCATCCGCCACGGCATGAGGAAGATCCAGTACCGGCCCCACCTCATCGACGGATGCCTCGCCGGGACCGGACTATCCCTCACCCCGACGACACCATGAGTTCAAGCTCAGTAG
>NZ_JAFFSU010000071.1 GCF_017948455.1 Streptomyces sp. GESEQ-4
TTTGAGTTCCCGGTAGTCGTTCTCGATGCGCCAGCGCATCTTGGCCCAGCGCACCAGATCGGGGACGGGAGTGGTGGCGGGCAGGTTGGTCATCCAGTAGCCGGTGGGCTCTGTCGCCGTGTGGGGCTGTTCGACCAGCAGAGTCCGCAGGGGTAGCACGCCGTCCCAGCGGCTGTGTCCGCCGGCGTGTTCCTGGGCGGCTCGCGTGGCTTCCTTGCCCGAGGGCCGCACCTCAAGCACCGCAAACCGCGAGGTCATCGATCCCTTGCTGCCTTCTCGCCAGGTGACGTCCTCGAAGCGGGTGTCCGCATCGATCAAGCGGGGCAAAGGGTGGGCCGGCTCGCGGTAGCGGGGCAGCGTGGGCGGGCCCAGGCCCTGGTAGGGCGGCAGATACGGCTCAGCACCGACCGGGCGGGCGATCTCCTTCGGGTCGACGGCCACGACGTAGGACCAGCCGCGTTCTTCCAGGGCCAGACGGAAGGAGACGCTGCGGCCGTAGCCGCAGTCGGCCACGATCACCGGCACCGACCCCAGCCAGCCGGCCAGCTTCTCCAGCAGTCCCAGGGCCAGGTGGGACTTGGTCACATGTCCCACCTCATCGGGCACTCCCGCGGCCCGACGCCGCTGGGCGTCGTGCGCCCATTCCTCGGGCAGGAACAGTTCCCACTCCAAAGGACAGGAGGCAGTGTCGGTAGCCGCGTGCACGCTGACAGCGACCTGGCAGTTGGCCCGTTTTCCCACCGCTCCGCAATATTGCCGGGCCACCCCGACCGACGCCCGCCCGCACTTGGGGAACGACACATCGTCGACCACCCACACCTCGGGCCGAACCGCCTTGACCAGGCGCTCGGCGATCCGCCGCCGCACCGGCGTCCACGGCCACGGCGACTGGTTGACGAACTGCTGCAAGGCCTGCATGTTCCCGTCCGGCAGCCGCTGGGCCATCGGCTGGATCGACTTGCGCCGGCCATCCAGCAT
>NZ_JAFFSU010000072.1 GCF_017948455.1 Streptomyces sp. GESEQ-4
GGGCGTCGGTGCGGCGGGAGGCGGAGGCACCGTCCGTCGCGGGAAGCGCAGCCAGTGCGGCCACGAGCCGTCGTCCCCAGGTTCTGGGAGTCTCGGCGGGGGAAGGCGCGGCGGCCAGCGCTCGTACGAGTCGGCCCATGAAGCTGTCGGCGCGGATCATCCGTACTCCGGGCCTCGGCGGTGGCTTGCTGAGGTTCAGGCTACGGCGGCGAATTGACGGTGGAGGGTGGGCTCGGGGTGACTTCGCCTGATCGTGCAGAGCCGCTGGACCGGCGTGTACTGGAACGGCACGGGCTGATGGGGAGGCGCCGAGCCGGGCCTCCGGCGGGCTTGTGCGGGAGTCTTGCACGTGCCCGGTATCGGACAGGAGGTACCTGTCCGAGTCCGTTGAGGCCCGAGAAAGTCGCTGCGCTACCGGCCGTACCCGGCGGCTCAGCCGCCGTCTGGCCGCGCAGAGCGTGTGGGGCTGCAGTCGGGCACGGGCGGGGGAATTTGGTCGTGCCCGTCAGCCGGCGGGGGTGTAGGTGACGGG
>NZ_JAFFSU010000073.1 GCF_017948455.1 Streptomyces sp. GESEQ-4
GATCCTCATGGACGAGCCGCTGGGCGCCCTGGACAAGAAGCTCCGTGACCAGCTGCAGGTCGAGATCAAGACCATCCAGCAGGAACTCGGCCTGACCGTCATCTATGTGACGCACGATCAGGAAGAGGCGCTGGTCATGTCGGACCGTATCGCGGTGATGCGCAACGGTCTGATCGAGCAGTTCGACACCCCCCGGGAGCTGTTCGAACGGCCGAGGACCCCGTTCGTGGCGGACTTCCTGGGCGCGGCGAACTTCCTGCCGGGCCGCGTCGAGCAGCACGACGGCGAGCACACCCTGGTCCGTCTCGACAACAGTGGCGGCCTGCTGAAGGCGCGGCGCCACGACCTCGCCTCCGGCACGGCGGTGAAGGTCGCCGTCCAGCCGGGCCGGCTGCGGGCCTGCGCCAGTGACGACGGGTTC
>NZ_JAFFSU010000074.1 GCF_017948455.1 Streptomyces sp. GESEQ-4
CATCCTCATGGACGAGCCGCTGGGCGCCCTGGACAAGAAGCTCCGCGACCAGCTCCAGGTCGAGATCAAGACCATCCAGCAGGAACTCGGCCTGACCGTCATCTATGTGACGCACGATCAGGAAGAGGCACTGGTCATGTCGGACCGTATCGCGGTGATGCGCAACGGTCTGATCGAGCAGTTCGACACCCCCCGGGAGCTGTTCGAACGCCCCAGGACCCCCTTCGTGGCGGACTTCCTGGGCGCGGCCAACTTCCTGCCGGGCCGCATCGAGCAGCACGACGGCGAGCACACCCTGGTCCGTCTCGACAACAGTGGCGGCCTGCTCAAGGCGCGGCGCCACGACCTCGCCTCCGGCACGGCGGTGAAGGTCGCCGTCCAGCCGGGCCGGCTGCGGGCCTGCGCCAGTGACGACGGCTTT
>NZ_JAFFSU010000075.1 GCF_017948455.1 Streptomyces sp. GESEQ-4
ACCGGCGGGCGGTAGACCAGCGCCCGGCACAACGCCACCCGCTGCTGCTGACCGCCCGACAGCTCACGCGGCTTACGGCCGCCGAACCCGGACAGACCCGCGATCTCCAGCGTCTCCCCCACCCGCCGACGGATCTCCTCCTTCGCCACCCCACGCAGGGTGAGCGGAAAAGCCACGTTCTCCTGCACGGTCATGTGCGGAAAGAGCAGGTACTGCTGGAAGACAAAACCGAGACCCCGCTTCTGGGGCGCGAGCCGCGTGACGTCACGGTCCCCGACGGTGATGGTGCCGGAGTCCGGTTCGCAGAACCCGGCGATCATCATCAACGTCGTGGTCTTGCCCGACCCCGAGGCACCGAGGAAGGTGACGAACTCCCCCGCCGCGATCTCCATGGACGCCTCGTC
>NZ_JAFFSU010000076.1 GCF_017948455.1 Streptomyces sp. GESEQ-4
GCGTGGGCCGACACCGGCTATCGCACCAAAGCCATCGACCACGGCGCCCGTCTCGGCATCGATGTCCAGGTCGTCCAACGCGATCCCGGCACCAAAGGGTTCAAGGTGATCCCCCGGCGTTGGGTGGTCGAGCGGACCCTCGGCTGGCTCATGCACCGCCGCCGCCTCGCCCGCGACTACGAGAGGCACCCGCACCGCTCCGAAGCCATAATCCACATCGCAATGATCGACCTCATACGCCGTCGGCTCACCCGCGAATCCACCCCGAACTGGCGCCACACCTGAACCTCGAACCAAACAACCTCGC
>NZ_JAFFSU010000008.1 GCF_017948455.1 Streptomyces sp. GESEQ-4
CCCCCCCCCCCCCCCCCCCCCCCCCCCCCCCCCCCCCCCCCCCAACCCCCCCCCCCCCCCCCCCCCCCCCCCCCAACCCCCCCCCCCGCCATGCCACCCCCGGCCACCCCGACCCCCCTTCCCACAGCCCTCGCCACGGTCTACGCGGCAACCGCGGCCCGCCCCTACTTCCACGCCACGCTCAACCCGTCACCCCCACTCACCCAACGCGCCGTCGCCGGCGGCATCCGCGCGATGATCCCCCTCCAAGCCGCCCTCGCCGCCCGCTCCGGCGCCCCCGCCACCGCCCTGCTGACCGCCGCCCTGGCCCCACTCGCCCGCAGGTTCGCAAGGAAGGTGACTATCACATGACCCCGGAACCTCACCTTCCCCAGAACACCCGAGCATCGGCCGCCTCCACCAGGGGTGACGACAAGACAGGCCTCGCGCAAGCCGCCCCAGCAACCACCCCGAACCGCGGCCCCCACCTCCTCCGTTTCGGCTACGGAACCAACGGCCTCGCCGACCTCCGTCTCGACGACGCCCTCTCCCTGCTCGCCGACCTCGGCTACGACGGAGTCGGGCTGACCCTCGACCACATGCACCTCGACCCGATGGCGCCCGACCTCGCCGCCCGCACCCGCCGGGTCGCGCAACGGCTGGACGCGCTCGGGCTGGACGTCACCGTGGAGACCGGCGCCCGCTATGTGCTCGACCCGCGCCGCAAGCACGGCCCTTCTCTGCTGGACGCCGATCCGGCGGATCGGGCGCGCCGGGTCGACCTGCTGATCCGGGCCGTCCGGGTCGCCGCGGACCTGGGCGCGCACGCGGTCCACTGCTTCAGCGGAATCACCCCGGCCGGGACGGACACGGACACGGCGTGGAAGAGGCTGGCCGAGTCGCTCGAACCGGTCCTGGATGCCGCCACCGACAACGACGTCCCGCTCGCTGTCGAACCGGAACCGGGTCACCTCCTCGCCACCCTCGCCGACTTCCACCGTCTCCGGGAGACCTTCGGTGACGCCGAGTACCTGGGCCTGACCCTCGACATCGGCCACTGCCAGTGCCTGGAACCCCTGCCGCCCGCCGACTGCGTTCGCGCCGCCGCCCCCTGGCTGCGGCACGTCCAGATCGAGGACATGCGCCGCGGCATCCATGAACACCTCCCTTTCGGAGACGGCGACATCGATTTCCCGCCGGTACTCGCCGCCCTCGCCGCCACCGGCTACCAGGGCCTGACCGTCGTCGAACTGCCCCGCCACTCCCACGCGGGCCCACACCAGGCCGAACTCTCCCTTCCCTTCCTCCAGCAGGCCGCCGGACAGTACGCCGCCGAACAGCACGCGGCCGGACAGCACGCCCCCGCCCCACACACCCCTCCCGTCGCACCACCCCACGGCGAGCCCTCCGCCACCCCTGAAGGGAGCACCCCATGACGCAACCGCACGCCGCGCCGGAGCCCCCCGCGGCCGGCACCCAAGGCGGCACCGCACTCGCCCTCACCCCGCTGGACGAGCTGCACCGCCACCTCACGACCCGCCTTGCCGGTGCCGCCCGGGCCTGGCTGGACCAGGCTCTCGACGAGGCCGCCGCCCATCCCGGCACACACGGCCCCATCTCGGTGTGGGAGCTGCGCCTCGCTGAGGCCGGCCGCCGCTGCGGAGCCGACCATGCCGACGCCGCCCGCGTCCTGATCCTGCACGCGGCCCACGCCGACGCCGACGCCCTCACCCGGGTCTACTCCCAGGGCACCGCCGCCGAACGCCGAGCCGTCCTGCACGCCCTGCCCCACCTCGTGCCGGGCCCGGACGCCCTCCCGCTCGTCGAGGACGCCCTGCGCACCAACGACACCAGCCTCCTCGCCGCGGCCGTCGGCCCGTACGCCGCCCGTCACCTCACCCCCCACCACTGGCGGCACGCGGTCCTGAAGTGCCTGTTCACCGGCGTGCCGGTCGACGAGGTGGCCGACCTGGAACGCCGCGCCCACGGCGACGCCGAACTCGCCCGCATGCTCGGCGACTACGCGGCCGAACGCAGCGCCGCGGGCCGTCCCGTACCGGAGGACCTGCACCGCGTCCTGGCCCTGACCGAGCCCGGACCCACACGGCACTCAGCTGCCGACCCCCACGGCAAGGAGTCCTGATGCGCATCTTCGACCCCCACATCCACATGACGTCACGGACCACCGACGACTACCAGGCCATGCACGCGGCCGGTGTCCGCGCCGTCGTCGAGCCCTCCTTCTGGCTCGGCCAGCCCCGCACCTCTCCCGCCACCTTCCTCGACTACTTCGACTCCCTCCTCGGCTGGGAACCCTTCCGCGCGGCCCAGTACGGCATCGCCCACCACTGCACGCTCGCCCTCAACCCCAAGGAGGCGAACGACCCGCGCTGCCTCCCCGTCCTCGACGAACTGCCCCGCTATCTCGTCAAGGACCAGGTCGTGGCCGTCGGTGAGATCGGCTACGACTCCATGACCCCCGCCGAGGACACCGCGCTCGCCGCCCAGCTCCAGCTCGCCGCCGACCACGGCCTGCCCGCGCTGGTGCACACCCCCCACCGCGACAAGCTGGCCGGCCTGCGCCGCACCCTCGACGCCGTCCGGGAGTCCGCGCTGCCCCCGGAACGCGTCCTGGTCGACCACCTCAACGAGACCACCGTCAAGGAGGCCAAGGACAGCGGCTGCTGGCTGGGCTTCTCCGTCTATCCCGAGACCAAGATGGACGAGCAGCGGATGGTGGCGATCCTCCAGCAGTACGGCCCCGAGCAGGTGCTGGTGAACTCCGCCGCCGACTGGGGCCGCAGCGACCCCCTGAAGACCCGCAAGGTCGCCGATCTGATGCTGGCCGAGGGCTTCACGGAGGACGACGTCGACCGGGTGCTGTGGCGCAACCCCGTCGCCTTCTACGGCCTCAGCGGACGACTCGTCCTCGACGTCGCCGCCACCGACGCCACCCACGAGGGCAACTCCATCCTGCGCGGCGGGGAGTGAGCGATGCGCTTCCGCCACCCCGACGGTTCCACCGTCCACCTCGCCTACTGCACCAACGTCCACCCCGCCGAAACCCTCGACGGAGTCCTCGCGCAACTCCGCGACCACTGCGAACCCGTGCGCCGGCGCCTCCACCGCGACCGCCTCGGCATCGGCCTCTGGCTCGCCAAGGACGCCGCCCACGCCCTCGTCACCGACCCGTCCGCCCTGCGCGGACTGCGCACCGAACTCGACCGCCGCGGCCTCGAAGTCGTCACCCTCAACGGCTTCCCCTATGAAGGATTCGGCGCCGAAGAGGTCAAGTACCGCGTCTACAAGCCGGACTGGGCCGACCCGGAACGTCTCGACCACACCTTCGCCCTGGCCCGCGTCCTCGCCGCGCTGCTCGCCGACGATGTCACCGAGGGCACCATCTCCACGCTGCCCCTGGCCTGGCGCACCGCCGCCACCGAGGAGCGCTCCGCGACGGCCCGCACCGCCCTGCTCGCGCTCGCCGAACGCCTCGACGCCCTCCACGAGTTGACCGGCCGGTCCATCCGCATCGGCCTGGAACCGGAGCCCGGCTGCGTCGTCGAGACCACCGCCGACGCCCTCGCTCCGCTGACCGCGATCGCGCACGACCGCATCGGCATCTGCGTCGACACCTGCCACCTCGCCACCTCCTTCGAAGACCCGCACACCGCCCTGGACGCGCTCACCGAAGCCCGCGTCCCTGTCGTCAAGTCCCAGCTCTCCGCCGCCCTGCACGCCGAACACCCCCATCTCCCCGAAGTCCGTACGGCCCTCGCCGCCTTCGACGAACCCCGCTTCCTGCACCAGACCCGCACGGCCACCGCCGCCGGCCTGCGCGGCACCGACGACCTCGGCGAAGCCCTCAACGGCGACTCCCTCCCCGACGGCGCCCCCTGGCGCGCCCACTTCCATGTCCCGCTGCACGCGGCCCCCGCCGCGCCCCTCACCTCCACGCTCCCCGTGCTCAAGTCCGTACTGACCCGCCTGGTGGGCGGCCCGCACCCGCTCACCAGCCACCTCGAGGTCGAGACGTACACCTGGCAGGCCCTCCCGCCCGAGCTGCGTCCCCGCGGCCGGACCCAGCTCGCCGACGGCATCGCCGCCGAACTCGCCCTCGCCCGCGATCTGTTGACGGACCTCGGCCTGAAGGAACTGCCATGACCCGATCCGAAGGGCCCACTCCTCTCCTCGTCCTCGATGTCGTCGGTCTCACCCCCCGCCTGCTGGACCACATGCCCCACCTCAAGACGCTCGCCCAGTCCGGCTCCCGCGCACCGCTCGGCACCGTCCTGCCGGCCGTCACCTGCGCCGCCCAGTCCACGTTCCTCACCGGCACCCACCCGTCCGAGCACGGCATCGTCGGCAACGGCTGGTACTTCCGCGAACTCGGCGACGTCCTGCTGTGGCGGCAGCACAACGGCCTGGTCGCCGGAGACAAGCTCTGGGACGCCGCCCGCCGCGCGCACCCCGGCTACACGGTCGCCAACATCTGCTGGTGGTACGCCATGGGCGCCGACACCGACATCACCGTCACCCCCCGTCCGGTCTACTACGCCGACGGCCGCAAGGAACCCGACTGCTACACCCGGCCCCCGGCCCTGCACGACGAACTCACCGAGAAACTCGGCACCTTCCCCCTCTTCCACTTCTGGGGACCCGGCGCGGACCTGGTCTCCAGCCGCTGGATCATCGACGCGACCCGTCACATCATGCGCACCAGGCACCCCGACCTGACGCTCTGCTACCTCCCTCACCTCGACTACGACCTGCAGCGTTTCGGCCCCGACGACCCACGCTCCCTCAAGGCGGCCGGCGACCTGGACGCGGCCCTGGCCCCGCTCCTGGCCGACGCCCGCGCCGAAGGCCGTACCGTCGTCGCCCTGTCCGAGTACGGCATCACCCGCGTGAGCCGCCCGGTCGACATCAACCGCGCACTGCGCCGCGCCGGCCTGCTCGAAGTCCACACGCAGGACGGCATGGAGTACCTCGACCCGATGGCCTCACGGGCCTTCGCGGTAGCGGACCACCAGATCGCCCATGTCTACGTACGCCGACCCGAAGACCTGGAGGCCGTCCGGCAGGCGCTGCACGATCTGCCCGGCATCGAGCAACTCCTCGACGACGAGGGAAAGAAGGCCCACCATCTCGACCATCCGCGCTCCGGCGAGCTGGTCGCCGTGGCGGAGCCGGACGCCTGGTTCACGTACTACTACTGGCTCGACGACGACCGCGCGCCCGACTTCGCGCAGCTGGTCGAGATCCACCGCAAACCCGGCTACGACCCCGTCGAGCTCTTCATGGACCCGCTCGACCCCTATGTGAAGGTCAAGGCGGCCACCGCCCTGGCCCGCAAGAAACTCGGCATGCGCTACCGCATGGCGGTCGTGCCCCTGGATCCCTCACCTATTCGCGGCAGCCACGGCCGCCTCCCGGCGAGCGACGACGACGGTCCGCTCTTCATCTGCTCCACCCCCCGCGCTGTCGGTGACCGCGTCGCGGCCACCGATGTGAAGTCACTGCTGCTCCAACTAGCCGGTCTCACCTGAGGAGTGAACCCATCAGGTCCGACTGGTCACAAGTGAAGCACTCACCACTGACAACGCCCTCCCACCACGAGGAGTTCCAGATGAGCCGCACACCCCGCACCGCCAGATCCAGCAAGGCGCACGACCCCGAACTGGCCCACCGCCTCAGCAGACGAGGCATGCTCGGCGTGGCCGCCGGCGCCACCGCCGCCGCCCTGCTCGGCGCCACCTCCACTCCGGCCGTCGCCGCGACCGACGCGACAGCCGGCGCCCAGCGCCGCGGCCGTCCCGTCCTGCCCCCCGGCCGCCTGGGCATCCAGCTCTACAGCCTCCGCGACAAGGTCTCCACCCTCGGTTTCGCCGCCGTCTTCGCTGAACTGGAGAAGTACGGCTATGACGAGGTCGAGTTCGCCGGATACACCCAGGGTTCGGCGGGCCCGATCACGCTCGCCCAGCTCAAGCGGCTGGCGAGGAACCACGGTCTGAACCCGATCGGCAGCCACGTCGGCTACTACTCCGACGACCCGAACGCCTACACCTTCGCGCAGAACCTCACCAAGGTCCTCGACGACGCCCAGGCCCTCGGCCTCAAGCACATCGGCACCGCGTCGAACCCGTTCCGCTACGGCTCGACCGTCGACGCGTGGAAGCGCGCCGCCGAGGAGTTCAACACCTACGGCGCGGCGGCGAGGGCCCGCGGCATGAAGTTCTACCAGCACAACCACTCCGAGGAGTTCTCCTTCGCCACCGACAAGCCGAACGTCCGCCTCTACGACGTGCTGCTCGCCGAGACCGACCCGAAACTCGTGTACCTGGAGATGGACATCTTCTGGGCGTACTCGGGCCAGTTCCGCTTCTCCAAGCGGGTCGACGGCACGCCCGCCCCCTTCGAGCCCCTCGACTACGTACTCAAGCAGCCGGACCGCTACCCGCTGTTCCATGTGAAGGACGGCGAGAGCGACCCGTCGAATCAGTACGGCTACCGCATGACCGACGTCGGCGACGGCGACATCGACTACCAGCGCTTCATCTCCGGCGTCACGCGCCTGAAGGGCCACCGCCTGGCCCACCACTGGCAGGCCGAACACGACAACCCGACCGAGTCCTTCACGTTCGCCCGCCGGTCCAGTGCGCACCTGCACTCACTGCGTGAGAAGTGCTGAACGGCACACTCACACACGAGGAGGCCCCTCCCGAGCTCCGCGGGAGGGGCCTCCTCGTGCTCACGCCGTCTCCTCGCCGAGCGGGTGCGGGTTGGGAGTGATGCGGCCCTTGTCGCGCCCTGGTGGACTCAGGAACACTGCCACGCAGCCGGCGAAGAGCGAGATGGAGCCGGCCAGGATGAAGGCACCCGAGTGTCCCCAGGCACCGACGACCACGGCACCCATGCCGGCGCCCAGACCGGAGACGAGCTTGGCGCTGTAGACCATGCCGTAGTTGGACGCGTTGTTGTTCTCACCGAAGTAGTCCGCGGTGAGCGCGGCGAACATCGGGAAGATGGCGCCGCCGCCGAAGCCGGAGATCGAGGAGAAGACCAGGAACAGCGGCAGGTTCTTCATGTCGGCCGACCAGAGGATGCCGTACTGGGACAGGCCCAGGATGACGCAGACGGCGAGCAGGCACCGCTTGCGGCCGTAGAGGTCGGAGAGCCAGCCGATGACGCCGCGGCCGGTGCCGTTGACGATCGCCTTGAGGGACATGGCGGTTGCCACGATGCCGCCCGCGAATCCGGCTTCCTCGCCGATGTCCACCTGGAAGGCGATACCGAAGATGTTCACGCCGGACGTGCACGCCAGACAGAACCACATCAGGGCCACCCGGCCTGTCTTCCACGCCTCCTTGGGGGTGTACTGCTTGACGGCCGGTGGGTTCATGCGCAGCGAGCGTGCCGCGCGCGGGTCCTTCGGCGGGTTGAGCGGGTCGATCGTCGCGGGCCACCAGTTCTTCGGCGGGTCCCTGAAGAAGTAGCCGGAGCACGCGACCATCCCGGCCAGGAACACACCCACCGAGACCAGCACCCAGCGGAAGTTGGTGAGGTCCATGTAGCCGTTGAAGAGGAAGACGAAGGGCACCGAGCCATAGGCGAAACCGCCGTTGACGAACCCGGTCTTGCCGCCCTTCCGCTCCGGATACCACTTGCCCACCATGTTGACGCAGGTGGCGTACACCATGCCCGCGCCCATACCGCTGAACACGCTGAAGCCGACATAGGCGACGATCACGTGCGGCGCGAAGGCCAGTGACAAATAACCCAGCAACGTGCCCGTCGCGCCGAGCATCATCGCCCAGCGGGCGGGCAGTTTGCCGCTCTCACGCAGTTTTCCCGCGGGGAAGGCCACCGCGGCCTGGAAGAAGACCCAGACGGTCATCATCCAGAAGATGTGCATGCTGTTCCAATGGTGCGCGGTGTGCAGCGTGTCCTCGGCGGACGCGAACGCGTACTCGGCGGAGGAGATGCCCATCATGCCGATCCAGGGCAGGATCACCATCCACTTGCGTTTGCGACCCATGATGTCGATGTCGGACTCGCCGATGCGGTAGACGCGTCCGTTCTTGTCGGTCACCTCCCGGTAGGCGGTGACCGATGAAACGTCGGTGGTAGTCACAGTTGGTTGCACCCCTAGCGTCGAAAGTTCTGGCCAGCGCCCCCTGTCCAATGCCTTTCGTGCGCGCGCGGGTCCCGGGGCCGGCCGACGCGCACCGTCGGCCGGCCCCTGCTCCCTCACCTCATGAGCCGCCCCCCAACAGGCCTGCCGCCCGCGCCCACCGGTACTTCGCGCCGAGCACCGCCACCGGCTTCTCGGTCGTGTACGGGTACGCCACGACCCCGCGCTCGTACAGGTACTGGCAGGCCTCCTCGACCTCGACGTCACCGGCGAGCGACGCGACGACGGGCTTGTGAATGCCGCGCTCCCGGAATTCGGCCACCACGCGCGCGGTGAGTTCGGCGAAGACCATCGGGGGAGTGACGATGGTGTGCCAGTAGCCTAGGACCAGCGCGTGGATGCGCGGATCCTCCAGGCCGAGACGGATGGTCGCCTCGTACGTCGACGGCGGCTCGCCCCCGGTGATGTCCACCGGGTTGCCCGCGGCCCCGAAGGGCGGGATGAACTTCCGGAAGGCCTCGTCCAGGTCCGGCGGGATCTCCATCAGGGACAGCCCGTTGTCGGTCACGGCATCCGACAGCAGCACACCGCTGCCGCCGGCCCCGGTGATGATCACGATGTTGTCGCCCTGGGGAGCGGGAAGCACCGGCAACCCGCGCGCGTACTCGAGCATTTCGTTGAGCCCGGGCGCCCGGATGACACCGGCCTGCTTGAGGATGTCGTCGTACACGGCGTCGTCGCCCGCGAGCGCCCCGGTGTGCGAACCGGCCGCCTTCGCACCGGCCGCCGTACGCCCCGCCTTGAGAACCACGACCGGCTTCTTCGGTACGGTCGCCCGCGCGGCCCGCACGAAGGCGCGTCCGTCCTTGAGGTCCTCCAGGTGCATCGCGATGCACTCGGTGTGCGGGTCCTCGCCGAACCACGTCAGCAGGTCGTCCTCGTCCAGGTCCGATTTGTTGCCGAGGCCGACGATCGCCGACACACCCGTCTTCGTGGTGCGCGCGAACCCCAGGATGGCCATCCCGATGCCACCGGACTGCGAGGTCAGCGCCACCCCGCCCTTGACGTCGTACGGCGTGCAGAACGTGGCGCACAGGTCCTGCCAGGTCGAGTAGTAGCCGTAGATGTTCGGCCCGAGCAGCCGGACGCCGTGCCGCTCGGCGATCGCCACGATCTCGGCCTGGAGTGCGTGCTCGCCGGTCTCCGCGAACCCGGAGGGGATGAGGACGGCGTTGGGGATCTTCTTGCGTCCCACCTCCTCCAGCGCCGAGGCCACGAACTTGGCGGGAATCGCGAAGACCGCCACATCCACCTCACCGGGAACGTCCGTGACACTCTTGTACGCCTTGCGGCCCAGAATGTCATCGGCCTTGGGATTCACCGGATGGATCTCCCCGGAGAAGCCGCCGTCAATGAGGTTGCGCATCACCGAGTTGCCGATCTTGCCCTGCTCGTTGGAGGCGCCGATCACGGCGACCGAGGAGGGCTGCATCAGGCGGCGCATGGAGGTGAGGATCTCGTCACGGGTGTACGTCCGCCGGGGCGTCGGCTGCGACTCGGCGAGGATGACCCGGATGTCCGCCGCGACCGCGCCCTCGGGGGTGGCGATCACCGGGTTGAGGTCCACCTCGGCGATCTCCGGGAAGTCCGCGACCAGTTGGGACACCCGGCGGATCTGCTCGGCGACCGCCCACCGGTCCACGGCCGGCGCCCCGCGCACACCGCGCAGGATCTCGGCCGCGCGGATCGAGTCCAGCATGGACAGCGCCTCGTCCGCGTCGACCGGCGCGAGGCGGAAGGTGACGTCCTTGAGGACCTCGACGAGAACACCGCCGAGCCCGAAGGCGACGACCTTGCCGAAGGTCGGGTCGGTCACCGCGCCGACGATGACCTCCTGACCTTGGGGGAGGAGTTCCTGGACCTGAACGCCCTCGATGCGCGCGTCGGCGGCATAGGCACGCGCGTTCTCGATGATCTTGTGGAAGGCGGCCCGTACGTCGCCGGCGCCCTCGACCCCGACGATCACACCGCCGGCGTCGGTCTTGTGCAGGATGTCCGGGGAGACGATCTTCATCACGACGGGCCCGCCGAAGCGCGCCGCGTACGACACCGCCTCCTCGACGTCCGTCGCCAACTCCTCGCCGGGTACGGCGATCCCGTACGCGTCGGCGATCACCTTGCCCTCGGGTGCGGTCAGCGCGGTGCGTCCCTCGGCCCGCACGGCATCGAGGAGCGTGCGCACCCTCAGGAGGCGGTCTTCGGCCATCACGTCAGATCACTCCGTTCGACTTGAGCAGGCGCAGTTCCTCGTCGCCGAGGCCGAGCTCGCCGATGTAGACCTGTTCGTTGTGCTCGCCGAGCAGCGGTGAACTGCTCACCTCGACGGGCGAGTCGGAGAGCTTGAGCGGGCTGCCGACGGTGACGAACTCGCCCCGCTCGGGATGCGGCACCGTCACGACCATCTCGTTGGCGACCAGCGACCGGTCCTCGATGATCTCCCTGGTGGACAGGATCGGACCGCACGGGATGTTGTGCGCGTTGAGCTTCTCCAGCACCTCCCACTTGGGAAGCGTCGCGGACCACTCCTCGATCAGCTGGAACATCTTGTTGAGCCTGGGCAGCCTGGCCTCGGGGCTCGACCACTCGGGGTCGTCGGCCAGTTCGGGCCGGCCGATGAGCTCGGTGATCGGCTTCCATCCGACGGGCTGCACGATCACGTACACGTAGTCGTTCGGGCCGCCCGGCGCGCACTTGACGGCCCAGCCGGGTTGACCGCCGCCGGACGCGTTTCCGGACCTGGGAACCTCGTCGCCGAAGTCGTCGTTGGGATATTCAGCGAGGGGCCCTTGTGCCAGGCGTTGCTGATCCCTCAGCTTCACCCGGCACAGATTGAGTACAGCGTGCTGCATGGCCACGTTGACCCGCTGACCACGCCCGGTGTTCTCCCGCTGGAAAAGCGCCGCGAGAATCCCCGCCACGGCGTGCACGCCCGTTCCCGAGTCACCGATCTGGGCCCCAGTCGCCAGCGGCGGCCCGTCCTCGAAACCGGTGGTCGACATCGACCCGCCCATGGCCTGCGCGACGACCTCGTAGGCCTTGAAGTTGGTGTACGGCCCGTCCCCGAACCCCTTGATGGAGGCATAGACGATCCGCGGATTGATCTCCTGGATGCGGTCCCAGGTGAAGCCCATACGGTCGACCGCGCCCGGCCCGAAGTTCTCGACCATGACGTCCGAGCGCCGGATCAGCTCGGTGAGGATCTCCTTGCCGCGCTCGGTCTTGGTGTTGAGGGTGATGCTCCGTTTGTTGCAGTTGAGCATCGTGAAGTAGAGGGAGTCGACGTCCGGGAGGTCGCGCAGCTGCTTGCGCGTGATGTCACCGGTCGGCGCCTCCAGCTTGACCACGTCCGCACCGAGCCAGGCGAGCAACTGGGTGGCGGAGGGCCCGGACTGGACGTGCGTCATGTCGAGGACGCGGATGCCTTCGAGAGCCTTGGTCATGCCGAGGTCACCTCACTTGTACATCGTCTGGTTCATGGTTCCGGGGGCGTACGCGTCCGGGTCGACCCAGACGTTGATCAGCGACGGCTTGCCCGACTCGCGGGCGCGCCGCAGTGCCGGGCCGATGTCGGCGGGGTCGCGGACCTCCTCGCCGTAACCGCCCAGCATCTGGGCGAACTTGTCGTAGTGGACGTCGCCGAGGGTGTTGCCGACCCGCTCGCGTGCCTCGCCGTACTTGGCCTTCTGGCCGTAACGGATCTGGTTCATGGAGGAGTTGTTGCCGACGATGCCGACGAACGGGAGGTCGTAACGGACGAGAGTCTCGAAGTCCCAGCCGGTGAGGGAGAACGCGCCGTCACCGAAGAGGGCCACCACTTCCTTGTCGGGCCGCGCCTGCTTGGCGGCGAGCACGAAGGGGACACCGACGCCGAGCGTGCCCAGGGGGCCCGGGTCCATCCAGTGCCCGGGTGACTTGGGCTGCACGACCTGCCCGGAGAAGGTGACGATGTCGCCGCCGTCGCCGATGTAGATCGAGTCCTCCGTGAGGAAGTCGTTTATCTCGCTGACCAGACGGTACGGGTGGATCGGCGAGGCGTCCGACTTCAGGTTCGGCAGCCGCTTCTCGAGGGCCGTCTGCTCGGCGGCGCGCAGCTCGTCGAGCCACTCCTTCCGCTTCGACGCCCCGCCGTTGACGCGTCCTGAAGCCGCCTCGGTCACCGACTTCAGCACCAGCCCCGCGTCGCCGACGATCCCGAGGTCGATGTCGCGGTTCTTGCCGACGGTCCGGTAGTCGAGGTCGATCTGCACGACGGTCGCGTCCGGTGACAGCCGCTTGCCGTAGCCCATGCGGAAGTCGAAGGGCGTGCCGACGATGACGATGACGTCGGCGCCCGAGAAGGCGTACCGGCGGGAGAGCTGGAAGTGGTGCGGGTCGCCGGGCGGCAGAGTGCCGCGGCCGGCGCCGTTCATGTACGCCGGGATGTTCAGCGTGCGGACCAGCTCGATGGCCGCTTCGGTGCCGCGGGTCGTCCACACCTGGCTGCCGAGCAGGATGGCCGGCTTCTCGGCGTGCACGAGCAGGTCGGCGAGCTTCTCGATCGCGTCGGGATCGCCGGCCGAGCGGGTGGAGGCGCGGTAGGCCCCGGGCTTCGGGACGCGGGCCTTCTCCACCGGCACCTTGGCGTCGAGCACGTCGCGCGGGATCTCCAGGAAGGAGGGGCCGGGCGCGCCGTGGTAGCACTCGCGGAAGGCCATGGAGACCATGTCCGCCGCCCGGGCGGTGTCCGGCACGGCCGCCGCGAACTTGGTGATCGGCGTCATCATGTCGACGTGCGGGAGGTCCTGGAGGGACCCCATCTTGTGCTGGGTGAGGGCCCCCTGGCCGCCGATCAGCAGCATCGGGGACTCCGCGCGGAAGGCGTTGGCGACACCGGTCACGGCGTCCGTCGTTCCGGGACCGGCGGTGACCACCGCGCAGCCGGGTTTGCCGGTGATGCGTGCGTAGCCGTCGGCGGCGTGGGCGGCGACCTGCTCGTGACGGACGTCGACGACCTCGATGCCCTCGTCGACGCAGCCGTCGTAGATGTCGATGATGTGGCCGCCGCACAAGGTGTAGATGCGGTCGACCCCCTCGGCCTTCAGGGCTTTGGCGACGAGGTGACCGCCGGAGATGACGTCCTGAGTGTCGTCGGGCATGGCGAAGTCCTGTCCCTTCATAGGGGGTTGGAGCACTCTCGCGGTACATTGCATACAGTCGACGAATACTGTATGAAGCTTGTTATCCCGCATCCGGTGGGTGGTGTCCAGGGGGCGTGCGGCACTTTTGAGTCAGGAGCCGGAATGGACCTGTACGAGCACCAGGCAAGGGAACTCTTCGAGGAACACGGCATCTTGGTGCCCCGGGCCGAGGTCACCGCCTCGTCCAAGGAGGCGCGCGAGATCGCCCGCAGGCTCGGCGGCCGGGTCGTCGTCAAGGCACAGGTGAAGACGGGCGGACGCGGCAAGGCCGGAGGCGTCAAGCTCGCCGCGGACCCGGCCGCCGCCGAGATCACGGCACGCCAGATCCTCGGCATGGACATCAAGGGCCACACGGTGGGCACGGTGATGCTGGCCCAGCCCGTGGACATCGAGACCGAGTTCTACGTCTCCTACGTCCTCGACCGCGCGGCGGGCCGCTTCCTCGCGATCGCCTCCGCCGAGGGCGGCATGGAGATCGAGGAGGTCGCCGCCACCCGGCCCGAGGCCGTGGCGCGTGTCCCCGTCGACCCCGCCGAGGGCGTCACCTCGGCGAAGGCCGCGCAGATCGCCGAGGCGGCGGGGCTGCCGCCGCAGACCGTCGACGTTCTCGTACGGCTGTGGCAGGTGCTGGTCCGGGAGGACGCGGTCCTCGTCGAGGTCAACCCCCTCGTGCGCACCGAACAGGGCCAGATCCTGGCGCTCGACGGCAAGGTCACCCTCGACGACAACGCCCGCTTCCGGCAGGCACGTTGGGGCGACCAGCGAGCCGCGCACGACGATCCCCTCGAAGCCGCGGCCGCCGCCAAGGGCCTCAACTACGTCAAGCTGGACGGTGAGGTCGGCATCATCGGCAACGGCGCCGGCCTGGTGATGTCGACGCTCGACGTGGTCGCCGGCTGCGGCGCCCGCCCCGCCAACTTCCTCGACATCGGCGGCGGAGCATCCGCCCAGGTCATGGCCGACGGGCTGTCCGTGATCCTCTCCGACCCGGCCGTGAAGTCGGTCTTCGTCAACGTCTTCGGCGGGATCACCGCCTGCGACGCGGTCGCCGACGGCATCGTGCGGGCCCTGGACACCGTGCAGTTGACCAAACCGCTGGTCGTCCGGCTCGACGGCAACAACGCCGTACGCGGGCGCGCGATCCTCGACGAGCGCGCGCACCCCCTGGTCCAGCAGGCCCCCACCATGGACGGCGCCGCGGCCAAGGCCGCCCAACTCGCCCACGCAGCCTGAGGAGACGGAACATGGCGATCTACCTCACCAAGGAGAGCAAGGTCCTCGTCCAGGGCATGACGGGCGCCGAGGGCATGAAGCACACCCGGCGCATGCTCGCGGCCGGCACCGATGTCGTCGCCGGCGTCAACCCGCGCAAGGCGGGCCGCACCGTCGACTTCGACGACCGGGCCGTCCCCGTCTTCGGCTCGGTGCGCGAGGGCATGGACGCGACCGGCGCCGACGTCACCGTCGTCTTCGTGCCGCCCGCGTTCGCCAAGGCGGCCGTCATCGAGGCCGCCGACGCCGGCATCGGCCTCGCGGTCGTCATCACCGAAGGTATCCCCGTCCACGACTCCGTCGCCTTCACCGCGTACGCGAAGGCACGCGGCACGCGCGTCGTCGGCCCCAACTGCCCCGGCCTGATCACCCCCGGCCAGTCCAACGCGGGCATCATCCCGGCCGACATCACCAAACCGGGCCGCATCGGCCTGGTCTCCAAGTCCGGCACGCTCACCTACCAACTCATGTACGAACTCCGCGACATCGGCTTCTCGTCCTGCGTGGGCATCGGCGGCGACCCGGTGATCGGGACGACCCACATCGACTGCCTCGCCGCCTTCGAGGACGACCCCGACACCGAAGTGATCGTCCTCATCGGGGAGATCGGCGGCGACGCGGAGGAACGCGCGGCCGCGTACATCCGCGAGCACGTCACCAAGCCGGTCGTCGGCTACATCGCCGGCTTCACGGCACCCGAGGGCAAGACCATGGGGCACGCGGGCGCGATCGTGTCCGGGTCGTCGGGTACGGCGGCGGCGAAGAGGGAGGCACTGGAGGCGGCGGGCGTCGGGGTGGGAAGCACGCCGACCGAGACGGCGCAACAGGTACTCGCCGTACTGGGCGAGCCGAGGTGACGTCACTCATAGTTGACAGCGGGTGACTTTCAGGAGTTATCGCGCCTCGCCGGCGTCCACCGTAGCCATTCACCTACCGCCCCCGACTGTGCACCGAGAGCGGAGTAACCCATGGCAACCACCCTCACCCTCAAATCAGGCACCTCCTGGACCGACGCCTGGCAACGCTGCCTGAGCGTCGCCCCCGAGGCCTTCCGGGACGACCGTGTCCTCAATCTCTGGAACTCCTCCTGGCAGGCGGACGGCCGGGCCCTGCCCGCCACCAGCCCCGTCGACGGCAGCCCGATCGCCGGCCCGCCACGCCTGGACCGCACCACCGCCCACCAGGCCGTACGCGTCTCACTCGACCAGCACCGCGCCTGGCGCCACGTTCCCCTGGACGAGCGGCGCGCCCGCGTCGCCGCCACCCTCGACGCCCTCACCGCCCACCGCGAACTGCTCGCGCTCCTGCTCGTCTGGGAGATCGGCAAGCCCTGGCGGCTCGCGCAGGCGGACGTCGACCGGGCGATCGACGGGGTGCGCTGGTACGTCGACGGCATCGAGCCGATGATCGACGGCCGGGCCCCGCTGGACGGCCCGGTGTCCAACATCGCGAGCTGGAACTACCCGATGAGCGTGCTCGTTCACGCAGTACTGGTACAGGCCCTGGCAGGCAACGCGGTCATCGCCAAGACCCCGACCGACGGCGGTGTCGCCTGTCTGACCCTGGCCTGTGCGCTGGCCGCCCGCGAAGGGATTCCCGTCACCCTCGTCAGCGGCAGCGGAGGCGAGCTGTCCGAGGCGCTGGTGCGGGCGCCCGAGGTCGGCTGCGTCTCCTTCGTCGGCGGCCGGGACACCGGCGCCGCGGTGGCCACCGCCGTCGCCGACCTCGGCAAGCGACACGTACTCGAACAGGAAGGACTCAACACCTGGGGCATCTGGAACTACACGGACTGGGACGCACTCACGGCCCTCGTCCCCAAGCTCTTCGACTACGGCAAGCAGCGCTGCACGGCGTACCCGCGCTTCGTCGTCCAGCGCGAGCTGTTCGACGAGTTCCTGGCGGCGTACCTCCCGGCGGTCCGTACGCTGCGGATCGGCCACCCGCTCGCCGTCGAGCAGCGGGACGACCCGTACCCGCGGCTGGACTTCGGGCCGCTGATCAACGCGGCGAAGGCCAAGGAACTCCAGGACCAGGTCGCCGAGGCCATCGACCGCGGCGCCGTACCCCTGCACCGAGGCAAGCTGTCCGACGCACGCTTCCTGCCCGGCCAGGACACGTCCGCGTACGTCCACCCGGTCACGCTCCTCAACCCGCCGCCGTCCTCCCCGCTGCACCACGCGGAACCGTTCGGCCCGGTCGACACCATCGTCCTGGTCGACACGGAGGCGGAGCTGCTGGCCGCGATGAACGCCTCGAACGGCGCGCTGGTGGCCACGCTGTCCACGGACGACCGGGCGACCTTCGACCGGCTCGCCCCCCAGATCCGCGCCTTCAAGGTCGGCCACGGCGCACCCCGCTCCCGCGGTGACCGTGACGAGCTCTTCGGCGGCTTCGGCGCGTCCTGGAGGGGCGCGTTCGTCGGCGGCGAGCTGCTGGTGCGCGCGGTGACGCAGGGGCCGACGGGCGAGCGGCTGCCCGGGAACTTCCCGGAGTACCAGCTCATGCCGTGACCGATCGACCACCCGTGGTGAGAGGCCCGGCAGGGGTGCGCGCCCGCCCTCCGGCCGGGTCTCACGCCGCGGATATGCAGGTGAAGGGCACTACGAAACCTTGGTATTGTTGTCCGTGTCGCCGCGGGGAACACCTCCGTCAAGGCGGCAGACACCTAGTCCGGGTGGCGGAATGGCAGACGCGCTAGCTTGAGGTGCTAGTGCCCTTTATCGGGCGTGGGGGTTCAAGTCCCCCCTCGGACACAGACCGTATCCCCAACTTGTGCGGGTCGAGCTGAGCCTCGGCCCGCACGAGCTGTTTTGCGGGCTCGTAGGTGAGCTTGCTCGGCGACGACGCGGACCTGGCGATCGTGGACACCGATCTCCGGGGCGCCGGCGCCCAGACTCTGCGCGCGACGCTGACATCAGGCCTTCGCAGGTGCGCGGGCGGTCAGGTCCCAGGTGTCGGCGGTGACGCCGCGTTCGCGCAGCACCGCTTTGCGGACCTTGCCGGTCTCGGTGAGCGGCAGGGACGGGACCGTCTCGATGTACCGGGGCACGGCGAACGCGGGCAGCTCGCGCGCGCAGTGCCGGGCCAGAGCCTCCGGGTCCAGCACGCTGCCGGGCCGTACGACGACCGCGACCATGACCTCGTCCTCGGCCAGCTCTGACGCCACGGGGAAGGCCGCGGCTTCGGCGACGGCCGGATGGGAGCGGACGGCCGACTCCACCTCGTACGAGGAGATGTTCTCGCCGCGCCGCCGGATGACGTCCTTGATGCGGTCGACGAAGCGGAACCAGCCGTCCGGCTCACGGATCACGCGGTCGCCGGTCCTGCGCCAGGAGTGGGGCGGTGGTGCCGACTCGCCCAAGTAGCCGGTGCAGAAGGCGAACGGCTGGTGACTGCGGACGACCAGCTCGCCGGGGGTGCCGTCCGGGACGGGGACGAGGGCCTCGTCGACCACACGTGCGGAGAAGCCGTCGCGCACGGTGCCGATGAGGCCGGGCCGCTGCTGCGTGGGGGTGGAACCGATGACGAGGTTTGTCTCCGTGGAGCCGAATCCGTCGATCAGAGTGACACCGAAGCGCTCGCGGAAGGGCTCCCAGGCGGGGCCCGGAGTGGCGGGGGAGAGGCCCCGCCAAGCCCGGTGCCCGCGGTCCTGCTCACCGGGCGGCTGGGCCAGCAGCATGGGCACCATCGCCCCGAGCAGATGAATGACCGTGGCGTCGGTCTCCGCCACCCTCGCCCAGTACTTCGAGGCGGAGAAACGCTCGTCGAGCGCGTAGGCGGCACCGGCCACCGTGGCCTGCGCCAGCGCGTTCAGGGCGTTGGTGTGGAAGAGCGGAAGGCAGGTGTAGAGCACGTCGTCCGAGGTCAGCCGCAGCGAGTCCGCGACGTTGCGGCCCCACCAGGCGAACTGCGCGTGCGGGCAGCGCACCCCTCGTGGTGTCCCCGTGGTGCCCGAGGTGAACAGGATCGAGGCGGTGTCGTACGGCCGTACCGCGGCCGGTGGCACAGACTCGGCCTCTCCCGGCCGTGGGGCGTCGCCCTCGCCCACGATCCAGAGCGTGCCCCGGTAACCCGACTCGACCACCCGGCCCGCCGACTCCGCCTCCGTGAGCAGGAAGGACGGCGCCGCCTCCCGCAGGAC
Source organism: Streptomyces sp. GESEQ-4 (assembly GCF_017948455.1). Lineage (GTDB taxonomy): Bacteria > Actinomycetota > Actinomycetes > Streptomycetales > Streptomycetaceae > Streptomyces. Next base: position 18,764 of record NZ_JAFFSU010000008.1, read on the forward strand.
GTGGCGCAGACTCCGGCCGCGCAGGCCGGTGTTGAGCGGCACCAGCACCGCGCCGAGCCAGGCGCAGCCGAGGATCAGGTCGACGAACTCGATCCGGTTCGACAGCAGGGCCGCGACCCGGTCGCCCGGTCGGCAGCCGCGTGCGGCGAGCGCTCCCGCCGTCGTCGCCGCGGCCTGACGGGCCTGCCGGTACGTGCGCTCCGTCCCGCCCGCGCGCAGGAAGATGCGGTCGCCGTACTCCTCCGCCGAGGAGTCCAGCAACTGTGGGATGGTCATGGCGTTCAGCGGGATGGGCATGGCGTTCACTGGAGCACTCCGGCCTCCCGCAGTCGACCGAGCCGCTCGGCCGGGATCCCGGCCCACTCGCTCAGCACCTCGTCGGTGTCGGCACCGAGCAGGGGCGCGGGCTTGCGTATGCCGCCAGGTGTGCCGGTGAGGCGGACGGGCACGCCCTCGTGGAGGAAGGCGCCCGCGGCCGGGTGCTCAAGACGGACGTAGAAGCCACGTGCCCTCAACTGCGGGTCGTGCTCGACGAGTTCGCGGCCGTCCTGCACGGCACCGGCCGGAATCCCGCGCTCCTGCAGCAGCTCGGCGGCGGCGTCGGCGGGCAGGCCGCGCGCCCAGTCGCCGAGTACGCCGTCGATCAGCGTGCTCTCCCGCCTGCGGCCGTCGGCGGTCAACAGCCGTGCGTCCTCGGCCAGTTCGGGTTGCCCGATGGCGTGGCACAGGGCCGTCCACTCCTCGTCCGAGCGGACGCTGACGGCGAGCCAGCGGTCGGCACCCAGGCAGCGGTACACACCCTGAGGGCTCCACCGGTGGTGTGCGTTGCCCATCGGCGACCGTGCCGATGTGAGGAGGCTCGTCCCCATGTGGGCGGCGATCGCCTCGAGTTGGGACAGGTCGATGTGCTGTCCGCGGCCCGTTTCCGCGCGGTGTTCCAGCGCGGCGACCGTGGCCAGCGCGGCCTGGAGTCCCGCGACGATGTCGCCGTGGCCGTAGATCACGCCCACCACGTCGTCCGGGTCCCAGCCGGTGAGCCCGGTCAGCCCGCCACTGGCCGAGACGGTGTCCGCGTACGACACCCAGCCGGACCGCGGGCCGGTGTGGCCCATGCCAGACATGCTCACGTAGACCAGACCCGGGTTGATCTCGCGCAGCGCCTCGTAGCCGAGGCCGAGCCCGGTCATGACCGTGGCGCTGAAGTTCTCCACGAGGACATCGCAGGAGGCGATGAGTTCGCGCAGCACCACGACGCCCTCCTCGGTCCGCGTGTCGAGCGCGATGCTGCGCTTGTTCCGGTTGACCTCGTTGAAGTAGCCGTTGGTGTTCGGGTCCGTGTGGTCGCCCCGGGACAGGTGCATGAAGGGCGCGAAGCGGGTCGGGTCGGGGCGCCGGACGGACTCGACCTTGATGACGTCGGCGCCGTGGTCGGCGAGGACTTTGGTGCAGTACGGGCCGGCGAGCACCCAGGTCAGGTCCAGGACGCGTACGCCGTCCAGCGCGGGCAGGCCGGGGGAGTCGCCGTCGACCGGGCGCGTCGCACGAGGTTCGTCGAGCAGCGCCTGGTCGGCACCGGGCCCGGGCACGGTGAGCGCCGTGACGCGGCGGCCCTCCGGGAACGCGAAGGGGAAGCCGAGGTCGGTCCGGTCTCCCTGCTCCGTCCTGACCTGGGTGAAGAAGCCGCGCGCGGTGAGCTGCGGGTTGTCCGGCAGTTCGTGGGGCAGGTCGACGGCGGCCCACGGCAGTTTCCTGGCCTGGGCCCGCTCCGCGAACTCGGCCTTCGGCCATGTACCCACGAAGTCCTGCACGACCTTGAACACATGTTCCTGGTGCTTCTTGCGCTCGACGGGATCCTGCCACCGGGGCTCCGCCAGATCGGCCTCCGCGCCCTCCTCGCGCAGCCAGGCGAGCAGCGCGTCCCACATACGGGGGCTGCCGCCGAGCCCTCCGCCCAGATGACCGTCCGCGGCCCGGAACAACCCGTGCGGGACCAGCGGATGCACCCGTCCGGGGCGCGACGGGACCCGGTCCTCGTGCAGGTAGGCGAGGGCGCCCGCCTCCAGCGCGGCGGCCACGCACGCCTGTGCCGACACGTCGATGAGTTGCCCGGAGCCGCCCCGCCGGGCGCGCAGGCCGAGCAGGACGGCGATCGCCGCGTTGACGCCCGCGAGTTGCTCCGCCTGGTTCTCCGGCAGCCGCAGCGGCGGGCCGTCCGGATCGCCGACCTGCGCCAGCATGCCGCCGAGCGCGGCCACCACCAGATCGGTGCCCTGCCAGTAGCTGCGCGGGCCGACGAGGCCGAACGGTGTGACCCGTACATGTACGAGGTGGTCGAGACAGGCGGCGACCGGCTCGGCGCCCTCGGTGCTCCCGTCGAGCAGCGCGGCCGCGCTCTCGAGGAGCCGGCGCAGCTCAGCGGCACCTTCGGGCGTGCCCGTATCGAGGGTGACCGAGCGTTTCCCGGCGTGCCAGTGGGCGAAGGCGTCGCCGTCGAGTTCGTGCCGGGTCGCATCGCCTCCCGGCGGTTCGACGAGGACCACCTCGTGACCGAGGCCCACCAGGAGCCTGCCCGCGAAACGGGCGAAGGGACTGGACAGTTCGACGACGCGCACCACGGACTCACTCACTGTCGCTCCTCGGCATTCATCGGCATTCAGTCGTGCTGTTGGTTCAGGAAACCGGTGACGACGGTGTAGTAGTCGTGCGGTCGCTCTTCCTGGAGGTGATGGGACGTCCGGCTCATCACATGGAGGTTGCCCCGGGGAACCATCCGGGCAAGCATCAGCGGGTAGTCCGGCGTCAGGAACGCGTCGTACATGCCCCATATGAACAGCGACGGCGCCTCGATCCGGCCCAGTTCCCCGGTGAGGTCCTGCCAGTCGCCGCGCGGGTTGTCGGATGCGGCGGCGAGCGCCATCTCCTCGGGGTCCAGGCTCTGTTCGTGACGCAGCTTCACCGTGCCCTCGGGGATGGCGTCCGCGTCGTACCACTCCAGGCGGGCCATCAGCTCGCGCATCTTCTCCGGCGAGGGGCCGTCGCCGCCGTAGTACACGTCCCGGGCGTTGCGACCGCGACGGGCCCCCTCGGGGAGGGGCGCGAGCGGCCCGTAGAAGACCGGCATGCTGCCGGTGATGACGAGGGACCGGACCCGTTCGGGGTACTTGGCGGCGAGGTTGAGGGCGATGGTCCCGCCCCACGAGTTGCAGACGAAGTCGGCGCGTGCCACGCCCAGCGAGTCGAGCAGCGCCACGGTCTTGGCGGCGTGGTAGTCCCACATGGGGCCCTTGATGACCGGCTTCGCGGACTTCCCGTACTGCAGGATGTCGACGAGGAAGCACCGGCGGTCCTCGGCGAACAGCCGCGCCACCTGCCCGAAGTCCGACCAGCTCGTGCACCCCGGGCCGCCGCCGTGCAGGAAGACGGTGGGGCTTCCCTCGCCCATCTCGATGTAGTGGTACGTGACGCCGTCCGCCTCCGCGTAGGCGCCCTGCGGAGGCGGCTGAATGTCCATGAGGTCCATGTCCCGCATGGTGTCCCCGCGAGGCGGGCCCGCCCAAGCGGAGCGGTCCGCTGAGCGGGCCGGTTCCATGGCGACGCGGAAGGCGTCGCGGCTAGCGTCCGGTCATCCGAGTGTGGCTTTCGAATATGGAGGCGGTGCATGGCGAACGGGCTTGACCTCGCCGAGGAGCGGGCACGGGCGTTGGTCGGGCGGTTCGAGCGGCGGCAGCTGGGTGTCGTACGGGCCGAGGACGCCGCGGAGTTCGCCCGCGCGGCCGGCGAGACCGCGCCGCACCTGACGGATCCGGACAGCTCCCGGTTCACCGTCCACCCCATGTACGTCGTCAGCCTGCTGCGCGGCGCGCCCGGAGCCGGCCCCGACGAGGTCCGGCCGGACGGCATGTACCGCGACGAGGTCCCCGGCACCGACGGGCTCGACGTCCGGCTCATGGCAGGTGGTCAGCAGGTGCGCTGGACGGGCGAGGTGCGGGCGGGGGACCCGATCGAACTGCTCCGGGTCCTCACGGCAGTTGAACGCAAAGGAGCGGGGGACGGGTTCCTGCTGCTCACGGTCGAGAAGACGTGCAGCACGACGCGCGGAACGCTCGTCGAGGTCACGGAGAGGTTCATCGCCAGGTGAGGGGATACAGCGACGTCACCGTGGGGCAGCCGGTAGCGCCCGTGGAGTTCACCCCGGACGCGGTCGCCCTGCTGCGTTTCGGCGCCGTCACCCGCAACACCCATCGCATCCACTACGACACCGCCTTCGCCCGGTCCGAAGGGCTGGCCGACCCGGTCGTCATGGCGCAGCTGCACGGCTGCCTCTTCCACCGGGCCGCGGCGGGTTTCGCCGGCGAGACCGGGCGGGTGCGCGAGGTCGCGTGGCAGAACCGGGCGCCCGCCCACGCGGGGGACCGGCTCGTGGTCACCGGCACGGTACGCGAGGTTGATCGGGCGCGTGGTGAGGTCACGCTCGACCTGGTGGAGCACTGCTCGGCCGCGCACGGCGACGGCCCCGGAATCGTCTGCTGCCGGGGCCATGCCGTGGTCGTACTCGCCTGACACCGACACCTCCAAATGGTGTTCCAGAACTCCATCTCCAGCTACCACGTCGAGGTCGAGACTCGCCGGGCCTGCCTTCTGGCCCGGCGCACCTGCGGGCTCAGCCAGGGATGGGCGGCCCACCAGGGACATCGGCGCCGGCTTCGCGCGCCGGATACATCTGCAGACTGCTCAGCCGGTGCGGTGGTTCGGCTTCGGTCGCTGCCTCGATGTGCAGGTCGGCGAGGCGTGCGCGAAGGTACAGCGGTTCGGCCTGCACGTCAGCGAGGCCCTCGCGCAGTCGTTCGGCGACCGTGGTGAACAGGTGGGTCACCCAGTCCGTCGGCACGAGGCTCAGGTAACGGTCATCGAAGTGTCGGCGCAGCTCCTCCTCGTCGGGGGGTGTCCATCCCGGGGTGCCGGCCGCCGCGAAGCGCGACATCACCCACCGCACGTGCGTCAGGGCGTGGCTCGCGGGGTTTTCGGCCTCGATGCGTTCCTTGAGTGCGGTCCAGCTCGGCAGCCCGTGCTCACGGGCGATGGCCAGCTGGGCTTCGTGGAGTGTCGCGAACTCCCCTGTGGAGAGGCGACGTTTCGCCTCGATCTTCAGGTACCGGAGGCTGGGCCGGTCGGGGAGAGGGCGTGGTTGATCGGACAAGGCAGTCCTTCCTCGGCGCCCGCGGGTCCGCGACATCGGGCTGGAAGATCTGCCAGTGATGTTCATGTGCAACCGGTGAGCTTGCAGCTCTGCCTGCGGACCCAGAGGCGGCCGGGAAACCGCCAGGGCACGACCGTACACCGCCACCCGGGGTTCATGGAGCGGCGCATTGGTGCGTTCTTCGTCCGGCACATCGCGCCGTTGCAGGCCCGCGGGTTGTCCAACCCGGCGCTGGACAAGTGCCTGGCTGCCGTCGGCGGCTGGGCGGACATCGGCGTGACGCTGCGCTGGCCGGCGTCGTCGGCGCCCCTCGACGCGGTCGAACCGGCCCGCGCCGACGCCCGCCGGCTGCTGCCCGAGCTCTTCCCGGCGTAGCCCCTGCCCGCTCGTCAGCACGACCTGGCCCACGATCTGAGCATGAGCCCGGCCCCACCGGGAGGGATCCGCGATGGCAGAGCAGAGTTCCTAGGCGGATGCGCGTCAGGTCAAGTCCAGCGCCACCTTCCCGACCGCCTCACCCGTACGCAGCCGCTCCACCGCCTCCGCCAGCGCAGCGAGCCCGTACCGTTCGATCGGCAACGTCAGCTCCCCCGACGCCAGTTCGCCCAGCATCCGCTCGGCGTCCGCGGCGACCTCCTTGCCCCGTGACATCAGGTTGACGGGCAGCAGTGCCACGTCGGCGAGGAGGAAGTCCGCGAGGTCCACGGTGAATTCGCGCCCGGCGGTGTAGCCGACCAGTGCGACACGCCCGCGCGGGCGGACGAGCCCGAGGCAGTCGCGCAGCACCGGCCCGCCGACGGTGTCGATGAGCGCGTCCACCGGCCCGCCCACGGACTCCGGCGACAACTCGGCCGCCAGGACCGGCTTTCCGGGCGCCGGCACATGGCCGAGCTTGGCGGGACGGCCCACCACCCCGATCACCTCGGCTCCTGCGCGCGCGGCAACCTGTACGGTCAGCGCGCCGACCGCGCCCGCCGCGCCGGTCACCATGACCCGCTCGCCGGGCCGTATCGCCGCGACCGAGTGCACCGCCGCCCAGGCCGTGCCCGCCGGTGAGAAGAAACTGCACGCCAGCGCGGGATCCGTACCCTCGGGCACCGGGACCGCGGCGGCGTCCGGCACGACCGCGTGCTCGGCCCAGCACCCGTCCCGACGCAGCCCAAGCCCCTTGCCATTGATCCTGACCAGGCTGCCCTCGGCGTGCGTGTCCGAGGCCAGAACCACCCCGCACGCCGTGGTGCCCGGCACCGCGGGCAGCTCCGGCAGGATGCCGAACTTGCCGTCCACGACGTTCAGATCGAGGTGGCCCACCTGCGCCGCCCGTACGCGTACGAGGGTCTGGCCGGGCTCCCGTACGGGCACCGGCCGCTGCACCAACCGGGGCAGGGTGCCGAACTCTTCCAGGACAAGGGCACGCGAGGTCTCGCCACTCACAGCTTCACTCCGTATCGACGCAGGACCCGGGAGGCGACGATCCGCAGCACGCGGTCGAAGACGAACCCCAGGATGCCCAAGGTGATGATCCCGACGAAGACCCAGTCGATGCGCCCGTAGTTGCGGGACGTCCAGATCAGCGAGCCGAGTCCGACCTGGGCGGCGACGATCTCGGCGGAGACGATGGTCAGGAAGCTGTTGCCCATGGCGAGGCGCGCCCCGGTGACGATGTACGGCACCGTCGACGGCAGCACGATGCCTTGCAGGATCTGCCGGCGGCTCGCGCCCAGACTCGCCGCCGCGCGCAGCTTCGACTCGCTCACGGCCATCACGCCGGCGCTCGTGTTGAGCGTGACGATGAAGACCGCCGTGTAGAAGATCAGCACGACCTTCGACGACTCGCCGATGCCCAGCCACACCACCGCCAGCGTCACGAACGCGACCGGCGGGATGAAGCGGAAGAACTCGATGTAGGGGTCGAGGAGTTGGCGAACGAGCGTGATCTGCCCGATGAGCAGGCCGACCGGTACGCCCACGAGCAGACCGAGTCCCCAGCCGATCAGGATGCGGCGGCTGGAGGCGATGATCGAGTTGGTGAGCGTTCCGTCGCCCGCCAGTTCGCCCGCCGCGTCCAGGGTCGCGCTCGGGGAGGCGACCAGGGAGGCGCCGTACTGCATCGCCAGCAGCTGCCAGATCCCGATGCCGACGAGGACGGACACCACGGACAGACCGATCCCGCGCAGTCCTCGCGCGGCGTCCCGCAGCGCACGCCGCTCGGCACGGGGTTCGGCGGCGGGTTTCGCCGTGACGACCGTCATGCGTCCACCTCCGCGTCGAGGCCCTGGTCGCGCAGGGCCTTGCGTACCTCTTCGCCGATGTCGTCCCGCAGGGCGCGACGCAGTTCGAGGGCCGCGGGGTCGGTCTCGTCGCGCGGCCTGGGCAGGTCGACGGGGTAGACGGACTTGACCGACGCCGCCGGTCCCGCCGTCATGACGGCGACGCGGTCGGCCAGCAGGATCGCCTCGTCGATGTCGTGCGTGACGAAGACGACGGTGCAGCCCGAGGCCTTCCAGATACGGTTCATCTCCTCCTGCATCACCTGCCGGGTCTGCGCGTCGAGCGCGCCGAACGGCTCGTCCATCAGCACGACCCGCGGTTCGTTCGCCAGCACGCGGGCGATCTGCACCCGCTGGCGCATGCCGCCGGAGAGTTGGTCCGGGAACCGGTCGGCGCAGTGCCGCAGCCCGACCAGGGCGAGGTACTCGTCGGCCAGCTCGGCCTGCTCGGCACGGGACTTGCCGCGCATACGCGGGCCGAACGCCACGTTCTGGCGCACCGTCAGCCAGTCGAAGAGTGCCTCACTGCTCTGGAAGACCATGCCCAGGTCGGGATCGGGACCGCCGATCGGGGCTCCGTCGACAGTGAGGGCGCCCTGGTGCGGCCGTACGAAGCCGGCCAGCGCGGACAGCAGAGTGGACTTGCCGCAGCCGCTCGGACCGAGCAGACACAGGAACTCACCGGCGGCGATGTCCAGTGAGATACCGCGTACGGCGTGGAAGGAGCCGAACCGGATGTCCACTGAGTCGACGGACACCGCCGCGCCGCGGCTGCCGCCCACGGGTGGCGAGCCGGACGGCGGCCGGTCGGCCTCGATGGCCTTCGTCATCATGATCCCTTCGTCTGTTCGGTGAACCATCCGCGCAACGCGGCCCGTGCCACGTCCGGCGGGGACTCGACCTTGCCGGTGTCCGCGTAGAACTCGGCGGTCGAGGCGTACCCCTCGAGGTCCTGTGCGGTGATGTCGCGTACGTCGAAGTCGATCTCCTCGATCGCCTTCAGGGTCTGGGCGGTGGGAATCTTCGCGGCCTTCTGGGTGGCACTCGCCGCCCCGTCCGGGTCCGACTCGGTGAGCCGGGCCGCTTCCTGGAGCGTCTGCGCGATCTTGACGGCCGTGGATTTGTTGGTGCTCAGCCACTTGTTGTCCGTGATGAGCCAGTGGGCGTACGACAGACCGTAGTCGCCGGTGGTTTCCAGGACTTTTCCGCCCAGCTCGGTGCCCTTGGCCGGCCAGGGCTCCCACAGGACGTAGGCGTCGACGTCGCCCTTCTGCAGCAGAGCCGGGATTTCCGGCGGGTCGGCGGTGATGAAGTCGACCGACTTGGTGTCGATCCCCTTCGACTCCAGGAAGCGGGTCGCCGCGAGTTCCGAGAGCCCCGGTACGACGGCCATCGTGCGGATCTTCGAGGGGTCGGCGACCTCGGGGCCGAGGACGACCTTGAGGTAGCGGCCCGACTCCTCGTACACCAGGAGGGACCGCAGGCCGGAGTTCTGCCCGAGCATGCCGATGGTGGTGGTGTCCGAGTTCCCGGCCAGCTGTACCTGGCCGCCGGCGAGGGCGTCGACGCCCTCGCCGCCCCGCCCGAACTGGACGAGTTCGACATCGAGACCGTTCTCCGCCCACAGCCCCTGCTCGTCGGCGAGGAAGAAGGGCGCGAAGGAAGGGTCGATGCCGACAGCGATGCGGACCGTGGGGCCGGTGGCCGCGCCGGCGCCGGAACCGCCGGCGGAATCGGTGGTGGCCGCGCTGCACGCGGTCAGCGACATCAACGCGATGAGGAGAACGACGATGCGCGGAACGGATCGTCTGCTGTTGGCCCGTGCCTCCATGAATACCTCGGTGGGTTGACGGGAGACCGCCGGTTCCGGCTGGTCATCGGGCATCGGCGTGCGGACGCGGAATTGGCGAACCGTAGAACGCGGCACGGCGGGAGGGCATGGATCGCGGTCCGCTGAGCGGGACGCTGTGCCGCAGCAGAGCCGTCAATGGGCCAGATAGCCGCCGTCCACCGGCAGTACGGCGCCGGTGAGATACGCCGAGTGAGGCGAGGCCAGCAGGAGCAGCGCGGCCGACAGTTCGTGGACCTCGCCCCACCGCCCGAGTGGCACCTCCTGTCGTACGAACGCGGCGGCGACCGGATCGTCGCGTGCACCCTCGTTCATCTCGGTGAGCATGGGGCCGGGCAGCAGGCAGTTCGCGGTCACCCCGCTGTCCGCCAGCTCCAGGGCAAGCGACTTGGTGAGCTGTACGACCGCTCCCTTCGACGCGGCGTACGCGCCCCGCTGAGGCGCTCCCACCGAGCCGAGCACCGAGCCGAGCGTGATGATCCGCCCGAATCCGGCACCGGTCATCACGCGCGCGGCCGCCCGGCAGGCGTACCAGGTGCCGAACACGTTGGTCGCGAAACACCCGTGCAAGTCCTCGGTCGGCAGGTCGGCCACGGAACCGCGGGCCAGCCTGCCCGCGCTGGTGACCAGGACGTCCAGCCGGCCCCACCGCTCCAGGACCGCCGCGACGGCGGCGTCGACCTCTCGCTCGTCGGTGACCTCGCAGCTCAGGCCCATCACCTCCGGTTCCCCGGCGGTGCCGGTTCCCCGAGTCGGCACCCGCTGCTTCGCCAGTCGTTCCGCGGCCGACCGGGCCCGCCCGGAGTCCCGGGCCGTGACCGCCACCTGCGCGCCCATGGCACGCAGCGCACGGGCGGCCGACGCTCCGATACCCGAACTGCCGCCCGTGACCAGCGCGGTGCGTCCCGCGAGAGAAAAGAGATCGGGCGAGAACAGATCCTCCATGTCATCCATGACGGGACCTTCGCAGGCGCGGCCGTCGTGGCGATCCGGCGCGGTCTGCTCAGCGGAACAGGTCCGTAGGCGGATCCCGTGCGCCCCCTGATGCTCAATGCCATGTTCCGACGGCAGCAGGAGGTCACGCACGATGACGACGGGTGAGGGCTCGCTCGCCTCCAAGGGCACCGGCCGAGGCAGTCGCAGACCGGCGGGGCAGCCCGGTCGGCAGGACTGGTCGACGTGGCCCCACTACGACGCGGCGGCGGCCGGCTTCCGCGGCTACTGGTATCCGGTCACCTGGTCCAGCCACATCACCGGCAAACCGCTCCCGTTCACGCTCTGCGGCGAGAAGATCACGCTGATCCGCGACGGCGGCACGGTGTACGCGCTGCACAACCGCTGCCCGCACCGCGGGGTGCCGCTGTCCGAGGGCAACCAGCAGTTCCCCGGCACGGTCAGCTGCCCGTACCACGGCTGGACCTTCGACCTGCCCACCGGCAAGCTCTGCGCGGTCATCACCGACGGCCCCGACTGCCGGCTGACCGGCAAGGTCGAGGTGAAGACGTACCCGGTCGAGGAACGCCTCGGCATGGTGTGGGTGTACATCCCCGTCGCCGACGAAGAGGCGTCCCCGATCGACGAGCAGCTTCCTGAAGAGCTCGTCTCCAACGGCTTCGTCATGGGCGGCCGCATCGAACCCCGCGGCGGCAACTGGCGGTTCGCCTGCGAGAACGGCTTCGACGAGGGTCACGCCAAGTACCTGCATCGCACCGCGCTGTGGCGGCTGTTCAAGGCGATGCCCACCTGGAACATCACCAGGATCGTCCCCCAGGGGCGCTGGATCTTCCGGGTGCAGGACGAGGTCCACTGGGAGGCCGACTTCCCGGGCGTGGGCCGCTGGTCCAACAAGCGCTGGTGGAAGCAGCAACCGCCCAAGGAGACCTTCAACCTCGGCAACACCGGCAAGGCGGACAAGGTCGACCCGGTCATCGAGGCCCAGGAGTTCCCGGGCTTCGCGTCCCTGTCGATGCCGGGCGTGCTGCGCATCGCCTACCCGAACTTCATCCATTACGAGTTCTACGTCCCGGTCGACGCGGACCACCACCGCTACGTCGGCGTGATGGTCAACTTCACCGAGGGCTGGAAGACCCTCGGCTTCTACGCCAAGTACCTGGGCGCCATCCGCTGGCTGTTCCACGGCCAGTTCTCCGGCCAGGACGCCTGGATGGTCGACGTCACCGACGCGCCCCCGGAGAAGCTCTACCGTCCCGACATCTCGCTGACCGCCTGGCGGAACCTCAGCGAGGAGGAGTACGAGAAGAAGCTCGCCGCGGTCGGCGTCGCCGGACCCGTCAACGGAAAGAAGGGCTGACCATGGGCCGCACCCTGCTCACCCTGCTGGCCGGAGCCGCGCTCGCTCTCGCGCTCCCGCTGGCGAAGAAGCGCTTCGAGCGCACCACCATGACCCAGGTCCACAGGATCAACCAATGAGCGGCCCTCGACCGGCGGGCCTGGCCGGGCTGGACGAGCGCCGAAGCGCCTGGGTCACCGAAGCCTGGCGGCACGTCACCGGCGACCGGCTGCGCGAACTCGTCGTCGGACTCGTCGACATCCCCAGCCCAACGGGCGACGAGGGGCCCCTCGCTCAGCACATCGCCGCCACTCTCTCGTACGCAGGATGCCGGGCCGAGGTGCAGCCGCTCGACGACCGCCAGGCCAACGCCTGGGCGCGCGTCGAAGGCGACGGCACCGGCCCCGACCTCATGCTCTACGCCCCGATCGACACTCTGACCGTGGGTGAGGAGAGCGAAGATCTCCCCTGGATCGGGCCGGAGTTGAGGGACGACATGCGCCCGAGGGCCGTCGTCGACGGGGAGTTGGTGACCGGGCTCGGGGCGTCCAACCCGAAGGGGCACGCCGCGTGCGTGATGATGGCCGCCGAGGCGATCGCCCGGGCCGGGATCCCGCTCACCGGCGATCTGATCGCCGCGTTCGGCGCGGGCGGTATGCCCACCAACGCGCGTCCGGTCGGCGTCCGGTACAACACAGGTCAGGGTGTGGGTTGTTCGTTCCTGCTGGAGCAGGGCGTGTGGGCCGACTACGCGGTCATCGCCAAGCCCGGCTGGACCATCTCCTGGGACGAGGTCGGCCTCGTCTGGTTCGAGGTCACCGTCCGCGGCACCCACACCTACGTCGGGTCGCGCCACCGGCTCCCGTACGACAACGCCATCGCCCGCGCCGGAGAGGTCGCCCGGCACCTGGAGGAGTGGTTCGTCGAGTACGCCGACCGCCACACCGCCGGCACGGTCGCACCGCAGGGCATCGTGTCGTCGGTACGCGGCGGCTGGCCGCGCATGGCAGCCGTGACCCCGGCCGCCTGCACGCTCATGGTGGACCTCCGCATCAGCCCGGACACCACCCCCATGCAGGCCAAGCGGGAGTTCCTCGCAGCCCTCGACAAGCTGCCGAAGACCGACGTGACCGCCGAGATGGTCCTGGCCATCCCCGGCACACGGACCGACCCCGACAGCTGGATCTCCCGTACCGCACAAGCGAGTTGGGAGGCCCTGGAGGGACGCGAACACGACATCGTCCGCGGCAACAGCGGCGCCACCGACGCCAACATCCTGCGCGGTCGCGGTATCCCCACCGTCCGCGTCGGCATGCCGAAGGTCGCCCAGGCCGAGGCCCCCTTCGAGATCGACTTCGCGCGAGGGATGAACACCGTCTCCGTACGGGCCATGGAGAAGCTGACGCGTCATCTGATCCGTACGGCCGTCGACACCGTCACCCGCTCCCGCGCCGAGGTGGAAGCAGTGGAAGGAAAGGTGGCATGACCGAGATCGTCCTGGGCGTCGGCGCCTCGCACAGCACGCTGATGAACACCCACTGGGAGGAGACCCTCCACAAGGACCGCGCGGAGCGGTTCCGCGACGCGCTGAAAGCGGCGCGCGACGAGCTCGCCACGGCCCGCCCCGACACCGTGATCCTCGTCGGCTCCAACCACTTCCGGGGCTTCTGGCTGGACCTCATCCCTCCCTTCACCCTGGGCGTCGGCGAGTGCGTCGCGAGCGGTGAGTCCGGCACCCCGAAAGGGCCGCAGCCGGTGGATGTGCCGCTCGCCCGCCACATAGCCAACTCCCTTGTGGAAGGCGGCCGTTTCGACCCCGCGTACTCGGCCCGGCTCCAGATCGACCACGGCCAGTCGCACGCCGTCCAGTACCTGCTCGACGGCCTTGACGTGGAGATCGTTCCGCTCGTCGTCAACGTCTTCGCCCACCCACTGCCCACCCTCGCGCGCTGCGAAGAGCTGGGCAGTGCCATCAGGGACGCCGTACTCGCCTTTCCCGGCGACCGACGCGTCGCGGTGATCGGCTCCGGCGGACTCTCGCACCGGCTGCCCTGGCCCGACTGGCGGGAACCGCACGGCGAGGACGAGGAGTTCATGGTCGGCGCCTGGCTCAACGGCCGGGAGAACTGGCAGGACTACGACGTCCGGCGCCGCGAGATCATCCGGGCCGCCGAGGCCGCCCTCAACCCCGAGTTCGACGACGAGTTCCTCTCCCTCGTGGAGCACGGCCGGACCCACCGCATGACCGAGTACTCCACCGAGGAGTTGGAGAAGGTCGCGGGCAACGGTGCCCAGGAAGTACGCACCTGGCTGCTGATGGCGGCCCTGCTCGACCACGCCCCCGGCCGGCGGCTGGCCTACGAGCCGATGCCCGAGTGGCTGACGGGCATGGCCGTCGCCGTCCTCGACCCCGTACAGACAGACCACTGAAAGGCAGCCATGAGCATCTGGAACGAACTGACCGGCGTCGACTACCGGCACGCGTACGTGGAGACCGGCGGCTTCAAGACCCGGGCCCTGCAGGCGGGTCCCGAGGACGGCGAGCACGTGGTGTTCCTGCACGGCACGACCGGCCACCTTGAGGCGTTCGTACGGAACATCCCGGCGCACGCCGCGCGCTACCGCTGCCACGCCATCGACATGCTCGGCCACGGCTACACCGGCAAGCCGGACCGCCCGGGCGAAATCCCCGCGTACGTCGAGCACCTGATGTCCTACCTGGACGCCGTCGGCGCCGAACGCGCCCACCTGGTCGGGGAGTCGCTGGGCGGCTGGGTCTCGTCCTGGGCAGCGAGCGAGTACCCGGACCGGGTCGCCTCGCTGCAACTGCTGTGCATGGGCGGTACGAAGGTCAACCCGAAGGTGATGGAGCGGCTGAAGACCTCGACGCGGGCCGCCGCCCTGGAGGACGACGTGTCCTTCACCCGGGAGCGGCTGCGGCTGCTGTGGGCCGAGTGGGACGAGGACCTCGGCGAGGAGCTGACCCAGGTCCGCTACGACATCTACCACCACCCCGACTTCCAGCGGAACCTGCACAACCTGCTGGCCCTTCAGGAGCCCGAGACGCGCGAGCGCAATCTGCTCCGCCACGACCGGATGGCCCGCATCAAGGCCCCGACCCTGGTCGTCTGGGGCAACAAGAACCCGCTCGGGGACGTCCCGGAGGCCGAAGCCATCGCTGCCGCCATCCCCGGCGCCCGCCTGGAGGTCTTCAACGAGTGCGGGCACTGGCCGCAGCACGAGAAGGCCGACCTCTACAACCCGCTCAGCCTGGCGTTCCTCGCCGAGGCGCGGTAGGAACGCCCGTTCCGCGTCCGCGGTCACGGCGAATTAACACCCCGACTCATAGTCATGATCAAGGCAGGCGTGGTTCCGTTGAGGGGCCAGATCCAGCCACGTACCGCGTTCTCCGGAAGGCAACGGATTGATCGGGAGGTTCTCCCCATGACGGTCACCTCGATCGGCCGCACCGGCATCCAACCCGTCGGGTCCGCCATCCCCCGCCCACCCGACCCGGCTCCCGCTCCCGACCCCGCCTCCTGCCCCGACCCGATGAACTCCGTCCTGGGCAAGGTCAGACCGATCCTGGAGGCGTTCACCGCCGAGGACAGCGCCCTCTCGCTGGCCGAACTGGTGCGCCGCACGGGCGTGGCCAAGGCCACCGTGCACCGGCTCGCCCAGGAGCTGGTGGTGTGGGGGCTGCTGGAGCGGACGGGCTGCGACTACCGGCTCGGGCTGCGGCTGTTCGAGATGGGCCAGCGGGTGCACCGGCAGCGCATCCTGCGGGAGGTGGCCCAGCCGTATATGGAGGACCTCCTGCTGGCCACCCAGGAGACCATCCACTTCGCCATCCACGACAGCCTCGACGTGGTGTACCTGGAGAAGATCTTCCCGCACCGAGGTCTGAACGAGGAGTCCCGGGTGGCGGGCCGGCTGCCGCTGTACTGCACGGCCACCGGCAAGGCGATCCTGGCCTACTCACCCGGCTCGCTGTTCGCCGAGGTGGTCAGGAGCGGGCTGAAGCCGTTCACTCGGCACACGGTCACCTCACCGGGCCGGCTGCGCGCCCAACTGGAGCGGATCCGGGCGGAGGGCATCGCGACCGAGGCCGAGGAGATCCGCCTGGGTTACACGAGTATGGCCGTGCCGGTCTTCGGCAGCCGGTCCACGCTCGTCGGCGCGCTGTCCATCACCGCGCCCACCTACCGCATGGACCCCTCCGGGCACGCCACGGCACTGCGCACCGCCGCCCTGGGAATCAGCCGGTCGCTGCGGTGAGCCGGCACCACACGACCGCGGCACTGGACGAGGTGCTCTCCCGTGCCCGGAAGCTGATCGGGGAATGGGAGACCGAGGACTGCGGCGTGCTCCGCGTGAAGGACTTCTGCCGGTACGCCGCCGCACTCAACGACACGGACTACATCCGCCGGGCCCGCGCCCAGGAGGCGGCCGGGGAACCGGTCGTCGCCCCCGCCCTGTTCCTCGCCGGAACGCTGAGCTGGGAGGACGGCCCGGTCGAGGGCGAACTGCGCCCGGACGGGCTCGCGCTGCGCGAATCGCCCTGCACGCAGGGCCTGCCGGTACGCCAGGTGCACGGTGGCGAGTCGGTCCGGCTGGGCCGCCCCCCTGTCGCGGGCGCCCGCGTCACCGCCTCCCGCGCGGTCACCTCGGCCGATCACCGGCGCGGCCAGTCGGGCGAGTTCGTGCTGCTCGGGGTCACCACCCGCTTCACCGCGGAGGACGGAGAGGAACTGATGGCCGTGGACGAGACGATCGTCGTCCTGGACGGCGGGGCCGCCGCATGACGTCGGCTGCCGCCGAAGGGCAGGTCTGCCCGCCACGCGTGTACTCCCACAGCAGGCTCCAGCTGTTCCGGTTCAGCGCCGTGTCGTGGAACTCCCATCGCATCCACTACGACGCCGAGTTCGCCGCCACGGAGGGTTTCCCGGACGTGGTCGTCCAGTCCACCCTGCACGGCGAGACGCTCAGCCGGTACGCGCTTCAGTGGGCCGGGCCCGGAGCCCGCCTGGAGTCGGTGAGCTGGCGCAACCGGGCGACCGCCGTGGCCGGGGAAAAGCTCACCTGGACCGCGACGGTACGTACGACCGAGCCCTGCGACGAGGGAGTGCGGGTGACGCTCGACGTCTCGGTCCTCAAGGACGACGGCGTCCCCTGCGTCACAGGGCAGGTCGGACTCACGCGGGCCTGACTCACTTCGCGTGCTGCTCGTACCAGCCCTTCAGCAGCGACGTCCCCAGGTCCGGCGACTGCTTGATCAGGTTCTGGTCGAGGAGGAAGTCGACGATCTTCTTCGACTCGGTGACATCCGTGCCGTTGATGCCGCGGGCGGCGAAGGTGATCTCCGGCAGCACCTTCGCCGTCTCCGCCGCGGGGAGTTTCACCTGCTGGTTCGAGGCCTTCGCCGCGGCGGCGGGGTCGTCGGTGACGAGCTTGTCCGCGGCGGCCACCACCTTGAAGACCTTGCCGGCAACCTCCTCGTTGTCCTTGAGCCACTTCTGGTCGGTGAGCAGCCACTGCACGTACTTCACCCCGAAGTCACCGATGCGCCCCTCGATATGACCGCCGTCGGCGTCGCCCTTCGCCGCCCACGGCTCGAAGAGGATGTACGCGTCGATCGAGCCCTGCTTGAGCATGCCCGGGATCTCCGGCGGCGAACTCTGCGGGATCTTCACCGACTTCGGATCGATGCCGTTGTGGCGCAGATACTGATGCGTCGCGTACAGCCCGAGCCCGCCGATCGACGCCATCGTCTTGATCTGCTTCGGTGACGTGATGCCGTCGCGCAGGACGACCTTGAGGTAGCGGTCGGAGGACTGGAAGACGCCCAGGGACCGCAGATCGGGATTGGCCGCCATCAGCGGCAGGGCGGTGGAGTCGGCGTTGGCCGAGATCTGCGCGGTGCCCGCGGACACGGCCTCGGCCGCCGCGGGACCGCCTTCGGTCTTCACGAGCTCGACATCGACGCCCGCCTTCTCGAACATGCCCCGTTCCATGGCCAGGTAGAACGGCGCATACGAGGCGTCGACACCGAGGGCGACCCGTACCGTCGGCTTCCCTGCCGACGACACCCCCGCCGAGTCCGTCGAACCGGCCGTGCAGGCCGTGGTGAGGACCAGTGCCGCGCAGGCGGCGGTCATGGTGCTGAGCCTGACACCGAGCCGTGGTTCTCTGTCCGTACGCATGTGGGTCCTCCGCTGGCGGGAAATCGTCGGACGCCGACCATCCCAGCGCCGGCCGGGTCCGCATAAGCAAGGCGTCCTGCTCACCGGAACGGACTCGTTGGGCGGGATCGCGGTCGTCCATACGCTCCCAGACCATGAGCGTTCTATCCGACGTGCCGGTGAGCACGGACTTCTCGCGCCGGATCGAGACAGACGTCCTGATCATCGGCGCCGGGCCCGCGGGCCTCTACGGCACCTACTACGCGGGCTTCCGCGGGCTCCGGGTGGCGGTCATGGACGTCCTGCCCCAGTGCGGCGGCCAGATCAGCGCCATGTACCCGGAGAAGCCCATCTTCGACATCGCCGGGTTCCCGTCGGTGCGCGGCCGCGACCTCGTCGACAACCTGGTCGCCCAGGCCGAGCCGTACGGGCCCGTCTACCTGCTCGGTCATCGCGCGGTCGAGCTCTCCCACGACGCGGACGGACGTCCCGTCGTACGCAGCGATCAGGGGACCACGGTCCACGCCGGAGCCGTCGTGATCACCGGGGGAGTGGGCACATTCACCCCCAGACCCCTCCCGGCGGGCGACGCCTACCTCGGCCGTGGCCAGGTCTACTTCGTGCCGGACCCCGCCGACCACGCCGGCCACGACGTGGTGGTCGTCGGCGGCGGCGACAGCGCCTTCGACTGGGCGGCGATGCTCGCCCCGATCGCCCGGTCCGTCAAGCTCGTCCACCGCAGCAGCCGGTTCCGCGCCCATCGCGCGACCGTGGAGAAGGTCCGCACGCTCGGCATCGAGATCATCGTGGACTCCGAGGTGAGCGCGCTGCACGGCTACGCACACCTGGAGCAGGCGGAGATCCGGCACCGCGTGGACAAGAGCACCCGGCTCCTCCCGGCACAGACCGTCGTCGCGGCCCTCGGCTTCACCGCCGACCTCGGCCCACTCAAGGACTGGGGCCTGACCCTCCAAGCCCGGCACATCGCCGTGGACACCCGGATGGCCACCAACGTCCCCCGCGTGTTCGCCGCGGGCGACATCACCGACTACCCGGGCAAGGTGCGCCTCATCGCCGTCGGCTTCGGCGAGGTCGCGACCGCCGTGAACAACGCCGCCACCGTCATCGACCCGGAGGCCCAGCTGTTCCCCGGGCATTCCACCGAGAAGGAGAACTGAGATGACGTACGTCATCGGGTCGGCCTGTGTCGACATCATGGACCGTTCATGCGTCGAGGAATGCCCCGTCGACTGCATCTACGAGGGCGCCCGCAAGCTCTACATCAACCCGATGGAGTGCATCGACTGCGGTGCCTGCGAGGTCGCCTGCCCCGAGCAGGCGATCACCGTCGACCGGCGCGCCGAACCCGAACACCGGGAGGACAACCGGCAGTTCTTCGAGGTGGTGCTGCCCGGCCGGACGGAACCGCTGGGGACGCCGGGCGGTGCGAGCGGTGTGGGGCCCGTCGACGCCGAGTCGCCTCTGATCGCGCAGGTGGGCTCGTGACCGCCCCCGAGGTGATCAAGGTCGCGGACACGCTCGTCGAGGCGGGGCGCACGGGTACGGCCTGCCCGCCCGTACGCGCCCTGTTGCCCGAGGGTGACATCGCCGCCGCGTACGCGGTGCAGCGGGCGAACGTCGAGCGTGGCGTGGCAGCCGGGCGTCGGATCGTCGGCCGGAAGATCGGCCTGACGTCGCCCGCCGTGCAGGCCCAACTCGGCGTGGACCAGCCCGACTTCGGGGCCCTCTTCGCCGACATGGCGGTCCCGGAGGGTGGTGAGGTGGCGGCCGGGCGGCTGCTTCAGCCCAAGGTGGAGGCGGAGGTCGCCCTGGTCCTGGGCGCGGATCTGCCGCACTCCGAGTGCACGGTGGCCGACGTGCTGCGCGCCACCGACTTCGCACTGCCCGCGCTGGAGATCGTGGACAGCCGGATCGCGGAGTGGGACATCACCATCGTCGACACGGTCGCTGACAACGCCTCCAGCGGCCTCTTCGTGCTCGGCGGCACCCCCGTACCGCTGATGGGCCTGGACCTGCGCGGCGTACGGATGACGATGACCCGCGGCGGCGAGCTGGTCTCCGAGGGCACCGGTGCCGACTGCCTGGGCGGTCCGCTGAACGCGGCGGTGTGGCTGGCGGCGACGCTGGCCGGGATGGGGGATCCGTTGCGGGCCGGGGATGTGGTGCTGACGGGGGCGCTGGGTCCGATGGCGGTCGCGGTGCCGGGGGACCGGTTCGAGGCACGTATCAGTCAACTGGGCCGGGTGGCGGTCGGGTTCGCGATGGAAGGAGACCGGTCGTGAGTTTCCGTACCAAGGTGGCGGTCATCGGCTCGGGGAACATCGGCACCGACCTCATGATCAAAGTGCTGCGGCTGTCGGAGAGCCTGGAGATGGCGGCGGTGGCCGGCATCGATCCCGACTCCGACGGTCTCGCCCGCGCCCGTCGGTTGCGGGTGGCCACCACGCATCAGGGCATCGACGGGCTGGTCGCACTGGACGAGTTCGCGGACGTACGGATCGTCTTCGACGCCACCTCGGCGGGTGCCCACCGCCGTCATGACGAGGTGCTGCGTGGTCTCGGGCACACGGTGGTCGATCTGACCCCGGCGGCGGTCGGTCCGTATGTCGTGCCGCCGGTCAACGCGGACGCCCACCTGGACGCCGGAAACGTCAACATGGTCACCTGCGGCGGGCAGGCCACCATCCCCGTCGTGGCCGCCGTGTCGGCCGTGACACCGGTCCACTACGGGGAGATCGTCGCCTCCATCGCCTCCCGCTCGGCGGGCCCCGGTACGCGGGCGAACATCGACGAGTTCACCGAGACCACCGCTTCCGCCATCGAGCAGGTGGGTGGCGCGGCCCGCGGCAAGGCGATCATCGTCCTCAACCCCGCGGAACCGCCGCTGATCATGCGGGACACGGTGCACTGCCTCGTCTCCGACTGTGACGAGCAGGCCGTCACCGCGTCCGTCGAGGCCATGGTCGGACGGGTCCAGGCGTACGTCCCCGGCTACCGGCTGAAGCAGAAGGTGCAGTTCGACAAGGTCGCCGCCGACGACCCCCTGCGCATGCTCGTGCCCGCCGACCCCGCCCCCGTGAAGGTCTCGGTGTTCCTGGAGGTGGAGGGCGCCGCACACTACCTGCCCGCCTACGCCGGCAACCTCGACATCATGACCTCGGCCGCGCTGCGCACCGCGGAACGCCTGGCCGCCCACCGGACGGAGGCGGCCAAGTGACCACCTTGTACGTGCAGGACGTGACCCTCCGCGACGGCATGCACGCCATCCGGCACCGCTACACCGTCGAGCAGGCCCGCACCATCGCCGCCGCCCTCGACGCGGCCGGAGTGGCCGCCATCGAGATCGCGCACGGCGACGGCCTGTCCGGCTCCAGCATCACCTACGGCGTCGGCGCCCACACCGACTGGGAGTGGATCGAGGCCGTCACCGACGCCGTCCGGCAGGCGACCCCGACCACCCTGCTGCTGCCCGGCATCGGCACCGTGAGCGACCTCAAGCGGGCGCACTCCCTGGGCATCCGCTCGGTGCGCATCGCCACCCACTGCACCGAGGCGGACATCTCCGCTCAGCACATCCACGCGGCGCGGGAGTTGGGCATGGACGTCGCCGGATTCCTGATGATGTCCCACATGGCGGAGCCCGCCGAACTGGCCCGCCAGGCGAAGCTGATGGAGTCCTACGGCGCACACTGCGTGTACGTCACCGACTCCGGCGGCCGGCTCACCATGGACGGCGTCCGCGACCGCTTCCGTGCCTACCGCGACGTGCTCGACCCGGCAACGGAGTTGGGTATCCACGCCCACCACAACCTCGCGCTGGGCGTGGCCAACACGGTCATCGCCGTCGAGAACGGCTGCACCCGCGTCGACGCCTCCCTGGCCGGGCAGGGTGCCGGGGCCGGTAACTGCCCCCTGGAGGCGTTCATCGCGGTCGCCGACCTGATGGGCTGGCAGCACGGCTGCGACCTGTTCCCGCTCATGGACGCCGCCGACGACCTCGTACGACCCCTCCAGGACCGCCCCGTCCGCGTCGACCGCGAAACCCTCAGCCTCGGCTACGCCGGCGTGTACTCCAGCTTCCTGCGCCACGCCGAGACCGCCGCCGCCCGCTACGGCCTGGACACCCGCGCGATCCTCGTCGAGGTCGGCCGGCGCGGCATGGTCGGCGGCCAGGAAGACATGATCACCGACATCGCCCTCGACCTGGCGGCAGCGGGAGAGCGGTCATGAGCGCCACGCGGGCGCCGCTCCGGGTCGGCATCCGCGTCCCGCCCTGCGACCGCGCGGACCGTGTCGTCGAGACCGTACGACGAGCGGAGCAACTCGGCTTCCACGACGTCTGGTTCCCGGACTCCCAGCTCCTGTGGCGGGACGTGTTCACCACACTGACCGCCGCCGCCCTGGGCACCGAACGGATCGGCCTCGGTACGGCGGTCACCAACCTGGCGACCCGCCATCCGGCCGTCGTCGCATCAGCGGCCCGCAGCGTCGCCGAACTCGCCCTCGGCCGCTTCACCCTCGGCCTGGGCGTGGGCAACAGCTCGGTCGGTCCCATCGGCCTGCGTCAGACCACCTCGGCGGCGATGCGCGAGGGGCTCGGCATGGTGCGGGCGCTGCTGGACGGCAACGAATGGGACTTCGAGGGCAAGGTCCGCTCCCGACTGCGCGATCCTCAGCCCCGAGTACCCCTGCACCTGGCCGCGAGCGGTCCGAAGAACCTGCGGCTCGCCGGTGAGATCGCCGACGGCGTGATCCTCCTCAGCGGTGTTTCGCCGAGGACGCTGAAAGGCGCCACCGACCGCGTACGCGAAGGCGCCGAGGCGGCGGGCCGGAGCGCCGACGACATTCCGCTGACCGTCTCCGCGTTCTGCGCGGTGACCGACGACATCGAAGCCGAAGCCCGGCTGCTCAAACCCATCTGCGCCTCGATCGCGCAGAACGGCGGAGCGCCCTTCCTCGCCCTCGCCGGGATCGACGTCGACGTACCCGCGAGGATCGAGGGCATCTACCCGGACCTCGTGCACGCGGAGGACCGGGACCGGGCGGTCGAGATCTGCTCGGCATGGATCAGCGACGAGGCGGTCCTCCGATTCGCCCGGGAATTCTGCCTGTTCGGTACCGCCGAGCAGATCACCGAACGCCTCCGCGCCCTGCACGCCACCGGAGTCACCGGGGTCTTCCTCCAGCACGTCGGCTCCTACGACCCGCCCACCGAACTGATCGAAGCCGTCGGTACCTCGGTGCTGCCGGCGCTCTCCCTTCCCAGCCCAGCGAAGGCAGGCCACCGATGACGCACACCCTGCGCAAGGGCTATGTCCCCAGCCCCTTCGGGCAGTTGCACTATGCCGAATGCGGCAGGGGTGAGCCCGTACTGATGCTCCACCAGACCCCGCGCTCCTGGACCGAGTACCTCGACGTACTGCCCTTGGTCGGCGCCGAACACCGGGCGATCGCCATGGACACCCTGGGCTTCGGCGCCTCCGCGAAACCCGAGGGGCCGCACACGATCGAGCGGTTCGCGGACGCCGCCGACGCCCTGATCGAGGCGCTGGAACTGGACCGCTTCCATCTCGTCGGGCACCACACGGGCGGGGTGATCGCAGTCGAACTCGCCGCCCGCCACCAGGACCGGGTCGCGAGCCTCCTGCTGTCCGCGACCTCCTTCGTCGACGAGGAGAAACGGCGTACGGCAGCCACGCGCAAACCCGTCGACCATGTAGACCCGAAACCCGACGGCTCGCACCTGCTGGAGCTGTGGAACCGGCGCCGCGGCTTCTACCAGGAAGGAGAGGAGGCCGCGCTCAACCGGTTCATGGTCGACGCACTGACCGTCCTCGACCGGGTGGAGGAGGGCCATGAGGCGGTGCGGCGCTTTGTGATGGACGAACGTCTGCCTCACATCACGGCCCGGACCCTCGCGGTCTGCGCCCCTGGTGACCACTACTCCCTGCCCTCCCTGGAGAAGTTCGCCGCCGCCCTCGGCTGCGAGACCCGCGTCCTGTCCGGCGGCCATGTCCCGGCCCTGGAGCAACTGCCCGAGGAGTTCTCGAAGGTCGTCCTGGAATGGGTGGCGGCGGCGTAACCCGGTCACTTGAGGCCGATGTGCGCACCCGGCCCGAGCGGCAGATCGAACCCGTAGAAGATCCCCAGGATCACCAGCCACACCGCCAGGAACGGGGCCACGAAGATCGCGAGCCGGGAGATCAGGGTGCCGAGCCTGGCCTCCGGCTCGTACTGGCGGAGCATGGCCAGGATGAGGAAGACGTACGGGTTCATCGGGGTGATGGCGCCGGTCGCGGAGTCGCCGATGCGGAAGGCGGCCTGGCTGAGCGCCGGGCTCATGCCCATCAGCATGAACGCGGGGACGAAGACGGGGCCGACCAGGGACCACAGGGCCGAGCCGGAGACGATGAAGAGGTTGAGGCAGGAGGCCAGCAGGACGAACACGACGATCGCCCAGAAGCCGGTCACTCCCATGGAGTCGAACAGCGCGGCGGCCTTCACCGCCAGCAGCACCCCGACGTTGGACCACGTGAACAGCGCGATGACCTGCGCGGCGACGAACATCATGACGATGTAGCCGGACATGTTCTTCACCGAGTCGGTCACGGCGGTGACCGCGTCCTCGGTGCGGGTGACCTTCTTGACCGCGATGCCGTACGTGAGTCCCGCCAGCAGGAAGGCCCCGAAGAGGACGGGGACGATGCCGCTGAGCAACGGCGATGGTACGAAGGCCCCGCCCTCGCCGCGCAGCGGCGCCCCCGGCGGCAGCCACAGGGCGAGGACCGCGCCCAGGTAGAGGAGGACGACCAGGCCGGTGAGGAGCAGCCCTCGGCGCTGGACGGGCGTGAGGGTGAGGTCCTGCTGCTCGGGCTCGTCCGCGGCAGGCTCGTACGTCCCCAACCGTGGCTCCAGGACACGGCTGATGAGGAATCCGCCGAGCAGGGCGAGCACGATGCTGCTCGCCGCGGTGAAGAAGTAGTTGATCAGCAGATGGATGTCGAGTCCGGCGGCGGCCGGGAGCACCGCGGCCGCCTGCTGGGTGATCCCGACGTACAGGGCGTCGAGCGAGCCGATCGTGAAGCCGGCGGAGTACCCCGCCGTCACGCAGGCGAAGCCGCCGATGAGACCCGCGACGGGATGACGTCCGGCGCTCTTGAAGACCAGAGCGGCCAGCGGCGGCAGCACGATCGCGGCGACGTCGCTCATCATGTGCGCCTGGCTGGCGATGAGCGCCACCGCGTACGGGAGCACGGCCCGCGGCACCCGGGCCAGCGTGGCCCGCATCAGGGTCTCCAGCAACCCCACCTTCTCCGCGAGCCCGACCACCATGATCAGGACCAGTACGGCACCGATCGGCGGGAACGTCGCGAAGTTGGGGATCAGGTTCTCCACCAGCCAGCGCAGTCCCTCGCCGGTGAACAGCCCGGTGACCGGCTTGGTGTCGTCGGTGCCGGGGACGTCGACGGAGACGTCGGCAAGGGAGAGGGCGGTGGAGACGAGACCCAGGAGTACGAAGAGCACGGCGAACAGGACGATCGGGTTGGGCAGGGAGTTGCCCGCCCGCTCGATCAGCGAGAGCACCCGGTCGAGGGCGCCGCGCCGCTCGGCGTCCGGGGACTTCGGGGACTTGCTGTCCGGGCCGGGGAGGCCGGTCAATGAGGACGACATCAGGGCTGCCTTCCGGTCGTGGCCCCTGGGAGCAGGAGGTCCTTGCGGATCACGCCGTCCTGGACGACGCAGACGATGTTGGCGGGATCGCCGAGGACGCCGATGTCCGTGAGCGGATCGCCGTCGCAGACGATCAGGTCGGCGGTGCGGCCGGGGGCCAGCGTGCCCAACCGGTCGGCGACACCGAGGAGTTCGGCGGAGGTGCGGGTCCCGGCGACGATGGCGGCCATCGGGTCCATGCCCAGGTCCACCAGATAGCTGAGCTCCATCAGGTTCACACCGTGCGGGCCGACCGCGGCGTCGGTGCCCAGCGCGATCCGGGCCCCGTACTCGATGGCCCGGGCGATGTTCTCCTTGGTCAGCCCGGACCAGCGGACCTTCTTCTGGTAGTGGTAGTCCGGCATCGTGTCCTTGTTGATCCCGGCGTACACGGTCGACAGCGTCGGTACGACGAAGGTGCCGCGCTCGCCCGCCAACTCCAGGGCCCGCTCGTCCAGGCCGTAGCCGTGCTCGATGCTGGTGACGCCGCCCCGGATGGCGTTGACGATGCCCGCGTTGCCCTGGGCGTGCGCGGCGACCGGCTTGCCCCCGTGCCGACGGGCCTCGTCCACCACGGCCCGGATCTCCTCCTCCAGGAGGCCCTCGTCGTCGGGCTGGTCGTACGGGCTGCCCATGCCGCCCGTGGCGCAGACCTTCACCAGGTCGGCGCCGTCCCGCAGAACGCGGCGCACGGCGAGGCGGGCCGCGTCGGCCGTGTCCGCGAGCTCCGACATGCCCGCGCTCAGATCGGTGCCGTCGGGCAGGCGTACGTCGGCATGGCCGCCGGTGTGGCTGATGATCCGTACGGCCGTGTGCAGCCGGGGACCGACGATCCGGCCGGTCTCGACGGCGGTGCGGTAGCCCGCGGACAGGCCGCCCACGTCACGGGCCGTGGTGATGCCCGCGTCGAGGGTCTGCCGCATCCGCGCGGCGGTGTCCAAGGTGACCAGCACGGGGTCGAGTTCGGCGCGGCGACCGGGCGGCGAGCCCTGTGCGTACGCGAGGTGGACATGGCAGTCGAAGAACCCGGGCAGGACGGTACGGCCGCCGACGTCGACGGTCTTCGTCGTTGCGGTGTCGTCGGGCGCCGTCGCGGCGGGGCCGGCGTAGGTGATGGTTCCCTCGGCATCGGCGACAACAACCGCGTCGTTCACGGGAGTTGCCCCGGTGCCGTCGATGAGCCGGGCGTTGTCGAACCGCAGCGCGGTCCTGACGGTCTCTCGCTCTTGCTTCATGGCATCCGTCATGGCGGGCGGAATCACTCCTCCGATATCGGGAATGTGGCATCAGTTACAGGCGAATGGAGTGTGGAATGCACAAGAAAACCCGGTGTTACGGTGCAGCTTTCGGCCTCGATTCCCGCGAGACGCGCAGGAATACGCCGCCCGGAGGGGCGCAGGATCGTGCCGCGACGACGCTGGACGAGCTCGACCGGTCCGTCGTGCACGCGCTGCAGATCCATCCCAGGGCCTCATGGACCCTGGTCGGCGAGGTGCTCGGCATCAACCCGGTGACCGCGGCCCGGCGTTGGCGACGGCTGGAGGAGGCCGGTCTGGCATGGGTGACGGCCTATCCGCGGCTGTCGAACTCCCGGATCGTGGTGAGCGGGGTCGTGGAGGTCGATTCGGAACCGGGTGCGGCCGAGGACGTGGCGCAGGTCCTCGCGGCGGAGTCGGCGGTGGCGAACATCAAGCTCATGGCGGGCGGCCGGGACCTGGTGGCCTCGGTGCAGGCCCCCGACCTGAACGAACTGGCCCACCTCACCACCCTGCTCTTCCACGGGACTCCGGGGGTACGGGCCACACGTACGCATGTGTCCACGGGCGTGCCCACCGAGGGCAGCCGGTGGAGGCTGCGCAGTCTGGACGCCGCCCAGTGCGCGCGGATCGAGGCGGCCCTGCCCGTGCCGTCGGCCATGGCGGAAACGGCGAGTTGGGACACCCTGGACGCACACCTCATGGAACTGCTGAGCACGGACGGCCGCATGTCCCTGCGCAGTCTGGCGGCGGCGACCGACGCCGGTCTGACGACGGTGCGCCGCAGACTCCAGTCGCTGCTCGCCTCACGGGTGAGCCTGCGCTGCGACCTGGCCCGGCCACTGTCCGGATGGCCCCTGTCGGCGGTGTACTTCGCGTCCGTACCGGGCCAGTACCTGGAGGAGACGACCCGGGTGCTGGCCGGCGTGCGAGAGGTCAGGTCGTGTGGGATCACGGCGGGGCCGAACAACCTAGTGATCGATGTCTGGCTGCGGACGCTGGCCGACGTGCACGCCTTTGAAGCCCATCTGTCGCGCCGACTGCCGCGCCTGACCATCGGCGACCGCTCGGTGGTGCTGCGCACGGTCAAGCACATGGGGCGGCTGCTGGACCGGGACGGCCGCAGCGTGGGCGTCGTCCCGCTGCGGAACCCGCACGGCCCGCTCCCGTCCGCCTCAGGCCTGACCGCCGGCTTGGATCTGTCGGTGGGGTAGCGGCAGTGGCGATCCGAAGTGCGTCGGGCAGGCTCAGTTCGTCGGCGTCCACCCGGGTCGTGGACCAGGTGACCGCGCTCCAGAGTGGTTGCGCGCGGCCCCACCATCCGACGCAGTCGGCTCGATCGGCCTCGGCCGGCGGGCTGGTCCTCCCCACGCTGTTCACCCGTGGCGGCCACGGCGGCCGAGCGGCACGTCCAGATCGTCGTCGTCATCATTCGCGACGGTCTGTAACTCGAGGTATCGCCCGCCGGGCCCCGCCGAGCCGCTGGGTCGGTCGCGCATCCGGAGCCGGGGGAGCACGCTGGAAGCAGCCGCTCGCGATGGGAACAGGACGAGGTGACCTCGCATGCGCCACGCGGTCGTGTCCCCACTTCAGCAGGCTTGCCGCGGCTCGCTCGGCGGTGGCGGGCATGACCCCTCCGGCCGACCCGTGGAACCGGTCGGTCCATCGGGCCCCCGGGACTCCTCCGGGGCGCCTGAGTCTCCGGGTTCCCCGGCCCACGACCGGCCCGACACGAACGCGAATGACCCGCGCACCCGCACCCGCCCCCACCGGTCAAGGGACGTGCGCCGCTCCCTCCACGTCAGGGGCACGCGCGTATGGCGGCGCGGCAGGGAAGTGGAGCTGATGCACCGGGCCATGGGCTTCGCGGCCCTCGGGCTGGTGACGATCGCCCCGCTGCTGATCGTGGTCGCGGCGGCGGCCCCGATCCAGGAACGGGGCTTCGCCCTGTGGCTCGTGGACGGCATGGGGCTGTCCGGGCGTTCCGCCGACGCAGTGCAGGACCTCTTCGCCGCCCCCCGCAAGGTGCTGAGCACGATCAGCGTCCTGAGCGTGGCGTTGCTGGCGCTCTTCGGCGTGCCGTTCGCGGGCAGTGTCCAGACCGGCTACGAGAAGGTGTGGGACCTGCCGGCCGGGCGCTGGCACACCGTATGGCGACGTGTGGTGTGGCTTGTCGTGCTGACGGCCTACCTTTTCGCCGAAGCGCAGAGCGGGGCCGCGCTGGGGCCGGGAACCCTGCGGTCATGGGCGCGGATCGTGCTGAGCACGCTGCTCGGCGTGCTCTTCTTCTGGTGGGGACAGCGCTTCCTGCTGGGCGGCCGGATCCCCTGGCGCGCTCTCCTGCCGGGCGCCATCGCCACGATGGTGGGCCTGGGCGGCCTGCGTGTGTTCTCCTCCCTGGTCTTCTCCCCGCTCATCGTGAGCAACGCGGACTCGTACGGTTCGGTCGGCACCGTCCTGATCGTGACGTCCTGGCTCGTCGGTGTCGGCTTCGTCGTCTTCGGCGGCGCCCTCGTCGGCCGCTACTGGTACCTCCACGAACCGCACCACATCCCGCACCCGCACCCGCGCGCCCACCCCCGCTCCCGCTCCCGGAAGCGCTGAATCACACTTCCTCGACGGGAGGCATGAAGGCCCGGAGCCACCGCTCCGTCTGTGCCACGTGGGCCTGTGCGGCGCCGGCCGCGGCGACGGGGTCGTGGTCGGCGATGGCGGTGGCCAGGTTGCGGTGGTCGGCGTCGCTCTTGCGGCGCAGCTCAGGGCCCTCGGGGAGGGTGAAGACCTGGTACTTGCGGGAGCGGGCGCGGAAGACGGAGAGCAGGGTGGCCAGGGTGGGGTTGCCGCCGATCCGGGCGATCTCGGCGTGGAAGCGGTGGTCGAGCTCGGAGGCCTTGGTGGGGTCGGCGGTGGCCTCCATGTCCTCGATGAGGGAGAAGAGGGTCTCCACGGACTCCGGTGTGCAGCGCGCCGCGGCCTGCGCCGCGACGTGGGACTCCAGTACCCGCCGGATCTCGTACACCTCCAACAGGCCGGTCAGCGGCAGGAGTTCGAGGGTCAGCGAGAGGCTGCCGATGACGTCCTCCGGCCTGAGCTGGGAGACGTAGGTGCCGGAGCCGTGCCGCGGTTCGACCACTCCCAGGGCCGCGAGCATCCGTACGGCCTCGCGCAACGACCCCCGGGAGACGCCGAGTTCCTCGCAGAGTTCCCCTTCGGGCGGCATGCGCTCGCCCGCGCCGAGGCGCCCCGTCCCGATCATGTGCCGTAGGCCGTGGAACGCCTTGTCGACTGCGGACATCCGACTCCTCCCGTGACCCTGACGGGCCGGCGGCGGCGTCCGGACCCTCCCGGAACTGTACCGAGTCGCCGGATCGTGAGTCATCAGATGTCTTGGGTGTATCGAGACTGAGTCATCTGATGACTATCGCTGTTCGACCCCTTGATTGCTGGAAAATCGACTGCCAGGATGCCGAGTCATCATACGTACCTTGGCGGGTGTCCGATGTCCTGTCAGGGTGCCCGTCCGGCAGATGTGGAGTCACGTGAGCGAGACCGAGGTCACCACAGCCCCGCGCCCGCTGCTGCTGGCCGACGGCCGGCCCGCCGCCGGGGCCTGGTCGCTGGACCCCGCGATGAAGCACCTGAACCACGGCTCGTTCGGGGCGGTCCCCCTGGTGGCGCAGGAGCGGCAGAGCCGGCTGCGTGCGGAGATGGACCGCTCCCCGGTGGTGTGGTTCCCGGCGCTGCCGCAGCGGATCGCCGCCACCCGGGTCGAACTCGCCGACTTCCTGCGGGTCGCCCCCGACGACCTCGCCCTGGTGCCCAACGCGAGCGCCGGTGTCAGCGTCGTGTACGCCGCCCTCTCCCGCCGCCGTGGTGGCGAGATCGTCGTCACCGATCATGGCTACGGCGCCGTGACCATGGGCGCCGAACGGCTGGCCCGCCGCTGGGGCGGCCGGGTCCGCACCGCCCGGGTGCCGCTGGACGCGGACGAGGAGCAGGCGTACGAAGCCGTCGCCGCCGAGTTGGGCGAGGCCACCGACCTCGTCGTCCTCGACCACATCACCTCGGCGACCGCACGCCGGATGCCGGTGGAACGGATCGGCGCGGAGGCCCGGCGGCGCGGCATCCCGCTGCTCGTGGACGGCGCGCACGTCCCCGGTCTGATCGCCGCCCCCCTCGACGGCGTGACCTGCGACTTCTGGGTCGGCAACCTGCACAAGTGGGGCTGCGCACCCCGCGGCACCGCCGCGCTGGTCGCCCGCGGAGCACTGCGCGACCAGCTCTACCCCCTGATCGACTCGTGGGGCGCCGCCGATCCGTATCCCGACCGCTTCGACCAGCAGGGCACGGTCGACGTCACCGGCTGTCTGGCGGCGCCGACGGCACTGGACTTCATCGAGCGGACCTGGGGCTGGGGTACCGCCCGCCGGTACATGGAGGACCTGGCCGGCTACGGCGAGCGCGTCGTCGGCGCCGCCTTCGCCGAGCTGACCGGCGTCTCCAGCGCGGTCGACGTGGGCATGCCCGTTCCCGGCATGCGGCTGGTGCGGCTGCCCGCGGGGCTGGCCGGCAACCGCGTCGAGGCCGACGCGCTGCGCGACCGGGCGGCCCGCGAACTGGGCGTGGAGACGGCCTTCACCAGCTTCGGCGGCGTCGGCTACCTGCGGCTGTCCGCCCACGTGTACAACACCGCGGCCGACTACGAGTACTTCGCCGAGGCCTGCGTCCCCGTCCTCGGCGAGTGGGCCCGCGCGGCCCGCGAACAGCCCGGCGCGTCGTAGGCGGCGCACCCCCTCCAACCCCCCGTCCCCGAAGCCGCTGCCAGCGCGGCCGTAGCAAGGAAGAGGTCGGCACGATGAGAAGAAGGACGGCAGCTCTCGCCCTCGGCACAGCCAGTGCGTTGGTCCTGTCCGGCTGCTCCGCCATGAGCGGTGGTGGCAGCGGCGGAACCGTCACTCTCAACATGGTCGAGAGCCTGACGAACCCCGCCCGCACGGACCTGCTGAAGGACCTCATAGCGGACTTCGAACAGCAGAACCCCAAGATCAAGGTCAATCTGATCTCCCCGCCCACCGAGCAGGCCGACCAGAAGATCCAGCAGATGCTCCAGTCCGGCAGCGGCGTGGACACCCTCGAGGTGCGGGACACCACCGTGGGCCCATGGTCGAACAATGGCTGGCTCTACGACATGAAGAAGGACCTGGGGCCCTGGAAGGGCTGGCAGGCCATGACGGAGAACGCCGTCAAGGCCTCCGAGAACGCCGACGGCAAGACGTACTTCGTCCCGTACGGCTTCTACGGCCTGAGCGTCTTCTACCGCACCGACCTGATCAAGGAGGCAGGCTTCAGCAAGCCGCCGGCCACCTGGGAGGAACTGCTGACGCAGGCCTCCGCCATCCACGACCCGGCCAAGCGCCGCTACGGATACGCCTTCCGCGGCGGGACCAACGCCAACGGCAACGCCACCGCCGTCATCGAGGCGTACGTCGCCGACGAGATCGACCCCGCCGACGGCTTCAAGCTGAAGGACGGCAGTACGATCTTCTCCGCGCCCGAGGCCCTCGACGCCATGGAGACCTATCTCAAGCTCTTCAAGCAGGCGTCCCCGAAGTCGTCCGTGTCCTGGGGCTACCCGGAGATGGTCGAGGGCTTCTCCAACGGCTCCACGGCCTTCCTGCTCCAGGATCCCGAAGTGATCGCCACGGTCTCGGAGTCCAAGGCGATCACGAAGGACCAGTGGGACACCGCACCGCTGGTGGCGGGCCCCAGCGGCAAGACCGTCCAGCCGCTGGCCACCGCCGGATGGGGCGTCGCGGACGGCAGCAAGAACAAGGCCGAGGCCGTCAAACTGGTCGAGTTCCTCTCCGAGGGAGAGGCGTCGACGACCTTCACCAAGAAGAACAGCCTGGTGCCGATCCTCAAGTCGGCGACCGAGGACCCGTTCTACAAGACCGGCCCCTGGTCCAGCTACGTCACCATGACGGAGCACCCGGAGAAGTACCTCAACGTCAGCCAGCCGCGCGGCGTCGCCTGGTGGACCGAGTGGCAGCAGAAGGCCGATGCCGACATCCAGAAGATGGT
Source organism: Streptomyces sp. GESEQ-4 (assembly GCF_017948455.1). Classification (GTDB taxonomy): domain Bacteria; phylum Actinomycetota; class Actinomycetes; order Streptomycetales; family Streptomycetaceae; genus Streptomyces. The sequence goes on from NZ_JAFFSU010000008.1 coordinate 51,620, forward strand.
GCTCGGCAAGACGACGCCCAAGGAACTGCTGGCCGGCTGGGACACGTACTGGACCGAGAAGCGGCAGCAGGAGCAGTAGGCATGCCCACCGCGTCCGAAGCGACGAGTACCACGGAAACGACGAAAACGGCGTCGACGCGCTCCTCCCGGAACGGGAAGGGGGGCGCCCCGCCCGCCCGCGGCGCGGAACGGGGCCGCCGCAAGCCGGAGTTCACCTCCCGGCGCGGCCTGCTCATCGCCGCCTTCATGGCCCCGGCCGCGATCTTCGTGGCGGTCTTCACGTACTACCCCATGGTCGCCGGCAGTCAGATGGCCTTCCGCCACTGGAATCTGACGGATCTGTCCGACACCTCGTGGGTGGGCCTGCAGAACTTCCGCGATGTCTTCGCCGACCCCGCCTGGGGCACCGTGCTCGGCAACACCGCTGTCTGGGTGTTCGGGTCGATCGTGCCCCAACTGGTGATCGGCTTCGCCCTCGCCCTGTGGCTGCGCCGGAAGTTCCGCTTCCGTGGCCTCTACCAGGCGCTGGTCTTCTTCCCCTGGGCGATCTCCGGATTCCTCATCGGCATCCTGTTCCGCTGGCTGTTCAACAGCGAGTTCGGCGTCGTCAACGACCTGCTGCAGAAGGCGGGGCTGATCGACGAGCCGGTCGCCTGGCTGGCCGACCCGAAGACGGCGATGTTCGCCGTCGTGGTCGCCAACGTCTGGTACGGGGTCACCTTCTTCACGATCATGATCCTGGCCGCGTTGCAGTCCATCCCCGAGGAGCTGTACGAGGCGGCGGCGCTCGACGGCGCCGGCAAGGTGCGCACGCTGTTCCAGATCACGATCCCGTACATCAGGGTCACCCTCGCGCTGACCGTGCTGCTGCGCGTCATCTGGATCTTCAACTTCCCCGACCTGATCTTCGGGATGACCGGCGGCGGACCCAATAACGAGACGCACATCGTGACCACCTGGATGATCAAGATCACCCAGCAGGGTGACTACGGCAGGGCCTCCGCGCTCGGCCTGATCGTGGTCGCCACGCTGCTGGTGTTCGCGGTCTTCTTCCTGCTGGCCACGCGCGAGAAGCGAGAGGTGAAGCCGTGATCGGCAAGGAGTCCACGGCCGGCCGGGCCGCCAAGTTCACCTTCCTGGGGCTGTGGCTGGTCTTCACCGTCTTCCCGCTCTACTGGATCACCATCACGTCGCTGAAGGCGCCCGGCGACATCTTCGCCTTCCCGATCGCCTACTGGCCCGAGCACTTCTCGCTGGAGAACTACAACGGGCTGTTCGGCAAGGCCGACTTCGGCGTCTACCTCACCAACAGCCTCATCGTCGCGACCATCGCGGGCGCGGTGGCCACGGTGATCTCGATGCTGTCGGCGTACGTGCTCGCCCGCTTCGAGTTCCGTACCAAGTCAGCGCTGTTGATGGCCGCGTTGGTCACCCAGATGATCCCGACCTTCATCGCGCTGGGACCGCTGTACCTGCTGATGACCGACCTCCAGCTGGTCGACAACCGGCTCGGGCTGATCCTCGTCTACATCGCCGTCTGCATCCCGTTCTGCACGGTGATGCTGCGCGGGTTCTTCGAGAACATCCCGGACGCGCTGGAGGAGGCCGCCATGATCGACGGTCTGTCCCGGTTCGGGGCGCTGTTCCGGGTGTTGCTGCCGGTGATGCGTCCCGGGATCGTGGCCGCGTTCATCTTCAACTTCGTCAACTGCTGGAACGAGCTGTTCCTGTCGGTGACGCTGATGAACAGCGACAGCAACAAGACCGTCCCCACGGCCCTGAACGGGTTCATCTCCAGCTTCAACATCGACTGGGGCTCGATGTCCGCGGCGGCGGTCCTCACCATCCTGCCCACGATGGTGCTGTTCGCCTTCGCCAGCCGCCACATCGTCCAGGGGCTCACCGCCGGCGCGGTGAAGGGCTGAGGGACCGCGCCCCGCCCGCGAGGCGGGGCGCGATCCCGACGGGGGCGGGCGTCAGCAGCTGAGGTTGCCGCCCGGGTCCACGCCCAGGATCTGCGTGAACTGCTGGTACTTGTCGATGCGGCTCTGTACCTGCGACGGGTTTCCGCCGTTGCACTCCAGACTGCCGTTGATGCTGCGGATGGTCTCGCCGAATCCGGCGCTGTTGACCATGGCGTTGTGCGGTGTCATGGTCCCGGGCCCGGTCTGCGTGTTCCAGTACCAGAGCCCGGTCTTCCAGGACACGGCGGAGTCGTTCTGCACCAGGTCGGGGTTGTTGAGTAGATCGATGCCCAAGGCGTCGCCCGCCGCCTTGTAGTTGAAGTTCCAGCTGAGCTGGATCGGACCACGGCCGTAGTACTTGTCGTGGCCCGCGGGGCAGCCGTACGGCTGGCTCGTGTCGCAGTAGTGCGGGTAGTTCGCCTCGTTCTGCTCGACGATGTGGACCAGGCCGCCCGTCTCATGGCTGACGTTCGCCAGGAAGGCCGCGGCCTCTTGCTTGCGCACGGTGTCGCTGCCGGTCGTGGTGAAACCGGGGTACGCGCTCAGCGCGGCCGTGAGACCGCTGTACGTGTAGAAGGAGTTCCGGTTCGGGAACATCTGGTCGAACTGGCTTTCACTGACGACGAAATCGGCGGCTGCCGTCGTCTTCTGCGCCAGGGCCTGCGGGGCGAGGGTCGCGAAGGAGAGCAGGGTTGCCGCACCGGTCGCGGTCAGCAGCCCGAGCGTACGTCGACGCATGGGGACATCACTCCATGGATCAGGGTGCGAGAGAGCGGGTGAACTGCCGCTTCAGCTGCCGACGTTGACGTCGATGCAGGCGTAGAAGGCGTTGGAGGTGTCCGCGATGTTCCAGACGGCGAGCACCTTCTGCGGGCCGGTCAGGCCGCCGAAGTTCACCTGGTGGGTGACCGTCGCGCCGGGCTGGGCGCCGTTGTCGTTGAACTCGGCGATCTTCTGTCCGCCGGCGAAGTACTGCCAGGTGCTGGTGGAGTGACGGGCCGTCAGGTTCCACTGGAACTCGGTGGTGCCGCTCACCGGAGTGACCTTCCAGCCCTTGGCGTCGTCGTCGAGCTCGGCGAAGCGGGAGTTGCCGCCGCTGCAGCTGGTCAGCCCCTTCGGGCCTTCGACGCTCTGCGGCTCGTAGGTGATGTCGCCGCAGCTGACCGTCCCGGCGGCACACTGTGCCTGCCTGCTGGGCGGGTTGGAGATGTAGCCGTGTGCGCTCGCGGAGGACGCGGGCAGGCTCACGGCGATCACCGGGGCGAGCGCCGCGCCGATGAGCAGGGCCGTCTTCTTCCTTGCGTGCATGTTCTCTCCTTCACTGGAAGCCGTTCCGCGGATGTGCGGGGGTGTGGGGACCCCGGTACGGCGGGTCGGCTTCTCATGGGTGGGGGACCAGGAATGCGAAGGGCTTGGCCTAGACCATACCGGCGGGCGTGGACGCGTCAAGAGTGTTCCGTGAGACGGAAGTTGAAGGCGGGCTGGCGCTGATGTTCCGTCGGGATGGCGCCGCGGTACAAGGTGCGCCGCGTCGGTCTCCCTAGGGTGAGCGTCACGCCCCGAAGGCCGCGCCCTGGGAGGAACCGACGTTGCGCCGTGGGTACAAGTGGCTGGACCGCGAACTGGCCCGGATGGATCCGGAGACCGAGTGGGAGAGGATGATCTCGCTCTACGTCAACCACCGGGTTCCCGAGTTCGCCCTGGCGATGATGATCTATCCGGGCACCATGCACATGATGCAGCCGGGCATCGCGGCAGCCACGCTGGACCACACGGGAAAGCTGGCGACCAAGCCGCACCGGCGTTTCCAGGACGGCAACGACTTCCTCGTGGCCTGGATGGTCGACGGGGTCTCCAGCGAGGTGGGCCGCAAAGCCGCCGAGCGGCTGAATCGCATCCATATGGCCGTCGCCAGAAGGACCCCGCATTTGCCCGGCAATTTCGACGACGTCGACGACTACGTCTACGCGTTGGTCCTGCTGGCCACCTTCGCCCACCGGCACCAGACCTCGCTGGGCCTGCCCGGAATGCCCGAGCACATGAAACGCGCCTGGCACCACTGGGCGCAGGCCGTCTTCCGCCTCCTGGAACGCGAATCCGGTCCTCTGGCCGGGGAGGCATTCCCCGAGGACTGGAACGCGATGGAGGAATTCGCCCGCAGCTTCGACTCCCGGCCGTTCGAACCGACCGAGTCCGGTCACCGTGTCGCCACCGCGATGATGTATTTCTTCGCCGAGCGCTGGTTCCCGGCACCCCTCCGTGCCTTCGGTCGTGATCTGACCCGCTACCTCGCCGGAGAGCGAGTCTGCCGTCTGCACCGGATCGGCTGGATCAGCCCTGGCCGCGAGCGATTCATCCGCCTGTTTCTCAGGATCCTGTTCCACGCCCAACGCGTGCTTCCCGATGCCCGCACACCGCTGACCGAGCGTCTCCGACGGACCCGGCGCACCAACGCCCAACTCAAGGAGCTGGAGTCGGCGAGGCGCTGATGTTCCGTCAGCGTGTCGCTGAGATTCAATCGGCTCTGTACGGATCTTCCTAGGGTGAGCGGAGAAACGCCGCACAACTTGGGGTGTCCCATGGCAGGTATTCCGGCCATCGAGCCATATCCGTTTCCGACGTCCGCGGATATGCCGCACAACGTGGCCGCCTGGACTGTCGATCCGCGGCGCAGCGCTCTGTTGATACACGACATGCAGCAGTTCTTCCTGCGCCCTTTACCTGAATCCATGGCCGCACAACTCGTACGGAACACGGTCTCGGTGCGGGACCGGTGCCGGGAGCTGGGCATGCCGGTGGCGTACACGATGCAGCCCGGTGGCATGAACTCACGCGAACGCGGTCTGCTGGCCGACTTCTGGGGCGCCGGAATGGAGGCCGTACCGGCCCATCGCGACGTGCCCGAACCACTCGCCCCCGGCCCGCAGGACGCGGTGTTCACGAAGTGGCGGTACAGCGCGTTCTTCCGTACCGATCTGCTGCCCTGGCTGCGTCGGCACGGTGCCGATCAGCTTGTCATCTGCGGTGTGTACGTCCACGTGGGCGTCCTGGTCAGCGCGGTCGACGCGTTCAGCAACGACATCCAGCCGTTCCTCGTGGCCGACGCGACCGCCGGCTTCTCGGCCGGGGACCACCGACGCGCCATGGAGTACGCGGCGCGGCACTGCTCCGTCGTGGGCACGAGGGCACAGGTCCTGCCGTGACCGGCGCCTCGGACCTTCTCGCCCGGGTGCTGGCGCCGGATCCGCCCCCGTTCGCGCTGCTGCACCGTCCGGACCGGACCGGTCCGCACCGGCTCGAGGTGCTGACGGGTGAGTTGTACGAGCCGGAGACGCTTGCCGGCATCCCGGTCGCCGAGGACTGCGACGAGCCGGGGCACCAGGTCCTCGCCGTCATTCCCTACCGGCAACTCGGTGAACGCGGCCTCGCGTGCGTCGACGACGGGGCGCCGCTGACCGCGATGCGGATCACCGAGCAGGCGGTGGTGCCGCTGTCCGACGTGCTCGGTCTCATCCCGCAGACGCCCGTCCGACTCCGGGACGGTCACTTCGACATCGACGACGAGACCTACGCCCGGACGGTCGGACAGATCGTCACCGACGAGATCGGCCGGGGTGCGGGGTCCAACTTCGTGATCAGACGATCGTTCGTCGGGCACCTCACCGACGACCGTGTCACCGCGGCACGCACCGTCTTCCGGCGGCTGTGCGAGCAGGAGTCCGGCGCGTACTGGACGTTCCTCATCCACACCGGAACACGCACCTTCGTCGGCGCCACACCGGAACGCCACGTCAGCCTGCACCACGGCAACGCGGTGATGAACCCGATCAGCGGCACGTACCGCTATCCCGCCGGCGGCCCCAGCCTGGCCGGACTGATGGAGTTCCTCGACAGTGACAAGGAATCCGACGAGCTGCACATGGTGCTCGACGAGGAACTGAAGATGATGGCCCGCATCTGTGACGGCGGTGGCCGGGTCGCGGGCCCACGGCTCAAGGAGATGGCGCGGCTCGCGCACACCGAGTACCTCATCACCGGCCGATCCCACCGGCGTCCGCTGGACATCCTGGCGGAGACGATGTTCGCGCCCACGGTGACCGGCAGCCCGCTGGCCAGCGCCTGCCGGGTGATCGCCCGGTACGAGCCGACCGGACGCGGCTACTACGGCGGGGTCGCCGCGCTGATCGGCCGGGACGGCCAGGGCGGTCCCAGCCTCGACTCGGCCATCCTGATCCGCACGGCCGATCTCGACCCGACGGGCCGCGTCGAGATCGGCGTCGGCGCGACGCTGGTACGGCACTCGGATCCGGCAGCCGAGGCGGCGGAGACCCACGCAAAGGCAGCGACCCTGCTGCGCGCCATGCACCCCGACCCGCCGGCCCCGCATCCCGTCGTGCGAGCAGCACGCGGCCCCCTCGGGGAGTATCCCGTCCGACGAGCAGCACCTGGCCCGCTCGTCGAGCATCCCGTCGTATCGGCAGCGCCCGGCCCGCTCGGCCCACCCGATCGGCTCGGGGAGCATCCCGTCGCATCGGCAGCACCTGGCCCGCTCGGGGGGCAGCCCGTCGTGCGAGCGGCGCCCGGCCCGCTCGGCGAGCAGCCCGTCGTGCGAGCAGCACTCGATCGCCGTAGACGCGGTCTCGCCGGGTTCTGGCTCGGCGAGGGACACGCACCCTCGGCACTCGCGCCCGGTTCGCCCCCGCGCAGGGTCCTGGTGGTGGACGCCGAGGACATGTTCACCGCGATGATCGCCTCGCAACTCCGGTCGCTGGGCCTGACGGTGACCGTCCGGGGCTGGGACGAACCGTATGAGTGGGACGCGGACGACCTCGTCGTGATGGGTCCCGGGCCGGGCGATCCCCGAGACGCCGACGATCGCAGAATGTCGCACGTCCGCCGGGCGATCGGCATGCTGCTGGCCCAGCGGAAGCCGTTCCTCGCCGTGTGCCTGAGCCACCAGGTACTCAGCCTGGTCCTCGGCCTGGACACGCGCCGCCGCGCCGAGCCCCACCAGGGCACGCAACGCGAGATCGAGCTGTTCGGCGAGAAAGAAACGGTCGGGTTCTACAACACGTTCTGCGCGCACAGCGACGCCGACAAGCTCGACGTTCCCGGCGTCGGCCTGGTGGAGATCAGCCGCGACATCGACACCGGCGAGGTCCACGCACTCCGCGGACCTCACTTCGCCTCCCTGCAGTTCCATGCCGAGTCGGTGCTGACCCGCAACGGCCCCGCCATTCTCGCCGCGCGCATCGAAGAGGTGCTGCGCCCGGCCGATCCGGCTCCCTCCGCCCTCTGACATACACCGAACCCGACGACCGAGGAGATCGACCGTGACACCGGAGACCACGTCCCAGCGATGGGACCGCGACGCCGAACTCCGCCGTACGAACCGGGCCACCGTGGAGCGGTACCTGGCCATGACGGAAGGCCCGGCAAGGCTCCGACGCCACCACCTCTTCACCGAAGACGCGGTCGGGGGTCTGTGGACGACCGACACCGGACAACCGGCGGCGGTCGCGGGGAAGCAGAACCTGTACCGGATGGCCGCGTGGTCGCTGGAATGCTTCCCCGACTGGCGGTGGACCAACATCGAGATCCACGAGACCCAGGATCCGAACCGGATCTGGGTCGAGTGCGACGGAGAAGGACAGATCCTGTTCCCCGACTATCCCCCCGGCATCTACCGCAACCACTTCATCCACTCCTTCCGCCTCGACAACGGGCTGATCACGGAGATCCGGGAGTTCATGAACCCGTGTGAGCAGATGCGGGCCCTCGGTATCGAGGTGCCGGTCGTCAAGCGAGGCGGAATTCCCATGGATGACGGGGCATTGAAATGACCTCGGTCATCGTCGTCGGCTCAGGTGCGGCGGGCCTGGCCGCTGCCCTCTCCGCACGGGAGTCGGGCGCCGACGTCACTGTTCTGGAGGCGGCGTCGACGGTGGGCGGCACCACCGCGCTGTCCAGCGGGGCGGTCTGGCTACCGAACAACCACCTGCCGCCCGCGGCCGACGACAGCCCCGAACTCACCCGCACGTACCTGTGTCACCTCCGCCGCGCCGGCGGGCCCGCGGACACGGACGGCGCCGCACTCGACCGGTTCGTCGCCGAGGCGCCGCACGTGGCGCAATGGCTGGAGAAGAGGACACCGCTGCGCTGGGCCGCCCTTCCCATCCCGGACTGCCACGGTGCGCTGCCCGGCGCGTACGGATCCGGCGGCCGGTCACTCGAGCCACGGCCGTTCGACGCCGCACCGAAGGTCGCCGCCCTGGTGCGTGCCGCCCTGCCCTGGCGGCCGCCGGCGACCCTCACCGAACTCGTCACGGGACAGGCCTCACCCGGCCTCATCGAGCAGCGCGGCCGCGCCCGGACACGCACGTCGGGGCAGGCGCTGGTGGCCACGCTGCTCACCGCCGCCCTCGACGCCGGCGTCGCCGTCCGCACACGCGCCAGAGCGACACGGTTCCTGGGCAACGGCGTGGAAGTCGACGGCGTACCCCTCGCGGGACGGGTCGTCCTCGCGACCGGTGGGTTCGAACGCGACGAAGCGCTCGTCCGCAGGTTTCTGGGCGGCCCGGTCCCCGGCCTCGCGGGTGCGCCCGGCGCCCGCGGTGACGGACTGCGCATGGCCATCGCCGCCGGGGCGGAGCTGCGGAACATGTCGCAGGCCTGGTGGTGCCCGACCATCCGGATACCCGACGACGCGATCGACGGCGAGCCGGTGCACCGGGTACTCCTGGCCGAGCGTGCGCGCCCCGGCTCCGTGCTGGTCGACCACCATGGCCGCCGGTTCACCAACGAGGCCCAGAGCTACCACGAGGTGGGGCGATCGTTGCACCGCTCCGGGGCCACGGGACACGGTTTCCGCAACGCCGAGCCGTCCTGGCTGATCGTCGACGCCGCCTACCGCCGCCGCTATCCCATCGCTCCGGTCCGGCCCTTACGACGAGGGGCCACCCTGGCGGAGCTGGCGCGGCTCATCGACGTTCCGGGCCGCACTCTCGCCAGGACGATCAGCCGGTTCAACCAGGCGGCGGCCGACGGCCTGGATCCGGACTTCGACCGCGGGGCAGACCCCTACGACCGCGTCATGGGCGATCCCCGAGCTGAGCACCCGACATTGGGGCCGCTGCGTGAGCCGCCCTTCTACGCCGTTCCGGTGCACCTCGGGCTCGGCGGAACGAGTGGCGGCCCGCGTACCGACCCCGACGGGCGCGTGCTCTGCGAGGACGGTACGGCCGTGCCCGGGCTGTACGCCGCGGGCAACGTCGCGTCGAGCCCGTTCGGGTCCGCCTACCCGGGGACCGGAACGACGATCGGCCTCGCTCTCGTCTCAGGCGTCCAGGCAGGCAGAGCAGCGGCAAGGGACTGACCACCAACAACGGGGACTGACCTCAATCAAGATGCACGACTACGTGATCGTCGACGTGTTCACCACGGTGGCCCTGGAAGGCAACCCGTTGGCCGTCTTCCTGAACGCCGCCGATATTCCGGCCGCCAGGATGCAACTGATCGCCCGTGAGATGAACCTCTCGGAGACGACGTTCGTCCTCCCCGCCCAGGGTGACGGGGACCGGCGGGTCCGGATCTTCACCCCGGTCAATGAACTGCCGTTCGCCGGACACCCGGTGCTGGGCACCGCGGCCGTGCTCGGCGAGTCCACCGCGCGCAGCGGGCTGCGGCTCGAGACGGCGGCCGGCACCATCCCGGTCGACCTCCAGTACCCGAGTGACGGGACCGTCTCGGCCCGCATGCGTCAGCCCGTCCCCGTCTGGGAGCCGTACCGGTTGCGGGACGACCTCCTCGACGCGCTCGGCATCAAGTCCTCCACCCTTCCGGTGGACGCCTACCGCAACGGGCCACGGCACGTCTATGTCGGAGTCGGCAGTGAGGCGGCCCTCTCCCGGGTCCAACCCGATCTGCGCGCGCTGGCACGGCATCCGGACATGGCCGCCATCTGCTTCGCCGGGTCGGGAACCCGGTGGCGGATGCGGATGTTCTCACCGGCCTACGGCGTGGCCGAGGACGCGGCGACGGGATCGGCCGCCGGACCACTCGCGGTCCACCTCGCACGGTACGGCCTCGTCCCGTTCGGACAGCAGATCGAGATCCTGCAAGGAGTCGAGATGGGGCGACCGTCGCACATGTCCGCCAGAGCGGACGCCACCGGTCAGCGCCCGCACACGGTCGAGGTCAGCGGATCAGCGGTCATCACCGCATATGGAACCTTGCTCGTCTGACCGCAACGTCACTGACGTCGCCGTTTCAAGGCTGGTGCGTGACGCTCACCCGCACGGTCAGCGTGCCCCTGTTGTCCTGGAGGCAGCCCTCGCCGTCGTTGATCGACAGTTGCAGGGTGCCGTTCCTGGCCGCCTGGAAGGTCAGCTTCTGACCGACGACGTGGACGGGAGTGTCCTGCCCACCCGAGAGGCGTGCCAGCAGGGTGCCGAACGGCGCCGTGGGCTTGATCTTGCAGTCCTTCGCCCCGTCCAGCGACCTGTCGATCTCAGCGTTGTAACCGGCTGGCCCGGTCACGGGGATGTTCCGGTAGTCGACCGTCCACTCTCCCGAAGCGAACCGCACACTTACCCGGTCTCCTCGCTGGACAGTCACCCCGGATACCCCCTGCCAGCCGGTGGTCGACTGGACAACCCGACTGACGGTCTTCGTCTTCGGGTCCTCCTTGAGCGGGAGCACTCCCGTGAGGAAGAGCCCGCCGCCCACGCCGGCCGCCAGGACCGTCGTACCGGCCACGGCCCATAACAGCCGCTTGGGGCCCCGCGATCGGGACGACCGCTGGGGCTGAGGTCTCAGTGACGTGGTGTGCAGCGCCGTCTGCGCGGTCATCCCGGCCGGTACGAGGCGCTCCTGACCACTGGTCACGGTGTCCGCGTCGGTCAACGGAGCCGAGGGCCGGAGCACGCGCAAGGTCGGTGACGGCAGTGGGCCGGCGTCCGCCTCTCCCGCGGCGACACGCCACAGAGCGGAACGCGCGCCCGCCGCCGAAAGACGCTCGTCCGGGGACTTGCGCAGCAGCGCCTCGACGACCGGGCGCAACGGGCCGAGCAGCTCCGACAGGACGGGCTCCTCGTACGCCACCGCGTGCAGTGTCGCGGGCCGTGCCGGCCTGCGGAACGGGGACTGCTCGCCGCAGACCGTGGCGAGGGTCGCGCCCAGTGACCACAGGTCGGAGGCCGGGCCGACCTCCGACCCCATGACCCGCTCGGGCGCCATGAACTCGAGGGAGCCGACCAGTTCGCCGGTGGTCGTCAGCAACTCGCCGTCGTCCAGGGCCGCGATGCCGAAGTCCGTGAGGACGGCGTTGCCGTCGCGGCGCAGCAGGACGTTGGCGGGCTTGACGTCGCGGTGCAGGGTGCCGGCCGCGTGTACGGCGTCCAGCGCGTCGATCAGTTGCAGACCGAGGGCGGCTGTGTGCTGTGGTGTGAGCGGTCCGGTCCGGGCGACCTGGTGGGCGAGTGACGGCCCCTCGACGAGTTCCATGACGATCCACAGCCGGTCCTCGGCCTCGACCAGGTCGTGGATGCCCACCACATGCGGGTGCGGCACCCGCGCGACCGCGCGAGCCTCGCGGATCGCGCGGCGCACCCGTATGCGGTGCTCCTCGTCGCCGTGGGTGAGGATGTGGAGTTCCTTGGCGGCGACCGGGCGATCCAGCAACTGGTCGTGGGCCCGCCAGACCGTGCCCATGCCGCCTCTGCCCAGGATGTCGTGGAGCAGATATCGACCGGCGATCAGCCGCCCTGAGCCGCGTTGCGCATGCGTCCCGGCCTCATGATCGCTGCCTCCCGATATCACGCGCTCTCTCACGTTTCCTTCCCGGCGGATTTCTCAACGCCGGTCATTATTCGCTTGAAACCTTGAACGGGGCCGAGCATAGCGGAGCGCATAGTTGCCGGAGGCCGGTCCGGTGATGTGGATTCATACGCGTGCGTACACGGTCGGCTCGTGTCAGCGGTCGGGAACTGCCGGCCCACATCCGGTCGAGCGGGCGTACTCGGTGGGTGTCTGGCCGTACTGCTTCTTGAAGGCGCGGATGAAGTGGCTGCTGTCGGCGAAGTGCCAGTGGGCGGCGAGTTCGGAGACGCTGAGTCGGTCGGACGGCGCGGTGAGCGCGAGCCGGGCTTCTTCCAGCCGCCGGTGACGGACGTAGGCGCTCACCGAGTCTCCCGTCGCGGCGAACGCCCGCTGCAACGTGCGTACGGAGACGTTGAGTTCACGTGCCAGCATCGCCGCGGACAGCTCGGGATCCGCGAGATGGGTGTCCGCGAGGTCTTTCGCGGCTTGGGCGAGCGCGGGCGCCAGCCTGGGTTCCACGTCGTCGAACCGGCCTACCGCCACCGCCTTGGCCAGCTCGATCAGAGCGCTGTGAGCGGCGTGCACACCGGCCGGAACGAGGTCGGCGATGGTGGCGTGGACCATGTTCGTGTGGGCCACCAGCAGGCGCACCTCGGGCGAGTCCGCCGGCCCGGTGACGCTCTCGTCCCCGAGCAGGGGTGTGAGCGCACCGGAGAGCAGAGTGAGGATCTTCGCCGTGGTGTGCGGCGGCGCCTCGAAGGACGAGGGCCGCTCGAAGCGCCGGATGAGGAACTGCCCGGCCGACACGGTCTGTTCGCCGCGATCGGTTGGGCCGCCCACGGTCCATGCGCCGCGCCGCACCACGTACACCCGCACGTGATCCCTGTGGTTGTGCCGGCCGCCCGCGGTCCGGATGGCCGACGCGCCGTAGAGATCGAGGATTCCCACGTCGCGCACCCTGGCGACGCGGCTCCTGACCCGGAAGTCACCGGTCGTGGCCGGGCTGAAGGTCGGCATCGGCCAGCCGTCGCCGAGCTGTGTCCGCCACCCGCGCCGGAAGGCGTCGAATCCGTGCGGTGCGGCGCCCGGGCTGGTGGAGTCCAGGGCGAACGCCCCGCGCGCCCCGTCGGCCTCCGCTCCCGTGCTGTTCATCGCCGGCCGATCCCCTCGTACTCCTTCTCCCTGCTTTCCTTGCTCCGACGCCGAGTTGTGGCGTTCAGGTTCCGCCGGGATGGCGCTGAGGTTCAAGTGCGGGCCGTACCAGCCTTCGTAGGCTGTGGCGGCAGAGGTGGACCCGGGCCGTACCGGGCCCGACGCACACGAAAGAGCATCCGCCGGTATGGACATCCTCAGTGAGGTGATCGACAGCGTGCGGATCGGGCGTGCCGAGGCCTGCCGGGTCAAGGAGTCGGGCTCCTGGGGCATGCGATTCCCCGCCTTCGCGGACAGCGGGTTCCACATCCTGCTGCGGGGCAGCGCCTGGCTGATCACGGCCACCGGCCGGCCACGTGCGCTCAGGACGGGCGACGTCGTTCTCGCCCCGTTCGGCGCCGAGCACGGACTCAGCCACGAACCATGCCTGCTCAAGGACTTGCCCCCAGCGGTCATGAGCGAGGACCCGCACGGTCCCGATCCGGCCGACGTCGAGTTCCTCTCCGGCGCATACTGGCTCGACCTTGGGCAAGTGCACCCCTGTCTCGGAGCGTTACCCGAGGTCCTCGTGGTGTCGCCACCGGGCGGCGGGGTGATCCGCCCCGCGCCACTGGACCTCCTGATGACCCACGTCCTGCGCCAATGGCTGGAGTCGAATCGAGATGCGCACTGGCCGGAGATCGGCGATCCCGCCATCTCTGTCGCGCTGCGTGAGATCCACACGAGCCCGCACAAGCCGTGGACGGTACAGCAACTCGGCCGGACGGCGGGAATGTCGCGGACAGCGTTCACCAAGCGATTTACCGCGCTGGTGGGAAAACCGCCCATGACGTACGTGACCGGCTGGCGTCTGCGCTATGGGGCCCGTCTGCTCCGGGAAACGAATGCGCCGCTGGCGGCGATCGCCCGTCAGGTCGGCTACTCGACGGAATTCGCGTTCGGAGCGGCTTTCCGCCGTGAGTACGGCATCGCGCCCGGCCGCTTCCGCAAGGGTCACAGCCGTTCGTGCTGTCGGCGCACCATCTCGGTGATCCAGACGGGCGCGAACGGAGAGGTGCAGCCCGGGGAAGTGGGGTAGTCCTTGAGCACCTCCAGGCGCTCACCGATGTCGAGGGCGCGGGCGCGGTGTTCGGCGTGCTCGATGCCGATCTGGGCCAGGCAGTGGTTCATCGCCCACTGCAGGCGCTCCGGGGCGCCCTTCATCTCCGCCTCGATGATGTCGAGCAGTCCTGCGAGGTCGAGGCCCTCGGGCCGCTTCGCCACGCGCTCGGTGGTCAGCGCCCAGCCGGCACTCGCGACGACCGGATCGGGGTCGGCGGACCAGGTCTGCCGCAGCTCTTCGGAGTGCGGGTTCTTCTTCACCACGTAGTTCACGAGCCAGTCGTGCACCTTGGGTGCGCGCGCCTGGCGCAGCATGGTGTCCAACTCGTCCCGCCCGAAGGCCTTCGGGCGACAGATCAGAAGCGCCAGCAGTCTCGCCGCCGTGTCATCCGTCTCCCAGAGCCGGCACGCGAGTTCCTGCTGTGTCTTCAGCCGCTTCGCGAGCGCACGCAGCTTGCTGAGGTTCACACCGTGATCGTCCCCGTGCCTCTCGTTCACCTCGCGCGCCTTGGGGTCCTCGAGCTCGGCCAACTCGGCCATCACCGCAGCCACCGTCGTCTCGGCCACCTCAGCCTCCTCTGTGTCCCGTACGAATTTGGAGCCTACGAGGAAGTCGGCCTCCTGCGTACACGCCGGAGCGACGGCATCCGCGCCGTGCGCCGAGCCGTGCTCTTCGAGGCGGACGCCGGGGCCCCGGTGGAACTCGGCCCGGAGCCTTGTTCACAGGTCGTCCGGCCAGATATGGAACGCGGTATGCCCGGTCAGTGGGCGTACCGCCCGGAAGTGGCGGCGGTCCAGCGTGAGGATTGCGTCGGTGCGGTACTCAGACGCCATGACGACATTCATGGTGTCCGTGAGCCCGATCTGCGGATACCGCCGCATGGTCACCAGCGCGGTAGAGAGATGCGGCTCGACCTCGGGCACCGTGTACCGGCGCACGGCGACGCGGTCACGGATGTGGGACAGGGCCCCTTGCGCGGCCTCGGGACCGACTCGTGTCGTCAGTAGATAGTCGAGTTCGGCCAGCACCAGCGGCGTCACCACCAGGTGAGAGGCGGCGGCCACTGCCGTGCGGCACTCCTTGTGCTCTGGCTCGCTGCCGTCGTAGTACGCGTACAGCCCCGACGTGTCCGCGATCAGTACCGTCACGCCCCGAACCCTTCCAGGTACTCACCACGGCCCGCCGACCAGTCCACGGGCGTGCCGCTGTGGAACACGGGCGCCTCGTCGTCCTCACCCATGGGGTCCGTCGGATACGCGGGGACCGGTGTGCCCTGGTCGCCGACTGGAGAGAGTATGGCGACCGGCCGCCCGTTCTTGGTCACCGTGATGGACTCGCCGCGCTCAGCGGCGGCGAGGATCCGTGAGGCGTTCTGGTTGAACTCGCGCGCGGTCGTCTCCATGTAGTACACGGTACTACATGGAGAGCTGCGGTTACGCGGAGACGGTCCCGCCCTCGGTCAGGAACACACTCGGCCGGCTTTGCCACGACACATAGAGGCTGTCCCGCGCCCTCGTGCGGCCGTGGCAATTCGTTTGCCGCGTCCCGATCCCCCTGTCACGCTCGCGCCCATGCCGACCTTCTCCGCACCAGACGGAACCACGCTCGCCTTCCACGTGTCCGGAGAGACCGGCCCGCCCGTGCTCTGCCTGCCCGGCGGCCCGGCCGCGTCCTCCTACCTCGGTGATCTGGGCGGCCTCTCCGCGCACCGGCAGCTGATCAGGCTGGATCTCCGCGGCACCGGCGAGTCGGCGACCCCGACGGACCTGGCCGGCTGCCGCTGTGACCGCATGGTCGACGACGTCGAGGCCCTTCGGGCGCACCTCAGCCTCGACCGCGTCGATCTGCTGGCCCACTGCGGAGGCGCGAACCTCGCGGTGCAGTACGCGGCTCGCCACCCCGAGCGGATCGGCAGGCTCGTGCTGATCACGCCGAGTGTGCGGGCCGTCGGTATTCCGATCACCGGTGAGGACCGACGGGAGATCGCGGAGCTGCGCAGGGGTGAACCGTGGTTCCCGGAGGCGTTCGCGGCGCTGGAGGAGATCGTCGCGGGCAGGCCCACCGCCGCGAGCTGGCAGGCGATCGCGCCCTTCTCCTACGGCCGCTGGGACGACACCGCCCGCGCCCACCAGGCCGCCTCGGACGCGGAGGACAACGGTGAGGTGATGGCCGCCTTCGGTGCCGAGGGCGCCTTCACCCCGGACGCGACCCGCAAGGCCCTCGCCGACGTCGGGGCACCTGTCTTCGTGCTCGCCGGTGAGGTCGACATGGCCGCTCCGCCCAAGGTGATGGCGGAGTTCGCCGCGCTGTTCCCGGATGCGCGGACGGTCGTACAGACGAAGGCCGGGCACTTTCCTTGGCTCGATGATGCCGAGGGGTGCGCCGCGGCCGTCGCGGGGTTTCTCGCGTCGGACCGGTGATCACCGATCAGCTCGGGGCCCGGTGATCACCACGCGCGCTTAATGCATATGATGTGCAAGTGCGCGACTACAGCATCAGGGCGGCAGGCCCCGACGACCTGGACGGTGCGCGAGCCGTGATGCTCGACACCGTGTACCGAGACTTCGGTAGCGGATACGTGCCCCGCTGGCACGCCGACATCATCGACCTGGCCGGCGCCTATCTGGCCCCGGCCCGCCACACCCTGCTCGTGGCGGTCGACGACGAGGGTGAGGTCGTCGCCACGGCCGCGCTCGACGCACGGGGCCCGGCCCACCCGCCGAATCCGCGGCATGTCGCCGAGCGCTTTCCGTCCGGTGAGACGGCGCAGGCCCGTCGGGTGTACGTCCGCCCCGAGCACCGAAGGCGCGGGCTCGCCCGGCGGCTCGTCGGCGCGTTGACGGCGTTCGCGGTGGCGGACGGCGGATACCGGGCCGTCTATCTGCACACGGATCCCGCGGTGCCGGGCGCGGAGGGCTTCTGGCGGTCGCTGGGGAAGATCGTGCACGACGAGCGCGAGGACGCCGGCGGCGGTCAGGGCATCGTGCACTTCGAGATACCGATGGGGCGGTGACCCGCGTGCGCCGTGTCCTCGCCGCCCTGCTGCTCGTCCCGGTCCTCACCGGCTGTTTCGCCTCCAACGGCGACTCCGCGGACGACGACGCGAACTCCGGCTCCCGGCTCCGGGCCGCCCTCGCCTTCCCGCCCGCGGAGAACCTCTCGCCGCACGGTGGCGACGCCACGATCCTCAGCCGGCTCGGCGTCACCGAGAGCCTGACCGCCCTGGACGCCAACGGCTCCGCGGCCCCCGCGCTCGCCGCGTCCTGGAAGCAGGAGAACGACCGCACCTGGCTGTTCACCCTGCGCGAGGCCACCTTCCAGGACGGCACCGACGTCACCCCGTCCACCGTCGCCGAATCCCTCACCCACGCCACCCAGACCAAGCCCGAACCCGCCGCCCTCTCCGGCGTCACGCTCACCGCGAAGGCCGAGGGCAGCACCGGCGTCCGCATCACCACCGAAGACCCCGACCCCGTCCTTCCGCTGCGTCTGTCCAGCCCCAGCCTCGCCGTGCTCTCCCCGAAGGCGTACGACGGCAAGGACCGCGTCGACCCGGTGGGCACCGCCACCGGACCCTTCGAGCTCACCAAGGTGACCGGCAGCACCGCCGCCACCCTCGACCGGTTCGACGACTACTGGGGCGGCCGCGCCCAGGCCTCCGGCGTCGACGTGAAGTTCATCGCCGACGGCACCGCCCGCACCAGCGCCCTGCGCACCGGCGAGGCCGACCTCGCCGAGGCGCTTCCGGTCGCCCAGGCGGCGACCCTCGACGAGGACACCCGCAAGGCCACGGCGACGACTCGCACCACCAGCCTGCAGCTCAACACCGCGTCCGGCCCCTTCAAGGATCCGAAGCTGCGTGCCACCGCCCGCGCGGCCCTCGACACCTCCGCGCTCGCCGACGGCGTCTACGAGGGATACGCCGACGCCGGCGCCGGCATCTACGGACCCGCCGTGACCTGGGCCGAGGGCAAGCGGACCCAGCCGGTCGGGCGCGCGAAGGCCGCGGCACCGGACGGAGCGAAGGTCACCATCGCCACGTACGACAACCGGCCCGAACTCCCGGAAGTCGCCCAGGTGGTGAAGCAGCAGTTGGAGAAGGCCGGGTTCACAGTCGAGCTGGAGGTGCGCGAGTACTCGCGACTGGAGAGCGACGCGCTGGACGGGACGTTCGACGCCGTCGTGCTCGCCCGCAACACGCTCGTCGACACCGGCGACCCCGTGGCCGTACTCGCGAGCGACTACACCTGCGACGGCGGCTACAACATGGCCCAGCTGTGCGACAAGCGCGTCGACGCGGCGGTGGCGAAGGCCGAGCGCACTGCCGACACCGACGAGCGGCAGGACGCGGCGATGGCGGCCGAGGCGGCGATCCTCGGCACCGACGCCGTCGTTCCGCTGGTCCACCAGCAGATCATCACCGGCGTGGGCTCCTCGGTCAGCGGGGCGCTCCTCGACCCGTACGAGCGCACCCTCGTCGGCACCGGCACCCGGCGCTGACGGATGCGGCAGCACGCGGCCACGCTCCTGTGGCGGGCCGGACTCGCCCTCGCCCTGGTGTGCGTGATCGGTCTGCTGCCGTGGCTGGCGCGGACCGACCCGGCGCTCACCGTGCTCAAGGCCCGGTCAGCCGACCGTGACCCCACGCCCGAGGTGCTGGCGGACATCCGCGACCGACTCGGCCTGGACGCGGGCCCCTTGCATCTGCTCGGCCAGTGGCTGGGCGGGCTGTGGCGCGGGGACGCGGGGCGGTCGTGGCTGTCGGGCAACGAGGTCATGCCCGATGTGCTGCAGGCGCTGGGCGTGTCCCTGCTGCTGATGGCGGTGTCGCTCGCCGTCGCCGTCCTCACCGCCGGGATCATCTGCGCCCGCACCCTGCGACGCGGCCGGCGTCGGCGGCGCACGGGTGGCAGCGGCTCCGCCGTCCTCGCCGCGCTGCCCGAGTTCCTCATCGCGTCCGTGCTCGCGACGGTCGTCGGAGTCCAGCTGGGCTGGCTGCCCGCACTCGGCTGGTACGGCCCCCAGAACACGGTGCTGCCCGCGCTCGCCCTCGGTCTGCCCGCCGGGGCCGTGCTCGGGCGGCTCCTCGACGACCTGCTGCCCGGCGCGTTCGCCGAGCCCTGGGCGCAGGCCGCCGACGCCCGCGGGATACCCCAGGGGCGGATCGCCCGGCACGCGCTGCGCCGCTGTCTGCCCGGACTGCTGCCGAACACCGGCCTGTTCGTCGTCGGCCTGACCGGCGGCTCCGTCGCCGTAGAGCAGATCTTCGACATCCCCGGCCTCGGCCGCACCACCCTCCAGGCCGCCCTCGCCCAGGACCTCCCCGTCCTCCAGGCCGGCACGCTCGCCCTCGTCCTGCTCGCCGCCGTGGCCGCGGGCGCCGCGAGCCTCCTCACCCGCCGACTGACCGGCCCCGCCCTGCGCGACAGCGCCCTGACCTCCCTGCACCGACCGGCCCCGCCGACCCGCGCCATCCTTCCCCTCGTCTACGGCGGCCTGCTCCTCGGCGTCGTGGCGCTCGGCCTGCCCCGCGACCCGCTCGCCCTCGACACCGGGCAACGCCTCCAACCACCGTCCCCGGCCCACCCGTTCGGCACCGACGCGCTCGGCCGGGACGTACTCGCCCGCGTCGGCCACGGCGCCCTCGACACCCTGCTGCTCGCCCTCGCGATCGGCGCCGTCGCGCTGCTGACCGGCGTACTCCTCGGACTGGTGCCCCGGATGTCCGGGCCGCTCGTCGACACCGTCAACGCCGTGCCGCCGGTCCTCCTCGCGCTCCTCGTCACCGCCGTCGCGGGCAGCGGCACGCTCACGCCCGCGCTCGCCGTGAGCGCCGTCGCCTGGGCGCCGCTGGCCGCCCACACCTCCGCGCTGCTGCGGCAGGAACGCGCCGCCCTCCACATCACCGCCACCCGTGCCCTCGGCGCCGACCGCTGGTATGTGCTCCGCCGCGACCTGCTCCCCGCCGTCCTCCCACCCGTCACCCGGCACGCCCTGCTGCGCCTGCCCGGCACCGCCCTGGCCCTCGCCTCGCTCGCCTTCCTCGGCCTCGGCGCCCAGCCGCCGTCCCCGGAGTGGGGCCTGCTGCTCGCCGAGAACCAGCCCTACGCCGAACGCGCCTCCTGGGCGGTCCTCGCCCCCGCCGCCGTACTCGCCCTGCTCGGGGCACTCGCGGTGACCGCGGCCCGTATCAAGGTGATCCAACAGCCTGTGATCCAACAGTCTTTGAAACAAAGGGAGTTGGCTGCTTCCGGAACGGAAACCCCATGACCACCCGGACGATGACCACGCGGACGCTCGCGCCACGCACCCGCCTGTCTCCGCTGCTGCGGCTGCTGATCCTCACCCAACTCGCCTTCAACATCGGCTTCTACGCCGTCCTGCCCTTCCTCGCCGAGCACCTGGGGCAGGCGATCGGCCTGGCGGGCTGGCTGGTCGGGTTCGTCCTGGGCCTGCGGACCTTCAGCCAGCAGGGGCTGTTCGTGGTGGGCGGGGCGCTGGCCGACCGGTACGGCATCCGGCCCGTCGTGCTGGCGGGATGCGTGCTGCGGATCGCCGGGTTCGTGTGGCTCGGGTACGCGCGGGAGACCTGGTCGGTCATCGGCGCCGTGCTGCTCATCGGGTTCGCCGCCGCGCTGTTCTCGCCGGCCGTGGAGTCCGAGGTCGCGCGGCAGGCGGTGGTGTGGGAGGAGTCGGGTGGCGGCTCGCGCACGCGCGTGCTGGCGCTGTTCACCGTGGCCGGGCAGGCGGGCGCGTTCGTGGGGCCGTTGCTGGGCGGGCTGCTGCTGGGGGTGGACTTCCGTACGGTCTGTCTGGCCGGAGCGGGAATCTTCGTGCTCGTCCTCACCGGGCATGCGTGGCTGCTGCCGCAGCACATCCCGGGGCGGACCCGCGTCGAGTTCCGGGGCGGTATGAAGCTGCTGGTGCGCAACCGCCGCTTCCTCGCGCTGTGCTGCGGATACGGCGCCTATCTGCTCGCCTACAACCAGCTCTATCTGGCCCTGCCCGCGGAGGTGGAGCGCGCGGCCGGTTCGCAGGCGCCGCTGGCCTGGCTGTTCGCGCTGTCGTCGCTGCTGGTGGTGACGGCCCAGCTGCCGGTCACCCGCTGGGTGGGGGAGCGGCTGGAGATGCGCCGGTCGATGGTGGCCGGACTGCTGCTGATCGCCGCCGGGTTCGCGGTCGTGGCCGCCGCCCGGCCCGCCGGCTGGACCGGCATCACGGGACTGCTGCCCGCCGCGGGCTTCGTGGTGCTCCTCACCCTCGGCCAGATGCTCGTCGCGCCCGTCGCCCGAGCCTGGGTCCCCGACCTGGCGGAGGACGGGCGGCTCGGCCTCTACACCGGCGCCCTGTCATCGGTGTCCGGCCTGATCGTCCTGGCCGGCAGCTCAGCCACCGGCTCCCTGCTGGACACCGGCCTGCACCCGGCTGTGCCCTGGCTGGTACTGGCCGCCGTACCGCTCGCGGCGGTCGGGTTGCTGCCGCGTCGGGGGTGATTGGTCGGCGGGTTGTATCCGGCTGTGCTCTGGTTGGTGCTGGCGGTCGTGCTGGTCGCGGCGGTCGGACTGCTGCCGCGTCGCGGGTGAGCGGTCAGCGGGCTGCGAGCTCGGGTTCCCGGACCTCCGCGGTGGCCTCCTGGCGCGGTGTCTTCTCGATCCGCGCCGTCCGGCACAGCCACAGCACATCGCGCCCGAACGACCACACCAGCAGCCCCAGCGCCAGCGCGACGATGCCGAACGTCGCCGGGTACGGCAGCAGCTTCGAGGCGCCGGCCAGCAGGAACACGCCCTGGAGCGCGGCCACCGTCTTGCGGGCCGTGCTCGGCGGGAGCGGGGCGTTGAGCCACGGCCAGACGCGGGCCGCGGCGACGAAGGCGTACCGCATGGCGCCGATCAGCAGCACCCACGGGCCCAGGAACATGGACACGTACACGCTGAGCACCAGGATCAGAAACGCGTCGACCTCCATGTCGAAGCGGGCGCCGAGCGCCGTCGAGGTGCCGGTGCGGCGGGCGACCTTGCCGTCGACTCCGTCGAGGATCAGGGCCACCGCGGTGAGTCCGACGAGGAGCGTGATGGGCGGCGGGCTCTGGAAGGAGTCCGCGACCAGGGCCGTGACACCGCCGACGAGGATGGAGCGGCCGAGGGTGACCCGGTTGGCGGGACCGAAGGACTGCAACCGGGACCGGTGCAGGGCCCGGGAGAGCACGGCCCAGGTGGCGATGGCGAAGGCGAGTCCGGTCAGCCAGCCCGCGGGCCCCATCCCGATCGCCGTGCCGAGCAGGGTCAGCACAAGGATCTGCACACCCGCTCCCAGAGCGGTCTCCTGCTGGACGAGCCTCGCGTCGTAAGTGTGGTTCAGGGCCACCGAACATCCTCCGGCCGTGTGACAGAGTCGATCATCGCCGCTACGTTGTGCGCGGCCTGTGCACCTCTCCGTACGTGAACAGCTTCCCGATCGTTCAGGAGGATTCCGATGAACCGCACCGCACGCGCGTTCTGGCTCAACTCGCCTGGGCTCGGTGAGATACGCGAGGTGGACCTGCCGGAATGCGGCGCGGACGAAGTACTGGTACGCACGCTCTTCTCCGGCGTGAGCCGTGGCACGGAGACACTCGTGTTCCGCGGCGGCGTGCCCGAAAGCCAGTACGCGGCGATGCGAGCACCGTTCCAGGAGGGCGAGTTCCCCGGCCCGGTGAAGTACGGCTACCTCAACGTCGGCGTAGTGGAGGAGGGGCCGACGGCACTGGTCGGTCGTACGGTCTTCTGCCTCTACCCGCATCAGACGCGGTACGTCGTCCCGGCCGCCGCCGTCACCGTGGTGCCGGAGTCGTTGCCCGCCTCGCACGCGGTGCTCGCCGGCACGGTGGAGACCGCCGTGAACGCGCTCTGGGACGCGGCGCCCCTGGTCGGCGACCGGATCGCCGTGGTCGGCGGCGGCATGGTCGGCTGCTCGGTGGCCGCGCTGCTGGCGCGCTTCCCCGGCGTACGCGTCCAACTGGTCGACGCCGACCCGGCGCGGGCCAAGGTGGCAGAGGCACTCGGCGTCGGCTTCGCCGCCCCCGCGGACGCCCTCGGCGACTGCGACCTGGTCGTCCACGCCAGCGCCACGGAACAGGGCCTCACCCGCTCCCTGGAACTCCTCACCGACGAGGGCACGGTCCTCGAACTGAGCTGGTACGGGGACCGGCAGGTCAGCCTCCCGCTCGGCGAGGCCTTCCACTCCCGGCGCCTGGTCATCCGCAGCAGCCAGGTAGGCACCGTCTCCCCGGCCCGCCGCTCCAGCCGCACCTACGCCGACCGGCTCGCCCTCGCCCTGGACCTGCTCGCCGACCCGGCGCTCGACGCCCTCGTCACCGGGGAGAGCGCTTTCGAGGAACTCCCGGACGTGCTGCCACGGCTGGCCTCGGGCGAGATCCCGGCCCTGTGCCACCGGGTCCGATACGGCGACCCGACCTGACGAATCGTTCAATGCGGGACGGCAAGCGCGCCTGACCTCCCAAAAAGGGGAACAGGTTCGCTGAACAAGGCATGGCAGACAGCCGTACTACACGACATCCCCGGCGGCGATCGGCCGGGGACCAGACGCGCCGCACCTGGAGGGTCGTCCGTTGTTCAGCATCACCGTCCGCGATCACATCATGATCGCCCACAGCTTTCGCGGCGAGGTCTTCGGACCCGCGCAGCGCCTGCACGGAGCGACGTTCCTCGTGGACGCCACCTTCCGGCGCGAGCAGCTGGACGACGACAACATCGTCGTCGACATCGGACTGGCGACCCAGGAGCTCGGTGCCGTAGTCAGCGAGCTGAACTACCGGAACCTCGACAACGAGCCGGACTTCGCGGGGGTCAACACCTCCACGGAGTTCCTGGCCAAGGTCATCGCCGACCGGCTCGCCGAGCGCATCGAGAAGGGCGCGCTCGGCGAGGGCGCCCGGGGTCTCGCGGGCCTCACCGTCACGCTGCACGAGTCGCATGTCGCCTGGGCGAGTTACGAGCGTGCCCTGTGACCGACACGACCATGGAGTCCTCGACCGACAGGGCTCTGGAGCCCCGGCGGCTCGAATACGTTCCCGTACAGCACTCCGCCCTGAAGAACGCCGAGATCATCCCCATGTCCCTGCGTTCCGTGCACTTCTTCATGCCCGGCGGCGTCGACGACCCGGCCCAGCCGAGCGGCGGCAACGCCTATGACCGGCGACTGTGTCTGGACCTGCCGGGCTTCGGCTGGCAGGTCGAGAAGCACACCGTGGACGGCAGCTGGCCCCGGCCGGGGGTGGCGGCGCGCGAGGAACTCGCCCGCACGCTGCGGCAGTTGCCCGACGGCACGGTCGTCCTCCTGGACGGTCTGGTCGCCTGCGGCGTCCCCGAGATCATCCTCCCGGAGGCCGAACGCCTGAGCCTCGCCGTCCTCGTCCACCTGCCGCTCGGCGACGAGCGGGGTCTGACGCCCGACGTGGCCGCGGAGCTGGACGCCAGGGAACGGACTGTGCTGCGGGCCGTTCCGGCCGTGATCGCCACGTCCGACTGGGCGGTCCGCCGCCTCGTCTCCCACCACGGGCTCGCCCCCGAGCGGGTCCATGTCGCTGCCCCCGGCGCCGACATCGCCCCCCTCGCCTCCGGCACGGACGGCGTCTCCCGGCTGCTGTGCGTCGCCGCGGTGACACCGCGCAAGGGGCAGCACCGGCTGGTGGAGGCGCTGGCCGCGGTGGCCGACCTGCCGTGGAGCTGCGTCTGCGTGGGCGGGCTCAGCCACGACCCGGAGTATGTGGCCGGACTGCGGTCGCTCATCGCCCGGTACGGCCTGGAGGACCGGCTCGTGCTGGCGGGACCGCAGGCCGGCGCCGAACTCGACGCGAGCTATGCCTCCGCCGACCTGATGGTCCTCACCTCCTACGCCGAGACCTACGGCATGGCGGTGACGGAGGCGCTGGCGCGCGGCATCCCGGTGCTGGCGACGGACGTCGGCGGCCTGCCGGAGGCCGTCGGCCGCGCCCCCGACGGCGGCGTGCCCGGCATCCTCGTCCCACCGGAGGACCCTCAGGCTCTCGCCGCCGAACTGCGCGGCTGGTTCGGCGAGGCCGATGTACGACGCCGCCTCAAGGCGGCCGCCCGAGGGCGACGCGCCGCCCTCGACGGCTGGGCCACCACGGCCCGCAGCCTGGCCGCGGTACTGGGCCGACTGCCGAACGAACCCAGGAGGGCGGCATGAGGAAGACAGCGACGACCCAGCGCGGCGGAGGCATTCCGGCCCAGCCGGGCCCGCGGGATGCCTCGGCCACGGCGGAACCCGGGGTGAGGCACATGGCACGATCGGCGGAGTCCGGGGCGAGGCAGGGTGGCCACGCGGCGGATGCGGGGGCGGCCGCGGCGAGGCAGGGCGCTCCTTCGATGGAGGCCGGGGCGAGCAGTGCCGTCCGGGCCGCGGAACCGGCGTCGGCGGCTGCTGTCGGCCAGGCGCCGGAGCAGGTGATGCCCGGCTCCGGTCCCGCATCCACCGACCAGGTGATCCCCGGAGCCGGTCCTGCCGCCGGTGTGGCCTCCCGGCCCGGCGAGCGGCCCACCGTGCGGTTGCGGGAGGACGCGCCTGAGGAGCCGGAGTCGCCGCGGTACGCGCCCGAGTGGCTTCAGCTGCGGGAAGGGGCGGACGCGCTGGCGCGGGCGGGGGAGTTGCTCGATCCGCTGCGGATCCGGCTGGCGAATCTGCCGGGGCGGGCCGGCGGGCTGGTCGTGCACGACCTGGGCTGCGGCACCGGCTCGATGGGGCGCTGGCTGGCCCCCCGGCTGGACGGCCCCCAGCACTGGATCCTGCACGACCGCGACCCCTACCTCCTGCACTTCGCCGCCGTGGGCTCCCCGCGCTCCGCCGCCGACGGCAGCCGCGTCACCGTCGAGTCGCGCCGCGGCGACGTCGCCCGGCTCACCCCGGACGCCCTGGCCGGTGCCTCACTGGTCACCGCGTCCGCACTTCTCGACGTCCTCACCCGCGAGGAGATCGACACCCTCGCCGCCGCCTGCACCGGCGCGGGCTGCCCGGCCCTGCTCACGCTCTCCGTCGCCGGACGCGTCGAACTGACGCCGTCCCACCCGCTGGACACGGAGATCGCGGAGGCGTTCAACGCCCACCAGCGACGTGCCGGTCTGCTCGGCCCGGACGCGGTCACCGCCGCCTGCGAGGCGTTCTCCGAACGCGGCGCGACGGTCCATCTGCACCCCAGCCCCTGGCGCCTCGGCCCCGACGAGGCCGACCTCACCGCCCAGTGGCTGCGCGGCTGGGTCGGCGCGGCGGTCGAGGAACGCCCCGAACTGCGGGAACGCGCCGACGCGTACCTGGGTGACCGCCTGGAGGCCTGCGCCGCGGGCGAGTTGAACGTGATCGTCCACCACACCGACCTGCTGGCGCTGTCGCGTCCGATGGGCGGCTCGGCATGAGCGCACAGACGGCGACCGCCGAGGTGGCGGTGCGGGTGGTCAGGGTCCGCGCGGCAGCGGGGGTCCGCGCGGTGGTACGCGTCGGCACGGGCCGTCGCGTCACCCCGCGAGCCGCCGCGAGGCAGGCCGCCGAGACCCGCGCGAAGACACACAAGGCACACGCCCCTCACCGGCCCACCGACCGAGACTCCGGCACTGCTTCGACGGCGGTCGCGGGCGGACACCGGGCTCCCGCCGACGGGTCGCCCGCGACGGAACCGACTCCATCCGCCGACGTCCGCTCCGCGACGGAGTCCGCCTCGGTCGCCGGCGCGTGCCGGACGGCTGTGGAGGTGTCGCCTGCGGCGGATGGCGCTCCGGTCGCCGAGCCTCACCTCGCCACGGAGTCCGCCTCGGTCGCCGGCGCGTGCCGGACGGCTGTCGAGGTATCGCCCACGACGGACCCCGCTCCCGTCGACGAATCGCACCCCGCCACCGAGCCCACCCCCGCCGGTGACGCTCGCCCGGCGGTCGCCGACGAGCCGTCCGCCGCCACCCCCCGCCCCACCTTCCTGCGCCGCGTCCGTCCGCACCTCGGGACCATCGCCGGTGTTGCCATCCTTGGCGTGCTGCTCTGGCGTATGGGCACTGGCGTCTTTCTGGACGGGCTGCGGCGGATCGACGTGGTGACGTTGGTTGTGGCTGTCGGGATCGGCGTCGTCACCACCGTGTTCAGCGCGTGGCGGTGGGCGCTGGTGGCGCGGGGGCTGCGGATTCGGTTGCCGTTCGGGCCGGCCGTGGCGGACTACTACCGGGCGCTGTTCCTGAACGCGGCCCTGCCGGGCGGCGTGCTCGGGGATGTGCACCGGGCGGTGCGGCACGGGAAGAGCGAGGGCGACCTCGGCCGCGGGGTACGGGCCGTCGTACTCGAACGGGCCGCCGGACAGGCCGTGTTGGTCCTCGTCGGTGCCGCGGTGCTGTTGACCATGCCGTCGCCGGTGCTGGCCGAGGCCCGGCAGTTCGCGCCGCTGCTTCTGTTCGCGGCGCTGGGCGCGAGCGCGGTCGTCCTGGCGTTGCGGATGAACCGCACGCCCTCCCGCCGCGGGCGTGCCCTGCGTTCGACGCTCGGCGAGGCACGCCGGGGTCTGCTGTCCCGCCGTAACTGGCCCGGCATCGTCGTGTCGTCCGTCGTCGTGCTGGCGGGCCACATCGCGATGTTCGTGCTCGCCGCCCGTGTCGCTGGCTCCGGCGCCTCCGCCGTCGTACTGCTGCCGATCGCGGTGCTCGCCCTGCTCGCCATGGGCCTGCCGCTGAACGTCGGCGGCTGGGGACCCCGGGAGGGCGTCACCGCCTGGGCGTTCGGCGCCGCCGGACTCGGCGCGAGCAGCGGACTGGCCGTCGCCGTCGTGTACGGCGTGCTCAGCTTCGCGGCCAGCCTGCCCGGCGTCCTCGTCCTGGTCGCCCGCCGGCGCTACCCCCGTACGTCACCCGTGAACAACGACAACCACGCGCCGAAGGAATCCGCGAGGCTCTCAAGCAGCGCCTTCCCTTTTTCCGCCGAACCCAGCGAAGGACGTCCGATGACACCCGAATCGGTATAGGCGGACATTCCGCGGGTCAGCAGATGGCGCCGGTCGTCCGCGACGAAATCAGCGGTCTCATAACCGGACCTGACCAATTCGGGATGAGCGTGCAGAAGGATGGAGGTCTCAATTTCCCCCGCGTGCATGTCGGTGAGCAGCGAGGTCCGCACCCCCGCCCGCTCCCGCGCCGTCTCCCAGTCCTCCGCGGCCGGGAACAGCGCCATCGACTCTCCTTGCGCGGAGGATTCCTGAACGACGTTTCCCAGTACATAGTTTCCGCCGTGCCCGTTGACCAGAACCAGGGCGTCGACGCCCGAGCGGCGGAGCGAAGCCGCGATGTCCCGTACCACCGCATGAAGGGTGACGGAGGAGATGCTGACGGTCCCCGGCCAGGCCGCGTGCTCGTGCGAACAGGAGATCGTCACCGGAGGAAGGAGGTGCACCGGGTGCGCGGCGGCTATCTCCCGCGCGACGGCACAGGCGACGAGCGTGTCGGTGGCCAGTGGAAGGAAGGGCCCGTGCTGCTCGAAGCTTCCGACGGGAAGGACGGCGACCTGCCGTGAGACGCCTGCCCCCCGCGTGCGTACATCTTCCGTGGTGTCCGCCGGCAACAGCCCGTGTGCCGCCGAACGCGATCCCGAAACACTCATTTCCTCATGGCCCTTCGTCTCTGCTTAGGAACCAGATCATGACAGAAAACATTGGCGTACTCGGCACGAAGTCTCCACAGCGGACGGGAGTGGAGCGCGTCGTGAATGCGCCGCTGCCCACGGTGTATGGGGAATTCCGCGCGGTCGGCTATCTCGACCACGATCGCGGTGACGAGCAAGTGGCCCTGGTCCACGGTGACATCGGCACGGACGACGTCCTCACCCGGCTGCATTCCGAATGCCTGACCGGGGACGCCTTCGGCTCCCAGCACTGCGAGTGCGGTGATCAACTCGCCTCCGCACTGCGCGCCGTCGCCGCCGAAGGGCGCGGCGTCGTCGTCTATCTGCGCGGACACGAGGGCCGCGGCATAGGCCTGCTCGGCAAGCTGCGCGCGATGGCGCTGCAGGCGGAGGGCCTGGACACCGTCGAGGCGAACCTCGCGCTCGGCCTGCCGGTGGACGCCCGGGACTACGGCGTCGCCGCCCGGATCCTCGACGACCTCGGCGTGCGCTCCGTACGCCTGATGTCGAACAACCCGCGCAAGCGCGAGGCGTTGCTGGAGCACGGCATCAAAGTCGCCGAGCAGGTCCCGCTGCTCATCCCGCCGTGTGAGAGCAACATCACTTATCTGCGGACGAAGCGGGAGCGCCTCGACCATCACCTGCCTCATCTGGACGCCGTGGCGCACTGGTCCTGATTGCCGTGGCGCCGGTCCGGACAGGAAGAGGGAGTGACCGACGACGTCCTCTTCCTCTCCGGAGACCGGGCCTCTCTGGAGACCGGGCTTCTCCGGAGACCCGGCAGGGGGCTGCTCGGCGTCGCCGCGCCCGGGCCGTGATCCACGCCGCCAAGGAGGCACACACGTGAAGCTGCAGGCCCGGGTCGTCGTCATCGGCGGTGGAGTCATGGGTACGAGCATCGCCTACCACCTCGCCCGCGCCGGCGTACGGGACGTGGTCCTGGTCGAACGGGACGAACTCGGGGCCGGATCCACCTCCAAGGCGGCGGGCGGCGTCCGGGCACAGTTCTCCGACGAGCTCAACATCCAGCTCGGCGCCCGCAGCCTGGAGGCCTTCGGCCGCTTCCAGGAGGAGGTCGGCCCCGACATCGGACTGCACCGGGTCGGCTATCTGTTCCTGCTGTCGACGCCCGAGCAGGTCGCCGGTTTCGAGGCGGGCGTCCGGCTGCAGAACTCCCTCGGCGTGGCCAGCCGTATGATCACTCCCGCCGAGGCAGGCAGGCTCTCCCCGCTGATCAGCACCGACGGACTGCTGGCGGCCGCGTTCTCACCGGACGACGGCCACTGCACGCCGGAGTCCGTCGTCCACGGCTACGCGACCGCCGCCCGCGAGTACGGCGCCCGGATCCTGCGCCACACCGACGTCACCGGCATCGAACGGGACGGCGACACCATCACCGCCGTACGCACGACCCTGGGCAGCATCACCACCGACACCGTGATCTGCGCGGCCGGCGCCTGGTCGAAGGCCGTCGGCGCCATGGCCGGCGTGGAGCTGCCGGTCGAGCCGTTACGCCGCCAGATCGCCGTCACCGAGCCGGTCCAGGGACTTCCGCCCGACCTGCCCATGACCATCGACTTCGGCACCAGCCTCTACTTCCACACCGAGGGCCCCGGCCTCCTCCTCGGCATGTCCGACCCCGACGAGCGGCCCGGCTTCGCCACCGACCCCCACGACCGCTGGATCCCCCGCCTCGCCGAGGCCATGCGACGCCGCGCCCCGGCCCTCCTCGACCTGCGCCGCACCGGCGGCTGGGCGGGCCTGTACGAGAACACCCCCGACCACAACGCCCTGATCGGCGAGGCGACTTCACCCTCCCGCTTCCTCTACGCGACCGGCTTCTCCGGCCACGGCTTTCTGCAGGGACCCGCCGTCGGCGAGGTCCTCCGCGACCTGTACCTGGGCCGCGTACCCTTCGTGGACGTCAGCCCGCTCAGCGCCGGCCGGTTCGCGGCCGACGCCCCGCGTCCGGAGGCCAATCTCGTATGACCGAGCTCCACCTGTGGCTGCGCCACGAGGTCCGCTCCACCGAACGCCGCACCCCGATCGTGCCGTCCGACGCACGCCGGCTCATCGACAGCGGAGCGGTGCTGACCGTCGAGGAGTCACCGCAGCGGATCTTCCCGATCGAGGAGTACGAGGCCGTCGGCTGCCGGGTCGCGGCCCCGGGCTCGTGGGTGTCGGCGCCCGAGGACGCCGTCGTCCTCGGACTGAAGGAACTCCCGGACGGTCCGGGCACGTTGATCCACCGGCACATCTTCTTCGGGCACGCCTACAAGCGGCAGCCCGGCGCGGCGGAACTGCTGCGCCGGTTCGCCGCCGGGGGAGGCCAGCTCCTCGACCTCGAGTATCTGGTGGACGACGACGGCCGCCGCCTCGCCGCCTTCGGTTTCTGGGCGGGCTACCTGGGCGCGGCCCTGGCGGTGCTCCACCACCGGGGCAGCCTCCGGGCACCCCTGCGCCCCACGTCGAAGGAGGAGCTGGACGAGGCGCTTCAGGCACCCGGCGAGGCGTTCACCGCGCTGGTGATCGGCGCCCTCGGCCGCAGCGGGCGCGGCGCGCGCGTCGCCCTCCATGTCGCCGGGCTCGACCCGTCCGCCTGGGACCTCGCTGAGACCCGCGACCTGGACCGCCGGGCCCTCCTCGACCACGACGTGATGGTCAACGCGGTCCTCGCCACCACCCCCATCCCGCCCTTCCTCAGGGACGAGGACCTCGACGACCCCGCCCGCCGTCTGCGCACCCTCTGCGACGTCACCTGCGACGTCGGCTCGCCGCTGAACGTGCTGCCGGTCTACGACCGCGTCACCGACTGGACGGACCCGGTCCGCCGCCTGCACAAGGAACCCCCGCTGGACCTCATCGCCATCGACAACCTGCCGTCCCTGCTGCCGCGGGAGTCCAGCACCGACTTCTCGGCGTCCCTGGTGCTCCAGCTGCTGGAGTTCGAGACCGGCGGGCCGTGGGGGCGCTGTCTGGACCGGTTCCACCAGGCCTGCCGTGAACTCGGCATCGCGGAAGGGGAGTTGCGTGATGCGTGAGCGTGTTCCGGCGAGCGGTACCGTGCACTGGATCGGCGCCGGACTGTCCACGGGCAGCGGACTGGTGGCGCTGTGCGACACCGCCGAGCGGGTACGGCTGTGGCACCGCACCGAGAAGCGCGCCGCCGAGGCCCTCCACGAACGGGGCCTCACCGGTCGCGCCGAGCCTCGGACGTACACGCTGGAGTCGCTCACCGCCGAACTGGCGCCCGGCGACGTCGTCGTATCGATGCTGCCCGCGCCCGAGCACGCCGGGATCCTGGCCGCCTGCGTGCGGGGGAGAGCGCATTTCGCCTGCTCCAGCTATGTGTCTCAGGCGGTGCTCGAGCAGGTGCCCGCGGCGACGGAGGCCGGGCTCGTCGTGCTCACCGAGGCCGGTCTCGACCCCGGCATCGACCATCTCTTCGCGCACAGCCTCGTCGCCCGCGCCCGGGAGGCGATCGGCGACGACACGGCGGCCTCGTACCGCCTCACCTCGTACTGCGGCGGCGTCCCCGCGGTGCCGAACGACTTCAGGTACCGCTTCAGCTGGGCACCCGCGGGAGTTCTCAACGCCCTGCGCTCGCCCGCCCGTTACATCGAAGACGGCGCGGAGACCGTAGCCGACCGGCCCTGGGAGGCGACCCGGGAACATGTCGTGGACGGCGAGACCTTCGAGGTGTACCCCAACCGCGACAGCCTGCCCTTCGTGGAGCAGTACGGAGTGCCGCCCGCGTGGAAGGCGCGGACCTTCGTCCGCGGCACGCTGCGTCTGGAGGGCTGGCTGCGGGCGTGGGACGACGTGTTCGAGGAGCTGAAGGCGGGTGACGACGCCCGGATCGCGGCTCTGGCGCAGGAGTTGGCGGCCCGGTACCCGACCACGGAGGCCGACCGGGACCGGGTGGTGCTGGCGGTGTCGCTGGAGGTGAACCAGTGGTCGGGCCGCTACCTCCTGGACCTGACCGGTGACGCGGAGGAGAGCGCGATGGCCCGCTGTGTCTCCCGCACCCTCGCGCTCGGCGTCCGGCACATCCTGGACGGCTCGCTGCCGCCCGGCCTGAACCGCGCCGCCGAGACCGCGGCGCGCTCGCAGGAGTGGCTCACCGAACTCGCCCGGGAGGGCGTCGAGTTCACGCTGAGCTGATCAGTCTGAGCTGATCAGTCCGAGCTGACTAGTCCGTGACGGCCTCGTGCACGAGCCTCTTGAGGTCGGGGAACATCGTGTGCGAGGTCCGGGGCCGCACCTGGGTCATGAACTGCACGGTCAGATCGCGGCTCGGGTCGACCCAGAACGTGGTCGTCGCGACGCCGCTCCAGCCGTACGTGCCCAGCCCCGAGGGTGCCTGCGTCCGGGCCGGGTCGATCACCACGGAGACGTTGAAGCCGAAGCCGACGCCCTCGTTGCCGGGCTCCTTGTGCGGGGGAGCGCCGAAGGAGCGCAGGTCGGCGCCGCCGGGAAGGTGGTTGGAGGTCATCAGGTCCACGGTCTCCGGGGCGAGCAGACGGACCCCGTCGAGTTCGCCGCGGCGCCGCAGCAACTCCATGAAGCGATGCATGTCGTACGCGCCGGCCACCATGCCGCCGCTGCCGGACAGGAACCGGGGCCGGCCGTGCAGCGGCAGCCCGGGGATCGGCTCGATACCGCCGCCCTCGGTCTCCCCGTACAGCTCGGACAGCCTGCCCGCCTTCTCGGCGGGGACCTGGAACCCGGCATCCGGCATCCCGAGCGGGCCGAAGATCCGTTCCCGGTAGAACTCGTCGAGCGACTGCCCGGACACGACCTCGATGACCCGGCCCAGGACGTTCGACGCCACCGAGTAGTTCCACTGCGTGCCCGGCTCGAACTGGAGCGGCAGGCTCGCGTACACGTCGATCGTCTCGGCCAGGTTGGCACCGGGCGGCACCGACGACTCCAGGTTGGCCTCGCGGTAGAGGGCGTCGACGGGGTGGGAGTGGTAGAAGGCGAAGGTCAGGCCCGAGGTGTGGGTGAGCAGATGCCGGATCAGCACCGGCCCGGCGGGCTGACGGGTCTTGACGTCGGCCCCTGACCCACTGTCGTACACCTGGACGTCGGCGAAGACCGGCAGGTGCGCGGCGACCGGGTCGTCGAGCGACAGCTTGCCCTCCTCCATCAGCAGCAGTACGGCGACCGCGGTGACCGGCTTGGTCATGGAGTAGATCCGCCACAGCGTGTCCGCCTCGACGGGCAGCCCGGCCGCGATGTCGCGCCGGCCGTGCGTGGCCAGATGGGCGACGCGTCCGCCGCGCGTCACCGCGACGAGGAACCCGGGAAGCCGTCCCTCGTCGACGTAGTGGGCGAAGTTCTGGTCGAGGCGGTCCAGCGCCTTCGGGTCCAGTCCCACCTCGTCGGGTTCGACCTCTTGTCGCAGCAGTGCCATCGGTGTCCTCCGTCGCTTTCGTCGAGGTGCGGTCCGGCATACCCAGCCGCAACGCCCTCAGACCTCATGGTCGCGTAGGAACGCGTATACGGTCGCTCGGATGGGCATGATCGACGCCCGACGTGGCGGAAAGCACAGGCAACGCGAGCCCCGCCACCGCCCCGACCAAGGCCACCCCCACGAGCACGACCAGCGCAAACGCGTGTCCGAGCCCCATCAGCGGCGTCACGACAGCCACGCCCACCGTCGGCCCGACATTCATCGCGGTCTGCTGCAACCCGCCCGCCACCCCGGCCGACGCGACCGCTGCCTGCCGCACGACGACATGCGTGGCCGCCACCATCACGGTGCCGAACCCGGCCCCGAGCAGCGCGAAGCCGGTGCAGAGGGCGAGGGTGCCCGACGCCCGGGACAGGACCAGGATCCCGAGGGCGAGCACGACCATGGCCGCCACAGTCGTACGCCGCGCTCCGGCCCGGCGCAGCAGCACCGCGCACACCGGAGCCGCCGCCACCATCAGCACCGCCAGCGGCACACTGCGCAGCGCGCTCTGGAACGGGTCGAGACCGAGCGTGTCCTGGAGGACGTACGTCACCACGAACAGCGTTCCTGACAGCGCCGCCGACGCGGCGACCAGAATGCCGAGCGCCGAGCCGACCGCCGGGGAGCGGATCAGGTCCGGCGACAGCAGCGGGTCCGCCGTGCGCCGCTCATGCCGTAGGAAGAGGGCGGCAGCGACCAGGCCGAGCGCACTCGCGCCTGTCGGGCCGGAGACCAGGGTGTGGACCAGGCAGGCGAGGGCCACCGCGAGCAGAAGGGCGCCAGGGAGATCGAGCGCGGCGGAGGACTTCGGCCGCCGCGGGCGCCGTACGGAGAGTGCGAGCACGCCGAAGACCAGGGCGGGCACGACATTGAGGAAGAACACCGCCCGCCAGCCCACCCAGGCGACCAACGCCCCACCCACGAGCGGCCCGACGGCGGCCGCCACGCCGATCGCGCTCGTCCGGACGGCGATCGGCATGCGCAGCCGGTCGGGCGGATACGCGGCCCGCAGCATCCCCAGCGTCGCCGGTTGCAGCAACGCGCCGAACACCCCCTGGACGACCCGCAGTCCGATCACCCAGCCGACCCCGGGCGCCAGCCCGATCCCCGCCGACGCGGCCCCGAAGCCGAGCATGCCGAGGGCGAACAGCCGATGGTGCCCGTACCGGTCGCCCAGGCGTCCCGCGAACACGAGCAGGGAGGCGACGGCGATGAGATACCCGGTGCCGGTCCACTGGACCTCCGCGAAGGAGGCGCCCAGATCGCGCTGCAGGGTCGGCTGGGCGACCGTCAGCACGGTGCCGTCCAGGGCGACGATCGCCGCCCCCGACACACTCGCGGCGAGCGTGAGCCGGCGGTTCACCCGTCGCCCAGGTGGGCGTCGAGAGTCGCCCGGAGCAGCGGCTCGAAGTCCTCGGTGCCGGTGGCGAGTTGGAGACTGCCCCAGGTCCAGAGCTGGGCGATGCCGTGCAGGTTCGCCCACAGGGCGCCCGCGACGAGGCGGGCGTTCGTGTCGGGACGGGCACGGGTGATGAGATCCACCAGGCGTCCGAACAGGGGGAGGCTGGTGTCGCGTAGGCCCAAGTGGCCGCTCTCCAGCAGATCGTGACGGAACATCAGCTCGTACATGCCGCGGTTGTGCAGGGCGAACTCCAGATAGGCCCGAGCCAGTGTCGCGATCTGTTCCCTGGGGGTGCCCTCCCCGATCGCCGACGCCCGCTCCCCGAGTCGGGCGAAACCGACGCGCGCGATGGCGGACAGCAGCTCCAGGTGGGTGGGGAAGTGGTGGCGCGGCGCTCCGTGCGACACGCCGGCCCGGCGGGCGATCTCCCGCAGGGTCAGCGCCTGCGCGCCTTCCGTGGCCACCAGCTCCACACCGACGTCGATCAGGCGGGACCGCAGTCCGGTCTCGGATTCAGTTTCGGAGTCACGCATAGACACTGTCTACCAGGCGGCGTAGACAGTGTCTACTCCAGGGAACGGAAGGAACCTCGCACCCGTTGACCAGACATGACTCACGACTCGTCTCAGGACGCACTGCTGGCGCTGCTCTCCGAGACCAAGGCCGGCGTGCTGGTCACCCTCAAGCGCGACGGACGGCCCCAGCTGTCGAACGTCAACCACGCCTACTACCCGGACGAGCGGACCATCCGCGTCTCGATCACGGACGACCGCGCCAAGACCCGCAATCTGCGCCGGGACCCCCGGGCGTCGTACCACGTGACCACCCCCGACACCTGGGCGTACACGGTCGCCGAGGGCACGGCCCACCTCTCGCCCGTCGCGAAGGACCCGTACGACGAGACGGTCGAGGAGCTGATCCGGCTCTACCGGGACGTGCGGGGCGAGCATCCCGACTGGGACGACTACCGGGCCGCGATGGTCCGCGACGGGCGGGTGGTACTGCGGCTGCGGGTGGAGCGGGCCTACGGCATTCCCCGGCGCGCTCGCTAGGCCGCGCGGGCGTCCTCCGTACGCGTCTCGATCGATTCAAGTCGGTCTGTGGGACGCGGCGTTGATGTCCCGTCACCTGCCGCTAAGGTTGATCGAACCTGGGACACGGACGGGGGAGAGCGCGGCATGGTGGATCCGATCTCGGTGGGTGCCATCGGCGCGGTGCTCGGACCCGTCGGGACCGGTATGGCGAACGAAGCGGGCAGGTGGGCCTGGGAGTCGGCCGGTGGCCTGGTCCGCCGTATCGCCGGCCGGGAGGTGTCCACGCCGATCACGCCCTGGGCCAGGGCGGCCTGAAGCGGCATCGAGGGCGCCGCCGCCTGGTATTGCCAGGACGCGGCGAGGAACCAGCGTTCGGCTTCCCACTGCCTGCGCCACTGGCCCTCGGTGAGCTGGGCAGTAGCGAGGTGGTGGCGGGAGCGGGCCAGGCGCCTGCCGCCCCTCACCACATGCACGATCCCCGCCTCACGATTGGCTTGCTCGGCAGCCAGCCGGTCTTCGAGGACATGCAGGCGGCGGGCCTTGGCATGCCACTGTTGACGGGAACGGTAGCCGCCCGGTGTCTTCTTGCTGCCCTTCTTGCCGATCGGGAGCGACAACCGGTGCGCGATCGTGGCGATGCCCGCTTCCAGGCCCTGGATGTGGGCGGACTGGCAGCGACGGGCGAGCGCCCACTGATCATGCGTGGCCTTGGTGATACTGCCCGCCCACCGCGACGACGACACCGCCGTCAGCTCCCGCTTGCGCACGGCCCACGCGTCCGCGGAATGCTCCAGACCCTCTGCGCAGCGGGCCTTGAGGTCCTTCGAGGCGAGCGAACCAAGATGCGCGCCCACCAGCCCGAGAACCTTCTCGTCCTGCGGCGTCAGACACTTGAGGCGGGTCCGCACGGCGACACCGCTCGGGCCGGTCGCGACGAACGACTTGGCCAGTGACAGCAGCCCGCCCACCCCGTCACCCCCTGTCCGGCCCCGCCCGAAGATCCCGTCACCGCATCCAACGAGGCCCGACAGTAAAGGTCACACATTCGACGCGAGAAAACTTGTTCTCTCATGAAGGGTCCAGCGGCAGCAGCTTCGAACCCCCGACTCGGGCGGGTCCGTCGTGGCTGGTCGCGCCCACGCGGCGGAGCCGCATATCGATACAGCCCCGCGCCCCTTCGGGGCGCGGGGAACTGTATCCGTCTTCAGCCGTGCGGGGTCAGGCCGTCACCTTCTCCCGCTGGGCCGCCTCGCCGGGTGTCCGCTCGCCGAGGTGTTCCGTCGGCACCTTGTGGGTCTCGCGGGCCGTGAGGACGGCGATGACCGGCGGTACGCACAGGGCCGCGGTGAAGAGCGCCACCGACAACCAGTCGCTGCCGTCGGGGCCAGCGATCTGCGCGGCGAAGGTGACCGCGAAACCGGCCACGGCGAAACCGATCTGCGTGCCGATCGCCATGCCGGACAGGCGGACCCGGGTCGTGAACATCTCGCCGTAGAAGGATGGCCACACACCGTTCGCGGCGCTGTAGACGACACCGAAGGTGACGATGCCCAGCAGCAGGGTCAGCGGGTAGGAGCCCGTCGAGATCGACCACAGGTACAGGAACATCATGACCGCGCTGCCGGCGGCGCCGATCAGATAGACCGGGCGGCGTCCGATGCGGTCCGACAGGGTGGCCCACAGCGGGATCGCGGCGAGCGCGACGAGGTTCGCGAGCGCGCCCACCCACAGCATGGAGGAGCGGGACATGCCGACCGCGTCGCTGGTCGCGTATGCCAACGCCCAGACCGTGAAGATCGTGCTCACCGAGGCGATCAGCGCACCGGCGATCACCCGCAGGACGTCCGCCCAGTGCTCGCGCATCAGCACCACCAGCGGCAGCTTCACGACGCCCTCGGTGGCGGCCTGCTGGGCGAAGGCCGGTGTCTCCTCCAGCTTGCGGCGGATGACGTAGCCGACGACGGCGACCGCGATGCTCATCCAGAACGGAACCCGCCAGCCCCAGGACAGCAACTGGTCCTCGGGGAGCGCGGCGACCGGGATGAAGACGAGGGTGGCCAGCAGCTGCCCGCCCTGGGTGCCGCTGAGGGTGAAGCTGGTGAAGAAGCCGCGCCGGTTCGGTGGCGCGTGTTCCAGCGTCATGGAGTTGGCGCTGGCCTGCTCGCCCGCCGCCGAGATGCCCTGGAGGACCCGGCACAGCACCAGCAGCACCGGAGCGAGCGTGCCGATCTGGGCGCGGGTGGGCAGACAGCCGATCAGGAACGTCGACACGCCCATCAGGATCAGCGTGAAGACCATGATCTTCTTACGTCCGACCCGGTCGCCGAAGTGCCCGAGGAAGAGCGCGCCGATCGGCCGTGCCGCGTACGCCACACCGAACGTGGCCAGCGACAGCAGGGTCGCGGTGGCCGGGTCCGACTCGTCGAAGAAGACCTTGGGGAAGATCAGCGCGGCTGCGGATCCGTAGATGAAGAAGTCGTAGTACTCCAGGGCGCTGCCTATCCAGGCCGCGGTCGCGGCTTTCTTCGGCTGCCCGGGCGGGGCGGAGGGGGCGGGGACGGACACGGCGGCTCCTTTGAGGAAACTCCAACGTAAGGGGGAGTGAGCGGCGGGGAGAAGGGCCGGATCTTCGGCTAATTAACCCACTGGGTAGTTAGTCCCGGTGGGTAGGGATGTTGCGCGCGCGTTTCCCCGCTGTCAAGGGGTCGGTCGTGCGCGTTCAGTCCGTCGCGCGGTCCGCCGTGAGGTAGGCGATCACCATGTCGCCCAGCATGGTCCGGTAGTGCTCGCGCTGGGCCGGGGCCACCAGGTCGCGGCCGAACAGGGCGCCGAAGGTGTGCCGGTTGGCGACCCGGAAGAAGCAGAAGGAGCTGATCATCGCGTGCAGGTCCACGGCGTCGACGTCGGCGGTGAACAGCCCGGACTCCTGCCCTGCCTGAAGGATCCGGCCGATCACGTCCAGGGCCGGCGAACCGATCTTGCCGAGCTTCTCGGAGCCGGCGATGTGCTCGGCCTCGTGGATGTTCTCGATGCTGACCAGGCGGATGAAGTCGGGGTGCGCCTCATGGTGGTCGAAGGTCACCTCGGCCAGCCGCCGGATGGCCGCGACCGGGTCCAGATGCTCTACGTCGAGCTGCTGCTCCGCCTCGCGGATCACGCCGTACGCCCGCTCCAGCACGGCCGTGAACAGCTGCTCCTTGCCGCCGAAGTAGTAGTAGATCATCCGCTTCGTGGTGCGGGTGCGGGCGGCGATCTCGTCGACGCGGGCCCCCGCGTACCCGGACCGTGCGAACTCCTGCGTCGCGACGTCGAGGATCTCGGCCCGGGTGCGGGCGGCGTCACGGATGCGCCCGTTGTTGCGTGCCGGTTCGTCGACGCTGGTCATCCGGGTTCCTTAGGGCAGGCGGTCCAGTGCCGGTGATTGTAGAAGCAGGCGCCCGTGCCTGGTTTCGGGTTTCCGGCTGGGGCTTCCCCTGGTCGACGGCTGCTGATATAGCTAACGTACTAGTTCGTACATTAGTGAGCCGCTCAGGAGGTCCGCGTGGCCAAGGACTCGTATCTCGTCGGGCTGATCGGTGCGGGCATCGGACCGTCGCTCAGCCCGGCTCTGCACGAGCGGGAGGCCGACCGTCAGGGGCTGCGCTATCTGTACCGGCTCATCGACATCGACACGCTCGGTGTCGGGCCCGAGGCCGTGGGAGACCTGGTGCGTGCGGCGCGGGACCTGGGGTTCGACGGGCTCAACATCACGCACCCGTGCAAGCAGCTCGTGATCGAGCACCTGGACGCGCTCGCTCCGCAGGCCGAGGCGCTCGGTGCGGTCAACACGGTCGTCTTCGAGGACGGTCGTGCGGTCGGGCACAACACGGACGTCACCGGGTTCGCCGCGTCGTTCGCGCGCGGGCTTCCGGATGTGCCTCTGGAGCGGGTCGTGCAGTTGGGGGCGGGGGGTGCGGGTGCGGCCGTTGCGCATGCGATGCTCACGCTGGGTGCGGAGCGGGTCACTGTCGTGGACGCGTTGCGGGATCGCGCTGCGGGTCTTGCCGGGGCGCTGAACCGGCACTTTGGCGAGGGGCGGGCGGCTGTCGGTACGCCGGACCGGCTGGGCCGGCTGCTCGCTCAGGCGGACGGGGTCGTGCATGCCACGCCGACCGGTATGGCGGCGCACCCGGGGTTGCCCTTTTCCGCGGAGCTGCTTCATCCCGGGTTGTGGGTCGCTGAGGTTGTCTATCGGCCTCTGGAGACGGAGCTGCTGCGTGTGGCCCGTGAGGTTGGCTGCGCCGCTTTGGACGGGGGTGGGATGGCTGTGTTCCAGGCGGTGGATGCGTTCCGTCTCTTCACCGGCCGTGAGCCCGATAGTGCGCGAATGCTGGCCGACATTGCGGAGATGGGCGGGGTTGTGGAGAGCTCGGCGGGCTAGGTGGTG
Organism: Streptomyces sp. GESEQ-4; assembly: GCF_017948455.1. Classification (GTDB taxonomy): domain Bacteria; phylum Actinomycetota; class Actinomycetes; order Streptomycetales; family Streptomycetaceae; genus Streptomyces. Next base: position 92,641 of record NZ_JAFFSU010000008.1, read on the forward strand.
TGTCGGGTGCGGGTCGTTTGTGGTTGATCGCGCAGTTCCCCGCGCCCCTGAAGGGGCGCTGTCGTTCGGCGAGTTGAAGGAGCACCCTCCATGCGTACATCCATCGCCACCGTCTCCCTCAGTGGATCCCTCACCGAGAAGCTCACCGCCGCTTCCCGGGCCGGGTTCGACGGGGTGGAGATCTTTGAGAATGATCTGCTGGCCAGTCCTCGTGGCCCGGAGGAGATTCGGAGCTGTTGTGCCGACCTTGGGCTGAGTATTGATCTCTATCAGCCGATGCGGGACATCGAGGCTGTGCCGGACGGGGAGTTCGCTCGCAATTTGCGGCGGGCGCGGCACAAGTTCGAGTTGATGCGGAGGCTGGGGGCCGACACCGTTCTGGTCTGCTCCAGTGTTTCCCCGCTGGCAGAGGACGATGACGCGCTGGCGGCCTGGCATTTGCGGCAACTGGCGGAGCTGGCTCAGGAGTTCGGGGTGCGGGTGGCGTACGAGGCGTTGGCGTGGGGGCGGCATGTCAGTACGTACGACCATGCCTGGCGGATTGTCGAGGCCGCCGATCATCCCGCGCTCGGTACCTGTCTGGACAGCTTCCATATCCTCTCGCGCGGTTCGGATCCCAAGGGCATCGAGGGGATCCCGGGTGAGAAGATCTTCTTCCTTCAGCTGGCCGACGCCCCGCTGCTGGCGATGGACGTCCTGCAGTGGAGCCGCCACTACCGCTGCTTCCCCGGCCAGGGCGGCTTCGACGTCGCGGGTCTTCTCCAGCATGTGATCCGTGCCGGATACGACGGCCCGCTCTCCCTGGAGGTCTTCAACGACGTCTTCCGACAGGCCGAGGCCGGTCCCACCGCCGTGGACGCCCACCGCTCCCTGCTGGTCCTCCAGGAGACGGTCGGTCTGGCCACGCCGCCCGCTCCCGTCGTCCCCACCGGTGTCGCCTTCGCCGAACTGGTCACGCCCGATGCCGAACCCGTCGCTGCGGTGCTCGGCGCGCTGGGCTTCGCCCGTACCGCACGGCACCGCAGCAAACCGGTCGACCTCTGGCAGCAGGGCGAGGCACGCGTCCTGGTCAACACCGGTCCGGCCGTCCGCCGCGACGGCACCGGACTCGCCGCGATCGGCCTGGAGTCACCGGACCCCATGGGCGCGTCCCGTCGTGCCGAGGCCCTGCTGGCGCCGGTGCTGCCGCGTCGCCGTGCCGCCGAGGACGCCCCGCTCGACGCCGTGGCGGCGCCCGACGGCACGGAACTCTTCTTCTGCGCCTCCGGGGCGAGGCCCGAACTCCCCGACTGGCGGGGCGACTTCGAGGACTTGGCCGTCGGGAAGGGCGCGGCGCACGTCACCCGCATCGACCATCTCGCCCTCACCCAGCCCTGGCACCACTTCGACGAGGCGGCCCTCTTCCACCGCAGCGTGCTCGGCCTGCACGCGCAGGAAAGCGTCGACGTGGCCGACCCGTACGGCCTGCTGCGCAGCCGCGCTGTCACCAACGCGGACGGCAGCGTACGGATCGCGCTCACCGTCTCGGCGGCACCCACCGACGACACGGTCCACGCCCAGCACATCGCGCTCGCCACGGACGACGTGGTCGCCGCGGCCCGCCGCTTCCGTGACTCCGGTGGCCGGCTGCTGCCGATCCCCGCCAACTACTACGACGACCTGGCCGCCCGGTACGAGTTCGCCGACGGTGAGTTGGCGACCTACCGGGAGCTCGGCATCCTCTACGACCGGGACGCGGAGGGCGAGTTCCGCCACTGCTACACGCACACGATCGGGCGGATCTTCTTCGAACTGGTCCAGCGGGACGGCGGCTACCGCGGTTACGGCGCCCCGAACGCGCCGGTGCGGCTGGCGGCGCAGCACGCGGTGACGTGACTCATTGGCGGCTGACGGTCCTGGTCACGCCGGTGACGACGGTCGTGGCGAGGATCCAGCCGGTGATGATGAGGACGTAGGACAGCCACTGGTACCCGCCCTCCGGTGCGAAGGCGCTCTCCTGCCCGAAGGAGATCACCGGCAGCAGCAGGTCGAGCGTGTAGAACACCGGGTTGAAGGACGGGGCCTCGGACGGCTTCAGCGGGGGCGGGTGGTGCAGCGCGTACGCGATCGAGCCGACGGCGAGCAGGGAGAGCAGCCAGCCGAAGGCGCGCAAGGGGCGGAAGCCGTAGCCGACCGTGGCGTCCTGGACGTGGCCCCACAGGCGTCCGTACCAGCCGAGCGTGGAGCGGTGGCGGCGCTGCTTGGCGAGCTGGACGAGCCTGGCCGCGTGGTCGTCGCCGATGCGACGGTAGGCAGCGGTCAACTGCTCGTAGGCGTAGGGGACATAGCCCTCGGCGTCCCGCTCGAGCATGGGCAGTCGGCGCTCGGCCGGCTCGTGCGGGGTGAGGGACGTATAGGTGAGGTTGTCGAGCCGGAGCCGGTCCGGGACCACCTCCGGCTCCAGGAACAGGACGTCGATCTGGGCGCGGCGCAGGTTCAGAGTGCCCTGCGGGGGCGGGCCCTTGCGCAGCCACAGCTCCCCGATGGTGCAGCTGGTCGCCCGTAGCGCGGCATCGCCCGGATTCGACAGGCGTGCGTACGACAGGTCGAGGCGGCCGGCGATTCGGGCGCCCTTCAGGCCGATCCATCCACGGGCGTGCGCGCGCTTCAGTGCGAGGTCTCCCTCTACGGTGAGGGCCATCGCGTCGAGGACGGCGTCACCCGGGTTCTCGCATCGCGCGTCGGTGAGGTTGACCGTCCCGGTGACGTTCGCGCCGTTGAGACGTATCTGCCCGTGGGTCACCAGCCCCGGTGCCCACAGGTCGCCCCCGAGAGCCGCCTGGTTGAGCTGGAGCACGGGCTCCTCGGCGTCCGGCGCGTCGATCTGTGCGCTCTCCATGTACAGGCTCCCGGCGAGCTGCGCCCCGCCGAGCCGCACCGGTCCCCGGAACACGGTCCGCGTCGCCCGCAGGGTGCCGTCCACCCGCAGGGCCTGGGCGGTGAGCCCGGGCAGGTCGGACTCGCTGAGGTTGAGCTCGCGGAGCCGGGCGGCGTACAGCCGTGGGGTCTCGTCGAAGTGGCAGCGTCTGAGCCGCGCGGGGTGCTCGATCGTCGCGTACTGAAGGTCGAGCACCCCGGTGATACGAGCGCCCGCAAGCTTCAGCGACGCTATTTCACCGTCCTCCTGGGGGCCGTTGAGAAGCAGCGACCTCAACACGGCCGCGCGGACGGAGCGTTCCGGCCCCCAGTCCGCTCCGTTCCCCACATCTTCGCCGGCTGCGGAACGCAAGTCCACGGACTCCCCGTGGGAAAAGGCCTGCCACACGCGCAGTTCGGTCGGCGTCAGATCGTTCGGCTCCATCGTCGGCGACTCTGACCTGACCGAACCACGCGTGTCAACAACGTACTTACGGCCGCGTGTTCCACTCCGCGATCACCGGTCGCCCGTGTTCCGTCGACAGCCGGCTCACCGTCCCCGTCGCCAACTGGAACAGCCGTCCCTCTGCCGGGGACAGCCCCAGCCGCCGTGCGGTCAGGACGCGGAGGAAGTGGCCGTGGGCGACGAGGATCACGTCACCGTCGGCGAGGGCGGCGTCGGCCCGGGACAGGACGCGGTCCGCGCGGGCGCCGACCTGGGCGGGTGACTCGCCGGGGTGTCCCGCCGGGCCCGGTGGCACGCCGTCCGTCCACAGGTACCAGTCGGGGCGGGTGCGGTGGATGTCGACGGTGGTGACGCCCTCGTACGCGCCGTAGTCCCACTCGTGCAGATCCTCGTCGGGCACGACCCCGGACAGTCCCGCCAGTTCGGCGGTGTGGAGCGCACGGTGCAGCGGGCTGGACAGCGCCAGGGAGAAGGTCCGGTGGGCGAGGAGCGGGGCGAGAGACTTGGCCTGTTCCTCGCCGTGCCCGGTGAGGGGCAGGTCGGTCCAGCTGGTGTGCCGGCCCGACACGCTCCACTCCGTCTCACCGTGGCGGACCAGCAGAAGATCCCCCACGGCCGGCTACTCCTTCGGCTCGACGGCGTGGCCGCCGAACTGGTTGCGCAGCGCCGCGACCATCTTCATCTGCGGAGAGTCGTCCTGGCGCGAGGCGAACCGGGCGAACAGGGACGCCGTGATGGCGGGCAGCGGGACCGAGTTGTCGATGGCGGCCTCCACGGTCCAGCGGCCCTCGCCGGAGTCCTCCGCGTAGCCGCGCAGCTTGTCCAGGTGCTCGTCCTGGTCGAGGGCGTTGACGGCGAGGTCGAGCAGCCAGGAGCGGATGACCGTGCCCTCCTGCCAGGACCGGAAGACCGCGCGCACGTCGGTCACGGAGTCGACGGCCTCCAGCAGCTCCCAGCCCTCGGCGTAGGCCTGCATCATGGCGTACTCGATGCCGTTGTGGACCATCTTCGAGAAGTGGCCCGCGCCCACCTTGCCCGCGTGGACATAGCCGTACGGGCCTTCCGGCTTGAGTGCCTCGAAGATGGGCTGGAGCCGCTCCACGTGCTCCTTGTCGCCGCCGACCATCAGGGCGTAGCCGTTCTCCAGGCCCCACACGCCGCCGGAGACACCGGCGTCGACGAAGCCGACGCCCTTGGCGCCGAGTTCCTCGGCGTGTTGCTCGTCGTCGGTCCAGCGGGAGTTGCCGCCGTCGACGACGATGTCGCCGGGCTGGAGGAGGTCGCCGAGTTCGTCGACGACGGACTGGGTGGCGGCGCCTGCCGGGACCATCACCCAGATGGTGCGCGGCGCTTCGAGCCGCTCGACCAGTTCGGTCAGGCTGCCGACGTCGGAGACCTCGGGGTTGCGGTCGTAGCCGACGACGGTGTGGCCGGCGCGGCGGATCCGCTCGCGCATGTTGCCGCCCATCTTGCCGAGGCCGATGAGCCCCAGTTGCATCGGTGCCATGATCAGTTCTCTTCCTTGAGTTCGCGGTAGGCGGCCACGAGGGCGGCGGTGGAGGGATCGAGACCGGGCACCTCTGTGCCCTCGGTCAGTGCGGGCTCTACCCGCTTGGCGAGGACCTTGCCCAGCTCGACGCCCCACTGGTCGAAGGAGTCGATGTGCCAGATCGCGCCCTGCACGAACACCTTGTGCTCGTACAGCGCGACCAGCTGGCCGAGGACCGAGGGGGTCAGCTCGGGGGCGAGGATGGTGGTGGTCGGGTGGTTGCCGAGGAAGGTGCGGTGGGGGATCTGCTCCTCGGGTACGCCCTCCGCGCGCACCTCGTCGGCGGTCTTGCCGAAGGCGAGCGCCTGTCCCTGTGCGAACAGGTTGGCCATCAACAGGTCGTGCTGAGCCTTGAGTTCATCGCTCAGCTCGCCGACGGGCCGGGCGAAGCCGATCAAGTCGGCGGGGATCAGCCGGGTGCCCTGGTGGATCAACTGGTAGTAGGCGTGCTGCCCGTTGGTGCCGGGCGTGCCCCACACCACCGGACCGGTGGTCCAGCCCACCGGGTGCCCGTCGCGGTCGACCGACTTGCCGTTGGACTCCATGTCGAGCTGCTGCAAGTAGGCCGTGAACTTGGAGAGGTAGTGGCTGTACGGCAGCACCGCGTGCGACTCGGCCTCGAAGAAGTTGCCGTACCAGACGCCCAGCAGGCCCAGGAGCAGTGGGGCGTTGGCCTCGGCGGGCGCGTTCTTGAAGTGCTCGTCGACGATGTGGAAGCCGTCGAGCATCTCCCGGAACCGGTCCGGGCCGATGGCGATCATCAGGGAGAGCCCGATCGCCGAGTCGAACGAGTAGCGGCCGCCGACCCAGTCCCAGAACTCGAACATGTTGTCCGGGTCGATACCGAACTCGGTGACCTTCCCGGCGTTCGTCGACAGCGCGACGAAGTGCCGGGCCACCGCCTTGTCTCCCCCACTCTCGAATTCGCTCGAGCGGGAGGTGCCCCCATCGCCCAGCCCGGCGAGCAGCCAGGACCGCGCGGATGTGGCGTTGGTGATCGTCTCGATCGTGGTGAACGTCTTCGACGCGACGATGAACAGCGTCTCCGCCGGGTCCAGATCGCGGACGGCCTCGTGCAGGTCGGCGCCGTCGACGTTCGACACGAAGCGGAACGTCAACTCCCGTGCGGTGTACGGGCGCAGCGCCGCGTACGCCATCGCCGGGCCCAGGTCGGAGCCGCCGATGCCGATGTTGACGACATTGCGGATCCGCTTGCCGGTGTGGCCGGTCCACTCGCCCGAGCGGACGCGGTGCGCGAAGCCGGCCATCTTGTCGAGGACGGCGTGCACGCCCGGGACGACGTTCTCGCCGTCGACCTCGATCACCGCGTCCCGCGGGGCGCGCAGCGCGGTGTGCAGCACGGCGCGGTCCTCGGTGATGTTGATGCGGTCGCCGCGGAACATGGCGTCGCGCAGCCCGAACACCTCGGTGGCGGCGGCGAGTTCCTGGAGCAGCGCCAGCGTCTCGTCGGTGATCAGGTGCTTGGAGTAGTCGATGCGCAGATCGCCGACGCGTACGACGTACCGCTCAGCCCGCCCGGGATCGTCCGCGAACAGCTCACGCAGCCGGGGACGTTGCAACGCGTCGGCGCGATGGTCCTCCAGGGCCGTCCACTCGGGCCGCCGGGTCGGCTTGGGGAAGTCAGACATGGGAGACGGTCTCCTTGGTGCCCACGCCCCGCAGAGCGATGGCGTACATCTCGTCCGCGTCGAGGCGTCGCAGCTCCTCGGCGATGAGTTCGGAGGTGGTGCGGACCTTCAGGGCGAGGGTGCGTGAAGGCTGGCCTGGCAGGGAGAGCGTGGCCAGCGGGCCCTCGGGGCGGTCGATGACGATCTCGCCGTTCGCGGTGCCGAGGCGGACCGCCGTGACGAGCGGACCGGCGGTGACGACCCGGTCGACGGTGACTCCGAGACGGGCCTCCAGCCAGCGGGCCAGCAGTTCGGCCGCCGGGTTCTCCTCCTCGGCCTCCACGGCCGCCGAGGTCACCTCCACCCGGGCCTGGTCCAGGGCCGCGGCCAGCATCGAGCGCCACGGGGTCAGCCGGGTCCAGGCGAGGTCGGTGTCGCCGGGCGCGTAGGAGCGGACCCGGGTCGCGAGGACCCGCAGCGGGTCGTCCACGGCGTACAGGTCGGTGATCCGGCGCTGGGACAGCGCGCCCAGCGGGTCCTTCGCCGGGTTCTCGGGCGCCTCCGCCGGCCACCACACGACGACCGGCGCGTCCGGCAGCAGCAGCGGCAGGACGACGGAGTCGGCGTGGTCGGACACCTCGCCGTACGTCCGCAGGATCACCGTCTCGCCGGTGCCCGCGTCGGCGCCCACCCGGACCTCGGCGTCGAGGTGGGAGGCGGTGCGGTCGCGCGGGGTGCGGGCGTGGCGCTTGATGACGACCAGGGTGCGCGCGGGGTGCTCGTGCGAGGCCTCCTCGGCCGCCTTGATCGCGTCGTAGGCGTTCTCCTCGTCCGTGACGATGACCATCGTCAGGACCATGCCCACCGCGGGTGTGCCGATGGCGCGGCGCCCCTGTACCAGCGCCTTGTTGATCTTGCTTGCCGTGGTGTCGGTCAGGTCGATCTTCATGGCCTGCGCCAGCTCCGTCCGTCTCGTGCGAGCATCTCGTCGGCTTCCTCGGGTCCCCAGCTGCCCGAGGCGTACTGCGCGGGCCTGCCGTGGTCCGCCCAGTACTTCTCGATCGGATCGAGGATCTTCCAGGACTCTTCCACTTCCTGGTGACGCGGGAACAGGTTGGCGTCGCCCAGAAGGACGTCGAGGATGAGCCGCTCGTACGCCTCCGGACTCGACTCCGTGAACGATTCGCCGTACGCGAAGTCCATCGACACGTCCCGGATCTCCATCGAGGTGCCCGGCACCTTGGACCCGAACCGGACCGTCATGCCCTCGTCGGGCTGGACGCGGATGACGATCGCGTTCTGGCCGAGTTCCTCGGTCGCCGTCGAGTCGAACGGCGAGTGCGGTGCCCGCTTGAAGACGACCGCGATCTCGGTGACGCGGCGGCCCAGCCGCTTGCCGGTGCGCAGATAGAAGGGGATGCCCGCCCAGCGCCGGTTGTCGACCTCCAGCTTGATCGCCGCGTAGGTGTCGGTCGCCGACCTGGAGTCGATGCCGTCCTCCTGGAGGTACCCGGGCACCTTCGCGCCGCCCTGCCAGCCCTCCGCGTACTGCGCGCGGACCGTGTGCTCGCCCAGGTTCTCGGGCAGCCGCACCGACTTCAGGACCTTCAGCTTCTCGGTCAGCAGCGACTCCGCGTCGAACGCGATGGGCTCCTCCATCGCGGTGAGCGCCATCAGCTGGAGCAGGTGGTTCTGGATGACGTCACGGGCGGCGCCGATGCCGTCGTAGTAGCCGGCCCGCCCCCCGATGCCGATGTCCTCGGCCATCGTGATCTGGATGTGGTCGACGTACGACCGGTTCCAGATCGGCTCGTACATCTGGTTGGCGAAGCGGAGCGCCAGGATGTTCTGGACGGTCTCCTTGCCGAGGTAGTGGTCGATCCGGAAGACCTGGTCCGGCTCGAACACGTCGTGCACGAGCGCGTTCAGCTCACGGGCGCTGGCGAGGTCGCGGCCGAACGGCTTCTCGATCACGGCCCGCCGCCACGAACCCTCGGGCGCGTTCGCAAGGCCGTGCTTCTTGAGCTGCTGGACGACCTTCGGGAAGAACTTCGGCGGTACGGAGAGATAGAAGGCGTAGTTGCCGCTGGTGCCCCGCGAGGCATCCAACTCGTCGACGGCGGCCCGGAGTTGCTTGAACGCCTGGTCGTCGTCGAAGTCACCCGGGATGAACCGCATGCCCTCGGAGAGCTGATGCCAGACCTCCTCACGGAACTCCGTACGCGCATGCTCGCGGACCGAGTCGTGCACGACCTGCGCGAAGTCCTGGTCCTCCCAGTCGCGCCGGGCGAAGCCGACGAGGGAGAAGCCCGGCGGCAGCATGCCGCGGTTGGCGAGGTCGTACACCGCGGGCATCAGCTTCTTGCGGGACAGGTCGCCGGTGACGCCGAAGATGACGAGCCCGGACGGGCCCGCGATCCGGGGGAGCCGGCGGTCACGGGCGTCGTGCAGCGGGTTGGCCCACTCGGCCTCGGTCAGTTCCTCGCTCATTCCCCGTCGACCCCCTTGCCGCTCAGCGACTTTCCCACGGCGTCCAGCAGGTCCTGCCAGGCCACCGCGAACTTGGCGACGCCCTCGTCCTCCAGCTGCCGCACGACCTGGTCGTAAGAGATCCCGAGCGTTTCTACGGCGGCCAGGTCGGCGCGTGCCTGGGCGTAGCCGCCGCTCACCGTGTCGCCGGTGATCACGCCGTGGTCGGCGGTGGCGTTCAGCGTGGCCTCCGGCATCGTGTTGACGGTGCCGGGCGCGACCAGCTCGTCGACGTACAGCGTGTCCTTGTACGCCGGGTCCTTCACGCCGGTCGAGGCCCACAGCGGGCGCTGCTTGTTGGCGCGGGCGCCGCCGAGGGCGGTCCAGCGGGTGCCCCCGAAGACCTCCTCGTACGCCTCGTAGGCGAGCCGCGCGTTGGCGAGCGCCGCCCTGCCCTTCAGGGCGCGGGCCTCGTCCGTGCCCAGCACCGTCAGCCGCTTGTCGATCTCGCTGTCGACGCGGGAGACGAAGAAGGAGGCCACGGAGTGGATGGTGGCGAGGTCGAGGCCCTTCGCGGCGGCCTTCTCCAGACCCGCGAGGTAGGCGTCCATGACTTCGCGGTAGCGCTCCAGCGAGAAGATCAGCGTGACATTGACGCTGATACCGAGGCCGATGACCTCGGTGATCGCCGGGAGACCGGCCTTCGTCGCCGGAATCTTGATCATCACGTTGGGCCGGTCGACCAGCCAGGCGAGCTGCTTGGCCTCGGCGATCGTCGCCTTGGTGCGGTGCGCCAGCCGCGGGTCGACCTCGATGGAGACCCGGCCGTCCCGTCCGCCGGTCGCGTCGTACACCGGCCGCAGGATGTCGGCGGCGGCCCGGACGTCGGCGGTGGTCATCATCCGTACGGCCTCGTCGACCGTCACATCGCGCGCGGCGAGGTCGGCGAGCTGCTCCTCGTAGCCCTCACCCGAGCCGATCGCGGCCTGGAAGATCGACGGGTTGGTGGTGACGCCGACGACGTGCTTGCCGGCGATGAGTTCGGCGAGGTTGCCGGAGGTGATCCGCTTGCGGGACAGGTCGTCCAGCCAGATGGAGACGCCCTCGTCGGACAGGCGCTGGAGGGCTTCCGCGGGGGCGGTCGCTTCGGTGGTCACAGTGTCATCCTCTTTCTGGCGATCGGTTCAGGCACGCGCGGCGGCGAGGGAGGCCCGGGCCGCGGCGGCGACGTTCTCGGCGGTGAATCCGTACTCGGCGAACAGGGTCTTGGCGTCGGCGGAGGCGCCGAAGTGCTCCAGCGAGACGATGCGTCCCGCGTCCCCCACGAAGCGGTACCACGTCAGGCTCACCCCGGCCTCCACGGCGACCCGCGCCCGCACGGACGGCGGAAGGACGCTCTCGCGGTACTCACGCGGCTGCTCCTCGAACCACTCCACGGACGGCATCGACACCACCCGGGTGCCCACACCCTCGGCCTCCAGCTCCTCGCGCGCGGCGACCGCGAGCTGGACCTCCGAGCCGGTGGCGATCAGGATCACCTCCGGCGTCGCGGTGGAGGACTCACGCAGGACGTAACCGCCCTTGGCAGCGGCCTCGTTGCGCGCGTACGTCGGCACGCCCTGCCGGGTCAGCGCGAGGCCGTGCGGCGCCGGGTTGGTGGCGTGCCGCTGGAGGATCTCCGCCCAGGCGACGGCGGTCTCGTTGGCGTCGGCGGGCCGGACGATGTTCAGGCCCGGAATGGCGCGCAGCGAGGCCAGATGCTCGACCGGCTGGTGCGTCGGGCCGTCCTCGCCGAGCCCGATGGAGTCATGCGTCCACACGTACGTCACCGGCAGCTGCATCAGCGCCGACAGGCGCACCGCGTTGCGCATGTAGTCGGAGAACACCAGGAAGGTGCCGCCGTAGATCCGGGTGTTGCCGTGCAGCGCGATGCCGTTCATCGCCGCGGCCATGGAGTGCTCGCGGATGCCGAAGTGGACCGTACGGCCGTACGGGTCGGCCTCCGGCAGCGGGTTGCCCTTTGGCAGGAACGACGACGTTTTGTCGATGGTGGTGTTGTTGGAGCCGGCCAGGTCGGCGGAGCCGCCCCACAGCTCGGGCAGTACCGGCCCGAGCGCCTGGAGGATCTTGCCGGAGGCGGCGCGGGTGGCGAGGGACTTGCCCTCCTCGAAGACCGGAAGCGCGGACTCCCAGCCCTCGGGCAGCTGGCCGGCCACGACCCGGTCGAAGAGCCGGGCGCGCTCGGCATTGGAGTTGCGCCACTCGGCGATCCGCTTGTCCCAGGCGGCGTGCGCCTCGGCGCCCCGGTCGAGGGCGGTACGGGTGTGGGCGAGGACGTCGCCCGCGACCTCGAAGGTCCGCTCCGGGTCGAAGCCGAGGACGCGCTTGGTGGCGGCCACCTCGTCCGCACCGAGCGCCGAGCCGTGCGAAGCCTCGGTGTTCTGCGCGTTCGGGGCGGGCCAGGCGATGATCGTGCGCATCGCGATGATCGAGGGGCGCCCGGTTTCGGCCTGCGCGGCCTTCAGCGCCGTGTGGAGGGCGTGGACATCGATGTCGCCGTCGGCGGCGGGCTCGATGCGCTGGGTGTGCCAGCCGTAGGCCTCGTACCGCTTCAGGACGTCCTCGGAGAAGGCCGTCGCGGTGTCGCCCTCGATGGAGATGTGGTTGTCGTCGTACAGGAAGACCAGGTTGCCGAGCTTCTGGTGCCCCGCGAGCGAGGAGGCCTCCGCGGAGATCCCCTCCTCCAGGTCGCCGTCGGAGACGATCGCCCAGATGGTGTGGTCGAAGGGGGACTCGCCCTCGGCCGCCTCGGGATCGAACAGGCCGCGCTCGTACCGGGCGGCCATCGCCATGCCGACGGCGTTCGCGACGCCCTGGCCGAGCGGACCGGTCGTGGTCTCGACACCCGCCGTGTGCCCGTACTCGGGATGACCCGGCGTCTTCGACCCATGGGTCCGGAACGCCTTGAGGTCGTCCAGCTCCAGCTCGTACCCGGCGAGGAAGAGCTGGGTGTAGAGGGTGAGCGAGGTGTGGCCGGGGGAGAGAACGAAACGATCCCGCCCGGTCCACTCGGGATCGGCGGGATCGTGACGCATCACCTTCTGAAAGATCGTGTACGCGGCCGGGGCCAGGCTCATCGCGGTGCCGGGGTGCCCGTTCCCCACTCGCTGTACCGCATCGGCCGCCAGGATGCGGGCGGTGTCGACGGCACGCCGGTCGAGCTCGGTCCACTCGAGTCGGTCTGATGTCTGCGCGCTCATCTTCAAGAAGTCCTCACGGGGAGTGTCTGACCAGCGGAACGCCTTCAAAAATAAAAGTCTGACTTTTCAGAGGGAAGGTCATCGTGTGCCAGCCTGTGGTGAAACTGGGACACGGACGGCGCGACAGGGGCGGCACGAGTAGGACATGGCGGACACAACCATCCAAGCCGTAGGCGGTGACGGGAGCGGAGACGGCATCCGAACGTTCCCTTTCCCGGTCGAGCTGAGCGTGTGCGGTGTCGGTATGCAGGTCGGCCCGATGGGCACCGACCGCACCTGGCACGCCGCCGACGCCACGCTGGACCGCGTGCACCGCATCGACTTCCACGTGGTGATGCTCTTCAGCGAGGGCCCCGTACACCACATGATCGACTTCGCCGAGTACGAGGCGACGGTCGGCGACATCCTCTGGATCCGCCCGGGCCAGGTGCACCGCTTCTCCCGCACGAGCGAGTACCGCGGCACCGTCCTGACCATGCAGCCGGGTTTCCTGCCCCGCGCCACCGTGGAGGCGACCGGCCTCTACCGCTACGACCTGCCGCCCCTGCTCCACCCCGACGAGGCGCAACGCGCCGGTCTCCAGGCGGCGTTGAACCAGCTGCGACGCGAGTACGAGGACTCGAGCACCCTCCCCCTGAGCCTGCACACCGCGGTTCTACGTCACTCCCTCACGGCGTTCCTGCTGCGCCTGGCCCATCTCGCGGCCAGCTCCGCGGAGGCGGCGCGCCGGCAGGGTGACACCACCTTCACCCTCTTCCGTGACGCGGTCGAGAAGGGCTTCGCCACCAACCACAGCGTCAGCGCCTACGCCGACGCCCTCGGCTACTCCCGCCGCACCCTCGTCCGCGCCGTCCGCGCCGCCACCGGCGAGACCCCCAAGGCCTTCATCGACAAACGCGTCATCCTCGAGGCCAAGCGCCTCCTGTGCCACACGGACATGCCCATCGGCCGCGTCGGCGCCGCGGTCGGCTTCCCCGACGCCGCCAACTTCTCGAAGTTCTTCCACCAGCACACGGATTTGACGCCGGCGGCGTTCCGGGCGGAGTTCCGGTGATGCCCCGCGAGGGCGGTTCAGGCCTCGCGGGGCATCGTCAACACAGCTGTCACCTCCCGAAGTTGAACCAGTTCACATTCACGAAGTCGGCCGGCTGCCCACTGCTGAACGTCAGATACACGTCATGCGTCCCGGTCACGGCGCTGATGTTCGCCGGAACGGTCCGCCAGGACTGCCAGCCACCGGTGTTGCCGATGGCGAAGCTCCCGATGGGTGGGTTGGTACGGCTGTCCAGGCGCACCTCGACCAGGCCGCTCACGCCGGACCCGGCGCCGCTCGCCACCCTGGCGTTGAACTGAGTCGCCGCCGTGGAGCCGAAGTTGACGCCCCGGAACAGCGCCCAGTCGCCGTTGCCCACAGCCCCGATGTTCTGCCCGCCGCCCGAGTCCGACGTCGACTCGGTGAACGTGCCGGACTGTCCGTCGTGCGACTCGGCCTGGATGGCGCTGTAGGCGTCACGGTTGCCGGTCGGCGGAGGCGTGGTACCGCTCCCACTGGACAGCACCTGGACGTAGTCGACGACCATCGAGTGCCCCGGCACGGTCGCGGCGTCCGGGCCGCCGCCGAACGCGTCCACGAAGCCGCCGCCCATCGCCACGTTCAGGATGATGAAGTAGCCGTGGTTGGTGGCGTTGGTCCAGGTCGTCGCGTCGACCTGATCGGCGCGCACCGTGTGGTAGTTGATGTCGTCGACGTAGAACCGCATCTGCTCCGGGCTGGTCGAGCGGTCCCACTCCATCGCGAAGGTGTGGAAGCCCGCCTGGCAGGTGGCGCCGGGACAGGCCCGCGAACCGCCGATTCCCGTCGTCTCGTTGCAGGGCCCGCCGGGGCTCGTACCGCAGTGCATCGTCGACCACACGGTGTTGAGGCCCTGGACGTTCTCCAGGATGTCCAGCTCGCCGACGCTCGGCCAGTTCCAGTAGTTGCCGCGGTAGGGCGTGCCCAGCATCCAGAACGCCGGCCAGTAGCCGCGGGCCGCGGCGCCGGTGACGTTCGGCATCTGGATCCGGGACTGCACGCGCAGCTTGCCGCCCGCCGGGGGCTGGAAGTCGCCGCGGTTGGTCTCGATGCGGCCGGACGTCCAGTTGCCGGAGGCGTCGCGGCGCGGGGTGATGCGCAGGTTGCCGCTGCCGTCCAGGGCCACGTTGTTCGTGCTGGACGTCATGTTCTCGATCTCGCCGGTGCCCCAGTTGGCGGGCCCGCCGGGGTAGCCGTGGCCGGTCGCGTACTGCCAGTTCGCGGTGTTGACGCCGGTGCCCGCGGCGCCGTTGAAGTCGTCCACGAAGACCTGCGTCCAGCCGGACGGCGGTGGGGGAGCGTCGGCGATCGCTGACGGGGTGGCTGCCGTGGCGGCGACCGCCGCGAGGCCGAGGGTGCTCAGGACGGCGACGAGCGTGCGGCGCAGGGAGCGCCGTCTGTGGGGTGTGCCGGAGGTTTCACTCATGGGGAGGTGCCTCTCGGGTACGGAGTCGATATGCGCGGGATGCTTCTGAGAGCGCTCTCAGAGTGCCGCCAATGTGCTCCCGGTCACTCCGGTCGTCAAGAGGTAAAACCGCGAACGGCCCTGGGGCTCGGTGGAGTTCACACCATGAATGGACGCGTACCGGCCCAAAGCGCGCCGGCCGGCGCGGGCCGTGACCCGCGCCGCCCGCGTCAGCCGCCGTCAAACACGCTCGCCCGCGTACGTCGGCTGCTTCGGTGCCGCCTCCTCGCTCAGCCCGAACCGGTCGTGGGCCCGCCGCAGCGGTTTCGGCGCCCACCAGGCGTACCGGCCCAGCAGAGTCATCGTCGCCGGGACGAGCAGCATCCGTACGACCGTGGCGTCGATGAGCACCGCGAGGGTCAGGCCGAGGCCGATCTGCAGGATGGGCGAGAAGCCGCCGGTCATGAACGCGCCGAAGACGACGGCGAGGAGCAGGGCGGCGCAGGTGACCACGCGGCCGGAGCGGCGTAGTCCGGTCACCACGGCTTCCTGGTCGTCCTCGGTCTGCTGCCGGGCCTCGCGCATCCGGGCCAGGATGAACAGCTCGTAGTCCATGGCGAGTCCGAACGCGATCGCGACGATCAGCGGTGGAGCGGTGAGGCTGAGTGCGCCCAGTTCCTGGGAGCCCAACAGGCCTGCCAGATGGCCGTCCTGGAACACCCAGACCACCACACCGAGCGCGGCGCCCAGGCTGAGCAGCGTGGTCAGGATGGTGCGCAGCGGGATGAGCACCGACCCGGTGAACGCGAACAGCAGGGCGAAGATGCCGGCCAGGACGGTCACGGCCGCCCAGGGCGCGCGGTCGGAGAGCATGTCGCGGAAGTCGACCAGCATGGCCGCCACGCCGGTGACCTCGACCGGTTCGTCGCCGCGCAGGTCCCGTACCTGCTTGACGAGGTCGGTCGCCGCGTCACCGTCGACGCTGCCGGGTGGCTGGAGTTCCATGACCGTGGTGCCGCCCGGCAGTTCGCGCGTCTCCGTGGCCGGGGACAGCGCGCGGATCTCGTCCGCCGTGGCGGGGTCGGTGCCGGGCTTGAGGACGACCGTGATCGGCGAGACGCCGGTGCCGGGCGGGAAGTGCGCGTCGACGGTGTCGTACAACTGTCGTGCCTCGGTGCTCGACGGCAGCTGGTCGGCGCCGCCGATGTTGATGCGCATGCCGGTGACGGGCAGGGCCAGGACGAGGAGCACCGGGACGACGACCGCGACCACGGCGATACGGCGGCGGGCGGCGAAGCGGGCCAGGCGGGCGAACAGACGGCCCTCCTCGCCCTCGGGCCGCTCCTTCGCCGGGGCGATCTTCCCGCCGAACTTGGTCAGCAGCGCGGGCAGCAGCGTGAGCGCGGCCAGCATGTCGATGACCACCACGGCGGCCACGGCCAGCCCCATGCTGCGCAGGAAGATGCTCGGGAACAGCAGCAGCCCGGTCAGGCTGACCGCCACCGTGAGCCCCGAGAACAGCACGGTCCGCCCGGCCTGTTCGACCGTGCGGTGCACCGCCTCGACGACGTCCGCGGTGTGCCGGCGTTCCTCGCGGAAGCGGACCACCATCAACAGGGCGTAGTCCACGGCGAGTCCGAGGCCCAGCATCGTCGTCACCTGGATCGCGTACACGGAGATGTCGGTGAACTGGCTGAAGCCGAACAGTGCCAGGAACGCGCCCGCGATCCCGCTGACCGCGATCATCAGCGGCAGCCCGGCCGCGCGCAGCCCGCCGAAGATGACCAGCAGCAGCGCCAGCACGACCGGCAGGGAGATCAACTCCGCGTTCCGTACGTCCTCCTGGGCGCGCTCACCGAGCTGGGCGCCCAGCAACGGGCCGCCGCTGACGTGGACTTCGGGCGCGTCGATCTCATGGATGCGGGCCGCTGCCGCGTCCACCGCCGCCTCCTCGTCCTCGTCGTCCAGGCCGCCCTGGAGGGTGACGGACACCAGCAGCGCCTGCCCGTCCTCGGCGATCAGGCCGCGGGTCGCATACGGGTCCGGTACGGCCGCGACTCCGGCGATGTTCCGGACGTCCGCGACGGCCCGCTCGACCTGGGTGCGCAGGGCGGGGTCCGAGACGGCGGAGCCTTCGACGACGCCGGTGATCGAGTCACCGGTCGGGTCGACGCCGTCGAGGTGTTGCGCGGCCCGCTCCGACTCCGTGCCGGGCACTTCGGGCACGTTGTCGGAGAGCCGGCTGAAGACGCCCGTTCCGAGCCCGAAGCCGAGCAGCAGGAAGAGCACCCACATGAGGATGACGGTGAGCGGACGGCGGGTTGCCGTCCGGGCGAGCGTGGCGAGCACGGTCCCTCCCGGCGAATCGTCGGTTGACTTCGCCTTCAGGCTCGTGCGCGCGGGGGTGTCACCGGATCGCCGGAGGGAGCGGTTTCGGGGACTGGGTCGTACGGGGGAGGCAGGCCCGTGTCTCCCCCGCTAGGGGGAGCCAGGGGTCACCAGGCCGGTCTCGTACGCGCAGATCACGGCCTGCACCCGGTCCCTCAGACCGAGCTTGCCGAGCACGTTGCTGACATGGGTCTTGACGGTGTGCTCGCTGACGAAGAGGGTCGTGGCGATCTCGGCGTTGGACAGTCCGCGGGCGAGCATCCGCAGGGTCTCCACCTCGCGCGCGGTCAGGACCTCCAGCCGGTCGGGCGTGACCTCGGCGGTGGCCTCCTCGCGGCGGCGCCGCACGATGTCCGCGACCAGCCGGCGGGTCACGGTCGGGGCGAGCAGCGAGTCGCCGCCGGCGACGACCCGGACGGCGTGCACCAGGTCGTCCCGGCGGACGTCCTTGAGCAGGAAGCCGCTGGCGCCCGCGTACAGCGCCTCGTAGACGTACTCGTCGAGGTCGAACGTGGTGAGCATGACGACCTTGCAGCTGGACTGCGCGCACACCTGCCGGGCCGCCTCCAGGCCGTCCGTGCCGGGCATGCGGATGTCGAGCAGCAGGACGTCGGGGCCGTGCTGCCGCACCGCGGCGACCGCCTCCGCGCCGTCGCCCGCCTCGGCGACCACCTCGATGTCCGGCTGCGCCTCCAGGATCATGGTGAAGCCGCTGCGGACCAGCTCCTGGTCGTCGGCGACGACCACGCGGATGCTCACCCCAGCGCCGCCTGCCGGTCCGCAGCCGGGAGGCGTACGACGACCTGGAAGCCGCCGTCCGGGCCGCGCCCGGCGCGTGCGCTGCCCCCGCAGGCGGCGGCGCGTTCGCGGATGCCGATCAGACCGTGCCCGCCGCCCGGACCGGACGGGCCCCGTCCGTCGTCCGTCACCACCACTCTCAATTCGTCCTCCAGCCAGTCGAGCGCGACCGTCGCGGAGGAAGCGTACGCATGCTTCACGGTGTTGGTGAGGGCCTCCTGCACGACACGGTAGGCGGCGACCTCGGTGTCCGGCGGCAGCGGGCGGGGCACGCCCGTGGTGCGCAGCGCCACGTGCAGACCGGTGGAGTCGGTGACCTGCCGGACCAGGCCGGGCAGGGCGGCCACACCCGGCTGCGGCAGCCGGTCCGTGGCGCCGTCGCGCCGCTCTTCCTTGAGCACTCCGAGGATCCGGCGCAGCTGGGACATCGCGTCCCGGCCGGTCGACGCGATCGCGTCGAACGCGGCCTCCGCGCGCGCCGGATCGCTGCGGACCACCACAGGTCCCGCCTCGGCCTGCACCACCATCAGACTCACCGCGTGGGCCAGGATGTCGTGCATGTCCCGGGCGATCCGAGCACGCTCCTGCGCCGTCGCCCGCGCGGTGTCCGCCGCACGCTCCCGCTCCAGGCGGCGGGCCCGGTCCACCAGCGCGGCGGTGTAGGCGCGCTGGACGCGGGCGAGGATGCCGAACCCGTACGCGCAGAAGACGCTCAGCAGCTGGAAGGCGTACTCGAAGGGGAGCTGACTGGCCTTGTGCTGCATGGTGAGGATGACTCCGAGGATCCAGCCCACCAGCATCACGCGTCGCTGCCAGACGCGGCCCTGCGCGGCCATCGTGTAGAGGACGATCAGACCGCCGTACACCACGTCCGGCGGCGGCGCGTGATAGACGGCCATCGTGGACGTGGCCGCGGACACGGCCCACGCGGTCGCGAACGGCGCCCGGCGCCGCCACACCAGCGGCACGGCGGTGGCCGCCGCGAGCAGCCAGCCCTGCCAGGTCAGCTTCTCGTCGCTGTCGCCGGGGAAGATCCACTGCAGTGAGGCGGCGAACAGCACCAGCGCGGCCAGCGCGCCGTCGACGACGTACGGATTCGCCGTGCGCAGCCGGGTGACGGCAGGCGTGATCCAAAGCGGTGGGGACATGGGCGGCTCCTCGGGGCAAGGGCCCCTCCAGTATCGCGACGGCGAAGCGGACGGACCTCACCGGTGAGAGGGATATCGTCTCTTCCGTTTGTGATCGTTCTGATGCCGTGGAGGGGGAACCTCCGCCGCGAACTTGGCCTCTCAATGGTCGAAACAGAGCGTTCACAGCGTGTGCATGGTCTTGGACCGATGGTTGCGATCACCATCGGTTCTGCTGTGTCCGCACCCGCCGTCACCCAGGAGACCCGTATGCCGAGCCGCCGCCGATTCCTCACCGGGGCCGCCGCCGCGCCCGTCGCGCTCGCGGCGGCCACGGCGTGCGAGGCCGGTGACGAGGCGCGGCCCGCGCAGCCCAACAAGCCCGCCGCGGCCATGCCCGCCGCGCAGGGCCCGGCGTCGGACCGGCTCAACTTCGTGGTGATCCTCGCCGACGACCTCGGCTACGGCGAACTCGGCTCCTACGGCCAGAAACTGATCCACACTCCGCGCCTGGACGCCCTCGCCGCCGAGGGCCTGCGCTTCACCGATGCCTACGCCGCCGCCCCGGTGTGCGCACCCTCACGCTGCTCGCTGCTCACCGGGCTGCACAGCGGACACTCCACCGTGCGGGAGAACCCTTGGGGGCCGGGCGGCCAAGGCGCCCTAACCGACCGGGACTTCACCTTCGCCGAGGCGCTGCGGGCGCTCGGCTACCGCACCGGCATCATCGGCAAATGGGGCTTCGGACCCGAGCTCCCGGACCAGCCGAGCCACCCCAACTCCCGTGGCTTCGAGGAGTTCTACGGCTACATCGGCCACCGCCACGCCCACGACTACTTCCCCGAGTACCTGTGGCACAACGGCACCCGCGAGGAGATCCCCGAGAACAAGGACGGCGCCCGCAAGGTGTACGCCCCCCACCTGCTCCAGGACCGCGCGCTCAGCTTCATCAACGACCACCAGAGCGAGCCGTTCCTGCTCTATCTCGCCCCCACCGTGCCGCACGCCCCCAGCCAGGACCCGGACGCCGGCGAGTACGCCGACCGGCCCTGGACCGGCCCCAACAAGCGGCACGCAGCCCAGGTCACCACCTTCGACACCCTCGTCGGCAACGTCACCGACCGGCTCACCGAACTCGGCATCGCGGACCGCACCATCGTCCTCGTCACCAGCGACAACGGCCCGCACGAAGAGGGCGGCACCGACCCCGAACTCTTCAACGGCAACGGCCCGTTGCGCGGCATCAAGCGCAACCTCTACGAGGGCGGCATCCGCGTCCCCCTCATCGCCTGGTCCCCGCAGCACGTACGGTCCGGCACCACCGACCGCCCCACCCCGCTCACCGACCTCCTGCCCACCCTCGCCGACCTCGCGGGCGCCCCCGCCCCGACCGACGTCGACGGCCTCTCCCTCGCCCCGCTGCTGCGCGGCTCCAAGGACGTCGCCCGCCACGACAGCCTGTACTTCTACCGCAACCACGCCAGCATCACCCCCCGTTCCGACGCCTACGACCTCGGCCGGGGCCGCCGTCTCGCCGAGGCGCTGCGCCGCGGCGACCTCAAGGCCGTGCGGTTCGCGCCCGGACAGAACCGGCGGGCACCCGACGACCAGTGGGACGTAGAGCTGTACGACCTAGCCAAGGACCCCGGCGAACTCCACGACCTCGCCGCCGCGCGGCCCGCCCAGGCCGACGAGTTGGTGAAGCTGATGCGTGAGTCATGGGCCCCGGTGTACCGCCGCAAGCCCTTCGGCGTCCGCCTCCAAGTAACTGGCCAGGGACCGGACTTCACAGTCACCGCCACCTTCACCAACGGCTCCGCCCGCCCCTGGACCGACGCCCGCCTCGCACTACAAACGCCGAGCGGCTGGCGGATACACGCACTGGACAAGCTCTCCACCGCCCGCCTGGACACGGGCGAACACCTCACGGCCCGCTGGAAGGTCACCCCCACACAGGTCTCGACGTCCACGACACTCATCTGCCGGGCCACGACAGAGCACGCGGACGAAGAGGTGACGTACACGGCGAGCAGGAAACTGAACTGACGCCGGTTAGGACAGCGCCCCGTTTAGGGGCGCGGGGAACTGCGCGACCAGCCCCCACCGGCCCGCAGCCAAGCGAACCGCGAAGCTCACGGTTGCCATCCAAGTGCCCGAGAGATCCCCCGCGCAGCGAGCCGCACCGCCGGAATCAAAGCCGGCACCTGCGCATCCACCTGGGGCACAACGACAGACACCGCGGCCACCACCGCCCCGCCCGCGCCGCGAACCGGCGCCGCCACCGACAGCGCGTCCTCGGTGACCTGACGGCTACTCACCGCCACCCCCGTGCGCCGCACCTCCGCCAGCACCCGCCGCAGCCGCACCGGATCGGTGACCGTGTACGGCGTGAAGGCGGCGAGCGGCCCGGAACAGTACTCCTCCTGGTACTCGGGATCACTGTGGGCCAGCAGCACGAGCCCGACCCCGGTCGCATGCAGCGGCCAGCGCGCGCCGACGCGGATGTGCACGCCGACCGCGGAGCGCCCGGAGAGCCACTCGATGTAGACCACCTCGGCGCCGTCCCGCACCGCCAACTGCACGTTCTCGTGGGTGGCTTCGTACAGGTCCTCCAGATACGGCAGCGCGACCTGCCGCAGCGCCAGCCCGCGCGGAGCGAGCGCGGCGACCTCCCACAGCCGCAGGCCGACGTGGTAGACCCCCGACTCGTCCCGCTCCAGGGCGCCCCACTCGGTGAGGGCGCCCACGAGCCGGTGCGCGGTGGTCAGGCTCAGCCCGGCCCGGCGGCTGATGTCCGTCAGAGACAGCGCGGAGTGCTCGTGGTCGAACGCCGAGAGCACGGACAGCAGCCGGTCGGGGGCGGAGCGGGTGGTCATGGGCGGGTCGTTGCGGGGTGCGCGAGGTCGTAGGGGCGGGGGTAGGCGGCGGGGCGGTAGGTCACATACCGCGGCTCGTTCGCCGGGTCCGCCAGCTCGGCCCGGGCGTTGAGGCTGCCCGGCGAGGTGTCCCAGCGTCCGGTGTCCAAGCGGTGCTCCAGGGTGTCCAGGGCGCCGATCATCTCGCCCGGGGTGAAGGTGCAGTGGCCGGGCGCGTCGACATAGGCCTGGCGCAGCAGCCGGCCCGAACCCCCGGCCGCGGCGGCCCGGCGGTAGGCGCTCTCGGCCTGTACCGGAATCAGCGCGTCGCCGGTCGTGTGGATGTTGAGCTGCGGGTCGGTGAGCCGGCCCTTGAAGGCGCTGGTGTCCCGCATCCACCGCACCGCCGGGGGATCGGCCGAGACCCGGGGCGCGCGGTTGAGCGCCGTGAGGTCGGTGCGCAGGGACAGGCCCGCCTTTCGGTACAACTCCGTCACCTCCTTGAACAGCGGGGAGCGGTGCAGCATCGCGGTGTAGTCGACGCCCGTGTTCCAGGACATGTTCCCCCCGGCACGGCTCTCCGCCTCCTGCCGCCAGGAGAATGCGGGCAACTGGAGGAGCCCCTGGAGGGCGGCGTACTGGTTGGCCTGCTGGGCGTCCCAGTCGGTGGGCGCCGGTTCGGTCTGTGTGGGGTCGTTGTACCCGGGGATGTTGTGCAGGGCGGCGGCGAGGGCGATCCGGGCGCGGCCCTCGGCGGTCTGCTGGGCCGCGGTGACCTTCGTCGTGAGCGTCTGCGCGGCACTCTGCGCCCGCGCCTGGTCGGCGAATCCGGTGAGCGGGATGCCCGAGTCGGGCGCCAGCAGCGCCTTCAGCGCGAAGACCGGGTCCAGCGTGCTGTTCCAGTTGGCGATGCCGCCCTGCACCAGGCCGCACATGGAGAGCGAACCGTCGAAGCGGTCCGCGTGCCGCTCGGCCAGCGTCGTCGTGACGAGGCCGCCGTACGAGGTGCCCCAGGCGACGGTCCGCCGGGCCGTGCCGAACTTCTCGGTGAACAGGTCGAGAGTGGCGAGCTGGTCCGGCACGGCGTCCGTGACCGCCCAGCCGTTCGTGGCGTACGAGGAGCCGATGAGGGCGTAGCCCTGGTCGAGGAGCTTGTCCAGGGTGGCCGAATCAGGCGCGTTCTGGGCGGGGTTGGGCCAGCCGGCGGCCCGGTAGCCGTGGCTGTAGAGCAGCACCGCGCCGTTCCAGTCGGCGGGTACGTCCATCATGTAGGCGGCACCCGAGGGGAGTTGGCCCTCCAGGTGGGTGTCCGTTTCTGCTGCCTGAGCTGGGGGCGCGGACACGATGCACAGGGCAACGGCCAGTAGGGCGATACGGGTTCTCAACGGGGGGTCCCTTCCGGGGTGGGGGTCACGGACCGGGTCTCGTGGTTCTCCAGGGCGTTCTCGCGTGTCTCGCGCAGGCGCCAGACGGTGAGCGCGGTGACGGCGGCGCCGCCGCACAGCAGCAGCGATACGGGCGTGCTGCCGCCGCCGTACGAGGCGAGCAGGCTGCTCGCGATGAGCGGTGAGAAGCCGGCGCCGACCAGCGTCGCCGCCTGGTAGCCGAGGGAGGCGCCCGTGTAGCGGACCCGGGTGCCGAACATCTCGGTGAGCAGGGCGCCGAGCGGGCCGTACATCGTCGACTGGGCGACGCCGTGGCCGAGCGCCAGGGCGAGGATCAGCAGGCCGGGGGAGCCGGAGTTCACGAGCGCGAGCACCGGGAAGGCGAGCGCGGCCGAGGCGACGGCGCCGGCGAGGACGACAGGGCGGCGGCCGACCCGGTCCGACAGGGCGGACGCGGCGGGCAGCACCAGCAGGGCGACGCAGGAGGCGATGGTCACGGCGGTGAGCACCTGCGAGCGGCTGTAACCGATGTCGACGGCGTACGAGATCATGAAGCCGGTCAGCAGTGACTGCGCGGTGAACGCGCCGATGCCGACTCCGCAGGCCATCAGCACGGGCTTCGGCCGGCGCAGCACCTCCACCACCGGCGGCTTCGCCCGCGGCTCCCGCTTGACCTGTGCGAACAGCGGGCTCTCCGCGACCTTGAGGCGTACGAACAGGCCGACGGCCAGCAGCACGATGCTCAGCAGGAACGGCACGCGCCAGCCCCAGGCGCGGAACTGGTCGTCGGGGAGGCCGGAGACGAGGGTGACCATTCCGGCCGACAGCACGGAGCCGAGCGGGGCGCCGAGCATGGTGAAGCTGGACCACATGCCGCGCCGGCCGCTCTGGGTGCGCTCGGCGTGCTCGACGACCATGAGGGTCGCGCCGCCCCACTCACCGCCGATGGCGATGCCCTGCACCACGCGCAGCGTGACCAGCAGGACGGGGGCCCACACGCCGATGGCGTCGTAGGTCGGCAGGACGCCGATCAGGAAGCTGCCGCAGCCCATCAGGGCCATGGTCAGCAGCATCATCGACTTACGGCCGATCCGGTCGCCGAAGTGACCGAAGACGATGCCGCCCAGCGGCCGGGCGACATAGCCGGCGGCGAAGGTGCCGAAGGCCGCGATGGTGCCGACGGCCGGGTCGGCCCTGGGGAAGAACAGGTCGCCGAAGACCAGCGCGGCGACGGTGCCGTAGACGAGGAAGTCGTAGAACTCGACTGCGGTGCCGAGCAGTCCGGACAGTGCGACGCGGCGCAACTGCCGGGTGTCGGGGGGTGGTTGAGCGGTGGAGGGGGATGGGTGCACGGTGAGCTCCCTGGGGACGGGTCTCGGGCTCCCCGTGAAGCTAGGCACCTCTCGTGCGGCCGTCAATCATTTGCACAACATCAATTGGGTCCGTCCTCCACGATCCGCAGCAGCAGCCCCTGCAGCGTCTCCCGCTCGTCCGCGTCCAGCGGGCCCAGCAACTCGTTGGTCACCCGCAGCCCGGCCTCGTCGGTGCCGCGCAGGAAGGAGCGGCCTTCCTCGGTGAGGACGACGATCCGGCTGCGGCGGTCGTCCGGGGCGGGGCGGCGCTCGGCGAAGCCCAGCTTCTCCAGGTCGTCGATCAGGCCGACGATCGCGCTCGGGTCGTAGCCGAGCCGGGCACTCAGCTCGCGCTGCAGGGCGCCCTCGCCGGTGGCGAGGAAACGCAGGACCGCGTAGTGGCGCAGGCGCAGACCCGACTCCTGGAGGAAGGAGTTGAAGAGCTGACCCGAGCGCAGGCCCAGCCGGTACAGCAGGTAGCCCGTGTCCGCATGCAGCCCGCGCATCCATGGCTCGTTCGCGTCGATGGGCTTCGGGGTGGCGTGCTGGCGTGTGATGGCGGGCTCCCTGTGCTCGATCGATGTGTCCTGCGATGTGTCCTGGTGATTTCAGCATGTCGCACACAGAGGTCATCAACAACTATTGACGTTAACAATTATTGCTCTTAGCTTCGATCTCGGAAGCCGCACCTCATGTGCCACCGCTTGAAGGGACTCGCTCGTGCCCAGCATCGATCTCACCGGCAAGGTCGCCGTCGTCACCGGCAGCGGCCGGGGCCTCGGCCTCGCCTATGCGCACGCCCTCGCCGCCCACGGCGCCTCCGTGGTCGTCAACGACATCGACGAGGCCGTGGCCGAGCAGGCCGTGAAGTCCATCACCGCGGCCGGCGGCACCGCCGTCGCCGAGGTCGTCCCGGTCGGCACGACCGAGGCCGCCGAGCGGCTGGTGAACCGCGCCGTCGAGGAGTTCGGCCGGCTCGACATCCTGGTCACCAACGCGGGCATCCTGCGCGACAAGGTCCTGTGGAAGATGACCGACGACGACTTCGACGCGGTGATCACCACCCACCTCAAGGGCACCTTCACCTGCGCCCGCGCCGCCGCCGTCCGGATGCGCGAGCAGGGCGAGGGCGGCAGCCTGATCCTGGTCGGCTCCCCGGCCGGGCAGCGCGGCAACTTCGGGCAGACGAACTACGCCGCCGCGAAGGCCGGCATCGCCGCCATGGCCCGCACCTGGTCGATGGAGCTGGGCCGCGCGAACATCACCGTCAACGCGATCGTGCCGGTCGCCGCGACCGCGATGACCGAGACCATCCCCGCCTTCGCCCCGTACGTCGAGGCCATGAAGAACGGCGAGCCGCTCCCGGACTTCCTCCGCAAGGGCGAGGGCTTCGGCACCCCCGAGGACTGCGCGGCCCTCGTCCCCTTCCTCGCCTCCGAGGCCGCGCGCGGCATCACCGGGCAGGCCATCGGCATCGGCGGCGACAAGGTGGCACTCTGGTCGCATCCGCAGGAGATCAAGGCGGCGTACGCCGACGGCGGCTGGACCCCGGACACGCTGGCCGCCGCCTTCCCGACCTCGGTGGGTGCCGAACCGCAGTCGGTGGGCATCCCCGCGCCCAAGCTGCCGGAGGCGTGATGGCACCCCCCATGAACCTCGACGAACTCGTCGCGATCGACGTCCACACCCACGCGGAGGTCTCCTCCAAGGGGTACTCCTCCCTGGACGACGACCTGCACGACGCCTCCTCCGCCTACTTCAAGGTGGAGGGCAAGCGGAAGCCGACGATCGAGGAGACGGCCGCCTACTACCGTGAGCGGAAGATGGCCGCCGTGATCTTCACGGTCGACGCCGAGTCCGCGACCGGCACCGCGCCCGTCCCGAACGAGGAGGTCGCCGAGGCCGCCGCCGCCAACGCGGACGTCCTCATCCCCTTCGCTTCCATCGACCCCTTCCGCGGCCGGGCGGGCGTCAAGCAGGCCCGCCGCCTGGTCGAGGAGTACGGGGTGAAGGGCTTCAAGTTCCACCCCAGCATCCAGGGCTTCTTCCCCAACGACCGCTCGGTGGCGTACGACCTGTACGAAGTGATCGAGGAGACGGGCAGCATCGCGCTCTTCCACACCGGCCAGACGGGCATCGGCGCGGGCGTGCCCGGCGGGGGCGGCATCCGCCTCAAGTACTCGAACCCGCTCCACGTGGACGACGTGGCGGCCGACTTCCCGCACCTCAAGATCATCCTGGCGCACCCGTCCTTCCCCTGGCAGGACGAGGCCCTCGCCGTCGCCACGCACAAGCCCGGCGTGCACATCGACCTGTCGGGCTGGTCGCCGAAGTACTTCCCGCCGCAGCTCGTGCAGTACGCCAACACACTGCTGAAGGACAAGGTCCTCTTCGGCTCCGACTTCCCCGTCCTCACCCCCGACCGCTGGCTCGCCGACTTCGAGAAGCTGACGATCAAGGACGAGGTCAAGCCGAAGATCCTCAAGGAGAACGCCGCCCGCCTGCTCGGGCTGACGAAGCCATAAGGGGTCGTAGATGCGCAACGAGGGACTGGGGTCATGGCCCGCACGCCGGGCCCGGAAGACCCCGCACCGCACCGCCCTGATCCACGGCGAGACGGCGTTCACCTATGCCGAGCTGTACCACCGCACCACTCGGCTCGCCCATGCCCTGCGCGCCCGCGGCGTGCGGCGCGGCGACCGGATCGCCTACCTCGGCCCCAACCACCCCTCCTACCTGGAGACCCTGTTCGCGGCGGGCACCCTCGGCGCGGTCTTCGTTCCGCTCAACACCCGCCTCGCCGGACCCGAGATCGCCTACCAGCTCGCCGACTCCGGAGCCAAGGCCCTCGTCTACGGCCCCGCGTTCCAGGGCCTGGTCGCGGGACTGCCCGGCAGTACCGACGTGCGTACGTACGTCGAAGCCGGCGCCGAGTACGAGGAGGCGCTGGCCTCCGTGTCGCAGGAGCCCATCGACGAACCGGTCGGCGCCGACGACACCTGCATCATCATGTACACCTCGGGCACGACCGGCCGCCCCAAGGGCGCAATGCTCACGCACGGCAATCTGACCTGGAACGCGATCAACGTCCTCGTCGACACCGACCTGATCGCCGACGAACGCGCGCTGGTGTCGGCCCCGTTGTTCCACACGGCGGGCCTGAACATGCTCACCCTGCCGGTGCTGCTCAAGGGCGGTACGTGCGTGCTGGTCGAGGCCTTCGTCCCGGAGGCGACCTTCGACCTGATCGAACGGCACCGGATCACCTTCATGTTCGGGGTGCCGACGATGTTCGAGCAGATCGCCCGGCATCCGCGCTGGCCGGACGCCGACCTGTCCAGCCTGCGCATCCTCACCTGCGGCGGCTCGCCGGTGCCGACACCGCTGATCGCCGCCTACCAGGAGCGCGGGCTGACCTTCCTCCAGGGCTACGGCATGACGGAGGCCTCGCCCGGGACGCTGTTCCTGGACGCCGAGCACGCGCTGAGCAAGGCGGGCTCGGCGGGGGTGCCGCACTTCTTCAGCGACGTACGGGTGGTACGGCCGGACCTCACGCCGGTCGACGTCGGTGAGACCGGCGAGATCGTGGTCCGGGGACCGAATGTCATGGCCGGTTACTGGGGGCTGGCCGAGGAGACGGCCGGCTCCTTCGCGGACGGGTGGTTCCGCAGCGGGGACGCGGCCCGGGTCGACGAGGACGGCTATGTCTTCATCGTCGACCGCATCAAGGACATGATCATCTCCGGCGGGGAGAACATCTACCCCGCCGAGATCGAGGACCTGCTCCTCGCCCACCCCGACATCGTCGAGTGCGCGGTCATCGGCGTACCCGACGACAAGTGGGGCGAGGTGCCGCGCGCCGTCGTCGTGCCGCGCGAGGACGTCTCGGTGGATCCCGACGAGATCCTCGCGTCCCTGTCCGGCCGCCTCGCCAAGTACAAGATCCCGAAATCGGTGGTCCTCGCGGACGAACTCCCGCGCACCGCCTCCGGAAAGCTCCTCAAGTCCCGTGTCCGCAGTCGGTACGGCAACCAGTAAGGAACCTCATGAGCATCACGGTCAACGGCATCGACGAACTGAAGAAGCTCGCGGGCAGCGACCTCGGCACCAGCGAGTGGATCGAGATCACCCAGGAGCGCATCAACACGTTCGCCGACGCCACGGGCGACCACCAGTGGATCCACGTCGACCCGGAGAAGGCCGCCGAGGGCCCCTTCGGCGCCCCGATCGCGCACGGCTACCTCACGCTCTCCCTCTTCATCCCGCTGTTCACCGAGCTGCTCGACGTCCAGGGCGTCACCACCAAGGTCAACTACGGCCTGAACAAGGTGCGTTTCCCCTCGCCGGTGAAGGTCGGCTCGAAGATCCGGCTGGTCGGGAAGCTCGCGGACGTCGAGGAGGTCCCCGGCGGGGTGCAGATCACCGTCGACGGCACGATAGAGATCGAGGGCGGCGCGAAGCCTGCCGCCGTGCTGCAGAGCCTGTCCCGCTTCTACGCCTGATCGGGGCGTACCGGCACGAGGTCGAGAAGGCGTTCCGAAGCCTCCAGCGCCGGCGGGGTGAACCGCTCGTGCACCCGCCGGAACGTCTTCTCGGCCCGTTCCGCCGGCCAGTCGTCCGGCAGATGCCCGACCGGCAGCCGGGGATCACGGCGGATGATCCGCAGCCACTCGGCCTGCAGCACCAGCCGCAGCCCGAGCGCGTCGTCGGCGTCCGGCAGGTCCGTCTCCCACGGCTGCCAGCGGCGGACGAACTCCTCGTAGCGCACCGCCAGTTCGGACAGCTCCCAGGTCTCCTCGATCATCGCGCCGATGTCCATGCCGGCGTCGGCATGCGCGCGGAAGATCTTCACATGCGCGGACAGCCCCAGCTCGGCGACCAGCTCACCCACGTCGACGTGACCGGGCGCGATCCACAGCCCGTTGAACAGCGGCCCGAACCCGCTCCACGTGAGCTTCGAGCGCAGGTCGTGCCGCTGCCGCTGCCAGGACTCGGGCAGGGAGAAGCCGAGCAGGGTCCAGGTGCCGTCCCACTGCCGGTTGACCGCGCCGGTCTCCCAGATGCGCCGCTCGCCGTCGCGCAGGACGGCCTCCGAATGCCCGGTCAGCCCGAAGTACATCCGGCGGCCCTCGCGCTGGCGGCGCAGCAGGCCACGGTGCACCATCCGAGTCAGCGTCGAGCGCGTCGCCTGCTCACCGACGCCGACCCGGCCGAAGACGTCGATGACGCTGCCCGAGTACACGCAGACATCACGCCCGAGCACCTGATCGCCCAGGAACGTCAGCATCAGGGACTGGGGCCGCAGCGACTCTTCGGTGGTCACGCGGCCACGGTAACGCGTGCCGGATCAGTCCGTGACCTGCTGGTACGAGTACACGGTCGTCGACAGCGCGCAGATGCCGGGCTGGATCACCTGGGCACGCAGGGCGCCGCCGCGCACGTCGTAGTCGACGCCCTCCGTCTCGAAGGTGCCGGTGCACACACTGCGCTGTGGTAGCGCGAACAGGCTCTTGACCGCCCCGGTGACCGGCTGCCCGTCGAGCTTCCCGGGCAGGTCGACCTGGAGGAGCGGGCGGATCTCCGGGAAGAGGGACCCGGTGGCGTCGTTCGAGGCGCACACCAGCCGGGTCTCGGTCACGAAGTCGCAGCCCTGGATGTCACGCACCGGCTTGTCCAGCGTGATCTGCCCGGCCTCCTTCAGGTCACCGCCCGTCTGCGGGGTGGACGGGTTCAGCAGGGGAGCGGGGAAGACCTGGAGCCGGTTCTGGGCGCCCCACTCGCCCGACACCAGCCACTGCCCGTCCGGCGAGACGGTCGCGAAGGAGTTGTTCAGCTTCTCGCCCGCGCCCAGCTGGTGGACGTACTCGTAGCGCTTTCCGGCCGGAGTCGTCACCGCGTACATCTTGGACGTGGCCGTGTCCGGGCCCTGATAGGCGTCGAACGTGTACCCGTTCGCGATATCCGGGTCGCCGACGTGGTTCCAGCCCTTGAAGCGCAGATCCAGTGGGATGTCCGTGAGCCCCCGGTACAGCAGCGACCCGTCGGCCCGGCTCGCGAGACCCTGACCGCCGCCGAGGGTGTCGGTGTACGCCGTGCCGGCCTCCGCCCAACGCGGGTCACCGGCGGCGGACGCGGTGCCGGCGCCCGCGGCGAACGCTCCTAATAACGCGGCCAGGCAGACCAGTTGACGTCTCATCAGGCACCCTTCACGTCGACGAATATCGGGTTGGAATAGAACCACGTATCGGCCCACGGGTCACCGTTGCCGGGCTCGTGGGGGAGCGGCCCGTGCGGGTCGACGGAGGCGCCCAGATAGCCGGCGCCGTGCCGCTCGCCGTCGCTGCCGCGCAGCCGGACGTAGAAGGACTCGTCGCCGGCGGTGAGCGGGATACGCAGGGTGTACGTCCCCTTGCGGCCGCTGACGTCCTTGGTGGTGACGACCTTGGTGGCGGGCGCCCGCCAGGTGTCACGGTCGGCCGCCGGGCCGCGCACCGCGCCCCGGATGACATCCACGTGCGCCAACTCGGGCAGGATTCCCTGCGGGTTGGGGCGGGAGGCGCTGGTGACGGTGACCGTCAGGGTGAGCCGCTCGCCCTTGCGGACCCGCAGCCTGCCGCCCAGCGTGACGCCCCGGCCGTGGTCGCAGTCGCGCCTCAGCCGCACCTCTAGCCCGTCCAGCAGATGCCCGTGGTCGAGCCAGACGCGGCCCGCGCGCAGGCCCGCCATCACCGAGCGGTAGCCGTAGCGGGTGACTCCCACGTGGGTGCGGCTGAACTGGCCGGGCCAGAAGTCGCCGCCGGGCTGGGGTTCGGTGGTGTTCACCGGGTCGGGCAGGCGGCCGGTGTTGTCGAAGTTCTGGCCGGGGAGCCAGTCGCCGTTCTTCCAGGTGTCGAACACCACCCGGTGCACATCGGAGTTGGTGGTGATGGTGAACAGCCTGCCCTCGGCGAGCATGGCGTCCCACAGGCCTCCGACGGTGGCCGTCATCCAGTCGAAGCCGCCGTAGGTGACGTACGCGTCGGCCGGATAGCCGGGCCAGGAGTTCTCCGAGGGCTTGTTCTCGTACTCGCCGCGGATCGAGGTCGGACCGCGCCAGCCGGGGATGGCGCCACCCTGGGCGCCGGGCGCGCCCTCCACACCGATCATGATCTCGGGAGCCGCGTCCCGCCAGTTGCGCATCTCGTGCGGGGAGTCGATGCCGAGCCGCAACGGGTGGTTGGCGAGGACGAGCACATCGTCGACGTAACCCGTGCGGCGCTGCTCGGCCAGCCACTTGATCGCCTTGACGGCGTGCGCCTCGTTGCGCGGGGTGTCGGGGTGGTTCGGGCCGCCCTTGTCGTAACCGAGCAGCTTGCCGTCGTAGGCGAGCTCGAACTTCGTGAGCAGGTCGACCTCGTGCGGGCCCGGTGCCGCGAAGACCGTGCAGTGCTCGGCGCCCGGGATGTACCACTCCAGGCCCTGGAAGATCAGCTGACGCGGGTTCGCGGCCCGCGCCTTCAGGATCTCCTGGTGCTCCAGCTTCGCCCCGAACTCGGCGTGCCCGAAATTGGAGTGCTCGTTGAAGACCAGCCAGTCGACGCCGTACTCGGCACCGGCCTTGACGACCTGGTCGAAGGTGTACTTCGCGTCGTGGCTGTAGACGGAGTGGACGTGGTGGTCGCCGACGAGGTAGGCGAGGCGCGGGTCGTCACCGCCGAAGGGCCGCGAGGACGCCGCCGCGGGCACGGCAGCCGAGCCGAGGGCGAAGGCGGCGCCGAACAGGCCCGTCCGGCGCAGGAGTCCGCGCCTGGACAGGCCCTGCGGATCGAGTTCCGCACGGGACACGGACGGGTCGGCCCAGGCGGGCAGCTGCTGGTCGTTCACGGGGATGCCTTCCGAAAGGTTCAGTGGTTCATGAACGACGTGACGGGCAGGGCGCGTTCGACGATCCGGACGTCGCCGAGGCGCCCGTACAGGATCTGGTCGATCTTCCCGCCGTACTCGTAGCCGCCGAGCAGCCACGGCAGGCCCACCGAGGCCAGGCCGATCGCGGGTGCGTGCGGGTTGCGGGCGACCGGGCAGCCCTGGACGTACAGCGTGGTGTGCCTGCCGTCGTTGACGACGGCGACGTGCCACCACTGCTCGCGGGCCGTCTCGTCGCCCCAGTTGGTGGCGATGCCCTGCTGGTTGAGCGGGCGCACGGCCCACTGCGGGCCGGGTCCGTCGGAGAGGGACAGCGTGGCGAGCGGCTCGTCCGGGTCGCCCTCGGTCTTGCCGGCCGCCCCGCCGGTGCCGGTGCGGCTGACCAAGCCGCCCCAGGCGTTGCGGGAGGAGCTCCAGTCGGCGGGCAGCCAGTAGAACGCCTCGATGGTGTAACCGGCCTTGAACGTGGCCGAGTTGAGCGGGGCGCCCTCGACCGTACGCAGATAGGCGCCCTCGAGCGGCGGCTTGCCGCCCCGGAAGTACAGGCTGCCGTGCCCCGGCTGGTCCGGGTGATGAGCCGTCGACCAGGTCAGCGAGGCGTCCCCGACCTCGACCGCGGCGAGGTCGTTGCCGCGCCCCGACAGGTCACGCACCGTCCCCTCGACCGCGGCCCCCTCCTCGTGCCCGTCGAATCGCCAGTACGCGACCGTGCCCCGCACCAGCATCCGGTCGGCGGACCGGGACGGCCGTACGGGTATCGGCGCGAACCCGGCGAACCGCTCCTCGAAGTCGACGTCGACGGAGAACCGGTCCGCATCCCCGGACAGCTCCATCTCCTGCCGCTCCAGCTCGTTGAGCCCCTTCGCGGCCCGGCCCAGGATCCACGGCGACAGCGTCTCGACGTCGATCGTGTTCCGGTCGAGGTCGAAGTGGTAGAGGCGGATCATCGCCGCGCCGCCGTAGTACCGGTTCTGATAGTTCGTCAGATGCAGATGTACGTCGTTCCCCGCTGCGTTCTTGCGGACCGCGCGGGCGGCCGGCCAGTAGTGGCCGTTGAGGGTGAGGAAGATCTGGTCGTGGTCCTTGACCAGCTTGTCCCACAGTTGCTGCCCGTACGGGGAGAGGGAGTCGTCGCCGACGACCAGCTCGTGCGTGGTGAGGATGACGGGCATGCTCGGGTGCTGGGCGATGACGTCCTTCGCCCACGCGTAGCCCTTGTCCGACAGCCGCCAGTCCAGGGCGAGGACGAGCCACTCGCGCCCGGCCGCCTTGAAGACGTGGAAGGTGTTGTAGCCGTCGGCGGAGGCACCGCCGAAGGTCGGCTTGCCCCTGAAGCGGTGCGGGCCGAAGGTGTCGAGGTACGGCGTCGCGCCGCGCTGGTCGGTGGTGGACGAGCGGACGTCGTGGTTGCCCGCCAGCACGCTGTAGCCCACCCCGCGCCGGTCCAGCAGCTCGAACGCCTCGCCGATCGCGTCGCATTCGGCCTTCGCGCCGTTCTCGGTCAGGTCGCCCAGGTGGGACAGGAAGACGAGGTTGTCCTCGCGCCCGTGCTCCAGCAGATAGCGCAGCGAGGCCTGGATCGGCGCCGGGTTGATGCTCGGCCCGTCGAAGAGGTACTGCGTGTCGGGCATCACGGCGAGCGTGAAGCGGCGGTTCTCGGTGTCGGGGCGCAGACGCTGCCCGACCGCCGCGGCTTCGGCGGCGACGGCCGGGAGGGTGACGGCGGTGGCCGCGGCGCCGATCAGCGCGGTGGCTCTGAGGAAGTTGCGCCTGCCGGCGTGGGCGCAGGCAGACTCCTGCCCGGGCTCATGGGTGGTGCACACATGGTCTCCAGTGAAGGCACAGGGGCGTGAAGCGGGGAAGGGAGTGAAGGCGGGGTCAGAGTGCGCGCAGGGTCCAGTTCCAGCGGTGGACACCCGGCGGGATCAGATACGAGGCAGAGGTGTCCGGGCCGCACGACGCGGTGCCCAGCCCCCGGTGTGCCGCGTCGACGTGCACCACGCACCCCGGTCGCGGGACCAGCTCGTCATGGTGGGCGGCGGCGGTGAGGTCCTCGGCGCGGTACCGGGTCACCGAGACCTGCCGGGGCTCGTCCAGCCGTACCGCGAGACCGGTGGCGTCCGGTGCCGACAGCGTGAAATGCCGTACGCCGTGCCGGCCGCCGCTCTCCTGGGGGCGCAGATAGGGGGTGAACAGCTCGTCCACGGGCACCGAGTGATGGCCGACGGGCGCGCCCGCACTGCGGTCCGGGTACGACTCCCAGGGCCCCTGCCCGAACCACTCCAGCAGGTCGAGCCCCGGCACCGTCTCGAACACCGTTCCCACCCGGGCCACGTCCTCGAAGTCCTCGGGCAACTCGGCCGACTCCTCGACCCGGACGCCGCCCTCGACGGGAGTGAAGACCTGCACATGCCGGACGACGCCGGGCGTCCCGGCGTACTCGGCGTGCACGGTCACCTTCTCGCCGTCCCGCCGCACGTTGACGACCTTGCGGACGAGCGTGTCGAGCCCCCAGGTCCGCCAGCGCAGCGCGATGCCGCCCAGCTCGTCGTTGTCGGTGGGCGCCCGCCACAGCGACAGTGTGGGGGCGGCGGTGAGGAGGGGGTGGACGAGGAGCCCTTCCCCGTCGACCTCGACGGGCGGGCCCTGGACGGTCGCGTTCCGCGGCGTGGGGGCCGCCCGCAGCCGCAGCTGGGGCGCGCACACCTCGGTGCCGCGCGGCCCCCACGGCTCGTCGTCCTTGGTGGTCACGCGCAGCGTCACCCAGGCCTCGCCGCCGTCGTCCGGCAGCTCGAAGGGGAGCGGCACGGCCGCCGTCTCGCCGGGAACCAGGTCGGGCAGCTCGGCGGGAGCGGTCAGCGTACGGCCGTCGGAGAGGGCCAGCTCCCACTGGGCGGACAGCCAGTCAAGGCCGCGGAAGCACTGGTGGTTCTCGACCACCAGGCCCTCGTGCTTGAAGCACGTCAGCCGCACCGGCGCCGCGATCTCGCGGTGCTCGTACATCACGGGCTTGGGCGTGCGGTCGGGGAAGACGATCCCGTCGGCGATGAACGCGCCGTCGTGGATCGTCTCGCCGAAGTCGCCGCCGTACGCCCAGCGATGTCCGGGCGCGGCGACACCGTTGTCGTACAGCCCGGCGCCCAAGCGCCCGGCGGGTCTGCCGTCTGTCACCCGCTGGAGAATGCCGTGGTCCCAGAACTCCCAGATGAAGCCGCCCTGAAGACCGGGCGTTGACTCGATGGCGGCCCAGTGGTCGGCGAGCGTGCCGTTGCTGTTGCCCATGGCGTGCGAGTACTCGCACTGGATCAGCGGTCGCGTCTGCTCACCGGAGAGCGCGTGCGCGACACAGTCCTCGATCGGCGCGTACATGGGGCAGGCGATGTCGGAGGCGTCGTCCGTCGCCGCCCAGTCGAGCTTGGCCGCCCCCTCGTACTGGACCGGCCGCGTCGGATCGTGCCGCCGCACCCAGCCCGCCGCCGCGTCATGGTTCGCCCCGTAGTCGGACTCGTTGCCCAGCGACCAGATGATCACCGACGGATGGTTCTTGTCCCGCAGCACCATCCGCGAGACCCGGTCCACGAAGGCGTTCAGATAGCGCGGGTCGTCGGCGATCTCATGGGCGTGGTCGTGCGCCTCGATGTCCGCCTCGTCGACGACGTAGAAACCGAGCTCGTCCGCGAGGCCGTACAGCGCCGGGTCGTTCGGGTAGTGCGCGGTGCGGATCGCGTTGAAGCCGAAGCGCTTCAGCAGGACGAGATCGGCGCGCATGTCGTCGTACGACACCGTCCGGCCCGTCAGCGGATGGAAGTCGTGCCGGTTCACGCCCCGGATGTAGATCCGCTCGCCGTTGACCAGCAGGTCCCGGCCGACGATCTCGACGTCGCGGAAGCCGATGCGTTGGTACGAGGTGTCGGTGACCGTTCCGTCGGCGCGGTGCAGCCGGACGGTCAGGCCGTACAGCTCGGGCGTCTCGGCGGTCCAGGTGCGGACATCGGGGACGGTGGCGGACAACCGGGCCTCGCCGAGGAAGTCGGAGACGCGCTCGTCCTCGGTGTTGAGGCGGTCGAACTCGGCGTCCTGCGCGAGGGGTTCGCCGTCCAGGTCACCGGTGACGTACCAGCCGTCCGGCAGCACACCCCGCACCTGGCAGTCGACGCGCAGCTCGCCGTCCGCGCGCGCCCGTACGGTCACGTCCGCGAGATACAGCGGATCCGTCGCGTAGAGCAGCACGGACCGGGTGATCCCGCCGTGCCACCACTGGTCCTGGTCCTCGATGTGCGAGGCGTCGGACCATTTGACGACCGTGAGCCGTACGGCCGCGGACGAGCCCGGGCGTACGACGTCCGTCAGATCGAACTCGGCCGCCAGATGCGAGTCCTTGGAGATCCCGACCGGCTGCCCGTCCACCTGCACCAGCAGCACGCTCTCGGCCGCCCCGACCTGGAGCACGATCCGCCGCCCGGCCCACTCGGCGGGGACGTCCACGTCACGTTCGTACACCCCCGTCGGGTTCTCGGACGGTGACGACGGGGGGAACTCGGGGAACGGCATCCGGACGTTGGTGTACTGCGGGAGGTCGTCGGTGTCCTGGAGGGTCCAGACGCCGGGGACGTACGACGCGGACCAGACGTCGCTCACCGGCGCGTCCGGCGCCGGCAGCAACTGGAAGCGCCACTCGCCGTCGAGGTTCAGCGCCCCGGCGCGGCGGTCGACGGCGTTCATGGGAAGGCGCCCCCAGGAGGTCACCTCGGGTGCCTCCCAGGGGCGGAGTGCCAGCAGGGGGTTCATCCGCGGACGGCTCCCTTGGCGAGGTCGCCGATGATCTGCTTGGCGCCGATCGCGAACACGATGAGCAGCGGGATGAGGGCGAGGAGGGCGCCGGTCATCACGATGCCGTAGTCGGTGGTGCCGTGGGTGCCGTTGAGCTGGGACAGCGCGACCTGGAGGGTCACGTTGTCCGGGTTGGTGAGGGCGATCAGGGGCCAGGCGAAGTCGTTCCACTGGCCCATGAAGGTGAAGATGCCGAGGAAGGCGAGGCCGGGGCGGACCACGGGGAGCGCCACGTGCCAGTACTGGCGCAGGAAGTTGGCGCCGTCGAGCTTGGACGCGTCGAGCAGCTCGTCGTGGATGGCCGACTTCATGTACTGGCGCATCCAGAAGATGCCGAACGCGTTGGCCGCGGCCGGCACGATCAGCGCGGTCATCGAGCCGATCCAGCCGATCTTGGCCATGAGGACGAACTGCGGGATGACCGACAGCTGCGCCGGCACCATGAAGATGACCATGAGCAGCCCGAACAGCATGTTCTTGCCGGGGAACTCGAACTTGGCGAAGACGAACGCGGCGAGGGAGTCGAAGAGCAGGACCAGGAAGGTCACCGACACCGCGACCAGCAGCGAGTTCCACATCGACCCGAAGAAGTCGACGGCGTCGAAGAGGTTGCGGACGTTCTCCAGGAAGTGTGTGCCCGGCAGCAGCTTCGGCGGGTAGGAGAAGATCTCGGACGAGCTGTGCGTCGACATGATCACGGCCCAGTAGAACGGGAAGGCCGAGAGCAGCGTGCCGATGATCAGCGGGAGGTGCAGCGCGATCCCTCTGCGGCGGGACCCCTTGATGGAAGACATGGTGGGCCCTTCCTATTCGCCCCGGCGCTGCACGAGGCGCCAGTTGATGATCGAGAAGAGCACGACGACCAGGAAGATGCCCCAGGCCACCGCGGCTCCGTACCCGAAGTCGTTGTTGTCGAAGGTCTGCTGGAAGAAGTAGAGGACCATCGTCTGGCCCGAGTGGCCCGGACCGCCCGCGAACGTCGAGTCGTTGGACGAGGTCTGGAGCAGGACCTGCGGTTCGGAGAAGCTCTGCAGTCCGGTGACCGTGGAGACGACGAGCACGAACAGCAGCGTGGGCCGCAGCAGCGGGAGTGTGATCCGGAAGAAGGTCTGGATCGGGCCGGCGCCGTCCACGCGCGCCGCCTCGTACAGCTCGCTCGGGATGGTCTGGAGTCCGGCGAGGAAGATGATGGCGTTGTAGCCGGTCCACTGCCAGGTCATCAGGGCCGCGATGGTGATCTTGATGCCCCATGGCGTGTTCAGCCAGGCCACCTGGTCGAGTCCCACCGCGTTGAAGACGGCGTTCACCATGCCGTTGTTGGTGGCGAAGATGGAGCCGAAGACGATGGCGATCGCGACGACCGAGGTGACGTTCGGCAGGAAGTACGCGACCCGGTACAGGCTCTTGAACCGGACCGCGGAGTTGAGCATCACGGCCGTGATCATCGCCAGGAAGATCATGGGGAAGGTGGCCAGCGCCCAGATGATGATCGTGTTGCCGATCGAGTTCCAGAAGTCGCTGTCGCTCAGCAGGTACTGGTACTGCGAGAGCCCGGCCCACTCCATCGTGCCGAGGCCGTCCCAGCGGTGGAAGGACAGATAGAGCGAGAAGCCGACCGGGAACAGGCCGAAGCCGAGGAAGATCAGGTAGAAGGGCGAGATCGCGGCATAGAGGTGCCAGTACTTGCGCCAGCCCTTCTTGGGCTGTGTCGGGGAGGGCTGCGCCACGACGGGCGGTGTCTGTTCGAGGACGGCCATCAGTAGCTCACCCCCAGGTGGTTCGCGATGCGACGGCACTTGCTCATGGCGTCACTCCAGGCCTTCTTGGGGTCCTTGCCGAGGACGCCGACGTTCTTGATCTCGTCCTTGAGGGGCTGCCCGAGCGCGATGTCGAACGGGCTGTTGTAGGCGACCACGATCTTCTGCGCGGCCGGCCCGAAGATGTCCGTCGTGACCTGGCCGCCGAAGAAGTCGTCCGGCTCCTGCAACTGCTTGAGACCGTACGAGGCCGGAGTGGACGGGAAGAGGCCGGCGTCGACGTAACCCTGCGCCTGGTTGGCCGCGTTGAGCATCCAGGTGATCATCTCGAAGGCCTGCTCGGGCTCCCGGCACGCCTTGGTGATCGACAGGAACGAGCCGCCGTTGTTGGAGGGCCGCACGGGCATCTGGGCGATCCGGTACTTGCCCTTGGTCTTCGGTACACCGTTCTTGAGGTCGAAGGTGGCCCAGGAGGCGCCCAGTTCGCTGGGCAGCTTGCCTTGCTCCTTGGCCGACAGCTGGTCCGGGGTGCCGCTGACGAGGTTCGAGACGATGCCGCGTCGTTTGGCCTCCACGGCGAGGGCCCAGGCGTTGCGGACGTGCTCCTGGTCGCCGATGAAGTGCTGGTCCTTGTCGACGTACCGCTTGGCCCCCTGCTGCACGACGTTGTCGAAGACGGAGTTGACGTCGGTGAGCAGGTCGGTGCCCGGGATGCGCTTCTTGAGCTGCTCGCCCGCCGCGAAGAACTTCTCCCAGGTGTTCAGCTCCTTCGACACGTCGTCGGGCTCGTACGGCAGCCCCGCCTTGCGGAACACCTCGAACTGGTAGAAGTGCGCGACCGGCCCGCAGTCGATCGGGAAGCCGACCATCGTGCCGTCGTCGGCGATGCCCTGGTCCCACTTCCAGGACAGGTACTGGCTCTTGTACTTCTCCGCGCCCAGGGTCCGCAGATCGATGAACTGGTCCGCGTTCGGCAGGTAGGCGGCCATGTCCTCGCCCTTGAGCCCCGCGATGTCGGGGATATGGGCCCGGCCGGTGATGGTGGTGATGAGCTTGGAGCGGTACTGGCCGCCGATC
Source organism: Streptomyces sp. GESEQ-4 (assembly GCF_017948455.1). Lineage (GTDB taxonomy): Bacteria > Actinomycetota > Actinomycetes > Streptomycetales > Streptomycetaceae > Streptomyces. The sequence goes on from NZ_JAFFSU010000008.1 coordinate 132,856, forward strand.
TGGATGGCCTGGAGGTCGACCGAGCGGTCGTAACGCGCCTTGGCGCCCTCCACGACCTTGTCGCTCAGGCCGCCGCTCCAGTACCACAGCACCATGTTCCGGCCGGTCGACCCGGTCGGTACGGCACAGCCGGTCGCCAGGCCGCCGAGTGCCGTGGCGGCCGTACCGGCCAGCCCCGCGCGCAGCAGGCCTCTTCGTGAGAGCCGCACAGCTCCCACCGCCTTTCGGATGTTCACGGATCTTCGAGGATCTTCGTGTGCCAGGGGGATCAGGGGAGATCAGGGAGATCAGTGGGGGGAGATCAGAGAGATCAGAGACATCAGTGGGGGGAGTTCGGGGGAGTCAGCGGTGCGTACCGGACCGGCGGTCCCGGCTCCCGCGGCATCCGGTCGGCCAGGAAGCCGTACGAGCGCCGCAGGTCGGGGTCGTCGAGGGACTGCCACCACTGGTGGATGCCGTACCAGCCGGGGGCGGCCAGCGCTCCGGTGCGGTGCCGTACCGAGAGGCCGGACGCGAGCACCGCGAACTTCAGCCGCTCCGCCAGCGGCCAGCCGCCGAGCGAGGCGGCGACGAAGCTCGCGCCGAACACGTCGCCGGCGCCCGTCGCGTCCAGGACATCGATGTCGAGGGCGGGAACCTCCGCGTACTCGCCCGTCGTCTGGTCGGCGGCGATCGCGCCGTCGCCGCCGCGGGTGACCACGGCGACCGGCACCAGTTCGGTGAGCGTGCCGAGCGCCGCGACCGCGCTGTCGGTGCGGGTGTAGGCCATCGCCTCGGTCTCGTTGGGGAGGAAGGCGTGGCACAGGGCGAGCTGGTCGAGGAGGTCGGTGGACCACTGCTGGGTGGGGTCCCAGCCGACGTCGGCATAGATCTGCGTGCCGTTCGCGGCGGCCTTCCCGAGCCAGGCGCGGGGTTCCGCCTCGATGTGCACCAGGGCGGTACGCGCCTCGGGCGGGTCGCCCATCAGCGTGTCCTGCGAGTACGGCGGTTCCTGGCCGTGGGTGACCAGGGCCCGGTCGTGGCCGTGCGCGATGGAGACGGTGACCGGGGTGGGCCAGCCGTCCGCGGTGCGGGAGAGCGAGAGGTCGACGCCCTCCTGGTCGGCGAGGACGTCACGGCAGTGCTCGCCGTAGAAGTCGTCGCCGAAGACCGTGGCCAGGGAGGTGTTCAGGCCGAACCGGGCCGCGGCCACCGCGAGGTTCGCGATGCCGCCCGGGCCGCAGCCCATGCCGGACGTCCAGATCTCCTCGCCCGGCGTCGGCGGCTTCCCGAGCCCGGTGAGGACGAGGTCGTAGAAGAGCAGCCCGGTCAGCAGCACATCGGGCCTGTCGTCGTCCACGCGCACATCCCTTCGTGGGGAGCTCGTCAAAACTCGTCATTTTCGATGACCGGAATCGTGCGCTGCTCGGCGACATTGGTCAATACCTCAGCAGAACTGAGCATGGAAATGATTGAAGATGACGAGTAGTGTTCGCGACGTGCTGGCAGAACGACGACACCAACTCATCCTGCGGGCCCTGCGCTCCGGAGGCCCCGCGGCCGTGACCGATCTCTCCGAGGAGCTGGGTGTGAGCCCCGCCACGATCCGGCGTGACCTGGTGAAACTCGAGGAGGACGGCCTGCTCACCCGGGTGCACGGCGGCGCCGTCGCGGAGGAGGGCGACCAGCCCTTCGCCGAGGTCGCCGAGGTGCGCGTGTCCGAGAAGGACGCGATAGCCGAGCACGCGGCGGCGATGATCAAAGACGGTCAGTCGGTGCTGCTCGACATCGGCACCACCGCCTACCGCCTGGCCCGCCGGCTGCACGGCCGCCGGCTCACCGTGATCACCAGCAATCTGGTGGTCTACGAGGAGCTCGCCGACGACGAGGGCATCGAGCTGGTCCTGCTCGGCGGCATGGTCCGCCGCGACTACCGCTCCCTGGTCGGCTTCCTCACCGAGGACAATCTGCGCCAGCTGCACGCCGACTGGCTCTTCCTCGGCACCAGTGGAGTGCGCCCGGGCGGGCAGGTGATGGACACGACGGTCGTCGAGGTGCCGGTCAAGCGCGCCATGATCAAGGCCGGCGACCGGGTCGTGCTGCTCGCCGACTCGGCGAAGTTCCCGGGCACGGGCATGGCGAAGGTATGCGGTCCAGAGGACCTGGACATGGTGGTGACGAACGCTCCCGTGGACACGGCGACGCGGTCCTCCCTGGAGGAGGCGGGCGTCGACGTGTTCGTGGCAGGAAAGGTGCGACCTTGAAGCTGACGATTCTGGGCGGCGGCGGATTCCGCGTGCCGCTCGTGTACGGGGCGCTCCTCGGAGACCGCGCCGAGGGCCGGGTGACCCAGGTCGTGCTGCACGACCTGGACGCCGGACGGCTGAACGCGGTGACCCGCGTGCTCGCCGAGCAGGCCGCCGAGGTCCCCGACGCGCCCGAGGTGAGCGCCACCACCGACCTCGACGAGGCGCTGCGCGGCGCCGACTTCGTGTTCTCCGCGATCCGCGTCGGCGGCCTGGAAGGACGCGCGAACGACGAGCGGGTGGCCCTGGCGCAGGGCGTCCTCGGCCAGGAGACGGTCGGCGCGGGCGGCATCGCCTACGGCCTGCGCACGGTGCCCGTCGCCGTCGACATCGCCCAGCGCGTGGCCCGCCTCGCGCCGGACGCCTGGGTCATCAACTTCACCAACCCCGCCGGCCTGGTCACCGAGGCCATGTCCCGCCACCTCGGCAACCGCGTCATCGGCATCTGCGACTCGCCGGTCGGCCTCGGCCGCCGTATCGCCCGTGTGCTCGGCGTGAAGAACACGGCCGAGGCATGGATCGACTACGTCGGCCTCAACCACCTCGGCTGGGTCCGCGGCCTGCGCGTGGCCGGCCGCGACGAGTTGCCGCGGCTGCTCGCCGACCCCGGCCTGCTCGGCTCCTTCGAGGAGGGCAAGCTCTTCGGCCCCGACTGGCTGCAGTCGCTCGGCGCCATCCCGAACGAATACCTGCACTACTACTACTTCAACCGGGAAGCCGTCCGCGCCTACCAGGAGGCCCACCAGACCCGCGGCGCCTTCCTCCGCGACCAGCAGGCCCGCTTCTACGAGGAGATGCGCGACCCCAGCGCGGCGGCCCTGCTCGCCTGGGACCGCACCCGCGCCGAGCGCGAGGCGACGTACATGGCGGAGAACCGGGAGACGGCCGGCGCCGGCGAGCGCGACGCCGACGACCTCTCCGGCGGCTACGAGAAGGTCGCCCTCGCCCTGATGCGGGCCATCGCCCGCGACGAACGCACCACCCTGATCCTCAACGTGCGCAACGAGCACACGCTCTCCATCCTTGACAACGATGCCGTCATCGAGGTTCCGTGCCTCGTCGACGCCAACGGCGCCCACCCGGTCGCCGTCGACCCGCTGCCCGACCACGCCACCGGGCTCGTCTGCTCGGTGAAGGCGGTCGAGCGCGAGGTCCTCGCCGCTGCCGAGTCCGGGTCCCGTGCGACCGCGGTGAAGGCCTTCGCCCTGCACCCGCTCGTCGACTCCGTGAACGTGGCCCGCAGACTGATCGACGGCTACACCCAGGTCCACCCCGGTCTCACGTATCTTGCGTAAGCGCTTTCCCGGCAGGCTCTTCATCTCCCCGTACGCTCCCTGGAGACTCTGATGCACGACGAACGCCAACGGATCGAAGAGCGCGTCCAGCGCCTTCACGACCAGCGGATCAAGGCCGCGATCTACGCGGCCACGGTGCCGTTCGAGGTCGAGGCCTGGCAGGCGCCGGGCGAGCCGGTCTCCTTCGAAGAGGCGGCGGCCGCTCCCTACGCTCCCTTCGCGATGGACACCCCGTGGGGCCCGCCATGGGGCACGACCTGGTTCCGGATGAGCGGACAGATCCCCGCCGAGTGGGCCGGCAAGCGCATCGAGGCGGTCATCGACCTCGGCTTCATCGGCGACTGGCCCGGCAACCAGGCCGAGGCGCTGGTCCACCGCACCGACGGCACCCCGCTGAAGGCGGTCAACCCGCTCAACCAGTACGTGCCGATCGCCAACCCGGCGACCGGCGGTGAGCAGATCGACTACCTCGTCGAGGCGGCCTCCAACCCGGACATCCTCGCCGACAACTTCTCCAAGACCACGCCCATGGGCGACGTCCTCACCGCCGGCGACAAGCCCCTCTACACCTTCCAGCGCGCCGACCTCGCCGTCCTCGACGAGGAGGTCTTCCACCTCGACCTGGACGTGCAGGTACTGCGCGAGCTGATGCTGGAGCTGGGCGAGCACGACCCGCGCCGGCACGAGATCGCGCATGCCCTGGACCGGGCGATGGACCTGCTCGACCTCGACGACGTCTCCGGCTCGGCCGCTGAGGTGCGTGAGGCGCTCAAGCCGGTGCTGTCGAAGCCCGCGAACGCGAGCGCGCACACCGTCTCCGGCGTCGGCCACGCGCACATCGACTCCGCCTGGCTGTGGCCGATCCGCGAGACCAAGCGCAAGACGTCCCGCACCTTCTCGAACGTCACCTCGCTCGCCGACGAGTACGAGGACTTCATCTTCGCCTGCTCGCAGGCCCAGCAGTACGAGTGGGTGCGCGACAACTACCCGCAGGTGTGGGCCCGCATCCAGGAGTCGGTGAAGAAGGGCCAGTGGGCCCCCGTCGGCGGCATGTGGGTGGAGGCCGACGGCAACCTGCCCGGCGGCGAGGCGGTCGCCCGGCAGTTCATCCACGGCAAGCGGTTCTTCATCGAGCACTTCGGCGTCGAGACCAAGGGCGTGTGGCTGCCGGACTCCTTCGGCTACACCGCGGCCTACCCGCAGCTCGCCAAGCTGGCCGGCAACGAGTGGTTCCTCACCCAGAAGATCTCCTGGAACCAGACCAACAAGTTCCCCCACCACACCTTCTGGTGGGAGGGCATCGACGGCACCCGCATCTTCACGCACTTCCCGCCCGTCGACACCTACAACGCCCGCTTCAGCGGCGAGGAGATGTCCCGCGCGGTCCGCAACTACCAGGAGAAGGGCGGCGCCACCCGCTCGCTGGCCCCCTTCGGCTGGGGCGACGGCGGTGGCGGCCCCACTCGCGAGATCATGGAACGGGCGCGCAGGCTGGCCGACCTGGAGGGCTCCCCGAAGGTCGTCGTCGAGCACCCGGACGACTTCTTCGCCAAGGCCCGCGAGGAGTACCCCGACGCCCCGGTCTGGGTCGGCGAGCTCTACCTCGAACTGCACCGCGCCACCTACACCTCGCAGGCCCGCACCAAGCAGGGCAACCGCCGCTCCGAACACAAGCTCCGCGAGGCCGAGTTGTGGGCGACGACGGCGGCACTGCACGCGCCGGGCTACACCTACCCGTACGAGAAGCTGGACCGCCTGTGGAAGACGGTGCTGCTGCACCAGTTCCACGACATCCTGCCGGGCTCGTCGATCGCCTGGGTGCACCGGGAGGCCGAGGCCGAATACGCCCGTGTGGCCGAGGAGTTGGAGGCCCTGACGCGGGAGGCGGTGAGCGCCCTCGGCGGTGGCGGACCCCGGGTGTTCAACACCAGTCCGTACGAGCGTTCCGAGGTACTCCGCACGGCCGACCGGCCGGTCTACGTGCAGGTACCGGCAGGCGGCAGCGCACCGCTCACCGCCGCCGAGCCCCCGCACCCGGTGACGGTCGAGAACCGCACCCTCGACAACGGCCTCGTACGCGTGACGGTGGCGGACGACGGAACCCTGTCGTCCGTCTACGACCTGCGGGCGAAGCGCGAAGTCCTCGCCGACGCGGGCAACCTGCTCCGCCTCCACACCGACCTTCCCAACTACTGGGACGCCTGGGACGTCGACAAGCACTACAAGAACCGCTACAAGGACCTCCTGGACGCCTCGGAGATCACCGTCGCCGCCCAGGACCCGCTGCTCGGCGCGATCCGGGTCGTGCGGTCCTTCGGCAACGGCTCGACCATCACCCAGACCATCACCCTCCGCGCCGGCAGCCCCCGTATCGACTTCGAGACGGACATCGACTGGCACGAGGCCGAGAAGTTCCTCAAGGCGGGCTTCCCGGTGGACATCCGGGCCCCGCACGCCTCCGCCGAGATCGCGTACGGCCACATCCAGCGCCCCACGCACACCAACACCAGCTGGGAGGCGGCCCGCTTCGAGGTGTCCGGCCACCGCTGGGTGCACCTCGGCGAACCCGGCTACGGCGTCGCCGTCATCAACGACTCGACGTACGGCCACGACGTCTCCCGCACGGTCCGCGAGGACGGCGGTACGACGACCACGGTCCGCCTCAGCCTGGTCCGCGCCCCGCGCATCCCGGACCCGGAAGCCGACCAGGGCCGCCACCGCTTCACCTACGCGCTGCTCCCCGGCGCGACCATCGAGGACGCCGTCGCCGAGGGCTATGCCCTCAATCTCCCGCTGCGTGTGGCGGATGCGGCGGGCGCGGCGGGCGCCGCCGAGCCGGTCGTCTCCGTCGACGGGGAGGGCGTCACCGTCGAGGCGGTCAAGCTCGCGGACGACCGGTCCGGCGATGTCGTCGTACGGCTCTACGAGTCCCGTGGCGGACGCGCGCGTGGTGTCCTGCGGACTGGCTTCCCGTTGGCCGGAGCGACGGTGACCGATCTCCTGGAGCGGCCGCTTCCGGATGAGCATGTCGAGGTCGCCGACGGCGGGGTCATGATCGAGCTGCGGCCGTTCCAGGTGCTGACGTTGCGTCTCGCTCGCGCGTAGCGCTCCGCTCAGAGGGCCGGTTGTTCACTGCGGGCCGGTGGGGGCTGGTCGCGCAGTTCCCCGCGCCCCTTAGGTGGGTGCGGGACCGCCCGTGATCAGCTGCCCCACCTCAGTGACCCAAGGCCCAAGTAACTGTCGAGGAGTTCAGCCGTGCCCATGCAGCCGTGGTTCACCGACGCCAAGCTAGGCATCTTCATCCACTGGGGGATCTACGCGGTCGACGGCGTCCAGGAGTCCTGGTCGTTCTACGACGACATCGTCCCGTACGACACGTACATGTCGCAGTTCGAGCGCTTCACCGCCTCCCGGTACGAGCCGCGGGAGTGGGCGAAGCTGTTCGCGCGCGCCGGTGCCAAGTACGCCGTTCTGACCACCCGCCATCACGACGGCGTCGCCCTCTGGGACACCGCGTACGGCGAGCTGAACGTGGGCCGGGACCTGATATCCGGATACGCCGACGCCCTGCGCGAGCAGGGCCTCAAGGTCGGTTTCTACTACTCGCACTCCGACTGGAGCCACCCCGACTACGCCTCCACGCGCAAGCCGGGCCGGCCGCCGGAGCTGGAGGACAACCGGTACTCGGAGGTCGCGGCCGAGGATGAGGACCTGGACGCCTGGGAACGCTTTCTCGCCTACCGGGACGGTCAGATCCGCGAACTCACCGCGCGCTACAAGCCGGACCTGATGTGGTTCGACGGGGAGTGGGACCGCAGCGAGGAGCAGTGGCGCATCCCCGAGCTGGCCGCGCTGATCCGCTCCGAGGTCCCGGACGTCGTCTTCAACGCCCGCATGCTCAGCGAGGGCGACTACGCGACCCCCGAGCAGGGCGCCCCGGTCGTCCCGCCCGAGGGCCCCTGGGAGCTGTGCCTGACGATCAACGACTCCTGGGGTCACCAGCACCACGACCACAACCACAAGTCGGTCGACCAGCTGATCCGCTACTTCGCCGAGACGATCGGCGGTGGCGGCAATCTGCTCCTCAGCGTCGGCCCGAGGGAGGACGGCACGATCCCGCAAGAGCAGACCGAACGCCTCGAAGGGCTCGGCGACTGGATCGCCCGGCACGCGGCGGCGGTGTACGGCACCGAACGGGGGCTGCCCGCGGGTCACCACTACGGCCCGAGCACCCTCTCCAAGGACCGCCGCACGCTGTACCTGATCCTGTTCGACGCCCCGCGCGCGGAGATCAACGTACGCGGTCTGCTCGGCTCCGTGCGCCGGGTCACCGTGCTCGGCAGCGGCACCGAGCTGGCCCACCGGATCACCGGAGGCCTGCACGAGACGCCGGGCGTGCTGTGGATCGCACCGCCCGCCGCGGCAGACCTCGACCCGCACGCCACGGTCCTCGCCGTCGAGCTGGACGGCGAACTGGAGCTGTACCGGGGGGCCGGGCGTTTCTGATCCTGGACATGTCGTCCCAGGAACTCCCATCAAGAATTAAGAAAGCGGTAAAGCGCCTGGTCACGGCCCAATTCCGGGATTCCGTGACCATGGCGCTTTGCTTCTTGGACACTTGGAGTTTGCCAACTGCCCGTGAGATGCCAAGGTAAGGCGCAAGAGAAAGGTGTCGCGGTGGGAGACTCGCGTAAGTCAGCGATCGGCAAGGGGCTGAGGCGCCGGGGGAGGCTGATGATGCAGGCGGTGAGCCCGCCGCGTCGCACCCTGGACGCCATTCCGTCGCCCCGGCCCGCCGCGAAGCTGAAGGAGTCGACGTACGTCGCTCCGATCGCCCCGCGCCTGGTGGAGGCGCCGGTCTTCGTGCTGTCCTCGGTGCGCTCGGGCTCGACCCTGCTCCGGGTGCTGCTGAACAGCCACAGCCGGATCCGCGCCCCGCACGAGATGCATCTGCGCACCGTCCACGTCGAGCTGACCCGCAGCTTCACCGCGGACGCCATGAAGGCGCTGGAACTCGACAAGGCCGAGCTGGAGCACCTTCTCTGGGACCGGGTGCTGCACCTGGAGTTGACCCGCAGTGGCAAGGACATCATCGTCGACAAGACGCCACCCAACACCCTCATCTGGCCCCGCCTGGACCGATGTTGGCCCAGCGCCCGCTACATCCTGCTGCTGCGCCACCCCGGCGCGATCGTCGCGTCCCTGACCGACCGCCGCCGGGACCCCGACCACGAGGCCATCCGCGCCGAGGTGCTCAATTACTCGGAGAAGCTCGAAGAAGCCCGGCAGAAGCTCGGGAACGCGCACATCGTCACGTACGAGGAACTCACCGCCGAACCGGAGAAGGCCACCCGCGCCCTGTGCGACTACCTCGGCGTCGACTGGGAGAGCGGCATGCTCGACTACGGCAACAAGGACCACGGCACCTTCCGCCCCCAGCTCGGCGACTGGAGCAGCACCATCAAGTCGGGCCGCATCCAGCCCGCCCGCACCGCCGACCCGACCGCCGAACTCCCGCCCCGCCTGAGGGAGATCGCGAAGGCGTGGGGTTACGAGGTCTAGGGACCAGGCGTCAACTAATCCATGCCGGCGAGGGAGACCTACCTAAGGGGCGCGGGGAACTGCGCGACCAGCCACAGACAACCCGCACCCGGCAGACAACCTAGAGCGGCAGTACCTGCGCCGCCGACTCCCTCGGCTCAAGCGCCGCAGGCGAAGGCACAGGCGTCCTCGACAGCGGCGGCACAGCCTCCCGCTGCTGAGGCAACGACACCGCGCGCAACGGCCGCGGCCCGGAGACCACCGTGTAGTCCTGACCGAGGAACGGCGGAACAACCTCACCCGGATCCTCGCCGAGCGCCAACTGCACAGCTGCCCAAGGGGCGTTGACCCCGCAGAGCGACAGCTGATGCAGCCCGCCCGCCGGACGCGTGTTGACATCCATCAGCACCGGCGTGTCCCCGAACATCCGGAACTGGATGTTGGACAGGTAGTGCAGCCCGAACCCCTCCGCGATCGCCCGCGCCGGCGCCAGATACTGCTCGTGCAGAGTGAACCCACGTCGCCGGCCGTTCTTCGTGCGGCCCACCGCCAGCCGGATCCGGTTGTCGGGCCCGGTGAGGCAGTCCACCGACACCTCAGGCTGCTCGAGACGCGGCATGACCAGCCAGTCCACCGGCTCCTCGGACTGCCCCACCGCCTGCACGACCAGGTCGAGAGGGACGTACGAACTCGGGAAGCCGTTGAGGTGCATCATCGAGAACGGCGTGCGGGTGATGTTGCGGAAGCCCACCCCGCCCGCGCCGGACGCCGGCTTGAAGCACGCCTTGTGGCCGCCCGCCTCCAACTCCTCGACGGCGGCGACGAGTTCGTCCGCCGACCGCACCCGCCACCACGGCGGCACCGGCACGCCGATCGCCTCGACCGCCTCGTACGCGATGACCTTGTCGTGGAAGACGGCCACGGCCTCGGGCGGCGGCGCGAGCACCGCCGTACCGACCGCCTCGAAGTCGGCGCGGTGCGCCACGATCGCCGACTGCTGCATACGCGGCACGAAAACGTCGATGCCGCGGCGGACGCACTGGTCGAGGGCGTACTCGACATACGCGGCCGGGGACAGGCCCTCCGGCTCGAAGTCGGCGGTGTCAGCGGCGGCCAGCACGGGGGAGTCGGCATCGCCGTGCGTGGCATGGATCTCGACGGCCCGGTCGCTGGGATTTCGTCGCAGCTGATCCATGAAGAACACGTTCTCCGCGTACGTGCGGTTGAGCCAGACGCGTACGCGAGAGACCATGCAGGCCGCCTTTCATGGTTCGCGGGCACGGCGGAGCAGGCCGTGCCCGGCCAGATCGAATCGAGGGAACACCAAACTGTCCCTGGTGAAGGGGAGTCCGTGGTGTGGTGTTGGGGCGATCATACGGTGTCGCGAGGGTGCGGCGTGCAACGTGCGTGTTACGGAATTTTGGATGTTGCCTGTCGGGGCGATGTTCTCCTGATAACCCGTGCGGCCCGCCGCCGGGATCCGCCTTGTCCGGGGGCTGCGGATGTGCTGTCGTGGAGCCCTTCGTGCGCGGAAGGGGCGAACACGTGACGTCGACGGCCGGTGGTGCCGGACAGCTGCTCGCCATCAGCGATCTGCACATCGGCTACCCGGAGAACCGCGCCCTCGTCGAGAAGATGCACCCCGAGACGGACGACGACTGGCTCCTGGTGGCCGGCGACGTCTCCGAGACCGTCTCCGACGTCCGCTGGGCCCTGAAGACCCTCGCCGGGCGCTTCCGCAAGGTCGTCTGGGCCCCCGGCAACCACGAACTGTGGACCCACCCGAAGGACCCCGTCACCCTGCGCGGCGTCGCCCGCTACGAGCACCTCGTCGAGGAGTGCCGGGAACTCGGCGTGCTCACACCCGAGGACCCGTACCCCATCTGGGACGGCCCCGGCGGCCCGGTAGTCGTGGCCCCGCTGTTCCTGCTCTACGACTACTCGTTCCTCCCGGCGGGCTGCGCCACCAAGGACGAGGGACTGGCGTACGCACACGGAACCGGGATCGTCTGCAACGACGAGTATCTGCTGCACCCCGACCCCTACCCGAGCCGCGACGCCTGGTGCCGGGCCCGGGTCGCGGCCACCGAGCGCAGGCTCGCCGAGCTGCCCGGCGACCTGCCGACGGTGCTGGTCAACCACTACCCGCTGGACCGGCACCCGACGGACGTCCTGTGGTACCCCGAGTTCGCGATGTGGTGCGGCACCGGGCTGACGGCCGACTGGCACCGCAGATTCCGGGTCGAAACCATGGTCTATGGTCATCTGCACATTCCGCGGACGACCTGGCACGACGGTGTCCGCTTCGAAGAGGTGTCCGTCGGATACCCGCGAGAATGGAGCAAGCGCTCCCAGGAGCCGGGGGCACTGCGCCGCATACTGCCCAGGGAGGTAGGGCCAGGTGATCGAGGAGCTGCTGCCCGCCTCGGTGGTGGTCGTGGAGACGTACGGTAGCGACGAGCCGGCGCCCCTGTACCCGGAGGAAGAGGCGGTCGTGGCGCGGGCGGTCGACAAACGCCGCCGTGAGTTCGCCACCGTACGGGCCTGTGCCCGCCGCGCCATGGAGAAGCTCGGCGTGCCGCCGCAGGCCGTGCTGCCCGGTGAGCGCGGCGCACCGGGCTGGCCGGCCGGCCTGGTCGGCAGCATGACCCACTGCGAGGGCTACCACGCCGCCGCCCTGGTCCGCGCCACCGACCTCGCCTCGGTCGGCATCGACGCCGAACCCCATGGCCCGCTCCCGGAGGGTGTCCTGGCCGCCGTGTCCCTGCCCACGGAGGTGCCGCGGCTCAGCGGCCTGGCCGCGCTCCACCCGGACATCCACTGGGACCGGCTGCTGTTCAGCGCCAAGGAGTCCGTGTACAAGGCGTGGTTCCCCCTTACCCGGCAGTGGCTCGACTTCACCGAGGCCGACATCGAGATCTCCGCGCACCCCGGCGACCGGCTCGGCGGCACCTTCCGCGCCGAACTCCTGGTCCCCGGACCGTTGATCGACGGCCGGCGGCTCCGTCACTTCGAGGGCCGCTGGACCGTCCGGCGCGGCCTGGTGGCGACGGCCGTCTCCGTACCCCACCAGGCCGGGGCGTAGGTCAGGTCTCCGGGCACCAGCTCTGCAACAGCCGGAAGAACTCCTCCTCGTTGCCCGCGAGACCCGCCTGAGCCAGCGCCTGCTCCGCCTCGGCCAGCACGGACGGCGGAACGGCGGGTGGCAGGCCACCGCCCGGCGGGCCGGCAGCGGTGTCGAAGGCCGCACGCACGGTGTGCAGCAGCCGCAGATAGGCCTGTACGGCGGTGCGCTCACGGTCGGTCATCAGGGCGGTCTGCATCGGTCGGCTCTCCCCACGTCGGCGTCGGTCGGGCGCGCCTGAGCACTCGAACGGCACGCACCTCCAAGTCTGCCGCCCACCACTGACAATGCTGGATGGCTCGGTCGCCTTCGGGGGCGCTTACTGCCGGTGTCGAGAGACCGACCGTGCTCGGCGCTGCGCGCCTCCGCGCGCTCGGCGCTGCGCGCCTCCGCGCGCTCGGTCTCTCGACACCGGCGCGCCCCCTGCGGCTCCCTCGCGGCCGGCGCGTCGGACCAGTGGGGGTTGGTGGGCCCTCACCCGGCACTCACCCCGCAACCACCCGGCACCTCACCCCGCACCCGCCCCGCACTCACCGCCGGCCCCGGAGGTGACCGAGCCATCCAGCCCGCTCACAACCCCAAATACCCCAACGACGCCTCGATCCGCCCAGCCAACCGATCCCGCTGCACCGGCCCCCGAGACGACGAACCGGCAAGCCACGTGCGGCACTTGCTGGCCAGGAGGAGGCCGAAGCTCTCGGCGTCCTGCTCCTCGGCTTCGTCGAAGCGGGTGCGGGCGGCGATCCGGCGGACGGTGTCCTCGAGGTCGGCCTCGTCGCTGAGCAGCCGGGCGGCGACGGCGGCGCCCTCGACGTGGTGGCTGCAGTGCCCGGCCTTCATGTGCCACAGCTCGTGGCCGAGGATGACCAACTGGTGGTCGGGGGCGGTGCGTTCCTCGACGACCACGACGTCCTGGTCGTTCATGTCGAGCCACAGCCCGCTGGCGGTGCCGGGCGGGAAGGCGGCCGTACGGAAGTGGACAGGACGGCCGCGGCGTCTGCTCATGGCGTCGCACAGGGCGCCGTACAGGTCCTCGGGCCGCGCCGGTGCGGGGAGCGTGAGCTCCGCGACCAACTCGCCGCACAGGCGGCGCATTTCCCTGTCGATGCCCACTGCTCTCCCCCGGCTCAGGACTCGGGCCGCTTGACGCTCTCCAGGAGCATGTCCAGCCATTCGGCGACCTTGTCGCGGTGCTGGTCGGTGGGCAGCTGCGCGGCCCGCCAGGCGATTCCGCGGACGCCGTGGTCCTGCAGCAGCCGCTCCAGCGGGTCGTCGGCGGCGGCCGCCGCCTCCCGCTCACGGTCGGCGAGCTTCTGCAGCAGCTCCTGCTCGGTGCGCTGAAGGGCACCCGCGAGCGCTTCGGGGTCCTCGGCCGTCAGGAATCCGGCATGCACCCGGAAGAAGCGCTGAATGGCGTCGCAGTGCTCCATGGTCGGACGCCGGTCGCCGTTGATGAGAGCGCCCGCCTGCTGCCGCGACATGCCCGCGCCGTCGGCGATCTCCTGCTGGGTGTACTTGCGCCCGTTCGGCTTGAGCCGGGTGCGGCGCAGCAGGTCCAGGCGTTGCAGAAACCGCGCCTGCACATCGGGCTCGCCCGCCGGCCGACCGCTCAGCAGGGCCTTGACCACGGGCTCGGGAACACCGGAGGCGACGGACAGACGGCCGGTGGCGAAGACGTCCGCGTGCGCCACGCCCAGCCGGTCGGCGAGTGCGGTGACCCGGGCGACGACCGCCGGCAGAGCCGCCATCGCGGCGCCGGGACCCTCGAAGCCATCCGTCACCGACAGATCTCCCACGTCTCTCACAGGCCTTCTCACCGGCATTCTCACCACACACGGTTGGCGTGAACTTCCCGGAGAGTAGCCGGTGGTTCGAACTCACATCCAGGTGTCGCCACAACTGTGGCCAATTTCAGCCGTCAACCGGCATGAAATGCCACGATAGTTGACACACCTCGCGTCGGGGCACGAGGATCAAGGCGCCGCGTGAAGGCCGCATAGGCAAGAGGGGTGACCTCCCGATGGCATATCAGGCAGGTGGGCAGCGGCCGGCGCCGCGGCCCGTCCCCGAGAGTCTTGAGGCCCAGGCGTATCTCCATGACTACGCCGCCCTCCTGGAGGCCGTCACCTTCCCGTCCGTCGTGCTCGATCACCGGTGGGACGTGGTCCTGAGCAACACCGCTTTCGAGACACTTTTCCGCGGCATCGGCCCGCACCCCACGGCCATGCCGTACGACAACTTCCTGCGCTTCGTCCTGTTCCACCCGGACGCGAGCACGGTCCTCGGGGACCACGAGTCGAGCTGGTGCCTGCCCATGCTGGCCCTCTTCGCCGCCGCCGTCGAGCGGCACGGCCATGACCACGGGCTGCAGTCGATCCGCCGGGACATCGCCCAGGACCCCATCATGGAGGCCGCCTACCGGCACGGCCTGCCGCACTGGATCCGCGCGGTCGGCGAGCAGGCCCTCGCCCAGGACGGCGCGGTCCGCCCGCTGCTGCACCCGGACCCGCGCTGGGGCGCCACGGACTGCCGGGTCGTCGACGAAACCCCCCGGACGCTGCACGAGATGGGCTACTCGCGGATGACGCTGATCCTCCGCCCCGCCCGCCGCGCCGCCCCCACCGGCCGCAGGCCCGCACGAGCCCGCCGCACGGCGAGCCACCTCACGGTGGTCTCCGCCCCCGACGCCTGACCGGGCACCGCCGGCGTTCAGGTCGCCGACGGCGCTCTGGTCAGGACGGGGCGTGTCGCCCCCCTTCCGGTTTCCTCCCTGCCGGTTCCGGGGTCAGCCTGCGAACTCCCGCATCCACGCCTCGACTTCGTCGGCGGAGCGGGGCAGCCCCGCCGACAGGTTCTCGTTCCCGTCCGCCGTCACCAGCACATCGTCCTCGATCCGGACGCCGATACCGCGCCACTCCTCGGGGACGGTCAGGTCGTCGGGCTGGAAGTACAGGCCGGGCTCGACGGTCAGGCACATACCGGCCTCCAGCACGCCGTCGATGTAGTCCTCGTTGCGGGCCTGCGCACAGTCGTGCACGTCGAGACCGAGCATGTGACCGGTGCCCGCCATGGTGAAGCGGCGCTGGAGATCCAGCTCGTACACGCGCTCGGCCGGCCCCTCCAGGAAGCCCCACTCCACCAGCCGGGCGGCCAGCGACCGCTGGGCGGCCTCATGGAAGTCGCGGAAGTGCGCACCGGGTTTGACCGCGGCCATGCCCGCCTCCTGGGCCTCGTACACCGCGTCGTAGATCTCGCGCTGCAGCGGCGTGAAGGTGCCGCTGATCGGGAGCGTGCGCGTGACGTCGGCGGTGTAGAGCGTGTGGGTCTCCACGCCCGCGTCCAGCAGGAGGAGTTCGCCGGGGCGGACCGGGCCGTCGTTGTCCTGCCAGTGCATGATCGTGGCGTGCTCGCCGGCCGCGCAGATCGAGCCGTAGCCGACGGTGTTGCCCTCGACGCGGGCCCGGCGGAAGAAGGTGCCCTCGATCCACCGCTCCGACGTGGCGATCGCCTGCGACAACTCCCGTACGACATCGGTGAATCCGCGGACCGTCGCATCCACTGCGCGGCGCAGTTCGCCGATTTCCCACTCGTCCTTGATCAGCCGCAGCCCGGAGACGGCCTCCTCGAACGCGTCGTCCCGCTCCTCGTCGGTGGCGAGCACCTCCTCCAGGGACGGGTCGATGCCGCGGACGATGCGGGTGGGGGTGTCGGTCGACTTCGCGAGGTCCTCGGCGATCGTGCGGATGTCCCGGCACTCCATGCCGAGCACCTGCTCCGACTCGGCGAGCGTACGGCGGCGGCCCATCCACAGCTCGGCGGTGTAGCCCGTCCAGAACTCGTCGCTGTCCCGGCTGTCGCGGGGGAGCTGGTAGCAGTGCGCGTCGTGGCCGCCGTCCGGGCGGGGTTCCAGGACCAGGGCGCCGTCGCGGGCCTGATCGCCGGTCAGGTGCACATAGCCGGTGTACGGGCGGAACGGGTAATGGGCGTCGTTCGAGCGGATCTTGAGGCCCCCGGAGGGGACGACCAGCCGCTCGCCCGGGAAAAGCGCCGACAGCGTGGCGCGGCGGCGGGCCGCGTACGGGGCCTGCTCGGTCGGTTGCAGATCCGTGCGTTCGGTGTCGGCCCAGCCCGTCCGCATCAGGGCGGACAACTCGTCGGAGATTCCTCGGTAGAGATAGTTCTTACGGCCGTTGGCCATGTCGGGGGCACCTCTTCCGTGTGTGACCTCGTGGGATGTCGTGTGACGTCGCCTGAACGTCGTTCCCAGCTGGAGCGGTATGTGACATAGTACTGATGTGAGCAAGCGATTGACCTGCGATGTCGTGGTCATCGGGGCCGGCATGGTGGGCGCCGTGTGCGCCCTGTACGCCGCCCGCGCGGGCCTCGGCGTCACCGTCGTCGACCGGGGCCCGGTGGCCGGCGGCACGACCGGCGCAGGCGAGGGCAACATCCTCGTCTCCGACAAGGAGCCCGGCCCCGAACTGGACCTCGCGCTCCTCTCCGGCCGCCTCTGGGCCGAACTCGCGGCGGAGTTCGGGAAGTCCGTGGAGTACGAGGCCAAGGGCGGCGTCGTGGTGGCCACGTCCCCCGGTGGACTCATCGCCCTGGAGCGCTTCGCCGCCGGCCAGCGCGCCGCCGGAGTCACCGCCCGACTCGTCGCACCCGACACCCTCTACGCCCTCGAACCCCATCTCGCCCCCGGTCTTCCCGGCGCCGTCCACTACCCCCAGGACGCCCAGGTCATGCCCGCCCTGGCCGCCGCCCACCTCCTCAAGGCCTCCGGCGCCCGCCTGCTCACCGGTCGGACCGTGACGGACATCCTGCGCACACCGGACGGGGCGGTCCGTGGCGTCCGCACCGACGGAGGTGACCTGCACGCCCCGGCGGTCGTCAACGCGGCGGGCACCTGGGGCGCCGACCTCGCCGCCCTCGCGGGCGTGCGCCTGCCCGTCCTCCCGCGCCGAGGCTTCGTCCTCGTCACCGAACCGCTCCCGCGCATGGTCCACCACAAGGTGTACGCCGCCGACTACGTGGCCGACGTCGCCAGCGACTCGGCGGCCCTGCAGACCTCGCCGGTCGTGGAGGGCACGGCCGCCGGGCCGGTCCTGATCGGCGCGAGCCGTGAACGCGTCGGCTTCGACCGGGCCTTCTCCCTGCCGGCCGTACGGGCGCTCGCGGCGGGTGCGACGCGGCTGTTCCCGTTCCTGGAGGGGGTCCACGCGATGCGCGCCTACCTAGGCTTCCGGCCGTACATGCCCGACCACCTGCCCGCCATCGGCCCCGATCCACGGGTGCCGGGCCTCCATCACGCCTGCGGTCACGAGGGCGCGGGCATCGGGCTCGCGACCGGCACGGGGCAACTGATCGCGCAGGTGCTGACCGACAAGGCCCCCGACCTGGACCTGGCGCCGTTCCGGCCCGACCGCTTCGCCTCGCCCGAGGAGGCCGCGTGAGAACCCCGTTCGACCTGGCCGAGGCCCGCCCCGGTCCCGCCTTCACCGTCACGCTGGACGGCCGCGAGATCCAGGCCCTCCCCGGCCAGACCGTCGCCGCCGCGCTCTGGTCGGCCGGCGTCACCTCCTGGCGCACCACCCGTGTCGAAGGCCGGCCGCGCGGGATCTTCTGCGGCATCGGCGTCTGCTTCGACTGCCTGGTCACCGTCAACGACCGCCCGAACCAACGCGCTTGCCTCGTGCCGGTGCACCAGGGCGATGCGATCCGTACGCAGGAGGGGACAGGGCACGATGACTGAACGGCCGCATCTCGCCGCGATCGGCGCGGGCCCGGCGGGCCTCGCCGCCACCATGGCCGCCGCGTCGAGCGGTGTCCGCGTCACCCTGATCGACTCGGCACCGCAGGCGGGCGGGCAGTTCTACCGTCAGCCCGCCGCCGAACTCCGCGCCCGCCGCCCGCAGGCCCTGCACCATCAGTGGGGGACGTGGGAGCGGCTGCGGGATGCGCTGGCCGAAGGCATGGAGGCGGGACAGGTCACGCACTTGACGGACCATCATGTCTGGCTCGTGGAAGGGCAGTCGGGCCACTTCACGGTGCACGCACTGCTCGGACCCGAACAGGAGGAAGCCGCCGCCGTCGTGCACGCCGACGCCGTCCTCCTCGCCACCGGCGGCTACGAGAAGGTCCTGCCCTTCCCCGGCTGGACCCTCCCCGGTGTCATCACCGCGGGCGGCGCCCAGGCCATGCTCAAGGGCACCCTCGCCGTCTCCGGGCACACCGCCGTGGTCGCCGGGACCGGGCCGCTGCTGCTTCCGGTGGCGACGGGACTCGCCGCGGCCGGGGTGAAGGTGGCAGCGCTCGTCGAGTCCGCGCAACCCATGGATTTCGTACGACGGACCCGGGCGCTCGCGGCTCAGCCGGGCAAGGTGGGTGAAGGCGCCCGGTACGCCGCCCAGTTGCTCCGGCACCGGGTGCGCACCCTCGTGCACCACACCGTGGTCGAGGCACACGGCACCGAACGCCTGGAGGCGGTGACCGTCGCCGCGCTCGACCGGGCCGGACGCGTCCGGCGCGGCACCGAGCGGCGGATCCCCTGCGACACCCTCGCCGTAGGGCACGGGATGCTGCCGCACACCGACCTCGCCGAGACCCTCGGCTGCCGCCTCGACGGACCGAACGTCCACGTCGACGCCGAGCAACGCACCGATGTCCCCGGCGTCTGGGCCGCGGGCGAGACGACCGGCATCGGCGGCGCGGCCCTCGCCCTCGCCGAGGGGCACATCGCGGGATACTCGGCCGCCGCGCGGCTGAACGGTGCTGAGCCCGACCCGCGCGCGTGGGCCGCGGCAGCGAAGTCCCGTAGCAGCTTGCGGGAGTTCTTCGCGGCGCTCGACACCGTGTACGCGCCGCCCGCGCACTGGGCCGAGCAGGTCACCGACGACACCGTGGTCTGCCGCTGCGAGGAGGTGACCGGCGGCGCGATCCGCGAGGCCGTCACCGACCTCGGTGCCGGTGATCTGCGGACCGTGAAGCTGCTGACGCGGGCCGGGATGGGCTGGTGCCAGGGGCGGGTGTGCGGGCCTGCGGTCGCGGGGCTGGCCGGGTGCGCTCAGGCACCGGGCCGCAGGCCGTTCGCTCGGCCGGTGCCGTTGGGGGTGCTGGCCCGGGCAGGGGAGCCCGAAGCCGAGTGATGCCACCAGTGATCTTTCACATGCCAATCGGAGGGAACCTCACATGACCGCCACCCCGACCCGTCCCTGGCGGGGCATCCTCGTCGCCACCGCCCTCCCGCTCGACGACGACCTGTCCGTGAACCACGCCCGGTACGCCGAACACTGCGCCTGGCTGGTCGAGAACGGCTGCGACGGCGTCGTACCGAACGGCTCGCTCGGCGAATACCAGGTACTCACCCCCGAGGAGCGGGCCAAGGTCGTCGAGACCGCCGTGGCCGCCATCGGAGGCGAGCGCGTCATGCCCGGCGTCGCCGCCTACGGCTCGGCGGAGGCCCGCCGCTGGGCCGAGCAGGCACGCGACGCCGGCTGCGCGTCCGTGATGCTGCTGCCGCCCAACGCGTACCGCGCCGACGAGCGGTCGGTGCTGGCGCACTACGCGGAGGTCGCCAAGGCGGGGGTGCCGATCGTGGCGTACAACAACCCCATCGACACCAAGGTCGACCTCGTGCCGGAACTCCTCGCCAAGCTGCACGGCGAGGGCCACATCCAGGCCGTCAAGGAGTTCTCCGGCGACGTCCGCCGCGCCTACCAGCTCGCCGAACTCGCCCCGGAACTCGACCTGTTGATCGGCGCCGACGACGTTCTGCTGGAACTCGCCATCGCCGGCGCCAAGGGCTGGGTGGCCGGCTACCCCAACGCGCTGCCCGCCGCCACCGTCGAGCTGTACCGGGCGGCCGTGGGCGGCGACCTCGCCACCGCCAAGAAGCTCTACGAGCAGCTGCACCCGCTGCTGCGCTGGGACTCCAAGGTCGAGTTCGTGCAGGCCATCAAGCTGTCCATGGACATCGTCGGCCGGCACGGCGGCCCGGTTCGCCCGCCGCGCGTCCCGCTGCGGCCCGAGCAGGAGGCCGCCGTCCGCGCCGCCACCGAGAAAGCCGTAGCCGCAGGTCTCGCGTGAAGGAGTCTGGACCATGCGCAGCAAACTCGTCCTGCACGCCGTCGACTCGCACACCGAGGGCATGCCCACCCGCGTGATCACCGGCGGGATCGGCACCATCCCCGGCGACACGATGAACGAGCGTCGGCTGTACTTCCGTGAACACCGGGACGACATCAAGCAGTTGCTGATGAACGAGCCGCGCGGCCACTCCGCGATGAGCGGCGCGATCCTTCAGCCGCCCACCCGCCCCGACTGCGACTGGGGCGTCGTCTACATCGAGGTCTCCGGCTATCTCCCGATGTGCGGACACGGCACGATCGGCGTGGCGACCGTGCTCGTCGAGACCGGCATGGTCGAGGTCGTCGAACCGGTCACCACGATCCGGCTCGACACCCCGGCGGGCCTGGTCGTCGCCGAGGTGGCGGTGGAGGACGGCGCCGCGAAGGCGGTCACCCTCCAGAACGTGCCGTCCTTCTCCGTCGCCCTCGACCGCAAGATCGCCCTTCCCGACGGGCGGACGGTGACCTATGACCTGGCATACGGCGGCAACTTCTACGCCATCCTGCCGCTGGACCAGTTCGGCCTGCCCTTCGACCGCTCCCGCAAGGACGACATCCTCACCGCGGCCCTGTCCCTGATGGAGGCGATCAACGCCGAGGACGAGCCCGTCCACCCCGAGGACCCGTCGATCCACGGCTGCCACCACGTCCACCTGTACGCCCCCGGCTCCACCGCCCGCCACTCACGGCACGCGATGGCCATCCACCCCGGCTGGTTCGACCGCTCGCCCTGCGGCACGGGCACCAGCGCGCGCATGGCGCAGTTGCACGCACGCGGCGAACTCCCCCTGAACACCGAGTTCGTGAACGAGTCCTTCATCGGAACCCGCTTCACCGGCCGGCTGCTGGCCACCACCGAGGTCGCCGGCCGCCCCGCCGTCCTGCCCAGCTTCACCGGCCGCGCCTGGATCACCGGCACGGCGCAGTATCTGCTCGACCCCGCCGACCCGTTCCCGGCGGGGTTCGTGCTGTGAGCCTGCGGCCCGCGTCCGCGTCCGCGACCGGGGATAATGTCGTGTGACGCGTGACATTGCACCGTCGCACAGCCCGTTTGCCCGCTAGGAGAGTCCCATGCCCGCCCAGCGCACCAGCGCCCCGGCCGCCGCCGCTCCTGCCCTGCCCACGCTGGGCGGCAAGAAGAGCAGCTACCGTGAGCGGGTCGCCGACGCCCTACGGGCCGCGCTCATCGCCGGTGAACTACGCCCCGGCGAGCTGTACTCCGCGCCCACCCTCGCCGCCCGCTTCGGCGTGTCGGCGACCCCGGTCCGCGAGGCGATGCTGGATCTCGCCAAGGAGGGCCTGGTCGACACCGTCCCCAACAAGGGGTTCCGGGTCACCGAGGTGTCCGAGGAACAACTCGACGAGTACAAGCACATCCGCGCCCTCATCGAGATTCCCACCGTCGTGGATCTCGCCAGGACCGCCGACTCGGCCTCCCTGGAGGCGCTGCGCCCGGCCGCGCGAGAGATCGTCGCCGCCGCTGCCGCCGGGGATCTCATCGCCTACGTCGAGGCCGACACCGCCTTCCATCTGGGCTTGCTCGCCCTCGTCGGCAACGCGCACCTCGTCGAGGTCGTCGGCGACCTGCGCAAGCGCTCCCGCCTGTACGGGCTCACCGCCCTGCTCGAGGCGGGCCGCCTGATGGCCTCCGCCGAAGAGCACCTCGAACTCCTCGACGCCCTGCTCGCCCGTGACGAGGACGCCGTACGGGAGGTTATGACCCGTCACCTCGGCCATGTCCGCGGCCTGTGGGCGGCCCGCGACTGACAGCCGGACCTACGGGAACGGAACTGAACGCAAGCTGCTTGCATTTCTTGCGCTATTCTTGCGCGCATGACGCGACGACTTGCCGAGGTGGCGAAGAAGGTCGGGGTCAGCGAGGCCACGGTCAGCCGGGTGCTCAACGGCAAGCCCGGAGTCTCCGAAGGCACCCGGCAGGCGGTGCTGTCCGCCCTGGACGTCCTCGGCTACGAGCGGCCGACGCAGCTGCGCGGTGAACGTGCGCGGCTCGTGGGCCTCGTGCTGCCCGAGCTGCAGAACCCGATCTTCCCGGCGTTCGCCGAGGTGATCGGGGGAGCGCTCGCCCAGCTCGGCCTGACCCCGGTGCTGTGCACGCAGACCAAGGGCGGTGTCTCCGAGGCCGACTATGTGGCGCTGCTGCTGCAACAGCAGGTCTCCGGCGTCGTCTTCGCCGGCGGTCTGTACGCCCAGGCCGACGCGCCGCACGAGCACTACCGGCTGCTCGCCGACCGCAACATCCCGGTCGTCCTGGTCAACGCGGCGATCGAACACCTCGGTTTCCCCGGCGTCTCCTGCGATGACGCGGTCGCGGTGGAGCAGGCCTGGCGGCATCTGGCCTCCCTCGGCCATGAGCGCATCGGGCTGGTGCTCGGCCCCGGCGACCATGTGCCGTCGGCCCGCAAGCTGGCCGCCGCCCGAGCGGTGGGGGAGCTGCCGGACGAGTTCGTCGCCCGCGCCATCTTCTCGATCGAGGGCGGACACGCGGCCGCCGCCCGGCTGATCGACCGGGGCGTCACGGGCATCATCTGCGCCAGCGACCCGCTCGCCCTGGGGGCCGTGCGGGCCGCCCGCCGCAAGGGCCTCGGCGTCCCCTCGCAGATCTCCGTCGTCGGCTACGACGACTCCGCGTTCATGAACTGCACCGAGCCGCCGCTCACGACGGTGCGCCAGCCCATCGAGGCGATGGGGAGGGCAGCCGTCGAGCTGCTGAACGCGCAGGTCGGCGGGGCGGCCGTACCGGCTGAGGAGCTGTTGTTCGAGCCCGAGCTGGTGGTGCGGGGTTCGACCGGGCAAGCGCCCCGCGACTGAGATCCACGGAGATTCACAGACTCGTTCAATAATTTCAGATTCTGTGCGACATCTTGCGGCTCGATGTCGGCGGTGCTTGAGTGTGCGGCGCCGACCGCTCCTGCCCAAAGGGGTCCACCGATGAGTAGCACCGGGTTCCGCCGTACGTTCGTCGCGCTCAGCGTCTGTTCCCTCGCCCTCACCGCCTGTGGGGGCGGCGGCGAGGACGACTCGGCGGGCGGCAAGACACGCATCACCGTCAACTGCATGCCGCCCAAGAGCGCCAAGGTCGACCGGCAGTTCTTCGAGCAGGACATCGCCTCCTTCGAGAAGGCCAACCCGGACATCGACGTCGTCGCGCACGACGCGTTCCCCTGCCAGGACCCGAAGACGTTCGACGCGAAGCTCGCCGGCGGGCAGATGGAGGACGTCTTCTACACGTACTTCACCGACGCCAAGCACGTGGTCGACATCAACCAGGCGGCCGATCTCACGCCGTACATCAAGGAGTTGAAGAGCTACGAGACCATCCAGCGGCAGCTGCGGGACATCTACAGCGTCGACGGCCAGATCTACGGCATCCCGCGCACCGGCTACTCGATGGGCCTGATCTACAACAAGAAGCTCTTCCGGCAGGCGGGCCTCGACCCCGACCAGCCCCCGGCCACCTGGGACGAACTGCGCACCGCCGCCAAGAAGATCGCCGATCTCGGCAACGGCACCGTCGGATACGCCGACTACAGCGCCCAGAACCAGGGCGGCTGGCACTTCACCGCCGAGATGTACGCGCAGGGCGGCGACGTCGTCAGCGCCGACGGCAAGAAGGCGACGATCGACACACCCGAGGGCCGGGCCGTGCTGCAGAATCTGCACGACATGCGCTGGACCGACAACTCGATGGGCAGCAAGCAGCTCCTGGTCATCAACGACGTTCAGCAGATGATGGGTTCCGGGAAGCTCGGTATGTATCTCTCCGCGCCGGACAACATCCCGATCCTGGTCAAGGAGAAGGGCGGCGACTACAAGGACCTCGCCCTCGCGCCCATGCCCGGCGGCGAAGGCACGCTCATCGGCGGCGACGGCTACATGTTCAACAAGAAGGCGAGCCCCGAGCAGATCAGGGCGGGCCTGAAGTGGCTGGACCACATGTTCCTCACCCCCGGAGACGGCTTCCTCGGCGACTACGCCCGCGCCAAGAAGGCCGAGGCCCCGGTGGGGCTGCCCGAGCCGCGGCTGTTCAGCGGCGCAGCCGACGCCAAGGACCAACAGGTCAAGAAGGCCAACGCCAATGTGCCCGTCGAGAACTACCAGGCCTTCCTCGACGGCAACCAGGAGCTCGACATGAAGATCGAGCCCCCGCACGCCCAGCAGATCTACTCCGTCCTCGACTCGGTCGTCTCCGCCGTCCTCACCAAGAAGGACGCCGACATCGACCAGCTCCTGGGGGACGCCTCCGGGAAGATCGACAGCATCCTGGCCCGGGGCTGACCGATGACGAAGACCACCGCGCGACCCGTCGAGGCCATCACGGTACGCCCGGTGCAGGCGCCGTCCCCGGCAGGGGATCGGAGGCGGCGCCGCCTCGCCGACCAGGCCCGCGCCCACGCCTTCCTCCTCGGCGGCCTCGTCTGCTTCGCCCTGTTCTCCTGGTATCCCGCGATCCGCGCGGTCGTGATCGCCTTCCAGAAGTACACGCCCGGCTCGGACCCCGAGTGGGTCGGCACCGCCAACTTCACCCGCGTCCTCGACGACCCGGAGTTCACGGCGGCCTGGCGCAACACGCTCACCTTCACCCTGCTCGCCCTGCTCATGGGCTTCGCGATCCCCTTCGTCCTGGCGCTCGTCCTCAACGAACTCCGGCACGCGAGAGCCTTCTTCAGAGTCGCGGTCTATCTGCCGGTGATGATCCCGCCGGTCGTCACCGCCCTGCTGTGGAAGTGGTTCTACGACCCCGGCACCGGCCTGGCCAACGAGGCGCTGCGCTTCCTGCACCTGCCCACGTCGAACTGGTCCAACGGCGCCGACACCGCACTGCTCTCCCTGGTGATCGTCGCGACTTGGGCCAACATGGGCGGCACCGTCCTGATCTACCTGGCCGCCCTGCAATCCATTCCTGGCGAGCTGTACGAGGCGGCGGAACTCGACGGCGCGAGCCTCCTCCAGCGCATCCGGCATGTGACGATCCCGCAGACCAGGTTCGTCATCCTCATGCTGATGCTGCTTCAGATCATCGCGACGATGCAGGTGTTCACCGAGCCGTTCGTGATCACGGGCGGCGGCCCGGAGAACGCCACGGTCACCGTGCTCTACCTGATCTACAAGTACGCCTTCCTCTACAACGACTTCGGCGGCGCCTGCGCGCTCAGCGTGCTGCTGCTGGTGTTCCTCGGCCTCTTCTCCGCCGTCTATCTCCGGCTCACCCGCACCGAAGGGGAGGACACCGCATGAGCACCCGGACCCTGGTCTCCCCGGCCGCGCTGGCCCGAACGCGCGGCAGGGCGACGTACTGGACGGTCTTCACCGCGATCGTGCTGCTCTTCGCGCTGGCCTTCCTCTTCCCGGTCTACTGGATGGTGACCGGCGCGATGAAGTCGCCGGACGAGGTGGCCCAGACCCCGCCCACGATCGTCCCGAAGGCGTGGCACCTCAGCGGCTACACCGACGCCTGGGACCTGATGCAACTGCCGACCCACCTGTGGAACACGGTGGTCCAGGCGGCCGGCGCCTGGCTGTTCCAGCTGGTCCTGTGTACGGCCGCCGCCTACGCCCTCTCCAGGCTCCGGCCGGTCTTCGGCAAGGTGATCCTCGGCGGCATCCTCGCCACGCTCATGGTCCCGGCGCAGGCGCTGGTCGTACCGAAGTACCTGACGGTGGCCGATCTCGGCCTGCTCAACGACCCCCTCGCCATCTGGCTCCCGGCGGTCGCCAACGCCTTCAACCTGTACCTCCTCAAGCGGTTCTTCGACCAGATCCCGCGCGACGTACTGGAGGCCGCCGAGATCGACGGCGCCGGGAGGCTGCGCGTCCTGTGGTCGATCGTGCTGCCGATGTCCCGGCCGGTGCTCGGAGTCGTGTCGATCTTCGCGCTGGTCGCGGTCTGGCAGGACTTCCTCTGGCCGCTGATGGTCTTCTCCGACACGGACAAGCAGCCGATCAGCGTGGCACTCGTCCAGCTGTCGCAGAACATCCAGCTGACCGTGCTCATCGCCGCGATGGTGATCGCCAGTATCCCCATGGTCGCGATGTTCCTGGTCTTCCAGCGGCACATCATCGCCGGGATCAGTGCGGGCAGCACGAAGGGCTGACGCCGCCCTCACTGGCACCGCCCCTCTCCGACACCGAAAGGCAGGCACAGTGGGACAGCCCACCCATGCCCCCACGCGAACCGACTGGTGGCGCTCCGCCGTCATCTACCAGGTGTACGTCCGCAGTTTCGCGGACGGCGACGGCGACGGCACCGGCGACCTCGCGGGCGTCCGCACCCGGCTGCCGTACCTTGCCGAACTCGGCGTGGACGCCCTCTGGTTCAACCCCTGGTATCTGTCACCGATGAAGGACGGCGGCTACGACGTCGCCGACTACCGCGCCATCGACCCGGCGTTCGGCACGCTCGCCGAGGCGGAGAAGCTGATCGCGGAGGCGCGGGAGCTGGGCATCCGTACGATCGTCGACATTGTGCCGAACCATGTCTCGGACCAGCACCCGTGGTTCCGGGCGGCGCTCGCGGCCGGTCCCGGCAGCCCCGAGCGCGAGTTGTTCCACTTCCGTCCGGGGCGCGGCCCGCACGGCGAACTCCCGCCCAACGACTGGCCGTCCCAGTTCGTCGGCTCAGCCGAGCCCGTCTGGACCCGTCTGCCCGACGGCGACTGGTATCTCCATCTGTTCACACCCGAACAGCCCGACCTCAACTGGGCCCACCCCGCCGTCCGCCGGGAGCACGAGGAGATCCTGCGCTTCTGGTTCGAGCGCGGTGTCGCGGGCGTCCGCATCGACTCGGCCGCCCTGCTCGCCAAGGACCCGCAGCTGCCCCACTTCGTCGCGGGCCGCGACCCGAACCCGTTCCTCGACCGCGACGAACTCCACGACATCTACCGCTCCTGGCGGGCCGTGGCCGACGAATACGACGGCATCTTCGTCGGCGAGGTCTGGCTCCCCGACCCCGAACGCTTCGCCCGCTATCTGCGCCCGGACGAACTGCACACCGCGTTCAACTTCTCGTTTCTGTCGTGTCCTTGGGACGTGCGCAGGTTGCGTACGTCGATCGACGACACGCTCGCCGAGCACGCCCCCGTCGGCGCCCCCGCCACCTGGGTCCTCTGCAACCACGACGTCACCCGCACGGTCACCCGCTACGGCCGCGAGGACACCGGCTTCGACTTCGCGGCGAAGGCCTTCGGCACCCCGGCCGACCTGGCCCTGGGCACCCGGCGCGCACGGGCCGCCGCCCTGCTCTCGCTCGCCCTGCCCGGCGCCGTCTACGTCTACCAGGGCGAGGAACTCGGCCTGCCCGAGGCCGACATCCCCCTCGACCGCATCGAGGACCCGATGCACTTCCGCTCCGGCGGCACCGACCCGGGCCGCGACGGCTGCCGGGTGCCACTGCCGTGGGCCGCGGATGCGCCGTACGCCGGATTCGGCGGCGAGCCGTGGCTGCCGCAGCCCGCCGACTGGCCCTCGTACGCGGCCGACCGCCAGGCCGCGGACCCGGGCTCGATGCTCCACCTCTATCGGGAGGCGATCCGCCGCAGGCCCGTCTTCGGCGACGGCCCCCTCACCTGGCTGCCCGCTCCCGAGGGCGTCCTCGCCTTCACCCGGGCCGAGGGCGCGCTGTGCGTGGTGAACCTCGCCGACCGGCCGTTCGACCTGCCCGAGTACACCGAACTCCTCGTCAGCAGCGCCCCGTTGGACGGCGAAGGGAGGCTTCCGAAGGACACCGCGGTCTGGCTGCGTGCCTGAGACCGCATCCCCCCACCCCGAAGGGACCAACACATGCGCAGCAACAGAAGCAGAACTGTCAGGGCCATGCCAGCAATCATGGTCGTCGCCCTCGCTGCGGGCCTGCTCACCGCCACCGCCCCCACGGCCCACGCAGCAGCCGGCGCCACCCTGCCCTTCACCTCCGTCGAGGCCGAGTCCGCCACCACCACCGGCACGAAGATCGGCCCCGACTACACCCAGGGCACGCTCGCCTCCGAAGCCTCCGGACGCCAGGCCGTACGCCTCGCCGCCGGGCAGCGCGTCGAGTTCACCGTGCCGCGCGCGGCCAACGCCGTGAACGTCGCCTACAGCGTCCCCGACGGTCAGTCGGGCTCACTGAACGTGTACGTCAACGGCACGAAGCTCGCGAAGACCATCGCCGTGACGTCCAAGTACTCGTACGTGGACACCAGTTGGATCCCGGGTGCCAAGACCCACCACTTCTACGACAACGCCCGGCTGTTGCTCGGGCAGGACGTCCAGCCGGGGGACAAGGTCGCGTTGGAGCCGACGGGTAGCCAAATCACCGTCGACGTCGCCGACTTCGAGCAGGTCGCCGCGCTCGCGACGCAGCCCGCCGGGTCGGTGTCCGTGACGTCCAAGGGGGCCGATCCCACCGGCCAGGGCGACTCCACGCAGGCCTTCCGGGACGCGATCTCCGCGGCTCAGGGCGGGACCGTATGGATCCCGCCGGGCGAGTACAAGCTGACGTCCTCCCTCAACGGCGTCCAGAACGTGAGCCTCCAGGGCGCCGGCAGCTGGCACTCCGTCGTCCGCACCTCCCGCTTCATCGACCAGTCCAGCTCCTTGGGCAACGTCCACATCAAGGACTTCGCGGTCATCGGCGAGGTCACCGAACGTGTCGACTCCAACCCGGACAACTTCGTCAACGGGTCCCTGGGCGCCGGGAGTTCGGTCTCCGGCATGTGGCTGCAGCACCTCAAGGTCGGCCTGTGGCTGATGGGCAACAACGACAACCTGATCGTCGAGAACAACCGCTTCCTCGACATGACCGCCGACGGCCTCAACCTCAACGGCAACGCGCGCGGGGTCAAGGTCCGCAACAACTTCTTGCGCAACCAGGGCGACGACGCGCTCGCCATGTGGTCGCTGTACGCGCCCGACACCAACAGCAGCTTCGAGAACAACACCATCACCCAGCCGAACCTCGCCAACGGCATCGCGATCTACGGCGGCACCGACATCAGCGTCAAGAACAACCTGATCTCGGACACCAACGCCCTCGGCAGCGGCATCGCGATCTCCAACCAGAAGTTCCTCGACCCGTTCCACCCGCTCGCCGGCACGATCACCGTCGACGGCAACACACTCGTGCGGACCGGCGCGATGAACCCCAACTGGAACCACCCGATGGGCGCGCTGCGCGTCGACTCGTACGACAGCGCCATCGAGGCACAGGTACGGATCACCAACACGACGATCACGGACAGCCCGTACAGCGCCTTCGAGTTCGTCTCGGGCAGCGGGCGGGGCTACGACGCCAAGAACATCACCGTCGACGGGGCGACCGTACGCAACACAGGCACCGTCGTCGTCCAGGCCGAAGCCCCGGGCGCCGCCACCATGCGCAACGTGACCGCCACCGGCGTCGGTGCCGCGGGAATCTACAACTGCCCCTACCCGTCAGGCACGTTCACGCTCACCGACGGCGGCGGCAACTCCGGCTGGAGCAGCACCTGGTCGGACTGCACGACCTGGCCCCAGCCCGGCCAGGGCAACCCGGACCCCGACCCGAACCGCAACCTCGCCAAGGGTCGCACGGCGACGGCGACCGGCTCGCAGGACGTCTACACGCCCGGCAAGGCGGTCGACGGCGACGCGAACAGCTACTGGGAGTCCGCCAACAACGCCTTCCCGCAGAGCCTGACGGTCGACCTCGGCGCCACCGAATCCGTACGCCGTCTGGTGCTGAAGCTGCCGCCGTCCTCGGCGTGGGGTGCGCGCACCCAGACCATCACCGTCCTCGGCAGTACCGACGGCGCGAACTACTCGACGGTCGTCGGCTCCACCGGTTACCGCTTCGACCCGGCGACCGGCAACACGGTCACCGTCGCGCTGCCCAGCGGCACGAGCCTGCGCCATCTGCGGCTCACGGTCACCGCCAACACCGGCTGGCCCGCCGCCCAGTTCAGCGAGGTGGAGGCGTATCTGACTTCGTGACCGCGTCCTGCGGGACCCCGCGCTTCGCCGTCTGGATCTGCTCGTACACATGGGTGCGCAGCTCGGCGAAGCGCGGGGCGACCCGGGTGTGCAGCTGGTCGCGTTCGTCGGGCAGGTCGATCTTGAGCTGTTCCTGGATGACGGTGGGGGAGGAGGACAGGACGAGCACCCGCTCGCCCAGGTACACGGCCTCGTCGATGTCATGGGTGACGAACAGGATCGTGATGCCGCGCTCGCGCCACAGCCCTCGTACGAGGTCCTCCAGATCGGCGCGCGTCTGTGCGTCCACCGCCGCGAACGGCTCGTCCATCAGCAGCACCCGTGGCTCGTACGCGAGCGCGCGGGCGATGGCGACCCGCTGCTGCATACCGCCCGACAGCTGCCAGGGATAGGCGCCCGCCGCGTCAGCGAGCCCGACCGATCGCAGCGCGTCGGCCACCAGCTCCCGACGCCGCGCCTTGCTCAAGTCCTTCTGCTTCAGGGGGAGTTCGACGTTCTCGCCGACCCGCATCCAGGGGAACAGACTCCGCCCGTACTCCTGGAACACGAACGCCATCCCGGGCGGTGGCCCGGTCACCTTCCGTCCCTCCAGCAGCACTTCACCGGCCGTCGGTGCGAGCAGTCCGCCCATGCACTTCAGCAGGGTCGTCTTGCCGCAGCCCGACGGGCCGACGAGACAGACGAGTTCTCCGGCGTCGACGGTGAAGGTGAGGTCGCGGACCGCCTCCACCCGGCGCCCCGACCCCTCGTAGACCTTCTTCAGGCCGGATACGGCAAGAAGCGCGTCCATGGACCGCCCTTTCGCGAGGTTCACGGCGACCGCCTGGTCGAGGCGCGCAGGCCGTGGTACCAGCCGAGCACGCGGCGCTCGACCAGCTGGAAGACGACGGAGAGGAGGAAGCCGAGCAGACCGAGCACGAGGATGCCGGTCCACATGTCGGGGATGGCGAAGCCGCGCTGGAACTGGACGATGGTGAAGCCGAGGCCGTTGCTGGCCGCGAACATCTCGCTGATGACCATGAGGATGATGCCGATGGACAGGGCCTGGCGCAGCCCCGCGAAGATCTGCGGGCTCGCCGAGCGCAGGACGACGTTGCGCAGCCGCGCGGTGCCCGTGATGCCGTAACTGCGCGCCGTCTCCACCATCACGGAGTCGACCGCGCGCACGCCCTCGACCGTGTTGAGCAGGATCGGCCAGACGCACCCGCTGGCGATCACGGTGACTTTCATCGTGTCGCCGATGCCCGCGAACAGCATGATGACCGGTATGAGGACCGGCGGCGGCACCGCTCGCAGGAACTCCAGGACGGGTTCGCAGACCGCGCGCACGCGTCGGTAGGAGCCGATGACCGTGCCGAGTGCCACGCCGACGACCGCGGCGAGCGCGTAGCCGCCGGTCAGCCGGAGCACGCTGGGCAGGACGTCGTCCTGGAGCCGGTCGGCGGTCCAGACGTCGGGGAAGGTCTTGAGGATCGTCCGCAGCGGCGGCCAGTACACGTCCGTGCTGCCGTCGGACGCCACCCACCAGCCCGCCACCAGCAGCGCGGGCAGCGCGAGCACGAAGAACACCCGCAGCAGCAGCCGCTTCATACCGCCACCTCCCCGCGCACCGACTGGTGCCAGGCCAGCGCCCGCCGCTCCACCGACCGCGCACCGACGTTGATCAGCAGCCCCAGCAGACCCGTGACCACGATCAGCGCATACATCTCGGGCACGGCCTGCGAGGTCTGCGCGACCCCGATGCGATTGCCCAACCCCGGGGCCCCGATGATCAGTTCGGCGGTGATGGCGAGGATCAGCGCGACGGCCGCCGCGAGCCGGATGCCGGTCATGACGTACGGCAGGGCGGTCGGCCACAGCACATGCCGGATCCGTGCCCAGGTGCCCAGGCCGTACGACCGTGCCGTCTCGTCGGCGACCGGGTCCAGGTCCTGGACGCCATACAGGGTCTGGATCAGCACCTGCCAGAAGGACGCGTACACGACCAGGAGCAGGACCGAGCGGAGTTCGTTGCCGTAGAGGAGGATCGCCAGGGGGATCAGGGCGACCGAGGGGATCGGGCGCAGGAACTCGATCGTGGAGGCCGTCGCCTCCCGCAAATAGGGGACCACGGAGATGACCACGCCGACGACGATCCCCGCGCAGGCCGCGATCGCCAGGCCCAGCGCCCAGCCGGTGAGGGTGTCGCCGAGCGCCGACCAGAAGGCGCCGTCGGTGAGTTCACCGCCGAGCGCGTCGGCGATCCGGCTGGTCGGCGGGAAGTAGTCGTCCTTGACCAGACCGAGCCGCGGTACCGCCTCACCCAGGGCGAGGAAGGCCGCGAGCCCGGCCGCACCGAGTGCGGCGTTCACGCCCCTCACGGCAGCAGCGCGTCCAGGTCCGGCGTCTTCTTGAAGAGGCCGTCCTCCTCGCCCAGCTTCATCAGGGCTTCGATGGAGGCGCGGTTGGCCTCGGCCGGCCACTTGGGCAGGGTCACCTGCTCCAGGACGTCCGGCGGGATCTTCGTGTACGTCGTCATGATCGCGCGGGCCTCGTCGGGGTGGGAGTCGGCGTAGGCCAGGGACTGGGCGGTGGCCTCCTGGAACTTCTTCACCACGTCCGGGTTCTGCTGCTGGTACTGCTGCGAGGTGAAGTACAGGGCGACGGTGAGGTCCGGGGCGATGTCGACCAGGGGAGAGGCGATCTCCACGCCGCCCTGGCTCCTGATCGTGGCGGTCGCCGGCTCGACCACGCACGCGGCGTCGATCTGTCCCTTGTCGAGCGCCGCGGGCATCTGGTCGAAGGCGAGCTCGACGAGTTGCACCTTGTCGGGGTCGCCGCCCGCCGCGCGCACCGACTGGCGCACCACGGTCTCGTTGATGTTCTTCAGGGTGTTGATGGCGACCTTCTTGCCCTCCAACTGCTTCGGCGAGGTGATCGAACTGCCCTTCTTCACCATCAGGCCGTTGAAGTCCTTGCCCTTCACGCCGGTCGAGGCGATGCCGTTCACCACGGCCTTGATGGGCACGTTGTTGGACTGGGCGACCATCAGCGAGGTCACATTCGAGAAGCCGAACTGGAACTGGCCGCTGACCACACCCGGCACGATCGCGGCGCCGCCCTGCGCGGGCGTCAGCTCCAGTTTCAGGCCGCGTTCACTGAAGAACCCCTTCTTCTGGCCCAGATACAGGGGTGCGACATCGACAATCGGGATGATCCCCACCTTGACCGTGGTGGTGCCGCCGGACGAGGAGCCCGCATCCGACGCGTCACCGTCGTCGGACGAGCCGCACCCCGTCGCGGCGGCCAGAACGGGTAGGGCCGTGAGGCCGAGGAACAGACGACGACGCATGACTCCCCCTGTGGGACCGGTCCTGGTGCTCCGAGAGGTTGTGCGCAGACTGTACGGGTGTGCTGTGTGGGAACGTAAAGCCCGTCCCGAGGCACGGTCAATGCCCGTGTCATCACAGGTCGTTGACAGGGCGAGATGTGCGCTCTTAGCGTGCGCACAGCGCACGTTCATGCGTCCGCCCGGAGGCCACGATGCCCGCTGCACCCCGCGCACCGCACTTCGTCCGGTCCTTCGAGCGGGGTCTCGCCGTCATCCGCGCCTTCGACGCCGAGCATCCGGCTCTCACACTCAGCGATGTGGCCCGTGCCTGTGGACTGACCCGCGCGGCCGCCCGCCGCTTCCTGCTCACCCTCGCCGATCTCGGTTACGTCCAGACCGACGGCCGGCGCTTCCGCCTCACCCCGCGCGTGCTGGAGCTCGGCTACTCCTACCTCTCCAGCTTCACCCTGCCGCAGATCGCCGAACCGCATCTGGAGCAACTCGTCGCGCAGGTACGGGAGTCGTCGTCGCTGTGCGTCCTCGACGGCGACGACATCGTGTACGTCGCCAGGGTCCCCACCAGCCGCATCATGACCGCGTCCATCACGGTCGGCACCCGCTTCCCGGCGCACGTCACCTCCGTGGGCCGGGTCATCCTCGCCCATCTGCCGGACGAGGAGATCGAGCTCCGCCTCGCCCGCGCCGACCTGCGCCCCCTCACCGCCCGCACCGTCGTCACGGCGGACGCCCTGCGCGCCGAACTGCGCCGGGTACGGCGTCAGGGGCACGCCCTCGTCGACCAGGAACTGGAGGAGGGGCTGCGATCGGTCGCCGCCCCGGTGCGCGACCGGGACGGCGAGGTGGTGGCCGGCGTGAACATCGCCGTGCACGCCGGCCGCAACTCCGTCGAGTCCGTACGCCGCGATCTGCTGCCCCACCTGCTCGCGACGGTCGCCCGGATCGAGGCGGACGTACGGATCACAGGTCCAGCACGAGCCGCTTCCCCCGGCACCGGGACACACAGATGAGCATGGTCTCCCCGGCCTCGCGCTCCTCGTCCG
Organism: Streptomyces sp. GESEQ-4; assembly: GCF_017948455.1. Classification (GTDB taxonomy): domain Bacteria; phylum Actinomycetota; class Actinomycetes; order Streptomycetales; family Streptomycetaceae; genus Streptomyces. The sequence goes on from NZ_JAFFSU010000008.1 coordinate 167,564, forward strand.
TGAGGACCGAGTCGCGGTGGTCCGGGGTGCCCTCGACGACATCGGTCTCACAGGTGCCGCAGGTGCCCTCGGTGCAGGAGAAGAGCACCTCGACACCCGCGGCCCGCACGGTGTCGAGCACGGAGACGTCCGCCGGGACGGTGAGGGTGCGTCCGCTCTGCTGCAGGACGACCTCGAACTCCTCGTCGTCTCCGGTCCGTTGCTGCTCCTTCGGGCTGAACCGCTCGACGCGCAGCACTCCGGCCGGGCAGCGCTCCTCCACCGCGTCCAGCAACGGCCCGGGACCGCAGCAGTAGACGAGGCTGCCCTCGGGAAGATCGTCGAGGACCGAGGAGAGGTCGAGCAGGCCGGCCTCGTCCTGAGGGGCGACGGTGACGCGGTCGCCGTACCGCCGCAACTCCTCGGTGAACGCCATGGATTGGCGGGTCCGGCCTCCGTACAAGAGCGTCCACTCGGCGCCCGCCGCCTCCGCCTCCGCCAGCATCGGCAGGATCGGCGTGATGCCGATGCCGCCCGCGATGAAGCGGTAGCGGGGTGCCGGGGCCAGGGCGAAGTGGTTGCGGGGCCCGCGCACGCGCACCTTGTCGCCCGGCCCCAACTGCCCGTGCACGTACGCCGATCCGCCCCGCCCGTCCGGCTCCCGCAGGACGGCGATGCGCCACGCCGAGCGGTCCGCCGGATCCCCGCACAGCGAGTACTGCCGCTCCAGCTCCGGACCCAGTACGACGTCGATGTGCGCCCCCGGCTCCCAGGCCGGGAGCTCCTCGCCCAGGGGATGGCGCAGGGTGAGGGCGAGCACGCCGTCGGCCGCGGACTCCGTGCGGTCGACGACGAGTTCGGCTTCGTACACGGTCATGAGTCGCTTCCTCGCGGCTGGTGTCCATCGGGGTGGCCCAGCATCCACTCCCACATCTCGATCGGGTCCTGGGCGGTGTGCTCGGCGCCGCAGTGACAGGTGCCGTGCAGGAGGTCGGTGCCCGGCAGCCAGTCGATGCGGTAGATCTCGCCCGTGGGGCTCGTCACTGGACCCTCTCCATCGGCTTGTCGCCCTCCTCCACCAGCCGGGCGAGGATACGGCGGGCGGCCAGGCCGCCGGTGTCGATGTTGATGCTCAGCTCCTGGTACCCCGTCCGCTCGGTCCCGAGCGTCTTCTGGAGCAGGTTGAGGGCGTCGACGTCCTGCATGACGACGGTGTGGTTGTTGCCCCGCAGGAACTCGGTGACCTCTTCGTCGTCCGTCGCCCAGTCCCGGGAGACCATCCAGAAGTCGTACACCTTGCCGTCCGAGGACGGCGTGATGGCGTACGTGATCTCGGTGTGGAAGCCGTTCGGGTCGCTGCCGTCGGCCTCCGGCACCACGCCGACCGGGGCGATCCGGCTGTGCAGAAGATAGAGGCAGGGGGCGTGGTACTCGATGTCCTGCCAGCGGGTGATGCGGCCCTTGATGCCGGTGGACTTGGCGTAGAACGGCGGGCACTCGGCGTCGTCCATGTGCCGGCTGACGCGTACGATCCCCGCGCCCTCGTCGACCTCGGTGGTGATCGGCGTCTCGGCGACCTCGGGGGTGCCGATGTAACCGCCGTGCAGATACGTCTCGTGGGAGAGGTCGAGGAGGTTGTCGACGAGCAGGCCGTAGTCGGCGTCGATGGGCTCCATGCCGCGGACGGTGGTCCAGCCGGGGGCGTCGAGGTGCCGGGCGCGCGGGATGGTCTGCGGGTCCGCGTGCGCCGGATCCCCGATCCACACCCAGATCAGCGAGTCCTGCTCGACCACTGGGTAGGAGGCGACGCGCGCCGTGCGCGGGATGCGTTTCTGCCCCGGCACGTACACGCACGCGCCCGTCGTGTCGTACGTGAAGCCGTGGTAGCCGCAGACGATCCGGTCGCCGTCGAGACCGCTCTCCGACAGCGGGTACCGGCGGTGCACACACCGGTCGTGCAGCGCGACGGGCGTCCCGTCGCCCTCGGTGCGGTAGAACACGAGCGGCTCACCAAGGATGCTCCGGCCGAGCAACTCACGCCCGACCTCGTGGCTGTAGGCGGCGACGTACCACTGGTTCCTGGCGAAGGCGGTCATGTGCGGCATCGTTGCGGCTCCCGTCTTTGGGTGATGGCGACATCGTCCGGAAGGGCGTGGCGCCACCGCAATACCTCTTCCGCCTCACGGAAGGTTCTGAGGAAACTTCCTGTTCAGGGAGGGTGCTCGGGTCGTATGCCTTGTCGTCCTGGAGGTCCGAGCTGTCGTCCCTGCCTGCGAGTTGGCGTGTGGTGAGTTCGCAGATGTGGGGAGAGGGGGTGACGAGCGGGGTGCCCGCGGCGGTGGCCGCGGTCTGGATCTCGCAGGCCTCGTCCAGGTACGGGCGTGGCGAGGCCCCCGCGCCTACCTCGCCTCCAGCCAGAACGCCTTGCCCTTCGAGGTCACTTCGCGATGGTCGGGGGAGCCGCCGATGGCGGTGCGCAGATGGTCCCGTGAGTTCTCCGCGAGTGTGCGTGCCCGGTCGAGGTCGATGCCGAGCGGTTCACCTCGGTGCTTCAGCACCCTGCCGTCGACGAGCACGGTGTCGACCTCGCCGCGGCCGGCCTGGAACACCAGCGTGGCGATCGGGTCGTTCACCGGCTACAGGACGGGGCTGTTGCCGCTCACCAGCACCAGGTCGGCCAGTTTGCCGGGGTGATCGAGCCGAGGGAGTCAGCCATTCCGAGCGCGTGCGCGCCACCCATGGTGGCCGCATAGAGCACGTCTGCGGTACGCAGGGCGTTGTTCGCGAGGGGTACCCCGGCGCTCCACCATGCGCAGGTGTCGCCGGACATGGCTTCAGGTGTCGCAATTCCATCTCTGATGCCGATCGGTTCGACAAAGGGCATGTGTTGGACCGACCGGTCAAGTCATGGTCCGGGGGAACGGATATCGGCTGCTGTGATCAGCCAACCTCCGTGACTTTGGCGCCAGTTGACGCGCTCAGCCTCTACACCCGGTCCGGTCCTCTCAGGCAGCGGCCGGTGCGGCGGTCAGCAGTTTGCCCATGGCTGCCAGCACTGACGGCTCCACGCGGTAGTACACCCAGGTACCGCGCCGCTCGGACGTCAGCAGGCCGGCCTCCTTGAGCTTCTTCAAGTGGTGGGACACGGTCGGCTGGGACACGCCGACATCGGAGATGTCGCACACGCACGCCTCGCCGCCCTCGTGTGAGGCGACGGCGGAGAACAGCCGCAGCCGCACCGGATCGCCCAGCGCCTTGAACATCCGCGCGGCCGTCTCGGCCTCCTCGGCGCTGAACGGACGCTCGGTCAGCGGCGGGCAGCAGGGGGCCACGGCCTCCGACGCCCCGGATGCCCCGGATGCCTCGGGGGCGAGCAGGGGCAGCACCTTCGTATTCGACATGCATCTATGTTGACATACATCGAACCAAGGCGCGGAGTGTCAAGTCGCACTCCATGAACCAGCCGTGGATTCGATAAATGTCTATGTTGACGCTCATCGAATCAGGTGCCATGCTGGCCGCGCAAGCCATCGACAGATGTCGAAATACCAAGGAGTCGACCGTGAACGCCCCCGCCACCACCGACCTGCCCGTCGTCGTGATCGGAGCGGGCCCCGTCGGTCTCGCTGCCGCCGCCCACCTCGTCGACCGCGGGATCACCCCGCTGGTCCTGGAAGCCGGCCCGACGGCCGCGGCGGCGGTGCGGGAGTGGGCGCATGTGCGGCTGTTCTCCGCCTGGGGCGAGGTCACCGACCCGGCCGCCGAGAAGCTCCTGGCCCCGACGGGCTGGGTGAAGCCGGACGCGGTCACCTATCCCACCGGCGGGGACTGGGCCGAGCGGTACCTGCAGCCGCTCGCCGATGTCCTCGGCGACCAGGTGCGCCTCGGTGCCACCGTCACCGGTGTCTCCCGCGCGGGCCGGGACCGGATCGTGGACGCCGACCGCGAGAACCAGCCCTTCGTCGTCCACGTCGCCCATGCCGACGGCCGCGAGGAGCGGCTGTTCGCCCGTGCGGTCATCGACGCGTCCGGCACCTGGACCACCCCGGGCCCGGCCGGCGGCAGCGGCCTTCCGGCCCTCGGGGAGCAGGCCGCGTCCGACCGGCTCACCTACCGCGTGCCCGACCTGAAGGACCCGGCCGTACGGGCCCGGTACGCCGGCAGGCGCACCGCGGTCATCGGCTCGGGAGCCTCAGCCTTCACCGCCCTCGCCTACCTGGCCGACCTCGCCACTTCCGACGACGGCACCGGCACCCACGCCGTCTGGATTCTGCGCCGCGGCATCTCCGGCTCCACCTTCGGCGGCGGCACCGCCGACCAGCTCCCCGCCCGCGGCGCCCTCGGCCTCGCCGCCAAGGCCGCCGTCGACGACGGCCACGCCGACGCGGTCACCGGCTTCCGCACCGACGCCATCGAACGCGATGACGACGGCCGCCTGGTGCTCGTCGGCGAGGACGGCCGCCGGCTCGACCCGGTCGACGAGGTCATCGTCCTCACCGGCTTCCGCCCCGACCTCTCCTTCCTCTCCGAGGTCCGCCTCGGCCTCGACGAGCGCCTCCAGGCCCCCACCACCCTGGCCCCGCTCATCGACCCCAACCAGCACTCCTGCGGCACCGTCTACCCGCACGGCGTGAACGAGCTCTCCCACCCGGAGAAGGACGTCTACCTGGTCGGCATGAAGTCCTACGGCCGCGCCCCCACGTTCCTCGCCATGACCGGCTACGAGCAGGTCCGCTCCATCGCCGCCGCGCTCGCCGGCGACCAGGAAGCCGCCGAACGGGTCGAGTTGACCCTCCCGGAGACCGGAGTCTGCGGCGGTGCGGGCCTGTTCGACGAGCCGGAGAACGCCGACCGTTCTGGCGGCTGCTGCGCCGCCCCCACCACCCTCCAGATCGGCATCGGCGCCCCGGCCCCCTCCGGCGGCTGCTGAACTCCCCATCCACGCAAGGAGGGTCGCCATGTCCCGCGGGGGAGGACACACGTATGGACCACCTCGGCGTCGAGGTCGAGACGACCGAGCATGTGCACGCAGCCACCGCCTGGCTCGCCGAAGCCGGGCCGGCCACCGTCGAGGAGAACGACACCACCTGCTGCTACGCCCTCCAGGACAAGGTCGACGCCGGCCGTGCAGTCACGAGTCGAGGCCCTCGGGGAACGGCGTTTACAGGTGGCCTGACAGGGAGCGGCACAACGACTCCGCCGCGCAGTCGGCGTAGAAGCCGCTCCACTGCGCCGCAATCTCGTGCGTGCCACGGGCGAAGACCGCGGCGCGGTTCCCCTGGACATAGGTAACGCCTCCCTGGAACAAGTGCGGAGGCGTCTCCAGCAGCCGGGCCAGGGCGGTCGGGTCTACGCCGTACTCGTGCTTCCACATGGTGACCACGTCGTTCCCGGTGCAGCCCTCGCACGCGTTGGTCGAGAAGTACTCCGCCGAGCCGTGGCCGGTGTCGATCAGGCGGGCCAGGCGCCGTTCGTCACCGGCGCAGGCCGCTGCGTACACCGGTCCGATGACCGTGCGCCAGAACGCGGCGACGTCCGGGGCGACGGATGGGCCGTCAACCACGTTGGGCCCGGGGCAGGGTGGCGCCGTCCGTGAGAGGGCCGGGGTCGGCGAAGGCCCCGGCCCCGACGGGTGCCGAGGCTCTGTGCACCCCACGAGAAGGGCGGCGAGGAGGCATCCGGCGGACAGCCGGTGGACGAGGGAGAGGGACGACACCGAGCGCACTCTCACTCCTCTTCACAGGGGAGGGACGGGTTCTCGTCCGGGCCGGAGGACTGGCAGAACGAGAGGTTGTACTTCCCGAATTTGAAGACCCGTCGGTAGTTGTCGGGGTCCTGCTTGAGCCCGGTGACCTGGAAAGGGCGTCCTTGGTCGTCAATGACGGTGTGCTTCTGTCGGTCGCCGACCATGTAGGTCACCCGCAGCCGGAACGCCACGTAGTACCGCAGCGATGTGGCCCGGAGCACCGCGACGTGCTGCTCATGGTTGGCCAGGACGATCGTCTGCCGGGCGAAGAACGGCGGCCCTGGCTTGAGCGAGTCGTCCTCGGCGTCGAACACCGCCCGGCGGACGATGGGAAAGGGTCTGTCCAGGTCGAGCAGAAACGTGGACGTGTCCGAACCGCTCTGCGGCGGTGCGTCGAACAGGGTCCCGGCGAGCGGATCGGAGCGCCGTACCGAGACCGGCTGGATGTCGAGGATGTTGACCTTCTCGGCGCGACGGCCCGTCAATGTCAGGCGCAGCGTCAGGGTTTCCAGGTTGACCGCGCCGGCGGAGCGCAGGAGCGCGGTGAAGCCGGGAGAAGCCGCGGCCCTTGGGTCTGCCAGCACGCGGGTCTGCTCGGCGCTGGGCCGGAAGTCGCCGGGTGTCACCGCGCTCCGGCCTTCGTCGTTCAGGCGGATGAAATCGACGGAGGCCGAGAAGTCGGGCCCGTCGCCCGCCCGGTCCTGGGTGCGGTCGTACGAGGAGAGCCAGCCACCGATCCGGTCAGGCAGTGTCGTGATCTGTTGCTCGATCGACGTGGCGACTCCCAAGAGCACGATCGGTATGAGCCACGCCTGAAAACCGCGCACGCGAGCGACCAGCCTCGCCCACATCGTGGAACCGTCGCCCCGTGCCCGGCCGATGCTCCCGGCCGGTCGACGGTCCCGGACGCCCATCCCGTGTACAGAGGGCCTGCGTTGCCGTGGCGGCCTGAGCCGCGGGCGCCTGGCAGGAGGCACGCCGTTCCTTTCGCCATCGGTGTTTTCGGCACGTCAGCATGCCACCGGGCGTACGAGGCGGGTGGGAGAACCGGCGGGTAACGCGGGATCGAGGCGGCCGGGTTCGCGGGGCCGCCGGAGTACGGCAACGTCGCCTTCGCCTCTGCCGCGCCCTGCGGGCCTACGTGCCGACACCATTGCGTGGACGCCCTCGCCCCGCCGGGTCGGTCAGGGCACGGCGGGTCCCGTGATGAGGCGGCCCTTCGTGTCGTACGGCCAGACGTTGGGTGTGCAGCCGAGCAGGCCCTTGATCTGCTGCATCATCGCCGGGGCCGGCTTGCCGGCGCCCGGGCAGGTGACATGGCCGTGGCCGAGGAAGTGGCCGACCTCGTGGTTGATGATCAGTGCCCGGTACGCGTCCACGTCGTCGGCGTACACCGGGGTCGCCAGCACCCACCGCTTGAGGTTGACCACGACGTCCTTGCCGACGCTGCAGTTGACCTCGCCGCCGGTGTCCAGCCCGTAGCGGCCGCAGATCTTGTCGACCGTGCTCGGCGTGGCGAGCCGTACGACGAAGTCGGGCGTGCCACCGGAGATACGGCGGAACGCGGACTCGCCGTCGGCGGTCCAGCCGCGCGGGTCGGCGAGAATGCCCTCCACCTGCCGGGCGACCTCGGCGGGCGACTGGGCGAGGCCGTCCTCCACGACGACCTCGTAGCGCAGCACCCGGTCGCCCCGGCCCACGGTGTCGCTCTCGCCGGCGGCGGTGGTGAACGTGCCGGGGCCCGAAGGCGGGATGTCGGCCGAGGAGGAGGCGTCCGGGGAGGACGGGTCGCCCATTCCGCTGGGCTTGCTGTCGGTCTGCTCGTCGTCCTCCGCGCTGCTGCTCGGCTTCGTGGACCGGTCCGGTGTCGGCGGGGGAGAGGGCGACCGAGTGGGGGCGACGGGCGCGTCGTGGGAGTCGGTCGCGGAGGTCTCCGGCGGTGTCCCGTGCACGGCCAGAGCGGTGACCGAGGCCAGCACCGCGATCGCGGCGAGGCCGCCCAGCAGGGGTCCTTTCCCCTTCCGGCCGGGCCCGTCGGCGTGTGCGGGGCCTCTGCGGCGACGACGGCGGGACCGCGGGGTCGACGGCGTCGCACGATGCGTGGTCGTGGTCATGGCCGTCAAGGCTGTGTACGCGATGTGATGAGACTTGGCCCGAATGGTAACGAAGCCGTAACGGTCGATCTTCGGCAGGGCTATGTGATCGTCCCGTAACAGTTCCCGGCCGGACCTCGTACCCGCCCTCAACCCCCTTGATCCGTACGGATACTGGGCGCATGCCACGTGTCTTGCTCATCGAAGACGACCGCGCCGTACGGGAGGGCGTCGTGCTCGCGCTGCGCCGTCAGCGGCACGACGTCAACGGCGTTGCCACCGGAGAGGACGGGCTGGCCCAACTGCGGTCCTTCCGGCCGGACGTCGTCGTGCTCGACCTGATGCTGCCCGGGCTGAGCGGTCTGGAGGTGTGCCGCCGGATCCGCGCCGAGGACCAGGTGCCGATCATCATGGCGACTGCCCGCGGCGACGACACGGACATCGTGGTCGGGCTGGAAGCCGGAGCGGACGACTACGTCGTGAAGCCGGTGCAGGCACGCGTCCTGGACGCCCGTATCCGCGCCGTCCTGCGCCGGGTCGGCGGCACGCCCGCCGACGGCGGCATACCGAAGATAGAGACCCACGGCGCCCAGGGTGAACTGGCCATCGACCGGGCCGGGTTGACCGTCACCCGGCAGGGAGAGCCGGTCGTCCTCGCTCCCTCCGAACTGCGGCTCCTGCTGACGCTCTCGGCCTCGCCCGGCCAGGTGTTCTCCCGGCAGCAGCTGCTGGAGGCGGTCTGGGAGCACAGTTACCACGGCGACTCACGGCTGGTGGACGCCTGCGTAAAGCGGCTGCGCACCAAGATGGGCGAGCCGGCGGGGCAGCCGCGCTACATCGAGACCGTGCGCGGCTTCGGCTACCGGTTCCGGTCCCGGTGAAATCACCGCTGCGCGGACTGCGCGGCCGGCTGCTCGTGGCCTTCGTGCTGGTCGCCGCCGTGGCCACCCTGACCACGGGCGCCCTGACCTTCCGTGAGGCACGCGTCGGAGTGCTCCAGCAGGGCCAGGACACCGTGATCAAGCGCCTGCGCCATCACGTCAACGGCGTTGCGCCGGGCATCAGTTACCCACCCGTCCAGGGCGACCTGGAGTGGGTCGCCGCCGAGGTGGCCCGCGCCGAGCCGGCCCAGAACTGGCGTGTGCTGGTCACGTATCGGGAACTGCGCGCCACCTCCACGCCCGAGGACGGCTTCGCCGAACTGACCCCCGCCATGCGCACTGCCGTGGCCGCCCGTCGGGCCGCCGTCTTCCAGCGGGTGTCGACGGACGGCCGTTCCTCGCTCGTCGTCGGCATGCCCATCACCCTGGAGACATCCGGCGAGTCCTCGGCGTCCGGGGTCGTCGTCTTCGTCACGGTGCCGCAGACCGTCGAACAGGGCTACGTCGACGCCCTGGTCGCCGCCATCGGACGCGCCGTCGTGCCGGCGCTCGGCCTGGCCGTCCTCCTCGCCCTGCTGGCCGCCCGGGGCGTGCTGCGCCCGGTACGGGAACTGCGCCGCGCCACGCGCAGCATCGCCGAGGGCCGTCTGGACACCCGGCTCGCCGTCAACGGCTCCGACGAACTCGCCGATCTCTCGCACACCTTCAACGAGACCGCCGAGGCGTTGGAGGAGTCCGTGTCGGAGCTGCGCCGTATGGAGGCCCGCGCCCGCCGTTTCGTCGCGGACGTGTCGCACGAGCTGCGCACCCCGCTGGCCGCGATGTCGGCCGTCACCGACATCCTCGACGAGGACGCGGGCGGGCTCGACCCGGACACCGCCACCGCGGTACGGCTCATCAGCGAGGAAACCGTGAAGCTCGCCCGCCTGGTGGACGACCTCATGGAGATCTCCCGCTTCGACGCGGGCGCGGCGGATCTGCGGTTGGACGACATCGATCTCGCCGAGTCCCTACGGCGCACCCTCGCCGCCCGCGCCTGGCTGGACCTGGTGGACGCCCGGCTCCCCGGGGCCGGCGAACTGCGCGGCCGGGTCGACCCGCGCCGCCTCGACGTGGTGGTCGCCAACCTGGTGGGCAATGCGCTCCGGCACGGGGCCCGGCCCGTCCAACTACGCCTGCACGCAAGGGAGATGTCGGACGCCGACGCATCGGGGTGGGCCGTCATCGAGGTGCTGGACACTGGGCCGGGCATTCCCGCCGACGTTCTGCCCCACGTCTTCGACCGCTTCTACAAGTCGGACACGGCCCGGACCCGAACGGAGGGCAGCGGCCTCGGCCTCTCGATCACCGCCGAGAACGTCCACCTGCACGGCGGCACGATCCGGGCGGCGAACCGGGCGGAGGGCGGCGCGGTGTTCTCGGTCGAGATCCCCCTGCGGCAGCCGCAGCAGGAGCCCCTGCGGCAACCCACGCATCAGCCCCCGCATCAGCCCTCGCCTCAGCCCCCGAAGCAGTCCCCGCAACCGTCCCTGAAGAAGGGGGAGTCATGAGCCCCGCTCCCGCCCCGGCCCCCCGGTCCCTCCGGCCCGCGCTGCTGTGCACGACCGCCCTTCTGCTCGCCTCCTGCGGCATCCCCGAGACCGGCGTGGTGGAGACCGGAGAGCCCGCCACCGGCATCCGGCCGGCCCAGGTCTCCTACTTCGTCAGCGAAGGCACCCTGGTTCCCGTCCGGCGCCGGGGCTTCGCCCCGGTCGACATCGAGACGGCCGTGGCGACGGTGTTCCAAGGGCCGGACGTAAGGGAACGCCGTAGCGGCATGACCACCCAGCTTCCGCCGCTGACAGGCGCTCCATCGGTCCGCGCGGACGGCGACGGCGAGGTGACGGTCGAACTGCCCCAGGGCATCGGGCCGTTGACCGAAACGGCCGTTGCCCAGCTGATCTGCACAGTCGCCTACGCCCGGTTCGACAGCGCACCGACGACGGTGACCGTGACGGTCCCCGGCGCCTGGCAGACCGAAGGCTCCACCGATTCCTGCCCCTCCTGATCAGCAGGGCCCCGGCCCTACCCCGGGCGCCGACATCCGTCGGTCGGCCGCCCCGCACCTCTCGTACCGCCGACTTTCACATCAGGGCCATCAGACCCTTCCCTGACGTTTGGTGCTCTTGGAACACTCCTTCCGCGCGCGTTCCGTCATCTGGATCCGACGGGTCGAACACCCCCAAGGGAGAGGTCCCTCACCCATGCCCGAAGTCAACCGGCGCCGATTCCTCCAAGTGGCGGGCGCCACCACGGCCTTCGCCGCCCTGTCGAGCAGCATCGAGCGCGCCGCCGCGCTCCCCGCGAACCACCGCACGGGGTCGATCGAGGATGTCGAGCACATCGTCGTCCTGATGCAGGAGAACCGTTCTTTCGACCACTACTACGGTGCGCTCAGAGGCGTCCGTGGCTTCGGTGACCCGCGGCCCGTGACCCAGCAGAACGGCAAGTCCATCTGGTACCAGTCGGACGGCACCAAGGACCTGCTGCCCTTCCACCCGGACGCCGACGACCTCGGTATGCAGTTCCTGGAGGGCCTGCCGCACTCCTGGCCGGACGGGCAGGCCGCGTACAACGAGGGCGAGTACGACAAGTGGGTGCCCGCGAAGGGCTCCACCACGATGGCGTACCTGACCCGCGACGACATCCCGTTCCACTACGCGCTCGCCGACAAGTTCACCATCTGCGACGCCTACCACTGCTCGTTCATCGGCTCGACCGACCCGAACCGCTACTACATGTGGACGGGTTACACCGGCAACGACGGCACCGGCGGCGGCCCGGTCCTCGGCAACGACGAGCTGGGCTACGGCTGGACCACGTACCCCGAGCGCCTGGAACAGGCCGGGATCTCCTGGAAGATCTACCAGGACATCGGCGACGGCCTGGACGCGGCCGGCTCCTGGGGCTGGATCCAGGACGCCTACCGCGGCAACTACGGCGACAACTCCCTGCTGTACTTCAACAAGTACCGCAATGCCAAGCCCGGCGACCCCTGGTACGACAAGGCCCGCACCGGCACCGACGTGAAGAACGGCGACGGCTACTTCGACCGGCTGAAGGCCGACGTCAAGGCCGGCAAGCTGCCGCAGATCTCCTGGATCGCCGCCCCCGAGGCGTTCTCCGAGCACTCCAACTGGCCCTCGAACTACGGCGCCTGGTACATCGCCCAGGTCCTGGACGCGCTCACCGCCAACCCCGCGGTCTGGGCGAAGACGGCGCTGTTCGTCACGTACGACGAGAACGACGGCTTCTTCGACCACGTCGTACCGCCGCTCCCGCCCAAGTCCGCCGCGCAGGGCAAGTCGACGGTGGACGTGGAGCTCGACCTCTACAAGGGCGACGCCAACCGGGTGGCCGGCCCCTACGGCCTGGGCCCGCGCGTGCCGATGCTGGTCGTCTCGCCGTGGAGCAAGGGCGGTTACGTCTGCTCCGAGACCCTGGACCACACCTCGATCCTGCAGTTCATGGAGCGCCGGTTCGGGGTGCGCGAGCCCAACATCTCGCCGTGGCGCCGGGCCGTCTGCGGTGACCTCACCTCCGCGTTCGACTTCTCCCGCAAGGACCCGCGCCCTGTCGGCCTGCCGGACACCGACGGCTACGAGCCGCCGGACCGCGAGCGCCACCCCGACTACAAGCCCACCCCGCCCGCCGACTCGCGCCTGCCCAAGCAGGAGCGCGGTCTGCGCCGGTCCCGGCCGCTCAAGTACGCCCCGTACGTGGACGGTTCGGCCGACACCGCGGCCGGGAAGTTCACGCTCACCTTCGCCACGGGCGCCAAGGCGGGTGGCGCCTTCCACGTCACCTCCGGCAACCGCACCGACGGCCCGTGGATGTACACCACCGAGGCGGGCAAGTCGATCGCGGACACCTGGAACTCGGCGTACTCCAGCGGCTCGTACGACCTGACGGTGCACGGTCCGAACGGCTTCGTGCGCGCCTTCAAGGGCGCGAACAAGACCGCCGGACCCGAGGTCACCGCCCGGCACAGGGGCGGCGACCTGGAGCTGACCTTCACCAACAAGGGCTCCGCGACGGTGGAGCTGAAGGTCGCCGACGGCTACGGCGGCCGGACGCGGCGGTTCGTGGTGCGGCGCGGTGCCACCGTGCGGCACAGCTTCGGCCTCGGGGCGAGCGGGCAGTGGTACGACCTGACGGTCACGTCCGCCTCCGACTCCGCGTTCCTGCGGCGCTTCGCCGGACGGGTCGAGACCGGGCGTCCCGGGGTGAGCGACCCGGCCGTCATCACCGAATGACCGTCACTGCAATAGGGCGGTAAAGCCTGATGCGTACGGGATGGCCGGGGCTGGTCAGGTGCTGGTGTGCTCGGGGTAGTGTGCCCCGGTGACCACGCATTCGAACACACCTGCAGGCTGGTACGCCGATCCGCACGGCGCGCCCCGGACCCTCCGCTACTGGGACGGGGCGCAGTGGACCGAGCACACCGCGCCGGACCAACAGGCGCAGGCGCAGCACGCCGGGCCGGTGCCGCAGCAGCAGGCCGCTCCGGTGCAGCAGCAGCCGCAGCAGGCCGCTCCGGTGCAGCAGCAGCCGGGCGGTCAGGATCCGCGGGTGCAGCGTCAGGTGCAGCAGCAGGCCGGAGTCGCCGGGGGCGGCTCCGGCGGCGGCACCCTGTTCACCGAGCCGGTCCTGGTGGTGAACCAGAAGGCCAAGCTGATCGAGCTGACCAACGAGTACAAGGTCATGGACCAGCACGGCAACCAGCTCGGCTCGGTCGTCCAGGTCGGGCAGAGCGCGCTGAAGAAGGCGCTGCGCTTCGTCGCCAGCCTGGATCAGTACATGACGCACAAGCTGGAGATCCGGGACGCCTACGGGCAGCCCGTGCTGCTGCTGACCCGGCCGCGCAAGTTCATCAAGTCCCGGGTGATCGTGACCCGTCCGGACGGACAGCCGGTCGGTGAGATCGTCCAGCAGAACGTCTTCGGGAAGATCAACTTCGCGATGATCGTGAACGGCCAGCAGGCCGGCGCGATCAAGGCGGAGAACTGGCGGGCCTGGAACTTCGCGATCGTGGACCACGCCGACAACGAGGTCGCCCGGATCACCAAGACCTGGGAGGGCCTCGCCAAGACGATGTTCACGACCGCGGACAACTACGTTCTCCAGGTCCACTACCAGCTGCCCGAGCCCCTGCTGAGCCTCGTGGTCGCGACGGCGCTGACCGTCGACACGGCGCTCAAGCAGGACAAGCGCGGCCTGGGCTGACGTCCCGCACGTGCTCACAGCGGTGTCAGGTGCCCCGGTTCGGCATGCCGGGGCATCGACGCCGGGACGACCGGCACCAACGCCGGTTCCGGTGACGCCGATTCGGGCTCCAGGGCGAGTACGGCGGCCACCGGGTGGTTCTCGGGAGTGACCCGGGTCAGCAGCACCACACCCCAGGACGCCAGCCCCGCTCCCGCCAGCGCGACGAGCACACCGAGCGCGCCGCCCCGCAGCCCCTCGCCCAGCAGCGACAGCCCGATCACCGCGGCGGCCACCGGGTTGGCCAGCGTCACCACGGCGAGCGGGGCACCCAGGCCGCCCCGGTAGGCGAACTGCGCCAGCAGCAGCCCGCCGACGGCGAAGACCGCGACGAGCAGCGCCACCCCGATCACCTGCCAACTGAGCAGCGGCCCAGAGCCGTCCGTGGCGGCGACCGTCACGGTCTGGGTGAGCGCGGACCCGACCCCGGAGGCGAAGCCGGACGCGGCGGCGTGCCGCAGCCCCGACCGGTCGCCCGGCCGCCCCAACAGGCCGATCAGCGTCACACTCACCCCCGCGACCGCCAGCGCCTCCGGCACGCTCAGCACCTGGCCGGGCTCGGACCCGGACGCCGCCACGACGAGGATCGCGGCGAGCCCGACCAGCGTGAACACCGTGCCCCGCCACTCCACCGCGCTGACCCGCCGCCCGGCCATCCGCGCCCCCATCGGCACCGCGGCGACCAACGTGAGCGCACCCAGCGGCTGTACGACGGTCAGCGGACCGTACCGGAGCGCCACGACGTGCATGACCGCGCCGGCCGCGTTGAGCGCGACCGAGGACCACCAGGCGCCGGTGCCGAGCAGCCGCAGCAGGCTCGCCCCCTTCGTGCGGGAGGCCAGCCGTTCCTGGGCGACCGCCGCGGACGCGTAGGCGACGGCTGAGAACAGGGACAGGACGACGGCGACCAGCGTGCCGCCGCTCATCGTCCGGCCCCCACCAGGACGTGCTCGTCGGCGGGCGCGAGCGCCGCCTGCTGACCGCGTCCGGCGGTCGTGCGGGTCCGGTGCGGCAGTTGGATCACGGCGAGCGCGAGTCCGAGCATCGCCGCCGCCACGATCGCGTCGAGCCAGTAGTGGTTGGCCGTGCCCACGATCACGAGCAGCGTCAGCATCGGGTGCAGCAGCCACAGCCAGCGCCAGCGCGACCGCGTCGCCACGATCAGGCCGATCGCCACCATCAGCGCCCACCCGAAGTGCAGCGAGGGCATCGCCGCGAACTGGTTCGACAGGGTGTCCGTCTGCGGTGAGCCGTAGACCGACGGCCCGTACACGTGCGCGGTGTCCATCAGGCCGGTCGCGGCCAGCATGCGCGGCGGGGCCAGCGGGAACGCGAGGTGCACCACCAGTGCGGCGGCGGTGACCGCGGCGAGGATCCGGCGGGCCCAGACGTAGTGCGCCGGGCGCCGCAGATACAGCCAGATCAGGAAGGCCGCGGTGGCCGGGAAGTGGACGGTGGCGTAGTAGGTGTTCGCGAGGTGCACCAGCGTGCCGTCGTGCAGCAGCAGGGACTGCACCGCGCCTTCGCCGGGGAGACGCACCGCTCGTTCCAGGTCCCACACGTGGTGTGCGTTGCGGAAGGCTTCGCCGGTGTGGCCCGTCGCCAGCATGCGGCCGAGCTTGTAGACGAGGAAGAGCCCTGCGACGAGCAGGAGCTCACGGACGAGCGGCGGCCGCGCTATCGCGTCGGACTCCGCTTCGGCAGGCTCGGTGCGGGCATTCATCCCCCGGCCCTTTCTCGCTGACGTGGTGCTGTGGGTGGAGCGGGTGGCTCACCGATACGGCCCTGTACCGATACGCGCCGGTGCCGATACTAGTCCGTTTCGATACGTCACTGTACCGATACGACGGAGTACCGGTACAGTGGTGTATCGATAGACGTACGCCACACTGGAGTGCAGGCCCGGCAGGGTGCCGCAGACGAGCGAGGGGACAGTCCATGACGTCGCAGGCCGCGGACGGACCGGAGACGGTCACCGCCTCGCGCCGCTCCAAACTGACGCCCGAGCGTGAGCAGGAGTTCTTCGACGCCGTGCTCGAACAGATCCGCAGCTGCGGATACGACGCCGTGACCATGGACGGCGTCGCCGCCAGCACTCGGTGCAGCAAGTCCACGCTCTACCGGCAGTGGAAGACCAAGCCCCAGTTCGTGGCGGCGGCGCTGCGCTCGAACCGCGAGGTCCGCTTCGCGGGCATCGACACCGGATCACTCGCCGAGGACCTGCGCGAGGTCGCGCGCGCCGCGGCCGAGTGGTCGACGAAGGACGCCACCACGCTGATGCAGGCGCTCGGGCACGCCGTCATGCAGGACAAGGAGCTTCAGCAGGCGCTGCGTGAGGCGCTCGTCGAGCCGGAGGTCGCCGCGCTGGAGGAGATCCTCCGGCGTGGGGTCGAGCGGGGCGAGGTCGCGGCTGACCATCCCGCGCTGCCGTATGTCGCCGCGCAGATGTTCGGCGTCCAGCGCGTGCGACCGGTACTCGAAGGGGAATCCGCCGACCCGGAGTATCTGTTGAGATTCGTGGAGGCCGCCGTGCTCCCGGCACTCGGCCTGACCTGAGACCCAGGCCGCCGTCCATGGGATGACTGGACGGTGACCTGTCCGCGCCGCACCGTGGGGACGGGGGCGGCGCGCACCCCCCGGCCGGGTGGGGTGCCCTTTGAGCGGAGGGCGCCCCACCCGGCCGACTCATGTCCGGGGCACGGAGCAGCGGCTCACACGTCCTGGCCGCTGCCGCCGCCGGACGCCGTCTTGATGCCCTTGGCGATCTCGTCGAGGACGGTCTGCTTCTCACTGACGTCCACGCCCAGCCGGACGACGACGATCTGCTGGGGGTTCGCGGGCGAGGGGAAGGCGAGCGACTCGACGTACCCGTCGGAGCCCTTGCTGGTGACCGCCTTCCAGCGGACCTGGTAGCCCTTCTGCCCGGCCACGGTGACGGCCTTGGAGGCCAGCACCGGGTGCGAGGTGATCTTGCCGTAGGACTTGCCGCCGTACGACTGCTCGGCGTTCTCCGCGATGTCCGCCTTGGCGACCTGCTCGGCCGTGCTGCCCTTGGTGCCCAGCACGAGGGCGGGCGCCGAGTACGCGCCGCCCTTGGTGCAGGTCGCGGAGGTGTCGCCGGGGCACTTGTAGGAGGCGTCCGAGGTGACCGAGGCGCCGACCGACAACTGCTGGCCGTACCAGCCGTCGGGAATGGGGATGCTGATCCCGCTGACCGGGTCGGTCACCGAACCGCTGTCGATCTTCGGCGCCTCGGACCCCTCGGGCGAGGGTGAGGGCGAGGGACCGCCGGAGCCACCCGACCCGCCGTCGCCGAAGGGCCCGCCCTGTCCGCCGGGACCGCCCTGTCCGTCCGGCGCCTGCGGTGACGAGTCCGCCGCGCTGCCGCCCCCGCCGTCGTCCTTGGACAGCGCGTACACGCCCACGCCGATGCTCGCGAGGACCGCGGCCGCCACCGCGACGGCTATCCCGGTCCGCAGCCCGCGCCGCGCACCGGCGGGAGGCTGCACGGGATACGCGGGGTAGGCCGGAAACGCGCCCCCGGCGCCGGGCTGCGTCGGGGGACCCCAAGCGGCGCCCGACCCCGCCGGGCGGGTCTGGTCCGTCCATGCCTTGCCGTCCCACCAGCGTTCGGTGGGAGGACCGTCACTTGTCTGCCCGGGGTCGGGGTGCCAGCCGGGGGGAGTCTCCTGCGTCATGACCCCACCGTATGAGGCGTCGGTGAAAGGCGGATGAGAAGACCGGGACCGGAACAGGTGCGAGCGTGCTCATTTCAGGACGAGTCGTACGGGGAACTCGGCCGCCGGCGCCGGAAGGCGCAGTCCGTCCCGGCCGGGCGTCACCGAACCGAGCACGCGCGCGTGCCGTGCGCCCGTGCCCGCCGGATCCGTGCCCGGCAGCCCGTGCACGGTGAGGAACCCGAGCACCGCGAACGCGTACGCCTCCTTCGCGTCCGACGGCAGCCCCAGCTCGTCGGACGTGCCGAGCGCCACCCCCGGCAGCAACTCGGCGAGCCTCCTCATCAGCACCGGATTGCGGGTCCCGCCACCCGAGGCGATCACCTCCGTGGCGCCCACCCCGCGCACGGCGTCGGCGACCGTCCGGGCCGTGAGCATGGTCAGCGTGGCGAGCACGTCCTCGGCGGGCAGCGTCCCGAGCCCGGCGAGCGCCTCGTGCAGATGGCGCAGATGGAACAACTCCTCGCCCGTCGTCTTCGGCGCGGGCAGCGCGTAGTACGGCTCGGCCAGCAGCCGCTCCAGCAGCAGATGGTGCACCCGGCCCCGGGCCGCCAGCGCCCCGTCCTGGTCGTACTCCAGACGCCCGCCGCTGAACCCCCGCGCCGCCGCGTCGATCAGCGCGCACCCCGGACCGGTGTCGAAGGCGGTCCCGTCAGGGGCGGTCAGATTGGCGATGCCCCCGATGTTCAGCGCGACCGGCGTCCCCGGCCGGCCGCGCAGCCACAGCCGGTCGACCAGCGCGACCAGCGGTGCGCCCTGGCCCCCGGCGGCGATGTCGCGCGGCCGGAAGTCGGCGACCACCGGCAGCCCGGTCGCCTCGGCGATCCAGGCGGGCTGCCCGAGCTGAAGCGTGCCGTGCACCCGCCCCTCCGCCACCCAGTGGTAGACGGTCTGCCCGTGTGAGGCGACCAACTCGGCCCGCCCCTCGCACAGTTCACGGTCGGCCCGCACGGCCGCCGCCGCGAACGCCTGCCCGACCCGCGTGTCCAGCCGGCACACCTCCGCCATCGTGACGGCACCCGGCGGCAGCGCCACCGCCAGCGCGTCCCGCAGCTCCGCGTCATACGGCTCACTCACCATCCCGAGCCGCTTCAGCACCAGCGTGTCCCCGACGAGCTCCAACTCGGCCGCCGCCGCGTCGATGGCGTCGTACGACGTGCCCGACATCAGACCGATCACCCGCATCGTCTCAACTCGCCTTGCTCCTCGAAAGTCGCCTTCGTTCCCACGAGTATTGACGGTGCGTCACCTTCGCAACAGCAGGTGGCACGCCGTCCGCGTCGTCCGCGGGCCCGCGCTGTCACCCGTGACGGGAACAGCTCCCCGGACCCGCCCGCACCGCGCCGACCGGAGGGCTACGCTCGGGTTCGGTACGTCGTTCGGGCGACTTGGGGAGGTAGCGGGATGACGGAGGTAGGGCCCACGGCGGCCGCCTCGGCTCCCCTGTGGGAGCGCGACCGGGAGATCGCCGCCGTGGAGGAGGCGCTCACCACGCTGCGCGCGGACCGCTCGTCCTCGGGCAGCCTCCTGGTGTTCCGGGGCGAGGCCGGACTCGGCAAGACCGCGCTGCTGGCCCAGACCCGCCGCATCGCCGAGGCACGCGGCTGCACGGTCTGGTCGGCCCGCGGCGGCGAGACCCTGAAGTCCGTCCCCTTCAATGTCGTACGACAACTGCTGCAGCCCGCGCTGGTGTCGCTGATGCCGGAGGAGGCGCGCGAATACCTCGGCGACTGGTACGACATCGCCGGCCCCGCCCTCGGCATCACCGACCCCGGCGACCGGCACGCCGACCCGCAGGGCGTGTGCGACGGCCTGGTCGCCGCGGTGCGCCGGCTGGCCCGGCGCGACTGGCCGCTCGTGCTGCTGATCGACGACGCCCACTGGGCCGACCAGGAGACCCTGCGCTGGCTCGCCGCCTTCGCCGAACGCCTCGACGACCTGTCCGTCCTGGTCGTCGTGGCCCGCCGCCCCGGCGAGGTCGCCGCCGACAGCGCCCGCTACCTCGACGCGGTCGCCGCGGCGGCGGGCGCACCGGTCACCAACCTGAGCGCCCTGACCCCGGACGCGACCGCGGGCCTCACCCGCGCCACCGTCGGCCCGCACGCCGACGCCCCGTTCTGCCGCGAGGTCTGGGCCGTCACCGGCGGCAACCCCTACGAGACCGTAGAACTCCTCGCCAAGGTCCAGGACAGCGAACTCGAACCCGTCGAGGCCCAGGCCGCCGAACTGCGCGCCCTGAACCGCTCGGCCCGCGGCGGCGGCCTCGTCGCCCGCCTGGAGGGACTCGGCGTCGACGCCACCCGGTTCGCCTGGGCCGCCGCGATCCTCGGCGCGGACATCTCCATCGACCTGGTCGCCCGGCTCGCCACCATGAGCCACGGCCAAGCCGTGCGCTGCGCCGAACTGCTGTGCAACGCCCGCATCCTCACCGAACCCGACCCGGCGACCGCCCGCGCCGGCGACAGCGGCCTGGAGTTCGTGCATCCGCTGATCGCGACCGCCGTCTACAACTCCATCCCGCCCGCCCTGTGCACCGCGATGCACGGCATCGCCGCCCAGGTCGTCACCGACTCCGGCCGTGGCGCCGCGGCCGCCTCCCGGCACCTTCTCCTGGTCCACCCGGACGACGACGAGGAAGTCGTCGAGCAGCTGCGCGAGGCGGCCCGCGAACACCTCGCCGTCGGCGCCCCCGACGCGGCCCGCCGCTGCCTTGACCGCGCCCTGGTGGAGCCGCCGCTGCCCGAGGTCCACGCGCGCGTGCTCTACGAACTGGGCTGTGCCACGCTGCTGACCGCGCCCGCCACCACCATCCACCACCTCCAGTCCGCGCTCGCCATGCCCGGCCTCGACGGCGCCGAACGCGTGGACGCCGTCTTCCGGCTCTCTCAGGCGCTCCTCCACAACGACCAGCTGGAGGAGGCCGTCCGCACGGTCGAGGCGGAAGCCGCCCGGCACGAGGAGGGCCCGGCCAAGCTGCGCCTGCAAGCCGTGCAGTACATGTGGGAGGGCATCTACGCGGGCGAGACGACCACCCCGGGCCGCTCCGAGCGGCTCGCCGGGCTCGCCGCGACCTGCACCGGCAAGGACAACTCCGAGCGTGCCCTGCTGATGCTGCGCGGCTTCGACGCCATGACCCACGGTGAGAACGCCGAGGAGGTCGTCGACCTGTGCGACCGCTCCCTCGTCAACGGCCGGCTCGCCCCCGGACTCGGCTGGACCGACACCGAGTGGGGCCTCGAACTGCTGCTGATGCTGGCCAACTCGTACGCCTACACCGACCGCCTCGACCGCGCCGACGCCCTCTACACGGAGGCCCTGCGCGCCTACGAGTCCGCGGGCTGGAGCGGCGGCCACCTCGCCCTCGCGCACGCCTACGTCGGTCTCGGCCACCGCAGAAGGGGCCGCCTCCGGGAGGCGGAGACATCCCTGCGCGAGGGGCTGCGGCTGGCCGAGCGCGTGGGCCGCGGTCTTCCCCTGTACTGGACGGCGACCTGCAACCTCGTCGACACGCTGCTCGCCCGCGGCCACGTCGACGAGGCCTGGTCGATCGCCGAGCAGCACGGCTTCGGGCCGCCCTACCCGTCCACCATCGTCATCCCAGACCCGCGCTCCGTACGCGGCCGTCTCCTGCTCGCGACCGGCCACACGAAGGACGGCATCAACGAGCTGGAGGCCGCGGAGAAGGCGGCGACCGTGCGGGGCCACCACAACCCGGTGATGGTCCCCTGGGCCGTCGACCTGGCCCGGGCCCTCGCCACCGAGGACCCGGTCCGCGCCGCCCGGCTCGCCTCCGACGCCCGCCGCCAGGCCGAGCGGTTCGGCACGGACACCGCGATTGGCGAGGCCTTGCGCTGTGCCGCGGCCCTGGAGACCGGGCAGCGCGCGGTCCGGCTTGCCGCCCAGGCGGTCGCCTACCTGGAGGCTTCGCCGTGCCAGTACGAGCATGCTGCCGCTCGTGTCGAGTACGGCATCGCTGCGAGGTCGGTGTCCGAACTTAACCGGGGGTTGGCGCTGGCGCGTTCTTGCGGGGCCGATGGGTTGGTGGCCCAGGCGCGAGAAGTGCTTGAGACGGGGCGCGGGTTGCGGTGAGCGCGCCGCGGAGAGTGCGGCGAACGGCTGTCGAGCGGCTGCGGCGGCGTCGTGGCTGGTCGCGCAGTTCCCCGCGCCCCTTTGGGGCGCTTCAGGTGCTCAGCAACTGGTCGGTGACCGTCGCCAGGCGCTTGCGTACCTCGTGGTCGTACGTCGCCGCGTGCGCCCGCGCTGGACGCGTTCCGTCGAAGTAGCCGCCCGTGCCCAGGTCCTGTGTGGCGAGGGCCAGTACGCCGGGGGCGCCGTCGGCGATCGAGGTCATCGGGGCGATGCCGCCCTCGCGGACCATCGCCGTGTCCATGAAGGTCGCGGGGTGCAGGACGTTGGCGGACACGCCGGTGCCGTCGAGTTCCTCGGCGAGCGTGAACGTATGGGCGGCTAGTGCGAACTTGGCGCGGCAGTATGCGGCGAAACCGTCGTAGCCGCGGGTGAACTCGGGGTCGTCGAAGTCGAGCGGCTCCTGGCCGGCCGACCCGACGTTGACGATCCGGGCGGGCGGGTTCGCGCGCAGGACCGGCAGCAGGGCGCGGGTCAGTTCGACCGGGGCCAAGTAGTCGACCGCCAGCCGCAGTTCGTGGCCGTCGGCGCTCAGCTCCCGTCCGGAGCCGCGCGGTCCTGAGCCCACGCCGGCGTTGTTGATCAGCACGTCCAGCTCGGTGTGGGCGGCGGCGACCCGGGCTCCCAGGTCGCGCACCTGGGCCAGCGAGGCCAGATCAGCGACGAACCCCTCGGCGGCGCCCTCCGTGCGCAACTCGGCGACCAACCGCTCCGTACGGCCCGGATCGCGGCCGTGGGCCAGGACCAGGTGTCCGGAGCGGACCAGTTCGAAGGCGATGTACCGGCCGAGACCGGAGGTGGCGCCGGTGATCAGGATGGTGGACATGCCTTCACCGTAGGCACATGGGCCAGCGCTCTGCTTGATGCTGTTGAGGCTACGACCGGCAGGGTCACCCTCAGCCGGTTTCGTCCTCCTCGGCCAGAACCCGCTGGGCCGCCGCGAAGGCCGCGTTCGCCGCCGGCACCCCGCAGTACACCGCGGTCTGCAGCAGCACCGCGCCGATCTCCTCCGGGGTCAGCCCGTTGCGCCGCGCCGCCCGCACATGCATGGCCAGCTCGTCGTAGTGCCCGTGGGCGACCAGCGCCGTCAGCGTGATCATGCTGCGCTCGCGGCGCGAGAGCGTCGGGTCGGTCCAGATCTCGCCCCAGGCGTAGCGCGAGATGAAGTCCTGGAAGCGGGCGGTGAAGGGGGTCTGGCGGTCCTGCGCCCGGTCGACGTGCGCGTCGCCGAGCACCTCGCGCCGCACCTCCATGCCACGCGGGGCGGAACCGTCGAAGTGCGCCCGCAGGGCGGTGAGCACGGCCTCGGGGCACTGGGCGGGCGCCAGATGCGAGGCGCCGGGGATCTCCACGAGGGCGGCACCCGGCACCGCGTCCGCGATCTCCCGCAGATGCACGGGTGGCGTCGCGGTGTCCTCGCGTCCGGCGATCAGCAGGGTGGGCGCGGAGATCTCGGGCAGCCGGTCCCGGATGTCGAAGGCGGCGAGCGCGTCGCACAGGGCGGCGTACGCGCCGGGATCGCTCTCCCGCATGTCCTGGACCAGCCGGGGCACGGTGAACCCCGCCGTGAACCAGCGCTCGTTCGCGCTCTCCGCGAGCCCCGCCACCCCTTCCGCCCGCACCAGCGCGGCCCGTTCCTCCCACGGCTTGGAGCCGCCGTAGTGGGAGGACGAGCAGATCACCGCGAGGGACTCCACCCGCTCGGGGTGGTGCACCGCGAGATGCAGCCCCACCGAACCGCCGATCGAGACACCCGCGTAACGGAACCGCTCGATGCCGAGCGAGTCGGCGAGGGCCAGCACCAGGTCGGCGAGATCACCTATGGTCGCCCCCGCCGCGATCAGATCGGCCGCCGAGCCGCCCTGCCCCGGCAGGTCCCAGCGGATCACCCGATGTGTGACGGACAGCTCGGGCGCGACCTTGTCCCACAGGGCGTACGAGGTGCCGACCGAGGGTCCGAGAAGCAGCGGGGGTGCGGAAGCGGGGCCTTCGGCAAGGTGGTTGAGGAGTTTCAACGTCGCTCCAAAGCGCGGTCGGTGAGGGCTCCGGCGGAGCCGGTGTAGTGGGTGGGGTCCAGGTCGACGTCCCGCAGCTCCGGCGCCTCGGCGAGCGGGCGCCCCTCGGACGCCAGCCGGGTGAGCAGTTCCTTCGCGCGGGCCCGGCCCAGGACCGGGGCCAGCTCGGCGGACAGCCGTTCCGAGACGATCAACCCATGGGTGAGATCAAGGTGTTCGCGCATGACATCGTGCCTGACCCGCAGCCCCTCGGCCAGCTCCACGGCGTCCCGGGCGGCCCCGCCGGCCAACCGCAGCAGCTCCCTCAGCGGCTCCCACTCGGCGTGCCAGGCCCCGGCCGGCCGCTCGTCCTCCGCCGCCAGCGACCCGTACAGCGTGGCGGCGAGCTGAGGTGCCCGGCGCGCGGCGGCGGCGATGAGGGTGGACCGTACCGGATTGGACTTGTGCGGCATGGCGGACGAGCCCCCGCCGCTGCCCTCCGTGACCTCGGCGATCTCGGTGCGGGAGAGGGTGAGGACATCGACGGCGATCTTGCCGAGCGCGCCCGCCGTGAAGGCGAGACATGCGGCGAGATCGGCGATGGGTGTCCGCAGGGTGTGCCAGGGCAACAGGGGCGCCCGCAGGCCGAGTTCGCGCGCGTAGGCCTCCGGGAGAGACACGGCGTCCTCGGCTCCGTACGCCCCGAAGGCCGCCAACGTCCCGGCGGCGCCCCCGAGTTGTGCGGGCAGGCCGTCCCGTACGGCGGTCACCCGGTCCCGTGCGTCGAGCACCAGCGACCGCCACCCGGCCGCCTTCAGCCCGAACGTCGTCGGTACGGCGTGCTGCGTGAGCGTCCGTCCCGGCATCGGGGAGTCACGGTGCTCGACGGCCAGGCGGGCCAGCGCCCGTTCCGTGCGGCCGAGGTCGGTGAGGAGGAGGTCCAGGGTGCGGGCGGCGACCAGCATCGTCGCCGTGTCCATGATGTCCTGGCTGGTCGCGCCCCGGTGGACGTAGGGGCCGTACTCCTCGCCGACCGCCCTGGTCAGATCCGCGACCAGGGGGATGACCGGATTACCGCCGCCCCGCGCGCGCTCGGCGATCGAGGCCACATCGAAGCGCCCGGCGTCCGCCGCCTCCGTCACCGCGTCAGCGGCCTCCTCCGGGGCGAGCCCCAGCGCGGCCTGGGCGCGCGTCAGCGCCGCTTCCGCGTCGAGCAGCGCCGTCAGATAAGCGCCGTCGCCGGTGGCCTTTGCGGCGGGGGAGCCTGCCCACCCGGGGGCGAGCAGGCCGGTGTCGGGTTCGGCAGCTGTCACTGGAACTCCAGGAAGACCGTTTCGCCTTCGCCTTGAAGGCGGATGTCGAAACGGTATGTGCCGTTGCCCCCGTCCGTGGCGATCAGCGTGTCGCGTCGGTCCTGGTCCAGCCGCGCCAGCAGCGGATCGGCGGCCAGCGCGGCCTCGTCGCCCGGCAGATAGATCCGGGTGAACAGATGCACCAGCAGCCCGCGCGCGAACACGCACACACTGATGTACGGCGCACTCTGCCCGCGCGCCCCGGGCCGCAGCGTCCGCGCGCTCCAGTGCCCGTTGGCATCCGTCTGGATCCGCCCCCAGCCGGTGAACTCCACGCCGTTACGCCCCAGGAAGCCACCGCTCGCCGGGTCGCGCCGCATCGAACCGTCGACCTGCGGCACATTGCCGTCCGGGTCGGCGCCCCACAGCTCCACGAACGCGTCCGGCAGCGGCTTGCCCTCCCCGTCCAGCACATATCCCTGCAGCGCGATCGTGTCCGGGTGGCCGATCGGCGCGATGTCGCCGCCGCCGGGGAAGGGCAGGGCATGACCGTAGAAGGGGCCGACCGTGTGCGACGGGGTAGGAAGCACGGCCTCGGGATTGCTCGTGTCGATCTTCGTCATCGTGGGTCAGCGTCCCTCTTCGATCCAGGTGGCGTTCGGTCCGTCGAGCACGATGTCCCAGTGGTAGCCCATCGAGAACTCCGGCACCGACAGGCTGTGGTCGTACGTCGCCACCAGCCGCTGCCGGGCCGCGTCGTCCGTCACCGACTGGATGATCGGGTCGTACGGGAACAACGGATCGCTCGGGAAGTACATCTGCGTCACCAACCGCTGCGTGAACGCCGACCCGAAGATCGAGAAGTGGATGTGCGCCGGCCGCCAGGCGTTGAGGTGCTGGCGCCACGGGTACGGGCCCGGCTGGATGGTGGTGAACGAGTAGAACCCGCCGTCGTCGGACAGCGTGCGCCCCACACCCGTGAAGTTCGGATCCAGCGGCGCGTCGTGCTGCTCACGCTGATGCGCGTACCGGCCCGCCGAGTTGGCCTGCCAGATCTCGATCAGCTGCCCCCGAATCGGCCGCCCGTCCCGGTCCAGCAACCGCCCGGACACAGTGATCCGCTCACCGATCGGCTCCCCGTTGTGCTGCCGGGTCAGGTCATGGTCGATCTCAGTGATGTCCCGCTCCCCGAAGGCCGGGGAGGCCAACTCCACCAGCTCCGGATCCTGAGACACATCGATGGCGACCGGCGGCTGCTTCGGGTGCCGGAGAACCGAGGACCGGTACGGGGCATAGTCACGGCGCGGCTGATGCTCGACGGGAGCCCCGTCGGCGACACGCTTTTCATAGGCGGCGTGCTCGGCGGCGATTTCTTGGTCGATGTCGTGCTGGGTGAGTGTCATGGGGGAGTTCCTTGAGCTTCCTGACGGTCACGTGAAAACAGGGGGCGGCACAACGCCCCGTTAGGGGCGCGGGGAACTGCGCGACCAGCCACAACGGGCCCGCAGCCTCCGAACAACCAGAGGACCCCCTACCGTTCGAGGACGAGGGCAAGACCCTGCCCCACACCGATACAAAGGGTCGCGACACCAACCCCACTTCCCGCACGGGCAAGCTGATGGGCCACGGTCCCCGCAAGCCGCGCCCCGGACGCACCCAGCGGATGCCCCAGCGCAATCGCCCCACCTTGCGGATTGAGGATCCCCGGATCGAACTCGGGCCACTCGGCAACACACCCCAACACCTGCGCGGCGAACGCTTCGTTCAGCTCCAGCACCGACAGATCATCAAACCCCCTGCCCGCCTTGGCCAGCGCACGCGTCACCGCTTCGACGGGGGCAAGCCCGAAATAGTGAGGGTCGACCGCGTTGACGCCGCTCGCGGAGACCCGTGCAAGCGGCTCGCGCCCCGTCGCCTTCAGCCCCTCCTCGTCCACAAGCAGCAGCGCCGCCGCACCGTCGTTGAGCGGGGACGCGTTGCCTGCGGTGACCGTGCCCTCGGAGGTGCGGAAGGACGGCTTCAGCTTCGCCATCGCGGCCGGAGAGGCGTCCGCGCGGACGCATTCGTCGGCGCCGAAGACGATCGGGTCGCCCTTGCGCTGCGGGACCGGCACCGGGGCCAGCTCGGCGTCGAACAGCCCCGCCTGCTGGGCGCGCGCGGCCTTCTGATGGGAGGCCAACGCGAACTCGTCCTGCTGCTCACGACTGATCTTGTGCTTCTCGGCGATCAGCTCGGCACTCTCGCCCAGCGGAACAGTCCACTGTGGCTCCATCTTCGGGTTGACCATCCGCCAGCCGAGGGTCGTGGAGTACAGCTCGGCGTGCCCGGCCGGGAACGGCTTGTCGGACTTCGGCAGCACATACGGCGCACGGGTCATCGACTCCACACCACCGGCCACGGCGATGGACGCGTCCCCGAGGGCGATCGCGCGGGCCGCCTGGATCACGGCTTCCAGACCCGACGCGCACAGCCGGTTCACGGTGACGCCCGGCACGGACGTCGGCAGTCCGGCCAGCAGCGCGGCCATGCGGCCGACGTTGCGGTTCTCCTCACCCGCGCCGTTGGCGTTGCCGAAGTAGACGTCCTCGATCCGCGACGGATCCAACTGCGGTGTACGGGCGAGGAGTTCGCGGATGGCGTGGGCGCCCAGGTCGTCCGGGCGCACGCTCGCCAGACCGCCGTTGTAGCGGCCGATCGGCGTACGCACCGCGTCGATGATGTAGACGTCCCTCACTGCGGACTTCACTGCGGACTTCACTTCAGGCCCTCCGCTACGGTCAGCTTCGCGTCGGTCTTGCCGGTGATCTCGTCGACGCTCACACCGGGCGCCGTCTCGACGAGCACCAGGCCGTCGTCGGTCACTTCCAGCACACCGAGGTCGGTGATGATCCGGTTCACACACGCCTTCCCGGTGAGCGGCAGCGCGCACTCCTCCAGGATCTTCGGGGAGTCGTCCTTGGCGGTGTGCGTCATCACCACGATCACCGTGCGGGCGCCGTGCACGAGGTCCATCGCGCCGCCGATCCCGGTGATCATCTTGCCGGGGATGGCCCAGTTCGCGAGGTCCCCGCGGGCGGAGACCTGCATGGCGCCGAGCACCGCGACGTCGATGTGGCCGCCGCGGATCATCGAGAAGGACAGCGCCGAGTCGAAGTAGGACGCGCCCGGCAGGACCGTGACGGTCTCCTTGCCCGCGTTGATCAGGTCGGGGTCGACCTGGTCCTCGGTGGGGTAGGGGCCGGTGCCCAGGATGCCGTTCTCCGACTCCAGGATCACCTCCACGCCCGCCGGGAGGTAGTTCGGGATCAGGGTCGGCAGGCCGATGCCGAGATTGACGTACTGGCCGTCCTGAAGTTCGCACGCGGCGCGGGCGGCCATCTGTTGCCGGGTCCAGGCCATCAGCTGCTCACCGTCCGCTGCTCGATCTTCTTGTCCGCCGCCTGCTCCGGGGTGAGGGCGAGGACCCGCCGCACGAAGATGCCGGGCAGATGCACCGCGTCCGGGTCGATCTCGCCGGGCTCGACGAGTTCCTCGACCTCGGCGATCGTCACCCGGCCGGCCATCGCCGCGAGGGGGTTGAAGTTCCGCGAGGACTTGTTGAAGACCAGGTTCCCGTGCCGGTCGCCCTTCGCCGCCCGCACCAGCGCGAAGTCGGTGCGGATGCCGCGCTCCAGCACGTACTCCGTGCCGTCGAACTCCCGAACCTCCTTCGCCGGGGAGGCCAGAGCGACGCCGCCGGAGCCGTCGTAGCGCCAGGGCAGTCCGCCATCGGAGACCAGGGTTCCGACACCGGCGGGGGTGTAGAAGGCGGGGATGCCGGCGCCGCCGGCCCGCAGCCGCTCGGCGAGGGTGCCCTGCGGGATCAGCTCGACTTCCAGCTCACCGGCCAGGTACTGCCGCGCGAACTCCTTGTTCGCCCCGATGTAGGAGCCGGTCACCCGGGCGATCCGGCCCGCGGCGAGCAGCACGGCGAGACCGGACTCCATCGCCCCGCAGTTGTTGGACACGACGCCCAGACCGCTCACGCCCCGCTCGTACAGCGCCTGGATCAGTACGTTCGGCACACCGCTCAGCCCGAATCCGCCGACCGCGAGGGTCGCGCCGTCCGGCACATCGGCCACCGCCTCCAGGGCCGTGGCGACCACCTTGTCCATCCGCGCAGCCTTCCACTTGCTCAGCGCACTGAGTATTTCAGCGAACTTTCTCTCAAGCTGCCACTATGGGAGTCTGGCGTCAATACTCACTGGTCTTCAGTGCACCAACCGTCTTCAGTGCACCAACCAATACGACTCGGGAGCACACATGGCCGCGGTGGACCTCACCACCCACCCCGGGCACCTGGCCCGGCGCCTCCAGCAGGCTCACTACCTGCTGTGGAACACCATGGTCTCCGAGGAGATCACGTCACCGCAGTTCGCCGTCCTCAACGCGCTCGTCGCCGAGCCGGGCCTCGACCAGCGCACGGTGGGGGAGCGCGTGGGGCTCGACCGGTCGACCATCGCCGAGGTGATCAGCCGGCTCGGCCGCCGGGGTCTGCTCGACAAGGTGCGTGACCCGCAGGACGGCCGCCGCTTCCTGCTGCGGCTGACGGACGAGGGTACCCGGATCCACCGCAAGCTCACGGTCCGTACCGCCCGGATGAACCAGGTCTTCCTGGCCCCGCTCTCCGCCGAGGAACAGACCGTCTTCTTCGACCTCATCCGCCGTGTCTCGGACGCGGCGGAGGGGCTCCGCAATCCGACGGAACCTCTTACGGCGTCGAAGGCGGGGTAGCGGCGTCTCTACGAGGACGGTCTCTACGAGGGCGCGAAGACCACCCACACCTGGCCCTCGGCGAAGGCGACCGGCATGCCGTTCCCGGCGGTGAATTCCGTGCCGTCGGTGGCGTCCGCGCGCTTCCAGTCGGCGTCGAAGACCTTGCCGTCGCGCAGCACCTCCGCCCTGCCCTCGCCGACCGTCTCGGTGTACGGCGTCGTGTTGCCGAGGGAGTCGTGGAAGTCGGACTCGCGCACCTTCACGTACTGGACCACGACCGTCGCCGGCGCCAACCGCGCTCCGTCGGTGGTCACCGTCGGAGAACCGTCCATCGAGACCAGCCAGCGGTCGCGGCTCTCGGACCAGGTGAAGGTGAACCGGGCGGCCGGGTAGCGAACGGTCAGGGAGGTCTCGGGCGTGCCGCCCGAGGGTGCGGTGCCGTAGCGGAATCCGGTCGTCAGCGCGTCCGCGCCGGGCGCGGAGGGGATCAGCCGGGCGGGCCGCAGGTAGAGGTTGTGCGGGGCGGGTGTGGACGTGCCCCGGTAGTAGGCGTCGGACGCCTTGCCGGGCGGCTGGGCGTTCACCGGCTCCTCGTCGATCAGCGGGAGCAGTCTGCGCTGGGCCCCCGAGAAGGCGAGCGTGGGCCGGTCGAACTGGCGCAGCAGCTCCAGATCGGACTCGCGGGCGCTGCGTACCGGGCCGATCACGGGCGGCAGCTTGGTCGCGTACACCGCCATCAGCCTGCTCAGGCCGCCCTCGACCTGCTCGACGTACACGATGTCCGCGGAGTCGAGCCCTGTGTGGGGGCGGGCCGAGCGGGCGTTGTCGATCTTCACGGCGAGCACCGAGCCCTCGGCCGCCCGGCTCTGCGACGGCCGCTCGCCCGGTTCCCGGCCCGGTCCACGCCCGTCGTCGCCCGACGAGGTGCAGCCGGCCGCCAGGGAGAGCGTCATCAGGGCGGCCAGGAGCGCCACCCCCGTCGTGGCGCGTCGCGTGCGCGCCCTGCGTCCCATGCCCACCGTTGCCACCTGTCTCGTGTCAACGATTGTGCACGTACAGGCCGATTAATAGCCATACCTGATCGATCCTGATCGGTCCTGATCGGGCTATTACGTAGCCTCATGGGCCGAAGATCTCCGCCAGGTCATAGCTCACCGGCTCCTCCAACTGTGCGTAGGTGCAGCTCTGCGGATCCCGGTCCGGGCGCCAGCGGCGGAACCGGGCCGTGTGCCGGAAGCGGGCCCCGTTCTCCATGTGGTCGTACGCCACCTCGACGACCCGCTCCGGCCGCAGCGGCACCCAGGACAGGTCCTTCTTGCCGGACCAGCGGCTGGGCGCTCCGGGCAGCCGCGCCGACTCGTGCGCCGCCTCCTCGGCCCAGGCCGCCCAGGGGTGCCCGGCGACATCGTCCATCCGCAACGGCTCCAGTTCCTCGACGAGTTCGGCCCGGCGCTTCATCGAGAAGGCGGCGGAGACGCCCACGTGCTGGAGGGTGCCCTGATCGTCGTAGAGGCCGAGCAGCAGCGAGCCCACGATCGGGCCGCTCTTGTGGAGGCGGTAGCCCGCGACGACGACGTCCGCCGTGCGCTCATGCTTGATCTTGAACATCGCGCGCTCGTCCTGGAGGTAGTGCACTCCGAGCGGCTTGGCGATGACGCCGTCGAGGCCGGCCCCCTCGTACTGGTCGAACCACTGCCGCGCCACCTCGATGTCGGTCGTCGCCGGCGCCAGGTGCACGGGTGCCGTCACCCCGTCCAGCGCCCTGGTCAGCAGGGCCCGGCGGTCGCTCAGCGGGACGTCCAGCAGGGACTCGTCGTCCAGGGCCAGCAGGTCGAAGGCGACGAAGGAGGCCGGGGTCTTCTCGGCGAGCATCCGCACCCGGGAGTCCGCCGGGTGGATGCGCTCGGTCAGCGCGTCGAAATCGAGGCGCCCCTCACGAGCGATCACGATCTCGCCGTCCACGACACAGCGCTTCGGCAGCCTCTCCCGCAACGCCACCACCAGCTCCGGAAAGTACCTGGTCAGCGGCTTGCCGGTGCGGCTGCCGAGCTCCACGTCGGCCCCGTCGCGGAACGCGATCGCGCGGAAGCCGTCCCACTTCGCCTCGTAGTGCATGTCCGGCGGGATCTTCGCGACCGGCTTGGCGAGCATCGGCTTCACGGGTGGCATCACAGGGAGGTCCATGCTCTGATTCTGCGCGTGTGAAGCCGTGAACGCCCGGTGTGCGAGGGACGGGTGTTGGGCCTACCGTGGCTCGCATGGGTGAAGCGGTGCAACTGGAGGCGGGCGGCCGGACGGTACGGCTGTCCAGCCCGGGCAAGATCTTCTTTCCGGAGCGCGGTTTCACCAAGCTGGACCTCGCCCGGTACTACATCGCCGTCGGCCCCGGCATCCTGCGCGCCCTGCGCGACCGGCCCACCACCCTGGAGCGCTACCCGGACGGCGTCACCGGCGAGAACTTCTTCCAGAAGCGGGCCCCGAAGAACATGCCCGACTGGATCCCCACCGCCCACATCACCTTCCCCAGCGGTCGCAGCGCCGACGAGATGTGCCCCACGGAGGAGGCCGCCGTCCTGTGGGCCGCCCAGTTCGGCACCCTGACCTTCCACCCCTGGCCGGTGCGCCGCGAGGATGTCGACCATCCCGACGAACTCCGTATCGACCTCGACCCGCAGCCCGGCACCGACTTCGACGACGCCGTCCGCGCCGCCCATGAACTACGAGCGCTCCTGGACGAGTTCGGCGGCCTGCGCGGCTTCCCCAAGACCTCCGGCGGACGCGGCCTGCATGTCTTCGTGCCCATCGAACCCCGCTGGACCTTCACCCAGGTCCGCCGCGCCGCGATCGCCGTGGGGCGCGAGCTGGAACGCCGGATGCCGGACCACGTGACCATCAAGTGGTGGAAGGAGGAGCGGGGCCAGAAGATCTTCGTGGACTACAACCAGACCGCCCGGGACCGCACCATCGCCTCCGCCTATTCCGTACGACCCCGCCCGCACGCCCCTGTCTCGGCGCCCCTGCGCTGGGACGAGGTCGGCGTGGCGCACCCCCGGGACTTCGACCTGGCGACGATGCCGGTGCGCTTCGCCGAAGTGGGCGACGTCCACGCGGACATGGACGACCACCGGTACTCCCTGGAGGCCCTGCTGGACCTGGCCGCCAAGGACGAACACGACCACGGGCTCGGCGATCTGCCGTACCCGCCCGAGTATCCGAAGATGCCGGGCGAGCCGACGCGTGTGCAGCCGAGCCGGGCCAAGAAGAAGGCGGCGCCCCCTGAGGAGGCGCCGCCGGAGCCTACAGCTCCCTGATACCTAGAGCTCGTTGATACCTACCGCTCCTTGATACCTACAGCTCCTTGATCCGGATGTCCCGGTACGAGACCACATCCGTCGTGCCGTGCACCTGGAGCCCGACGTAGCCGGAGGCGAACCTGCGCCCGTCCGTGCCCGGGTCGTCCGAGCGGGGCGGGGTGAAGTCCTGGCCGCCGATGTTGTCGAACTCGTTGATCAGCACGCCGTTGCGGTAGACCGAGTAGTGCTGGTCGACCACGCGGATCTCGTAGTCGTTCCACGTGCCCTTCTGGGTGACGCCCGCACCGGCGAGCCCCACCCGGTCGAAGCCGTAGACCGACCCGGTCTTGTACATGTCCCCACTGGGACTGTCGAAGACCTGCACCTCGTGCCCGAACTTGATCGCGGCCCACTCCGGCCGTGGCTCCTCCGGATGGTCATGGATGTACGGGAACCGCACGAACACACCGGAGTTGGCGTTGCCCGTGCCGGGCGCGTCGTCCCGCCACTGGAGCCGGAGCGAGAAGTCGCCGTACTTGCGCTCCGGGAACCACAGCATGCCCAGGCCCGCCTTCGTGGTGCCGCTGGTCATCGATCCGTCGGGGTTGAGCCCGAACGAACCGCCGCCCACCTGCGCCCACTTGGCGAAGGAGCCTGCCGTGCCGTCGAAGATCGTGCGGTAGCCCTCGGTCTGACCGGGCTTGCCGATCCCGGACTCACGCGCGGCCTTCAGGATCCTGTTGTGCTCCCGCTGATCGACGACGCCTGCGTCGAGGAGCGTGGTCAGGACCGTCCGTACGTGCTTCAGGAACAGCGCGTGGGACGTCCACTCCTTCTCGTCCTCGATCAACTCGTTGATGCGGCACCGGTTGTTGGTGACGCGGTTCGGTACACCCGAGTCGACCGTGCCGACGAGGACCGTCAACCGCTCGTCGTACTCGGGGCAGTTGGGCGCGGGGACTCCTCCGCCGGCCGCCACCGTGAAGCTCACCGTCCGTGGCTCGGAGGTGTTGCCCGCCTTGTCGCTCGCCCGGTAGGCCACGGTGTGCGGACCCACGCGGTCGACGATCACGGGTGCGGTGTAGGCCAGGTAGGGGCCGCCGTCGAGCGAGTACTCGATGCTCACGACCTCGCCGCCGTGGTCGGTCGCGCTGACGGTGACCTTGGCGTTGTTCACATACGCCCCGGCGGAGTTCCGCGTGCCGTCGACGCTCACGCCGGTGACGGGCGGGGTGGTGTCCTGCGGGGGCGCCGAGACGACCGTGAACTGCACGCTCTTCTCGGCGGCCGCGTTGCCCGCCTTGTCGGTGGCGCGGTAGCGCACGGTGTGCGTGCCGACCGCGTGCACCATCACGGGGGCGGTGTACGGCTGCCAGGCGCCGTCGCCGACCGCGTACTCGATGGTGTTGACCCCGGAACCGGTGTCGGAAGCGGACACGGTGACGGTCGCCATGTCGATATAGGCACCGTCCGCGTTCTGCTCGCCGGTCACCGTCGCCGAGGTCTCCGGCGGTGTCTTGTCGTCCGTCGGTGGCGCCACGACGGTGAACTGCACGCTCTTCTCGGCCGCCACGTTCCCCGCCTTGTCCAGGGCGCGATAGCGGACCTTGTGGCTGCCGACCTGGTCGACGACGACCGGGGTGGTGTACGGCTGCCAGGCGCCCGTGTCACCGATCGCGTACTCGACGCGGTCCACGCCGGAGCCGCCGTCCTCGTCGGTGGCGTTGACCGCCACGCTCGCCGAACCGACGTACTGGCCCTGCGAGTTCTGCGTCCCGGTCACCTGGGCCGAGGTCTGCGGCGGGGTGGTGTCCTCGCCGGTGCCCTCGGTCACCACGAGGATGCCCTGCATCTGGCCGTGTCCCGGGATCGTGCAGTAGTAGCGGTAGCGGCCAGGGGTGAGCGTGACTTCGGCGGTGTGCTTGCCGCCCTGGTCGTCGTTCGGGTTGGCGAGGATGTTCAGCGGGACGTCGTTGTTGTACTCCGGGTCGGAGACGTCGAACGTCAGAGTGTGCGGCATGCCGGTCGTGTTGCCGGTCGCCACGCTGTTCTCGAAGACGATCGTCGTCGTGCCCGCCTCGGCTGTCGCCGGGGCGGACGTGTACTTGTCGATGTCGTTGCCCGCGGTCCAGGTGAGGGTCTGGGCGGCGGCCGCCTGAGGCTCCGATTGCCCTGCGGCGGGCAGGCTCTGCAGCCCCAGGATCACCAGGAGCGCGGCCAACAAGGCCGTCAGGATTCTTCGTCGGTGTCTCACTGCGCTCCCTTCGCCAACTGGCCGGCGGCCGGGGTCGGCCCGCCGCCCGTGTACGTGACCCGCCACAGCGCCGACTTGGCGTCCGAGGTGAAGAAGCCGCGGCCGTAGTCGAGGGCGTACATGGCTCCGTCCGGACCGAACTTCCAGTCCATGAGGTTCTTGATGCCGTCGTTGCCGATCGGCACGATCTTCTTCAGTGACTCCGAGTGGATCGGCAGACCGCCGTCACCGTGGGTCTTCGGGTCGGTGATGACGGCGTTGCGCGGCTGGTCGGCGTCGTAGAAGTCGCCGACGAACCACTTGCCGTCCCAGTAGGAGGGCCATTTCGTCGCGCTCGCGCTCTGGGCGTCGTACCGGTAGACCGGCCCGTTCATCGCGGCCTGCCCGCCGCCCTTGAGCCACGGCAGCAGGTACTTGGCCTCCTCCTGCTTGTACGAGGGGATGCCGTTCGCGTCGCGCGGGAAGTCCGGGGCGCCGCCCTGGGGCGAGTACCAGATGTTGTTGCCGGTGACCGGCGGCAGGTTGACCAGGCCGTCGTTGTTCGGCGACTCGTTCTTCGGCTTGTCGCAGTCGTACCAGCCCAGCGGTTGCGACGGGTCGGGCAGATTGCGGTCGCGGTAGGGCTGCTTGTTGCCCATGCAGTACGGCCAGCCCCGGTTGCTCGCCTTGGTGATGACGGCGAACGTGTCGTACTTCGCCGGGCCCCAGGTCGTGGAGGGCGCCGAAGCGTCCGGGCCGACCCAGCCCGCGTAGAGGATGTCGGTCTTCTGGTCGACGAAGATGCGGGCCGGGTTCCTGACCCCCATCACATAGATCTCGCCGCGCGTCTTCCCGCCGCCCTCGTCGGTCTCCTTGCCGGTGAACAGGTTGCCCTCGGGGAGCGTGTACGTCCCGTCGGGCTCCGGGTGGATGCGCAGGATTTTGCCGTTGAGGTTGTTGGTGTTGCCGGCGGTGCGGCGCGCGTCGGCGAAGGAGACGCCCTTGTAGTTGGGCTGCGGGTTGTTGCCCGAGTAACCGCCGCTGAAGCCGCTGGAGTTGTTGTCGCCCGTCGCGACGTACAGGTTGCCCTTCGAGTCCCAGGACATCCCGCCGCCCGAGTGACAGCAACTGTGGATCTGCACCGGCCACTTGAGCAGCACCTTCTCACTGCTCAGGTCCAGCTTGTTGGTGGCGAGGTCGAGCGTGAAGCGGGAGACGTACCGCTCGGCCATCCGCGTGTCGCGGTTGATCTGCGAGTGCGGCGTGTAGTGCAGATACACCCAGCCGTTCTGCTCGAAGCGCGGGTCCAGCTCGATCCCGAGCAGCCCCTCCTCGACCTTGGTCAGCTCGTCGCCGCCGCCCTTGTTGCCGAAGACGCTGAGCGCGCCCGCCAGGGTGACCTTCTTGGTCTTCGGGTCGTAGACGTGGATCTCGCCCTTGCCCTTGCCGATGTCCGGGTTGTTCCAGTCGGTGATCACCGGCTGGGAGGAGTCGGCGCCGCCCCGGCCGATGTAGAGCACGCGTCCGTCGGGCGCGGTGACCAGGCCGTGCGGCTCGCCGATCTGGTCGTTCTGACCGGGCTGGTTGGGCTGGGTCAGGCGCTCCGCCTTGTAGTTGGCGTTGATCGTCGCCTTGCAGTCGGCCTGCGCGAGGCGGGTGGTCCACAGCAGCGCGCCGCGCAGATGGGCGCGGAAGTCCGTCTCGTCGTACGACGACACCGTGCCGCCCATGCCGGTGTAGAAGGAGCGTCCGCCGTCGTAGTCACGGCACCAACTCACCGGGTGGTCCCAGCCGTTGGCGGTGGATCCCGGCTGGTACGTCGACTCGCGCACCCGCGCGACCGTGTGCACCTCGCCGGACGGGTTCTTCACCCAGTTGAACCACTGGTCCGGCCGCTTCCACTGAACCGGCAGATCCTTGGTGGCCGGGTGCTGCCGGTCGCCGACCTCAACCGTCGCCCGCTGTACGGCCGTTGGGCTGGAGGCCGCCGGGCGGGCGCCCACCAGACCCGTGAACCAGTCCGAGTACGGCTCCGCACGTGCCGCGTCATGGACGCCGACGAAACCGCCGCCCGCCTCCATGTAGGCCTCCAGGCCCGCCTCCTGCTCCGGGTCGAGGACATCGCCGCCACCGGTCAGGAACACGATCGCGTTGAAACGGCCCAGCCGGGTCTCGTCGGTGAAGACCGAGGCGTCGTCCGAGGCCACCACCTTGAAGCGCTGGTTCTCCGGTCCGGACAGGCCGATCTTCTCGATGGCCTCGATCCCGGCGTTCACGACCGGCGACTCCTCCCCGGCCGCCGCGGAGCCGTAGAAGACCAGCACCCGTGCATTCGCGCCGCCCGGCGGCGACTTGATGGACATCGTTGTCAAGGGTGATCCCGGGTCGGGACGCGCGTTCGCGGCGGGACCCGACATGAGTCCGGCGGCGACGACGCCGGCGGTCACAGTGGCCGCCCAGACCCGTCTTCTTCTTGTGCTCAACCCTCGTAAGTGCATGGGCACCTCCTCGGTCACAGCGACAACGCCAAGGAAGCTAGACCTCTTTGCCCGACCCGCCAATACCTATGACCGCAATGACACGAACTTTGTCCAGGGTGTGGATAAACGAGAGTGCGGCCGGTACCGTCTCACAAGTTCATCACAGGTGCGCCTCCGCAAGTTCCGTATCAGGGTGGGGAGTTCCGCATGGACCGACGCGGGTTCAACAGACGTCTGCTGCTGGGCGGCGCGGCCGTCGCGACATCGTTGTCCGTGGCCTCCGAGGCCGCCAGTGTCGACACCTCGGCGAAGAGCGCCGCGGCGGGGACGGCTCCGGCCGGCGGCGCGGTCAAGCACATCAAGCTGTACGCCGAGAAGTTCGCCGACGGACAGCTGGGCTACGGCTTCGAGAAGGGGAAGGCGACGATCCCCGGGCCACTGATCGAACTCAACGAGGGCGACACCCTGCACATCGAGTTCGAGAACACCACCGACGTACGGGCGAGCCTGCATGTCCACGGCCTGGACTACGAAATCACCAGCGACGGCACCAAGTTGAACAAGAGCGACGTCGAGCCGGGCGGCACCCGCACCTACACCTGGCGCACCCACAAGCCCGGCCGCCGCAAGGACGGCACCTGGCGGGCGGGCAGCGCGGGCTACTGGCACTACCACGACCACGTCGTCGGCACCGAGCACGGCACCGGCGGCATCCGCAAGGGCCTCTACGGTCCGGTGATCGTGCGCCGGCAGGGCGACGTCCTGCCCGACGCGACCCACACGGTCGTCTTCAACGACATGCTGATCAACAACAAACCGGCGCACTCGGGGCCCGACTTCGAGGCCACGGTGGGCGATCGGGTCGAGTTCGTGGTGATCACGCACGGCGAGTACTACCACACCTTCCATATGCACGGTCACCGCTGGGCGGACAACCGCACCGGCATGCTCACCGGCCCCGAGGACCCGAGCCAGGTCATCGACAACAAGATCACCGGCCCGGCGGACTCCTTCGGCTTCCAGGTGATCGCGGGGGAGGGGGTCGGGGCGGGCGCGTGGATGTACCACTGCCATGTCCAGAGCCACTCCGACATGGGGATGGTGGGGCTGTTCCTGGTGAAGAAGACGGACGGGACGATTCCGGGGTACGAGCCGCACGAGCATGGTCATGAGACGGCCGCGGGGTCCGCGCACGAGCACTGACGGGTGCGCGGAGAGCGCTCTCACCGCGGCACGTGGCGCGGGCTATCCTGATCGGCACCCGCCGAGGAGGAGCCCACGTGACCGAAACCGCCCCGCGTCCCACCCTGGAGGCCGTGGCCGCCCGGGCCGGGGTGTCACGGGCCACCGCGTCCCGGGTGGTCAACGGCGGGGACGGAGTGCGGGAACCTCTGGTGGAGCGGGTGCGGCGGGCCGTGGAGGAACTGGGATACGTCCCCAATCAGGCCGCCCGCAGTCTGGTCACCCGGCGGCACGACGCCGTCGCCGTCGTCGTCGCCGAACCGGAGACGCGGGTCTTCGCCGATCCCTTCTTCGCGCTGCAACTCCGGGGAATCAGCAAGGAGCTGACGGCCCACGACAACCAGCTCGTCCTGCTGCTGACCGAGGGCCGCGACGACCACGCGCGCGTGGGGCGCTATCTCGCCGGGGGCCATGTCGACGGTGCCCTCGTCTTCTCCCTGCACCTGGATGATCCACTGCCCGAGTTGATCCAGCGCGCCGGAATCCCGACCGTGTTCGGCGGCCGGCCCGGCTGGAGCGACGGCACGAGCGGTGTGGTCTACGTCGACAGCGACAACCGCGGCGGCGCCCGCGAGGCCGTACGCCATCTCGTCGGCCTCGGCCGCACCCGCGTCGCGCACATCACCGGCGCCCTCGACCAGACCTCCGCGGTGGACCGGCTCGACGGGTTCCGGGACGTCATGGCCGACGTCGATCCGCGGCTCGTCGTGGAGGGCGACTTCACGCCGGCCGGCGGTGAGCGGGCGATGCGGGAACTCCTCGACCGGTGCTCCGACGTGGACGCCGTCTTCGCCGCGAACGACCTGACCGCCGCGGGCGCCCTGCGGGTGCTGCGCGAGCACGGGCGGCGGGTGCCGGACGACGTCGCCGTGATCGGTTTCGACGACATGCTGCCGGTCGCCGAACAGACCGACCCGCCGCTGACGACGGTCCGTCAGGACATCGAGGAGATGGGGCGGTTGATGGCGCGGTTGCTGTTGAAGGGCCCGACGCCGGGCGGTGTGGTGCTGCCCACGACGCTGGTGCGACGGGTCTCGGCGTAACGCCGGCGGACGCACGAGCCGCCGGGCGGAACGTCCGGACGGGCCGGGACGGACGCGTTCCGACGGCGATTGTCAGTGGGCGGTGCAAGACTCGGCAGAGCAGGTATCCGGACAACGGGACCCTTCGGAGGGCACCATGCTCAGCACCCGTTTTGTGAACGGCGCTCCCAACTGGGTCGATGTCGGTACGGCCGACATCGGGGGCGCCACCTCCTTCTACGGCGCCCTGTTCGGCTGGGAGTTCCGGTCGGCGGGGCCTCAGGCCGGTGGTTACGGCTTCTTCCAGCTCGGCGACAGGATCGCCGCGGGCGCCATGCAGACCACGCCGGAGCAGGGCCCGCCGGCCTGGACGGTGTACTTCCAGAGCCCGGACGCGGACGCCACGGCCAAGGCGGTGGAGCAGGCCGGCGGCAGCGTGCCCGTGGCGCCGGTGGACGTCATGGGGCAGGGCCGGAGCGCGATCCTCGCCGATGACAAGGGCGTGCCCTTCGGGATCTGGCAGCCCGCCGCCCGGAAGGGTCTCGACGTGGTGAACGACCCCGGTTCGCTGTGCTGGGTCGAGCTCTACACGCCGGACATCGCCCGGGCCGCCGCCTTCTACGACGCCGTGTTCGGCTGGGAGACCTCCGCCATGCCCTTCCCCGGCTCCACGTACACCTGCGTCAACCCCGCGGGGACGGATGAGAGCGCCATGTTCGGCGGCCTGGTGCCGCCGGCGGACGACCCGACCGAGGCGGAGTCCGGTCCGTACTGGCTGCCGTACTTCGAGGTCGAGGACACCGACGCCGTGGTCGCCAAGGCGCGGGAGCTGGGCGGCGGGGTGCGGATGCCCGCCACCGACGCGCCGGGCGTCGGCCGGATGGCCAAGCTCGTCGACCCTTACGGCGCGCGCTTCGCGGTGATCAAGAGCGTGCCGCAGGAGAGCTGAAAACACGCCGGCCGTGCCGCGCGCCGCGTTGATCCGGCGTTGATCGGATGTTTTTCGATGCCCGGCACGCTGCTGGCCATGCACACCGAAACCATCACCCCGGCCGACCTCGCCTGGCAGGAGGAGGCCCTGTGCGCCCAGACCGGGGCGGACTTCTTCTTCCCCGAGCCCGGCAGTTCCGTACGGGAGGCGAAGCGGATCTGCGGTCTGTGCCCGATCCGCTCGGCCTGCCTGGAGTACGCGCTGGACAACGACGAGCGGTTCGGCGTCTGGGGCGGCCTGTCGGAGAAGGAACGCCTGGAACTCAGGCGTACGTCCCCCTGAACCGCCCCGCCCGGACGTCTCAGCCCGCGGCCCGCGCCGCCATCCGCGCCTTGCGCGCCGCCAGCTTCTCGTCGAACTTCGACGCCTCCGCGTCCAGCCCGCCCATGTACAGGCCGAGCTCGTCCTGCGCCTTCTGCCCCTCCGGGCCGAGGCCGTCGATCTCCATGACCTTCAGGAAGCGCAGCACGGGCTGGAGCACGTCGTCGTGGTGGATGCGCATGTTGTAGATCTCGCCGATCGCCATCTGCGCGGCGGCCCGCTCGAAGCCGGGCATGCCGTGACCGGGCATGCGGAAGTTCACGATCACGTCGCGCACCGCCATCATGGTCAGGTCGGGCGCGAGCTCGAAGGCCGCCTTCAGCAGGTTGCGGTAGAAGACCATGTGCAGGTTCTCGTCGGTCGCGATGCGCGCCAGCATGCGGTCGCAGACCGGGTCGCCGGACTGGTGGCCGGTGTTGCGGTGCGAGACGCGGGTCGCGAGCTCCTGGAAGGAGACGTAGGCCACCGAGTGCAGCATCGAGTGGCGGTTGTCCGACTCGAAGCCCTCGCTCATGTGGGCCATCCGGAACTGCTCCAGCTTGTCCGGGTCCACCGCGCGGGAGGCGAGCAGGTAGTCACGCATCACGATGCCGTGGCGGCCCTCTTCGGCGGTCCAGCGGTGCACCCAGGTGCCCCAGGCGCCGTCGCGGCCGAAGAGCGAGGCGATCTCGTGGTGGTAGCTGGGGAGGTTGTCCTCGGTGAGCAGGTTGACGACGAGGGCGATCCGGCCGATCTCGGTGACCTTGGACTGCTCCTTGTCCCAGGCCTCGCCGTCCTCGAAGAAGCCGGGGAAGTTGCGGCCGTCGCTCCACGGCACGTACTCGTGGGGCATCCAGTCCTTGGTGACCTTCAGATGCCGGTTGAGTTCCTGCTCGACGACTTCCTCCAACGCGTACAGCAGCTTGGCGTCGGTCCAGACGGAAGGGCTGCCGAGGTGAGGGGAAGTAATCGTCACGGGTACTCCAGGGGACGTCGGGAGGAACCGGCGAGCGGTGCCGGGTAACTTACGGGATCGTAGGCTACGAAACCGTAGGTTACGAAGCCGTAGGTTAAGAGCGCTGTAAAGACTGCTGATCAGCCAACGTTCCCAAGGAATACGGAGCAGCCCCGGGACTCGCAGGTCCCGGGGCTTTTGCGGCGATTCGGTACCCGGTCAGGCGTACAGTTCACGCAGCCTGACCGAGAGGCATGTCACACATCCCTCGAGCTTCTCGAACTCGCTGATGTCCACGACGACCGGGTCGTGGCCGAGATCGGCCAGCAACTCCGCCGTCTTCGGCGCGCTCGCCGCCATGAGCAGCTTGCTGCCGCCGAGCAGGACCACATGGGCGCCGGCCTCCTCGGGGACCGACAGGAAGCGCGGGAACAGCGACGGCCGGTCCACCTTGGGGATGTGCCCGATGACCGTCCCGTCGGGCAGGGCCGTCACCGCCGACTTCAGGTGCAGCACCCGGCTCACCGGTACGGCGACGACACGCGCCCCCAGCGGTTCGAAGGTGGCCCGCAGCTGCTGGACGCCGGCCGCGTTGGTACGGCCGCTCCGGCCGACGTAGAGGGTGTCACCGACCTTGAGGACGTCGCCGCCGTCCAGCGTGCCGGGATCCCAGATCCAGTTCACCGAGCAGCCGAGCCGGGCCGCGGCCTCCTCGACGCCCAGGGTCTCGTCACGCCGGGACTCGGCGCCGGACCGGGCGATCAGCGCGACG
The DNA here is from genome assembly GCF_017948455.1 of Streptomyces sp. GESEQ-4. Lineage (GTDB taxonomy): Bacteria > Actinomycetota > Actinomycetes > Streptomycetales > Streptomycetaceae > Streptomyces. The sequence continues at coordinate 210,779 of NZ_JAFFSU010000008.1, forward strand.
TTCTTGTACATGACGACCGTGTCCTCGACGAACACCGAGTCGGGGCAGTCGTCGGCCGGATCCACCTCGACCGTCTCCCAGCCGTGCCCGCGCAAGGCCTCCGCATACGCCTCCCATTGCTCGAGCGCGAGATCGAGGTCGACCTTCTCCCGCTCGATGTGGGTCACCAGCCCTTCGGCGAGGCGCGGGCTGGGGCGGCGGATGAGGGCCTTCTTGCTGGGCACGTCCAGGACTCCGAATCGGGTGAGAGTGTCGGCGCCCGTGACGCAGCGCCGGTCCGCCATCATGCAGGGCCGGTCCGGGCGCACGAAACCCCCGTCGTCAGGCTGTGGCCTCCCCGAGATGATCGGCACCGGTGATCTCGCGCAGCTCGCCGTCCAGGAACAGCCACCGGGTGATGCCGATCGACTCCAGGAACGGCACGTCGTGGCTGGCCACGATCAGCGCCCCCTCGTACGACTCCAGCGCCGTGGTGAGCTGGCGGACGCTCGCCATGTCGAGGTTGTTCGTGGGCTCGTCCAGCATCAGCAGCTGCGGTGCCGGTTCCGCGAGCATCAGCGCGGCCAGCGCCGCCCGGAAGCGCTCGCCGCCGGACAGCGTCGCCGCCTGCTGGTCGGCACGGCCGCCCCGGAACAGGAAGCGGGCCAGCCGGGCCCGGATCCGGTTGTTGGTGGCGCTCGGCGCGAACCGGGCCACGTTCTCGACGACGGTGCGGCTGTCGTCGAGGACGTCGAGCCGCTGCGGCAGGAACCGCAGGGGCACATGCGCCGTCGCCTCGCCCGACACCGGCGCCAGCTCACCGGTGATCGTCCGCAGCAGCGTCGTCTTGCCCGCGCCGTTGCGTCCGATCAGCGCGACCCGCTCGGGACCGCGCAGCTCGAAGCCGCCGGCCACCCGCGCGCCGTAGGCGAGCTCCAGATCCTGGAGGGTGAGGACGGTACGGCCCGGCGGTACGGCCGTGTGCGGCAGGTCGACGCGGATCTCGTCGTCGTCCCGTACGGCCTCCACCGCCTCGTCGAGACGTTCCCTGGCCTCGGCGAGTTTCTCCTGGTGCATGATGCGGTGCTTGCCCGCGGACTCCTGCGCCGCACGCTTGCGCGCCCCCATGATGATCTTCGGCTCGCGCTTCTGGTCCCACATCTTCTGGCCGTACCGCTTGCGGCGGGCCAGCTTGACCTGGGCGTCCACCAGCTCACGCTTCTGCTTCTTCAGGTCGGCCTCGGCGACCCGCACCATACGCTCGGCCGCCTCCTGTTCGGCGGCGAGGATCTCCTCGTACGCCGAGAAGTTGCCCCCGTACCAGGCGATCTCCCCGGAGCGCAGATCGGCGATCTGGTCGACCAGTTCCAGCAGTTCACGGTCGTGGCTGACCACGACCATCACCCCGGGCCAGGCGGCGACGGCCGCGTACAGCCGCTTGCGGGCGTAGAGGTCGAGGTTGTTGGTCGGCTCGTCGAGCAGCAGGACGTCCGGCCGGCGCAGCAGCAGTGCGGCCAGCCGCAGCAGCACCGACTCGCCGCCCGAGACCTCACCGATCCCGCGGTCCAACTCGATGTGCCCGAGCCCGAGTTCGCCGAGGGTGGCGAGCGCGCGCTCCTCCACGTCCCAGTCGTCGCCGACGGTCTCGAAGTGCTCCTCGGCCACATCGCCCGACTCGATGGCGTGCAGCGCGGCCCGCTGTGCGGCGATGCCGAGCGCCTCGTCGACCCGGAGTGCGGTGTCGAGCGTGACGTTCTGCGGGAGATATCCGATCTCGCCGGCCACCCGGACGGCGCCGTCGGCCGGTGCGAGGTCACCGGCGATCAGCTTCAACAGGGTTGATTTCCCTGACCCGTTGACGCCGACGAGCCCGGTCCTGCCCGGGCCGAAAGCGGTGTCGAGGCCCTCGAAGACGGCGGTGCCGTCGGGCCAGGCGAAGGACAGGGACGAAACGGTGATGGACATAGACATGCGGGCCTCCGCGGATGCTCGAAAGGATCAAGGGCAAACGCGTGTCGAGACACCTGCGACCAACGGGGAAGAGGTCCCACCAGGCATGAGAAAAGCCCTGCCCGTCGAGGACGGCTCGAATGCCGAGGTCGCACGCGGCGCCCACACCCAAGGGTGTGACGCGGTGTCTCAGGACCTCAGACGAGCAACGTCCTTCTCCAATCGACGGCAACAGAACCGCTGTACAACGTACGAGGGGGCTTGTCGGCTGTCAACGGATTAACGTGAAGCCCGTCCGCACCGCGAAGGAGGCCCCGTGCCCAACGGCTCGCTGTCGCTGCCGGCCCGGCTCTGCCTGCTGGCCTGGGACACCACGACGAACGAGGTCACCGGCGCCGCTCACCTCCACCATGTGGTGCGGGCCGGCGCCCTCACCGAACTGGCCCAGCGCGGCCTGCTCCTCGACGCCGACTCCATCGCGACTCCGGTCGACATGGACTCCCTCACCGGGGACGCCGTGCTGGACGGGCTCCTGGAACTCGTCCGGGAGTCCCGACCGCACGGGTGGCGGACCTGGGTGACGCTGCACGCGCGCGTGACGCTCGACGCCGTCCAGGCGAAGCTCGCCGCCGACAGGTACCTGCGGGTGACGAAGAAGCGGGTCCTCGGGGTCTTCCCGACCGTCGAGTACGGCGTGCACCGCGCCACCGTCGTGGAGGCGCTGCGCGAGGAGGCGCGGCAGATCCTCGAAGGGCCGCTGCCCGTCACGGAGATCGCGGACCGGGACGCCGCCGTCGTCACCCTCGCCGTCGCGGGCCGGATGAGCACGCTGGTGCCCCCGAAGGAGCTGGGCCGCCACGAGGAGCGGGTGGCGGCGCTGACGGAACGGAGCGGGGCCGCGGCGCCGGGACTGCGGGCGGTGATCCGCGAGGTGCGTGCCGGGGTGGTCGCGGCGGTGTCGGCGCCGTCGGTGACGACGGGCGGCTGAGCGGCACACGCGTGGGGCGCCGTCGTCACCATCGTGTCGGATTTCTGCCAGCTTCCGCACGGCCAGGGCTGGTTGAGTGACCCGCATGACGAACCAGAACACCCTCCGCGACCAGGCGCGGGCCTTCCGGGCTCTGCACGTCCCGGGCCGGCCGCTGGTCCTGCCGAACGCCTGGGACACCGTGAGCGCCTGTCTCGTCGAGGACGCCGGTGCCGCGGCGGTGGCGACCACGAGTGCCGGGCTGGCGTGGGAGCTGGGCGCCCCGGACGGCGACCGGCTGGAGCGCGACGCCGCGATGGAGGCCGTCGCGCGCATCGCCGCCGCGGTGGACGTACCGGTCAGCGCTGACATCGAGAGCGGCTACGCGCAGGATCCGGCGGGCGTCGCCGACACCGTCCGCGCGGTGCTCGCGGCGGGCGCGGTGGGCGTGAACATCGAGGACGCGCTGCGCGGCGCCGGAGAGGGTCCGCTGCGGCCGGTCGCCGAGCAGGCGGAGCGTATCGCCGCCGCCCGGGAGGCCGCCGACACCGCAGGCGTGCCGCTGTACGTCAACGCCCGCATCGACACGTACCTGCGCGGCGCCGGGGGAGTGGACCTCACCCTGGAGCGGGCCGCCGCCTTCCTGGCCGCGGGCGCCGACGGCATCTTCGTCCCCGGAACCGTCGACCCGGGAACCCTGAAGCTGCTCGCCGACGGAATCGACGCACCGCTGAACGTGATGGCTGGCCCCGGTGCACCGCCGGTGCCCGAACTGGCCGCACTCGGGGCCGCCCGCGTGAGCGTCGGCTCAGGCATCACCCAGGCCGCACACGCCCTGGTCCGCCGCGCCACTCGAGAACTGCTGACGGCGGGGACGTACGACTCACTCACGGACGGACTCGACTACGGCGAGCTCAACGAGCTTCTGGGCCGAACGCGCTGAGCAAAGCGCCCCTTTAGGGGCGCGGGGCTGTGTTGAATATGCGGCTCCGCCGCGCGGGCGCGACCAGCCACAACGAGCCCGCAGACGACCAACGGCCGAACGCGGCACTACCAGCGGAACACCTACGCCGCATCCCGCATCAGCTCGGCCAGGTCGTGGTCCAGGTCGAGCTGCAGGTTCTCCAGGCCGATAGGCACAAGCGCGCTGGTCGCCGCCAGGAACGACCGCAGCTCCTCCGAACGGACATGCACGACAGCCGTCCCCTCGGGCGCGTGGAACTCCAGAACCGTGCGGTCGTACCCGTACGGCCGTATCCGTACGTCGCCGTGGCCCTCGGCATCCTGCATGCCGGCCGCGAGGAGCTCGCGGGAGAAGGTCCAGCAGACGTCGACGCCTTCCAGCGTCGCCGGGGCCGGGAAGGTCATGCGGATGGCGAACGGGTCGCGTCGGTCGTACTGCAGGGTGGCGGGAATGCTCGGCATCCGCGGTGCTGCGGCGACGAGACGGGCCTCGACAGGCTGCTCGATGATGGACAACGCCTTGCTCCCTTATGACGACGGGACGGATTTCCGGGGGATGAGGCCGGGCACTGGGAGAGACGACGGAATCAGCCAATCCGTGCACACGAATGCCGAGTGACCTCGGTCACTGCCTTCATGCACGGAAGCGACCTGGCGCACCTCATGTGCCGCTTGGGGAACGTGAGGCGGCGCGCGACGCCATCTGGACGGCACCGGGGCGGTGGACTAGCTTCGCCCGCCATGAGGCGCTTGGGGATCACGCGACGGGCCGGGGCAAGGGGACGTACGAGACGAGCGGTGTCCGTGGGGGTGGTGTGCGGGGCGGCGCTTGCGGTGCTGACGTGCGCCGGGCCCACGCAGGCCGGCGAGGACCGGGTACCGCACTGGGAGCTGAAGGACAGCGGCACGACCGACGTGCGGTTCCGGGGGCTCGCGGCGGTCAGCCGGAACACCGCCTGGCTCGCCGGGTCCAAGGGCACCGTCCTGAGGACGACGGACGGCGGCGCGAGCTGGCGGAACGTCTCGCCGCCGGGCGGCGCCGGGCTGGAGTTCCGGGACGTCGAGGCGTTCGACGCGCGCCGCGCGGTGGTGCTGGCCATCGGTGAGGGCGAGGCGTCCCGCGTCTACCGCACCGAGGACGGCGGGGCGACCTGGACCGAGTCCTTCCGCAACACCGACGCACGAGCCTTCTACGACTGCATGACCTTCTTCGACCGCCGCCACGGCCTCGCGCTGAGCGACCCGGTGGACGGCAAGTTCCGCATCCTGTCGACGAGCGACGGCGGCCGTTCCTGGGAGGTGCTGCCCGACACCGGCATGCCGGCGGCGCTGGACGGCGAGTTCGGGTTCGCGGCCAGCGGCCAGTGCCTGGTCGCCGCCGGCCCGAAGGACGTCTGGCTGGCCACCGGCGGCGGTACCCGCGCGCGCGTGCTGCACTCGGCCGACCGCGGACGGACCTGGACGGCCACCGACACCCCGATCCCGGCGGGCGACCCGGCGCGCGGTGTCTTCGCGCTCGCCTTCCGCGACCGCGCCCACGGCCTCGCGGTCGGCGGCGACTACCGCCCCGACCAGGCCTCCCCGCAGGCCGCCGCACGCACCGCCGACGGCGGCCGCAGTTGGCAGCCCGCGGCCCAGCCACCGCCCGCCTACCGCTCCGGCGCCGCCTGGCTCCCGTACAGCCGCAGCGCCGCCCTCGCGGTCGGCCCCACCGGCACGGACCTCACGACGGACGCCGGCCGCACCTGGCGGACCGTCGACTCCGGCTCGTACGACACCGTGGACTGCACCCCGGACCTGGGCTGCTGGGCCGCCGGGGAGAAGGGGCGGGTGGCCCGGCTGGAGGGCTGAAAATGTGGGTACCCGGTCGTCGACTGCGAGAGGAGTGATCTTCATGCCACGCGGTTCGAGCCAGAAGCGGGAACGCCAGTACGAGCACATCAAGGAGAGCGCCCGGGATCGCGGTGAGAGCCCCGAGCGCGCCCAGGAGATCGCCGCCCGGACGGTGAACAAGGAACGCGCCCGGTCCGGCGAGTCGAAGCAGGCCAGCCGTACCTCGACGCAGGACATGTCGTCCGGCAAGCGCGGCGGTCAGCGGTCCGGGAAGGGCTCCCAGGGCCCCACCTACGACCAGCTCTACGAGGAGGCCAAGCGCCGCAACATCCACGGCCGTTCGGACATGAACAAGAGCGAGCTGAAGCAGGCACTGGGCGGCAAGTGAACCGGGGCCGGCGGGCGGCCGTACCCTCGTCCTCACCATGACGACCGTACGCATCCCCGCCGGCTGGCCGGCGACCGAGGAACAGGCCCGTGCCGTCCAGGACGAGTTGCGCGAGCGGGTGGTGCTCGACGAGCCCGGACCGCCGCCCGGATCGGGGCAGGTGACCGGGGTCGACGTGGCCTACGACGACGAGCGGGACGTCGTAGCGGCCGCGGCCGTCGTCCTGGACGCGGCGCGTCTCGACGTCGTCGCCGAGGCCACGGCCGTCGGGCGGATCTCCTTCCCGTACGTGCCCGGCCTGCTCGCCTTCCGCGAGATCCCCACGGTCCTGGCCGCCCTCGACGCCCTGCCGTGCCCGCCGGGCCTGGTCGTCTGCGACGGCTACGGCCTCGCCCACCCCCGCCGCTTCGGCCTCGCCAGCCACCTCGGCGTCCTCACCGGCCTGCCGACGATCGGCGTCGCCAAGAACCCGTTCACCTTCGCGTACGACGACCCGGACGCCCCGCGCGGCAGTACGTCGCCGCTGCTCGCGGGCACCGAGGAGGTCGGCCGCGCCCTGCGCACCCGGCACGCCGTCAAGCCCGTCTTCGTCTCCGTCGGCCACCGGATGAGCCTCGACAACGCCTGCGCACACACCCTCGCCCTGAGCCCCGCCTACCGCCTCCCGGAGACGACCCGCAGGGCCGACGCGCTGTGCCGGAGAGCGCTGCGGGACGCGACGGCCTGAAGGGAACTCGGCCCAGCAGCGCAGGATCTGAGTACCCGGACTGAGTACCCGTACGGATGTGGCCGCACCGTCCCCGTCGGCAGGGTGGGGCGCATGACGACGCACCGTGCAGCCCACCGTTCGCCCAAGCCGCTCGCCGACCCGAGCCGACCGGTCGAGCGGGCCGTGAACGCCGCGCTGATCCTTGCCGTGGTGGCCGGGCTCGGCTGGATCGGCGGCATGATCTACACCCTGCTCGGGTGGTCGCTCTAGGGCCCGTTCAGCGGGTCGCGCTAGGACCCGTTCAGCGGGTCGCGGCCACCCGGAAGGTGATGCCCGCCCGGCGCAGCCGTTCGGTCAGGGCGTCGCCCATCGCCACCGCCGTCGTGACCTGCCCGGCCGTCGGCGGGAGTGCGTCGAAGGCCAGGCACAGGGCCGACTCGGCGAACATCTTCGCCGTCTCGCCGTACCCGGGGTCGCCGCCCGCGACCTCGGTGAACACCCGCCGCCCGCCGCCCTCGCCGACGAAACGCACGGAGAACCAGCTCTTCGCCCGCTTCTCGGGGCCGGGCCCCTCCCCGGGCGCCACCCGGGAGGACAACCAGCGCCGCGCGGCCGGGACTTGGGCCGCCGCCATCATCGCGCCGGCGAAGGCGACCCCGCCGAGGGCGACCGGCAGATGCCGGACGGCCGCGTACTCGCGGTAGCGGAAGTCGGGTCCGTACCGCTCCAGGGCGCGCGCGGACCGCCGTACGATCTGCGCGTCGATGGTGGGCAGCGGGACCGCCCAGGCGCCGACCTCCCCGGCGAACCGGGGCGCACCCGTCGGCGCGGTCGCGCGGCGGCCCACCAGGCGCGGCTCGTGCCGGTTCCGGTCGCGTGCGGCGGCCGCCATCTGGCGCGCACGGGCGAACTGGTTGAGCGCGGAGGCGAAGGTGCCGCCGGAGAACATGGCGTCGGCGGTCACGAACGCGTCGACGGTCAGCGGCACTCCCTCCGGCAGCTGCCGGACCGTGAAGTGCGCCCCGAGGTCGTACGGGATCGAGTCGAAACCGCAGGCGTGCACCAGTCGCGCGCCGGTCTCACGCGCGCGTGCGTCATGGCGGACGTACGTCAGGTCCACGAACTCGGGCTCACCGCTCAGGTCGATGTAGTCGGTGCCGGCGTCCGCGCAGGCGGCGACCAGTTCCTCGCCGTACGTCAGATAGGGGCCGACCGTCGTCGCCAGCACGCGCGCGTGCCCGGCGAGTTCGCGCAGGGCCGCCGCGTCGGACACGTCCGCCTGCACCACGCCGACCTCGCCGGTCAGCCGCTCCCTGAGCCGCTCCAGCTTCTCCCGGTCGCGCCCGGCGATCGCCCAGCGCAGACCCTCGGGCGCGTGCGAGTCGAGATACTCGGCGGTGAGGACTCCGACGAATCCTGTGGCGCCGTAGAGCACGATGTCGTACGGGCGGTCCGCCCCGTTCAGCCTGCTCATGACACCCCTCGGGTTCCGCAGCTCGCGCCGTTGTCAGTGGCCGAGGCTAGCGTGAGGAGTGCGCAGCTCGATGACCAGCCCGGAGGTGTGGACGGTGGCCGTGCCCAAGAATGCCCTGAAGAAGTGGGAGAAAGTGCGTGAGTTCGCGCTCGGCCTGCCCGGCGCCGCCGAGGACTTCCCCTGGGGCGAGACCGTCGCGAAGGTCAACAAGAAGGTCTTCGTCTTCATGGGCGTCGCCGACGGAAGCTATCCGATGGGCGTCACGGTGAAGCTCAAGGACGACGAGGCCCACGCCCACGCCCTGACCTGCCCCGGCGCCGAGCCCGCCGGGTACGGCCTGGGCAAGGCGGGCTGGGTGAGCATCCCCCTGGAGCAGCAGGGCGCCCCGGCGGCGGAGCTGCTGTGCGACTGGGTGGAGGAGAGCTACCGGACGATCGCGCCCAAGAAGCTCATAGCGGAGCTGGACGCGCGCTGACCGGCAGCTCGGCTAAGCGCTTGCTCGCCCAGGTCTTGTGTCCACCGGCACGCATTCTTAGCATCGCTGGTGTTACATCGGTTGTGTCATACCTCTGGGGGCTGGATGACGACGGCGTCACACACACCCGCAGCGGGCCCGCTCGGCGGCGTCCGCGTGGTCGAGCTGGCCGGGATCGGGCCGGGCCCCTTCGCCGCCATGCTCCTGGCCGACCTGGGCGCCGACGTGGTCCGCGTGGACCGGCCGGGCGGCTCGGGGCTCGCGATCGACCCGGCGTACGACATCACCAACCGCAACAAGCGCTCGGTGATCGTCGACCTGAAGTCCCCGGACGGCCCCGCCCGCGTCCTCGACCTCGCCGCGCGCGCCGACATCCTCATCGAGGGCTACCGCCCCCAGGTCGCCGAGCGCCTCGGCGTCGGCCCCGAGGCGTGCCGGGCCCGCAATCCGAAGCTCGTCTACGGCCGCATGACCGGCTGGGGCCAGGAGGGCCCCCTCGCCGACCGCGCCGGCCACGACATCGCCTACATCGCGCTCACCGGCACCCTCGGCATGATCGGCGACGCGGACGGGCCCCCGGCCGTCCCCGCCAACCTGATCGGCGACTACGCGGGCGGCTCGCTCTACCTCGTCGTCGGCGTCCTCGCGGCGCTGCACCACGCGCGCGTGACCGGCACCGGGCAGGTCGTGGACGCCGCGATCGTGGACGGCGCCGCCCATCTCGCCTCGATGATCCACGGCATGTTCGCTGCCGGAGGCTGGCAGGACCGGCGCGGGGCCAACCTGCTGGACGGCGGCTGCCCCTACTACGGGACGTACGAGACCGCCGACGGGAAGTCCATGGCGGTCGGCGCCCTGGAACCGCAGTTCTACGCCGAGTTCCTGGACCTGCTCGGCATCGAGGGGCATGCCGGCTCCCGCAAGGACATCGCGCGCTGGGGCGAGCTGCGCGAGGCGGTCGCCGCCCGCTTCAAGTCCCGTACCCGGGACGAGTGGACGGCCGTCTTCGACGGCACCGACGCGTGCGTCGCGCCCGTCCTGTCGCTGGGCGAGGCCCCGCACCACCCCCACCTCGCCGCCCGCGGCACCTTCACCGACCACGGCGGCATCACCCAGCCCGCCCCCGCGCCCCGCTTCTCGGCGACGCCGACCGGCGTCCGCACCGGCCCCGCCCGACCGGGCGCCGACACCGCTGACGTGGCCCGCGACTGGGACGTACCCGACCTCATGAAGGGCCAGGAATGAAGCGGAAGATCTTCGCCCCGGAGCACGAGGAGTTCCGCGCGACCGTGCGCAGCTTCCTGGCCAAGGAGGTGCTGCCCCACTACGAGCAGTGGGAGAAGGACGGCATCGTCTCCCGCGACGCCTGGCGCGCGGCCGGAAAGCAGGGTCTCCTCGGCTTCGCCGTGCCGGAGGAGTACGGAGGCGGCGGCACGCCCGACTTCCGCTACAGCGCCGTCCTGGCCGAGGAGTTCACGCGCGCGGGCGCACCCGGCCTGGCGCTCGGACTGCACAACGACATCATCGGCCCCTATCTGACGGGCCTGGCCACCGAGGAGCAGAAGCGGCGCTGGCTGCCCGGCTTCTGCGACGGCTCGCTGATCACCGCCATCGCCATGACGGAGCCCGGCGCCGGATCCGACCTCCAGGGCATCCGGACGCACGCGGAGGACCGCGGCGACCACTGGCTGCTCAACGGCTCCAAGACGTTCATCTCCAGCGGCATCCTCGCCGACCTGGTGATCGTCGTGGCGAAGACGACACCGGAGGGCGGTGCGCACGGACTGTCGCTGCTCGTCGTCGAGCGCGGCATGGACGGCTTCGAACGCGGCCGCAACCTCGACAAGATCGGCCAGAAGGCACAGGACACGGCCGAGCTGTTCTTCCACGACGTCCGCGTGCCCAAGGAGAACCTGCTCGGCGACCTCAACGGCGCCTTCGCGCACCTGATGACGAACCTCGCACAGGAGCGCCTGAGCATCGCCGTCTCCGGGATCGCCGCCGCCGAGCACGTCCTGGAGCTCACCACGGAGTACGTCAAGGAGCGCGAGGCGTTCGGACGGCCGCTCGCCAGGCTCCAGCACATCCGCTTCGAGATCGCGGAGATGGCCACCGAGTGCGCCGTCACCCGCACCTTCCTCGACCGCTGCATAGAGGACCACGCGCGCGGTGAGCTCGACGCCGTGCACGCCTCCATGGCCAAGTGGTGGGCGACCGAGCTGCAGAAGCGCGTCGCCGACCGCTGCCTCCAACTGCACGGCGGATACGGCTACATGGCCGAATACCCCGTCGCCCGGGCCTTCACCGACGGCCGTATCCAGACGATCTACGGCGGCACCACCGAGATCATGAAAGAGATCATCGGTCGTGCCGTCCTCGGCTGACCCTCACCGAAAGGCTTACCAGTGAGCACCGAAGCGTACGTGTACGACGCGATCCGCACCCCGCGCGGCCGCGGCAAGGCGAACGGCGCCCTGCACGGCACCAAGCCCATCGACCTCGTCGTCGGACTCATCCACGAGATCCAGGGCCGCTTCCCGGGCCTGGACCCGGCCGCCATCGACGACATCGTGCTCGGCGTCGTCGGCCCCGTCGGCGACCAGGGCTCGGACATCGCGCGGATCGCCGCGGTCGCCGCCGGACTCCCGGACACGGTCGCGGGCGTACAGGAGAACCGCTTCTGTGCGTCGGGCCTGGAGGCCGTCAACATGGCCGCCATGAAGGTGCGTTCCGGCTGGGAGGACCTCGTCCTCGCCGGCGGTGTCGAGTCGATGTCCCGGGTGCCGATGGCCTCGGACGGCGGCGCCTGGTTCAACGACCCGATGACCAACCTGGCCGTGAACTTCGTCCCGCAGGGCATCGGCGCCGACCTGATCGCCACCATCGAGGGCTTCTCGCGGCGGGACGTCGACGAGTACGCCGCCCTCTCGCAGGAGCGGGCGGCCACGGCCTGGAAGGAGGGCCGCTTCGCGCGGTCCGTCGTGCCGGTGAAGGACCGCAGCGGCCTCGTCGTCCTCGACCACGACGAGCACCTGCGCCCCGGCACCACCGCCGACTCCCTCGCGGGGCTCAAGCCGTCCTTCGCGGACATCGGCGACCTGGGCGGCTTCGACGCCGTGGCGCTGCAGAAGTACCACTGGGTCGAGAAGATCGACCACGTCCATCACGCGGGCAACTCCTCCGGCATCGTCGACGGCGCCTCCCTGGTCGCGATCGGCTCAAAGGAGGTCGGCGAGCGCCACGGGCTCACCCCGCGCGCCCGCATCGTCTCCGCCGCCGTCTCCGGCTCGGAGCCCACCATCATGCTCACCGGTCCCGCGCCCGCCACCCGCAAGGCCCTGGCGAAGGCAGGCCTGACGATCGACGACATCGACCTGGTCGAGATCAACGAAGCCTTCGCGGCGGTCGTCCTGCGCTTCGTGCGGGACATGGGCCTGTCCCTCGACAAGGTCAACGTCAACGGCGGCGCGATCGCGCTGGGACACCCGCTCGGCGCGACCGGCGCCATGATCCTCGGCACGCTCGTGGATGAACTGGAGCGCCAGGACAAGCGGTACGGCCTCGCCACGCTGTGCGTGGGCGGCGGCATGGGCATCGCGACCATCGTCGAGCGCGTCTGATTCCCGGCGGAATCAGCGGAATCAACAGACCTCAACGGCTGCTACGGAGACCTGCCATGACACAGAGCACCACCATCCGCTGGGAACAGGACCGCACCGGCGTCGTCACCCTCGTCCTCGACGACCCCGACCAGTCCGCGAACACCATGAACCAGGCGTTCCGCGACTCCCTCGCCGTCATCACCGACCGCCTGGAGGCCGAGAAGGACTCCATCCGCGGCATCATCTTCACCTCCGCCAAGAAGACGTTCTTCGCGGGCGGCGACCTGCGCGACCTGATCCGCGTCACCCCCGAGACGGCACAGGAGCTGTTCGACGGCGGCATGGCGATCAAGCGGCAGCTGCGCCGCATCGAGACCCTCGGCAAGCCGGTCGTCGCGGCGATGAACGGCGCGGCCCTCGGCGGCGGTTACGAGATCGCGCTCGCCTGCCACCACCGCATCGCCCTCGACGCCCCCGGCTCCAAGATCGGCTGCCCCGAGGTCACCCTCGGCCTGCTCCCCGGAGGCGGCGGCGTCGTCCGCACCGTACGCCTCCTCGGCATCGCCGACGCCCTGCTGAAGGTGCTGCTCCAGGGCACCCAGTACAGCCCGCAGCGCGCCCTGGAGAACGGCCTGATCCACGAAGTGGCCGCCACCCAGGACGAGTTGATGGCCAAGGCCCGCGCCTTCATCGAGGCCAACCCCGAGTCGCGGCAGCCCTGGGACAAGCCCGGCTACCGCATCCCGGGCGGCACCCCGGCGAACCCCAAGTTCGCGGCCAACCTGCCCGCCTTCCCGGCCACCCTGCGCAAGCAGACGAACGGCGCCCCCTACCCGGCGCCGCGCAACATCCTCGCCGCCGCCGTGGAGGGCTCCCAGGTCGACTTCGAGACCGCGCAGGTCATCGAGGGCCGCTACTTCGCGGAGCTGGCCGCGGGACAGACGTCGAAGAACATGATCCAGGCGTTCTTCTTCGACCTCCAGGCCGTGAACTCCGGCGCCAACCGCCCCAAGGGCATCGAGCCGCGTCACGTGCGCAAGGTCGCCGTCCTCGGCGCCGGGATGATGGGCGCGGGCATCGCGTACTCGTGCGCCCGCGCGGGCATCGACGTGGTCCTGAAGGACGTATCGGCCGAAGCCGCCGCCAAGGGCAAGGGCTACTCAGAGAAGCTGTGCGCGAAGGCCGTCTCCCGGGGCCGTACGACCCAGGAGAAGGCGGACGCGCTGCTGGCCCGCATCACGCCGACCGCGGACCCGCAGGACGTGGCCGGCTGCGACGCGGTCATCGAGGCCGTCTTCGAGGACCCGGCCCTCAAGCACAAGGTGTTCCAGGAGATCGAGCACCTCGTCGCGCCGGACGCGCTGCTGTGCTCCAACACCTCCACCCTCCCGATCACCGCCCTCGCCGAGGGGGTGGAGCGGCAGGGCGACTTCATCGGGCTGCACTTCTTCTCGCCCGTCGACAAGATGCCCCTCGTCGAGATCATCAAGGGCGAGCGGACGGGGGAGGAGGCCCTCGCCCGCGCCTTCGACCTGGTCCGGCAGATCAAGAAGACCCCGATCGTCGTCAACGACTCGCGCGGCTTCTTCACCTCCCGGGTCATCGGCCACTTCATCAACGAGGGCGTGGCCATGGTCGGCGAGGGCATCGAGCCCGCATCGGTCGAGCAGGCCGCCGCCCAGGCGGGCTACCCGGCCAAGGTGCTGGCCCTCATGGACGAGCTGACGCTCACGCTCCCGCGCAAGATCCGCACCGAGTCCAAGCGGGCGGTGGAGGAGTCCGGCGGCACCTGGCAGACCCACCCCGCCGAGGCCGTCATCGACCGCATGATCGACGAGTTCGAGCGCACGGGCCGCAGCGGCGGCGCGGGCTTCTACGACTACGTGGACGGCAAGCGCGCGGGCCTGTGGCCGGGCCTGCGGGAGCACTTCACCCGAGAGGGCGCGGAGATCCCCTTCAAGGACATGCAGGAGCGCATGCTGTTCTCCGAGGCGCTCGACACGGTGAAGCTCCTGGAGGAGGGCGTGCTGACGTCCGTCGCCGACGCCAACATCGGCTCCATCTTCGGAATCGGCTTCCCGGGCTGGACGGGTGGCGTCCTGCAGTACATCAACGGCTACGAGGGCGGCCTGCCCGGCTTCGTGGCACGCGCGCGTGAACTCGCCGAGCGGTACGGGGAGCGGTTCACGCCGCCCGCGCTGCTGGTGGAGAAGGCGGAGAAGGGCGAGAAGTTCACCGACACGGTGTGACAGAGCACAGCCGCTGAACGTGTCAGGCGGATCCGCCTGTCTCTGACATCCCGTCCAGCCACTCCCTCAGCTCCTCCCTGAGGGAGCGCTGGAACGTCGTCAGCAGGGCCTGCACGACCAGCGGATGCATGTGCGCGGACAGCGACTTCACGTCCTCGGCGGCGCGCTCGGCCACGGCTTCGCGCAGCAGCCGCGACAACTCGTGTGCCGCCGCGCGCGAGTGCTCGATCAGCGCTGTTCGGGCCGCCATGATCGTCTCCTGGGACAGCGGTACGTCGAGCAGCTCGACGCCGAGGCGCAGCAGCCCGGAGTCGACGCGGAACGCGCCGTCCTCGTGCGCGACCACGTTCATCGCCACCAGCCGCTCCACGTCCTGATCGCCCAGTGTCCGCCCGGCCCGCCGTTGCAGTTCCTCGCGAGTCACCGTCTCCACGGAATCCGGGGCCCAGCTCGCCACCACGGCACGGTGGATGGCGAGGTCGTGCGCGCTCAGGTCCGGCGGCAGCTGGCGCAGATAGCGTTCGATCGCGGCGAGGGTCATGCCCTGGGTCTGGAGTTCCTCGATCAGCGCGAGACGCGCGAGATGCTCCTGGCCGTAGTGACCGACCCGGCGTGGACCGATCACCGGTGGCGGCAGCAGCCCCTTGGTGCTGTAGAAGCGGACCGTGCGGACCGTGACGCCCGCCCGCGCGGCCAGCTCGTCGATCGTGAGGGTCGGCTCCGCGACGTCGGTGGGTTCGGTCGTCATGTGCAGCAGTATCGCTGTCTCACCAACACTGTGAAACCTCGGGACGCCCACCGAATGACCTTGGGCGAGCCGGTCAGCCCCGGGACGCGAGCGTCCGCAGCAGACACTCGGTGAGCCGTGCCGCGATGGTCCCGTCGGGGTCGAGGCGTGGGTTGAAGATCGCGACGTCGAGGCCCATCGCGCCCGGCCCGGCAAGGGCGATGCCGAGCACCGCCTCCAGCTCCTCCCAGGACAGCCCGCCGGAGAGCCGGTAGTCCACCGCGGGCATGACCGCGTCGTCCAGCACATCGACGTCGAGATGCACCCAGTACCCGGCGGCCCCACCGCCCGTGAGCAGATCCACCGCACGCCGTGCCGCCTCGGCCGCACCCAGCTCCCGTACCTCGTCGAGGTCCATCGCGTGCAGCGCGTCCGGCAGTGGCTGCATCCCGAACACGGAGGCCTCCGCCTGGTCCCGGAAGCCCAGGGCGACCGCGTCGGCGTCCTGCACCAGCGGCCCCCGCCCCTCCAGATCGGCCAGGACGGCGGGCCCGCGCCCGGTGGCCAGGGCCAGCTCCATGGAGGCCACCTCGCCGACCGGTTCCGCCGCCGGCTGATAGAAGTCGGTGTGGCCGTCGAGGAACAGCAGCCCGTGCCGCCCCCGCCGCCGCAGCGCCAGCAGAGCGCCGAGCAGCACGCTGCAGTCGCCGCCCAGCACCACCGGGAACCGGCTCTCGTCCAGCACCCCGCCGACCGCGTCGGCCAGCCGTACGGAGTAGTCGGCGATCCCCGCCGGATTGAGGACCTCGGTCTCCGGGTCCCGCTCAGGGTCGTACGGGCCCGGTTCGACCCTGCCCGCCCGCACCGCGCCGAGGCCGTCGGCCAGACCCGCGTCGAGCAGTGCCCCGGGCAGCTCCTCGACGCCGGTCGGCCGCAGCCCCAGCACGGACGGTGCCTCGATGATCGCGACGTCCCGCACTGGAACACTCCCTCGTCAGGCGGCGCCGGCCGGCCCACGCGTGTCCGGCGCGTGGGCCCACCGTAAACCGCGGGAGGGCGCGGAGCGCGTCAGTGCCGGTGTCGCGGGGCGTCTCCCTCCGCGTCTTCGTGGTCGTGCACCCCGTTCGTCGCGGCGATCTTCTTCCATGACTTCGGCGGTGCGGCAGGTGCCGCCTGACGGGTGATGGACGCGGACCGTGCCGCGGGCGCGCTCGGCTTGGACGGCTGGTACAGCCAGGTGTCGAAGAGCGCGGCCAGCGGCTTGCCCGACACCTGTTCGGCGTACACGCGGAAGTCGGCGACCGACGCGTTGCCGTGCGCGTACTTCTTCGGCCAGCCCTTGAGGACGGCGAAGAACGCCTCGTCCCCGATCTCGTTCCGCAGCGCCTGCAAGGCCAGCGCGCCCCGGTCGTAGACCGCGAGGTGGAACTGGTTCTCCGGTCCCGGGTCGCCCGGCTTCACGGTCCAGAAGGCGTCGTCCGCCGGATGCGACGCGTACACGTAGTCCGCGATCTCCTGCGTCGTGCCCTCGCCCTCGTGCTCGGACCACAGCCACTGCGCGTACCGGGCGAAGCCCTCGTTGATCCAGATGTCCTTCCAGCCGGCCACGGACACCAGGTCGCCGTACCACTGGTGGGCCAGCTCATGGACGACCACGGACGTGTTCGACCCGCTCGCGAACTGCCGCGGACTGTAGAAGGGCCGGGTCTGGGTCTCCAGCGCGTACCCGGTGTCGGTGTTCGGCACGTATCCGCCGAGCGCGTTGTACGGGTACGGCCCGAAGTACCCGGTCAGCCAGTCGGCGATCTCCCCGGTCCGCTCCACGCTCGCGCGCGCCGCGCCGGCGTTGGCGCCCAGGTCCTTGCTGTAGGCGTTGATGACCGGAATGCCGCTCTCGGTCGTGCCCGTCGTGACGTCGAACTTCCCGGCCGCGAGCGTGGCGAGGTAGGTCGCCTGCGGTTTGTCGGAGCGCCAGTTGTAGCGGGTCCAGCCGGCGCGTGAACTCGACGACTGGAGCGTGCCGTTGGAGATGGCCTGCGTCCCGTCGGGCACAGCGACCGACACGTCGTAGGTGGCCTTGTCGAGCGGGTGGTCGTTGCTCGGGAACCACCACCAGGCCGCCTCGGGCTCGTTCGCGGCGACTCCGCCGTCCGGTGTGCGGTGCCAGCTGGTGAAGCCGTAGGCCTCCTTCGACGACGGCACTCCGCTGTACCGCACGACGACGGTGACCGAGGTGCCCTTGGGCAGGGGCTTGCTCGGCGTGATCTCCAGCTCGTGCTCGCCGGACGTCGTGAAGGACGCCTTGGCTCCGTTGACCCGCACTTCGCTCACGTCCAGCAGGAAGTCCAGGTTGAACCGGGACAGGTCCTGCGTGGTGCGGGCGAGCAGGGTCGCGGTGCCCGACAGTTCGTCGGTGGCCGGCTGGTACTTCAGGCGCAGGTCGTAGTGGGAGACGTCGTATCCGCCGTTGCCGTAGGCCGGGTAGTAGGGGTCGCCGATACCCGGGGCTCCAGGGGAGACGCTCGCGGCCGATGCCGGGATCGCCAGCATGAGGGTGGCCGCGGCGAGCGAGCCCGGCGCGATGAATCTGCGGTGCACGAAAGCTCCAAGTCGTAGGGGACCGAAGTCTGTTCGGAGCCTATTCATTCGCTGTGCGCCCTGGCGTGTCCATGGTGCCCCCTGTCACACGATCGCCATTCGGCCGTCATGAGCCGAATGGCGCAACCGTCTCGTCCGCACCGGATGGCCCTCTTCTGCACGGGAGTTGACCGATGTACCGTCCGGCGCATGCCGATACGCATGCGCTTCACGACCTGGAGACCGCTCGTGCGCTTCACGACCTGGAGATCGCTCGCCGCCGTCGCCGTAGCCGCCCTGACGGCCGCGCTCCTCACCCCGGCCGCGGCCCACGGCGCCCCGCGCGAGAGCAAGCCGGTGTACTCGTACGAGAACGCCGTCCGCGAGGCCGTTTGGGTGGACACCGGACTCGACGGCGACAGCGACGGAACGACGGACCGCGTCGCCGTCGACATCGTCCGCCCGCACGAACCCGCCCAGCAGGGCCGGAAGATCCCGGTCATCATGGACGCCAGCCCCTACTACTCCTGCTGCGGACGCGGCAACGAGAGCCAGCTGAAGACGTACGACGCGGACGGCGACGTCGTCCAGATGCCGCTCTTCTACGACAACTACTTCGTGCCGCGCGGCTACGCCTTCGTCGGCGTCGACCTCACCGGCACCAACCGCTCCGACGGCTGTGTGGACATCGGCGGCCGCTCCGACATCCAGTCCGCCAAAGCGGTCGTCGACTGGCTGAACGGCCGTGCCAAGGCCTACACCACCCGCACCGGCACGACCCCCGCCAAGGCCACCTGGACCAACGGCAGGACGGGAATGATCGGCAAGAGCTGGGACGGCACGATCGCCAACGGCGTCGCGGCCACCGGCGTGAAGGGCCTGGAGACGATCGTCCCGATCGCCGCCATCTCCACCTGGTACGACTACTACTTCGCCAAGGGCGCCCCGCTCTACGACTCCGGACCCGACGCGCTGTCCAACGCCGTCGAGAGCGCCGACGCCCGCGCCGAGTGCGGCGCCGTACAGCAGAAGCTCGTCGACGGCGCCCCGCGCACCGGCGACCGGACACCGCTGTGGACCGAGCGCGACTACATCAAGGACGCCGCGAACGTGAAGGCGAGCGTCTTCCTCATCCACGGCATGCAGGACCTCAACGTCCGTATGCAGCACGTCGGTCCGTGGTGGGACGCCCTCGCGAAGCACGGCGTCGAGCGCAAGATCTGGCTCTCCCAGACCGGCCATGTCGACCCCTTCGACTTCCGCCGCGCCGACTGGGTCGACACCCTGCACCGCTGGTTCGACCACGAACTCCTCGGCTACGACAACGGCATCGACGACGAGCCCATGGCCGACATCGAACGCCACCCCGACCAGTGGGTCACCTCTAAGACCTGGCCGCCCAGTGGCACCCGGACCACCACCCTGCGCCCCGGCTCGGGCGCCCAGCCCGGCGTCGGCACCCTGGGCATCGGCAAGGGCCGCGGCACCGAGACCTTCACGGACGACCCCGAGCTCAGCGAGACCGACTGGGCCGCGCAGATCGGCGCCTCGACGCCCGGCAAGGCGGGCTTCGTCACCCGGCAACTCACCCGTGACCTGCGCCTGTCCGGCTCCTCCGAGGTGACCGTCACCGCGACCCCGACCACCTCGACGGCCCACCTCTCCGCCGTCCTCGTGGACCTCGGCCCCGACACCATCCGCGACTACGCGGCGCGCGGCGAGGGCATCACCACCCTCACCGACCGCACCTGCTGGGGCGCGAGCACCAGCGGCGACAGCTCCTGCTTCAAGGAGACGGAGGCGAAGACGGCGGACGTCGACTACACGATCGTCAGCCGCGGCTGGGCCGACCTCGGCAACCACGCCTCCGACGTGACGGGCGGCCCGCTCACCCCGGGCAAGGCGTACCGCATCACCCTCGACCTGGGCGCGACCGACCAGGTGATCCCGGCCGGACACCGGCTGGCGCTGATCGTCGCGGGCACCGACAACAACCTCATCGAGCCGCCGTCGACCAAGCCGACGCTGACGCTCGACCTGTCCCGCACCTCGGCCCACGTCCCGCTGGTCGGCGGCGCCAAGGCCTTCGCCCGCGCCACCGCCGGCTTCGGGCCGCTCGCCCCCGAGGCCACCACCCTCGACGGCGTCCAGGCACCGCGCGCCGTTCAGCGCATCCCGGGAGGCAGCCGGTGATCCGCGCACTGACCCTCACCACGGCGGCCCTCGCCGCATCCCTGGTCGCCGTCCCGGCGCAGGCGGCGGACTCCCCGCCGCGTACCGGCTTCGAGCAGTCGAACGGCGCCCGCTGGACCACCGAGCCGGAGGAACAGGACTTCCTGGCCGCCGTCGACAAGGCGAGCGACCGCGTCTCGATCGCCCGCATCGGTACGACGAAGCAGGGCCGCCCCCTCCAACTCGCCCGCCTCGGCGCACCCCACGCGCCCACCAAGGTCCTGCTCATCTGCACCCAGCACGGCGACGAACCGTCCGGCCGCGAGGCCTGTCTGACCACCATCCGCGACCTGACCTACGCGACCGACCACCAGACCCGCCGCTTCCTGGACCGCACCACCCTGCTCGTCGTGCCCACCGCCAACCCCGACGGCCGCGCCGCCGACACCCGTGGCAACAGCGACGGCGTCGACATCAACCGCGACCACCTCGCCCTGCAGACGGCCGAGGCCCGCACCCTGGCCACGGTCATCCGGGACCAACGCCCCGACCTCGTCTACGACTTGCACGAGTACGGCGCCACACCGCCGTACTACGACAAGGACCTCTTCGACCTCTGGCCCCGCAACCTCAACGCCGCCACCGCGGTGCACGACGAGGGCGAGACCCTCTCCCAGGCGTACGTCCGCCCCGCCGCCCAGAAGGCCGGGTACACGGCCGGTACCTACGGCATCTGGACCGACCCCGTCACCGGTGATCCGATCAGGCAGGTCGCCGGCGACGGTCAGGAACGCATCCTGCGGAACATGTCCGGCGTCAAGCACTCGATCGGCCTGCTTATCGAGAGCCGCGTCGATCCCCTCACCGACGCCGAGAAGGCGGACGAGTCGGTGAACAACCGGCGCCGGGTCGACTCCCAACTCGCGGCGCTGAAGGGCTTGTTCGCGTACACCGACGAGCGTCGCCGGCAGGTCGAGGTCGCGACGGGCTTCGCGCGCCTCGCCGGATACGCCGACTCGGGCCCCGTCTACGTCGGCGGCGCCGACAACGACCCGCCCGAACCGGCCGAGGTGATCCAGGACCCGCCCTGCGGATACCGGCTCACCCGGGACCAGTACACGGAGTTCAAGGACGAACTCGCCCTGCACGGAGTGCAGACGCGCGGCACCTACGTCCCGCTCCGCCAGTCCCTGCGCGCCCTCGTCCCGCTGCTGCTCGACGAGCGCGCGCCGTACCACCTCACGGCCGGTGAGCCCGACACCGAGTGCTGAGGTGGTCCAGATCGGCGGCACCTGTGGTAGTTCCTAGGGGCGCAACCAGGAACAAGTGTTTCCATTCGGCCTCCAGGGGAAGGTGCCGCCGATGACAGAAGACCTGAAGAAGAGGGGAGGCTCGGGAAGTCCTTCGGACGTCCCGGGCGGCTCCGGCCACGAAACCGACCGCGTGGTGTTCGGCATCACCGCCGTGCTCACCGTGGCCTTCGTGATCTGGGGCGCGGTCGCCACCGACTCGCTGGAGAGCGCCTCGACCAAGATGCTCGACGGCCTGATGCACAACGGCGGTTGGGCCTTCGTGCTCGCCGCCTCCGGTTTCGTCGTTTTCGCGCTCTGGCTGGCGGCCAGCCGCTACGGCAGGATCCACCTGGGCACCGAGGGTGAGGAGCCCGAGTTCCGAACCGTGTCCTGGGTCGCGATGATGTTCAGCGCCGGTATGGGCATCGGCCTGATGTTCTACGGTGTGAGCGAGCCGTTGTCGCACTACAGCACACCCCCGCCGGGCACCAGCCCCGCCGACTCCGCGGAGCGTATGGAGACGGCGATGGCCACCACCCTCTTCCACTGGACCCTGCACCCCTGGGCGATCTACGCGGTGGTCGGCCTCGCCATCGCGTACAGCACTTTCCGTAAACGCCGACGCCAGACGATCAGCGCGGTGTTCACCCCGCTCATCGGTGAGAAGCACGCGAACGGCCACCCGGGCCGGGCGATCGACATCCTCGCGATCATCGCCACCGTCTTCGGCTCCGCGACCTCGCTGGGCCTCGGCGCGCTCCAGATCGGCTCCGGACTCACAGAGCTGGACTGGTTGGACAAGGCGAGCACCGCACTGCTCGTCACCATCATCGCCGTACTGACGCTGGCCTTCGTCGCCTCGGCCGTCTCGGGCGTCGAGCGCGGCATCCAGTGGCTGTCCAACACCAACATGGTGCTGGCGCTGCTGCTCGCCATCTTCGTGTTCATCGCAGGCCCGACTGTCATCGTCCTCGATCTGCTGCCCACCTCGGTCTTCTCCTTCGTGGGTGACCTGCCGCAGCTCGCAGGGCGCACCGAGGCCAGCGGCGGCGAGGGCGTCGCGGAGTGGCTGAGCGGCTGGACGGTCTTCTACTGGGCGTGGTGGATCTCCTGGACGCCGTTCGTCGGTATGTTCATCGCCCGCATCAGCCGCGGCCGGACCATCCGGCAGTTCATCGGCGGCGTCATCCTCGTACCGAGCACCGTCTCTCTCGTCTGGTTCGCGGTCTTCGGCGGTTCGGCGATGAAGCTGCAGGAGGCCGGCCGGCTCGGCGAAGAGGCGACGCCCGAGGGCCAGCTCTTCGGCGTCCTGCAGGAATACCCCATCGCGACGGTCACCAGCCTGCTCGTGATGATCCTGGTCGGCATCTTCTTCGTCTCCGGAGCCGACGCCGCGTCCATCGTGATGGGCACGCTCTCTCAGAAGGGAGCCCTCGAACCCGGCCGTCTCGTCGTGATCTTCTGGGGCGTGGTGACCGGAGCCGTCGCCGCGATCATGCTGCTCATCGGCAGCGGCAAGGGCGATGCGCTCGCCGGCCTGCAGAACCTCACGATCCTCGCCGCCGCGCCGTTCGTCCTCGTGATGATCGGGATGTGCGTCGCCCTCATGCGCGATCTGCGTCACGACCCCGTGATCGTGCGCAACGCGATGGGCTCCGAGGCCGTCGAACTCGCCGTGATCGAGGGCCATCAGAAGTACGACGGCGATTTCGGGATCAGGGTCGGACCGGGCCCCGGCACGGAGACGGAGGGCGACCCGCTGGGGCACGACTACCGCTGAGTGCGGAGGAGTTCGCCCGCCTCGTCGCGGGCACGGCCGATCGGGTCGGGGAAGATGCGCAGGCCGTGGGCGACCAGCGCGCCCTCGTGCAGCAGCATCAGCGCGGGGGCCAGTTGGTCGGCCCGGCCGGGCGCGACTTCCCCGACCAGATCGGTGAAGAGCTCCAGCATCCACTGCTTCTGCCCGGTGATGATCGCGTAGGCCGGGTGGGCGGGATCGCTGATCTCGGCGTGGGCGTTGACCATGCCGCACCCCTTCGGGCTGCGCTCGGTCATCCAGGACCGGGACGCGTCGAACACCGTGAGCACGCGGTCGACGGATCCCGGCTCCACGCGATCCAGCCGCTCCGCGACGAAGCGCCGCCAGCGCTCGTCGCGGTCGGCGAGGTACTCGACGACGATCTGGTCCTTCGACCCGAAGCGGTCGTAGAGCGTCTTCTTCGTCACTCCGGCCTCGGCGGCGATCAGGTCCACCCCGACCGCGTGGATGCCGCGCTCGTAGAACAGCCGGGACGCCGCCGCGAGAACGCGGTGCGCGCCGGGGGTCATCGTGATCCGCCTGGCACTCATGGCACCTGACTATACCGATCTGTATAGTGGTCTGAGTAGGTAGACCGATCTGTATAGCCGCGCGATGAGTGGTGAGTGGTGGACCATGAACATCTTGCTGTCGGCCGCCTTCGTGCTCTGCTGGAGCTCGGGGTTCGTCGGCGCCAAGCTGGGCACGGAGCACGCGGGCGCGGTGACGCTCCTGATGTGGCGGTTTCTGCCGCTGGCCGCCATCCTCGTCGCGGTCGCGATCGGGCGCGGGTGGGCGTCGTGGCAGGGACTGACCACGCGTGACATCGCACGGCAGATCGCGATCGGGCTGCTCTCCCAGAGCGGCTATCTGCTCACCGTCTACTACGCTATCCAGCTCGGCGTCTCCAGCGGCACGACCGCCCTGATCGACGGCACCCAGCCCCTCGTCGCGGGCGCGCTCGCCGGGCCGCTGCTGCGCCAGTACGTCTCGGCGCGGCAGTGGCTCGGCCTGTGCCTGGGCCTCGCCGGTGTCGCCGTCGTCACCACGGCCGACGCCTCGGCGGCCGGCGCCGTCGCCTGGTGGGTCTATCTCGTCCCGTTCGCCGGGATGCTCTCGCTGGTGGCGGCCACCTTTCTCGAAGAGCGT
The DNA here is from genome assembly GCF_017948455.1 of Streptomyces sp. GESEQ-4. Classification (GTDB taxonomy): domain Bacteria; phylum Actinomycetota; class Actinomycetes; order Streptomycetales; family Streptomycetaceae; genus Streptomyces. The sequence continues at coordinate 235,083 of NZ_JAFFSU010000008.1, forward strand.
TCCCGGACACAGGTGACGCCCCTGGTGTCGATGACCGTCCACTGCACCACCAGCGCACTCGTCTTCACGGTCGCCGCCTTCGCGGCCGGGGCCGCCGCCCCCTCCTCCGCCCCGTCGTTCTGGCTGGCCACCGTGTGGCTCGTGACGCTGTCGACGTTCGGCGGCTACGGGCTGTACTGGCTGGTGCTGCAGCGCTCGGGAGTGACCCAGGTCAACACGCTGATGTTCCTCATGGCCCCCGTCACGGCCGTCTGGGGTGCCGCCATGTTCGGTGAGCCGTTCACCGTGCAGACCGCCGCCGGCCTGGCGGTCGCCCTCTCGGCGGTCGCCGTCGTGCACGGCGCGAGCCCACGGGCGGGGCACGAGCGGGTCACGACCGCTCGTCGACGGCCCCGGCCGCATCCTCCGCGCAGCCCCACGCCACGGTGATACCCGCGCCGCCATGGCCGTAGTTGTGCACCAACAGCCGCCCGTCCGGCAGCGGTTCGCGCTCCAGCCGGACGGAGTCCCGCGCGGGCCGCAGCCCGACCCGATGGCCCAGCACCCGCGCCCCGGCGATCTCCGGCCGCAGCGCCGCACACCGCCGTACGATCGCCTCCGCCACCGCCGGATCCGGCTCGGTCGAGAAGTCGTCCTCGACCGCCGTGCCGCCCAGCAGCAACCGGCCGGGCTGCGGAAAGAAGTACGCCATCGCCCCGGCGGCGTCCTTGGAGACCAGCCACGTCCGGATGCCGGGGTTCTCCACGACTACCAACTGCCCGCGCACAGGCCGTACGGAGGCGTCCGGCACCAGCTCCCGCGCCCCCAGCCCGGCGCAGTTGACCACGACGGGCGCGTCGGCCTCCGCGAAGGCGGACACCGTACGCACCTCGATCGCCCCGCCCGCCCCGAGGAACCGCTCGCGCAGCCACGGCAGATGGACCGCCATGTCGATCAGCGGCAGCCGCGCCCACAACCCCCTGCCCTGGTACTCCTCGGCGGTCGCCGGACGCAGCCCCGGCAGCCGCTCGGCGGCCCAGGCATCCTCGGGACCGGTCTCGCCCAATACCCCTTCGACCAGGCGTACGCCGGTCACCTCGGGCCGTCCCGCCAACTCCTCGTACACATCGAGCGACCGCAGCGCCCACCTGCGCGCCTGCGCGACCGGCTCGATCCGGTACGGCCACCACAGCGCGCCCGCGACCGCCGAGGTGGTCCGCTCCACGGGATCCCGCGTCCACACCCGCACCCGGCGGCCCCGCTCGGCGAGGACGACGGCCGTGGTCAGCCCGATGACCCCGCCGCCGACCACGATGATCTCGTCGTTCGTTTCACTGCTCACCCGGGGACGGTAGCGGAATGTGTCATGCCGTGCTCGGAGAGCGTTCCTACTGGGGATACTCACAGCATGTCTGCCGAGTACGCGACCTTCGGCCTGGCACCGGCGATACGTGCCGGTGGGGTCCTCGCCAACGGTGACTACCAAGTACACCGTGATTTCGTGGACTTCATCGTGAACGACCGTCCGCTGCTCTTCCAGCTCTCCGACCTCGACGCCGTCTCCCCACTCGCCTCGGACGTCCCACCCGCGATCTTCACCGCCCAGGTCCGCAGCCTGCTGCTGGAGACCGACGCACCCCTGCCCGGCGGCCGGTACGTCATCTACGGCTGTCCCGAATGCGAGGAGCTGGGGTGCGGGGCTGTCACCGCCGTCATCGAGCAGGTAGGCGACGACTACCTCTGGCGCGACTTCGCCTGGCAGACGGACGACTACGCCGACCTGTCACTCAACGGCTACCACGGCATAGGGCCGTTCCGCTTCCGCGGTGCCGAGTACCGGACGGCGCTCACCTCCCTGCTGGACGGCTCCGGCAGCGCCCGCCGCCGCGTCCTGCTCATCGGTGCCCGCGTCGCCCTGCTGGCCAAGCTCGCCGCCGCACTGCGCGCCATCGGCATCGGCGCCGACATCACCCGCGACGCGACCGACGCCCCTGCCGACGAACTGCGCGGCTACGGCGCCGTCGCCTTCGGCCGCGCCGTCACCCAGGAGGAACGTGCCGCCGTACGCGCCGCCTTCGATCGCGCCGGTGTCGATGTCGCCTACGTCGACGGACTCGCCCCGATCGTCCCGCTGCTCGTCGCCCAGATCGAACACGCCCTGGACCGCAGCCCTCCCGACCGGCGCCGGCTGACCCGGCTGGTCGCCGCCGACGGCGAGGCGGGCATCGAGGTCACCTCGCCGTGCCGGGTCCAGCTCACCGCGTACCGCCTCGACCGTCTCTACCGCACCCACGCCCACGAGGTCTTCGACGGGATCCTGGAACCCGGCCGGCATCGCATCGCCCTGGACGCCAAGGCGGTGAAGGGGGAGTCCTTCGTGGTGGCGCGGACGTCGGGAAGCGTGCTGGTGGAGGCGATGGCGCACGGATGATTCCGGGCGCGACCGACTCCGTGGGGCCACTAGGATCGACGGTCTGATGACTGCCACCCTCGTCGCCAAGAACCTCGCCGCCGGCCACGGCGACCGCGCGCTGTTCACCGGGCTCGACCTCGTCGTCGCGCCCGGCGATGTGATCGGCCTGGTCGGGGCCAACGGCGCCGGCAAGTCCACGCTGCTGCGGATCCTCGCCGGACTCACCGCGCCGGAGGAGGGCGAGCTGCGCCTCTCGCCGCCCACGGCGACCATCGGCCACCTCCCGCAGGAACCGGAGCGCCGCCCGGGCGAGACCGTACGGGAGTTCCTGGCCCGCCGCACCGGCGTGGCCGAGGCCCAGCACACGATGGACGAGGCCACCCAGGCGCTCGTCGACGGAACACCGGGCGCCGACGACGCGTACGCGACGAGCCTGGAGCGCTGGCTCGACCTCGGCGGCGCCGACCTGGACGAACGGGCCGCGGAGGTCACCGACTCACTGGGCCTCGCAGTCGACCTCGACCAGGCGATGACGTCCCTCTCCGGCGGCCAGGCGGCCCGCGCGGGCCTTGCCTCCCTCCTGCTCTCCCGCTACGACGTCTTCCTGCTCGACGAGCCGACCAACGACCTCGACCTGGACGGCCTGGAACGCCTCGAACGCTTTGTGAGCGGCCTGCGCGCCGGCACGGTAGTCGTCAGCCACGACCGCGAGTTCCTCGCCCGCACCGTCACCAAGATCCTCGAACTCGACCTCGTACAGGGACAGATCAACCTCTACGGCGGCGGCTACGAGGCCTACCTGGAGGAACGCGAGACGGCCCGGCGGCACGCCCGCGAGGGCTACGAGGAGTACGCCGACAAGAAGGCGGCCCTCCAGGACCGGGCGCAGATGCAGCGCACCTGGATGGACAAGGGCGTGAAGAACGCGCGCCGCAAGGCCAGCGACAACGACAAGATCGGCCGCAAGTTCCGCAGCGAGGCCAGCGAGAAGCAGGCCGCGAAGGCCCGCCAGACGCAGCGCATGATCGAACGCCTCGATGTCGTCGAGGAGCCGCGCAAGGAGTGGGAACTGCGGATGGAGATCGCGGCGGCCCCGCGTTCCGGCGCCGTCGTCGCCACCCTGCGCGACGCCGAGGTGCGACGCGGTGACTTCGTCCTCGGCCCGGTGTCCCTGCAGATCGACTGGGCGGACCGGGTGGCCGTGACGGGCGCGAACGGCGCGGGCAAGTCGACCCTGCTCGGCGCCCTGCTCGGCCGGATCCCCGTGGACGCGGGCCAGGCCTCCCTCGGCTCCGGCGTCCTCGTCGGCGAGGTCGACCAGGCCCGCAAGGTGTTCCACGGCCCGGAGTCCCTGCTGGACGCCTTCGGCGCGGCCATCCCCGACACGGAACCGGCCGAGGTGCGGACGCTGCTCGCCAAGTTCGGCCTGAAGTCGGACCACGTATTGCGCGCGGCGGCCACGCTGTCACCGGGTGAGCGGACCAGAGCGGCGCTCGCCCTGCTCCAGGGACGGGGCGTCAATCTCCTGGTCTTGGACGAGCCGACCAACCACCTCGACCTGCCGGCCATCGAGCAACTGGAGTCGGCTCTGGATTCGTACGAGGGCACGCTGCTTTTGGTCACTCACGATCGGCGCATGCTGGAGGCCGTTCATGTGACGCGCCGGGTGGAGGTAGCGGACGGCAAGGTGACCGAGCGCTAGCGCTCCGCTGGGTAGTGCCGCGATGTGTTGTCTTTCGTCTGCGGCGCCGTCGTGGCTGGTCGCGCAGTTCCCCGCGCCCCTAGGGGGTTGCAGAACCGGTCAGACGTGTGGCCAGCCCCGGATAGTCGACGACCAAGCCGTCCGCGTCGAAGACGAGGTTGCTGCGGAAGTCGCCCGAGGTGAAGCGGACGCGTCCGCGGTCGAGGTGGGTGTAGCGCTGCGGTGACGGCTGGACGGTCAGGTCCGGCACCGAGACCCAGGCCATGAGGAAGTCCTCCTCACCCGGCGTGCGATGGAGCCCGTGCCGCAGCACCGGCATCGTGTTGGTGAGCGGGCAGAGGCCGAGGTCGCAGTCGAGGGCACCGTCGATGCCGGGCAACCGCTCGCCGTCCGCGGTCCACCGGCCCTCACCGTCATGCCGCAGATCGAGATCCTGTGTGCCGGAGTGGGTCTCGGCCGTGACCCGCAGCCGCCGGGTCACGAAGCCGTCGGCGGTGTCGAGTTCGTACGAGATCCAGTACGGCTGCGGAACCGTCCCCACCGCCCGGCCACGGGCCCGCAGGGCACCGTCGGTCAGCTCGATCCAGGCGGTCTCGATGCCTTTGCTCTCCGAGACTCCCCAGGTGATGACGCGCGACGTCGGCATACGGTCACTCTAGATCCGCAGCGCTCTGACCGCGCCCCGTAGGGGCGCGGGGAACTGCGCGACCAGCCACAACGGACCCGCAGCTCCCCACAACCCTCAGACGGTCAACTCAACGCCGCCCATCCTTGCGATCGACCAGGCCGGCCCGGCGAAGTGCATCGGCCATCGCGCTGTTGCCCGGCGGCGGCGCCGCCTGACGCGAGCCGCCTCCACCACCGCCGCCCCGGCCCTGCCGCTGCTGCGGAGGACGCCCACCCCGCTGTCGCCGCTCGCCGCCCTCGCCCTGTCCGCCGCCCTGCGGAGCGCTCTCGTCGTCCAGCCGCAGCGTCAGGGAGATCCGCTTGCGCGGGATGTCAATGTCCAGGACCTTCACCTTGACGATGTCGCCGGGCTTGACCACATCCCGCGGATCCTTGACGAACGTCTTCGACATCGCGGACACATGCACCAGCCCGTCCTGGTGCACACCGATGTCGACGAACGCCCCGAAGGCCGCCACGTTCGTCACGACCCCTTCGAGGACCATCCCGGAGGACAGGTCGGAGATCTTCTCGACGCCCTCCTTGAAGGTGGCGGTCTTGAACGCGGGCCGCGGGTCGCGGCCCGGCTTCTCCAGTTCCTTGAGGATGTCGGTGACGGTCGGCAGACCGAAGGTCTCGTCGACGAACTCCTGCGGCTTCAGCGACCGCAGCACAGCCGTGTTGCCGACGAGCGAGGCGACCTCCTGTCCGGACGTCTGCACCATCCGCCGTACGACGGGATAGGCCTCGGGGTGAACGCTCGACGCGTCCAGCGGGTCGTGGCCGCCCCGGATCCGCAGGAAGCCCGCGCACTGCTCGTACGCCTTCGGACCGAGCCGTGCCACGCCCTTCAGCTCGGACCGCGACTTGAACGGGCCGTTGGTGTCACGGTGCGACACGATGTTCTCGGCGAGCCCGGAGGAGATGCCGGACACGCGCGCGAGGAGGGGCGCGGAGGCCGTGTTGACGTCGACCCCGACGCCGTTCACGCAGTCCTCGACCACCGCGTCCAGCGAGCGCGACAGCTTCACTTCGGACAGGTCGTGCTGGTACTGGCCGACACCGATCGACTTCGGGTCGATCTTCACCAGCTCGGCCAGCGGGTCCTGGAGCCGGCGCGCGATCGACACCGCACCGCGCAGGGACACGTCCATGTCCGGCAGCTCCTGCGAGGCGAAGGCGGAGGCCGAGTACACGGAGGCGCCCGCCTCGGACACCATCACCTTGGTGAGCTTCAACTCCGGGTGCTTGGTGATCAGTTCACCGGCGAGCTTGTCGGTCTCCCGGGAGGCCGTGCCGTTGCCGATCGCGATCAGCTCGACCGCGTGCTCCTTCGCCAGCCGCGCCAGCTTGGCGATCGCCTCGTCCCACCGGTTCGCCGGGACGTGCGGGTGGATCACGTCGGTCGCCACGACCTTGCCGGTGGCGTCGACGACGGCGACCTTCACACCCGTACGGAAGCCCGGGTCCAGCCCCAGCGTCGAGCGCGTGCCGGCCGGGGCGGCGAGCAGCAGGTCGCGCAGGTTGGCGGCGAAGACGTTGACCGCCTCGTCCTCGGCGGCCGTACGCAGCCGAAGGCGCAGGTCGAGGCCGAGGTGGACGAGGATGCGGGTGCGCCAGGCCCAGCGGACCGTGTCCGTGAGCCACTTGTCGCCGGGGCGGCCGCGATCGGTGACGCCGAACTTCGCGGCGATCATCCCCTCGTAAGACGACGGCCCGTCTGTGGGCTCCTCCGGCTCCAGGACGAGGTCGAGGACCTCCTCCTTCTCGCCGCGCAGCATGGCGAGGATCCGGTGCGAGGGCAATGCGGTGAACGGCTCGGCGAAGTCGAAGTAGTCGGAGAACTTGGCGCCCGCCTCCTCCTTGCCCTCCCGCACCTTGGCGGCCAGCCGCCCGCGCACCCACATGCGCTCGCGCAGCTCGCCGATCAGGTCGGCGTCCTCCGAGAACCGCTCGGTGAGGATCGCCCGCGCGCCGTCCAGGGCGGCCTGCAGATCGGCGACTCCCTTGTCCGCGTCGACGAACGCCGCCGCGGCGGCCAGGGGCTCGATCGTCGGATCGCCGAGCAGGCCCTCCGCGAGGGGCTCCAGCCCGGCCTCACGCGCGATCTGCGCCTTGGTCCGCCGCTTCGGCTTGAACGGCAGGTAGATGTCCTCGAGCCGCGCCTTGGTCTCGGCGCCGCGGATCCGCGCCTCCAACTCGTCGGTGAGCTTGCCCTGCTCGCGCACCGAGTCGAGGATCGCCGCCCGCCGCTCCTCCAGCTCCCGCAGATAGCGCAGCCGCTCCTCGAGCGTGCGCAGCTGCGCATCGTCGAGCATCTCGGTCGCTTCCTTGCGGTAGCGGGCGATGAAGGGCACCGTCGAACCGCCGTCGAGCAACTCCACGGCAGCCTTGACCTGCCGCTCCCGTACGCCGAGCTCCTCGGCGATCCTGCCTTCGATGGACCCTGCTTCGATGGACCCGGGTGTCGTCACGATCCCGTACCGCCTTCTCACTGAGGTTGCGCGGCAATTGTGGCAGGTGACACCGACAATCGGGGATCGGGGCGGCACCCCGGCCCTGTCGAAGCGGGCGTGAGGTCAGAAGCGGGCGAGATCAGACCCTGCGTCGCCGCGCGCCGCCCGAGGCGCCGCCCAGCAGCCGGGCCACCGCCCGGAAAGGCAGCGTCACCACGGTGGCGATGGCCCCACCGATCTGTCGCAACACGTCAGCAATCGCACGGAGCATGGGCATCCCCTTTCTCATCCGGCCCCGGTGGCCGGGAAAGACCGAGTACCTCGCCCAGGTCACGCCATGCCCGGCGGCCGGCTCAGCCCTTGCCGAACAGATCCTCGGGGAACGCCCCGGCGGCGACCACGGCGCGGGCGAACCCGGTTGCCAGCTCCGTCAGCCGCTGCACATCCTCGGCTCCCAGGTGCTCGTAGGGCGCACGGTCCAGCCGGTCGGTCTCCTGCTCGATCTCCGCCCGGAGCGCGACCCCCTGCTCGGTCAGCTCGCCCGCCGCGTCCACCAGCCCGCGCTCCCGCAGCCGTCCCTTCGCCGCGTCCCACTCCTCCTGGCGCCAGCCACGCGTGCCGAACACCCACTTCGGCGAGAAGCCCTTGCCGGTCGCCGTGTGGGTCGCCAGCGCCTCCAGACCGTCGAGCCCGGCCGACACCAGCACCGTGAGATGCCCGTCGCCCCGGTGCTCGCGCAGCAGCGTCGCCGCGTGCCAGTACGCCAGATGCGGTTCCTCGGGCACCGGCAGGTCGGCGTGGGCGGCGTACAGCGGCCGGGCGCCGCGTGTACAGGCCTCGGCCGCCCGCAGTGCGAGACGCGCGGCCTCCGCCATCTCCGGCGAGGTCACCACCTGCTCACCCAGGAGGCGGCGCAGCGCGGAATCGACCCCACGCGCGCGTGCCGCCAGAACGGCGTCGGGTGAGGCGATCGCCCACACCGCCGGCACATGCCGGGCCACCAGCTCGTACTTGTAGTTGTAGAACGTCGCCGCCACCGTCCCGGGCCCCACCGGACCCAACGCGGCCGCCCGCACGGCGAAATTGACGGCCCTGGGGTCCGTGACCCCGAGCGCGCCCAGCTCCTTGCCGACCTCGGGTGCGAAGTAGTGCGCGGAGTGCAGGGCGTTGAGCGCGTTGTGGCAGCGCCGGCCGGCGCGCGGATCGATGGTGGCAACAGTCATGCCGCGAACATTACTGACCGGTCGGTTCGTGCTCCACAGTCCCCTGGCCGAGGGCGGAAAAGGTGGGGAACTCGTCATTGCGGCCATCTTCAGGCTCACCCAGAATCGGTGGCATGGCGCAGCGAACCGTTCTCGTCCTCCTCTTCGACGGCGTGCAGAGCCTCGATGTCACCGGCCCGGTGGAGGTCTTCGCGGGGGCGGAGAAACACACGCCGGGGACGTATCGCATCCGTACGGCCTCCCTGGACGGCGCCCCCGTGCGTACGTCCAGCGGCCTGACCCTCGTACCGGACGGGGCCCTGGACGCGGTACCCGACCCGCACACCCTCCTCGTCCCCGGCGGTCAGGGCACCCGCCGCCCGGACGTGCGTCTCGCCGACTGGCTACGCGAGCACGGCCCGCGTGCCGAACGCCTGGTCTCCGTCTGCACCGGGGCGATCCTGCTCGCCGAGGCGGGCCTCCTGGACGGCCGCCGCGCCACGACCCACTGGGCGTACGCCGACAAGCTGGCCTGCGACCACCCGGCCGTGCGGGTCGACGCCGACCCCATCTACATCCGCGACGGCCAGGTGTCCACGTCGGCGGGTGTCACCTCCGGCATCGACCTCGCGCTCGCCCTGGTCGAGGAGGACCTGGGACGTGAGGTGGCCCTGACGATCGCCCGCCACCTGGTGGTCTTCCTACGCCGCCCGGGGAACCAGGCCCAGTTCAGCGCCCAGCTCGCCGCCCAGACCGCACAGCGCGAACCGCTCCGCGAGGTCCAGCAGTGGATCACCGAGCATCCGGACGCCGATCTGACCGTCGAGTCACTGGCCGCCCGCGCCCGCCTCTCGCCCCGCCACTTCGCCCGCGCCTTCCAGACCGAGACCGGCATGACCCCAGGCCGGTACGTCGACCGCGTCCGCCTCGAACACGCCCGCCGCCTGCTGGAGGACACGAGCTACGGCATCGAGGAGATATCGCGCACCAGCGGCTACGGCACCCCCGAGGCCATGCGGCGTGCCTTCGTGAAGTCCCTGGGGACGGCCCCGGCCGAGTACCGCCGCCGCTTCCGCCCCGCACCCGCCCGTTGAACGCCCGCCGAAAGGAATCCGATGCAGATCGCCCTGGTCGTGTTCGACCGGTTCACCGCCCTCGACGCCGTCGGCCCCTACGAGATCCTGTCCCGCACACCGGACGCGGAGACCGTCTTCGTCGCCAAGGAGGCCGGACCCGTCCGCTCGGACAACGGAGCCCTCGCCCTCATCGCCGACAAGGCCCTGGACGAGGTGCCCAGGCCCGACATCGTGGTGGTGGCCGGCGGTCCCGGCCAGGGCGCGCTGATGGAGGACGGTCACCTGCTGGACTGGCTGCGCGCGGTCGACGCCACCAGCACCTGGACCACCTCCGTGTGCACGGGCTCCCTGCTGCTCGCCGCCGCCGGACTCCTCCGGGGCCGCCGGGCGACCTCGCACTGGCTGGCGCTGGAGCAGCTGAAGCGGTTCGGCGCCGAACCGACGGGGGAGCGGGTCGTCCTCGACAGCAAGTACGTCACCGCGGCCGGCGTCTCGTCCGGCATCGACATGGCGCTCACCCTGCTCGGGCGCATCGCCGGCGACGACCACGCCCAAGCCGTACAACTGGCCACGGAGTACGACCCTCAGCCGCCGTACGACGCCGGGTCACCGCAGAAGGCGCCCGCGCACATCGTCGACGCCCTCCGCTCGCGCAGCCGGTTCATCATGACGTAGTCCAGGTGAAGCGCGGCGGCCTGCGCTCCAGGAACGCGGCGACGCCCTCCGCGGTGTCGCCGCTGCCGCGCGCCTGCTCGGCCCAGTGGGTGTCCCGGTCGGTGCGCCCGTTCGCGAACTCCTTCGCCGCGGCCTGTGTCAGCTGGGACCGGGAGACCAGGATCCGGGCGAACTCCGCGACCCGCTTGTCGAGTTCGCCCTCGGGCAGCACCTCGTCGACCAGACCGGTGCGCAGCGCCCGCTCCGCGTCGATCAACTCGCCCGAGAACAGCAGGTACTTGGCCGTCGCCGGACCCACCAGCGACACCAACCGCCGCGTGGAGGACGCCGGATACACGATCCCCAGCTTCGCCGGCGTCACCCCGAACAGCGCGCCCTCCTCGGCGAACCGCAGATCACAGGCCGCCGCCAGCTGCGAGCCACCGCCCACACAGTGCCCGCGGACCGCCGCCAGCGTCGGCTTCGGAAACGCGGCAAGGGCGTCCTCCGCATCCACCGCGAGGCCCTGCGCCTCGTCCGGCGACCCCCGGAGCGTGGAGATGTCGGCCCCGGCACAGAACGTCCCGCCCTCGCCGGTCAGCACCAGGGCCCGTACGTCCGGGTCGGCGGCCAGCCGGTCGAGCAGCGGCGGCAGCGACCGCCACATGTCGGCGGTCATGGCGTTGCGCTTGGCCGGATGACGGATGACGACGGTGGCCACCGAGTCGGTGACACCGTGCAGCAGCTGCGGCTCCATGCGCCGGATGCTATCCGCCCGTACAACCCGAATAGTTTGTGAAGTCGGCACAAGGGGGGTCAGGAGCAGTCCCACAACTGACCGTGTCATACGCCAACGATCAGAACCGCTCGATATCAGCTGACTTCTGTTCAGTCCTCGGGGCCGCGGTGACCGGGTGCCAACACTCAAGGTGTGGTGACAATCGAGCGCAAGGGTGGCGACCGGACCATGGATGACCACGGGCCCGATCCGCTGCCGTACGAGGGGGTCTGGCGGTTCACCGCTCCGGCTGTCGACGTGTCGGTCCCGCAGGCCCGGCACGCCGTGCGGGACCTGCTCTTCCGTCAGAGGGTGCCGGTCTCGGACGACCTGGTCCAGGGCCTACTGCTGATCGTCTCGGAGCTGGTCACGAATGCCGTGCGGCATGCGGCGCTGCTGTCACCGATGCTAGCCGTGGAGGTCGCCGTGGGCGCCGAGTGGGTGCGGGTGTCGGTGGAGGACAACCACCCCTACCGCCCCACCGCCCTGGAGGCCGACCACGGCCAGACGGGCGGCCGGGGGCTGCTGCTGGTGCGCGAGATCGCCCGGGAGGCGGGCGGGGTGTGCGACGTCGAGCACACCGCGAGCGGCGGCAAGGTGATCTGGGCCGCCCTGCCGCTCACCCCCGCGCGCGTGCTGTAACCCCGCTCACCAGCCGGCCGACGGGCCCGTCAGCTCTCTGACCGCGGGACGGGCCGCGTCCAGCACGGTCATGAACCAGGAGGAGAACACGTCCTTCGCGTGCCGCTCCGCCAGCTCGGCCGGGGTCACGAAGGCCGTCGCGCCGACCTCCTCCGGGTCGGGCCGCAGCGGCGCCTGCATCATGCCGACGAAGAGGTGGTTGTACTCCTGCTCCACCAGCCCCGAGGCCGGGTCCGGGTGGTTGTAGCGGACCGTGCCCGCCTCGGCGAGCAGCGAGGGCGAGGCGCCCAGCTCCTCGTACGTCCGCCGGGCCGCCGCCGCGAAGGGGGCCTCGCCCGGGTAGGGGTGGCCGCAGCAGGTGTTGGACCACACGCCGGGGGAGTGGTACTTGCCCAGCGCCCGCTGCTGGAGCAGCAGCCGGCCGTGGTCGTCGAAGAGGAAGACGGAGAAGGCGCGGTGCAGCTGCCCTGGCGGCTGATGGGCGGCGAGCTTCTCCGCGGTGCCGATCGTCACGCCCTTCTCGTCGACCAGTTCCAGCAAGATCGCGTCCGCGGTGCCGTTCGACGAGCTGTGCGTCGCGGTGGCAGGTGTGATCGGCATACCCATCCTTCGCATCGGTCTTCGCGCCCCAAGTGTGCCGTACGAATCCGGCACTCCCGGCACTTCGCAGCACGCCCGCATGTCCGCGCCGGGCGGGGGCCCGGTTGTTGATCGTGCCCGGCGTCCCGGGCGGAGAACCGCCCCGGGTGGGGCTGTGAGAGGGAGGACGCAAGCGCGCGCCGGACCGATGCGCTCCACGTGCGCCGGTTACGAACGCGCCGCACGCGCGCGGGTTGCCGATGTGCTTCCCGCGCGCCGGTCTCAGTGGCAGAGCCGTGCCTCATGCTCCGCGTGACCGTGGGGCTCCAGCTGGAACGTGCAGTGCTCGACGTCGAAGTGGTCGCCGAGGCAGCCCTGGAGCTCGTGCAGCATCTTCTCGTGGCCGATCGCGTTCAGCACGTCGGAGCGCACGACGACGTGTACGGACAGGACCGGCATGCCGGAGGTGATCGTCCAGGCGTGCAGGTCGTGGACGTCCTCGACGCCGTCGAGGGCCAGTATGTGCGCCCGTACCTCCGCCATGTCGACGTCCTTCGGGGCCGACTCCAGCAGGACGTCGAGGGTCTCGCGCAGCAGCTTCATGGTCCGGGGCACGATCATCAGGCCGATGACCAGCGAGGCGATCGGGTCGGCGGCCTGCCAGCCCGTGGTGAGGATCACGGCCGCGGAGATCAGCACCGCGACCGAGCCCAGCGCGTCCGCCGCCACCTCCAGGAACGCCCCGCGCACGTTCAGGCTCTCCTTCTGACCGCGCATGAGCAGCGACAGCGACACCAGGTTCGCGACCAGACCGATCAGGCCGAACACGATCATCGGGCCGCCCTCGGTGCCGGCCGGCGTGAAGAACCGCTGGATCGCCTCGAACAGCACATAGCCGCCGACCCCGAGCAGCAGCAGACAGTTGGCGAGGGCGGCGAGGATCTCGGCGCGGGCGTACCCGAAGGTGCGCTTGCCGGTGGCCGGGCGGCCCGAGAAGTGGATCGCGAGAAGGGCCATGCCGAGGCCCAGCGCGTCCGTCGCCATGTGCGCCGCGTCGGCGACGAGGGCGAGCGAGTCGGCGACGATGCCGCCGACGATCTCGACCACCATGACGCCGAGCGTGATCGACAGCGCGACGCGCAGTCGGCCGCGGTACGCGGCGGTCGCCGTACCGCCGGCGGATGCGCCGTGCGCATGCCCGTGATCGTGCCCAGCCCCCATGGCGGCAGCCCTCCTGTGTTCCGTCCGGGATCACAGTGAACTACGGGCGGGGGGTATCGGGCAACGCGGCACTGAACACCGTTGTCATATGCTCTGACCTGCGCAAACGAAGTGCAGGTCAGTCGGTCGGCGATCGGTTTGAGCCATGCGTGGCCGTCCGCCGTTCCCTGTCGCGAATATCCGTTCTGCGACCGCGATTTTGTGTCCCGGGCATGCGATCCGCGATGATGATCACGGCAAAGGCGAAGGCAGATCGTGTCGACCGGACCATGAACGGTCGGTGAACACGACCTTCCCATCATCCGATAGCCTCTGCCGACATGCCGCCCGCCTGGTGCAGCCAAGGGCGCCCCCACCATGTACGTGACCGGCGCGGAGCGTCGGCAGCCCCAGGGAGTGAGTTCGGTTGTCGACCGCCATCCTCACCGGTCAGCCGGTCCCCGGATCGTCGATCGAGGGTGATCTGCGGTCGCTCGGCTTCGAGGTGCGGACCGCGTCCGACGCCGCCGACGCGTCGACGCTGCTCGCCGAGGTCCCCGGTGACCAGCGGGTCGCCGTCGTCGACACCCGCTTCGTCGGCCATCTGCACGCCCTGCGCCTCGGCCTCACCGACCCGCGCTTCCCGCTCGCCGCGATCCCGGGTGCCGTGACCGCCCAGCCCGGCGCCCGTCAGGCGCTGACCCGGGCGATGGCCCACGAGAACGCCGCCCGCGGCGCGCTGCTGGTGGACAGCCTCGCCGACCGCGTCGCCGCCGCCCTCGACGCCGACGTGCACCGCCCGGACCTCGGCAGCCTCGTCGCCGCCGTTCCGGCCGACCCGCAGGCCCGCAACGAGGCGCGGCAGGCCGTCGCCGCCGTCGACGACGAGGCCGTACGCCTGAAGTCGGCCGTGAAGGCCCGCGACGGCTTCTTCACGACCTTCTGCATCAGCCCGTACTCGCGCTATCTGGCCCGCTGGTGCGCCCGCCGCGGCCTCACCCCGAACCAGGTCACCACCGCCTCCCTGCTCACCGCGCTCATCGCGGCCGGCTGCGCGGCCACCGGCACCCGGGGCGGATTCATAGCCGCCGGCCTGCTGCTCCTCTTCTCCTTCGTCCTGGACTGCGCCGACGGACAGCTCGCCCGCTACTCCCTGCAGTACTCGACGCTCGGCGCCTGGCTGGACGCCACCTTCGACCGGGCCAAGGAGTACGCCTACTACGCGGGCCTCGCCCTCGGCGCGGCCCGCGGCGGCGACGACGTATGGGCCCTGGCGCTGGGCGCGATGGTCCTCCAGACCTGCCGGCACGTCGTCGACTTCTCCTTCAACGAGGCGAACCACGACGCCACCGCCAACACCAGCCCCACCGCGGCCCTTTCGGGCAAGCTCGACAGCGTCGGCTGGACGGTCTGGGTACGCCGGATGATCGTCCTGCCGATCGGCGAACGCTGGGCGATGATCGCGGTCCTGACGGCGGTCACCACGCCGCGCATCACCTTCTACGCGCTGCTCATCGGGTGCGCCTTCGCGGCGACGTACACCACGGCGGGCCGCGTGCTGCGCTCGCTGACGCGCAAGGCTCGGCGCACGGACCGGGCGGCGCAGGCGCTCGCGGACCTCGCGGACTCCGGTCCGCTCACCGAACTGATCCTTCGCGCGGGGCGTGGCACTTATCCCCGTGGTGGTTATTACGCCGCTTTTGCCGGCGGTCTCCTGGTGGTGATCTCCGCCGCACTTTGGGGCGCCGGATGGCAGACCGTTCTGTGCGCCGTCGCCTACGTCGTCCTGTCCGCCGTCGCCGTCCAGAACCCGCTCAAAGGCACTCTGGACTGGCTGGTTCCGCCTGTCTTCCGCGCCGCTGAATACGGGACCGTCCTCATCCTGGCGGCTGAATCAAAGGTGAACGGAGCGCTTCCCGCGGCTTTCGGCCTGGTGGCCGCTGTCGCCTACCATCACTACGACACGGTCTATCGCATCCGCGGCGACGCGGGCGCCCCGCCGAAGTGGCTGGTGCGGGCGGTCGGGGGGCACGAGGGCCGGACGCTGGTGGTCGTCGTGCTGGCCGCGCTGCTCACCGGCGCGCAGTTCGAGGTCGCGCTCACGGTCCTCGCCGGGGCCGTCGCCCTGGTGGTGCTCGTCGAGAGCATCCGCTTCTGGGTGGCCTCCCATTTGGGCGGCGCACCCGCCGTACACGACGAAGGAGAACCCGCATGATCGGCCTCGTGCTGGCGGCAGGCGCCGGACGGCGTCTGCGCCCCTACACCGACACCTTGCCGAAGGCACTGGTGCCGGTGGGGCCCGCGGGCATCGAGGGCGAACCGACCGTGCTGGACCTCACCCTCGCCAACTTCGCCGAGATCGGCCTCACCGAGGCCGCGGTCATCGTCGGCTACCGCAAGGAGGCCGTGTACGAGCGCAGGGCCGCCCTCGAAGCGAAGTACGGCCTCACGCTCACGCTCATCGACAACGACAAGGCCGAGGAGTGGAACAACGCCTACTCCCTGTGGTGCGGCCGTGACGCCCTCAAGGACGGCGTGATCCTCGCCAACGGCGACACCGTCCACCCGGTCTCCGTCGAGAAGACGCTGCTCGCCGCCCGCGACGACTTCAAGCAGATCATTCTGGCCGTCGATACGGTCAAACCCCTCGGGGACGAGGAGATGAAGGTCGTCGTCGATCCCGACCTGGGCGTCCAGCGGATCACCAAGCTGATGGACCCGGCCGAGGCGACCGGCGAGTACATCGGCGTCACCCTCATCGAGGGCGAGGCCGTCCCCGAGCTGGTCGACGCGCTGAAGACCGTGTGGCAGGCCGACCCGCAGCAGTTCTACGAGCACGCCTACCAGGAGCTGATCAACGTCGGCTTCACCATCGATGCCGCACCGATCGGCGACGTCAATTGGGTCGAGATCGACAACCACGCCGATCTCGCCCGGGGACGGGAGATCGCGTGCCGCTACTGACCAGGCTCATCCCCTCCCCGGTCGTCGTCGACATCCGTCCGGGTGCCCTCGACGACCTGGGCGACGTGCTCGCCGACGAGCGCATCTCGCACTCCGGCAAGCTCGCCGTCGCGGTCAGCGGCGGCTCCGGCGCCAAGCTGCGCGAGCGCATCGCCCCCTCGCTGCCGGGCGCCACCTGGTACGAGGTGGACGGCGGCACCCTCGACGACGCGATCCGGCTGGCCGCCGAGATGAAGGCCGGCCGCTATGACGCGGTCGTCGGGCTCGGCGGCGGCAAGATCATCGACTGTGCCAAGTTCGCCGCGGCGCGGGTCGGCCTGCCGCTGGTCGCCGTACCGACCAACCTCGCGCACGACGGCCTCTGCTCGCCGGTCGCGACCCTCGACAACGACGCGGGCCGCGGTTCGTACGGTGTGCCCAACCCGATCGCCGTCGTCATCGACCTGGATGTGATCCGCGAGGCACCGGCCCGGTTCGTGCGCGCCGGCATCGGCGACGCGATCTCCAACATCTCGGCGATCGCCGACTGGGAACTCGCGGTCCGCGTCAAGGGCGAGAAGATCGACGGCCTCGCCGCGGCCATGGCCCGCCAGGCCGGCGAGGCCGTGCTCAGACACCCCGGCGGCATCGGGGACAACGACTTCCTCCAGGTGCTCGCCGAGGCGCTGGTGCTCAGCGGCATCGCCATGTCCGTGTCGGGCGACTCCCGCCCGTCCTCCGGGGCCTGCCACGAGATCAACCACGCCTTCGACCTGCTCCACCCGCGCCGCGCCGCCGCCCACGGCGAGCAGTGCGGGCTCGGCGCCGCCTTCGCGATGTGGCTGCGCGGAGCCCACGAGGAGTCGGTCCACATGGCCGGGGTGCTGCGCCGGCACGGACTGCCGGTGCTGCCGGAGGAGATCGGCTTCACGACCGAGGAGTTCATCGAGGTCGTGGAGTTCGCCCCCCAGACCCGGCCCGGCCGCTACACGATCCTCGAACACCTCGACCTCACCACCGACCAGATCAAGGACACCTACGCCGACTATGTCAAGGCCATCGGTAGCTGAACTCCGCCCGGTCGTGCACCCCGCCGGGGTCAAGGACCGGCGCAGCGGTGAGCACTGGGCGGGACGCCTCTACATGCGCGAGGTGTCCCTGCGGATCACGCGTTCCCTGGTGACCACCAAGGTCACGCCCAACCAGCTCACGTACCTGATGACCCTCTGCGGCGTGCTCGCGGCCCCCGCCCTGCTGGTGCCGGGGATCGCGGGCGCCGTGCTCGGCGTGCTGATGGTCCAGCTCTATCTGCTGCTCGACTGCGTCGACGGCGAAGTCGCGCGCTGGAAGCAGCAGTTCTCGCTCGGCGGGGTCTACCTGGACCGGGTCGGCGCCTATCTGTGCGATGCCGCGGTGCTCGTCGGCTTCGGCCTGCGCGCCGCCGACCTGTGGGGCTCCGGGCGCGTCGACTGGCTGTGGGCGTTCCTCGGCACCCTGGCCGCCCTCGGCGCGATCCTGATCAAGGCCGAGACCGACCTCGTCGGCGTCGCCCGCCACCAGGGCGGACTGCCGCCGGTCAAGGAGGCGGCGTCCGAGCCCCGTTCCTCCGGCATGGCGCTGGCCCGCAGAGCGGCCGCGGCGCTGAACTTCCACCGGCTGGTGCTCGGCATCGAGGCGTCCCTGCTGATCCTGGTCCTGGCCGTCCTGGACACGATGCGCGGCGACCTGTTCTTCTCCCGGCTCGGCGTCGCGGTGCTGGCCGGTATCGCGCTGGTGCAGACCCTGCTGCACCTGGTCTCCATCCTCGCGTCGAGCAGGCTCCGGTGAGCCCCGGGATGAAGGTCGGGGCGGTCATCATCACCATGGGCAACCGCCCCGAGGAGCTCAGGGCCCTGCTCGACTCGGTCGCCAAGCAGGACGGCGACCCGGTCGAGGCGGTCGTCGTCGGCAACGGCTCACCCGTCCCCGACGTCCCCGACGGCGTCCGCACGATCGAGCTGCCCGAGAACCTCGGCATCCCCGGCGGCCGCAACGTCGGCATCGAGGCTTTCGGGCCCAGTGGCCGGGATGTCGACATATTGCTCTTCCTCGACGACGACGGCCTGCTCGCCCACCACGACACCGCCGAGCTGTGCCGCCGGGCCTTCGCGGCCGACCCCAAGCTCGGCATCATCAGCTTCCGCATCGCCGACCCGGACACCGGCGAGACCCAGCGCCGTCATGTGCCCAGGCTGCGTGCCTCCGACCCGCTGCGCTCCTCCCGGGTCACCACGTTCCTCGGCGGCGCCAACGCCGTACGCACCCAGGTTCTCGCCGAAGTCGGCGGGCTCCCGGACGAATTCTTCTACGCACACGAGGAAACCGACCTCGCATGGCGGGCCCTCGACGCGGGCTGGATGATCGACTACCGGTCCGACATGGTGCTGTACCACCCGACGACCGCGCCCTCGCGGCACGCGGTCTATCACCGCATGGTCGCCCGCAACCGCGTCTGGCTCGCCCGCCGCAACCTTCCCGCCCCCCTGGTCCCCGTCTACCTGGGCGTCTGGATGCTGCTCACCCTGCTGCGCCGCCCCACGCGGCCCGCGCTCCGGGCGTGGTTCGGCGGATTCCGGGAAGGCTGGACGACCGGGTGCGGGCCCCGCAGGCCCATGAAGTGGCGTACGGTGTGGCGGCTGACTCGACTGGGCCGACCCCCCGTCATCTGACAAGCTCGGTCCTGAGAGCACCCGGCCGTCACCCACGGCCGCCGGCTCATGCCCTGCCCGCACAGGCTGCGCATCTCGAAGACGAAAGTTTCTTTTGGTGAGTGAGACAACGCACGACGGTGGAGTCGCGGTGAGCGCGGCTCCGTCGCCCGACGAGCGACTGACCGCGGCCCAGCTCGCCGCGAAGTACGGACTGTCCGTGAGCGGCGCCCGCCCCTCACTCGTGGAATACGTCCGCCAGCTCTGGGACCGGCGTCACTTCATTCTCGCCTTCTCCCGGGCGAAGCTGACCGCTCAGTACAGCCAGGCGAAGCTCGGCCAGCTCTGGCAGGTGGTCACGCCGCTGCTGAACGCGGCCGTGTACTTCTTCATCTTCGGCGTCATCCTCGAGGCCGACCGGGGCATGTCCCGCGAGGTGTACATCCCGTTCCTGGTCACCGGCGTCTTCGTGTTCAGCTTCACCCAGAGCTCGGTGCTGGCGGGCGTCCGCGCGATCTCCGGCAACCTCGGCCTGGTCCGCGCCCTGCACTTCCCGCGCGCCTCGCTGCCGGTGTCCTTCGCGCTCCAGCAGCTCCAGCAGCTGCTCTACTCGATGATCGTGCTGTTCGCCATCACCATGATCTTCGGCAGCTTCCCGGACCTGTCCTGGGCCCTGATCGTCCCGGCGCTCGCCCTGCAGTTCCTCTTCAACACCGGCCTCGCGCTGATCATGGCCCGGGCCGGCTCCAAGACCCCGGACCTCGCGCAGCTGATGCCGTTCGTGATGCGTACATGGATGTACGCGTCCGGCGTGATGTACTCCATCCCGATCATGCTGGCCGACAAGCCCCAGTGGATCGCCAACGTCCTGCAGTGGAACCCGGCCGCCATCTACATGGACCTGATGCGCTTCGCGCTCATCGACGGCTACGGCTCCGAGAACCTCCCGGAGCATGTGTGGGCGGCCGCGCTCGGCTGGTCCGTGCTGCTCGCCGTCGGCGGCTTCGTCTACTTCTGGAAGGCGGAGGAGAGGTACGGCCGTGGCTGAGCAACCGAGGGACGAACGGATCCCCACCGTCATCGCCGACGACCTGCACATCGTCTACCGCGTCAACGGTGCCAAGGCCGGCAAGGGCAGCGCCACGGCGGCGCTCAGTCGCATGCTCAAGCGCGGCGAGGAACGCGGAGTGCGCAAGGTGCACGCCGTGCGAGGCGTGTCCTTCGTCGCCTACCGCGGCGAGGCCGTCGGCCTGATCGGCTCCAACGGCTCCGGCAAGTCGACGCTGCTGCGCGCCATCGCCGGTCTGCTCCCCGCCGAGAGCGGCAAGGTCTACACCGACGGCCAGCCCTCGCTGCTCGGGGTGAACGCGGCTCTGATGAACGACCTCACCGGCGAACGGAACGTCATATTGGGCGGGCTCGCCATGGGCATGTCCCGCGAGGAGATCAAGGAGCGCTACGAGGAGATCGTCGAGTTCTCCGGCATCAACGAGAAGGGTGACTTCATCACCCTGCCCATGCGCACCTACTCCTCCGGCATGGCGGCCCGGCTGCGTTTCTCCATCGCCGCCGCCAAGGACCACGACGTCCTGATGATCGACGAGGCGCTGGCCACCGGTGACCGCAAGTTCCAGAAGCGCTCCGAGGAACGCATCCGCGAACTGCGCAAGAGCGCGGGCACGGTGTTCCTGGTCAGTCACAACAACAAGTCGATCCGGGACACCTGCAACCGCGTCCTGTGGCTGGAACGCGGCGAGCTGCGCATGGACGGACCTACTGAAGAGGTCATCAAGGAGTACGAGAAGTTCACGGGCAAGTAGTCCACCCGGATCCGGGCGAAAGGCCCACCACGCTTCGCAGGGCCCCGCAGGAACCCTTCCGGCGGGGCTCCGCGTCTGCAAAGGAAACGTCAACTTCGGTCGACTCTAGGAATCTTGGTGCCAATCGGTGTGTTCTTGTGATGCGCAGGACACCCCGACGGACCATGTTGCGTTGTACAACGTAAGCTGTACCGGTCCCGATAAGCGGCAAGTGGGGCGATAATACGCGACACCCCCACGCCGGGGCGGCCGCGCTGAGGACCGGGTGGCGTGTCCGAAATAGTGCGTATTGGGTCGACGGTGTAGAACGGGAGATGTGACGGCAATGGCTACGGAAACTCCCCAGGTCGACGCAGCATGTGCCGTCCCCGCCCCGGGCAGTGAACGGTGACGGGAACCGGCACCGCGCCGACCGGTGATCCGGAGCGCGGCACCCTCGACAAGGCCACGGACGAGAACTTCCCCGTGGCCCCGTTCTTCCTGCCCAGGGCCTGGCGCGACGACCTCATGGCCGTGTACGGCTTCGCCCGCCTCGTCGACGACATCGGCGACGGCGATCTCGCCCCCGGCGGCGCCGACGCCCGGCTGCTCGGCGTGTCCCCCGCCCAGGCCGAGGACCGGCTGCTGATGCTGGACGCCTTCGAGGCCGACCTTCACCGCGTGTTCGATTCGACGCCGCGTCACCCGCTGCTGCGCCGCCTCCAGTCGACCGTCCGGCGCCGCGCGCTGAGGCCGGAGCCCTTTCTCGGCCTGATCGCCGCCAACCGCCAGGACCAGCTCGTCTCCCGCTACGAGACCTACGACGACCTCGTTGCGTACTGCGAACTGTCCGCCAACCCCGTCGGCCGTCTCGTCCTCGCCGTCACCGGCACCGAGACCCCCGAGCGGGTCAGGCGCTCCGACGCGATCTGCACGGCCCTGCAGATCGTCGAGCATCTCCAGGACGTCGCCGAGGACCTCGGCCGCGACCGCATCTATCTGCCCGCCGCCGACATGAAGCGCTTTCATGTCCAGGAGGCGGATCTCGCCGCGAAAACCGCGGGCGCATCGGTGCGCGCCCTGGTTGCATATGAAGCGCAACGCGCCCGCGACCTCCTGAATGAAGGCGCCCCCCTGGTGGGTAGCGTCCACGGCAGGCTGAAGCTGTTGCTCGCAGGGTTCGTGGCGGGGGGAAGGGCGGCAATCCATGCGATCGCCGCCGCCGAATACGACGTACTTCCCGGCCCGCCCAAGCCCGGCAGGATCCAGTTGCTGCGTGAGGCGGGCCTGACTCTGCGAGGAGAGGGGTGATCCGGACCGTGGACTCTCCCACACACGTGTCCGCACCGGTACTCGCCGCCTACAGCTACTGCGAGGCCGTCACCGGACAGCAGGCCCGTAACTTCGCCTACGGCATCAGGCTGCTGCCCACGCACAAGCGGCGCGCGATGTCGGCGCTGTACGCGTTCTCGCGCCGTGTCGACGACATCGGCGACGGCGCGCTGGCACCCGACGTCAAGGTCGCCAGACTCGAGGACACCCGGGCGCTGCTGACCCGGATCCGCCAGGACGCGGTCGACGAGGACGACACCGACCCGGTGGCGGTCGCCCTGACCCATGCCGCCGAGCAGTTCCCCATCCCGCTGGGCGGCCTGGACGAACTCATCGACGGCGTGCTGATGGACGTACGCGGCGAGACCTATGAGACCTGGGACGACCTGAAGGTGTACTGCCGCTGTGTGGCGGGTGCCATCGGGCGGCTCTCGCTCGGGGTGTTCGGTACGGAGCGGGGGGCGCGTGGCGCCGAGCGCGCGCCGGAGTATGCCGACACGCTAGGGCTCGCGCTTCAGCTCACCAACATCCTGCGGGACGTCCGCGAGGACGCCGAGGGCGGGCGCACCTATCTACCCGCCGACGACCTGGCCAAGTTCGGCTGCTCGGCCGGGTTCAGCGGGGCGAAACCGCCGGAGGGCGCCGACTTCGCGGGTCTCGTGCACTTCGAAGTGCGTCGGGCCCGCGCCCTTTTCGCCGAGGGCTACCGGCTGCTCCCCATGCTCGACCGGCGCAGCGGCGCCTGCGTCGCCGCCATGGCCGGCATCTACCGCCGCCTCCTCGACCGCATCGAGCGCGATCCGGAGGCGGTGCTGCGTGGCCGGGTCTCGCTGCCCGGGCGCGAGAAGGCGTACGTCGCCGTGCGCGGCCTGTCCGGCCTGGACGCGCGGCATGTGACCCGGCGGACCGTCAGGAGGCGCGCCTGATGGACAAAAGGGTCCAAGGTGATGCCGTCGGCGAAAAGCGGCGGGCAACCCTCCGGTGCCGCCCGGCGTCCCTGACTGCGACGGCCTGCCGTGCACCGTTCAAGCATCGCGGCGGCCGCGCAGGGGGGAGTGCACGATGACCGAGGAGCCGCTCGCGGACATGCCGGGGCCACGCTCCGGGCGGGACGCCGTCGTGGTCGGTGGTGGGCTCGCCGGGATCACCGCCGCGCTCGCGCTGGCCGACGCCGGAGTGCGCGTCACCCTGCTCGAAGGCCGGCCGCGTCTGGGCGGGCTCGCCTTCTCCTTCCAGCGCGGCGAGTTGACGGTCGACAACGGACAGCATGTGTATCTGCGCTGCTGCACCGCCTACCGCTGGTTCCTCGACCGCATCGAGGGAGCGGCGCTTGCGCCGTTGCAGGATCGTCTCGACGTGCCCGTACTCGATGTCGCCAGGCCCGAGGGGCGGCGGCTCGGCAGGCTGCGGCGCGACGCGCTGCCCGTGCCCCTGCATCTGGGGCGCAGCCTGGCCACGTATCCGCATCTCTCGCTCGCCGAACGCGCCAAGGTCGGGCGGGCCGCGCTCGCGCTCAAGGGGCTGGACCTCGCCGATCCGACCCTGGACACGCAGGACTTCGGCAGCTGGCTGACCGCGCACGGTCAGTCGGCGCGTGCCGTCGAGGCCCTGTGGGACCTGGTCGGGGTCGCCACCCTCAACGCGGTCGCGGGCGACGCCTCGCTGGGGCTCGCCGCGATGGTGTTCAAGACCGGTCTGCTGTCCGACCCGGGCGCGGCCGACATCGGCTGGGCGCGCGTCCCGCTGGGGGAACTGCATGACCGACTGGCCCGCAAGGCGCTCGACTCCGCGGGCGTGCGTACCGAGGTCCGTACACGAGTCACCTCCATCTCTACTGACGACAACGGGCGCCTGAGCGTTCAGGTTCCCGGCGAAACGCTTCAGGCCGACGCCGTCGTCCTCGCCGTACCCCACCGCGAAGCGCACGATCTGCTGCCCGCCGGAGCCCTCGACGCACCGGAACGGCTGCTGGAGATCGGCACCGCGCCGATCCTCAACGTCCATGTCGTGTACGACCGGAAGGTGCTCCACAAGCCCTTCTTCGCGGCCCTCGGCACCCCGGTGCAGTGGGTCTTCGACCGGACCGACGCCTCCGGGCTGAAGCACGGTCAGTACCTGGCGCTGTCGCAGTCGGCGGCGCAGGACGAGATCGACGCACCGGTCGCCGAACTGCGCGGGCGCTATGTGCCCGAACTGGAACGACTGTTGCCGGGCACCCGCGGCGCCGAGGTGACGGACTTCTTCGTGACCAGGGAGCGCACGGCCACGTTCGCTCCCACCCCCGGCGTCGGACGGCTGCGGCCCGGCGCCCGTACCAAGGCCCCCGGCCTCTACTTGGCCGGAGCGTGGACCGCCACGGGGTGGCCCGCGACCATGGAGAGTGCGGTCCGCAGTGGTGTGAGTGCGGCGGACGCCGTGCTGAGCGCCCTGGGGCGGCCCCGCCCCCGCCACCTCTTCGAAGTCGAGGAGGCGGCCTGATGCTCCATGAGCGCGCGGCAGGTCCCCGCACCCCCGGTACCGCAACAAGAGGAGAGACTGTGCCCACTGTGCCCCCGGCCTCGATGGCCGCTCGAAGGACCGCGGTGGACGTGACCGCGCTCCTGGAGCGTGGCCGGTCCCTGGCCACACCGGTACTGCGGGCGGCGATCGACCGCCTGGCCCCTCCCATGGACACTGTTTCCGCCTACCACTTCGGCTGGATCGACGCCCAGGGCAATCCCGCCGACGGCGATGGCGGCAAGGCCGTACGTCCCGCCCTTGCCGTGCTCTCCGCCGAGGTCACCGGCGCCGGGCCCGAGGCAGGCATTCCCGGAGCGGTCGCCGTCGAACTGGTCCACAACTTCTCCCTGCTGCACGACGACCTGATGGACGGCGACGAACAGCGCCGGCACCGCGACACCGTCTGGAAGGTGCACGGCCCCGCCCAGGCGATCCTGGTCGGCGACGCCCTGTTCGCCCTGGCCAACGAGGTCCTGCTGGAGCTCGGTACCGTCGAGGCGGGCCGCGCCACCCGCCGCCTTACCAGCGCGACCCGCGCCCTCATCGACGGCCAGGCGCAGGACATCTCCTACGAGCACCGCGACCGCGTCAGCGTCGAGGAGTGCCTGGAGATGGAGGGCAACAAGACCGGCGCCCTGCTCGCCTGCGCCAGCTCCATCGGCGCGGTGCTCGGCGGCGCGGACGACCGCACCGCCGACACCCTGGAGAAGTACGGCTACCACCTGGGCCTCGCCTTCCAGGCCGTCGACGACCTGCTCGGCATCTGGGGCGACCCGGTCTCCACCGGCAAGCAGACCTGGAGCGATCTGCGCCAGCGCAAGAAGTCCCTGCCGGTCGTCGCCGCGCTCGCGGCGAGCGGACCGGCCTCCGAGCGGCTCGGCGAGCTCCTCGCCGCCGACGCCAAGAGCAGCGATTTCGAGAACTTCTCGGAGGAGGAGTTCGCGGCCCGTGCCGCTCTCATCGAGGAGGCGGGCGGGCGGGAGTGGACCGCCGAGGAGGCCCGCCGCCAGCACACCATCGCCATCGAAGCCCTCGACGCCATCGAGATGCCCGACCGGGTGCGGGCACAGTTCGCGGCGCTCGCCGACTTCGTCGTCGTACGGAAGAGATGATCATTATCGGTCGAACAGCCCTCGCGTAGTCGCCGGCCGGTGCTACGGACGCACGAGCACCGGTCGACGGCGGACCCACAGCAGCACGACTCGTACGACTGCACGAAGGGGAAGCCATGACAGCGACGACCGACGGAAGCACCGGGGCACTGCGGCCCCGCGCAGCCTCGGCCAGCGAAACACAGACTCACACCCCCGTGGCGGCCGGGACGCACGAGGCCGCCGTACACGCCATGGGGCGTGCCACCGAGTTCCTGCTCTCCCGGCAGGACACCCAGGGCTGGTGGAAGGGCGACCTCGAGACGAACGTCACGATGGACGCCGAGGACCTGCTGCTGCGCCAGTTCCTGGGGATCCGCGACGAGGCCACCACCCGTGCCGCCGCCCTGTTCATCCGCGGCGAGCAGCGCGAGGACGGCACCTGGGCCACCTTCTACGGCGGACCCGGCGAACTCTCCACCACCATCGAGGCGTACGTCGCCCTGCGGCTGGCCGGCGACGCGCCTGACGCGCCGCACATGGCGAAGGCCTCGGCCTGGATCCGCGAGCGGGGCGGTATCGCGGCCGCCCGGGTCTTCACCCGCATCTGGCTGGCGCTGTTCGGCTGGTGGAAATGGGAGGACCTGCCCGAACTCCCGCCGGAACTCATCTACTTCCCGAAGTGGTTCCCGCTCAACATCTACGACTTCGGCTGCTGGGCCCGGCAGACCATCGTCCCGCTGACGATCGTCTCCGCGAAGCGCCCGGTGCGGCCAGCGCCCTTCCCGCTCGACGAACTGCACACCGACCCGCGCAACCCGAATCCCGTCAAGCCGCCGGCCCCCGCGGCGAGTTGGGACGGCGCCTTCGAACGGCTCGACAAGGCGCTGCACCAGTACCGCAAGGTCGCCCCGCGCGCTCTGCGCCGGGCGGCGATGAACTCCGCCGCCCGCTGGATCATCGAGCGGCAGGAGAACGACGGCTGCTGGGGCGGCATCCAGCCGCCCGCCGTGTACTCGGTCATCGCCCTGTACCTGCTCGGCTACGACCTCGAACACCCCGTGATGCGCGAGGGGCTGGCGTCGCTGGACCGTTTCACCGTCTGGCGCGAGGACGGGGCGCGGATGATCGAGGCCTGCCAGTCCCCGGTGTGGGACACCTGCCTCGCGGCCATCGCGCTCGCCGACGCGGGGGTCCCCGCCGACCACCCGCAGTTGGTGAAGGCCGCCGACTGGATGCTCGGCGAGCAGATCGTGCGGCCCGGCGACTGGTCGGTCCGCAGACCCCAACTGCCGCCCGGTGGCTGGGCGTTCGAGTTCCACAACGACAACTACCCCGACATCGACGACACCGCCGAGGTCGTCCTCGCGCTGCGCCGGATCCGGCACCACGACCCGGAGCGGGTGGAGAAGGCGATCGGGCGCGGGGTGCGCTGGAACCTCGGGATGCAGTCGAAGAACGGCGCCTGGGGGGCCTTCGACGTCGACAACACCAGCATGTTCCCCAACAAGCTGCCGTTCTGCGACTTCGGCGAGGTCATCGACCCGCCGTCCGCGGACGTCACCGCCCACGTGGTGGAGATGCTGGCGGTCGAGGGCTACGCCCATGACCCGCGCACCCGGCGCGGCATCGAGTGGCTGCTCGCCGAACAGGAGCCGGACGGCTCGTGGTTCGGGCGCTGGGGCGTCAACTACATCTACGGTACGGGGTCCGTGCTACCCGCGCTGACCGCCGCCGGACTGCCCGGCTCGCACCCGGCGATCCGCCGGGCCGTCGGCTGGCTGGAGTCCGTACAGAACGACGACGGCGGCTGGGGCGAGGACCTGCGCTCCTACTACGACGTGAAGAAGTGGAGCGGCAAGGGCGCCTCCACCGCCTCGCAGACGGCATGGGCGCTGCTGGCCCTGCTCGCGGCCGGCGAGAAGGACTCCAAGGCCGTCGAGCGCGCCATCGAGTGGCTCGCGAGCACACAGCGCGAGGACGGCTCCTGGGACGAGCCGTACTTCACGGGGACCGGCTTCCCGTGGGACTTCTCGATCAACTACCACCTCTACCGGCAGGTCTTCCCGCTCACCGCGCTCGGCCGGTACGTCCACGGAGAACCGTTCTCCAAGGCCGAGGCGGGCTGATGAGCACCCAGCCCGTCTCCGTCCCGCTGCTGATCGCCTGCGCGCTCGGCATCGAGCACTTCGCCCTGCGCCTGGGCGATCGTGGCGGCGCGGGCGGGCCGGTCACCGTCCTGCGTACCGGTATGGGGCCCAAGGCGGCGGAGCGATCCGTCTCCCGGGTGCTGGCCGACCCGGCGTTCGGCGAGGCGGCCGTGGTCGCGACCGGTTTCTGTGCGGGGCTCGCCCCGGGCATGCACCCCGGCGACCTGGTCGTCGCCGAGGAGACCCGGGACCCGGACGGAACCGTTCCGTGCGTCGGGACCGACCTACT
The DNA here is from genome assembly GCF_017948455.1 of Streptomyces sp. GESEQ-4. Taxonomy (GTDB): domain Bacteria; phylum Actinomycetota; class Actinomycetes; order Streptomycetales; family Streptomycetaceae; genus Streptomyces. The sequence continues at coordinate 263,220 of NZ_JAFFSU010000008.1, forward strand.
CGTCAAGGAGCTGGTGCGTGCCGCACCCGGCCGCACCGTCCACACCGGGCCGCTCACCGGCTCCGACCATGTCGTACGCGGTCAGGAGCGGTCCGATCTCCTCGCGACCGGCGCGATCGCGGTCGACATGGAGTCCGCGGCCACGCTCCTGAGCGCCGTACGCACGGGCCCACGCCCGGTTGCGGCCGTCCGGGTGGTCGTGGACGCTCCAGAACATGAACTCGTCCGGATCGGCACATTGCGCGGAGGAATATCAGCGTTCCGCGTATTGCGTTCCGTTCTTCCTGCTTTCTACGAATGGCACCGTTCCTTGCTGCTCCCCCGGAGGTGAGCCAGATGGCCATGCCGCTGCGCCAGTCCATCAAGGTCGCTACGTACTTGGCTGAACAGAAGCTCCGCAGGCGGGACAAGTTTCCGCTCATCGTCGAGTTGGAACCGCTCTACGCCTGCAATCTCAAGTGCGAGGGCTGCGGCAAGATCCAGCACCCGGCGGGCGTGCTCAAGCAGCGCATGCCGGTTGCCCAGGCTGTGGGAGCGGTGCTCGAGTCCGGTGCCCCCATGGTGTCGATCGCCGGCGGGGAACCCCTGATGCACCCCAAGATCGATGAGATCGTGCGCCAGTTGGTGGCGAGGAAGAAGTACGTCTTCCTGTGCACCAACGCCATGCTGCTGCGCAAGAAGATGGACAAGTTCAAGCCCTCCCCGTACTTCGCCTTCGCGGTGCACATCGACGGGCTGCGTGAGCGGCACGACGAGTCCGTGGCGAAGGAGGGGGTGTTCGACGAGGCCGTGGAGGCGATCAAGGAGGCCAAGAAGCGCGGCTTCCGGGTCACCACCAACTCGACCTTCTTCAACACCGACACCCCGCAGACCGTCATCGAGGTGCTCAACTACCTCAACGACGACCTCAAGGTCGACGAGATGATGATCTCGCCCGCCTACGCCTACGAGAAGGCCCCCGACCAGGAGCACTTCCTGGGCGTGGAGCAGACCCGTGAGCTGTTCAAGAAGGCCTTCGCCGGCGGCAACCGGCGCAAGTGGCGGCTCAACCACTCCCCGCTCTTCCTGGACTTCCTGGAAGGCAAGGTCGACTTCCCGTGCACCGCCTGGGCGATCCCGAACTACTCCCTCTTCGGCTGGCAGCGCCCCTGCTACCTGATGAGCGACGGGTACGTGACCACGTACCGGGAGCTGATCGAGGACACCGACTGGGACAAGTACGGCCGCGGCAAGGACCCGCGCTGCGCCAACTGCATGGCGCACTGCGGCTACGAGCCGACCGCCGTCATGGCCACCATGGGCTCCCTCAAGGAGTCCCTGCGGGCGATGCGCGAGACCGTCGCCGGAAACCGCGAGTGACACCATGACCGCCATTTCCTTGGGCGTCCCCGAGGTACCGGTCCGGCCGATCGCGGAGCGCCGTGTCTCACGGCGGATCCAGGTCGGGCCGGTGGCGGTCGGGGGCGGGGCCCCGGTGTCGGTGCAGTCGATGACGACGACGCGTACGTCGGACATCGGCGCCACGCTCCAGCAGATCGCCGAGCTCACGGCGTCCGGCTGCCAGATCGTGCGCGTCGCCTGTCCCACGCAGGACGACGCGGACGCCCTCGCCACCATCGCCCGCAAGTCGCAGATCCCGGTGATCGCGGACATCCACTTCCAGCCGAAGTACGTCTTCGCCGCGATCGAGGCCGGCTGCGCGGCCGTACGCGTCAATCCCGGCAACATCAAGCAGTTCGACGACAAGGTGAAGGAGATCGCGCGGGCCGCCAAGGATCACGGCACGCCGATCCGTATCGGCGTGAACGCGGGCTCTCTCGACCGGCGGCTGCTGGAGAAGTACGGCAAGGCGACGCCGGAGGCGCTGGTGGAGAGCGCCTTGTGGGAGGCGTCGCTGTTCGAGGAGCACGGCTTCAGGGACATCAAGATCTCGGTGAAGCACAACGACCCGGTGGTGATGGTCAACGCCTACCGACTGCTGGCCGAACAGTGCGACTATCCACTGCACTTGGGTGTCACCGAGGCCGGTCCCGCCTTCCAGGGGACGATCAAGTCTGCCGTGGCCTTCGGGGCGCTGCTGTCGCGGGGGATCGGTGACACCATCCGCGTGTCCCTGAGCGCTCCGCCCGCCGAGGAGGTCAAGGTCGGCATCCAGATCCTGGAGTCGCTGGGACTCAGGCAGCGGCGGCTGGAGATCGTGTCGTGTCCGTCCTGCGGGCGCGCCCAGGTCGACGTGTACAAGCTGGCCGACGAGGTCACGGCAGGTCTGGAGGGCATGGAAGTGCCCCTGCGAGTGGCCGTGATGGGGTGTGTGGTCAACGGTCCCGGTGAGGCGCGGGAGGCGGACCTGGGGGTCGCCTCCGGCAACGGCAAGGGGCAGATCTTCGTCAAGGGCGAGGTCATCAAGACCGTGCCCGAGTCGAAGATCGTGGAGACCCTCATCGACGAGGCGATGAAGATCGCCGAACAGATGGAGCAGGACGGCGTCGCGTCGGGGGAGCCGGCCGTCACCGTGAGCTGAACAGCACGGACCGAAGGGGGCCCGCGAACGTGACGATTCTGGAGAGCATCCGGGAACCACGCGACCTGAAGGCACTGTCCGAGGCGCAACTTGGCGAACTGTCCGACGAGATCAGGGAGTTCCTGGTGCACGCCGTGGCCAGGACCGGCGGTCATCTTGGGCCCAATCTGGGGGTGGTGGAACTCTCCGTCGCCCTCCACCGGGTCTTCGAGTCGCCGGTCGACCGCATCGTGTGGGACACCGGCCACCAGAGCTACGTACACAAGTTGCTGACAGGGCGTCAGGATTTTTCCAAGCTGCGCGGCAAGGGGGGCCTCTCCGGCTACCCGTCGCGTGAGGAGTCCGAGCACGACATCGTCGAGAACAGCCACGCCTCCACCGCGCTCGGCTGGGCCGACGGGCTCGCCAAGGCCCGCCAGGTGCTGGGGGAGAAGGGGCATGTCGTCGCGGTGATCGGCGACGGCGCGCTGACCGGCGGCATGGCCTGGGAGGCGCTGAACAACATCGCGGCCGCCAAGAACAGGCCGCTGATCATCGTCGTCAACGACAACGAGCGGTCGTACGCCCCCACCATCGGCGGCCTTGCCAACCACCTCGCCACCTTGCGCACCACCGACAGCTACGAACAGGTCCTGGCCTGGGGCAAGGACGTACTGCAGCGCACGCCGATCGTCGGCAACACCGTCTACGAGGCACTGCACGGCGCGAAGAAGGGCTTCAAGGACGCGTTCGCGCCGCAGGGCCTGTTCGAGGACCTGGGCCTGAAGTACGTCGGCCCGATCGACGGGCACGACATCGGCGCCGTCGAGTCCGCGCTGCGGCGCGCGAAACGCTTCCACGGGCCGGTGCTGGTGCACTGCCTCACCGAGAAGGGGCGCGGTTACGAACCCGCTCTCGCGCACGAGGAGGACCACTTCCACACCGTAGGTGTGATGGACCCGCTCACTTGCGAGCCGCTCGCGCCGTCCAACGGGCCGTCCTGGACCTCCGTGTTCGGCGAGGAGATCGTCAGGATCGGGGAGGAGCGGGAGGACGTCGTGGCGATCACGGCGGCCATGCTGCACCCGGTCGGGCTCGGCAAGTTCGCCGCGCGGTTCCCGGACCGGGTCTGGGACGTCGGCATCGCCGAGCAGCACGCGGCGGTGAGCGCGGCCGGGCTCGCGACCGGTGGACTGCACCCCGTCGTCGCCGTCTACGCCACCTTCCTCAACCGCGCCTTCGACCAGCTCCTGATGGACGTCGCCCTGCACCGCTGCGGCGTCACCTTCGTCCTGGACCGGGCCGGTGTGACGGGTGCCGACGGCGCCTCCCACAACGGCATGTGGGACATGTCGATCCTCCAGGTCGTGCCGGGCCTCAGGATCGCCGCGCCGCGCGACGCCGACCAGCTGCGGGCCCAGCTGCGCGAGGCGGTCGCGGTGGACGACGCGCCGACCCTCGTACGGTTCCCGAAGGAGTCGGTGGGGCCGTGCGTTCCCGCGCTCGACCGGGTCGGCGGCATCGACGTACTGCACCGAGGCGAATCGCCGGAGGTCCTGCTGGTCGCCGTCGGCGTCATGGCGCCCGTCTGCGTCCAGGCCGCCGAGCTGCTTCAGGCGCGCGGCATCGGCTGCACCGTCGTCGACCCGCGCTGGGTCAAGCCCGTCGACCCGGCGCTCCCCGGCCTCGCCGCCGAGCACCGCCTGGTCGCCGTCGTCGAGGACAACAGCCGCGCGTCCGGGGTCGGAGCGGCGGTCGCGCTGGCGCTCGGTGACGCCGATGTCGACCTGCCCGTACGGCGGTTCGGCATCCCGGAGCAGTTCCTCGCGCACGCCAAGCGCGGCGAGGTGCTCGCCGACATCGGCCTCACGCCCGTCGAGGTCGCCGGACGGATCAGCGCGAGCCTGGCCGTCAAAGAGTCAGCCAAGGAGAAACCCGAATGACCACGGAGTTCGACCTCGGCGCACTGCTGGCCGAGCGCGGAGCCGAGCGCTACGAGCTGCACACCAAGTACCTCAACCACCAGCTCCCGCGCATGCTGCACACCATCGGCTTCGACAAGGTCTACGAGCGGGCCGAGGGCGCGTACTTCTGGGACGCGGACGGCGACGACTACCTCGACATGCTCGCCGGGTTCGGGGTGATGGGCCTGGGCCGCCATCACCCCGTCGTCCGCAAGGCGCTGCACGATGTGCTCGACGCACAGCTCGCCGACCTCACCCGCTTCGACTGCCAGCCGCTGCCGGGGCTGCTGGCCGAGCGGCTGCTCGCGCACAGCCCGCATCTGGACCGGGTGTTCTTCGGCAACAGCGGCACCGAGGCGGTCGAGACCGCGCTGAAGTTCGCCCGCCGCGCCACCGGAAAACCCCGCGTCCTGTACTGCGAGCACTCCTTCCACGGCCTGACCACCGGCTCCCTGTCCGTCAACGGCGAGGACGGCTTCCGTGACGGCTTCGCCCCGCTGCTGCCCGACACGGCCGTACCGCTCGGTGATCTCGTCGCGCTGGCACGGGAGTTGAAGAAAGGCGACGTCGCCGCGCTGATCGTCGAGCCGATCCAGGGCAAGGGCGTCCTCGAGCCCCCGCCGGGCTATCTGCGCGCCGCCCAGGATCTGCTGCACAAGCACAAGGCGCTGCTGATCGCGGACGAGGTGCAGACCGGGCTCGGCCGGACCGGGGACTTCTACGCCTACCAGCACGAGGACGGCGTCGAACCGGACCTGGTCTGCGTCGCGAAGGCGCTCTCCGGCGGGTATGTGCCGGTGGGCGCCACGCTCGGCAAGGACTGGATCTTCAAGAAGGTCTACTCGTCGATCGACCGTGTGCTGGTGCACTCGGCGAGCTTCGGGTCCAACGCCCAGGCCATGGCGGCGGGCCTGGCCGTCCTGTCCGTCATGGAGAACGAGCAGATCGTCGCGAACGCCCGGGCCACCGGCGACCTGCTCAGGTCCCGGCTCGCGGCCCTGGTCGACAAGTACGAGCTGCTCGCCGACGTACGCGGCCGGGGCCTGATGATCGGCATCGAGTTCGGCAGGCCCAGCTCGCTGAAGCTGCGCAGCCGCTGGACCATGCTGCAGGCCGCCCGCAAGGGCCTGTTCGCGCAGATGGTGGTCGTGCCGCTGCTCCAGCGGCACCGGATCCTCACCCAGGTCTCCGGCGACCACCTTGAGGTGATCAAGCTGATCCCGCCGCTGATCGTCGGCGAGCGGGAGGTGGACCGCTTCGTCGAGGCCTTCACGGCCGTGATGGACGACGCCCACAGCGGGGGCGGTCTGATGTGGGACTTCGGCAAGACGCTGGTCAAGCAGGCGGTGGCCAACCGGTAGGAGTTCGGCGCCTTGCCCTGTGGATTTTGTCTGTGAGGCAAGAAATTTGCCTGACAGACAAGCCTCCGGCTGAATGGAGGGCATGAGCTCTCCCGACCTGCCCGCCGTGGCGCCGCAGCTGAGAGCCCTGCGGCGCCGTGCCGCCCTCACCCTGGAGGCCGCGGCGGGCGCCGCCGGGCTGTCGCCCGCCCATCTCTCCCGGCTGGAGACCGGACAGCGCCAGCCCTCACTGCCGATGCTGCTCGCTCTGGCCCGCATCTACGGTACGACCGTCTCGGAACTGCTCGGCGAAACGGTCGCCGACCGGGACGCCGTCGTACGCGCCGCGGACATGGAACCGACCGCGGCTGGCGGCTGGACGTACCGCCAGGCCGGGGCGCCCGGCCGCGGTATGCAGGCCCTGCGCCTGCACGTGCCGTACGGCTCGCAGGGCGACATCGTGCGGGTGCACCCCGGTGAGGAGTGGCTCTATGTGCTTCAGGGGCGGCTGCGGTTGCGCCTCGGGGACACCACGCATCTGCTCGGGCCCGGCGACAGCGCGCACTTCGACTCGCTGACCCCGCATCGGATCGCCGCGGAGGACCGCGACGGGCTGGAGCTGCTGTTCGTCCACACCCTGCTGCAGAGCCCGACGGCCGCACTGTGCCTGGGCCCCGACCCCGGAGTCATGCCATGAGCGACATGGAGGAGAAGTTCCCGCGCGCCCTGTGTGTGCGACTGATCATCTACCTCGTGGTGGGACACGTGTTCGCGGGCTTCGTCTACCTGCTCTTCGAGCTGGGGGCGAAGCAGTAGCCGGAGGCTCTAGCCGAGGAGGCGCTCGCGCAGCCGCTCGCGGGTCTCGGGGGTGACCGCGAGGCCCTGTTCCAGGTAGGCGTCGACGCCGCCCCAGGTGGACTCGATGGTCTCGAAGGCCGCGGTGAGGTATTCGGCGCGGGCGTCGAAGAGGGGATTGAGCAGTTCCATGACCTCGGGGGAGTAGGTGGAGGCCGAGCTGCCGCTGCGGTGGACCTTGTAGCGGCGGTGCTTGGCGTTCGACTCCAGGTAGTCCGCCACGATCGCCTCGCGCTCGACGCCCACGGCGAGCAGCGTCACGGCTATGGAGAGGCCGGCGCGGTCCTTGCCGGCCGCGCAGTGCATCAGGGCGGGGACGCTGTCCTCGGCGAGCGCGTGCAGCACGCGGGAGTGCTCGGCGGTGCGCTCCTTGATGATCGTGCGGTACGAGGTGATCATCCGGTGCGCGGCCTTGCCGTCGGCGAGGATCGAGCGCAGCTGGTCGATGTCGCCGTCGCGGACCATCTTCCAGAACTCGGCGCCGTCCGCCGGGTCGCTCAGCGGAAGGTTCACATTCCGCACGCCGGGCAGCTCGACGTCCGGGCCCTCCAGCTTCTGGTCGGCCGCGTTGCGGAAGTCGAAGATCGTGTGCACGCCGAGCGAGCCGAGAAACGCCGCGTCCTCCTCGGTCGCGTGCGCGAGATGCCCGCTGCGGTACAGCACGCCCTGTCGCACCCGTCGTCCGTCCACAGTCGGCAGTCCGCCCACGTCACGGAAGTTGCGCACGCGGGCCAGCTCCGGCTCGGTCGACGGGATCTGCTGCGTCACGGGGGCTCCCCTCCCAGTCGGCTTCGTCGGCGCGGCTCGTCGACGGGCACGCCCTCGACGATACGACATGGATTCCTGGGGCAATGAGTTGTCCACAGGCGTTGTCCCGGGGTTCACGGACATAGATGATGTTGGTACTTGAGTGCACCTGTTCGGAACTGTGGAGACGTGATGCTGGAAATTTCCGAGAATGGCCGTACGTGGCTCCTGACCGGGCCGACCAGCGGTTACGCCATCCATCTCACCGACGACCACGAGCTGCTGCACCTGCACTGGGGCCCGCGGATCACGCTCGCCGACGCCGAGGCCCTCGCCGTCCGTCCGCTGCCGGACTACCGGCCCTTCGAGGCCCCGCTCGACGGACACGAGGAGTACCCCGTCGAGGGCGGCCCCCGCTTCGCCCGGCCCGCCCTCTCCGTACGCACCGAAGAGCGGCGCGGCACCGAGTGGCACTTCGAGGCGTACGAAGCCGAGGGCGACGCGCTGTGGCTGCGGTTCCGCGACGGCGGCCTGGCCGTCACGCTGCACTACCGGATGCGCGACGACGTCGTGGAGCGCTGGGTGACCCTCGGCAACGAAGGGCCGGAGGTCGAGCTGCTGCGGGCCGACTCCGCGACCTGGACCCTGCCCGAGCGCGACGGCTGGCGGCTCTCCCAGCTGCACGGCCGCTGGGCCGCGGAGTCCCGGCTCGTGCGCTCCGACCTCACCTACGGTGAGAAGGTCATCGGCAGCCGCCGCGGACATACCGGACATCAGCATCTGCCCTGGGTGGCGCTGGACACCGACGCGACCGAGGAGCGCGGCGAGGTCTACGGCTGTGCGCTCGGCTGGTCCGGGTCCTGGCGGATCGCCGTGGCCCAACTCGCCGACGCGCGCGTGCAGATCACCGGCGGCGCCGGACACGACGACTCGGGCCTGCTGCGACTGGCGGCGGGCGAGTCGTTCACGACCCCCGTCTTCGCCGGCCTGTGGAGCGACGGCGGCTACGGCGGGGCGAGCCGCGCCTGGCACGCGTACCAGCGGACGTATGTCATTCCGGACGCGAGCGAGGACCGGCCGGTGCTCTTCAACTCCTGGGAGGCCACCGAGTTCGAGATCTCCGAGGAGCAGCAGCGGGCTCTGGCGCGGCGGGCCGCGGACATGGGCGTGGAGCTGTTCGTGGTCGACGACGGCTGGTTCGGGGCGCGGACCAGCGACCGGGCCGGGCTCGGCGACTGGACACCCAACCCCGACCGCTTCCCCGGCGGGCTCAAGCCGCTCGCGGACCACGTGCACGGTCTCGGTATGCAATTCGGTATCTGGGTCGAGCCCGAAATGGTCAATCCGGACAGCGATCTGTATCGCGCCCACCCTGAATGGGTGCAGCATCAAATCGGGCGCAAGCGGACGGAATTCCGCAATCAGCTCGTACTGAACCTCGCCCGCGAGGACGTTCAGGAGTACCTCTGGGAGCGGCTCGACACGCTCCTCTCCAGTGCCCCGATCGACTATGTGAAGTGGGACTTCAACCGCTGCTTCACCGACGCGGGCTGGCCGGGAGAGGCGTATCCGCAGCGGTTGTGGGTCGACCATGTGCGTGCGCTGTACGGCCTGTTGGACCGGCTGCGGGACGCGCACCCCGGCGTCGCCTTCGAGTCCTGCTCGGGCGGCGGCGGCCGGATCGACCTCGGGATCATGAGCCGTACGGATCAGGTGTGGACCTCGGACAACACCGACCCGCTCGACCGGCTCGCCATCCAGCACGGCTTCAGCCAGGTCCACCCCGCGCGCGTGATGGCGGCCTGGGTCACCGACAGCCCGAACGCCATGCTCAACGGTCGGGTCAGTTCGCTGCGCTTCCGGTTCGTGAGCGCCATGGCCGGGGTGCTCGGGGTCGGCGGTGACCTCACCGAGTGGACGGACGACGAGCTGGCCGAGGCCCGGAAGTGGGTGGGTCTGTACAAGGAGATCCGGCCCCTCGTGCAGCGCGGCGACCTCTACCGGCTGCGGCCCCCGCAGGGCGGGCTGAGTGCGGTGCAGTACGTGCTCGGCGACGAGGCCGTCGTCCTCGCCTGGCTCGAGGCGCAGCGTTACGGCGAGCCCGTTCCGGCGCTGCGGCTGCGCGGCTTGGACCCGACAGCGTCGTATGAATGCCGCGAAACGGGCGAAGTTCACCGGGGTGCGGTTTTGCTGCATCACGGGCTGCGTGCGGGGCTGCGTGGTGACCTCGATGCGACAGTTCTCCGCCTGCGTCGCATCTGAGTGATCTGTCCGAATTAGGATCTTCATTCCAACTCGGTCTGGAATAAAGCCTCCTGGGGTGAAGCTGCGTGAGCAGCGTCATATTCGTGACCGAGCGTTGTCCGTCATGTTCACGTAATTCACGTGTTTTTCCAGGGGATTGAATCCGTCGACAGGGACGGAATTCACGGAGGGTGACTGGGTTTTCTCACAAGGGATCAAGAGAAACGCACGACCGTGGAACCTCTTGCTTGTCCCTTTGCGTCTTGGTCGCTTACGTTCGCCACCAATCCGGACGGACGCCCAATCCTGCCGCCGCCCGGAGACCGCTCAACTCACCCGTGAACGGCAGGAGCGGGGGACCCACAGGTACAACCGCCTGTTCCGGTCTCCGGAACGGCTAGGGGTTAAGTCGCCACCGCGCGGCCGGACATCTCCAGTCCGCACCCGACAGCTCACCTCGTAGGCGCCGGAGAGGAATTCGTCATGCCCGCGAAGGGTAAGCACCGCCGTCCCAAGAGCCAGCGCTTCACTCGCTCGATCGCCGTCGCCGGAACCGGTGGCGCCGCGCTCGCCCTCCCGCTCCTGGGGGCCACCGGAGCGCATGCCGCTCCCGCAAAGTCGGTTTCGGAAAAGGCCGTTCAGTCCGTTCCGAAGACCGAAAAGAAGGCCGCAGAGAAGACCGCCGCCGCGAAGACTTCGGGTGTGCGGACCTATTCGGTGCGGGCCGGTGACTACCTCTCCAAGATCGCCGACGAGCAGAATGTCAGCGGTGGCTGGCAGAAGCTCTATGCGGACAACCGTGAGGCCGTCGGCTCCGACCCGGCGCTGATCCACCCCGGTCTGAAGCTCTCGATCGGCAAGAAGGCCACGACTGGTTCCGCCAAGTCGTCGTCCTCTTCGTCGGATTCGCCTTCTCCGTCCTCTTCTTCGCCGAAGTCGTCCGGTTCTTCTGATTCGTCCGCTTCTGGTGCGTCTGCTTCCGGTTCGTCGAAGTCGTCCTCGAACACGGCGACCACCCAGTCCTCCGACACCACGAGCACGGCCGGCGGCTTCGCCCTCCCCGTGGCCGGTGCCAGTATCGGTACCCCGTACCGCATGTCGGGCAGCATGTGGTCCAGCGGCTACCACACCGGCGTCGACTTCGCCGCCCCGACCGGCACTCCGCTCAAGGCCGTCGGCGCGGGCACGGTCGTCTCCGCGGGCTGGGCCGGCGCGTACGGCAACGAGGTCGTCATCAAGCTGGCCGACGGCCACTACGCGCAGTACGCCCACCTGTCCTCGCTCTCCGTCTCCAGCGGCCAGAGCGTGACCGCGGGCCAGCAGATAGGCCTCTCCGGCTCGACCGGCAACTCGACCGGGCCGCACCTGCACTTCGAGATCCGCACGACCCCGAATTACGGCTCGGACGTCGACCCCGTCGCCTACCTCCGCTCGAAGGGCGTCTCCATCGGCTGACACCCGGCGCATGAAGCGGCCCCCACGCCACCGAAGGCCGGATCCCGATCCCCGGGTCCGGCCTTCGGTGTCGGCCGTGCGGGAATCCCGGTCGGGACGTATTCCTGAGTTGGCGAACACTTTAGGAGTGGCTTATCTCACCGTCCGTCAACCCTTTCCTACGGTCGCGTAGCTCACATCGGAAGGTGAATCATAGGCCGATGTGGCAGACGATTCGAAGAATGACATCAGATCAGTGATCGGGTCGTACGTGGCGGTGGGGGACAGCTTCACCGAGGGCGTCGGCGACCCCGGCCCCGACGGGGCGTTCGTCGGCTGGGCCGACCGATTCGCGGTACTGCTCGCGGACCGGCGGCCGGAGGGCGACTTCGAGTACACCAACCTTGCCGTGCGCGGCAAACTCCTCGACCAGATCGTGGCCGACCAACTCACGCGGGCCGTCGAACTCGCCCCGGACCTGGTCTCGTTCTGCGCGGGCGGCAACGACATCCTCCGGCCCGGAACCGACCCCGACGAGGTCGCCGAGCGCTTCGAGCGGGCGATCGTCCAACTCACCTCGGCCGTCGGCACCGTCATGGTGACGACCGGCTTCGACACCCGGGGCGTCCCGGTGCTGAAGCATCTGCGCGGCAAGATCGCCACGTACAACGGACATGTCCGGGCCATCGCCGACCGGTACGGCTGCCCGGTGCTCGACCTGTGGTCCCTGAAGGCCATTCAGGACCGGCGGGCCTGGGACGGCGACCGGCTCCACCTTTCGGCCGAGGGGCACACGCGCGTGGCGCTGCGCGCGGGCCAGGTCCTCGGCCTGGAGATCCCGGCCGACCCCGAGCAACCCTGGCCCCCGCTGCCGCCGCGCGGCACCCTCGAGGTGCGGCGGGACGACGTCCACTGGGCGCGCGAGTATCTGGTGCCGTGGATCGGGCGGCGGTTGCGCGGGGAGTCGTCGGGTGACCATGTGACGGCGAAGGGCACGCTGTCGCCGGACGACATCAAGGAGCGGATCGCGTCCGTGGCTTGAGCCTGTGCTTCAGCGGGGGTGGTGGGCGGCCCGGCTCACCGCCCCGACGCCGTGAACGCCTCCCGCTCCAGCCCCAGTTCGCGGGCGAGGGCGTCGTCCACCCATTCCTGCGCACGCGCGCGTGACACCGCGCCGGTGTAGGCGGTCATCTGTACGGCGAGTCCGTCGAGGAGGGCGGTGAGGCGCAGGGCCGCGCCGGTGGGATCCGGGCAGCGGAACTCGCCCGCGGCCACTCCTTCGGCGATGACCTCGGCGATCGCGGCCTTCCACTCCCTGTCGAGGTCCCGGGTGACGTCTCGCAGGGCGGGCTCGCGCAGCGCCGCCGCCCAGCCCTCGATCCACAGCCGCCAGCCCTTGGCCTGGCCCGTGGGCGCGTACCAGCGCACGGCGGTCCGAAGCCGGCGCAGCGCAGTCGTACGGCGGCCGAGCAGCCGGCGCAGCTGCGCGAGGTCCGCCTCGGCGGCGTGGGTGAAGGCCGCGGCGACGAGCTTCTCCTTGGTGGAGAAGTGATAGAGCACCAGCGCGTTGCTCACACCCAGCGCCGTGGCCACGTCGGCGATCCGGACGGCCGCCACTCCCCGTGCCTCGATCTGCTCGATGGCGGCCTTCAGCAGCTCCTCGCGCCGCTCCGCCACGCTCAATCGCACCCTCGCCACGCGCTCACCCTACCCAGAACATGTCAACGGCCCTCGTCACCGGTACCACCCGAACCGTGCGGCGATCACCGGCAGCCGGTCAGCGACGATGGCGTGCGCGGCGGCCCGCGGCGTCGTCCCGTCCGTCTCAGCCCGGGCCAGCATCAGGTCCACCAGGGCGCGCATCGAACGGCGTGTGTACGCGAACGCCTCGTCCGCGTCCGCGCCGATGTCGCCGAACAGCGTCCACCACCACCAGGCGTTCGTCCCCGAGTTGACGACCACGTCCGGCAGCACGACGACGCCGCGCGCGGCCAGCAGCTCCTCCGCCTCGGGGAGTACGGGCATATTGGCCGCCTCGACGATCCAGCGGGCGGTGATCCGCTCCTGGTTCGCGGCGTCGATCGCGTACGAGACCGCCGCGGGCACCAGCACCTCCGCGCCGACGGACAGCCAGGCGTCGCCCGGCAGTTCCCGGTCACCGGGGCGCAGCACGCCGCGGTCGACGGTCCCGTACGCGTCCCGTGCGGCGAGCAGCGCCTCGACGTCGAGCCCCTGCGGATTGGCGATCGTGCCCTTGATGTCGGCGACAGCCACCACGGTGAGCCCCGCGCGCGTGAGGAAGCGCGCCGTCGCCCCACCCATGGTGCCCAGGCCCTGCACGGCGACCTGCGTTCCGGCGTACGGCACGCTCGCCCGGTCCAGCGCGGCGAGCGCCGACTCGGCGACCCCGCAGCCGCCGACGAGTTCGTCGAGCCCGATGCCGTCCACGTCGACGGCGAACGCGTCGGCGAGTCGGCGCCGGGCCGCGGCCTCGTCGTCCAGCAGCGGATACACGGCCTGGATCGACGACACGAGCCCCGCCTCCGCGGCCGCCCGGTCCACCAGGTCCTGGGTGAGCCCGAGATCCTCGCCCGTGGTCCAGACAGTCTCGATGTGCGGCCGCATGGCGCGCAGGTAGCGCACCAGCAGCTCGTACGCGTCCGGGTCCTGCGGATCGCAGTCGATGCCGCCCTTGGCGCCGCCGAGGGTGACGTACCGGCCCTCGGGGTCGTAGTGCAGCGCCTCCTTCATGGTCATGCCGCGCGCGAGTCCGGCGACCTCGTCGAGGGTGCAGCCCGCCCGCATCCGCAGACCCCCACTGGACACGCCGCGCACCAGCCGGTCGACGACCAGGAAGCCCTGCCGCCCGGTGACGTGGTCGGTCCACACGAGCGACATCAGGGGGGTGGTCATGCGGGCTCCTCGAGGCGAGCGTTACTGAATGATCAGTCAGTATCGGGAGGGACGTCCGGTCGTGTCAACGAGAAACCGGTTGACGGGCCGCAGGGCAGCGCGTCATATCGTCGACGGACGTCGGAGAGAGCGGGACGAAGGTATGGCTCATGTCGTCGAACTGACCTACTACCCCATCAAGGGGTGCGCCGGGACCTCGCCGGGCGAGGCGCTCGTGACGCCCGCCGGTCTCGCCCACGACCGCGGCTTCATGGTCGTCAGCGAGGCGGGAGTGTTCCGGACGCAGCGGCGGGATCCGCGGCTCGCGCTCATCCGGCCGGAGGTCGGCGCGGGCGGGGAGCTGCTGGTGCTGCGGGCGCCGGGGTACGAGGCCGTGCAGGTCGACGTGGACGCGTCCGGGGCTCGGCGGCCGGTCGACCTGTTCGGGAATCCGTACCAGGGCATCGACCAGGGGGACACGGCCGCCGCCTGGCTGTCGGACGTGCTCCAGGCCCCCAGCAGACTCGTGCGCGTGCCGCCCGAGCACGACCGGGTGACCGACGGCCGGACACCGGGCACCTCCGGCTACGCCGACAGCTGCGCACTGCACATGCTCTCCCGCTCCACCCTGGACCTCCTCAACGCCAAGGTGGCGGAGCGCGGCGGCAGCCCGCTGCCGATGGACCGCTTCCGCCCGAACGTCGTCGTCGGCGGCTGGGACGAACCGCACACCGAGGACCGCGCCCACCGCATCACCCTCGGCGACGCCGAACTGGGCTACGCGAAGCTCGCCATCCGCTGCGCCGTCACCCTGGTCGACCAGGAGACCGGGACCAGGGACGGCCCGGAACCGCTGCGCACACTCGCCGGCTACCGTCGGGCGGCCGAGGGCGGAGTCGCGTTCGGCGCGAAGTTCGCGGTCCTGCGACCCGGCAAGGTGACGGTCGGGGACGAGGTGGACGTGCAGGTCTGGGGCGACTCGGAGCTCTAGTTCCGCGCGGGCGGAGACGGATGGGACATCCCCCTGTGACCGGGGCGACCCGGGAGTGTCAGAGGGGCGACCCATAATGGAAGCCTCAGCGATTCCCCCTGGAGGTACCGTGACCGGATTCCGTTCCCTGAGCTCCGGGCTCCGCGCACTGCAGCCCGCGGCCTTCGGCGCGGACCCCAGTGGTGAGCGTCTGGCCCGTATCCGCAGATCGCCTCACTTCAAGGACGGGGTCTTCCTGAATCCCGGCGGCGAGGCTCGGACCCGGCCCTCCGGCTCGTCCGTGGAGCTCGCGAAGGGTTTCTTCGACAAGGACACCCGCCCCCGCCGCGCCCCACAGGGCACCGTTCCGGTGCACGCCACCACCCTCGCCGACATCTCCCGGCCGCCCGCCACCGGACTGCGGCTGACCTGGATGGGGCACTCCAGCGTGCTCGCGGAGATAGACGGTCGGCGCGTGCTGTTCGACCCCGTCTGGGGCGACCGCTGCTCCCCGTTCGCCTTCGCCGGCCCCAAGCGACTGCACCCGGTACCCATGCCGCTGGCCGCGCTCGGCCCGGTCGACGTCGTCGTCATCTCGCACGACCACTACGACCACCTGGACATGCCCTCGATCAAGACGCTGGCGGGCACGGACACCCTGTTCGCCGTGCCGCTCGGTGTCGGCGCCCACCTCGAACACTGGGGTGTCTCCGCGGACCGGCTGCGCGAGCTGGACTGGCACGAGGAGACCAAGGTCGGCGGCCTCACCCTGACCGCCACCCCGGCCCGCCACTTCTGCGGCCGCGGACTGCGCAACACCCAGCACACCCTCTGGGCCTCCTGGTCGGTCGCGGGCGAGAACCACCGCATCTACCACAGCGGAGACACCGGCTACTTCGAGGGCTTCAAGGACATCGGCGCCGACTACGGCCCCTTCGACGCCACGATGATCCAGATCGGGGCCTACTCCGAGTACTGGCCCGACATCCACATGACCCCCGAAGAGGGCATGCGGGCCCATCTGGACCTCCAGGGCGGGTCACCCGCCGGGGTGATGATGCCGATCCACTGGGCCACCTTCAATCTGGCGATGCACCCGTGGGCGGAACCCGGCGAGGGCACCGTCGCCGCCGCCCGTGCGGAGGGCGCCCGCGTGGCCCTGCCGCGTCCCGGCGAGCCCTTCGAGCCCACGGCCGAGACCGTGCCGTCCGAGCCCTGGTGGCGTGCGGTGGCCGCGGCCCCGGCCGGCGGATGGCCGGACGCAGACGTTCCCACCGGCGCATCGACGAAGACCGCGACCGAAGGCCCGGCGGATACGGCCGGTGACGTTCCGGGCAGTGCTGCCGAGGGCAGCGGCGAGGCCGCGGCCGTACCGGCGGGCTGATCGCAGGGAGGGAAACGGTGGACGGCCAGGGCCGGGGGAGCGATGCGCCCCCGGCCCTGGCCGTCTGTTCATGACCGCTTCTGACCAGCTGTGATCGCTGTCTTCTCGTTTCCGATCCGGGACCTGAGGCGTTAATCGGTCTGTCGTACGAAGCCTCATACCAGAGCGGGACGCTGCCCGTGGGAGTTTGTCAACTGCCCACCGCACCTGATGCACAGGCGACTACTGTGAGTGTCCGCTGGGCGACGCAGGGCCGAAGTCATCGGTTCTCTCGACCGGCATCGCGATGCCGTGGACGGATCAGGGAGCGGGGTCTGGCAGGTGGAGCTGCGAGGCGGCGGAGGGAGTCGACGCCATGGGGTCACCCCTGACGTGACCGGCAGGGCCCGCGAAACCGGTGGCGGCCACGCGAAACCCCCTGGCAACCAGGCCCGACGGACCAGCACAAGGACACCGATGTCTCAGCTCCGCGCACCGGCAGCACGCGCAGACCGCCGCGAGGGCGGCAGGCACGGGCGGCCGCCCGCCCGCCCCGTACCGGCGCTGCCCGAGACGCAGATACGGCCTCAACTCCTGCGTCTCGCCGTGCTCCCGCCGGTCGCGGTCGCCCTCAGCGCCAGCGCCGCTGTGCTGTTCACCGTGCGCTCCACCGGGGCGCAGCCCAGCCTCACCCTGTGGGGCGTGCTCGCCGGCGCGGTCTCGGTGACCTGCGTCGGGATCGCCATCGCCGCCGTGGCCGCCGACCGTGCCGCCAAGTCCGTGAGCGACCGGGTCGGCGCGCTGCGGCGGAGCAGCGCGCGCGGCGAGGCCGATCTGAAGGCCCTCGTCGAAGCGCTGCGGCGCGGCGAAGGACCGCCCCAGCGCAAGCCGCGCAGCGGACCCCCCGATGACGCCGACGACTTCGAACTGCTCGCCGCCGACCTGGCCCACGCACACGACGCCGCCGTCACCGCCGTCGTCCAGGCCGCACAGCTGTCCAGTCAGGCGGGCAGCGAGCAGAAGCTGGAGGTCTTCCTGAACCTCGCCCGGCGCCTCCAGTCGCTGGTGCACCGCGAGATCTCCATCCTCGACGAGCTGGAGAACGAGATCGAGGATCCCGACCTGCTCAAGGGCCTCTTTCACGTAGACCACCTCGCCACCCGCATCCGGCGCCACGCGGAGAACCTCGCCGTACTCGGCGGCGCCGTGTCGCGCAGGCAGTGGAGCAACCCGGTCTCCATGACCGAGGTGCTGCGCTCGGCCATCGCCGAGGTCGAGCAGTACTCGCGCGTCAAGCTCGTGCCGCCGATCGACGGCACCCTGCGCGGGCACGCCGTCGCCGACGTGATCCATCTGCTCGCCGAACTCGTGGAGAACGCCACGGTGTTCTCCGCCCCGCACACCCAAGTCCTGCTGCGCGCCAACCTGGTCACCTCCGGGCTCGCGGTCGAGGTCGAGGACCGCGGACTCGGCATGCCCGTCGGTGAGCAGAGCAAGATGAACGCCCTGCTCGCCGACCCCGACCAGGTCAATGTGGCCAGCCTGCTCGCCGACGGCCGCATCGGGCTGTTCGTCGTCTCCCAGCTCGCCCGGCGGCACGGCATCAACGTCCGCCTGCAGAACAACATTTACGGCGGTGTCCAGGCCGTACTCGTCGTGCCGCAGGGGTTGTTGGGTACGCATCCGGGCGCGCCGGGAGTCGTACGGCCGTCGCAGGAAACCGGTGGTGGTGGGGGAGCGGCCGTTCCGGCACAGCAGCATCCGCGGCCGGTGTCGGCACCGGCACCGGCACGCGACGCGGGGCAGCAGCGGATCGTGCCCTCGGCGCCGACCGTCGTGCCGCCCCGGCAGGCTCCTCGGGCCGCCGCCCCGATGCCGGACGGCGGCCCGCCGATGCCGTTGCCCGTGCGTGTCCACGAGGAGCGGCCCACTCCGGCCGAGGCACTGCCGGGCATCCGGCCCGAGGACCGTCCGCTCGTCGCCGAAAACACGGCCGCACCGCCCCTGCCGCGCACCGGCACCGTCCGCGGCACCATGGGCAAGCCCCAACTGCCCCGGCGCCGGGCCCAGGAACACATCGCCCCCCAACTCCGCGACGGACCGGCCCCACGCCAGCAGGACACGGACCACCTCGTCGGCCACGACCCCGGCCTCATGGCGGCCTTCCAACGCGGCATCGGGCTCGCGGAGGCACAGCAGCACAGGGAGCCGGGCTACATGGAGTCGGGCCACATGGAGTCGCGCGACATGGATTCGGGCCGCATGGAGCCGGGCCACATGGAGTTGCGCGACGTGGGTTCGGGCCACGTCGAGTCGGGCCACTTGGAGTCGGCCCGCATGGAGTCGGGCCACGTGCAGTCGCGCTACACGGACTCGGGCCGCATGGAGCCGGCGCACACGGACTCGGACCACAGAGACGTCCCGAACAGCAGCGCCTCCCTCTACATGGACTCGCCGCACATGGACTCACCACACAGGGAGTCCCGGCGCACGGACGCCACGTCCCTGGAGACTCCGGGCACGGTGTTCGGACACAGGGATACCGGGCCACACACGGTGTCCGGCCACATGGAGTCGGCACACATGGAACCGGTACGCACCGAGCCGACGCGCCTCGCGTCGGCCCGACCCGATGCGTCCCACGCAGATGCCGAACCCATGACCAGGGCCCACTCCATGGACGTACCGCCCATGGATCCGCCCCACACAACGGAAGCGCGCCGCGTGCCGCCCCGCTCGGACCAGCACACCACCACCCGGCACGACGGGAGCGCACCAGCCGGATGACCACCACCGCAGACACCCCCCTGCCCAACGCCACCCCCACCCCCACCCCAACCCCCAGCGCTCCCGCAGACCTTCGTACCTCAAGGAGTCGATCCACCATGGCGAGCGAAGCGCCGACCGGCCAGGTATCCGATCTCGACTGGCTGATGAGCGGCCTCGTGCAGCGCGTACCGCACACCAGCAGCGCGGTACTCCTGTCCTGTGACGGGCTTGTGAAGTCGGTCCACGGCCTCGACCCGGACAGCGCCGACCACATGGCCGCCCTGGCCTCCGGCCTCTACTCCCTCGGCCGCAGCGCAGGCGTCCGCTTCGGCGACGGCGGAGACGTGCGCCAGGTCGTCGTCGAACTCGACTCGACCCTGCTGTTCGTGACCACCGCCGGATCCGGCACGTGCCTCGCCGTGCTGGCCGGCCGTGAGGCCGACGCGGCGGTGCTCGGTTACGAGATGGCGATGCTGGTCAAGAGCGTCCGCCCTTACCTGATGACCGCGCCCCGTCAGCACGCCGTCGAATCCACGGCGTTGAGGCCTTGACCGTGGCGGCGGCCGGCGACGGGCCCTGGCTCGACGACGCGGCCGGTCGGCTGGTGCGCCCCTTCACGGTCAGCAACGGCCGCACCCGGCCCACTGTCGCGCTCGACCTCCTGTCGCAGGTGAGGGCCACCGGGGCCACCCCCCTCGGCTACCTCGGCCCCGAGCACGCGCAGGCCCTCGACCTGTGCCGCGCGCCCGTTTCGGTCGCCGAGGTCGCCGCCCATCTGAAGCTGCCGGCGGTGGTCACCAAGGTGCTGCTGTCCGACCTCGTCGACTGCGGGGCCCTGACCACCAAGCCACCCGAGTTCCACCACAACCCCACTGACCGGGCCCTTCTGGAGGCAGTGCTCGATGGACTACGACGACAGCTCTGACTACGACGAGGGCGCCGACGCCTTCCCCACCGCGCTCAAGATCCTGGTGGCGGGAGGGTTCGGGGTCGGCAAGACGACCTTCGTCGGCGCCGTCAGCGAGATCGCGCCGCTCAGCACGGAGGAGTTGCTCACCACGGTCAGCGCCGCGACCGACAACCTCGAAGGGATCGAGAACAAGGTCGAGACGACGGTGGCCATGGACTTCGGCCGCATCACCCTCGACCCGGAACATGTGTTGTACCTGTTCGGCACACCGGGACAGGAGCGGTTCTGGTTCATGTGGGACGAGCTCTCCGAGGGCGCCCTCGGAGCGATCATCCTCGCCGACACCCGCCGACTGGAGGACTGCTTCGCCGCCGTCGACTTCTTCGAGCAGCGCGGCATGGGCTTCATCGTCGCGATCAACGAGTTCGACGGCTCCCACCGCTACGACCCCCAGGAGGTACGCGCGGCCATCGACCTCGACCCGGAGATCCCCGTCGTGCGCTGCGACGCCCGGATCTCCAGCTCCGGCGTCCAGACCCTGCTGACCCTCGTACGCCACCTCATCGCCCACGCCCCGGCCCCCGCGCCGAGCCATGGCGCCCACATGTGATCCCCGCACACCCCACGGAGCCCGCCTATGAGCCATCCCCACAGCGACGGAGTGCGCCGATGAGCTACGACCCGCCGCGCCCGGCCGGTCGTCTGCTGCTCACGCCCGAGGACAAGGAGGCCCCCGCCCGGGCTGACCGGCTGCGTCGGCTGGGCCTGGGGGAGCGGACGGAGCCTGCCCTCGACGCGTTCGCGGACGGTCTCGCCGAGCTGACCGCGGCGCCGTACGCCATGGTCAACTTCATCGACGAGAACCGGCAGTTCTTCGCGGGCCTGCATCTTCCCGCCATCGATCCGTTCGTGAAGGGCGACGGCACCACTGTGGAGTTCGGCCGCTCCCTCCCGCGCGACCATGGGTTCTGCCCCCATGTGGTGGTCCGCCGCAAGGCGCTCGTCCTGGAGGACGTCTGCGACTATCCGCGGTTCGCCGGCAACCCCGTCGTCGACGAGTTCGGCATCCGCTCCTATCTCGGCGCACCGCTCATCGACCGCACGGGCATGGTGCTAGGCACCATCTGCGTCATCGACGTGGCACCGCGGCCCTGGGGGAGACCCGGCCTGGAGACCATCAAGTCGGCGGCGGCGGGTCTCGTCGCCCGGCTCGAGCGGCGGGAGGCCGACGGGCTTCCGGTGCTCTGACGGGTGCTCTGACGCCAGGTGTCCCGCCTGGTCGCCGCGCGGGTGTGAAGCGGAGCTGGGGCGCGGCTTAAGAAATCCTCGATGGACCGGGGACGGTGTCGTACGGCAGATTGCTGGGCGATTCCACCCCTCTCCCCGGATGCGGGCGCCTTCGGCATGCCCGGACCCGGGGTCGCACCGTCAGGAGCCGTAGCGTTGAAGGCGCTGGTCAAGGAAAAGGCGGAGCCCGGGCTGTGGCTCGCGGAAGTCCCCGAGCCCGCCGTGGGACCGGGCGACGTACTGATCAAGGTGCTGCGCACCGGCATCTGCGGCACCGACCTGCACATCCGGTCCTGGGACGGCTGGGCGCGGCAGGCGATCCGCACCCCGCTGGTCGTCGGGCACGAGTTCGTCGGCGAGGTCGTCGAGACCGGCCGGGACGTCACCGACATCGCGGCAGGCGACCGGGTCAGCGGCGAGGGCCACCTGGTGTGCGGGAAGTGCCGCAACTGCCTGGCCGGGCGGCG
The DNA here is from genome assembly GCF_017948455.1 of Streptomyces sp. GESEQ-4. Taxonomy (GTDB): domain Bacteria; phylum Actinomycetota; class Actinomycetes; order Streptomycetales; family Streptomycetaceae; genus Streptomyces. The sequence continues at coordinate 284,962 of NZ_JAFFSU010000008.1, forward strand.
GCATCTGTGCCGGGCCACGATCGGTCTCGGCGTCGGACGGAACGGGGCGTTCGCCGAGTACGTGGCGCTGCCCGCCGCCAATGTATGGGTGCACCGTGTGCCCGTGGACCTCGATGTCGCCGCGATCTTCGACCCGTTCGGCAACGCCGTGCACACCGCCCTGTCCTTCCCGTTGGTCGGCGAGGACGTCCTGATCACGGGCGCCGGCCCGATCGGTCTGATGGCCGCGGCGGTGGCCCGGCACGCCGGCGCGCGGAACGTCATGATCACGGACGTCAGCGAGGAACGCCTCGAACTGGCCCGCAAGATCGGAGTCAGCCTCGCGCTCGATGTCTCCGACACGACGATCGCCGACGGCCAGCGCCGACTCGGGCTGCGCGAGGGCTTCGACATCGGCCTGGAGATGTCCGGTCGTCCCGAGGCGATGCGCGGCATGATCGCGAACATGACGCACGGCGGGCGGATCGCGATGCTCGGCCTGCCGTCCCAGGAGTTCCCGGTCGACTGGGCCCGGATCGTCACCTCGATGATCACCGTCAAGGGCATCTACGGCCGCGAGATGTTCGAGACCTGGTACGCGATGTCGGTGCTGCTGGAAGGCGGCCTCGACCTCGCGCCCGTCATCACCGGCCGCTACGGCTACCGCGACTTCGAGGCGGCGTTCGCCGATGCGGCGAGCGGCCGCGGCGGCAAGGTCATCCTCGACTGGACCTCGTAACTCCCTTACAGCTTCAGGAGCTTCAGCCATGTTCGACTCCGTGCGCGACGACCTCCGCGCCACCCTCGACGAGATCCGTGCCGCCGGGCTGCACAAGCCCGAGCGGGTGATCGGCACCCCGCAGTCGGCGACCGTGCACGTCAGCGCGGGCGGCCGCCCCGGGGAGGTGCTCAACTTCTGCGCCAACAACTACCTCGGCCTCGCCGACCACCCGGAGGTCGTGGCCGCCGCTCACGCGGCTCTGGACCGCTGGGGCTACGGCATGGCCTCCGTGCGCTTCATCTGCGGCACGCAGGAGGTGCACAAGGAGCTGGAGGCACGGCTGTCGGCGTTCCTCGGCCAGGAGGACACGATCCTGTACTCCTCCTGCTTCGACGCCAACGGCGGCGTGTTCGAGACGCTGCTCGGCGCGGAGGACGCGGTGATCTCCGACGCCCTCAACCATGCCTCGATCATCGACGGCATCCGCCTGTCCAAGGCCCGCCGCTTCCGCTACGCCAACCGCGATCTGGCCGACCTGGAACGCCAGTTGAAGGAGGCGCAGTCCGCCCGGCGCAGGCTGATCGTCACCGACGGCGTCTTCTCCATGGACGGCTATGTGGCCCCGCTGCGCGAGATCTGCGACCTGGCCGACCGCTACGACGCGATGGTCATGGTCGACGACTCGCACGCCGTCGGCTTCGTCGGCCCGACCGGCCGAGGCACTCCCGAGCTGCACGGCGTCATGGACCGCGTCGACATCATCACCGGCACCCTCGGCAAGGCGCTCGGCGGCGCCTCCGGCGGCTACGTCGCCGCACGCGCCGAGATCGTCGCCCTGCTGCGGCAGCGCTCACGGCCGTACCTCTTCTCGAACACGCTTGCCCCGGTGATCGCGGCGGCCTCACTGAAGGTGCTCGACCTGCTGGAGGCAGCGGACGACCTCCGGGTCCGGCTCACCGAGAACACCGCGCTGTTCCGCCGCCGGATGACCGAGGAGGGCTTCGACATCCTCACCGGCGACCATGCGATCGCCCCCGTCATGATCGGTGACGCCTCCGTCGCCGGGCGGCTGGCGGAGCTGCTGCTGGAGCGCGGGGTGTATGTGATCGGCTTCTCCTACCCGGTCGTACCGCAGGGGCAGGCCCGTATCCGTGTCCAGCTGTCCGCCGCGCACTCGACGGCGGATGTGAACCGTGCGGTCGACGCCTTCGTCGCGGCGCGCGCGGACCTGGGAGAATCGGACGCATGATCGAGGCGCGGCGGCTCCACATCCTCCGTGCGGTGGCCGACCACCGCACGGTGACGGCGGCTGCCGCCGCGCTCTATCTCACCCCCTCCGCCGTCTCCCAGCAGCTGACGGCGCTGGAGCAGGAGACGGGCCACCGGCTGGTGGAGCGCGGCGCGAAGGGCGTACGGCTCACTCCGGCCGGCGAGATCCTGCTCAGCCACACCAACGTGGTCCTCGCCCAGCTGGAGCGCGCCGAGGCGGAACTGGCCGCGTACAGCTCGGGAGCCGCCGGCACGGTGACCGTCGCCTCCTTCGCGACCGGCATCGTCCTGGTCGTCGCGCCCGCGGTGGCCCGCCTCGCCATGACGGCGCCCGGCATCCGCATCCGCGTGCAGGACGCCGAGGGCGACGCCAGCCTGCCGATGGTGCTGGACCGGCAGGTCGATGTCGCGGTCGCCGTCGAGTACCGCGGAGCGCCGCCCGCCGACGACCCGCGGCTGGCCCATGTGCCGCTGTACGCCGAGCCGTTCGACGCGGTGGTCCCGGTCAGCCACCGGCTGGCGGACGCCGAGGAGGTGCCGCTGGCGGAGCTGGCGAAGGACCCGTGGATCGGCCCGTACCCCGGCAACCCATGCCACGACGTCGTTGTCCTCGCCTGCGAGAGCGCGGGATTCCAGCCCCGCCTGGAGCACTCCTCGGACGACTTCCGCGCCGTCGTCGCCCTCGCCTCGGCCGACGCGGGCGTGGCGCTCGTACCCCGTTCCGCACTGCACGGCATGGACCTCACGGGCGTGGTGGTCCGCCCGGTCGACGGGGTCGCGCCCACCCGCCGGGTCTTCGCGGCCGTACGGCGGGGAGCGGAGGAGCATCCGCTGATCCGTCCGGTGCTGGACGCGTTGGGAGCGGTGGCCCAGGGCTGAGGGCCCACCGGGTTCTCATGTATGGGCTTCTCATATATGGGATAGCATCCCGAATATGAAACAGGTCGAAGCCGCGCCCGACCCCGTGGACGTCCGCCTCGGTGCCCGCCTCGCCGAGCTGCGGTCCGAACGGGGCTGGTCCCTAGGGGAGTTGGCGGAGCGCAGCGGAGTGAGCCGGTCGACGCTGTCGCGCGCCGAGCGCGCCGAGATCAGCCCCACCGCATCCCTCCTCAACCGCCTCTGCGCCGTCTACGGGCGGACCATGTCCCAGCTGCTCAGCGAGGTCGAGCAGGAGCCCGCGCTGCTGGTGCGGGCGGCCGAGCAGCAGGTGTGGGAGGACCGGTCCTCCGGCTTCGTACGGCGTTCCGTGTCCCCGCCGCACGCCGGGCTGCGCGGCGAACTCGTCGAGGGGCGGCTCGCCGCGGGCGCCGACATCGCGTACGACCGGCCGCCCGTGCCGGGACTGGAGCAGCACATCTGGGTGCTGGAGGGGGCCTTGGAGGTGACCGCGCAGGACGTGGAGCACCGGCTCGATACGGGTGACTGCCTGCGGCTGCGGGTGTGGGGGCCGACGCGGTTCCGGTGCGCCGACGCCGAGGAGGTCCGGTATGTGCTGGCGGTGGTGCTGCCGTGACCGTCATGCGCTGGGACGCGGATCAACTGCTCGCGGCGATCGAGGAGTTGGCCGACCTGCTCACCGACACCGTGCACTCAGGCGCCTCCATCGGCTTCCTCGCGCCGCTCGACCGCGCGGCGGCCGTGGCGTGGTGGACGGAGTGGGCCGCCAACGTCGCCGCCGGGCGACTCGCGGTGTGGGTCGCGCGTGAGGAGGGCGGCCGGGTGGTCGGCACCGTCAGCCTGGCCTTCCCCGACAAGCCCAACAGCCGTCACCGCGCCGAACTGGTCAAGCTGATGGTGCACCGGGACGCGCGGGGGCAGGGCCTGGGCCGTACGCTCCTGGGCACCGCGGAAAGGGCGGCAGCCGAAGCGGGCATCACCCTCCTCCACCTCGACACCGAGACAGACAGCCTCGCCGAACGCCTCTACCGCTCGGCCGGCTGGACCCGGCTCGGCGCGATACCCGACTACGCGGCGAGCCCGGCCGGGGTGCTGCGGCCGACGACCATCTACTTCAAGCAGGTCGGAGCGGGCACTCTCACCTGCTGAATGTCAGTGGGAGCCGCTACCGTGCGTTCCATGCCGGATGCCGAAGACGTACGACGGATCTCCCTGTCCTTGCCGGACACGACGGAGAAGATCGCCTGGAGCATGCCCACGTTCCGGGTCGCGGGGAAGATGTTCGCCACGCTGCCCGAGGAGGAGACCTCCATCGCCGTGCGCTGCCCCAAGGAGGAGCGCGACGAACTGGTCCTGGCCGAGCCGGAGAAGTTCTGGATCGCCGAGCACGAGGCGATGTTCGCCTGGGTCCGGGTCCGGCTCGCCGCGCTGGAGGACGAGGGGGAGTTGCGGGACATCCTCGCCGACTCCTGGCGCCAGGCTGCGCCGACCCGACTGCTTGAGGCTTACCCGGAGTTGGGGCCGCCGGCGGTGGACTAAGTGCTCTGCGGGAAGTGCGGCGCTCTGTCGTCAGTCGTCTGCGGGTCCGTCGTGGCTGGTCGCGCCCGCGCGGCGGAGCCGCATATCGACACAGCCCCGCGCCCCTTTGGGGCGCTGCCGAACCGCAGCCGACTTCGCCAAGTCCGCTTAGAGGCCCATGAACCCCGTGATCCGCTTCCGCAGCGACCCGGCGTCCAGTCCGTGCGCGGCGACATGTTCCTCGAGACTGCCGTAGCGCCGCAGCTCACGGCGGCCGACGCCCAGGCCCAGGACACGGTGGGGTACGTCGGCGAGCGCGTCGTTCGCGGCGGCGGTCGACGTGCCCGCGAGGTAGGGCTCGACGAGGACGACATCGGTACCGGCGGCCTCCGTGGCCCGGCGCAGCGAGTCCGTGTCGAAGGGCCGTACGGTCGTCGCGTACAGGACGGTCAGGTCGAGGCCCTCGGTGGCGTCCAGCACGGCGTCGAGCATCGGCCCCACGGCGACGACGACACCGGAGCGGCCCTCGCGGACGGTGACGAAGCGTGCCCCGTCGACCGGGCGTCCGGCCGCGTTCGACTGGACGGACAGCCGGACGTACACCTTGTCGTCACCGGCGCCGACCGCATGCCGCAGCAGTGTCTCGGCCTCGTCGGGATGCCCCGGCACATGGACGGTCCACCCGTCGAGGGTGTCGAGGAGCGCCACATCGCCGGGCGCCATGTGCGTGTACCCACCGGCCGGCCAGTCGAAGGACGCGGCGGCGCTCACCAGCACCGCACCGACGTCCTGATGCCCGAGGTCCAGCTTCACCTGCTCGAAGGGTCGTTCCACGAGAAAGCTGGCGAAGGTGTGCACGATCGGCCGCATCCCGGTGAGCGCCAGGCCCGCGCCCGCCCCGACCAGGAGCTGCTCGCGGATACCGACGTCGATCACCCGGTCGGGATGCCTGCGCCGCACCTCCGCGAAACTGGCCGAGCCGATCACGGCGAGAACGACCGCGACGCGCGGATCCTCGTCGAGCAGCCGCGAGGCGACGGGAGCGAAACGGTCACGCATGGTGTCCATGGAGTTCGAGCCCTTCTGTTGAGTCCGGAGTGGGGCGTGAGTTCGGCGGGGGCGTGCGTTCGGAGCGGGCGTGTGCGGGTGGCGCTCAGGCGTACGCCGGCTCGACGCGGGCCACGACCACGTGCGGGCGACCCGGGTGCGGGGTGGTGCAGGCGGTGTACAGCGCCTCGTGGTCGCGTCCGTCGACCGTGACCGCCGACCAACCCGCGACCTCGAAACGGGCGGCGATCCCGCCGGGCCGCGCGTAGGTGGCGGACGCGTTGTCGATGACGACGGTGTGGAGCCGCTCCAGACCGGCCGGTCCGGCGAAGGCGATCGCCTCGTGATTGCTGCCCTCGTCCAGCTCGGCGTCGCCGACAAGCGTCCAGACCCGCGGCTCGTCGAGCCCCTGCGCGCGCAGCCCCAGCGCTGTACCGACGGCGATCGGCAGCCCGTGCCCCAGCGAACCGCTGCCGATCTCCGCCCCCGGCACGAGCACCCGGTCGGGGTGATGGCCGAGCGGGGAGTCGTACGAGCCGAAGCCCGGCAGCCAGTCCACGGGCACGAAGCCCTTCGCGGCCAGGACCGCGTAGTACGCCATTGGCCCGTGCCCCTTGGACAGCAGGAACCGGTCCCTCTCCGGGTCCTCCATCAGCTCCGGGCGCACCCGCAGCACCCGGTCGTAGAGCACCCACAGCGCATCCAGTGTGGACGTCGCCGCAGGTCCGTGCTTCTCGTCGCCCGACATCAGGCTCATGAGCCGGGGCAGGTCCGCGTAGCCGTACGTACGCCTGTCTTCCTCGGTGGTCGTCATGCCGACGATCGTGCAACCTCGACCAAACTTGAGGTCAAATGCGGCCCTGTGCGAGGCGCCCCGGATAAACGAGTGCGCGACCATCTGTCCAAGTGCGGTATTGTTTCCATGCGCGTTCGGCCACGGGAAATCCCAGGTCAGACGGGCACCGGGACGTGGCGCAGCTTGGTAGCGCACTTGACTGGGGGTCAAGGGGTCGCAGGTTCAAATCCTGTCGTCCCGACGGTGTGAAGGGTCTTCGCAGGCGAGAGCCTGTGGGGGCCCTTTTCGTGTGGGTCGTTTCCGGCGTCGGGGCTGAGCATGCCGCTCATCGGCACCTTTACTCGGAGGCCGGCGAAGGTGCCGCTACGCGCTGCTGACCAACCTCGCCCCGGTCTCTGCCTGGTCGGCCTGCAGGGCGCCCGACCAGACCCTGGTACCTGGATCCATCCACCCTCATCTGCGAAGTACGGGACGAGTCGGAGAATCCGGTTCAGCGGTGGGCGTCTTGGCCGACGGGGCGGATGAGGATCTCGTTGACGTCGACGGTGGCCGGTTGGGTTACGGCATAAAGGACCGCGCGGGCGATGTCGCCGGGTTCGAGTTTCGGGTCGTGGGCGCGTTCGGACGGGATGCCGCCGGTGTCGACCAGGCCGGGCTGGACAAGGGTGACGCGGACGCCGGTGCCGACGCACTCGGCGCGGATGTTCTGGGCGAGGCCGTTGACCGCCCATTTCGTGGCGGAGTAGAGGTTGCCCGGTCGTACCCCCCGGCCGGCGGCCGATCCGGTGAATACGAGGTGACCGCCGGAGGCGACCAGGGCGGGCAGCGCGGCACGTGCCGTCAGAGCAGGTCCGTAGACGTTGGCGAGCACCATGTCCCGCCACTGGTCGGGCGGTGCGCCCCGGGTGCCGAGGAAGCTCGTGACCACACTGGAGCCGGCGTTGGCGAAGGCAACGTCCAGTCGGCCCCAGGTGTCCTGGACCTGGCGGACGAGTCCGCTGACCTGGTCCCAGTCGGTGACGTCGCAGGCAACCGGCAGGACTCTGTCGGGGCCGCCCAGCTGTGCGGCAAGTTCGGTCACGGAGTGGTGGGTTCGCGCGGCGAGGACCACGCGGTATCCGGAGTCGGCTGCCAGTCGGGCGGTGGCGGCCCCGATGCCTCGGGAGGCTCCGGTGATCAGGAAGACGGGATCGTTCATGCACGTCAGATTACTCATCACGGACGCAACCGGTCTAGACCACTGTGCTAAGTTTTGCCACCTGCCAGCGAAGGGGAAATCCGTGGACTTCGCGGCCCCGAAGTCGTCACGGAGTCGTCTGGTCCAACAGCAGCAGGGTGGAGTGGTGACGCGGCAGCCCGTGCTCCGTGTTCCCCGGCCAGTAGGTGCCGATCTTCACCCCGGCGTGCGTCGCGGACGCGGATGGCTTGAGCGTGAACTGGTTGCGCGGATCCGATCCGTGCACGGCCAGACTGGGAAAGACCGTGCCGTCCACCGTGGCGGCGAAGGCGGCCTGGGCCGCTTCCAGAGCCAGCTCCTCGTCCACGAGCGCGGCGGTCTGTTCCTCGGTGATGTGCAGCAGGCCGCGCGCGGTCGGTGGGCGGGCCGGGCCGGAGGAGGCAGCGGACACTGGGTCGGCGGTCGATCCGGTGGCAGTCATCAGGGCCCTTTACTTGGTGTAGTTGTAGACGGTCGCTCGGGACACGCCGAGCAGGTCGGCGATGGTCTGCGCTGCGTCGCGCGAGTCGAAGTAGCCGTCTTGGTGGAGCTGTCGCACCAGCGCCTTCTTGTCCTCCCGGCTCAGCGACCGGGGGGTGGCGGCGCGCTCCGCGGCCAGTGCCTCCACCGCCTGGCGCAGCTCGCGCGCGTTGCGGGCCCGCAGCGTCTCCAGAGGCTGGTCAGGGTGCTCGGTGTCCGTGGCCACCAGGTTCGACAACGCCAGCGTCATCGGTGACAGGACGGACACGTCGAGGTTCAGGCAGAGAGCCGCGATGTATTCGCCCGCGGTGTTCTTGATGCCGATGGATGTGCTCTTCACCGGGCGGCCATCGGGAAACTGGTTGGGGTAGTTCTGGATGACGCTCGGGTAGTCGGGGTCCTCGATGCGGGCGAGGCCCAACTCCGTGACGGAGTCCCCGATCTTGCGGCCCGAGAGGTTGTTCTCGATCGCCCGGATCGCATGCTGCGGATCGCGCAGATCATGCAGAACCACCTCGCACAGACCCGGGAACATGCGGCCCAGCACGACCGCGATCTTCAGGACCCTCACGCCCTTGTCCAGTTCGTGCGCGCCGTGGGTTCGTTGAAGTGGCGCGGGCGGGCTACTTCGCCGATGTCTGGCCGCGGTTCGCCAACGCATACGTGTGAAGGATTTCGGGCCACTGAGGCGGCTGGGGCGCCCTGCGCCCGTAACCACCGCCCCGAGCTTACCGACAAATTGCGCCGAATCGGCCCCGAGTGCGGCCCAGTTGGTACTGCGTCCACGCCTCCGGATTGCCGGTCCAGGCACCCCGGAGGCATCCCGTCATCACAGGTCAGAGGGCATGACCTCGTCGGCGAGGCGGGCGTAGTAGGTGAACGAGATGTGGATCAAACTTCAAAGGTTAAGCACAAATTACACACGTACCCCTCTCCGGACGGGGTTCGATGGTCTAGATTGACCTTGCTTCACATGCGGGACACGAGCCGACAAATGACGATCTATAGGTCTGCCGCTATGGACCCGAGAGGGACTTTGGGTGCGGGGAGCATCCGGGGGTTCCGCGGGGCGGATTGATCACGTAGCGCGGCAGTGACCGGAATGTCATGCGCGGGGCTGGAGCCGCCCGCGAGGAGGGAACAGCGCGGCGGGGGGCGGGGGGCCTCCCGAGGGGAGGAAGCATGCGGGAGGCGGGGGCCTCCCGGGGGGAGGGACGGTGTTTGGCGACCACGTCGTATCACTGGGGACCGGGGGGGTTCTGTGCGACAGGGGGGATTGATCGACCCGTTTTCGTCGGCGCGGGGAGGTCTGGCGAGTGAGGCCATCAGCCAGCCGGCGACCGAATGGGAACAGCGCTACCGCCGGGCCGTGATCACCAGCGACACGGTGGCCACCGCCCTGGTGGTAGCGGCGATAGGCAACTTCTTCGGGGTCCGGGACGCGGCCGACTGGCACGAGAAATGGGGGATTCTCGCCTTCGGCACGGAGCTGCTGGTGCTGGGAGCGTTGGCGGTGAGCCGGTCGTGGGCTCCGGCCGTGCTCGGCCAGGGTGCCGAGGAATTCCGCCGGCTCGGACGCGCGCTGTTCGCGGCGACCGTCGTACTGGCACTCGGCGGGATAGCCCTCACCTCACGCAACATCAAGCTCTGGATCTTCGTCGCGATCCCCGCGATCGCGCTCGTCACCATGACCGCCCGGTATCTGCTCCGTATACGGCTGCACAGACAGCGGAACGAAGGACGGTGCCTGAGACCGGTGCTCGCTGCCGGGAGCCCGGACACCGTGCGCGACCTCATCAATCGAACCCGCAAATTCCCGCACCTCGGCTGGCGGGTGGAGGCGGTGTGCACGACGGACGGTCGCGGGCTCGACGGTGACCACGTGGACGGAGTGCGGGTCGTCGGCCGACTGGCGGACGTCGCCAAGCACGTCCGCCACGACGGCTACCGGGTCGTCGCGGTCACACCGGACCCGTACTGGACACCGCACCGGCTGCAGCGGCTGGCCTGGAACCTCGAGGGCAGCGACGCCGAGATGATCGTGGCCCCCGTGCTGATGGAGGTGGCAGGACCGCGGCTGCATGTCGACGCGGTGCTCGGAATACCGCTGCTGCGGGTCAGCATGCCGACCTTCACCGGGGGGCGGCGGGCGGTCAAGGAGGTCGCCGACCGGATGGGCGCGGCGGTGCTGCTGGTGCTGTTCGCGCCGCTGATGGTGCTGGTCGGACTGCTCGTGGTGGCGGACAGCCGGGGCGGGGTGTTCTACCGCCAGCGCAGGGTCGGCAAGGACGGCCGCGAGTTCACGATGTTCAAGTTCCGCACCATGGTCGCCGGGGCGCACGGAGCCCGTGCCGCGCTGGCCGACCTCAACGAGGGTGCGGGGCTGCTGTTCAAGCTTCGCCGGGATCCGCGGGTGACCCGGGTGGGGGCGGTGCTGCGCCGGTACTCGATCGACGAGCTCCCGCAGCTCTTCAACGTGCTCTCCGGGTCGATGTCGCTCGTCGGTCCGCGGCCTCCGCTGCCGGAGGAGTGCGCCGCGTACGGCCCGGACATCCGGCGGCGGCTGCTGGTCAAGCCCGGGCTCACCGGCCTGTGGCAGATCAGCGGACGCAGCGACCTGCCGTGGGAGGAGGCGGTCCGCCTCGACCTGCGGTACGTGGAGGACTGGTCGCTCGCCCTCGACGCGGTGATCTTGTGGAAGACGCTACGCGCGGTGCTTCACGGGCAGGGGGCCTACTGATGCGCGAGGGGTGTCGTTCGGTGCGTGCGCGGACCGCAGGCCACATGGGCCTGCGTGGGGGGAAGGACGAATCATGAAGGTCAGCGTTTTCGGGCTCGGCTACGTGGGCTGTGTGTCGGCCGCGTGCCTGGCCAGCATGGGTCACGAGGTCATCGGCGTGGACGTGAACCAGGTGAAGGTCGACCTGGTCAACGACGGCAAGGCCCCGGTGGTCGAGGAGCGGATCGGCGAGCTCATCGCCGAGGTCGTGCGGACCGGTGCCTTAAGAGCCACCGACGACGTCCGCGAGGCGATCATGGGCAGCGAGGTGTCGCTGGTCTGCGTGGGCACGCCTTCGGAGCCCAACGGCAGCCTGTGCACGACGTACTTGGAGCGGGTCACCGAGGAGATCGGTGCCGCGCTGGCCGAGCGGGGCGGGCGGCACACCGTCGTGTTCCGCAGCACCATGCTCCCGGGCACCTGCCTGAACCTGCTGGTACCGATCCTGGAGAAGTACGTCGGCGGCACCGCCGGGGTGGACATCGGGGTCGCCGTCAACCCGGAGTTCCTGCGCGAGGGCACGAGCGTGAAGGACTTCTTCGACCCGCCCAAGACCGTCATCGGCGAACTCGACCCGGCCAGCGGCGACGCGGTGCTGGCCCTGTACGACGGCCTGCCCGGCGAGGTGTTCCGGGTGCCGGTCCCGACCGCCGAGGCGATCAAGTACGCGGACAACGCGTTCCACGGCCTCAAGATCGGCTTCGCGAACGAGCTGGGCGCGGTGTGCCAGGCGCTCGGAGTGGACTCGCACCAGGTGATGGACGTGTTCCTGGCCGACCGCAAGCTGAACATCAGCCCCGCCTACCTGCGGCCCGGCTTCGCCTTCGGTGGCTCCTGCCTGCCCAAGGACCTGCGCAGCCTGGTTTACGCGGCGCAGCGGGCCGACATCTCGGTGCCCATCCTCGCCCACGTGCTGCCCTCCAACTCCGCCCACCTGCAGCGCGCGGTGGAGCTGGTCGAGCGCACGGGCAAGCGCCGAATAGGCATGTTCGGGCTGTCCTTCAAACCCGGCACCGACGACCTCCGCGAGAGCCCGCTCGTCGAGCTGGCGGAGAGACTCTTCGGCAAGGGGTACGACCTCAAGATCTACGACGCCAACGTGAGCCTCTCCCGGCTGATGGGCGCGAACCGCGAGTACATCGAGACCCGGCTGCCGCACCTCGCGCAGCTGCTCGCGGACTCCGTCGACGAGGTGCTCGAGCACGCCGAGGTGTGCCTGGTCGGAACCAGGGATACGGCGGTGCTGTCGGCGCTGCCCCATGGCGACGGCCCGGTGATCGTCGACCTCATCCACCTTCCCGACGCCGAAGCGCGGCGGGCCGAACCGGGGTACGTGGGCCTTGCTTGGTAACACATCGTTCGATGACACAGCCCGCGGCGACGGGTCGAAGCGACGCGCGTTGATCCTGGTGGAGAACCTGTCGGTGCCGTTCGACCGGCGGGTGTGGCAGGAGTGCACGACACTGCGCGACGCGGGCTGGGAAGTGCACGTCATCTGTCCCCGCGGGGAGAAGCGCGACACGGAGCCGGAGGCCGTGATCGACGGGGTGCGGATCCACCGCTACCCGTTGCGCGCGGCCACCGGAGGACCGGCCGGCTACCTCAAGGAGTACGGAACGGCGCTCTGGCACACGGCCCGGCTGGCCCGCAAGGTCGGCCCGGTCGACGTGGTCCACGCCTGCAACCCGCCGGACCTGCTGTTCCTGCCCGCGCTGTGGCTGAAGCGGCGCGGCGCGCGGTTCGTCTTCGACCAGCACGACCTGGTACCCGAGTTGTACCTCTCCCGGTTCGACCGCGGCGAAGACCTGCTCTACCGCGCCGTGTGCGCGCTGGAACGGCGGACCTACCGGGCCGCGGACATCGTCCTCGCCACGAACGAGAGCTACCGGGACGTCGCGATACGCCGCGGCGGCCGGCGTCCTGAGGACGTGTTCGTGGTGCGCAGCGCGCCCGCGATCGAGCGGTTCCAACCGGTGCCGCCCGAACCGGAGTTGAAGCGCGGCAAGCCTCATCTGCTGTGCTACCTCGGCGTCATGGGCCCTCAGGACGGCGTCGACTACGCCCTGCGGGCCCTCGCGAAACTGCGCGACGAGCTCGGGCGGACCGACTGGCACGCGGTGTTCGTCGGCTCCGGCGACGCCTTCGACGCGATGGTGGAGCTGTCCCGGCAGCTCGGGCTCTCCGAACAGGTGCAGTTCACCGGGCGCATACCGGACGCCGACCTGGTGCGCTACCTGTCCACCGCGGACGTGTGCCTTTCCCCCGACCCGCGCAATCCGCTCAACGACGTGTCGACCATGAACAAGGTCCTGGAGTACATGGCGATGGGCCGGCCGATCGTCTCCTTCGACCTGAAGGAGGCGCGCGTCTCCGCCGATGACGCCGCCGTCTACGCGTCCGCCAACGACGAGGCCGAGTTCGCCAAGCTCATCACGCTGCTCCTGGACGACCCGGAGAAGCGGGCCCGGATGGGCGAGATCGGCCAGGAGCGGATCAGCGGGCCGCTCTCCTGGCGGAACTCGCAGGCGTCGCTGCTCGCCGCCTACGCCGCTGCCTGCCGTGACCACGCTCCGGTGTCGGCGGGCAACCCGGTCCGGACGGGGAGGAGGCCGCGCCGATGAGCGATGACACAGTTCGCCTGGTCACGGTCGGGCGGATCTTCCGACGGCGCTGGCGGCTCCTCGCCGTCCTCGCCGTGGTGGGCGCGCTCGTCGGCTACGGCACCTCCTTGCTGATTCCGCCGAAATACACGACGTCGGCATCGGTGCTGCTGCCGGGGGCGTGGGAGGAGCGCGAGCTGCTGACGCAGACAGAGATCGCGACCAGTTCGGCGGTGGTCGACCGCGCGGCCGCCAAGCTCGACTGGAGTGGCGTCAGCGGCAGGGAGCTGCGAGAACGAGTGAGCGCCAAGGCCGGCGACGGGAACATCGTCAAGATCTCGGGTACGGCCGACACTCCGGAGCGCGCACAGCGGCTCTCGGACGAGGTGGCCAAGCAGTTCGTCGCATTCGTCGCGCGGATCGCGGGGGACAGCACCGCGGCGGGGCCCGAGGCACTGCGGAAGCAGGTGGAGCAGACCAACCGCCGCATCACCGAACTGGCCAATGCGACCGATCCGGGGCAGACCGTGGAGAGCGTGCAGGCCCGCACCCAGCTCGAGCAACTGCGCACCTCGCTGGAGGAGGCCATGACCAAGCTGGCCGAGGCCGACCCGGCGGCCGCCAAGGCCAGCCTGGTCGTCATGGGGCCGGCGGTCCGGCCGACCGGTGAGGCCCCGCCGACGAGGACGCAGCTGACGGTCGCCGGGGCGGTGCTGTTCTTCCTGCTCGCGGTCATCGGCCATCTCGCGGCCGCACGGGCCAGCCGCCGACTGCGCACCGAACCGGAGATCGCCGCCGCGCTGGGCTCGGCGCTGCTGGGCACCGTCGACGTGCCTGGTGAACGGTCCGCGGACCGGCCGGAAGACCGTGGCCCGCGGGCCTTGATCCGCCGGCTGCTGGGCGTCGACACCCGGTGGGACATACCGACCCCGCGGAGATCCGGCGACGAGGCCAGCAGGCGGATCCGCTACCGGCGGGTGTGCGCTCGCCTCCGGGAAAGGCTGCCGGCCCCCCGGCGGTTGCTGGTGGTCGTACCGGACGGCGACGAGATCGCCCGCCGGGCCGCCGGGCAGCTCGTCACCGAAGCCGGGAGCGATCCGCTGCTTCGGGTGGTGGAGGTGTCGGTGTCCCAGCCGTTGGTGCCGGACCGCGTCAGGGAGAACGGTGCCCTGGTGGTGCTCAGCGCGGGCAGTTGGACCGCGGCGGAGCTCACCGGCATAGCCGAGGCGTGTACGGACGGCAAGCATCAGGTCGTCGGCTTCGTCGTCGCCGGCACCGTCGTCGCCGGCACGGTCCAGGCCCGTCCGACGCCGTCTGCCGGCCGGACGCCGGATGACGCCACTCTGGCGTTCGCGGTTCGCGGCCCCGCGCCGGGAGGTTCGTAGTGATGACGAGCACAACGTCCGAGTCGTCGGCAACCGCTCCGCTGTTCGACCTACAGGGCCTGGTGGTGGCGGTGCGCAGGCGCCGCCGCCTCTGGTGCTCCCTGGCGCTGCTGGGGCTGCTGCTCGGCGCGGCGGTGGCGGTGCTGCTGCCGGCGCCGCCGACCGCGGTGACCACGGTGCTGGTCGCGCATCAGGACGACCAGCCGAACGACCCCGGAACGCTGATCCGCACCGACGTCGAGCTGCTGCAGACCACGCGGGTCGCCGACCAGGCCCTCAAGTCCCTCAACGACTCGGAACGCCCGGTCGACTTCATGCGGGACTACCGTGGTACCGGCTTGACCAACAACCTCTTGCAGATCAACGTGACGGGTGACAGCGACGCTCAGGCGGTGGCCCGGGCCAAGGCGCTGGCCGACGCGTTCATCGCGGACCATCTGACGCGGATACGGGAAGCGGCGAACGCCGAGGCCGAGGCCCTGCTCGACCGGCGCGACCGCTTGCGGGACGAGCTCGCCAAGGTCAACGAGGAAATCGGAGACCAGCCTCAGGAAGGCGACCCGTCAGCGTCGGCTGACCTCGAGTCGCTCTTCGACCGCCGGGCCAAGCTCACCTCGCAGATCGGCGACTACGACGAGCGCGCCGAGGAGGCGCGCATCGGCACGCCCCAGCTCATCGCCCGTACGCAGATCGTGGACGGCCCACGCACGGTGCGGCATTCCCTGCCCAAGGCCGTTGCCACCAACGCCGCGATCGGCCTGGTCGTCGGGCTCGCCCTCGGGCTCGCCCTTGCCGCGGTCCGCACGGTCGTGGCCGACCGCCCCGTGCTGCGCCGGGACATCGCGGCGAACCTGGGCGCCTCGGTCATCGCCGAGCTGCCCCGCCGGTCGGGCAGGCTGTGGCAGCGCCGACGGACGCGGGTGACACGCGAACGGCTCACCGCGCACCTGGCCCGTACCGTGCGCGGCTCCGCGGCAGCGGAACCGGTGTCGCTGCTGGAACTGGGCTGTGCGCGCAGCGCGAGCGTGATCGCCCTGCACCTCGGCCGGGCCCTGGCGGCGGAGGGGCCGGCGGTCATCATCGACGGTCTGCCCGGCCCGCAGCTCGCGGAGCGCCGCCAGAAACCGGGAGACCCCACCGTGGTCAGCGGCGAGCGTGCCGCGGCCGTGCCGCATCAGCAACTCCGGATCGGCGTCGGCTCGGTGGCGCCCGGCACCGCGTGGACCGACCTCCGGTACCTCGGTACCCGGACCGTGCTGGTCGTACGGGCCGGACACGGCAGCGCCGCATGGCTGCACACCGTGGCGCGGCAGCTCGCGGACCAGCGCATCCCGGTGCTCGGCGTGGTGCTGATCGACCCCGATCCGCGGGACCGGACCGACGGCACGCTGTGGGACGGGCCGTACACCGCGCTGCGCGGCCGCGGCGAGACACCGGCCCGGCAGAACGGCACGGGCCGGACGGAGCGGCTGCCGGTGTGGGCCGCAAAGGGCCCGGACAACGACCAGGAAGCGCGGTAGGACATGTGTGGCATCGCAGGCACTTACCGATGGCCGGACGGGAAGGTCGTGACCGACCGGCTCACCGAGACCCTCACCCACCGCGGTCCGGACGGGGCGGGCCGCTACGGCCACCCCGTCGGTGACGGTGAAGTACAGCTCGGGCACCGTCGGCTGGCCATCATCGACCTGTCCGAGACTGGCGCCCAGCCGATGGTCTCGGACGGCCTCGCCCTGACCTACAACGGCGAGCTGTACAACGCGCCCGAGCTGCGCGCCGAACTGACAGCCGCCGGGGTGCGCTTCCGCGGCACCTCCGACACCGAGGTGCTCCTGGAGGCCTGGCGGCACTGGGGCACCGACTGCCTGCCCAGGCTGCGCGGCATGTTCGCGTTCGGGATCTTCGACGAGCGCACCGGTGAACTGGTGCTGGCCCGCGACCAGTTGGGCATCAAGCCGCTGTTCCTGCTCCGGCGCGGCGCGGGTCTGGTCTTCGCCTCCGAGCTCAAGGCGCTCGCGGCCGTGACCGGCGGGTCGCTGGAGGTGGACCACGCGGCGCTGGTGGCCTCGCTGCTGTACTACTGGGTGCCGGACTCACGGTGCGCGTTCCGCGAGGCGGAGAAGCTGCCGCCGGGGAGCTGGATGAGGTTCCGGCCCGACGGCCGGGTGGAGCGCGGCCGGTTCTGGAACCTGAAGGACGTCGCCGCCGAGGGCCGGGAGCGGGCCCTGGCCGGCGAACAGCCGGACCTGGCCGCCATCGTCGAGGAGTCGACCCGGCGGCACCTGCTCTCCGACGTCCCCGTGGCGACCTTTCTCTCCGGCGGCCTCGACTCCAGCTACCTGACCGCGCTGGCCGCCCGCCACCAGCCCGGGATCTCCGCCTACACGATCGGGTTCCGCGCCGAGGACGCCAAGTTCGAGGCAATGCCGGACGATCTGCGCTACGCGCGTCAGGTGGCCGAGCGGTTCGGCGTCGACCTGCACGAGATCGAGATCGCCCCGAACGTACTCGATCTGCTGCCGCAGATGACGTACCACCTGGACGAGCCGATCGGCGACCCCGCCGCGATCAACACGTTCCTGATCTGCTCGGCCGCCCGGGAGGCCGGGGTCAAGGTGATGCTCTCGGGGATGGGCGCCGACGAGCTGTTCGCCGGGTACCGCAAGCACCTGGCCAACCTGCTGGCGCTGCGCTACCAGCGCGTCCCGCGGCCCCTGCGCCGCGGACTGTCCGCGGCCGTGGACCGGCTGCCGGTCGCCTCGGCCCGCCGCGGGTACCGGTCGGTGCGGTTCGCGAAGCGGTTCCTCTCCTTCGCCGATCTGCCGGAGGAGACCGCGTTCCGGCGCAGCTACACCATGTACGACCAGGAGGAGCTGCTCGGCCTGCTCGATCCCGACCTGGCCGGGACGGTCGACGACGTCCTGACCGAACATGCGGACACCTACGAGGACAACGACCTCGACGACTTCGTCAACCGCATGTGCCTGACCGACGCCCGGATGTTCCTGCCGGGTCTGAACCTCGCCTACACGGACCGCTCCAGCATGGCCGCCTCGACCGAGGTACGGGTGCCGTACGTGGACGTCGAGGTGGTCAAGGCGGCGTTCGCCGTGCCCGGCGACCGCAAGATCGTCGGACGGCAGGGCAAGGTCGTGCTCAAGGAGGCGGCCGGCTCGATCCTGCCCCGGGAGATCGTGTACCGGCCCAAGGGCCTGTTCAGTGCCCCGCTGCGGGCCTGGATGAGCCGGGATCTGGCACCGCTGGTGCGCGAGGTGGTCAACGACGGCCTGCTGGTCAATTCCGGGTTCCTGCGCCGCGACGCGCTGGCGCGGATGGTCGCCGAGGACGCCGCCGGGCAGCGGGACTTCTCCAAGCATCTGTGGCATGTGCTGACGCTGGAGTACTGGTATCGCGACGCGACGTCCGGGTCCGGCCAGAGCGCTCGCTCGACGGCGTAGAAGACGCGTAGAAACAAGGGGACTTCGGGTGAAACAGGTTGTGCAGAACTACAAGAGCGGCGAGCTGGCGGTGCTCGACGTTCCGGCGCCGGGGTGCAAGCCGGGCGGTGTGCTGGTCCGCAGCGCCTACTCGCTGATCTCCACCGGCACCGAGCTCATGAAGGTGTCCGAGGCCGGCATGTCGATGCTGGGCAAGGCCCGCTCCCGGCCCGACCAGGTGGCCAAGGTCATGCAGAGCGTGGCCACCAACGGGGTGCCCGCCACCTACCGCAAGGTGATGGGCAAGCTGGACTCCTACACACCGCTGGGCTACTCGCTGTGCGGGGTGGTCGAGCAGGTCGGCGCCGGCATCGACGACGTGAAGGTCGGCGACCTCGTGGCCTGCGCCGGCAACGAGCACGCGCTGCACGCCGAGCTGAACTGGGTGCCGAAGAACCTCTACGCCCCGGTGCCGGACGGACTCGCGCCCCGGCACGCGGCCTTCGGCACCGTCGGGTCGATCGCGATGCAGGGCGTCCGCCAGGGCGAGTCACAGCTCGGCGAAGTGGCCCTGGTCATCGGCCTCGGGCTGATCGGGCAGCTGGTGGTACAGCTCCTCACCGCCTCGGGAGTCCGCGTCGTCGGCGCCGACCCCGACCCGGTGCGCTGCGAACTGGCCGAGCGTCTGGGTGCCGCGGCCTGCGGCGACCCCGCGTCGGCCGCCGTGGAAGCCGCTGTCGCCGAGCTCACCGACGGCCACGGCGTGGACCAGGTGTACCTGGCCGCCGGCGGCGGCAGCAATCAGCCCGTGGAGCTGGCCGCCCGGCTCTGCCGGGACCGCGGCCGGGTGATCGACATCGGCAAGTGCCGTCTGGACCTGCCGTGGAACGCGTACTACGAGAAGGAGCTCGACGTCCGCTTCTCCCGCAGTTACGGCCCCGGTCGCTACGACCCGGAGTACGAACTGGAGGGCCGGGACTACCCGATCGGCTACGTGCGCTGGACCGAGCGCCGCAATCTGGCGTGCTTCCTCGACCTCGTCGCCCGTGGCCGCGTCGATGTGGAGCCTCTGATCTCCCACGTCGCCGACTTCGATGACGCCGTGGAGACGTACCAGCGCCTGAAGGACGGCGAGTTGAAGGCCGTGGCCGTGCTGTTCCAGTACCCCGACCAAGCGGTGGAAGCCGAGGCTCCGGCGGTGGCCGTGCCCACGGTGAGCGTGAAGCGGAGTCCGGCCCGGGCCGCCAAGACGCCGGTGCGGCTCGCGTTCGTAGGCGCGGGCAACTACGCGACGTCGATGCTGCTGCCGCACCTGGCACAGCGCGACGGCGTCGAGTTGTCGACCGTCGTCACCACGACGGCGCTGTCCGCGGCCAACGCGCAACGGAAGTTCGGCTTCGCCGAGGCGACCACCGATCTCGACGCCGTACTCGGCGACAAGTCCATCGACGCGGTGTTCGTCGTCACCCGGCACAGCTCGCACGCCGAACTGACCCGGAAGGCGCTGCTGGCCGGCAAGACCGTCTTCGTGGAGAAGCCCCTGGCCCTCAGCGAGGACGAACTGGCCGGCGTACTCGCGGCGGTGGAGGAGTCCGGCAACGACCGGCTGCAGGTGGGCTTCAACCGCCGGTTCGCGCCGCTGCTGCAGGAGGCCAGAGAGCGGTTCGGCGCCCGGACCGGTCCGGCGAACCTCCGCTACCTCGTCAACGCGGGCCGGCTGCAGCACGGCAGTTGGTACCTCCAACAGGGCAGCGAGGGCTCGCGGTTCGCCGGTGAGGGCGGACACTTCATCGACACGGCGAGCTGGCTGCTCGACGCCGACCCGGTCTCGGTGTACGCGGTCGCCCCGTCCGGCAACGAGGACCTCCAGGTCGTACTCCGCTACCCGGACGGGTCCACCGCCACCATCAGCTACGTCACCACCGGACCGGCCAGTCTGCCCAAGGAAACCCTCGACCTCGTCGCGGACGGGAAGGCGCTGCGCCTCGACGACTTCGTCCGTGCCTCGGTGTACGGCCGCAAGAAGTGGGTCAGTTCGCGGCTGCCCAAGGCCCGGGACAAGGGCCAGAACGCCGAACTGGCCGCGTTCATCAAGGCGGTGCGGACCGGCGGGCCGATGCCGGTGCCGCTTCAGTCGCTGGTCGCCACCACGGCGGCCACCCTCGCCGTGCAGGCGGGCCTCGCGGGCGGTGCGCCGGTGACGCTGGCGGGGCCGCGATGAGCATGAGTGCGGGCTGGTATCTGCGGCGCCTTTCCCGGATGGGGCCGCGGGAGGTCGCGGGCCGGGCGGGCGACGCGGTGCGCAGACGCCGGTGGCGGTCGGCGCGGCCCGACTCCCCGAGCGTGACCGGCGCCCGGTTCACCGCGGTCCTGCCCGAGGGGACGATCGCCGCGGTGCCACCGGACGCCGCGAAACGGCTCATCGCCGAGGCGGACCGGCTGATGGACGGGCACGCCGAGTACTTCGGGGTGGTCCGCGACGACCTGGACGACCCGGACTGGTGGCGCGACCCGAAGACCGGGCGCCGGGCTCCGGAGGGCTACGCCTTCGACGTGCCGTACCGGAACGAAGACGCCGTCGGGGACATCAAGCAGATCTGGGAGCTGTCCCGGCACCAGTACCTCACCCAGCTCGCCGCCGCCTACGCGGTCACCGGGAACGAGCGGTACGCCGAGCGGGTCGCCCAGCACCTGCGGTCGTGGTGGACGGCCAACCCACCGCTGCGCGGCGTGCACTGGATCAGCGGCATCGAGCTGGGCATCCGGCTGCTGTCCTGGGTGTGGGTCCGCCGGCTGCTCGACGGCTGGCCGGGCGCGACCGACCTGTTCGAGGACAACCCGGTGGCGCTGAACCAGATCTGGCACCACCAGCGCTGGCTGGCCGCCTTCCCCAGCCGGGGCTCTTCGGCGAACAACCACGTCATCGCCGAGGCCGCCGGCCAGTTCGCCGCGTCCTGCGCCTTCGACTGGTTCCCCTCGTCGGAGAGTTGGCGGGCGGGGGCGCTGCGCTCACTGGAGCGGCACCTGCGCGGCAACACCTACGTCTCCGGCCTCAACCGCGAGCTGGCCACCGAATACCACGGACTCGTACTGGAGTTGGGCCTGGCCGCCGTGGCCGAGGCGGATGCCGCGGGCGTCCCGGTCCCCGCGACCGTACGCCTCGTACTGCTGCGGATGACCGACGCGCTCGCGGCCGTCGTGGACAACCGGCTGCGGCCGCCGCGCCAGGGGGACGCGGACGACGGGCACGGTCTGGTCGTGGACGGCGCGGGCACCGACCGCTGGGCCTCACTGCTGGCCACCGGGGACACCGTGTTCGGACGGCTCGACTGGTGGCCGGCCGTGACCGGCACCGATGTGCGCACCCCGCTGCTGGCCGCGCTCATCAAGCCCAGTGAACGGTCCGTGAGCCGTCCGGTGAACCGACCGTCCCACTTCGCCGACGCGGGGCTCACCATCCTGCGCGGTCCGGAGGAGATCTGGTGCCGCTGCGACGGCGGCCCGCACGGCTTCCTGTCCATCGCCGCGCACGCCCACGCGGACGCGCTGTCCGTGGAGGTGCGGCACGACGGGGTCGACGTACTCGCCGACCCGGGGACGTACTGCTACCACGGGCAACCCGAATGGCGGCAGTACTTCCGCTCGACCCTCGGCCACAACACCCTGCAACTGGACGGCGGTGACCAGTCCGTCTCCGGCGGCCCGTTCCTGTGGACCCGGCATGCCGAGACCCGCGTCCTGACCGCCGACACCTCCGGCGACGGCGTGGCCCGCTGGTGTGCCGAACACGACGGTTACGAGGGCTCCGTGCACCGCCGAAGCGTGGAACTGACGGCGGAGACCCAGGAATTGACGGTGGTCGACGAGGTGCGCGGCTCGGGCCGGAAGGTACGCCTCGCGTTCCACCTCGGCCCGGCGATCACCGCGGACCTGCTGGGGAACCGGGCCGTGCTCACCTGGACCCGGGACGGCGAGGAGCGCTCCGCGGTGCTCGACCTGCCCGGGCAGCTGTCCTGGCAGGCGCACCGCGGCGAGACCGATCCGCCGCTGGGCTGGTACTCCGCGGGATTCGGGCGCAAGGAACCCGCCACCACGCTGGTCGGCACCGGCTTCGCCGACGGCGCGGAAGGTTTCACCACCGTGCTCAGGTTCCGGGGCTAGGGGGGCACGTGGGTTTCAGAAGGCGGCACTGGGCGTCGGCGGCGGCATCGTCGGCGCTGGCCCTGCTGGCGGCGACCGGCTGTACGAGCACGCCGGACGACTCGGCGAAGCCTGCCGACGCGCCGCCCACGTCCGGTGCGCCGTCCACGTCCGGTGTGCCGTCCCCGGACGTGGCCCGGGTGTGCGCCAAGCCCGCCGCCGGGCCGGCGAAGGCACCGGCGGGCGCGGTGACCGTCGACCCCGCGGTGGTCGGTGACCTGGCGGCGAAGACCAAGAGCAGCCCTCCGAACACCACGTTCTGGCTTCGGCCGGGCACGCACCGGCTCGACCCGGACCGCTATGCCCAGGTGATCCCCAAGAAGGGGAACCGCTACCTCGGCGCGCCGGGCGCGGTGCTGGACGGCCGGAAGAAGAACCAGTACGCGTTCGGCGGCGGTGCCCCCGACGTCACGATCCGCCACCTGACCGTGCAGGGTTTCGTCGCGCCGCACGACCAGGGCGTGGTCAACCATGACTCGGCCGACGGGTGGGTGATCGAGCACGCGACGATCCAGAACAACTCCGGTGCCGGGCTGATGGCCGGTGCCCGCCAGCAGGTCCGCGCCAGCTGTCTGCGCGACAACGGCCAGTACGGCATGAACGCGTACAAGGGCGGGGGCCGTATCACCGGCCTGGTGGTCGAGGGCAACGAGATCGTGGGCAACAACACCGACGACTGGGAGCGGCGGCGGGAGGGCTGCGGCTGCACCGGAGGCATCAAGTTCTGGGCCGTCAACGGTGCGGACATCCGCGGCAATTGGGTGCACGACAACCGTGGCACAGGGTTGTGGGCGGACACCAACAACAACGACTTCCGCATCGAGAACAACGTGATCGAGGCCAACGACGGTGCCGCGCTGATGTACGAGACCAGCTACAACGCGGTCATCCGGAACAACACGATCCGGCGCAACAACTGGGTCGAGGGCCGCAAGTACACCGCCGGCGAGGACAACTTCCCGTTCGCGACCGTCTACCTGTCCGAGTCCGGCGGCGAACCACGGATCCGAGCCCGCACGGACAAGATCGAGATGTACCGGAACGTGCTGGAGAACAACTGGAACGGGATCACCCTGTGGGAGAACGCCGACCGGTTCTGCAACAGCCCGGCCAACACCTCGTCCGGTGACTGCACCTTGCTGGTGAAGAAGACCGACCGCTGCGCGAAGCCGGCGATCGCCAAGCCACCGCTCTACGCCGACTGCCGGTGGAAGACCCAGCGGGTGGACATCCACGACAACCGCTTCGTGCTGGACACGTCCGTCGTCAAGTGCACGGTGAAGTGCGACCGCATGGCGGTGCTGTCCAACTACGGCACCTATCCGGACTGGTCGCCGTACCAGGGCGAGAAGGTGGCTCAGGCGATCACCCACAAGCAGGACAACCGCTGGCACGACAACGTCTACCTCGGACCGTGGAAGTTCGTCGTCCAGGACCAGAGCCGGCTGATCGACTTCGCGCAGTGGCAGGGGAAGAGCTACCGGCAGGACGCGGGGAGCACCCTCGACGCACAGGCCGGTGGTTGAGATGGCGACACAGTTCGACGCCGAACCGCGCCCTGCCGGCACGCCGAAGACCGTCGGGATCGCCTGGGGACTGCTGGCCCTCAACACGCTGGGCTCCACCGGGGCGGACACCATCGTCCCGCTGCCCCGTTCCCTCATCCAGTTGGTCACCATGGGCTCGCTGGTCGCCGCGTTCGCGCTGGCGCTCGCGGTCAATCCCCGGCTGCGCATCAGAGCCAGCGCCTTCTTGTTCCTGCTCACCCTGCTGCTGGTGCCGAGCATGATCTCCAGCGTGGACCTGGAGTCCGGGTTCGGCGCGCTGTTCCGCTGCGCCCGGCTGGCTCTCTTCATCGGCACGCTGTGGCTGCTGAGCCGCTGGTGGGACGGCGGCCTGACGTTCGTCCGGCACCACATCCGGACGTACTTCGCGGTGCTCGCGACGGTGGCCGTCGGCGCGGTCATCTCACCGGGCGCAGCTATGCCCGAGCGCTATGGCGGGCGGCTGGTCGGCGCGTTGTGGCCGCTCACCCCGCCGCAGATCGGACAATACGCGGCGGTGATCATCGGGCTCACCGTGCTGCTCCTGCTCGGCCGCAGAACCGACCGGACCAGCGCGGCGGTGGTCATCGTGCCGTCACTCGCCCTGCTCGCCCTGACCCACACCCGGACGGCCACGATCGGTCTGCTCATCGGGCTGGCGCTGGCGATCGGCTCGCTCATCCTGACCAGCGCCGCCGCCCGCCGGTTCTTCGTCTGGACGGTGCTGTGCGCCGCGGTGGCCGCCGTGGGATTCGCCTCCGCGCTCCAGGCATGGTTCCTGCGCGGACAGAGCAAGGAGTACTTCACCAGCCTCACCGGCCGCGCCAAGGTCTGGGACGCCCTGCTGGCCGAACCCCGCACGACCGCGGAGAAGGTGTTCGGCATGGGCCTGGGCGACAAGTCGTTCGGCGGGCTGCCGATCGACAACAGCTGGCTGGCCGTCTACCAGGAACAGGGCCTGATCGGCGTCACCTTGGTGTCGGCGATCATCATCGTCCTCGGCGGCGTCGCGTTGCTGCGGCCACCGTCGCTGCAGAGGGCCTGCGCGATCTTCCTGATCAGCTACTGCGCGATCGCGTCGTACACCGAGGCCGGCCTCGGCGACGCCTCGCCGTATCTGCTCCATCTGGCCCTGGCCGCCTCGCTGTTGGCGGCACCTGCCACAACGGCTCCGCTCGCGATACCCGAAGTCCCGCGACGACACGTCCCGCGCTGGGCCCGTAGAACGGAGGTGGTCTGAGCATGCACGTCCTCGTGGTGCACAACCGCTACGCCTCGGCGCAGCCGAGCGGGGAGAACAAGGTCGTCGACCAGGAGGTGGAACTGCTGCGCGCGGCCGGCCACCGGGTCGACCTGTTCGAGCGGCGCAGCGACGACATCGCCGCCCGGTCCCTGCTCGGCAAGGTCGCGGTGCCGCTGCTCGTGCCGTGGAACCCCGGGGTCCGCACGGAACTCACCGCCCGGCTGCGCGCCGACCGGCCGGACGTGGTCCACGTCCACAACGTCTTCCCGCTCCTGTCGCCCGCGGTCCTGGCCGCCTGCGCCGACGCCGGAGTGCCCGCCGTCGCCACCCTGCACAACTACACCCAGGTCTGCCCGCCCGGCACGCTGCAGCGGGACGGCCGGCCGTGCACGGAGTGCGTCGGGTCGACGCCGCTGCCGGCCGTCCGGCACGGCTGCTACCGGAACTCCCGCCTCGCGACTGTGCCGCTCGCGGTCAGCCTGTCGGTCAACCGGCGGCGGTGGTGGACCGGCGTCGAGCGGTTCTTCTGCATCTCCGCGGCACAGCGCGACGTCCTGGTGTCGGCCGGCATGCCGGCCGAACGCCTTGCGGTGAAGCACAACTTCGTGCCCGACCCGGACGACCGCCGGTCGGGCGAGGGCGAGCATCTGCTCTATCTCGGCCGGCTCGCGGAGGCCAAGGGCATACGCCTGCTCATGGCCGCGTGGGACGAGGTCGCGGCGAGCGGCGGGGTGGGCGTACCGCTCGTGATCGCCGGCACGGGGCCACTGGAGCGAGAGGTGACCGCCTGGGCGGCGGGCCGGGACGACGTGCGCTACGTCGGCCTGCTGGACCCGGCGGAGTGCCGGAAGGCCGTCGCGCGGTCCGTCGCCGTGGTGGCTCCCTCGACCTGGCTGGAGGCGTTCGGCCTGGTGGTCGTGGAGGCGATGGCGGCGGGGGTGCCGACCGTCGCCGCCGGTCACGGCGCCTTCGTCGAACTGGTCGAGGACGGGGTGACCGGGCTGCTGCACCGGCCGGGGGAGTCGGCCTCGCTCGCGGACCGCATACGCCGGATCGCGGCCGAGCCGGCCCGGAACCGGGAGATGGGCGAGGCGGCCCGGCGCCGCTACGAGCGGGACTTCAGCCCGGCCGTCGGGCTGGAGCGCCTGCTGGAGGAGTACCGCACCGCGATCGCGGGTCGGTCGGAATCAATGGGGGACGGAATCAATGGGGGGCAGTAGATGACACGATGCCGACTGTGCGGCTCGGAGGCGCTGGCGAGCGTCGTCGATCTCGGGGCGACGCCGCCATGTGAGAGCTTTCTCGCCGCGGACCAACTGGACCAGGCGGAACCGGCGTACCCGCTGCACCTGCGGGTCTGCACCGACTGCTGGCTGGCGCAGATCCCGCCGCTGATCACGCCGGAGGAGACGTTCAAGGAGTACGCGTACTTCTCCTCGTACTCGACCTCCTGGGTGGAGCACGCGCGTACGTTCGTCGCCGACGCCGTACAGCGGGTGGGACTCGACACCGAGGGCTCCGACGCCTTCGTCGTCGAGGTCGCGAGCAACGACGGATACCTGCTGAAGCACGTGGTGGACCGGGGGATCCGCTGCCTGGGCGTCGAGCCGTCGGTGAACGTCGGCGCCGTGGCGCGTGAGGCGGGCGTACCCACGCTCACGGAGTTCCTGAGCCCTCAGACCGGCTCGGCCGTGCGCGCCGAGCACGGTCCGGCGAACCTGGTCGTGGCGAACAACGTGTACGCGCACATCCCCGACGTGGTCGGATTCACCCAGGGGCTGCGCGCCCTGGTCGCCGACGACGGCTGGGTCTCCATCGAGGTGCAGCACCTGCTGACCCTGATCGAGGACAACCAGTACGACACGATCTACCACGAGCACTTCCAGTACTACACGGTCGCGTCCGCGATCCGGGCCCTGGCGAGCGGCGGACTCGCGCTCGTGGACGTCGAGTTGCTGCCCACGCACGGCGGCTCCATCCGCCTGTGGGCCCGGCCGGCCGAGGTGGCGGGCGAGCCGACGGAGCGGGTGGCCGACGTACTGGCCCGGGAGAAGGCCGCCGGGCTGCAGGAGCTGTCCGGGTACACCGAGTTCTCCGCCCGGGTGGCGAAGGTGCGCCGGGACCTCCTCAAGTTCCTCATCGAGGCGGCCGAGCGCGGCGAGACGGTCGTCGGCTACGGCGCCCCGGGCAAGGGCAACACGCTGCTCAACCACTGCGGCATCCGGCCCGACCTGCTCCCGTACACGGTCGACCGCAACCCCTACAAGCACGGCCGGTTCACCCCGGGCACCCGCATCCCGATCCTGCCGCCCGAGCAGATAGCCGCCGACAAGCCGGACTACGTCCTCGTCCTCCCGTGGAACCTGCGGGCCGAGCTGGTCGAGCAGCTGTCCTTCGTCCACGAGTGGGGCGGCCGGCTGGTCTTTCCCATCCCGGAACTGAGCATCGTCGAGGTCGCGTCCAGAAAGGTCACAGCATGAAGGTCGTTCTGTTCTGCGGCGGTTACGGGATGCGGATGCGCAACGGAACCTCCGACGACGTCCCCAAGCCGATGGCGATGGTCGGCCCGCGGCCGCTGATCTGGCACGTCATGCGCTACTACGCGCACTTCGGGCACACGGAGTTCATCCTGTGCCTCGGCTACGGGGCCCACCACATCAAGGACTTCTTCCTCAACTACGAGGAGACGACGTCCAACGACTTCGTGCTGCGCGGCGGGCGGACCGAGCTGCTGTCCACCGACATCTCGGACTGGACGATCACGTTCGCGCAGACCGGCATCGAGTCACCGATCGGGGAGCGGCTGCGCCGGGTGCGGCACCACCTGGACGGCGACGAGATGTTCCTCGCCAACTATGCCGACGTGCTCACCGATGCGCCGCTGCCGGAGATGATCGAGAAGTTCACCCTGCGCGACGCCGGTGCGTCGATGATGGTGGTGCCGCCGCAATCCTCCTTCCACTGCGTGGAGTTGGGAGAGGACGGCCTGGTGGGAGGCATCACCGCGGTGAGCGACATGCCCCTGTGGGAGAACGGCGGCTACTTCGTGCTCCGCCAGGAGGTCTTCGACCACATACCGGAGAACGGAGACCTGGTCGCCGACGGTTGCGCCCAACTCGCCAAGCAGGGACGGCTGGTGGCGCACCAGCACCGCGGCTTCTGGAAGCCGACCGACACCGTGAAGGAGCGGGCCGCGCTCGACGCCGCCTACGCCCGAGGCGAGCGTCCATGGGCCGTGTGGGAGCAGGACAGTGCTGGGGTGAAGGCGTGATCCGGCTCGGCGCCGGGCGCCTGGACCGGATCGTCGCGGTGGGCGCGCACTGCGACGACATCGCCATCGGCGCCGGCGGCACGCTGCTGACGCTGTGCCTCGCGCACCCGGGTGTCCGTGTCGACGCGCTGGTGCTTTCCGGCGGCGGCAGTGAGCGCGAGCAGGAGGAGCAGGCCGCACTCGCCGCCTTCTGCCCGGGAGCCGACCTGCGGCTGACCGTGCACAAGCTGCCGGACGGCCGGCTGCCCGTGCACTGGGACGAGGCCAAGGCAGCGGTCGAGGAACTGCGCGGACAGACCGACCCGGATCTGATCCTGGCCCCGCGCACCGACGACGCGCACCAGGACCACCGCGGCCTGGCGCAGCTGATACCCACCGCGTTCCGCGACCACCTCGTGCTCGGCTACGAGATCGTCAAGTGGGACGGCGATCTCGGCCGTATGGCGGCGTACCAGCCGCTGTCGCCCGAGGTCGCCGAACAGAAGGTGCGGCTGCTGCAGGAGCACTACCCCTCGCAGCGGCACCGGCCCTGGTACGACCGGGAGGCATTCCTCGGTCTGGCCCGGATCCGCGGCATCGAATGCCACGAGCGATACGCCGAGGCGTTCGCCGTCACCAAACTCACGCTCGATCTGGGGGACTGAACTTTGCGCGTACTGCTGACCGGACACCAGGGCTACCTGGGCACCGTGATGGCCCCGGTCCTCGCCGCCGCCGGACACGAAGTCGTCGGCCTCGACGCCGGCCTGTTCGCCGACTGCGTCCTCGGCCCGACGCCCGCCGACCCGCCGGGACACCGGGTGGACCTGCGTGACATCACGGCCGAGCACGTGGCCGGGGTGGAGGCCGTGATCCACCTGGCGGCGCTGTCCAACGACCCGCTGGGATCGCTGGCGCCGGACCTCACCTACGACATCAATCACCACGCCTCCGTACGGCTGGCCCGGCTGGCCCGCGACGCCGGAGTGCGACGCTTCCTGTACGCGTCGACCTGCTCGGTGTACGGCGCCGCCGGCGGCGACGGCCTCGTCGGCGAGGACGCCCCGTTGCGCCCGGTGACGCCTTACGCGGAGTCCAAGGTGCGGGTGGAGGACGACCTGCACGCGCTGGCCGACGGCGACTTCACCCCGGTGTTCATGCGCAACGCCACCGCCTTCGGCTACTCACCCCGGCTGCGCGCCGACATCGTGCTGAACAACCTCGTGGGCCATGCGCTCCTGAGCGGCGAGGTGCTCGTGCTCTCCGACGGCACCCCCTGGCGCCCGCTGGTGCACGCAGCCGACATCGCCCGGGCCTTCACGGCGGCGCTGGCCGCGCCGCGGGAAGCGGTGCACGACCGGGCGTTCAACATCGGTAGCGAGATCAACAACGTCACGGTCGCCCAGATCGCCGAGCAGGTCGCCGAGGCGGTGTCCGGCGTGAAGGTGGTGATCACCGGGGAGAACGGTGCCGATCCGCGGTCGTACCGGGTGGACTTCTCCCGGTTCCGGGCCGCGATACCCGGCTTCGACTGCGAGTGGACGGTGAAGCAGGGCGCGCTCGAACTCGCCGACGCCTACCAGAAGTTCGGCCTGACCAGCGAGGCCTTCGAGCAACGCTTCACCCGCCTCGCCGTGCTGCGCGCGGCGTCCGAGGCCGGAACCGTCGACGACACCCTGCGGTGGCGCCCGTGACCGAGATCGGCGAGGAGATGTACGCGATGGTGGAGCGGATGTACCCGCTCTGCCGGAGCATCACGGGCGACGGCGTGCGCGCCACCTTGGACATCGTCGGCGAGTACATCCCGCTCCAGAGGCACGAGGTGCCGACCGGCACGCAGGTGCTCGACTGGACGGTGCCGCAGGAGTGGAACATCCGCGACGCGTACATCGCCGACACCGCCGGGAACCGGGTCGTCGACTTCGCCGCGTCCAGCCTGCACGTGCTCGGCTACAGCGTGCCGGTGGCGGAGACCATGCCGCTGGCCGAGCTGCGCGAACACCTGCACACCCTGCCGGACCACCCGGCCTGGGTGCCGTACCGCACCAGTTACTACAAGCCGGAATGGGGATTCTGCCTGGCCCAGGAGACCCTGGACGCGATGCCGGACGGCGACTACGAGGTGCGCGTCGACTCCACGCTCGCGGACGGCCACCTCACCTACGCCGAGCATGTCGTCCCCGGGCAGGTCCAGGACGAGGTGATCGTCTCCTGCCACGTCTGCCACCCGTCGCTGGCCAACGACAACCTGGCCGGCATCGCGGTGGCGACGTTCCTGGCCCGGGAGCTGGCCCGGCAGACGCCGTACTACACCTACCGGTTCATCTTCGCGCCCGGCACCATCGGGGCGATCACCTGGCTGGCCCGCAACGCGGAGCGGGTGGAGCGGGTCAAGCACGGCCTGGTGCTGGCCTGTGCGGGCGACTCGGGCGGGCTGACGTACAAGCAGAGCAGGCGCGGGGACGCGGAGATCGACCGGGTGATGCGGTACGTGCTGGCCGCCTCCGAACGCCCGCACCAGGTCAAGGAGTTCACGCCGTACGGCTACGACGAGCGGCAGTACTGCTCGCCCGGGTTCAACCTGGGCGTGGGTTCGCTCACCCGGACCCCGTACGCCGGCTACCCCGAGTACCACACCTCGGCGGACAACCTGGACTTCGTCTCCCCGGAGGCGATGGCGGACACCCTCGCGGTCTGCCGCGAGGCGTCCGCCGTCCTCGACCGCAACCGGCAGTACGTCAACCTCAGTCCTTACGGCGAACCGCAGTTGGGCCGGCGCGGGCTGTACGACGCACTCGGCGGCCGCAGCGACACCAAGCAGGCCCAGATGGCCATGCTCTGGGTGCTCAACCTCTCCGACGGCGAGCACAGTCTGCTGGACGTCGCCGAGCGGTCCGGGCTGCCGTTCGGCGCCGTCGCCTCCGCGGCCGACGCCCTGCACGGAGCCGGGCTGATCAAGACATGACGCCGATCACCACCAACGGGGAGCAGACGGCGCGACCGGCCGGATCGGCCCGGCGGGCCCTCGCCGGCCGGCTGTCCTGGGGACTGGCCGACCAGGCGGTCTCCAGCATCAGCAACTTCGTGGTGGGCATGTACGTGGCACGCTCGCTCGGGCTGGCCGCGTTCGGCGTGTTCAGCCTGGCCTGGGTGACCTACGGCGTGGTGCTCAACGTCTCCCGCGGACTGGCCACCGACCCGCTCGTGGTGCGCTTCAGCGGTGTGCCGGAGGCGTCCTGGCGTGCGGCGACGACCCGGTCGACGGGCACCGCGCTCGGCGTCGGCGGTGTCATCGGCGTGGCGTCCGTCGTGGTCGGGCTGGGGCTCGGCGGCAGCGTGGGCGCCGCGTTCGTCGGCCTCGGCGTGGTACTGCCGGGACTGCTGCTGCAGGACGCCTGGCGGTTCTCGTTCTTCGCCGCGGGCGCCGGGCGGAAGGCGTTCGTGAACGACCTCGTGTGGGGCGTCGCGCTCATCCCGGCCCTGGTGGCGGCCGCCCGCGTGGGCACCGTGACCGCTTTCGTGCTCGCCTGGGGCGGGTCGGCCGCGGTGGCCGCGGGGTACGGCTGCGTCCAGTCCGGCATCCTGCCCCGGCCGGCCCGGGCGCGCGCATGGCTTCGCGAGCAGCGCGACCTCGGCTACCGATACCTGCTCGAGAACGTCGGCGTCAGCGGCGCGAGCCTGCTGCGGGCGTACGGACTTGGCCTCGTCGTCGCGGTCAGCGCGGTGGGTGTGGTCCGGGGTGCGGAGCTCCTGATGGGCCCGTTCCTCGCCGTGCTGATGGGTCTTTCGCTGGTCACCGTCCCGGAGGCGGCACGGGTGCTGCGGCAGGCCCCGCATCGACTGGGCAGGTTCTGCCTCCTGCTCGGCGCCGGGCTGGCCGCCGCCGCACTGCTCTGGGGCACCGCGCTGCTGCTGGTGCCGGACCGTCTCGGCGAGCACGTGCTCGGCAGCGTCTGGTACCCGTCCTCCGAGCTCATCGTGCCCATCTCGCTCGGCGTCGCGGGCGCCGGCCTCGGCGTCGGCGCTGCGGCCGGGCTCCGCGCGCTCGCCGCCGCCCGGCGCAGCCTGCGCTGCCAACTGTTCGCCTCCGCCGGCTATGTCGGCGGCGGGGTCGGCGGGGCGGCCGTGGCCGGCACGGCCGGCTCGGCCTGGGGCGTCGCCGCCGCGAACCTCGGCGCCTCGGTCCTGTGGTGGCTGCAGCTGCGGTCCGCCCTGCGCGAGCACCGGCACAACACCATCAGCGAAGAGAGGACCACATGACCCGCCATCCCCGGCTCAGCATCGGCCTGCCCGTGTACAACGGGGAGGAGTACCTCGCCGAGTCGCTCGACGCCCTGCTCGGCCAGACCTACGAGGACTTCGAGCTGGTCATCTCCGACAACGCCTCGATCGACGGAACCCAGGACATCTGCCGCCGGTACGCCGCGAAGGACTCACGCATCCGGTACCTCCGGCTGCCCCGGAACATCGGCGCCGCACCGAACCACAACTACGTCTTCACTGAGTGCCGGGGCGAGCTGTTCAAGTGGGCCTCGCACGACGACCTGTACGCCCGCGACCTGCTGCGGCGCTGCGTTCAGGCGCTGGACGAGCGGCCGGACGTGGTCCTCGCGCACAGCGGCCAGGCGGTCATCGACGGCGACGGCCAGGTGACGGTCCCGTACGAGTACGGGCTGGCCACCGACTCGCCGCACGCGCCGGAGCGCTTCCGCAGCCTGCTGTTCGAGCCCGGTGGCGACGACTTCTACGGAGTGATGCGGGCCGACATGCTGCGCCGGGTGAAGCCGCACGACAGCTACCACCACGCGGACCGCACATTCGTCGCCGAGATCACCCTGCACGGGCCCTTCCACCAGGTGCCGGAGCTGCTGTACTTCCGCCGCGACCACCCCACCCGCGCCGAGCGGGCGAACCCCTCCAAGCGCTCCCGATGCGTCAATCTGGA
This sequence comes from Streptomyces sp. GESEQ-4, assembly GCF_017948455.1. Classification (GTDB taxonomy): domain Bacteria; phylum Actinomycetota; class Actinomycetes; order Streptomycetales; family Streptomycetaceae; genus Streptomyces. The sequence continues at coordinate 318,268 of NZ_JAFFSU010000008.1, forward strand.
CCCGCGCCGGGCCGGCCCGCTGCACCCGACGCCCCGGCTGCTCGCCGAGTACGTCTGGGGCTTCGTCTCGGCGATCCGGCGGGCGCCGTTGTCCCCGGCCGACCGGCGCGCGTGCTACCGCCACCTGGCCGCGTGGATGACCAGCCGCACCCGGCCGGGTGCGGGCGAGCGGGTCGAGGACCGCGCCCCGGTCGACCCGGGCGGGCTCACGGTCTCCGTCGACGCGATCGTCGCCGGCCGCGAGGGGAGGCAGGCATGACCTCGACGAACAGAACTCAGGTGCGCGTCGGCCTGTTCGGCCTGTTCGGCGCCGGCAACTCCGGCAACGACGCGTCACTCGAGGCCATCCTCGGGTACCTGCGCACCGAGCACCCGGAGGCGGTCGTGGACGCGCTGTGCGGCGGGCCCGAGGTCATCACGGCCCGGTACGGGATCCCCGCGGCGCGGATGAACTGGAACCGCGGTGAGTACCGGACCGCCTCGAGTGTCGTCGCCATCGCGACGAAGGGTCTGGGCAAGCTCGTCGACGCCGTCCGCACCGCCGCCTGGGTGCGCCGGCACGACGTGGTGATCGTGCCGGGCACGGGCGTCCTGGAGACCACGCTGCCGCTGCGGCCCTGGGGCTTCCCGTACTCGCTGTTCCTGCTCTGCGCGAGCGGCCGGCTGCTGCGCACCCGGGTCGCACTGGTCAGCGTCGGCGCCTCCGAGATCGGCGACCGGGCGACCCGGACCCTGGTGCGCTGGTCGGCGCGGCTGGCCGCGTACCGGTCGTTCCGGGGCGCCCACTCGCGCGACGCGATACGGGCGATGGGCGTGGCCACCGCGCGCGACGAGGTCTATCCGGACCTCGCCTTCTCGCTGCCGGCGCCGCGGGCGAGCACGCCCTCGGGTCCGCCGGGTCCGGTCTGCGTCGGCGTCATGGCCTGGCACGGCAGCAACGACGAGCGCGCACGGGCCGAGGAGATCCACCGGCGCTACCTCGACGGGACGATCCGGTTCGTCCGCGCGCTGGTCGAGGACGGCCGGCCGGTCCGGCTGCTCACCGGGGACGAGCTCGACCGGCCGGTGGCCGCCGCGGTCCTCGACGCGGTGGACTCCCCGCTGGTCACCGCCGCCGAGGCGGCCTCGCTCGCCGACCTGATGAAGGAGGCGGCGGCCGCCGACACCGTGGTGGCGACCCGCTACCACAACCTGGTCTGCGCGCTGAAGACCGGCACGCCGACGCTCGCCGTCAGCTATTCGGAGAAGAGCGACGATCTCATGGCCCAGATGGGACTCGGCGCGTACTGCCACCCGGCACGCGAGGTCGACGCCGACCGGCTGCTCGAGCAGTTCCGGGAGCTGGAACGGCGATCGGCGGAGCTGCGGCGGACCCTCCCGGAGCGGAACCAGGACGCCGCCCGGCGTGTCGAGGACCAGTTCACCGCCTTGACCACGGCCCTGTTCCCGCCGACCGACCGCACCCGCACCACGCAGGAGACTCCATGAAAGCGATCGAAGTCCCGGAGATCGCCGGCGCGTACCTCTTCGAGCCGACGCCGTACGCCGACGAACGCGGCTTCTTCTGCCGCACCTTCGACGCCGACGTGATCCGCTCGGTGGGCCTCGACCCGAACGCCTTCGTCCAGGACAGCCTGTCCCGCTCGGTCCGGGGCGTGCTGCGCGGCCTGCACCTGCGTTCCGGCGCCGGCGAGGCCAAGCTGGTGCGCTGCTCGTACGGGCAGATCTTCGACGTCGTCGTGGACCTGCGGCCCGACTCGCCGACGTACCTGAGCCGGGCGTCCTTCGAACTGTCCGGCGAGACCCAGACGACCCTGTACATCCCGGCGGGGTGTGCGCACGGCTTCCAGGCGCTGACCGAGACCGCCGACACCTCGTACCGGATCGACCGCCCGCACGATCCGGCCGAGGACGTGACGATCGCCCATGACGACCCGGAGCTCGCCATCCCCTGGCCGCTGCCGGTCACTTCGATGTCTCAGCGGGACCGGGAGGCGCCGAGCCTCGCCGACGTCCTCAAGCACAGGGAGAGTTGAGGTCGTCGTGGACACCGAGGAATTCCAACTGCCCCGGTCGCGGAAGGCGAACGAGCGGCTGCACGCCATGATCCCCGGCGGCGCGCACACCTACGCCAAGGGCGACGACCAGTACCCCGAGCACCTGGCCCCGGTCATCAGCCACGGCCACGGTGCCCATGTGTGGGACATCGACGGCAACCGCTACATCGAGTACGGCTCAGGCCTGCGGTCGGTCAGCCTCGGCCACGCCCACCCCCGCGTGACCGAGGCGGCGCGGCGGGAACTCGACCGCGGCAGCAACTTCGTGAGGCCGTCCATCGTGGAGGTCGAGGCCGCGGAGCGCTTCCTGGCCACGGTGCCGACCGCCGAGATGGTGAAGTTCGCGAAGAACGGCTCCGACGTCACCACCGCCGCGGTCCGCCTGGCCCGCGCCGTCACCGGGCGCCCACGGGTGGCCATCTGCGGCGATCACCCGTTCTTCTCCGTCGACGACTGGTTCATCGGTACGACGCCGATGTCCGCCGGTATTCCGGCGGCGACCACCGAGCTCACCGTGGCGTTCCCGTACGGGGACCTGGCCGCCACGGAGGAACTGCTCACCCGGTACCCGGACGAGATCGCCTGCCTGATCCTCGAACCCGCCGGCCACACCGAGCCGCCGCCCGGGTACCTCGCCGGGCTGCGCGAGCTGGCCGACCGGCACGGCTGTGTACTGATCTTCGATGAGATGATCACCGGCTTCCGCTGGTCCGAGGCGGGCGCCCAGGGCTTGTACGGCGTCGTCCCCGACCTCTCCACGTTCGGCAAGGCGCTGGGCAACGGGTTTGCCGTCTCCGCGCTTGCCGGGCGCCGCGAGTTGATGGAGTGGGGCGGTCTGCGTCACTCCAGCGAGCGGGTGTTCCTGCTGTCCACCACGCACGGTGCGGAAACGCACTCCCTGGCAGCCGCGATGGCCGTGCAGACCACCTATGTCGAGGAGGGCATCACCGCACAACTGCACGCCCTCGGCGAGCGGTTGGCGGCCGGTGTCCGGGACGCCGCGGCGAGCATGGGCGTCGGCGACCACGTCGTCGTCCGGGGCCGGGCCAGCAACCTGGTCTTCGCCACCCTCGACGAGAACCGGCAGCCGTCGCAGCCGTACCGCACCCTGTTCCTGCGCCAACTCCTCGCGGGCGGCGTACTGGCCCCGTCGTTCGTGGTGAGCAGCGCGCTCAGCGAGGCCGACATCGACCACACCGTGGCGGTGGTGGCCCAGGCATGTGCCGTGTACCGGAAGGCACTTGACGCCGGCGATCCCACTCCCTGGGTGGGCGGGCGGCCGGTGAAGCCGGTATTCCGCCGGTTGGCATGACGCGACGGTGACATGACGTGCCGTCAGTGACGCGCCCGCCGACCGGCGTCGGCCATCCGGTCGGCCATCTGGTCGGTCTGCCGGTCGGCGATCCGGTCGACCAGCCACGCGGTCGCCGGGACCACCGCCAGCGCGGTGCAGCAGCCGCCGAGGACGTCGGTCGGGTAGTGCGCGCCCAGCGCGACCTGCGCCCAGCCCATGGCGCCGCCGGCCACCAGCGCCGAGCCGAGCACGAGTGATGTGCCGGCCGTTCTGCCGAGGCCGAGCCGGCCGGTCGCGAGCAGCGCGGCCACGAGGGCGAGCGCGGTGAGGAAGGCGGTGTGCCCGCTCGGGTAGGACAGGTTGCCGGGGCCGTGGATGGTACGTCCCACCAGGTGCTTGAGCAGCCTCGCCGTCCCCACGGTCATACCGACGCCGAGCACGACGAGCACCGCCGCACGAGGACGCCGAAGCAGCAGGCACCCCGTCACGGCGGCCACGACCAGCATCGCCGCTCCGCCGGGCTCCCCCAGAAAGTCGATGGTCAGAGCGACGTACCGCCACGGCGGACGCACACTGTCCGCCGTCGGCTCGATGATCCACCTGTCCACCCGGCCGGGCTCGCCCTGGTCGGCGTACAAGCCCCCGACCCCGACGACCACCAGAGCGGCGAGGGCCGCGATCAGCCCCAGCCACGCGCGCAAGGACGGGGGCAGCAGGCGATCCAACGCGAGCCCCCCATCGTGTCACCGGTGTGTGCAACCCTAACCAACCTCCACGGAGACATACGGCCATATCGGTTTCACTGACCACCGAGGATGTCGAGAACGGCGTGATGACTCCGTCCCAGGGCCAGAAGCGACCACCATGGTCGCCCTGCCTCAGGAGGCCACCATGACGAACGACCAGGTCACCGAGATCCTCGATCGCCCGCTGAGCCAGGAGCTGCTGGCCCGTGACCTCTGCCGCCTGGCCTACGTGGCCAAGGACGGGACACCGCGGAACATCCCGATCGCCTTCTCCTGGAACGGCAGGGAGATCGTGATGTGCACGTCGAGGAACGCCCCGAAGCTGGCTTCGCTCCGTCACAACCCGGCCGTCGCCCTCACGATCGACACCGAGGTGCACCCGCCCAAGATCCTGCTCGTCCGCGGCACCGTCGAACTCGACGACGTCGACGGCATTCCCGAGGAGTACCTCGAGATGAACGGTTCGTACACGATGACGGCCGAGCAACGGGTCGAGTGGGAGGCCGAGGTCCGCTCGCTCTACGACGGCATGGTCCGCATTGTGATGACGCCGACGTGGGCGAAGCTGATCGACTTCGAGACGACCTTGCCCAGCGCCGTCGAGGAACTCATCCAGCGGCGTGCGGAACGTCAGCAGCAGAGCCACTGAAAAACCTGTTGGTGGACCACGGCGGCCACTGCTACTTTTCCGGAGGCCGTGCGAGATGACGAGGAGGTGGTACCCGTGAACGTATCGACATGGGTGCTTCCCTCCGGGGTCACGGTCGGGCGATAGGCAGGTCGTCCGGGAGCGCCGTTCACGAGCACTCCCGAAAGGCACGACCATGCGATTCACTTCCGAACAGCGTCTCGACGGCGGCGTCCTCGAACGCGAATTCACCCTCGGCGAGATCCCCGGCACCCTGTGGACGCCCGAATCCGCCGCACCGGCCCCGCTGATCCTGATGGCCCACAACAACGGCCTGCCCAAGCGGGACTCCCGGCTGGTGGCCCGGGCCCGGCTCACCGCGGCGTACGGCTACGCGGTGGCCACCATCGACGCCGCCGGGTGCGGTGACCGGCCCCGCTCCGCCGCCGACGAGCAGGCCCGCGCCGACCTCCGCCGGGCGATACAGGCCGGCGAGCCCGTCGACGAGATCTTCGAGTCCGTCGTCGGCCCGCTGGTCGAAAAGGCGGCCCCGGAATGGCGGACCACCCTGGACGCCCTCCTCGCACTGCCCGAGATCGGCGGCCCGGTCGGGTACTCGGGGTGGACCGCCCTCGGCATCCGCCTTGCGGTGGCCGACCCGCGCATCACGGCCGCCGGTTTCTTCGCCGGGGGTTACGTGCCCCGTGCCCAGCGCGAGGAGGCCCGGCAGGTCACCATTCCGCTGCTGATCCTGCTGCAGTGGGACGACGAAGGAAACCCCCGGCAACGGGCCCTGGACCTCTTCGACGCCTTCGGCAGCAAGGAGAAGACGCTGCACGCCAATCTGGGCGGACACCTCGGTACCCCGTGGTTCGAGAGCGAGGACGGGGGCCGGTTCTACGACCGGCACCTGAAGTGAGGCCGGGCCGTCCGGCGGGCAGCAGCCGGTAGGCGGTGTCGGGGCGGCGCGTCTCTGGCAGGGCACGCGCCGCCCGCGATGGCCTTTCAAATCCCTGGTCGGTCACTTCGCCTGGGCGAGCCAGACCGCGTCGCGGCCGGCCGGGAAGCGGAGCTGGCCGGTCGTGTCGTGCACGGCCCGCCAGACCGTCTCGGCGACGTCGCTCTCCTCGGTGAAGACGTCCTGGCCCATGAAGCCGTCCATGGCCTTCTTCGCGAACGCCGCGTAGGGCGCCGGGACCAGTTGGTCCAGCGAGGCGCCGTTCGTCGCGTTGGCTGCGAAGTTCGTGGTCAGGCAGGCGCCCGGCGCGACCGTCGTCGCCCGCACACCGAACGGCGCGAGTTCGAGCGCGAGGGACGCGGTGAACCCCTCGATGGCCATCTTGCTGGCCTTGTAGACGGCCGAGAGCGGCATGTGCCCCAGCACCACGCTGGAGGTCACGTTGACCACCACGCCGGAACCCCGCTCCCGGAACCGGGGCAGCACCGCCTGCGTCGTCGCCATCACGCCGAAGGTGTTGGTCTCGAAGACCTCCCGTACACGGGCCATGGGCGTGCCCTCGAACACGCTGATCGAGGGCACGCCCGCGTTGTTGACCAGAGCGTCGATGGGCCCCGCTGCCTCGAACGCGGCGGTGATGGATTCGGGCTCGGTCACGTCGAGTTCGACGATGCGGAGCCGGTCCGACTCGGGGAGGACGTCCGGACGCGGGGTGCGCATCGTGGCGATGACGTTCCACCCCTGCGCGTGGAAGTGGAGGGCGGTCGCCCGCCCGTAGCCGGACGACGTGCCAGTGATCAGAACGGTCTGCATGCTGGGTCCCTTGCGATGTGGTGGGGTGGTCCGCGGATGGACAAGCATTTTCCTGCTCCGCGAAAGAACCGATGACCCCATTGAATCGCTCTGACCTGCGTTGACAGTAGACCTATCCTCGCCCTGCCTTGCACGATCCTCTTCCAACGCCGAGCCCGCTCAAGGGATGACGCTCACGGGACTGCGTGCGGTGTCGCGCAGGCGGGCCGCGTCCTGGCTCGGGGGCGCCCCGAACTGGCGGCGGTACTCCCGGCTGAACTGTGAGGGGTTGTCATAACCGACGCGCCGGCCGACGCCGGTGACATCGCCCGGGTGGGTGGCGAGCAGCAGCCTGGCCTCCTGCAGCCGGATCTGCTTCTGGAACTGGATGGGGCTCATCGCGGTGACCGCCTGGAAGTTGCGGTAGAAGGCGGAGACGCTCATGCCGGACATGCGTGCCACGTCCTCGACCCGGAAGGGCTGCGCGTAGTGCTCGCGGATCCAGCGCACGGCCCGGGAGACATGGCTGAGGCCGCTGTCGGCCAGGCCCAGTTGGCGAACCGTCGCCCCCTGCTCGCTGGTGATCAGGCGCCAGAGGATCTCGCGCTTGACCAGCGGGGCCAGTACGGCGCGGTCGCGAGGTTCGTCGAGCAGGCGCAGCAGCCGGACGACCGCGTCGAGCAGCGGGGCTGACGCGTCGCTGACGGCGATGCCCGATGGCACGCCTGAGTCGGCGCGGGGGAGGTCGCCGGGGCCGGCCCGAAGCAGCAGTTCGGCCACGGCGGACGGCTCCAGGGTCAGGCCGAAGCCGAGGGCGGGTCGCTCGGGTTCTACCTGGGTGAACTGCCCCGTGACGGGCAGGTCGACGGATGCGACCAGATACTGCCCGGCGCCGTATTCGTAGACCCGGTCGCCCAGCGCCAGGCGTTTGGCGCCCTGGGCGATGACCGCGAGCACCGTGCCGGACATGGAGGGTGCCGGCGGATCCGGCCGGTCGACCTTCGAGATGAGGACGCCGTCGATGGCGGTGGTCCAGTCGGGGCGGGCATGCCGGGCCAGCAGGGTGCGGAGCTCTTCGAGGTGCATGCGTCCATTGCAGCACCATCCCCGCGCCCGGTCTCCCGTGGTTGCGAGGATCGTGCAAGTGCCGGCGAGCATCGTTCTAACATTTTCGCAGGTCGCAAGCGTTCAATGGAATCACCGCACTCCCCCACCGAGAAGAAGGCATCCATGAACGCCACCTATGGCTTCAACGCCACCCTGACCGCCAGGCCCGGAATGGGCGACCGACTGGTCGACCTGCTGCTGACCGGCCTGAACGAGGGCAGCCCCGGCGCGAGCGAACACTGCGTCGTCTACCTGGTCTCCCGTTCCGCGTCCGACCCCGACGTCGTCCACGTCACCGAGGGCTGGACCAGTGAGGAGGACCACCACCGGATCTTCGCCGGCGAGGCCGCCCAGGCCATCGTGGCGCGGATCGACGGGCTGCTGGCCAAGGAATCCGAGTTCACCGACTACGTCCCGGTCCGCGGCAAGGCCGCCTTCTGAAGCCCGCGGATCGAACGCGGACCTCTTCTCGCCCGACTCCCCGAAAGGCAGCAACCATGACCACGGCACGCCCCGCCCTTGACCTCGAACTGCGTGAACTCCTGGCCGAGATGCCCCTGATATCCCAGCTCACCCCAGAACTCCTCGCCCAACTGCGTCAGCTCCCCTCGACGCCCGTCGAGTCCCTCCTCGCCCACCGGCAGGTCGAGCGGCGCGACATCACCGTGTCCGCCGAGGACGGCGCCCAGATCGGCCTGTCAGTCCTCAGCCCCGCGCGGACCGATCCCACCACCCCCGCCGCACCCTGCATCTACTGGATCCACGGCGGCGGGATGGTCATGGGCGACCGCTTCTCGCAGATCGACATCCCCCTGGAGTGGCTCGACCGGTTCGGCGCGGTCGTGGTCACCGTCGACTACCGGCTCGCCCCGGAGGCCACCGGCACCACCCTGGTCGACGACTGCTATCAGGGCCTGCTCTGGATCGCCGAGCACGCCGACGAACTGGGCATCGACGCGGCCAGGATCATCGTCGCGGGCGCCAGCGCGGGCGGCGGGCTCGCCGCCGGCGTCACCCTCATGGCCCGCGATCTCGGCACCCCGGCGATCGCCGCGCAGGTGCTGATCTGCCCCATGCTCGACCACCGCAACGCCACCACCTCCAGCCGCCAGTACTCCGGCGTTCCCGGTGTCTGGACCGGCGAGATGAACGCGTTCGGATGGCAGGCCGTCCTCGGCGACCTCACCGACGAGGAGATACCCGCGTACGTCTCACCCGCGCTGGCCGACGACCTCTCGGGCCTGCCGACCACCTATATCGACACCGGCTCCGCCGAGGTCTTCCGCGACGAGGACACCGACTACGCCACCCGCGTCTGGGCGGCCGGTGGCCAGGCCGAACTGCACGTCTGGGCGGGCGGCTTCCATGGCTTCGACGCGCTGTTCCCGCAGGCACAGATCTCGGCCACGGCCCGCCGCACCCGCACCGACTGGCTCGCCCGTCTCTTGCCTCGTCAGTGCTGAGGGTGCGGTCCGGTCGCGGTGTCCGGGCCGGTGAACCGGGCTCGGCGGGCGCGGGGGCTCCTGGCGCGTCGGTGGGCTGTCGCGCGTATCGCCATGGCCAGGCCCAGGCAGAAGACCAGCGCCAGGGCGAGGCCGGAGCAGAAGACGGCCAGGGTGTTCATGGTCGCGATGTCGTTGCCGAGGACGGACACGGTGTACTCAGGGCCGCCGGACAGATTGTCGCCGATTGCGAGCCCGGTGAACGCGGCGGCGCCTGCGAGGAGGAGCAGTCCGATGAACAGCATCCGAGTCATCTCCTAAAGAGCACTTCGGCACTACGGGTACCCGTGACGCGTCGTGACACACGGCACTCAAGCGGTCCTGGTCGATCCACCCCCCTGTTGATCATCCACGCCCTTAACTCGGCATTTCCGCAAGGGCAGTTGTGCGTGCGTTTCCATGCGTCACACTTCCTTCACAGGTGGGGCTCGGAGGGGGAGTGATACATGGCCGCGTGGAGACCAGCCCTCGTCACGGCCGCGGGGGCGCTGCTGCTGGCGGGGTGCACCGGCGGAGCGGACGACGGGGCCGGGGCGGAGAAGAAGCCGAAGTCGGCCCCCAGCGCCTCGCCCTCGCCGACCGAGGTGAGCGAGCCGTACACGCTCGCGGAGGAACGGGCGCCGAAGACACGGGCCGAGGCGGTCGCGTACGTCCGCGACCTCGATGTGCGGCCCGACTACTTCGGCACCGGGTATCGCAAACGCCAGCCCTTCGAGAGCGATCCTGCCGAGTGGGCCGTGCTCGGGACGGACTGCCTGTGGCGGCGCGAGCCCCTGGCGGACACCGTGCTGGCCAGTCTCACGCGGGCGTTCGAGCTGCCGAAGCAGGGCGCCAAGGGGCCGGTGCACGTGTCGCTGACCGTCACCGTGCACGAGAACGCCGTGGCCGCGCGGCGCGACATGGCAGGTTCGCTGGAGTCGGCACTGCGCTGCCCCGAGCAGCGGCTGAACGCCACCGAGCGGGTGCGTGACCTGTACTCCCAGGCCAACGCGTATGCCGACGAGCGGAACGCGATCTCCGACGACGACCTGTCGGAGGCAGGCGAGTGGGTCGTCGACGGGCAGCGCGGGGCGTACCCCTTCGACTGGTACAAGTTCCGGCTCGGGCCGGTCACCGTGGCCGCGACGGCACGGCACGGCGCGGGCCGGACCGAGGCGGAGGACTCCGCCGTCACCTCCGACATGATCCAGGGGCTCGGCTTCGTCGCCGCCGAGATCCATCGGCAGGGGGAGGCGGGCGGTTCGGACGGTTCCGGTGCGCCGAGCGCGCCGACCGAGACCAAGGGGGCGGGCGATGAGTGAAGAGCTGCGGTCCTCCGATCCCTCCCGCATCGCCGGGTTCCGGCTGCTGCGGCGGCTCGGTGCGGGCGGCATGGGCGTCGTCTACCTCGGGCGCACCGACGCGGGCGCGCTCGCCGCGGTCAAGGTGATCCGGGGGGAGGGCGCCGGGGACGACGACTTCCGGGCCCGGTTCGCGCGCGAGGTGGAGCTGGCGCGGCGGGTCGACAACCCCTGGGTGGTGCCCGTCCTGGACGCCGACGCCGAGGCGCGTGAGCCATGGCTGGCCACCGCCTTCGTACCCGGCCCCTCCCTGTCCGAGGCGGTCGCCGCACACGGGCCGCTTCCGGCGCCTGCCATCGGTGTCCTCGGCGGGCTGCTGGCCGGGGCACTGGACGCGGTCCACGCGGCCGGTCTCGTCCACCGGGACGTCAAACCGGGCAACGTGCTCCTCGCGCTGGACGGGCCACGCCTGATCGACTTCGGCATCGCGCGCGCCGCGGGCGACACGGCGCTGACCGCGTCCGGCGTCGTGGTCGGAACGCCCGGATTCCTCGCCCCGGAGCAGGCCGAGGGGCGGCCCGCGACCTCCGCGAGCGACGTCTTCGCGCTGGGCTGCGTGCTCGCGTACGCCTCCTCCGGGACCCCGCCCTTCGGCACCGGAGCGCCGGACGCACTGCTGTACCGCACCGTCCACGACGACCCCGAACTCGGCGGTGTGGAGGGCGAGTTGCGGGCCCTGGTGGAACGCTGCCTGGCCAAGGACCCGGACGCGCGGCCCACCGCCGAGGAGATGGGGCGGCTGCTCGCGCAGGACGCTCCGGACGGATCGGGCGACTGGCTCCCCGACCCCGTCGCCCGGATGGTCGCGGCGCGGGCCAGCGAGAGCCTCGCCCTGCCCGACATCGAGCCCACGGTCGTGAACGAGCCGGACGCTCCGGCCCCGCAGGCCGCGCCCGGCCGGCGCCGGCTGCTCCTCGCCGGCGGCGCGCTGCTGCTGGCGGGCGGCGGGACCGGCGCGGCCGTATGGGCGGCGGGGGACGAGGGGAAGAAGCCCGCCGCGGGCGGCGGGCGTCCCGTGTACGTCCTCGGCGTGCACACGACCTCCGCCGCGGCCGACCGCGCCATCAGCCGGACCTGCGAGCGCGCCGCCCGCCTCGCCGTGGCCCAGCACAACGCCTCGCCGAAGCGGGCGTACGACCTTGAGGTGCGGGTCCGCGCCGACCGGGGCGACGTCGCCTCCGCCCAGCAGGTGGCCCAGGCGTTCACCGCCGACCGGAACGTGGTCGCCGTGCTGGGTCCGGTCGCCGAGATCTCGATGCGCTCGGCGGCGGCCGTCTACGGCGCGGCCGGGCTCACCCATCTGTCCAGCAGCACGGGCCAGCCGGACTACTTCGCCACGTCGAAGAAGACCTCGTTCCAGACCGGCGCCCCCCATCTCGCGCTCGGCACGTGGATCGGGTTCCATGCGCTGGTGACCGGCCAGGTGGCGAAGGCGGGCGTCGTGATCGACCGGTCCGGCGGCGCGACCATGCAGGATCTGGGCACTCCCCTGATCACCAACTGGCGCGACCCCGGCACCCTCGGCGCGGAGGTGATCCCCAAAGTCGTCGCCGAGGGGACGGACGACCGCCCGAAGGCGGTCCGTGACCTGCTCGCCGCCGGTGTCAGGGACTTCATCTATCTGGGCCCCCTCGAAGCCACCGTCCGCACCGCCCGCGAACTGTCCGCGGCCGGCTTCACCGGGCCGCGCTGGATGCAGCACGCGCTGTACGGATCGGACTTCCCGCGCCTGGCGGGGGCCGCGGGCGAGGGCTGGTCCGTGGTCACGTCGGCCGTGGACCCGTCCGTGCTGCCGACCCGGCGGGCCAAGGACTTCACCGCGGCATGGCGTAAGCGTTACGGCGCCGCCCCGGAGCCGTACGCCACCGAGGCGTACGACAGCGTGCGGATGCTGCTCGCCGAGTTCGCCCACACGGTCCCGGCCGGGGCCCGCGGGCGGCCGGTCCGTACCGATCTGGCGGCGCGGCTGGCGAGGAAGAACTACCAGTACAAGGGCATCGCCCGGACGTACGCCTTCGGCCAGTTCCATGAGTACGACAACAGCGGGGACGGATGGACGGAGGAGACCTACGTCCACCAGGTCCGCGACGGGCGCTTCCAGCAGCTGGGCACGCTCGTCGACCAACAGCGTGGCTGACGAGGGCGGATGACGGAACCGGAGAAGAACGGAGACGGCTGACGTGGAGCGGCTTCTGCCGTCCGATCCCTCGGTGATCGGCGGGCACCGGCTCGCGGGGCGGCTCGGGGCGGGCGGCATGGGCGTCGTCTACCTCGCACGCTCCCCGCACGGCGCCTGGTGCGCGCTGAAGGTGATCCGGGCCGAGTACGCCGACGACCCCGGCTTCCGCGCCCGCTTCCGCCGCGAGGCCGAGCTCGCCTCCGGGCTGACCGCCCGGTGGACCGTGCCGGTCGTCGGGGCGGACGCCGAGGCGCGCGAGCCGTGGCTGGCCACGGCCTACGTGCCCGGCCCCTCCCTGGCGGAGGCTGTTGCGCTGCACGGACCCTGGCCCGAGGCGCAGGTGCGCAGCCTGGGATCCGCGCTGGCCGAGGCGCTGGACGGGGTGCACGCGGCCGGTCTGGTCCACCGGGACGTCAAGCCCGCGAACGTGCTCCTCGCCGTGGACGGGCCGCGGCTGATCGACTTCGGCATCGCGCGGGCCGTCGGCGCGACCGCGCTCACCACGGACGGCTCCGTCGTCGGTTCCCCCGGCTACCTCTCGCCCGAGCAGGCCCGCGGGCACACGGTGGGTCCGGCCAGCGACGTCTTCTCGCTCGGCTGCGTCCTCGCCCACACGGCCACCGGGCGGCCCCCGTTCGGCGTCGGCGGGGCCGCGGCCGTGCTCTACCGGACCGTGCACCGGGAACCGGACCTGGACGGCGTACCGGAGGGACTCGATCAGACCGTACGGCGCTGTCTGGCCAAGGAGCCGGAGGGGCGCCCGAGCGCGCGGGAACTCATGGATGTCCTCGGCGAGTTCATGCGGGACGGGTGGCTGCCCGAGGGGCTGCCCGCCCTGGTCGCCGCCCGCGCCGGGCACGTCCTCGACCTGCCGGTGCCCGAGCCGACCATGGTCTCCGGGCCCGCCACCGTCGAGGCCGCCGATTCCCCGCCGTCGCCGACCCGGCGGCGGCTGCTCGTCGCCGGGACCGCGCTCGGGGTCACCGCGGCGGGCGGGACGGGCGCGTGGTGGCGGTGGGGCCGAAGCAGCGCGTCCGCGAACACCGGCGCCGGTCGGCGGACCCGCCACGTGATCACGATGCTCGGCGACCCGGACGACTCCGTCCATCAGAACCAGGTGCGCGGCGCCCGCCTCGCCGTGGAACAGCACAACGAGGACGCCCGGCGCACCATCGACCTCGTGCTGCGCACCACCGACGACCGGGGCACCGCGGCGGGCTCCGCGGCGGCGGCCACCCGGCTGGCCGCCGACGAGACCGTGTCCGTGGTGATCGCCACGGGCGGGAACGCGACCGCGCCCGCGGCGATGAACCCGTGCACGGAGGCCGGGCTGCTCCTGCTGATCACCACCGCCGACACGGACGACCTCAACAACCTCAGCACCAGCTCGACGCTCGTGCTGCGCTCCACCCGGACCATCGGGCCGGGCGGGGCGCTGGTGTATCTGAACCGGGTCGTCCGACCCGCCCGCACCGTGATCGTCAACGACCTGGCCACCCACGCGGAGAGTCTGCCCACGGTCAGGATCGCCACCGTCCACGACAAGCTCAACAGCGAGACGGCGGTGGAGGACGTCGCAGCGGACGAGGACTTCAGCGTCGCCGCCCGCCGCATCGCCGCCCGCCCTCAGGACGCGGTCCTGTTCGCCGGCGTGCGCCCGGACCGCGCCGCCGCCTGCGCCCGCGCGCTGCGGGACGCGGGCCACGAGGGCGCCCGGACCGCGGGCGAGCAGGTCCTCGGCGCCCCCTTCCTCGCAGCGGGCGAGGGCTGGCGGATCGGCACGGCGTACACCGACGCGAGCGCCGACCTCCGTACCAAGGCGTTCGCCACGGCGTTCCGGGCACGTTTCGCCCGCCCGCCCGGCTCTTGGGCGGCCGAGGCGTACGACGCCGTCCGGTTCGCCGCCCACGGCCTCACCTCCATCGGCGACGAAGGCCGGTCCGCCCTGCGTTCGGAACTCCTGCGCCGCCCCTGGCAGGGCATCACCCGCCGCATGAGCTTCGACCCCGTCTCGCAGTCCTTCGAGTCCAGCGAGGACGGCGGCGCGTTCCTGTTCCGGGTGACCGGGGGAGCGGCCCGCTTCGTGACGCGCTCCGACAGCATCCGCAAGACGTCGTGAACCGGCCCGCAGTATGCCCGAAACGCGTCGTACGTCAGCGAAGTCCCGTTCGCTATCCTGCCCGGGCCGACGTGGCGCAGGGTCCGGCGAAGTGAGGTCGGGGGATGAAAGCGATCGTCGTGGGGGCGGGCATCGGGGGACTGGCCGCGACGCTGAGCCTGCGCGGGGCCGGCTGCGAGGTCACCCTCATCGAGCAGACGTCGCGGTTCACCGAGATCGGTGCCGGTATCCAGCTCGCGCCCAACGCGACGCGGGTGCTGCGCCGGCTTGGCCTGCTCGACGCGGTCGCCGCACAGGCGGTCCGGCCTCCTTACGTGAGTTTCCGGACCTGGTCCGACGGGACCGAGATCTGCCGCTTTCCGATCGGGCCGGAGGCCGAGAAGGAGTTCGGGGCGCCCTATCTGCAGGTCCACCGGGCCGATCTGCACCAGGCACTGGCGGACGCGGTGCCGGCCGAGTGCGTGCGCCTGGACACCGTGGTCGTGGGGATCGATCAGGACGACACCGCCGCGTATGTGACGACCGGAAGCGGTGAGCGGCTGGGCGCGGACCTGGTCGTGGCCGCCGACGGGGTGCGGTCCCCGGCGAGGCAGTGGCTCTTCGGCAAGGACGCGCCGGTCTTCTCCGGGACCGCCGCGTACCGGGCGCTGCTCCCGGCCGACAAGGTCGCCGATCTGGACCTGCCGGAGTACGCCGGCTGGTTCGGACCGGGCCGGCACCTCGTCCACTACTGGGTGCGTCCCGGCCAACTGCTCAACATCGTGGGCGTGTTCGACACCCACACGCCCGCACAGGAGTCGTGGACCGCGCAGGCGGAGCCGGGCGAACAGCTGCGCACCTTCGACGGGTGGGACCCCCGGCTGCTCAGCGTCCTCGAACGCGCGGGCCAGGTCTTCCGCTACGGCATCTACACCCGTGCCCCGCTGGAGAGATGGAACCTCGGCCGGGTGACCCTGCTGGGCGACAGCGCCCACGCGATGGTGCCGTTCCTGGCCCAGGGCGCCGCGCAGGCGATCATGGACGCGGCCGTGCTGGGCGACGTCCTCGCGGGGGCGACGCCGGCCGGGGTCCCCGAGGCGCTCGACCGGTATGTGCGGCGGCGGCTCACGACCGCTACGGGCGTGCAGGCCGGGTCGTCGCGGGCGGGCCGGGACTATCACCTGCCGGACGGCCCCGAGGCCGAGGCGCGGAACGCCCGCTGGGTGGCCTACGCGGCCGAGAACAGATTCGGTCCGCATGCTGCCTCGTGGGGCGTCGACGTCTGACCCACCCCACGGAAAACGCTTGGACTCGACTCGTCCGCTCGCGGGACACTACGGCTTCTGCCCTGTCCGTGGCCGCACGGACATCGAGGCCACGGCACTTCCTGACCGCGCACACGGCGGACTGCCGTACGACACCACGGGGTTGAGATGGGATCGCCGGAATCGGGAGAGTTACGCCGGGCCAAGGGCTCGGTGCTGCTGGCCCTTCGTTACTACGGACGGGAGATGTCCCGGCTGCGGTGGCTGACGCTGCCCGCGTTGCTGCTGCCGGCGCTGGGCAACATCGGCATCTACTACCTCGCGCCGCTGGTCGTCGCGAAGCTGGTCGGCCGGATCGCCGGCGACACCGATGTCTCGCTCGGCTGGACCCTGCCGTACGTCCTCGGCTTCGCGGGTGTCCTGCTGCTCGCGGAGGCGTTCTGGCGCATCGGCCTGCACTGTCTGAACCGCCTTGCCGCCCGCAGCATCGAGCAGCTGTATGTGATCGGCATGGACCAGCTGTTCGCCAAGGACGCCGCGTTCTTCCACGACAACTTCGCCGGGGCGCTGACCAAGCGGGTCCTCAGCTTCGCCTCGCGCTTCGAGGATTTCATCGACACGCTGACGTTCCAGGTGGTGGCCAGCTTCGTGCCGCTGCTGTTCGGATCGGTCGTGCTGTGGCGCTACGAACCCCTGCTCGTCCTCGGCCTGCTGGCGATGATCGCGTTGACGGCCCTGTGCGTGCTGCCGCTCATCCGCCGTCGCCAGGCGCTCGTCGACCAGCGCGAGGAGGCCATCGCCCGGGTGTCGGGCCATGTCGCCGACAGCCTGATGAACATGGACACGGTCCGGGCGTTCGCCGCCGAGGAACACGAGGCCGCCGAGCACCGCTCCCGGGTCGCCCAGTCGCGTCGGCTCACCCTGCGGTCCTGGGACTACGGCAATCTGCGCATCGACACGCTGGTGGCGCCGCTGTCCGTACTGACCAACGCACTCGGCCTGCTGCTCGCGGTCGCCCTCGCCGGGGGCACGAACGGCGTGGAAGCGGTCGTCGTCGCCTTCACGTACTACACGAACGCGACGCGGATCATGTTCGAGTTCAACCAGATCTACCGCCGCCTGGAGAGCTCGATGACGGAGGCCTCGCAGTTCACCGAACTGCTGCTGGTACCGCCGACCGTGCTCGACCCGGTGGCTCCCGAGCCGCTGCGGCCCGGTGCCGCCGACGTCCGCTTCGAGCGGGTGACCTTCGCCCACGCGGGAGGGAAGCCGCTCTTCGAGGGCCTCGACCTGACCGTGCCCAGCGGGACGAAGCTCGGGCTCGTCGGCCGGTCCGGCGGCGGCAAGACCACACTCACCCGGCTGCTGCTGCGGATGACCGACATCGACGCCGGCCGGATCCTGGTCGGGGGACAGGACATCAGCAGGCTGCGCCAGGCCGACCTGCGCAGCCTGATCGCCTACGTCCCGCAGGACCCGGCGATGTTCCACCGCACCCTGCGGGACAACATCGCGTTCGCCCGGCCGGACGCCACCGAGGCCGAGATCCGGCGCGCGGCTCAGGCGGCGCACGTCACGGAGTTCGCCGACGCCCTGCCGCGCGGCTTCGACACCCTGGTGGGCGAGCGCGGGATCAAGCTGTCCGGCGGGCAGCGCCAGCGGGTCGCTCTCGCCCGGGCGATCCTGCGCGACGCGCCGATCCTGCTGCTCGACGAGGCGACCAGCGCCCTGGACTCCGAGAGCGAGATCCTCGTGCAGGAGGCGCTGTGGCGGCTGATGGAGGGGCGGACGGCGCTGGTGGTGGCGCACAGGCTGAGCACGGTCGCCACCATGGACCAGCTCGTCGTCCTCGACCGCGGACGGATCGTCGAGCAGGGCACGCACCAGGAACTGCTCGCGTCGCACGGGACGTACGCGAAGCTGTGGCAGCACCAGTCGGGCGGCTTCCTCGACGACACCGCCCCCGACTACACCACCGCGGCAGCGGAGCCCGGCCACTGAGGAAAGCACGATGTCCAGGGCGGCCACGCGGGCAGCCCTGGACATCGTGATCAGAAGGTTCAGACGAGGTCGAACCGGTCCAGGTTCATGACCTTGTCCCACGCCTCGACGAAGTCCTTGACGAACTTCTCCTTCGCGTCGTCGCTCGCGTAGACCTCGGCGAGCGCACGCAGCTCCGAGTTGGAGCCGAAGACCAGGTCGGCACGGGTGCCGGTCCACTTGACCTCGCCCGTGGCGGCGTCGCGGCCCTCGAACGTGGTCTGGTCCTCGGAGGTCGACTTCCACGCCGTGCCCAGGTCGAGCAGGTTGACGAAGAAGTCGTTCGTCAGGACGCCCGGGGTCTCGGTGAGGACGCCGTGCTTCGACTGCTGGCTGTTCGCACCCAGGACACGGAGGCCACCGACGAGGGCCGTCATCTCGGGGGCGCTCAGGGTCAGCAGGTTCGCCCGGTCCAGCAGCAGGTACTCGGCGGGAAGGCGGTTGCCCTTGCCGAGGTAGTTGCGGAACCCGTCCGAGGTCGGCTCCAGCGCGGCGAACGACTCCGCGTCGGTGTGCTCCTCGGTCGCGTCGACACGGCCCGGGGTGAAGGGCACCTCGATGTCGAAGCCCGCGTCCTTGGCGGCCTTCTCGACGCCGGCGCAGCCGCCGAGGACGATCAGGTCGGCCAGGGACACCTTCTTGGCGCCGGAGTTGAACTCACCCTGGATCGACTCGAGGGTGCGCAGCACCGTCGCGAGCTGGTCGGGGTCGTTCGCCTCCCACGTGCGCTGCGGCTCCAGACGGATCCGCGCGCCGTTGGCGCCGCCGCGCTTGTCGCTGCCGCGGTACGTCGAGGCCGACGCCCACGCGGTGGAGACCAGCTCGGAGACCGACAGGCCCGAGTCGACGAGCTTGGCCTTGAGCGCCGCGATGTCGGCGGCGTCGATGACCTCACCTTCCGCCTGAGGCAGCGGGTCCTGCCACAGCAGCGTCTCCGCCGGGACCTCCGGGCCGAGGTACAGCGACTTCGGGCCCATGTCGCGGTGGGTCAGCTTGTACCAGGCGCGGGCGAAGGCGTCCGCGAACTGGTCGGGGTTCTCGTGGAAGCGGCGCGAGATCTGCTCGTAGATCGGGTCGAAGCGCAGCGAGAGGTCCGTCGTGAGCATCGTGGGCAGACGCTTCTTCGACGCGTCGTGCGCGTCGGGGATGATCGCCTCGGCGTCCTTGGCAACCCACTGGTTGGCGCCGGCCGGGGACTGGGTCAGCTCCCACTCGTAGCCGAAGAGGATGCTGAAGAAGTCGTTGCTCCACTGGGTCGGCTTGGTGGTCCAGGTGACCTCCAGGCCGGAGGTGATGGCGTCGCCGCCCTTACCGGTGCCGTAGGTGCTCTTCCAGCCCAGGCCCTGCTCCTCCATGGAGGCGGCCTCGGGGTCGTTGCCCACGTGGTCGGCCGGGCCGGCGCCGTGGGTCTTGCCGAAGGTGTGACCGCCCGCGATCAGGGCGACCGTCTCCTCGTCGTTCATCGCCATGCGGCGGAACGTCTCGCGGATGTCACGGGCCGCGGCGATCGGGTCCGGGTTGCCGTTCGGGCCCTCCGGGTTGACGTAGATCAGGCCCATCTGGACCGCGCCGAGCGGGTTCTCCAGCTCGCGGTCACCGCTGTAGCGCTGGTCGTCGAGCCAGGTGGTCTCGGGACCCCAGTACACGTCCTCCTCGGGCTCCCAGACGTCCTCACGGCCGCCGGCGAAGCCGAAGGTCTTGAAGCCCATCTGCTCCAGGGCGACATTGCCGGTGAGGATCATGAGGTCGGCCCAGGAGATGGACTGGCCGTACTTCTTCTTGACCGGCCACAGCAGACGGCGGGCCTTGTCCAGGTTGCCGTTGTCGGGCCAGCTGTTGAGCGGGGCGAAGCGCTGCTGACCGGCGCCGGCGCCGCCGCGGCCATCGCTGATGCGGTAGGTGCCGGCGCTGTGCCAGGCCATCCGGATCATCAGCGGGCCGTAGTTGCCGAAGTCCGCCGGCCACCAGTCCTGCGAGGTCGTGAGCACCTCGGCGATGTCCCGCTTCACGGCCGCGAGGTCGAGGTTCTGGAACGCCTCGGCGTAGTCGAACTCCTCGCCGAGGGGGTTCGCCACGGCGGGGTTCTTGGCCAGGATCTTCACATTGAGCCGGTCCGGCCACCACTGGCGGTTGCCGCCGCCCTGAGTCGGGTGTGCGGCCCGCCCGTGCGCGACCGGGCAGCCACCTGTGCCCTCCGTCTTGGGGTCGGTGACGATTGCATCGGGGTTCTCAGCCATGGGGAATCCTTCCGGACTGCTGGATCTTCGGTGCTCAGGAACTGCGTGGGGTGGAACAGTCGGGGCACTGGCCCCAGTAGATGACCTCGGCCTCGTCGATCGCGAAGCCGTGGTCGTCCGACGCGGTCAGACAGGGTGCCTCGCCCATCGCACAGTCGACGTCGGCGACGGCACCGCAGGACCGGCAGATGACGTGGTGGTGGTTGTCCCCGACCCGTCCCTCGTACCGGGCCGGGCTGCCGGCCGGTTCGATACGCCGGATGAGGCCCGCCCCGGTCAGGGCGTGCAGGCCCTCGTACACGGCTTGAAGGGAGACATGGCCGACGCGGTCACGGACCCCGGAGGCGATCGCCTCGACACCGAGGTGGTCGCCGTGCCGGACGGTCTCGAGCAGCGCGGCTCGGGCCGCCGTCACCCGCAGGCCGGCACCGCGCAGCTCCTCGGCCGTGGTCGGAGTCTCGGATGCGGTCATGCCGAGAACCTATCCTCAAGAACACGAACGATTCAAGAAAACGACTGGTTCTAATTTAATGTCGTGTCGGGGCACGGTGGTGGACGTGCCTCAGCGGAGCGGCGACGCTCAGCTCACGCAGCCCACATGTGCCAGCGCCTGCTTCAGCAGGACCCCGTGCCCGCCCGGCATGTCGCTCTGTACCGCCGGTGACAGGGCCTCCTGAGGGCTGAACCAGACGAGGTCGAGGGCGTCCTGCCGGGGCCGGCAGTCGCCGGTGACCGGGACGACGTAGGCGAGGGATACCGCGTGCTGACGGGGGTCGTGGTAGGGCGTGACTCCATGGGTGGGGAAGTACTCGGCGACCGTGAAGGGCTGGAGGGACGTCGGGACGCGGGGCAGCGCCACCGGGCCGAGGTCCTTCTCCAGGTGGCGCAGCAGGGCGTCCCGGACCCGCTCGTGATGCAGGACACGGCCGGAGACCAGCGACCGGCTGACCGTTCCGTCGGGTCCGATGCGCAGCAGCAGGCCGATGCTGCTGACTTCGCCGTTGTCGTCGACGCGCACGGGCACGGCCTCGACGTACAGGATCGGCATGCGGGCGCGCGCCGCCTCGAGCTCGTCGGCGGAGAGCCAACCGGGCGTGGTATCGGTCATGTCAGACATTGCTTGATCATACTTTCAGGAGGTGGCGGAAAACCGGTAGATCCGTCGGGCATTGTCCCGCCCGGCCCAGCGGGCGACACGCAGCGCGTCCGGCAGGCTCAACTCGTCGGCGTCCACCCGGTCCTGCAGCAGCCCGGCCAGCCCCTGCCGGAAGGCCACCGCGCCGAGCAGATAGAACTCGGCCAGACCATAGGCGTCGGAGCTGTACAGCAGCTTGCGGAACGGGGTGATTTCCAGGGCCTCCTCCAGGACCGCCCGCGCCCGGACCGGCCCGACGTGGTGCAGGGTCAGCCCCACATCGAGGTACACCTGCTCGAACACCGCGGCCAGATACGCGGCCTGCCGCTGGTACGGCCAGCAGTGCAGCAGGAGCACAGGGATCGTGCCCTTCGTCAGGTGCAGCCAGTCGGTCAGGAGGGCGGGGTCCGCGCGGTGCAGCCGGATGTCGTCGTCACCGAAGCCCGTGTGCAGCTGGAGCGGCAGGCCCAGCTCCACGGCCGTCCACAGCAGATGTCGTACGAGAACGGGATCCGCGAGACGGCCACCTGCGGCAAGCCACTCACAGGCCGCCTCGGTGACCTCCGCGTCCGTCGGGCGGGCCGGGTTCAGGTCGAAGCCGGTGCGGTAGGCGGCGACGGACTTCACGGCCACCACGCCAGGACGCCGTACCGCCGACTCCGCCGCCGCTCGGACCACGCGCGCGTACTCGTCCGGCTCCACCCCCTCGGCCGCGACCGCCTCGGCGACCGATTCCAGTCGTACGACCTCGAAGGCGTCCGCGTCCGCCGCCCCCGCCAGCTCCGCCGGAGTGGTCAGCCGGTCCGGGGTGTAGCCGGTGTCTACGCAGAACACCTCCGTCCGCGCGGCCGTGAGGAAGCGGCGGTTCACCTCGCGCGCGCCCAGCTCCGTGCGCCGGGCCAGGTACGCGCCGGCGGGTGCGTGCCGGGGCAGGTCGAGGAGGGGAGCGCAATGGCGCCGGACGGCCGTGCCGACGGGGGTGTCGAAGGTCGAGACGCCCGGCCAGGTGCCGCCTTCGGTGAGCAGGGACTCGAAGCCCTCCCGGTCGAGACCGGCCGTGGTGACGCCGTGGCAGTGATGGTCGAACAGCGGCAGCGCGGCCAACTCGTCCTGGACGGCGCCCATGTCAGTACTTCCAGCGGTACGCCGCCGCGATCCGCTCGTCGTCCAGCCCGGCTACCGCCGCGATCTCCCCCAGGCGTACGGCGGTCACCGCGTCGGCGAGGACCGGGCCCAGGGCGGTGCGCAGCCGTTCGTCCTTGCGGAACTCCTCGACCGACTCCGCCAGCGAGGTGGGCAGCCGGCGCATCGCCTCGCCCAGGCGTGCCGGGTCGCCGGTGATCTCCTCGGGCAGGGGCGCAGACGACGTCACTCCGTCCAGTCCGGCGGCGATCAGGCAGCCGAGGGCGAGATACGGGTTGGCGGCCAGGTCGACCGGCTTGACCTCCAGGTTCGCCGCCTGGTCGCGCAGGCCCGCCGTACCGGTGACGACGCGTACGGCCGCCTCGCGGGTCTCGTGGCCCCAGGTGGTGAACACCCCGGCCCACTGGGAGGGTTTGAGCCGCAGATGGCTCGCCGGGCTCGGGGCGGTGACGGCCGTCAGGGCGGGCAGGTGGGCGAGGATCCCGGCCGCGAAGGACTCCGCCTCGGCCGTCATGCCGTACCGGCCCGCGCCGCCGGAGTGCAGGTTCGCGCCGTCGCGCCAGGCGGAGAGGTGGATGTGGCCGCCGTTGCCGACGCCCTGCGCGAACACGGCAGGGGCGAAGGAGACGACAAGGCCGTGGCGCTGCGCCACGGCTCGGACGGTCTGCCGCACCAGCACACTGCGGTCGGCCGCCGCCACCGGGTCGAGCGCGCCCACCGAGATCTCGAACTGCCCCGCCGCGTACTCGGGATGAAGCTGCCCGACGTCCACGCCCTGCGCCGCGCACGCCGCCAGCAGATCGGCCGTGTAGTCGCTCAACTCCACCTGCCGGACCGCCCCGTACGCCGGACCTGACACCGCGGGCACGAACTCCCCGTCCGCCGTGGGTCCCCGGCCCACCGCCCACTCGATCTCGACCGCCGCCCGGAAGGTGATGCCGTGCCGCTCGGCCGCGTCGGCGACGATCCGGCGCAGGAAGGTGCGGCTGCAGGCGGGATGCCGCTCGCCGTCCTGGGTGATCCGGTCGACGGGCGCCCACGCCCAGCCGGGCTGGCCTGCCAGGGCGACCAGTTGGTCCAGGTCGGGGTAGAGACGCAGGTCGCCGTCGGGCGTGCCGAGGACGTCGGTGGAGACGATGGAGTCGTTCGCCAGGAAGGTGTCGAAGACCGGCGACATACCGACACCCCAGGCCGCCGCCGAGGGGAGCTTGGCGGTGGGGACCGCCTTCACCCGTCCGATGCCCGCCGTGTCGACGTAGGCCAGGACGACACCGTGCACCCCCCGCCCCGACAGCTCCCCACTCAGCGCGGTGGCCCGCTCCACATCCCCGGGACGCCCACCGGGGACGGGGTCGGCAAGGGTGGTCATACGTCCTCCTCGACGGACTCGGCGGCTAAACGCTCCGCTGAGGCCGGTGCGTCACGTGCGGGTCCGTTGTGGCTGGTCGCGCCCACGCGGCGGAGCCGCACATTGATACAGCCCCGCGCCCCTTCGGGGCGCTACCAGGGTTTCACAGCCACTGCCCCGAACTGCGGTACCACGGCGGGCAGGTCGGGCCCGGCGCGCCACTGGGAGCAGGGCACCATGCCCGGGTCGAGCAGCTCCAGGCCTTCCAGGAAGGCGGCTATGTCCGCGCGGCTGCGGGCCGTGATGGGCGGCGTGGCGTTCTCGTTCCAGAACTTCATCGCCGGGATCTGGCCCTGGCCGCCCAGGTCCGCGTCGAAGGTGGGGTGCGTCAGGACCAGGAAGCTGCCGGAGGGCACGGCCTCCATGACGCGGTCCACGATGTGCCGCGCCTTGTCGGTGTCCAGCACGAAGTTGAGGATGCCGAGCATCATCACGGCGACGGGACGGGTGAAGTCCAGGCTCCGCGCGGCGCGTTCCAGGATCGCGTCCGCGTCGTGCACGTCCGCGTCGACGTAGTCGGTGACGCCCTCGGGGGTGCCGGTCAGCAGCGTGCGGGCATGGGCGAGCACGATCGGGTCGTTGTCGACGTACACGATCCGTGCCTCGGGCGCGATGCGCTGGGCGATCTCATGGGTGTTCTCGGCCGTCGGCAGCCCGGTGCCGATGTCGAGGAACTGCCGCACTCCACGCTCACCGGCGAGGAACCGCACGGCCCGGCCGAGGAATTCGCGGTCCGCGCGGGCGATGTCCCGGATCACCGGGAACATGGTCGCCACGTGCTCGCCGACCCGCTGGTCGACCTCGTAGTTGTCCTTGCCGCCGATCCAGTAGTTCCACACGCGCGCGTTGTGCGCCACAGCGGTGTTCAGCCTCGGCGACCCGCCCGGCGGGGTGTGGCTCTCGCTCAACTCTGCTCCTTAGCGCGCCCGCGGCCGTTCGCCGCCCCTGTGCCGTCCGAAGATCAGCATGGCCCGGAAACGGCCCGAGCAGAAGTGGGCGTTGTGCTACCGGCGAGTACCCCGGCCCTGTGACGCCTGCGACGCCTGAGGTATGGTCCCCTGCGATCCGCAACCACTCACAGGCTGCAGACCGCTACGGGCGGTGTCGAAGGGGGCGGCAGCATCATGGAATTCCATCTGGTCGAGGAGGAGCCGGCGCGGGGCGGTGCGCGGCTGGAAGACCTGGCCCCGGAACCCCTGCTGACACGGGACTACGAGACCCGGCCCGCGCTCGTCTACGAGCGGCTGCGCGAACGCCACGGCCCGGTCGCCCCGGTCGATCTGCTGGGCGTGCCCGCCTGGCTGGTGCTGGGCTACCGCGAGTCGCTCCAGGTGCTGCACGACGACGCCGGCTGGCCGAAGGGCCTGGAGAACTGGCGGGCACGGTCGGAGGGCCGGGTGCCCGCGGACTGGCCGCTCGCGCCCTCTCTCGAGGTCAACCACGTGCTGATCCAGGGCGGTTCGGGGCACCGCCGGCTGCGCAGCGCCTGGGACGGCGCCCTGCGGCCGTTCCAGGACCCGCGCCAGCCGCAGGCCAAGCGGCTGAAGGCGGCCGTCACGACCTACGCCGACGAGCTGATCACCCTGCTCGGACAGGGCGGCGGCACGGGCATGGCCGACCTGTCGGCGCAGTTCTCCCGCCCGCTGCCGCTGATGGCGGCGAGTCATCTGCTCGGCTTCCCCGGCTCGCAGGGCGACGACGCCCTGATGGACATGTGGCGGGTGCTGGACGCGGGCCCGGACGCCGAACCCGCCCTCGCGCGGCTGCTGCGGACGCTCACCGAACTGGCCGCCGCCAAGCGGGAGCAACCGGGCGACGACTTCCCCTCCCTGCTGCTGGCCGCCGACCCGGACCTCTCGGTCGACGAGCTCGCCCGCGAGCTGTTCATGCTGCTCGGCATGACCTCCGACCACGTCGGCATCCTCATCTCCAACACCGTCGTCGAGGTGATCTCCGGAGAACGCGAGGGAGGGGTGCGTGCGGTCCTGTCCGCCGGGATGGTCCGGGAGACCATGAACCGGGTGGTCATGCGCAAGCCGCCGCTGGTCAACTTCGTGCCGAGGTTCGCGGCCGCGGACACCCGGCTCGGGAACTACACCATCCACGCCGGTGACCCCGTGTGGGTCTCCTCCGCCGCCGCGCACGCCGACCCCGTCTTCGCCGGCCAGACGGCACCGGGCTCCTCCACCATCAGCAGCCGCGCGCATCTGTCCTGGGGAGCGGGCCCGCGCCAGTGCCCGGCCCGCGAGCTGGCCTCGACGATCGCGGCGGCGGGCGTGAACCGGGTCTTCGAACGCTTCGCCCACCTGGAGCTGGCCCTCCCGGTCGATCAACTGCCGTGGCGCTCCTCGCCGTTCATGCGCGGGCTGCGCTCGCTGCCCGTCCGCTACGAACTCGCCGAGCAGGCACCGGCGCGCTATGTGCCGGCGGCGGCGCCTGCGGAAGCCGCGGCGCCCGAGGCGGACGTACCGGACCAGGCCATCCGTCGGCGGTCGTCGCTGTGGCGGTATCTGACGGGGCTGATCCACCGGGGCGGCTGAACGCCGGTCACGCCCCGGACCGCACCTGTCCGCTCTGCCAGGCCCAGGCGGCGATCTCCACCCGGTTCCGGGCGTTCAGCTTGAGCTGGATGCTGGACAGGTGGGTCTTGACCGTGGACAGGGACACGTACAGCTCGGCGGCGATCTCGGCGTTGGTGCGGCCGAGGGCGACCAGACGGACCACGTCGAGCTCGCGGTCGGTGAGGGGTTCCGGCAACGGCGCGGCGCGGGGCGGGGCGGTCGGCTCCGGGGTCGCGGTGACGTGTTTGAGCAGGCGTACGGTCACCGAGGGGGAGACCAGTGAGTCGCCGGCCGCGGCGGCGCGTACCGCCTCCGCGAGGAGTGTCGGCCCCGAGTCCTTGAGCAGGAACCCGCACGCACCGCCGCGCAGCGCGCCATACACGTACTCGTCGAGGTCGAAGGTGGTGACGACGACCACGCGCATCGGGTCGGCCACCTCGGGCCCGGCCAGCAGCCGGGTCGCCTCCAGGCCGTCCAGCTTGGGCATCCGGATGTCCAGCAGGCACACGTCCGGCCGCACCTTACGGGCCAGCGCGACCGCCTCCTCGCCGTCGGCGGCCTCCGCGACGACGGTGATGTCGGGCTGGGCGTCGAGGAAGAAGCGGAAACCGGTGCGGACCATGTCCTGGTCGTCGGCGATCAGGACGCGGATGGGAGCGCCGGGCGGGGCGGGGGTCGTCATGGCTCGATCATGCCTCAGGGAATCGGCGGAGGGCCGCCCCCCCGGACGCCGGGCCGTCCTCGCCATGGATGTCGTCAGTCCGCGGTCTGCGCCGGATCGGCCGTCACTCTGCGCAGCAGGGGCCGGCTCCCCGCGGTGGGGGGGGACACGGGCCGCGGCCCCCCGGGCCCCTCCCACGGCAACCG
>NZ_JAFFSU010000009.1 GCF_017948455.1 Streptomyces sp. GESEQ-4
TGGGACTGATTCCCGGTCGGCGGGGCCTTTCGGCATTCACTACGTTAGCCGATTCCCTGGGAAGCTCATAATCGAGTCCGTGAGTTCTGAATTCAGGCATGCGGACATACCGAATTCGCCCTCACTGGAGGGAGTCGTAAGTAGTGGGTTGGCCGCTCCGGCTGCTGGCTTTCGCCGTACCCGGTTCAGCGGCTCGGAGTACGTTACGCACCTTCCACGGGCACGTCAACTTCGGCGACGTCTGGGGACGTGAGCCCGGTACGGGCTCACGGTCGGGTCGTCGGCGATCCAGTAGCGCCAGGGATGGACGTCTCCGTTGCCGCCATCGCCGGCCACGCCGGTCCGTGGACCATTCCGTACCTGGTCAGGGGGGACGGCGGTGCCGGCAAGCATGCTCAGGGGTGTCTCGCCGGAGGCGCACGCGTCCGTGCCGTCGAGGGCTCGGTCCACGTCTAGGGCGGTGGCGAGGCGGGCCGGGCCTTTGGCCAGTTCCTTGTCGCTTCGGGCCGATAGTCGACGTTTGCGGGCCAGTTCGGTGCCCTCGACGATCTCGCCGGCGCGGAGCAGGACGGCGCTTGCCTCGCCGTCCGGGCCGCACACCAGGTTCATGCAGTGCCACATGCCGTAGGTGAAGTAGACGTACACATGGCCGGGCGGACCGAACATCACGTCGTTGCGGGGCGTGCGGCCGCGATAGGCGTGGGAGCCGGGGTCGTTCGGGCCGTCGTATGCCTCGACCTCTGTGAGGCGGAGGGAGATCGGACCGTCCGGGGTCGTACGCACCAGGATGCGGCCGAGGAGGTCGGGGGCGACTTCCAGTACGGGCCGGTCGAAGAAGTCTCTGGGGAGGGGCGTACGGTCGGGGGTCGCGATCATGCCGTCCGAGGGTAGTGCAGGCCGGTGGGTGCGGCGGGGTGGTCAGAAGGCCTTCCCCTTGCCAGGGTGAAGGGCGCGGAACCGGCCACGGCCGTAGTGCGTTTGTAGGGATCAAGGGATCCACGCGAGAGGGAAGAGACATGGCGTTCAAGAAGCTGCTCGCGAGTCTGGGGGCCGGCGGGGCTTCGGTCGAGACGGTTCTGACCGAGGTCAACGTCGTTCCGGGCGGTGTCGTCCAGGGTGAGGTGCGGATCCAGGGTGGGTCCGTCGATCAGGAGATCCAGGGGGTGTCGGTCGGGCTGCAGGCCAAGGTCGAGGTCGAGGGCCACGACGACCAGGAGTACAAGCAGAACATCGAGTTCACGAAGCAGCCGCTCGGCGGGGCCTTCCAGCTGCAGGCCAATGCCGTGCACGCGGTGCCGTTCGGGCTGGAGATCCCGTGGGAGACCCCGATCACCATGATCGACGGTCAGGCGCTGCGTGGGATGAACATCGGCGTGACCACGGAGCTGGCGATCGCGCGCGCGGTCGACTCCGGTGACCTGGACCCGATCAACGTGCACCCGCTGCCGGCGCAGAAGGCGCTGCTCGACGCGTTCATCCAGCTGGGCTTCCGTTTCAAGAGCGCAGACATGGAGCGCGGTCACATCCGGGGTACGCGTCAGAAGCTGCCGTTCTACCAGGAGATCGAATTCCTGCCGCCGCAGCAGTACCGGGGGCTGAACCAGGTCGAGTTGAGCTTCGTCGCGGATGCGAACGCGATGGACGTCATCCTGGAAATGGACAAGAAGCCGGGGCTGTTCAGCGAGGGCAGTGACACCTTCCGGTCCTTCCAGGTGGGGCTGCACGACTTCCAGGGCACCGACTGGGTGGCGTACCTCAACCAGTGGCTGTCCGAGGTCGGCAGCAAGCGCAACTGGTTCTAGGCTCGGGACCACTGAGTAGGAACCGATCAGGAGGTACCGAGGTGACCGAGCTCAAGCGGCGGCCGCTCCCCCATGACTTCCATCCGCCCGTGCCGTCGTTCACGGTCACGAGCGAGCACGTCGAGGAAGGTGCGACGCTCAAGGACGCTCAGGTCTACGCGGCCGGCAACACGTCGCCGCAGCTGCGGTGGGAGGGCTTCCCGCCGGAGACCAAGAGCTTCGCCGTCACGTGCTACGACCCGGACGCCCCTACCGGCAGCGGGTTCTGGCACTGGGTCGTCTTCGATATCCCGGTCTCGGTGACCGAGCTGCCGGAGGGCGCGGGCAGCGGCAAGTTCGAGGGGCTGCCCGAGGGTGCCGTACATGCGCGCAACGACTACGGCACGAAGGACTTCGGCGGGGCCGCGCCGCCTGCCGGGGACGGGCCGCACCGTTATGTGTTCACGGTGTACGCCGTGGACCAGGAGAAGCTGGGGCCGGATTCGGACGCCAGCCCGGCCTTCGTGGGCTTCAATCTGCGGTTCCACGCGCTGGCGCGCGCCCAGCTCACCGGTGAGTACGAGGTGCCCGCCGAAGCCTGACGTTCATTGAACGTTTGCCCGTCCCTGGTCTTGGAAGTGATCAGGGGCGGGCATTTTTGTTGCCGGGGGCGCGGGGGTCACCCCCCGTGGGAGCAGCAGATATTGCGTTGTCCATCTCGGCGTGCCCGGCCAGAGTTGATCCCAGCCCGCCACGCGGTGGGCGGGTGCGACACGGGAGGTGGGCTGGTATGCGGGACACGTTGGTACTCAACGCGAGCTTTGAGCCGCTGTCGACGGTGACGTTGAACCGAGCCGTCGTTCTGGTGCTGCAGGACAAGGCCGTCGTCGAGCAGGCCCACCCCGAACTGCGTATGCGCGGAGCCGCTGTCGATATACCGGCGCCCCGGGTGATCAGGTTGTGCAGGTATGTGCGGGTGCCGTTCCGAAGACAAGCTCCGTGGTCGCGGCGGGGTGTCCTGGTGCGGGACCGGCACAGGTGCGCGTACTGCGGTCGTCGGGCGACGACCGTGGACCATGTTGTGCCTCGGTCGCAGGGTGGGCAGGACACGTGGCTGAATACGGTCGCCTCGTGTGCGGAGGACAATCACCGGAAGGCGAATCGGACGCCGGCGGAGGCGGGGATGCCGTTGCTTCGGGAGCCGTTTGAGCCGACGCCGGCGGATGCGATGTTGTTGGCTCTGGGGCAGGACGACTTTGCTGCGCTGCCGGATTGGCTCGCCCAGCCGGCTGCCTGATTGAGGTGCTTCGGCGGCTGCGGGTTGTTTGTGGTTGCTCGCGCCCACGCGGCGGAGCCGCAAATCGATACAGCCCCGCGCCCCTAAAAGACAGGGGCGCGGGGGGGTTCCGCCCGTTCTCAGTCCAGCGTCGGCTTTTCTCGGCGTTCCGTGCCCTGGCCGCCTGTGGCGCCTCCGTTGCCTGAGCCTCCGCCCATCGGGCCGAAGTTGCCCATGGCGCCGCTCAGGCCCTTGAGGGCGTCGCCGATTTCGCTGGGGACGATCCAGAGTTTGTTGGCGTCGCCCTCGGCGATCTTGGGGAGCATCTGGAGGTACTGGTAGGCGAGGAGCTTCTGGTCCGCGTCGCCGGCGTGGATGGATTCGAAGACCGTGCGGATCGCCTGGGCCTCGCCCTCGGCGCGCAGGGCGGCGGCCTTGGCCTCACCTTCGGCGCGCAGGATCTGGGACTGCTTCTCACCTTCGGCTCGGAGGATCTCGGACTGCCGGACACCCTCGGCCTGGAGGATCGCGGCGCGCTTGTCACGGTCGGCGCGCATCTGCTTCTCCATCGAGTCCTGGATGGAGGTCGGGGGCTCGATGGCCTTGAGTTCCACGCGGTTGACGCGGATGCCCCACTTGCCCGTGGCCTCGTCGAGGACGCCACGCAGGGCCGCGTTGATCTCCTCGCGGGAGGTCAGGGTCCGCTCGAGGTCCATGCCGCCGATGATGTTGCGGAGCGTGGTGACGGTGAGCTGCTCGATCGCCTGGATGTAGCTGGCGACTTCGTACGTGGCGGCCCGGGCGTCGGTCACCTGGTAATAGATGACGGTGTCGATGTTGACGACCAGGTTGTCCTGGGTGATCACCGGCTGCGGCGGGAACGGGACGACCTGTTCGCGCAGGTCGATGCGGTTGCGGATGGTGTCGATGAACGGGACGACGATGTTGAGGCCCGCGTTCAGCGTCCGCGTGTAGCGGCCGAAGCGCTCGACGATGGCCGCGCTGGCCTGTGGGATGACTTGGATCGTCTTGATCAGGGCGATGAAGACCAACACCACCAGAATGATCAGGACGATGATGACCGGTTCCATCGTTGCTTCCCCGTACCCTTCTCCGCCTCGGCACCTTCGGGAGATCTTATGCCTGTTGAAGATCTTGTTGTTGAAGATCTTGCTGGTCGAGTGTGACAGACCGCCGCGTAACTCGTGGGTTCTTCGGTTCAGTTGCGGGATACGCCGATTGACGAGGTCACATGACGATCGCCGTGGCACCCTCGATGTCCACGACATCGACTTCCTGGCCCACTTCGTAGGCGCGGCCGGTGTCGAGGGAGCGTGCCGACCAGACCTCCCCGGCGAGCTTGATCCGGCCGCCCGAGCCGTCGACGCGTTCCAGTACGACGGCCTGCTTGCCCTTCAACGCCTCTACGCCTGTGGCGAGTTGGGGTCGCTGCGCTCGATGTCGGGCCGCGATGGGCCGTACGACGGCGATGAGTGCGGTCGATACGACGGCGAAGACCACGACTTGGACGACGGCGTCACCGCCGAAGGCGCCTGCGGCCACCGCCGCCGCGATCGCGCCCACCGCCAGCATGCCGAGTTCGGGCATCGTGGTGATCACAAGCCCGACACCGAGCACTGCCGCGCCGATCAGCCACCACACCCACGGGTCGATTTCCACAAGGTCATGGTAGGACCGGGGATCGCGCGCGGACAGGGCGCAGATCAGGTCGGCACACGCTTCTTACCTTGTGGGTCCGGGAGTTCAGGACAGCGGGAGGCCCTGTGCGGTCCAGCGCTCGCCGACCTGTTCGACGACGAGGGGCAGTCCGAAGCAGAGGGAGAGGTTGCGGGAGGTGAGTTCGAGTTCCAGGGGGCCGGCGGCGAGGACCTTGCCCTGGCGGATCATCAGGACGTGGGTGAAGCCGGGGGCGATCTCCTCGACGTGGTGGGTGACCATGAGCATCGAGGGGGCGATCGGGTCGCGGGCGAGGCGGCCGAGACGGCGTACGAGGTCCTCGCGGCCGCCGAGGTCGAGGCCGGCGGCGGGCTCGTCGAGAAGGAGCAGTTCGGGGTCGGTCATCAGGGCGCGGGCGATGAGGGTGCGCTTGCGCTCGCCCTCGGAGAGCGTGCCGAACTTGCGCTCCAGGAAGTCGCTCATGCCGAGGCGGTCGAGGAAGGCGCGGGCGCGCTGTTCGTCGATGTCCTCGTAGTCCTCGTGCCAGCCGGCGGTCATGCCGTAGGCGGCGGTCAGCACGGTCTGCAGGACGGTCTGGCGCTTGGGGAGCTTGTCGGCCATGGCGATGCCGGCCACGCCGATGCGCGGGCGCAGCTCGAAGACGTCGACCTTCCCGAGGGTGTCGCCGAGGATGGTGGCGGTGCCGCTGCTGGGGAAGAGGTAGCTGGACGCGACATTGAGGAGGGTGGTCTTGCCGGCGCCGTTGGGGCCGAGGATGACCCAGCGCTCGCCCTCCTTCACCGACCAGGACACCTGGTCCACGAGAGCCCGGCCCTCCCGGACCACAGATACGTCCTGAAGCTCCAGAACATCGCTCATGAGCGCGTTGTCTCCCCTTGCAGTGTGACCGGTCTCGGCGTCTCGGCTTCTCGCGTGCGCCGTTGGGCGCAGCCCTCAACGAAATCTACGCCACCGGCCGCCCGCTCCATTCCATCGGTCCGGTCCTTAGGGTGGACGCATGCTTTCGGAACCGCGTTCAGGACGCCTTGCCGCTTGGGGAAATGCCCTTTTGGCCGGACTTGTCTCTCCGGATGACGCCGTTCTCGCCATCGTCGGCGAGGACGCGGTGCATCGGGTGGAGGGGCTGCCGGGCGAGGCCGCGCCGGTCGGACTCACGCTCGCGTTGGGAAGGCTGCGGGCGCTCGGGGTGAGCGGACTGCAGGTCGCGCTGCCCCAGCCCGGGCATCCGCTGGGGCTGAGCGGACCGCCGGAGTTCAACGCCCGGGCGCTGGAGGCCGAGGAGGCGGTGATCTGTTACGGCGCCGCCTTCGGGTTGGTGCCTGAGGTGTACGAGGCCGGCCCCGACGGCGATGTGCATGTCGAGGTCGTATGGCACTGCCTGGCGGTACGGGAGGCGCCGCCGGCGGATGTGCCGTCGCTGGGTGAGGCCGAGCGTGAGCTGGCGGAGGCGTTGCGGGACGCGACGGAGGTGCTCTCGCGGCTGGATGTCGCCGGGTCCGGGCCGGTGGCCGAGGCGGCGATCGAGGCGTATCGGGCGCGGGCCGAGCGTGGGCGGGAAGTGCTGGCGCCGGGGTATCCGCCGCGGGCGGTGCGGGTGCTGGAGCTGGCACAGCGCGTGGGGATGCTGATCTCGGTGGCGTACGAGAACGGGCACGGGGGTGCGGTGAGCGCGGGCGAGATGGCGGCTCGGGGGGCCGCGCTGCGGCCGGTGGAGCGGACGGCGCGGCGGGCGCAGGTCGCGGCGTACAACGCGGTGGTGGAGGAGCGGGAGCGAGGGGCGCGGTAAGGGGCTGCGCTGCGGCTGGCGGGACGCTGACCGGCCTCCCGGGGGTGGGTGCCCGGGAGGCCGGAGGTCACTGCTGCTCCGCTAGGGAGGTCAGCGGTTGATGCCCAGGTTGCCGAAGGCGGGGTTCAGTACACCGACGACGTTCACGCTGTTGCCGACCGCGTTCACGGGGATGTGCACCGGGGCCTGGACGACATTGCCCGAGACGATGCCCGGCGAACCCACGGCCTTGCCGTTGGCCGCGGCGCCGTCGGTGGCGGAGGCCATACCGGCACCCGCGGCGACCAGCCCGCCGGCCACCATCGTCACGGCCGCTACCTTCTTCAGGTTCTTCACTTCTAAGCCCTCCTTGCGATCGCCGCGGCAGTCGCCGCAGCACGCACTGGAGAACGGCGGAGATCCACGGAGGATGCGCCATCTGGGGGACATTCCCACGACGGTATGAATCTCAGCCCGGAGTGGAACCCTCCGTATTGCCGCTCGGAACGAGCCTTATCCGGCCACACCATGGCGTACTGCCCACAGTGCGGCCTGGGTTCGGTCCGCCAGGTCGAGCTTCATCAGGATGTTCGACACATGGGTCTTCACCGTCTTCTCGGAGAGGACCAGGGCGCGGGCGATCTCCCGGTTGGAGCGGCCGTCGGCTATCAGGCTCAGCACTTCGCGCTCTCGTTCCGTGAGCGAACCGGCTCTGCCCTGGCCCGAGTTGGCCTCCTCCTGGGACAGCAGGGCGCCGGCGACCTCGGGCTGGAGCAGGATGTGACCGGCGTGCACGGAGCGGATGGCGCCGGCGAGGGCGTCGGGGTCGATGTCCTTGTAGACATAGCCGGCGGCGCCGGCGCGCAGGGCCGGGACCACCGTGCGCTGTTCGGTGAAGCTGGTGACGATGAGCACGCGCGCGGGGTTGTTCAGTTCTCGGAGTCTGCTCAGCGCGTCGACGCCGTCCATGCCCGGCATCTTGACGTCCATCAGGACGACGTCGGGCTTCAACTCCTCGGTGCACGCGACTCCTTCGGCGCCGTCCGCGGCCTCGCCCACGACCTCGATGTCGTCCTGCACTTCGAGGAAGGTGCGCAGGCCACGGCGGACCACCTGGTGGTCGTCGACGAGCAGCACCCTGATTGCGTCAGCCACCGGGGACCTCCATCTCGATCGTGGTGCCCTTGCCGGGCGCCGATTCCACCGTCAGGCTGCCGCCGACCCCGCTCGCCCGGTCCCGCATGGAGACCAGGCCGAGATGGCGGCCCGCGCGGCGTATCGACTGCGGGTCGAAGCCGTTGCCGTCGTCGGTGACGCGCAGGACGGCTCCGCTGCCGTGCCGGTCCAGGGTCACGTCGACATGCTCGGCGCCCGAGTGCCGCAGCGCGTTGTGCAGGGCCTCCTGGGCGACGCGGAGCACGGCCTCCTCCTGGGCGGCGGGCAGGGCCCGTGTCCCGCGCCCGGCGAAGGTCACGCGCGCGGCGTGGGCGCGGTCGAGGACCTGGACCTGGGTGCGCAGGGTGTTGACGAGCCCGTCCTCGTCGAGGGCGGCGGGGCGCAACTCGACGACGGCGGCGCGCAGTTCGTCGGCCGCCTCGGCGGCGAGCAGGGCCACCTGGTGCAGTTCGCCCTTGGCGCGGGACGGGTCGCGGTCGACGAGGGCGGCGGCGGCCTGGGCCGTCAGGCGCAGGGAGAAGAGCTTCTGGCTGACCGCGTCGTGCAGTTCATGGGCGAGGCGGGAGCGTTCCTCGGCGATGGTCAGCTCGCGGCTGCGCTCGTAGAGACGGGCGTTGGTGAGGGCGATCGCCGCGTGCTGGGCGAGGATTCCCAGGAGTTCCTCGTCCTCCTCGGTGAAGCCGCAACTTCCTTCCGGTTTCGGGCAGTTCTTGTTGGCCAGGAACAGTGCGCCGATGACCTCGTCGCCGTCGCGGATCGGCAGGCCCAGGAAGTCGACCAGGTCGGGGTGTGCCGACGGCCAGCCCTCGAAACGGGGGTCCCTGCGGACGTCGGCGAGGCGCTCGACCTTGGCCTCCTGAAGCATCGAGGCGAGGATTCCGTGCTGTCGCGGCAGCGGGCCGATGGCCTTCCACTGCTGGTCGCTGACGCCGTCGACCACGAACTGGGCGAAGCCTCCGTGGTCGTCCGGGACGCCCAGTGCGGCGTACTGCGCGTCGAGCAGCTCGCGGGCCGAGGCGACGATCGTCTTGAGGACGTCGCGCACCTCGAGGTGCCTGCTCATGGCCAGCAGCGCGGAACTCACCGCGGCGAGGCCGGACCGGGGGCCTTGACTCATGTCCTCACGGTACCGGCGGGGTCGGACAACGCGGATCGGACCGTTGGCGGCCACCGCCTAGGGCTGTGGGCCTAGGCCGCAGGTCCCCGGAGGCGCGGCTTAGGGCGAAAGGACCCACCGCTTTGCGGCCCCCGTCCGAGGCGGCGACCGCGGGCCCCTTCCTACGTTGAGGGCGAGCCGATCAAAGGAGACGTGTGTCATGCCGGTAGCGATCATCACAGGGGCGTCGAAGGGGCTGGGGCGGGCGCTCGCCGAGGCACTGGCCGCGCGGGGCTGGGATCTGGTGCTGGACGCCAGAGGGGCGAAGGTGCTGGACGAGACGTCGGCGGCCGTGTCCGCGTACGGCACGCGCGTGACGGCGCTGCCGGGCGACGTCACGGACGCCGCGCACCGGGCCCAGCTGGTCGCGGCGGCCTGGCAGCTCGGCGGGGTCGATCTGGTGGTGAACAACGCGAGCGCGCTGGGCGTCGAGCCGCTCGTACAGCTGGACGCGCTGCCCCTGGAGGGGCTGCGGCGGGCGCTGGAGGTGAACGTGGTGGCCGCGCTGGGCCTCGTACAGGAGGCGCTGCCGCTGCTGCGGGCGTCGGGGACGGGCGCGGTGATCACGGTCAGCTCGGACGCGGCTGCCGAGGCGTACGAGACCTGGGGCGGCTACGGGGCCTCGAAGGCGGCCCTGGACCACCTCGCGGCGGTGCTCGGCGCGGAGGAGCCCGGGCTGCGGGTGTGGGCGGTGGATCCCGGCGACATGGCCACGGACCTGTATGCGGCAGCCGTACCGGACGACGATGATCCGCGGCCGGCGCCGGCGAGTGTGGTGCCCGCCTTCCTGCGGTTGCTGGACGAGCGTCCGGCCAGTGGCCGGTACAGCGCGCCCTCCCTGGTGGAGGGGCGATGACGCTGGCACTGCAGGTTCCGGAGGAGTTGTCCGCGCGCGTGCCGGTCGAGCAGCGGGGGCCCGGGCTCGACCGGGATTCCGTACGGCTGCTGGTGTCGCGTGGCCGTGCTGTGTCACATCACACCTTCACGGAGCTGCCGCGGCTGCTGCGGGCGGGAGACCTGCTCGTCGTCAATACGTCACCGACGCTCGCCGCCGCCGTGGACGGGCGGATCGGGCACGCGCGCGTGGTCGTGCACTTCTCCACCCTCGGGGACGACGGACGGTGGGCCGTCGAACTGCGGGAGCCGGACGGGAAGGGGGCCACACGCGCGCGTGCGGGAGGTCCTGCGGGGACGGAGGTGCGGTTGCCCGGGGGTGTGCGGCTGGTCCTGGAGGAGGCGCTGAGCGAGCGGCTGTGGTGGGCGCGGGTGGCCGGAGCGGAGGTGCTCGGCATGCTCCGGGAGCACGGGCGGCCGATTCGCTACTCGTACACGGAGAGGGACCAGCCCTTGTCCGTGTACCAGACGGTCTTCGCCCTCCCCACCGCCGACGGCCTGGGCAGCGCGGAGATGCCCAGTGCCGCCCGGCCCTTCACGGCCCGGCTGGTGGCGGAGCTGGTGAGCCGGGGGGTGCAGTTCGCTCCGGTGACGCTGCACACCGGGGTGGCCTCGGTCGAGGTGCACGAGCCGCCGTATCCGGAGCGGTTCGCGGTGTCTGAGGCGTCGGCGCGGCTGATCAATGCGGTGGCGGCCGGGGATGGACGAGTGATCGCGGTCGGTACCACGGCCGTGCGGGCGGTGGAGTCGGCGGTCGGGCCCGACGGGGTCGTACGCGCGCGTGCGGGATGGACAGACCTCGTCGTCACCCCGGAGCGCAGGGTGCGGGTGGTGGACGGGCTGCTGACCGGGCTGCATGAGCCGCAGGCCTCGCATCTGCTGATGCTGGAGGCGATCGCGGGGCGCGAGGCGGTCGACCGGGGATATGAGGAGGCGCTGCGCGAGCGCTACCTGTGGCACGAGTTCGGGGATGTGCATCTCGTCCTGCCGACGGAGAACGCTCACACAGAGCATTGCTCCAGCAACAGTTGGTGAGAGCTTTTCCCGGCCGATGTGAGGCCGCACATAGGGCGCAGATCACGTACTAGGGGCAATAGGAGACAAACGCGCCCCGCATGAGCGGGACAGACGCTCCGGTCTGTCCCGTTTTGCCCTTCCCTGATCCACTATCGGGGATCGTACGTCACACCTTTGCATGGCATTTTTGCGGCCGCTAACAATGGCTCCCGTCGCTCAGCGCCGCGGGTATCG
Source organism: Streptomyces sp. GESEQ-4 (assembly GCF_017948455.1). GTDB lineage: Bacteria > Actinomycetota > Actinomycetes > Streptomycetales > Streptomycetaceae > Streptomyces. Next base: position 10,998 of record NZ_JAFFSU010000009.1, read on the forward strand.
CCCCGCGGCGTTTGTGCCGGAAGCACCCGTGTCCCCTGCCGGACAGCGAGCGACCTCCGCGCTATTCGAAGAGGTCCATCTGCCATGCCCAAGAACACCAAGAAGCCTGGTCACATTCGCGCCCTGACGCGCACCCACAAGATCGCCATCGCCGGTGTCGCCACGCTCGGCGCCGCCGCGGTCGCGATCTCCGCGGTGCCGAGCAGCGCGCAGTCGACCACGGCCGAGGCTGCCCCCGCGGGCAAGGTGGCGTACAGCTCCGAACAGATCAAGGATGTCAAGGCCAGCGTCACCGACCAGCTCGCCGGCGCCAGCCTGAAGGCCGAGCAGATCGCCGCCAAGAAGCACGCCGCCGCAGCGGCCGAGGCGAAGAAGAAGGCCGCCGTCGAGGCCGCCGCGAAGAAGAAGGCTGCCGCCGCAGCCGCGGCCAAGAAGAAGGCCGAGGCCGCGCGCAAGGCGAAGGAGGCCGCGAGCCGGTCCGCCAAGCGCGCCGCGGTCAAGCCCGTCGCCGCGAAGACGTACTCCAACAACCTCAACGGCTGGATCAACCACGCCCTCGACATCATGGACGACAAGGGCATCCCCGGTAGCTACAACGGTCTGTACCGCAACATCATGCGGGAGTCCTCGGGCAACCCGAACGCCATCAACAACTGGGACATCAACGCCATCAACGGTGTCCCCTCGATCGGTCTGCTGCAGGTCATCAAGCCGACCTTCGACGCCTACCACGTCGCGGGCACGGCCAAGAGCCAGTACGACCCGGTCGCCAACATCGTCGCCGCCGCCAACTACGCGGCCGACAAGTACGGCTCGATCGACAACGTCAACAGCGCGTACTGAGGTCGGCGCGGACCTCAGCCTCGCGTAACGCCGAAGCGCGGCGCCCCTGCCGGGGTGCCGCGCTTCGGCGTCGTACGAGAGCGATGTCGTACGAGAGCGGTTACTTCCGCATGACCTCCGGCTCGTGGCGGCGCAGGAAGCGGGCCACGAAGAAGCCGCAGATCACGCCGATGGCGATCAGGGCGGCCATGTCCATGCCCCAGACGGCGACCGTGTTCTCCCACAGCGGGTCGTTGCTCTCGCCCTTGGCGGGCGGGCTGATCCGGTTGAAGTCGAGCGTGGCGCCCGCGGCGGCGACCGCCCAGCGCGACGGCATCAGATACGAGAGCTCGTTGACGCCGACCGATCCGGCCAGGGGGAACAGGCAGCCCGTGAAGACGACCTGGACGATCGCGAACATGACCAGCAGCGGCATGGTCTTCTCTGCGGTCTTCACCAGGGCCGAGATGATCAGGCCGAACATCATCGCGCTGAAGCCCAGCGCCATGATCGGGATGCAGAGTTCCAGGAGGATCTGGCTGCGGAGGATCAGGCCCTCGTCGGGGAGGGTGCGGCTGGAGAAGCCGATGACGCCGACCATCAGACCCTGCAACACCGTGATGCAGCCGAGCACGAACACCTTGGACATCAGGTACGCGGACCGGGACAGGCCGGTCGCGCGCTCCCGCTCGTAGATGACCCGTTCCTTGATCAGTTCACGGACGGAGTTGGCGGCGCCGGCGAAGCACGCGCCGACCGCGAGGATCAGCAGGACGGTCAGGGCCGTGCCGTTCGCGACGGGCTGGCCGGTGTTCGGGTTGATCTCCGTGTTGACCAGGAGGTCCTTGCCCTGGTCGATGAGCAGGCTCACCGAGCCGAGGACGAGCGGCAGGATCACCGTCAGGGCCAGGAAGCCCTTGTCCGAGGCGATGACGGAGACATAGCGGCGCACCAACGTGGTGAACTGGGACATCCAGCCCTGCGGTTTCGGCGGCCGCATCGCCTGCATCGGCGGCATCTGTACGGACTGTGCCGCTATCGCGTCGATGTCCGCTGCGTAGATCTGGTAGTGCTGCGAGCCCTTCCAGCGTCCGGCCCAGTCGTAGTCGCGGTAGTTCTCGAAGGCGGAGAAGACGTCGGCCCAGGTGTCGTAGCCGAAGAAGTTCAGCGCCTCCTCGGGCGGGCCGAAGTAGGCGACTGCGCCGCCCGGCGCCATCACCAGGAGCTTGTCGCAGATCGCCAGCTCGGCCACCGAGTGCGTGACGACGAGGACCGTACGGCCGTCGTCGGCGAGGCCGCGCAGGAGCTGCATGACATCGCGGTCCATGCCCGGGTCGAGACCGGACGTAGGCTCGTCGAGGAAGATCAGCGACGGCTTGGTGAGCAGTTCCAGAGCCACCGAGACGCGCTTGCGCTGGCCGCCGGAGAGGGAGGTGACCTTCTTCTCCTTGTGGACGTCCAGCTTCAGCTCGCGCAGCACCTCGTCGATGCGCTGATCGCGCTCGCGCGCGGTGGTGTCGGCCGGGAAGCGGAGCTTGGCCGCGTACTTGAGGGCCTTCTTGACGGTCAGCTCCTTGTGCAGGATGTCGTCCTGCGGGACCAGACCGATGCGCTGACGCAGCTCGGCGAACTGCTTGTACAGGTTCCGGTTGTCGTAGAGGACGTCGCCCTCGTTGGCGGGCCGGTAGCCGGTGAGCGCCTTGAGCAGCGTCGACTTGCCGGAGCCGGACGGTCCGATGACCGCGATCAGCGACTTCTCCGGGACGCCGAAGGACACGTCCTTGAGGATCTGCTTCCCACCGTCGACGGTGACCGTCAAGTGGCGTGCGGAGAAGGAGACTTCACCGGTGTCGACGAACTCTTCCAGGCGGTCGCCGACGATCCGGAACGTCGAGTGGCCGACGCCCACGATGTCGGCGGGGCCCAACATCTGCGAGCCGCCCTTGGCGATCGGCTGGCCGTTGACGTACGTGCCGTTGTGCGAGCCCAGGTCGCGGATCTCCATGCGGCCGTCGGGCATCGAGTGGAACTCGGCGTGGTTGCGCGAGACCTGCAGGTCGGAGACGACCAGGTCGTTCTCCAGGGCACGCCCGATGCGCATGACGCGGCCGATCGAGAACTGGTGGAACGTGGTCGGACTGCGGTCGCCGTAGACCGGCGGCGCCCCCGCGCCACCACCGGGGCCCTGCTGCTGCGGGATGTGCGGCGCGGCCTGCTGCCAGCCCTGCTGTTGCGGAACCTGCTGCGGCGGCGCCTGCTGCGCCCAGCCGGGGCTCGCGCTCTGCGCGGCGTACGGCTGCGGCTGCTGCTGGGGCTGGGGCTGGGCCACAACGGCCGCGGTACCGGACGCGTTCAGGCACGGGCCGTCGGTCGCGTTGCCCAGGTACACGGCCGAGCCGGGGCCGATCTCCATCTGGTGGATCCGCTGGCCCTGCACGAATGTGCCGTTGGTGCTGCCGTGGTCCTCGATGACCCAACTGCGGCCCCCCCAGCTGATCGTGGCGTGACGCCAGGACACCCTGGCGTCATCGAGCACGATGTCCCCCTGCGGATCACGTCCGAGGGTGTATGGCCTGGACGGATCGAGCGTCCAGGTCCGTCCGTTCAATTCCAGTACGAGTTCCGGCACTCCATGCCCCACTGAGTAGTCCCCCGAGTTACCCCCATCACAGGGAGTCTAGGGATGTCGAACATCGTCGGGAACTATTTCAGGCTCCGCCCCCTGACTGAAAGCCGGGCCTTGTGAGGACCACGCACACACGCTTCGACTGGTTCCGTTGACGGGGTTGAAACCGGCCCGGAGAGTGGTAATCCCACGCGAGGGGGACACACGCGGCGGTAGCGCCGCGCTGCGGATCGGGGGGTCTGCCATGAAACCGGCCTTGAGCGTCAGGAGCGCGACCTACGACACGAAGGTGCCCTGGGGCGACGTCCTGCTGTCCGCGATCGCCGCCGTCAGCTGGGCGTTGATAGGCATGGCGGGTACGGCCGCACTCGGCCTGCATCTGCTGGAGGCGGACTCGACGGCCTCGCTCGGGCCGATGACCGCGGCGGTGGTGGCACTCGGGGCGGGTGGTTCGGTCACGCCGTCGGGCGATGTGTCCGCATTCGGGCTGACCGGCGCGGAGGCGAACACTGCCATCGAGATCACGCCATTGGGAGTGAGCCTGGTCGGCGCCCTGCTGCTGTCATGGTTCTTTCTACGGTCCTTGCGTGCGGCCGGGGTTGTGATCTCCCGGTCCGAACTCCTCGCGCGCGCGGGCTCGGTGATCGCCCTCTTCGTGGCGACGCTGGGCGGGCTGGCCTGGGCGGGGCACGACGTGATCACGATCGACGGAGGCGCGCTCGGCCTCGACGATCTGCCCGGCGGTGGCGGTGACGGCGGCGTCGAGATTCCCGGCGTCGGTGACATCGGGGACATCGGCGGGCTGCTGCCCGATCAGGTCGGCGACCTCGTCGACGCCGAGGCGGCGGTCGGCTTCACCGTCGACACGGTGCCGACCCTGCTCGGCGGGCTGTTCTGGTCGGCGGGGGTCCTGCTGATCGCCCTGCTGGCCTCCCGCCGCACTCCCCTGCCGCACGGCTGGGAGATCGTCCACCGAGTGGTACGGCCGGCCGTGTCCGCCCTCGTCACGGTGCTGCTGGTGGCGGTCGCGGCGGGGCTCGCGGCGGCCGCGTACGCGGCGATCGGCGACGACAACCCCAAGCGGATCGCCGGCGCGGCCCTGCTCGGCGCCCCGAACGGCGTCTGGCTGGGCATCCCCATCGGCCTGTTCGTGCCATGGGACGGCCGCGCGTCCGGCCCCTTGACCGCCCTCCTGCCGGATCCCCTGGACGATCTGCTGAGCTCCGAGGTCGACCAGTCCGTCTCCCTGAGCCGGCTGGCCGAGCTGGACGGGCGGGTGTGGCTGCTCGGAGTCGCCGCCGCGATGATGATGCTGCTGGCGGGGGTGCTGCATGCGGTGCGGACGCCTGTGGCGGGGGGCGTACGAGATCCCGTGGCTGTACGAGATCCAGGCGCCCTCGGTTTCGCCGGGCGGTGTGCGCTGCGGCTCGGGGTCGTGACCGCGCTGGCGCTGCCGCTGCTCGCGTGGCTCGCGGAGGTGTCGGTGGATGCCTCGCTGTCGGTGCTGGGCGTGGACGCGTTCGGGGCGGGGATCGAGTTGCACGGGCATCTCGGCATGGCGTTGCTGCTGGGTGCCGCCTGGGGTGCGGGGGCGGGGGCCGCCGGGGCGCTGCTGGCGCGGGCGACCGGAGCGGCAGGGCGGGCGGCGTCGCCGCTGGCACGCGGTGCCGCGGGGGCGGGGGCCGAGGGCGGGACGCTTCCGCAGCATGCGGGGCGGTCGGGGCCGTACGTGCCCGGTGCGCCGTATCGGCCGCCGAACCCGGCCACCAACCCGTATCTGCGGATGCCGGACGAGTTGCGGGAGCCGGAGGATGCGCGGCCGGAGCCGGAACGGGGAGCGGCGAAGCCGCCCGGGCAGGAAAGGTCGGACGCGCCGCCCTCCCCCGAAGCCCGGCCGGCGAGCGCGGCACCGCCCGGCGGCGACGTGTACGGCGCGCCGACGGTGGCCCGGCCGATGGGGCCGCCGCCGCGGTGGCCACGACGGTCCGCCGAGTCGCGCCGCGAAGACGCGGAACAGGCCCCGCCGGGCCAGCGGCGGCAACCGCCGCCGCCACCTCCGCCTCCGCCGCCACCTCCGAGGGCGCCGAAGGGGCACTGAGGGGGCACTGAAGGGGCGCCGAACCGACGGGCCGGTGGCCGTGCCGTGTCCGTCGGTGGCGGCCGCCCTTCTGTGAGCTGCCTGTCAGTCGGCTGTCACCCGAGCGACATCCAGAGTTCCGCGTCCGCTGGGCGGACCTGCGGGGCGGTGGGCACAGGGTGCCGGATACGGTGGGAGCACCATGAGCGCTTCGCAGACCTCAGACTTCCCCACCCTTCTCGTCAAGATCTTCGGGAAGGACAGGCCGGGCATCACGGCCGGCCTCTTCGACACCCTCGCTGCCTACTCGGTCGACGTGGTCGACATCGAGCAGGTCGTCACGCGTGGCCGGATGGTTCTGTGCGTGCTGGTGACCGAGCCGCCGCGAGGGCTCGAAGGGGACCTGCGCGCCACCGTCCACAGCTGGGCGGAGTCGATGAAGATGCAGGCGGAGATCATCTCCGGCACGGGCGACAACCGGCCCCGCGGCCTCGGCCGTTCGCTGGTGACCGTGCTCGGGCATCCGCTCACCGCGGAGGCGACCGCCGCGGTCGCGGCCCGTATCACGCGCACCGGCGGCAACATCGACCGTATCTTCCGGCTCGCCAAGTACCCGGTGACGGCGGTCGAGTTCGCGGTGTCCGGCGTGGAGACCGAGCCGCTGCGCACCGCCCTGGTGACCGACGCGGCGGCACTGGGTGTCGATGTGGCGGTCGTGGCCGCGGGACTGCACCGGCGCGCGCAGCGTCTGGTCGTCATGGACGTGGACTCGACGCTCATCCAGGACGAGGTGATCGAGCTCTTCGCCGCGCACGCGGGCTGCGAGGCGGAGGTCGCCGAGGTGACGGCGGCGGCGATGCGCGGGGAGCTCGACTTCGAGCAGTCGCTGCACGCGCGCGTGGCGTTGCTGAAGGGGCTCGACGTCTCGGTGGTGGACAAGGTGCGCAGCGAGGTGCGGCTGACGCCGGGCGCGCGCACGCTGATCCGTACGCTGAAGCGGCTCGGCTACCAAGTGGGCGTCGTGTCGGGTGGGTTCACTCAGGTCACGGATGATCTGAAGGAACGTCTCGGCCTGGACTTCGCGCAGGCCAACACGCTGGAGATCGTCGACGGGAAGCTGACCGGCAGGGTCACCGGCGAGATCGTGGACCGGGCGGGGAAGGCGCGGCTGCTGCGCCGGTTCGCCGCCGAGGCGGGCGTGCCGCTGGCGCAGACCGTGGCGATCGGTGACGGTGCCAACGATCTCGACATGCTGAACGCGGCCGGACTGGGAGTGGCCTTCAACGCCAAGCCGGTCGTCCGCGAGGCCGCGCACACCGCGGTGAACTTCCCGTTCCTCGACACGGTGCTGTATCTGCTGGGCGTCACCCGCGAAGAGGTCGAGGCCGCGGACACTCACGACGAGGGCTGAGCGGACGGGCCGCCGCCCTGTTCAGACGGGGCAGCAGGCATGAGCAGGCGAGGCCGTAGAGAGGTACGAGGCCGTAGAGAGGTACGAGGCCGTAGAGAGGTACGAGGGGCCCGCACCGGTGCGGTGCCGGGCCCCTCGCCGGGTCGCGTGGGTTATTCGGAGGGTGCCCAGTAGTCGCGCAGCGTGGCCGTGCCCGGTTCCAGGGACTTCCAGGAGCCCTCGAAGGTCAGGACCGCGAAGGCGGCGGCGGGGAAGCCGCGGCGGCTCAGCCGCTCCAGGGCGTCACCCTCGGCCGAGCCCGCGAGGATCTCGGCGAGGCCCTGGATGCCCGGGTTGTGGCCGATCATCAGGACGTTCTGCGCGTCGTCGGGGGTTTCGTTGAGCACGGCGATCAGTTCGCCGGGCGAGGCCTCGTAGACCCGCTCCTCATAGACGGTTTTCGGCCGGTGGGGGAATTCCTGGACGGCGAGCTTCCAGGTTTCCCGGGTCCGGGCCGAAGTGGAGCACAGGGCCAGATCGAAGGGGATATGGGTGTCGGCGAGCTTGCGTCCGGCGACTGCGGCGTCCATGCGGCCCCGCTCAGCGAGCGGCCGCTCGTGGTCGGTCACCTGTGGCCAGTCGGCTTTCGCATGCCGGAAGAGGACGATCCTGCGGGGTTCTGCGACGCTCATGCGTCCCAGCTTCGCATGAAACACGCCAACGGGCGCAGGGAGTTGACGGGCGGCTCAGCAGGTGTTCAGCGCGATATCAGCTGCAGAATGTGCTCGACGAGCCGGGTGATCGCCGGGTTAGTGGTGGCCGCGTGCGCGTCGGACGGGTTGAGTATCACCAGGAGCAGGGTGACGAACGCGAGCGCGGGGAGAGCCAGGGCCCACCAGGGCAGCCTGATGTCCGGGCGGCCCGAGCGCGCCGGGTGGAGCCGGGTCTGCGTAGGGGCCGACATGACGCCTCCGTGAGTCTTCGGGTGATCCGTGCCCGCCGCTCGCGGCCACACCTCGAAGTTACGGACTCCCGAGCCCTCAACCCATCCGGTGATCCACCCAGTTGACCCTGACACTCGCCCCCTAGGGGATGGTGGTGCTAGCCCCACCATCGGCCCCGCGGGCGGTCACGGAGAGGCGATCGTCACGGCGAAGCAATGGTCGCGATGATGGCGATGATCACGAAGATGGCGAAGAACGAGCCGAAGACGAGGAGCATCTTCTTCTGGCCGTTCTGCGGGTTCGGGTCGAGCACTGGCGACATGCGCCCAGTGTCGCACCCGCCGGGCAGGCCCGGCCTGCGGGGGTGGGGATCAGCGGGCCGCCTCGTCCTCCACCGTGCGGTCGCGGCCCGCCAGGACGCCCACGATCATCTGGGGGATCATCAAGCCGGTCATGAGCGCGATCGGCAGGCCCCAGCCGCCGCTGTGCTGGTAGAGGACGCCCACCAGGAGCGGTCCGGGGATGGAGATCAGATACCCCGCGCTCTGCGCGAACGCCGACAGCTGGGCGACGCCCGCGCCGGTCCTGGCCCGCATCCCGACCAAGGTGAGGGCCAGCGGGAACGCACAGTTGGAGACGCCGAGCAGCAGCGCCCAGGCCCAGGCGCCGCCGGCCGGCGCGGCGTACAGGCCGGCGTATCCGGCGAGACCGCAGACGCCGAGCGCGATCACGATCGGGCCCTGATGGGGCAGTCGGGTGGCCACGCGCGGGATGACGAAGGCGAGCGGCACGCCCATCACCATCGTGACGGCCAGGAGCAGCCCGGCCGTGCCGGCGGGCACGCCGGCGTCGCGGAAGATCTGCGCCATCCAGCCCATCGTGATGTAGGCGGCGGTGGCCTGGAGCCCGAAGAAGACGGCGAGCGCCCAGGCGGTACGGCTGCGGGTGATGCGCAGAGCGGGCTGCACGCGCGCGTGCGCTTCATTGCCGGGCTCCGCGGGCGGGTGCACCTCGGCAGGCGGCTGCGCCCCCCGCTGCCGTACGAGCGCGATCCACGGCAGTACGGCCACCGCCGCGAGCCCCGCCCACACCGCGAGCCCGGACTGCCAACTGCCGCCCAGGGCGTCGGCCATGGGCACGGTCACCGCCGCCGCCGCGGCGGTGCCGAGGGCGAGGGCCATCGAGTACAGGCCGGTCATGGAGCCGACCCGGTCCGGGAACCAGCGCTTGACGATGACCGGCATGAGCACGTTGCTGACCGCGATGCCCATGAGGGCGAGGGCGCTGGCGGCCAGGAATCCGGGCACGCTTCCGGCGTACGGCCGGATCAGCAGGCCCGCGGTGATGGCGGCCATGCCGGCGCAGACGACCGCGCCCGGCCCGAAGCGGCGGGCGAGCCGCGGGGCCATGACGCCGAACACGGCGAAGCAGAGCGGGGGCACCGAGGTGAGCAGGCCGGCCACGCTGCCGCTCATACCGAGCCCGTCGCGGACCTCTTCCAGGAGGGCACCGAGACTGGTGATGGCGGGACGGAGGTTGACGGCGGCGAGCACGATGCCGAGGACGACCAGTCGGGTCGTCCACGCGCGCGTGGAGGTCGGGGATGCGTCTGTCACGGGTGCCGAGCTGCGTATCGTCGGGGGCTTTGTCGTGCGGGTTTCCTCGCGTGCCATGAGGCCCATCATAGAATCATGGGATGATTGGTTGTCCACCCTCCCGCCACCTGCGGCCGACCGTCCCGTGCGAAGGTGAGCCATGCCCCTGAGCCACCCCCGCAGGTCGGCGCTGTCCGAGCAGGTCATCGCCGCGCTGCGGAACCAGATCACCTCGGGCGAGTGGCCGGTCGGCTCGCGCATCCCGACGGAGCCCGAGCTGGTCGAGCAGCTCGGCGTCGCCCGCAACACGGTGCGTGAGGCCGTCCGCGCCCTCGCGCACAACGGCCTGCTGGACATCCGCCAGGGCTCCGGCACCTACGTGGTCGCGACCAGTGAGCTGGCGGGCGTGATGCACCGCCGCTTCGCCGACGCCGATCCGCGGCACATCGCCGAGCTGCGCTCCACCCTGGAGTCCGGCGCCGCGAGGCTCGCCGCCGAGCGGCGCACCGAGAAGGACCTCAAGCAGCTCGACGCGCTGCTGGTGCGGCGCGAGGAGGCGTGGGCGTCGGGCGACGCGGAGGCCTTTGTGGCGGCGGACGCGACCTTCCACCTGGCGGTGGTGGCCGCCTCCCACAACGACGCGATGACGGCCATGTACGCGGACCTGAGCGAGGTGCTGCGGGACTGGCTGCGCGAGGACGTCGGCCCGGAGCTGACCCCGGAGACGTACATGGACCACACACCGCTCGTCGACGCGATCCGGACGGGCGACACGGCGGCAGCGGCAGCGGAGGCCGCGAGCTATCCGTTCCTGTGCCGTCCCGGCCGGTTCACAGCGCCCGCTTCCGGTGACTGACCCACACCGAACGGACCTCTTTCCAGCAGCGGCCGGTCAGCCGCACGGTCTGCGCGGGCCCCGCGTCGACCGCGGCGCCGTCGCTGTCGACGTCCCACCAGCGGTCGCACTCGATGTGCAGACGGACGCTGTCCGTTCGCGGATACGGGTTGTGGCAGAACGCGGTCACGTAGGAGCCGATGACCTTGCTGCGGCACGCGGCACCGAACGGCTCCGGTGCGGCGGCCTGCCGTACCTTCACGCGCGCGTGGGGCATCGCCTCGTACGACAGGGAGAGTACGAGAGCGATGGCGACGGTCACTGAGGCCAGGCTGCGGGAGATGCGCACAACGGGACCTCCTCGGCCGTGCTGGGGAGGGAAGCGTGTGGTGAACGCGTACTTCAGGGTGTGCGGTGGTGGCCCTCCCGCGCCCGGCGGGTGGGCCGAACGGGTGACACGCCAAGGGCCCGCGCCCTTGATGGGAACGCGGGCCCTCCGGCAGTCGGTCGTGCGTCACGCGCCGATGGCGTGCAGACCCCCGTCGACGTGGATGATCTCGCCGGTGGTCTTCGGGAACCAGTCGCTGAGCAGGGCGACGATGCCGCGGCCGGCCGGGTCCGGGTCCTTGAGGTCCCACTCCAGCGGGGCACGGGTGTCCCACACGGAGGCGAGCTCCGAGAAGCCCGGGATGGACTTGGCCGCCATCGAGCCGATGGGGCCCGCGGAGATGAGGTTGCAGCGGATGTTCTGCTTGCCCAGGTCACGCGCCATGTAGCGGCTGGTGGCCTCCAGAGCGGCCTTGGCCGGGCCCATCCAGTCGTACTGCGGCCAGGCGTACTGCGCGTCGAAGGTGAGGCCGACGACCGAGCCGCCGTTCTGCATCAGCGGCAGGCAGGCCATGGTCAGCGACTTCAGGGAGTACGCCGAGACGTGCATGGCCGTGGCGACCGACTCGAACGGCGTGTTGAGGAAGTTGCCGCCGAGCGCGTCCTGCGGGGCGAAGCCGATGGAGTGGACGACGCCGTCGAGGCCGCCGAGCTCCTCGCCGACGATGTCGGCCAGGCGCCCAAGGTGTTCGTCGTTGGTGACGTCGAGCTCGATGACCTTGGTGGGCTTGGGGAGCTTCCTGGCGATGCGCTCGGTCAGCGTGGGCCGCGGGAACGCGGTCAGGATGATCTCGGCGCCCTGCTCCTGGGCCAGCTTGGCGGCGTGGAAGGCGATGGAGGACTCCATCAGCACACCGGTGATCAGGACGCGCTTGCCCTCGAGAATTCCGCTCATGGTGATCAGTGACCCATTCCCAGTCCGCCGTCAACGGGAATGACGGCTCCAGTGATGTACGAGGCGTCGTCCGAGGCGAGGAAACGCACCGCCGCGGCGACCTCGTCCGGCTGCGCGTACCGGCCGAGCGGCACCTGCGACATGATCGTGGCCCGCTGCTCGTCGGTGAGCGCCTTCGTCATGTCGGTGTCGACGAAGCCGGGCGCGACGACGTTGAAGGTGATGTTGCGTGAGCCCAGCTCACGAGCGAGGGAACGCGCGAACCCGACCAGGGCGGCCTTGGAGGCGGCGTAGTTCGACTGACCCGGGCCGCCGTACAGCCCGACCACCGAGGAGATGAGGACGACACGGCCCTTCTTGGCGCGCAGCATGCCGCGGTTGGCGCGCTTGACGACCCGGAAGGTGCCGGTGAGGTTGGTGTCGATGACCGAGGTGAAGTCCTCCTCGGACATCCGCATCAGGAGCTGGTCCTTGGTGATGCCGGCGTTGGCGATGAGGACCTCGACGGGCCCGTGCGCGTCCTCGATCTCCTTGTAGGCCTGCTCCACCTGCTCGGGGTCGGTGATGTCGCACTTGACGGCGAGGAAGCCGGCGGGCGGCTCACCGGAACGGTAGGTGATGGCGACCTTGTCGCCGGCGTCGACGAATGCGCGGGCGATGGCGAGGCCGATGCCCCGGTTGCCTCCGGTGACGAGAACCGAGCGGCTCAACGGATCACCCTTTCACTAGCGGTTGGTTCCCCCGCCCGAACACCTGGATGACAGGCGGCTTCATCGAAAACCTATCGTTCCGCTCCCTTCTGCGGAGAATCGGGCACCGACAGCGGCGAACGGCACTCACTGTGGGGTCCCTACAGAAAGAGGCGCACGTCAGCCGGAAACCTGTGGTCCCTCGCCGGGATGGGCGACATGATCGGAGCCGACAGGCCACGACAGCAGGGAGACCTCCGTGCCTCATACGATCGACGAAGCCTTCACGGCGCTTCCGCTACGCGCCCTGGCCGACGCCGCGCTGGCACGCGCGCGTGCGCTGGGGGCGGAGCACGCGGACTTCCGGTGCGAGCGGGTGCGCAGCGCGTCCTGGCGCCTGCGGGACGGCAAGCCCGCCGGATCGTCGGACACCACCGACCTCGGGTACGCGGTGCGGGTCGTGCACGGCGGGACGTGGGGATTCGCGTCCGGCGTGGATCTGACGCTCGACGCCGCCGCCAAGGTCGCCTCGCAGGCGGTGGCGATGGCCAAGCTGTCCGCGCAGGTGATCCGGGCGGCCGGGTCGGACGAGCGGGTCGAGCTCGCCGACGAGCCCGTGCACGCCGAGAAGACGTGGATCTCGTCGTACGCGATCGATCCGTTCACCGTGCCCGACGAGGAGAAGACCGCGCTGCTGGCGGACTGGAGCGGCCGGCTGCTGGCGGCGAACGGGGTCGATCACGTCGACGCGTCGCTGCTCACCGTCCACGAGAACAAGTTCTACGCCGACACCGCCGGGACCGTGACCACGCAGCAGCGGGTGCGGCTGCATCCGCAGCTGACGGCGGTGTCGGTGGACGCGTCGAGCGGCGAGTTCGACTCGATGCGCACCATCGCGCCGCCCGTCGGCCGTGGCTGGGAGTACGCGACGGGCACCGGCTGGGACTGGGACGACGAACTCGCCCGGATCCCCGAGCTGCTCGCCGAGAAGATGCGCGCCCCGAGTGTCGAGCCGGGGCCGTACGACCTCGTCGTCGACCCCTCCAACCTGTGGCTGACCATCCACGAGTCCATCGGCCACGCCACCGAGCTGGACCGCGCCCTCGGCTACGAGGCCGCCTACGCCGGCACCTCCTTCGCCACCTTCGACCAGCTCGGCAAGCTCAAGTACGGCTCCGAGCTGATGAACGTCACCGGTGACCGCACCGCCGAGCACGGCCTCGCGACCATCGGATACGACGACGAAGGCGTCGAGGGACAGTCCTGGGACCTGGTGAAGGACGGCACGCTCGTCGGCTACCAGCTGGACCGGCGGATCGCGAAGCTGACCGGGTTCGAGCGGTCCAACGGGTGCGCGTTCGCCGACTCCCCCGGCCATGTTCCTGTGCAGCGCATGGCCAACGTGTCGCTGCAGCCCGATCCCGCCGGGCTGTCCACGGAGGACCTGATCGGGGGTGTGGACCGCGGCATCTATGTGGTCGGCGACCGGTCCTGGTCGATCGACATGCAGCGCTACAACTTCCAGTTCACCGGCCAGCGGTTCTTCAGGATCGAGAACGGGCGGCTGACCGGTCAGCTGCGGGACGTGGCCTACCAGGCGACGACCACCGACTTCTGGGGCTCCATGGCGGCCGTCGGCGGTCCGCAGACCTATGTCCTGGGCGGCGCCTTCAACTGCGGCAAGGCCCAGCCGGGTCAGGTGGCCGCGGTCTCGCACGGCTGCCCGTCGGCCCTCTTCAAGGGCGTCAACATTCTGAACACCACGCAGGAGGCCGGTCGATGAGCGCGCGTACAAGCAAGCCGCACGAGGTTGTCGAGCGGGCGCTGGAGCTGTCCCGGGCCGACGGCTGCGTCGTGATCGCCGATGAGCAGTCGACCGCCAATCTGCGCTGGGCGGGCAACGCGCTCACCACGAACGGGGTCACGCGCGGGCGCACGCTCACGGTCATCGCCACCGTCGACGGCAAGGAGGGCACCGCTTCCGGCGTCGTCTCACGCTCCGCGGTGACCATCGACGAGCTGGAGCCGCTGGTGCGCGCCGCCGAGGCCGCCGCACGCGGCGCCGGGCCCGCCGAGGACGCGCAGCCGCTGGTCACGGGCGTACCGGCGTCCGAGGACTTCACGGACGCCCCGGCCGAGACGTCGTCCACCGTGTTCGCCGACTTCGCCCCGGCGCTCGGTGAGGCGTTCGCACGCGCGCGTGCCGGTGGCCGCGAGCTGTACGGCTTCGCCAACCACGAGCTGGTGTCGACGTACATGGGTACGTCCACCGGTCTGCGGCTCCGTCATGACCAGCCCAACGGGACGCTGGAGCTGAACGCCAAGTCGCCCGACCGTACGCGCTCGGCGTGGGCGGGGCGGTCGACCCGGGACTTCAAGGACGTCGACCCGGCGGCGCTGGACGCCGAGCTGGCTGTACGGCTCGGCTGGGCGGAGCGGCGGATCGAGCTGCCCGCGGGCCGGTACGAGACGCTGCTGCCGCCGACCGCCGTCGCGGACCTGCTGATCTACCAGATGTGGTCGGCGTCGGGCCGGGACGCCACCGAGGGCCGCACGGTGTTCTCCAAGCCCGGCGGCGGCACCCGCGTCGGCGACAGGCTCACCGAGCTGCCGCTGACCCTGCGCAGCGACCCGAACGAGCCGGGCCTGGAGTCCGCGCCCTTCGTGATCGCGCACTCCTCCGGCGACGACCAGTCGGTGTTCGACAACGGGCTGCCGCTGACGCCGACCGAGTGGGTGCGCGCCGGTGAGCTGGGGCACCTGTTGACCAGCCGGCACAGCGCGGGGCTGACCGGACTGCCGGTGGCGCCCGCGATCGACAACATCGTCCTGGACGGCGGCACGGACCGGTCCCTGGAGGACATGGTCGCGAGCACCGAGCGCGGGCTGCTGCTGACCTGCCTCTGGTACATCCGCGAGGTCGACCCGGCCACGCTGCTGCTCACCGGCCTGACCCGGGACGGCGTCTACCTCGTCGAGAACGGCGAGGTGACCGGCGAGGTCAACAACTTCCGGTTCAACGAGTCGCCGGTGGACCTGCTGGGGCGTGCGGCCGAGGCCGGGCGCACGGAAAAGACGCTGCCGAGGGAATGGAGCGACTGGTTCACCAGGGCCGCCATGCCCGCGCTGAGGGTGCCGGACTTCAATATGAGCTCTGTCAGTCAGGGCGTATAACCTCGTAGTCGGCTGTCGCTCGACGGCCGACAAGATCGCTTCAGGGAGATACGAGAACCGTGACGGACATCGTCGACGAGCTGAAGTGGCGAGGGCTGTTCGCCCTGTCCACTGACGAGGACGCATTGCGCAAGGCGCTCGCGGACGGTCCCGTCACGTTCTATTGCGGTTTCGACCCGACGGCGGCCAGTCTCCACGTCGGCCACCTGGTCCAGGTCCTCACCATGCGCCGGCTCCAGCAGGCGGGACTGCGCCCGCTCGCCCTCGTGGGCGGCGCGACCGGTCAGATCGGCGACCCCCGCCCGACCGCGGAGCGCACGCTGAACGACCCGGAGACGGTCGCCGCCTGGGTCGACCGGCTGCGCTCGCAGATCGAGCCGTTCCTCACCTTCGAGGGTGAGAACGCAGCGGTGATGGTGAACAACCTGGACTGGACGGCCGGCATGTCCGCCATCGAGTTCCTGCGCGACATCGGCAAGCACTTCCGCGTCAACAAGATGCTGACCAAGGACTCGGTCGCGCGGCGACTGCAGTCCGAGGAAGGCATCAGCTACACGGAGTTCAGCTACCAGCTGCTCCAGGGCATGGACTTCCTGGAGCTGTACCGGCGGTACGGCTGCACGCTCCAGCAGGGCGGCAGCGACCAGTGGGGCAACCTCACGGCCGGGCTCGACCTGATCCACAAGCTGGAGCCGCACGCGGGCGTGCACGCGATCGCCACTCCGCTGATGACCAAGGCGGACGGCACCAAGTTCGGCAAGACCGAGGGCGGGGCGATCTGGCTCGACCCGGAGATGACGACGCCGTACGCGTTCTACCAGTTCTGGCTGAACGTGGACGACCGGGACGTCTCGACGTACATGCGCATCCTGTCCTTCAAGTCCCGTGCGGAACTGGAGGAGTTGGAGAAGCAGACGGAGGAGCGGCCGCAGGCCCGGGCCGCGCAGCGCGCGCTCGCCGAGGAGCTGACGACGCTGGTGCACGGTGCGGAGCAGACGGCGGCGGTGATCGCCGCGTCCCGTGCGCTCTTCGGGCAGGGCGAGCTGGCGGAGCTGGACGACCGGACGCTGGCCGCGGCGCTGTCCGAGGTGCCGCATGTGCGGGTTGCCGAGCTCGGGCCGGTCGTCGATCTGTTCGCCGAGGTCGGGCTGGTGGCGAGTAAGTCGGCTGCGCGGCGCACGGTGAAGGAGGGCGGGGCGTACGTGAACAACGTGAAGGTCGCGGCGGAGGACTTCGTCCCGGTGGTAGGGGATCTGCTGCACGGGCGGTGGCTGGTGCTGCGGCGTGGGAAGAAGAATCTTGCGGCTGTGGAGGTTGTGGGCGGGTAGCGCCGTGGGGGTGTGGGGAGCTGGCTGGCTGCGGGTTCGTTGTGGCTTGTCGCGCAGTTCCCCGCGCCCCTGAAGGGGCGCTTCACCTCACGTGCGTTGTTTTCTTTTCCCCAGCGTTGCCATGTACAGCATGTCGCCTACGCCCACGATGACCAGTGCTGCGACCAGCTGGAAGGCGTGGCGGCTCCAGTCGATGCCGGCGGTTTCGTCCACGCCCACTCCTCGGGCGATGGAGTTGCCGACGATGGCGCCGAGCATGCCGAAGATGGTCGTCAGCCAGAGGGGGCTGTGCTGCTTGCCGGGCAGGATCGCCTTGGCGATCAGCCCCAGCACGAATCCCACGATGATCGCCCACAACCAGCCCATGGCTGCCTCCTTGTACGGCTCGACGTGAGCATTACGCCCAGTGTCGGCCCGTTCGCGCTACGGCGCATGTCGGGTACGGCGCTACGCGCTACGGCGCAGTCCACTCGCCCTGGTCGGAGGTGCCCCGGTCTCGTAGGAGACGCAGGTGCGGCGTAACGTGGAGGCTGTCCGGGCTCGGCTTCTCCGCCTGGGCGGAGCGGGTACGGGCCGGGAAGAGTCCGATGCGGGCGGATGGTGGAATGTGATGCGGAAGCAGCATGGTGGCGGCAACGCCCAGGTATTCCGGATCACTGGGGCCCGGGCGAGCCTTCAGGACGATGTACGCGGGCGGCAGCGGCGCTACGTCATTTCGATGTCGGTCCGTACGGTGTCCGTGGTTCTCGCGGCCACACTCTGGAACGTCGAACGGCACGTCGCCATCGTGGCGTTGGTGCTCGGGGTGGTGCTGCCCTATATCTCGGTGGTGATCGCCAACGCCGGGCGGGAGAACGCGGCGTCGCTTCCGTCGACGTTCGTGACCGCGCCGACGCCGCCGATGATCGCTCCGCCGCCAGGCGACGACGGCTTCGCGGAACCGGCGACGGAAGAAGCGGCGGCCGAACCGGAGCCCGGCGCGAGAGGCGAGCGAAGCGACCGGATGTGAGCTTGCGGAGGCTCTCCAGCCGGAGGTCGGCTCCGTGCCAAGCTCAGGAAAAGCTCAGATCAATCATGTTGTTCCGGTGCCGAGCGAGTACTGACCCGTGACATACTTTCCAAGCGCTCCGCATCCCCCGTCGGAGCGACAGACCGACGCCGGGCAGCTCCCCCCGTGGCTGCTCGGCGTCGCCTTTCGTGGGGTTAGGGTCGGGACGTGATTCTGAACGTCCCCGGCAACGATCCGGCCTCTCCCATCTGCTCCGCCAAGGGCTGCCGTGCCGCCGCCGTGTGGGTGCTCGCCTGGAACAATCCGAAGCTGCACACGCCGGAGCGGCGCAAGACCTGGCTGGCGTGCGAGGAGCACCGGGAGCATCTCTCGCAGTTCCTCGGGGTGCGGGGGTTCTTGAAGGACGTGGTCCTGCTGGAGGAGTGGGAGTCCCCCGACCAGGCCTAGTCCTGTTTAGCCCCCGATCGCCGACATCGGCCTGTCCGGCTGCACGAACGTCGGGTCGTCCAGGCCGGCGCCCGCCTTCTTGCCCCACATGGCCAGGCGCCAGATGCGGGCTATTTCCTCGTCGGGGGCGTCGGAGCGCAGGGCGGCGCGAAGGTCGGTCTCCTCGCGGGCGAACAGGCAGGTGCGTACCTGGCCGTCTGCGGTGAGGCGGGTGCGGTCGCAGGCCGAGCAGAACGGGCGGGTGACCGAGGCGATGACGCCGACCACGTGCGGGCCGCCGTCCACCAGCCAGCGTTCCGCGGGGGCCGAGCCGCGCTTCTCCGAGCCTTCCTCGGTCAGCTCGAAGCGCGTGCGCAGGGAGGTCAGGATGTCGCCTGCCGTGATCATGCCGTCGCGCTTCCAGCCGTGCTGGGCGTCCAGCGGCATCTGCTCGATGAACCGCAGCTCGTAGTCGTGCTCGACGGCCCAGGCCAGGAGGTCGGGGGCCTCGTCGTCGTTCAGCCCCGGCATCAGGACCGAGTTGACCTTGACCGGGGTCAGGCCCGCCTCGCGGGCGGCGTGCAGGCCCTCGATGACGTCCTTGTGGCGGTCCCGGCGGGTGAGGGTCTTGAAGACGTCCGGGCGCAGCGTGTCCAGCGAGACGTTGACCCGGTCCAGGCCCGCCGCCTTCAGGGCGCTCGCGGTGCGCTTGAGGCCGATGCCGTTCGTGGTCAGGGACATCTGGGGGCGCGGCTCCAGCGCGGCGACGCGCTTGACGATGCCGACCAGGCCGGGGCGCAGCAGCGGCTCGCCGCCGGTGAAGCGGACCTCCGTGATGCCCAGGGAGGTGACGGCTATGTCGATCAGGCGGACGATCTCGTCGTCCGTGAGCAGGTCGGGCTTTGCCAGCCACTGCAGGCCCTCCTCGGGCATGCAGTACGTACAGCGCAGATTGCAGCGGTCGGTGAGCGAGACCCTCAGGTCGGTGGCCACTCGGCCGTAGGTGTCGATGAGCACGTGGGCCCCCTCCCTCGCAGCGGATCCATCTTTTCCGACACCTGCGAGCCTACGCGACGCCGCTGACAACAAGCAGGGGGCTTTTACTACCAGGCACGACGCGGCCGCGTCGTAGGGATCTACGACGCGGCCGCGGGGCGGGGTGGGCTCAGTGCGCGCCGGTGCCCGTGAGGGAGCGGACCTCCAGCTCGGCGTACTTGCCGGTGTCCGGCTCCTCCTTGGACAGGTAGGTGCCGACGATGCCCATCAGGAAGCCGAACGGGATCGAGATGATGCCCGGGTTCTTCAGCGGGAACCAGGAGAAGTCGACGTCGGGGAACATCGCCGTGGGGTCGCCGGAGACGACGGGCGAGAACAGCACCAGGCCGACGGCCACGGTCAGACCGCCGTAGATCGACCACAGGGCGCCCTGGGTGGTGAACCGCTTCCAGAACAGGCTGTAGAGGATCGTCGGCAGGTTGGCGGAGGCGGCGACCGCGAAGGCGAGGGCGACGAGGCCGGCCACGTTCAGGTCGCGGGCGAGGGAGCCCAGGAGGATGGAGACGGCGCCGATGCCGATGGTCGCCAGACGGGCGGCCTTGACCTCCTCCTTCTCGGTGGCCTTCCCCTTGCGGATGACGTTGGCGTAGATGTCGTGCGCGAAGGAGGACGACGAGGCCAGGGTGAGGCCGGCGACCACGGCGAGGATCGTCGCGAAGGCCACCGCCGAGATCGTGGCGAGCAGGATCGCGCCCCACGCGGAGTCGACGCCGCCCAGGTGCAGGGCGAGCAGAGGCGCGGCCGTGTTGCCGGACTTGTTGGACGCGATGATCTCTTCCTGCGAGATCAGCGCCGCCGCTCCGAAGCCGAGCGCGATGGTCATCAGGTAGAAGCCGCCGATGATGCCGATCGCCCAGTTGACGGACTTCCGGGCGGCCTGGGAGTTGGGCACCGTGTAGAAGCGGATCAGGATGTGCGGCAGGCCGGCGGTGCCGAGCACCAGGGCGATGCCGAGCGAGATGAAGTCCAGCTTGGTGGTGCCGGTCGCGCCGTACTGGAGGCCGGGCTCCAGGAAGGCGGCGCCCTTGCCGCTGTTCTCGGCGGCGGTGCCGAGCAGGTCGGAGATGTTGAAGTTGAACTTCAGCAGCACCAGGAAGGTGATCAGGATGGTGCCGCTGATGAGCAGCACGGCCTTGACCATCTGGACCCAGGTGGTGCCCTTCATACCGCCGATGGAGACGTACACGATCATCAGGACACCGACGAGGGCGACGATCAGGATCTTGCCCGCGTCGGAGGTGATCCCGAGCAGCAGGGAGACCAGGACGCCCGCGCCCGCCATCTGGGCCAGCAGGTAGAAGATCGAGACGACGATCGTGGAGGTGCCGGCGGCCGTGCGCACGGGGCGCTGGCGCATGCGGTACGCGAGGACGTCGCCCATCGTGTAGCGGCCGGAGTTCCTGAGCGGCTCGGCCACCAGGAGCAGGGCCACCAGCCAGGCGACCAGGAAGCCGATGGAGTACAGGAAGCCGTCGTAGCCGAAGAGGGCGATGGCGCCCGCGATGCCCAGGAAGGACGCGGCCGACATGTAGTCGCCGGAGACCGCGAGGCCGTTCTGGAAGGCGCTGAACGAACGGCCGCCCGCGTAGAAGTCGGCGGCGTCCTTGGTCTGGCGGCCCGCCCAGACGGTGATGAACAGGGTCGCGACCACGAAGAGCGCGAACAGGGTGATGATCAGTGGTCGGTGCTCGCTGGCCTCGTTGGCCGCAAGCGTCATCGCGGGGCTCATGCGCCGCCCTCCATCCGGGACTTGATCGCTTCTGCCTTGGGGTCGAGCTTCGCGGCGGCGTGCCGCGAGTACCACCAGGCGATGAGGAACGTGGTGAGGAACTGGGCAAGGCCGAAGACGAAGGCGATGTTGATGTTGCCGACCACCTTGGTGCCCATGAAGTCGCCCGCGTAGTTGGACAGCAGGACGTACAGCAGGTACCAGACGATGAAGCCGACGGTCAGGGGAAAGGCGAAGGAGCGGTAGGAGCGGCGCAGTTCACCGAACTCCGCGCTCTCCTGCACCTCGACGAACTCCTCTGTGGAAGGGAGTTGGTGTTCTTCTTTCGAGGGGGGCGGTGCGTCGGTAGCCACGGAGTCTCCTCGCGTTGCGGGTGCTGTTGTCAGAGAGCCTCGATCGTGCTCGGGTCTCCTGCCCAAGGTCACGGCGCCACGCGAGGACCGGTTCAACCCTCGGTACTTCTTTCCGAACCAACATCGGGGAAGTCATTGCTGGCCAGCGCAATCGGGGGATAGTTTCGCCCTGTCCCACCCGTCATGTACCTGCCCGGGCATCATCTGTGTCTCGGGCCGGTTTCGTTTCCGGATGATGTGGAGATCCCATGCCTCATCTGCGTTCCAGACGTCGGCTCGCTCTCGCCGTGCCCGTCGTTCTGTCACTGACCGCCTCGCTCGGTTTCCTGCCGGCGGCCGCCTCGGCCGCCCCGCAGGCGGAGTCGGCCGCGCAGGCCGCGGACGCACCCGTATTGGCGTATGTCGTCAACACGAAGACGGACCGTCGCACCATCGCGGCCGTGCAGAAGGCGATCGTCGCGAAGGGCGGCACCGTCGTCGAGACGTACCCGAAGATCGGCGTGATCGTCGTGCACTCGGCGAACCCGGACTTCGGCGCGCAGATCCGCGCCGTGCGCGGGGTGCAGTCGGCGGGTGCCACACGCACCGCGCCGCTGACCGCCGCCGGCACCACGGACGAGGGCGCCGCGCAGCTCCTGACGAAGGAGCAGGCCGCGAAGGTCGCCAAGGCCTCCGCCGCCACGGGCGCGAGCGAGCCTCTCGAAGCCGACCAGTGGGACCTGCGGGCGATCGGCGCCGACAAGGCCGCGCAGATCAACCCGGGCAGCAGGAAGGTCACCGTCGCCGTCATCGACACCGGCGTCGACGACACCCACCCCGACATAGCCCCCAACTTCTCCCGCTCGCAGTCGGCGAGTTGTGTGGGCGGCAAGGCCGACACCAGCGAGGGCTCCTGGCGGCCGTACACCGCGCAGGACTACCACGGCACGCATGTGGCCGGTGAGATAGCCGCGGCCCGCAACGGCATCGGTGTCGCCGGTGTCGCGCCGGGCGTCAAGGTCGCCGGCATCCAGGTGACCGACCCCGCCAACGGCCTCTTCTACCCGGAGAGCGTCGTGTGCGCGTTCGTGTTCGCCGCCGACCACGGCGTGGAGATCACGAACAACAGCTACTACGTGGACCCGTGGCTGTACAACTGCCTGGACGACCCCGACCAGAAGGCCATCGTCGACGCGGTCAACCGGGCCCAGCTGTACGCGCAGGGCAAGGGCACCCTGAACGTCGCCGCGGCGGGCAACTCCAACCACGACCTGAACGCGGACTCCCTCGTCGACGACTCCAGCCCCGACGACTCCACCCCGGTCGAGCGCACCATCGACCCGCACGAGTGCTTCGACGTGCCGACGATGCTGCCGGGCGTCGTCACGGTCAGCTCGGTCGGCGTGAACAACCTCAAGTCGTACTTCTCCACGTACGGCAAGGGAGTCGTCGATGTGGCGGCACCGGGCGGCGACGGGCGGTACCAGACCCCGGACACGCCCTCGAAGAACGGCCGCATCCTGTCCACGATGCCGAACAACGCGTACGGCTTCCTGCAGGGCACCTCGATGGCCTCGCCGCATGCCGCGGGTGTCGCCGCGCTGCTGAAGTCGACGCACCCGAAGGCGTCTCCGGCGCAACTGCGGGCGCTGCTCAAGGCGCAGGCCGACAACCCCGGTTGCCCCGACTCGTACGACCAGGACGGGAACGGCACGCAGGACGCGGTGTGTGAGGGACCGAAGCGGGTCAACGGCTTCTACGGTTTCGGCATCGTCGACGCCCTGGACGCGGTGAAGTAGTTCCCACGCGTGGCGCGGCCCGAGGCGGGCCGCGCCGCCCGGACTTCCCGCACGGTCCGCCCGTACCACGAACGAACTGGAGAGACCATGACAGCGCCTCACTCGCGCTACCGCAGAGCGATGGCGATCCCGGTCGGGATGGCCATGGCGACGGCACTCGCCTTTCTGCCGAACGTCACCGCGTCCGCTGCCGACGCGCCCGTCACGGCCGAGGCCGACGCCACCTCGCTCAGCTATGTCGTCAACGTCCGCCCCGGGCACGGGGTTCCCGGACAGGTGAAGAAGGCGATAGCCGAGGCCGGCGGCACGATCGTGACGTCGTACGACAAGATTGGGGTGATCGTCGTCCACTCGGCGAACCCCGACTTCGCCAAGATTCTGCGCACGGTGCGCGGGGTGGACTCGGCCGGCAACACCCGTAACGCGCCGCTGCCCGCGCAGTCGACGAACGACGTCGGCACGCCGAAGGTGCTGAGCGCGGCGGAGGCCGGCGCCGCCGAGGCCGCGGACGGGCAGGATCCGCTCGAGCCGCTGCAGTGGGACCTGCCCGCCATCAAGGCGGACAAGGCGCACGAGAAGACGCTGGGCAGCTCCAAGGTGACCGTCGCCGTCATCGACACCGGCGTCGACGACACGCACCCCGACATCGCGCCGAACTTCGACCGCGAGGCGTCCGTCAACTGCGTGACGGGCAAGCCCGACACGACCGACGGGGCGTGGCGGCCGGGCGCGACGGAGAGCCCGCACGGCACGCATGTCGCCGGTGAGATCGCGGCCGCCAAGAACGGCGTCGGCATGACGGGCGTGGCGCCCGGCGTGAAGGTGTCCGGCATCAAGGTGTCCACCACCGCCGGCTACTTCTACACGGAGGCCGTGGTCTGCGGCTTCATGTGGGCGGCCACACACGGCGTCGACGTGACCAACAACAGCTATTACACCGACCCCTGGTACTTCAACTGCAAGGACGACCCGGACCAGAAGGCGCTCGTGGACGCCGTCTCCCGGGCCTCGCGGTACGCGGAGCGCAAGGGCGCGGTCAACGTCGCGGCGGCCGGCAACGAGAACTACGACCTCGCGGCCGACGAGATCACCGACCCGGTCTCCCCGAACGACGCCACGCCCACCGAGCGGGTCGTCGACCCGTCCGAGTGCCTCGACATCCCGACCCAGCTCCCGGGTGTCGTGACGGTCGCGTCGACCGGCGCGAAGGGCATCAAGTCGTCCTTCTCCAACCACGGTCTGGGCGTCATCGACATCGCCGCCCCCGGTGGCGACTCGACCCGCTTCCAGACGCCGGCCCCGCCCGCCACCAGCGGCCTGATCCTGGGCACGCTGCCCGGCGGCAAGTGGGGCTACATGGCCGGTACGTCGATGGCGTCGCCGCATGTCGCGGGCGTCGCCGCCCTCATCAAGTCGACGTATCCCTACGCTCCTCCGGCCCTGGTGAAGGCCCTCCTGTACGCCGAGGCCGACGCCACGCCGTGCACGGATCCGTACGACATCGACGGTGACGGCAAGGTCGACGCGGTGTGCGAGGGCACGAAGAACCGCAACGGCTTCTACGGCTGGGGCACCGCGGACGCGCTGGACGCGGTGACGAAGTAGTACGGGTAGTACGGCCTGTGGGGGCCGGGCGGGTTCTTCCGTCCGGCCCCTGCTGTCGTGTTGATCGGGTCAACGCCGCATAGTGCTGCGCATGACCGACAACGAGGACATCGAGGATATTGGGTACGTCTGGTCCGCGCTGGGCGGCGACCCCGTCCTGGTCCCGCGGATCTCGGTGACCGCCCGCAAGGGGGCGCTCGAAGCACGGCTTCCGGTACGGGAGTTGGCGCGGGCGTGCGTGGGCGCGTGTGCGCTGGCCGCCGCCGAGCTGGGGGCGCGGCGGGGCGGGCTGCGCGAGGTGCCCGGGGTGCGGGTGGACGACGGCGCCGTGGCGACGGCGTTCGTCAGTGAGCGCCATCTGCTCATCTCCGGGCGGGCGCCGGTCACCTTCGCTCCGTTGTCGCGGTTCTGGCGTTCGGCGGACGGGTGGGTGCGGACGCATGCGAACTATCCGCATCACCGGGCGCGGTTGCTCGCCGCGCTGGGGCTGTCCAACGACCGCGTGTCCGTCGTCGAGTCGGTGCTCGCCGAGCGCTCCGCCCTGGAGGTCGAGGAGGCGGTGTACGCCGCCGGCGGCCTGGCGGTAGCGCTGCGCACGCCAAAGGAGTGGGCCGGACATCCGCAGGGCGTCGCGGTCGCCGCACGTCCGCTGGTCGAGCGCGGGCGGCTGGACGCCACGCACGCGCGTGTGCTCACGCCGGTCGACGGCGGTCCCCTGCTGCCCGCCGCCGGGCTGCGGGTGCTGGACCTGACCCGGGTGATCGCCGGGCCCGTCGCCACCCGCACCCTCGCCCTGCTGGGCGCCGACGTGCTGCGCGTGGACGCGCCCCAGCTGCCCGAACTGCCCGACCAGCACGCCGACACGGGCTTCGGGAAACGGTCGACGCGGCTGGACCTGAGAGCCGACCGACGCGCCTTCGAGGAGCTGCTCGCGACGGCGGACGTGGTCGTCACGGGGTACCGGCCGGGCGCCCTGGACCGGTTCGGACTGTCGCCGGAGACACTGGCCGAGCGGCGGCCCGGGGTGGTCGTGGCGCAGCTTTCGGCGTGGGGTGCGTACGGGCCGTGGCGGGAGCAGCGTGGATTCGACAGCCTGGTGCAGGTCGCGACCGGCATCGCCACCGCCGAGGGCTCGCCGGAACGTCCCGGCACACTGCCCGCGCAGGCGCTGGACCACGGCACGGGCTACCTGCTGGCAGCGGGGGTGCTGCGCGCCCTCACCGAGCAGTCGTACGAGGGCGGCAGCAGGTTCGTACGGCTGGCACTGGCGCGGACGGCGGCGTGGCTGATGAGCGGGGTCGGCGGGGCTGGCGCGGGGGGCGACGTGTACGAGGGGCGCGGCGCGGGCGCAGGGGACGACGCGTACGAGGGGCGCAGTGCAGACGCAGGGAACGACGCGTACGAGGGGCCGGAAGGGTGGCTGGCCGAGACCGACAGTGCGCTCGGACGGCTGCGGTACGCGCTGCCACCGGTGTCCTTCGCGGGCGGTCCGGTCGACTGGGGGCGGGCGCCGGGGGTCTGGGGGTCCGATGCGGCGCGGTGGGCTTGAGGGTCCGGTGCGGTGCGGTGGGCCTGAGCACCACACCCCGGCGCGATAGGCCTGAGCGCCACGGCCCCGCGCGGTGAGCCTGAGGGGCGCCACCCGGCGCGATCGGTCTGGGGGCACATCCTGGCGCGATGGATCTCAAGGACACGACCCTGCGCGATGGGCCCGAGGGACACGACCCGCCTGAGCGCCGGTGTGCCTGAAAACGTGCCCATGGGTGGAATGTCGTATGGCCGGCTGCCCGGTGCTTGCCCGTTTTGCGGTGGTTGGTGACTATCTTGGGGTGACCTTGACAAGACCCACCTCCGGGGTGGCCGATAAGGGGGCCGTACGGCGCCCCGGTGCCGGCCGGGCCGTCGTCGTTCTGGTTCTCGGGGCGCTGGCGGCACTGATCCCGCTGCTCGGTCCGTCCGCCGCGCTGCACGAGACCGGGGAGGCAGCCGCACCCGGCACGGGTGGCATCGCCCTGCTGCGGGCGGTCCTGTTCGCAGCGCTGTGCGTCCCGGTGGGCGAGCTGTTCGTGAACCGGCTGGCCCGGGCCGTGCCCGGCGATCCCGCGCAGGCGCCGCGCAGTTGGGCGCCCCACGCGGCCGGCGTGGGTTTCGTCGCCGCGCTGGGGCTCGCCTCGGTCGTGGCCACCGGCAACCTGGTGCCGAGCAGCCCCGCCGAGATCGACGTCGGCGGCCTCTACGCCTCGCGAGACGGCAAGCTGGCGCTGGTGGAGGTCAACGCGTTCCTCGCGGCGGGCCTCTGCCCGCTCTCACGGCGACCGGCGACCGTCGTCTGGCCGTTGGCCGCGGTGGTCGTGGCGGAGGCGCTGCGCGCGCATCCCACGACCGAGCACGACCCGCTGATCGGCTCCGGGCTGACGCTCGTTCATCTGGCCTGCGCGGCACTGTGGGCGGGCGGACTGCTGCACGTGCTGCGCAGGCTGCGGAGCGACACGCCGACGGGAGCGGCGTTGCTGGGGCTCTACGCGCGCGTGGCCGCCGTTCTGCTCGCCGCCATCACCGCGACCGGGGTGTGGAGTTCGCTGCGCCGTATGCCTCCGGGCACCGTCCTTGAGCAGTTGACGACGACCGCGTACGGACGCGTCCTGCTCGCCAAGGCGCTCCTCGTGGCCGCGGTCGCCGTGCTCGCCCTGTGGGCCCGTATCCGGCTGCGCCGCGCGGCGGATCCGCTGACCGCCTGCTCCCCCGCGCGGGCGGAGGTCGTGGTGCTGGGGCTGGTGGTCGCGGTGTCCGGGCTGCTGACGGCGTTGCCGGTGCCGATCAGATGGTGAGCCCGAGTTGGTGCCTGAGCTGGTGCCTCGGTCGGCGCTTCAGTTGGCGAGCAGCGCCTTCGGCACCGTTGGCGATTGGACAGCCACCGGTGTTCCCCTGACCAGCAGGAGTTGGGCAGCCGCATAGGTCAGCATGATCCAGAAGTCGGGTCGTGGCAGCTGCGGCCACTCCGCGACGCCGGTCGCGATGAGGGTGTCGGAGAGCATGAAGAGGGCACCGCCGAGCCCGGCGAGGAGTCCGAACCGGGTGACGGCTCCGTATGCCATGGCCGTGAGCAGGGCGCTGTAGCCGGCGACGGGGACGCGGAGGTCGGTGGGGAGGTCGGGCCACAGGAGGGCGACGGTGGTGATGAGGGCGGTGACGTAGGCGAGCGCCAGAAGTGCGGCACGCGCGCGTGGGGCCGCGTTTCCGGTGCCGTACCTCTTGAAGAGCATGAGGTAGCAGACATGCCCGGCCGCGAAGGAGGCCATCCCGGCGAGGAAGGCGGGCTCGGCGTCGGACAGCAGCAGGACATCGCCGCCCCAGCCGAAGAGGAGCGCGGCGAGGAGGAGTCGGGGGGCGCCGCGGACGTACGCGTAACCGGCGAGGAGAGGCATCAGGAGGGGCTTGGTGACGGCGTGCCCGGCGTCGGAGCCGACGGCGAGGCAGGCCAGGTCGGCGACGGCGGCCAGGGCGAAGGCGCCGAGCAGAACGCGGGACGGTCTCACGCGGCCGTCGTCTCCTCGACGGGCGCCGCGGCGGGCGGAGCGGGCTGCCAGCCCGGCCCCCGGAACAGCCGCCCGGCACGCTCGCGCCAACTGCCCGCCGCCTTCAGGTCCTTGGCGATGGCGGCGTATTCGTGCGTGGCGACCTTGAGCGGGTTGTAGGTGTCGATGTTCTTGGTCAGCCCGTAGACAGGCCGCTCGGTCTCGGCGACGAAGGAGCCGAAGAGGCGGTCCCAGACGATGAGGATTCCTCCGAAGTTGCGGTCCAGATAGCCGCCCTGCGAGGCGTGGTGCACCCGGTGGTGCGACGGGGTGTTGAGGACGAACTCAAACCAGCGGGGCATCTTGTCGATGCGCTCGGTGTGGATCCAGAACTGGTAGACGAGGTTCGCCGAGGAGCAGAACGCGAGCGCGGCCGGGTGCACCCCGCACGCGATCAGGGGGACGTAGAACGGCCAGACGGTCAGGGAGGTCCAGGGCTGGCGCAGCGCGGTGGTGAGGTTGAACTTCCGGCTGGAGTGGTGGACGACGTGGCAGGCCCACAGGATGCGGATGACGTGGTGACCGCGGTGCGACCAGTAGTAGAAGAAGTCCTGTGCGAGGAGCATCAGCGGGACGGTCCACCACAGAACGGGCACGCGGAGCGGGGTGAGTTCGTAGATCGCCGTGTAGATGGCGACGATCGGGATCTTCCAGAGCAGGTCGAAGACGAGACTGCCGAGGCCCATGGTGACGCTCGTCGCGGCGTCCTTCGCCTCATATCCCGCCGCGTCGTCGTCCGGATGGATACGGACGCTGATCATCTCGATCACGGTGAGCAGCACGAAGGCGGGTATCGACCACAGCACGACATCGGGCAGGTTCGGCATGAGGGCACGGTAGAACCGCTGGTCGTCCGCGGCTAGACGTTGTTACCCACAAGTATTACCTGGGGTACGCGCTTGCTTCTTGGCGATCTCCGCCAAGTCGGACGGACATTCGCCCCGCTCGAACACCCGGCCGTGAGACGGCACCTGACGGACCGGACTGTCGGACCCGGCCCGTATCCTCGGTGACCATGCTCGAAGACCTGACGACCGCAGTGTCCTCCCCCACGGTGTGGCCGGCCGCGTATCCCCAGGGATACGCGGTCGTTGACGTGGAGACCACGGGCCTGGCCCGGGACGACCGGATCATCTCCGCGGCCGTGTACCGGCTGGACGCGCGCGGTGAGGTCGAGGACCACTGGTACACGCTGGTCAACCCGGAGCGGGACCCGGGCCCGGTGTGGATCCACGGTCTGACGAGCGACGTGCTCGAGGGTGCGCCCCTCTTCGAGGACATCGCCGAGGAGTTCGCGACCCGGCTGGAGGGCCGGGTGCTCGTCGCGCACAACGCCGTCTTCGACTGGCAGATGATCGCCCGGGAGTATGCACGCGCGCGGAGCGAGCCGCCGGTGCGGCAGCGGCTGTGCACCATCGCCCTGTCGAAGGAGCTGGAGCTGCCGCTGCCCAACCACAAGCTGGAGTCGCTCGCCGCGCATTTCGGCGTCGTACAGCAGCGGGCACACCACGCGCTGGACGACGCGCGCGTGCTGGCGGAGGCGTTCCGGCCGAGCCTGCACGCCGCAGCACAGGGCGGCGTACGGCTGCCGCTGCACGAGTGCCGGCCGCTGACCGAGTGGACGGACCGAGCCGTGCCCCGGCAGCAGTCGAGCTACGGCGCGTACCAGCCCAGCAGTTGGCGCCCGGCGCGCAGAAGGCCCGCCTGCCCCTATCCCAACCCGGGCCGTTACGAAGACGGCAAACCGCTCAAGCAGGGCATGCGGGTCGCGTTCTCCGGAGACACCTCCATCGAGCGCGACCTCCTGGAGGACCGGGCGATCGAGGCCGGGCTGCATGTCGCCACCAGCATCTCCCGGCTGACCAGCCTGCTCGTCACGAACGACCCGGACTCGGGCACGTCCAAGGTGGTCAGGGCCCGGCAGTACGGCACGCCGGTGGTCGACGAGGCGGCGTTCGGGCAGCTCCTCGGGGATGTGGAAGCGGCGTCGCAGGGATGACCGTACGGACGGGTGATTGCCGTACGACTCGCCCGGCGCCGTCTCGCCCCGGCCACGGCGACGGCCCACCCTGTGGCGCATGGCAACATGTGAAGTTTGCGGCAATCACTACGGAATGACCTTCGAGATCCACGCACAGGGCGCTGTGCACGTCTTCGACTGCTTCTCCTGTGCGATCCACCGCATGGCACCCATCTGCGAGCACTGCCGCGTCCAGATCATCGGGCAGGGCGTCGAGGTCGAGGGCCACTGGTTCTGCGGGGCCCACTGCGCCCGCGCGGAGGGGAAGGTGGGGATCGTCGACAAGGTGTGAGCCCCCGGGCCCCGCGCCGGCCCCGCACCCGACCCATACCCGCCTGAACACACCCCACGACCGAGTTGTACGGTCGTGGGGTGTACCGCTTCCTGTTGTCCCGGCAGTGGGTGATCCTCACGCTGGTCGCTCTCCTCCTCATCCCCACGATGATCAGGCTGGGCATCTGGCAGATGGACCGCTACGAGACGCGCACCGCCCGGAACCAGCTCGTCGCCGACGCGCTGGCCGCGAAGCCGGTCCCCGTGGAGAAGCTGACCGCCCCCGGACACACCGTCACCGACGACGAGCGCTACCACCGGGTGACCGCGAAGGGCCGCTTCGACACCGACGACGAGGTCGTCGTCCGCCGCCGCACCAACTCCGACGACGAGGTCGGCTACCACGTCCTGACCCCGTTCGTCCTCGACGACGGCAAGGTCCTGCTCGTCAACCGCGGCTGGATCCCCGCGGACAGCCCCAGCCAGACCACGTTCCCCAAGATCCCCGCACCGCCCCGCGGCGAGGTCACCGTCACCGGACGGCTGATGCCCGACGAGACGACCGAGGCGAGCGGCATCAAGAACCTCGAGGGCCTGCCGGACCGGCAGATCATGCTGATCAACAGCGAGCAGGAGGCGCGGCGCCTCGATGCCCAGGTGCTCGGCGGCTACATCGCCCAGACGGCACCCGAGCCGAAGGGCGACACCCCGGAGCTGCTCGGCAATCCCGGCAACGAGGACGCGGCGCTGAACTACGCGTACGCCATCCAGTGGTGGCTGTTCGCCGCGGCCGTCCCCGTCGGCTGGGTCATCCTGGTCCGCCGCGAGACGCGCGAGCGGACGAAGGAGCAGGACGCAGCGGACGACACCACGCCGGCCGAACCCGCGACGGTGTAGACCGGCCCCGCGGTCCGCCGCGCTCCCCGCCCGTCACTCTCCCGGCCCCGCACGGGATTGCCCCTCACCCCTGCCGGGAACCCGGAACCCCGTGCATCCCCGTATCGAGGACTACGCCCTCATCGGCGACGAACAGACCGCGGCCCTGGTCGGCCGGGACGGCTCGGTCGACTGGCTGTGCCTTCCCCGCTTCGACTCGGCCTCGTGCTTCGCCAGGCTGCTCGGCGACGAGGAGAACGGTCACTGGCGGATCGCCCCCAAGGACGCGAACGGCCCGTGCACGCGCCGCGCCTACCGTCCGAACACCCTCGTCCTGGACACCGAGTGGGACACCGACGAGGGCTCGGTCCGCGTCACCGACCTGATGCCGCAGCGCGACCGCGCCCCCGATCTCGTACGCGTCGTGGAGGGCACCGGCGGCCGGGTCACCGTCCACAGCACACTCCGGCTCCGCTTCGACTACGGCTCCATCGTGCCGTGGATGCGCCGCTCCGACGGCCACCGTGTGGCCGTCGCGGGCCCGGACTCGGTGTGGCTGCGCAGCGAGCCCGAAGTGCACACCTGGGGCGAAGGCCTCGCCACGCACGCGGAGTTCACGGTCGAGGAGGGCGAGAGGGTCGCCTTCGTCCTGACCTGGCACCCCTCGCACGAGCCGCGTCCGCCGCTGGTCGACCCGTACGAGGCACTGGACGCGAGCGTCGAGGGCTGGCAGACCTGGGCCGAACGCTGCCGCTACGACGGCCCGCACCGGGACACGGTCGTCCGCTCCCTGATCACCCTCAAGGCCCTCACCTACCAGCCGACCGGCGGCATCGTCGCCGCCCCCACCACCTCGCTGCCGGAGGAACTCGGCGGCATCCGCAACTGGGACTACCGCTACTGCTGGCTGCGCGACTCCACCCTCACCCTGGGCGCGCTGGTGGCGGCCGGTTACCGGGAGGAGGCCGAGGCCTGGCGCGACTGGCTGCTGCGCGCGGTCGCCGGCGACCCGGCGGACCTGCAGATCATGTACGGCCTCGCGGGCGAGCGGCGGCTGCCGGAGTACGACCTGCCGTGGCTGTCCGGATTCGCCGGGACGTCGCCCGTGCGGATCGGCAACAAGGCCGTGAATCAGCTGCAGTTGGACGTGTACGGCGAGGTGATGGACTCGCTGGCGCTGGCCCGGCGCGCGGGCATGGCCGCCAAGCCGCACATGTGGGCCCTGCAGCAGGAGCTGCTGGAGTGGCTGCGCGAGAACTGGCAGCAGCCGGACGAGGGGCTGTGGGAAGTGCGCGGCGGGCGCCGCCAGTTCGTGCACTCGAAGGTGATGGTGTGGGTGGCCGCGGACCGGGCCGTGCGCACGCTCGAGGAGAAGCCGAAGCTGGGCGGCGACCTCGACGGCTGGCGCACCTGGCGCGACGAGGTGCACAAGGAGGTGTGCGAGAAGGGCTATGACGCCGAGCGGAACACCTTCACCCAGTACTACGGCTCACGCGAACTCGACGCCTCCCTGCTGCTGATCCCGCGTGTCGGCTTCCTGCCCGCGGACGACCCGCGCGTGATCGGCACCGTCGACGCGATCCACGCGGAGCTGGGCCACGGCGGTTTCATGCGCCGCTACAGCGCCGAGGAGACGGTCGTCGACGGGCTGCCGGGCGGTGAGGGCACCTTCCTGGTGTGCTCCTTCTGGCTCGCGGACGCGCTGCACATGACCGGCCGCACCGAAGAGGCGCGCGAGCTGTTCGAACGGCTGCTCGGGCTCACCAACGACGTGGGGCTGCTGTCCGAGGAGTACGACCCGGTCACCGGCCATCAGCTCGGCAACTTCCCGCAGGCGTTCAGCCACGTCGGTCTGGTGAACACCGCCCTCGCCCTGTTCGGGGGCGGCACGGCAGGATAGGACCCATGGATCTTGGACTGAAGGACCGGGTGTACGTCGTCACCGGAGCGACCCGTGGGCTGGGCAACGCGGCCGCGCGCCAGCTCGTCGCCGACGGGGCGAAGGTGATCATCACGGGGCGGGACGGCAAGGCCGCGATGGAGGCCGCGGGCGGGCTGGGTGGCAACGCCGTCGGCGTCGGCGCGGACAACGCCGATCCTCAGGCGCCGGCGCGGCTCATCGCGGCCGCGCGCGAGCACTTCGGGGGGTTCGACGGGATGCTGGTGAGCGTGGGCGGGCCCGCGCCGGGGTTCGCCGCGGACAACACGGATGAGCAGTGGCAGGCGGCGTTCGAGTCGGTGTTCCTCGGTGCGGTGCGGTTCGCTCGCGCGGCGGCCGGGGGGTTGGAAGCGGGCGGGGTCATCGGGTTCGTACTGTCCGCGTCTGTGCACGAGCCGATTCCTGGGCTGACGATCTCCAATGGGTTGCGGCCGGGGCTTGCGGGGTTCGCGAAGTCGCTGTCGGACGAGTTGGGGCCGCGGGGGATTCGGGTGGTGGGGTTGCTGCCGTCCCGGATCGATACGGATCGCGTGCGCGAGCTGGATGGGATGTCGGCGGATCCGGAGGCTACTCGGGCGGCGCATGAGTCGCGGATTCCGTTGCGGCGGTATGGGACGCCGGAGGAGTTCGGGCGGGTGGCGGCGTTTGTGCTGTCTCCGGCTGCGTCTTATCTGACGGGGGTCATGTTGCCTGTGGATGGTGGGGCTCGGCACGGGTTCTAGTGCGCCGTTGTCGGGTGCGGGTTTGTGGGGGCTGGTCGCGCAGTTCCCCGCGCCCCTAGGTTGGCTCCCCTTGCGTTGGCTTCAAGTGACCCTCTCCGCCCGGTGCTTGACCGCCCTCAGTCTTACCTCCGCCGGGAGTGACGTGAGGCCCGCTGAGTCCCTCGCGTGGGTCAGGGACTGGGTGGTGAGGTGGTTGAGGGCGTCGGCCGGGTCGACGTGGGGTTCCAGGAGGAGGCGGACTCGGGCCTCGGGGGTGCTGCGGCGGCCGGTGAGTTCCGCGTGGGCTCGGGCTACGCCGTCGAGTTGGCTCGCGTCTGCGGCGAGTACGCCCTCCAGGGCCCGGCCGCGGAGCAGGGCGCCCTCGCCGTCGCCGGTGTCGACCAGGACCTCGGCGAGGCGGCGTCGGCGCAGTTCGGCGGTGAGCCACCACAGGGCGAGCAGGAGGAGGACGGCGAGTGCGGCGATGACGGTCGGCCACCACCAGCCGTCGTCCCGCCAGCGGGTGCGTTCGGCGTCGCTGAGCAGTACGTCGTGCCGGCCGTCGTGGATCCACCAGGAGGGCGGGTTCAGACCGAGGCCTACGGCGAGCACGGAACCGCCGATCAGGATCAGCAGCAGGCCGACGATGCCGAGCAGCACGCGATTGACGATCCTGAGCACCGCGCTCACCCCTTCCGTCCGGGGCGCCGGACATGCACCGACAGGGCGGGGGGCCGGGCGAGCCCCAGGCCCTTGATCGCATCGGCGAGTGCGGTGTCCAAGTCGGCGCGTACGTCGTCCAGTTCGCGGAAGTGGGAGATCGCGCGGACGTCGGCCCGGGCGCGGCCCATCCGGACCCGTACCGACTGCACGCCGGACACCTCCATGGCCCGGTCGCGCAACACGAGGGCGGCCGCGTCCCGGTGGAGGCCGGCACGTACGTCGGGGTGGGTGCGCCGCATGGGCAGTACGGCGCGCAGGCCGGGCGTGGCGGCGAGCAGGATCAGCCAGAGGCCGAGGGCCGCGGCGATGCCCGCGCCGACCAGCACCCAGATGTCGTCGAGGGGGCGTTCGGCGAGTTGCGTGGCGAGTTCGCGGCGCCAGGCCATGGCGGGCCGGTCGGCGCGCACGGCGGCGATGTCGTAGAGGAAGGCACCGGCGGTCAGCAGCAGGAGCAGCGCAACGAGCGTGGCCGGGACACGGCGGGCCGACCAGAAGCGGCCGCCGCTCTCACCGCCGACGGGTTCGTAGTCCGCCGCGGAGGCGGACTGGCTGTGTCCGCCCTCGTCGGCCTTCTCCAGGACGGGCAGCCGCTGGGTGCTCTCGGCCCCCTGGGACTCGCTCATTGCGTCCTCCCCTGTGCCACGCCGGGTACCGCGATCGGATGCAGCCGCTCCACGTGGAGGGCCACTTCGTGCACCTCCATCCCCACGAGAGCGCTTACCCGCTGGGTGACCTGCCGACGCACCGAGGCGCACTGGCGGCCGACGTCGGAGGGGTAGCCGAGGTCGAGGCTGACGCGGACGCGGGCGGTGTCGTGGTGGACGACGACCGAGGCGTGCGGCGGTGAGGCGTCCGACGGCAGTGCGCCCAGCGCCTCACGCGCCGCCTGTGAGGCGATCTTCGCCACCACCCGGTCGGCGATCCGCGTGGCACCGCGCTCGCCCGGCGGTACGGCGATCCCAGGTCTGGGGAGCTCGGCGGCCCCTTCGCTCACGGACTTCACCGCCGTCGGTCGTCACGCGTGCGGAAGAAGTCGCCGATGTCCAGGTCTCCCTCCAGGAACCGGCCGACCACGAAACCGACGGCACCCAGCGCCGCCACCAGCAGGAAGGCGCCGAACCCGCCGAAATACCCGGCGAAGCCCAGGGCCATTCCGGCGATCATGCCGATCACAGCCATGCTCATGGTGCGCTCCTTGGCGGTTCGGTCGCCGACGGGTCATTGAAGTCGGGATTCCTGCTCCTCTTCTTCTTCCTCCGGCAGCTTCACATCACTCACCGCGATATTGACCTCGACGACCTCGAGCCCCGTCATCCGCTCGACGGCCGCGATCACGTTCTCGCGCACATCCCGAGCCACATCGGCGATCGACACGCCGTAGTCGACGACGATCTCCAGATCGAGCGCGGTCTGCACCTCTCCGACCTCGGCCTTCACGCCCCGTGTCACGGACTTCGCCGCGCCGGGCACCCGTTCCCGTACGGCTCCGAAGGTCCGCGACAGCCCGCTCCCCATGGCGTGCACGCCCAGGACATCCCGGGCGGCCAGCCCGGCGATCTTCTCCACTACCCCGTCGGCGATGGTGGTCCGCCCCCGGCTCGCCGGTTCCCCGCCCCCGCGTTTGGTTGCCTTACGGGTCTGCACCGGCGGCTCGTTCTCGCCCTCCGGGGTCTGCGTCCGGTTCCGCTCCGTCATATCGGTCATCGCCGCACGTCCCTTTCGGTCGTCGTCCTATGACCACGGTAAGCGCGGTTCCGCTCCCGCGCGTCGGGGATGGGGCAGGCTGGAGCAATGACGTCCGACCGGTTGGCGCAGACAGTACGACAGCAGCTGGGGCTGGGCAGGCTCGTCCCGCTGGGCGGCCCGCACGACGGCGCGTGGATCACGGAGGCGGCGGCCGAAGCGGTGCTGCGGCGCGCGGCGGAGACGGTGCGCGGGGTGCGCCTCGGCGCACTGCGGATCGCGCTCACCGATCCGGACGACGCCCACGAGCCCGCCGTACCGCCTCCGCCGAGCGCGCTGCCACCCGGCCCGCTCCGCCTCACGGCGGACTTCGGGGCAACGCCGTCGGCTCCGCTGCCGTCGACGGCGTCCCGTCTGCGCGGGGTCCTGGCAACGGCGGCCGCGGAACGGCTCGGCCTGACGGTCACGGAGGTCGACCTACGGGTGACGGCCCTGCTGGAGGAGGACACGGAGGCCGAGCCCGTACGACCGCCTGAGCCGAGGCAGGCTTCGGAGGTCCGGGACGGTGACGAAGCCCGCGCGGCGGAGGCGGCTCTCGGCGTTTCGGGCGTGACCGCCCTGACGGGCACGCTGGGGCGGGCGGTCCACATCGAGGAACGGCGGGTCGACGACACCGCGCTGCCGCACCGTCACATCCGCCTGGAACTGGCGACGGACGCGGACCGCCGGGCCGTGCAGGTGGCCCGGGAGGTCCGCGTCGCGGTGTCGAGCGCGCTTCAGGACAGCCCGACGGTGGCGGTGCTGGTCACCGCGGTCGGCTGACCGCTCATTCGCCCAGCCCTGCCAGCTCCCTGAGCCGCCGGGCCTGCGCGGCCCGCTCCGCAGCGCGCTGCTCCTCGTAGGTCCGCTCACCGGCCCCGCGCAGCAACGCCTTGGTCTCGATCACGGCATCCCGGGGCGCGGCCAGGATCGCGGACGCCAGGTCCGCCACGGTCGCGTCCAGCTGCTCACCCGGCACGGCGAGATTCGCCAGCCCCGTACTCACCGCTTCCTCGGCCAGGACGAAGCGCCCGGTCACGCAGATCTCCAGCGCCCGCGCATATCCGACGAGCCCGACCAGCGGATGCGTGCCGGTCAGGTCCGGCACCAGTCCGAGGCCGGTCTCGCGCATGGCGAATTGCACGTCGTCGGCGACGACGCGCAGATCACACGCGAGGGCAAGCTGGAACCCGGCCCCGATGGCATGCCCCTGGACCGCGGCGATGGACACGATGTCGCTCTGCCGCCACCAGGTGAAGCCCTCCTGGAACCCGGCGATGGCCGCGTCCAGTTCGGCGTCGCTGCCGCGTGCGAGGTCGATGAACGACGGCTCGCCCTCGATGCCTTCGGGCGTGAACATCTGCCGGTCGAGACCGGCGGAGAAGGACCGGCCCTCCCCGCACAGCACGACGACCCGCACACTGCCCGGCAGCAACCGCCCGGCCTCGCCCAGCGCACGCCACATAGCGGGGCTCTGCGCGTTGCGCTTGGCCGGATTGGTCAGCGTCACCGTGGCGATCGCGTCGTCGACGGTGAGCCGTACGCCGTCCTTGTCGAGTACGGGACCTCGGGACACAACGTCCTGGTCGGGCGAAGCCATGGGGCGCCTCCGATGTGTGCGGTCGTCCTGGATGCCGTACCACACGGCGGGCATCCTTAAGTGACTGCACAGTAACCACCCGGCCGCTCAGAAGACCGACCGGGTGGCCACCATCGAAAGCGAGGGACCGCCCGGACTCAGGACGATGCGGCCTTCTTGCCCCGAGTCGCCCCGCCGCGCCCACGCAGCGTGACGCCCGACTCGCTGAGCATCCGGTGTACGAAGCCATACGAGCGGCCGGTTTCCTCGGCCAGTGCCCGGATGCTCGCACCGGAGTCGTACTTCTTCTTCAGGTCTGCCGCGAGCTTGTCGCGCGCGGCGCCGGTTACCCGGCTGCCCTTCTTCAGAGTCTCGGCCACCCGTGCCTCCTCATGGGAAGTGCGCTCTGGTCCCCTCATGATCACCCCTCCGGGCCCTGATGGCCACCCATTCGGCAAGGTCCGTAAGACAGGGTTTTGACGACAGGAGCGCATCCCCACATGCGGAATCCGTAATTCAGCTCAGAGCTGTCCGTACGGCCGAACGGGTTGTTCCGCGAAGTGCCTGGTCAGCGACGTGCGACGGCCGAGCCCTTGTCGATAAAGGACTCGGCCGTGAAATCGATGTAGGACACACCTCGGTACGAGGAGATCTCACACAGATGATGGATCAAGGATGAGCCGAATGATCCATACGCTGTGGATCACGCGTGGATCAGGCTTTCGATCAAGCCAGGGCGACGAGATCCGCGTAGTCGGCACCCCACAGGTCCTCGACTCCGTCCGGAAGCAGAATGATCCGCTCCGGCTGGAGCGCCTCGACCGCGCCCTCGTCGTGGGTGACTAGGACGACCGCGCCCTTGTAGGTGCGCAGTGCGCCGAGGATCTCCTCGCGGCTGGCCGGGTCGAGGTTGTTGGTCGGCTCGTCGAGGAGCAGGACGTTGGCCGACGACACCACGAGGGTGGCCAGGGCGAGGCGGGTCTTCTCGCCGCCGGAGAGGACTCCGGCCGGCTTGTCGACGTCGTCGCCGGAGAACAGGAACGAGCCGAGCGTCTTGCGGACCTCGACCAGGTCGAGGTCGGGGTTGGCGGAGCGCATGTTCTCCAGGACCGTGCGCTCGGGGTCGAGGGTCTCGTGCTCCTGTGCGTAGTAGCCGAGCTTGAGGCCGTGGCCCTCGACGACCTCGCCGGTGTCGGGCTTCTCGACACCGCCGAGGAGGCGCAGCAGGGTCGTCTTGCCGGCGCCGTTGAGGCCGAGGATGACGACTCGGGAGCCCTTGTCGATGGCCAGGTCGACGTCCGTGAAGATCTCCAGCGAGCCGTACGACTTCGACAGGCCCTCGGCCATCAGCGGGGTCTTGCCGCAGGGCGCGGGCTCGGGGAAGCGGAGCTTGGCGACCTTGTCGGAGGCGCGCACCGCCTCGAGTCCGGCGAGCAGCCGGTCGGCCCGCTTGGCCATGTTCTGCGCGGCGACCGTCTTGGTGGCCTTGGCTCGCATCTTGTCGGCCTGCGAATGCAGTGCGGCGGCCTTCTTCTCGGCGTTCTGCCGCTCGCGCTTGCGGCGCTTCTCGTCGGCCTCGCGCTGCTGCTGGTAGAGCCTCCAGCCCATGTTGTAGACGTCGATCTGGGCCCGGTTGGCGTCCAGGTAGAAGACCTTGTTGACGACCGTCTCGACCAGGTCGACATCGTGGGAGATCACGATGAAGCCGCCGCGGTAGGTCTTCAGGTAGTCGCGCAGCCAGACGATCGAGTCGGCGTCGAGGTGGTTCGTCGGCTCGTCGAGCAGCAGGGTGTCCGCGTCGGAGAACAGGATCCGGGCCAGCTCGATACGGCGGCGCTGACCGCCGGAGAGCGTGTGCAGGGGCTGGCCGAGCACGCGGTCGGGCAGATTGAGCGCGGCGGCGATGGTGGCGGCCTCGGCTTCGGCGGAGTACCCGCCCTTGGTGAGGAACTCGGTCTCCTGGCGCTCGTACTGCCTGAGGGCCTTCTCCCGGGTGGCGCCCTGGCCGCCCGCGATGCGCTGTTCGTTGTCGCGCATCTTCTGGATCAGGACGTCGAGGCCGCGCGCGGAGAGGATGCGGTCGCGGGCGAGGATGTCGAGGTCGCCGGTGCGGGGGTCCTGCGGGAGGTAGCCGACCTCGCCGGAGCGGGTGATGGTGCCGCCGGCGGGGGTGCCCTCACCGGCCAGGCACTTGGTGAGGGTGGTCTTGCCGGCGCCGTTGCGGCCGACCAGGCCGATGCGGTCGCCCTTGGCGACTCGGAAGGTGGCGGACTCGATGAGGACGCGGGCACCGGCGCGCAGCTCGATACCGGAGGCGGAGATCACGGTCAGACTCCAGGGCGGAGGGGGTTGGCAGGTGGGCGGCTGAGGACGTTCCCGCCGTCTAATGCGCGAGGAGAATGGCCATAGCGGCAATTCTAACGGGGCGGTGCAACCCACTTTTTGGCGTTCCGGTGTTCGGACCGCCCGCCGCGGCCGCGGTGCGAAGTGATACGGCCCAGGTCGTGGACGGCTGAAGGCCGCGCCGCGGTCGGGAGGGCGTTGTCAGTGGTCGGTGTGAGACTGGCAACAGGTAGCAGGATTCCGGTGATTTCCAGCACAAGGGAGTGATCGTCATGGCGGGCACGGGCGGCGCGAGTCCGAGCATCTACCCGACGGTGCTGTACGCGGACGCGAAGGCGGCGATCCGGCAGCTCACGGAGGCCTTCGGCTTCACCGAGCTGTCGGTGTACGAGGGCGAGAACGGCATGGTGGCACACGCGGAACTGGTGCAGGGCAACGGCGCGGTGATGCTCGGCTCGAAGGGCCGCGGCGGCCGTTTCGACGAGCTGATGAAGGGCGCGGGTCCCGCCGGGGTGTATGTCGTGGTGGACGACGTCGACGCCCACCACCAGCGTGCCGTGGACCACGGCGCGGAAATCCTGATGCCCCCGACGGACCAGGACTACGGCTCGCGTGACTACATGGCCCGGGACATCGAGGGCAACATCTGGAGCTTCGGCACGTACGCCCCGGAAATAGGCGGCTGATCGAAGCGCCCCGAAGGGGCGCGGGGAACTGCGCGACCAGCCACGACGGCGCCGCAGACGAAAGACGACCCGCCCGGCACCACCAGCGGACCACTCACCCGCCGGTATGCACCTGGAAGGCCGCACGGCGCACGGCCTTGGCCAGCGCGGGGTCGGGGTGCGCCGCCGCGAGGGCGACCAGGACCTGCACGGTGCGAGGGTGCCCGACCGCACGCACCTCGTCGAGCAGCATGGGAACCGTCGGCTGCACAGCGGACTCCAGGTGCCGCACGAGCATCGGGGCCTCGCCGTGGTCGGCGACGGCCGCGGCCGAGTCGACCCACAGCCACGTGGCCTCTTCCCGGGTGAGGACCTCATGCGCGTCCTCCGGGTCGAACCCGTCGTACTCGGCGAGCCACAGCAGCGCGTACGGCCTGAGCGTCGGCTCGTCGGCCACGGCACGTACGTCGGGCTCGGCGGGGGCGCCGACGACGCGCAGTGCCTCGAAAGCGAGGCCGCGCAGCAGGGCGTCATCGCCGCGCGCGGCGTCGAGCAGCTCGGTGACGGCGCTGCCGACGGGGCGGGCGGCGAGCCAGGCGCGGTACTCGTCGCGGGCTGCCTTCGGGCGGAGCTGGGCGCAGCCGCGCAGCATCTCCTCGGCGGCGACCTCGATGTTCCCGGCGGGGCTCTGCGCGGCGACGCAGATCTGCTCCAGCTTGACCCAGACCGCCCAGCTGCCGAGCGGGGTCAGCGTGGCCTGTCCGTCGCCACAGGTGAGGGCGCCGACGGAGGCGAGGGCGTGCAGGGCCCAGTCGAGGAGCGGGTCGAGGGGGGTGTCGGCGGGCTCCGCGGCCGGCTCGGGCTGCGGACCGTAGGGGATCTCGCAGCGCTCGGTGCGCAGTTCGGTGACCCGCTGCTGCAGGAGGTCGAGGAGCTGCTCGACCGGGACGGGACCGGCGGAGAGCTGGAGGAAGGAGAGCACCTGGGGCATGGCCGAGACGACCTCGGCGACGGCGGCGGGCTCGTGGTCCGCGGGTTCCGGATGGGCGAGCGACCAGGCGTCGAAGAGGGCGACCCAGCCGCGCAGTACGGCACTGTCGTCGCGGTCCCAGGCGCGCAGCCGCCAGCCGGGGCGGGCGCTGTCGCCGTGCACCTCGACGAGGCCGGCGAGGCGGGCGGTGTCCCAGTCGGCGCGGACCTGAGCCGGGGTCAGGCCCAGGTCCCTCGCCGCCAGTTCGGCGGTCGCGTCGGAGAGGGTGCCCTTGCCGTCGGGGCTCGCACCGTAACGGCCGGGGTGCAGCGCGGCGTCGGCCCAGTGGGCGACGCGGGCCGCGGAGGCCAGACCGGAGCGAGCCATTCTGGCCAGCTCCGCCCGGGCCGGAGTGCCTTCCGGCGGGCGCGGGGCGGGGCGGCTTGAGCGCCGCTGGTTCATCGCTCGGGGGGCGGCGGCCAGGGGTCGCGGGCGGACGAGTCGAAGCCTGGAGTCGCGCGGGATACGGGACGTCACGGGTGCAGTCTTCCGGTTGACGGTCCGAAAACCCAAACGGAATGTCACGGCGGGCGACGGGGAGGGCCAACGCACGGGGTCCCGCGGGCGGTGGAGGGCCGAGAACAGGCCAGTGATACGGCGTTAAACGGAATCTGTGGGACCGGGTGGGACCGGGTGGTGTCGGGGCCGACGGGAGGTCACATCAGCGGGGTCAGGAAGCGGCGCAGCGTCTCTTCGTAGGACTGGGGGTCGGCGTTCCACATGGCTGCGTGCGGGGCGCGCCGGACCGTGTGGAGGGAGATCAGGTCGGTGCGGCTGTCGGCGAGGCGGCGGGAGAGGGCCCAGGGGGCCACCGTGTCGTCGGGGCCATGGAAGATCAGCGTCGGCACCGAGAGCCGGCCGGGGTCGGCGGCGTCGGTGATGCGGTCGCCGTGCAGCCCGGTGCGGCCCTGTGCGGCGCGGACCGCCAGCGGCAGCAGGGCACCCGGGGTCCGCCGGGCCGAGGCCAGGGCGCGCAGCGTGGTCTCCCAGCTGAGCACCGGGGAGTCCAGGACGAGCCCGGAGACGCGCTCGCGCATCCCCGAGTGCGCGGCGGCGCGCAGCGCCATGGTGGCGCCGGTGGACCAGCCGTGCAGGACGACCTGCTTGGCGCCGTAGCGCACGGCGTAGCGGATCGCCGCGTCCAGGTCGCGCCACTCGGTCTCGCCGAGGTGGTTCAGGCCGTCCGGGGAGCGGGGAGCGCCCAGGTCGCCGCGGTAGGCGAGGGCGAGCACCGGGAAGCCGCGGCGGCCCAGGAACTCCATGAGGTTCATGGCGTGCTCGCGGGTGGTGCCGAGGCCGTGCACCGCGATGACCCAGATGTCCCGTACGCCGGGCACGAACCAGGCGGGCAGGGAGCCGAGTTCGCCGGGTATGTCGACGTCGGCGTGGTCCAGGCCGAGGGCGTCGCCGGGGTTGCCGACGTACACGTTCGGGGTGAGCCACACCTTGTCGCCGGGCTCGAGGGTGCCGTGGGTGACGCGTTCCAGACGGCGTACGACGGTGTCGGCGGAGTGGTTCGCCGTGTCGAGGACGGGGCCGACGACGGCGTGCGAGGCGTCGCCGGCGAGGCCGTAGGTGCCGGGGCGCAGGGAGGCCAGGGCCCGGGTGAGCGCGATCTGGCCCGCCGCCGTCGCATGCACAGTGAGCCGGGGTTCGCCGGGCAGGGGCCGTCCCGGTGGCACCTTCAGCGCGGCGTCGCTGGCGAACCGTCCGGCGGCGACGCCGGCCACCCCGGCCGCCAGGGCTACGGTGACGGCCGCGGCCGCCGTTTTGACAGTG
Source organism: Streptomyces sp. GESEQ-4 (assembly GCF_017948455.1). Lineage (GTDB taxonomy): Bacteria > Actinomycetota > Actinomycetes > Streptomycetales > Streptomycetaceae > Streptomyces. The sequence continues at coordinate 54,941 of NZ_JAFFSU010000009.1, forward strand.
CGCACGGGTTCAGTGTCCTGGCGGACCCGGCTGTCGGCCAGCCGGGGGACATGGTTGCGGCGGAGCGATCGGCGACCGGTGCCCCTCTCACCCCCGCTGCCCGTACCCCCGCAGCTTCTCCCCCACCTCCCGCAGCTGTTCCGCCGACAGCAGGCTCGGGGACAGGCCCGGTACCGAGGAGGCCGTGAGCCAGAGGCGGCACATCCACTCGAGTTGGGCGGTGCGGTCGTAGGCCTGGTCGAGGGTGGCGCCGTAGGCCATCGTGCCGTGGTTCTGGAGGAGGCAGGCGGAGCGGTCGCTCAGGGCCTGGAGCATGTTCTCGGCCAGCTCGTCGCTGCCGTACGTCGCATAGGGGGCGACTCGGACGGGCCCGCCGAGCGCCTCGGTCATGTAATGGATCGCCGGGAGCTCGGTGACGAGGGTGGAGACGGCCGTGGCGTGGACGGCGTGGGTGTGGACGACGGCCCGGGCGTCGGTCGTGCGGTGGACGGCGAGATGCATGGGCAGCTCGCTGGTCGGGACGAGGGTGCCGAGCACCTGCCGGCCGTCGAGGTCGACGCCGGTCACGTCGTCCGGCGTGAGGCGGTCGTAGGGGACGCCCGACGGTGTGACCAGGACCGTGCCCCCGACACGCAGGGAGACATTGCCGGACGTGCCGACGACGAGCCCGTCGGCCACGGTCCGGCGGGCGGTGGCGACGAGCTCCTCCCAGGCGCGCGCCTCCTCCTGGAGCACGCCCCTCCCCGATGGCACCCCCACGACCTGTGACTCCTCCCGGGCCTCCCGCCCGCCCCTCTGATCCCGCCGCTGCTCAGCCATGCCGCGATCCTGCCAGGCGCGGCGTCAACCGTTCCGTCGCCGGCCCAGGTGACCAAAATCTCTTCAATGGATCCCTGTACCAGCTGAAGAAGTTTGCCCGAGGCTCCTAAGCCTTGGGCTGTCTGGGCCGCGCGGATCCGGCGGTACCGCAACCGCCACACCAGGACACCGTGCAGCCCTTCCTAGTTCATCTTCCGTTCATTCAGGTTACCTACGTTCAACCGGCCAACGACCTCGAACGATTGCCTGGGTAAATGGAAAGCTTCTCGCTGATCCTCGCGATTGTGGTGATCACCGCTCTCGCGTTCGATTTCACGAACGGTTTCCACGACACCGCCAACGCGATGGCCACCACCATCTCGACCGGTGCGCTCAGACCCAAGGTCGCGGTGGCGATGTCCGCCGTCCTCAACCTCGTCGGCGCCTTCCTCTCGGTGGAGGTCGCCAACACCATCTCCAAGGGGCTCGTCGACGAGTCCGGCATACGTCCCGAGGTCATCTTCGCCGCCCTGGTCGGCGCGATTCTCTGGAACCTGCTGACCTGGCTGGTCGGTCTCCCGTCCAGTTCCTCGCACGCCCTGATGGGCGGTCTGATCGGCGCCACCATCGCCTCGGCCGGCGTCGGCGCGGTCCACGGGGACGTGCTCGTCACCAAGGTGCTGATCCCGGCGATCGCCGCCCCGCTGGTCGCCGGTGTCGCAGCGATGCTCGCGACGAAGCTGATGTACTCCCTGGGCAAGAAGGCCGAGGGCAGCAAGGCCTCCGAGAAGGGCTACCGCGCCGGGCAGATCGCCTCCGCGGGCCTGGTCTCGCTCGCCCACGGCACCAACGACGCGCAGAAGACGATGGGCATCATCACCCTCGCCCTGGTCACCGGCGGCGCCATCGCCCCCGGCTCGAACCCTCCCACCTGGGTGATCCTCTCCGCGGGCGTGGCCATCGCACTCGGCACCTACCTCGGCGGCTGGCGCATCATCCGCACCATGGGCAAGGGCCTGACCGACCTCCAGCCGCAGCAGGGCTTCGCCGCCCAGACCAGCGCGGCGACGGTCATCCTGGCCTCCTCCCACCTCGGCTTCTCCCTTTCCACCACGCACTCGGTCTCCGGCTCCGTGATGGGCGCGGGCCTCGGCCGCAAGGGCGGCGTCGTCCGCTGGTCCACGGCCACCCGGATGTTCGTCGCCTGGGGCCTGACGCTGCCGGCGGCGGCCCTGGTCGGAGCGATCGCGGAGTACGTGACCGGCTTCGGCAGCTGGGGCACCGCCCTGGTCGCCGTCTTCCTGATCGCCTCCAGCGCCGCGATCTGGCTGCGCTCCCGCCGCGAGGTCGTCGACCACACGAACGTCAACGACACGACGGAGGAACCGGCCGGCGTGGTGACGACGGCGATCGCCGCGGTGACCCCGCCGCCCGTGGGCACCGCGACCGACGAGCTGACGGCCACGATCCCCGCCCCGGCCTCCGAATCGGCGCCTTCGCAGGCCACGGTCTGACCCTCACCCCGTACTCAAGGAAGCAGCAACATGAAGATCGACTGGGCGTCCCTCGGCTCCGTCTTCGGCGTCAGCCTCGCGGTCACCGTGGCCCTCGTGTCCCTGTTCACCCTCGGCATCACCGGCCTCTCCCGCCGCGAACGCGCCGCGTCCCAGGGCGACTCCGCCGCACTCGCGGTCACCGGCGCGTACACCTGCTTCGCGGCCTGCGCGGCGGCGGTGGGCTACGGGATCTATCTGATCGTCGCCTGACAGACCGGCCGCACCACCTCTCCCCTTCGCCCCGTGGGGCGGGAAGCACCCAGCATGCTTCCCGCTCCACGGGTTTTGCATGTACAGATCAGCCCACGTCGAAGCGACAGGTGTCACCAAGCCAAGCCTCACCAAAGCAGCGAACTGACACATGGCTTTTCGCGCACGGCTGCCTGATAGGCTTCCTATCAGACGTGGCGGATCGCCACTTTCCCCACCCTTCGCGAACGACCCGACGGACGGAAGAAGGAGCAGGATGCCGAGGCCTGTGGACCCGAGTCTGAACCGGCGCAGACTGCGCATCGACTTGCGCCAGGCACGCGAGAAGGCCGGGCTGACCCAGCGTGAAGCCGCCGAGGCCCTGGAATGGTCGCTGTCGAAGATCATTCGCATCGAGGCCGGCACGGTCAGCCTCTCGGTGACCGACCTGAGAGCGCTGCTCCAGCAGTACGGAGTGACGGACCCTCAACTCGTCGCCGAACTGGAGGAGGCCGCCCGGGGGTCGAAGGGCCAGAGCTGGTGGACCGAATTCAGTGATGTGCTGAACCCGTCGTTCACCCAGTACCTGGGGTACGAGAGCGCCGCCAACTCCGTGCGCACGTACCACCCCATCGTCGTTCCGGGCTTCCTACAGACGGAGGACTACGCGGAGGCGCTGCTGGCGCCCTACGCCCCGCAGGAGCGCATCCGGCGTGTGGTGGAACTACGTACGGCCCGCCAGGACCGGCTCTTCGAGGGGGACGACTCTCCGGAGCTGTCGTTCGTGGTCGACGAGGCGGCTCTGCGCCGGCGGATCGGCGCACCCGCGGTCATGCGGCACCAATTGCAGCACATCAAGAACGTGATGGAACTCCCCCGCGTGACCCTCCAGGTGCTGCCGTTCAGCGCCGGGGGCCACTACGGCACGCTCGGCAGTTTCGTCCTGCTCGGTTTCAAGGGTGACGACGACCTGCTCTGGGTCGAGCATTCGGCGGGCCAGCTCGCCATCCGGGACGACCACGAACTCGTAGCCCGGTACCAGGAATGCTTCGCCACGATCAGCGATATCGCGCTCAAGGGCGGTGACGCCGTCGCCCTGATCGACGAGGCGGCGCGGGACTTCGGCACCAGTTAGGCCAAGGGCCCTACAGGAGGGGCGATGGGGCGACTCACCGAACGGCTCACTGCGGCACTGCGGCGAGCACGAGAGCGCTCCGGTGTGACGGACGAGGCCACTGCGGCCCTTGAGGAAGAGCCCGTTTCCACTCCTCTGTCGGACAACGACCTGCTCGACCGGGTCACCGATCAGACGCCCAAGACCCGGCGCTACAACGGCATCCGTGACGCGGAGAGCCTGCGCCGCATCCAGGAGGACGATGCCTTCTCCAGGACCGCGATCCGCCGGTTCCTGGTGGCGACGCTGTGCGTCGTCGTGGTGATCCTCGCCCTGGGCTTCCTCTGCTACGCGGCCCGCGGCATTCAGCTGTCCATACCGAGGCCCCTGGGAATCGCCCTGGGCATCGCCGCCGCGACCGCGATCAGCGCGGTCGGTGTCGCGCTCGGCCGTTTCCTGCGGGGCCCTCACGGGGAAGGGCGCGAGAGACGTTGAGCGCCACGACACGGCGCACCGCCTCCGGGCTGTATCCCCACCACACACCGCCGGCGAGAGCGACGGACATCGCCACGATCGCCCAGACGATCAGCTTGTCCCGGGTGCCGTCCGCCAGCAGCGAGCCGGCCGCCCCGGCCACGCTCGCCACCACACCGCACACCAGGCAGTAGCCCGCGAGAACAACCCCTTCGGTGTGGCGTACCCCCCGCCCACCACTGTCGGTGCCACTGCGCATCGGGCTCCCCCTCCCAGGCCGGTCACGTTCATGTCGCGGTGCTGAACCCCTGGGATCTCACCCCGGCGAGGAACAAGTGCCATGGGGTGCGTGCGAGATGGATGAGCGCCTCTCCGGCCGGCTCCTTCGTGTCGCGGACCAGCACACCTTCCGCGGCCTCGGCGACCGCGACGCACGTCTCGCCGTTAACTGAATAGCTGCTGACGCGCCAGTTCTTCGCGGACGGACCCTCGTCGACCACGCAGACCTCCTCGGCTCGAGAGCCGGTCCCCCAGAGGTGTCCACCACGCCGAAAACCGTAGCGTCACGGTGTACGGCGCCGCAGGCCCCCCGAGGAATGGGTCTCGATAGCCCCCAGTACCGCTCCCCGAATTCTCCTTTTCAGTCTAGAGATGCCGGATTCGGTCGACCAGAGCCAAACCGGCCCTCATGTGGGCCTCAGCACACTCTCCCGCCGCAGGTCAACGGCAAGTTGACGGCCGTTCCAACCCCGTGGTGGACTGCCGGGGCCATGTACGGCGGCAGAAGAGGAAGCCGGTGTGAATCCGGCGCGGTCCCGCCACTGTCACCGGGGTAGAAAGCCCCGGGAGCCAGGAACTCTCGCCGCCGGTCTCGTCGAACCAGGGCGTGGACACCCTGAGTGAGGACATATCGCGATGCTCGGCTGCCGTTCGAGGTGCAGTACCAGGTCTCTGTCTGACCCCGCGGTCGGCTGAGCTCCATGCGTGCCGATCGCGAATTCGCGTACGGCGCCGCCGCCGGACTCCTCGGCGACCTGCTGCTCGGCGATCCGCGCCGGGGGCATCCGGTCGCCGCGTTCGGGCGGGTCGCCGGGGCCGTGGAAAAGGTGTTGTGGCGCGACCATCGCGGGTGGGGCGCGCTGCACACCGCCGTGTGCGCCGGTGGCGCCGTGGCCGTCGGGGCGCTCGCCGCTCGTGTCGTACGTACGTCTCCTGCCGCCTCCGTCGCTCTGACCGGCGCCGCCACCTGGGCGGTCGTCGGGGGGACTTCGCTTGCCCGGGAGGCCCGGGGCATCGGGCGTGCGCTGGAGGCGGGGGACGTCGAGGGGGCGCGGGCGCGGCTGCCGCGTCTGTGCGGGCGGGATCCGCAGGCGCTCGATGCGGACGGGATCGCCCGGGCCGTGGTGGAGTCCGTCGCCGAGAACACCTCCGATGCCGTCGTGGGGGCGCTGGTGTGGGGCGCCGCGGGGGGCGTTCCCGGGCTCGTCGGGTTCCGGGCCGTGAACACGCTCGACGCCATGGTGGGGCACAAGTCGCCCAAGTACCGGCGGTACGGCTGGGCTTCGGCCCGGCTCGACGACCTGGCGGGATGGCCGGGATCGCGGCTGACCGCCGTACTCGCCGCCGTCGCCGGCGGTGACCCCCGTGCGGCCGTACGAGCCTGGCGCACCGATGCCGCCAAGCACCCGAGCCCCAACGCCGGGCCCGTGGAGGCCTCGTTCGCGGGGGCACTGGGCGTGCGGCTGGGCGGGACCCTGTCGTACGGCGGACGGGTCGAGCACCGGCCCGTGCTGAACGAGGCCGGGCGGACCGTCGGTACACAGGACATCGAAGCGGCCGTACGGCTGTCCCGGCGCGTCGGCTGGCTCGCGCTCGGCGTCTGTGTCGCCGCGCGCCGCATCGTGAAGGGGCGTACCTCATGACAGGCGGTGGACTCCTCGTCGCCGGCACCACCTCCGACGCCGGCAAAAGCGTCGTCACGGCCGGGATCTGCCGGTGGCTGGTGCGGCAGGGGGTCAAGGTGGCGCCGTTCAAGGCGCAGAACATGTCCCTCAATTCGTTCGTGACCCGGGAGGGCGCGGAGATCGGGCGGGCGCAGGCCATGCAGGCGCAGGCCTGTCGCGTCGAGCCGACCGCGCTCATGAATCCCGTGCTGCTCAAGCCCGGTGGCGAGCAGAGCAGTCAGGTCGTGCTCATGGGGAAGCCCGTGGGGGAGCTGAGTGCGCGCAGGTATCACGGGGGGCGGCAGGAGCGGCTGCTCGGGACCGTGCTCGACTGTCTTGCCGAGTTGCGGGGCACGTATGACGCGGTGATCTGTGAGGGGGCCGGCTCTCCGGCCGAGATCAATCTGCGGCGGACCGACATCGTCAACATGGGCATCGCCCGCAATGCCGGACTACCGGTGCTTGTGGTGGGTGACATCGACCGTGGGGGCGTCTTCGCCTCCTTCTTCGGGACCGTCGCGCTGCTCTCGCGCGAGGATCAGGAGCTCGTCGCCGGGTTCCTCGTCAACAAGTTCCGGGGGGACGTCAGCCTGTTGGAGCCCGGCCTCGACATGCTGCACGACCTCACGGGGCGGCGGACGTACGGCGTCCTGCCCTTCCGGCACGGGCTCGGCATCGACGAGGAGGACGGGCTGCGGGTCTCCCTGCGGGGGACGGTGAGGGAGTCCGCCGTCTCCTCACCCGTCGGCGAGGACGTGCTGCGCGTCGCCGTCTGCGCCGTCCCGCTCATGTCCAACTTCACCGACGTCGACGCGCTCGCCGCCGAACCCGGCGTCGTGGTGCGGTTCGTGGACCGGCCGGAGGAGCTGGCGGACGCGGATCTGGTGGTGATCCCGGGTACTCGGGGGACCGTCCGCGCCCTGGAGTGGCTGCGGGAGCGGGGCCTCGCGGACGCCCTCGTACGGAGGGCAGCCGAGCAGCGGCCCATCCTCGGTGTCTGCGGCGGGTTCCAGGTCCTCGGCGAGCACATCGAGGACGAGGTCGAGAGCCGACGCGGGCAGGTCGGGGGCCTCGGGGTGCTGCCTGTCCGGGTGCGGTTCGCGCGGGAGAAGACCCTCACCCGGCCGACCGGGGAAGCCCTCGGCGAGCCCGTCGAGGGGTACGAGATCCATCACGGGGTCGCCGAAGTCGTAGGCGGCGACCCCTTCTTGGACGGCTGCCGGGTCGGCCAGACCTGGGGTACGCACTGGCACGGCTCGCTGGAGTCGGACGGTTTCCGGCGGGCCTTCCTGCGCGAGGTCGCCGCCGCCGCGGGCCGCCGTTTCGTGCCGGCCCCTGACACCTCGTTCGCCGCGCTGCGCGAGGAGCAGCTCGACCGGCTCGGCGATCTGATCGAACAGCACGCGGACACGGACGCGCTCTGGCGGCTCATCGAGTCGGGCGCGCCGCAAGGACTGCCTTTCATTCCACCGGGAGCGCCCGCATGAGCACAGTGTTGTTGTTGTCGACCGCCGACACGGATCTGTTGGCGGCCCGGGCCGCTTCCGGTGCCGACTACCGGATCGGCAACCCGACCCGCGTGGACGTCGACCACGAACTCCCCGGCCTCGTCGAGGGCGCGGACATCGCCGTCGTACGACTGCTGGGGGGCAAACGGGCCTGGGAGGACGGGCTCGCCGCGCTCAAGGCGTCCGGCATTCCCACCGTGCTGCTCGGTGGAGAGGCCGTGCCCGACGCGGAGTTGATGGCCGAGTCCTCCGTGCCCGCGGGTGTGGTGGCCGAGGCGCTGCGGTATCTCGTCGAGGGCGGGCCCGCCAACCTGACCGAGCTGGCGCGGTTCCTCTCCGACACCGTGCTGCTGACGGGTGAGGGATTCGTCGAGCCGCAGAAGATGCCGGAGTACGGCGTCCATGACGAGCGTTCTCTTGTCGCCGGCCGGCCCACCGTCGGCGTGCTCTTCTACCGGGCCCATGAGCTCAGCGGCAACACCGCCTTCGTCGACACCCTCTGCGACGCGATCGAGGCGCGCGGCGCCAACGCCCTTCCCGTGTACTGCGGTTCGCTGCGCGGAGCCGACGCCGGGCTGTACGAGATCCTCGCGCAGGCCGATGCCCTGATCGCCACCGTCCTCGCCGCCGGCGGCACGCACGCCTCACAGGCCTCGGCCGGCGGTGACGAGGAGGCCTGGGACATCGGGGCACTCGCCGACCTCGACATCCCTGTGCTGCAAGGGCTTTGCCTGACCTCCTCGCGGGCCGCCTGGAACGAGTCGGACGCCGCCCTCTCCCCCATGGACGCGGCGATGCAGGTCGCGATCCCGGAGTTCGACGGGCGGCTCATCACGGTCCCCTTCTCCTTCAAGGAGCAGGGCCCGGACGACGTCCCCGTGTACGCCGCCGACCCCGAGCGGGCCTCGCGGGTCGCCGGGATCGCTGTACGGCATGCGAAGTTGAAGCACAAGGCGAACGCGGAGAAGAAGCTCGCGCTCGTCTTCACCGCGTACCCGACGAAGCACTCGCGCGTGGGCAACGCGGTCGGCCTCGACACGCCCGCGTCGGCAATTCAGGTGCTGGACGCGCTCAACGACGCCGGATACAGCCTCACCGAATACCCCGACAACGGCGACGAGTTGATCCACCGGCTCATCGAGGCCGGCGGTCACGACGTCGAGTGGCTGACCGAGGACCAGCTGGCCTCCGCGCCCGCGCGCGTCCCGCTCGCCGACTACCAGGCGTGGTTCGACAAGCTGGACCCGGAGCTCAGGGACGCCATGCTGGAGGCGTGGGGTGAGCCGCCGGGCTCGCTGTATGTCGACGGGGACGACATCGTGCTCGCCTCGCTTCAGTTCGGGAACGTCGTCGTGATGATCCAGCCGCCGCGCGGCTTCGGCGAGAACCCGATCGCGATCTATCACGACCCGGACATGCCGCCGTCCCACCACTACATGGCGGCGTACCGGTGGCTGGAGAACAGCTTCGGCGCGGACGCGATCGTGCACATGGGCAAGCACGGCACGATGGAGTGGCTGCCCGGCAAGGGGCTCGGGCTCAGTGGAGGCTGCGCGCCGGACGCCGTGCTCGGTGAACTCCCGCTGATCTACCCGTTCATCGTCAACGACCCGGGCGAGGGCACCCAGGCCAAGCGCCGCGGCCACGCCACCGTCGTCGACCACCTCGTACCGCCGATGGCCCGTGCCGACACCTACGGCGACCTGGCCAAGCTGGAGCAGCTGCTCGACGAGTACGCGCTGGTCTCCGACCTGGACCCGACGAAAGCCCCGGCGGTCCGCGCGCAGATCTGGACGCTGGTCAAGGCGGCCGAGCTGCATCACGACCTGCATGTGGACGACCAGCCGGACGACGCCGCGTTCGACGAGTTCGTCATGCACATCGACGGCTATCTGTGCGAGATCAAGGACGTGCAGATCCGCGACGGGCTGCACATCCTGGGCGGTGGCCCGGTCGGCGAGCCGCGCGTGAACCTCGTGCTCGCCGTGCTGCGCGCCTCCCAGGTGTGGGGTGGCCAGGCGAACGCCCTGCCGGGACTCAGGGCTTCCCTCGCGGCCCACTTCGGGCTCAGCGAGAAGGAGTTGCTGGCCGAGCCGGGGGCTCCGCTGAAGGTTCCGGTCGAGCTGTCGGACCTCGCCGAAGGCCCCGCCCGTTCCGCCGCCGACGCGATCGACCTGCTGGAGCAGCTGTGCCGGCGGATGGCGGAGGGGATGGAGGAGCGCGACTGGGCGGTCCCGGCGGCCCGTCCCCTGGTCGCCGACGTCCTCGGCACCGAACTCCCGGACGCCGTGGCCGTGTTGGAGTTCGCCTGTTCCGAGGTCGTGCCGCGGCTCGCGCGCACCACCGACGAGATCGGGCACATCCTCAAGGCCCTCGACGGTGGATACGTCCCGGCGGGCCCCTCCGGCTCCCCCACGCGCGGGCTCGTCAACGTCCTGCCGACCGGCCGCAACTTCTACTCCGTCGACCCCAAGGCCATCCCGTCCAGGCTGAGTTGGGAGGTCGGCCAGTCCCTCGCGGACTCACTGGTGCAGCGGTACCTCCAGGACACCGGCGACTACCCGAAGTCCGTCGGCCTGACGGTGTGGGGTACGTCCGCCATGCGCACCCAGGGCGACGACATCGCCGAGATCCTCGCGCTGCTCGGCTGCCGACCGGTGTGGGACGACGCCTCGCGACGCGTGACCGGCTTCGAGATCGTGCCCCTGGCGGAGCTGGGCCGGCCCCGCATCGACGTCACGGTCCGTATCTCCGGCTTCTTCCGGGACGCGTTCCCGCACGTGGTGGGGCTGATCGACGACGCGGTGCGCGCGGTAGCCGAGTTGGAAGAGCCCACCGACCAGAACTACGTACGCGCCCATGCCGACGCGGACACCGCCGAGCACGGCGACCGGCGGCGCGCGACGGCCCGTATCTTCGGCTCGAAGCCGGGCGCGTACGGCGCCGGGCTGCTCCCACTCATCGACGCCCGCAACTGGCGGTCGGACGCGGACCTCGCCGAGGTGTACGCAGTCTGGGGCGGCTACGCCTACGGACGCGGGCTCGACGGGCGGGCGGCGCGCGGGGACATGGAGACGGCGTTCAGGCGGATCGCGGTCGCCGCGAAGAACGTCGACACGCGCGAGCACGATCTCGTCGACGCCGACGACTACTTCCAGTACCACGGCGGCATGGTCGCCATGGTGCGCCATCTGACGGGCACCAGCCCGGAGGCGTACGTCGGCGACTCCGCCACCCCCGACCAGGTCAAGACCCGCACCCTCGGCGAGGAGACCCACCGCGTCTTCCGCGCCCGCGTGGTCAACCCGCGCTGGATGGCGGCGATGCGCCGGCACGGCTACAAGGGCGCCTTCGAGATGGCGGCGACCGTCGACTACCTCTTCGGGTACGACGCGACGGCCGGGGTCGTCGACGACTGGATGTACGAGAAGCTCAGCGCGGAGTACGTCTTCGACGCGGAGAACCAGGACTTCATGCGGAAGTCCAATCCCTGGGCGCTCAGGGGCATTACCGAGCGCCTGCTGGAAGCAGCGGACCGGGGCCTCTGGGCGGAGCCGGACCAAGAGACCCTGGACCGGCTCCGGGCGACCTACCTCGAGCTCGAGGGCGATCTGGAGGGAGAAGCGTGATCTCCCTGGGAACCCCCGCGGTGGCGGGGAGCAAGTCATCCCGCGCCGTGCCCACGGGTTCGACTTCGGACCACCCCCGCGTCAGCGGGGAACACGGCAACAGCCTGGCACCCTCCACAATCTGCGGCGCCTTGCCATTTCATCAGCCACTCGAAGGAGTGATCGCGGCGTGAGTACCCCGTTCCCGTTCACGGCCGTGGTCGGCCAGGACGATCTGCGGCTCGCGCTGCTGCTGAACGCCGTGTCGCCGGCGGTGGGCGGTGTGCTGGTGCGCGGTGAGAAGGGCACGGCCAAGTCGACGGCGGTGCGGGCGCTTTCGGTGCTGCTGCCTGCGGTGGACGTGGTCGCCGGGTGCCGTTTCTCCTGCGACCCGGGTGCGCCCGACCCAGGCTGTCCCGACGGACCGCACGAGATCGGCAGCGGGACCACGCGTCCCGCCCGCATGGTCGAGTTGCCCGTCGGTGCCTCCGAGGACCGGCTCGTCGGCGCGCTCGACATCGAGCGGGCGCTGGCGGAAGGCGTCAAGGCCTTCGAGCCCGGTCTGCTCGCCGACGCGCACCGCGGGATCCTCTACGTCGACGAGGTCAACCTTCTTCACGACCACCTGGTCGACCTGCTCCTGGACGCGGCCGCGATGGGTGCGTCGTATGTCGAGCGGGAGGGGGTGTCGGTCCGGCACGCCGCGCGTTTTCTGCTCGTCGGGACCATGAACCCCGAAGAGGGCGAGCTGCGGCCGCAGTTGCTCGACCGGTTCGGGCTGACCGTGGAGGTCGCGGCGTCGCGGGAGCCGGAGCAGCGGGTGGAGGTCGTACGGCGACGGCTCGCCTACGACGACGATCCGGCCGGTTTCGCGGCCCGTTGGGCGGACGAGGAGGCGGCGGTACGTCAACGTATCGTCGCCGCACGGGAGTTGCTGCCGTCGGTGCGGCTCGGCGACGGCGCGCTGCGGCAGATCGCGGCGACCTGTGCCGCGTTCGAGGTGGACGGCATGCGGGCCGACATCGTGATGGCGCGGACGGCCACCGCGCTCGCGGCGTGGGCCGGGCGGACCGAGGTGCTGGCGGAGGACGTACGGCAGGCCGCGCTGCTCGCGCTGCCGCACCGGCGGCGACGGAATCCCTTTGACGCGCCGGGACTTGACGAGAACAAGCTCGACGAGACGCTGGAGGAGTTCTCCGGCGACGCGGACGGCGGCGGCGACCACGATCCCGATCCTGATCCTGATCCTGATGACGGTGGGCCGGGTCCGGGCGGGGGCGGCGGGGAGCCGGCTCCGGACGAGGGTCCGCAGGGTGGTGACACGGGCGCTCGGCCCGAGGCCGGTGACGATGGCGAGCCGCAGGCCTCCGGTGCCGGGGAGCAGTCCGCCGTACGGGCCTCGGAACCGTTTCGTACGAAGGTGCTGAGCGTCCCCGGTATCGGGCAGGGTGCCGCCGGGCGGCGTTCGCGGGCGCGGACCGAGCACGGTCGGACGACGGGGGCGCGGCGGCCACGGGGCGCGCTGACCAAGCTGCATCTGGCGGCGACCGTGCAGGCGGCGGCGCCGCATCAGCGGGCGCGCGGTCGGGTCGGGCGTGGGCTCGTCGTGCGGCGGGACGATCTCCGGCAGGCGACGCGGGAAGGGCGCGAGGGGAATCTCGTGCTGTTCGTCGTCGACGCGTCCGGGTCGATGGCGGCGCGGCAGCGGATGAGTGCCGTGAAGGGCGCTGTGGTGTCGCTGCTGCTCGACGCGTATCAGCGGCGGGACAAGGTGGGGTTGGTGACGTTCCGGGGAGCGAGTGCCGATGTGGCTCTGCCGCCGACCTCGTCCGTGGACGCCGCTGCCGCTCGGCTGGAGTCGCTGCCGACCGGTGGGCGGACGCCGCTGGCTGCCGGGTTGTTGAAGGCGCATGACGTGCTGCGGGTGGAGCGGCTGCGGGATCCCGCTCGGCGGGCGCTGGTTGTCGTGGTGACTGATGGGCGGGCGACCGGTGGGCCGGAGCCGGTGGTGATGGCCGGGCGTGCGGCTCGGTTGTTCGCGGCCGAGGGGATCGCTTCGGTGGTGGTCGACTGTGAGGCGGGGCCCGTGCGGCTGGGGCTCGCCGGGCAGCTTGCCGGTGAGCTGGGGGGTACGGCCGTGACGCTGGACGAGCTGCGGGCGGACTCCATCGCCGGGCTGGTGAAGGACGTACAGAGGAGGGCCGCGTAATGCCTCAGGGACAGCCGAGTGTCGTGCCGGACGATGGGCTGACGACTCGTCAGCGGCGTAACCGGCCTTTGGTGGTGGTGCACACGGGGGTCGGGAAGGGCAAGTCGACCGCCGCTTTCGGGCTGGCGCTCAGGGCCTGGAATCAGGGGTGGCCCATCGGGGTGTTCCAGTTCGTCAAGTCCGCCAAGTGGAAGGTCGGCGAGGAGAACGCGCTGCGGGTGCTCGGTGCCAGTGGTGAGGGCGGGTCCGTCGACTGGCACAAGATGGGTGAGGGCTGGTCATGGGTGCAGCGTGATCAGCAGATGGACAACGAGGAGAAGGCCCGGGAGGGCTGGAAGCAGGTCAAGCGGGATCTGGCGGCCGAGACGTACAAGCTGTACGTGCTGGACGAGTTCGCCTATCCGATGCACTGGGGTTGGGTCGACACCGATGAGGTGATCTCCGTGCTGCGGGACCGGCCCGGTACCCAGCATGTCGTGATCACCGGACGGAACGCGCCCGAGAAGCTGGTCGACCTCGCCGATCTCGTCACCGACATGTCCAAGGTGAAGCATCCGATGGACGTCGGGCAGAAGGGACAGCGAGGCATCGAGTGGTGATGTCTGTTCCTCGGGTGGTCGTCGCCGCGCCGTCGTCCGGCAGCGGTAAGACCACCGTTGCCACGGGGTTGATGGCCGCGTTCGCCGCGCGGGGGCTTGTCGTGTCTCCGCACAAGGTGGGGCCGGACTACATCGATCCCGGGTATCACGCGCTGGCTACCGGGCGGGTGGGGCGGAATCTCGACGCGTATCTGTGCGGGCCGGAGTTGATCGGGCCGTTGTTCGCGCATGGGGCGCGGGGGTGTGACATCGCCGTCGTCGAGGGGGTGATGGGGCTGTATGACGGGGCCGCGGGGGAGGGTGAGCTGGCGTCGACTGCTCATGTGGCGAAGTTGCTGCGGGCGCCGGTGGTGCTGGTTGTCGATGCGTCGTCTCAGTCTCGGTCTGTTGCGGCGTTGGTGCATGGGTTCGTGTCGTGGGATCCGGAGGTTCGGGTCGGGGGCGTGATCCTGAACAAGGTGGCTTCGGATCGGCATGAGGAGTTGTTGCGGGAGGCGTTGGAGTCGGTGGGGGTGCCGGTTCTGGGGGTGTTGAGGCGGGCGCCGCAGGTGGATACGCCGTCGCGGCATCTGGGGCTGGTTCCGGTTGCGGAGCGGCGGGGGGAGGCGGTGGAGGCTGTTGCGGCGATGGCAGAGCAGGTTGCGCGAGGGTGCGATCTCGAAGGGCTGCTGGAGCTTGCGCGGAGCGCGGGTGCGTTGTCTTGTGCGGCTTGGGATGCGGCTGAGGTACTGACTTCTTCGCCCCCGCCGCCCCTACCCGTCCCATCCTCCAGGGGCTCCGCCCCTTCGACCCCGCCAGGGGGCTCCGCCCCCCGGACCCCCGCGGGGCTCCGCCCCTGCACCCCGCCGGGGCTTCGCCCCCAGACCCCCACCGGGGCTCCGCCCCTGGACCCCGCTCCTCAAACGCCGGAGGGGCTGGATTACACGGACGGCCTTCAGGGGTCAGCCCCCTGCGGGTGGGTGGGGGATCGGGATGGCGCCACCCGGCCTCAAACGCCGCACGGGCTGAAGCGCGTCGCCGTGGCCGGTGGGGCCGCGTTCACGTTCTCCTACGCTGAGCAGACCGAACTGCTTGCGGCCGCTGGTGCGGAAGTCGTCGTCTTTGATCCCCTTCGCGATGAACAACTCCCTGACAACACCTGCGGGTTGGTCATCGGGGGTGGGTTTCCTGAGGTGTATGCCGCTGAGCTGTCCGCCAACGAACCCCTGCGCAAAGCCGTCGCCGCCCTCGCGGAGGCCGGGGCTCCTGTCGCCGCCGAGTGTGCTGGGCTGCTCTATCTGTGCCGGGAGTTGGATGGGCTGCCTATGTGCGGGGTGCTTGATGCGGCGGCCCGGATGAGCGGGCGGCTCACGCTGGGGTATCGGGATGCTGTTGCCGTGAGTGACAGTGTGATCGCGGGCGCGGGCGTGCGGATGCGGGGGCATGAGTTTCATCGGACGGTCGTCGAGCCGGGGGCGGGGGGCGCTCCCGCTTGGGGTGTGCTTGCTCCGGAGCGGCGGGTCGAAGGTTTCGTACAACAGGGTGTGCACGCGAGTTATCTGCACACGCACTGGGCGTCCGAGCCCGGTGTGGCCCGTCGGTTCGTGGAGAGGTGCCGGACGTCATGAGCAGCAGCAGGTTGATCGGAGTCGGGGTGGGTCCCGGCGATCCGGAGCTGGTGACCGTCAAGGGCGTCAATGCTCTGCGTGCCGCCGATGTCGTCGTCGTGCCGGTCATGGATACCGGGGAGCGGGGGCGGGCCGAGGCCACCGTTCTGCATTACGTGCCCGAGGAGAAAGTCGTGCGGGTCGTGTTCGCGCTGAACGAGCGGAGCGATCGGGGGCGGCGAGAGGCCGCCTGGGATGCTGCCGGGGAGCGGGTTGCCCGGCTCCTGACGACGCACGGGGCCGTTGCCTTTGCCACCATCGGGGATCCCAACGTCTATTCCACGTTCACCTATCTCGCGCAGACCATCGGCGAGTTGGTGCCGGGGACGGTAGTCGAGACCGTGCCTGGGATCACCGCCATGCAGGATCTCGCCTCGCGGTCTGGGGCCGTGCTCACCGAGGGGACCGAGCCGCTCACGCTCGTGCCGGTGACCGCGGGGGCCGCCGTGCTCAAGGACGCGCTCGCCGGGCCGGGGACCGTCGTCGCGTACAAGTTCGGGCGGCAGGCCGGGGAGGTCGCGGAGGCGCTGCGGGAGACCGGGCGGCTGGACGACGCCGTATGGGGGTCGGCGCTCGGGCTGCCGGAGGAGTCCGTGCGGCCCGCCGCCGAGCTCGACGGTGAGCCCCTCCCCTATCTGTCGACGCTGATCGCGCCCGCGCGGCGCGACGGCGGGCGGGGCGGGAAGCTGTGAACGGCCGCGGTCTGTCCCGCTCAGCCGGAGATGCCTACCACCAGCCAGATGAACGCCGCTCCGGCGACCGTGCAGAGCAGGGTCGAGCGGGCGGAGCGCAGGTGGTGGGCCTCGGGGAGGATCTCGGAGGCGGCGAGGTAGAGCAGTGCGCCGCCGAACAAGCCGAGGTAGTAGCCGAGCAGTTCCTCCGGGATGGTGAACAGGAGCGTCGAGGCCGCGCCGGCGACGGGGGCCGCCGCGTCCGCGAGCAGCATGGCGAGCGCCCGGCGGCGGGCGTTCCCGTACAGGCGGGTGATCGTGTACGTGTTGAAGCCGTCCGCGAAGTCGTGCGCGATCACGGCGAGCGCGACCGTCACGCCCATGTCCCCGCCGACCTGGAACGCGGCGCCGATCGCGATGCCGTCCATCGCGCTGTGCCCGACCATCGCGGCCCCCGCCGACAGGCCCACCTCGGGCGTCCGGCCGTTCGGCTCATGCGCCGCGCGCGCTGCCAGCAGCCGTTGCACCAGGTGGGCGAGGAGGAACCCCGCGACGAAGAGCACCAGGGCCGCCGGTACGCCGAAGACGTCCGCGTCCGCCGCGTCCAGCGCCTCCGGCAGCAGGTCCAGGCCGACCACGCCCAGCATCAGGCCGCCGGCCAGGCCCAGGACCAGATGACGGCGGTCGGTCACACGCTGTGCCGTCCAGCCGCCGGCCAGCGTCATCAGGAACGCGCCGAGCGCGACGAAGACCGCCATAGGGCTTTGCTATCCGATCACCCTGCGTGCGCGCATGTCCGGCACCCCCGTATGCACTGACTTTTCGCCCGACTTCGTAAGACCGCTTTGCAGCTTGTACGAGAGGACCGATTTCCCATGGCCGATGCCACCGCCGGCAAGGTGACCTTCGTCGGTGCCGGCCCCGGCGCCGCCGATCTGCTGACGTTCCGGGCCGCGCGCGCCATCGCCGAGGCCGACGTCGTGATCTGGGCGGCGAGCCTGGTCCAGGCGGAGGTCCTTGAGCATGCGCGCGAGGACGCGGAGATCCTGGACTCGGCGACGATGTCGCTGGAGGACGTGGTCGCCGTCTACGAGCGGGCCCGGACCGATGGTCTGCGGGTGGCCCGTATTCACTCCGGGGACCCCGCTCTCTGGGGCGGTACGCAGGAGCAGCTCGACCGGTGTGCCGCGCTCGGCATCGCCACCGAGGTCGTGCCCGGCGTCTCCGCCTTCTCCGCCGTCGCCGCGCTCGCCCAGCGGGAGCTGACGATCCCCGAGGTGGCGCAGTCCGTCGTGCTGACCCGGCTCGGCGGCGGCAAGACGCCGATGCCGCCCGGGGAAGAGGTGCGCGAGTTCGCCAAGCACGGCACGACCATGGCGATCTTCCTGTCGGCCGCCCGGAGTGGACAGCTCGTACGGGAGTTGCTGGAGGGCGGCTATCCGACGTCGACCCCGGTCGTCATCGCCTACCAGGCGACCTGGCCCGAGGAACTGGTCGTGCGCTGCACGATCGCGACCCTGGAGGAGACGGTCAAGGAGCACAAGCTCTGGAAGCACACCCTCTTCCTCGTCGGCCCCGCCCTCGCCGCGCGGGGCACCCGCTCGCACCTGTACCACCCCGGCCATTTCCACGGCTACCGCAAGGCCGACCCTGAGGCCCGCAAGGCGCTGCGCGAGCGAGGGGCGAGTACATGATCACGGTCGTCGGTACGGGGACTGGGGCGCCGCCTCCCGAGGACGTCCTCGGCGCCGCGGAGCTGGTGGTCGGCGGGCGACGGCATCTCGACGCCGTACGGCTGCCGTCGGGCGCCGAGCAGGTCGTGCTCGGTCCGCCGGCGCCCGCGCTGGACCGGATCGAGGCGTACGTCGCCAAGCAGGCGCCGGTCGTCGTGCTGGCCTCCGGCGACCCCGGGTTCTTCGGGATCGTGCGGGTGCTGGCCGAGCGCTTCGGTGCCGGGCTGCTCGACATCCGGCCGGGCGTGTCCTCCGTGGCCGCCGCCTTCGCGCGGGCCGGGCTGACGTGGGACGACGCGGTGGTGGTCAGCGCGCACGGCCGGGAGCTACGGACGGCGGTGAATGTCTGCCGGGCGCATCCGAAGGTCGCGGTGCTGACCGGGCCCGGCGCCGGTCCGGCCGAGTTGGGTGCCGCCCTGCTGCACAGTGACCGCGTCCTCGTCGTCGCGTCCGCGCTGGGCGACCCCGAGCGGGAGCGCGTGGAGCGGGTGACGCCGCGCGAGGCCGCCGCGCGTGACTGGGGGACGGCGGTGAGTGTGGTGCTGTGCCTGGACGAGACGCGGTTCCCGGCGTGCACCCGCGGGCCGGTGGGGGCTGGTCGCGCAGTTCCCCGCGCCCCTTCGGGGCGCTGCCGAACCGCTCGACCAGCCACGACGGACCCGCGGCCGGCAGCCGGTCCACGGACGGTCGCCGGGCCCGGGGTCGGGCCCGACCGATGGGCGCTGGACGAGGGCGAGTTCGCGCACCGCGACTCGATGATCACCAAGTTCGAGGTACGGGCACTGGCGCTGGCCCGGCTCGGGCCGCGCCTCGGCGATCTGGTCTGGGACGTCGGCGCGGGCTCCGGTTCCGTGGCCGTCGAGTGCGCGCGGCTCGGGGCCGCCGTCGTCGCCGTCGAGAAGACCGGGGACGGCGTCGAGCGGATCCGCGCGAACGCCGCCGGGCACGGGGTGGACGTACAGGTTCTCCACGGGAGCGCGCCGGGCGTGCTGGCCGGACTCGACGATCCCGACGCGGTGTTCGTCGGCGGGGGCGGGGGCGATCTGCCGGACATCGTCACCGCGTGTGCGCGGCGGGCGCGGCGGACGGTGGTCGTCGCGATGGCCGCGCTTGACCGGGTCCCGGCGGTGCGCGAGGCGCTCACCGCGGCCGGGTTCTCCTGCGACGGCGTTCTGCTGCAGTCGTCCCGGCTGGCGCCGCTGCCGGGGGACGTGACCCGGCTCGCGGCGACCAATCCGGTTTTCCTGTTGTGGGGTGTCAGAAAGCCCCTGGATCGTGAGGGAGTTGCCCAGTGATCGGCCTCATTTCCGCCACCGCGGCGGGGGCGGCGGCGCGGGACCGGCTGGCCGCGGCGTGGCCGGACCGCACGCGCGTGTACGACGGACCCGTGGGGGACGCCGTACGGCGGGCGTTCGCGGAGTGCGAGCAGCTCGTGTGTTTTCTGGCGACGGGCGCGGTCGTACGGCTGATCGCCCCGCTGTTGGGTGACAAGGCCGCCGACCCGGGTGTGGTGAGCGTCGACGAGAGCGGGCGGTTCGCCGTGTCGCTGGTCGGCGGGCATGGGGGCGGGGCCAATGAACTTGCCCGGGACGTCGGGGAGTTGCTGGGTGCCGAGCCCGTGGTGACCACGGCCACCGATGCCGTGGGGGTGCCCGGTCTGGACACGCTCGGGTTGCCGGTGGAGGGCGATGTCGCCGGGGTCTCGCGGGCCCTGCTCGACGGCGAACCGGTGGCGCTGAAGGCGGAGGTGGCCTGGCCGCTGCCGCCGCTCCGGGTCGGCGCCGAGGGGTCGTATGCGATCCGGCTGACGGATCGGCTCGTCGAGTCCGCCGAGCGCGAGGTCGTGCTCCGTCCGCCGTCCCTCGTCGTCGGCGTCGGTGCCTCGAAGGGCGCTCCCGTCGACGAGGTGCTCGGGCTGGTCGAGAGCGCGCTCAGCGACGCCGGTCTCTCCGCCAAGTCCCTCGCCGAGCTCGCCACGGTCGACGCCAAGGCCGACGAGCCCGGCATCGTCGAAGCCGCCGCACGGCTCGGCGTCCCCCTCGTCACCCACTCCGCCGAGGAGCTGGCCGCCGTAGAGGTTCCCAACCCCTCCGACGCGCCCCTCGCCGCCGTGGGCACCCGTTCCGTCGCCGAGGCCGCCGCCCTGGTGCGCGGCGGTGAACTCCTCGTACCGAAGCGGAAGTCGGAGCGCGCCGACGGGCAGCCCGCGATGGCGACCTGTGCCGTCGTACGACGCCCCGCGCGCGGGCGTCTCGCGGTGGTCGGGCTCGGACCCGGCGCCCGGGATCTGCTCACCCCGCGGGCGAAGGCCGAACTCCGGCGCGCCGCCGTGCTCGTCGGCCTGGACCAGTACGTCGACCAGATCCGCGATCTGCTGCGGCCCGGCACCCGGGTGCTGGAGTCGGGGCTCGGCGCGGAGGAGGAGCGGGCGCGGACCGCGGTCGCCGAAGCCCGGCGCGGGCAGGCTGTCGCGCTGATCGGCAGCGGGGACGCGGGCGTCTACGCGATGGCCTCCCCCGCGCTCGCGGAGGCCTCCGACGACATCGACGTCGTCGGCGTACCCGGCGTGACCGCGGCGCTCGCCGCCGCCGCGATCCTCGGGGCACCGCTCGGCCACGACCATGTGTCGATCAGCCTGTCCGACCTGCACACGCCCTGGGAGGTCATCGAGCGGCGGGTGCGGGCGGCGGCCGAGGCGGACATCGTGGTCACCTTCTACAACCCGCGTTCCCGGGGCCGCCACTGGCAGTTGCCGAAGGCGCTCGCCATCCTCGCCGAGCACCGGTCGGGGACGACCCCGGTCGGTGTCGTGCGCAACGCCTCACGGCCGGACGAGTCCGGCCGGCTGACGACCCTCGCCACCCTGGATCCGGCGACGGTCGACATGATGACCGTCGTGACCGTGGGCAACACGGCGACCCGCGAGATCGCGGGACGCATGGTGACGCCGCGCGGCTACCGCTGGCAGGAAGCGCAGGAGGGTGCCGAGTGAACCGTGTGGTCCACCCGATCGAGGAGGAGTCCTACCGGCGGCTGCGCGCCCGCCTGGACACCTCGCACTTCCCGCCGCTGACCCGGGCGGTCGTGGAGCGGGTCATCCACTCCGCCGCCGATCTCGACTACGCGACCGATCTCGTCATGGACGAGGGCGAGCTGGAGAAGGCGCACGCGGCGCTGCACGCCGGGGCGCCCGTGGTCGTCGACGTCGAGATGGTGGGCGCCGGGATCACCCGGCGTGAGACCGTCTGCCGGCTGAGGGACGCCGAGGCTGGGCCGGGGCTGACCCGTTCGGCCCACGCGATCCGGCTCGCCTACGAGCAGGTCGGCCCTGGCGCCCTCTGGGTCATCGGCAACGCACCCACCGCGCTGGAGGAGTTGCTGACGCTGGACGCCTCCCCCGCGCTCGTCATCGGTCTGCCCGTCGGCTTCGTCGGCGCGACCGAGTCCAAGGCCGCGTTGCGCGAGAGCGGGCTGCCCGCTGTCAGCAACGTGTCCGAGAAGGGCGGTTCGGCGGTCGCCGCCGCCGCGCTCAACGCCCTGCTGTACCACCCCACTTCGCCATCCGAGGAGAAACAGTGACCACCGCGCCGCCCGCCCTGCTCATCGCCGGCCACGGCACCCGGGACGACGCCGGAGCCGAGGCGTTCCGCGACTTCGTACGGGAGTTGGGGCTCCGCCACCCCGAACTGCCGGTCGCGGGCGGCTTCATCGAGCTGTCCCCGCCGCCGCTCGGCGACGCGGTGACCGAGCTGGTGGAGCGGGGGGTGCGGCGGTTCGCCGCCGTTCCGCTGATGCTGGTGTCCGCCGGGCACGCCAAGGGGGACATCCCGGCGGCGCTGGCCCGCGAGAAGGAACGGCACCCCGGGATCTCGTACACCTACGGCCGTCCCCTGGGCCCGCACCCGGCGCTGCTGAACGTGCTGGAGCGGCGGCTGGACGAGGCTCTGGGCGGGCGCCGCCCCCAGGACCGGGCGGACGTCACCGTGCTGCTGGTCGGGCGGGGGTCCACGGATCCCGACGCCAACGCCGAGGTGCACAAGGCGGCCCGGCTGCTGTGGGAGGGACGCGGATACGCGGGCGTGGAGACGGCATTCGTGTCGCTGGCCGCGCCCGACGTGCCGAGCGGGCTCGAGCGGTGCGTGAAGCTGGGCGCGCGGCGGATCGTCGTCCTGCCCTACTTCCTGTTCACCGGCATCCTGCCGGACCGGGTCAAGCAGCAGACCGAGGGCTGGGCCGCCGCGCACCCCGAGATCGAGGTGCGGTCGGCCGAGGTCATCGGCCCGGAGCCGGAGCTGCTCGATCTGGTGATGGAGCGGTACGAGGAGGCCGTCAAGGGCGATCTGCGCATGAACTGCGACTCCTGCGTCTACCGCATCGCCCTGCCCGGCTTCGAGGACAAGGTGGGTCTGCCGCAGCAGCCGCACTTCCACCCGGACGACGACGGCCACCACCATCACGGTCACCACCATCACGGCGGACACGCCCATGCACACTGACGGCGGCCACGACCTGCGGCACCACGGTGACGCCGAGGTGCGCGACGACGGCTCGGCCCTCGTGGACCTGGCCGTCAACGTCCGCGCCGACACTCCCCCGGCCTGGCTGCGCGCCCGGATCGCCGAATCACTGACGTCCCTCGCTGCCTACCCGGACGGGCGTGCCGCGCGGGCGGCGGTGGCGGCACGGCATGGGGTCGCGCCGGAACGGGTGCTGCTGACCGCTGGGGCCGCCGAAGCGTTCGTGCTGCTGGCGCGGGCGCTGAAGGTGCGCCAACCGGTCGTCGTGCACCCGCAGTTCACGGAGCCGGAGGCCGCGCTGCGGGACGCCGGTCACACCGTCGACCGGGTGCTGCTCCGGGCGGAGGACGACTTCCGGCTGGACCCGGCCGCCGTACCCGAGGAGGCCGACCTGGTGGTGATCGGCAATCCGACCAACCCCACCTCGGTGCTGCATCCGGCCGGCACGATCGCCGAACTCGCCCGCCCCGGACGGACGTTGGTGGTCGACGAGGCGTTCATGGACGCCGTGCCGGGTGAGCGGGAGGCGCTGGCCGGGCGGACGGACGTGCCGGGCCTGGTCGTCCTGCGCAGTCTGACCAAGACGTGGGGTCTGGCCGGCCTACGCATCGGCTACGTGCTCGCCGCCCCGGAGACCATCGCCGACCTGGAACGGGCCCAGCCGCTCTGGCCGGTGTCCACGCCCGCGCTGGCGGCGGCACAGGCCTGCGTGGAGCCCCAGGCGCTCGCGGAGGCGGCCCACGCGGCCCACCGCATCGCCGCCGACCGGGCCCATCTCGTCGCCGGGCTCGCGGAGTTCGGCGGGCTGCGGGTCGTTGCCCCCGCCGAGGGGCCCTTCGTCCTCATACGCCTGGCGCACGCGGCCGACGTGCGGCGACGGCTGCGCGCGCTGGGGTTCGCGGTGCGCCGCGGAGACACCTTCCCGGGCCTGGACGAGGAGTGGCTGCGGCTGGCGGTGCGGGACCGGGCGACGGTCGACTCCTTCCTCCACGCCCTGCGCCAGGCGCTGGCCGGTCCCTGAGCACCCGCATCATGAAAACCGCTTGCCGGTCAGCTCCGGCGACGGCGTGACAGCACCACCGCTCCGCCGCCCGCCACGACCAGGGCGATGGCTCCGGCCGCGAGGTACGGGGTCGCCGAGTTGCCGCCGGTCTCGGCCAACCCGTCCTCGGCCGGGGCTCCTTGGGGCTTCACGTCGGCTGCCGGGCCCTCGCTCGGGGCGGTGGACGCGGCGGGTGCCGCTGGTGCCTCGCAGGTCGCCTCGGCGAGTGTGAGCGTGCCGGTCACTTCGGCCACGTTGAGCTTCAACGGGTTGACGGAGACGGTGAGTTGGAGGGCGGTGGCGGCCGCCGTACGGGACGTCGTCTCCGTCTTCGACAGATCCAGCCGGACCTCGCCGACGCCGGGCACCTTCACCTCCGTCGTGCCGCCGGTGGACACCGTGACCTTCTTGCCCAGTACGGTGACGGCGCCCAGCAGGTTGGAGGAGGCGCTCGGCGTCTCGCCGGCCTTGCAGGTGGCCTTCGACGTCACGCCCTCGAGCTCGATGAGCGACAGCAGCGGCAGGCCCGGGACATGGACCTTCGCGTGGGCAAGGTTGGTGGAGGCCTGCGCCGTGTCGTCGGCGACGGTCGCCTTCGCCGCCGCCGCGTCGGCTTGCAGCACCTGGATCGGCTGTCCGCCCTCGACGCCGTTCAACTTGGCGGTGAGCGCGGCCTTTTCGGCGCTCTGCGGCGCCCGCACCTCGTTGAGGGAGACCGTGAGGGGGACGTTCACGGTCTTGTTGAGCAGGGACACATCGAGCCCGGTGCGCAGGACGACGGCGTTCGCGCGGCCGTCGTCGGTCGCGTGGGCGGGCCCCGCGCCGGCCAGGGCGGCGGGACCGGCGGCCAGGGCGGTGGCCGTCGCGACGGTGGCGAAACGCCGTGCGGGCATACGGAAGTTGGTGCCGTTCAAGGTGGGGGACCCCCAGAAGAGACAGGCTTGGGACCCGGCAAGGATTACGCACGGAGAGTGAACCGACGGCATTCCGGTGCCACTTCACCCCAACGTGCGTTTTCCGTGAACGCTTTCGAATCACTCGGCACGGCTGTTCCACGACTTCACCCGATCACCGTCATTTGGCCACGGGGCGTGCTCGCCCCCTGGAAGCGCGAGTGAAAATGCTCAACGAGTCGCCCCACCGATCCGTCACGCTCCGTCAAGTCCGGAACTCACCCTTCTCTTTGGCATGCCATTGACATCTCTTGGGTGGGGCTTGGTAAGACGTCGGTGCCCGGAGATTCCTGTGCGATGACTGTGCCCACGGGGACAAGGAGCACTCACATGGCAGCCTCGTTACTCAGACCCTCGCGCGGCCGGTCACGCCGCGCCCGACTCCGTGCCGCGGTGATCGGCGCCGTCGCCTCCGCGATGGTCCTCACCGTCGCTCCCGCGACACCCGCCCGCCAGGCCGAGGCGAGACCCGCGGCCTCCCCCGACACCAGCGACCCCCGAGAAGGCTGGCGCCCCAACAGCGAACGCGCCGCCGAGGCCAAGAAGGACCGGGGCCTCTGGGACAAGATGTTCGGGGACGACGAGAAGAACGACGCGGACTGGAACGACGACAAGTCCGTGGACCCCCGCAAGCTCACCCTCGACCGCACCCGCGGCGCCGCCACCGCCGCCGCCCGCTGGCGGGTGACCGGCACCGCCGAGGGCGTACGCCTCACCCCACCCCGCACCGTCCACGCCACCGGCGCCGACCTGGCCTGGACGCCGTACGAGGGCGACGACCTGCTGGAGTACGAGGTCCACCGCTCCACGGCCAAGTCGTTCAAGCCCACCGCCGAGACCCTCGTCGCCCCCGTCGAGCGCGGCACCCGCACCTTCACCGACCGCTCGGCCACCGGCTCACCCGGCAAGGGCCGGACGTATCACTACCTGATCGCCGTCCGCACCGAGCAGGGCAAGCTCCTGACCAGCCCGGCGCGCACGGTCGAACTGCCCGGGATCGGCAAGGTCGCGCAGGGCACGAAGCTGCTCGCCGCGCCCGAGTCGGAGACCTACCACCTCCCCTTCACGCCCGCCCGGGTCGTCCCCGGCGAGACCTACACCGTCGAGGCGACGCTCACCAACACCACCGGCACGGTGTGGAAGAAGGACGAGCGCGTCCTGTCGTACCGCTGGACGCTCGACGGCAAGGACGTCACCGGAATCCTCAACCGGGATGCCACCCATCTGCCGAAGGACGTGCCGCCCGGTGAGTCCGTCACCTTCGACGCCGAGCTGAAGTCGCCCGTCCTCGTCGACCCGCTCGACAAGCGGCTGACCTTCGGCCTGGAGTGGGACCTGTACGACAAGGCCACACACAAGTGGCTGTCGGAGTCGGACGGCGTGCCGGCGTCGAAGCACCAGGTGACGGCCGAGTATCCGACCTCCGACCAGCTGGGCCTGGAGGACTTCTACTCCTACGCGGGCAAGAACACCGGCGCCGGATCCGCGCTGATGAGCAACCTGTACGCGGGCAACGCCGTCTGGTCGTACAACGCGTTCAGCAACCCCTCGCTCGGCTTCTCGACCTTCCTGCGCCTCGCCTACAACTCGCAGGACGCGTCGTCGACTCCGGCCGGCCCGGGCTGGTCCCTGCAGGCGTCCTCGCCGGTCCGGCTGGGCACGCCGCTGGCCTTCCACCCGTCGTCGCTGCTGCCGAAAGAGATCACGCTGACCGACGGCGACGGCACCAGCCATGTCTTCAGCATGAACAAGAAGGGCGAGTGGGACTCCCCGTCCGGCGTCCACTTCCGCGTCAAGCAGCTGGAGAAGCACTGCCTGCTGAAGCCGCACGAGCGTGAGGCCTGGGAGTTCCTGCGCCCGGACCGCACCCGGTTCCTCTTCGACTGCAAGGGCTATCCGAGCGCCCTGGTCGACAAGAACGGCAACCGGATGGAGTTCACCTACGAGGAGCAGCTGCTCGGCCACAAGCGCCTGAAGCACATCACCGACGCCGAGGGCCAGCGCACGCTCACCCTCGACTACTGGGAGACGGGCGAGGAGTACTCCTACATCGACGAGGACGGCGAACTCCGCACCGGCGACCACCTGCTGAACCCGTTCATCATCGGCAACGTCCAGTCAGCCACCGACATCTCCGGACGCCGGGTCGACTTCACGTACACCGGCAAGAAGGGCCTGCTGGCCCGCCTCACGGACGGCGCCAACGCTGCCGCCGAGCTGCGCAAGGTCTTCAAGTTCGACTACGGCAAGGAGCTGGACCACCCCGGTCTGAAGCTCGCCAAGGTGACCGACCCACGCGGCAACACCACCAAGCTGGACTACGTCGGACCGCACGACGACAAGGACCAGCTGCACTTCCTCGGCTACACCAAGTCGGTCACGGACCGGCTGGGCGGGGTCACGGGATACCGGTATGCGGATGCGGACGGGCATGACGGCAAGGCCATTCAGACCGTCGTCACCGATGCCGAGGGCAATCCGGCCACTGAGCTCCTGGACTCCTACGGGCGGCCGGTCAAGCTCACGGATGCCAAGAAGCAGATCACGAAGCTCGGTTGGGATTCCGACAACAACGTCACCCGCCTAGAGGAGAACAACGGGGCGGCCCGCACCTGGAAATTCGACCCCAAAACCGGATATCCGCTGGAGTCCCGGGACGCGGAGAGCGTCAAGAACGACCGGCCCGCCGCAACCTTCTCGTACGCCACCGGCGAGGACGGCTACATCGCCGACCTGGTGCAGCGCGTCTCCCCGGAGGGCCGCACCTGGCGCTTCGGCTATGACACCGCGGGCAACCTGACCTCCGTCACCGACCCCAAGGGCGTCGAGAGCGAGCCGGCCGACGACTACACCTCCACCAACACCTACGACACCCGCGGCCGACTGACCTCCGCCACGGACGCCAACGAGCACACCTCACGGTTCGAGGACTACGACCCGTCCGGCTTCCCCCGCGTGATCGTCGACGCGCTCGGCAACCGCACGCTGACGACGTACGACGTACGCGGCAACGTCACCGAGCTGGAAGAGGCCAACGGGGCGACCACGACGCAGACGTACGACGTGTTCGGGCGGCCGCTGGAGAATCGCAGGCCCAAGGACCAGCAGGCGGGCGACTTCCTCGTCACGCCCGCGCCGGAGTACGACCGCAACGACAACACCTTGGTGTTCACCGGCCCGAACGGTGCCGAGTCCACCAGTGAGTTCGACGCGGCGGACCAGCTCGTGAAGTCGACCCAGCCCGGCGACGAGGAGGGCTCGGCACCGCGGGTGTCGACGTTCACCTACGACAAGGTCGGCAACCAGCTCACGTCGACCGAGCCGAAGGGCAATCTGACGGAGGAACCCGGCGACTTCACCTCGGTCACCAAGTACGACGAGATCTACCAGCCCGTCGAGGCGGTCAACGCGGCGGGCAACCGCGTCAGCGCCGTCTACAACGACGTCGGCGACCTGGTGAAGGTCGTCGACGCCCGCAAGAACCAGACCGAGGACCCCGACGACTACACCTCCAAGTTCCGTTACGACCTCGACCACCGGCTGCTGGAGACCGTCGACGCGGTCGGCAAGTCCACGACGAGCACCTACGACTGGGACGGCCTGACCACCGCCACCACCGACGCGGACGGCAACCGGACCGAGATGGTGCTGGACGCCCGTGCCGCCCTGGTCGAGGAGCGGGTTCCGCATGACGACGACGTCGTCCGCACCACCCGCTACGAGTACGACGAGGTCGGCAACCAGACCCGCGTCGTCACCCCGCGCGGTGTGGAGACCGGCGACGACGCTGAGGACTTCGCCTCCGAGACCGTCTACGACGAGCTGAACAGGGTCAAGGAGACCCTGACCCCGTACGACCCGGACGACGGCCGGTACAACAAACCGGACAGGACGACGTACGAGTACGACGCGCTGAGCCGGGTCACCAAGGTCAGCGCACCACCGTCGGAGGGTCAGAGCGTCCGCAACGAGACGGACTACACCTACTTCGACACGGGCTGGATCCGCACCTCGACGGACGCCTTCGACATCAAGAACACCTACGACTACAACGAACTGGGCCAGCAGACCCAGAACACCCTGACCAGCGCGGGCGGTTCGGTCTCGCGCACTCTCACCTCCTCCTTCTACCCGAGTGGCGCCGTCAAGTCCCGCTCGGACAACGGGGTTCCGGTCGGACTCCAGGTCGCGCTCGTCGACAACAGCGACGTCAACAACACGGCGACGCAAGGCACCTGGGACGAGTCGGCCGCCGCCGGCGCATACGGCTACAACGCCCAGACCCACCCTGCCGGTTCGGGCGAGGCTCGCTTTGCCTGGCAGCTGACGATTCCCCAGGCCGGTGACTACACGGTCTACGTCCACTACCCGAAGGTCGAGGGAGCGGCCAAGGACGCCACCTACGAGATCAAGCACAAGGACGGCACCGAGACCAAGACCCTCGACCAGACCGAACTCCCGGGCGAGTGGCGCTCGTTGGGCAAGTTCGCCTTCGCGGAGTCGACCGGCCAGGCGGTCACCCTGACCGACAAGGCCACCGGCACAGTCGTCGCTGATGCGGTCCGCCTGGTCCGCGACAACTCCGGCGACACCGACAACGAGGAGAAGGACTTCTCCTACCGGTACGACGCAAACGGCAACCAGATCGAGATCATCGACCGCAGCCCGGGCGTCGAGACCGACCGCTACACCTTGGAGTACGACGAGCTCAACCAGCTCGGCAAGGTCGTGGAACACGACGGTGACGCCGTGCGCAACACAACGGCGCTGACCTACGACGCCAACGGCAACACCCTCACCACGACGCACGACCTGACCTGGAGCAAACTGGACTACGACGTCCTGGACCGGGTCGAACGCATCACCAACGCGCCCTCACCGACCGCCGAGGGCAGGCAGGTCACCTCGCTGAAGTACACGGCGCGGGGCGAGGTGGCCGAGCAGGTCAAGCCCAACGGCAACGTCCTCACCGTCGACTACTACCGCGACGGCGCGACGAAGAAGACCACCGAGAAGAAGTCGGACGGCACACTCGTCGCCGAGCACGCGCTGAAGTACAACGCCAACGGTCACAAGCTCGAAGACGTCCTGAAGCTGATGGACGCCGACGACCACGGCGACACGATCGACAACACGTACGCCTACACCTACGACCCGCAGGACCGCATCGCCAAGGTCGCCAAGACCGGCGACGACGAGGCGACGGAGGAGTACCAGCACGACGCGGCCGGCAACGTGGTCCGGCAGACGGTGGACGACACGACCACCACCCACCGCTACGACCGCAACCGACTGCTGACTTCCACCGCGGACGGCGCGTCCTCCACCTACAACTACGACCCGCTGGGCCGCCTCGACACCGTTTCCTTCGGCGGCGAGACGATCCAGAAGTACCGCTACGACGGCTTCGACCGCCCGGCGTCCAGCACGGCGGGCAGCGGCGAGGCGGCGAAGACCACGCGCCTGACGTACGACGCCTTCGACCGCACGGTGCGGGAGTCGGTGGACGGCGACGACCCGAAGACGACGCTGTTCACGTATCTGGGCATCACCTCCAACTCCCTCCGGGAGGAGGTGACGGGTGAGGAAGTCACGTCCTTCCAGTACGCCTCCTGGGGCCAGAAGCTGACCCAGATCAAGGACGAGGAGGACAAGGACCCGGAGACGACGCAGTACCTGTACCACCCGCACGGTGACGTCGAGGCACTGACCGACAAGGACGGCAACACCAAGACGACGTACGGGTACACCGCGTACGGCAAGAACGACCAGGCGCAGTTCACGGGCGCCGACAAGCCGGACGAGAGCGGCGAGGAGCCGGAGGACCCGTACAACTCGTACCGCTACAACGCCAAGCGCTACGACACGACGTCCGGCACCTACGACATGGGCTTCCGGACGTACGACCCCGGCCTGAACCGCTTCCTGACCCGCGACATGTACGGCGGCGCACTGGCGGACATGGGTCTGACGACGGACCCCTTCACCGGCAACCGCTATGCCTTCGCGGGCGGCAACCCGATCTCCTTCATCGAGATCGACGGCCATCTGTTCGGCCTGTCCTGGTCCGACATCGGCCATGCGGCGCTGGACGTGGTCGGTCTCATCCCGGTGGTCGGCGAAGCCGCGGACCTTGCCAACTGCGGCTGGTACGCGGCCG
The DNA here is from genome assembly GCF_017948455.1 of Streptomyces sp. GESEQ-4. Classification (GTDB taxonomy): domain Bacteria; phylum Actinomycetota; class Actinomycetes; order Streptomycetales; family Streptomycetaceae; genus Streptomyces. Next base: position 85,661 of record NZ_JAFFSU010000009.1, read on the forward strand.
AGGGCAATTACGTCGACGCGGGCCTGTCGTGTGCCTCGGCGATCCCGTTCGCGGGATATGGGGCGACAGCCGCGAAGGCAGCCAGGTACGGCGACAAGGCCCTGGACGCCATCGACACGGCGGGCGACACGGCACGCGCTGCGGAGAACGCGTCGGACGCAGGGCGGGCGGCTGACGCCGGTCGCGCGGCGGACAACGGGGCGCCCCCGGCCGCTCCAGACGCTCCCACTACGCCCAAGGACCCCGCCCCTGCCGACCCGGCGCCCGCTGCTCCGGCAGCACCGGCCAAACCGGCGCCCGCTCCGGCTCCGGCAGCACCGCCGAAGCCTCCGGAGGCACCCCCCGCCTCCGGCGCCTCCTGCCGCATCCCCAACAGTTTCGTCCCCGGCACCAAGGTGCTGATGGCCGACGGCACCACGAAGCCGATCGAGGACATCAAGGTCGGCGACAAGGTCCGGGCGGCGGACGTGGAGACCGACGACGGGCAGTCCCGTACGGTCACGCGCACTATCGAGGGCAGTGGCAGCAAGCATCTGGTCACGCTCACCGTCGACACGGACGGGAGGTCCGGAACCGAGACCTCCACGATCACAGCCACCGACGGCCACCCGTTCTGGCTACCCGACCTGGGTCGCTGGGTCGAGGCCGACGAGCTGCAGCGCGGCCATTGGCTGAGCACGGGCAGCGGCAGCTGGGTCCAGGTCACGGCGGTCGAGACGCACACGGCGCGGGCGACGGTTCACAACCTGACCGTCGAAGGCCTTCACACGTACTTTGTGCTGGCGGACGACACCCCGGTTCTCGTTCACAACACAACACCGACTCCGCCCACTCCGCCGGGAGTTGTGTACCTGCGCACCGACCTGGCCACCGGACAGGAGTACGTCGGTCAGGCGAAGAGCTGGAGCCGCTATCTGAAACGCCAGGGAGAGCACGCAAGGGACTACCCTGGCAGGCAGTTCACCTTCGAGGTGCTCGGCAGGGCGAATCCGGGCCAGGATCTCGACGTCCTCGAAGAAAGCTGGATGCGGGCCGGCGGCGGAAAGAGCTCGGTACCGGGAAGCGTCCTCGAGAACAGTCGGGTACAGATGAACGACGCCCGTTACCGGGCCGCTGGAGGGACCGTGTGCTAGCGAAATACAAGAAGGGTGACGTCCTGTCCGTCCCGGTTGTCGAAGGGAGGATCGCTGTGGCCCAGATCGTCGAGAAGCTGCGTGGGAACGTCCTGTTGGCCGTGTTCTCCGAGCTCCTGGACAGCGCGGGCTCGTGCGACGTGGCGTCGCTCGAACTCGAGGAGCCGATCTTCCTGGTGGAGACCATGGATCAGCGGATCAAGGACAACACCTGGCGCGTCGTGGGGAATCGGGACGTCTCGAAGAGAATTCCGGTTCCGGAGTACAAGGTCTGGGTCGAGCCGCCCGGGGAGTATCGGCTGCAGGACATCCACGGAGTGGTGGGGGTGTCGATTTCCCCGGAGCGGGCCGGCGCGATGAAATCCCAGAAGTCGTTCTCCCCTGCCGTGGTCGAAGCGGCCCTCCGTGGATTCCACGGGCATGGTCCATGGCACAGTGCCTACGATGAGCTGACCGTCTGAGGAGCGGCCCTCGTCATCCGACGACCCGCCCGCTCAGCACCACCCGCAACGGGGCCCCCAGCACGCGTACGTCCGTGCGGGGGTCCCGTTCGTACACCACCAGGTCGGCCGGCGCCCCCTCGTCAAGGCCGGGGCGGCCGAGCCACCGCCGCGCACCCCACGCCGTCGCCGACAGGGCCTGCACCGGCGGGATTCCGGCGGTGACCAGTTCCGTCACCTCGCTCGCCACCAGGCCGTGGGCCAGGGAGCCGCCCGCGTCGGTGCCGACGTAGACGGGGATGCCGGCGTCGTACGCGTTGCGGACGGTGTCGTAGCGGCGTTCGTAGAGGCGGTGCATGTGGGCGGACCAGCGGGGGTAGCGGGCCTCGCCGCCGGCGGCGAGTTGGGGGAAGGTGGCGATGTTGACGAGGGTGGGGACGACGGCGACGGAGCGTTCGGCGAAGAGGGGGATCAGGTCGTCCGTGAGGCCCGTCGCGTGCTCGATGCAGTCGATGCCGGACTCGACGAGGTCCCGGAGGGAGTCCTCGGCGAAGCAGTGGGCCGTCACACGGGCGCCGAGGCGGTGGGCCTCCGCGATCCCCGCCGCCACGGCCTCCCGCGGCCAGCACGCCGCCAGATCGCCGAGGTCGCGGTCGATCCAGTCGCCGACCAGCTTGACCCAGCCGTCGCCGCGCCGGGCCTCCTGGGCGACGTAGGCGACCAGGTCGTCCGGTTCGATCTCGTGGGCGAAGTCGCGGATGTAGCGGCGGGTGCGGGCGATGTGCCGGCCGGCCCGGATGATCTTCGGCAGGTCCTCGCGGTCGTCGATCCAGCGGGTGTCCGAGGGCGAGCCGGCGTCCCGGATCAGCAGGGTCCCGGCCTCCCGGTCCGTCAGCGCCTGCTTCTCGGCCACGGCCGCGTCGACCGGTCCGTGCGGGCCGAGGCCGACATGACAGTGCGCGTCGACCAGGCCGGGCAGGGCCCAGCCCTCGACGGTCCGGACGTCATGGGCGCCGGCGGGACGGTCGTACGAGATCCTCCCGCCGATCACCCAGAGTTCGTCGCGGACGTCGTCGGGCCCGACGAGGACCCGGCCCTTCACGTGCAGCACCGCACCCTGATCGCTCATGTACGGCACCCTAATCAAGCCCCTACTCGGACTTCCCCACCTGGTCCGACGTCTCCTCCTCGACTTCGGCCATCGCGGGGTCCAGGAGCCGTGACAGGAAGTGGCGGGTGCGTTCGTGGGCCGGGTTGGTGATGACCTGGTCCGGGGTGCCGTCCTCGACGATCACTCCGCCGTCCATGAAGACGACGCGGTCGGCGACTTCGCGGGCGAAGGTCATCTCGTGGGTGACGACCATCATGGTCATGCCCTCGTTGGCGAGCATGCGCATGACGGCCAGGACGTCCCCGACCAGCTCCGGGTCGAGCGCCGACGTCGGCTCGTCGAACAGCATCACCTCGGGGCCCATCGCCAGCGCCCGGGCGATGGCGACGCGCTGCTGCTGGCCGCCGGAGAGGGACGACGGGTACGCCGTCGCCTTCTCGGACAGCCCCACCCGCTCCAGGTTCTCGGCGGCGACCTTCGCGGCCTCCGCCTTGCCCCGCCCCAGCACGCGCCGCTGCGGGAGCGTGAGGTTCTCGGTCACCGAGAGGTGCGGGAAGAGGTTGAACTGCTGGAAGACCATGCCGATACGGCGGCGTACCGCGTCGATGTCGACATCGGGGTCGGTGAGTTCCGTACCGCCGACGAAGACCTGGCCCTTGGTGGGTTCTTCGAGGAGGTTCACGCAGCGCAGCAGCGTGGACTTGCCGGAACCGGACGGGCCGATCACGCACACGACCTCGCCCTGGCTGATCTCCAGGTCGATGCCGCGCAGCACCTCGTTGTCGCCGAAGGACTTGTGCAGGTCCCGGACGTGGATCTCTGGACGGGTCACTTGACGGCCTCCTGGGCCTTGGCCTCCATGCGGCGTACGACGAAGCCGAGCGGGATCGTGACGAGCAGGTAGCACAGGCCCGCGACCAGGATCGGCGTGGAGTTGGCGGTCTGGCTGGCCAGGTCGCGGCCGAACTTGGACAGTTCCCGCTCCTCCAGTGTGACGCCGAGGAACAGCACGAGGGAGGAGTCCTTGAACAGGAGCACCAACTCGTTGGTCAGCGGCGGCAGGATGATCCGGAAGGCCTGGGGGCTGATGATCGAGATCATCGCCCGCCCCGGTGAGAACCCCAGCGAACGGGCCGCCTCCATCTGCCCCTTGGGCACCGCCTGGATGCCCGCGCGGATCGTCTCCGCCATATAGGCCGCGGACACCAGGCCGAGCGCGAGCGCGACCTTGCCGTAGGTGCCGCCGGGGATCTCCGTGCCCGGGAAGGCGAGCGGCACGGCCACGCCGACGAAGATGAAGATCAGCAGGGCGGGCAGACCGCGGAAGATCTCGATGTAGACGCTCGCCAGCCAGCGGTACGGGCCGACGGACGACAGCCGCATCAGCGCGATCACCATGCCGAGGACCAGTCCGAAGACGAAGCCGGACAGGGTGTACAGCACGGTGTTCTTCAGCGCCAGCGTGATGACGTCCGGGAACATCTGCTCGGCGATGTCCGCCTGCGCGAACTGGTTCTGCAGCCGGTCCCAGTCGGCCGAGACCGCGAAGGCGATCACGGCCGCGAGGAAGACGGTGTACTGGACGCCGCGCGAGACCCGGCGCTTCTGGCGCCGGGTCAGGCCCTTCTTCTTCGGCTGTACGGTGACGTCGGTCATGAGGCCGACGGGGAGGCCGCGGCCTCGTCGTACGGGCCGATCCACTGCTCGTACAGCTTCTTGTACGTCCCGTCCGCCTTGGCGTCCGCGAGCGCCTTGTTGATGGCGGCGACGAGCTTGGTGTTGCCCTTCTTCACCGAGAAGCCGTACTGCTCACCGGTGTTGATCTGCTCAGCGACGTCGAAGGCGGCGGCGTTGGCCTTGTCCTTCAGCCAGCCCTGGACGACCGGGTAGTCGATGACGACGGCCTCGACCTGGCCGGTGCGCAGGGCGTTGAGGACGGCGTCGGAGGACTCGAGGGAGACCGGGTCCAGGCCCTTGCTCTTGGCGTAGTCCTCGCCGGTGGTCTGCGCCTGGGCGCCGACATCCTTGCCCTTGAGCTGTGCGAAGGACGTGATGCCGCTCTTCTTGTCGACCAGCACGCCCTGGGTGGCCTCGAAGTACGGGTCGGAGAAGTCGACGTTCTTCTTGCGCTCGTCGGTGATGGTCATGCCGGCCGCGGCCAGGTCGCACTGGTCGGCGTTGAGGGAGCCGCCGGTCTTGAAGTTCTCGAAGGGCTGGTCGACGATGTCCTGCTCGACGCCCAGGTCCCCCGCGACCAGGTCGATCAGGGAGACGTCGAAGCCCTGCACCTTGCCGTCGATCTCCGACTGGAACGGCGGGTACGGCAGATGTGTGCAGGTGGTGAGCTTGCCCGCCTTGACGACTTCGACGCCGCCGGCCGCGGTCTTCGTACCCCCGCCGCCGTTGTCGTCGGAGGAACAGCCGACCACGAGCACCAGCCCGGCCGTCGCGGTGGTGGCCGCCAGAATGCGGGTGCGGCGCCCGAGGGTCGTCTTCAAGGGAGGGCCTCCTGTCAGGGAACGGTGAGTTCCGATTATAAGGATAGGTTTGAGTCACTCAAACCAAACCGATGGCTGCGAAGTCGTTCTGCCTAAGATCGGCGGAGTAGACCTCCACGAAGGAAGTGAGCAACCGCGATGGCCCACCCATTCCTCGATCTGGCCCCGCTGAGCGCCGCGCACTTCGCGTCCGTCGAGGACCGTGTGGCACGACTGCTGGGTACCCGGCAGGACGTGGTGATCATGCAGGGTGAGGCGCTGCTGCCGCTGGAGGGGGCGATCCGCGCGGCCGCCGGGCCCGGCACGACCGCGCTGAACGTGATCACCGGGCCGTACGGGCAGACCTTCGGCGACTGGCTGCGGGACTGCGGCGCCACGGTGATCGATCTCGCGGTGCCCTTCCACACGGCGGTCACCGCCGCGCAGATCCAAGACGCCTTCGCCGAGCATCCGGAGATCGACTTCGTCTCGCTGGTGCACGCCGAGGCCGCGACCGGCAACACCAACCCCGTCGCGGAGATCGGCGAGGTCGTACGGCGGCACGGCGCGCTGTTCTACCTGGACGCCGTCGCCTCCGTCGGGGCCGAGCCGGTACTGCCGGACGCGTGGGGCGTGGACCTGTGCGTGATCGGGGCGCAGAAGGCGATGGGCGGGCCAGCGGGGGTGTCGGCGGTGTCGGTGAGCGAGCGGGCGTGGGCGCGGATGGCCGCGAATCCCCGGGCGCCGCGCCGGTCGTATCTCTCGCTGCTCGACTGGAAGGAGCGGTGGATCGACGGCGGGCGCCGGGTGCTGCCGCATGCCCCGGCCCAGCTGGAGATGCTGGCGCTGGAGGCATGTATCGCGCGGATCGAGGCGGACGGCCCGGACACCGTGATGGCCCGGCACGCGCGTGCCGCCGCGGCGACGCGGGCGGGCGCGTCGGCGCTGGGCGGCGGGCTGGAGCCGTATGTGTACGAGGCCGCGGACGCGGCGCCGGTGGCCACGACGCTGCGGGCGCCGGCGGGGGTGGTGGCGTCCGAGCTGGTGGCGCGGGCGCTGGCGTGGGATCCCGCGCTGCCGCTGGCCGCGGGCGGGGGCGCGCTGGCCAAGGAGATGATCCGGGTGAACCACTACGGCGCCGACGCGACGCGGGGAGCGGTCCAGGCGAGTCTGGCGGCGCTGGGGGCGGCGCTCGCCGAGAAGGGGCCGGACGTGGATCCGACCGGGGCCCGGCGGGCGGCCGAGAGTGCCTGGGTGTAGTTGTCAGTGCCCCGTGCCATGCTCGCTCCATGGCTTCCAACCCACCCCTCACGCTGCCCGACGGTCGCCCCATCCCTCTCATGACCGGTGACGAACTCCCCATGCTCCAGAGCTGGTTGGCCTTTCACCGGGCCACGCTCCAGCTGAAGTGCGCGGGTCTTGACGACACTCAGGTGCGGCTGGCGTCCGTCGAGCCGTCCTCGCTCACCCTCCTCGGACTGGTGCAGCATCTCGCCGAGATCGAACGGAACTGGTTCCAGCGGGTGTTCGCCGGACTGGATGTGCCGCCGGTATACGGGGAGCGGACCGGGTACGTCCTGGACCCCGACCGCGGGCTGGACGAGGCGCTCACGGTGTGGCGGCGGGAGGTCGCCCGGAGCGAAGAGCTGATCGCCGGGCGGTCGCTCGACGAGACCGGGCGGATGGTGGACGAGCCCGTGGCCGGTCTGGAGGTCAGCCTGCGGTGGGTGCTGATCCACATGATCGAGGAGTACGCCCGGCACAACGGCCATGCGGACCTGCTGCGGGAGCGGATCGACGGAGTGACCGGAGCCTGAATTGGGCATTGAATTCCAGGATTGCCCGGCTGGAATTCGGGAATTCAGCCGAGAGCAGCTTCCCGTATTCTTCTGCCCGCTTTCCCTCGACCTAAACACGGAGATTTCTGGGACGCCAACGGGTGCGTTTCGGGCAGATCTCGCGAGGGTTGCACGGTTGTGACGCGTTACACATGACCATCGATTTGCCCCATATATGCAGGTCAAATCGCCACAAACAGCTCACTCCCATGCATCCGCTCACGCCCGCGCGATAACACATGAACCGCCGACACGTAACCCCGTCCGGCCATGCAATTCCGATTTTCCCTCGGTAAATTCAATTCGCATGACTGCCGCACAAGCAGACTTGCACGCAGACCTGCACATCGACCGTCCGGCGGTGTCGGACGGCGCCGCGCTCTGGCGGATCGCCAGAGACTCGGGGAAGCTCGACCTCAACTCCTCGTACAGCTATCTGCTGTGGTGCCGTGACTTCGCCGGTACGTCGGCCGTGGCGCGCGCCGCCGACGGAAGGCCCGTCGGCTTCGTCACCGGGTATGTGCGGCCCGAGCGCCCGCGGACCCTGCTGGTGTGGCAGGTGGCCGTCGACTCCGGGCACCGAGGACAGGGGCTGGCCGCCCGGCTGCTGGATGGGCTCACCGCGCGCGTCGCGGCCGAGCGCCCGCTGACCGACATCGAGACCACCATCACGCCGGGCAACACCGCGTCCGAGCGGCTCTTCACCTCGTACGCCGAACGCCACGGTGCGCGCGTCGAGCGTGAAGTCCTGTTCGAGGCGGGGCACTTCCCCGACGGTCCGCACGATCCCGAAGTGCTGTACCGCATCGGGCCCCTGTCTCTCTGACCTCCCCCTCACCCCCACACTCTTACGCTTCGAGGAGCGATTCGTCGTGACCATCACCCAGCCCGACCTCAGCGTCTTCGAAACCCTGGAGTCCGAGGTTCGCAGCTACTGCCGCGGCTGGCCCACCGTCTTCGACCGCGCGCAGGGCAGCCGTATGTACGACGAGGACGGGCACGAGTACCTGGACTTCTTCGCCGGCGCCGGATCCCTGAACTACGGGCACAACAACCCCGTGCTGAAACGGGCGTTGATCGACTACCTGGAGCGGGACGGCGTCACGCACGGGCTCGACATGTCGACCACCGCCAAACGCACCTTCCTGCAGACCTTCCAGGACCTCGTGCTGCGCCCGCGTGACCTGCCGTTCAAGGTCATGTTCCCGGGCCCGACCGGCACCAACGCCGTGGAGTCCGCGCTGAAGCTGGCGCGGAAGGTGAAGGGCCGCGAGGCCATCGTGTCGTTCACCAACGCCTTCCACGGCATGTCGCTCGGGTCGCTCGCCGTGACCGGCAACGCCTTCAAGCGGGCCGGCGCGGGCGTCCCGCTGGTGCACGGCACGCCGATGCCGTTCGACAACTACTTCGACGGCACGGTCGAGGACTTCCTGTGGTTCGAGCGGCTGCTCGAGGACCAGGGCTCCGGGCTCAACAAGCCCGCCGCCGTGATCGTCGAGACCGTGCAGGGCGAGGGCGGCATCAACGTGGCCCGCCCGGAGTGGCTGCGGGCGCTGTCCGAGCTGTGCGAGCGGCAGGACATGCTGCTCATCGTCGACGACATCCAGATGGGCTGCGGACGTACGGGCGCGTTCTTCTCCTTCGAAGAGGCGGGCATCACGCCCCACATCGTGACCGTGTCGAAGTCCATCAGCGGCTACGGGCTGCCGATGTCGCTGTGCCTGTTCAAGCCCGAGCTGGACATCTGGGAGCCGGGCGAGCACAACGGCACCTTCCGCGGCAACAACCCCGCCTTCGTCACGGCCACCGCGGCCCTGGAGGCGTACTGGGCCGACGGGTCCGCGATGGAGAAGCAGACCCGGACCAAGGGTGAGCAGATCGAGCAGGCGCTGATCTCCATCACCGAGGAGAACCTGGCCGACGTCAAGGAGTACCGGGGCCGCGGACTGGTCTGGGGCATGGAGTTCCACGACAAGGACCGCGCCGGCCGGATCGCCAAGCGAGCCTTCGAACTCGGGCTGCTCATCGAGACGTCCGGCCCCGAGAGCGAGGTCGTCAAACTGCTGCCCGCCCTCACCACCACCCCCGAAGAGCTCGACGAGGGCCTGCGCGTCCTCGCTCGTGCCGTACGCGAAACCGTGTGACTCGACCGAGTCACTCTTAAGAGAGGGAGCTGTTCAGCACCGTGATCGTCCGTTCGTTCAAGGACATCGAAGGCACCGACCGGCATGTGAAATCCGCGTCCGGCACCTGGGAGAGCAAGCGCATCGTCCTCGCCAAGGAGAAGGTCGGCTTCTCCCTGCACGAGACGATCCTGTACGCGGGTACGGAGACGTCGATGTGGTACGCGAACCACGTCGAGGCCGTCGTGTGCGTGCAGGGCGAGGCCGAGCTGACCGACGACGAGACCGGGCGGAAGTACACGATCACGCCCGGGACCATGTACCTCCTCGACGGTCACGAGCGGCACACGATGCGGATCAAGGAGGACTTCCGCTGCATCTGTGTCTTCAACCCGCCCGTGACCGGCCGGGAGGACCATGACGAGAACGGCGTGTACCCGCTGCTGACCGAGGAGGGCTGACACCTCATGACCATGACCACGATCACGGACCTGTACCCCACCCGAGGCGCCGCCGAGGTGGCCGTCCCCCGCAAGGACCCGGTCGTCTGGTCGGCTCCCGGCACGCCGGGACCCTTCTCGGCGGCCGATCTCCAGGCGTTCGAGCGGGACGGCTTCTTCGCTCTCGAGCAGATCGTCACCGACGACGAAGTCACCGTCTACCGGCAGGAGCTGGAGCGGCTCGTCACCGACCCGGCGATCCGCACCGACGAGCGGTCCATCGTCGAGCCGAAGTCCCAGGAGATCCGCTCGGTCTTCGAAGTGCACCGGATCAGCGAGGTGTTCGCCGCGCTGGTGCGGGACGAGCGGGTCGTCGGACGGGCCCGGCAGATCCTCGGCTCGGACGTGTACGTCCACCAGTCGCGGATCAACGTGAAGCCCGGCTTCGGGGCCAGCGGCTTCTACTGGCACTCCGACTTCGAGACCTGGCACGCCGAGGACGGTCTGCCGAACATGCGCACGGTGTCCGTCTCGATCGCGCTGACCGAGAACTACGACACCAACGGCGGCCTCATGATCATGCCGGGGTCGCACAAGACGTTCCTCGGGTGTGCGGGGGCCACGCCGAAGGACAACTACAAGCAGTCCCTCCAGATGCAGGACGCGGGCACCCCGTCCGACGAGGCGCTGACCTCGATGGCCAGTGAGTACGGCATCAAGCTGTTCACCGGCCGGGCGGGTTCGGCGACCTGGTTCGACTGCAACTGCATGCACGGGTCGGGCGACAACATCACGCCGTTCCCGCGCAGCAACGTGTTCATCGTGTTCAACAGCGTGGAGAACGCGGCGGTCGAGCCGTTCGCGGCGCCGATCCGGCGTCCGGAGTTCATCGGCGCGAGGGACTTCACCCCCGTGAAGTGACCTTCACAGCCACGACAGCGACGCGGCCCGCTCCAGTACGTTCCGTACGGCGGCCGCGTCGCCCGTTTCTCCCCTCGGCGCCGTCTCCGGCGCGTACCGCCCGCCAACGAGCAGGCAGAAGTCGACGGGGTCGAGGGTGAGTTCGGCCTGTACGGGCTCGGCGTCGGAGCCCAGCACCCACTCCTCGCCCCCGATGACCGAGAACAGCACCGGGGGCGCGGTGGGTCCGAGGGACAGGCCGAGGACCCGGACGGCGAGGCGGACCAGCTGCCCCAAGTGCTCCTGGGTCGGCGGCGGGACGGCGAGGCCGAGGGCGCGGCCGATGTCGTCGGTGTGGATCCACGTCTCGAAGGCGCGCACCAGGAAGTGATCGGCGACGGGCAGCCGCATCCCCATCAACGTCATGGCCCGTGCGGCGAGTTCGGCGTCACGGGCTTCGGGCGTGCCGAGCAGCGCGTCCGCCTGCGCGGCCCAGTCGGCCACGGTCTCCTGGGGCGTACGGCCGTGCTCGTGGGCGATGACATCGGCGGTGCGGCGGTTCCAGGCGTCCTCCCAGGGCGTGCCCTCCTCGATCCGCGAGGGCGGCACGCGCTCCTCGACGCCCAGCCGGACTGCCAGGTGTTCGTCGGCGGCGAGGAGGTGGGCGACGGTGGCGTGCGCGTCCCAGTCGTGCACGACCGGTGTGGCCCACCGGCCCTCCAGCTCGGGCAGCAGGGCCTTGAGCCCGGCGACGGCGGCGGCGTAGGGGGCGGCGTGCGCGGCGGCCCGGAAGGCGGCCGGGCGGGTACGCAGGGCGAGGGAGAGCGCACCGTCGGCCGGCTGTGCGGGAGCGTTCAGCGGCGGCCCGTCCAGGAGTCGTACCGTCTCCCGCAGCCGTGCCGCCTCGGCCGCGCAGCTCTCGCACCCGGCCAGGTGCGTCCGGACCGTCCGCTCGTCGGCCGGGTCGAGGACACCGAAGCCCCAGGCGACGAGCAGGTCACGTACCGCATCGTGATCGTCGGTCATCGCGCGCTCCTCCCCGTGCCTGTTCGTGGTGCCTGTCCGTTGCGAGTACCCCTCCCGCCATCATGCGCCCCTTTCGAGCGCCGGGTCGGGTGGGTCGGCCAAAGTTTCCGCCAAGGTGCGCAGGGCGGTGCGCAGCCGGGTCTTGGCCGTGCCCTCGGGTATACCCAGCTCCACGGCGGCCTGTCGGTAGGTGCGGCCGGCGAAGTAGGCGAGGTGGACGACCTCCCGTTGCGGCTGCGGTAGTTCGGCGAGCGCGGAGTGCAGCAGCAGGGCGCGCTCCCGGTCGACGACCGTCTCGTCGGGGCCGGGTCCGGTGTCGGGGATGGCGTGCAGCGCCAAGTCGTCGGCGCGGGCGTCCTTGCGGTGCCGGGCCTCGCTGCGCACCCAGTCCACGGCCCGCCGGTGGGAGAGCATGGACAGCCAGGTGCGCAGCGAGCCACGGCGTGCGTCGAAGGCGTACGGCCTGCTCCACAGCTGGGCGAAGACCTCCTGCGCCACGTCCTCCGCGGCGGCCGGGCTGCGGGTGACCCGCATGGCCACGCGCCGCACCAGGCCGCCGTACGCGGTGTACGCCTCGGCCAGCGCGGACTCGTCCCCGTAGACCAGCCGCCGGTGCAGCTCCGCGTCTGCGGGCACCTCGACGGACGTATTGCCCGTGGACTCCACGGCACCACCACCCCTGGTGCCCCTTCCTAGCGTCCTCGGCGGGCCCGCGCCAGTGGTTCAGGAAGACAGGGCGTCCAGCAGCCGGTCGACGTCGGTCGTCGTGTTGTACAGATGGAAGGCCGCGCGCAGGTTGCCCGCGCGATTGGAAACCTCGATTCCGGCGCTGCTCAGCTCGGTCTGGCGGTGGCCGAGGCCGGGCACGGAGACGATCGCCGAGCCGGGGGCGGGCACGGGTTCGTGGCCGAGGGAGGCGAGACCGGTGCGGAAGCGGTCGGCGAGGGCCAGGTCGTGGGCGCGTACGGCGTCCACGCCGATCTCCTCCAGCAGGGCGAGGGAGTGGCGGGCGCCGGCGTAGGCGAAGAGTGCCGGGCTCTCGTCGAACCGCCGTGCGGAGTGGGCGAGTTCCTCGACCGGTCCGTAGCAGCTGTCCCAGGGCTCCTCTCCCGCGACCCAGCCGGCGAAGAGCGGGGAGAGACCGCCGAGGTCGTCCGGGACGACCAGGAAGGCGACGCCGCGCGGGCAGACGAGCCATTTGAAGGCGACGGAGGAGACGTAGTCGTAGTCGTTCGCGTCGAGGTCCAGCCAGCCGGTGGCCTGGGACGCGTCGATGTAGGTGCGCGCCCCGTGCTCGTGCGCGGCGGCGCGGATGGCGGGCAGGTCGGCGATCCGGCCGTCGGCCGACTGCGCGGCGCTCACCGCGACCAGCGCGGTGCCGGGCCGCACGGAGTCGGCGATCCGCTCCAGCGGCACCGTGCGCACCTTGAGGTCGCCGCGGATGTGGAAGGGGGTCACCGTGGAGCTGAAGTCGGCCTCGGCGGTGAGGACTTCGGCGCCCGCGGGCAGGGAGGCGGCGATCAGGCCGGTGTAGACGGCGACCGAGGCCCCCGCCGCCACCCGGCGGCCGGGCACCCTGGTCAGGCGCGCGAAGGAGGCGCGGGCGGCCTCGACGTCGGCGAACATGTCGGTCGGCCGCCCGGCCGCCGAGGCCTCCACGGCAGCCTGCATGGCGGCCACCGTACGGGCCGGCATCAGGCCGGTGCTCGCGGTGTTGAGGTAGGTGCTCTTCGGGGCGAACTCGGAACGGACCAGGCTCTCGAAGGTCTCCATGACTCCACTCTGGGCCCCGATGAAGTCGTAGTCCATTGCGTATTTTTACGTGTTACCGCGAAGGAACCCTTATACATACCCGCCGACCTGCGGGTTCGGTGCCGATGTCAGTGCTGGGGCACCGCGCAGCCGTCGGGACCGCAGGCCTCTGCCTCGTCCGACCCGCCGACGAGCTTGAGGGACGGCCGCTCGCCCCACGCCTGGGTCAGGGCCTGGGCGAAGGCCTCGGAGGGCTGGGCGCCGGAGACGCCGTACTTGCGGTCGAGGACGAAGAAGGGCACCCCGTTCGCACCCAGTTCGGCGGCCTCGCGCTCGTCGGCGCGGACGTCGTCGGCGTAGGCCTCCGGGTCGGCGAGGATCTTGCGGATGTCGGCCGCGAGGAGCCCGGCCTCCACGGCCAGCTCCACCAGCCGCTCGTCGCCCTCGGTGAAGAGGGAGCGCTCCTCGGCGAAGTTGGCCCGGTAGAAGACCTGGATCAGCTCGTCCTGCCGGCCCTGTTCCTTGGCGAAGTGGAGCAGCCGGTGCAGGTCGAAGGTGTTGCCGTGGTCCCGGCCGCGGGTGCGGTAGTCGAGCCCTTCGGCGGCGGCCTGCGCACCGAGGTTGTCCTCACCGGCCTGCGCCTGGGCCTCGCTCATGCCGTACTTCTTGGTGAGCATCGTGATCACGGGCTGGGTGTCGCCCTTGGCCCGGCCGGGGTCCAGCTCGAAGGACCGGTGCACCACCTCGACCTGGTCCCGGTGCGGGAAGGCCGCGAGCGCCTTCTCGAAGCGGGCCTTGCCGACGTAGCACCAGGGGCAGGCGATGTCACTCCAGATCTCGACGCGCATGTCTCGGCTCTCTCCAGCTCTTACGGGAACGGAGACTCCCTCCGCCGGAGTGTGTGAACGTTCAAGCGGCCGTTTTCATTCCCCGCCGATCATGAGCTGCAGCCGCAGATGGCTGCTCCCGTCGAACGGCTCCGCGACCCAGCCCCGGCGCCCGTAGAAGGCCCGGGCCCGCTGGTTGTCGACATGCACATCGAGTACTCCGGTGCGCTTGCCGTCGACCCGCCACTGCTCGACACAGGCCGTGTGCAGGGCCGTGCCGATGCCGGACCCCCAGTGGTCGGGGTCGACATGGAACTGGAACAGCGTGACCGTTTCCGCGGGGGCGCGCTCAGGAGTGCGGAAGGACGCGACACCGGCGATACGGCCGCACTCGACGGCACACAGCACATGGGCGTCCGGCCGCCCGATCACGCCCCGCCAGGCGGCGACCCAGTCGGTGCCGTCGTCCGGCACACCGCCCGGGTAGTACGTCGCCCGGGCCCGCGCATGCAACGCGGCGACGGTGTCCGCCTCGGCGGGCAGGACGGTACGGATCACTCGGTTCCCGGTCAGCGGCTCCCTGATCATGCCACCGAGGACGTGACAGGCCCCCGCTCCGGTTCCGCCGCGACGGCGCCTCTAGCTGCCGTCCCTCAGATCCTTCGGCCAGTCCGGCCTGAACTCGATGTGGTCGTACGTCACCACACACCCCTCCCCCATCGGCGACTGCGACATGAAGCCGACCAGGGCAGCGCCCGTCTCCTCCGCGTCGCCCAGCGTGAACAGCCGCACGAAGGTCCAGCGTTCACCGTCACGGGAGGCATGGAAGGCGAAGGAACGGCCGGTCCGGCTCACCCGGAGCCAGACCGAACTGCCCTCCACAGCGAAGGAGTTGGCGTCATCGGAGTGCCCCCGGGTCACCACCGTGCACACGGTCGGCACATCCGGGGAGTACTCCAGACACAACTTCGCCCAGGCCCGCTCCCCGACATGGACGTACAACACCCCCGCGTCAAAGGCCGCGGCAAACCCGACGGTGACCCGAGCGATCAGCTGAAAGTCCCCCACAGGCGCCCCCAACAACCGCGGCGCATCGGACGCCGGGTCCAGGCCCTCACCGGTGGGCGGCACAAACCGATCCTGCCGCGACCCGGCCCACCCACTGAGGATGCCGTCCTCGTAGGCCCAATGCCCATCGGGTCCGTAAGTACGGAGGGGGAAAGGCAGTTCGGGAAGTTCCAAGTCCATCCACCAATTGTCTCAGGCCCGGTGAAGCCACCTAGGGGCGCGGGGAACTGCGCGACAAGCCACAACGAACCCGCACCCCGCCAGAAACCCGCACCCCAACGGCGCTACCGCTCCAGACGCCCGTTGAACCGCCGAGGAAGCCCCAGCGGATTCTCATCCCGAAGCTCCGCAGGAAGCAGCGCCGCGGGGGCACCCTGGTAGGCAACCGGCCTCATCCAGCGCTCGATCGCTGTACCGCCGACGGAAGTGGACGTCGAGGTCGTCGCCGGGTACGGCCCACCGTGGTGCTGGGCCGGCGCGACGGCGACACCCGTCGGCCATCCGTTCACCAGCACGCGGCCGGCCAGCGGTGTCAGCTCCGCGAGGATCTCCGCGCCACGGCCCTCACCCGCCGCCTCCTCGGCCGACAGATGAACCGTCGCCGTGAGGTTGCCGGGCAGGCGGGACAGCACGGCCTGCGCCTGCGCGTCGTCGTCGTAGCGGGCCACCACCGTCACCGGGCCGAAGCACTCCTCCAGGAGCACGTCGTACGCGCCCTCGCTCGTCAGCTTCTCGGCGGCGACCGCCAGGAAGCCGGGGCTGACGGTGTGCTCGCTCCCGGCGCCCGGCGTCACCGGGGTCTCCACGCCGGGGAGCTCGGCACGCTCGGCGACCCCGGCGACGAAGTTGTCCCGCATCCGGTGGTCGAGAAGGACACCGGCGTCTGTGTCGCTGACGGCGTCCGTGAGCGACTTGACCAGGCCGTCGCCCGCCGCGCCGGACGGCACCAGTACAAGCCCCGGCTTCACGCAGAACTGGCCGACGCCCAGCGTCATGGAGCCCGCGAGCCCCGTACCGATCGCCTCGGCCCGCTCGGCAGCGGCGGCCTCGGTGATCACGACGGGGTTCAGCGAGCCCAGCTCACCGTGGAAGGGGATCGGCACCGGCCGCGCGGCAGCCGCATCGAAGAGGGCCCGGCCACCCCGGATCGAACCGGTGAAGCCCGCGGCGGCGACCTGCGGATGCTTGATCAGCTCGATGCCCGCCTCGAAGCCGTGGACGAGACCGACGACCCCCGCGGGGATGTCGTGCGCCGCGGCGGCGGACCGCAGCACGGCCGCGACCAGCTCGGACAGGCCCGGGTGGTCGGGGTGTGCCTTGACGACCACCGGGCAGCCCGCCCCCAGCGCGCTCGCGGTGTCGCCGCCGGCGACCGAGAAGGCGAAGGGGAAGTTGGACGCCGAGTAGACGGCGACGACACCGAGGGGCACCTTGTAGCGGCGCAGGTCCGGGATCGGCGGGGTCGCGGTGGCGTCGGGGTGGTTGATGACGACGTCGAGGAAGGCGCCCTCGTCGACGATGTCGGCGAAGGCCCGCAGCTGGTAGCAGGTGCGGGCGAGTTCCCCGGTGAGCCGGACCGGACCGAGCGCGGTCTCCGCGTCGGCGGCCTCGACGAGCTGGTCCTTGGCCGCCTCGAGCCGGTCGGCGGCGGTCCGCAGGAAGGCCGAGCGGACCGTACGGTCGGCCAGGGCCCCGCGCGCGTCGTGCGCGGCACGGACAGTGGCGTCCACCTCCTGGGCTGTGGCCTCCACCGCAACCTGTTCCCGCTGCTTCCCGGTTCGGGGGTCGACACTCCAGACTGGTGCTGCTGCCACCGCGGGTCCCTCCACACATGTAATGCCGCAGTACTGGGTCATTCACCAGGGTCGTTCGATATGCTGAACGCTGTCTCTGATGGTGAATATGCTGTCGGAGACTATTTCCCGTCGAACGAAGGGGTCAAGGGCGATGTCGGCTGGCGAGACGGGGGGCGGAGCGCAGGTCAAGTCCGCGGTGCGGACGGTTGAACTGCTCGAGTATTTCGCCGGACGCCCGGGAATGCACTCCCTCGCGGCGGTCCAGGAGGCCGTCGGATACCCCAAGTCCAGCCTCTACATGCTACTGCGCACGCTGGTCGAGCTGGGCTGGGTGGAGACGGACGCGACGGGCACGCGGTACGGGATCGGCGTACGGGCGCTGCTGGTCGGCACGTCGTACATCGACGGGGACGAGGTGGTCGCGGCGGCCCGTCCGACGCTGGACCGCCTCTCGGACGACACGACGGAAACCATCCACTTGGCCCGCCTGGACGGCACGAACGTCGTCTACCTGGCCACCCGCCAGTCCCAGCACTACCTCCGCCCCTTCACGAGAGTCGGCCGCCGCCTCCCGGCCCACTCGACCTCCCTCGGCAAGGCGCTGCTGAGCACGTACTCGGACGAACAGGTCCGCAAGATGCTCCCGGAGACGCTGCCCGCCCTCACCGAGAACACGATCACCGACCGCGAGAAGCTCATCGAGGAGCTGCACCAGGTCCGGGAGCAGGGCTTCGCGGTCGACCGCGAGGAGAACACGCTGGGGCTGCGCTGCTTCGGCGTCGCGATCCCCTACCGCACCCCGGCCCGGGACGCGATCAGCTGCTCGGTACCGGTGGCGCGGCTGACGCCCGCCCATGAGCAGATGGTGAAGGACGCGCTGTTCGACGCGCGGGACCGGCTGACACTGGCGACCCGTAGGCTCTGACCCCATGGATGTGGTACTCCGCGAGGTTCACGACAGCGATCTGCCCGTCTTCTACCGGCAGATGAACGATCCCGAGGCCTTGTGGATGGCGGCCTTCACCCCGAAGGACCCGGCCGACCGGGACGCCTTCGACGCCCACTGGAAGCGGATCCGGTCCTTGGCCGGCGTCCTCCACCGCACGGTCCTGCTGGACGGTGACGTGGTGGGGCACGCGTCGGTGTTCGGGGAGCCGGACGAGCGTGAGGTGACGTACTGGATCGACCGGGCGTACTGGGGGCAGGGTGTCGCCACGGAGGCCCTTCGGGTGCTGCTCACTCAGGCCCCTGAGCGCCCGTTGTACGCACGGGCCGCGGCGGACAACGCGGGGTCGCTGCGCGTGCTGGAGCGGTGCGGCTTCCGGCTGACGGGCCGGGAGAGGGGTTTCGCGAACGCGCGGGGCGAGGAGATCGACGAGGTCGTACTGACCCTGGAGAGCTGAGGCCTCTCCCCCGTGCGGCGGAGGCGGATCGTCGTGGCGCAGGACGTGCCGGTCGAGCTCCGCACGGGAGCGTGGACGTATGACCACGTCACTCGTCGCCACCAAGCCCCGCCGGCTCCTCCGTGCCGTCGCCGTCGTCTCCTGCGTGCCGTATCTCGCCCTCAAGGTCGCCTGGGTCGCCGGGAGCCGGGTGGGGATTCCGGACGGCAGTTCGCTGCTGGAGCACCGGACGTCCATGGCCGTCGCCAACAGTGTCTCCGTGGTGCTGGACAGTGCCGTCATCGTGCTGGCACTGGTGCTGACCCGGCCGTGGGGGCTGCGGGTGCCCGCGTGGCTGCTGGCGTTTCCGGTGTGGGTCGCCACCGGGCTGCTCGCGCCGATCATGACCGGGTTTCCGTTGCAGCTCCTCGTGAGGGCGCTCGGCGGGAGCGTGTCCACGGCCGCCGACAGCGGGCGGGAGCCCTTCCTCGACGAGTGGGTGTTCGGGGTCGTGTACACCGGGTTCATCGTGCAGGGCCTGGCCCTCGGCGGACTGTTCCTGCTGTACGCCCGCGACCGCTGGGGCCACCTGTGGCGCGGACGCGTGTGGGAACTGCCGCGCAGTACGGTCGGCGCCGCCCAGCGCGTCACGGCCGGTGCCGCCGCCGTACTCGCCCTGCTGCCGCTCACCCTGCACCTGCTGTGGGCCTTCGGCGGTACGGCCGGGCTCAGTGCGGGTCGGGCCGGCGACCGTACCTCCGACTTCTACGTCCTGGAAGCCATGACAGCCCTCTTCCTCGTCGCCGCCGTCACCGGCGCCTGGCTGCTCGCCTTCCGGAGCGCCCCGGCGCTGCCCGTGACGACGCCGCTCGCCCTCGCCTGGGTCGGTTCGGGTGCCGCCGCCTGCTGGGGCGGCTGGCTGGCGCTCGCGTCCCTGACGGGGGTGGACGACATCGCCGACCGCCCGACGCCGTTGATGCACCTCGCCTACGCTGGCCAGATGATCGTCGGCATCCTGGTGGCGACCCTCGGCGCCCACTTCCTCGCGGAGCGGTCCGCCGGGACGAGGGACGGCTCGTCCGCCGCGGCGAAGCAACCGGCGTGAGCACGTTCGCCCGGTTCCTGTTCGGCCGTCGGGCCCGCCGCCGCTGGATCCATCTGATCCTCGGCGGCGCGCTCGCGATGCCGTACGTCCTCGTCGGCTCGGTGGTCGTCGGCCCGTCGACCGGCTCCACGGACGTGTTCGGCTCCCTCACCCTCCAACTCGCCTCGTTCGCCCTGGGGTTGCCCCTCGCCGCCCTCACCTCCCTGTTCCCGCTGACCCGGCCGCTCGAGGTCGCCGCCGTGCGGTCGCTGTGCGGTGTGGACGGGGACCGGCTCGCCGACGGGCCCGCACGGAGCCGGTCCGCGAAGGGGCGTATGGCGGCCTGGTTCACGCTGCACCTCGGGTTCGGCGGGATCATCGCCGGGATGTCGCTCGCGGTGCCGCCGTTCGCGGTCGTGCTGATGGTGCTGCCCATTTTCGCCGGGCTGCGCGACGGGGTGCCCGAAGCACTCGACCACACCTGGGCGTTGGCGCTCGCCCCGGTCGCGGGAGCGGCGATGCTCGTCGCCCTCGCCGCCTGCGCGGCCGCGTCCGGGGCGCTACTCGCTCACTGGGCGCCCGCGTTGCTCGGCCCCACCCCCGAGGACCGGCTCGCAGCCGCCGAGGCACGCGCCGCCGACCTCGCCGTACGCAACCGGCTCGCCCGCGAACTCCACGACTCCGTCGGCCACGCCCTGAGCGCCGTCACCCTCCAGGCGAGCGCGGCCCGCCGCGTCCTCGACACCGACCCGGACTTCGTCCGCGAAGCCCTAGCCGCGATCGAGGACACCACCCGCCGCACAGTGACCGAACTCGACGCCGTCCTGGGCGTGTTGAGAAACGGCGACTCGACCGTCCCGGCCCCGACACTCGCCGCCGACCTCGCCGACCTCCTACGCATCACACGCGCGACCGGCCTGCGCATCAGGGACGTGATCGACGTCGCCCCCGAGACCCTCCCGCCGGTCGTCTCCCGCGAGGCGTACCGCATCGTGCAGGAGGGCCTGAGCAACGCCCTCAAGCACGGCGGAGACCAGGAAGTGACCCTGTACATCGAGTCCACCGACGACCACCTGGACATCACCCTGGAGAACCCACTAAGAGACCTCGGTGGAGCGCCCCTCAGGGGCGCGGGGAACTGCGCGACCAGCCACAACGAACCCGCAGACGACCAACATCCCGGCAACCGTCATGGACTGCGCGGTATCACCGACCGAGCCCACCTACTCGGCGGCACCGCCCACGCAGGCCCCATCAACGACACCTGGCGCCTACACGTACGCCTGCCAAGAAAAGGCCCCACATGACCAGCCCACCACCAATCCGCGTCGTCCTCGCCGACGACGAACGCATGGTCCGCACCGCCCTACGCGCGATCCTCTCCGCAGAACCGGACATGGAGGTCATCGGCGAGGCGGCAACCGGCGCGGAGGCGGTCTCGGTCGTACGGAACCTCCAACCCGACGTAGTCCTCATGGACGTCCGCATGCCGGAGGCAACCGGCATCAGGGCCACCGAACAGATCCTCGCCACGCTCGACGCACCACCCCGCATCGTCGTCGTCACCACCTTCGAGAACGACTCCTATGTGTACGACGCCCTGCGCGCCGGAGCCGCCGGGTTCCTGCTGAAGCGGGCGGACGCCGACACGCTCGTGCAGGCGGTACGGCTGGTCGCGCGCAGCGACACCCTGCTGTTCCCGTCCGCCGTACGGACCCTGGCGACCGAGCACGCGCGCGTGCACCCCGCTCCGCCCGCCTGGGTGGCGAAGCTCACCGGCCGGGAGAGCGAGGTGCTGCGGCTCATGGCGGCCGGCCTGACCAACGCGGAGATCGCGCGGCGCATGGAGGTCGGCCCGGCCACCGTGAAGACGCACGTGGCGGCGGTCCTGGCGAAGACCGGCACGCGGGACCGTACGCAGGCGGTGATCGCCGCGTACGAGGCGGGGTTCCTGAGGTCACCCCGGCCGGCTTCATGAACACCCGATGAGAAAAGCGGTCGGAACGGAACCCTCCGCAATCCCTCGTTCGTCTTCTTGGCGGGATGAACAAGACGATCAGGCGTGTATCGGTCTTCACGCTGCTGCTGGTGTTCGCTCTGCTGATCAGGGCGACCTGGGTGCAGTTCTACGACGGCCAGGCACTCGCGGACGACAGCAAGAACCGGCGGAATGCGATCGAGACGTACTCGTCGCCGCTCGGGAACATCATCGTGGCCGGTGACGCGATCACCGGCTCGGCACGGACGACGGGCAGCGACCTCGCGTACAAACGCACGTACACCGACGGCGAGCTGTACGCCGCGGTGACGGGCTATGCCTCGCAGAGCTACGCACCCACGCAGCTGGAGGGCATCTACGAGGACCTGCTCAACGGCACGGACACCCGGCTGAAGACCCTGATGGACACGGTCACCGACAAGCGGGCCGACCCGGGCAACGTGGTCACGACGATCGACCCGGCCGTGCAGAAGGCGGGGTACGACGCGCTCGGCGACACGAAGGGCGCGGCCGTCGCGATCGACCCGGCGACCGGCAAGATCCTGGCGGTCGTGTCGACCCCGTCGTACGACCCGACGTCGCTGACCGACGCGGGCACCGCCGGAGCGGCCTGGAAGAAGCTCAACGCGGACCCCGACAAGCCGCTCACGAACCGCGCCCTGCGCCAGCCCCTGCCGCCGGGCTCCACCTTCAAGCTGGTCGTCGCGGCTGCCGCGCTGGAGGACGGGCTGTACTCGTCGGTCGACGAGAAGACGGACAGCCCCAACCCGTACCCCCTGCCGGGCACGACGAGGACCCTGGACAACGAGAACGCGTCCGCGCCCTGCGAGAACGCCACCATCCGCACCGCGCTGCAGTACTCCTGCAACAACGTCTTCGGCAAGATGGCCGTCGACCTCGGCCAGGACAAGGTGAAGGCGATGGCCGAGAAGTTCGGCTTCAACGACGAGAGCCAGGACGTGCCGGTGCGGGCCTATCCCAGCGTCTACCCGTCCGGGATGGACGAGGCGCAGACCGCCCTGACGGGCATCGGCCAGTTCGACGTCACGGCCACGCCGCTGCAGATGGCCATGGTGTCCGCCGCCATAGCCAACGGCGGCGAGCTGGTCACCCCCCATATGGTCTCCGAGATCACCGACAGCGGCGGCGACGCCCTGGAGAACTACGACGACAACACGAACACCACCCGCATCGTCAGCGACGACACGGCCGAACAACTGCAGTCCGCCATGGAAACGGTCGTCTCCAAGGGCACCGGCACCAACGCCCAGATATCGGGCGCGACGGTAGGCGGCAAGACCGGCACGGCCCAACACGGCGAGAACAACAGCCAGACGCCCTATGCCTGGTTCACGTCCTACGCCAAGTCCGGGGACAAGGAAGTAGCCGTAGCGGTGATAGTCGAGCAGTCAGACGCGGCCCGCTCCGAAGTAAGCGGCAACGGCTTGGCGGCCCCCATAGCCAAGGCAATGATGCAAGCAGCGGTTGAGTAGGCGCCCCGTCAGGGGCGCGGGGAACTGCGCGACCAGCCACGACGAGACCCGCACCCGACCGCGCAGCAAACCCTCACCTCACACGCCGAGAATCTGCTCAATAGGGTCAATAGCGAAGTACACCAGGAACAACGCCGAAGCCCCCCACAGCAACCAGTGAACCTCCTTCGCCTTCCCCAGCACCGACTTGATCACCACATACGCCAGGAACCCCGCCCCGATCCCATTGGTGATCGAGTACGTGAACGGCATCACGGCGATCGTGAGAAACGCCGGTATCGCGATCTCGTACTTGTCCCAGTCGATGTGCTTGACCTGGGTCATCATCAGGAACCCCACGGCGACCAGAGCCGGCGCCGCCGCCTGAAGCGGGACGATGGTCAGCAGCGGCGTGAGGAACAGGGCGAGCGCGAAGAGCCCACCGGTGACCAGGTTCGAGAAGCCCGTGCGCGACCCCTCGCCGACGCCTGCCGCCGACTCGATGTACGACGTCGCGGAGGACGAGGACGCCGCACCGCCGGCGACCGCGGCCGCACCGTCGATGAGCAGGACCCGGCCGAGGTTCGGGACCTTGCCCTGCTCGTCCAGGAGGCCCGCCTCCGCGCTGATGCCGACGACCGTGCCCATGGTGTCGAAGAAGTCCGACAGGATCAGCGTGAAGATCAGCAGGATGACCGTGACGACACCCACGTCGGTCGCGCTGAACGCGCCGAACAGGCTGAACTGGCCGATGAGTCCGAAGTCGGGGGTGTCGACGATCTTGTCGGGCCACTCGGGCGTGGTCAGCCCCCAGGCCTTGACGTCGGCGATCGAGTTGATGATGAGCGCGACGATCGTCATGGCGACGATGCTGATCAGGATCGCGCCCTTCACCTTCCGGGCGAGCAGCGCGATGGTGAGCAGAACTCCGAGGCAGAAGACGAGGATCGGCCACCCGGTGAGCGAGCCGGTGCCGCCGAGCTGAACCGGCACGGTCGTGTTGGCGGCGTCGGGGATACGGGTGACGAAGCCGGCGTCGACGAAGCCGATGAACGCGATGAACAGGCCGATACCGACGCTGATCGCCTGCTTCAGCGGCTGCGGAATGGCGTGCATGACGGCCTCACGCAGGCCGGTCAGCACCAACACGCAGATCAGCAGGCCTTCGAGGACGATGAGGCCCATCGCGTCGTCCCAGCTCATCAGCGGGGCGATCTGGAAGGCGACGACCGCGTTGAGGCCGAGGCCGGCGGCGAGGGCGAGGGGCAGGTTGCCGCCGATGCCCATGATGATGGTCATGACCGCGGCCACCAGGGCGGTGGCGGTGGTGAGTTGGACGGGGTCGAGCTGTTCGCCGAACTTGTCCTTGGCGCTGCCGAGGATGATCGGGTTCAGGACAAGGATGTAGGCCATGGTGAAGAACGTGGCGAAGCCGCCGCGTATCTCACGGCCGAAGGTGGAGCCCCGTTCGGAGATCTTGAAGTACCGGTCGAGGCTGCTCACCGCGGAGGGCGCGGGGCCCCGCCGGTCGGTCACCTTCTGTGAATCGGACATGGACACGGACTCCTTGCTGCCTGATTGATCAGTGTGCGGATGCTGGCTGGATTGTTCCCCTGTCGAACCCGTTTCAGGTTTTCCCCGTGTTACGGAATCCGGGCTGCTCACCGTGCGACCTGCCACACGGTGTTCGAAGCCTCGTACGAATCACGTGTTCGATCACTGCTAGGCTTCCGCATCTCGACCGGATGATCTCCGGACGATCACACGTCTTCCACATGCCACGCAGAGCCAGGAGAGGTCGCCCGTGGGCACAGTCGTCGACGACGCAGCCTCCGTGGAGTTCCATGCCTTCTTCGAGCGCCACTACGCCGAACTGTCCCGTCTCGCCCACCTTTTGACGGGTGAGTCGGACGCCGCCGACGATCTGGCGGCGGACGCGCTGCTGGCGCTGTGGCACCGCTGGGACCGGGTGCGCGCCGCCGACCACCCGGTGGCCTACGCCCGCGGAGTCGTCGCCAACCTCGCCCGCACCCGGATCCGCAGCGCGGTCCGCGAACGGCGGCGGGTCGCCCTGTTCTGGTCGCAGCGCGAGGAGAAGACCGAGAACCCGGACGTCGCGGGCGTGGTCGATGTCCAGGAGGCGTTGCGTAGACTTCCGTTCCGCAAACGGGCCTGTGTGGTGCTGCGGCATGCTTTCGACCTCTCGGAGAAGGACACGGCGCTCGCCCTGGGGATCTCGGTGGGTACGGTGAAGAGCCAGACCTCGAAGGGAATGGCCGAGCTGCAGAAACTGCTCGGCGCTCAGGGTGCTCCGCCCAGGGTGCACGCGGCAATGGCGCGCACCAGTGACGCCGGAGGGAGGAACCGATGACCATGCGGCGGGACGTGCACGACGAACTGCGCTCCCGGCTGCACGAGGCGGCCGGACAGCACGAGCCCGACCGCGCGCGCATCCTGGCCCGCGTCGAGCGCGGCATGACCGAGCAGACCCGGCCGGACCATCGGGCCACCCGTCCGCCGGTCTTCGGCTGGGTGCGGGTGGTCAGCGCCACCGCGGCGGTCGCGAGCGTGCTGGCGGTCGGCGGGTACGCGGTCGCCTCCGCCGTGAAGGACGAACCCTCCCCGCAGCAGGAGGTCGCCGTCTCGGCGACTCCCACGCCGTCGCCGGACGCGACGAGCCGCGCACCCGTCCCCCCGGTGGACCCGACGCGGAGCGCGCCGCCGAAGTCCGGGGAACCGAGCACCCCCGAGTCGGCGTCCCCGTCCGCGCCCGCCACCACCCTGGCGCCCGCGAACGGCGAGAAGGACGGCCCGCTCTGGTCGGACGGCTCGGTCGACCCGCACAGCAACGACTTCTGGGCGCAGAGCAATGTGACCGTCCGGACGGACGAGCAACTCACCGCGCTGACCGTCCAGTTGAAGGTGAAGCAGACCGGCGGGGTGAGCTCCACCGGCGCCTGGCGCGCGCTGCCCGAGCAGGACTTCACCCTCACCGCCGGCGAGCAGGACGGCTTCCTCGTCTACACCTGGGTCCTCAAGGAGGGCCGTACGGTCCCGAAGGGCGAGTGGGTGTTCGCCGGGCAGTACAACCATGAGCGCGGCGGGCGCGACGCGGGGGACGACGGCTACGCGGCGACGGCCGCCGCAGGGGGCCAAGAGCTGTCCGTGGCAGGCGACTTCGCCCCGCACGAGGGCGACGAGTCGGCGTCCGAGGGCGATTCGTAAAAAGTTCCGAGGACGCGGCAACCTTTCCCGCAGGCGTGGCGACCGGGAGACGTAAGGATCCCAGCACGAAGGGCCTGACCCCTTGAGCACGCACAAGAAGCACCTCACACGCAGACGCGTGCTCGGGGCCTCGGCGATGGGTGTCGCCGCCACCGGTGCCGCCGTCGCGGGCGGCACCGGCCTCCTCCCATCCGCGTCCGCGGCGACCTTCGGCTACCAGGACGACGGCTCGAACTACGTGATCGACACGGGTGCCTCGCTGGTCTTCAAGGTCTCGAAGTCGACCGGCGACATCACGTCCCTGGTCCACAAGGGCAAGGAGTACGAGGGGTACGGCGGCAGGCACTCGCACGTCGAGTCCGGCCTCGGCGCGTCGACCGTCACGATCAGGCAGACCGGGTCGACGATCCTCGTGAAGGCCGTGCACGGCGTGATCACCCAGTGGTACGCGGCCCGCAGCGGCCAGAACAACGTCTACCTGTGGACCGACAAGGCGGACGCCTCCTTCACGGCGACCCGCTACCTCGTCCGGCTCAAGCCCGGGATCTTCCCGAACGAGGGACCGGACACCTGGATCGAGGCCTCGGACAAGGTCATCGAGGCGGGAGACGTCTGGCGGCGCGCGGACGGCACGACCCACTCCAAGCACTACTCGGGCAAGCGGGTCATCGACTACGACCACGTCGGCTTCACCACCGGCTCCGTCGGCCTCTGGCTCGTCCGCTCCAACCACGAGAAGGCGTCCGGCGGCCCGTTCTACCGCTCCCTGCTGCGCCACTCGAACGACCTCGGCGTCGGCCTCTACGAGATCCTGCACTACAACCAGTCGCAGACGGAGGCCCAGCGCTTCGGTCTCCAGGGCCCCTACGTCCTGTCCTTCACGGACGGCGGTGCCCCCGCGTCCTCGCTGTTCCACGCGAACCTCGACACCTCCTGGGTCGACGGCCTCGGCATCACCGGCTGGGTCGGCAAGGCGGGCCGCGGCAAGGTGGCGGGCGTCGGTCTGAAGGGCATGGACGCCAAGTACCCCTACACGGTGGGCTTCACCAACAAGGACGCCCAGTACTGGACGAAGGCCGCCGCCGGCACCGGCGCCTTCTCCTGCAAGGGGATGCTGCCGGGGACGTACACACTGACCGTCTACAAGGGCGAACTCGCCGTCCACACCCGGGAGGTGAAGGTGACGGCGGGCGGCTCCACGGCGCTCAACACCCTCACCCTCACCGGCGACCCCTCCGCCGCGCGGACCGTCTGGCGGCTCGGCGACTGGGACGGCACGCCCGGCGAGTTCAAGAACGCCGAGCTGATGACGTACGCGCATCCGTCCGACGCCCGCGCGGCGAAGTGGACGGGCAACGTCACGATCGGCAGCGGCGGCGAGGCCGCGTCCTTCCCGGCGTACATGTGGAAGGACGTCAACGACGGCGTCCTCGTCTACTTCAAGCTGACCGAGGAGCAGGCCGCCTCCGCGCACACCCTGCGCGTCGGCGTCACCACGGCCTACATCAACGGCCGGCCGCGGGTGACCGTGAACGACTGGGTTTCGGCCATCCCCACCGCTCCCACTCAGCCAACTACGCGCTCTCTCACCACGGGTTCGTACCGAGGGCACAACCACACGTTCACGTTCAACGTCCCTAGTAGTGCGTGGAAGACGGACGTGAGTCAGTACAACGTCCTGAAACTCAACATCGTCAGTGGTTCGACCGGCTCGGCCTACCTCAGCCCGGGCACGTCGTTCGACTGCATAGACCTGCTGATCTGAGCCCCCCTCGATCAGCAGACGCCGGCCCGAGCCCCCCTCGGCCGGCAAAGAGAGGCCCCGCCGGTGACGACCGGCGGGGCCTTTCGGTGTGTCCGGTTCAGTTCATCGGCGACCCGATGGCCGTGGAACCCGTCGTCAGAAAGGTCGTCGACGGCAGCGAGCCGTCCGCCTTACGCGCCCCGTACGCCGTAGCCGCATCCGTCGACTTGAAGCCCGGCGTACTCACCCCGCCGTCCCAGTTGTTCGCGGCGCACACCGTACGGGAACCCACCTTCGACAACCCGCCCTTGTTGCCCACCGCCAGATTCCGCGCCAGCCGCGCCTTACCCGTGGCGAAGTAGAAACCGGCCTCGGCATTGGCGTACGCGGTGTTGCGGTGCAGCGCCATCGCGCCGGTGTTGGAGTTCTCGGTGAAGCCGTGCAGCGTGTTGCCCCAGGCCGCGTTGTTGTTGACGACATGCGCGACCGTGGCGCCACCGCCACCCAGCTTGAACCCGTTGCCGTTGCCCTCGAACGCGGAGTCGCCCCACCGGTTCTTGCCGTTGCCGAAGGCCCAGGCGTGGTCGATGGTGACCGGCGAGGAGAACTGCCACAGGTCGAGCCCGTCATCCGAGTTGTTGTAGAGGCGAGCGCCCGTGATCCTGTTGCCCGTCCCGGAGCCGAACTTCACGGCGATCCCGTCGGCGTTCTGACCGTGCCCGGCCGGGTCGTAGTTGCCGTGACTGTCCAGGTTCTGCACGAGGTTGTCGCTCGTGCCGTCGCCGCGCAGGGTGAACCCGGAGTCGCCGTTGTCGGCGGTGACCAGGTTCTTGAAGACACCGCCCACGGACGACGTGGCGACGAAGCCCTGGGCCGGGGAGTTCTGGAAGGTGAGGTTCTGCACGGTCCAGTGGTCGCCGTAGATCCCGGCCAGCCAGGAGCCGTCGGGCAGCTTGGAGCCGTCGATCTTCACCTTCTCGCTGCCGTAGGCCCGCAGAGTGATGCGGTTCGAACCGGTGCCGTCGGCCGTGGACTTGAGGGTGGCCGTCGGGTAGTACGTGCCGGCGCGCACCTGGATGACGGTGCCCGCGGCGGCGCGTGCGACGGCCGACTCCAGCTGGGCGGTGCTGGAGACGGTGACGGTCGTCGCGGCTGCCTGGGCGCCGCCGTTCGACAGTCCGAGGTAGACGCCGCCGGCGCCGGCGGAGACGGCCACCGCCGCCGCGATCGAGAGGGTGCGCGTTCTGCGGTGGCGTCCGGTGCTGAGCCGCACGGGGCGTTCCTTTCCTGGGGGATGGGGACGCGATGCAGTCGCCGCCGTGACCGTAAGAGGTTGCCGTGTCCCTGGCGAAAGCGACCGAAACTTTCGCCACCCTTCATCTCACGCCTACCGATTGACGTGCTGTTTCCCACTGGTAACACTCCGAAGGCGCCGCATCATCCAACAGAAACGCCCACACTCCTACAGGACTGCCCATGCGCCCCAGAGCCGTGCTCGTCGCCTGTCTCGCCCTCCTCCTCACCCTCATCACCGCCCCCGCCGGCACCGCGCAATCAGGAGCGCCGCCCGTGAGCAAGTCCAAGTACGCCGGCTATCTCTTCGCCTACTTCACCGGCGAGGGCACCGCCGACGGCGAGCAGATCCGCTACGCCCTCAGCCGCGGCAACGATCCCTTGCACTGGCGGGAGTTGAACGCCGGAAAGCCGGTGCTCACCTCCACCATCGGCGAGAAGGGCCTGCGGGATCCGTTCGTGATCCGCGCCCCCGAGGGCGACAAGTTCTACATGATCGCGACCGATCTGCGCATGTACCAGAACAGCAGCGGCAGTTGGGACCACGTCCAGCGCCACGGCAGCAAGTCCATCATGGTCTGGGAGTCCACGGACCTGGTGAACTGGACCGACCAGCGCCTGGTGAAGGTGTCCCCCGACAACGCGGGCAACACCTGGGCCCCTGAGGCCTATTGGGACGAGAAGCTCGGCGAGTTCGTCGTCTTCTGGGCCTCGAAGCTGTACGCCGACGACGACCCGGACCACACCGGCTCGACGTACAACAAAATGATGTACGCGACCACGAAGGACTTCCGTACCTTCAGCGAGCCCAAGGTCTGGAACGACCCGGGCTACTCGGTCATCGACTCAACGGTCGTGAACCACAAGGGCACGTACTACCGCTACACCAAGGACGAGCGCGACCCGAACTCCTCCAGCCCCTGCGCGAAGTTCATCACCGGGGAGAAGTCGCGGACACTGACCTCCACGAAGTACGACTTCGTCGCGGACTGCATCGGCAACGGGGCGATGGACCGCGGTGAGGGCCCGACGGTGTTCAAGTCCAACACCGAGGAGAAGTGGTACCTGTTCATCGACGAGTACGGCGGCCGGGGCTACATCCCCTTCGAAACCACCGACCTCGACTCGGGCAAGTGGACCCCGTCGCAGAACTACCAGCTGCCCACCAGCCCGCGGCACGGCACGGTCATGCCGGTGACGCAGAAGGAGTACGACCGCCTGCTGGCCGCGTATCCCGCGAGCCCCACCTCGATCGTCGACGTGACGGCGAAGGACCAGGAGGGCTACGCGATCGTCACCGAGGCCGCGAACAAGGTCGTTCTGCCGATGGAGCCGAACGCCGACCTCAGGCGCCTCGCCCCGAAGCTGGCGGTCGGCGCGGGCGCCAAGGTCAGCCCGGCCTCGGGTACGCGCCGCGACTTCCGCAAGCCGCAGACGTACACCGTGACGGCGGCGGATGGGACGAAGCGCAAGTGGACGGTGGAGGCGGTGCCGACCCGCAGTCCTGTCCTGCCCGGCCTGTACGCGGACCCCGACGTCAAGTACATGAACGGCCGCTACTGGATCTACCCGACGACGGACGGCTTCCCCGGCTGGAGCGGCAC
The DNA here is from genome assembly GCF_017948455.1 of Streptomyces sp. GESEQ-4. Classification (GTDB taxonomy): domain Bacteria; phylum Actinomycetota; class Actinomycetes; order Streptomycetales; family Streptomycetaceae; genus Streptomyces. The sequence continues at coordinate 116,395 of NZ_JAFFSU010000009.1, forward strand.
CAAGTTCAAGGCGTTCTCCTCCAAGGACCTGGTGCACTGGAAGGACCACGGCGAGATCCTCGACCTGGGCCCTGACGTGTCCTGGGCCGACAAGAACGCCTGGGCGCCGGCGATCGCGGAGCGGGACGGCAAGTACTACTTCTACTTCTGCGCGGAGCAGCAGATCGGCGTCGCGGTCGCGGACTCCCCCGCCGGCCCGTTCAAGGACGCGCTGGGCAAGCCGCTGGTCGCCAAGGGCGGGCAGTTCCAGGGCCAGATGATCGATCCCTCGGTCTACACGGACGACGACGGGAAGTCGTACCTCTACTGGGGCAACGGGCGCGGCTACGTCGTCCCGCTGAACGACGACATGGTGTCCTTCGACGCGACCAAGGTGAAGGACATCACCCCGGACAACTTCCGCGAGGGCGCCTTCGTGATCAAGCGCAAGGGCACCTACTACTACATGTGGTCCGAGGACGACACCCGCAGCGAGAACTACCACGTCGCGTACGCCACGGGCCCGTCCCCGCTCGGTCCCTGGACCAAGAAGGGCACGATCCTCTCCAAGCGGCCCGAGTACGGCATCAAGGCCACCGGCCACCACTCGGTGGTGAACACCCCCGGCACGGACAACTGGTACATGGTCTACCACCGCTTCGCCCTGAACGGCCCCGGCAAGGCGGGCGGCGACGGCACCCACCGCGAGACCACCATCGACCGCATGGAGTTCGCGGCCGACGGCACGATCAAGCCGGTGGTGCCGACCCTGGAGTCGATCAGGCCGGTACGGAAGTAGCTCACTCACAGGACGGTGTCGAGCCAGGCGAACACCTCGTCCTGCATGCGGTCGTCGAAGACATGGCCCAGGTCGGGCCATGTCTTCAGCCGCAGCCGCTCCTCGGCGTGGCGCGAGCGCCAGACGGCGGTCAGCTTGTCGTGGGCCACCCGTACGCCGTCGGCGGGGAAGAGCGGGTCCAGGGCGCCGCTGAAGAAGAGCATCGGCCTGGGTGCGGCGATGCCCGCCACGTCGGGGTAGTCCAGGAACCGGGGAAGCCCGGGGTGGAGCATGTAGTACGACGACTGCCCGCGCAGCGTGTTGTTGCCGGGCACCATCATTTCCTTCAGGCCGGTCATCCAGCAGACGGCCGCGGTGGCCGCGACGGAGTCGGTCAGCGCGGCCGTCTGCCAGGCGCGATAGGCGCCCATGGAGAAGCCGAGCGTGGCGACCGTGCGCACGTGGCGCAGGCCGGCCAGGAAGTCGGCAGCGCGAGCGTCCTCACGGGCCATGAGCCCGGCGAGCGAGGAGCCGAGGTGGTAGAAGGTGCTGGCCAGGGCCTGCTGCTGGTCATAGGCGAGGGGCCCGCGGTCGCCCCAGCCGGGCGCGTCCAGGCAGAGGACGACATACCCGCGCCGGGCGAGTTCGTCGCCGATGAACCTGCCGCTGAAGTGCCGATCCGCCCAGGCCCACGCGGAGGCGAGCCGGGTGTCGTCGTACCAGGGCCGGACCAGCTTCTCCTTCCCGATGTCGAACGTGGCCCCGTGGTCGTGCAGCAGCAGTACGGCGGGGAAGGGCCCGGGGCCGTGCGGGGTGAGCAGGACACCGCGGACGCGTTCGTAGCGGGTGAGGGAGAGGGAGACCAACTCCCGCGTGCAGAAGGCGTCTTGTACGGCGTCCGTGACCTCGGGCGCGTACGGGACCCCGTCCTGCCGCCCGACAACGAGCAGTTCCTCCACCTTGGCCCGCGCCGCCCGCCGCCACTCCTCGAAGTCCCGGATCGGCGAGGTGCCCCAGGCGAGCGGGAAGCGCAGGTCGTCCTTGAGGGTGGAGTGGAACTCAGGCAGCGGGGCGCCAGTCACGGAGGTACGCCTTCCGAGTGTGCGACTCGGCTTCATCGGCGCTGAGTTGGGGACGGTTCTCCGGGACGCTGATCACGGCGCCGGGGCCGGTGTTGCGGTACTCGGCGAACCGCTGGTCCTGCCAGGGGAAGCCGGAGGCCATGTTGGTGTAGGGCGCGGCGGCGTCGATGCCCGTGCCCATCCAGGTGTCGCGCACGACGAGGGCGGGCCGCGCCGTGGTGTCGGAACTCGGCACCCAGGGCCGGGCCAGCTTGTACGCCCCGTCCTCCGCGCCGCTGGTGATACGGCACTTCACGGCCAGGTAGCCGTACGGGTTGGCACGGGCCGTGGACGGCGCGAACACCATGCCCTTGGGCGTGAAGTCGACGTCCCGGGCCAGCGTGTGGAAGCGGCAGTGCTCGTACACGGCGGTGGCCCGCCCGAAGACGAAGTCGACGTCACCCTCGGCGTAGCAGTGCGCGAAGTACTGCCGAGCGAAGGTGCCGAGCGCCATCGAGTCGGCGTACAGCGTGTCCTGATGTCCGAGGAACCGGCACCGCCAGAACGCCGAGCGGTCGCCCTGCACCTTGATGGCGACGGCCTGGGTGCCGGTGATCTCGGGGTGGTCGGCGCGGAGCCAGTCGTTGGCGAAGGTGATGTCCCGCGCGGTGAACCCGTCGGCCTGCACGGTGGTGGTGGCGGACCCGCTGGTGCCGTACGTGCCACCGCCGGGCTTGGGAGTGCCCGCCGCGTTGTCGTACACGATCACGACATCGCGGGGGTTCTCCGAGGCGCCGATCCAGGTCGCTTCCGTCCGGGTGGCGTCGACGGCGACCGTCTCCCGGTAGGTGCCGGGTGCCAGGACCAGCGTCCAGCCGCTGCCGGTCGCGGCGTTCACGGCGGCCTGTACGGAGGTGAAGTCGCCCTGGCCGCGCGGGTCGACGTACAGAGTCTTCGGGGTGAGGCGGGCGGCCGGTGAGCCGTATCGGCCGAACGGTCGCGGTCTGCCGCCTGCCCGCGCGGGGGCGGAGGCGAGACCGAGGGCGGCGCCCGCCGCGGCGGACGCCATGAGGAATCCTCGGCGGGACAACGGGAACTGCGAGGGCATACGGGTACTCCTTCGCGGTGCGGCTCGTGTGGGGAGGGTGGGCAGGCGGGGCCGGAGGGGTGCGGCCCCCCGGCCCGTCCGCTCGCTCGCGCTCTTGGGTTCAGCGCAGGCGGCCGGCGCCCGCGCGATGGGCGACGATCCCCGGCACCGCCTTGGGGTGGTCGACCTTCGTCCGCAGGGTCGGCTTCCAGCCGGCGCCGGACTGGAGGGTCTCCTGAGGGATCTCGGCGTTGTGGACGGCGATGAGGTCGGTCCGCTTGCCGTTGACGTAGTTGTTCTCGGCGGTGAGCGGTGACTCGTTCCACTTCTTCAGCGCCTTGCCGACGCTCGCGCCGGGCGGCAGCGTGATCGCATTGTCGGTGGCGTGGAGTTGCGAGGAGATACCGACGCCGAAGATGTAGTAGTCGTCCTGCTGTTCCTCGTTCACCACGTAGTGGTTGTTGTAGACGTCGACCTGTCCGAACCGCACGCGCGGGGAACGCTGGAGGATCCCGTCGAAGCGGTTGTGGTGCATGGTGACCTTGAGCTTGCCTGCGTCGATGGCGGCGAGGCCGTCGCCGTTGCCGATCAGCATGTTCTTGTCGTGGTTCTCGTAGCGGTTCCAGGACACGGTCACGTAGTTGGAGCCGCGCACGATGTCGGTCAGCCCGTCGTGCTGCTGGAAGACCTTGCCGAAGTAGACGGGCCGCTCACTGTCGGGGAAGCGCCCGTCGGTGAACGTGTTGTGGTCGAGCCACACGTGGTCCGTGCCGTAGACGACCACGGTGTCGTACTCGGAGTTCCAGTTGCCGGTGTTGTCGTCGTCGGTCGGGTCCCACTTGGGGAAGCAGTCGAGTGGGGCCTCGATGGTGAGGTTGCGCAGGATGACGTTCGAGACACCGAGGATCTGGAGGCTGGCGCCGAGGATGGCGGAGTTCTTTCCGACGCCGACGATGGTGGTGTTGCCGGGGATGAAGGCCTTGATCTCCGCGTTCTGGTTGGCGGCGGAGGCGACCCGTGCGTCCTCCTGCGGTCCCATGGCGACCTTGTCGTTGCCGTAGACGGCCGGGTCGTAGTCCTTGAGGTACTGCTGGAGGTCGTAGCCGTCGGTGACGAAGGCCTCGCAGCCCTGGGAGACGGCGTCGATCACGCCCTTGACCTTGATGATCTTCGGTGCGTCTCCCCCGTCCTGCAGCGCGGCCTTGAACTCGGCCCACGTGGTGACGGTGTAGACGTGCTCGGCGTCGGCGGCGGATCCACCCGTGGTGCCGGCGCCCTCCGAGCCCCATCCGTCGCCGGCGGCGAGGGCCTCGCGGCCGAGGTCGCGGGGCTTGGCCTGGGCGGTGGGGCCGGTGAGGGTGAGAACGAGGCCGGTACAGCCGACGACAGCGGTAATGGCATGGGCATGCCATTGGCGGGTACGCATGAGTGCGGGTCCCTTCCAGAACATTCGAGTACGGGGGCGCCCCTTCAGGGGCGCGGGGAACTGCGCGACCAGCCCCAACGGGCCCGCAGTCGCGACACGGCTGTCACCCACCACCCCCTGGCGGGGGCCTGGGGCGCAGCCCCTACACGTTGGGCCACGTGATCCAAGACTCCGGAATCTCGTCGTCCAAGCGACGCACGTCCCGCCGCGCCAACACCCGGCGGTGCAGCAACTCCCCCGCGACCAGCCGGGCCACGGCAATCGCACCCGGCGGATTGAAGTGCGTGTTGTCCTGCTCGGTCTCGGTCCAGTTGAAGTACTTCTTCGTCGCCTCGACCCCGAGCCCCTGCCACAACGCGAGCGACAGCGCCTGAAGGTCGAGCAACGCCACCCGCTCCTCCTGGGCCAGCGCCCGCATCGCCGCCGGATAGTCGCCATGACTGGGCACGGCGTTGCCGCCCACATCGAACCGACGCCGCTCGACGGCCGTCGCCAGCACGGGCCGCGCCCCACGCGCCCGAGCCCCGTCGACGTACAACCGCAGATACTCCTGATACGTCGACCAGGGCTCCGTGTACCGAGTCGGATCGTCGGCCTTCTCGTCGTTGTGCGCGAACTGGATCAGGAGGAAGTCACCGGCCCGAATCTGTCCGAGGACGACATCGAGCCGCCCTTCATCGACGAAACTTTTCGAACTCCGGCCGTTCACCGCGTGATTGGAAACGGGCCGGTCCTTGCGGAGGAAGAAGGGAAGCGCCATTCCCCACCCGGTTTCCGGAGCGGCGGCGGCGTACTTCTGAGCGGCGGTGGAATCACCGGCGATGAAGAGGGTGCGGGGTCGGCGTCCGGATGCGTGCGCGGTACCGGTCACCGCAATCGGAACGACCCCAAATGCAGCAGCAACCTGTCTACGACTGAGAGACACAACGGTGCCCTTTCAATAAGGGGAAGATCACCCACCCAGGGGCGCGGGGCTGTATCGATTTGCGGCTCCGCCGCGTGGGCGCGACCAGCCACAACAGCCCCGCAGCCCCCCACAACCGAAACGCACCGATCTCTCAGCCGTTCTGTTCCTTCCACTCGGCCTGAGCCTCGTTCAGCTGGTCAGCAAGCGTGTCCAGAAAGTCCTTCGCGCTCATGTCCCCGAGCAGCACCTTCTGGAAGTTCGGCTCGTTCTCCGCCTTGGAAATCGTGTTCCAGTCCGGCAGGTAGTACGGCAGCTGCACAATCGTCGTCGACCCGTCACTCAACGCCTGCGCAGCCAGTTTCGTGGGCTCGGCCTCGGAGATCCACGCGTCCTTGGCCGCATCCGTGTTCGCCGGCACCTGCCCCGCGGACTTGTTGAACTTCGAGTTCTCCTCGGGCGACGTGGCGAACTCGATGAACTTCCACGCCGCGTCCTTGTTCTTGGAGCTCTTGAACAACCCCAGCCCGTCAACGGGGTTGGACACCTGGACCCGCTTGCCGCCGGAGCCGATCGGCTGCGGAATGCCCCGGAACTTGTCGACCCCGAGCGCCTTCACATGATCCTGGTACGACCCCAGGTTGTGGTTCAGCATCCCGATCGTGCCGGAGTCCCACTGCGCGACCATCTTCGTGAAGTCGTTGTTGAGGTCGGCTGCCGGAGTGACCTTCTTGTACAGCGCCGCGTACTTCTCCAACGCCGCCACGTTCTTGGGGTCGTTGACGGTCGTCTTCTCACCGCTCGCGTCCCAGAAGGACGTGATCCCGGACTGCCCGTACATCGCGTCCAGCGCCTGCGCGATGGAGCCGGCGCCACCACGAATGGTGTAACCGAACTCGTTCTTCCCGGAGTTGGTCAGCTTCTCGGCGGCCTTGTAGAAGGCATCCCAGGTGAGCGGCTCCTCCAGCCCGGCCGCCTTGAACAGATCGGTGCGGTAGTACAGGACACCGTTGTTCGCGGAGGTCGGAATCGAGTACAGCGCGTCGTCCCCGCCGCCGGCGGCCTTCAGCGACTCGACCATGTCCTCGTTGAGCTTGCCGTTCAGCGAGGACTTGGCGAGCCGGTCGTCGAGCGGCTCCAGCGCTTTCTGCGCGGAGAACCCGGCGAGCATGGCAGCGCCGACACCGCCGACGTCGGGCAGGCCGTCGGCCTGGATCGCGGTGTCGACCTTGGACTGGTACTCGGTGGAGGCGATACCGACGTACTCGACGTCGATGTCCGGGTTGGCCTTCTCGAAGTCGGCGATGATCTCTTTCCAGATGTCGGTGCGGACACCGCCGTTGTTGTCCCAGAAGACGACCTTGCCCTTGCCGCTGCCTTCCGCGCCCGTGTCACCGCCCGTCCCGCTGCCGTCGTCACCGCAGGCGGTGGCGGTCAGCGCGAGCACTGACCCCAGGGCGACCGCGATGGCCGCGCGCCTGCTTCTGCGAATACTGATCTTCATGGTCGGCTCTCTTCTTCTGGATCCAGCGGAGTTATGAAGTTGTGGGGGTCTGAGTCGGCTCAAGCGCCACCCCGATCCGCTCCTGCGGTCCGGAGAACCGCTTCACGATCGCGGGCACGGCGGCGGCCGGGTCGAGCCGGTAGTCGTAGAACTCCCGCGGATCGAAGGCCGCACCCCACGTGTCGTGCCGCCCCGTGGTGTTCTTCAGGATCGACCCGCGCTGCACCAACTCGGCGGTGGCGTCGGCCTGGTAGGGGTGCTGGACGTCCTGGTAGTAGGAGTTCTCGATGACCATCCTGGTCTTGCCGCGTGACCAGTTCCCGTACGTCCACACGGGGTCGCCGGGATCCACCTGTGCCGTCAGGTAGTTGTTGTAGAGGTGCGCGTACGCGGCGTTGTCGATGGACGGGTTGCGCTGCTTGGTGTGGGCGAACCAGTTGTGGTCGATGGTGATCTGCGTCTTGACGTTCGTGGTCCAGCCGAGCCCGAACGTCTTGTTGTTGTTCTCGAACCGGTTGTAGGAGACGGTCACGTACTCGCTGTCCTTGCGGACGTCGAGCTGTCCGTCGCAGATGTTCGAGAAGCGGTTGTGGTCGACCCAGACGTGCTGGACGGTGTCCATCTGGATGCCGTCGAAGTCGGTGTCCTTGCAGTCCCAGTTGCCCTCGATCGCCGAGTCGCGGATCGTCATGTTGCGGATGATCACGTTGTGGGTGCCTGGGCTGAGATGGAACTCGCCCTGCACCAGCTCACCGCTCGCGCCGACCCCGACGATCGTCTTGTCCGAGGCGACCTCGACGCTCGCGCCGAACGGCTGAGCCGTGATCGTGCCCTTGACCCGGATGATGTACGGCTCCTCGGCGCCCGCGTACTTCATCAGCGAGGCCTGGTCGGTGACGGTGACGACCTTGCCGCCCGTGCCACCGGTGGTACCGCCGGCGAGCGAGGCGAACCCGTGCGGCTGGTCGCTCCAGCGGGACCAGGAGGCCGGGGCGGCGGCCTTCGCCTCCCCGACGGATCCGAGGCACAGGGCGGCGACCAGGCCCATCACCGCGGCCAGGACGAGGCCGTACCCCGGTCTCGAAGAATGGGGCAAGCGCTTGCTATGGAGGCTGTGGAAGTGCGTCATTGCGGCTCCCGACGGGCGTAACAGGCTTACGGGTGACGTGAGTTACAGGGGGGTGATCCGGAAGTGCGTGAGGACCGCGGCGCCGGCGTGTCCCCCGCCGGCGGGCGCGAGCGCGAACAGTCCGAGCAGGGCGCCGACCCAGCGCCAGGGGGTGGCGGCGAAGACGGGACCGGAGGACGTCCAGCCGTCGCCGATGTCGTACGAGAAGCGGCAGCGCGCCCCGGAGCCGATCTCGATCCGCAGCCGGGCCCGTCCGCCGGGCGCGAGCCTCGGATGGGCGGCGTCCCGTTCCTGCTCGGCGACGGCCTCGGCGAACCGGTGCACCAGGTGGACCGTCCCGTCGGTCCCCCGTTGCAGCCCGATCCAGCTGAAGGCGTCTCCGAGCACCGCGAGCCCTGCCCTGGACCCCGGCTCCTCGCTGTGGAGCTGCAGCCCGACCTCCACCGTGCAGGGAGCCCCGGGCAGCCGCTGGGTGAGGACGCTCGGCAGTTTGCGCAGGTCGTGCGTGTCGGCCGAGCGGACGCAGGTGAGGCGGAGGCCGTCGCCGGAGTGCTGGGTGGCCCAGCCGTCCTGCGGGTTGGCGGTCCACGACCACTGGCGGCCGAAACGTCCGCCGGGGAAGTCGTCGTCGGTGGCGGGCGCGGCGGCCGGCTGCGGCGGCAGGTCCGGGCGCCGGTGTACGGCGACGGGGGCGCCGTCGTCGCCGAGCACCGGCCAGCCGTCCGCGCCCCAGCGCATCGGCTGGAGGTGGACGACCCGGCCGTACGCACCGCGCTGCTGGAAGTGCACGAACCAGTCCTCACCGGACGGCGTGCGCACCCACCCGCCCTGGTGCGGTCCGTTGACGTCGGTGTCCTTCTGCTCGAGGACGATCCTCTCCTCGTAAGGACCGAAGAACCCGCGCGAGCGGAAGGCGCCCTGCCAGCCGGTCTCCACTCCCCCGGCGGGGGCGAGGATCCAGAACCAGCCGTCGTGCCGGTAGAGCTTGGGGCCTTCGAGGGTGAACCAGCCGGGGATGCGGTCCCCGTCGACGATCACCTTGCCCTCGTCGAGAAGTGACGTCCCGTCAGGCTGCATCCGGTGGCCGGTGAGGCGGTTCTTGATGCCGGAGCGGGACTTGGCCCAGGCGTGGATCAGGTAGGCCTCGCCGGTCTCCTCGTCCCAGAGGGGGCAGGGGTCGATCAGGCCCTTGCCCGCCTTGACGAGGTGGGGTCGGGTCCAGGGGCCGCGGATCTCGGGGGCGTTGATCTGGAAGATGCCCTGGTCGGGGTCGCCCCAGAAGATCCAGAAGCGGTCGTCGTGGTGGCGTAAGGCGGGTGCCCAGACTCCGCAGTCGTGGCGCGGGGACCTAAACTCGGCCGCCGGTTCCAGGCGCTCGAGTGCGTGGCCGACCAGGGTCCAGTTGACCAGGTCGCGGGAGTGGAGCAGGGGCAGGCCGGGGGCGCGGCCGAAGCTGGAGGCCGTGAGGTAGAAGTCGTCGCCCACGCGGACCAGGTCCGGGTCGGACCAGTCGGCGTCGAGGATCGGGTTGCGGTAGGTGTCGGTCGTCATGCGTTCACCGCCTTGCGGATCAGGGACGCCGCTTCGAGCCGGCTGATGCGGCCGTCGGCGACGACGGTGACGATCCGGCGGACGGCGGTCTCGCCGGGCGGGATCGGCAGCCGCTCCTCGGCGGCCAGGGAGGAGCCGACGCCGGGGTACTCCGTGGCGCGCACGAACCACCGGTCCCGGCGGGTCTGTTCGGTGGCCCCGGCGAAGATCAGCGTCCAGATGGAGCCCGCGAGAGCCACCCAGGCGGCGCGAGTGCCATGGATCTCCTGCTCGCCCTCGCGGTCGGGGGTGAACACGTCCGGCGCCGTGGACTCCTTGCGCGCCCGCCAGAAGAAGCCGCCATAAGCGGCGCCGGGGCGGCCGTTGGTGGCCGGGCTGCCGATCGACAGCGGGGCGGCGGTGACGTTGGTGAGGGAGAAGGTGAAGTCCAACGCCCAGGCGGCGTCGGTGAGTTCGGTGGCCGCCACGGTACGGCGCTCGCGCAGCAGCTCGGCCCCCGCGGCCACCCAGCGCAGCTCCTCCACGAAGCCGTCGGGGTCGCGGAGCTGGAACGCGGTGTGCCGCTGGGCTCCGTGGTTGTCCAGCTCGGTGGGGCCCCGGTCGCGGACGTAGGTGCGTCCGCCCCAGAAGTTGTGCCCCTCGACGTCGGGAACGGCGACACCGACGCCGAGGTGGTGGGTGTGGTCGGCGGGGCTCAGCTCGGTGACCGCCGTGCCGGCCAGGGTGGTGACGGGATGCAGATAGGGGCGTGGGGAGAGCCGGGGGGCCAGCTCGGGCCGCGTCACATAGCGGGCGACCGGGCGGCCCGCGACGCGCAGGACCGGGGAGTCGGTGGTCGTCATCAGGTACTCACCTCTTTCGGGCGCGCTTGCGGGAGCGCCCAGGGGGCGCCCAGCTCGGAGTAGAGGGAGAGGGTGTCGGCGGCTGCGGCGACGAGGCCGTCGACGCCGGGGATCACCCGGCGGCCCTCTTCGGGGACGAAGTCCCAGGCCTCCTCCGGCAGCGGGGCCGGGTCGGGGGCCAGTCGAATCGCTTCGACGACCTTCATGAAGGCGCCCGTCGAGTCCGGCGTGACCAGCAGCCCGGCGCCGGTGGTGACGTGGTCGACGAGGTTCTCCAGCAGGTCCGTACGGGCGTACTCGGTCTCCTCCGGGCCGTGGTCGGCGCGCTGGAGCAGCACGCGGTCCTGCTTGTACCAGAAGGTGATCCGGCCGCGGCTGCCGTGCACGAGGACGTACGGCTCGTCGGGGTCTTCGGCGCACAGGGTCGCGGCGACGGTGACCGTGCGGCCAGCCGCGGTGGTGACGCGGACGCAGGAGGTGTCGTCGGACTCGATGTCGTTGGCGCGCAGCAGCTCGGTCTCGATGTCGGTGACGTCCTCGGCGCGGGTCGTGCCGTTCAGCGCGAGGGCGGTGGCGACCGCGTGCGCGAGCGGGTTGGTCAGCACCCCGTCGATCACGTCGACGCCGTTCAGCCGCCGCTTGCCCGCCCACGGCGCCCGCCGGTAGTACGCCTCGGCGCGCGCCCAGGCCCCCGCCCCGCCGATGCCGACCAGCTCACCGATCGCCCCCTCGGCGATCAGCTCACGGATCACCGGCACCGCGTGCGAGCCCAGCGACTGGAACCCGATCTGGCAGGCGACCCCCGCCCGTGCGACCCCGTCGGCCATCCTGCGGAACTCGGCGTACGACGGCGCGGGCGGCTTCTCCAGCAGCAGATGCACGCCCCGCTCGGCGGCGGTCAGGGCGAGGTCGGTGTGGGTCGGGATCGGCGTGCAGATCACGGCGATCCGCGCGCCGGTGGAGTCGAGGAGGGCGCCGAAGTCGGAGGACTGGGCGGGCAGCTCCCCGCCCCCGAGTTCCGCCTCCGTCAGCGGCGTCAGCTCGCAGATGCCGGCCAGGCGCACCAGCCCCTTATCCTGCAGCCGACGGATGTTCTCGACGTGCCAGCGGCCGTGACCGCGCGCGCCTGCCAGGACGATGTCTACGCTCATGGGATCCTCCCCGCGCCCGCGCCGCGGGCCACCTCTCGGTCGGCCCGCTCGGCGCTGTCGATCTTTGTGTGCAGGGTAGGTGTCCAGCCGACATCGGCCGTGAGATCGCGTTCGCTGCCGGAGTTGTAGGCGTTGTGGATCGCCAGCAGGTCGACCGGGTAACCGTTGAAGAGGGTGCCGGTCTGGTGCAGGGCGGTGCCGTTCCAGCTCTTCACCAGGTCGGCGGCCTCGATGTGGCCGGGCGTGTGGAAGGCGTTGTTCTCGGCGTACAGGGCGGACTCGGTGGAGACGCCGAGTGAGTACCGGTGGCCGTCCTCCACGTCGTACCGGTTGTTGTAGACGTGCACCTGCCCGAAGCGGACGCGCGGGGCGCGCTGTACGACGGACTCGAACTCGTTGTGGTGCAGGGTCACCCGGAGTTTGCCGCGATCGCCCGTCGCCGAGTCGCCGTTGCCGATCAGCATCGCCTTGTCGTGGTCGGCGAACCGGCTCCAGGAGACGGTGATCAGATCCGAGCCGCCCGTGATGTCCAGCAGGCCGTCGTGGCGGAGGTAGTTGCGGGCGAAGTAGGTGGGTTCCTTCGCGTCGGGGTGGCCCTTGTCGCTGGCGGTGATGTGGTCGACCCAGACGTGGGTGGCGCCGTTCAGCCACAGGGTGTCGTACGCCGTCTTCCAGTCGCCGAGGCCGCCGGTGTTGGGCTGCCAGACGGGGAAGCAGTCGTAGGCGTCGCGGAGTTCGAGGTTGCGGATGATGACGTTGTTCGCGTTCTTGACCTGGAGGCTCGCGCCCTTGAGCACCGCTGAGGAGCCGAGGCCGACGATCGTGGTGTTGGAGCCGACGTTCAGGACGACCCGTTCGGCCTGCCGGGCGGCGGACGCCTGGCGAGCCTCCTCCTGCGGGCCGCTCGGCTTCGCCGCACCCCAGGTGCGGGGATCGTAGGCAGCGAGGTATTTCTTCAGGCTGTAACCGTCGGTGGCGTAGTCGGCGCAGTCCAGGTGGTGGCCGTCGTCGTCGGTGTTGGCGTCGATCGTCCCGGCGATCCGGATGATCTTCGGGGTGTCGCTGCCGCCGTCGAGGGCGCGGACCAGTCCGGCGCGGTCGGTGACGGTGACGACGTGGGCGTCGTCGGCGGCCGATCCTCCGGTGGTGCCGGGGCCGTACGCCGCCCAGCCGTCGTTCGCGGGCAGGATGTCGCGGCTGATGTCACGGTCCTCGGCGTGCGCGGGGACGCTGACCGCGGCCAACAGGGCCAGCGGCACGATGAGCTGATGCTTTCTCACCCCTTCACCGCCCCCGCGCTGAAGCCGGTGATCAGCCACTTCTGGATGAAGGCGAAGACGATCACCACGGGTACGGCGGCGATGATGCCGCCCGCTGCGAGCGCGCCGAGGTCGACGCTGTCCGCGCTCATCAGGGTGTTGAGGCCGACGGGGATGGTCTGCTTGTCCTGGTTGTTGAGGAACATCAGGGCGAACAGGAAGTGGTTCCAGGAGTGCACGAAGGCGAAGGAGCCGACGGCGATCAGACCGGGCAGCAGCAGCGGCAGGACGACGATCCGGAAGGCGGTCATCCTGTTGCAGCCGTCGACCCAGGCGGCCTCCTCCAGGGAGTACGGCACGTTCTTGATGAAGTTGCTGATCAGGATCATCGACAGCGGTAGCTGGAAGACCGTCTCCGCGAGGATGACGCTGCCCAGCGAGTTGATCATCTGCAGTTCGGCGAAGATCTCGAACAGCGGCACCAGGAGCAGCGCGCCCGGCACGAACTGGGAGCACAGCAGGCCGAGCATGAAGGCCCGCTTGACCTTGAAGTCGAACCGGGCGAGGGCGTAGCCGCCGGCCAGCGCGACGATCGTCGTCATCACCAGGGTCGCGACGCCGACGAGGACGCTGTTCTGGAAGTAGGTGCCGAAGGCCCGGTCCGTCCACACCTTCTCGAAGTGGTCGAAGGTCATCGGCCAGGGCACAAGGGAGGTGGATCCGGCCGGGCGGAGCGCGAAGAGCAGGATCCAGTAGAAGGGGATCAGGGTGAAGACGAGGTAGATCCCCAGCGGGGTGTAGATCTGCCAGCGCGGGGCCTCGTCCCAGGCGCGGCGCTTCTTCGCCGGACGCTGCGGCTCGGGTGCCGGGCGGCGGGCTGCCGGGGCGACTGCGGTGGCCTCCTTGATGGTGCTCACTTGGCCTCACTTCCGAACTTGCTCAGCCGTAGATAGACCATCGAGCAGAAGAGCAGGATCACGAACGCGACGGTGGTCAGGGCCGACGCATAGCCGAAGTTGTGGGCGTCGACGCTGGTGTTGGCGATGTAGAGCGGGAGTGTCGTCGTCTCGCCCGCCGGTCCGCCGCCGGTGAGCGTGTAGAGCAGGTCGACGTTGTTGAACTCCCAGACCGCGCGCAGCAGCGTGGACAGGATGATCGCGTCCTTGAGATGGGGCAGCGTGATGTGCCAGAACTGCTGCAGCCTGGTCGCCCCGTCGACCTCGGCCGCCTCGTACAGGTCCTTCGAGACGGACTGGAGGTCGGCGAGGATGAGGATCGCGAAGAAGGGCACGCCGCGCCAGAGATCGGCGACAATCGCCGCCGGGAAGACGGTGGAGGTGTCCGACAGCCAGCTGGTGCCGTAGGTGCCGATGCCCATGTCGGCGAGGTAACGGGTGATGCCCGTCTGGGAGTTGTAGAGGAGTACCCAGATCGCGGAGGTCAGCACTCCGGAGACGGCCCACGGCGAGAAGACCAGCGCGCGGCCCAGTCCCCGTCCGACGAACGTCTGGTTGACGATCAGTGCCAGCGCGAGACCGAACAGCAGTTGCAGCCCGACCTCGACGACGACCCACTTCGCGCTGAAGACCAGCGTGTCCCAGAAGATGGGGTCCTCGGTGAAGGCGTGGACGAAGTTGTCGAAGCCCGCGTAGCCGTTCCGCCAGGGTTTGGTGGGGTTGTAGTTCTGCAGGCTGTAGTAGAAGACGCTGAGCACCGGGTAGGCGATGAAGCCGAGCATCAGCACGGCGGCCGGGGCGATCAGCAGATACGGCAGTCTGCGCGGGGTGGCAGAGGCACGGCGCCGCCGCCTCGGTGGCGCGGGCGGTTTCGCCACGGCTGCGGCTTGGGCCATGACTGTTCTCCGTTCTCGTGCGTTTGCTCGTGCGTTTACTCGGTGCGTTTACTCGTGCGGGTGAAGCGCTTACCGATCAACGTTCGGGATCTCGACCGAAGAGGGTCCGGCCGAGAGTGGTTCAGCCCGCGTACGGGTCCTGCACCGTGCCCGGCCGCGCGAGGAACTCGAAGTCGCAGCCGGTGTCCGCCTGGGTGATCTGTTCGTTGTAGAGCGCGCCGTATCCGCGCTCGTACCGCACGGGCGGCGGCGTCCACTCCGCCTTGCGGCGCTCCAACTCCTCGTCGTCCACGTTGAGTTGGAGCGTTCTCGCGTCGACGTCCAGGGTGATCGAGTCGCCCGTGCGCACCAGCGCGAGCGGGCCTCCGATGTACGACTCCGGCGCCACGTGGAGCACGCACGTGCCGTAACTCGTGCCGCTCATCCGGGCGTCGGAGATCCGCACCATGTCCCGTACGCCCTGCTTCAGCAGATGGTCGGGCAAGGGCAGCATCCCGTACTCCGGCATGCCCGGACCGCCTTTGGGCCCGGCGTTGCGCAGCACCAGCACGCTGTCGGCGGTGATGTTCAGCGCCGGGTCGTTGATGGTCCGCTGCATCGCCTTGTAGTCGTCGAAGACGACCGCGGGGCCGGTGTGCCCCAGCAGATGCGGTTCGGCGGAGATGTGCTTGATGACGGCGCCGTCCGGGCAGAGGTTGCCGCGCAGCACGGCGACCCCGCCTTCCCGCGCGACCGGGTTGTCGCGCGGGCGGATGACGTCGTCGTTGTGGACGACGGCGCCCTCGATCTGCTCGCCCAGGGTTCCGTTCACGGTCGGCCGGTCCAGGTGCAGCAGGTCGGTGATCCGCGAGAGGAAGGCGGGCAGACCGCCGGCGAAGTGGAAGTCCTCCATGAGGTACGTCCGTCCGCCGGGCCGTACGTTGGCCAGCACCGGCACGGTGCGGGCGATGCGGTCGAAGTCGTCGAGGGTGAGCTTGACGCCGGCCCGTCCGGCCATGGCGATCAGGTGGATCACGGCGTTGGTGGAGCCGCCGAGACCCAGGACGGTCGTCACCGCGTCCTCGAAGGCCTCGCGGGTGAGGATGGCGGACGGCGCGATCCCGGTCCAGGCGAGCTCCACGGCGCGGCGCCCGGAGGCGGCGGCCATCCGCTCGTGTCCGGAGTCGACGGCCGGTATCGAGGAGGCTCCCGGCAGGCTCATGCCGAGAGCTTCGGCCGCCGCGGTCATCGTGGAGGCGGTCCCCATGGTCATGCAGTGACCCGGCGAACGGGCCAACCCGCCCTGGAGCTCCCGCAGTTCACAGTCGGTCAGGTTGCCCGCGCGGTGCTCGTCCCAGTACTTCCACATGTCGGTACCGGACCCCAAGGTCGTACCGCGCCAGTGCCCCGGCAGCATCGGACCCGCGGGAACGAAGAGCGACGGCACATCGGCCGAGACCGCGCCCATGAGCAGCGCCGGCGTCGACTTGTCGCAGCCCCCGAGCAGCACCGCCGCGTCGATCGGATACGACCGCAGCAGTTCCTCCGTCTCCATCGCGAGCAGGTTGCGGTAGAGCATCGGAGTCGGCTTCTGGTAGGTCTCCGAGAGCGTTGAGACCGGGAACTCCAGCGGGAAGCCACCGGCCTGCCACACCCCCCGCTTGACCGCCTGGGCGCGCTCGCGCAGATGGACATGGCAGGGGTTGATGTCGGACCAGGTGTTGAGGACGGCGATCACCGGGCGGCCCCGGTACTCCTCCGCCTCGTATCCCAGCTGGCGCATGCGGGCGTTGTGCGACCAGGTGCGCAACTGGCCCTCGGTGCCGTACCACTGGTGGCTTCTGAGTTCTTCCGGGCGCTTTCTGCCGGTCATATGGACCACCCCGCGGCGATCGCGGCGACCTCGGCGCGTTCGTCCTCGGGCAGCGGCTTGCTTGGCGGGCGGACGTCGCGGCGGCACAGGCCGAGGGAGGCGAGGGCCTCCTTGACGATCGTGACGTTGTTCGCGGAGCCGTTGGCGGCGCGGAGTTCCTCGAAGCGGCGGATCTGCTCCCAGACCTTCATGGCGGCCGGGTAGTCGCCGGATCGAAGCGCTTCGATCATGTTCAGCGAAACGGACGGGGCGACGTTCACGAGCCCCGAGGTGAAGCCGGTGGCGCCCGCGGAGAAGTAGGAGGGGGCGTAGGGCTCGGCGAGGCCGGCGACCCAGACGAAGCGTTCCAGGCCCGCGTCGCGGGCGAAGGCCGCGAACCTCGCGGCGTCCGGGACGGCGTACTTCACGCCGATGACGTTCGGGCAGGCGTCGGCGAGTTCGGCCAGGCGGAAGCCGCTGAGCTGGGCGTTGCGGAGGTACGGGACGACGCCCAGCTCGGGCACGGACTCGGCGATGGTGCGGTGGTAGTCGACCCAGCCGCCCTGGGAGACGTACGGGTGGACGGGCTGGTGGACCATCACCATCTGGGCGCCGAGTTCGCGGGCGTGCCGGGCGGAGGCGACGGCGGTGGGTACGTCGTGACCGATGCCGACCAGGATGGCGGCGCGGTCGCCCGCCTCGTCGACGGTCAACTCGGTGACGAGCTGCCGCTCTTGAGGTGTGAGGGTGTAGAACTCGCCCGTGTTCCCGTTCGGCGTGAGGATGCCGATGCCGCCGTCGAGCAGCCGACGCAGCAGGGCCCGGTGGGTGTCCTGGTCGACGCTGCCGTCCTCGGCGAACGGGGTCACCGGGATCGCCACCACGTCGGCCAGGGCCGCCCGCTGGGCCTCGAACGTCACGCTGCTCATTCCTGACCTTCCTCGTCCTGCTGCTCGGCCTGGATCTCTTCATGGGCCCCGGGGAAGGCCCGCCGCACGAACGACGCGATGTGGGCGTGGAGGGCGCGGGCCGCACCGTCCGCGTCGCCCTCCAGGGCCAGCCGCAGAATCTCGCGGTGCTCGCCGGCCTCCCGGTCCCAGGAGGGCGAGGCCGCCCAGGCGACGGCGGAGACGAGGGCGGCCTGGTCGCGGACCTCGTCGAGCATCCGGCCGAGCAGCGGGTTGCCGCAGGGCAGGTACAGGGCGCGGTGGAACTCCCGGTTGGCGAGGGAGCGTTCGGCGGTGTCGCCGGCCGCGTCGGCGCGGGTCAGCGCGGCGCGCGCGGCGTCGAGCGAGGCGCCGCGCCGGACCGCACGCTTCAGCGCCTCGGGCTCCAGCAGCAGCCGCACGTCGTAGACCTCGCGTGCCATGTCCGCGTCCACCATGCGCACCGTGACGCCCTTGTACTGGTTCATCACGACGAGCCCGGTCCCGGCCAGGGTCTTCAGCGCCTCCCGCACGGGGGTCTTCGACACCCCGAACTGCGCGGCGAGCTCGGTCTCGACCAGGGCCTGACCGGGCGTCAACTGCCCGGTGAGGATGCGGCGTTTGATCTCCTCCTGCACATATTGCGTGCGGGAGGGGATCGGCGTGGGCACAGAGGTCATGCGCGCCTCTCGGATCTCACATATCGCGTCTCATATATGACGTACGAAGTACGACGCGTTGAAGGTAAGAGGGGCGCAATGTTTCGTCAATGCTTCTGACAGGTTCTGCCGAAGGAAGTTGAAGTTACGGCGCGGGCGTCCACCCCGGGTCGCGGCCGCTCAGCCCCACCGCTCGGTCGAGCAGGGGGGCGTCCTCCAGTACCTGGACGACCGGGCCGAAGATGCCGTCGCCGCGGGAGGGGTCGTCGGCTGCGGCGAGGAGCAGGCCGTGGCAGAGCTGGAGGGCGGCGGGGTCGGGCTCGTAGGGCTGGCCGGTGGCGCGGGCCAGGTCCCAGCCGTGGATGACCAGCTCGTCCACGGCGACGGCTCCGGCCTCCGCGCCCGACAGCGGCACGCCGCCCGCGCGGGTCTCGCCGGTCCAGGCCGCCGGGTCGCGCCAGGCTTCGGCGAGTTCGTCGAGGACCTTGGGCAGCTCCTCGCGCCAGCCGGGTGCGATGTCCGGCACGGAGGCGCCGGGGTCGGTGTCCGTACCGGGGCCGAGGTCCTTGCGGCCGGCGTCGCGGAAGGCGGCGGCCAGGTGGGTGAGGTGCCCGAGCAGGTTGCGCACGGTGTAGTCGGGGCAGGGCGTCACGTCCCCGAGCCGTTCGTCGGGCACGCCGTCCGCCAGGCGTGCCACGATCCTGGTCTGCGGGCCGAGGTCGATGATCGGCTCGGGCATGGCGGGTCCTCCTGATGTCGTCGGTCGCGGTCTCAGACGTCTCAGGTGGTGGACCGGCCCGCGGCGCAAAACTCATCGGCCGGCCGGCTCATCGCCTCCTCAGCCGGGACCGGGATCACTTCAAGGATCCGTTCCACAGCCGCATCAAGGCATCTGCTGGTGGTGGCGGTCAGCTCGCCGTGAGTGCGGAGCGCACCGCCTCCAGGTCGCCGTCCGATGCCAACCCGGCGTGATACAGCCGGATCTCGGTTGCCCCGAGTTCCCGGGCGCGGGCCAGGTCCGCGGTGAGCGTGGCGGGGCTGCCGCCCATGCCGGAGACGACGGTGAAGTTGGCGGCGATGACGGCGCTCCCCTGCTCCACGCCACCCTGTTCCACGAAGGGCGTGAGCAGACCCGGCCCGCCCGCGCACGGTACGACCACACCGTCCGCGACCGACAGGATGTGCTCGGGGTCCACCCCCGCGTTCGCACCGCAGTGGTACGACACCGGGTCGGCGTGCAGCAGGACCTGGAAGCCGTCGGGAGCGGCCGCACGCACCGCTCGGACCGCCGCCTCCTGGAGCGTGCGGGCGGTGTCGTCGCGCCACGCGCGCGTGGCCGTCGCGTTCGTCTCGCCGAGCAGCTTCTCGATCGCCGCCCAGCCTCTGTCGGAGGGTGCGCCCTGCCACACGGGCTCCAGCGCGGTGCGTACGGCTGCCGCCAACTCGTCGGCGTCCAAGCCCTGTTCGCCGTATCCCGTGCGGCAGTGCGGGCAGAAGCAGAGCGACATCAGGTACTGCCCGGCGTCCCCGAGGCCCACTCCGCCGGTCTTGTCGTGGGCGTGCAGGTGCTGCAGCCCGTACCAGCCGAGGGACTCCAGTTCGGTGCCGCGCGCGCCGGGCCGCACCGCAGCCTCGGCGGCCAGGTCGATCAGGTACGCGCGCGTGGCGGGCTGGGCGATGCAGGGTGCCCACGGGTAGCGGTCGCCGTAGGCGTTGACGACCGAGGTGTCCGGATGCTCGGCGCCCATACGGGAGTTGTGCGCGAGGACGACCCAGGTGTGCACCTCCAGGCCGGCGTCAGCGAGCGCGGCGGCCGCCTCGCCGTAGGCGTCGCCCGGGGCCCAGTCACCGGCCGCGTACGGGCGCAGCTCCCGCCCCTTCCACCGGTCGTCCATCGGGTACAGCACGGCCGCGTGCTCGGCGGTGACGATGCGGTGACGCGGGTGGCGGGGGGTGAGGGCGCGGGTGGAGTGGTAGGCGGCGGCGAGCGTCACCTGCCGCACGCCGAGCGCGGCGATCCGGCCGGGGGCCTCCGGGTCGCCGTTCACGTCCCAGGGGTAGACGAATGTCGACGCCTTCACGCATCCTCCTGCAGCAACTCGTAGCCCCTGTCGATGAGTTCGGCCAGCTGCTTCACATGTTCCCCGGCCGGTTCGTGCAGCGGCGACCGTACCGGACCGACGTCGAGCCCCCGCAGCCGTACGCCCGCCTTGACCAGCGAGACGGCGTAGCCGCGGCCCTGGGCGCGCAGGTCGACGAAGGGCCGGTAGAAGCCGTCCAGCAGGCGGTGCGCGGTGGTGTCGTCGCCGGAGCCGAGCGCCCGGTGGAAGGCGAGGGCGATCTCCGGGACGAAGCAGAACACGGCGGAGGAGTAGAGGGTGATGCCGATGCCGCGGTAGGCGAGCTGGGTCTGTTCGGCGGTCGGCAGTCCGTTGAAGTAGAGGAAGTCGCCGGGGGCCTCGGTGCGGACGGCGCTGACGACGCGCTGCATGAGGTCCAGGTCGCCGAGCCCGTCCTTGAATCCGATGATGCCGTCCGTGCGGGCCAGTTCGACGGCCGTCTCCGGCGTGAACACGGCGTTGTCGCGCTGGTAGACGATCACGGGCAGCGCGGTCGCGTCGGCCACCTCCCGGTAGTGCCGCAGCAGCCCCTCCTGCCCGGCGACGACGAGGTACGGCGGCATGGCGAGCAGCCCGTCCGCCCCGGCCGCCGCCGCGAGACGCGCGTACCGCACGGCGAGCGCGGTGCCGTACCCGGCCCCCGCGACGACCGGGACGCGCCCCTCGGCCGCCTCGACGGCCGCGCCCACACAGGCCTCGAACTCCTCCGGCGTGAGCGCGTGGAACTCCCCGGTGCCGCAGCAGGCGAACACGGCGGCGGCCCCGGCCTCGACGCCCCGGCGGACATGGGTGCGGTAGACGTCCAGGTCGACCGCGCCGTCGGGGCCGTAGGCGGTGACGGGGAAGAACAGCGGCCCGCTGGGGATGCTCAGGCGTGCGGCAAGGGGGGCTGGCGTCACGGGCGCTCCCTATAACGAGGACGGCTGCGAACGAGGGCGGTTGCACAGGAGGAGGAACTGCATGCAGGTTTCTGATCGGAGTTTACGTTTATGAACGCGGAGTGCGCCACCCTTGACGGGCAAGGTCGGTGATCCCTAGCTTGTCCATGAATGTGAATACCGTGCGTGCATGCATACGGCCCCTGAACTCAAGGAGAACCGAGGATGCCAGCCCCCCGCACCGTTCTGCTCACCGGCGCCGCCGGCGGGCTCGGCACCCTGATGCGGGACCTGCTCCCGGACTACGGCTACACACTCCGCCTGCTCGATCTGCGCCCGATCGAGGGAGAGCCGGACGCGATCGTCGCCGACCTCGCCGACAAGGACGCCCTGCGCGAGGCCGTCCGGGGCGTCGACGCGATCATCCATCTCGCGGGCATCTCCCTGGAAGCCCCGTTCGAGAAAATCGTCAGGGCGAACATCGAGGGGACGTACAACCTGTACGAGGCGGCCCACCAGGAGGGCGTCGAGCGCGTCGTCTTCGCCTCCTCCAACCACGCGGTGGGCTTCACGCCCCGCCCGCAGGGCGAAGACCCCCTCATTCCGATCGACACCCCGCGCCGCCCCGACACCTTCTACGGCCTGTCCAAGTCCTTCGGCGAGGACCTCGCCCAGTTCTTCTGGGACAAGCACGGCCTGGAGACCGTCTCCGTGCGCATCGGCTCCTGCTTCCCCGAGCCGACCAGCGTGCGCATGCTCTCGGTGTGGATGAGCCCGGCCGACGGCGCCCGGCTCTTCCACGCGGCCCTGACCGCCGAGCACGTCGGCCACACCGTCGTCTACGGCTCCTCCGCCAACACCCGCCTGTGGTGGGACCTGACCACCGCGCGGGCCCTCGGCTACGCACCACAGGACGACTCCGAGCCGTACGCCGAAAAGCTCGTCGCCGAACAGGGCGAGCTCGACCCGGAGAACGTGGCGCACGCCTACCTCGGCGGCCACTTCGTCAGCGATCCGCCGATCTGGCCGTACTGACGTCCGACTTCGCTCATACTTGCTTCACTCCTACGTACGCGAGAGCACTTCTACGGCGGGCGGGCACGGAACGGGCCCGCCCTTCGGCGTATCCGGGCACGGGTCATGCCCGATCTCACGCCCTTCTCGACAGCCGTGCTGGTCCGAGGCGGGCACCGGTAGAGTCGAACGGGCACACACGGGCATTATCGGGCCCCCAACAGGCCTGGTCAGTGCCGCGCGCCCGCTGTAGAACTTCCTGCATGGGTCCCACCGGGCCCGAACGGGCAACGGAGCTCACCGTACGAAGGCAGGTGTCGGTCATGGGCGAGAAGACCGCGGAAGAGCGTCAGCGGGAGATCGTCCGCGTCGCTCGCGCCTCCGGCTCGGTCGATGTCACCGCGCTCGCCGCCGAGCTGGGCGTGGCGAAGGAGACCGTACGACGGGATCTGCGCGCCCTGGAGGACCACGGACTGGTCCGCCGCACCCACGGCGGCGCGTATCCCGTGGAGAGCGCCGGTTTCGAGACGACGCTCGCCTTCCGCGCCACCAGCCATGTCCCCGAGAAACGACGCATCGCGACCGCCGCGGCCGAGCTGCTCGGGGACGCCGAGACCGTCTTCGTCGACGAGGGGTTCACCCCCCAGCTGATCGCCGAGGCACTCCCCCGGGACCGGCCGCTGACCGTGGTCACCGCGTCCCTGCCGGTCGCCGGCACGCTCGCCGAGGTCGAGGGCATCTCGGTGCTGCTCCTCGGCGGCCGGGTCCGCTCCGGCACCCTGGCCACCGTCGACCACTGGACGACGAAGATGCTCGCCGGCTTCGTCATCGACCTCGCCTTCATCGGCGCCAACGGCATCTCCCGCGAGCACGGTCTGACCACCCCCGACCCCGCCGTCAGCGAGGTCAAGGCGCAGGCCGTGCGCGCCTCCCGGCGCACCGTGTTCGCGGGCGTGCACACCAAGTTCGGGGCGGTGAGCTTCTGCCGGTTCGCCGAGGTCGGCGCGGTGGAGGCGATCGTCACGAGCACACTGCTCCCGACGGCCGAGGCCCACCGCTACTCACTGCTGGGGCCGCAGGTCATCCGGGTCTGAAAATCCAATGCACCTCCTGTAGGGCACCCCCTGCCCGGCAACACCCCTTATCTCCCCAAATGTTCAGGAGCGATCCATGCGAACCCAGAGCCGTCGGAGGCCGCGAGCCACACTCGCCGCGGTCGCCGCAGGGACGCTGCTCGCCCCGCTGCTCACCGGCTGCTGGGTCGGCGCGGGCGGGGCCGGATCGGGCGGAAACTCGATCAACGTCCTCATGGTGAACAACCCACAGATGGTGGAGCTCCAGAAGCTCACCGCCGCCCACTTCACCAAAGAGACCGGCATCAAGGTCAACTTCACCGTCCTCCCCGAGAACGACGTCCGCGACAAGATCAGCCAGGACTTCGCCAACCAGGCCGGCCAGTACGACGTGGCCACCCTGTCCAACTACGAGATACCGATCTACGCCAAGAACGGCTGGCTGCACGAGATGGACTCGTACGTCGCCAAGGACCCGGCGTACGACGAGCAGGACATCCTCAAGCCGATGCGCGAGTCCCTGACCGCAGAGGACGGCAAGCTCTACGGCCAGCCCTTCTACGGCGAGTCGTCCTTCCTGATGTACCGCAAGGACGTCTTCGAGAAGCAGGGCCTGACGATGCCCGCGCACCCCACCTGGCAGCAGGTGGCGGACCTCGCCGCGCAGGCGGACGGCGCCGAGTCCGGCATGAAGGGCATCTGTCTGCGCGGCCTGCCGGGCTGGGGCGAGGTCATGGCTCCGCTCACCACGGTCGTGAACACCTTCGGCGGCACCTGGTTCGACAAGGACTGGAAGGCCCGGCTCGACTCCCCCGAGTGGGAGAAGGCGGTGAAGTTCTATGTCGACCTCGTCCGTGACCACGGCGAGTCCGGCGCCGCCCAGTCCGGTTTCGCCGAGTGCCTGAACAACATGACCCAGGGCAAGGTCTCCATGTGGTACGACGCCACCTCCGCGGCCGGTTCCCTGGAGTCCGCCGACTCCCCGGTCAAGGGCAAGGTCGGCTACGTGCCCGCGCCGGTCGACAAGACCGAGTCCGCCGGCTGGCTCTACACCTGGGCCTGGGGCATCCAGGACGCCTCCCGCAACCCCGACAAGGCCTGGAAGTTCGTGTCCTGGGCGTCCAGCAAGGAGTACGAGCAACTGGTCGGCGACGAGATCGGCTGGTCGAACGTACCGGCGGGCAAGCGCGCGTCGACGTACGAGAACCCCGACTACCGCGCCGAGGCCGCCGCCTTCCAGGAGATGACGAAGGAAGCCATCGAAGGCGCCAAGCCGAACGACCCGGGAGTGCAGCCGCGCCCGGCACCCGGCATCCAGTTCGTCGGCATCCCCGAGTTCACCGACCTCGGCACCAAGGTCTCCCAGGAGATCAGCGCGGCCATCGCCGGACGCCAGTCCGTCGACTCGGCCCTGAGCAAGTCCCAGCAGCTCGCCGAGAAGATCTCCGAGGAGTACGAGGGACGATGACCGCCACGACCACCGCTCCGATCGCCACACCAACCGTCCGCGCCGAGAAGCGCCCCTCGGGACGCATGCGCGCCTGGGCCACCCGTGCCCCCCTCCTCCCCGCCCTGATCTTCATGATCGTCGTGACCCAGCTGCCCTTCGTGGCCACGCTGGTGATCTCGTTCTTCGACTGGAACTCGCTCTATCCCGACGCCCGCGAGTTCACCGGCTTCGCCAACTACTCCGAAGTCCTCACCGACCCGGACCTGCGCCGCTCCGTGTGGACGACGATCCTGCTCACCGTGGCCGTGGTGCTGGCCAGCCTGGTCCTGGGCCTGGCCCTGGCGCTGCTCCTGGACCGGAAGTTCAAGGGCCGGGGACT
Organism: Streptomyces sp. GESEQ-4; assembly: GCF_017948455.1. Classification (GTDB taxonomy): domain Bacteria; phylum Actinomycetota; class Actinomycetes; order Streptomycetales; family Streptomycetaceae; genus Streptomyces. The sequence continues at coordinate 141,248 of NZ_JAFFSU010000009.1, forward strand.
GGTCCGCACGCTGCTGATCGCCCCCTTCCTGGTCGTCCCGGTGGCCGCGGCGCTGCTCTGGAAGCACGTCCTCTACAACCCCGAATACGGCCTGTTCAACGGCCTGTTGCACTACGTCGGCGGCCCACAGCCGGACTGGATCTCCAACACCCCGCTCCTCGCCGTCGAAGCCGCGCTGGTCTGGCAGTGGACCCCGTTCATGATGCTGATCCTGTTGGCCGGCCTGCAGAGCCGCGACCAGCAGCAGATGGAGGCCGCGCGGGTGGACGGCGCGAGCGACTGGCAGATCTTCCGCTACCTGACGCTCCCGCATCTGCGCCGCTATCTCGAACTGGGCGCCCTGCTGGGCTCGATCTACATCGTCCAGAACTTCGACGCGGTCTTCACGATCACCTCGGGCGGTCTGGGCACCGCCAACCTCCCCTACACCGTCTACCAGACCTTCTACCAGGCCCATGAGAACGGCCTCGCCTCGGCCGCCGGCGTCCTGGTGGTCATCGGCTCGATCATCATCGCGACCTTCGCCCTGCGCGTCGTGTCGTCCCTGTTCCGCGAGGAGGTGGGCCGCGCATGAGCGACATCGCCGTACGCATCCGCAAGCGCAAGGGCATCAGCCTGGGCCTGGTGGCCTGGCTGACCGGCATCGTCTTCTTCCTGCCCATCGCCTGGATGGCGCTGACGTCCTTCCACTCCGAGGAGGACGCGGCGACCAACCCGCCGTCCTTCGCGGCCGCCCTCACCCTGGACGGCTACCGCGAGTTCTTCGGCGCGGGCGGCGGCGCGAGCCCCTGGCCGTCCCTGATCAACTCGGCGGTGGCGTCGGTGGCATCGACGCTGCTGGTCCTCCTCCTCGCGCTCCCCGCGGCATACGCCCTGTCGATCCGCCCGGTGAAGAAGTGGACGGACGTCCTGTTCTTCTTCCTCTCGACGAAGATGCTGCCGGTGGTGGCGGGCCTGCTGCCCATCTACCTGTTCGCCAAGAACACGGACATGCTCGACAACGTCTGGCTGCTGGTCATCCTCTACACGTCGATGAACCTGCCGATCGCGGTCTGGATGATGCAGTCCTTCCTCTCCGAGATCCCGGTGGAGGTGATCGAGGCGGCCAGGGTGGACGGCGCGCGGCTCCCGACGATCCTGGCCCGAGTGGTGGCCCCCATCGCCCTGCCAGGCATCGCCGCAACCTCCCTCATCTGCTTCATCTTCAGCTGGAACGAGCTGCTGTTCGCGAGGGTGCTGACAGGCGTCGTAGCCGAAACGGCCCCCGTCTTCCTCACCGGCTTCATCACCAGCCAGGGCCTGTTCCTGGCGAAGGTGTGCGCCGCCTCGCTCGTCATCTCCCTGCCGGTGCTCGCCGCGGGGTTCGCCGCCCAGGACAAGCTGGTCCAGGGCCTGTCGTTGGGAGCCGTCAAATGAAGGCCGCCGTCATCGAGTCCGTGGGCAAGGCCGTCGTCGCCGAGGTCCCGGACCCGACGCCAGGACCGCGCGACGTCGTGGTCGAGGTCGCGGCGTGCGGCCTGTGCGGAACGGATCTGCACATCCTCCAGGGCGAGTTCGCCCCGAAGCTGCCGATCGTGCCGGGGCACGAGTTCGCGGGCGAGGTGGTCGGGGTGGGGACCCAGGTCACGGAGCTGTCGGTAGGCGACAGGGTGGCAGTGGACCCATCCCTCTACTGCTACGAGTGCCGGTACTGCCGTACGGGCCACAACAACCTCTGCGAACGCTGGGCGGCGATCGGCGTGACGACAGCCGGGGGTGCGGCGCGGTACGCGGTGGCTCCGGTGGCGAATTGCGTACGACTGCCCGAACACGTCCGCACACAGGACGCGGCACTGGTGGAGCCGTTGTCCTGCGCCGTCCGTGGCTACGACGTCCTGCAATCCCGCCTGGGCGCCCACGTCCTGATCTACGGCTCCGGCACGATGGGCCTGATGATGCTGGAACTGGCCAAGCGGACCGGCGCGGCGAGCGTCGACGTGGTGGACGTGAACCCCACCCGCCTCGAAACCGCCCGCCGCCTGGGCGTCTCGTCCTCCGCCGCGAACCCCGACGAACTCGACCGCCCCCAGGGCTGGGACCTCGTCATCGACGCCACCGGCAACGCGGCGGCGATCCAGGACGGCCTGGAACGGGTGGCGAAGGCAGGCACGTTCCTGCAGTTCGGCGTGGCGGACTACGCGACCCGGGTCACGATCGACCCGTACCGCATCTACAACCAAGAAATCACCATCACGGGTTCCATGGCCGTCCTCCACAGCTTCGAACGCGCGGCAGAACTCTTCGCCACGGGCGTCCTGAACCCCGACATCTTCATCAGCGACCGCATCCCCCTGGACCGGTACCCGGAGGCACTGGACCAGTTCGCATCGGGCGTCGGCCGCAAAATCGTGGTAGTGCCGTAACCCTTTGATCGCCCCCGCCGCCCCTACCCGTCCCATCCCCCAGGGGCTCCGCCCCCATGGACCCCCGCGGGGCTCCGCCTCTGCACCCCGCCAGGGGCTCCGCCCCTGGACCCCGCTCCTCAAACGCCGGAGGGGCTGATTTTTCAGGACCGCTGGCGCTCGCTTCTCGGCGCCGGTCCGCACAATCCAGCCCGTCCGGCGTTTGAGGACGAGGCCGTTCAGGCCGAAGCGGGGGTCTGGGGGCGGCAGCCCCCAGGGATGGGACGGGTAGGGGCGGCGGGGGCGAAACCGCTAGGCCGCACCACCCCGCGCCCGTACCATCGCGACCATGCCAAGACCCCAAGGCTTCCAGTACGAGGACCGCCCGGACGGCACCGTCCTGATCACGCACTCCGGCCGCGAGGCAACAGTCCTGCGCGGCTCCCGAGCGGACCAGTTCCGCCACGAGGTCACCACAGCCGACCCGCAACTGGTCATGGCCCGCTGGACCGGAAACTACAAACGCGGCAACGAACGCACGGCACGCAACCACCCCCGCAACCGCCACTGAACCGCCGCTAAGACCCACTCAGCCGATTGGCCCCCAGGTAAGGGAACGGCAAAACACCCTCGCTCGTTCACCGGGCATGACAGCTATGACCCCCGGCTCGAACATCCCTCTTCCCACCGCGCGCGTGACGGTGGACGTCGCCGCCCCGGTGCGGCTCGACGTATCGGGCCTGCTGCTCACCGCCGACGGCAAGGTGCGCTCGGACGACGACTTCATCTTCTACAACCAGCCTTCAGGCCCCGGCGTGACGTACCGCTCGGGCGGCGGCACCGCCCCCGACGCGATCACGGTCGACACCGCGGCCGTACCCCCCGGCATCGAGAAGATCGTCGTCACCGCCAGCCCGGACGCCCCCGGCCAGACCTTCCAGGGCATCGAACCCACGGCCACGATCCGCAACGCGGACGACAACAGCGCCCTGGCCAGCTTCACACCCCCGCAGCTCGGCGCCGAGACGGCCCTGGTGGTCGTGGAGATCTATCTGCGCAACGGCGTCTGGAAGGCCCGCGCGGTGGGCCAGGGATACGCCAACGGCCTGGCCGGCATCGCCACCGACTTCGGCGTCAGCGTGGAGGAACCGGCGCCCACCCCGGCTCCCGTGGCACCGCCCCAGCCGGTCACCCCGCCGCCGCCCCCGCCGGCCCCCACGCCCACGATGCAGCCCCCGGTCACCCCGCCGGCCCCTGCCATGTCCCCGCCCCCGGCCGCCCCCGCCCCCGGCGCCGGAAAGATCAACCTCGACAAGGGCCGGGTCAGCCTCCAGAAGAACCAGACCGTGTCCCTGATGAAGGGCGGCCGCCCCCTGCTCTCCCAGGTCCAGATGGGCCTCGGCTGGGAGCCGGCGTACCGCGGCAAGGACATCGACCTGGACGCCTCGGTCATCGCGTACGGCCCGCAGCGCAACCACATCGACAGCTGCTACTTCGGCAAGCTCCAGATCGTGAACGGCGCGATCCGCCACTCCGGCGACAACCTCACCGGCGAGGGCGGCGGAGACGACGAGGTGATCACCGTAGACCTCGGCCGCCTCCCGCAGGACGTCACCGGCCTGGTCTTCACCGTCAACTCCTTCACCGGCCAGAAGTTCACCGAGGTAGCCAAGGCCTACTGCCGCCTCCTGGACGCCTCGACCGGCGAGGAACTGGTCCGCTTCGACCTCACCAGCGCCGAACCGCAGACGGGCGTGATCATGGCCAAGCTGATCCGCCAGTTCTCCGGCGAGTGGGAGATGACGGCGATGGGCGACTTCGTCAAGTCACGGACGGTGCGGGGCATGGTGAAGCCCGCGGCCCAGTCGCTGTAGCGGCCGAGCCGAGCCGATACGAACGCCGGGGCGCCCCAACCGTGGGGGCGGCCCGGCGTTCGGTCGTCTAGAACAGCGCGCTGTACGCGTTCAGCGCGGGCTGCCCGCCGAGATGGGCGTAGAGCACGGTGGAGTCCCGGCCGATCTCGCCGCGCGAGACCAGGTCGATCATCCCGGCCATCGACTTCCCCTCGTACACGGGGTCGGTGACCATCCCCTCGGTCCGAGCGGCGAGCCGCATCGCCGCGAGCGTCGCCTCGTCGGGAATCCCGTACGTGCCCGCGTGGTAACGCTCGTCCAGCTCGACGTCCGCTTCCGTCAACTCCTTCTGTACGCCGATGAGTTGCCCGGTGCCCTGCGCGATCCGCGCGATCTGCTCCCGGGTGCGGACGGGGGCGGCGGACGCGTCGATGCCGATGACTCGCCGGGGCCGTCCACCCGCCTCCTCCAGTGCCGCGAACCCGGCGACCATGCCCGCCTGCGTAGAGCCGGTCACGGAGCACACGATCACGGTGTCGAAGAAGACGCCCAACTCCCGTTCCTGCTCGGCGACTTCGTACGCCCACCCGGCGAAACCGAGACCGCCGAGCGGATGGTCGGAGGCGCCGGCAGGGATGGCGTACGGCTTCCCGCCCCCATCCTCGACCTCCCTGAGGGCCTGCTCCCAGCTCTCCTTGAAGCCGATCCCGAACCCGGCGCGCACAAGCCGTACATCCGCGCCGGCAAGTCGGCTGATGAGGATGTTGCCGACCTTGTCGTACACCGAGTCGGGCCACTCCACCCAACTCTCCTGCACCAGCACGCACTTGAGTCCCGCACGGGCGGCGCAGGCGGCGACCTGACGGGTGTGGTTGGACTGCACCCCGCCGATGGAGACGAGCGTGTCGCAGCCCTTGGCGAGCGCGTCGGCGACCAGGTACTCCAGCTTGCGGGTCTTGTTGCCGCCGTACGCCACACCAGAGTTGCAGTCCTCGCGCTTGGCCCACAGGGACGCGCCGCCGAGGTGTTCGGTGAGGCGGTCCAGCCGGTGCACCGGTGAGGGGCCGAAGAGCAGCGGGTAACGCTCGTACGAGGAGAGGGACATGGAGCCTCCTTGGCTCAGTCGGGGTCGGCCAGGTCCACGAGGGTGCGCCAGATCTCCGCCGTGACGCGGACCGCCTCGTCGACGTCCTTGTCCCCGCAGGCCGCGATCAGCCGTTCGTGCTGCCCGGGCGACCGGCAGGTGCCGCCCTCACCGAAGCGGCGGCGCTCCAGCCGGCGGATGAGGGGGGTGTAGCGGGCGACGGTGGCCGCGGCGGCGCGGTTGCCGCTGACGCGGACGAGGACGTCGTGCAGTTCGTCGTCGGCGTGCAGGGCGGTGTCGACGTCGCCCGCGCGGACGGCGGCGGCGAACCGCTCGTTGGCGGCCCGCATCTTCTCGATGTCCGCGGCGAACAGCCGGGGCACGGCGACCCGGGTGGCCAGCTCGTGCATGGCTCCGACGACGGCCGCCGCGTCCCGTACGTCGGCCGCGACGACCGGAGTCACCCGCGTATAACTCTGCGGCTTGCTCTCCAGCAGCCCCTCGTCCACGAGCCGCGAGAACGCCTCCCGCACCGGCGCCCGCGACAGCCCCAGCCGCTCGGCGAACTCGCCGTCCCGCACGACCGCACCGGGCTCGATCTCACCGGCGACGATGGCGTCCCGTATCGCTTCGTAGGCACGGTCGCGGAGCAGGGTGCGCGGTATGGCTTCCACAAACTGAAATGTTAGATGTCAATCATGGCGACGGACAAGGGTGTGCCCCGCACCGAAGTGCGGGGCACACGCCGGGGCCTACGCGGCCCAGGGCCAGTCGGCGTCCCGAGCGCTCTCGAGAAGCGGCACCATCCGGAACGCCGCGTCCGACAGGCCGCCGAAGGTGTGGCGGTTGCCCTGGCCCGACGGGCCGTGGCCCGCCCGGTATCCGGCGAGGTTCCAGGTGTAGACCGGCACGTGGGCGGGGACCTGCTCGGTCGGGTCGCCGTGGTGGCTGTACGCGGCCTGCTCGTCCGTGACGATCAGTACGCGGTCGTGCTTCTTGTAGTGCTTGCGCACCGCTTCGGTGGTGTCGGTACCGCCGAGGTCGCCGAAACGGTCGAGCACCTTCAGTACGGACTCGCCCTTGCGGAAGCGGATCCGGTTGCTGCCCGTACCGAACTCGACGAGATCCGCGTCCGCCGCCCGCAGCGCGAGCGCCGTGCCGAAGATCGCCGCGGCGTCCGCCCGGTTCAGCTCCGAGCGGTCGGACAGCCGGGACCAGAACATCGAGCCCGAGCGGTCGACGAGCACCAGCGTGCGGCCCGGCAGTGCGGGCACGTTGGCCAGCGAGTGACCGAGTGCCTGCTCCAGCGGGTACGACCAGCGCAGCGACGGCGCGTGCTGGTACGCGGCGAGGTAGCGGAACGGGAACTGCCGCGAACGCGCCACCTCCGCCGGGTCGCTGATCTTGGCGGCGACCTGAGCCGCCACCTCGTCCGAGACCCCGGCCTCGTCGAAGTTCCGCAGGTTTCGGACCAGCGCCATGGCACCCATGGACGGGATCACGGCCTCCCAGGCCGCCTTGTCCATCGGCCCCTGCAGCCAGCCGGCCAGCGCCTCCCAGGTGATGCCCGCGTCCGCGAGACGCTGCGAGCCGCCCGAACCGGTCACGACCTTGCGCCGCTTGGCGGGCCGCAGTGCCATCAGGTCACGGTGGGCCGCCAGCACGGGCAGCGACTTGGGCACCACCGCCGTGTCCGGGTTGTGCCGGCGGTCGAGCGCGTACTGGAACAGCTCGCCCTGCCACGGCTTCTGAGGGTCCGGCGCGGCGTGCACCAGGTTCAGGATGTCGCCGAAGCGGTATCCCTTGGACGCCGTGTCGTACTTCAGGAGCGACTTGGCGCTGTAGAGGCGGCGTACGGCGTCGGCGACGCCACGCTTCACGGGCTTCGGGATGGCGCGGCCGTACCGCGAAGTCCAGTACGCGAGCAGCTCGCCGGGCTCGTCGGGGCGGCGCAGCACGGAGTCGATGACCTGCCGGTTGGACGGGCCGTCTGTCGCGCCCGCGTCGAGCCGCGCCTTCACGTACTCGGCGGCGCCCACGATGGCGGCCGTACGCAGGTTGCCCTCGCCGCGCAGCCAGCCGAGCAGGCCCGCGGTCCACTCCGGGTCCTCGACGGCGAGCCGGCGTACGAGCGCGGCGAACCGGTCGTCGCGTGCCTCGCCGCTCTCGTAAAAGGTCTGCTGTGCGACGAAGTTGGCGATCGAGAGGAGAAAGAGCTCGGAGCGTGCGTCACGCTCCTGACCCCGACCGCCCTGGTGGGTACGCAGAACGCGCCCGGTCGACGTCACGCGGGAAGTGGGCTGTGCCTTGGTGGACTTGGTGTTGAAACGCGCCATGGTGAATTCCCCCGAATTCATTGATTTTCCAAGGGGAGGCGCAACAAATGGAATGTGCCCGAGGTCTGGGGTCGGCGACGGAACAGTCAGATGCTCTGCCGATTGAGCTACACCGACCCTGAGTCGATGACGGGACTCGAACCCGCAACCCTCTGATCCCAGAAGTAACCGTTGCCTGCGCACCGGGCACACACCATCTGCTGCGCCTCCCGAGATCAAGTCGGCGGCGGCGTGGATTCTTTGAGAGAGAAGTAGCCGCAGCCTGCGCACCGGGAGGTGCGTGACATGCATGAAATTGTGGTGTCCAGAGTTCAAGGCCGGCGGAACCGACGTAGGTGCTCTAACCCCTGAGCTACACCGGCGCGTTGTACCGGTGGCGGGACTCGAACCCGCGGCCGCCCCATTATCAGTGGAAGTAGGTCCTGCCTTCGCACCTGGACATGCATCACTTTAGGAGGCGTACCGCGGGCCGGGCCAATGAATTAATCAGCCGCGCTTCTGCCGCTTCCAGGGCCCGGTAATCGCGACCATGATGCCCGGGTCCTGGATGTTCGCGTACAGGGTGCGGCCGCAGGGCGAGAAGGTGACGCCGGCGAACTCGCTGTACTCGGGCTCCTCTTCGGTGCCGATGTTCAGGTCGTTCCGGGCGATGGGGTACGTCCGACCGCTGTCCGTCGCGCCGAACAGGTGCTGGATGCCCTCGCCGTCCTCGGCGAGGATCAGGCCGCCGTACGGGGAGACGGTGATGTTGTCGGGGCCGTCGAAGGCGCCGTCCTTGGACGGGTCGGCGTTCACGCCGAGCAGGACCTTGAGGGTGAGGGTGCGGCGCTTGGGGTCGTAGAACCAGACCTGGCCGTCGTGCGGCTGTCCGGGGCTCTCCGCGCGGGCGTAGGAGGAGACGATGTACGCGCCGCCGTCACCCCACCACATGCCCTCCAGCTTGCGGCAGCGGGTGACCTGGCCGGTGGTGAACTGCTTGCGTACGGAGGTGGTCTTCGCGTCACGGTCGGGGACGTCGATCCAGTCGACGCCGTACACCGTGCCGATCTTGGTGGCGCGGGAGAGGTCGTCGACGAACTTGCCGCCGGAGTCGAAGCACTTGAAGGCCTCGAACGTGCCCGCGTCGTCGGCGAGGGTGCGCAGCTTGCCGCGACCGTGGCGGAAGCCCTCGGGCGGGGTCCAGCGGTACAGCAGGCCGTTGGGGTTGGACGCGTCCTCGGTCAGGTAGGCGTGGCCGCGCTTGGGGTCGATGACGACGGCCTCGTGGGCGTAGCGGCCCAGCGCCTTGATGGGCTTGGGGTTCTTGTTGGCGCGGCGGTCGCAGGGGTCGACCTCGAAGACGTAGCCGTGGTCCTTGGTCATGCCCTTGGATCCGGCCTTGTCCTCGGTCTCCTCGCAGGTGAGCCAGGTGTTCCAAGGGGTGCTGCCGCCAGCGCAGTTGGTGGAGGTGCCGGCGATGCCGACCCACTCGGCGACCTCGCCACCGGGGCGCACCTCGACGACCGTGCAGCCGCCGGCCGCGGCCGGGTCGTAGACGAGGCCCTCGGCGAGCGGGACCGGGGCGTCCGCGTCGGCGTACGGGCCGCCGATCTCGTGGTTGTTGACCAGCAGCGTGGTGCCGCGCGGGCCGTCGAAGGCGGCGGTGCCGTCGTGGTTGGACGGGGTGGTCTCGCCCGACTCCAGCTTGGTCCTGCCGCTGTAGGTGATGACGCGGTACGTGAAGCCGGCGGGCAGCGCGAGGATGCCGTCGGGGTCGGGGATCAGCGGCCCGTACCCGACCCGGCCATACGCGGCGTCCGTTCCCTCGGCCTCGCCCTCGACGTCGGTGGAGGCGAGCGCGTTCGGTGCGGTGGCGAGGGCGCCGACACTGCCCGCGAGCGCGACACCGGCACCGGTGATCGCGGAGCTTCTGGCAAAGTCCCTACGGGTGAGCGACATGCGTACTCCTGTAACGGTGGGTATGCCGTGGAGGGTGGCGAACCTCGGTATTCGGCCACCACGTTCTCGCTCACGTCTGAACGGCAGTTAAACACCGGAAATCTTCGGAACACACGCTTCCACCAACGCCCCAGGGGCGCGGGGAACTGCGCGACCAGCCACAACCCACCCGCACCCGCAACACCTGCTCAACCCCCCTGTTGCGACCGCGCCTTGAACGCCGCCTTCCGCGCCTCCTTCGCAACCCGCTTGTCCGGATGCAACCGCCCCATCGCCTCCAGCACATCCGCAGTCGCCGGATGCTCCACCCGCCAAGCCGCAGCAAAGAACCCCCCGTGCTGCTGAGCGAGCCCCTCCACCAGCCCCCGCAACTCCTCGGAGTTACCCTCGGCCGCCAGCTGCGCGGCAACCGTGTCGATGGTCAGCCAGAACACCATCGCCTCGGACGGCGCGGGCACGTCCGGCGCCCCGTGCTCGGTGAGCCAGACCCTCGCCAGCCCGCCCAGTTCCGCGTCGTCGAGCACCTCCCGCAGCGCGGGCTCGGCCTCCGCGCCGACAAGTGACAGTGCCTGCTGGCAGCGCAGCCTCCGCAGTGGGGCACCTTCGTCGGACCCGCGCGCCGCGGCCAGCAACTCCCGCGCCGCGGCGAGAGGTTCGCGGCGGGCCAGCCACTGCTCGGTCTCGGCCTGCGCGGCGGCCGGCGGGAAGACGGAGGTCCCGTCGAGCAGCGCGTCGGCGCCCTTGTCCGCGAGGTCGCCGACGGCCGGCGCCTCGACCCCGGCCTCCAGCAGCCGCGCCCGCAGCCCGTAGAGCCCGAGCGGGGTCAGCGTGACCATGCCGTAGCGGGAGACGTCCGTGTCGTCGACCGGTGCCGCGGGCTCCTCGTCGGCGTCGGCCATCAGCGCCTCGTCGACCGGCTGGAACTCGACGAGACCGACGGGCGCCAGCATCCGGAACTGGTCGTCGAGGCGCATCATCGCGTCGGAGACCTGCTCCAGGACGTCGTTGGTGGGCTCCCCCATGTCGCTGGGCACGATCATGGACGCGGCGAGCGCGGGCAGCGGCATCGGACCGCCGCCCGGACCGTCCTCGCTGACCGTCAGCACATACAGGTTCGCCAGCACTCCGTCGAGGAACTGCGCCTCCGCTTCCGGGTCCCAGTCGAGGGCGGAGAAGTCGATGCCACCGCCCTCGTCGACCGCCTCGACCAGGTCGTCGAGGTCCGGAACGCTGGCGTCGGCGAGCACCGTCTCCAGCGCTCCGAGCCACACCGCGAGCACGTCGTGGGGCGAGCCGCCGGTGAGCAGGGCGAGGTCGTCGCCCGTCACGACCGTGCCCTCCTCCTCGTCGGCGATCTCGACGAGCCCGGTGTCGACGGCGACCCGCCAGGCCTCACTGGCGCAGGCGGCGGCGTCGTCGCCGGTCAGCCCGAGGGTCTCGGCGGCGGCCGGCAACTGCTCGTCGACGAGCCCGCCGCCGGCGTCGACGCGGGTCTCGGGTCCGGCCCAGCGGGCGAGCCGTGCGGCCCGGGACAGCAACGGCGTGGACAGCGCGTCCCGCGCCAGCTCCGCTTCGGGGTGCAGCCGCACCGGCGGCAGGGGGGAGCTGTCAGACATGAACTGGTTCTCCTCGGGCGCGTTCTACCACTTAGACGCTCAGCGTAGACGGATTTACACCCATGCCGCCCGGTTCATCTCCCGGTCAGGCCCTGTACATGGCTGAAACCTTGACAACTGGCGTGATCAGGCAGGAGATTGACGCGCGTAGAAACAGGGGGACAACTGTTCACTCTTTCCTGGGCTGTTCACTCTTTTCTACGCGCGTCATACGCGCCTCACGTGCCACCCCTGCACCACCTCGCACCACTCTCGTCCCGGCGCCCACGCACATCCCCGGAGGGATCCCTTGCCGAGCAGGAGTTCCACGCGCCTCGCCGCGCTCACCGTCGCCGCCGTCTGTTCCGCGGCGTCCACCATCGCCCTGACCTCTCCCGCGCACGCGGACACCGTGCGCATCCATGACATTCAGGGCAGCACCCGAATATCCCCGTACGCCGGAAAGACGGTCACGGACGTGGCCGGAATCGTCACCGGCGTCCGCGCCTACGGCTCGAAGGGCTTCTGGATCCAGGATCGGAGCGCGGACGACAATCCGGCCACGAGTGAAGGCGTCTTCGTCTTCACCAACTCCAAGCCGGAGGTCGCCGCCGGCGACTCGGTGCTCGTGTCGGGCACCATCACGGAGTACGTCCCGGGCGGGACCTCCTCCGGCAACCAGTCGATCACCGAGATCACCCGCCCGACGATCACCGTCGTCTCCAGCGGCAACGCGCTCCCGGCCGCGACGAGGATCGACGCGAAGTCGGTGCCCGCGGCCTACGCCCCGGCCGGCGACACCGCCGCGAACGGTTCGGTCAACGCCCTGCCGCTCCAGCCGTCGCGGTACGCCCTGGACCGCTACGAGTCCCTGGAGGGCATGAACGTCCAGGTCTCCGACACCCGCGTGGTCGGCGCCACCGACCCGTTCACCGAGCTGTGGGTCACGGTCAAGCCGTGGGAGAACCGCAACCGCCGCGGCGGCACGGTCTACGGCACCTACACCTCGCAGAACACCGGCCGGCTGCAGATCCAGTCGCTCGGCAAGGTCGCCGACTTCCCGGCCGCGAACGTGGGCGACACCCTCAGCGGCGCCACCTCCGGCCCGCTGGACTACAACCAGTTCGGCGGCTACACGCTCGTCGCCAATGAGCTCGGCACGCTGAAGAGCGGCGGTCTGGAGCGGGAGACGACCCGCAAGCAGTCCCGGAGCGAGCTGGCGGTGGCGACGTACAACGTCGAGAACCTCGACCCGTCCGACTCCTCCTTCGAGGAGCACGCGGCTGCGATCGTGAACAACCTGCAGTCGCCCGACATCCTGTCCCTGGAGGAAATCCAGGACAACAACGGCTCGGCCAACGACGGTACGGTGGCCGCCGATCAGACGGTGCGGAAGCTGATCGACGCGATCGCCGCCGCGGGCGGGCCGACGTACGACTGGCGCTCCATCGACCCGGCGAACAACACGGACGGCGGCGAGCCCGGCGGCAACATCCGCCAGGTGTTCCTGTTCAACCCGGAGCGGGTCTCCTTCACCGACCGTGCGGGCGGCGACGCGACGACCGCCGTCGGCGTCACGAAGGTGCACGGCAGGGCGCAGTTGACGGCCTCCCCCGGCCGTATCGACCCCTCCAACCCGGCTTGGGCGAACAGCCGTAAGCCGCTGGTGGGCGAGTTCACCTTCCGTGGGAAGTCGGTCTTCCTGATCGCCAACCACTTCAACTCCAAGGGTGGCGACCAGGGTCTGACCGCGCAGTACCAGCCGCCGGTCCGCAGCTCGGAGACCCAGCGGCACGCCCAGGCGACTGCGGTGAACGCCTTCGTCAAGGACATCCTGGCCAAGCAGCGGAACGCGGAAGTGATCACGCTCGGCGACATCAACGACTTCGAGTTCTCCGGCACCACGAAGATCCTCGAGTCCGACGGCGCCCTGTGGTCGGCGATCAAGTCGCTGCCGAAGAGCGAGCGTTACACGTACGACTACCAGGGCAACAGCCAGGTCCTGGACCAGATCCTGATCTCCCCGTCGATCCGCTACAGCTGCGACTTCACGTACGACAGCGTGCACATCAACGCGGAGTTCAACGACCAGATCAGCGACCACGACCCGCAGGTGCTGCGGTTCCGCCCGTAACACCGTGTGCTCAGGGCTGGCTGAACACCCCGTCCAGCCAGCCCTTCCACATGTCCTCGTCCGTCTTGGCGTCGGCGTCCGGGGCGAAGTCGTGCACGGACATGCCGACCATGTAGTCCCAGTGGTTGCGGCCGAAGAAGCGGATCAGCGCGTCGTCCGTGCGCAGGCCGAGGAAGTACGGGTTGCGGAAGTCGACGACGGCATCGATGACTTGGCCCTCCGGACCCCGCACCCGCACGCGCTCCCCCTCCGCCGTGTCATCGGCGAGCCCCAGCGCGCGGCACACGGTGACGAACGCGTCGGAGGTCTTGGAGGCCTCGGGTCCGTCGAAGGTGGCGAAGGCGGTGAGCTGGCGGCCCCGGAAGCGGGTGAGGTACTCGCGCAGAGTGTGCATGTAGAAGTCGGTGTGCCGGTTGGCGCCGTCGTACTGGTTGTCCCAGTCGTCGACGAAGATGCCGCTGTGCACATACCGCACCCAGGCGCGCCGGCCCTCGTCGCGCGGCTCGATGGTGTAGTCGAGCTGGTTGGCGGTCTGCTCGGAGATCCCGTCGACGTCCTCGACCCGGTTGGTGTAGCGGTGCGGCGGGTCCCAGGCGGTGATCGTGGATCCGAAGGGTCCCTTGCCGCCCTCACGCGGCTCGGGCGCCTCCATCGGCCACAGCCACCCACCCGTTCCGGCAGTGACGGCCTCCCACACCTCCTCGGGCGTGGCGTCGACCTCAAACTCGCGGGCGATCTCGAATTCCTTGGACATGGTGCGCTCCTGGGTCACTGACTCTCGTGGGTGGTCTCAGGCTTGACCGTGGGATGGAAGGCCACGACGATCCGGTGGTCGCGGCCGCCCTCGGCGTCCGGGGCGTCGTACTTGCGGAGCAGTCCGCTCACGCCGGCGGTGAGTTCCTCGATGAAGGCGGCCCGGTCGGCGGCCGAGGCGAACCGCACCTCACCGTCCAGCGCGAAGGTGGCGAGGCGTTTACGCGCCTTCGCCGCGCCGGTGATCAGCGAACCGACGTCCCGGACGAGCCGGGCGCCGACCGCCAGCAGCCAGCGCGCGGACAGCTGGTCCCGGAAGCGGTCCGGGTCGGGCTGCACGGCGGCGAGCGCGAGCGGCGAGATGACGTACGACGCCGCGGTCGCCCGCATCAGCCGCTCGGTGACATTGCCCTTGCGGCGCTCTCCGGCCAGCTCGACCAGGCCGTGCCGCTCCAGCGCCTTGAGGTGGTAGTTCACCTTCTGCCGGGGCAGCCCCACCTTGCCGGCCAACATGGCGGCCGACGCTGGCCCGGCCGCCAGCTCGGCGAGCAGCCGGGCCCTGATGGGGTCCAGGGATATGGCTGCGGCCTCGGGGTCTTCGATCACGGTCACGTCCAGCATGGGTCCACGGTCTCACCGAAAACTTTTTTTGTCCAGGAGGGGGAAGTGTTCGGTGTTGGGAGTGTTCGGTGGGGGTGTTCGGTGGGGTCAGTCGAGTCAGCCGGGTCAGCCGGGGATGAGGCCGAGGGCATGGTCGTAGCGGCTGACCGTGCTGCCCTTCAGCCCAGGCCAGCTCTGTACGCGCTGCCACTCGGCCGTGGCCGAGCCGATCCCGTCGCCCGGCGCGGCGAGCGCGTCGATATGCGCCTGGGCGCTCTCCCACTCGGCGTAGTTGAGGACCCTGGTGCCATCGGTGCTCAGGTGGAAGTGGGCGGACATCCCGCCGGGGTGCGGTTTGGCCTCGCTCTCCAGCGCGTCGAAGACCGCGTCCACCCAGGCGCGCTGCCGGTCGGGGTCGGGTCCCTCGAATTCGATGTCGACGATCACAATGCACCCGGGGGTACGCGTGTCGCCGTCGCGGACGCCGCTGCGGTAGCGCCGGTATCGGCCGAGGTGCAGCCGCTCGATGCCCGGCACCGCGGTGTCGATCTCGTCGTTGCGCTCCTGCCGGTGGGTCTTCCGGAAAGCCTCGTAGGCCTGCTCGCTCGCCCACTGCGAGTAGTGCATCAGGGTTGTGCCGTCGTGCCCGGTGTAGACGTGGTACCCGAGCAGGTCAGGGGCGGGCCACGGACGGCGTTCCCATGTGGCCGCGATCGCCTCGACGGCCTTCCGCTGCCGCTCGGGCGTCCCCACCCGCCAGGTGCTGAAGAAGGGTGCGCCGACCTCCGGGCGCGTGAGGTCGGGGTGGGCGTCGGTACGGCGGGTCATGTCGGTCTCCTGATCGATGGGCGATGCCTGCACCGACCACCCTCCGACCTCAACCAAGCTTCAGGTCAAGCCGATTCCGCCCGCGCACTACCGTCTCCCCCAAACGCACAGGCGGCAGAAGGGCCTGTCCGGATCATGCCGGCGTCGCGGGGTCTGGCAAGCACATCTGCCGCGTTGCCGTCAGTCGCCGACTCCCCCATCTCGTCGACTCTCTTCTCCGCCGTGCAGCTGCACGCTCCCCCATCACCCTCGCTCACCTGCACCGATGAGGCGCCGTCTCTTGCAGCCGGCCTGATCCGTCGCACAGCCCTGACCGCACCGCCGACCGCCGGTGCCCCCGCCCCAGCCGACGTCCTGGCGCTGCTGTCGTCGCCACCGCAGCGCACGGACCTCACCGTCCTCGGCGGAGTGGGACTCCCCGCCGGACTCCCCGCGGCGGACGACCGGAACTGACGCGGCGCGGCTCAGTGGTGGCCGTTGTGGCGGCGCCGCAGCAGGCCCGCCGCGACCACCGCGCCCGCGGCGGCGCCGGCGACGACGACCGGACGGGGGTGCCGCAGGCCGGCCTGGACGACGTTCGCGACGGGGCGCGGGACGTTGTGCTCCACGGTGTGTCCGGCCTTGGTGGCGCTGCTGCGCAACTGCACGGTCATCGCGCCGGCCTTGTCCTTGAGGTCGGCGGCGCGGGTCTTCAGGTGAGTCTTGTCGGCCAACTCCTCAACGGTACGGCCGAGTCGGCCCCTGGCGTGTTCGAGCTGCTGCCGCAGTTCGTCGGGGCCCTTGGCCCCGCCGCCCGTGACCTCCGGTGCTGTCCTGTGCGTCATCGTGGTGCCTTTCCCGGGTGGTGCCCTGCCTCTTCGGAACACCCGGGTACCCGCACCTGCCCCCACTACCCCTTCCCGCCACCGCCCGTCCCGCGCTCGCCGAGCCGGGCCAGCTGGGTCTGGAACCAGTCGAGCCGGGCCTGCAACAGGGCCGCCTCCGCGACGAGTTCGGGCATATCGAGGCCGGCCGCCGAGATCGCCGTACCGCCGCTTCCCGCGATCACCCGCAGCCCCTCCCCCGCCAGCCGCGCGAACCCGGCGAGCGACACGGACGTACGACCGCGCACGCAGCCCCCGCAGGAGGGGGCCAGCGCGTACCAGCCGGGCCTGCCCCAGCCAGCGTCGGCGAGGGCCACCGCGACGGTGCCGCACGCGCAAGGTCCGACGGTCGCGGTGCGCACCCGCTGCCGGGCGTACCGGAATCCGCGCTCGAACCTGATGTAGGCGCCCAGGACGGAGACTTCGAGCAGCACGGCCGCGCGGTGCTCGGCGGTGGTGAGCAGCGCCTCGGCCGCCGTACGGTCATGCACGCAGTGGAAACCGCAGTCGCAGCGGCGGTGCGGCGCGCGGTGCCGCAGTCCGTAGACGCACCGGGCCTCGTCGAGGACCCCGTACGGCAGCGCGCCGCCCAGCGACACACCGGTGAACCCGGCCCGGGTGCCGTCCTGGGACAGCATCGGGTGGGCGATCTTGTATCCGGTCGGCGGCTCCGTCGGGCGTTCCTCCGGAAGCCGCAGTCTCATCGCGCGGCCGGCACCTCTTCAGGCGCGGACGCCTCGACTTCCGTGATCTCTTCAGGGAGTTCGAGTTCTTCCTCGTGGCTGACCGGCCGCTCTTCCGCGACCCCGGTGGCGAGTGCCTTGCCGAGCTTCATGACGCCTCCCATGACCTGCCGTCGGTTGACCGTCTGGGCCATGGTGACCCATGAGGGGCGGGCTTGGACATAGGGCCTCGGGACAATCGTGCGCGCCCCGTCCCCCCGTTGTCGCAGCAACCCTTACCCATACCTCGTAGCAGAATTAAGTGGAGCTACGCGATCGCCCTGCCGAGACTACTGCCATGACGACTTCCGGCTCCCCCTTCGGCCGCGCCCTCTGCGCCATGATCACGCCCTTCACCGAGGAGGGCGCGCTCGACCTCGACGGCACGCAGCGGCTCGCCGAGCGGCTGGTGTCGGAGGGCTGCGACGGACTGGTGCTCTCCGGTACGACGGGCGAGTCCCCGACCACCACGAACGCCGAGAAGTCGGCGCTCGTCGCGGCGGTCCGGGAGGCGGTCGGCAACCGGGCGTCGATCGTGGCGGGCGTCGGCACCTTCGACACCCGGCACACGATCGAACTCGCGCTGGAGGCCGAAAAGGCGGGCGCGGACGGCCTGTTGGTCGTCGCGCCCTACTACAGCAAGCCCCCGCAGGACGCCGTAGAGGCCCACTTCCGCGAGGTGGCCGACGCCGCCGGACTGCCGGTCGTCCTGTACGACATCCCCGGCCGCACCGGCATCCGCATCGAGCCGGACACCGTGATCCGGCTGGCCGAGCACCCCCGAGTCGTAGCGGTCAAGGACTGCTCGTACGACTTCCTCGGCACCCAAAAGGTCCTCGCCCGCACCGACTTGGCGTACTACGCCGGCTGCGATGAACACAACCTCGCCCTGTACGCGGTGGGCGCGACGGGCTACATCAGCACGGTCGCCAACGTCGTCCCCCGCCAACTCCGCTCCGTCCTCGACGCGTTCGACGCCGGAAACACGACGGAGGCGGCCCGCCGCCAGCAACGGGCCACTCCCCTCATCGAGTTGATGATGTCGTCGAGCCTGCCCGGCACGGTCACGACGAAGGCCCTGCTCAATGAACTGGGCCAGCCCGCGGGCCCGGTCCGCGCCCCGCTGCGACCCGCCGGCCGGGGGGCGGTCGACGGACTGCTAGCGGCGTACGGGGAGTTCATGGCTGCCGGCTGATGAGAAAGGCCGAGGGGCCGTGCCGCGTGAGTGCGGTACGGCCCCCGGGTCGGGTACGGGTACGTACGCCCGGCTACGGCTACGGGTGCTGCCGGCGTCAGCCCCAGCGGTAGCCGTCGCCGAACAGCAGGAAGTGCTCCAGTACGTCCTCCATCGGGTCATCCACCTGGCCGACGTTGATCAGGCCGACCCGGGGGCCGTTGTGCGAGGCCGTGTTGGTCTCGTCGGCGTGCGCGGCACCCGCCGGGAGCCAGCACACCATCACCGCGGTGACCGCCCCGGTCAGCAGCCGTGCCACGGTCCTCGCCCGCTCGTTCGTCATCGCTCAGTCCCTTGCTACGTGATACGCGGTTCGGCAGTTGATCGGACGCTGCGTCCACCCGTTCATCTGCCTAAACCTTGATCAGGTCACGTTGAGTAACCCGATCGTGCGCAACGAGGGCGCGGTGTGTACCCGTACGGGTGGGTTCAGTTGTGGCTGAGACCGCAAAACGCGATCCGGGACCGGTCCCGCGCCTGTGCCGATACCTTCCGTCGCGTGTCCGTAGATGCAAAAAAGAGACCACCTGCACCGGTCATCGCAGCGGTTGTGCTCTGGGCCCTGCCAGCCGTCTTCCTTCTCCTGATGAGTGTGGTCGGAGCCCTGGCAAAGGGCGACCCAGCCATACTCTTGTTCGTCCTTCTGGGGTTCCTGCCTGGCATGACAGCCCTAGGCCTGTGGCAAGGCAACCGTGGAGCCAAGGTCGTGGCAATCATTCAGGGATTCGCGGTCTATGGCGGGATCACGATGATCCTTTTGCTCTCTGTGCCTCGATCGTCCCGTGACTGGTTTACCCCAGAATTCCTGAAAGATCCCCCCGAAGACTTCCTGGAAGAGTCGCGCCGACAGAGCTAACACTGATCGGGAGCAGGCCAGTCGATGTCGTCGTGGGTCGCTCTCCATGCGCAGGGATGACCGTCCCGCCCGTAGCTCGCGTCAAGGGGCGCAATGAGTGTCCAACTGCGGGCCGCCTGCTCCGCTTCCCGCACCACGGCCTTGTCTACCGGATCGCTGGGTCCCGGCCTTCGCGGACCGTCCAGCCGATCGCGCCCGGCATTTCGCCGGCGCGGCGGGTGACGGCCAGGCCGGAGGCGGTTACGGCCACCGTCGAACCGAGGCAGAGCAACGAGCCGGGGAAGTCCGCCACGGCGCCGAGCAGGGCCGGTGCGGCGAGTGCGAATGCGGCAAGGAGCCAGACGAGTTGGCGTCCGTGCAGATCCTGGCGGAACTTCGCGCGGCCGGGCAGGGCGAGGCTCGGGCGTTCGGGCGAGGTGGGGTGCAGGTTGACGGGGGCACCGTTGGTGCGGTCGGCGAGGTACTGGCGGGCGGCATCGCGGGAAAGCTCGCCCCATACTACGTGCCCAGTGTCGGCGACGAGAGCTGCGGGAAGCCCCTTCTTGATCAGCTTCCAGCGCGTCGGCAGGCACAACCAGGCGTGGTGGTCCGCGAGTTGAAGTCCGGCCTGGAGCAGGTCCGTGGTTGTGCGGGTCAGGCCGGTGCCGCCGCCCGCCGGATACATCGGGTAGACCTGCAGCGGGACGCCACCCTCGACCGGTGACACTTCAAGCCATTGCATGTGCTCGGCCTTGGTCGTGCCGGGCTTGTCGCCGCGTTTCTCGTACCGCTTCCAGACAGGCGCCCCGATCCGCACACGCACAGCGTGCACCTGCCCTGCGGCGGCGTCCGCGCACAGGACGCGCTGGCGGGGGCCCAGCCGGTGCCCCAGCAGGTCGGTCGCGACGTAGACGAGCAGCCAGAAGCCGAGGCCCATGCCGACGATGCCGACGAAGCCCGTCAGCACCCCCTCGTACAGAGTGAAACCGAACCGCAGCACGGCGAGCGGAGTGACGATCGTCAGCACCACGCCCGCCGCCAGGCCCCAGTCGTGGGGCGGTTTGCGTAGCGAGCGCGGGATCGAGGCCTGCGCCGGCACGGTCGACTCAACCTGCAGCGTGGGAGCCGCCCGGCACGCGAGTACCCAGCCGCCGGCGGCCAGGGCAGCGAGCCCCAGCGCCTCGATGACGTCCCACCTGGGGGTGGGAGCGTCATGCCGTACGAGGATGAGACCGACCGCGACGGCAACCGCGACGAGCGCGGCACCGCCGCACAAGCGGGTCAGGACTGTGGTACGTCGCATGGCGCACCTTTCTCCGGGGCTCCGGTGACTCGGCGGTCAGGGGAGTGGGGGGAGGGGTGCACCGTTCCGTCTCGTGCAGGTGGTGGGGCACGGCAGGACAGCACAGAGGAGTATAGGGGCCGGCCGAGCCAAGCGGCTGAGTGTCTAACTGCGCTACAAGGTGCTCGAATTGCTTCGGGAACGAAGCGGTCACTCCGTTAAGGCCGGTCGCTGTGGCGCGGTGTACTCGTCGGCATGTCTGGTGGCGCTGGGCCGACCGGCCGGACGAGTCCTTGGAGGCTTGCCCGGTGCCTGAGCTGTTCCGCTGATATCCAAACGCTGACATCAACGAGCGCGGACCGCAGCGACACGCGGCAACCACGTCTGGCATCGGTGTCCGAGTCACGCAAGAGCGCCCTCCCCGGGCCGTGGAAGGGCGCTCAACGATGACCAACGCCGACAACTGCCGACAGCTCAGCAGCAGGTCAGGTCAGGACATTGATCGAACAGGCGGCCGCAAGTCACGGCCACCCCATCAGTTATGGCTGTGCAAGATCTCGTTCAGCCCGCCCCACACCGCGTTGTTCGGCCGGGCCTCCACCGTGCCGGTGACCGAGTTGCGGCGGAAGAGGATGTTGGAGGCGCCGGAGAGTTCGCGGGCCTTGATGATCTGGCCGTCGGGCATGGTGACGCGGGTGCCGGCGGTGACGTAGAGGCCTGCCTCGACCACACACTCGTCGCCGAGCGGGATGCCGACGCCCGCCTCGGCGCCGATGAGGCAGCGCTCGCCGATGGAGATGATCACGTTGCCGCCGCCGGACAGGGTGCCCATCGTGGACGCGCCGCCGCCGATGTCCGAGCCGTCGCCGACGACGACGCCCGCGGAGATGCGGCCCTCGACCATCGACGTGCCGAGGGTGCCGGCGTTGAAGTTGACGAAGCCCTCGTGCATGACCGTCGTGCCTTCGGCGAGGTGCGCGCCCAGGCGGACGCGGTCGGCGTCGGCGATGCGGACGCCCTTGGGCGCCACGTAGTCCGTCATGCGCGGGAACTTGTCGACGGACGTCACGGCCAGGTGGAGACCCTCGGCGCGCGCGTTCAGGCGCACCTTCTCGATGTCGTCGACGGCGACCGGTCCGAGCGACGTCCAGGCGACGTTGGCGAGGAAGCCGAACATGCCGTCCAGGCTCTGGCCGTGCGGCTTGACCAGGCGGTGGGAGAGGAGGTGCAGGCGGAGGTAGACGTCGTGCGCGTCGGTCGGCTTCTCGGCGAGCGACGCGATGACCGTACGGACCGCTACCACCTCTACGCCACGGCGGGCGTCCGGGCCGATCGCCTTCGCGGCGCCTTCGCCGAGGAGTTCCACGGCCCGCTCGGTGGACAGCCGCTCGGTGCCGGACGGGCCGGGCTCGGCGGAGAGCTCCGGCGCGGGGAACCAGGTGTCGAGGACGGTGCCGTCGGCGGCGATCGTGGCGAGGCCGGCGGCAACGGCTCCGCCGGTAGTGGTGGTGCTGGGTGCAGTCGTGTCGGTCATGAGGGCAACCTAACCGGCGGGGGGTGGGGTGGGCCAACCGGTGGGGGTGGCGTCTCAGGTGGCGGTCCGGTGGGGGTGGCCTGTGGGTGCCAGACGGCCGGTGGGGGTGGCCGTGGGGGCCCGTCGGCCTGTGGCTGCCGCCAGTACGGCCATGCCGGCCACCGCGCCGAGTCCCGCGCACACCGGCCACAGCATCCCGGGCGCCCTCTCGTACAGCGCTCCGCCCAGGGGTGCCGCCAGGACCGTGCCGCTGATGGACACGCCGGCGTAGAGGGACTGGAAGCGGCCCTGCACGTGCTCGGGAGCCTGGTCGGCCACGTAGGCCGTCGCCGTTGTCTTGTAGAGCAGTTCGCCGAGGGTCAGGAGAGTCATCATCGTCACCGCCGTCACCAGGCCTGCGCCCAGCAGCAGCACGCCGTATCCCGCGGCCACGAGCAACAGGCCGGTGCCGACGATGCGCAGCGGCGACCGTCGCCGCAGCGCCAGCGCGGCGGGCAACTCCAGGCACAGCAGCACGGCGCCGTTGATCGCGAGCAGTGCCCCGTAGGTGCGCGTGTCCATGCCGTGGTCGGCGAGGAAGAGCGGGTAGGTGGAGTACTGCTGTCGGTAGACCACGTCGGTGACCAGGATCGCCGCGAGGAGGATCAGTACGGCCGGGCGTGCGCGCAGTTCCGGCCAGACCCGACCGGTACCGCCGGGGGACCGTGCGGCGCCTCGCGGTGGGACCACTCGAGCCGTCCAGCAGGCCAGCGTCAGGCTGCCCAGGCCTTCGGCGACGTAGAGCCAGTCGTACGAGAACCTGGTCGCGACCACCGCGCCGAGCAGGGGGCCGACGGTGAAGCCGCCGTTCGCCGCAGCCCGTACGACGGCGAAGGCCTGGCGACGGGACCCCTCCGGCACGATGACGGCCACGAGCGCCGAGTTGGCCGCCCGCTGGACACCCGCGGCGTACTGGCACAGGGGCAGTGCGGCGTACAGGGCCGGTGTCGGGAGGAGAGGGACGGCGGCCAGGAGCAGGCCGGATGTGACGGCTCCAGTCAGCAGCACGCGGCGGTGGCCGAAGCGGTCGCCGTACCAGCCGCCGGTGAAGTTGCCCGCGAGCAGACCGATGCCCCCGACCCCGCTGAGCAGGCCGGCCTCTGCCGTGTCGAGGCCCCGGGGCCCGGTGAGGTAGAGGAAGAGGTAGGCGAAGCTCACGCTCACGGCCATGTTGGCGAAGGTGCCGCAGGCCAGTAGCCAGACAGTTCTCGGTACGTCCTTGAGCACGCATCCCCCCAGTGAGTTCCTTTTGGGAACTCACTGTGTCAGCATGACAGCCTCGGGTCAACGACGATCGAACGACGACCGACCGGCGACCGACCGGCGATCGGTGGCGGAAGGGACGTACGCGGCCATGGCACGCAGGACTCGCCTGGAGGACTCCACCTGCGCCATCGCACAGGCCCTGGACGTCGTCGGCGACTGGTGGACCCTGCTGATCGTGCGGGACACCGCGCGCGGAGTGCACCGGTTCGACGAGCTGCAGCGTGAACTCGGGCTGTCCAGAAAGGTGTTGACCGAGCGGCTACGGCTTCTGGTAGAGGCCGATGTGCTGGTTCGGGTGCCCTATCAGGAGCGCCCTGTGCGGTACGAGTACCGACTCACCCCGCGCGGCCTTGCCCTGTTGCCCGTACTCGTCGCCCTTCAGGACTGGGGAGATGCCTGGGTTCTGGGGGACGGGAGCACGACGGCCACGGCGGCGGAGGCGTCCGTCGAGGCGCGGCGGGTGCACGAGTTGACGGGCACGCGGGTTCCCGAGCTGCTCCTTGTCGATGACGGCGGGGAGTTGCTCGATCCCGTTGCGGCGGAGAGCCCGTTCACTGTTCTGTACTGCTTCCCGGGGGCCTACGCGCGCGCCGACTCCTATCCGCCCGGGTGGTCGGAGATTCCCGGTGCGCCGGGCTGCACTCTGGAGTCCTGTACGTACCGGGACCGGCTCGGTGAGTTCCGCGCGGCGGGGGCGAGTGTGCACGGGGTGTCCACTCAACGTCCGGACGAGCAGCGGGCGTTCGCGGAGAAGGAGCGGCTGGGGTTTCCGTTGCTGTCGGACTCCGGACTGGCCCTGGTCGCGGGGTTGAGGCTGCCGACGTTCCGGGCTGCGGGGGCGGACCGGCTGAAGCGGCTCACACTGGTCGTCGACCGGGAGCGAGTCGTCCGGGACGTGCAGTACCCGGTCACCGATGTGGTGGGGAGCGTGGCGGCGGCACTGGCCGTCGTCAAGGAGCTTGGCGCGGGCCAGAGGGAATGATCCGCGCCAATGCCTCGCGGGCGTACTCCTCATCGTACGTCTCATCGGTGAGGAGTACCTGGAGGCAGATGCCGTCCAGCAGCGCGACCAGGGCGCGTGCGGTGACCGGGTCAGTGCGCGGGGTGAGGCGGTCGGCCAGGTCCTGGGCCCATTCGGCGGCGACGGGGCGGAGGGCGGGGCGGCGCAGGGCGGCGAGGTAGAGCTCGCACTCCAGCTCCACGCCGGTGCGGTCGCCCGCGAGCCATTCGCCCGTCGCGGCGGCGAGTTCGGAGGCCAGGTCGGTGTCCGGGTTCTCCAGGGCGCCGCGTGAGGCGATGACTTTGGCGAAGCCCTCGTTGGCCTGGCGGAGGGCGGCGACCATCAGGTCGTCCAGGGTCTTGAAGTGGTATGTGGTGGAGCCCAGCGGTACGTCGGCCTCCGCCGCGACCGTGCGGTGGGTCAGTCCGGCGAGACCACTGCGTCCTACGACCCGGATGGCGGCGTCGATGATCCGCTGGCGGCGTTCGGGGTCGTAGCGCCTGGCCATCAGTGCGCTCCCCCGAGGTTCAGCACCACCACGCCGCCCACGATGAGCAGGATGCCGGCGACCTTGGTGAAGGTCAGCGCCTCGTCGAACAGCCAGAGCCCGAGGACGGCGATCGTCGCGGTGCCCACGCCGGCCCAGATCGCGTAGGCCGTGCCTATGCCGACGGTCTTGAGGGTCTGGGCGAGCAGGGTGAAGGAGACGACATAGCCGAGGAACGTCAGAAGGGACGGCCAGAGCTTGCTGAAGCCGTCGCTGTACTTCATGGCGGTCGTCGCCGCCACCTCGGCCGCGATGGCGCCGATGAGGGTCAGGTATCCCATGTGTACGAGCGTACATAACGGGAGGGGCGGCGCTGACCGCGTATGCGGAAACCGCTCTCTCCAAAAGGCTGCTCCCGGCCCCCTTGGTCCACTACTGTTTCACCGTTCACATACCGGGTCTTCGCAGCCGCGGCCTGCCCTGTCGTTCATGGGCGCCGCTGAAGGACAGTGCATGCCAGACACCACGCCACGCCCTCCGCGGAACCAGCCCTGGGAGAAAGGCTGGGCACCTGACACCTCCCGGATACCGGGGACGCGACGGCTCTGGCTGGCCGGCACCCTCGCGGTGGCCACCGTCGCCGCGTGTGTCACGGCGATCGTCATGACGGACAGGGAAGTTGACGAAGCGTCAGGCACTCCGCAGACCCCCGTCAACGCCACCCTGCCCGGCCTGATCTCCTTCGGCTCACCCTCACCGAGTACGACGGCTCCCCCCAAGGGCAAGGGCGGCCTGTCCTCCCCCGACCCCACCACGAAGGCGCCGCCCCGGCACAGCTCCACGCCCACGCCCTCCGCCGACCGGTCCAAGCCGACGGCACCGGAGGAGAGTTCACCGGCCCCCGTCTCCCGCTTGAAGTCGGTCCGCGCGGTCAACTACCCCGACCGCTACTGGCACGCCACCGACGACTACGTGACCGTCGACCCGATCACCTCCGCCTCGGCCGCCGAGGATGCCATCTTCAAGGTGGTCGAGGGCCTTGCGAAGTCGTCCTGTTACTCCTTCGCCACCGCCGACGGCGGCTACCTGCGCCACCGCAACTTCGTCCTGCGCTCCGAACGCGACGACGGCTCCCGCCTCTTCGAGCAGGACGCCACCTTCTGCGCCCGCCCCGCGTCCTCCTCCGGCGCGGTCATGCTGGAGTCCGTGAACTACCCCGGCCGCTTCCTCCGTCACCGGAACTTCGTCGTCCGCCTGGAGTCGTACGACCACAGCGACCTGTACCGCCGGGACTCGGCGTTCCAGGTGGTGGCGGGCCTCAACGACTGAGGCTCAACGCCGAACGACTGAGGCCCCCGGATTCGCTCCAGGGGCCTCACGACGAAAGGGTCGGCTGCTCAGACGTTGAACCCCAACGCCCGCAGTTGCTCGCGTCCGTCGTCCGTGATCTTGTCCGGGCCCCACGGCGGCATCCAGACCCAGTTGATGCGGAGTTCGTTGACGAGGCCGTCCGTGGCGGACTTGGCCTGGTCCTCGATGACGTCCGTCAGCGGGCAGGCCGCGGAGGTCAGGGTCATGTCGATCGTCGCGATGTTCGCGTCGTCGATGTGAATGCCGTAGATCAGGCCGAGGTTGACGACGTCGATGCCCAACTCGGGGTCGACGACGTCGTACAGCGCCTCGCGGACTTCTTCCTCCGAGGCCGGCTTCATCTCAACCGTGTCGCTCATCCCGTCTTCCTTTCAGCGGCGTCGGAACCCAGCGCCTGGGCCGTCGCGTCCTTCCACGCCATCCAGCTCAGCAGCGCGCACTTCACCCGGGCCGGGTACTTGGAGACACCGGCGAACGCGACCGCGTCCTCCAGCACCTCCTCCATGGCGTCGTCGGGCTCGATCTTCCCCTTGGACTGCATCAGCTCCAGGAAGGTCTCCTGGATCTTCTGCGCGTCGGAGAGGTCCTTGCCGACCAGCAGTTCGTTCAGCACGGACGCCGAGGCCTGGCTGATGGAACAGCCCTGGCCCTCGTACGAGACGTCCTCGATCTTCGAGCCGTCGTACTTCACCCGCAGAGTGATCTCGTCGCCGCACGTCGGGTTCACATGGTGCACCTCGGCGTCGCCATCCCTCAGACCACGCCCGTGCGGGTGCTTGTAGTGGTCCAGGATGACTTCCTGGTACATGGAATCCAGTTTCACCGTCTCAGCACGCCCCTCAGCCGAAGAAGTTCCGTACGTGCTCCAGGCCGTCCACCAGAGCGTCGATCTCGGCCGGCGTGGAGTACAGATAGAACGACGCTCGCGTGGTCGCAGGAATTCCGTACCGGAGGCAGACCGGCCGAGCGCAGTGGTGGCCGACGCGGACCGCGATGCCCTGCTCGTCGAGGACCTGGCCGACGTCGTGCGGGTGGATGTCGCCGAGCGTGAAGGAGATCGCGGCGCCCCGGTCCTCGGCCGTGGTCGGGCCGATGATCCGCAGGTCAGGGACCTCGGCAAGGCGCTTGACCGCGTACTCGGTGAGCGCGTGCTCATGGGCGAGGATCTTGTCCATGCCGATCGCGGACAGGTAGTCGATCGCAGCACCCAGGCCGACCGCCTGCGCGATCGGGGGCGTGCCCGCCTCGAACTTGTGCGGGGCGGGAGCGTAGGTCGACGAGTGCATCGACACCGTCTCGATCATCTCGCCGCCGCCGAGGAACGGGGGGAGATCCTCGAGCAGCTCCTGGCGGCCCCACAGCACGCCTATGCCGGTCGGGCCGCACATCTTGTGGCCGGTGAAGGCGACGAAGTCGGCCTGGAGGGCCTGCACGTCCAGCGGCATGTGCGGCGCCGCCTGGGAGGCGTCGATGCAGACGAGGGCGCCGACCTCCTGTGCGCGGCGGATGATCGTCTCGACCGGGTTGACCGTCCCGAGGATGTTCGACACCAGCACGAAGGAGACGATCTTCGTCTTCTCCGTGATGATCTCGTCGATGTTGGAGAGGTCGAGGCGGCCGTCGTCGGTCAGGCCGAACCACTTCAGCTTCGCGCCCGTGCGCTGCGACAGCAGCTGCCACGGGACGATGTTGGAGTGGTGCTCCATCTCCGTGATGACGATCTCGGTCTCGTGGTCCACCCGGTAGGGGTCGTCGGCCCAGCCGAGCATGTTGGCCACGAGGTTGAGCGACTCGGAGGCGTTCTTGGTGAAGATCACCTCGTCGCGGCTGGGCGCGTTGATGAACTCCGCGACCTTGTCGCGCGCGCCCTCGTACAGTGCCGTGGCTTCCTCGGCGAGGACGTGCACGCCACGGTGGACGTTGGCGTTGTAGCGCTCGTAGTACTCGCTCAGGGCGTCCAGCACCTGGCGCGGCTTCTGCGAGGTCGCCGCGTTGTCCAGGTACACGAGCTTCTGACCGTCGTGGACCGTGCGGTCCAGGATGGGGAAGTCCTTGCGGAGCGCCTCGGTGTCGAGGAGGCCCGGCAGCTGTGTCACGCGGATGCGCCACCCTTCGCGTATGCCTCGTAGCCCTCGTTCTCCAGCTTGTCGGCGAGCTCGGCGCCGCCGGACTCCGCGATGCGGCCGGCCGAGAAGACGTGGACGTAGTCGGGCTTGATGTAGCGCAGGATGCGCGTGTAGTGCGTGATCAGCAGGGTGCCGACCTCGCCGGTCTCGCGGACGCGGTTGACGCCCTCGGAGACGACCCGGAGCGCGTCGACGTCGAGGCCGGAGTCGGTCTCGTCGAGGATCGCGATCTTCGGCTTGAGCAGCTCCAGCTGAAGGATCTCGTGGCGCTTCTTCTCACCGCCGGAGAAGCCCTCGTTCACGTTGCGCTCGGCGAAGGAGGGGTCCATGTTGAGGTTCTGCATGGCCTCCTTCACCTCCTTGATCCACGTACGCAGCTTGGGGGCCTCGCCGCGGATCGCGGTGGCGGAGGTGCGCAGGAAATTGGAGACCGAGACGCCGGGGACCTCGACCGGGTACTGCATCGCCAGGAACAGGCCCGCGCGGGCGCGCTCGTCGACGGACATCTCCAGGACGTCCTCGCCGTCGAGGGTGACGGTGCCCTTGGTGATCGTGTACTTGGGGTGACCCGCGAGCGAGTAGGCGAGGGTCGACTTGCCGGAGCCGTTCGGGCCCATGATGGCGTGCGTCTCGCCCTGCTTCACGGTGAGGTCGACGCCCTTGAGGATCTCCTTGGTGGAGTTGTCGGCCTCGACGGTGACGTGCAGGTCTCGGATTTCAAGCGTTGCCATGGGTTGCCTCAGGACTCCTGGGAAAGGGAGACGAGCACATCGTCCCCTTCGATCTTTACGGGATATACGGGGACGGGGCGCGTCGCGGGAAGGCCGGACGGTTTGCCGGTGCGGAGGTCGAAGCTGGAGCCGTGCAGCCAGCACTCGATCTGGCAGTCCTCCACCTCGCCCTCGGAGAGCGACACGTTCGCGTGGGAGCAGATGTCGTGGATCGCGAACACCTCGCCCTCGGTCTGCACGACCGAGACCGGCGTGCCGTCGAGTTCCACCCGCTTCGGGGTGTCCTCCTCCAGCTCGCTCAGCCCACAGGCGCGTACGAACGTCATCAGACGGACGCCTCCAGCTCCTCGTCGATCTTCACGAGAAGGCGCTCTTCGATGTCGTCGACGCCGATCTGCTGGACCAGCTCCGCGAAGAAGCCGCGGACCACCAGGCGGCGGGCCTCGTCGGCCGGGATGCCGCGGGCCATCAGGTAGAAGAGCTGCTCGTCGTCGAAGCGGCCGGTGGCGCTCGCGTGGCCGGCGCCGACGATCTCGCCGGTCTCGATCTCGAGGTTGGGGACCGAGTCGACGCGGGCGCCGTCGGTCAGCACGAGGTTGCGGTTCATCTCGTACGTGTCCGTGCCCTCGGCCTTGGCCTCGATGAGCACGTCACCGATCCACACCGCGTGCGCGTCGTCGCCCTGGAGCGCGCCCTTGTAGGCGACGTTGGACTTGCAGTGCGGGGTGTTGTGGTCGACCAGGAGACGGTGCTCCTGGTGCTGGCCGGCGTCGGTGAAGTACAGGCCGAAGAGCTCGGCCTCGCCGCCGGTGCCGGCGTAGGCGACGCGCGGGTGCAGACGTACGAGATCGCCGCCGAAGGTGACGACGAACGACTTGAAGGTGGCGTCCCGGCCGATCAGCGCGTTGTGCTGGCCGACGTGCACGGCCTTGTCGTCCCAGTCCTGGACCGAGACGACGGTCAGCTTGGCGCCGTCGCCCAGGACGTAGTCGACGTTGGCGGCGAGCACGGCGTCACCGGTGTGGTCGAAGACGACGACAGCCTCGGCGAAGGCGCCCAGCTCGACGACCTGGTGGCCGTAGGCGATCCCGCCCTCGCCGTGCACGGCGATCCGGATGGGCTCGGTGAGCACCGTCTCCTTGGGGACGGTGACCACGCCGGCCTTCTCGAACGCCGAGTACGCCTGGGCGGCGACGCGGTCCACCGGGGTGCCGGCCTTGCCGATCCGGGCGTCGTCACGGCCGACGGTCTCGACGATGACGCCCTCGGGGGCGTCGATGTCGACCTTCACGCCGTCACCCGTGGCGACCGCGGTGCCGTCGTGCAGCCCGCGCAGGCGCTCCAGCGGGGTGAACCGCCATTCCTCCTCGCGGCCGTGCGGGACCGGGAAGTCCGCCACGTCGAAGGAGGGCGGGGCGCTCATGCGCGTGGCGACGGTCGACTCGGCGGCCACCGCGATCTGGCCGGCGGTGGTGGACCCCACCGGGATGTTCTGAGCCTCAGCCATGGCTGTCGGTCTGCTCTCTTCCTACGTTCCTACGTCAAGAAATTGGCGACTGCTTCGGGGGGCGGGTCTTAACCGACCGCGCCTTCCATCTGCAGCTCGATCAGCCGGTTGAGCTCGAGGGCGTACTCCATGGGCAGCTCCTTCGCGATCGGCTCGACGAAGCCGCGCACGATCATCGCCATCGCCTCGAACTCGCTCAGACCGCGGCTCATCAGGTAGAAGAGCTGGTCCTCGGAGACCTTGGAGACGGTCGCCTCGTGGCCCATGGAGACGTCGTCCTCACGGACGTCGACGTACGGGTACGTGTCGGAGCGGGAGATGGTGTCGACGAGCAGCGCGTCGCACAGCACGTTCGACTTGGAGCCGTGGGCGCCCTCGCCGATCTCCACCAGACCACGGTAGGAGGTGCGGCCGCCACCGCGGGCCACGGACTTCGACACGATGTTGGACGACGTGTTCGGCGCCATGTGGACCATCTTGGAGCCGGCGTCCTGGTGCTGGCCCTCGCCGGCGAAGGCGATGGACAGGGTCTCGCCCTTGGCGTGCTCGCCCATCAGGTAGACGGCCGGGTACTTCATCGTCACCTTGGAACCGATGTTGCCGTCGATCCACTCCATGGTCGCGCCCTCGTAGGCGACGGCGCGCTTGGTGACCAGGTTGTAGACGTTGTTCGACCAGTTCTGGATGGTCGTGTAACGGCAGCGGGCGTTCTTCTTGACGATGATCTCGACGACCGCGGAGTGCAGCGAGTCCGACTTGTAGATCGGGGCGGTGCAGCCCTCGACGTAGTGCACATAGGCACCCTCGTCGACGATGATCAGGGTCCGCTCGAACTGGCCCATGTTCTCCGTGTTGATACGGAAGTAGGCCTGGAGCGGGATCTCCACGTGCACGCCCTTCGGCACGTAGATGAAGGAGCCGCCCGACCACACGGCGGTGTTCAGCGACGCGAACTTGTTGTCACCGACCGGGATGACGGTGCCGAAGTACTCCTTGAAGAGCTCCGGGTGCTCCTTCAGCGCGGTGTCGGTGTCCAGGAAGATGACGCCCTGCTCCTCCAGGTCCTCGCGGATCTGGTGGTAGACGACCTCGGACTCGTACTGAGCGGCGACACCGGCCACGAGGCGCTGCTTCTCCGCCTCGGGGATGCCGAGCTTGTCGTACGTGTTCTTGATGTCCTCGGGCAGGTCCTCCCAGGACTCCGCCTGCTTCTCCGTGGAGCGCACGAAGTACTTGATGTTGTCGAAGTCGATGCCCGAGAGGTCGGAGCCCCAGTTCGGCATGGGCTTCTTGTCGAAGAGGCGCAGACCCTTGAGGCGGAGCTTGGTCATCCACTCCGGCTCGCTCTTCTTCGCCGAGATGTCGCGGACGACGTCCTCGTTGATACCGCGCTTGGCAGAGGCGCCGGCCGTGTCGGAGTCGGCCCAGCCGTATTCGTACTTGCCCAGGCCCTCGAGCTCGGGGTGAGCAGTCTCCGTGGGCAGAGTCATGCGGGGTTCCTCCCGGCCGTGCTTGCAGATGCGTTATGGGTGTTCTTGGAAATCTTTGGGATGAATGTCGTACAGACGCCGTCACCGTGGGCGATGGTTGCGAGCCGCTGGACATGCGTGCCGAGCAGCTGCGAGAAGATCTCCGTCTCGACCTCGCACAGCTGCGGGAACTTCTCCGCGACATGGACCACCGGGCAGTGGTGCTGGCAGAGCTGCTCGCCGACCGGTGCGCTGCGCGCCGTAGCAGCGTACCCGTCCGCGCTCAGGGCCTTGGCCAGGGCTTCGGTCCGCTCCTCGGGGGCCGCGGCCTCGATCGCCTTGCGGTACACGGCGGCCTGCTCGGCGATCCTCGCGCGTGCGAAGGCCACGACCGCCTCGTCGCCGCCGAAGCGCTCCTGGATGTAGCGCAGGGCGTCCGCGGCGAGTTTGTCGTACGACTGGTCGAAGGCGTCGCGTCCGCAGTCCGTCAGGGCGAACACCTTGGCGGGCCGGCCGCGCGTCCGCGCTCCGTACACCCGCTGCTCGCGTGCCTCCACGACGTCGTCCGCGACCAGCGCGTCCAGATGCCGTCGTACGGCGGCCGAGGTGAGGCCCAGCCGGCCGGCCAGCTCGGTGACGGTCGAGGGCCCGTGGTCCAGGATGGACCGCGCGACCCGGTTGCGGGTGGACCGCTCACCGGTCGCGAGTTCCTCCTGGGGAGTACCCGTGGGGGTCTCCCGAGCCTCGCCGACGTTTTTCACAACGCCATTGTTGCGTAATTCCTCAGGACCGGGCAAGCGGCGTCCTACTCCGTGGACGGTGCCCTACGTCACTTAGGCATACCTAATCTGACCTGCGGGAACGATCTTTGATCGATCAATTCGGTAGCGCGTCGGCGGCCCTTCCAGCACACTCCCCAACCATGCCCACACCCCCTCCGACCGGCCCACTTGTCACGCCCAGGCCTCCGGCGGTCGACCGGGCGGGGCGCATACGATGCGGCACGTACTCGGGCCAACCCGATCTACTTACGAGGGCTGCGCCGATCGGCGCAGCCCTGCTGTTTCAGCCCGTCCGGCGTTTGAGGACGAGGCCCGTTCAGGGCCCAAGCGGGGTCTGGGGGCGCAGCCC
This sequence comes from Streptomyces sp. GESEQ-4, assembly GCF_017948455.1. Lineage (GTDB taxonomy): Bacteria > Actinomycetota > Actinomycetes > Streptomycetales > Streptomycetaceae > Streptomyces. Next base: position 174,347 of record NZ_JAFFSU010000009.1, read on the forward strand.
CCAGCGGGGTCCGGGGCAGCGCCCCGGGATGGGACGGGTAGGGGCGGCGGGGGCGAAACAGCCCGGCGCCCTGCGCAGCGACCACCCGCAGACGTCGTTCGCCGCGGTCGGCCCGCGCGCGGGAGAGGTGGTCGGCGGGCACGCCATCGACTGCCGGCTCGGTGAGCGCAGCCCGCTGGCGAGGCTGGAGGCGCTGCACGCGCGCGTGCTGCTGCTCGGCGCGGGCTACGACGCGTGCACGAGCTTCCATCTGGCCGAGTACCGCGTACCCGCGCCGCTGGTTCAGGTGGGCCGCCCCGGACCGGCCGGATGGGAAGTGGTGACCGAGGTGTCGATCACCTCGGAGCGCTTCGACGAGCTGGGGCACGACTTCGAGCGGGACCGTCCCGTCGTACGCGGGACGGTGGGCGCCGCTGACGTACGGCTGTTCCCGGTGGCGGACGCCGTGGCCTACGCGGAACGGTGGCTGGCCATCCACCGGCCCCGCGAGGAGGGATCCTGAACCCTCCCCCACTCTCGGCTCCGCTCGAGCGGGGGCACCCCCACGTCTGAGACGGCGAGCGCGTACCTAGACTCTGGACCCATGCGAAGTGAGCCCGTGGTCCAGGTCCAGGCCCTGGTGAAGCGGTACGGCACGAAGACCGCGGTGGACGGCCTCGACCTGGTGGCCGATGCGGGTGTGACCGCCGTGCTCGGACCCAACGGCGCGGGCAAGACGACGACCGTCGAGACCTGCGAGGGGTACCGGAAACCGGACTCCGGCACGGTGCGCGTCCTGGGCCTCGACCCGGTGCGGCAGTCGGCCGCGCTGCGCCCCCGTATCGGCGTGATGCTGCAGTCCGGCGGTGTCTACTCCGGTGCGCGGGCCGACGAGATGCTGCGGCATGTGGCGAAGCTGCACGCGCACCCACTGGACGTGGACGGGCTGATCGAGCGGCTCGGGCTGGGCAGCTGCGGGCGGACGACGTACCGCCGGCTGTCCGGCGGCCAGCAGCAGCGCCTGGCGCTGGCGATGGCCGTCGTGGGCCGCCCTGAACTGGTGTTCCTGGACGAACCGACGGCCGGGCTCGACCCGCAGGCCCGCCGGGCGACCTGGGACCTGGTGCGCGACCTGCGCACGGACGGCGTCTCGGTCATCCTCACCACCCACTACATGGACGAGGCCGAGCAGCTCGCCGACGACGTCGCGATCCTGGACGCGGGCCGGGTCATCGCCCAGGGCACGCCCGAGGAGCTGTGCCGCGGCGGCGCCGAGAACACCCTGCGGTTCACCGGCCGCCCCGGTCTGGACGTGGGCTCCCTGCTCAAGGCCCTGCCCGTCGACTGCACCGCCGCCGAGCTGACCCCGGGCTCCTACCGGGTCGCCGGCAAGGTGAACCCCCAACTCCTCGCGACGGTCACGTCCTGGTGCGCCCAGCACGGCGTGATGCCGGACCGGATATCGGTGGAACGGCACACGCTCGAGGACGTGTTCTTGGAGCTCACGGGCAAGGAGTTGCGCTCATGATTCCGGCCAGCGAGCGAGTCTGCCGGGGGTCCGGGGGTTGCCCCCCGGGAAGACGCAGCCTGGAGATGACCGGCAAGGAGCTTCGCTCATGACGACGACCGTGGGTGCGTACGCGCCGAAGCCCGGTGCCGCCCCGCTCCCCCGCATGATCGCGGCGCAGGCGGTGCTGGAGACCAAGATGCTGCTGCGCAACGGCGAGCAGCTGCTGCTGACGGTCGTCATCCCGACGCTGCTGTTGGTCCTGTTCAGCACCGTGGACATCGTCGACACCGGCGCGGGCGAGACCGTCGACTTCCTCGCCCCCGGCGTCCTCGCGCTGGCGGTGATGTCGACGGCGTTCACAGGGCAGGCGATCGCGACGGGCTTCGAGCGGCGGTACGGCGTCCTGAAGCGCCTCGCCGCCTCCCCGCTCCCCCGCTGGGGCCTGATGACGGCGAAGACGGCGTCGGTGCTGGTCACCGAGGTCCTGCAGATCGCCCTGCTGACGGTGATCGCCTTCGCCCTCGGCTGGTCCCCCCAGGGCAACCCCCTCGCCGTACTCCTGCTCCTGCTCCTCGGCACGGCCGCGTTCTCGGGGCTGGGCCTGCTGATGGCGGGCACGCTGAAGGCGGAGGCGACGCTGGCCGCGGCGAATCTGGTGTTCCTGCTGCTGCTCGTGGGAGGCGGGGTCATCGTCCCGCTGGACAAGTTCCCGTCCGGCGCCCAGGACGTGCTCGGGCTGCTGCCCATCTCCGCGCTGTCGGACGGACTGCGGGACGTGCTGCAGCACGGGGCCGGGATGCCATGGGGTGACCTGGGGATTCTGGCGGTGTGGGCGGTCGTGGGGCTGGGAGCGGCGGGGAAGTTCTTCCGCTGGGAATAGGCGCCCGGCGGACCCTCGTGAACGCGTGCACAAGCGGCCCCCTACGATGGGTCCCGTGCCAAACGTGACCCGCGCCGACGCCGTAGCCGCCGTGCGCAACCCGCTCGCCTTCATCGCCGCACGCTGGACGCCGCATCCCCGGACGGTTCAGCGGGCGGCCCTCGCCGCGCTCGTCATGTCGGTGGTCATCGTGGTGACCGGCGGCGCGGTGCGGCTGACCGGCTCGGGCCTCGGCTGTCCGACCTGGCCCAAGTGCACCGCCGACTCGCTGACCACCACCAGCGAGATGGGCCTGCACGGCGTCATCGAGTTCGGCAACCGCATGCTGACGTACGCGCTGTGCGCGGCCGTCGGCTGGGCGATCATCGCCGCGCGTTCCGAGAAGCCGTACCGGCGCCGCCTGACCCGGATGGGCTGGGCGCAGTTCTGGGTCGTGATGGGCAACGCGGTCCTCGGCGGCATCGTGGTGCTGGTCGGCCTCAACCCGTACACGGTCGCCGCGCACTTCCTGCTGACCTCCGCCCTGATCGCGATCGCCACCGTGATGTGGCAGCGCACACGCGAGGGTGACGGGGAGCCGCGTCCGCTGGTCGGCAAGGTGGTGCGGCAGCTGGTGTGGGTCCTGGTGGGAGTCACCGTGCTGCTGATCGCGGTCGGCACGGTGGTCACCGGCACGGGTCCGCACGCGGGCGACTCCAGCGACGTGCCGCGCATGGACCTGCCGATGGGCATGGGCTGGGAGGACGTCAGCAAGCTGCACGCCGTGCTGGCCTGGATCGTGGTGACGCTGGCCTTCGCCCTGTGGTTCGTGCTCAAGGCGGTCGACGCCCCCAAGGGCCCGCTGGCCCGCACCCGCGAGCTGTTCCTGATCCTGCTCGCCCAGGGCGCCATCGGCTACGTCCAGTACTTCACGGACCTCCCCGAGATCCTGGTCGGCGCCCATATGTTCGGCTCGTGCCTGGTGTGGATCGGGACGCTGAGGGTGCTGCTGGCGCTGCGGGAGCGGCCCGAGGGCGTCGTGGATGTGCCGGGCCCGGCGGCCGAGGCGACCCTGACCAGGGCCTGACGCTCACCTCGTCCGTCCGCTCACTCCAGCCCGTACACCCGCCGCGCGTTCCCGGCCGCGATCAGCGCGGCCACCCGCTGCGCGTCCGCCAGCGACCACGCCCCCTCGGCCACCCAGCCGCCGAGCACCCGCCCGAGCGCCTCGCGGAACAGCCGCGCCCCCACGACATGCAGCTCCGGCAGCCCCTGGGCCCCGCTGGAGAAGACGATCTTGCCGAAGGGGGCCAGTTCGAGGATCTCGGCGAGGACGGTCGCCGCGCGGGCGCCGGTGCGGGCCAGGGCGGCGCCGGAGTCGGCGTAGACGTGCGGGAAGACGCCGGCGAGGTGGGCTGCGTGCCGGTGGTAGGGGTAGCTGTGCAGCAGGACGAGGTCCGTGCCCAGACCCGCGGTGGCCCGTACGAAGTCGGTGAGCAGGACGGGGTCGGTGCGGTCGATGCGTAAGCCCGGTTCGCCGAGCCCGGCATGCAGCTGAAGGGGTAGCCCCGACGCCACCGCGATCCACAGCAGGTGCCGCAGCAGCACCGGGTCGCTCAGCTCCCCGCCGACCCGCCGCCCCGCCAGCCAGCGCCCCGCCGCGCCGCGCACCTCCCCCGGCCCCGGCGGTTCGGGCGCCAGCGCCAGCCCGTGCCGTACGCCCGCCACGGACGTGAAGGCGACGGCGCTTCCGGCGGCCCCGTGCACCGATTCGGCGAGGTTGGCGAGGAACGACTCCACCGTGCCGGACGTGTCGGCGACCTGTTCGGCGAGCAGCTCCAGCCGTACGATCTCGCGCGCCTCGGCGGACGCGGCGGAAGCCACCTCGTCGGGGCCGGTGAGGTCGCCGGGCAGTCCGGTGTCGACCAGATACGTCGTGATGCCGCTGCCGCGCAGGAGTCTGCGGCCCGATTCCAGTACGCCGAGTTCACGACGCCGGGCGAGATAGCGGGCGGGCGGACAGTGCGGTTCCAGGCCGAGCAGCGGGGGGCACCAACGCCGTACGGCGAACCCGGTCTGGGTGTCGAAGAGGGTGGTACCGGGCGCGGGCGGGCCCTCGGTACGGGACAGCTGCGCCTCGAAGGTGCCGAGGCCCAGCTCGGTCCGCAGTACGCCATGGCAGTACTGGTCCACGAGGGACGGCATCTCGATCATCCTGGCTCCCCGTTGCTGGACCGTGTCGTTCTACGGTCCTAACGGGTGAGCCCGCGTTCAGGTGTTGCTCGTACACACCCCGTCCGAACGACCGACTGATGTCAGCCTCGGGACCCACCGAGCTGAATGCCCGCCATCCGCTTCCACTCGTACGTCCCCGTCGTCACCTTCGCGGCGAACTCCCCGTCGAAGTCCTCGTGGACCGTGATCCCGGACTTCTCCACCGCCTTCTGGGCGATCTCGTACGAGGGGGCCACCAGGTCGCCCCAGCCGCCGTCCGCGCCGACGAGGACGATGCGGGCGCCGCGCTCGCCGATGTAGGCGACCTGGCCCTCGGCGCCGCCGTGGGCCTTGGAGAAGGTGCTGATCTGCTGGGCGAGCCGGGCCACCTTGCGCTCGGCCTTCGCGTCAACCTGCTGCGTGTCTGCCATGGTCAGGATGCTACTCACGGGTAGATCAGCTGGCGAGACCAGGGGCGTGTGATGCGTACGTCAGCGCAGGAACGGGTCCACCGCGACCGCGACGAAGAGGATCGACACATAGGTGATCGACCAGTGGAACAGCCGCATCTCCTTGAGCTTCGCGCCCGTCACCTCGGCCTTGGCGCGGCTTTGCAGACCGTGCGCCTCCCAGAGCCAGAAGCCGCCGGCCAGCAGCGCGACCAGCGTGTAGAACCAGCCCGTGTAGCCGAGCGGGGTCAGCAGCAGGGACACCGCGACCATCACCCAGCTGTAGAGGACGATCTGCTTGGCGACCACCTTGTTGCTGGCGACGACCGGCAGCATCGGCACGCCCACGCGCGCGTAGTCCTCTTTCACCTTCATGGACAGCGGCCAGTAGTGCGGCGGCGTCCAGAAGAACATGACGAGGAAGAGGATGATCGGCGCCCACGACATGGAGTTGGTGACGGCCGACCAGCCGATGAGGACCGGCAGGCAGCCCGCGATGCCGCCCCACACGATGTTCTGCGAGGTACGGCGCTTGAGGATCATCGTGTAGACGACGACGTAGAAGAGGAGTGCGCCGAGCGACAGCCAGGCGGAGAGCCAGTTGACGGCCAGGCCGAACAGCAGCGTCGAGACGATGGCCAGGGTGATGCCGAAGACCAGGCACTCGCGCGGGCTGACCATGCCGGTGACGAGGGGGCGCTGCGAGGTGCGGTCCATGAGCGCGTCGATGTCGCGGTCGATGTACATGTTCAGCGCGTTGGCGCCGCCCGCGGAGAGATAGCCGCCGACGCAGGTGAGCAGGACCAGCTTCATGTCCGGAACGCCCTGCTCGGCGAGGAACATCACCGGAACGGTGGTGATCAGCAGCAGCTCGATGATCCGCGGCTTGGTCAGCGCCACGAACGCCTTGATCCGGGCCCCTACCGGCCGCCGGCTCGGGCTCTGGCTCGCCCCGATAACCCCCGCAGGACGGGATTCAACGGCCGTCACGCACACCCCTGACAGAGACATCCCAGCAAGCCTGAACCGTGAAGTCCCGGTAAAGGCTCGCGCGTACCACGCCACTGTAGACGTTGCCCAGACCCGGACATTCGCGGGGGTGGGGTCGTGTTGACCGGCGCCTGCGGACGAGCCCCCAGGCAGTCGATTGAGCACTCTTCCGAGCGGCTCCGTATTCAGATGCCGAACACGAAACGGACCGGTCGGGAGGCGGATCCGGGGCAGCCCCGGCAGTCTGGAATGACTCGAAAAACCGCGCGTACTGGCGGGGGTAGGCTCGACAACGGCCGGGGCGTGCAGAGCACCGGCAATCGACGTGCATGACATGCACCGGCATGGCGACATGCGTGACGTTCCGACATGCGTGACATGTGGAGAGGAGCCCTGACCCAGGGTGAGCACCAAGCCGACCACCACAGACCTCGAGTGGACCGAGCTGGACCAGCGGGCCGTCGACACCGCCCGCGTCCTGGCCGCCGATGCCGTACAGAAGGTCGGCAACGGCCATCCCGGTACGGCGATGAGCCTGGCGCCCGCCGCCTACACCCTCTTCCAGAAGGTGATGCGGCACGACCCGGCGGACGCCGACTGGACCGGACGCGACCGCTTCGTGCTGTCCGCCGGGCACTCGTCCCTGACCCTCTACACCCAGCTGTACCTGGCCGGCTTCGGCCTGGAGCTGGACGATCTGAAGGCCTTCAGGACGTGGGGCTCGAAGACCCCGGGCCACCCCGAGTACGGCCACACCACCGGCGTGGAGACCACCACCGGCCCGCTCGGCCAGGGTGTCGCCAACGCGGTGGGCATGGCGATGGCCGCCCGCTACGAGCGCGGTCTGTTCGACCCGGAGGCCGCCGAGGGCACCTCCCCCTTCGACCACTTCGTCTACTGCGTCGCCGGTGACGGCTGCCTCCAGGAGGGCATCTCCGCCGAGGCCTCCTCCATGGCCGGCCACCAGAAGCTCGGCAACCTCATCCTGCTGTGGGACGACAACCACATCTCGATCGAGGGCGACACCGAGACCGCTGTCTCCGAGGACACCGTCAAGCGGTACGAGGCGTACGGCTGGCATGTGCAGCGCGTCGCCCCGAAGCCGGACGGCGACCTCGACCCGCACGCCATCTACAACGCCATCGAGGCCGCGAAGCAGGTGACGGACAGGCCGTCCTTCATCGCGATGCGCTCGATCATCGCGTGGCCGGCCCCGAACGCGCAGAACACCGAGGCCGCGCACGGCTCGGCGCTCGGCGACGACGAGGTGGCCGCCACCAAGCGCGTCCTCGGCTTCGACCCGGAGCAGTCCTTCGAGGTCTCGGACGAGGTCCTGAACCACACCCGCGCCCTGGGCGAGCGCGGCCGGCAGGCCAAGGCGGAGTGGGAGAAGTCGTTCCAGGAGTGGCGCAACAACAACCCGGAGCGCGCCGCCGAGTTCGACCGCATCAGCAAGGGCGAGCTGCCGACCGGCTGGGAGGAGAAGATCCCGGTCTTCGAGGCGGGCAAGGGCGTCGCCACCCGTGCCGCGTCCGGCAAGATCCTCCAGGCGCTGGGTGCCGTGATCCCCGAGCTGTGGGGCGGCTCGGCCGACCTGGCCGGCTCCAACAACACGACGATCGACAAGACGTCGTCGTTCCTCCCGGCGGACAACCCGCTCCCGGAGGCCGACCCGTACGGCCGGACCATCCACTTCGGCATCCGCGAGCACTCCATGGCCGCGGAGATGAACGGCATCGCGCTGCACGGCAACACCCGTATCTACGGCGGTACGTTCCTCGTCTTCTCCGACTACATGCGCAACGCCGTCCGTCTGTCGGCGCTGATGCACCTGCCGGTGACGTACGTGTGGACGCACGACTCCATCGGTCTCGGCGAGGACGGCCCGACGCACCAGCCGGTCGAGCACCTCGCCTCGCTGCGCGCCATCCCCGGCCTGAACATCGTCCGGCCCGCCGACGCCAACGAGACCGCCATCGCCTGGCGCGAGATCCTCAAGCGCTACACCAAGGTCTTCGGCAAGGGCGCCCCGCACGGCCTCGCGCTGACGCGGCAGGGCGTGCCGACGTACGAGCACAACGAGGATGCCGCGCGCGGTGGTTACGTGATGTTCGAGGCGTCCACGGGCACGCCCGAGGTCATCCTGATCGCGACCGGTTCCGAGGTGCACGTCGCCGTCGGGGCGCGCGAGCAGCTGGAGGCGGACGGGGTGCAGACGCGGGTGGTGTCCATGCCGTCCGTGGAGTGGTTCGAGGAGCAGGACCAGGGGTACCGGGACAGCGTCCTGCCGCCTTCCGTGAAGGCGCGCGTGGCGGTCGAGGCCGGGATCGGACTCACCTGGCACAAGTACGTCGGGGACGCCGGTCGCATCGTTTCCCTGGAGCACTTCGGTGCTTCGGCGGACGGCAAGGTCCTTTTCCGCGAGTTCGGGTTCACTGCCGAGAACGTCGCCGCCGTTGCCCGGGCTGTGCTTAATTCAACGACGGGGATCGCCGCAGCCCAGCGCTGACGCTCACATACGACACGTAGGAGATGCATTTTCCATGACAGACGCACTGAAGCGCCTCTCCGATGAAGGCGTCGCGATCTGGCTGGACGACCTGTCGCGCAAGCGGATCACGTCCGGCAACCTCGCCGAACTGATCGACGAGCAGCACGTCGTGGGCGTCACCACCAACCCGACCATCTTCCAGAAGGCGATCAGCAGCGGCGACGGCTACGAGCAGCAGCTCGAGGACCTCGCCGCCCGCAAGGTCACCGTCGAAGAGGCCGTCCGCATGATCACCACGGCGGACGTCCGCGACGCCACCGACATCCTGCGCCCGGTCTTCGACGCCACCGGCGGTCAGGACGGCCGGGTCTCGATCGAGGTCGACCCGAGGCTGGCGCACAACACCAAGGCGACGATCGCCGAGGCCAAGCAGCTGGCCTGGCTGGTGGATCGTCCGAACACGCTGATCAAGATCCCGGCGACCAAGGCGGGCCTGCCGGCGATCACCGAGGTGATCGGCAACGGCATCAGCGTCAACGTCACGCTCATCTTCTCGCTGGAGCGCTACCGCGAGGTCATGGACGCCTACCAGGCGGGCCTGGAGAAGGCCAAGGCCAAGGGCCTGGACCTCTCCCTGATCCACTCGGTGGCCTCCTTCTTCGTGTCCCGCGTGGACACCGAGATCGACAAGCGGCTCGACGCGCTCGGCACCGACGAGGCCAAGGCGCTGCGCGGCAAGTCCGCCGTCGCCAACGCGCGTCTCGCCTACCAGGCGTACGAGGAGGTCTTCTCCACGGACCGCTGGAGCGCGCTGGAGAACGCGGGCGCCAACAAGCAGCGTCCGCTGTGGGCCTCGACCGGCGTGAAGGACCCGGCCTACAAGCCGACCCTGTACGTCGACGACCTGGTCGCCCCGAACACGGTGAACACCATGCCGGAAGCCACGCTTCAGGCCACCGAGGAGCACGGCGACATCACCGGCAACACCATCGCCGGGACCTACGAGCAGGCCCGCGCCGACCTCGAGGCGGTCGAGGCGCTCGGGATCTCGTACGACGACGTGGTCCAGGTGCTGGAGGACGAGGGCGTCGACAAGTTCGAGGCGTCCTGGAACGACCTGCTCAAGTCGACCGAGGCGGTCCTGGAGCGCCTCGCCCCTTCGGAGGGCTGACACCTTGACCCCTGTCTCCGGTTCCGGAGCGAATCCGCTTCGTGACCCCGCCGACCGACGGCTCCCGCGTATCGCGGGGCCGTCGGGCCTGGTCATCTTCGGTGTCACGGGCGATTTGTCCCGGAAGAAGCTGATGCCCGCGGTGTACGACCTCGCCAACCGGGGTCTGCTTCCGCCCGGTTTCTCCCTGGTCGGCTTCGCGCGCCGCGAGTGGCAGAACGAGGACTTCGCACAGGAGGTCCACGACGCCGTCAAGGAGCACGCCCGTACGCCGTTCCGTGAGGAGGTCTGGCAGCAGCTCATCCAGGGGATGCGCTTCGTCCAGGGCACCTTCGACGACGACGACGCGTTCGAGCGGCTGCGCGGCACCATCGAGGAGCTGGACAAGGCCCAGGGCACGGGCGGCAACTTCGCCTTCTATCTGTCGGTGCCGCCGCGCTCCTTCCCGGTGGTCATCCAGCAGCTGAAGAAGCACGGCCTCGCCGACCAGACGAGCGGTTCCTGGCGGCGCGCGGTCATCGAGAAGCCGTTCGGCCACGACCTGAAGTCGGCCGAGGAACTCAACTCGACCGTCGAGGAGGTCTTCGCCCCGGACCAGGTCTTCCGTATCGACCACTACCTGGGCAAGGAGACCGTCCAGAACATCCTGGCGCTGCGCTTCGCCAACACGATGTTCGAGCCGATCTGGAACCGGTCCTTCGTGGACCACGTCCAGATCACGATGGCCGAGGACATCGGCATCGGCGGCCGGGCCGGCTACTACGACGGCATCGGCGCCGCCCGTGACGTCATCCAGAACCACCTCCTCCAGCTGATGGCGCTCACCGCCATGGAGGAGCCCGCCTCCTTCGACGCGGACGCGCTGGCCGCCGAGAAGACCAAGGTGCTCGGCGCGGTGCGGCTGCCGAAGGACCTGGGCCGGGACACCGTCCGCGGGCAGTACGCGGCGGGCTGGCAGGGCGGCGAGAAGGCGGTCGGGTACCTCCAGGAGGAGGGCATCGACCCCCAGTCCAAGACCGACACCTACGCCGCGATCAAGCTGGAGATCGACAACCGCCGCTGGGCGGGCGTCCCCTTCTATCTGCGCACCGGCAAGCGGCTCGGCCGCCGCGTCACCGAGATCGCGGTCGTCTTCCAGCGCGCGCCCCACTCCCCCTTCGACCACACGGCGACGGAGGAGCTCGGCAAGAACGCGATCGTCATCCGCGTCCAGCCCGACGAGGGCGTCACCGTCCGCTTCGGCTCCAAGGTGCCCGGCACCTCGATGGAGATCCGGGATGTCTCCATGGACTTCGCGTACGGCGAGTCGTTCACGGAGTCGAGCCCGGAGGCGTACGAGCGGCTGATCCTGGACGTCCTGCTCGGCGACTCCAACCTCTTCCCGCGCACCGAGGAGGTCGAGCTGTCCTGGGAGATCCTCGACCCGATCGAGGAGTACTGGGACCGCAACGGCAGGCCCGCGCAGTACCAGTCCGGGACGTGGGGCCCCGTCGAGGCGGACGACATGCTCGAACGAGACGGACGGAGCTGGCGCCGGCCATGAAGATAGACCTCACGGACACCACGGCCAGCAAGATCAACAAGGCGCTCGTCCAGGGGCGCCGCGACATCGGCACCCCCGCCGTCGGCATGGTCCTCACCCTGGTCATCGTCACCGACGAGGAGAACGCCTACGACGCCCTGAAGGCCGCCAACGACGCGTCGCACGAGCACCCTTCGCGCACGCTGGTCGTCATCAAGCGCGTCTCCCGCTCCCCGCGCGACCGTACGGCCTCGCGTCTGGACGCCGAGGTGCGGGTGGGCGCGGACGCCGGTACCGGCGAGACGGTGGTGCTGCGGCTGTACGGCGAGGTGGTGGGCCACGCCCAGTCCGTCGTCCTGCCGCTGCTGCTGCCGGACGCGCCGGTGGTGGTGTGGTGGCCGGTCAACGCACCGCTCGACCCGGCCCACGACCCGCTGGGCGCGCTGGCGCAGCGCCGGGTCACCGACACCTACGCCGCCGAGCAGCCCGTACGGGAACTCAGTGCCCGCGCCGACACCTACGCTCCCGGCGACACGGACCTGTCGTGGACCCGCATCACGCCCTGGCGCTCGATGCTGGCCGCCGCCCTGGACCAGGTCGTCTGTGAGGTGAAGGCCGTCGAGGTGGAGGGCGAGGAGTTCAACCCGAGCTGTGAGCTGCTGGCGATGTGGCTCGCGGACCGGCTGGACGTCCCGGTGAAGCGGTCGCTGTCGTCGGGCCCCGGTCTGACGGCCGTCCGCATGGACACCAACTGCGGCCCGATCGTCCTGGACCGGGCGGACGGCTCGCTGGCGACCCTGTCCATCGAGGGGCAGCCGGACCGTGCGGTGGCGCTGAAGCGGCGGGACACGGCCGAGCTGATCGCGGAGGAGCTGCGGCGACTCGACCCGGACGACACGTATGCGTCGGCGCTGCGGTTCGGGGTGGAGCGGCTGAACTCGGCGTCCACGTCGGCGGTTCGGGGAGCCGAGGCCGCGGTGGCCAAGGCGGAGCAGGCCGTCGCCCTGGCGCAGGCCGCCGTGGCCAAGGCCGAGGAGTCACCGACCGAGCCGGCCGACGAGTCGCCGGCCAAAGGAGAAGCTCCGGCCAAAGGAGACTCGGTCCGCACTCCCGTCGAGTCGGCTGCCAAGGCTCCCGCGAAAGACGCGACGGCGGAGGCACCGGTGAAGAAGGCGGCGGCGAAGTGAGCACTCCGCAACTCGTCGTGCACCGCGACAAGGAACTGATGGCGCAGGCCGCCGCGGCCCGGCTGATCACGAAGATCGTGGACGCCCAGGCCTCGCGCGGCTCCGCGTCGGTCGTGCTCACCGGCGGCCGCAACGGCAACGGCCTGCTCGCCGCGCTGTCCGCCGCGCCCGCCCGGGACGCCGTCGACTGGGGCCGGCTCGACCTGTGGTGGGGCGACGAGCGGTTCCTGCCCGAGGGCGACCCCGAGCGCAATGTCACGCAGGCCCGCGAGGCCCTGCTGGACGCGGTTCCGCTCGACCCGAAGCGGGTGCACGCGATGCCCGCCTCGGACGGTCCGCACGGCGCCGACGCGGAGGCGGCGGCCGCCGCCTACGCCGAGGAGCTGGCCCGTGCCGCGGGCCCGGAGAACCACGGCGCCGTGCCCACGTTCGACGTCCTGATGCTGGGCGTCGGCCCGGACACCCACGTGGCCTCCCTGTTCCCGGAACTGCCCGCCGTACGGGAGACGGAGCGCACGGTGGTCGGCGTCCACGGCGCCCCCAAGCCCCCGCCCACCCGGGTCACCCTCACGCTCCCCGCGATCCGCGCGGCCCGCGAGGTGTGGCTGCTGGCGGCCGGCGAGGACAAGGCGAACGCCACGGCGATCGCCCTGTCCGGCGCGGGCGAGGTCCAGGCCCCGGCGGCGGGTGCCTACGGCAGACAGCGCACCCTGTGGCTGCTGGACGCCGCGGCGGCGTCCCAGCTGCCGCGCTCGCTGTATCCGCCGGCTTCGTCCTGAGCACAGCCCCTCCCAAGGCCCCAGGTGGATCCACCTGGGGCCTTCCGCATACCCGGCCCTACTTGACCGACCCCGCCATCACCCCCTGCACGAAGTGCCGTTGGAACGCGAAGAACACCACGACCGGCACGATCAGGGAGACAAAGGCGCCCGGTGCCAGGACGTCGATGTTGCTGCCGAACTGCCGTATCTGGGACTGGAGTTCCACTGTGAGCGGCTGGGAGGCGCTGTCCGCGAAGAGCAGGGCGACCAGCATGTCGTTCCAGACCCAGAGGAACTGGAAGATGGCCAGGCTGGCGACGGCCGGGCGGCCGACCGGCAGGACGAGACGGAGGAAGATGCGCCACTCGCTGCCGCCGTCCATCCGGGCCGCCTCCAGCATCTCCTTCGGTATCTCGGCGAAGTAGTTGCGCAGCAGGAACACGGCGAACGGCAGCCCGTAGGCCACATGGAAGAGCACGACGCCCGGGATCGTGCCGAACAGGCCCAGCTGGCCGAAGAGTTTGGCCACCGGCAGCAGGCCGATCTGCACCGGCACCACCAACAGCGCGACCACCAGCAGGAAGAGCGGCTCGCGGCCGGGGAAGTCCAGCCAGGCGAAGGCGTATCCGGCGAGTGCCGCGATGACGACGACCAGCGCCGTGGTCGGGACCGAGATCAGCACGGTGTTCCAGAAGGCCTGCGTGATGCCGGCGTTCTCCAGCAGGGCGGAGTAGTTGTCGAAGGACAGCTGGCCGGGGCTGGTGAACACCGTCCACCAGCCGCCCGTCGCCGTGTCCTCGGCGGACCGCAGCGAGGACAGGAACAGCCCGGCCAGCGGGGTGAGCCAGATCAGCCCCAGCACCACGAGGAGGGCCTGGACCAGGCTGTTGCCCAGGCCCCGTCGGACGGCGTTCATCGCTGACTCCTTCGGAAACGGCGGACGTTGAAGACCATTGCGGGGATCACCAGGAGGAGGAGCAGGACGCCGAGCGCGCTGCCGAGTCCCTGGTCGTTGCCCCCGCCGAAGGACACCAGCCACATCTGCGTCGCCAGGACGGTCGCGTCCTCCTGCACCGGTCCGGGCGCGATGATGTAGACGAGGTCGAAGACCTTCATCACGTTGATCACCAGGGTCACGAACACCACGGTCAGCACCGGTGCGAGCAGCGGCACGGTGATCTTCCGGAAGATCTGCCACTCGTTCGCACCGTCCATCCGGGCCGCTTCCAGCGAGTCCCGGGGCAGTGTCGACAGTCCCGCGCCGATCAGCACCATCGCGAAGCCGGTCCAGATCCACAGATACGCCCCGATGATCGCGGGCGTCACGAGCGCGGGCCCCAGCCAGGAGACGCCGTCGTAGGGCGGGGCGAAGTTCGAGGCGGGCAGTTTCACGGCGTACGACCCCTCGCGCAGCCCCTCGAAGCGGAAGGAGCCGTCGGACGCGGTGGTCGTCGTACCGACCGTCTTCCCGTCGCGCACCGCCTCGACCGTCATCTCCGGCAGCCCGCTCTCCCGCCGGTCGACGCGCCCCTGTTCCCCTCCCCCGCCGGGCGTGAAGTCCAGGTACACGACTCCGCGCAGCTCACTGTTGGCGGCCTTCTGCCCGGCCGCCGTGTACGCGGGCTCGGCGCCGTCCGGCACATCGCCGGGCAGCACGCCGACCAGGCCGAGCGCCACCGTGTCCCCGGGCGAGACGTCCCCGGTCGTCCGGTACGCCCCGCTCGCCTCCTTGGCCATCCCCTGGCCGTCGCGCGCCCGGGCCGTCGGATACGACGACGTGCCCTGGAAGGCGTCGTGGACGCCGACGACCGCGGCGTTCAGCACGCCCTTGTCGGGATCCTCGTCGTAGGCGAGCCGGAAGATGATGCCGGCGGCGAGGAAGGACACCGCCATCGGCATGAACAGCAGCAGTTTGAACGCCGTCGCCCAGCGGACCTTCTCCACCAGGACGGCCAGGATCAGCCCCAGCCCGGTCAGCAGCGTCGGCGCCACGACGACCCAGATCGCGGTGTTGCGTACGGCCTTGAGGGTCGCCGGGTCGCGGAACATCTCGGTGTAGTTGTCGCCGCCGACGAACTGTGTCCCGGACGCGTCGAAGAAGCTGCGGCCGACGGAGAACAGCACCGGGTAGACGACGAGGGCGCCGAGCAGGAGCAGGGCGGGGAAGACGAACAGCAGGGCGACGATCCGCCCCCGCCGCCGCGAGCGCCGGACGCGTCCGGCACCGGCGGCAAGCGGAGGGCTCGTCTCTTTCACGAGGGTCGCGGTCATGGCGGTCAGTTCCCGTACGCCTTGGCCGCCGCCTTCTCCAGCTCGGCCGCGGTCGCCTTCGGGTCCGAGGGGTCGCGCAGGAAGTCCTGCAGGATCTTCCACTCGCCGGCGCCCTTGGTGCCGCCGAACGCGGCCGGCGCCTGGTCGGACATGTCGAAGCGGACCGAGTCGCCCGCGCCGACCAGGGACTTCGCGGTGGCCCGGGTGACAGCGTCGCCGTAGGAGGCGAGGTCGAGCCCCTTGTTCGGGGAGAGGAAGCCGCCTGCCTCGGCCCACACCGCCGCCGCTTCGGGGGTCGCGAGGTATTCCAGGAGCTTCATGCCCGCTTCGGCGTTCTTGCCGTCCTTGAGGACGACGGCCGCGTCGCCGCCGCTGACGACGGGCGCGGTGCCGCCTTCGACCGCCGGGAACGGGAAGAAGTTCGCGTCCTCGCCGATGCTCTTGCCGAACTGGTCCTTGGCCACCCCGGCGACGAAGTCGCCCTCGTAGACCATGCCGGCCTCGGGCTTCGGCCCGAACACCTTCTCCACCGAGCCCGGGAAGTCCGTGTTGAGGGCCCCCTTCTGCCCGCCCGCGACCAGCTGCTTGTCCTTGAACAGCGTGCCGAGCGTGGTGAGCGCCTCGACCACACTGGCGTCCGTCCACTTCAGCTCGTGGGCGGCCAGGGCGTCGTACTTCTCGGGTCCGGCCTGGGACAGATAGACGTTCTCGAACCAGTCGGTGAGCGTCCAGCCGTCCTGGCCTGCGACCGAGAACGCGGCAAGACCGGAGTCGGAGACGGTCTGCCCGGCCTTCAGCATCTCGTCGTACGTCTTCGGCGGCTCGACGCCGGCCTGGGCGAGGGCGTCGGGGCTGTACCAGACGGTCGACTTGTGGGCGGCCTTGAAGTACAGGCCGTACAGCGTGCCGTCGACGCTGCCGTACGTCTTCCAGACATCGGCGTAGTTGGCGCCGACGGACTCCTGGGTGGTCTTGGACAGCGGCTTGAGCCAGCCCTCCTTCGCGAACTGCTGGAGTACGCCGACCTGCGGGACCATCACGACGTCGGGGGCGTTGCCGCCCTCGATCTTGCTGCCGACGACGGTGGAGACGTTGTCCCCGGTGGACACGAACTGGGTCTTCGCGCCGGTCTTCTCGCCGAAGGCGTCGAGCACCTTCTGGAAGTTCTCCTGCTCACTGCCGGACCAGACACCGGCCACGGTGACCGTCTGGCCGCCGAGCGCCTTGTCGCCGCCGCCCGCCGTGACCGGGCCGCCGCCACAGGCGGTGGCGCCGAGCGCCAGTACGAGGCCGATGCAGCCGGTGAGCAGGGGGGTACGTCGTCGCATCATCGTTGATGTCCCTTCAGAGGGTGGGGAGAGGATGGGGAACTGCCGGGAGGTCACTG
The DNA here is from genome assembly GCF_017948455.1 of Streptomyces sp. GESEQ-4. Lineage (GTDB taxonomy): Bacteria > Actinomycetota > Actinomycetes > Streptomycetales > Streptomycetaceae > Streptomyces. The sequence continues at coordinate 191,138 of NZ_JAFFSU010000009.1, forward strand.
ATCCACCAGGCGGTCGTCGAGCCGGGCAGCACCCCGGCGGCCGGGCAGGGCCCGCTGGACAGCAGCGGGGTGCCGGAGACCGGCGCGGGCACGGGTGCGGTGGTGAAGTTGACGGCGCAGACCAGGTCGTCGCCGCGGGCGAACGCGAGGACGCCCGGCGGGGTGTCCAGCCAGCGCAGCGTTCCCTCGCCCAACTGGGGCAGGGACGCGCGCAGTTGGAGGCCGTCGCGGTACAGGTGCCAGAAGGAGCGGGTGTCGGCGAGGGCCCGGTCGGTGGCGTGCTCGGCGAACCACTCCGGCTGCGGCAGCCACGGCTTGGCGCCCTCCACCCCGGAGGTGAAGCCGAACGGCGACGCCTGCCCCGACCAGGGCAGCGGCACCCGGCAGCCGTCACGGATCCGGGCCCGACTGCCGGTCCGCCGGAAGATCGGGTCGGTGAGCACGTCGTCGGGCAGATCGACGACCTCGGGCAGCCCCAGCTCCTCCCCCTGATAGATGTACGCGGCTCCGGGCAACGCCAGCATCAGCAGCGCGGCGGCACGGGCGCGGGCGGCGCCCAGGGCCTGCGTCGGAAGTGGCGTCGTCCGCCCGGAGGGCGGGCCGGGCGGCGTCGTGGGGGTACCTCCCGCCCGAGCCGGGCGAAGCTCGGTTCGAGGGTGGGGGAGCGTGCTCTCGGCGTGCCGGGCGGAAGGCCCCGTCGATGGACCGGACGTACTTGGGCTTTCGCCCGGTGCGGCGAAGGGGGTCCCCCCGTCCGAGCCGTGCGAAGCCGGTTCGAGGATGGGGGCGCGTGCCGGGCGCCGCGCGGCAGGCGCCACTTCCGACACAGGCCCTGGTCCGCTGCCCTCGGTGGCCGGTTCGCCGTAGCGGGTGACGGTGCGGACCTGGTCGTGGTTGTTCAGGACCCAGGTGACCGTCGAACCCGTGCCGGCTATGTCCTGCATCGCCTCGGAGATGACCTTGCGGAAGGCGCCGGCCTCCCACGGGGCGCTGAGCAGGTCGAAGAAGAAGGCCTGGTGGAGCTCGTCGGAGCGGACGTACTCGGCGTGCTCACGGGCCGTCGGGACGGACACCTCGCCGACCAGCAGCCGCTCGCGGCCGTCGCGGGCGGCGTATTCCTCGCACACGGCCCGCCAGTGCCGCCACACGTCGTGCACCTCGGGCTGGTTCCAGGCGAGCGGGTTGACCGAGTCGCGGGTGCGGGCGTCGGCCTCCGGGTCGTCCGAGTCGGGCAGCTCCGGGTGCTTGAAGAGACCGGCCGCCACGTCGATACGGAAGCCGTCGATCCCCCGGTCCAGCCAGAAGCGGAGGATCCGGTCGAACTCCGCGCCGGTCTCGGGGTTGCGCCAGTTCCAGTCGGGCTGCTCGGGCGCGAACATGTGCAGGTACCACTGGCCGGGCCGCCCGTCCGCCTCGGTGACGCGGGTCCAGGCCGGGCCGCCGAACATGGAGTGCCAGTTGTTGGGCGGTTCGGCGCCGTCGGGTCCACGGCCGTCGGCGAAGTGGAAGCGGGCGCGGGCCGCGCTGCCGGGTCCGGCGGCGAGTGCCTCACGGAACCACGGGTGCTCGCTGGAGCAGTGGTTGGGGACGATGTCGAGCAGCACCCTGATGCCGAGCCGCCGGGCCGTCGCCATCAACAGGTCGAACTCGGCGAGGTCGCCGAAGAGCGGGTCGACATCGCAGTAGTCGGCGACGTCGTAGCCGTGGTCGTGCTGGGGCGACGGGTAGAAGGGGCTCAGCCAGATCCCGTCGACGCCGAGCTTCTTCAGATACGGCAGTCCGGCCCGGACGCCCGCGAGATCGCCGATGCCGTCACCGGTGCTGTCCAGGAAGCTGCGGACGTACACCTGGTAGATCACCGCGTCACGCCACCAGCGGCGGTACTTACTCAACATGCATGCATGTTAGATAGGCGTATCGCGGAGGTGTCAATGAAAGAAACAAAGGATACTGGCGAGTTGGCTCACCAAATAAGGACACATGGGGGCATCTAGTCGCCAGATGAGACGACGCCGTTACCTAACAAGTAACTAGCGACTGGAGATGACCGCCAGCTCGCGCGCCATCCGCCGCACCGCGTCCCCAGGCGTCTCACGCCCGGTCATCGCGTCCTGCACGGCAGCCTGCACCGCCAGGCTGACCTGGCCATAGCGCGGGCTCTTGGGGCGCGGAGCGGCGGTGAGCACGCTCTCGCGCAGGATCGGCAGATAGGGAAAGCGCCGGACGAGCGCGGGATCGTCGTAGAGATGCGCGCGCACCGGCGGCAGCGCCCCGTGCGTGAGGACCTGGCGCTGGACGGGCTCACTGGTGAGGTACGCGAGCAGGCGCGCGGCCGTGTCGGGGTGCCGCGCATGGGTGCTGACGGCCAGGTTGGAGCCACCGAGCACGCTCGCCCCCGGCCCGTCGGGACCGGGCAGGGGCACGGCCCCGACCTTCCCGGCCAGCGGGGATCCCGCGGCGGACGCGGCGGCGTAGGCGTACGGCCAGTTGCGCAGGAACAGCAGACGGCCGTCGAGGAAGGCCTGCTTGGACTCCTCCTCCTTGAAGGTCAGCGCCCGCCGCGGAATCCAGCCCTCGCGCACCCCGCGAGCGAGGAACCCGATGCCCTCGCGGGCCGCGCTCGAGTTCACGGTGACGCGTTCGCCCTCGTCGCCCAGGATCGTGCCCCCGGCCGAGTACACGGCCTCGGCCGCGTTGACGGTCAGACCCTCGTACGGCAGGAACTGGCCGGCGTAGCCGTCGAGTCCGTACTTCGGGGCGACGGTCTTCGCGACCCGTTCCAGCTCGGTCCAGGTGCGCGGCGGCGGCAGACCCTCTCTCGCGAGGACGTCCTTGCGGTAGAGCAGCAGCCCTGCGTTGGTGACGTACGGGACGGCGTACAGCCGCCCGTCGTAGGTCGCCGTGTCGACGACCGGGGGCAGGAAGGAACTGAGCGGGAAGCGGTCGTGTTCCAGCGGGCGGATCCAGCCGGCCGCCGCGAACTCGGAGGTCCAGGCGACGTCGATGTTGAGGACGTCGAAGCGACCGCGGTCGCCGCCGCGCAGGTCGGTGATCATCTGCGCGCGGGTCTCGTCGGCCGAGTCCGGCAGCTCGACGAGCGTCACCTTCTCGTCGGGATGGGTGCGGTTCCATCCCGCCAGCAGAGGGCCGAGGTATCCGGTGAGGTCTCCGGCGGTGGCGAGGGTCAAGGGCCCCCGGTCGCCCGCGGCCGGCTCGTCGGCCCGTGCGCCCGAGGCCACATACCCCGTCAAGATCACGACGAGGACGAGAAGGCCCCTACCGGCGGCGTGTATCCACCGCATAGGTTCCTCCCTGCGCACCGGCGCCGGGCCCCTTCGCCCGGAGTCAGAGGCCATGTATACCTGTTAGGTATGGGCGATACTAGGGTCTGCAGCACATTACAAGGACGCGAGGAGGAGAGGGACGAGTGCGCCTGCCGCTCCTGGCACTCCTCGCGCGCGGTCCGGCCCACGGCTACGAGCTCAAGCAGGACCTTGAGCAACTGCTGGGCTCCGCGTACCCTCAGCCGAACATCGGCCAGATCTACGTCACCCTCGGCCGCCTCGAGAAGACGGGACTGATCGAAGGCGAAGAGGTCGAGCAGTCGAGCCGGCCGAACAAGAAGATCTACCACCTCACCGACGCCGGGCGCGAGGCGCTGCACGCCTGGTACGAGGAGACGGCGGACGAGCCCCGGGTACGGGACGAGTTCTTCATGAAGCTCGTGCTCGCCCCGCAGACCGGTCTGGCCGACCAGATCGCGCTGATCAACAAACAGCGGCGCCAGTATCTGAACACCATGCGCAGCCTGTCGAAGCTGGCCGCCACCGAGGACCGGGACAACCGTGTCGCCCACCTGCTGATCGAGGGCGCGATGCTGCATCTGCAGGCCGACCTCGACTGGTTGGAACGCTGCCAGGAGGAACTGGAGGAGTCGGAGTGAGCGAGAGCCCCACTCCTCTGCTGCGCGCCGAGGGCCTGGTCAAGACGCACCACGGCGAGGGTGCCCCGGCACATGCCGTACGCGGGGTCGATCTGTGTGTGACGCGCGGCGAGTTCGTGGCCGTCACCGGCCCGTCCGGCGCCGGCAAGTCGACACTGCTGCATCTGCTCGGAGGGCTGCAACGGCCGGACGGCGGCAGCATCTGGCTGGACGGCGAGTGCACGGACTCCTACACCGAGGCACGCTGGGCCGTGGCGCGGCGCCGTCGCATCGGGATCGTCTTCCAGTTCTTCAACCTGGTCTCCAACCTCTCCGTCGCGGACAACGTCGAGCTGCCCGCGCTCCTCGCCGGGACGCCACCGAAGCGTGCGCGCGCCGAGCGGGAGGCGCTGCTGGACGAGCTGGGTCTGGCCGGCAAGGAGCGCAGCATGCCGGGCGAGCTGTCCGGCGGTGAGCAGCAGCGGGTCGCGCTGGCCCGCGCTCTGGTCAACCACCCCCCGCTGCTGCTGGCCGACGAACCCGCGGGCAGCCTGGACAGCCGGGGCACCCGCGAGGTCATGCGGCTGCTCTCCCGCTTCCACCAGCGCGGCCAGACGATCGTGCTGGTCACCCACGACGCCCGGCTGGCCAGCGCCGCGGACCGGGTCATCAGCTTCTTCGACGGACGGATCGCGGACGACGCGCAACTGACCGGCACACCATCGCGCCGGATCGGCACGTCCGGGGTGCTGGAACTGAAGGACTGACCCGCGGTGTACGACGATCCGGTGTACGAGGAAGCGGTGTACGGCGCACTGGCGCCGGCCCGCCCAGGCGCACGCGAGCGGGGGCAGGCGGTCCTGCGAATACGCCGGCCCCACCGCAGCCGCCCCGGGGGGGAGACGATCGGCCCCGCGGAACCCTCGGCTCAGCCGCCCCGCCGCACCCGGCTCGAGAGGCTGAGGCCCATGCGAGCAACCCTGCGCTGGGTGCATTCCGATCTGCGCACACACCGCGGCGAGGCGCTGTTCATCGTGCTCGCCACCGCCGGAGTCGTCGTCTCACTGCTGCTTGCGACGGCGCTCTTCGGCTACGCAACCAACCCCTGGCAGCGCGTGTTCGCACAGTCGCGGGACGCGCACGTGTGGATCCACACCGGCCCCTCCGCCGACGCACGCGAGCTCGCGGCGCTGGACGGCGTCGAGTCCGTCGCCGGCCCCTACCCGACCGAGTCGGCCACCCTCGCCTCCCGCGGTGTGCGCGCCTCCGTCGAGCTGCGCGGCACGGCCGCCCGGCCCGCCATCGGGCGCCCGCTCCTCACCTCCGGCCGCTGGCTGGACGGCGCACACCCCGACGGCGTGGTGCTGGAGAGCCGCCTGGCCCGCGCCCTGCTCGCCGAGCCCGGCGACGTCCTCGCCCTGCCCGGCACCGCACGCACCCTGACCGTCGCCGGGATCGCCGACAGCGCCGAGCCGCGCTACCGCCCCGGCGAGCGCGCCGGACTCGTATGGGCGCTGCCGTCCGCCGTGCGCGCCCCGGACGGCGAGGTGACCGGACTGCGCCTGGCGGACCCGGACGAAACGGACTACGCCGTCCAGCGCGCCGTCACCGTGCTCGGCGCCGGCGCGGTCAGCGAGGTCACCACCTGGCAGCAGGCCCGGTCCGAGGCACAGGGCGACACCCGGCTCCTGGGCCAGGTGCTCGGTCTGTTCGGACTCGGCGCACTGCTCGCCGCCGGACTCGCCGTGCACGGTGCGATCGGCACTCGCATCCGGGGCCATCTGCGCGACATCTCGGTACTGAAGGCGATCGGCTTCACGCCCGGCCAGGTCGTCCGCGTCTTCCTGCTGCAGCACGTCGCCTACGCCCTGCTCGGCGCGGTGACCGCGGCGGCGCTCACCCAGGCGCTGGGAGCCCGGATCCCGGGCCGGCTCGGTGACGCGGTCGGCGTGTGGCAGGGGCTGCCGGGGCACACCGCCGCGCTGCTCGCGATACCGGTGGGCGTCGTGCTGTTCATCGCCGCGACCACCGGGCTCGCGGCCTGGCGAGCGGGACGTGTGTCCCCGGTGCCCGTGCCGCGGACCGCCGCGCCGGCAGCCGGCCGGCTGTCGGGTCTGGCGCGCGGGGCGCTCGGGCTGCGGCTGCCGCCGGCCCTGGTCCTCGGCTGGCACAAGGCGTTCCCCCGCCGGCCACGCACGCCGGCCACCGTCGCCCGCCTCGCGCTGCCCCTGCTGCTGATCGTGGTGGCGATGAGCGCCTGGACCACCATCGACCGCTTCCACAGCAGGCCCGACCAGGTCGGCCTCGCCGCCGCGCTCACCGTCCGCCCCGACGGCGAGGTCGGCGACCGTGACGTCCGGGCCCTCCTCGACCGCGACCCGCGGATCGCCGCCGCCCACCCGGGCGTCGAGGTGGCGGCCCTCGTGCCGGGCCAGACGGCCACGATCGCCCTGCGTGGTCTCGGCACCCGCCAGGACCCCTACCCGTACGCCCTGGCCGAGGGCCGACCGGCGCACGGCCGGGACGAGGCGGTGGCCGGGCAGGGACTGCTCGATCTGCTGGACGTGCGGGTCGGGGACTGGGTGCGGATGACCGTGGGCGACCAACCGCAGATCCTGCACATCGTGGGCCGCAGCATCGAGCCGGACAACGCCGGCCGGGTCATCTCCACCTCGCTCGACACCCTCCGTGAGAACGACCCCGGGCTGCGCCCCACCCTCTACCAGCTGCGCCTCCAGCCGGGCGCCGCCCCCCGTGAGGTCGCGGGCGACCTGGCCACGGCCACGCGCGGGCACCTGGACGTGCACGCCGTGCCGAATCCGGCGGACGGACTGTCATCGCTGCGCGGAGTCGTGCTCGCGCTGATCGGCGTGCTCGCGCTGATCGGGATCGTCGAACTGCTGACCGTGATCGGCGGTTCCGTCCGCGAGGGTGAACGGGATCTGCTGGCGCTCAAGGCCGTCGGCCTTACCCCGCGGCAGATCACCGCCGTCACCGTCACGGCCACCGCCTGCACCGCCCTGGCCGCGGTCCTGCTCGGCACGGCGCTGGGGCTGCCCCTCGCGCACTGGCTCATCGACGCCCAGGGCAGATCCAGCGGCATCGGCGCCGGGATAGCCCAGGGTCCGTCGCCCCTACTCCTGGTGCTGTTCGGCGCGGCCGCCGTGGTGGGCGCCGCCGCTCTCGCCGCCCTGCCCGCGGCCCGCGCGGCCGGCCGCCGACTCGCCGACACTCTGAGTGCCGTGGCGTAGGGCCGCGGCGGCAGCCGTCTCGGCGGAAGCGGACGGCCGCGCACCGTCCGCTTCCCGCGTCGCGGTCACTGCCGGCCGCGCAGCTCCCGGTACTTGGCGACCAGTGCCTTGCTGGACGCGTCCAGGCCCGGCACGTCCGCGCCCTCGGTCAGTGCGGGCTCGACGCGCTTGGCGAGGACCTTGCCGAGTTCGACGCCCCACTGGTCGAAGGAGTCGATGTTCCAGACGGCACCCTGCACGAACACCTTGTGCTCATACAGCGCGATCAGCTGGCCGAGCACCGACGGGGTCAGCTCGCGCGCGAGGATGGTGGTCGTCGGGTGGTTGCCCAGGAACGTCTTGTGCGCCACCAGCTCCTCGGGCACACCCTCCGCACGCACCTCCTGAGGCGTCTTGCCGAAGGCCAGGGCCTGCGTCTGGGCGAAGAAGTTCGCCATCAACAGGTCGTGCTGCGCGCCCAGTTCGTCACTCAGCTCGGCGACCGGCTCGGCGAAGCCGATGAAGTCGGCCGGGATCAGCTTCGTGCCCTGGTGGATCAGCTGGTAGTAGGCGTGCTGCCCGTTGGTGCCGGGCGTGCCCCAGACGACCGGCCCGGTCTGCCACTCCACCGGAAGACCGTCCCGCCCGACGTACTTGCCGTTGGACTCCATGTCCAGCTGCTGCAAGTAGGCGGTGAACTTGGACAGGTAGTGGCTGTAGGGCAGCACCGCATGCGACTGGGCGTCGTGGAAGTTGCCGTACCAGATGCCCAACAGGCCCAGCAGCAGCGGCACGTTGGCGTCGGCGGCCGCGCTCCGGAAGTGCTCGTCGACGATCCGGAACCCGTCGAGCATCTCCCGGAACCGGTCCGGCCCGATGGCGATCATCAGGGACAGGCCGATCGCCGAGTCGTACGAGTAGCGTCCGCCGACCCAGTCCCAGAACTCGAACATGTTGGCCGTGTCGATACCGAAGCCGGAGACCTTCTCGGCGTTGGTCGACAGCGCCACGAAGTGCTGGGCGACGGCTTCCTGACCGGCCTTCAGCTCACCCAGCAGCCAGTTGCGGGCCGAGGTCGCGTTGGTGATCGTCTCGATCGTGGTGAACGTCTTGGAGGCGATGACGAACAGCGTCTCCGCGGCGTCCAGGTCACGGATGGCCTCGTGCAGGTCGGCCCCGTCCACGTTCGACACGAAGCGGACCGTCAGGTCGCGGTCGGTGTAGCTGCGCAGCACCTCGTACGCCATCGCCGGGCCGAGGTCGGAGCCGCCGATGCCGATGTTGACCACGTTCTTGATGCGCTTGCCGGTGTGGCCTGTCCAGGCGCCGGAACGGACCCGCTCGGCAAAGTCGGCCATCCTGTCGAGGACGGCGTGCACTGCGGGGACCACGTTCTCCCCGTCGACCTCGATCACCGCGTCCCGCCGCGCGCGCAGCGCGGTGTGCAGCACGGCGCGGTCCTCGGTGATGTTGATGCGGTCACCGCGGAACATGGCGTCCCGGAGGCCGAACACATCCGTGGCGGCGGCCAGCTCACGCAGCAGCCGCAGCGTCTCGTCGGTGACGAGGTGCTTGGAGTAGTCGACATACAGGTCGCCGACCTGGAGCGTGTAGCCGGAGCCGCGGCCGGGATCGGCGGCGAACAGCTCGCGCAGTTGCACCTCGCCGAGTTCCTCGCGGTGCTTGGCCAGCGCGGTCCACTCGGGCGTCTGGTTGAGCCGGGTACGGCCGTCTGCGTTCATGTCGGACTTCAGCCTTCTTCCTGCCTGCTCGTGCTGCGTGCGTACCTTGCCCCGCTGCCGGTCCAACCTAATTGATCAGCGCGGGACGTGAGCTGTCGTGGTGTCGTCGTGCGGTGCAACAACAAGTACGTTCACCTTGAGCGCGGGTATCAGCGCGGTGACGGACAGGACGAAGAAGGCGGCCGCGAGCAGGGCGGGGGTGTTCAGTCCCCAGGTGGCGGCGACGGCTCCGCCGAGCAGGGCGCCCAGCGGTGCCCCGGCGACCCCGACGGTGCGGAAGGCGGAGCTGACCCGGCCCAGCAGTTCGGCGGGGCTGCGCTCTTGCATCAGGGTCGTGGTGTTGACGTTCCACACCATGCCCATGAACCCGAACACGGCCAGCGCCGCGGCCAGCCCGACGAGGCTGCGCACCGAGCCCATCACCACAAGCGCGCCGATCTGCACTGTGCCGGCGAGCAGCACCCCGCGGACCCGCCCCAGCCGGGCGATCAACGGTCCCCCGGCCACTCCGCCGGCCAGGCTGCCGACCGTGTACGCCGTCATGGCCACCGCGTATCCCGTGGTGCCCGCGTCCAGCCAGCCCGTTACCAGGAGCACCAGCGTGGCGATGAGGGCGCCCATGCCGATGTTGCACAGGGCGGTGGCGGCGCACAGGCCGCGCAGGGCCCGGTCCCGCCCCAGGGTGCGCAGCCCTTCCGCGATCTCCCGGCGCAGGGTGCTGCCCGCCGGTCTGGGTTTCCGCTCGGGCGGGGCGGTCCGCAGGGTGGCGACCAGCGCGGCCGCCACCAGATAGGTGACCGCGTCGGCCGCGAAGGGCACCGCCGCTCCGGCCGCGATCAGCAGGGGCACGACCGGCGCGCCCAGCAGACCGCCCGCGAGACGCTGCCCGGTCATCAGGCGCGCGTTCGCGCTGCCGAGTGCCGCGCGGTCCACCAGAGCGGGCAGCAGAGCCGTCGACGCGTTGTCGAAGAGGGTCTGGAGGGTGGTCAGAGCGAAGGCCAGCGCGATCAGCAGGGCGATCGAGGCGTGTCCGAGAGCCACGGCCACCGCGAAGGAAGCAACCAGCAGCCCTCGTACCGCATCGACCATCCACATCGCGCGCCGCTGGTCCACGCGGTCGGCGACGGCGCCACCCAGCAACCCGAAGACGATCCAGGGCAGATAGCCACACGCGGTTACCGCGGCGATCAGCATCGGCCGGTCGGTCAGCGTCGCGGCGAGCAGCGGCAGTGCGGCCGTACGCAGCGCGTCACCGAAACTGGAGAGCACGGCGGCACTCCACAGCCGCCCGAACCCCCCACGCCACGCCGGCGCACACCCGTCCCCCGTCATGACCGTCGCCACGACTCCCCCTCACGATTCGCCCGATGCACAAACCGTAGAGGGCACCACTGACAATCGGCCCGGGAGCGGGGGCCCGGCGTCCCGCAAACAGCTCCGGCCGGGCTCCTCTCGGTACCCGGCCGGTTCTCAACTCCTAGATTTCGCCCCGCAGTTTGGCGAGTGCCTCGGCGAGGATCGCCTCGCCGTCCGCGTCGCTGCGCCGCTCCCGTACATACGCGAGGTGCGTCTTGTACGGCTCGGTGCGCGGCGGGTCCGGCGGGTTGTCCCGGTCCTGTCCTGCGGGGAAGCCGCAGCGCGGGCAGTCCCAGGTGTCGGGGACCTGCGCGTCGCTGGCGAAGCTGGGCTGCGTCTCGTGCCCGTTGGAGCACCAGAAGGAGATGCGCAGCCGGGGCGCGGACTCGCCCCGCTCGGCCTCGCCCATCGGCCCCGCCCCGACCCGGCTTCCTCGGATCGCGTTGCCACTTGCCACGGTCGTAACTCCCTGCGTGATGGTGCCGCGAAGCGAGTCGGCGTTTCGCTTCGTTGCGAGCGCCTCAGTCTACGTAAGGCCCAACGCGCGTCCAGTGATTGGAGTTACAGCCCCCACACCTAGACGCAAGCCCCATGATAGGCCGCGCTCAGCTGCGCGTACCGAACATGGGGCCTTACGTACGGAATGTGCGTGCCGATCAGTTGTTCACCTTCATCAGAAGGCCGAGAACAACGATGCACGCGAACCAGAGCAGCCCGACCACCAAGGTGATGCGGTCGAGGTTGCGCTCGGCGACCGAGGAGCCTCCGACGGACGACTGCATGCCGCCACCGAACATGTCGGAGAGGCCACCGCCCTTGCCCTTGTGCATCAGCACCAGCAGCATCAGCAGACCGCTGAACACGATCAGGGCGATCGAAAACCCCATAACCACGGCTGGACCAACTTCCTCGGATCTGGATGGACGACAGGGGCACAGCCACCGGGCTGTGCCCCCGCAAGAGTACGACGTTCCGCCGCTACCGCATACTCACTGGATAATCACTGGTCGCGGAAGCGCACGATCTTGACGAACTCGTCGGCGTCCAGCGAGGCGCCGCCGACCAGGGCGCCGTCGATGTCGGCCTGGGCCATGATCTCGGCGACGTTGCCCGACTTGACGGAGCCGCCGTACTGGATGCGGACCTGGTCGGCCAGCTCCTGGGTGTACAGCTCGGCGAGCTTGCCGCGGATGGCGGCGCAGACTTCCTGGGCGTCCTCGGCGCCGCAGACCTTGCCGGTGCCGATGGCCCAGACGGGCTCGTAGGCGATGACGACGGACTCGGCCTGCTCGGCGGAGAGGTCCTTGAGGCCGCCCTCGACCTGGGCGAGCGTGTGCGTGACGTGGTTGCCCGCCTCGCGCACCTCCAGCTCCTCGCCGACGCACAGGATCGGCGTCAGGCCGTGCTTGTAGGCGGCCTTGACCTTGGCGTTCACGAGCTCGTCGGTCTCGGCGTGGTACTGCCGGCGCTCGCTGTGGCCGATCGCCACGTACGTGCACTTCAGCTTGGCCAGCATCGGGCCGGAGATCTCGCCGGTGTAGGCACCGGAGTCGTGCGCCGAGATGTCCTGGGCGCCGTACCTGATCTTGAGCTTGTCGCCGTCGACCAGGGTCTGCACGGAGCGCAGGTCGGTGAAGGGCGGCAGGACGGCGACCTCGACGGCCTCGTAGTCCTTGTCGGCCAGGGCGAAGGCGAGTTTCTGGACGTGCGCGATGGCTTCGAGGTGGTTGAGGTTCATCTTCCAGTTGCCCGCCATGATCGGCGTACGAGTGGTCATACGGGGTCAGTCCTCCAGTGCGGCGAGGCCGGGGAGCGTCTTGCCCTCGAGGTATTCGAGGGAGGCGCCGCCGCCGGTCGAGATGTGGCCGAATGCGGTCTCGTCGAAGCCCAGGATGCGGACGGCGGCGGCGGAGTCGCCGCCGCCGACCACGGTGAAGCCCTTGGACTCGACGAGTGCCTGGGCGACCGACTTGGTGCCCTCGGCGTAGTCGGGGTGCTCGAAGACGCCCATGGGGCCGTTCCAGAAGACGGTGGCGGCGTCGGCGAGCTTCGAGGCGTACAGGTTGCCGGACTCCGGACCGATGTCCAGGCCCATCTGGTCGGCGGGCATGGCGTCCGCGGCGACGGTGGTGGGGTTCGCGGGCGCCTTGGTCTTCAGGTCCGGGAACTCCGCGGCGGTCAGCACGTCGACGGGGAGTACCAGCTCGACGCCGCTCTTCTCCGCACGCTCGATGTACTCCTTGACGGCCGGGATCTGGTCCTCCTGGAGGAGGGAGACGCCGACCTCGTAGCCCTTGGCCTTGAGGAAGGTGTACGCCATGCCGCCGCCGATGAGCAGCCGGTCGGCCTTGGCGAGCAGCTGGTCGATGACGGCGAGCTTGTCGGAGACCTTGGCACCGCCCAGCGCGACGACGTAGGGCCGCTGGACGTCCTCGGTGAGCTTCTTCAGGACACCTACCTCGGTGGCGATGAGGTAGCCGGCGTAGTGCGGCAGGCGGGCCGGGAGGTCGTACACGGAGGCGTGCTTGCGGTGGACCGCGCCGAAGCCGTCGCCGACGTAGACGTCCGCGAGGGCGGCCAGCCGGTCGGCGAACTCGCCGCGCTCGGCGTCGTCCTTGGCGGTCTCGCCGGCGTTGAAGCGCAGGTTCTCGATGACGGCGACGTCGCCGTCGTGGAGGCCCGCGACCACGGACTTGGCGGATTCGCCGACCGTGTCGGTCGCGAACGCCACGCCCCGGCCCAGGAGTTCACCCAGGCGAGAGGCGGCGGTGGCGAGGGAGAAGGCGGGGTCCGGGGCGCCCTTGGGGCGGCCCAGGTGCGAGGCGACGACGACCTTGGCGCCCGCGTCCGCGAGGGCCTTCACGGTGGGCAGCACGGCGCGGATGCGGCCGTCGTCGGTGATGGTGCCGCTGTCGAGCGGGACGTTCAGGTCGGCGCGGACGAAGACCCGCCGGCCGGCCACGCCTTCGGCGAGGAGTTCGTCGATCGTCTTCATGAAGAGGGCTCCTGGGAGGGCTGGTGGTCCAAGAGTGCTGATCTGTACGTGAGTCAGGGCTCGGACGGCGCGTCCCTGCGCTGCCCGAGCCCTGCGTTCACATCGTGGTGCCTGATCGGTGGATCAGAGCTGGTTGCCGACGAAGACCGTGAGGTCGACGAGGCGGTTGGAGTAGCCCCACTCGTTGTCGTACCAGCCGAGGATCTTCACCGACGTGCCTTCCTGGACCATGGTCAGGGAGGAGTCGAAGGTGCAGGACGACGGGTCGCTGACGATGTCCGAGGAGACGATCTCGTCCTCGGTGTAGGTCAGGTAGCCCTGCAGCTCGCCCTCGGAGGCCTTCTTGAAGGCGGCGTTGACCTCGTCCTTGGTGACCTCGCGGGACAGCTCCACGACGAGGTCGGTGGCCGAGCCGGTCGGGACCGGGACACGCATCGCGATGCCGTCCAGCTTGCCCTTCAGCTGCGGCAGGACCAGGGCGGTGGCCTTGGCGGCACCGGTGGTCGTCGGGATGATGTTCTCCGCGGCGGCCCGGGCGCGGCGCAGGTCCTTGTGCGGGAAGTCCAGGATGCGCTGGTCGTTCGTGTACGCGTGCACCGTCGTCATCAGACCCTTGACGATGCCGAAGTTCTCGTCGAGGACCTTGGCCATCGGCGCCACACAGTTGGTGGTGCAGGAGGCGTTGGAGATGACGTGGTGGTTCGCCGGGTCGTACTCGTCCTGGTTGACGCCCATCACGACGGTGATGTCCTCGTCCTTGGCCGGAGCCGAGATCAGGACTTTCTTCGCACCGCCCGCGATGTGCTTCGCGGCGTCGTCCTTCTTGGTGAAGATGCCGGTCGACTCGATGACGATGTCGACGCCCAGCTCGCCCCACGGGATGTCGGCGGGGTTGCGCTCGGAGAGCACCTTGATCGTGTGGCCGTCGACGGTGATCGTGTCGGCGGTGTGGGTGACCTCCTGCTTGAGGCGCCCCAGAATCGTGTCGTACTTCAGCAGGTGAGCGGTGGTCGCGGTGTCACCCAGGTCGTTGACAGCCACGATCTCGATGTCTGCACCCTGCTCCAGCAGCGCGCGGAAGTAGTTACGACCGATGCGGCCAAAGCCGTTGATGCCTACGCGGATCGTCACGAACCGATCTCCTCGTTGGTACGCCGGTTTCGAGACCGGCGAGCTGTATGGGATGTCCCCGACCGCCTACGACCCTACCTCCCTGTGGCCTCGGTGGTGACATCGAGATGTCCCATACACGGCAGGGCGGTCCGTACCCGCCAGTAGGGGTACGGACCGCCCTGGCCGAGAGCCGTGATCACTCACGGATCACTCGATTTCGCTACGGCGAGTCGGTCACCGTTGACCGGCCGGTTCACCCTTCGAGCGCCTCCAGCGCCTTGCCGATCAGGGTCGTACGGCCGATGGGCGCGGTGACATGCTCCAGACCGAAGCCCAGCAGCACGGTGTCGTCCGTGGTGACGGCGCCGTACGTCTTGAACAGCTCGCCCGCGCGCCCCCAGTCCTTGACCACCGCGGGGCTGCCCGCGGGCGGGCCGGGCGTGCTCCAGGCACCCAGCGACGTCTCGAAGCCCTCGGTCTCCGCCGCGTTGCCGCCGATCACGACGGACGCGTTGTCGGCGAGGACGCCGCGCCCACCGGTGCCGGGGTCGCTGACGTAGCCGAGGGAGACCTCGACCTTCTTCCCGGCATACGCGGAGAGGTCGAAGGAGACCTCCTGCCAGCCGGAGGACGACCCGGTGAAGCTGTTCCAGGAACCGGACGTGCCGGTGGGCGTGCAGGCCCCTGAGGCGAGCGTCAGATACCGCTTGAGGGCGGGATGTGCCTGGATGAAGTACCCGGCGTCGCACTCGGCGGGCACCGCCGTGCTGGTCGCGCCGCCTGCCTCCGGGAGCGTGGTCCAGTCGTCGGCACCGGCCGTGCGCGCCTCCAGGAGGGCGTGGTCGTAACTCTTCTCCGTGTCCCAGAGCAGCCTGGTCCGCAGAGTTGGCTTTTCGGACGCACTCACCGCGGTGAGGTCGATGGTGCGGGTGAGGCGGTTCCAGGCGTAGTCGCTGTGCGTGACGGCGGCCATGGAGGCGCCTTCGTACGGGCCGTACGGATTGACGGTGCCGGGGTAGGCACCCGCTCCCGCGCTCTCGAACTGCGGGTGGGTGTCCACGGGCAGCGTGTCGGAGGTGACGCTGTACGACCCGGCCGCGTTCAGCGGGTTGCCGGGGGCGCCGCCCAGCGGTGTGGTGGCGCCGAGGAGCGGGCCGGAGCCCTGGAAGGACGTGGCGTCCGGCAGGGACGTACGGGTGTAGGCGCCCAGGTAGTACTGGCTGAAGTCGTTCGACAGGGTGCCGCCGCCGAGGTCGACGGAGCCGCCGGCCTGCTCGCCCGCCTCGATCAGCTTGCCGCCCTCGTTGAGGAAGGCACGCAGTTGGAGCTGGGTGGCGTTGCCGGGGACGCCGGCGCCCGTGTAGTGGACGACCGTGTCGAAGTGGCTGAGCACGCCGAGCGCGTCGGGCGCGCCCTGGGTGACGTCCCAGACGACGGCCCTGCGGCCATTGGCCTTCAGCGCGTCGACATAGGTCTTGGCCTGCGTGGCCGCCGCGCCCTCTTCGGCGACAACGAGCGTGTCGGCCCTGGGCCGTTCGGCGATCTTGTAGGTGAAGTGCTTGCCGGCGACCGGCTTTCCACTCCTGGTCCTGCCGGTGAACCAGACCTCGACCTTGTCGCCGGGCTCGCCGTCGCGGACCTTGGCCCGGTACTCGTCGAAGTGGATGTTGTCCTCACCGCCGTAGGTCTCTCCGCCCTTCCAGGGCCGCAGAGCGCTGTCCCGGGTACGGCCGCCGTTGACGCGGTACTTGAGCTCCTTGTCGCGCACCGACTTCCGTGCGACGACGGAGACTTCCTGGTCGGCGCCGCGGGAGTACGACGTCGTGAAGGGGGCCGGGGTGAAGTCGGCGGCCTTCAGGCCGACCGAGGAGGACGGCTGGTCCGGGTGGGCGGCGGACTCGGCGACGGAGAGCGCGAACGGGATGTTCTTGGCGAACTCCTGCTGGATCAGGGTCTCGTCGTCCGGGAAGGTGAAGATCGACTGGCAGTCGTCCGGGTTCCACTGGTCGTCGGGGTCGACGCTGGAGGCGGTTTCGCAGGTCGACATCTCGGGGGTGAACATCGCCATGCCGTTGACGTTCGCCGCGTGGCCGTCGGCCTCACCGTTGGTGGTGTACAGCTCCGAGGAGACCTGCGGGTGGTAGCCGGGGATCGCGGAGTTCTCCGGCGTGCCGGCGAGGGCCTCGTACACCACGTCGTCCGGGGTGGGTGTGGCGACCTGCCAGCCGACTCCGTAGAGGAGGAGTTCGGCGGCGGAGTGGTAGTTGATGCCGTACTCGAATCCGATGCGCCGCTCGAAGGCGTCCAGGGCCCGGGTCTCGGGCTCGGAGTTCGGGGCGGCGCCGCGGTAGGTCTGGCTGGTGGGGTTGGGGGACGAACCCTCGTCGTCGTAGCCCCACTTGTAGGCGAAGTTGCGGTTGAGGTCGACGCCGTCGCCGGTGCTGATGACACCGTCGCCGTTGACGTCCCGCAGGTTCTTGCGCCACAGGCGGTTGTCGGAGTTCTCGAAGGTGTGGTCGTAGCCGTCCGGGTTGGCGGAGAGGACGAACCACAGTTCGGTCGAGTCGACGATCTTCTTGATGCGCTTGTCGGTGGCGTAGTTGTCCACGTAGTGGTGCATCAGCCGCCGGGTCATCTCCGGCGTGATCCACTCGCGCGCGTGCTGGTTGGAGAGATAGAGGACGGAGGGCTTGGCTCCGTCCTTCGTCTTCTTGGCGTTCTTGGTGAGCTTCAGCGCCAGGATGTCCTGGCCGTTGATGGTCTTGCCGATGGAGACGACCTTGGTCAGGCCCGGGTTGGCCCGTGCGGTGGCGAGGATCTCCTGCCGCAGTCCGCCGTCCGAGCTGTACGGCCGGAACACGCCCTCGGCCGCGGCCTCGACGCGGGCCTCGGCCTTGCCGGAGAGCGTGTGCTCGGTGAGGTCGACGCCCTGTTTCTCGAGCTTGTCGGCCTGTTGGTCGGTGAGATAGACCTCGACGGTGGCCGTGCCCTTGTCGGGCACCTGCTCGCCGAGTTCGTGGCCGTCCTGTCCGGTGGCCAGCAGCAGGGGTACCTGCTTCTGGGTGACGTCGGCGCGGAAGACCTTGACCTCGTCCCCTCCCGAGGACGAACCACCGCTCTGCGCCTGGGCAATGGGTGCGATGCTCGCTCCACCGATCAGGAGTGTGCCGACAGCGAGGATCGTTCTCGCTCTATGTCTCATGAACCCCCCTAGCAAAGCTCGCCACAGCAGCGAACAGATGCCAGGCTCATGACAGTTCATGATCGAGTCAAGGGTGCCTCAACGCCGTGCAACACGCTGGTGCCGACGCCCAGTTGGGCGTCGGCACCAGCGTGTTGCATGCGTGTTCGGGTCAGCCGGCGTCGGCCATCTCCTCCGTGAGGCTGGACTCCGTGCCCGGGATGCCGAGGTCCTGGGCCCGCTTGTCGGCCATCGCGAGCAGTCGGCGGATACGGCCCGCCACGGCGTCCTTGGTCAGCGGGGGGTCGGCGAGCGCGCCGAGCTCCTCGAGGGATGCCTGCTTGTGCTCCATGCGCAACCGGCCCGCCGCCGCGAGATGCTCGGGCACGTCGTCGGCGAGGATCTCCAGGGCGCGCTGGACGCGGGCGCCCGCGGCTACGGCCGCGCGCGCGGAGCGGCGCAGGTTGGCGTCGTCGAAGTTGGCAAGCCGGTTGGCCGTGGCCCGGACCTCGCGGCGCATCCGGCGCTCCTCCCAGGCCAGCACCGACTCATGGGCGCCGAGCCGGGTCAGCAGGGCGCCGATGGCGTCTCCGTCACGGACGACGACCCGATCGACGCCGCGTACCTCACGGGCCTTGGCGGCGATCGACAGCCGGCGGGCGGCGCCGACGAGGGCGAGCGCGGCCTCGGGACCCGGGCAGGTCACCTCCAGGGAGGACGAGCGGCCGGGCTCGGTCAGCGAGCCATGGGCCAGGAAGGCGCCGCGCCAGGCCGCTTCGGCATCGCAGGTGGCCCCCGAGACCACCTGCGGGGGCAGGCCGCGGATCGGGCGGCCACGGCCGTCGACCAGGCCGGTCTGCCGGGCCAGCTGGTCACCGCCGGCGACGACCCGCACGACGTAGCGCGAACCGCGGCGCAGCCCGCCGGGTGCCATCACGATCAGCTCGGAGCTGTGGCCGAAGATCTCCAGGATGTCCCGCTTGAGCCGGCGGGCCGCCATCGCGGTGTCCAGCTCCGCCTCGATCACGATGCGCCCGCTCACCAGATGGAGGCCGCCGGCGAACCGCAGAACGGCGGAGACCTCCGCCTTCCTGCAGCAGGTCCGGGTGACGGGGAGCCGGGAGATCTCATCCTTCACCGCTGCCGTCATCGCCATGGGCCGATCCTTCCATGCATCCGAAAAATACGGTCGTACGCGGCGGCCAGCAGCTCCGGGTCATGCCTGGGGCTGCCGTCCCTCCGGGCCACCGGCGCCAGCTCGACCGCCGCACCGAGCCGCTTGGCGGCCTCGGTGAGTACAGCGCGGTCGGGCACGGCGGCCTCGTCGGCCAGCACCACGTCCAGGGCGAGTTTAGGGGCGTGTCGTCCCAAAACCTCCAAATGACGCTGCGGGGAGAAGCCCTCGGTTTCTCCGGGCTGCGGCGCGAGGTTCAGGGAGAGTACCCGGCGTGCCTTCGTCTGCGTGAGGGCGTCCAGCAGCTCGGGCACGAGCAGATGCGGGATGACCGAGGAGAACCAGGAGCCGGGGCCGAGCACCACCCAGTCCGCGTCGAGGACCGCCTCGACGGCCTCGGGGACGGCGGGCGGGTCGTGCGGTACGAGGTGCACGGACTGCACCTCGCCGGGGGTGAGCGCGACAGTGGCCTGGCCGCGGACGGTGTCGACGTCCTCGGGCCGGTCCGGGTCGTGGCCCTTGACCAGGGCCTGGAGCTCCAGCGGAACGGCGGACATGGGCAGCACGCGGCCGTGCGCGCCCAGCAGCTTGCCGACCAGGTCGAGGGCCTGGACGTGGTCGCCGAGCTGCTCCCACAGGGCGACGATCAGTAGATTGCCGACCGCGTGGTCGTGCAGGTCGCCCTGGGACTGGAAGCGGTACTGGATGACGCGGGACCAGGTCTGGCCCCAGTCGTCGTCGCCGCAGAGCGCGGCCAGCGCCTTGCGCAGGTCGCCGGGTGGCAGCACGCCCAGCTCATCGCGCAGGCGCCCGCTGGAACCGCCGTCGTCGGCCACCGTGACGACGGCGGTGAGGTCGCCGGTGATCCGGCGCAGTGCGGCGAGCGAGGCGGACAGGCCCATGCCGCCGCCGAGGGCGACGACCTTGGGCTGTGTGCCGCGGCGGCGCGCACGGCCGCCGCGGGCCTCGGCGGGCCGGCCGGCCCGGGCCTCGGGCACGGCCCGGCGCAGCCTGCTCAGCCGCGGTGTACGTCCTGTCATTCCCGTCCCATGTCCCGGTGCACGACCACCGTCTCCACACCCTCGGCCGCGAGACGCGCGGCGAGCTTCTCCGACATGGCGACCGAGCGGTGCTTGCCGCCGGTGCAGCCGATGGCGATGGTCACATAGCGCTTGCCCTCACGGCGGTACCCGGCGGCGATCAGCCGCAGCAGTTCGGCGTACCTGTCGAGGAACTCCTTGGCGCCGGGCTGGTTGAAGACGTACGCGGCGACCTCCTCGTGGGTGCCGGTGTACGGGCGCAGCTCCGGGACCCAGTGCGGGTTGGGCAGGAAGCGCATGTCCGCGACCAGGTCGGCGTCGACGGGGAGGCCGTACTTGAAGCCGAAGGACATGACGGTGGCCCGCAGCTCGGGCTCCTCGTCGCCGGCGAACTGCGCGTCCATCTTGGCGCGCAGCTCGTGCACGTTGAGGCTGGAGGTGTCGATCACCAGGTCGGCGTCGCCGCGCAGCTCGCGCAGCAGCTCACGCTCGGCGGCGATGCCGTCGACGATGCGGCCGTCGCCCTGGAGGGGGTGCGGGCGGCGCACCGACTCGAAGCGGCGGACCAGGGCGTCGTCGGAGGACTCCAGGAAGACGATCCGGCGTGTGACGTGCTTGGCCGCGAGGTCGGCGAGGGACTCGCGGAGGTTGTCGAAGAAGCGCCGGCCGCGGACGTCGACGACGACCGCGATCCGGGCGACGTTGCCCTGGGAGCGGGCGCCGAGCTCCACCATGGTGGGGATCAGCGCGGGTGGGAGGTTGTCGACGACGAACCAGCCGAGGTCTTCCAGACACTTGGCTGCTGTCGAGCGGCCGGCCCCGGACATGCCGGAGATGATCACCAGCTCGGGGATGGCCGGCTCGGGGGCCCCGGCGGTGTCGCTGCCCGTAGTCACCTGTTCTCCGTCGCTCTGGTCTTCCTGGCCTGTGGGTTGCTTGTCCTGCTCGCTCATCTCTCCATCCCCCGTCGCTCGTCCGGGGTGCCCGCGGACACGGGCTCCCCCGGGGTGCCCGCCGTCGTCTCGGGCGCCCCGTCTTCCATGTCGTCCATGATCTCTCCGGTCGCCGTGTTCACGGCGGGTGCCGCCGGGGCCGCCTGAGCGAAGGCCACGGCAATGGTCTCGGCCGTCTTACGACCTATGCCCGGAACCTCACAGATCTGGTCAATTGTCGCGGATCGCAACTTTTTCACGGACCCGAAGTGTTTGATCAGTGCCTGCTTGCGGGTCTCGCCGAGTCCCGGCACATCGTCCAGAGGGCTCGACCGGAAGCGCTTGGCACGCTTGGCGCGCTGATAGGTGATCGCAAAGCGGTGGGCCTCGTCGCGAACCCGCTGGAGCAGGTAGAGGCCCTCGCTGGTGCGGGGCAGCACGACGGGGTCGTCCTCGTCCGGTACCCAGACCTCCTCCAGGCGCTTGGCCAGCCCGCATACGGCGATGTCGTCAATGCCCAGCTCCTCCAGGGCCCGCTGGGCGGCAGCGACCTGCGGCCGGCCACCGTCGACGACGACGAGCTGCGGCGGGTAGGCGAAGCGCTTGGGCCGTCCGTTCTCCTCGACGAGACCGTCCTCCTCGCTCCACTCCCCCGTCTTCTCCTTCTCGGCGAGGTACCGCCTGAAGCGGCGATTGATCACCTCGTGCATGGAGCGGACGTCGTCCTGGCCCTCGAAGCCCTTGATCTGGAAGCGCCGGTACTCGCTCTTGCGCTGCAGGCCGTCCTCGAACACGACCATGGAGGCCACGACGTCATCGCCCTGGAGGTGCGAGATGTCGTAGCACTCGATGCGCAGGGGGGCGCTGTCCAGATCGAGGGCCTCGGCGATCTCCTCCAGGGCGCGCGAGCGCGTGGTCAGGTCGGAGGCGCGCTTGGTCTTGTGCAGGACGAGGGCCTGCTGGGCGTTGCGCTGCACCGTCTCCATGAGGGCCTTCTTGTCGCCGCGCTGCGGGATGCGCAGGGAGACGATCGAGCCGCGGCGGTCGGTGAGCCACTGCTGGACGGGTTCGACCGGGTCGGGCAGCGCCGGGACGAGGACCTCCTTGGGGACCGCGTCTCCAGTCTCCTCCCCGTAGAGCTGCTGGAGGGCGTGTTCCACCAGGGCGCCGGTGGTGATCTCCTCGACCTTGTCGGTCACCCAGCCACGCTGGCCGCGCACGCGTCCGCCGCGGACGTGGAAGATCTGCACGGCCGCTTCCAGCTCGTCCTCGGCGACCGCGATGAGGTCGGCGTCGGTCGCGTCGGCGAGCACGACCGCGCTCTTCTCCATGGCCTTCTTCAGGGCCTCGATGTCGTCGCGCAGGCGGGCCGCCCGCTCGTACTCCATCTCCTCGGCAGCCGCCGTCATCTGCTTCTCCAGGCGGCGCAGATACGTGCCCGTGCGGCCGGCCATGAAGTCGCTGAACTCCTCGGCGAGTTCGCGGTGCTCCTCGGCGGAGACCCGGCCGACGCAGGGCGCGGAGCACTTGCCGATGTAGCCGAGCAGGCAGGGGCGGCCGGTGCGGGCGGCGTTCTTGAAGACGCCGGCCGAGCAGGTGCGCACGGGAAAGACGCGCAGCAGGAGGTCGACGGTGTCGCGGATCGCCCACGCGTGCCCGTACGGCCCGAAGTAGCGCACGCCCTTCTTCTTGTGGCCGCGCATCACCTGCACGCGCGGGAACTCCTCGTTCATCGTCACCGCGAGGTACGGGTAGCTCTTGTCGTCGCGGTACTTGACGTTGAACCGGGGGTCGTACTCCTTGATCCAGGAGTACTCCAGCTGCAGGGCCTCGACCTCCGTGGACACCACGGTCCACTCCACGGACGCGGCCGTGGTGACCATGGTGCGAGTGCGCGGGTGCAGGCCCGCCAGGTCCTGGAAGTAGTTCGCCAGGCGCTGGCGCAGGCTCTTCGCCTTTCCGACGTAGATCACCCGGCGGTGCTCGTCGCGGAACCTGTACACCCCGGGCGAGTCGGGGATCTGTCCCGGCTTGGGGCGGTAGCTGGAGGGGTCGGCCATGGTTCACACCCTACTGGCGAGGGGTGACAGAGCGACGAGCCTGTGGACAACGCCTATCGGGTCTCGAGAAAGGTCAGGACCGCGAGGACACGGCGGTGGGCGTCGGTGTCCTCCTGGAGGTTCAGCTTGCCCAGGATGCTGCGCACATGCTTCTCGACGGTGCCCTCGGTGACCCACAGGCGGCGGCCGATGCCCGCGTTGGAGCGGCCCTCGGCCATGAGGGCGAGCACCTCGCGCTCACGGGCGCTGAGCTGGGAGAGCGGGTCGTCGCGGCGCTGGGCGGCGAACAGTTCGTGCACCAGCGACGGGTCGACGACCGAGCCGCCCCGGTGGATCCGTTCCAAGGCCTCGATGAACTCGTCGACCACCGTGACCCGGCTCTTGAGGAGATAACCGACCTGCCGACCGCTCGCCAGCAGCTCCAGGGCGTCCTCGACCTCGACGTACGCGGACAGGACGAGGATGCCGGTGCCGGGGTGGCGCTCGCGGATGGTGCGGGCCGCCTTCAGGCCCTCGGTGGAGTGGTCCGGCGGCATTCTTATGTCGACGATCGCGAGGTCGGGTCTTAGCTCGGCGACCAGTTCCAGCAGCCGTTCCGCGTCACCCGCCTGGCCCACCACGTCGTATCCGACGCGCTCGCAGAGGCTGGCGAGGCCCTCGCGCAGCAGAACGTCGTCGTCGGCGAGTACGACCCGTCCCCGCGCGAGCTGCTGCGATGCGTCCATGGTCCCGGCTCCCCTTGCCCGACCGGTGTACTGCGCCCCAACAGCCTGCCCGACCGCCTGGGTTACGGCTAGCCGGAAGCGGGATTGGGGGGTGGCCGTGACGACATGGGGACATCGGCGGGCCATGCTCTAGGCAGCGGTTGCAAACGGACCGGCAGCCTCCGCAGGAGGCCGCCGGTCACGGCGAAGGGCGCGGCGGATGCGGCGGACGCGGATCGAGAGAGCACGGCGGCCGGCCCGGGCCCGCCGCGACGCGGACGACCTGTACGCGCGGCCCCTGGACCCCAGGGATCCCGACATCGTGCGAGCCAAGCGTCTGCGGCTCGCCGGGAACGGCGGTACCGACCGCCTCTAGAGCCGGACGGCAGGCCCTCCGTCCGAAGAGGCCGCCCGGAGCGTATGCGCACGTCACAGAGTCCTGGGTCCCCCCGTCCCGGACGACTCCCCTCGTGTACGTTCCGGGCGGTCACGTATCCGTCACCGCCCTGGTCAGCGGCAACCGTACGGTCAGGGTCGTGCCCTGGTCCGGCGGACTGCTGACGGTCAGCCTGCCGCCGATCGCCTCGACACGGTCGATGAGGCCGATCAGGCCGGAACCCCGTGCGGGCTCGGCGCCGCCCGTCCCGTCGTCGGCGATCGTCACCTCCAGGGCGTCGTCGTAGGTTCGCGCCGTCACTTGTACGACGCTCGCGCGCGCGTACTTGGCGGCGTTGGTGAGGCATTCGGAGGTGACGTAGTAGACGGCGACCTCCGTCTGCTCGTCGAGCCGCTCCGGCGGCAGACGGAGGTCCAGCTCGACGGGGACCGAGGAGCGCCGGGCCAGGGCGCGCAGGGCGGGACCGAGGCCGCCCTTGGAGAGGATCGCCGGGTGGATGCCGCGGGCGACCTGGAGCAGGTCCGCGAAGGCGTCGTCGAGCCCCTTGGCGATGTGGTCGAGCTGGTCGGGCAGGGCGTCGGGCTGCTCCTCCAGCATCGACTGGGCCGTCCTCAGGTCCAGTTGGAGCGAGACCAAGCGCTGCTGGACCCCGTCGTGCAGATCGCGTTCGATACGGCGCCGGGAGGCGTCCCCGGCGGCCACCACGCGCGCGCGTGACGCCGTGAGCTGGGCCCGGCTGTCGGCGTTGGCGAGGGCGGTGGCGGCGAGTTCCGTGAAGTCGGCGAGCCTCGACTCGGTGCCTGGGGGCAGTGGTTCCGGCCCGGCGGCGGCCGCGACGACGGCACCCCACAGACGGCCGTCGACGACGATCGGCGCACCGACGGCACATCCCACGCGCGCGGGGCGCCGCGTCGCCGCCACCTCGGCCGCGACCGCCTCGCCCTCGGCCGCGGGACCGCGGGCGGTGCCGAGGACGGTGGCGGTGCCGTCGGCGGCGTACCGCAGGACGGCGACGGAGCCGCTGCCCAGGACCGTGCCGACCTGGTCGGCGACTTCGGAGAACACCTCCTGCGGTGGCACACCGCGGGCCACGAGGGTGGCGACCCGGCGCAGCGCCGCCTGCTCACGGGCCGTGCGGCGGCTCTCGGTGACGTCGCGGGCGGCGGCGTAGATGAGGCCCTCGTCGGTGACCGGGCGCGCGCTCCACTGGAGCCAGCGTTCGGTGCCGTCGGCCCGCAGCAGGCGGTTCTCGAACTCGGCCAGCTCCGCACCGCCGGCGAGCCGTTCGAGGGCGGCACGCGTGCGTGCCCGGTCGTCCGGGTGCACCAACTCCAGCAAGAGCGTGCCGACGAGCGCATCGGTGGTGTGGCCGAGGGTCCGCTCGAAGGCGGGATTGACGCGCTTGAAGACGCCGTCGAGCCCGGCGATGCACAGCAGGTCGAGCGAGAGGTGGAAGATGCTCGCCAGCTCCCGCTCCGCCAGTCGGCGCCGTCCGTGGGCCGCGGCGAAGGACGCCATGGTGCCGTTCATGCCGCCCAGCAGCCGCGCCCAGGTCCCCTGGAACGCGCCGACGTCCGCCCGGTGCCAGAGCCGGTTGTCGTCGATCGCCTCGTTCATGGCGTGGATCTCGGCGGCGAGCCGTTCGGTCGTCACCCGCAGCTCGCGGAACGTGTCGGCGACGTCGCCGAGTTCGTCCCGGCCGGCGTACCGGATGTCGTACGACAGATCGCCCTCCGCCAGCGCCCTGGCGCCCGCGGAGACCTCGCTCAGCGGCCGGGTGATCGAGCGCCGCAGAGCCAGCGCGAGGGCGGTGACGGAGGCGAGGACGCCGATGGAGACGACAAGGTCGCGTATCTCGCGCCGCTGGGCGGCGTCGAGGTCGGCGGCGGCGGTGCGCCCCAGCTCGGCCGCCGCCCGTCCCTGGATGCCGCGCAGGGCGTCGATCCGGGCCGTCGAGGCGGTCATCCAGCGGTCGTACGACGGCCAGTTCCGTCTGCTGTCCGGATCTGCCAGTGTGTCCCGGGTCTTGCGCACGACCAGGCCCGGGTTCCGCAGGAGCGTGGCGTAGAGCTCGCTCTGGAGGGCGGCGGAGGCGGTCTGCCGGAAGGCGTCCAGGCGGGACCGCTCCAGGGCCGGCCAGCGGTTCGTCGCGGCTGCTCGGGCGGGCGGGGCGTGGAAGAGGACGGCGAGTTCGACGCGTTCGCGTTCGGCGGCCTCGATGGCGTCCAGGAGCGCGAGGTGGGCGTCGGCGGCGCGGCCCGACTCCCGGGTGGGGCGGCCGGATTCGAGGGTGGCGACCGTGCTGAGCAGGTCGTCCTCGATCGTGTCGTACTGGCCGGCGAGCTGCGGGGCGGTGAGGGAGCCGGTCCGGATCTGGATGCGCAGGGCGTGCAGCTTGCGGTCGGCGGCGTCGAGCCGGCCGGGGACGTCGGGTTGGCCGGTCCAGGAGCGGCTGTCGTCGAGGGCGTTGTGGAGGACGGTCTCGGTGGTCTGCTGGGTGGCGGACCGTTCCCGCAGGGTGGTCGAGCCGGGGCGCAGCCGGGCCTGGACGGCCGCGATGCGCTCCCGGGCGACCGCATCGGTGAGCGCCGTGGTCGCGAACGACACCCGGGTCGCGGCGCTGAACTCCTCGAGGGCCCGTGCCTCCCGCCACTGGCTCACGCCGCCGACCAGGGTGAAGACCAGCATGGTCGTCACCGGCAGCAGCACGAGGAGCATCAGCTTCCGGCCGATGCGGAGACGGGCGAGGAAGGGGATGCGGGGCGCGGTGAGTGGTCGGGGGCGGAGCATGACCGGCTCTCAGGTTCCAGGGGCGGATTCCAGGGGGCGTATCCCCGCGAACTCCGTGGGGGGAACGAATGGTTCGGTGGCCCGGCTTGCGCAGAGTCCGCGGGCGTCTCCGGCCCTCCTTGCGTGCGCAGGGCCAACAGCATGCCGCTCGGGCCGGCGGCCGTCCACGGGTGCGCCTGCAGGCGGCACGGGCCCGTCTACGGCCCGTTCGTCGGATACCCGTCGTGAGCGGCCAGGTCCTCGTCGATCCGCTCGGCCGCCGCGTCCAGGGTGGACTGGACGGGAGCCCCATCGAGCATGATCTTCGCGAAGGCCCGGGAGAAGGCGTCGGTGATCACCGGATAGGCGGGGGTCTGTGGCCTGGGGCGGGCGAATCCGCCCCGCAACTGCTCGAGGAACAGGCGCTCGGCGCCGCCGGGGGCGTACTTCGTGGAGAGCTTCAGGGCGCTCTTCGTGGCCGGGATCGCCCCATTGGCCACGGTCATCCGGTGCACCTGCGCGGGCTCGAGCAGATACGAGAGGAACCGCCAGGCCGCGTCACCGTCGGTGGCGTCCGCCGGGATGCCCCACTGCCAGGAGCCCATGCCGGTGACGGTGCCCGAGCCGAAGTCGGGCAGCGGAACGATCGCGACGTCACCGGGAAACGCCTTGTCGAACTCCCCGTACACCCAGTGCCCGCACCAGCTGATCGCGCTGCGGCCCGTCACGAACGCACGGTCGTCCTCGACCAGATCGACGAGACCTTCCTCGACCCAGCTCCGCATCGTGGTCAGCGCCTTGACCGACTCCGGCCCGTTCACATGGCCGTCGGCCGTGCCTCCGCTCCGGGGGTCGATGAGGTCGCCGCCCGCCGACCACACGGCGGGCGCGAAACCGTACGTGTTCCACTCCTCGCCCGGTGACGCGTCGACGAGCCGGAGGTCGAGCGGGGCCTTGTAGCCCTGCTCGCGGAGTTCGCGGAGGATGCCGGTGAGTTCGGTGGCCGTCCAGGCGTCGTCGGGGCCGGCGGGGATGCGTACCCCGGCTTCCTTGAGCGCCGACGTACGCACGCACAGCCCGAGGCCCGAGTCGAAGGTGCCGACGCCCCACAACCGGCCCGCGTAGCCGCCCTGTCGGCGGATCGAGGGCAGCAGATCGTCGCGGACGCCGTCGGGGACACAGGAGTCGATCGGCTTGAGCTTGCCCGACCAGGCGTAGCTGTACAGGTTCGGCCCGTCGAAATCGAGCAGGTCGGGCAGGTCGCCGCTGGCCGCGGCGGACAGCACCAGGTCGGTGTACGGGCGGTTCTCGGGCAGCGCGACCAGCTCGACCCGCACCTGCCGCTGCGCCTTGTTGAACTCGCGGACCTGCGCCTTCAGCGTGCTGAGCTCACCGCTCGGCCCGGCATGGAACCACACCCTGAGGTGCACGGTCCCGTCGATCTTTCCGTCACAGGTGGTGTCTTTACGCGCCGAGCGCCCGTCATCCGACGAGCCGCCACCTCCGCTGTCGCAGGAGGCCAGCAGGAGAGCGGCACACAACGTCCCCGGGACCAGGACGCCCCGAACCCAGCGGACGCGGGGCCACGCGCGCGTGCCCGTGCTTTCGTGCGACACCTTCGTGGCGTTCATGACGCACCCCCTCACCGGGCGACACGGGCCTCCCCAGGGTGCCGTCATGCTACCGCCGGTCGGCGGGCGACTGCGCTGGGTGAGTCCGAACCGGCTCTTCCGGCACAGGACTTCAGCACTTTCCGGCTAGCAGGAAGGCGCAGCCGCCCCTTGGTTGGCAATCTGTGCCCATGACCTTGCGCTGTCTCCTCGTCGATGACAGCGCCCGGTTCCTGGAGGCCGCACGGGCCTTGCTGGAGCGGGGTGGTGTACGGGTCGTCGGTCTCGCCACGACGGGCGCTGAGGCGCTCGCGCTGGCCCAGCAGGCGGCACCGGACGTCGCGCTGGTCGATCTCGACCTCGACGGCGAGAACGGCTTCGACGTGGCCCGGCTGCTGACCGGCGAGGTACCCGCGGTGATCCTGGTGTCGACCCACTTCCGGGAGGACTTCCAGGAGCTCATCGCGGCCAGCCCCGCGCGCGGGTTCCTGCACAAGTCCGCGCTGTCCGCCCGCGCGATCCAGGAGGTTCTCGGCAACGACGACTCCGGCGCGCCGACTTGACGTCGCGGACGGCGACACGGCCGGGACCGCACCGTCCGTTCCGCATGAGGTGTTGTCGGGACCTGGTCAACACGCTTCAATGCGGGGGAACTCGGGGCCGAGAACGCAGGCGTACGGATGTGAAGACTTCCCCGGCGCCGATGGGGGTGGCCCCCTGACAGCCTGCGCGAACGGTCTGACCAGCCGTTGAACATTCGACAGAAGGGCCCCTGCATGCCGCACGCCACCCAAGCCGCGGACGTCGCCGCCGAACTGGACACGGCCCTGCGAGGCGGCCCGTTCCACGTCGCGCTGCGCGCCGCGATCGCCGCCCGTGGACTGCCGCTGCAGCGCGTGCAGCACCATCTGTCCCGCTACGGCGTCAAGGTCGGTGTGACGAGCCTGAGTTACTGGCAGCAGGGGGCACGGCGCCCGCAGCGCCCCGAGTCGCTGCGGGCCGTGCGGGCGCTGGAGGAGATCCTCGGGCTGCCGGAGGAGTCCCTGATCCGGCTGCTCGCCGACACCGACGAACCCTCCTCCGCCGGGCAGCGGCCCGCCGGCCGCTCCTACCGGTCGTTCGTCGAGGCCTCGGGCGTCCTGGAGCGGCTGCTGGCCGACCTCGATGCGCGGGCCGAGTGCGGGCTGCATGCCCTCGGACACCACGAGCGGATACGGATCGGGACGCACCGCGAACTGCAGGGCCGCGAGTCGCACCACATCGTGCGCGCCCACCGGGACGGTGTCGACCGCTTCTTCGCCGTCCACCACGGCGACGAAGGGTGCGCTCCGGAGCGCATGACCGTGCACGCTCTGGAGAACTGCCGTACGGGGCGCGTCTGTTGGGATCACGCCACGGGTGTGCTGGTGGCCGAGCTGCTCTTCGACACCCGGCTGCGGGCCGGCGACACCTTCCTCTTCCGGTACGGCGTCGAGGACGGCACTGCCGGTGTCTCCCGCGAGTACGTCCGCGGGTCCGGGCCGGCGGGCGGTCAGTACGCCCTTCAGGTGCGGTTCGACGAACACGCCCTGCCGGTGCGCTGCCACCGGTTCCATCAGCACTCGCCGGCCGCACCCCGCAGCGGGCGCCAGGAGCTGGCGCTCAGCGGACGGCACCACTCGGTGCACATCGTCGAGCCGCGGGTGCGGACGGGGATGGTGGGGATCGGGTGGGACTGGGAGTGAGGGGGCGGGTTGAGGGCGGGTGGCGCTGAAGGCGGGCCGCGCTCGGGGCGGGTGTGCTGGGGGCGGGCTGTGCCGGGGGCGGGATTCGGTCGGGGTGGGCTGTTGTTCGGTTGCTCGTAAACGTTTGCGCAAGCGTTTACGTCCCCCGTCGGATGGGATACCTTCCCGGTCGGAGGGCCCGCGCCGGCCCGGGAAGGGGAACGGGACGTGCCGACCATGGCCGATGTCGCACGGAGCGCCGGCGTGTCCGTGGCGACCGTCTCGCACGTACTGAACGACACCCGGCCGGTGCTGCCCCACACCCGTCAGGCGGTCCTGGACGCCATGGAGGAGCTCGGCTACACGCCGAACACCCTCGCCCGCTCGCTGGTCACGTCCCGCACCCGCTCGATCGGGCTCGCGGTGTCGGCGATCAGCAACCCGTACTTCACGGAGATCCTCCAGGGTGTCGAGGCCAGCGCCCTGGAACACGGCTACAGCCTGCTCATCGCCGATCCGCACGACGATCCCGGGCACGAGCGCAAGGTCGTCCAGCTCCTGCACGAGCGGCGCGTGGACGGCATGATCGTCGCCCCTTCCGCGGACCCGCAGGAACTCCTCGCGTACCTCGACCGGCACGCCGTACCCACCGTGCTCCTCGACCGGGTGGTCGACGCGGACGGGGCGTCGCGCTTCGACCAGGTCTGCGCCGAGAGTGCGGCACCGACGACGCGGTTGGTCAGCCATCTCGCCGAGCTGGGCCACCGGCGTATCGGCCTGGTCGCGGGCCTGCCCGGGCTCAGCACCACCGCCGAGCGGATCACCGGCTACCGGCACGGCCTCGCCGCCGCCGGGCTCCCGTACGACGAACGCCTCGTCGTGCACGGCGACTCCGAGTCGGCGGGCGCCGAGCGGGCCACCGCTGCCCTGCTGTCCCTCGGCGCACCGCCCAGCGCGCTGGTCACCGCCAACAACACGATTACGCTCGGCGCCCTGCGCGCGCTGCGCGCCCACGGCCGGTCCGTGCCCGACGACATCGCGCTGTGCTGCTTCGACGACTTCGCCTGGGCGGATCTGTTCTCGCCCCGGCTCACCGCGATCGCACAGCCCAGCAGGGAGATCGGCGCCCAGGCGGTCCGGGTGCTGCTGGACCGCCTCGCCTCGCCGGACCGGCCCGCCCGGACCGTACGGCTCGACAGCACCTTCGTCCATCGCACCTCGTGCGGCTGCGCCGAGCAGCCCGGCCGGCCCCGCACGCCCGAGAAAGGAACCGTCTCGTGATCGT
The DNA here is from genome assembly GCF_017948455.1 of Streptomyces sp. GESEQ-4. Taxonomy (GTDB): domain Bacteria; phylum Actinomycetota; class Actinomycetes; order Streptomycetales; family Streptomycetaceae; genus Streptomyces. The sequence continues at coordinate 222,351 of NZ_JAFFSU010000009.1, forward strand.
CGTCGCCGGTGAGGCCCTGATCGATCTGGTACCGCAGGGCCGGGGCGCCCTGGCCGGCCTGAAGCCGGCGCTCGGCGGCGGGCCCTACAACACGGCGGTCGCCCTCGGCCGCCTCGGCTCCCCCACCGCCTTCTGCTCCCGGACGTCGTACGACGCCTTCGGCGAGGCGCTGCTCGACGGGTTGCGGCAGGCGGGCGTGGACGTGTCGGCCGTGCAGCGCGGCGCCGAACCGACCACCCTCGCGGTCGCCACCATCGACGTGAACGGCTCGGCCGCCTACTCCTTCTACGTCGAGGGCACCGCCGACCGCCTCTTCGCCGTGCCCGACCGGCTCCCCGAGTCGGCCCGCGCGGTGTCCTTCGGCACCTGCTCGCTCGTCCTGGAGCCGGGCGCGACCGCGTACGAGGAGCTGATGCGCACCGCGTCCGCGCAGGGCGTCTTCACCGCGCTCGACCCGAACATCCGCGCCGGACTGATCCCCGATGCGGACGCCTATCGCGCCCGCTTCAAGAGCTGGCTGCCTTCGGTGTCGCTGCTCAAGCTCTCCGAGGAGGACGCCTTGTGGCTGGGCGGCACCCCGCTCGAGTGGCTGGCCGCGGGGCCCTCAGCGGTTGTGATCACGCAGGGCGGCGACGGGCTGACCGCCTTCACCCGGGACGGCGCGGTGCACTCCGTGCCCGGCGAGGTGGTCGACGTCGTCGACACGATCGGCGCCGGCGACACCGTGAACGCGGCCCTGTTGCACGGCCTGTCCGCGTGGGACGCCCTGTCTCCGGACGCGCTCACGAAGCTGGGCGCCGAGGGCTGGAGCCGACTGCTGCGGTTCGCGGCGCGCGCGGCGGCGATCACCTGCTCGCGGGCGGGGGCGGAACCGCCGTACGCCTCTGAGCTGGGTGATCTGTAGCGCGCTTCCGGTGCGGTGCCGCCCGGCGGGGAGCCGGGCGGCACCGGTGAGTCCGGTCAGGCCTTGCGGGCCCGAGTCGTCTCCTTCGCGGCCGCGGCCTTCTTGGTTGCGCCAGCCGCCTTCTTGGTGGCCGTGTTGTTGGCGGTCCTGACCGTGGCCGTCTTCTTGGCGGTCGACTTGGCCGCGACCGTCTTCTGGGCCCCCGCTCTGCGGGGAGCCGTGACGTCGGCCGCGTCGCTGATGCGGTCGGCGCCGAGGATCTCCTGCAGGAACTTGCCGGTGTGGCTGGTGGGAACTCCGGCGACCTCCTCGGGCGTGCCCTCGGCGACGACGAGACCGCCGCCGGCGCCGCCCTCGGGGCCCATGTCGACGACCCAGTCGGCCGTCTTGATCACGTCGAGGTTGTGCTCGATGACGATGACGGTGTTGCCCTTGTCGACCAAGCCGCCCAACACGGTCAGCAGCTTGCTGATGTCCTCGAAGTGCAGGCCCGTCGTCGGCTCGTCCAGGACGTAGACCGTGCGTCCGGTGGAACGCTTCTGGAGCTCGCTGGCGAGCTTCACGCGCTGGGCCTCACCGCCGGACAGGGTGGTCGCGGACTGGCCGAGACGGACGTACCCGAGACCGACGTCGTGCAGCGTCCTGAGGTGGCGGGCGATCGCGGGGACGGCCTCGAAGAAGTGCAGGGCCTCCTCGATCGGCATGTTCAGGACCTCGGCGATGGACTTGCCCTTGTAGTGGACCTCCAGGGTCTCCCGGTTGTAGCGGGCGCCGTGGCAGACCTCGCACGGGACGTACACGTCCGGGAGGAAGTTCATCTCGATCTTGATCGTGCCGTCGCCCGCGCAGTTCTCGCAGCGACCGCCCTTGACGTTGAACGAGAAGCGGCCGGGCATGTAGCCGCGGACCTTCGCCTCGGTCGTCTCGGCGAACAGCTTGCGGACGTGGTCGAAGACGCCTGTGTACGTCGCCGGGTTCGACCGCGGGGTGCGGCCGATGGGCGACTGGTCGACGTGGACGACCTTGTCGACGAGGTCGTCACCGTCCACGCGCGTGTGCCGCCCGGGAACGCTGCGGGCGCCGTTGAGCTCGCGGGCCAGGTGCGTGTACAGGATGTCGTTGACCAGCGTCGACTTGCCGGAGCCGGACACGCCCGTGACGGCGGTGAACACGCCGAGGGGGAACGAGACGTCGATGTCCTGCAGGTTGTTCTCACGGGCGCCGTGCACCGTGAGCCGGCGCGTCGGGTCGTGCGGACGCCGGATGTCGGGCAGCGGGATGGACTTCTTGCCGGACAGGTACTGCCCGGTCTGCGACTCGGAGTTGTCGAGCAGCTCCTTCAGGGAACCGCTGTGCACGACCTTGCCACCGTGCTCACCGGCGCCGGGACCGATGTCGACGATCCAGTCGGCGACCTTGATGGTGTCCTCGTCGTGCTCCACGACGATGAGCGTGTTGCCCATGTCGCGCAGCCGGACGAGGGTCTCGATGAGCCGGTGGTTGTCGCGCTGGTGCAGGCCGATGGACGGCTCGTCGAGGACGTACAGCACGCCGACGAGACCGGAGCCGATCTGGGTGGCCAGGCGGATGCGCTGGGCCTCGCCGCCGGAGAGCGTGCCGGCCGCGCGGTTGAGCGAGAGGTAGTCCAGGCCGACGTCGACCAGGAACCGCAGCCGCTCGTTGACCTCCTTCAGCACGCGCTCGGCGATCTTCTTGTCGCGGGCGCTGAGCTTCAGCTCGCCCAGGAAGTCGGCGCAGTCACTGATGGACATCGCGGAGACCTCCGCGATCGACTTCTCCATGATCGTGACCGCGAGAACGATCGGTTTCAGGCGCGTGCCCTCACAGGTGGGGCAGGGCACCTCGCGCATATAGCCCTCGAAGCGCTCACGGCTGGCGTCGCTCTCGGCCTCGCCGTGTCGGCGCTTGACGAAGGGGACCGCGCCTTCGAAGGGCGTCGTGTACACGCGCTCGCGGCCGTACCGGTTCCGGTACCGGACCTCGATCTGCGTTTTGTGGCCGTACAGCAGTGCCTTCCTGGCGCGCTGCGGGAGCCCCGCGAAGGGGATGTCCGTCCGGAATCCCAACGCATCCGCGAGGGCGCCGATCAGGCGGCCGAAGTAGTCCTTGGTGTGGCCGTGCGACCAGGGGTGGATGGCGCCCTCGTCGAGGGACTTGTCCTCGTCCGGGACGATCAGTTCGGGGTCGACCTCCATGCGCGTGCCGATGCCGGTGCACTCGGGGCAAGCGCCGAAGGGCGAGTTGAAGGAGAAGGAGCGGGGCTCCAGCTCCTCGAAGGACAGGTCGTCGTACGCGCAGTACAGGTGCTCCGAGTACATGCGCTCGCGCTCGGGGTCGCCCTCGGGGAGGTCGACGAAGTCGAGCACGACCATGCCGCCGGAGAGGCCGAGCGCGGTCTCGACGGAGTCGGTGAGACGGCGCTTGGCGGAGTCCTTCACCGTGAGGCGGTCGACGACCACCTCGATGGTGTGCTTCTCCTGCTTCTTCAGCGTGGGCGGGTTGGAGAGCTGGACGGTCTCGCCGTCCACCCGCGCGCGGGAGTAGCCCTTGGTCTGGAGATCGGCGAAGAGGTCGACGAACTCGCCCTTGCGCTCGCGCACCAGCGGCGACAGCACCTGGAAGCGGCTCCCCTCCGGCAGCTCCAGGACCTTGTCGACGATGGCCTGCGGCGACTGCCGCGTGATCGGGCGGCCGCACTCGGGGCAGTGCGGCTTGCCGATGCGGGCGAAAAGCAGGCGCAGATAGTCGTAGACCTCGGTGATGGTGCCGACCGTGGAGCGCGGGTTGCGCGAGGTCGACTTCTGGTCGATCGAGACGGCCGGGGACAGGCCCTCGATGAAGTCGACGTCCGGCTTGTCCATCTGCCCGAGGAACTGGCGGGCGTACGAGGACAGCGACTCCACATACCGCCGCTGGCCCTCCGCGAAAATGGTGTCGAAGGCCAGCGAGGACTTGCCCGACCCCGACAGGCCCGTGAAGACGATGAGCGAGTCGCGCGGCAGGTCGAGCGAGACATTCTTGAGATTGTGCTCGCGCGCGCCACGGACGATGAGACGGTCGGCCACGCCGGTCCGCACCTTTCTTGAGAGAAGTGACAGGGGCGAGGCCCCCGTGCTTTCTCAGACTAGGGGGAGCCACTGACAACGCCGGGTCGGATTCTCGAAGGCATAACAATCCCGGGCCATCCAGCATGCCCGACGCCGCCCCCGACGATATAGCACGGGCTTTCGATTTACGGCACACGTTCACCACCTTCACCCAAAGGTGTGGCGGGGCTAGGGTCAGCACCATGATTGATCACGCTCGTGACCTGGCGTCTGTACGTGACGCGACGGAGCGGCTGCTCAGCGCAGCCGTGAAGCTGGACGACGCGGCGGTGACCGAGCCGTCACGGCTCCCCGGCTGGACCCGTGGCCATGTCCTCGCCCACCTCGCCCGCAATGCCGACGCCCTCGTGAACGTGCTCCAGGGCCGGCCCATGTACATCTCCGCCGAGGCGCGGGACGCCGACATCGAGCGGGACGCCCCGCGCCCCCTCGACGTCCAGCTCGCCGATGTGCGGGACAGCGCCGCCCGCTTCCAGGAGGCGGGGGCCGTACCCGCGGACTGGTCGCGCACGGTGGAGCTGCGGGGCGGAGTGACCGACTCGGCGTCCCGGGTGCCGTTCAGGCGGTGGGTCGAGGTGGAGCTGCACCATGTGGACCTCGGGATCGGGTACGAGCTGGAGGATCTGCCGGAGGAGTTCGTCGAGCGGGAGATCGACTTTCTCGCGGCACGGTTCACGGGCCACGCCGACGTGCCGCCCACCCGTCTCACGAACGGCACGCGCGCGTGGAGCACGGGCCGGGAGGCCGATGCACCGGATGTCACCGTCACGGGGAGCCGGCCCGACCTGCTCGGCTGGCTCGCCGGGCGCCGGGACGGCTCCGGGCTGACCGCGGACGGCGGTCCGCTGCCCGCACTGCCCCCGCTGTAGGGCGCGATCGGTCCTCGGGTCACCACCCCGCTATAGGCTGCCGCCATGACGTACAGCGGAGAGGTGACGGTCGGCGGCCCGGCGGACGTGCACGAGCTGAAGGACCTGATGATCACCAAGATCGCGGTCGGTCCGATGGACAACAACTGCTATCTGCTGCGCTGCCGGGCCACGGACGAGCAGCTGCTGATCGACGCCGCCAACGACGCGGAGACGCTGATCGGCATGATCGGTGACGACGGCATCGCGTCCGTCGTCACCACGCATCAGCACGGGGACCACTGGCAGGCGCTCGCCGAGGTCGTCGCGGCCACCGGCGCCCGCACCTACGCCGGCCGGGACGACGCCGACGGCATCCCCGTGCCGACCGACGTCCTGGTCGACGACGGCGACACCATCCGGGTGGGACACGTGGAACTCACCGCGAGCCACCTGGTCGGGCACACGCCGGGCTCCATCGCCCTCGTCTACGACGACCCGCACGGACATCCCCACGTCTTCACCGGCGACTGCCTCTTCCCGGGCGGCGTGGGCAACACCCGCAAGGACCCGAAGGCGTTCGCCAGCCTGATCCACGACGTCGAGACGAAGATCTTCGCCGCCCTCCCGGACGAGACCTGGGTCTACCCGGGGCACGGCAACGACACGTCCCTGGGCACGGAGCGACCGCATCTGCCGGAGTGGCACGCGCGGGGGTGGTGAGGGCAGGCGCGGAGGGCGCGCGCACCCCGTGTGAACCTTTCACACGCGCCGGAGCCCTGCGCACGCTCCCGGCGTACGTGGTTGCGCAGTCAACTGGTAGCAGCCCCGCGCAGGATGACGGCTCCTGCGTGGCACGGGCCGCCGGCCCTTCGATCCCCGCCCTCGGCCGGCGGCCCCGGCGTATGCCTCGGACGGGATGCCGCGAGCGCGGAAGCGAGCCGGTGGTAAGGGGCACGCGCCTGGCAGACGGGACTTACGCCTCGGTCTGCGCCGCGCCGACGAGCGCGGCGACCCGCTCCACGCCGAACACATACCCCTGGACCCCGCAGCCCGCGATGACCCCGTTCGCGCGCAGCGAGACATAGGAGTGGTGCCGGAACGACTCGCGCTGGTGGATGTTGGAGATGTGGACCTCCAACACCGGCATGCCGTCACAGGTGTTGAGTGCGTCCAGAATCGCCACCGACGTGTGCGAGTAGGCGCCGGGGTTGATCACGATGCCGCAGTGGTTCAGCCGCGCCTCGTGGATCCAGTCGACCAACTCACCCTCGTGGTTGGACTGCCGGAAGTCCACCGTGCCGCCGTGCGCTGCCGCCGCCTTGGCGCACATCGCCTCGACGTCGGCGAGTGTGTCGGAGCCGTAGATCTCCGGCTGGCGCTGGCCGAGCAGGTTCAGGTTGGGGCCGTTGAGGATCATGATCGGGGCGTTGGCCAAGGTGCGGGGCACGGTTCCTCCGGTCCGTCACGGGTGGGGCGATCCGTCGAGGACCGCTGCTCGGACCCGGTTTATCACGGTGCGCCGACAGCGCGACCGGCTCTACCCTCCCTGGGATGACGATCTCGTACCCTCCCAAGCCGTCGGCGGGTGACCATATCGCCGTGATCTCGCCGTCCGCCGGGCTCGCCGGGCTCTTCCCGCGCCCGTACGAACTGGGCCTGGAGCGGCTGCGCAAGGAGTTCGGCCTTGAACCGGTCGAGTATCCGGCGACCCGGACGATGGGCTCGACGCCCCAGGAGCGTGCCGCCGACATCCACGCGGCCTTCTCCGACCCCGACATCAAGGCGGTCATCGCCTCGATCGGCGGCGACGACCAGATCACCGTACTGCCGCTGCTGGACCGGGAGTTGATACGGGCGAACCCGAAGCCGTTCTTCGGGATGAGCGACAACACGAACCTGCTCGCGTATCTGCACAACACGGGGATCGTCGGCTACCACGGGGCGTCCGTGATGGTGGAGTTGGGCCGTCCCGGCGCCATGCACCCGCAGACCGCCGACTCCCTGCGGGCAGCGCTGTTCACCTCGGGCGAGTATGAACTGCGGCCCGCCGAGCACTGGCGGGACATCGACCGCGACTGGGCCGATCCTGCGACCTTCGACGCGCAGCCGGAGACCCGGCCGGGCACCGGATGGACCTGGCGGAACGCCGACCAGGTGGTCGAGGGCCGCAGTTGGGGCGGCTGCCTGGAGATCCTCGGCTGGCTGCTGATGGCCGACCGGGAGATCTCGCACGACCTCACGGAGTACGACGGCGGAGTGCTGCTGCTGGAGACCTCGGAGGACTTGCCCAGCAGCGACGAGGTCTTCCGCACCCTGCGGAACATGGGCGAGCGCGGGCTGCTCCAGCGGTTCGACGCGCTCCTGATGGGCCGTCCCAAGACGTGGTCCTTCGCGCACCCCAACAGCCCGGAGGAGAGCGCGCGTTACGCGGCCGGGCAGCGCGAGGCGGTGGTGCGGGCGCTGGAGGCGTACGCCCCCGGCCTTCCGGTGGTCTTCGATGTGGACTTCGGACACACCGATCCGCAACTCGTCATTCCGTACGGCGGCACGATCCGCGTCGACGGCCCGGCCCGGCGCATCACGGTGACGTACTGAGGCACGTCCCGCGCTCCCGCGCGCTCCCGTAACCGTTGATCACCGTGGGTAGTTGACGCGGCATGCACGATGTACGCACCGTAAGGGCACCCTCCATGCTGCGGCTCGCGACCGCCTCGCTCGCGGGGACGGCCATCGAGTTCTACGACTTCTTCGTCTACGGGACCGCGGCGGCGCTGGTCCTGGGTCCACTGTTCTTCCCGACGTTCTCACCGGTGGCGGGGACGCTGGCCGCGTTCGGCACGTTCGGCGTGGGCTTCGTCGCCCGGCCGCTCGGCTCGGTGCTGTTCGGGCACATCGGGGACCGGCACGGCAGGCGTCCGGTCCTTGTCGCGTCACTGCTTCTCACCGGTGCTTCCACCGTGGCAGTGGGCTGCGTGCCGACGTACGACACGATCGGTGTGGCCGCTCCCCTGCTGCTCCTCGTCCTGCGGTTTCTGCAGGGCCTCGGGCTCGGCGGGGAGTGGGGCGGGGCGGTGCTGCTGACGGCGGAGCACGCCCCCGCCGAACGGCGCGGGCTGTGGTCGAGCTTTCCGCAGATCGGGCCGGCGCTGGGGTTTCTGCTCGCCAATGGCGTGATGCTGGCGCTGTCGGCGACGCTGACGGACGCGCAGTTCTCGAGCTGGGGGTGGCGGGTGCCGTTCTGGGCAGCCGGAGTGCTCGCCGTGGCGGGGCTTTGGCTGCGGTCCTCCCTCACCGAGAGCCCCAGCTTCCTCGACATCGACGACCACGCGCGCGTGCCGCTCGTGGAGGTGGTGCGCGACCACTGGAGGCTCGTCCTGCTGACCGCCGGTGCGCTCGCGGTGGGGTACGCGATCTTCTACGCCGTGACGACCTGGTCGCTCGCCTATGCGACGGAGCGGCTCGGGGTGAGCCGTACCGTCATGCTGACCTGCATCATGGCCGCCGTGGTGGTGAAGGGAGCCCTCACGCCGGTGGCGGCGCTGCTGGGCGACCGCTGCGGCCGGCGGCCCCTGTGCCTTGCGGGGTGCGCTGCCGCCGCCCTGTGGATGTTCCCGATGGTCGCGCTGCTCGCCACGGGTGCGCCGCTGCTGATGTTCCTCGGCTTCCTGGGGGCGATGCTGGCGTTCATCACGATGTTCGCCGTGATCGCCGCGTATCTGCCGGAGCTGTACGAACCGCGGGTGCGCTGCACCGGCGCCGCGGTGGGCTACAACCTCGGCGGGGTCCTCGGCGGCGCGCTGACGCCGATCGTGGCGACCGCGCTGGCCGAGCAGAGCGGCCGTGTGCCGTGGGGCGTGGCCGCGTATCTGACAGGGATCGCGCTGCTCAGCCTGGGGTGCTTCGCGCTGCTGCCGGAGACGCGCCCGGTGCGGGTGGTGGCGAAGGAGGCTGCCGCGCCATGAATCGATGAATCACTTTATGGATTGATGGCCAGCTCCAAGTACGCCGCGAACACCACCAGATGCACCCCTCCTTGGAGTGGCGTGGCCCGTCCCGGCACGACCGTCAGGGAGCTGACCACCACGGTCAGTGCGAGCAGCACCATGTGGGTGGAGCCGAGGCCGAGGACCAGCGGCCCGGACAGCCAGACCGACGCCAGCGCGACGGCGGGGATGGTCAGGCCGATGCTGGCGATCGCGGAGCCGAGCCCGAGGTTCAGGCTGGTCTGCACCCGGTCGCGGCGGGCGGAGCGCAGCGCGGCGATGGTCTCGGGGAGCAGCACGAGCAGCGCGATGATCACACCCACGACGGCGTGGTGCAGTCCGGCGGCGGCAACGCCGGACTCGATGGTCGGCGACACCCCCTTGGCCAGGCCGACCACGCCGATCAGGGCGAGGCCGAGCAGTCCCAGGCTGATCCCGGCGGCACGGGCGGACGGCGCGTCCGCGTGGTCGTCGGCGGTGATCACCTCGCCCTGCCGGGTGATCGGGAGGAAGTAGTCACGGTGCCGCACGGTCTGGGTGGCGACGAACAGGCCGTACAGGATCAGTGAGGAGAGCGCGGCGAAGGCCAGTTGGACGCCGGAGAATTCGGGGCCGGGCCTGCTCGTGGTGAACGTCGGCAGGACCAGGCTGAGCGTGGACAGCGTGGCGACTGTCGCGAGAGCGGCGCCGGTGCCTTCGGGGTTGAAGACGGCCGTGCCGTGACGGATCGAGGCGACGAGGAGGCTCAGGCCGACGATGCCGTTGCAGGTGATCATCACGGCCGCGAAGACCGTGTCCCGGGCGAGGGTGGAACTCTTGTCGCCGCCGTCCGCCATCAAGGTGACGATCAGGGCGACCTCGATGATCGTGACAGCGACGGCGAGAACGAGGGAGCCGAAGGGCTCCCCGACCCGGTGGGCGACGACTTCGGCATGGTGGACGGCGGCCAGTACGGCGCCGGCGAGCACCATCGTCACCACGGCGACGACAGCGCCGGGCAGGTCTCGCCCCCAGGTGAGAATCAGCAGGATCGCCGCGAGAACCGGCACGAGGAGCGTCCACTGTATCGTGAGCGACCTGAGCCGAGCGATCATGCGGTGATCGTCGCAGACCGGGACAGGCCACGCATTCCGGTCCGGTCGCACTCCGGTCCGGTCGGCCGTAGGGCTCTGCGCTCCGGCCCTGCGGGGCCGCCGGGCTACTTGAGCTCGCGCATGTCCAGCACGTCGCAGTTGGTGTAGGTGCGTTCGCCGATACTCAACGCGCCCAGTTGCTCCGCCAACTTGGCCGTCTCGGGGTCTTCGCTGTTGCGCATGGCGTCATCGTACGACTCGAACTCGAGCACGGCGAGGTAGCGGCGGGGGTTGTCGCGGTCCTTCAGGAGCATGCGGTGTGTGGGGCCGCCGGCTTTGCCCGCGTTGCGCTGGGCGAACTCCTGGAGCTGTTGCTCCATTTCCTCAAGGCGCTCGGTCTCGAAGCCGATGATCTGCACGAACTTCATGGGTGCCTCCACCCGGACGCGGCGTCCCCGGGACGGGGAAAGCGCTCAAGACCCAACCAAGCACCGGGAGCGGTGCCCGGCAATTCGCCGCGCACCGCTCCCGGTGATGGTTGTCTCTACGCCCGAAGCGGTCAGGCTTCGATGTCGGCCTTCGGAGCGCCTTCGGCCTCCTTCTGCGCCGCCTCGGCCGCCGCCTGCTTCTTCGACGCCCGCAGACTGGTGATCGTGGTCACGATGAGGACCGAGCAGATCACGCCGAGGGAGACGGGGATGGAGATCTCGGGGACGTGGACCCCGGACTCGTGCAGGGCGTGCAGCACGAGCTTGACGCCGATGAAGCCGAGGATGATCGACAGGCCGTAGCTGAGGTGGACCAGCTTCTTCAGCAGGCCGCCGATGAGGAAGTACAGCTGCCGCAGACCCATCAGCGCGAACGCGTTGGCCGTGAACACGATGTACGGGTCCTGGGTCAGACCGAAGATCGCGGGGATCGAGTCGAGCGCGAACAGGACGTCGGTGGAGCCGATGGCGAGCATCACGACCAGCATCGGGGTCATGACCCGCTTGCCGTTCTGCTGGATCCACAGCTTGGTGCCGTGGTAGCGGTCGGCCACACCGAAACGGCGCTCGGCGGCCTTGAGGAGCTTGTTCTCCTCGAACTCCTCGTCCTCCTCGTCGGCCCGGGCCTCCTGGATCAGCTTCCAGGCGGTCCAGATCAGGAAGGCGCCGAAGATGTAGAACACCCACGCGAAGCTGGCGATGATCGCGGCGCCCGCGGCGATGAATATCGCGCGCAGCACCAGGGCTATCAGCACGCCGACGAGCAGCACACGCTGCTGGTACTGCGAGGGCACGGCGAACTTCGCCATGATCAGAACGAAGACGAAGAGGTTGTCGACGCTCAACGACTTCTCGGTGATGAACCCGGCGAAGAACTCACCGGCGGGCTGTCCCCCGCCGAAGACAAGCAGGCCGAGCCCGAAGAGGGCGGCCAGGACGATCCAGACGACCGTCCAGATTCCGGCTTCCTTGATGGATACGTCGTGCGGCTTACGGCCGATGAAGAAGTCGACCGCGATGAGGGCGGCAAGCCCCAAGATCGTCAGGACCCATAGGGTCACGGAAACATCCACTGCGCCTCCGGCAGTACGTAACGGCAAATGTCAGCGTCGTCGCTGCCGGAGGTCTCTTCCACCCAAGTGGGCCGACGCCCCGGGATCTGGCCTGATCCGTATTGACGGGTACGCCGCAGTAGACAGGGAGTACTCCCCTCCGCACTGAAAACACTACCTCAATCACCAAGGAAAGGTAAAGCGCTTGGCAAAAGAAGGGCCAAAAGACCTGGTCAGACGGTCTTTACCTGTGCTTGGTGCGGGCCATGGCGACCTGGGTGAGCACCTGCTGAAGCACCTGGCTGCCGTGCGGTACGAGGCACGGCTCGTACGTCCACGCATGGCCGACCCACGGGTCGGCGAGGTGGTCGTCGGGTACCGGGGTGAGTCGCATCAGCGAACGCCACAGCGGGTCGAGCAACGGGCCGTAGCCGGCGGCCTCCTCGCGGTCAGCGACCATCATCAGATGGACGCCGACGGCCGGTCCCTCGTCCGCGAGGTAGCGCAGCTGGGTCACAGCCCGGTCGTCGAAGCCGTGCGGGAAGTCATTGACGATGAGGAGTTGCTCGGAGGTGTCGAGGCCGGGCGGGAGCGAGTCGGCCGCGCCGCCGCGCACCGCCATCTGCACCAGGTCGACGCGCTGGGTGAGCCGGGCGAGGACGTCCGACACACCGGCCGCTCCGATGGCGGGCGGCGCGGCGAGCACGCCGGTCTGCACGAGCGGTGCGAGCGCCTGTGCTCCCGAACCGGCGGGGTCGATGGCGTGCACGGTGAACTCACCCGCCGGATAGACGGCGAGCAGCCGGGCCGCATGCGCCACCGCCGTCTCCATGGCCGACTGCCGCAGGTCATGGGAGTCGCTGTACACACCCTCGAGCGATCCGGAGCGGCCGCTGTCGATCCACAGGCCCCGCTCCAGCGGCAGCCTGACCAGCATGGGTATGCGCAGCTCGGGACACTCGGGCAGATGCAGGTCGCCGAGGCGCAGGGCCATGGGGATCTCCATCGGCACCCGGTAGCCGTGCCACACCGGGTTGTCCCAGCGGGCGAACGCCAAGGGCAGCGCCGGCTCGACGACTTCGATCTCGGCGGTGAGCTGGGCGAGGTCCCGGTCGAGGGCCGTCCTGGCCTGGTCGACGAGCTGAGTGTGCTTGGCCCGTGCGGTCTCCCGCGCGGCGTCGCCCTGTCCCCCGATCCGGCTGCGCGGGTCGGACAGGACCTGGTCGAGTTCCTTCTCCATCCGCGAGTCGGCGAAGTCGACGGCGCTGCGGTAGGCGGCCGTAGTGCGGGCCAGGTCCTCGAACATGCCCCAGACCTGGTTGTAGAGCCGCTCCTCCATGGACCAGCCGGTCGCGTCACCCGCGACGGGCCGGGCGGGCTGCCCCGGCTGGGCCAGGGGTGCGGCAGGCGGGGGTGGGGGCGGGGCCGCGTTCTGCCGTTGGGGATGGCTGTAGTCGATCGGGCCGCCGGCGCCGGACGCGGACGGCTGGGTGGCGGCCGAGGGGTCCACCGATCCGGTGGGGTAGCCCTGCCGGGGCTCCGGGGCGCCCTGAGCACCGTACGGAGAGCCCGTCTGCTCCGGACCGAGGGCCGGTGCGGCCGCCTGCCGGGAGCGGTCGCCGTCCGAGGTGCGCGGGGCCTGCACGGAGCGGGCCACGCCCTGGACCACCGCCTCGTTGATGCCACCGGCGAGCTGGTGGGCCTGGGGCAGGCCCTGGTCGGCGAGAAGCTCGGCGAGGCCGCCGGCGTATCCCTGGCCGACGGCACGCACCTTCCAGGCGCCCTGCCTGCGGTACAACTCCAGGGCGACGACGGCTGACTCGGCCTCCAGGCCGGTGATGGTGTAGCTGGCGATCTCGGTGCCGTCGAGGCCGGTGACCGCGACGAAGGGGGCGGCCACGGCGCCGAACTGGACCGGGCCTCCTACCCCGGAGGGCAGGGCGAGCAGCACACTGACCCGGTGCACGGCCTCCGGCACGGCGTCGAGGTCCACCGCGAGGCGATGGTCGGCGGCCGCCTGCCGGGAGACCTCCAGGCCCGGCAGGGTGGGTGTGCCCGGGTGGGCCACCCATTCGACGCCCCGCACCGTGCCGCGCTCGTCGCTGAGCGTGGCCGCGGCGACGATCGGCTTGCCGGCCGAGACCCGGATCTCGAGGCGGGCCTGGGAGAGCGGGTGGTTCTGCCCCCGCACCAACTCGGCCGTCATGCCTGCGTCCCCCTGTGCTTCATCGTGTCGTGTGCCCCCGCCGGGCGCGTTACAGGTGCGGCAGGATCGCCGGCATCAGGTCCTGGAAGGTGCGGCCGTTGGCCTGGGTGCCCAGGGCCGTCATCGTCCAGCCCGGGCCGTTGCGGTGCACCTTCGCCATGATCTGGGCCGTGTAGGCACCGCCGCCGGCGAGCGTGTAGCGGGCGAGCTCCTCGCCGTTGGTCTCGTCGACGATGCGGCAGAACGCGTTCTGCACTTCCTGGAAGGTCTGGCCCGTGAAGGAGTTCACGGTGAAGACGATCTGGTCGATGTGGACCGGGACACGCGCGAGGTCGACGAGGATCGCCTCGTCGTCGCCGCCCTGGCCGACACCGCCGACCAGGTTGTCACCGGTGTGCCGCACCGAGCCGTCGTCGCTCACCAGGTGGCGGAAGAAGACGACGTCGACCGGCTGCTTGTCCGCGAACAGTACGGCGGAGGCGTCGAGGTCGATCTCCCGGGTGCGCGAGCCGAAGAGGCCTCGCCGGGGAGCCGCCTGCCAGCCGAGACCCATGCGCACCGAAGTCAGGCTGCCGCCGTCGTTCTTCTGCAGACTGATGGCCTGACCCTTGGTCATGTTGACGGTCACGCGCTGATTCCCCTCTCGAGCTGTCCCCTGTTGCCGCGGAGTCCGCGGATGACGTGAACCCTACGCAGGGCCACTGACCGTGACGTACCCCGGTCCGTAATTTGTGTCGGTCTTGCAACACAGCGCGTTCGACGCCAGGTCAGGACAGCCCTGCCTCCCGCATCTGGCGCAGTTCCTTCTTCATCTCGGAGACCTCGTCGCGCAGCCGGGCCGCGATCTCAAACTGGAGGTCGGCGGCGGCTGCACGCATGCGCTCGGTCATCTCCTCGATCTGCCCGGCGAGCTCGGCCGCCGGACGGTCGGTCGGCACCGTCTCCTTGGCCTTGCCCTTGGCGGACTTGCCGCCCTTGGCCGTCTTGGCGCCGAGCGAGGGCACGGGGGCCTTGGCCCCCTTGCCGTCCGTCATCTTGCGGTAGCCCGAGCCGAGGAGCTGTTCCGTGTCGATGTCTTCGCGGGCGATCTGCGCGACGATGTCATTGATCTTCTTGCGGAGCGGCTGGGGGTCGAGGCCCCTCTCCTTGTTGTACGCGACCTGCTTCTCCCGTCGGCGGTTGGTCTCCTCGATGGCCTTCTCCATCGCCGGGGTGATCTTGTCGGCGTACATGTGGACCTGGCCGGAGACATTGCGCGCCGCACGGCCGATGGTCTGGATCAGGGACGTCCCCGAGCGCAGGAAGCCCTCCTTGTCGGCGTCGAGGATGGCCACCAGGGACACCTCGGGCAGGTCGAGGCCCTCCCGCAGGAGGTTGATGCCGACGAGGACGTCGTACTCGCCCGAGCGCAGCTCGCGCAGCAGCTCGACACGGCGCAGGGTGTCGACGTCGCTGTGCAGATAGCGCACCTGGATGCCGAGTTCGAGGAAGTAGTCCGTGAGGTCCTCGGCCATCTTCTTGGTGAGGGTGGTGACCAGGACGCGCTCGTCCTTCTCGGTGCGCTTGCGGATCTCGTGCACCAGGTCGTCGATCTGGCCCTCGGTGGGTTTGACGACGACCTCGGGGTCGACCAGGCCGGTGGGGCGGATGATCTGCTCGACGAAGCCGTCCCCGCGCGAGAGCTCGTACTTGCCCGGTGTCGCGGACAGGTAGACGGCCTGGCCGATGCGCTCCTGGAACTCCTCCCACTTCAGGGGGCGGTTGTCCAGCGCGGAGGGCAGCCGGAAGCCGTGGTCGACGAGGGTGCGCTTGCGGGAGGCGTCGCCCTCGTACATGGCGCCGATCTGCGGGACGGTGACGTGCGACTCATCGATGACGAGCAGGAAGTCGTCCGGGAAGTAGTCGAGCAGGGTGTTCGGCGGGGAGCCGGGCTCGCGGCCGTCGAAGTGCATCGAGTAGTTCTCCACACCGGAGCAGGAGCCGATCTGGCGGAGCATCTCGAGGTCGTACGTCGTGCGCATCCGCAGCCGCTGGGCCTCCAGGAGCTTGCCCTGCTTCTCCAGTTCCGCCAAGCGCTCCCCGAGTTCCTTCTCGATGTCGTTGACGGCCCGCTCCAGGCGCTCGGGCCCTGCGACGTAGTGGGAGGCCGGGAAGACGTACAGCTGGTCGTCGTCGCTGATGATCTCGCCGGTGACCGGGTGGAGCGTGGACAGGGCCTCGATCTCGTCGCCGAACATCTCGATGCGGACGGCCAGCTCTTCGTAGACCGGGAAGATCTCGATGGTGTCGCCGCGGACGCGGAAGGTGCCGCGGGTGAAGGCCATGTCGTTGCGCGTGTACTGGATGTCCACGAAGCGGCGCAGGAGCTGGTCGCGGTCGTGCTCCTCGCCGACGCGGAGGGGGACCATGCGGTCCACGTACTCCTGTGGAGTACCGAGGCCGTAGATGCAGGAGACGGAGGCGACCACGACGACGTCACGGCGGGTGAGCAGCGAGTTGGTCGCGGAGTGACGCAGTCGCTCGACCTCCTCGTTGATGGAGGAGTCCTTCTCGATGTAGGTGTCCGACTGCGGGACGTAGGCCTCGGGCTGGTAGTAGTCGTAGTACGAGACGAAGTACTCGACGGCGTTGTTCGGCAGCAGTTCCCGGAACTCGTTGGCCAGCTGGGCGGCCAGTGTTTTGTTCGGGGCCATCACCAGGGTGGGCCGCTGAAGCTTCTCGATCATCCACGCGGTGGTGGCGGACTTGCCGGTGCCGGTCGCGCCGAGGAGGACCACGTCCTTCTCACCGGCCTCGATGCGCCGGGCTAGCTCGGCGATGGCCTGCGGCTGGTCGCCGCTGGGCTGGTAGGGGCTGACGACCTCGAAGGGCGCCACCGTGCGTTCGATGCTGGAAACGGGCCGCATGGGATCCACCGTACGACCCCCCACTGACAACGCGGCCTGATCACCTGTTCTGCGGGGTGCGGGAACTCCGGCCGCCCACTCTGCGGCGGGTGCGGATCATCGGGCGCCGGGTGGTGTGCGACAGGGTGGAGTGGGCCGGGATGCCGGGCTTGTTCTCGACGGGGGCCCCGGCGGGCTTGCCCATGATCATGAGCGGGTCGAACATCACCACGACGCCCGCGAGGAGGAGGAAGGCCAGCGGGCCGACCATGAGGGGCGCGAGGATGCCGGCCGGCGAGTCTCCCGAGGTGGGGGCGCTCGTGGTGTGGACGTGGACCTTGAGGGCGGCCATGCCCGTGTAGTGCATGCCGCTGACGGCGAGTCCCATGACGAGACTCGCCCCCACGCTCCACATGAACCCTCTGACCTGTCCGGCCGCCCACAGGGCGGCGGTGGCCGCGACCATGGCTATGACGACGGACGCGGCCACGGTGAAGGTGTTGTACTCCAGGTTTCCGTTGAGGCGCATTCCGGCCATGCCCAGATAGTGCATGGAGGCGATGCCCAGGCCGGTGATGGTGCCTCCGGTGAACAGAGCCGTTCCCCGCGCGCCCTTGTAGCCGACTATGAAGATCCCGATGCCCACCATGACGATCGCGACGCCCAGACTGGCGAAGGTCGTCAGCATGTCGTAGCGGATCGGCGCGCCCACGACGGTGAAGCCCATCATCGCGACGAAGTGCATGGTCCAAATGCCGGAGCCGATCGCGGCCGAGCCCAGGGCCAGCCATCCCGGTCTCCAGGACTGGGAGACCAGCATGGACCGCGTGGTGCAGCGCAGACCGAGTGCACCGCCGAGGCAGGCCATCAGGTAGGCCACCAGCGGTGTGACGAGTCCGTAGCTGAATCCGTCGACCGTGCCCTGCATGCGCGGCTGCCTTTCCACCCTCTTACGTCCCGGACCTACATGAAACAAGCCCCCATCCCAGGACCACCGACGAGCGGTCAAGGTTGTGGTGGAGAGTATGTCTCCCCCGGAACGGTCGAACGATTATCCGGCAAAGAAACACGCCCTTGCCGCACTTGTGCGGCACCAGTGAGCGGAGTCGGACGACTTCATTCAACCTGTGGCCATTCTGTACCCCTCCGCCGTTGACCCTCCGCTGTCACAGTCGATCTGTCCGTGATCGCCTCGACACGACGAGTACGCATGCACGCGCGCGCAGTCGCCACCGCGAGCACCGCGGTGGTCCTGGGCACCGCCGCCCTCCTGCTCCCCACCTCCGGTGCGCAGGCCGACCCCACCGCCGAGCCCCCTACGGTCATCGCGCACCGCGGGGCCTCCGCGTACGCGCCCGAGAACACTCTGGCCGCCATCGACAAGGCGGCCGAGCTGGGCATCGGCTGGGTCGAGAACGACGTCCAGCGCACCAAGGACGGCGAGCTGGTCGTCCTGCACGACGACAGCCTGGCGCGCACGACCGACGTCGAGGACGTCTTCCCGGGCCGGGCTCCCTGGAAGGTGAAGGACTTCACCGCGGCGGAGATCGCCCGCCTCGACGCGGGCAGCTGGTTCGACCCCGCCTACGCGGGCGCGCGCGTGCCGACGCTGCAGCAGTACGTACGGCGCGTGGAGCACCACGACCAGAAGCTGCTCCTGGAGATCAAGAACCCCGGGCTGTATGCCGGCATCGAGCGGGAGACCCTCAAGGTCCTCGCCAACGACGGCTGGCTGGACCGGCGGCACCTCGCCGGTCGGCTGATCGTGCAGAGCTTCAGCGCGGACAGCATCCGGACCGTCCACGAGGTCAAGCCCGACGTCAAAACAGGCTTCCTCGGCACACCGTCGGTGGCGGCCCTTCAGGAGTACGCACGCTTCACCGACCAGATCAACCCGTCCCACCTCACCGTCTCGACGGGCTACGTCTCCGCCGTCCACGGCTTCACCGGCCCGCACGGCAAGCCGCTGGAGGTCTTCACCTGGACCGTCGACGACGCAAAGACCGCCCGCCGGGTCGCCGGGTACGGCGTCGACGGCATCATCACCAACAAGCCGGACGTGGTGCGGGACGCGGTCGAGAGGTCCTGAGTTCCGCGCGGCCGGGGCGTTGTCAGTGGCGGACCGTACGGTGGAGCGCATGGACAGCCATGGGCAGTACGAGCAGCAGGTCGTGTGGACCGTCGTCGGCACCGACATCGGTCCGCTGCTGCTGGCCGCGACCCGGGACGGCCTGGTCAATGTCGTGTTCCACGCCACGGAGGCGGTGCGCGACAAGGCCCTCGACCGGCTCGGATCCCGGCTGGGCAGTGAGCCCGTCGAGGCACCGGACTCCCCGCTGCTGGCCGAGGCGATACGGCAGTTCAAGGCGTATTTCGCGGGTGAGCGGCGCGACTTCGACCTGCCGCTGGACTGGTCGCTGATCTCGGGGTTCAACCGGGAGGTGCTGCGCAAGCTGGCCTCCGGCGTGCCGTACGGCGCGGTCGTCGGCTACGGCGATCTCGCGGGGCGGGTCGGTCAGCCCGGCGCCGCCCAGGCGGTCGGAGTGGCGATGGGCGCCAATCCCCTGCCGGTCGTCGTGCCCTGCCACCGGGTCGTGGAGAGCGACGGCGGCATCGGGGGGTTCGGGGGCGGCCTGGAGACCAAGCGGCGGCTGCTGGCGCTGGAGGGGGTACTGCCCGAGCCGCTGTTCTGACGGTTCGGTCCCGCGCGGAGGCTGGCCGGGAGGCGGAGCCGGTAGCAGACTCCGCCGTGCGTACAGCCACTGGCATCCGAGGGCTCGGAGCCGAAGGGACGGCGATCACGCATGAGCGGAAACAGGGCAGTCGCATATCTCAAGCCGGGCGCGGTGGAAGTGACAACCATCGACTACCCGACGCTTTAACTCCAGGACGGGCCGGGGGTCGCACCCGAGAACGTCGGCCGCAAGTGCCGGCACGGAGTGATCCTCAAGGTGCTCGCCAGCAACATCTGCGGAAGCGACCAGCACATGGTGCGCGGGCGGACGACCGCGCCCGAAGGGCTGGTCCTCGGACACGAGATCACCGGCGAGGTCGTCGAACGGGGTCCGGACGTCGAGAACATCGACGTCGGCGACATCGTCTCCGTACCGTTCAACATCGCCTGCGGGCGGTGCCGCAACTGCAAGGAACGCAAGACCGGCATCTGTCTGAACGTCAACCCGGCCCGCCCGGGGGCGGCCTACGGCTATGTCGACATGGGCGGCTGGGTCGGCGGCCAGGCCGAGTACGCCATGGTCCCCTACGCGGACTTCAACCTGCTGAAGTTCCCGGACCGGGACCAGGCACGCGCGAAGCTGCTCGACCTGACCATGCTGTCGGACATCTTCCCGACCGGCTTCCACGGCGCCGTGAGCGCGGGCGCCGGGGTCGGTTCGACGGTGTACGTCGCCGGGGCGGGCCCGGTCGGTCTGGCGGCGGCCGCGTCCGCGCAGCTGCTGGGGGCCGCGGTGGTCGTCGTGGGCGACCTCAACGCCGAGCGCCTCGCCCAGGCGCGGAGCTTCGGCTGCGAGACCGTCGACGTGGCGCGCGGCAGCGTGGGCGAACAGATCGCGCAGATCCTCGGGGAACCCGAGGTGGACGTCGCGGTCGACGCGGTCGGCTTTGAGGCCCGGGCCCATGGCCCGGACGCTCCGGAGGCGCCCGCGACCGTCCTCAACTCGCTGATGGGCATCACGCGCGCGGGCGGGGCCCTGCATTCCGGGGTTGTATGTCACGGACGACCCGGGCGGGGTCGACGAGGACGCGAAGTCCGGGACGCTGAAGGTGCGGCTCGGCCTCGGCTGGGCCAAGAGCCACCGGTTCACGACCGGTCAGTGCCCAGTGATGCGGTACCACCGGGGCCTGATGATGGCGATCCTGCACGAGCGCGTGCACATCGCGAAGGCGGTCAACGCGACCGTCATCGCTCTTGAGGACGCACCGCGCGGCTACGCCGAGTTCGACCAGGGCGCGAGCCGCAAGTACGTGCTCGATCCGCACGGGGCATTGAAGGGGGTACAGCCGGTCTGAGCGTCCGGCAGAACGAGAACGAGCAGGGGGTGCTCACACGCGCGTGAGCACCCCCTGTCATGGCCTTGCCGCGAACAGCGGGCCCCTAGTCGTAGTGGCGGGCCTCGATGACGTTCCCGTCCGGGTCACGGAAGTAGAAGCTGCGCTTCGCCAGACCGCGGGCGCCGAAGGAGTCGTACGAGATGTCCGACACCGGAACGGCGCGTTCCTTCAGGCGGCCACGGAGGGCGTCGAAGTCGCCGGCGGCCAGGGCGACGCAGACGTGGTTGACCGGGTGTCCGGCGCTGTCCGCGGCGCCGGGGAGCATCGTCATGCGTTCCGCCATGGTCTGCGGCATCAGGTCGAGAATGGTCTCCTCGTTGAGGCGTACGGAGGGGAACGGGACCTGGCCCGCGGCGAAATCGGTGAGCCTCAGGGGCTCCATGCCGAGGGTCTTCTCGTAGAACTCGGCCGACCCGATCGGGTCGTTCACCCAGAGAACGACGTGGTCGAGACGTGTGGTGTGGTCCGTCATGCACCCCAGGCTGGTGCTCTCCCCCACAGGCCGCAAGGGTTTGACGTGGCGTGCCGCCCGCCAGAGATGAGGGAAGACCGAACGACAGGAGGCAGGCGCGTGGTGCTGATGGTGTCCGAGGAAGTGCGGGAGGCGGTCGACGCGCGTCGACCGGTGGTGGCCCTGGAGTCCACGATCATCGCGCACGGGCTGCCGCGCCCGCGCAATCTGCAGGTGGCGCTGGAGCTGGAGGCCGTCGTACGGCAGCAGGGTGCCGTACCGGCGACGATCGCCGTACTGGACGGGCGGCCCCATGTCGGCCTGGACAAGGAGCAGCTGGAGCGGATCGCCAACGAGGACGGGATCCGCAAGCTGGGCCATCGTGACCTGCCGCTCGCCGTGGCGTCGGGTGCGAGCGGGGCGACCACGGTGTCGGCGACGGCGCTGCTGGCGGCTTCGGCCGGCGTCCGGGTGTTCGCGACGGGCGGTCTGGGCGGGGTGCACCGGGAGTGGACGGTGACGCAGGACGAGTCGGCGGACCTGGGGCTGCTGGCCCGTACCCGGATCACGGTGGTGTGCGCGGGCGTGAAGTCGATCCTGGACGTGCCGGCCACGCTGCAGCGGCTGGAGACACTGGGCGTCGCCGTGGCGGGGTACGGCACGGACCGCTTTCCCGGCTTCTATCTGTCCGACTCGGGGCACCCGGTGGACTGGACGCTGCGGACGCCGGAGCAGGCGGCGGACGTCATGCGGGCGCAGGACGCGCTCCACGGACCCGAGTCGGCGCTGATCGTCGCCAATCCGGTGCCCGAGGACGAGCAGCTGGATCCCGAGGTGCACGCGCGCGTGCTGGCCGACGCGCTGCACGCGTGTGAGGAAGAAGGCGTCAGCGGACAGGCGGTCACGCCGTTCCTGCTCGACTACCTGGTGCGGCACACCGAGGGTGCCTCGCTGAGCGCCAATCTGGCGGCGGTGCGCGGCAACGTACGGCTGGCGGCGCAGATCGCGGCGGCCTGGGCCGGGGCGTGACCGCGGGACCGAAGGGCGCGCTGCTGGTCGTCGGGGACGTCGTCACGGACGTGGTCGCCCGGCACCGGGGGCCGCTCGCCTCAGGGACCGACACGGCCGCGACGATCCGCACGGTACCGGGCGGCGCGGGCGCCAATGTGGCCTGCTGGGCGGCTCATTGGGGCTGTCCCGAGGTGCAGCTGCTCGGCCGGGTGGGCGCGGACGCGAGCGCGTGGCACGACCAGGAGCTGGTCGACTGCGGAGTACGGCCCCACCTCGTGGTGGACCCGCAGGCCCCGACCGGAACGGTGATCTGCCTGGTCGACACGGAGGCCGCGGCCCAGCGGACGTTCCTCACCGACAGTGGGGCGTCGCTGCGGCTCGCACCCGGCGACTGGTCGGCGGCACTGCTGGACGGGGTCGCATGGCTGCATCTGTCGGGCTACCTGCTGTTCTCCGAACCGAGCCGGGCGCTGGTGGCCGTGGCCCTGGAGTCGGCACGCGCGCGTGGCGTGCCGGTGAGCATGGATCCGGCGTCCGCCGGTTTTCTCGCGCGGCTGGGCGTCGACCGCTTCCTGGCGCTGGTGGAGGGTGTGGACGTCCTGCTGCCCAGCCGTGACGAGGCATGTCTGCTGACCGGGCTGCCCGATGCGGCGGACGCGGCGGCCAAGCTGAGTCGCCATGTCCCGCTGGTGATCGCCAAGCAGGGCGAGCGGGGCGCGCTCGTGGCCCGGTCCGGCACCGTGTCCGCCCATGTCCCCGCGACGCCGGCGACACCGACGGACACGACAGGGGCGGGCGACGCCTTCACGGGCGCCTTCCTCGCGACGCTGCTGGCAGGCGCCGGGCCCGAGGACGCGGCGGCGGAAGGATGCCGGGCGGGTGCGATGGCGGTTGAACGGGTGGGCGGCAGACCACCGGGACGCGATGCCGACGGGGCGAGTGGCAGACCACCGGTGCACGACTGACGACGAGGCGAGTGGCGACGGGACTGCCTCGCACGCGGCGCCTCCTGCGCCGACCGACATCCCGCTGTCGCATGTCGGATCTACGCCCTGCGCCCCCACGCCGAGATCAACGGGGCCGTGGCCAGATCCATGGTGCCGGAGGCGACGTTCGTCAGGTGGCGGTCGATGTCGGCGTCCGTGGCGAGGCCCGCGGTGACGAGCTGGTCGCGGATCTGACGGATCGTCGCGGATTCGAGGGCGGCACAGGCGGGTGAGGCGACCGGGAAGTACGCGTCGGCCTCCACACCGCGCAGACCGGCCTCACGCAGCAGGCGCGGCAGCGTGCGGCCATACGCGAGGTCGGCGCCGCGGTCGGCGAGCAGTTGACGGAAGCCGGTCCGCAGCCGGTTCGCCAGCTGCTGCTCGGGGCCGTACTCGTCGGGGCAGGTCAAGGGCTGCAGGGCAGGGTCGGCGTCCTCGATCAGGAGCCGTCCGCCGGAACGCAGGGCCTTGACCATGGAGCGCAACGCCCGTTCCCGGTCCGGCACATGGACGAGGACGAGCCGGGCATGCACCAGGTCGAACCCCTCCCCCGGCGGCTCGTGGGCACCCACGTCATGGACGCGGACCTCGACGGGAGGCCGGGCGGCCGGGGCGAGGCGCGAGATGTCGATGTCGGTAGCGACGACCTTTCCGGTCGGACCGGCCTTCTTGGCCAGCCAGGACACCACGGAGGTGCCACCGGCGCCGACCTCCCAGCAGCGCCAGCCGGGTCCGATGCCGAACCCTTCGAGGTGCCGGAACGTCGTGGGGTCGAAGAGGGTGGCGAAGGCGTCGAACCGCTCGGCCGCCTCGCTCTGCCGGTTGTCGAGAAGGTATCCATCGCTTCGCGTCATGCCGTGATCATCCCATTCGCCCCACTTACCCGGTCCGCCGACGCTCCGGTAGGACGATCCGGTCGGAGACGACCCTGCCCCCTCTTCGCCGCCACGTCGCAGGCGACGCCAAACGTTGTCCACAGCCGGGAACAAAGCGGAATTGACTGTTCCCACAGGCCCGCCCAACAGTCGGGCGGAGCTGGCAAACTGGCACGCCAGGGCGCGGAAATGCGGCGCGGAGATCCACGCGAGGAGATCCAGATGGCGATGGCAGGGAATCTGCGGAGGGTGACGGGCCTCGGCAGGGTCGGTGGCCTGCGCAGAGTGGCGCGGCTGGCCCGGCGGCGCCCGCGCGTCGACCTGAGCCATCCCGCCCGGTCCCCGCTGGGTTCCTCGGTGGTGAACTGCGTGACCTACCGGGACGGCACCCGGGATCTCGCCGGCGGCGATCTGGTCGACGCGGTGCAGCGGGTGCGCAAGCACAGCGACGGTTTCGTCTGGCTCGGTCTCCACGAGCCGACGGACCAGGAGTTCGCGGGTATCGCCGAGCTCTTCGACCTGCATCCACTGGCGGTCGAAGACGCGATCGAGGCCCACCAGCGCCCGAAGCTTGAGCGCTACGACGAGACGCTGTTCGCGGTGTTCAAGACGGTCTGCTACGTCGAGCACGAGGAACTCACGGCGACGAGCGAGGTGGTGAACACCGGCGAGATCATGGTGTTCGTCGGCCGGGATTTCGTGATCACCGTACGGCACGGACGGCACGGCTCGCTGGGCCCGCTCCGTGAGGAGCTGGAGTCCGACCCCCAGCAACTCGCGCAGGGTCCCGCGGCGGTGCTGCACGCGATCGCGGACCATGTGGTCGACGACTATCTGAGCGTCACCGACTCCGTGCAGGGGGACATCGACGAGGTCGAGACGGCGGTGTTCGCGGAGAACGGCGCGCGGGTCGACCCGGGGCGTATCTACCAGCTCAAGCGCGAACTCCTGGAACTGAAGCGGGCCGTGGTGCCGCTCGGCCGCCCGCTCGAGGATCTCGCCACCCGGCCGATACGGGTGGTCGATCCGGAGATACAGGCCTATTTCCGCGACGTCTCCGACCACTTGCTGCGCGCCAAGGAGCAGATAGCCGCCTTCGACGAGCTGCTCAACTCGATCCTGCAGGCGCATCTGGCGCAGGTCACGGTGGCGCAGAACGAGGACATGCGGAAGATCACGGCGTGGGCCGCGATCATCGCCGTACCGACCATGGTCTGCGGGATGTACGGCATGAACTTCGACCACATGCCGGAACTGCACTGGCAGTTCGGCTATCCCTTGGTCATGGCCGTGATATCCGTCGCCTGTCTGACGCTGTACCGAGGTTTCCGGCGCAGCGGCTGGCTCTGAGCGGCGTCCTGCCCGAGGTGAGCGAGCGGGTCAGCGTGTGGGGGTCGTCCTCGCGTAGACGGACTCGGCCCAGGTGGCGATCTGGTCCTCCGTCAGATGCTGGGCCAGATCGGCCTCGCTGATCATGCCGACCAGGCGCTTGTTCTCGATGACGGGGAGCCGGCGGATCTGGTGCTCCTGCATCTCGTGGAGTACGTCGCTGACATCGGCGTTCGCCGCGATCCAGCGCGGGGTGCCCTGGGCCATCTCACCGGCGGTGACCTTGGCCGGGTCGCGGCCCATGGCCACGCATCCGACGACGATGTCGCGGTCGGTGAGGATGCCGCAGAGCCGGTCGTTCGAGTCGCCGATGGGCAGGGCTCCGACGTTGAGCTCGCGCATCAGCTGGGCGGCGCGGTCGAGGGTCTCGTGGGCCGGGATCCACTGGGCGCCACGGTGCATGATGTCTCCGGCGGTGGTCATGGGCGTACCTCCCGATGCCGGACGGCCGGCGCGGCGCGGAACGCACCGCTAGTCCCGGCGCCCCTCATTCTCGCCGTGTCGCCGGGCGGATGCACCCGGAGCGTCGGGATGACGTTCGAGCGCGGGAGGCGGGCGCCGGACAAGCCCTTCACCCATGAAACCGAGGGCTTCGCGCATACAAGCGAGATGTGTGCCCGGTCAGCCGCTCCAGGCCGGATGCCGGGGGTCGTCGGCGCGGACCAGGACGTCGGCCGTGGCGGCGGGGTCGGTCTCGTCGTCGTAGCGCTCGAAGGCGGGGAGGGTCCACTGCTCGGCTTCGGGAGTGCGGCGGCGGAGGGCGCCGGACGTGAGACGGACGTGGACGGACAGGTCGAAGGGGAACCAGTGGCGCAGCAGGAGGGGACCGTGGAGCAACAGGACGCCGCCGGGCGGGAGTTGGACGTGGGGACTGCGGGTGGCGCGGTCGGTGGCCGGGTCCCACAGGTCGGGCAGGACGCGGCCGTCGCCGGAGGGTTCGAGGGGGCCGAAGACCTCGCGCCATACGGCGCCGGTGTCGAACCAGCCGTTGTAGTAGGCCTCGACGTCCCGGTGGCCATATTCCAGACGCACGGAGGCGGGGCGCAGAAAGCCCTCCATGCCCACGACGAGTGAGGGGCGGCCGCGTAGGCGCAGTGCTTCACAGACGCGTTCGGCCAGGTCTCCCGGGCGGGCGGCCGGGGCGCCGTCGAAGGCGATGCGGGGCCACGGGCTGCCGTCGGCCGTCTTCAGATCGAGCAGCCGCTCGGCCAGGAGATCGCCCAGCCGCTCCCAGGTGATCGCTTCGAGTCGCACACGCCCATGATGCGCCCGTCCCCGGTCGGCGGTGACCGGGGGCGGGAAACCGGCGTGGATCGCGGGGCACCGGCGGGAAGGAAGCGCGTATGGCACCCCTCGCAACGTCCGTGCACCGCACCGGACTTCTGGTCTTCCAGCCGATCAAGAGACGGAACTGCTCCGCATGCCATCGCGGGCCGCTGCCGATGCTCGTCATGGAGGAGGGCGCGCCGCGGTGTCTCGACTGTGCCGACCTCGGGCATCTGGTCTTTCTGCCGAGGGGTGACACGGCGTTGACGCGCAGGTCGCGGGAGGAGAGTGGGTTGTCGGCGGTGGTCGTGCGGTTCAACCGGCGCCAGAGTCGGTATGAGCGGCAGGGCGTGCTGGTCGAGGAGGCGGCGCTCGCGCGGGCGGAGCAGCGGTGTCTCGTGGACGCGGAGGCACGGCGGCGGCGCCGGCTGCGGGACGCCGCGCGGCGGGCGGCGGAGGATCTGCGGTTCACGGAGGCGTTCGCGGGCGAGATACGGCGGCTGTTTCCCGGCTGCCCGCGGGAGCGGGCGTGGGAGATCGCGGCGCATGCGTCCGTGCGGGGCAGTGGGCGCGTGGGGCGGAGCGCGGCGGGGCGGGCGCTGTCCGAGGGGGCGGTGACATCGGCGGTCGTGGCGTCGGTGCGGCATGTGGACACGCCGTACGACCAACTGCTGATGAGCGGGGTTCCGCGGCATGAGGCGCGGCGGCGGATCGCGGCGGATGCGGAGGCGCGGCTGGGGGCTTGGCGAGCGGTGGGGGTGGTCTGAGGTCGGCCGACTGCTCCGAGTGAGTGCCTGGCTCTGGACTCTCGCGTATGTCGTCGCGCGGATGGGCCATGGTCACTGATCTCGTACGGGATTTCACTTGTGGTGACGGAAGGTGCCGGGCAGGTCTCGGCCGACGTGGGAGTGGGTGTTGAGATGACGATCGACGGGCCGTACTTCGTGCTCACGGTGCTGGGTGTGGTGGGCACCGGGCTGGTGGCCGGGGTCTTCTGCGCGTTCTCGACCTTTGTGATGCAGGGACTGGCCGCGCTGCCGCCCGCGCAGGGAGTCGCCGCGATGAAGGCGATCAACGTGACCGCGCTGCGCCCGGCCTTCATGCTGGTGTTCGTCGGCTCCGCGGTGCTGTGCGCGGTGATCGCGGTGGTGACGTTCGTGCTGTGGCCGGACGAGGGCACCGTGGAGTTGCTGGTCGGCAGTGCGCTGTATCTGTTCGGATCGTTCGGGCTGACGATGTTCGCGAACGTGCCGCGCAACGAGGCGTTGATGAAGCTGGACGCCGGCACTCCGGAGGCTGCCGCGTACTGGCCGACGTATGTGCGCGAGTGGACGGTCTGGAATCACGTCCGCATGGTCGCGTCGGCCGGCGCGGCGGTGGCGTATGTGCTGGCCATCGCTTGAGGGTGCCCGTGCCTCAGCGCGGGAAAACTCAGGAGAAAGCGCTGTCCGGCACTCTGCGGGCGTGGCGGGAGGGACGTATTGTGGCCGGAAGAGTGCCGCCCGATGACGCACGGCCTGTCACACGCGTATCTGAGGAAGACGGCCATGGCCGATCCGAAGGGTTTCCTGACCACGCCTCGCGAGGAATGGCCCCGCCGGCCCGTCGAGGAGCGGGTCCGGGACTGGGACGAGGTATATGTCCCCGGGGCGTTGCTGCCCATCATCAGCAAGCAGGCCGACCGCTGTATGGACTGCGGGATCCCGTTCTGCCACGAGGCGTGTCCGCTGGGCAATCTGATCCCGGAGTGGAACGACCTCGTCTCCCGCGAGGACTGGCGGGCGGCCGCCGACCGGCTGCACGCCACCAACAACTTCCCCGAGTTCACCGGCCGGTTGTGCCCGGCGCCCTGCGAGGCGGGCTGTGTGCTGGCCATCAACCAGCCCGCGGTCACGATCAAGAACGTCGAGTGCGCCATCGCCGACCGGGCCTGGGAGGAGGGGTTCGCGCCGCCGCAGCCGCCGGACCGGCTCTCCGGGCGGACGGTCGCGGTGATCGGCTCGGGGCCCACCGGGCTCGCCGCCGCACAGCAGTTGACGCGGGCGGGCCACACGGTCGTCGTGTACGAGAAGGACGACCGGCTGGGCGGGCTGATGCGGTACGGCATCCCCGAGTTCAAGATGGAGAAACGGCATCTGGAGCGGCGGCTGGAGCAGATGCGGGCCGAGGGCACGAAGTTCCGTACGTCGACGGCGGTGGGGCGGGACGTCGGCGCCGCGGAGCTGCGGGCGCGGTACGACGCCGTCGTGATCGCCACGGGAGCGACCGCGTGGCGTGAACTTGCCGTACCAGGACGGGAGTTGGCCGGAGTACAGCAGGCCATGGAGTATCTGCCGCTGGCCAACCGGGTGTGCGAGGGCGATCTGGAGTCCTCGCCGATGTCGGCGGCCGGGAAGCATGTCGTCATCGTCGGTGGCGGGGACACCGGGGCGGACTGTCTGGGCACGGCGGTGCGGGAAGGCGCCGCGTCCGTCACGCAGTTGGACATCTACACCCAGCCGGGCGCGGAACGGGACGACGATGTCGAGCCCTGGCCCACGTATCCGAAGATCTACCGGCTGTCGGCCGCGCACGAGGAGGCCGGTGAGCTGCGGACGGCGCCGGCGGCGGATGCGGACGCGCGGCTGTTCGCGGCGTCCACGCTCCGCTTCACCGGCGACGAGAGTGGGCATGTGCGGTCACTGCACCTGGTCGAAGTGGACGCGGGGCGGCGGCCGGTGCCGGGCACCGGGCGCAGGCTGCCCGCCGACCTTGTGCTGCTGGCCCTCGGGTTCTCCGGACCCGACCGTGGGGACGGGCTCGTCGACCAGTTGGGGCTGACGATGGAGGCCCGGGGCACGGTCGCGCGGGATGCCGGCTTCGCCACGAACGTCCCCGGCGTGTTCGTCGCCGGCGACGCCGCGCGGGGCCAGTCGCTGATCGTGTGGGCGATCGCGGAGGGGCGGGCGGTGGCGGCGGCCGTCGACCGTCATCTGACGGGGAGTTCGCGGCTGCCGGCGCCGATCGGGCCGTATGACCGGCCGATGGCTGTGTAGGCGCTGGGCACAAGGGCCACGGGTGCCACGGGGCCATGGGTGCGGTTCAGCGTTCGTCCGTGCCCGCCACCTTCCCCGTCGACAGGGCCACCCGGTTCCACGTGTTGATCGTGAAGATCAGGGCGAGGACGTGGGCGAGTTCCCCGTCGTCGAAGTGGGCGGCTGCCTCCGCGTAGACGTCGTCCGGGACGCCTCCGTCGGCGATCAGGGTGACCGCTTCGGTGAGGGCGAGGGCGGCTTGTTCCTGTGGGGTGAAGAAGTGCCGGGCCTCGCGCCAGACCGGGACCATGTGGAGCCGGTCCTCGCTCTCGCCGGCCTTGCGGGCGTCGTTGGTATGCATGTGGAGGCAGTAGGCGCAGTGGTTGAGGTGCGAGGCGCGGATCTGGATGAGCTCGACGAGGGCCGGGTCAAGGCCCTCGCGGGCGGCGGCGTCGAAGCCGATGAGGGCGCGGAACACCTTCGGGGCGGTCTTCGCGAAGTTAATGCGGGTTGTCGTCGTGTTCGTCGTCATGCGCATCAATCTATTGAGCCGAAAGACCGGCTGTAGGGTGCATTTTCATGACGGAATCGTGGGTCAATTCCGCGGAGCGCATCGGTGCCGACCTGCATCTGGAGCTGTCGGGGCCGGGTGGGCGGCGGGCCGCGCTGATCCGGGCGCTGCGTGACGCCGTGCGCGGTGGGCGGCTCGCTCCGGGCACCCGGCTGCCGCCGTACCGTTCGCTCGCCGCCGATCTCGGCGTGGCCCGCAACACGGTGGCCGACGCGTACGCGGAACTCGTCGCGGAGGGCTGGCTCACCGCCCGTCAGGGCTCGGGCACGCGGGTCGCCGACCGGGCCGAGCCCCTGCGACACGCCGAGCGGGTGCCCATAAAGGCACCTCCACGCGCGCGTGGGCCACGGCACGACCTCAGACAGGGCACCCCGGACGCGTCGGCGTTCCCGCGCGCGGCCTGGCTGGCGTCCTACCGGCGGGCTCTCCAGCAGGCGCCGAACGAGGTGTTCGGGCCCGGTGATCCGGCCGGGCGGCGCGAGCTGCGCGAGGCGCTCGCCGAATATCTGGCACGCGCGCGTGGCGTACGCACCGAGCCGGGCCGGATCGTCGTCTGCTCCGGTTTCGCGCACGCCCTCCGGCTGCTCTTCGGGGGCGGCGTGCTGCGCGGACCGGTGGCGGTGGAGGCGTACGGACTGGCCTTCCACCGGGAACTGCTCCAGGCGGCGGGGGCCCGGACCGTGCCGCTTCCCCTGGACGACGACGGCGCCCGCGTCGACCTGCTGGCGCGCGAGCGCGCGGTCCTGCTGACGCCCGCGCATCAGTTCCCCACCGGCGGACCGCTGCACGCCGAGCGACGGGCCGCCGCCGTCGACTGGGCACGCGCGCGTGGCGGGGTGGTTCTGGAGGACGACTACGACGGGGAGTTCCGCTACGACCGCAAGCCCGTCGGCGCCGTCCAGGGCCTCGACCCCGAGCGGGTGATCCACATCGGCTCGGTCAGCAAGAGCCTGTCGCCCGCGCTGCGGCTGGGCTGGATGGTGCTTCCGGAGCGGTACGTGGGCGCCGTCCTCGAGGCCAAGGGCGAGCGGGAGGGGTGGGTGAGCGTTCTCGACCAGCTGAGCCTGGCCGACTTCATCGTCTCCGGGTCGTACGACCGTCATGTGCGGCGTATGCGGCAGCGGTACCGGAGCCGCCGTGACCGGCTCGTCGCGGCGCTGGCCGAGCACGCGCCGCACATCGAGGTCACGGGTGTGGCGGCCGGACTGCACGCCGTGCTCAGACTGCCGCCCGGCACCGAGCGGTCCGCCGTCAAGGCCGCCACCTGGCAAGGCGTCGCGCTCGACGGACTCGCCGAGTTCCGGCACCCGGAGACGGACATGCCGGCCGCCGACGGACTCGTCGTGGGCTACGCGACGCCCTCGGAGCACGCGTACGGGGCGGCGCTGGACGCGCTGTGCGGCGTACTGCCGTCGGCGGACTGAACTGCCGTCGCCGGGCTGAGCCGGTCGCGGAATCCTGTCACCGAATTCCCATATGACCGGAATATGACCCAAGCCTGTCATGTTGGACAACAGAAGTGGGATCCTTGATCCCAGGAGGCGCGTCGTTGCCGTCACCGGATCTCGGTCCGGCCCCGACAGGGACCCGCCCCATCCTTCGTTCCGCCGTCAGGCGCAGGGCCACCCCAGCGCGTCCCCCCTGTTGGCGGCCGGTCCTGGAGGGTGTTCGATGACGACGATCGACGAACGTCACGGAGATGGTGCGCGGGGCAGGGAAGAGCCCCGGGGTGAGGTGGCCCTGAGCCCCGTCGAGGCCTACGGCCCGGCCGTGATCGCCCTGGAGCAGCCCACCGCCGCACTCCCCCGGCTCACGGGTTCCAAAGCTGCGAACCTGGCCCGCGCGGCCCGCGCCGGCCTGCCGGTACTCCCCGGATTCGTGATTCCCAGCAGGGCGGGCGACGACCCGGTAGCCCTGCGAGAGGCCTGGCAGAGGCTCTCGTACGGCGGCACGCGCCCCCTGGTCGTACGGTCCTCCTCTCCGCAGGAGGACACCGAGGAGTCGTCCCTTGCGGGCCAGTTCGACTCCGTACTCGACGTACGCGGCTGGCGGGACTTCCGTACGGCCGTACAGACCGTGCTCGATTCGGCGCACCGGCCGGACGGGTCCACGGCGCCCATGGCGGTGCTGGTGCAACCCATGCTGACGGCCCGGGTCGGCGGGGTGGTGTTCGGTTCCGACCCGGTCGAGGGGCGGGCCGACCGCATGCTGGTGAGCGCGGTGCGCGGCGGCCCGGACAGCCTGGTCAGCGGGGCGCAGACGGGTACCGATCACTGGCTGAGCAGGAGCGGACGGGTACGGCGCGCCCAGGCGCCGGAGGGCGGTTCGCCGCTCACCCGGACCGAGTTGTTCCGGCTGGCGCGTCTCGCGCGGCAGGCACGGCAGGTGTTCGGCGGGCCGCAGGACATCGAGTTCGGGTTCGACGAGGACGGGCGGCTGTGGCTGTTCCAGAGCCGGCCGATCACGGCGATGGCGCCACGCCCCGCGCGCGGGGCACGGCTGCTCGGGCCCGGGCCGGTCGCGGAGACGTTGCCCGGTCAGTTGGAGCCACTGGAGGAGGACTTGTGGGTGGCGCCCATGTCCCGCGGGCTCGCCGCCGCGCTCGACATCGGGGGCAGCGCGCCGCGCCGGCTGCTGCGGACCACGCCGGTGGTCACCACGGCGGGCGGACGTGCCGCCGCCGACCTGCGGCTGCTCGGCGCGGTTCCGCCGAGGCACCGGTGGCTCGCGCTGCTCAACCCGGCACCGGGGGCGCGCAGGCTCGGCGCCGCCTGGCGGGTGGGCCGCCTCACGCCGGCGCTGCCCGGCCTGGCGACCGACCTGACGGCCGACGTCGACCGCCATCTCACCCAGCTCCCGCCACCCGCCGCGCTGCCCACGCCCGACCTCACGGCCGAGCTCCGCTGGACCCGCGCGGTCCTGGTCTCCCTGCACGCCCAGGAAGCCCTCTCGGGCGCCCTCCTGCCCGAACAGGCCAAGGCCCGCACGGCGGCGGGCGCGGCCCTGACCGCCCTCGCGGCGGCCCGCGCCCGAGGCGTGCCGGACGACCGCGTCGCCGCGACGGATCCGGTGGTACTGGCGCTGACGGCGCCGAGTCTGCGGGGGAACATCCGACTCCCGGGTCAGGTGGGGCCGGCGGGCTCGGGGATCAACGCGTACACGACAGCCGACAGCCGCGTGACAGCCAACGGTCACCCCGCACCCGAAACCACCCGCCCAGCAACCCCCCACCTCCCACCCCGCGAAGCCCTACGCCTCCGTATCCGCTGGGTACAGGAGCTCCAGGTCCGCCTGGTCCGCGAAGCGGCCCGGCGACTCGGCCTGGACGTGGAGCGCGTCGGGCTGCTCCGCTGGCCGGAGCTGACCGCCGCCCTCGACGGGGCCGCGCTCCCGGCCGATCTGCACGACCGGGTGCCGCAAGCCCAGTCGCCCCCGCTGCCGGACGCGTTCCGGCTCGCGGACGGCGGCGTGGTCGTCGCCGAGCGGAGCGGCCGGCGCCGTGGCGAGGACGGCGCACGGGGCGTGTCCGCGGGGCGTGCGGTCGGCACGGTCTGGGACGGGACCGGCACCCGGCCGCCGGACGCGGTGCTCGTCGTACGGACGCTGGACCCCGCGCTCGCCCCGCTGCTGCCCCGCCTCACCGGACTGGTCGCGCAGACCGGCAGCCCCCTGTCGCATCTCGCGGTGCTGGCCCGTGAGCTGGGGCTGCCCGCGGTGGTCGGCGCCACCGACGCCGTACGCCGCTTCCCTCCCGGCACCCGCCTCACCGTCGACGGGACGACCGGAGGCGTCGACACCTGGGAGGGGCCATGAGGCGGATCGCGTTCGTCTTCGGGGCCCTGGCCGCCGCGGGAGCCGGGACCTACCTGGTCGTGTACCTGTACCGGTGGCAGTGGCAGCGCGCCATCCTGTGCGGGGTGCTGCTGCTGATCGTCGAGGTCATGCTGCTCGGCATCGTGATGCTGGGGCGGCTGGCCCGGATCGAGGAGCGGGTACGTGACACCGACCGGCGGCAGCGGGAGCTGACCGCGCGGCAGGAGGACGTGCTGACCCGGCTGCGCGCCGGCGCGCCCGAGCCGGAGAGCAACGGCCGGTTCCGCTGGCTGGACGACCCCGCCGAGCGGACGTACGTCTTCGTGCCGGTCCTCATGGTCGCCGGTGTCGCGCTGACCGGGCTCGCCTGGGTGGTGCAGCGGGTGGCGACGGCGACGTCCCGTCCGGCGGAGCGGCGGCTCGCGGGGCGGGCGGCCGTCCTCAGCGCGCCCGGCCCGGAGGTCGGTGACGACCTGGAGGATCTGCCGCCGCCGGGCGCGAGGCGCTCACAGGCGGGCACGGCGCGTATCGCCACCGTCATCGTCGTCGGCGTCGCGCTGATCGCCGCGCTCGTCGTCGGGCTGGCCGACCTCACCCAGACCCGGGCGGAGCCGGAGCGCACCGGCAGGGCGACCTCTGTGCTCTTCCAGGTCGACACGCGCGACGCAGGCATGACTGCAGAGCGCCGGTCTCTCGCCGCCCAGCAGCTCTGGGAGCGGTGCCGGGACTCGACCTCCATCCCCCTGCACCATGCGACCCTCGGTGACCTGGGCGACGGACTGTTCGCCGGAGCCGTACGGCCCGCGCTCGGCGAGCACGACCGGATGCGGCTGCGCGGCTGCCTGGAGGACACGACGCTCGACCGAGCCCACCTCACAGTGGTCGGCATCGGCGACGCCGATATGCACGATGACTGAGATATAGAGCACAAAAACGGACATATCGAACAGATGATCACGAGCCCGGGGTTACGATGCCGAAACGCCCTCGTCCCCTAGTCCCCCGGGTCGCCCATGGCTGTCATCACCGCAACCCTGCCCCGCCCTGCCCCCCGCAAGCGCCCGCTGTCACGGCGCGCACTGCGGATCCTTCTCGGGATCGTCATCGGCTACCTCGTCCTGTGGGCCGCCGGGGCGGGAGGCATCCTGGGCCTGTCGTACTGGGCGAAGGCCGAGACCCCGGCGCCCGCGGGAACCCGCACCGTCCAGGGCGTCCACCACTTCCAGCCGGTCGACCCCGACGGCAAGCTGTGGCGGGGCGCCGCCCCCTCCCCCGCCGGATACCGCGCGCTGGCGGGCATGGGCTTCACCACGGTCGTCGACCTGCGCGCCGAGGACCTGAGCGCGGCCCAGCTCTCCGAACCCGGCAAGTCCGGGCTGAAGGCCGTACACCTGCCCATCCGGGACGGGCAGACGCCGACGCCCAAGCAGGTGCAGCACCTGTTCAGCATCGTCTCGAACGCGTCCGGGCCGGTGTTCGTGCACTGCGGTGCCGGAGTCGGCCGTACGGGCACGATGGCGGCGGCCTACCTCGTGCAGACCGGTGAGGCGTCGTCGGCGCAGGCGGTCCGGCGCAACCTCGCGGTCGGACCGCCGTCGATCGAGCAGATCTACTACGGCCTGAACCTCAGCCCCAACAAGGCGGAGCAGCCGCCGCTGCCAGTCGTGGCCGTCAGCCGCGTGGTCGACGCACCGCGCCGCATCGCGTCGTGGTTCTGAACGTCCTGGTTCCGAACCCGCCCGCCGCTGTCACGGCTTGCGCCCCACCGCCCCATACCCGGGAATGACCCCGTCATCCTGCCCAGGCACCGGCTCGCCCAGCTCGGGGTGCCAATGGTGGGGCAACTCGACGCCGGGCTCGACCAGTTCGAGGCCGGCGAAGAAGCGGGCGAACTCCTCGCGGGAGCGCAGGGCCAGCGTCACGCCCGCGGCCTTCATCTTCTCCACCGCCGCCTTCGACTCCTCCGGAGTGAAGTCGGCGGTGGCGTGCGTGACCGTCAGGAAGCTGCCGGACGGCAGCTCGGACAGCAGCCGTCCGACCAGTTCGTGCGCGCCGTCCTCGTCGGAGACGAAGTGCAGCAGGGCGACGAGGGAGAGCGCCACGGGCCGCGTGAAGTCGAGGACCTTCCTGGCGCCCTCGATGATCGTGTCCGGGTCGCGGACGTCGCCCTGGAGGTACTCGGTCACCCCCTCGTCCGTGCCGCGCAGCAGGGCCTCGGCGTGGGCGAGGACGATCGGGTCGTTGTCGCAGTAGACGATGCGCGCGTCGGGTGCGATGTCCTGCGCGACCTGATGGAGGTTCGGCTCGGTCGGTATACCGGTGCCGACGTCCAGGAACTGCCGTACACCGTGCTGGGCCAGCCAGCGGGTGGTCCGGTGCATGAAGGCGCGGTTGACCCGTGCCATCACCGGGACCCTCGGGTCGAGGGCGAGCATCTGGCGGCCCATGGCCTCATCGACCGGGTAGTTGTCCTTGCCGCCGAGATACCAGTCGTACATCCGCGCGGGATGCGGCTTGGTGGTGTCGATCTCCACGGCGTTGCGGCCGGTGTCCTGCCCGGTCATGCGGCACCCCGTAAGTGTGTGAGACGGAAAGTGATCAAGTCAGCACCAAAGTTAGGGAAGTTGATGAAGCAATCACAGGTGACATTCAAGACAGCAGGAAGTCCGCCTCCCCCGCCTTCGCTCCTTCTATGAAGGCCGTCATCTCGTCAGTGGTGTAGATCAGCGCCGGCCCGTCGGGATCGGTCGACTGGCGTACGGCGATCCGGCCGTCGGCCAGCTTCATCGCCTCCAGGCAGTTGCCTCCGTTACCGCCGCTCCACGGCTTGTGCCAGCCTTCGCTGCCCAAGTCCCGTGCGGGCATGCCGTTGTAGACGCGAAGGCGCGGCTTGATGCGATCCATTCACAGCTCCTTGCGGAGATCCCGGAGGATCTCCTTCGTGCGATGTGCTGTAGCGGCCTGCGCCGCCATGCGGTCCATGACCTCGAGGTGAGTCGCCACCTCTTCACGCGCGTCGAGATAGACGGCGCCGGTCAGGTACTCGCTGTAGACCATGTCCGGAAGTTCGGGCATGGCAAATCGGAAGAGCACGAAGGGCCCGTACGTGCCGGGGTGCGGCCCGTCGGCGAACGGGGCGACCTGCAGCGTCACGTTGGGCAGCTTCGTGAGTTCGAGCAGCTTGTCGATCTGAGCACGCATCACCTCCGGGCCCGCTACGGGCCGACGCAGGGCGGTCTCGTCCATCACCGCCCAGAAACGGGGCGCGTCAGGCCGGGTGAGCAGATCCTGGCGTTGCATGCGCAGCGCGACATGGCGCTCTATGTCCTCGGGCCGGGTCTGGCCGATGGCGCCCGACTTCAGGACTCCGAGGGCGTATTCCTCGGTCTGGAGCAGACCGGGGACGAAATGCGGTTCGTAGCTGCGGATCAGGGCGGCCGCGCCCTCCAGGCTGACGTACATGGAGAACCAGCCGGGCAGGATGTCGTGGAA
This sequence comes from Streptomyces sp. GESEQ-4, assembly GCF_017948455.1. Taxonomy (GTDB): domain Bacteria; phylum Actinomycetota; class Actinomycetes; order Streptomycetales; family Streptomycetaceae; genus Streptomyces. Next base: position 259,860 of record NZ_JAFFSU010000009.1, read on the forward strand.
GCGCTGCCACCAGCCGGGCTTGTTGGCCTCCTCGGCCAGCTCCACAAAGGCGTCGGCCTCTTCCTCGGAGACGCCGTAGGACTTCAACAGCAGCTGGAGGTACGGGATTTTGAGCCCGACCTCGGCCATCTCCATGCGGCGCACGGTGGCGGGGGCTACGCGGAGGATACGGGCGGCCTCCTCGCGCTTGAGGCCGGCACGTTCGCGCAGGTCGAGCAGGCGCCGACCGAGGACGACCTGACCGACCGTCGGCGCGGACCGCGGCTCGCTCACCCTCCACCTCCACAAAAGATTCCTGACAGCCCGGCGGCGCCATTCGAAGACCTATTCGAAAATCTGGGTCAACCTTCGAGGTCTCAACTGGCGCCGCTCAACATGCTGTTGCGAGCAGTGTGCCACGGCATTCCACCGCGTCACACAGCACTCTGCATTTTTCAGAGTGGCACTTGCCAAGTGTTCACGGCGGGGCGATAGTGGCAAGCGTGATTCCGTCCGCGCCCTTAGGAACAGACGCCGCCGCAGGCCCCTTCGGCCTCGGTGCGGCCCCGGTAGGAGGCCCTGATGGGTCCGCAGCCGAGCGCCGGTTCCACTTCGAGCTGGCCGCACATCCGGGCTCGCCCGCCCAGGCGAGACGCCTGACGCGCGCCCGGCTGACCGGCTGGTCGGTGGGCGAGGACACCTGCGACTCGGCGGCGCTGATCGTCTCCGAGCTGGTCACCAACGCGATACTGCACACCGCGAGCACCCACATCGTGTGCGAGTTGCACGACGGCGCCGATCTCGTGCGCATAGCCGTGCGCGACGAGGGCTGCGCTCCGGGTGAGCCCCACCCGGCCGCCGCGCGGTCCGAGGAGGAGCACGGGAGGGGACTGTTCCTCGTCGACGCGCTGTGCCGGGCCTGGGGCGCCCAGGAGCACGGCCCCGGCCTGCTGGTCTGGGCGGAGCTGCCGCGCGAGACCGCCGAGGCCGTCCCGAGGCCGCGGGGCGACCTCGGCTGGGGCGCCCGCCCCAAGCCGGGCCCGTCCGGCGGCTCGACCGGCGGCACGGGCACGGCGAACGAACACGACAGGGACGCGTACGGCGGGTACGGGGCCGGCGCACCAGGCGCGGGATCCGGCGCGCCTGGCGCGTACGGCCACGTGCCCTTCGGACGCGACACACACGCACACGACACGCACGCACGCGACACATACGCGCGTGACAAGTACGACGGACACAGTCAGTACGACGCCCACCAAGCGTCGCGGCACCACGGCCACGCGGCACGCGCCCACGACAGTCACGGGGCGGGGGCCGAATGACTGTAGGCGCTGGTCACAGCGGCGGCCGGGTGCTGACCCTGGACACGGTGGTCCGCCTACGCCGCGGACTGCACACCCCCGTGGCACCCCGGCGGCTCCCCGTCCCCGAGGGCATGACCGCCCCCCTCGGCTGTGACGCGGTGGCGGTGCCGGCCCGCCTCGGCCCGCTGGTGCTGCCCCGGCTGCCCCGCGTGGGCTGCGTCTACGCCGACGACGCGCACTGGTGGTGGATCGTTCCGTCCGACTCCGACTACGCCCTGGAGTGGCCGGCCCCCGTGCGCTACGCCACCGGCGCCCTGATCACCGACGCCCCGCAGGCCCCGGACCTGATCCATCGGCCGGACGGCGAAGTGCCGTACACCCCGCCGATCCCGCTCTATCTGGCCCTGTGCCGGGTGACGGGCACGACCCCCGACTGGTCGCGTTCGGTGAGCGCGTAAGCACAGGGCGTACGCCCGCGTGCTTCGGCCTCTCCCGTCTGCGCTCTCCCCCTGGGGCATATGTCCCGCGATAGTGGCCGTCGTCCACGATCGGGGGAGGTCCACGGTGGTCGGCAGGAAACACGACGCGGAGAAATCCGAGGTCTCCGAATCCGAGCAGCTGCTCTTCGGCGGCCCGTTGCGCTACGACATGGGCTGGAACCAGCACCGTGACGCGTTCCTGGAGCTGAACTTCCGGGCCATGGTGGCGCGGCTGCCCGGCATGCTGGCCTCCAGTTTCCGGCTTGCCTGGCAGGCCGACCGGCGGGCCGCGCGAACCGTGCTGGCGGCCGAGGTCGCCCGCGGTATGGCGCAGGCGGTGAGTCTGCTCGCGGTCAACAGCGTGCTGGGCCGCCTGCTGGCGGGCGGCGCCATCGAGGACCGGCTGCGCGGAGCGGCCCCCGCGCTGATCACGGTGGCCGCCGTGATGTTCGTATCGGCGCTGCTGCGGGCGGCGTCGACGTACGCCACCGGACGGCTCGAGCCGAAGGTGGAGCGCGTGGCCACCGAGCGGTATCTGGAACGGGCGGCGGCCGTGGAACTGGCCGCGATCGAGGACCATACGTTCCACAAGCTGCTGGACACCGCGCAGTACGGCGCTCAGTCGGCCCGGCGCATGATCTCGTACAGCACCCGCGTGGTGAACGCGATGATCTCGCTGATCGCGGCGGCCGGTGTGCTGACCGTCCTGCATCCGGCGCTGCTCCCGCTCCTGGCGACGATGACGCTGCCGAGCGCGTGGAGCGCCCTGACGAACGCGCGGCGGCGGTACGAGTCCTTCCACACCTGGGTGCAGCACGCCCGCGCGGGGCACCTGATCAGCAGTCTGCTCACCGAACCCGCGGCGGCGCCGGAGATCCGGCTGCACGGCGTCGGCCCGTTCCTGCTGCGCCACTTCCGGGCGATGTCGGAGACGGCGGAGGCGGAACAGGCCCGGCTGGCGCGGCTGGCGGCCCGTACGGGGCTGTTCGCGGCGGCGTGGACAGGCATCGCGACGGTGGCGACGTATGCCACGCTCGGCGGGCTGCTGCTCGCCGGGGCGATGGCCCTGTCCGTCGCGGGCACGGCCGTGATCGCGATCCGCACCGGCTCCTCCAGCCTCGACACCCTCGTCCTGGAGGTCAACGCGCTCCACGAGGAGGCGCTGTTCGTGGGCGATCTGCAACGCCTGTACGTCGAGGCGGCCGAACGGGCGATCCCGGTCGGCGGCGACGCGCTCCCGGAGTCGCCCCGCGAGATCCACTTCGAGAACGTGTCGTTCAGCTACCCGGGTGAGTCCACCCGCCCGGCCCTGGACGACGTCACGCTGACCATCCCGCTCGGCCGCATCGTGGCACTCGTCGGCGAGAACGGCTCCGGCAAGACGACCCTGGTGAAGCTGCTCTCGGGCCTGTACACGCCGGACCGGGGCCGGATCCTGTGGGACGGCGTCGACGCGGCGGGCGCGGACCGGCATCAACTCGCCGAGCGTATCGCGATGGTGGCGCAGGACTTCAAGCGCTGGCCGTTCACGGCCCGCGTGAATGTCGCCGTCGGCCGCTCCTCCGCGCCCCTCACCGAGGAACGCCTGGCCGCATCGGTGGCCGAGGCGGGCGCCGAGGATGTTGTCGCCGATCTGCCGCGGGGTCTGGACACCCTGCTGGCCCGGGCCTTCAGCGGCGGTCACGAGCTGTCCGGTGGCCAGTGGCAGCGGCTCGGCATCGCGCGGGCGGCCTACCGGCGCGGCAGCATCCTGATCGTCGACGAGCCGACGGCGGCGCTGGACGCGCGGGCCGAGCTGGAGGTCTTCGAGAAGATCCGCGCCCTGGCCTCCACCGGCCAGACGGTCATCCTCATCACGCACCGCCTGGCATCCGTCCGCCACGCGGACCTGGTGCACGTCCTCGACCAGGGCCGTCTGGTGGAGTCCGGCACCCCGGACGAACTGCTCGCCACCGGCGGCGTCTACGCGGAGCTGTACTCGCTCCAGGCGGATCAGTTCACGACACCGGTGCCGAAGGCGAGCTAGCGCCGGCCATCACGCCGCGATGTCCGTGACGGCGTCACCGCCCCGGAGGATCACCAGGAACGAGTCCGTGGCGAGGTCCATCACGACTTCCGCGGGCAGGCCCTTCAGACGCTGCGCCTGCGCGAACTCCTCCGCCGGCCAGGAGCCTCGCGGCCCACCTGCGGGAAAGCTCTCGAGCACCGTTCGCCCGTTCACCCTGCACCTCCATGTAGCGCTGACTCATAGAGTTAAACGCCAAAGTCGGGGTGAACGCCTCGCGAAGTGACGGTACTGAGACGTAGTTGACACTCGTCCACCACAGGCTGTGAGGACTCTCTCAGCATTTCGGACAAACAATCACTCTGAGCGTCAGCCTTCGTACTCATCGTGATACCGAATGCGCTCACTGCCCGCAGGCGCACCGAGAGCCGACGCGCGCCCCTTGGGCTCCTCCCACTCCTCCTGCCGCCCGAGTGCGGTCAGATCCAGCAGGCTGGTGGTCGATCCGAGCCCGTCGAGCCCGCGTTCATACGTCGAGTAGGTGTGGAAGACGCGATCACGGTCCCGCAGGAAGCAGCTGACGCCGGGCCGCTCGGACAGCTCCCCCTCGTGCTCCAACGTCACCTCGAAGTCATGGTTGAAGTCGCCGCCGTACGACGAGTACCAGGGCAGCGTCCAGCCCATCCGCGCCTTGAACGGCAGGATCTTCGTGTACGGCGCCCGGGACACCGCCGCGAACGTCGTCCCGCGCGCGTGCAGATGCGCGAGATGCCCTATCTGGTCCAGGAACGCGGAGCAGCTGCGACAGCCCGCGTCCCATTCCGGCGCGAACATGAAGTGGTAGACAACGAGTTGCTGCCGCCCCTCGAAAAGGTCCAGCAGCGTGGCCTTACCGTCGCCGCCCTCGAACACGTACTCGGTATCGACCTCGACCATCGGCAGCCCGCGCCGCTCGGCGTTCAGCACATCCCTCGCGCGCGTGGCCGCCTTCTCCTTGAGCAGCAGTTCAGCACGTGCCGCACGCCATGCGTCACGCGACACGATCTCCGGAAGCGACATGACCCCTCCAGTGCGACGGTCCGTTCTGGTTGGTGACTGGAGGAGACTGCGGAACTCATCGCTGCGTCAGGAAGTTTCTTGGTAGTACGGCATCGGCGCCCCGCTCCTTGCTCAACGAGGCCGCCGGGGAGCGCCCGAAGGGGCGCGGGGAACTGCGCGACCAGCCACAACACAGCCGCAGATAACCCACGACCCATCTCGGCACCCCCCCGCGGAGCGCTACGTGTCGTACTCCTGGATGCGCTTCCCATGGCTCCGGTCCAGAAGTGCCGGCAGCCGCTCCCCCAACTCCCCCACCACCGCGGCCACATCCAGCGTCAGCAGCTCACGGTCACGCATCAGGACCCGGCCGTCGACGATCGTCGTGCGGACGTCGGCGGACCGCGCGCTGTGCACCAGGGTCGCGGCGAGGTCGTGCACGGGCTGGGTGTGCGGGCCGGTGAGGTCGACGAGGATGATGTCGGCGCGGCGGCCCGGTGCAATGCTGCCCAGCTCGTCCCCCAGCCCGACGGCCCGTGCGCTCTGCAGGGTCGCGTGGTGCAGGGCTTGCCGGGACGTCAGCCAGCGCGGATCGCCCTGGGTCGACTTCTGGATGAGGGCGGTGAGCGCCATCGACTCCCATACGTCGAGGGAGTTGTTGGAGGCGGCGCCGTCCGTGGCGAGCCCGACGGGGACGCCGATGTCGTACAGCGCGCGCACGGGTGTGGTGTCGGGCCACGCGAACTTGAGATAGCCGCGCGGTGCGGAGGCGACGGCGATGCGTCCGCCGGCGCGCTCCAGGACGGGCAGGTCGCGGTCGAGGATGCCGGTGCCGTGGGCGATGAGGAGGTCGGTGTCGAGGAGCCCGGTCGCGGCGAGGACGTCGATGGGGGTACGGCCGTGGCGGGCGAGGCTGGTGTCAGCCTGGTCGCGGTTCTCGGCGGCGTGGATGTGGACGGGGAGGCCGTGCTCGCGGGCGAGCGCGGCGGTGGCGGCGAGGTCGGCGTCGTCGACGGTGTAGGGGGCGTGCGGGGCGAGTGTGGTGGTGATACGGCCGCCCGCGCCTCCCCGGTGCCGCAGCGCGAACTCCAGGGATTTCTCCCGCCCTTGAGGACCCTGGGAGGAGAAGAAGGCCTCGCCGAGATGCGCCCGCATCCCGCATTCGTCGACCACGGCGGCGACCGCGTCCATGGCGAAGTAGTGATCGGCGAAGCAGGTGACACCGCCGCGGATCATCTCGGCACAGGCGAGCCGCGTCCCCAACTCCACGTCCTTTTCCGTGAGGTTGGACTCGATGGGCCAGACGACGTCGTTGAACCACTCCTCGGTCGGCAGGTCCTCGGCGACACCGCGCAGCGCGACCATCGGGGCGTGTGTGTGGCAGTTGACGAGCCCGGGCATCGCGACCTGTCCGCGGGCGTCGATCCGTTCCCGCGCCGCCAGCCCTCCGGCGTCGGCGGCGCCGGTGACCGCCTCGACGAGACCGTCCCGTACGACGATGGCGGCGTCTTCCTCGAACCCGATCCGCTCGTGATCGTCGTGCACGAGGACGGCGCATCCGGTGATGATGAGATCAGCTTCCACGGGAGAAGGCGTCATTGGGCCAACGTACGACGGTGTCGTGCGGATGGGGGTCCCCCCGGTTCGAGCGAAGTCGAGAACTGGGGGAGTGAGCCGAACCGCGCATCCCGTCGCGGCCCTGTCGTGGGGCGGCTTCGTACGAGACGAAGCCGGCCGCCCTCACGCACAGGACCTGATCGCGATGGTGGGCGGCACCTGGCACACCGCGCTCTCCCAGCACGGCGAGGGAAGTCTGATACGGCCAAGAGCTATACGGCGAGGGGAAGTTCAGGCATCCGCAGCCCCACGCGCGCGCGGCCCTCGGCGAGTTCGTCGAGCAGGGCGGCCAGGCGTTCGATGTGCCGCGCGGTGAGCCGGCCGGAGTCGTCGAGGTGCACGGCGCACGCGGTGGTCGTGTCGACAATCCGTTCGAGTACGACGACGATCTCGTCGGCCCCTTCCGAGTGCCGAGCGAGCGCGGGGAGTTCGGCGGCGGCGAGGGCGATGGCGGTACGGGCTTCGGCGAGCGTGCGGTAGGCCTCGCGGCGGAGGGTCCAGCGGAGGGGGCGGGAGTCCGAGCCGTTCAGGACGTGTGTCAGATAGGCGTGCGCCGCATCCTCCGCCGCCACCAGCCGGGCCCGTACTCCTCCACCCCGCTGCCCCGGCATCGGCAGGTGTCCCACGACCAGCACGATGGCGCAGGCCAGCAGTGTCTCGCCGATGCGGCTCCAGGAGGCCGGGGGCTCACCGCCGACCATCACCAGGGCGAGGACGAGGACGGTGACGACGGCGGTCTGGGCGGCGAAGTGCCGCGTGGCGACGGGGATCAGGGCACCGCTGAGAGCCACGAGCGCGATGAGCCCTCCGGGCTGGGGCAGCACCGCGGCGAACCCGGCGAAGACGACAGCCCCGAGGACCGTCCCCGCGGCCCGGCACAGAACGCGTGAGACGAGCGGCCCGAGGTCGGGCTTGACGAGGAAGACGGCGGTCGCGGGCAGCCAGTACCAGTGCTCGTGCTGCCCGTACCACTGGGCGTGATGCAGTGCCTGGGCGATGGCGGCGCTGGCCCCGAAGCACAGAGCGACGCGCAACCCGTACTCCCGCCCGCCGGCCCCGAAGACGCTGCGGAGGAGCGCCCGCGGGGACCGACGACGGGTGGGCAGGTCGCGTCCCTCGCCCTGGTCGAACACCTCGGCAGCGTGCAGGAGGGCGTCATCGAGGGCGCGCAGCGCGGGCGCGGACCGGTTGGGCGCGGGCAACGGCCCGGTGTGCGTGTTCCCGCGCACGGCGGCAGCGAGCCGCCGCGGACCTTCGGAGGCACGCGCCGACACACCCTCCCCGCCCCAGGCCAACGCGGTGGCCGCCTCCGCGAGGGGCAGCGCGGCTGCGTACTGCGCCCGCAGCCGCCGCTCGGCCGCGGAACTGGCGTACCGGCGGAGCCGTGGCCCGGCGAGAGCGTCCTGCGCATGATCGAGGGCGGCGGTGAGGGAGACGCGACGGGCGGTCGCCGCGGAGGACCCGACGGCCTCGAGAAGTCCGGCAACGGCGTCGTACACAGCGGCGACCGCCTTCCGCTCCCCGTCGAACCGATAGTCCCCGACGATCGCACCGGGCGTGGGAAGGAGCAGCCGCAGCGCGAGCAGCCACCCCGCTCCGGCGACGAAGGCAAGGGCCCGCAGCCACCCCGGCTCGGGCAACGGCATCCCGGCCCCGATGGCGGCCGCGACCAGCAGCTGCGTACCCGCGGAGGAGGCGACGGGGCCGACGGCACTGATGCCTCCGGCGACGAGCCCGAGGCCGGTGAGGATCAAGGTCAGTACGAAGACGCCCGTGCTGTGACCGGCGTACGTCCCGACGAGCATCCCGCCCGCTCCCGCGACCGCGGGCACCCCGAGCCGCCTGACGGACGCCCGCCGACTCCCCGGCCGGTCGTTGATCCCGGCGAGCATGGCGGCGACGGCGGCGACGACACCGAGGGAGGCACGGTCGACCAGGACGGCCAGGAGCAGAAGCGGACCGGCGGACAGCGCCCCACGCGTCACCGCCATCCAGGGCACCGGGCCGCGCTGAGCACGGAGAGCATGGGCGAGCCAGGGCGGGAGGACGAACGACGCGAACGCGGGGCGTGACACAGGGCTCCTGTCGGGACGAGGGCGCGGGCTTTGCCTTCGGGCGACGGTGGCCGGGCTTTGGGGTGTGTGGGGCTTCTGCTGTGTGTGGCTTCTACGGTAGATCGGGTTCCTGGAGGGGATGGAACGGTCGTATTTCGGGAGTGTGACGGTTGGCAGGAAGAGCGCGATCTTTATGAACGCAATCAACCGTCCAAGGGTTCCCGGTCAGGAGTGGACGGGTGATCCCCCCTCAGCGGTGAGACGCGCGCCCGCAAGAGCGATTCTGCCGCCGCTACGGCTCGCCCTATCGCATCGGGGGTCACTCCGATGGAGGCGATGATGTCGTCGACCCCCCGCAGGCCCGCCCGCTCCAACAGTCGCTTCTCGTTCGTCACCCACTCCCCTCGCGCCGCGAGCACGGCGTGCCCCGCCTGAACAGCCGCGACCGCGATGGCACCCGCGACCTCCGTACGACGACCGGCGGGCGCATGGTTGGTTCTGGCGTAGGCGAGGGTCGCCCGGGCGGAGCCGTACCAGCGCTCGTTCGCCGCACGGCGCAGCTTCTCCGGATAGGTCGCCGGCCGGGGCAGTTCACCCCTCAGCACCCGGTTGACCGCCAACTCCGCCACGACCAAGTAGCTCGGAATCCCCGCGAGATGGAACAACAACGGCTCCACCCGGAACCGCCCCTCCTCCGCCTCCGCCAACTCCCGCTCAACCACGTCGAGATCGCGATAGTGCACATCGACGCGCCGCCCGTCGATCGTCAGCCACGCACCCCCGTTGAACACCCCGCCGCCCCAGCCGCCCACCTCCGAGACCTCGCCCTCCCAGCCGACGGCGCGGAGGTCGGCGGGGTCGAAGGGGCCGCGGTAATAGACGGCCAGATCCCAGTCACTCTCCGACGTGTGCGTGCCCTGGGCCCGGGAGCCGCCGAGGGCGACCGCCTGGACGGTGGAGAGGGCGGCGAGGCGGTCGGCCGTGCTGTCGAGGAACTCGGGGTCGGTGAGGGACGGCATGGGGCGCAGCGTACGGAGCCGTCGTACGCGACTCCACGCAATTACGCGCGGGCCTCAACCCGTCTATGCGGGGGGCCTCAACCCGTCGCCGCCACTCCGAAATCCGCCCCGGAGATCCCTCCGAGCCGCTCCGCGATGCGCAGCAACGGCTCCCGCAGCCGCGCCAGTTCGTCCCGCATGGCCGCCGCCTCCGGCCAGGCCGCCTCATGGTCGAGCGGTGCGACCTCCGCCGGACACCGCGCCTCGTAGGCGGCGAGCCGGGGGTGCCAGGTGCCGGTGAAGGGACGGATGGCGTCGTTGATCAAGGAGTACGCCAGGCTCTGCACCGTCGGCGTGCCGCCCTCCGTCCCGCGCTCCAGCCCGATGCTGTACGTGTGCAGCGTCGCGCGCGTGAAGTCGATCAGGGACTTCAGGGAGGTCAGGGCCTCGCGCAGACTGCCGGTGCCCGGTGCCAGTTCCTGCACGCCGATGCGGGTGACCAACTCGACCTGGATGTCGAAGGCGGCCATCCGTTCCGACTCACTGGGTGCTGCCATGGGGGCCTCCCTTCGGCTTCCGGGGAGGCCCAGCGTAACGGGGTCGCGGCGGGCGCACAGGGTGCGCAGGGCGGCGTGCCGGAGGACCTCGGTACGGGCGGGGGCCGGGTCGTGATGGTGCCAGGCGTGCAGGGTGACCGGGTGAAGCTGCCAGCGGCCCTCGGGAGCGGGGGTGACGAGGCTGCGTACGTGGAGTTCGGCGACGCCGTTCTGGGCACGCCGGTGGGCCACCGCACGCGGCACTCGGTCGGTGGCGGCCAGGACGCGCTCCGCGTCCTCGACGGTCAGCGGCAGCGGGTGCAGGGCCGCCGCGCACCGGAGGACATCGGATGCGTCTGCCGTGTCCACGTCCCGGACGAGGGGCGCCGTGACGTCGTCGCCGGCCAGCATGTCAAGAAGGGAGCCGTCCCGGGCGTGCAGACGGTCGTAGAGGGTGCGCGGGTCCTGACCCGCCCGGATCGCACGGCCCAGGAGGGCGAGTGCGAGTGGATGCCCCTCCACCGCCTGAGCGAGCACGTCGTCGCCGATCAGCACGCGCGCGTGCCGCTCGTCGAGCGGTCCTAGGTCGACAGGGGTGCCCAGTCCGTCGTACGCCCGACCGCGCAGCGTGAAGAGCGTGTGGCCGAGCGGGTGCGGTGCGGCCATCGCCGCGACCTCGCGCCGGGTGAGCCGGCAGACGGGGACGGCGTCGACGATCCAGAGGAACGGTTCGCCCATGTCACCGAGGTTCGGGCCGAGTCCGCGCAGCGAGTCCTCGTACGACTCCCCGTTCAGCCAGAAAACCCCGCCCGGGTACGCCGCTTCGAACCGTACGGCGTACTCCTGCGCCAGCAGCGACTTGCCGATCCCCGCCATGCCACGGATCTGAACGGCGTGCGCGGCGGTGCGGCGGCCGGTGACCAGGGGTGCTGTGTGGGCATGCAGCGCGGAATGCACCTGCCACAACTCGGACAGGCGCCCCAGGAATTCAGTGCGCGGCTGGGGCACGCCGGACACCCATCGCCGTACTCCGTGCCGTGCGGGCGTCATCGGACCGTCGAGCCTGGAGACGTGCGCGCGTACGTCGGCCACGACCGCGCCGATGTCGTCGGCCGAGGCGTATCGCGCGTCGCGGAGTTCGACGGGGTGGATGTGGCCGGTTCCCGGTTCGGGGTTGACGACCATGACGCGGCGTCGCGGGTCGCCCTCGCCAAGTCCGGCGAGATACGCGGTGGTCAGCTCCCACTGGCAGGCCTCGCGTTCGGGGTAGCCGGTGGAGTAGTACGCCAGCAGGGCCTTGGAGCGGGCCAGTTCGCGCCGGATGGTGTCACTGATGCCGGTGAAGGACGCGACTCCCGTCTCGTCCGTGAACACCTCAAGACCACCGTCGCGCAGCGCACCTGCGAGCGGACGCACCCGCTCCAAGTCACCGCGGCTGTAGCTGAGGAAGACGTCCCACACGGCGACTTACCCTACTGTGGGTACCGGGGAGGGCGATCATGAGACACAGGCAGCGCAGGCGACGGAGTCCGAGCGGTCCGTCGCAGATCACGGCCAAGCTGACGATTCCCTTCGTCGGCGAGATCTCCGGGACCTGGGAGCCGGCCGAGGCGGAACGCAGCGCGGCCTGGGAGCTGTACCTGGAGCTGATCACCCGGGTGTCGGTCGAGGAACTCGACCGGGACGAGGGCTTCCTGCGCGAAGCGCTGTCCTCCCTCTACACCATCTTCAACACCACTCGCGAGATCCTCCGCCGCTACGGCCCCGAAGTCGCCCCGCCCCTGGCTCCCGGCCATGTCAGCTTCGGCGTCCTCGCCGTGACCGTCCTCAACCGTGTGCTGCGACCGCTGCTCGCGTCGTGGCATCCACGACTGAGCGCGTACGAGTCCCAGCGGCCGGGCGGACGCGATCCGGTGGCCTACGAGCGTGAGTGGGAGCACGCCGACGCGCTGCGCGGCGAGATCGAGGCAGTGCGGCAGTCGTTGGTGTCGCTGGCGCGGACCTTGCAGGAGGTGGCGGGGGTGAGCGATCTGATCGACCTTCCGGCACCGCGGTCTCCGGGCGGGCGAACCGCGGATGGGGGCACCCCCCCCCCGCTGGCCGACGGGGGTCCTGACGGTCCGGGAGCGTGAGCGGGGCCTCGAAGCCTGGCACTTCATGTCGGTGTCCTGACACACAGCACCCTCAGCCCTCCAGCCCTGCAGCCTTCGGCCCTCCGGTTCGGCCGGGGCGATTGTCAGTGGCGTGCGCTCTAATGGATCTAGTCGTCACAGAGCGTGACGGATGAGAGCGCTACGGGGGTGCGCGATGACGATGCTGGAGCGGGACGAGGGCTGGGACGACGGCAGGGACGAGGGCGGTCGGGAACACGGTGCGGAGAATGGCGGCGGTCTGCGGTCGACGCGGGCGCACATCTCGGCGGCCGGGCTGCGTGCCCGTGGGTGGACGCCGGGAATGGTGCGCCGACTGCTCGGTGAGCCCGATCTCTTGCGGGTCAATCCGCACTTCCGGGCGGCCCCGCAGATTCGGCTCTACCTCGTCGAGCGGGTGGAATCCGCCGAGCGGAGCGAGGAGTTCCGGGCGGTGGCGGCGGCAGCCGCGCGACGCTCCGTGTCGGCGAAAGCGGCAGCCCAGCGCCGTCGGCAGGAGGTGCTGGCCCGGATCGCGGCGGAGCCGGTCGATGTGCCACGGCTGGCCGAGCGGAAGCTGGCGGCCATGGCAGTCGATCACTACAACTGCCAGGACGGCAAAAGGAGTTACGAGAGGTGGGGGCACAGTGCCGACCCCGCCACAGCCGACGGTGCCGACCCTCCCGACCTCGACCGATGGAAGGTCGACTACCTCCGCCATCGCCTCACCCGCTACGACGAGCTCCTGAGCGGACTGCACGGCAGCACCGGCCGCGCGGCGGCCGAGGACCTGCTCAGGCGACGCGTCTACACCGCCATCACCGAGGCGTACCCACACCTTGCACAGGAGTGCGAACGGCAGCTGCGTGAACGGGAGTGGGGTCCACCGCCGGAATGACATCTCCGGGCGAGGATCCGGCAGCGCCTGCGCCGTCGGCCGAGGTGAACCTAGCCTCCGGGCCCATGAAGGATGATCAAGCTCTCCGCGTGCACGACCGTCTGGCGGCCTCCCCCTGGCTGCGCCCCGTCACCTTCGGTGAGGGCCGCCGGTTCGGTCTCTGGGATCTCGCCTCACTCGCCGAGGGCGCACTCGGCACCTGCGTCGACCCGGACTCGCTCACGGTGTCGGGCGAGAAGGGCTTACGTGTCCGACTGGGCTCGTCGGGGCGCGAGTACAGGTACGACGAGGATTTCGGAAGGAGGTACTGGATTCGGACACCCGGTGGCGGGTACGGCACGGCGGGGACCGTCGCCGTGGACACCTGGCCCATCGGCGCGGGCGCGTTGCGACTCTCCTCGCTCTACGTCCATCCCGTGGCCCGGCGTCGGGGAATCGCGTCGGCCGTCCTGGACATGGTGTACGACGCCTGCCGCGCCGAAGGGCTGCACGGGTTCCGTCTGGACACGCACTGGACCTGGCAGCGGACCGTCCGCTACTACCTCGGCCGGGGTTTGTGGCTCACGTCCTGGAAGCACGCGCTGGGGTTCGCCAGGCTTTCGTATCTGCCCCGGTATGAAGTGATGGAGGCGGATGGCGAGTTGACGTTCCTGATCGCCGACTCGGACGGACCGGGCGGAGGGTCCACGGACGGCATGTCCACGGACGGCGGGCCCACGGCGATGGTCCCGCTCCTCGTGGCCGGGAACGCCGGCGGGCGGCTCCGCCTGCGGGAGACAGAGCGGTACCGGCGTATGCGGGATGAGCGCGATGCCGTACGCCTGTATGCGCGTTCGACGCTGGCGCTGCACCTCGCGGTGCGGGGTTGGCCGTTGGTGCGCGGGGAGGAGGAGTGGTCCGAGGCCGCATGGTCGTGTGACATCGGTGAGCCGGAGGGGCTCGCCTACAAGATCGGGATCTTCGAGCGGGTTGCCCGGGAGGAGGGCTGGTGTGTGGAGAGCCCGTATGCGGACGGCCGGGTTGTGCCGTTCGGGGAGCGGTTCGGCGAGCGGGAAAATTCGGATGCCGTACCCGGGTGACAGCACGGATGATCGGCAGGTTGCCCGTTCACCGCACGAGGAGCCGCCGTGATCCAGCGCGTCACCGTCCCGAGCCTCTTTTCTCCGCCGACCTACTCCCACGCCTCCGTCGTCGAGGCCGGCACGAAGCTCGCGTTCCTTGCCGGGGCCGTGCCGCTCGACGCCGAGGGGAAGCTGGTCGGGGAGGGGGATCCCGTGCGACAGGCCGAGCAGGTGATCGCCAACCTGCGTGCGCAACTGCGGGCGGTCGGGAGTGACTTGGCCCATGTCGTATCGACCGAGGTGTATGTCGTGAGCGGTGAGAGCGCGGTGCTGTCCGCCGTGTGGAACGTCGTCGAGGCGTCGGGGCTCAGTACGGGACCGCACTCGTCCACACTCCTCGGCGTCGCCTGCCTCGGCTACACCGGGCAGCTGGTCGAGATCACAGCGACGGCCGTCGTCCCTGAGCCGGAAGGGGCGGGCGCATGACGTCCGTTGTCGTCCCGGAACCGGAAGGGGAGCTCATGATGTCCGTCGCCCTCCGCCGGGCCTCCGCCCCGGACGCCCCCGCGGCGGCGGACGTCTGGCTGCGCTCCTACAGCGCCGCCCTGCCCACCGTCCGGCGGGCCCACTCCGACGACGAGATACGCGCGTACTTCCGGGACGTGGTGATACCTCGGGGCACGACCTGGGTCGCGGAGGCCATGGTCGAGAGCGGGGGCGCGGGCGCGGGTGTGGTCGTCGGCATGATGACCCTGGACGGCGAGGAAGTGAACGCGCTGTATCTCGACCCCGATTGGCGAGGGCGGGGCATCGGGGACCGTTTCGTCGCGCTGGCCAAGGAACTCAGCCCCACCGGCCTCACCCTGTGGGCCTTCCAGGTCAACCACCCCGCCCAGCGCTTCTACGAAAGGCACGGCTTCACGGAGGTCCACCGCACCGACGGCAGCGGCAACGAGGAGCGGGAGCCCGATATCCGGTATGCCTGGCGGCCCTGAGCCGGTCACGGGCCGTCACTCCGACGACGACCCCCACACCCTCCTCTTCGGCACCGGCTTCGCATAACTCCCCGCCCTGCTCGTCATCAGCCCCAACCCCACCAGCGACTCCGCCAGCTTCACCGCGGCCCCGACTCCGTCGACAACCGGAATGCCCAGCTTCTCCCCCACAGCCCGCTGCAGTCCCGTCATTCCGGCACACCCCAGCACAAGAACCTCCGCCCCCGCAGCGCACGCCCGCTCGGCCGCCGTCAGGAACGCCGCCTCCGTGCGCTCGGCGTCACCCAGGTCGAGGACGCTCAGCCCCGTTCCCACGACGGCCGCGCAATTGCGCCCGACGCCCGCCGTCTCCAGACTGTCCTCGATCTGCCCGCGCGACCGTTCCAGCGTGGTCACCACCCCGTACCGCCGGCCAAGCAGACACGCCAGATGCGCAGCCGCCTCCGTGATGTCGACGACCGGTACGTCCACCAACTCCCGGACGCCCTCTCGCCCGTGCTCTCCGAAACCGGCCATGACCACTGCGTCGTACGCAGGACCCTCGTACGTCCGCAACGTGTCGAGGACCGCCGCGGCCGACAGATAGCTGTCCAGCCAGCCCTCCGCCGACTCGGGTCCCCACGCGGGGGTCAGCCCGGTCACGGTGGTGCCCGGGCCTGCGGCGGCCCGGGCACCTCGTACGATTTCGGCGGTCATCTCCTGCGTGGTGTTGCAGTTGGTGACGACGATCCGCACGTTCCTCAGACCTCCACGGGCTTCTCGGAAACGGATGCGGGGGCAGCCGCCCGTTCGCTGCGGCACAGCAGCACATAGAGCCCCGCCGCCAACGCGGTGCCGATGAACCACGAGTACGGCGCCACATCGCTGAACGTCTTCACCAGGGCCAGCACCGCCGCGACCCCCGCCGCCGGCAGGAACGCCCACAGCGCCTTGGGATTGACGCCCTTCCTGTAGTAGTAGCGCGAGCCGGGCGTGGCGTCGAACAACTCGTTGACGTCGACCCGGCCGCGCTTGACCCAGTAGTAGTCGACCATGATCACGCCGAAGAGGGGGCCGAGGAAGGCGCCCAGGCCGCCGAGGAAGTACTGGACGACCGTCGGGTTCGAGAAGAGGTTCCACGGCGTCACCAGCAGCGCGGCCACCGTGCTGATCATGCCGCCGATCTTGAAGGTGATCTTCTGGGGCCAGACGTTGGCCAGGTCGTACGCCGGTGAGACGAAGTTGGCGACGATGTTGACGCCCATGGTGGCGATGGCGAAGGTCAGGGCCGCCAGCACCAGCACCCAGGTGTTGCCGACCTTGGCGACCAGCTCCGCCGGGTCGGTGATGGCCTCGCCGAAGACCTCCAGCGAGCCGGCCGTGACGATCACGGACACGACCACGAAGGCGGTCGAGTTGATCGGCAGTCCCCAGAAGTTGCCGCGGCGCACGGTGCGGTAGTCCGGCGCGAAGCGGGAGAAGTCGCAGAAGTTGAGCATCAGGGTGCCGTACGTGGCGAGGATCAGGCCGATCGCGCCGAACCACTGCCGCCACTGCTCGCCGACGGAGACCGGGTGCGGGGTCGAGGTGAGCGAGATGGTCCAGCCGGCCTTGGCCAGGATCCAGACCGCCAGCGCGATCATCACCACCCAGATCGCCGGACCGCAGAAGTCCTGGAACTTCCGCACCGACTCCATGCCCTGGCTGATGATCGCCGCCTGGATCAGCCAGAGAGCCAGGAAGGACACCCAGCCGAGCGCGTCCAGCCCGAGGAAGGAGCTGTGGGTCCAGGACTCCAGGCCCGGCCAGGCGGCGAGCAGCATCACGTTGACCGCGACGGAGGCCAGGTAGGTCTGGATGCCGTACCACATGATGGCGATCACGGCCCTGATCAGCGCGGGGATGTTCGCACCCCAGACGCCGAAGCTGATGCGGCTGATGACCGGGAAGGGCACGCCGTGGCGCTGGCCGATGCTGCCCATCCAGTTCATGCCGATGTAGATGAGCACGAAGCCGACGAGCAGGGACGTGAAGACCTGCCACACGTTCATGCCGAGGACGAGCAGGCCGGCGGCGAAGGTGTAGTTGCCCAGGTTGTGGACGTCGGACATCCACATGGCGAAGAGGTCGAAGACCTTCCAGTTGCGCTTGCCCGCGGGCGCGAGGTCTTCGTTGGTGAGCCGGGGATCGGGGACGAACGCTGCTGTGCCGGTGGCTTCGGCACGGTCGGCGAGGGACACGGGGCCTCCATGGACGGGGGACGGAGGAGGAAGGCTTTCCGGTGGCTTGGTCCGGTAACTGCTTTCCGGTGGCTTGTTTCCGGTCGCTTGGCGACGCGTTTGGTATACCAAACTGCCGACATGGTCCTCCCGTCAACCGTTCCGACCGATGTCGTTGCTGTTAACGCTCCGTAAAACACGCCCTGAGTCGGCGAAGATGGCTCCATGAGCTCCGTGACGAAGATCGAACCCCTCGGCGCGGTTCGCGAGCGCGTCCTGGCGAACCTGCGACAGGAGATCATCGCGGGCCGCCTCCGCCCCGGCGACCGGCTCGTGGAGCGGGAGCTCGCCGAACGTTTCGGCGTCTCCCGCGTACCGGTCCGCGAGGCGATCCGCGCGCTGGTCGCGGAGGGGTTCGTCCACTTCGAGACGCCACGCCGTACTGTCGTCCGCCGGCTGACCCCGAACGACGTCAAGGAACTCTTCGAGCTGCGCGAGGCGCTCGAGGTGTACGCGGCGGGACTGGCCGCCGCGCGCGCGACCCCGCAGGACCTGGCCGAGGTGGAGGAACTGCTCGAGCGCGCCGCCACCGCGACCGAGGCCGGGGACGCGGAGGCGATCACCGACATCAACAGCCGCCTGCACGACCGCATCGTGGCCATGGCCGACAACAGCCTGCTGCTGGAGGCCCTCGAACCCGTCGCCGGCCGCCTGCGCTGGATGACCCGGCGGAACGAGGAATGGCCCCAACTCCTCGTGGAGCACCGCGAGTTGTACGAGGCGATCGCCTCCGGCGACCCGGAGCGAGCCCGCGCTCACGCACTCGCCCACGTGCGGACCAACTACCGCTCGACGGTACGGCAGCTGTTCGGCGAGGCCGAACTCCCCTAGCGCGCCCCGAACCCCCTAGCGCGCCCCGTACTTGTCCGTCGCCGCCACCAGCGCCTCGGCCACCCCCGGCGCCCCGGCATCGTGGCCGACCTCGTCGATCATCACCAACTCGCTTCCCTGCCAGGCGTGATGAAGCCGCCACACGATGCCGAGCAGGTTGCCGAAGTCCAGGCTGCCCTGGACGAGCGTGCCGGGGATGCCTTTGAGCAGGTGCGCATCGCGCAGGACCACGCCCTGGTCGTTGCCCTCGCGCAGGAAGTGGTCGTTGCCCCAGTAGTGCGTGACGGTGCGGGCGAAGCCCAGACGGAACACCGGATCCTCGAACCGCGGCACCGAACGCGGCGGCGCTGGAATCGTCGCCGTCTCCCAGTCGGTCCAGGCCCGCGCGGCCCGCGCCCGCACCTCGGCATCCGGTGACTCGAGCAGCCGGTTGTACGCGGCCGCGAGGTTGCCGTCCCTTTCATCGACGGGCAGTTCACCGACGAACCGCTCGAACGCCGCCGGAAAGATCTTCCCAAGTCCCCTGGTCAGCAGGGCGACTTCGGGATTGGCCCCGGTCGCCACCCCCGTCAGCACCAGCTCCGACACCACCTCGGGATACGTCTGCGCATACCGCAGCCCCAGCACCGACCCCCACGACACGCCCCACACCAGCCACCGCCCGATCCCCAACTCCCGCCGCAGCAGCTCCAGATCGGCGATGAGACGATCCGTCGTATTGACGCCCATGTCGGTCTCATACGCACTCGCCGGCGGCGTCGAACGCCCGCACCCCCGCTGGTCGAGCAGCACGATCCGGTACACGGCGGGGTCGAACAGGCGCCGCGGATACGGCGAACATCCCGATCCCGGACCGCCGTGCAGCACCAGCGCGGGCTTGCCGTGCGGATTGCCGCAGGTCTCCCAGTACACGCGGTTGCCGTCACCGACGTCGAGCATGCCGTGGTCGTACGGTTCGATCTCCGGGTAGAGAGCCATCCGGGCACCTTAATGCCCTTACGAACGGCCTTACGACGGTCAGGTCGCCTCAATTCGCACGGCTCAGGCCCGCCGCCCCGGCCGCCGTGCGCAGTACGTCCCGCAGCATCGCGGGCGTGAGCCGGCCGGTGAAGGTGTTGCGCTGACTGACGTGGAAGCAACCGAAGAGGTCGAGCCCGTCGAGCGGAACCCTGACACCGTGCCCAAAAACGGGACGCGGCCTCGGCACGTTCCACCCGGCCTCCGCGAGCGCGGGCAGCGTGGCCTGCCAGCCGAAAGCACCGAGCACCACCACCGCCCGCACTGTCGGCCGCAGCAGCCTCAGCTCCTGAACGAGCCAGGGGCGGCACGTGTCCCGTTCGCCGGGCGTGGGCTTGTTCGCGGGCGGGGCGCAGTGCACGGGCGCGGTGACGCGGACGCCGTACAGCTCGAGCCCGTCGTCCGCCGACACGGAGCTGGGCTGCGACGCCAGTCCGACGTCGTACAGCGCCTGATACAGCACGTCTCCGGAACGGTCACCCGTGAACATCCGCCCGGTGCGGTTCCCTCCGTGCGCGGCAGGCGCCAGTCCCACGACCAGCAACCGGGCATCCCCCGGCCCGAACCCCGGAACCGGCCGCCCCCAATACGTCCAGTCGGCGAAGGCAGCACGCTTGGTACGGGCCACCTCCTCACGCCAGGCGACCAGCCGCGGGCAGGCCCTACAGCCCGCGACCCGCTGGTCGAGATCGGCGAGGACGTCCATAGTGCAACGGTAGCTCTAGGCCCAAGCTGCCCTCCTGCTCCTCGGGCGCCGGCTTCGCCCCTGGGAAATCCCGGCCGATTCATCCGGTGCGGAGGACTAAGGTCGAGACATGGCTTCGAAGGCTATGGACCACGACGAGACGAACGGCTGGGCGAACGGCGACAGGGGCACGCCCCAGGGACCGGGGAACGAGGGACATGTGGGGCACGAGCGCCCCGCCACCGTCGACGCCCCCACACCCGCCACACCCATCCCCGCCGTCCCGGCCGACGCCAAGACCGCCGCCGCGAACGCCGCCGCCGATGCCGCCCGCCCGCAGAACGGCGAGACCGTCCGCATCGACAGCTGGATCTGGTCCGTACGCCTGGTCAAGACCCGCTCGATGGGCGCCGCCGCCTGCAAGGGCGGCCACGTGCGGGTGAACGGCGAGCGCGTCAAGCCCGCCCATTCGGTCCGCGTCGGCGACGAGGTCCGCCTGCGGCACGAAGGCCGGGAGCGGATCGTCGTCGTCAAGCGCCTGATCCGGAAGCGGGTCGGCGCCCCGGTAGCCGTCCAGTGCTACGTCGACAACAGCCCGCCGCCCCCGCCCCGCGAGGCCGTCGCCCCCGCCGGCATCCGCGACCGGGGCACGGGCCGCCCGACCAAACGAGACCGCCGCGAGCTGGAACGCCTACGGGCGCTGCGCGGACTGAGTGGCCGCGCCACGGGTGACCGCCCCGCAGGAGGCCGCCCCACGGGAGGCCGATCCGAAGACCGCTGATCGCAGGTCCCGGCCTCACAGCAGCAGCCTCCCCGGCCGGCCCTCCCTCACGCCCGTCGTCCCCTCATGCCCGTCGTCGCTCCAGCCGTACCAGCCGCAGAAGCTCCGCGTTGTGCCCTCGCCGAGCCCAGGCGATGAGCGCGAGCGGCACGATGAGGATCAGTGGAGTCGCGGCGTTCTCCCCGTTGAAGTACGTGAGGGTGACGACGAACGCGCCCACCATCAGACCGCTCAGCGCCAACGCCGCCACCGACTGCAGTACCGGAATCAACAGCGCTATGCCTCCGGCCAGTTCGAGGGCGCCGATGATGTACATCCCCGTGCTGCCCCAGCCCATCTCGTTGAAGCCCTCGGCGGCGGTGGGGTGCGCGATCAGCTTGGGCAGTGCGCTCGCGATCACGTAGAAGAGGGCGAGCAGCACCTGCAGGCCGCGCAGGGCGATGCGGGCACGCCGGCCACGGGCGGTCGCGGACTCGGCGATGACGACACGGCGGGACGAGGCGGAAGCGGCGGTGCTGACCGAAGCGGTGGGCTCGGACATCGGGGTCTCCTGTGTGCAGCGGTCCGTGTTGCTGTCACAGAGGTAGACCGGCACCCACTCCAGAACTCATCGCTGCCCGGCGACCCGTACTCAGTCGCCTCCACTCACCCCCCCGGCGGCGGGAACCGCCCGCACCCATATCCGATCGTCCGTCAGGTACTTGTCCACCCTCAGCCCCGCCTCCGCCAACGCCCCCTCGAACTGCTCCTTCGTCAGCGGCCGTGCCAGGAACGTCTGCGTCCAGACCGCGTCCGGGAACTCGTACTCCGCACGCACCGAGTTCACCCCGTCGCCGACCGGCTCCGAGGAGGCGACCCGCACGGTGAAGCCGCTGGGATCGACACGCTCGCGCGGTATGTCCCTGTGGTAGTCCTCTCCCTCCCGTTGGATCAACACGCAGCCCCCGTCGGCCAGATGCCGGACGCACGACCGCAGCAGCCCTCGCCGCACCTCGATGTCACCGGAGTGCACGAGGAACGACGCGAGCAGCACCACGTCAAATCTCTCGCCGAGGTCGAGATCCTCGATCGCGCTGCATAAGGTGCGGGCCCCGCGGACGCGTTCGAGCATCTCCGCGGATTCGTCCACCGCCGTGACCGTGAAGCCGCGTTCCAGCAGCGGATGGGTCATTCGCCCCACGCCGCAGCCCAGCTCCAGGATGTGCGCGCCCGCCGGGACCGCTCCGGCGATGATGTCCGGCTCTCCCCCTACGGGCAGCCGTGAGTAGAACTCGACCGCACAGCCGTCCGGGGTGATCGCCCCGGGTCCCGTCCCCTGATGTCCGCTTCGCATGTTCAGCCCCATGCCCGCACAACGGCCCACATCCGCACGGCCGTTCCCACGCCGCCGGGGTTCACCCGTTCGAGCTATGACCCACTCGATGAGCCCCGCTCACAACGGAAACCACCCGTGCCCGATGTACCAGTGCCCGCCCGCCCGCAGATGATCTCCGACCGCCCGCTCCACCGACGTACGCCGCGGCAGCCTCTCCACCGGCAACTCCGGGTTCCCGAACACGAACTGGACCGGTTCCGTGTCGGCGGTCTCGGTGTCCTGGCGGGCGATCCGGAACCGCTCCTGGAACCGGACGATGTTGGAGTCGGCGGTGAGGTACCGCTTCAACTGCGGGTCCAGCAGCCAGGAGTGACACATCCCCGTCCGGTACTCCTCCTCGGGGTAGTGCTCCGCGAAGAACTCGCGGGCCAGCGCCACCGACCGGTCACACGCGGCCGGGGACAGCGGGCCGAGGAAATCAGGGATGTGAACGTCCAGACAGTACGTGCCGGCGGTCGCGTCCATCCCTGCAGCCGCGAGCTCCGCCGCCGCGCCCTGCCAGAGCCGCGCGCGCTGGAACTGCAACCGCCCCAACTGGTACAGCTCCCCCCGGAAATGAAGGGTGAGCCACTGCGGGGCCTGCACGCCTCCCCTACCGTGCCGTCTGCGGTGGACGGCCATGTTCCGCCCGAGGTCGGCGAGGGTGCGCCGGGAGATGTCGGCGGGAACACCGCGTGCGCGGTGGTATGCGCGCGTGTGCGGAAGCGCCGCGACGAGCACGTACGCGGCGAAGTAGCGGCCCAGCGCTGCGGGCGCCTCGGCGACCCGCTCGCCCAGCTGCAGCCCCTCGCCGTACTCGACGATCTCCCCGATGTCGCGCACCAGTCCCTTGGCGCACTCCTCCAGGAACCGCATCGCCCCCGCGTCGGCGGTAAGTGTGTGCCGCAGGCGGACCAGTTCGTTGATGTCCTCGTGGGGTACCGCAAGGTCGAGCAGGATCTCGGGCAGCGCGTCGGTGTCCGGCAGCACGGTGTGGTCTCCCCCTCCTCGGGCAGCTGATGAGCTCTTTGGTGAACGTCCGTACCGAGGAGTACGTTGCAGACAGGAGTAGTGATCCCGATGCGTACGGGCAGTGAACCGGCGACCGCGCGCAGTGCACTGCGGGCGCGCTTCTGGCTGAGCGCGTGGGGCCTGGTCTGGGCGGTCTTCGGCACGGTCGCTTTCGCGCTCGCCGGACGACCGGGGTGGGCGATCGCCTGCGGGGTGCTGTGGCTGGTGATCACCGTCGACATGGCGCTGATCCTCCGGCACATCCGCCAGGGCCCGCACTACCAGCCGGGCCGCGACATCCCGCCGTACCGACCGCCGGACCAGCAGTACCCGACCCGACCGCACCAGCGGCGCCCGCCGGACCGGCAGCCCCCGTGACCGGCTGCCGGGCACTCACCCGTCGAATTGTGCCGCCTTGATGTACTCCGGGTTCGGGTCCAGGGCGGCCGCGAGCCGGAAGTGGCGCTTGGCCTCGTCGTGCCGTGCCTGGCGCTCATAGGTGCGGGCGAGGGCGAAGTGCGCGAACGCGTTGTCCGGTTCACGCTCCAGGACGATGGTGAACTCCAGCTCGGCAGGCCGCAGTTGCGCGGCCGCGAAGAAGGCACGCGCGCGTAGCAGCCGTGCGGCGGTGTTCTCCGGGTGCGCCGCGATCACTGGGTCGAGCAGTTTCACCGCGCCCCGCGGGTCCCGTGCGGCGAGCAGATGCTCGGCGGCACGGAAGTCGATGACATGGGTCTCCGGAGTACGTCCGGTCGATCCGCTGGTCTCGGGCACGGCACAGTCCTTCCCTCACTCAACGGGTTCAACGCCCGCAACAGGGCCGCGATTCCGCGGTCGTATCACCGAGCGGCGCCTTGGCGCGACGATCGCCGAAACGTCCTGCGCAGGGCGGCTACCGCGACGCCTGCGCCCGTCCGACGAGATCCGCCCAGACCTCGCGCACGCGTGCCTGAAGCTCTTCCAACGGTACGTCGTTGTCGATGACGATGTCCGCGATCTCCAAGCGCTTCTCCCGGGTGGCCTGCGCGGCCATACGCGCGCGTGCGTCCTGCTCCGTCATGCCGCGCAGCCGGACCAACCGGTCGAGCTGGGTCTCGGGGCTCGCGTCGACGACGACCACGACGTCGTACAGCGGCGCGAGGCCGTTCTCCGCGAGGAGCGGGACGTCGTGGACGACCACGGCGTCCTCGGCGGCGGCGCTTTCGAGTTCACGGGAGCGCGCGCCCACCAGGGGGTGCACGATCCCGTTCAGCACGGCCAGCTTGTCGGGGTCGGCGAAGACGATGGAGCCCAGCTTGGGCCGGTCCAGGCTACCGTCAGCGGCGAGCACCTCCGTGCCGAAGTCCTCGACGACCGCCGCGAGCCCGGGAGTTCCCGGCGCGACGACCTCGCGCGCGATACGGTCCGCGTCGATGAGGACGGCACCCTGCTCCACGAGCAGCCGTGACACCTCGCTCTTGCCGGCGCCGATGCCACCGGTCAGGCCCACTTTCAGCATGACCGGCAGCTTAGGGCCTGCCACTGACAGGGCACCCGGTCAGGTGTCGCCCTCCCGCTCCGCCAGGAAGCGCTCGAACTCCTGCCCGATCTCGTCCGCCGACGGAATGTCCATGGGTTCGGCGAGCATGTTGCCCCGCGTTTCGGCGCCCGCGGCGGCGTCGTACTGGTGCTCCAGGCCCTGGACGAGAGCGACCAGTTCCTCGTCGCCCTCCTGGATCTGCCGGTCGATCTCCGTCTGCGTACGGTAGGCGTCCGTGCGCAGGGAGTGGGCGATGCTGGGGAGGACCAGTCCGGTCGCTCCCGTGATGGCCTCCAGGACGGTCAGGGCGGCGTCCGGGTACGGGGAACGCGCGATGTAGTGCGGCACGTGCGCCGCGACGCCCAGGACCTCGTGTCCGGCTTCCATGAGGCGGTACTCCAGCAGCGCCTCCGCGCTGCCCGGCACCTGTGCCTCCTCGAACGGGCTGGTGTGACCGGGGACCAGGTCGGTGCGGCTGCCGTGCGGGGTGAGGCCGACGGGGCGGGTGTGCGGGACGCCCATGGGGATGCCGTGGAAGTTCACGGCGAGTCGCACGCCGAGGCGCTTCACGATCTGCTGCACGGCCGCGGCGAAGCGCTCCCACTCCACGTCCGGCTCGGGTCCGGACAGCAGCAGGAAGGGCGCACCCGTCGCGTCCTGGACGAGCCGCACCTCGATGCCGGGCACCTCGTAGTCGGTCCACTTGTCGCGCTGGAAGGTCAGCAGCGGCCGACGGGCACGGTAGTCCACGAGCCGGTCGTGGTCGAAGCGGGCGACGACCTGGTGGGGCAGCGAGTCGAGGAGCCGGTCGACGATCTGGTCGCCGGTTTCGCCCGCGTCGATGTAACCGTCGAAGTGGTAGAGCATGACAAGGCCGGCCGACTCCTGTGCCAGCGCCACGTCGACGACGGCCAGGCCTTTCGGCTCCCATGCGTACAAACCCTGCGGATCAAGCACTGTGACCGCTCCTCCTCGTGTTCGTACTGCACAACACAGCCCAGGACACGGGCATTCCCACCCGTGTCCCTGATCAGGCCTGTCTCATCGCGTTTTCATGCGGCACTGCCGGCCGTGGTCGAGCGCCGTCCCAGTGGTTCACGAGGACAGCACGCGCGCGTGGAGGGCTGTTACGGCCTTCCGGGCGGAGGTGAACGCGCCGCGCTGCCAGGCGTCGGTGTGGCTGAGCCAGTCGCCGGCGAAGCAGACGCGGCCGGTGGGCGCCGGCTCCCCTTGTCCGATCATGAATGACCGGGGAAGCCTCCCAACGACCGGTTACGACCCCTCAGTTACTTGTGTATCCCGCACGTTTCTGCAAGCGTCCCGGTGATGCCCTCAGGGGCGCGGGGAACTGCGCGACCAGCCACAGCGGACCCGCAGCCGAACAACGACCGCACAAGACTGAGGGACCGCACCTCGAAAGGTACGGCCCCTCAACTAACCGCTATGCCTCAGCGGGCCAGCGTTCAGCTCTGCCCACCCGCCAGCTTCTCCCGCAGCGCGGCAAGCGCCTCGTCCGAGGCCAGCGCACCGGAGTTGTCCGGGCCCTCGGAGGAGTACGAACCGCCGCCGCCACCACCGGACGCGGCCGGAGCCGCACCCGCCGTGTCGCCGCCCTCGGCCGCGGCAGCGGCGTCGGCCTCGCGGGACTTGATGACCTGCTGCTGGTGCTGCTCGAAGCGCTGCTGCGCCTCGGCGTACTGGCGCTCCCACTCCTCGCGCTGCTTCTCGTAACCCTCGAGCCAGTCGTTGGTCTCGGGGTCGAAGCCCTCGGGGTAGATGTAGTTGCCCTGGTCGTCGTACGACGCGGCCATGCCGTACAGCGTCGGGTCGAACTCGACCGAGGCCGGGTCGGAGCCGAAGGACTCGTTGGCCTGCTTCAGGGACAGCGAGATCCGGCGACGCTCGAGGTCGATGTCGATGACCTTCACGAAGATCTCGTCGTTGACCTGGACGACCTGCTCCGGGATCTCCACGTGGCGCTCGGCCAGCTCGGAGATGTGGACCAGACCCTCGATGCCCTCGTCCACGCGGACGAACGCACCGAACGGAACCAGCTTCGTGACCTTGCCGGGCACGACCTGGCCGATCTGGTGGGTGCGGGCGAACTGCTGCCACGGGTCTTCCTGGGTCGCCTTCAGCGACAGGGAGACACGCTCGCGGTCCATGTCGACGTCGAGGACCTCGACGGTGACTTCCTGGCCGACCTCGACAACCTCGGAGGGGTGGTCGATGTGCTTCCAGGACAGCTCGGAGACGTGGACCAGACCGTCGACGCCACCCAGGTCCACGAAGGCACCGAAGTTGACGATCGAGGAGACCACGCCGGAGCGGACCTGCCCCTTCTGGAGGGTCGTGAGGAACGTCTGGCGGACCTCGGACTGGGTCTGCTCGAGCCAGGCACGGCGGGACAGGACCACGTTGTTGCGGTTCTTGTCCAGCTCGATGATCTTGGCCTCGAGCTCCTTGCCCACGTACGGCTGGAGGTCGCGAACGCGGCGCATCTCGACGAGGGAGGCCGGCAGGAAGCCACGGAGGCCGATGTCGAGGATGAGACCACCCTTGACGACCTCGATGACGGTACCGGTGACGATGCCGTCTTCTTCCTTGATCTTCTCGATCGTGCCCCAGGCACGCTCGTACTGAGCGCGCTTCTTGGACAGGATCAGACGGCCTTCCTTGTCCTCCTTCTGGAGAACAAGGGCCTCGATCTCATCGCCCACGGCGACGACCTCATTGGGGTCGACGTCGTGCTTGATGGAGAGCTCGCGGCTCGGGATAACGCCTTCGGTCTTGTAACCGATGTCGAGCAGGACCTCGTCCCGGTCGACCTTCACGATGACGCCGTCGACGATGTCGCCGTCGTTGAAGTACTTGATCGTCTCGTCGATCGCGGCGAGGAAGGCTTCCTCGTTACCGATGTCGTTGACCGCAACCTGCGGGGTGGTGGCGGTGGTCTCGGTGCTGCTCGTCATGTGGGAAAGGGCTCCGGTACGGACATTGAAGTCGTAGGTACTGCTTACGCCGGGAGCCCGTTTCGCTCTGCAGAAGCCGGACAGCCTAGGAAGCGCCACCGAAACCACTGGTGGCGCCTCGACAACCGAGGGGACATACAACAGATGCGAGCGCAGCCTGCTACGTCTGAGGAGCGCAGGCCCGCAGCGCAACTTGTAGCATACGGGGGCAGCCGGACAGGGTCAATGCGCGAAGGCGCACACCCGGGGCGGATCGCCGCAATCCCGGCACAATACGTGTCCCTTGAGGCCACGCATGGCCCAAGGCACCCCTCGCGTGACACCACCGCGGCGGGGTTGGACGGAAGAGTACGACGAGGGAGCCGATCATCCAAGAGCCCGAAGCGTTCGAGCCGGAAGCCACCCGACGTGATGCCTCAGTCACGGAGAGCGCCCGGGCAAACCGGGGCTGGTGGGACCGCAACGCGGACGAATACCAGACCGAGCACGGCACATTCCTCGGGGACGACCGTTTCGTCTGGTGCCCTGAAGGCCTCGACGAGGTGGAGGCGGAGCTGCTCGGCCCGCCGGAGGAGCTGAAGGGCAAGGACGTCCTGGAGATCGGCGCTGGCGCGGCCCAGTGCGCGCGCTGGCTGGCCGCCCAGGGTGCCCGCCCGGTGGCCCTGGACCTCTCCCACCGCCAGCTGCAGCACGCACTGCGGATCGGTACCGCGTTCCCGCTGGTGCAGGCGGACGCGGGCGCCCTGCCCTTCGCCGACGCCTCCTTCGACCTGGCCTGCTCGGCGTACGGGGCGCTGCCGTTCGTCGCCGACCCGGTGCTGGTCCTGCGGGAGGTCCGCCGGGTACTGCGCCCCGGCGGCCGTTTCGTCTTCTCTGTCACGCACCCGATCCGCTGGGCCTTCCCGGACGAGCCCGGCCCTGAGGGGCTGACCGTCTCGTCCCCCTACTTCGACCGCACTCCGTACGTCGAGCAGGACGACGACGGCCGCGCGGTGTACGTCGAACACCACCGGACCCTCGGCGACCGCGTCCGGGACATCGTCGCGGCGGGCCTGCGGCTGGTGGATCTGGTCGAGCCGGAGTGGCCGGAATGGAACACCTCGGAGTGGGGCGGCTGGTCGCCGCTCCGGGGGAATCTGATCCCGGGGACGGCGATCTTCGTGTGCGTACGAGACTGAGTGCGTGATCCGTTACGACGCCCTGGACGCGCTGCCCGTACGCGGCGCCCTGGCCGCACTGGACGGCGCCCTGGAGGCGCACGGCACCGCGGTCCTCGTGGCACCGCCCGGCACGGGCAAGACGACCCTCGTGCCGCTCGCGCTGTCCGGACTGCTCGGGGATGGCCCCGTACGCCGTGTGATCGTCGCCGAGCCGCGGCGGATCGCGGCGCGGGCGGCGGCCCGGCGGATGGCGTGGCTGCTGGGCGAGAAGGTCGGGCAGAGCGTCGGCTACACCGTGCGCGGGGAGCGGGTCGTGGGGCGGCACGCGCGCGTGGAGGTCGTCACGACCGGGGTGCTGTTGCAGCGGGTGCAGCGTGACCAGGAGCTGGCGGGCGTGGACGTGGTGGTGCTCGACGAGTGCCATGAGCGGCATCTGGACGCGGACACGGTGGCGGCGTTCCTGTGGGACGTACGGGAGACGCTGCGGCCGGAGCTGAGGCTGGTGGCCGCGTCCGCGACGACCGACGCGCAGGCGTGGGCGCGACTGCTGGGCGGGGCGCCGGTGGTCGAGGCCGAGGGGGTGTCGTATCCGGTGGAGGTGGTGTGGGCGCCACCGGTGCGTCCGGTACGGCCGCCGCACGGCATGCGGGTCGACCCGGCGCTGCTGGCCCATGTGGCGTCGGTGGTGCGGCGGGCGCTGGCCGAGCGGCCCGGGGACGTGCTGTGTTTCCTGCCGGGGGTCGGGGAGATCGCGCGGGTGGCCGGGCAACTGGGCGGCCTGGGGGATGTCGAGGTGCTTCAGGTGCACGGGCGGGCGCCGGCGGCGGTGCAGGATGCGGTGCTGTCCTCCGGTGTGCGGCGCCGGGTGGTGCTGACGACGTCCGTGGCCGAGTCCTCTCTGACGGTTCCCGGCGTGCGGGTGGTCGTCGACTCGGGGCTGGCGCGCGAGCCGCGGGTCGATCACGCGCGCGGGCTGAGCGCGCTGACGACGGTACGGGCCTCGCATGCGGCCGGCCGGCAGCGGGCGGGGCGTGCCGGGCGTGAGGCGCCGGGGGCGGTGTACCGGTGCTGGGCGGAGGCGGAAGACGCGCGTCTGCCGCGTTTCCCGTCGCCGGAGATCAAGGTGGCCGACCTGACGGCGTTCGCCCTGCAGGCGGCGTGCTGGGGCGATCCTGAGGCCTCCGGACTGGCGCTGCTGGATCCTCCGCCGGGTGGCGCGATGGCGGCGGCGCGGACCGTGCTGTCGGCGATCGGGGCGGTGGACTCCCACGGGCGGGCCACGGAGCGTGGGAGGCGGTTGGCGCGGCTGGGCTTGCATCCGCGGCTGGGGCGGGCCCTGCTGGACGCCCCCGGTGGGGGCGCGGAGGTCGTGGCGTTGCTCTCCGAGGAGGTGCCGCGGGACTACGGGGATGATCTGGTGGCCGCGTTGCGGGCTGCCCGGCGTGGCGGTGACGCCTACGCGGGACGGTGGCGGACGGAGGTGCGGCGGCTGCGGGCCGCTTCGGAGGGGGTTTCCCAGCCGTCCGCCGGTGACTCCGACGACCGTCTTGTCGGGCTGGTCACCGCCCTCGCGTTCCCCGAGCGCCTCGCCAAGGCCGACGGGGCCTCCTATCTCATGGCGTCCGGGACGCGTGCCGAGCTCGGGGAGGGGAGTGCGCTGCGGGGTGCGGCCTGGATCGCCGTCGCCGCGGCGGACCGGCCCGTGGGCAAGGGGCACGCGCGCGTGCAGCTTGCCGCCGTGGTGGACGAGGACAGGGCACGGTCGGCTGCCGCCTCGCTGTGTTCCGAGGGCCAGGAGGTCCACTGGGCCGACGGGGACGTCGTCGCCCGGAGCGTCGAGCGGCTCGGGGCGATCGAGCTGGCGGTGCGCCCGCTCAAGAGCCCCGACCCCGTCCTCGTACGCGATGCCCTTCTCGACGGGCTGCGGCAGGAAGGGTTCGGCCTGTTGCGCTGGTCCCCCGATGCCGAGGTGCTGCGGCAGCGGCTCGCCTTTCTGCGACTGCGTCTCGGTGAGCCGTGGCCCGATGTCCGCGATGACGCGCTGCACGCGCGCGTGGAGGAGTGGTTGGAGCCGGAGCTGGGCCGTGCGCGGCGCCGTGCGGACCTCGCCCGTATCGACGCCGGAGCGGCGCTCGCCCGCCTGCTGCCCTGGGCCTCAGGTGACGCCGCGCGGCTCGACGAGCTCGCGCCCGAGCGGATCGCCGTACCCAGTGGGTCCAGAATCCGGATCGACTACGTCAACCCCGAGCAGCCCGTGCTCGCGGTGAAGTTGCAGGAGATGTTCGGACTTCAGGAGTCGCCGAGCCTCGCCGGTGTGCCGGTGCTCGTGCATCTGCTCTCCCCCGCCGGCCGGCCCGCCGCCGTCACCGCCGACCTCGCGTCCTTCTGGCGGGACGGCTACAAGGGCGTACGGGCGGAGCTGCGCGGCCGGTATCCGAAGCATCCGTGGCCCGGGGACCCGGCCACCGCCGAGCCGACCCGGCACACCAACGCCCGGCTCAGGCGCTGACCGGCTCCGGTGCCGCCGTTTCCACTCCCGCGGGGCCGGCGGGGCGGCGGCTGCGGGCCTCCAGGTAGAGGGAAAGGGACAGCAGCAGGGCGCCGAGGAAGAGGAAGCCCCACGGCAGGTACGACGTCATCAGCAGGACCAGGGTGCGGTTGGACTTGACCAGGTCGACGGTGGAGTCGATGTAGTCCTCGCGCATCTTCACGTGCCCGGCGAACGCCGTCACCTTGTCGCGGTCGCCGAGCAGGGTGCCGCCGCGGAGTTCCTCCTTGTGGATCTCCTCGCCGTAGACGGGCGCGCCGGTCAGCGGTTCGACCCAGAACTTGCGGACGGTGGTGTACCAGCGGGTGGTGCCGGTCTTGGCGACCGATTCCGGTGTGATGCCCTGGACCGGCATCGTCTTGGGCATCGACACCTTCGTCCACGGAATCGTCTGCTCGAAGTAGTAGACCTCGACGCCGCGGAAGTCCTGCGTGCCCTTGTAGTGGATCGGCGCCGTCACGCGCGCCTGCGCGTCGAAGTACTCGTAGTCCCGTTTCTCCGTCATGAACGGCCATTTGAACTCGATGCCGTCCCGGCGCACCGGGTCGCCGTCGACCATCTCGCCCGTCGCGTGGACGGGTTCCTGGGTGTGGGCGTCGAAGATGTAGCGCTCAGGGATCTTGGAGACCATCTTGCCGTCGGGGCCGACGACGTAGGACAGCCCGTCCCAGACGACGACGTCCTTGCCCGCGGTCTTCTCGATCTTCTCGGACTCCTCCACGTTGCCCTTGAGGGTCTGCACGATGGTGACCTTGGGGACCTTGCGCGCCTGCATGGTGCCGTAGTCGAGGAGGGTCGCGTCCTTCGCCTCGAGGACCATGTCCTGGTACTGGTTGGGCGGGATCTTGGCCAGGCGCGGGAAGGCGTACCAGCGCAGCAGTGGGGACAGCGCCGCGAAGAACACGGCGAGGGCGAGCAGGATCAGGCTGGCCTTGCGGCGCATCTCGGCCTCCCTCCCGGGTGGTCAGGGGTGTGCGGGCACCGTTGTGAGGAGCGGCTTCGGGGAGGTCTCGCCGGTGGGTGAGCCCAGCGCCGTGATGGTGAGCACGAGGGCGAGCGCGACGGCGAGACCGGTCGCGGCGGCGATCAGGGCGCGCATAGGGACGCCTCCCGACGGGCGGAACTGATACATCGTCAGGTCCGGCACCGTAGCAACGGGCGGGCGAGATGAGAACACGTTGCACACACAACGACGGCGCCCCCTCGGTGCAGGGGCGCCGTCGTCGTCGTAGAAAGCCGTGTGGAGTTGTGGGATCGAGTACGAGGGGCTACGCGCTGGGGCTCGCCGACGGGCTCGGCGAGGACGTCGCCGCGGCCTTCTCCACGGTCAGCATGACCGTGAGCGTCGCCCCGCCCGCGGTGTCGATGCGGAGCAGGAACGTGCCGGTGGTGTCGTCCGCGTAGAGCTTGGGGAGCTTCAGCAGCCCGTTCCCGTCGGTCTTGAGACCGGTCAGGGTGCGTACGGTCTTGCCGTTCGCGTCCTTGAAGTAGGGGCCCTTGTCGTTCTCGGTCGGGTCGAGCACCGACTTGATCAGGGTGGCGGTGGCGGCGACCTTGTCCGCGGCCTCGCCCCGGTACGTCGCCTTCACCTCGACCTGCTCGGCGAACTCGCCGCCCGCCGGGCAGGTCAGCGCGGTTGCGCTGGTGCGGGTGAGGGCGCTGGCGACGCGTTCGGTGACGGTGGCCGTGTAGTTGACGGCGCTGACGGAGCGGCCGACGACGGTGGCGCGGACGGTGAAGTCGCCCGTCTTCTCACCGGCCTTCAGCGCGGGTGCGACGGCGACACCGGAGGCGTCGGTGGCGACCGTGGCCACGCTCTCGCCGCCGGTGAAGGTGGCGTCGGTGTCGCCGGTGATCGTGAAGCGGATCCTGACCTTGCCGACCGCCTCGCCGTCGTCGGTCTCGGCGCGGGTGCTGATCTTCTGGATGAACGTGTCGCCGGCCATCGCGGTGAGGTCTGCGGTGCCCGCGTCTTCCAGGTGATCCACCGTGTCGGTGGGGGTCGGGTCCGGGGTGTTCGGGTCGCTCGGGGATTCCGACGGCGGCTTGGGGCTCGGGCTCCCGGAGCCGCCGTCATTGTTCGCGGGGGGCTTCGGGCTCGGATTGGGCGTGCCTGGCGTGCGCGGCGGTGTGGGCGAGGGGCTGGTGCTCGCCCCGCCGTTGCCGGTGTCGCTGCGGTCCCTCGGCAGCGTGCCCGTGCCGTCCGGGACCTCGTGCGTGCCCTTGCGGTAGTACTCCAGCCACGACAGGACCAGGTTCAGGTAGTCCTGCGAGTTGTTGTAGCTGAGGATCGCGCTGCTCAGGTCGGTCTCGGTGGACAGGTCCCAGCCGTAGCGGCACAGGTAGTGACCGGCGGCGAGCGCGGCGTCGTAGATGTTGTTCGGGTTCTTCTCGCCGTCGCCGTTGCCGTCACGGCCCGCCCACGACCAGGTGGACGGGATGAACTGCATGGGTCCGACGGCACGGTCGTACGAGCTGTCACCGTCGTACACGCCGCCGTCGGTGTCGCTGATGTTCGCGAAGCCGTTGCCGTTGAGCTGCGGGCCGAGGATCGGCGAGAGGGTGTCGCCGGCGGAGTTGACGCGGCCGCCCCGGGCCTGGCCCGACTCGACCTTGCCGATGGCGGCGAGGAGTTCCCAGGGCAGGTTGCAGCCGGGCTTGGACGCCCGGAGCGACGCCGCCGCCTGCTTGTAGGCGTCGAGGACGGTGGCGGGTATGCCCGCCTCCGCCGCGCCTCGGGCGGCGGGGCTGCCGATGGTCGGCGTGGGGCTGGGGGTGTTGAGCGGCGGCAGGTCCGTGTAGTACGGCGAGTTGCCGGTCGCGCTCTCCGCAAGTGGGTCAGTATCGGGGGTGGACTGGGCGTCGCCGGCGGTCCGTCTGCCGGAGTCGTCGACGGTGACGCCCGGCGCCTGGGACGCGGACAGCGCTGCGACCGCCAACGCGGCTGCGGCCGTCGTTGCCGCACCTGCGCGCAGCCTCCTGCCGAATTGCGCCGCCATAAGGTGAATCCCTCCCGTGGGCGCTCCGCGCCCCTTCTCCGACTGCTGTGCTCGTCCTGAGGGACGATCGGCCCGCCGCCACGGTTGCCCTCACGGGGCCCGCCGGTGTTCTGTTGATGGGGTCGGCCACGCCCCTGGGAATGCCGACTCAGGTGACCCTACGACAACTTGCTTTCCACGTGCACCCGTTCGAGCCGGGTCTTAACCGGTTGGCCATATCTCGTTGGGCCACTACGACTGCGCCGGTCATCCCGCATACTGGACGTCGATGATCAGCGGGACCGGCAGGTCCGTCAACGTCCGTCGCGAGGGATGCAGTTGCCGTTCACGCTGAGCCATGCGGCGGCCGTGCTGCCCGCCATACGCACCGACGGAACCGGCCGTGGCCGACTTGTGCCGGCCGTCCTCGTGGCCGGTTCCTTTGCGCCCGACATGACCTATTACGCGGCGAGTGTCCTGCCCGGAGCGATGGAATTCGGCGATGTCACCCACTCGTTCGGCGGCGTCTTCACCGTCGATGTGGTGGTCGCCTGGGTCCTCGTGGGGCTGTGGCTGCTGATGCGTGAGCCTCTGGTGGCGCTGCTGCCGCCGAAACGGCAGGCCAGGGTGGCTTCCTTGGTGCGCTGCGGGGTGCCACGCGCGCGTGTCCGGCCGTCCCTGGTGGCGCGGTGGTACGTCTCCGCCGCGCTCGGCGCGCTGACGCATGTCGTGTGGGACGCGTTCACACATCTCGACCGGTGGGGGATGCGGCTGTTTCCCGTCCTGGGCGAGGAGGTGGCCGGCTCGCCGTTGTACTGGTACCTGCAGTACGGCGGCTCGGCGGTCGCCGCGGTCGTGATCGCCGTGTTCGTGGCTTACGCGCTGCGGCGGACTCCGTCGGTCGAGCCGGTGGGGGTGCCTGTTCTGTCGGTGCGGGACCGGTGGGTGGCGGGTGCGGTGATCGGCGGATGTGCGGGCGTGGCCGCCGTGGAGCGGGCGGTGGGCTGGTGGGCCTACTGGGGGTCCATGGCGAAGCCGTGGGAACTGATTCCGGCGTTGTGCTTCGGGGCCGGCGCCGGGCTGGTCCTGGGGCTGCTGCTGTACGCCGTCGGCGTCAGGGTGTGGCGCGGGTCCCCGGCGGTTCCGGAGCGGAGCCGGAGCCGTCCGGCCGCCCGCTGACGGTGGACGCGGTCGCGATGAACACGGTGACGGTCTGTCCGGGGCGTGACCGTGGCAGCCGGGAGAGGACCAGGGCCAGGTAGCTGCGGGCCAGGTCGGTCCACAGGCGCCAGTCGGGCGTGTGCCCCGGCTGTACGGCGGGCCGCTCGCTGCCGCTGAAACGGTGCCGGAGCCTTGTGGCCGCCCCGCGCAGGGCCGCCGGGAGGTCGGTGGGGATGCGGGCGGTGCTTGCGGCGGCCGAGAAGACCGGGACCGGTGGGGGCGGCGGGGGCGGGGTCGCGTCGGCGTTCGCCTGCGCCAGTGCCCATGCCGTCCGGCGGTTGAGCATGCGTATACCCATGCGGGCATCTTTACGGGCTCGTGGGGGTGGGGGCGTTTTCGCGGGGGCCACGCGAGTGACGGGGCCTTTGGGGGTGGCCGGGTTCCTACGCGTCTGCCGGGTCGCGGTTGTGTTGGGGCTGCGGGTGGTTTGTGGCTGGTCGCGCAGTTCCCCGCGCCCCTTTTGGGGCGTTGCAGTCCCGCCTGCTTAACCGCACGGCCAGCCACTCGGCTCAATCGCTAGTGCGCTGCCGACTCCCAGTCCGGGCCTGCGCCCACGGAGACGCCCAGGGGGACGTTGAG
The DNA here is from genome assembly GCF_017948455.1 of Streptomyces sp. GESEQ-4. Classification (GTDB taxonomy): domain Bacteria; phylum Actinomycetota; class Actinomycetes; order Streptomycetales; family Streptomycetaceae; genus Streptomyces. Next base: position 295,867 of record NZ_JAFFSU010000009.1, read on the forward strand.
GTGGACGGCGTTGGCCATTTCGTGGCGGACGAGTTCTTCTGTGGCGGCGCGCTCGCCGGGGGCGATCTCCAGGACGATTTCGTCGTGGACCTGGAGGAGCATGCGGGAGGTGAGGCCGGCTTCGCGCAGGGCCCGGTCCACGTTGAGCATGGCGATCTTGACGATGTCGGCGGCGGTGCCCTGGATGGGGGCGTTGAGGGCCATCCGCTCGGCCGCCTCACGGCGCTGGCGGTTGTCGCTGTTGAGGTCGGGGAGGTAGCGGCGGCGCCCGAAGAGGGTCGCCGTGTAGCCCGTCGCCCGTGCCTCGTCGACCGCGCGGCGCAGATAGTCCCGTACGCCGCCGAAGCGCTCGAAGTAGGCGTCCATCAGGGCTCGGGCCTCGCCCGCGTCGATGTTCAGCTGCTGGGAGAGGCCGAAGGCGGACAGGCCGTACGCCAGGCCGTACGACATCGCCTTGATCTTGCGGCGCATCTCCGCGTCGACCGCGGTGGGCTCGACGGCGAACACCTGCGAGGCGGCCGTGGTGTGCAGGTCCTCGCCCGAGGTGAACGCCTCGATCAGGCCCTCGTCCTCGGAGAGGTGGGCCATCACGCGCAGCTCGATCTGGCTGTAGTCCGCGGTCATCAGGGACTCGAAGCCCTCGCCGACGACGAAGCCCCGGCGGATGGCCCGGCCCTCGTCGGTGCGGACCGGGATGTTCTGGAGGTTGGGGTCGGTTGAGGACAGGCGGCCTGTCGCCGCGACCGTCTGGTTGAAGGTGGTGTGGATACGGCCGTCCGCCGCGACCGTCTTGATCAGGCCCTCCACGGTGACCCGCAGCTTGGCCTGCTCACGGTGGCGGAGCATGATCACCGGCAGTTCGTTGTCCGTCTGGCCGGCGAGCCATGCCAGCGCGTCGGCGTCGGTGGTGTAGCCGGTCTTGGTGCGCTTGGTCTTGGGCAGGGCCAGCTCGCCGAAGAGGACTTCCTGGAGTTGCTTGGGCGAGCCCAGGTTGAACTCGTGCCCGGCCGCCGCGTGCGCCTCCTTCACGGCCTGCTGCACGGCGCCGGCGAACATCTGCTCCATGGCCTCCAAGTGGGCCCGGTCGGCGGCGATGCCGTGCCGCTCCATGCGGGCCAGCAGCGCGGACGTCGGCAGTTCCACGTCCCGCAGGAGGTCCGCGGCGCCCACTTCCTGGAGCCGCTCGCCGAAGGCCTCGCCGAGGTCGAGGATCGCGCGGGCCTGGACCATCAGGGCGTCGGCCTCGGCGCCGTCGTCCGTGCCGAAGGCGAGCTGGCCGTCAGCCGCGGCGGCCGGGGCCAGCTCTCGGTGCAGGTACTCCAAGGACAGCGCGTCCAGGTCGAAGGAGCGGCGGCCCGGCTTGACCAGGTAGGCGGCGAGCGCGGTGTCCATGCTGACGCCGTCGACGGTCCAGCCGTGCTCGGCGAAGACACGCATCGCGCCCTTGGCGTTGTGGAAGACCTTGGGGCGGCCCGCGTCGGCCAGCCAGGCGGCGAACGCCGTCTCGTCGGCCTCGTCCAGCTGCGAGGGGTCGAACCAGGCGGCCGCTCCGCCGGGCGCCGCCAGGGCCACCTCGGCGACCGAGCCGGCGCCGAGCGCCCAGGTGTCGACGGTGGCGATGCCGAGCGTGTCGGTACCGTGCTCCGTCAGCCACGGGGCGAGCTCGCTCGTGGAGAGCACCTTGCCGTCCAGCTGGACGCCGTCCGTGGTGATCGGGGTCGTCTCGGCCTCCTCGGCGCCGGGGTCGACGGCGAAGAGACGCTCACGCAGCGACGGGTTGCGGATCTCCAGGGTGTCCAGCACCATCGCGACCGCCTTGCGGTCGTACGGCGCCCGCTCGAGGTCCGTGACCGTCTTCGGCAGCTCCACCTGCCGCTCCAGCTCGGTGAGCCGGCGGTTGAGCTTGACCGCCTCCAGGTGATCGCGCAGGTTCTGCCCGGCCTTGCCCTTGACCTCCTCAACGCGCTCGACCAGGTCCTTGAAGGAACCGAACTGGTTGATCCACTTCGCGGCGGTCTTCTCGCCGACGCCCGGGATGCCCGGCAGGTTGTCGGAGGGGTCGCCGCGCAGGGCCGCGAAGTCGGGGTACTGCGCGGGCGTCAGGCCGTACTTCTCGAAGACCTTCTCCGGCGTGAACCGGGTCAGCTCGGAGACGCCCTTCGTCGGATACAGCACCGTGGTGCGGTCGGAGACCAGCTGGAAGGAGTCCCGGTCGCCGGTGACGATCAGCACGTCGAAGCCGTCGGCCTCGGCCTGGGTCGCGAGGGTGGCGATGACGTCGTCCGCCTCGAAGCCGTCCACCGCGAAGCGCTGCGCGTGCATCGCGTCGAGCAGCTCGCCGATCAGCTCGACCTGGCCCTTGAACTCGTCCGGGGTCTTGGAGCGGTTCGCCTTGTACTCCGTGAACTCCTCGGAGCGCCACGTCTTGCGGGAGACGTCGAAGGCCACCGCGAAGTGCGTGGGCGCCTCGTCGCGCAGCGTGTTGGCGAGCATCGACGCGAAGCCGTAGATCGCGTTCGTCGGCTGGCCCGTCGCGGTCGTGAAGTTCTCGGCGGGCAGCGCGAAGAACGCGCGGTAGGCCAGCGAGTGCCCGTCCATGAGCATCAGCCGCGGGCGGTCGCCGCCGGGGGTGCTGTCGGTCTTCTTCGATGCTGTTTCTGCCACGCCCCGATCCTGCCACGCCCCACTGACAGTCGGGACCGCGGTGACTTCGGTCCCCGACGAAACCCGGCGCCGGCGATCTCCACAAACCCGACCGCAGGCGTTGTCAGCGGCGCGTGCGAGGATCGGAGAGGTACCTCACACACGCAGTGGCAGCAGTCGTATAGGAGAGCGTGCGATGGCAACGAAGCCGCCCCAGGGTGATCCGGTTCAGGACGCGCCGCAGGTCGCCGAGCCGCAGCACGCGGCGGCGGGGCTCCCGGCCATCGGGCACACCCTGCGTGTCGCCCAGCAGCAGATGGGTGTGAAGCGGACCGCGCTGACCCTGCTGCGCGTCAATCAGAAGGACGGCTTCGACTGCCCGGGCTGCGCATGGCCGGAGCCGGACCACCGGCACAAGGCGGAGTTCTGTGAGAACGGCGCGAAGGCGGTCGCCGAGGAGGCCACCCTGCGCCGGGTCACCCCGGAGTTCTTCGCCGCGCACACGGTCGCCGACCTCGCCACCCGCTCCGGCTACTGGCTGGGCCAGCAGGGGCGGCTGACGCACCCCATGTATCTCCCCGAAGGGGGAGATCGCTACGAGCCGGTCACCTGGGACCGCGCCTTCGACATCATCGCCGAGGAGCTGAAGAACCTCGGCTCCCCCGACGAGGCCCTCTTCTACACCTCCGGCCGCACGAGCAACGAGGCCGCCTTCCTCTACCAGCTGTTCGCCCGCGAGTTCGGCACCAACAACCTGCCGGACTGCTCCAACATGTGCCACGAGTCGTCCGGCTCGGCGCTGTCCGAGACGATCGGCGTCGGCAAGGGCAGCGTCCTGCTCGAAGACCTCTACCAGGCGGACCTGATCATCGTCGCCGGCCAGAACCCCGGCACCAACCATCCGCGCATGCTCTCCGCCCTGGAGAAGGCCAAGGCCAACGGCGCGAAGATCATCAGCGTGAATCCGCTGCCCGAGGCGGGCCTGGAGCGCTTCAAGAACCCGCAGACCCCCCAGGGCATGCTCAAGGGCGCCACGCTCACCGATCTGTTCCTGCAGATCCGCATCGGCGGCGACCAGGCCCTGTTCCGCCTGCTCAACAAGCTGATCCTCGACACCGACGGCGCCGTCGACGAGGACTTCGTCCGCGAACACACCCACGGCTTCGAGGAGTTCGCCGAGACCGCCCGCGCCGCCGACTGGGACGAGACGCTCACCGCGACCGGTCTCGAGCAGCGGCAGATCGACGAAGCCCTCCGGATGATCCTCGCCTCCGAGCGCACCATCGTCTGCTGGGCCATGGGCCTCACCCAGCACAAGCACGCCGTGCCGACCATCCGCGAGGTGGTCAACTTCCTGCTCCTGCGCGGCAACATCGGCCGCCCCGGCGCGGGCGTGTGCCCGGTGCGCGGCCACTCGAACGTGCAGGGCGACCGCACCATGGGCATCTTCGAGCGCCCCGCCCCCGCCTTCCTGGACGCCCTGGAGAAGGAGTTCGGCTTCGCACCCCCGCGCGAGCACGGCTACGACGTCGTACGAGCCATCCGCGCGATGCGCGACGACAAAGCGAAGGTCTTCTTCGCCATGGGCGGCAACTTCGTGTCCGCCTCCCCCGACACCGACGTCACCGAGGCGGCGATGCGGCGCGCCCGGCTGACCGTGCACGTCTCCACGAAGCTCAACCGCTCACACGCCGTCACGGGCGCGCGGGCACTCATCCTGCCCACCCTGGGGCGCACCGAGCGGGATCTCCAAGGCAGCGGCGAGCAGTTCGTGACCGTCGAGGACTCCATGGGCATGGTGCACGCCTCCCGCGGCCGGCTGGAGCCCGCGAGCACGCATCTGCTGTCGGAGCCGGCGATCGTGTGCCGCCTGGCCCGCCGCGTCCTCGGTGACGCGTCCCGCACGCCCTGGGAGGAGTTCGAGAAGGACTACGCCACCATCCGCGACCGCATCGCGCGTGTGGTGCCCGGCTTCGAGGACTTCAACACGCGCGTGGCGCACCCCGGAGGCTTCGCGCTGCCGCACGCCCCGCGCGACGAGCGCCGCTTCCCCACGGCCACCGGCAAGGCCAACTTCACCGCCGCCCCGGTCGAGTACCCGCGACTGCCCGAAGGACGGCTGCTGCTGCAGACGCTGCGCTCGCACGACCAGTACAACACCACGATCTACGGCCTCGACGACCGCTACCGGGGCATCAAGAACGGCCGCCGCGTCGTCCTCGTCCACCCCGAGGACGCCCACGCGCTCCACATCCCGGACGGCTCGTACGTCGATCTCGTCAGCGAATGGCGCGACGGCGTCGAGCGCCGCGCGCCCGGCTTCCGCGTCGTGCACTACCCGACCGCGCGGGGCTGCGCGGCCGCCTACTACCCCGAGACCAACGTCCTGGTCCCCCTCGACGCCACCGCGGACACCAGCAACACCCCGGCCAGCAAGTCCGTCGTCGTACGTCTGGAACAATCGGCGACCGACTGAGCGTTTGCTCAGCAGATGTGACCGACGACGAAACGGAGCCGGGCCCCATGGGCGAACAGCAGCACGCGAAGTTCCCGCAAGAGGTCATCGACGAGTACGCCGCGCTCGGCGTCGACCTCGTCGCCATGTTCTCCGCCGGACACCTGGGCACCCGCATGGGAGTGGAGATCGTCGAAGCCTCCGCGGACCGCGTCGTCGGCACCATGCCCGTCGAGGGCAACACCCAGCCGTACGGACTGCTGCACGGCGGCGCGTCCGCCGTGCTCGCCGAGACCCTCGGCTCCGTCGGCTCCATGCTCCACGCCGGCAGCTCCAAGATCGCCGTCGGCGTCGACCTCAACTGCACCCACCACCGCGGCGCCCACTCCGGACTCGTGACCGGCGTGGCCACCCCCCTGCACCGGGGGCGCTCCACGGCGACGTACGAGATCGTCATCAGTGACGAAGACGGACGGCGGGTCTGCACCGCCCGGCTGACCTGCCTGCTGCGGGACGCCCCAACGCCCGCGGCCTGACCGGGTTTTCGGCTGGGCAACCGCCCCCGGCTCCTCTACCGTTTCCCCATGAGGCGGCCCTCATGACCGGAATCGGCCCCGTCGAGCCCGTCGACTCGCCGGGGTCCGAGGAGAATTGCCCCACCGTCGGCTCCGACCGGACACGGCTGGCGGAGCATTGGAGCGCGCGCTGGGCCCGGCTGTCGCCCAAGACCCGCAAAGCCGCCCTCGGCGCAGCGGCGATCGCCCTGGTCGCGGCGGGAATTCTGGTGCCGCCCGCCCTGACGCCGGAAGACCGCGCCAAGCCGCAGGAAACCCCCGTCCCCTGGCCCGCCAATGTCACCACCTGGCGCTACCTCGGACTGGCCACCCCCCACAAACCCGGGGCCACCAGCGGCCGTTTCCTGTTCGCCGTGACCGTCGACCACGGGCCGCCCGTCAGCCTCAAGGTCTCCGGCACCGCCTTCGACGGGCTCACCGCACACGCCGTGCCCTGGCCCTCCTTCCTCGTGCCCGGCGGAACAACCCTCCGGATCGCCGTCGAGATATCCGTATCCGACTGTTCGGGAGTGCCCCTCGATGCGGACCTTCCCTTTCTCGACGTAACGCTGCGTAACACGCGCGCAATACAGCACCACAGTTTCATCTTCGGGGGCGCGTACTCCCACGATCTTTCCCGGCTCCTTCGGGGCGCCTGCGCCCCGATACACCGGCAGCCGCCCGCACGGCCAACCGGAAGTGCAAGTTCTCAAAATGTGGACTGACCGGGGTGTCACCCAAAAGGGTTAACAGTCCCCTCCACCGAAGCGCGCACACCTGCACGTCATAACAAGAAAGTCACAAGCCAGCGCACGGCGATGCCGCCGCCCTCAAACCGGGCTTAGAGTCACGGCCAGTCACCGCTCCATCGGGAGTTCGGTACCAGCGCGGCACCCGCCGCCCCACCCGGGCGGACGTGACTGCGGAAAGGACTGATTGTGCGACGTTCCTTGGTGATACTTACCTCCGTCCTCGCGACCGGAGCTCTGACGCTCACCGCCTGCGGCTCCCGAGACGACAGTGGCGGCGACAGCAGCGACGGAGACACCACCACACTGACCATCGGCGTGGACGCCCCCCTGTCCGGCGAGAACTCCACCACCGGCCTCGGCATCCAGTACGGCGCCCAGATAGCCGTCGACGACGCCAACAAGAACAAGACCGTCCCCGGTGTCACCTTCAAGCTGAAGGCCCTCGACGACAAGGCCCAGCCCGCCACCGGCCAGTCGAACGCCACCAGCATCACCGGCGACAAGACCGCCGTCGGCGCCGTCGGCCCCCTGAACTCCGGCGTCGCCCAGACCATGCAGCAGGTCTTCGCCTCGGCCAACATGGTCCAGATCTCCCCCGCGAACACCGCCCCCGAGCTGACCCAGGGCAAGAACTGGCAGACCGACAAGAAGCGGCCGTTCAAGACCTACTTCCGCACCGCCACCACCGACGAACTGCAGGGCAGCTTCGCCGCCCAGTACGCCTTCAACAAGATCAAGAAGAAGAAGGCCTTCGTCGTCGACGACAAGCAGACCTACGGCGCCGGCCTCGCGAAAATCTTCAACGAGCAGTTCAAGAAGCTCGGCGGCCAGGTCGTCCAGACCGACCACGTCAACACCGGCGACAAGGACTTCGGCTCCCTCGTCACCAAGATCAAGAACTCCGGTGCCGACATCCTTTACTACGGCGGCCAGTACGACGAGTCCGCGCTGATCACCAAGCAGCTCAAGGACGCCGGCGTCAAGATCCCGCTGTTCGGCGGCGACGGCATGTACGCCTCCACCTACATCGAGGCCGCTGGCGCCTCCTCCGAAGGCGACCTCGTCACCGCGATCGGCGTCCCCGCGGACACCCTGCCCGCCGCCAAGACGTTCATCGAGACCTACAAGGCCAAGGGCTACAAGGGCGACTACGGCGCCTACGGCGCCTACGCCTACGACGCCACCACCGCCATCATCAAGGCTGTGAAGGCCGCCGCGGACGCCAACGACGGCAAGGTGCCCACCGACATCAACGCCCTGCGCTCCACCGTCGTCGACGAAGTCCAGAAGTCCGACTTCGATGGCCTCACCGGCAAGGTCTCCTTCGACGAGTACGGCGACACCACGAACAAGCAGCTCACGGTTTACCAGGTCGAAAAGGGTGCCTGGAAGGCTGTCGAGACCGGCACCGCCGACCTCGGCTGACCCGGGCCCCCAGCAGCAACAGCAACACACCACGGGCCGCGCGGAAGGGGACCCCGACCGCGCGGCCCTTGCCACACCCACCCCTGCACACGACCAGTGCACACGACCACCAGCGACATGGAGGCCATGCGGTGAACACCCTGCCGCAGCAGCTGGCCAACGGGCTGCTTCTAGGCTCGATGTACGGGCTGATCGCCATCGGCTACACGATGGTGTACGGCATCGTCCAGCTCATCAACTTCGCGCACGGCGAGATCTTCATGACCGGGGCCTTCGGCGCCTTCACGGTCTACTTCTACATTCTCCCCGACGGCACCGCGATGGCGATCGCCGTCCCCCTGATGCTGATCGGCGGCGGAATCGTCGCCGTCCTCATCGCCGTCGGAGCGGAACGGTTCGCCTACCGACCACTGCGCGGAGCACCACGACTGGCACCGCTCATCACTGCGATCGGTCTCTCCCTGGCCCTCCAGGAAGTCGTCCGCAACTTCTACCCAGGCGCCGACCGCGCCATCTCCTTCCCCGGCCTCGACACCTCCCACGACATCGGCTCCGTCACCATCAAGGACGCCGACATCTTCCTGATCCTGGCCGCCATCGTGTGTATGTCCGCCCTGGCCTTCTTCGTCCGCAAGAGCCGCACCGGACGCGCCATGCAGGCCACGGCCCAGGACCCGGACACCGCACAGCTCATGGGCATCGACACCAACCGCATCATCGTCATCGCCTTCGCCATCGGCGGTTTCTTCGCCGCGGTCGCCGCCGTCGCCTACGGCCTCAAGTACGGCAACATCGACTACCGCATGGGCTTCCTCATGGGCCTCAAGGCCTTCACCGCAGCCGTCCTCGGCGGCATCGGCAACATCTACGGCGCCATGCTCGGCGGCCTCGTCCTCGGCGTCGCAGAAACCCTCGCCTCCGCCTACATCGACGGCATCCCCGGCATGGACAAGCTCGGCGGCCAGAGCTGGGCCAACGTGTGGGCCTTCGCCCTCCTCATCATCGTCCTCCTCGTCAGACCACAAGGCCTGCTCGGCGAACGCGTCGCGGACAGGGCGTGATCACGATGACCGACATCACCAAGACCACCGCCGCCACCCGCGGACTCATCCCCCTGCCCCTCGCGGCAGCCCGCGCGCTCCTCCTCCTCGGAGGCATCGCCACCGCCGCATCCGCCTTCCTCGCCTGGACCTGGACCAAGGAATTCCCGGGCAACCTCACCATCACCGGGTACCCCGGCGGCCTCCAGTGGCTCACCTTCACCGCCGGCGTCCTCACCGCCCTCTTCGCCCTCGCCGCCTACGGCATCCGAGGCCTCGGCTGGCTCGTACCAGGCCGCAACAACGCGCCCCTCGCCCTGCTCGCCCTCGGCGGCCTCGGCGTCACCTGGTACACCGTCATCGCGATCACCGTCGACCTCGGCGGCGTCGTCAACCTCGAACCCGGCGGCTGGATCGCGGTCATCGCCTCACTCCTGCCCGTCATCGGCGCCTTCGCCCTCCCCGAGAAGCGCACCGACGACACCAAGGAAAACCTCAAGGCGTACCTCGCCAAGCCCGACGGCTTCCCCGCCCCCCAGCCGCTCGGCGGATGGGCAGAACGCGCCGTCATCACCGTCGTCACCGTCATCGGTCTCTTCGTCTTCACCTACGGCATCGACACCGAGTACGGCGAACTCTTCATCGGCTACCTCATCGTCGTCATCTTTGCCATCTGGGCCCTGCACACCGCGGGCCTCATGGACCGCTTCTCGCGCATCGTCGCCCACAACCGCAGCTTCACGCTCGCCATGGGCTTCGTCGCCGCGATCGCGTTCCCCTTCACCCAGACCGACGACCACTACGCCAACATCGGCGTCAACATCCTGATCTTCGGGACCGTCGCCCTCGGCCTGAACATCGTCGTCGGCCTCGCCGGACTCCTCGACCTCGGATACGTCGCCTTCCTCGGCGTCGGCGCCTACACCGCCGCCCTCGTCTCCGGCTCCGAGTTCTCCACCTTCTCCGGCGTCCAGTTCCCCTTCTGGGCCGCCGCCCTCACCGGCGCCGCCGCATCACTGGTCTTCGGCGTCCTCATCGGCGCCCCCACCCTGCGACTGCGCGGCGACTACCTCGCCATCGTCACCCTCGGCTTCGGAGAAATCTTCCGCATCGCCGTCAACAACATGGACGGCGACTCCGGCCCCGACATCACCAACGGACCCAACGGCATCCCGTCCATCCCGGACCTCAAGCTCTTCGGGTTCAACCTCGGCGAATCCCACGACATCGGCGGCTTCACCCTCGGCCGCTTCGCCAACTACTACCTGCTGATGGTCCTCATCATGGCCATCGTCGTCCTCGTCTACACCCGCGCCGCCGACTCCCGCATCGGCCGCTCCTGGATCGCCATCCGCGAAGACGAAACCGCCGCCACCGCCATGGGCATCAACGGCTTCCGCGTCAAACTCATCGCCTTCGCCCTCGGCGCCGCCCTCGCCGGCCTCGCCGGCACCGTCAGCGCCCACGTCACCTACAGCGTCGTACCGACGCCCTACCAGTTCGCCGGCTCCACACCCCCGAACTCGGCATTCCTCCTCGCAGCAGTCGTCCTCGGCGGCATGGGCACAGTCGCAGGCCCCATCCTCGGCGCCGCCCTGCTCTACCTGCTCCCCGAGAAGCTCGTCTTCCTCCAGGACAAGTCACTGCTCGCCTTCGGCGTCGCGCTCATCCTCCTGATGCGCTTCCGCCCCGAAGGCATCATCGCCAACCGCCGCCAGCAACTCGAATTCCACGAGACCGGCCAACTCGACGTACCAGACACCACAACACTGACCGGCGAACCAGCCGCCGTCACCAAGACGGGGGCGTGAGCACCATGACTACACCAGTACTCGAAGCCCGCGGCGTCACCATGCGCTTCGGCGGCCTCACCGCCGTCCGCTCCGTCGACTTCACCGTCAACACAGGCGAAATCGTCGGCCTCATCGGCCCCAACGGCGCCGGCAAGACAACCTTCTTCAACTGCCTGACCGGCCTGTACATCCCGACCGAAGGCACCGTCTCCTACAAGGGCACCGTCCTGCCGCCCAAGCCACACCTGGTGACACAGGCAGGCATCGCCCGCACCTTCCAGAACATCCGCCTCTTCGCCAACATGACGGTCCTCGAGAACGTCCTCGTCGGCCGCCACACGCGGACAAAGGAAGGCCTGTGGTCCGCACTGCTGCGCGGCCCCGGGTTCAAGAAGGCGGAAAAGGCCAGCGAGGAACGGTCCATGGAACTCCTCGAGTTCATCGGCCTCGCCCACAAACGCGACCACCTCGCCCGCAACCTCCCCTACGGCGAACAGCGCAAGCTGGAGATCGCGCGGGCAATGGCGTCCGAGCCGGGCCTGCTCCTGCTGGACGAACCCACCGCCGGCATGAACCCCCAGGAGACGCGAGCCACCGAGGAACTGGTCTTCGCCATCCGCGACATGGGCATCGCCGTCCTCCTCATCGAGCACGACATGCGCTTCGTCTTCAACCTGAGCGACCGAGTCGCCGTCCTCGTCCAGGGCGAAAAACTCGTCGAAGGCACATCGGAGGTCGTCCAGGCAGACGAGCGAGTCATCGCCGCCTACCTCGGCGAACCCTTCGAAGGAGCCCCCGGCGAGGCGGAAGCCGCCGAGGTCGCGGCCGCCGAAGCGCAGAGCAGCACCAGCACCAAGGGAGAAGCCCAGTGACCGCACTCCTCGAAGTCGAGGACCTCCGGGTCTCCTACGGCAAGATCGAAGCCGTCAAAGGCATCTCCTTCAGCGTCGAAGCCGGCGAAGTCGTCACCCTCATCGGCACCAACGGCGCCGGCAAGACGACCACCCTGCGCACCCTCTCGGGCCTCCTGAAGCCGACCGGCGGAAAGATCCTGTTCGACGGCAAACCCCTCACCGGCGTCGCCGCCCACAAGATCGTCTCCCTCGGCCTCGCCCACTCCCCCGAAGGCCGACGCATCTTCCCCCGCCTCACCATCTTCGAAAACCTCCAACTCGGCGCGTTCCTCAGGAACGACAAAGAGGGCATCGAAAAGGACATCCAACGGGCCTACGAGCTGTTCCCCATCCTCGGCGAACGCCGAAACCAGGCAGCAGGCACCCTGTCCGGCGGCGAACAGCAAATGCTCGCCATGGGCCGCGCCCTCATGTCCCAGCCGAAGCTGCTCATGCTCGACGAACCCTCCATGGGCCTCTCGCCGATCATGATGCAGAAGATCATGGCGACGATCGTCGAACTCAAGTCCCAGGGCACGACGATCCTCCTCGTCGAACAGAACGCCCAGGCCGCGCTGTCCCTGGCCGACCACGGACACGTCATGGAAGTCGGCAACATCGTGCTGTCGGGCAGCGGGCAGGACCTGCTGCACGACGAGTCGGTACGCAAGGCATACCTCGGCGAGGACTGAGATCCATTCGCCGATACGACGAGGCCCGCGCCCCCATCCGGGAGCGCGGGCCTTCGTGCATGCTCGCTTGCGGAGCCTCAGCCCTTGTTGTTGCCCTTCTTCTCCTCGGCGTCCTGAATGACCGCCTCGGCAACCTGCTGCATCGACATCCGGCGATCCATCGACGTCTTCTGAATCCACCGGAACGCCGCCGGCTCGGTCAGCCCGTACTCCGTCTGAAGGATCGACTTCGCACGGTCGACCAGCTTGCGAGTCTCCAGCCGCAGGGAGAGGTCCGCGACCTCCTTCTCCAGCTCCTTCAGTTCCGTGAACCGGGAGACGGCCATCTCGATCGCCGGAACGACGTCACTCTTGCTGAACGGCTTCACGAGGTACGCCATGGCACCGGCGTCCCGGGCCCTCTCGACGAGGTCGCGCTGTGAGAAGGCGGTCAGCATGAGGACGGGGGCGATGCGCTCCTCGGCGATCTTCTCGGCAGCAGAGATCCCGTCGAGCTTCGGCATCTTCACATCAAGGATCACAAGATCCGGCTTGTGCTCCCGGGCCAGCTCCACGGCCTGCTCACCGTCACCGGCCTCACCGACGACGCTGTACCCCTCCTCCTCCAGCATCTCTTTCAGATCGAGCCGGATCAGTGCCTCGTCTTCGGCAATGACGACACGGGTCGTCAGCGGAGGCACGTGCGACTTGTCGTCGTCGGGCGCGTCTACGGGCTGGGGCGACTCGGGGGCGGTCACGGGGGCTCCTCGTTCAGGGCAGGGGTGCTGCTCCCAAGAGACTACCTAGCTGCGGTATGGTGGTGTCACGGCGGGTGACCGCTGACCTTCGTTTCGAAGGGGCCCCGGTAGCCCAGCGGTAGAGGCCATGGATTCAAAACCCATACAGCGTCGGTTCGAATCCGACTCGGGGCACTTTTCCTTGGATTGCAAGGTCATCACTCGAAAGCGGATGTCCACGTTCTCGTGAACATCCGCTTTTTGTTGCGTGTCGCCACGATCACTCTCACAGAGTGGCCGTATGGAACAGCACAGCCCTTCGACCCGCGCTCAAGCTGTCGCACTTATGCGCCAAGGCATGCCGAACCGCCTGGTGGCGGCTCGCCTCAATGTCCCGCGAGGGACCGTCGGCTGGTGGCGCAGCGAGGACCGCAAGGTCCGAGGCGAAACGTACGAGCAGCCCACGGACTGCCCTCAATGCACAGGCCTCGACTTCGACGGAGCCGCGTACGCCTACCTTCTGGGCCTCTACCTCGGCGACGGCCACATCATCTCGAAGCGCAAGCAGCACCACTTGTCCGTCTTCTGCAACGCCACGCAAAGGGGCCTGATCACCGCCGCCGAGGAGGCGATGCGCAAGGTGATGCCCTTGCCGAGCGTGAAGCAGCGCTACAAGCCGGGATGCGTCGAGGTGAAGTCGTACACCAAGCACTGGACCTGCATGTTCCCCCAGCACGGCCCCGGCAAGAAGCACGAGCGCCGCATCGCCCTTGAACCCTGGCAGCAGGCCATCGTCGACGCTCACCCCTGGGAGTTCATCCGGGGCCTCATCCATTCAGACGGTTGCCGGATCACCAACTGGACCACTCGAATCGTCGCCGGTGAACGTAAGCGCTACGAATACCCCCGGTACTTCTTCACCAACGTCTCCGACGACATCCGTCAGCTCTACACCGACACCTTGGACAAGCTCGGCATCGAGTGGACGCACTGCACCCGCAATGGCAACCCGTACAACATCTCCGTCGCAAAGAAGGCCTCGGTAGCGCTCCTGGACACTCACGTAGGGCCGAAGCACTGAAAGCCCGCCTACTTGTCGTCCTCCCCGATGTGATGCACCCGGACCAGGTTCGTCGACCCCGAGACGCCGGGCGGTGAACCTGCCGTGATGACGACGACGTCGCCCTGCTGGCAGCGGCCGTACTTCAGGAGGAGCTCGTCCACCTGGTCGACCATCGCGTCGGTGGAGTCGACGTGCGGGCCGAGGAACGTCTCCACGCCCCATGTCAGGTTGAGCTGGGATCGCGTGGCCGGTTCGGGCGTGAAGGCGAGGAGGGGGATCGGCGAGCGGTAGCGGGACAGGCGGCGGGCCGTGTCGCCGGACTGGGTGAAGGCGACCAGGAACTTGGCGCCCAGGAAGTCGCCCATTTCCGCGGCCGCACGAGCCACCGCACCGCCCTGCGTGCGGGGCTTGTTGCGTTCGGTCAGTGGCGGGAGGCCCTTCGCGAGGATGTCCTCCTCGGCCGCTTCGACGATCTTCGCCATCGTCTTGACGACCCCGATGGGGTACTTGCCGACGCTCGTCTCGCCGGACAGCATCACCGCGTCCGTCCCGTCGATGACCGCGTTGGCGACGTCGCTCGCCTCCGCCCTCGTGGGGCGGGAATTGTCGATCATCGAGTCCAGCATCTGGGTCGCCACGATCACCGGCTTGGCGTTCCTCTTCGCCAGCTTGATCGCGCGCTTCTGGACGATCGGGACCTGCTCCAGCGGCATTTCCACGCCGAGGTCTCCGCGGGCGACCATGATGCCGTCGAAGGCGGCAACGATGTCCTCGATCGCTTCGACGGCCTGCGGCTTCTCCACCTTGGCGATCACCGGGAGGCGGCGGCCCTCCTCGTCCATGATCCTGTGCACGTCGTCGATGTCGCGTCCGCTGCGGACGAAGGAGAGGGCGATGACGTCGCAGCCCATGCGCAGGGCCCAGCGGAGGTCGGCTTCGTCCTTGTCGGAGAGGGCGGGGACGGACACTGCGACGCCGGGGAGGTTGAGGCCCTTGTTGTCGGAGACCATGCCGCCTTCGACGACTGTGGTGTGGACGCGGGGGCCGTCGACCTGGGTGACTTCGAGGCAGACTTTGCCGTCGTCGACGAGGATGCGCTCGCCGGCGGTGACGTCTGCGGCGAGGCCTGAGTACGTGGTTCCGCACTGCGCGCGGTCGCCCTGCGCGTCTTCTTCGACGGTGATGGTGAAGGTGTCGCCGCGTTCAAGGAGTACGGGGCCTTCGGTGAAGCGGCCGAGTCGGATCTTCGGGCCTTGAAGGTCGGCGAGGATGCCGACGCTGCGGCCGGTCTCGTCGGAGGCCTTGCGGACGTGCTGGTAACGCTCCTCGTGTTCGGCGTAGCTGCCGTGGCTGAGGTTGAATCGGGCGACGTCCATTCCGGCTTCGACCAGTGCCTTGATCTGGTCGTATGAGTCGGTGGCGGGGCCCAGGGTGCAGACGATCTTTACTCGGCGCATGGTGTGAGCCTAGGGCTTACCGGTGGGTAGAGAATTGGTCGCGCATGACTACTCAACAACCTTTACGTGAAGGGTTATTGACAAGTGTTGAATTGTGCGGCGGGGTGCTCCGATGAGCATTTCGCGGGCTGTCGCGTATTCACAGGCGGGGCGGTGCCATCGTAAAGCGGGCGTTGACCTGGGCGTGGACGCGTTGGCGTTGGGGTTCGAGGTCGAGGGGGGCGGCGGCGTCTTCGGCGGCGAAGGCCGCGGAGCGCATGCGGGCGTTGCCGGGGACTGCGTGCGGCTCGTGGTTTTCGGCGCCGATGTCGGCCAGTTCCACGAGTGCCGCGAGTGAGGTGCCGAGTGCTTCGGCGTACTCCCTCGCCCGCTGGACGGCTTCTTTCACGGCTTGCTGGCGGGCTTGGCGGTGGGCGGGTGAGTCGGGGCGGAGGGCCCATGTGGGGCCGTCGACGCGGGTGAGTTCTTGGTCGGCGAGGCGGGTGGTGAGTTCGCCGAGGGCGGTGAAGTCGGTGAGTTCGGCGGTGATGTGGACGCGGCCGTGGTAGGCGTGGATGCGTTCGCCGCGGCCGTGTTTGGTGAGTTCGGGGGTGATGGAGAAGGCGCCGGTTTCGAGGCGTTCGACTGCGTCGCCGTAGGTTTTGATGAGGTCGAGGGTGGTGGTGTTGCGGCGGGTGAGGTCGTCGAGGGCGGTGCGGCGGTCTTTGCCGCGGGTGGCGACGGTGACGACGATGCGGGCGATTTCGGGGTCGACTTCGAGGCGGGCTTCGCCGCGGACGGCGATGCGGGGGGCTTCGGGGGTGCCGTAGGGGACGGCGGGGTGGGGGTCGTCTGTGGGTGGTGTGGCCATACGCCCCACTCTGTCACGCCTTACTCGCTTACGGAGTGGGCGAGTTCACGGGGTGGGTCATCAGATCGAAACCTGTGGGGCCTGTTGCTGCTGGGCATGTCCGGGTCAGAATCTACGCGCGTTGTCGACCGCGTTTCGGTCTACGCGCGTCATCGACCGTGGCCCGAGGAGTTGTCCAGAGATGCCGTTGAACCGTCGGAAGTTCCTGCAGAAGTCCGCCGTGACCGGGGCGGGGGTGGCGATCGCCAGTGCGGCGGCGGCTCCGGCGGCCGAGGCCGCGGAGGCGAAGAAGGGGCACAAGCCGGTGAAGCGGTACGCGTTCACGGTGATGGGCACGACGGATCTGCATGGGCACATCTTCAACTGGGACTATTTCAAGAACGCGGAGTACACGGACGCCAAGGGCAATGCGCAGGGTCTGGCGCGGGTTTCGACGTTGGTGAATCAGGTCCGGGAGGAGAAGGGCCGCCGCAATACGCTGTTGCTGGATGCGGGTGACACGATCCAGGGCACTCCGCTGACGTATTACTACGCGAAGGTGGATCCCATCACCGCCGAGGGCGGGCCGGTTCATCCGATGGCCGCGGCGATGAACGCGATCGGGTATGACGCGGTGGCGTTGGGCAATCACGAGTTCAATTACGGCATCGAGACGCTGCGGAAGTTCGAGGAGCAGTGTGATTTCCCGCTGCTGGGTGCGAACGCGCTGGACGCGAAGACGCTCAGGCCCGCTTTCCCGCCGTATTTCATGAAGACGTTCCGGGTGCCGGGCGCTCCGCCGGTGAAGGTGGCCGTACTGGGGCTGACCAATCCGGGGATCGCGATCTGGGACAAGGCGTATGTCGAGGGGAAGCTGACGTTCCCGGGTCTGGAGGAGCAGGCGGCGAAGTGGGTGCCGAGGCTGCGGTCGATGGGCGCGGATGTGGTGGTGGTGTCGGCGCACTCGGGTTCGTCGGGTACGTCGTCGTACGGTGATCAGCTGCCGTACATCGAGAACTCGTCGGCGCTGGTGGCTCAGCAGGTGCCGGGCATCGACGCGATCCTGGTGGGGCATGCGCACACGGAGATCGCTGAGCTGCTGGTCACGAATGAGAAGACCGGCAAGACCGTGGTGTTGTCGGAGCCGTTGTGCTTTGCGGAGCGGTTGTCGCTGTTCGACTTCGAGTTGGTCTTGGAGAAGGGCTGCTGGCGGGTCGAGTCGGTGAAGGCGACGGTGCGCGATGCGAACACGGTCGCCGATGACCCGAGGATCACGAAGCTGCTGAAGGACGATCACGACATCGTGGTCGAGTACGTCAACCAGGTCGTCGGCACGGCCACGGCGACGTTGACGACGGTGGACGCCCGGTACAAGGACGCCCCGATCATCGATCTGATCACGAAGGTTCAGGAGGACGTGGTCAGGGCGGCGCTGGCGGGTTCGGAGTACGCGTCGCTGCCGGTGATCGCGCAGGCGTCGCCGTTCTCGCGGACGTCGGAGATTCCGGCGGGGGATGTGACGATCCGGGATCTGTCGAGTCTTTATGTGTACGACAACACGCTGGTCGCGAAGTTGATGACGGGTGCGCAGCTCAAGGCGTACCTGGAGTATTCGGCGGAGTATTTCGTGCAGACGGCGCCGGATGCGGCGGTCGATGTGGAGAAGCTGACGAACGCGGGTGGCCGTCCGGATTACAACTACGACTACGTGTCGGGGCTGTCGTACGAGATCGACATCGCGCAGGCGGCGGGTTCACGGATCAAGAACCTGACGTACGACGGTGCGGCACTGGACGGGGACCGGAAGTTCGTGTTCGCGGTGAACAACTACCGGGCCAATGGCGGGGGTGCGTTTCCGCATGTGGCGTCGGCGCAGGAGGTGTGGGCGGAGTCGACCGAGATCCGTACGCGGATCGCGGAGTGGGTGACGGCGAAGGGTGTGCTGGATCCGAAGGACTTCGCGTCGGTGGACTGGAAGTTGACGCGGGGCGGTACGCCCGTGTTCTAGGGCGCGGGCGTGGGTCAACGGCGTCGGGGCGTTCGCGCTCCGGCGCCGTTGTCGTTGTCGTGTCAGCGTCCGTCGAGGAGGGGGGTGAGGGGGCGGGGTCGGCGGGCGGCTGGGGGGGGGGGGGGGGGGTGGGGCGCGCGGGGGGGGGGGGGGGGGCGGCGGGGGGGGGGGGGGGGGGCGGGGGGGGGGGGGGGGGTGGGGGGGGGGGGGCGGGGGCTGGGGGGGCGGGGGGGGGGGGCGGGGCGGGGGGGGGGGGGGCGGGGGGGGGGGGTGCGGGGGGGGGGGGGGCGGGGGGGGAGGGGGGGGGGGGGGGGGGGGGGGGGGGGGGGGCGGCGGGGGGGGGGGGGGGCGTGGGGGGGGGGGCGGGGGGGGGGGGGGGGGGGTGGGGGGGGGGGGGGGGGGGGGGGGGGGGGGGGGGGGGGGGGGGGGGGGGGGGGGGGGG